>CAWDGL010000001.1:0-415411 GCA_963801885.1 uncultured Acidobacteriaceae bacterium
AACAGCGAAGATTGCATCCCGTCAGCCGCACAAAAACACAAGGCAGGCCCGCGTGGGTCGACTCTCCCTGCAACGATTTGTAGATTTCAGTAATCTGCATCGAAGCTGCCAGCCGTCGGTTGCCAGTTGCCAGTTTTTCAAATATCCGCTTGTTTGGATACGGCTGCAAGGAGCCCGTTGAGGATTCGTCCCACTTCACCGCACGACTCCAGCAACTTACCTGCCTTTTCCTTTCCCAAATAGCCCAGATTTTCGGCAATTTGGAGTTGCGTTTCAACTTCCATCAGTGAGCCCATGGACGTTCCGAGAAAATGCCGAAACTCTTTCTCCGAAAGCCTGGCTTGGCCTTCAGCAATGTTGCTCGGGATTGAAACGGCGGCCCTTCGCAATTGAGAGGTCAATCCGAACATCTCATCTTTAGGAAAGTCGGAGGTGGCCTGGTAGATCAATGTGACCAACTCCTTGACTTCTGCCACGCAAACAGGTCTTTACTAAGACGCCCCAAGACGCACATCCTCTTGCCGGGTCCGCTAGCGGCTGGCAACCGGTGGCTGGCAACTTACTTATTCACTGTACTTGGCGGTTGTCGTTTCCGTCTCGAAAATGGTTACATCTTTCACGCGCACGCGGCCATTACTCACGCTCTTCAGCTTCGCATTCGATTGATCGTAAAAGTATTTCGCCAGATTCTCCGCCGACGGATTAATCACGGTAAAGGGCTCGATTTCGTTGATCATCTGGTGATCGAGGCGCTCAATGGCGTGCTTCATCACTTCGCGAAGGTCTTTAAAATCGAGCAGCAAACCTGCTTTGTCCAACTCGGTTCCTGCGAGCGTAACCCGGATTTTATAATTGTGGCCGTGCGGATTCTCGCACTTGCCCTTGTAATTGCGCAGGTAGTGACCCGCGGCAAATGTGTCTTCCACTGTGACTTCGAACATGCTTCTTCCGCTCCCATGGCGCGAATCCGGAGACCCGCGCCTTTTGCCAAAGTCGCTTATGCTTTTAACACCAACCCATGGCCAGAACTTTATTGTACCGCCGCACCGCGCTCCGGCTGGAGCCGGCGACAAAGCCGCCGCTTGACGCGCTTGCCCCGCGGAATATAGCTTGCCTATTCGCCACTACACTGTAAGGAGTTTTTATGCTGCGTCGGATATCGTCTCTTGTTCTGTTCGTCATCCTCGTCTCGGCTGTAATGGTTTTCGCACAAGCGCGCCCCGATTCGCCGGATTTCGACGTCAAAGAACACTACACCAAGTTCGAGTATCGGATTCCGATGCGGGACGGCGTTCATTTGTTCACTGCGGTCTACGTGCCGAAAGACACGTCGCACGCTTACCCATTCCTGATCGACCGCACTCCCTACAGCGTCAGTCCTTATGGCGTCGACTTCTACCGCAAACAACTCGGCCCTTCGCCCGACTTTGACGAAGCCGGATACATCTTCGTATTTCAGGACGTGCGCGGGCGCTACATGTCAGAAGGAAAGTTCATCGAGATGCGTCCGCACATCGACAACAAAAAGTCGAAGCAGGACGTCGATGACAGCAGCGACCTTTATGACACTATCGACTGGCTGCTCAAGAATGTCTCTAATAACAATGGCAATGCCGGCATCTGGGGAATTTCATATCCCGGATTTTTCACCTCGGCCAGCATCATCGACTCGCATCCCGCGCTGAAAGCCGCTTCTCCGCAAGCGCCCATGACTGATCTTTTCATGGGTGACGACGCCTACCACGGCGGCGCGTTCATGCTGGACGCCAACTTTGGTTTTTACGTTTTCTTCAAGCCCCAGGACAATCCGCAGCTTCCATCGAAAAATTCCGAGACTTTCGATTGGGGAACGAAGAATTCTTACGACTTTTATCTCAAAGTCGGGCCGCTTTCGAATTTAAGCAAGTACCTGGAAGGCAGGAGTGCGCTATGGGACGACCAGGTCAATCATGACACCTACGACGACTACTGGAAGGTGCGCAACCTGGCGCCGCACATGAAAAATATTCATTGCGCCGTGCTCACCGTTGGCGGATGGTTTGACGCCGAAGACTTGCAAGGTCCGTTCAGTACGTTCCATGCCATCGACAAGAACAATTCCGGGATTTTCAACGCACTTGTCGTCGGACCGTGGGTGCACGGCGGCTGGTACCGCTATGACGGGGAACACTTGGGACGCGTAGAGTTCGCTTCCAATACCGGCGAGTATTATCGTAAAAACATTCTTTTCCCATTCTTTGAGCAATACCTAAAAGGCAACGGCGACGCCAAACTTCCGAAGGCGTACGTCTTTGAAACTGGAACGAATGTATGGCGGCAATACTCCGCGTGGCCGCCGAAAAATGTCGAGCCCAAAACTCTCTATTTCCACGAGAACGGCGGCCTCTCGTTCGATGCGCCACAAACGGAGACATCGTCGTTCGACGAATATGTGAGCGATCCGGCGAAGCCTGTTCCCTTCGTCAATTACGCGGCGCTGGATGTGCCTCAGGAATACATGCTCTCCGATCAGCGTTTTGCCGACAGCCGCACCGATGTGCTGACCTATGAAACCCTGGTTCTTCAGGAAGACGTAACCATTGCCGGGCCCATTTCGCCGAAGCTTTTCGTTTCGACCAGCGGCACCGATTCCGATTGGGATGTGAAGTTAATCGATGTGTATCCGACCGACTATCCCGACAGCCCGCAGGACGCACAAAGGCCCGAAGAGCGCGACCGGCCCAGAAAAGATGTGCCCGCGCCCGCGTTCGTCATGGGCGGATATCAGCAGCTGGTGCGTGGCGAACCCTTCCGCGGAAAATTCCGTAACGGCTTCGAAAAGCCAGAGCCGTTCACTCCCGGCAAAGTCGAAGAAGTCCACTTCAACATGCAGGACGTTAACCATACCTTCCGCCGCGGACATCGCATCATGGTGCAAATTCAGAGTTCATGGTTTCCGCTGACAGATCGCAATCCGCAAACCTTCGTCAATATCCCTTATGCCAAACCCGCCGACTTCGTCAAAGCCACCGAGCGCGTATATCACACAAAGGCCGAAGCTTCCGGGATTGTGGTAGGAGTGTTGCCTGCGCCAGGAGCGAGCCGGGAACCTGAATAGCAGTTTTGTCGTAACTGCCGCTCCGGCCACGTGAGCTGCGGGCTGCGGTACAATTGCGCCAAACGCCTCGCCACGAATGGTTCAACCGCGCCAGCGGAATCAACGCGAGCGTAAGGGCAGGTCCTCATGAACGTCCTGTTGTTGTCGATGCCCGATTCCTTCGAGCACATGCCACCGGTCGCCATCCGCATGCCTAACGGCGCACTTACGTCGTTGGCGGGAAACGTCGATGCGCATCATCGCGTGGCCGTGGCTGATTTGATCCTGGTTCACCGCCAGGTTCGCGAAACCGTTACGCGCCTGGTACGCGAACTCGATCCCGAAGTGGTGGGACTCTCGATCATGACGTTTCAGCGCCGCACCGCTGGCCGCATCATCGACCTGGTGCGCGCTCTGCGGCCGGGAGTAAAGATTGTGGTGGGTGGATACGATCCTAGCCTCGCTCCCGAGGCCTACGAAAATATGGGCGTCGACTATCTGGTGCGCAGCGAGGGCGAAGTCACGTTTCGCGAATTGTTGCGCGCACTTGAGCAGGGCTCAGGGCTTGAGCAACTCGGCGGCCTTTCCTACCGAAGCGGCGACCGTTGGGTGCATAATCCCGGGCGCGCGCCACATCGCCTGGAAGACAGCGAAATCCGCATGCCCAAGCGCAATGCGCGCGTGCTCGAGGGCTACACGCTGCTGGGCCGGCAAGTGGATGTAATCGAGACCTCGCGCGGTTGCACTTTCGACTGCAGTTTCTGCTCGATCATCGAAATGCGTGGCCGCAACTTTCACACCTATTCTTTCGATCGCGTGCTGGCCGACATTCGAGACGCCTATGATCACGGAGCGCGCACCATTTTTCTGGTCGACGATAACATCACGCTCAATGTGAAACGCTTCGAGGCCTTATGCGAGGCGATCATCGAGGCCGGACTCGAAAAAATCGACTACTTCGTGCAAGCGATGACCTCGGCGATTGCAAATCACGGAGAGACTTTGGCTCCGCTTATGCGGCGCGCTGGATTCCGCTACGTGTTCTTAGGAATCGAGAACATCCTGGAAAACGATTTGGAGTTTCTGAAAGCGTCGGCCAAAAATACCGAGCGGACGAACGGGCACAACACCGGCAACGCCACGCTGAAAGCCATCGATTACATTCACCGCAATCAGATGTATGTGGTGGGTGGATTGATTGTGGGCAGTCCCGCCGACACGCGCGAGTCGATTGAAACGAACCTTGAGTTCGCCCGCCGCTACGTCGATTGGCCTTACATTCAGCATCCCACGCCGTATCCCCGCACGCCCATGACGAAAGATTTTCGCGATCAAGGGCTGATCATGAATGAGCGACTGGAAGAATACGACGGCACGACAGCCGTGGTTCGCACCGAACATCTGCCCGCCGAGGAAGTGGAATTCCTGCGCTGGAAGGCGGAGCGCTGGATGAAAGTCCACCACATTCCAGTGGCGCTGAAGCATGATCCGAAATTTGTTCTAACCACGGGCTGGAAGATGTTGGGTCACACTTTTCGCGGAAGCTCGATCCGCTCAATACTGGGACTGGAGAGCGACAGGAAGGTGTTTGAACGCTATCGGGAGATTCGGCGGGCGGAGCGGGAGTATGTGTGATTGACACGAATCAGGTTCCTTACTACAATGTAAGGAAGTACGACATTGGAAAGGAACGCATGTCCACTGCTACCTTGACCTCGAAAGGACAAATCACGATTCCGATTCAGGTGCGAACCGCTCTCCGGCTGAATGCGGGAGATCGAATCGAATTCGTCGAAGTTGGGAACGGGGAGTTCAACATCGTTGCCGCAACCCGTTCGGTAAAGGAACTGAAAGGCTTGTTTCGAGGCAGGCGCCGGAAGCCGGTATCGATTGAGGAAATGAACGCCGCTATCGCGAAGGCCGCCTCGCGGTCCCGGTGAACGACCCAGAATGACCGGTCTCGATACAAACGTTTTGGTTCGTTATCTCACCGAGGATGATCCTGTCCAAACGACCGCTGCAGGACGAGTGATGGACTCATTTTCCGCTGAGTCCCCCGGCTACGTTTCCCTCATCGTCCTCGCCGAACTGGTTTGGGTGTTGGAATCCTTGTACCGTTTCACGAAGAAGGAAATTGAACAGGTTTTGGAGACTCTGTTGCGAAGCGAGGAACTTGTTCTTGAGCGGGCTGAAATCGTCTCGCAGGCGTTGCGTATGTTCCGCGGCAGCCGCGCCGACTTCGCCGATTGTCTTATTGAGCGCAGTGGCCACGCTGCTGAATGCCGATACACAGTTACTTTTGACAAGAAGGCCGCGGCAGGAGGAATGCGACTGATCGCAGGCTAGGCCAGCTGTCGAGAAGACGGTATCCCTGGGATGTCCCTTGGGCTCCCGTCGTGTCAAATGAGTCAGACGACTTATGCCCTGAAGAACTCCTCAACCACTCGCATCTCCGTCGTCTTTTTGTAATTCGGTAAGCTCTCGATAAACACGCGGCCATATTGTTTCTTAAGAATGCGATTGTCGAGCAGCACCAGCAACCCGCGATCGTGCAGCGACCGAATCAGCCGCCCGAAGCCCTGCTTCAAAGTAATCACCGCCGCCGGCACCTGGTATTGAAAGAACGCATTCCCGCCGTCGGCGTCGATCGCTTTTACGCGTGCGGCCACCACTGGGTCGCTCGGCACCGCAAAGGGCAAGCGGTCAATGATCACGCAACTCAACTGCTCGCCCTGTACGTCCACTCCCTGCCAGAAGGAGGAAGTCGCGAACAGCACCGCGTTCGGCGTCAGCCGAAATTCCTCGAGCAGCGCGCTCTTTGGACCGTCGCCCTGCCGGAGGATCGGGAACTCGATCTCGCCCAGCAGCCGCTGATAAATATCATTCATCTGCGCATAGCTGGTGAAAAGCACGAACGCACGCCCCCGCGTGATCTCCAGCAGTTTGCGAATCCGATCTGCCGCCTTGGCCGTAAATTGCACGGCGCGAGCATCCGGCAGGTCGGGTGGAACATACAACAGCGCCTGGCTTTCATAATCGAAGTGCGAGGGCAATACTGATTCGCGCGCATGCTCCAACCCTAACCGCTGACGAATGTATTCAAACCCGCCGCCTACCGCCAGCGTAGCCGACGTCAGCACCGCGCACTCCAGTTTCGACCACAAACATTCGCGCAAAATCGGCCCCACATCGATCGGCGTCGCCTGCAAGAAAACATTCTGCCGGCCATGCCCGAAACTCTCGCCAGCTTTGTTCGCGCCGCCCCGCGATCCAAATCTTCCGCCGCGCCGCTCGATCCAAAAGACAGTATTGCGATCTTCCGACTCCATCGCAAACTGAAGCTGCACTTGAATCTCCTGCGCCCGCCGCACAAAATTGAAAATTTCCTCCGGCTTCTGCGCCAAGCCTTCGAGTTCGCCCGCGAGCCTCATCAGCGCCTGATTCAGCGCTCCGAACTCATCTCCATTTTCTTCCAGAAACTCGCGCCGCGACTCGAACGCAAACCGTCCGTCTCCTGGAGGCAGCAACGAGAAAAAGAATTGCGACCGCTCCCGCACACTTGCAATTGCTCCCGAAAGCGAAGCGGACATCATCTTGTTATGCTGCAACGAACTCTCTACATCCCGCGCCAGTTCTTCCATGCGCAGATTGCTGACCGAGATACCGAAATAATTTCCCGCTACATCTTCCAGTTCATGCGCCTCATCGAAAATCACTGCCCCCACATCCGGCAGAATTCCCGCATCCGGCGCTCCATCCGCTTGCAACTTGATGGCGAGATCGGCGAAAAATAAATGATGGTTGACAATAATAATGTCGCTCTCCATCGCCTTGCGCCGCATCTCTGTGATGAAGCAGCGTTCGAACTCGCTGCATTTCTGCCCAATACAGGCGTCAGCCCGCGCGTCCAGCTTGTGCCAAAGCGCGCTCGCCTCCGGCAGTTCAGCCAATTCCGCGCGGTCGCCCGTGCCCGTCGTCTTCTCCCACGCAGCGATCGCGCCATATTGCTCGATCTCTTGCAAGCCGTTGAGCACCGGCTGATTGGTCAGTTCATACAATTTCTTACGGCATAAATAATTGTTGCGCCCTTTCATGTAACAAACTGAAAGCCGCGAACCTGAAGCCGGAAGCCCATAGAGCGCCTGCTCCAGAAATGGCACGTCTTTATAAAAGAGCTGCTCCTGCAGATTTTTTGTTCCAGTCGAAATGATTACCCGTTTCCCAGCCCGAATTACCGGCATCAGATAGGCCAGCGTTTTGCCTGTGCCCGTGCCGGCTTCCACAATCAAATGCCGTTTTTCATTAAGCGCCTGCTCGACGGCCTCGGCCATCTGCAACTGCCCGCGGCGGAATTCGTATGCCGGATGCGTACGCGACAGCACCCCGCCCGGCCCGAAGAATTGGTACAACGAAGCGTCCTTCCCGCTGGCCGCGGAACGGTTCGGCGAAGTCGACGGCATGGGCTGAGAACTTAAAGGCACGGGAGTCTCTATAATAGCTAGTTCCGCACGCATGGGATGAAGTCATGTGGGGGCGGCCGCTCCCGCACAAGGTTCTCATTGAGACCCAACTTTGACTCAACCAACCTACAACTCGACCAGCGCTCTCGCCACCACCGCCGCCGGCATCCCAACCATCGCTATCGTGGGACGCCCTAACGTGGGCAAGTCCACACTCTTCAACCGCATCGTGGGATCGCGGCGCGCCATTGTTGGCGACGAGCCCGGCATCACGCGCGACCGGCTCTATGGCGACGCCGAGTGGGAGGGCCGGCGCCTGCGCATCGTCGATACAGGTGGGATCATTGCGGATGACAAAGATTTCATCCCCGCGGAAATTTTTCGGCAGGCGCGCGTCGCGTTCGATGAAGCCGCCGCCATCGTCATGGTTGTCGACGGACGCACCGAGCTCGCTGCGCCCGACTTTGAACTCGTGAGTCTGCTGCGCAAGACTGGACGTCCGCTCTTCCTCGCTGTAAACAAGGTTGACACTATCAAGCAGCAGTCTCTTCCGGATGAATTCCACCGCCTGGGCATTCGCAACATTTTCCCCATCTCCGCCGAACATGGGCGTGGGGTTGACGATTTGCTTGACGCGATACTGGAAATCCTTCCAGCCGAAAGTTCAACCACAGAGGGCACGGAGAACACAGAGGAATCTGCAGATCAGGAAACGACCGTAGAAAGCGAAGATATTCACGAAGTGAAAGTCGCCATTATTGGCCATCCCAATGTGGGCAAATCGACGCTGCTGAACCGCCTCACCTCTTCCGACCGGGCCATCGTTTCTCCCATCCCGGGCACTACGCGTGACGCCGTCGATGAAATTGTCGAGCACAACGGCCGCACTTTTCGATTCATCGACACCGCCGGCATTCGCCGCAAAGGTAAGACGCACTTGATGGCCGAAAAACTTTCCGTCGTAATGGCGCGCAAGCATCTGGAAGGCGCCGACATCGCGTTATTGGTGATTGACGCGACCGAAGGCGTCAGCCAGCTCGACGCCTCTATCGCCGGCTACGCGCACGAGAGTGGACGCTCCATCATCATCGTCGTCAACAAATGGGATCTCGTCATTAGTGGCAAGGACAAAGACACACGTCCCACCAAAGCCGAACGCATGCGCGAGAGCAAACGGCCCGGCGACCGCGATGCCTATGAACAGCGTCTGCGCTACGAACTCAAATTTCTGAATTACGCGCCGATTGTCTTTGTTTCGGCACAGAGCGGCAAAGGTACCGAGAAAATATTTCCTCTGCTCGAAGAAGTGGCCATCGAGCGCCGTAAGCGCGTAACTACTTCGCAGATGAACCGCTTCATTGAGCGCGTAGATTTCGAACGCGCTTCGGTCCCGATGCGGCAGCGCGTGAAGATTCTGTATATGACGCAAGCTTCAGTCGCCCCGCCCACTTTCGTCCTATTCACCAACCGCGCCGTGAAGCTTCATTTCTCTTACCAGCGTTTCCTGGAAAATCAAATCCGCGAAGCCTTCGGCTTTCTGGGCACTCCAATCTGGATCAAAAACCGCGCGAGAAATTCGTAGGCAGAAAAGACTTATGGGACAGCACCCCCTCAACCGCCAGCGCGGGGCACCACAGCGCTAGGGATTAATTTGCGACAATCGGATTTCGCCGCTGATTCGCCAGAAATGCAACTCTGATAATTCCCGCGCTGCGTACGGCTCCCAGGACCTGTTTCACCGTACCCCACCGCACCCTTTCGTCCGCAACGACGTATACTCTCCGCTCCACTTCGCGATCCTTGAGCCGATCTTGAATCTTCAACGGGAGGTTTGCGATGTTAATCAGATCGCTGCCAAAATAAACTTTCCCGTCGCGCAAAATCGTGACCTTCATCACATCCTCCCGAAGCGCGCCCGGCATCGGGATAGCGTGCGAAACGTTGGGAAGATCGGCGCTCATGCCGTGGTGATTTGGGGTTACCGTCATGAAGATGAGGAGTATGACAAACACGACCATCGACATGACGCTTCCGAACTGCAAGGTGTTGAAGTCACCGAAGAGCTTTGTCGATGTTCGATATTTCTGCAGCATAGATTCCATCTCTGTCGACATTTCAGCACGCTGTGCGGAGAACGGAAGGTCACTGCCGTAACCAGCGCCCGGAACATTCGGGCAAGGGATTATTCTTCGTTGATCTCCTGCGCTTTCGTCATCAAGCCCACACGCTGCACGCCTGCCTGGTGCGCGAGATCAATCACTTGGGCGACATACAGAAAGTCCACATCCGCGTCTCCGCGCACAAATGCTACCTTCTCCGCCCGCTTCAAATAGATCCGCGCCAAGCGCAATTCGAGATCCTGCCAGCGAACATCTTCCTGATTGATCCTGACACTTGGTGGCGTATACTTCGTCGTCCAGAGAACCTGGATAACAACTGTGCGTTCGACCACGGGCTCAGACGCTCGATCTGTCGCAGGCTGCGGAATCTGCACTTTTTCCCCGTATTCGGGATCCATCGCGACCACTAACATGAACATGACGATGAGCGTCAGCAGAACATCAATCAGCGGCGTGACATTGATTTGCGGACGAGACGCACCTCCGCCTGCCATTGAGAAAGCCATCGAGATTTGCTCCTCTCGGCACGCGTGTCTATAACATCAGACACCTCTCGCTATAGAGGAGTTCCCTCGTATTTGCAGGGAGAGAAACCGCAGTCACATTACGGGAGACGACAATTCCGAGAAACATCGATGCGATAAATTCGCGTGGCGCACGCAAGCTGAGTAAAATGGTAGCGAAATAAAACATCGAATTTGCCCACAGCGAGGACGACATGAAACACACACTCTGTCTCATTCTGCTTTTTGCAGCCACTGTAGTTTTTGCGCAAGATAAGAATCCGGTCACGTCGGTGGTGAAGCAGATCCTGCCACGCCAGCAGAAAAATCTCGTGGCCGCGGTGGACGAAATGCCCGCCGACAAGTTCAGCTACAAGCCTACCGAGCAACAGACCACGTTTGGTCACCTGGTTCTGCACATGATCGGCGCGAACAACCACCTGTGCTCAACCATCGGCGACATTCCCGAAGTCAAGCCCGCCGTGGCTTTGACCGAAACGGACAGCAAAGACAAGCTCGTGGCGGCGCTGAACGCGAGCTTCGATTTCTGCAGCACGGCGCTGTCGAAAACCGACGACTCCAAACTTGGAGACGAGGTCGACTTATTCGGCGGACGCAAAGGCCCGCGCGCCTTCGCGCTGATCGCGCTGACCAACGACTGGGCTGACCATTACAGCTCCGCCGCCATGTATCTGCGTTTGAACGGCCTGCTGCCGCCAACCGCTCAGCCGAAAAAATAGCGCGAAGCCTTTAGCTCTACCCGCTGTTAGCCGCGAAGCGGCCAAAGAACGCCGCGCAAGCCGTGCTGGAAAGTGCGCGAAGAAGCCCGCGAGGACGAGTGCTGGTCTCTTAACCGTTTTACTTAATCTGCACCAATTCATCCGGCACGGAGGCCGGACTTTCCGGGGCCGCGTGCTGGGGCGACCGCCACGAATCAAAAATGGAGACCTGATGTACGCACGAAACCGTACAGTGCGGCGCGCAAGATTTTTCAGCCAAATATTCGCGGCGCAAATCTTCGCGTGTATACGTCGCCAGCGGCACTCCCGGATAGCCGCGCTGCTGCGAACAATAGTGCACCAGCCCGTTTTCGCAGATATACAAGTAACGCCCGCCTGCCCGGCATCGCCAATCGTTTGGCTGTCCTTTGGCAATATTGTCTTGAAATGAGTGGATGCGGGTAAAGCTGCTTTTCTCGAGCGCCTGCATGGCGTGATAAATGCGGCGCTCTTCCTCGTTCAGCGGCTGCAACTGACCGCTGCCGTCGTGAATAATTCCGATAGTGGAGGTGAATCCCAATTCAACCGCGCGCCTGCCAATCACCAGCGCATCCTCGGGATGATGAATCCCTCCGCCAACGACCGAATTAATATTCACGTGGAAGTCCGCGTACTCGGCCAGCAATTGCAATTTCTTATCCAGCACTTTGAGACTCTTCTTCGAGACTTCGTCGGGATTCACATTGTCGATCGAAATCTGCAGCCACTCGAGCCCCGCGCGATTCAGCCGCTGAATACGCTCCGCTACCAGCAAATACCCATTCGTAATCAGGCCCGCGATCATTCCATTGGCTCGAATCCGCCGAATCACGTCGTCGAGCTCCGGATGCATCAAGGGCTCGCCGCCGGAAATGGTGACGACTGCCGTTCCCAGCGAACCCAGTTTGTCGATGCGTCGGTACATTTCTTCGATCGGTACCGGTTTCGAGAAATCATCGAACTCATTGCAATACGTGCACGCGAGATTGCAGCGGCGCATGGGAATGATGTGCGCCAGCAGAGGATGATCGGTCGAGGCGAGCGCGCGGATCGCCATATTCGCGCCGCGCAGGTTGCGGTGCAGAGCTTTGGCGCGGCGGCGCAAGGTTGTAATCACAGAAGGCATGAGAATTCTACTTCTATTACACCACAGCCGCGGCACCAGACGCGCGCCCCTGCATCGTTCGGTAAATTCGTAAGGTTAAACGGTCACGCGGAGACGGTCGCCTGGCGCCGCTGCGCGGCTGAACAGCCGAGGGCGGCTGTTCCCACAGGAGCGCAGCGCATACCGCGAAGTGAGGACAATCGCTCCAGAGCGACGAGCACGGGCGAAAGAATCTAGAAAATCTAGATCTAAGCGAGACACTCCTCATCTCCCTACGCATTCCTGATCGAAACGCATTACACTATTAAGTTAACCTGCGCGTAAGCAAATCTGCGCGGCGAGATCCGCCTGTGCGCCAACTCACTCCCAGAGGGAGGCCATTATGTCTGTAAATAGTTTCAACTCCCGTTCCACACTTAAAGTCGGCAACAAAGAATACGAAATCTACCGCCTCGACGCCCTTGATAAACAGGGAATCTCAACCCGGCATTTGCCTTTTTCTCTTCGCATTCTTCTCGAAAACCTTCTGCGTACCGAAGATGACCGCAACGTGACCAAGGAAGAAATCCGCGCCCTCGCCGGCTGGAGTAGCAAGTCAAAACCCGAAAAAGAGATCGCGTTCACACCCAGCCGTGTGCTCCTACAGGATTTCACCGGCGTGCCCTGCGTGGTCGATCTCGCTGCTATGCGTGATGCCATGCGGACCCTCGGCGGCGATCCCTCTCTGATCAATCCACTGCAGCCCGTCGAACTCGTGATCGATCACTCCGTGCAGGTTGACGAGTTCGGCACATCCAACGCATTCGAAGTGAATGCGCTGCTCGAATTTCAGCGCAACAAAGAGCGCTACTCGTTTCTGCGCTGGGGACAAACCGGCTTCCGCAATCTGGCTATCGTTCCGCCTGACACGGGCATCGTCCATCAGGTGAACCTGGAATATCTTGCGCGCGTCGTCTTCGTGCATCAGGCCAGCGGCAAACGCATCGCCTATCCCGACACCCTGGTTGGAACCGACAGCCACACCACCATGGTGAATGGATTGGGAGTTTTGGGTTGGGGCGTCGGCGGGATTGAGGCCGAGGCAGCGATGCTGGGACAGCCTGTTTCTATGCTGATTCCGCTGGTGGTGGGTGTGAAGCTGAGCGGCCGATTGCGCGAAGGCGCTACTGCTACCGATTTCGTTCTCACGGTTACTGAAATGTTACGCAAGCATGGAGTCGTCGGGAAATTCGTCGAGTACTTTGGCCCGGGACTGCGCGATCTGCCGCTGGCCGACCGCGCGACCATCGCAAATATGTCTCCTGAATATGGAGCCACTTGCGGAATTTTTCCGATCGATAAAGAAACTCTGAAATATTTGCGGCTCACCGGACGTAGCGAAGAACAGATTGCGCTGGTCGAGGCTTACAGCCGGGAGCAAGGGCTGTTTCATGACGAAAAAACTTTAGAGGCGGAATACTCGGAACTGCTATCGCTTGATCTCGCGAGCGTAGAACCCAGTCTCGCTGGACCGAAGCGGCCCCAGGATCGCGTGGTGTTATCGCAGGCGGGTGAGTCGTTTCAGAAGGCGCTGCCTTCGCTGATCAAGCCGAGAACCGCGGCGAAAGCCGCGATTCCTGCCGTCGCTCCCATCACTAAGGATCGTTGGGAGCAGGAGGGTGGAAGTCCCGGCGCGATTGGCGTTGAAGATCATAAAGTTGAGGAGCACGTGCCGGCTTCGGTGAAAAATTCGCTCAAGCACGGCAGCGTCGTCATTGCCGCGATCACTTCGTGCACCAATACGTCGAATCCTTCCGTGCTGATTGCAGCTGGACTGCTCGCCAAAAAAGCAGTGGAGAAAGGACTTCAAGTTCCGGCTTGGGTGAAGACTTCGCTGGCTCCGGGATCAAAGGTAGTCACAGACTATTTGGCCAAAGCCGGCTTGACACCGTATCTCGAAAAATTGAAATTCCATCTGGTCGGTTACGGATGCACGACGTGTATCGGAAACTCGGGGCCGCTGCCCACGGAAGTGTCCCAGGCGATCGACGAGAAAGAACTTGTAGTCGCCAGCGTCCTCTCTGGCAATCGCAATTTTGAAGGCCGTATCAATTCCGAAGTTCGCGCCAACTATTTAATGTCGCCGCCTCTGGTCGTCGCCTTCGCGCTTGCCGGGCGCATCGACATTGATCTGCGCAAAGACGCGATCGGAAAAGACAGAGACGGCAAGCCCGTTTTTCTTGCCGACATCTGGCCGACGCAGCGCGAAGTGGAGGAAGCCGTCGAGCAGTCCGTTACTGCGGAAATGTTTTCGAAAAGCTATGCCAAAGTTTTCGAAGGAGACGAACGTTGGCGCGGTCTGGCTGTGCCGAAAGACGAAACCTACGCGTGGGAGGAAGATTCAACCTATATCCGGCGCGCTCCGTATTTCGATGAGATGTCGGTAAAGCCGACGCCAGTCCATGACATCAGGAAAGCTCGTGTCCTCGCCGTTCTCGGCGACAGCGTCACCACCGACCACATTTCGCCGGCCGGTTCGATTAAGAAAGACAGTCCGGCGGGAAAATATTTGCAGGAGCATGGCGTGAAGCCGGCGGATTTCAACTCCTACGGTTCGCGGCGCGGCAATCATGAGGTGATGGTGCGGGGCACGTTCGCCAATGTGCGACTGCGAAACAAACTGGTCGCGACCGAAGGTGGATATACGCGGCACTTACCCACCAACACCGAGATGTCGATCTTCGATGCATCGGAAAAATATCGCGCTGCCGGCACGCCGTTAGTCGTACTTGCAGGCAAGGAATATGGCTCGGGATCATCGCGCGACTGGGCCGCAAAAGGACCAGCGCTGCTCGGCGTGCGCGCGGTGATCGCCGAAAGCTACGAACGCATTCACCGCTCGAACCTGGTGGGCATGGGAGTGCTCCCCCTGCAATTCCCATCCGGACAAAATGCCGAATCGCTCGGTCTTACGGGAGAAGAAGTGTTTGAGATCCTCGGAATCCGCGAAGTGGTCGAACACTTCGCAGCAGGCCGCGAAGTAAAAGTGCACGCGAAGGGAAAGAGTGATATTGAATTCAACGCGCTCGTGCGCATCGATACGCCGCAGGAGGCGCTGTACTACGCCAACGGCGGGATTCTGCAATATGTGCTGCGGCAGTTGCTGGCGACGAAGGCGCAGCCGGTCGGGGTGTGAGCAACGATTCTGGGTTGGATACCCGCCTCCGCAGGCAGCGGCCCGCCGTTGTTACCGCTATTTCTGTCGTATTCTTCCTGGCTGCAATTTACTTGTGGACTATTGGCGCTATTATGCTGCTCGCCCCCGGAACAGTTTCGATGATGAGCGGGGCGCCGCTCATGTATGGGCTGGAGTTGGCCGGGCCGTACATGGCTCTAGTCGTGGGATGCGGTTGGGCGCTCATCGGGTGGGGATTGTTTCGTCTACACAATTGGGCGCGTTTGGCCGCAGTGATTGTAATGATTGTAGGGGTTGGCTGGCTGGTGCCGAAAATTTCCAGCGCAGAATTAGGTGCGCCATTGTTTTGGGACGGGCTACAGATTGCTCTGCGGGTCGCCGCAGCGTGGTATTTCGCGCAGTCGAGTGCGGTGATCGACAGCTTCAAGAAAGCTGCGGCGGAACCAAAAGGCTAGCGCAGGCGTTCCGCCGCGATCTTCTTGCATTATTTTCTTGTCTTCTCCGCTACTTTTTCGCCGACGCGTTTGCTGACCTCGAACTTCATCTTGCCGGATTTCTTGTCGGCGTCGACGATGATGTGATCGCCATGGAGAATTTCGCCGTCGAGAATTTTCAGGGCAAGAGGATCCTGCACAAACTTCTGAATAGCGCGCTTTAACGGGCGTGCGCCGAAGTTCGGATCGTATCCTTGCGTGAAGAGTAAATCCTTTGCCGCGTCGGTCAGCTCCAAAGAAATCTTGCGGTCGGCCAGCAGGCGGCGAACGTCTTCCAGGCGCAACTCGATGATCCGCACCAGCTGTTCCTTGCCGAGCGGACGGAATACGATGATGTCGTCAACGCGATTCAGGAACTCGGGCTTGAAGTGCGTGTGCAACAGGGTCTGCACCTGTTCGCTGGCTTTTTCAAAATCTTCGGGTGTGCGAATATTCTCGGCCTGCAAATAGCTCGAGCCGATGTTTGAGGTCATGATGATGATTGTGTTTTTGAAATCGACGACACGGCCCTTGCCGTCGGTCAGGCGGCCGTCGTCCATTATCTGCAGGAGGACGTTGAAGACGTCGGGATGCGCCTTTTCGATTTCGTCGAAAAGAACCACCGCGTAGGGCCGACGGCGCACTTGCTCGGTAAGCTGTCCGCCTTCCTCATATCCAACATAGCCCGGAGGCGCTCCGATCAGGCGCGCGACCGAGTGTTTCTCCATGTATTCGGACATGTCGATGCGCAGTAAAGCATGCTCGTCGTCGAAAAGAAATTCCGCGAGGGCGCGAGCCAGTTCAGTTTTGCCGACTCCGGTCGGGCCGAGAAAAATGAAAGAGCCGATGGGGCGCTTGGGATCGCTCAGGCCGGCACGCGAACGGCGGATGGCGTTGGCCACGCGCTCCAACGCGGCATCCTGGCCGACGACGCGCTGGCGCAGGCGCTCTTCCATGGTGACCAGCTTTTTTACTTCGCCTTCGAGCATCTTTGAGATGGGAATGCCCGTCCATTTGGAGACGATGCGGGCGACGTCCTCCTCGTCGACCTCTTCTTTCAGCATGCGCTTGCCGCCCTGGCTCTCCATTTGTTTACTCAGCTTGGCCAGTTCCTCTTCGGCCTGGCGAATCAGGCTATAGCGGATTTCGGCGACGCGCTGCAGGTTTCCTTTGCGTTCTTCGGCCTGCTCTTCGACTTTCAATTTCTCGATCTGCTCTTTCAGGGCGCGGACGCGGGCGATCAGATCTTTTTCTTTTTTCCAGTTCGCTTTGAGCGTGTTGGATTTCTCGCGAATCTCAGCCAGCTCCTTTTCGATGACCGCGAGGCGATCCCTGGAGTTCGCGTCGTCTTCTTTTTTGAGAGCCTGTTTTTCGATTTCGAGCTGCATGGCTTTACGCTCCAGCTGATCGATGTCGGTCGGCAGCGAATCGATTTGAATGCGCAGCGAAGCGGCGGCTTCATCGATCAGGTCGATCGCTTTGTCGGGCAGAAAGCGGTCGCTGATATAACGGTGCGAAAGTGTAGCTGCGGCGACGATGGCCGAGTCTTTAATGCGGACGCCATGATGCACTTCGTATTTTTCTTTCAGGCCACGAAGGATCGAGATGGTGTCTTCGACGTTAGGTTCGCCGACGAAAACGATTTGGAACCGGCGTTCAAGAGCGGCATCTTTTTCGATGTACTTGCGATATTCATTCAGCGTAGTTGCGCCGATGGCCCGCAGCTCACCGCGAGCTAGCGCGGGCTTCAGCATGTTGGAGGCATCGATCGCGCCTTCTGCGGCTCCGGCGCCGACCAGAGTGTGCAGCTCGTCGATGAAAAGGATGACCTGTCCCTGCGAATCTTCGATTTCCTTGAGCACGGCTTTGAGGCGGTCTTCAAATTCGCCGCGATATTTTGCTCCGGCCAGCATGGCGCCAAGGTCGAGGCCAACCACGCGCTTATTTTTCAGAACTTCCGGCACGTCCCCAGAGATAATTCTCTGCGCCAGCCCTTCGACGATGGCGGTCTTGCCAACCCCAGGCTCGCCAATGAGTACGGGATTATTTTTCGTGCGACGGGAAAGGACCTGGACCACGCGACGAATTTCTTCATCCCGTCCAATGACAGGATCCAGCTTGCCGCGCCGCGCCTGCTCGGTCAGGTCACGAGCATAACGTTCCAGCGCTTGATACTTGGCTTCCGGATTCTGGTCGGTAACTTTCTGTGATCCGCGAACCACCGTGAGCGCTTTCAGGATTGCGTCGTAGGTGGCGCCGTGGCGGGCGAGAATTTGCTGCGCGACATCGCGCTTCAGGTGAGTGATCGCCAGCAGTAAGTGCTCGGTCGAAACGTATTCATCTTTAAAGTTGGATGCCTCTTTGAAAGCCTGCTCTAGTAGCTTGTTGACTTCGTTCGAAAGCGTGGCCTGAGCAGCGCTGCCGGAAACTTTGGGAAGTTTTTCGAGCTCGCGATAGACCTCGCTGAGAACGGCTTGCGGGCCGATGCCGATTTTTTCCAGCACCGGCGGAACTATGCCCTCTTTGTCCTCGAGCAAGGCGGCCAACACGTGAAGCGGCTGCAATTCGGGATTGCCGTGCTCGGACGCGAGCTCATTCGCGCGCTGCACGGCTTCCTGCGCTTTGACGGTGAATTTGTCCCAACGGATCGGCATGAGATTAATCCTTAAGTGATGATGGCTTTTATTTGTTCTGTTGGATGTTGGGCTGCTCGCCCCCGACTCCGGACTTCTTGACTCCAGTCTTTCGCCTCAGTCCGCTGGCGGCAATCTTTTCGCTGCGATCGCGGAGTTTTTCCATGATCTTGATCTTCTCGGAAAAGCTGAGCGACGACAAGCGGTCGCGCATCTTCGGTTTACTCATGAGTGCGTTCCAAATATTTGCGTTCAAATTCCTTCCACTTCGCAATCAGCCCATTGCGTTCAAGAATGTTCCGCAGCCTTTCGCGATTCACTGCTTCTTGCTCGATAAATTGCAGAATCCTGTTGTGATCTTTCGCCCGACCGGTTCGCAGCGCAATAGCGACTAGATGCTCGGCTGTCATGACAAAAGTCGCGATGCCCTCGACCGCAGTGGCAACGGCTTCTGCCACAGCTTCCGTTTCCAGATCGTTACTAGGCGGAAGAAATTGAACCGGCCAACCGCCTATCTCAATGTATTCATCCACAACCTTGCCGCCACGCGACTTGAGGTATTCGTAGATGGGGGCGAGACTGAGCAGCAATCCGCCGGAGGAAGTCGGAAGGGTGACGAAGATGTCCAAGTCAACAGTCGCGGCAGGCTCGAGATAGAACGTTGCCCCGACGGCTCCGCCAATGGCGTACTTCCCGATGACGCCGTCGACCTGCATCTGGTTGATCGCTTCGAGCGTGGCCTTCATTGTTTGCCGGTACTGTTTGCCGAGACTGTAACCATTGTGAACTAACTCTGCCGCCGGACCAAGCATCCCGAGTCAAACAAAAACGGGAGGTCGGCAGGTTCGCCGCCTCCCGTCGAAAGCTAGTCGAGCTGCGCTCGACCGGACAACCGAGGGCGGCTGTCCCCACTCGCAAGAGCCACTTATGCGGCCTTACTCGGGCTCTTACCCTCGCTGGTCTTTGTGTCGGTCTTGGCTTCGATCGACTTTTCAGTCCCGGCGTTGACTCCGGTTACGTTCACCTTGATCTGCTTGGGCTTGGCTTCTGCCTTTTTGGGCAGATTGACCTTCAGCACGCCTTTGTCATAGGTCGCCGAGACGTTTTCGGTGTCCACGGTGTTGGGCAAAGTGAAGGTGCGGGTAAAGCTGCCATACTGGCGCTCCACGCGGCGATAATTCTCTTCTTTCTCTTCCCTTTCAATTTTGCGTTCGCCGTGCACGGTCAGCGTGTTGTTTTCCACGCGGATATCGATGTCTTTCTCGTCGATTCCGGGCACTTCGATCTTGAGGGTGACTTTGTGCTCGTCCTCATAGACATCGACGGCGGGCGCGAAGCTGGACGTGGTCAACGACTCATCTCGGCCTTCGCCGGCATAAGACTCGCGGAACAAACGGTTCATGCGATCCTGCAACGTGGAAAATTCTCGAAACGGTTCCCAACGGGTTAATACGGTCATGGCTAAATTCTCCTTCGGAAGTTTTGATACTGCTTTGATCCGGTTGACCGGCCTGAAGCATTGCTCGTCTGGCTGCGGTCACTTCCATTAGACGCTACATTAGCGTAAAAGAATCATACAAGTTGAGCGTATCATTGTCAATTACTGCAATGACTTTAAATTCATTGACTTACCTGTGCTATGAGGCACTTCAAATACGCTGTTTCAGGCACATTCAGTAGAACTGGGTGATCTTTGGCCTGCCCTCGGACTTCGATCAGGCGGAGGGTCCGGCGGGCGTCAAGGGCGGCGTCGGCCAGCATTTCGATGAAGTTCGACTGGCTTACATGGTAGGAGCAGGAACAGGTGACAAGGATGCCGCCGGGGCGAAGCATCTTGAGAGCGCGGAGGTTGAGCTCTTTGTAGCCACGCAGGGCTGCCTCGAGATCGCGTTTGCCCTTGGCAAAGGCTGGCGGGTCCAGAACGATGGTGTCGTAGCGGCGGTTAGAAGAGGCATAGTCCTTGAGCAGGTCGAATGCGTTGGCTTCTATCCATTCAATCTCAGGCTGACCCTGGCGCTGGTTGAGGGCGGCGTTCTGTTCTGCGACCTCTAGGGATGGTCTCGAACTGTCAACGCCGGTCACCCGCGAGCAGTGCGAGGCCAGGTGAAGGGCGAAACCACCTTGATAGCAAAAGACGTCGAGGGCCTCACCCTTGGCGTATTGCGCAGCGGCGGCATAGTTCTCGCGTTGATCTAGAAAAGCGCCGGTTTTTTGACCTTCCAGGGCCTCGTAGCGAAACTGGATACCGTTCATGGTGAACGTGGTGGACGTTTTCTCGCCTTGCAGGAGGCCAGAACTACGCTGCGGCAAGGTTTCGAGTTCGCGAACGCGGGGGTCGACGCGCTCGACGATGGAGGCCGGATGAAGGCTGTCGCTCAGTTCCTTCACGAAGGTTTCACGAACGCCGTCGGCGTCCATAGCTTGGGTGAGAATTTGCAAGGAAACGATGTCGTTATACCGATCGACAATGAGGCCGGGCAGGAAGTCAGCTTCGCTGAAGATGACGCGATAGGCGTCCGTGTCTGTGGACCACGCGCTCACGATAGGCAATGGCGTCGGCGATGCGCTGGCGAAGCAGGGCGGGAAGATCTGCGACGGGATCGGCGGAGATCATGCGGATCGCGATTTGCGAGGAACTTGAATAAAGAGCCGTGCCCAGCAATTTGCCGCGAGGGTCGGTGACGTTCACCAGCGAACCAGGCGCGGCGGCATCCGCAGAAACGATGTCGGAGCGGTAGACCCAGACATGGCCCGTTTTCAGGCGGGATGCGCCGCGGGGGGAAACTTTTACAGTCGGAAGATTTGAAGCCACGGGCTGTCGGGGCATGCAGCCATCTTAAATGCTGGAGTTCAGATGAACTGATCAGGTTGAGCTGCGCTCGACGACGGCAGGACGTCCCAATAGCGTCCGACCGCTACACGAGCCTGGTTTAGCTGGCGGCTTGTTCGGTGGGGGTGGGCGCGACTTGGGGTTTGACGTGGGAGCCGATGCGGCTTCGTGACGGGCCAGGTCCAGATCGAAGCGAAGAGAATCGAGCGCGACCATGGGAAGTTCGTTTCCGAAGGCGTCGAGCTCGTCTTCTGTCCAACTGCCATTCAGGCGCATGGCGCCCGTGATGTCTTCGGGGAAGGCCTGGCGAAATCGCCCTCACGAATCAGGATGTCGCCGATGAGACGTCCTGTAGTTACGTCATAAACGCGCCGGCTGGCCTGGCCGCGAGCGTTGGTCAGACAGAGAAATACTTCACCAATTCCGCCAAATTCGGAGCGATAGTACCAGGCTTGCGGCGCATCGATTTTCGGATGATGTCGTTTGGCGCGGGTGGTCGAGGGCTTTAGTCGGCCATTTCGTCGGCGGGATTGAAATAAAGAATGCGCTGGCAGGAATCGCAAACGATTGTCTGCTGGCCGGAGCGAACCTCGTTGTAGGTCTGCGGGCGCAGCATGACGCGGCATGCCATACATTTCTGGTCGCGAACTTCAGAGATGCCGCTGCCGCGAAATTTCGATACCCGCTCGTAGTGACGAAGCAAATCGTCGTTGACGCCAGTACGAATCTGGTCGCGCTTGGCCCGCCATTCGGCGAGGAGTTTTTCGTCTTCGGCGGTACGCCGGCGCGCTTCTTCTTTTTCTTTTTCGATCTCGGCGCTCTCGGCTTTCATCTCGGCCTGGGCAGCTTTTACTTCTTTATCGCGCGCATCCGCGTTGACCATCAATTCGAGAATTTTGTCTTCGTTGGCGGCAATTTCTTTTTCGGCGAATTGAATTTCGTGAAGCAGGGCCTTGTACTGATCGTTGGTTTTTACGTCGAGAGATTGATCGCGGTATTTTGAGATTTTGCCGCGCAGATCGGAGATGGCTGTGTCGTACTTGCGGCGGGCGGCTTCGTCGGTCTTTACCGCGGCCTGGGCTTTTTCCAGTTGGGCTTTCGTGCCCGCCAGTTTCTGTTCGATCGACCGCCACGCGCTTGGGGAATTCGGCGACTTCGTCCTGCAGACGGCGGATTTCCTTGTCGGTGTCTTGCAGTTTCAGCAGATTCTCTATGTCGGGAAGCATGGAATGTATTGATTCTAGCATGTGGCAGGGAGCGAATTGCGGGCTGGATTCTTGCGGACGGCAGAGTAAAAAAGAGCTTAACCACAGAGGACACAGGGTTGCACTGAGGAAAGACCTGGGAAAAGTAGAGAAAGCTTCTCATTCTCGCCGAGTTCTGCGTGGGGCTCGATTCTCGGCAAGGCTTGATCTGAGCGGGAAGACGCTCAGCGGTGTACACTCGTCGTTCGCGCATTTTGAGTTCTGCATTAATTCTTGCCTGCGAGGTCGTTCGTGAAAAGACAGTTTCTCTTCACTTCCTGCATCGCTCTGCTCACACTCCTGTTCGCTGCCACGACGTCTACATGCTGGCGCAAGATGCGCCTACCAAGCCTCTGACGATTGAAACGCTATATCAGCCGGGAGGACTCGACTGGACGCGGGCCTGAGACCCTCGAGTGGAGCCCCGACGGGACCAAGCTGACATTTGTGCAGCGCGACGAAAAAGGAGAAAAAGGCGAGCTGTGGTACGTGGACACGGCGAACGGCGAGAAAAAAGTGCTGGTCAGCGCCGCGAAGCTGGCATCGCTCGATCCGGATCTGAATAAAGTGGTCAAGAACGAAAGGGAGAAGGAGCGGCGGACGCGGTATCACGTGGCGGCATATTTGTGGGCGCCGGATTCAAAGCATATGATCTTCGATTCGCAGGGCCAGCTCTGGCTTTACGACTTGGGGACGGAGACGGCGGTGCAGTTTACCTCGGCTCCCGATCCCAGCGGCGATCCGAAATTTTCGCCCGACGGCGGTCATGTGGCGTACGTGCGTAAGCATAATTTGTATGTTCGATCCGTGAGCGGAAAAGATGAAAAGCAGTTGACCAAAGACATCGGCGACAATCTGTTCAACGGCGATATCGATTGGGTCTATGCGGAAGAACTGGCGGTGCGCAGCAACTATTTCTGGTCGCCCGACAGCAAAGAAATTGTGTTTCTGCACATGGACGAAACCAAAGTGCCGACCTATCCCATTACAGACTGGCTGCCGACTCATCCCAACGTGGAGAATGAGAAATATCCGAAGGTGGGCGATCCGAATCCAGTAGTCAAACTCGGCGTCGTAGATGCGGATAAGGGCAAAGTGCGCTGGATTTCGCTGACCAGCGATCTGGACTCCTACATCCCGCGCTTCGGCTGGGTGCGCGAGGGGGTGATTTGGGCGGAGGTGCTGAACCGGACGGAAGACAAGATGGATCTGTATTTCGTCGATGCGAAATCTGGTAAGTCGCGGATTGTGCTGACCGAAGCGACGCCCGGAGCATGGATCGATTTCGAGCATGTTGAAGTTCGCTTCCTGAAGTCCAATGGCCAGTTTCTGTGGCCCAGCTGGCGCGACGGCACCATGCAGATTTATTTGTACAGCTTCGACAAGCAGAGTCCGATGGGCGCGGACGCCAAACTGGAGCGGCAACTGACGAAGGGCGACTTCGAGGTGATGGGAATTGAGGGCGTGGACGAGGCTGCAGGGACGGTCTTTTTCTCGGCGAATAAAGACGATCCGCGGCAAATCGCAGGTTTTTTCGGTGCAATTGGATGGCACCGGGTTCAAAGCATTGACCTCGGAAGAGGGCATTCATTCCGCAAATTTCAGCGACGATGGCAAACACTACACCCACACGCTATTTCGGGCCGCAGACTTCCACCACGATTTCGCTCTGTGCCGTAGGAGGGAGTTGCAGTTCCGTGTGGAAGGCGCGAAACGCGATTGCGGAGTATGGATTGCGGGCGCCGAAATATCTGGAATTCAAGGCAGCGGATGGCGTAACGACGCTTTATGGCAGGTTACTGCTTCCGGCGGAGACGCCGGCCAGCGGCAAGATTCCACTGATCGTGAACATTTATGGCGGTCCGGCGGCGCAGATGGTGAGGAAGGGAGCGCCGGACGCGTTCGATGAAATTTTGTCACGCAAGGGCTTTGCGATTTTCGCGGTCGATAATCGTGGAACGCCGGGACGCGACCGTAAATTTCAAACTGCCATCCGGCACGAGTTCGGCGCGGTTGAGTTGAAGGATCAGTTGACCGCGCTGGATCAGTTATTGGCGCAGTATCCGCAGCTCGATAAAGATCGCATCGCGATCTGGGGATGGTCGAATGGCGGATCGATGACCCTTTATGCGATGACGCATTCCGATCGTTTTCGCGCGGGCGTGGCCGTGGCTCCGGTGACCGACCAGTTGAATTATGACTCGATCTATACCGAGCGCTACATGGGACTTTTGAAAGATGATAAGGCGGGCTACGAACAGTCTGACGTGACCCAGGACGCCGACAAGTTGCACGGAGCGTTGCTGCTGGTGCACGGCACCAGCGACGACAACGTGCACTTCCAGAACAGCATTCAGATGATCAATGCGCTGATCAATGCGGGAAAACAGTTTCGGCTGATGATCTATCCCAACAAGACGCACAGCATCGCCGGGAAAGATGCGCGCGTGCATTTGTTCACGATGATTGAGGATCACTTTGAGAGGGAGTTGAAGCCGGAGGGTCAGTAGAGACTGTTTCTTAGAGATAGTGTGGGAACACGGCGGCTTCGGTCATTACCGTAGCCGCTTATTTATGTCTGCCTGAACCTTTGCGCGGGCTTTCCTTGGAGGAGCTTTCTTTGGACGCTCTGTCGCTCGACGAGCTGTCTTTCGAAGAACTGTCCTTCGACGAACTTTCTTTCGACGAATCCTTCGATCCGCCCTCTTTCGAAGAGCTCTCCGACTTGGCCTTGTCGTCTTTCTTGTCTTTGGAGCCGCTGTCTCCGCTGGACGAACCACTGGAACCAGACTTCTTAGCGTAATCGGTGACGTACCATCCGGTGCCTTTGAACTGGACGGCGGGAGCGGAGATCATTTGCTCGACCTGGCCGCCGCATTCCGGGCACTTTTTGACCATCTTGTCCGAGAATTTCTGGATTTTTTCGAAGCGGTGACCGCACTTCTTGCACTCGTATTCGTAAAGGGGCATGTGTATGAGATGGTTTGTGGGGAAGAACCAGTTTCATATTGATTCTAGGGGTGTAGAGCGATTGCGTCAATTCTAAGCGCATCGTATCCGCGCCCAAGATTAGTTTTTCTTGCTCTTCAAAATTTTGGGCACGGTGTTTTCCCAGGCAGCCTGCAAGGCTTTTTGGACGCTTTCTTTTTTAGCAGCCTTCAAGTTGATTCGGGTCGCGCCGCGGCGTCCCCAGGCGCCGTTCACTGCAAGGAACACTTCGGGCTCATCTTTCGAAAAATAATGTTGCTGCTCTGGAGTGAGTTTGACCATAGCCCACGACTTGTCGGGATAGGCGAGGGTAGCGAAGATTTTTCCCGCGACGCGAAAGTCGGGATGATTCATGTGCGATCGTTCTTCGGCTTCGGGTAGAGAAAGGGCGATCTTGCGAAAGGCTGTGGCGGTCATGGCTGATCTCGAAACGTCTTACGTAGCATAAACTGCCGGAGACCCCGAAAAGTTATGGATGGGCAATGCAACTCGATTCGTATCAGGGCATCGCTTCAGCGATGCCGACAGATGAGGGAAATGCGTTCGGCTTTAGCCGCCGGCTTTCGGCCAAAATCTGCTGCGGCTAAAGCCGACGCGCTCTTCGTGCCTTTCGGCATGCCTGAAGGCATGCCCTGATACGAGTCCTCAACGACACAAGTCCTCAACTCTCTGCGGTGGTAGACTTCCGGCCATGAGCGATATGGAACAGGCCGCCGCGAGTAGACCGGCCTCTTCGGGCCCAACGCTTTTTCTGGTGGGAACGCCGATTGGAAATCTGGAAGACATCACGCTGCGGGCGTTGCGCGTGCTGAAGGAAGTGGACGTGATCGCCTGCGAGGATACGCGGCAGACGCAGAAGTTGCTCAATCATTACGCGATTACGACCCGCACTACCAGTTATCACGAGCACAACGAGATGACGAAGTCGGCGGAACTTGTAAAAGAAATGCAGGAGGGAGCGAGCGTGGCTCTTGTGACCGATGCAGGCATGCCGGGAATTTCTGATCCCGGCTACCGGCTCATTACGCTGGCGATTCGGCATCATGTGCCGGTTGTGCCCATTCCGGGTGCCGCAGCTTTTCTCGCCGCGCTAGTGGCGAGTGGGCTACCGACGGATTCGTTTCGCTTCAGTGGATTTCTTCCCGCGAAGCGCGGAGAGCGGCGGGACGCGCTGGAAGCGATCAAGAATTCTCCGCGGACGCAGGTGTTCTATGAGGCTCCGCACCGGATTATCGAAGCGCTTACCGATGTGGTCGAAGTCCTTGGAGAGGCCCGGCACGTGGTCATCGCGCGCGAAGTGACCAAGCTGCATGAAGAGTTTCTGCGTGGCCGCGCAGGCGAAGTGCTGGAAAACCTGAAATCGCGGCAGGCAGTGAAGGGCGAGATCACGCTGCTGATTGGAAAGGCTGAGGACACTGAAGCTCGTATGGGGACGGGCACTTTTGCCCGTCCGTCGATGCGGCAGCGAGTAGAGCAGATCATGGCGGAAGAGAAAGTCGATGAGAAGGCCGCGCTAAAGAAAGTGGCGAAGGAACGTGGAGTTTCGAAGAGCGAGGCCTATCGGGAGTTGCAGAGGAGCAAGTAACGAGGAATTTATTTCCGCTTTTCCCAAGGGCGAAATTGTCCGCTTTCAACGGCTGCTTCAAGTGTTGGGACGTCGTTTACTGAGTCGCCGTCCAAGGTGGCTATCCACGTTCGCCCGCCGCCGGTGTAAGAAAAGACGACGGCGTTGAACGTGTTGGCATAGCCGCCCTGCTCATAGACGAGAACGGCAGCGTCTTCTCCGATTCCAGCAAAAACGAGCCGTCGCGTCGGCACACCGGGGATGATGTAGTCCGTACTCATAGTTTTTCCTGGGTCCACCATCCTGAACGGAATCCCTGCCAGGTTCGCGAACGATTGCTGGACAGCTTCCGGGACCTGGTGCACGGCCCGAACAATTCGATATTCCTTTCGGAGCAAGTTCTCCACATCAGTTCGTGCTAGAGCCGGCGAATTCTTTTGTGTTGGAGCGACTTTGAACGGCGAAGCTGGACCTTGAACTCGATAGAGGAGACTCGCCGCGATCGCTGCTGCGGAGATTATAACGATCGCTAATCCGAATCTGAGTTTCAAAAACTACTTCCCCGCCAGCTCCCGCTTCACAATCTCGCTGACCATCTTCCCATCCACGCGCATGCCGGCAGCGTTGAAGCGAGCCATGGCATTCTTCATGACTGTTCCCATGTCTTTCATCGTAGGTGATCCCATTTCGGCGATGGTCGCTTTCACTCCCGCAACTATTTCCGCTTCGCCGGCGGCCTTAGGTAAATAGGTTTCAATCAAGACAATCTCGGCGGCTTCTTTGTCGGCCATTTCCTGGCGTCCGCCCTTGGTAAACTGTTCGACCGATTCTTTGCGCTGCTTGATCAGCGTCGCGAGAACGGCCTGGGATTCCTTTTCGTCGAGCGGAGCCATTTTTTCGACCTGACGCAGTTGCAATGCGCTTTTCACCATGCGCAGCGCGGAGAGGCGCGCTTCATCTTTCGCTTTCATCGCGCTGACAATATCTTTCTGAATTTGTTCGACTAAGCTCATGCAGGAATTATAGATGGGCGGGCCGCAAGTGCCCCAGATCATCCTGCTCGGTTCGATTCCCTAATCTAGTCTGTGACCGAATCACTTGACGGCGCATCTGATGAAAAGGAGGAATCCAACGACATGAGCAAACTTTCTATTTGGGCCCAACTGGAAGCGAAACCTGGGAAAGAAAAAGAATTAGAAGAGTTTCTGAAATCTGCGCAACCGCTGGCCGAACGAGAGCCAGAGACGCTCAGCTGGTACGCCATCAAGATGGGGCCAGGAAAATACGGCATCTTCGATACCTTCGCGGACGAAAATGGACGTAACGCGCACCTGAACGGTGAAATCGCCAAAGCTCTATTTGGTAAGGCGAAGGAGTTGTTGGCCAAAGCCCCTGACATTGCCAAGCCTGAAATTCTCGCCTCAAAGTCCAACCGGTCGTAATTTAATTTTCGCCTTCGCGCCCTCCCATCCTGCTCCGGTTACGAGCAGGTGGGCGGCGTGTGTCGCAAGGGACTCGCATCCGATAAACTATGAAGGAGCCGAATTCTTAAGATCTGAGGAAATTTTATTTATGTTGCATAAGAACCGTCTTTTTACTCCAGGGCCAACGCCGCTGTTGCCGGCGGCGCAGACCGCCATGGCTTCCTTTACGGCGCATCACCGGACAGCAGATTTTCGCGCGCTGTTTCAGCGGGTGCTCGCCGACATGAAGGAATTCATCGGAACGAAAAACGATGTGCTGGTGCTGGCTTGTTCAGGCACGGGCGTAATGGAAGCCTCGGTTTCGAACCTGACTTCGCCGGGCGACAAGGTGTTGGTATTGACGGCGGGAAAATTTGGCGAGCGCTGGACCGGCCTGGCTAAGGCGTTCGGCTGTCAGGTCGATGTGCTGAGCGTTCCCTATGGCCAAACGTTTTCGCTGGATGAGATTCGGGCACGCGTAAATCCCGTCCTGCGCGCGGTGTTTGTGCAGGCGACGGAAAGTTCCACCGGAGTTCGGCACGACATTGAAGGAATCGCCAAAATTGTTCGGTCCCATGGTGACGACACTTTACTGGTTGTAGATGCCATCACGGGACTGGGAACGACGCATCTCGATGTAGACGCGTGGGGCGTGGACGTCATCATCGGCGGATCGCAGAAGGCGCTGATGATTCCTCCCGGCCTCGCCTACTGTGCCGTCAGCGAGCGCGCGTGGAAGCGGATGGATTCGACGACTTCGCCGCGCTATTACTTTGACCTGCGCAAAGAGCGGAAATCTGCGGCGAAGGGTGAGTCGGCTTATACTCCGGCCACTTCTCTATTTGCGGCGCTGGGTGCGGCTCTCGAGTTTGTGCGCGGCATGGGCAAAGGCGACTTAGCCAAGGGGCGCGAAGAACTGGTAAACAACGCCGAATTATGTGCAGCGATGACGCGAGCGGGAGCAAAGGCTCTGGGATTGAAGTTGTACGCGACATCGCCGGCGGCCGCGCTCACCGCGATCTGCGCGCCCGACGGAACCGATTCGAGCAAGATTGTGAAAGAATTCCGCGAATCATTTGACGCTGTGGTGGCCAACGGACAAGGCGAGATGAAGGGTCAACTGTTTCGCATCGCGCACATTGGCTACTACGATTATCTCGATACCATTGGCATTCTCGGCGCGCTCGAACACGTGCTGGCGCGAGTTACCGAGAAGGACATCGAATACGGCGCGTCGGTGCGGGCGGCGCAGGAGGTTTACGCTCGCGCCCAATCGGAAAAGCGGCAGTTGGTCGGTGCCTGAAATCGAGAAGACCAAACGATCGGCAACGTGCTACGCGCGGTTTCGAGCCGCGTTGATCCCAGTCCACTAAAAAGACTTCCAAAGGAAACGATTCGTGAAAATCATTGTCGCGGAAAAAATCTCGGCATCGGCTGTCGCCCAGTTACAGGAACCGGGATGGACCGTGCTTACGGCCGATCAATTAGATGGCAACCTGGAAGCACAACTGGAAACTGCGGACGCGCTGATTGTGCGCTCGGCGGTGCAGGCGGACTCGAAGCTTCTGGAGCACGCGAAAAAGCTGCGCGTCATCGGTCGAGCGGGAGTCGGCGTCGACAACATCGATCTCGACGCGGCCACGCATAAAGGCATCGCGGTGATGAATACGCCGGGCGCCAATGCCGTCGCCGTGGCGGAGCAGACGCTGGGCATGATGCTCGCCATGGCTCGTCATTTATGCCGCGCAGACGCGCTCATGCACGCGGGAAAATGGGAGAAGAAATCTCTGCAAGGAACCGAACTGCGCGCCAAAACTCTGGGAATTATTGGCCTGGGACGCGTCGGGATGGAAGTAGCGCGACGGGCTCGCGCTTTTGGTATGGAACTGGTAGGGCATGACCCATTTGTTTCTGTGTCTGTCGCGAAGGAGCAAGGGATTCGGCTGGCCGGGCTCGATGAACTGTATGGGGCGGCGGATTACATCACGCTGCATGTCGGGCTTACTGCTCAGACTGCGGGGATGATCAATGCGGTGTCCATCGCAAAAATGAAAAAGGGCGTGCGGCTGGTGAATTGCGCACGCGGCGAACTCGTGAATGAAGCGGATTTGGCTGCGGCGTTGAAGACCAAGCAAGTGGCGGCCGCGGCAATTGATGTTTTTGCCGAAGAGCCTCCGAAAAACTCGCCGCTCATAGCGCTGGATAATGTTCTGCTCACACCGCATGTGGGCGGATCGACTTTCGAGGCGCAGGAAGCAGTCGGAGTGCAGATTGCGCAACAGGTGAAGGAATATCTGAAGCACGGCGTGATCCAGAATGCCGTAAATGTGCCATCGGTTTCTGCGGAGGAGTACGCCACCATGCAGCCCTACATTGTGCTGGCGGAACGCATGGGCGGATTTCTGGCGCAGGTTTCCGAGGGCAGCATCGAGGAAATTTCCATTCGCTACAGCGGGCACATCGCCGAGTGGAAGACGGAACTGATTCGCAACGGCGCGATCAAAGGCATTCTCAATCAGGCTCTGGAGGAAAAGGCGAACCTGGTGAACGCCGCCACGATTGCCGGCGAGCGCGGACTGCGCGTGCTGGAATCGCACAAGGCGAAAGCCTCGACCGGCGGCGCGGGCAGCGTGCTGTCAATTTTTCTGAAGACTTCCACAGAGGAGCACATGGTGAAAGGCGCAGTTCTGCACGGTGACGCCCCGCGGCTGCTGCAGGTCGATGGTATTGACGTGGAGGCTCCGCTGGAGCGCAGCCTGATTTTTCTGCGCAACCGCGATGTCCCGGGCGTGATCGGAAAAGTGGGAACGATTCTGGGTGAGGAATCGATCAACATTGCCGACTTCTCGCTGGGACGGCGCGCAGTCGAAAAGGAAGTTCAGAAAGAATCTGACCAGCCACGCGAGGCGATCGCGGTAGTCCACGTCGATGGCCGTGTGCCCGAAGAAGTGCTGGCGAAATTGCGACAGATTCCGGCGGTGCATCAGGCCAAGTCCGTTCAGTTGATCTAGTCAGTTCATTTTTTCTTTTAGGCGGGCGCGATGCGGGTAGCGGCAATCTACGACATTCACGGCAACTTGCCCGCACTGGAAGCCGTACTCCAAGAGATTCGCGCCGCCGGTGCAGATCTTGTCGTGGTTGGCGGTGACGTGCTGCCGGGGCCGATGCCGGCTGAAACGCTCGCGTGTTTGCTGGCGCTGAATATTCCAACGTCATTCATTCGCGGAAATGGAGAAGCGGCAGTTCTGGCGGAGCTTTCGGGCCGCGAGATTTCCCTTCCGGAGCAGGCACTCGAAGCTATTCGCTGGACGACGCAGCAGCTCGATCAGGAATTCACGCGCGTCATCGCCAGCTGGCCCGCCACGTTTCGTGTAGAGATTCGCGGGCTCGGCGAGGTCCTGTTCTGCCACGCTACTCCGCGCAATGACACCGAGATATTCACGGGTATGACGCCGGAAGATCGCCTCTTGCCGGTTTTTGCAGGAATTCATGCTTCGCTGGTCGTCTGCGGACATACTCACATGCAATTCGATCGAATGGTAGGAAAGACTCGAGTTGTGAACGCCGGCAGTGTGGGCATGCCATTCGGCAAAGCCGGCGCCGATTGGCTATTGCTTGGACCGGAGGTTGAGTTACGGCACACGAGTTATGATCTGGCGCGAGCCGCTGAAACTATCCGAGGTACGAAGTATCCGCAGGCCTTAGATTTTGCTGCGCGTAACGTGCTGCAATCGCCATCGGAAGAAGAGATGCTGGAAATATTCACCCGCGCGGAGTTGAAGAGCTGACGGCGCCACTCACGATTCCGCTTCGTCTCGCCGCAGTTTTCGGCTTTCGGCCAGCAGCGCCATGGAGTGCATCAGGTTTTGCAGGGTGACAATGCCGATCAGTCGCTGATCTTCAACTACCGGAATAATGCTGGAATTGCGCGCCGTCAGTTTACGGAACGCGGAACTCAGCGAATCCTGGCGCAGCGAGACTTCGAAGATTTTGTTCATTACCGCCTGCACATAACCATTTCCTTCCGCGCGCAGGGCATCGAGAATGCGCTGCTTCGAAATCACTCCCACCATATCGCTGCCCCGAACTACGGGGAAATCATCTTGCAGCGAGTGAACCGCTTTCTCCAGCGCGTCTTCTAACGTGTCTGCCGGAGATAGCGTAGCGAAGTCGGTGAGCATGACTTCTTCGAGGCGGACGTTGTCGAGTACGGATTGGAATACGAGTGCGCGTTCCTCCAGTTGTGCCGCGGAAAAGACGATTACGCCGACCATGGTGAGCCAGCTATCGCTGAACAACCCGGCGAGCATCAGCACCATCGCGATGGCGTTGCTGATCGAAACCGCACGGCGCGTGGCGACCGATGCGTCGCGAGTTCGAGAAAGCAATGCTCGCAAAACGCGTCCGCCGTCGAGCGGATACGCGGGCATGAGATTGAACATCGCGAGGTAAAGATTTGCCCACACCAGACTCTTGGGTAACTTGGCCGCCTGCAGAAAAGGCCATCGCCAAAGTTCGGCTCCGTGACCTGCAAGGGTAATCGCGGCCGCTGCCACGCCAGCCAGAGCCACGCTGACCAACGGTCCGACCACCGCGAGTCGAATGTCGCGCTTCCAAACCGGTGCGGATGCCTGAGACTTTTCGACTCGAGATTCGTCGTAAAGGGCTACGCCGGTTAGGGGCAGCAGTATCACTGCTTTGGGAATCAAGCCGAAGCGGCGGGCGGCCAGCATGTGTCCGCACTCGTGGGCGGCCACGCATGCGAGGATGATACCCACCAGCGCCAGATCGCGCGGTCCGTTCGCGGCCTGGTGCACGGCATACTCCGTCCAGTAAATGAACAGGGGCAGGATGAAGAATGTAAGGTGGATGCGCACCTCCACTCCAAACAGGCGTCCTACCGGAATCGACCAGCTTCGCATAAGGCTTCGCTACTTTTATTCTACATGGATGGATATAGTGATTGCGGCATCCAAGAATGTAGGTATGCGAGTGATCTCCGGCAAATATCGAAGCCGTCCTCTGCGTTCGTTGCGCGGGCTGGACGTGCGGCCCACCTCAGACCGGCTGCGCGAGACGTTGTTTAATGTGCTGACAGCGGGCAATCCGGACGCGCTAGCGGGCAGCATCTGGCTCGATCTGTTCGCGGGAACGGGAGCGATCGGTATTGAAGCATTAAGCCGGGGGGCAAAAGAGGTGTATTTCGTGGAACAATCGGCTCCCGCGGCAGAAGCCATCCGCGCCAATCTGCAAAACCTGGGCATCACAGAAGGCTTCAAGATTTTGCAGGAAGAATTGCCGCGAGCCTTCTGGCGGATGGAGCGGCAGCATGTGGCGGCCGACGTAGTTTTCATCGACCCGCCATATCGCATGCAGGAGGCATATCCAAAAACGTTGCGGGCTTTGGCCGATTCGTCGCTGGTCTGGGCGATGTCGGTCGTGATTGCCGAGCATGAAAAGAAATTCGACCCTGGCAAAGAATTCGGCCACCTGCGGAGATTCCGTCATCTGGCGCAAGGCAGTGCGGCGTTAAGTTTTTACCGAATGGCGACGGCGGCAGATCCGAGAGGGTAAGCCGCAGTTTTCCGACTGTCTAAAGTTTCGGCTTACATGATCAGTTCGTCGCGGCGCCGAACAATGGGATGCTGCATTTCTTCCAGATCATTTTTCACCATGTTCAGCCCGTAGACGCAGCTTTCAAAATTCTTCGACAAAGTCGCAAACAGCGGAGCGACTCTGGCGTACTCGAAGTGCTCGAACTTGGAGACGATGTAGTAGCTCTCTTTACCAGCCTTGACCCACTCGACAAAATTTTCCAGACGCTGGCGTCGAAGCCGGAAATGATTGATGCTCTCGGGAAACATGCCGGCGAAAAACAGAGTGTAGTCGCCGATATGTTTGCGCACCTGGCGCTCGCGGTCAAACGAAGCTGCCGGCCCGTAAACCGGATCGGACTCCAGCATCATTTCGCCGACGTCTGCCAGGGGACGGTTGCTGGCATCATGAACCTTATAGAGTTGATCGGCTTCGCAGAACTCGGCCAGCAAGTGAGAAACATAGGCGACAATCTGCGGATCGCGGATTCCGATTTCCTGCGCATAATGTCGCCCTACAAGATCCTGAAACAACTCCTGCAACGGATGCGATTCCGGAATCATTGTGAACCCCCTGGACCCCGCGTCGGCCGCCTAGTTTCAGCCACTGCGTGAGTAGATACCTTACTTCGATGCCGAAACGCAAGTGACTTTTGTTTATCGGCATGATTCGTTTTTCCAATGAATTAGAGGAGTGCGAGCTGCAAACACGTTGTGCAGGATTTCCGTTAGGAAACGGACAGTTAGAAGTGAGTTCAATGCAGATTTCGCTGTATTTTGCTGGCAGTTAGAGAAGACGGCTGCCAATTCGAAGGAGTGACTCTCTCGGTTCACTTGTAAAATGAGCGGCGACGGTAGAGGGTCGAATCCGATGAAAACTGAGTGCGCAATTCTAATTCTCGGCAGTTCGGGGTCCACTACTCAAAGCAGCTTTTGAATGTTACCGTGGTCATCTATTCTGATGACTCTGGACCCAGAGACAATTTATTCGAGTCAGCCATTTCCCCGGATGGAAACGAAACCACACTTCGATCGGCGCGTTCTTTTATTGGCTCTTCTTTTAGCTGGGATCACACTCGCCGTTTTCTCTCCCGTCATTTCGTTCCAATTCATCAATGTGGATGATCCCGTTTACATCACTACCAACAGTCATGTACAGCAGGGATTGAATTGGCATACCGCCGCATGGGCGTTGACCTCGCTGGAGGCTGCCAACTGGCATCCTGTCACCTGGCTCTCTCACCTGTTGGACGTAACTCTCTACGGCTTAAATTCTCACGGGCATCACGCGACCAGCCTGATCATTCACATGCTGAATGTCGTTTTGTTGTTTCTGTTGCTTCATCGCATGACTGGAGCGCTTTATAAGAGCGCCGTAGTGGCCGCGCTCTTTGCCGTGCATCCGCTGGCGCTGGAATCGGTGGCATGGATTGCCGAGCGCAAAAATATTCTTTCCACTCTGTTTCTCTTGCTGACTCTGTGGATGTATCTGGAGTACGTGCGCAAGCCGGGAGTGTTCCGCTATCTGCTGGTGGCACTCTTCTTCATGCTGGGGTTAATGGCAAAGCCCATGCTGGTAACTTTGCCCTTTGCGCTGCTCTTGCTCGACTATTGGCCGCTCAAGCGTTTGGGTTCGACGCGGAACTCGCCGAGTTCAGCTGAATCCTCCGCCACGGTCTTCTTCTGGCGATGCGCGGAAAAATTGCCGCTACTGCTGTTGTCGGCGGCAAGCGCTGTCCTCACCATGAAGGCGCAGGCACTCGATTCTGAAATTAAATTTGTCCCGCTGTCCTCAAGAATTGCGAATGCCCTGCTTTCTTACGGAACCTATTTGTGGCAGATGGTGTGGCCTTCACGGCTCGCTATTTTTTATCCCTATCAAGACCGCGCAATTTATTCCTGGCCGGTCATGGCTTCGCTGCTATCCATCTGCCTGCTCACCGCGCTTGCGCTGTGGCAAATTAAGAAGCGTCCTTACTTCGCGGTCGGCTGGTTCTGGTATCTCGGGACATTAGTGCCGGTATTGGGATTGGTGCACGTTGGCGACATCGCTCACGCCGATCGCTACACCTACGTTCCGCTGATCGGCATATTTATTGCGATCGTCTGGGCCGGCGCCGAACTGGCAGATCGTTTTCCCGAGATGCGCTACGCACCGGTCGCAGCCGCAGGCTTGGCACTCGTTGCGCTGGCAACCACGACCACACACGATATTTTCTATTGGCATGATGGCATCGCGGTTTCAGAGCACGCACTCGCCGTTACCGGACCGAATTGCCTAATGGAACGGGCGCTGGGCGAAGCTTTATATGGTCAAGGCCGCGTTGACGAAGCGCTCGAGCATCTGCAGCGTTCCGTTCAAATTCAACCCACCGACACCGCCTTCTTTGAAATTGGCACCATCAAGTTGCTGCAGAAGAACTTCGATGAAGCCAAATTTTATCTTGAGCAGGCGCTGCGCTATCCCGGCGAGGCCGCTACCCTGGCGCAAGTTCATAACAGTCTCGCCGTGATCGCAATGCAGCAAGGCTCGCTGGCGGATGCGGAACAACATTTTCGAGAATCGATTGCGCTCGATCCCCTTTCGGCTCGTCATCGGGAAGCCTTCGGATGGCTTCTGGTAAAAGAAGGCAGGTACGACGAGGCTATTGCGCAGTACGAGCAGGCGGTCAAGATTGCGCCGGATGCCTTAGCCTATTTTTCCCTGGGCTCGGCGCTGGAAGGAGAACGCAAACTCCCGCAAGCGGCCGACGCTTATCGCAAAACGCTGGCGCTGGCCCCAGGATTTCAGGAAGCGCAGCTTAGACTCAATGTCATCACGGGCAATCGACCATAATCCGTTCTTCCTGCACTGCGTCAATTTCAGCAAAGAACTCTTAGCACGTTAGGTCTAGCCTACCGGTAACCTCGCCATCTGACTCCAGCGCGCCCATAATCCCGCAATGGCCTTTACTCAAGTTTTTCTTGGCTTCCTGCAGCCCGTAGCGATTGGATCGGGGACGATTTTGATCTTGCTGTTCCTTCTTGGCCTCAAAACACCTCGTCGTACGCCCGCCACAATCGCCCGCAGAACACAGCGCTAATCCGCTTCGCATTTGCTTGTGCGACGCAGCGCGTGAGATATTACTCTGCTCTTAGGGGTTCACTTTATGTTTGACTCCATGAGCCAGAGTGACCGTCTCCATGCGCCTGATCCCCCGCGACACCAAGTTTTTCGACCTTTTCGCTGAACTCTCGAGCAATCTTACTGAGGGCGCCAAACTGCTTCGCACCATCCTTGCCGACCCTCGGGACCTGGCCATGCGCGTCAGCCAGGTGCAGGCCATCGAGCATAAAGGCGACAAGGCCACGCACGCCATCATCACCAAACTAAACCAGAGTTTCATCACACCCTTCGATCGCGAGGATATTCACCGTCTGGCTTCCTCGCTTGACGATGTGCTCGATTTCGTAAACTCCGCAGCCTTGCTTCTGGTCATGTACAAGATCGCCACGCCTCCGCCGGTTTCTGCCGAGTTGGCGGGCTTGATCGTCCTGCAATGCGAAGAGCTGGCCAAAGGAGTTTCACTCCTGGAAAAAAATGGCGACGTGATGGAGCATTGCGAAGAAGTCAACCGCCTTGAGGATATGGCCGACAACGTCAGCCGTCGAGCCATCGCCGATCTCTTCGAAAACGAAAAAGATCCCATTCACCTCATCAAGTTAAAAGAGTTGTACGAAGTGCTGGAGTACGCCACCGACAAAGCAGAGGACGCAGCCAATGTACTGGAAGCCATCGTCGTCAAAAGCACCTAGGCGACAACCGAGCTTCACACGCACAGACCGGAGAAACACCTTTTGAATAAAGACGTACTGCTGGTCCTCATCACCATTCTTGTCGCCCTCGTCTTCGACTTCCTCAATGGATTTCACGATTCCGCGAACAGCATCGCGACCGTGGTCTCGACACGCGTGCTGTCGCCACGACTCGCCGTACTCTGGGCAGCCACTTTCAATTTTCTGGCTGCATTTTTTCTCGGCACTGCCGTCGCCAAAACCATTGGCAAAGGCATGATTCGCCTCGAAGACGTAGATCAATATGTCGTCATGGCAGCGCTGTTCGGCGCCATTGTCTGGGATGTGCTGACATGGTGGTGGGGATTGCCAACTTCTTCGTCTCATGCCTTGATTGGCGGCTATGCCGGCGCCGCCATGATGCATGCCGCCATCCACACCGGAACCGCGACGATGTTCTCCGTCATCATCCCGGAAGGCTGGTACAAGACTCTGATCTTTATTGTGGTCGCTCCGGTGATGGGGATGGTGCTTGGCCTGACCTTTATGGTTGCAGCCCACTGGATTCTGCAGAACAAGCCGCCGCAGCTTGTCGACAAATGGTTCCGCAAGTTGCAACTGATCTCCGCCGCAGCCTACAGTCTGGGCCACGGAGGCAACGACGCGCAGAAAACCATGGGCATCGTCGCGGGTGCGCTCTACACCGCCGGCTTCATGACTAAATCTGACATGCTCTCCAACTGGGGCCGCTTTCGCTGGCCCATTATTCTCGCTGCGCACGCGGCAATCGCGGCCGGAACATATTTCGGCGGCTGGCGCATCGTTCACACTATGGGCCAGAAAATTACCAAGCTGAAGCCTCTCGGCGGCTTCTGCGCGGAGAGCGCCGGCGCGATCACGCTTTTCGGCACCGCGCTCGCTGGCATTCCAGTCAGCACCACTCATACCATTACGGGGGCCATTGTTGGCGTGGGCGCAGTTCACCGCTTGTCTGCCGTCCGTTGGGGCGTAGCCGGCCGCATCGTCTGGGCTTGGATGCTCACCATTCCCGCCTCAGCTGTCGTCGCGGCTGGCACCTTCCTGCTGATCCACTGGATCCATCCTCAAGGGTGAGCTGAGCAGAGTAATGGCAAGACATACTGAGCGGACTTCGTGCTTCGCCCCGTCCTCTTCGCGAATATACTCGATTCAAAATCGGCAACGCCTCAGGAGGTCGAACGTGCGGACAAATATTTTCGGTCGAGCAGTTGCGCTCGTCGCCGGACTCACGTTGACTTCTGTTCTCTTGAGCGTCTCGCTCTCGCGAGCAACGCAGTCGAAACCGCCTGACCAAGGCATCGCCAATGCCAACATAACCAAGGTCGAGACCGGGCTCACGGGTCGCGTTCATGTTCTAGGCAGGCCGTTTCCAAGTTGGACCATTCAGGAGCGGATGATCCACTATCACGTGCCGGCGGTAAGTTTGGCCGTAATCAATAACGGATCACCGGAGTGGGCCAAAGCTTATGGCTGGAAGGAAGCTGGGCGCCCCGAGCGGGCGGACAACGACACCCGGTTCCAGGCAGCGTCCGTAAGCAAGGTGATTACGGCTCTCATCACGCTTCGTCTCGTCCAACAAAAAGATATCGGCCTGCAGGACGATATCAACCAAAGACTTCATACCTGGAAGCTTCCGAATTCCTCCGGGGACGCGGTCACGGTCGAGGAACTGCTCAGTCATAGCGCTGCGATCAATTGGCCGCCAGGAGAAAGTGCGCTGCCGGCGGGCGGTTCGCTTCCCACTTTATTGCAACGGCTCAAGGGCGAACCACCGGCTTTGAACAAAGCCGTTCAAGTCGAGGGCACTCCAGGCGCGGGCTTCCGTTATTCCAACGGCGGCTATTTGGTTTTAGGAAAACTGATCTCCGACACAACTGGCAAAGATTTCGCAGACAGCGCCGAAGAGCTTGTCTTCAAACCGCTTCACATGACGCACAGCACGTTCAAAATTCTTACCCCAGATTCTGCGCCGAAAAATATTGCCGTCGGCCACACCGCGGAGGGCACTGTCGAAGACGGCCAGTGGCGCGTCGTGGGCGCACCCGAAGGCGGACTGTGGACCACCGCCTCCGATCTGGCGCAGGCCGTGATCGCGATTCAGCGGTCATTTCACGGAGACATGCACGGAGACATGCGCGGCGGCAAGCACGGAGACAAGCACAGCTTCCTCACGCAATCGCTAGCCACACAAATGTTAAAGAAACAAAATGACCGCTGGGGACTGGGCGTTCAACTTCAGGGAGCTGGCGACAATCTCGCCTTCCGTCATGACGGTTCCACTCCCGGTTACAAAGCTGTGCTCTTTGCATATGCGAGTCGTGGCCAGGGAGCCATCATTCTCACCAATGGAGATCGAGGTGGTGAACTTGCCGACGAATTGCTCTACAGCATAGCCGCCGCTTACAACTGGCCTGACTTTCGCGTCGTCGAGAAAAAAATTGCCAAGGTCAGCGCGGAGGACCTGCAGCAATTCGTTGGACAGTACGAAATGGCTCCTGGCGCTTATGCGACAATTTCGTTCGAAAATGGCATGCTCTACGGCCAGGTGCGCGGCCGCGAGAAGACCGAACTGCTTCCTGAGACCGCGACGAAGTTCTTCATGATCGAAGGCCCGACTGTCGAATTTGAGAAAGACAGCTCCGGAAACATTACGGCTCTTGTATTCGACGGAACTTTTCGCGCGAAGCGCGTGAATTAAACCTCGCGGCGGCTTTGTGCTTCATTTTCGTTGTCTCCGGCAGCGACCTGTGGTGCAATCTCATTGCGATGAATCGTCGAAATTTTATTCGCCTCACTGCCGCAGCTTCGGCCACACTCCTTCATCTTCCCCTCAGCATCGCCCAGAACAACTCGAGTCCTGCGATTCGCCTGACCATTCGCCCTGACCGGCTCGGAAACAAAATCGGCGACGACTTTACCGGCCTGAGTTATGAATCCGCGCAGCTGGGCAATGCGAATTTCTTTTCTGGGGCGAATACCGACCTTGCAGGATTCATCCGTCGGCTTGGAGCCTCCGGCGTTTTGCGCATCGGCGGCAATACCAGCGAGTTCTCCCACTGGACGGCGACTCCCGCGTCCGCCTCCAATACGCCAATTTCCAGCGCAATACTCGGAGCAGACAAAGCTAACCCTGCCGCATTTGCCATGGCCGTTGGTCCTGACACTGGACACAAAGCTCCCGCTCCGGTAAACATCACCCCAGAAGCCATTCGCAATTTGAAGGATTTCCTCGACGCCTGCGGCTGGAAGCTGATCTATGGCCTGAACATGGGCACCGGCACACCAGAAAACGCAGCCGATGAGGCCGCTCATGTAATGAACGCGGCCGGTTCGAAGCTGATCGCTTTTCAACTCTGCAACGAGCCCGATCTTTTCTTTCGCAACGGCATTCGCAAGTCCGATTACAACTTCGCGCAATTCGCAGCCGAGTGGCAGCGTTTCTATCAAACCATTCGCGCGCGTGTGCCCAACGCCCCGTTTGCGGGACCGGACACCGCCTACAACAACGAATGGCTCGTGCCCTTCGCCCGGCAATTCAAGAGCGAAGCCGCTTTTCTTTCGCAGCACTATTACGCCGAAGGCCCGCCGACCGATCCGTCGATGACCATTGAGCGGCTGCTCCGCCCTAACCCAAAACTACAGGCTGAGTTCGAAGGAATGAAAACTACTATGCAGGAATCTGGCCTGCCGTTCCGGCTGGCGGAAACGAATTCCTGTTACCAGGGGGGCAAGCAGGGCGTGAGCGACACTTTCGCTTCTGCGCTGTGGGCAGGCGATCTGATGTACCAGCTGGCATCCGCCGGGGGCACAGGGATTAACTTTCACGGCGGCGGGTATGGATGGTACACACCCATCGCGGGAACGCAGGAAGACGGATTTCTGGCGCGGCCAATCTATTACGGCATGCTGCTCTTTGCGCAGGCCGGGGCAGGGCAATTGATCGGGAGCCAACTCGATCATGCGGAAGAAGCTCCGCTAATCACCGCCTACTGCTTACACAACAATAACGGAACCATTAAAGCCGCAGTCTTCAACAAAAATCTCGACCGCGGCATTCGTCTTACCATCGACCCCGGGCACCGTGCCCGCCGCGTAATCTCGCTTCGCCTGCACGCGCCGCACGTGGACGACACCACCGACACAACTTTCGCTGGCGCGCCCGTAGGCGCTGCCGGCGCATGGTCGCCCGAGCGGGAGCAGACGCTATCCGCTGCAAACGGAGTGGTAGAAGTCGCACTTCCCGCAGCCAGCGCGGCATTGCTCACGTTCGAACCCGAGTGACGGCGTTCTGGAAAGCGAAACTGGCGTCACCCTCGTCCCGGCAACGCCCCAATTGCTTCAGCAGACAAAACTTTGGTCACTTGTTGGGCTCACAGTAACCGCTAAAATCTTCGATATCCCAAGTATTATGAATATCTTGGAGTTTCCTTCAAGCGTAACCATTTCGATGGAGAGGAAGATTCTGGGCGTCACATTTGACGCAGTGGCACTAAGTTATGCGAATTAAGTTTTGGGGCGTCCGCGGTTCCACGCCCACTCCACAGGCCGAGAACCTGCGCTATGGGGGCAACACCTCCTGCGTGGAGGTGCGCCTGGGAGAGCAAATTTATATTTTCGATTGCGGCACTGGTTTCCGTGTGCTCGGGCATGAACTCGAACGCGAATTCGGCGCGCGCGCTTTTTCCGCGCATGTTTTCGTTTCACATTTCCATTGGGACCACATTCAGGGCATGCCTTTTTTCCGCCCCTTATACAACAGCCCAAAGAGTGAGTTCATCTTCCATTCCTCCAGCCAGACCCGCAGTCTTGAGCAGGTATTTGCCGAGCAGATGGCGTCGCCCTATTTTCCCGTCAATCTCGATCAGATGAAGGCCAAGCGCGACTTTTGCAGCTTCAATAACGGTTGCCTGCCCATGGGCGACGACGTGAAGATCAAGACGACATGGCTGAATCACCCGCAGGGCTGCATGGGATTTCGCGTCGAAAGCAAAGAAGGTGTCGTTGTTTATGCCACCGACAACGAGCCCGGCGATGAAAATTTCGATAAAGCTGTACGCAAGCTGGCCGAAGGCGCCGATGTTCTGATTTACGACGCGCAATATCTTCCCGAAGAATACGCAGCCCGCCGCCGCGGCTGGGGACACAGCCACTGGCGCGAGGCCGTCAACGTAGTCATGGAAAGCGGCGCCAAAGAACTGATCCTCTACCACCACGACCCCGACCATACCGACGCCATCGTCGACAAAGTCGTCGCCGACGCGCGCAATTACTATCCCAAAGTTCGCGCCGCGTCCGAAGGCATGGAGATCGTACTGGGGAACAAGGGTCAGGAGTCGAAGGCCAGCAAACAGGGGCTATGAGTCGGCCAGGATCAGCGTCATAAAATTTGACCGGTCAGCGGAATACGACGACATCTCAGAGGGCAACCGTGGCGACTCGATCTTTAGCGACTGCGAAGATTACGGTTCTTGGCATCATGGCCGTCGGAGTCATGGTTCCTGGAACCATGCTGCCTGAGAACTGTTTTGCCCAGGACCGGCCGCTGGGGGACGTGGCGCGCGAGACCCGCGCGCAGACGGCCCAAGCGCCGAAACCAGCCAAGGTGCTGAGCAACGAGGAGACGGAAGGACGCGCCATCACTGCCAACGACGATCCCGTGGACGTGCTCGCCAAGGCTGCGGCCGCCGTGCTTCGCGACACATCCCACAGCTGCCGCGAGGTGGTCTCCGGCACTTTTGCCGGCACACCTCTGGTCAAGTTGACTGAGATTGGCGGGCCCGATCGGGTTCACGTGATGGTCGAGCAGACATCGCCGCAGCGCACACTCGGCAATCTGATTGTGATCGGGAACGATGCTTACGGGAAAATGGGCGACGGCCCGTGGCAGAAGTCGAGTCCGGCAGAGAGCGTGAAAATTCGTGCGTCCATCGAGCCCCCGGCACTGATTCCGGGCGAATTAGCGAACGGGTACAACCCGCAGAACCTGAAGGTTGTCGGCCCCATGGTCATCCAGGGCTCGGCCACCTTCCAATATCAGTCCAGTTTTCATGGTCCCGACGCGGACCGCACCGTCAACATTTGGGTAGGTGCCGGCGATTATCTTCCTCGCAGAACGCAAGTACTCATGCACGCCCTGAACACTACAACCCATCAAGTAACGACAACGGACTGCACCTACGGCACGAAAATTACCATCGACCCGCCCTTATAGCCCGCACGTGGAACATGTGCCAGGGCGTGGCCGTGCCCCTTAGGTAGTCAGCAGCGATTCTCTAATGCGCTGCGCTCACGGCGCCCTTTTTCGCCACCGCTTTCTTCAGCGCGAATACGATCGGCACACAACCGAAACAGACCAAGGCGAGATAGCGGAAGTCATCCACGTAAGACCACAGGCGCGCCTGGCTGTCGAGCGCCAGATTGATCAATCCATAGGATTGCCGCAGCGCCGTCGCCGGCGAAGCTCCTTGCGAAGTTAAGTACTGTTGCATTCCTCCCAATGCGCCCTGAACCGCAGGCCGTGCCGGAGAGAGCGATGCCGAAAGCTCATTGCGATGCAGTTGCTCATGCCGCGCAACAATCGTATTCACCACAGAAATTCCAATACTGCCTCCGATATTGCGCAGCAGATTGTAGAGGCCGCTGGCGTTGCCGATTTCTTCGTTCTTCAGAAACGCCATCGTGGTCGTCGACAAGCGGCACGAAGACGCATCCCGAGCCGAAGCCGCTGATCACGATGGCCCACAAAAATGTCCATTGCCCGATCGAGAGATTGAGTTGGCCAAACCACAAGCTGGCCACACCGAACAAGGTGAATCCGAAGGCGATCAGATAGCGGTTATCGATCTTTGCGGTCAGATAGCCGATGATGGGCATGGCCAGAATCGCCCCCACGCCCCGCGGACTCACCGCCCACCCTGCCTCCAACGCGGTGTAGCCCATCAGTTCCTGATAAAACAGCGGCAGCAAGGTGACGAGCGCATAGATTCCTGCGCCGAACAGACCGATCAAAATGCATCCGATCGTGAAGTTGCGATGCCGGAAGACGCGCAGATTTACCAGCGGCTGCTTGGCGCGAAACTCGCGAATCAGAAACGACACCAGGCTGGTCAGAAGAATCGCCGCCGCCCAGCGAATCCAAGTCGCACCAAACCAATCGTCCTCCTGCCCCTTGTCGAGAATGATCTGCAAGCAGCCCAGCCACACGGCCAACAATCCCAGTCCAATGCCGTCAAACTTTCCCGGGTGCGCGTCTTTGATATATGGAGGATCGACGACATATCGAGAGATCATCAGCACCGCGAATGCGCCGACTGGGATGTTGATGTAGAACGCCCATCGCCAGGAGTAAGCGTCAGTGAGCCAACCGCCGAGCGTAGGACCCAGCACCGGCGCGACGACCACCCCCAAACCGAATGCAGCCATCGCCAACCCGCGCTTTTGCGGCGGAAAAGTTTCCAGCAGAATCGATTGCGACAGCGGCTGCAGTGCGCCTCCGCCCGCGCCCTGCACCGCGCGAGCAATCAGAATCCAGGCCAGGCTGGTCGCCGAACCGCAGGCGAACGATGAAATGGTGAAGATGATGATGCAGGTGATCAGAAATCGTTTTCGCCCGAAGCGCAAGGAAAGCCAGGAACTGGCCGGCAAAATAATGGCATTCGCCACCAGATAGCTGGTCAGCACCCAGGTGGCTTCGTCGTTGGTGGCCGAAAGACTACCGGCAATGTACGGAAGCGCGACGGCGGCGATGGAAGTATCCAGCACTTCCATAAACGTCGCCAGCATAACGGCGACCGCGACCAGCCAGGGATTGCCTCCGCCCGAAGCGGTGCCACTGCGTGCCGGTTGCGGAGTCATTTATATTTGCCCAAGCCCCAGTCCCGAAAGCATTTACAGATGCGCGGGCTATGCGTGGGGTTTCAATGTTGTTAGGATTGGCGTTTTCTCTGCAAAGTCGCAGCGACTTCTCAGGGAAAATCCACATCCAGCGCGTAGATATCTTGCGTGCTTATGTCACGGACGTAAAGCCGCGAGTCGTCCGGCGCCTGGCCACCCCACGATCCCCAAAATCCGAAATAGCGGTGCAGCTCGCTCAGACTGAAGAGATCCTCCGGGCGATTCTCCCCAACCTTTATGCGATGGCACTGCGGATTCTCTGTAGCGAAGTTGTCGTAGTAAACGTAGCGGCTATCCGACGACCAATACGGATAATTAATATTATTCACGTGGCCAACCCACTCCGACCACTTCTGCGTGCGGAAATCGTAGAGCATGAGCTGATGAGATCCCTCCACATTGGTCGCCGACAAATAGCGGCCGTCGGGAGACCAGCGTGGCGAAAATAGGCCTTTGGATCCGGGAAACGTGGAGACCTGGCGAGTCTTCATATCCACCAACTGAATATCCTTGGTGCCAGTATTCAGCGACGAAATTCGTCCGAAGGCAAGCTGACTGCCATCCGGCGACCACGTGACATCGATTTCCCCAACATTCTCCGGCAACAGTTCCTGCGGCGCACCGCCTTGCGCGGAAACCAGAAAGATCTTCCAAGGTTTTCCAGCTTGAGCGGAGATGTAGGCGATTTGCGTTCCATCCGGTGACCAGACCGGAAGCGAAGCTTCGCCTGGCGGATAGGTAAGCTGGAGTCGTTCGGATCCATCCATACGACTGCGCCATAGCGTGCCGTCAGGGACCGTGATGTAGGCAGCCCATTTGCCATCGCGCGAGAAGGCTGCGTCGGTCGCCGAAATTCCGCCCATAAACGGCACGAATTGCTTCGCTGCGGGGTCATAGCGGACCAGTTCCCCGCGAGGCTGAGTCCCCTGCACAAATACCTTGCGCCCGCTAAGGTCCGGCAGAACCGAGGAGTACAAAATCGGGCCGGTCGTCAGTTGGGTGGGTATCGCGGAGGCTTTGCGGAAAATGCCGGTCGAGTCTGCGAGAGCAAATATGTCGTTCGGTCCGATCGGACCCGCTATTGAAAAGGTAGTAGCGGCCGTCCGCTGTCCAGCGACCACAACATTCCCGCGGCGGAGTGTGCCATCCCTTCAGTAGTTGATGCAGATTGGATCCGTCGGTTTGAACCTCCCACAATGAGGTTATGTTCGCCTGATCCCGGACCGAAAAGCGAATCCGTTTCCCGTCGGGAGAGAACGCGGCGGCAAAGACGTAACCGGGCGCCGACGCGAGAAGATGGGAGGCCGTCCCATCGGCGTTCGCCAGGTACAAGTCGGATGCCTGGCTAAATACAAGTTGCCGCCCGTCGCGTGACCAATTGCCTCCGTTCCCGGCGATGTCACCCAGACGTCGGAGAGAACCCGTGGGCAGAGGCAAAAGCCAGAAGGGCGCAACTCTGCTGCCCGTGCCCTCCCCGGCCCTTACCAGAAGTTGGGAGCGGTCAGGGGAGATGTCATCGATGTTCATGCTTTTGACCGGCGCCGGAATCACCGAGCTTTCGCCCCCAGTCGTGGAAACCTGAGCCAGAGCCAGTCCATCGGGACGGAATTGGGTCACATAGATACGCGTCCCATCCGTCAGCATGTTTCCCATCGGGACACCGTCATGCGTGATCTGCGTAATTCCGGTAACCCTGGGCGGGCTTACCGGAACGAAAAACCAGACCAGGGCCGCAACTGCGAATAGCACCGCCAGTGCGCCCAGCGCCCATACCCAGCGGCGATCCCGTCGTGGAGTTTGTGTGGAAGCCGGAATCGCAACGCTGACCTTGCCCGAAGTTGTATCCCTCTTCAGGCCTTTCAGATCCGCGCGCATTTCCGCCGCGCTCTGATAGCGAATCTCACGATCTTTTTCCAGGGCCTTGCGAATAATCCGGCCTAATTCCGGCGGAAGATCGGGGTTGAGCTGCACGGGTGGTGCGGGCTCCTTGTGAAGGATGGAATCGAACATACCGGCGCTGGTATCTCCGCGAAAGGGCAGCGTCCCGGTTGCCATCTCATAAAGCACCGCGCCAAAAGAAAACACGTCCGTGCGGGCGTCAAGGTCCTTGCCCAGCGCCTGTTCCGGAGACATGTAGGCCACCGTGCCCAACGTGCTGCCCGGACTGGTGAGGTGTGCATCGTCAACGCTCGCGATAGTTGCTCCATCGGGAGTCGCAGTCGCCCGGGTTTTCGCCAAACCGAAATCAAGAATCTTAGCGTGTCCGCGCTCGGTCACGAACAGGTTCGCGGGCTTGATGTCGCGATGAACAATTCCCTTGGCATGCGCGGCATCGAGGGCGTCGGCAATCTCGATGGCCAGATCCAGCAGCGTTTCGAGTTCCATCGGCCGTGCGCCGATGCGATGCTTCAGGGTTACGCCATCCAGAAATTCCATGGCGATGAACGCTTTGCCATCCTGATCGCCAATGTCGTAGATCGTGCAAATATTGGGATGATTCAGTGCGGATGCAGCCTGCGCCTCACGCTGAAAGCGGGCCAACGCCTGCGGATCTTGAGCCACTTCTTCGGGGAGGAATTTGAGCGCGACAAAGCGATGCAGCCGCGTGTCCTCGGCCTTGTACACCACCCCCATGCCGCCGCCGCCCAATTTCTCGACAATCCGGTAGTGAGAGATCGTCTGGCCAATCATTCGATGCGCCTGATTTTCGAGTCCGCTCATCTTACGGGCGTGACAGCCGTCAGTCAACGAACCAAGCTCGACTGCGGGCATTCCTGAGAATTGAAGGCTCTACCTGCAATCGAGATCCTCCAATTTGTGCGCGAGTGGCAAATTAAGTTGCCCTCGCCCAGCACCTCCGCTCCTTGCTTCCCTACCCTCGCCCCTCATATACTCTGAACGTTTGCCTACCCCCGACCGGAACCCTACCGGCGACGGCCGGCATCTCACGGCAATCCGACCTGGAATCATTCCGGAGATCACTTCTTATGACGATGATCGAAACGCCCCCGCACGTGGATAAAGAGAGTAATCCGTGGGAGTCGCAGCGCGCGCGCTTCGACCTGGCCGCGCAAAAACTCAACCTGGATGAGGGCCTGTGGCGGGTGCTGCGCTATCCCAACCGCGAACTCACGGTTTACATCCCGGTGCAGATGGATGACGGCCATCTGGAAGTATTCACCGGTTTCCGGGTGCAGCATTCCATTGCGCGCGGCCCCGGCAAGGGCGGCATCCGCTATGCGCCCGACGTTACGCTCGATGAAGTCCGCGCGCTGGCCAGCTGGATGACGTGGAAGTGCGCCGTGGTCAACATTCCTTTCGGCGGAGCCAAGGGCGGCGTGATCTGCGATCCGCACAAAATGTCGATGGGCGAGATCGAGCGCATGACGCGCCGCTACACCTCCGAACTTATCGAATTCATCGGACCGGAAAAAGACGTTCCCGCTCCCGACGTAAACACCAACGAACAAATCATGGCATGGATGATGGACACCTACTCCATGCACATGCGCCAGACGGTGACGGCATGCGTAACTGGCAAGCCGATTAACATTGGCGGATCGCGCGGACGCCGCGAAGCGACCGGTCGTGGCGTGATGATCGTGTGTGATGAGGCCTGCGCAAAGTTGGGCCTCGCTCGAGAAACCACGCGCGTTATCATTCAGGGCTTTGGCAACGTAGGCTCCAACGCCGCGCTACTCATGCATCAGGCCGGTTACAAAGTGATTGGCATCGCCGAAGTTGGCGGCGGCTTGCATAACAAGAACGGCATCGATCTGAAGGCGCTGGTGGATTTTAAGCAGAAACATGGGACCGTCCACGGATTTCCCGGCGCAGAAAAAGCCGAGACCGCCGATCTGCTCGTCGAAGCCTGTGAGATTCTTATTCCCGCCGCCACCGAGAACGTCATCACCAGCCGCAATGCCGACCGCGTGAAATGCCGCATCCTCGCCGAAGGCGCCAACGGACCGACAACCTCCGCTGCCGACGACATCCTCACCGACAAGGGAGTCTTCGTCATCCCCGACATTCTGGCCAACGCCGGTGGCGTGACCACTTCGTATTTCGAGTGGGTGCAGGATCGCCAGGGCTATTTCTGGAAAGAATCCGTGGTCAACGAACAATTGGACGCCATTATGAAGTCGTCTTTTGAAGACGTGGTTCGCTACGCCGAGACTCACCGCGTCAACAATCGCATCGCCGCTTACATGCTGGCCATTGACCGCGTGGCGTACACTATCCGCCAGCGCGGCATTTACGCGTAAGAATCGACGCCCCACTTCTCGGCGCAAACGACGCGCGAGAAATGGGGCACCCGGCTTCCAAGGAGGATGAATGAAATTCATCGAGAGAAAATTAACGGCACAAATCGCGGTGCTGGTCTTCGCACTTTCGCTGGTCACGGGGCTCACCGCAACATACGCATCTGAGCCCGGCGCAAAGGCCGAAGCAATGGCTGTGCCGGCTCAAATGGCGCCGTCCGCTACCGACAAGCTCGACATCAACACCGCCACCAAAGATCAACTCAAGCAGCTTCCCGGCATCGGCGACGCCTATTCGCAAAAGATCATCGATGGCCGCCCCTACCGCGCCAAGAACGAGCTTGTGCAGAAAAAGATCATCCCGCAGTCCACCTACGACAAAATCAAAGACGTAATCATCGCCAAACAAAAAAAGTAGCGCCACAGCTCACGTAACCTCAGTCACGCAGCCCCGGACGCATTCGTCCGGGGGGCTCTCTTCACGTCGCCGCCGGACAATGCGTCCGCCCTTACGTGTCACTTCCCTCCATTGCGTTCCCTCTTCCCGAGGAGGATAATCAAAATCAGATTCCGGCTGGCCCCCGGCACCGCGAAGTGTGAACCTGCCCAACTCCATCACGCTGATTCGCATCTTCAGCATCCCTCTGCTGATGTGGATCCTTTCCAGCGGCCGCTTCAGCAGCGTGAACGGCGAGAAGGAATTACTCGCCTCGGCAATTTTCATCGCCGCGTCCATGACCGACGGCATTGATGGCTATCTCGCCCGTAAGCGCGGGCAAATTACCACCATGGGAATTTTGCTCGATCCGTTGGCCGATAAGCTTCTTATCGCGGCGGCATTCATCACGCTGGTGCAACTAAATCCCAGCCTCGTGCCCGCCTGGATTGCGGTGATCGTGATCGGACGAGAATTTCTCGTGAGCGGTCTGCGCTCCATCGCCGCATCGGAAGGCTTCACCATCGAAGCCAGCGATCTGGGGAAATTCAAGATGGTCGTGCAGATCGTTTCCGTGGTTGCGGTGATTCTCGATCATCGCTGGAAAGAAGTGGCGATCTACAGCCACTACATTTTTCCCATTCACTGGATCGCCTATGTTGCGATCTGGTTTATGGTGTTCGTCTCGCTGGTGTCGGCCATCGACTACTTCGTAGCTTTTTGGTCCAAGATCGATCGGCGCGTGGTCAAGAGCCGTCGCCGTGCTTTCATCCTGAGCCGGCGCAGAAAACCTGTGCCGCCGCCGGCGGATCGCGATGTCGCTACCTCCACCTAGCTCGCTTGTCGCCAGCGGACGCCAGTTTTCTGCCACTGAGTTCTCGCCAGAGGAACGCGCTCTTCTTCTTCGCCTCGCGCACTCTTCGATTCTCGCCGCGCTCGAAGGCCGCGAGATTCCGCTGGATCCGCCTACGGCTCACCTTGCCGAACCTCGCGGAGCCTTCACTACTCTTCACTTAAATGGTCAATTGCGAGGCTGCGTCGGTTTCGTCTTGCCGGTGAGTTCCGTCTATCGTACGGTGGCAGACACCGCGCGGGCCGCGGCTTTCGAAGATGCTCGCTTCCCTCCGGTCACGCTGGCCGAGGCGCAACGTCTTGAAATCGAACTCAGCATTCTTTCGCCTCCGCAGGTAATTCTTCCCGAAGCCGTCGACGTTGGACGACATGGCCTTCTGATCAGCATGGCCGGCCGGCGCGGTCTGCTTTTACCTCAGGTTCCCGCCGAGCATAACTGGGACCGCATCACGTTCCTGGAACAGACCTGCCGCAAAGCAGGCCTACCCCTGGAGGCCTGGAAGAACGGCGCAACCATTGAGGCCTTCACCGCTGAAGTTTTTGCAGAGAAGCCTGCGCGGGATTAGGGCCGCATCTTATAAAACTGAGAATAATTGCACGCTGAGCACGTTGCGGTAGTTGGCAAAGTCGTGGTCCGTCGTAAAGATTTGCCAGCGCTGACGGAGAGCCACGGAGCACATTAATAAGTCAACCGGTGACCCCGCGATCCCCGAGCGGCGGCACTGGTTACTTGCTCGGGCCGCCTGCTCGTAGTCGCTGGCGTCCAACTCCACATTGGGAAAGTCGCGCAGGTGATTGCGGATTCGCAGAAACGCAGATTCCTCACGAATTCCTGAAAGTACTTCCTGCCGCGTGGAGCCCAGCAATCGGACGCGGCCCTGTTGCACGAGTTCATAAAGACTCTGAGTGACGTGCCGCTCATCCGCCGACAGGTCAACGGCTCTACGACGCAAGGAAAGCGACCACACCGGTGTATCGACCAGAACCATCACATGCGCTTTCTGCGGCGCTCAGCCTTGTAATCGTAGGCGGGGTCGAAATCAACGGTTCCGAAATCCGCAAGGATGCGCAGTTGGCGACGGCGTTGGACATATTCTTCAAGTGCAGTCGTTACCGCTTGCTTCTTGGTTTTGTGTTCGCCCAAACGGCGCGCTTCCTCAATCAGCTTGTCATCAATCGCGAGATTGGTAGGCATGTGTAGATTGTTACACATTCCAATGTGTGAAGCAACCCTTTTTTGCCTCGTTTAAAATTGGGAGCCAGACATTGATGAACTACGGAAGAGGAGGCGGGAGTGCCACTCAATTCAACACTGAGGCTAGCTTTATCATTCTGCCTCGCCCTCGTGGCCAGCGCGCCGGCTCGCGCGCAAACTGACGTTGCCGCGACCCTTTACGGTGCGTTTACTAACGCAACCAATTACAACGGCGGACTCGAACACCAGGCCCAATCGAACGCCGCAGGAGGGATGCTCGAGTTGCGCCACATCAGCAATCCGTTTGTCGGCTACGAAGTCACCTACTCTTTCAACCGCGCCAACCAGGTGTACACCTACACCGGCACGACCCCGGCGGGGTCCTTGCCTGGAATCCATCCTGTCACCGTCTCCGCCAATGCACACGAAATCACAGGCGAGTGGCTGGTCTCGGCCCATGCGGGAAAACTCAGGCCATTCGGCCTAGCAGGCGTCGGTCTGATGCTCACCGATCCCGTGAGCGGGCAGAGCCAAAACACAAGCTCCAACGAGCCAGTCTTTGTCTACGGCGCCGGACTCGACTGGAGTCTCGTTCCGCACTTTGGCTTACGTCTCCAGTACCGCGGAAATATTCACAAGGCTCCCCACATCAGCAACGCCTACGGCACCAACGGCGCCCTTATGCAGACGGCAGAGCCGATGATCGGCGCTTACTTCAAATTCTGAAAACACGGAACCACAGCACTGGAGCTTTTTCAGCGCAAAACAAAACCGGGAACGGTTTCCCGTTCCCGGCGAATCCACTCGCAATAGGTTCTACTGAACCTGATCCAGTTCCACTTTGTCCCCGGCGTGCATATCTTCCAGCGAGAAAACCACCATGCCGGTCGCCGTGGTATCGGTCACGCCGATGATCACGATCTCGCCCACCGCTCTGCGCGGCAGATCGCGCACGTGAATCACCGGGCCGTTGCCCTTGGTGAACATGTGCGGATCCACGGACGGAGTCTTTTTCTGATCATCTTCGGCAATTGCGGCCTTGAATGACAGCGAATCGACCGGGTCGGCCAAGTCCGCTTGATAAGAGCGCACGGCGCGGAAGTAATCACCGATCTTCACGCCCTGGTTGGAGCCGATGTTGATGTAAAGTTTCTGCCCGGTGCTCAAGATGGAATCGAAATCTCTTCCCATCACGATGCGGCCCGTCACTCGATTGCTGGCGGGCAGAAAGCGATCGAACCGGATCGACGGATGGAAGGTGACCACTTGCTTCTCCGCAAATGGAATCGTGGTATCGCCCGGGTCGGCGCCATCGCAGGCATATTCGATCTGCCCGATCGCGGTCCGGTTGCGGCCGTCAACAATCTTCACCCGACCGATCTCCTCGTAAGGCTGCCCGGTTTCTTTCAGCAGTTTCTTTTGTCCGGGGAACATTTCGTATTCGTTCACGTCGCGCAGAGCCCGCACGATCTCGAACTCCGCTCCCGTGGTGTATCCGTTGCCCTCAAGGTAAATGAGGTCGCCACGAGTGAATTTCGTCGTTGTGGGCGTGTTTAATCCTCCCGCTACGTAGTTGGAATCCGGCAGGATCTTCCTGCTGATGAATCCCGCGCAATACAAGTCGGAATAAGTAGGAGTTTGAACGCGCTCGGTCGGAAAGCTGGTTGCGGTCGGCGCAGTTCCTTGAGGAGCCTCGAATGGAGCAGCATCCGAGTCGCTTTGCGCCCAAGCCGCCGTTGCGAGCAACAACACGAACAGTCCTGTTTTCTTCATGTTACCTCCGGGTAAGGACTGCCATGCGTCCCCCCTAGTTAAATGCCGGAAAAGAAAAGGCTTCAGCCGGAAGGTAACAAGCAGGATAGGGTGGGTCAAGGTTACGAGGGTGTTGGGCACCCTGGAGCAGAAGTTTTTTCTCCAGGACTATCAATCCGTTGTTGCATAAGTAATTAAGGCCCTGTAATAATTCGCCGTCATTCCGTGTAGGCCGTATGCCGGTGACATAACTGGAACGATGACCTCCGCTCCCCCTTACGCACCTCGATTGCTACCCCTGCGATTGCCACGAGTCTGCGTGGCCGTCACTGGCTCCGACCCGAACCAAATGGCCGAGAAGGCCGAACAACTGGTCCGAGATAACTCCTTTCTGGAGTTTCGTTTGGACTACCTTTCCAAGCCAGCCCTGGCGCTTCCGAAGATCAAACGTTTCCTGGAGTCGCATCCCGGAACGGTCGTAATTGCCACTTGCCGCCGGGTTGCCGCAGGGGGCAAGTTTCGAGGATCGATCGCCTCCCAGTTGGACCTGCTAGGCAAGGCTGCGGCCGCTGGCTGCCAATTGGTCGACGTCGAACTCCAAACAGCCAGCAAGACCAAACCCGAACAATTGCAAAAATTGCGCACCCGGGCCGCGCTGATTCTCTCGTTCCACGATTTTCGCGCCACTAAGAAACTGGACGAAACTCTGGAAAAGATGCTCGCCTACCCGGCTGACTTCTACAAAGTAGTGAGCACGGCAACCACGCTGGCCGACAACGTGACCATGATCAAGTTTCTGGCGCGCGAGGGAGATCGACATTCCCTAGTCGGCATGTGCATGGGGGAGCAGGGAATCATCAGCCGCGTCTTAGGAGTGCGGGCGGGTAGCGTATTCACCTTCGCCTCGGCGGTTGCCGGGGAGGAGACTGCGCCTGGGCAGGTCACGGCGCAGGAATTGCGCAATGTCTACCGCATCGAACAGGTCGACGTGGCCACGCGCGTTTACGCGGTCGTCGGCGACCCCATCGCGCATTCGCTTTCTCCTGCCATCATGAATGCCGCTTTCCGCAGGGAAAACGTGAACGCGGTCTACCTGGCGCTACATGCCAAAACGTTAAAGGACTTGCTCACCTGCGTGCGCGAGATTCCCATTCACGGCATCAGCGTCACCATGCCGTACAAAGAAGCGATCCTGCCGCATCTCGACAATACCGACGCGCACACCACCAAAATCGGCGCCTGCAACACCGTCGTAAGGGCCCAGGACGGCAAGCTCTATGGCTTTAACACTGATGCCGCCGGGATCGTTCGGCCCTTGGAACGGCGCTTGAATACGCTGGAAGGAGCGCGCATTCTGGTCATTGGAGCTGGGGGTGCAGCCCGTGCGGCAGTCTTCGGTCTCAAGGAACGCGGGTCGGAAGTCTACATCTTGAATCGCACTCCCGCGCCTGCCAAGAAGCTAGCGCACCAGGCGCACGCGCGAATGATAAAGCGAGCCGACCTGAAGAAATTGGCTTTCGATGTGATCATCAATGCTACGCCAGTAGGAATGGGCAATGGGCGCGAATCGCCGCTGCAAGAACAAGAGATCAACGCACGCTATGTCTTTGACATGATTTATGATCCGCCTGAAACCCGCTTCCTGAAACTTGCCCGGGAGCGAGGAGCCCAGATCATTCCCGGGATCGAGATGTTCGTCCACCAGGCGGCGCGGCAATTCGAAATCTGGACGGGCAAACCCGCGCCGTGGGACGAGATGCTGCGCGTGGTTCTTCTCGCCCTGCAAGAGCGGACGGCGCGAGCCGCTGCGAAATAAACGCTGCGCAGATATAGGGGAAAAACCATGTCAGGTGAAGGAGAACGAGCCTCTTGGTTTGACCAACACGGTCAAAACTCAAGTGTGGTTTACAAATTTGGAACGCGGAATAAACCTGGTCTGGTAGCGACTATTTTCTTTCCGACTGGCAGCGCTCAACTCGATGACGATGACCGGGCTGTATTGGACGCGATGATAAGCAGTGTCTCCTATCGTCTGGTCAGAATCACTCTTCAACTACAGATGATTGGCTACGCCGATCCCAGGGGTACTGATTCCAACAACTACCACTTGGGGCTTCATCGCGCCAATGCGGTCAAACATTATGTCGATGCCCGCATCGACCCCATCATGAAGAGCCGTGGGTATTCGTCCATTTTGCAAAGCATGGGAGAAACCGAGCCTTCGGGACACTTGGCTTATGATCGCAGGGTTGATGTCTATTCTTCCTTCGTTCCCAAACGGCCACCGGTCGTGCTGCCCCCAGAAATCATCACCGGCAGATACGACGGTCCACTCTCGGATCGGTTTGAGTTTAAGGTTCTCATTGGTGGAAGTGTAGGAATCGGGCCCCTCGCCGGGCAAGTTCTCAGTATCGAGATCAGAAATCCCCGGACCGATCGCACTTGCGCATACACGTACACCGGAGGCGGCGCCGGTGTGAACATAGGCATAAATCGCCCGACCGGTTGGACAGAAATGCCTGTGGGCGCATGGATGGATGTGGATGATTTTGAGGGAACGGGCAGGGTGGGGGCGGCGGGTGCCATATATGGCGGCACAGTCTTTGTCTTCGATGGCCCGAAAGACCGCGGGAAATCGAGTGAGTCAATCTCACTCGGCTTTTCGGGCTGGGACCTGAATGTTGGCTTTCAGGGCGATGCCGTCGGTTATTGGCACAAGAGGAACTAGCGCATGACGGATGGCGCAGTCTCGGAAACCTCGCGCCAACGAAAAATAACGGCTTTCGATGCCTCCCGCTAAGAAAAAGTTGCATTTTCCTCGGTGCACAAAGTATTATGCAAATAGGGAATGCGGATGCAAAGTGTTCCCGGATAGTTAACACCCAGGTACCGCCCGTTCCAACCACTGCAGCAAAAGCTTTGGCAAATAACTCGACGAGAGGCGGCCCGGTTCGCCTCCATCCCGGTTCGGAGAGTTCACTATGGCGTGGTACGCGTACTGCCTTACCGAGCACCAAACCCTACCCAATGGAACCCGCACTCGCCGCCCCTTCCTGCTAGAGGGCGTTCAAGGAGTGAACGGCGCAGCGGTTTTGAGCTATCCCAGTGGTGAATTCGCCGTGATCGTCAGCGAATACGACCACACAGCCGGTGAGCTTGACCAGAAGTCCGCGATTGAGCACGCTCGCGTGGTCAGCAACTGCTTCCGTAATTCCACCGTCTTACCGTTTAAGTTCGGCACCATTTTCGACAACGATGACGCGCTTCGCCAGGCCGTCCGGGTCAACCGGCGGGCTTTTGGCCTCAGCGTCGCCAAACTGCGCGGAAAATCAGAAATGCACATCAAACTGGTGGTTCGTGATGGTTCCCTTCGCGAAGCCATGATCGACATCGAATTACCCGACACCGTGGGCGGCGATTACCTCTCCAAGCTGAAGGTAAAGGCCTCCCGCGAACGCGAGCGTCAGACCAAGGCCCGCGCTCTTTCGGTCCAGGTACATAAGCTCTTCAATCCGCTCGAGGAAGAAGTCAGCTGTAAGAAAGTCGCTCCCGAGGGCATGTTGATCGACATTGCCCACCTGATCGACGCCAAGAGTGTGGAAAAGTATCAGAACCGCTACACCACAGCCGCAAAGCAGTTGAAGAACTGCGAAGTGACTATCAGTGGTCCCTGGCCTCCCTATCATTTTCTGCCGGGGAAGCTCCGCACCGTCACCGGTAACAGCTAGACCTCAATCAATTCTTCCAACCAATCCCACTGAGCGCCTCACAGGCCGCAGTGGGATTGGTTTTTGTTCGCTCCGGGTATGGGACTGCATCGAATGTGCATTGTTCTGCACTTCCCATCTCCTCGCGATTTTCACACGCGAAATCCAGATTGCCGCCTGTCCAAATTAAGTCGTTAATCGTCAGTTATTTATCTGCGTTGTTCGAGGAATCCCGAGGCCTGAAAGTTTTGGCGCGGCAAATGCTTCTGTCATAGGCAACAAAGAGGCCGCAAACTCAAGCACCATGACCTTCAATCTTTCTGCGTGTCACTTCCTAAACTGTTCCGGCTGGCGGAATGGTTATCGCCTTTCCTGACTTCACCCACCAAATCCGTAGCCTCTTGAACTTGGCCCCAGCAATGGGGCCATTTTTATTGCCAATGCAACGAAACGGCTTCACCTAAGAGCGTCCGGCTCTGGGCGCTGGCCCAGCGTTCCGTACCGGGTGATGGTATAGCCGAGTGCCGCTCCCAGAAACACGTCCGAGGGGAAATGAGCCAGAGTTGTGATTCGCGAGCAACTGATTACGGTGGCAAAGCCGTAGGCCAGCCACGGCGCCCAGCGGTGATTGTGATAGCGGCTCGCCACCACTGTGGCCACCGAGAAAACCGCAGCCGAATGCCCCGATGGAAACGAACTGCCCTTAAACGGCGACTGGCCGCCCTTAAAGAAGGTGTGCGTGAATGGAGCCCCAGCCGGAACGTCGCTGGGCCTTTCGCGCCGCGTCACAGCTTTCATTACCAGGTCGACGACCGCGCTGTCGGCATAGGCCTCTCCGGCCAGTAGCGCTGTGCTGACCTGATACGAGTCATGCCGCGTATAACCAGCGATCAACAACGCCGCCGGCACGGACAGTACTTCGCCCGTCGTGATGTAGGAATTGAAGACATCGTTAATGTCGTCGAGATTGCTCGCGTGCGAGCGAAAATAAGGCATGACGTGCGGATCGGCGTAAAGCAGTCCAGTCGTTCCCCCTGCGATGGCGAGCGTAGGCAACAGATAGTGACCCTTGGCTAGTTGCGTGGGAAATAACCAGATCACTTTCTGGTCGTGGAGAAAGTCCTTGGGAACCGAGCGCCAGGTCACCACCCGTTCCGCTCCCGGATCGTTGGAATGTTTCGCAGGCACCGCGACCTGCGACGCACTATCCGGCAAACCGGCCTCTTGCGCGAGAGTGAGTTTGGGCGAACCACACATGCCGACAACAAGAATGGACGCAAAAAACCACAGTTTCCTTGTAGCAATCATGGACGCCTTAAGATGCACTTTTCCATGAGTACGCAACGGTAAAGATTGCGCCGATGAACAAGGACGCTAATCGTTGTTTCACTCCAACCGTGCCGTCAGATACACTGGCCAGCGACCATGAACCCAGTCCAGTCTTCCTTCCGCTCTATTTCAGCGAAATCCGTGTTTCTGCCGATTGTTTTTCTCGTGGGTTTGGCTCATGCCCAGAAACAGCCAACAGCGAATCTTTCTTCCGCACTTCCGTTTGCACTTCGACCGCAGGCCGTACCGTCTGAACCTGCGGAATTTCCCGCGCAATTGCTGGAAGAACTCTCCGCCATCAAGGCCGCCGCGCTGACCGACGATTACGCTTACCGGCAGGTTGCGCATTTAACCGACAACATCGGACCGCGCCCCAGCGGATCGTTGCAGGCCAAAGCCGCAGTCGACTACGTTGCGGAAGAATTACGCCAGCTTGGATTGGATGTGCATCTTGAGGAAGTAAAAGTCCCACACTGGGTCCGCGGCGCTGAAACCGCGGAGCTCACCGAATACGCTGGCCAGGCCGCCGGAACCACGCAGAAAATTGTTCTCACTGCTCTGGGCGGAAGCACTTCGACCCCCGCCAACGGCCTCACTGCCGATGTGGTCGTGGTCAACAATTTCGACGAACTCAAAGCTCTCGGTCGCGATAAAGTCGCGGGCAAGATCGTCCTCTTCAACGAATTGTTCGACAAGCAAAAAGCTGCGGGCGGCATGGCGTTCATGGCTTACGGTGAAGCCGTGCGCTATCGCACAGGCGGCCCTAAAGCCGCGGCGAATCTGGGCGCAGTGGCCGCGTTAGTGCGCACCGTTGGCAGCGCAGATTTCCGCTTGCCGCACACTGGCTTCAGCGTTCCCGCGGGAATCCCAGCCGGCGCCGTCACCGCCGAAGATGCGGACTTGATCGCGTCTCTTTTCGCGCAGGGAAAAGTTCGCATGCATCTCATTCTCACTCCGCAGAAACTCCCCGACGCAACCAGCTACAACGTCATCGCAGACCTAAAAGGCAGCGAACATCCCGAGCAAATCGTGGTCGTCTCCGGACACCTCGATTCCTGGGACCTTGGCACCGGAGCCATCGACGATGCTGCCGGGGTCGTTGTCGCAATGGAAACCGCCGAGATATTACAGGAGTTGCACCTGCGCCCCCGGCGCACGCTACGCGTAATTGCATGGATGGACGAAGAAAATGGCGGCTCCGGCAGCCGGGCCTACACCAAAGATCATTCTGTTGAATTTCCGAATCACGTGGCGGCAATCGAAAGCGATTCCGGCGCAGCTCATCCTCTGGGCTTCGAAATCAAAATGACTCCACGCGCGCAAGAGTTGCTGCATCCCGTGCTCGACATACTGCAAAGCTTCGGCTCCAATGCTGCCATGCCCACCAACTATGCGCCCGGCGCGGACATTGAAGCCATGTCAGAGGCCGGCGTGCCCGCGCTAGGCCTGCTGCAAGATGGCCGCACTTACTTCGACTATCACCACAGCGCCGCCGACACGCTCGACAAAATTGTTCCTACGGAGCTGCGCGAAAACGCCGCAGCCATGGCGGTCATGGGATACGCCTTAGCCTGCATGAAAGACCCATTGCCGAGATAGCGGACCATTGCCCCGTAGGAAAACGTAAACATTCCACCCTCGAACCGCATCCTAGTCCTGTAATTTCGGAGCGTCTTAGGTTGAACGTCTTTGGTTCAACGTCTTAAGTTTGGAGGGTTCAATGAGCTTCACTCGCGCGGCCGCGTTTTCATTTCTTCTCATGCTGGCTCCCGTAATTTGTGCTCAACAGAATCAGCAAGCCGCGCCGCCGCCGGGTAACCAGAGTTCCTATCCCTCTGAAACTCATAAAATGACTCCTGCCGAAAAGCGGAACACCCCTTCCGCCAACGGACAACCCGTCGACCTGAACAGCGCCAGCAAGAAAGACCTGGCCGCACTTCCCGGTGTCGGCCCCGATTACGCTCAAACTATTATCGACGCGCGCCCCTTCCGTTCCAAGGAAGACTTGCTCAGGAAAAAATTAATTCCTCAGGCCACGTACGACAAAATCAAAGACAGCGTTACCGCCAACGGGCCCAAGAAACAGTCTTTGCCAGAATGATCGCGGCACCAACATTAAGGCATTTAAAGTTCAGGAGGATGTCCGCGCACTGGCGATTGACCCGCCCGTGATTGCAGCAAATGAGTTCTTCCTGCAGGCGCGCAACGAGAAACTACATCCCGGGTTAAACCCTTCGGAGATTTCCGGCGCCAGCAGCGGCGAGCGCCGCGCTTTAGAAGGCCGCTCGTCGCAAAAGGTTGGCTCATGGGCGCACAAGATGCTTTGACAGATGTTGCAGCCTTCGGGGCGGTTGACGCATCTTAATTTTGGCGCTTATCATCGTCGTTTGGCCTTAAGACAATGGACGCCTCTGCGATGAGGCGTCCTCAGAGTTTGATGAGCGATTTGTTCCGGAACGATTTGTTCGGGAGCAACCGAGTGGGTTTGAAAACGAGCGAGATGAATAGGAGTCGAAGTGATTGGACTGAAGTATATGGATAAGAAGAAACTGGAATCATTCAAAAAACGTTTAGAAGTGCGGCAAGTGGAATTGCGCCGCATGGTGAACCGCACGCAGGCTGATGGCCGCTCCGCGGATGAAGACACGGCCCAGGACATCGCCGATCGCGCCGCCAGTTCCTACACCAAGGAATTCCTCTTTAGTCAGAGCAACAACGACCGGCAAACTCTGCAGATGGTCGATACCGCTTTGGCGCGCATTCGCGAAGGCAGCTTCGGCGAATGCATTCATTGCGGACAAGAAATCAATGCTAAGCGCCTGGAAGCCGTGCCCTGGACGCGCCACTGCATCGAGTGTCAGGAAAAACTGGAGCAGGGATTGTTGGAAGAAGCTCCGCGGTAGAATCAGGTTTCCTCAATAAAGAAGCCGCCGAAAGATCGGCGGCTTTTTAATTCCTGGCGCACTTCAGACTCGATCTCGGGCGACTTTAGTCTGGCACAAAACTATTTCTGTCGCGCTTCCGTTCCACCGGTCTCAAGCCTTGAACTGAAACGGCAACTTTCTCAACCTCTGCCCTGACGCCGCAAAAATCGCATTCGCCACAGCGGGCGCCACAAGTGGCAACGCAGGCTCACCCATTCCTCCCGGATCTTCTTTGCTCTTTAGTAAATGCACTTCGATCAGCGGCGCTTCATTGATCCGGACCGGATCGTATCCATCGAAATTCGTTTGCTCCACCGCTCCGTTCTTAATGGTGATCTGATTCTTCAGCGCAGCGCTCAATCCATAAATAATCGCGCTCTCGGTTTGTGCGCGCACCGACTCCGGATTCACAATCTGCCCGCAATCTACTGCGGCAACAATACGATTAATCGTGAAATCGTTCCCCTTCACCGTAACTTCGGCCACTTCGCCAAAATAGCTTCCGAACGAATGGTAGCAAGCGATGCCTCTGGCCTTGCCCTTTGGCAGAGAATTCCCCCATCCTGACTTTTCCGCCACGAGGTTCAAGACTCCAAGAAGCCGAGCCGGATCGGGATCCTCTTCGAATCGCGGCTTCCAGTTCGCCGGTTTCACCAGCAAACTTCTACGGAATTTCAGCGGATCCTGGCCAGCCGACGCCGCCAATTCGTCGATGAAACTCTCCACCACAAAGCCATTGAAGGAATGCTCGACCGAACGCCACCAGGCGCGCGGCACTGCACTCTGAACTCCGTTGAATTCCAGCCGCACGTTCGGAATGGCGTAGGGCAATTGCCGTGCCCCTCCGGACTCGCCCTCGCCAGCGTCGGCCTTCGGATCCCAATATCCGCGAATCGACGTGGACGCCAAAGTGTGAAACCACGCCACCGGCCGCCCCTGCGCATCCACCGCGCCCCGCACACGATGGCAAGTCGCCGGCCGGTAGAAATCGTGCGTCATATCATCTTCGCGCGTCCACACCAACTGCACCGGTTTACCGACAACCTTCGCAATCTGCGCCACTTCCGCGGGAAAATCGGCCATATAACGCCGCCCGAATCCGCCGCCCATCAGCATGGTATGCACAATCACCTTGTCGGGCTTCAGTCCCAGCACCGAAGCTACCGTGCCCTGCACCCAGTCCGGCGATTGCGTCGGCGCCCACACTTCCGCATCGCTACCGCGCACGTGGGCCGTGATATTCATCGGTTCCATCGTGGCATGCGCCAGCAGCGGCATCTCATATACCGCTTCAATTTTTTTCGCACCATTGGAAAGCACCGCATCCACATCGCCGTCATTGCGTAAGCGCGCGCCCGATTTTTGAGCCGCCGCGCGGAGGGCGTCGCCCATTGCCTCGCTCGATTCCGACGCCGCTGCGCCGTGATCCCAGGTAATCGCAAGCGCGTCGCGGCCTTTCATCGCCGTCCATGTGGAATCCGCTACGACCACGATTCCTCCGGCAGAAAATTTATCCGCGCCCATCGCCGGAATTTCAAAAACGTCGCGCACGCCCGGAATTGCTTTCGCCTTGCTTGCATCGAAGTGCGCCGCCTTGCCTCCAAAGGTCGGACAGCGCGCCACCACCGCAAACACCATCTCCGGCACGCGTACATCGATTCCAAATTTCGCGCTGCCATTCACCTTCGACGGAATATCCACGCGAGGCGTGGCATGCCCGATCAGCTCAAAATCATTTTCGTCTTTCAGTTCCACTTTCTCCGGATCGGGCAAGGGCAGTTTCCGCGCCGCTTCGATCAATTCTCCGTAACTCGCGCGGCGATCCGTCTTCTCGTGCAGTACCCTGCCTTTTTTCGCTTCGCATTCCGATGCCGGAACATTCCACCTCGCGGCCGCGGCCGTAATCATCAAAGCTCGCACTGTCGCGCCTGCCTGTCGCAACGGAGTAAAGTTTTCCTGCGTGCTGCCGCTTCCCCCCGTTCCCATGTGCGCATAAATATCCGGCCGCGTCTCCGCCTGCTCCACGCTCACCGACTTAAAATCGACTTCCGCTTCTTCCGCGAGAATCATCGCCAGCCCGGTCTTGATTCCCTGCCCCATCTCCGACTTCGCCACAATCAAAGTGATGTGACCATCCGGCATCACGTGCACATAAGCGTCGAACGGATTCGGCGCAGCCTTCTTCGCTCCCACGGCGGATTCCTGCGCGCGCACGGGATTTCCCGACAGCCGGAAGCCGATCACTAGCGCTCCCGCTCCCGCCACGGCTCCTCCAACTACGAACTGTCGCCGGCTTATGCCCATGTTTATGCTCCCGTCCCGGCGCTGACGCCGCTCGATGAAATTCGCCTTTCTGGTTGAGCGTGTGGTTTAGCTTGTGCCTGAGAAACACTCGCGCGATGAATCGCGCGTCGAATCCGTTGATACATTCCGCAGCGGCACAAATTACCCACCATCGCGGCTTCGATCTGATCGTCGCTAGGCTTGGGGGTCTTCATGAGCAGCGCCGCCGCCGACATAATCTGACCGGGCTGGCAATATCCACACTGCGGCACCTGCTCGGCGATCCATGCCCGCTGCACCGGATGCGAGTTGTCCGGCGACAAGCCCTCAATGGTCGTAACTTTTTTCGCGCCCACCGACGACACCGGCGTTTGGCACGCGCGCACGGCCTCGCCATCCAGATGAACCGTGCACGCTCCGCACAGCCCCATCCCGCAGCCATACTTCGTGCCCGTCAAATTGAGTTTGTCGCGCAACGCCCACAATAAAGGCGTGTCGGGAGCAACGTCGACTTCATAGGAAGCATTGTTGATGGTCAGCTGAATGGCAGCCATGGGAGACTCCAGGAGCGGGGCTTATCGCTTTAGACGAGGCTACCCCAATAAGGTTTCGGTACGCAAATCGCTTCGAAGCCGTTAATTCCCCGGCTTCTTCATCTCCTCCGCCGCCGCTTCCGCTCCCGGCATCACATTCTTCAGCGGAGCCTTGCGCTGCTCCTCGAGTTCCGGATGCGGCAACGGTTTGCGCGGCAGCATCTGGTCGCGCATGGCCGTGTTGTAAACGAAGATTGCCTCGACCACTGCCGCCTGCGCCAGATCATCGGACTGCAATCGCTCGTACGTATCCATGTTGGAGTGGTGCGTGCGCGATCCGTAATCGAGCATGTCTTGAATGAATTGAAATCCCGGCACGCCGACTGAGTCGAACGATTCGTGATCCGTCCCGCCCGTATTCCTCATGGTCAGCGTGCTCACGCCCAGATCTTGCAGGGGCGCGATCCATTGCTGAAAAATAGGGCCGACCGCGGCGTTCTCCTGCAAATACACGCCGCGAACTTTTCCCGAGCCATTGTCGAGATTGAAGTAGCCTGAAATTTTCTCCTGCTCTGGTTTCAACTGCACCGGTCCCGCAGGCTTGCGCATGAAGTCCGGCAGCTCTATTTGATCGGGCTCGGTCGAGAGCGGGACATATCCGAAATGCTGCTTCACGTATCCGTAGGAACCGAACTCGCCTTGTTCTTCTCCCGTCCATAATCCCACGCGAATTGTGCGCCGCGGCTGCACATGCAACGCATTCAAAATGCGCATCACTTCCATGGCGACCACAGTTCCCGCTCCGTTGTCGGTCGCACCCGTCGCGGAAGCCCACGAATCCAGGTGTCCGCCGACCATCACTACTTCATCCTTCAATTTCGGATCGCTGCCAGGAATCTCCGCGATCGTGTCAAAGCCGTGTTGATGATCGCCGGTGAACTCCGTCTCCACATCCATTTCCACGCTCACTGGAACGTTCGCCTTGAGCAACCGGTACACGCGGCCGTAGTTCTCAATCGCCATCACAACAATGGGAAGCGCTTCGGCATGCTCGCGCTGATAGGTGAACCATCCCATGCCCGATCCGCCATCATCAAAAATCGTGCCGCCCGATCCGCCGTTATTCCGCCCATCGCGGCTCGGAACCACAATCCCGGCCGCGTGCTCGGCGGCAAAGAACTGCCCCGCCTTCTCGCGAAATTCCAGCCGCTTGATGAACGTCGCAAAAAAATCTTCCTGCTCCCCGACGTGTACCGGAAATTCGGCAGTCGTTTTCAGATTCGCGTCGTCTCTCCGTTCAAACAAAGGTTTATCGACCGGCTTCACGTCGCGCATCTCGCCGAAGAAAACAATCTTGCCTTCCAGCTTGCCTTTGTATTTTTCCAGTTCTTTTTCGTCTTTCGCATTCACCCAAATCGCCCGTGCATTGATCGGCCCTTTGCTCGACGGCGACCAAGGCAGCGCCTGCGCAATAAAGACGGCGGTGTCCGGCGCCGACATGCGCACCCACGTATTCAATTGCCGCCAGCCCATGCCAAACTCGCCCCAATCCTCCAGATGCGAGTTGCTGCATCCCATGGCGGCGAACTGATCGCGCGTCCACTCGTTGGCGCGCTTCAGGTTCGGCGATCCCGTCAGCCGCGGCCCGATTCCGTCCGCCAAGGCCGACGCGAATTCCATCACGTGCGAGTGCAAAAGTCCCTCGTCCCGGATTCGCTGATACATCGTCAAATCCAGATTTTCGGTCGCAGGCTGCGGCAGCTCATAAGAAGGCTTCGCCGCGTCCTCCGATTTCATATCTTTCGACTTCTTGTCCGCCGCCGATACCGAAAAACTAAAACACAACAGCACCGCGAATGTTGAACACAACACCTTCTGCGATTTCATCGGTTCATTCCTCTCCCAGAACGGAAAGCGCAGATTAGCAGATACACGAATAATGCGAAAGAAAAGTTCGGGTGCCCCATTTCTCGCGCGTCCTTTGCGCGAGAAGTGGGGATTTTCGACGGCGAGAAGTCGAAGGGATCTCCCACGCCTCTGTCCCATCCGCCCCCGCCCTAATCCCGCGTGATAAAATAAAGCTTCCAATATGGCCAATATTCAACGCAGAAAGACCGTCACCGCCCTGGTCGGAGGTGTGCGAGTCGGCTCCGATGCACCAATCGTGGTGCAGTCGATGACCAATACCGATACGGCCGACATTCCCTCGACCGTGCAGCAAGTCGCAGCACTGGCGCGAGCAGGGTCTGAACTCGTCCGCGTGACGGTCAACAACGACGAAGCCGCGGCGGCCGTCCCCCACATCGTCGAGCAACTCGACAAGCAAGGCATTCGCGTCCCCATCATCGGCGACTTCCATTACAACGGCCACGTTCTGCTGACCAAATATCCCGAATGCGCGCGCGACTTGGCCAAGTACCGCATTAATCCCGGCAACGCCAGCATCGGCCGAACCGGCGACTCCAATTTCCGCACCATGATCGAAGTCGCCGTGAAATATCAGAAGCCGGTGCGCATCGGCGTGAACTGGGGCTCGCTCGACCAGGTGCTGCTGACTCGCATGATGGACGAAAATTCCCGCCTCGACGAACCGAAGGATGCGCGCGAAGTGACCATGGAAGCAATGGTCGTGAGCGCTCTAAACTCGGCACAGCTCGCCGAGCAGTTTGGCCTGCGTCCCGATCAGATCATTCTCAGCGCGAAAGTCAGCGGCGTTCAGGATTTAATCGACGTCTACCGAGCGCTGGCGGCGCGTTGTGAATACCCGTTGCATCTTGGACTCACCGAAGCGGGAATGGGCGCGAAAGGCGTAGTCGCGTCAGCCGCTGCCATGGGCGTAGTGCTGCAGGAAGGTATCGGCGACACCATTCGGGTTTCGCTTACTCCCGCGCCGAACGGAGATCGCACCGAGGAAGTCCGCGTAGCTCAACAGATTCTGCAATCGATGGGCATCCGCAGCTTCACGCCGCAAGTCACCGCCTGCCCCGGCTGCGGACGCACCACCAGCACTTTTTTCCAGGAAATGGCCGAGCAGATTCAGACTTATCTGCGCGAGCAGATGCCCGCATGGAAAGGCCGCTACATCGGCGTTGAAGAAATGAAACTGGCGGTGATGGGCTGCGTAGTCAACGGTCCCGGCGAATCGAAGCACGCCAACATCGGCATCTCCCTGCCGGGCACATTCGAAGAACCGAAGGCCCCGGTCTACGTCGACGGCCGGCTATTCACTACATTGAAGGGTGATCGCATCGTAGCCGAATTCATCGGCATTCTCGACGAGTACGTAGATTCGCATTACGCGGCGCGAGAGTCAGTAAGAGAAGAAGTTCCCGTCAAGGCGTAACCAATCTTCATTGGCTTATTTTGGATTTCTGATGGCGTCTTCGCTCATCGATGGCGTCATCCTGAGCGTAGCCGTTTTTCAGGCGGAGCGAAGGATCTCCGCTACGACGCTCTGTGGCACGGGAGATCCCTCGGCCCGCTGATAAAAACGCGGGCTCTTCGGGATGACGCCTGGTGAGATTCAGAGTCAAACCGATCCACCACCGCAATCTTCATGGCTACTCTGTGCACCACTGTGGCCTCTGTGGTTAAAGCCTTTCGCTCACAAGCGAGACCTTTAATTAACAATCGTTCTTACTGTCCGGTAAACAAAAACACGGGGCTCTGCGGCAACGGCTCCCCATTGGGCTGTGGAGGACCCGCACTGAACGGAGCGAGCAGATCGTTCACTAATACATCCGTAGAATTCACGCCGGTAGCGATCGTATTGGTATTCGTGGCGATGACGGCAACAGACCCGCCGTCGCACATGCTGGCATAAACGCGGCTGCTATCGACCGACGCGACCGCCGACATGCGAAAGCGAGCCGACGCCGGAGTGTAAGGCACCACCCCTGCGCAAAATGAAACCGCAGGCAAGGCAAATGGATATACTGTCGATCCCGAGCCCGTCGTCACCGGCGGCAGCAGCGGAAAGATAGTCGTTTTCACAGCAAACGTTCCGCTGTCGTAAACCGTTAACTGGGGAATAATGCACCCCGCCGAAGCGGTCACATTGGCATCCGGGCAAGTGGTGGAACTTGAAGAACTGGCCGTGCCCGTGACATAACTGGCAACGTAGAACCTGGTGCCGTCGGGCAAAGCCGCGACCGACACTGGCGTCACCGAGGTGTAAGCACAGCTCGAACTGGCACAAACTGTAGAGACTGGCGCAGCAATCGGCGGCGCGGGTATGGTCAACGTCGCCATCGGCGTCGGCGGGTCAGTCGTTGCGTCGAAAACGTAGACCATGCCCGCCGTAGGATTGGTCACATACAACCGGTTCAGGATCTTGTCGTAAAGCACAAAGTTTGCGCCCGCGCCTCCAACCGATTGCGGAGATCCCGTAAGCAATGTGTTCGTATTGGTGTTGATCGTATAAAGATTTCCGTCGCCCTGGGTCACGACATAGACGCGCTGGCTATCCGGCCGCACCGCCGCCCACGCGGGCGTGACGCCCACGGGAATGCTCGCCAACGTTGACAAGTCAATCGGAGAAAGATCCATCACGACGTTGGTGCCCTGGTTGAGCACGTAAAGATTTATCGCGTCCGGAGTCTCCACCATCGCGACCGGGTGCGACGCTGGGGGGAGATATCCAATGTTGCTGATCGAGTCCTGCGCTGGGTTGAGCATTGCCACCGAGTCGGTGCTGCTGAAATTGCAATTGGGCCCGTTTTCGACCCCGTAGTTGGCGACAAACACGGCGCTGTTCTGCGTGGTGGCCACAAAGTCTGGAAGGTACGAGCAAAGATAAGGCTGGCCGGTGCCGGGATTTGTAGGACCGATATTCGGATAGGTAAAAATTGTCGGCGTGCCAAATCCGGTCGCGGTGGAACTATCAGCCGCGGGAAAGAACGCGGTAACGCCATCCGACTCCCCGGTGAACATGCTGCCCGCGCTCGCCACGAACACGCGGGAATTGTTCGGCAGAATGGCACCGTGAGTGGGATTGACTCCCATATTGCCCTGCCCAATATCGCTGTCTCCCGATACGTCGATCTGCAGCGCCGTCCCCGGGCTGAAAGGTACATTGGCGCTGATGCCGAAGACCTCATGAAAGTTCGCCGGATTCGGTGGAGTGACCGCGACAGGAATCACGACCGGGCGATAGACCTGACCGCAGGAAATTTCGAGCCAGGTTGCCAGCGCCACCGCCGCCACCCAGCCCACACGTCGAAAACTCATCGGCACCCCGAGGGAAAAAGTTCTGCTTCGAATGATTGCTAATAGAAGCGATTATTGTAACGATTGCGCGCCGTCCGCGCTAGCCAACGGTGTCGGCTTTAAACGTAGAACCGCACTTCACCGGTCGGCTACACCCTGTGATGCTGGCGGAATCACCCAAGTTGGATGTGGAAGGAATCTACGCGTGATGAAACTGTTGAAGATTTCCGAGATGACTCGCGCGAGAAATATGCGGACGTCCTCCTGAACGGAGCCGCAGTTCGGGCGAAGTGAAGGATCTCCCTGCGACTGAAGTCGAAGGGATCCGATGTCCCAAACAAGTATCTCGAATTCAGGACAAGCACACAAACGCCGACCGCCATCACCGCCGCCGTCGTCCTTTGCCCGCGGCCGCCACCGGAACTTCTTCCGACTTTGCCGTGGCCGCAGGTTTTTTCTTGCCTTCCATCTGCGCCAGGCTTTGCTTCAGCGCGGCCATCAAATCCACCACCGGGGCGAGTTTTTTCGGCTTCTCGACGGCAGCAACTTCTCCACCTTCCAGCTTCACTTCGATCAGCTTCTTCAAATTTTCCTGGAACGTGTCTTTATATTTTTCCGGATTCCACTCGTCCGCCAGCGCTTCAATCAGCTGATGAGCAACTTTCACTTCAGCATCTTTTAATTCCACATCAGGCGCGCCGAAGCCTTCCACCTTCTTTACTTCCTCGGCGTAATACATCGTATGCAGCATGAGTCCGCCTTCATGCGGGCGCAAAAACACGGTGTACTCGCGATTGTGCATGGTGATCTTGGCGATGGCCACGTATTCGCTTTCCTCCAGCGCCTTGGTCAACAGCGCGTAGGGACGGCGTCCCGCTTCTTCCGGCAGCATGTAATACGACGACTCGAAATACACGGGATCGACGTCGCCTGCCTTCACGAATTCAAGGATCTCCATGGTCTTGGCGGTCTGCGGTTCGATCTTCTTAATTTCTTCCGGCTCGATGACGATGTATTCGTCCTTGCGAAATTCGTAGCCTTTCACGATCTCACTGCGATCGACCACGACATTTTCCAGCGGACAAATATATTGCTGCTTCACCCGCACCTTGTCCGGGCGATGCAGCATGTTGAAGGAAATACCGCTGCTGCGCGCGCCTGAAAAAAGGCGTACAGGCATGGAGATAAGTCCGAACGTTAAGTGACCCGACCAAACCGACGCCATAGTGCCCTCGCAGAAAGTCCCGAAGCCGGTGCGTGACCCGCGTTCGAAACCGAATCGCTAAACTCAACGGCTGAGAGAGTTTAGCCTAGAACTCACCTTGGATGCACCAAATTGGGGGCACGGAGAACCGAAATTCGAAGCCAGAGGGGATGGGGCTGACTCGCGCTAGCTACTAGGGAGAGTGTTAACTTTCCTGATTCCGCGATGTCTTGACAAATATAGTAAATTTGCTATATTTTAGCAGAATGCTTCCAGCCTGAGGATCTCGCTGGAAGGGGATTCCGAGTGCCGTTTTAGTTTTAAGCGTCAGATGTTTCTCTCTCAAAGCCGCATCCCGCGAGCCGGGCTGTGAAACCGCAAGCAGCGCCCAAAAGAACGGAGGACACTGCGGATACTCAAAAGAGGGAGACATAATGACATCCTGGGATTTTAAGACTGCGCCGTCCATGCGGCCCCTGATCTGGCTCGGAGACTCGAAAAGGAATCTTCGAGATTTTCCAGAGGGCGCGCGAAAATTGTTAGGAGACGAACTTCAGTTCATCCAGTTCCTGGCATGCCTAAGGATGCCAAACCGTTCAAGGGTGTCGGCAGTGGGATCGTCGAGATTGCCTTACGATACGCATCGGACGCCTACCGTGTAGTGTTGGCGCTACAGATCGATAGGCAGATTTATGTTCTGCATGCCTTCCAGAAAAAATCAAAGAAAGGTATTGCAACGGCGAAGCGAGAAGTTGACCTAATCAAAAAGCGATACCTGCAGGCAAAGGAATTGGCGCATGAGAACGAAACGAAGAAAACAAATTGAGTTCGAAGAGGGATCTGGAAACATCTTCACCGATTTGGACCTAAAAGGTGCCGATCAACTTCTGGCGCGCGCGCAAATCGGATTCCACGTTTTCAAGATCCTTGAGGAGCAAAAGCTGAAACAGCGCGAAATCGCCAACGTTCTTGGCATCGCACAGCCTGACGTGTCGCACCTGATGAACGGGCATTTCAGCCGTTTCACGACAGACAAGCTGCTCGATTTTCTGAAACGACTTGACCGGAAAGTGACCATCGAAGTCAGCCGTCATCACAAGGGCGAACCGTACCAGCAGGTGACTTTTGCGCCTTAGCTTTCTTAATATGCTAAGGCCAGTTTCAACATCGCGACATCAGTGGCAATCATCCGTTGAGGCAACGCTCTCGGCGGTGGAGGATTCGATGCCCGACCTGCGCTACCCCATCGGCAAATTCCATTTTGACGGTCCTCTCACCGAAGAGCAAAAGCAAACGTCGCTCGACGACGTCGCCAGCACTCCGGCACGCTTGCGCGCCGCCGTTAAGGGACTGTCTGAGGCGCAACTCGACACCCCCTACCGCCCCGGCGGATGGTCTGTGCGCCAAGTCGTCCATCATGTGCCTGACAGCCATCTCAACGCCTACGTTCGCTTCAAGCTGGCTCTTACCGAAGACGACCCCACCATAAAGCCCTACGCAGAAGATCGCTGGGCTGAACTCGCGGACACGAAGTTGACCCCCGTCGACGTTTCATTGACCATGCTCGACTCGCTCCACGATCGCTGGATGCGCCTCTTGCGGTCTCTAACTCCCGAAGACTGGAAGCGCACGTTTCGTCACCCCGAACTCGGCGCCATGACGCTGGAGAAAACGCTCGCGCTATACGCATGGCACGGACGCCATCACGTAGCGCACATCACTGCGCTGCGGGAACAGAATGGCTGGTAACCTAGCGAGGTTGCAGATACGGCAGAGCGGAAATCTGTTTGACGTAGAGCTCGGTCAGATTCGGAATCCAAGCCTGATAATTGCCACCAATCAAAATCACATTCACGTTGTCCATGCTGGCCCGCTGTCCTGAGGCTTGCCCGATCCAGCCCCAAACCGGCTGCAGCAGTTGTACAAAAAGAGGCTTCTGCATCGTATTCCATTCTTTGGTGACTGCCGATCGGACGCGGGCGAAATGGCGCTCGTGAACTCCCAGTCTCACTCCGCGCTCCTGCAGAGTGCGCAAGCCAGGTGTCGTAGCGCCATTTTTCAGCTCCAAAGCGTCCACCAAAGACCACCACGGCGTGATTCCTCGCCGCCCCAGGAACGAATGTTGCGTCCACTTGTACATCTTGCTTGGTGGCTCCAGCAATTCCTTGGAGGGCGAACCGCGAAACGCTCGACGAACCTCCTCCGAAGCACTGTCGAAGTCAAAATCTTCGTTTAGTTCAGGCATTTGCGGAACCTCCTTCCACGGAGCACTCAGGCCTAGCTGACCTTCCAGACCAGATAACTCGCCGCCTCGCGCAGCACGGCGATCACGCGTTGCAATCGGTTGTGCGGCCGCGATTCGAAGCGCGGGGCGACGTAGACGGGCGAAATCCCTTCGTGCTGCAGCAACTTGCGAATGCGAAAAACGTGGTACGCATCGCTCACCGCCACGCAACTGTGCAGGCCGTTGGCCCGCATAATCACCGCCACGCGCACGGCCGATTCGGAAGTGTCGCGGCCCTGCGTCTCGGCAATCAGGCTACTCTCAGGCACGCCGTGACGCATCAGATAATCGCGCCCCACTCCGCCCTCGCTGAAACTCGGATCGCTCGCAGCCCCGCCGGTCGTAATGATGATGGGCGCGATTCCGCGTTGAAACAAATCCAGCGCCCGGTCCAGCCGCGCTCGCAACACGGGTGAGGGACGTCCAGAATATTCCGCCGCCCCGAAAACCACAATCGCGTCCGCGGGATGAATTTCTTCGAGCGAAGCGGTGCGCACAACTTGAATAGCCGTGATCCCCATGAACAAAACTGCCACTGTGGCGGCCAGAAGCAGCAGCCGAGGCCACCAGCGTTTTTGCTCATGCTGGTTGGCGTCTTCACCGGTCATTCTTTGCCCGCCATCTTCGGCCGCCATTCGTCGGCGTTCATCTTTCGGCGATCCTGCGCGGCGCTCCCTGGCGTTTATCTTTTCGCGTTCACCCTTGCGCGAAGAAGCTGGAAATCTCATCCGCTGGGATTGCGCCTTCGCGAATAATGCGCCAACGCGCGGCTTCGTCGCTCAGATCGACAATGGTAGAAGCGACTTCGCGCGGCGATTCGCCTCCATCGACAATAATACTGATGCGCCCCTTGAGTTGTTCGCTGACTTGCTCGGCCGTAGTGCATTCCGATGCGCCGCTAAGATTGGCCGAAGTCGCGGTAATCGGAATGGCCGCCGCCGCCACCACCGCGCGCGGAATCTTCGCGTTGGGCACGCGCAGCGCAACGTTCCCGGTGTTGGCCGTAACTTTCAGCGGCAGCCGTGATCCAGCCTTTACGATAATCGTCAGCGGTCCTGGCCAGAACTTGCGCGCCAGCGCATAAAATTCCTCGGGCAGCTTCTTGGCCAGTTCTTCCGCCTGGTCGGTGCTCTCGATGAGCAGCGACAGTGGCTTGTGGCGCGAACGCGTCTTGATATCGTAGACGCGGTCGACCGCGCGCAAATTAAACGGGTCGGCCGCCAGGCCGTAGAACGTATCGGTGGGCATGCCCAGTACTTCGCCGGAACGGATCTGGTCCGCGGCGTATTTAATCAGGGACAATTCAGGACTCTCGCTATTAATTTTTACGATCTCGGCGCGCACGGCGCTCCTTCTCTTTTTGACTGCAAGCTGGATTTATTTGGACGGGCGAAACCTATCATAATACGGCAAAACGCCGCAAAATGAGAGGACAGCGTATCATCCAATGACCGTGTCAATGACTCGAACTTCAGAATCCGCACCCAGCGTCCATCACCGCCTCCGCCGCATTGAGGGCCGCCACAATTCTCTGGTCAAAGAAGTGCGCCAGGCATTTGCCCACGCGGAACGCACTCCAGACGGCAACTGCGCCATCGAAGGTCTTCGCATCGTGGAAGAGGCCATCCGCAGCGGCCTGCGCCTGCAAGCCGTGCTCTTCAAAGAATCGGCGCAGAACCTGGCCGAGCGCCTGCTTCCTCAGATCGGCGCCAACGTCGACACGGTGCTGATTCCCGACAAACTCTTCGACGACATCGTGCCCACGGAAACGCCGCAGGGAGTAGCCGCGCTGGTGCGGCTGAAAGATTTTTCGGCCGCAGATATTCTGGAACGACTCCACCTGGGACCGATCATCGTCATCGCGGGCCTGCAGGATCCCGGCAATCTCGGGACGATTCTGCGCTCGGCCGAAGCCTTTGGCAGCGCCGGCGTGATTCTCGCCGAGGGCACCGTCAGCCCGTTAAACGCAAAAGTAATTCGCGCCTCCGCGGGATCGATCTTCCGCCTTCCCGTCGTGATTGCGAAAGCCGCAGAGTTAGAAAAGATTTCCGCCCAGCTTCGTGAGCAGGGCGTGCGTCTCATCGCGACCTCTTCCCACAAAGGCACCACGCTTGATCAAGCAAATCTCACCGTGCCTGCGGCAATTTTCATCGGCAGCGAAGGTTCCGGCTTGCCCCGCTCGCTTCTCGCACAAGCCGACGAACTAATCGCCATTCCCCACGCCTCTCAGGTCGAATCGCTAAACGCCGGTGTAGCCGGCAGCATCGTGCTCTACGAAGCCGCCCGCCAGCGCCGGGGAGAATAACTTTCAAAGAGGTAGATAGGTTCCCTAGAGGTTCGTATCGGCTCCCTCGCGAGTAGCTGGCCTCCTTTGATCCGTATCAGGGCTCCTTCAATTCGTATCAGAGCTCATTCGGTTCGTATCAGGGCTTCGCTTTAGCGATGCCGCAAGTGCCGCTGAATGTTTACCGGCTTCAGCCGCTGCGGTGAACTCGCATTCGCGTTGCAGCGCCTGAAGGCGCAACCAATCAACTGCGCATTTACGCTATGCCTGAAGGCATAGCCTGATACGAACCATAAGTTTCAACCAGCGCCTTTGCACTTCGAAAATCACAATCGATGCCTTCTGCCCGAATCCGTCGCCATCCACGCAGGTCCCGCTGCACTAACCGGGATTCGTATCGGGGCACGGCTTCAGCCGTGCCGATAGTCGCCAAAAAATAAACGGGCTTTAGCCCCCCTGGCCGTTCACGCCAACCCGCCGCCATCCACCACCAACGCCGCGCCCGTAATCCAACTCGCCATCGGACTCACCAGGAACAGCACTGCATTCGCAACATCCTCAGCCGTGCCCACGCGCCCCAGCGGACGATTCGCCGCATCCCGCATAAACGCCTGCACGTCTTCGCCCAGCTGCGCACACTCGCTACGCAGCATGGGCGTATCCACATCTCCCGGGCAAACACAGTTCACGCGAACATTATTTTTTCCATGATCAATGGCCATCGCGCGCGTCAGATTCACCACTCCACCCTTGGCCGCACAATATGCAGCAGCCCGCGGCCCTCCCTTCAGGGACCATCCCGAACCGATGTTGACAATGCTGCCTCCGCCGCCGCGAATCATGTGCGGCACCACTTCGCGCGACAGGAGATAAATTCCTTTCAGCGTCACATCGAGCGCCAGGTCCCACTCGTCCTCGCTCAGTTCGACAATATCCTTCCGAATCGCGACCCCGGCGCAGTTGCAAAGAATGTCGATCTTTCCCGACTGCCCAATCACTTTCTCAACCGCACGCCGGCATTCGGCAGCACTGCGCACATCGCAGTTCAAAAAAATCGCCGCGCCGCCGCCCGCCTCAATTTCTGCGGCACTGTCGCGTCCTTTCAGGTCGTCAACGTCGAGCAGCGCAACTAATGCTCCCATCTCTGCTAGTCGAGTCGCAATGCCACGCCCAATCCCCGAAGCCGCTCCGGTCACAATCGCGACCTTCCCCTCCAGCGATAGGAGCTGGCCTGCGCGTTCAACGACTTTTGTCGATGGTGTCTTCATCGGGAGGAACCAGCATCAGGGAACAGCGGCCAGTTCGGCACTATACCAATCATTCATCAGAATTTATTCCATTCGAGGCTTTCGCGGTAGCGAGTTGCAATCGACAGGAAGACAAACTCTAATCATTCGTCGCCCGCAACAGGTCGCCAGTGTCGCCATCTCTGTGGTCGCAAATCATCTTGACATCAACCGCCGCCAGTGGGAATCTGGTTCCCCCCGAATTTGGTTGCGCGTGGGCATTTAGTCCGCGTCCCGGATCCTTTAATTTCTTTTCGGAGACTACGATATGTCAACCTACATAGCTTTGCATGACCGCCGCTTGCAAGGTGGAGTACCCAATCGCCCTCGCCTGGGCATCATTAACACGGACGAGAAAACCGGACTTCATTCTGCGTTCATGCAGATCAATGCATTCGCCCGCTGGGGAAGAATCAACACGCTCTTTATCCTATGTCACGGCTATGCGGGTGAAAACACAAAGGCACAGGTTTGCATGGATGCCGGCGGCATGGGCCTGGAGCTCGGCAAAGAAGACGTCCTGCACACAAATGTGAATCAGTGGGGAATCATCAAGAACAAGGTTCAAAACATCGTAGTTTACGCATGCGGCGCGGGCGACACCCAGCCCGGCAATGAAGGCACCGAGGCTGACGGTCGATACCTGATGGGCGCTCTTGCCATCCACACCAATGCGACCGTTTATGCCGCCGACAAAATTCAGTGGTACAACACCTATAACGATTTGAAGGACGGCCGATTTGATTTTGGCGATTGGGAAGGACAACTGTGGGCTTTTCCGACGAATGGCAGCTCGCCAATTCCAGTTCAGGGAGCCCCGGTGGAATTCAGTGACGTAATGTCGGGCGTCGCAGCGTAAGCGATGCTTACTCTTCCAGCGCCTTCCCAACAGCGTCCAGCGTGAAGTCCACGTCCTCTTCCGTATGCGCCATCGTCACAATCGAATGCAGCGACGCCGAAGGGGATGCGTACACGCCGAACGGAAACAGCGACAACACAAACTTCTGGAACGCAGCTCGATCCACGAACCGGCAAAATTCCCGATAGTCGCGGATCGCCGGCCGCTCGGTAAACATCACCTGAAACATCGGACCCACATTCTGCACCAGCGCCGCAATTCCCTTTCTCTCGAACAAGTCCCGTAACCCCGCGCACAGCCGCTCCGCAATGCGCCATGTATGACTGAACGCGGCGTTGTTGTCGCGCGTCAGCACGCGCAGGTTGGCCCGTGCCGCGTACATTCCAATGCGCGAGCCGTTGTGCGTCCCATAGTGCAGCACACCGCCCCACTGCAATGCGTCCATCACTGGAGCGCGGCCCACCAAGGCCGCCACCGGCAGGCCGCAGCCCAACGCCTTGCCGAACGTCACCAGGTCGGGAGACAGCTTGTAATATTCCTGACAGCCTCCGGGAGCGATGCGAAATCCAGTAACAGTCTCATCCAGAATAAAAACAATATCGTGGGCGCTGGCCAGGTCTTCCAGCCCTTTCAGATATCCCTTCGCCGGAGGAATCACGCCCATGTTAGCCATCACGCCTTCGGTGATGATCGCCGCAATCTGTCCCGGATGATTTTCAACCGTACGCTGCAGCGCCGGCAGATCGTTCCAGGGCACGACAATCGTGTCGTCGAGCGCGCTGCGATTCAGCCCAGAGCTATCAGGAATCTTGACCGGGTCGCTGCGCAATCCCAGGGCGCTCGGCGGCAAAACATTCGAGCTAACCATTAAATCGTCGTGCCACCCATGATAGTGTCCCTCAAATTTCAAAATCTTTGGCCGCCCGGTCACGCCGCGCGCCAGGCGAATCGCCGCCATCATCGCCTCGGTGCCGGTGTTGGCAAAGCGCACTCGCTCGGCGTTACGAACCATGCTTTGCAGCATCTCCGCGACTTCCAACTCAATCGGCGTCGCCGTGGCAAAGTGCGCGCCAGTTGCCGCCGCTCCGGTGATAGCTTCCACGACCTCGGGATGTGCGTGGCCCAACGGCAGCGCTCCAAACGCCATCATCCAGTCGATGTATTCGTTACCGTCGACATCGAAAATACGCGAGCCGCGCCCGCGTTCCATGAAGATTGGATACTTGCCGAAGTTCGCCGGCCCGCGCGACGAAGAACTGCTCGCCTCAATCAACACGCCCAGCGTGTTGGCATAAATCTCCTTCGATTTTTCCGAATGAAAAGCCAATTCGCCCTCCGATCGGTGCTGGCTCAATCTGAATTTTTCGCCGACGGTTCGGCGTCATCCCGAGTGCAGCCGCTCTTCAGGCGGAGCGAAGAGCCTGCCCTGAGCGAAGTCGAAGGGATCTCCCTCTGATCGTATTTATGGGAGATCCCTCGCGCGGCTGAAATACGCCGCCCTTCGGGATGACGCCCTCTCGTAGGAAAATAAATTGAAACTGAGCCACTACCTCCAGCCGCGCTGCCTGAGACTCGCTATCCTACAGCAGAGTCCTGTCCAGAGGCACAAAACTGCACAGATGCATCGCGCCCACAAAAAATGGGCTGCACTCACAATCACCACCGCAAGAAACGTCCTCGCACCCACGAAAATATAGAGACTTCCCCGCAGTTACCTTTTTTAGCGGATAGCATAGAATGTTCGTTCGCGGATGCAAGGCATGAGCAATCCTGAGGATTGGAAATCGTTTGCAGGGCAGGTCGTCGACGGAAAATTTCCGCTGCGCCAGTGGCTAGGTGGTTCTGAACACAGCTTCGTCTTTCTTACCGAACGGCCAGGCCAGTCCTCTTCGAAGGCGGCGATTAAATTGATCGCTCCCGGGAGCACCTCTGACCGCCAGCTTGCGCAATGGCGATCGGCCGCCGCACTTTCTCACCCTCACCTGATGCAAATTTATGAATCCGGCCGTTCCCGCCTCGACAACACGCCGGTTCTTTATGTAGTGATGGAATACGCGGAAGAAGATGTCTCTCAGATTCTTCCCCAGCGCCCGCTCGCCCCCGCGGAAGTCACCGATCTGCTGCCTCCGGTTCTCGACGCGCTTTCCTACCTGCACGCCAAGGGATTCGTACATGGGCGCATCAAACCTTCGAACATCATGGCCGTGGGCGATCAGTTAAAGCTCTCAGCCGATCAAGTCACGCCAGCAGCCGAGACGAAGTCCGAGCGCAGGCGCCGCGACGTCTACGATGCACCCGAAACCGCGGCCGGCATCGTTTCGCCCGCGAGCGATGTATGGTCCGTCGGAGTTACCTTGATCGCCGCTCTCACCCAAAACATCTCGTTCGTCGAGGAACGGTCGCAAGAAGAAGCATCGTCCAAGGGCCGCGACATTCCCGGCACAGTTCCGGAGCCTTTCCGCGGTATCGCGCGCGAATGTTTGCACCTTGACCCCAAGCGGCGATGTTCCATCGCCGAGATCCAATCTCGATTGCAGCCTGCGGGACGTTCCGTGCCCGCCACGACACCAGCGCCGCCGCCCGCGCGCGAGCCGATGAAGCGCGGCCGCATCATGGCGATCGGGCTCGTGATTGCGGTCTTGGTGGCAGCGGCCATATTTTGGTCTCACACTAAAAGCGCAACCGCGCCCGCAAATCCCGCAGCACAGCAGACTGCTCCCATGTCGCAGGCGCAGTCCGCCCCGCCCCCGAAACCCAATCCGGCCGTTCCCGAACCTGGCGTGCCTGCAGCCAATGCTATTCCCGGCCAGGGCGGTGTCGTTCGTCAGGTCCTTCCCGAAATTTCCCAGAGTGCGCGAAACACGATCAGCGGAACCATTAAAATCGTCGCACGAGTCGAGGTCGATCCCACCGGCAAGGTTACCGCCGCCAGATTGAAAAGTGCCGGACCGAGCCAGTACTTCGCTCGCCTCACGGTGGCTGCGGCGCAGCGCTGGCAGTTCTCCGCGCCTCAGGTTAACGGACAGCCAATCCCCAGCACATGGCTCCTCACTTTTCGCCTGAAGCGCAGTGGAACGCAGGCTTCCGCCGAGCCGGTAACCCGTTAACGTTTCTCCGCCTGCCGCAACTTCCATACGATCTGCCGCACCATCCCCAGCAGCAGCTTGGCATCGTAAGCCTGCAGGTTGAAGCGCAGAATTAAACGACGGGCTTTTTTTTCGAACATCGCGTCCGTTCCCGGCTTTACATATCCGCTCATGCGCAGAGCTTCGAGCAATCCCTCAGTGATCTGCTCAGTTGCGCCGGCCGTCGCCGGCTTTTCGTCCTCGCTAATTGGGGGCTGAGGCGTTGAAGGCTCGTGATCGGCCGGCTCCGCATCGATTCGCGCCACCTCGTAGAGGCAGACTGCCACAGCCTGCCCCAAATTCATGGAGATGTTTTTCTGACTGGTTGGAATATTCAACAACCAGTGACAGTGACTGAAGTCTCGATTCGTGAGCCCGATTTTTTCCGAGCCAAACAAAACCGCAACCCGCGCACTCTGCAGTTGCCGGCGAATCGTTTTACCGGCCTCTTCATTGAGAAGATGCACCGGCTGCTGCAATACCCTATTCCGCACCGCCGTCGTTCCCAGCACCAGCGCGCAGTCCGCAACCGCCTCGGCCACAGTTTTGTATTCTTCGGCTTGATTGAGCAACTCAGACGCACCAACCGCCGAACGCGCCTCGCGAAAACCCGGAGCATAGGCATTCACCAGGCGCAGTCGATGCGCGCCAAAATTGCTCATGGCGCGAGCCGCAGCTCCAATATTCAAAGGATTGCGCGGACGTACCAGCACGACAACCAGATCGTCTAATTCTGAGAGGCGAGCCAAGGGATTTTTACGTGGTTAATTCAATGCGGTTCATTTTACGAGATAAATCTTACGACACATTTTGCGACACGCTGATTCTCGCTTTATTGGAATACCCGGTAGTGGCTCGGTTTCAAATTCTGATGGCGTGCTCGCCGATGGCGTCATCCTGAGCGGAGCCGTTGTTCAGGCGGAGCGAAGGATCTCCCGCTACGACACTGTGTGCCACCGGAGATCCCTCGGCCCGCTGGCAAAAAATAGGCTCTTCAGGATGACGTCCTGGAACATTCAATAATTCAAGCTGACCCACTACCGAATGCCCGCTTGCAAGCTAACCATTACCGTGTTTTCAGAGAGGCTTCCCCAACCCTGCTCCCTAAAACAGAGAGGGCGTGCTGGTTAGCACGCCCTTCCCGCCTCTGTTACTTCACCGATACAACAACTCGATTTACATCAAAGTTGCTGCTTCCCTCAGAGACTTGCCGTCTCCAAGCTTTTTTAGCGATGTCCGCCGCCATGGCCGCCACCACCGCCGGAATGTCCGCCGCTGGAGTGCCCTCCACCGCTCGAATGTCCACCACCCGAAGAATGTCCGCCGGAAGAGTGTCCACCGGAGTAATGCCCGCCGGAAGAACGCCCGCTCGGCGCCGAGTAGCGTCCCCCGCCGCTCGGAGCGCGACCATAACTCGGACTCGCTCCCCGCGAACCCCCACCGTAGCCGCCATAGCCCGGACTCATCCCGCGCGATCCGCCATAACTCGGGCTGGCCCCGCGCGAACCGCCGTAACTCGGACTCGTCCCGCGCGAATATCCACCGTACCCGCCATAACTCGGGCTCGTTCCTCGTGAATACCCACCGTATCCGCCATAACCACCCGAGGGCGACCGTGCAATCGGCTGACGCATATCCAACTGCGGACGCGAAGATGTCGACCCGCGTCCATAGCCGCCATAGGAACTGGTGCTCCGTCCGGCCGCCGAATTCGAGTTCTGCGCCGTCCGGTTCCAGTAGCTGCCGCTGCTGTTTCCACCGCGAGCCGCCGATGCACTCGATCCGCTATAAGACCCGCTGCGCGACGCCTGGCTGCTCGAAGGCGGAGTAAACGGCCGGAATCCGCCGCTGTTCGCTCCCGAACTCCTCGATCCCATATTTTCCGAACCCGTGCTTCGTGATCCCATGTTGGAGCCCATACTGCCTCGCTCGGAAGCAGAGCCCGCACTGGTCCGCTGCGAGTTCCCATAACCCGACGAACGGCCACTGTTGTTCGAGTTATTGTTGGGCGCGCTAAAGGAACGCGATCCCTCATTCCTGCTGGCTGACTCGCCCTCCCGCCCCGCAACCGTGCCCGCACTCGGCTTCTGTGTCGCGCCCAAAGCAGCGCCTCCACGGAATCCGCTGGAAGTCCCAGCGCTCGTGCGCCCTCCGGCAGAAACGGCTCCCACATGGTTCGCCGCCATCGATTGCCGCAGACTTGCGGTCTGCTGCTGGAACGAAGCCGGACGGGCCATGTTGTTATGCGATCCATAGAAACTCTGCGAACCGCCGTTGTGAATGGTTGAAGGCGCTGCCGCACGTCCACTCGCCGACAAGCTGGCGCGAGACGGAACCACGGGCAGATTCCCCGCCATCATGCGCGCTCCACTCAACTGTGCCCGTGTCGCCCCCATGGCCGTCACCCGGCCCGCACCGAAGTGACCCGCATTCACGGTCGAGAGTGCCCGGCCCACGTGATCATCGTGCATGTTGGCGATATTCGAGAATCGGTTGCCGCCATGCAAAGGCGCAAAGCCGCCAAAGCGGTCGAACCCGCCCCGGAAACCAACTACGCCGAAGCGTCCACCATATCCGCCCCACCATGGATGGAACCAGTCGCACGGCCCAATCGGAAGCCAGCCGAATCCGCCCCATCCTCCAAAGCCAAATCCGAACCCGAAGCCCGCGCCCCAGCCAAAGAACGACACATACGCCGGCGACCAGAATGGACGGTAGAATCCGCCGCCATAGATGGGTCCAGGCCACCAGGCCCACGCGCCCCCATAGGGAAACCAGCGCCCGTAGTGATACGGCGCCCATCCCCAGGGCTCATAGCCAACCCAGGTCCAGCCGTAATACGGCTCGTAAGTCCAGTTGCCGTCACGATACGGAACCCAGCCATCCGGCTCATTCGGAACCCAGACATCGCCGTAGTCCGGCACATTCTGCCACCGGCCGTAGGCATCCAGATCCTGCGCTCCGGTGTAGTAGCGATTCGTGTGCCGGTAGGAATTCGCGTTCTGGATCAAATGATCGCGGTCGCTGTTCCAGCGATCCCAATCGTCGCGATCGGGAGCCTGAGAAATCTTGTATTGCGCGGAATCGCTCGTCCCGCGGATGGTAGCCATTTGCCCGGCATCCACTTCGGTGCTGCCCTGCGGCGTCGCAATCTGCGCCTGGCCTTGCCGCACGATCACAACCGTGTCGCCATCCGGCCGCACTTCAATGCGGAACACGCCATCATGATGCGCCGGATGAACTGAAACGTTCGGGGTATCGATCTCAGGCTCGGATTCGCTGTCCTTCGAAACGCTGAAAGTTGCGATCCCTTGCGCGAGCTGAAGCTGAATATTTCTTTTCGTGAGATTGGCGAGATTGACTTGCGAGTTCGGACCCAAACGAAGAGTGTTGGCAAAATCGAGTTGCAACTCGACGCGCGAGTCATTCCCGGTCGAAACCTTATCGCCGGTCATCGCCGGCTGATTCAAAGTAGCCGCCGACCAGTCGCCAGAATCTCCCCGCTGGGTGGATACATCGCCATGAATCAGGCTGATGCGTGCCACGCCTTGATCGGTTTGCGCAGGCGCTTCGCCCGAAGGTCCACCCGGCTGAGCCTCGGTGGGCTGCGCGTCAGAAGGTTGAGCATCCCCGGGCTGACCATATCCAGGCTGCGTCTCGCTCGGTCCAGCCTGCGCATCCGGCGGCGCCTGCCCAATCTCCATCGGCGCACTGGGTTGATCCGAAGGCGCTGGCCCCTCATCGGTAGTCTGCGCCAACGCGCCCATCGAGAATGTCGCCGACAAAGCCAAAACTAAAATTGCCAGTCGTCCCATGTAATTTTTCATAAACTTACTCTCGTCAAACTTGGCGACACGCACCGCCGGAATCCATCCATCCTCAACCGGCGTCATCCTGACCCGCGAGCCGTTCTTCAGGCGGAGGGAAGGATCTCGGCGTACAAACTCACTCGCTAGAACAGAAGGCAACTGCTATGCCAAAGTTCACAAAACGAGATCCAAACAATTCGTTTGTTTTCAACTAACGAGAGCGGAATTTCGTGGGGTTCAGCATCACCATCCAGCCAGATTGGCCCGCCTAAGCCAGAGGTGGTGGTTTTCAGCCAGTCGTAAAAGGCGCAACAGGAAAATACGGGAGAGCGAACGCTCGACTTCTAGCCCCTGTTCCCTTGCCCCTTCTTTTTCTTCGCTTTCTTCTTTTTCTTCGCTTTCTTCGCTTTCTTTCTTCCCTTGGCCGCAGTTTTCGAGACGATCATTTCATACGACTGCCGGATCAATTCTTCTAATTCATCCTGAGGCAGCGCGTCCAACCGATCCAGCATGACCCAATTGCGATGTCCCAAATACGGCGCTGGCCGAATGTCCTCCCTCTCGATCAGCTCGGCAAAAGTCTCCGCCGTGCATTTAAACGTCAGCCGCGCCCGATCCAGGCCGACCACCGCAAAGATCTTCATCCTCACTTTGAAGCACAGCGCATCCACCCACTGCAGCTTCTCCGTGGTCTCAGGAAATGCCAAACAATACCGTCGAATTTCATCCACATTCATAAAGGAGAGAACAAGAGAATGAGGCGCGGCGCACAACTCCTCGCGCCTCACGCTAGCTAAAGAATTGCAGATGAAAGAACAGCAGTCAAAGGCCCGACAGACGTCGGTGAAACCCAGAGTTTTCAAGGCGGCCAAAGAAAAGAAGTTGTGCTAAGGGCTTAGGTCCCCGACGGCCGAGGTCCGAGGTCCGAGGTCCAAGGTCCGAGGTCCGCGCCCTCACACCTGCTGCCGCGCCTCACCCAATGCAACGCTCACATCCATCTTTTTCTTATTCCGATAAATCGTAATCTTCACCGTATCCCCGGCTCGATGATTGTTCATCATCTGCGCCAGATCCTGTTCATCTTCCACCTTTTGATTGTCAATCGCCACAATCAAGTCGCCGCCGAGCATGATTGGCATATTTCCCAGGTAAGCCCGCTCCGTGCCGGCGCGCAGCCCCGCTTGATCGGCCGATCCGCCCGGAGTCACCTGCACAATCAGCAATCCATAATCGACGGGCAATCCGATTTCATCCGCGAGCTCCGGACTGATCGGAATGGTATGCACCCCTAACGCGGGCCGCCGCACCCGCCCCAGCGTCATCAGATCGTTCAACACGGCCTTTGCGGCATTGATGGGAATCGCAAAGCCGATGCCCGCGTTCTGCCCCACGCTGGAGAGAATCATCGTGTTAATGCCAATCACTTCTCCATGCCAGTTCATCAGCGGCCCGCCGGAGTTACCGGGATTGATCGCCGCGTCGGTCTGAATGGCTTCGTCGATCATGGCGCCATTCGGCTCGCGCACCGGCCGAATCGAACTCACGATTCCGCGCGTCATCGTTCCCGCCAGGCCAAACGGATTGCCAATCGCATACACCTTCTGCCCCACCTGCAGATTGCGCGAATCGCCCAGCACCGCCGGAATCAGATCCGGCGCTTTAATTTGAATCACCGCCAGATCGTGCGGCGGATCGGTGCCGATCACCGTGGCCTTGTATTTCTTGCGGTTGTGCATCGTGACTTCCACCTGCCGCGCATCCGCAATCACGTGGTAGTTGGTCAAAATGTGCCCGTCTTTGTCGATCACGAATCCCGACCCTTGCCCCTCCTGCGGCACCAGGCCGTAGAAAAAGTCGAACGCCATGGCCCGCGAGGTCACGTTCACCACCGACGGAATATTCTTTTTGTAGACGGAAATATTATTCTGCTCTTCGCCGTCCAGCCCTTCATTCGGCGCCGCCTCGGTAATTTCCACCTGCGCCGGATGGCTCAGCCAACTCGAAGGATGCAACTCTCCAGGCTGCGAGTTCGAGCGCCACGTCGTGAAATAGAAAAACGCGCCAGCCAGAGCCAGCGCGAAAACAAAAGGCCGCATAACTTTCATAATTTCAAACCATCCAAAACCAGATACGTATCGGGAATTAAAAAGGTCCCTGCATTGATTCTAACAATGCTCCGCGTCCGTGGTTCTATCTTCCAATGGATAGCGTCATCCTGAGCGGAGCCGTTCTTCAGGCGGAGCGAAGGATCTCCCTCAAAGAAAATCCAAAAGGTCACTCCTCCAGCGTCGGTTTATCAGCCCCGGCCTTCAGTTCCAACCACACGCCACGCACGCGCTCGCGCGTCTCATCCAGTGATCCCGAATTGTCAATGACATAATCCGCAGCCTTCATCTTCTCGTCATCGCTCAATTGCGCGGACATGCGCCGCGCTACCTCCTTGCGCGCCGCCTCAACATCGATCTTCTGCCGCGCGGCAAAGCGTGTCACCCGCTGCTCCGCGCTGCAAGTCACAACAATCAGCCGGTCGAAATGGTCCGCCGCCCCCGCCTCCAGGATCAATGCCGCCTCTACCATTGCCACCGCGTGCGGGTCTTGCCGCCCCATCTCCTCCATCCACGCATCCTGGCTGCGAATAACTGCCGGATGCACAATGCGATTCAGTTCGTCGATCCGAGATGGCCGAGCGCTCCCCGTAGCAACCTCTGTCCCTTCCCCGGCAGAACCGAATGCAACCTCAGCCAGCTTCCCGCGATTGACGCTGCCATCCTGATTCAGAATCTCGCGGCCAAAGTGCCGCACCACTTCGTTATAAACCGATTCCCCCGGCTGCATCAGCGAATGCGCAATCCGGTCCGCCTGCACCAGACGCGCCCCCAGCGCCACAAACATCTCCCCGACCCCAGACTTGCCCGCGGCAATCCCGCCAGTCAGCCCAACCTTCACCATGAACTCTCCGCAGAGAACAATAAAGATTTCACCGCCGAGATAGCAAAGGACGCAGAGATGAGAGGGAAAAAACAAAAAGGAAAAAAGCATCTCTCGGCGTGCTCTGCGATCTCGGCGGTAATTGCCTTTAAATCCGAACCATGAATCGCCCTACACGCGCGACAACTCCGGCACACGGTTTCCCCGCCGAAGCTTTGCCGCCTTCACCGTGTTGAACATCAGCATCGCAATGGTCAGCGGCCCCACCCCGCCCGGCACCGGCGTCAGCGCACCCGCAATCTCCGCAACTTCCGGATGCACGTCGCCCATCAGTATCGATCCTTTTTTGCGAAAGCTTTCTTCTCTTTTCAGATTGCCCGCAAAGAAGCGCTGAAATTCCGCCGGATCGCTCACCGAATTCATTCCCACGTCAATCACCGTCGCGCCCGGCTTCACAAAATCCCGCGTAATCATTCCGGCGCGCCCAATCGCGGCCACCAGAATATCGGCTCGCCGGCAAACCCCGGGCAGATCCTGCGTCTTCGAGTGGCACACGGTCACCGTGGCGTTGGCGTTCAGCAACAGCATGGCAACCGGTTTTCCGACAATGTCGCTGCGTCCCACCACCACCGCCTCGCGCCCCGCAATCGCAATGTCGCTGCGCTTTAGAATTTCCAAAACTCCCGCGGGTGTGCACGGCACCAGCCCCGGCCGTTGCGTCGAAAGCAATCCCACGTTCACGGGATGAAATCCGTCCACATCTTTCGCCGGATCCACCGCCATCAAAACTTTTTTCGCGTCGACCTGTCGCGGCAACGGCAACTGCACCAGAATTCCGTCAATCTCCTCGCGCCGGTTCAGTTCCTCAACCACTGCCAGCAACTCTTCCGTCGTGGCCGTTTCCGGCGGAGTAAGCTTTTCGCTATACACTCCTACTTCTTCACAGGCCTTCACCTTGCCGCGCACATACACTTCGGACGCAGGGTCATGGCCCACCAGCACCACAGCCAGCCCCGGCCGCATTCCCGCGGCAGTCATGGCCGACACTTCTGCCGCAACTTCACTGCGTATCTGCTGCGCGATTTTCGTCCCGTCCAGAATAATTGCTGCCATGAATTTGGGCTTCCGGAGTCCGCTTTCAAGCCTCCGGCTCTAAAATCTTACACCGCCGACGCGCGCGGCGGGGAATTCGAACTCGCTACCTCCGCTGGTCCTTCTTGTTTCCCCGTTTTCGCGTTTCTCTGTGCCTCTGTGTCTCCATGGTGAAGAGCCTTGTGAGATTGCACCGCTCGTCCGTGTCGTACAATGCCGAAGTTATGCTTTCTAAAAGCCTGCTGGAAATCTTGGTGTGTCCAGCCTGTAAGCAGGCTCTCGAGTATCGCCAGAATCCCGAAAGCCTGAGATGCGGGCAGTGTCATCGCGTCTACGCCGTCAAAGACGATATTCCAATCATGTTGATCGACGAAGCCACGATCGAGCCATAACCAGATCGCGCCTTAGCCTTCATCCGGCGCCCTTCCAGGACAGCCGACAGGACGGTGGGGGTTTGTGAGTGTAATCGCCTTCCATGAGAAGGCCGGTCGGAGTCAAGTGGGTTCGTTCCTGTTTTTCATAAGAAGAGCTTTCATTTTGCCGAGTAGCCACTGTCGCCATGCTTCCATCCGCACTCTCGAGGAGCGATTCGTTTTCGCTCGGTGCACGTTGGGCGTTCTCGGTTCAGCCGGTGCTGCCATCTGTTTGGCGCCCTGTGGTTCTGCTCTTGTAGAGTCGAACCTGGGCCAGGCGATTAACGCAGTCACCGGAACTCGGCTTGGGCTTTTGTCTTTTCTCCTCCTGGAACGGTTTTGACTTTGTTTTGTGTTTTGCTTTTTGTTTTACGCGGCGGCCGCAACCGTCATTCCGCTGTTGTGCAACGGCTCGTACACTTCTCCACTCACCCATAGATGATGCAGCAACACCGCCAGCTTTCTCGCGGTCGCCACGATGGCTCGCTTCTTTCCGTTTCTTCCACCCCGCTCGGCCAGTTTGAGTCCCCAGCGCCGCAAATCGCAGTCCACACCGAACGGTCCCAGAATGTGCTGCGCTCCTTGCACCAGCAGCGTGCGTAATACGGATCGCCTTCTTTGCTGATGTGCATCTGCGGCTCGCTCTGGCCCGAATTTCTGCGTCCCGGCTGCAGTCCCAGATAACAGCCCACGTCGCGACTCTTGCGGAAACGATGCGGATCTTCCAACGTCAGCAAGTAACGTCAGTGCGATCAGCGTACCTACGCCTTTGATCTGCTTCAGCAGCGCCACCTGCGGGTAACTCTGCTGCGCCAGCGCTTCGATGCGTTCGTTGTACTCGCAGATTCGCTGGCTCACCGATTGCGATGCATGCCAGCAACGGCTCCAGTGCCCGTTGCAGTTCCGGACTCAAGCTTTCCGCTTTCTCCGGATTCATGTTGCGCACGTTGCAGCCGCGCAATCTCTCCCCATAACTCTTAGCCAGTCCGCGGGCGCTGTTGACCAGCCCCGTACGCGCCCGCACCAATCCAGCACGCGCCCGAATCAGCGTCAGATCGGCTTGCGCCTGCGCGCTGCGGTGCTTCACCGGATACAGCAACTCCGGATCAATCCGGGCCAGCCGTGCCAACATCTGCGCATCCAGCCGATCGTCTTTCTTGCGGCTCTCTCCGATCAGCCGCACCTTGCGCGCATTCGCCACGATCACTTCGTGTCCCAAGTCGCTCAGCATACGACTGATCCAGGGCGAATGCGTCCCGATTTCCAGCGCGATGCGACTGCGCGGCATCGTGCCGAAGACTTCTTGCAATGCTTTCGCTGTCGTCCGCACCCGCTGCTCCAACTGGATCTGGCCGGCTTCATCCACTCACGCAGTACCAACTGTTGCGGTCTCCGAGATCCAATCCAATGGTCAGTTTCTGCTGCGAAAAATTCTTGCTCTGCTTCGCTGCTGCGGTGCTAACCTTCTTCATTGCCGGTCTCCTTTTTATCTGTGCTTTGAGCACGTCGATAACTTGGGAGCGTACAGCATCCCGTCGGAGACCGGCCTTCTCATCCCATCTGGTTGCGTCAATTAAACCAACCAGGCGATCACTCTCCGGATTCGTCATATCGCCACTCGAACAAAAGGACGCGCTGAGACACTTTTTGAGTCAAGTTGATCCGCAGAAGCTCTACCTTCACGGTCCTCTCCCAACCTTTCGAGGAAGACGACGTTGCCAACTGGTATTTGTGCTGAGTATCGGAACTGTCTAGATCGATCAACTCGGGGTTGGTTTTCGGATATCCCAGATCACCCTCCTGACTAAGAAACGGCCCATCGTCATTGGCCACGGCGCGCACCCCGTCACTATTCTGCGATTCTGCAATATCAATTTCCTCTCTTACGGTTTTCCCGGGCAACGGTCCAACTACCACCACGTGGTCACCATTGCACCACATGGTGGAGGCCCCGGAACTCCTCATCGGCCAATCCCCTGCCTTGTAGATGCCCCGTTCGCTGTTGAATCTGAATACCCTGAGCACATGACGCGACCGAGGGTCGGGTACCGGTGTCGCGACTGGAGACCCTTCGGGGGCATCGAAGGCGATGTAGCCCTTGCCGGTGCAGTAATCATTCGCAAATGCCGGTACCGCGCTCAGGCAGAGGCAGCAGCAAAGCAGCAGGCGCACACTCGCGGAGTTGAATTCCATAGCAGACCTCACTGTGACAGACTTTGAGTTAACGATACTGCGAATCGGAAGCTCGGATTCTGTTACGGACGTAATGAGGGGGTCACAGCTGAAAGTCCCACCGACGAACTGCGGGGTGAAGCGCGTCGTACGTTGACGAAAAATCCCCATCTCTAACAATGTCGGCGGTGTCAAGCAATTTTCGCGCGCACCTCTGTATGCACTCGTGGAAGAGCGCCATTTCGCTCTAGTGGGTGGTTTGCGCTTTCCAACCTAGGGCTCGCTTCTAATCGTTGGGGTCAGGAACTCAGTCCGACCCAGCCATCTCTTCGATCCCAAACTGCGATCATGATTACTTCTTCGAACTCCCTTTTCGAAGGGAGCGGGATGCCCAATCATTACGTCGGTGATTTACTTCACACCATGGGGATTTCCGGGCTCTCCCGCGTGCGAACCGAGCTTGTGCAACTGGCCGTAGTCCAGCCCCTGACGCCACATCCAGTACAGATGCACCGCCAGCTTGCGAGCCATGGCTACCTTCGCGATCTTCCGCCCTCGTCGCATGGCGAGGTGGAAGAATGTGCTGCGCCACTCGGGATGACTGCGCACCGTGACCTGCGCCGCTTCCACTAGCAGAAACCGGAGCAGCACGTTGCCCTGCTTGCTGATGTGCCCCAGCCGGCGTCGATCGCCACTGGACTTTTCCTCGGGCACCAGTCCCACATAGCTGGCAATCTGTTTGCCGCAGTGAAAACGTTCAGGCGTCCCGATCACCAATTCGTAGGCCAGTGCCGTCAGCGGGCCTACTCCGGGATGCGTCATCAGCCGCCGCGTCACCGGACGCCTCTCCACTTCCTGTTCCAGTTGGCGCGTCAGATCCTGTATCTTCGGCGTCAGTTGATCCAGTAAATCGAGTAAGTCTTGGCGTCGTCGACTGGCCCAGGGTGCCAGTTTCAACGACTCCAGTTCCTTGCGCCCCGCCGGCCGCCATAATGCTTTCTTGCGCCGTAGGCCTTCGTTGAGTGCCACCACATGCAACTGATTCATCACCCGCGTGCGCATCTGCACCAGGCGATGCCGATGCCACAGCAGTTGCCGCAGGTCCCGGTTGGCTGCGTCGGGCACCCAGATCCGGGGAAAGCGGTCTTCCATCATCAGCCGCAACAACAGCTGTGCATCCTGACGATCCGTCTTCTGCTTGCGTACCCGCTTGGTACGAATCTCAGCCGCGTCCCCGATCCACAACTCAAACTGCAAGTCACGCAACAAACGCTCAAACCATCGTGCGTGCCCGCTCGATTCCATCCCCACCCGCACGGCTGCATTTTGCTGCTTCAGGTCCTGGTAGAACTGCTCAGCTTCTTCGCGGTGAGTCAGCCGCCGTTCGCCGCACTCCCCGGTCTCTGTGTCCAAAAACGCAATTTGCTGGAAGCCCGGATGATAGTCACAACCTATAATCAGCATGTTCGGCTCCTTTCCTCCGAGCCCTTTGGTTGGTTTGCGCCTCCAAAGTTTACTCGGGCCTGGGAGCCGACATTGTTATGGAATGTGGGTGTTGAAAAAGTCACTGAGATTAGCGGGTGCGATTTAGCGAAAGCATGGTAAGACCTGAACATGCTTTGCTGGATTTCCATCTTGGGAGGCCTGCTGATCATGATGGGGCAACACGACCGCTCTGAAGCGCTGTTCTATTTCTTTCGCCTGGAAGATCAGGTTCCTGAGACCCACCTGCTGCGGCTGATCGAAAAGCACATCAGCTTTGCCTTTGTGCGGGAAAAGCTGAGAGAGAGTTACAGCGATACTGGCCGTCCTTCCATCGATCCCGAGCTTCTGTTGCGCATTCTGCTCATTGGGTATTTGTACGGCATTACCAGCGAACGCAAACTGGTGGAGGAACTGCGCATGCATCTGGCGTGGCGCTGGTTCACCGGTCTGGGCTTCGATCAGGAGATTCCGCATCACTCCACGTTCTCGAAAAACCGGCACGGACGGTTTCAGGAATCGAAGCTGTTCGAGGAACTGTTTGAGCAGATCGTGCGCCAGTGTGTGGAAGTGGGATTGGTGCAGGGCAAGCACTTGTCGGTCGATGGCAGTTTCATCGAGGCGAATGCGGCGAAGGAGAGTCGTATTCCGCGCGAGCAGTTGGCGGATGTTGCACTGGTCAGTCACACGGTGCGGCAGTACTTAGTGGAACTGGAACAGCAGAACCTGGTGGAAGAACCGGTGCACGAGCAGGATCAGGTATCGACCACAGATCCCGATTCCACTTACGCCACTAAGGGCGGCACGCCGGCTCGGCTGGGGTACTACGACAACTATCTGGTCGACAATCACAGTTGCGTAATCGTGGGAGTACAAGCGACGGCGGCACGGATGAGTCAGGAAACGGTGGCCGCGCAGGACATGCTCACTCGTTTCACTCAGTGGCAAGGTCGAGAGCCGGAATCGGTGGCGGCCGATACGACATACGGGAACGGGGAGTTCCTGCACTGGTTGGCGGATCGGAGCATCACTCCCTATATGCGAACCCGCGACAGTATCCACAGAAAGAACAGTCCGTTCTACGGTCCCGAGCGGTTCACGTATCAACCCGAAAGCAACAGCTATCGCTGTCCTGCGGGGCAGCAACTCAACTACGGTGGTCGCAACCAGCGGAACCGCACCTATGCCTACATCGGGACTCGCAAACGGTGCGGTGCGTGTGCGCTCAAAGCCCAATGCACCAGCGGGGCGTTTCGTTTTCTTGCCATCCACATGGACGAACCCGCCCGACAACGCGCACGCGAGTTCGCCAACACGCCCGAGTTCGCAAAGGCACAGCGGGAAAGAAAGAAGGTGGAAGCCCTGTTCGCGGAACTTAAGAATCAGATCGGACTGCGTCGCCTCCGTCTGCGGAGATTACGGTTTGTGCGGGAGCAGTTCTTCCTGGCGGCGGCTGCGCAGAACATTAAGCGACTCGTGCGGTTCCTCTACAACCAACCGACCACACCGGCTCTGCCCGCCACCACTTAGCCGAACGGAGAGAAAAAACTCGGCAGGCATTTACTCGCAGCCGAAAAGACCTTCGGTTGACGGACTTTTTCAACACCCACGAATCATTTCACTCACTGACGCGTCCACAGCCACGAGCCGAACGCCGTCGTGCGTCGCCACCATGTCCCGCAATCAAAAGAACAGAATCAAAACGGGACTCACTGCGCCATTTTGTCACGCGCCCTGCCCGCGTGTACGAGTAATCGACACAATGTGTCAGCTTTGCGATTACTTCGCGGTACGAAAGACACCTCTGCAAACGTTCATTGCACTCCCGTGCTCCGCGCAACTTTGGCTATTCACAAGGGTTAAACCTATTCAGCGGGGTTTTGGGAGTGCTACAGGAAAAGCTGCATAATTACGGCAAAAGAATTGCATGCAACTTCCACAAGTGCCGATGAGTCTAATACGGCAAGAAAGTTAGCTGGGGATTTAGGTCGGAGTCGGAGGTGATGACGGCCATGAACAATCAGGCGAATAGCGATATTAAGGGGGGCGGTCACGTGATCAACGAGAAGGCGATGAACGATAAAGATCGATTCACTATGACCGAACTGGCGTCGCTCAGGAACGATCTGCTGCAAGGCGGCATGATCGACTCCTACGAAGCCGCCGAACTCCTCCAGGTATTTCTGATGGGCCGTGGCTATGGCGTTTCGCCCAAAGCGGCGCTCGACGCCGCCGGCCGCGTCGAAATGGCGGGCTGCGCTCTGCCCGTGTTGATGCACGAGCTCGAAAACCTTGCCATGGTGATGTAAGAGGGAGCTTCGCGAGCGGTGACCTCGCGGCGCATAAATAGATTTAGCGAAATCGACATGCTGGATCGCCCCTCAAAACAAGATTCGGGCATCCAGTTCCAAAAGAAGGAAAGCCGGGCCAACCAGCCCGGCCTTGTTGTTTTTACCGACGTTGTTTGTTGATTTTGTTTGTTGACGTTGTTTATCGACGTTGTTTTTGTTGACTCTTCCCGTTGCAGCGCCAGTTCCCGCCCAAGCGAAGACGGGACTGGCCCGTCCTCTACGGTTGAGCCTGAGCCTTAGCCTTTGCCCTTTTAAGCGCGTCGGGATCGGTCATCTTCCGGTTAGCTTTTTCCTTGAGAAGCGTCAGCGAATCCGCCGCGTTGAAGGGGAACTCCCGCACAGAGTCTTGTGAGGCTTGCCCCACGTTGCTTAGCGTGATATCCACCCGCCGGTTGCTGGCCAGGATAATCGTTTGCGTATTGTCGAGAACTCTCTGCCGGTCTTCCGGGCTCAGTTCCGGGTTGCGTTCGACGGCGGCTCTCACCTGCTTGTCGGTCAGATTTTCTCGCTCGCCAAAGGCTTCGGTCTTAATGTTCGATAGTGGAACGCCTAACGCCGTCAGGAATCCTTTTACCCGGTCGACGCGCCGCTGGGAGAGTTCTTGATTGTATTCCACCGACCCGCGAGGATCTGAGTGACCTTCCAGCGTAAGGGTGGCGTCCGGCTTGACTTGAAGGTAGATGATGAAATCGCTGGCGAGCGCTGTTAGGGTTTTCTCCTGACTGCCCAATAGGCCGGCGTCCGGATCTTCAATCCGGGGTTTCGCCGTCGCAAAATAGACGCTGTGAATCGCCAGCCTCTTTTCGATGGCGACGACATCTGGCAGCGGCGGAGGCGGAGGTGCTTGCAGGTTCACTGACGTCGTGGAGGAAGCGGTGAGCGCTTGCAGGTGGTCATCGGTCGCGGTGCAGGTGACCGTAATTGTTCCCGGCGACGCGCCGGCAGTCTCCAGAGTAGCGCTGGAACTATCCCCGGTAACGTTTCCCGCGTTGGTGGTATAGCTGTAAGTCACTCTGCGTCCATCCGGGCTGCTGGCGACGGACGTAATTGTCGCCGTGCCTCCCGGGGAAATGCTCGCCGGATCAGAAGAACATGCAATCACAGGCGGATGCGGTTCTTTGATCGTGAACTGGGCCATGCAGGAGGCAACACCGTTCGGGCTGCCATCGCTCAGGTTGGCAGTGATCTGGTAGGAACCGGAAGCCAGGTTGCCAGTCGCAACCCGTGTGGAAACGCCGCTTTCCGCAGGCCTAACTCCCGATCCGGTCCAGTTGTATGTAACCGTACGCTTCGAATCGAAGTTCGATCCCACGGCCGTCGCGGTGACAGACTCGCCGGCAAAGACCGCGGCCGGTTGCACCGAACAGGCCGCCAGAGGCGACGTGACGGCATGCTCCCCACCCCACGTAAACACGATGCCTACCTGCGCCCTAATGCCTTGCAGCTCGGTGCGCTCCGTCGTGGCTGAGGGACCATAGCGATAACTGGACATCACATAATCCACCTGGGGCAGGCGCAGTGCTATGTGCCGGTGCACTTTGAAATCAATGCCGCCGCCGAACATAAAACCTAATTTATTGATGTCATGAAAGGCATCCGGCTCCAGCCGGTGGTCGCCCACCAGCACCTCAAGGAATGGAGCCACGTGAGTTTTGCGAAGCGTAAACTTTGGACCCAGCGACAGGTTGGAGAATGCAGTGTCGTCAATCAGCATCGCCAGTCCATTCTCGCCGCTGTGAAAATCCGTGCTGCCATCGAGCGTCAGGCCGAACCATGGCTTGAAATCATAGGTGAGACTGGCGCCCACGCCCCGCGGATTCGATTCCAGCGGGCTCCCCACCGGCAGCACTCCTGCTGGCAGCATGGCGTGAAAATAGGCGTTTGGATAAAGGAAGGAATATCCGCCGAAAGCCTCCCACTTGGGAGCGGGTTGATCCTGCGCCGCGGCCAGGGTGCTAAACATATACAGGACAGCAATCGTTGCCGGCAGTATTGCTAATACACGACCAGGATGACGCTTTAAATGAGACGACATGCGAAAGACTCCTCCAAAAGTTTTAAGTAACTCCCGCTTCCAGCTCGGCCCGGTGTGAGCCGCTCATTTGAGCAACTCAACGCGGCTCTCGCTATCGAGAGCCGCACAGACTCACGGGCCGGTGACGGTACTGCTGTCCAAAGTAACCGCGGCATTGCGCGCCAATGCTCTGCCGGTAAGCGAGGCGCCCGTATCGAGCGTGACCGCCTGAAGCGACATGATGGTTCCCATGAAGATGGAATTCGTACCCAGCGTGGCCGAACTGCTCACCTGCCAGAAAATGTTCTTGGCCTGAGCGCCGCCCGCCAGAATCACTTGAGTACTTCCCAAAGTCGTGAGCGTGGATCCAACTTGGAAAATGAAAACTGCGTTGGCATTCCCCTGCGCGTCCAGCGTGACGTTACCCACCGATAACATGACCGTACTCGAGGTCTTGTACAGTCCTGGAGTGAAGGTCAGGCCACTCATATCTCCGGGTAGAACCGCGCCATTCGGTAATCCCGCCGCGTAGTTATAAGCTGTTGTTAAGTCGAGTTGCGCCTGCGCCGCAGTTGGGTCAGTGATATGCATAACTGACGGAGGAGTTAGTGTGCCCGGTGGGAATCCTGTCACTGCACTCCCCGGACTTAGTCCTAGATCTCCAAGGCTGATGGTGGTCGGGCCGGTATTGGTAACGGTCGAACCAGCCAACACAACGAAGTTCGCTGCCGAAGCCAACGGCACGGCCGCTTGGCATGCCTGCGCCGCAGTGGTGAAGCTCCAGACATAGTTGGCGGCGAGCGCGTTGCCGGCTGCGTCCTGGGCTCCGGTCGTGATGGTCGCGGTGTATGTAGTGTTGACGGCAAGATTGGCGGTCGGCGTGAAGGCTGCAATTTTGTCGGTTCCGTCCAACGTCACCGTTCCCGTGACTGCCGGCGCAACAGTGAACGTCGCTGTGTCAATGCTTGCAGGCTTCATCGCCTCGCTGAACGTGGCCGTGATCACCGCGTTGAGGCATACTCCGATCGCTCCGTTAGGAGGAGTGACAGAAATCACCGTCGGCGGAGGCGCTGCCGAACATGCCGCCGCCGCTGTGGTGAAGCTCCATACATAGTTACTCGCCAGCGCGTTGCCAAGAGTATCTTTGGCGCCGGTCGTGATGGTGACTGTATAAACCTTGCTCAATCCCAGACTGGCGGAAGGCGTGAAGGTGAAAATCTTGTTGGTTGAATCGTGAGTAACTGTCCCGCTTACTCCCGGCGTCACAGTAAATGTTGTCGTAGTTATTGTGGTCGGGTCCATTGCCTGCGGGAAAGTGGCAGCAATTACCGTGTTAGGACATATCCCTGCGGAAACGTTCGGCGGGCTTACCGAAACTGGCGGAGGCGGTGGTAGGCACGCTGCAGCGCCGGTGGTGAAGGTCCACACAAAATTACTAGCCAATGAATTGCCGTACATATCATGGGCGCCAGTAGTAATCGTCGCCGTATATACCGTGCTCAGGGCAAGGGCGCTGTTGGGCGTAAAGATTGCCGTGTCACTGGACGCGTCGTAGGTCACAACCCCCTGCACAGTGCCGCTCGATGCAGTCAAGGTGAAGGTGGACCCATCGATCGTCGGCGGGTTCATTGCTTCGCTAAACGTGGCGGTGACGATCGTGTTTGAACATGTTCCGCCAGCGCCTGCCGCAGGCGTAGCCGAGGTTACTGTAGGCGCGGTAGCCCCGGTGGTTGCGCCGGGTCGCGTGTCCGGGTCGCTGCAGCCTGCTCCGACTATAAGCAGTAAGAATGTTATGAAGCAGATCGTGCGATTCTTGTACTTATACATAACCGTCATTTGTTTTCCTCTCGGCTCAACTAAGTTGACTCTTCTCCTGAATTACTCTTAGGAAAAGAACGCGAACATTCATCAGTTAGAAAGTTTCAATATCTGACTTGATAAGTCATATTGGATTGGTTACCTCTGGTGGCGCTGTGCAGAATTGCTCACAGTGCAACTTTGGTAACCTTTTCGGGAAAACGTAAGTTTGGTTCCATAACAGGAACTTGTCCGGAACTTTCGGCGCCAGCGAGCCTCGCGCGAACAACTTCCCCCTCATTCGCTAATCAAGGGAAGGATTTGGGAGCTTGTTTGATGAGTGTTTATGAGGCTATTTCGACTGGCGTCGTTTACCTCGATTGAATGCGCCCATACCCATGGGTTCGGCTATTCTGTACCCGCTTGTAATGCAAAGCGGTCCCCTTCAAGACACTTTTCCATTTGCACAGGGAACAGGCTAAGTCTTTAGTGCTACTTGGTCACCAGGGAGACGGGCGTCCCATCCTTCGCCGATTTCGTCGGGGGGCGGGAATACGACTGCCTCTGCGATTCACTTCACGCCGCCTGTCGAAGAAATGAAATATAGAGCCGCCGCCAAATCCCATCTTTATACTTTCCTTACACCCATCTTGCTAAGCTCGGCGAGGGTCCGCACATCCCATGGCCTCTAAAGCCAGGACAGCCTTTCATGCCCTCCCGCCGCCTGGAAGATCGAATCCGCGAACTGTGCCTGAAATGTGTGGAAGCGAAGGATCCCGCAGAGCTTGAATCCGCCGTTGAAAGACTCAAGGCCGCCCTGCACCAGCACACCAGCCGTCTTCGCGAGCTGGCAGTCCGCAAGCTAATTCAGAAGAAGTGATTGCATTTTTTTCAGGACGGAAACCAGGGAGTGCAATTGGGCGTTGAGCGTAGCCGCCTTTCAGGCGGTGTCCATGGGCCGTGTCCATGGGCTGCGTCCATGGGCTGCGTCCCACCTAAGAAGATGAAAGGTTCTGGTGCGGCTGGCGGGTGCCCCATTTCTCGCGCGTCCTTTGCGCGAGAAGTGGGGATTTTCGATAGAACGAAGCCGAAGCGATCTCCGGCTTAACTGCACCCTACTCGTAGCGCAAGCTCTCCACCGGATCAAGTTGCGAGGCGCGGGTAGCCGGAACCGTGCCAAAGATAATTCCCACAATCGACGACACGATGATGGCAATGATCGCCGACAGACCGGAGATGGGCATGCGGAAGTCAGTGAGGAAGCGCACGGAGTAAGGAATCGCCAGGCCGACGACAATGCCGGCGATGCCGCCGGTAAACGAAATTAGAATTGCTTCCGCCAGAAACTGGAAGCGGATTTCGCGGTTGGTCGCGCCGATGGCTTTGCGAATGCCAATCTCGCGGATGCGTGAAGTCACCGTCGCCAGCATGATGTTCATAATGCCGATGCCGCTCACCAGCAGAGTCACAAACGCCACCAGCATGAGGATTAGCGTAAGAGCATCGGCAATGCGTCCCGCCACGGTAAGAAGTTGAGTCAGGTTCTGCACGCTGTAGACCGACTCCGAACGATGCCGCGACTGCAGCACGCGCTTGATCGCATTCGTGGCCGGAATCACATCCTGCGGAGTGGCCACGGAAAAATAAATCTGGTACACCGCCGCCGTGGGCGTAAAAAATCGGCTGACCGTATACGGGATCAGCATGGTCTCTTCCTGAATATCCGACTGCCCGAACGTGTCCACACTCTCTTTGAACACCCCGACAATCGTGAACGGAAGACCTCCACTCAGCTTGATGACTTGTCCAATCGCTGCCTGGTCAGAGCCGAAAAGTTTCTGCGCCAATTTTTCGGTGATCACTCCGACTTTGTTGCGGCCCGAGGAATCTTCGGAATCGAAAAAACGTCCGGCAAGAACTTTCAGATTGCGCACCCGCATATACGCCGGATCGACGCCGAGCACAAGAATGTCGCTCTGCTTTCCCGCGCCTACGCTGATGCGGTCCCCCAACGCGACGGTCGGCGATGCCGCCACGACACTCGGAACCTGCTCCCGCACCGCCTGCACATCCTCCACCGTCATAGGGTCGGGCGTGGAGTCGATGCGCTGCGCTCCGCCCTGGTAGTCGGCGTAAATCATGTTGGTGCCAATGGACTGAAGCTGGCGCAAAATGTACTGCTTGCCCGTCAATCCAATCGTGCTAACCAGAATTACGGAAGCGGTGCCCACGGCCATGGCCAGCGCCGTGAGCATAAATTGAAGCTTGTTGCTGCAGAAGGCGTCATAGGCGAAGTTCAGGATTTCGCTGAACCCGATCGTGAAGCGGCGCTGAGTTGAGATCGGTAAAAGAGTTGCGTTCGCCATCGCCAGTGATTAGATGTTAAACCCCGCTTGCAGCCGGCTGCAATGCGGCCGCTTTTTCGGCAGTCGCTCGGTCGGAATTCATCGCCCTACGAGGCAGTCATCCCGAAGCGCGGCGCACTTCAGCCGCGGGAGGGATCTCCCATAAATACGAATCAAAGGGAGATCCGTTCGGACAAGCTCCGCCGGAGATTAACACTCACCCCGCCGCCTTTTCAGAGCGTCCAGCCACGCCGATCGCCGCCAGCACCACGATGATGGGATCAACGGGACGAAAATAATAGGTCTCCGGATGCGAGAAATAATACGTGAGCGGAAAGAAAAAGAGAACGATGCCGAAGCGCACCCCCAGCGACGAGTCACGCTTCCACACGCGCCACAAACCCCAGAACGCGAGGATCGACATCGTCGTATCCACAAAAATGTTGGGCGGATCCAGCGGCTCCTCCTTCAAATATGCGCGATCGAAGCTCCAGTATCCCGTCCACATATAAACAATGCGGCGAAATGTCATCCACACAAACCAGCCGGGATGGCTGCGTATGTATTCTTTCGCCTGCTGAAGTTTGTGATCCATGTAGGCGATTTCGCCCACGCGCTCATACTCGGAAAGTTCCGCGTCGCTGTGGTTGGGATGGAGCGCGCGGTTCACCCAATGCCCGGAATATCCGTTGTTGCCGATGTAGAGTTCCAAACCGTAGCCGCTGCGCACCGGGATGAAGCGGTGAAAGAGCATGTAATTCCGCACGATCCACGGAGTCAGCGTTGCGGCTCCGGCCAAAGCTACGGCGAACATCTGAGCTCTCCATGGCCGTGCAAGCCGATAGCGACGATAGAGAGTCCAAATTCCGAGAAGAGGAAGAACGGACATTACGACGGGTTCGGTGAGCGCGGAAATTCCGCACAGAAAACCGAAAAGAATCCAGTCCCGCTTGCGCGCCGAATTTTCCAATTGCCACGCGAACAGAAACAGCCAGCACAGTTCGAGCGCGACCAGGCAAGTCGACCACGCCCAGTCGGCTCCGTAATAAATCCCATAAGGAGAAAAGGCCCATCCCCAGCCCGCCCACTTGGCGACGCGCAGGCCGAAAGCTTGCCGCGCCAAAAGAAAAACCGGAATGCAGGTGATGGCGGAAATCAAACTATTCAGCGAGAGTGCCGCGATTACCGAGGCTTTCGTTTCGATTCCGAAAATTTTAAAAATGCCCGCCAGCAAATACGAATAGACCGGAGGCAAAAGCGCGGACAATCCCGTGTCGGCGAAGGGGCTTCCGAAGCCGTGGCCGGACACGATGGAGCGCGCGATTCTTCCGAAGGCCCAATGCTCCAGCACAAACGGATCCATCCAGTCGTGGTAGAGAAACGGAATGACAGCCAGTCTTACGGCCAGGGCGATGAGCGCCATTAAGACATAAGGTTGAACGCGGCGAGCTGAAAAGGAGGTTTCGGTAGGCATGAGCGAGCGCTAAATCTCGCACGTCTAGTATAAACGGCACACTTCGAGTGAAGCGTTCTGATAAGGGCACGTCATGCCGAGCGCTGCCTCGAGATTCGCATTCGCGACTTGCGCTCGGGACCGCGATACGATCACCCACGTGACGCCGAAGTTTTTCTTGAGGCGCTGAAAATCCGCGCGTCGAAAATTTTGCCAGCCAGTCTCTGCATTCACTTCATTGAGCCATCGCGGAGCGAGGCGCGGTACGCGAGCGGCCATGCCGCCATCTTTTTCATAATCGGCGAGTGCGCTGCGTTCGGCGAGCGCTCGGAACCCGTGGTAATCCTCGTCCGGCAAAGTCATGTAGTGCGGATCAAGGGCAAACAAACTGTCGACTGGAGTATTTTGCCGAATCCAGGCAAATGTCTGAAGCCAGGGATTCTGCGTGGCGACTCCGGGCAACTCCAGATGCGGAGACGCCGGATACATCTCGCGTTGAGCCCAAAACATGCACGCGCTCAGGGGAAGAAAAAGCAGCAGCCAGCGAAACATGTGCGCGCGTAATACGTAGCGGCCGACGAGACCACCCACAATCAGGAAAAATAAAAGATAAAGCAGATGCAGATAACGCATGGGCTCGAACGGCCGCAACCGCTCCAGGCTGGAAGGAAGCATGAGGATCAGTCCGACAGCGGTTTGGAATATGCCGTAGTAAATCAAGCTCGAAACAAAAGATGGGAGCACAGTGCGATGGTCTTCGGATAGTTTGTCCCGTTCTAAAAACTTTTTCAGACCGTACAGCAAAATCAAAGGCGCGAACACTCCCAGCCATTCATACCAATGCCAGTGCATCACGAAATAAAATCCGCGCGTGGCGGCTGCCTGGCGCCAGGCATCGGACGAACGCTCAAAGACCCATCCCAGTGGGAACAAGATTGCGACTGCCAACGGCGTGCTTTGCGCAATCCGCGGCTTAGAAGCGTGAAGGTTCCAGAACAGAAAAGCGCAAAAGGAAATTCCGAAGCAAGCCATGATGGCGTGAATGGAGAAGGCGACGGCAAGGAAAATTGTCGCCCACCAGATGCGCCGGTCGATAACGGCAACGATAGCCGCAAGGATCGCGGCAGTCGCCAGAGTGCGCGGGTGAAGATATTGATCGGCGAGCAGTATGGCAACTCCGGGCAGAGGAAGCGAGAGCAGGACGGCGACCGTGGTCACAGCCGCCCACTGTGCCGCAGATCGAGTAAAGCAGCGGCGGCTGATTCGCCAGCAGCCGTGAAGGATGAGAAAGATGCCTGCGACCTGCCACAGAAGAACGGTCCACGCCAAAGGCAAGTGTGTGAGTCGAACCGAGAGCGCGATGAGTTTATCGAAAATCGTCGCCTGAAACTGCAGGCGGAAAAAATCCGCATCGTGCGGAAACAAAGCCGGGTTCAAGTCTCTCTTAATGGCCGCCAGATAAAACGCGTCATCTTCGAGGCCGGGGTGATAGCCCATGATCAGAAGGGCGAATACGGTGAGTCCGGCCAGGACGGCCAGATTTATGACTGCAGAATCGCGGTTTGCGAATAGACCCGCAGGCGGATTCGGTGGAGAGCCGGACATTTATGGTTGTTATGCTAGCTGAAAGGTCCCGCCACACAGCGCCGCACTCTCAGCCAGATGTTAAGGGCGAGCGGTTTCTGAGCGGGCAGCATAGTAAGGTTCGCGCGCGGTTTCCAGTTTGCGCCCCTGCTCGCTGAAGCGCGGCAAATGAGCCAGACCAAATCTTTGCAAGGCGAACTGCAAAGTCGTCGCTAATACACCAAATCCATATTTCACGCTGCGGCGAAAGTTGATGGACGAAGCCTCTTCGAAATACTTTGTGGGACAGGATACCTCGCCGATGCGAAAACCGAAGTGCACGCACTGCGCCAGCATCTGATTATCGAAAACAAAATCGTCGGAATTCTCCAGCAGCGGAAGTTCAGTAAGGACTTTGCGGCTGAAGGCGCGGTAACCGGTGTGATACTCGGAAAGCTTCACGCCCAGAAAAAGATTTTCGAAGGCGGTGAGGAATCGGTTAGCTATGTATTTGTAAATCGGCATGCCGCCGAGCAAGGCGCGGCCCCCGATGATGCGCGATCCCAACACGACATCGTATACGTCGTAAGCGACCATGCTGGCCATGGCCGTAACCAGCAGAGGCGTGTATTGGTAATCGGGATGAAGCATGATGATGACGTCGGCGCCCGCGGCCAACGCTTCGCGATAGCAGGTTTGCTGGTTGCGCCCGTAGCCGTAATTTCGATCGTGCTGAAACACATACAAACCGAAACTGCGCGCCAGATCGACGGTGCGGTCGGAACTGTGGTCATCGACCAGAATGCGAATGTCCACCAGTTCGGGCAACTCCCCGACCGTGACTTGCAGAGTTTTCTCCGCGTTGTAAGCGGGCATGACGACCGCGATGCGCTTGCCGTTGATCATTTTGCTGGAATGAAAGGGCTATGGACAGTTTACCTGAGATGAATGGCGGCGCTAGCCGAAACCGTTGAGGCCCTGATTACCGCTGTGCGGCTGCTCCCGAAGTAGTGGGCGGGGGTGGAAATAATGGACGCGGCTGCGCAACAATTTGCGCACTGCCGGTCTGGCGGGCCCACGAAAAACGAACTTTCGCCTCTATCCTTATCAATTTACAGTACAATGAACAAATCCGCGCGGCACAGCACTTGCTAGCAGTGAATGTTATCGATTCTGCGACACGCTGGGTTGAACGCCGCAATTCCTAAACTTATACCCCTGGAGGTTTCCGCGCTTGTCTGCTTCGACTAGTCATTTGATAGAGCCGCATGGCGGCGAACTGGTGAACCTGATGGTTTCGCCGGAAAAAGCTGGCGAATTGAAATCCCACTCGCGGGAGTGGCCGTCGTGGGACCTCACGGCGCGGCAGGTTTGCGATCTCGAATTGCTGATGAGCGGCGGTTTTTCTCCGCTTCGCGGCTTCATGAACCAAGCCAACTACGAAGGCGTGCGCGACAAGATGCAATTGGCGAGCGGGCTTTTGTGGCCCATGCCCATCACGCTCGATGTAAGCGAAGAATTTGCAAGGAAACTTACGCCGGGTAGCAGCAAAGTTGCATTGCGCGACGCTGAAGGTGTGATGCTGGCCGTGCTGCACGTGGAAGATGTGTGGCAACCCGATCGCGCCGCGGAAGCGAAGGCGGTATTTAACAGCACCAGCAAAGCTCACCCCGGCGCCGACTACACGATGAACAAGGCGAATCCGTGGTACGTAGGCGGAAGTGTGGAAGGTTTGCAGGCGCCGTCGCATTACGACTTTCGGACGCTGCGTTTTACTCCGGCGGAGTTGCGGACCGAGTTTGCGCGGCTGGGATGGCGGCGGGTCGTTGCCTTTCAGACCAGGAATCCCATGCATCGCGCCCACGTAGAACTGACGTTTCGCGCGGCGAAGCAAGTCGAGGCGAATCTGTTGATTCATCCCGTGGTCGGCATGACCAAGCCGGGCGACGTGGATTACTACACGCGCGTGCGCTGCTACCAGTTGTTAAGTTCGAAGTATCCGCAGGGAACGCAAAAACTTTCGTTATTGCCGCTGGCAATGCGAATGGGCGGTCCTCGTGAGGCAATGTGGCATGCGTTGATTCGCAAGAATCACGGCTGCACTCATTTCATCGTCGGCCGCGACCACGCTGGCCCGGGCAAAGACACCGACGGCAAGCCGTTTTACGGGCCTTATGAGGCGCAGGAAGTTTACAAGAAACATGAAGCAGACATCGGCGTGACAATGGTCCCCTTCAGCATGATGGTCTATCTGGAGGATGAGGACCGCTACGTTCCCGACGACGAAGTAAAGAAGGGCGATAAGGTTCTGAATATTTCCGGAACCGAATTGCGCGACCGGCTGAATGAGGGGCGAGACATTCCGGCATGGTTCACGTATCCGGAAGTGGTGCAGGAATTGCGGCGCAGCTTTCCGCCGCGAGCGAAGCAAGGTGTGACGATCTTCTTCACGGGATTGTCCGGTTCGGGCAAATCGACGATTGCGAACGTGCTGATGACCAAGTTTCTGGAAGTGGGCGGACGTCCGGTGACTTTGCTCGATGGAGATCTGGTGCGCAAGAACCTTTCGTCAGAACTGGGATTCTCGAAAGAGCATCGCGATATCAACATTCGGCGCATTGGATATGTTGCGTCGGAAATTACGAAAAATGGCGGGATCGCCATTTGCGCGCCCATTGCACCGTATGACGCGACGCGAAAGCACGTTCGTCAGCTGATCGAACCGTACGGTGGATTCATTCTGGTCCACATTGCAACCTCGGTAGAAGTTTGCGAACAACGCGATCGCAAGGGGCTGTATGCCAAGGCCCGGGCCGGCATCTTGAAGGAATTCACCGGCATCTCCGACCCTTACGAAGCCCCGACGGACGCGGAAGTCACGATTAATACGGCAGATCTCTCTGCCGAAGAGGCCGCGCAGGAAATCATTTTGCATCTGCAGCGCGAGGGGTTTATCGGAGTAAACCAGGCAGGAGAATAGCCCGCAGGAGAATAAAAGCGGATCCTTATGCCACTGTTGGCGGCCAAAATTCTGGTGGGCTTTGTGGTGGGCGTGCTCATCGGCCTGACCGGTGTGGGCGGTGGAGTGCTGCTGCTGCCGGTTTTGATTTTTGGATTGAAAGTCCCGCCGATCATGGCCGTGGGCTCTGATGCGCTGTTCAACTTCTTCACAAAAATTCCCGCCAGCCTGCTGCACCTGAAAAAAGGGACGGTGCGTCGCAAGGTTGTGGTCGCACTGGCCTGCGGAAGCGTTCCAGGCTCGATTGCCGGCGTAAAGTTGCTGATGCACATCCGTCATCTGTACGGCGACGGAGTGAATAGCTTTATCAAAACCGCGGTGGGCGTGCTGCTCATTGTGATTCCTATCCTACTGCTGTTGCAGAAAAAGATTGAAGAGCGGGTTGCGAATCGTCCTCCGACCGCGAAAGGATTTCTGGGGATGGCGGTCATCGGTTTGGTGGCCGGCTTTCTGGTGGGTATGACTTCGGTCGGCTCGGGCAGCATCATTATGATGTTGCTGCTGCTCTTTTACAGTTTCCCGCCGAAGGTAAACGTGGGCACCGACATTGTTCATGCGGTCCTGCTCACCGGAGTCACGGGCTTGCTTCACTTCCGCTTAGGCAATGTGGATCCGGGACTTGTCGCGTCGCTGTTGATCGGTTCCATTCCCGGTGGGCTGATCGGTTCGCACTTGTCTACACGAGTGCCGATGCTATGGCTCCGGCGGATTCTCTGCGCGTTGTTATTAATTACCGGGGCCCGGATGCTATGGGTGTGATGGCAAGGGCAGCGGGCTGAGATCGTCGACATGATTTTTCGCAGACATGATTCTTTTCAAAGACGACCCGTGAGAATGAATTCTTCCTACTCTGACATTTTGCAGCGCATCGCGGCGGCAATGACGGCGACTCGCGCCGTCTTCTCACGCTTTACGCCGGGTGCGATTGAAACGGAATACAAGATCGGGCACGATCCGGTAACCGAAGCCGATCGCGCCGTGGATGCGCTGCTACGGCAGAACTTATTGCGCGACGGCGAAGGCTGGCTTTCGGAGGAAACCGTCGATAATCCTTCACGCCTGGAGCGAGAGCGAGTGTGGATTGTGGATCCGCTCGATGGCACGCGCGAATTCGTGAAAGGGCTGCCGGAGTTTTGCGTCTCCATTGGCTTTGTCGAAAACGGCGTGCCCGTGGCGGGAGGAATTTACAATCCTGCCAGCGAGGAAACTTTTCTGGGCGCTATCGACAGCGGCGTACTGTACAACGGGAACCTAGTCCGTTGCAGCCAGCGGACTTCGCTCGATGGAGCTCTCATCCTCGCCAGCCGCAGCGAAGTGAAACGCGGCGAGTGGAAGGCTTTCGAGAATGGCCCGTTCAAAGTAAAAGCGACGGGATCGGTGGCGTACAAACTTGCGCTGGTATCGGCCGGACTGGCGGACGTTACTTTCACTTTGACGCCGAAGAACGAATGGGACGTCGTGGCCGGTGTGGCTTTGGTAAAGAGTGCGGGCGGTTTCGTGAGCACACTTGAGAAAACCGAGTTCATGGCCAACCGCCGCGATCCGCTGCTTTCGGGGCTGCTGGCTTGCGGCCCGTTGTTGAAGGACCCCTTACTGGCGCTGGTAGAACCTCACATTCGAGTGACCGAACGAACTCGCTAGTCGCTCAATCCCGTTTCGGTTAGTTCTGTTTATTTCAATCCTGTTTTTCGGCTGGTTTTTCGGCAGCTGCCTTTTTGTCGATTCCCTTCATTCCGACATTTGCCTTATGCAAGATTTGCCACACGCTTTCCGGGAGATTGCGGCGCAACCACGATTTCGTTTGCCTGGCATAATCCTGCGTTTTGAGATATGCCCCTCCAACGCTCCGGGGACGCGCGAAGCGCAGATCCCTGTAATGTCCAGGCTCGGCGCCCCAGCGCAGCTTCGATTCGTCGGCGCCGCCGAGAAAGTCATAGCGCCGAATGCCCTCGGCAATGAGATTTTTTAACACCTGGCCGCGCAGAACATAGCCAACGCTATCGGCGGAATAATCGGGATCGAATCCCTCCTGAAGGGAAAAAACGGTAGAGCCATGCCGCAATCCAAACTGCGCTGCCGCGATTTGTTTGTTGAGTTCGAGCACCCAGAAATCCAGCCGATTGCGCGCCAGCAACTCCCCGGCGAGCTCCGCATAAAATTGGCGGCGCGCGGAGGAATGCAGAGTTCCCGGCAAACCTCGCAATTGCCAATGCTTTCCGTGCAGGTCGAAGAGCGCCTGCAGAAAAGGCTCCATCTCACTTTTTTCGCTGCATTTGCGAATGCGAACTTTATATTTTTTCTCCAGTTTTCTAGTTCGCAGGCCAATCTTGCCGCGTTCCTTGGAGGATAGCTGCTTTAAGTATTCTTCCCACGTGGCCGGCAGCGGAATGGCCGACGCCGGTCTATGGTTTTCCAATACGATCCATTTCCGTTGAGCGAGCACTTGGCGAAAGGCCACGGCTCCGGGCGACTGCGGAGGCATCGTATTCAGTTCGCAGAAATCCCATAGGGCGCGGTGGTCTTTCAAAAAGCGCAGAAGCGACTCCGCGAATCTACTTTCAAATCCCGCCATTACCGGCAAGTCGAGATTGTCGGAGTCGTGGCTGCCATCGCCCATCAGGCGCAACAGGCGCAAGGAAACCGCTGGGGCGACCCGAATTCGAGTCAACGATAAAGGCGCGAGCGCGACCAGCCGCGATGCTTCATCAAAAAAACCAGCGACCAGCAACTGTTGATTTTCCCCGAAACTGCGCCACCAGGGAATCAGCCATTCCGGCGTGCAGAATGTGGTGGCGAGCGGATAGTTCGCCAGAAGCTCGTGCCAACTCGAACGGAGGGTTTCCAGTTCGTCGATGCTCCGGTAGGTTCGAACCTTCAGGCTGTCGGCAGTCATCGGGAGGCAGTCATCGGCAGAAAATCATCGGGAGAAGCTCGGCACTCTAAGAATGCGGCCGGGAACGCACGGGCGACAGCTTTCGCGTGATCCCCTTAACATCAGACGCGGCCAAATCTTTTAGCGTTCGCAATAGTTCTCCGACTGCCGGCATGGGATCGTTGCTGTCCCATACGGCATCTGCTGCGCTGAGATCGGCCCAGGATGGAACGAATTCTGTCAGGCCAAATTCCGCACGCCCGGCTTGCTTCAAACCGGATTCCTTTATACCTGCGGAGCGACGAAACAGATTCGCAACCGAATCTTTCGCCAGATCATGCGAGCGGCTGAGGTAGCCCGCGCTCCAGCGCCAGCGCCTTCCAACCGAATAACGTACAGGCACTTCCGGCTTTTCGCCATGAGCGATCTGCCATAGGTACCAGGGAAAATCCAAACCGGAGTGAATGGCAAGCGCCAAAGTCCCCCAATATCTGCCGTTCACTTCCAGCAACGAACTCTGGCGTCGCGCGCGATCGTAGCGGAATTCCACCATGGCAACGCCGTCCCATTCTAAAGCACGCAACAAGGCAAGCGCCTGGTCGACGAGCAGCGACTCCGGCTCCTCGGCAACAGCCACGGCGGCAACCCCTCCGCTGGCAGGAAATTCCTTCAAGCGGCGGTGCTGGAAGATCGCAACCGGTTCGGCGTGATGCATAAGAACCTCAACCCCGACGCCTTCCCCCTGAGCGAATTCCTGTAGCAAGAGTTGGCCGCGGAGCTGGTCGTGGGCCTCGCGATTCACGGCGGTCAGTGCCTGATGAAGAGATTCATAGCTTTCGTAATAACGTACTTTGAAGGTGCTCTCGTCACTTTTGTCGAGGGGCTTTGCTACTAACGGAAATTTTAGATCGGTGGAGTGTGCTTCTAATTCGGCGGCATTTGCGATGCGGTAACTCGATGGCGTGCGAATGCCGGCTTGGCGGGCAGCTTCAAGCGTTAGAGATTTGTCGAGAACTTTTTGGACCACTCTAGCAGGTGGACATGCGAGGTACAGAGACCCACGCAGCGCCTCTTCATGATCTGCAATGAACGCCAATGCCGTGTCGTTCGCCGGGATCAGCATGTCATAGCCGCGGTTGGAAATGAGCCGCGTCAGAGCTTCGACGGTCGAAGGTCGATTGACTTCACGGGACTCTCGGCTAGGCGACGGCATGCGGATGAAATCGGAGACAGCCCGCGACCAGGGCGGAGCTTCGACGGTCGAGAAAGACGAGACTTCGACCGGTACGCCGTGTGCGTGCAAAGAACGCGCGATCGGAACCGTAATACGCGGCACAGAACCGAGAATCAGAACTGGCCGTTTCATTGTGTTTCGGGTTTAACCTCGCGCGCAGGACGCGCCCTTCGCAAAAGTTTCTTCAGCGCCGGCCTGACGCGAAAGCGGAGAGCGTGGGCCAGACGCCACCTAGTCCGGGACGGAAAATATAATAGTTGAATTTGGGCCGCGCTTCGGCGGTCCATTTCATCTTCCAGTCGTCGCTGACGCCGGTAATATCGTATTCGGAAATGCCGCGCGCGGCGCAATCCTGCAGAATCTCGCTCACGATGAGGTGCCCACCGGCGTATTGCGGTAATTTTTCATTGTAAGCAACCTTGGGAGAGAAGTAGCGGCCCTTATGCGATAGACCGAGATGCGCAGCCAACAGCTCTCCATTGAATTCCAGGGTGTACATGCATAAATATCCATACCGTTCCGCGCTCCTGGAAATTTCGTCGTAGAACTGCCGAATATTCGGACTGCAGGCGATGGCGCTGCCTTCCCTGCCCTTCCACCCGGCAGCTTCCAGGTCGTAGAACCGATCCAGAACAGACTGATCCGCATTTTCGACGCGCAGAAACTTTAATCCTCCGTGGCTTTCGACTTCGCGGCGAATCGATCGCAGCTTTCCACGCAGCCGCGCATTCACGGGCAATTTTTTCAGGTCCGCCGGGTCTGGCGGGATTGGTACGTAAGGATTGGTGAGATTCGGAACCTGAACCGCATGAAAATTATTCTTCCGGGCGGAGAGCGCCAGGCGGGAAATGGTTCCGCCGTCGGGCACGTCCTGAATTTCGAGCAGATCCCAGCCGCGAAGGTTCTGCAGGTAATTCCATGCCGCACTTACTGCAAGGTCGCCCGGAGAACTCGAATGACGCAGCGCGTCGAAGCGACAGGAATGACTGTTGACGGGCGCTCGCAGCTTGCGCACAGGGACACCGCTGAAGAGCGACCGCTCCTGCAGCAAGGGAAGGACGAACAGCAACTTCGAATCGGAAGTGACGGTGAGCAGAATGACTTTCGCTTTCGGAGTAAAGGCACGAATATGTGCGGCGATCCACTCGGGCCGATAAAAAGGCTGATCGTCGGCCGCCTCATTGCATAAGTCGCGCCACTCATCCGCCCAGCGCTCGATGACTTCCACGCCGCCGCGATGAGCGGTCACCAGCATGGAGGGGGCTGCTACCGGCGCGTCCTCAGGCTTGGGAAGAGCGGTCATCAGCAACGAACCTCACTCCAGTCATCCTGCATTGGACAATAATGCGCGACCTGCCCGATCGCCAACTGTATTTTTTCAAGGCTGCGTTTCATTCGACCAGTCGGCGTGCACTTTGGATTTCACAGGGGCGAGGTTAGCGTGGACGCGTTCTGGTTGGCGTTAAGGTCGCTCGAAAGAATGTAGCCCAACGATTGCATTGCGGGCGCCCATGCGGACTCGATCAACGCGACCGATCCAGCGGGCAACGCCTGTTGCCAGTTTCCAGAACTGGCGGCTCTTACAAAGGGCTTGTCCTGGCGGGTTTTTTGCGTAAGTTTCCACGCGTGTCCCTCTTTTTTCTCCAGGTCGCGCATGTGGTCAGCAGAACTCAACTGGACCGCCCGGGTCAGGCGCTCGGCCGTCAGTGGCAGCTTCAGGAAAGCGGCTACACGCGACAGTTCCTGTTCCGTGTTCTGGATCATATCCTCATAGCGCAGCAGCAGGAAATCATCGCTCTCGTTTCGCATGGAGACCCAACTCATGACGTGGTCGCTCCACGACGCCGCCCACTTGGCACGTATGTCGAACTCCGCGGACACGAAGCGGGGGACGAATTCTTCCATGGGGTAGCCTTGATCGATCCACTTTAGCTTGATGGCGTAGTGGTAGTAAGAGACCGCAACGTCGCGAGGATCGCGCACGATATAGATAATCCGCTTATAGCGCGGATCGAAGGACTCATGGCTCTTCAACATGCGCGGACGAGGAAGCCGCCGCAACACGCGGTCAGGGAACAAATAAATTTCGGGAATCCTCGATTCGACGTTCTTGAAAGTGACCGCGTCATCCTGGTGGACAAGATTGCCGATTAGAAACCGCGCCCAGGTGTTCCCCGACCGCGGATAAGAAACCAGAAAGACATCGTCGGGAAACACAGTGAGGTAGCGGCCGGCAGTCTTTTTCCCCAGCAGGACTTCCGCAGCTCCTCGTAATGTCGGAATCAGCTTGCCCATCGATTTCCCCGTTTCCTTTAGTCCTCTGCCGCGTCGTCACTCGAAAGCAAGTCGCGCCGCAAAGAATGCCGGATGCTCCGCAACTCAGAGTCGGTGATTATTTTCACTTTCCACAACGGCGCCAGGATTTCCGGAGCTGCACCGAAAGGCGTGACAAGCATGTGACGTGTCGAGAAATTCAGGTTCTCGTTGACGTTTGCCGAATCTGCCGGCGACAGCGGCGGTTCCGATGCCAGACTTCGCAGAACACCGGATGCGACATTTTGAATGCAATTTTGAAGAAGTCGATAACACTCTCGAGTCTGTTCAAGGTCCCCGTAGTAAGGATCTCGTATTTCCGCTCGGCGAACAGGGGCGCCTTCGTAGGCGCGAAGCATAAATATTTTCTCTTTGGCTTCGCGGATATTGCGCGAGGAGTTCAACCTGGTTCTGGTAGTCCATGGCAAAAATTGCATCGGCTTGATCGACCATCTCCGCAGTGAGCTGCTGGGAGCGATGATCGTCCAGAGAAATACCGAGTTCCCGTGCGGCCGCAAGCGCCCAAGCGTGAGCGGCCCTGCCTGCAGTAGCATGCAGCCCCGCCGAGCTGACTTTGATTTGATTGGGATAGGCCCCCAGTTCCTGTTTCATGAGGGCTTCGCACATCGGGCTACGCATTATGTTTCCAAAGCAGACGAAGACGAAAATGCGAGCGGTTGAAGGCGACCTGCTGCCGGGGTCAGTCACGCCAAGGCCGGTGCATTTGCCGGAGCCTGAGATAGATAAGGCGCTCTTTTTTTCCGAATTTTCTATAAGCTTGAATCTCCTGCGAGAGAAATTTCGGCAAGCATCTTTTGAATACCTTTTTTGCGAGCAGCTTCGCGCGTTCCCAAGGGCCTAGGCTACGTGGCCGCGGCTTGGAAGCAGTGGGGTGCTTTGATTCATGGGCCCAGTCACTTGCAATTACCGTAAGTCCAGAAGCCACCATCCCATTTCCTGGACTCTTGGTGAGAATCTCATGATTTTTTAAACATCCAGCCGTCTACAAACTATTTTTCCCGAGAGCAGGCAAACAAATGCCGCCGGTATTGCCTTTCATAAGGAAAGACATTATCGGAATCGATGCCCAAAATCTCGACGCGCGAAAACGAGGTATTTTCCTCGAGCCATTTTTTTATAAATTCAGCGTCCCACTCCGCGAGGCTTTCCTTAAACCAATCTTCGTGAGACTCGCCGGTATCGAGAAAAAGCACAGTGCCGGTCACAGCATCAACTTTACGAATGAAATCGCCAGCCGAGCAGCGCATGTGTCCGCGAACAAAATGATGCAAGATACTGAAGCACGAAACGATATCAAAACGCTTTTCTTTTTTATCGAGGAAGGTAATAACCTCGGTGATTTTATTAGCGGTATTGTCGAGGCCATAGGCTAAGCGGCCCACCGAAACTGCTGCCGTATCGCGGTCGACGCCGAAGGCTTGAAAGCCGCGGCGTTTCATCTCGGCCACAAACCAGCCGTAACTGCAGCAAATATCGAGATAGGAACCGGAGCTAATATTTCTTGCCGCCAGCCAGGACATCATCATTTCCAGACGGTCGCTACACTTGCGAACCGCGGGCCAAGTCGCCAACTCAGGAGCGGCAATCGGCTGGTAGACTTCGGGCCTGCCCATCGTCCAATTGGAATCGATGATCATTTGCTGAATTGGAGTGAGGACCGGCGCGGCGGGCTGCACTAGACATTCGTATTTCCCAGTCCCTTGAACCGACGCCGACGCCAACGCCAGCTCGTGCTCGCCTTCGAGAATTTCGTAGCATTCGGAGAAGGCGATGCGTCGGACTACGACCTGGGAGCCGCTTCCGTTCGTTTCCGCATGACTGCCGTTCGAATTCTCGCGATCGAGCTGGCTGCAGAAAGTTCTGGCCTTGTGAACGATATCTTTTGGATCTTTGGCGCCAAAGTAACTTCCGTAGAGTTCGATACACTTGGCCGCATTTTTATAATAAGAAGTCGCCTCCAGGCGCCCGGGCAAAAACAAATTCTCGCCGCTCAGGAGATAGGATTTGAGCAGTTCAACGTGCGGCGATTCCGTGATGGGACGCGAGGGCCGAAGGAGATCGCCGGTCACTCGCGCATAGCTGGCGCTGGAGTACTGTGCCTCTCCACCCATGAGCAGTTTTCCAAACTCGATGTCCCTGAGGAAAAGCGCGGGATACTTTTTGGGAAGTGCCGCTACATGTTGGCCGAGCCGATAGCTGCGAAAAAAGACGCCTTCGTCAGTAAAGGAAAGCCGCTCCAGCGAGCGCGTCATTCTCTGCAAGGCCGCTTTTAGCATGTTCTAGTTGATCCGTTCCAGCGAAGCACTACTGGTAAATTTCTCGGGACGGAAGACCCGAGTTTCGATTCCGGCTGTTCCCTCTTTCATAAGCCTGGAATACTTTGCGGCAAACAGATTGCCACGCGAATCTTACAACGGTCGATTGTATTGACTATATCGACCGCAACGGCAAACATCATCAGGCGAAACGTCTCTCAGTCCCAGTTTATTCATTATAGGGCGCAACTCTGCGCTTGAACCAAATCCGGCACTGGCTCCCGCTCGATACAAACCCTGAACCAGAGCTCGAGATTCAGCAGGCGCCAGATGCGATTGCCGTGATCGCGACGGCCTGCGGTGTGCTCGGCAAACATCTTCTTAAGAGCGTCAGCACGAAACAGTCCGCGGTCGAGTGTTCGCGGTTCCAACAGCAACCGCTGAAGGCCGTCCAGAAACGGTCCTGCCAGCCAATAGGCCCAAGGAGTAGGAAAACCCATCTTCTGCCGGTAGACAATTGACTTTGGTAACAAGTCTTCGACCGCCGCCTTGAGGATGAACTTGCCCGCCATCCCTTGAGTTGCATATTTCGCAGGGATGGTTGCGGTGAACTCGACCAGGCGATGATCGAGAAACGGCACGCGGCTTTCAACGGAAGCGGCCATACTCATCTGGTCTTGCTTCATCAGTAATTCGACCAGGTAGGTCTTGATATCGCAGTACAGCAGACGGTGCAGAAAATCGCCGGATGAATGGCTCCAATACTTCATGGAGCCGGCATAGGCATCGCCGGCCATTCGTTTTGCCTCGGGAGTTAACAATTCGTCTTGCTCGGCAGCGGAAAATGCGGAATAGAAATTGTCAAAATAGAAGGCGGGCCAGCATGCGCCATCCCGCATTAAAAACGTGTGTTCCAGCTTTCTTCTCGCAGCCGCGGGGATTGGAGAAGAATGAATCGCGCTCCGCAGGATATCGCGCAAGGCGGATGGCGTGAGCTTGCGATAGGCCGTGTCCATTCGCGAATTGAGCAACGTCCAGGGATAACGCGTATAGCCGGCGAGCGTCTCGTCGCTGCCTTCGCCGGTAAGCACTACTGTGACGCGTTCTTTTGCCAGCCGGGCGACAAAATAGAGCGCCACGCTCGATGGCCATACGATGGGTTCATCCTCATGCCAGGTCAATCGAGGCAGGGCCTGAAAAAACTCATCGCGGCTGAGATGAACTTCGTGATGTTTCGATTTCAAATGCTCCGCGATGGTGCGGGCGTAAGGCAATTCGCTGTAGGCTTCTTCGCCGTAACCGACGGAAAAAGTCTCGATGGGTTCCTTGCGGATTTTTGTCGTGAGGGCGGCAATTGCGCTTGAATCCAGGCCGCCGCTCAGGAAAACTCCGAGAGGAACGTCGCTCATCAGGTGGCTGGAAACGCATTCTTCCAGTTGTTCTCGATATTGGTTGACGTAGTATTCCCGCGGCCGGCTCCCATCGTCGGCTTTGACTTCGAGGTCCCAATAGGAAGAGGTTGTTAACTGCCCGCGCTCATCGATCACGAGAATATGGCCGGGCAACAATTTTCGAATTCCCGCATACATCGTGTCCTCGCCGGCAATGTAGCCGAAGGAAAGATATTCGGCCAAGGTTGCGCGGTTGAATTCCGGCTTCACGCCCGGATAAGCGAGGATGGTCTTGATCTCAGAGCCAAACAACAGCGTGCCGGATTCGTAGCGATAGTAAAGAGGCTTAATTCCCAGCCGGTCGCGAGCCAGCAATAAACATTTTTTTGTGCGATCCCAGATGGCAAAGGCAAACATTCCGCGCAGGTGTCGGACGCAGTCTCTGCCATATTCTTCGTAGAGATGAACAATCGTTTCGGTATCGCTATGGGTTCGATAGCGGTGGCCGCGGGCCTCGAGCTCGTGGCGCAGTTCGCGGTGATTGTAGATTTCGCCGTTGAAAACGATCCAAATGCTTTCGTCTTCATTGCTGATGGGTTGATGGCCGGTTTGAATGTCGATGATGCTGAGGCGCCGCATCGCCAGTCCAACGTTGTTCTCCACAAAAAAGCCGTCATCGTCGGGCCCACGATGGACGATTTGCCGGTTCATGGAGGCCAGCAGATCGCGTTGGACTTGCTTTCCGGAATCAGAATAAAAGATGCCGCAGATTCCACACATGACTATTGGCCCGTTCCCTTGCTCTCGTTACCCGTCGCAGCCAAATCCAGTTCGGTCCATAATCGATTGAGCGGGTGCGGCAGAGTGACTTCACCTGGATCGGAAGATAAAAGTTCAACCGCCGCACCAGAACTTGATACTTCAGCATAGCGTATCCGCCGGGAACAGCTGAGAACGCGCTGGCCCGCCGCGTCTGCGTAGGAACCGTTGCACAGAATCAAAGTGCAGGCATCGGTTTTGCGATCGAAGGAAGAATAAAGAAACTCGGCATCGCTGGCCCATGGTCCCAAGTGCCACGGCTCAGTGTGGTCGACAAAGAAATGATCGGCAAAGAAGAAGCAGTGCTCGCTCTGAGAGTCGGAGTAGCGATACGCGCGAATGTCTCCGCCGTGCACTTTCACGAACTGTCCCAGATTTGCCGAAAGGCTTTCGCCCGCAATCAGCAGAGTGGCAAAATCCGCAGGCAGTTCGGTCGTGGAGGCAAAAGTGAGCACACAGGCCTGATCCGCACGACCGTAGGCAGGCGACCACAGTTCGCGGCTCACACTCTGCGACCACCCATGACGCTCGGCACTCAACAGCGCCAGACTTCCGGCCTTGCCGGCGAAAACATTTTTCTCGGACGTGGCGAGCGAAAGAGTTGGGCCGATGTGCCACGCGATGTTGAGAACATGGGATCCGCGGCCCTCGGCCAGATCGCGGACCAGCCAAAATCTTCCTTTGCGGCGAAAGACCCACCGGCGGTGAGTTACAGGAGACGAAAACCGCGAATAGCCGTCGTGGCTGCCCTGGAACAAATCAAAGTACTGCCCGCTGATCCATTGCTCGACATGGACTCGAGGAGCGCTGTTCCACGAAAACGGACCAGCAGCCTCGGCTTGATCGCAGTGATCGACCTGCATGGTATTGTGAGCGCCGGTGCCGCGCAGGCGCGCGCGTTCGCCGCTCTCGCCGACATACTCGAATGTACCCGGATCGAGCAGAAGCTCGTTTCCATTTCGAATTAGCGAAATGTTCAAGGCGGCAGCGTGCGCATGCCCTCCTCGACCCGAACCAAGTGGCCCGGCTTCGATGATCAGCTGTTGCTTCGAGTCCTCATCGGCCATCAGATAGATACCGCTGTCGGACAGAGCAATCGAAGCGGATGACGGTTCCTGGCTGGGCAGCGCATGAAATGCACTCAGGCCTTTCGTGCCGAGAAGCCACAGAGTTTCTTCGCGTGGCGCTGCCGCTGCGGTCTTAAAATCTCCACGCTGGTAGAGCACTGCGCCAGTGGCCAGTGGATCGAGCAAATGTTCCGCCCGGTTGCGGAGGGAATCAAAGAGCCGTCCGCCGTCGTCGTCTCCGATCTTCGGAGGAATACCGGCTCGACCCAACAACATCAGAACATTCAGCATGCGCTGCAGAATCTGGTCGAAGGCGGGAGAAATTTGAACTTTGTTTTGAGCGGCCAGAATGCGGGCGTGCAGGAAAATATCCAGCGCGTAAACATGGTAGTAAGTGGATTGCTCAAAATAGAATCCATCCGGCCGAACTTGATCGGTCGCTTCGCGTTCCAGGATGCTCCAGCCGCGGCGCTGCCACGTTGAAGCCGAGGGCAGTTGGGGAAACAAAGTTCCGATAAAGAACAGCGCCAATGCCTCGCCCAGAAGATGCGTATTCGGCGAAAAATATGTCGAAAGATAAGTCTCGATATGCCGCCCGCTCAAGTTCAGTGCACCGATCCACTGGCGCCGCAACTCGGCGGTAAAAAGCGGAGACGGCTGCAACAGGAAAAAAGTCCAGATCCAGGCCAGACTTCGAAAAGCGACTTCAAGGCTGCTCGCCCAATTGAGACCGATCGGATACGGATTCTCTTTGTGCCAGTGCGACCACTGCGCGAAAATCTCGCGCACAAATTTGTCGTTACCGCTTAGACAGTACGCCTTCGCCAAGGTCACAAAGTGCTGGTGACGGTTCAATTCCCAGGTGATCTTGGAATCCCCCACTTCGCGGAAATCGAGATAGTTGATTTTGAACCACGGCTTGCGGGGCGCGCGTTTGCCGTGGACGATGTCAGCGTGCCAGTCGATCTCCGCGCCGTAATCGAGATTTTCATAGCCCAACAGGTCGAAACGGTGCTGACAAATTTTTTCTGCCTGCGAAAGAATGTGCTGCGCCTGTTCGGGGAAGGCCTCTTTGAGCAGAGTGCAGAGCGACGGAACTTCGGCTGGCGTGAAAAAAAAGCTGCCTGTCTGCGCCGCGGATGAAACCGCCGCATTCACGGCAAAGTTAGATAAGTTTCCGCCGCGATAGCGCAGCAGGTCTGTGCGCGCAGCCGTGTACTGCCTCAATCGATCGAAAAGTTCGTGGCGATCCATGGAAGTGAGCCGGCTGGTGCGTCGCCTCCATCGATTCCATGGGGTTGCCACGGATTATCCCTTTCCCCTGCCGTGTTGCGGTGCCGTCTGGCACGGAACCCGTGCATAGGCCGATGATTGGCGGTCGAAGATCATGACGATCAGAATAATCCATTCAGCCGATCGCGCCTTAGTTACCGGCGTGCTTCTGCCCAGCCTTATTCTTTGCGGCTACGTGTTTAAATACTAAATGGCGCCCCGGTAGCGCACTGCCGCGATGAAAATCCTGTGGGTAAAAGCGGGCGGGCTGGTGCCTCCCGATACCGGCGGTAAAATCCGTAGCTACAATATTCTTCGCGAGCTGGCGCGTCAGCACTCAGTAACTTTCTTTTCCTTTTACGCCGCGCACGCCGGCGATACTCATCCCAACCTCAAAGATATTTTCGAAAACGTAGTTTGCATTCCGCTCAGACTTCCGGCGCCGAAAAGCGCTGCGGAGACGCGGAACTACGTCCGCGGTTTGTTTTCTACCGAACCTTACAGCATCACGAAATATTGCGTTCCGGAAGTGCGCCACAGGTTGCGTGCGTTGCTTCAGCAGGAAACTTTTGACGTCATCCTGTGTGATTTTCTTGTCGCTGCCGGGGTGATTCCGTGGGATTGCCCCACGCCAAAGATTCTGTTCACTCACAACGTGGAGGCTGCGATCTGGCGGCGGCATTACGAGGTCACCAGGAATCCGGTCTGGAAGGCGATTTCGTGGCTGGAATGGCGCAAGATGGAAGCGGCTGAACGGCGATATCTTCGTCTCGCCGATCGCGTGCTGGCAGTATCCGAGACGGACCGTGCTGTGTTCGCGTCTTTTCTGGATCCAGGCAAACTTACCGTGATTCCGACTGGCGTGGACGTGGATTATTTTCAACCGATGCCTGGTGAGGAAGTCGCGAATTCCCTAGTGTTCACGGGCTCCATGGATTGGCTTCCGAATGAAGACGGAATTTTATATTTTGTCGAAACCATTCTGCCCCTGATCAAACAACAGTGTCCGGATGTGCATCTCGAAGTCGTAGGAAGAAGTCCCTCTCGCACGTTGCAGAGTTTGGCTGAGCGAGAAAAAAACGTGCGCCTCACCGGCTGGGTGGAAGACATACGTCCGTTTCTGGCGCGCGACGCGGTTTGTATTGTTCCTCTGCGGATTGGCGGTGGCACGCGGCTCAAAATTTTTGAAGCGATGGCCATGGGCAAAGCTGTGGTTTCGACCTCAATTGGGGCCGAGGGCCTGCCGGTGCGTCACGGAGAGAACATCCTGCTCGCGGATACTCCCGCGGATTTCGCCAGTTCGGTGCTTTCGCTGCTGCGCGATGCAAACCAGCGAGCCAGATTGGGCACCGCGGCCAAAGCATTAGTACAAGAGAAATACAGTTGGCCGAAGGTGGCTGAAAGTTTCAGCCGCGCTTTGCAAGAGGTCGCACGCCCGGCATCAGCCACGCACAAGTAGATTCTCCCGTCGAATTGTTCAGCAAAGATTCTCAGTCTTTGCCTTATTTCTCGCGATTTTTTTTCCGATCCATTCCTGGCGATTTTTTTCGGACGAGATTTCCACAGACGCGGACGATTTTCGCCAACTTCGGCGTGGCCGTTCAGCCGACTGCGAATGCACTTCTGTGTCCTCAAAGGTCACGTCCTTACGATATCTTTTGCGTTTCACCTTATGTCACTAAAGTCGGTTTGCGGACTGGAACCCTTGGTCCCCCAAATCTCTACATCCGAGGGAAACGCAATGTTGCCTGTGAAGCCGGATTTCGCGGTCGAACACGGCGGTTTCAAACAAAGCGGCAAACTCGTCTTGGCCCTGGCTTTGATGACCTGTTCTTTGTTCTGGACAGGCTGCAGTGGCATTTCCCAAGGTTCCTCAGCATCTTCACCAACTCCGCAACATCTCTCGGGACAAACCGCGCTGCCCGCAGCCACCGTTGGCAGCAACTACAATGACGTTCTTTCCGTCAGCGGAGGCCGTTCTCCTTACAACTTCGTGGTGAGTGAGGGCTCCTTGCCCGCAGGACTGTCGCTCAACTCACGCAGCGGCAGCATTTCAGGAATTCCTACGCGAGCGGGAAGCTTTGCGTTTACGATTTCGGTTACAGACGCATCTGCGGTTGCTTCCGAAGGGGCAGGCTTGGGCGGTCAGACGGCGCGCACATATTCAATCACGGTATCTCCGGTCAAGACTTCCGCCGCCATTCAAATTTCGCCTGCCGATCCGACGATTGCAGCAGGTGGAACGATTCAATTCAGAGCAGCCGTGTCCGAGGGCAGCAACACTTCAGTGCGGTGGGCGGCCAGCGCGGGAACTATTTCTTCGACAGGCTTATTCACCGCTCCCGTCGGCGGCAGCGCGAAGTTGATTACGATTACAGCCAGCAGCGCCGCTGCGAGTGGCCTGCAGACCAGCACTGCGGTGACGATCTCCAACAGCAATAAGCCGGTCACGGTTCAGATTTCGCCCACGAACCCCTCGATTGTGGCCGGCGGTAAAATCCAGTTCTCGGCGGCGGTGTCGAACGCCAGTAATAACGCGGTAACGTGGTCTGCCAATGGCGGCACAATTTCTTCCACAGGCTTATTCACCGCCCCGGCGAGCGGCAACTCGACGGCAGTCACCATCACGGCAAGCAGCGTAGCTGCGAGCGTGCAGGCCAGCACTGCGGTTACGATCACCAAGGAAACTCCGGTGACCGTACAGATTTCCCCAATGGACCCGACCATCACAACCGGCGGGAGAATTCAGTTCTCTGCGGCGGTATCGAACACCAGCAACACGGCGGTCACGTGGTCGGCCAGCGCGGGTACCATCTCATCCGCTGGATTATTCACCGCTCCAGCCAGCGGCAGCGCGAAGTCGATCACGATTACGGCCAGCAGCACGGCTCTGAGTTCGGCAAGGGCCAGCACGGCCGTGGCACTCAGCAGCCCCGCGGTTACGCCTGCATTTGCGATCGCTACCGCGAGCCTGCCGGGCGCGATGCAGTCCACACCTTATTCCGCATCGCTCACCGCAACCGGCGGACAGCCTCCGTACCAATGGGCGCTGGTTTCCGGTTCGTTGCCAACTGGAGTGCAATTGAATCCAGCCACGGGAACGCTCTCGGGATCGCCCAGCCAAAGCGGAACGTTTCCTCTCGGCATTCGCGGAACAGATGCGGCCGCGCACACGGCTCAGCAAAGTCTCTCACTTCTGGTCACGGCTGCAGCGTCGAACACAAATTGTGGTCCGCCGTCTTATCGTTGCTCGCGAAACGACCTGGCGGTCGTTCAGGTGCCGACTCCACCGAGCGTGGGCGGCCTTTCGGGAGCGAACTCGATTGTCACCGATCCTGACTTTGGCAGCCGCATCTTGCGGGTTACGGACGCGAACACGAATCCGGCTCCAACCAATGTGAACATGACCTTCGTCACAACTTCCAGCGGAAGCGCGGACGACAATCTGTGGAATGTCGACTCCACTCTTTTCACCGTGCAGGACACCTGGGCCGATACCTACGTTTACAGTTTCAATCCAAGCACGCTGCAGGCGAGTCGACTGTATGTTTCGAGCTTTCCTGCAACCAATGGTTTGGTGTTGTCGAGCAGCGGCAACTGGAGCCGCGTCAATCCGAACCTTCTTTACACCAACGCCGGAACCGCTTATTACAAATACGACTTTACCGACCGAAGCAATCCCCCGTCGCCGCAGCTTCTCTATGATTTCACGAGCAGTCCCAATTGTCTGCCTTCGGGTTTCACGGCAACGTGGAGCACCAAGGGCGGCGTCAGCGGAGATGACACTGTCTTCGCCATGGCTTATTCGAATACCGGAGACCAGGGGACGGGTGTGTACGCGGTCGTTTATAAAGTGGGCAGCGGTTGCAGCCTGCTGAATACCCAAACCGGCCGTGTCAGCGGCGATTGGGGAGCGAACGGCACCATTAACATCGCCGACCGCTGGACCATTCACAACGTCAAGCTGTCGAAGGACGGAAACTGGCTCATTCTCGAAAGCACGACCTGCACGTCGGCGCGTTGCACCGCAGAACCATACTTCTGGCAGGTCGGCACGACGACTGTAAATTCTTGCGGACAGGGCGGGTCATGCGGAGGACACTTCACCGAAGGCTACAGTCACTGGGTAAACAACGACAACTCACCCATGTCGAATCAGGTGTCGCGGGCATTTGCTCAACCCACTTCCATCAGCAATCTGACCAGCAGCTTTCCTCTGGGAATCACAACGCCATTCGATCAACACCAATCGTGGAACAATGTGGACGCGGCGGATAGTCTGCCATTTTTCGCGGTCACCTGGAGCACGACGACTCCCTTCCCGGCTCCTTGGTACAACGAAATCATCGCGGTCGCAGCCGACGGCAGCGGAAAAACCTGGCGCTTTGCGCACGACTTCACCAGCACTCGCTCGCAGCGATTCAGCACCGAATGGGGCATTGGAACGATTTCGCAGGATGGACGGTTCTTCATTTTCTCTTCCGACTGGATGGGGAATCTGGGCTCGGAATCGGGCAATGCGGCCTGCACTCTCGGCACCGATTGTCGTGGAGACGTTTTTGTCGTCGAGTTGAAGTAAGAGGACAGGGCCTGCGGAAATAGCTTCCGCGAAATTTACGGGATCCTATTTCCGCAGGCTCATGACCTTGATGGTCGCGAAGTGTTCCAGTCCAGCAACACGCGTTAACAGCCAGCGATCCGTCTTCCACAGAAACTTCCCGGGAACTGTCAGCTTCTTCACCAGCGGTATAAATGGAAGACGGAAATTTCTCTCCGCAACCACCGTAAATCCCCTCATCATGATCGCCAGTTCCTCGCGGGTCATGGGATGTTCGTAGTCGGAGATATCGGCCTCTGGAGCGGGGAATAATCGCCTCAAGCGATTCATGGTTTGAGAAAAACGGATCGGCTCGCGAAGAATAAACAGACCTCCGGGACGCAAAACTCTGTAAATCTCCTGATGGGCCCGCGGCAGATCGAGGTGGTGCAGAAGGGCCATGCAAAAAACCACATCGACCGACTCATCGGACAAGCCAGTCTCGTATGCCGATCCAACCCGCACTTCGGCAGACAGCCCATACGCGCTCAGTCGCTGCGTGGCCAACTGAATCAGATCTGGCGAAATATCGATGGCAATCACACGGGCGCCCCGTTTGACTAACGGAACGAGGCTCTCGCCCGAGCCACATCCCAAGTCCAGAATGGTCTTTCCCTGGACGTCTCCGAGCAAGTGGAACGCATATTCGAGCGCGTAAGGAGTATCGGAGGGTGGATTCAGGTAGCGGTCGACATCCACCGGAGTAAGAACTGCGCTACGCGCTTCTGCGGCGCTCCGAGCAACTTCAATTCGATCACGTTGCGATAAATTCTCTAAGCTCACGGAAACCGGCTCTCCGAGCGAAGTTCACAGCTGAGATGCAATCGCCTCAACCCTGGCGGACATTTTTTTCGCCGCGGCGTAATCGTCTCAATCGTTGTCATCCCGAGCAGCGCGAGGGACCTGGGTTTATTCTCGCCGCGAGCAGAAACCCAGATTCCTCGCTGCGCTCGGAATGACAACGAAACCTAAGCTCCTCCGCCAAGCTTGTGCTGGTAATACGCGAATCCATCCAGGTATTTGGCAAACTCGAGCGTGGTGGACTTGCGTGCCACGCCGATGCGGGGCAGCCGATAACGGTCGCTATTGCGGCTCACCATGCCGAACTCCGCAATCACGGAACAGGCATATCCCGCCTGCGCCACTTGTTGCACCTGGCTGGGGCGATAATCTTCCGCCATGCCGTTGGGATAACAAAAACAACGCACGTTTCGTCCGATTCCATCTTCGATTTGAGACTTCGAAAGCGTGAGTTCCTGCCACGATTCCTCATCGGTAATGCTCGACAGAATGGGATGGCTCAGAGTGTGAGAACCAATCTCCATCAAGTCCGAGTCTGCCATTTCGCGCAGCTCGCTCCAGGAACAAGGCTTGTATTTTTCGGGCGCACTCTCCGGGATGCTCATGCCAATGCTCCTGGCCATGGCTTCAATGCGGGCGTTCCGCTCCTCGGGCCGCATTCGGTTCAGAGATTTGAAGACGGCATCGAGTTTGCCGGGCACAAGTTCTTGCGGATGGGGCGACTGCTCACTCAACCACACCACTTTATCGGTCCAGATCCAGTCTTCTCCGCGAACGAACGAACTTACGACAAAAAAAGTTGCGGGGAACTTAAATTCCACCAGCAGCGGAAAAAGAAATTCATAACAGCTGCGCCGGCCGTCATCAATGGTCAGAGCTACGAGGTTCGGATCGAGTGTACGGCCGGAGGCAACTTGCTCAGCCAGTTGCAATAAAGGAACAACGTGAAAGTGCTGGCGCAGATACTCGAACTGGCGGCGCAGCCCTTCTACATTCAGCGCGTCCGGATCTGTACCGTGCGATGCGGAAAAATTGTGATACATCATGATTCGCGCCATTCTTGCAGAGAGCGATCGAGTGAGAGAAAAGATGCCGCTGCTTTGCAGGGCACGGAGAGCCAGCTTACTCATGCCGCCCCCGTTGGAATTCCTGACTCCGCAGATGGGGAAACGGACGGCGGGAGTTCAAGGCGAAAGCTGAACGAGAAAATCCCGCTGCCGATGAAAACATTCGACACGATAATATCACCGGCTCCCAGAGCATCGAGCGGCCTGATATTCGATAAGCGAATGCAAGCGGAGGTGACCTATCGCCCCCCGAGGACGGTCCACACCAATTTCATGCCTTCCATTAACCCGGTCTTCGCCGATCGTCGATGACGCCACCACGGCTGCTGAAATTCGGGATCCTCCACTCCAATAACCGAAACGTGAAGTTCAGTGTCCGAAGCGGTCAATTTTCTCCACAGAATTCCTGCGCGGCGAGTGTGATAGTTCGAAGTCACGATGACAACCGAATGCCAGTGATGAGCCTGAATGCAGTGTAGAAGTGCCTGCACTTCCTGCGCAGTCGAGTTCACGTCTTCGCCGGTCTCGCAGAAATCGACGCGCGCGGCCACAGACTCGCCATATGTGCGGACGAGGTAGGCGCGGGCCACCGGCGGAATCGACTCGCCCCAATACGATTCCATGGGAACACTCAGCAACACACGATCGGCGATGCCTTGTCGCAACAAATTTATGCCACCTGCAATCCGCACTTTTTCGGCCGTGATCGAGCCTTGAAGCACGACGGCCGCGTCCACATGCTGCGGCACGGCGTTGTTGGAGAGAAGAAGGTGTTGACCCCACAACAACAGGCAGACCGCGATCAGAATCGCGGACGCCAGCAGCCATCCCAATATGCGCAATAAACCTTTGCTAGACTCGTGCCTGGCGGGTTCTGGCATTGGGAAGTTTCGTAATCAGCAGGACGCTGTCGTTATCACGATTCCGATGTTGCCGGAGCGGCCGATTTTAGCATGTAACCCGAACGGTAATCTGGACATCGATATAGCTTTATGCCAACCTGAAGCGAACTGTGAGTCGCCGTTCCCCAGATCGGACCGAAGTTAAATGAGCTTCAAAACCCGGGCCCTCATCAATGTTGCCTCGAGTTGGGGAGGCTTGGGAACGAATATTGCCGTTGGTTTTTTTCTCTCTCCTTTTATTCTTCATCATCTCGGAGATGAAGCGTTCGGCTTATGGATTTTGATTTACTCTTTCACCGGCTACTACGGCATCTTCGATTTCGGAATCCGGTCCTCTTTAGTACGCTACGTTTCGAAGTTTCAGGCGACGGGCGATAAAGACGAGCTCGCCCGCCTGGTGAACACCAATCTATTCATCTACAGCTGTATCGGCCTGATCCTGTTGTTGCCGACCGTAGTAGGCAGTTTTTATGTGGATCGGCTCTTTAAGATTTCGCCGGGCTTTTTGCAGGATGCCCGAATTCTATTTCTAATTGTGGGCTTGTCTCTGGCTCTCGGTTTTCCCATCGGCATTGCCGACGGCATTTTGGAGGGCTTGCAACGCTTCTATTTAACCAACTGGACCAATATTGCCGGAACGTTGACCCGCGCCGTGTTAATCATCTACGTTCTGCAGCACGGTTTTGGCCTTCTGAGTGTCGCCATCATCACGGTTTCGCTGCCACTGGTCACGTCGGCCATTCGAGGTGTGATCGCGCAGCAAATACTCGACCTTCCTTTCGGCTGGAAATATGTCAGCCGCAATTCACTGCATCAGGTCGTTACTTACAGTTCGGTCACTTTCATTCTCATCATAGCCAGCCGCTTGCGATTTAAGACCGACGCGATCGTGATTGGAACATTTCTCTCCGCTGCCGCGGTCACTCATTTTTCGATTGGAGCCCGGCTGGTCGATTATGCCGGCGAGACCGTAAGCAGCCTGGCACAAATCTTCACGCCAATGTCGAGTCACTTCCATACCATTGGCGACTACGTTCAACTGCGCAAGATTTTTATTTCCGGAAACCGGGCTTGCGCCTTCGTCATGTTGCCCATGACTATCGCCATGGTGGTAATGGGCAAATCGGTGATTGAAGCGTGGGTCGGTCCGCGCTACGTTTCGAGCTACATCATTCTTCTGATTGTCGCGATTCCGACCACGTTCTATCACTCGCAATCGACTTCAGTCCGTATGCTCTACGGAATGAGTCTTCACAAAACTATGGCCTACGTCGTGCTCATTGAGGGCATTGCCAATTTGATCCTGAGCATCTTCCTGGTGCAGCGGCTGGGAATCGTTGGCGATGCCCTGGGTACGGCGATTCCGCTGTTGTGTACTTCGCTGGTGTTCTTACCGCGCCACATGTGCCGCCAGCTTGGCGTTCCGCTTCGCACATTTCTTTGGGAGGCTTATCTCTATCCCGTCCTTTTTTGCGTTCCAATGTATTTTGTGTTGGTTCTCATGCAACGATCTTTTTATGCGCACCGCTATCCCCAGCTCATCGTGAATCTGCTGGCGGGCATCGCGGCTTATGGAGCAGGAGTTCTCTGGTTCGTTCTGACGCACGAGCCGATGGGCATCGAATTTAGAAATAGAATGTCACGTTACTTGGGAGAAGCGAGCGAGCATGGATCGTGAGGCCGCACTAAAGGGAGCAATGCAGGAAAGAAAACGGCGTCCAGTTTTCGTGATGGGCTGCCATCGCTCTGGAACGAATCTGCTGTACGACACGTTGCTCTCCGCGGGAGGGTTCGCGGTTTATCGTGGATATCTTCCTATTTATGAAATTCTGGTTCCCCGTTTCGGCTCGCTGGACAATTTGCAAAACCGGCAGAAAATCGTTTCCACCTTTCTTAAGAGCAAGGGATTTCGACGTACCGGTGTGGAAGGCGAACAGCTCTCCGGTGAATTGCTGGCGGAAGGCCGCAGCGCCGGCGCCTTCATCCAGATCGTGATGGACAAAATTGCTGCCAGTCAAGGTGCGCAACGCTGGGCGCTTTACGATCCCGATAGCGTGTTGCATGTGGCTCGAATCCGAAAAGATATTCCGCATCCTCTTTTCGTACACATTATTCGCGACGGGCGCGACATTGCTTTGTCTTTGATGAAAATGGAAGGTTTTCGTCCGTTTCCCTGGAGCCGGAACGCTCGCACTTTGCTGGAGACCGGCCTTTACTGGGAGTGGATGGTGCATCAAGGGCGGCAACGCGGACGCGAGATTCCCGATGACTATATCGAAATTCATTACGAAGAACTGGTAAACCGGCCACGCGAAGTGCTGGCTCGATTGGGAACTTTCCTGGATCACGATCTGGATTACGATCGCATTCAAAGCACCGGATTAGGCCGGCTTCGCGAATCCAATTCTTCCTTCCGCGGCGACGAGAAAGAAATCAAAAATCCGGTCAATCGCTGGAAAGAGAAACTATCACACGACCAAGTCGCTGAACTCGAAGCTGTAATCGGACCGACGCTAGAGGAATTCGACTATCCTCTGACGGTGGACGAAGAACAGCGGCGTGCGGGCCTTCGCTTGAAACTTCTCGGGTCTGTCTATCCGCGATTTCTCGGTGCAAAGCAATGGCTGAAGTTGAATACGCCCATGGGCCGCTTCGCCAGCCTCTCAGCTCTGGAACTTGAAGAGCCGGGGACGTTGCAGCCAGATCACAAATCGCCCGGAAGTTGACCTGCGCGAACTTGCCCGCCGACGGTCTGAAATAACTCTTCTGCTAACCTGTTACCGAAGCTTGAGGAGTGTGCAGTGGAAGGCCATCGGTTCTCGCCGCGAAAAATAAAGGAGCTTCTTCTGTCTGCAGTGCTGCTTTCAGGTGCGGCTTACCTGGCTGGCCAAGTTCCCAACGTGACGCAAAATGCCGCTCCGGCTAAAAACTGCGGGCCGCAATATTACTGTGCGCGTACCGACTGGCGCACGGAACCTTATCCAGAAAAACCGCCAGCCATCGGACCGGCGGGTTCGATCATCACCGACCCAACCTTTGGATCCCGCATACTTCGAGTCACAGACGGCAAATCCGATCCAGAGGGGTCCGGACTTCCGCTCTACACACCGTCGTCTCCAGAACAGAATTCGTGGAATAAAAATTCCACGATGTTTTATATAACGACGTCCGAAGGATCGATCCTGCTTTACGATTTCGACCCGGCGACGATGGCGGCGAAACAGACAAGAACGCCGAAAATAGATCTGGGCGGAGAGCCACAATTCAGCCTTCGGCAAAATAATATTCTTTTTGGCATGAATCGGCGGGATCGCGTCTTCGAGCAATACGATACTTCGACGGGCCGCGTGGCGGAAGTAAACGCTCTGGGAAAGTGTTTCAAACTTACCGCAGATGACAATGCCAGCCTGGTTTCCGTGAGCTCTGACGATAACCGATTCGTGACCATGATCGGGCCGCAACAAGATAAGGACTACATTGTCTACATCTATGACCGCACCCAAGGCTGCCGCTGGTACAACACGCGAAGCGGCGAAATTGGAGGGCAATGGGGACCCAAAGGAACAATTTCTGTTCCCGACCGCTTTTTACTTCACAATGTCCGCATCGCGAAGTCCGGCAAATTCGTTTACATGACCCGCGGTGGCGGCGGAATCGGCCACGGATGGGTGGTGTGGGAAATTGATGGCATGAATGTAAGAGTTTGTTCGATCGCATGCAGCGCTCACTACGCGCTCGGCTATTCGCACATCATCGGCTCTTCTGAATTGAACCACCCGCTCGACTTGTGGCTGCGGCCACTGGACCATCCTGATTCCCATACCGTGCTAATCGATGGATTGCAACCGGCGAAAGACTATTGGTTCGACAACCACCTTTCCTGGAACAATGTGGACGAGAATGATTCCGCGCCGATTTGCCTTTCGACTTACCGGCCGAACAATCCGGACACACCGGGAACGGGGCCGCTGGTGACCGGCCCGTGGCAAAATGAAATCGATTGTGTAGAGACCGACGGAAAAGCTTCCGCGGTTTGGCGCTTCGCACACACCTACAGCACCGCGCGAAATGGCTTCTGGTCTGAACCGAAAGGAAACGTTTCACAGGATGGACGTTTCTTTATGTTTACCTCCGATTGGGAAGACCAGTTGGGAAAAACCCCAAAGGGCGATAAATACCGCACCGACGTTTTTATTGTGCAATTACGCTGACCGGCCCGGATTGCATAAGCGGTAGGCGAATGCGCGTCAGGTTGTGGGAACAAGTTTGTTGGCCGCGTTCTCGCTGCTCGAAGTCAACGAGCGATAAGTTTCCAGCCACTGCTCTCGCACCATGGGCCATGCATAGGACTGAGATTTCTGATGCGCTTTCAACGCGAGCCGCGCGGAAAGCTCAGGATCGCGCAGCAGGCGAATAACGTTTGCCGCTAATGCTCCAGCGTCGCCAACGGGCGATAGCAAGCCGGTTTCCTCGTGATCGACCAGGTATGGAATGCTTTCCGCCGCAGTGCTGACCACCGGGGTTCCACAGGCGAATGCTTCCAGGATGGAAACCGGCATGTTGTCGAGCCAAGACGCGTTGATAAAAATGTCCGCCTGATCGTAGACCCGGCCGATCTCTGCGCGCGATGCGACGCCAGTAAAGTTCACGCCCGAGAGATTGAGTTGTCGCACCAGAGAACGAATCTCTTCCTCGGAAGGCCCCTTACCTACGAGATCGAGACGTGCTTCCGGAAATTGCTTTTGTACCTCTGCAAACGCGCGCACCACAACGTCGATCCCGTAGTAAGGATGGAATCCTCGCGTGCAAATAAGATGCGGCCGCAGAGGATGCCGCTCACGAAACGAGAACTGGCTCATGTCGACAATATTGGGCACGGCCTCCGCCTGCAGCCTAAATTCGCGAAATACATCCACTAAATATCCCGAGGGCACCACCAGTCGGTCAGCCTTCGCGAGACTCGCCCGCGCGCTGGGAAAACGCTGCAGATGGTCGCGCGCCTCGCCGCTGTGATAGTGAATGATGGTTTTCGCGCCTCGCAGGCGAGCAATCCAAAGCGCCGGCAACGGCGCAATCAGGAACGACCAATACGACGCGGAAAAAATGTGGGCAACGTCGGTATTCTTTAGCCCGCGCCACAGGTTCAGCAGGTAAAAGGGCTGGCGAATCAAAGTACGCAGAACCGGAACATTTTCGGCCCACCGAAGCAGCCAGGGAAAGTCGCGGATCGATGGGAATAAATTGCGCGTTCACGTCAGGATCGTTGCGCCACCGACTCAACAGCAAGTCTGCCTGCACCGACTGGCCGCCTACGTACCGCAACGAGGCGGCTACGATGGCGACATTTAGTCGATTCGGCGCCGAGGCGCCATGATCCCAGCGATGTGCTTTTGCACGGAATCGTTTCTTCTCCAATCCTTTCTTTTCCAGCAGTTCGTGATAAAGAGTTTCGTGCCGCTGGCGCATCTTTTCCAGAGTGAAATTCTCTCGCGCAAACTGATTGGCATTGCGTCCGAGAGTTTTTCGCAAAGGCGCGTCTCGCAACAAACTTTCAATTCCGCTTGCGAGAGCTTGCTCATCATTGGCCGGAACGAGAACTCCGCGGTCTTCGGTAACCAGCTCGCAGTTTCCGCCGACTCGATTCGCGACTACCGGAACGCCGGCAGCCATCGACTCCAGGATCACGTTGGAGAGGCTTTCCGACGCCGAAGGCAGCACGGTGACATCCAGCGAAGCCAATACTGCGGGAATATCTCTGCGGTCGCCGAGGAAAAGAACGCTGTCGCCAAGCCCGAGGACCTTCGCTTCCTTCTCTAACTCCTCGCGAAGAGGTCCGTCGCCCACGAGCACAAATGGCGCCGATGGAAACTTGCCATGCAGTCTGGCGGCGGCGCGAAGAAATAGTTGATGGTTCTTGGAACGGGTATTCATCCGCGCGATCATTCCTACGCGTAAAACTTCCCGCGAACGCGGCAGCGCTGGCGGAGTTTCCGCGAACGCGGCGACTGGCAGGCCATTGCCAATAACTGTCAGTTGATTTTTTCGCAGTCCGAGCGCCATCAGCCGATCGGCGGCAGCCTGCGAATTGCAAACAACCATGTCGCACCAGCCCAGCACCATCGCTTGAGCGCGCTCCTGTCTGCGCGTAAGCAAATCGCCGAGTTGCCGCTGGCTTCCAATCACGACGGGAATGCGCGCCAGTCGAGCCGCGGGAATCAAAGCCAGGTTGGTATAGAAATCGAATGAGTGCGCAATCCGAATTTTGTGAGCTTTCAGATATCGGACCAACTTCCAACGGGCCTTTAAAGATGTAGGTCCGTACAAGCTTCCGCCGAGTTGGAATTCGGTCACGTCGCCTAGCGTTTCAAGAAACGGCCCCCGGCGCTGCAAGCAGCCGAGATGTACGCGAAACAGTTCTTTGTTCAGCGACCCCGCGAGGGCCGCAAACTGACGCTCACTCCCGCCTGTCTCCAGGCTGTCCGTCATCAGAAACACGCCGTCGGTGTTCGCTTTTCTATCCGCTTCGCCACATACTTCGGAAGAGATCTCTACACGAAGAGACTGTTCAAGGCCGCGCTGACTCGCGGGAGGAGAGATCATTCGCACTCCCCGCTCACGCCTACGGTCGTGGCATGGGTGCTCGTTGTCATGCTGCCAGTGTTGGCGTCTCCAATCTGCGCGAGAAAATTCCGATGCCACAGTTCGAAGATCAACAATCGCCACAACCGTGCAGAGTGATCTCTACGGCCTTGAAGATGCTCGTCGAGCATGCGCTTCACGCCGTTCGGTTGGAAATAACCTCGTTGCAGCGTCTGCGCGTCCAGCAATGTAGTCGAAACCAGTTCCTTCAACTCTCCACACATCCAGGCACCAAGCGGCAATGCGAAGCCTTGCTTTGGCCGGTTCAATACTTCGCTCGGCACGCCCACTCGCGCCGCCAATTTTTTGAGAATGAATTTCTGTTCGCCCTTGCGCATCTTCCATTGCGGCCCCAAGGCAGTCACCCACTCCAGAAATATGTGGTCGAGCAGGGGCACGCGGGCCTCCAGTGAGGTTGCCATGCTCATGCGATCTACTTTGGTGAGAATGTCGCCCGGCAAATATGTTTTGCTGTCCAGATACAACACCCGGCTCAACGGATCGGCCGCCGGAGCTTTATCGAGATATTCTCTGAAGCTCTGCAGCGGGTTACGGTCTGCGCGAACAAAATCCTGAGAAAGAATTCCCATCTCGCGCTGGAACGCTTGTAACGAAACTCCTTCGGTGTACCGTTCCTGCCAAGGCAACGAGATGCTATAGGCGAGGTTCCGTCCGGGCACCTGATAAGGAATCATCGGGTGAATCAGTTCGCGATACCAAAGCCCTGCCCACTTTGGAATCCATTTATAGGAACGATCTTCAAGATGAATGCGGTAGCGATCGTAGCCGCCAAAAGCTTCATCTCCGCCATCGCCTGACAGCGCGACCTTCACATGCTTCCTCGCGAGGCACGAGATGAAATAAGTCGGAAGCATGGAAGAATCGCCGAAAGGCTCTTCCAGATGGCGCGTCAACATTTCAACCGTATCGACCAGATCTGGCTCGAACAGCAGCTCATGGTGGTCCGTACCAAACTTCTGTGCGACCATGCGCGCGTAGGGAGCTTCGTCGAACTCGGCATGTTCAAATCCCACGGAAAACGTCTTGACCGGCTGCGACGTAGCGCGCGCCATTAACGCAACGATGGTTGATGAGTCGACGCCACCGCTCAGCATCGCCCCCAGCGGAACGTCGGCAATCAAGCGGATGCGGACCGCTTCAGCCAGCCGGAATTCCAGTTCTTCGAGCAACTCTTCTTCGCTCGCAGGTTCATACGTCCCGTACTGGGGGAAATCCCAGTACTGACGAACGCGCACCTCTCCCTTCTCGAATTCCAGCAAGTGTCCTGGCGGCAATTTTCGAATGGGCTCGAACGCCGTCGCCGGGTCGGGGATATATCCGAAATACATGTATTGCAGAAGCGCCGGCTGATCAAGCTTCGCCAGTTCCGGCCTCACGGCCAGAATCGACCGCATCTCGGAAGCAAACAGCAACGTTCCACTCTGCAAGGCATAGTGCAGCGGCTTTTTCCCTAATCGATCGCGCGCCAGCAAGAAGCCGGCTAGCACGCTCGTCGTAAATTGCGAAGGCAAACATGCCACGCAATTTTTGAACACACTCCGAACCAAAGTCCTCGTAGAGATGGACGATCACTTCAGTGTCGCTGTGTGTGGAGAAAAGATGGCCGCGCGCGAGAAGTTCGGAACGCAACTCGGGAAAGTTGTAAATCTCGCCATTGAATACGATCGCTATGGTTTTGTCTTCGTTGAAAACCGGCTGGTGGCCGCCGGCAAGGTCGATAATGCTGAGGCGCCGCATGCCCAGCCCGACGCCAGCTTTCACAAAAATGCCTTCGTCATCCGGCCCGCGATGCACGATCGCCTCGCACATGCGATGAATGGTGGCGCTATCGACCGCGCCGTCCGGATGAGTTTGAACCATCCCTGCGATGCCGCACATGCAACTATCCTTTCACCGCTTCTGCCGATCTTTGCGGATATTGGGAATCGCGCAAAACCGCGCGTGCGCGCTTCAGGCGATAGTCTCGATAGTTGCCGGGATTCCCTTCCTTGCCATCACAAGCGGCAAGCATGATGTTCACCATTTCCCGCGCGGAGGTGAAATGCAGAATCTCATTTCTTTGTTCCGTTTCGCTGGTGAGCTCGCGCAGAAAATTTTGCATCGCAGAGCCGAGCATGGCTTCTTCGTGCCGGAAGTCCATACCGTGACAATGCAGCTTGATAAATATCCAGTCGGGCCGCCCCTGCACCGAAATCGCGGCTCGTTTCCAGCGGTTCAATCGAGCTATGCTGGCGGGATTCGGGCCCGTCAGCGCTGCATTGTCGATGCGTACAAATCGCCGCGAGCCTCGGCGGGAATGGAAATCGAGCATCAAAGGTCCTTGCACAATGAGCGGCAAACTTCGCGGCGCTGTTCCTCGCGTCAGGTCTATGCCTTTGCGATGTGGACTTCGACCGGTAAGCGGCAGCGCACATTCGTAAATAGAATTAATTTTCCCAGTTTGCGCGCCGTGAAAGGTCCCCGTCGGCAAGGTCATGTCGGCATAACATCCGGTTTCCGCCAGGATCTGCATCTCGTTGTCGACTCCACAATCGCGACCATGATTGGAATTCGCCAACGCAAAATTTCCGTGAACGAAAGCGTAGCGCGGTTCGGCAGAATTGTTTTCATAGCAGAGACAGCCGTGCTCTCCGGCCAGCCGATCGCGAAAATCGAATAATTGCCGCCGGGTATTTTCCGCGGAGTCCGGAGCTAGCACGCCGTGATGCAAATGAATTTCAATCTCGCCCCATCCCGCTCGGCAATGGTCGGCCAAGCGAGCGATGAGGCCCTGATCGTATTGTTCCGCAGGATAAAAATAGGAGTGCACAAACGGGCGGCCGTCCACGTCGAGATAACTGCCGAAGCGAATCGGATATTCGCGACACCAACGCTCCAGGCGGCGCTCTTGTTCCGGATACGGCGCCCGGGCCAAGCCATCCTCGGGCACAATGCCGGGCTCGAAGTGATCGGCCAACGCAAAAATCAGATGAGTCTTACCCGCGGGACGATGACGAGTGAACCGCTGCCAAGCATAAGTCGGCAGCCAGCGGCCCAGGTACGACAGCTTTTGTCCCGCAGTTGGCCCACGCCGGACCACGTGCGATCGCACTTCGCGGCTTGCACTCGCTGTCTTGTTCGTATCCATCATCGTCGTTTTCGCAGCGAGTCAGACTCATTTCGAAGCGAGCCCGCCGATTTTGCTGAAAGCTTGGCGTTACTCCCACGCGTAGCCGAGAATTTACTCTCGCGAAATTGTTTCAGCCATCGTGGCCGCGGCTGCTTCGGCTCTAACGGCGGCGCTTCCAAACCCTGTTTTTCATTTTTCTCATTCGCCATGGCCAATAACACCGAAGTGTAAGCCACGGCAAAATAGGGGAAGTACTCATACGCCTCGGGCGCAAAAAATGCGCCGACAATAAATCCGATGAGCGAGCCGTACAGTGCTCCGGAAAACAAATCAATTTCCGCGTCATGGTTGGGGATGCGCCGCAGCCGTCGGAGATTACTGAAGCCGCGCGCAAAGAAAAGTACATAGAGCACCAATGCGCCAATTCCGCCCTCGGCGGCGATCTGAAGGTAAGAGACGTGAACTTCGCGCCACATGCCGGAGTAGTTCGCGAAATTATCCATTCCTAGGCCCAACGGATAATGCGCGATGGCCTTGATACTCTCGGCCATGAGCATGCGCCGTTGTTCGTAGGAACCGTGAGCGCTAATGTCGTTTTCGGTTTCAAGATCGCTTCCCGATATTGCGAAGAAGCGCTCTTTCAGTTTTCCTCCAGCCGTGAAACCGATCACCAGCGCCACCACCAAGCCCGCCGCGACCAAGTGAAAGCGTTTTCCGCGCACGCCGAAAATCCACAAACACACAGTGCCCATTACCAGTAGATCAATGAAACCGGCGCGCGAGGCCGTCAGAAAAAGAGCGACGCACATGACCAGCATTGAAGCCACCCACGCAATCTTGCGCGGTACGCTGCGGGTGCTCAGCAGAAATGCGAAACAGAATGGAAGAGTGAGCACAATAGCAAATGCCAGATCATTGGGATTGGAATAAATCCCGCCGATCACGCCTTCCAGCCTGGGGCTGGACCTTCCCTTTAATACCGACACAACCGCAATCACGGCCACCGATGCCGACTGAATGAAAATGATTCTGCGCAATCGGGCAAAGCTCGTGATCACGATAAACGTCAACACCCACGCAACCAGGGCCTTAGAAAAATCCAATGTCTTAAAAAATGCGCCACCTTTCCACACCGGAGACAGCGCCGCAGAAACCAGCAGCAAACAGATGATGCCAAGAAAATAAATCGCTTCACGGGGAAGATCGCGAAAGCGCCGCTGAGACCTGCCCGCGCTCATCAACAATGCCAGCACGGCAAAGACGCCCGAGATTTTGGCCAGAGGAATAAAGGAAAGGCCGGGAATCCAATCCTCTGGCCGCACGCAATAGACTGCGAAAAACGCGCTCAGCCAGAAGAACGCGCCGGCCAGCGGCTCTCCTTTCGGAGCAAACCGTTGCGGCAGTCTGGCGGCCGGAAGACGCTTTTCAAGAACCGCCATCTAAATGTTTCTCCTCAAAACCAACGTGTGACGGACCGCGATGCGACCAATAAATTGCCTTGCGTGAAACGGAAGCATGAACGTCAGGCCTTTATCTCCCGCCGCAACACCGGTTGCATCCAGATGGTTTTGCGCCCAGTGACAAAGTTCGCAAAAGCCACTACCGCCGCCGTGTTCAGCGCCACAAAAGTATAGGCAGCATCGGCCACCCGCGAGAACGGACCCAAATTCCATCTCGTCCAGCCCAGCAAACTCAGGCTATAGAGCACCACTTGCATCCAAAACAAAACGCGGTAAAACGGAGCCGGCACAAACCACGCCGTAACCAACGCCGCGATTAGCGCAAAGGGAACGACGAGCCGCATCAGCTTGTGACTGATGAATTGAAAGCGCAGCGGATTCTCCTTCCGCAACAACCACGGCGCCAGCTGCAAAAGTTGATAGTTCCCAGTTAACGTACGCACTTTTCTGTTGAATTCGCGCTGGGTTCCCAGGTCTGGACGATCCCACGCGCGGGCGCGTTCGTCAAAGACCACGCGAAATCGCTGACGAGCTACATTCATGGGGATCAATACATCATCCAGAATTGTCTCCTCTGGAATCTGCGGAATAAGTTCCCGCCTCGCCGCATACAACGCGCCGGTTGCGCCAACCACCGAACCGGCGGCTGCCTCCAGTTCACGCACCTGCTTCTCTATTTTCCAATACAGCCCCATTCCCCGCCCGGTCTCGCCGTTTGCAGGATCGCCCAGCATAAGTTCTCCGCTGACCGCACCGACTTCAGGGTCGGCAAAATTCTCCAGCAATCGACGGATCGCGCCCGGCTCTATTTCTTGCCGGGCATCCGTAAATATCACGATGTCTCCATTCACCATGCTCAGCGCGGCGTTGAGGCCCATGGCCTTGCCGCCGGGCAGCTGGTTGAGCATGATCTGCACACGCGAGTCGCGTGCGTAGTTGCGTAGAATCGATTCCGTCCCGTCGGTTGAGCCATCGGAAACGATCACAATCTGGCACTTCGTTGCGGGATAATCCAGTGCAAGCAGGTTGTGCAATTTCCGCTCCAGCGCCGCTTCTTCGTTACGCACAACCATCACGATAGAAATCGGCGGCTCAATGAAACCGCGCCGTACCGGCCAGGGACGCCACTTGGCTCGCAGGCACAACCAGCCGGCATAGCCAAAGTAAGCGTAGGCAATTACCGCGGCCGCGAGCCAGAACAGCCAAATCATTTTGCCCCCCGCCCCAAAAGCACAATCTTGATGGTCTGAAAAAGGATCAACAGATCCAGGCCGACGGAAGCGTTCTTGATATAAAAAAGGTCGTACTGCAATTTTTCGCGCGCGTCTTCCAGCGTATTGCCGTACTTGTATTGCACCTGCGCCCAACCGGTGATCCCCGGCCTGACCACATGGCGCACGCCGTAATAGGGAATCTCCCTGCTCAACCACTCGACAAACTCCGGACGCTCCGGACGCGGACCCACGAAATGCATGTCACCCTTCAACACACACCACAACTGAGGAATCTCATCGAGTCGCGAAGACCGCAGGAATTTTCCCACGCGGGTAATGCGGGGATCGTCATCGGCGGCCCAGGTCGCGCCGGTATCCGCTTCGGCGTCCTGACGCATCGTGCGGAATTTGTAGCAAAAGAAAACCGCGTTACGCTTGCCGACCCGTTGCTGCTTATATAGCGCCGGCCCCGAAGAATCCAATTTCACGGCCATCCAAATAAAAGGCAGCAGAGGAAGCGAAAGGACCAGCCCCAGCAGCGCCACCGAAAAGTTCAGCGCGCGCCGGACCATGCGGAAGAAAGTGCTGAAGCGAAACCCCTCGGCAAAAATCAGCCAGCTGGCGTGAAGCTGCTCGACTTCGATTCGTCCAGAAATCTTTTCCAGCCACGAGGTTGCTTCTTCCACCTTCACGCCGTTCAACCGGAGTTCCAACAGCGCTTCCACTGGAAGTGTGCCCCGCCGGTCGGGCATGGCGACAATTACGCGATGAACGCCGGTCTCGCGTGCCAGGGCCAACAAATGCGCCTCCACGGATTCTCGCGTCAGCGGGCCTTGAATGTTTCCGGTCCATCCCACAACTTCAATTCCAAGTTCCGCGCGCTGCCGCAATCCATTCAGCAGCCGCAGCGCCCGGTCGCCAGTGCCCAGCACATACACCCTCTCTCGAAAATAGGGCTGCTGCACAATCCACGTGTAGGCTCCTCGCCAACCCAGAAGCATCACGGTTAGAACCACTAAGCCCCACTTAGCTCCCGGAAGAAACACGCGGCCGGGAACGAAATGGCCGTAGACAAGATCGGCGGCAGCGAGGACAAACGCCACCAGGCCCAGCACCGTGAAGAGGCGGAATATCTGATCCCACTTTTCGCCCGTGCTGGAAGCGTCGTACAGATCCAACCCATGAGAAAGCAGCAACACGATCGCGGTAACGCAAACGATCTTTAAATACCCGCCTTCCACGTTCAGCAGAATCCAGCTCGTCTCCTGATTCTGCCACCACACCGTCAGCAGAAAAGAAAGGCCCACCACCAGGGCTTCCACGGTCAGAAGCACCAGGGTTCGTACCGGGTAATAGACGTTGAACAGCCGGATCACTCTCGAGTTCTCCTAGGCCTTGGTTGTCGCTGCTTTTTTCTGGTACGACTCGTAGTAGTAACGCGCGTAGGGCATCGCGTCTTCGCTTGTCCCGTTCAGCACTACTCCGATCAGAGATTCCTCCGGGAACTCCTGGCGCGCTTTGCGAGCCAGATCTACAGGCGTCGAATTCGAGCGCACTACCATCAACACTCCGTCGCACGCCTTGGCCAGCACGCTGGCATCGGAAACCGGAACGGCCGGCGGAGAATCGATGATGATCCAGTCAAACAAGGGCTCCACCCGTTGCAGCAGCAGCTTCAGGCGCCCATTGCCGATCAGTTCCGCCGGATCGGTCGCACCGGTTCCACTGGGAATAAAGAAAAGATTCTCCAGCGGTCCGCGCTGCATAATGGAAAATTCATCTTTCTCACCCAGCAGGTAGTCGGAAAGTCCGGGATCGGATTTCGTCCCCAGCATCAAGTGCAGACGCGGGGCGCGGAGATCGGCATCGATCAACAAAGCTCGACGCCCATGCTGCCGCACCATGACCTGCGCCAGATTCGACGAGGTGAACGATTTACCTTCTTTGGGCAGCGCGCTCGTCACGAGAAGCTTCTTCAAAGTCATCTTCTCGCGCAAGTGATAAAGGCGCGACCGCAACGTTCGGAATTCCTCGGTGCCCCGGACACCCTCGTCACCATTCATGAACAGCATGGTGCTTGAATCCGGCTTCCATTCCACGTGCGCGGAGCGAGCCAGGAGAGTGTCCGCGTTAAACGAACCAGCCAACGCCGGCATGCCAGCGTGCGTCGGAGAAACCGGAGCCGGAGTAGTCGTGTGCGGCTTAGGCGATTCTGCGAATACTGGCGGGTCGGCGACCGGAGTCGTCGCCAAATTGGTTGGCATCACAGTTCCCTGGTTCACCGCGCGTTCCTGCTCGGCTTTTTTCAACGCTTCATGAATGCGGCTCATAGTTTCTTCTCCTGGGGCAGGTCCTTATCTTCTTCGCGCAGGCGGTCGGCCAACGTGGCCAGGGACCGCAACGCATCCACTAAGTCGAACTTATCCGGGCTCGCACTCGGAGCAACCGTCGCGGCTCCTCCGGAAATTGGGCTGTCGCCGAGATCGAAGTCTCGCGCTACGCTCTCAACTACCGCCGGCCCAATCACCTTCTGCTGGTCGACAAATGAACTGACCAGGCAGTGTTCGCACAGCAGGTTAATCACGCGAGGAATTCCGGATGCGTGGCGGTGAATCGCGCTCAGCGCCTCAGGCTCGAAAATCTGCTGTCCATTCGAACCCGCGATGCGCAAGCGCTGCTGCACGTATGCTTTCGTCTCCTCGATCGTCAGCGCATGAGTCTTCGCCCGCAGCGTGAGACGTTGCCGCAACTGGCGCAATTGCGGCTGCTTTAGCTTCTGTTCCAATTCCGGCTGTCCGACCAGGACAATCTGGAGAAGTTTCTCCGTGAAGGTCTCCAGGTTAGTCAGCATGCGAATTTCTTCCAGCACTTCGTCGGTGAGATTTTGCGCCTCATCGACGATGAGCACAGCCGTCTCGCCCGCTCGGTAACGATCGAGCAGCCAGTTATAAAGTCTCAGCAAAATCTGGCTCTTAGCCTTCGAATCGCACGGAATGCCGAAATCGGCCATCATGTAGTCGAGGAACTGCGGCACATTCAGCCGCGAGTTGAAGATGAATGCGGTCGCAACCTGCTGCAAGCGCAGCCACTCCAGCAGCTTGTTGATGAGCGTGGTCTTACCCGTGCCCACTTCGCCCGTGAGCAGAACGAAACCTTTACGGCTTTGAATTCCATAGGTCAAACACGCCAGCGCTTCTTCCGTGTGCCGCGTTAAAAATAAATAACGCGGGTCCGGATTGACGTTGAAAGGATTTGCCCGTAGTCCAAAAAACTCTTTGTACATTTGCGATCCTGAACTCTGCCTGACTTAAACTTCCACCGCTTCTTTTTCTTTTTGTTCTTGCGAATCCTTATTTCTATTCCAGAATTTCCGCTTGCCGCCGTTTTCCGTGGCCTCCGCTCCGATCCAGGGAACTGACGCCAGCAGCGGCAACTCCAGAGCGGCCTCGGCATCCGCTTCGGTGCGAATCGATTGATCACGCAATTCCAACCACAAGGCCAGTCCGATTCCGAGCGCAAGTCCCGCGCCTAGTCCGCCGCCGGCAAAGAACAAGCGATTGGGAAAACTCGGAGAGTCCGGCAGGTTCGCGGGATTCAGAATGATCATCTGCTCGCCCTGAGACTGGTTCGTCATGTTGACGGTCAAATCTGCCTTGTCTTTGTTGGCCAGCAGGTCTTGATAATTCTTCTGGGCGTTGGCATAGTCACGCATCAGCCCGTTGTACTGTTCTTCCAAGCCGGGGCTGAGCGACACTCGGCCCTGATAAGTCGCGATCTCCTGCTGAATCTTTTTCTCTTCCCGCGTGTAGGCTGCGATTTCGTCCTCATTTTGGTGAATCTGCAATCGCAACTGCCGAATCTCGGCAGGCTCGGTGGCCGACGCTCTGTTGGTATCGGTGCCGGTGGAATCGGTCGAGGCTTTGTTAATTTCCGCCAGCTTTTTCTTTACCTCGGCAATGTCGGCCTTGGTTTTGATCACATCCGGATGATCGTCGGTATAGCGAGCTTGCAGGCTCAACAACTCCGACTGCAGGTCAGACAACTGTTTCTGCAGAGTGTCAGGATTGGTCGACGACTGCGATGATTTCCAGGTCGAGAGCTGCTGCGCCAGCACCGATTCGGTGTATGCCTTGTCTTGCTGTGCCACGTTCAACCGTTGCGTATCCGCGTCGAGCTGCGAGCTCAGCCCGCTCAGAATTCTTACGTTATTTTCTTCGTCGCCGGGAAGCTGCCCGACATATTTCTCCTTGAAATCGGCCAGTTTCTTCCCGAGTTCCTTCAAATTGCTCTCGGCGTCGGCAATTCCCTTGCTCAGTACGTTTGTGGTTCCGGTTGCCCGGTCCTGCATATAGCTAAGATTTTTCTCCAGCACCAAAGAGGCCAGAGCGCCGCAAATCTGCTGTGCTTCACGCGGGGTTGCAGCCGTGCAGGTTAATCGGAAGGCCGGTTCCTGAGCTCCTTGCCTTCGAGCTTCATTGGGAAGCTGCGCGGTCACCGGCTCAATGTTGAAATTCTGGCCGCTGTTGATGCCATCGATTATCTGATCGATGCCCTGATCGCTCTTTTCCGAACCGTAGATCTTTTGCAACGTGGGCTTCAAGGCCGCCTGGCTGGTCACTTCCGGAATCAGCGTGTTCATGCGCGCCGCCAAGCCTTCCGTCGCCACGGGCTGCACCATGGAATCTGGCACCTTCTGCCCCTCGACCAGAATGGTCGTCTGCGAGCTGTATTTCGGGGTGAAGGCATAGGAAACAAGAAACCCAACCAGCGGCGCCAACAGCGCGGGGATCAGGATTACCTTCGCCCGCCGGCGCAACATCGCCAGGTAATCGTCCATGTTCAATTCGCGATTCTGAATCATGCTCGTATTCCTTCCGGCTGCGTTTCGGTTCTGCTTGCAGCAACGCCGTAAATCGCCAGCCTTTCAAACTTCTAATCAGTCAATCCGGATTGGCCGGGGAGTCCAATCCAATCCGATGGTCGCTACGCTTTGGCTCGAAATGCGATTGCAGGCGCCAGTCCCCTGACAAAACGAATGATCAAACGACAGCTCGTTAAACTGGTAGCTGACATAGGCATGAAATCTGCGTCCCAAGGCACGCTGTAGTCCGCCGCCGGCGAAGGCGTAGTTATAGGAGGTCGCGTCATTCGCTGGGCAAGCAGATTGCGCGGATTGCGTGGTGCATGCGACTAACTGCTGTTCCGAAAGTGGCTGCACCATGCCGTTGGTGGAATATCCGACGTCGGCGAATCCAGTGAGCGTCCGCGACAGCGGGCGGTGCACATTCAAACTCACAATGTTGCTCTGCGCCCCGGCAAACAATCCCGACCCGCTGGTTTCGAAACGCTGAAACTCAAGATCCACCGAAGTTTTTGGAAATCTGTAGCGCAGTCGCCCCTGAGCGGCCACGCCGAGTTTTGTGCTCTTGAGGGTCGCGGGAATTAGCGTGCCCCCGAAAATCTGACAGTAGTAAGGGGTGACGATGGAGTCGCTGCACACCGCGCTTTGCGTGTCGATAAGGGTGATCTGTGGCCCCGCCCCGATCAACAAATCCATTCGTCCGGAAATGCGGTGCCCGTACAGTCCTTGCACCACGTGACTGTGAAACGCGGCACCGATGACCGAGAAATTAAAACCTTGATAGCCGTAGTCCACCGCAATCTGAGAGCGCGAGGTTAAAACCCGGTTGTAGCCTAACTGAGCGGAAACTTGCGAACTGCCGATGAATGATGTGCCCGACGGCTCAGTCCCATAGAAGTGCATGAACGCATATCCGCCAGCCGCAGTCACCGATGATTTTGGTGAAAGGCTTTCGGTAACGTCTGCCACGCTCACGTTCAGGGCGCGCGCAGCCAATCCCAGATTTCCCAGACTGCTGCCGCCCCAGAAGCCGCCAAAAGCTGTGTTTCCCAGCGACGAAATTCCCTCGGAACCCTGCGAACCGTAAGAGCCGCCGAAGTTCCCTTCGGGCAGATAACTGAAGCTGTCACGCAGTGACAACTCGCCCCGCTTCCAAAGAATCTTCTGCACGAAATCCATTTGCTGGATCGATTCGAAACCCTCGCCGCTCAGCGTGTAATAGCCGACTCCGCCCATGTAATCGAGAGCGAGGTCATAGTGACTCCACAGCCGCTTCAATAAAACACTTCCCATCGCGAGGCTCCGGGAACTGAACCCTGAACCGCCTATTTCCGCGCCCGCATTGGAGAGCGCCGACTCGCTGACGGTTGCTCCCGGTTGCACATAGCTCAGCGGGGCCGCGTTCGGCTCCAGCGACGGCAGGTCTAATCCTGAGAGCGGAGGATTCTCGCTGACAGGCGCCGAAGTCGCATTGTCCTGCCCATACGCAGCCACAGGCCCCTGCTGGGCGCTCTGCGGCGCGTCTCCGCTCGGGGGGGCGGCGGGCGTATCGTCTTGCGCCCAGGCTGCGGTGAGCGCGCAACTCAGTATTCCGAGAATCCAGACAGTATGCAGTTTCTTCATCGCGTCCTTTACGGCACCACCACGGTGTCGCCGGGTTTCAACATAATGTTCTGTTCCGGATGATTTCCTTTGATCACTTCTTTGTAGTTAAACGGGATTTTTTCCTGCTTCCCGTTCTCCGTCCGCAGCAGGTAAATCGCTTTGAGACTGGCGAATTGCGTGAACCCCGCCTGCGATAACGCCTGCAACATCGTCATGTGGGGCAGCAAGGTAATCGGCCCGGAGTGAAGTACTTCCCCCGAAACAAAAACCCGCTGGCTGTTCATCGCGGTCACTACCACCGTGACCCGCGGATCGGCTATGAATTTCTTCAGTCTCTCGGTGATCGAATCTTTCAGTTGCAGCGGAGTCAGTCCCGCCGCGGGAATGTCATTCAATAACGGCATGGAAATCTTTCCGTCCGGACGCACGGGCAGCAGTTCCGAGAGATCGGGTTCCTTCCACACGGAAATGCGCAGCGTGTCGTCGGCGCCAATCACATAATCCGAAGGCGCGCCTGACTCCTGCGCGGCCGGCGCAGTTGCGTCATTGTTCGTCTTGCCGTTCTGAGCCGCGCCGCCGGCTTGCGCTAACAGTCCCGGCCCGCACAAAGCTGCTATCAGCAACCCGATCCCGATCAATACTGCGAAGTGAAGCGCTTTCTTCATACTTTCTCCGGTGAGCTACGACGCTCCGTATCCTTCAAATCCGATTTGCTTGAGCTTGTAGAGCAACGCCTTGTAGCTGATCTGTAATTCTTCCGCGGCACGCCGCCGGTTCCAGCGAGTACGCGTCAGCGCGTTCAAAATGAGTTCCTTTTCCGCTTCGCGCGACGCTGCCTTGGATGCTGCTTTCAGCGAAACCGCCGCGCCATTTGTGGTTAATTCCGGCTTACGCATGACCGCACGCAATCCGCCCAGAGCCACTTCTTCGTCGCCCAACGCGACCAGCACTCGTGCCGCATCTTCCAATTCGCGCAGGTTTCCCGGCCAGGAATAATCCAGGAACAAGCGCAGTGTCTGCGCGCTCAGGTCGGGCACGGTGCGGCGAAAGTCGCGCGCGTATTTGCGCAAAAAATGTCCCATTAAGAATGGAATGTCGTCTTTTCGCTGGCGCAAAGGAGGCAGGCGCAAACACACGCCGCTAATGCGGTAATAGAGATCTTCACGCAGCCGCCCTCGTTTCACTTCCACTTCCAGGTCGCGGGCGCTGCCGCAAATCAGCCGCGCACGTTCGCGGCCAGCCACGTCCACTCCAGAAGATTGCGGCAACGCTTCCAGCAGGCGCGCCTGGCACTCCGAATTCAAATCACCCAGCTCTTCCAGATATATAGTGCCCGCGCCAGCTTCCGCGCCGTCGCGTTCCCACAAAACGCCCAAACTCTCGGGGCTCAAACCCAGACACTGAAACCACCGGAAGGGCTGCTGGCTGCGCTGCGACATCTGATGAATACGAAGCGCGGTGGCGTGTTTTCCAGCTCCAGGCTCAGCCAGTACCAGCACCGGCACATCCCGCTGCGCCAACTCGCGGATCACCGCTTCTACCGGACGCATGCTGGCGCTTACACCTTCGACAAAGGCCAGTCCGGCAGGTTCCTCCGGTCGAGCTCTGACAATATTCATTGCAGGGTTGGGTAATCCTTTATCCACTTTTCCCTTTTTCACAGAGGGCCGAGATACGCCCGAATCTTCGCCTTCCACCCCTGGGTGACAGCACGAGCGTTGCCACGGCCAAGCCTGTCTTCCTTCGCCCCTGAGATCTATTCTAATCCCTGTTTTCAATAGGTTAGAAGCGAAAACGGGCAGTCGCGACCCTCTTTGAGCAACTCGGCACGCCGTTTCCATCAACTTGATAGGGATTTATGGGAAAACAATTTCACACTCTGGCCATTACGCCCCGCCCGGAACGAAGCGCAACTGGCGAACCTGTGATGGGAGCGCAGCAGCGCCTCCAGCATATGGCGCTGCCGACCACCAGCGGAAATTACCCTGGTAAGCCACTCCTGTAACCTGTGTTCGCATTGCACCGCCTCGTGGTTTCGCTTATTCTCGAATCTCCCAGCCTCGTTTGTGAGCCAACAGTTGCAGACCGTGCCCTTGCCAAGCCAATCGGACGCGCCCGCGCCCTCTCCGATCTTGAGGGCGGTGCCGCTCTGGCAGGTAGGAATTCTGGGCGCACTTTCGATCTGGCTTTACTGGCCGACTTTGGTCCGACTGGTTGGCCAATGGTGGACTGACCCAAACTTCTCGCACGGATTTTTCGTTCCACTGTTTTCTGCCTTCGTGATCTGGCAGGAGCGCGACCGCCTCGCCCGCATCACGCCAAAGCCATCCTGGTCTGGGGTAATCGTGCTCCTGGCGGCCTTGTCATTGCTGATCGTAGGCCGCCTGGGCGCGGAACTTTTTCTCGATCGCTCTTCCCTGTTGCTGATTTTGGCGGGAGCCGTAGTTCTTTTCCTCGGATGGAATCTATTTCGCGCCCTGCTGTTTCCCTGGGCCTTCCTGCTTCTGATGATTCCCATCCCAACCATCATTTTTAACCAAATTACCTTTCCACTACAGATCCTGGCCTCTCAGGTCGCCGCGAATGTTCTGCCCCTGCTCGGAGTTCCAGTTCTGCGCGAAGGCAACGTGATCAATTTGCCCGCGATGCCCCTGGAAGTGGCCGAGGCTTGCAGCGGCATCCGTTCCCTGATGTCACTGTTAACGCTGGCCATCATCTACGGATATCTGATGGAAAAGCGTCTCTGGGTGCGATGGACGCTCGCGATAGCTTCCATTCCCATCACCGTGTTCGCCAATGACGTGCGCATTGTCGGCACCGGACTGCTGGTTCAATATTGGGATCCGCAGGCGGCGGAAGGTTACTTCCACGCTTCCTGGGGATGGATTATCTTTGTCGTGTCGCTAGTCATGCTCTACGCACTGCATGCACTCATTCGCTGGCTGGTTCCAGAAAAAGGCGGCCGAACCCTCGCTGCTTCGTCTGCGGGTTCGGGAGAAAGGCGCGAATTGTGAGGAATTCGACTCCACGATTCATCCTTGCCGCACTCCTCATCGCCGGCGCGGCCGTGCTTTTGCAGGCGCGCGCGCGTACCGAAGTCTTTCCGCCTCGGCTTCCTCTGAAACAGTTCCCCGCGCAGTTAGACGGTTGGACTGGTACTGACATCGCTATTGAACCGGAAGTCCTCCAAATTCTCGGACCCGGCGACTTCCTGTTGCGGATTTATCAAAAACATACCGCAGAGGCTCAACCGAAGACGCCCTACGTCGACCTTTTTATCGCCTACTTCCGCAGCCAGCGCGCCGGCGATACGATTCACTCCCCGCAGCATTGCCTTCCCGGCTCGGGATGGACGCCCATCGAGAATCGACGCATTCTCCTGACCATGCCGGGGCACGCGCCTTTTCCCGCGAATCGTTATCTCATCGCCAAAGGCGAGTCGCGGCAATTGGTTCTTTACTGGTTCTGGGCGCATGATCGCGGGGTCGCGAGTGAATATTGGGCCAAATTTTACCTGGTCACCGACTCGATCAAGATGAATCGCAGCGATGGATCGCTGGTGCGCATTACCACTCCCATGCTCGCCGGTGAAACCGCCGATCAAGCGGAGCAGCGCATTCTGCCGTTCGCCAGCGACGTAATGCCATTACTCGATACCTACATTCCTCGCTGAGAAAATCTTCCGGCTCCGGTGGGCAGCGTATGACCCCGGTAACTGTTTTCCGAGGTTACCCTGAAGTATCATGTGAATGTTCGCGGAGGAAGTCCTTCGTTCGCGTCCCCTCATTCGCCGCTGGAGAATGCACTATGAGCCGTTCTGTTTCCGTTTATCTGCTGCTGGCTTGCTCTCTATTGACCGCCCTGTTTACGAGTTGCTCGCGAGATCCGAATGTGCGCAAGCAAAAATATCTGGACAGCGGCGAAAAATATTTCGCCGAGGGCAGATACCGGGAAGCGTCGATCCAGTATTTAAATGCCATCAAGATCGACTCGCGATTCGCTCAGGCCCACTACGATCTAAGCCAATCGCTCCTCAAACTAGGAGACAGAAGCAATGCCTACCAGGAATTAAACCGCACCCTCGACCTGGCGCCCGACAACTATCAGGCCCATGCCGATCTGGCCAATCTTCTGGATGCGGCGCGGAAGCCCGACGGCAGTGCGATGGAAGACGCCCTGAAACAGGCGAAACCTCATCTCGATATTTTGCGTGAAAAACAGCCCAACAGTCCGGCGACTCACGAAGCGTGGGCCAAGTACGACGCGGCTCTGAACAATAACGCCGATGCAATGCGGGAGATGCAGGCTGCTATCGCCGCGGACCCCAATCGGTCGGAATCCTACCTGTTGCTCGCATTTTTTGAGCTGCGCGCCGACCAGCCCGACCAGGCTGAGGCCAACTTCAAAAAAGCCATCGAAGTCGATCCCAAGTCCATGGACGCGCAAATGGCGCTGGGCGGTTTTTACCAGACGCGCAATCGCCTGCCCGAAGCCGAACAGCAGTTTAACCATGCCATTGCGATGGATCCGAAGAGTGCAACGCCTCGCGCCGCGCTCGTCCGTCTTTTGGTGCAGGAAAACAAGAAAGCCGAGATCGAACCTTTTCTGCAACAAACGAAAAAAGATCTCTCCAACAATCCCGAAGGCTATCGCATGCTCGGCGACTACTACTTCGCCAATGGGGATCTCGATAAAGCCGACGTCGAATACGCTTCCCTCTATCACGATCATCCCAGGGATGTTCAGGTTAAGAAAAACTACATTCAGATTCTTATCCTGAAGAATCGACTCGACGAAGCCACGAAACTGAACAACGAAATCCTCAAGACCAGTCCCAATGACGTGGACGCGCTGGTTTATAAGGGCCAGGTCCAGATTCAGACAAAAGACGCGGGCGCCATCGATTCCCTGCAGCAAGCCCTCAAGAACGATCCTGATAATGCCGTGGCTCATTACCAGCTAGGCATTGCCTTCATCCAACAGCAAAATGAAAACCGGGCGGAAGCGGAGTGGCGCGAAGCGGTACGCATTCGCCCCAACCTCACCGACGCGCAGCGCTCGCTGGCGACTCTGGAATTACGACGTGGCGATTTCGATGGCCTGCAGCAGACCGCGCAGCAGATTATTGCGGTAGAGCCGAATTCTCCCGATGGCTTTCTTTGGAAAGGCGTTGCGGATATGTCGCGCCAGCAGTATAGCGATGCTCAGCAGGATGGCGAAAAGGCCATGCAGATTGCGCCGCAGAGTTCTGCGCCTCTGGTTCAGCTAGGCAGCGTCCAACTGGCGCAAAAACACTACGCCGACGCGGAAAAATTCTACCAGCGCGCCCTCGACAAGAATCCCGCGTCCAGCGAAGCCCTCAGCGGCCTGATGAACACCTACTTCGCCGAGAAGCAACCCGACAAGGCCATCGCCGCGGCTAATGCTCAAATTGCCAAGTCCCCCAACACCAGCAACTTTTATGATCTGCTGGCGACCGCGCTTTTCAACGGCCATAAAGACTATCCCGGTGCCGAGGCTGCTCTGCGCAAGGCCGTCGACCTCGACAAAAACAACATCGACGCCCTGGAAAAACTGGGCAAAGTGCAAGTCCAGGAGGGCTCCGCCGATCAGGCTCTCGCGCTCTATCAGCAGTCCCTAAAAGACAATCCCAGAGAAGTTAGGTTTTACATTCTCAGCGGGGAACTCTATGAGTCGAAGAAAAACTGGGATCAGGCCAAATCCATGTACCAGCAGGCTCTCAACCTTTCACCCGACCAGCCGCTCGCGTCCAACAACCTCGCATACGTGATTCTGGAGCAAGGCGGGAACGTCGATGTTGCCATGGGATTGGCGCAGACCGCCCGGCGTGGCATGCCCGACTCGCCCAATGCGGCTGACACTCTGGGCTGGGCCTACTATCAAAAGGGAATTTACCAGTCCGCGATCAGTCAATTCCAGGAAGCTCTTCGCCTCAGCGAAAAACGCGGCGCGCCGGATGACGCGGATCTCCACTATCACCTTGGCCTTGCCTACGAGAAAACCAAGCAGACCGCTCTGGCTCGCCAGCAGTTAGAGAAAGCCGTAAAGCTCAAACCCAACAATGCAGATGCTGCGAAAGCCTTGTCCGATCTGCGGGGCTAGAAGAGTTCCGGTAGAACCTGTGACCCAAAACTAAAACCCCGCCTTGCGGCGGGGTTTGGTTTTGGCTAAGCAAAAGGCTTAAGCCTTCAGCTTATGACGGATCAGCCCGGCCAGACCGATCAGCCCAGTTCCCAACAAGCTCAACGAGCCTGGTTCGGGAACTACGATGTTCGTGTCGCCGCTGCCCATTGCGACGCTGCCATCAAAATAGCCCTTGCCAGTGTTGAACGTCAGCTGGGTGGTGTATCCACTGCCATTCGCGCCTGCCAAGTTGCCAGTGAGCTCGTAAATGTGGGTTCCGTCTGCCGTACTGCAGTTAGGCATGCTTACGGGACAAACGGTGATGAGGGTCAAGGTAACGGGTCCCGAAAAAGTTCCGGTGAAAATCACGCCATTGGGAACTCCGTTCGTGCCGTTACCGGTGATAGTAAACCAAGAACCTGCGCCGCCTGCGAATGTGCCGCCGCCATCCAAGGAACCGGACAAAAGAGCCCCGGTACCGAAGCTAACAGTGCCGAGGTCGCCTGCGACCGCCGGTCCACCTAACGGAGTGATTATAGCCAGCGTGGATCCGGTCAGCGTTAGCCCGCTGCTCGAACCCGATAGCACTCCGCCAGTGTTGGTGTAGTCTACATTGCTGCCGGCGAACATCGCCGTTGGCAGGGCCAGTGCCAATGCAACAAGTAAAAGGGTTTTTTTCATTTTACTGTCTCCTAGGAGTTACTTCGCCCGTGTCTTCTTTGACGAAGGACGCGTGGCTTTTCACCTTGTTTTGAGCGAAGAAATTAGAACAAGGCGCATACGCTAAGTGCACCTACCATACCAAACTTTTCTCATAGCTAAACAGTGACAACATAAGCACTTATCTGGTCTTGGAGGACTTGGCTTGACTCGAGAGGTGCAAATATCTGCGCAACATCGCAAAATCCTTGGGGATATTCAGGCGTCCAGTACCAAGGAAACGGAACTCAATCCGCAGCTATTTCCTGCTTGGGAGGATCGGATTCTTTGCGTTTGACCGCACGGTTGGAAGGCAAACCTGCGTCGCGAATCTTATAGAGCAACGCGCGGTAGCTGATGCTGAGGGCTCGAGCCGCCTGCTTCCGATTCCAATGGCAGTTTTGCAGAACTTTCAGAATGACTTTCCGTTCCAGCTCATGCACCGCTTGGCGAGTCAGCTTTTTTAGCGAGATTTGGCCATCCAGAGGAATTTCCGCGTTAAAGAAATCGTGATCCCGAGGCGCCAGATCGCTCGAGATGACATCTTCGTTGCCCAGGATTACGTAGCGCTTGATCAGGTTTTCCAGTTCCCGAATGTTGCCCGGCCAGTGATACTTCCGCAACTCCGACATCAATTCGTTCGAAAGCGCCCGAGCCCGGCAATTGTACTTGCGGTTGTGATATTCGAGGAAATAAGCCACCAGGTCCGGAATATCTGCCGCCCGCTCGCGCAGCGGCGGCAAATGCAGATTGACCACGTTGATACGGTAAAACAGGTCTGACCGGAAGGTGCCGTTCTCGATTTCCTGTTCCAGTTTACGGTTGGTCGCGCACACCACACGTACTTCTACCTTTTTGTCGGCCTGCGCGCCGATCCGGCAGAACTGTCCATCCTGCAATAGTTGCAACAACTTGGACTGCAGGGCCATATCCAGTTCAGAAATTTCGTCAAGAAATAGCGTGCCCCGGTGCGCCATCTCGACACGTCCCGGCTTCATTCCATAGGCGCCGGTAAACGCGCCCTTTTCGTAGCCGAATAACTCGCTCTCCAGCAGCGTGCCCGGAATCGCGGGACAATTCACCTTCACCCACGGACCACTGCGCCATGGGGACGCGGCGTGGATCATGCGCGCGATAATGTCTTTGCCGGTCCCGCTCTCCCCCTGGATCAGAACTGGAACGTTGGCACCGGCCAACTTGATTAAGCGCTCGCGCAGCGCTTGCATTCCCTCTGTGCGGCCAAAAACGATCGCTTCGGGCGGCATCTCCCCTAAAGGCTGAACGAACGTGCTTACACTGCTGTTTGTCATGGTTTATTTCTGCGTAACTGGGGAAGTCCCGCTTCTACTTCAGCATCCGGGGAACCAAAGAGCCGATGGGCACTGGCGATCTACTAAACGTATCTTATGTGATTGAAGGTCCTCAACTTACCAAAGAGCCGGAGCGTTGAACGCCGGTAATCTTCAAACGGACCTAAGGGTAACATCTTGGGCTGGGTACTGCGCAAACTTTTTCACACCGCAGAAGCGACTTTCCTCTTTCGAGGACTGCTGTGATTCGGAATCAGCAACGGCCGGGCGAACTTCAGGCCGAGCAAATAGAAGCCTTCCGCCGGGGTGGTGCGCAGAGCTTTGGCTCGCAGGGCTCGAGAAGCTTTTGGCAATGCAGCTAACGATGCGACTGGCGCGCTCGGAATTTCAAGCTGAATTTGAGCAATCGTGGGCAATAACCGCCGGATCGCCACCAGCATCCCCCCCGCGCTCACGTTCAGTGCGGTGGCAAATTCCAGGAATTCCTTCCCCTTGCGGTCATGGCTGCGAACAAAAACTGGAATCGCCAGCGGCAGTCTGGACCATTTTCGCCGCTCGGTTCCCACTCGGCTTCCATTCATTTCGGGGCTCTCCGTGACCGTTATCCTCTACCAGAAGCACCTTGGGTTCCAAAACTCAGGTAAAAATAGTACATCACTGGCAAAAAAACCAGCCTCGCCAGCAAATGCCACTGCAAAACCATGAAAGGAACCAAAGATACACGGCGTTTTATTCGTTTTTTGTTCTCTGCTGCCATTTTCAACGAGTCGCGCCCTAGTCCGGTAAAAGTGCAAGGTTTTGCTACACTTGGGTAATTCCATTGCATTTTTCGTTGACAATGAATTGAGCCTGGCATACGATTTTATTCACCGCATTTGAGCTTTTTTAGCGACTGCGGTTTCCCCTTTTCTCCCCGTATTGAGCTCTGTGGCGTTTTCCTCATGACCTCGGCCCCAAAGAATACTCTGGTTTCTGATCCGGGAGAAACTGCGGTACCAATTCCAACCGCTGCCGCCAATTCTGATGGCGATCTTCCCAGTCCCGAAAACCTGCTTCAGGAATATAAGTCCTTGCGCGAGCACGCCCAGCGCACCACCAATGCCCTCGCTTCGGCCGCGCACGATCTCAAAACGCCACTGTCCATTCTGATCGGCTACGTTGAGGTGCTGAACAGCGAGAAGCTCGGTTCACTCAACAACCGGCAACGAGAGGTTCTGCAAGATATGCAGGCGAGCGGGAAGCGTCTGCAACAGTTCATTCAGGATTTTCTGACGTACAGCGCCCTCGAAACGGGCGGCTTGCGCATGCAGTTCGAACCGGGCGACATTAACGAGTGCCTCTCGGAGGTTTCGCGCCTTTGGTCGAATCGCTTTCAGCAAAAGGGGCTGGCGCTTTATTTTCTGGCAAATGACAGGTTGCCAATTTTCCCGTTTGACGCACCTAAGCTCGAGCGCGTCATTTCGAACTTGCTGGAGAACTCATTCAAGTTCACGCCTACAAGCGGAACAGTTTGGTTGCACGCCGAACCCTACATGTGGGAGCGCCGCGCGTCGGCCCAGCCTTCGAGTGCGGAGCGCCGCCGGCAAAATGTGACTCAACCCAACGCGGTGAAGGTCAGCGTTTCCGATACCGGCCCGGGAATTCCCGCGGAGTTTCACCTGGAAGTTTTTGACGACTTTTTTCGGCTTCCCGGCACCGAGAGCCAGGACGGAATGGGACTCGGCTTGTCCATCGCGCGCCGCCTGATACAAGGCATGGGCGGCAAGATCTGGGTGGAAAGCGATGCCGGAGCAGGTTGCAAGTTTTCCTTTCTAATCCCGTATAAACCGGCGGTCGCGGCTGCCAGCAAGGGGAAAGCTCGATGAAACAAACCGCCAAGATCCTGCTCGTAGACGATGAACCCGGCATGCTGCGTTACATAAAAACGCTGCTGGAAGTGGACGACTACAAGGTCGAAACCGCGACCACCGGCGAAGAAGCTGTGCAGCTCGTAGAAAAGGGCCTTCAGCCCGATCTCGTTCTGCTCGACGTGATCATGCCCGGCATTGACGGCTTGCAGACTCTCGAGCAACTGCGCCAGCTCCAGCCCGGCGTAAAAGTTGTGATGTTGTCTTGCGTCAATGACACCCGCAAAGTCGTGCACGCCATGAAATTAGGCGCACAGGACTACCTGACGAAGCCGTTTCAAAAAGCCGAACTGGATGCGGTGATCGATCTAAGCCTGGGGCAGGGAAAGCAGACCTACAACGGGGAAGTCGAGGAACTCGCCGACGATGTGTTCTTCATCGCAGCCAGCCCTGCCATGCGCAAGATACGTTCGCAGGCTGCACTTGTGGCCAATGTAGATATCCCTGTGCTTCTTCTCGGCGAAAGTGGAACCGGCAAGGAAGTTTTAGGGCGGTTGATTCATAAGCTGTCGAAGCGCGCCCACCGCACTTTTCTGAAGGTGAACTGCGCCGCCGTCCCCGCTGATCTGCTGGAGAGCGAATTGTTTGGCTACGAGCAGGGTGCATTCACTGGCGCCAACCATTCCAAACCCGGCAAGTTTGAGATCTGCAACCGCGGAACAATATTGCTCGACGAAATTGGCGAGATGCCGCCGCTCTTACAGGCGAAACTTCTGCACGTTTTACAGGATCAGACATTCTCCCGGCTGGGCAGCCGCTCCGTCATCAAAGTCGACGTACGAATTCTGGCGGCCACCAACATCAACATTCCCGAAGCCCTGGCCAGCAAGCGCCTGCGCGAAGACTTGTACTATCGTCTTAACGCTTTCACCATGCAGATTCCACCTTTGCGCGAGCGCAAGGAAGAGATTCCTATCCTGCTCAAGCACTCCATGTCGCGCATGGCCGAGCGTTACGCACGCCCGCCGCTTCCACTTTCTCCAGCGCTGTTACAGGCTTGCCAGAATCACTCCTGGCCCGGCAACCTGCGTGAGTTGAATAATTTCCTTAAACGCTACTTGATTCTCGGAGACGAGAACCTCGCCGTTACAGAATTGCTTCCCCGCAACGACGGCACAGGAGGTGTGCACGGGGATGCCTCGGCCAGAGCGGAAGCTGGAGGCGGACTGAAATCATTAGCGCGTTCCGCAAAAGATGAAGCGGAGGCGCTGGCCATTACCCAAGCTCTAGAACAGACGAACTGGAATCGCAAGCAGGCTGCGGGAATCCTTCAGATCAGCTACAAGGCTCTTCTCTACAAGATTCGCCAGTATGGCATCGCCGAGGCGAAGGTACATCACAAGCTCTCAGCGGGCGCTTAAGCCCGAGAGTAAGAGTCCGTTTTCCGCAGAGGCCTGCCAGCTATCTCAGCAAAACTTCACACAACGAAGCGCGGCGCGTTCAGAGCGAACTGCGCGACCCTGGCAAATTTCGGTAGTGGGTCAGTTTGAAATTCTAATCGCGTCTTCGCTAGTTTATGGCGTCATCCCTTCGACAAGCTCAGGGCAAGCTCTGAGCGCAGCCGCTATTCAGGCGGAGCGAAGAGCCTGCCCTGAGATGAAGTCGAAGGGATCTCCCGCTACGCCCCTGCGTGCCAAAGGGAGATCCCTCGGCCCGCTGGTAAAAACGCGGGCTCTTCGGGATGACGCCTTGTCAGATCCATATTCAAACTGGTCCACTACGCAAATTTCTGCGGTGCGATTTACGGCACGTTCAACGTAATCGTCTGACTTTTGGTGTCACTTCCCGAACTTGCTGTCACCGTGATGGTGTAGTTGCCGGCAGGCGTTCCGCTCACCGGGGCTTGCGTGGTTTGACCGCTACAGGCGGGCAATAGCAGGAGCATCGCAAACATCGCGCACAAAGAGAGAATTCCAAGCATCCGCTTCCGCTGCCCGTCACTGCCAAAGCCAAAACAAAGCAGGGTCATTCCGGGAACAGCGAACCAGATCGCGTACCAGCGGCGATTGAATAGACTCGCGGTCGTGGTCGTCACAGGACGCGCGGTCGTGGTGATATTCAGCGTAGACGAGCCAGGGCCGACCAGCGTAACCGGATTGGTGGTGAAGTTGCACGACGAGGCCGTCGGCAAACCCGTGCACGCCAAAGAAATATTCGTTCCGTAAACCGGATGTGGCGAAAGCTGTACTTGGTACACGGCCGTATCTCCGGCCACTTGCACGTTGTTATTGCTCGGCGTGACGTTGAGGCTGAAGTCTGACATCTGCGCCGGCACCGAAGTCTGGGCCAGCACAATGTTGCCCGGTCCCGTCACCTGCACGGAACCGCCGTTGAATGAAGCCTGGCTGCCGCTGCTGTTCGGTGTGGGCGATACCACAATCGTGACCGTGGCCGTGGAACCTGCCTGCAGCGGAGGCAAGCTGCAACTTACGCTGGGATTGGTCGAATTCGCGCCATTACAGGTTCCCGCGCTTGTGCTGCCCGATACGTACGTCACCGGCACAATCGTGATCGAAGAACTCAGATTATCCAGCAGCGTAACGTTATTGGCCAGGTCGGGCCCGTTATTCGTCACCGTATAGGTGAACGTCGCCTGATTTCCCGCGCTGATGTAGGCTTGGTTCGTGCCCAGCGTAAGCACACCGCTGAGCGATAAACTCAGTGCGGATCCAAGTTGAGTGACAAATGCGTCATACCCTCCGGCGTTATTGGCCTGGTAGGGTTTTGAGACCTGTAAGTCCGTAGAGTTCGTGCTTCCCGCGAAATAAACGGTCTGATTGACGTCTAAAGTGACTCCTGTTCCCTGGTCCGTGCCGCTTCCGCCAAAGTAGTTGGCCCAGGAACCAGCCGTCGACTGCCCGACAGCGGCAGCGGTGTTCAGCCGCGCCATGAAGGCATCCTGCGGACCATTCAGCGTGCTCTGAATGGAATTAGGATTGGGCGCGACGGGAAAATCGGTCGACTGAGTCGAACCCGTCACCAAAGCCCCGCTGCCGTTATCCACGGTGATCGCCTGTCCCGTCTCGTCACCGCTGCCGCCAAGAAAGGAAAAGTAGTTGAGCGCCACGACCACCGGAACACTAGCTGTCGTGGTGGTAGAAGTGGGGTTGGTAAGGCGCGCCACAAACGCATCGGTCGGACCGCCGGCGGTTGACGTGCACATTCCGTTGGTAAAGGGCGCATTGTTTAAGCATTTTTGAAACGGCGCAGACGTAACCGCAGTCGTGGTGCTCTGTCCAATATCATTGGAATTCGTGGTCCCGATTAAATAAACGTTCGCCGCGCCCGGATCGAGAGCGACTTGTACTCCGGAATCCGTCGCGCTTCCTCCCACGTAGGTCGACCAGATCAGTTGCTCTCCCTGGCTGCCCTCGGGATTGAGCTTGGCCACAAAGGCATCTGAAGCCGTGCCAGTGGTACTCGTGCAAGACGGAGGATTCACAATCGTGGTCGGCGGCGCCGTATCCAAACACGGCTGGTAAGGATTCAAGATGGGGAAGTCGGTGGCGCTGCTTCCCGCGACACCGGTGTAGACGAAATTCGTGGTGCCCGTGAAATAGACGTTGAAGTTGGGGTCGACAGCAATGCCTCCGCCCACCGCAATAGGCGTGGGCGTGTTATAAGTCGCTCCGCCAAAATAAGTGGAATAAGCAATGCTGCGCACGCCCAATGCCGTCGGAATCACTTTCGTTACGAAAAACTGAATCGAGGCTCGCGAAGTGATCTGATAAGGCAATAGGTTGGGCAGCGTGGTCGCCGGAAATTGATCGAGATTGGTGGCAGTATCGGTAGACGTGGTCGTCCCTGTCACATAGATATTGCCGGAAGAGTCGATGGTCATTCCGCTGGCAATGTCGGTGCCGTTACCCGAAAGGTAGGACGAGTATGCCTGGATCGCCCCGCTGGATTGCAGCTCGGTCACGAATACGTGCGAAGCGCCCGTGCTGCCCGCTGCGGGACCGTTCTGATAGGCGGTGCCGGTCGTCGTAGGAAAGTTAGTGGAAGAAGTTGTGCCCGCAACGAATTGGTCGCCCTGCCCGTCAACTTTGATTGCAACCGGAGTATCGGTTCCATTGCCCCCGAGATAGGTCACAAAATCCAGAACCGCAGGCACAGAGCCCAGTGGCGGCGTGAGCTTGGCAACGTAAACGTTCTGCGTACCCGCGAGCGCAGTTTGAAAGGTTCCAGTCACCGTCGGAAGATTCGGCGAGGTCGTCGAACCGGTCAGATAAATATTAAAGCTCGCATCGACGGCGATCGAGGTCGAGAGTTCGTCGCCGCTGCCGCCGAAAAAAGTCGAGAACGTCAGAATCGGATCGATCACCAGTTCGCGCGAGTGGTCGTACGGTCCAATCGCAAATCCGGCGCGGTTCGGCCCGCGCAACACGAAGCGCCCGTCCACCGCTCGCTGCTTGCCGTCGATTTCCTGATAAACCCGCGGCGCCTGCAGTTGCATGCTGCCGTCACCTGCCCGGACGACGAGAGCTCCGTCTTTCAACTCCACTCTCTTCGCGCCATCAAACTCAAGCTCAGCTCGCCCCGGATCGGCGCCCGGCGCAACCTGAAAGTCATATTCCAGCCGTCCCTGATTTCCGTAAAAGAGCAAATTGATGCCAGGATAAACATCCCGATAACGCACCCGCGCAAACTGCGGAACACCCTGCCGCCACTTGGCGGGATCGTTTCCCAGCAAATAATTGCTCTTGCCGGGAAGAAGATCGGTTCCCTCTAAGTTGACATCTGGATTCGCCCCCGCGAGCTTCATTTGCAGCGAATCTACGCGCGTCAGCACTGCGGACTGCTTTGTTGGGTGTTGCCGCGTTGAATCCTGCCCCGACGGCTTCGACGCCGTTCTCGAAACCAGGCTCAAAGTCGCGCCTTTGGACCCTAAAAATAGACTGTACCCAGAACCACGAGTCAGAAACTTCGCGCGGGGATCGGCAGGGTCCAGATTCGCTTGGCCCTGGTTGGGCTCGAAAATCAGCGGCAGTCCGGCAAACATCGAACGCGCACGAAGCATTGCTGCAGCGCCCGCGTCGGCTGAAATGGCTGGCGTTGCCGCGAAGAGTTTGGGGGCAACGTCTCGACTTCCATTCGCCCATGTTTCAGCCGCGAGCCCTACGACAGCCGGCCCGTTCATCGCTGACGGCTGGGCCGTAACCTTTGCGCTGTCATGTAACCGGGCGCCCATGAGAACCGCATATCCTGCCCCGAGCAGTGCCAGCCCAGCGGCCAGAACACGAATCCGTCCCACGGATGCTCCCCACCAACGGCGATCTACGCTCACTCGTTCCTCCGATGCAATCAAAACCAGTTTTCTCCGTTCTTCCTTTTCGATCTTTTTCGTTCCGATCATTTTTCCGCAGATTTTCTCTCAGATTGTTTTTCGTCAGATCGTATTCGTCAGATCATTCTTAGTAAGATCAGTGGAGAATTTAGAGATGGCACACAGGTCAACCGAGCCTCGCTCCGGCGAACCTGACCGCGGCTTGCTGTCATCAAAACTGGCGGAAAAAATTAAGTAACTACTTAAACATCTGGCGGATAGACAAGTCAAGCGACCCCCAGCCTCGTCCGCGACCCAATTTCAATTTACTCTCCCAGAGGGGCCTCTCGTAGAGGCATCGTCCCGCGATTCTTCTCCTCCGAGTCAGTCATCGACAGGAAGTCATCCCGAGACGCGGCGTACTTCAGCCGCGTGAGGGATCTCACATACATCAACTCCTTCGTTCCGCCGGGATGACGGTACAAGCCGTATGCCCCCGGTTTGCTCCCGGTTTCGTCAGATGCGTTTCGGTGTGAGGAAAGATGCCGGGACCATCCATAAAACGCGGGGCCGAAGAATTGCAAGAAAATGCAACTCCCAGAAACTTGTCCCGAACCGGAACAAACGATTTGCTCGCTTGAACTATCTCGCAAACCGCTCATAATTCCCGCAACGCGAGTCCATCGCCGTAGTATGATGCCTGCGCGATAGCTTCTAACTCCAATCGAGCCAAGCGCACGGTTGCGTCCCCCACGGCTCTGTAAGGGTGTCTGTTCCGAATTCCGGACAGATGATTGAGATCAGTCCCAGTTGTCGCTTTGCTGGTGCAAACTAACGTTTCTGCCAGATGCAGGCTACGCGGGCATTTTCAGTTAAAACTCAGATTTAGATTCAGCCACTCGCCCAGACTGGCGCACTTGCGGAGCTGTATTCGCTTTCCGCAAACGCTCGTGGCCAGGGCAGCGGACTATGCCACCGAACACGATGCAACCGAACCCAGAGGAACGGCGAACCATGCGGCGCTTCGACATGCGTCTGCCCGCCGTCGTTCGTTTCGAAGACACCGCCGAGATCATGACCGAAACGCAGAACGTCAGCGCGCTGGGTGTTTTTTTTTATCTCGACCGCAGCGTCGCCGCCGGCAGCAAACTGGAGGTGACTCTGACCTTCCCGCCCCACATCACTCTTACCGATGCCATGCGCGTCCGCTTCACGGCGCGAGTGATTCGCGTGGAAAACCCGCTCCCATCCGCCCGGGTCGGCACCGCCGCCGTCATCGAAGATTACAAATTCCTGCGCTCCGGCGGCGCCCCCGACTTGTTCTCAGCTTTGCAGAAAGAATGGAAAGCCACGAACTGAACGGCGCCCGCCTTCCGGCTCTCGGCTTCAGCGCTGCTCCCAAGCATGATTTTGAAAGGCACGCTTGACTATTTTAATCATGGGGTGGAAAACCGGAAGCCGAACGCCCGGAGCCGGAAGCCCCCGGCAAAGCCTTCAACTCCTTGGCCTGCTGGCGCAGCCGAGAAAATCTTCGCACCAAGCTGCCGAGATAAACGCCATGAATTACCCATGTGGCGATATAAGCGGCAAACAGAAATTTAATTGCGTTCATCGTGGACTCCGGCTGAGTGGCAGGCTGGCCTTAGCCGCTGTTTCCGTTCCGGCCAAAGATTGCATCGCATGCGCTTCTTCTATTTCGCGATGCAGCAGCTCTAATCGAAACCGCGACCAGCAAACCAAAAACGCGAAACAAAGAAATGCCATCCAGCTGATCAGCAGCACATGCAGCATGCGCGGGTCCATCGATCCGCCGCCCCCAATTACCGGCTGCGGATGCTGGGTGCGAAAGAACCAGATAGAAAAATAAACCAGGGGCACGTCCAGCGCCCCGAAAACCGCCAGCGCCGCCGCCAGCATCTGCGTCTGCGCGCTATTCGAAAAGCGTCGCAACACCAGGTAACTCACATAAATCAGCCACAGCACCAGCGTTGAAGTAAGCCGAATATCTCCCGGCGCCCACCAGATGCCCCACACCGGCCGCGCCCAGATCGGCCCTGTGACCAGAACGATGGTGCAAAAAACTACGCCTACCTCCGCAGTCGTCACGGCGAGCACGTCGAGCAACTGCCCGGGAAAATATTTCCCTACCACAAAATAAAAGATCGGAATCAAGAGCACCGTCGTTGCTACCGCGCTCGGCTGCATCCCCGCAGGAAGCATCCGTTGCACCGCCGGTACAAAACAAGCACCGATTCCCAGGACGCCGCCCACAATTACAATCCACTTGGCCGCAGATTTCGTCGAAGCCTTTCTGCTGGCCAGGTATTGAATCGACGCAATGAAATTAATAAAGAACAGCAGAAATGCGGTCCACGCCGAAGGCACGTGGTAATAAATGATCCGGTACACATCGCCCTGCTGCGCGTCCGTAGGCGCAACCACCAGCGCCTGATAGGTGGCATAAGCCAGCAGAATCGCGGTAAGTACCGACAGGATGGGAAAAAGTCGCTTCATTCCGCGTGCAAAATCGTTCCAAAGAGTGCGAGACAAGCTGTGGTGAATACTACATCATAGGTGAGAAGCAACACGATGTAGAAGTGCGCGGAATTTTCTCCAGTCAGAATCGAGGTAGTCCCTGCAACCATGCCCAGCACCGCCGGAATCGAAATCGGAAACAGAAGCAGCGGCAGCATGATCTCGCGGCTGCGCGTGCGCAGCGACATCGCCGCAAAGAATGTTCCATTCACTACCAGCGCCCACGTCCCTAAGACCGCGATCGGAATCAACTGCCACGCTGGGCCCAGGACTCGCAGGTTGTAAAAGATGACGAACAACGGCGTCATCAGCGCTTCCAGCACGCTGACGAAAATAAAATTTCCCACCGCTTTCGCCAGGAACAACGCATTCGCGGGAGCCGGCGAAACGCGATACGCATCCAGCACCTGATTGCGCAGCTCGCGCGCCCAAGTTTGATTCAGCGCCACAACCGCCGCAAACAAAAACGCCACCCACACCAATCCGCCAACAATATGCCGCGACTCTTCCGCCAGCGGATCGAAAGAAAATACGAAGATCACCACTACCAGCAGAGAAAAAAACAGCATGGAATTCAGCGCATCTTTCGAACGCCACTCCAGCCGGATATCTTTGACCAGAGTCGCCAGCATCACCGCCCAGAGCGAATTCATTGAACGCTCCCGCTCGAAGGAGCATTCGTGCGCTTCAAGCTGGCAGTTCGATCTACTATCTCTCCCGCCTGCATCCACACAAATTCGTCGGCCACGCCCTCGAGCAGCGCCGCTTGATGCGTGATCACAAAAACTGTCTTTCCCGCATCGCGCATGCCCTTGAGCAACTCAACCATAGCCCCCGCCGAATGCACGTCCACGTTGGAAAATGGCTCATCGAGCAGAAGAACCTTCGGATTATGCAGAATCGCCCGCGCCAGCGACATCCGCTGCCGCATCCCCTGCGAATACTGCCCGACCGCCCGCGTCAACTGCGGGTCGAGCCCCACGGCACGAATCACTTCCTCGCAGCGCTGGTCTTTATTAGGACTGGCATTATTAGGACCGGCATTGCGGCCGCCTTCATCACGACCGCCAGCGCCGATGCCATAGAGCCGCGCAAAGTAGCGCAGGTTTTCCATCCCGCTCATCTCGTCATAGAGCAGCGACGGATGCGCCATATATCCAATATCGCGGCACGCTTCCCGCGGAGTCTTGCCGAAAATCGAAATCGTTCCGCGCGTAGGATCGGCCAGCCCGGCCAGCGCTCGCAGCAGCGTCGTCTTCCCCGCCCCGTTCTCGCCCAGGATCGCGTGAAACCGTCCCGCATCGAACTCCGCGGTCACTCCGCGCAGCGCGGCAAAGCGCCCAAACTGCTTGATGACGTTGTTAACGTTAATGATCGGGATCGAGGTTTCGCTCACGGCGTTGCGGCGTGGATATTTGCCGCCACGAGTTTACCGAAGGTTAGGAATCGGTGCATTCGAACGCGACGCAAACCAGCCGTGGTCAAACACATTATTCGAAGGGTTGGTTCCCGAAGTCTGCCCTGTAGCTGGCTCTAGTTCGAAATAATTCCGCCGGCCGGTTGCACCTGTGTGACGCTCTTGGCCGGCTCCGTGGTGGGCGCTCCCGCCGGTTTTCCCGGCTGCGGAGCATATTTCGAAGCGCATTTGGCCTGCAGTTGCTTGGCATGGAACACGCCGTCGCGATCGAAGCGTCCGTCGGCCAGCGCCTGCGAATCGTCCTTAAAAGTGTCGGGCGGCGCTTCGGTCCCGGTGTAATCGACGTGAAGAGTCTGATCTTCTTCCATCAGCACAAACTGCACATGCGTGCCCGTGCGCTTAATCGAACCCGGCTGCACATTTCCCGCAACTCGCAATCGCTTCGAGTAGGCGCCATCGCCCATCTTATGCAGCTCTTTGATGGTCACGTAATAACTCTTGCTGTCCTGCACGCCCGTGTAAGCCAGATAGCCGATCAACAGCAGAATCAGCGCTGTCGCTCCACCGAACTGAAGATAGGTTTTAGCCTGACTCGCCATAAAATATTCGACAGATTCCCTAGTTAGAGCTGAAGCCTGCTCAAACTTTACGCGTCGCCGAGGCGAGAAGCAACCTTCCGAAGGACATGCGTCTTGGTTCTCTCCGGAATTAGCGGCACCGGTGTGCGGATCCTCCCACAACGTTGACCCGCGCTTCCCCAGGGGCTTACGCCAATAGTTTCCCCATCGGCTCCCAATAGTGCTCCTTCCATCCCGACGCCAGGTTTTCCGCGTCGCCCTGAGGAAACCCCGTGTGGTCAAAGACGATCTTGCATCCGGAGCCTTGCTCGACCAGGTCAAATCTCGCGATGGAATAGATGCCCGGCGCCCATCCTCCCGCCCGCCAGGCCTGCACGATTCGTTGATTCGGCACAAGTTCCAAATTTCGTCCCGTAATGTAGCCACCGAATAGCGCGAATGCTCCCCCCACTTCGCGACTGATCTCTGCGGGTTTGTTTCCCAGATGCATAGACTGCGTGACTCCGCTGAGCTGGATCACTTTGTCGAACTGTTTTTGATCCATCAGCACCTCGTAAACGCGATTCCGACTAGCCTTAAAAACAGGTTCCTGATGAATGGCTTCTGCAGTGCGCGAAATCTCCCCCTCGCCCACCGCCCAGACGGCGGTTGAGGCTACGGCCACGCCACCTAACGCAATCGCAACCCCGGCCATCGCCTGTCGCCGCGTCGGCGCAGTTACGCGTCCTGCCAGCTTTTGCCTATCGCTCATCCTCGTCCTCCTGAACTTCCTGCCTCAACCGACTCAGTATGAAAGCACCGCGCGAAATTATGTTCAAGAGAATATTTGTTCCCGGATATTAGAACCCACTCTCAGGCACTAAAATAATAAGCTTAAGAACCTTATACCATTCCCTTATGATCCATCCCTGGCACGACGTCACACCCGGCGACAAACTTCCGAACGAGTTCGATTGCGTCATCGAAATTCCCTTTGGCTCCAGCGTGAAATACGAACTGGACAAGGCCAGCGGCCTGATCCGCCTCGACCGCATTCTCTATTCCGCCGTTTACTATCCGGCGAATTATGGTTTCATTCCGCAGACTCTTGCCGAAGATGATGACCCGCTCGACGTGCTGGTTCTCTGCCAGGAAACGGTCGTCCCCCTGACCATCATCCACGCCCGCACCATCGGCCTGATGACCATGATCGACGGCGGCAAGCCGGATCACAAAATTATTGCCGTCGCCACCGAGGATCCCGAATTCAATTCCTACCGCAATGCGTCAGAAATCCCGCCGCATCGCCTGCTCATGCTGCGCCGCTTTTTTCAGGACTACAAACAGCTCGAAGGCAAGGCCGTCGAGGTCGACGAGATCCGTCCGCCCCAGGAAGCGTATCCCATCATCCTCGATGCGCTGCACCGCTACAGCGAACAGCGCCGCAAAGGCTTCAAGGGCGCGAAATAGGCGCAGCTACATTGTCTTGAAGACAAATTTAATTTCTTTGGTTTCATTCTCCCCGATGGTTACTGTCTGGCTCGATGTGCCCAACTTCTCGTGCCACGCCTCAATCGTGTAGGTCCCGGCCGGCAGATGGCTCAGGTCGAAGCCTCCGTCTTTTCCGGTGACGGCGAAGTAGGGATGCTTGAAGACTGCAATATATCCACGCATCCAGGGATGCACATTGCACTTCACTGGAATGGCAATTTCCTCGCGCGCAAATGCTTCTTCTATCTTCGATCCCGGCGGTTCCGCTTTATTCCACTCACGATTGTTCGCGGGCTGCGGATGAATATTGTGCGAGGTCGGATCGTCGTTCACCAACTCCAGCGGCTGATTGGCCCGCACCGCCAGCACATGCGGCTGATATAAACATCCTTTCTGCTCCACCACAACCGCCTGACTGGGAGCGTCAAACGTTCGATCGCCGAGTCCCTCGGAAATAAAGACGACTACGTTCTGCAAATCGCCTTTCGCGTCTACCATAACGTCCTGCGTCAGCACCGGCGAGGAGTGTTGCTTCGCACAACTAGGGTCGGCTGACATGCTGATCACCCTCGCCGCCGGCATCTTGCCTTGGAACCGCACGCTGCCGCGCAGCGTGGCACCCGTCGGGGCGGTTGGAGCAGCGCCACCGGCTCTGACCATTTGCGGAACAGAAACGCATACCGCAAAAGTCAAAACAAGAATCGAGATCAATTGTTTCCTCTTCATTTCTTCACCTTCATTTAGAAATTGCGTTGGCGGACGCGCTTACTGCGATCCGTGCTTTTCTCCCGGCGTGATCCCTCAGTTTGGATTACTTGCGGTCCGGTTTACTCGTTGCGCGAAGCGTTGGCGAGAGCGTCACCGTATCCACGCTTATATCCAGCCACAAACGAGGTTCGATCGGCTGCGGTCGACCAGCGACCTACCTGCGGAAGGAATGGCTTTTTGCTCTCTGCAGCACGACGGCCGACGTAGAGTCCATCGCGAAATGCTCCATCAGAGTCCATCTGCGTGGTTTCGTTTCGACCATGACGCGCTTCAAGATCGCTGCTGGCTACCACAACCGTCGTTGCCACAGACACCGTCAACGCCAATGCAAGAACAAAGAATTTGTCCATGTCGTACTCCTTTTTTCTTGAGCCGACGCTGTGTATAGAAGTTAGCGTCGGCTTCGGCCTGCTGTGCAGCCTGATCGATACAGTTCGCAGGGCAGGTTTGGATCGACTTGAGTGCAGAATAGGTGACCTGCGAAACAGAGTTGTCACAGCACAGTCATTTCTGTGCCATGCGATGGTCAACGAAGGGATCGCTGACCCATCTTCGCAATCGATTAAAAAAATAATTTGACTTACTGTACTAGTTATCTAGTACAATGACACCCATGGGACGGAATGGAAATTCGCTCCGCTTCGCAATCGATCTTCATAGCGGCATGCCGGTCTATCGCCAGCTCATCGACCAGGTGCGCGGCGGCGTCGCTTCCGGCTCGCTCACTGCGGGCGACCAGTTGCCTACCGTGCGCCAGCTCGCCGTCGATCTCGCCATTAATCCCAATACCGTGATGCGGGCCTATCGCGAACTCGAACTCGGAGGCCTGCTGGAAACCCATCAAGGCACCGGAACCTTCATCACGAAAAAGAAACAGGAAAAGAATTCTGCCGAGCGCGAGCGTCAGCTCACGCAAATGGCCGGGGAATTCGCGGCCCGCGCGGGCGCCGCCGGATTCACTCTCGAAGATCTCATCGACCGTCTGCGCGACTTGTTGCCGAAAAGGAGATAGACGTCATGGCAAACATCAGAAAAAACGAAGTCAGCGGCATCGCACTCTTGCTGTTCGTAATCAGCAGTGTGATTGGTCTCGCAATTACCCAGGCAATTCATAATCCTGCCCCGGCGATTTTCGGAGCCCTGGTCGGCGTTTATTTTCTATTCGCGATCAAGGTCGTGCGCCAGTGGGAAAAAGTTGCCGTCCTGCGCGTGGGCCGCTACGTGGGCCTGCGCGGGCCGGGCTTGTGTCACATTATTCCGGTCGTCGAGACACTCAGCCCCTACGTCGATCAACGCGTCCGCGTCGCGAGCGTCTCCGCCGAATCCACGCTCACGCGCGACACCGTTCCCGTGAATGTCGACGCCATTGTCTTCTGGATGGTGTGGAATGCGGAGAAATCCATTCTCGAAGTCGAAAACTTTATCGAGGCCATCACCCTCAGCGCGCAAACCGCGTTGCGCGAATCCATCGGCCGCCATGAACTCGCGCAAATGATCACCGAGCGCGAAACTCTTGGCCGCGAGTTGCAGCGCATCCTCGACGAAAAAACCAATCCCTGGGGCATCACCGTGCAGTCAGTAGAAATTCGTGACGTGAAAATTCCCCAAGGATTGGAAGACGCCATGTCGCGCCAGGCGCAGGCCGAACGCGAGCGCCAGGCTCGCATCATCCTCGGACAGGCAGAAAAAGAAATTGCCGATAGCTTTGTGCAGGCCGCGGCTTCTTACGAGAAGAATCCCGTCGCTCTGCACTTGCGCGCCATGAACATGCTCTACGAAGCCATCAAAGAAAAGGGTTCCATGGTGATCGTGCCTTCGTCTGCAGTCGAGACCATGGGTCTCGGCGGAACCCTCGCAACCGCGTCACTCGGCGGAGCAAAGCCATAAAAAATTCACGTGAATAGTCGAAAGGAGCAGAACGTATGAACCGAATACTTGAAGTGTGTCTGATCGCAGCAGCGTTAACTACAACCATTCCAGCTTCTGCCGCAGGCATAAAGGTCGCAACCGACGCCACGGCGCAGGCCCTGCAAAGAGGCATCAGCGTGCAATTAGCCACAGCCGGCAACGCCACACCCATGCCGGAAGCGGACAACCAAAATACCTGGATCGTAACTGTAACTGCCAGCGGCGACATGGACTTCGGAATCGATCCGGTAAGCCCAGCGGCGTTGGCCGACGTGATGAAGTCCCGCCCGCGCAACCGCGAACAAAAGCTTTTCATTAAGGCGGACGCTAACGCGCCTTTTTCGAAGGTCGCGCAGGTCCTGAAAGTTGCACGGAGCGTTATGTTCGAAACGTCAGTTTTGTTGACGTCGCCGTCGCACGCCGCGGCGCCGGGAACGAATGTGCAGGCCGAAGGATTGGAAGTACTGCTCGCCGCACCGGCCGGCTCGCACCCGACCGAAGTGCAGGTCATCCATTCGCCACAGCACACACCGACTTTGAGCATCAACAATCGGCAGATTCCCTGGGCTAATCTGCAAAACATGCTCACGCAGTTTTTCCAGGCTCATCCCGAGAAGGTGGTCCTGCTCAAGGCCGATGACCAGTTGCCATTCGCGGACGTCGTACACGTAATCGACACATGCAGCGGGATCGGAGCGAAGGTCATCCTGGCTACACCGTAACTTTCAAGTGCAGCGTCCCCGTCCTTGTCCTTCCGATTTTTAGAGAGACAGGGCGGGGATCTTGACTTTCTCAATCAACCCTTCCGCACTACCAAACGTGGCAGGCGTTTTCCGCAACCATCGGCTGCCCAGCCTTGCAGCCCCACGCCTTCTGAAACTCCGGCATATTTTCGACCACGCCGTCCACGCGATACTTCCCCGGCGAATGCGGATCGGTCAGCACCCGCACGCGCGCCACTTCCGGACGCCGCTTCTCGCACCACACTCGCCCGAATCCTAAAAAGAATCGCTGCTCCGGCGTGTACCCGTCGATCTTCTGCGCTTCTTTCCCGGTCTTATCATCGACGATCATGTGTTCGAGCGCCGCCAGCGCGATCCGTGCCCCGCCATTGTCCGCCGTGTTCTCACCCAGCGTCAGCCGGCCATTCAGCTTGATGTCATCCACCGCAACAAAATTCGAATACTCATCGGCCACGCAACTTACGCGCTTCTCAAATTCCTCACCATCCTGCTTGGTCCACCAGTCGTGAAAGTTTCCCTCTGGATCGAACTTGCGCCCCTGATCGTCGAAGCCGTGCGTCAGCTCGTGTCCAATCACCAGACCAATCCCGCCGAAGTTCACCGCGTCATCCATTTTTGGATCGAAAAATGGCGGCTGCAAAATTCCAGCCGGAAAAACAATTTCGTTATACGACGGACTGTAATAAGCGTTCACTGTCGGCGGCGTCATGCCCCACTCTTTGCGATCGAGAGGCTTATCGATTTTCGCGATATCCCGCTTCGCCTCGAATTCATTGGCGCGCCGCACATTTCCAATCAAGTCATCACGCTTGATCACAACCGAGCTGTAATCCCGCCACGCATCCGGATATCCAATCTTGTTCCGGATCGCCTCCAGTTTTATTTTCGCCTGCTTGCGCGTGTCTTCGCTCATCCACGACAAGTCGTGAATGTCCTCGTCCAGAGATTTCTCCAGCGCATCCACCATCTTCAGCATGCGCGCTTTTTCTTGCGGACCGAACGTTACCTCAACATACCTCTGCCCCAAAGCCTCGCCCAGCTCGCGATCGGTGAGGTTGACGCAGCGCTTCCAGCGAGCCTGAATTTCTTTCTGGCCGGTCAGCGCTTGTTGATATTTGAAATTCGTCTCGACAAACGGCTGCGACAGCCAAGGCGCTGCGGCATTGAGCACATGCCAGTCGACATAAGTTTTCAACGCATCCAACGGCTCCGACTCGAGGGTTCCATTCACTTTTTTGAAAAATTCAGGATTGGTCACATTCAGCTGCGTAAATGGCGGAGCGCCCACGGCCGCGAAATATTGATTGAGATAAAAATCGGGCCCCAGCGCCACCGCCTGCTCGCGGCTCATCTTGTGATCGCGATTCTCCGGCTTGCGGCGTTCAGTGCGATCCATCGCGGCTTTAGCCAGTTCGGTTTCGATCCGCAGCACAGTCGCCGCTGATTCTGCCGCCTGCTGCGGAGTCTGCCCCGCGAGCGTAAAAGTCTGCGTAGCATAATCGACCAGATGCTGGCGCACTTCCTTCATCTTCAGATCGTCTTCTTTGATGTAGTAGTTGCGGTCTGGCAGCGTGAGACCGCCCTGATCGATATACGCGATCACCTGGTCCGCATTGTGCATGTCCGATGCCGAATAAAAATTGAACAGCGGACTTACACCCGTGAGATGGATGCGCGCAATCTCGTCGATCAGCGCCTGTTTGTCTTTTACTGCCGCCACGCGATCCAGTTCCGGCTTTACGGGCTCAATCCCCTTGCTGTTTGCGGCTTTCTCGTCCATGCACGAACCGTAAAGGTCGCCAATCTTTTGGTCGATGGCGTTCCGTCCCGTTCCGCCCGCCGCAGCTTTCTCCAGAATACCGCGTTCGATTTCCATATTGCGTTCGTGCAATTCCGTGAAGCTTCCCCACTGCGACTGGTCAGCGGGAATCTCCGAATTCTTAATCCAATTTCCGCACGCGTATTGATAAAAATCCACGCATGGATCCAGCGTTTTATCGATGTTTTCGATGCTGAACCCAGGACCAGGCTTGGTGGAAGAAGCCGTTTGCGAAAAACCAGCAGCAGTCACGACGAGCACAGCGCACAGCACAAGCCGAAAACCACGCATGAGAAGTTTCTCCTTGAGAGCACCCGAGATTTTATGCCGAACAATTCGCAATGAGCAACTTCGCAACCGTGCACAGCTTTTGAATCCTCAGTGCCCTCAGTGGCCTCTGTGGTAAAAATGCTTTGATCGGGATCACGCCAGCAACACACCGTTCGCGACGGTTATAATCAGGATTCATCGATTCCGAAAAGGCTGGTCTGATCATGACGTCCCCGAATGGAAATGGCAGCAACGGATACACCGTCCCCCAACCCCGCGCAGAGTGGCTGGCTCGCCGCAAAAAGGAAAATACTTCCGGCAATTTTTCGCAGATGCACTACGCGCGCCAGGGCGTGACCACAGAAGAAATGGCCTTCATCGCCCACAAAGAAAAGCTCACGCCTGAACTGGTGCGCGACGAAGTTGCCCGCGGACGCATGATCATCCCCGCCAACATCAACCATCCTGAGCTCGAGCCCATGGCGATCGGCGTCGCCAGCCTCTGCAAAATCAATGCCAACATCGGCAACTCTGCCGTCACGTCAGAAGTGAATGAAGAATTAAAGAAGCTGCACACCGCAGTCCACTACGGCGCCGACACCGTCATGGACCTTTCCACCGGCGGCAACATTCACGAAATCCGCGAAGCTATTCTTCGTCACTCGCCCGTGCCCATCGGCACTGTGCCCATCTACGAAGCCATCGCCCGCGTGAAGCGCGTTGAAGACCTGAACGCCGAAGTCATGCTCGAAGTGATCGAAGAGCAGGCCCAGCAAGGCGTCGACTACATGACCATCCACGCCGGCGTGTTAATCCAATATCTCCCGCTGATTTCGAAGCGCATCACCGGTATCGTCAGCCGCGGCGGCGCCATCCTCGCGCAGTGGATGGCCTACAACCACAAACAAAATTTCCTTTACGAGCGCTTCGACGACATCGTCAAGATTTTCAAGAAATACGACGTCAGCTTTTCTCTCGGCGATGGCCTGCGCCCCGGCTGCGTCGCCGACGCCAGCGACGAAGCCCAGTTCGCCGAGCTCAAAACTCTAGGCGAACTCACCAAGAAAGCCTGGCAGGAAGACGTGCAGGTCATGATCGAAGGCCCCGGCCACGTCTCCATGGACAAGATCAAAGAGCAGGTCGAAAAAGAAGTCGAGCTCTGCTACGAGGCCCCGTTCTACACGCTGGGCCCGCTGGTCACCGATATCGCTCCCGGCTACGACCACATCACCAGCGCCATCGGCGCAGCCATGATCGGATGGTACGGCGCAGCCATGCTCTGCTACGTCACGCCGAAAGAGCACTTAGGGTTACCGAATGAAAAAGACGTGAAAGACGGCATCATTGCCTACAAAATTTCCGCCCACGCCGCCGACATCGCCCGCCAGCGCCCCGGAGCCCGCGACCGCGACGACGCGTTGAGTTACGCGCGGTATAAGTTCGACTGGGAAAAACAATTCGCGCTCTCCCTCGATCCCGAAACCGCCCGCGCCATGCACGACGAAACCCTGCCCGATGATTTCTATAAAGAGGCAGCATTCTGCTCGATGTGCGGCCCAAAATTCTGCTCGATGAACTACTCGTCAAAGGTCGACGAATACAACAAGCAAGTCCACGGCATCGAGAAGAAAGATTATTCAGAGTTGGTAGACAGGCTCGTGTCGCTGAAGTAAACCACGTACGAATCTACCCAAAGCGAGGCCTATGGATCACCACGAAGCAGTCCGGAAATTTGAACATTTAATGTTGAAAGAGGCCGATCACGCCCGCGAAGTAGCGACGGAACTGGAGGCCTTGGCCCCGAGCCTGACGACCGAGAACTCTCGACAGCTCGCACAGTTGCAAATAAAGGCGAGCCACAAGCAATCCAAAGAGTTTCGCGAATTGTCGCAAAAAGTCAAAGAGAAATAGTGATCGTTGTGGAACAGCGGCCCTTCAGGGCCGCGTCAGCGATGAGTTAAAAAGGGAACACATAGGGACAGCCGCCCTCGGCTGTCCGGCCAAGTGGTCATTTTCAGAGTGTGAGGCAGTGAGATGAAGGCGATCGCCCTAATCTTCGGTGCGGTTCTCTTAAGATTCTTGATTGTCTCCCCGTTCATGCTTTTGTTCTGGTGGGTCCACCGCTCCACCAAGAAACTCCGTCCGCGTGAAAACGGCACTTCCGTGGAGTTCTCACTTGCTCCGCGGATGCATATTCTTATCGAGATAGTCACCGTGTCGCTGATAACATTCACCGCTCTAATCGTGTGGCACACGGTCCGTGAGGGGGAAGGATTATACGCGGCGTTGATCCCTGTCTCCGTGCTGGCCGCTATTTTTTTTGCGGAACCCAGAACAGTCCTGATCAACCATGAGGGCATTCGACAGCGCCGCTGGCTTCGCCGAGATCGCGTCATCGCATGGAACGAGATCGCTTGGATGAGGAGGGGCCGCAACACGGGGACTACCTACGTCAAGAGCCGGAGTGGAGGTCGACCGGTGTCGTTTTCGCCGCTGCTCGTTGGCCAGTCGCGCTTCGAGCGAGAAGTCAGAAAACACACTCATGCGACCGACCTGGATAGTGCGGGCCTGGCCGCCTTTCCGAGACGTGAGACCTACAAGTCCATCTCACCGATAGGCTTCGCCGCGATGCCGCACGCGGCGAATCTCAATGGTGTCGGTTTCCGGACAGACGAAAAAGAGGCGGTAGTCGCCTATGCGCAACCGAAGTTCGTCTCTTCCTTGCAAGGCTTTCACGTCACCCGTGCCTGATTGTGCAAAGCGGAGAACCGCGGAGAAGATCTGCATCGCGACGGGCTTGCTCAAGCTGCGGACATCACTTTCAGCGGGATCGGTCCAAACAATCCGCTTCACTTCGGTTCCCGATAGTTGTCGATCTCCTCTTGAGTAATTCCCAGTTCGGCTAAGAACTCCTCTTGGGGAGTGCCTTGGTTATGCTTCGACCATTCGCGAGCTTCCGCGAGAGCCTGTTCGTCCGCCGCGGCAAGCGGTTCAGCATCGACAGGGGCATTCGAAATCGCGCGCGCGACCGGGTCCAGCAGACGCTCGAGCATGCCAATCGCGGCGGGCACTTGGCCCGGCGCAAGCTGCTCGATTAGTTCGTGGGCGTGTTGTTTGTCCGCCGCCATAAAAGACATTCTACACCGCAACGCTTTGGCTCAATGCTCTTCCGCTTATCCGCCGAATGCGATCAGCTAAAATGCTTTTTCACAGCCGTCCACAAAAACATTCCCATTTCTTGTGACGAGCAGGAGTTGTCCCCGGGTTTGATCCGTTGAATCCGTGAAAATCCGGGGCAAAGAAGCTTCAAATCGCGTTCAGCGCCTGATCCAAATCGTCAAGAATGTCGTCCACATCTTCAATCCCCACGGAGATCCGCACCAAGCCGTCAGTGATGCCGATAGCTTTGCGCCCCTTCACTCCCAGCCCGGCATGCGTCATGGTCGCCGGATGCGAAATGAGAGTCTCCACGCCGCCCAGCGATTCGCCCAGCGAGCACACGCGCACTTTCTTCAGCATCTTATTAGCATTCTTGAGAGAACCAGTTTCAAAAGTGATCATCGCGCCGAAGCCGTTCATCTGCCGCCGCGCCAGCGCGTGCTGTGGATGGTCCGGCAATCCGGGATAAAACACCGCCCTCACTTTTTTGTGCTTGGAGAGGAAATCGGCGACGATGCGGCCGCTGCGATCGTGAATCTCCATGCGTGCCGCCAAAGTTTTCACTCCGCGCAACACCAGCCAGCATTCAAACGGAGAAAGAATCGCGCCGACTGCTTTCTGCAGAAACGCCAGCTTGTCGGCATCTTCTTTTTTCGCGCAAACCACCACGCCGCCAAGGCCGTCGCTGTGGCCATTCAGAAACTTCGTTGTCGAGTGCACCACCATGTCCGCGCCCAGCGCAAGCGGTTGCTGAAAATACGGGGACATGAACGTGTTATCGACTACGAGCGAAACTTTTTTCTGGCGGCAAATCTGGCTGATCGCCGCAAGATCGCTCAACTGCATCAACGGATTCGTCGGTGTCTCCACATAAACCATCCGAGTATTCTTGCGGATCGCGCGCTCAACGTTCTGCGCGTCCGACGTATCAATATAAGCAAACTCGAGCCCAAACCCGGTCATGACGTTGTTAAACAATCGTGGCGTGCCGCCATACAGATCGTTGCCACACACCACGTGGTCGCCCGATTTCAGCAAGCTGACGACCGCATTGATCGCGGCCATGCCACTGGCAAATACCGGCGCCGCGACGCCGCCTTCGAGCGCCGCGAGATTCTCTTCGAGCCGTGTGCGCGTAGGATTCGAAACCCGCGCATATTCATATCCTTTGTTCTCGCCGATTCCCTGTTGCACATAAGTCGACGTGGGATAGATGGGCACGGTCACGGCGCCGGTCAGGGGATCAGGCTCTTGTCCGCAGTGAATGGCGCGGGTAGCAAAACCTTGTTCTTTATTATTTTTCATGAATGTGATTGCGAGGTGCGCCGGGCTTTCCCCAATGGAAATCCTTCGCTGCCGCTTTAGATGCCGCCTTCGAAAATCTTCTTCGATAAATATCTCTCAGCCGAATCTGGAATGATAGTCACGACACGCTTCCCCGGCCCAAGCTTCTTCGCAACTTTCAGTGCTGCGAACACTGCAGCCCCACCGCTCGAGCCCGCGAGCACGCCTTCGCGTGCGGCCAGCGTCTTCACCATGCCGAACGCTTCGTCATCCATCACCATCAACACTTCATCGCACACGGAAGCATCAAAAGTTTTCGGAGTGAAGCTGGTGCCGATTCCTTCTACTTTGTGCGGCCCCGGCGGCCCGCCGCCCAGCGTCGAGCCTTGTGTTTCCACCGCAAACGCCAATGCGCGAGGCAATTTTTCCTTCACATAGCGCGCGACGCCAGAGAATGTTCCTGAAGTTCCACAGCCGAGCACGACCGCGTCGATCTTTCCCGACATCTGTTCGAAGATTTCTCGAGCAGTGGTCTCATAGTGATAATCGGGGTTGGCGAGATTTTCAAATTGTCCCGCCATAAATGCGTTGGCATCGCTGGCTACAAGTTCCTTTGCCTGATCAATAGCGCCCTGCATGCCCTCGGCATCAGGAGTGCGAACCACCTCCGCGCCAAGGGCTCGCATGATGATCACTTTTTCCTGAGAGAAATTCTCCGGCACAAACAACCGCACCTTGTAGCCGCGGTTCACGCCGATGAGCGCGAGTCCTATCCCGGTATTTCCCGCGGTCGCCTCGACGATCGTACCGCCGGGTCGAAGTTTTCCTTCCTGCTCCGCACGCTTGATGATGCCAATCGCTGCCCGGTCTTTCACGCTGCCGCCCGGATTCAAGTACTCCAGTTTGGCAAACACGTCCGCTGAGCCGGCCGGAACCAGCCGTTTCAATTGCAACATCGGGGTCTGGCCGACCAACTCGGTAATATCGTCGGCAACGCGCAGGCGGGGCATCTCGGAAGTCTTCGAAATCACATTACAGGGTACGGGGGACGGCGCGGAGTCGTCAATTCACCGAAGGACAAGTCCAGATAGTCTATACACGCTATAATTCCCCGCACCAAAACAGAAAGGGAATCGCATGCGACGCTTTGCCGCCCTGTTTTTAGTCTTCAACCTGATTGTTCCTTCCTTATTGTCTGCCTCCGATCAGACTCCGCTCGTAGGCTACTCACCGCGTTCCAGTCAGGCTGAGCGCGACTGGGAGACGAAATTTCGCGCGATCCCTGAGCCAGCAAATCTCAAAGAATATATGCGGCGTCTGAGCGCGCGCCCGCATCACGTGGGCTCGCCCTACGACAAAGACAATGCCGAGTGGATTCTCGCCCGCTTCAAAGAATGGGGACTCGACGCGCACATCGAAACTTTCGACGTACTTTTTCCGACACCGAAATTGCGCGTGTTGGAAATGGTTGAGCCTACAAAATTCACTGCCAAGCTGGAGGAGCCGGCGCTGGCAGTCGATCCTACCTCGAATCAAAAGTCCGAGCAGCTTCCTACCTACAACGCCTATTCAGCCGACGGCGATGTAACGGCTCCGCTTGTCTTTGTCAATTACGGATTGCCTGAAGATTACGAGAAGCTCGACCGGCTGGGCATTTCGGTGAAAGGCGCAATTGTGATTGCGAAGTATTACCACTCCTGGCGCGGAGTAAAACCGAAAGTTGCGGCCGAGCACGGAGCCATTGGCTGCCTGATTTATTCCGAGCCGCATGACGACGGTTATACCGTCGACGATGTTTTCCCCAAGGGCCCCATGCGCAATCCTGACGGCGTGCAGCGCGGAAGCGTGATGGACTTCGCCTCGGTGAGTCCCGGAGATCCGCTCACTCCCGGCATCGGCGCCGTGCCGGGCGCGAAGCGCTTAGCTCTGAAGGATGCAAAGAGTATCACCAAGATCCCCGTGCTGCCGATTTCCTACGGCGACGCGCAGCCGCTGCTGGCCGCGCTGAAAGGCCCTATGGCGCCGGCGGAGTGGCGCGGCAGTCTCCCCATTTCCTACCATGTAGGGCCGGGACCCACGAAAGTTCATTTGAAGCTGGAGTTCAATTGGGACACGAAGCCGGTGAACGACGTCATCGCGAAAATTCCCGGCAGCGTCGCGCCCGACGAATGGATCATCCGCGGCAACCATCACGACGCGTGGGTGAACGGCGCGGAAGATCCTGTTTCCGGCCAAGCCGCGCTGCTCGAGGAAGCCCGCGCCATGGGAATGTTGCTGAAGCAAGGGTGGAAGCCTCGCCGCACGATCATCTACTGCGCATGGGACGGCGAAGAACCCATGCTGCTCGGCTCGACCGAATGGGTAGAAATGCACGCCGATGAGTTGCGCCAGCACGCAGCGGTCTATATCAATAGCGATGGCAACGATCGCGGCCTGCTTGGAATGGGTGGATCGCATACTCTGGAACAGTTCGTTAACGGCGTTGCGCGCGACATCGAAGATCCCGAAACCAAAATGTCAGTGTGGCAGCGGCTGCAATTGTCGGAAATTGCCGAGGCGAAGTCCGCCGACGAACGCAAAGAATTGCGGCAACGCGCCGACTTGCGCATCAATGCCTTGGGATCAGGCACGGACTTCACCGGCTTTCTCGACCACATCGGCATCGCAACTCTCGACATGAGCTACGCTGGCGAGGATGAACAGGGCATTTACCACTCCATTTACGATGACTTTTACTGGTACACCCATTTTTCCGATTACGATTTCGTGTATGGCCGCGCTCTGTCGCAAACCATTGGAACATCAGTAATGCGCCTGGCTGACGCGGAAATATTGCCGCTCGATTTTGTGAATTTTGCCGACACGATTCAGAAATACACCAAAGAACTGGAAAAGCTGCTGGCGGATAAGCAGGAAGAAATTCGCGAGCGCAACCAGGAATTGGACGAAGGCGTTTTCAAAGCGACGCTTGATCCGCGGCGTCCTACGATCGCGCCGCCTCGCGAGGAAGTTCCTCCGCACCTGAATTTCTCGCCTATGCAGAACGCCGTCGATTCGCTCGCGCACAGCGCAGACGATTACCGGAAGGCCCTATCGAAAGCAAATGTGGACGAGAGTCAAGTTGAGTTTTTGCGGAGCCTGAATCAGCAACTGATGGAGAGCGAAAGAAAACTTACCGATGACGATGGACTCCCGCGTCGCCCTTGGTACAAGCATCTGCTGTACGCACCCGGAGTTTATAGCGGATATGGCGTGAAGACCGTTCCCGGTGTACGCGAGGCCATTGAGCAGAAAAATTACGACGAGGCGAACCAGGAAATTGTGCGCGTGGCGAAAGCATTGCAAGACGAGTCAGCACTGATTGAGTCAGCGGCAAAATCGTTGGAAGGAAGCGCACGTTAGGAAGTCTGAGTCGCTTTTTCCCAGGGTAGGAAAATGAATTATGCCGAGTGAAAGGGAGCCTCTTTCATGCGGAAGACCATGAGCGTCGCAGCGTTCTCAGTCCTGACGTTTGGGCTGTGTGCCGGGATCGCTGGTGCTCAAGCTCCGACTTCGGGGAATGTCTACTTCGGCTATGCCTATACCAACACCGATCTCGCGCCCTCCAACACTTATCTCGCGCCGAGCCGCGGCGGTCTAAACGGGTGGCAGGGAACGCTGGAAGGCAAGCTGTCTCCGCTGCTGGGGATTGTGGCTGATCTCACGGGGCAGTATGGCTCGCTGGATGTCGGGGAGATCTGTCCGGTTGTTCCGGTTGGATTGGGCGGCGGCGGCTGTACGACTTTCAACGTGAGCACGCACGAGTACAACGTGATGTTCGGTCCGCGGGTAGGAACGACGATCGGAAAGTTTCGTCCCTTCGGCGAATTTGAAATCGGGGTTGGACACGTCTCGGCGAGTGGTGAGTCGAACACCTCATTTGCGACGGCGTTGGGCGGCGGACTGGACTATAAGATTTTTCATGCGGTGGCCTGGAGGGTTGAGGGGGATTACGTGCACACGCGTTTCTTCAGCTCTGGCCAGAACAATGTCCGCATTTCGACCGGAATTGTGCTTCGGTTCTGAGTTATTGAAGGACGAGTCGCTCTAATTCAGCGGGCCGCACCGGCGTGGCACGAACGATTGTAGTAAGGACGACGCTAGACGGTTCGCGAACGGCGCTATGGCTGCCGAGCGCCACTTACCGCCGGGCGTCGTGGCTCTCATGGGCGCAAGCAGCCGCGGGCGTAAACCCGGAATGTGCGTGCTTCTCTAAATATCTTTTCAGGCCGTGCAAGGTCCACTCATCGTCGAAACCAAATGCCTTCATTTCCTGCATAGCCTTCTCGGGCGGCAGACCACGAAAATAGATCTCGTATAACACTGCGATCAGGCTGGTTCTGTCGCGCCCGAGGTCGCAATGAAAATAAATGGGTCGAAGCCGTTTGTTGTTCAGCATGCAGAGAATGCGGCGCACGTGCTTTTCTGACGGCGAAATTGGCGAGGCGTTGATCGTGACCGGGATCACGTCTATCCCATATTCCCGGGCTTTTTTCTTTTCGAAGTGATAGAGGAACGGTACGAAGTCGATGTCAATAATAGTTTTTACGTTCTTGGATTGCAGGAAGCTATAATCCGCGTCGCTTTTCGGCCTCGATCCTTTATAGACATCCTCGTCGATCCCGGCGAATCGAATAATCGAAGTACCCGGGGCTGGATGGGCATGCTTTCTGGCCGCATCTTTCTGCGCAACCGAGTGGCTGGTCAGCAAACACAAGTAAAACAGCGGAGCGAAAAGAAAGGGCCTGCAACGAGACAGGGCTCCGGTTCGAGGGTTGCTCACTTCCCCCCGCCCCCGGCCGCCTGCGCGCCCGCGTAGTAACCGCTCTTGGTGCGCACGATCATTTTGCCGTGGCCTTTGGCCTTGGCCTCGACGCGAATCTGGCGAAAGCCGCCGTTGCCTTTGGGATTCGTCGGATGGTAACCGATGGCGTACTGGCTGCGGATGTCGCGGGCTACGCTCTTGCTGATCTCATCTACTTCATCCAAGGTCTTGGGGAAAAATGCAATGCCACCGGTGCGCTGGGTAATGATCTCGAGCGCCCGCCGGGCGCGCTTGGGATGTTCCTCGTCGCCGAGAATTCCAATGGCGTAGACCGATGGGCCGTTCTCTTCCTGCAGGTGCTTCACTGCCTGTTCCAGAGTCTCGTTGCTGGCGTTGTCCTCGCCGTCGGTCACCACGAACAGCACTTTTTTCTCCAGGCGCGCAAACCGCTTCAAGTGTTCGGCGGACGCCACCAGCGCGTCGTAAAGCGCAGTGCCGCCGCGCGCATCAATTTTTTCCAGCGCTTCTTTCAGCTTCAGCAGGTTGTTGGTGAAATCCTGGTCGAGATAATATTCGTCGTTAAAGTTGACGATAAAAACTTCATCCTGCGGATTGCTCGACCGCACCAGATTGAGCGCGGCCTGATTTACTTTGTTCCGCTTCTCCCGCATCGATCCCGAGTTGTCGATGAGAATGCCCATGGAAACCGGAATGTCCTCATGACGGAACGAGATGATCTTCTGCGGCTTTCCATCTTCGAGCACGGTGAAATCGTCGCGAGTGAGATTGGTGACGATGTGCTGCTTGTCATCGACAACAGAAGCGTGCAGCAGAACTTCATTCACATCCTGGCGAAAAACAAAGACTCCCTGATCGTTGATTTGGTCATTCGACTTTTGATCTTGACCGTCCTTCTTCTGGGTCTGCGCCGGAGTTGCGGAAGATGGAGTTGCGGAAGATGGAGCGGCGGAGGATGGAGACTGGCCGGGAGAAGATGGAGCAGAAGACTCAGGAGAAGAAGGCGCAGTCGACGGTTTGGCATCGTTCTGCGGGGCGGTCGATCGCGTCCAGGACGCGGACGGCAGCAGAGCACTGGCCCAAATCACGCACGTGAAGAGAAGAACTCTCGCGGCCCTATTCCGCAGGCGCGTAGTAACCCGTCCTGGCATACACCCGTAGAGGCGGCAATCCTTTCGGTGGCAGCAGCTTCACTTTTATCTTACGCCATTTGCCGTCGCGCACGATTTTGTTGGGACGGTATCCCAGAACATATTGATTGCGCAGTTCCACCCCAATCTTGGTGGCCACATCTCCCAAATCATTAGGATTGTCGATGGTAAATGCCCGCCCTCCGGTCAATTCGGTAATGTCGGTTAGAAGCTGCGGACCAAGACGTTCCTCAATGGTGGAAGAATAGCGGTCGAAAATGCCGATGGCATAGATCATGACATCAGCTTCTTTCACCAGCGATTTGATCTCGCCTTCGGTATAGCGGCTGTGATTATCGCCTCCATCGGAGATGATCAGCAGGGCCTTCTTGGGATATTTGGCTTGCCGCATCTTGCTGATGCCCATGTAAATAGCGTCGAGCAGCGCGGTACGATGCCGGGGCACGGCGAACACCAGCTTGTTTTGAATTTCATCCACAGAGTTTGTGAAGTCGCTCACCGCCTCGGGCTCGTCGGAGAAGGTGATCATGAAAAACTCATCCTGCGGATTCGCGGTCTTAAAGAATTCGATGACCGCGTCCTTGGCGCGATCCATCTTGCTGGCCATGCTCCCGCTGGAATCAAAAATCACGCCCAGCGATACCGGCGCGTCCTCGCTGGAAAACGTTCGAATCTCCTGGGCAGCATTGCCTTCGAAGAGCTGGAAGTTGGCCTTATCCAATCCGGTCACTAGACGGTTCATGGGGTCGGTAATGGTCACCGGAACCAGAACCAGATCCACGTCAACCTTCAACGGATGCACGTGCGTGGTTAATCCGGTGGTGGAGCTGATGAGCTCGGGCTTGGGAACTTCGGGGGCTTTGTCCGCTTCCCGCGGCAACACGTGAACGTCGTTCACGTCGGTTTGCGCGAACGCCGGAACACACAGGCAAACCAGGGCGAGCAAGGCGAGACAGAGGGATACCTGAAATCGCAAATTCGCAGAAGAGATTTTTGGGCACAGCCGGGGGTGGGTCGGGTCCCAGGGGAGAACCAGACAGCCACATCGAACTACGGCCATCGGGTGAGATGACCAGCGCCTCTCATCATTCCGCAGGCGGGCCATAGATACCTCAGTGAGGCGGATGTTAGCACAGCTTCCGCCTCGTCGCTCAGAGTTTTTTTGTCAAATCTCGGAGATCAATTCCAGAACAGGAGTTGGTTGTTGTTTTTTGAGCGGGGGTTGCCGAAAGAGTGAGCCTAACTTGGCAGGACGGCTGGAACTGCGCCGTTCCAAGCTGGAAGTCAGAGGATTGAGCGCGGATAGATGCGTTCAAACCACCGGCTAGTCCTTGACCGCTCTGTCCGTGATCTCAAGACCTTTATCGATGATGGCAAAAGCCTCGCGCAGTTGCTGCTCGTTGATGCAGAGCGGCGGGTTTGTGTAGAAGGTGTTCCAGCGGACGAGCGTATACAATCCCTGCTCGCGGAAGAAGCGCCCCAGCGCGGCCATCTCCTCCGAAGTCCCGTTGAACGGGGCCATGGGCTGCCGGGTCTTACGGCTACGCACCAACTCAACGATGCCAAACAGCCCGATCGAGCGCACGGCTCCTACGGAAGGATGCTTCTCCTGCAAATTGCGACCCAACTCCTTCATGATCGCGCCCATCTTCCTCGTGTTTTCGATCAGATTGTCTTCTTCGTAAACCGCAATCGTCGCTAAAGCCGCCGCGCATCCCATGGGGTGCGAGTTATAAGTAAGCCCTCCGAAGAACACTTTGTCCTGAAAATGTTGCGCGATGTGATGCCGCATCCCGACCGCGCCCAGGGGCAAATAGCTGGAGGTCAGTCCCTTGGCCATGCAGATCAAGTCCGGTACAACTTTCCAGTTATCCACGGCGAACCACTCACCAGTACGGCCGAACCCGGCCATGACTTCATCGGCGATCATCAGGATGCCGTACTTGTCGCAGAGTTTTCGCACGCCTTCGAGATATCCGTCAGGCGGAATCAGGATGCCATTGGTACCGACCACGGTTTCGAGGATGAAGGCAGCGAAGGTGTGCGGGCCCTCGAGCTGGATGGTTTCTTCAATCATGGCCAGCGAGCTTTCCGCTGACTCCCAGCCGCGTTCGATGCCGTGATAGGGGTCAAGCACGTGAACGACGCCGGGGATGCCGGGTTCGGCGGCCCAGCGGCGCGGGTCTCCAGTGAGCGTGATGCTGCCGCCGGTTGCGCCGTGATAGGAGCGGTAGCGGGCGAGGATTTTGTGGCGTCCGGTAAAGAAGCGGGAAATCTTGATGGCATTTTCAGTGGCTTCGGCGCCGCCGTTGGTAAAGAAAAACGTGTCGATGTCGCCGGGCGTAATTTCCGCGAGCTTTGCGCCCAGGCGGGCGCGGGGCTCGGTGGCCATGAACGGATTGGCGTAGCAAAGCTTTTCCGCCTGCTCTTTGATGGCATTGATGACGCGCTCGTCGCCGTGACCGATGTTGACCGACATTAACTGACTATTGAAGTCGATGAAGCGCTTGCCTTCGGGAGTGTAGAAGTAAATCCCTTTGGCACTGGCAACGGGAATGGGATCGACCTTCGATTGCGCCGACCATTCATAGAGCGTGTGCTTCTTGCAGAGATCGACAATTTGGGGTCCGGTAAGTTTTTCGGTAGCGGTGGGAGTGATGGTTGTTGTCATTTTTCTCTCGATTCAGGAAATTGAGTCATCTTGCGATTTCGTGATTTCGCGATTGTTATTCATGGGGCGAGATTTTCAAATCACTCAATCGCCCGATGACTCAATCGCTCAATTCTAAAACTTGCGGCTGTGCTCTTTGGCCCAGCGTTCCACCACAACTTTTTTATCTGTATAGAACTCGATGGCGTCGCGGCCCTGGCCGTGGAGATCTCCGAAGAAACTATTTTTCCATCCACTGAAGGGGAAATAGGCCATGGGCGCGGCCACGCCGATGTTGATGCCGATATTGCCGGCAGGCGCTTCGTATCGGAAGCGTCGGGCCGCCGACCCGCTGGAGGTGAACAGCGATGCCTGGTTGCCATAGGCGCTGCGTTCGAGAAAGGCGAGCGCGTCGTCCATGTCGTCGGCGTGAACGAGGCTAAGCACAGGACCGAAGATTTCGGTGTCGGCGAGATCGCTGGTTGCAGGCACATCATCGAGAATCGTGGGGCTGACGAAGTTTCCCGATTCATATTTCGGAATCTTCGAGTTGCGGCCGTCGAGCAGAACTTTCGCGCCCTGCTTTTCGCCAAGACCGATCAACGATTCGACCCGCTCCTTGCTTTGCGGCGTGATGACGGGCCCCATCTGCACGTCTGCGTCGAGTCCATTTCCAACTTTCAGTTTCGAGGCTGCATCGGCAATTGAGTCGCGAAACGTCTTCTGTGCCTCGCCAATCGTCACCGCGACAGACACAGCCAGACAGCGCTGCCCCGCGCAGCCGAAGGCGCTGTCGCTGATGATCTGCGTGGCCATGGGCATATCGGCGTCGGGAAGAACGACGACGTGATTTTTAGCGCCGCCCTGGCATTGCGCGCGCTTTCCATTGGCGGCGGCGCGCGAGTACACGTATTTCGCGACCGGAGTGGAACCAACAAAGCTGATCGCGCGAATTTTGGGATGATCGAGAAGCGCGTCAACCGCGGCTTTCCCGCCGTTCACCAGATTCACCACACCTTTAGGCAGACCGATTTTTTCCAGCAGCTCGTAGACGTAGCGCATGGTGAGGGGCACACGCTCGCTCGGTTTCAGAATGAATGTGTTGCCAGTGGCAATGGCGTAGGGCAGATACCAGAACGCGATCATGCCGGGAAAATTGAACGGAACAATCGCCGCGGTGACGCCGATGGGCTGGCGGATCATCATCTCATCGATGCCGCGCGCAACGTCTTCGAGATTGTAACCCTGCATCATCATCGGAATGCCGCAGGCGACTTCGACATTTTCAATCGCGCGTCGCATTTCGGCTTTGGCTTCGGTGAAAGTCTTTCCGTTTTCCTGCGTGATGATGCGGGCGATATCTTCGATGTGCTCTTCGAGCAGCATCTTCAATTTGAAGAGCGGCTGGATGCGATCTTCCGGCGGGGTGCGCCGCCATGCGGGAAAGGCCGCGGCGGCGCCTTCCACAGCGGCGTTCACTTCGGCGGCGTCGGCGAATGGAACGCTTGCCAACACTTCACCGGTCGCGGGATTGACCACGTCGCGCCATTCGGCGGCGCTAGAGTCGGTCCATTGGCCGTTGATGTAGTTGGTCAGCTTGAGCGCGGGGGGTGCGGCTACGGTGGTCATTGTGATGCCTCTGCAATCGCGAAGAATGTTTGCGCGGGGAGTCTCGTGAGAATTCCCGGAAGCTACAACTAATGATACAGCGTTATAGAGATCCTTCGACTGCGGTTTGCCTTCGCGCTCAGCGCGCGAAGACAAATCCTCGCTCAGGATGACAATATCTGCTAGACCATCTGCGCTACTGCACCTTTTTTGTCGTACACTGCGGCCAGGGCGGACTCCAGCACTGCCAACCCTTCGTCGATTTGCGCATCGGTGGCGACGAGTGGCACAAGGATGCGGATCACGTTGGAATAAGTGCCTGCCGTAATCGTGATCAGGCCGTGCTCGTAGCAATATTGCGTGATCTTTTTTGTTTCGTCGGTTGCCGGAGTTTTATCTTCTTGCGATTTCACAAGTTCGATCGCTTGCATGCCGCCAAGGCCGCGCACATCGCCGATCATGGGCCAACGGCATTGCCACTCTCGGGCGCGCGTCTGAAAGCGGTCGCCGAGTTCATTGGCGCGTTCCAGCAAGTTCTCGCGCTCAAACAAATCGAGAACTGCGAGCGCAGCCGCGCAAGAGAGTGGGTTTCCGGCAAAAGTTCCGCCGAGGCCTCCAGGTCCCGGGGCGTCCATAATTTCCGCGCGGCCGGTAACCGCGGCCAGCGGCAGGCCACCGCCGAGAGACTTAGCGGTAACGATGAGATCGGGCTCAATGCCGTAACGCTCGCTGGCGAACATCGCGCCGGTGCGCCCGAAGCCGGATTGCACTTCGTCGGCGATGAAGAGGATGTCGTACTTATGGCAGAGATCGATCAGGACTTTGAAGTAGTCCGGCGGAGGTGCGATGAAGCCGCCTTCGCCCATGACCGGTTCGGCGATTATCGCCGCCACTTCTTCGTTGGCCACCACTCGTTTGAACGTATCTTCGAGATGCCGCGCACAATATAAATCGCACGAAGGATATTTCAAGTTGTAAGAGCAGCGATAGCAGTAAGCGAACGGTACGCGATATACCTCGCCGGGAAATGGCGCGAACCCGGCTTTGTAGGGATGTGTTTTGCTCGTGAGGGCCAGCGTCATCATCGTGCGGCCGTGAAACGCATCTTCGAACGCAATGATGCCGGGACGCTTCGTGTAAGCGCGCGCAATCTTGACGGCATTTTCTACCGCTTCGGCGCCGCTGTTTACGAAAATCGTTTTCTTCGCGAACTTGCCCGGCGTAACTTCATTCATGCGCTCGGCCAGGCGGATATAACTTTCATAGGCCGTAACCTGCACGCAGGTGTGCAGAAAATGATCGACCTGATTTTTTACTGCATCGACTAACGATTTTCGGCGATGGCCGACGTTGAGGCAGCCAATGCCGCCAGCGAAATCGAGATAACGGTTGCCGTCGACGTCTTCAAGCCACGCGTCTTCGGCTTTCGCGACATAAATCGGCGTGGCCTGAGATAGGCCGCGGGGCACGGCTTTGGCGCGGCGCTCGGAAAGAGCGCGGGATTTGGGTCCGGGGATTGGGGTGTTGAGGCGGATTGTGCTCATTTCAATTTCTCGTGAAAACTCCCTGCGGCTGCACTAACACTCGATGGAAACAGCAGGTCCTTCGACTGCGTTGCGTTGCGCTTCGCGCACGACAACTTCGCTCAGGATGACAAGAGTTGAGGAATGGCTTCATAAGCATCAGTACCAGCCGATTGGAGCTTCGTTCAGATTGATGTAGACCTGTTTGGTTTCTAGATATTCTTCGATGCCCCAGGGCCCAAGTTCGCGGCCGAAGCCGGACTGTTTATAGCCTCCCCAGGGCGCTTCCACGTACGTCGGCTGCATGTGATTGACCCACACGATTCCGGCGCGTAGAGCTTTGACGGATCGCATCGCTTTAAAAATATCTCTGGTCCAGACCGCCGCGGCCAGGCCGTACGGCGAATCGTTGGCGATCTTGAGCGCATCTTTTTCGTCTTCAAACGGAATCACCGCCGCGACCGGTCCGAAGATTTCTTCGCGCGCAATGCGGGCATCGTTCGATACATCATAGAAAATCGTGGGCTGCACATAGTAGCCTTTGGCAAACTTCTCGGGGCGCCCGCCGCCAGAGGCGAGCTTGGCTTCTTTCTTGCCGATCTCGAGATACGAGTTCACTCGGTCGTATTGTTCTTTACTGACCAGCGGACCCATCTTGGTTTCGCGTTCGAGCGGAGGACCGAGCTTGATCTTTTTCGCCTTCTCCGTCATGGCTTCAACGAAGTTTTTGTAAATTGATTTCTGTACCAGGATGCGGCTTCCGGCGGAGCAAACCTCGCCTTGATTGATGAAGACTCCGAAGAGAGCGCCGTCGATGGCGGCTTCGAAATCGGCGTCAGCGAAAAAGATGTTAGGAGACTTGCCACCGAGTTCGAGCGTAACGCGCTTCACCGTATCGGCAGCTTGCTTGACGATGATCTTGCCGACGGCGGCGCTGCCAGTGAATGCAATTTTATTGACGTCAGGATGCTGCACCAGCGGAGCGCCACAGGATTCGCCGAACCCCGTAATGATGTTGACGACCCCCGGCGGCAGGCCGCAATCGGCGAAATGTTTCGCTAATTCGAGAGCGGTCAGCGGAGTCTGCTCCGCCGGCTTCAACACGCAAGTGCAGCCTGCGGCCAGTGCTGGGGCCAGTTTCCATGCGGCCATCAGCAGAGGATAGTTCCACGGAATAATTTGTCCAGCAATGCCGACCGGCTCTTTGAGCGTGAGGCTCATGGCATTGTCCGGCACGGGATTTACGTAGCCGACAACTTTCGTGGCGAGGCCGCCGTAATATTCGAAACAAGTAGCGACATCGTTAAGATCAAATTCAGCTTCAACAATGGGCTTGCCGGTATTGCGGCACTCGAGTTCGGCGAGCGCGGGCAAGTTGGCGCGAACTTTTTCGGCGAGACGGAAGAGCACACGACCGCGCTCCTGCGCCGTTGTAGTCGCCCACGGGCCTTCTTCGAAAGCAGCTTTCGCGGCAGCAACGGCACGGTTCACGTCGTCAGCAGAGGCATCGGGGACTTGGGCGATGACTTCTTCTGTGGAGGGATCGTAGACCGGGAAGGTTTTTGTCGATTTGCTGTCGACCCATTCACCGTTGATAAACATCTGATAGCTGCGAACATCTTTGGCTACGTCGGCTGTGACTCCGCCTGGCATTGGTTTCGACCTCCCGGTACCGCAGGGGCTAAAGCCCGCAAACTTGCTGCCCTCGACGGCACGACTAAAGTCGTGCCCTGATGCGAATCAAATTCAGCGTCTCGCTTCGCTCGCCGCGACGGGCGATTCGCCCGTCTCCACACGCTTCATCTTCAACGCAATGGCATTCGACGCTTTGCGGCGGCCATAGACAAAAAAGAAAAAGGCAGCCAGGCCGATGAAAAATAGCGTTCCGCCAAACATCCATAATTCGTATTGCCACAGCGAGGTGATTTGCTGTGCCGGAAAAAATACCATGGCGATGCCGAGGATCGTCGTCAGAAATCCGCTCAGGCCTGCAATGAAAAGCGTTGCCCTGCCGTACTGGCCTTTGGGAATCGACTCGCTGACCGCGAACTTTACCAACGCCGCGAACATATAAACAAACGGGACGAGCTGCAGCACGACTGCAAGGGAAAGTAATTTCTGAAATGTTTCCTGCACTCCCGCGCCGGTGAAGTTCAGAATCACTAATACCGCGGAAACGATTCCCTGCACAATCAGTGCCGCATAAGGAGTGGCGTAACGCGGATGCACCTTACCGAGCCAGGAAGGCATGTAAGAATCGAGCCCGGCGACAAAGGGAATCCGTGAGCATCCACCAATCCATGCGGAGCCAATGCCAGCGATGGCAAGGCTGAGCATCAAGGCAAAGGGCACGCTGATCCAGCTAACCCCAATTCGGGCGGCCATTCCGGTGACCGCTTGCACTACGCCTTGCAGCACGTTGACATTTTTCCCGATCGCAATAAGTAAAGTAAGAGTGGCAGCGATGTAGAGCGTGCCTGAGAGCAGTCCTCCCCATGCGACCGCGCCAGGAAGAGTACGGCGAGGATCCTGAATCTCATCTCCCATAACCGAGGCGAGTTCGAGGCCGACCAGGCCAAAGCAAATTACGCCGAACGAGTTAAGAACGAAGCGCGGGTTAGCGGGAATTTTAAAATCGCTTGCGCTGATGCCCGTACCAAATCGTGACCAAATCACCAGGCCGAGGCCAACAAGAACAGCCGCAGCGATGAACGTTCCCACTGCGCCAACGTTATTGATCCATTTTCCGACTCCGAGCCCCAGGATGTTCAGCAATGTCAGCAGCGCCAGCAGCGCCAGTGAAACGCATGCGGCGAATAGTTTGTTGTCGGGCAGGCTCTGGTGGCCGGGACCGAGCACATAAACGGACACACCGACGAAATAGAGCATGACCGTCGGCACGTAGAGCATGTTGTTGGTCCAGTAACACCATCCGGAAAGAAATCCGTGAAAGTCGCCGAACACTTCTTTGGCCCACAGGTAGACCCCACCTTCGCCCGGATAGCGATGTGCGAGTTCGATGACGGCAATGCCTTGCGGCCAGAAAAAAAGCAGAAGAGAAATAATCCAGAGCCAAATCGTGACACCACCGTTGGCTGCGATCGATGGGACCACGTTGAGATTGAAAACGGCGACCACAAAAAGCAGAACGAGATCGCGACGCCCGAGGGCACGAATGAGGTGAGGCTGGGCGTGTTGGGGAGCGGTGGACATGTGAACAGGGGCTAGGGATTAGGGGCCAGGGGTCAGCCGTCAGCGCCGCTGTTCAGCCTGACAACTAATCCCTAACCCGTGATTCCTGGTTTCAGTGCGCGACTGCTGCGGGTTCGGCGCGCTCCTGCTGCGCTTTCGCCAGCGAGGCGGCAATGTCATCGAACGCCGCCAGGTGTTTGTCGATGTCGGTCTCGGTGTGCTGAACAGAAATTGTCCACTGCTCATCCCACCAGTAGGGCTGGGCCATCACGCCGCGGTTGACCATGCCAAACCAGTAATGGCGCCAGAGATCGATGTCGATTACCGTCCAGTCACGATAGTTGCGAATCTCTTTGGGATAGAGCATCAGCGCGCCGTTAGCACCGGCTTGCGCAATGTAAGCCTGCAATCCAACTTTCGCGATGGTCTTGCGATAGCCATCGGCGAACTTCTTGCCCAGCTTGTCGACTTTGGCATAGTTCTCGTGCGTCAGAACTTCCCGGAACGTGGCGAGACCCGCCGCCATCGAAACCGGATTCGTGTTGTAGGTGCCGCCGTGGAAGACCTTGTGCTGGCTGATGAGATCCATCACTGAACGCTGCGCGCCGAAAGCGGCCAGCGGCAGACCGCCGCCAATCGACTTCGCCAAACAAATCATGTCGGGCATGACATTGAAATATTCGCTGGCGCCACCCCAACCCAGTTTTGCTCCGGTTTTAACTTCGTCAAAAATGAGCAGCGCGCCGTGCTTCGTGGCAATCTCGCGCAGGCCTTTAAGAAAGCCGGGTTGCGGCATGCACAGACCGACATTCATGAGAATCGGTTCGAGAATGATGGCGGCAACTTCGCCGGGATTTTCTTTGAATCGGCGCTCGACCGTGGCCAGGTCGTTGAAGGTAGCGATGAGTACATTTGCGATCGCCGATTTGGGCACGCCGAGACCGCCGCTGACGGCGGTGGGATTGTGAACGTCGCCAAAATCGGGAGCATGCGGTTTCACGCTGACCAGAGCGCTGTCGTGCAGACCGTGGTAGGCGCCTTCAAACTTAACAATCTTGTCGCGTCCTGTAGCTGCGCGCGCCAAGCGAATCGCATGCATGGTCGCTTCCGTGCCGCTATTGCCGAAGCGGCACATCTCCACCGGGAAGCGGTTGCAGATTTCTTCCGCGAGTTCCCACTCCATGTCATGAGGCATGCCGAACATAGTGCCGGTCGTGAGACGCTTCTCAACGGCCTTCATCACTGCCGGATGGCAGTGTCCGGCCATCAATGCTCCGAACGTCAGGTTGTGATCAATGTACTCATTGCCATCGAGGTCGCGGAACTTGCTGCCGCTGGCCTCCTTTACAAAGATGGGCCAGGGATCGTAGGCGCGATAGTTGCTGGCGACACCAAGGGGAATGCGTTTGAGATTTTTCTTGTGGGCTTCGGCGGATTTGGGCGTGCGCCGCTCGAAAGTGGCGAGTTCTTTCTGCAGATCGGGATACATCGAATTGCTCCGGGGTAACTCAGGCCGGCTGAAATTGCTAAGCGGCCATTAGATTACCGTGCGGCGTAAACCGCGCGGGGATTGAACTGCTTCTACTCTACTCTTTTTGCTAGAAGTAAAACTTCAAAGCGAACTGCACCTCGCGCGGGTCTCGCGCCTGCAACACTTGTCCAAACGTAGTGTCGCTGAAGTTTCCGTCCGGGTTCACGAATTGAGTTTTGTTGAACAAGTTGAAAATATCCGCGCGAAACTGAAAATACTTCGCCTCTGAAAGTAAGATCTTTTTTGAGAAAGTAACATCCCACTGATTCTCTCCCGGTCCGCAGCAAATGGAGCGCGGGGTAGTCGCGAAAGTTCCAAGCGTGGGGTCGGAGAATTGGTTGGGATTCAAATAGTAGTTGCCGCTGTTTTTTGGATTCTGTATTTGCAGCGGACCGGACAACTGCGGCGCGCCGGCTCCAAGGAAAAACAAGCTGCTGATTAATTCATAATCATCTTCAGTCTGAATCCGGATAGGAAAGCCGCTCTGGAACTGAATGATGCCTGACATCGACCAGTCATCCAGAACTTTTCCTTTGAATCCATTGTATTTCGCAATTGGGAACTCCCAGTAATAGTTGATTACGAAACGTTGCGCGGAATTGAAAAGCGAGAGAGCGCGGCTGGCTTTGTAATCGAACGGATTGACCGTTTCTTCGAAGCTGGAGGCCCAGTCCAGCGACTTGCTGAAGGTGTAGGCGGCCTGCAACTGCAAGCCATGCGAGAAGCGCTTTTCGATGCTGGCCTGCAGCGAGTTATAGGAAGAAGGGGCAATCGTGTCTTCGGCGAAAATATTGGTGAACACCGGAACGCCGTCCGCCGGACATCCATTGCCCGGGCCGCCGGTCAGCGGGTTGCAATTGGGCGAAGAATAGGGACGTAGTCCCACGAAATTGAGGGTCTGCCCCGCCGCCGCGACCGTGCCCCCAGTGGGTAGATGGAAGCCATTCGGGAGAACCGAGCCATTGGAGGCGGGTAAAGTGACGGTGAATTGGTTATCTTCAAGAAATGGTCCACAGCTTGCTCCGGGAGAACCGTAGGAGGACACACTGTTTCCTGTTGGGTCACTGTTTGCGATCGCGATGATGTCGAGACAAGTTTGCGGATTCGCGGCGTTGATGTCATGCGAAGCCAGCAGCCGGTGTCCCTGCGAACCGACATAGCCAACTTGCAAAACGATATTGCGCGCCAGCTCTCTTTCGATATTCAAGTTATATTGCGCGGTGTACTGAGTGCGCATGTGAGGTTGAAAATCCCCGTACAAAAGCATGGGACGAAAAGAAGCCCAGTCCTGCGGAGTGCCGGGTTTGGGACTCAAGATTCCAGTAAACGGGTTGGGACTGACGCTGCCGCTTTGCGAAATAAAAGGAGTATTGAGGAACGTTGCAGGCAGGTACGTGCTGCCTCCAAATGGAGGCTCGGCGCCGAACTGCTCAAGCACCAGTTGCTCCATGGGGTTGTAGAACAAGCCCCAGCCGGTACGAATCGTAGTTTTGCCGTCTGGGCTATAAGCAAGCCCGATGCGTGGAGCGAAGGCCTTGTAGTAAGTCTGCGTGAGTCCGGCGGGAACGCCAGCATCGCCGGGAACCACCAGGCCTGTGGGTTGTACTCCGGCCGTGGTGCAATCGGCGGCGCCAAGGTTAGATTGCTCGGCGGCGGTTAAGACGCAGGGATAAACTGTCGAGTTCTGCCCGGGTCGGAAGGTTTGAACGTGATGCAGGGCATCGGCGAGAGGCGTATCCAATTCCCAGCGAAGTCCATAATTCAGCGTCAGCGACGGTTTAATCTTCCAACTGTCTTGCGCAAATAAATAGACGCCGGTGTTGCGTATATCTTCCCGCTGGGCCGACCCCTGAGTGTAGCTATCGTCCAAGCCCAGCAAATAGCCAGGGTAATTATCGTCGAACAAGACAGAATTTTCGGTGCTGCTGTCGAAAGTGAAATCGCCGTTCACGTTGTAGTAAAGGGTTTGATCAAATCGGTCGCGGCGGATGTCCGCCCCAAACTTCATGGTGTGAGTTCCTTTGACCCAAGTCAGATTGTCGCTCCACATAAAGGAGTTTCCCACCTGCGGCAGTTCACCTTCCCATCCGTTGCCGATGGCAAAGCCGCCCGAAACCCCGACAAATGGAAGGCCTTGCCGATTCGCCGGTAAGCCGTTCGTAATGCCGTACTGCGGGCTCGTACCAAGCTGCCCCACGATTGAATTCGGCCCGCTATTGGAATCTGAAGTGCCGTTGAAGCAAACTGCCTGCGCTGCGGACGAGGCGCAAGAATTCTGGACAACATTTGTTGATTGCGGATGCTGGAAGGTCAACTGGCCTTCACGCATATAAGTGAAGCGAGCTTCATTGATCAGCGAATTCGTGATGGTCCAGGTATGGCTGGGATTGAACTGCTGATAGCGGGAGCCGACATTGGCTCCGAAGCCAGGAATATTGGCGCCGGATGCCTGAAAGTCGTAAAAGGGCTGGAAGTTCGTGTCGTTAGTGAAGTAGTAGTAAAAGCTGAAACTCTGTCGCTGATTGATGTGATGATCGAAGCGGAAGGTGAACTGATTCTGAGTATCGGCGCTGACGGGCACGGCCTGATAGGTCACACCATCCGCTCGATTGGCCGCCGGCACGAAGCGCAGCATATCCACTGCTACCGGATCCTGGCAGTCACTGGGGATTACGTTCATAGGAAACACTGCAGACCACGGCAGAGGATTCTGCGCGCTGTAGCCGCCGTCCACATAAGCGCTATTGAGTCCACCCGGCGCGAGGCCCAAGGCTGCGTCGCAACCCGGACGCCCGTCGAGCGCCTGCGTCGCAAACTGATCGGAAATTCCGCCTGCGAAGGTTGACCCGGCTGAAAAGTCTCCGGTCCTTTCCGCCGCAGTGGGGACGAGCACGGTTTGCCCGGAGATGCCTTGCCGCACTCGCCGGCCTTCATACGATGCGAAGAAAAACGTGCGATCTTTCCTGAGCGGTCCGCCGAACGTTCCGCCAAACTGATTTTGATTCTCCTGCGGCTTCACGGTGTTGAAAAATCCTTGCGCATTCAACACCGTGTTCCGGAAATATTCATAGACGTCCCCGTGAAACTGGTTCGTGCCAGATTTGGTGATTACATTGACCACGGCGCCAGAGTTGCGGCCATATTCAGCGTCGAATGTGTTGCTGATGACGCGAAATTCTTCAATGGCGTCGGGAGTGGGCTGGATCGTCGGCAGGTTCACGAACTGATCGTTGGCGTCACCGCCGTTAACGCTGAAGTTGTTGGCGCGACCGCGTCCACCGTTGACCGACACTGCTCCGGCATCGTCGCTGCCGTAAAAAGTTCCGCCGCTCGAACCCAGTTGCGACTGAACTCCAGGCTGCAACTGCAGAAATTGGTATGTATCGCGCGCGTTGAGAGGAAGCTCGTTAACTGAACGGTTGTTGACCACTGCGCCGAGCTGTGTGCTCGTGGTATCGACGAGAGGAGCTTCGGAAGTAACATCAACAACTTCCTGCGCCTGGCCCACCTGCATGGTCGTATTCAAAGTGATGACTTGATTGACATCGAGTGCGATGCTGTGGCGAACGATGTTCTTGAAGCCCTTCAGGTCGTAACTGAGCGAGTAAGTGCCGACGGGAAGATCGGGGAAGACATAATCGCCGCTGTCATTGCTCACTGCTTCGTGCGTAACGCCAGTGCTGTCGTTGGTGGCCGTGACTTTCACTCCGGACAAAACAGCGCCGGTGGGATCGGCGATGCGCCCCAGAATGCGGCCGCCGGTGCCTTGCGCCGACAACAACGTTGAAAGCGCAATACAGAGCGAGGTACAGAGTATGGCGGCCAGGCATCCGGTTTTCAGATGTGCGAGAAAACGCGCGGGAAATTGTGCGGGAAGCTGCGCGAGACGGGGTGCGGGATGCTGCGCGGCGCACTGGGACGGCTTCGACGACCGGGGTCGCAGACAGAGCATGGGGGACTCCTGACATCTTTGAGAGTTTTTGTTTTTTGTTGGAAAAGCGACAGCTGTACTCGACCACAACCTTGCTATAATCCCGCAAGGTTAGAGAACAGGGCGCACGCTGTCAAGGAGAAAAAAACGCGTCTCTCCCATTGAAATTTCTGATCGACCTCCCGCCGCATTGTGGCGATGATATGGACGACCGTGGTTGAACCTTACTTGAAAATCGGAGATGTGGCGCGGCTGGTGGGCGTATCTCCATCGGTGATTCGCTCCTGGGAAAGTCTGGGGCTGGCGCGCCCACGCCGCACCGAAAGCAAATACCGTCTCTACACCGCGGAAGACGTCAAACTGTTGAAGCGGGCGCGTTTTTTGCGCAAGGTTCGCGGACTGAATGCGGCGGCGATTGTTCAGTTGCTGAAGCGCGAGGGCAAAGTGCGCCCTGCGCCGGATGGGAATGCAGGCGCGATTGGAGGCCACCTGCGGCAGTTGCGAGGTCGCCGCCGTCTTTCGCTGGCGCAAGTGGCAAAACAAGTGGGCATTTCCGTGGGTTTCTTAAGCGCGTTGGAACGCTCACAAATGAGCGGATCAGTAGGAACCCTGCGCAAACTGGCGAAGTTTTACAAAACCAACATTCTCGATTTTTTCGATGCCTCCGAGGCCAGCCGCCGCCAGGTGCGGCCTTCCGAGCGTAAGGTTCTGGAAGCGGGATCCGGCGTGCGCATGGAATTGCTGGCTTGGGGCAACACGGTGATGGAGCCGCATTTGTTTCGCATCGCGCCGGAAGCGGGCAGTGGAGATGCCTATACTCACGAGGGGGAAGAATTCATCTATGTGCTGCGCGGAGATCTCGAAATCGCCGTAGACGGAGAAGACTATCGATTGAAACCCGGCGACAGTTTTTACTTTGAAAGCGCCACGCCGCATCGCTGGAAGAATCCCGGGCGCAAAGAAACTTTGGTTTTGTGGATCAACACTCCGCCTACGTTTTAGCGGGAGCTTTCAAATGGACAGGCACCGTCCTATCGTGACGAAGAAGATGATGACCCGGCGAAGAACAGTACGGTTGTTGCCTCTGTTAATGGCGCTGCTTTGCCTGGGCTCTTGTTCGAAGAAAACGCCCACGCTCAATCTTCTGGTTTGGGAAGGTTATGCCGACCCGTCTTTCATCAAAACTTTCGAGGAGCAGAATCACTGCAAAGTTTCGGCGTCCTACATGGGGTCAAGCGATGAACTCATGGCCAAGTTGCGCGGCGGCAGCGCTGGAAATTACGACGTAATTTCGCCGTCCAGTGATGTGGCGACCTCGATCACGAGCGCGGAATTGGCGTCGCCCCTCGATCTTTCGAAAATCCCGAGCTATAGCCAACTTTCACCCCAGCTCACTTCTCTTCCCCTGGTGGGCGCGAACGGCCAGGTGTATGGCGTTCCGTTTATGTGGGGCCCGGATCCAATCATTTACGACACAACTGTTTTTGCCCAACCGCCGGACTCCTGGAACGTTCTTTGGGACCCGAAGTACAAAGGCAAAGTTTCGGTGTGGGACGATCTGTCGACCGTTTACATGGCGGCGCAAGTGCTCGGATACGATAATCCTCCGTCGCAACTCTATAACTTGAGCGACGAACAACTCGAGGCAGTGAAGAAAAAGTTGCTGGAGTTGAAGCCCAACGTTCGCAAGATGTGGGCGACCGGTGGCGAGTTAACAAATTTATTCGAGAGTCACGAAATCGTAATCGCGATGGGCTGGCCACTCAACACCGCCGATCTGAAGAAAGCGAATTTCCCCGTCGGCGAGACGATTCCCAGGGAAAATACCACCGGTTGGATCGATCATCTGATGATCACTTCCGGAAGTGAGAACAAGGAACTGGCGTACAAATTTCTGGAGTATATGGTGGAAGCGAAAACGCAGAAACTCGTCACCGACAAGACTCACTATGTTCCGGCGAACCCTCAGGCAGCACAATTCATGACCGCGGATGAAGTGAAGACGCTGCATCTTGACGACGTGGACAATTACCAGAAGCGACTTTACTTCTGGCAGAATGTGCCGCGCCGCGCGAAGTACACCGAGATTTGGAACGATGTGAAGGCTGCGCAATAGCGGCCGGCACCAACTAATATTCTGAGCGCTTCATGGCATCCCCGCCCACTCCCGCTGTTGCGCCAACCGCGCCCGCAGCATCCGACACGAAACCAATCCTGCTGAGCATAAAGAATGTAGCCAAGACCTTTGGCCGCAACGCTGTCCTGCGAAATATTTCGTTGGACATTGCGGAGGGTGAATTCCTGACCATCCTGGGCGAGAGCGGGTCAGGAAAAACAACTCTGCTGCGCATCATCGCCGGATTCGAAAGCGCAAGTTCGGGCGAGGTTTGGATGGGCACGCATAGGCTCGATCTTGAACCGCCTTACCGGCGTCGTGTGAACACGGTGTTTCAGTCGTACGCTTTATTTCCCCATCTCACGGTCGAGCAAAACGTGGCGTATGGATTGCGTGTGGCGAAGCGGCCCGCAGCGGAGATTACACAGCGAGTCGCGGAGGCGCTCGACAAAGTAAAGATGACGTCATACGCGGAAGCCAAACCATCGAAAATCAGCGGAGGACAGCAGCAGCGGGTTGCGCTGGCGCGCGCGCTCGTGAACCGTCCGCGGCTTTTGTTGCTGGATGAACCGCTCTCGGCCCTCGACGCGAATCTGCGCCGCCAGATGCAAGTGGAATTGAAATCGCTGCAACGCGAGGTCGGGATTGCGTTCGTTTTCGTAACCCACGATCAGGAAGAGGCGATGGTGATGTCGGATCGCATTGCTCTCCTGCGTTTAGGGGATTTGGAACAGGTCGCGACGCCGCGCGAAATTTACAGCCGGCCAGCAACCTCGTATGTCGCGCAGTTCATCGGACACACGAATTTGCTGACGTGCGATGTGCGAAGCGGCATCGCTCGATGCGCGTCTCTGTCGTGGCCTACTCAAGTTCCCGACGGCGCAGCTCTTTTTTCTTTACGGCCTGAGAATGTGCGGCTGGCGGGAAATGTGCCCGCGGAAGACGGGTCCGTCCGCATTCGTGGTCGAGTGGTGCATCAAGCTTTTCATGGAGCAACGGAACTGGTTCGGTTCCTATGCGCCGACGGATTAGTGCTACTCGCGCGCACGGCCGCCGGACTCGTAGTGAAAGATGAAGTGGAGCTCGAATTCTCTCCACTCGACCTGGTTCCGGTGCGCGAGTCCCGCGAAAGGAAGTAATGTTTTCCCGGACTTACAAACTGATCGTTACCCTGCCGCCGTTAGTCTGGGTTACGGCGCTTCTGCTCGTGCCTTACTTTCTGATGTTCTGCTGCAGCTTTTGGTCGGTTACGCCATCGCAGACGATTTTGCATTCATGGAATCTCGATAACTACAAAGAACTGGTTACGAAGACGGTTTACTGGCAAACGCTGCTGCGCTCGATGTGGATCGCCGCGCGGGTGACGGTCTTTTCTTTGCTGCTTGGTTATCCACTGGCTTATTTTCTGTCGTTCTATGCAGGGCGGAGAAAAGATCTGCTGTATCAGTTAGTGATTATTCCGTTGTGGGTCAGTTATCTGGTGCGAGCCTACGCGTGGAAAACGATTCTCGGCTCCGAGGGAGTGCTGAACACGCTGCTGCAGTATGCTCACCTGACCCGGCATCCATTAGATTTTCTTCTCTACAGTCCGTTTGCCGTGGTCCTCACGCTCACGCATATCTACACGCCGTTCACGGTCCTTCCCATCTTTGCTGCGCTGGAGCATATACCGCGTAACCTCGTCGAGGCCTCGCATGATCTGGGCGCGACGCCGGCGCAAACGTTTTGGAAAGTGATTTTTCCGTTGTCGATTCCTGGCGTTGTCGCCGGCGCGACCTTCGCTTTCGTCTTGAGCCTGGGTGATTTTCTTGCGCCGCTTTTGCTGGGCGGCCCGAGCGGCATCATGATTTCAAATATTGTGGTCAGCTTGTTTGGCGCAGCTTACAACTGGCCACTGGGCGCGGCGATTTCATTGGGCATGCTAATCATTGTGGTGAGCCTGCTGTTCTTTTCCGAGAGACTGGAAAAGAAATGGAGCTTCTCGTGAGTGCCGTCCGGTCAAGCGGCAATGTTCCGCGTTCGCGCTGGCTGCTTTTCCATGCGGCGGCGGTGTTCTCATTTTTATATCTTCCCATTGCCGTCCTGATTGTTTACTCATTCAACGGCCAGGGAGTGGGCGGGTTCCCACCGCGTCATCTCACACTCGATTGGTATCGCCTTTTGTTTACCGATGGCCCGATCTGGGATTCGTTTCTCAATAGTTTGCAGGTAGCATTTGCAGCGATGGCGATCTCATTGACGTTCGGCATCCCAGCGGCACTCGCGCTCGACCGGGCAAACTTTCCGGGTAAAGCCTTATTTCGCAGACTGGTATTGCTGCCGCTGATTCTGCCCGGAATCATAACGGGCCTTTCGCTGCTTATGTTATTCAGCTTAACTGGCACAAAACTCAGTTTGTTAACAATTGTCCTGGGACACGGCACGGCTTTAATTTCCGTAGCAACGACCGAAGTTTTCGCCGGGCTGCAAAAGCTCGATCGCTCGCAGGAAGAAGCGTCGCTCGATTTGGGAGCAAACTACTGGCAGACATTCTGGCGTATCACGATGCCGAATTTAAAGTTGCCAATCATCGGCGCGGCGCTCTTAATTTTCACACTCTCCATGGACGAAATTGCCGTCAGCTTTTTCCTGATCGGCCGCGACAACACGCTGCCGCTGGAAATCTGGGGACGGTTACGGCGGGGCATCACTCCAGAAATCAATGCGGTGTCGACCATCATTTTTGTATTTTCGCTGGCGACCATCGTTCTTTGGTATCGGCTGAACGCGAGAGGTGAAGGCATCGGCGAGATGAGCGCTGAGTTGACCGATGAAAAGGGATCTGCATAGGCCAAATCTTTCTGCACTTAGGTGTCCGCCTGCTTTGTTTTTCCTCCTCCATCTGCGAAACTGACTTTGCTCCTCGCCACTCCATTTGAGAGTCGAGAAATAAACTCTTTCCCATGGGACGAATCCACGTACTCTCCGAAACCGTTGCCAACCAGATCGCCGCCGGCGAAGTGGTGGAGCGGCCTGCCTCAGTGGTGAAAGAGATGCTGGAAAATTCGCTGGACGCCGGCGCGACGCGCATCAAAATCAGCGTGGAGGCGGGTGGGAAGAAGCTGATTCAGATCACCGATAACGGCTGCGGCATGGTGCGGGACGATGCCATGCTGGCGTTTGAACGGCATGCGACCTCGAAGATTAAGAATGCCGAAGATCTCTTAAGCGTGGCCACACTGGGGTTTCGCGGCGAGGCGCTGCCTTCGATCGCGTCGGTGTCGCGGCTGCGGCTGGAGACGCGGGCGGAAGAAGACGCTGCAGGGACCGTGGTCGAAATCAACGGAGGAAAAATCGCACGGGTAGAAGAAGCGGGACTGCCGCTGGGTACTTCGATTACGGTGCGCGATCTTTTTTTCAACACTCCGGCGCGCAAGAAATTTCTGAAAGCCGAATCGACCGAGTTGTCGCACATTGCGTCGCTGGTCACGCACTATGCGCTGGCGCATCCGGAAAAACATTTCGAGTTGCACTCGGCCACGAATGCCATGCTGGTCGCGCCCCCGGTGGCGGGTTACAGCGAACGTGTGTATCAGGTATTTGGCAGGGAAACGCTGGATCAGTTGATCCCAGTCGCCTCGCGGCAGGCGCTGGAACGCGTTGGATTGCCGCAACCGCCCCCGTGGCGACGCAAGGAAGAAGAAGAGGCCGAGGCCGAAGAGAGCCGGGGCGCCCGTCCCACCGAATCCTTTGGCGAGATGCGAATTCACGGTTTTGTCTCAAAGCCCGAAATTCAGAAGCTGAACCGTAATTCAATTTTTATCTTTGTGAACGGACGCACGATTCGCGACCGTCTGGTGCAGCATGCGCTGACCGAGGCGTATCGAAACGTCATTCCGCCATCCGTGTATCCAGTGGTCTTGCTGTTTCTGGAGTTGCCCGCGGAAGAAGTCGACGTAAATGTGCATCCTTCAAAAACCGAAGTCCGTTTCCGCCAGCAAAGCGTCATGCACGATTTTGTGCGCGACTCGGTGCGGGCGGCGCTGATCAAAGCGCGCCCTGTGCCGCAGTTTGTCACGGAGATTCGAGCGCATGCGACGGCGAGCGCATCGTTGACTCCGGGAGCGATGACGCCGGATTTGACTCCGGGGGCGCGGGCATTGGGAACTCAAGTTTGGGAACCAGCATCGGGCGCAGCATCTGAGCAGGCGGTGGGACAACCCCCAAGTCTCGCAACAGACGCGAGACTCTTCGGCACGCTCAGGGCAGGCGATGGGGCACCCCTCGATTCAGCTGACGCAGGATTCTCTCTACAGGCGCCGGCGGTTCCGCCCATTTCCCAGCGATTCCAGTTTGAAGGCGGAATTGCAGTGGAGGCGAACGCGGCGATTCCAGTCGCGCGCGGGCTGGAAGCGGTTCCTGATAATGGCTGCGCTCCGGCGCTGGACTCAACTCAGGAAGAACTCGGCGACGAAGACCTGTCTTCTTTGACCACGCTGAAGCCGCTAGGACAGATTCGGAATTCGTTCATTCTCGCGGTGAACGAAGATGGCTTATGGATTGTAGATCAGCATGTCGCCCACGAGCGCGTGTTATTCGAGCGAGTGCTGAAGCAGCGGGCCGCGCAAAAAGTGGAAAGTCAGCGGTTGTTGATGCCGATTGTTCTGGAGTTGTCTCCGGCGCAGCAGGCGGTATTTGCCGAAATTTCCGGCGAACTCCACCACAACGGATTTGAAGCCGAACCTTTCGGCGCACGCAGTGTCGCGGTAAAAGTCGCTCCTGCAGGCGTGGACGCTGCCGCGGTCGAGAAAATGCTCCACGAATTGCTCGATCAGTTCTCGCGCGAGGAGCAGTCGCTGAATCTGGAAAAGATTCGCGCTCGCATTGCCGCGTCCATCGCGTGTCACGCCGCAATTAAAGTGAACATGCCGCTGGAGCAAAATAAAATGGAATGGCTGCTCTCGGAGTTGTCCAAAACCGACCACCCGTATGCGTGTCCGCACGGAAGACCGGTGGTGCTGCGGTATTCTGTGAAGGATATCCAGAAGGCGTTTAAGAGAATCTAGCTACGAGTTCTGAGCTGCGAGCATCAAGCTTTGCTCGTAGCTCATCGCTCACGACTCAACAATGACTGACCAGGAACTGCAACAACTGCGGCGCGAAAAGTGGCGGCTGGATGGCAAACCCATTCAGACGATCGAGCAGGCGCGCGCGTTCTTAGAAGAGGTCGGCTTTTGTCTGATGTTTCCCAAGCGGCCGCCGCTGCTGGTGCCGACCTTTATTGGCGCGTTTGTTGGGTCGGAGGATCGGCTGCCAGAATGGCAGCACGCATTTAAAGATCCGCGGGCGGCCGAGGCAACGGAGTTGATGGTGCGCTTGCTGCGCGAGCGCGCGGCTTTCGAAGCCAATTTATTCGACGAGAACAACGGATTTCTCATATCCGCATCGGCGTTTCCATATTTTTATGCGCTCATGGGGGAACGTAATCCGAAGCTTGCGCCACAGCCGGGGTCGCGATCGGCTTACTCCGCGCTGGCCTGCGATGCGTTTGAATTGATTACGCGAGATGGCCCTATCTCGAAACAGAAGATGCAGGAGACACTCGGCGGCAGCGTTTCATTGGCGGCTCTCGACGGAGCATTGGGCGAGTTATGGTCCAGGCTGCGCATTACGCGCGTGGACTACAAGCCCAGCGAGGGTTCAGTGTGGGACGTGCTCTATCGCTGGGCGCCGGACGCTGTCAAAGAAGGAGTAGGGTTGTCGGTGCAAGAGGCGCTGACGGCGCTGCTCTCGAAATATCTGGACGCGGTGATCGCCATCGAGCAAGCGGATCTGGAGATTTTCTTTGGCAACTTCATTGCGCGATCCAAAGTCAAGGATGCGGTGAATGCCTTGCTGGCGGCGCGAGAGTTGAGCTTTGTGATGGTGAATGGGCGATCAATGCTACACATCACGCCAGAAAAAGTTGCGCCGGTTCCGGCGCCGCGGAATGCAGCACGATGACTCGGCTCTGCTGCCGGGAGATGATCGAGGGGTTCGGCTTCGCGATTTTGCCAGGACTTTTCTCGCACGGGTATATCGATCGGCTTCTTAGTGAAATCAATGAACTGCAGCCGCGAAGGAGTCGCGCTGGGGTGCGCCACGCCCTCGGGCTATCTCCGGTTTCTGATGCGGCTCGGCGGCCGGAGTTAATCGAGTTAGCGCGTGGGATTCTGGGGCCTGATGCGTTTCCTTATCGCGCAACGCTGTTCGACAAATCGCCGACCGCAAACTGGCTGGTGGTGTGGCATCAGGATACTGCGTTGCCGGTAAGGGGGAACCGCGAACTTCCAGGCTGGGGGCCATGGTCGGTGAAGGAAGGGATCGCGTACGCGCATGCCCCAGTGTCCGTCCTAAGCCAAGTCTTGGCGTTGCGCGTGAGTTTCGATGATTCGACTGCGGGGAACGGGCCACTTCGCGTTCTGCCTGAGACGCACACGATGGGCGTGTTAAGCGATGATGCAATTCACAACTTGTCGACGCGGATTCGCCCCGTAGACTGCATTGTTCCTAAAGGCGGAATTATAGCCATGAGGCCCTTGATCATTCATTCATCGTCAAAAACTCGAACGCAAATGCCTAGGAGGGTGCTGCATATCGAGTACGCGGCCTCGGATTCGATCGCAAAACCTCTTGAGTTAGCCAGTGCTTAGATCTCCGTGAAAGATCCCGTTTCAAACAGTTCATCTGCTACCTACCGTGGGCGGCTTGCGCCTTCGCCGACAGGGCTGCTTCACCTTGGCCACGCGCGCACGTTTTGGACGGCCGCTCAACGTGCCGCCGAGGATGGCGGTCAACTGATTTTCCGCAATGAAGACCTGGATTCGCAGCGCTGCCGCCCGGAATTTGTGCACGCAATGATGGAAGATCTGCGATGGCTTGGAATTCAGTGGAACGAGGGTCCGGATTGCGGCGGTCTGGTAGGTCCGTACACGCAAAGCGAGCGGCGGGAACATTATCTCGCAGCCTGGAAACGGCTGCGGGAGCTCGGGATGATTTATCCGTGCACCTGCTCGCGCAAGGATGTCGCCCAGGCGGTGGGCGCCCCGAATGATTTGGACGACGAGCCAGTTTATTCGGGGAGATGCCGCCCGGATAGCCTCATTCCCGGGGCGGCTCGGCTTCGCCCCTTCGACTCGCTCAGGGCAGGCTATCGCAGGACAGCCGACGCGGCTGTCTCCACATGGCCTCTGCAAGATGGCGAGCCAGCCGGCGTGAATTGGCGCTTTCGGGTCGCCGGACGGCGAAGAGATTGATTTCTCAGACTTGCACCTCGGCCCGCAGCGGTTTGTGGCGGGGCGCGACTTCGGCGATTTTATTGTGTGGCGCCGTGACGATGTTCCGGCGTACCAGCTGGCGGTAGTTGTCGATGATGCGGCCATGCGAATCACCGAAGTGGTTCGCGGAGCCGATCTGTTGAAGTCAACGGCAAGGCAGATTCTTTTATTTCGTGCGCTTGGTTTCACTCTGCCGAATTATTACCACTGCGATCTGGTACGCGACTCGAACGGACTGCGGCTGGCGAAACGGCATGATTCGTTAAGCATTCGCAAGCTCCGCGAGCTGGGTTGGACTCCCGAACAAATTACTTCTTACGCTAAGTAATAAAGACTTGACAACCTGTACTGTGTCGCATACAGTGTGTATCACATACTATATGACGAACGGTACCGGCAACCCGGAAGTCCTTGAAAACCTTAAGTTAGAGCTTCGACGCGGCTGCCTGATCGTCGCAGTCCTGGCTCAGCTTCGTACCGAGCAGTACGGCTACACCTTGCGCAAGGCATTGGCAGATGACGGCTTGACCATCGACGAAGGCACGCTCTACCCCCTGCTGCGCCGCCTCGAAACCCAAGGCCTGCTGGTCAGCCAATGGCGCGAAGAGGACAAGCGCAATAAGCGCTTCTACCGGTTGTCCCCCGCGGGCGAACAGATTTTGAACCAGCTTCTCAACGAATGGAAAAACATCAACGCATCCCTCGATCGAATTCTCGAACCGGCAGGCCGCTTATGAGCAAATCATCGTCAAACCCCATTGAACTTCTCGATCGCTATCTGCAAGCCGTCCGCTTCTGGCTGCCGAAGGCGCAGCAGCAGGACATCATCGCCGAGCTGTCGGAAGACCTGCGCTCGCAGATTGAAGAAAAGGAAACCGAACTCGGACGATCGCTCAACGAAGCCGAAATCGAAGCCATCCTCAAGCAACGCGGCCGACCGTTTATGGTGGCCAACCGCTATCTGCCGCAGGAGAGCCTCATCGGCCCGGTCCTGTTCCCAATCTACGTGTTCGTGATGAAAGTAGTTGCCGTGTGCTATCTGGTGCCTTGGGTCCTGGTCTGGATCGGGATGATGTCTCTCAACTCGTCCTACCGCGCCCAACACATCTCTGCGGGATGGTTCGGCGCAGTCGCCTCCGCCTGGGGTGCATTGTGGTCCACCGCATTTGTAGCGCTGGCCACCGTGACCCTGGTGTTTGCGGTCCTCGAGCGGCTGCAAACCAAGTCGCACATTCTCGATCAATGGAATCCGCGCAAGCTGCCTCCGGTTCGCAACCCCAGCCACATTTCCCGCGCCGGCTCTCTGATCGAAGTGGTGGTCAACCTGGTATTCGCCGGATGGTGGGTCGACCTCATGGCCTCGCCCGTCATACTCGACCGGCCCGAGATAAGAATCGTCCTGTCCCCGGTCTGGCGATATTTCTTCTGGGGTTTTCTGTTGCTCGCCTTCGCGAATGCCGCTCTGGCGGTCGCAAACTTCGCGCGTCCTTACTGGACCGTTCCCCGCGCCAGCGTTCGCCTGATCAGCGACGCCACCGCCTCCGGGCTGTTCTGCTGGATGTTGCAGTTCAAAGCCGGGGCCTTGGCCGAAATCACCATCCCCAAGTTCCCTCCTGCGCAAATGCAGGTGGTCGCCAACGCCATCAACCTGGCAATGACGAGAGCGTTCCCGTTTGTGCTCCTCGCTGGCGTCGTAATCCTGCTGGTCGACTTCTACCGGATTTTCCGCGTGAAAAACAGAGCGCCAGCACAGCTAGAGGGAGAAATCTCAGCGGCAGCCGTTTAGAAAACTCTTAGAAGAACTTTCAAAAGGAATTCGTCGAGCATTCTTATGAACAAACCATCCAGCCACCACATGGAACTGATTGACCGATACCTGCAGGCCGTTCGCTTCTGGCTACCGAAGTCGACCCGGCAAGAGGACCTGCTCATTGAGTTAGGTGAAGACCTGCGCTCGCAGATTGAGGACAAGGAAACCGAACTAGGCCATCCCCTCGACAAGCCCGAAGTCGCCGAGATTCTGAAACGCTGCGGCAGCCCCATGATGGTCGCGGGCCGCCTCGGGCCGCAGCGGCACCTGATTGGACCGGCACTCTTCCCTGTTTACGAATTCGTCTTAAAGATGGTTCTTCTGTGGATCCTGGTCCCGGTATTCGTCTTCATCGTCGGACCCGTGAACCTGGCGAAAGCCGGCGGTGATTGGGGCTCAGCCGTGGTAAGCACGCTTGCCACATTGTGGTCGGGACTGTTTATTGCGGCAGGCACCGTCACGCTCGTCTTCGCCATTATCGAAAGGACCAGCGCACAGATCGGAGCTGAGACTAAGTGGGATCCGCTCAGGCTGCCGCCCTTACGTAAGGAAGGCCGCAAACCATCACTCCTGAAAGCGGTGTGCGAACTCGCATTCAATGTTTTCGGGCTCATCTGGCTGTTGCTGGTGCCGCATTATCCGTTTTTGATCCTGGGACCGGCATCTGCCGTATTGAAGGCAGGGCCGATACTCCATATGTTCTATCTTCCGTTTATGTTGGTCAGTGTTGTCGCGTTGGTGAGGTCATGCATCATCGTGGCTCGGCCTGAGTGGAGGTGGTTTCCGCTACTGAGCCAATTGCTGCAGTCAGTCCTCATGCTGCTTCTGCTGAATTTCACCATCGGAGCCATTGGCAGGACGCCCAACGCGTATCCGTTCGTAGTCTTACAGGATGCAGTGCGTGATTCGCGACAGTACATACGCGTGGTTGCGGTGGTCAACGTCTCCATTCTGATCAGTCTCGCGGGTACGTGGATTGGCCTCTGCATCGCTTTCATCGTGCAGACCTGGCAGTTCCTGCAGTATCTCCGCAAGCGGACTCTGCCTGTGCAGCGCGCCGCTTCCATCAGCGTGCCGTAGGAATGCGATAAGATCAGAGCTGTATGAAAACGTCCGATAGCGAAGCTGAGACGGGCGCCAGCGCTGCGCCGGAATCTCGGCCGTCCAACTTCATACGCGACATTATTCTCGAAGATCTGAAGAGCAATAAATACGCCGGGCGGGTGCAAACGCGCTTTCCTCCTGAGCCCAACGGATATCTCCATATCGGGCATGCGAAAGCAATCTGCCTTGACTTCGGACTCGCCGACGAATTCGGCGGACACACCAATCTGCGTTTCGACGATACCAATCCCGAAAAGGAAGAGACCGAATACGTCGAGTCGATCAAGGCCGACGTGAACTGGCTCGGTTTTCAGTGGGACGGATTGTTTTATGCCTCCGATTATTTCGATCAGCTCTATGAGTGGGCAATCAAGTTGATTCAAGCCGGCAAGGCCTACGTCGACGATCTTTCGGCGGAAGAAATTCGCAAATACCGCGGCACGCTTACCGAGCCGGGCAAAGACAGCCCGCACCGCAATCGTTCGGCGGAAGAAAATCTGGATTTGTTTCAGCGCATGAAGGCCGGAGAATTTCCCGATGGCTCGCGCGTGCTGCGCGCGAAAATCGACATGGCGTCGCCGAACCTGAATATGCGCGATCCGGTCATGTACCGCATCCTGCACGCCGAACATCACCGCACCGGCAGCAAGTGGTGCATCTACCCGATGTATGACTACGCGCATGGGCAATCGGATTCGATCGAACAAGTTACACACTCCATGTGCACGCTGGAGTTTGAAGATCACCGCCCGCTCTACAACTGGTTCATTCAGCAGCTGGGAATTTTCCCGTCGCAGCAAATTGAATTCGATCGACTCAATCTCACGCACACGCTGCTCAGCAAGCGCAAGCTTCTGCAACTGGTACAGGAAGGCCGCGTCAGCGGCTGGGATGACCCGCGCATGCCCACGCTGAGCGGCCTTCGCCGCCGCGGTTATACGCCGGAAGCGATCCGCAACTTCATCGCGTCGATCGGAGTCTCGAAGACGACCGGCTCGATCGAACTGGCAATGCTGGAACATTTCGTGCGCGAAGATTTGAACAAGCGCGCGCCGCGTGTGATGGCGGTGCTACGTCCGCTGAAAGTGGTGATCGACAATTACCCGGAGAATCAAGTGGAAGAGATGGACGCGGTTAATAATCCAGAAGATGCGGCCGCCGGTTCGCGCAAGGTTCCGTTCTCGCGCGTGCTCTACATCGAGCAGGATGATTTCCGCGAAGTCCCTCCGCCAAAATATTTTCGGCTTACGCCCGGGCGAGAAGTGCGCCTGCGTTATGGCTATTTCATCACCTGCACGGGCGTGGTGAAGAATGGCAACGGCGAGGTCGTCGAAGTACACTGCGCCTACGATCCGGCGACGCGCGGCGGCAACGCCCCCGACGGCCGCAAGGTGAAGGCGACCATCCACTGGGTCGCAGCCGCAAGCGCCGTCGATGCCGAAGTACGCATCTACGAGAATCTTTTCAGCAAAGAAAATCCCAGCGACGTCGAGGAGGGCAAGGATGTGCTCGACAATCTCAATCCCAATTCGCTCGAGATTATTGCCGACGCGAAACTGGAACCATCGCTGGCTCCGGCCGCTGTTGGCGCCCGTTATCAGTTCGAGCGCCTTGGATATTTCTGCGTCGATCTGGATTCGAAGCCGGGGAAACCGGTATTCAACCGCACCATCGCCCTGAAAGACACCTGGGCGAAGGTGGAGAAGAAACAGGGTGGCAAGGGCTGAAGGGGTGCCAAGTCCGTCATTCCGCTCTTTTTCCCGAGTCTTCCCTGGTCATTGTCATGCTGAGCGGAGAACGGGATTCGCGAAGCGAAGATCGTTCGCAGTCGAAGCATCCCTGCCCTCATGGAAAATGACGGCGTCTCGTCATATCGACTCCGGAACCACACGTCGATACTGCTAAAAGGGATGCTTCGACTCCGCAGTTAGGATCGCATCGCGATCCTAACTTCTGCGCTCAGCATGACAGACGGCTATGTTACCGGGCGTGAGCCGAGATGCTCGCCGAAAGCAAAACCCGAGCGCAGATTCAACTCGGGGCCATAGTCCGTCAAGCTCCCGTGACGATATTGGCAGGCCCTTCATTGGCAGACCCTTCCAAAACTCTAAATTCTGTCATCCTGAGGCGCAGCTTTCAGCGCCGAAGGACCTATGTACTCGCTTGCGTCATCGCGCTCGCGAGCAACTTCACGGGTCCTTCACTTCGCTCAGGATGACAAACCATTCGGTCCGCCTTTCTGCACAAACACCCTCTTAGTCGTACAATTCGGGTCAACGTATTGACCCCGTGAAGAAGTGCCTTATTTAAATCACGCGAGCTTACGCTGTCATACAAATGCACCCGATCATTCTCGCGACATTTTTCGAGATCTCCCGCATACCGGTTTCGATGTGCGTGGCCGGCATCTTAGTTTCTCTAATTGCGCTCTACGCTTCGAGGGCCGATCTCGCGCAAGCCCCAGGCCTCGACAAAATCGTAGCCTTAAGCAATTTGTGTTTCGCCGTGCCGTTGGCCGTCTTCGGCGCTCTGCATCTCTCGGACGCAAAATCCATCATGCCCATGGTGCCTTCGTATATGCCATGGCATTTGTTTTGGACATACTTCTTCGGCTGTGCCCTGCTCGCCGCGTCTTTGAGCATAGCCACAAAAATTCAGGTGCGCTGGTCCGGCCTGCTGTTCGGCATTGCGATGTTTCTTTTTGTGGCGATGTTAATTATTCCCGGAGTAGTCGCCCACCCCAGAGACCGGTTTGCCTGGACGTTCGTCTTCCGCGAAAGCTCATTCGGCGGCGGCGGCTGGATCTTAGCGGGAAATGCGATTCTTGGCGGAAACAGGCGCGAACGAAACTACGGGCAACGCAACAGCCCGCTTATCACTGTGGGCCGCATCTTGGTCGCTCTCGCCGCTACGTTTTATGGTGTTATGAATTTCCTGCACCCGGAAAGAGTTCCCGGCGTCCCGCTCGAAAAACTGATGCCCGCATGGATTCCCGCGCACCTGCTCATTGGCTGGCTGACAGGCGTAATTCTTTTTGTTGCCGGGTTCAGCATTTTGCTGAACAAGAAAACGCGCGAGGCGGCAACGTACCTCGGAACTTGGATTGTGCTGCTTGTCTTATTCATCTACGGGCCAATCCTGATCGCGTCGCTGCTCGATCCGAGCACCGCGGTCAAAGTCGAAGGAATCAACTACTTTGCCGACACCTTGCTGTTTGCGGGAGCGATTCTCGCGCTCGCCAGCGCTACGCCGCGAGACCGTTATTAATTCAGCAGATTCAAATTGTCATGCTGAGCGAAGAACGAGTTTTGCGAAGCGAAAGTCGTTCGCAGTCGAAGCATCCCTACTCTCGGGATGCTGCCAGGTCCCATATGTGAACCTAGAACGCGCTTCGACCGGCGCGAACGTGGTGCTTCGGGGATACTTCGACTACGCTCAGCCTGACAATTTTCGGGTTGAGCTGAAGGCTGAAAGCTGACGGCTGACAGCTAATTATGCACGTGCGGGCTCTGCGCGGGATTCTTAACGTGGCCGGGCGGTTCTTTGACTACCTTTACATCAAAGCTCACCGGCAAATTCTTCGGCGGGAAGCATTGCGCGTTATCGCAGGCCTGGTAACGCAGCAGGCCATGCATTACATATTTTCCCGGCACCACGGCATGCAGCGGGTGCACGGCCACGCTAATCGTGAAGTCTCCGTTGTACACGTTTAACTTCTCGTCCGGAGAAAACGGAAAGGCCAGATCTTGGCCGGCAGGATATTCAATCTTTCCCAAAATTATGTCCGTGGGCAGATCCATCCTGAGATTCGTGGGAATTAGAAATTCCGATTTCGGTGCGTTAGAGTTGATATGAAACCCTCGCGCCACCCGGAAATTCAGGTCGACCATGGTCTGCGTGGCCCGCGGCGCAGTCACCAACGGCACGGGAGCAACGCTCACCGAAGGCGCTTTTACCGATTGCGCCGAAGCGACACTGGCAAAAAGCGCCAGCACGATCAGCGTCGACTTGTGCTCTCGCAACATCATTATTCAGTACAGCCAATAGTAGAGCGATCCCAACCTTGTTCCTATTGTCACTTCTGAGGCGGCAACGGCGCGAGTGATGCCTGTGAATTCACCGCCGGCGTATCCAGCGCCTTCTTGATGGAATCCTCAATCTCGGCCTTGCCCTTTAAACCAATAATCCTGTCGACGATTTTTCCATCGCGGCCAATGAAAAATGTCTCAGGCAGGGCCGGAACACCGCCGTAAGCGTCGCCGACGGCTTCCTTGCCAAATAAAACAGGGTAATTCACTCCCTCCTCTTTGATAAATTTTTCGATGTCTTCCTTGCCGTCGTCTCCCATCTCGACCCCGACCACCTGCAACCCTTGCGTGCCATACTGCCCCTGAAACTCCACCAGCCACGGCGTCTCGATCTTGCAAGGGCCGCACCACGTCGCCCAAAAATTCAGTAGCACTGCCTTGCCGCGCAGGTCAGATAAGCGAATGCTTTTGCCATCGAGAGCCTCCAGGGTGAAGTCGGGCGCAGGTCCTGACTTGGTAATGCCCGGCGTCGTGGTCCCAGAACGGCGAGCCATGTGAAATCCGAAATACAACATTGCGGCAGCGACCACCGCAACCACCACTAGGGCCAGCGGATTCCTTCTTCCTGCCCCGGTTCGTTCTGCGACTGGCGGGTCAGCATCATATTTTCCGCCATAGACATCCGCCTCCGGACAGGCCGCGCCGCATGCAGTGCAGGCAACAATGTCAGAAGTAGCTTCCGCATCGGCGCGGATTCCTTTCTCCTGAGCGACCCAGCATTTCGGACAACGCCAGTGAGATTTGAGCGCCGGCGTGCCGAGAGATTGTTCAACCGTAGACATAACCAGATCCTCCAACTACAAAGCAAAACGATTCAGAAACGACAACCAGCTCGAGATCAGCGTGAAGCGTCCAATCACCAGCAATATGCCGAGCGCGATCAACAGGCCGCCACTCGCCACTTCGAGTGCATGCATCTTCGAGCGGAAGCGTCCGTAAAATTTCAGGAAGCGCTCCATCAGCAGCGAGGTCAGCAGAAACGGCACGGCCAGTCCCAGCGAATAAACTGCCAGCAGCAGAATTCCTTTCACCACCGTATCCTGCTCACTCGCTAAAGTAAGGATAGCCGTCAGAATCGGCCCCAGGCAAGGCGTCCAGCCAAAAGCGAAGGCGAAGCCAATCACGAATGCGCCGATTGGAGTGCTGCTACCCTTCACGCTGTGCAGCCGCGCATCGGTGTACAGCGCTTTGATCTTGAAAATTCCGGTCAGGTGCAGTCCGAAAATAATAATGACCACGCCCGCCACGATCGACAGCGTATGTTTGTAGCGCGCCGCCACCTGGCCGATTTCCGTGGAGATCGCGCCCAGCGTGATAAATACCACGCTGAAGCCGAGGATGAATCCAACCGAATTCACCATCACCCGGCGCATCAGTTGGCCCTGCCGCGATTTCAACTCTTCCACGCCCACTCCCGAAATAAGAGAAACGTACCCGGGCACGAGCGGCAGAACACAAGGCGACAGAAAAGAAATCAGCCCTGCGAAGAACGCGGCAATAGGGAGCGGAAGACTGTTCATGAGGTCCTAATTGTAGCTGCTGGAAGCTGGCTCAGGATGCTGCCTCGAATGCCAGCTAGTAGATAAGACTCACGGCCCGAGTTTTAGTTGCAAGATTTCGCGAAGCACTCAGTTCAGCATCAGCGAGGAGTCTGCGGTTTCGCCGCAGCCGGCGCGGTTCCCAAGTCCTGCAGTTGTTCCGGCGACTCGCTCAGTTTGCGCAGCACGGCGCCCGGCAAGGTCGCAGCGAGAATCGCCCGGCTACCCTCCTGGCGCACCTGCAGGCTGTCAAAAAGAGCTTTCACGTCACGGTCACTGCCCGGAGATCCAACCGACACTTCGGCGCTACGAAACATCGCCAGAAAGACATTCGCCTTGTCGGCGATTTCCCGTGCATCGTCGTCGCTTTCGGCCCAGGCCTCAGCTCGCACATGAAGTGCGTCCACGCGCAAGGGAAGATGCAGCGGGCTATAGCTAGCAGAGACCACCAAATCGGCCGGCTTAGGAAAAATTGTCGCCCAGGCGCCGGATTGCTGCGCCAAAGGCTCAACCCGCGCCACCATCCAAAACGGGCTAGCCAGTTGCACACGCTTGTAATATTTCCGCAGAAGAGCCGGCCCGCCAAACGGCGACGCCAGCCGCCGCGACCGGTCCACCATGCCGCGAATGACCGCCGGATCGTCATGATTGGACGCCGCGACGATGTCCACCCCAAGTATCGCAATGCGAAACGACCGGCCGTAAAGTGGAATAGTGAAAATATCGATCGAGTTATAGTTCTCGATCGACTTTGCGGTTCGCTTTAAGTAATCGAGACATTTAGTTCCGTCAAACTTTCCGGTAAAGACTTCCGAAAAACGTGGCTCGGAAGCACCGCCGCCCGTCCCACCCCCCGGCCAGTTTTGCGGATAATGAATAGCGAAAGCCACAGCGTTCAGATCACGCTCGAAATCGAATCCGGTTTCCTGAATAAAGCGGTCGTATTCCGGATCATGCGCAACCGGCAGAAGAAGTTTGCCGCCGTTGGCCTTGCGCGCCCAGGCGAAGTTGCCATAAACAAAAGCGTCAGCCCCAGGCAACAGTCGCGCCGCTTCCGGAGGAGCGTGTTTCCGCAACTGAACAGCGAGAACCAGCGCCGCCGCCACAATCACGACGGCCAGGGTTATAGGGAAGACGCGTCTAATTCGCATGCAATGCGGTCAGGAATGAAATGATAGCACTGCCGAACGCCATTCATTCATGCCGCAGGGCGGTCACGGGATCGATCATCGCTGCCCGCCGCGCCGGTGCACCCCCTGCGAGCAGCGCCGCCATCACCAGAATCACGACCGCAAGGCCCAGCGCCAGCGGATCGTTAGGCTTCATGTCGAATAGAAACGATTGAAGGAACTTCGAGGTCGCCAACGCCAGCGGAACGCTGATCATTAACCCGGCCGCAAGTAGAATCCATACTTCGCGCAGGACCATCCACACAACCGGACCGCGCTGAGCGCCCAGCGCCAGGCGGATGCCGATCTCGCCTGTCCGTCGCGAGACACTGTAGGAAATCGTCCCATAAAGGCCGACCGAAGCAATGATCAAGGCGAGCGCGGCGAACGCCGAACACAGCCGGGCCAGCATAATCTCCTGATGAAGAATGTCGGCAATCTCCGCCTTTTGGGTTCTGATCTCCGACACCGGCAGGTTTGCATCCGACTCGTGAACCGCCTCACGCGCCGCATGAATGAAGCTGACGGGATCGCCCTGCGTACGCAACGCAAACGTCATCTCGTTCGGCTGCGGATCGCCCTGGTTATACGGAATGTAGATCAGGGGCAGCGTCTCCCGCCTTAGGTCGCCATAACTCGCGTTCTTCGCGACGCCCACGATTTCCATGTCGCGCAGCAGTTTCTTTTCATCCACGCCCTCCCACAACATTACGTGCCTGCCGAGCGGGCTTTGGCCGGGAAAATTGACCCTCGCGAATTCTTCGTTGATCACCGCGATCTGTTGTGAGCGAGGCCGGTCATGCTCATCGATATCGCGCCCGGCGACAAGCGGAATCTGCATGGTCGTGAGGAACTCCGGCCCAACCGTCGTATACCGGATGGCTCGATTCACCGGCTGCCCGGGCAGGCTCATCGGCATTCCGTGCTCGCCGCGAATCAGTGATCCCGCGGCCAGGCTGGCGTTCCGCACTCCGGGAATCGACGCCAGCCGGTCTCTCAAGCCCTCGTAGAACTGTGAGATATCCGCATCCTTGTGCCCGGACTGCCGCGCGTTCACTTGCAATAGAAGCAGGTTTTCGCGATTGAATCCCAGATTGATCGATTGCAGGTTGGAGAGTGTGCGCACGAACAGTCCGGCGGTGACCAGCATCAACATCGAGAGGGCGATCTGCCCCACAACCAGAATCTGCGTGGTGCCGATTGCCAGGAAACTCCCCGGCTTTCGCCGTTGGTTTACGCGAGTTTCCTTCAGTACCGTGGCCAGATCGACATTTGTGCCGCTCAGTGCTGGAGCCAGGCCAAAGAGAATTCCGGTCAGAAGGGAAAGCGCCGCTGCCACCAGCAGCACGTGCCAATTTAACCCGGCGCGCAAGCCGGTATCCTGGCCATTTGCCAGCAAAACTTCTAGAAATCGAATCCCCCACACCGCGAATAGCACGCCGACCAGCCCGCCGAGTGTGGCGAGTAGAACGCTTTCGGTTAGCAATTGGCGGATCAGCCGGAACCGGGTCGCTCCCTCGCTCAGACGCAATGCAATTTCGCGCCGGCGCGAGGCGGCTCGCGACAACAAAAGATTTGCCACGTTCGAACAGGCGATTGCGAGAATCAGCCCTACCAGCGTCATCAGCACATAGAGTGGTTTTGAGAAGCGCCGCCGCAAGGTGTCGAGTCCGCTTGCCCCATTCCTCAGGGAGAGGACTGGAAGGTTCGCGCGCTGCTGATCGTTCTTCGCAGTAGTGGCTACCCATTGGCCGAATCGCGGAGCCATTTCAGCCTGCGCCTGCTCGAGCGTGACGCCGGGGCGTAACCGGCACATCACTTCCACCCAGTAATAGTTCGCATCAAGATAGTCGGCTGCCGTGAAACCATAGGGAATGAGGGCTCCGAGCAACAGGTTCGTGTGCATCGGAAGATAAACGTCAGGAGCTTGCGACGGATCGACGCCGAAGAACTCCGGCATCGTGACTCCGACGACGGTGAAGGGAAGATTGTTGATCCGGACTGACTGCCCCGCTGCATTGGCCGGTCCGCCAAAATGGGCTTCGCTGAAGGCATAACTAACTACAGCTACGGACGGCGCTCCTACGCGGTCATCGTCGTCGAGGATGAGGCGTCCAGCGGCCGGAGTGGTCCGCAGACCATTGAAGTAATTTCCCGAGACCAGCTCTCCGCTCGCCGGATCGGCCTGGCCGTTGATCGACACACTCAGCGTGCGGACTTCTCGGGTGTGGGCAAAGGCAAATACGTCGGAGAACGCGACATTCTTCTGAATAAACTCAAAAGCCGCGTACGGAAAAATTCCACCGACCTCTCCGATCGGGTCGTCGTAGGTTGCGCCGCTCATACTTTGCATGACGGTGTCACCGCGCCGGTTGGCCTGCATGTGCCAGTTCGGGACCACGAGTGACGCCGGATCGGCAACCGGGAGCGAGCGCAGCAACAGGGAATCGAGAAAACTGTAGATCGCGGTGTTGGCTCCAATGCCGAGCGCCATCACCAGCAAAGCCACGAGAGTGAAACTCGGAGCTCTCGCCAGTGTGCGCGCCCCATAGCGCAGATCACGCCAAAGATCCTCGATCCACGCGATTCGATTCGTCTCCCACACTCGGTCGCGAATACGCAGCGGATTGCCCAGCTTCACGTAAGCCTGCCGCCGCGCTTCTTCCGGGCTTATGCCGCGCGCCACATTGTCGTCAATCTCATGCGCCAGATGAGATTCGAGTTCCTCCGATAGCTCGGAGTCTTCCCTCGATCGCGTGAAGAACCGTTTCAGATTCACCGTCCCCTCCTCTTCGCAACCGCAATGACAAATCAGCGCGCCGCCGTGGAAGAGCCGCCCTTTAAGGCCGCCTCCGGTGGAAGAGCGGCCCTTCAGGGCTCCGTCGGTGGAAGAGCGGCCCTTCAGGGCCGCGTTCGTCGGCTAAGTCGACCGAGCTTTAGCCCCTGAGGGCCGCGCTAACGGCTCTCGCCCAAAATGCGCCCGATAGCGGCGACCACCGTGCGCCATCGATCGGTTTGGGCGGTAAGCTGCTTCTTCCCCGCGGCTGTCAATTTGTAAAACTTTGCCTTCCGATTGTTTTCGCTCGTTCCCCAATACGAAGTCACCCAGCCCCGATGCTCCAGCCGGTGCAAGCCGGGATAGAGCGATCCCTGTTCTACCTCCAAAACGTTCTCCGACATGTGCTCAATCACGTGCGCAATGGTGTGGCCATGTGCCGGACCGGTGATCAGGGTCCGAAGTATCAGCATGTCCAGAGTGCCTTGCACCATCTCGGAATTGGTCGGTCTACGACCTCCCACGCGACCTCCACTCGAATGTCTAGGCAAGAGCGTACACCACTCGATCGTCTATGGGAATAGTTTTTGTTGAGCCTACAGAGAAAATTCCCTTGTGCAGTTTGACGCGAGGACAAATCTACTTGGGCTTTCGATTTCCCATTTGAGCAATTTGCTCTGCCAGCGCAGCATCGAATTTGAAAGACACCGTCGATTCTGATGCGCAGTCGTTGTATGCCGTCAAAAGCCGCCGCGGATCGGCCATCGCATTCATCACTCCCGCCAGCCCACGCTTCTTCTCGATTGCGGCGAGCAGGACTGCCCCGGCCGCGTGGTATCCCATATCCAAAAAGGGAGTGGACGCCTCATCGTAGCTTTCCTGAGGCATCGGTCCCTGCAATGCGCCGCGGAGAATATTCTGCATCGCCGGCAGCAACTCGGGAACCTTGGCGAGATATGGTTCGACGTCGTGCTGCTGCTCAAGATCCGCCAGCTTCTCGTGGCCGTTGATCAGCAAAGTTGCGCTACCTTCCATCATGGTCGCTACCAGAAAGCTCCAGGCTTGCGATTCAGCCGGATTCAAGGTTAGCGAGCTTCGTTTGCGATCCAAAATTTCTCCGTAGCCCAGGTGGTGCGTCTCATGCGCGAAGAACTCGACCACCTGTTGCGCTGACATGGGAGACGCCCCGCGAGAAGCACGCCATGCGGTAATGAGAAGGTCGAAATAAAGTTTGTCATCGATGGCCGCCGCCCCAGCCCGTCCGCCCATCACAACGTAAAGCTTCGGCGTGAGCGGAACTTGTTCCGCCGGTGGAACTGGCAGAGGAAGATACTTGCGCGCGATCGGAATCGCGTCGCCGATCGATTGATTTCGACGCAGTTCTGCCAATTGGGCGTCGAGCAGCGCCACGTGGTCGCGTCCCCATACAAGTGAAGGCCCAACATCCTGCGTTAGACCGGTCACTCCTTTCGCCGCTCGCGTGCCTCCCGCTTCAGCCGGCTCTACATGGGCGATCTTGCCTGCGCACGCCGCCTGCAGCACATCTCTGTATTGCTCCACGGTAACCCGCCGAGAGATATTCTGTTGCTCGACCACCAGCGCGGATCCAGGTAGGCCAACGATCCGCTCGATTCTCTCCTCGGGGACCGGACCATCATGGCAGGAATGGAGCAAATCCAACATCGCCTGCGCCTGAGTGAAATCAGGTGCAATTTGCGCTGATACATCGTTGCCCAGCAGGAGAAATAAGAAGGCCGGCAAAATCAGCCAGAGGCAGAACTTGCTACAAGTTCGCATAGACTCCAGTACGGATCGTCTGCTGCCTCGGTTCCCTGACTCAGCTTCAATGCGCACACGGTGGCTAGTAGTGGGTCATCTTTGACCGTTGTCATTCCGAGCGCCTTTTTTCTGGCGCGAGGAACCTGCTTTTCCAGTGGTGGACCACTAAGGTCGCAGTCAAAGTAGCCCACTACCAGGTGGCTGGATTGCTTGCGCGCCGAATTCCCCTTGTGATACCTTAAATAATTGTCCCGGACATCTGGAAGGGATCAGAGGGATAAGTTCGCGCGAAGGCGTGTCTTGCCCCGAGTTGCTGGCGTAGCTCAGTCGGTAGAGCATCTGATTTGTAATCAGAGGGTCAGGGGTTCAAATCCCTTCGCCAGCTCCAGAGTTGAGGCGGTTTGCAGGCGGGAGCCCGCAGCCGAAATCCCGAGCGTAGCGAGGGAACTCACGAGCGGATTTTCCGGCAGACGGCGAACTCGGTAGCGGCGCGACAGGTTTTTCCACGCACTCCATTCGGTACTTTTCCGGCGTGCAGTGAATCAGTGATCAGTAATCAACGATCATCGCGGTGTCTTGCTTGAGCCTTGGTTTTCCCTGTTTTGCGAAAGTGAGCAGGAGTTGGTCTGCGGGTTTGGCGCGAGTTGTTCGGCAGCGGGAGATCGATTTGCCGGACGCACACGACAGCCGCATCGCCCGAGGGTTTGTGCACAGGTGGGTGAGTGGTTAAAGCCAACAGACTGTAAATCTGTCCCTCCTAGCGAGGTACGAAGGTTCGAATCCTTCCCTGTGCACCATTAAGCTTTGGATTCACGTGAATCGCCTCTCCATTGCGCTGGTCTGTTACGTAGTGCTGGGAGCGCTAACGTGGGTCACGATCACTGACCCGAAGATTCGGGCCGGAACGCTGGTGATCCTGGCGTTGTTCGCGGTGAAGTCGGTGTTGCGCCGCAATGACGCGCTGCACGCCGATGCCGATCGGGACGCCGATTGACATGGCTGACTATTTCCGGCCGGTGGTTTGTCGCAGCGGTTCGTGAAAGGGCACGGCTTCAGCCGTGCCGCCACGAGCGGAATAATAAGCGGCTTTAGCCGCTGAGGATTTGCTGAAGGCTGACGGCTAAGAGCTGACAGCTGAGTTTCGGGCCGATGTAGCTCAGTTGGTAGAGCACTCCCTTGGTAAGGGAGAGGTCACCAGTTCAATCCTGGTCATCGGCTCCAGATAGTTTGGTCGCAGTTGAGGATGTGGAAGGCGCCGCCGAGGATCGTGGCTGCCTCCAGCCGTCGCAAGCAAGATGTGGAAAGGTCGCGGCACGCAAGGGATTGGGAAGGGGCACGGCTTTAGCCGTGTTGCCGGATTTGTGAAAGGGCACGGCTTCAGCCGTGCCGCAGGATTTGTGAAAGGGTGCGACTTGAGTCGCACCGTAAGAGCGGCAGCGAGGAGCGGCTTTAGCCGCTGAGGTTTAGCTGAAAGCTGACGGCTGATAGCTGAAAGCTGGATTTAGGCGGGAGTAACTCAGTGGTAGAGTCACAGCCTTCCAAGCTGTTGGTCGCGGGTTCGATTCCCGTCTCCCGCTCCAGAATTCTGGTTCAGGTGCGATGAGGAGCTTCGAGCAGGCGACGATTAAGATCGAGAAGGCGCAGGAGTTCGCGAGCCTGCAAGCAGCAGTGGAGCAGGCATTCCAGCCGAAAAACGCTGAGCGCTTCCTGAAGCTGCTGGACCGCAAAGGAATTCGCGTTCGGGATTTCGACGCGATCCTGGCACAGAGAGTTCTGGAGTCGGTCCGTAAGTCGGAGCTGAATGCGCGTCAGCTGTATGAGTCACTTCCGGTTTCCGACCAGGCGCAGATGCGCGAGTTTTACTTGTCGAAGTTAGAGGGTGTCGACATCGCGCTGCGGCACAAGTTTAAGAAGCTGTATCAATATTATTGAAGCGGAATGACAAGAGTTTAGCTAAGAGCTAGGAGCTAAGAGCTAATTTATGGCGAAAGAAAAATTTGATCGCAGCAAGCCGCACTGCAACGTTGGGACGATTGGTCATATCGATCATGGCAAGACCACGTTGACGGCGGCCATCACCAAGGTTTTGTCGAAGCACAATCCGAAGAACACGTTCCGGTCTTTCGACTCGATTGATAACGCGCCGGAAGAAAAAGCTCGCGGCATCACCATTGCCACAGCGCACGTCGAGTACGAGACGGCGAACCGGCACTACGCGCACGTCGATTGCCCGGGCCACGCCGACTACATCAAGAACATGATTACGGGCGCGGCGCAGATGGATGGCGGCATTCTGGTAGTCGCTGCGACGGATGGTCCCATGCCGCAGACCCGCGAGCATGTGCTGCTGGCTCGGCAGGTGGGCGTGCCATATCTGGTGGTCGCGCTGAATAAGGTTGACGCGGTGGACGATCCGGAGTTGCTGGAACTGGTAGAGCTCGAAGTGCGCGAACTGCTGAAGTCGTACAAGTTCCCCGGCGACGATGTTCCCGTGGTTCGCGTGTCGGCGCTGAACGCGCTGAACGGGGAAGCCAAGGCCGAGGCGCAGGTCGACGAGTTGATGGCGGCGGTGGATAAATATATTCCGCAGCCTGCGCGCGAGTTGGACAAGCCGTTCCTGATGCCGATTGAAGATATTTTTTCGATTCAGGGCCGTGGCACGGTGGTCACGGGACGTATCGAACGTGGCAAGGTGAAAGTCGGCGAGGAAGTGGAAATCGTCGGCTTCCGCGAAACCCGCAAGACGGTCGTGACGGGCGTCGAAATGTTCAAGAAGCAACTGGACGAAGGCATGGCGGGCGACAATGCTGGCCTCCTGCTGCGTGGCATTGCCAAGGAAGACGTCGAGCGCGGCATGGTGCTGGCCAAGACGGGATCGATCACGCCGCACACCAAGTTCAAAGCGGAAGTCTACATTCTGACCAAAGAAGAAGGTGGACGGCACACGCCATTCTTCAAAGGCTATCGTCCGCAGTTTTATTTGCGCACGACGGATGTGACGGGCGTGGCGGAGTTGCCGGCAGGCACCGAGATGGTGATGCCTGGCGACAACGTCAGCCTGGTGATTGAGTTGATCACGCCAGTGGCCATGGAAAAAGGCCTGCGCTTCGCCATTCGCGAAGGCGGGCATACGGTGGGCGCGGGAACGATTTCGGAGATTGTGCAGTAACAGAGAAATAGCTTGTGTGGAGCGGGCACTCTTGCCCGCTGGTTTTGAGGCGCTGCCAGCAAGCGGGCAGGAGTGCCCGCTCCACACAGGCAAGGTTTTAAGCTAGAAGCTAGAGAGCTAGGAGCTGTTGAGATGCCCCGAGAAATTGTGACGCTACAATGCGGTGATTGCAAAGAACGCAATTATTCGACGACCAAGAACCGGAAGACGACGACGGAACGGCTCGAATTCAAGAAGTTTTGCAACCGTTGCCGCAAGCACACGCCGCACAAAGAAGTGAAATAATTGGGTGATTGGTGATGGATGATTGTGCGATTGAAAAATCGCTCAATGACTCAATCGCAAAATCACTCAATGGCAACAGGGGCGTAAGCTCAACGGTTAAACTGTCGGTCTCCAAAACCGAACTTGGGGGTTCGAATCCCTCCGCCCCTGCCAGACTTTTTGGAGAGTGCAAGCGGAAACGAAGCCAGGAGTAGCGATGTCTGCACAGACGAAGGAAAGGTCGAACTCAATTATGGCAGCCGGTGGAAGTTTTGGCGACCAGATCAAGTCCTGGCCGGAGCGCATCAGAACGTTTTATAACGACGTGCGCAGTGAAATGCGCAAGGTCACGGCGCCTTCGTGGAAGGAAGTTCGGGCCACGACCACGGTGGTCGTGATCACGGTTTTTCTTTTCGCACTGTACTTTGCCGTGATCGACTTCGTCATTCAGCACGCCGTGACCGCTATGTTTGGATTTTTCAAGAGCCACTGAGGTCACAAGCGAACGCCAGAGCGTACAAAGGAATTGGCTGGCCGGGAAGAAGCGTTTTTATATGCAGGACCAAGAAAAAAACGAAGCCGTATCAAGCACGGGCGAATCGCAGGCCGCGGTCGAAGGCTCTGCCTCCACCGAGACCCCCCGCAACCCGAACATGAAGTGGTACATCATCCACTCCTACTCCGGATTCGAGCGCAAGGTGAAAGAGTCGCTGGAATCGCGAGTCAACGCCTTCGGGCTGCAGGACAAGATTGGCAAGGTGCTGATCCCCACCGAGTCGGTCACCGAGGTGCGCGGCGGCAAGAAATATACCTCCGAGCGCATGTTCTATCCCGGCTATGTGCTGGTCGAAATGGACATGGACGATCACGTCTGGCACGTGGTGAAGTCCACGCCGCGTGTCACTGGGTTCGTCGGCACCGGCCAGCAGCCGACGCCGCTCTCGGAAGAAGAAGTGCAGCACATTGTCTACAAAGTTGCCGACAGCCGCGAGAAGCCGAAGCTTAAAGTCAAATTCGAGAAGAACGAATCGGTGCGCATCAGCGAGGGACCATTTGCCAGCTTCACCGGCATCGTCGACGAGGTAAACGAAGACCGCGAGACCCTGAAAGTGATGGTCACAATCTTCGGCCGCTCGACGCCGGTGGAATTGGAATTCAACCAGGTGGAAAAGGTCGCGTAAGCGATTGCAGAGATCCTTCGGCGACGAAAAGATGTCGCCTGAGGATGACAATCTCAAGATAACAATGGAGAGATTGACACCTTGGCTAGAAGCTAAGAGCTAGAAGCTAAGAGCTAGGAGCTAACGAAGTGGCAAAAAAAGTTACAGGTTACGTGAAGTTGCAGATCGCCGCCGGCAAGGCGACTCCGGCGCCCCCAGTGGGCCCGGCGCTGGGTCAGGCGCAGATCAATATCATGGAGTTCTGCAAGCAGTTCAACGCCCGCACCAATCAGAAAGAAATGGAAGGGCTGATCATTCCGGTCGTGGTCTCGGTGTACAACGACCGCTCGTTCACGTTCATCACCAAGACTCCTCCGGCGTCGATTCTATTGAAGCGCGCCGCAGGCATCGCCAAGGGTTCGGGCACGCCCAACAAAGACAAAGTCGGCAAAGTCACCGCCAAGCAGGTCGAAGACATCGCCAAACAAAAAATGCCCGACTTGAACGCCGCCTCGGTCGAAACCGCAATCAAAAGCGTCCGCGGCACAGCGCGATCGATGGGCATTGAAGTGGTTGGGTAGCGCCGCCGTCCCGGCGGCCCAAAGGCCGGCCAGAGGCCGGCGCTACGGTAAGTCAACAACACCACGGCTTTCCGAATCAACGGTGAGCGGTGGGAGACAAGGAAAAGCAATGAAAAAAGAAGGAAAAAACATCGCCAAGGCGCACGCGGCAGTCGAAAAGCGCCCCTACGTTCTGCAGGATGCCGTTCCACTCCTACAGAAAGTGAAGTTCGCCAAATTCGACGAGACCGTCGAACTCACCCTGCGCCTGGGAGTCGATCCCAAGCACGCCGACCAAATGGTCCGGGGCACAGTCGTTCTGCCGCATGGTCTCGGCAGGTCGAAAAAGGTTCTGGTCATCGCCACCGGCGACAAGATTAAAGAAGCCGAAGCGGCGGGCGCCGATTTCGCCGGCGGCGAAGATATGGTCGAGAAGATCACCAAGGAAAATTGGACTGACTTTGACGCGCTCATTGCCACGCCTGACGTGATGAAATCCGTGGGACGCCTGGGAAAAATTCTCGGCCCCAAAGGCTTGATGCCGAACCCGAAAACAGGAACCGTCACCTTCGACGTAGCCAAGGCCGTGCAGGAAGTCAAGGCAGGCAAGGTTGAGTTCCGTACCGACAAGACGGCGCTGGTTCATTGCCCGGTGGGAAAGATTTCATTCTCGCCCGACAAGCTGATCGACAACGCCACCGTGCTCATCACCAGCGTGATCAAGGCTAAGCCGTCCGTGGCCAAGGGTAAGTACATCAAGGGCTGCACCTTGAGTTCGACGATGGGACCGGGAATTCTGGTGGACGTCACGCCCATCGAAACTGCGGCGAAAGCTTAACGCGGCGCTAAAGCGCCTGGACGGACGAATGCATCCGTCCCTACATGAACCTTGCGAGGAATTGAACTATGGCAGTTACCAAAGCGAAGAAAAACGAGCAGGTCGAGAAGCTGAGCAAAGACCTGAAAAATGTCTCGAACATCGTGGTGGCAACCTACACCAAGATGACCGTGCCGCAGGATTATGAGTTGCGCAAGGTCTTGCGCGGCGCGGGCGCGAAATATCAGGTCGTCAAGAACACGCTGGCCGAGCGCGCCGCCAAGGGCACCAAGGTCGAGGGCGCTCTTAAAGATCTGGTGGGCGTGACCTCGATTGCCTACACCACTGGCGATCCGGTTGCAATGGCCAAGGCGCTGACCAAGTACGCCAAAGACACGCCGGAGTTCACCTTCAAAGTCGGCGTGGTCGAAGGCCGCGTGGTCACCATCAAGGAGATTGAATCCTTGGCCAGCATGCCTTCGAAAGAGGAGCTTTACGCAAAGCTGCTGTTCCTGATCAATGCGCCCGCACAGCGTCTGGTCACCGCGATGAACGCGGTCGGGCGTAACCTGGCAGTGGTGGTCGATCAGGGCGTGCAGCAGAAGAAGTTCAAGGAAGCTGATAGCATGTGTGTGGGGCGGGCACTCTTGCCCGCCGCGGATTTGTATGGGCGCCGTAGGCAAGCGGGCAGGAGTGCCCGCTCCACACGAACAAAAGGTTTGGTTGTCGGCAAGTTGGGGGTTGCGCGGTTCTTTCCTAGCGTTGTCTGGCGCGAGGAAATAGAACCTGGTCGCACTGGAAACCTGATTTGCGGATGACGAAAAAAGAAGAGACTAAATTACTGGAGAAATAACATGGCAGATTTAGCGCAGTTGGAAGAGTCAATCGTAGGGTTGTCGCTGCTCGACGCGGCGGAACTCGTGAAGAAGCTGGAAGCGCGTCTGGGCGTCTCGGCGGCGGCAGCGGCTCCGGTCGCGGTAGCCGGCGGTGGCGGCACAGCAGCAGCGGCTCCGGCTGAGGAAAAGACGGAATTCACCGTCGTTCTGAAAGAAGTGGGCGCCAACAAGATCAACGTGATCAAGGCCGTCCGCGAAGTCACCAGCCTGGGCTTGAAAGAAGCCAAGGAACTGGTCGACGGAGCCCCCAAGAACGTGAAAGAGGGCGTTTCCAAGGAAGAAGCCGAAACCATCAAGAAGAAGTTCACCGACGCTGGTGCGGTTGTTGAAGTGAAATAGGGGTTTACGTGGAGCGGACACTCCTGTCCGCTTGCCGGCAGCATCGGCAGGGCCGGCGGGCAGAGTGCCCGCTTCACATATTCCCGAAACGCACCGTTCGCGGTGCAAAATCGTTATTTTGCAAGATTTCTATACTTGTGAACCTTGGGCGGCGGTGTTAGCATCTAACACTAACGTCGCTTCCCTTTAGTTCGCTTCGAGCGCGAGCGGTGCTCGCGAGGGGAAGTTTAGGCAAGCTGCTCCGCAGGCAGGCGGGGCGGAAAACAGGCCGAGGAACTGGCGCGAAAGAATTCAAATCAAGAAGGGCGAAACGCCTTGGTTGGCGTCTGCGGGAACGACTGTCCCTGCAGGCGCCCCGCTGTCTTTTAAGATTGTTTTAGGTCTCTCGAGTTCCAGGTTGTCCCGGCTCTACACACGTAAGTCCCGCGGCGCGGTTCTGCGAGAAACGACGCGCCCACATTCCGCAGTTTGAGCGTGGCCTTCGGTCGCGCGTGAGATTGGGAGTTTCTGACGATGAAAAATGCCTTCCGTAAACGATTCGATTTTTCCAAAATTCCGGCCACCATCCAGATCCCGAACCTGATCGAGGTTCAGAAGCGTTCCTACGACCGCTTCCTGCAAATGGACAAACTGCCCAGCGAGCGCGAAGACGGCGGCTTGCAGGCGGTGTTTCAGTCTGTGTTTCCGATCACCGACTTTCGCAACGTATCACAATTGGAGTTCGTCGATTACGCCATTGGTAACTGGGAGTGCAAGTGCGGCCACCTGAAAGGCCTCCATCACCTCCGCACCACTTGCAAGAATTGCGGCTCCACGGTCATCACCGATCCGTTTCATCCCGGCGAGGTGCTGTGCTCGAAGTGCGGCACCTACAACGCGAACACGCCTGATTTCTGCAACAAGTGCGGCGATCCGGTGGGACTGCAACTGAAGTATGACGTTGCCGAGTGCGAAGAGCGTGGCATGACCTACTCCGCGCCGCTCAAGGTCACCATGCGGCTCACGATTTTCGACAAGGACGCCGAAACCGGCAACCGTTCCATCCGCGACATTAAAGAGCAGGAAGTATTCTTCGGCGACGTTCCGCTGATGACGCAGAACGGGACTTTCATCATCAACGGCACCGAGCGCGTGATCGTCAGCCAATTGCACCGCTCGCCGGGCGTCTTCTTCGAGACCGCCAACAACCGCACCTACTTCCTGGGAAAAATTATTCCCTACCGCGGATCGTGGGTTGAGTTCGAATACGACCAGAAGAACGTGCTCTATGTCCGCATCGACCGCAAGCGCAAATTCCTGGGCACGATCTTCCTGCGCGCCCTGGGCCTGCGTTCCGGCGAGGACATTCTGCGCGCGTTCTACACCACGGATCGGCTCGTAGTACGCGACAAGAAGCTCTACTGGACTCTGGACCCGGCCAGCGAGAAGCCGACCAACCTTCTGGGCATGAAGCTCGCCCACAGCATCAAGAACAAGTCCGGGAGACGAAATCGCGCACTCCGGCCGCAAGATCAACGCCCAGGTTCTGAAAGACATCCAAAAGGCGAAGATCAGCGAAATCGAAGTCGACATCTCCGATCTCGAAGGCGCGTGGACGGCCGGCGACATCGTCGACACCACCACCGGCGAAGTCATGCTCGAAGCCAACTCCGAGCTCACTGCCGATAAGGTTTCGAAGATTCTCGATTCCGGCGTCGTGGAAATGTCCCTGTTCTTCCCCGAGCGCGACGACGTCGGCACGGTGATCAGCCAGACCCTGAAGCGCGATGCGGTGAAGACGCCGCAGGAAGCGCTGATCGAAATTTACCGCAAGCTGCGTCCCGGCGATCCGCCGACGCTCGACACCGCGACCGCGCTGTTTCACGGCATGTTCTTCGACCCGCGCAAATATGACTTCTCGCGCGTAGGCCGGCTGAAATTCAACATTAAGTTGCACGAGAACCAGGATGCGACCTCGCTCGACAAGCGCACCCTCGATCCCGACGACTTCTACGCCACCATCGCGTACCTGCTGAAGTTGCGCAAGAATATCGGCGCGGTCGATGACATCGATCACCTCGGCAACCGCCGCGTGCGCGCGGTCGGCGAGTTGATGGAGAACCAGTTCCGCATCGGCTTGGTCCGCATGGAACGGGCGATTAAAGAAAAGATGTCCGTGTATCAGGAAATGTCGACGGCCATGCCGCACGACCTGGTCAACGCGAAACCGGTCATGGCAGCGATCCGCGAATTCTTCGGATCGTCGCAGCTCTCGCAATTCATGGATCAGACCAACCCGCTCTCCGAGATCACGCACAAGCGGCGTCTCTCGGCGCTTGGGCCGGGCGGCCTTTCTCGTGAACGCGCCGGATTCGAAGTTCGCGACGTTCACCCCACGCACTACGGCCGCATCTGCCCGATTGAAACGCCGGAAGGTCCGAACATCGGCCTGATTTCGTCGTTGAGCTGCTACGCCCGCATCAACGATTACGGCTTCATCGAGTCGCCTTACCGCAAGATCAAGGGTGGACGCGTGATCGACTACGTCACTGTTGTCAATGTCGGCGACAGCGACCACAAAGTCGGCGATCACATGGAAAAACATGAGATCGAGAAGATCAACAACGAATTAAGAGAGAAGCGCAAGAAGCCGGCGACGATTGAGCCGTTCTCGTTCTATCTTTCCGCGTGGGAAGAAGATCGCCACACCATCGCGCAGGCCAACGTGGAGCTCGACGACAAGGGCCGCATTGTCGCCGAACTGGTCAATGCCCGCAAGGCTGGCAACTTTGTGCTGGTCAGCCGCGAAGAAGTCGACTACGTCGACGTCAGCCCGAAGCAACTGGTCTCCGTCGCCGCATCTTTGGTTCCGTTCCTCGAGCACGACGACGCGAACCGCGCGCTGATGGGCGCGAACATGCAACGCCAATCCGTGCCTCTGCTGCGCGCGCAAGCGCCGATCGTCGGTACCGGAATGGAAGGCGTGACCGCTCGCGACTCGGGCGCAGTTGTTCTCGCTCGACGTAACGGCATCATCGATTCCGTGGACTCCGAGCGCATTATTGTTCGTGTCGAAGGCGAGCACCATCCCACACAGTTGTCGCGCGAAGTAGGCAGCGATATTTATCAGCTCACGAAGTTCAAGCGTTCGAACCAGAACACCTGCATCAACCAGAAGCCGGTGGTCAAGAAGGGCGAACGCGTATTAAAAGGCCAGATCATCGCTGACGGGCCCTGCACCGATCACGGCGAGCTGGCGCTGGGACGCAACGTCCTGGTGGCCTTTATGCCGTGGCGCGGTTACAACTTCGAGGACGCGATTCTGGTCTCCGAAAAGATGGTGAAAGAGGATTACTACACCTCGCTGCACATCGAGGAGTACGAGATCGAAGCCCGCGACACGAAGCTAGGCCCGGAAGAAGTCACGCGCGACATCCCGAACGTCAGCGAAACCATGCTGCGCAATCTGGATGAAGCGGGCGTGATTCGTATCGGCGCCAGCATCAAGCAGGGCGACATCCTTGTCGGCAAGGTTACGCCCAAGGGCGAAACCCAGCTCACGCCGGAAGAGAAACTGCTGCGTGCGATCTTCGGCGAAAAGGCCGGCGACGTGCGCGACGCTTCCCTGTACTGCCCACCGGGCATCGAGGGCGTGATCGTCGATGTAAAAATCTTCTCGCGCAAGGGTCAGGAAAAGGACGAGCGCGCGAAGGCCATCGAAGCCACGCAGATCGCGAAGTTGGAAAAGAACCTTTCGGACGAAATCCGGATTCTGACCGACGAGCGCCTGAAGCGCCTGGAAAACATCCTTGGCGGCAAGGAAGTCCAGGCCGACCTGCACGACGAGCGCACCAACAAGCGCCTGCTGGTCAAGGGCAATGTGCTCAATCGTGACGAGATCGAGCGCATCTCCACCCGCAACCTGAAGCGCATTAAATATGCCGATAAGGACCCGCGGGTGAACGAGCAGATCGACGAGATTGAAGAGATGACTTCGCGTCAGATCGACGTCCTGAAAAAGATCGTCAACGAGAAGAAAGAAAAACTCACCAAGGGCGACGAACTGCCGCCCGGTGTGATCAAGCTGGTCAAGGTCTACATCGCCATGAAGCGCAAGCTGAGTGTCGGGGACAAAATGGCCGGCCGTCACGGCAACAAGGGCGTCATCGCCCGCATTCTGCCCGAGGAAGACATGCCGTACCTCGAAGACGGAACGCCGGTGGAAATTGTGCTCAACCCGCTCGGCGTGCCGTCTCGTATGAACGTCGGCCAGATTCTTGAAACTCACCTGGGATGGGCCGGCTTCGTACTCGGCGAGAAAATCACGCAGTTGCTGAAGGAGAACACGCGGACTGAGGCCATCCGGCGCGAGTTGAAGGCGTTGTTCAAAGACTCGCAGCTGGCGGACATTATTTCGGAAATGTCCGACGAAGAACTGGAGTCCGTGGCGCCTACGCTGACCAAGGGCGTGTTCATGGGTTCGCCGGTATTCGACGGATCGAAAGAAGGCGAGATCAAGGCGCTGCTCGAACACGCCGGTCTGCCGACTTCGGGCAAAACGACTCTTCACGACGGCATGACCGGAGAGAAGTTCGAACAGCCGGTCACCGTAGGCTACATCTACATGCTGAAGCTGTCGCATCTGGTGGACGACAAGATTCACGCGCGTTCCATCGGACCGTATTCTCTGATAACCCAACAGCCTTTGGGTGGCAAAGCCCAGTTCGGCGGACAGCGCTTTGGAGAAATGGAAGTGTGGGCGCTCGAAGCTTATGGCGCAGCGTTCATCCTGCAGGAACTGCTGACGGCGAAGTCCGACGACGTATACGGCCGCACCAAGATTTATGAGGCCATCGTCAAGGGCGAAGCCGCCATGGAGCCCGGCGTTCCGGAATCGTTTAACGTGCTGATCCGTGAGTTGCAATCTCTGTGCCTCGATGTGGAATTGATCAAGGCCACGGAGAAAAAGCCCACGGCCAGCGCAGCAGCAGATTAATGTAGCGCCGCCGTCCCGGCGGCTGTTGTGGCGGCCTCTCGCCGCCACATGCGAGGGCGAATCGCCCCCGCGACAGCCGGCCAGAGGCCGGCGCTACAAAGATTTTAGAATTACGGCCGCTGCGGCATCCCGAGCTCAATGTCGCATGAAAGGCCAGAGTTCCACTCGGTTCTAACTGAGAACTGGGAACCGAGAACTGAGAACTTGCTTCAGAGCTCCGTCAGCGGGCGCGTTAGAACCGCAGGAAGCGGAGGATCCCCTTGTTTCGTTCGAGCCCTTTCGAAATGGCAAATGTGATCGCGGACTTTGACGCCATTCGCATCAGTCTGGCCTCTCCGGAGAAAATCCGGAGCTGGTCGCACGGCGAAGTCACCAAGCCCGAGACCATCAACTACCGCACCTTCAAGCCGGAGCGCGACGGGTTATTCTGCGCGCGCATCTTTGGCCCGGTGACGGACTGGGAATGCTTGTGCGGCAAATACAAGCGCATGAAGCACCGCGGCGTGATCTGCGACAAGTGCGGCGTAGAAGTCACACTGTCCAAAGTTCGCCGTGAACGCCTTGGCCACATTGAGCTGGCTTCGCCCTGCTCTCACGTGTGGTTCTTCAAGGGACTGCCCAGCCGCATCGGCCACTTGCTCGACATTTCTTTGCGCGACCTTGAGTCCGTGCTCTATTTCGAAGCCTACGTCGTCGTCGAACCTGGCGACGCTCCCGTAAAAGAGCGCGAGGTCATTAAAGACGAAGCGAAGTTCCGCGAACTCGACCAACAGTATCGCCCTGCGGGTTTCAAAGCAATGATGGGCGCGGAAGCAATTAAAGAATTGCTAAAGCGCGTCGACACCGACGGCCTCTCCGTCGAACTGCGCGAGAAAATGAAGAACGAGAGCTCGCTGCAGAAGCGGCTCAAGTACGCCAAGCGCCTGAAAGTCGTCGAGGCCTTCCGGAAGAGCGGCAACAAACCGCACTGGATGATTCTCGACGTGATCCCGGTCATTCCGCCGGAGCTGCGTCCACTGGTTCCACTCGATGGCGGCCGCTTCGCCACCTCCGATTTAAACGATCTCTACCGCCGCGTCATCAACCGCAACAACCGGTTGAAGAAGCTGATGGACCTGCACGCTCCGGAAGTCATCGTCAGAAACGAAAAGCGCATGCTGCAGGAAGCCGTCGACGCCCTCTTCGACAACGGACGCCGTGGCCGCGTGCTGCGTGGCGCCAACAATCGTCCTCTGAAGTCTTTGTCCGACACGTTAAAAGGCAAGCAGGGACGCTTCCGCCAGAACCTGCTCGGCAAGCGCGTCGATTACTCCGGTCGTTCCGTCATCGTGGTCGGCCCCGAACTCAAGCTGCACCAGTGCGGCCTGCCGAAGAAGATGGCGCTCGAACTCTTCAAGCCCTTCATTTATCACCGGCTCGAACAGACCGGCAACGTCACCACCATCAAGCAAGCCAAAGAAATGGTCGAGCAGCAGGAGCCGATCGTCTGGGACATTCTTGAAGAAGTCATCAAGGATCACCCGGTCATGCTGAACCGCGCTCCCACGCTTCACCGCCTCGGCATTCAGGCATTCGAGCCGGTACTCGTGGAAGGCAAAGCAATTAAGATTCACCCATTGGTCTGCACCGCATTCAACGCCGACTTCGACGGCGACCAGATGGCGGTTCACATTCCGCTGTCTCCGGAAGCGCAGGTCGAAGCCAGCGTGTTGATGCTGGCCTCGCACAACATTCTTTCGCCAGCCTCCGGTCAGCCCATCACCGTACCCACGCAGGACATGGTGCTTGGACTCTATTACCTGACCAAAGGCAAGCCCGGCGCGAAGGGTGAAGGCCGCGCCTTCGCCAACATCGAAGAAGTATTGATGGCTCTCGACGCCGGTGCTGTGGAAACATTGAGTCCGATTCGCCTGCGCTATTCGGGCGAATTGATCGACCTGACCACCGCCTACGACGATCAGGACATCATTCACACTGAGCCGGTACAGGTCGAGCGCGCCTTCATCAACACGACGGTAGGCCGCGCGATTCTCAACGATCAACTGCCTGAAGGAATGCCGTACATCAATGGCTTGCTCAAGAAAAAAGGCATTGGCGCGCTGGTCAACTACGGTTACCTGCGCTTCGGCCTTGAAACCACGGTCAAGATGCTCGACGAAGTTAAGACCCTGGGCTTCAAGTTCGCAACCAAGTCCGGTTTGTCCATCGGCATCGACGACATGGTCATTCCAGACAGCAAAAAAGTTCTGGTCAAAGACGCCGAGAAGCAAGTCGTCAATGTTCAGCAGCAATATCTCGACGGCGCCATCACCAACGGCGAGCGCTACAACAAGGTCATCGAAATCTGGTCGGCGATTACGGAAAAAGTGGCCGACGAAATGTTCGGTGAAATGCAGCGCCGCGACAAGGAAGGCGACCTCAATCCGATTTACGTCATGGCCGATTCCGGCGCTCGCGGATCGAAACAGCAGATTCGTCAGCTCTCCGGCATGCGTGGATTGATGGCCAAGCCTTCCGGCGAAATCATCGAGTCTCCGATCACGGCCAACTTCCGTGAAGGTCTCACGGTGCTCGAATATTTCGTCTCGACGCACGGCGCCCGCAAGGGTTTGGCCGACACGGCGCTCAAGACGGCGGACTCAGGCTACCTGACTCGCCGCCTGGTCGATGTGGCGCAGGATGTAATCATCAGCGAATACGATTGCGGCACGGTCGACGGCATCTACGTGCAAGGTATCGTTGAAGCCGGCGAAATCATCGAGCCGTTGCGCGACCGCATCGTGGGCCGCGTGTCGCTCGAGAAAATTAAAGACTATGACGGCAACGTCATCGTCGATATCAACCAGGAAATTACCGAAGACCTTGCGGGAGCGATTCAGGCTGCCGGTATCGAGCGCGTGAAAATTCGTTCGGTGCTGACCTGCGAATCGAAGCGCGGAGTTTGCGTCATGTGCTACGGCCGCAACCTGGCTTCCGGACGCCTCGTCGAACTCGGCGAAGCCACCGGCGTCATCGCGGCGCAGTCCATCGGCGAACCTGGAACTCAGCTCACCATGCGTACCTTCCACATCGGTGGTACGGCGTCGCGAGTCTCCGAACAGTCGCGTCTCGATGCCAAGAACAATGGCAACGTGCGCTTCATCGGATTACAGACCGTCAAGGCGAAGTCGGGAAACCTGGTCGTCATGAACCGTCAAGGTTCGATCGCGGTCGTCGACGAAAAGAATCGCGAACGCGAACGCTACTCGGTCGTGTACGGCGCGAAGCTGCTGGTCAACGACGGCGATCCGGTGAAGCTCGGCCAGGTCATGGTCGAGTGGGATCCATACACCTTCGCCATCCTGACCGAAATCGGCGGCACGGTCCAGTTCAAAGACCTTCAAGAAGGAGTGACTCTTCATGAAGAGGTCGATGAAGTGACCGGCCTGTCGCGGCATGTGGTCGGCGATTCTCCGGACGAGAAGCGCCAGCCCGCCATTGTCATCAAAGGCAAGGCGAGCAAGCGTTACCTGATGCCGTCCCGCGCTCACCTGATGATTCAGGATGGCGACACGGTAACGCCGGGCGACGTGCTGGCAAAGATTCCGCGCGAGACTACCAAAACGAAAGACATCACCGGTGGTCTGCCGCGCGTGGTCGAGTTGTTCGAAGCCCGCAAGCCGCATGAAACCGCCGTCATCAGCGAAATCGATGGCACGGTTAAATTCGGCGAGGTCTCGAAAGGCCAGCGCAAAATCTATGTGGTCGCCGACAACGGCACCGAAAAGGAATACTCGGTTCCGCGCGGCGTTCACATCAACGTGCAGGAAGGCGAGCGCGTCAAAGCGGGCGAACCGCTGATGGACGGCCCACTCAACCCGCACGACATCCTGGCTGTGCTCGGCGAAAAAGAACTGCAGGCTTACCTGGTGAACGAAATCCAGGAAGTCTATCGCCTGCAGGGCGTCAACATCTCCGACAAGCACATTGAAGTGATTGTCCGTCAGATGATGCGCTGGGTGAAGGTCGAGGACGTGGGCGACACGCGGTTCCTGCTCGAAGAGCAGACCGACAAGTTCGCGTTCCGCGAAGAGAACGAGCGCGTGATTGCGCAGGGCGGCAAGCCGGCCACCGGCCGTCCCCTGCTCCTCGGCATCACGAAAGCATCGCTCTCCACCGATTCGTTCATCTCGGCGGCGTCGTTCCAGGAGACCACGCGAGTGCTCACCGAAGCCAGCATCAACGGCAAGGTCGATCACCTGCGCGGCCTGAAAGAGAACGTCATCGTCGGACGCCTCATCCCTGCCGGAACCGGCATGGAGTACTACCGCAACGTGCGCCTCTCGCCAGAAATGGAAGAGGCCGCGGCCAAGGTACAGGCGGAAGTTTCGGCGGCATACGAAGAAGCCGAGCGCGCTCTCGAAATGATGCGGCATGAGGGCGAGACCGACGATTTACCCGTGGAACTTCCCGCGGCGGAGTAGTCGTTGCAAATGTAGCGCCGGCATCTTGCCGGCTGTCCCGAGGGCGTCTCGCCCTCGGGGCGGCGGGCGCAGACAGCCGCCGGGACGGCGGCGCTACGGTTTGTTCTCACACAAATGCACGCCACCCCCCAACGATTGCCGTTTGAGGAACCTAATCAACTTCCTTCTTTGCGACGGGTCACCTCCAGCCCTAAGCTAGAGACGCCCATGCTGCGTTTCTTCCGACTTTTGCGAACCGCGTTCTGGCGAGCTTTTGAGCACGACGCCTTCGCTACCGCCAAAGCGTCAGCCTATTCCTCCATTCTTACTTTTTTCCCGGTCCTGCTGATCATCGGGTCCGCTCTGGCGAACTGGCGCAAAGGCCAACCTTACTTGCGGGAAATTTCTTACGCCCTCGGCAGCATTCTGCCCGCGGGCGGAAACACCGCACTGGGCTATTTGAAGGGCGCGGCAAAACACCCCGTCAGTATGTTGATCACGACCTCCGCGATCACGCTCTGGACTGCCTCCGGCGTCATGATCTCCTGGATGGACGGTTTTCGCCGTTGCTACGAATTGCCGAAAACCTGGGGCCTGGTGAAAGAACGTTCGATCGCATTTCTGCTGGTTGTTTTCGCGCTCATTCCCATGACTTTCGCCACGCTTCTGGTGGCTGTGGGCAGCAAGTTTGAAACGCGCCTTCTGCCTTTTCTCGATCCCGATTTCAGCGTCTATATCTTGCTGCTGTGGGGCGCCATGCGCTGGTTGATCGCCACGCTCACCAGCATCGCTGTGATCGCGCTGATCTACCACAATGCGGTCCCGCGCACGCAGCCCTGGCACAGCGTCATTCCCGGAGCCATGCTTGCCACCGTCTTGTGGTTCTCGGTGACTGTCGGTTTTCGCGCCTACCTGCAACATTTCGGCGACTTTGCCACCATCTACGGATCGCTCGGAGCCGCCATGGCGCTGCTGGTGTGGATGTACATGATTTCGCTGGTGGTGCTGGTGGGCGCGGAGTTCAACGCGTTGCTCTTCCCTCGCGCCATGTTGGGAAAAGAACTCACCGCGATCAACGGCCCCAAAGCGGCCGACTAGTAGAGACGGAAGACACGTAGCCCCCGGACGCATTCGTCCGGGGGCGCCTGATGATCCTGGCTGGCGGACGAATGCGTCCGCCGCTACGTGTGCTTTACCACTTCCTAACACCGGTAACATTCCTGAACGAGGAAAAATTGGAAGCGAGTCGAAAAAACAAAAAGGCGAAGGAGTATCCATCGACAGCCGGCTTCGCGCAGGAAGTTCCCGCTAGTGCCTCCCTTCGCCGGGCAAAGATCATCTGCACCATTGGCCCCGCCTGCAATACCGAAGCCGCCATGCGCGAACTGCTCCGCCTCGGCATGGATATCGCGCGCCTAAATTTTTCTCACGGTACTCATAACGATCACGCCCAAAACATCCAGCGCCTGCGTCGCGCGGCCGCGCGCGAGGGCCGCACCGTTTGCATCCTGCAAGATCTGCAAGGTCCCAAAATCCGCACCGGACCACTCGTGGGCCACAAGCCTGTCCTCCTGAAGACCGGCTCGGTCGTCACTATTACTCCGCAACAGTTGCCCGGCACGGCTACACGCATCTCCACCACCTTTCCCGATCTTGCCCGGGAACTCACACCCGGAGCGCGCATCCTGCTTAGCGACGGCTTGATCGAACTGCGCGTTCGCGCTGTTCACAGTAAAGCCCGCGGCGATGACGTCGTCTGCGACATTCTCAACGGAGGATTGCTCGGAGAACACAAGGGTATCAATCTGCCGGGCATCGCTCTTTCCATTCCCGCCCTCACTGAGAAAGATCGCAAGGATCTCGAATTCGGCCTCAGTCACGGTGTGGATGCGGTTGCGCTTTCGTTCGTACGCAGCGCCGCGGATGTCAGCGCAGTCAAGCAGATTATTGCGGAGCACCAGAGCGACCTCCCGGTCATTGCCAAACTTGAAAAACCGCAAGCCGTGGATCATCTGGAAGAAATTCTCGAAGCCTCTGACGGAGTGATGGTCGCCCGCGGCGACCTCGGCGTCGAAATGGCACCCGAAAAAGTTCCCGTCATTCAAAAGCATGTCATCCGTCGGGCCGCAGCATGGCGCAAGCCCGTCATCACCGCCACGCAGATGCTCGAATCGATGATTGAAAATCCGCGCCCCACGCGCGCCGAAGCCAGCGACGTGGCCAATGCCATTTTCGACGGCACCGACGCGGTCATGCTTTCGGCCGAAACCGCCAGCGGCCAATATCCCCGCGAGTCCGTCTCAATCATGTCGCGCATCGTCGTCGAAGCGGAATGCAACATGGGCGACTTTGTCCACTTCCGCCGCCGCCGTGAACATCGCGGACTTTCCGTCGCCGAAACGATCTGCGAATCGATTGCTCACGCCGCCGAAGATTTGCCCATGGGCGCGATCGCCGTTTTCACCGAGACCGGCAATACTGTCCGCATGATTTCGAAATACCGCCCCAAAGCCGCCATCTATGCCTTCGCCCACGCAGAGTCCGTAGTCCAGCGCATGAATCTCTATTGGGGAGTGCATCCCGTGCGCTGCGTCCCCGCACTTTCCGGCGAACAGATGGTGACCGTGGCGGAACAGGACCTGGTTCGACGCAGTCTGCTGAAGCCGGGAGACGTTCTCGGCGTCGTTGCCGGAACCCGCCAGGCCTCCGGTTCCACCAACCTGATGCGCCTGCACGTAGTCACCGACGAGGAAGCCGACCGCATAGTCCGCCCGCTAAAGCGTCAACCGAAGAAGCCGCATCGGCCCACGTAAGAGGATGAAAAGTTCGGGTGCCCCATTTCTCGCGCGTCCGTTGCGCGAGAAGTGGGGACTTTCGACAGAGCTGAGTCGAAGGAGCTTTCGAGGTCGAAAATGTGGGGACAGCCGCCCTCGGCTGTCCGGTCGAGCGAAGCTCGACTATGCCGGCAAGCTATAATCCACGCTTATGCCGCAAGAAATACTCTCATTGGCGATTTGGGAGCCGGCACCCGACATGGAAGCCGCGGCGCTGGCCACTCTACGTGAACTAGGTTCGATCGTTGCCAACAAAGGCTACGGTCGCGATCTGCTCTACCGCGACCGCGAATCGCACTACGTTCTGTTGCGCCACTGGAAGTCAGAAGCCGCTCGCAGTGCCGCCTTGGAAGATCCCGAGATGCTGCGCTGCTGGGCCCGCCTGGGAAATGAAATTCAAATTGTGAAAGTCTACGAGACCCTGACAGACGTGCCGCTTCACACGTAGCGACGGACGCATTCGTCCGTCTGCCGTCTCATTATCCGCAGAACACCCGCTCCTCGCACCATTTCACTTCGAAAGATCCTTTCAAGGTTTCACCGCTCTTGAATTGCAGTTCGTAGTGACCTGCCGCGCTGGAGCGTTCCTGATAATGGTCGAAAACGATCGTGCCCGATTGCGCGGGATTGCAGTCGCCTTCCTTGGCGCATCGCGCTGCCCAGCCCGTGTCCGTACCCGGCGCAAACTTTACCACCTGGCCCGCATGGATAGGCAATCCCCGCCAGATTGCGAGAGAGAGGTAAGGTCCGGCAGTTCTTTTGCATTGCGAAGGTTCCCTGGTCAGCGTCATCGCGATGGCGGGGCCGTCCCACGGTGCGCAGGAGCCTTGCATGGTTCCATATGAGAATGACGGCTCATCCGGAGAGGCGATGGCGGCAATCGCGGCCAGGGCAAAAACTGCGGTCATTGCAAGTCTTCGAGTGCGCATCCACGTCCTCCTTGGAATTACTGGTTAGAACGATAACACGCATATTTCTTGCCCAATCGTACTGTCTTTCGCGGCCTGTCTTTCGAAGAGGGTTAGAATGTTCCCTTGCCTGCGAGCCACATCCGCGAATTCATCGACAGCGCCGTAGACCCGAAGGTTCGCGGCTTTCTTCATCTGCCAGAGATTCCCAACGGAGATGGTCTCGTTCTCTCCCACGGAGCCGGCTCCAACGCACAGGCTCCGCTGCTGCGCGCACTCGCGGAAACATTCAGCGCCAGCGGCTACACCGTGCTGCGCTGCGATCTTCCCTATCGCCAGACCAGATCGTTCGGCCCGCCCGGCCCCGGTGACGCAGCTCGCGACCGCGCCGGGATAAAAAATGCTTTAGCGGCGATAAGAAAAATGATTCCAGGCCGTCTCTTTCTCGGCGGCCACTCCTACGGCGGACGCCAATCCAGCATGCTCTGCGCGGAAAATCCAGAACTCGTTTCCGCCCTGTTGCTGCTCTCTTACCCGCTTCATCCCCCGCGCCGCCCCGAACAACAGCGCACGCAGCATCTTCCCGACCTGCGCACGCCAACATTATTCGTTCAAGGCACACGCGATCCCTTCGGCTCAATCGCGGAAATGGAGCGCGCTCTGAAGATGATTCCCGCGAAAACAAAATTGTTGGTGGTAGAAGGCGCAGGTCACGATCTGGGATTCAAGGGAAAAGCTAAGCAGGGAGCGCTTCCAGAACGAATCTTGTCCGAATTCACAAATTTCCTCGAAATGTCATCCTGAGCGGAGCGACTGGTTCGCGAAGCGAAGCAGTTGCGCAGTCGAAGGATCCCTAGCAGAGTGGATCATCGTCCGCATGAAAGAGGAGTTTCCGCCGGACTGTCTTAAAGAAACGAGACAGTCACACGAAATAGATAGGGATCCTTCGACTGCGCATGACCGCCTTCAGGGGATCACGCTTCGCTCAGGATGACAGCCAGGATGACAGTTCCGGTATTCAATTCACCCACCCCGACTTCGACCCGCCATTCCCTTTGCGCGGATCGTCATCCGGCGGAATGTAATTCCCATGCTCGTCGAAGTGGACCTGGCGATCATGTTTCGACATGTACACCTCAAACTTCTTCGCGGCACGGCGCCGCTTCCAGCGGTAGTAAGAATTGCGCATGCCATAGTAGCGTTCCGCAAATCCCACATTCACCAGCGCCGGCTTGATGCCGCGCCGCACATAAAGCCAGCCAAAAAGCAATCCGCCGAGATGCGCCACATAAGCCACGCCGCCGCTGCCCGACATGGCAAACGCCAGCGTAACCACAATCAGAATGCCCACAAAGTATTTGGCCTTGATCATGAACGGGAACGGAATCATCATGATTTCCTGATCGCCAAATAACATTCCAAAAGCGATCAGAATGGCGAAGACGCCGCCAGAAGCGCCCAGCGTCCGCGTCCCAGGATTGCCCAGAATGTGAGCGTACGAAGCCGCGATTGTGGTAATGCCCGCGCCCACCACTCCCACAGAAAAAAGTTCTACGAAACGCCGCGTGCCCCATGCACTCTCAAAAGCGGAGCCGAACATCCACAGGCCGAGCATATTGCCGAACCAATGCCAGAATTCGAAATGAAGAAATCCGTAAGTGACCAACTGCCAGATTGCGCCGTGCACGACCGCCTGCGGCTGAAGCGCAAAATTATCCAGAACAAAAAGAGGAACATCCGGTTGCACCCGCGTAAGCAGCAATAACAGCAAATAAACAGCCGTATTAATGCCCAGCAGCCACGTCACTGCCCTGGTGAACGGAGGCAGGCTCAACGTCATTGGTTCGCCGGTTCGACGCACTGATTAACCTCTAGCGTAATTCTACTCGCACTTCGGGTGCCCCATGTCTCGCGCATTTTGCGAGACGTGGGGATTTCGCAAACCCACAATTCTCACCGCTCCGGAACCGGCACGACCGCCAAACTCCGATGTCCCGCCCGATCCACGGCCCGTACTGCGAAAATCACATTATCCTTCGAAAGCTTGAGCGTGGCGCGAGTCACGTTGCCAACTTTCTGCGAGTGGTCCCAGAACGGGCTAGTGGTGTCGCGGTACAAGATTTCATATTCCGTGGTTCGCCCGCCCCGCGACGCTTCCCACGTCAGCGTGGTGTCATTCTCCAAATCTTTGGTGAGAATGTGAACATTCGCCGGCGGCGCAGGCGCCGAAGCCAGCGATGCCAGCGTAGCTGCGTTCAACCGCGCCACGTGCGCCACATAGTCGTAGTCCACAAACTTGAGCAAATCGCCATATTCCACGCCGCTTTCCGTGCGCACATTCTGGTGCTGATGGTGAAAGTCCTCGCGAAACTCAGTGAAGCGAACCGCCGCGAATCCCTGCTGGTTAAACGAATAGTGATCGCCGCCCCGCAGAAAGCGATCGAGCCGAAAGATCAGCATCGGCTTCACGCCGGTGTTGTAAGTGCGGCCCACGTCCACGATGTAGCGCGCCAGTTGTCGCGACTCAGAATCATTCTCCCCGCCCAAAGCGCGAATGCGGCGAGTCTCCTGCTCCGTCGCCGCTGCAGGCAGTCCCTCCGAAAAAACCCGCACCACGGAATGATCCTGCTCCGCGCTCTTGTCTCCGCCGACAATGTCGTTGTTGAGCACCGCCTCCAGATCCCAGCCTTCATCTTTGGCGACCTTGGCAAAATGTTTACTTCCGTTCAGCCCCTGCTCTTCTCCGGCCACGGTGAGAAAAACAATCGTCGCTGGAAACTTCATCTTGCTCAGCACGCGCGCACATTCCAGGCTCACAGCAGTTCCGCTCGCGTCGTCGTTCGCCCCGGGGGCGTCGCCGTTTACGTCGAGAATATCCGTATCGCGCGAGTCGTAGTGCCCGGTCACCAGCACCCTGCGTTTCGCATTCTCCGGATCCGCACCTTTCAGAACCGCATAAACATTGGTGATGTCCGTCGCCTTCGGAATGCGCTCGGTGGGTTGCTCGGTGAAGCTGTCTGTTTTCACCTCAAGGCATCCGTCACAGTCCTTCGCATAGCGTTCGAATTCCGACTTGATCCATTCCCGCGCCGCGCCAATTCCGCGCCCAGCGGCAATCGAGGCCGGGTCCTGCGCAGAAATGGTCGATCGCGTTCCAAAGCTCACCAGTTTTTCAATGTTCGCCTGAATTCGCTGCGCGGAAATCTGGCGCAACACTGCCGCAATCTGCGGGTCGGCCGCGAATGCCGGCTTGGAATCGGCCGATTGTCCCGCACAGGCCGCCGCTCCGGCCAAAAGCGCGGCTACAGTCCACAACACTCCTCGAACAAAATGAAACATGTCGGAGAATCCTCTCTTGGCAAATCTCGCTCCGGGAGAGCGGTTCCTGCGCGTCCAGAAAAATCCCGCACCTACAGCCTGTACCCCTTGACCTACGGCAGTTAAAGAATCTAAATATTAACAGGAGGGTCTAATCGGCGAGGGGAGGCTTTATGGTTTTTTGTCCCGAATGCGAAACCAATCTGGATGTCGACGAAGAAGAGGTCGAGGAGGGAGAAGTAATCTCGTGCCCGGAGTGTGGCACCGATTTTGAAGTCGTCACTACCAGTCCGCTCGAATTGAAAGCAGTGGAAGCCGGGTACGTAGAGGAAGATGATGACGAGGAAGAGAGCGAGGACGGTGATTATTCGTAAGCCTGGTTCCTCTTCCGGTTTGCTTCATCGGACCATTCTCGTCGCGGCACTCCTCCTGCCGGCTCTCGGTTCTCAACCAAACCTTCTCGCCGCTTCCAGTTCAAAAGACAAGGTCAAACCCTACGCAGTTATCGCCGGAACCGTCTGGGGGCCGGATGATCGGGCTGTGTATGGAGTGACGGTAAAAATTCGTCGCGCCACCGATAAGCCCACCAAAGCTCGCTGGGAAGTCTATTCCGACCACATGGGTGAGTTCGCGCAGCGCGTTCCCGCCGGCGACGCCGACTATATTCTTTGGACCGATCTCAAAGGCTTCAAAACCGCCGACGGAAAGCCTCTGCATCTGGTGCAACCAGTAACCGTTCACATCTATAACGACGAACGCGAAGACACCGGATTGCATCTAACCCGCTAACCAACCGCGCTCTATGTCGTGAGACAATAGCCGCAGCATGAATCGAAAAAGATTTGTGATTGTGGCGATGGCCCTGGCTTGCGTCCTAAGTACGGTTCTGGCCGCTGCGGTATCGGCTGCTGCCTTCGACAAAAAAGATAAGACCGTGGGGCGGCTGCTATTCGGCAAAGTGCTGGATCCGCAGGACAATCCTCTTCCCGATGCCATTGTCTACCTCACCAATACCCGCACCCGCGCAGTAAAAACCTATATCGTCGGTCCCGACGGCACCTACCGCTTCCCTGCTCTTTCCACCGCAACCGACTATGAAGTCTATGCCCAATACAAGAGCCGCAAGAGCGAGACCAAATCCGTCAGCCAGTTCGATGACCGCTCGCAGGTCTACGTCGATCTCAAGGTCAATACCCGTTAACCCCATATCCATTAACCCCAGATCCGTTAGCCCAGGGCTGAACCTTTCCCGCAACTTTTCCCTGCCCTTCCGGGTTGAAGATAATTGGTTCAACGAATCAGGGATATCTCTGGAGGAAAACTGTGAAGGACTTGCACTCGTCTCATAAACCTAAGGGCACGGCTCTGGCTGTGAAGACCTTTTTAGCATTGGTCACACTGCTCTGCGCCGCATTCGCCATCGCCCAGGGCGGCGCCATGAGCCCTTATCAGGATGAAAAAGATGGCGTCAGCGCCGGCGGCAAGTGGATGCAGTTTCAGTCGGAAGACAAGATGACCGGAGCCCACAAAGTCCGCTTCGAACTGGTAGCCAACAATTACTTTCGCGAAGACCCCAACTACGCGCCTCGGGTCGATCTATTCTGCGAAAACGGCAAGCTGAAGTTGGCCGACTTCAATCCCGGCGTTCGCCTTCCTCCTCCCAATCGCCCCGGTTTCTGGGGCCAGCCCCAACTGGAAGTGGAGGTTCGCATCGACGACTACCACGGCTACCATGGCTGGAACTGGGAGCGCGGCCACTTCCTTTCCATGGACAAAGGCACCGTCCGCGGTCTTCTCGGAGCGCAAGTCTTCAACATAGCGCTGCCGACTCGCAGCGGACGCCAGATTGCCGAGTTCTCCCCCGCCGGCCTGAACGTGGATGAAGTGCGCAAGGCCTGCGACATCACTCCCAAAAAACCCAGCAAAGACTAATTCGACTGATGTGGGGACGGACGCATTCGTCCGTCCCGCGCAGAGCCTGCCCTGAGCCAGTCGAAGGGCGAAGCCGAGCGGAACTCTTCCCACAGGCTGACGCAACCCTTCCGGCACTTGCCTATCCGTCGTGCGACTGGCACTTTAATCCTATGGACAGCAGTGCCATCACGGGACTGGCGTTCTTCCTCTTCATAGCCGGCGTTCTCACCTACGCCGTCATTCTCTACAACGGCCTGGTGCGCCTGCGGAATGAGAATGACCGCGCTTGGGCCAATATTGATGTGCTGCTCAGGCAGCGTCACGACGAAATCCCCAATCTGGTCGAAACTGTCAAAGGATACATGCAGCACGAGCAGCAGACACTGCTAGCTGTGACCCAGGCACGAACATCGTCAATGAACGCAGCCAGCATCGGCCAGAAAGCAGTCGCCGATGTGCAGATGGCGAGCGCACTGCGCGGGCTTTTTGCCGTGGCGGAGAATTATCCGCAACTCAAGGCTGATCAGAATTTCCTTAAGCTGCAGAATCGCATTGCCGAACTCGAAGAGCGCATCGCCGACCGCCGCGAATTTTTCAACGACGACGTCAACACCTACAACACTCGCATTGGCCAAATCCCCGACGTATTCGTAGCCAGCTTCATGAACTTGAAGCCGCGACAGATGTTCAAAGTTTCCGACGAAGACCGCAAGCTCGTGGAAGTAACGTTTCAGAGCCAGGGTGCTGCGGGAGCATAACAAACCCATCAGACATAACGTGCACGCACCCCACGCACTATTTCCAGGCTGTGAGGTCGAGATTCAGCATGCCTTCCAGTTGATCCACTTCACTCCTGAAAAGTTCGCGAAGCTTTATGTGCTGGGAAGCGGGCACGTCTGGAAACGTTGGGCCGCCACCGATAAACAGTTTGGCTGCACCCAGCCTTTTGGCGGCATGAACCACCGAATCGATTCGATGTTTTCTCGACCAGTCGGCGAGCAGCAAACCGCCCCGAGTCCAAAAATAATTGCGCGGCTCGGTCATGGCGTCAATCGTGAACAGACGCTTTCGATGAGAAGTACGAAGCTGCATGCGTGGAATTGCCACAAAATCCAGCAGTCTATTCACATACGCCTGCGGATCCGCCTGCAACTCCTCGAACATGGTCACCATGACTTGGGATTCACCGAATGTTTGCAGCCAGTCGCGCAGGTAAGTGGCGTACCGGCCCGATTCCATCAGTTCGGGATCGCGCGTTAGTGCGTCGTCCAAATTCCAGCGGATTAAGCCATAGGCGCGCTTCAAACGATAGAGCGAGATTACCCGTTCCGCCGGATTGCGAAACGTGCAAACGATTTTCGCCTGAGGTATCAGCTGCGCGATCCGCTCCCGTGCCTGCGGACTGGCGAAATAGGTGGGGGCAACTTCGCCCACGATTCGTCCAGCGACGGCATGGCGGTAATGCGATTGGTACCAGGCAAGGCCACGCTCGAAATGTTTGTCGAAAAATCGGGTCTCTTTGGTGGGATTCGAAACGGTTGCGCACTCGCTCAGGACCGCGTGTATCCAACTCGTACCCGTGCGGGGTGGACCAATTACAAAGAATGATGGGAGTGCGGCGAGATCGACTCCACCGCCAACGTTGGTCTTTTTTCCCGGCCCGCGCAGGAGCATTTGCATTCCTTAAATGCTGTGCTTGTCCGCGCCAGCAAACGGCGGGCCCGCGCGTAGTTACTAAGTTGTTACCGAATGGTTGGACTATAGATGCGACCGAAGCCAGTCCGGTTGCGAAAGAAGTACCACCGGTAAGCACTTTGGTGCCGTTTCCCCGCCGTCACTAGAACCTTTAGTGAATGTACCTTCGGCCCGTACCAGCTCCCCGAATCGCGAACTAAGCTCCATGCCGGGGGTTTGCTCAATCATGATCAATACAATCAAGAATTCGCTCTTAGTCCTGGCAGCGGGTGGCCTGATGTTGGTTGGCGCCGCCTCTGCGCAACCACAAGCCGGTCCGGGACAGGTCGATCCCGGGCATCCGCGCGTCAATGAAGTCAACGCCCGCGAAACCAATCAGCAGAACCGCATCGCCAATGGTGTTGCCAGCGGCAAGCTGACCCCGGGCCAGACCGCGCACCTGGAAAATCGCGAACAAAAAACCGAGAACCAGCAGAAGGCCGACATGGCCGCTCACAACGGTCATCTGACCAAGGGCGAGCAACGGCAACTGAACCGCGAACAGAACAAAACCAGCCGTCAGATCTACAGAGACAAGCACAACTAGAATCAGTTCAGCATCGACTTTGCAGTTCAGCAACAAAAGCCGCGGATAGCCGCGGCTTTTTTCTTTAGGGCTGAATCTTGGATTGCCAATCTCGGATTGCTGAAGCTTGAATTGCCGAGTCTTGGATTGCCGCGCCTAAAAGTGATACCGATTCATTCTTGCCAAAATCTCTAAGCTCCGTGCGCCCGTGCCTTCGGCTTCGCCGAAGCCTTCTCCCACTCTTTCTCCGCGCTGCCCGGTTCGGCCTGAGACTGCGTTTCGAGCACATCGTCCCAAAACGAAGTTCACCGCCATCGCGGGAAACCGATCTGGCCAGCCCCGGGAGTATTTTCTTTCCCAACCCACGCGATCGAAAACTGTTCCTGCTTCTGCAAGCGGGCGAGAGAAACCAAGCTGCCTACGCGAAGTTTGCCGCGGATGCCTTTCAAAAGTGCTCCTTGCTGGCTCACGTTGACCGTGACCACTTCCTGGTCGATAGGAGCTCCGCTAACATCGGTAGCCGTCAACTGCACGGGCAGGCACATCTCGATCCGCGGATCGCGGCGCTCGATCTTGAACTGCCGCATCAGACGTGATTAGCTGCGCCGCTACGGCGGCCATTTCCTGCGCCGCTTTTTGTGATTCTTGCGCGCGCGCAAGCGTGCCTTCCGCTGCCTGCGCCACTCCTCCGATGTTGGCCGAGATGTCGCCCGCCCCGCTGGCCGCTTCGCTGGCATTCCGCGTCATCTCATTGGTGGTCGCACTTTGCTCTTCGATCGCGGCTGCAATGGTCGCAGAAATGTCGTTAATCTGATGAATCACGTCGCTGACGGTCCCGATGGCAGACACCGCGCCCTTGGTATCTCGCCTGGATGGCGATAATCTTGCGACTGATGTCCTCGGTGGCTTTGGCCGTCTGCTTGGCAAGTTCTTTCACCTCGTTCGCGACTACCGCGAAACCCCTTCCCGCTTCTCCCGCGCGCGCGGCTTCAATGGTTGCATTCAAAGCCAGCAGGTTGGTCTGCTCCGCAATGGATGTGATGACCTTGATGACTTCTCCGATTTCGGCGCTCGACTGGCCGAGCTTCGCGACGGTAGCGGTGGCGGCTTGCGCCGCGCTGACGGCAGAGGCGGCCATGCTTGGCGGCTTCATGGCGTGTTCGTGGCAATGTTCTGAATGGTCGACGTCATCTCCCCGGCGCCCGTCGGAAAGGCTCTGCAGATTCTGGCTGACGCTGCTGCGTGGCCCGGGAAACGGAGTTCGACTGCGACCGCAGTCTCTCCAGAGTTGGCGGTAATCTGCTGCGCTCGCCTCGAGCAGTTGCTGGCTGGCGGCTGCGAGTTTATGGGTATGAGCCGCCACCCCGCGCAGGATTTCCTGCAATTTGTCCATGAATAAATTGAAGAGCCGGCTGACTTCGCCGAGTTCGTCTCTGGCGAAGCCGCCGGCCGCCTCGAGCTCGCGCAGTGACATCGCCCTCGCCCTCGGCGATATCCTGAATCATGTGGGTCAAGCGCTGCAGTGATCCAGTGATCGCCCGCACCAGCGCGAAATTGCCCAGAAACAGCATCAATAGCGATATCCCGCAAATCACGAACATGACGTGCGTGGCTCGTGACACCTCTTTTGTGGCGCTGAGTTCAGCCTCTTTCGCACTCTTGACTCAATTGGTCGCTGGTCTCTTCAATCTTTCCCTGAAGGTCTTTGTAGATCTGCAGGTAAGGCCCAAGCAGGCCGGGGGCAGCGCTGGGGTTGTGGATAATGGCCTCAATCAGCGCGTTGCCTGCCTTTACGTACTCGACGCTCATCTGCTTTTCGTTATCCAGCATCGACTGGCTCGCCGGGTCTACCGCAAAGTCACGCGCTTTGGCGATGCGATCTTCCAGTAACTTGCTGTGCTGGGCAAATTCTTCCACCTTGTTTTGCTGGTCATCGCCCTTTGCGGTAAACACAGCGGATATGTCGGTCCGGGTGAGATCGTTATAGACTCCCGGCTTCAATGTGATTGCGGATGGCCGAGCCGGTGGCCGCAACTTCAATCGTTGTCTTATGCACCGAGGTGATGCCCCAATAGCCGGTCGCGCTCACCGCGGCCACGAACAGCAAGCTGCTGATGGTCAGGCTCGACAGTTTCGTTTTGATCGTCACATCGCATTGCGACCTTCTACACTTCTAAGCGACCATCCGCACTTACATCTTGAGCTTGTAACCGGCATCGGCAGCGGCGGCACCGTCGACCTTCACTGACTTGATCCCACCGTCGCTGCCATCCCCGTGAAAATCGCCCGCCTTGACGAACCCGATGGCGCCCGGCGAAGTGGCGACGAAACTCTTTACCGCCGCCGCACTGCCGACTTCTTTGGGAGGCGTCGCCGACTTGCCGCTGAACGCCGCCGCCAGAAAATATTTGCTGAGGTCGGCATCGCTCATGCCGCAAACTATCTTGAGAAACGAGGTTCGCTCGGGCGCGCCCGCGACAACCATTACCGGAGCTACCGATTTGCCCGTGTCCCATTTGCTGCGGTCCGACAGAAAGAGTTTTTTCAACTCGCCCACGCTCAGGTTGTCCACCGGATTTGCCCCATTGACGATCACCACGATCGGGTCGCCCGCGGCTTGTACCGGATGGGCCGAGACCGCGAGCCTCATGGCCGCCACGACCGCAAAGATCACAACCGCAAGGAGTACGAATACAACGCTCTTGTGTTTTTTCATGGCGGTCTCCTAGAACGTAAACGCGAACTGAGCGGTCAGGCCGTTTTCCGTAGCCAGGCCTCTCAAAGAGTAGCGGTCATACTGGAACTTCAGCGCCGAGTGTTCCGTGAAGTCCCAGCGAACACCGGCCGAGGGACCGTTGAGTCTTCCTATAAATCCGGCGTCACTGAGCGGTGCGTACTCGTTCGGACTGGTGACGTTCGCGTAGGTTGAATCATTATTGTTGGCGTTGAAGTACTGGTAACGAAAATATGGCCGCCATGCGCGGAACGCCCGCGAAAACTGGCTGTAGAAGGCGCCGGTATGGAAAACCGGGCCGCCGGATTCCGCGTCTCTCACCAGCACGGCCTCGTTCAGGATCTCGTATTTGTTGTTGATGTAGACGGCATGAACCGTGGCAATGCTCTCGCCGACCGCCGGCGGACCGGGAAGTGAGAGATTTCATGGAGCACCGAAAATCCAACTGCAGCCCGGGGATTTTATCCGGCCGCATGAACAGCCCTCCGTTCACCGACTTGCTGGTATTCGCATCCTGGTAGTTCTGGGCCACTTCTACATTCGGACCACCCCACGCCCGGCCGTTTCCCACCTCGAATACATAGTTCAACCCCAACTTTCCCGAAGGAATCTTGCCGGTTAGACTCACGCCAACATCCTGCATGGGCAGAATGCCGCCCTCATCGTCGAAGGCATAGATAAAGGGGCGATCGACCGTGGTTTCCAGAAACTCCCCTTTGTTGAACGCGGTGTTGTAGTAGCCGACCCCGGTGTGCATGCGTCCAAACGATGCCATCAGGTAGTCGCTCTGCCGGTACCGCAACAGTAGCCTTTCAACGTCCACAGCAATGCTGTTATCGTTTTCCGCAATGAACAGCACTTCTCCCAGGGTGGAAACTTTGTTCGAGAGGCGTGCCGTCATGAACAGGTCGAGCGAGCCGAATTCGAACGTTGTCGGGACGTGGTTGTACCACTGAGCTCCCACATCGCCAAACACGTTGAGATGCAGCCGTGGCGCGACTTCATTCACCGTGGGCATCTCCGGTTCTGGTGCCGGCGACGGAGCAGGAACCGGCAATGGGGCTGCAGCGACCGGCGCTGACGCCGTGGCCGCCTGCACCTGGGCCTTCAGCTGTTTGACTTCATTTTCCAGCTCCTCAAGCCGCTGCAGGAGTTGCTTGTTGACCTCATCCTGACTGGGCTGTGAGCTGGGCGAGGAACTGGGCGACTGTTGGGCTTGTGCCGCTACTGCCAGGCACAAACCCAGAATGAAGTACGAAATCATTTTGCTCATGGAGAGTGATGAGACGTTTTTCATGTCTTTTCCTAGCGGCGCCCAGCGCGCTTCCAGGCGAGGCACCGGCCTTGCACTCTCTTTCTTTCGGCATTTTTTAGGAAGGGTTTAGTCAGGCTGATGCGAAACGCCCCCACACTGAGGGCCACTGAGGAAGATCGAGGCTGACCAATCTAATGAGTCCTGAGGACGAGGCAGCGCACAGGCAGCGGACAGAAGTGTCCGCACCGACAGTACTTACGCGAGCAGTCTGGCGGCGTCTTTGGCGTAGTAGGTCAGGATGATGCTGGCCCCGGCGCGGCGGATGCTGAGTAGAGATTCCATCATGACGCGGTCGCGTTCAATCCAGCCGTTTTGAGCGGCCGCTTCGATCATGGCGTATTCGCCAGATACTTGATAGGCGGCGAGCGGAAGGCTGAAGCGTAGGCGGGCCGCGGCGATCACATCGAGATAAGGCATGGCGGGCTTGACCATAATCATGTCCGCGCCTTCTTCAATGTCGGTTTCGATTTCACGCATGGCTTCGCGCACATTGGCCCCATCCATTTGATAAGACCGGCGGTCGCCGAATTGCGGCGCCGAGTCGGCGGCCTCGCGGAACGGCCCGTAGAAGCCGGAGGCGAATTTCGCCGCGTAGGAAAGAATCGGAATATTGAAAAAGCCTGCAGTGTCGAGAGCGCGGCGGATGGCGCCGACGCGGCCGTCCATCATGTCCGAGGGAGCAATGATGTCGATGCCCGCTTTGGCCAGCGAGACTGAAGTGCGGGCGAGCAGTTCGAGCGAAGAATCGTTGTCGATTTCGAAACTGGACTGCGCCGCGCGCGCAGCCACCGTAGCCATCACTTGGATGGCTTTGTCTTTTTCCGCCTTGCTCTTTACCGCCAACACACGCTGCGATGGAGTCAAGGCATTGTGAACCGCCGCTCCCAGAGATTGCGGCGTGAATGACTGCTTCACCACTCCGCAGTGGCCGTGCGACATGTATTCGCAAAGGCAAACGTCGCCCATCACAATGAGTTCCGGAAGTTCACGCTTAATAGCACGAGTGGCTTGCTGCACAATGCCGTCCTCGGCCCAGGCACCGGTGGCAATTTCGTCTTTGGCGTCGGGAAGGCCGAAGAGAATGATCGAGGAGATGCCCAGCGAATGAACCTGCTGCGCCTCTTTGACGGCCTCGTCCACCGAAAGATTGCAAACGCCGGGCATGGATTTGACCGGCTTGCGAACTCCTTCGCCGGGACAAACGAACATGGGGTAGACGAAGGCGTCGGGCGTAAGTCGAGTTTCCGAAACCAGATTGCGCAGTTCCGCGGTGCGGCGGAGCCGGCGAAGACGAGTCACAGGGAATGCCATGGCAGTCACCAGAGGAAGACCGAGAAAAACGTCTTCCTTTCTGATTCTAGAACATCTTTGCGGTTAAGGCTTGCGTCAAGCAGGTCTGCAGAACGGCGACTTAGCATCGCTTGACGCCCATGCCGCCTCCCGCCACTCACCGCAGGGATAACGAAAGTAACTGGCGGCTTCCAAGCGTTCTGGAGGACGCCAATTCAATGCCATAGAATCGAGACGGATGAGTGTTTTTTCCCGCGATCGCTGGTTTGCTGACCGCTGGTTTGCGGCCGCCGCCGCAATCACGCTGGCCTTTGCCGGCGTGGCCGTGACTGCCCACCAAAGCGTGGGGCTGACCGCGTTTTCAGATCTGGCGGGTTTGCTGCTCATGCTGGCGGCTACCGGAATCGCATTCAGCAATGCGGTGGCGCGGCCCGGAAAGGAACGCAGTTTTTGGGTACTGATAACGGCTGGTTTTTTCTTGTGGGCCTGCAACGACGTAAGTTGGATCTACACCGAATTGGTGTCGCATCAACCGACCGTCAATCCATCTTTCTTTGACATCGTTTTATTTTTTCATACTGTGCCCATGATCGCCGCAGTGGTCTGGCGTCCAGACTTGCTGAAGAGCGAGAAAAGAACCTATCACGGCCTGCGGAATTTTTTGATGCTCTTGGCGTGGTGGATCTTTCTTTACGCCTTCGTCATTTTTCCCCATCAGTACGTCGTGCCCAACGTCAATCTCTATGACCTCTGCTATCACCGGCTGTACCTGCTGGGAAATATTCTGCTCCTGGCCGCGCTGGGAATCGCCGCCGGAACCAGTTCGGCAGGATGGCGCCGGCTCTACCTGAATTTCTTTTGCGCCAGTCTGCTCTACACCGCCGGATCCGAATTTCTGTTACGTGCGGTCATAAACGGCACTTACTACTCCGGCAGCCTGTATGAAGTTCCTTTCTTCGGAGCAGTAGCCTGGATGGCGGCCACCGCTTTATCGGCGCGGGAATGGGACTTGCGAAGCCGGAACATCGATTTGGATCCGCGCTGGCAGAAAGTGATTCCGCGCCTGGCCATGCTGACGCTCTTGTCGCTGCCGGTCTTAGGACTCTGGACCATCCTCTTCGACAAATCGCCCGCGCCCTCCCGCGTCTTCCGCATTGCCACGGTGCTGGTTGCGATGTTGCTGCTGGGAGCCTTCGTGTTCCTGCGCCAGTACGTGCAAGACCAGGCTCTGATGTCGCTGCTGCAGGAATCCCGCCGCGGCTACGAAGGAGAAAAGCGTTTGCAAAGTGAACTCGTGCAGCGCGAAAAACTGGCCTCTCTGGGCACTCTGGTCGCTGGCGCCGCCCATGACATCAATCACCCCTTGACCGCTGTGATGACTTATTCGGAACAGCTTTGGGCCCGGGAGCGTCTCAGCGGTGAGCAGAACGCCCTGCTGCGCAAGATTGTGCATCAGGCGGGACGCACTCGTGATCTCGTCGCCGACTTATTGAGCTTTGCCCAGCAGTCGCCAGTAGAAAAAATTCCTGTCGACGTGACCATGCTGCTGCAGCGCGCCATCCAGATGCTCGAATCGCGCCGCGTGCCGGGAAAAATTCGAGTCGATGTCTCCATCGCCGAAGATTTCCCGCGCGTGCAGGGCAACGCCAACAAACTCTTTCAGGCCTTCATCGAGATCATCGAGAACGCCATGGACGCCTTGGACGAAGCCGGCGGAGGCTCCCTGGAAATTACAGGTCAGCGCAACGGACAAGAAGCAGTGCTGCAATTTTCCGATTCCGGCCCCGGCATTCGCGAGCCGCAAAGAGTTTTCGATCCGTTCTATACCACCAAGGCCGTCGGCAAAGGAACGGGACTCGGCCTGAGCGCGGTGTATGGAGTAATTCAGGATCACAGCGGCCAGATCACCTGCCGCAACAAACGCGAAGGCGGAGCCATATTCGTGGTGCGACTTCCCGTAGAAGAAACGTCGGCAAAAGTGGCCGGAGCCGCCGGCAACTAATCAGGGCTTTATCCCCTCCTACCAGGGCGTCATCCCGAAGCGCGGCGCACTTCAGCCACGCGAGGGATCTCCCATAAATGCGGCTGGTGGGAGATACCTCCGACTTTCGCTCAGGGCAGGATCTTGGTCTCGCCCGAACGGCTGCCCTCAGAATAAATCGAGACTGAGCCACCACCTTCCCTCCGCGCTGCGGCCGCCCACTCCTGTACCATAAAAATGCGATGCCGACTGAGCTGACACATAATTCCGCGCGAGTGCTGGAATTCGACGCACTACGAGACTTGCTGCGCGGATACGCCTCGTCGCCGCTCGGCCAGCAGCGGATTGCCGCATTAACTCCCTTCACCGACCGGCATTGGATTCAAAACCAGCAACAACTCGCGAGCGAGATTCGAGAATTCCGCCGCGTGGGCGGGCGTTTCGATTTTTCTGGGCTGCTGGAAATCGCCCAACTGGTCGAAAAATCGCGCATCGCCGGAGCGGCGCTGGAGACCACAGAAATTCGCGATGTAATCCTGGTCGTCGATCGCGCGGCGGAGTGGCGAGAGATCGCGCTGCATCCACCCGGAAGCATGAAATCCGAGTGGCATGGCGTGCGTGCCCTTTCAACTCAGATCGTAGATTTCACCGAGTTCCTGAGATTCTTCCGCAACAAAATTCAGCCCGACGGAACGCTCGAAGATAAAGCTTCGCCAGAATTGGCGCGCATTCGCCGCGAGATTGAAAGACAGCGCCGCTCGATTCAGGAGTCGCTGCGCGGATATTTGCGGCGGCTCGCCGAAGGCGGCACGGTACAGGATGAGCTGATCACGATTCGCGGCGAGCGCTTCGTCATTCCGGTGAAGATCGAGCAAAAACGCCGCGTGCAAGGCGTAGTGCATGGCGCCAGTTCAAGCGGGCAAACCGTATTCGTCGAGCCGCTGGAAACGATTGAACAGAATAATGAACTGGTGCGCCTGCTGGAAGAAGAATTAATCGAGATTCATCGCATCCTGCTCGAGATGACGCAGCGCATCGGGACACTCTCTGAGCCGATTCGAACTGCGGTGGCCGTGCTCGCCGAACTGGAAGTGCAATTCGCGAAAGCGCGCTTCGCCGAAGACTACAACTGCGTAGAAGCGCAGTTGAGCGACGAAGGAGCGGACCACCCCGACTCATGTGGGGACGGACGCATTCGTCCGTCCAGGGCGAGCAACGCTCGCCTCCTGCTGCATAATGCGAGGCACCCTCTTCTCGAGCGCAATCTAAAAGTAAAAGGTATCTCCACAGTCCCAATCTCCATAGAATTCGAAGGCTCCCGCCGTCAACTCATCATCACCGGCCCCAACACTGGCGGCAAAACCGTAACCCTCAAAACGGTGGGCCTGCTCGCACTCATGGCCCAGTCGGGTCTTCCAGTCCCCGCCGATCGCGCCGAGCTTCCAGTATTCGACGCCGTGCTCGCCGACATTGGAGACTATCAATCGATCGAGCAAAATCTTTCCACGTTCTCGGCGCACGTCACCAACATCGATTTCATTTCGCGCACGGCGACCGCCCAATCGCTGGTGCTGCTCGACGAACTCGGCTCCGCGACCGACCCCGAAGAGGGCGCGGCATTAGCCGTGGCCATCGCCGACCATTTTCGCGACATTGGATGCATGACCGTAATTTCAACTCATCACACTTCGCTCAAAGTGTATGCCGCAAATACTCCGGGCGTAGTGAATGCGTCCGTGGGTTTTGACGAAGCTACCTTGCAGCCGACCTACGAGCTGAAAGTGGGCGTGCCCGGAGCGTCGGCGGGCATCAACATCGCGCGACGGCTGGGATTGAACCCGACCATTATCGACAGCGCGCGGTCGCGCCTGGGAACTCAGGCCCGCGATGTCGGTCAGTTTCTCGACAAACTTCATGCCGATCTGCGCGACGCCGATAACGAGCGCCTGCGATTGCAAAAGACCCAACAGGATTTGGAGCGCGAACAGAATCGTTTAGCGCTCGAAGGAAAAAAAGAGCAGCAAGCCAAAGTCCGCGAGATGGAAAAGAAACTCGAAGAGGTGTTGCGCGATTTCGAGTATCAGGCCCGCGAGGCGGTGCTCGCGATTCAGGATCGCGCCGCAGCGCAGAAACTTTCCAAGGATGCGGAACGCCGCGTTGCGAAATTGCGCCGCGAATTTCGCGAGCAGTTCGATTCGAGCGTGGTCGCTCATTCCACTGGCGCCGATCAAGGCGATCCCCACGCCCAGCCGCGCCTGGTAAAGCAGGTTTCCGAAGGCGACACGGTGAAACTGAAGTCAACGGGTCGCCCTGCCCGCGTGGTGCGAAAGCTCGACGAAACTCACTTCGAAGTCCAGATGGGCCCGATGAAAATGAAAATCGGGCGCGATGATATTGCCGAGTTGCTGGCGAGCGCGCAGTCCACAGCAGATGATTCCCCATTGAAAGCGGCCCGTGCCCGCGGCATCTCCGTCTCGCTCGAAAACGAAGGCGCAAACGTAGGCAGCGAGATCAACGTCATCGGACAAACCGTCGACCAGGCCTCGCGCGAAGTAGAGAAATTCGTGGACCGCGCGTTTCTAGCCGGACTTCCGCGCGTCCGCGTCGTCCACGGCAGCGGCATGGGCATCCTGCGCAAAGCCCTGCGCCAACTGCTGCAGCAACATCCCCACGTAGCCACAGTAGCCGAAGCCCCACAAAACGAAGGCGGCGGCGGCGCAACGGTCGTGGAGCTGAACATCTAAATCGGGTCTCGCCATAACCCTGAAAACAAAGGCTTCGATGGGGATGTAATATCGTCCGTCATTCGTGCGATAATATATCTGACAAGTGGAGGACATTTATATGGCGACCGCGCCGAGGCCGACCCGCCAAAAGATTTCGACTACTGTCTCTTCGACAACCCTTGCCTACCTTGAAAAGATAATCGACGACGGTCACGCCCGAACCATGGCGGAGGCGATCGACCTGGCCATCGAGCGTTTGTTGGTCTATGAGAATCGCGAGCGCCTCGCCAATGATACGGCCGCCTATTTTGAGAACTTGTCTCCCGAGGCGATGGAAGAGGAAAACCAACTCGCGACGGCGTCAGCCAACAGTGCCAAGGGGATTGATTTTGATCGCGAGCCCTAAGCCGCAGCGCGGAGAAATCTGGACCGCATACCTGCACGACGCCCCAAAACGCCATTGGGTGGTGGTTGTGTCGCTGAACAATCGCAATCTTAGCAACAACACGTCTTCGATCTTAATCGTCCCCTTCGGCAGCTACGGCGAAGAAGGTCCCACAGTTCTTTCTCTGCCAACAGGCGAGACCGGTTTGCCCGGAACGTCCTACCTCAAAGCTCACTTCATTCAAGTTCTAGAGAAGAAGAATCTGCTGGATCCGCAGAGGCGAATGTTGTCTTCAACCCGAATGCGGCAAGTTGTAGACATGATTCGGCGCTCGGTCGATCCAGACGCGCCATGGCCGGGCAAGTGATCGCCGAGCTCTGAAGACGATTCGCGAAAGGATTTGTGAAATGATTCGCGAAAGGTTCGTGAAAGGTTCGTGAAAGGGCACGGCTTCAGCCGTGCCGCCAAGGCCCAATCCATGGAGGGCTTTAGCCCCTGCGTCACTTTCTCGGGATAGTTTTCCGTACCTTTCGGCCATAAAACTCCGTTTCCCACAGCTTCTCCACAACAATCCCTGCCGCGTATATTCCAATCATCGGCTTCCTGCCGCACAATTTCTACGGAGACCCTGCCCCCTAAATGGCAAACCCCGGCGATTTCGCGTACACGGTCAAGCAGCAGGCGGATATCGTCCGCATCATTGGCGATTACATCAAGCTCAAGAAAGCGGGAGCGCAGAACTATTCGGGGCTCTGTCCGTTCCACGGCGAGAAGACAGCATCGTTCTCCGTGCACGCTACGCGGCAGTTTTATCACTGCTTCGGCTGCGGGCTGTCGGGCGACGTGTTCAGCTTCGTACAGAAAATTGAGAACATCACCTTCCCCGAAGCAGTGCGAATGGTCGCGCAAAAGCTCGGGATTCCGCTGCCCAAGGCTGCCTATTCAACTCCAGGCGAAGCGAAAGAGGCTCGCCTCCGCGGCCAGTTGCTCGATGTACACGAAAGAGCTGTGGCATTTTTTCAGGAATGCCTGCGCCGCCCCGAGGGAGCGCGGGCGAGAGAATATCTGGCAGGGCGCGGCCTCGATCAGGAAATGATTGCGCGCTTTCGCATCGGCTACGCGCCCGATTCCGGGTTTCTCTTGCGCGATCGGCTGAAAGGAGAATTCAGCGAAGAGCTGCTGCGCGAGAGTGGCCTGTTTTCCTGGAAGCAGGAAGATGGACGTCAGACCTCGGACCCCGGACCCCCGCCAACCCAGATTCCTCGACCCGTGCGAATTGACAGTAATGACAATACTAAAGGCGCCAGTAATGGAAGCGCACTTGTTCCCTCAGAGGCTGAGGTCCAAGGTCCGAGGTCCGACGTCCGAGGTCCGACGTCCGAGGTCCGGGCCGCGGCCATGTACTCCAAATTTCGCAACCGCGTCATGTTCCCAATCGCAAGCGAAGCGGGAAAGGTCATCGCATTCACCGGGCGCACTCTGGCAACCGATGAAAAGTCCGGCCCGAAATATTTAAACTCGCCGGAGACGGGGATCTATTCGAAGAGCCGCGTGCTTTTCAATCTGGACGTGGCCAAGGAATGGATCAAGAAATTCGATTACGCGATTCTCGTCGAAGGCCAGATGGATTGCATTTCGGTATACGCAGCTGGATTCCAGAATGTGATCGCCAGCTCAGGAACGGCCTTCACTGAACTGCAGGCCAAGCTGCTCGGCCGATTCAGCAAGAATGTAGTGGTGAACTTCGATCCCGACACAGCGGGAGCAAAGGCGACCGAGCGCACGCTCGCATTACTGGTCGAGGAAGAATTTCAGATTAAAGTGCTGACGCTCGAGCAGGGATTCGATCCTGATCTGTATATCCGCCGCAAAAGCAAAGAAGCCTACGGCGACGCGCTGAAGCATTCGCAAAAATATTTCGATTATCTGATCGAGCGGGCGCGCTCGGAATTTCCGGTGCGCAGCGCCGAGGGCAAAAAGAATGCGGTCAATTATCTGTTGCCGCACGTTCAGCGCGTGCCCAGCAGGATTGTGCGCGACGAACTGTCGCACGAGATTGCGCAGAAGTTAGGCATCGATTCGGCGGTGTTGCGGCAGGAATTGCGCCATGCGGCCGCCTCGCGCTCAACTTCCGCCGTGAAAGCTCCAGCCGAGGCTCAAGTCACCGACGCTGAGAAAGTGCTGATTCGCGCCCTCGCCTCGGTGCGGCAGATGCAGCCGGGCGACGATCATCTTTCGGCGCGCGATGGAGCCGAAGAAGACTTCGATCCGGCACGGCAGGCGCAGTTCGTCCTACAGAACGAAAGCCTTCATCGCGGCCTCGCGACGGAATCACTCGCCGACTCTCTGCTGAACCATTCTCTACCCAATGCGGATCGCGAATACTCGGACGTGCTGGAACTGCCCGCAACGGAGAGCGACCGCCGACTGCTGGCTTCGATCTTGCTAAAAGAAGAAGAAGATCTCACGGCAGAAGTTTTGGAAGCCTCGGTCCGCGCCCTGCGGCGAATTCATTTACGGCGCCGGCAGGAAGACGTTCAGCAGGAACTCAAAAAGCCCGGCCTCAGCGAAGACAAGCCGCGGCTCCGGGAATTGCTGGGGGAACTGGAACGAATCAGCCGCGCGCTTCGCGACCCAAATCTTGCCTGGGAGGGTGCCTCAGCGGCGGCGGCAAGGGTGAAAAGCGCTTGAAACAAAAAGGCTTGTCTTGCCATCTAATGGTGTAGGGGAATTGCGGACAGCGGCGAGAATAACTGGGGACGACAGCGGCAGGAAAATTTGTGCTAAAATCTGTAAGTTTGTGCGAGACGCACGATCCCGCAACATCCATATTCCCACCTGTAAGGAACTTTATCACACGCTCCCGCGGGAGCGGAATTAAGCAGTTTAAGGACACACCTTTTGGCTCTCGAAGACAAGTTCGACGACATTAAAAAGCTGATCGACACAGGCAAAGAGAAGGGATATCTCACCTACGATCAAGTCAATGACCTGATCCCGCATGATGTGCACAGTCCCGAAGACCTGGATGATCTGCTCACCACCATCGGTACGCAGGGAATCGACGTGCTGGAAGGCCCGAAACTGCCTTCTGCCGCGCTCGACAAAAAATTCGACGAATCGGAAGAAGGGGAAGATGTCGAGCTCGACCTGACCCCTGGAGCTCTGGAAAAAACCAACGACCCCGTCCGTATGTACTTGCGCGAGATGGGGACGGTGCCGCTGCTTACGCGTGAAGGCGAAGTGGAAATCGCCAAGCGCATTGAGCGCGGACAACTGCGCGTGCTCAAGGCCCTATCGCGTTCGCCCATTGTGATTCGCGAATTGCTGGCCATGGGCGAAGACCTGAAGAAGGGCGTGCGCTCCATCAAAGAAGTGGTCACCTTCGATGAAGAAGAGATCACCGATGAAATTCTTCAAAATCGCCTGAACGAGTTCACCGGCAAAATCGACGACATGGCCAAGCTGTACAAAAAGGCCGCGCTGCTCGAAGAAAAATACGCCGAAGTTTCGCTGAAGAAAAAGCCGAAAGATCATCGCCGGGCGCGGCGCAGGCTGGCGCGAGGCGTGGTTGCTGTCTCGCAGGCAGTACGGAAACTTGGTTTCACTAACGCCGAGCGCAAGCGGCTGATCGAGCGGCTCAACAAAACTGTCGACGGCATGCGTTCGCTCGACCGCCAGACGCAGAATCTGGAGCGCAAGGCCGATGCCACCCGCAGCGAAGAACAAAAAAAAGAATATCGGCGACAGGCGCGCGCCATTCGCGGCGAAGTCGAAAAACAGGAACTCGAAACCGGGGTGTCGTTTCCGGAGCTCAAGCGCACTCAGCGCGAGATCATCCAGGGCGACATGGACGCGGAGCAGGCCAAGCGCGAGCTCATTGAGGCCAACCTGCGCCTGGTAGTTTCAATCGCGAAGAAATATACCAACCGCGGACTCCAATTTCTCGACCTGATTCAGGAAGGCAACATCGGCCTGATGAAGGCTGTCGACAAATTCGAATATCGCCGCGGCTACAAATTTTCTACGTATGCCACGTGGTGGATTCGCCAGGCCATCACGCGCGCAATCGCCGATCAGGCGCGTACGATTCGCATCCCGGTGCACATGATCGAAACCATCAACAAGCTGATCCGCACCTCGCGGCAACTGGTGCAGGAACTGGGACGCGAGCCGACCAGCGAAGAAATCGCCAAACGCATGGACATTCCGGTCGCGAAAGTGCGCAAGGTTTTGAAGATTGCGCAGGAACCGATCTCGCTCGAAACTCCGATCGGCGAAGAAGAAGATTCGCATCTCGGCGACTTCATCGAAGATCGCGGCGTGGTTTCTCCAGCCGAGGCGGTGATCAACGTGAACCTGAAAGACCAGACTGGACAGGTTCTGCGCACGCTGACCCCGCGCGAAGAAAAAGTCATCAAGATGCGCTTCGGCCTCGAAGACGGCAGCGAGCACACGCTCGAAGAAGTTGGGCAGAGCTTCGCAGTAACCCGCGAACGCATCCGCCAGATCGAAGCCAAAGCCCTGCGCAAGCTGCGTCACCCGTCCAGCTCACGAAAGCTGCGCGCGTTCATGGATGGGGTCAGGGACTAGAACTTCGTCGCCACGGATTCACACGGATTTGAAAGGCACGGCTTCGGTCGTGCCTTTCTCTCTTTCGGGGCTTCCCAGATTGGAACGGGGCCGGTAATAATCTGCGCTGCTATCACTAGTTCGGATGAGCCCGACCATAGAATTGGCATTCGCGGACCGGCGTTTAGGAGGGTATTGCCAGTGGGTACTGGATGGCGTCCGCGAAACGTCGAGTGGTTTTGCAGCCACTAGGGTTCGACTCCCTTGCCCTCCTCGGGTCACTCGATACCACAGTTCTCTTGCATTCAGCCTGAATGCGGACTAGCATAAAGATGTTTCGCGGACGTCGTCTGGTATTTATAAAGCCCCGAGTGACTCTCGGGGCTTTCACGTTTAGCGCTCTTCTCGCCCTCAGGCTCAGGGAACCCGCTTTCGAGGTTGGAGGTGTTGCTGAACCGGTATCTTGTTATGGGGAAATTGAATCCTTGTCACAAAACCATCGGAGTTGCCGCCAAAGGTCCCGCTGGTAATCGGAAAGTCTGAGGACGAAGTCGTCCCCGTTACAAAAATGTCTCCAGCGCATAGAGGTGATGTGCAAAGAGCAACTCCCAAGGCCGAATCGGTTTTCGTGCCACCAAGAAAGGTGGAGAAAGTGTTGCCTTTGCCGTTACTGCTGAGTTCTGCCACAAAAGCGTCTCTACATAGCACGAATTGGCCGCAGTTGCCATTTGCAAGACTGGTCTGAGGAGGCCGGAATGCTGGAGCTGTGGCTGGAATTGGAAAATTGGCCGAATTCGTCGAGCCTGCGACGACGATGTTACCCGAGGCGTTAACAGCAATATCATTCCCCACATCATCTCCGGACCCGCCGAGATAGGTGAAAAAAACTAGGGACGCAGGCCCAGACCTGGTGGGATCCAGATTGGCCACATACGCGTCGGACGTTCCTCCGCGAGAAGCAGGCTCAAATACTCCTGGTGTGAGACTGCCGATATTTGCTGTTTCGCCAGTCACAAGGGCATTGCTAAAGCCGCGAGTGAAGGGATTCCTTGCCGCGGATGAGGAGGGCCCGGCTGCTAATCCGAGGGCACTGGTTGTGGGCAAAGTGGTTGAGTAGAGAAGGTGACTTCCGGTCGTGTCCAGTAGCGATACAAATGCTTGTTGCGATAGACCGTTATTGGAAGAAAACGCATTTGAGGTAGTTGGAAACCCGGTGTTCTGGCCCGCGACGCAGCCACTGTCGCCGGTTATGCCAGCTACCCAGATGGTACCGACGTTCGTGAACTCAAGACACGGAAACCGCGTGCATGGGGTCCTGAGTCTTATTTGCCCAGGCGCTATCGCTAAAGCTTTGCCTTCATCATTCCCGTCTCCACCGATTAAGGTCGAGAAAACAAGAGAGGCAGGGCCGGCTTTTGTCGGATCGAACTTAGCCAGGTAGGCATCAAACTGGCACTGGCTGGCGCCCGAATGCATGGCGAAGGTCGGTCCCTTTACAGGCAACTGGCCACTCTCTCCGGTAATGTAGATAAAACCGGCTGCGTCCACAGCGACGGCATTCGCCGTTTCGTCGTAAGCACCGCCGAAGTACGTGGAGTAGAGAATAGTCGGCGGATTCGCTCCAGTGGTGCTGCTCAATTTCATCAGGAATGCGTCCGCCTTCCCGTTGCAAATCCCAGGATTGGGCGAGCCACCGCAGGATCCGCTGAATGCAGTGGGGGTGGTGGGGAAGTCGTCGGAAGTTGTGGTTCCAGTAACAAACACTTCGCCGGCAGCATCGACGGCAATACCGAATGCCTTGTCCGTCCCGTCTTTGTTCTGGTTGCCGTGAAATGCGCTCCGCCATAGAAGCGTGCCATCGGAAGCATACTTCTCGACGATCGCGTCGATGTTCTGAGGGGTGGCGCCGGTACTCACCTCTCCAGCCACGTAAGCGTTTCCCGAGGCGTCCACGGCAATGTGGTGTCCAATGTTGTCGCCGTTATCTCCGAACAGAACAGAGTAGGCGACAGGATCGATGACGAGCGGTTGGGAACCATCGTATGGGCCAACCTTGAACCCTACCCGGGTTTTGGATTCCAAAAAATAAGTGACGTCGATCCTCTTCTGTTCGCCGTCGACCTCCTGATAAGCCACTGGTTTGCGCTGGACAATAGGTGTCGCTCCCGCTGTGCCCACAACGAGGTCTCCATCAGCGTTCACGGCTAAATTCGCTGCACCCTCGAAGAACAAGCGAATGATGTTTGGATTCACTCCTGCCGCAATCCGAAAGTCATATTCCAGTTGGCGGCCCGTGCCGTGGTAAATGACATCGACGCCATCGTAAATGGAGGAGTATTGCACCTTTGCATAGGTTGGAATGTTCAGATGCCAGGTGGCCGGATCCTTTCCCCGGTAGTCGTTGATTCTGGTTGGCAACTGTAGCGACGCGTCAGCAGTGGCACTCGCGAGCGCACCCACAAACTGCACCCGCAGCGGCGTCGAAACATGGCTGGGGTCGGCGCTGGTGCGTGAGAGCGTCGACAGCGAAAAGTAAGTTGGATGCAGCAAAATCGCCAGGCCATTGGCCCGAGCGAGATAGTCCACGCCCGAGGGACCCTGTCCCCTGTTCGGCTCAAACATCAAGTTGGAACTTGCGATATCTCGTGGCCCTGGCCGCTGACCGTGCCGAACAATTTGTCCCAGAGACAAAGAAGCATCACTTATTGTTTGTGCGTAGCAGGCGAGTGAGAATGCGACGAACCCGCAGAACAGAACTTTACTTGCCCCAATGGAGAACTGCGTAAGCTTCATGGCAGTAGCCTCCTTCCGAGTTGTCGGCAACGAATACACGAAGAAGATGTACTCGTCAAGCGAATTTCAATTTCTCCGTGCGCGATGCTTCGGAGTTCAATGCTGATTTTTGGCGGGCTCGGTGAGGGTAGCCGCATCTCTTCCTCGAAACCCTCCAGCGGTTTTGACTCTCCCTTGGCGGAGTGCACGAACAGGATGGGCAGGACTTCCGGCCATGGCGTCACGCGCCACAGCAAATAACTGCGTCTGTAGGGGCAGAGGGGAGTGTCCGCTCCACGTGGACCCTATCCGCTCATCCCATTTTGGGAATCATTCCGCTTTTCCTCCCAATCCTCCTTGCCTCTGGCTTTCCATTTCTGTCGAATCGAAGGATAAGGCGGCGTCTGCAAGTTTTCTAGACGTGCCGCCTTTCAGATTCTGAGGTTGGCGAATGCAGAAGCGGAAACCGAAAATTATTCAGGACAAGAAAAAGCGCGGCGAGTGGGCCGAGTCGGTTTTTATGGCGCGGGCCGGCGAGCACGGTCTGCCGGTGAGCAAGCCCTGGGGAGAAATGTGCAGCTACGACTTCGTCATCGGCAAGACCGGACGATTCGCCAGCGTGCAGGTGAAATCCACCATCTGTCAGTCAAAGAAAGGATACGACTGCACGGTGCGTGGCGGACATAAGGCATACCCGGCAGGCTCATTCGACTTCGTAGCCGCTTATGTCGTCCCCGAGGACGCATGGTATATCATCCCGGCCAAAGTAATTCGTGGCAACAAGTCCATCAGGTTATATCCGAAACTGCCAACCGCCAGGTATGAGAAATACCGCGAAGCGTGGCATCTCTTGCGGCAAGCCGCGCAGTTGAGTGAGGAGCCGGAAACTTTAGCCGAGAAGGCGCCTGCCCTAACTGCGCCCGAGAGGCGCTTTCCCACGAATGCGCTGGAACGGATGGAAGCAGTGGCCAATTTCGTCAGGCGGCAAATGACCGGCACATCGGTGGATGCGCCCAAAAGCGGCGTTACCCAAGAAGATGATGTTCGAAGGGATGATTTGCGAAGCGACGAGCTGCGAAGCGATGATTAGCGAAGCGATGACACACAAGATTTCTGGCGCTCAGGTTTCACAAGAGTCGAGGTCGTTTCTGAAAAGTGTGATCTCGACCACGCTTCCGCAGGTTGCGTTGGGAATCTGCTGGGCGCAGGAGATTTCCAGAATGTGATCTCCGTGGCCGCCGTCGCCTGCGGGCAGGCCGCTTCTTATATCGAGACTTAGAGGGCGGATTCTCCAGGCGGGAACGCCGTTGATGGTGCAGCGTTCCAGCAGCAGGTCTTGAAAAGGTTCACCGATTTCTTTTCCGAGGATTCGGCGATCCTCTTTGATCTTGATCGCGGTTCCGATGTCGACATTCAAGGTGCCGGGGAACAATGCTTCCCCGGTAGCTTTGCGGAAGGCCTCGGGAAAGTCCGTGATTCGGCGCCGGAAATGGCCGAATCCTGAAACGACTTTGCCTTTTACGGTGATCATGTCTTGGCGGCGGCGTCACCGAGGGTCGAGATCGCGCGCTTGGCGAATGGCCGCGAAAAGATTGAATCTCAGTTTTCCTCGGCTTTCCACAAAGAAGTCACATCGTCCACAGCTTCTTCACAACTACACGACTTTTTTGTGTTGCGACGAAGCACGATTCTAGCTGAGAGTGGGTGCACCGAAACGTGATTTCCTGAGCTTGCCGGATGATTGCGGTAGAGCCAGCGGCAGCCGGTGATTGGCGAAAGCGAATTGCCGGGGGGACATCCAGAAATGTGCGTAAGCGCGACTGGTTGCCCGGGCATTGCGGCCTCCTCCCCCAACTCTGCTTTTGGTTCGTTTGCTTTTTCGCTCTCCTGCTCTGTTTGCTCTTTTGCTTTTTGAAGCATGGAACATGGAGTATGGATAGCGAATCGCGAGCGACGAGCCGGAAGTGGAACAGGGCCGCTGGCTCACCGCACGGTTGTCGATGCGCGACCCCAAGGGGTCGCGCCTCCGCAACTGGCTTTGGCAAATGCGGCGGTCTTGATGCGCGGCGCTAAACGGCGTGCTTTAGCACACTGCAAAGCGAACACATCGAGAGTGCTGACGGGCTGAAGCGGTCGTCCTCCACCGAGCGGTGATGAGGCAGAGCAGGAAACCACGTACGAATGCGGCTTGGGTGGCTGGCCCAGGCCGCATTTGTTTTTCTGCTTTTAGCTTTTAGCTCTTAGCTTTCGGCTCTTAGCTTTCGGCTCTCAGCTTTCTCGCTACGGCATTTCGTTGTGCTCACGAGACATGATGTGGGCTTCGGTTTTTTCCGGCGTACATCTTTCGCGCGCCGCGAGAACCTTCCTCTTCGAGTAACGGACTGCTTTTCTAGGAGTTTCCACAACATATCGCTGGGCTGCACAGGTTCTTCACAATTCATTTTGCGTTTCGCTTTGTGTTCGCTTATGCTGATGCGTAAGAACAGGGCAAAGTTGCGTACACCTCATGGCGACTACCGATTACAGCATCAGCACACTTCCGGCGAACGTTGAGGCCGAGCGATCGATTCTGGGCGCGATCCTGCTGGATAACTTTGCTTATAACCAGGCGGCCGAGCATTTGCGAATTGAAGATTTTTCTTTGGATTCGCACCGGCGGATTTATTCGCGCATGGTCGATCTGGCTGAGTCGTCGCGGCCGATCGATATGATCACGCTGATCGAGGAGCTCGATCGGCACAAGGATCTGCAACCCATTGGCGATGTGGCCTATGTTTCGAGCCTGGTGGATGGCGTTCCCGACCGGCCGAGCATTGAGCACTACGTGAAGATTGTGCGCGATAAGGCCATGTTGCGCGGTCTGATTTCGGCGGCGAACACGGCGATTGCGCGAGCATCGGATCAGAGCGATGCGGCGGAAGATGTTCTGAGCGACGCCGAAGCGGCGATTTTTCAGCTCTCGGAAAAGCGCATTGGACGCGGCTTCATGGGCGTGCAGGAAATTGTGCGCGAGTCGTTTGGCTCGGTGGATGCGCTGCTGCAGCGCGGCCAGACGGATTACGGGACTGGCAACACACTACAACGACCTGGATGAGATGACCTCGGGATTGCAGCGTTCCGATCTGGTGATCATCGCGGCGCGGCCTTCAATGGGCAAGACGGCTTTTGTGATGAATATTGCGGAGAATGCTGCGATTGAGGATCAGCAGGTGGTGGGAGTGTTTTCGCTGGAAATGTCGCGCGAGGCGCTGCTGATGCGATTGTTGTGTTCGCAGGCGAGAGTCGACGCGCACAAGATGCGCACCGGTTCGCTGTGGCAGGATGACACGAAAAAAGTTGTGCGCGCGATGGAACAACTGGCACACGCGCCGATTTTTATTGATGACACTCCTGGAATTTCTTTGAGCGAGATGCGAGCGAAAGCGCGGCGGTTGAAGCAGGCGCAGGGCGGAAAGCTGGATTTAATCATCGTGGATTATTTGCAGTTGATGTCGGGCGGAGGCAAGCGGTTTGAAAATCGTACGCAGGAAGTTTCGGCGATTTCGCGCGGGCTGAAGGCGCTCGCCAAGGAACTTGCCGTGCCGGTGATTGCACTTTCGCAGTTGAGCCGCGCGCCGGAGAGCCGGGGCGGAGATCATCGTCCGCAACTGGCCGACCTGCGTGAGTCGGGATCGATTGAACAGGATGCCGACTTAGTAATGTTTATCTTCCGCGAAGAGATTTACAAGCAGGACGATCCGGAGCTGCAGGGCAAGGCCGAGATTATTATTGCCAAACAACGCAACGGCCCGATTGGAAAAGTCCGCATGGCCTTCCTGAAAAACAGCACTCGATTTGAGTCGCTGGCGGAAGGCGAAGCGGGAATGGAAGACTAAGCGGGCTACAGAGAACACCTTAGAGCGGCCTCAGTAAGTCCCTTAGGAAGTTATGTTTGCGAATGCTGTCAGAAAGCGCGGCATCCTGTGGAAAAGGTTGTGGAATTGAAAACCGTGTTCGAAATCCATTTAAGAAAAGACCGCTCGGTCGGTTGGGGCAAGACAATTTTCCTGCCTTTAAAGCCATGAGTAGTAACCAGTTATGCAATTCATCAGACATTAACATCGAGGCGGGCTAGTGTTGCATGCATTTCGTCCTGTTTTGAGATTTGCACATTTTGGGGTTTAGCCACTTTCGTTTTCGGCGGGATTCTTGCGGATTTCTGGGTCCGCGCGTAATTTTGCGCTAATTGAGAATCCGTTCGTCGGAATCGGGATTTACGATGATTGTTGGCGAACGATTCCTTCCCCCCGAGCTCAACGTGGTTCCGTTCAAAGAGGCTGGCGAGCTTCGCTCGCCCGGACAGCCGAGGGCGGCTGTCCCCACGTGATTCCCATTCCGCAAGAAAACTCTTCCACTTGGCCGGCCCATATTTTGGTTCCTCAGTTGAGTTCGCGTACCCAGATATTGCGGAAGCTGAGGGGCGGGCTGGGGTCGCCGTGGGCCTGCAGTTTGATGGGGGCACCATCGAAGGCTTTGTAGAAGGGCGCGCCGATGTAGCGGGTCTCGCCTTTTAGTTCGAAGTGATTGTCGACCAGAACGCCGTTGAAAAAAACCGTGACATAGGCGGGAGATTTCAGCGAGCCGTCGGAGTTGAAGGTGGGAGCGGTCCAGGCGATGTCGTAGGTCTGCCATTCACCGGGCTTGCGGTTGGGGTTGGCGAGCGGGATGGACTGCTTGTAAAGACTGCCGGCCTGCCCATTGACGTAGGTTTTGTTGTTGTAGTTATCGAGCACTTGCAGTTCGTAGCCGGCGTCGCCGGGGCCGGTGGAGGCGAGAAAGACTCCGCTGTTGCCGCGGAGCTGGCCGGAGCCGGTGACGTTCTCGGGAATTTTCCATTCGATGTGAAGCTGGTAGTTTTTGAAAGTGCGTTTGGTCTCGATGTTGCCGGCGGACTTGTTGACGGTGAGGATGCCGTTGGCGACGGTCCACTTGGCGGGAGCGGAGCGGTCTTGCGCGGAGACCCATTCGTCCAGATTCTTGCCGTCGAAGAGGATGATGGCGTCGGAGGGCGCGGCGCCGCAGGTTGGGCCGGGCGTGACGACCTTGGGCTCGGGCTGCCAGACTTCGGTGTCTTCGGGCTTGGGTTTGGTCTCGGGTTGTTGGGCGAGTGCGGTGGCGGCGAGGGTTAGGAACAGGAGAAGGGCGAGAGTTAGGGTGCGCATAGTTGGAATAAAGGATACACCCGATAGGAAAGATTCGGGGAAAGTGGAGGAGATTAACGGAGCGCCGAGCGAGGAATCGTGACCACCTGCGAACAAGCCGCGCAAGGTGGTGCGGCCAGCTTGTCAAAGCGTGCCGGAAACGACCTGGCCAGGGGCCCCTCGACGGGGGCCGGCTTGTGACGACAGACTCGGAAGCCGTGTTGCCGATGCCACCAGTTCGAGACTCGTCGGTGCCAGAAAACGTGGGGAACTGATCTGGACATGCTGCCAGGAATCTGGGATCCCACACCGACCCTCTCATGGGGAGAAATCCCAACTTTTGGAGTCTGAAATTCTGCCCGCGACAGGCCTCGTTCGGGATCCATAGCGAAACGCGTCGCAAGCGCGGTTTAAACTTGCGGTCGAGATGCACTATCCATTCCAGGTCGAGCGGCTTGCTAAAGGGTCGCACGCTAGACTTCAGCGGGATCGGAATCGCGGCCATGCTGGACGAGGACATTCCCGTTGGCGAGGTCGTGAAGTTGAGCAATCCGCTCCCGTCCGGTCCGATGATGATTTATGCCACGGGTCCGCCAAAGAGGCTCCTGTTTTCGGCTATGGCTTTGAGTTCACGGATTTCGGACTCCGTTCGCGAAACCTTACGGGCGCGCTTCCGCGGGCTTGCCGTTCAGCAGTCTGCGCCGGCACACCTTGACGACCCGGGGAAGGCAGGGTGGGACAGACGGGCCCGTGCCCACCGGGCACGAAGGCGACAAATGTTCCTTGACTGTTCACTCTCCAAGCGCTCCTGATGGTCGGCAGTAAAGGCCATCGGATGCTCACGAGCTCATCGATACGAAGAGGGTAGAACATGGCGTCTACTGCATTACCACCATGCCGGCTACGGGGAATGCCATTCGGGCTCGGCCCAAAGTCAGCGGTCTGCGTGCAGGCGTTGAACAACCCGCGGCTGCCGTCACTACCGTGGCGGATATGAAATCATGGAGCATGTCCACTGTTGAGGAAGTGAACGGAGGCGCTAATTCGTGCGTCACGCAGGCGAACAAATCAGATTTCGCCGTGTTAAAGTTCGCGGCTAAGAGCTTGGCACCCGCCCCGACTCTTTGGAGGGCGCTCTGTGGAGCTCGCCCCCGGAAATCGGGCAATCTGGCTACCGCCGATGCTACGATTCTCGTCTTCTCGACCATAAGCTAGTGGACAACTGGGCTACACACCGCGATCCGGTCAAGCGCGGTCTGGTGCTCGAACCGCAACAATGGCTCTGAGCAGTTCTCCCACTGTGATTACGCCGAACCCGGAGCAATTTTGGTAAACGAACCTACGAAGGCTGCACTGACAGCGCGGTAGCGGCGTAGGAGATCGTTAACGGCGATCCGACCTGAAATGCGGCGCCGCCGGCAGCATTGACAAGACAGGAAAACCGCGCAGGGTGGGGCATCGCAGCTCTCAATTTGTCACGGCTAGTTGCTGTCTTCGCCGACTTTTAGGACGGCTAGGAATGCTTCCTGGGGGATGTCGACGCGGCCTATGCGCTTCATGCGCTTTTTGCCTTCTTTTTGTTTCTCGAGGAGTTTGCGTTTGCGGGAGATGTCGCCGCCGTAGCATTTGGCGATTACGTTTTTGCGAATCGCGGAGACGGTTTCGCGGGCGATGATTTTTGCTCCGATGGAGGCCTGAATGGCGACTTCAAACATTTGGCGCGGGATGAGTTCGCGCATTTTTGAGACCAGGGCTTTGCCGCGGTCGTAGGCGAAGTCGCGGTGCACGATGATGGAGAGGGCGTCGACGGGTTCGCCGGCGACTAGGATGTCCATTTTGACCATGGGCGATTCCCAGTAGTCGGCGAGGTGGTAGTCGAGCGAGGCGTAGCCGCGGGAGACGGATTTGAGGCGGTCGTAGAAGTCGAGGACAATTTCGTTGAGGGGCAATTCGTAGTGCAGCATGACGCGCGAGGAGCTGACGTATTCGAAAGTTTTTTGTTTGCCGCGCTTGTCTTCGACCAGCTTGAGAATTCCGCCGACATATTCTTCGTTAGTGAGAATGGTGGCGAGGATGATGGGCTCTTCGATCTTGGCGATCTCGCTGGGATCGAGCCAGCGGGAAGGGTTGTCGACCTCAACCATGGTGCCGTCGGTTTTGTAAATCTTGTAGCGCACGCCGGGGGCGGTGGTGATGAGTTCGAGGCCGAACTCGCGCTCGAGGCGTTCCTGAATGATTTCCATGTGCAGCAGGCCGAGGAAGCCGCAGCGGAAGCCGAAGCCGAGGGCGACGGAACTTTCGGGTTCGAAGAAAAAGGAGGAATCGTTGAGGCGAAGTTTTTCCAGGGCTTCGCGCAGGCGGGTGTGCTCGTGGGAGTCGACGGTATAGAGTCCGGCGAAAACCATGGGCTTGATTTCTTCGAAGCCGGGCAGGGCTTCGAGCGCGGGGTTGGCGTCGTGGGTGATGGTGTCGCCGATTTTGGTGTCGGCGACATTTTTGATGTTGGCGATGATGAAGCCGACTTCGCCGGCCACGAGCTGGTCAATCTCGACTGGCTTGGGCGTGAGCACGCCGAGAGTTTCCGCGTCGAAAGTTGTACCGTTCCACCAGAGACGGATTCTGTCGCCTTTGCGAAGCGTGCCTTCGAAGACGCGAGTGAGTACGACGACGCCGCGATACGCGTCGAACCAGGAGTCGAAAACCAGCGCCTGGAGCCGGTTGTCGGGCGAGCCCTTGGGCGGAGGGACGCGCTTCACGATCGCTTCGAGTACGTCGGGAACTCCTTGTCCGGTTTTGGCGCTGATGAGAACGGCGTCGGAGGCGTCGAGGCCGACGGCGCCTTCGATCATTTCTTTGGTGCGCGGGATGTCGGCGCTTTGCAGGTCGATCTTGTTGATGACGGGAATAATTTCGAGGCCGTGATTGATGGCGAGATAGGAATTGGCCAGCGTCTGGGCTTCGACGCCTTGCGAGGCATCGACCACGAGCAGTGCGCCTTCGCAGGAAGCGAGCGAGCGGGAAACTTCGTAGGAAAAATCGACGTGACCGGGAGTATCGATCAGGTTGAGCTGGTAGGTTTGTCCATCTTGCGCGGTGTACACCATGCGGACGGCGTGAGCCTTGATGGTGATGCCGCGCTCGCGCTCGAGGTCCATGGAATCGAGGACTTGCGCTTGCATTTCGCGTGCGGTGAGGGATCCGGTGAGTTCCAGCAGGCGGTCGGCCAGCGTGGATTTGCCGTGATCGATATGCGCGATAATCGCGAAATTGCGGATGTGCTGGGAATCCATGGCGGGTAAACATTGATTCTAACAGGGGGAAATGCAGTTCTCAGTTCTCGGTTCTCAGTTCTCAGTTCTCAGTTACGCTGGAGTGATTTGTTGGGAGATCCCTCCCTTCGCCTGAAGAACGGCTCCGGTCGGGATGACGCCGAGGTTCATTTGTGCTCAACTCGTTTGTGCTCAACTCTTGGTTTGTTCGGTAGAATCCTGCTGGAAGATGGAAAGGAAAGCGATGCGGAATTCTTTAGTTGTGGGGCTCTTTCTTTTGGCGTGCCAGGTCGCGGTTCAAGGGCAAGATCAAAAAGGTGAAGCTCAAGCTCTTTCGCCTGCGGTGCGGGCGTTTGTGAAGGTGAATGCGCCGGTGGTTGCGCTTACTCATGTGCGGGTGATTGATGGGACGGGAGCGGCGGGGCGCGAGGATCAAACTGTTGTTGTGAGTCATGGAAAGATTGAGTCGGTGGGCGACGCTTCCGCGGCGCAAATGAAAGTTCCGAAAGATGCGCAGGTGCTCGACCTGCATGGTTACAGTGTGATTCCTGGCCTCGTGGGGATGCACGATCACATGTTTTATCCAATGGGTAATGGAGTTTTTGGCGAGATGGCGTTCAGCTTTCCGCGTTTGTATCTTGCCGGTGGCGTGACCACGATTCGCACGACGGGCGCACTTGAACCTTATACGGACCTGGAGCTCAAGAAAGCGATTGACGCGGGAGAAATGCCCGGTCCGAAGATGCACGTTACTGGTCCATATTTGGAGGGCAAAGGCTCGTGGGCGATCCAGATGCATCAGCTCACCGGACCAGAGGATGCGACGCGAACGGTAAATTTCTGGCTCGACCAGGGAGTGGATAATTTCAAAGCCTACATGTTTATCACGCCGGCGGAGTTGGGCGCCGCGATTACCGCTGCTCATAAGCGGGGCGCGAAGGTCACCGGGCATTTGTGTTCCATTGGTTTTCGCGAGGCGGCCGATCTTGGCATTGACGACCTGGAGCATGGCCTGTTTGTGGATACCGAATTCCTGCCTGGGAAAAAGGCAGGGGAATGCCCGGGGCAAGGCGAGAATCCCGTTGTGATGTCGAAGCTCGACGTGAACGCGGGTCCGCTGCACGAAACGATTTCGTACCTGGTGCAGCATCATGTTGCGGTCACTTCGACCCTGCCGGTATTCGAGATGGGAAGTTTTTCGGGCCGCCCGACGCTGCAGAAGCGCCTGCTGGACGCCTTGTCGCCGGATGCGCGCAGTGCATTGCTGTGGAATCGAGTTCGTTCCAGCGACGCCGCCACTTCGCGGCAGAGATATGGAACCGATGTTTCGCCGTTGCCAGCAGCTTTCAAGAAAGAAATGGAGTTTGAACATGCGTTCGTGCAGGCTGGCGGGCTGCTGCTCGCGGGACTCGACCCAACGGGGATGGGCGGCGTAGTTGCCGGCTTTGGCGATCAACGGGAAGTTGAGTTGCTGGTGGAGGCGGGGTTCACTCCGCTGGAAGCGATCCACATTGCGACCGCGAATGGCGCGCAGTTCCTGGGAGAGTCCGACCGCATTGGAACGATCGCAGCCGGCAAGCAAGCGGACCTGATGGTAATCAAGGGCGATCCATCCCAGAAGATCGAAGACATCGAAAATGTGGAGACGGTTTTCAAAGACGGCGTTGGCTATGATTCGGCGAAGTTGATCGAATCGGTACGGGGCGTGGTGGGCAGCAGGTAGGAGGCCCGCGATCCGATATTTTTCCACTGGAATTTGAGCCCATGCTTGTTCTCGCTTCGGCTTCGCCGCGACGACTGGAGCTTCTGCGCAATGCTGGCATTTCTGTAAATGTGCAGGCGGCGAATATTGATGAGACTCCGTTGGCCGGCGAGACGGCACGCGAATGCGCTGAGCGACTGGCACGCGAAAAAGCGCTCGCGGTGTGGCGCTGTCGTCCGCGGGATGTTGTGCTCGGAGCCGATACGATTGTGGTGGTGGACGAGATGATGCTGGGCAAGCCAGTGGACGCGGACGATGCAGTTCGCATGCTGCGCTTGCTCTCCGGGCGGGTGCATCGCGTGATCACCGGGGTGTGCCTGGTTCAGACAGTTGCCAGTGGCCAGCTGCCGGTTGCCGGTAATGCTGTACCGCATTCTCACGAAATACTTCGACGCGAGAATGCAACACTGAGAACTGCTTCGGAAACTACGCTTGTGACTATGAACCAGTTGTCGGACGACGAGATTCGCGAATACGTTGCGAGTGGCGAGCCCATGGATAAGGCGGGGGCTTATGCGATCCAGGGAATGGCTGCGCGCTGGATTCCGCGCATTGAGGGCGATTACAGCAATGTGGTGGGGCTGCCGGTAGCGCTGGTGTATCGGATGCTGCGGGAGCTGGCGGCAATTTGAAATTTGACGCCGGTTGTGGCGAGATCAAATTTTGAAACGGCCAGTGAGAAAGGCTAACGGCCTAAACCTTTTTCACTTCTTCTTCTTTTTTCTTCGCTTCTTCCTTGTCCTTATCCTTATCGGCTTCGGGCTCTTTCATGGCGGATTTGAAATTACGGATGCCCTCGCCCAGACCCTTGCCCACGGCGGCGAATTTGCTGGTGCCGAATATGAGCAGCGCAATGGCGACGATCAGCAGCAAATGCAACGGCTGAAATAGACCTTCACCCATAATTCCTCCGCCAGGAGCGGCCGCAGCCATGTGCGACCAAACACCCGAGCCCCTGAGAAAAGTGTAGGCTACCGTCTCTGCGGAGTCAAAGGCAGAGGTGTCGGCGCGATTCAGAGATGAAAATGCTTACCCGAGTCGGCTGATGAAAGTCTATTCTCTAGAGACAGACTTTCATTGGAGGTTCTCGCGTGTTCAGGGTTCGAATTCTCATTGCAGCGGCGCTTTTCTTCACGCTGCAAAATATCGGCATCGCTTCGGCGCAGAACTCGACTGCATCTCCGACAGAGCAGCGCAAGACCAGCGAGCCTTATACCGGAGATTTGTCGGTCTTCGATTCCCCAGGGCGTGAAGACCGCCTGCAGATTAACCGCGTGATGGATCTTCTCGGGATTGCGCCGGGAAAATCTGTGGCCGATATAGGCGCGGGTTCGGGATGGTTTACGGTGCGAGCGGCGCGGCGCGTGGGAGCAAGCGGAACAGTTTATGCGGTCGACATCAATCCAGAAGCGATTCGTTACATCGGCGAGCGGGCAAAGAAAGAGAAATTATCGAATGTGAAAACGATTCTGAGTACGGCCGATGATCCAATGTTGCCTGCGGGGTCGGTAGACGCTGTCTTGTTGCTGAAGGCGTATCACGAAGTTGCGCGGCCCGTGACTTTGCTGCAGAACTTACGGGCGGCTTTGCGTCCGGGGGCGAAGGTGGGAGTGATCGACCGCAACGGCGATGGCGAAAATCACGGAGTGGGGCGCGAGGTCGTGATTCGGGAAGCGAAAGAGGCGGGCTACAAACTGGTGGAGCAATACGATTTCGTGAAGGGCGACAAGATGGATTATTTTCTCGTGTTCACGGAAGCACCGTAATCTCATCTACCACGGACCAGGTGGTACGAGTGAGATCGGCGAATCGAGGAAGGTCGGCATCAGAAGCCGCGCCCTGCGGGGAGTTCCATGCAGCCTCCATAGTCTCCCAGTTGTCGAAGTAGAGTTCGACGATGGCATCCCATGCGGGCGCTCTTCGACTGGGATCGTCGAAAGGATAATTCTGGATGTACTTTCGCAAGCCGGGGAGATTCTTGGCAAGCGGTCCGTGGACTTTTTCCAGATGATGGCGAAATTGCGTGGGAGTTAACTCGGGGCTGCGGACGAGGACAACCATGAACTTGAGCATGCAATCATCCGTAATATGAATTCTGATTTTGGTCGACTGCTCGCGATCAGGCAGTTTCGATCATTGCAGACAGGAGCAGAGCGCGGCGCGGCAACTCCGAGATTACGATGTGCTCGTGCAGGGCGTGCGCACCTTGTCCGATGCCGCCCATGCCATCGAGCGTGGGAACGCCCAACGCGGCGGTAAAGTTTCCGTCTGAACCGCCGCCTACGGCCGCCTCTTCCAGGTTCCAATTCATTTCTTTGGCAATCGACTGCGCTTTTTTGTAGAGCGCAGCTACGCCGGCGGTGCGCTCCATGGGCATGCGGTTGATGCCACCCTCGATGTGGAGTTGGCAATGTTTGTCGAAGGGCTTCAATGAACGAATTTTGCGGTCGAGCGTGGGTGCCTGTTTTGCTTGCTTGATGCGTACGTCGATTTCCACGGTAGCTTCGGCTGCGATCACATTGGTTCGAGTTCCGCCGCGAATCACGCCCGCATTGACGGAGAGACCGCGGCGCAAGTCGTTCAGTTTGGAGATGGCAACGATTTGTCTAGCGAGTTCGACGATGGCGCTGTGCCCTTTGCCGGGATCGAGTCCGGCATGGGCGGCAATGCCCTTCACGTTCAGAATGTATTCTCCGACGCCTTTGCGCGCGGTTTTTACCGCGCCGCCGGAGGCCGCGGGTTCGAGCACGAGAGCTGCGGCCGATTTCTCGGCCAGGTTTTCTGTGATCTTGCGGGAAGAATGGCTGCCGACTTCCTCGTCCGAGACTAACAAGACGGTCACGGGGCGGGGCAAGCCCGAATGCTCGGCTTGCAGCGCCTGGATGGCATAGAGCATGAGGGCGATGCCGGATTTCATATCGAGTACGCCGGGACCGTACAACTTCCCGTCCGCAATGTGGCACGGCATTTTTTCGAGCGTCCCGACGGAATAGACGGTGTCGAAGTGACCGAGCAGCAGGACGGGTTTGCGCACATCTTGCCCCGGAAAATCAATTTGCACGCTATCGGCGAAATGCTCGGCGGGGTGAATAAGGGCGTGTCCACCGAAGGCTTCGAAGCGGGCTGCGAGCAGTGCGCCCATGCGGTCAGCGGCCAGTTTGTTGTCGCTGGGGGATTCGATGGCGACGAATTCGCGGATGGTATCGACGATCTGTTGCTGACAGGTTTCAAAGTAGCGCAGACGCTCGCTCCATCGCGAATTGGATTGCGATTGAGCCGGTGCGGGCCGCGTTGAAGCTGCTTTTTTCTTGCCTGGCATGTTATGCGCTCTTCGCCTGCGGTGAGAGGACGCACCTGCGGGCGCAAGCCGTACAGTATAATCTTGAAGCCGTTTTGAGATAAGACGTTTTGAAACGGCGTTTTTACGATAACCATGAATGAGAGCATCCCTGTGCCGGAACCTTCGCGGGGCGCGCCGAAGGCCGGGCTCGACATCCACGAAATTCTGAAGATACTTCCGCACCGCTATCCTTTTCTGCTGATCGATCGCGTGCTTGAGCTGGAGCGGAAGAAACGCATCGTCGCACTTAAAAATGTAACCATCAACGAACCGTTTTTTGCGGGACACTTTCCGGGGCTGCCCATTATGCCGGGGGTATTGATTGTGGAGGCGATTGCGCAGGCGGGCGGGGCGCTGCTGCTGACCGAGGTGGAAGACCGCAGCGACAAAGTGATGGTGTTTACCGGAATTGAGCGGGCCAAATTTCGGCGGCCGGTGAGCCCGGGCGATCAGTTGCGGCTGGAGGTGCAGGTCACCGGCTGGCGATCGGTGCCGGGAATGACTGCGGCGAAGATGCAAGGGTACGCGTATGTTGGAGACAAGCGCGTGGCCGAAGCGATTGTGTCGTGCCAACTGGTTGACAGTTCGCGCGGGCGGGCGTCGAATGGCGATTCGCAATCTTGATCGGTCCGCGGGGAAGCAACTTCAAAGGCTTTAACCACAGAGGGCACTGGGGAGCACGGAGGAAACCTCCGGGAAAGCACGGAGGAAACCTCCGGGAACTTCTGGCTTCGGGCACCGTCCGCAATGAACTCCCTCGCATGTACATTCTTCAATGAACATTCACCCTACGGCTCTGATTGATGCGCGCGCTAAGATTCCTGCGTCTTGTACGGTTGGGGCTTATTGCGTGATTGGGCCGGACGTGGAGATGGGCGAGGGCTGCCGCCTGGCGTCGCATGTGGTGATTGAGGGGCCTACGAAGATTGGCGCTGACAATACTTTCTTTTCTTTCTGCGCGATCGGGATGGCGCCGCAGGATGTGACTTACAGGGGCGAGCCGACTCGGCTGGAAATTGGCGATCACAACGAAATTCGCGAGTGTGTGACCATCAACCGCGGGACGGTGAAGGGGGGAGGGTTGACCAAAGTTGGCAGCCATCTGCTGATCATGGCCTACACGCACATTGGCCACGATTGCGTGATTGAAGATCACGCCATGCTGGTGAATGGCGCGACGTTGGGCGGACATGTGACGGTGGAAGAATGGGCGGTGGTGGGAGCGTTGTGCCCGGTGCACCAGTTCGTGCGGATTGGCGCGCACTCGTATATTGGGGGCGGCACGACGATTACGCAGGATGTGCTGCCGTATTCGATGACCTCGGCTGCGCGCAATACGCATGCCTACGGGATGAATAAAGTGGGCCTGGAACGGCGCGGATTTTCAGCCGAGCGCATTGCGAAGATTCATCATGCGTACAAGATTTTGCTGGCTTCGAAGATGAATACCTCGCAGGCGCTGGAGAAGTTGAAGGCGGAGTCCGATCACGGGGAAGATGTGGAGATGCTGATTCGATTTATTGAGAGAGCGGAGCGAGGGATTATTAAGTAAGCGGGCAGCGCACATCGCTCCTGAATGGCGGTTTGAAGGTGTGGTCGGGATGTTACGACAGTTCATTGCGTCGAAACAGGGCAGCTTTGCTCCGACACTTGTGGCGGCGACCCCTGTTGATCGGTTGCGTCAGCGGAGGCGCAACGGATGACCCGATAGTGATCGCCGTCGAGGCTCCACATGACGAGACCCACAGGGTGATTACCCGTTGCCGTCACTACATCAAAGTAGTGATGTTCATGAGATGGCAAGATTGAATAGCCCCATCCGAAATCCTCAATTAGAACCTTGCCAGAGGTCTGGATAACCCAAATCGGGCATCCCGCGGTGCCGCAGGCACTGCTTGGGCCTCGCAATATGACCGCCGTGCGAGCATCCGTAGTGATCTTCACCTTTGCGAGAAACACGCCCTCTGGAGCATCGCAGCTTTGGATGTTTGCTCCCTGACAACCTTTTCCGTTTGCCAGGTTATTGAGGGCGGCACGCACTAATTTCAGTTCAGCCTTTGACAGTCCTGCTTTTTCAAGTGGTTCGCCCGAGCCGGATTTAATGTCCCTCAAGCTCGGCCATTTCACGGCGGGGTTTGCCTGCACTGGGCCACCGCATAGTATTGCGACCCCGAGAATGGCCAGCGCTATTGTTACTGGTCTCATACGCCTCGCGCTTCAGTACTCGGAATCATTATGATGAAGACAGGCGATAGCACTCATAACCGAGGTTCGGTTTCCAAAGAAATCAGCCAATGCCTTCACGCTGGAAACTAGTTCCCTGTCGCTGTCGTTCCCTTTTTGTCTAGCAATTCTTCCATCTCGTCCATTACGCTGTTCATTTTGTTGACTGTCAGTTGGAGCGGTTCGTCGGTGGTCATATCGATGCCGGCATCTTTTAGCAGTTCGATGGGATATTTCGAGCGGCCTGCCGAGATGAATTTCAAGTAGCGCCGGGTCGCTTCGGCATCGCCGGAGAGAACTTTTTCAGAGAGTGCTGACGATGCGGTGAATGAGGTTGCGTACTGGAATACGTAGAAAGAATTGTAAAAATGTGGAATGAACGCCCACTCGTTGGCAATGTAGTCGTCTACGATGCACACGCCCTGATCGTGGCCGTAGTACTTTCTGACAATTTCGCTGTAGAGTTTTGACAGAGCGTCGCCGGTGAGGGACTGCTCCTGTTCCACCATCTGGTGCATGTGCAGTTCGAAGTCTGCAAACTGCGTCTGGCGGAAAACGGTTCCCTTGATGCTCTCCAGATAGTTTCCCAGCAACGATAGTCGCGTGGCATCGTCTTTAATCTTCTTGAGCATGTAATCGATGAGAAGAGCCTCGTTGAAAGTGGAAGCAACTTCGGCAACAAAGGTCGCGTAGGAGCACAGAGGATATGGCTGGGTTTTATTGGAAAAATAACTGTGCATGGTGTGGCCGAGTTCGTGGGCCAGCGTGCTCATGTCGTCATACTTGCCGTTGTAGTTGAGCAGCATGTAGGGGTGAACGTCGTAGGCTGCGCCGTTGGAGTAGGCGCCTGCGTGCTTGCCTTCCGTGGGATACATATCGATCCAGCGTTCGGTGAAGGCGCGCTTGGTTCCGGCGGCGTATTCGAGGCCAAGCGGGACGAGAGCCTGCAGAATATTGTGTTCGGCGACGTCAACCGGATACTTCAGGTCGACCGAAGAAACCAGCGGCGCGTAGAGATCGTAATAATGAAGCTCGCTGAGACCCATCATTCGCTTGCGAAGTTTCAAATAGCGGTGAAATGCCGGCAGGTTGCGATTGACGCCCTCCACTAACCGCGAGTAAACAGAAACGGGAATGTTGGGACCGTCCAGCGAAGCTGCGAGAGAGTTTTCATAATTGCGCGCGCGCGCGTAGAAAACCGATGTCTGCACGTTGGAGTTCATCAGCGAGCCCAGGGTTCCGCGATATTTTTCCAGCGCGGTGAAAAAAGTTTCCATGACATTTTGCCGATCGTCGCGAGAAGGTGAGGCGCGGTGCAGCGCGAAGGCGGCTTTGTCGAGCTTGACGGTCTTGCCGTCGCTGAGAGTGACGGAGGGATAGGGAAAATCGGCATTGGAAAAGATGCCGAAAACGCTGGATGGGCCGCTGGCCATCACGGCCGAGCCGGCGAGAAGTTTTTCTTCCGCGTTGCTGAGCGTGTGGATGCGACGGCGGGAGATATCGGCGAGGTAGTGGCGGAAAATCTGCAGGCGCGGCTCTTGCGCGATAAATTGCTGGATGGTCGCGTCATCCATTTTGAGGATTTCGGGTTCAATGAATGCGGTTTCAGTTCCGAAGACGGAGGCGAGCTGAATCATTTCCTGCTGCATGCCCTGGTAAATGCTGATTCGAGTGTCCTGGTCGGAGGCCATGCTGGCGTATACGAATAAGCGCGTGATCTCTTTGTCGAAGTAACTCTGCAGGTCGAGCGCGTCCGCCAGGCGAGATGCGGAAGAGGCCAGCGCTCCTTGAAACTGGCGGAGCTGCGGCAGCTCGGAGGCGAGTTTTTCTTTTGCGTCGCGCCACGCCTGGTCTGACGGATAGATCGGCGTCAGATCCCATTTGTGCTCGTCGGGCAGGTTGCTGCGATCTTTGTCGCGATCTTTCTCGCGATCTCTGCCGCGTTCGGGCTCCCGGCTTTGCGAAACCAGAGTTGAGGCGGCGAAAATCGCGCGCGGGTGGCGCAAGGCGTTTGGGAAATCAAGCGGCATTGGCGAGGCTCCTTGATAGCTATCGGAATCAAGTATTGTAGCTAAGGTGCAGGGATCCTTCGACTGCGAAACTCCTTCGCTTCGCGAAGCAGTTTCTACGCTCAGGATGACATTTCTATTTGACGCTCAGCATGACATTTCTTTTTCTACACTCACGACGATTTTTTTACTGTCAGGGATGACATTTATTTTTGAGGCAGAGTGCTGGGCTGACGATCGGTTTAGGATGTGGAGACGCTGATCGGGTTGATTGAAACATTGGAAAGAGGCACTATCCAGTGACAATACCGCGATGCTTCGGCATTTGCCTGACTGCTGGGCTGATCACGATTGTCAGGCTAGCCTCGGGCCGTCCAGTCTCCGAGCAGACTCCCGCGCCGGCGCAACAGACTACGCAGCATACACAACGCCCGGCGCCGCCGACGCGGGACCCTCACACTGCCGGCTATGTCGCGGCGAAGGAGTTGCCGGACGGCGTCAATCCGGCGGCGGATGCGGACGGTAATTTTATTCTTGGACCTACGCACGAGGTTCCTGCCGATGCGGCTGCGCAGAATGGAATTCCGAAGGGGGCGGTGATTGAGTTCACGATGAACTCGGCGGACAGCAAGATTTATCCGGGCATTGCGCGGGATGCGGGGACGTTCGGGACGCCCGATCCCGCGAACCCGGCGAAGTTGGTGGTGACGACGAGCCATCCTGCGCCTTACACGCGGAAGGTGGCGGTGTATGTTCCGCAGCAGTACGTCGCCGGAAGCGTCGCGCCTTTTATTGTGGGAGCGGACGGGCCTGACCTGCTGCTGTTTTCGACTCTGGACACTCTGATTGCCGCACACAAAGTTCCCGCGATGATTGCGATTTCGATTGGCAACGGAAGCGGGGACGCGCAAGGAAGCGAACGCGGTCTGGAGTACGACACAATGTCGGGAGTGTATGCGGAGTTTGTGGAGAAAGAAGTACTGCCTCTGGTGGAAGCGCAGGCGCATGTGAAGCTGACAAAAGATCCTGAGGGGCGGGCGACGATGGGCGGCAGTTCGGGAGGGTCGTGCGCGCTGATCATGGCGTGGTATCACCCGGAGTGGTATCACCGGGTGCTGACTTATTCCGGGACGTTTGTGAACCAGCAGTGGCCGTGGAATCCGCAAACGCCGCATGGGGCTTGGGAGTTTCATGAGCACCTTATCCCGGAGAGCGCAGTGAAGCCGATACGAATATGGATGGAAGTGGGGGACCGCGATTTGTTCAATCCGAATGTGATGCGGGACAACATGCACGACTGGGTTCTGGCCAACGACCTGATGGCGAAAGTGCTGGCGGCTAAGGGATACCACTATCAATTCGTATTTGCGCGCAACGCCGGGCACGTGGATGGTGCGGTGCGGCGTCAGACGCTCGGCGAGGCGCTGGAATATGTCTGGCAGGGGTATGCAGGTGCTGGGGTCAACAAGTAATACCAGGGACTTCGGACGAAGGCATAAATGCCTCGGTTTCCTTGCATCACGTTCGGCGTCCGAGCGAGCTTCCACGCCGATTAGAAAGAGGTAAACATTCCTGAAGTTTCGCTCAGTCCACCGGAGAAGCCACAGCCCTAACTAACTGTCCACCTACAAATCTCACTGACTTGCCTCTTTGGCCGCTATATAGACAATTCTCCGATAGTGAGCCGGATTGCTCAGACATTCATCTCAGAAAGACTTAATGTAAGGCTTGTTAGCAAGCCTCTCCCAGGGGGTTCCAAATGTTACAGGTTCTATGCAACATCTGCTGCAAAACCGCCAGTCTTGACAACTGTAAGACTGACGAATTCGGGCAACCGGTTCACGAGGATTGCTACGTATCTCGCCTAACCAAAAAGAAACCGTTTGCCTTGAAGGTTTCGGCTGAAATTCTCTATTTCACTCGCACACTTTCGTGCATTCGGGCGGCATGATTCGCTGGCCGATCCTCACCGGAATTATCCAACGCTCAAGCCTGAAGTGAAGTCTTCGCCTTCCCGCACAGGCCGGCTTAACCGCCGCAAGAGATGCAGAATCGGCGCCTCCCTGCGGCCCCACGAACTACCTATTGACAGGACGGCCGCTTCGGTACACTATCGTACAGAACCATCCTCATCCCCTGTACTCTTAGGTACTCTTGGCCTCCGGTTCCAGGCTGTACTCTCCACCGCTCGCGAGGCAACATGATAAAACTAGCCAGAAAGAACCGGCGGTTCGACCCCCTCACTTTCCTGGCTACCATTGGGGACGGCCGCAGAACGCTGACAGTTCCGAAGAAACATCTCGTCTTCAGTCAGGGAGACGCCGCCGACGCCATCTTTTATATCCTCGAGGGCAAAATCAGACTGTCTGTAGTTTCCAGTACCGGGAAAGAGGCGACCATCGGCCTCATCACCCAGGGCAATTTCATTGGCGAGGGCGCATTGGCCGGGCAGCCTCTGCGCATGGGATCCGCACTTTCCATCACTCCATGCAACCTGATGCGCATCGAACGGCGAGCCATGGTCGATGCCCTTCACCGCGAGCCCGCGTTTTCAGAAATGTTCGTGGCTTATTTATTAGCTCGCAATATCCGTTACGAAGAGGACTTGATCGATCAACTGTTTAATTCCAGCGAAAAAAGATTAGCCCGCGCTCTGCTCATGCTCTCTCACTTTGGCAAAGAGGGCGCGCCTCAATCCGTGGTTCCCAAAATCAGCCAGGAGACTCTCGCCGAAATGATCGGAACCACTCGTTCGCGCGTCAGCTTTTTTATGAACCGCTTTCGCAAGTTGGGTTTCATACAGTATGCGAAGGGCGAAGAAACCGGCCTTCAGGTTCACAGTTCTTTGCTCAGCGTGGTTCTACATGACTAAGTCCTGCACGATTAAGGTCCTCCACGATTTAGCGATTCCCCGCCACATCGTTCTCTTTCCGCACTGGTCCAGCCGCCGTAATCTGATAATCCTGATAATCGATGCTGAAGCTGGCGTGGCCGCCCAGCCGAATCTCGCTGCTGCTTCGATTCGACAACGGCAGCCAGAAGATTCCCACCTTCGAGTACCGCTGGTCCACCTTCGTCTCCCGCGTCCAGAACGACGGATTGACCGCCGGGCTCGCCTCAATCCGCACCACCGCAAAATCCTCCGCATCCACCCAGATTCGGCCGCGGTACAGCAGCTTGTTCTCGCTTCGCGGCTCAACCAGCAGAATATAGTTCGCCCCGCTCGGCCCGCTTTCATACCCGGCCAGCGTGAAGCGGTAGTTCTCCTGATTCAGCGCTACCCCGCGCTGTTTCTCCTCACTCAGCGCATCTTTTTCCGTCTGCAGCATCCGCTTGAAGATGCGGTCGATAATAATCTTCGACCCCTTTTCTGAACGGATGCTGAACTCCTTCGTCGCCGGCGACCGGTACTTCATATCCACCACCACTTCGGCGCTTCGGTTTCCCCAAAAGCCGCGATAATCCAGCCGATAGACTCTCGTCCCCTGGTAGGACTCCAGCGCCCGCGCCCGCTCCCGATTTCTCTCCACCATGCGGTTCGCCACTTCGTCCGCGCTTAACGTCGGGCTCGTCGCCACCGGATCCAGTGGCTCGGCTGCCAACTGCATCACTCCCAGCAGCAGAATCGCAAGCAGCGTCCGAACAAGACCCAGCGCCCGCACAGAAATTGTCATAGAGAAGCACACGATAACGCCGCCCATCCCCAAAAAATGTTCAAAATTGCACAGATTCGCTTTTTCGCCCAAATCGGCGCCTCCCGATTCGAAACCGACCCGCCGGGCGTGCCAGCCTCGCACAATTCCCCCCATTTTTCAAGAATCGTCGCTGTGGGATAGGATGCGGCGATACGCTCAGCTCACGAACGCGTTCAGCAAGAAACTGGGAATCACGGGCACATGCTTGCGTTGTAGTTCATGCACTACAGCTTTTGCAGAATTCACAAAACATGGCGAGTTACAGATGGAGACAGGACTAGCGGATAACATTTGGAGCATCGAAGAATGCTTACGATGCGCGGCGCTGCGCGAGGATAGACTGCGACCGGCCCTGTTGAGCAGATTTGACGCGGTGGAACTCCTTAAAAGAAACTTTTGGATTGGACGTACGTGCACCACCTTTTGGCGGCGGCTCCGGCGAAAACCTCTTGATCCCCACGGCGGCCGCGCCAATAATCCCAAAGAAAATCGCCAAAATTCCTAATACTGCTGGATATTCCATTTCAACTCCTGCGCTCGGCCCAGATTCCCAAGACGAGCATCGCTATGCTAAGTCCCAAGGTCGCAAACAGCCATCTTGCCGCGATGGTTTGTCTGCTTATGTACCGAGGTATCAATATATCCAAGGGAACGAAAATCAGAACAAGGACTGCCGCGTCCCGCAAATATTCCCCGAGCATTTCTCGAATGCTCTTAGGAACGTGGCGATTGAATTCGTTCAACGCCGACGTAATTTCGTCAACGGCTGGGCGAACAATCTGCTCGTCTAGATACTCGGAAAAATCGCCGAGTACCCGAACTGCCTCGTCCTCGTCCATTACAAGCGTTTCCTCTAGCGGAGCAACGTGCCCAAAGTACCTTGCTTTTCTACAACAAGGTACGCCATCTCGCTATAGGAAAACCGTGCCATTCCGGATTCCCGAACAAACCCTCACGCAATTCAGATGCCATTGTGGTTAATGCCGGATGGTACTGCTTTTGTAAAGTTATCGTCAAACTGGGGTGCCGACGGCTCGACACTTGCCGATATTTCGGTCGTCTTTGATCAGTGGGGGATTTCCACTATAAACTTCCCAAATTCGCAACTTGTCATGTTGAGCAAAGCGGAAGAAGCGCGAAGCGATTCGCCCGCGCAGTCGAAACATCCCACCCCCACCTCCCACAACTCGTAATCAATCGCCCGAAAAACTCAATTCAACGACTACCAGATAGGCATGCGCTCACGCCTGTGCTAGCATCAATACTACGGTTAATCCGCTTTCTGTTGAACTTGCCGCGGTACTCCCAAGTTCGCTTCTCCCCATACAGAAGCACCGAAAAGGCATTCCACTTGGCCATAGGCGACACTAAGAATCGATCGATGCTCGACAGTCGGCTGCAACATAGCCGTCTCGGAAACACCAAGCCAGACCCCGCTGACGACGAGGGAAGCGATCTGCTGCAAAGCGACCTGCTCCCCCATGGCGCGCTTTCTAAAGATGCCCACTCTCCTCAGGACGTCGACGAGATGCTCAGCTCCATCGGCACTCGCGGCCTCGACGTAGTCGAAGGCGATTCTCCTTCGCCTTTTTCCACGCTCGAACAACGCCTGGCGCAGGAAAGTGAAGAAGTCGAACTCGATCTCACTCCCAGCGTCGGCGACTCCACCACCAGCGATCCCGTCCGCGTCTACCTGCGCGAAATGGGCGCCTCGCCTCTGCTCACCCGCGAAGAAGAAGTTGAAATTGCCAAGCGCATCGAGCGCGGGCAGATCACTTCTCTCAAGGCTCTTTCCCGTTCCGCCATCGTCATCCGCCAGGTTCTGGCCATTGGCGACGATCTCAAACATGGCCTGCGCTCCATAAAAGACACCGTCGTCTTCGATGAAGAAGAGATCACCGACGAGATTCTGCAAGACCGCGTGGCCGAAGTCACCGGCCGAATCGACGAACTGAACAAGCACTATAAGTCGGCGCTTCGTCTCGCTGAACGCCTCGCCACTTTGTCGGCCAAGAAAAAGCCGCGTGAGTATCGCCGTTGCCGCGGCCATCTATCCCGCGAAATGGTCCGTATTTCTCTCATCATCCGCAATCTTGGTCTTATTCCGGCAGAGCGCAAGCGCCTCATCGAGCGCGTGAATAAAACCATCGAGCTCATGCGTTCTCTGGAACGCCAGGTCGTAGCTCTCGACTCCAGAATTGCCGCGACCCGCAGCGAAGAGCTCAAGAAAAACTATCGCGCTACTCAGCGCCAGCATCGCCTCGAAATCAAACGCCTCGAAGACGAAGCTGGCATGACTTTCTCCGATCTGCAGCGCACCCAGCGCCGCATGATTCAGGGAGACATGAATGCCGAACAGGCCAAGCGCGAGCTCATCGAGGCCAACCTGCGCTTAGTCGTATCCATCGCAAAAAAATACGGCAATCGCGGCCTGCAATTTCTCGATCTCATTCAGGAAGGCAACGTCGGCCTGATGAAGGCGGTTGACAAATTCGAATACCGCCGCGGATACAAATTTTCTACCTACGCCACTTGGTGGATTCGGCAGGCCATCAGCCGCGCCATTGCCGATCAGGCCCGCACCATCCGCCTGCCCGTGCACATGATCGAAGTCGTCAACAAGCTGATTCGCACCTCGCGTCAACTCGTCCAGGCATCCGGCCACGAACCCACCTCGGCCGAAATTGCCAAGCAAATGGACATTCCAGAAGCTATGGTGCGCAAAGTTCGCAAGATCATGCGCGTCCCCATTTCGCTCGAGACCCCAATCGGCGAAGAGGGAGATTCGCACCTCGGCGACCTGATCGAAGACCGCACCAAAATGTCGCCCGCCGAAGCGGTTTTGAACGTGAATTTAAAAGAACGCACCGCGCACGTGCTGCGCACCCTGAGCCCGCGTGAAGAAAAAATTATCCGCATGCGTTTCGGCATGGACGACGGCTCCGAACACACCCTCGAAGAAGTCGGCCAGTCTTTCGACGTAACCCGCGAACGCATTCGCCAGATCGAAGCCAAAGCCCTACGCAAACTCCGCCACCCCTCCCGCTCCGCCAAACTCCGCTCCCTCCTCGACGACGTAGAGAAATAAAGACGGGTAGAGAGATAGAAACGACGTAGAGAAGTAGAGAGGAAAAGAAGTAGAGACGACGTCGAGAAATAAGCGAACGCGCTCAGCCGCGAAGCGACCAAGATTCGTGAAAGGGCATGGCTTCAGCCATTCCGCAAATCGTAGAGATGACCTGGGGGCTTTAGCCCCGACATGCCCCCAGTCGCCCCGAGATCCTGTCATGTTGAGCGAAGCGAGAGAAGCGCGAAGCGATTCGCCCGCGCAGTCGAAACATCCCTGCCAGAGGATCAAATCGGCCTCTGTGCACCTCGGTGTCCTCTGTGGTTGAGATTTTGCCGTACGAGTCGCGGCGAGGTAAACGACGTCACAATCGCGGCAGCCTTCACTTCCCGCCCTGCGAGGAATCCTCCAGCCGCTTCTCTTTGTGATCCAGCAAATCGTTCAGTTCCTGCACCAGTTTCACGAACTTCTCGTGGTTTTGTTCCTTCGCAATTCGCTCGCACAGAATGTGCATCCGCTCTCGTTCGTCGGGGGTCATGGGGTCTTCGGAACAGTCCTTGGGCCATGCCTGCAAAAACATGGCTACAGAAACATGACGGGAAAAAAAATGGCTGGGAACAATCGCCGAAGAAAAAGATGCCCGCACGGCTCGATCCCCAGGCACACGTTTATTGAAACCGTTTATCGCATTAGATAATCGGGACGTCAAGCCGAAAAATATCACCATTATGTAGGGCAAACGACGGAATATCAGCGAAAGGATAATAAAACGCGGCTGGACAACGGGTGACGACTCAAGCACTCGTCAGAGAACGCGCCGCTCCCGCGGATGTTTTCCGCTTACGAATCGGTTCATGGCGAGACTTCTCAGGCGCTCCATTTTTTCATGAATCGCCTCCAGCAGTTTGGGAAGGATCGCATCCAGTTCTTCACACGAAGCCCCGATCGTCTGATCGCTGAGTCGTCGGATTCGATCGTCAAGGCGTCGCAAGAACATGGGCAGGAAACTCAAAAAGGCACAATTCCGTCCCCATCAGGATGCCCGTTTCTACAAAGCTGTGCGATACCGTACATACTGTAGAGCCAAAACCATCCGCCAGCGCCAAGATTCCTACGTAGGAACAGCCTTCCTCGGCTGGTTTCAGCAAAAAGAAGCAGACCGCACCGAAATGCACCGAAGTAATTTACCGGCGCAGCTTTGTCTTCAGCCACTTAGACAGGCGATGCTACGATTCGCGTTGAGGCTGGTCGAGCCAAAAGACACCGCCTCAGGGCTACGTAAGTTAGGGAGAAGCCTGTGCAAGTTGCCAGATCGGTCGAAAAAAGCACCATCTGACACACCGAAAAATTAACCTGTCGGTCAAGCTCCAAATCTCTCGGCCGCGCGAGCCTTTGCCTTGGCCGCTTCCTCTTCGCGGTTCTTCGGGGGCGCTGTAGTTTCGAGCGACCGCAGAAGCCGCAACGAAAGCTCAGCCACATCATCCACCGCAGCCAGGAACGCCGCTTCGTTGGCCTTCGATGGCTTGTTGAACCCGGTAATCTTCCGCACAAACTGCAGCGAGGCAGCCCGAACCTCTTCCTCCGTCACCGCCGGATCGAAATTGAAAAGGGTCTTAATATTTCTGCACATAAAAATTTCTCACCTGAAGTCCTATGTTGGAAACACAAGTTGCTTACGCCCATCGTCGTACCCGCTCATCGAGTCAGCAAATGATAACCCCTGTCATGCTGAGCGAAGCTGGAGAAGCGCGAAGCGATTCTCCAACGCAGTCGAAGCATCCCTGCGGCGTCACAACTCCCGTCACGACCTTCGCAGGATCCCAGCATCACCCCCATTCCATATTCTCGCGCAATCATCGCGTTCATAAAATCAGAATGTGAAATTGCCCGCAAAGCAGCCGTGTTCCCCATGCTATAATTCTTTATTCTCAGTCGTTTAGAGTACGGAGGATTGTATCGATAAACGTTTTATCCGCACCAATGATCGCATCCGGGCGCGCGAAATCCGCGTGATTGATGACGAAGGCCAGCAGCTTGGCATCATGCCGCCTTACGAAGCGATAAAAAAAGCCCGCGAAAAAAATCTGGACTTGGTTGAGATTTCGCCCACCGCGCAGCCTCCCGTGTGCCGCATCATGGACTACGGGAAGTATCTCTACCAGCAGGAAAAGAAAGAGCGCGAAGCCAAGAAACATCAGAAGACCATCACCGTAAAAGAGGTCAAGTTCCGCATCAACGTAGACGACCACGATTACGAAACGAAAAAAAATCACGTGCTGCGTTTTCTCGATGAAGGCGACAAAGTAAAAGCCACCATCTTTTTCCGCGGACGCGAAATGACCCGAACCGGCCTGGGCCGCCAGATTTTAGAGCGCCTGATAAAAGACGTAGAACCGCACAGCATCGTAGAATTCCGCCCCCGCCAAGAAGGAAATACTCTTCATGCGATATTGGCGCCTAAGAAGACGGAAAAGGAGCGGGAGAAAGAAAAGCAGCGGGAAGAGAAACATAAAGCTGCGGCGCAGAGCGCGCCCAGCGCGCCTGCAGCGCAGGTCGCCAAGCCGGCGTCGTAGGGAAAGCAGGTTCCTCGACACGTTCTCGCCGCTTCGCGGCTGCGAACCGCTCGGAATGACAAGCTTTTTGGAAGTTTGTCCCGATCTGCTGGAAGTTGGTTCTGACGTTTGGAATGACGGGTCTCGCCTGAGCGGTCATCTGACATCTGCGAGAATGAATTTGAAACTGACAGCTGAGAGTTGACGGCTGTTTTTGAGGACTTATGCCGAAATTGAAAACGCACAAGGGCGCTGCCAAGCGCTTCAAGTTAACCGGGACGGGGAAGGTGAAGCGGGGGCGGTCGCACCTGCGCCACATTCTTACGTCGAAGAGCAAAAAACGGAAACGGAATCTGGGATCTCCGGCGCTCGTGAGCGACGGGGATAAGCGCAAAGTGAAGCGCATGATTCCGTACCAATAAAGGGGAGCAGGGGTTAGGGATTAGGGGCTAGACCTTTGAGGTTTCTGGCCCCTGGTCCCTGGCCCCTAGTCCCTCGCGGACAAGTCCGCGGGGTGTGTGAAGAGGTCAGAGATTGCCGCTCGGCGATCGTCCTTACCTCCAGCCGCCGTAATCGAAATAAAAAAGGAGAACAACCATGCCTCGTGTAAAACGCGGAACCAAACGCCGCGCGAAACGCAAGAAGATACTTGACCGCGCGAGCGGCTACTTCCTCACTAAATCGAAACTTTACCGTTCGGCAAAAGAAGCGGTCGAGCGCGGGCTGAAGTTTGCCTATTCGGGACGCAAGCAGCGCAAGCGGCAGTATCGCTCACTTTGGATCGTGCGCATTGGCGCGGCCGCCAAGCTGAATGGGATGAGTTATAACCAGTTCATTCATGGGCTGAAGGTTGCGGGGATTGAACTGGATCGCAAGATTCTGGCGGATCTGGCGGTGAAGGATCCGGCGGGGTTTGCGAATCTGGCTACCCAGGCTAAGGGCGCGATCGAAGGGGCGGCGTAGAGCGGGCTTCTGGCTTTAGGCCTGACTCATCCTTGCGCGAGTACGGTCTTCGACAAAGCGAGTTCAAGTCCCCATGTCTCGCAAAAACAGCGAGACATGGGGCACCCGGCGGTAGTACCTGGTTGTGGTCATTCTATTGTCATTCCGAGCCGCTCGCAGCCGCGCAAAGCGGCGAGAGCGAGCGAGGAATCTGGGTTTCTGACGACGCACGGCAAGAACCAAGGTCCCTCGCGTTGCTCGGGATGACAAGGTCTTTTTCGTGATGACAAGTCGTTTTTCGTGATGACGCGTCTTCTTAGCCGGAGTGAGTGTTTCCGATCGTTGGATCATCGTGGCCTACAGCGTTCCCAAACTTACGGATTATTCGGCGGCGGCGCTGGAAAGCGCCGCCGCTGCATGCCTTGCTGCGTGTGCGAACGAGGCTGCTTCGGTTTGCAGTGAGGCGGAGCTGAAATTGTTTCGCGATCGCTGGATGGCGCGGAAGAATGGGATTCTTACACAGATTAATGATTTGTGGTTGAAGGGCGCTCCGAAAGAGGCGAAGCGCGAGGCCGGAATTCGCGTGAATGAATTGAAGGCGCGGATTACGGAACTGGTGGAGGGTGCGCACGTTGCCGGGGCGGCCACGGACTCATTGGCGTCGGAGTCTGTCGACATTTCACTTCCTGGGGTTCGCCGGGCGATTGGGGCCGAGCATCCGGTGATGCGGACTTGGCGGGAGATTGTTTCGGTGTTTCAGCGGCTTGGTTATTCCGTGGCTGAGGGACCTGTTGTCGAGACGGATTATTACAACTTTGAGGCGCTAAATTTTCCGCCGAATCATCCGGCGCGGGATACGCAGGACACTTTATTTATTGCGGGACAACAGGCGAAGCCGCAGCGGGAGCGGTTGTTGTTGCGCACGCATACGTCGCCGGTGCAGATTCGCACGATGGAGAAGATGCGGCCGCCGCTGCGGATTGTGATTCCGGGGACTGTGCATCGCAACGATCCTCCGGATGCGAGCCACTCGCCGATGTTTCATCAGATTGAAGGGCTGGCGGTCGATACCAACATTACTTTCGGCGATTTGAAGGGGACGCTCGATCACGCGATGAAGGCCCTGTTTGGCTCGTCGGTGAAGACGCATTTCCGGCCTTCATTTTTTCCGTTTACTGAGCCGAGCGCGGAACTTTATGTGACCTGTTTTATTTGCGGCGGGAGCGGCAGGCGCGGGGCGGAGCCTTGCCGTCCTTGCAAGCAGACGGGATGGATTGAAGTTCTCGGGTGCGGGATGGTGGATCCGAATGTGTTTGAGTTTGTGAAAGACAATGGATATGACCCGAGGAAGGTTTCTGGATTTGCGTTTGGCATGGGCGTGGACCGGCTGGCGCTTGTTGAAATATGGGGTGGATGATATTCAGTTGTTCTTTCAGGGGGATGTGCGGTTTTTGGGGCAGTTTGGGTGAAGGAGCTATTAGCTCTTAGCTTCTAGCTTGAATCTTATCGAGTTGGCGAGGGCATCGTGAGAACTCCTTGATGTGCCGGTTTTGGCGGCTGTAGTAAGGGGTCCTTCGGCGCGAAGAACGCGCCTCAGGATGACAGAGCTTTTTTGAGTACCGGGCCAGCGGGACGCTGGCGCTACTAAATGAAACTTTCTGCGGATTGGATTCGCGACTTTGTTGAGCTGGCGGTCGATGACCGGCGGCTGGCTGAGGACTTGACCAATGTCGGGATTTCGGTCGAGGGGATCAGCGGGGCGGGCGCGGACGTCGTTTTTGAGATGGAGATCGGGACGAATCGTCCGGATGCGATGAATCATTATGGGGTGGCGCGGGAGGCGGCGGCGGTGTATGGGGCGCCGCTTAAGGCGCTGTCAGCTCTCAACTTTCAGCCGTCAGCCTCAGCGGCTAAAGCCGCGGCTAATTCTCAGGACGCTAACGCGGCCCTAAAGGGCCGCTCTTCCACGGCGGCGCAGGCCGCCTCGTTGAACGAAAATTCCTTTCCGATCATCGTGGAGGAGCCGGGGCTTTGTCCTCGATTTTCGGCGCGGGTGATTCGGGGGACGCGCATTCAACCTTCGCCTCAGAAGATTGTGCATCGCTTGGGACTGCTTGATCAGCGGGCAATTTCTAATGCTGTGGATGCTACCAATTATGTTCTTTGGGAGATGGGGAAGCCTACGCATGTGTTCGATATGGATTTGCTCGAGGGCGGGCGGATTGTGGTGCGGAAGGCGCGGGATGGCGAGACGCTGCGGACTTTGGATGGCATGGTGCGCAAGTTGACGCCTGAAGATCTGGTGGTTTGCGACGCGCGGAAACCGGTGGGGCTGGCGGGAGTGATGGGCGGGTACGACACGATGATCACCGAGAAGACGCGGAACATTGTGATCGAGTCGGCCTGGTGGGACCCGGGGATTGTGCGGCGGATGTCGCGGCGGCATGGGATTCATACCGATGCCTCGCACCGGTTTGAGCGTGGAGCGGATTTTGAATCGACGGTGCTGTCGTGCGATTTGGTTGCGGGAATGATTTTGGAATCGGGCGGCGGCGAGTTGGTGGGCGATGTGGTGGATGTGGTGTCGCGTCCGATGGATTTGGCGCCGGTGGTGTTGCGGTTGAGTGAGGTGCGGCGGATTTTGGGCGAGGGACTGGATTCGGGTGAGATTTTTCAGCTGCTAAAGCGGCTGGGATTCACGCTGATTCCCGAGGGGCAGGATCAGGCTCAGTTTCGCGTGCATATTCCCAGCTGGCGATTGGATGTGGAGCGCGCGATCGATGTGATTGAAGAAATTGCGCGGCTGCATGGCTATGACAAGTTTGAGAATACGCTGCCGGCTTACAGCGGCGCGGTGGTGGAGTTGCCGCACGCGGCCATGGACGCGGCTTTCCGCGAGCGGGCGCTGGCGTTGGGATATGACGAGGCGATGTCGTTGACATTTATTTCGCATGCGGATGCGGAGCGGTTTGAGTCTGGATTTGCGTCGGGGGCTCAAGCCGGGCCCCTTCAAAGCGGGCCCTCAGCGGCTGAAGCCGCGCGCGGTGCGGCGGATATGGCCCGACTAAAGTCGGGCCCTTCCCGATCGCAGCGGGAGCGAGACTCGGGAGCTTGCCAACCAACTCGCGTGCTGGAGTTGGAGAATCCGCTGAGTGAAGAGGCGTCGGTGATGCGGACTTCGCTGGCGCCGGGGATGCTCGACATGCTGGCGTGGAATTTGAATCGCGATGTGGCCGAGGCGCGGTTGTTTGAGATGGGCAGCGTGTATGGCGTGGCCGAGGGTCGGAAGCGATGTGGAACCGCGACGGGCGTGTTTGGGCGCGACGGCGGCGGCGGTGCGGAATGCGTTGCCTGTAGGTGGCGCGCTTGACGTGAGCAAGGATGAGCGTGCGGCGGCTGCGGAAATGTTTCGTGGATTCAAAGGCGACGTGGAGAATTTGCTTGCGGCGTTCGGCTGGGGTTATGCGAGTTATGACCGGAAGGCAGCCGATTATTTTCATCCGGGGCGGTCGGCGCGGCCGTGATGGATGCCATCGTGGTGGCGCAGTTTGGGCAGATTCATCCGGAAGTGGCGGAGGCGCGAAAGCTGCGGCACGATGTTTTTCTTGCGGAGTTTGATTTGGAGGCGCTGTATGAACTCGGGCTGCGGCGGAGGAAGTTTCGTCCGCTGGGGAAATATCCGGCGGTCGAGCGGGATTTTTCGTTTATCTTCCCTGACGACGTTACGTTCATCGAGATGCGGAAGGGCGTGGCTGAACTCGTCATCCCCGAGTTGCGGGAGTTTCGGCCGGTGGAGATTTTTCGGGGCGGATCGATTGGGCCCGGAAAATATTCGGTGCTGTTGCGGGTGAGGTTTCAGTCGGCGGAGAGAACTTTGCGCGAGGAAGAGTTGGCGGGGTGGTCGTCAAAAATTGTTGGCGCGCTTTCGGGGTTGGGTGGAGTGCAGAGGGTGTGAGTCAAAATCCCCACTTCTCGCAAAAGACGCGAGAAACGGGGCACCCCGACTTGGATGTTGTTTCTTTCGCCCCTCCGGGGCTGGTCTTGAATTTCTGATTCTGTACCCACAGCTTGCGCTGTGGGCTGCATTCTTTCGCCGCTTCGCGGCTGACGTCGGGGATCTTTCGGGAAATTTTCCTTTGTCTGAGTGGGTTCTTATTCTTTTTCGGGTTCTTCCTGCCGTTCGTTTCGGATTCTCTTCTGATTCAGTTCCCTTCTTATTTCTTTTCTTCACATTCATTTTCTTGAGCATACCGGCGAGTTTGTCTTCCCTCAAATCAGGTTTTCTGGTTGGGTGCCGATAGGGATGATGTGAGCAATCTTTCTGCGAGGCGTGGTTCGCGAAGCGGTTCGGGTGCGGGGCATGGCGCGGGACAGGCTGCGGCACCGGCGCGGGTGACGGACATCGCGCCGATTCGATATGTGGCGCGGCAGCCGATCGTGGATCGCGACGAAAAAGTATTTGGATATGAATTGCTGTTCCGCAATGGGCTGGAAAATGCGTTTCAGAGTGGAGACCGGGATGAGGCTTCGCGGGCAACGCTGGACCGGTCGTTGCTGGTGGGGCTGGATGTGCTGTGCGATGGGCGGCGGGCGTTTGTGAATTGCACGCGGGACACGCTGATCAAGGGACTGGTAACTCTGTTGCCGTCGACGTCAACGGTGGTGGAAGTTTTGGAATCGGTGTCGGCGGATCCGGATGTGGTGAAGGCGTGCCGGAATTTGAAAGAGGCGGGTTATACGATTGCGCTGGACGATTATGTGGCGGACGATCCGCGGGAGGGGCTGGCGGAGCTGGCGGACATCATCAAGGTGGAAATGAAGCTGACGACGGAGGCGCAGCAGGCGGCATTGCTCAAGAAATTTGGCCAGGGGAACTGCCGGATGCTGGCGGAAAAAATCGAGACGCGGGCGGAGTTTGTGCGGGCGCGGGAGCAGGGGTTCGTCTATTTTCAGGGATATTTTTTTCGGCGTCCGGAGATGATTCACACCCACGACATGCCGGCGAACCAGATGAATTATTTGCGCATGCTGCAGGAAGTGTCGCGGCCGGATCTGGATTTGGCGGAATTGGAAAAGCTGGTGAAGGCGGAAGCGTCGGTGTGTTACCGGCTGCTGCGCTATTTGAATTCGGCGATTTTCGGCTTTCAGAGCGAGATTCATTCGGTGAAGCATGCGCTGTCGATACTGGGGGAGCGGGACATCCGACGCTGGGTGCGGCTGGTGGCGGCGGTGAGCGCGGGGCAGGGGAAGACGAGCGATTTGATGCTGGCGGCGCTGGTGCGGGGGCGGTTTGGGGAGTTGCTGGCGCCACGAGTGCGGCATGGGGATTCGGATTTATTTCTGCTGGGATTGTTGTCATTGATCGATGCCATGCTGGAAACGCCGATGGAGCAGGTGCTGGAGAAGATTCCGCTGGATCATGCGACCAAGGCGACGCTGCTCGGACAGCCGAGTACGTTGCGGGGAGTGTTTCAGCTGATGCTGGCGCATGAGAGTGGGGAGTGGGAAGCGGCGGCGGAGTTGTGCGCGAGTTTGCGGCTGGATTCGGAAGAAGTGGCGGCGGAATATTGGCTGGCGCAGCAGTGGGCGCGGCAGGTTTCTACGGGGGAGTGAAGGCGGCTTCCGGCTGCGGGCTGATTGCATAGAACAAAATCTTAACCACAGAGGACACAGAGGGGCACTGAGGAGCGAGGCTTTCGGGCTTCGGGCTTCGGGCTTCGGACTTCGGACTTCGGGCTTTTGGATTTGGGATTGATTGAAACTGGGGGCCCATGTCCTCCTGTGCAAAAGACGGGTGGGATGGGCCTTGCGCGGTTGGGCAAGGACGAGTACCATAAAGACGTTCTCATTTAGGCCTCGTTCCCGCGCAGGCCTTCCGCGCCAGCCGATTCGAGGCGGCGCCTTTAACGGATCCGATAAACGAAATCGATCGAAATAAGTAAAGTTTTCATACGCCGAATCGTAGTTTTCAGGAGTTGGGGATCGCTCCCCTGGTTTGTCTAATTGCCATCCGCAGGTGCGTGGCTATCAATGCTGGAAAATGGCGGAGCTGTATTTGGGCTTCGTGGGTGAAGAGCTTTGTCCCGCGGGCGGAGTTGGGGCGGGATTCGTGGTAGAGGCAGGGATGCTGCTGGGCTGAGAATCGCTTCGCGATTCTTCCGCTTCGCTCAGCATGACAAGTTTGTTTTGGGGCTGCTGCGACCCTCAACGAGAACTTTGGGATCTGCAAGTCTGCAAGAACTTTAGGATCTGTAAAAATCATCAAATCTGCGAAAGAGCTTGAGAGGACTATGAACGCTGGACCAGGAAGACCCTCCGGTGGTGGAGGAGGGGGAAGAAGAAGGCGGCGCGGACGCCGTCCCCACAATCAGCGCGGGCAGAAGCCGGGACAGGGATTGAGCCGGGAGAATAAAGACGGCATCTATACGGCGCCGATGGATCACAGCTATCGAGCAGCGCTGGCTGGCGGCAACAACAACGGCCACAGGGGCGGAGGACGGCAAAGGCCGGGATTTGCGGCGCAATATCCGCAGCCGGAGCCGGAACCGTTGCCGGTGAATGGAGACGCGACCTCACGCATCTTTGCCTTCATTGAAGATTTGTTTTTTATGGCGAAGATTCAGGAGACAGCGCGCAAGCTCAATGTGAAAGTTGAGTTCGTGAAAACGGACAAGGATCTCATGGAAAAGATGCAGCAGAACGGGGAAGAGAAACCGTCGCTCATTATTTTCGACTTGAACCTGGCGAGCGTGAAACCGCTCACGCTGATTCCCAAGCTGAAGAGCAAGCTGAAGAAAGGCACGTCGATTATCGGATTCCTGTCGCACGTGCAGGGAGACTTAAAGCAGAAGGCGCACGAAGTGGGCTGCGACATGGTGTTGCCGCGGTCGGCGTTCTCGCAAAATTTGCCACAGTTGCTGCGGCGGCATGGCGCGCCGGAGGATGTAGAGCCGACGGTACAGTAGGACGCTCGGATGCTCTACAGCCCCTGGGCTGCGGAATCAAACTCTACCAGGGCTTGCCGAAACAGAGAGACTCTATTCCATCGGGATTTGTGGGGCGGTAGGGATGCTTCGACTGCGCGGTGCGAATCGCTTTGCGCTTCTCACCTCTTCGCTCAGCATGACAAAAAAACTTCGCAACAGGGTGAGCAGTTATTTAGGCGAAGTTTTTTACGCGGCTGACCGATTCTCTCTCTGCGAGTTGTCGTTCCATTCTAATTTTGAGCTGTTTAATTTTCGGCTACTTAGCTTTAGAGTGCCTGGTTTGGGGCCGCGCTTGCGAGCGGCGATGCTGAATTGTTTCATCACCCGGCGAACGACTTTCTCACCGATGCCGAATTCGAGCGCGATTTGAGCGTGGGTTAGATCGGTCCGGGAGATGAGGATGGCTGCCACCTGGCGATCGAAATGCCGGCGAACGTGGTCATGTTTCAGTCTTAGATTGATCGCTTGAAACGGCATTTTTCCTCGCGATTAATATCTAGATAAACGCTCACACCGGGGTTGAACTGTTCGCCTGGCTGGCGATGGGAGAACCGTCCCCCCGAACGATTCTCCCTCCGGTACTTCGCCACTCGGATTGGAATGATCAATTGGCTGGCGATGGGAGAACCGTCCCTCCCAGAACGATTCTCCCTCCGGCACTTCGCCGTCCCAAGCAATGACCACCCAGGAACTTGACTTGCCCGGAAATTCGGCAAATCGGAATTTGGCAAAACTGCTGGCAGCCCCGAGGCTGCGACCGTCAGGCTGCGCTCTCGCCGTCCGGTGCAAGGCCGACTTCACGCTCGAGGGTAGATGAAGCCTCCCGAACTTCGATCCACGACGCGAGACGGTTGCGAAACTTGAGAAGCTTGCCTGATTGGTTAAGGGCACAGACTCCGATGATGGCGAACGTCGACAACCATCCGCCAATAATTAACTTCACGATAAAAGACATACCGCGTACTCCAGTTTCTAGGGGGAAGCGTATTCAAACCTTCTCGCTGTAATTGTGTGAAACTTACCGCCGAGCGTTTCATGATTGTCGGCATTTTTTGTGATCTTTTTTTCGATGCCCCTGGAGCCTGGTTCCGTGTTGGTTTGTTGTCTTTGGAACGGGCATGACTTTCTCGCAAACGATGGCGAAAGGCAATGCGCCGAAGGTGAAACGTTGGTGAGTCGAGGGTGAGCTGTCAACTTACTGAAAAGGCGATGGTTATCTTTGGATGGTCGGCAGGCAACCGGCCGCGAAAGCAGGCGATGCCGGAAGATTAATCGATACAATCTGTTTTTTTGGCACACCCGACGATGGCCGCGATGGTAAAATTCCGCGCACGATGTGGGAGCCCTAGTGCGGCGGGGAAATATGGGGCGCGGAAAGACTTACCGTTTCGGTCCGTTCGAGCTGCGCACAGGTGCGCATGAACTTTTCAAGCACGGGACCAAAGTAAAACTCCGTGGTCAGCCTTATCTGATCCTGGAAGTGCTTTTGAGCCGCGCGGGCAGTATTGTGTCGCGCGAAGAAATCAAAGTGAAGCTTTGGCCAGCCGATACCTTCGTGGATTTTGAACACGGGCTGAACACTTCGGTCAAGAAACTTCGTCAGGTGCTTTGCGATTCCGCCGATCAGCCTCGATATGTAGAGACGATACCGCGCCTGGGATATCGCTTTATCGCTCCTGTGGAAACTTTACCGGAGCAGAGTGAAACTTCAGCCGCGCCAGCCCCCGAGGCGGCTGCGGCGGTTTCTGCGGCGGCCGCTTCTCCCTCCGTATCTTTGGCGCCTTTGGAAGAACGGCCGCACTCCGTTCAGTCTTACTATTCACGACCGCTGTGGAGACTGTTGACGCTGTCTTTCGGTGTGGTCGTAATTCTGGGCGCATTTCTTTTTGGTGGGTTCGCAAAAAGGCGGATGCAGTGGAGTGCCGGCGCATCGAGTGGGTCGGCGAATGCGTCCGCCAGGGCGAAGCGCTACGACTCCATTGCTGTGTTGCCGCTGCAGAATCTTTCGACCGACCCCGAACAAGAGTATTTTGCCGATGGAATTACGGACGAGCTCATCACCGATCTGGCTCAGTTCGGCGGTCTGCGCGTAATTTCCCGGACATCGATCATGCAATACAAGGACGGGAATAAAGCCGTTCCGCAAATCGCGCGCGAACTTGGAGTGTCTGCTGTGATCGAAGGCACGGTGGAGCGGGTGGCGAACCGAGTGAGAATTCGGGTGCAGTTAATTGACGCGGCCAACGATCAGCATCTTTGGGCGCGCGGTTATAACCGCGAGTTTAAAGACGTGTTGATGCTGGAGAGCACGGTTGCGCATGACATTGCAGGCGAAGTGGAAGCCCAGACGGCAGAGCGGGACGGTCACGCCCACGCCTCGACCCGGACGGTTCAGCCGGAAGCTTTTGAGGCTTATCTGAAGGGTCATTATTTTCGCAACCAGCGTTCGGAAGCGGGACTTAACAAGAGCATTGAATTTTTTCAGGAAGCGATTGCCAAGGATCCGACATTTGCGGCTGGCTATGCAGGGCTGGCGGGGAGTTATTTGCTAATGGGATCCGACGAATTGCCAGCGAATGTGGCCCGGGCAAAGGCGCGGGAGGCGGCGACGAAGGCGCTGCAACTTGACCCGGAGTCGGCCGAGGCCCATGCGGCGATGGGGATGATTGCGTTCTACTACGAATGGAACTGGAAGAATTCGGAGCACGAGTTTCAGCGGGCGATTGAACTGAATCCGGGATATGTCACCGCGCACCAGTGGTACAGCTATTATTTGCGGGCGATGGGGCGTTTGCCGGAAGCGCTGCAGGAAGCGCAAAAAGCCCAGCAGTTGGATCCGCTGGCGCTGCCGGTCAGTACGACTCTGGCAGGACGGTATCGTGATTTGAAGCAGTTCGATCAGGCGACTGCATTATGCCAGCGGATGTTGGAACTCAATGCCAACTTCGTTCCGGCACATGAGATGCTGGCAGCTATTTACGAGCAGCAGAACAACTTCCGGTTGGCCATTGTGGAGTGGCAAAAGTCAGTCGAGCTTTCGCATGAGAATCCGCCGACTTTGGCCTCACTGGGTCATGCCTATGCGGTGGCGGGCAGGCGGGCTGAGGCGCGCACGATTGCCGCAAAGCTGGAGCGGATTTCGAAGCAGCATTACGTGGCTGCCTGGGACATGGCGGTTCTGTTCGCGGGACTGGGGGATTCGGATCGCGCATTCCGGTATCTGGAAAAATCGTACGCGGAGCGTGAGAGCCAGGTACCGTTCCTGATGCAAGATCATCGGCTGGCGGTTTTGCGGGGTGACAATCGTTTCCGGAACTTGGCGCGGCGGGTTGGATTGTCGGCTTGAGTTCGCGGGCGGCTCGCCGGTGATATTCGCAGGTTCAGATGGACCTCGGCGTTTCCCATGGCGGCAGGGATGCTTCGACTTCGCGTGGGAACCGCTTCGCGATTCTCACGCTTCACTCTGCATAACACGGTTTTATATTTGGGCACTATCCCGGGGGCCAGGTCAGGGGGCGGCCGCCTAGGAGGTGGACGTGCAGGTGGAAGACGGATTGGCCGGCGCCGGGGCCGACGTTGAGGACGGTGCGGTATCCGTGTTCGATTTTGCGCTGGCGGGCGATTTGGGCGGCGGCGAGATGGCAGCGGCCGATGATTTCGGCGTCTTCTGCCTGGGCTTCTTTTAATCCGGCGAAATGTTTCTTGGGGATGATGAGGACGTGGGTGGGGGCTTGCGGGTTGATGTCTTCGAAGGCGAAGACGTGGTCGTCCTCGTGGATTTTTTTGGCGGGAATTTCCCCTGCGATGATGCGGCAGAAGAGGCAGTTGGGATCGGTCATATCTATTTCACCGGGGCCGGTTCACTTGGCGGAAACGATAACATATCAGAGTTGTCTCGAAGTAATCTCAATCCGCTAGCGGTTTTGCAGCAATCCTCGTGATCAGCGCTCATTGACCGAAATCAATGAAGGAACCAGCCAACCGCAAAAGCGACGATCATCAGCTTTATCAACCAGCCGATCGCATAGGAGAGCACAAAAACGCGATGCAGCTTCATGAATGCGGCGTTGGTGAGGATCAGCGGCAACGGGCCCATCAGCCATACCGCAACCGCTAGCTTGAATGCACCCGCAGAATGAAGACCGAGGCGGGCGGCGACGCCGGCAAAAACCCCGCAGGTCAGAAATGGTAACGGACTGGTAAGGGCAATCGCTCGACCTTCATTGCCCTGCCGCCAGATTTCGGGATACGAGTAGCGTCGATGAATCCAATCGCCCGCGAAGAACCAGTCGGTGAGCGAGGAGACGATGCCCGCTCCGAGAATGATCGCGGCGAGCCGCGCCCAGTTCATATCGTCTTCCTTTCGAATATGCCTTCCGAATACGGGGAATTGTACTCGTGCCGAAGCATTGCGAGGAAGAACTTGCGTGGCTTGGCAACGAGAGGTGCAGATTATTAGGACCAAAGACCGTGCACCTCGCGAACTACGCTGGAGGATGGGGCGTCTGCAAGGGCTGCTGGATGCGGATTTGCGGATGTAACTTCTCCGTTGTTTTCTGCACGCGGGGCGGGCGCCCGCGCCACACCCGCTTAGTCGAGGCGGACTAATCCAAACGGACCAGGAAGACTGCGCCTTCTGGGGTTTGGGTTTCGGCGGCTAGTTTTTGTGCGCGGATGTGGTCGTCGTCGAGGACGCGGATGCGGATCCACCAGTCGCCGGCGGGGCTGGGGAAGGTTTGAACTTTGGCGGTGTGGTAGCGGCGAGTGAGGTGGTCGGCTAGTTTGGTGGCGGCGTTTTCGTGGGGGAATCCGCCAATTTGCACGGCCCATTTTCCGGGTGAATCCTGGGATGCGCCGGATTGCATTAACTCGACCCTCACTTCGGCAACGCCGGGCTGGTAGACGTCGATTTTTTTGGCGGCGGCGAGCGAGAGATCGAGGATGCGTCCGGGAATGAAGGGACCGCGGTCAGTGATGCGGACCAGGGCAGTGTGTCCGGTCTTCAGGTTGGTGACGCGGACGATGGAGCCGAGGGGATACGTTCGATGAGCGGCGGTCATGGCGTGCATGTTGTAGACCTCGCCATTGGAGCCGCGGCGATTGTGGTAGGGAGGGCCGTACCAGCTGGCGAAGCCGGTTTCGGTCAACAGGGCATGGGCATGGAGCGGTAGGGCTGGCTCCGCCAGGTCAGTTGAGGCTTCGGGCTGGGGATTCGGGATGGTTCTGGAGTTTGGCAGATTGGCTGACGGTTCAGCCGAGGCGTTTGTATTTATGGGCGGTGGGGGTGGTGGGACATCGACGCGGGCGGCTTTGGGTTGGCCGCAGGCGCTGAGGAAAAGAATCGCGATCAGAATAAAAAATAACATGGCAACGGGGATGACCGGGGCGCGACGTGGCATGGCTGCGGTTCGCATCAGCCTGGTTACTTGGGCGGGTGCGGGTGCTTTTCCATGTAGTCGGCGAACTCGGTGAGTTTTTTGGAGGCCACGCGCAGAGCTTTGGTGGAGTGAGTGCGGACGGCGGGGACAACCTCGTCGTTGAGATATTTGATGAATTCGGGAATCTCTTTTTCCAAATGTTCGGCGGCGTTGCCGATGGTTTGGCTGACGCGCGCCGAGGCTTCTTCGACCTTGCGGTTGAAGTCGGTCATGGTGTCCCTCGCGATGTAGTGGCGTGAATGGGTTCACGCTGGGTTGCGGATGCCAGGCTGGACTATTATTTCGTGAGTTGGGGATGGGGTCAATGGAAGTTCGAGGCGAGCTTGTGGGCAGAGAGGGAACATTTCGGGTAACCACTCAAGTCAAAGGCGTCGAGCTGCGCTCGACGGACAGCGGGGGCGGCTGTCTCCACATTTTATGACCACATCACCGGAACATTTCCGAAAACTTCTTTTGGCGTGGTATAGGTGGCATGCGCGCGCTTTGCCGTGGCGGGAGAGTTGCGATCCGTATCGGGTGTGGGTGTCGGAGATTATGTTGCAGCAGACGCGGGTGGCGGCGGTGATTGCGCATTATCACGAATTCTTACGGCGGTTTCCGACGGTGGAGAAGTTGGCGCGGGCGCGGGAAGCTTCGGTGCTGGCAGCGTGGAGTGGGTTGGGATATTACCGACGGGCACGGATGATGCATGCAGCGGCGAAGGTGATCGCATCGCGTGGCGCGTTTCCGGGGAGCGCAGAAGAGTTGCGGGAGTTGCCCGGAGTGGGGCGGTACACGGCGGCGGCGATTGCCAGCATTGCTTTTGGCGAGCGCGTGGCGGTGGTGGACGGGAATGTGGAACGGGTGCTGCAGCGGATTTCAGGGCGGGCTATGACGAGTGCGGAGCTTTGGATTGCGGCTGAGGAGTTGCTGGATCGCGAGCGTCCGGGGGATTTTAATCAGGCAATGATGGAGTTGGGTGCGACTGTGTGCACGCCGCGGGCGCCAGCATGTGTGACTTGTCCGGTCGTCGAGTTGTGCGCTACGCGCGGCGAGTTGACTGGAGCGGTGAAGAGTGTGCGGCAGAAGAAGGGGGAGATTCATTACGCGCTGGATTATCGCGATGATGCTGTGTTTCTGGTGAGGCGGGCGCGGGATGCGCGACTGATGGCTGGAATGTGGGAGTTGCCGGAGTGCGGGGAGGGAGGCGAGACCGAGATTCCTCGCTCCGCTCGGAATGACAAGAGGACGGCTCGGAATGTCGCTGGGAAGAACGGAAGAAGCATGAAACTTCCGGGGCATTATTTTACCGTTCGGCATTCGATTACGGTGACGGATTATTCGGTGGGGGTGTGGCGCGCGGCGGCGCTAGCTACAGATAAGGGAAAATGGATCGCTTTGCGGCGACTGGAAATGGTGGCGATGACTGGGCTCACGCGAAAGATCCTGCGTAAGGCCGGGCTGTTGAAGTAGACGACCGGGTAAGTTGAAGTAAGAGTTGGCCGAGGCCGAAGGGATGTTTGTTCGGGTCAGTTAGAATTTCCCGTCCGAGTCTTTTGAACAGGAGCGTACACGTGGAGGTGCATCCACCTCATGGGGCGATTCATTCCGTTAAAGAGTTCATGGTGCATTTGCTGGCGATCACGATTGGCCTGCTGATCGCGTTGAGCCTGGAAGCGTCGGTCGAATGGATGCACAACCGTCATCTGGTGCGGGAGGCGCGGGAAAACATTGCGCAGGAGATTCATGACAACCAGCAAGCTATCGAGAAGGAGATGAATTCTCTGCCCAGAGAGGAAGATCAGCTGGAGAATTTGCTGAAGGTAGTGAGCGCAGAAGAAAAGGGATCGACCGCAAAGCCGGAGCAGCGTCTGGTGTGGAGCGTCGCCCGTTTGAGCGACTCTTCGTGGAATACGGCATTTTCGACTGGTGCGATTGGGCATATGGAATATGACGAGGTACGACGCTATTCACAAGTTTATGCGCTGCAGCAGATGTTCAATCTGAGCATGGACCGTTATCTGGAATCGCGGCGGGATATGTATGCCTTTTTAACGCGGGCGAACCTGCCCTACAAACCTTCGGTAACGGAGTTTGAGGATGGGAAGCGTGCGATCGCGTCGGAGATGGTGACGGGACAGTTTCTGCGAGAGATTGGTGCAACGCTGAATGAACGCTACGCGAAAGCGCAAGGCGGCGGGGAATGATGGATCCGGCAGAATAGGTCCCGACTGGAACATTCGGGCCAGGTATCGTTCAGCATTTCCCATCCTATGGGTCCTTCGTGTCATCTAAGAGGATACGGCTGCGAACTCAAATCGCAGGCGAACGTTCCGCGGGAAGAATCTTGAGGAGGATTGATGGCGGCATTGGCTTGTGGAGCGAAGGCTCCAGAATTTGAGTTGAAGAGTTTGGATGGGGAGAGGTTTGTTCTGGGCGACGACTTGGCGCGCGGGGCCGTGGTGCTGGCGTTCTTTAAAGTGTCGTGCCCGACTTGCCAGTATGCGCTGCCGTTTCTGGAGAGGTTGTATAAGGCGTATGGTTCCAAGGGCGTCAGGATCGTGGGAGTTTCGCAGAATGATGCCAAGGAGACGGCGGCGTTTATTAAAGAGTTTGGGATTACTTTTCCGGTGCTGCTGGATGACACGCGGTCTTATCTTGCGTCGAATGCTTATGGGCTGACGAATGTTCCTTCGATTTTCTTGATCGCGCAGGATGGGGAGATTGAAGTTTCGAGCGTGGGTTGGGTTAAGGTGGATTTTGAGGCCATTAACCGGCGGATGGCGGAGGCGGGGAAGATTGCGCCTGCGGTAATGTTTAGACCGGGGGAAGATGTGCGGGATTTTCGGGCTGGTTGAGGGTCTAAGAATTAGCCGCCGGTCGGCGGGTCGTTGCATCGCAATGAGAAACAATTTAACCACAGAGGGCACTGAGGATCACAGGGTAGAGTTGGCGTTTGGACCGATCCGAATGGGGGAATGTGCCGTTGGTGGGTGCACTCCCGTGCACCTTGGCGTGATAGATCACATACAACTGCGTTGGGCCGCTCCTTTACAATCCAGCTAGACCTATACAAATTTAGAAAAGGCTTCCCTGCTGGCGCGCCGCTTTGTTGGGGGAGAGGGTTGTCTATGCGAGGAATGCTGAAAATTATTTCGGCGGGCGTGATTCTGTGCGCGGGCGTGGCGGTGTGGGCCGATGGCGCCGCGGGCGCTTCGAAAGGCGCTAAGAATGAGCCTTCGGTGAGGCTGCCGGGGCCTGCATTTGTGGCGCTAGAGTCGATTACTCCCGATCATATTCGCTGGCATGTGCGCTATTTGTCGCACGATTTGCTGGAGGGGCGCGGGACGGGGCAGCGCGGCGGAGATGTTGCAGCGGAATATATCGCCACGCAGTTTGCCGAATATGGATTGAAGCCGGCGGGAGATCACGGAACGTACATGCAGAAGGTGCCGCTGGTGGGAATCACGACGCTTGCTGACACGCAGTTCTCTCTGGTGCCGAAGCAGGGCGAGGCAATGAATCTGAAGCCGCTGGATGAGTATGTCGCCTACGACCACACGCAGCAGGCGCAATCGGATGTGGATGCCGAGATTGTTTTTGTGGGATATGGAATTGATGCGCCGGAGTACAACTGGGACGACTATAAGGGCATGGATGTGCGTGGGAAAGTTCTGCTGATACTGGTGAATGAGCCGCCGTCGGACGATCCGAAATTTTTCAAGGGCAAGGCGCTCACATATTACGGACGCTGGACTTACAAGTATGAAGAGGCGGTGCGCAAGGGCGCGGTTGGCGTGATTCTGGTGCACCAGACGCAGATGGCGAGCTATCCGTGGGAAGTGGTGAGGAATTCGAATTCGGGGGAAAAGTCGTTTTTGAAGTTGCAAGGGCCGGCGCTGAAAGTAGCGTCGTGGGTTCAGTTGGACGTGGCAAAGCGGCTGGCCTCGGCGGCGGGGATGGATCTGGACAAGATGATGGTGGATGCGCGGTCGCGCGATTTTCATCCGGTGAGTATGAAAGCGCGGTTGCGGGCGCACATGGTGAGCAAAGTTCGCAGTTTCGAATCGAATAATGTAGTAGCGATGTTGCCGGGGGCCGACCGCAAGTTGGCGGATGAAGCGGTGATGTATACGGCGCATTACGATCATTTCGGCATACGTCCGGACATGCCGGGGGACAATATTTTTAACGGGGCGAACGACAACGCGACCGGGTGCGGAATTTTACTCGAGTTGGCGCGGGCGTATGGTTCGGCGGCACAGCGGCCGCGGCGGTCGATTCTATTTGCGGCCGTCACCGCGGAGGAGCAGGGGCTGCTGGGTTCGGAATATTTGGGGAAGCATCCACCGATTGCGGCGGGAAAGATTACGCTGGATTTGAACTATGACAACGTGATGCCCCTGGGAGCGCCAGAGGAAGTGGAAGTATCGGGAGCCGAGCGGACGACGTTTTATTCGGCAGTGCAATCGACAGCGAAGGAATTTCGGCTGGCGATTCGTCCGGATGCGCTACCCGAGGCGGGACATTATTATCGCTCGGATCATTTCAGCCTGGCGCGCGTGGGCATTCCGGCGTTTTCGATTAATGAGGGTGTGAAGTACAAGGGGCATCCGGAATCGTGGGGCGTGGAACAGGAACGCGAATATACCGAAAAGCATTATCACCAGCCCAGCGATGAATATCATCCGGAGATGGATTTTGTGGGGGACTCGGCGATGGCGAGATTCGGATTCGCACTGGGTTGGGAAGCGGCGAGTCTGCCGAATTTGATTGGATGGCAGAAGGGCGACGAGTTCGAGGCGGCGCGGATGAAGAGTCAGTAGCCGGTGATGGTGACGAGAACAGCGACTACGCCGGCAAATGAAGATTCAGGTAGCAATCTGATTATTGTGCGACCGCGTTTTTTGGACCGAGGTCGAGCGGGAACCTGTACACTACTGCGAACTGCCGAATTCAGTGTCGGCAGCTTTCCATGACCCAGGAAAAGTCTCAGTTTGAGGGGCCGGCGGTAGCGAAAGAAGCTTCTGAACGCTCCGGGGCGAATGGAGATTCCCAGGCTTCGTCCTTGTCTTCATCTGCCTTGTCTTCCTCAGCCTCGTCTTCCTCCGCGCCTTCTTTTTCTGTCTCTTTGCAATCTTCTGATGCGTCTGCTTCGCCGCCAACTTCCCTTTCATCATCATCATCTTCTTCCGCATCCGCTTCGCCGCGACCAGTCCCTGTTCTGCCAGACTCGGTAACAAAATCTTCTGCGGACCTTACGGCCTCTGTGAGCGAGAACGTGGTTGGCGTTAATAAAGAACTTCACCGGCTGAACCGTTCGTTGCGGGCGCTGAGTGCGTGCAATCAGGCGCTGGCACAGGCGGGAAGCGAACAGGAATTGCTGGAGCAGATTTGCGACATCATTGTGCGCGTCGGCGGATACCAGATGGCATTCATCGCATACGCGGAAGAGGACGAAGAAAAAACTGTGCGGCCGATGGCGCACGCCGGATCTGGCTCAGGATATCTGAAGACGATTGCACTGAAGTGGTCCGATACGCCTGCGGGCCGCGGGCCGGTGGGTTCGGCGATTCGGGAGAACCGGATTCGCGTGGTGGCGGATACGGCGCGGGATCCTTCCTTCGCGCCCTGGCGCGAAGCCGCTTTGGAGCGTGGATATGCGGCGGTGATTGCGTTGCCGCTACGGCTTTCGAGTTCGGCGTTTGGGGTGCTGGCCATCTATTCGGAGCAGGCCGGTTCGTTTGAACGCTCTGAGGAAGAACTGCTCACCGAGATGGCGAACAATCTGGCGTATGGCATCGCGGCGATTCGCGCTCGCGAGGACGGGAAACGGGCGACGGCGGCGCTGCTTGAGGCGGAGGCGAAATATCGGCAACTGGTGGAGCAGGTTCCGGCGATTTCTTATGTGGCTGAAGCGGGGGCACAAGGGCGTTTTCTTTATCTCAGCCCGCAGGTGAATACGATTCTGGGTTATCGTCCCGAGGATTGTTTGTCCGATCCAAGCTTCTGGTGGAATCACCTGAATCCGGAGGATTATTCGACCGCGCTGCTGGAGGACACCTGGGAGGAAGGCCATCCCTTCAGAGTTGAATATCGAATGCGGTCGAAGGACGGGCACGAAGTATGGTTGCGGGATGAGGCGGTCATTGTCCGCGATGCGCAAACCGGCAAACGGTTGACGCGCGGCTTGTTGATCGACATTACGGAGCGGAAACGGGCGGACGAAGCGCTGCGGCGCAGCGAAGAAAGTTATCGCATGTTTGTGGCGGAAAGCTCGGAGGGAATTTTCCGGCAGGATCTGGATGCCCCGCTCGCGATCGACCTTCCCGAAGGCGAACTGGCACAACAGATTTTTCAGCATTCGTACATGGCTGAATGCAATGAAGCCATGGCGCAGATGTATGGACTGAATTCGCCGGCGGAGCTGCTGGGAAAACGATTGACCGATCTGCTGCCGGGGGATGAGCCGGGCAATCTGGAAATTACGCGGGAATACATTCGCAACGGATTCCGGCTGCTGGAGCGGGAATCGCAAGAACTCGATGTGCACGGGCAGCCCAAGGTGTTTCTGAGAAGTATGTTCGGAATTGTGGAACGGGGGAAGTTGTTGCGGACGTGGGGCATCCAGCGGGACATTTCGGAAGGGCTGAAGGCGGACGAGGCGCGACGGAAAGCGGAAGACGCGTTGCGCGAGAGCGAAGAACGCTACCGAAGTTTTGTGGAACAAAGCTCGGAGGGAATTTTTCGCATGGAGTATGACCCGGCGGTTCCGTGCGATCTGCCGATTGCAGAGCAGTTGATCGTGGGCAGGAAGAATGGCTACCTGGCGGAATGCAACGATGCGCTGGCCAGGATGTATGGCCGGGCTTCGGCGCTGGAGTTGATTGGGAAGCCGCTTTCGGAATTTCTGGTGCTCAACGATCCGGGGACGCGGCAGTTCATGGAGAATTTTATCCGGGAGGGATATCAGACAACGGATCAAGAGTCGTATGAAGTGGACTTGCAGGGACGAAAGAAAATCTTCCGCAACACGATGAGTGGCGTAGTCGTAGACGGGCACTGGGTGCGGACCTGGGGGATTAGCCGCGATGTAACCGAGCGGGTTCATCTGGAAGAGCAGCTTCGAAATGCACAGCAGCTGGAGGCGATTGGACGGCTGGCGGGCGGCATCGCGCACGACTTCAATAATCTTTTGAGCGTGATCATGGGACACGGGGAGTTATTGCTGGCGACATCGCAGAAAGATGAGAGCGCGCGCACTGGATTGGAGCAGATTCGCCGCGCGGCCGACCGGGCGGCGTCGCTCACGCAGCAACTCTTGGCCTTCAGCCGGAAGCAAGTGTTGCAACCGAAAGTCTTGGATATGAATGAGGTGGTCGCGGATGTGCAGAAAATGCTGGCGCGCGTGATTGGCGAAGATATTGAGTTAGTCGCGAGCCTGCATTCGTCGCTGTTGCCAGTCCAGGCTGATCCGGGACAAGTGGAGCAGGTATTGATGAATTTGGCGGTCAATGCGCGCGATGCGATGCCGCAGGGCGGCAAATTAAAGATGGAAACTTCGAATGTGGAAGTCGACATGGAACAGGCGCGCGATCTGGAGCTCGCGGCGGGACGATATGTCATGCTCCGGGTCACGGATTCCGGGGTGGGGATGGATGGGGCAACGCTCTCGCACATCTTCGAGCCATTTTTCACGACTAAGCCGATGGGCAAGGGCACCGGGCTTGGGTTGGCCACAGTGTATGGAATTGTGAAGCAGAGCGGCGGCAGTATTCAGGTGAAGAGCGGGGTGGGACAGGGTTCGGAGTTTCGAATTTATTTTCCGGCGGCGGAAGGCGGCAGCAGCAAGCGCAAAGAATCGCCTGGCAGCGTAACCGCAGGTGGTGGTTCGGAAACGATTCTGATTGCGGAAGATGAGCCGGATCTGCGCGAACTGACGCGGATTTTTCTGGAAGGATATGGATACACCGTGCTGGAAGCAGCAAGCGCCGAGCAGGCGCTAGAGACGGCGGAGCGCTTCCGGGAGCCGATCAGTCTGCTGTTGACCGATGTGATCATGCCGGGAATGAGCGGGCGGCAGTTGGCGGAGAAAATTCTAAGCAAACGTCCGCAGACTAAAATCGTGTACATGACCGGGTACACGGACGATATGGTGGTGCAGCACAAAGTTTTGGAGCCGGGCGTGAATCTGTTACAAAAACCGTTTACCAAGGTCGACCTGGCTTTGAAGGTGCGGTCGACGCTGGATGGGAAGTAGGAGTCGCCGGGCGGGCGGATTCTTCGTTGGCCTAGCTCATAGCTGACTTCAGCAACTTCGAAAAGCAAATCAACCACAGAGGACACAGGGGTTCACAGAGAATGACTACGGGACAAGACAACTTGGCTGCGGGAGAAGCGCCGAGTGGCGCGGGCCGCAAAATCTGGGTGACTTTGAAAGGATTGCCGCTGACGATTCGTCTGGATTGGCCATTTCATCCGTCGACTTCGGGCGCTGACTTCTGGGTGCTGCATGGGGATATTCGCTTGGAAGGTTCGGATGGACTGCATGCGCCGGTGGCTGTGAATCTTTCGCAAACCGTGCGTGAGGTGATGCCGACACTGGAGGCGAAGGACGCGGAAGCGCCAGTCATCAACGCGCTGCGCAAGGAAGTGGATCGGCGGCAGATCGAGTTTGTGAAATCGGGGAAATTGTTGCCGGTGCCGTTTTCCAGCAGGCATTACGATTTCAAGCGGCAGCAGTGGGTGTTTGGAAAAGCTACCGACGATGCGATGGCGGAATTCATTGAGCGCAAAGTGTATTGGGAGACGACGTTGGGCGGTGGCACGCGCGTGTGGCTCGGCGATCCGGCGGAGGCACAGTATTTGCAGACGACTCCGGCGCATTTGGTGGAGATTGCCGCGCGCCAGGTTGCGGCGCAGGGGCTGTTGCGAATTGAAGGCGAGTGGGCGGAAGCGACGCCAGGACTTCTGGGACATGCGGAGCAATTTGAGAGCACGCGGCGCGACGCGGTGGAAGAGTTGGAGAAGAAGCATGCGTTTGAGAGGGGTTAGCGAGTACTGAGTGTTGACTATTTTTGATGGGGAGGCCCAATTTCGAGACTCATCGGCATTGATATAGATTTGCCGTCACACGTGCCGGGCTTGAAGGTTAACTCCCGGAGCGCGTTCTTCGCCTTTTCGCGATAATTCTTTCCCGCAGGGCGCACCCTCAGATCCCGGGGCCTGCCTTTCTCGTCGATCACGAGCCACAATCGTAGCGGTTCAGTCTGATCCGGATCAAAGCGCGGAAACATACTTTCACGGGCGGACAGGAGCGGAGGAATCGTTTTTCCGACGCATCTGTCCAGTTCGATCGCCCCGAGGGGTTCCGTGTAAAGTTCGGGGTTTACGGTTGGCTCAAATGACAGCTCAACCACGGTCGCTGAGATGGTCTTATGACGGTCCTCAAAACAGGCCATCTCGCGCGGGAAAAAGTAATCGCCAAACTTCTGGAATGCGCCATATTCGCAAGAAGAACTAACCACATTTCGTGGACGCGGTTCAGGCGCAACCCGCCCCAGCAAGAACCCACTTTTCTTGTCGAAACAGAGTGCGGATCGGCCGATCTTGGGGACAGGTTTGCTCAGCAAACATTCGGCGACGGAGTCAGAGGTTGCGCGCTCCTCGATTGAGTCGAAGGTGAGATCCGGCGGAGACGTGGGAAGAAATTGCATCAAGGCACGTACTCTGCTCGCGGGAAACGGGAACTCTTCGGGATAAAGTAGCCACTCCTTGGCCGGTCCACCAATCTCGATGTAGGCCAGATCGCCTACGACTGTCTCGCGACGCCATTGCGACTCTGAAACCCAAAGTTCCGTATACGTCCCCTGTACAGTTTCGAGCCCCTCTCCACGCGTGGAGAATGTCGCTTTTAGCCGGAAGGCTGGGGCACCTGGCGCGCGAATGTTAGACAATTGTTGAGCACGTCGAAACAGTGCGTCCGCTCTTGCCTGAATATCGTCCCCAAAACTGGCAGGGCGGAGGCACAAGAGCATGGCGAGCGATAAAAATGCGCCGCGATTCATCCTGGATTGGATATATGCCACAGTACGCCAAGGGAAATCAACGCTACCTCGCATCATTCTCTCGACTTCTTCGAGAACAATCCCCAGCAGAAGCGTGGGGCGATGGCGTAGTTTACCTGCACCAGAACAATCGCGGCGATGCTGTAATACGTGTTGAAAAAGCACAAGGCCGCGCCGGCGGCGTATAAAGATTGCGCGATTACGATGCGGCGAACGACGGCGGCATGAATTCCCTCGGGAAGTTCGTCAGCGAGCAGGTGCGCGCGAGGGGAATAGCCCCAACTCCAGTAAAGGATGAGGCCGAGCAGGACGATATTGAACCAATACACCAACAGCGCGGTGCGGAAGTGAATGAACTCGGCGAGAGGGCCGTGGAAAATGGGACTAGCGCGACGGCACAGAGGAATGCAAGATGAATCCAGACGAGATTGCGGTCGGCGCGGGCGAACTGGTTGAGCTGCGTCTGTTGGCCAACCCAGAAGATGCCCAGGGTCATGACACTCATCAGAAAAATGATCAGACGAGGAGAAAGAGCGGCGAGAACGTGCCACAGATCGCGCTCCGTGTAGATGCCGTTGTGGGAGGGGACGCCAAGATCGAGCACGAGCAGGGTCACGGCGAACGCGAAGATGCCGTCGCTGAGAGCGGCCAGGCGCTCGACGCTTTGGCCGGCAACACGGTTGTAGAGGAAGTGCATCCAAGAAGAGTCTAGTAGTACTTCGGAAGCGGGCCAAGTCCCAGCAGCAAGCTTGTTAAGCCGCGAGCGCGGAGGGTGACAGCTCTTGTTGACCGCACGTTCCAAGTGGGACAATCCCTGCCGAATTCTTTTGCTGCTCGGCTCGGTGGCATTTGCCTCCCGGGGCGGTTTCGCGCAACAAGCGGCGACTCCACAGAGCACGGCACAACAGCCAACCACGAAACCGGAAACTTCTTCATCGGGACAGTCTTCATCGGGACAATCTTCATCGGGACAGTCTTCTTCAGGGCAGTCTCCTTCAGAACAGTCGCCATCCGAACAAACGCCCGCTGCGGAGCAACCACCGAAGATTGACTGGCCCAACGCGGCGGAGTTCGCCGCGGAAAAGACCAAAGAGATGACGGTGGAAGCGGCGGAGGCCACAAAAAATATAAGCCAACAGGCGTTGGTCAAGGCCCGCGACTGGGAGAGCGGCCTGTTTACTGGGACGTATGTGGGCGAGGGCCGGCCTTTGGTTCCGCTGACGACGAGCGAGCGGAGAGAGATTTATCTGGAGCAGACGCTGACGACTCCCGGGGCATATTTGAAACGGATGTTCGCAGCGGGAATTGACCAGGCACGCGGAGCGCCCTACCAGTGGGATGACGGCTGGGCCGGATACATGGAGCGTTTCGCGTCGCGCGAAGGACAGTTCATCACGGCCAACAGTCTGGCCTATCTGGGGAATTCGGCGCTGAAATATGAACCGCGCTACGATCAGTGCCGTTGCCAGGGTTTCTGGCCGAGGACGCGGCATGCGATTCTGCGGAATTTTATTACTTATGACGGAAGTGAGCGGCACCTGCGTCCGCAATTGGCGTTGTATGGCGGTGCGTTTGGTGGAGGATTGGTTTCGACCGCTTGGAAACCGAAGCCGCGGAACGCATTCGCCGAAGGTAGTCGCGCCGCAGCCGAGCAGGGCGGGTACGGCGCGTTGCTGAATATTTTTATTGAATTTTCGCCTGACTTCAGTCACGCGCTGGGCGCGAGAAAAGTAAAAAATAGGTAACCACCTTACTTGTCACGTACTGCGCGTGATGTCTGAATTCCTGTCTCGACCAGACGCGGCTCGCCCGGATGGAGGTGTGCGGGGGAGATCCTTCCCTCCGCCTGAAGAGCGGCTACGGTCAGGATGACGCCTGATCATTAGGATTTCCGAAACTCACTAAATGGTGATTTGGGCTTGCGAAGCACCTGCGCGACTACGGTTCCCAGGGTTAGCAGAGAAATTAAAGAGATAATCCCGAGCGAGATGGCGCAGTACACGCACCAGACTCCGAGCACGTGGGCTTCAATGTTGGCGAGGTACAGCGAGAAAGCCAGCCCTGCGAAGGTGGGAACGAGCAACAGGCGATAAGAGCGAAAGAATGCCAGCGCGGCCATCAGAATGTAGCCGGCGATGCCAATTGCGGCTACGGGAACTCCGGCAAGCGCGGCGTACTGGCTGTGATTGACTACGCCGCAATCCCAGCGCTCGTTGATGCTGCATGGAGAGTCGCCGTAGGTGCGGTAATGCTCGCGCAGGGCGAGAGAAGAAGCTACGACACCCAGGACGGCAAGAATCAGCAACAGGTATTTCATCAAGTTCCTCGTAATTGGAAGCGCTTCGTTGAGAAAACTGCTCAGGCGCTAAAGTGCATTTCATGGGGCCGCGTTCGTGGCACGACTGCAGGCGTGCCCCTTCCAGCTGAAGTCGCGCCCGTTCCAACTGCGTTGTTGATCAAATCAGAAGGCTGCCAATCGCCGCCGTGATACCACTCCACAATTTTGCCGTCGGGACCAATGACCGCCGTGCTGAGATTGTGGGTGATGGTTCCGTTATCAGATTGAACGGTGAGGGCGAAAAAAGCTGCGACTCGGGGCAGGTCCGCGGCGCTGGGAGCGGCAAATTGCCATCGGCTGAAAAGTGCTGGATCGTGGGTATGGGCGACGGAAAAAGCGTAGTCCCGAAGAACCTTGGGGGTGTCGTGTTCTGGATCGAAGCTGATGCTCAGAAGACAAGTGCGCGAGAGGGCCGGATTGGTGGCGAACTGGCGATAGATTTCCGCGAAGTTGTTGCTCACCCGCGGACAGAAATCGGGAAAGGGACAGCGCGTGTAGATAAAAGTAAGGAGCAAAACCTTTCCGCGGTATTGCCGCAGAGAAATGCGCTTGCCGTTCTGATTAGTAAATGCAAAATCAGGGACATCTTCTCCTGGGCTGGGAGTGTGCAGCGCGCCAGCGGCGGCAGCGTGAGGTGTGGCGTGGCCGGTGACTTTGACGTTTTCGAGCCAGTAGTCGGATGTGCCGCTATCGTCATTGCCTTCGTGTTCGATATTGACCAGGTCGGCGGAGATGGAATCACCCGGGGCAAGCTGGCTCAACATTGAGGGCGGCTTGATTCGGTAAGACATCGTCATGGCTTCCATGAAACCAGGAACAGTGTCGCCGTCAATGAGTGCAGCCTGATTTTGCAGATCAATGGATACGATCCGGCCGGTGAAGCGGTAACGTTTTGCGGCCTGGGTTGGCGTTTTGGAACGATGGCACGAAAGAGAAAAGAGCGCCCCGGCGAGTGCTCCGACGAAGATGAGAGTGACCAGCGAAGTACGGCGAGTAGAGTTTTTCACGCTGTACATACTTTAACTCGGACCGAGAGTGCGCGGCCATAGCAGCCGTGTGCGTGGCGGCGGAGCTTTTGTAAAATCCTCCAGGCGATTGGACGCAATCCAGATTTGGCGATCCAGATTCAACACCCCGAGGAATTCCATGGCATGTAATCCTGAAGTATTAAAACACGTTCCACTTTTTGCGCTGCTCGATGAAGATGAAACTGCGGTATTGGCCGGGCAAGTAGAGTTGAAGACGTTTGCGCCCCGGCAGCGGATCTACAAAATCGGCGATACAGGCGGGCAGGCTTATGTCGTAGTGTCGGGGCGGGTGCGAGTCTCCACCATTGACCAGGAACACCAGGAAGTTGTGGTCGATGAACCCTCGCACGGAGAATTCTTCGGGTTCGCGTCGATGCTGGAGCAGACTCCGCATCAGACCGAGGCAGTTGCGATCGACGAGGCAGTGTGCATTGAAGTGGACCAGAAAGATATTGCCGTCTTGCTGCAGCGCAAGCCGCTCGCCGGTATGGATATGCTTCGCGTACTGGGGCGGCAATTTCACGCGTCGCAACAGTTGGTGCGGCTGCGGGCGAGCCGACATCCGAATGAAGTGATTGAACGGGACGCGACCTTCGGAGAGCGCATCGCCGACAAAGTTGCAGGATTCGGTGGGTCGTGGACGTTTATCCTCTCGTTTTGTTTCACGCTCACGGTCTATGTGGCCGTTGATTCCATGCTGGGCAGGAAAGCGTGGGACCCTTATCCGTTTATCTTGTTGAATCTGTTTTTGTCAATGCTGGCCGCGATACAGGCTCCGGTCATCATGATGAGCCAGAACCGGCAGGATACGAAGGATCGTCTGCGCGGCGAACTTGACTACGATGTCAATCGACGTGCGGAGTCCGAGATTCAAGGCCTGGCCCGCAAGCTGAATCTGCTGGGGGAAAAAATTGGCGATGTGGAAGATATGGTGCGGGATAAGCTGGGGCGCGGGTGAAGCACCACCGCGGAGACAGCACCGAATTGGATTTCCTAGGGTAGCGTCTAGGTAAAGGCTGCTCTGAGTTTTGGTTGCAACAGGAACCACAATAGAGCACCGGCAACGACGATGCCGGTTGCGCCGCGCAACAGGTCGCCTCGGGCGCAGTTCACGATGTCCCCTAGAACCTGTGTGGCGATGACCCCGACAGCCAGCCGCCATCCCCACCGACGGTGGTGGAACCACCCGATCCCCGCCGTGACCAGTACTGCACCCAGCGTCAGGAAGAGAATCCCAACCACAGGGCCCAGAGGCGTGAGCTGTTTGTAGGCCGCCGGATTGAGTGCCCAGACACGGTCGAGAGCTGTCCCTCGCCAGAGCAAAGTCGTTGCAGCTAGACTGGCCATGATGGCAGCGAAGAACAGAAACAGTCCGACGGCCGTGAATCCGGGCGGCTTGGGGATGAGCGCGAAATCGGAGTTCTGGTCGCTGTTTTGCATGTGCTGAATATATGCCAGACTTCAGCCGGAGCGATTGCCGACGCGGCCGCGCTACGCGCTGGCTGCACGGACGAAGGCGTCCGCCGTGTTGTTTTCCACATGTTCCGTTTCAGTTTCTGCAAGTTTATTTCTGTCTCCGCGTCCTCTGTCGTTAGTAGTGGAAGCGGTAGCGAAATTCCGCGTAAATTTGCCGGGGATCGTTCCAGTGAAATCCGCCAAAGGTCAGGCTGTTATCCAGTTGGATGCGACGGTTCGCAACATTTAGAGCGGTCACAGAGATCGTGTATTTCTCCACGAAAGTTTTCCCTATCGCAAGGTCAAATGTGGTGTGACCGGGGAGATAATCGCCGGGATACTGCACGCCGGGCAATCCGTTGGTGAACCCAGAGCCGTAGTACACATTGGTCGAGGCGTACATGTGACCGGGTAGATTCGCGTTGAAGCCTAAGTTGAGTGTGTTTCGCTGGTCGTGATCGACGGGTGAAAGTCCCGGCGGTATATCGAGTCCGCAAGACGGGGTCACGGGGCTGGGGCAGATCAAGCCTCCGGTGATCGGCGACGTCGCTTGCGCGATTTGATTCGCATAGGCGAGGTGAAGCTGGCCGCGATGCCAGAGATTGGGCGAGCGCAGAGTGAGTTCCCAGCCTTGAATCAAGGCATATTGCCAGGTGATGGGCCAGAAGAGATTGGAGTCTCCGATGTTGTTGTGGTCGAGCCAGTTCTGGGCGCGGGTTTCGTAATTATCGGCGCTGAGATCCCAGCCGTGAAATGGAATGGTGACGCCGAACTGCCATTCGATATCGCGCTCGCCCTTGAGAGGAGAGAAAGCGAAATTCTGGCTACTGGCCAAATCGAGCAGCGCGCCAGTGGCGGTAACGAGAGGCGGAGCCTGATAGAAGTATCCGTAAAATCCGCGGAAGACCCAGTTCAGGCGCGGAATTTTCACGGCGACGCCGAGGCGTGGATCGGTGGCGCTCTCGGAGATGGAAGAAGCGAATTGGGTTTGCCGCAGGCCGGCGATTAAGGTCAGCCAGGGGGCGACCTTGAATTTGTCGTTGATGAAGAGAGCAGTGACCCCTCCATTCACGCCGACTGAAGAGGCGGGAAAATTCGTCTCGCCGTCGTTGAATAAATTGTTGAAGTAGTTGTACTGGTGCTGGCCGAAACCGTACACGCCAGCTTGCACATCGTTTTTCCGGAACGTGGCGTTGAAGGCTGCTTGCGCGCCAACGTAGTTGGCGTTCTCAGTCACGGCTGAACTGACCGGGTAATCGTTCGGGGCACTTTTATAGTCGGCGCCGTTGTAGTGATAAAAAGGCGAGACCGTGAGCAGCATATCTGGATTGAATGTGTGCACCCACGAGAAAGTGACGTAGCCGTCGGGCTCGCGCTCGGCATCGCGCAACCCGTAGCTGGGATAGTTCTGGTTTCCGATTGAGTTGGGATCAGGATCAATCGGGATCTGATAATAATCCTGCCGCAATGAGCCCACGACCCGAAATTGATTCTTGACGTCGGGGTTAAAGATAAACGAAGCGAATGCTCCGTAGCCGTTGTCGGCATCGTGAACGACTTGCGGGACGGGCGTCTGAAGGCCGTAATCACTGCGATTTCCATTGAGGCTGGCATAGTAGGCGAAGCGCTCGGTGTGCCCGCCGCAACTAAGCTGGTCATTGGTCTGATAGAAGTTTCCTGCGCTGATCAGCAGATCGCATTCGCGGTCGCGTTCAAAACCAGTCCGCGGCGCAATGTTGAAGATTCCGTAGGTACGGTCTCCGTAGTCGGCATCGTAGCTGCCTCTCTGAACTTCGAGATAGTCAATGTCCTTCGGGTCAATCTGCGGGCCCAAATTCGTGGCAATATTCGTGTTGGGGATGGGGACGCCGTCAATTAGCCACTCGACCTGATGGCCTCCTCGCATGTGCAGCATGTCGTGGGTTACATACGCAGCGGGCACGTAATCTGTGATCATTTCCATGCCGTTGGTGCGGTCGGCTCCTGGGGTTTCCTGGATGTCTTCACGGCTCAACATCGTTGTCGGCGTGACACTCTGCGTGGTCGCTTCCACTGGAACTTCCGAGACGGCAACGGTTTCCTTCACGCCAGCGACCGCCAACCTGAAATGCAACACCGGACTCGTATCGGACTGAACAATCACATCCTGTTGCGTTTGCTGGAAGCCCGGCGAGGCGACTGAGACGGTGTAATTGCCCATAGGGACCGAACTGAATTCGAATTCTCCCTTGTCGTTGGAGTTTTGGGATTGGGTCCAGTCTGAAGTTTTCGATTTCAGCATGACCATAGCTCCCTGGACGGGACGGTGCTGTGGGTCGTGAACAATGCCTCGGACGGCGCCGTAGATGTTGGCGAAGGCAGCGAGAGATGAGATCGCGATCAGGAAAGCGATTGACAGCAGAGTGCGAAGGAAGCGCATGTAATCTCCATTGAGCTGTGACTGCTGGCCGCGGACGAGTCGAGCTTTGCTCGACCGGACAGCCGAGGGCGGCTGTCCCCACATGAGTCGAGGTGGCCGTCGGCTTTGCTATGCGATGGAGATGAGCGGAGGGGCGCGAGTGGAGCGCGATGTGAAGGGCCGGGATGCGGGAATGGCTAGCGGGAGATCGGCAATGCGAGCGTCTAGATTCTGCCCGAATACCTGGGCAGATGGAGTTTGCGGACGCGCCGATTGCGAGGTGGTTACCCCGCGGCAGCAGTTGTGATTGCAGCAGGAGGAATCGTGAACGGTGGGCTGATCAGATTCGGGGACGGAGCCGTGACACTGGCGGGCTCCCTTGCGAATACAGCAGGCGTGCGCCGGCGCAGTTGTCGCCGCTAACGCGAGCGGAACGAAGGTTCCGACTAGCGCGAACAACAGCAGAAATCTGGCGGTCAGGCGCTGCATGGCTTTCTAACAACTTGAGATCGGCCAAGCATAGAACAGAAGTGCGAACGGGCGCAAGCCAGCTTAATTGATTCGCTTGCCTGCTCAGGCTTTGCCGTTGATCTTGGCCCACCACCAGCGGACGCCGACGAAGAGGAATCGCCAATCGCTCAAGAATTCGGGGGGCTTGCCTTCAAAGGCGTGGCCGATGAACTGCAAAATCCAGCCGAGCACAAACAGCGCCAGCGCGTAGGGCCATAGCCGATGGAAGAAGAAGCTCGCGATGGAGATTGCGACCGAGAGCAGAATAGTGGGAATGCCGAATGTGTGGCAGATTCGGTTGACTGGATGCTGGTGGCTCGTGGAATATTGCGCGATCCACTGCTCGCTGGTGCGGTTGCCTAGCATGTGCGATTGCCGTGGAGATCATACACCTATTTGAGATTGCTTTTGCTTTGTTACAGGCGGCAGCCTCCAGCTACCAGGGAGTGCGGGCGGGGCGCTCGCGCCACGCCGGAGGGACCGGATCTTCCCGTATTGAGGCTGCCGCTTCCCGCGTGGTAGCATCCATAGTTTTGGCAGGGATGCCGGCTCGGCCTGTTCTGTCCTTATAACAATTTTTTGTCGGCCATTTCCTTCCCTGTCGAAGGAGCCCAACTTGAAAGTCTATTCGGGAACAAACATCAGGAACGTAGCGATGGTGGGACACGGACACGCGGGGAAAACCTCGCTGGTATCGGCCATGTTGTATACAGCGGGCGCGACTCCACGACTGGGGCGGGTGGACGATGGGTCGGCAACCACGGACCACGACGAGGAAGAAATCGCACGCAAGATGTCGATCTCGACGGGGCTCGCCGTGGTTGAGTGGGGCACGAGCAAAATTAATATTCTCGACACGCCCGGGTTCAGCATGTTCGTGCACGAGGCCAAGATGGCGCTGCCCGTGGTGGACGCGGCCATTGTTGTCGTCGATGGCGTAGCCGGTGTGGAAGTCGTGACCCAGCGCGTTTGGAATTATTGCGAAGAATATAAAACGCCTCGGCTGATCGTGGTGAATCGCATGGACCGCGATCGCGCCAACGCCGAGCGCGTGCTGGAATCGCTGACCAACGCGTTTGGCCGGGATGTGATTCCGATTGAACTGCCGATTGGCAGCGAGAAAAGTTTGAGCGGCGTGGTTGATTTGGTGCGCATGAAGGCGTACGACTACGAACTGGGAGGAAACGGGAAAGGAAAAGAGACGGAGATTCCCGCCAACATGCGCGCCCAAGTGCAGGAAGCGCACGAGATGCTGGTGGAGCTGGTGGCTGAGGGCGACGACAAATTGATGGAAAAGTTTTTCGAGGCCGGGACGCTCGGGGAAGAAGATTTGATTCCGGCGCTGCACAATGCGATTCGCGAAGACAAAATTTTCCCTGTCATCTTCAGCTCCGGGCTCGGCAATATTGGCGCCGACCGGATTATGGATTTTATTGTCGACTACACGCCAGCGCCGTCGGAACACGAGTGGGTGCAGGGCGAAGCTGGGGGAAATGGCGATGCCCCGAAGCGGCATGAGTCGGATGAAGAGCCGGTGTCGCTCTATGTCTTTCGTACGGTTTCTGACGCGTTTGCGGGACGGATTTCCTATTTCAAAGTTTTTTCTGGCGTGCTGAAGAATGACGCGACCTTACAAAACTTCAGCCGCGGCGGGCAGGAAAAGTTCGCGCACATCCAGACCATGCAGGGAAAGACCGCGATCCCGGTGCCCGAGCTGCATGCGGGTGACATTGGCGCGGTCGCGAAGCTGAAAGACACGCTCACCGGCGACACGCTCGGCGATAAGTCAGCGCCCATTCAATATCCGCGAGTGAAGTTGCCAGAGCCGGCGATTACGTTTGCCATTGAACCGAAGAGCCGCGCCGACGAAGACAAACTCGGGCCGGGAATTCATAAGCTGATGGAAGAAGACGGCATGCTGCGTTTTTTCCGCGACCCGCAGACGAAAGAATTTCTGATTGCGGGCACGGGCCAGCAGCATATTGAAGTGATCGTTTCGAAGTTGAAAAAGCGCTATCACACAGAAGTGGTTCTGAAGGCGCCGAAGGTTCCCTACCGGGAGACGATTCGCGGCAAGGCCGACGTACAGGGACGCCACAAGAAACAGACGGGCGGCCATGGTCAATATGGCGACTGCAAAATCAGGATGGAGCCGCTGGTGCGGGGCGGCGAATTCGAATTTGTAAATGATATTTTCGGCGGTGCGATTCCGAAGAACTATATTCCGCCGGTGGAAAAAGGAATCCGCGATGCAGCGGCGCGCGGATATCTGGCGGGATTTCCGGTTGTCGATTTTCGCGTCGTGCTCTATGACGGGTCGTACCACGATGTCGACTCGAACGACTTGTCGTTTCAGATGGCGGGCAGGATCGCGTTTAAGAAAGCGATGGAAGTGGCGAAGCCAACACTGCTGGAGCCGATCATGGCGGTTGAAATCACTGTGCCTGACGATTTTGCTGGATCGATCATGGGCGATCTCAACAGCCGCCGCGGGCGCATTCAGGGCATGGATAACAAGGGCGGCAACACGGTGGTGAAAGCCGAAGTGCCCATGGCGGAGATGCTGACCTATGGCGTGGAGTTAACGTCAATGACGCAAGGCCGCGGCAGCTTCAACATGGAAATGCATCACTATGACGTGGTGCCGGGGCAGCTGCAGGAGAAGATTATCGAGAAGGCTAAGGCCGAGCGTGGCGCGGTGAAGGAAGAGGAAGAGTAGCAAATTAAGTGCCGAGCACCGAGCTGCAGGTGCCGAGAGTAAGGGCTAAGCAACCTTGTAGTCACGAAGAAGTTTTCAGTCCCTGTGCTCTCGCCAGCTTAGCTTGCCTCTCATCAAACGTCCAGAAGCGATCGGCCTTTAGCTCCAGTGCGCAGGCAACGTGCAGGCTGTCGAGAGTGCGAATGCCGAGCGTAGGGCCGTAGCGGCGCGCGAGATCGGCACACACACGAAATGCCGTTTCCGGTACCTGTGCTTCAATCCAAATGCCGGCCTTCAAATCACGGTTCAAATCGTCGTAAGCGGATTCTGCTTTGTCCGGTAGAATTCTGCGCTGAAATACCTGTTGCGCGACGGCATGAAAACATTCTGCTAAATGAAAGGGAGTAAAGCAGACCGCTGGCCTGGACTTCATCAGATCTCTGGCCGCCAGGGAATGACTATCCCAAACGTAGAGTGAAACAAGAACGCTGGTATCGGCGTAAGCAGTCAATAGCGGCCACGATCCCGGAGAAGATCGTCAACTACAGGTATAAGTTGGCCTTCGAATGTTTTCTTAGCTCGCGCGGCGAAGTCAGGCCACTCGACCGGCGGCTTATGGGTTTCTTTTTCCGGCACGATGCGCGCGATCAGGCGGTCGCGTTCGCGGAGTTCCACGGTTTTTCCCGCGCGCAGCCAAGCCTTGAGGCGGCGCGTATCGCGGAGTTGGCGAATGTTTACGGATGGCATGACATTATTGTGTCACATTGATGTGTCACATGCAAGACGGTGGTTCGCCGAAAGTCGATTGACAGAATGCGTGCAGTTTTTTAGAAACTGGGAAGAGAGGTCGTATCCTGAAAGATTCCGCTACAGTCGATTCGAGGTTTAGGATGAAAATAATTCCGATTCTGATCTTGTATTTCGCTGTTGCTTTTGTCAGCCTGCGGGCGCATGCGGCTGACCAGCCGCAGGTCTTCCCGACTTCTGCGGGGCCGGTGAAAATTACTCCGATTTATCACGCCAGCACTCTGATCGAGGCGGGCGGGAAGACAATCTATGTCGATCCCGCCAAGCCGGCGAAGTTTGACCAGCTGCCCAAAGCCGACCTGATTTTGATCACTCACATTCACGGGGACCACATGGACCCCGGTTCGATCGAGCAAATCAGCAAAGCCGGCACGGAAATTCTTGCGCCGGCATCCGTTGTTCAGACCGTTACCAGCGCCAAGCCGATTGCGAATGGAGAAACGAAAACCTGGGAGGGTTGGACCATTGAAGCGGTTCCGGCTTACAACCTGAAGCGCGGTCCTGCTGCCGGACAATTTTTTCATCCCAAAGGGCGCGACAATGGTTACGTGCTTACTTATGGCGGCAAGCGCTTTTATTTTTCTGCCGACACCGAGGGCATACCGGAAATGCGCGCGCTCAAGAATATTGACGTGGCGTTCGTGTGCATGAATCTGCCTTACACCATGCCGCCGGAAGAGGCTGCGGATGCGGTGAAGGCTTTTCATCCGAAGATTGTGATTCCGTATCACTACCGCGGGTCGGATCTTGCAGTTTTCAAGAAGGATCTGGAAGGCACTGGCATTGAGGTGCGGCTGCTCGACTGGTACCCGAAGTAAGAAATCCGTCCGGCTTTCTGCTCGCGATTATTTGTGATCGTTATAACTTTTGAACCGATATGTCGGTGAGGTGGAAGTCAGATCCCTTCGCCAGCAGGGGCTCACCCGAGAACTTAGCCAGCGCGTAGGCGAAGCAATCGCCGAAATTTAGTGCCGCCGGGTGCCGGCCCTTCCCGTACTTTCGCCACGCCATGCGGGCGAGGTCGGCTTGTTCGGCATCGACCGGTACAATCTGGAGATTGGCGCGAACCACGAAAAGATCGAACTCACGGCCGGCAGCTTCGCCTTGCCGGCTTTCCACTACGATTCCAGTTTCGAACAGATTCGCAGCAGAGATGAGCCGGCTTGCGGATGATGTAATGGCGTCCAGAAATTGCTGACGCTCCGGTTCGCCGAAAAAAATGGCTGCGAGAGCTGACGTGTCAATGACCATCTTCAACCAAGCTTTCGCTCGATCTCTCGATCACTGTCTTCCGGCCCACCTTCCCGGTCACCGGGGAAGGCCCTGCTCATCGTAGCCAAGGATTTCGTCGGGGGGGCGGGAATCGAGAATTGGCAACCCATCGACGCGGCGCAGAATGTCCTGCAATTGGCCGCTCAGGATGTGACTTCGTTTCTGCTGCTTGAGGCGTTCAAGACGTTCTTCCAAAGCCCTACGAATCGCGGTGGTTAAAGACTCTCCGGTCTTGGCAACTATTTCGCGGGCCAGCCGCTCGGTCTCTATGCTCTTGATACTAATTGCCATATGCCTTTCATTATACCATTCTATACAATAGTATAGAAATATTCTTACGATCTCGTCTTTTCACGGTTCTAATCGGATAATTGCGCCGCTTAGCGTTTCGTTCTACCATCCGACCAGTGGCTACCGCAAAAAATAATCTCAACTTAGATAAGAACCGTGAGCGCGTGGTTTCTGCCGCTCCGGTCGAGGACGACTCCTCGTTTGAGCTGAAGCTGCGACCACAGCGGCTTGCCGAGTTCATTGGCCAGAGGAAAGTGAAAGAAAATTTGGCCGTGGCCATCGAGGCTGCGCGTTCCCGCGGCGAGGCCATGGATCACGTGCTTCTCTATGGACCGCCGGGACTGGGCAAGACCACGCTGGCCAACATCATTGCCAATGAACTGGGCGTGCACTTTCAGCCTACTGCCGCGCCGCTGCTGCAGATCAAGGGCGATCTGACGGCGATCATCACCAACATGCAGGAGAAGCAGGTGTTGTTCATTGACGAAATCCATCGCCTGCAGCCGGTGCTGGAAGAACTGCTCTATTCGGCGCTGGAGGATTACAAGCTCGACATCATTATTGGACAAGGTCCGTCGGCGCGAACGCATACGCTGGAAGTGAAGCCGTTCACTTTTGTGGGCGCCACTACGCGGGCGGGATTGATTTCTGCGCCGTTGCGAGCGCGCTTCGGCATTGTGTTGCGCCTTGAATTTTATACACCCGAGGATCTGCAAGTGATTGTCGAGCGATCGGCGGAAATCCTCGGCGTTGCAATCGACGACGCGGGTGCGAAGGAAATTGCCAGCCGTTCCCGCGGCACCCCCAGAATCGCGAATCGCCTTCTGCGTCGCGTGCGCGACTACGCACAAGTGCGCGGCGCGGGAAAAATAGACGAGCCAACCGCGAAAGCCGCGCTTGAGATGCTGGAAGTCGACCAGTACGGATTCGATGAAGTCGACCGACGCTTGCTTTTGACGATTATCGAAAAATATCAAGGCGGACCGGTGGGTGTGAATACGCTGGCCGCAGTGCTGGCGGAGGAGCCGGACGCCATTGAAGAGATCTATGAGCCGTTCCTGATGCAGATTGGATTTCTGAACCGGACTCCTCGGGGCCGGGTTGCCACGCAACTGGCCTATGAGTATTTCAAGATCACGCCACCTCGCAGGCAGAGTTCGCTGTTCTAGATGAAATGAGGAGCGCACCTTGATGAAACGGTGAGCAACTTATTGCTCCGCCGTCGAAGGGAAAAGCACCTACAGCTGGATATGCCGTCTCGAGAAACCGTTCAACGGCCTCGTACAGATCTGCACACGCACTCTCACTGATGTCGCCCTGACTCAGGCGCCGGGCTTTGCCCGGCCCAACAGCCGGGGGCGGCTGTCGCCACATCATCCATCGCCACATCATCGATGGCCCACACAGTCAGTCGCCATACGATCAGACCACGGTGGCGGCTTCCTGCTTCAGCTTCTCTGCCTGGTAGTAGGTGGTTAAGGCCTCGATGAGCGGCTGAAGTTTTCCGTCCATCACCGCTTCGAGTTGATGGATGGTGAAACCAATGCGATGGTCGGTGAGACGATTCTGGGGAAAATTGTAAGTACGAATTTTCTCGCTGCGATCACCAGAGCCGACCATGGCTTTGCGCTCTTTGGCCAGCGCCTGCTGCTGCTTTTCCATTTCGATTTCGTAGAGACGCGAGCGCAGCACGCGCATGCCCTTTTCGCGATTCTTGATCTGCGATTTTTCGTCCTGGCAGCTGACGACTGTATTCGTCGGAATATGCGTGATGCGAACAGCAGAGTACGTGGTGTTCACCGACTGGCCGCCGGGACCCGAAGAGCAGAAAGTATCGATGCGCAAGTCCTTGGCTTCAATCTTGATGTCGACATCTTCCGCTTCGGGAAGCACCGCGACGGTAACGGCTGAAGTATGAACGCGCCCCTGCTGCTCGGTTGCGGGCACGCGCTGCACGCGATGAACGCCGCTTTCATATTTTAGCTGAGAGAAGACGCGATTGCCTTCGATGATGGCGATGACTTCTTTCAATCCGCCGGCCGACGATTCCGAAGAAGAGAGCACTTCCACCTTCCAGCGCTGCGTCTCGGCGTAGCGCGTATACATTCGGAAAACTTCTGCGGCGAAGAGTGTGGCCTCGTCGCCGCCAGTACCGGCGCGGATTTCCAGAATAATATTCTTTTCGTCGTTCGGATCTTTGGGTAGGAGAAGGACTTTCAATTCCTCCTCCACCGCTTTCACCCGAGCTTCGAGTTGCGTGAGTTCGTCCTGCGCGTAGGCTCGCATCTCAGGATCTTTTTCGTCGACCAGCATCGCCTTGCTCTCGGAAATGCCTTTGGTCAGATCTTTGTATTCGCGATACTTCTCAACCATGGGCGCGATTTCAGCATGCGCCTTGGCAGTCTTCTGGTATCGCGCCGAATCGTTCACGATATCGGGCGAGGCAAGAGCGGTGGTCAGCTCTTCGTAGCGGGCTTCGATTTGGTCGAGTCGTTCAAACATGCAAAGTCGTCGTTAGTCGTTGGTCCTTGGTCGTTGGCTCATGCTTCTTGCGGCTTTGTCGCTGATCGAGTTGATTAGACTGTTTAAGCTTCGGCCGATTGTGTCGGCAGAAGCCAACAGCCGTTGCGCTTCTTCGATCTCTAAATATTGTAATTCCTGAGCGATCATAACTTGCGTTTGTACTTCTAACAACGATCCTCGAGCGTGTAGGAGAAAGTGTCCAAACTCGCGATCTGATCTATGACCCTTCCCCTCGGCGATGTTGCTCGGCACGGATACGGCAGCTCGGCGCAGTTGCTGGCTCAGGCCGTATAACTCATGGCGAGGAAATGCTGATGTTACTTTATAAACCTCCACTGAAAACTTCATCGCTTCGCGCCAAACGCGCAAATCTTTAAAATTGCTGCCATGATGGTCACCCCTCTTAGAACAGTAGCGCAGGGAATCTGAGGGGCCAACGACTAAGGACAAACGACTGAAGACGGTTTCCCGGGGTGGGAAAACCCTAAGCAATCACCAATTCCCCACCACGCTCTTTTTCAAGCGACATGGCGTGGTCGAGGGCGGCGATGGCGCACTGGGCTTGATCGTCCGACGGAGGCTGGGTAGTGATGCGCTGCAGCCAGAGACCGGGAGCTGTCATCAACGCGAACAGCGATCCGCGATGCTTAGCGGCGAAACGAATGATCTCGTAGGAGACTCCGGCAATCACCGGAAGCAGGGCGATACGAGACGCGAAGCGCGCCCAGAATGTGGTGAATGGAATCAGCATGTAAAAGCCGATCGAGATGAGCATTACGGTCATGAGAAAGCTGGTACCGCAGCGAGGGTGATAGGTCGAATATTTCTGCACCGCGGCTGTGTTGAGCGTGTCGCCGTTTTCGAAGGCGAACACAGTTTTATGTTCGGCACCGTGATACTGGTAGACGCGCCGAATATCCTTCCACAACGAAACTCCCCAGATGAAGAGCAGGAACAATAGCAGGCGGATGCCGCCGTCGATCAGATTGAAGACGATGCGTCCACCCAGAGCGGGATTTACTTTTTTCAGTTCAGTGGCCGCCAGCAAGGGAATGTACTTGTACATGAAAATGAAGAAGGCCAGCGAGATGAGAATGTTTACTGCTGCCAGCCAGTTGCTGAGAGTGGCGGCTTTTTCACGGGATTCGGATTTGGAGGAGGAACTTGGTGTCGGCTGCCGGGAAGGTTCCGCCTCGCGCTGCTCGGCGGGACGGGCGAATGCGCCCGTCTCCACATGGCCCGTCTCCACATGGTCGGGGTCCATCATGTCTTCAATGGCTACGTTGGCCGAGAAGCGCAGGGCGCGGTAGCCGAGATTCATGGCATAGCCGAGGGTCATCACGCCGCGCACGATGGGCCAAGCCATCCATTTATGTTTCTCAGAAGGCCGGTCGAGCGGCTCGCTCATGGTGACGACTTCGCCGGATGGCTTACGGCAAGCAATAGCCCAAGCGTGCGGAGAGCGCATCATTACGCCCTCAAGCACGGCTTGTCCGCCAACCAGCGTCTCCTCGCCGCTTTCGAGCGCGGGCAGAAGTTGAATCGCGGCCAGGAATCGCAGATAGTTTTTCAGTTTACGCACTAGAATTTAGATGCTCCTGAAAGCGACACGACGCAGCCTCTAGGGTAACACAGACTTACGGGCTGGTTCGGGCTCGCTGTCGGTGAGTGTAACTTGGAGTATCGACGAGGGTTAGGGTTCCGCCGAAAAAGACTCGGCGGCCGCGGCTTGGGTCGTTGGCAGAGAAATTGAACAGGGTTGGGAGGAGTATGCAGCGGTTGGCAATAGCGGGCGAGGCGATCGCCGGAACGACGAAAAAGCTGCTGAAGACCGGCATCGTTGCCGACTATTTGAAGTCGCGCACCGAGGATGAGGCGGCCGTGTCTGCAGTCTTTTTGTCAGGCCGGGCGTTTCCGGCCTGGGAGGAGACCACGCTGCAGATCGGCGGCCGGGCGCTTTGGCGCATCGTGGCAGAGTTGGCGGAAAAAAGTGAAAGCGAGCTGACGGAATCGTATCGCCGGCATGGCGACCTGGGGGCCGTGGCCGGCGAAGTTCTTTCCGAGCGCGCAGGTCAGGGAGTGGGCGTGCTGGAAGTGGAAGCTGCGTTTCGCCAGATCGCCGCGGCGCGGGGATCGGCGGCAAAGGTAGCGCTGGTGCGCGATTTGATCTCCCGCGCGACCCCGCTGGAAGCGAAATACATTATCAAGATCATGACTGGCGATTTGCGGATTGGATTGAAAGAGAGTCTGGTCGAGGATGCGATCGCTCGCGCATACGGCGCCACGCTGGCGCAGGTGCAGCGCGCCAACATGTTGCTGGGCGACATCGGCGAGACTCTGCGGTTCGCGGTGCAAGGCAAGCTGGACGATGCGCAGATGCGGCTATTTCATCCCATCGGTTTCATGCTGGCCAGTCCGACTGAATCGCCGGAAGAGGGCTTGAGTTATTTTTCTGAGGCCGCCGTCGAGGATAAATACGACGGAATCCGCGCGCAGGCTCACGTGGCGAATGGCCAGGTAAAGTTTTTTTCCCGGACACGGGATGAAATCACGGAGTCGTTTCCCGAATTGCCTGCCGCGCTGGCTGGGTTGGAGCAAGATGCCATTCTCGATGGAGAGATTGTGGCGTGGGAATATCCCAGGGATCTTCGCGCCACGCAAGAGGTCGTTGATGAAGCAGTGTCGGGCACGAGTGGTGACGAGAAGACCCGTGAGGGCGAGAATGCGCGCGCAGATGACGATGAAGATAAAGCTGTGAACCTTGGACGCGCGCGGCCGTTCAGCATCTTGCAGCAGCGGCTGGGAAGAAAAAAAGTCAGCGAAAAGATGCTGCGAGAAATTCCTGTCGCATTTCTTGCCTTTGATGTTTTATACGTTGGCGGAGAGCTGGTGATGGACCGTCCGCTGCGGGAGCGGGTTGGGATTCTGGACAGGCTGTTGGCCGAAAGAAGAGCTACTCACCACAGAGTCACAGAGACACAGAGAAATTCGAAACAGGTAAAGCTGGTCTTTGACGATTCCGAAGCCGACGAACAAGACAAGCAGACCACAGTGGCTCGCGTCATTCGCGCGCCGGTGTTTCGCGCTGCTTCGGCTGACGAGCTGGAGCAGCTTTTTCTGGCTGCGCAGGCGCGCGGTAATGAAGGATTGATGATCAAGGATCTCGATTCTTCGTACACGCCGGGTAAGCGCGGCAAGTCGTGGCTGAAAATGAAGCGTGAACTGGCCACGCTGGACGTGGTTGTAACTGCCGTGGAATATGGGCATGGCCGACGCATTGGCGTGCTCAGCGATTACACATTCGCCGTGTGGGATACAAAGAAAGACAAGTTAGTAAACATCGGCAAAGCATATTCCGGCCTGACCGATGTCGAGATCGCCGAGATGACGCAGTGGTTTCTCGAACACACGATTCCGGATCGAGATGGCGAAGCCCAGGGATTCCGGCTGCAGGTTGATCCGAAGATCGTGCTGGAAGTGGCGTTCAATAACATGATGCGCTCCGACCGGCACGAAAGCGGCTACGCGCTGCGCTTTCCGCGCATCGTGCGTTTGCGGCCCGATAAGTCAGCGGAAGATGCGGACACGATTGAGCGGGTGCGGGAGATTTATGAGAGGCAGGCGAAATAGATTCCCGGTGAATTGAGGGTTATTGAGGCTAGTGGCTGTGGTGGTGATGATGCTCTTCGCTCTCCGCCACAGGAATCACGCAGCCGTGCGCTACTTCACAGACCACATGTTCGAACTGGATGGTGGTATGGTCGATGCGGAAGTCATGCAGCAGGCGCTCTTTCACATCGCGCAGAATGCGTTCGCTGACCGAGGGTGGAATGTCGGCGATGGCAATGTGGCAGGAGAGCGCGTGCGTTTCCGATCCGATGCTCCACACATGCAAGTCGTGCACTTCGTTCACGCCTTCGATTGACCGGATGACCGACTCGATCCTTTCCAGCTTCATGCCGCGGGGCGTGCCTTCGAGCAAAATGTTCAGCGTCTCGCGGACAATGCCGAAGCCCGACCACAGGATCAGAACTCCGATGCCGACCGAAAGCACCGAGTCGATCCAGTAATTTCCCGTGACCAGAATGGCCCAGCCGCCTGCGATGACGGCTGCGGTCGAAAGCGTGTCTCCCACTTCGTGTAACAGCGCGCTACGAATATTGACGTCGCCGGCAGCGCCCCGACTCGAGCGATACAAGAGCAGGGCGATGACTCCGTTCATCACCACGCCGGCCGCAGCCACCCACATCATCACGCCTGCACGCACATGTTCGGGACGTTGCAAGCGGCGGAATGCCTCGTAGAAGATGAAAAATGAAACCGCCACCAGAGAAGTGGCGTTGACCAGAGCCGCCAGCACTCCGGCGCGGTGGTAGCCATAGGTCTTGGTGGAGCTTGCCGGCCGCGACTGGAAGTAAACCGCCACCAGCGAAAGCAGCAACGCGAGGAAGTCGGACAAATTGTGTCCGGCTTCGGAAAGCAATGCCAGCGAGTGCGCGCGGATGCCGGCTGCTACCAGCAGCACGATGTAGGCAAGGGTCACCGCAAGCGAAATCTTCAGAACCCGCGTGGGACTGCCCGCACCGTGGACGTGCACGTGCATGCCTCCAGTGTAAGTGGGTACGCTACCCGCTTCAAGCGTGAACCCCCCGATAGAAGAAATCCCGCCCCGAGGTTTAAGTCATTTTCGCGAATGCCGATATGCCGTAGAGGCGGTGGCCACAGGTAGTGCGCTCTTAGCTCTTAGCATTGAAGAATGAATTGAGCTGAGAAGTTTTCGAAGCGACATAAAAATGCTCGAGCGGCAAAGAATTTATGGACGAAATCGTTAAAGATTTTCTTATCGAAAGCAATGAGAACCTGGACCGGCTTGACCAGGAACTGGTGAAGCTGGAAAGCGATCCCGCTTCCAAAGACTTGCTGGCCAGCGTTTTCCGCACGATTCATACCATCAAGGGAAGCTGCGGATTCCTGGGATTTGCGCGTCTGGAAAAGTTGGCGCACGCGGGCGAAAGCCTGCTCTCCCGGCTGCGCGACGGAAAAATCACCTTGAGCGCTGAGATCACCAGCGGCCTGCTAGCCATGGTCGATGCGGTGCGGCGCATGCTGGCAGCGATTCAGGCTACGGAGCAGGACGGAGAAGAAGATTATGCCTCGCTGATTGAAGTGCTGGCGCGCTTGCAGGGCAGCCAGGCCTCCCCTCCAGCGGCCGCGCACGGGAAAGTAGCGCTCAACCTAAGCGAGCCCGAAACTGCGCCGAGAGAAGCGAATGCGGCCAGCGTTGAAAACGACGGCCCGACGGCGAAGGCCACGGCCACGCCGGGCAAGAATTTTCAAACCACAGAGGATTCGCCGGAGCCAACGTTCAATTCCACTCCTGACCCAACAAAAATCGGCGGTGTGCTCAGCCAGCGCGGGCAGGTGCATCCGCAGGATCTGGCTGCAGCGCTCGAACAACAGGAAAAAGGGCGGCATAAGATTGGCGAGATTCTGGTCGCGCAGGGTGCTACGCGCGCAGAGGATGTGCTGGCGGCGCAGCAGGTGGTGGAGTCGCGCAATCCCCAGGCCTCGGTGGAAACCATTCGAGTGGGAGTAACTCTGCTCGACCGGCTGATGACGCTGGTGGGCGAACTGGTGCTCGCCCGCAACCAATTGTTGCAGTTATCTAACTGTACGCAGGACGCAAGTCTGCAGACCGTCTGCCAACGCATGAATCTGATTGCCACAGAACTGCAGGGCGAAGTGATGAAGACCCGCATGCAGCCGATCGGCAATGTGTGGAACAAATTTCCGCGCACGGTTCGCGATCTGTCGCTCAGCTGCGGCAAGGAAGTCCGCCTGGAAATGGAAGGTCAGGACACGGAGCTGGATCGCACCATTATCGAAGCCATCAAGGATCCTCTGACCCACCTGGTGCGCAACTCGATGGACCATGGCATTGAAGGTCCTGAAGCCCGGTTGAGCGCGGGAAAGAGCGCCACGGGGGTTCTCAAGCTGCGGGCGTTTCACGAAGGCGGGCAGGTCAACATTGAAATCGGCGATGACGGCGCTGGCTTGAACCGTGAACGCATCCGGCAAAAGGCAATCGAGCGCGGCCTGATCACTGCCGAACAAGCCGCGCGCATGCCCGACCGCGAGATATTCAATCTGATTTTCCTGCCGGGATTTTCCACCGCCGAAAAAATCACCAACGTCTCCGGGCGCGGGGTGGGCATGGATGTGGTGAAGACCAATGTCGAGAAAATCGGCGGTGCGGTTGACGTGCAGTCGTCGCCCGGCCGCGGCACCACCGTTCGTGTCAAGATTCCGCTCACCCTGGCCATTATCCCGGCGCTGGTCGTCACTTGCGGCGGAGATCGCTATGCCATTCCCCAAGTGAGCTTGCTCGAACTAGTGCGCTTGGAAGCCGAGACCGCTCGCACCGCCATCGAAATGGTGCACGGCGCTCCCGTGTACCGCTTGCGTGGCCGCCTGCTGCCGCTGGTTTATCTGGCGCGGGAGTTGAAGCTCTCCGCAGCCGCAGTTACGCAAAAGCAGGAAGAAGACGCCGCAGTCAATATTGTGGTCCTGCAAGCCGATGACCGGCAATTCGGCTTGGTCGTCGACCAGATCAACGACACCGAGGAAATCGTAGTCAAGCCGTTGCGCAAGCAGCTCAAGACGGTCAAGACCTTTGCCGGCTCCAGCATTATGGGCGACGGTAAAGTAGCGCTCATTCTCGACGTTCTGGGTCTGGCCCAGCGGGCCAACGTGGTGGGCGAAACCCGCGAACGTTCCCTGGCTGAAAAGCCTAAAGAAGCGGGGTCAGGCGCCGAAAAGCAAACTTTTCTGCTCTTCGCCGGTCTCGGCGATTCCCGCATGGCTATCCCCCTCAGTACCCTGGCGCGCCTTGAGGAATTTCCCATCGACCAGGTGGAAATGTCGGGTAGCCAATGGGTGACGCAATATCGCGGCCACATCCTTCCATTGATTCGACTCAATGTCTTGATGGAAGAACGCCGCCACAAACTCCGCGCTTTGCAAGGCGCTCCAGTTCCGGGCTCGGGACCGCTCCAGGTGCTGGTGCTAAATCATGAAGGGCGCGCCTTCGGACTCGTGGTCGACAGGATTCTCGACATTGTGGAAGACCGGGCAGACATGAAGTCGGCCGCCACCCGGCCTTCTGTTCTCTATTCCGTGGTCATCGGGGAACGAGTCACAGAATTGCTCGATATTCCCGCCATTCTCAAGACCGCCGCAGTTACATCGGTGCCGCAAACGGACGACACAAGGCACGCGGTCCAGGGAGCACAATAGCGATGCCCGCTCACCAGTTTTGTACCTTCTATCTCGACAATCTTTTGTTCGGGGTCGAGTTGAAAGGAGTGCAGGAAGTGATCCGCTCCCTCGATATGACCCAGGTTCCGCTGGCTCCCTTGGTAGTAAGCGGCCTGATCAACCTGCGCGGCCAAATTGTGACCGCAGTTGACCTGCGGCGGCGACTGGAGCTGAAACCCCGTCCGGTCGGCGTCCGGCCCATGAATGTCGTGGTCCGTTCGGAGGATGGCGCCGTGAGTTTTCTGGTGGATGAAATCGGCGACGTTGTAGAAGTCGAAGAAAGTACATTCGAGCCCGCGCCTGAGATGCTGCCCGCTAGTATTCGCAGCATGATTCTGGGAGTTCACAAGCTGAATGAACGGCTTATGCACGTGCTGGATACCGAAAAAGCCTGTGAGATGACCGAAGCGGCGGTCGTGCCCTGAACGTGCGGCAAAGCCAGATTCCAAACCTTCCATGCGCCGGTTAGCCGCGCCTGCCGGGGCGTAGGAAGATTTGAATTTCTAAACGTTACCAAAAAGCTGCGGGCTACGCTCCTTCGGTTACGTCCAAAAGTGTCACGCCATCCCTCTCGCCGCCGATGGTTCCTATGGTGGCTGGCTACTTCAATTCCGGCCCCTCGACTACAAGGAGCCGGCTACATGCAGTTCATCTTCCGACGTAACCTTTTCCGATTCCGATTCCCCATCCGAACTATGGCTTTATTCTTACTTTCCTCAATTCTCCTTCCGCCGGCGAAAGCCCAGGATCTGTTGACTCCAGCCTCCAGCCCCAGTCCGAGCGAACCTTCCTGCTTCAACTCCAACGTCGTCTCCGTGCCCAGCCGGCCGACGGTCACCAGTGCCACCGATACCACTCAGTGCGGCGCCGTGGAACTCGAGTACGGCCTTGAGCGGCAATGGCCCGGAAGCGGCGCCAATCGTGACGATCTCACCGGCGGGCTGCGTTTTGGGCTCACTCCCAAACTCGATTTCCACTGGTCCTCTTCCGACTTCGTCCACCTCATGAATGCTGACGGGAACCGGACGGGTTATGGCGACAACTGGCTCGGACTGAGATACCGCTTTGTGGGGCAAACAAAACTTCGTCCCAGTTTCGGAGTCTTCTATGACGCGAAGGTACCCTCCGCCAGCGTGGCGCTGGGATTGGGCTCGGGCAAGGTGGACCACTCCATCTCTTTTCTCGCCAGCAAAGACGTGCGCAAACTCCATTTTGATTTCAATGTGATTCAGTTGCTGGCCGGGCGTCCCACAGCAACCGGCTTTGATCACGATACCGGGTTCGCATTGGCCACATGGTTTCCGCTTACTCATCGCTTAACCGGAGTTGTCGAGCCCTACGGCTACACCTCGCTGAATCAGAGCAGCCCGGCCTTTGCCTCCACCATGGTTGGATGCAACTACAAAGTGCAACCGCGCCTGTATCTGGATAGCGGCCTCGATCTGGGAGTAACCCACTACGCTCCGCAGAAACGCGTCTACGTAGGCGTTACCTACGCCATCGCCAACGTGTACTCCGAGATAAGATCGCGCTAGCAAATTCGCCGCTTCTCTTTCAAGTCGGGCCACCCGCACCATGCTCCGCCCGGTTAAAGTCAGCTGCTTTCATGCCGATGAAATTGTTGGGGGAGCAATTTCCCTATCTGCCGTCGGGGGAGCACGTTATGAGCTGGTTCAGCAATTTAAAGATCGGGAAAAAGTTGGGCTTGGGATTCGGAACAGTCCTGAAGTTTTGGTGGCCGTCTTGGGACATTTTCGCCTGCTCCTGGTCTCCAAGCTCAATGCCAATGTTCTGGAAATTGGCACCAATTGGATGGCCAGCATCACGAACATCGCGAACTAAGGTTTGATCGACATCCCTGGAGCGGCGCTGGGAGCATTGAACTACGTCTTTCCAAGTCGAGAAAGACGACTGCAGAGAAAATCGAGCGAAGCCGAACTCGAGATTAGCCACCGACAGAAAAGAGCTACGAACCGACCATTCCTCCGAGGAAGAACGCAGACTCTATCAAGGATTTCGCGCCAATGGGACAACATAGCAGTGCGAGAACCTACTGGCGTAGTGGATCAAGGCAAAATGAAAGAGAACGCCGTGGAATACTGCCCGGCAGTCCGAAGGGATTCCCACCTTTGAAGCGGCCGACAAGTGGGTAGCTAGAGGACATCAAGCTGAATATCAAAGGCGCCGACGATGCCATGAAAGCCGCGGCGGGCGTATTCGTCCTCTCGATACTGGGTAATGGCGATACTCATCGGTGCGGTCGTGTTTGGTTTTGCGGTTGCTGTTAGTTAGCTCGCTCAATCTCGGTCTCAGCCACCAAAATGTTGGCCATGATTCAGGAGGTGGCGGCCAATAACTTGTCGATGAAAGACCTGGAGATCACTTCCCGAGACGAAATCGGCTTGGCCGGAATCGCCCTCAACCAGATGAAGAACAACCTTCAACAGGTGATTGAGTCCATCGCCGGAACGGCCGCACATGTGGCCAGCGCCAGCGAAGAACTTTCCGCCACCAGTCAGCAGATCTCCACCAACTCCGAGGAAACGTCCGCACAGACGAGCACCCTTTCTCAAGCGGCGCAGCAAGTCAGCCAGAACCTGACCAGCGTTTCCACTGGTGCCGAGGAGATGACCGCCACCATTCAGTCGATCGCAACGAATGCTCACCAGGCGGCTACCGTGGCCTCCAGCGCGGTTCAGACCGCACAAGCCGCCAACGTCACCGTGGGCAAATTGGGTGCTTCCAGCGCCGAGATCGGTGAAGTCATCAAGGTCATCACTTCCATCGCGCAGCAAACCAATTTGCTTGCTCTCAACGCCACCATCGAAGCTGCCCGTGCGGGTGAAGCTGGCAAGGGCTTTGCCGTGGTAGCCAACGAAGTCAAAGAACTGGCCAAACAAACCGCCAAAGCGACGGAGGACATCAGCCGCAAGATCACCGCGATCCAGACCGACACGCAGGGAGCGGTGGAAGCGATCGGAAGCATTGCCAGTGTGATTAACCAGATCAACGACATCTCGAGCACGATCGCAACCGCGGTCGAGGAACAGAGTGCGACCACCAATGAGATGACTCGCAACGTCGCGGATGCGGCCAAGGGATCAGGAGAGATCACGCAGAACATCGAGGGAGTGGCGGAAGCGGCGCGAGGTACGTCGTCGAGCGCGCAAGAGTCACTGAAGGCGGCCAACGAACTGGCAGAGATGGCTACGCGGCTGCACAATCTGGTGGGGCAATTCAAAATCGATATGAAAGATCCAAGTGGCCGCACGACTTTCATCACGCAACAGAGCGCAAAAAGCATGACGGCCCATGCGGGACGATAAGAGACGATAAAAGTGACAGCCCCAAAGAAGCGCGTGCTGCTGGTCGACGATGCCGTCGTGGTTCGCAAAGCCTTGTCACTGGCCATTGCCCAAGACCGGGATCTGGAAGTCGCAGGCACAGCAGTCAACGGACGCGTCGCTCTGGCTAAGTTTCCCACTCTGAAGCCGGACATTGTTCTCCTCGATTTCGAAATGCCGGAAATGGATGGGCTGGAAACCGTCGTCGAACTGCGGAAGATTGCGCCGTTCGTCCCCATCATCATGTTCAGCAGCTTGACGGAACGCGGAGCAGCAGTAACCCTGGAAGCGCTTTCTCTCGGCGCCACCGATTACGTGACGAAGCCGAGTAACGTCGATATGGCGGCGACTATCGAAGCGATCTCGCGCGAGCTCATTCCGAAAATTCGGGCGCTTTGCCATCTGCCCGAACCTCATTATTCCCCGGCGTCAATACCGGCGCGCCCAGCCCCGTCGCCGCCGCTGGCCCTTCGACCACGCGTATTCTTGCCGGTACAAGTCGTCGTAATCGGAGTCTCGACTGGTGGTCCGGATGCGCTGGCCCGGCTGCTGCCATCCCTGCCGGCAAACTTTCCTGTGCCAATCTTGATCGCGCAACACATGCCGGCCGTGTTCACTTCGTTGCTGGCAGCGCGCCTGAGTTCCAAGTCGGCTCTGCCCGTGCGCGAGTGCGTGTCTGGGGAGGTCCTTGCGCCGGGCTGCGCGGTCATCGCTCCAGGGGACTTCCACATGGTGGTCACCCGCGGCGAAGGATCAGTTGGAAATGGATCGAGTGGTGATGGGCCCGTAATTCTGAAGACCAACCAAGGCCCCAAGGAAAACTTCTGCCGTCCATCGGTGGACGTTCTTTTCCACTCCGTCGCTGCGGTCTTCGGCGGGCGCGCCCTGGCCGTCGTTCTTACCGGCATGGGACAGGATGGACTGCGTGGAAGTGAAGCACTGCACACACTCGGGGCGCGCATTTATGTGCAGGATGAAGCCAGCAGTGTGGTTTGGGGCATGCCCGGCTTCGTGGCTCGCCGCGGACTCGCCGACAAGATTCTTCCGCTCGATCAAATTGGCGCTGAAATTGTTCGCTCCACCAACCTGCAGGTCGCGGCACACACTCACGGGTAAGAGGCGGCAGTACTAAGGGCCTTGTATCAGGGTATGGCTTCAGCCATACCGCCGCATGGTGGAGTAGAGAACGGGCTTCAGCCCCGGCGGCGGTCGTTCAGTAGAAATCGTTCGCTCCACCAACCTGCAGGTCGCGGCACATACTCATGCGTAAGACGCGGCAGTAGTAAGGGCCTCGTGTCAGGGTATGGCTTCAGCCATACCGTTTCATGGTGGCGGAGAGAACGGGCTTCAGCCCCGGCGGCGGTCGTTCAGTAGAAATCAGCTCTTCGTTAGGCTGCTGAGGTAGCGGTTGTTATAGAACGTCGTTGTTTTCTGCACGAATTCCAGAACCTTGAGCATGCGCTCCCGGCCTTCGCGGTTCATCTCGCGGAATTGTATAGCCAATCCCGAACCGGGATCGAGCCTCGCCACCACTCCTTCGGCTGACAAGGTGGTGTCATCCATCGAAAATCCTAACTTAATCTTGCTTCCAGGCGAAACAATGGTGCTGGTCTCGATGTAACAGCCTCCCAGGCTCACGTCGGTAAGATTCGCGAATAGTGGCGTGCCGCCGGCCGTTTCCGTTTGCATTTCAATCGTAACCCGGCACTTCAAGCGCGGATGGGAACGGCGATCCTTGTAAGAAAGCTGTTTCTGTTTCTCCAGGTACATGCGGCGGTCCGCTTCGGCGAGAAGTTGCTCCGCATCTTTGCCGTCGTCGGGATAAAGCGCGAGTCCTACGCTCAGCGAGAGAATATCCTCGCCGCAGACTTCATTTCCCGCCTGCTTCGCCCAGCCGCGCAGTTGCTCGGCCTTTTTCCCAGCTGAATCGGCCGCCAGGCCAGGAGCAATGATTACAAATTCATCTCCACCCATACGCGCTACGTAGTCATATTCGCGGCAACCATCTTTCAGAGATTGGGCGAAAAGCCGCAGAACGCGATTGCCCTCCAGGTGCCCGAAGCGGTCATTAATCTGTTTGAAGCCGTCCATGTCAGAGACCATGACGGTCAGCGCCAGATTGTCGCGCTTGCAGCGAGCCAGTTCGCGGTCGAGCTGCATAAACAACGAGCGCGCGTTCGGCAGCCCGGTAAGATAATCGGTGGTCGCGGAATCTTCCGCCTGCTGGTATTTGAGCGCGTTCTCAATGGAAAGCGCCATCTTGCCGCTGACCGCCAAAAGAATACGCAGGTGGTCTGACGTAAAAGCGTCGCGTTCTCCACGGTAAAGTGCCAGCACTCCGATCACACCAGAGATGCCTTCGAGCGGCACGGCCAGCGCCGAGCGCAGCGTGCTGAACTTCGAAGGATCGTTCAGATATCCCGGTTCAACCGACGGATTTCCGTTGATAATCGGCTTGCGATTGTGAGCCACCCACCCAGATAGTCCCTGCCCAACCGGAATCCGCAAGGAAGAGAACAAGCGATAGTTGTCGCCGTTCACATATTCGGGAATCAGTTCCGCTTCGCGCTTGATGTAGATGGCTATGGCGTCATAAGGCACCATCGGCTTCAGTTTCACGGAGAAGACAGATAGTGTTTCAGTCAAACTCAGCGAAGCGCCGAGGTCCTGACTCAGTTCGAAGAGTGATTGCGCTTCCTGCCGCGCCGCCGCAATCGACGACAAGAACGTGTTTTCCCGGCCTGCATAATCCTGTACCGTGACATTCTCGAATCCGGCCGCGGGCTCCAATCCGCGCTCGATTTTGATCGTCGTGGAGAGTGGACCGCTGGGATCCTGCCCGGCCTTGGCCACAGCCAGCCGTTCCAGATATTGGTAGCGCTTTTGCAGAACATCGACCACCTTCGGATCGAACGATTTGCCCGACTCGGCGGCCAGTTTCTGCATGACCTCGCGCAACGGCAAAGCGCGCCGGTATTGACGGTCGGACGCCAGCGCGTCGAGGTAATCCACGGCGGAGAGAATGCGCGCTCCGATTGGGATCTCCGCTCCCTTCAATCCCATCGGATAGCCCGAGCCATCCCACTTTTCATGGTGTGCTCGAACAATCGGCACAACAGGATAAGGGAAGCGGACTCGCTCCAGAATTTCGGCGCCGACTAGAGTGTGGATCTTCATCTTCTCGAATTCTTCCGGCGTGAGCCGTCCCGGCTTCGAGATGATGTGTTCCGGCACCGCCAGCTTGCCGATATCGTGCAGCAGGGCCGCTGCGTGCAATGCCTCTAGCTCCGGTCCTTTCACTCCCAATTCTTTGGCGACTTCAATGGCATAGACTCGGACGCGCTGCAGGTGCTCGTGAGTGGTGTGATCCTTGGCTTCAATCGCCATCGCCAGAGCTTCAATCGTCCGCAGATGGAGATTTGCCATCTCTTCGACATGGCGCTTCTCATCCTCCAACTTGCCCAGGTAGAGACGGTACGAGCGGTAAATCAGATAGACCGCAGGCACCAGCAGCAGCGAGGTTTCCCAGTTGAATGTGTGGTTCAGCCAGGTAATCGCTCCTGCGATTCCCGCCCCTACAAGGTAATAAGGGAACGACCAGAAATAGCAATCCACCAGAATTCGGATCAGCGGCCGCCGTTCGGTCAGGGAAATCACGGCTGCGATGGATCCGGAATTAGCAACGAAGTAAACCGTGGCCGCCACGCCCAGCAAAATCGGGCGGTTCGGGATGAGCAGATTTGCCACCGGGTGGTGGTATGTAATGTAGGCCAGCGCGGTTGAAACCGAGACGGCGCACACATTGAAAGTCACCTGGATCGCTCGCGGGCGAGCCGGGTAGAGGCACTGCGCCAGCATCGAGGCCGCACCCAGAATCAGCGTCTCCGTGAAACTGAGTTCAAGCACGCCGATCAGGACGAAGAGGAAATTTACCGAGAGAGTTCCGGTGATCCCGGGCAGGCTCACCTTCAACCGCGATGCCAGAACCGCGATTCCTAAATAGCAGATGAATTCAGCAATGTTATTGCTGCTCTGGTGCACGAAGCCGTAGAGGAGTGTGGAAACCCCAGCCAGCACCATTACGGTGATATACAACTTGGCGAGGGCAGACAGTCCTCTCCACGAGCGCGAAGGCGAGCTTCCAGCGACGCTGAGTGCGTCCATCATTTGAATACACGAGTGCGGCGGAGTACGGAATCCGCGGCCGGGAGGGAAGCCCGACTCTCTATGAATAGCAGTTAAGACTTTTAGAAACAACGATTTGAATGGTATTCGAAAAACTTCGGTAACCATTCTGTAGCACAATGGGAATTGACAGGTGGAAACTATCGAGTCATATTGCCGGACAAGGGAACCAGGCAAACTAGTCCGCATTCTTTCTTGGGCAACACCTCAGATTACGGGCTAGACTGCAGGCTCGCTCCTCAACGAATTGCTATCCTCTTCATTTTCCTGCAGTTTGGCATTTTCAACTTCGCTGTGGGCTTGACCGCCGGAGAGGATCTGGGTTTGCAGAAGGCCCTCAGATAAAGACGTAGCGATTCCATCGGCGCAACCGGCTCCCACTCGGGCTTGTGCTTTCAAGACACCCCCGGGAAACTTCCACAGGCCTAACATGATTTTCAGTTCAGGAAACCTGGCCCGCAACCGTTTGCAAAGCGAACGGGCTTGCCCGACAGCGAAGGGTGGAAGGGCCGAGACGCAGGCGATGCGAAAGCCGCCTTTCGCTACTTGTTCGAGCATGTCATTTACAGTCCCGATGGCCAGGTAACTTGCAGCACATCCGGCCTGCTGAAGCAGTTGGCAGAACATCATTCCGACGAGTTCGTCGGCTTCGTCGCGTGCCGGCAGACAAACGATCTCCGCGCCGACGCCTCGAAGCTTTGATACGATGCTGCCCTGTTCGCCCTCGTTTTCGGAATTCTGCTTGCCGAAACGATCGCCCAGGTCATCGATGATTTCTCTGGTACTTTGCGAGATGAATTCGCTGGTGCGTTCTCCGACGAGGTCCATGTGCCGGTCGCTTTCCTCCAGCTGCAGCGCCGGAATCAAAACATTTTCGTACAGGCATTCCAGCGAGTTTTCTTGCAACTGCGTCTCCGCGATATTTCTCGCTTCGTCCTGATCCATGGCCAGGAGGCGCTGATAAAACAGCTCCTGCGGAGTGAGCACCGGTTCATCGCCAAGCAGGACTTCGAGAAAACTTAACTGCGGAACATAGCGCCCCAACAGCATCAGGCAGACGGTAAGTGGAGTGGACAGGATCAGTCCAACCGGCCCCCAAAGCATGGACCAAAAAACCGCTGCCACGAGAATTGCGAGAGAGGAAATTCCGGTGTGCGAGCCATAAAGCCAGGGCTCAACGAGATTGGCGGTAATCAATTCCAGAACCACGAACAGGCCAAAAATAAACAGAACATGGGTCCATCCGGGAAAAACAGCCAGCGCCATCGCCATGGGGAACGCCGCGGCAATTAGGGTTCCGACGTAGGGCACTAGACGCAGCAGAGCCGCCAGGATCCCCCAGAGGAGCGCGTGAGGAACTCCAATCAGGTGCAAACCGACGCCGAAAAGAGTTCCGTAGCAGGCATTCACCAGAAAGAGCAAAAGAAGATATCGGCTGAGGCGGCGGCTGGCATCATCCAGCGCTTGAGTCATTACCGACAACTGTCCTTCTCCGCCCAGCCGGATCAGACGGTTGCGGAGGTCCTCTCTCTTGATCAACATGAATGCCGTGAAAATGACTACAATGGCGGCTGTTTCTGCCGGACCCGCGAGCGGGCCGAGCAGAGTGCGCATGTCTTCAACCAAATTCGACGGAGGATTGGTTACCTGTACCGGAACTGGTCGAGGGTGATGACTGGCACCGCTTCCGTCCGCAGGGGCGTGACCGGAGGTTCCAGAGGCTGCGGTCAGGTCCTTGTTCAACTCTTGTACTGTGGCCGTCGCTTGCCCAAAGGCGCTGCCCGCCCGCGGATGGAGCGAGTGAATCGTTTGCTCAAGGTTGCTTTTGTAATCGCTAATATGGCCGGTAATATCCAACAACTGCCCCGCAACCAACCAAGCCAACCCTGCGGTGAGTGCAAAGCAAAAGACTAGAACCGCAAGCACGGCCGGCACACGGCCTAGTCGAATTTTTTCCAGCAGGCCGACCAGAGGAGTAAGCAGAAAACTTAGAACTAAAGCCAGCGCGATAGGAATAAAAATCTGGCGGCCAAAATACAAGCCTGCAATCGCCAACGCCAGGGCGATTAAAAGCGACGACTTTGAAAAACTTGTTGTTTCCGACGAGCGCACCAACGCCTCACCTCCCGCGATCGGCTGAGTTGGCTGCCTCAGCGGTGGGCGAATGTGTCATGTTCGGCCCGGCCACTATTTCGTGGTTCCAGTGCACCCAGAGTGCTCGCACCCGCAGGCAATCTCGGTTGTATTCTTGGCAGCCTCACAGTAGGGACTGCAATACTTGCTGTTGTTTCCCGCCATACAACTGCAACTTGGATGGGCGCATTTTTCTTGCTTGTGGCTATTCATATTCGCTCCTTGTCTTTCTTGAAGCCGCGCAGTCGAAAAATACCGGCCGAATGCGGCTAGCTGGCTTTGCTTCGATCCTGCTTTTTCTCTTCGTTGGCGATTGTTTCCAATAAAGTTTTCATATCTTCGGCGTGCTCTTCTTCTTTTGCCAGAATTTCCTCCATCATTCGCCGGCTGGTGGGATCGTTATCGGAGAGGTAGCGAATGATTTCAGAATACGATTCCACTGCGATGCGTTCCGCGATCAGATCCTCGCGAATCATGTCGGTCAGGGTCTCGCCTTCCACGTATTCCGAGTGGCTGCGCGTCAGCAAGCCTTCTGGATTGAAGTTCGGCTCGCCGTCGAGTTGTGTGATTCTCTCCGCGATCATGTCCGCGTGCTCCTGCTCCTCAGCCGCGTGTTCCAAAAACTCTTCGGCGACCGCCTGCGAATGAATTCCCTTCGCCATGTAGTGATGACGCTTGTAGCGCAGGACGCAAACAATCTCAGTGGCTAAGGCCTCATTCAGCACTCGCAGCACGACCTTTCGATCCCCCTTATAGCTGTCAGTGACCGCTCCTTCTTGGATATGCTGCCGGGCGCGGCGACGAATCTCGCTGATGTCGGACAAAAACGTATTGCTGTCTTTCTTGTCTTTCATATCTTTCCTTCCTGAAGCGCTTTCCCTACATAGAACTCGGGGCAGCCGGATAGCAGCCCATGAAACTGCTGTCCGGCAACCCCGACTTTGGAGACAGCCACATGCGCGGCTTACGCCGAGCGAGGCAGCCTGTGTTCAGAAGCATCGTCGGATCCAGCTTCCCCAGAAGAAGAAATATCCTGGGCTCCGGTCTGCTTCAGAATCTCTTTCGCGCGCTTGGTCCAGTCGGAATTGTCCGAATGAACCGACAGCAGAATTCCGCCGTCTTTTACTCGGCCTTCATAGCGCTTGGCTTCGTATTCCGGAATTCCCATTCCGATGAGGGCTCCCGCGATTCCGCCGACCGCTCCGCCGACGCCGGCGCCAGCCAAAGCCGCCATAATCGGACCCGCCGCAATGAATGGCCCCAGTCCAGGAATGGCGATGGCGCCAATTCCCAGCAGCCATCCCATTGCGCCGCCCAGCACTACGCCCGTTCCGGCACCTGTAGTGGCACCCTCCGGCGCTTTGGTATTTTTTTCATGAGCGAAAGCCTTGGTTCCCGCGCCTTCTGGAAACAGAGCCGATATGTCTTCGTTTCTGAAGCCTGCGGATCGCAGCGCGTCCACGCCATTTTCAACGCTCGCATAAGTTGGATAAATTCCGAATACCGCCGTATTTTTCCCTGCCATAATGAATTCTCCTTTAGGTTTGTGAATTAGCTTTTTGAAGATTTGCAGCTAGCTCTTCGGTTTCACAGTCAATTCGTTGTTGACTTTGCCCGAGCCAGCTACTTCCGTAGCTTTTTGCTCGACCGCCTGTTTCTCGTCTTCAGAACGCACGGGCCCTTTCAAAGTGACCTGCCCATTCCGGGTGACTATTTTTACGTTGTGCGCGTAGGTAGAGAAGTTCTTATCCGCCTCAATCGCCTTTCGAATCTGGCGGGTAATATCGAGGTCGGAGCGATTATTCTGCTGCTGGTCGGCAGTGGTTTGGTTAGGGTTCTGGTCACCCTGATTCATCTTGGTGTTGTCAGGAGCGTTCTGCCCAGCATTGTCCTGCGCCAATCCCAGCGTTGCACAGCCCAGCAACAACAGCCCAACAAACATAAAATTTCGGTAAGCGGATTTTCGCGTCATAGCACACCTCTTCTTCGTTAAATTTTTCGTCGACTGATGCCTAAGAATAGAGAGGGGTGGCTCAAGCCGCCTATCAGGTGTGGTATCTAGTTCATGGGTTGAAGGCCTGTAGCTCGTTAAAACACAATTGTTTGCCCGGAACTCTCAGTCCCAGAGACTTTACGGCGCTTCAGAATTACGAACCTGGCCGGCTCTCACGCTAGGGGGCAAAGCTAAGGAAAAGGACACGCCGTACTTGCCGGAAAGCGCCGCGCGGCGAATGGAAAACAGTTCCCTCACCATGCGCGCACCGTCGGCCACGGGATGAATCTTGCTTCGGTCATCGTGCGACCAGAGAACCGGGACCTCAGTCACCTTAAAACCGGAGCGACGCGCAAGAAACAATATTTCAGGATCAAACCCCCACTGTTCGATCCTCTGTAGAGAAAAAATGGATTTAGCAGCGTTGCGGCGAAAGGCCTTAAAACCACACTGCGTATCCTGGAATTCCAGTCCCAGCACAACTCGAGAAAGCAGATTGAAAATCCTGCCCAGGCCTTGACGCGCTATAGGTTGCCGTTTCGTTTGCATTGCGCTGCGCATCCAGCGCGACCCAATGGCAATGTCCGCGCCTGCCTCAAGAGCACCGATAAGCTTTGAGATTTCTTCAATCGGTGTCGATAAATCGGCGTCTGTGAAGAGAATGAATCTGCCCTGGGCATTCATTATTCCGGTGCGAACGCAGAATCCTTTGCCGCGGTTTTCTGGAAGCTGGAGCAAGCGAACGTTCGCATTCCTCTGGGCGTAGGCGCGCACAATGTCGGCGGTGCGATCGTGTGAGGCGCCATCGACCACAATCACTTCGCAATCCCAGGTTTGCCGTTGGACAAAACCCAGAATTCGATCCAGAGTTAGCGGTAGACGGCCTTCCTCATTGCGGGTCGGAATGACGATGCTGATATCGAATCCGGTGTCCAAAGTAGACCTCATTTGGTGGCGTGTAGAAGCATTCAACCGTCGGCGCGCCGACTGCCAGTCTGCCCGCTGCGCGCCCGGTTTGCGTGGTTTTAGAGATTGAACTTTCGAGAGAGGTTGTGCGAAAAAACCTGAGTCGAAATTGAAAACTGAGGTAACCTTCACGGGCCGGTGGGCTACAGGAAATACCTTAGGGCGGCGGCTCAACCTTACGTGGTACGAATACACAGAATAGGTGACGGGCCTGCGGCCCGATGCCTGTTCTTGTGATCTTTGATCATTGCACTCCCCCACTCATTTGTGCCTAAAAAGAACGTGCTCGAACCGATCGTCGACAAAACGGCAGGTCTAGGCGTGGCCCCGACTCGGTTTGAGACGGCCTGCCACGAAATCGCCAATTGGAAGTACTCCTTTGTTCGGGAGAGATTATGAAAAGAGCTCCACTCAACGAAATTGCGCCTGAGGGCACCGGGAACCTTCCTGCCACTGCGGCGAAGAACAACGGGAAATCCAATAACGGAAAGTCGAACAACGGGAAATCGAGTCCCGACGGCTCGTTGGACCTGACCGTCATTCTGACCAGCTTGCAGTGCATGCGCGATGGCGACTTCACCGTCCGCTTGCCCGGCACATGGATCGGCTTGGCTGGAAAAGTAGCCGACACATTCAACGAAATCGTTGCCGCCAACCAGCATATGGCGCAGGAACTCAAGCGCGTTGGCCACGTGGTCGGCAAGGAAGGCAAGACCCGCGAGCGTACGCGGTTCCATGAATCCAGAGGCGCCTGGGGCGAGATGGAAGTTTCCGTCAACACTCTGGTCGAAGATCTGCTGCGTCCGACGGCTGAAGTTACGCGCGCAATTGCCGCCGTGGCGCAGGGCGATCTGACGCAGACGGTGCGACTTGACGTGGATGGTCGTCCTTTAGAAGGCGAGTTTTTGCGATCCGCGAATCTCGTCAACACGATGATTCAGCAGGTGGGCGTGTTCACGGCCGAAGTAACCCGCGTAGCTCGTGAAGTGGGAACTGAAGGCAAACTAGGCGGCCAGGCGCAAGTGCCCGACGTGGCCGGAACCTGGAAAGATTTAACCGATAACGTAAACCTCATGGCCAGCAACTTGACCGGCCAGGTGCGCAATATTGCAGAAGTCGCCACCGCCGTGGCCAGCGGCGACCTATCCCGCAAAATTACGGTCGATGTGCGCGGCGAAATTCTCCAGCTCAAAGAAGCCATCAACACGATGGTCGATCAGCTCCGGTCGTTCGCTTCCGAAGTAACGCGTGTCGCTCGCGAAGTCGGTACTGACGGCAAACTCGGCGGCCAGGCGGTTGTGCCCGGCGTGGCAGGAACCTGGAAAGATCTCACCGACTCCGTTAACGCTATGGCCGGCAACCTGACGGCCCAGGTACGCAACATCGCCGAAGTCACGACGGCTGTGGCCCGCGGCGATCTCTCCCGCAAAATCACAGTCGATGTGAAAGGCGAAATTCTCGAACTGAAAGACACCATCAACACGATGGTCGACCAGCTCAACGCATTCGCAGGTGAAGTGACGCGCGTGGCTCGCGAAGTCGGTACCGAAGGCAAGCTGGGAGGCCAGGCGCAAGTGCCCGGCGTCGGTGGCACGTGGAAAGATCTCACCGACAACGTGAACTTCATGGCCAGCAACCTGACTGGCCAGGTGCGTAACATCGCCGAGGTCGCAACCGCTATCGCCAACGGCGATCTATCCCGCAAAATCACCGTCGATGTGCGCGGCGAAATCCTCCAGCTGAAAGAAACGCTCAACACGATGGTAGATCAGCTCAACCGATTCGCTGGCGAAGTGACTCGCGTGGCCCGCGAAGTCGGTACCGAGGGCCGTCTCGGCGGACAAGCCAACGTCCCTGGCGTGGCCGGAACGTGGAAGGATCTTACCGACTCCGTCAACTCGATGGGCGGAAACCTTACTGGTCAAGTCCGTAACATCGCCGAAGTTACGACGGCCGTGGCCCGCGGCGATTTGTCGCGCAAGATCACCGTTGACGTGAAAGGCGAGATTCTCGAACTGAAGAACACCATCAATACGATGGTCGACCAGCTCAACGCGTTCGCCGGTGAAGTAACCCGCGTGGCTCGCGAAGTAGGTACGGAAGGCAAACTCGGCGGACAGGCGCAAGTGCCCGGTGTTGCCGGAACCTGGAAAGATCTCACCGACAACGTCAACTTCATGGCCAGCAACCTTACTGGCCAGGTAAGAAACATCGCCGAAGTCGCCACTGCCGTAGCCCGCGGCGATTTGTCGCGCAAAATCACGGTCGACGTGAAGGGCGAAATTCTCGAACTCAAAGACACCTTGAACACGATGGTCGATCAGCTCCGCTCCTTCGCTTCCGAAGTGACCCGCGTAGCCCGCGAAGTCGGTACTGACGGAAAGCTGGGCGGTCAGGCGCAAGTGCCCGGCGTCGGAGGTACGTGGAAAGATCTCACTGACTCCGTCAACTCCATGGCCAGTAACCTCACTGGCCAGGTGCGTAACATCGCCGAAGTGGCTACCGCCATCGCCAGCGGCGACTTGTCAAAGAAAATCACGGTCAACGTCAGCGGAGAAATTCTGCTGCTCAAAGACACCATCAACACCATGGTGGACCAACTCAACGCGTTCGCCGGCGAAGTCACCCGCGTGGCCCGCGAAGTCGGCTCAGAAGGCCGGCTCGGAGGCCAAGCCAACGTCCCCGGAGTCGCCGGAACCTGGAAGGATCTCACGGACTCGGTCAACTCGATGGCCGGAAACCTTACTGGTCAAGTCCGTAACATCGCCGAAGTTACAACGGCCGTGGCGCGCGGCGATTTGTCGCGCAAAATCACGGTCGACGTGAAAGGCGAAATTCTCGAACTCAAGAACACCATCAATACGATGGTGGACCAACTCAACGCCTTCGCCGGAGAAGTGACTCGCGTGGCCCGCGAGGTGGGCACCGACGGCAAACTCGGCGGACAGGCGCAAGTACCGGGCGTCGCCGGCACCTGGAAAGATCTCACCGACAACGTCAACTTCATGGCCAGCAACCTCACCGGCCAGGTGCGTAACATCGCGGAAGTCGCCACGGCCATTGCCAACGGAGATCTGTCGAAGAAGATCACCGTCGACGTGCGCGGCGAAATCTTGCAGCTAAAAGAAACCTTGAACACGATGGTCGAACAGTTGCGCTCGTTCGCCGCCGAAGTAACGCGCGTGGCTCGCGAAGTCGGCTCCGAAGGCCGGCTCGGTGGTCAGGCCAACGTCTCCGGCGTCGCCGGAACGTGGAAAGATCTTACCGACTCGGTGAACGCCATGGCCGGTAACCTCACTGGCCAGGTCCGCAACATTGCCGAAGTCACGACGGCTGTGGCTCGCGGCGATTTATCGCGCAAAATCACGGTCGACGTGAAAGGCGAAATTCTCGAGCTGAAGAACACCATCAATACGATGGTGGATCAGCTGAACGCCTTCGCCGCCGAAGTGACTCGCGTGGCCCGCGAAGTCGGTACCGAAGGCAAACTCGGCGGACAGGCGCAAGTCCCGGGCGTCGCCGGAACGTGGAAGGATCTTACCGACAACGTCAACGTGATGGCCGCCAACCTTACCGAACAGGTCCGCGGCATCGTCAAGGTCGTCACCGCCGTAGCCAATGGCGAACTGACTCAGAAGCTGACCGTGAACGCGAAGGGCGAAGTCGCCGCGCTCGCCGAAACCATCAACAACATGACCAACACGCTGGCCACCTTCGCCGATCAGGTCACCACGGTGGCCCGCGAAGTCGGCGTCGAAGGCCGCCTTAGGCGGCCAGGCGAACGTGCCCGGCGCAGCCGGCACGTGGAAGGATCTTACCGGTAACGTGAACCTGCTGGCCGATAACTTGACCAACCAGGTTCGCGCCATCGCGGAGGTCGCAACCGCCGTAACCAAAGGCGACTTGACGCGGTCGATTCAGGTGGAAGCCAGCGGCGAAGTCGCCGAGTTGAAAGACAACATCAACACCATGATCGACAACCTCCGTCTTACGACGGACCGCAACACCGAGCAAGACTGGCTCAAAACCAATCTGGCGCGCTTCACCGGAATGTTGCAGGGCCAGCGCGATCTGGCAACCGTAGGCCGCATGTTGCTCTCGGAACTCGCACCGCTGGTGAACGCGCAACAGGGTGTGATTTACCAGATGGAAACCGAGGAGTCAGCGGGCATGGTGCTGTTGTCAGCCTTTGCCGACGACGGCGAAAGCGGCCGCTTGCGCCGCTTGCGAATTGGCGAAGGATTAGTCGGCCAGGTGGCGGCAGAAAAACGCCGTATGCTGATTTCAGACTTGCCGGAAAAAACAGTTTCCATTCGCTCCGGCTTGTTCGAATCTGTTCCCCGCAATGTCATCGTGCTCCCGGTGCTTTTCGAAGACAGGGTCAAGGCCGTTATCGAACTCGCATCTCTGAACGCATTCACCGCGTCGCATCTGGCCTTCCTCGAACAACTCACCGCCAGCATCGGCATCGTGCTGAACAGTATTGAAGCGACGATGCAGACCGAAGGTCTGCTGAAACAATCGCAGCAGCTCGCAGCCGAACTGCAGACCCAACAGAAAGAATTGCAACAGACCAACGAGCAGTTGGCGCAAAAAGCGCAACAGCTTGCCGAACAGAACGTCGAAGTCGAACGCAAGAACCAGGAAATCGAGCAAGCGCGCCGCGCACTGGAAGAGAAGGCAAAAGAACTCGCCCTCACTTCCAAGTACAAATCGGAATTCCTCGCCAACATGTCTCACGAGTTGCGAACGCCGCTGAACAGCATCCTCGTTCTCGGTCAGCAACTCAGCGAGAATCCCGACCACAACTTGACTCCGAAGCAGGTCGAGTTCGCGCGCACCATTCACGGCGCGGGCACCGACTTGCTGAACCTGATCAGCGACATTCTCGATCTCTCCAAGATCGAATCGGGCACAGTATCGGTCGAGGCCGAAGAAATCTTCTTCGCCAATCTGTTGGAAATGGTCGCCCGGCCGTTCCGGCACGAAGCGGAAAACCGGAAACTTGCATTCGAGGTGCAAGCCGATCCGCGTCTCACCCGCAGCCTGGTAACGGACTCAAAGCGTTTGCAACAGGTGCTCAAGAATTTGCTATCGAACGCGTTCAAGTTCACCGAACACGGTTCGGTAAAACTTTCCGTATCGGTCGCCGAAAAAGGATGGGGCGAAGATCATCCGATTCTCAGCGGCGCGGCGTCGGTGGTCGCCTTCGAGGTGGCGGATTCGGGTATCGGAATCGCACTCGATAAACAACGCATCATCTTCGAGGCCTTCCAACAGGCAGATGCCAGCACCAGCCGGAAATACGGAGGCACAGGCTTGGGTCTGGCGATCAGCCGCGAACTCGCCAGCCTGTTAGGCGGAGAAATTCAACTGCGCAGCACACCCGGACAGGGCAGCACGTTCACGCTCTATCTGCCGCTGACCTATGTTGGCCCAACGGCGTCGAAGTTGACGGCAGGACCCGATGGCCGGGCTTTCTCGCCGGTCACTCCGCTGCAACTTTCCAACATCGTTGTCTCCGAGCGTCCCATCGAGCAAATTGCCGATGATCGCAACAATCTGCAGCCGGACGATCCGGTGCTGCTGATTGTCGAAGACGATCCTCACTATGCTCGCGTGCTGTGCGATTTGTCGCGGGATAAAGGATTCAAGGTGCTGGTCGCGTTGCGCGGTGCGGAAGCCCTCGCACTGGCGCGCGAATTCCATCCCACGGCGGTTTCATTGGACGTCTTCCTGCCCGACATGCTGGGCTGGACCGTTCTCAACCACTTGAAGCAGGACCCGGCTACGCGCCACATTCCGGTGCAAATGCTGACCCTCGATGAGGATCGGCATCATGGCCTGGCGCGAGGCGCATTCGCCTTCGTCACCAAGCCGACGAGTCCCGAAGAGCTGGAGTCAGCCATTTCACGCATCAAAGATTATGCCTCCCCGCGCCGCAAGCGATTGTTGATCGTGGAGGATAATCCGGCGGAACAGCTCAGTATCCGCGAACTGCTTGGCTATGAGGATATCGACGTCACAGTCGTAGATACGGGTGCCGAAGCCCTCGAAACGGTCAGCAATGAATCGTTCGATTGCGTCGTGCTCGACTTGCGATTGCCGGACATGACTGGCTTCGACATCCTGGAACGCATGCGCGATCTTCCTCAGGTAAGCGACCTGCCGGTCGTTGTATTCACTGGCAAAGAGTTATCTCCTGAAGAAGACGCGCGCCTGCATACCCTGGCTCGCAGCGTAGTGGTAAAGGGTGTGGAGTCACCGGAACGATTGCTCGATGAGACTGCGCTCTTCCTGCATCGCGTGGTTGCCGATCTTCCGCAAGAAAAACAAAAAATGCTGGATCGGCTGCACCGCTCCGATGAAGCGCTGGTGGGCAAGAAAGTCCTGGTCGTCGACGACGACATGCGGAATATCTTCGCCCTGAGCAGCGTGCTGGAGCGCCGCGGAATGGCCGTGTTGACGGCTGGAACCGGTCGTGAGGCCATCTCCATGCTGGAATCCACTCCGGATGTGGCCATCGTTTTGATGGATATCATGATGCCTGAGATGGATGGATACGCGACGATGCAGGTAATCCGGCAGAATCCTTCCTTCCGCAGGCTGCCGATCATTGCGCTGACTGCGAAGGCCATGAAGGGCGATCGTGAAAAGTGCTTAGAAGCGGGCGCTTCGGAGTATTTGGCCAAGCCGGTCAATACCGAGCAACTGCTCTCGGCATTGCGTATGTGGCTGCACCGGTAGGATCGGTTCGAGAGATTAGATAGCCGTGACGAGGACTAGGGTCCGTTGAGAGAGTGATGAGCGTTCACGAAGAAGTTAACATTCTCATGGTCGATGACCAGCCTGGCAAGCTGCTCACCTATGAAGCCATTCTGGCCGACCTGGGAGAGAACCTCGTCAAGGCGACCTCTGCCAAAGAGGCTCTGGAGAAACTTCTAAAAACGGATGTCGCCGTCGTATTGATGGATGTAAGCATGCCGGAGATCGACGGCTTTGAACTCGCCGAGATTATCCGCCAGCATCCACGATTCCAGAAAACCGCAATCATCTTCGTCTCCGCTGTGCACCTCACCGATCTTGACCGGCTCAAGGGATATCAGCACGGCGCTGTGGATTATCTCTCAGTTCCCATTGTTCCCGAGGTGTTGCGTGCGAAGGTACGCGTCTTCGCCGAACTTCATCGCAAGAAGATGCAGCTGGAGCGGCTGAACAACGAACTGGAAGCGCGGGTTGCGGATCGTACGGCTGAAATGGAGCAGAAAGCGCTGGCGCTGGAGAAAGTCAACAGCGACATCGCTCAAAAGAATCAGGAGCTCGACGCCATCGTTCAGACCGCGCCCGATATTATTTTCAGCCGGCAGGCGGATGGCACCAGAGACTACATCAGCGGCCGCTTTTATGAATACACCGGCGCTGCCGCCGGTACGGCTGTCGGCTTCGGCTGGCTGGAATATTTGCATCCGGAGGACAAAGAGAGAAGCCTGGCGGAGTGGATGGAATGCGTCAAATCCGGAAAATCCTACGAGTCCGAATATCGCATCCTCGGCGTGGACAAGCAGTACCGCTGGTTTCGCGCACGCGCTGTTCCCCTGCGAGCTCCAGACGGAAGCATTCTGAAGTGGTATGGAACTTGTTCCGACATTCATGACAGCAAAGTGCTGGAACAGTCGATTCGCGACAGCGCAGCCGAACTGGAAAGAATGGTCGATCTAAGGACGACGGAATTAAGACGTCTCTCCAGCCGCCTGATGACCATGCAGGATGAAGAGCGCCGCCGCATCGCCCGCGAGATTCATGATGGACTTGGCCAGGAACTCGCTGCCGCTAAGATGATTCTCGACGGAATTCTCGCTAAGGATTCCTCGCCCTCGATCCGGCAGGCGTCTGGCGATGCCAGCCAGTTAGTGGATCGCGCCATTCAGCAGGTGCGCACGATTTCCCATTTGCTTCATCCTCCCTTGCTTGACGAGGTCGGTTTGGTTTCCGCGCTGCGCTGGTACCTGGAGGGTCTCTCGGAGCGGAGCGGAATCGACATCAGGCTCGAGATTGATCCGACTGATCTCAGTCGCCTAAAGCCGGAATTGGAAACCGCGATCTTCCGCATCATTCAAGAGGCGCTCACCAATATGTTCCGGCATTCGGGTGCCCGGAATGGATCCATCAGGCTGGCGGAAAATAATGGGCACATTACAGTTACAGTTCGCGACGACGGCAAGGGCATTGAAGATCAGGTCATCAATCTAAGACCGGAAAGCGTGGGAGTGGGGATTGGCGGAATGAAGCAACGGGTCACGGAACTGGGAGGCAGTTTACGGCTGGCTAACGCCAATCCCGGTACCATCGTCGAGGTAGTCATCCCGTCGCGACGGCACGGAAAACTGAGAGTGCCGGTTACCGCTTAACTGCGCCGCGAAATGCCCGCCGCTTTAAGCGATTCTGCGAGGTTGGTGGTTAACTTTCCGGGCGTCTTTTTGCTCATCTTGCTTTTTCTGAACGTCTTTTAGATCGCCAGCCTTTCCCGTATCAACCTTCTGCTCTTCTGCCTTGATTTCGACTTGCTCATGTTTTATGTCGAGACGTAGCCGGTTGTAGATGCTCATGTACTGGTTAGCAATCCAGACTAGGGCAAAAAAGGCAAAGAGGTATCCGCGCCAGTCGGCATAAAGCAGTTTGAAGCGCGCGATGAACAACACTCCCGCCGCGACATAATGGCTGAAGCAATATTCGCAGGTGAATAAATAGAAGAATTTTCGGCGCAGCAGCGATCGCGCCTCGGCGCATTCTTTTTGGCAGTACTGGCGCGGTTCGCGGAACACCTCTTCATGCGTTACCGTCCAGGCGATGCACGCAACCGGAATTCCCAGCAGCAACAACCATGCGAATTGAAACCCTAATCCCATCATGCTGTCGTTGGATGCGGGCGCCGGTGGAAGCGTTGATTGTTACCGCTTCATTGCCACGTTAAGGACTACGACGCGCGAACCTGCCCATAGTTGAGCAGGCTGACGATAATAACGCCCCCGCAAATGTTGCCCAGAGTTGTGGGCCCGAGCCATTGAAGATAAGAACTTACTGAGACCGAACCATACTGAACGGCCGAAAGAATTTCACAACTGCTCGCAATGCAGTGGTCAAAACGGCCCACGCCCACCAGAAATGTCAGCAGATAGATAACTGCGAGTTGGCCGATGGTCCAGTGGCTGGCCGTGACCGTCCATGCCACCAGGGCAATCAGCCAGCCGCCGATCACGCCGCTCCAGAAGAAATGGCTGAGGTTCCCGGAGGCAGAGTCGATTCCGAGTTTGACGAGTTGAGCCAGGATGTCGGCGTGCAGAGCATTGGTCTTGGTCACAAGCACGGCAAATAGCAACGCTCCCAGCACGTTGGCCACAAATACCACGGCCCAGAGCCGAAGCGTCCTGAGCAGGTGACGGCGCTCGTCTAACACCAACACGACTGGATAAAGGGTATTTTCAGTGAAGAGCTGCGCCCGGCCAATAATGACCGCAACGAAGCCGATAGGATATGCCAGATAGGCCAGGATGGCGCCCCAGCCGTCGGAGCCGAGCAGCGCGCGAGCGGAGGCCACTCCCAAGGCAGACAGGCCCATCGTGAGGCCGCCCGCGACGCCCGAAAACGCCAGCTTACTCACGGAGCGGCGCAGCTCTCCGCGCGCATTGTCAACCGCGGCTCGAAAGATTTCATCGGCGGTGAAGCGCTTCGTGTCGGGAGTGGTGTCATCGTGGTGAGTAGTCATGCGTTGGTTATCGTCAGATCTTCCGTGATGGGCGCGGTTGGCGAACTGCCGCTTTGGAGGACGAACTGGTGCAAAGGGTTGGCGGGCCGCCCAGAACTGTAAGCCCCAGAACTGTAAGCCAACGAACCCTCGGCTACACATTTTCCCTGATTTTGTCTTTAACTCGCGGGAGGTATTCTGCGCTGGTGATTGTCGGCGGCCATGTCCTCATCGATGGGGAGTGACTGCACACGGCGGCCCTCGCCGGGCCTTTGCAGTTTGACCGGCTTGGAAGCCGTCCTTGGCTGCCGCATCTCTTGCCTGAATCTGCCCAAGTAGTGTTTTTGTCTCCGCAGGGTCTTCGCCGACAAAATAAAAGGCGCAGAGTCGAAATGACCCTGCGCCCGAAGTTTCGTCATGAGGGACCGCTAGCTTACCGACCTGCCGCGTCCCAAATGGGCCACAATCGAAACCAGAAACAGCACCAGGAAAATTACAAACAGTATCTTGGCAACGCCGGCCGCTGCCACTGCAACTCCCGTGAAGCCCAAAACGCCGGCGACAAGCGCCACTACCAGGAATACCAATGCCCAATAAAGCATTCTCTTGTCCTCCCAGGTTGAAAGTCGAACCAGGCAAATTATCGGGAACGGGATACGGCTTCGATATCCGACTGAAGCTGTAGGCGCGAGACACAATTCCTGTACGTCTTATTTTTGAGTTTTCTTTCTGGAAGGAGCAGGTGCCGATCCGTCCCAGAGGATCGGCACCCGCTTGGGGGGCGTTGTGTCGAGTAGAGATTGCAGACTAGTTTTTTGCGTTCGCGGGCACAATACAGTCAATCTTGTAGACAACTCTCTGAAAAACCTCACCGCCAAGCTAATCCTGGGATTTAGGCCGTTCAGGATAAAGAATTCCTCAGGAAAGATATTGGGGTGTGTACTGCCTACGCTGGATAGAACTGCCTCCTCTCAGGCCTTACTTTTATGCACGAGCAATATTTTAAGTGGAGTGCTCAGAGTGAGCACAGAAGAAGAGGAACAATACAAATGAGACGAATTTCTTCAGTTCTGCCGGGATGTCTCCTGGTGTTGGGCATGAGTTGCGCGCTAGCTGGCGTGAGTTGGGCCGCCGACAGTGACCATTCCGACATCGATAAACGCATCGAGGCGTCGGCGAGAGTCTTAAACGAAATCATGGCTGTCCCCGACAAAGGGATTCCAGACAAGATTATGCGCGATGCCAAGTGCGTTGTGGTCATTCCTTCTATGGTGAAGATTGCCGTCGGCTTCGGAGGAAGTCACGGTAAAGGCGTAGCCACCTGCCACCTGGCATCCGGTTGGACGGCGCCTGCACCGGTCACGATCACGGGCGGAAGCTGGGGTTTGCAGCTGGGCGGCCAAGCGATCGATCTGGTGATGCTGGTGATGAATGACGATGGCCTGCAGCATTTGCTTTCCAGCAAATTCAAACTAGGCGCGGACGCCTCTGCCGCAGCAGGCCCGGTTGGGCGCGAAGCCGGCGCCGACACGGGAATCAAAATGAAGTCTGAGGTACTCACCTATTCTCGCGCGCGCGGACTTTTCGCGGGAATCGATTTGAACGGCGCAGTTATTTCTCAGGACAAAGATGAGACTCGCCTGCTCTATGGCAAGTTTTATCCATTCGACGAAATCCTGAGTGGAAAGGTCCGACCCACAGCTTCGGCCGAGCCGCTATTGTCTGCTGTGCGGAAGTATTCGCGAGAAGTCAGAGAGTCGAGCAAGAACGAAGCGGTCGAAACGCATTAAAGATTTAACTGCCACATCGGCAGACTCAACTGGAGGAGGCAACATGTACACGATTCTTCTTGTGATCCTGATTTTGCTGTTGCTTGGCGCTTTGCCAACCTGGCCCTACAGCCGCGCTTGGGGATATTACCCGAGCGGTGGGTTGGGTCTGGTGGTGGTGGTCGTCCTGGTTTTGTTGCTGGCTGGAAGGCTGTAGAAACGCGGTTTTTGCCAGTCACAGTTTCGTGGCTTGCCCCAAATGGTGGGAACAAGTTTCATCCCACCATTTGTTTTCAAATTCATTGATTGCCCAAATGAAGCCGTTCGGGAAACTAAAAGAGAGAATGTCGAGTGCCGCTAAACAACAGTATGCCGTTGCAAAAACAAAAGTCGCCTCTTTCGTTAATGCTGGAGCATCTCCGCCATACAAACCTGGCATTGCTTACCCGCATCTATTCGCAAGACCAACAATGTCGCACATTTGCGAGGAGCGTCCATGTCGAGCCATTCTAATTCTGCCTTTAATGGTGAGTCCGCGTTGGATATGATCCCACAACCTCTGGCCAGGAAGCGTTTTGAGCCCACTCCGCGGGCGATCCGTCCAATTTCGAGGAGTCGCAGTACACAGGCCCCGGATGAAATTTGGGGACAATACAATAACTATCGCGCGAATGGCGTGGTGGTTTCTGCCATCGTTCATATCGTGTTGATCGCTGCGCTCGTAAGTGGCGCTTTCTTCGGTCATCAGATTGTGGAAGCGGTAAAGCCGCGGGAAACCGTGACCTTGATCGCGCCTTCGCCGGATACCTACATCATGCACACTGCGAAGACAGTAGTCAGCGGCGGCGGCGGCGGAGGCGATCACGATAAACTACCGGCCCCTAAAGGACGCCTGCCCAAGCTGGCTGTGCAGCAGATCACTCCACCGGCCATTATCATGCGGAATGAGAAGCCGAAGCTTGCCGTCGAACCCACAGTCGTTGTTCCTCCGCAGGTTCACCTGGCGGAAAATAAGATGTTGAATCTCGGCACTTCGGCGCCGACCGTCATGCCGGCGGCTCCGCCTTCGAACGGCACAGGCTCTGGCGGCGGTATTGGCGCGGGCTCGGGTGGTGGCGTTGGCGTAGGTCACGGGCCTGGCGTAGGCGCGGGAAGCGGCGGCGGTATGGGCGGCGGCGTATACAAAGTAGGCGGCGGTATCTCAGCCCCGCAAGCTCTTTCGGCTCCTGACCCCGACTACACCGAAGAAGCCCGCAAGGCAAAGCGTCAGGGGACGTGCGTGCTTGGTCTGATCGTTGACGCAGCGGGCCGCCCACGCGATATTAAGGTCATCCGAGGACTGGGGCTTGGCCTGGACGAAAAAGCACTCGATGCCGTTCGCCAATGGCGGTTTCAGCCGGCTCTGAAAGACGGCAAACCTGTGGATGTACAGATCAGCGTGGAAGTGGAATTCCACCTCTACTGAGACGATCGCCTGGTGGGCACGACAAGACTAGCACCGCCTGTTAGGCGACAGACGCCTGCATTAGATCGCTTGTTAAATCAAAGATCCGCGCTCTGCGCGGATCTTTTTGTTCATGCCGACACTTTTGCAAGTTCTTTCCTGCCAGAACAGCCTACCCGATGTTACCCAAGCCTTACAGCGTCTCCTGCAGTGGTTTACAGATGTGACCCGATAGAAGGTTGCCCGCCTTTTTTTTAAGCTGTCGATGCTCGTGGAAATGAAGACGAGCGAAATTCTGGTACCAGAAAGAAAAGGAGACCGAACGTGGCAACTTGTGTGATATCTGCGACAGAGGCGAACGTAATCCCCGCGGCCAATATTAAGGGTCGTGATGATTCTCAGACCAACCTGGTAAAGCGCGCACAGGCCGGCGACGAGCAAGCCTTTGCAACATTGTTTCAGCAGCACAAGAATCGCGTTTATTCGGTGTGCTTACTCATGACCAAGGACGTCGCTGAGGCCGAAGACCTGACCCAGGAAGCGTTCCTGCAGGTGTTTCGTACGGTGAGTTCGTTTCGCGGAGATGCCGCCTTTTCCACCTGGCTCTATCGCGTAGCCGTCAACACCGTGCTCATGAAGCTTCGCCGGCGCAAATCGCCGCCCACAGTTTCTCTGGACGAGCCGGTCAACCCCGAATCGCCTTCTCTACATCGCGACTTCGGCAAGAGCGATCCTGAACTTTCAGGCGTGGTCGATCGCATCGCTTTGCGCCGCGCCCTTCAGGAACTTCCGGAAGGCTGCAGAACAATTTTCGCCTTGCACGAAGTGGAAGGATATCAACACCACGAAATCGCTCAGTTGCTGGATTGCTCAATTGGCAATTCAAAGTCGCAGCTGCACAAAGCCAAGCTGAAAATGCGCGCCCTCTTGTTTCCGAAGACCAAAATTCGGCGTCGCTCGGCAAGAATGCTGAGCCTGGCAAAGTTTGCGGCAAAATAAAAGCTGCATCGGTCAGTGACAACGAGAGCCATCGCATAGCGGAGGATGAAATGTCATTCGACCGACCTGTAGTCATCATGCAGATGCCTGAGCAACTCGAAGCGCGGGAGGCTCAGGCGTTTATGCAAGACTTTGAGCCCTTGCTGCAGAGCGAGCAGCCTCGCATCGTATTCGATTTTTCCGAGGTGCGGCGTGTGGATCGCGTTGGCGCCGAGATGATTCAGCAATGCTTTGAACAAGCCATGCAGCGCGATGGCGAATTAAAGTTAGCCGGCTTGTCACCCGAGGCGGAAGTGGCTTTGGAGCTCATGCGCAGGCCCGGAGTGTTCCCGACATTCCTCACATCCGACGAAGCGATACGGAGTTTTCGCTCGCCTGCAGTCGCGAAAAATATCAAGATCGGTCCCAGCGGCATTGCTCAGGCAGGTATCTCAAGAAAAGCCAGTTGAACCTAAGATAATCCCCGAATAATTCTTCTGAGCGCGGGAACATGGCGGCGGAATTTCTCTGATACTAGAAGCACGCCTCGTCCTTCGTCAAAGCGTGTCTCTCTTCTGCAAAGTTGACGTGAAAAGTTTCCGCGCGCGTCGTTAGTGAGAGGCTTCGTTCCCCAGATTCCCCGAGTAATATCCCGTTCGCGTTGCCACCCGCAAGGGAGTGGTACCTTCAGTCGCTTGCACTTGAATGGTGTGATAAACGCCGGCTGCTGCGTGCGAATTTGAAGAGCGGTAGCCAATTACATATTGGCTGCGGATATCTTGCGCAATCGAGCTTGCGATCGATCCGACTTCGTCCAGACTGGCGGGAAAGAAAGCTGTGCCTCCGGTCTGTTCGGAAAGAGCGCGCAGTGAACGTCGATTGCTTTCGGCTTGCCGGTCATTCTGTTCCAGCGCGATCGTGTACAGCACTGGAGCATTCTTAGATTGCAATTTGCGCAGGACTTCCTGAAATGTCGCCTGGCTGGCATTGTCCTGGCCGTCGGTTACGACTAAAAGAACTTTCTTTTGTGACTGCGAAGTTTGGTCCAGATGATTGACGGCGCCAATAATCGCGTCGTAAAGAGCGGTGCTGCCCTTTGTTTCCACGCGCTGCAAAGCTGCGCGGAGTTTAGCCACATCCTGCGTGTAATCTTGGTCGAGGAACGCATCCTCACCGAAGTTTACGACGAATACTCGGTCATCCTGCTGGCTTGCATCCACCAATTTCAGAGCAGCCTCGTTCACTTTCGCTCGCTTCGGCAACATGGATCCCGAGTTGTCGATCAATATTCCCAGCGAAACTGGCACATTCTCCTTGCGAAAAGATGTTACAGCTTGAAGTTTGCCGTCTTCGTATACTTTGAAATTGTCCCGGTTCAAATCGGTGATGAGGCGATTCTGGTTATCTACTACGGTCGCGTGCAGAACGACTTCTTCCACCTTTTTCCTGAACACAAAACCATTGGAGTCATCGTCCGCCGGTTGAGCGGTGATCGCCGGTTCAACTTGAGTCGGTGAGGAACCGGGCGTTTGGGGGTTGGTCGAGGGGGCAGAGTTTGGGGTTTGAGCCGCGGATGAGCCGGTCGACGTTGGGGCGCTGGTTGCCTGGTTCTGTGCAAAAGTCACGCTGGCGAGCAGCGGCACACACAGCAAATATCCCCAAACAGCGGTCATCCTTCTCCCGCAAAGACTCTTTTCGTCAGTAGCGAATGGCACGGCCGTAAGCTCCCCCAACAACTAGATGTATCTATCGGTTAGAGGGTTGGTTGGGATCAATTTCTTAAGCCCGCGCCCTACCGGTGAATAAGTGTTTGTTTAGGATACAGCGAATCACAAGGGCAAAAAAAGCGGCCTCGGGGAGAGGCCGCGCAGAGAAGCAGATGGATCCTGCTCACTGATAAGTAAAATTCAGCTTGTCGAGCCAAACCGAGTAGGGCGTTTGAGCATAATTCCCATCCTGCTGATAGTTGATGGTAACGCCATACCAGCCGGTCGAGGTGGGACTCTCGGTGTAATTGAGATTGGCCGTGTTGCCATTGAGCGTGATCGATTTGAAGAGGAGCTGGTTGCTTGAGGTGCGCTCCACTTGGATCGTGAGATGGTTCCAGGCATTTGATACTGGATTGCAAGCCACCCCAGTCGGATGCCAGTGGCCGGCCACATCGTCCCAAATGTCCCACTCGTGGCCTCCAGCAATGCGGCATTCATGTCCCCAAATGAAGGATTGGCCGCCAACAAACTGGTTGATGTCGAACTCCAGCGCTTGCGACACGCTGAGATTCGTTCCGTAAAAGTAAACGTCGTAGGTGAAGCTGTGCAGTGTGGGGTTGAGGGTCTTGTTGCTATCGGGCAGACCCTGTGTCGAGTAGTCCCCAATCAGGTGGTTGTTCCAGAAGCCGTCGGAGTAGGCTTCGTCGCCACCAATGCTGGTGCGGGTTGAAGCTCCGCTAACCGAGGGCGATGAAATATTCTGCTCCATCGACCAAGTAATCTTCGGCTCGCAGCCGGTACACATCGCGTACACCGGCGGCAGCATCCCGGCGCCGTTCCAGTCTTTGTTCAAATGAAGATTGCTGAAAACCTTGCCACCGGAAGTTGTGCCGCTGCTGCCGCCGACCGTAATCGTGACTGGAGCGGTTGCGCTTCCACCACAGTTATCCCACTCCTGCACGACCGTGTTGTAAGTACCGGGGCTGAACGTCAAGGACGCATTGAGACTGGATCCCTTGGCGGTGTAAATGAGTTTGCCCGGCGCGGAATAGACTCCGATGGCGGAAACGCCGCTCGAGCAGGAGGTGCTGGAGGAAGCCACGTACTGCACCGTCGTACCGACCGCGGTGTTCGTTTTGGGAGCGGTTACCGTAACTTGCCCCCCAGCAGCTCCGGAAACGTGGATGGTCACCGGCGTAGAGGTGCTGCCGCCGCAGTTGTCCCACTCCTGGACGACGGTTTTATAGGTTCCGGGATTAAAAAATAATGACGTGTCAAGTTTGCTTCCGGGAGTGCTGTACACCAGATCGCCGGGTGCGGAATAAACTCCTACCGCCGAAACTCCAGCGGAGCAGCTGCTGGAAGCGGTGGCGACAAACTGAACCGTGGTCGCTACATTGCTTCCGTTTGCGGGGGCAGAAACCGAGACGCTGGCCAGAGCGAGAGGTCCCGAACTGATTCCTAGAAAGATGGCCAACCATTTCCTCATTACGCGCTCCAAGTGTAGGTTGAGTGCAACATTTCCTACAGGGTGTTGGGATAATTTCTACTGGATTCTACCTAGATCGAAAATATCGCTCAAGCTTTTTGGCAAGAAAAATGGCTCCAAAAAGAATGAGAGGTACTAAGCCCTAGTTGAAGCTTTTGCCGATCCCGGTCTACCTAAAGACTCCTTCACTCCTAAAGTTTTTTACCGATATCTCAAAGTGCGATGCTGCCATAGGCTTTTCTTGGAGTTTGTTAATAGAAGGTTTCAGTTCTAGACAGGTATCGATCTCGGAAAGGAAGTAAGAACGTGGAATTGGGCGCATTTGTAGTGGTTCCGGGCGGGGAAGACTTCACGGCCATCCAGCAGGTTCCCTCGGATGCCGTAGCAGCCTTTACTCATTCGCGCCGTTTGTATTCTGCGCGGAAGCCAATTGTGGGCAATGACGTACTCCAGTCGTGGATGCAGCGCATCCGTAAACTGGGAGTGCAGAGCCTCTGGCTGACATCTGCTCCTCGCGACGGCAACATTAATCCTTCCGCTCTGGTTGAGTTTGCTCGCCAAGGTATCAAGCGTCTTCTCGTCATTAAGCTCAGTTCTTACGCAGAAATAGATCTCGCCGACCTGTTCCGCTTTCATTGTGACCGTCAGCACCCAGTAACCGAAGCACACGACAGTCGCGGACAATTGGGAGTTTCACTGCACGATAACCTTGCGTTGCGCGCAGCCCAGGAGAATTCCTCCGTGGGCGCCACTTCTGAGCAGATGCCTTACCAGTTCAACGGATATTCGAAGCGCATTTCTTCGGCAATGGAACGGCAAGAACTGGTGGGAGATGCACTGACTGGCGCTTGCGCCATGCAGCCTTTTGGGAAACAGATTGGCGACCAGGTTTGGGTTGGCGAAGATGTGAATCTGGACAGTTCAGCCAGAATCGTCGGTCCCACCTATATCGGAGCTCGTACAATCGTGCGAGCGGGCGCGACGATCGGTCCGTTCGCCTCGGTGGAGCGCGATTGCATCATCGATTGCGGGACGACGGTGGAGCGTTCAACCGTTTTGCCGCAAACCTATCTAGCCCCTGGACTGCTCATTCGGCAGGGCCTGGTGGACGGCCCGCGGTTCGAACATCTTGGGTTTGGGGCAGTTGCTGATCTTCAGCCGGCAGGCTTAGGCAGCAGAATTTCCCCACGCAAGTCGCGCATTCAACCCGCGAAGGCTCCGGCAACAGACGTCCCACAGGCTGACAGCAATTTGGTCTGGGAATTTGCTGGATCGTCAAGCGGGTCACAAGCGTGGTTGCAGGTAGAGCTGTGAAGGCGTCGGAATGTACTGTTTTGCCGTTTCCCTGCATGGCGAGTTCGGCGCAGCGTCGCGCGTTGCGTAAGGAATTGCTAAACGCCTTGCGGACATCGAGCGCGCCAGTCGTGGTGGATATGTCGGGCTGCGACACCTTGAATCACGATGACGTCGACTGCCTTTTAGAATGCCTCGGCGAAGTGGCTGGCCGCGATACGCAAGTTCTTGTTGTCGCAGGCTCTCCTGCCAATCGAGTGCTACTCGAAGTTACCCGCATCGGTTCGCTGGTGCCAGTTTTCAATTCCATGCAAGAAGCTCTGGCTGATTCGCAAATAGGGGGCACTGTTGCCCTAAATGTTCCACCACCACTTTCGTCTCAACAAGTTGGGAATGCGTAAATGAATCTGACCGCTCGCAGATGTTCGCATTGCTTCTTCGTTGCGGTGTTGGCAAGCTCGTTCGCGATTTCCAGCGAGCTGCCGCTTTTGGCTGACACGCCTCAACAGACCAATTCCTCCACCCCTCAGAGGCAGGACGATGCGTTGCCGGATGCGCCGCAATCGCAATCTGCCCCCACGACGCCGAATCAACAGCCCGCACCTGCCCCTTCAGGAGCTGCCGGAGCCAAGGCAGCCAATGTGAAAGGAGCTCCGGTCGCACAGCCGGCAGGCGCGGCCGTAGCGCCCGCACGCCAGCGCGGCCATCGCTCGCTTCTCATCAAGCTAGGCTTGGTCGCGGGTGCCGGAATTGCGGTGGGAACGGTGGTCGCCCTTTCGGAAAAAAGCCAGGCACGACCGCCGGGCGCTACAGCAGCTAGTCATCCATGATCTAGGAGCAATTCACTAATGGCCGTCAACCAAGCCTCGACGCGGGGCACTGCTACTCGTCCTTTCGTGATTTCGTTCTCGGGAATCGACGGAGCCGGAAAGACTACACAAATCGAGAATCTCACTTCGTTCTTGCAGAGCCAGGGCCTTCGGGTCGTGCGCCTCAGTTTTTGGGACGATGTCGCTGTGGGATCGAAACTGCGCGCCGGAGTTGGGCAACGGACGGTGGACCAAAGCCAAAAAACGTCCTTCGATCCTAAAAACAATAAACATGTCCGCAAGTGGTACTTGAGCGCGGCGCGGGCGGGATTTTACATGCTCGACATTGTCCGATTGCGACGCTTGCTGATCACTCAGAAGAAACAAAACGTTGACGTCGTAATCTTCGATCGCTACGTCTACGACCAGGTCGCGAACATCTATTCCCAATCCATCGCAGCCCGCATCTACGGGAAGCTTCTGTTCGCCGAAGCCCCTGCTCCCGACCTGGCTTTCGTGATCGATGCTTCGCCGGCCGCCGCTTTCGCAAGGAAGCCGGAATATCCTCTGGATTTTGTGTATCGCAACCGCCAGACTTTTCTCGATCTGCGCGAACTCGTTCCAAGCCTGATCATCGTTCCTGAAGGCAGGCCGGAAGACGTGAGCAGAGAAATTCTGCGTCATGTAAGCCGGTCGCGGCTCTTCAACCCAACTCTGGGTCACGAAACCTCAGCGCACGCAACCCTAACTAAGGAAAAGACTGACTCTTCTCTGGCCAGCGCCTTAGAGCAGTAACGGAGTTCCTGTAGCGTGCGAAATAACCCAACAGCGAGCCGGTGACCGTCATCCAAGGCTTGCGCATTATTGAAAGAGGCTCCGCATGATCCCAGGAACTTCCGAAAACACTTTTGCCCTTGTCGTACCGACCCTTAACGAAGCTGGAAATATCGACAAACTACTCAGTGCACTCAGCGATGCGTTGAGCGACACGCAATATGAGTACGAAATCATTGTTGTAGACGACGGCAGTACCGATGGAACGGTCGATAAGGTTCGTTCCTGGTCCATGCGGGATTCGCGCATTCGCGTGCTCTCACGCGTTGGCGAACGGGGTTTAGCAGGGGCGGTGTTGTATGGCTGGAGTCAATCTCGAGCGAACCTGCTCGGTGTGATTGATGCTGACCTGCAACACCCCCCCGAGTTGTTGCCGGAAATGTTGAAAGCCGCGGAACGGGCCGACATCGCCATTGCCAGCCGCTACGCTCGCGGTAACGGAATCAAGGGATGGAATCCGTTGCGGGTCGCAGTCTCCAAGTTGAGCACTCTTGCGGCCGCTCCACTTATTTCCAAAAAGAACTTGAAGGTCACCGATCCGATGTCCGGCTTTTTCATAACCCATCGCCGCTGTATCGAGGGGCTTACCTTCCAGACGACCGGTTTCAAATTGCTGCTTGAGGTCCTGGTACGTGGGCGCATCCACCGTGCGGAGGAAGTTTCCTACAACTTCGGGCTCCGCCATGCCGGCGAAAGCAAGGCCAGCGCCAGCGTTGCCTTTCATTATCTGCATCTCCTGGGCCGGCTCTCGCGGGATATGGTGTTGCGTTCGAGCGAGCAATAATGAAGATCGCGCTGATCACTTCATTTCCGCCGAGCCGCCACGCCCTCAACGAATACGGATTTCATGTGGCGGATCAGCTTCGCCAGGAGCAGTGTGTCGACCTGACGGTATTGGCCGACTATCTCCCCACTCCGGCGGAGGAGCTTCCCGGCTTTAAGGTCGATCGCTGCTGGGGTTTTCGCAAGAACGGGAATATCGCCAGTCTGCTGCACGCCATCCGCAAAGTTAAGCCTGACGTGGCCTGGTTCAATATCGGATTCGCCAGCTTTGGGGATCGTCCCTTTTCAGCTTTGATGGGGCTGGTGACGCCGGCCGCGGCGCGATTGAATGGCGTGCACTCGCACGTCACCCTGCATCAGTTATTCGAGACCGTCAATCTGGAGGATGCTGCGGTTGGTTCGCATCGCATGTATCGAGCCGGAGGCTGGCTGGCGACGCATTTGCTGTTGAGCGCCAACTCACTGTCGGTGTTGATGCCGGCTTATCGCCGAACCTTGGATGAGAAATATCGACGGGGCCAGGTCAGTGTGCGCTCGCACGGAATTTTTGCCGGGGAACCAGACCCCCCTGATTTTTCACGCCGCGGCAATCCGACCCATCGCATTCTCGCCTTTGGCAAGTGGGGCACCTACAAGCGCTTGGAGCTTCTCATCGAAGCCTTTGAACACTTGGCGAAGAAGTTCCCCGATGTCGAATTGGTGATCGGCGGCGGCGACCATCCAAAAACTCCGGGCTACGTGCAATCCATGGCTGACCGCCATGCTTGCGATCGCATTCGATTTCTGGGTTATGTACCCGAGGCGGACATTCCCGACCTTTTTCGCGATGCAAGCTTGACGGTGATGCCCTATACCTCGTCGGCTGGCTCGAGCGGCGTGGCCCATCTCGCCGCCCAATATGGTGTGCCAGTGGTGGCCTCTGGAATCCAGGACTTTCGCGATCTGGCCGAGCATGAGGGGATTGCCATCCGCTTCTTCGAACCAGGAAGCGTCGACAGCCTGGTCGACGAAATGTTCGTCGCCCTGAATTCACCGGAAGAGCTGGAGAAAATGGCATGGCAGAGTTACTCCGCGGGAGTAGCCATGAGCATGCCGCAAGTGGTGCGGGAATATATTCGATCGTTCCGCCGGCAAGAGCGCGTCAAAACGTTGCAACTGGCGGCCGGTTTGCGACGCTCCGGACGATTCCATCGCCCGGACGAACTTGCCCGTACCGTGGGCGAAAGAATTCAAAAATGGCAGGATGAAGACGAGCTGGCAACGCCCCCGGCTTGACTCTTCAACCTTGCATCTCAAAGCTCCGCCCGCACTCCCAAAATGCTTTTTAATCGCTTTCCGAGCGCCCTGATGTCACCGGTGGGCGAGCGTGCGGGATATAGGACGCTGGGAGTGCGGTTCCCTGGCTAAAGTGCCGTTCCTTTAATGTGAATTTACTGTTAGCTCTGCGGAGATTGGGGCTGCGTGGTGTTCGGATTTTGATTCGACCCCGGGGGCGGCAACGCCGGCAAAGATGGAGTCTGCACCCCGACCGGCGGTACGGGAGTATTTTCCTGGGCACTGCTGGGAGTGACGGCATCGCGACGCTTCAATTCGATGGGCTTCTGCTCGCGCCGTTTCAGGTCCTGAACCGCTTTGAGCCTCGTCTCTACATCCACTTGATTTTCGTTAGCCAGCTTGTCCATTTTCTGGCCTTCGGCATCACGCCGCGTGGAATAGCTGACCTTCGCCGTTGCGTCGCGACCGGCGCGCGCCGCCTGATAATACATTTCCGCGCTTTCCCGATCTCCCGCCAGCTCCGCGATATATCCCAGATTGTTCAAGGTGAAGGCATTTTGGGCATCTTGCTGATACGCCTGCATAAAAAACGCTTTCGCCGCCGACGGATTGTTATCGTTCAGGGCTGCCACCCCGCGCAGATTTAAGCGCGCGGCACTGGCTTCTACGCCTTCGCCTTTGGCGAGTTGTTCGCTCATGGCGACCGCATTTTGCGCGGCGACTTCGCTGATCGGGCGGCCGCGCCACTTCGGGCGTGGAGTCACTATCACACGCCTCGTCGAATGCAGGCTGGCCGCTGCCGAATAACTTCTCAACGCTCCTTCAACGTCTCCGATGTTCTCGAGCGCATAGCCCAGATTATTCAGCAGAAACGGATCGTTAGGATAGCTGGGCAATGCGGATTGCAGCAGGTTCTTAGCCTCAAACACATGTCCATCGCGCAACAAAACGATGGCCTGTTCGTTGATCTTGCTGACTTGGCGATCGGAATCCTGCACCTGCCGGAAAGCATCGTCCAGCGGCTTGCCTTTCAGGGCCGCATCATTGGACTTGTCGATAATCGCATCGGTAGGTTGCTTCGCGGCTAAGGCGTAGTAACGCAGGGCGCGATCGGCGTCACCCTCCAACTCGGCAACGTACCCCAGGTTGTTCAGCGTGAACGGATCTTCTGGATCCAGCAGGTAAGCCTTATAGAAAAGTCGTTTGGCCTTTTTCTCGTGTCCGTGCTTAAGTTCGGCCACTCCCTCGCGATTCAGCTTCTGGCTCGGAGTGGCCATACTGCGCTGCGGAATGGGAATCTGCAGGTCGCTGGCGAGGCACAGCCCTGTTCCGGCGATAAGCTGCATCGCTAACATACCCGGAATAAGTAGTGCTTTGACTCGATTCAAACGATCTTTATTCAAGCGATGCCTCCGCCGCTCTATGATGCCTGAAAGACATGGTCGGTTGGACTACAGTAAATTCCCGATACGGGTGGCTTTTCCGCAAATCTGCATTTAGCATCTAAGCCGCGATGACACGCTATCTCTGGCTCTTGATTCTAATCGTTGCCTGCGCGCAAGCCCAAGTCGCTGCCCCCGCGTCCCAGTCTCCCGCTTCGTCCGCACCAGCTTCATCGGCGTCCACTGCCGCCAGTGGTTCCCAGCCGCAAACCGAGCCACAGGCCACGCAACCGCAGCCGAGCAGCCAACCGCAAGCCACGCAGCCGAGCACGCAGCCTCAGAATCCGGCTAATCCAGGCGACCTTCCTCCCTTAGCTCGGCCCGGGGCCAAAGTGAGCCTGGTGCGCGGCGTGTTGAAGCGGGTGGATCCGATCCATGACGAATTGTTAATAAAGGTGTACGGAGACGGCGACGTTCGTATTAATTTCGATCCCCGAACCCAACTGGTTTCGACCAGCGCCGACGCCAGCGCCGGAAAAGCGCAATTGATCGGCATCCCTGCAGGATCGGTATTATCGGTCGATACCGTGATCGACCGCGGGAAACTCTTCGCAGTCACGGTACGAACCGTTTCTTCCGATGCCGCCGAATTGAACGGGCAGATCGTGCGTTATGATGCCACCCGGTCCCGGCTCACGCTGCGCGATCCCATGAGCCCCCAAAGTCTTGCCTTGCGGGTTACTCCGAGCACGGTCATCGTCAACCATGGGCAAACAGCGCCGGCGCAGTCGTTATCGGCCGGTATGCTGGTGCAGGTGTGGTTCTCGCCCGCGCAAAAATCCGCCACCAAAATCGAAATCCTCGCCGAGCGCGGAAATTCATTCACTTTTCAGGGCCGGGTCGTCTCGGTAGACCTGCGCACGCGTTCTCTTGCTCTCTCCAACGATACTGACCAAAACGTTCACGAGATATCCATCGGTGCGCTCGATAATTCGAGTCTTAATCTCTTACGGGAAGGCGCGGATGTCACCATTCAGGCGGAATTCGACGGCGATCGCTATAACGCGCGCAGCGTGGCTTTGGTGCCGAGGAATCAACAGTAATCACTTGTCCAGGAATCGGTGCTGAGAATCAGTGGCCGTAGCTTTGGGGCCGGCTTTGAGCGCGTCGTGAACCCGCTTTTCAGGAGGCTTCCATCTCCGTGCGCTTCTCCCGCAACGTGCGCGCCACCAGGAAGTCGCGGAACATGTAGCGAACGGTGTGCCGAGCGTAGCGCGTCAGGCTTCGCACATCGGTCTGATGCCAGCAACATAAGTTCATCTTCGGCGAGAAGCCGCAATAGAAGCGGAAGCGACGATGCGCCGACTCCGGCATGGTCAGCAGAGCCGCGGCCATGCGATGGTTGCCCTCAATAATCGTCAGCGGACGCTGCCCTTCCATCCCAATCAGCAACACCGCATCCGGTACATGGCCGGCGCGCAGGTCTTCTCCGATGGCTCGGAGCTTTTTCAGAAACCGGTTTGGTTTCCCACTGGCCACTTCTGCCTGGATGCGGCCAATCATTTCCGTCAGGTAAAATCCGGCTCCCGCAAAGCGCCTCCAGGCGTTGCGTGGAAATGACCGCAGGCGTCCCAGGTCGTTGGGAGTCATTTCAATCTCCCACCACTCCATACCTGGAGGCAGTTCGCGCCACAAGCGTCCCCGGCGGCGGAACAGCAAGGCGCGCCGGACGAAATTCTCCTTGGGATCGTCGAGGTCGGGATGCTCCACAAGATTCGTGAAGTCGCGACGATAAATGTCGAACTCCGGATGGTAAAACTCACTCCGTAAGAATTCCGCGATGATCTCTTCTTCCCCTACCGGCCTCAAGCGCTTCAAAGGTTCCAGCGGCGGCGCTGGTGCGGCTTCCTTTTCTTCCTCTTTGTCGCGCAAGATCGGAACGGTGACTGCCAAAAGCAATCCGCCCATCACGAACACCTGCACCAGAATTACCTGCGACAACGAGGAATGAAAACGCCAGATCGCTCCCGCCAACAAGACGCTCGCGCCCAACTGTACCCAGGCGGCGGTGCCGATACGCCGTGAGATTTCGTACATCATGATCACGACCGCGATGGAGTAAATGCCGGTCATAAGGGCATATTGAGTCAACAGCCCGGAAAATGCCGAGGGTGATTCCAGCAGGAAACGAGCGCCCAGCACTGCGCTCCAAATACTTTCCGGTACCAGCGCAACCGCGGCGACAAAAAGGGAAGTCAGCACGCCGACTAACAACAGCGCGGTATAAAGCAAATGCCGGCCGTCCCGCCGATTGGTAAGCCCCGTTATCGCTGCCGAGACCGGGAACATGCTGCTTACCACCGACCACGAGAGCATGAACACCACGCGCCCCACCAGCGCCAGGGCGGCATAAATTCCGGCCTCCGACGGCGCGAAGAAATGCTTCACTAACAAGATGTCAAGGTTGCTGAGAATTACCTGTCCAATGAAATAAAGCAGCGCCTGCGCGCCCTCGCCAAAAGGAGCCACCTTCACTAATCCTGACTTGGCTCGATACTCGGGCCCGGGATTTCCGACCAGATAGGCGGCGACAATCGACAGCATCACTGCCGCCATCACCCCGGTCACGCCCATTCCAAAATGCAACAGCAACAGCGCCCCGCCGAACTTAACCGCCACCTCTACGACGACATTGATTGCCAGTCCGCGAAAGTCATAACAGCCTTGCATTTTTCCGCGACGTACTCCGAGGGGTATATAGATTCCGGTCGCGATTGCCAATAACCACAGATCATGCAAAGCGGGCAGATTGAAATAGGACTTGAGGTAGATGCCGCCTGCGGCGATCAGTACGGCAACCAGCAGGCCCGCCTCCCAGGCTCGGCGCGACATCCTGGCATAGATTTGCGCCCGCAGAGGCGTTGCCGGGCTACGGGCAATAAATTTTGAGGTTACGATCTGGAATGACAGAGTGATGGCCGACAACAACATGAGCAACGTATACAAAGCGGAAGCGTTGCCAAAACCCGCAGCGCCTAACTTGCGCGCGATCCAGATGTTGTAAAGCAGATTGGTAGCGGCGACCAGTCCGGTGCTGATGAGCAAAATGGCGCTGCCGCGGACGAGCCGCTCGCGCAGGCCGGCCAGATGGCCGGGCATTGTCGATGCATCCGTGGCGGGGGGCATTGTCATACGAGGTTAACCGTCACAAGAATTGAAAGCGGCGGCGTGGAAGGCATTAGAACGTGACTTGCGCCGCTGGAATCACTTGAGTGGTACCCCCATGGCCGGGAAATTCGTAGAAGGTTTGTTGAGCCAGGCCGAACGAAAATCTCATTGGATAGCCGAAGAACCCGGTTTCCGAGCCGACCTTACCGCTGTTCGGGTCGCGCGTGTAAGACGCCATGACATTCGAGGTCACGCTATCGTAAGCGTGGAAATTGCGTCCCGAAGACCAGGCGCTCGAGGCGGAAAGCAACCAGTGCTGCTTGATCCGTGCATCGATGCTAAAGCGTGGACGAAGAGTTTGGGCAAGCGCGTAATTGTTGCCTTCGACCCGCCAGGAGCGCAGAAACTCCGCCACTGCCGTTGCCTGGATACGGGAACCGAAAGAGTGTTGCAGTCCCGCATAGGAAATCGTCTGATAGTACTCGTACACCGACGGTCCGAAGAGCAAGTCTCGTCCGCTGTACCCGGTCAGCAATGCGTTCTTGCTCCACGGCCGCCCGACGCGAAAATCGATTGCCCCGGAAAAGTCGCGCGAGTGCAGATTCTCCTCGGTAAATGGACCCGCTTCCCGAATCAGATTGCCGGAAAACGAAAGCCAGTTTTCGATCGAAGTGCTGGACACATAAACAAACTGGCGAAATATATTCTGATTCATGAACCGGGGGGAAAGGGTGTCGCGACGGATGGTGTACTGGATTCCGGGCATGAAGTTCAGTTTCACACCGCCAACTTGCAGCATCGGCGCAACGGAAACATTGAAGATCGTGTCGAAGGTATCGCGATTCTGAATCAGAAGTTGGCTGGGAAATGAAAGCGTTCCTTGTGCGTTACGTTCCGCGATGAAACCTTCAATCGGAAAAAGCGAATTTGGCCGGAATTGAAAACGCGAATCGGCGAAGGTCTCGATCGTCCGGCGCGGCGGTGGCATCAACGCCGGGTTATTTTGCACGCCCAACAGGCGTGCGTCCTCCTGATAGATGTTTTCGTCTTCGAAGACCGCGTTCACGCGCACGTCCGAGGCAACGCCAAGGCGACCAATAACCGGCCGCCCCACTTCCTGCTGCAATTCGACCTCTGTGGCGCGGGTTGCAGGATCCTGCGGATCGATCTGGCTGGCGAGCACAAAGTTTGCGAGTGCGCGGTCATTCTGGCCAAGCTGGCGGTACACATTGGCCTGCGCAACTAAATATTCATAGTTGGACTTGCGCTCGGGATCGTCGTTCAAGCTGGCCAGTTGCAACTGCGCGCTGCGCGTATCTCCCAGCGCCAGCGATGCATTCGCCATCCCCACAGCCACAGCCGCTTCGTCCGCGCCCAATGCCTGGGCTCGTCCGTACATGCGCTGGGCCAGCTGATATTCGTGGATCCCCATCAAAATATCTGCCGCGTTCAGGTAGTCGTCAGCGGAGGTCACATCGGTAGGCGCGACTCGCGCCTCGGCGAAACCGAGCGCAATTTGTTGTTGTGCATCGCCGTCGCGTCCTTCTTCGGCGAACAATCGGCCCAGAGCCAGCCGCACCTGCAGACGATTTTCATCAGAACTTTCCAGCGCCCGCTCGTACCGGCTCATAGCCTCGTTGCGATGGCCAAGCATACGCAACGCATCCGCGGTCACCAGCAGGATTTTGTAATCTTTCGCTCCCAGCCGCTCCGCGGTTTCAATCGCCTGCATCGCTTCTGCCGGCTGGCGCAGCTTGGCGTAGACTTTCGCCAACTGCGCGGAGATCATTGGGTCATTCGGAGCAACGGCAAGCCCGCTGCGCAAAGTGTCGGCCGACTTTTCGAACTGATGCTGCCGGTACTCCACATCGGCCAGGGCAATATAAGTAAGTGCCGTGTTCGGATTCAACTTGATCGCTAGTTTGTATTCATTTTCCGCGCGACTCAGCATGGCCCGTTGGCGGAAAGCTTCCGCTTTAACCAGATGCAGGCTCTCCGATTCCGGCAGTAAGCGGCTGGCCGCTTCGGCTTCTTTCAGCGCCGCCGCGGAGCGCCGCAATTGGAGCAGGGCGAAAGCCAATCCAAGATGCGCCTCGCCGAGATCAGGACTCAAGGCCAATGCCTTGCGAAAATCCGCTTCCGCTTTCGTTGCCAGACGCAGGTCGTTATAAACATAGCCCCGGTTCATATATCCCACAGCCATCTGGGGATCAATTTCCAGCGCGCGTGTGAAGTCCTTTACCGCCGCTTCTTTTTCGCCATGATCAGCGTGCACATATCCTTCAATCAGGTATAAATCCTTGTCATTTTTGAGAACGGGCTGAAATTGTTCAACGATTTTCATGGCCTCATCGAGCCGATTCAGAAAGAGCAGATCGTAGGCAAGGTAATCCACGGCTTCGCGATCGCTCGTCAGTTTCTGAATTACCTTGTAGCCCAGTTCCGCGGACTCCGCGTAGTTTCTGGTGATGGTCAGGTAGCGCTCGTTCTCGCGCATCACTTGCGGGTTTTGCCGCTCGTCCTCTGACGCCCGCGCCAGCCAATCCTTGGCTCGCTCCAACTGATGACCCTCAAGCGCCGCATTCATCGCCCCGGAAACAATCAAGGGATTGCTGGGCGCTAGTTTAAATGCCTGCTGATAACTTTGTTCGGCTTCGTCGAACTGGCGGGTCGCGCTGTACAAATCGCCGAGAGCCAAATAGGGCACGTAATCGTCTGGATGCTTTTTCTCTAATTCGAGAAAATAATTTCGCGCGGCCTCGTTGTCGCCCATTTCACGCGATACGTATCCCAGCGCGCCCAACGCGACGGCGCTTGAGGGATCGATGGCCACTGCCTCCTGGTAGGTCTTCCGCGCTTCCTCATCCCGGTCTGTCTTCCAAAGCAGATTCGCGTAGTTCAGCAGCAAAATTACGTTACGAGGCTCGATCTGCAAAGCCTCTTTCAAATCCTTTTCGGCGGCAGTAACGTTGTCCTGCGCCACTTCCGTGGAGGCTCGCAAACGCAGGAACTCGGGCCGCGTTGGGCCCGTCACATCGATCGCAGAAATTTCCTTCACCGCGTCGTTGTTTACGCGTGCTGCGTTCGCGTCGTCTCCGGCATCGCGATAGATTTGGGCAAGATCCACACGCAACGAGATCGGATAGAGAATTCCTTCCGGCACCCCCTCGGGCAGGTGCTGCAACGCCGCTTCATACTCGTGAATCGCACTGTCATACTGGCGCTGTGAGGCGTCGAGTCTTCCGCGCAAGGCGAAGAGCCGATAGTGCTCTGGATTGATGGTTTTTGCCTGGTTCAGAAAAGCCGCGGCTTTTTCGAAATCCCCTGCATTGAGCATGGCCTGCGCGGCATTGAGTTGAATCTCGATCTCGCGTGGCGCACGGCTGGCCGCCAACGCATAGCTGTCCGCCGCTGCGCGCGCGTTTCCAGCCAGCGAATATGAGTATCCCAGTTCTGCCAAAGTGCCCGGATCTTTCGCCTGCAGATTTTCCAGAAGATGAACCGCATCGTCGTAGTGGCCCGTGTCGCGGTAATAAGACGCGACCGCTCGCACCACCTCGGGATTGGTTGGCGCCGAGCGCAGCGCCTTATCCAGCATTCTGTGCGCGGCGTCGCCGTCTCCCGTGCGTTCATAGGCGCGAGCCAAAAGCAGTTCAGTTCGCGGCGAGTTTTTTACCGCTTCCGACCGTCGCAGATAATCGATGGCTCCCTTGGGATCGGTGGTCAGCAATAGTTCGCCGGCAAGCTGAAGATCCAGATCGCTTCTTGGGTTCGCGGCCAGCACCTGCTGCAACGTTTCTTGCGCCTCCGCGCTTTTTCCCATCCGCGCGTAGGTCTGCGCCAGGCCCGAGAGCCCTTCGATGGACGATGGCCGTAAAGCAAGACCGCGATGATAGGCGTCGACTGACAGCGCATACTGTCCGCTCAACCGGGCGGCGTAAGCCAGCGTAAACCAAAGATCGGGATTCTGTGGCGCAGCTTTCACCGCGCGCTGCGCGTGCAGGGCGGCATCGCCGGCGTCTCCGCGCTGTAGGGCAGTTTGCGCGGCACGCGCCTCTCGCGCCACCTCAATGCTCGCGCCCCAACCCATTCCAGTTCCAGTTCCACTGTTGCTCGCGGGATTATTGGCCGGCGGCTTGGCCCGCTTCTTCGCGGGCGCCTGGTTCGTCGGAGGAGGTTGGCCGTTTACATCAAAGGTTTGCGCCGCCCCCGAAGTTGCCACCAACAGCAGCAACCCTACGAGCCGCACTGATCCCTTGAACGCTGATTGCACCATTCTCCTCCCCATCTTTGAAGCTTACACCCCGGCTGGTGACGCAAAGGCACTCGCCCTTTCGTCGCTCGCTCAGATGCTGGAAACTCATGCCGTGGTTGCGCCCCTTTGCACGTCAGGGCCCATCCTCTAAAATACTAACCAACCTTTGCCCCGCTTCGGTGAATCCAACGCTACGATTCGAGTAGCCAGATTCCGGGGGATTGGCTGCGATTCGAAGACTCCAATTCTAATGAGAGACGCACAGGAAAGATTAGCGCTCCCGACTGCAACCAGTGTTTGGCAACGTCCCATTCCAGTGGCCGCCATCATCCTGCTGGCGCTGGCGATTCACGGTCCATTGCTGGTGATGGAGTTGCCCGCAAACACTTCATATGACGCTAACCTGCACATTTTTTTTGCGGCGCATTATGCCCATCACTGGTTCAATCCCTGGAACGAAAAATGGTTCGGGGGCTTTTCGCAAACTACTTATCCTCCGCTGACCCATCAATGGATCGCTTTACTTTCAAACATAGTCGGGCTTACCGAGGCCTTCATGCTGGTGCAGTTGGCCGCGGTGGTCCTGCTCGCGGTGGCGGCTTACCGATTCGCACAGCTTTGGGTCGATGACCGTGCCGCCAGCTATGCGGGAGTGCTGGCAGTGTTCGCCGGCAGCATCGCATTTCTAGTGTATTCGGCGGGGCAGTTGCCCACGACCATGTCGGCAGCTTTGTTTTTCCTGAGTCTGCCTTACTTGTACTGGTGGTGCAGAACTGCGAGTTGGCGCGCGCTGCTGATCGGGATTGCTTTGTCGCTCGCGGCCGCTTCGGCCCATCACGTCACACTTATTTTCGGCGCCGTCCTGTTTTCTCTGCCGGTTTTGGGACTGGCATGGTACGACGCCCGCAAGAGCGACCAATCCGGATTTCCGGTGATTGTACGCGCGGTCGTCTTCGCCGTAATCGCAGGGGTCGGCATTGGAGTGGTGCTCTTGCCGTACTGGATCGCGATCATCCGCCATCCCATCGAGCAGTTGCCCATCCCCCACGCGAGCCGTTCGAACTTCCTGATGAATTGGCTGTACGGGATGAATTATTTCATCGTCCCGTATGGAGCCTTGCTCCTGGCGTTGCCCTTCATTGTGATCAAGGGAGCGTCGAATCCTCGTCTGCGAATACTTCTGCTCGCGTTCTGGGTCACGTTCCTGATTGCGCTGGGCGGCACCACCCCGGTGCCGCGCTGGATCTTCGGTCGAGCTTTCGAAATTCTCACCTACGAGCGCTTCACCTTGTGGGCCACTGTACTGGCGCTTCCTATTGTTGGCCTGTTAGTGGAAGGAATCATCGACCGCTCCCCGCGCTGGGGCGCAATCGGCGTGAGCACATTGGCCGTTGCCAGCATGGCCCTGGCTCTGGGCTGGCTCACATGGAGTCCGTTTCGCACCAACAGTTCGCTCAACGTCGATTCGGTCATCTCATTCCTGAATCGGGACGGCCACGATCAATATCGCTATCTCACCTTGGGATTCGGCAATGCGCTCTCCAAAGTCGGCACTTATGCCAACGCCAACAGCATTGACGGTGAGTACAACTCTGCCCGACTGTTGCCTGAAATGACGCGCTACGGCGCGGCGCAATTGACCAGCGCCAAGTACTTCGGAACCGCCGGCATGGATTCACTGCGGGCAATGCTCCAGCATGCCAACCACTATGGCCTGAAATTTATTTTCGTGCACGATCCGTTTTATGAACCGCTGCTGGTCTTCGGCGGATGGCGTCAGGTCGAAAGTTACGAGTCTGGCGAGATTACGGTCTGGTCGAAGGACGACGCGGTTCCCGCCCATGCCATTCCATCCGACTCCATCCCCGCTCCGTGGGAGGGAGTGCTGTGGGGTATCCTGCCCATCGGCAGCAGCATTCTGGCAATTTTGTTTTTGCTTTTCCTGGTCGAGCCGCGTCCCATCCCGGAAGTAATACCTGTCCCCGCAGAAACTCCGGAAAGCGTTTACGAGAACGAGGTACGCTCATGAAGTGGGGACTCGCTCTTTTCCTGACCATTGCGACGTTGATTCTGGTTGCCATCGCATGGGTTCAATCCGGAGGAGTGACCGAGCACGCCATGTTCTCCGCAACCACCCCGGAAGCGGCGGTACATGCGCTGATGGCCGACATCCAGTCTCACAACTACCAAAGGGCTTTTGCTTCGCTCGATCCTGCCAGCGATACAGATCTTCCCTCATTCATTCGCGACGTCGCGGGCAGCGATGGCAGTTTGCGAACCTATGCCTCGTTGCAGAGCGCCGACGTTTCTCCTCAGCACGCCAATCAGGATGAAGCCGTGGTCCGCGTGCGCATGAATTGGTCGAGCGCGGTCGGTTCGCTTGACGATGTCCGCGATCTGCGTGTGCGCCGCGAGGGTTCCGTGTGGCGCGTGGTATGGCCGAAGCCTGCATTCCCCGTGGTGCCTCCACAAGTCGTATCGGTAAATTACTTGCGCTGGGATGTGATTGGCCGCAACACCTCGCAAAGCTGGGGCTCGCAGGACGTCGACTCGCCCAAAGTGCGTATCACGTCGATGAACGCAATCTCCCGTCCCGGCCGCGTGGTGATTCTAGGCGAAGTGGTAAACGAGGACACGGTTCCGGCGTACTTGAATGTGAACGCGACTTTGCTCAAGGCGGACGGCTCTCCCCTCGAAGAAGAAGGCAGCTTCGATATGATTTCTCATGTGCTGCTTCCCAAGCAGGTTTCGCCTTACCGCATCGACTTTCCTGGCATTCGCATGGAGGACGTAAAAAGTGTGCGCATGGATGCGCGCGCCCTGCTCGTCCCTGCCAGCGCCGATCCCGTAATCGCCATTACGGACCAGGCAGTGAGCAAAGATGGATTAAATCGAAATGTGCTGAAGGGTGACTTGATCAATCAAAGCGGCCGCCCGGTCAATATCGCCCAGGTCCTGGCCGCTTATTATGACGATTCCGGCAAAGTAATCTGGGTTTCTGACGGTTACGTGGATCAGGCGCTCCTGCCACAAGTGCCCGTGCCCTTCGCGGTCGACATCCCAAACGATATCGCGGCGCGGCTGAAGAATTATCGCGTTATCGTTAACCATTATTCGCGGACGAGCAGCTAGCATGATGCGCACGCGCCGCAACTCTTTCAGGCATCTCGCACCGCTTGTTGCATTGGGCGTTCTTTGCCTCTTGCCCACTCTGGCAAGTGCGGCCGATCTGCATCCGCCCGCCACCGTGGAAGCGGGCCAGGCATTCTCGATTCCTGTGCAAGGCTCGGGGGAAGCAACTTTCTATCTGATCGGGCCTGACCATATCGTGAAGCGAACGGTCCAGCTTGGCAGCAATCTGGAAATACAATCGGGCGATGTGAGCTCGGCTGGGCGCTATCAAGCGATTCTCTGCGACTCGTCGTGCACTTCCGCCTCGTTTCAGGTCAACGCCGCGCAACCTGCGCATCTGAGTTTCTTTCTTCATCCCTCGCGCGTTCCGGTGTCCACGCCTAACTCGATTGACGCCACCGCTTTTGTGTTCGACCGTTACTTCAATCTGGTCTTAACGCCTGCGGTTGTCGATTTCCGGATCACGCCGGCCAGCGGCGCCGGCTTTTCGCAGCGAGTTCCCACGCATCACGGCGTGGCCTGGATGCGCACGAGCTCCACGGCGCATGAAGGGCGCGTGCAGGTGACTGCGGTCGTGGGCAATGTAGAAGAGGCGCGCGTGGTGCAGCAAGTTGCGGCGGAGGCCTGCCGCTTGAACGTGAGAGCTGTGCCCAACGGGAAAATGATTGCGCTCGAAACCGATCCCATACGCGATTGCAGTGGCAATGCGCTTCCTGACGGCACCGTGGTTTCTTTCACCACTATTGACAGCGCGGGCAAGAGCACGGTCGACACGCCCATCAAAAAAGGGATTGCGCGCACCGAAATCAGTGTTCGCGGGCGGGCGCATGTCAGCGTCGCCTGCGGCGTGGTCGAGGGCAACGAAATCACGGTGAATGGCAGATCGTGAAAATGAAGACCATGAAAAGCGTGGCCGACATATCCGTTGCGCTCAAAAAGAATTCACTCCCGTTCGTCTCGGTATTCGGATTCGTGTTCGCAGCCTGCGTTCTTTCCGTCGCCCAGGCATCGCCGCAGGTTCACTTGGATGCGGAAGGACTCGCTCCGCGCGCGATCGAAGAGCTCACGGGCACGACCATTGCGCACCATTATGCGCTGGCGTGGCGCGATCTGGCCGGCGCTCTCGACTCCGACAATGCCCATGGGCTGGGCGAGGAGTTCGTCGGCTTCGCCAAAGATCGCCTGACGAAAAGAATCGCTCAGCAAAGTCAGGCCGGCCTTCACGTTCGAATCGTCGATCATGGCCACCAACTGAAGGCGCTTTTTTATTCCACCGATGGAGCGTCCATGCAGCTTGTGGACCACGCCCAGCTGGAGATTCAGACTTACGATGGAAGCAAATTGATCGATACGCAAAATGCGCCCCGCGAATACATGATTCTCATGACCCCGGGCGCCGATCGCTGGTATGTTCGCGATCTCGAAGAGGTCTCGGGCAAACCATGAGAGCGGTTCGACCGCCTTCGAGCCAACTAGAGCGGCGTTCGTCTCATCGTATCCAAGGCAGGCAATAAGTGATGAAACTTTACCACTATGCGTTTTTGGCGTGTGTCCTGAACGTGAGCCTTATTCCGCAGGGCTGCACTCACGCCAAAGCCCGCAGCGTAGCGCTCAAAGATGTCCCTACTCTACCCGACAGTCCCAAGGTTCTTGCCGACTACCAACCCTGGTTCGGCGACCCGGACCACATTGACGTCGGCTATAACAGCCAGGATCCGAATGTCCTGCGCAAGCAGATTGAGAGCGCCCGCAACATGGGCATCTACGCCTTCGCCGTCGATTGGTACGGACCTCGCCGTCCCTTTCTCGATCGCAGCACCGCGCTGCTCCAGCGAATTGCCAGCGAGCAACACTTTCACGTCGCCCTGATGTATGACGAAACCCAGGATGACAATGGCCACGCCACTGACGATGCTATGGAGGCGATGGACCTGGCTTACAAGAAGTACATCGGACCCGGTGCGCAGGGCCGCGACGCTTACCTGCTCTATAACGGACATCCGGTTATTTTTGTGTTTCCCAAGCGCGGGCACACGGATTGGGACCAGGTTCGCCAGCAAGTGAACCAGTGGGAGTCGCCGCCGGTTCTGATTTATCAGGATGATCCGCCGCCGCAATACGCGAAAGACTTCGACGGCGAATATGCCTGGGTATTTCCCGGGCACGCGGGCTGGAAGCCGGACGGTCAGGCCTGGGGTGAAGATTACCTGAACAATTTTTACGAGAAGATGCGCAAACGTCCCGACAAGATTACGGTCGGCGGAGTGTGGCCCGGATTCAATGACGCAAAGGCTTCCTGGAGCCTGAACCGGCATATTGATGCACGCTGCGGGCAGACCTTTGAAGATACCCTCCGCTTGTTTGAGGAGAACGACGATTCTTCGCACCCGATTCCATTCGTTTTGATTGCGACCTGGAACGATTACGAGGAAGGAACCGCGATTGAGCCTGGTCTGCCGCGCTGTGGTGATCAGAAAGGTGCTCAGAAAGCGGATTTCGCGCATAGAGGACAGCCATGACGAAAGTCAAAGGACGTGCAGCGGAGATGTTCGAAATGCTGGCGATCTTACATCTGCCGGCGATCTCTACTTCCACCCATTCAGCCGAATCTGGTCAACAGATAGCGGGCGTGCTGGCTCGACTGCAAAGCATGTCGGACCAGGAGTGGTCGGAGTTTCTGCATTTCGCGGAACTGCAACGCGTTTACCTTCGCACTCTCCAGCTTTTAGAAAAATACACAGGCGGCGACGTCATCGCGCAGCGGTTCAAAGATTTGCCGCAGTTAGCGCAAACAGAACAGCAGACCGTGCAAGCCTCGCTCGCCACTTTGGACAAGATCGTTCGCGCTCTCGCGACCACGGGGCACACGCCGCTCGTCATCAAGACCCTCGATCACTGGCCCGACATTGGCAGCGATCTTGATCTTTTTATCTCCGCCAGTGAACGCGATACCGTGCACGCGATGCAGAGCGAACTGCAAGCCGAAACCGAGGCGCAGAGCTGGGGAGATCGGCTGGCGCACAAATGGAATTTCCGCGTTCCCGGACTTTCCCGATTGGTGGAGATTCATGTGGGCTGCCTCGGGCAAACCGGCGAGCAGGACGAACTTCCCCGCCAGCTCGAAGAAACCAGCGTTCTACGCGAGGTGGGGCCTTTTCGTTTCCGTGTTCCCGCTCCAGAGGAACAAGTCACGCTGGCGACACTGCAAAGAATGTACCGCCATTTCTACATCCGTTTCACCGACCTGCTAAATCTAACGGGACTAGTGCGGTCGGGACGGTTGGATTTCGCGCGGCTCCAGCAGTCCACGCAGCAATGGTCGATTTGGCCAGGGGTGGCGACGTTGCTGAAGATCACATCCGACTACAACCAGCGCGTCGGCGTTGGTCCACTCCCTCTGCCGGAGTTTGTCGTGCGTTCAGCTCGATTTGGCGCCGATCAAACGTATGTCGGAAAACAATTCTTGCGCGTGCCGATGCTGCCGCAAGGCTCTCAGCTATTTCTTCAGCAACTCGTGGGAACGGGAGTAACCCGGCGTTTTCGCTCTGCGGCTCGCCTGTCTCTCCTGCCGGTGCTGGCCGTCGCCGCATTTGTCAATCTGCGGATTACCGGAGACGACAAAGGGATTTGGTAGTTGCAATGGCGCCCGGGATCGCCGCCGCCGCCTGATCCGCTTACGCGTGTTTATACATAAGCCTCACGCCCCTCCGTACATGAAAAACCGCATTGCTGCGATTGCATCGAGGGCCCGCATAATATAGGCGGCCGAGGAGAAAGACGTTTGGTGGTTGCGCGCATCGTCGAGAGCATCCCTGGGGAGAAATTTGTGCGCGCGTCTTCTGCGGCACTGCGAGCGCGCCTCGTGAGCGGCAGCATGGTTATGCTGGTCAGCTCTGTTCTCGTAGGCGGCCTAAATCTTCTTTACAACCTCACGATCGTTCATAAGTTAGGTGCGGATGCGTTCGGCCAGGCCAGCGCAGTCTACACCGTACTGATGTTGCTCTCGGCCGTTCACCTGGCTTTTCAACTGTTATGTTCCAAGTTTGTCGCCAGGAATGATTCGCTTCCCGAAAAATTTGCCATTTATCGTCACCTTCATCGCAGAGCATGGGTCTACGGAATCGGTGTTGGTCTCGCGTTGTTCTGCGCCCGCTCTCTCGTCACTCAGTATTTAAATTTACCCACGCGCAATTACATCATCATGCTGGCGGTGGCCGCCGTCTTCTTTATCCCGCTTGGTCCGCGGCGCGGCTTCATGCAGGGATTGTATGACTTTCGCCATCTGGCTTCTAATTTCGTTCTGGAAGCTGTCATCAAGGTGGCGGCGGCTTTCTTGTTCATAGCCTGGGGCTGGGGCGTAAACGGAGTCATCGCAGCCATCGTCGCCTCGGTGGTGCTTGCCTATGCTTTCGGAATGCCGCGAGGCGATTCGCACGCCGATTCGCTTGCCCATATTCCTCCGGCAACCGCAATTAAGGAGGGCTTGCAAGCCTCCATGTTTTTTGTTGGACAGGTCATCATCAATAACCTGGATATCATCCTCGTCAAACACTTCTTTCCTGCCACGGAGGCGGGTGTTTACGCCGCGGTCGCGCTGGTGGGACGAGTTGTTTATATGCTCTCGTGGTCCGTCATCAGCAGTATGTTCCCATTTTCAGCGGGTGTGCGCTCTGAGGAACGCGAGGGCCGCTCGCTGCTCGGAACCGCATTTCTCCTGGTCATTCTAGTTTCGGGCTTATTCACGCTGGCGGTGTGGGCCGCGCCAGCGCGCGTCTGGCATCTCCTTCTAGGCAGTGGATTCCCCTTGAACCAGGGCGGATCTTATCGGGCTCTTTTGGTTCTGTACGCCGCCACCACGGGCATCTATTCGCTCGGCGTGGTTCTGATGAGCTACGAAATCTCGCGCAAAATAGGGAATGTCAGCTGGGTACAACTCGGTTTCAGCGGAGTTATCATCGCCGGCATCTATCTCTTCCACGGTACCTTGCATGAGGTCATCATGGTCCAGACCGTCTTGATGTTGGCTCTTCTGGTATGGGTCGCGATACCCTTTCTGCGTGCCGAGATTTACAAGCGGCCTGCAACCCTGGCCCCGCCGCTGCAAGGCAGCGTGAGGAAGGTGCGTCGAGTTAAAGAGGATGAAGCCATCGCAGAATTTCTGAAAGGCGAATTCTACCAACGCGAATACGACCTCTATCGCGAGCCTTTCTCTGAAATCGTGACGGATCCTGATCTGCAGAATGAATCTGACAACCGGCTGCGCCGGGCGCTCTTATACCTTCGCCGCGGCCGGCTCTGGCGAGAAATTCCCAAGAACACGGAATGGTGGGAGGTCGAACTGACGAGCAGCGACTTGCGACGCATCCGAGTGTTTCCCCGAAACCAGTGGCGTAGACATTCCGATCGCAGCTATTACCTGCTGGATACCGCCGAGCGAATCCGCATCAGGATTTCGGACTCGCCCAGCGTCTTCGCCGCCAAGCTACGTTCACTCAGCAGCGAACTGGCGGGATCGAATTCCGCGGGATCCAAGGGTCGGAGTACGGTATTGTTGATCGGCTTGGACGAAGCCAGCCTGTTGACTATTATCGAAGGGAACCATCGCATGACAGCGGCAGCCTTGGTATTTCCGCAGGATGCGCATCGGCAATATCGTTTCTTATGCGGATTCTCTCCCCGCATGAGGAGCTGTTGCTGGTACCAGACCGACTTTGCTACGCTTGTCCGTTACGCTAAGAACTCCGTGACCTGGCTATTTGATAACTGCCAGGTGGTCGTCGATCAGGCATTACAAAACCGGGCATAATCTCAAGAAAAATCCTGAGTCCCTTTCTGTCTGCAGAGGAAAAACGCTGGTACACTGAGGGTAAAATACAACAACCCTCCCGTATTTGCCTTCATCCAATCCTACATCGTGGAGAATCTTTTGCCCATAAAGTCCCGGCTTATCATAGGCTTAGCTCTATTCGCAGGAATGAATGCCCTGCTGCTAACGGGCTGCGTTGGCTTACGGTCAGCGCCTGCTGGCCCGGGAAGTTTGCAAAGCATTAATCACATCATTATCTTCGCGCAGGAGAACCGCTCGTTCGATCATTATTTCGGCGCCATGCGCCAATATTGGGCGCAAAACGGTGTCGCCGATCAGTCGTTTGACGGGTTGCCCCAATTCAACCCAGCCAGTGGAATCGCTCCTCTGCAAGGACCGGTTCCTTTAATTCCAGGCTGCGACCCTTCGCTGCCTTATCCAGCCTCGGAGTATTGTGTCGCAGACCCCAGCAACCGCATCAGTTCTTTCCATTTCACATCCATGTGTCAGGAAGAACAAAGCCCGTTCTGGGATGAGGCCCATGTTGACTGGAACTTCAACGATCCCACCGGACAGAGCGCGGCCCTGCTCAATGGATTCGTGGTGACCGCTGCCGACGATGCCCGCCAGCAGTCCCCGACTTTAATGGACACGAATGGCATTCGCGCCATGGGATACTTCGACGGAAGCGATTTGAACTACTACTATTTTATGGCTTCTAATTTCGCCACGTCGGACCGGTGGTTCTCTCCCACCATGGACCGCACGCAAATCAACCGCATGTACCTGTTAGCCGCGACGTCGGCAGGCCACGCGCATCCCCTCGCCCCGCCAGAAACTCCGCTTACCGCGACCACAATCTTCGAGGAGCTGCAGAATGCCGGAATCACATGGAAGATCTATGTCAATCCCGCCGGCACTACTTGTGGAAGTTCGCCCACTGCGGCCTGTCTGGAAAACTATTCCTATATCAGTGAGTTCGCCTACGGGCAGACGATTGTAAATAGTCCGGCCCTATCGCAAAATCTGGTTTCCATCTCGCAATTTACCACCGACGTACAAAATGGAACGCTGCCCCAGGTAGCGCTGATCGAGCCTGCGTCCATGGCCCTGCTGGATGAGCATCCGAACGATTACGACGTATCGTCCCCGGCCAATGTCCAATCCGGAGCGCAGTATGCCGCCGGCCTCATCGACAGTGTGATGTCGAGCACCAGTTGGAACGACTCTGCAATACTCTTTACTTACGACGAAGGCGGCGGATTCTACGATCACGTTTCTCCCCAGCCCATGCCCAACCCTGACGGCATACAGCCAATGGATCTAGTGGCCGGCGACATCTGCGATCAACCCGGACAAATCGGAACTGGAACTTGCGATTTCACTTACACGGGGTATCGCGTGCCATTCATCTTGATCTCTCCCTATTCGAAGAGGAACTACGTTTCTCATAAGGTCTTTGATTACACCGCCATGCTGAAGTTGATTGAAACTCGTTTCAACTTGCCACCCCTGACCAAACGCGACGCCGCCCAGCCCGACATGAGCACCGAGTTCTTCGATTTTGTAAATGTGCCCTGGGCTATCCCGCCGACTCCGCCCCCGCAGAGTACTTCCGGGCAGTGCACCCTGACTCCTCCAACTCCTTGACCGGTGCTGCCTTCACCCCCCGGCGATAGCACAGATTTGTAAGCTGCGATGGAACGCGAGCGACTGGCAGGAGGAAGCCCTGGTTCCTGTTAAAATTGGAAGGCATGCTGCTTCCCTTCGTCCGCGAACTCTTCGCGGATGTAGAAATGCTTCCCGCCTTCACGCGTGTTGCCTCCCACCTGCGGGAGGGCACGGGGCGTATTCGTGTTTCCGGACTTTCTTCCACAGCCAAGGCCTTGCTGCTCGTGCTTTTGCGGCGCAATGCCGACCGGCCACTGATTGTTGTTGTGAATGACAATCGCGCGCTTGAAGATTTCGTTCCTGTTCTGCGTGGCTTCTGCGAACTCACCAGTGCCTGCGATCCCGAGGGCATCGTCGCTCTTCCCGCTCGAGATGTGCTGCCATTCCAGAATCTTTCTCCCCACCCAGAGCTTCAGGAAGAGCGCGCGACCGCTCTGTGGAAAATCGCCACCGGGAAAGCCTCGATCGTAGTCTCTCCGGTTGCGGCCACGGCCATTCTCCAGCGCTCCGCTGAATACTATTCAGATCTGGCCCGTATTCTGCGCCGCGGCGAATCCTTCGAGATCGACAATCTTCTCGCTCATCTCAACACCGTGGGTTACACGGCCGCCGATGTCGTTGAAATGCCGGGTGAATACGCTCTCCGCGGCGGCATTCTCGATGTTTACTCGCCCGAAGCCGAGCGGCCAGTGCGCATCGAGTTTTTCGGCGACGAGGTGGAATCCATTCGCCGCTTCGACCCGCTTCGCAGCGTTCCTCGAATCCAATGGACGAAGCGCTTCTGTTGCCGCTCACCGAAACTCCGGTCAGCGATCATCTGCTGGGCGCGATTCACACGCGGCTTTCGGGCAAACGAATTACGGGTACGGAAGAAATCGTCGAGGCTGCGGTGCGCTCCGGCGGAGTCACGGTTTTTCCCGGCTGGGAGTTTTATGCGCCGGTGGCAGGCTCCGATCGCACAGTTTTCGAACTGTTGCCGCACGCTGCCGTATTGCTCGACGAGCCTGACCTGCTGCGCGCCGAGTTCGATCGCTTCTGGACCCGAGTGGAAGAAGCGCACGAACGCAGCGGTGTCGGTAATCTGGTGCGCCCTATAGATCTATATATTTCGCCCGACGATTGGTGGAAGAAAGTAGAGTCTCTCAGTGGCGCCAACGTCGAGCATCTCGGAATCACGCGCAGCGAAGACGCGGACTCATCCGTGACTTTCCTGACCCAACCCACGCCGCGCTTCCACGGCGCCGTCCCCTCGATGCTGGAAGAAGTGCAAAAGCTCACCGGGCAAGGCAATCAGGTTTTGTTCTCCGTGCCCAACACCGGTGAGGTTGAGCGCCTGGCAGACATCTTTACCGAATACAACGTTTCCTTCCGCCTGGGCAGCCGCACCCGCGGCGGTGAGAGCTATGCCGACGAGACCAGTTACTTCGCTGGCGAGGTGCACACCACCACGCTTGCGAAAGCCTACGTGCCCGACGGCGTGATGTTTCCTGACGCGCATCTCGCAATTTTTGGGTCTCGCGATTTGTTCGATGAATCGGACGCGGTCGCTTCCCCGCCGCAGCGGCAAAAATCGAAAGTGTCGGCGTTCCTTTCCGACTTCCGCGACCTCCAGGTCGGCGACTACGTTGTCCACGTCGAACACGGTATCGGCCAGTATCAGGGCCTCAAAGAAATCAATCAGGGCGATGGCAACGCCGAGTTCATGCTGCTCGAGTACGCCGAAGGCGCGCGCCTCTACGTCCCGCTGACTCGCCTCGATCTGATTCAGAAATACCGGTCTTCAGAAGGCGCCAAGCCCGCCCTCAGCCACTTGGGCACGCAAGCGTGGACCAAAACCAAAGCCCGCGTGCGCAAGGCCATGAAAGATATGGCCGACGAACTTTTGAAACTCTACGCTGAACGAAAGACGGCCGTCGGCCACTCCTTTCCCGCCGGCAACGAGTTCGTTCGCGAGTTCGAGGACGCATTCGAGTTCAATGAAACCGAAGATCAGGCGCAGGCCATTGCCGACGTCACCCGCGACATGGAATCAACCCAGCCCATGGACCGCCTGCTGTGTGGCGACGTCGGCTACGGCAAGACGGAAGTCGCCATGCGCGCCGCATTCAAAGCCGTCGGCGATAACAAGCAAGTCGCTGTTCTGGCGCCCACCACTGTGCTCGCGTTTCAGCACTACGAAACTTTCAAGCAGCGCTTCGGGCCGTTTCCCGTCACGATTGAAATGATCAGCCGCTTCCGCAATCCGAAGCAGCAGAAAGAAATTCTGCAAAAAGCGGAAACCGGCAAGATCGATATCCTCATCGGAACGCATAGAATTCTTTCGAAAGATCTCAAATTCGCCGATCTCGGACTGCTCATCGTCGACGAGGAACAGCGCTTCGGCGTGCGCCACAAAGAACGCATCAAGCAGATGCGCAAGCAGGTCGACGTTCTCACCATGTCGGCCACGCCCATTCCCCGCACGTTGCACATGTCGCTGGTCGGCCTGCGCGATATGAGCGTGATTGAAACGCCTCCCAAAGATCGCATGGCGATTCAAACCGTCGTCGCCAGTTGGGACGACAAGTTAATCCAGTCTGCCATTGAACAAGAACTAGACCGCGGCGGCCAGATTTATTTCGTTCACAACCGCGTGGAGAGTATTTGGGAGATAGCCGCCAAGTTGCAGGAATTAATTCCGAAGGCGCGCATCATCGTCGGCCACGGCCAGATGGGAGAAACCGAACTGGAAAAAGTGATGCTGCAATTCATGCATCATGAAGCCGACATCCTCGTCGCTACCACCATCATCGAAAACGGCCTCGACATCCCACTGTGTAATACGATCCTGATCAACCGCGCCGACCGGCTTGGCCTTTCCGAGCTTTACCAGTTGCGCGGCCGTGTGGGCCGCTCGAACCGCCGCGCCTATGCTTATTTGCTGATCCCCAAAGAAGTTGAGCTCACGCCCATCGCCCGCCGCCGTCTGGCAGCGTTAAAAGAATTCTCCGACCTTGGCGCCGGGTTCAAAATCGCCGCGCTCGATCTGGAACTCCGCGGCGCAGGAAATCTTCTCGGTGGCGAGCAAAGTGGACACATCGAGGCCATCGGTTTCGAACTCTACACCCAGATGCTCGAACGCGCGGTACGGGAGATGAAAGGCGAAGCCGCTCCCGACGAAGCCGAGACCCAACTTAATCTCGGACTCAACATTCGCATCAACTCCGATTACATTCCAGAAGAAAACCAGCGCCTGCAGATGTACAAGCGCGTGGCGCGCGTGGAAACCGAATCGCAACTGAACGATGTTGGAGCGGAGTTACAGGACCGCTACGGGCCGCCGCCTCCGCCAGTCCGCAATCTGCTCGACTACGCATCGCTCAAGCTGCTTTGCATGCGAGTCGGGGTGAATGCCATCGAGCGCAAGCGCGACTCGGTCACCTTCAAGTTTCGCCAGAATGCCGCCGTCGATCCCGAACAGTTGGCCCGTTTCGTCTCATCCCAGCGCGGCACACAGTTCACTCCCGACGGTATGCTGAAGTTCAGTCTGAAAGCCACCGCCGCCGACGAAGTGCTGCGATCCCTGCGCACAGTTCTTGAGCAGTTGGCCAGCGAGGCAATTCCATCGGAAGTTCGCACCGCAGCTGGTGGGAATGTAGCTGACTGAAAGCGAACAGACGACGTCAGTGGCTGATCAGGGTTTCCTGGCTGGCGGCGCAAAGCCACGCCCCATTCTCCTGTACCCACGTATCCGTAAACCGTCCTCGGCGAGAGTAGGATTTTCCATTATCTACGCCACGCTCCCGATACGTTCCCGTGACGACTACTGCATGGTCATAGGGTTGCGCGTTCATGGTGTCATTTACGATCTGGTCGGGACGATAGCTGGAAGCGTTAATGCTGGCAAGATATTGCTGCTTGTTCATGAAAGAGCCATCGGAATCCGTGTATGCGAAAGAGCTAGCCAGCAGCCCGTCGATCGCTTTCGCGTCCTTGTGTTTCTCGGCCTCGTTCCACGCATTTTCCAGCGACACCACGCGGGCTTTGTCGGATTCGTGGGAACCGACTTGCGCGTAGCCCGCAAGAATCCCCAGCAGCAGTACAACGCTCACTGTGACCGCTTTCATTGAGTGGCTCCTCCGCGCACCGCAACGTCAGAAAGCAAAACGCTAAGCGATTCCCCAACCGATTGCAAATAACGGAAGTATTTGTCGAGCCAACGGCGGGAAAGCTACCGTTCCTCCCGTATCGCCAGCGAACCCGCGAGCGGGTACAATTCCTCCGGCAACCCGAATCGGTCCGCGGTCCACTAACGACTGCTAATATCGAAAAGGCTAGTGAAACCAAAGCGTCATCGCGATCCTATCCCATGAAAATGAAAGTCCGCAAAGCCGTTTTTCCCGCCGCCGGTCTGGGCACGCGCTTCCTGCCTGCAACCAAAGCCCAGCCAAAGGAAATGTTGCCGGTGGTCGACAAACCAATTATTCAATACGGTGTTGAAGAGGCCATGGCCTCAGGGTGCGATCAGATCGTGATCATCACCGGCCGCGGCAAGCAGGCCATCGAAGATCACTTTGACGTCAGCTATGAACTGGAAAAAATGCTGGAGGAGCGCGGCAAGACCGATCTGCTCAAGATCGTGCGCAACATCTCCGACATGATGTATGTAGCCTACGTTCGGCAGAAAGAAGCCTTGGGCCTGGGCCACGCCGTTCTGATGGCGCGCGAACTGGTCGGCAACGAGCCTTTCGCTGTATTGCTGGCCGACGACGTGATCGACAATCCCGTCCCGTGCCTGAAGCAGATGGTCAACGTCTTCGATGAGAAACAGTGCTCGGTGATTGCCGCCCAGGTAGTGGAAGGGAAGATGATCTCGTCCTACGGCGTTTTCGACGCGCAACCGGCCGAGGGTTTCAACGGCCGTCTCTTCGAGATTCGCAACATGGTGGAGAAACCCAAACCTGAAGAAGCGCCGTCGAACCTCGCCATCATCGGGCGTTATATTCTCACTCCGGCAATTTTCGATTGCCTTGGCAAAACCAAAACCGGCGCGGGCGGCGAACTGCAACTCACCGACGGCATGCGCATGTTGCTCAAGCAGGAAAAAATGTACGCATACGTTTACGAGGGTCGCCGCTACGATACCGGCGACAAATTAGGATTCCTGAAAGCGACCGTAGAATTTGCGCTCAAGCGCAATGACCTGGGCGGTCCATTCCGCGAATACCTGAAAGGCCTCAACCTCTAGGCCGCCCTTGCATTCATGTGGGGACAGCCGCCTTCGGCTGTCCTGCCAAGCGAAGCGAGCCGCACCGAGCAAAATCCAAAGGCGAACTTACAGCCCCTTCAGCTTCTTCGACTTCTCCTCCACTCCCCGCGCCAGCTTTTCTTTGTGAGCATGCAGCTTCTTCGCGATCACAGCGTCGCCCAACCCAATCATCTGCGCGGCAAGAATTCCGGCGTTGGTCGCTCCCGGTTTCCCAATCGCCACCGTCGCCACCGGAATTCCCGCAGGCATCTGCACCGTCGCCAGCAGCGAATCCATTCCTTGCAGCGAAGTCGAAGGAATGGGCACTCCAATCACCGGCAGCGTCGTATGCGCAGCAATCACGCCCGCCAAATGCGCCGCGCCGCCAGCCCCGGCGATAATCACCTGAATGCCGCGGTCTGCGGCTTTGCGCGCGAAGTCCGCCGTGCGATCCGGCGAGCGATGCGCCGAGGTCACATCCATTTCGTATGCAATGCCGAACTCATCGAGCGCCTTGCCGGCCTCGCGCATAATCTCCAGATCTGAATCACTTCCCATCACAATCGATACCAGCGGCTTACTCATCGCACCTTCCTTTTGTCATTATTTTGTTATCTCAGTTCTGTCATCCTGAGCGAGAATTTTGCTTCTCGAACGCGAAGCAAAACCCCAGTCGAAGGATCCCTATCACCATAACCGAAGGCAGCCAAGCCCCAAACCGCAACCTACTTCTTCAGCGCCCGTGCTGCAATATCCTTCCTATAGTGCGCCCCATCAAAATGTATCTTCGCGCACGCCTCGTATGCCCTCGCCACGGCCGTCTCCAGCGAGGCCGCCCGTGCCGTCACTCCCAGCACGCGTCCACCCGCCGTGAAGTAAGCACCATCGCGCTGCGTGGTTCCGGCATGAAACACTTTCACTCCCTCCACAGCGCCCGCTTCTTCCAAGCCGTCGATGCGCTTTCCCACCGCATACGTTCCCGGATATCCTCCCGAAGAAATCACCACGCATACCGATGCATCCGGGGACCATTTGAAGTCCCCATCACTCACGCGGCCTTCAATCGAGGCCTCGAACGCCTCGATCAGATCGCTTTCCAGCCGCATCAGAATTGGTTGCGTCTCGGGATCGCCAAAACGGCAGTTGAACTCCAGCACCATCGGCCCTCGCGCCGTCATCATTAGCCCGCAGTAGAGCACGCCTTTAAACTCCGCGCCCTCGGCCTTCATCCCCGCAACCACGGGCTGCGCAATATGGTGCACCAACCAGTCTCGCATCTGTTCGTCGACAATGTCTGCCGTCGAATACGCGCCCATTCCGCCCGTATTCGGACCGGTGTCGCCGTCGCCCACGCGCTTATGATCCTGCGCCGCTACCAGAGGCACGACACGTTCACCGTCGCTGAATACCAGGAAAGAAAGTTCGTCCCCCTGCAGGCATTCTTCCAGCACAACGCGCGCGCCCGCTTCGCCCAGCATCTTTCCGCTCAGCATTTCTTCCGCAACGCTGGCCGCTTCCTCTTTGCTCTTGGCGATCACCACGCCCTTGCCCGCGGCAAGTCCATCCGCCTTCACCACCACCGGCAGATGAAAATGACTGAGCGCGGACCGGACCTGCTCCATCGAATCACAAATCGCAAACAGAGCCGTTGGAATGTGATGCCGCTGCAGAAATTCCTTGGCAAAACTTTTGCTCGCTTCCAGTTGGGACGCGGCCGCTGTTGGACCAAAGGTGGCCCATCCGCGTCGTGTAAATTCGTCTACTACGCCCAGAGTCAGAGGCAGCTCCGGACCGACTACGGTCAAATCGGGCTGGAGACGCGCGCCCAGGTTCACCATCGAATCCAGACTCTTCAGGTCCGCCGCGACACACTCCGCATCTTCGGCTATGCCGCCATTCCCCGGGGCGCAGTACAGTTGCGAAACCCGCGGCGATTGGCGCAGCTTCCACACCAGCGCGTGCTCGCGTCCGCCACTTCCTAATACCAGAACTTTCATAAGCCAGAGAAAATTAAGGGTAGGGGTTCGAGCGGAATACTGTCAAACCACTCAGTCTTGATTAACATTCCTGTAACCGGACCTGCGTACCCTCGAAAGGTCCAATTGCGAGGACTGCTAAAACCTTGAACACATGGTCATTCGGTAAGGTTAATTGCAGTTAATAAATTTTGCTGTAAGTCAGTTAACGGAGCGATGGGTGAATGTGGGCAACAAAATAATAAGAAGGCTCAAACGGCACCGCTCGTCGCGCGCCGCTTCTGTTGCCTGGTTGCTTGTGCTGGCCCTCGCTCTCGCCATTCCTGTTCCAGCGCAGCAATCGGAAGTTCCCCCATCCCCGCAACCGCCGCAGCAAACCGACGCTGCTGTCACAACGCGATCCGCCGGATTCCACCGAAGACGCCGATCCTGAGGCCCTGCTTCCTCATTTCAAAAGTACTCGCTTCTGGCTCTCGGGCCAGGCGAATTTTATTTTCCAAACTCATCCCGACTTTCGCGCACTCTACAGCGGCCCGCATAGTCTGAGCCCTTATTATGAAAAGGCTACCTCACGCGTGGTTACGCTCTATAGCGGGATGCGTCTCAATAACTCTACCGAGCTGTTGGTCGACCTTGAAGAAGCCGGGGGCGCAGCCCTCAGCACCGGTCTCGGCCTGGCAGGCAATACTGATCTCGACATTGTCCGTAATCCCTCGTTAAGCAAGGCTCCTTATCTTGGCCGCGCCATATTTCACAAGGTATTCGCACTTAGTAAAGATAAAGCTGAGAATGAGCGCAGCTTCCTTTCGCTGTTCGAAGAATTGCCGAGCCGGCGCTTCGAGATTCGCTTCGGCAAATTCAGCATGCCCGATTTCTTCGACATCAATTCCGTCGGCTCCGACACCCACCTTCAATTCGCCAACTGGACCATCGACAATAATGGCGCCTGGGATTATGCCGCCGACACCCGCGGTTACACCGTCGGCGCCGTCGCCGACTTCGAAAATGGCAACTGGGGATTCCGCTTCGCCGAAGCCCTGATGCCCAAAGTCGCCAATGGCATCGATCTGGTCTGGAAGCCATGGCAGGCCCATGCGGAAAATTTTGAATACGAACTACGCCGTGGTGTGATTCCCGGAAAAGCCGGTGTCGTTCGCCTGCTTGCTTACACCAACTACGCCAACATGGGCATTTACCGCGAGCAGATCATGCTTGCTTCTGAACAGGACACGACTCCCGACATCACCGCGCACCCCTGGCACATCACTCGCAAATACGGCTTCGGTTTGAACATTGAGCAGAATCTCTCGCACTATCTCACCGCGTTCGCGCGCGTCGGATGGGATAACGGCAAGACCGAATCATTTGCCTATACCGAGGTGGACCAGACCGATGCGTTTGGCCTGGGAGCGAACGGCGCCTGGTGGCACCGCAAGCAGGATCGCGCTGGCATCGCATTCGTGACCAATGCCATTAAGAAGGATCACCAGAACTATTTGGCCAACGGCGGACTGGGATTCCTCCTCGGCGATGGCAGACTGAACTATGGGCGCGAGAACATTGTCGAGTCCTATTACACGCTTCACGTCTGGCGCGGCATATACCTCGGCCCGGGTGTTCAGCACATCAATGATCCTGGTTACAACCGCGACCGCGGTCCTGTCATCGTGCCTACGTTCCGCGCCCACGTCGAGTTCTAGCAACTTTCAACAGGGCCTATCGCAGTGCCAGTTCGCCATTGAACTCCTGAATAATTCCATAGCATTCGCAAGCGGAGCCCTCGAGTTTCTTCCGGTTCAGAATTCTGACCGAGCCGCGCGTGTATTCGATGATGTGCTTTTTCTGCAAACCGCCTGCCGCCAGACTCACGCTGGGACGGTCGGTGCCTAGCATCATGGCTAAAAAGTCGTGAGTGATGCGCAGCAATCCCGAACCTACGCAATCCTGGGCCAGCAGCAGCCAGCGGCAAAAGCGTTGTTCAATGTCATGCAGCCGGTTGCAGCCCGCCGTCTGGGCCACCTGCATCCCGTGCACTGCTGCGTACCGATTCAACTTAGCTTGCAGCGCCGGACTCGATTTCAACACCGTTTGCAGCGCATCCACGCTGACTACAAAGCCATCGCCTGCGATTTGCATGACCGCGCGATGCGGACTCCTTCTTAACCCCGCCGCCACGGGAATTGGCGTAAACCCTTCATTTCCCACCACTCCGACTTCCACGCTTTCGCCTCGATGAGTGGTAAACACCAGCGAGACCATCCCTCGGTTCAGAAAATAGGCCGTCTCCAGCTTTTGATTCGGTTCCTGAATCCTCAACCGTTGCGGCAACGCGGTAAATTCCAGGTGCGGTCGCAGCAAGCCAAATTCTTCGTCGGGAATGGAAAGAAGAATGGCGTTGGCGATGGCTTTTCCCGACGGGTTCGTTCGTTCCCCGGCATTCAAAGGTTGCGGGATCCTGTTTGGTACGGCCGCTCTGATCTCTTTGCGCACAGCGTCCTCCGGATCTGTAATCTGTGGTTAACAAACCGTTAGATGCGGTGACATATCGTGGCACGACTCACTCAAAATCTGAATCCTTCGGGTGACGCACGGTAGGATATACAAATTTTCCTGTATTTGTGGCAGGGTGGTTCATGGTAATTTCGTAGGGCATCACACATTGCGGAATCTCGTCCCCTGCCGTACCACGGTCTCGATTCGCTTGCCTTGTCGCATGCGTCCCCGTATCCTGATTGCCGACGATAGTCCGGCTGTTCGAGCCGCGCTACGCGCACTGTTAGAGAATGCCGGACCCTGGGAAGTGATCGATGCCGAGAACGGTCGGGAAGCCTTGGCCAAAGTTCAAGAACTCAAGCCTGATCTCATCATCCTCGATTTGGTGATGCCCGAAATGGATGGCTTGGCCGCCGCCCGACAGATTTCCCAATTGCTGCCTGAAACCCCCATCCTGCTGCACACCATGCATTGGTCCCCGCAAGTGAATGTGGAGGCTCAAAAAGTCGGAGTGCGCCACGTAGTGTCGAAAGCGGACAGCAATCTCCTGCTTGCCACCGTAGAGCGCTTCCTCAACCCGGCCCCGTCACCTGACGCTTCTTCGCCCTCTGCGGCATCCGACTCCGATCCGACTGTTCCTGGCTCAAACAAGTGTGCCGCGGCTAGAGACAAACCTGATGCCTCAACCCGTCACGGTGAAAGCAATCAATCCGAGTGAGCCTGCGCGGCCTAGTAGCGGGCTCAGACCCGCGCCAGCACGGCTCTAACGTAGGATATCCAACACAAAGACTGCTCCCACGTTCAATCGTCCCAACCATCCCTGACGACAAGAATTGATGCGTTGATGTACCATCGTCGTGTCCCATTTGAAGCCGAGCAACACTTTCAGCCGGCACGGCTGGTTTCGCGGTCGGCTGTATAACAGATTCCACCGACGTAAAGGGAACGATGATGCCAGCATTTCGCTCTGCCAAGCCCTGCGCAATTGCCGCCGGGCACCTAGTACGGTCAAGAACTCTTGTGGCGAAAGGTCCGGGAAGGCGACGGCCCTCCCATCGCCACAGCCAACCCCCTGGCGGCGAAAGCTTTCGGGCTGGTGAGATGGTCAGGCAAAGCGGCATCTACGAAGCCATCCACGAAGGCGCACATCGCAGTCCGCACGACGTAGTCATGATCGAGTCCGATTTATTTCCGAAATGTGACACCTGCTCCGATCGTGTTCGTTTTCGCCTGCTGCGAACCGCGCCCTATATCTTTACCGACGAGGATTTTGAGAAGCCGAAGTAATCAATCGCTTCTGCCCGGCTTTTTTGCCGCGGGCTCTCCATCAGCCGGTAAAATTAGTTCGAAGCGCACTCGCCTTCCACATTTGGTGCAGGTCGGAAAGGTCTCCTCCGCCCGAAAACTCACTTCATGCGGTGCCCGGTGATCCTGATGCACGACTCTATAGATCCCCGGCTTCTGCACTGTCTCTCCCGGCTTGTGCTGTGTCTTGGCAGAATCGGAAGCCATGGGCCCATCCGAGTTGCAGAGGGAAATTGTGCTTTTGGTTGACCATTTCTGCCTGGAGGTTGTCAGCCCTTATGGCTTCTTTGAAATCCGGGTCCTCCGAAATGTGAGGGACCGCCTGCAACAACTTGTAGCGGACCTTGTCTCCGCAGGTGCGGCAGAAGGGAAAAATCCCTCGAAAGGTGAGAATTACCTTGGCTCTCGGTTCGTTGTAGTGGCAAATTTCATACAGTCCGGATTCGAGCACTACCTCGCCCGGCTTATAGTGACAATCGGACTGATCCCATCCATTCGATCGCGCTGCAAAGTCTTCCATCGTTCCACCTCAGCACATCGACTCACATCCGACCTCACCCAGGGTTTATGCACGTTGCAAAAAGAAGCGGCCGCAATTCGCGCTTCGGGCTTAAGCCCCATCATCGCGACCGTGACTCAGATGCCTGCGGCTCGGCTGAAGTTGTTGCGCAGCGGCGGGCTAGAGTACAAAATCGTTCTGATTAACGGATATGCCGTAGTCTTCGCGTGACTGCGGAACGAGTGACCGGGCTCACGACGGAAATGTTATCGATTTTGCTTCAGCGCACAATGCCGAAGTTCAGCGGATTGATGGGGCCTTCATCGTCTAAATCCGGCAAAGCATAGAGCTGTACCGGCATGTCGCTGGCGCGATGGTCGGGGGCGGCGTGAATCAATTCGAACTCCACCAGATCGCCGCACTTGGCGCAACGCGGGAAGGTGTCTCCTTTTAAGAGTGTGACCTCATGAGGTAGACGGTGTTGACGATGAACGACTTTGTAGATTCCGCTGTCGGGAATCTTCTGGCCGGTTCTGTAATTCGGCACGCCCATAATTGTGCGCTATTTTAGCGCATATCATCACATTCGGCCTACTTCCATTAGCATGATGGCTCACCTCGCAGTTCTCCGCGATCATGGTCCTCCTTTGGGTCATCTCGAAGTCTCGCGTTTTCTCCAGCGAGCGAAGGATCTCCTGTGCCTACACCAGCCTTGTGGCACACTACGTGGATGCACCAGTTCACGCTTGGCGATTTTGAACTCAGCGTTTTTTCGGATGGAACCTATCCGCTGGATGGCGGAGCTTTTTTTGGCGTAGTCCCCAAAGTGATGTGGTCCCGCAAAGTCCAGTCCGACGAGAAAAACTGTGTCACCGCCGGCCTCAACTCGCTGCTCATCCGCACCGGCAAGCAGACTGTGCTGGTCGAGACCGGCATGGGCAATAAACTCTCCGATCGCATGATCAAGTTTTACGGACAGCCGGCGAAGTTCCTCGACAATCTTGCCGCCGGCGGTGTGGTGCCAGAAGATGTCGACATCGTCATCAATTCCCATCTGCATTTTGATCATTGCGGGTGGAATACAGTGCGCGACCAGCACGGCAAAATCGTTCCGACATTCCCCCGCGCAAAATACTACGCTCCGGAAGGAGAGTGGCAATATGCGCGTCATCCCAGCGAGCGGGACGCGATCAGCTTCATCTCGGAGAACTACGACCCGTTAGTCGAAAGCGGGCAGATGACGCTGCTCAAGGGCGGGGAAGAAATCGTTCCCGGCATTTCGGTAAAGACGTTTCCTGGACATACGGCTCACATGCAGGCGGTAATCATTCAGAGCAAGCAGCAAACGGCGTGCTATATCTCCGACCTGATACCCACGACGGGGCATATCGATCTAACCTGGGGCATGTCCTTCGATTTATATCCGCTGCAAACGATTGAGAGCAAAAAGCAATACTACGCAAGGGCGATTCCAGAAAAATGGCTGACAGTTTTCACCCATGACGCGCGAACGCCGTGGGCGTATGTGGAGAAGGATGAGGCTGGAAAGATGGTGGCACGAAGCGTGTAGTAGCCGGGTCAACCCTCGCGGGCGAGAGCCTGCCCTGAGCTTGCCGAAGGGGCGCCCGCATCTAATCGCGCCTCGAAAAAATCTTCCACTCGGGCCAGAATTTGTGGTGCGCTTTTTGATTCGTAGATTTCTTTGCGCAGCCCAGCCCCGCCCGGAACGCCGTGCGTGAACCACGACGCGAACTGCTTCATCTTGCCGACCGCGTCCGGAAGTTCCTCTTCAATCAGCATCTGGAAGTAAGTACGAATCATCTGATAGCGATCGGCTTCGGAGGGTTGATCGTAGGACCGCCCTGTGTATTCCCGGAAGCATTCGTCCGGGGCAGCCGAAGGCCGTGTGTCGTCCTGTCCGTCGAATAAAACTGCGTCAGCGCAAGTCGAGCCGCGCTCGAGCTGGCGGACGAATGCGTCCGCCCCTACGTGTGCGCAATACTGCTCGATCTGCCGGAAAATCCACGGGTTCGACGGCGCTGTCCGCCCGATCATGACTGCATCACACCCGGTTTGCGTGACCATGGCACAGGCATCTTCAGGGCTGCGAATGTCACCGTTGCCGATCACCGGAATTTTCACCGCATCTTTTATGGCAGCGATCCACTCCCAGCGTGCTTGCCCGCTGTAGCCCATCTCGCGGGTCCGGGCGTGCAGCGCCACCGCTGCCAGCCCGCAACTTTCGGCCATACGGGCCAGTTCCACGCAGACGATCTCTTCATCGCTCCATCCCGCGCGAAATTTTACGGTGAAGGGAATTGTCACCGCCGTGCGGACGGCCTCGAAAATCTTGCCAATCGCCGGCAGATCGCGCAGCAGCCCGGAGCCTCCGTTGCACTTCACGACTTTTTTCGCGGGGCATCCTAAATTCAAATCCACCAGGTCGAAGCCCAGACCTTCGACCATGCGCGCCGCCTCGGCCATCACATTCGGATCGCTTCCGAAAAGCTGCGCAGAGATGGGATGCTCGTCTTCGTAGAAGTGCAGATAGCGCTTGGCCTTCTGGTCTTTTTTTCGCAGCACCCCATCGGCGGAAGTGAATTCGGTCATGATCAGGCCGCATCCCCCAAGATTTCGAATGAAGCGGCGGAAGACCGTGTCGGTGACGCCCGCCATAGGCGCCAAGACAGTAGCGGGAGAAATGGTGACGTTGCCGATCGTCAGGCTCGCGGGAACAGGCTTGGCGACTCGTGGCGAGAGTTCGCGGGCGCGGGCGCCCGCGCCATCTGTAGCCGAGTTGTCCCAGAATTTCTTCACCGTATCATTCTACCTGTGCGCACAAAACAAAGCCCCCGCCAAAGCGAGGGCTAAATTCTCGATCTATCCGTGCGAATCCGCGAAAATCCGTGGCAAATGTTACTTCGCCGGAGTTGCGGGAGCTGCGTCTTTCTTGGCGTACTTGCGGCGGAAGCGCTCCACGCGCCCGGCGGTGTCCATCAGCTTCTGCTTGCCGGTGAAAAACGGATGGCAGTTCGAGCAGATTTCTACGCCGATATCCCCCTTGTGGGTGGACCGGGTCATAAATGTGTTGCCGCAGGCGCAGTGCACGCGCACTTCGTTGTATGCGGGATGAATAGCTGCTTTCATGGGCCTAAACCTCGATTCGAATCATTAGATTCTACCGGATGGGACCGGGATTCAGCAACGGCAGAGCGAGTACCCAAGCTCACTTCATTCTCCTATGCGGCGGCGTCCCGAAGCGCGGCGTACTTCAGCCGTGCGAGGGATCTCCCATAGATACGACCTGTGGGAGATCCCTTCGACTTCGCTCAGGGCAGGCTCTTCGCTCCGCCGAGAAGCGGCTGCGCTCAGGATGACCCCGAAGATTGCCGCGGGCTGAGAGCTGACGGCTGATAGCTGAAAGCCTCGTTCAGAACCTGTACAAATAGCTCACCTTCACAAAGAACTGCCGGCTGTCGTTGAGGTAGCCCCGCGGTGTCTGCAGGACTCCCACATTCTGCTCCACATTCAGGTTCTGCAGATCGCTGTTGTAACCCACATAAATCGCAGTGCCCGGATGCACCAGGTAAGTGATGAGAAAGTCGGCGTTGAATTCTTTCTGCGTCGGCAGATAAGTGTAAGGCGATCCCACGCCCGGCGTACCCGCCAGCAGCCCGTTGTATTGCAGAATCACGCGCGCGGAAAGCTTGGGGGTGAACTGCCAGTTCCATTTGCTGCGGATAATGTGGTCGTTGAAGATGCCTCGCCCGATGCCGGGAACTTGCGACTGCTCGAAGAAATAGGCGCTATTGGTAGCGCGCAAACGCTCGAACAAATAGCTGTTCTCAATCTTAAGCGGCATGATTGGGCGAAACGTCAGGCTGGCCGTGGCCGTGTCTTCGCTCGCGAGAAAGGGCTGATTATAGGGCGTGGGCGGGGCTGGCGGAACTTCCGGCGACGCCACAAAATTCGCCCCGTCGCCCCAGAAATACGCGGCGGCAAGCGTTGCCTTTTTGAAATAGCCGGTGCGAAAACTGGCGCCGCCGGTGTGCTGGTGATAATCCTGATTGCCCGGGTTGGGCTGCGAGCAGAATGAAGTGAAGCCCAAAAAACACGAATCTCGCGGACGCAGGCGCTCGCGATATTCCTGATACGGCGTTATGAAGATGAACGTCTGGCCTCGCCCCTGAATCACAAAGTAAGGGGCGTAGTTCGTGTCCAGGCGCAGGCCGGTATGGTCAAAATCGTAACGCAGATTGAACGACGGCCCCCAACTCAAAATCCAGCCTTTCTTGGGACGAAAGCGGTACCGCGTCTCCTGCGTAGTCTCGCGAATATCCACGCGGTTGATGAACCCAGGAATGGTGACGAAGCCGGGAGTGATGTCGTTATACGTTCCGTCGTAAAAAAAGTGCAGCCCCTCGCGGTGCAGCGCCAACTTTTCCGCCGGCCCAGCGTAATAGTTCCCGTGGCCCAAATTCCCCGAACTGAAGGGATCGAGATTGGCTTCGCAGTTCAGGTTTAGGTTGCTGGAAGTGGCGACAGCCTGGCCCTCCAGAGTCCAGTTGGGATTGAGTCTGAGCGTAGTATCGATGCCGCCGATGCGGTTGAATTCGCCAGTCGTCGGACACTCCCAGTCTGTGTAAATCGCCCCGACGGTCGATTGCCGGAAAATATCGCGGCTGGCCCGCGCAATGGTGAAGTAAGAACGTATGCCGGAAAACTGGCTGAAGTCGGGGACTGCCAGGCCGGGACTACGATCATCGGTTGTCATCACCCCGACGGAATACGGCCCATCTTTTCCCGTCAGCCGGATTCCGGCCGAGGGATCGGCGATGTTCCGGGTGAACATCAGGTCCATCGGAGTACGAAAGAAGTCCTCGTTCTCCAGAAAGAAGGGGCGCATTTCCGGAAAATAAACCGCATAACGTTGGTTGACCGTAATCTGCGGCTCTTCCGATTCAATCTGGCTGAAATCCGGATTCGCGGTCATATCCACGACGAAGTGATCGCGGATTACGAATTTCCCATCCATTCCAATCTGCCCCTGCGCATCGGCATGCTGAAAATAGGGGTCGGAGGGATTGATCGTGTTTAGCGCGCGATAGCTGCGACCTAAGCCATAGGGAATCAGTTCAATATTGTGGCTGGGCGAAATTCCTTCCAACCCCGTCATCGTTGCGGCTTGGCCGAGGCGGCCCTGAACCCGGCGCGAAATTTGCGGCCAGAAGGCATCCTCATTATTGCGATTGATGCCGCGATAAAGAATGACTCCCCAAGTCTGTTTGTCGGTCGACGGGAAACGCAGGCTCTTAAACGGGATGGCAATCCACACGACGTAACCGCGGCCGGTGACTTTGCCGCGGGTGCTCCATACGGTGTCAAACGAAGTATCCCAGTTGCCGTTGACCTCGCCGCGCGCCGCCTCCGTCCAAATGGCGTCCCACTGCACGCCGAGCGGCGTGGTTTGAAAGGCGTAGGCGCGCCGCCGGTCGTGAAACGTGTCGAGCATAATTTCCACCTGGTCGTCGTCCTGAATATCCTCGCGAGGAGACATGCGGGCGCGAACTTTCTTAGGGTCATCGAAGCACACGAAGACCGCGTAGAGATTTTTCTGGTCGTAACCCAGGTAGGCCTCGGTGGGTTCGGAGATTCCTTCGCCGTCGTGGGGACTGCGCTGGACAAAGCCGGTAACTTTCGCCATCTGCTGAGCGATTTGCCCCTCCGGCTTCATGCTCAGGAAGTCTTCTAAGGCAGGAGGGCGCTGTAACCTGGGAATTGTGAGTGAGGGCGGCGGCACTGCGGGCTTGGGCGCAGGCTTAACCTCTGGATTCTTAATCGGCAACTCCGGCAATTGAGACGCTGGCGGAGGAATCTGTTGGGCAGGCTTGGGTTCTTGTCCGGGGTTGGGGGGTGTGACTGGCGGAGGCGGAGGAGGAGGTTGCGGAGCAACCTGGGAATTCTGCGAACCCGAAGTGGACTGAGGCGAAGTGGACGACGAACCGGCGCCCGGCGAGCCACTTTGCGGATTCTGATAGAAGTCAGCTCGAAGCGGCGCGGCCGAGACAGACAAGTCTGCTGCAAACCAAGCGAGCAAGATTTGGGCCGCAAATTTTGCAAGCAAGCGGGCCTTAGGCTCCGAAACCCGAGACAGACGCAAATATCCCCCGCTCCACCTCGCCCCCTACGAAGGGAAGTCAGCAAGATACACTATTCGGGACTCGATGAAACAAAAAACATTGTTTTGTATTGAATGCGGGAACCCGAAGAACAAACTTCAATGACCCGACATGGTCGTACAATTTGTCGCCCATATGCAGCACCACATCGGCCAGACGGTCTTCTCGATTACGCATGGAAGAGGCAAGCAAGCGCCGCTCCGGAATAATGCGTCCCCGTCGCTTGCGTCCCCGTGGTTAAATTACCCGTGCAGTTAAAAATATCTCTCGGCACAGCCATCGCTCGCCTGACCGCGGATAAAGTTCCGTCCCCTCGCCTGAACGCCGAGTTGCTCCTAATGTTTACGCTCAATTGCGACCGGGCTTACCTTTTCGCTCATCCCGAACGCGAACAAACTGCTGAAGAGCAAAGCCGATACGATGCGTTGCTTGCCGAACGCGCCCGCGGCGTTCCCGCGCAGTACATCACCGGACATCAGGAATTCTGGGGCATGGACCTGATCGTAACTCCGGCGGTTCTTATTCCTCGCCCGGAAACTGAGCATGTAATCGAAGCTGTTCTGGAATTGAGGGCTTCGGACCTCAGACCTCAGACCTCAAATTCAGCGTCGGGAGTCGCCAGCGGTCCGAGGTCCGAGGTCCGAAGTCCGAAGTCAGGGCTCCTCCGCGTGCTCGACGTGGGTACGGGTTCGGGCTGCATTGCTTTGGCTCTAGCCAAAGAATTTCCCGACGCGGAAATTCACGCCACCGATATTTCGGCGTCCGCCCTCGAAGTCGCACGCGCCAACGCAGCCCGTCATCAGTTCGACAAGCGAATTCAATTTCATCAGGCGGATTTGCTCGAAGGCCTCAACCTAACCGATCTGGACTTCGTCGTCTCCAACCCGCCATACGTCGGCGAATCCGAGGAAGATCAGGTTCAACTGGAGGTGCGGAAGTTTGAGCCGCGAAGCGCGGTGTTTGGCGGGCCTACCGGGACCGAGGTCATCGCGCGACTGCTTCCGCAAGCTCACACGGCGTTGCGTCCCGGAGGTTGGCTCGTTATGGAGATCAGCGGAACGATTGCCGACAGGGTCAAGCAACTCCTGCAAGAGTGGGAAGAAGTTCGCATCCTCCCCGATCTGCAGTCGATTCCTCGCGTTGTGCAGGCGCGAAAGCCGAAGACTTAATGCCAACAGGAATCCGGCCGTAGACAAAATCCTGCGGAATGCACAAGAAGTCTGAGGTCTGAGCCTGAGGTCTGAAGTCCGAGGTCCGGCGTGAAACGCCTACCGCCGCGCCGTTGCCGGCAGGATTTCTTCCACGTCGATAATGTCGGTAGGATAATTTCCCGTATAACACGCCGAGCAGTAGGAAATTTTCTCGCCCTCTCCACAAGCTTTCTTCAGACCATCGAGCGAAAGATAAGCCAAAGAATCCGCGCCAATATAATCGCGAATCTCCTCCACTGACTTGTTGGCGGCAATGAGCTGCTTTTTCGAAGGCGTATCGACTCCGTAATAACAAGGCGAAATCGTGGGAGGGCACGAAATGCGCATGTGAACTTCTTTGGCTCCCGCGCTGCGGATCATGCGTACAATCTTCCGGCTGGTGGTGCCGCGGACGATCGAATCATCGATGAGCACCACGCGCTTGCCTTGCAGAAGCGAACGTACCGGATTCAGTTTCAGCTTCACGCCAAAGTCGCGCACGCTCTGGCTGGGCTCAATGAAGGTGCGTCCCACATAGTGATTGCGGATCAAGGCAAAGCGAAACGGAATTCCGCTCTCGGCGGCGTACCCCACCGCTGCGGTTACTCCCGAATCTGGTACAGGAACCACAAGATCCGCTTCCACGCCCGCTTCCCGCGCCAGCTGTCGGCCCAGTTGCTCGCGGCTAGTCTGCACCGCGCGTCCAAAGACGATGCTGTCGGGACGCGAGAAATACACATGCTCGAAGATGCAACTCGATTGCGGAGCGGGCGAAGAATAAAATCGCGAACTGATTCCTTCCGGACCGACCACGATCAACTCACCCGGCTTCACATCGCGTATGTATTCAGCGCCGATCAAATCAAACGCGCAGGTCTCTGAGGCGAAGACGATGGTGTCCTGCTTCTGCCCCTCGAGCGCCGGGATCCGTCCCATGGCCAGCGGCCGGAAGCCCCGCGGATCGCGCACCGCAAAAACGCGGTCGTTGCTCATCATCACCAGGGAAAACGCTCCCTCCACGCGCCGCAGAGCATCGGTTACAGCCTCGGGCAGCGTGTGCTCCTTGGAGAGC
>CAWDGL010000002.1:0-77457 GCA_963801885.1 uncultured Acidobacteriaceae bacterium
TCGTGGTGCGACAGCGAATACACATTTCAGGGCGGCCGCAAAATGACGCTGGAACAGGTTTTGAACGAAGTCGTGCGCCTCAGCCCCAACAGTGGGCTGGTGGAAATCACAGGCGGCGAGCCCATGTTGCAGGAGCGCGAGGTCGTGCCCCTGATGCAGCAACTGGTCGATGCGAATTACACCGTCCTGCTGGAAACAAGCGGAGAACGGCCGCTTGAGCGGGTTCCGGCCGAGGTGATTAAGATTGTCGATGTGAAGTGTCCGGACTCAGGGGAAGGCGACACTTTTTGCATGGAAAACCTCAACGCCCTGACCCCGCGAGACGAAATCAAGTTCGTCCTGAGCAGCCGCGCCGACTACGAATTCGCGCGCGCGTTTACGATGCAGCACAACTTGGCTGCGCGGGTGAACGCGGTACTGTTTTCTCCCGCCTTTCGTAAGGATGCAACCGGCTCCCGCGACAGTTCGCACTGCCTGCTCGATCCGCAGGAACTGGCGGAGTGGATAATTGCCGACAACGTTCCAGCCCGGCTTGGACTCCAACTACACAAGTTCATCTGGGACCCGGCCGTGAAGGGAGTTTAAAGAAATTGCTGATTGTTGATTGCTGATTGTTGGTTGAAAATCGACAAATTCACCCGCGAGGTTTCGACTTTCAATCAACAATCGTAAATCAGCAATCAACAATCTTCTTGATGCCAACCTTGAACCGACCCCGGGCAGTGGTTCTTCTCAGTGGAGGCATGGATTCCTGCGTGTGCGCGGCGCTGGCGGTGCGCGATTATGAAGCCGCAGCGGTTCACGTAAGTTACGGCCAGCGTACGGAGGAACGCGAGCGGCAATCGTTTCTCGCGGTTTCTCAACGCTTGGGCATCTTCGACAAGTTGATGGTTCGAAATGAGGCCCTTCGCGCAATCGGAGGTTCGGCACTCACCGACGATGCCATCGCGGTCCCCGAAGCCGAGGAGATTGGCCGTGATATTCCCGTTACGTACGTACCGTTCCGCAATGCGCATTTTCTGGCTGTGGCTGTGAGTTGGGCCGAAGTGTTAGGCGCAAAAAAGGTATTCATCGGAGCCGTGGAGCCCGATAGTTCGGGCTACCCAGACTGCCGTCCGGCCTATTACAAGGCCTTCAATGAAGTCGTAAAGGCGGGCACGAAGAAGGGCGACATCGAAATCGTAACCCCGCTCATCGCCATGAGAAAAATCGAGATTGTACGCCTTGGCCTTGAACTGGGTGCGCCCTTCGATTTAACTTGGTCATGTTACAGCCGCCAGGATCAGGCCTGCGGAATTTGCGATAGTTGCGTGCTGCGGTTGCGCGCATTCGCGGACGTAGGAGTGCAGGACCCGATTTCTTACGCGGCTCGATAGACGTTGGTCCGGAAGTTTCGCTGTCAGTTGTTGGTCCGCCGGCTATTTAGGGTCGGCGAGCAAACTTGAATTTGCCGGGAGGCAAACATGAAAAAGCATTTCGCATTTTTTTTATTCGCAATCCTGGCGCTGGGACTGTGCGTGCCTCCAGTCTTCGCCCAGGCTTCGGGAACAGTTTCGGGAGTGTGCAAAGACGCCCAGGGAAATGTGATTGCCGACGCTCAAGTGGTGTGGACCAACATGGACAACGGTCAGAAATACACGCTGAAGACCAACAAAAAGGGCGAATATTTTTCGCTAGGTCTATCCCCTGGCAAATATCTGGTGACGGTTTACAAAAACGCCGACGACATGAAGGCGAACAAAGAGTTGGATCACTTAAAGGGCGTCCCGGTTGGAATGGGCGATAACCCTCCGGTGAATTTCGATCTCAAGAAGGACCAGGAAGCAGCGGCCAAGGGTGTAGGGCTTTCTCCCGAGCAGGTAAAACAGATGCAGGAGCAGCAAGCCAAGCAGCAAAAAGAAACCATGACCGTCAAGACCCTCAACGAGAAGCTGAATGCGGCCAAAGCTGCCGCAGACAGTGGAGACTTTGACACGGCCATCAGCGACCTGACACAAGCCACTGAGGTGGATGCAACGCGCGATCTGCTTTGGTTCAAGCTGGGAGATTATTTGCGGCTATCGGCAACCAAACAGACGGATCCGGCGGAAAAACAGAAACGCTTGGCATCGGCGATCGAAGATTATCAAAAAGCCATCGACATTAAGAAGGCTGCCACCAACGATAAAGATCCAAACGCCGCCAAGAATTTGGCCGCTTACTACAACAATCTTGCCGAAGCCTATGCGAAGTCGAACAAGGTGGATGACGCGGTAAAAACCTACGATCTGGCCGCTCAGGCTGATCCGACGAATGCGGCCCAGTATTACTTCAACACCGGCGCCGTGCTGACCAATGCGGGCAAGGTAGATGAAGCGCTGGCAGCGTTCGACAAAGTGATCGCCGCCGATCCCACCCGTGCTGATGCCTACTATTGGAAGGGCGTGAACATGATTGGAAAGGCGACGCTGCAGGGCACCAAAATGGTTGCGCCGCCGGGAACCGCCGAGGCGTTCCAGAAGTACCTGGAACTGCAGCCCACGGGTACTTACGCGGATCCGGCCAAGCAGATGCTCACCAGCATCGGCGCTTCGGTTCAGACCAGCTACGGGAAGAAGAAGTCGAAGTAGGTCAGCGTTCGCTATATCTGGTGGTAAGGAGGGCGGCTCCAGCGAGCCGCCCTTGTTGCGTTTAGAGCAGCGAGGTTACGAAGGACTATGTACTTGCTGCTGTTCGCGACGGGCTGAAAGCGCGATACATTGAAGTACCTGAGTTTCTTCCCATTCTGTGGTGCGTGCGATTCCCGAACGTGAGGATGAATGGCAGCACCAACCATAGCCCCGATTGCCGTTAGCTTAGAAGGCTTCACTGGAAGCGGCCGCGTAGCGACGCCCGCGTTGCTTGGAGCCATGCTCCGCGCGACGGAAAGAATCAGCGACCTGATTTTTTCCCCGGGGCGTCCGCCGCAAGTGCAGGTCTATGGGCAGATGATTCCCGTGCAGGTGCCGGGGCTCACATTTCTGACTGCGGACGACACGCGTCATATTGCCGCTGACCTGATCGGCGACAACAAGCAGGCGATTACCACGCTGCGCGAGCATGGGGCTTGCGACATCTCTTACGGCCTGGCCGGCCTGGCGCGTTTTCGTGTCAATATTTTTATACAGCGAGGTAGCTGCGCCGTGGTGATGCGCGTCATTCCCACGTCTATTCCCGAATTTTCGGCGCTGCGCTTGCCGCAACATCTGTCAGATGTTAATAAGTTGAGGGACGGCATTGTGCTGGTGACGGGGCCGGCCGGGTCAGGCAAGTCGTCGACACTGGCCGCGCTGCTGGACGCAATTAACCGCGAAAAGTATTACCACATCATCACCATTGAAGATCCCATTGAGTTTCTTCATAACCACAAATGCTCCACCATTCATCAACGGGAGTTGCACAGCGACACGCCGAGTTTCGCCCATGCATTGCGTTCGGCCATGCGGCAAGCTCCCAAAGTAATTTTGGTAGGCGAGATGCGTGACCGCGAGACCATTGAGATCGTGCTGGAGGCGGCCGAAACCGGCCACCTGGTATTGTCGAGTCTGAACACAATGGACGCCGCCAAAACGGTGGAACGCGTGGTCAGTTCGTTCTTGCCGGCGGAGCAGCAATCGGTGCGCGAGCGTTTTGCGAAATCTTTTCGTTACATTCTTTGCCAGCGGCTCATGCCGAAATCGGATCGCGGCGGCCGCATTGCCGCATTCGAAATCCTCAAGTCCAATGCCCGCACCCGCGAGTGCATCGAAAAGGGCGAACGCGAAAATAGAACTCTGCTCGACGCCATGAAGGCAAGCGCATCCGAAGGGATGCAGCACTTCGATGGGGAAATCGCGCAGCTGGTTCAGGATCGTCTGATCGATCTTGAAACCGGACTGTCTTATGCCAGCAATCCTGCTGCGCTTGGTCAGGAATTGGCGCGATAGAAATTCGTAATCCGTGCCCACGCCGAAGATTCGGCTCTTTATTTCTCAGCACATCCTGTGTCGTATGATTGCATTCATGCCGGTCGCGGCTGTGAATGTTGTCTTGAATTTTGAGGATGCTCGCCGAATGGTGGAGCGTCACGCTGAATTGATCCGGGCCAGCAAGGTTGAGGATAGCCGAACGGAATCCGTAGACCTGCTGGCAGCTGCAGGGCGAATTCTATTTGAGCCGGTGCTGGCGGATCGGGATCTTCCTCCATTCGCTCGCTCCACTCGCGATGGATATGCCGTGCGTTCTTCGGACTTGTCGCAACTTCCCGCGACGCTCGAAGTGATTGGCGAAATCAAAGCGGGTGAGCAGCTCGACAAGATCCCGACCGCCGTTGGCAGCGGCCAAGCTGTGTCAATCATGACCGGAGCGCCAGTTCCCGCTGACGCCGATGCGGTAGTCATGGTGGAATACAGTTCGCAGCTTGATGCGAAAAAAGGTGGCGCACGCGTCGAGATCACGCGCAGCGTGGTTGCCGGAGAGAATATTGTTCCTCGCGGCGCCGAGGCCCGCTCTGGCGCGTGCTTGATCGAACGCGGCGTTCGCATGAATGCAGCGACCGTGGCGCTGGCCGCGTCCGAGGGAAAAGCGCATTTGCAGGTGTACAAGCGGCCTCGAGTCGCGGTATTGAGCACCGGAGACGAGCTCGTCGACGTCGAGACCACTCCGGGTCCCACTCAGATTCGAAATTCCAACAGTTATTCTCTGGCCGCGCAGATTCTTTCGGCGGGCGGTGAACCAGTGCTGCTAGGTGTGGCGCCGGACGAACCGCAAGCGCTGCGCCGGTTGATCGACGAAGGCCTGAAGGCAGATTTGCTCCTGATGACCGGCGGAGTCTCCATGGGTCGTTACGATCTGGTGGAGCAAGTGCTGACGGAAATGAGAGCAGAATTCTTTTTCACCGGCGCGAAAATTCAACCCGGACGGCCGGTGGTATTTGGCAAGTGTGACGCGGGCTCGGCGCGCCGCGACGGGCGAGCCACTTATTTCTTTGGCTTGCCCGGCAACCCTGTCTCCACCATGGTGACGTTTGAACTCTTCGCGCGGCCCGTGCTGGAGGCGTTAGCCGGCCAGTCGGCGCGCAAGCTGCAATTCCTTCACGCGCGGTTGAAACGAGAGATCGCCGTCAAGACTGGACTTAAGCGATTTCTGCCGGCGATTCTTTCCGGCGAATTCGAGGACTCGCAGGCCGAATTAGTTGCCTGGCAGGGTTCCGGCGACATCGCCGCGACGGCGCGCGCGAACTGCTACATCGTAATCCCAGAAGACCGAGAGCGCATCGCGGCAGGCGAGTGGGTTCCGGTGATGAGAACCGATTGCTGATTGCGATATGATTGATGATTACTGATTGAAAACACTTCGATCGTATTGGTACCTCAATCAACAATCAGAAATCAACAATCAGAAATTTCTTCGACGACTGGTGCCCAGCCAGCCGCATCTGAACTCCGCCACTCCATGTAAGATAGAGGCACTCATGCCGGCGAAACTCTCTCACTACGACCGCGCGGGACGGGCGCGGATGGTCGACGTCTCCGGCAAAGCTGCAACCCGGCGTGAGGCTGAAGCCAGCGCCTTCGTAGCCATCAAACCCGAAGTGCTGGCAGCGTTCCCGAAGAATCCGAAAGGCGATCCGCTGGAGACCGCTCGTATCGCCGGTATCATGGCCGCGAAGCGTACCGCCGAACTGATTCCGCTGTGCCACCCTTTACCCTTGGCGCACGTTGATGTCGAGTTACGCGTATGCGAAAATGGCGTCGCCATCACCGCCAAAGCAGCCACCACTGCCGAGACCGGAGTGGAAATGGAGGCGTTGGTGGCCGCCAGCATAGCCGCGTTGACGGTTTACGACATGTGCAAGGCTGCAGATAAGGGCATTGAGATTCGAGAAGTTGTGTTGGAGCGAAAAAGCGGCGGGAAGAGTGGAGAGTATCGCAGGAAAAAATAGCACTCGCATTTCATAGCAACTTCAAACATGGCGAATAACGTCAAGCTCTTGGTGGTGGACGACAATCCGATGGTGCTGGCGATGCTGCAACAGGCGCTGACGCCGCTCGCGCTGGTAACGACTGCGACGGACGCGGCAGACGCGCTGTTGAAGGCAGTGGACGACGTCCCAGATTTGCTCGTATGCGACTACCGAATGCCCGGCATGGATGGTCGTCAATTGGTGGAAAAACTGAAGAGCCGGCCGGCGACGGCAAATTTCTCAGCCGTGTTGATGGCCAGCAAAGTGGATATTGCCGAGCGCCTTTCGCCGCAGGACGCGGCCGACGATTATCTGGAGAAGCCGTTTTTTCTGAAGGACGCTACCCGCCGCATCAAGCGAACGATTGACCGGATTTCGCTGGAAAAATTGGCAAAGACCGCGCCCAAAGACGGAGTGGTGCGCGGCAGTCTTTCGCAGATGAATGTGATCGACCTGATGCAGTCGCTGGAAATGGGGCGCAAGAGCTGCCAGCTTTCCCTGAGCAATGAAGGCGACAAATGCGAAGTGTTTTTTGTGGAGGGACAAGTAAAACACGCAACCTATGGCGCTCTGGTGGGCGACGAGGCAGTCTTCAAGGTTCTGCGCTGGACCGGAGGAAATTTCCAGCTCGACTTTGAGGGCAAGACGGACAAAGAGACCACCCAGCTCAACACCCAGGGACTCTTGATGGAGGGCTTGCGATTGCTCGATGAGGCGTCACGCGAAGGCGGCGCCGAGGTGGAGCCCGCGGCAGTCGCCGCATCTGCGCCTTCGCCAGCGAGCACCGCGGCAATGCCTCCGCCAAACGCCCGGCGCGACCGGGAAGAAGAGGAAGATGTCCTCCTCGATGGTTAGGACAGAGGGTCTAACGGCCGCGGTCGTCACGGTCAGCGATTCCTGCTCTCGCGGCGAACGCGAAGATGTTTCGGGACCCGCGGTAGCACAGCTTTTGCAAAAGCTTCACTTCTCGGTGACCGCACGCGAAGTAGTCCCGGACGATCCAATCAAAATTCAGAACCTGCTGATTCGGCTGGCCAGCGAAGTCCGGCTTGTAGTGACGACAGGCGGAACTGGAATTGCCGCGCGCGATGTCACTCCAGAAGCAACTGTCGCGGTGTGCGATCGCCTCTTGGACGGGGTGGCAGAACGAATGCGAAGTGCAGGAAGTAAGAAGACTCCGTTCGCGGCGTTGAGCCGGGGCGTATGCGGAGTCCGCGGAACCACGCTGATTCTCAATTTACCCGGAAGTCCGGCGGGGGCGGCCGATTCGCTGTCCGCCGTGATTGAGTTAATTCCGCATGCTCTTGAATTGCTGAGTGGCAAAACAGAACACTGACTGTTCTCATCGCTCACCGTTTGACAATCATCTTAAAGACAAAATCCCCATCCCAACCGTAAGAAACGCGGCGAGGATGGGGAACGGGTTCTGGCGCCTACTGCGCCGGAGTTGGAGCGGGCGTATTAGCCGGTACTTCGGCGGTTGCTTCGGGGGTTGCGACGATCGGATTGATCTTAACAGTGGCCAGGATTTTTTCCAGCCGGTCGAAGACCTTATCGCGGTCGACGTGCTTCATCACACCGTCCTCAGCGGCGACGGTCGTCACGTTAAGTGCGAACTCATAGCACGCTCCATTTTGAAAGACGTGAAAATACTTGGAGTCACTCTGACGAGCGCCTTCGCCAGCCACGGCTTCAGTACCCCGAAGTTCGAGGTCTCCGAGCATAAGCTTCGAACCGGACGAAGATGCAGCGTCCGAAGCAGCGGTCGGTTGCGCGGTTGCTTGTGTCGCAGCTTGCGTTGCAGTTTCGGTCGGCGCTGGAGTCGACTCAGCCGATGGTGCGGTCGTGCTTACCTTTGGCTGCGGCACTGCGAATTCAGTACATTGATCGGCAGTGAGAGTTTTGTGAATGCTCACATTGAAAAACGCTGACGAAAAATCGGTATTCGCAAAGCTGGTTTCGGGCAGCTCAACGGCAGCGAGTGCGACTCCGCCGGGTTGCACAAAATTCATCGCGATCGGATTTGAGGCGAGAAGTTCGGTAGCTGCGTTGCCGGTTTCAATCGCATAACGGCGCGGATACTCGAACGTCACGCCAGAGGTTTTGTCGCTGTAATTCGCCGTTGCGGATCTCTTGCGAACCACTTTCTTTGCAACCGGCTTGTTTTCGGCTTGCACCAGCGGCGCGAGCTGCGGCGCGATTTGGTTTGTTGGCTGAGTTACGGGAATCTGATTATTGGAACTCATGGACTTCGGCTGGTCTTTGGAATTGGAATTCGAGCAGCCGACGGTTACGGAGCAAACGATCAGCACGGCAGCGAAGATAAGCGCGCTGGTTTGCTTGCCCCAGGCGAAGGACTTGCGAGCTTCGGGGATGTTTCGAAAAGCATTGATACGGGTCATTGGTTGGCGAATCATTGGGTTGCCTCCTGCCGACGAGCGGCAGCCTGGTGATTGCACTCCGCGCACCACGGAAACGCCCGTTGATTCCGCGAGAGTTAGAACGCGGAAGCGCCAAATGCCTTGTGGGGCGCGGGACACGGTGTGGGCGGAAAACCACGCAGACAATAGAGATTGCCGCGAAGCGAGCGGAATCACATCACGGCAGCACGCGGATCCAAACCCTTATAATCTTTCCTTCGTTTGGAGGCCTTTATGTTTCGCGCCGACCTTCTACGTCACAAGCGCATCCTGATCACCGGCGGCGGCACCGGGCTTGGAAAGGGCATGGCGCAGCGCTTTCTCGAACTCGGCGCCACGGTCTACATCTGCGGCAGGCGTGAAGAAGTTCTGAACCAAACCGCCGCCGAACTCTCTCAGGCCACGCAAGGCTCAATCCATCCGCTCCCCTGTGACGTTCGCGATCTCGAAGCTGTCGAAGCTATGGTCGACTCCATCTGGAGTGCTGGCGCGCTCGACATACTTGTGAACAACGCTGCAGGAAATTTTATTGCGCGCACCGAAGAACTTTCCGCGCGCGCCTTCGAATCGGTAATCGGCATCGTGCTCATGGGCACACTCCACGCCACCATGGCCTGCGGACGCCGCTGGCTCAAGGCTGCGCATGCCGGTACGGTTCTCAGTATCTCGGCTACCTATGCGCCCGTGGGTTCCGCTTACGTTGTCCCTTCGGCGGTTTCCAAAGCCGGTGTGGAAGCCCTGATGCGCAGCCTTGCGGTGGAGTGGGGGAATCGCGGAATTCGCATGAACGCGATTGCGCCCGGCCCGATTCCCACGCAGGGCGCATTCTCCCGCGTCTTGCCTCGCGCCGATCTCGAGGCTGTCGCCCTTGATCGCAATCCCTTGCACCGCTTTGGTACGGTGGAAGAACTCGCCAACCTCGCGGCTTTTTTGGTCAGTGACGAATCGGGCTACATCAACGGCGAAGTCATCCGCATGGATGGCGGAGAATTTCTGCAAGGCGCGGGCGAGTTCAGCAATCTAGGGCGAGTCCTCAGCGAAGAAGATTGGCAGGCGATTCGACCTAAAAAGTCAGGCCCCGCAACGAAGCATTAGAAATAAAAGAACCCAAATTCCTGTTGCGACTTCTTCCAGACGAGCGATCTGCCGAAGATATTTCTAGCGATCACGGCTCGGCACAATAGCCTTCAACAGCATGTTAACGATGCTCAACACAATCGCGCCGATGAATGCCGCAAGAAAACTGCGCACCACAAATCCTGGCGCAAGAAGCGCCGAAGCGAATTCCAGCATCAGCGCGTTGATGACGAACCAGAACACGCCCAGAGTCAGAAAAGTCAGAGGCAACGTAATTATCTTAAGTACGAGCCCGAGGGTCGCATTGATGAAACCGATGACCAGTGCGGCGATCAGCGCGTTCCGCGGTCCGCTCACATAAATTCCGGGAACAACCTGAGCCATAATCCATACCGCAAGTGCACTCAGCAACCAGTGAATTAATAGTCGCAGCATCGTTGCTCCTTCCTGATTTTGCTGCTCGTCGCCAGACCGAGGGGCCAGACGTTTGCTCAGGGAGACTATATCAGGATTAGCGGAATAGAACGTTGGCCTCATCAAAACGAACCAAAAGTTAGGAAGGAAAGGACATCCGCCCATTGTGATTCATATCACGTGCAATTCTAGGTTCGACCAATTGTGATTCGCCATGAATTAAAATCACCATGCATAGTCCGGGAACATCGTGAACCTCACCGAAATTGAAACCCGCGTCCTTGGCTCACTGATCGAAAAAGATATCACCACGCCTGACTATTACCCACTCTCATTGAACGCGCTGGTCAATGCCTGCAATCAGAAAAATAATCGCGATCCTGTAATGACGTTAGACGAAGAACTGGTGCGCCACGCTCTGGGCACGCTGCAGGAAAAACGCTTGGCCGGCCCCGCCGGCGGCGCCGACAGCAGGGTTACGAAGTTCGAACACCGGCTGCAGGAAGTATTTAATTTTGATCGTCGCGAGATGGCGATCGTCTGCGTGCTTCTCCTTCGCGGAGCGCAAACTCCCGGTGAACTGCGCGGCCGCGCCGACCGGATGTATCATTTCGAAGCTCTCGAAGACGTGGTTTCCACACTCGATCGCCTGGCCCAGCGCAACCCTTCACTGGCGCAAGTTCTTCCGCGCCAGCCCGGCACCAAGGAATCGCGTTACATGCATCTGTTTTCTGGAGAGCCAGTTTTTTCGGAAACGACAGATGTGGCGCAGGCACACTCGGCCGCTCCCGTCGCCGGTTCTGTTGCCAACCGCCTCGACCTGTTAGAAAAAGATGTCGTCAGCTTGCGACAGGAACTTTCAGAAGTTCAACAACAACTCGCCGCCTTCCGAAAACAATTCGAATAACCGGGCTTCACCGCGCATGGGAACTTTTTCCCTGATTAGAACGTACAATTCTTTAGACATCAGTCTCGGACATCGATACTGACAGAAGGAGGTCTCAGCCATGTTCGCATTCCTATTGTGGTGCATTCTTTTCGTACTCTGCTGGCCCCTCGCTCTGGTTGCTCTTGTTGCCTATCCCTTCGTCTGGGTGTTGCTGCTGCCGTTCCGCATCGTCGGAGTGGCTGTGCATGGCGTGCTGGAAATTATTTTCGTGGCGATTACTTTGCCATTTCGGCTCTTGGCTGCGCCGTTTCGTGTTTGAGGCGGAGCTCGAGACGAGGTAACTCCTTATTTTGGAGGATTTTAGAGTTAAGTCCTTTGGGCTGAGGATTTTGCGGGCAATGAGTCGCCTCGAAATCCTATAAGTCCAAGCGGGCCAGGATTTTACGCGAAAAGCTAAAAAAGAATTTCGCATGGTGTCGTCTTTTGCAATCGAACTCGATCTCAAGACCGAACGACTGAAGGAGAGTCAGCCTTTCCATCCTCTTCGCCGCTGGTGTAGCCTGACAGCAAGCGCCCAGCTTTTTAGGAGGACCCATGCGTCGCCGCGAATTCCTCGTTCGCTCCGCGTCAGGCCTGGGAGCAGCCTGGCTTAGTTCCAAATCAATTCTCAATGCCATTGCCGAGCAGCCGCTCGCCGCGAAGTTCTCCGCTTCAGACACGGTCACTCTGGGCAGCACCGGAATCAAGACCAGCCGTCTCGCTATGGGAACGGGCACCGTCGGGTCTGGCCATCATTCGCATCAAACTGCGCTCGGCGTTCAAGGCCTGTCCGATCTGCTGCTGAACGGATACGATCACGGGCTGCGCTTCTTCGATTCCGCCGATTCGTATGGAAGCCATCCTCACGTCGCCGAGGCGCTGAAGCACGTGCCGCGAGATAAAGTTACCGTGCTCTCCAAGAGCTGGGCGCGCGACGCGGCCACTATGCGCGCCGATCTCGACCGCTTCCGCCGCGAACTCGGCACCGACTACCTTGATGTTTGCCTGATGCACTGCGTGACCGAAGCCGATTGGACCGATCGCTATCGAGGCGCGATGGATGTGCTCTCCGAGGCCAAACAGAAAGGGATCATCCGCGCTCACGGATGTTCCTGCCACAGCATCGAAGCCCTGCGCGCGGCGGCAAAGTCTCCATGGGTGGAAATTGATTTGGCCCGCATGAATCCTGTCGGCGCCTATATGGATGCCGATCCTGCGACCGTACTCAGTGTCCTGAAAGAAATGAAGAGCGCGGGAAAAGCGGTGGTAGGCATGAAGATTCTAGGACAGGGCACGCTGCGCAATCGTCAGGATGAAGCGATCAAATATGCGTTGTCATTAGGCGTGCTCGACGCATTCACCATCGGCGCAGAAAGCAAGCAAGAGCAGGAAGACCTGATTCGTAGAATCGCGGCCGCGTAACGAGAACACAAACGTAGCGGCGGACGCATTCGTCCGCCGAAATCTAACAGTTTTGACTTACCCCCAAAAACCACCCCGGACGAATGCGTCCGGGGCTACGATTCTTTCCAGATTAGCTGTCGACAAGTTAGCTCGTTAGAACGACTAGGTTTCCATCATCTTCAAACCCGGACTCACAATCAGCCGCGCCGCGGTCGCACGTTGCACATCTTCGGCCGACAACCCTGGCGCTATTTCCTCCAGCACCAAGCCTTCTTTCGTTACGCGGATGTAGGCCATCTCCGTCGCAATCGTATCTACGACATTCACTCCGGTCAGTGGCAGCGTGCACTTCTTCAAGATCTTTGGAGCGCCGTCGCGCGTAGTGTGCTCCATCGCCACGACCACGCGTCGTGCTGATGCGACCAGATCCATCGCGCCGCCCATGCCCTTCACCATCTTCCCCGGAATCATCCAGTTCGCCAGGCTTCCCGATTCGTCGACCTCCATCGCGCCCAGCACGCTCAAGTCGATATGCCCGCCGCGAATCATGGCAAATGAATCGGCGCTCGAAAAATAGGACGTTCCCGGCATCTCGCTCACAGTTTCCTTGCCTGCGTTAATCAAGTCGGGATCCTCCTCGCCCTCGACCGGATAAGGCCCAATCCCCAGCATGCCATTCTCCGATTGAAGAGTGACCTCGATGCCGCGAGGCACGTGATTAGCGATCAACGTCGGCATTCCGATGCCGAGGTTCACGTAAAAGCCGTCGCGCAACTCGCGCGCCACCCGCCTCACAATGCGCTCGCGCTTGTCGACATCTTTACCAGGCTTATTCATCGTTGTCGATCACGCAATCTGTATAATACTCAACTTGTCACGCTGAGCGAGGATTTTGCTTCGCGAAGCGTGAAGCAAACGCGGTCGCAGAGAATCTTCGCCGCGCTCGCTCCATCGGATTGTCGGTCCCTAAAGGCCAAACGCTGACATCCCTATCATACGATGGCCGGCGCTCTCAACGTTTTTCGAATCGACCGAGGGCTCCGCGGGGTGGCTGAGAACTGCGAACTGAGAACTGAGAACTGAAAACTGAAAACTGAGAACTGAGAACTGAAGAACTGAGAACTGCCCCTACTTCGCCGCCACCTTCACGCCGTGCGAACTGGCCGCGTAGCGCGCGATGCCTTTATACAGCGCTTCGGCGATCTGCTCGCGGTAGCCGTCGCTGCGGAGTTTTTGCTCGTCGGTGGGACTGCTGACGAAGGAAACTTCGGCCAGAATTCCCGGCATCGCGCTTTCGGTAAGCACGACGAATCCTGCTTCTTTCACGCCGCGATCGCGCAGGCCAGGATTTTGCAGCGAGAGCGTGCCGTAGAGCGAACGCTGCACGCTGGCCGCCAGCCGCCGCGATTGCTCAATGCGCTCATGCAGGTCGGCGGCCGAAAGGGAAGTCGTCACCGGATTCTTCCCGCCGCCGATGGTCACGTGCGTGTCGAGATCTTTGGTTCCCGGTGCGGAAAAGAAATTCGTATAGTAAGTTTCCACGCCGCGCGCCGAAGGCAAGTCGCTGTAGTTGGCGTGCACCGAGACGAATAAATCGGCCTGCGCCTGATTGGCGATTTCCGCGCGCTCGTCGAGAGGAATGTAGTTGTCGTCCTGCCGCGTATAAATCACTTCCGTGCCGAGGCGGCTTTCGAGCAGCTTGCCCAGCCGCTGCGCAATTTCGAGCACGAGATCTTTTTCAAGAAGTCCGCGACGGCCGACGGTTCCCAGGTCCCAGCCACCGTGCCCGGCGTCGACCACGATGCGCATCTTGGGCACGCGCGCCCGCAGTTGCAAATCCTCTTTCGTCGGCGGAGGAACCACGATCGCGAGCTTGCTCTTCTCCGTTTGAGGCGCCTCAGGGAAAAGGTTCACAACCGAGTTAGGAGCCGCGCCGATCTTGCGCACTTCGACGACTAGCCGGTAAGGATTCGGTTCCAGGCTGACGGAGAAAGTCGAGTTGGCCTTAGTCTCAAGAACCACGCGCGTCATGCCCGCAACCGGCTGCGCCATGCGAACCCGGCTGACGAACGTGTCGCCGACATCGATTACTCTGCCGACGAGGTCGGAAGCGAGCTGCGTATCGCGCAAGTCGAAATAGATGCGGTCCGGACCGGCGAGCCGATGCGCCTCATACTGCACCTGGTCTTCGAGATCGAGCACGACTGTGCTGGAATCGGCCGAGGCCCAATGCCTGACAGCGGTGACGCGAGGAAACTTCGAGAGCTCCTGCGTACTGGCTGGTGAATTGATGGTCTCGTCGGAATCGGACGTGTCCGAAGCTGCATTCGCGTTCGTCGCAGAATTGGCAGCTGCGGAAGAGGGAACCGATGGAGCCGGAGGAACTCCCGCAGCGGACGGCGTATCTTGAGCCTCGGTTTGTTCTGCTTTTTCCGTGCCCACCATCGCGCTGCCCAACTGCGCAGTCTTCAGCTTCCACCACACTCCGCCGGCAAAGGCTGCGACGATAATGATAGACACCAGAAAGATCAGCGCGAGCGGACGACTCTTTGCGGCGTGAACTTGAGCAGCGAGTGCAGGTTGGATCGCAGCTTGGGAAACGAGTTCGGAAGGCTTCTCGATCGACTGCGCGTCGTCAACTGACGCGGGAATAACCAAAGCTTTGGTTGTAATCGTTGCTTGACGGGCTTTACTTTCCGGCTTGGAAGAACTCGCGACGAGGGGAAGACCAGGGGCTGGCTGCGCCTGCGCCGGTTCGATTGCGGGGCTCTTGAGGGTTGTTGCAGCAGGTTCGAGTTTAGTTGCTGCGGCCTGAGCCGACTCTGCGAAGCGATCTTCGTCTTCCGGCTTCAGTGCGCCCAATACCAACTCGGCCAACAGGCTGAGGTTGCGGATGTCGCTTTCGTTGAATCCGAAAGGCCATGCAGAAAAAGCTTCCAGCAGGCCGATCACGCGCCGCCGTCCGCACAGCGGCACGGCTACCATGGAGCGCGCTCCGAGTTTGCGGCACGCCTCCAGGTTCACGCGAGGGTCGGTTTCGGTGTCGTCGCAGTGAACGACCTGCGCGGTGCGGAAGCAGGCGCCGGAGAAAGCAGAGTCGCGATCGATGCGGGCTCCGACATCCGGACGGATCTTTCCCGCGGCGGCGCGCAGGACGATCTCATTATTCTCGGCGAGGGCAATAGCCAGCCCGTCTGCGCCAGTGATCGCGACTGCACGCTGGGCGACGAGATGAAGCACTTCATCGAGAACGAATTGTTCGTCAGGTTCAAATTCCGGCTTGGACTCTGCCGGTCGACCGCCCGCATCAAAATTGGAATGCGGAGCGGCTAAAGCTTTTCTGCGGCGAACTTGCTGGTGCAGGGCTGAAAACGCCAGCAGCGCCTGCAGGGCGTCGAGTTGCGACGGTTTTGCGGGATCTTGCTCAGCCTCTTGCTCGGAATCTTCAGGATGGTCGGAGGTGCGGGAAGAGTTTTGCCCTGCACGCCAAGCGGCAGCGTCCGCTCCGACAAACGGAGATGCGGCGTCCATGTCCGGCTTGGAAATGGTGGTTGCCATTCAGGATAGGTTCACTTGTAAGTTACCGGGCTTTGGGACGAGTTTCAATTACCTAAGCGTGCCATTCGGGCATGGACTTTAGTAAGCGCCTCTCGGCCATGAATCATAGCGTACCCAAGCTATTTCCAGTGAACCGCTTCGAAGCGGGGAGCCAAGAATGTGCCAGCGACCAGGCTCCATGGACCAACGCTCGAACGAACCACGTTAGTTACTAAAGCGGCATCTTCAGGCAACGATAAAATCGAAAGATTATTGTCTGACCGTCTTTCCAACTCACCCGCGACTTGATGGTGTGTATGAACGCAGGAATAGCTCCCGCGCGACAGACGCGATCGCAACACAGGCACCAGCTTCGCTCGCTGACCTACGCGTGTCTGGAGCAGGCGAATGGCGGGATCGTTCGCGACATTAACCACTTCGGAGTTGGACTGCAAGTGGTCGCCGCAGTGCGCGCACAGCAGCAAGTGCGGGTACGCTTTGAATTGAGCCGTCCACGGTTGCGGGTGGAAACTCGGGGTGAGGTTACCTGGGCAACCCGGTCGGGACAGTGCGGCATTCGCTTTCTGGACCTCCCGCCAAAAATGGTCCGGCAAATTGATGAGTGGATACTTGGAAACCTGCTGGAGGGCGCTGCTCTGCATGGGGAGGGTTCCATGTTTGCGCCGGCCTCATTAGTTGGCCCGGCAACGGTATCGTCCGATGGCTCAGGGTGCTCCGGTTCAACCTTCGCTCGTTCGGGATTCGGCCGTCCATCATCTGCTCCGCCATCATCCGCTCGCCCATCATTCGCTCGTTCATCGTTCTCTCCGTCAACTTCGGCGCTCTCATCCTTCGCGCTCTCATCGCCCGTGGTACACGATGCCAAGCAGGCTGACGATCACGATGGATTGATGGTTTCGTCGGCGCCGATCCCTGTGATTGAATTGCCGACTCGGCCCGATCCTCTGGAGTCGCCACCGAGGCGGAAGGCCGCGGCCTCCCGGGAATGGCTGGCATTGACGGGAGAGGCTTTGTCCGAGGAAGTTTTGTCCGAACAAACTTTTTCCGAAACTGTTTTACCGAAGCCGGGTTTATCCAACGCAGGTTTATCTGGCGCAGGTTTATCTGAACCCGGTCTGCCAGCGTTCGCTTCGTTCGAACGCGCTGCGTCCAAATTGGATTGGCTGTCGCAGCCGCTGACCGGGCGCAGCCTGATCTGGACCATCAACACGCTTGTGGTGGTGGCAGCTGTTCTGCTATTTATGGTGGTCTTTCTTTCGATTACAGGAGAACCACCACAATGGCCGCTGGCGATGGCAGGCGGTGGAGCGATTTTTGTGGCGGGATTGTATTGGGGATTTTTTCGAATTTTTGGAGGATCGAGCCCGGGCGCAAGATTGGCTCGCATGGCGGGATGGGAACCGGAAGAAAAAGAGGACATAGAAAATACTCGCTTTCGCTGAAGCTGTCTGAAGGGTGCACCTAAATTTTCGGCTTCAAGACGAGGGCCCAAACATTGACTAGCACGTCGGCTGGGAAGGTTCTGCCGGGTGTATTGGTAGCAGTTCTAAGCCTAATTCTCAACGGATGCGGCGGGGGATCGGGAACCACGACGGTCGAACCGAGCGCGACCCGGGCACAGCAGAGCGACATTTCAGTCGCTGGCAGTCAACCGGGTGTAACTCCGTTTATTTCCCTGGTTCGGATTACCGGGCAAGGTCTGTCGAACCTGACTTCCCTGACCTATACCATTTCGCCCAAGCCGAATTCTGTGTCTCAACCGGTCAACGTGACTTGGAGCGCCGCAGCATTGGCCCGTAAGGGCTACTTACAGGACAATGCGATTGGTTTCCCGATTTTTGGCCTTTACGCCGGCTATCAAAATCAAGTGAGCTTCCAGTTGGCATTCGAGGACGGGTCGGTACAGCAGGCGCAATCCCAGATTTCGACGCAACCCTACACTGATGCAACCGGTGTTTACCTGAATCCAACGATTGTGAAGGCCAGGGCGCCGGGAAGCAACTTGGGATTTAACTTCTTTATCTTGAAATCCCTACTGGGTTCGCCGGTCATCGTCGATACCGATGGACAGGTGCGTTGGGCGGTTCCTGCGGTGGGCACGACAGCTGTCTATTTTGCAAACGGAGAATTTGTAACTGGGAGTGAAACCGCTCCGAGTGTCACATTGCTTGAATTCGATGGCGAGCAGTCAGCACTGCCAACCATTCTTCCGCAGCCTCTTCTAGCCGCATTTACCCATAACCTCGACCCCGGTCCTAATGGCCTCTTAGCTGAATTCAACGGAGTGGACGACTTCGGCGGCAGCATCGACGATATCGTCGCGGAGATCGCGCCCTTCTCGAGCCAGCCCCCGTTTGAAACGTTTGATATGCCGGACATACTGACCGCTTACATGCAGAGTAATGGCGACGATCCCACCGCATTTGTGCGTCCGGGCTACGACTGGTTTCACGTGAATGCCAGCACGTACGATCCGAGCGATAACACGGTGATAATCTCCAGCCGCGAGGACTTCCTGATCAAAGTAAACTATGCAACCCACGATATTGTTTGGATCTTAGGCGACCCTACGAAGTACTGGTATAGCTTTCCCTCGCTGCGAGCCAAAGCGCTCGCTCTGAATGCAGGCGGGGACTATCCGATCGGTCAACATGCGGTTTCCATAACTTCGGATGGTTACATTATGGTTTTTAACGACGGACTGGGAAGTTTGAATCAGCCCTCCGGGGAACCTGCCGGTCTCTCGAGAACCTACAGCGAAGTGTCTGTCTATTCCGTGAATCCCGCCACGATGACTGCGCAGAATGTGTGGAACTTCAATTACGGGCAAAGTATCTTTTCGTCAATTTGTGGAAGCAGTTACGAAGCGCCGGGGAAGACGTATCTGGTTGATTTCGCGACGGCGGACAACGAGAAAGAGGCACGGCTGGTTGGGCTGGATACGAATCTGAACGTCATATTCGATTTCCAGTACTCCTCACCCTCTCCGTGCGCAGCGGCCTGGAATGCAATACCGATCCCGATGGAAAACCTGCAAATTAATTGAAGAACTGCGGAATGCTTTCGAAGCGAAGGTATCGAGTGTCTATTCTGCGAAAATCAGTTCGCGAAATAATGTTGCGCCAGCCACAGTTGCAGGGTGCGCTGCTGTTGCGGCGCTAGTTTGACGAAACGGATTCCCAGATTGCCGCGACTGTCCTGCCAGGCGATTTCCGCCTTGGCTTTCAATCCTGTTCTGGTGCCCGGCAGTGCGAATGAAACCTGCAACGCCTTGGCTGCCTCGGGAAGGCTATTGGTTCGAATCTGCATTCCACCCTGGCTCAGATTGACGAGGAAGGCGTCGGTGGCTTTGCGGCCCTTGCATGTCAATGACACCGGGACTTCCAGACCGGTGCGGTGATAGCGGAGCCGTCCGTCGAGAATCATATTGCGCGCCGCGGAAAGAGTGCGCACGGCTTGTTCCACGGAAATCGGTTTGGCAAAAGAGAAGAGAGCGCCGGTGTCATCGAGGGGGCGCTGGGACTGCTGGCTTCCCATGATGACCAGCGGAACCGTTTTGGAGTGGCCCTCCGCGCTCTGCAATTGGTGCAGCAGCTGAGAACTTCCGTTGAGATCGCAGTCCACGATGATGGCGTCGATTTTCGATTTGTTGAGCCGCGCTAAAGCGCGCTGCGGTTCGTTTTCGACGGCAACATCCATTTGAAGGCCGCCGAGAATGCATTCGAGAACGCTGACTTCCTGCCAATCGCGCGAAACCACCATCGAGGAAAGTGTCATGGCTTCACTCTAGGCGATGTGGGTAATCGGGACGTAGATAACCAACGTAACGATGCAGACCGGACCTCGGACTTCGGACCTCAGACCTCGGACTTTCACTTTCGGGCGTAGGCTGTCGACCCTCTGCCGGTTTGCGTCACTCTGTTCGATGTAACCAAACGATGCATCCCCAAATTTCACGGACTGCACGGACGGACTCTACTTTTGTGTGTAGTAGCCGGTTCGGGTACGCGCGGTGAGTCCGGGCTTGTCGATTTTGACCTGCAGGCTGTGATACTCGTTGGGATGATCCGCGGGAGGAGAATCGAACGTGAGAGTGTAGTAGGCGGTCGCATCGGTGACACAGCTCGCCACCAATTTCGTTATATCGTTGCTCGAGGTGAGCACCGTTCCGCCGCTTTGCGCTGCGAGAACCTGTAAGCCAAGGTTTCCGTTTTGCGCCTGCTTGGCTGAACTCAGGCCTTTGAGGAAACTCTGATAATAAAACGTTCGGCCGAGCGATTCGTCCATTCCTAAGGGGTTTACGTTGTACAGCGTAATGCGAGCGGCGCGCAGTTCGTCCGACAATCGAACCACGGTCTGGAAAAGCCAGGCTTGATCTTTGGCGCTCAGTTCGACACCGGGACCAGAGAGCAGCGGCCATCCCGGACTGAGCCAGATCAGCAGTTTTCGGCCCGGTTCGGTGGCCAGATGAGAGACGAGTTTTTCCAGAGTGCTCAGCGAAATCTGAACGCGATCGGCGCCGCCGTAGAATCCCTGCGATCTGCCAATGATGCGCAGTCCCGACTGATTGGAGTTCAGCGCCTCAACCAAAGCATTTCCATCGCGTGTCACGTCGCTTTGTGCCTGGGAAGTATCGGTCATGACAAACAGCGATGTGGGCAATGCGAGGTGGCCGCCATTCTGTTGCAAAAATTTCTGCAGTTGTTGGCGCTCGTAGCTGACACTGTGGTACGAAGTGTTCACCGCATCGATTAGCAATATCGCTTGCACGGGAGTATCTGTCGTTGCTGCGTTTTCGTTCGCCGGCATGCGGGTGGCCTGAAAGGAGACAATCTTCTGCGGCTGTTTATCGTCAAGTAGAGTGAAGTCCTGCTGCTGCAAGCCGGCTACGGGTTTTCCGGACTTATCAGTCACCACTACATCGAGCGTGATGTGGCGATCGGGGCTGGATGAGGCCGTTGCGCGTTCCGCGGGCGAAAGCACTGGCGGTGGAGACGCAGTCTGTTGCGCGAATCCCGGCGACAGCGAACTGATTAGAAAACAAAACAGAGAACAATAGAGGACGGCTGGGAGAAGTTCGAGGGCGCGGCGAACATTTACCTTTGCGATGACCATGCTGAAACCATCATACCCCCAGGATAGAGGCCCTAGGCGACCTGGCGATGCTGCTCGAGCATGGAAAAATATTCCGCTACTAATTCAGCGTCCCACAGACCGCGGGCCGCTTCTTCGCGCATGGTTTGAGCGGCGTGTTCATGGGTCAAGGCGGGTTTGTAAGAACGGGCCGTGCGGAGTGCGTCGTACACATCGACGACCTGCAAAATTCTCGGCAGCAAAGGAATCTCGCGGCCGCTCAGATGGTCGGGATAACCGGAGCCATCTGAATGTTCATGATGGCTGCGAATGATGGGCAGCACCAGCCGCAGTGAGTGCAGCGGCTTGCAGATATTCTCGCCGGTAATGGGATGAAGTTTCATGACGTCCCATTCGTCCGGTGTGAGGTCGGCGCCTTTTTTCAGAATGTCGTCGGGTACGGCAATTTTGCCGAGGTCGTGGAGGTATCCGCCACGCTTCAGCGCGAGAATGGAATCTTCGTCCAACCCGAGGTGACGGCCCAGATCGGCCGCGCGGACGGAGAGCCGCTCGCAGTGCCCTTCGGTATAAGGGTCGCGGCCTTCCACGATCAGGCCGAGCGTGCACAGAACGGAATCGGCGGTTTCCAGTTCGTCGGTAAATTCCTTCAGGCGGAGCAGCGACTTCACTCGGGCGATGAGTTCTTCCGCGAGAACTGGCTTATTCAGAAAGTCGTCGGCACCGGCTTCAATACCGCGCACTTTGTCGCTACTGTCGCTAAGCCCGGTGATGAGGACAAATGGAATCAGCCGGGTGCTGGGGTTGTCTTTTAATCCGCGGCAGAATTCATAACCCGATTTTCCCGGCATCATGACATCGGAGAGGATTAAATCCGGCAGTTGTTTGCGCACCTCGGCTTCGGCCTGCTCGGCGCTGGAGGCTGTGATGACCTCATAGCCGCGCATTGTGAGCAACTGGCTCATGAGGCCAGCGATGCTGGGCTGGTCATCGACGACCAGAATTCGAGGAGCGCGACGTCGCAGTAAAAGGTCACCCATATTTTGGTAAGAAGCGAGTTGCTCGCTGGCAGTTGTCCGCGCTGGGAGCCGGAACGGTGTGCAACGGGACGAGCCACTCATGATGAAATCTCTGACTACATCTCGATTCTATCGTCATTTCTAATTTTCGTGGCGGTCGATCTCAGGTTTCAAAAAATTCGCAGCATTTGTGCAACTTTTTTATTCCCGCTTCGGAACGCCGGGTCGAGCATACGTGACAGAATCCTTGCTTTTGGTTCTGACTGCTGCCTAATGTGGCCTCATGCGTGTTTTTGGGGTTTGCAAACTTTCAGTGGTGCTTTGTGCTGTGCTGCTCGCCCAATGTGCGGCTGCTTCGCCGAAGATTCACGTCATCACCTTCGGCAAATGGAACTCGGTGCCGTGGCTGGGAGATTCGACAGCGGATGCCAAGGCTCAAACGATTAAGATCCGTGCTGTGATCATCGATGGACGCATTAAGGAATACGCGATCGGCGCGCCCCACGAAGTTACCGAGCGGTTATTTGTGGTGCGGCGCGCATTTCGAGTAAATGACAGTCTTCCCGAGGAGTCGGGCCCGCACTGGCAGTGGCAACGCGGCGGCTGGGTGCTCATCGATCGTGTGACGGGGCGCGTTTCGTCGCTCAATCTGCCTGAGTTCGATGTGTATTATTCCGCGGCAAGTTGGTATCGCGATTATGTTGCGTATTGCGGAGTCGCGGAGGACGGGAAGAAAACGTTTGCGATGGTTGCACAAATCAGCCGCCGCAAACCGGTAATGAAAAAGCCGTTGTCGAACGAAGGTATAACTGATAATGCGGCGCCGGATTCGGCTTGTCCGGCGCCGTCGTGGCAGCGAAGTCCGGTGCGGGTGAGCTTTGAACCCGCAGGCGGAGCCAAGGAAACATTTGCGATACGCGGCCACGTGGTGGATGTGGTGAATGATGCGGAGGAGGAGGAAGAGGGCTCAAGATGGAGTGTGGCGGACGCGATGGTGGCTGTTACTCGAGCACATTTGTCATCCCGAGCGAAGCGAGGGACCTAGGTTGTTGCTTGCACAACTTGGGGCGTCGCGCCGGCAAACACCTAGGTCCCTCGCTTCGCTCGGGATGACAGAGCATTTTTGAGAACGTTCAGCGAACATTCAGCGTCCGCTTAGCGGACGCTGCAGCGCCGCAAAATGAACCTAATCCCCAGTAGCTTCGACGGCCGGCATTTCCTGCAGCACAGATTTCTGCTTCACTTTCGCGCTGGTCACCAGGATGACCGAGAGAATCACGATGGCGCTTCCGGCCAGCATGAAGCGGTCGACGCGCTCGTGCAGAATCAGCCATCCTAGAAAAACGGCCACGACGGGATTGACGTACGCGTAGGTCGAGACTTTCGACGTGGGCACGTGTTCAAGCAGCCAGATATAGGCGCTGTATCCGATCCAGGAGCCGCACACGACAAGGTAGAGAGTCGCGCTAATGCCGCGGGTGGTCCAGCGTACGTGGGAAAAATCGTGAACCAGCAACGCGAAGATAAAGTTTCCCGCGCCCGCGGCCACGACTTGCCAGCCGGTGGCACTGAATACGTCCATGCCCGATTGCCAGCGCTTCGAAAGCACCGACCCCAGGGCCCAGGAGAAAGACCCGAAGAGCAGACTGATCGAAGCCCACAACTCGCGCCGGCCGAGCGTTCCAGATTGCAGTTGCGGCCAGACCAGGACAAACAGGCCGAGTATTCCAAGCACCAAACCGGCTTTGCCTCGCGCGGAAATGTGATGATCGCCCAGCAGGAGCGAATCGAGCACCAGAAACCACAGTGGTGTGATGGCGACGATCAGCGCGGCCAAGCCTGAGGATACGGCCAGCTCCGCGTACGAGAGCGTGAGGTTTCCGCCCATCAAGAGCAGCAAGCCCACTACTGCGGAGAGCGCGATTTGCCGCGGAGAATATAAAATTTTGCGGCCGCTGGCGGCGCAGACCGCCAGCATGACGACGCCCGCGACTGAAAACCGCAACCCGCACATCAGCGCCGGAGGTATAGTCTGCACGGCGATGTCGATGGCGAGATAAGTCGAGCCCCAGAATAAATACACGAGCCCGAAGGCAAGGATGACCATCCACGGGCGTGGGCGCTGGGCAGAGTTCATGTACGCTGCTGGAAACGGGGGAACAACAAAGATATCAGACGAGTATGGGCTGAGGAATTCCAGACTTAAAGAAGCAGCCGGCGCGGATCGTAGGACGACGCAGAATCCTATTTCAACTTTTCGTATTCCGCTTTTGCCGTCTTAAGAATGGGGACATCCGGATCGGCGTCTTTCCACGCAGCGAAGAAATCCTGATAAGCAGTTCGCGCTTTCGCGCTGTCGCCTTGAAGGATGTAGGCGCGGGCGAGATTGAGCTGCGCCAGAGGATATTCCGGGGCAAAGCCGGCGGCACCGCGGTGATCGAGAATGCGTTGAAATTCGGCGGCCGCTTTTGCGCCATCGTGCATCTTGAGATAAGCCATTCCGCGCCAGAAAACCGGAAATGGGCCCGCGCCCCGCGGACCAGTCCCGAATTCGTAGAGGCGAAGACCTTCCAGCGTAGCAATCGCCTCGGAGAGCTGATTTTTCTCGAACTGTTGAGTCGCCTTGGTTTCTGGGATGGAAACCGACTGGATGAAGTGGTTCTCGGGAAACTCATGTTCAACGCCGGCAATGAGAGCCGTTGATTTCTGAGCGTCTCCAGTCATCGCCAATGCGGTCGCGATCAATGTGCGGGCATCGGGATCATTCGAAAGCGCAAGCGCGTGCTCGGCTTTCTGGCGGGCCTCAGGGGTATAGCCATACAAGGCGTCAATGTAGCTCTCGAGCGACAAGAACTCGGCAGCCAGGTCTTTGGCTCCCATCTTCATGCTTGCCTGGTTAGCCCGCAGCCACAGTTCGCGCGAGGTCTGGATCTTGCCTTCGGCCCCCTGCCAGGCGGCATTAAATAGGAGCAAGAAAGGCTCATTGGAAGTGCCCTTTCCCAGATCCAGTTCATGCTCGTAGGTGGCGTGGTCGCCCCGCATATAGGCCAAATCGATGAGCACGAAGTGAACGGCGATTCCGTCCGATTTTTCGGCTATAGCCTGCTCGGAGATGCTCCTGGCCTCATCGAATCGGTTGAGGGCCTCATAAGCCTCGGCCATATTGTCGTAGGCGTAGGGATCGCGTGGGTTGATGCGGTGGGCCTGGCTGGCGAGGTCGAGCGCTTTTTCCGGCTGTCCCAGTTCGGAGAATTCTAACGCGGCATTTTCGTAGGCGACGGTATCGCGGGGATAGGTTTGGCGCCACTCGGCATAAACCTGCAATGCCTTTTCTGGATCGAATGTGACTTCAGTATAGTAATGCGCCTGAATGTAGAGCTTTTCCCGCTGGCTGGCGCGATCGCGGAGGTCATAAGCCTTGCGGACGGCCTGAGCTCCCTCTGCGGCGCGACCCATATTGTTGGAAACGACTCCGAGCGTCGCCCAAGCCATGGCAAAATTCGGATCGAGCTCCACGGCCCTTTTCAGATAAGGAACCGATGCGTCCTCTTGCATTTTCTGGTGCTCTTCGTTGCCCAGACTGAAGGCCTGGAGCGCTTCCAGCGACGAGGTGGTCGCCTGATCGAGCGGTTTGGCGAACTGCTGCACTGAGGCCAGAGATTCGCCCATTTTCTGCCGAAGGTTGGAGGCGGCTTTGTCAAGCGCCTTCAACACCTGTTCTTTGCTATCGACTTCCACCTGCTCGCGCGCCAGCGAATCACCGGTGCCGCCATTCAGCGCCGCCAGCGTGATCACATAGTGATTGCCCAGGCTGGCAATCGTGCCGGTCAGCATGGCTTTTATGCCTTGGCGCTGGCAGATTTCACGGGCCACATCGTTGGTCAAGCGCTCATCGGGAGCCTTGCCCATGAAACGCAGGGCCTCTCGAATTTTGGACTCGGGAACGATGTTCAGATAAGGAGACTGTTCCAGTTGCACGGCCAGCGCCTGTTTGAGGGTTCCGTCGAAAACCGGATCGCCGGTGGTGTTGATGAAGTCGGCCAAGAGCACGCTGTCTTTTTCGGTGAGCTTCGCCGATTGCCGCGAGCGAAGGTAATAAAGGCCAGCCGCAGCGAGCAGTACCACAACGGCAGCGACTATAAAAATCTTCCGGGACTTTCGAGGCGCGGCGACTACGCTCACCGGAGTCACGGCGCTGACAGCGGACGACGATGTGGCTACCGGGTGCGAAGAGCCCGAAGAGGGCGCCGGCGGAATGCTGCCGGCTGAGGATCTGGCGGGAGCCGCTGGGTGAGCTGATTCCTGGACGGCGGGTATCGCCCCGGAACTTTGCGCGATCGCGCGGCCGCTCTCGGTATCGCGCTTCAGGCGCTGCAGATCGGCGCGAATGTCGGCGGCGCTCTGATAGCGCAGGTTGCGATCTTTCTCCAATGCCTTGTTGATGATGTCTTCCAGCTTAGGCGGCAGATCGGGATTCAGACGGACCGGCGAGACCGGGGCGCGGTCGAGAATCGACTGAAAGATGAGCGCCGAAGTTTCTCCGCGAAAGGGCAGCGTTCCGGTGGCCATCTCGTAGAGCACCACGCCGAAGGAAAACAGGTCGGTGCGCGAATCGAGTTCCTTTCCTTTGGCTTGTTCAGGAGACATGTAGGCAACCGTGCCCAGGGTGGAACCGGGGCTGGTGAGATGTTCTTCGGCTTGCACGGCCGTGGGAGCGGTCACGTCGGGAATTTCTGCGGACGGGGAATTCGATTTCACCTTCGCCAGACCGAAGTCGAGGATTTTGGCGTGCTCGCGTTTGGTGACGAAGATATTCGCGGGCTTGATGTCGCGGTGAACAATGCCTCCGGCGTGGGCCGCGTCCAGAGCGTCGGCAATTTCGATTCCCAGCGAGAGAATCGTTTCCAGCTCCATGGGACGGCCGCTGATCAGATGTTTGAGCGTGGCACCGTCGAGGAATTCCATGACCAGGAAGGTGCGGCCGTTTTCCTCGCCAATGTCGTAAATGGTGCAGATGTTGGGATGATTGAGAGCTGAGGCAGCCTTGGCCTCGCGGCGAAAACGTTCTAGCGCCTGGCGGTCTTGGGCTAGCGCGTCGGGCAGAAACTTGAGGGCAACGAAGCGGCCAAGCCGTGTGTCCTCAGCTTTGTAGACCACGCCCATGCCTCCGCCGCCGAGCTTTTCCAGGATGCGGTAGTGAGAAATGGTCTGATCGGGCAAGGTAGTGGTCCCAAAGTGTGTGAGCCATGCTAAGCGGCGTGGGGCGGGAAGTCAAAAGTAGCGCGATTAGGCCTACGGGCGGTATAACAGCCTCTTTGTTTCGCACGTCCTTTCGTTACCAAAGGGGGTTACGGCATGCGTGCATTACCCGCTATAATCGATCAGTGATGGTGACAGTTCGCGATGCTGCAGAAAAATTCAATTTCGCGTCCTCCCTATTTGGCAGTCCGGGCCGAGTGCTGGCTGCATTCGTTGGTGTGTCCGCGGCGCTATCGGGCGAATCTGCCGTCACGCCTGCGTCCCAGCCTGTTCGGTAGCGACTAACTCCTTCATCCTTCCTTCTGATTCGTCTCGACCACTGCAAGCGGTCGACTCGCCAGATGTTTGGGCTCTCAGCGGCTAAAGCCCCGACCTCTACTGGCCATAGACGGCACGACTGAAGTCGTGCCCTTCCCAAATCGGAGGATCCCATGATTGTTGAAACCATGAATAAGCCCACGGCCGGCAAGGCCAGCACTAGCAAAAGCCGCCCAGCAAGGCAAAGGGTGCTGCCGGCGGTTCTGCCATTTCCGCACCCAAGATCAAGACCGCTCTGCCCGGACCGAACGCGAAGCGCGTGCTTGAGGGCGACGAGAAATATATTTCGCCGTCGTATACGCGCTCCTATCCGCTGGTGGTGAAGAGCGGGCGCGGCATCGTGATCACCGATGTGGACGGCAACGAGTTTCTTGATTTCTCTGCCGGCATTGCGGTGACCTCGACTGGCCATTGCCATCCCCATGTGGTGGCGGCGATTCAGAAGCAGGCGGCTGAACTGATTCACATGTCGGGCACGGATTTTTATTACGAGAGCATGGTGGAGCTGGCGGCACGGCTTTCGAAGATCGCGCCAATGCCCGGCCCGCATCGCTTTTACTATGGCAATTCGGGAGCGGAGGCGATTGAGTGCGCACTGAAGCTGGCGCGCTACCACACCAAGCGGCAGAATGTGATCGCGTTCTTTGGAGCGTTTCACGGACGTACCATGGGTGCGCTGTCGTTGACCGCGTCTAAACCGCAACAGCGCCGCCGGTTCGCGCCGCTTGTTCCGGGAGTGACCCACGTTCAATATCCTGATGTGTACCGCGGATGCAAGGGCAGTGAGAAGGACGCGGAAAAGTTTGCGCTAGGCTGCGCTCGATTCATCGAAGAAAAACTGTTCAAGACAACGCTGCCTGCGGAGGAAGTTGCTGCGATCTTCGTTGAGCCCATTCAGGGCGAGGGTGGCTACGTCGTAGCCCCAACGGTCTTTATGCAAGAACTGCGGCGCATCTGCGACCGTCACGGCATCATGCTGGTGCTCGATGAAGTGCAGAGCGGCATTGGGCGCACCGGCAAGTGGTTTGCGGTTGAGCACACCGGAGTGGAGCCCGATATGGTCTGCATGGCGAAGGGCATTGCTTCCGGCATGCCGCTCGGCGTTACCATGACTCGCGCGGAGATTATGGATTGGGTTCCGGGATCGCATGCTTCCACTTTTGGCGGGAATCCGATTTGTATCGCCGCCGCTTTGGCGTCGCTGGATGTGATCGAAAAAGAACATCTACTCGAGAACTCAATCACAGTCGGCAACCACATGATGAAGCGCATGGCTGACTGGCCGTCGAAGCTGAAACTGGTGGGCGATGTACGTGGCCGCGGGCTGATGATTGGCGTCGACATTGTGAAGGACAAAGCTACGAAAGAATACGGGCATGACGAGCGCGATCGAATCGTGGAAATGGCCTTTGAGCGCGGAGTTCTTTTTCTGGGTTGCGGGCCGAGCACGGTGCGAATTTGTCCCGCGCTGGTAGTGACGAAAGAAGAAGCCGACGTCGCGGTGGATGTGCTGGAAGAGTGCGTCGCGGCGGTGGGCGGGGAGTAGGACGGTGAGTTCACCACGGAGGCACTGCGACACAGAGAAGATCCTTCCTTGATATTTTCATTCTTCTTGGCTCCGTGCCTCTGCGGTGAAAAAACAATTTACAGCGCTGTGGCGTTGTTTCCCTATACGGGAAAGAATCCAGGAATTGCCCGGTTGTCTCAGATAAATCACATCTCCCGGTCGTTCGTTCCGCTAGAGTAAGTTGCGTGTTCCTATGCTTCCCGCTGTTCTTACTCGAACCATTATTCACGGACTGGATTGGATTGCGGCGCGAGTGCTGCCGGCGGAGACTCGGCCAAGGCACTTGCTCACGGGAACGCGCGGGGAAGAGGACGCGTATTTCCAACTGCGGAAGCTGGGTTATACGATTGTGGCCCGCAACTTTCGCTCGCCGCGTTGCCGAGGCGAGATTGATTTGATTGGCTGGGACAAAGATATTCTTTGTTTTATCGAAGTGAAGACGCGGACTTCGCATGACGTGAAGACCGCAGAGGCGGCCGTCGATGGCCACAAGCGGCGCGAGATCGCTCAAGTCTCGCGGGAATATCGAAGGCGGCTATTACCTACGTGCCAATGGCGATTCGATATTGTCAGCGTATACTATGGAAGTCCCAATTCCCGCCCCCAGATTGAAGTGTTTCGCAATGCTTCCTTGTCGGCGTAAAATGCAACATTTGCGTAGCCTGCACGGAAAGGATGCTGTTGATTGCCTGAGCTGAGAAAAGATCCGATTGTTGGCCGTTGGGTTATCATTTCGACGGACCGGGCGAAACGCCCGACCGATTTTGTCCGCGAAAATATGAAGATCAAAGGCGGATTCTGCCCGTTCTGCTATGGCAACGAAACGAAAACGCCCCCGGAAATTCAAGCCTACCGACCCAATCCCAACGGTGGACCAGCGCCGCAGCGGGACACCCCGGGATGGACAGTTCGCGTAGTGCCCAATAAATTTCCGGCGCTTGGAATCGAAGGCACATTGAACCGGCAAGCCGAGGGCATGTTTGATCGTATGAACGGCATTGGGGCGCACGAAGTGATTATCGAGACGCCCGACCATACCGCCAGCCTTGCCACGTTGCCTCCCAAAGCGAATCGAAGACATTCTCTGGACCTTCCGCGACCGTATTCTGGATTTGAAAAAAGATCGCCGCTTTAAATACATTCTGATCTTCAAGAACCACGGCGAAGCGGCCGGAGCATCGCTTGAACATGCTCACTCCCAACTCATTGCGTTGCCAATTCTTCCCATCAACGTCACGCAGGAACTGGAAGGCGCCAAGCAATATTTTCTGTATAAAGAACGCTGCGTATTTTGCGACATTATTCGGCAGGAGATGGACGGTGGTACGCGGGTGGTGGCCGAGAACGAAAACTTTCTCACGCTGGCTCCGTATGCTCCGCGTTTTCCCTTTGAGACCTGGATTCTGCCCAAGCAACACGAGTCGGCTTTTGAGAACTCGTCGTCGCACATGTTTGAGAACTTGGCGCGATCGCTAAAGGACTTGCTGGGTCGAGCGGACCGGGTGCTCGATAATCCCCCGTACAATTTGGTGATCCATACTTCGCCCGCGCAGGATCCGACCAACGACCATTACCACTGGCATATTGAGTTCATGCCGAAGCTGACGAAGACGGCCGGATTCGAATGGGGCACGGGCTTCTACATCAATCCGACGCCGCCCGAAGAAGCGGCGAAGTTTTTGCGCGAGGCGAATGTGGAAGAGCCGGCGCCGGTGACGGTGGGTTAGTCGGGAATAGGGAATCCAGAGCAAAAACGAGGGCACGGCTTGGGAGCCGTGCCCTTCTTAGTTGGCCGGAGAGACGGTGGGCCATTTTGCCCTTCGCGCCTAGAGCATAGGCGCACGGGGCGCGGCCATTTGTCACGAGTTTGTAAAATCTTGGGGAAATTGGCCGCGAGCCGAGAAGCAGGAGATCCCTACGCCTGAAAGGCGGCTCCGGTCAGGATGACGCCACTTTTCGAACGGGAGGGCGCGCTCTCAGCCTCCTATCCGGTCAGTTCTGGGTTCGCTTAGCCCTGGGTTCGATCCTGAACTTCTTCGTGCCAGGCCATTTGGATCGCTTCCAGTTTGCCTTCGTTGGAGGCTTTGGGATCGCCCGCGAAATCGGGCAACTCGGTGACGTAGCGGTGCAGGTCGGTGAAGCGCACCGCCAGCGGATCGAGCGTGGGGTGTGTTTCGGAAAGCAGGATGCCGAGGTCTTCGGCGTCGTCCCAGGTCAGTTTCTTGGCCATGCTCGCAGCTCCATGTTTCAAAGTTTCAGAGTTTCAAAGCTTCAAAGTTGCAAGGTTTCAGGTCAAGTGGAGATCGGATGCGGTTACTCTGAAACTTTGAAACCCTGAAACTTTGAAACCTTTTCTTAATGCTCTTCCGACACGTAATTACGATTCCAGGCGGGAATCTCGACCACAACTTTGCCGGGCTTGGTAATCTGCGCCTGGCAGCCGAGACGAGAGTTTAGCTGCAGATCGGCGGCCATGTCCAACCGGTCGGCCTCGTCGTCGTCCATGGGAGAAAGATTTTCCGCGCCTTCTTTGACCCAGATGTGGCAGGTAGTGCAGGCGCAGTTGCCGCCGCAGGCGTGGTCGAGGGTCACGCCAAAATTCAGCGCGACGTCGAGCAGCGACTGCTCTTTGCCATGATCTTCGTAGGGCAGTTTGCCGTTTTCGAACTGCACAGTCTTGCCCTCGGGCAGGAACGTGACTTGTACCGTGTTTTCGCCGGGAGCCTCTTCGGTCAACGTGCCCGCTCCTTGTGTTTTTTCTTCAGCCATGACTGCTCCTGATCTTCCTCAGTGTTCCTCTGTGTCCTCTGTGGTTCATTGAAATTCTTAACCACAGAGGACACAGAGAGTCACAGAGGTCATTCAAATTCTGCTTTCGCTACGGGATGCGGAGCGGTCGGGCCTTCGCCCAGATCCGTCTCATCCATGTTTTTGCCCTTCAGCGCTGTTGAGACGGCGGTGTCCATCATCAATTCTGCCAGGCGCATCGTGCCTTGATTCAGCGCGTCAATGGCTTTGCGGATGGCTTGATAATCTTCTTCCGCGTTTACCGCGACCAAAGCCTTTTCCATTTTCGCGATCTGTTTTTTCTCGTCGGTGGTGAGTTGTCCCCAGGCCGCGCTCTTCTTGCCTTTTTCGAGAGCGGCGAGAATCGTCGAAGTTTCGCTGCGCGCTTCGATCAACTGGCGGCGACGGAAATCTTCCTCCGCATTGTCGAATGAATCGAGAATCATGCCCTCGACCTGCTCGTCGGTCAGGCCGTAGCTGGGCTGCACTTGGATCTCGGCTTCTTTGCCGCTGCGCTGCTCGCGCGCAGAAACGTGCAGAATGCCGTTGGCGTCGATGAGGAATTTCACTTCGACGCGCGGAATGCCGGCGGCCATGCCGGGAATGCCTTTGAGATCGAAGCGCGCGAGTGAGCGGCAATCCTTGGCCAGTTCGCGCTCGCCTTGCAAGACGTGAATGGCCACGTTGGCCTGGCCGTCGACTTGCGTAGTGTAGAACTGTGTGGCCGACGCGGGGATGGTTGAGTTGCGCAGGATAATTTTGTCGGTGACGCCGCCGGCGACTTCGATGCCGAGCGACAGAGGCGTCACGTCGAGCAGGAGCATGTTTTCCGTTGCTTCGGAGCCGCCGCTAAGAATGTTGGCCTGCACGGCCGCGCCCAGCGCGACTACTTCGTCGGGATTCAAATCTGTGTGCGGTTCGCGGTGGAATAGTTCCTTCACCAGCGCGCGAACTTTCGGAATCCGCGTCGAGCCGCCGACAAGAACGACTTCGTCAATCTGTTCCGGTTTCAGGCCGGCGTCTTTCATGGCTTGCTTACAGGGCCCGACGGTGCGATCGATGATCGGTTGAATCAGCTGTTCGTATTGCTCGCGGGTAATTTCGCGCCGATAGTGATGGCCGCCGGGCAATTCGATGTCGAGTTTGATCGACGGCTCGGACGAGAGCGCAATTTTGGCGTCGATCACGGCTTTGCGGATCGCCTGCACGGCTTCGGCGTTGCGGCGCAGGTCGAGATTCAGATCGCCGCGAATGTCATCCAAGGCGATCGTGATCAGCAGGTTGTCGATGTCGTCGCCACCGAGATGCGTGTCGCCGTTGGTGGCGATGACTTCGAAAATTCCGTCGTGCAGCTTGAGGATGGAGATGTCGAAGGTTCCGCCGCCGAGATCGTAGACCGCGACGATGCCGTTCTGTTTTTTGTCGAGGCCGTAGGCGAGCGACGCGGCGGTGGGTTCGTTGACCAGACGCAGGACTTCGAGGCCGGCGATGCGCCCGGCATCTTTCGTGGCCTGACGCTGCGCGTCGTTGAAATACGCAGGAACGGTGATAACTGCCTTTGTGACCGCGCCGCCAAAGAAACGCTCCGCGCTGCGCTTGAGCTGGCGAAGAATGAGAGCGGAAATTTCCGGCGGAGTGAAAGTTTTGTCGCCAAGCTTGATGCGCAGCACTTCGCCCGGGTGCATATCTTCGGCAAGACGAAAAGGGAACAGCTTCAATTCTTCCTGAATGTCTTCCACACCGCGCCCCATCAGGCGTTTGATGGAGTAGACGGCGCGCTCGGGAGTTTCGATCAGAGCGTTACGCGCGGCATTACCGACGACGGGGTGATTGTTGGCGTCGAGAGCGACGACCGAGGGGAGAAGATTCAGACCATCGTCTCCCGGGATTACGACAGGGGTTTCCCCTTGCATGAACGCCACCAGAGAGTTGGTGGTGCCGAGGTCAATGCCGACGATGCGATCCGTTGCCATTTTGCGATCGGGTGATTTAGCGATTGCGCAATTTTCAATCGCTCAATTGCCCAGTCGCCCAATTACTCAATTCTCTCAATTCTCTAGCGCCGCGTTCACATCCCGCACCAGGTTGCGGATGTAATTGCGGCGGTTCAGCACGTCCACCATTTTGTCGCGTTCCTGCCTGCGCTCTTCTTCTGACACCGGTTGACCGTTCTGCGTACGCTGGATCATTCCATCCCACATCCTCCAGCAAACTTCCAACTCGCGAAGCAACTCTTCGTGCTTCGCTTCCAGCGAAAGCTTCTGCTTTCCGATCTCTTCGATGAGCGCGGGATCGTTGTCGCCCATCTTCTTGTTCCCGCGTAGTTCTTCGAGTTGCATGTTGAGTTCGAAAACTTCTTCGAGCAGATCGGGCGGAACAATCTGTTTTTTGACTTCGCCGGTCGATCGGGCCTGCTCGGTTGCGCTTTTCGATTGCTCTTCCAGTTCCACGCCTTCCAGGTGCAGCAGATATTCCGTACGCTTGATCGGATCTTTCAGGGTGCGGTAGGCGTCATTGAGCAGGGAACTTTGTTCCAGGCTCCAGTCCTGCTCCTGGCTACCGGCGCGCGCATTCAGATCCGGATGGAGCCTGCGGCTCAAGTCGTAAAAATCTCTTTCCAACGCCGAGACGTCAATATTAAGTTTTAGCGGCAGACCGAAGAATGAGAAGTAATCGACGGGAACCGGAGGCTGGACTTTACCGCAGGCCTCGCAGAAGTGCGCGGCGCGCATGGATCCGCACGACCAGCAGGAGTGAGTTTCCTGGGGCAGGGGCTTGGCGCCGATGGAGGTAAGTGCAGTCAATCCTTTTTCTTCCTATCGCAAACGTGCAACGCTGACTGATAACGCTTTCACACTCAGCCTACGGATTCGTTCGCGGGCAACCTTCACGGGCGTGGGCGCCCGCGCCACACAAACATTAGGCAGAAAATGACGTGCCACATCCGCACGACTTGCTCGCCTGCGGATTCACGAAGACGAAACCTTGTTGCATCAGTGTTTCCTGATAATCCAGGATCATGCCGTGCAGATAGATGAACGACTTCGGATCCACGAAAACGCGCACGTCACTGAACTGGAAGATGCGATCCCGTTCGCGCGGCTGCGTATCGAAACGAATGTTGTAGCTCAGGCCCGAACATCCGCCGCCCTGCACGCCCAGCCGCAATCCGCCCTGCTCGGGCGAAATGCCTTCTTTGGACATAGCGCTGCGCACCTTCGCCAAAGCTTTCTCTGTGACGAGAATTCCCTTGGCGGGGGCCTGCGCTGCGGGTTGTTCGGTTGCAGTCGTCACGAGCTTCCTCAGCGGCTAAAGCCGCCATTCTTTCGTACTTCAAACGGCACGACTGAAGTCGCACCCCTTGCCGTCCTCGCCCTTCAGCGTCCTTAGTGCTCATGCTGCGGCTTTGGCGGCGGCTAGACCAAGATCCCTCGCTTCGCTCGGGATGACATGTGTAAGAATGACATGTGTAAGAGCAGCTGCTGGCTCGTGTGGTCTACCTGCCGCGAGCGAGCTCCGCGTGCGGCGAGCGTTGTCGACGCTTACTTCGCTTCGGCGGCGACTGGGCTGGAGACTTCCTGCTTCTTTTTCCAGTCCCCGATTGCGGCGCGGATTGCGTCCTCAGCCAGCACCGAACAATGGATCTTCACCGGAGGAAGCGAAAGTTCCTTCACGATATCCATGTTCTTGATGGAGAGCGCTTCGTCCACAGTTTTGCCCTTGACCCACTCAGTCGCGAGCGAAGACGAGGCAATGGCAGAGCCGCAGCCGAAGGTCTTGAACTTCGCGTCTTCAATGATGTTGGTTTCGCGGTTCACCTTGATCTGCAGCTTCATGACGTCGCCGCATTCCGGTGCGCCGACCAGGCCGGTGCCCACGTCGGTACTCGATTTGTCCATGGAGCCGACGTTGCGGGGGTTGTTGTAATGGTCGATGACTTTGTCGCTATATGACATTTTTTGACCTCAAGTTTCAAAGTTTCAGAGTTTCAAAGTTGCAAGGTTCAATCGTCTCGTCTCAAGGCAGCAACTTTTGAAACCTTGAAACTTTGAGACGTTGAAACCTGTGTTTACTCTCCCGCCCACTTCACATCTTTCAGGTTGATGCCTTCTTTTGCCATTTCGTAGAGCGGAGAAAGTTCGCGCAGACGCTCGACGGTTTCAATGACGCGGTCGGCAACGTAATCGACTTCGGCTTCGGTGTTGAAGCGGCCGATGCCGAAACGGATCGAACTGTGTGCCAGGTCGTCGCCGGTGCCGAGAGCCTTCAATACATAAGATGGCTCGAGCGTCGCCGAGGTGCAGGCCGAGCCGCTGGAAACGGCGATGTCGTTGATGCCCATCAGAAGCGACTCGCCTTCCACGTAGGCGAAGCTGATGTTCAGGTTGCCCGGCAGGCGATGCTCCATGGAACCGTTGATGTAAGTCTCATCCAGACGATTCATAATGCGGTCGCGCAGCCGGTTGCGCAGGCCGGCCAAACGACAGGACTCTTGCGACATTTCTTCCTGCGCGAGCGAGCAGGCTTTGCCCAATCCGACAATTCCGGGAACGTTCAAAGTGCCAGAGCGCATGCCGCGCTCATGGCCGCCGCCATCGATAATGGCGGAAACCTGCACGCGCGGATTTTTCCGGCGAACATACAACGCGCCTACACCCTTCGGCCCATACATCTTATGAGCGGAAATCGACGCCAGGTCGATGTTCTGTTTGATCACGTCCACGGGCACCTTGCCGACCGCCTGCGTTGCGTCGGTATGGAAAATCACTCCGCGCTCGCGGCATAGCTTGCCAATTTCCGCAACCGGTTGTATTACGCCGATTTCGTTATTGGCATACATGATCGTGACCAGGATGGTTTTGTCGTCCATGGCACGCTTCAGGTCTTCGAGATCGATCAGGCCGTCTTTCTGGACGGGCATGTAGGTGACGCGATAGCCATATTTCTCGAGGCGCTTGCAGGTGTCGAGCACGGCCTTGTGCTCAGTGACTGCGGTGATGATGTGGTTGCCTTTTTCGCGGTACATCTCGGCCACGCCTTTGATGGCGAGGTTGTCGCTCTCGGTAGCGCCCGAGGTGAAAATGATCTCTTTCGTGGTCGCGCCGACCAGTTTGGCGATGCGCTCCCGCGCCGTTTCCACGCCTTCTTCAGCGGCCCATCCGAAGGAGTGGTTGCGGCTGGCCGAGTTGCCGAACTTTTCCATGAAGTAAGGCAGCATCTCTTCCAACACTCGCGGGTCCATGGGGGTGGTGGCGTGGTTATCCATGTAAATGGGCAGCTTCACACCCTTCGGGTCGGAGTGGTGCGCCTGCATGTTTACGTTCTGCTTCTCAACCTGGGGAGTTCTAACGTCCGTGCTCATTGATTGCTCTCCTACCTTGCATATCTTTTTGATGAATCAATCTTTTTTACGGCTCAAGTTGTTACGGCTCAAGTGATGGTTACTAAATCCGCCGATTTGGCGGCCGCACTGGCGGGTTCTTCCGGTTCTTCCCGCATGTGAGAAATCTTGATGCGCCGCAAAACCCCTTCAATACTCTCGTTCACTTTGCGCAGCGGTTCGCGGATGTTGCAGCGATCGGTCTGATCACACTCGCCGCGCACCGTCACGCACGAAGTGATGAAGAGAGGACCGTCGATCGCCTGAATTACCTCGAAGGCAGAAATCGTATGCGCCGCTCGGGCCAGGGTGTATCCGCCGTTGGTACCGTGCTGCGACTGCAACAGGCCCGCCTTGGCTAGGCGCTGCAAAATCTTGGCCAGCGCCTCGGGCGGAATGCCATAGGCGTCGGCGACATCTTTTGCACTGCGCGAGCCGCCCGAGGTCTGTTCCGCGAGATGCTTCATCGCCATCAACGCGTAGTCGGCCTTCTTGGTAAGCTTCAGCATCGGAGTCCTATGAACTTTTCCACGAACAACTGAGATGGCGGCTCGAATTCCGACCTTTTCCGTCGTAATTTATTCTACGTCACTTCCGTCGGTTGGAGCAAGGGCCGTCAGGGATCGGCAGAAAAACCCTGTTCAAAGGTAAGTATTGTGGCCTGAGTAGTTTGGGCGAGGCGACAATTATGGTCGGAATTCGAAGGCGGAGCCATCAGCCGCTCGTCGTAGAAGGCGGTTGTTGCTGTTACGAATTTACGACAACGTAACGTCTGGGGACTTGACAACCGGTAAACCCGTTCTAAAATACGTCAAATTCCGGCGAAACATTCCCTCCACCAATAACCCTTGGAGACCTTCCGGATTTATGACCCCAAAGTCGACCCCTCCGCAAAGCCGTGATGTGAAGCCGCCGTGCAAGCACCCGCGCGTGCAAATTGTCAGCCGCGACGAAGATTCCGAGTTCGTCGAGTGCAAAGAATGCGGCGAGATTTTCGAATCCAGCGAATTCAAAGACATGAACATCGAAGAGAGCGCCCAGGAACGCGAAATCTGAGCAGCGGTCGATCTGAACGCGCTCGATAATCTGAGCACCGCTCAAGGAACCGATTCGTGACGAAGGTAATGTTCTGCTCGGGATTTCACCTTGTTCCGCCTAACCCTGCCTGTTAGTGTCCGACCGGGTGCCCGTGCAAACGGCCTGGTCGCTTATGTCGAAGGTAGTCCTAGTGGTTGACGATTCCATGTTGATCCGCTATACCGTTTGCCACTTTTTGGAGCGGCGCGGTTTCGCGGTGGAATCCGCCACCAATGGTGAAGAGGCGCTGGAAGTAGTTTCCCGCGTGCAGCTGGCTTTGGTGATTACCGACATGGTGATGCCGAAGATGTCTGGCGCAGAATTGATTACGGCGCTGAAGAGCAAGCCGGAAACGGCCGCGGTTCCGATTATTATTGTTGCCTATAAGGATGGGGGCTTCGACGAGACGGAGAAACGGGCGAACTTCTCCATCTACAAAGACATCGACATTGAAACGCAACTCGCCAAAGCAGTAAATGCATTACTGGAATGAATTCTTGCTGCCAGCGGTTGGCTTCATGCTCCTTCAGAAGTGCCAGACAACGCCGCCGCCGACGAAGTAATTATTTTGTCGGCTTTTGCTCGTAATCACATTCAGATTCGGCACACCTGAGTAAAAATCTCTGGCCTCACCGCGCAGGCTGAAGTTTCCGGCAATTCTTACGTCGAGCCCGATGCCAGCTTGAATGACGCCCACTGTCGTTCCGCCTTTGCTCGGGTTTGGCGCTCCGAACTCAGTCGTGGAGCTGCTATTGAAATGGCCGAAGCCACCGCCAAAACTCACCCATGGAGAAACTGCCTGCTCGGGAAACAGATTGAAGCGCGCTGCCGGAGTCAGGAAATATGAGGAATATTGATTCGGCGTAAGATCCTGAGCGGAGTGCACCTTCTCGTCTGGATCCGCGACAAACGGGAGCTCGACCGCGACCGACCAAAAGGGTGCATCCAGAAAATGCCGGGCATAGTTGATCTCGTAGGTGAGTCCCTTGCCGAAGTGCACATTGGGATCGTAAGCCGGTGCGCCTGGGATCCCCTGATCGCTGACAAAGGTGCGTCCAATCATGCCGGTCAGTTCGTTCTTCTGGGCCGCAGCCTGGGCCACAAAGGTACAAATCGCCATCAAGGTTCCGATGGTGAATAGTTTCAGCGACATTTCTCCTCCGGAGTCAACTTCCTTTGACGCAAAATCTTGAACGCGAGTTTCCGCTAGACTAGCACGGACTCGCATTTTTCGTCGCGCACTCTCCAACTACAAATGTGCGCTAACTATCCTACACGGTTCTCTAATTGCAACTGCAACCTACCGAGCGAAGATGGTAGAAGTTTACATTGAGCGCTCGAACAAGTCGTCATTTCCAGACACAGAACCTTCAGCAGGGGATCGAGAGCGCCTTCGCCGCGATGTTGTTTCCACAAGCTTGGCTGTAGCCAACCCGCAAAAAGCATAGAACATGCCGGCATTCGCTGGAATCTGCAAGTTGAAATCCACAAAGCTATGCACCAGTATTCCCGTACAGCCGAGCAGCGCCGCCCAAGATAACGCCCAAGCCCACTCGAACTCCCAGCGCCGCGATGTAGGCAGTGCCCGACGGTACAGACTCACCAGAAACCATAGCATCAGCCCGAAACCAAGCAGGCCCATCTCCACGAGCAACTGAGCGTAGTCATTGTGCGCTTCGTTAATGAACAGATTCGTATAAAAAGTGCGATAGCGCGGGTAGATGGTGGGGAAGGTTCCCAATCCCCACCCCAAGATCGGCCGCTGCGAAAACATCTTCAGGCTGTCTTTCGTGATGTCCAAACGGATGCCGGGACCCAGGTCTCCGAGATGAACCAGGGCTTGCCCTCGGTCCAGAAAAAAGAGCAGGCTTAAAACAAATGCGCACACTGCCATCGATCCGAAAGCTATGCGAGGACTGCGCTTTTTTCCCAAGGCGAGCCCGGCAAACAGGATAGCCTGGAAAATAAAAGCGATCATCCCTCCGCGCGAACCGGAAAGGAAGATGGTGGTAGCCATCAAGCCGGCGCAAAAACCAGCTAAGGCTCGCTTTCCCCCTTTAAGTAAATGACCCATGCTGAGAATTAAAGGAAGCGGCGTCAGCATTTCCATCACGCCGGCATAATGATTATGGTTCACGTAACTTCCAAAGATGGTTGCGCTGGGAAAGCGTGAGGTGTGGATCCAGAAAATCTTTCCATTCGAACTTAGAGCCTGGACGACAGCAAACAGCGCATAGACGGTGCCGAAGACGCTCATCACCAGCGCGAATACTCTGCGCGTTTCCTCGCTCCGCACGCGCTCCGCCGCGAGGAAGAGCAAGATGCCGTAAGCGACGTACTGCAAGGTTTCCAGTCTAGTGACGTAGCTATAAGCCGAGCGCCGAAATTCTAATTGTGCGAGGACAAGTCCGAAGAAAAGAATTGCCGGCAAATACAGCGGATTTTTCTTGACCGTTATTTCACCGGAGACAACCTGCTTTGCCATCCACAGGAAGAACAGAAGGCCGGCCCCAGCCTCAAAAGCAAAAGTCGACCACTCGTCGACAGCCCCGAAAGCTAATACTCCGAAAATCAGAACTGCGCATAAGCCGAAAACAATTGCCCAGCCCAAAACTCCCGGTCCACGGCTTCGCGGAGACCTCAGCTCAACTGACGTGCTCGCGTCGACAACCAAATGCGCTGACATTTTCAACTTCGCGGTCCTCTTCGCGCGGTCTTTGATCTGTCTTACTACGATCTGTCTTACTACGATCTGTTTTATTACGATCTATTTTTCTACCAGCTTGAGGTCGTCGATCCAAAGCTTTCCCCGAATCAAAGGATTCGCGGGTTCGCGAACAATTTTCAACAATACCAGTTTCGTATTAGGGCCAGTGTGGAAATGTGCTTGTTCCGGACGCCACGGATTCGTGCCTAAAATATCGTCGGAGAGAAAGTACGAATCGCCGCTGTAGGCGTCAGAAATGGAAAAGCGCGGGCCGCTGGCTGTGTCCAATTCTTCACCTCTATATTGAGCGTTAAAGTCGTAGTCGGTGTCCGGCTTTACGGGAATGAATTGAAAGATGCCGGCATCACTTGGATTCTGACCGTCGAACGTGATGGAGAGAGAACGGGTTCCGCTGGAAAACTCGCTGGTGTCGATGGCCAGCGCTACGTGAGAATTCAGTTGGTACCACCAGTCAAATCCGCCATTGAGAACATTCTCTTCGAATCCGCCATTTACGACCAGATTCTCACGGGAAGGAAGATAGGATTGAAGCGATCGATTCACGTCGGCTGCCTGTTGCCACGCGGTTTGCGCGGCCGCGACTTCCTGCTTGGCGAGCAGAAGACGAAAATAAGGAAAGGCAAGTTTGGTGGAGAATTCCTGATTCAATCCGATCAGATGATTCCAGACGTCTTTGGCCGCGGCTACGTCCTGTTTGGCCACCAGTAAATGCAGAAAAGAAAGATAAATATCTGGCCTTGGTGGCAGGACGTGCTGCAAGAGTTGATCGGCATCGCCGGTGACCCGCCAGCATAGTTGCAGGGAATTGTTCACCATGTCGGGGTCGTTGGCCATGACCACGCCGAAGTAATGGAGGGCCTTTTCCCGATCGCCCTGCAGCAGGAAAAAATTGCCGGCCTCCCACGCGATATGCGGAGTGTTGGGGTCGGCTTCCACGGCATGTGCCACGCTGTCCTGTTGCTCGCTGGTGCGTCCGGCGATTTGATAGGCGCTCGCCAAATCTAACCAGCAGCGGGCGTCGTAAGGATTCAAAGTTACCGCGGCGCGAAAGGCCGCAATCGCTTCATCTACATTCGCAACCGATAGTGCGAAGTTCCGAGCAAGCAACTGCCGGTACTCGGCATTTGCAGGTTCCAGATGGATTGCCCTTTGCAGATTTTGAACCTCGGGAACTTTTGCCAGCCGGGCGGCAATGTAAATCCGCAAAGACAATACGAAGTACAGCGCAAGAAGGGCACAGCAAGCCGCGGCAAAAATAATCTTACGAAGCGGCGAGCGTAGTTCAATTCGCATGAGAGCTCGAAGAAACCGGCGCGTTGGCTTGCGTTACGCGATCATGGCCAGGAGATGATGGGCTAGGCGATCTTCGTAGCCAATCTCCGCTAGGCAATCATCACTAGGCGATCTTCACTAGGCGATCATTGCGGAAGGCCTCTCCACACGGAAATCGATGGGCATGTCCCGCAGCATTTGCAGCACAGCGTCTTCCTGCCGGGCAAATGCCAGCCGCTCCAGTTCAGCCAACTCGTCGTCGATCTTGGGCAAAGGCCGGCTCTGCAACGCCAACACTCGGGCAAAAGCAGTGGGAGTTACTTGACAATCCTCGTACCACAGTTGCTCATGCAATTTCTCGCCCGGCCGCACTCCTACGAATTGGATCTGAATGTCTTTGTCGGGCTGCAGTCCCGACATCTCAATCAATCGATGCGCCAGGTGCGTGATTCGCATGGGGTCGCCGAGATCCAGCGTGTAAATGGTTCCAACGGACGCGAGAGTAGATGCCTGCATGACCAACTGCACCGCTTCCGGAATGGTCATGAAATAGCGCGTCATCTCTTCATGCGTAATCGTCACCGGTCCGCCGGCGGCAATCTGGCGCAGAAATATCGGCACCACGCTGCCCCGGCTTCCGACTACATTTCCGAAACGTACGCAGGCGAATTGCGTAACGTGACCGTCATTCAAGGTAGCAAGACCGGCAACCAGGAGTTCCGCCACCCTCTTGGTGGCGCCCATCACGCTTGTCGGCCGCACCGCCTTGTCGGTTGAGATCATGAGAAAACGTTTGGTGTCGAATTCGATGGCCAATTCGGCGAGATAGCGCGTGCCCATTACATTGTTCAGCACAGCCTCGCAGGGATTCTGTTCCATAATCCCAACATGCTTAAAGGCAGCCGCGTGAAGCACAACCTCAGGCCGGTACTGCTCAAAGATGTGTTGCAACTGATGGCGGTCGCGAATATCGCCGACGATGGGCACGACCCGAGTTCCAGCGCCCATTTCCGCTAATTGATTCTGTAGTTCGAAGATGGAATTTTCATCGCGGTCGAGAAGGATGGCTTTGTTCACGCCGAGCCTGGAAACTTGCCGGCTGATCTCAGAGCCGATGGATCCTCCGGCGCCGGTGATGAGCACGTCTTTGCCTTCGAACCCGTTGAGAACTTCCGGGTGAGGTGCTTCGACCGATGCGTTGCGTCCTTTGAGCACATGCTCGGGATTGAGCTGGGCAGAAACGCGAACATCCCCGCGCATGATGTTGGCAGCCGAAGGCAGAAGCCGCACTTCAGCGCCAAATTGGCTGGAAGTTTGTACGATTTCCTCGATGCCATCGAGCTTCGCTTCTGCGATGAACACGATATCCACGCAGTAGCTGACTAATACGTCGGGAAGCGTATCGCTGAGATCGAGCACGGGGAATCCGGCGATTCTGCGGCCGTGCAGTTGCTTGTCAGGCGACGATAGAGCCACAAGTTCAATGTCACTCTGCAAACTTACCTGGCGAACCCCTGAGGCCAGGGTGTCGCCAGTGCCTAACAATAAGGCGCGATGTCGAACCGCAGTTGTGGATCGCCAGTACTCGAAACCCGCCCGCCGCAAAGCCCGCAGAGTGCCCACCAGCAACAGAAATAGACCGAGATCGATGAGCACGATGCTGATGGGGATGGCCATCACGCGAAATCTTTGCGCCAGCGCAATGCGAGCGAATAGCAGCACGGCGCTGGGCAGGGCCGCGGCCACCGACAGCGAGAACATGTCGCGCAGATTGAAATAGCGCCAAATCGCGGCATAGGCGCCCAGAGCCCAAATGCATAGAGGGCGCAGTACCGCCATCGCAGCTAACCACACGAGCATGATGTAGCGGTAGCGTGAGGGAACAGCCGCGTCGAAGCGCAACTGAAATGCCAGAAAAAATGCCAGAGCTGCGCACGCGCCATCGAGAAAGAGTTGGGTGATCCGGTTGAACAGCAATCCAGGAACGCGATCATTCAGCACAGCGCAGCTGCGCATGAAACGATCGGCCTGCTTGCCGATAAAGCCCTGTTTGGCCGCCCTGGATATTTTGGGGATAAACGATGAACTCATCTTCGTGGATGTTTTAGTTTTTGTTTGCCGGGCGTGATTAGGAAAATCGTGCATGTTCTTCGCAAAAAAACGTGAGTTAGAAGGTTTAAGCGTCGATTTTTTCGGGAGTGGACTCGATGTCGTAGTAACCGCCGCCTGCCTTGGCCCCGTAGTAGTAGTAGTAGTGGTCAGGCGATCCCAGATCGATTCCGTTTACCACGATACCCATCACGCGCGCATTGACCTGCCAGAGCAACTCTCCTGCCCGGCGCAGCGCATCCTTGGTCGTCTTGCCAGAGCGGATGACCAGAATGATGGAATCTGCCTCCACCGACAGGATCACCGGGTCGGTTACCGAAAGCGCAGGCGGCGTGTCGATGATGACGTGATCGTACTGTTCGCGCCACTGCGCGATCAGCGATCTCATCTTGTGAGCGTCCAGCAGTTCAGCCGGGTGCGGCGGCGGAGGCCCGGCGGGCAGAATCGACAAGTTCGGCACCAGAGGATACGTCCGCAGGACGGATTCCATGGTCGTGGTGCCGGCCAGTACGGTGCTCAGTCCGCCCTTGCGATCGAAGCCAAAGGCGCGATGCACGCCGGGGCGGCGCAAGTCGGCATCTACCAGCAAGACCCGCGAACCGCGCTGCGCCAGCACGATGGCAGTGTTCACACTCGTTGTCGTCTTGCCCTCCTGGGGCAGGGGACTGGTTACGAGCAAAACCTTTGGAGGACGATCTTGCGCCGACAACAAAATGGAAGTACGCAAGGATCGGTAACACTCGGCCGCCTCGGAATTAGGACGAAGTTGCGCGACTAATTCGGCACACTTTGAAGATTCACCCTGAGCCAAATTCATCTTCGCGGATTGCAAGCGTGGAGTCTCCGCCCGTAGGAATTGAGGCACAACTCCCAGCGAAGGCAGACCGCAGGCAATCTCCGCCTGTTCCGGCGTGCGCACAGTATTGTCCAGGGATTCCAACAAGAAAGCGAGTCCGACTCCGCCGCAGAGTCCGAGGATCAGTCCGATACCCAGATTGCGCGGGATATCGGGCGAGGTCGGCTTGAGCGGTATGCGCGCGGAGTCGACAACGCGAATGTTGTTGGAGTGCATTCCAGCCTCCAGGCTGGCTTCTTTCAATTTCTGCAGAAGTCCTTCGTAGAGCTGGCGATTGGCATCAACGTCGCGTTTGAGAATGTTGAACTCGATGGCATTCTGATTGAGTTCATTCGCTTCCCGCTTTTGTGCTTCCATGCGGGCGAGCACCATATTTTCGCGCTGCTGCGCGGCCAGATATTCATTCTTAATCTGGGTCGCCATGCGCTTTACTTCGGCGTCAATATCGCCCTGAACTTCATCCAACTGGTTCTTAACCTCGGCCACTTTCGGATAGGCGGGTCCGAACTGAGTTTTCAGCTGCACGTATTCCTGCTTAAGAGAGCTCTCTCGCTCGCGCAGATGGCTCAGCATTTCGCTGGGGTTTCGCGCCATTAATTCTGGATTGCCGGTGGCGGCGAGTTCATAGTTCGCTTCCTTCTGGATGCGATCGGCCTCGGTGGAGCTCAGTTCTTTGCTCAACTCGTCCAGTTTGGAAGTGGTCAGGTTCTGCTTTTCATCAATACCGACAATGCCCTTTTCGCGTTGAAAGCGAATCAATTTTTCCTGGGACGTTTCGACTTTCAACTTCAGATCGGCAAGCTGCCGTGAGAGCCAGTCCGAGGTCTGCATGGCTGACTCGAACTTCGTCTGATAATTCTGCTCGATGTAGGAGTTGACGATTCCGTTAACGATGTCAGCCGCCAGGTGCGGATTCGGGTTCAGGTAATGGATTTCGATCAGGCGGGTGTTGTTGACTGTCGCTACCTTTAATCCGGCGCGGAAGGTATTGATCAGTTCCGACTCTTCCCGCGTATCGATCGTTGGTGAGGTCGTTGCTAAATCGCCGGTGGACGACTCCGGCTTGGCGACGCCGGTGAAACTGGGATTATTGTCCAGCCCCAGTTTGCGGATCACTCGCATAGCCAGATTGTCGCTATGCAGAATGCGGACCTGGGTCTCCATCGCAATCGTGTAGTCCTCGTCGGCGACCGGGTTGGAGCTGTCTTTGAAGGGCAGTGGCTGCTCACTCTCGCGATTCAAGGCGATGCGGCCCACGGCATCGTAGATGGGAGTGGTTTTGAAGGTGGCGATGGTAGTCAGGATTAAGACCACGGCAGCGAAGGCAATGATTGTCCAGCGCTGTTTGGTAAGGATGAGCCAGTAATCCCGAATCGTGGTCTCCCGCTGAGGCATGGATACATAGGTTTCCGCGGGAGCGGGAAGCTGGATGGTATTTTCGGTGGTGCTCTTCGTGAGCCCTGGTTGTCGCAGTTGCAAGGGGGTAGGTTTCATTTTCCGGGAGACGATGCAACGCAACTTTTTCTGAGCGTTAACGAATTCTAACACGCAACAGTTTCATTTTGGGTCGAGGATTTCTGTGGAATATTCAAAAGTACACCCGGATTGCCCATCGAGGTGTGTAGGCTGGGATATTTGAGTAAGATCGCCGCCGACTTTCAGGCAAATCGGAATGTGCTGGCGACGGCTTTTACTGATTCAACACTCCGCCGGTCACTGCGTAGGCGGTAGTCCCGTCGAAGATAAACGATTGTGCCGAGCAGGTGCCGGCTTTTGTGCCGATCTGAGCGCCGGCTTTCATGTTCGCTGGCCAGGCGAAGCTTCGCCCGCCCGCTGCATCCTGACAGATGATGAAATTAAGGCTCTCCCGCAGTTGCATTGGTTAGCTTCGAAGCCGTCACGTTTCCCTTTAGCGTGATTTTGAAAGTGTTGGCCGCTGCACCGTCGAAGGTGGGCGTTGCGGCATAGCTGATGTCGGCAAAAGTAGCGGCGAGTGCAAAAGCGCTGGCATGCTTCCCATCGAGCAGTGTCGGCATTCAGGTTCGCAACCACAGCTAGCTATCGGCGATGCCAATCAGTTTCGGGGTGCTGATCCCGACCTCAAACCTGGCGCCGGTTTTTTTGTCGAAGGTTGCTACCGGTGAACCTGGCTGTGCCGTCGCGCTGGCCGTGAAACCAAGGCCCAATTATTGTCGCCAGCCGCATAGAGCACGCCATACTCGTCCCCAGTGTCGATGGTGATGGCAGGCTTGGTGCGATCGCCGAAGACGAAGTTGCCTGACGGATTTCATGCGCGTATTGGTAGGAGCATTGCTGTAAAACATGACATCCCCGGTGGAGTTCTGCTGAATATTTAAAGGGGAGGTTGAACCTGACGCGGTGATGGACGTATCGCAGCCGCTGGCGAAGGACAACGGGACGATTCCTGTGATTGGTCCAATCACGAAAAAATACTGCTCCGCCGACTGGTTCGATAGATCGAAAATCTGGGCTTCGCATCATGACCGGAGAATTCAAATCCCATGTCCTGGTCCGCGTTTTTCCGGCGCGAATCTGAAGGAAGTTTGGAGCTGTCGCTGTCGGTTAGTCATCGATATTCCGGAAGAACCGGAGGTATCGAACGACAAGGCCGCCGTTGGAGGCGCGAATCCCGCCATGAGTCCACTTGGTATCAATGCGCGTCAGCAGTTCCCGCCCAAAACCAAAGTCTTGCTGCCGAAATCCGGTGTCTGTTCGTCGCTCTCACAGTACGGGATTCAACCACGACTGTGCTGGAGGAACCGCCGCGGCCCGAGAATGGGCCAGCGATCTTCCATTTGCCGGCAACCTCAGATACCGTCGCTCGATCGACTGCATACACGGCATAGACAGAACTGGACGCCGCCCGCTGCACGGTGCCACTCTTGGTCGAACCATTGCGTGTGGAGGAAGAGGCAGGTGAGGGTATCTGGACATTCGCATTTACCGTCGTCACTTTGCATGTTCCGTTGAAGGAGTGATCGGCAGAACCCGTGGTCGTGATCCAGTTGCCCTGGCGGTCGGCAAAGTTTTCCCAGTAGCTTCGGTGACCGTAATTGTGGCCACGTCGTCTTTGACGCTGATGGAAGCGATCGCTTGCGTCGGGCCAGCAGTCTCAGGCGCGCGAGTATTGCTGTGAAAGCCGGGAGAAATCCAGGTATTTCCTAATTGGCTGTGATCGTAGACTCCGCCCAATTGGTTGCGCGGGCATCAATAAACGTGATCAGGCCCGCATTTGAATCGGCGCCGGTGATATAGACGCCGTAGCCTTTGTTGCTGCCCGACGCTGACACGCGCTCGAAGCGGACAAAATCCGGCTGACTGTATCCGTAAGTTTGGTGGTCGAATGCGCTGCTGTCTCCCAAGCACAGAGATTCCATGACGTTTGAAACAATTCGCCTGCACATTGACTAATTTGGGCTCGCCACCGGCCAGCAGTATTCCATCGTTTCCCATGCCGTTGATTTTGGGGGGAAGAGTGTAGGTGGTCAAATCGGTGGGACGCCAGCAATTCCCGCCGTAGATTTCCAGGTTGGAAATCTCAATGCCATAAGCGGTGGGAGGAACTGCGATGCCCGGTCCGTTCAAGTCGGGATCGAAATCAATACGGCAGCCTCCCGCCCACAACGCCGGAACATCGCAGTCGAGCCACTGCGCATCGCCCACTATGGTGAGGGTCTGGCTGGAGTAAATGTCTTTGCTGGTGGCTTGACCGCCGCCGTAGCTGGGTCCGCCCATTTTGCGTAACATAATGTGGCGGCCGGGATGCGCGGCCAGGCAGGCGTTGATGGCCGGGCCATCGTCAGTGACTCCATCTTCCGCGAGACGACAAGTTACATAGGGCTCCGAGTTATTGTCCGCGTGCTGCGCCACAGCCATTCCGCCGCAGCGCTACGGCGAACACGGAAAATAAAACCAGCCATATCGCCATTCTCTTCTTGCCTACCTGTTTTTCATGCTTTGCTCCGAGAAGTGGTTCACTCAGTGGAGTTGACGCTTCGGATGTAAAGGTATACCCGGCGGTGGAGGTTGAGATGAGACTTGCGGCTGGAAAACCGCTAGCCAGAGCTTGGGCTGGCGATGCGGCGACGCATAAGCGCAGGGGCGCTGCTCAATAAAGCTGCAAGCCGCACCACATGGTAAAAACCGAACAACGAGTCGGGAAGCTGAACCGCCTGCCATTCGCGTGGACCGGAGGCGAATACAAAACGGGTTGCGCTGCGCCATCCATCCCAGCGGCTGTCGGCAAGTTGCAACAGCGTCAACCAACTTTCCAGATTTTGTGGGGAAGAGTTGTGCGGAGAAACATTCTGAGCGTTGCTCGCGCCACCGTTTGCGTCGTAAACCGCTCGCTCGCGAACTCTGAACAACTTTCTCGTAACTTTAGCGGCGACGGTCTGGACGATGCGGTCGTCTTCGATTGCAGCACTCTAATTCCGCAGGAATCTGAACCTGAATAATCTGCTCGGCGAGCGCTAGCGCGAGCAGCAGCATTCGTTCAGAGCGCGTTTCGCGTGCCCGTAACTGCAGTGCCTGCCAATCCAGATCGTGGCGCAAGCTCTCGGCGAAATCGGCTATCCATCCCAATCGCTGCCATAAATGCTTGCCGCCGTGCACGGCTAGAACTAACGCGGTATCCTCCGCAGAAAAAGTTGGCACAGACTTCGGTCCCAACATGACTGAGCGTCTCCGCTGCCAAAATTCATCGAAGCTGAATCGTTGCGAAAGATGGGATGCGGTGATCTGCCAATGCAAGTCGACCATCACTTTGCCGGAGCAGCCGGAAAATTCGCATTCGCAATCGCAACGCAGGCGCGCCTCTTCTTGTTTTCGACTGTGTACGAATGAGGGTTGATATCCTAACTCTGTCAACACGTCACGGGCTGCAGAAAAGCTGTCGGGATGAATGACGATGTCGACATCCGTCATTTCGCGCAGTGCGACGTCGCCGTATAGCAAGGTGGCCAAGGCCGGCCCTTTGTAGGCGAGAGCACGGATTCCTGCAGCCTGCAGCGCATCGAGAATCTTAAGAAGCACGGCCGACAGCGATAAATTTCGAAGATTGTTTTCTAAAAGCGTGGGCGACGCCTTCTTCCAGTTGGGAAGCTTCTCCGGAAACATTTCTTGCAAGTGCCAACAAAGCAGCGGAGACAGCGAGTGCTCTAATGCGTAACGGCCCAGCAGTTCCCAATCGACGCCGCTGGCGATGATCGAATCGGCCTCCTCGATCTCATGTGCCGTCAAATGCTTGCGCGCACATAAGAGCAACAGCCGATATTCGTTCGGCAATCCGGCGAGGATAAATTTATTCGTCTGCAGATGCGCCTCGAACTTCAGCTTGACTGGCTGAGACTTATTATCAGCGGTGACAGTCGGTGCGTGCATCCTGTTTCTCGGGAAAGTACCGATCTTGGCACGATGGCAGGTTCCGCACGAAATACGCTCGCGCACACAAATGCTCGCGGCAGTTTTACCGTAACGGCTATGTAATCTCGCGGGACGAGGCTGGCGGATCTGCAATCATGTCCCATTGGAACGGAGTTCCTCGGCGGATTTCGCGAGCGGCCTTGCGTCCCAGGACCTCAGCAAGATGCCGGGGATGCAGGCCGTCGGCGGGACGAATGGAGCGCACGTTTTTCTCGCTGAAGACTTCTCCTGACTTAATGTCGGCCACGACGAAAAGTGAACGACGGAATTTCAACATCGCCAATTCGCTGGGACCGGGCCCGTAGTGGATTGAACCCAGGGAACGCTCGACGGTGCGAATGGCGTTCACCATGCCGCGAAACTCGCCAGGTTCCAAAGAGAAAGCGCTGTCCGGCCCCGGAATCGAGCGGTCCTCTGTGAAATGTTTTTCAATGATGCACGCGCCGAGCGCCACCGCTGCGACAGCGGTTTCGGAGCCCATCGTATGATCCGAGAGGCCTAGCGGGACTTGAAAACGGTTTGCCAGATCGACCAAAGTGCGAAGGTTCGCATGTTCGGGTTGTGCCGGATATGCGCTGGTGCATTTGAGCAGACAGATTTCCGTCGCTCCAGCCTTTCGCGCGGCTGCTACAGCTTCTTCAATTTCGGCGAGAGACGCCATGCCCGTCGATAGGATCAACGGCTTGCCGGTGCGGGCCATCTTTTCGATAAGAGGAATGTCTACCAGTTCGGGCGAAGCGATCTTGTGCGCGGGTACGTTCATTCGCTCAAGAAAATCCACCGCGGTCGGATCGAATGCCGAGGCGAAAAGCTCCATCCCGAGTTCACGTGCCACGGTTTGCAGCTTCGGTTGCCAATCCCAGGGAGTAAAACTCTGCTGATAGAGATCGTGAAGTGTCTTGCCATCCCACAGAGTTCCGCCGGCGATTTTGAAACAGTCTTTTCGGGAACCAGCTTCGTTGGAGCCGGTTTCGGGAGCGATCGTAATCGTATCGGCAGTGTAAGTTTGCAGCTTGATGGCATCAGCGCCAGCCTCTTTGGCCAGATGCACCAGCTTCACTGCCGCGTCGAAATTCTGGCCGTGGTTGCCGGAGAGTTCGGCGACGATGAATACCGGCTGGCCGGGGCCGATCAAAGATTTACCGATGCGAATGATAATTCTCCCGTCTGATGCCAAGCGTGCAACGCATATTTTCAGCGCGTGGGGCTTCAGCGCGTACACGCCTGGAATTACATCACGCTGCGGACTAGCTCAAAGGCCTCGGCGGCCTTGCAACCCACAACCGTTCCCCAGCGCCGGGCCACCACCTCGAGCCCTTCCAAAGACCGGGGATGCGGAAACGCCTGCACTTCTGTCTCATAGCACGCCATGGCTCGCTTCTTCACTTCAAGAGAGGACTCGATATTGAAAAAAGTATTGGGTTCGAAGCCGGGCACCAGACGATGGAACGACCAATCCGTAGAAGAAGGAATTTCGAAAACATAAAGATTGCGGACACAATGGCCTACGGTGGGACGAGTCGCCGTCAGCACAGCTCGATGCGTGACCTGGTGGTCCACGTTCAGATCCGCACAGCCGTGCGTGAAAACGGTCTGGGGGGAATGTTTTTGCACCAGGTCTTCGATAATTTTTACCACGTCGAGAATGGGGAGGGTATCGAAGCGATTGTCGGGCAATTCATACAGGAATAAATCTTTGACGTCGAGCACTTCGGCCGCGCGCCGGCTGTGATCGCGCAAATGCGCGAGCAGGGAACGGTCGGCCTCTTCGCGGGTACGATAGCGCGAGGTCATGCCTTCGCCCAGAATGGCGATTTTTACGTCGTGCCCTTCGGCACGAAGCCGGGCCATGGTGCCGCCGCAACCAAGAACTTCATCGTCCGGATGAGCCGCGATGACCAGGACGCTGCCCAAATGCTGAATGTCAACTTTTTGTGAACTCATAAAATCTTCATTAGACGCACGGTAGGTGAAATGAGCCGGCGGGCAGAATCCCGAGTCGGCTTTGGACTCTTTGTAGCCCGCCTTGGCGAAGGCGCGAGCTGCGTGCAAATTGTCGCGGCGAATACAAGCGATAACCCTGCTCAAATTCCATTGCCGGAAGGCGGCGGCGGTCCCGCGGCGAACCGCATCGATTCCTAGACCCTTGCCGGTTCTCTCTTCGATGAGATAAACGGAGATGACGGCAATGTCTTTGTTGCGATCGAAGCGCACTTGCCCAATCGGCTCATCCCCTTGAACGACGATGAAGATCAACTGGTCGGGATTGCTCAGGGCGCGGGTAAACCAGGCATGGTGCTCTTCCAAAGTTACAGCGGACTGGGAAGTGCTGTTTTTGAGATAGAAGGGTTGGTTTCGCCAGTGCAGAAGCCGTGCCAGGTCTTCGAAAGTGGCGGGTCTAAGCTGAATCTTGGCTATGTCTGTCATGAGTGGTTAGCTTCAGCGCTCCAGGGTGTTATGAGTGCAAGGGCCTTTGAAGGGCGAGTGGGTCCCCCAACGGCGTTTGACCTTGCATGATGACCGCGAGGCTATCGGGTCCGCAGTTGAATAAAAGATCGATGGCCGCCATAAACGGTTCGAACCCGGCATAAGCCTGCTTATAAATTGGATGGCGGAAATCCTGATAAGAGACCGCGATTCCCGCCTTCTGGAATGCCGCCTCATCCAAATAATTCCGCCCCAGCGAACCCGATAGATACAAGGTTGCGCCGACCTTGGCGCATAGTTGTAACACGAGTTCACTTTTCCGCGCCGATGGCTCCAATTCGGAGCTAAACAAGATTTTGGTCCGGATCGCGAACGCATCCAGCAGGTATCCGGTCACTTCTTGCAGTAATGGACTCAGACGCGGCCAGGAACGGGAGAATACCGCTTCAAAAAAATCCGCGTGCTGCCGGAAATATTTTGCCTTCGAGTAGTTCAAACGAATCGAACTCCAGTGTTTACCAGCCCACGGTCGCTCATTCGCAATTTCAGTTTCGGTGATGGCCAAGTCACCAAACCGGCCGCTGGTCTTGAGCGGGACTGTCAGCCAACACGAACCATCTTTGGTTCGAATCTTGTTGCGGTTGGTGAAACTATTCTTCTCAAACTGCACGTGGTCAAGCACGATGTGAACGTCTGAAACCGCAATACGGTGAAAATAACCCAGCCAGGGCAGATAGGCCGGTTGATTGATGGAGACGATCATCGAACCTGAGCCTTATAGACGTAAACCGTGAAGTCACGCGAATGGTAATCGTGACGCAACACGACGAATGGGGATAACGTGTGGCACCAACTGAGCGTTTGCACAGGATCCGCATAAAACTCTCCGGGTTCCTGTCGGATGCCCAACTGCTTAGCGAATTGAAGGCCAGCCCCACCCGGCAGAGCGCGAACATGCGATGGACAAGCGATTGCATCAGGCTGGGCGCTTGTTCTTCGAGCAGATAGAAGATTCCATTCGCGGTGACGAAGTCAACGATGTTGTTTCCTTCCATATCCAAAACATTGCCGACCTGTACATCCACATTCGGAAGGCATCGTTTAGCCTCGCGAATCATATTCTCGGAAAGATCGACACCGGAATACGTCACGTTCGAGTAGCGTTCATTGAGGTAAGTTGAAAAATCTGCGAATCCGCAGCCCACATCGAGAACACTCTTATCGTCGAGAGGAGCAACATCGGCGAGAACGCGGAACTTGGCTATTTGTGATTCCGGCCGACCGTAATCGCAAGCCCGCGGTTCGTGACCATGGGTTTCGACCAATCGGTCGTAGAAACTCGAAATTCGTCCGAATACCGTCGGCGCAGGCGCGCGGCTCAGGACCGGCTGGCTTGCTTGGAGAGGCTTCACGATGCCAAGGCGGAGCACAAGCTGGAAACAACGTAGACGTTGTTCCAGTTCGCTGAGGTCGGGGTACAAGGGTAGAGACAGGAGACGATCAAACGCTTCCGTTGTTGCCGGCAAATCTGCCCACGCAAGTCGGAGTGCGCCCAGTCGTGAACGGGTAGTTCGGCTGATACGCCAAGCGCGCGCATGCGCTCGCTAATCGTGCGGGCGAAATGTTGTTTCAGCCGAATCGGGTAGCGATACCAAATGCGCCCCGGCGTGTCTAAGGGCAAGACAATCAGGTCGGTCTCAACAAGACTTGCAAGCAGGGAATCATACTGCTGCGCCAATGCCTGTCGCCGACGCAAAAGCTCGTCCAATTTTTGCACCTGCGTAATAGCAAGCGCCGCCTGGATGTCGGTCAGTTTATCGTTGAGACGGAAAGCACTTGCTCCTTGATCCGAGTAGTCGCGGGAGTGGACGATATGCTCAATCAGATCCTCATTTTGGCTGGCCACAATGCCACCCTCGCCGGCGCACAGCATTTTGGTCGCATAAAATGATCCAACGCTTAGTTGAGAACCGCTTCCGAATGGCACCCCGCTCGACGTTCCGCCAATTCCGTGGGCGCAGTCTTCAATCACAGGAACGCCAAAGGCGGTCAATTTTTTCATATCCGCCGGAGACCCGAACAAGTGAACGGCAATTATGGCTTTCGTCCGTTTCGTTAACTTCCGTTGTACGTCGTCTGGCGAGAGCGTCCAAGAGTCTACTTCAATATCGGCGCACACCGGGGTTGCGCCGACCGCGAGCACCGCATTGGCTAATGCAACGCAGCTGTACGCTGGCACGATGACTTCACTTCCCGTTTCAACTCGCAGTGCCAATAGCGCCAGTCGAATAGCCCCGAGCCCGCTTCCGACTGCTGCGGCCGCTTTAGATTGTGTGGCACTGCACCACAGGCGCTCCAGTTCGGCCACGCGCGGGCCTTGCGACAGCTGACCGGAATTCAACACGGACACAACTGCCGCGATCTCTTGATGGTCTATCCATGGTCGGGAATGCGGCACGCTTGGATGTTCCAGGACCAGAGTGTTTGACGAACCACCTGCCTCAGTATCTCGAAAATCGAGTGAGTGGAAGAACGCGAGCGAGCGTTCGTTACCCCTCAGAACCGTCGCCCGAATTGTGTGTAGACGTCGTTTCACAAAAGTTTCGGGCAAGCTTTGGGTGAGTGCCTGCGTTCCGAAACCGCGTCCCTTATACGGCGGAACAAGATAAATGCTGATTTCAGCTTGCCCGAACTCGTCAAAATCGTAGCGCACTGTGCCGGCAGCTTTTCCTGCCACCTCGATGATGAATAACTCACGGTCAACGGCTCGCAAAGTCCGTTCAAACCAGATTCGGTGTTCCTCTCGCTCAACCGCGCAATGTCTGAGTCCCAGCTCAATAATCTCCGGCAGATTGCGCCACCGATAGATGATCTCCTCGTCATCGGCACGCGCCGGCCGCAATGTGCAGACGGTTTCTGCAACGGAATGCCGAGACGACGAAATTTTAGGCAACGCGGTTAGTGACATACGTATGGCCGCAACTCAATAGCTTCAGGTATTTCAGCACAAAAATCAGCTTCACTAGCGAAGATCTTCCGATGCTAGCAGAGAGCCGCACTTGATCGGTTTGCCCGTTACTCGCCCGACTAGTTCGTTAACCATCTTCGGCGGCAATCCGTTGCCGGGACGGTGAAATGCGATATCTTCGATCGCTAGAGTTTGACCGGCGCGAAGGTCGCGTGCGGCTACGCACGACAGGCGGTATTCTCTTCGTCCAATTTCCTCCGCGCCCGCCGGTTCCAGTTCGGAGGAACCCAGACTGCATTCGACAAAGCGAACTGCATCGACCAGCGCGCGGAATTCCGCAGGATCAGCCGAGAATCGATGGTCCGGGCCGGGAAGATTTTTATCGAGCGTGAAATGTTTTTCGATGAAGCATGCGCCCAATGTGACCGCGCCCACGGCGGCGACGATTCCATCGGAATGGTCGCTAAAGCCGACGAGACAGTCGTAAGCCTCGGCCAGCGCGGGAATTTTTCGCAGGTTTACATCCGCCGCGGGAGTGGGATACGCCGAAGTGCAATGGAGCAGAATCAGATCGCGCCCGCCGGCCTCGCGGAATGCCTGAACAGCGTCATCGATATCTTCGCGCGTGGACATGCCTGTTGAAATGACGGTCGGCAATCCCGTGCGGGCCATGCTCCGAATGAGCGGCAAATGTCCAAGGCAGTCGGAGCCATTTTTCAGCAGGGTGACGCGTTCCCGCACCAGTTCGGCCACGCCGTCTTCGTCCATGGGCGTGCTGAAAAAGACGACGCCGCGATCCTCGCAATGTTCGCGCAACTCACGCAATGCCTCCGGACGCAGTTCGCAGCGCTTGAACATATCGAACTGCGACTCGACTACTGTTTTGCCCTGGGAAATGTATTCGTAAGTAAGCGAGCGATCGGAGAGGAAACCTTCGGTATGGTAGTTCTGAAACTTCACCCCGTCGGCGCCGCTGGCGGCAGCGGCATCAATTTCGCGATGGGCCAACGCCATGTCGCCGTTGTGATTGATGCCAATTTCCGCGGCCAGGAAACAAGGCTGACCGGCACCAATCTTTCGGGATTTTCCCGACTCAATATTTTTCATCGCTCTGCGCACCGGACGCCCGCTGTCTGCATCGGGCCAGCTTGGGCTGGCACTCCTGTATCCCAAGTTGCATCCAAAGCCGGCTGGGGAACTTCCGGGAGCATGGGCCAGAGCGCCGAATTCCGGTTTTCAACGAACAATTCGATGCCGGCGGGAGTGAGAAGTTCTTGTTGAATGACCGCGACGGCGCGAGTTACAGGCACCCGCCAGGTTAGCGGAATGTCGGTGTCGTGGCTTGCGGTATCAACCGCGGGCGGCTCCCAGCTTTCGCTGTAAAAGCGGCGATCCTGAAAAAAATAATCCGGAGTCTTCAAATCGATGCCGCAAAGCACAATGCGCTTGTAGCCGAGCTTCAAAGCAAACACCAGCATAGTGGTTAAACTGGCGGCGTACTTCAGCAACTCTGGGAAACGCCCGGCAATCTGAAATGCTCCGCGACGGCGTAAGTAGCCCAGCGCGCGGGCGAGTTCGACTTCGTTGCGGGCCGGCGCTTCGATTTTGTGCGCGGCGAACAGATTTTTTCTGAATGCCGGCGGCAGATAATCCAACGTCTGTGTCCCCTCGCGATGGAACTCCATGGCAATTTTTATCGTGCCGGCGTAATCGGCAGCGCGGCGGCCAGCGAGAGCTAGATAAGAATCGAACGCCCCGGGGGACGCTTGTTTTTCGATGGCTTCGAGAAAATAAACCTTGGGAACGAATGCATGATAGAGCCACCAGTTAAAGCCGACGGTATCGTGGATGGCGATTTGCTGCCAGCGTTGCGGCGAGATCCGATTGATGGAGGGACCGCTGCCCAGCACGAACAGCGTGTCGCTTTTTTTCGTTTGCAATAGATCGATTTGATCGAGGCTGGGTAGTCCGGCTCGTTTCCGCGCGGCCTCGGCGCGCGCGCGCCATTCGATCCGGTCCCACGCATAAAACAGCCGCAGAAATATCGGATAGGGAAGCGATTTCGCCAGCGATTTCAGAACTCTTAGCATGATTCAGATTCGTGACATTGAATTCGTGGAATTCAGTTCGCGAGATTGCGTCCGTCAGATTACGTCCGCGACATTCCCGGCGTATTTTCCTGCGTCTCTCCGCTTGCCAGGCTGGCCATGGCGTCGACGACACGGTCGGCGCCTTTGCCGTCGATTAAAGCACGTCCGAGAGCACTCATCTCTTGACGGCGAGGCGCATCTGCCGCTAGAGCGCTCAAGGCAGCTGCTGTTTCTGCTGGCTGCAGTTTGTCGTGCCAACCAAGGCTCAACGCAATGCCGTGATGAGACAAATATTCCGCGCAGCCGCGCTGATTCTCGGAGAGCGTGATCAACAGGCTGGGCAGTCCCATGAATGCAAGCTCCCAACTGGTGCTACCGGCCGCGCTGATCGCGAAATCGGCCCAGGCCATCTCGTATGCCATTCGCTTCGTGTCAATCTGAAACTCTACACTATGGCGTAAGTTGGCTGCCAGCTTCTGTAACTCCACGCGATGTGGATTTCCCGCGCCGACCAGCACTTTGAGATTCAGCAGCGGAACGGAGAGGGCTGCGAGTGCCCGCAGCACGCCGGCAGTGGCGTTTTCGGCGTCACTACCGCCGAGAGTGACCAGCAGATTGCGGGCTTGCGGCGCAGCGGTTTTTTCGGCATTGCGTCGTTTGTCACCGCGCCATTCGTGAAACTCGCGGCGCAATAAAAAATAGGGCGCGCCGAGGAGCAATCGAGAGCTGGCGGCGCGACCGGCTATACATTTCGGGCGTGGCATAGGCATTCTGATTGAGCAGCAGATCGGCGTGGTAACGCTCTGCATCGGCGAGATCGTCTTTTCCTAGATCATCGAGCAAGAGCAGATGCGAGACGCTTTCTTTCAGTGCGCGCTGGTAGCCGGGCGAGAAATGATAGCCGTCCAAAACGACCCAGGCTGCGCGGTGCTCGATCGCAACTGTGGCAGTCTCTTCCGCATCCGCCGTGCTGCCCGCCCGCGACGCGAGCCGCATCTCGCCGATGTTTTCTTCCTGCAGGCGCTTGGCCAGCCCGGCCGCACCCGGGGCCATCAGGAAGATCGCGCTTCCACCATGTCCCGCCAAGCCTGTGCCAGCGCCAGGCAGCGCATGAAATGTCCCGCGCCGATCTCGGTGCTCGCATCAGCGCGCACCAGAAGAACGCCCGGTCGCATTAGAATGTCCTCTGCACGACATGGCGATTAATTTCCAGCCACTCGGGATGCTGTTCAATACGCTGCGCGGCATCCAGCCAGGAAAAATCGGTGCGTCCAAAACTTTCGAAGACGGTGCGCGCGAACTCCAGGTCAGCTTCGGTGTCAACGGTCCAGCGCATATGTGAATAATCGTACGGGCCGCGCAGCTTGCCAATGCGAAAACGTTCCGGGTGCTCGTAGATGTAAGGGCAGACATGCTCGCGCGAATCGAGCGACGGATCTTCTTTCCAGGCTGACCTAATGCATCAAACGAAAATACCTCGAGCGACAGCCCTAGCGGAAAGGTCTTGCTGGTGCTCGATTCCGTGTAGTCTAGCGGCGGATCGGCGTTGAGAAATTGCGAAACTGACCAATCCACAAATGAGCCGTCCATCAGGGGATTATCGCCGGTGAGACGTACGACCGTGTGTGCATTGGCCTGAAGCGCGGCTTGGTAGTAGCGGTCGAGGCAGTCGTTTTCGGAGCCGCGAAAGCATTCGATTCCAAGTTGCCGCGAAAGCTCCGCGATGCAATCATCCGCGGCAAGCTGGGTGGTGGCGATGATCCAATGGTCGACGATTTGGGCCGGACGGACACGTTCCATCAGAACCTGCAACATTGGCCGTCCTAACAATGGAGCTAGGGACTTGCCAGGCAGGCGAAACGAGCCCATCCGCGCCTGCACAATCCCGATCACATTACCCATCACGCCGAAACCTCAAAGATATTGGCCTGCATCAATTTTAATGATTTGGCCGGTGATGTGGCGGGCGTCATCGCTGGCGAGGAAAGCCACCAAAGGACTAATGTCTTCGGGCTGCGCGAGACGCTTGATAGCGCATTCCTTCAGAACAAGATCGCGGATCAATTCCGGCGTATTCACCTGGGTTGAGGTCTCAATGAATCCGGGCGCGATGAGATTAACGTTCACATTGTGGCCGCCCAACTCAGCGGCTGCCGTTTTGACCAAGCCGAGTAGGCCAGCTTTCGCCGTATTGTAACTAGCGCTACCTACCCGCCCGCGCAGGCCGTTAATGGAACCGATACACACAATCTTTCCGCCATTTTGTTTCACGAAGCTTGGGGCGGCTGCACGAATGTAATTAAATGAGCCCTTGAGAGAAACATCCATGGCTTCGTCCCACTCAGACTCCGACATTCTTACCAGCGGCGCAGAAGTGGCGATGCCCGCGTTGCAGACCAGGATTTGAAGGCCGCCAAACTTGCGCTGAACTTCTGAGACGATCTTCTGCGCCAGCTTAAAGTCCGCAGCGGAGCCGGCCCAGCCTGCGCACCGCCGCCCCATGGCGCGAATTTTCTTTTGCAGCTCCCTGGCAGCGCGAGCGTCGCTAAGATAAGTGAAGGCGACATCAGCGCCTTGCGCGGCGAGTTGAGTGGCGATTGCCGCACCCAGCCCTTTGGCGGCGCCCGTGACTAGCGCCACGCGGCCTCTCAGGTCAACCATGGGTCGGACTCCCGACTTTGCTCTCTGCCGCCGACCTTGCTGCCAGCGCCCACTCCAGCACCCGGGCCGCTTGCTCGGCGGTGACGAGCGGCGATTCGCCGGTTTCAATGCAATGGAGGAATTGCTTCAGTTCGGCCACGTACATCTCGTTGTCGTCAAAATCGAAGCGAAAATCCTCGGGCGGCTGCGAGGGTCGAAGCACACGCCACGCGAACCGTGTTGCCATCTTCCCAGATCGCCGTTCCTTCTTCGCCCACCAGTTTGCAGGAGCGGGAGGGAACGCGCTGCACGAAATCGAGATGCAGATCGGCATGACAACCAGAAGCGAATCGCAGGAGGAGGCTTGCCGAATCTTCGACGTTGACCGCCAGTTGACTGACGGTTGAAGCCATGCAGAGCACCTCCAGGGGCTCGCCGAAAAACCAGAGCAAATAATCGAGCTCGTGCGAGGCATCGAGAATAATGCCGCCACCCAGTTCGCGGCGGGCGGTGTAGCTTTGCCGGTAATCCTGCCAGGGACGCCAATCAGGCAGGTACTGGCCGATTTCCGCGCGCGCCCACAGAATGCGTCCAATCGTATTTTCTTCCACAATCTGTTTCAGCTTGCGAATGGCGGGATGAAAACGCAAGTTGTATCCGACCTGCAGCACGCGGCCGCTTTCGCCCGCATCGTTTAACAACGCCCTTACGCCATCCATGCTGTGCGAGAGAGGTTTCTCAATGAACACATGCACGCCCGCGGCGATAGCTTGACGCGCCTGTGCCAGGTGAAACGACGGCGGAGTACATATGAGCACCGCATCGGGCGCGAAAGTTTCCAGTGCGTGTTCAAACTCTGCAAAGGGCTGGATGCTTAACTCGGCGATCATCGGCGCGAGACGTTCGGGGTCAGGATCGCAGGCCGCAATCTGGCTCACGCCCAACGACCGCAGGTTGCGCATGTGGCGGCGTCCGATAGAGCCCGATCCGGCTACGAGGACCTTGATTGCGGCAGTCTTCATTCTGATTCTGCAATCTTCATTTTGGGAAGCAACGGTGACGACGACTCTAAGATTATTTCGAATATTCGGCGACGACTTTGTGAACCGCTTCGATCACGTCCTGCACATCCCGGTCCGTCATGCGCGGGAACATCGGCAGACTTAGAATTCGTTCATAGGCAGCTTCCGCGCGCGGGCACAGACCGGCCGCCGTTCCTTGATGTTCGCGATAATAGGGATGAAGATGAACGGGGATATAGTGAACATTGACGCCGATTCCCTCGGCCCGCAAAGCGGCAAAAACTTCCGCTCTCGTTGCCCGCAATTGCTTCAGTTGCAACTGAATCACATAAAGATGGTACGCATGTTCCGCTTCGGGCAAGACAGCGAGAGGCCGAACGGCGGAGAGCTCCCGGAAGCCGGCATCGTATTGAGCGGCGATGGCGCGGCGCCGCGCCAGCCACTGGTCGAGCTTGCAAAGTTGACTTAAGCCGAGCGCGCATTGCAGATCGCTGAGTCGATAGTTGTAGCCGAGGTCCGCCATCTCATAAAACCACGAGCCGACTTTCTCGCGCTGGCGATGATCGCTGCCAATGCCATGATTGCGGAAGCGCCGCAATTTCTCGGCGAGTTGAGAATCGTTGGTCGTGACCATTCCGCCTTCCGCCGTCGTGACGTGTTTCACTGGATGAAAGCTGAATGCAGTCATGGTGCTAAGGCCGCCCACGCGTCGACCTTCGAACTTTGCGCCGAGCGCGTGACAGGCATCTTCGATCACCGCCAACCCATGCTTCTCTGCGAGTTTTTTGATTTCACGCAAAGCAACCGGCTGGCCGGCATAATCCACGACAACCAGAGCTCGCGTCTTCGAAGTAATTTTTCGCTCGATCTCTGCGGGATCGATCAACAACGTGTCGGCCTCAACGTCGGCAAATACCGGCCGAACGCCGCAGTAGAGCAGGCAATTGGCCGAGGCACAAAAAGTTATGGGAGTGGTGATGGCTTCGTCGCCGGATTTTAAACCGAGGACGGCGACAGATCCGTGCAGCGCTGCCGTGCCGGAACTGAAACTGACGGCGTGACGAGCATCGGTGGCCGCGGCGAATGCAGTTTCAAATTCCTCGACCTTCGGCCCGGTGGTCAGCCAATCGGAGCGCAACACGTCGACGACCGCGGCAATGTCGGCTTCATCAATCCACTGTTTGCCGTAAGGCAGAGGCGTAGCGCGTACGGGAGTACCGCCTTCGATGGCTAGCTTTGCAGTTCGGGTAAGCACGCGGTTATGCCGAGCAGTCTGTCCAGTTCTTCCGTGCTGAGCCAGTCAGAGTTGCTGTCGCTAGTATAGCGGAAGCCATCGGGCAGAGGTTTAGCGTCAGCCCAGTGGCCTGGGTGCCGCATCTGGTGCGGATAGATGATGAACATCTCTGGCGTTTCCAGAGTGTGGCGAGCCTCGTCTTCCGAAACCAGAACCTCGTGCAGCTTTTCACCGGGACGGATGCCGACGTAATCGATATCCGCGTCGGGCGCAATCGACTTCGCCAGTTCCATCATTCCCATGCTCGGAATGCGGGGAACAAAAATCTCTCCGCCCTTCATTTGGTCGAGGCAATGAATGACGAAACGAATGCCTTGCTCGAGAGTCAGCCAAAACCGGGTCATGCGGCGATCGGTAACTGTGAGGCGGCCGCGCTTGGCCTGTTCCAGAAAAACCGGAATCACGCTGCCCCGGCTGCCGATTACGTTGCCGTAACGCGAGCAGCAGAACCGAGTCCCCTTTTCGCCGGAGTAGGAGTTGCCGTGTACGAATAATTTCTCGGCGCAGAGTTTCGAGGCGCCGTAGAGGTTTACCGGGTTCACGGCCTTGTCGGTGCTGATGGCGAGCACCTTCTTGACCCCGCGATCGATGGCCGCATCGATCACATTTTTCGCGCCGATCACATTGGTCTGGATCGCCTCAAAAGGGTTGTACTCACAGGCGGGAACCTGCTTCAGCGCGGCGGCGTGAATCACAATGTCGACATCGACAAAGGCCCGCCGCAAGCGCTCGGAATCGCGTACATCGCCCAGAAAATAACGCATGGGCGACTCGGGACCGTCGGGAAACTTCTGACGCATGTCATGCTGCTTGAGTTCGTCGCGGCTCAGAACGATGAGCCGCTTGGGGCGAGACTCGGCGAGAACGGTCTCCACGAATTTCTTGCCGAACGAGCCCGTGCCGCCGGTAATGAGAATACTTTGATTGTCCAGATTCATGAAATTGACGAACTCGGCCGCGTCAGGATCGCCAGGTTGTTCCGTGGTCGCAAGGTTTCTTGAGTGTATCGCACGGCCGCTGATCTCTCAACCGCGAAGCTCGATCTTTGTGGTCTTGCGAATGTGTTGTAGGATAGCCGCATTGCACTCGAAATCAGCCCCTAGAGCCGAAAGCGCAGACCAGATCGGCAACCATCGTGACACTGTGACACTCATGCAGCAAGCCGAAGGCGCGGAGACCTCCGCGACTGCAGGATCGCCCTACAGCATCCAGTCCGCAAGCCGCCGCTTGCTGGTCGGCTCGGGCACTTACGCAGTCACCAATTTCGCGCTGAAGGCGCTCAATTTTCTTCTGATTACTTTGTTCACCCGGTATTTGAGTCCGGGCGACTACGGCACGATCAGTCTGGCGGAAATTATTGCCGTGACTCTGTCGGCTTTTTGCGGGCTCGGTCTCGATACCGCGGTGCGACGACTTTACTTTCACTATGCCGATCAGCCTGCCGAACAGCGTCGCTATGTGAGCAGCGTCCTGCGTTTTGGGGCGGTCCTAACAGTGGCGCTGGTGGCGCTGGCTTTTGTTGCGGGGCCTTTCTTTCTGCATCGGCTGGCGCCGCACTTTGCCGTGCCGTTCTTTCCCTACATCGCTCTCGCGATCGGGACTGCAGCAGCGAATCAGTTGGTCGATTACCGGCTGGGCCTTTACCAGAACGAGCATCGCCCAGTGGCTTTTTCGCTGATGGCATGCGCTTCTTTTCTCATGACCGGAGGTTCGGCTGTACTGCTGGTCGTGCTGTTGCACCGGGGCGCCGTGGGAATGCTGACCGGAAAACTCCTGGGTGCGGCAGGATCTTTGGCGATCGCAATCGTGGTCTCGTACAAGTGGTGGACGGGCGGTTACGAGTGGAAGTTTGTCCGCGAGTCTCTGCCCATTGCGCTGCCGATTTTGCCGCACTTGCTGCTCGCGCTGGGGCTGGTAGTCGCGGACCGCTTCATTCTCGAGTACTACCGGAACCTGAACGAAGTGGGCGTATATACCCTGGCGTATACGTTCGGGATGGTCATGTATCTGGTGACCGCATCCATTTCTCAAGCGTGGTCGCCGCTTTTTTATGATGTCGCGCGCAGCGGCCCCGAGGGACAACGTGTGCTGGGCCGGCTCTTTTCGGGCTTGAGTTTGTTGCTCGTGGCCATTGCGATATTCGGATCGCTGATCGCGCAAGACGTGGTCCATCATCTGCTCGACCGCCGCTACTGGTCTGCCGGGCGCTTAGTTCCCTGGATCATTGCCGGATATCTTTTCCACGCGCTCTACAGCACATTGCAGCCGTCGCTCTTTCAAGCGCGACGCGTCGCTTTTCTGTGGGTGGTGAGCGGCGTAGCCCTGGTGGCCAATATCGGCCTCAATTTTCTGTGGATTCCGCGCTGGGGCATGTACGGCGCGGCCTACGCGACGACCGCAGCCTATGTGATCGAGGCCGGCATGATATACGTTTACGCGCAGCGAGTGTATCCTCTCGCTGTCTCCAGATCGCGTTTAGCGACGGCGCTGGCGATTTTTTGTGGAGTTCTGTGGGTCACGCAAGCCCAGTGGCAACGCTGGCGGGTGGCCATCTTTGGCTTGACGCTTGTGGCTTCGCTATTACTCATTTTGCTCACGGGACGGAATGACATCGCTTCGCTGCTTCGCCCGCTCTGGAAGAGGACAGGTGCAACTGGCGTCGGGGGAAACCGAGAAAGTTTCGCTAACGCGTCTGAAGGAGTCACGCCCACAGCTGCTGAGTAATTGGTTCAGGGTTTTGCAAGAGTTATTGCGCAGGGATAATTACTTTTTTGATTTTCCCGACTTGCCCAATGGAGAAGTTAAGCATGAATCTGACGAATCGAGCCGGACGCATATGGCGATCGATGCCCCCGGGCGTAAGAGATTTCTATCATCATATGCCGATGCCGATAAGGCGATTGATCAATCATACGGTTTTCGAAGATCAACCGCAGGTTCTCGAGGTGCAGATGGGCCTGCTCGCTGGAAGCAAGCTTCGCCTCTACCCACGCAGCGAGAGCGGATATTATCTGGGCGAGCATGAGCCTGATCTGCAGCAGGTCTTGCCGCGCTACTTAAAGCCGGGAATGACTGTTTTCGATATTGGTGCCAACATAGGATTCTTCGCGATCGCAGCGGCCAATCTCGTCGGCCCAACAGGCAGAGTGGTGGCATTCGAGCCGAATCCAGCTGTTGTTGCCCGGCTCAAAGAGAACGTTGAATTGAATGGGTTGGCCGATCGCGTGAAAATCGAACAGAGCGCAGTGGGCGACTTCGATGGTACTGCGCAATTTTGTTTCGCTCTGACCCATCTTCAAGGCCGTTTTTCCGATTTGCCCTATGTGCCGCAGGGCGCGGAATCCACGCCGGTCCCGTGTCAGAGATTGATTCCTATGTAGCTTCAACTGGACTTGTGCCGGAATAGTCATCATGGACGTTGAGCATGCCGAAGGTCGTGCTCTTCGAGGAATGAAATCAGTGCTCCAGCGGTATCAGCCGTTGGTTTTTATTGAAATGCACGGGCCTGAGGCTATCCGTGAGGCGTTTGGAGAGATAGCGAGTGCGGATTACAGCTTATACAAATTGCCCACAATGGATCCGGTCAAGGAAATGAATGAGATTGTGCCTCTTGTCGCACTTTCTGGCGATGCCGCCGTCCACAGCAGCCATAGCTCTTGCCGGCCGGCCGCGAAGCATCTAGGTCCAATCTGCGCATTGCAAGATCTCCTGCGCGGTTTTTTGCCAATCGAATTTCTGCGCCTGCAAAAGCGTTCCGCGCCTGATAAGGTCGGCACGCGTTTGAGCGTCATCTCTCAGAGTACGAATCGCTGCGGCGATTTCTTCCACGTCACGCGGCTCCACGTACAAGCAGGCGTCTCCGCAGACTTCCGGCAGGCTGGCCTTACGCGTCGTAATTACGGGACAACCACAGGCCATCGCCTCCAGTGGCGGCCATCCGAAGCCCTCGTGTAGCGAGGGGAACACGAGCATATCGGCGATGCTGTAGATGCACATCAGCTGATCGTCGTCCGCACCGCGGATGTGAACGAAACGGTTCGCGATCCCCAACTGCTGAATGAGTGCTCGATTGGCGGCCCCGCAATCGCCGACTTTTACGAGGACGAGCCCGGCGTCGTCCACTGCGGCGAAGGCGCGCAGAAGCGTGGCGAAATTCTTGTACCAATTGTCGTTGCCGACGTGCAGAACAATTATTTTCCCCTCGAGGCCATAATCGCTCCGAGTCTGCTCCAGACGCGCCGGATCGTCTATGCGCCTCCATTTCCGTTCCAACCCATTGTGGATGGCGAATACTTTTTCCGACGGGATGAACGGACAATATTTAAGCAGATCCTTCTTCGTGTGTTCGGAGATAGCGACGATGGCGCGAGCACGCTGCATGCAGCCTCAAGGTTCAGCTTGTAGCGAAGCCGGTAGGTTCCGGACCAGCCTCTGATAAATCAGGGGGTGAAGATCGTGACAGACGACCACGGTGCGCTCCGCCGGCAGGGCAAGGATCAGGAAAGAATAGCCTTCGCTGGCGATAACGTTGTAGTCGGCGCGCGTCCGATGCGCGATGCTGTAAGTATTTCAGGTAACGGTCGTAACAGCGCCTTCGATGCCCGGATGATCTCCTGAAGCTGACGACGTTGGCATCCACATTCGGTGGGACATTGGCAGGCAAGCTCGCGAGCATAGCGGTCGATGCTGGCATTTCCATCAATGCCCGGGAACACGGAGATTTTCATTGGTAGGAAGGCATGAGGTTAAGTGGAGAGAACCGATCGATAAAGATCGATGTAGGCGGCGACGGTTTTTTCGATACTAAACTGCCGCCCACGTTCGACGGCGGCACGGGAAAGTTGTTGGCGGCGAGTCGGGGGACTCCATCAGTTTGTTGACCTCTTTGGCCAAAGTGGCCGGATCGCCGGGAGGCACCAGAATGCCGGCGTCTGCGACTACTTGCGCAAGGCCCGGGCACATTGGTTGCGACGATGGGCTTGCCGGCGGCCAGGGCTTCCGCAGCGGCAATGCCAAAGCCTTCGACCGCGGGCGGATGCACGTAAATGTCGGCCATCTTCAGAAGTTCAGGCACGTCTTTGCGGCGGCCGAGGAAGTGCACTCGTTGCGCAATCCCAAGGGTTTCGGCCAGGCGCTCCAGTTGTGGCCGCATCTCTCCGTCACCCACCAGCATTAAGTCAGCGTCAGGAATGTTGGCCATGGCGCGGAGCAGATTGACGTGATCTTTTCTTGGCTGCAGGCTGGCTACGTAAAGCAGCGCGCAGTTGCCGTTGTTGATGCCCGCCGAGGCGCGCGACGCGGGTTTGGCCGATTCGAAGGTCTCGACGTCAATTCCATTGGGGATGACCGTGATCTTTGCCTCCACGCCGGGAATCCAAGCCGTGAGGCTGGCGGCAATCCCGTCACTCGCGCAGGCGATCGCCGTGTAGCGGCTATACATCCAGGTTTCCAGCGGATGCAGCCACATCTTTTTCCTACGGTGCTGCGTGGTCTGCTCCGAAAGAATAATTGGAACTTTACTTCCCCCCAACAACGCCGCCAGAGGAACGAACAACTGCGCGGGAAAAAGGCACACCTGAATGACATCAAACTTATGAATATGGCGCTTGAGAGAAAAGATATGCGCGGGCGAATAAATTCCTCCGGGAGCCGTAGGCAAGAAAGCAATATTCTTTTCGCGCAGTTCGCGCTCGAAAGGACCATCGAGCTCTTTCAGCACTGCGACCGAGACATCTATGCCTGCCGAGCGCATGCGGGGAACCATGTCTTTCACCAGAGCCTCGGCGCCAGCCTGGATCAGACTGTCAATGACGTGCAGAACCCGCATCCCCCGTTGGTTCGTATCTGCGGCAGATCCCTCTCGCGGCTGGAGTGCGCCGCGCTTCGGGATGACGGCCTCGTAGGAGAATTGGTTCAAAGTGACCCGCTACCGCTCTACCAACAATCTTTTCCAGCGAATAACAGCATGATAACCTAGTGCTAGATTCCTTGATCCCGTCGAAACCTCGATGAAACTGACCCTTCTGGAAGATTTGGTGTGCCCGTGCAGTGGAGAACTGGAATTAACTCGCCATTTTGAATCCCCGTCCAGCGGCTCACAGAATTCGGCAGAGATAATGAATGGCTGGCTGCGGTGCACCAAGTGCGGAGAGAATTTCCCCATCATTCGAGGCGTTCCGCGGATGCTGCTCGGGCCCCTGCGGTCCACTCTTCAGCAGGAATATCCGGAATTCTTTTCACAGTCAGAAGAACACATGGCGGCCGATACCGGTACCGAACCGCAAAGTAAATTGCGGACGATGCGCAGCTTCGGCTACGAATGGCGACACTTTTCCGATTTCCGTCCTGAAGGCGAGGCGAACTTTCGTTGGTACTTCGCTTCTTATCCGCCGGAAGCTCTGCTTGGAAAAACCTTGCTGGACGCCGGATGTGGCAAGGGACGGCATTTGTTTTATGCCGCTCAACACGCGCACAAGGTTATCGGCGTCGATCTCAGTCCCGCAGTGGATGCGGCGTTCGACAATGCCGGTCACTTAGACAACGTACACATCGTGCAGGCCGATCTTTTCCACTTGCCGTTGCGGCCACAAACCTTTGACATGGTGTACTCGCTGGGCGTGCTTCATCATTTGCCCGAACCTGAGGCCGGCTTTCGTGAAATTCTGCGTTACGGCAAACCGGGAGCGAGACGTGTTGGTTTACCTCTACTGGTCTCTGAATGACGAACCGCGCTGGAAGCAGCATTTGTTGAGGCTGGTAGGAATGGTCCGACAGGTTACGACGCGGCTTCCGTTTCCTGTGCTGCGAGCGTTTTCGTGGTGCGTGGCCGTGGGTTGCGAAATCTGCTTTGTCGCGCCCTATCGGTGGCTGCGAAACACACGTTGGAAGGCATTTGCCGAGACCTTGCCACTCAAACTTTATGCGGATTTTCCGTTCCGCCTTCTGTATCAGGATCAGTTCGACCGTTTTTCCGCGCCCATCGAGAACCGCTATGATCGCGAACAGGTTAAAGGTTGGCTGACACGTTCGGGGCTGGAAGACAGCGATATCGTTCGCGGTGCGGGTTGGCGGGCCATGGGAAAACTTCCCTCGAGTGCGGCGCGGGTGCATGAGATTGTGGCCTGAAGAAGTCTGTTCGCGATGCTGAAAAACTCCTCACAGATTGTCCGAGTACCGGAGAGCGCTCCCTGGCGGCTATCGCCGCGGCTCAGTTTGGTCGTAAACCTCGCGGGCGTATTGCTGCTGGTTTCTGCGCCTTTTTGGCTGTACGAACTGTTCGCAGTCTACGACGAGGGGATTGCGATTTCTCGCTTCGCGTCGGCGTCTACCGTGGCCCTCATATTGGCCGCGAATTACGTCATGATTTTGCATTGCACGCGGCGTCATCCTTCGCTGCGCCGGCTGATGGCCATAGGATTGTTGGCCAAACTGGCGGCTGCCGGCTTATACATCACCATGGTGGTGCGTTTGTATAACTACAGTGCCGACCTGGCGCATTACTTTTATACCGCTCAGGGCATGGCGAACAACTACTTTCAAACGGGGGCTGCTGACGGTCCCTCATCCCATATACGGAACTGATTTTCCGTCATTCCTAGCGCAATGCGTTTTTGTTGTGACCGGTATTTCACTGCCCGTGGCGATGGTTGTGTTTGCCTCCATGTCCTTTTGGGGGGCATATTTTCTCTATCGCGCGTTCTGCCTGGGATTTCCTGATGCGACCCGCTTCGACATGATGGCCACGCTGGCATTTCTGCTTCCTAGTTGCATTTTCTGGACGGCGAGTGTCAGCAAAGATGCAATCGTTATGCTGGGCGCAGGATTAGCCACATACGGCTTTGCGCGGGTGCATCATCGCGTGGGTATACAGGGTTACGTTTTGTTGGTGGCGGGGCTTGGGGTCATCATGAGTGTGCGTCCGCACATGGCGGGCATCATGGCGGTTGCGTTTATTTTCCCCCACGTCTTCGGCGCGAATCGCACGGGCATGAGCGGGCTGGCTCTGAAGGTGGTGGGCATTCCCGCCCTGGTAGCCGTCACCTGGCTTTTTGTTTCTCAAGGCGCAACCTACGTCGAGATGCGCGATTTCGCCGGTGGCAAAGCTGCGATTATGCAGGTGGCGAGAACCAATGCGACGATGGGGGCATCCACCTACGGGGGGTCGTTGGCTTTGCGGCTGCTGATGGCCCCGTTCCTGCTGATTCGGCCATTCCCGTTCGAAGTTCATAATTTGCAGGCTTCATTCGCTTCGCTCGAGGGCGTTTACGTTCTACTCCTGTTCGTGAGGCGGAGAAAAATTCTGTATCGGACATTAGGGCGGATCCGATCGAATCCCTTTGCCATGTTTCTTGCGCTGTACGCGGTAGAGTTCACCATCATTTACGCGGCGGCCACAACCAACTTCGGCTTACTCAACCGGCAGCGCGTGATGTTGATGCCCTTTGCCCTGATGATGTTCTTGAGTGATTCACGATTCGATCCGAAGACCGTCTCCGTTCCGCTCCGCGTTCTTCGCTTGAGGCGTAGATCTCTGGAGGTGGCGAGCAGATCGGGCATCGGGTCGCCCGCAGCCGGAGATTAGAGGGAGATCCTTTTTCATTTTCCGTTCTCAAAGTTTTATCTTTGATTTTCTTTGTCTTTAACTCGGCGGAGATTTTCTCTTAATGTGTGGCTTGGCTGGATTTGTCGAGACGCGAGGCGGCATCCAGCTGTCGGAACTGGAAGCCAGAGCAAACCGCATGGCCGATGCACTGCGGCATCGCGGTCCCGACGATAAAGGCGTCTGGGCCGACCCCGAAGCTGGAGTCGCGTTGGGGCACCGGCGCCTTTCCATTCTCGATCTTTCGCCAGCCGGCCACCAGCCAATGTTTTCTCCCAGCGGACGTTTCGTGATTGCCTACAACGGGGAAATTTATAACTGCGAACAATTGCGGCAAGAGTTGCTAAGTGAAACGCCTGAGTTGCGTTTTCGCGGGCACTCCGATACGGAAGTCATACTGGCGGCGTGCGAACAGTGGGGGATCGAATCCGCTCTGCAGCGGATGAATGGAATGTTCGCCTTCGCCTTGTGGGATCGAAGCGAGCGGACGCTGGTGCTGGCGCGCGATCGTTTCGGAGAGAAGCCGCTTTACTACGGAGTGGCAGGCAGAATATTTCTATTCGCATCCGAACTTAAGGCCTTGCGAGTGCATCCAGCGTTCAAGGGCGAGATCGACCGCGACGCGGTTGCCTCTTACTTGCGGTTCAACTGTATTCCGGCTCCGTATTCCATTTATCGCGATATTCGCAAATTACTTCCCGGGACCGTTCTCAGGTATCGAAGCGGCAAGGTGACTACAGCGCCTTTTTGGTCACTGCGATCGTCCGTGGAATGCGCTCTCGCAAATCCCTTCACCGGCAGCGCAGAGCAAGCGGAGGAGGAATTGGACGCGTTGCTGCGGGATGCCGTGCGGTTACGCATGCATGCCGACGTGCCGCTGGGTGCGTTTCTTTCCGGCGGCATCGATTCCTCGCTGATCGTCGCGCTGATGCAAGCGCAGAGCGACCGGCCGGTGCGAACTTTTTCCATCGGCTTTCACGAGGAGGGCTACAACGAAGCGAAGGATGCGCGCGCTGTGGCGCAACATCTAGGCACGGATCATACCGAGCTTTACGTTTCATCCGGCGAAGCAATCAACATGGTGAATCGCCTTCCGAAAGTTTACGACGAACCGTTCGCGGATTCTTCGCAGATTCCTACGCTTCTGGTTTCGCAATTGGCTCGTCGTCATGTCACCGTCAGTCTTTCAGGCGACGGAGGTGACGAAGTATTCGGCGGCTACAACCGTTACACCTGGGGCGGTCGGGTATGGAAGCGATTGGATGGTACTCCGCTCGCTTTGCGGCAGGCTGCAGCAGCCGGAATGACTTTCTTTGGGCCGGAGTTATGGGACTCCACATTCAAGTTGCTGGGCCCGTTCTTCCCCAAGAGCTGGCGGCAACGCATGCCAGGATACAAAGTGCACAAGCTGGCGAGCCTGCTGCCGTCGAAAAGTCCCATGGAAATGTATGCGACCATGACGTCGCACTGGCCGGCACCGGAGCGCTTGGTTACTGGAGCTGCTGCGTTTGCACCTTTGCACATGATCGAGGATCAATGGCTAACGCTGCCTGAGTTTGAGCGCCAAGCGATCTACCTGGATACGATCACCTACCTCCCGAACGACATCTTGGTAAAGCTTGACCGTGCGACCATGGCTTTCGGCTTGGAGGGGCGCATTCCTTTTCTGGATCCAAGAGTGGTGGAATTTGCCTGGCGCCTGCCTTTGCAGATGAAGGTGAGACCGGACCAAGGCAAGTGGCTGCTGCGACAGGTGCTCTATCGTTACGTGCCGCGGAATATGGTCGAGAGGCCGAAGATGGGTTTCGGTATACCCCTCGATTCCTGGCTGCGCGGTCCGATGCGCGAATGGGCTGAGAGTTTGCTGGAGCCGAAGCGCCTGCGCGAGGAGGGATTTTTCGATCCCGCCGCAGTGCGCGAAAAATGGGACGATCACCTTGCCGGCCGAGGCGCCTGGCAGTTTCATCTTTGGGACATTCTCATGTTCCAGCTCTGGTGGGAGCAGCAGAATGCAACGTCGATGCCACAGCCGCGAGTTGAACCGATACAGGTAGGAGCGTAGTCTTGGCGCTCAGCGAGCAGACTCCCGGCACTTTTATCATTTCGCTCGATTTCGAATTGCACTGGGGAGTTCGCGATGTCAAGACAGTGGAGCAGTATCGCGAGAACCTGATCGGCGTACGGAGCGCGGTTCCCGCCATGCTTGCGGCTTTCGCCCATTACAATATTCATGCAACCTGGGCTACGGTTGGATTTCTTTTTTTTCGTAGTCGAAGCGAACTGCTGCGAGCCCTGCCGCAGGAATTGCCGCAGTACGACAACCCGCGCCTGTCGCCCTATTCGGAGATCGAGACGATCGGCGAAGATGAGAACGAAGACCCATTTCATTTCGGCCGAAGCCTGCTGGAACAGGTGCGGTCGAGTCACGGGCAGGAAATCGGCACGCAAACCTTCTCTCACTATTATTGCCTGGAGCCTACGCAGAATATTGCCGCGTTTCGTGCCGACTTGAGTGCAGCGAAATCGGCAGCGGCGGACTTCGGCATTCAATTAAACTCCATCGTGTTTCCGCGGAATCAGTACGACCCAGCCCACTTAAGAGTTTGTGCCGAAGCCGGGCTGAAAGCCTTTCGCGGCAATCCGCAATCATGGCTCTATCGTCCACGAAGCGGTGTGGAGCAGACACGCTGGGTGCGCGCAAGCAGGCTGGCGGACTCTTATTGCAATCTCCCGTCGCACCATTGCTATACGCTGCCAGAGAATGCCGGCGGTGTTCCCGTGAATCTTCAAGCCAGCCGCTTTCTTCGTCCCTACAGCGCCAACTCATTAGTTCAGGGATTGCAGGAGCTGCGGGTCAGAGGTGATCTGACCCACGCTGCCCGGCATGGGTTGGCCTACCATCTCTGGTGGCATCCACATAATTTCGGCAAAAATGTGGCAGAGAATATCGGAATGCTGCGACGGATTCTCGACCACTTCCACAGATTGCGCGAAGATTACGGCATGCAAAGCAGAAACATGGCGGAGAGTACACTCAATCATCCCCAATCTCAGAATCCCCAATTTCAGAATCATGGCGCCAGAGAAACCGAAGAAGATCGTTTTGCTCGGCAGAGAAGATAGCCAGACCGCCATAGTCTATAACTCACTCCGCAGCGAATTTTCGATCGAGCGCGTCATTGTGGAGCAGGCCGAGCCGCGCCTTAAATTCCTGAAGCGGCGGATAAAAAGGCTGGGATGGCGCAAGACCTTCGGCCAAGTTGCATTCCGGCTGATGGTTGTTCCCTGGCTGGAGGCGAACTCAGGGCGCAGAGTCGATGAAATTATCCGCTTGTTCGCGCTCGATGCATCGCCGGTACCAGTGGAAAAGTTGATGAAAGTCACGTCTGTGAATTCCGCCGAGACCATTCAAGTTCTGCAGGAATTACAGCCGACAGTAATCGTTGTCAGCGGCACGCGCATTATTGCTGCCAAAGTTCTGAACTGTGTGGCTGCGACTTTCATCAATATGCATGCTGGCATTACCCCGATGTATCGCGGTGTTCACGGAGGATACTGGGCGCTGGTGCAAGGTGATGTCGATGCGTGTGGCGTCACCGTGCACGAGGTGGATGCGGGAGTGGACACGGGGCGCATCCTGGGCCAAGCTCGCATCGTGCCCAATGGCACTGACAACTTCGTCACTTACAGTCTGCTGCAACTGGCAGCCGGGCTTCCTTTGCTGAAAAAAGCCGTCGGCGATGCGTGCGAAGGCCAGTTGCATCCGATGGCGGCGCCGCGTGCGGAATCACGGCTGTGGACTCATCCAACGCTGGCCGAATACGTCTATCATCGAGTGAAGTCGGGCGTGAAGTAAAAATGGGACCAAGGCTATGGGACCAAGGCTAAAGATCGCGCAGGTCGCGACCACGGGCATATCGGTCAAGCTTCTTTTGCTTGATCAGATCAAAGCCCTGGAGGCCCAAGGCCACGAAGTAACGGCGGTTTGCGCTCCCGGTCCATTCGTTGACAGCGCGCGCAGCTCGGGCGCCCGTGTGCATACGATTCCGATGCAGCGCGAGATTGCGCCGATACGCGATCTGCGTTCACTGCTGACGTTGACCCGCTATTTCCGAAAGCAAAAGTTCGATGTGGTACACACGCATACTCCCAAGGCCGGGCTCATCGGTCCTCTCGCCGCCCAATTGGCGGGCACTCCGCAGGTTGTACACACGATTCACGGATTGCTTTTCCACGACCGCATGCCGCGAATGAAGCAGAGTTTCTTCTGGGTTCCAGAGAAAATTACGGCGACCTTTTGCGATCGCATTTTGTCGCAGAGCCAGGAAGACGTGGAACGAGCGGTGAGCAGCGGTTTGTGCAACCGCCGCAAGATCAGTTACCTCGGAAATGGAATCGATGTTGCCCGTTTTGCTCCGCCAGATAATTACGACCGCGCAGAAAAATTGCGCGAGATCGGCTTGCAGACTGGCGATTTTGTTGTGGGCAGCGTGGGACGACTGGTAAAGGACAAAGGATTTATGGAGCTGTTCGCGGCGGCGGAAATATTGACGGCGCGGCATCCACAAGTCAAGTTCCTGGTGATTGGACCGCGGGAAACCGATCAAAACGATGCTCTCGACAATGATTACATGGATGATTTGCAGCGTCGGGGAGTAGTTCGCTTCGTTCACTGGTCGGACGATATGAGGCCTTGGTACGCAGCCATGGACCTTTTCGTGCTTCTTTCCTACCGTGAGGGAATTCCGCGCGCTTGCATGGAAGCTTCGGCCATGATGCGCCCGGTGGTGGCGAGCGATATTCGTGGCTGCCGCGAGGTGGTGCTCGATGGCGAAACTGGACTGCTTGCTCCGCCGCGCGATGTGCCGCAGTTGGTGGCGGCGATCGAGACCCTCTACAAAGATCGCGACCGCGCCGTAAAGATGGGCGAGCGTGGCCGGCAGCACATCGTCAGGAATTTCAATCATGAAGACGTGTGCCGCCGACTCTGCGAGTTCTATACTCAATTGAGCGACGGGAAAAGTATGGCTGCGGCGCGCGAAAGCCCCTTACACGCCGACGGCAAGTGAGTGCGTCGACAGCGAACACGGCATCGATGAATATGGGTGTCCACCAACCAGCCATTCCCAACGGCGGAAGCAGGAGTTCCGTGAAAAGTGCGGCCAAACGTGCTTTCGATGTGCTGGTGTCGGGGTTCGCGCTAATCGTCTTATCGCCGCTGCTGATGGTGGTCGCTGCCATAATCCGGCTGAAGATGGGCCGTCCGATCCTTTTCCGCCAGCAACGCCCCGGATACAACGGTGTTCCTTTTATTGCGCTCAAGTTTCGCAGCATGACAAATCAACGCGACGCGCAAGGCCGGCTCTTGCCCGACGAGGCCCGCATCCCAGGCTTGGGAGCTTTCCTGCGAAGGTCAAGCCTGGACGAGTTGCCGCAGCTTTGGAATGTGCTCCGCGGAGATATGAGTCTGGTCGGGCCGCGGCCGCTGCTCATGCAATATCTTGATCGCTACACACCGGAGCAGGCCCGGCGGCATTCGGTGCCACCGGGAATCACGGGTTGGACACAGGTGAACGGAAGAAACGATCTCCCGTGGGAGAAAAAACTCGCCCTTGATGTTTGGTACGTGGACCACTGGAGCCTGTGGCTCGACTTGCGCATCGTCGCGATGACGGTGTGGAAAGTCCTGAAAGGCGATGGAATCTCCGCGGAGGGTTCCGCAACCATGCCCGAGTTCATGGGCAAC
>CAWDGL010000003.1:0-561162 GCA_963801885.1 uncultured Acidobacteriaceae bacterium
GCTCCTTTGTCGCGCCACTGTTTGTAGCAGGCCCGGATGTCAGCGACACGCAAGTCGAGAAAGCTATTCACTCTATTGAGATTCGACGGAGTCTCGAGGAGGACTTCTGGCTTGTCGGGAGTCGGGCCACCGCCGGAATTGAGAATGATCCAGGTATTAGCCAACTTGATGTAGCAGGGATTTTCCGGCTTGATGACTTTCCCGCCAAGAATTCGGACATAGAAGTCCTTCGATTTTTCCAGGTCCCTCACGGTGAAGAAGTGCGTGGCGAAGAAGCCTTCGTGTGCAATCGGCGCGTCGGGTAGATTCATGCGGTGCCTCTCGTTGTCGATAAAGCAGGATGCGGTCGGAATTGCCTACGGTCTAAGCAAGCCATTCGTCTGTCGGCCACGCGGAGGAGGATCAATCCTACGGGACAATAATGAGGACAGGCTCGGAACCACCTGCACGGTGCCGAAGTGCGAGAGAGAGTTCTCATATATTCCGAATGTTGGTTTCAATTGTGTCTACAACCTCGTCGATACCACCGGCGAGGACCAGTTTCCCCATGGCGACTGCGAAGCCAACGACTTGGTCCGCCTCGATATGGGACGGCAGAGAAAGCGCATTTGGATCGGTGACCACATCAATGAGCGCCGGACCCGAATGCTGAAGCGCTTGCTTTAGTCCAGAGGACAGATCGGCTGGGTTTTCGATTCTTACCCCCATCATCCCGATCGCCTCGGCCAGCTTTGCAAAGTTCGGGTTCTTCAAATCCGTCTGATAGTCGGGTATTCCGTCGACTTCCATCTCCAGTTTCACCATCCCGAGAGCGCTGTTGTTGAAGACTACGATCTTGATCGGGAGGTCGTACTGTGTCACCGTCAACAACTCGCCCATGAGCATGGCGAGGCCGCCATCTCCCGCCATTGCGATTACCTGTCTTCCGGGATAGCAAAGTTGGGCGCCAATGGCCTGAGGGAGTGCGTTTGCCATGGACCCGTGGGTGAATGAGCCGATCAAGCGCCGGTCCTTCGTCGCTCGAATGTACCGGGAAGACCAGACGTTACACATGCCCGTATCAGCAGTAAAGATCGCGTCGTCTGCCGCAACGTCACTCAGCGCGGCCGCGACAGGCTCAGGGTGCATCGGCCTCCGTTTCCCAACGTGATCTACGTAGGCATTCAGCCGCCGAAGCGACTTTTTATGGTTACCGAGCATCGCGTCCAAAAACGAGCGATCCGACTTAGCTTCTATCATCGGGAGTAGCGCGCGGATAGTTTCGCCCATATCGCCCCATAATCCGAGATCCAGTTTGCTTCGTCGGCCCAAGTTCTCGACTCTAATGTCAACCTGGACAATCTTGGGTTTGGTTGGCAGGAATTTGCTATAGGGAAAATCAGTGCCCAAGAGTAGCAGCAGGTCGCATTCGTGCATGGCCTGGTACGCCGCGCCGAATCCAAGCAATCCACTCATTCCGACATCAAACGGGTTGTCGAACTCGACGAACGGTTTCCCGCGGTACGAATGGCCGACGGGAGACTTTAACTTGTCAGCCAGAGCCATTAGCTCATCGTGGGCACCGGCACATCCGATCCCGCAGAAGAGAGCCACTTTTTTCGAAGAATTAATCAACTCCGCCAGTTGCGCCAAGTCCTTTTCACAGGGGCGGATGGAGGGCCTTTGCCGGACCAGGGAACGAGGAGAGCCATCCTTCGCAATCTCCATCCCCGACACGTCGCCGGGCAACACGACTACGGCTACTCCGCCTTTTCCGACTGCACTCTGCATGGCGATGTGAAGAACACGCTCAAACTGCTTCGGATTCGAAATCAGCTCACAGTAGTGACTGCATTCTTTGAAAAGAATTTCCGGATGAGTTTCCTGGAGATATCCGGTGCCGATCTCACTACTTGGAATATGCGATGCGATCGCGAGTACTGGAGCATTGCTGCGATGAGCATCGAAGAGTCCGTTGATCAGGTGAAGGTTGCCGGGACCGCAGCTGCCACCGCAGGCCGCGAGTTTCCCGTTGAGCTGAGCCTCGGCGCCTGCCGCAAACGCGGCAGTTTCTTCGTGGCGCACGTGAATCCACTTAACTTTGCCGTTTATTCGCAAAGCATCCGTCACCGGATTCAGGCTGTCGCCCACGACGCCGTAAAGTCTTTCGACGCCCGCTTCAACCAGTCTGCTAATTAACTCATCTGCCACTCGGTGTGCCATCGCCTATTACCTCCATTGAGATGTCGTTCAATTCGCGCCGATCCGCAGCGAAACTAAGAACTTGGCTGCTCATACAGCGCTCGGGTTTACGTACAGTTGCGATACCCTTGGCAAGCGTCGAAGTGACGAGCTCTTCATACTCCCACCCCGTAACACTCGACACAGATACGCGAAAACGAGCTTCTGCTTCTAGACACTTAAGTAGTTGGGCTCGGGCTCAATTCCCAGGCTGCTGGTTTCGCGGATCGTCTTTCGCGTTTACGTATTCAAGACCAAGCGGCCCAATCGCCGAAACTTGTGTGATGTACTCACTGGATTTCGCCCAATGAAAATGGGATGTATTGCCGGGTAGAACGATGACGCTACCGGCCGGATATGCATGCAGCTTATCGGCGTCGAACTGATCGCCGAGGCCGATGTAGAAAACGCCTGAAATAACTGTGTAGACTCGATCCTCCGGGTGCCGGTGTGGCATCAGTTTCGCGCCGTGCGGCGCTTTCACCCTGATGGTGTACGGCCCGGCCTCCGAGGGCTGACCGACGACGACTGCCAGGCGAACCGAAGGAGGGAACGACGGGAAGGGTTTCCAGTCGATTTCTTCCGGCAGGACCGATCTGAAAACATCCTGGCCCGGCTGATGAGGTCGAACGATACCTCGTTGTGCTTCCACGGTGCTTGCTTGTTTGTTGTCTGACATACCAAACCTCCTCTGTAGAATTTTGATTCCATGCACAATTCTGGTGAAGCCATGAGCTCCGAGACCACTAGACGAAGTTATCGATTGTTGCTTTCGCATCAGCCGTGGAGACGGCGCAAGCGAAGTTAGCTTTCGTCGTCAGAACCGTTCTTACGGTGTATTCACTCAACGGTATTGCAAGTACGGCCAGCACAACCGGAAATGCCAAAGCCCGCAGTCCGAAGTGCACTTCGAGCAACCCGCCCGTCGTACAACCCGCAATGAAACCCGCGAAGGCCGGGAGAGTCATGCGAATACGGCGCCGAGCTAGGGCCATTTGTTCAGGTAAGGCATTGCCGCGCAGTAGAGTTGTAAGCTCGACTGTCAACTGGACAGTATTCGTGGTGAGTACCGCCGTCGTAGGGAAACCTGGCAGATCGAGTTTGACAAGCGCATTTTGAGTGGCCATCGCTGCAACTCCGAGCATCCCCACAGACGCTGCCACTGCGCCTCCGGGATTCGCGAAGGGACCAAACGCGGCGGAAACCGCGAAAAATCCAGTCAGAAGTGCTGCATGTAGAATCAGCAATGCTCGCAAGGTCTGATGCTTCGGCTTGTCCTCGAACGACCAAACAACCGTCCCTAAGACAGCGATGAAAACTGGAACCGCCATTAGCGGTCCGATCCGGCTAAAGCCACCGGTTATGTAATGGGCGGCAAGGATAACTATGTTTCCCGTAATGTGCGCGGTAAACAATCCTCCGAATGCGAGGAATCCGATAAGGTCGACCGAACCCGCCGTCATGCTCAGAACGGCCACGAGTAGCCAGTCGAATGCATGCTGTGGACGCTGGTCTCGCGCACGTTCACTTCTTGTTGCCGTCACATCTGCGATTAAGCCAGAAGCGCGGGTGCGAATCACGCATTCCAGACGTTCTGCTTGAGGGGAAGCGATGGTGCCGACTTCGCCTTCGTGCAGATCACTTTGGCCCGCGTTAGGCCATCCTGCATCCCGCGCTGCTGCGCCTTCCATGACTCCTCCTTTTCTCCCGATTCATGGATCCCATGAGCCTGGACTTCAGTGATACTCAACGTGGAAGCCGGTCGGCGACCTTCGCCATCCCAGCCTGGGCGCAGACTTCGTCCTTGTCTCCGCCGGGAGCACCTCCCACGCCCAGAGCGCCTACGATGGCGTTCTTCGACTTGAACGCCACTGCGCCTGGAAGCGCCATGACGTTATGCATGGTTGAAAGCCGCGGCGCATAGGGACTGGTCTTCGTCAGCTCGAAGAACTTGCTGGACGTATCGAAGTCGAAGATCGGCCCTAGCGTGACCACCGTATACGCCTTGTCATAACTCGATTCCGCTGTATGAATGGTGGCGCCATCACCGCGAAGGTCTACCTGCCGCACCCCATCCATGTCCACGACTGTTGCGCTCACTTGATATCCGTGTTGGGCGCACACACGAACAGCTTCGGTCGCGGCCTCAACTGCGATATTAAGGGGCAGCGCGTAGTGATACTCAGCTTGTGACGTTGTTTGTGACGGTGCAGAGGGCGCGGCCCCAGTCAGTGCGGCGGCGCCACAAATAATCGCGATCGAAATCATTCTTGTCATATCAGCTCTCCCTTTCAATTGATTTGGTTAGTGTGCGATGGCGAGTTCTCGTTCGAACTTGTCTCGCTTCATGATGATTGAACCAGAGGAGCAGAGCCGAATCTATTAGACAAGGGTATGAATTGATACCTTTGCATGATTTGTGCGGAGCGCGTCACAACTTTCGATTTGCATTAGGTACGAGGGACGTTCGAAACATCCCGATGGCACATCGCGATCACACTCGCTATCCTTCTAGAGCCGCATGCCGGGAAAAGCACGTACGGAACTACAGCAAACTACTGATTGACGTTCTGCGCGGCACACTGCTATCCAAGTCAGAACTGCAGAAATTGGAATCACCGCAAGTGCGCGCCAACCGTTTCTCTTATCCTCAAAGGCGTCGTTAGCCTCGTAAACGCTGGCCGAATGAAGATCAAGGGTTCGAGGTCCTCTCGATCGAACACCCATGGGCAGTAAATGCTTATGCGAGGAACCTTCCATGGAGAGCTCCAGGAGCACACGTTTGCTGATACCTATAACGGATCAATACCAAAGTATGATTGACACCCCTTGTGGCAGATCCTTCCATATGGACAGGGGATTACCATCGAGAGCGAGCTTAGACGCAAAGCACTACGCCACGCCGTATGTGGGTACAGACGGGTTGGCGCTCACTTCGGGTTCCTGCGTGGAGGTGAAAACGTGACCGACCCTGTTAATTTGCAAGATGATTTTCTACTCGAAACTCCAATTCCAGGGCTTCCTTTGGAATCGATTCTTCGCACCCAGGAATTGCGCGAATCGCCCATCGCGTTCGCCCGACTACGAGACGGAGAATCGAGCACTTGTCGCACTAGCCAACGCGCTAGCTGATTCCCCGGGTACCATTCTGCAAACATTGGCTGATAGAGTCCTTGAGCTGTTGCATGCTGATTCTGCCGGCTTAAGTCTGCTCACGAGAGACGAAAAGAGGTTCTATTGGGCAGCTATTGCCGGGGCGTGGCGGCCCCACGCCGGCTCCAATGTCCCGCGCAATTCCTGCCCATGCGGCGAAGTGCTCGACCGCAATGTTCCGATGCTATTCACCCATTGGGAACGGCGTTATCTGAATTTCAGCAGGACAATGCCCGTAACCGAAGAAGGACTCTTTGTTCCTTTTTATGCAAACGGCAAACCGGTGGGTACAATTTGGGCATTCGCACACGACAGTCGTCGCAGATTCGACGCCGAGGACCTAAGACTGCTGGAACGCACGAGTCGTTTCGCGTCAGCGGCATGTCAGGTCCTGGAGTCCATTGAGAACCTCAAGTTGGAAAACGCAGCGCGCGAAAAAGCGGAAACCGCAGTCCGCGAACTGGCAAACGGGTTGGAGACGCAGGTTCGAGTTCGGACCCAGGAGTTGGAACGTAGCACACGAGAACTTGCCGAGGCCAACGAAGACCTTCGGTTCCAGGTTGACCTCCTTCAACAAATCCCTGTAGCGGCGTGGACGCTCAGGCCTGATGGGACGCCGGATTTCGTGAACCGAAACTGGCTGGAATACTCCGGTCAGGCACTCGATTACGTCCAATCAAATTCCGACGCGTGGATGACTGCGATCCATCCTGAGGATCGAGAAGCAGCGTCAAAGAGCATTTGCGACGGGATACGCTCAGGGCAGGATTTTACAATGGAAGCGAGGTTTCGCCGCGTGCAGGACGGGGCATACCGCTGGCATCTCAATCGAGCCGCGGCGTTACGTGATGCGGAGGGAAATCTCCTTCGGTTTGTGTGTACATCCACCGACATTGAGGATCAGAAACAGTCCCAAGAGAATTTACGGAGGGCTGTTGAAACAAACCGGCTGATCGTCGACACCGCGTTAGATGCGGTTATCACGATGGACGCTCAAGGGGCGATTACCGATTGGAATAAGCAAGCTGAAATGGTGTTCGGATGGAGTAATAAGGAGGTGATCGGCCAGCACATGTCGGATCTGATTATCCCGGAGCGACTACGGATGGCCCACGAGCGCGGCTTACGTCACTTCCTGGCTACCGGTGATGGCCCCATCTTGCGACGGCGTATCGAAGTCACGGCCATCCGGCGCAACGGTGTTGAGTTCCCGGCGGAGTTGGAAGTATCGCCAATGAGACTCGGCCAGAATTGGTTTTTTGGCGCCTTCATTCGGGACATTACCGACTCCAAACTAGCAGAAAAAAGACTAAGAGAGAGCGAACTCAACCTGCGCCAGATGACCGAGACCATACCGGAAATGCTATGGAGCGCCACCGCAGAAGGGACAATCGATTATTGCAATGCCCGCGTGCTCGACTACACCGGCTTCTCTGCTGACGAAATCATGGGTAGCGGTTGGACAAAACTTCTTCATCCAGACGATGTTGAACGGACAGCTCGAACGTGGAGAGCCTGTGTCACAACCGGAGCCCCGTACCGAGTCGAGATTCGCACCTTCCACGCTGCCGATCGCACCTATCGATGGTGCGTAACGAGCGCGCTTCCGCTGCTCGACCAACAAGGGCGGATTCTAAAGTGGTACGGCACAGTTGTGGACATGCACGATTGGAGGCATGCGCAGGAAGAGCTACGCAACACGCAAGCCGAACTCGCGCGCGTGGCGCGTGTGATGACGATGGGAGAGCTTACCTCATCGATCGCGCACGAAGTCAACCAGCCGCTATTTGGCATTATGACCAACACCGACACCTGTTTGTTAATGCTTTCTACCGATCCTCCCGATGTCGACGGCGCTCGGGAAACTACACAGCGCACGATGCGTGATGCAAACCGAGCCTCTGACGTGATCAAGCGATTACGCGCGCTTTATAGCAAAAAAGATCCGTCCCCCGAATTGATGGACCTGAATCAGGCCACACGGGAGGTGATTTCCCTGTCGTTGAGCGATTTGCAAAGATGGCAGGTGATCGTTCTGCAGGAACTTGCCGACAATCTCCCGCTCGTCATGGCGGACCGTGTCCAGGTTCAGCAGGTCATTATGAACCTGGTACGAAACGCCTCAGACGCGATGAGCAATGTCGATGATCGTCCGAGAGAATTATTGATCAGAACCGAAAGAGAGGAAAGCGATCGGGTGCAGCTTAGCGTGAAAGATGCAGGGGTCGGTTTCGAACCCCAGGCTGCGGACAGACTCTTCGAAGCCTTCTATACGACGAAGAATGAAGGCATGGGCATCGGCCTGTCGATCAGTCGTTCCATCATCGAGGCTCATGAGGGGCGTTTGTGGGCGACAGCGAATGAGGGTCCGGGAGCCACGTTTTCATTTTCAATACCCTGCAAAGCGGCCGGTTTGGTGGCAGAGGAAACTCGCTGCAGCCGGCCGGATGGTGCGATGGATGCCGCATGATGCAAGTTCGACGCTGAATACCGATTCCAACGTTCATACCTTGGTGCGATTGACCGCCTACCCGGCAGGAGCGCATTCTTCGCTTATGGAGTCCAACCGAGATCGGGAATCCATCGAACGTCCACTTGTGACGGTCGTTGATGACGATGTATCAGTCCGCGAATCCCTCCCTAATTTGCTGAGGCAGTTCGGCTTTTCCGCCCGCGCGTTTTCGTCGGCGGAAGAGTTTCTCGGGTCCGATTGCGTGAGCCAGACCCGCTGTCTGATCCTTGACGTCGTCATGCCGGGCGTAACGGGACTCGATCTTCAACGACAATTGAAGCTTCGGGGTCCAGCGCTTCCAATCATCTTTATCACCGGTCAGAAGGACGAAGGAATTCGGAAGAGAGCGCTTGAACAAGGAGCGGTGGGATTCCTGCTCAAGCCAGTCATAAGCACAGTTCTGTTGGAGGCTGTCAATGTTGCACTTCGAGGAAACTGACAGTTCCCACCCGGCAAGCCGGGGGGATAAAACAAGCTTTGCGAGATCACTTGGTCATGCAGTGGAGTCATCGCCAGTGCCGACTGCGAGGCCTATCGTGTTCGTCGTTGACGACGATGTCTCAGTGCGTGAAGCGCTGGAGTTATTAATCCGCAAGATAGGCTGGCAGCCAGAGATTTGCGCATCGGCACAGGAATTCCTCGATCGCCCTCGTTCACTTGTTCCGAGTTGTCTTGTTCTTGACATTTCTCTCCCAGGCCTCAGCGGTCTCGAACTTCAGAAGCGTATTGCTGTTGAGCGGATGGACATGCCGATCATTTTCATCACCGGTTATGGAGATGTACCCAAATCAGTCCAGGCCATGAAAGCGGGCGCGGTTGAATTCTTGACGAAACCAGTCAGTAATGAAGATCTATTGGCGGCCATCCGGCAGGCCCTTGAACGGAGCCGTGCCGCTCTCGATCATGCGGCGGAAATTCAGGAACTCCGGGACCGTTACGGGTCGGTTTCGCCTCGCGAACGGCAAGTGATGGCGTTGGTGGTTTCGGGCTTATTGAATAAACAGGTCGCTGACGAACTCGGCATCAGCGTGATTACCGTAAAAACGCACCGGGGCAAAGTGATGCAAAAGATGAAGGCTGACTCGCTCGCTGGGTTGGTTAAGATGGACGCAAAACTCCGTGCGGCATCTGGACGAAAAAGCTGACCGGCACAACTTCCAGTCCCGCTTTGACCTGTGTGGAAACATCTCGGTATTTGGATTACAGCAGGCAATGAAACTGTGGTGCGCGCCGTACGTAGCACATCCGTTTTTCTAGCGGAAACCGGCAGCCTTTGCGACGACCGCATTACAGGCTTCCTCAATCAGTTGCACGATGTCATTGGGGCGAGTTGCAATGGAAGCGTGGCTCGTTGGCAACGTGATCGTCCTCCTTGCGTTGATTCGCTCGGCCATCCACTTTTCGGTCTCGGTAGGAATTAACCGGTCGTTGGCCGAGATCTGATACCAACTGGGCTTTACTTTCCACGCCGGCGCTCCCGATTTCTCTTCGAAGCAACGCGTCGCCGTTGGCTTCTGCGTAAGAGCCCATACTAGCGATTCTGTTCGGTCTTCGAGATCATGACAGAAAGTCTCGTGAAACTTCCCGACTTCGATCCATAGAAAACCATACTGGTCCTCACGGATATTAGCCGCGCCCTCGGGTGGTGCCCGCCGTGCCCAAAGGCTCTTGAGACTCTCTCCCTCATCAAGAGCAGGTCCTGCCAAATAGACGAGGCCGACGACATTTGGCGTGAGGCCAGCGCCCGTAATGACTGCGCAACCATAAGCATGGCCGACTAATAGCGTGGGGGCATCCTGCGCAGCGGCCATTTTGATGGTCCGGTCGATATCGTCGGACAACGATGTCAGAGGGTTCTGTACCGCGAAGACGCGGTAGCCTTTTTCATGCAGGGGAGGAATGACATGCCGCCAGTGTGAAGCGTCGCCCCAGGCGCCGTGCACTAAGAGGATGTTCGGTTTTTCCGTCATCGACGTACTCCTTATCCTTATTATTCGACTTTGCTGTTTTGCCGAGTGCGCTACTAACGGTATTGGCCAAGTCCTAGGGCGTGCCCATAATATGGAGGTGAGCCCAAGGAGTGCCTGCCCACATGATGTAAGCGCCCGTTGGCTTGTGAGTCGTAGGCAGGCCCGTGGTTTTCGGATCAAAGGGCCAAAGAATCATCCAATGCGGTCCGATTCTGATGGGTGCGTCAGTTTTGTCGAACGGGTCGGAGTCGCTTCGCTGCGTCGCTCCCGCAAGCATGTATTCGACGCCCGGAACGGTGGTAGTCGGCTTTGCATTGTGTTCCGCGAAATCGTGATTCCATTGCATTGCGACTTTGTCCTCACACATCGGAGGTGATCCGATGCCGTTCGGGTCTCCCGGCAGGCACGTGAAATCATTGGTGCCCAGCCGGAGGACTTTCATCTGTCCCTGGGCGTCCATCTCAGCGACCGTGGCGTTTTTCGTCACCTTGGGAGGACCCGCGGAGAGGGCGCGCGCAATTTTGCTTTGTGCCGACTCTTGCAAATTGGATGATGTCGAGTCAGGTGCGTTCATTTGCGCAGAGGCACTGAGGCAAGTGAGGGCAAGCATTAGAAAAGCAATCCGGGCGGACTGCAATGATCGCAGGTTTCGAAACATAAATATCTCCATTCTGTTTTCAGACATTGTTTAATCGCCGACCCCGAAAATAGCTGCCGGTGAACCGCGTCGACATAAATCCCGAAGGGCTCAGGTGGCGGTGGAAGCGCAATGCCCAGTTCCGTCAAGCGCTTCTCTCCGCTCGCCGACCTGGAGATTTCGATTGGCTCTGTGCCTTTGAGGATGTCATAGGGAGATCTCACCACCACCGCTGAAGGAAGGCAATTGGACCATGGTATGAACGCAGTACTTTGGCTCACATAGGGATACTCGCCATCCAGTCTCTACGTCTTCCACACAGTTCCGGGGGCTTAGTTCGGTATTGCCTCATCACTCGCGCGACGTAGGTTCCACCGACTGATCTTCCGACACATTGCCGCGCAGGACGCCCAATTTGCAAAAGCTCCGGCGATTTTCATTCCGACCCTCTGGTGTATTCGGTTGCGTCACAGAGGACCCACCCGGCCTTTGGGTTATCATCCCATTCCGACTTGGAACTCCTTATTGGACAGCCATCGGACAGTCGACGTGCAGATCCGTTTTCAGAGCAACTTGCCCAATCAATGAAACATCTGTCGGCAACGATGATCCCAACCAGCCGCTATACTTCCCTTGCTGTGTGCGCCAAATGGTCGGTCATTGATCGACACGCGCGATACATGCGCTGTCTGCGAGAGTCACTTAGGGAGCAATAAGGAATCATAAGGATCGTTAGGTTATGAGTCCAAAATTACTAGTGTTTTCAACAACTTACAAGACGCGGGTGGCCCCTGAAAAACCTTGTAAGTAAGCGCTAAGGAATCCTTATTGGACAGTTAAAGGACAGCGAACGATCGCACCGTTAGCCTTGAAGCTCTTGAAATCCGCTGCGCCAGCGCCAGGAGCAATTCCCTGCAGATCGAGAATTGTTTTAGCGTTCGTCTACGGGCGAAGCTTTCGGCACCGCCGGCAAGGGCTCGCCCGCCAGTCGTTTTTTCACCAGCCTGGCGAGGAAGTCCGCGAAGGGCACGATGTCCTCGCCGACACTCGCTTTTTCGAGAGCGTTCACATAAGCGTTGCGATCGGTTACCGGGATGACCGTCCACGGGTATCCGCCCGACGCCATCATCGTGTTCATCAGGAAGCGCCCGACGCGGCCGTTGCCATCCATATAAGGATGGATGTAGACGAAGATGAAGTGCCCGAGCACCACGCGGACGGCCGGGTGCGGCTCTTCCCGCAGAAGGTCGAACAACGCCGGCATGGCGTCCCTCACCGCGTCCCGGTTCAGCGGCACATGCATCGACTTGCGGATATAGACCTGGCCGTTGCGATAGCCCGCGAGATCGGCGGGCTTCAGCAGGCCGACGGTGACGCTCGGCGCGAACAGCTCTCGATACCACGTGCCGTGGTCCGCGTCCGCGACCTCTCCCGGATTTTCCCCCTTCAGAATTTTGCCGAGGCTTTTCTGCACGGCCTGAAAGGCCTGCCAGTAGCCCCGCGCCGCCATGGCGTTCCGCTGATCGCGGTCGCCCTCGTCGGCTTCCGGGTTCCATGTGCCGCCGCGGACGCGCTCGATGAGAGCGGGCGTGACGCGGTAGCCCTCGATCGACAGCGAATGGTAGGCGTCCGTGACGTAGGCGTCGTTGACGCGCTTCAGGTACGCCTCGATATTGCGCGGCGGGCCCGGCGCTTTCGGGAAGCGTTCGATGACCGGCTCGCGCATTTTCTGCCAGAGCAGCCGCAGTCTGTTTACGTAAGGAGAGGTTTCGCGGGCTCCGATGACCAGGGACGGCTTGTCCGTGAAGGGATCGTTCTCGCGCACGGCGTAATCGGCCGCCGCCATCGCTTTCACGATATCGTCCGCGATGCGGTCGCGTCCGGTGTTGCGGAAGGCCCCGGCCAAACGTCCGGCGATCACCGTGTGACCGCCCTCAAGGAGCCGGCGGAGAAGGCCGGAGGCGTCCCGTATCATCGGCAACACCGCGCGGACATCCGTCGTGTTGTTCGAAAAATAGTTGGGGGAACACGCGATCAGTGCTGATTCCACCGAGAATAGCCGCAGGCCCTGCTCTTCCTTCCGGTCAGCCACACCCGGCAGCGCAATGCGAAGCTCCAGCAGGGACGTGCCATGCGGGAGTTTGGTGACCTTGTTGCCCGCGCGCGGCGACCGCGCCGCGAGCTGGCCGGGCACGGTCCAGTTGCCGGCATGAAGCGAAAGCGATTGTTCCGGTGAAAGGCACCACCGAACGCCGAAACGCGCTTCCAGATACGCGCCGCAGAAACGCCAGAAGGATGCGTACCAGGCCGTGCTATCGCCTCTCACTTCGTCCGGGCGGCTCGGGATATACCAGCCCTTGATGACTTCCTGCAGGAAGCCGTTGCGCAGGAGGCGCTCCCGGTGCGTGCGTGACAGGTCGCGCGCCCGGATCGCCCCCGCCCCTTCCGCGGTCTGGAGGTTCCGCAGGATTTCGAGGGACTGCGCGAGTTTTTCAGGGGGTCTGGCCATGGGCCGGGTTCCTTCAGACTTCGTGTTTTCATTATCCGATTGTGTTGCACCGTAATTATACTATTGCGCTGCACCATTATTATCCTATTACGTTGTACCATGTTTATCTTATTGTGTCGAACAGGACTGGGGAATGGTACCTTCAAAGATGGTTAAAGTTGGGCCACCCCCACCGGAGGGATGTCGTAGGTGCCGATCTTTATTAGCTATTCCCACGCCGACAAGACATTCGTAAACAACCTCGCTACCCATCTTGTCAGACACAATGCTCATGTCTGGATCGATTCCTGGGAGCTAAATGTTGGCGACTTACTGATCTAGCGAATTCAGCAAGCGATACAAGAATCAAGCGCGTTGCTGGTAGTTCTGTCAAAGGCATCGGTCCAGTCTGAATGGTGCAAGAAAGAATTGAGCGCTGGACTTGTCCGCGAACTCGAAGAAAAAAGCGTCTTGGTCCTTCCTGTTTTGGTTGAAGACTGTGACATTCCGATATTTCTTCGAGAGAAACTGTACGCCGACTTTCGTACGAGCTTCGATGACGGCCCGGAAGCAATTGTTCCAGCTGTGGCCAAGTTTACGAATCCTGAGCAGGGTCGCTTTACAGCAGGAAAGGCTAATACAGATTGGGCTGAGAGTTGGGGAGTCCGTGACGACAAATATTTCTGGATGGAGTACGTGTTGACGGAAACGAGTCCGGACCAGCCTTTCACGTTGTTAACCAATGTTTACGTGGTCTGCAATGAGTCAGCCACAAACAGATACAACAAATACAAAGATATAGGCGTGGAGTGGCTTGGGAGGGTAATTATCACGGAACTTGTGGGCGAGTTTGCTGAGTCCCATGACATTCGCTTGCTGATTGAAGATCAGTTCCCACAAGTCACGGACTACAAGATCAAGGACAGTCGAAGCGAAAGGGAATACGATCTCCATATTCGCTGCCAACGGCTCGGCGAGGACAATGGCAAAGATCAGCTTGTCAACGTAACAAATTACATGATCAAGATACGCGACCAGGCTCGTTCAAGACTGCGCAAGCTGACGGCTGAGGAGACAGCACGCGTAGCTGAGATTCTTACATCCGACCCAAGCTTTGCCTCAACAAAGACCGTCAGGGCATCGCTACGGAGACAGATATCGATCTCTGACTCGCCTTCTACCGACTCTGATCGTTGGCTCCGCGAGACCAAATCGGGGATTCCAGACCTACGCATCCTGACTCGACTTGATGCTTCATATTCGTGAGGGGACGGCACGCAGCGCCACAAAGAGACGGCAGGTGTCTCCTGCCAATTCTTCGTGAGAATCAACATGGGATTCGCTTTTTGCGCGAGCTCGACGAAGTGCGTCCACCATGTGTCTGGAGCTAGCTTCCCTAAAATGGCGAAAGCATTCCAGGTTACCCAATCCTCACTGTTAGGGGAATGGAGCATCCGCCTCATGTCTTCTTCCTTACGAGCCTTTGGCAAGCGCTCTGTCTCGAAACCGAAGAGCACTGGCTTTTCCCGAGCCCGATGACGGGCCGACCGTATCATGCCGACTCAATGCGCAACGACTACCTGGTTCCTACAGGTCTGAAATTGGGACTTGGCAGGATCGGGTTTCACACGTTCCGTCACACATATCGTGCGTGGCTGGACGAGACCGGAGCACCCGTGGGCGTACAGCAGAAACTCATGCGACACGCGCACGTCTCAACCACAATGGACCAGTACGGCAACGCCTCGGCCTTGGCCAAGCGCAAGGCCAATCGGCCCATCGTGCAACGCCTCTTGCAAAGGCCTGCCAATCAAGAGGTCTCCATTCAATAAATAAGGGGAACTGTGAGTCAGTTCCCCTTATTGGACAGTTTTGGACAGTTGCTGCGAGTGCCCAATGGCCCGTAACCTTATGATTGCGTTGGTTGCGGGGGGTGGATTTGAACCACCGACCTTTGGGTTATGAGCCCAACGAGCTACCAGACTGCTCCACCCCGCGTTCCGATCATAGCAACCGAGTTGGGTGCCGTCAAACCTTGAGGAGGCGGCACGGGTGGCGAGACGCGTTAAATTCGGCCATTGCCGCAGGATCCGAGGGGTCTGGGTTCAAGCCTGGAATTCACTTTTTATCGCTTGTTTCAGCAGCAAATCGTTTCGGGCCCATCTCGCGGGTGGATCCTAGGCGCCGGAATCACGAACTCGCAATGTCCTCTTATATTTTGACTGACATGTTGTTTTGACTAACACGGACTTTTGTCTGCCCTACTGGTGGCGTCGGAGGAGAGTTTGGAGCTACGGAAAAATGACGCAGCCAAGTCGATGTTGGGGGCATCCAAGCAGTGTTGCACGGATTGGACCATAGCCTTAGAGTCCACCCAGGTAAAAGTTACTTCCAGCCAAACAGGAGGATCAGATGGCGAAGAAAGAAGTCTCTGTCCCGCGGCAAACCACGATCAACGCGCAGCCCCGCATTCATCAGCATGCTGGGGAGATTCAAGCCTACGGCACAGTCTCCCACGCTCTGCCGCTCGACCTAGAAGAGCCGGTGCGATTGGAAATGACCGAGCAGCTCAATCTGATGCTCGCCGATACCATGACACTGCGAGATCTCTACAAAAAATCGCATTGGCAAGTTGCTGGGCCGACGTTTTACCAACTGCACTTGTTGTTCGATAAGCACTTCGGCGAGCAAGTGGAAATTGTCGACGAGATTGCCGAGAGGATCCAGTTGCTCGGCGGCATCTCTCTCGCCATGGCGCCGGATATTGCCGAGACTACACGGATCGAACGCCCTCCGCGCGGCAGAGAAGAAGTTCCGGTACAAATCTCGCGACTACTCGACGCCCATCAGATCATCATTGGACACTGCCGAGAGCTCGCCAGCCGCGCTCAAGATTTAGGCGACGATGGCACGAATGATTTAGTTGTCAGTGATGTTTTGCGTACGAACGAATTGCAGGTTTGGTTTCTGAGTGAACATCTGGTCGAAGCGCCTTTGGTGCGCGCGGAAGAACCATGCGGCCGCAAGGCGGGTTAGTCTCCGCTCTCTTTCGGTAAGGCATTCTGCGAGTCCGCTCGCAACGAGCGGTTTACGAAGACTTTAATCTGAATGGCTTGCCAACTGGCGAGTCATCCAGAGAGTCGCGCGCATTTAAGTGCTCGCGTTAGATACTGTCAGTGCCCGGCACGCGCTTGCCTTGCGGTAGTATGGATTCGCAGATCATCCCTTCGAGACCATACATGGAAACTTCTGTCGAACAAATTCTTTCTAGCTACGACGACTGCGCGGTGCTCTCCAAAGCGTCAACCCTGCCTGCCGCCTGGTATACGGATTGTCGCATCGCCGAAGCGGAGCGGCTCAAAGTCTTCAGCAAAACATGGCAGCTTGTCGCGCGCACAGATCAACTGCAGAAAGCAGGGCAATTTGTTGCCGCTCGGCTGGCGGGAGAGCCTGTCGTTATAGTGCGGGGCAATGATGGAGAGCTGCGCGCCTTCTACAATGTTTGCCGACATCATGCCGCCGCCGTTGTAACTCAGCCTTGCGGTCAGGCGGCGATTTTGCAATGTCCTTACCACGGCTGGAAATATGGATTGGATGGATCGCTCAAAGGCATGCCGGAATTCGAGGGAGTAGAAAACTTTGATCGCGCTCAAAATGGCCTGGTGCCGATTCGCGTGGAAACCTGGGAATGCTTTGTCTTCGTGAATCTCGACGATGAGGCCGATTCGTTACAGGAATTTCTAGGCGCGCTCGTGAAGCGGGTTGCTCCTCTCGGCATCAGCAAGCTGCACTACTTCGACCGCAGGACTTATGACATTCGTTGCAACTGGAAAGTCTACGTGGATAACTACCTGGACGGCGGATATCACGTGCCTTATCTGCACAAGGGATTGAATTCCGTGCTCGACTACAAGCAATACACGATCGAGAACGAAGATCGTTACTGCCTGCAGTCAAGTCCAATGGTCGCTTCGGGTGAGGATGTGGCTACAGGATCGACGCGAAAAGGCGATCGCGCCCGGTATTTCTGGCAATATCCCAATCTGATGATCAATTGTTACGAAGGCTACATGGACACGAACTATGTCATCCCCGTGGATGCAGACCATTGCCGCGTCGTGTTCGACTTTTATTTTGCTGACGTGAGCGAGGCGCGTGCGGAATACAACAAAGGATCGGTCGAGGTTGGCGATCGCGTGCAGGATGAAGATTTGGGGATTTGCGAGGATGTGCAGCGAGGATTAAAGTCGCGGGCTTATGGCGCCGGCCGTTTGTCTGTACGCCGCGAGGCTGGAGAACAACTATTTCACCGGCTGCTGGCAGCCGATTTGAAGCGGCAAACTGCGCCCTGCATTGCCGCCGCCGACTGAAAATTCTGTTAGCTGGAAGAAGTTTGTTACGCCTGTATCCTCCCGCCGTAACACTGCCTCGCGAAAAGCTGGCTACTGATGATCGCGAGGAATTGTTTCCTGCCAGGTCTTCGACTTAATCATCTGCCCATCTTTCAGCAGCTCGCGCGTGTATTTGTAATAAAAGTTTCTTAGGTCGGTGGTAATCAACAGATTTCCTCGCCAAACCAGTATGCGATCCTTTAATTTGAACTCGCTCTCCGCTTCACCCCGCACCAAGCAACTCTCCGGATGAGCATCATCGCCCTCGTATGTCAGGCTCTCAAAATCGTTCTGCGTTCCCCACGGATATTCATACCCATCTTTACCTTTCCAGTGCACTGTGGTTTTCTGACGGCCTTCGTCACGCTCCACCGTCCACTCCCCTGGCCAAGGAAATCCTTCACTCTTAATATCACTGCGCTCTTCGGAGGGCTGCGGTGGTGAAAACTCCGGCGCAGCCATTCCGTGCAGGGGAACAATGGGAAGAATAAGACGAGACCCGTGCGGGCCGCCGATTTCAAGCGACGTCGTCATCGCGTATGGCGTGGGCAGCACCATCGGCCACAACGAGTTTGAAACGGCAATGCGAATGCGATGGCCTTTGGGAAACACCCACGAGGTCAGGTGCATCTTGAGGTTGAGCAAATATACCTTTCCCGGGTCCAGATCGCGCGGTTCGGTCATTGAGTCTCGCTGCGCGCCATTCAGTCCCGCACCAGTGATCTGCGTAACCGTTCCGTCGGGGGCTACATCCGAGAGTCGTGCGAACCAATCGGCCAAGGGCGCCGTCGCCGAGGCCCGCAGTAACGCTTGCGGGCGACCGAGAATTGCCAGCTCGTTTTCGAGTGGCGCCGAATCGTAGACCAAGCTGAACGCGTCCACAGGCCGCGGATCGCTTAACAACTCACCCCACCAAAATCCACTCTCGACTCCGATAGTGGGAACGTATTTCAATCGATGCGTAACGGCGGAGCCGGGAGAGCGCTTCAGAGTATGAGTCTCTTGCAGAAAAAGAGTCGTACGCGTCGCACTTTTCGGGGGCCAAACATCTTCCCTACGCCATTCGCCCGGCACAGTCTGTAGATTCGGATCCGGAGGATGCCACTGTTGCATAAAGATGACCAGCCGCGGATCCGTTTGAACTCCCGTATCCCGCCCCTTGAGCCAGTAATCAAACCAGCGCACCGCTTGATCGCGCCATTCCACTTGCGGCCCCGGCGAGGCATCGTTCGGGTAAGTATGATTCCACGGGCCGACAATCGCTTTGATGGGTGCTTTCGACTGCGTCAGCATGTCAGGAACGTTGTCGCGATAGCCGTCCAGCAGTCCACCAATGAGAAAAGTCGGAGTGGTGATTTCGCGCAACGGCCGCACCGGGCCACGCCAGAATGGCCCGTCGTGCTGATGCCTCAGGTAAAGCAGAGACCAGGGGGCGGAATCGAAACGCTGACCGAGAACGCGTTCGTCCAGTGAATAATCGGGCGCGCCCACCCAGCCTTGCGCCATATCCATATTTAATTCGAATTCGTCGACATGCGCCATTCCGTCGATATAGTGAATGTCATCATGAAACAGTTCCGCAGTAGCGTCGACAGCCAAGATTGCCTTCAGCGCCGGCGGATGACGCATTGCCATTTGTAGTGCGCTAAACCCTCCCCACGAAATGCCGAACATGCCGACATTTCCGTTCGACCAGGGTTGATGTGCGAGCCATGCAATCACTTGTTCGCCATCGTCTTGCTCCTGCTCGGAGTATTCGCGTTCAGGTGGAACGCCTTCACTCGCTCCGAATCCACGAATATCAACCCGAACGCCTACGTAACCACGCCGCGCGAAATAAGCGTGATGCGGATAATCTTCCGCAGCCGTACCGTCGTCTTTGCGATACGGCAAATATTCGAGGAGGGCGGGAAATTTTTCTTCCGGCTTCGCACCTTCCGGCATGTATAAAGTCGCAGCCAGCCGCACACCGTCTTTCATGGGAATCCAGGCCTGCTTCATGCGAACTCCGTAAACAGGAGGCGAGGCCGGCTCGGTGGCCATAACTTGAAGAGTAACAACAAACAGCAGGCAGAAGATGCATGCCGTTTTCGCCAGCGCCAACTGAGTGGGGTTGTGATGCCTCATCTCGCCGTCGGCAGGAAGTGGCAGTTTGGCCAGGACTTGTTCGCTTGTCAATTCTTTATGTCCTGCTCGCGACGCATCGAGCGGAGATCGATTCCCAGTTGCTCCGCTTTCTTATACAGATGACTGCGCTCGAGGCCAAGAGTTTTTGCGGCCAGAGTGACGTTTTGATGGTTGCGCTTCAGCTCCGCGAGAATCACTTCGCGCTCAAACGATTGCACTCTTTCCGCCAGCGCGCCCGATCCGATGCCAGCGAATGCGACGATGGCCGAAGAATGCTTGGGCAATGCCGCTTGCACAGTTGCCAAATCTACGTGCCCGTCAGTGGCCAGCAACATAAGGCGCTCGACCATGTTGCGCAATTCGCGAATGTTGCCCGGCCACGAGTGCGATTGCAGCGCTGCGATCGCATCCACGCTGAAGGGCACTGGTTTCCATCCATTCTGCGCACACACCTGCGCCGCGAAATGTTCCACCAGAGCGGGAATGTCGTCGCTCCGTTCCCGTAAGGGCGGAAGCACGAGAGGGAAAACATGAATGCGATGGAACAAATCCTGGCGGAATTTTTCTTCGCGAACACGTGCTTCCAGGTCGCGATGAGTCGCGACTACGACGCGAACATTGATCGCGATCGCTTTATCGCCGCCAATACGTTCGACTTCGCCTTCTTCGAGTACGCGCAACAACTTGGCCTGCATGTTTAGCGGCATATCGCCGATTTCATCGAGAAATATCGTTCCCTGATCAGCCTGCTCGAATTTACCTATGTGACGTCCGGAGGCGCCGGTGAACGATCCTTTTTCATGCCCAAAAAGTTCCGACTCGATCAGCTCGGCCGGAACGGCGGCGCAATTTAGAGTGATGAAAGGCCCACTCGCGCGCGGGCTTCGTTCGTGAAGGGTTCGTGCAACGAGCTCTTTACCCGTGCCGGTTTCGCCGAAGATGCAGACGCGGGCTTCACTGGCCGCGACCCGCTCCAGTTGAGCCATGACCCGCCGCATGGCTTCGCCCCTCCAAACGATTTCGTGTTTGCCGAGTCTCTGGCGGAGCTGCCGGTTCTCGGTCTCGAGACGCTGCAGCTTAAGCGCGCTCCCTACGGTTAGCATCAGTTTGTCGGTAGAAATTGGCTTCTCGAGGAAATCTATGGCACCGAGGCGAGTCGCGCGCACTGCCATTTCGATGTGCGCTTGGCCCGACATCATGACCACTGGCGCAGTTACTCCCTGCTGCTTCAATTCCTCGAGCAGAGTCAGCCCGTCCTTGCCGGGCATGACCACGTCAGAAAGAATGAGATCGAAGTTCTGCGACTTGGCGAGTTCCAGCGCTTTCGCCGGGTTATCGCACACCGTGGCCTCGTGTCCTGCCAGGCGGAACGCGCGCGACAGCGACGCCAAAGTGTTGGCTTCGTCATCGACGATTAGAAGATGGGCTTTGTGGGGCAACAGTTTCTCCTCGCAATGTTAATCAGAAAACTATTCGACATGGCCCGCTCTTTGTTGCTCGGGAGTTTTTTGTAATGTCTCGAGATTATCCGGCAATTGGATTATGAAAGTCGTGCCGCGTCCGGGTTCGCTCTGCACGCTGATTCTTCCGCCGTGGTCGCTTACCACCGATTGCAAGATGGCCAACCCTAGTCCGGTTCCGTGCTGCTTGCTGGTGTAATAAGGAGTGAAGATACGCTCGCACTCCTCCCGCGTCATTCCCGTACCGGTGTCGCTGACTTCTATTATCACTTTCCCGTTGTCGCGCATGGTTCGCAACGTGAGTGTTCCGCCGTTGGGCATGGCATCCATGGCATTGAGCACAAGATTTGAAAGCGCCCGGTGCAGCAGATCGGGGTCGGCAGCGATGGGTCCGAGATTTTCATCTAACTCAAGCTTGCAAGTAATCGGCGCACGACCGGGCGCTTGCAGTTGGGGCTGGAAGAGTTTCACCACTCCCCGCACAATCTCATTTCCCTGCACCGGTTGCAGCTGCGGAGGCGGCATCTTGGAAAAATCGCTGAAGCGGCCGATGATGGTTTTCAGGTTCGAGATCTCCGCGAGCAAAGTACTGGAACTCTCGCGAAATACTTCGTCGAATTGTTCCGGACTCTGCTCTCGCGCGCGCAGCAGGTTCTCGACTGTCAACTGAAGCGGAAATAGTGGATTCTTCAACTCGTGCGCCAGGCGGCGCGCCAGTTCACGCCACGCTGCAACCCGCTCGGTTTGCACCAGGCGCTCTTTTTGGGCCAGAAGTTCAGCGGTCATGTGATTGAAAGATTCGGCCAGCTGCGCGACCTCGTCATTGCCGTGAACTTCCACAGTCGTTTCCCAATGACCTGCAGTCACATCCTGCGCCGCGCGCGCGAGTTGCTCCACCGGACGCGTCACCCTGGCAGCCGCCCAGCTGCTGAATAAAACTGCCAGAATAATTCCGCCGGCGCCAGCCAGCAATGCCGATGCACGAATGCGGCGTTTCAACTCAACATAGGACCGACGCGAATTTTCGACCAGAAGAACCGCCAGCAAAGGACTTCCCTTTTCTGAGCCTCGCAGCGGAATCGCATGAACCACCTCATCATCCGCCTCATCGGAGGACCAGTGCACCACGCCAGTCGTTTCCTGATTGCGGCGCAGCACAGAATCGATCAGAGGCTCGAGTTTTTCTGCGGAGCGGGCCTGGGAACTCGGCGCAAACGGGTCGAGAAGCGCAGCAGCAGAAAAATGCTGGCTGGAATTCTGGTAAAGCTCGACGCGTATGTCCGCTGGAAGTTCCAGTGCTGAGAGGAAATTATTATCGAGACGCCGGCCTCCGACCACATACACGGAATGCTCGCTGGTGCTATTTGCTCGCACAGCAAACAGTCCCAACGCGATAGAGTCTTGCAATTCTTCGCGCCTCAAAAATGCGTTCTGCCCGTTCAAAGCGGAGAGACTCTCGAAGCTGTCGTCGGGATAGCCAAACTCTGCGGGCGATTGTGCGGAAGAAATAATGGTGCCGTGCTCATCGAGAAATTCGAGAAAATCGAGTTGATGACTGTCCGCCATCGATCTTGCAAGTTCAAAATATTCCGCTGAATCGGCGGACGACCCGTTGAGCGCGGCTGCCATTCGGTTGACTGGATCGGAAGCGGCGATGGCCTCGACGCGCCGCGCTACGTCCTCTCCCCGGCGCTCGAACTCTTTTTGAAATTGTGTGACCAGCGCAGCGGTTCGCAGGTTTTCGGCGCGTTCGAATGCATTGCGCGCTAACGCCAGAACCAGCCAAGCAACGGCTCCGACTGACAGAAAGACAGTCAGCGCGAAGACAGCCAAGAGTTTGCGGCGAAAAGTCATGGCTATTGTTTTGCATCCTGTAGCCATGCGTCGGCGACAGTCCACGTTCCGTCAGGCCGCAGCGTCCAATTCTTAACCGTAGTTGCGGCAGCGTACGATACCGGCAAATGGAATAAGGGGATGATGCGCTGCACCGCCAGCAACGCGGTTTCTGACGTATAAAGATCTTCCACCGTACCTTGGCTTTTGCCAAGAGGCACACCCGTCATAGAGGCCACATTTTCCAGCGCCCGCCACGGATCGGGCGTTGTCAACGGAATTTGCGTCAAGCGCAAATCAGCTGTAGTCGATGACGTGGGTTGCAGCGACAGTCCGGCATCTTTCGCGTTCAGAGCGATGCGCTCTGCCAGCAAACGTTCCAGCGGGTCGGTAGCATCGTATGCGAGAGTCCAGGTTGGGATGCGGCGAACTTGCGTGAACGCCTGGCGAGCTCGGGGTAAGTCGGCATCAGTTGAGAATACGAATGCGTATCCACTCATCCAATCCGGAAGGATGCTAGCGGCGGGCTGTCCCGCTCCCTGCAACAATACCCTCCGGATGGAGCCGCGCTCGACACTCAGCGCCAATGCCTGACGAACAAATTTCTCTTCTGAGGAGGCCGGATCACGCGCGAAAAAAAGCGCTAACAGCTCAACCGGCATCGAACTCGACAGGCTGCGTCCTTTCGGCGGAGCGCGGTGAGCCTGCTCGGGAGCCACTTCCACCAAATCCGCCTTGCCTAATTCCAGTTCAGTCATTTGATCGCGAAAAGTTCTTCCCATTTCAATTTCGATGGCGTCTAAAAATGGACGGCCGCGCCAGCAAGTCTCGTCAGCAGCTAAAGCCAATTTCTTCCCCGGCTGCCAGTCGACAATTTGAAATGGGCCAGTTCCGCTTGGATGGCCGTCAGAAGTCCGCTTCACGATTGCATTTCGGGGCAACGCCAGTTCCTGCAAAAGATCAGGGCTGGAGTTGCTCCACTCAATTGTTACCGAATCGCCATCCGCTGAGACATTCCATGATGGATTGGCGACGCGCAGAGACGAGGCAACCGCTTCGGCGGTAAGTGGCGAGCCGTCGTGAAAAGTTACGCCGCGGCCAATTTCCATTTGCCAACGCTGACTTCCGGGCAACACCCGCCAGGTCGTTGCTAGTGAGGCCTGAATACGCCCGTTTTCGTCGGTAGTCACGAGCGTATCGAATATCAGCATGGCCAAACTGCGTCGGCCGAAACCATCGGGAGCGGCATTGTCGAGCAATTCGCCGGCTGGATCGAGCGAGGCGGGCGCTGCGCGCATAGCAATGTGCAGTACGCCTCCATACCGCGGCCGCGTTTCTGCGCTCGCGAGCTGTGCCGCGGCAACTACAAGCACGATGATCCAACTACGGACTGCAAGCCACCGCCACTCGATACGCCTCATAATTTTCTGTCTCTCGATTCTTCAGTACTGCAATCGCCGTATCGCCTTTTGCTTCAGTCCACAGGGCGGTGATTGCACCGGGAAAATCAAGCGCGCGACTCACCGCAATGGGATCGCGATCGGGGAATTCGTATGCGCGCATTGCATCCCCAGTTTGTTCCTCCGAGTTCGTAGTAGGACTGGTGGCTAGCACTTGCCAACCCGCGCCACAAGCGCTATTCACGGTTGTTATGTCGCTTCCCCAGTCAAGCCTGGCGGTCTGGTCGCTGACGCCGTCGACCATGTGCACCGAACCATCCGTCGCAGCGAAAAGCCATAAAACATATTTATCGCGCGGCAGAAACGCAGCCGAATAAAACTTTGAAACGCTCGTGAACTTTCCTATCCCGGGAGTCAAGACGCCGGTAAAGAAGTTTCGCGTTGAAGCGTAGAAAGCTCCGACGGGTGGAATTGCCGGCGAGGAGGATGGTTGAAAAGCGGAGCCAGTGCCGCCATTCAATGCTGCAGGTACAAGCGGCCAGGGATCGTCCGTCTCGCGACAGTTTAACGTTGAAGCCGCGGCTGCAAGGCTTCGACAGACAACACCTGGCAAATAAACACTCAGCGCATGATCTTTGCCAAGAATCAGTCTTCCCCGCAAGTCTCGCGGCCAGGGTCGCGCGTGAGAGATTTCCAATGTTTGTTCCGGCTGCCAATTCCCTCCCTGCGATCGATAGAACGAGACCTTTTCCGCGTCTAATACCGCGATGCGGCTTGGCGTCGCATTGTCGTCGAGCGCGGCAACATCGAGAATACGAGTACTTTGCGTCCACAATAAAATCTTGCGCAACGTAAGCGGAACGGATTCATGGGCGACCATTGTGCCCGCCGGCCGCGGCGTGGAAACCATCACGACGACGGGCTCGCCTGCGCCTTGGCGAATCTGCGCCACCCACACGTAGGACGTGGAATTTTCGGACAGAGAAATGGCAACGGTTGCTGCCGCCTGTTCGGCGGTCACGAAGCGGATGCCAAGGACTTCGAGTTCGAGGCGCAGTCCGTTTTGAATCACCTCGTTATCGCGCTTGCCGAGGGAGGAACGGCTGTTCACCGTCAGCGCCACGGCGCCAGGTCCAGTGACCGCCACGATTTTGCGCGCAAGCTGCTGCTCGGGCTCGCTCCAGTCCGCCGCCGCTGCTGTGCTTGCGAGAACGAGTAACAGAAACAACGTGCGATGGAGTCGCAACACATCGCGACAGATGTGCGCGGCCGGTCAAGACGCGTTTCACCGAGATCGAACTAACGTTTGGGATGGGCAAATTATAAACTGCTCTCCCTACGGTTTAGACACCACTTAGCATCGGAACGGCCACGGTCGTGGGGGGATGCGACGTATCATGGATCAAGGGAGAAGACTGATGTTCCAGTGCGGAGGGTGAATGAAACGTAAAGTTCTTGTAATCGATGTTGGTGGAACTCATATAAAAATTCTGGCCAGCGGCCAGAAGATTCCGAGGAAAGTTGCTTCAGGATGCAAGATGACCGCTCAAAGGATGTGCACGTGGGTGAAGACGGCGGCAAAAGATTGGTCGTATGACGTGGCTGCGATTGGCTATCCCGCGCCTGTCGTCCACGGCAAGCCGATCCATGAACCTTACAATCTGGGCAAGGGTTGGGTGGGGTTCGATTACGAAAAAGCGTTGGGTTGTCCCGTGAAGCTTATCAATGACGCCGCCATGCAGGCCCTCGGTTCGTACAAAGGCGGGCGGATGCTTTTTCTCGGGTTAGGTACGGGGCTGGGGTCGGCGATGATCGTGGACGGCATTGTTGAGCCGATGGAACTTGCGCATCTTCCTTACAAGAACGGAAAAACCTACGAAGATTACCTTGGGCTGCGAGGGCTGAAGCATTCCGGGAAAAAGAAGTGGCGCAAACATGTGAATGATATTGTTACAGAACTTCAAGCGGCTATGAGTGCTGACTACGTCGTGCTGGGAGGCGGGAACGCAAAGAAAATTAAAACTCTTCCGCCGAAAACACTGTTAGGTTCAAATGCAAATGCATTTCTCGGCGGCTTCCGCTTGTGGTCGGAAAAATGATAAGGAATTTCCCGGCCTGGAAGCTCAAGAACAAATTTACGCAGCGCAAGCGCGAACGATGCCCCATCAGGTTCCGGACTGCGAACGCCGCAAGTGAAGATGTGCAATTTCTCATGGCGACCCGCAAGGATTGCCTCGCATCCCAATGATTTTAAAAGGATTATTTTACGGTTCAAATTACCAGTTTTCTAAGGTAAGATTGGCGACCGTGCCTGTTCCGCGGAATACTGGCCTTGAAGACTCCCCGGTCGCCTCAACGCCGCAGCGCAGCACATCCCCCCACAGCTTCGTTTAGAACTCCTGCCTTTGCGAAGAGGTAATGATGGTTGCCCATGTTCTGCCGCAGAAATTAGCGGGCCGTTACGATGTCAAGGATGTGTTGGGCCAAGGCGGTATGGGCCTGGTCTATCGCGCTTATGACACTGTTATTCGCCGCGATGTCGCGCTCAAGACTTTGCGCGACGCGCCCGAGTCCAACTCCCTGCAACTGTTCTACAAAGAATCCGACGTGCTGGCGTCGATGAGCCATCCCAATATCGTCGAGATTTTTGACATTGGAGAGTTCGAGGAGAACGGCCAGAAAAAACCTTACTTTGTCATGCCCTTGTTACCGGGCACAACCCTCGACACTTTGATCCGCACCGCTCGTCATCGCCTGACGACGCAACGCACGATCGGAATGATGTCTCAAGTTTGCAGGGGATTACAAGCGGCCCACGAGCGCGGCCTGGTGCACCGCGACTTGAAGCCGAGCAACATTTTCGTAATGGAAGATGACTCGGTAAAGATTATCGATTTCGGCGTGGCGCACATGACCAATGTGCACACGACTGTGGGCTTGAAGGGCACTCTGCTGTACATGTCACCGGAGCAGATCGAGGGCAAGCCATTATCCGGACTTTCGGATCTGTTCTCTCTCAGCGTGCTCTGCTACGAAGCGCTGACCGGAAGGCATCCTTTCCGCCGGGCTAACGAAGAAGAGATTGTCGATGCCATTCGGAATCAGATTCCGCCTCCTGCCTCGGAACTGAATGCGGAGGTGAATGAATCAGTCAGCCGGGTAATTCATAAGGGGATGGCGAAGCAGCCATGGCACCGCTTCGCTAACGCGCGCGATTTTGGCGAAAGCCTCAACAAGGCGCTGCGGAATGAGCCGATCGAGTTTTTTGACGCCGCTCAACTGCGCCCGCGCCTGGAACGCGCTACCAAAGCCTTAGAAGAAGGAGATTATCAGTACGCTGGAGAGCTTCTCTCGGGATTGGAAGCGGAGGGCCACATTGATAACTCGATTTCCCTGTTGCGGCGCCAACTGGACCGCTCGGTCCGTCAGAAAACTGTTGCCCAACTTCTGAGCAGCGCCAAGGCGCGCTTCGAGGAAGATGAAGACCCGCTGGCGCTGCAGAAAATTCAAGAGATTCTGCAGTTGGAGCCGGGTAACGCGGCTGCGATGGGGCTCAAGAGCAAAATTGAAAGCCGCCGCAGCGAGCGCCAGATCGAGAACTGGTATCGCCTGGCGCAGCAGCATATCGATAACCACGCGTATCTTCATGCCCGCGAAGGTTTGCAGAATGTGCTTCAGTTGAAGCCGACCGAAGCGCGCGCCATGCAGTTGCTGGGTGAGGTCGACCGCCAGGAACAGGAATACAACCGGCTGCGTCAGGAAAAAAAGCAGCTGCACCATGCCGCGATGGACGCCTGGCAGCAGGGAGAAATCAGCCAGGCTTTAACCAAGCTGGCGCTGGTGCTGGAATTGGACCGGCGAGCGCCGGATTCTTCTAGTCCGGAACGGACCAGCTATCAGAATCTTTACGACCAGGTTCGCTCGGAACACGATGCTCTGAACAACGCCTACGCGGAAATGTGCAAGCATCGCGCCGAGGGTAACCTGGGTGCGGCACTGCAGCTCTGCGATACCTGGATGGGGAAATATCCGAATAACGCGCTTTTTCAAGCGCTGAAATTCGATCTTGAGGAACAGAAGAGACAGGAACTCTCGGCTTTCATCGCGACCGTGGATCGGAAGGTGGAGGGTGAACCCGATCTCGATACGCGGGTTGGCATTTTGAAAGAGGCGCTGAAGGCTTACCCAGAGGAGACTCACTTCCAGCGTGCGCTGCGTCTCGTAGAGGATAAGCGCGATCTGGTGAACTCCATCGTGGCTCGCGCTCACTTCCACGAGGAACAAGGGCAATTTGGCGACGCGCTTGGCGATTGGGAAATTCTGCGCACGATTTACAACCGCTATCCCGGGTTGAGTTTTGAGATCGAGCGTCTTGAAAAACGGCGCGAGAATCAATCGCGAATCGAGGCTAAAGCTCGTTTCGCCGAGCAGATCGAAGCCTGCCTGAAATCCGCTTCCTACGCGCGAGCTTTGGAATTGCTGCAGCAAGCGGAGCCGGAATTTCCTAACGACGCCGAGTTAGCCGAACTGAAGAGAGTTGCCGAGGCAAGTCTGCAGCAGGCGACGGAAGTGCAGCGGCTAATGACGGAAGGGCAACAAATGTGCGCGCAAGATCATTTCGCTGAAGGAGTTCAGCTTCTTCGGCAGGCGCATGGGCTCGACGAAAAGAATCCAGTTCCGCGCAGCGTTCTATTCAATACTCTGATCGAGCGCGCGCAGCAATTTGTGGAGAATGATTGGCAGGCTGCGGAAGAGCTGATTCAGCAGGCATTCGAGCTCAACCCTGGACATCCGCTCGCCAGGAATCTGCAAACCGTGATTCTCGATCGGAAACGCGACCATCTGGTGAACGAATGTTTTTCGCAAGCGCGGCGGCTGCGATCGGCAGGAGACTTTGCGGGCGCTCTGGCACAAATCGAACAAGCTCTCGCTACTTATCCGAATGAGAAGCGATTGCTCCAGACGCGCGAGAATCTGCAAAGCGAAATGGCGGAGGCCGAACGTGTAAAGGCGCGTGGCCGCGCCCTTGAGGAACTGCGAGGCTTGAAGCGGGAAGCCGAAAAGGCGAGTGATCTCGCAACCCTGCGTTCCTATGCGGAGCGGGCGAAACTTCTGGCTGCAGGCTATACCGGGGATGGGGAATTTCGATCATTGGCCAACAGCATTGAGCAGCTGGCAAAGCCTACGGTCACCGGTGCGCCAAAATCCCCGAGTTCCGTAAGCGGCGTCTCCCAGAGTGTTCCCAGTGCAACACTGCTTTTCTCTCCCGGCGCTATCGCCAGGAAGCCCGAGCCCCAACCCCAGGCTCTTAATCCGAAAAAGCCTTCCGCGCGATCTCTTCAGGCGCTGGAAGTTGAGTCGGAGCCGGCACCGTTACTCGCGCAGAGTAATACTGCTCCACATCCGGCCCCGTCCCAATTTCTTTCGAACCTTCGCAGTTCGGTCGCAGCACGATGGAGTTCATTGCCCAGCGTGTCTCCGCTCTTAGTCCGAGTACGCTCACTGCCGAACACCCTCGATAACAAGAACAAGAAAATAATTGCGGTGGCCGGGAGTGTTTTGCTGCTGTTGCTGGTTACGGCCTTAGTGCTGGTGAAGGTGATTCATCATCGGCCCGTACCGCCGGTCGTGGCTTCGATGCCGGTTCACATCCACACTTCGCCGGCGGGAGCTACGATTCGCATCAACAACGAAGTTCGCGGAGTTTCTGATCTCGACCTGAATTTGCCATTCGGTTCCTACCAGATCGATGCGCAGTTGGATGGATATCAGGCCGTAAACAGCACCTTTGAAGCCCGTGCAGGAGCGGATAATCGTTTAGACATGACGTTGCGGCCTGCGGTGCCGGCCGTAAAGTTAATGGCGGACATGGGCGCTGGCACAGTTTCGCTTGACGATCAGCCGGCGGTCGATCTCGATGGCGGGCAGTGGACGACGAACGATCTCACCCCGGGACCGCATACTCTAAAATTTTCCGGTCCAAAGGCGGAAGCTGCTTTTACCTTCACCGCGGACGGCGGCGCTGCACCTTCAGTGAGTGGTCCGCTCAAGGCTAAAGGCGTGCACGCAGTCGTAATCAGCAACGCAGGAGATCACCTGCACGTCTACTACAGCGAGCCTCATGCAAAAGTCTCGATCGACAACCAGCCCGACGTGGAGATTGGCGAGGGCGGAGTCGATATTCCTAATGTTCAGGCGGGTCAGCACCAATTGATTTTGACCCACGGCAGTGATCGGCACACTGTGGCCGCTGATGTAGGGACTGCTCCCGCGCTTACGACGTTCCTGGTATCCGATCAAGACATCGGGAGTCTGCTCGTTACCACGGGTGAAGATGGAGTGCAGGTTTATCTGAACAATCAGTTGCAAAAAGGAGTTACCAAGGGCGGGCAGATGCGAATTTCTAACCTGGCGCCCAAGAACTATTCCGTTCGCGTAGCGAAGAACGGATTCCAAACCACACCGGAACAGCAAGCGGGAATCCGCAAAGGGGATATCGCGCGGGTTAATTTCGCGCTCACACCAATCGTGCATGCCGCTTCTCTTTCCATTGATGGCGGAGCAGCTGGAACCTCAGTGCTGCTGGATGGAGTGCTTCTGGGAACGCTGCAAGGCGATGGCAAGTTTCGTTATCCGACCGTCGCGCCTGGGGACCATGCGATAGAACTGCGCCGGGATCGCTTCAACCCGAAGATATTGCACAAGCGTTTCGCTGCCGGTTCAGCGGTTTCGCTTAGCGCCGCAGATGTGGCCATGGAAGCGGCGATGGGCCAGTTAAAGATTACCTTCTCGCCGTCGGATGCGGTGGTAACTCTCGAAAAAGAGGGGGGATCTCCGATCAGCGTGAGCAGTGGCACGCCGGTGGTTGTGGCGCCCGGCAGCTATCAACTCACCGCTCGCATAGGAAACTTCCCGCGCTCCGCGCCGCTGGAAGTGACTACCGGTGAACATACGATTGGCCCTCTTTCACTTGCTCCCAGCGGAATGCAGGATTTCGCCGATCCCTCAGGCTGGAAGGCCAATCAAGGCTGGTTCGTGCATCGCGGCGGCGGCTTCGTGCTGAATAACGCTGCTTCCACAATCGGAACGTTTCAATTCAGCGCCATTCTCGACAAAGGGAAGGTTCTTCAGTGGGTATTCAACTACACGGATGACCGCAACTATGAGCTGTTCCAGATGGACGATAATTCTTTCGTTCGCAGCACGGTTCGCGACGGAAATAAAACGGAAGAAGCCAAACTAGCGATCAAAACCGACAAGAAAAAAGCGCGGACTTTCCAGATCGTGGTTACAGGAAATCGGATCGTACACCAAATCCAACAAGGAAATGGCTGGGGGGCGCTGGACTCCTGGACTCCAACCGGTGGCAGCGTGGCTTCTGGAAAGTTTGGTTTCTATCTGCCGGGGAACGACGAGCTCAAGTTGTCGAATTTCAACCACTACAGCGAGTTGAAGCTGCGATAAGAGCATCCTCGCGCGTGCAAGGATGAGTTTGAAAAATAACTTCGTTCGCTCGGCCGCTGCTGCGAATTTAATACTCGATCTTGTTAGGCTTATTTTCCCAAGCGCGAAACGCCCCCAGCGCTTCTTCGCGCATCATCTGAATCATCGGAATCTTGCGCTTCGAATGCGGTTGGGCGATCTCCCGATAGATCAGAGAATCGTCAAAGCCGATTTTGGAAGCGTCCTCATCGAGATTCGCGAAGTAGATACGCGCCAAGCGAGCCCAGTAGATGGCTCCCAGACACATCGGACAGGGCTCACACGAAGTGTAGATCTCGCAGCCTTCTAAATCGAAAGAGCCAAGCTTTTGGCAGGCGGCACGAATGGCGAGCACCTCCGCGTGCGCGGTGGGATCGTTGGTCAAGGTGACCTGATTAGCGGCCTCGCCGATGATAGCGCCGTCTCTTACAACAACCGCGCCAAAGGGGCCGCCACGGCCTGAATTCACATTTTCGATTGACAGCTGGATGGCCCGCGCCATGAAAGAATTGTCCATGTGTTCGCTCTATTCTTGAACTTATCAATGCGGAATCGGCGACCTACAATCAGTCGACATGGACTTGCTTTCGCGGCCGCTTCGCTCGGAAGCGAGTATAAGCCGGGATACAGAATCTCGTAAAATGCTCTTTCTCGCGCGATTGCGCATGTGGTGGGGGAACGATTTGTTGCAGCCGACAATCTCAAGGAGCATGACGTTTTGAATCGGCAAGCCTTTCGCGCTCAACGAGTGGTCACGCCGGAGGGAATTCGTCCGGCGGCTATCCTTGTCGAAGGCGAACGCGTCGAGGCTGTGGTTTCTTCCGATGAAGTACCCGATGGCTACAAAATTACTGACTTCGGCAATGCCGCGATTCTTCCCGGGCTCGTCGATTCGCATGTTCACATAAACGATCCTGGGCGCTCCGAGTGGGAAGGTTTCGAGACAGCGACGCGTGCCGCGGCCGCCGGCGGCTATACCATGCTCGTCGATATGCCCTTGAACTGCCTTCCTGCGACAACCTCGCCTGCCGCGCTTAGGGCCAAACGCGCGGCCGCGCAAGGCCGGTGTCGCGTGGACTGGGCAGCCTGGGGCGGCGTAGTGCATGACAATCAGAATGACATTGAAGCGCTCGCCGCCGCAGGAGTGCCGGGATTTAAATGCTTTCTGATCAATCCCGGCATCGATGGTTTCACCATGGTGACGGAAGAGCAATTGCGATTGGCATTACCTCACGTTGCGCAAACAGGGCTGCCGCTGTTGGTGCACGCGGAACTTCCGGACGCAATCAACCGCGCGACAAGCGCATTAGCGGGCGCCGATTGGAGCCGCTACGCAACTTATTTGCAATCGCGTCCCGAAGAGGCGGAACTCGACGCGATTCAGTTGATGATTTCCTTGTGTCGCGAATACGGATTTCACCTGCACATCGTCCATCTTTCGGCCAGTCGTGCGCTTCCGGTGCTTCGAGCGGCCCGCGCAGAAGGACTTGCGCTGACGGTAGAAACCTGTCCACACTACTTGCATCTTTTCGCTGAAACCATTCCCGATCGGGCTACGCTGCATAAATGTGCGCCGCCAGTTCGCAGCCGCGAGAATTGCAACAAATTGTGGGATGGACTGCGGGATGGAACTCTTGACATGGTGGTAACCGACCATTCACCCTGCCCGCCAACCTTGAAGCTGCTTTCCCAAGGAAATTTTCAGGCCGCATGGGGCGGGATTGCTAGTCTTTCCGTGGCGCTGCCTGTGATGTGGACCGAAGCCAGCCAGCGTGGTTTCTCGTTGCTCGATCTGGCGCAGTGGATGTCCGCGGGTCCCGCTCGGCTGGCCGGTTGCGGCGGTCGCAAGGGCCGCATTGCAACGGGATGGGATGCCGACTTCGTCGTATTCGACCCCGACCGGGAATTTTTGCTGCGGGAAGAAGACTTGCATTACCGGCATCCCGTTTCGCCCTACCTCGGAGAAAGGCTGCGCGGAGTGGTCGAGGCAACTTATTTGCGTGGCAATTCGGTATTCTCGAATGGAAACTTCCCCGGCGAACCGGCGGGGCGGGAGTTCGGCGCGAACTCAATCTCTCGATCCGGGTCATAAACTTTTTCTATCTTCCCTGCCAATACTTGCCGCTGCATTGTGAATCCTTCTGTCATACACTATCCCATCCGCAGCTCTCAGGCCGACTCGCGTGCGGGCTAAAGATCTAGAAACTCTGCAATGACAACTGATCGCATCATCGGAAATTCGGTTCCTCGCAAAGAAGGGCGCGACAAGGTGACCGGCCGGTCGCAGTACGTGGACGACATGGTTCTGCCCGACATGCTTTTCGGAGCAACAGTTCGCAGCCAAATTCCGCGCGGCCGCATCAAGCACATCAGTTTCGCTAACGGCATCCCATGGGACGAATTTGCGATCGTCTCCGCCAAGGATATACCGGGAAAGAATTGCATTGCGCTGATCGGTGATGATCAACCCTGCCTCGCGAGTGAGTTCGTCAATCACCCCGAGGAACCAATCTTATTGTTGGCGCACCCGGACCGCCATCTTTTGCCTCAGGCGGTGAAGGCGGTTTCGATTGAATACGAGCCTTTGCCCGCGATCTTCACGATTGAAGAAAGCGAGCGTTGCACCGAGGTGATCTGGGGCGACGACAATATTTTCAAAACCTATCGAATCCAGAAAGGCAATGTCGAGGGAATCTGGGAGAAAGCCGACTACATTGTGGAAGGCGAATATTCGACGGGCGCGCAGGAGCAGCTCTACATCGAACCGAACGGGATGATCGCGGCATTTGATGAATCGACGGGGATCACCGTGTGGGGCTCTTTGCAATGCCCGTACTACATTCACAAAGCGCTCATGGCTCTCGCCAACCTGCCGGCGGAAAAAGTTCGAGTCGTGCAGATGGAAACGGGCGGCGCGTTCGGAGGCAAGGAAGAATATCCGTCGATGATTGCGGCGCATGCGTCGCTGCTGGCAATGAAGGCCAGAAAGCCGGTGAAGATTATTTATGATCGCATGGAAGATATGGCGGCGACGACGAAGCGCCATCCTTCCCGCACCCGCCATCGCACCGCAGTCAGCAAGGATGGAAAGATTCTGGGAGGTGAAATCGATTTCACGATTGACGGCGGAGCATATCTCACCCTGTCAACCGTAGTTCTTTCGCGCGGCGCCATTCACGCCGGCGGACCTTATTATTGGCCAAGCATTCAAATTCGCGCCAAGGCGGTCGCTACCAACGCGCCGCCGCATGGTGCCTTTCGTGGATTCGGGGCGCCGCAAAGTCTGTTTGCCATGGAACGCCACATGGATCGGATCGCGCGCACGGTGGGGCTTTCACCCGTGGAAATTCGGAAGCGGAATTTTTTGCATCCGGGGCAAACCACAACTACCGAACAGGTAGTGCGCGAACCGATTGATCTGGGAAAATTACTCGACCGCGCCCTGGAGATCTCCGACTACACGGCGAAGAAGAAGCAGTCTGCAAGTAGGAATCGTCTCGGCACTACAAGAAAAGGCATTGGTATTGCATCGTTTCTGCATGGGGCAGGATTCACTGGATCGGGCGAGCGCTATCTAAGTTCTGTTGTAGGAGTGGAAGGTTGCGCAGATGGAAATGTTCGGGTGCTGGTCTCAAGCACTGAGTTTGGCCAGGGAACGAACACGGTGCTAAGCCAGATCGCGGCCGAGGCTCTCCGGTTGCCCTATGAGAGCGTGACCATGGCGCAGCCAGACACACTGGAAGTTCCCAACAGCGGGCCCACGGTTGCGTCGCGCACGGCTATGGTCGTCGGCAAATTGGTGCACTCGGCCGCGCTGGGCGTCGCACAGACTCTCATTTCTTCTAAGCTGCTGCATGAAGGCTACTCTGCAGACGACTTTCGAGCAGCTTGCAAGCAGTATGTTTCAACCCACGGCCAATTGCGTTGCTGGTCGCGGTATGACCCGCCCGGCGACATTTTCTGGGACGATGAGAAATATCGAGGCGAAGCCTACGCCGCCTTTGCCTGGGCTGTTTACATCGCGGAAGTCGAAGTTGATATTACGACCTACAGCGTGGCGGTGAAGGATTTCGTAGCGCTGCAGGAAGTAGGTAAAGTGCTGCACCCGCTTCTGGCGAAAGGACAAATCATCGGCGGGGTCGCGCAGGGCATCGGGTTCAGCCTTTACGAAAAAGTAGTTTGGCAGCAGGGACGCATGCAGAACGGCCAGATGACGAATTACATTATGCCGACTTCGAGCGATCTGCCGCCCATTCGAGTGTTCTTCGAGGAGTTGGGAAATGCCCACGGAGCATATGGCGCCAAAGGCATTGGTGAGCTTCCTATGGACGGCCCCGCACCGGCAATTCTGAATGCGGTGGAAGATGCGGTCGGCGTTCCCTTCGATTCGATTCCTTTGCTTCCGGAAGATATTATGGATGGCCTCGCAGCCTCGGAAGAAAACAACGCCGTTTCCGGAGTTGAGGGAGGATGAGCAACTCTCGGGCAGGCCACGGCAAAATCGAGATTTCATTCACCGTGAACGGTGAGCCGAAAACGTTGCGTGCGTATCCGATGGAACGCCTGCTCGACGTGCTGCGACTGCAACTCGGATTAACCGGAGCGAAAGAAGGCTGTGGCGAAGGCGAGTGCGGCTCGTGCTCGGTGTTGATGAACGGTGTACTGGTGAATAGCTGCCTTATACCGACCTTGCAAGCGCAGAGTGCGAACATTGTGACCATCGAAGGTCTTGCGGCAAAAGATTCAATGCATGTATTGCAGCAAACTTTTCTCGATTATGGCGGTGCGCAATGCGGAATCTGCACTCCCGGGATGATTCTGGCAGCCGTGCAATTGCTCGATAGAAATCCTCAGCCCACGGTGGACGAGATCCGGGAAGGTCTTGCCGGCAATTTATGCCGCTGCACAGGATACAACCAGATTATTGATGCTGTCGTAGAGGCGGCGCACCGCAGGAACAGCGCATGAGGGCGAATCCTTCCGATTACGAAATGGTCGCGCCCGGCAGCCTGCATGCGACGGTTGCGCTGATGGCTAGCGAACCTGGCGTCTGGCTTCCGATTGCGGGCGGCACCGACGTGATGGTGCAGTATGCGGCAGGAAATCTGCGGGCGCGAAAGCTGGTCAGCATTTGGAATCTTTCCGAACTACGCCGCATTGAAGCGACCGTTGATGAGGTTCGAATTGGTGCGGGATGCACGTACACGGACCTTCGCCAGCATCGGATCGTTGCATCTGAGTTCCCGCTCCTGGCTGCTGCGGCTCGATGGACGGGTGGAATTGCAAATCAGAATCGGGGAACGATTGGGGGAAACATCGTGAACGCCTCGCCGGCGGCCGATTCATTGCCCGCACTGCTGGCGTATGAAGCCGAACTGATACTGGTATCGGCTCGGGGAGAGCGCCGGCTGCCTTACGTTACTTTTCACACCGGCTATAAGAAGACTCTTCTCGCGCCGGACGAACTGATACAAACTGTTTGTCTGCCTCGCCGTCACGCGAGTTATATAAGCTACAGCCACAAAGTCGGGGTGCGCAATGCGCAGGCAATTTCCAAAGTATGCATCGCGGCCCTGGGCTTGGTGGTGGGCGGAATAGTAAAAGATATTCGCATTGCGCTTGGAAGTGTTGCGCCTGTTCCGTTGCGCCTGAGGGAGACGGAGAAAAATATGACGGGGCGGTCGATCGATTCCGCGTCGCTTCCCTTGGCGAGAAAGACTGCGATGGCTGAGATTCACCCGATTGACGATATTCGATCGAACGCGCGATATCGCACCACCGTCGCCGGCAATCTAGTGGTTGAATTTCTAAATCGTCTCGGATCAGAGCGACCGGGTGCGCAAGATACCGGCAGCAACAACGCTCTTGAACAATGGAATCGTCTGCCGATCGAGAAAGCCAATAGCGCAATTCTGCCCTGCTGCGGATCGACGGCCTGGGCACAGAAAATGTCGGCAAGAAGGCCAATCTCAAATGAAGATTCGCTCTTAGCTGCCTCGAACGAAGTGTGTCGCAGTTTGGCGCCACAAGACTGGACGGAAGCGTTTCAAAGTCATCCGCGGATCGGGGAATCGCAGGCCGTACACGCGTCGCCTCAGTCCGTAGCTTGGTCGGCACAGGAGCAGGAAAATGTTAGCGACGACAGTCTTTCCGTAAAGAAGGCTCTGGCGGATGCGAATCGGGAATATGAGCGGCGTTTCAATCGCATCTTCATTGTGTGCGCGACTGGAAAATCCGCGACTGAGATTCTGAATATTCTTCAACATCGTCTTAGTAATGACGCAGAGACCGAGTTGCATGAAGCCGCGGAGCAACAGCGGCAGATTACGGAAATTCGCCTGCGAAAGTGGCTGCAAGGATGAAACGCATTTCGACTCACATTTTAGATCTGGTGCATGGCAAGCCGGCCGCGGATGTACCCGTGCGTCTGGAAAAGCAGAGCAGTGGCGGAGCGTGGCATTTATTGACTTCGGCGAAATCCGATCACGACGGCCGCTGCGTTCAGTTGCTGCCGGAAGGCAATGATCTTTCGGCAGGAATTTATCGCCTGGTTTTTGACAGCGGGCGTTACTTCGAATTGCAGAAAATGGAAACGCTGTATCCGGTTGTGGAGGTCGCTTTTCAGGTAAAAGACGGCGAGTCGAACTTGCACATTCCTTTACTGTTAAGCCCGAACGGATATACGACGTACCGCGGAACCTAAAGGGCGAGTTTTTTCAGAACGGAGAACGTAAGTGACATCATCGATCCGCGAATGGCTCAACCTGTTGGTGCGCTGGTTCCACGTTTTCGCGGCGATCATGTGGGTTGGTCAAACCTACTATTTCACTTGGTTGGACGGACGATTTAATAAGCTCGCGAAGAGTGCAACCTCTAGCACAACCCCCTCTGTATGGATGGTTCACAGCGGCGGTTTTTATACTGTCAATCGTCAGAAATGGCTGACAGTCGGGCCCGAACAGGTCAATTGGTTTCGGTGGGAAGCCTTAATGACCTGGTTAAGCGGCGTGGTGCTACTTTTTCTCGTCTACTATTCCAGTAGCGGCTTGATCGATCCAGACATTGCCGAAATTTCCCAGCTGCGCGGAATTGCGATTGGACTTGCAGTGCTTGCTGGGGGATGGATCGTCTACGACATTGCGCTGCGCTCCCCACTTGGTCGGTCAGAAGCCGGGTTCGCCTCATTCTCACTGCTGATGATCGCCGCACTCGCATGGGGATTAACGCACGTGTTCAGCGGCCGCGCAGCCTACATTCACATCGGAGCGGTGCTCGGAACCATCATGACCGCGAATGTTTGGTTTCGCATCCTTCCCTCTCAGCGAAAAATGATCGCGGTCGCAGCGGCCGGAGAAAAATTCGATTCCTCGCTTGGTGCCCAAGCAAAATTGCGATCCAAACACAATACTTTTATGGCGGTTCCGGTTGTTTTTATGATGATCAGCAATCATTTTCCGGTCGCAACTTACGGGAACAGGTATGCGTGGGAGATTCTGGTTGCTCTCGTGCTTCTTGGCTGGGCGGCGGCCAAAATCATACGGGAGTCTTGATCGTTACGTTCGGCTCTCATCGGCAAGTCTGAAATACGTGCAAACAACGGAGCTCACAACTCGCGCCGCGCAAGCGATTGATCGATGCGTGAAGCTCGCCTCTTTTTCCGAAGATAGCGGCGGCACACGGCGAACTTTCTTATCGCACCCCATGCATGACTGCCACCAGGAAATTGCGCGATGGATGGAACCGCTCGGCGCGCAGGTGCACATCGACGCGGCCGGAAATTTCCGTGGAGTATATCCCGCCTCGCAGCCAAATGCTCCGCGCCTTTTGATCGGTTCGCACCTGGATACAATTCCTAACGCGGGAGCATATGACGGCATTCTCGGAGTTGTGCTTGCCATTTCTTTGTTGGAGGAGTTGCGCGGGCTGCGGTTTCCATTTGGCATCGAGGTGGTTGGCTTTTCGGAAGAGGAAGGCGTACGCTTCGGGACTCCGTTCCTTGGCAGCCGCGCGCTGGTCGGCAGATTGGACGAAGCGCTCCTCGGCATTCGCGATGCGCGAGGCATCTCGGTGCGACAGGTGATCGTAGAATTTGGGTTGAATCCTGAGGAGGTCCCGCAGGCCAAGTTGAAAAGAGATACGCTGGGTTACCTTGAATTTCACATTGAACAAGGTCCAGTTCTGGAAGAACTGAATTTGCCGCTCGGCGTGGTTGAAGCGATCGCCGGGCAAAGCAGGTTGGAAGTCACATTTGTAGGCCGCGCCAATCACGCCGGCACAACCCCGATGCGTCTTCGCTGCGATGCGATAGCGTGCGCGGCGGATTGGATCGGCACGGTGGAGCGTATAGCGCAACAGACCGCAGGTCTTGTAGCAACGGTGGGAACAATTGAAGCGACGCCGGGAGCGGTGAACGTGATCGCAGGTGAAGCGCGGCTGACACTTGACGTCCGTCACAGCTCCGACGAAATTCGGCTTCGCGCCGTGGACGATCTTATCCGCGAAGCCAAGCAAATTTCGGTACGCCGCGGATTGTCGGTCCGGGAAACTGTTTGGTCAAATCAGTCAGCGGTCGCAATGGATCCGTTTTTGATTCGGGAAATAGAAAAGGCGATCGCGCCGACGGGATGTCAACCGCATCGCATGGTGAGCGGCGCGGGTCACGACGCGATGATTCTCGCGGAAAAAGTTCCGAGTGCGATGATCTTCTTGCGAACTCCCGGCGGCATTAGCCACGATCCCGCGGAGTCCGTCGCGCGCGAGGACGTTGAGAAAGCGATCGAGTGTGGAATGCATCTTCTAGCCCAACTGGCCTCGTCGCCCGAATTCTACGAAAGGAAGAATCGTGCATAACCTCGGGCAAACTCGAAGCTCACAAAGGGAGAATTATCTGCTGCTGACTCCAGATACTTTTGTGCGCACTACTCTGCCCGGGATGAAGGCGTGCGCCGCGATTGTGCACGTCAGTCCAGCCTTGGGCGCGCGGTTCACGCAGTATACGGCCGAGTTCGAAGTGGGCGGGGAGTTGGGCAGCACGCGGGCACAGCGCTTTGTTTTTGTGATCGACGGAAAATTAGAGTTGGAAGCTGGCGGCAAATCGAGCGAATTAAATGCTCGCGGTTACGCTTATTTCCCCGAGGGATTGCATCATCGAATCACGGCCAAAACAGCGAGCCGGGTCGCCGTCATCGAAAAGCCATATCAGGTTCTCGAATCGGCGAATTCACCGCAATTGGTTGTTTCGAGCGAAGATGCGGTCTCTTCGCATCCACTCGGGGATGATCCGGACCTGCAAGTTAAATGTCTGCTCCCCGATGAAATGAGTTTTGATTTTGCGGTAAATACGATGGTCTACCAGCCGGGCGCCGCGTTAAGCATGGTCGAGATGCACGTGATGGAGCACGGGCTCATCATGCTCGAGGGCGGAGGAATTTACCGGCTTGGCGATTCGTGGTATCCGGTTATAGCGGGAGATTTCATTTGGATGGCGCCGTGGTGTCCGCAGTGGTTCGGGGCCATTGGGAAAGTTCCCGCAAAATATCTCATCTACAAAGACTGGAACCGGCATCCTCTGGCAGGCTCGCAGCCATGAGTCTCGTCGTCGATGGAGAGCGGCTGCTGTCTGAAATCGAAACTCTGGCCTCTTTTTCCGAGGCTGAACCGCCCGTGGTGACGCGAATTGTTTTCTCGCCCTCGGATCTGAAGGCTCGCGCATGGATGAAAGATCGGTGCGAAGACGCTGGGCTCGCGGTGCGCGAGGATGCCGTGGGCAATACTTTTGCGCGATGGAATGGCTCTAATTCTGACGCTCCGGCGGTCGGCACGGGCTCGCACATCGACGCCATTCCGAATGCCGGGAAATACGATGGGGTCGTGGGAGTGCTGGGCGGTTTGGCGGCGATTCGGGCGCTACGGCAAAATGGATTTCGTCCCAAGCGATCGATTGAACTGCTTGTTTTCACTTCCGAAGAACCCACACGTTTTAGAATCGGATGCATCGGGAGCCGTTTGTTATCGGGTACGCTCTTGGCCGATGCCGCGCGAAAATTAAAAGACAAAGACGGCGCTACGCTCGAGGAGGTTCGTCGAGGAGCTGGTTTTTCTGGTGACCTCGAACAGGTGAAATTATCGAGCGGATACTACAAGGCGTTCGTCGAATTGCATATTGAACAAGGGCCGCTATTGGAGCGGCAGCAGATTCCGTTGGGCATTGTCACAAAGATCGCCGCGCCCGCGAGTCTCCGAATTCTAATCGAGGGATCGGGCGGACATGCTGGGGGCGTTTTAATGCCCGATCGCCACGATGCTCTGTGTGCGGCGGCAGAGCTTATTCTGGCGGTTGAACGTGCTGCCCGTTCCAGCGGCGCGATTGACTCGGTCGCGACCGTAGGAATGTGTGAGGTTTTCCCCGGCGCGGTCAACAGTATTCCGAGTCGCGTCCGGCTTAGCGTAGATATTCGCGACACCGATCTGCACAGGCGCGATCTTGCGATAAGAGTGATCGAAGATGCGAGCAAATCGATTGCGGCTGCGCGCCAGGTATCGATCAGCAACGAACTGTTGAACGCTGACGCACCCGCGGACTGCGCTCCCGAAATTATCGAAGCGCTTTCTCAGTCTTGCCGCAAGCACGGATTTAGCCTTATCCCAATGGTCAGCCGTGCGTATCACGACTCACTGTTCATGTCTCGCATTGCGCCGGTTGCGATGTTGTTCATTCCTTGCCGCAACGGATATAGCCACCGTCCGGATGAATACGCTGCGCCGGAGGATATTGTTCGCGGAACGCTGGTGTTGGCTGAAACTCTCGCGGCTCTATCCGAGTAAGGCCTCGGTACAGTCTGGCTACGGCTGTGCAGGGATGGTGGATTCCCGTTCCGCCCAATGCTCGACAATATCTCGTACCACTTTGTCTCCGACGATCTGCGCGACTTCCAAAGCTGGCATGTACGCTGAGTAATTCCCGGAAACCATTTCTCGCAGACTTTCCGCCACGGGTACGCCCGGAGCTTCGCGGTCGTAGTTGCTGACTGTGCGCAGTACAAGTACTCGCCGCACGTCAACCCGCCCGGCTTGATTCAGGAACGTAAGCGCTTGCAGCGTTCCCGAATCTTCCATGGCCGAGACCATATAGTTTCCTTCTCCGGCGGTGTAGTAGCGAGTCCACGCGTTGGCCCACTCGTTCATCTTTGAACCGTGCCAGAATGTGCTGGCCGACAAAGTATCGCCCCGCGCCACGAACGGCGGCTTTAGGGCATTGGGAAAGCCGACGAACCGTGCACGAGATTTCCGCAAGTCGTCGGAGTCCACGAGCGCGGTATCCCGGGTTAGGCGAAAAGCCCATCCCACCAGTCCCGCGTTCAGCGTGTAGACTTCGCCGTAAACTTGGTCAGCGGGAAGCTCGTACGGTTTTCCTTTTCGCAAGGGCACATAGCCAGTCGGCCAACTCGCCGGAATCTGGCGGGCGTCGATTTCAAACGCAAGGTCGCCATCGACTACGTGAGCGGCCCAGACCGCGGACCCCACCGAAACATCCGCCGGGTCTCCGCCGCCAATGCCGGCAACAATCCAATACGCTTTGGAGAGGTCGAAACGGGGATCGAGACCGAGCGCCATTATCGACGCCGCAGCCTTGGCTGTTCCAACTCCAGTGACCATGCCCAGGACTCCGTCTTTGTTCAAACGCACGTGGTGATAACCGGAAGGCAACGGAAGAATTTGATCGAGATGTTCACGCTCCACCCAGAGCTGAAATTCGCCGGGAGTATCGCCGGTGTCTTCGCCGCGCTCGAACATGGTGACCACGACGACTTTGATGGGAATTGGCCAAGACTGCGCGGACATCTGGGCAGCGGAGACTTGCGCAGGGGAGACTTGCCCAAAAAGATAAGCGGAACAAACTGTACAGACCGCAAGTAACAGGACAAACCGCTGAGGAAAAGCACTCATGCAATCTCCACGGCGCTGCGCAATCTCAGCGAGAGGTTTTTGAAGTCGCTAATTCGCGGACTTTAGCGTACCCCGGCTTGATCGCCGAGTAAATGAAATGCAGTCGATCTTTATACGGCAAGAACGCGCTCTTCATCGCATTGATCGTGATTTTTTCAAAATCGTCCAGAGCTAAGCCAAACGTCTGCGCAGCCGCTTCGAATTCCTTGCTCATGGTTGTATTGCTCATCAGGCGGTTGTCGGTATTCAGAGTGACGCGAAATTTTTCCTGATAAAGAATTTTGAAGGGATGTTCGGCCAGGCTGGGCGTGGCGCCAGTGTGAACATTGCTGAGTAAACAGATCTCCAGCGGAATGCGCTTGTCCAGAACGTATTGCGCCAGATCGCCTAACTTCACGGCCTTGCCGTCGACCACTGCAATATCGTCAATCAGGCGCGTGCCGTGGCCGATGCGATGCGCGCCGCAATACTGAATCGCCTGCCAGATCGATTCCTTTCCGTATCCCTCGCCAGCATGAATCGTGATATTGAAATTTTCGCGCTGGATGTAATGGAAGGCATCCACATGCTTCTTTGGGGGATAACCTCCTTCTTCGCCCGCCAGATCGAAACCGACCACTCCGCGCGCGCGAAAATCCACGGCGAGCTCGGCCATTTCCAGCGACGTGTGCATGTTGCGCATGGCGCAGATAATCAAGCCGGAAGAAATGCCAAAATCTTTTCGCCCGCGCTCCAGCCCTTTTAGAACCGCGGAAACAATCTGCTGATGGGTCAATCCTTTCTGCGTGTGGAAAACAGGCGCAAAGCGGGTTTCAAAATACACAATTCCGTCCCGACTCAGATCTTCGGCTTGCTCGTAGGCAACGCGCTGGAGCGCTTCTTCGGTTTGCATTACCGCGATGGTGTGCGCGAAGCCCTCCAGATATTTCCCAAGACTGCCTTGATTGGCGCCGCGAAAGAACCACTCGCCCAACGCAGCCGCATCATCGGTTGGAAGCTCTTGATAATTCGCATCTCTTGCCAGTTCAATCACGGTTTGAGGGCGCAGCACTCCGTCTAAATGCTCGTGTAATAGGACCTTGGGAAGCGTGCGCAAGATTTCGTAATCAGGTTTCATGGAAATAACTTCGCACTCATGCAATATCCAACAAAGCCTTAGAAATGATGCAAGATCATACAACAACTTCTCAGGTCTCGCCGGCTCCGGACCGGCGGCCGAAGCTGAGGCGGCAGAAGATTTCACGATTGGTATTGGCAGAGCGGCCAAGCTTAGCTTACCCTACCCGCTTATGCCATTTACGAAACCTCTCTTGCTGTCCGTTCTTTTTCTTGCCTTCGAGTGCACTCCAGTCGCATCAGCCCAGTCCTCATTCAGCTTGGAGCAGGTCATGAGTTCGCCGTTTCCCAGCGAACTGGTGGCCGCGAAGCAGGGCAGCCGGGTTGCGTGGGTTTTCGACGCGAAAGGAGTGCGCAATGTTTGGGTCGCCGACGGGCCAGACTTTATTCACAGCGCAAGGCAGGTGACGCATTACACCGCGGACGATGGCCAGCCCATTGCCAGCTTGCGACTCACGGCGGAGGGGAAAACTGGGCTCTACGCTTTGGGCAGCGAACTTAACGATGCGCAGGAGAGCGCCAATCCTGATAGCTCGACCAAAGGGGCGAAGCAACAGGTTTTCGCAGTCGACTTGGGTGCCAAGAACGCCGCGCCTCGATTATTGGGCGATATGGGCTGCCCAGATGAAGGTTGTGAGGACATAGAAATTTCGCCCGATGGAAAGCTGGCGGTGTGGTCCGCGAAAAAGAAGTTATGGGTGGCGAGCGTAGACGGCAAACAGCCGGCTAAGGAACTGGCGTATGTGCGCGGAGCCGCGGCGGAGCCGAAATGGTCACCCAACGGAAAACACATAGCCTTCGTCAGCGAACGCGAAGGTCATAGCTTCGTCACTGTTTACGATTTCGATGGCGGCACCATCCGTTATATGTCGCCGAGCGTCGACAAGGATTCCATGCCGCGTTGGTCTTCCGATGGCAAGTCGATCGTTTTTGTGCGTGTCGCCGGAACTGAGCAGAAGCTGCCATTGATTCCCGTGCGTCCCCATCCGTGGTCGCTGTGGATGGCGGATGCCGCAACCGGCGCGGGCCGTCTTCTATGGAGGAGCGGGGAGAAACCCGACGATTCTCTGCCTGAACTGAGCGAAGACAACTCGCTCAACATGGCAGCCGATGGACGAGTGATATTTTCCTCGGAAAAAGACGGGCGGAATCATTTATATTCCATCGCCCCAGACGGCGGCGCTCCCACGCTGCTGACACCCGGCGACTTTGACGTAGAAGATGTCACGCTGAGCACAGATAAGACGTCTGTAATTTATTCCTCGAACCAAGATGATGTAGACCGTCGGCACTTGTGGAGGGTAGGTATTTCGGGTAGTTCGCCGCCGCAGGCATTGACTAGCGGCGAAACCATGGAGTGGTCCCCGGTTCAGACGGGCGACGGCAAGAACATCGTTTGCCTCGGCTCCACGGCAACATCACCAGCCATGCCGTACGAAGTGACTGCCGGGGGCCGCGAAATGATTGCGAAACAGGCTCTTCCCGCCGACTTCCCTTCTGCTTCACTCGTAGTGCCGAAGCAAGTGATTTTCAAGAGCGAAGACGGGCTCACCGTGCATGGCCAGCTTTTTCTGCCGCGCAATGCCAACGGCAAGGTTCCAGGACTAGTTTTCATGCACGGCGGCCCGGTCCGGCAGATGATGCTGGGCTTCCACTACATGGACTATTACCACAATGCCTACGCCGAGAATCAGTTCCTGGCCAGCCGCGGATATGCCGTGCTGTCCGTTAATTATCGCCTCGGAGTCATGTACGGACGCGCGTTTCGAGAAGCGCCCAACAGCATCTGGCGAGGAGCGGCGGAATATAAAGACGTGGTTGCGGCGGGACGATATCTGCAAAATCTTCCAGACGTTGACGCAGAAAAGATTGGACTATGGGGCGGTTCCTACGGCGGCTTTCTGACCGCGATGGGGCTGGCGCGGAATTCGGATCTGTTCAAGGCTGGAGTAGATTTTCATGGAGTGCATGATTGGAGCGTTTTTCTTACCGAGCGACCTTACTTCGGAAATGTGGCGCTGCGTCCTCCAGACGCGGATGCCGCGGTCAAGCTCGCGTGGGAATCGTCCCCCGATGCCTATGTGAGCACGTGGAAGTCGCCGGTTCTTTTGATCCACGGCGATGACGATCGCAACGTGCCTTTCACCCAAACTGTCGACCTGGTGCAGCGCTTACGGGCGCAGCACGTGCCCTTCGAACAAATGATCATCCCGGATGAAATTCACGGCTTCCTGCGGTGGAAAGATTGGATCCGGGCGTATTCGGCGACTGCCGACTTCTTCGACCGAACTCTGAAGCGTGGCGAGCAGATTCCGGTCGGTAATTGACTCTCGTTCACCAAATAGCTTCAACGCCCTGAGAGCCGTAGGTCCGCCCAGTTTGTAAAGTAATATGTTGCATCCGCCGCATCTCACAATTCTCCTATACTGTAGAATCCGCGCGGCCTTCAGGCTCATCGAATTCAATATCGTCGATGGCCGAGCGCACAAACTTGCCTTGCACGAGTTGGAGACCATTAAGCAATGTGGATTGTAGCGTTAGCTTTAAGGCGCCCTTATACGTTCGTGGTGATGGCGTTGGTGCTGCTTATCTTGACGCCAATAGTAATTCTCCGTATGCCGGTTGATGTATTGCCGGATATCAACATTCCTGTGGTCAGCGTGGTGTGGAACTACGCTGGGATGTCCCCGGAAGAAATGGCCGATCGTATAGTCTCTAACGCCGAACGCGGCCTCACCATCACTGTCAACGACATTGAGCACATCGAATCTCAGTCGCTGAACGGTATCGGCGTGATCAAGATTTTTTTTCAACCCACTGCGAACATCCAGACAGCATTGGCGCAGACCACAGCGATGTGCCAAACCACTCTTCGCGGCTTGCCGCCAGGAACCGTTCCTCCGCTGATCGTCACTTACTCGGCTTCATCGACTCCAATTGTGCAGCTTGGCCTAAGCAGCAAGACTCTGCCCGAACAGCAGCTTTTCGACTTGGGGAACAATTTCTTACGCACGCAGTTGGCCACCGTGCCCGGGGCTGCGACGCCTTATCCCTACGGCGGCAAAATACGTCAGATCCAAGTTGATTTGGATCTCCCGCGGCTGCAGGCCAACGGTCTCTCTCCCACTGACATCGTGAACGCGCTGAACACTCAGAGCCTGATTCTTCCCGCCGGCACTGCCAAGATTGGTTCGCTGGAATATCAGGTCGAGATGAACGGCAATCCTCAAACCATCGCCGAGTTAAACGACCTTCCGGTTAAGACCGTGAACGGATCGACCATCTACATGCGCGATGTGGCACACATTCGCGATGGCTTCGCGCCGCAGACCAACATCGTGCATATGGACGGAGTTCGTGGCGCTTTGATGTCGATGTTGAAAGTCGGTAGTGCGTCAACGATCACCATCGTCGAGGGGGTGAAGCGCATGGCGCAGCGCGCTTCTGAGTCGCTGCCGCCGGAGATGAAGATTACCGCGCTCTTCGACCAGTCGCTGTTCGTTCGAGCGTCCATTCGCGGCGTGATCATGGAAGGACTGACAGCTGCTCTGCTGACGGCCGCCATGATCCTACTCTTCCTCGGAGATTGGCGTCCCACGATTGTCATCTCGATTTCGATTCCTCTTTCGATCTTCGTATCGATTCTGGTACTCAGCGCACTGGGACAGACGATCAACATTATGACGTTGGGCGGACTAGCGCTGGCCGTAGGAATTCTGGTGGACGACGCCACCGTAGAAATCGAAAACATCGAGCGCAACCTGGCTCAGGGCAAAGAAATGAAGCAGGCCATCTTGGATGGTGCCGCACAGATTGCGGTGCCGGCCTTCGTCTCTACGATTTGCATCTGCATCGTGTTCGTACCCATGTTTTTTCTGACGGGAGTCGCGAAATTTCTCTTTGTGCCACTCGCCGAAGCTGTCGTCTTCGCCATGCTGGCCTCTTATTTTCTTTCGCGAACGCTCATCCCTACGTTGGTCATGTACATTATGCGCGGCCACGAGCATAAAGCCGCCGGGCCCAAGACTTTCATGGGCCGCTTTCAGCGCGGGTTTGAGCGCGGCTTCGACAAGTTCCGCGGCGGCTATTACCAGTTGCTGGAAACAACCATTGAGCATCGCGGACTTTTTGCCAGCGTTTTTCTTGCATTCTGCCTGCTGTCTCTAGGTTGGGTATTCTTTCTGGGCGAAGACTTCTTCCCCTCAGTTGACGCCGGCTTGATTCGTTTACACGTTCGCGGCCGCGCCGGTCTGCGCGTGGAAGAGACGGCTCGATTGTGTGCGGAAGTGGAACAGTTTCTGCGTCAGGATCTGCCTTCAGGCGAAATCGCGACGGTGTTGGACAATATCGGAATGCCGAACTCGAGCATTAATTTGTCTTATAGCAATTCGGGAGTGATCGGCACCAGCGATGCAGAAATTCTGATCGGCCTCAACGCGAAGCATCAGCGGCCAACCGAAGCAATCGTGCGGGATCTGCGAGAGCAACTGCCGAGGAATTTTCCCGGAGTTGAGTTCTTTTTTCAGCCTGCGGACATTGTCACGCAAATTCTGAACTTCGGGCTGCCGGCGCCGATCGATATACAGGTGATGGGTTCAGATTTGCAGAGCAACTACGGGATCGCCCAGGAAATCGCGAATAAGTTGCGCCTCGTTCCTGGTACTGCCGACGTGCATGTGCAACAGATGCTCGGCTTACCCACTCTGCATCTCAACATGAATCGTGATCTGGTGACGCAAGTGGGTATGAATCCGCTAGACGTTGCGCAGACCGTGCTGGTTTCTCTGAGCGGCAGCTTCCAGACCGCCCCTGCCTTTTGGCTGAACCCTAAGAACGGCGTTACTTATTCGGTGGCGGTTCAGACACCGCAGTACCACATGACCTCGCTGCAACAGTTAATGAATATGCCGGTCAACGATGCCGCTGTGCACAACCCGCAGGTGCTGGGGAATCTGGTGCAGTTGACTCCCACGTCGCGCCCCGCGGTGGTCTCGCACTACAACATTCAGCCGGTAATCGACGTTTACGCCAGCACGCAAGGGCGCGATCTGGGCGCAGTAGCGAAAGACACAAACAAGGTTCTGCAGTCCTTCACCGGTCATCTTCCGCGCGGCACACAGATTGCCGTGCGCGGGCAAGTGCAGACCATGCGATCTTCATTCGTCGGTTTGGGCATTGGACTGATGGGAGCGATCTTGTTGGTTTATTTCCTGATCGTGGTGAATTTCCAATCCTGGCTCGATCCTTTCGTCATCATTACCGCTTTGCCAGGAGCGCTGGCGGGCATCGCGTGGATTCTATTGCTGACTCACACCACGTTGAGCGTGCCCTCCCTCACCGGAGCCGTCATGTGCATGGGAGTGGCGACTGCCAATTCCATTCTGATGGTCTCTTTCGCGCGGGATCGCATGCAGGTCGGGGTGCCGGCAGTACAGGCCGCGCTGGAAGCGGGTTACACCCGCGTTCGTCCCGTGCTCATGACGGCCCTGGCGATGATCATCGGAATGTTTCCCATGTCGCTGGGCCTGGGCGAGGGTGGCGAACAGAATGCGCCGCTGGGGCGAGCTGTGATTGGAGGACTGGTGTTTGCCACGGTGGCAACATTATTCTTTGTTCCAAGTGTTTTCGCGATGGTTCACAGCCGTCGGGAGGCACGTGAAAAAGAACTTGCGTAATCTTTAGGCGAAAATAGACAGATTTATACAATGAGCGAGCCCTTATGCAGAAGGAACTAGAAACGAATCAGTTAGTCGAGGAACCGCAGCACGCTCCTCCGCAAGTGACACCGCCGCCCGAGCTTCCCGCGGCACCGCCGCGCACAGCGTTAATCATCGTTGGGCTGGTCGTGCTGCTGCTGGCGGTGAGCGGCGCGGTGAGCATGTTCAGCCGGGTTCGGGCAGGCCATGCACTGGCCAAAGAAACGGAAGTCGATTCCGTCCCCACCGTTGCGGTGGTTCATCCCACGGCTGAAAAACCCGATGAAGAACTGGTACTGCCGGGTTCGCTGCAGGCTTACGAAGAGTCGCCCATTTACGCCCGAACCAACGGATATCTGCTGCGCTGGTACAAAGATATCGGCAGCAAAGTGAACAAAGGAGAACTGCTGGCGGAAATCGACACGCCGGAAGTCGATCAGGAATTATCGCAAGCCCGTGCCACGCGCCAGCAAATTGCAGCCCAGCGTGATATCGCTAAGATTTCCGCTGACCGTTGGCAGAACCTGCGCAAGACGGACTCCGTTTCACAGCAGGAGGCCGATACCCAGTCCAGCGCCTATCAACAGGCCCTGGCCAATCTGGCCGCGGCGGACGCTAACGTTCGAAGATTGGAACAGCTGGAATCGTTCAAGCGAGTGTACGCGCCATTTTCCGGAGTATTGGTCAAACGCAATGTCGATCCGGGAGCGCTGATCAACGCAGGTTCCGGCGGTGTAGAACTTTTCATTCTCGCCAAGGTTGATCCGCTTCGCGTGTTCACCAACGTTCCCCAAGCCTACTCACCTGCCATCAAGAACGGGATGCCTGCGTACATTACCCTGCAGGAGATTCCAGGACAGAAGTTCAGAGGAACCGTAGCGCGCACCGCTGATGCAATCGACCCTGCCACGCGCACCCTGCTCACCGAGGTGGATGTTCCTAACAAAGATGGACGCTTACTGCGGGGCTCCTTCGGCGAAGTGCATTTCACGCCGAAGATCGATGTGGCAAAAATTACTGTGCCGGTCAATGCCATGCTCTTTCGCCAGGAAGGCCCACGGCTGGCGGTGGTGGGAGCAGACAACAAGATACAATTGCGCCCCATCACAATTGGGCGCGATTATGGTACGACGCTGGAAATTCTCGGAGGGGTTAGCCTGGATGACCGCGTCGTTATTAATCCGGCCGACTCCCTGGAGAATGGACAGAAGGTGCATGTCGCCGCCGATAACCAGCAGGGTGAGCACTCATGAAGTGGTTCGCAGCGGCCATGATGGGCGCTGGCATGTGTCTCGCGGGATGTACCGTCGGGCCCAAGTATCAGCGCGCGCCAGTTCCCTCTCCGCCAGCGTGGAAATCGGAAGGTCCATGGCGCGAGGCCGCACCGAACGATGCGATTCCCAAGGGAGCGTGGTGGGCAATTTTCCACGACGATTCTCTCAACCTGTATGAGCAGCAGCTCTTGGCTGCGAACCAGTCTCTTTTTGCCGCGCGAGATCGACTGGATCAAGCTCGTTCGCTGGCGCGCATCGCTTCTGCCCCGTTATTTCCTACGCTCTCGACCGATCCCAACGCGTCCAGCAACCGATACTCCGCGAATCGCCCTGAAGTCACAGGTTCAACCGCGGCGCTTACGCAGGGCCTGTATGAGATTCCATTTGCTTTGAATTATGAAGTCGATCTCTTTGGACGGATTCGGAAAAATCTGGAAGCGGCCAACGCGAACCTGCAGGGCAGCGCGGCCGACTTGCAGAATGTTCAACTGGTTCTAACCGCGGAGCTAGCCGCTGACTACTTCAACTTGCACGAACTGGATGCCGAAATGGCAGTGGTGCAAGAGTCGATCAAGATCGAACGGGAAGGCATGGCGTTAGTCAACCATCGTCATGAAGGCGGGGTTGCCTCGGGACTGGACGTGGCACAGCAGCAAACGCTGCTCGATTCGACAGTCACGCAACTCTATTTGCTGCAGCAGCAGCGCGCTCAATACGAGCACGCCATCGCGGCGCTTACCGGGAATCCCGCTTCATCATTCAACGTTCCCGTGGCGCCCTTGCGCGCTGCGCCACCGCCAGTTCCTTTGGGAGTGCCGTCAGATTTATTGGAGCGTCGGCCCGATATTGCGACGGCGGAGCGCGCTATGGCGAATGAGAATGCACTCGTGGGCGTGGCTCGAACCGCGTTTTATCCGCAATTCACTCTTTCCGGCAGCGGCGGCTTTCAGAGCGTCAGTTTGAGTTCGCTGATTAGCGCTCCCAGCGTTTTCTGGTCGTTGGGCGGCGACTTATTGCAGCCTATCTTCAATGGAGGCCGCAATCGTGCCAATCTGGCCGCCACGCAAGCCGCTTATCAGGAATCGGTTGCCAACTACCGGCAGTCGGCCCTTACCGCATTCCAACAAGTGGAAGACGGCTTATCGGGACTTGATTCCTTATCTCGTGCAGCCCAGGTGCAGAATGCGGCGGTTGCAGACGCGCGCCGCGCCCTCGATATCGCCAATGATCGTTACGTCGGCGGATTGACGACATTCCTCGATGTCATCACCGCACAATCCGTTCTACTTTCAAATCAGCGGCTCTCGACCCAGTTGCTCGGCCAGCAAATGGTTACTTCTGTGTTGCTGGTCAAGGCCTTGGGCGGAGGCTGGGACGCTTCTTCTATACAAAATGAGCGGGTCCATCCCAGGGCGAGTCAGGCGATTCAACAATAACGCAATCTGATTACTTCGAGTGACGCCTTTTACTCGCGCCTGCGGCCGCGGGAGATTGGGCACTATCATTGGATAAATTGAAGGCCGTATTCACTAAGCCGACGTGAGAGAAAGCTTGAGGAAAATTGCCGAGCTGCCGTTTCGCGTCGGAATCGTATTCTTCAGAGAGCAGCCCGACATCATTGCGAATTTCCAACAACCGTTCGAACATCCGCACCGCTTCCTGATGACGCCCCTGCAGTTCGTAGTTATCTGCCAACCAGAATGAACAGGCCAGAAATGACCCTTCCCCGTGGGGCAGGCCATCGACTGCCGGATCCTGCGTGTACCGTTCAACAAAACCGTTTCGCATGAGATTTTTTTCGATCGCTTTGACGGTACCGAGCACGCGTGGATCGTCGGCCGGGAGAAAGTCAACCAGCGGCATCATCAGAATGCTGGCATCAAGATGCTTGGAACCGTAATACTGCACAAACGAATTCAGATCGGGCGTCAAAGCCTTGACGGCAGACCTGCTCGTGAATGGTATCGCGGAGTTCCTTCCAGTGGGGAATATCGGTCTCGAAACGGCCCAGTTCTGCCGATCGGACCAGACGATCAACCGCGACCCACGCCATCATTTTCGAATGGACAAAATGCCGGCGCGGGCCGCGCACTTCCCAAATGCCTTCGTCGGGACGCTCCCATCCGGTCTCAAGGAACTCGAGCATCGCATAGGCTATTTCGTGACGCGAGTGAGGTGACGCTCCAAGTCCGGCTTCCCGCGCCTGAAAAAGTGTATTCGCTACTTCGCCGAAAATATCCAGTTGATACTGTTTATAAGCGGCATTGCCGGTTCGAACCGGCACCGAATTTTCATATCCCTGCAGCCATGGCAACTCCAGTTCCGTCAACCTGCGTTCGCCGCGCACGCCATAAAGGATATTGAGCTCCGAAGGGCTGCCCGCTACTGCGCGGAGAAGCCACTCTCGCCAGTCCCGCGCCTCATCCAGATAGCCAGCACGCAGTAGGGATTGAAGAGTTAATGTCGCATCACGCACCCAGCAAAATCGATAGTCCCAGTTGCGTACTCCGCCAATCAATTCCGGCAGCGAAGTTGTGGGAGCGGCCACGATTCCACCCGTAGGCCGGAAAGTCAGGCCTTTCAGCGTGATTAGCGAGCGCAGCACCGCATCACGCCACTTCCCCTGATACGTACATCGACCCGACCAGTCTCGCCACCATTTCTCCGTCTTCTGGAGCGCCGTATCGACGTCGACCGGTTCCGGCTCTTCCTCGTTGGACGGATACCAGGTGAGATCGAAGGTGATCTTTTGTCCCTCGGAAACCGTGAACTCAGCTTCTGTCCGCATATTTTCGCCGTGCAATTCCACATCCGAGCGCAGCCGGATCATGTCCGGTCCCGCAATCGCGGAGATTCCAGTCTCCGTTTTTCGAACCCAAGGGATTACCGAACCGTAATCGAATCGAACTATCAATTCGAACTTCATGCGGAGTTGTCCTTTAAGGCCGGTGACGATGCGCACAAGTTCAGGCATGCCCTCTCGAAGCACCATGCAATCGATCAGCTTGACCGATCCGCTTTCAGTCTCGAACACGGTCTCCAAAATAAGAGAACCGTCGCGATAACCACGGCGAATTGCCTGAATCGGCTCGGCCGGAGAGATGGACCAATGCCCGTTGTCGTCAGTTCCGACCAGCGCGGCAAAACACGCCGGCGAATCGAAGTCTGGAAGGCAAAGCCAATCGATGGAACCTTGTTTTGAAACCAGGGCGGCCGTGTGACAGTCGCCGATCATGGCGTAATCTTCGATGGGAATAGACAGGGCTTAGACTCCAGACAACCGAATTGAATGCACTGGGTTTGTTGTAAAAAAGCCTCGGCCGGTTCACAAGAATTATGGCGCGACGCACATTTTCTCACAGAATATTCAGCAGGCTCGGAATCAGCGGGTGGGTCGAGCATCAATGGGTCGAGCGTCAGCAGCCGAGGCGGCCCGATCGTGACGGATCAACAAAGCCAGCCGGGGGAACAGGAAATGGCCGCCCGCATCGTCAATTACATTGATCTGGCAAGTGTAAAATCCCGGCTTGAGCGAGGCGAGAGGAACGTCCAATTGAAAAATTGCGGCCTTTCGCTGCGCGCGCATTCAAATCGGTTAATTCCACCAGCGAGCTCTCGTAAGCCTTGGCTTTCCCCTGGAAAAACGCGACATTCGATAGCAGCCGGATTGCAGCCTTATCATTTGTCGCTGCTTTTCCGGGCTCGGCGGCGGCTACCGGCCGCGCAGGATCGTAAACCTCATAGTAAAGAAACAAATGCTGCGAGGCCGAGAACACGTGGGTGATGTTCGGAACAATCTCAGACCCATCATGAACCAGTGGATTCAGGCTTGAGCTCTTTTTTATCGGTTGAATCTGGCTGGCCAACACCACCGAGCTCATCTTTAGTGGTTGCGATTTTAAGTCCGGCACCTCAATGTCGGTTTCAAACGATCCCATTTGCCCCGTCTGATTTTCGCGCACGACAAATTTGAGATGATACTTGCCGCTCAGCAGGCTCATCCCGGTGTCGTACTGCACGTTCTTTTTTTGTACTTCGGCCGAGGTGTTTACCGCGAGTTTCACAGTATCGCGAATTCTGTTTAGCGGATGGTGCTGACTATCCAGCACCATTCCAATCACGTCCAGCGTTGCCTTGTCGCGATCACTGCTTCGCACGAAGGGAATTTGAGATCCGGGCACAACCAGGGACATGGGGACAAAGAATTTATTGCCTTCCAGACGGAAATAGGCTACGCCGAGATATAAGGGCAAATCCGTCGCCGGAAGTTCAGAAGCCAGTTCTTCTTCAAGCTGCCGCTCTTTGTCATCCTGCGTGGAATGCTTGAAATCCGCGGGCGCGTAGTAGCCGCGCCGGTAATCGATCTTCGCCCCGGGAATATTGCACTTCACCACGATACGGCGGTAATGCCCGTCCCTGGCCAGGTTGGTGCTGTGATAGCCCAACAGGTAATAAGTCGATGTATCCTGCTGCACTCCCTTGAAGATCTTCGTGAAGTCGTTGGAGTCGAGAAACGCGCGTCCACCGGTATCGCTGGCCAGTGTCACCAACGTTTCCTGCGTGGTGAAGTTGGAGTTCAAAGCATTCAACGTGGCTTGTCCGGAATATGCAGAAACTCCGCGCAGGCTCGCGCTCTGCGCCTCTCCGCCGGCCACGAGCGCCTGAAGGCCGCGCATGTCCATGGTGTAAATCGCAAGATTCGAGCGCACCGCCGCGTTCACTGCTGCGCGCAATTCCGATTGATTTTCAATGCCGGTGCGGTCCATGCCGCTGGAAAAATAGATCAACGATTTTTTTTGCTGCACGTGCGATAGTTTCTCCGCCACCGAGCGGAGCGCCTCCAGACGACGGTCAGTGTTGAAGATGTTGTATTCCGTATCGTCGGCGGTAAAGGCCTGGCCTGTATCCTGGGTTCCTTCGGTCGTCCCGGTGGTGCCTTCTTCAAAGCCCTGACCGCTGCCAGTGCTGAATTGTTCTAGTTGTTTCTTGAGCAACGCGTGATCGGTGGTAAAGTCCTGATTCACCAGCAGCGAACTGCCGAGAGAAACAATCGACACCAAATCCGCAGGCGCCATTTGCGTGTCGACATAATGTTCCGCGGATGTAACCGCATGGTCGATTTCATCGGGTTCCATCGCCGAGAGGTCAAAGAATAAAACAATCAGACGCCGATCTTTGAATTGTGATGCCGCACTTGCGGCGGGGGTGGGCGGAGTTGCCAGCGCGGCGGCGGATTCCGACAGCGGTTTCACCTGGGCGACATCCGCAGGCGGCACCGCGTCCACATTCTCAACATCAAACGAAACGACTTTCTGCGGCTTGTTGTCTTCTAGAATCGTGAAGTTTTCGGGCTTCAATCCCTGTACAAAATTTCCGCTCTTGTCGCGAACCGTCACGTTTACCAACACCAACTCAGATCCCGTGCGAAACACATAATCCGTTTGCTGCTGCGATGGCAACTGAGCGCACAACAGCAAAAGCACGGTGAGCAAAGCTACCGGCTTATCGAAGAAACGGATTGGTGAGTAAGTCATTGTGCTTCCCTTCCAGCATCGTTCCACAGATCAACTTTGCTCTAGAAACGAAATCGTGCCGTCATGGTTATCTGCCGCATGCCTCCCGCCGCCGTAACCCGGCCAAACGTGGGCGAGGTCACGCTGGTGTCGATGGAGCTGTAATTCACGATATTGAAAATGTTGGTAGCCTGCGCGCGAAACTCCAGCACGCGCGATTCTTTCAGAGGAAAGATTTTTGTGATCGCCATATCAAACACCTTGCTGCCCGGACCGATGATGCTGTTGCGTCGCGCATCGCCATAAGTTCCGGGTGGAGGCATAGCAAATGCGGCGGTATTGAACCACTCAAGAATCGATGGATTCGACAGGCTTACCGGTTGCCCCGGAACCACATTCGGACGCAGTGTGCCGTTCGTTCCTGCATTCAGCTCCTCGGTCTGGCCCAGAAACCGCGGCGTAAACGGCAACCCGGAAACGATGCTCCAGTCGCCGCTCCATTGCCAATCACCGAGAATGGCTCGAAACGGAGTGTTGCCGGTGAGCCAGCGCTTGTCGTGACCGAACGGCAGTTCCCACAAATAATCTGCGGTGAACTTATGAGTCTGATTGAAACTCGAAAGTCCCCGCTCAGCAGAGAGATCAAACGGATTCTGGGCCAAATTGGAAGTACCGGCCGAACCGCCGCTGGAACTCGACGAACCGCCTCCACCACCTCCGGCGCCGGTGCCGCCCGCGCCTAATCCTGGAGTGCCCGCACCTGAAGTCGCGCCTGCGCCAATCGACGACGCATCATCCAACGCCTTGGAAAAAGTATAGGTCCCTCCGATCGCGATTCCTCTGGCTAGCCGCTTGCGCAGCCGCACCGACCCGGCATTCGCTTCCGAATCTGCTACTGAGTTTTCGTAAGTAAAAGCTTCCACTCCAGAAATGCGAAGTCCAACCGGAGTCCGGTTCGGCGCTTCCAAAACATCAAGATCCGTTCCTTTGGTTCCGGTGTAATCGACATTCAGCAGTAGAGTGGGACGAATCTGTTGTTGAATATCGAGATTGCGAATCTGTACATAGCCCATGCGGTAATTCGGATTCACCGCGTAATCATTGGTAAGTCCGGTGGTCGGCGGAAATCCGTTCTGCAGCGTGAGATCTCCGGGGGCGGGCTGACTGTTAGTGGCGGTCGTGCCGAATGGCGGCTGCAAGGCAAGTTGGTGCGCGATCGATTGAAATGCGCCCGTGTTGTAATTGATGCCATATCCGCCGCGGACAACGGTTTTGGAAAGCGGTTTCCAGGCAAATCCGATGCGTGGCGCGAAATTGTTGTGATTGGGCCGCACCAAACTAGGCGGCAGGTTCCCAGAGTAAGGGCCTGCCTGCCCAGGCAGAATTGGCGTGACGGGCGTTGCACCAAGCGGCAAAGCTGGATTCAGCACGCCGGGAGCGAGATCGAGATTGGCGATGCGATTATTTTCTTCCGTAAGCGGCGAAACGTATTCGTAACGCACTCCAACATTAAGAGTCAGGTTCGCCCGCATCTTCCATTCATCTTGCGCATAAAGATCCCAGTAGTTGCCGTGGAAGTGGTCGCTTCCTCCAAACTGCAACGAAGTTTGGTAGGGCAGACCGAGCAGAAAATCGGCGAAGTCGTATCCAGCGCCTGTTACTTGCTGGCCGCCGGGCGAAGTATTGTCGCCGTTGAAGACGAACGTGCCTCGCGGATTGCCGTCGCTTTCCGTATTCACCTGCACTCGGCGAAAATCTCCGCCCCAGCGCGCCGTATGCTTGCCGTGATTCCAGATCGCGTTGTAGGAGAATGTATAGGTCTGATTGCGAGTGAGTGACGGGTTCGTATCCTGAAGGCCGGTAAAGTTGGTAAAAGAAAGATTGGGTAAGCCCCAATCGAAGGGGTTCTGAGAAATCCCTGTAATTCCCAGCGCTCCCGCGACATTGTCGCTGAAAGCGTAGAGGTTCTGCGTGCGCGAGCGGCTGCGGTTGAAATCGACGCGAACAATGTTGGTGAGTTTCCCGATGCTCCGCGTGTAAGAGACCGGGACATCGAAGCTGCGCACATTCGTATTTCCTCCCACGCTGGGGAAGGGGTTGGTGAGGTTGGCATTGGACCCGTGATAGTGGAAGCCGATGCTCAGATTGTTGCGCGGCGCGTTGCGGCCGCCTCCGCCGCCGCGGCGTCCGCCAGCCGGAGCTGCCCCGAACGTGTGATTGAGACGCACGTTCAAATCGTCACTGTCACTGGTGGCGGAAGTGACGTAATGAAAGTTTTGATAACTACCCGGTAAATTCGGCAATGGAATGTACTGCAATAATCCCAGAGCTGCGGGATTGATCTGCGGGATCGTATCGTTCGCATAGGGTATACCAGTGGCCGGATTGAAAATCTGCACCGTCATCCCAGCGTCGGGCCCTGAGGTATATGTGGTCTGGGAAAAGTTTCCCTGCCGTTCCAGTAGCGTTGGAACCGTCGAAAACTGGTCGAACGGATTCTCTGCGCGCTTGCCGTTGTAGTTGACGAAATAAAATGTCTTGTTCCCGCCGCGATAGATATGGGGAATATTCAGAGGTCCACCCACCGATCCGCCAAAGCTATTCTGCTCGTACGATGGCTTCTCCGTCGGCACTCCAGTAAGTGAAAAAGGCGACGCGTTCAAAGCTGAATCGCCAATTCCGTAATAGACCGAGCCGTGAGGCCGGTTGATGTCAAAGCCTCGACGGCCGAAACCGCCGCCGCCAAAACCTCCGCCACCGAAGCCGCCTGCTCCGCCGCCAAATCCGCCGCCACCACCGAAGCCGCCCCCTTGCTGGCGAGCGTCGTTGAAGCGCTGCTGCATTTGGTCTGCGCTCATCGTATTAAACGAATTCGAAGTATTGCCCGCCACCGCCACAGACTCTGTCGCACTATCTGAGGAGATCCCAGGAACGGGCATCCCCGAAGGCACCACGTCACCCATGGAACTGTTGGACGCGTCCTGTCCACTCTGAAATACGGAAAGATTTTGAAAGCCACGGGCATTCCCGTTTGCATTCCCACTTGCATGCGCATTGGCCTGCCGTGGTTCGCTGCGAACCTCGCGGGCCCGCGATAGCAGAATCAATTCGAAATTCGCCTGCAGGTCTGGATGCGTCGCATCCAACAGCACTTCCTGCGTGGCGGCGGCAAATGCTGCCATTTGCACACGAACCGTATAACGACCTTCTGTCGGAATTTTGAGGAGGTAAGTGCCGTCCACGTCCGTCGACGTGCTGATCTTCTCCTCGGTCGAATCATTCACCGCGGAAATTTCCGCTCCAGGGATGGGCATATTGCCGGATTTGACCACGCCGCGGATGGTTTTGCCGGCAGTTGGCGGAGTGGAGGGCGCGATCGACTGCGCCTGCAGTCGCAGCGCCGGAAAAATAAAAACAGGAAGAACGAAAACGAGCCGGAGCACAAGCTTGGAATGAAGCTTGTTTTTGATGGTCGAGATTCGAAGATTTGAAATCTTCATATAGAGGGCATTGGATGCCGTCTGGAATGGATCATAACGCTGCTTGGTGCTAAGAACTGTAAAAGTTTGTGCTGCTCCGCAATCGAAGCCAGCTTGTAAAGTTATGCAAAGATGGCACAAATTCGCTTGCGCGCCGCAACTTCAGCGTCATAATTCTGTTCATAGATGTAGACCGATTGCTTTTGAAAAGGAGATTTCTATGATGAAACAATGCCTGCTCGTGCTCGTCGCAGCTGGCGCCTTATCGATCGCCGCGCCCTTCGTGGCGGCACAGGATACTCAATCAAATGATCAAGCCCAGCCCGCGCAGGAGCACGGCGGATGGCATCATGGCCCGCAAGATCCGGCGCAGCGGACCAAAGAACTGACCAAACATCTCAATTTGACGTCCGACCAGCAAACCAAAGTGCAAGAGATTTTCACGACCGAAAAGTCTCAAATGGAGGGCTTGCACCAGGACTCTTCTCTTTCACAGCAGGATCGCCGAGCGAAGATGATGGATATCCGTAATACTACGAACACGCAGGTGCGTGCACTGCTCGACCCCACGCAGCAGAAGAAATGGGATGAAATGCAAGCCAAGCGCGAACAGCGAATGCAGAACCACGGCGGCTCCGGCCAACAGGCTCCGCCTCCTCCACAGCAATAGCTTTAAAGAACAAGCTCTAAAGAACAAAGAGTTTTGGTAAGTCAAAAGCCAGTCCATTTCTCCCGAGCTAGCCCTCGGTGAAAATGGACTGGCTTTTGCCGTTTTCTGGCCTCCGGATATTCGATGCTTTGATCGATCGATGCCGTTTTTCTACAGTGAACACTGTATATGCATTCCGTTTGGGCCCCATCTACTCTCTTAGCGTGTAATAACGCCTTTTCTCCCTCATTGCATGGTTCCGGACAAAACTTGGTCAAGCTTCACGGCGGTTCTGTACGCGTCGAGAGCGTTCTCGGGAAAGGCAGCACGTTTATCGTCAGCCTGCCGCTGGGAAGCGCGCATCTTCCGGCGGAGTTGATCGGCGGAAATCGAACGCTGGCCTCCACGGCAGTCGGTGGTGCGCCGTTCGTCGAGGAAGCGCTACGCTGGCTTCCAGACGCCGGAGCCACCGGCATTTCGGAACAAATATCAACAACCGACGAGTTGATGCCCGTACCGTGTCCCCCGCTTTCGCAAGAGGGAGCTACGTCCGAGCGACGACCTTGCATCCTCATTGCTGACGATAATTCCGACATGCGCCAGTATCTGGTCCGCTTGTTGGCGGAGCGTTACGAAGTATTGGCCGTTGCAGATGGACAAGCAGCCTTGGAATCGGTGAAGCAACGACTTCCAGATTTGGTTCTGACAGATGTCATGATGCCCGTTCTCGACGGCTTCGAACTGCTGCGGGAATTACGGTCGGATGCGCGCACCAAAACTCTTCCCGTCATTATGCTTTCCGCGCGCGCGGGCGAAGAATCGCGGATCGAAGGCATGGAGCATGGCGCCGACGATTACCTGATTAAGCCATTCAGCGCACGCGAATTGCTGGCTCGCGTGCAAACTTATTTGGAAATGGCCCTTGTGCGCAAGCGCGCTCAGGAGGATTTGCGCCGGCGTACCGAACAATTTGAAACGCTTCTCAATGAGGCTCCGCTGGGCGCTTATCTTGTGGATTCGGATTTTCGAATTCGAGAGCTGAATCCTACTGCCCGCGCTGTGTTTGGAAATATTCCGAATCTCATCGGCCTGCCTTTCGAGGAGCTCATTCGCATCCGCTGGCCGAAGGACGAGGCGGATGAAATCCTGCAGCGGTTCCGGCATACGCTTGAGACGGGAGAGCCGTATGTCGTTCCGGAGTGGATCAAGGAACGCCGCGATAACGGCGCCCGCGAATGGTTTGAATGGCAAGTCAGCCGCATCCCGCTGCCCGAGGGCGGCTACGGAGTAGTTTGCTATTTTCGCGACATCTCCCGTCAAGTTCAAGCTCGCGAAACCATACAAGCTTCGCAGGACCGGCTTAGACTGGCGACCGAAGCGGCGGAGCTCGGCATTTGGCACTGGTATCCGGACGAAGATCGAGTCACGTGGGAGAACGACCGCCCCTACGCGATCTTTGGCCGAAAGCCCGAGCACGGGCCCATCAGCGGCGCCGAATTTCGAGACAAGATTTGTCACGCCGATGATTTGCAAAATTTCGAACGCGCCATCTCTCGAACCGTTGAAACCGGTGCTCGCCTTTTCTGTCAATGCCGCATCCGTCGTGGTGACGGCACTTGGGCCTGGGTAGAATTCACCGGCCAGCTTGAGCATGGTTCTCCTGACTCACCCCGCCGTGTGCTGGGGACCGTTCTCGAGGTCACGGAACGCAAGCGGTCGGAAGAAATTCTTCAGCAGCATCGAAAGCGTTTCGACTTGGTTGCAGAAGCGGCTCAGGTTGGATTCTGGTTTTGCGATCTTCCATTCGACAAATTGATTTGGGATGTCCGGGTGAAGGAACATTTCTGGCTTCCGCCAGACGCGGAAGTCACTATTGACACATTTTATGAACGGCTACATCCCGACGACCGGGAACGCACTCGTCAGGCCATCGCTGAGAGCAATGCCAACGATACTCCCTACAATATCGAATACCGTACGGTTTCTCCGGACGGTCGTGAGAAATGGATCCGGGCATTGGGCCGAACATTTTATGACGCAGATGGGCAGCCCAAACGTTTCGACGGCTTAACGCTGGACGTTACAGACCGGAAGGAAATTGAGGATCGGGAGCGGGCGACTGCGGCGGAAGCCGTGGCCGCGACTGCGAAATTCCGGGCAGTCTTTGAGCAGACTCCCGTCTTTGCCGGCATCATGGCCCTGGACGGCACCATTATCGACGCAAACCAGTTGTGCCTGCAGGCCTGTGGATACCGCGCCGAAGACGTGCTCGGGCATCCTTTTTGGGAGACCGGTTGGTGGCGACATTCCAGGGAAGTTCAAGACAAGATTAAGACTGCCACTTTGCAGGCGGCGCAAGGTGTGCCTTACCGCGAAACTTTGAATTATCACTGGGCGGACGGTGCGGAGCGAGTGGTTGACTTCGCCGTACATCCGATCCGCGACCTTCAGGGCAAAATTCTTTTTCTCCACCCCACCGGGGTGGACATCACTGACCTGAAGCGAACTGAAGAAAAATATCGGACACTCGCGGAAACGCTGGATGCCGAAGTGCGCATTCGCACCAGCGAGGTTGTGCAACAGTCCGAACAACTTCGAGATCTCTCCAGCCGTCTGTTGCAAACCCAGGACGAGGAGCGCCGGCACATCGCCCGCGAATTGCACGACAGCGCCGGACAGATTTTAACTGCCCTCAGTATGACTTTTGAGTTGGCGATTCAGAATGCGCCGCAACAGAATCCGCTTTTCGCGAAATATTCGGCGGAAAGCCAGCAACTTCTCCAGCAGTTGAGCCAGGAGATTCGCACGATGTCGTACTTGCTGCATCCCCCTCTGCTCGATGAAACCGGACTGTCAGAAGCGCTACGCTGGTATATACAAGGGTTAAGAGAGCGCAACGGTTTGGACATTGCGCTCGAGATTTCTTCCGATTTCGAAAGACTTTCGCGGGAAATGGAATTAGTGATGTTCCGTCTGGTGCAAGAATGCGTGACGAACATTCATCGCCATAGCGGAAGCAAAAGTGCTGCGATCCGTATTGCACGCGATCATTCGATCGTTTCTCTCGAGGTCAAAGATAATGGCAAGGGCATATCGCCGGAAAAACTTGCGCAAATTCAATCGCAAGGTTCCGGCGTGGGCATCCGCGGCATGCGGGAACGGGCACGACACTTTGGCGGTCACATGCTGATCGAATCGAATCATAAGGGCACAAAGATTTCATTTCAGTTTCCTATCTCCAAAAATACTCCGTCCGAACATGACAGTTCCGTTCGGCCCGACCTAATCGTCCAACCTGCGCTAATCGCCGGGTGATACTCTTTATTTCAGGAATAGACCACACCAGCCAATGAAAATTCTGATTGCCGACGACAACGAATGGGTGCGTCGCGGCGTGAAAAACATTCTGGCTCCCAACAGCAACTGGGAGATTTGCGGTGAAGCCGAAGATGGAGCGGAGGCAATTCGCAAAGCTGCAGAACTCCTGCCCGATCTTATACTTTTAGATGTCAGTATGCCGGGTTTGAACGGACTGGAAGCAGCTCGCCGTGTTCACGAAGAAGTTCCCGCCGCCAAGATCATAATCATGAGCCAGCATGACCCGGCTGTGTTGCTTCCTCGTGCGCTTGAGGCGGGGGCCCATGGCTGCGTCGACAAAAGTCGGCTTACGGACGATCTGTTCCGCATGATCGGTAGCGTGATGGAAGCGGCAGAAAATCGCGGCGACCCGCAGCGATAGATTTTCGCGCAACAATTTTTCGCTCGCTATCGCACATGCACATTGATTCGCACCAGCATTTTTGGATGTACAGTGCTGCCGAGTATGAATGGATCGATGATTCCATGGCGCGACTCCGCCGCGATTTTCTGCCGCAACATCTGAAGCCCGAACTGGAGAGCAACGGCTTTCGCGGATCAGTCGCGGTTCAAGCGCGCCAGACGCTGCAAGAAACTCGCTGGCTTCTCCAACTGGCCCAGGATTCTCCCTGGATTCTCGGCGTAGTCGGCTGGGTCGATCTGCGCTCGCCAGACGTTCGATCGCAATTGAAAACGCTGGCTCGAAATCCTAAACTGGTCGGCATCCGCCACGTAGTGCAGAGTGAGCCCGACGATCGACTCCTGCTGCAACCTGAGTTCCTGCGAGGCATTTCCGCGCTGGAAGAATTCGATCTTGCCTATGACCTCTTGATCTACACCAAGCATCTTTCAGTGGCGGCCGATTTTGTGAGTCGCTTTCCCCGCCAGCGCTTTGTGCTGGATCATATGGCCAAGCCCCCCATCAAGACTGGCCAGATCGATTCCTGGGCGAAAGGAATCTTCCGGCTTGCCGAATTTCCCAATGTGATGTGCAAACTGTCGGGACTAGTTACCGAAGCCGACTGGAATCACTGGAGTCCGGAACAGATCGTTCCATTTCTCGACGTCGCTTTCGAAGCGTTCGGACCGGACCGCCTGATGATTGGCTCCGACTGGCCTGTGTGCCTGGTTGCGGCCTCGTATGCAAAGGTGGTCGATGTTGTGAAGAATTACATTGCCCACAAAACTCCCGATTGCCAGGATCGCGTTCTCGGTAGAAATGCGCTGCGATTTTGGCGTTTGGGTACGCGTTAGAAAATATGCGAGCTCTCGACCATTCGTCCGAGCTAAGCTCGATGCCCTTTCTTCGAGCGAGCCGACAAACATGCCTCACCAATGTTTTACAATAGCCCGACCGAATTCACTTCTTTTCGTTGAAGTCTTGGCCGCAATGCCTCTCGGAGCAATCCAACTCGATGCCAGTGACAACGTTCTCATCGCATTGACCGACTTGAAAGCCGGCGAGAGTGTGCAATTCAATGATCATACGTACACCTTCCTCAAGAACATTCCCGCGAAACACAAATTCGCAATGAAAGACTTTGCCATCGGCGACGACGTCATAATGTATGGCGTATTAGTCGGCAGAGCCGCGAAGCCAATCGCGGCTGGCGAACTCCTGACCCTCAGCAACATCCATCACCAGGCTTCGCCTTTTCAGGAGCAATCGAAGGAATTTCGCTGGTCTCCGCCCGACGTTTCTCAGTGGCGGCTCAAAACTTTTCTGGGATATCACCGCTCCGATGGACAGGTGGGCACTCGAAATTATTGGCTGGTTGTTCCGCTCGTTTTTTGTGAGAACAAAAACATCCAGGTTCTCAAGCAGGCTTTCGAAGAAGAGCTGGGTTTCGCCCAAGCCTCAACTCTACCGCCGCCAGGTCGCCGAAATGGCCACGCTCTATCGCGAAGGTAAAACGGCAAAGCTCAATGCCGACGAACCAGTCGAAGATGCTGCGCCGGCGAGCACGCGCTTGTTTCCTAACATCGACGGCGTGCGGTTTCTGCTGCACGAAGGCGGTTGTGGCGGAACCCGCGAAGATTCCAATAATCTCTGCGGCCTGATCGCCGGTTACATCCATCATCCCAACGTTGCCGGGGCCACAGTTCTCAGCTTGGGCTGCCAGCACGCGCAGATCGCAATCCTTCGCGATGAGATTCGCAAGCGAAATCCGGACTTCGACAAGCCTTTATTCATTCTCGAACAGCAAGGCAGCGGTTCTGAGGCGGCGATGATGTCCGAGGCCATTCGGCAAACTTTTCTGGGTCTAGTTGAAGCGAACAAGGCTAAGCGTGCCCCAGCACCACTCTCTTATTTGTGTTTGGGCTTGAAGTGTGGCGGCTCCGATGGTTTCTCCGGCATTTCTGCAAATCCAGCAATCGGACATACCGCCGACCTGCTCGCCGCTTTGGGCGGCAGAACAATTCTTTCGGAATTCCCGGAGCTATGCGGTGTGGAGCAGGAACTTATTAATCGCGGCAAAACCAAAGCCGTAGGAAATCGTTTCATCCAACTGATGCGCGACTATGCCGCTCGCGCCGCCGCCGTGCGCTCTGGCTTCGACATGAATCCGTCTCCCGGAAATATGCGCGATGGCCTGCTCACCGATGCCATGAAGTCAGCTGGCGCTGCGAAAAAGGGCGGCACATCCCCGGTTACAGCAGTTCTGGATTATCCGGAGTACTCGACTGAACCTGGGCTGAATCTGCAATGCACACCGGGCAACGATGTGGAATGCGTGACGGCACAAGTCGGCGCCGGAGCAAACGTGGTGCTGTTCACGACGGGTCTCGGCACTCCCACGGGAAATCCAATCGCACCTGTTGTAAAACTTTCCACCAACTCGACTCTCGCCCAGCGTATGCACGACATCATCGACATCGACACCGGCGAGGTCGTTTCTGGACAGAAGACAATTGAGCAGATGGGTGAAACTGTTCTCGACTTGGTTATCAAAGTGGCCAGCGGCGAAGTCCATACCAAAGCGGAGATGAAAGCACAGGAAGATTTCATTCCATGGAAGCGAGGCGTCTCCCTCTGACGAAAGAGAGTAACGAAGCTTTGGCCATCAAGCCATTACCAGCGCATGGACCTGCAAATAAACAATAAGGTCATTCTTGTCACCGGTGGCGCGAAAGGAATCGGCTCAGCGATCGTACGCGCTTGCGCGGCCGAGGGAGCAATTCCGGTTATTGTGGACCGCGATGGCCCAGCCGCCGAGAAACTGCAACATGAACTGCGCGAGTCAGGCATCAACGCTGGACTGATCAACACCGATCTCGAAGCTGCGCAGAACTGTTTGCAAGCGATCGAACAGACTGTCGAGAAGTTTGGCCAGATCGATGCGCTGGTAAACAATGCCGGCCGAAACGACAAAGTTGGCCTGGAGCATGGCAGCCCCGAGGAATATGTGGCTTCGCTGAGCCGCAATCTGCTTCACTACTACAACATGGCCCACTATGCTCTGCCGCATCTAACGCGTTCGCGAGGATCGATTGTAAATATCGCCTCAAAAACGGCCGTCACTGGCCAAGGCAGCACATCAGGCTATGCATCCTCAAAAGGCGCGATTATGGCGCTTACCCGTGAATGGGCGGTAGAACTGCTGCAATACGGAATTCGCGTGAATGCGGTCGTTCCCGCAGAGGTAATGACGCCGCTCTATCGACGCTGGCTCGACACATTTCCAAATCCCGAGGAGAAATTGAAAAACATCCTCACCAAGATTCCGCTCGCACAGCGGATGACAACGGCGGACGAGATTGCTGCGACAGTTGTGTTTTTGATCTCGCCCCAGTCCAGTCATACCACCGGCCAGCATCTATTCGTGGACGGTGGTTACGTTCATCTGGATCGCGCGCTGACATGAGAATCTTCGATTGAGTTCATCCGCGCCCATCACTGAACGACGCTATGTCGTGCCCCTGGTATTGGTCACAAGTCTTTTTTTTCTGTGGGCAATCGGCGTCAACCTGAACGACATCCTCATCCAGCATTTAAAGAAAGCATTTGGCTTAACCGATTTCCAGTCGTCGCTGATTCAATCTGCTTTCTTCGGCGGTTATTTTCTCGCTGCTCTCCCTGCGGGATGGCTGATGCAGAGAGTGGGCTACAAGCGGGGAATTCTGATTGGCCTGCTGGTGTGCGCCACGGGCACAATTCTGTTCATTCCCGCGGCCTCGGTTCGTGTCTATGGATTTTTTCTTTTCGCTCTCTTCGTGATGGCCTGCGGACAATCGTTTCTGGAAGTCGCAGCGAACCCTTATGTGATTACATTGGGCCCTCCAGATAGTTCGGAACGAAGACTCAATCTGGCGCAATCTTTCAACGCCGCTGGCGCCGTATTGGTCGCACTCCTTGGCTCCAGATTCATTCTTTCCGGCATCGAGCACACTCCTGCTGAACTCTCGGCGATGCAACCTGCGCAGGTACTGGCCTACCGTGTGTCGGAAGCGAACATGGTAAAGACTCCATATCTCGTCATTACAGGCGTCTTTCTTTTCGTCGCGTTGCTTATCTTTCTGACGAAACTACCGGAGATTGGAGAGCTTCACGCGCAAGGCGTGCAGACTTCGCAGGTCGGGCTCAGGGGCACACTCGCATTTCGGCATTTGATGAAAGGTGTGATCGCCCAATTCTTTTATGTAGGTGCACAAGTTGGTGTAGCCAGTTTCATCATTCGATTTGCTGAATTCACGCTGCCCGGCACGCATGAGAAAACCGCGGCGCACTATCTGCAGGCTCATCTGGCGGGCTTTATGATTGGGCGTTTCGCCGGTTCGGCCATCATGCAGAAAGTTTCCGCTCCTCGATTGCTCAGTCTGTTTGCGGGCGCTTCCCTGCTCTGCCTGCTGATCGTCCTATTTGCTTCCGGCATTGCGCCAGTATGGGCAATCGTACTGATCGGCTTTTTTCACTCGATCATGTTCCCAACCATTTTCGCTCTCAGCTTGAAAAGCCTGGGCCCATACACAAAACTGGGATCTTCTTTGTTGGTTATGGCTATCATCGGCGGCGCGGTTTGCCCCGTGATCATGGGCAGAATTTCCGACGCGTGGAATATACAGCGTGCCTTTATCGTGCCGTTGATTTGCCACGCGTACATATTCTATTTTGCGATGTGGGGATACCGGCCCACACATGAAGGTTCCAACCTCACCTTTGCTGTGCCCACTCCGGAGATGGAATGAAACGCTTCTGTCTGACCCTCGACCTGAAAGACGATCCCCAGCTGATCGCGGAATACAAGCGCTATCACGAAAAGATATGGCCCGAGATTACGCGCAGCATCAAAGATTCCGGGATTGAAGATATGGAAATCTATCTCCTCGGAACCCGCATGTTCATGATCATGGAAGTGAACGAATCTTTTTCGTTTGAGGCCAAGAACAGGGCCGACCAGCTCAATCCGAAAGTGCAGGAGTGGGAGAACCTGATGGGAAGCTTTCAGAAATCGTTGCCCCAGGTCAGCCCCGGCGAAAAATGGCTTCTCATGGAGCGGGTGTTTAAATTGGAAGATTAAAGACGAGCAGAGGTCGTTCAGTTATTTCCGCCACAGTAAATCGCCAGCGACAAACAAGAAAAACAACACGGACAGTACACCGTTCATAGTGAAGAAAGCCGCATTCAGTTTCGATAAATCGTCAGGCCGGACCAAAGAATGCTCGTAGAACAACAGCAAGATCACCGCTACCACGCCACAAACCGTTAGCTTCCCCAAGCCGAATACGATCAACAAACTAATCAGCAACCCTACCATTACCAGGTGAAAGCCACGCGCGACCCACAACGCGGAGCGAATGCCAACATATCGCGGAATGGAGTGCAGTCCGCTTTGGCGGTCAAACTCGAAATCCTGGCAGGCATACAGAACGTCGAAACCTCCTACCCAAAAGGTCACTGCTGCGGTCAGCAACAGAATGCGTGGATCCAGAGAGCCTCGCACTGCGATCCATGCCGCGGCGGGGGCGATGCCAAGCGCGAATCCCAACACCAGATGCGACCAACGGGTCACTCGCTTAGTGTAAGAGTAGAGCAGCAGTACCGCCAGCGCGACTGGAGAAAGCTCCAACGCGAGCCGGTTTAGCTGGCTCGCGGCAAAAATGAAAATTGCGCTGGATACAAAAACGAACGTCGCCACAAATCCGGGTGTGAGATGTCCAGCGGGCAAGGCGCGCGTACTGGTGCGGGGATTAGCAGCGTCGATGGCAGCATCGGCCCAACGGTTAAACGCCATCGCCGCCGAGCGTGCGGCAATCATCGCGACCACGATCCACACAAGTTGGTGTGCCGAAGGAAATCCTCCCGCAGCCAGCATGGCTCCGCACAACGCAAACGGGAGCGCGAATATGGAATGCTCCCACTTGATCATCTCCAGCGTCACGCGTAGGTTGTGCAGCATGGGCACAGGTAAATTGTAATGCAGAAAGGCTCCCTGCCAGGCTGGGGAAATACCACCGCATCGGCTAGGAACTAATTCGCAGATCCGGTAACCAACGGAACAAAGCGGCAAAGCTCGCGCAATGCAGTTCGTGGTTGGCCATTCTGCATGCGAATCAACTGCAACTGCTGCGAGTCCGTCGCACCGACAGGAATAATCATTCGCCCACCCTCGGCTAATTGCTCGAGCAGCGCGCGTGGAACCTCGGCTGCCGCAGCCGAAACAATAATCGCGTCGTAAGGAGCGCCCCCGGCAAATCCCTGGCTTCCGTCGTCCACGATTGCTCTCACATTGGTGTAGCCCATGCGCTCCAGTAATTCCCTCGCCGCATCCGCCAGGGCGGCATGGCGTTCCACCGAGAAAACTTCCGCCACCAATTCGGCGAGTAGCGCCGTCAAGTAACCGGAGCCCGTTCCAATCTCCAAAACTTTGTCAGCGGGTGAAAGCGCCAAGGATTCCAGCATGCGGGCCACGATATAAGGCTGCGAAATCGTCTGCGCTTCGCCAATTGGCAAAGGATGATCGTCATAGGCCTGATCGCGATAGCGTTCCGGCGCGAATTCATGACGCGGCACACGCAACATGGCCGCGAGCACGCGCTCGTCGGCAATGCCACGCCCGCGCAACTGAGACTCGACCATGCGCTGGCGCAAAATCGAGAATGTATTACTTTCGCCCGAGGAATTCATGCGCCGCTTCCACATCCGCAACCATTCTATTTCTTGCGCTGCCGAACGCGGACGTCGAAGCTGACTACGCCGTTTTGATCGCGAGTGCCCACTACGGAGACATTGCGATTGACGTAGTATTCGCCCTGGATGATCTGCTGCGAACTCTGCGACACATTCGTGCTGTAGGTGAGAGAAACGTTGTTGGCGAACTGCTGCTCGATCGTGACCTGGGGACCGCGCGCCGTTGGATTCGTTTCAGTCGTCAGGCCTTGCGGATCGATCTTGATCCGGCTCACTCCGAAAAGCTTTTGCATGCGGCTGCTGACCGTCGAGTTGATCGCCTGATTGATGATCAGGTTAGTCGCTTCCTCGTTGAACACTTCCTGTCCTGATTGCTCCTGCAACTGCTCCGATTCTTCACTGGTGCGGCCCAGGGCCAGCAGCGCAATGATGTCCGACTTGGGCAAAGGAGGCTCCGAGCGATAGTTCACCGCCAGCCGTTCCGGGGTGCCGGTAACCGTAACATCGAGATCGTAATTTCGCACGTGCGTTGTCGCCTGGAGATTAACTTGGGGCTCAATCGCCACCGGATTGGCAAAGGTAATATCTCCGCGCTCCAGGCGGAATTTAATTCCGTTGAAAGTTGCGTCGCCCTCAAGAATGTCAGCCCGGCCAAGAACGCTGGGGCGCGCCACCGATCCACGCAAACGCAAATCAGCGTCGCCGGAGAGCCGCGCGACTGCGGTCTTCATCTGTAGTTCGGGCGCTGTGTGAACCGCCACATCCAGCTTCACGTTATACAGCGGCGAATTCGTCGGCGTGATCGCAGCGGACTGCCGGCTCCGTTCCAGGTATGAACCAAAATCAAATCCGGGCGTCACCGCCAGCTTTGTGACCAACACATCCCCTGAAACCAGCGATGCGGAGCGGCCTCCCACCCAATGCAATTCGGCGGTCGCAGTCGAACTCACTCCCGGCGGATAGCGCAAGCGTACATCTTTGCCCACAGCCGTGAAGTTGAAGTTGAGCTCCCGGTTGTAATTGGTGACGTTGCCCCTCAAGTCCAAAGTACCGCCACCAGTTCGCGCCTTGAGTTGATCAATGTGGACTTGATTTTTCGTGAAAGTCACAGTTCCGTTCATCTCGCTCAAGCCGCTCGGCAATCCCTCATAATTGACGGTTCCGTTCTTCACCTCGGCGCTGCCCTGCGGAAGCAGATCAGTCAAAGTTCCACCCAGGGTCATACGAATCGTGGTCGTCCCTGAAGCGGTGAGATTCGGAACCATGCTGCCCAGCGTCTTGAGGTCAATTTGCCCATCGGCCGACAGATCGAGTTCCTGCGCGCCAGTGAACTGAATCGACCCATGGCCCACCACATCCGTTCCCTCGCCGACCATGTGGGCCGGTGCAATATAAATTGTCTGATTGGAATAGGTAAAAGGCATTGGGCCCTGATTGTGCAGCTTCACATATTCCACGTCGACGGCGATATCGGTTCCGCTTCCAGTCAAAGTCCACTTGCGGGGATAGCGCAAAGGCCCTTGCATCGTCACCGTGCCGCCAAAGGCGGAATGTCCCGTAAGTTCTTTTCCCAGGTAAGCGCGCCAGAGCGCGTCGAGATCTACATGATCCAATTCGGCGGTAATCTTCGCGGGATAATCGCCGTGCATGCCGACACTTCCGTCGACCGAAAGTGTTCCGTGCGGGAATTCGGAGTGCCCTCTTAAACTCAGCTGGCCGTTCTTCGTTGTTGCCTCGAAATCAAGTCCGCCGGTCAACTCATGATCCAGCGTGAGGTTAGTAATGTGAACGGATGCGCCAATCACTGGGGCATCTAACGTACCCGACCCCTGCAATGCAAAATCGGCGCGGCCCTCCAGCGGTAAGGGCGGCAACTGAATCTGGCGAATTCGAGACAGGTCGAAATTCTTCCCACCCAGGTCAAGTTTGAAGCCGCGCGTCGCCGCAAGATATGCCGCACTGCCGGAAACGGAGGCGTCCTCGTGCGTCAGGTGAATATTGTTGAGTGCCGTCTCGTTCCCGGCTATGTGGAGATCCGCGTCGAACTTTTCAATCGCCTCTCCATACGCAGATGCATCCTCGGCGTGAATGTGTCCTTGCGCCCGGGGATGCATGCGCGTGCCTCCAACCTGCAGCGAAGCATCCGCCGTTCCCGAGACTGGATAATCAAAACCCGCCAACGCCGCTGTCGAGGCCACATCCACATTGTGCAGATTCACACGCGCCGTATAGGGACTGTTTTCGCCAAACTCGCCATCCTGCAGAACCGCGCCAAACTCGAAGTCGGCTCTGGTGTCTCCGCGCCGCAAGGTTCCACCGCGCAGGGTAAGTTCGCGCGAAGAGAATTGAACGCCAACTGCAAGGGAATCCCAGTGGACCTGTTGCACCGGCGTGCGCGAGGTCGCAGGCATGGTGAATTCGAAGTCGGTCGCAATCAACGAACCGGCAACTGTGGGCTCTGAAAACGAGCCCTCGGCAACTCCGTTGAACGTCGCCTTACCGTCAACTCGAAACGGCAGGTTGGCAGGGCCGCCCAAAGCGGTCACCAGCGGACGCCATTCTTCGAGCCTGGAAGTCGAAACGGAAAAATGCAGCGTCGAAGTTTTGGCCAGAATCCCCGACGCCTGGATGTGCGATGCCGGCGTCGATAAGTTGAACTGAGTCAGTTCCAGCGAGTCCGTTGCGGCACGGTAAGTGCCCTGACTATGAGCCGTCAGCGGTATTTCTGACTCTGCAGGGTGCGCTGGCGGATTCACGTCGACGGCAAACCCCACGTCGACATCTTTCACTGAACCTTTCCAGAATGCGTCGATTATTCCATTCGCCATCCCCGCGGGGCGAAAACCGCGCAGCGGGTGCGCACGGACATTCAGGGCAACGGCTATCTCTGCGGCAGAAAAATCTCGCAGACGAAGATGTACTGCGCCAGCTTGGATACCCGGCAGTTTCGTCTTTACAGCCTTTTTAGCCGGCGGCCGCGCCGCACTCACGACCGGAAGATCTTCTTTGCTCTTCTTCCCTTTCCCTGCTGGAACGCTGTGTAACCAGTTCTCGATCAGCGCGTCGCCGCTGAAACTTCCGCCAAACAGCTTTCCCTCCAGCTTCGATAACTTGATCTGTTCTTCTGTTATCGAGTATTCGGAAGTCCCAGTCGCTCTTTTGACTGCAATCTGAGTGTTCTGCCAGCCCACATCGCGTAATGCCAGCGTGCCTAAACCATTGAACTCATCCATTGACCAGCGGCCGCTGCCTTTAATTTCGGCAACGCCTGTCCTGAGCTCGCGCTGGCGGGTAATCGCGGCAGCTTCGGCAAGGTCGATGTGAGCGTCGTAGTTTCCGCTGATCTGCGGATTGCGAAAATCGCTGACCCTGCCCGCCAACTGCAAAGACGACCGTCCTGAGTTCCATTGCAACGATTGGATGTCTACAAAGTTCGTCGCCAGGGCGAAATCGACTGTCGTCATCCACGAGAATGGCCGGAACTCCTGGATCACGCTATCCACTTTGCCGACCGTGAGGTGACCTTCATAGCGGCGCCGCAGGTAGGAATACTCCATCTGCAAATCAGCGTCGTGCACGTCAAAGTTCAGGGGGATTTTTCGGTCCGCCCACAGCATTTCCCCATTGCGCACGGAAAACTGATCGATCGAGAGTGCAAACAGCCGTTCGATGGGAGTCTTTTCGAAAATACTTTCGCTCGCCCGCGGTGCGGGAACATTGGTGACGCCGTCAGGCCCTATCGCGACATGTATCCGTGGGTGATCGAGGATTACCGAATGAAAGCCAAACTCGGTGCGCAGAAATGAAATGACTTTCAGATGCGCGACCAGACTATCGGCATGCGCCAGCGGAAGTTCACCGGCCTTTTCTTTTCCGTGCACAGTAATGTTGCGCACTTCAACCTGCATATGAAAAGGAACGACGTGGAAGCTGCCCACTTCCGCACGGCCTCCAGTGATGCGCTCAATTTCAGCGACCACCCGCCTGCGCACGAAAGCCTGAAAGGAATCTGTAGTGGAGTACCAAAGAGCGGACAGCAAGGCGACTATGCCGGCGGCAATGACTAGCAGCAAAAATTTCCACCAGCGCGGGGCTCTGGCGATAGCTTGCGTCACCGCGATTGCACTCCATCGACCGCAACGCTTGCGCCGGGCACTGTGACTTTGCTTTCCGAGCGCAGCGACTGCAGCCAGGCAAGCATGAGCTCGCTGACTTTTTCTTGAGTAAGAACTTCACGGATTTTGGAGGCGACCTCGGCCGAAGGAACTTCGGCAACGATGGATTGCTTCAACTGCGGAATAAATTTATCCCGGTAATAGGCTTCAATCGATTTGGAATCGATCTGCACAGCGGGACGCAGATGGGCGTCAACCAGGCGCATGAGGTCAATTTGCTGCTGTACATGCAAAACCAAGTCTTTTTCCGTAATCCCAAAGCGACTCAACACGGCCTTCCATCCCTGGTCGGTTGCAGCCTCCGCATATTGTTTGCGAGCCTCCGCAACCCGCGCCGCAGCCTCGACCTCCGACGCATGGGGGAAAGAAGCAGACTTCATCTGCTCTGCCAGCAGTTCCTGATCGATCAGGCGATCCAGCGCGGCTCGGCGATCATCCGCGGTAAATTCGTCCAACGTGCGGCCATTCAACAAAGATTCATAGCGCAAGGCTTCGTCCCAGTCGCTCTGAAGAATGATGTGCCCGTTCACCGTGGCCACGATGCGATCAATCACCTCGCCCGCTCGGGCGAGAGGAATACAGGCACTCATCCAAAGTGCGAGCGCCACAACCACAAGCGTCCGATTCTTGAGAACACTGTCCATCAGAATGGCTGGCCTATGCTGAAAAATACGTTGAAATGCTTCAGGCGCTGGGTCTCAAATGTAGCCGGCTGTCCCTGTGCACCGACGGGAAGCGCCTGAAAATAGCGGGTCGGATTCAGATTGTACCCGAAGTCAAAACGCAACGGGCCGATGGGCGTCTTGTAACGCAAGCCCAGCCCCAAGGCCTGTGACGTGTAATCATATCCGGAATTATTGAATTGGGTATAGCACTGAGAGTTCGTTGTACCACCGGCCAGCAAACACTGCGCCGGATCGGGTTGGTGCCAGCGCATTAATCCCTTCAACATATCGTGAGGCGCGGTAAAGACGTTGCCAAGATCGTGAAAAATGGCGAAGCCGAACCCTTCCCCGAGATAAGGAAGCGTAGTCTCGGGAAACCGCAGCTCAAGATTATTAACAAAAAGCGCCGTCCCACCGACGGGGAAACCTGACGAAGGATCTCGAGGGCCCGCTTGATTTAAGCCGAATCCGCGGTGCGAGTTTCCTCCACCAGCAAAGAATTGCTCCGGAAGTGGAATCAACGTGATTCCCTCGCACACCGTCTCCCCTGTATTTGGGTTCAGTGGGCAGGCTCCGGGCGGAACGACTCGCGTTCCGCCGAAGGGTTGCTGCAGCCCGATGCTCGTCGAACGGGCAAAGACAAACTGGTGTCCCGTTTTACCCTCTCCTCCGAACGCATAATAGGTGGAATACTGCGCCAGAGCACGGCCGAAATCTGCTTGCGAGCCAAAGGAAGTGTCCGATGCGAAAGCATCCAGCGTGAAATAACTGCCTTTGGTACTTTCCAGGGGGTTGTCGCGTCTATCGTGGATAAAAGTGAAACCCGGCCCACCCACGCGCGCCGGAAGCGAGAGCAACGCGATTTCGCCGGGGTTGAACCCTTCCGCAAAATGGCTGGCCTTTACCAATCTGAAATCCCAGCGATAGGTAATCGAGTTCGCCCCCGCTCGCGTGCCCGGGCCAATTCCGGAGTTTCCGAATTGTTGCCGCAGGTCGACTTTGCCTTCCAGCCGCTGCGAAGTAAAAGTGGCCACATCTAAACTGTTGTCGTAAAAAATTGTGTAGATCAGCTTGAACTTATCGTTATCCAAAAGCTTGGGAATGGCGTAGCTGATCAGTCCACGCTGCTGCAGATACCCCACATGAGACTGGAATGTCAGGGTTTGATCGCGACCGCCGACGTTCAATCGGGTGACATCAAATTCCACCCTGGGACTAACCCCGGTCGTGCCCTGCGGCGCTGTTTCGCCCGCCGGCAAACCGGTTTCGAACTCCAATCCCAGCCCATACGTAAACGTATAACGCTTCGCCTCCTGCACCTGAACTAGGACATTTTTTTGCGGATCGGTTCCTTCCGGATTCTGTACTGCGGTGTCTACCTGACTGAAAATTCCCAGATTGTAAAGCCGGGTTTGTGTTGTGAGCAGATCCTGCTGGCTTAGCGCTTCGCCTTCGTGCACCTGCAACTCGCGGTTCACGACGTACCCGCGCGTGTGCTCAGTTCCTGCAACCATCACGCGATTCACCGTAAAGCGCTCGCCTTCTTGAATCGTGTAGGTTACATCTTCGCGGGTCGGATCCTGTGGCGAAGCCTTGCTGGTGATCTCCAGCGAGGCATTGGGAAAGCCATGATCGAAGTAAAAGTTTAGAATCCTTTCCCGATCACCCGCCAGATCTCCTTCGGAATACGGTTGCCCAGGCCGCGTGCTCAGCTCAGGAAGTTCGGTAGCCGCAATTTTTTCCGTGCCCACAACGTGCAACTCGCCTACGCGGGTCCGTACTCCTTCGTCAATATGAATGTGAACCGCCAGTTTGTTTTCCGCTCCATGGTAGTTGTCGTCGACCTGGGTCTGAATTTGGACCTGACGGAATCCACTGGAACGGTAGAGCGATTCCAAAGTAGCAACGTCAGTCTTGAGCAAGTCCGCGCTGTAGCGGCCGTGGCTCGCAAAGCGGCTTCCCTGCCGGATTTGAAGGTAGGATCGCAGCTTCGCCGTATCCAGAAAATTCTTGTTGCCGGTTATCTCCAACAAAACAAGCTTGTGAACAGCTCCGGGATCAATCTGGTAGATCACGCGCAAAGTTTTGGGGCTATTTTCTTTCAGAATCTCGACCTTGGCATCGAAATAGCCGCGCGTTTGCATGTAGTTGATTAAGTTTCGCTTTCCTTCATTGAGCAGGTCATCGTCCACTGCGTTTTCTTCGTAAACTGGAATCTCCCGCTTCATGACGCCGCGGCTAACGTGATAACCCTGGGCGTAAATGACTACCACCGGCCCGGGGTCGAGCTGAAAAGTGAAATCGACACGATTTGTTTCGGGATGGTAGAGCTGTTCCGCGATGGAAGCCTGCGCCAAAGCTCGATTCTGCTTCTGAAATTTTTTGCGCAGCCGTTGCAGCGATCCCCTTACACGCTCGGCGGTAACCCGGTCTCCGTGATTCATGTGCGCGGTATCCTGCACTTCGATTAACGACATTCCCGAAGTGCCCGTAACTTTCACCTCGCCCACGCGCGCCTGTTCTCCGCGACTGATGTGAAACAGAATATCTACCTGCTGCGTGGTCGCATTCGATACGCTCTCGGCCGTGACTCGAGCCCGGTAGTAACCATTCTCCTGCATGAGTTGCCGAATATTTTCCAGACCGCGCTGCAATCTCTCCTGCCCATATAGCTCTCCTAACTGCAACTTCGACGCGTTCACAATCTGATTCGCATTAGGATGAGTCGGAGCTCCCTCTACCTGCACCGCGCCTACAAAAAAGTTAGCCGAGGTTGTGAACGTGAGCGCAACTCCATCGCCCGATGGGGCAACTTCCGCCTGGATGTCAGCGAAGCGCCCGGTCGCATACAACGTGCGGATGCTGTCGCTCACTTTTCCGCGTTGCAACGGATCTCCTACTTTCTGGGCCAGCAATTGCAGGACGTGCTCGCGATCACGATTGTCCAGGCCGGAAACCTCAATGGATCGAACGACCTTCCCTTCATACGCAGAAACCCCGGCCGAGGGCAGTTGAGCCTCTTGCAAAACCGCCGCAACACTCGACGCGTTCTCTGCCACCACGACCGCAGTCCACAGCAAGATCATCGCAGTCAGAAGTGTCGCGTACGGTTTCAGCAAATGTGTCCTTGTGGCGAGGCGCCATTTGACTTCGATGGTAGGCGCCTGGCTGTCGTTGTACGACCGCTCGCAGGCCGGAGCCATCAAATCGAGCCCGACATTCGAAAGTCTTTTCTCGCTGGCCAGCCACTTATAATAAAGGTTTTACGCCCTTACACTGGTGACCTCTTTGGCACAGGATTCACAATCGAGCGCGATCTCGCAAGCCACCTCCCACTCCGAGCGTTACTCCCGCCAGATTCTCTTTCGCGGCGTCGGCCCAGACGGTCAAGAGAAACTCGCGGCAGCGCGAGTGGCAATCGTGGGCTGCGGGGCCACGGGCTCCGCTCTCGCCAGTTTGCTGGCTCGCGCCGGAGTCGGAACGCTCCGCATCGTCGATCGTGACTACGTCGAACCCAGCAATTTGCAGCGCCAGACGCTTTTCGACGAAAAAGATGCCGCTGAATCCTTGCCTAAGGCCATTGCCGCTGCCAGAAAAATCTCCGCCTTCAACTCGGAAATTACAGTTCAACCGAAGGTCGACGACCTCACTCCGGCGAATATTCATGACCTGCTCGAAGGAATCTCACTCATTCTCGACGGCACCGATAATTTTGAAACCCGCTATCTTCTCAACGACTACGCCATCGACCGCGGTGTGCCATGGATCTATTCTGCGGCGGTTGGAAGCTACGCCGTCACCTTGAATATCATTCCCGGTCCAAGCGCCCGCCGAACCGCTTGCCTCACCTGCCTCTTCCCCGACTCGCCGAGGGGCATGGTGGAGACCTGCGAGACCTCCGGCATCCTCAACTCAGCCGTAAATGTCATAGCTTCCATCGCCGCCACCGAGGCGATCAAGATCCTGATCGCTGGCACGGATGCTCCTCACCTGCGGCGCACTCTGCTTTCACTCGACGTGTGGACGAATGAGCACGCCGAAATCTCGGCTGCCAAGCCGCGCCCCGGCTGCCGCGCCTGCGATCAGCGCGATCTTGTCCATCTCGCTGGCGAAGGCCGACCACATATAACTTTGTGCGGTAGGAATTCCGTACAAATCCATGAGCGCCAGCGCCCCATCGATTTCGCCGAAATGGACCGCCGCCTGCAACCCCACGGCATAGTCCGCCACAACGACTTCATCCTGAAATTCTGGCGCGACCCCTTTGAGATGACCCTGTTTCCCGATGGCCGCGCCATCATCAAGGGCACCACCGATACTGCGATCGCCCGCAGCCTCTACGCCCGCTACGTGGGGAGCTAGTTGACCACGGGCGAGCTCCTCCGTCCTTCAGCCAACAGCGCTGTCGGAAGTCGTGCCGTGAGTCAGCGCTAATTGACTGTCAAACTGAGCACGCTGCTATTTCCTCCACTCGTACAGCCGACATCTCCGGAATTCCCGCTCGGAGTCTGCACCATCACCTTTTCCGTTCCTGGACCCGAAATCACGTCAGAGGAAAGCTTCACCTGCAACTGCTTGGAACTGACCACCGTCGTGGCCAAAGGAGTCGAGTTGATTTCAACCACCGAAGCTGAAACAAAGTTGCTGCCATTTACTACAAGCATCGGACCATCCTGCACCTGCGCATAAGTCAATGTGCTCGGCGATATGGAGCCGATGAGCGGCGCAGGCCGGGCGCTTCCGCACAAGGGATTTAACGTGTTGCAACCCAGGGTTGCAACAGCTACGGCGAGCAGGCAGGCAAAGGAAAGAGCGTAAGTCCAGAGACGCATGGGAGATACTCCTTGGGAATGGAATTGCCCGTTCAGCTGTTTGAGCAGGAACATGCAGTCCGGGGTCGAGCGCGTTGTTTGCCTGCGTGCAGCCCAACGGCCAAAAGACAATCGCCGTCGGCATTTTTAAATGCATTGTTTTTAGTTTGTTAAGATCAAGACCGTCTGGCCACCATGCGGAATTCACGCGTGCCTTGGCTCAGTTCAACCAGCTCTGGTGGTTTTCGGCCAAGCTTCGCGGGCGCGCAGCGGGTGAACGCCGGTGTGAGGCACGTCGGTTCTGCGGGGAACCAGGAGCATCCTCTGTGGGCTTTTTTCTGAACTCACAAGCCAGTTTTATGACCACAGCGAGTTCCAAGTTTCAGCAGCCGACGCCTTCGTGCATTCAGATTTCGTGCGCTTCGCACTTCCGCGCAGATTCTCGGGCGTCGCGAAGCTCGCTCGGACATCGGTTGGATAACATCGCTGCCCCCGGAAGCGACATCTTAGCTGGAAAAACCGAGCTTTGGGGGTCGACAAAATTCCCGATTTCCGAAGATCGCGACTCTAAATTTGGAATCGGGTTTGTTACTCTGATAGGGGATTAGTTCAACCCTGAGTAAGCAAAGGATTTCGCGAGGAGACAGATCGGATCGAAAAATCCCAAGATCGGTAGAATGGCTCCGGTATTCTGAATACAGACATTACCTTAGTTTCGCCGGCAACAACCCGCAAGCCATACAACGCAAAGATAGTTAGCCGCATCTCAAGGGGTGCGGCCGGAAAAGGCATCTTGACCGACCCAGCACAACGGCAAGGCAACGACTCAAACGAAGCGGAGCTGATCGAAAAGGCCAAGCAAGGAGACGCTCAGGCGTTCCAAGCCCTTTACGACAAGCATAAGCGTCGAGTCTATTCGCTCTGCCTGCGAATGACGGCAAATACAGCCGAAGCGGAAGATTTGACGCAGGAAGCGTTTCTGCAGCTTTACCGTAAGATAGGAACGTTTCGGGGCGAATCGGCATTTTCGACCTGGTTGCATCGGCTCTCAGTGAACGTGGTTCTGATGCACTTGCGCAAAAAAAGCCTTCCCGTGGTTTCGCTGGAAGAAACTACGCAGAGTGGCGAAGAAGATACGCCGAAGAAAGATTTTGGGGCAGAAGACCTGGCGTTAGCCGGATCGATTGACCGGCTGCAGTTGCAGAAGGCAGTCGACGATCTCCCTCCTGGTTACCGCACGATTTTTGTTCTTCACGATGTTGAAGGTTATGAACATAATGAAATCGCAACCATCGTGGGTTGCTCTATCGGCAACAGCAAGTCACAGCTGCACAAAGCACGCATGAAGTTGCGCGATCTGCTCAAGATGAACCGAGTAGAAAAGGCTTCTTGAACAACACGGATATAGTATTAACGGCATCTAAATTCTCAAGGTCACGTGAGCTGGCGCAGACCGGCCACACCAATAACTGGGCGGCATTATGCAGCCGCTGATTTAAATGGCAGTCCTTTCGACAGAGGCTTGGGGAGAGCAGTATGAATTGTGTTGAGTTACAAGCGAGCCTGGCGGAAATTGAAGACGGCAGAAGTCCCGCACAACGGGACCATCTGAAGAGTTGCCCAGAGTGCTCAACTCTGGTCTCCGAACTGATTCTTATCGCTTCCACGGCCGTGGAACTGCGGGGCGGCGAAGACCCTGGACCTCACCTTTGGAAATCGATTGAAAGCGCTTTGCGACAGGAGGGGATCATTCGCCCGCAGCGAACCAGCCGATCCCTTCTGCCCGCTATCAGCAGCCGCTGGGCCTGGGCTCGCTGGATGGTCCCGGCAGCCGCTGCTCTGCTCATCACAGTCGGCCTGTATGTCCGCCAGCATTCCCTGGCGAATCAGCTTGCCAGCAATGCGGCAGCGCTCGCACCGGCTGTTTCCGATCCGGAAATTGCGGGCCTCAACGACGCCGATTTGTTGCAGGAAGTGGCCGCACAATCGCCCGCAGTTAAAGCTCAGTATGCGGACAATCTTCGCCGCGTCAATGAATACATACAAGATGCAAAAGCTGTGGTGGCTGCTAATCCCAACGACGACGAAGCTCGCCGCTCACTGATGGAAGCCTATCAGCAAAAGGCTATGCTTTTTGACTTGGCGATGGATCGTTCTTTGCCGTAATGTAGGGGAATTCTCGACCCGCCAGGTTAAGCCGGCGCGGAGTGACGGGGCATTCGGAGAGTCACAATGAGTGGATGGGCCTTCGTGAGCCGACGGGCGCTGATCACCGGACGCACTGTCGAACTGGTTGCCATCGGTGCGTTGCTGACCGGAACGCTGCTAGCCGATACAATGCTGGCCCAGACCCGCAAGGAATATCGGTTCAATGTGGGTTCCAAGGCGGGACTTTCTGTCAACAATCCTTATGGCTCCATCTCGGTCAAACCCACCAGTTCCAGCATCGTCGTCATCGATGCTCTGCTTTATTCCGACAAAGTCGAAGTCGATAAGAATCTCATCGGCAATCGCGTTGAAATCCAATCTCACCTTCTGCCTGGCGCCGACGCCCAATCCGGACGCGTAGATTACGAAATCCTCGTCCCAGCCGACGCCAGCATTACGCTCCATTCCAGTACCGGTCCTCTGCGCGCCGAAAGACTTCACGGGGATGTAACTCTTGAGGGCGCCGCAGCCACGGTTGAAATTCGGGACATCACCGGCGCGCATGTTCACGTCAAAACGTTGAATGGCCCTGTGACTCTCACGAACGTGCAGGACGGTCACGTAGAGGTCGATTCCTTAAGCGGCGAAGTCACGCTCAACGGCGTCACCGGTCCTCTGGTTCAAGTCATCTCCACCAGCGGCAGTATCAGCTACATTGGCGATTTTGGTGACCGCGGCGAATACCGCCTCACCAGTCACAGCGGCAACATTGAAGCCATGGTGCCCGAAACCACCTCCGCCGACGTAAGCGCACGCTCGGTGCGCGGCGAAGTGCATGACGATATTCCTCTCCAACCTCGCGCTCACACCTGGTTCGTGATCAAAGAAGGAAGTGCCTTTTGGGGTACCATGGGGCGAGCCGCGTTCTCATCGACCGTGGTACTGCGCAGCTTCAGTGGTAAAATCCACCTCAGCAAACGCACCGCAAAATAATTGCTTCAAAATAATTAAGAAGTTGACTTCTGGCTGTTGCAACGATGCTAGAACGTTTTTCGTCCGTCCAGGGCCTGGCATCCAGCGGTTATCTCTTGAAGAAAGCTGGGAAAACGGCGAAGGCAAAGCCAGTCACTCGCGTTCAGCTAAGACGGCCGTCCGCCCCGGCTCGTGTTGCCAGGAACAGTGCTGTTTTCCTGGTTGGCTTCATGGGCGCTGGAAAAACGAGCGTGGGGCGCGTACTGGGACGGCAGTTGCGTTGGGCATTTGAAGATCTCGACGACCGCATTCGAGAGCGCGAAGGCCGTACAGTGGCGGAAATTTTCCGTAACTCCGGCGAGGTCGTATTTCGTCAGGCGGAACATGCAGCCTTGCGGCAGGCATTTGAGGAATTGCGCGGAGGAGCGGCAAGAATCATCGCCCTGGGAGGCGGAGCTTTCGTGCAGAAAGAAAATGCCGCACTGCTGAAAGCCTCTGGGCTGCCCACGGTTTTTCTGGACGCCTCGGTGGACGAATTGTGGCAACGCTGTTGCACACAGGCCAGCGAGAGTGGGACGGAGCGTCCCTTGCTCCGCAACCTGGAGCAATTTCGTAAGCTCTACGAGGCTCGCCGCGAGAATTATTCGGCAGCGTCTTTGGTGATTCAAACAGGAAACCGCGCAGTGGAAGCGATTGCCGCTGAAATTGTCGAAAGACTTGGTTTAAAAGAACTCGCGATGCGCACAGAACAAGGAGACGTTGAGTGAAGTTTAAAAGCCTTCCGGGCCGTGCCGCTGCCGTGTTCTTGATCGCGTGCCTCGCAGCTCTCTCGGTAGCGCCGGCGGCCGGCAAATCCGACAAGAAGGATAAGAACAAACCGCCTGCGGCCCAAGTGGTCGACTCTGGTTCGTTTGGCGTTTTCGTCAGAGGTCAGCGGGTTGCAACCGAGACTTTCAAGATCGAGCAGGAGAATGGCGCCAGCCGCATCAAGTCGCAATTCCAGGCTGTGGAGGGAGCGAATGTCCCCACTCAGAAATCAGAATTGGACATGACTCAAACCGGCGAATTGCTGCGCTATGAATGGAGCCAGGCTTCCGGAGCTTCGCTGAGCGTAGCCCCCAACAATGACTTCTTAGTCGAGAAAATGGACAGCAGCGGCAGCGGTAAGCCCGCTGAACAGTCATTCCTGTTGCCCAGTACCGCTGCCATTCTGGATAACAATTTCTTTGTCCACCGCGAGGTGCTGGCTTGGCGCTATCTTAGCGCGGCCTGTCACCCGGAGGGCGGTAACCTGAAGTGCCAGCAAGGTCCGGCACAGTTTGGCGCGCTTGTGCCCCAGGCCCATATCTCCATCAGTGTCCGCCTGCAATTGGTGGGCAAGGAGAAGATTACTGTTCACGGAGTTGAGCGCGAGTTACTGCGCCTGAACCTGACTGGCGAAGATTTCGAGTGGGCCATGTGGGTAGATGATCGAGATCAGTTTAAACTTATTCGAGTAGCGATTTCCGCCGATAACACTGAAGTGGTCCGGGATTAAAGCTGTGCCTGCCCGGCGGCGGAATCGAGAACGCTCTGGACAACTTATTGCTGCTGGCTGACTCACGTACGGCGCGGGTTCTGGTTACGGTGCTGCTGTTTGCGCTGGTCCTGGGTTTTCTTTATGTTGCCCGCGAAACCTTGATTGCATTCCTCTTCGCCATCTTTTTCGCTTACCTGATGAGCCCGCTGGTGAATCGGCTCGAGACTTTGTTGCGCAGCCGCGTGCTGGCCATCGCAGTGATCTACGCTCTGCTGGCTGCTCTGGTCGTGGTTTTTTTTGTGGTGGTTGGCCCTAAGGTTACAAGAGAAGGCGCGAAATTGGGGCAGGCCCTGCCAACTGTGCTCACCCAACTGAAGTCCGGCCAAATCGCACAGCAACTCGGAGAAGAGCACGGGTGGAACGGCAAATATACATTGCTGGCGCAATCGTTCCTGGTCACGCACAGTGATGAGATCAGCCAGTTGGCGCAACGCACGGGCCTTCGCGTTGCCGACGTGGCCAAGCAAGCGTGGCTTTTTTTCGTGGTGCCGCTGCTTTCTATTTTCTTCCTGAAAGATGGCCGCTCTTTCAGCGATTTCTTGCTCTCATCCGTCCAGTCCCGGCCCCAGCGCGAGTTTTTGGAAAACGTGTTGAACGATCTGAATCAAATGCTGGCCCATTTCATTCGCGCGCAACTGATTCTGGCAGCGATGACCATCCTCGTTTACTCCGCTTTTCTTGGCATCATGCGGGTTCCATACGCGCTGGTTCTAGGTACTCTAGGCGGACTGTTGGAGTTCATTCCGGTGGTTGGGCCGCTGGCCGCGGCGCTGGTCATTGTGAGCGTTGCCCTGCTACTGAGCTATCCACATTGGCTTATTCTGATCATCTTTCTCGGCATGTGGCGCTTGCTTCAGGACTACGTGTCTTCTCCTCGCATTATGGGCGAGAGCATGGAACTTCACCCTTTAGCCGCCATCTTCGGGGTTATGGCCGGAGGAGAAGTGGCCGGCATCCTGGGCATCTACCTTTCCATTCCGGTCATGGCCAGTCTGCGCATCGTTCTGCGCCGCTGGCATCTTTACAGCGAAAAGAAAAAGTTCGGCCCGCTCTCGGAATATCCCTTCCGCGCTCAAGAAACCCATCGCCCGTAGATTATTTCTGATTCCCGCCCTTGAGGCCGAAAGAAGAGTCAGATAAAGCCGTTCTACCCACCTGCCCCCGCGCCCGTCACCTTCTCGACCGCCACTTTGCGGAGGAATTCCGCCGCTGCCTCCGGCAAAACCGTATTAATAAACATTCCCGACCCCAACTCAAACCCGGCTGTACGAGTCAAACGTGGAATCACGCTGACGTACCAATGAAAGTGGCGCGCCCCGCCATACTCTGCCGGCCCGCTTCGTACCGTGAAGTTCAGGTCAGGATTTTCCAACCCTACATAAATCTTCGCCAGCAAGGTACGCAGAACTCGCGCCAGATCGGTCACTTCCATTTCAGAGATGTCGCCAAAGCTCGCCATGTGGCGCAGCGGGAAAATGTGCGTCGCGAATGGAGTGGCCGAAGCGAACACCTCCATCGCTACGAAGCGTTCGCTCTTGATCACAATCCGGGTCTGGTCCTCGATTTCCCGTTCCACCATGTGGCAGAACATGCATTCGCCCACATCGTCATAGTGGCGCAGCGCCTCGAACAAGCGGTGGCGAACCTGGCTCGGAATCATTGGCGTGGCAATCAACTGCGAATGCGGGTGTTGCATACTCGCACCTGCATCCGTCCCATGATTCTTGAAGATTGTGACATGAGTCACCCGATGGTCTGTGCTCAGCATTTGATACCGCTGTTTATAGACTCGCAGAATGCTGGCCACATGGTCATCGGGCAACATTGCCATGCAGCGGGAGTGGTCTGGGTCGTCGATGATCACTTCGTGAAAACCGAAGCCGTCGATGCGACGGCGCAAATGTTGCAGGTTGCGTATGGGCTGAATATCGCTCGACAACGCGGCAAACTTATTGGGAATCACGCGCACCACCCAGGGCTCGCCATTCGTGGGATACCGGAACACCTCGTTAGGCGTCTTGCTTTCGTTTCCCGGGCAAAACGGGCAGCTTTCAACGAATGCGGGTATCGTGGCCGCCGTGCGATGGGTGGCCAATTCCTCCGGCCGTTTGGCACGTTCGGTAGCGATAATGACCCATTCTTTGGTGAAAAAATTTTGCCGTAACTCGGGCATCTGGACCCTCTAAACCTCTATCGGCAACTCGCGGCTCGCTCTGCAGTCGGTTGGCTCAGAGTCCTGATTTGCACCTTCGTTACGGACCGCCTGACATCTCCGATACAGTCTTTTCCGTGGACTGTTATAGAATTCCAATTACTCGAATTCTCACATTTATGGACCCAAAACTTTCCATTGGCATTCTCGGCGCCACCGGCGTCGTCGGACAAAGATTTATTCAAATGCTCGAGGGCCATCCCTGGTTCGAGGTAACCTGGCTCGCTGCGTCGGACCGTTCCGAAGGAAAGCCTTACGCAGAGGCCGCGCGCTGGAAGCTTAAGACGCCAATTCCGCCCGCGATTGCCGCGATGAAGGTATCGCCCGCCACGCCGGAAGGCGCTCCGAAAATAATCTTCGCCGCCCTTGATGCATCCATTGCCGCCGAACTGGAGCCGCGCTTCGCCGAAGCCGGATGCGCTGTGGTTTCAAATTCCAGCGCCCTGCGTATGCAGCAGGACGTCCCACTCGTCATTCCAGAGGTCAATGGCGGCCACATCAAGCTCATCGATCAACAAAGCTGGCGCAAAAAATCCGGGGGCTATGTTGTTACTAACCCCAACTGTTCTGCGATCGGCCTCGTTCTCGCCCTTGCGCCGCTGCACCAGAAGTTCGGCCTCGAAACTGTCATGGCCGTCACCATGCAGGCCGTGAGCGGCGCGGGATATCCGGGCGTCGCTTCGCTCGACATCCTGGGCAACGTGATTCCGTTCATTCGCAATGAAGAAGAAAAAATGGAGGAGGAAACCAGGAAGCTGCTCGGCCAGGTCAACGGGACAAAAATAATTCCTGCGGCATTCGCCATGAGCGCCCAGTGCAACCGCGTCGCCGTCGAAGATGGACATACTGAATCGGTTTCCATCCGCCTGAAAACGAAAGCCAAGCGCGAGGAAATTATCGCCGCGTGGAATGACTACCAACCTGAGCCGCAGCGACTGAAGTTACCCAGCGCCCCCGAACACGCGGTCGTTTATCTCGAAGCTCCCGACCGTCCCCAGCCCCGCCTTGACATTGATCTGGGCGCAGGCATGAGTACTGCCGTCGGCCGCCTTCGCCCCTGCGGCGTGCTCGACTGGAAATTCACCGTGCTCTCCCACAACACTATTCGCGGAGCAGCCGGCGCTGCCGTCCTGAATGCCGAACTGCTAAAAGCCAAGGGCTACCTGGGATGACTGCGCACGTCGCTGCAGAGTTGGGTTGCGAGCTCCGAGACAATCGATGGCGTCATTTCGAGCATAGCCGCTCTTCAGGCGGAGCGAGGAATCTCCCGCGCACCGGCTCCATCCATAACAATCTGATCTCAGCCCTCCGGAACCGCCCATGATCGTCATGAAGTTCGGCGGCACTTCCGTCGAAGATGCGCAAGCCATCGACCGGGTCGCTTCCATCGTCGAAGGCCGTCTCGCGCAAAATCCCGTCGTCGTCGTCAGCGCCATGGCCAAGGTCACGGACACGCTGTTGACTATGGCCAAAGCCGCCGGGGCCGGGGAGCGCAAGGCCGCGCTGAAACTTTGCCGCTCACTTCAGGAGCGCCATTACAATACCGCCAGCGAACTGCTCGGCACTGCCCGCTTCACCGAATTCCACTCCGAACTTGGCACCGATTTCGAAGCGCTCGACGAACTGCTGCGCGGGATATCCGCCGTAGGCGAAATCACGCCCCGCACCACCGACCACGTCGCCGCTTTTGGCGAGATGCTTTCCGCCAAAATCGTGGCTGCCGCATTTGCCGCCCGCGGTCTCAACGGAGCCCACGTCGACTCCCGCGAAGTTCTGGTTACCGACAATAGCTACATGCAGGCGGTTCCACAGTACGAGGAGACGAATGCCAGACTTCGACAAAAAGTTCAGCCATTGCTGGATAGCGCTCAGGTCCCGGTAATGGGGGGTTTCATCGGCGCGAATCGCACCGGCATTACCACCACCATTGGCCGCGGCGGATCCGATTTTTCCGCCGCAATCATCGGTGCAGGCCTGGGGGCCGACCGCATCGAAATCTGGACGGACGTCGATGGCATCCTCACCACCGATCCGAGAATTTGTCCTGAAGCACGCCGCATCAAAGTGATCAGTTTTGACGAAGCCGCCGAACTCGCGTACTTCGGCGCGAAAGTTCTGCATCCGGCAACCGTGCTGCCTGCCATCCAGAAAAACATTCCCGTCTACGTCCTGAACTCGCGCAATCCCTCTTGTGAAGGCACGCGCATCACCACCCGGGCGCCGCGAGGCAAGAATATCTTTAAAGCCATCGCCGCGAAAAAACGCATCACTATCGTCGACGTCGCCGCCCCGCGCATGCTGCTGGCCCACGGCTTTCTGCGTTCCATCTTTGAAGCCTTCGATCGCCACAAAGTTTCCATCGACGTTGTTTCCACTTCCGAAGTCAGCGTCTCACTCACTGTCGACTCCAATCAGGCAATTCCCGCTCTGGCCGCCGATCTCGCCAAGCTGGCCGACGTAAAATACGAAGGGCGTAAAGCAATTGTCTGTCTGGTGGGCGAAAATCTGCGCAACACTCCCGGCATCGCGGCCCTGGTTTTCCGCGAACTCGCCGACAAAAAAATCCGCATGATCTCGCAAGGCGCATCCGAAATCAACCTGACGTTCGTCATCGAAGAAGATGAAGTGCCCGACGTAATCCAGCGCCTGCACAAAACTTTCTTCTCCGAATTAGACCCCGAGGTATTCGCCTGACGCACGTAGCGGCGGACGCATTCGTCCGCCCGCGGATGAAAAATCAATGAGGCGCCGCCTGAACTAATCGCAAAAGTGTGCACTTTGTTTTTTGCCCCTGTGCTCCCCCGTGACCTCTGTGGTTAAATCTTCTTGTCTTGAATCTCCTCCTACTAGGCCGCGGAAAAACCGGATCGCTCGTCGCTGAAGTAGCCGCCGAGCGCAAACATCACGTCCGCATTGCCGACTCTAAAGAGAACTCCGGTGGCGCTCTGCTAACTCCAGAAAAGCTTCGCGACATCGAAGCCGTCATCGACTTCACCGCCCCACACTGCGTCCTGGCTAATATCGAGGCCTGCGTGCAAGCGGGGAAGAATATGGTCGTCGGCACTACCGGCTGGTACCACGAGATCGATCGAGTCCGCGCTCTCGTCGAGCGCCACCAAACGGGATTCCTTTACGGCTCCAATTTTTCCATCGGCATAAATCTTTTCCTTGAGGTAGCCCGCACCGCCGCCGCTGCACTGCAGCATGACTACTCCGGCCAAATCTTCGAGCGCCATCACGCCCAAAAAAAAGACGCTCCCTCGGGCACCGCAATCGCACTCCAGAAAATCATCCGCGAGTCCAGCGGCAAAAATGAAGATCTGGAAATCACATCCTTCCGCGAAGGCGAAGTCGTTGGCCTGCACGAAGTAGTCTTCGAGTCCAACGCAGACCGCATCTACCTTTGCCATGATGCCAAATCCCGCCGCGCCTTCGCCGAAGGCGCCGTCCGCGCCGCTGAGTGGCTCGCGGGCAAGAAAGGCTTTTACGAATTCAGAGACGTTTGGCGGGAAGTATAAATATGTTTCTTAAGCAGAAAAAGGAGACTCGCTATGCGACGAGCGGCATTCTGGGTGGTTGTCCTGTTGGGAATTTCGCCGTACGGCCTTGGCCAGACCAACTCATCCGATGCTCAGACGCTACAAGCATTGCTGACTGAACTGCGCGCGCTTCATCAGGACTTACGAGTGTCGCTAAATCGAGCTCAAAGCATGCAGATCTTGCTGGCTCGCTTTCAAATGCAAGAAGGAGTGGTTGCGCGAGCCTTGGACCGTCTAAACGATGCTCGCCAAAGACTCGTCGATGACCACGCCCGTCAGAAAGAACTGGCAGAGCAGGTCAAGCAACTTGAGGACACACTCAACGGCGCGGATAATCCCCAGCAACAGGCCGATCTGCAAGATCGAATCAAGCATGTGAAGTCTGATGTTGAAATCACAGGAAATATCCTGCAGCAACACCAGACTGCGGAAATTGAGTTTCAGCAGCAACTGCGGGAAGAACAGAATAAATTGACCGCGCTGGAGGGTCAGCTCGACGAGCTTATTCGAGCTATGGGTAACTCAAATGAAAAATCCAGCGCCAGTCGCCCCTGACTGGTTCGATCCAAACTGGTTCGATCCTGACTGGTTCGATCAAGTTTATTAAATTTCGTTAGACCGGACTTGAAAACGAAGTGACTGAGCTGCCATCTCCGTTGCCCGCCGATCCCGGCTTCGTGCCCGGGCGTCTGACTCTTCCTGTTCGTTAACTCGCTTGTTAACTCGCTTGTTCAATTTTCCCTCGCTCTCCATTCGCGTTATCCTATCTCTATGCAACTCCGAGGCTGCGGTACCGCTCTCGTCACGCCGTTTCATCAGGACGGCTCCATTGACGACGCGTGCCTGCGCAGTCTCATCTCCTGGCAAATCGATTCTGGAATTGATTTCCTCGTTCCCTGCGGCACCACTGGCGAAACGCCCACGCTGACCCACGACGAATGGCTCTACGTCATCGATACCACGATCGAAGTCGCTGCGGGGCGCGTTCCGATCGTTGCCGGAGCCACGTCCAACTCGACGCACGAAGCCGTGGAGAAAGCCAAGGAAATCGCCGCTCGTCCCGGAGTCAACGCCATCCTCACCGCGACGCCCTACTACAATAAACCTACGCAAGAAGGGCTCTACCGCCATTTCAAAGCCATTGCCGAGGCTGTTGGCGACAAGCCCGTCATTCTCTACAATGTGCCCGGCCGCACCGCGTCGAATATTGAACCTTCAACTCTAGCGCGCTTAGCCGAGATCCCCAACATCGTCGGCGTGAAAGAAGCCAGCGGCAACATGACGCAGATTGCCGAGGCGATGAACGTCGTTCCACAAACATTCCTCGTTTTCTCCGGCGATGACACACTCACGCTTCCCGTCATCGCGCTCGGCGGCGTTGGCCTCGTATCCGTCGCCTCCAACGAAATTCCGCAAGAAATGGCGTCTCTCACCCGCGCCGCTCTTGCCAACGATTGGATCACCGCGCGCTCCCTGCAGCGCAAGTATCTGCCGCTCATGCAAGCGAACTTCATCGAATCAAGTCCATTGCCGGTAAAAGCCGTGCTCGCCATGATGGGCAAAATCGAAGAAGTTTACCGCCTGCCGCTGCTTCCTATGCGCCGCGACACGCGTTCGCGTTTGCAAAGAATTGCCGTCGAAGTGGGGCTTGTGACCAAACCCGCCGCTCCCGCCGCCGAAGTTCCGGAGTTCTTCATTTACGAAAATTGGGCAGCCGGTCCGCGCAAAATTGTGTTGCACCGCGGCTCTTGCGGCCAATGCAGCCACGGCAAAGGGCGCCCCGCGGGCCACGACGGAACCCACGCACGCTGGCACGGCCCTTATACAAGCTTGGCGGATGCCCGCGATATCGCCCACACGATGGCTGGCGTCCTGATCCGCAGCGAATGCAAGTGCGTATGAGGCAATTGCTGATTGTGGATTTTTGATTGTTGATTTCTGATTGTTGATTGAACGGCTCATCAGTGGCCATTCCAACTGTTCTGTCATCCCGACCGAAGCGCAGCGAAGCAAGCGTAGTGGAGGGACCCTGGGGTTGGGTAGTGTCCTAATCCAACTTAGGACACAACCTGGGGTTGCTCTTCTTTGACAAATGAGCAATCAGCAATCAACAATCATCCCTCCATGTCTTCTCTGCAATCCTCTATCGAACGTCTCGCCTCTCTTGGCGAAGTCGAACACGACCCTGACGCGCGCCGCGTCTTCCTCGAATTTCGCGACCAGCTCACGCAAGGAAAAATTCGTGCCGCCGAGAGAGTCGCCGACCAAAATAACACTCGCTGGACCGTCAACCCCTGGGTGAAACAAGGCATTCTTCTCGGTTTCCGTTTGGGAGTCCTTCAAGAAACGACCGCCGGCCTCTCGTTCGTCGACAAAGATACTTTCCCCGCCCGCCGCTTCACCATTGCCGACCACGTGCGCGTCGTCCCAGGCGGATCTTCGGTGCGCGCCGGCGCTTACGTTGCGCCATCGGTCATCTGCATGCCGCCCATGTTCATTAACGTCGGCGCTTACGTCGACGAAGGCACCATGATCGACTCTCACGCACTGGTTGGCTCCTGCGCTCAGATCGGCAAACGCGTACACCTGAGCGCGGCCGCGCAGGTGGGCGGAGTCCTCGAGCCCATCAACGCCGCTCCCGTCATCATTGAAGACGATGTGCTGGTCGGCGGTAACTGTGGAATTTATGAAGGCACGCTGGTACGAGCGCGCGCCGTGCTGGGGGCGGGAACCATTCTGACGCGTTCGACTCCGCTCTACGATTTAGTTCGTGGCGAAGTGTACCGTGCCACTCCAGACGCGCCCTTAGAAGTTCCCGAAAATGCCGTAGTGGTGCCAGGTTCGCGGGCAATAAAAAAAGGCGCCGCCGCAAAATGGAATCTCTCTCTCTACACTCCAGTCATTGTTAAATACCGCGACGAAAAAACCGACCGTGGCATCGAATTGGAAGATTGGCTCAGATGAGAAAGCACGAACCCGAATGCTGCCGTAGCGCTTTACTTTTTGCTATAATGTAAAGCATGGCAGAAGCTACTCTATCCTCCAAGAACCAGATCGTGATCCCGCGCGAGGCCCGCGAAGCTTTGCAGCTCAAGCCCGGCGACAAGCTTCTGGTCCGGGCCCATGGCGGAAAGATTCTCATCCTGGAAAAGCCGAAGTCGTATCATCGAGCGATACTGGGCCGTGGGGCGTATCCAAAGAACTATCTGAAAAAAGAAAGGCAAAGTTGGAAATAGCGCGTCTCCGGAACTTTCTCCGTCAACACCGGCGCGTTGCACTTGACACCTGCTTCTTCATCTACCAGTGGGAGGCCAATCCTCGCTATTCGCCATTATCCAACTGGGTTTTTCATTCTTTGGAGAGGTCTGATTTCCATGCCATTACCTCCACGATTACGATGACCGAACTCCTGGTCCACCCCTATCGGGACAACGACGTCGAAAGTGTAAACAACCTCTTCGGTTTGCTCTCGACTTATCCCAACCTTGAATGGATTGCACCCGGCCTCGAAGTTGCGTCCCGCGCTGCGGAAATTCGCGCGCAATGTAGGTTGCGAACACCCGACGCGTTGCAGGCTGCGACCGCATTACACGCGAACGCAACTGCACTCCTCACGAACGATCCCATTTTTCGTCGGCTGACAAGCTTGGAGGTGCTGATCCTCGACGAATTTGTTTGAGCCATTCGAGCCGTTAAATACCGCGACGAAAAAACCGACCGTGGCATCGAACTGGAAGACTGGCTGAGATGAAGACTGGCTCAACAAGGCACTGGGTATTCACTGAGCAGGTGCGTTGCCCTTGACTTCATGTGCCCAACGCATCGCCGTATTGGAAGTTTCGGCCACAAAAGCAAGCGATAGATTCAGCTGTTTTCCTAGGCGAGCGACCAGGACCCAGTCGCCCTCTTCTCGCGCCACCATAAGATCGTAAATTGGAGAAAGGGCTGTTTTCTTCCCTGTTTTCGCACCCAGCAACTGCGCTTTTAGTTCCGCATCCAGGGATAACTCGCTAATTACCATCCCGATTGGTACAGACAGAATGGAATCAATCAGCGAAAGCATTCCCATTAGGAACAGGTCCGCATTGCCGCATTTCACTCTCGCGCCAATGAGTTCGCAGAAGCGCGCCCGTACCAGCGACGCAAGCACCAGGTCAGAAGCTTTCTCCTGCCCCATCACTAACGTGGTCGCCATTCGGATCCAGCGGATCGATTCATGTTCCCCTAACAAGCTCAAAGCATTACGTACGGAGGTGACCGGCGTGGACAGCCCCAGCAGCGGCGAGTTCAGATAGCGCAACAACCGATAACATAGCGAGGGCTCGTGTTTTACCAGTTCTTCGATTTCCGCAAAATCGATTTCAGGCTTGGAAATCGCACTCAGCAAACGAAGGTACGTTGCCTGGTTCGCGGGAATTTGCCGGGTCTGCAAATTTTCTGGTTGACGAAAAAAATATCCTTGAAAGCGAGTAAAGCCGTGCTTGCGTGCCTGCACAAACTGTTCGCGGGTTTCCACCTTCCGCGCCACCATACGACAGTTCTCATTCGAGTAGCGCTCTGCCACCAGCGCGCATTGTTCGCCTGAAACGTGAGTGATATCGATTTTGATGAAGCGGGCATAGGGAATCAACGCTTCTCTTTGATCCCCCGGTACAAAATGATCCAGAGCGATCGAATACCCAGCCTCTTTCAGGGTTTTGCACTTGAATATTACTTTTTCATCCGCTGGAATGTTTTCCTGTAACTCCACCACCACGTCGCTCGGCGGCAACAGCGCCAGGTAATCCGAGAGCAACATGTTGTGGGTACAGTTGATGAAGGCCAGGCGCCCGTCGCATAAAATGCTCAGGCCCACCAAATTCAACATGTCAATGGTGGCGGCGGCTTCCTGCTCGGGGTCGGATCTGAGGCGATTTTGTAATTGGCTTTCGCGCAGGAATAGCTCGTAGCCAATTACGTTCTCGTCTGGAGTGAGAATGGGCTGTCGGGCGATGCAGGGAATGGGTTTGTCGATGGGACTGAGTTGGGCTTTGACAGTCATAGTCTCTAGCCCTATTTCGGCAATCTCGAGCAAAAACTTCAGTTGGTCATTTTCTCACCGTCAACTTAGCGAATACGCAGGCCCTACTTCCTTCGATCAGTGAGTACGCTCCATACTTACGCAAGACCTGTCAGTGGTTATCCGACGGAGATTACCAACCTACCCGCTCCGTTGGACGTAACTTTAAGTTGTGCGAGCATGCCAATTACAGCATCGGCATGCTCCAGGGCACTCGCCGCATAGGTGCTGGTGAGCCCTACCACTTTCATTCCCCCAGCCAGACCCGATCGAATTCCCGCCGGAGCGTCCTCGATCACCAGGCAGTCAGAAGATTTGACCCCCAATCTTTCCGCCCCTTTTAAGTATGGTTCCGGATCCGGCTTTCCGTTCTTGACATCGTCCGCCGTCACCAGCACATTAGGAACCGGCAATCCGCAGAAGCGCAATCGGGCACTCGCTAAGAGCCGCGTTCCTGAGGTCACTACTCCCCACCGTCCGGCCGGAATCGAATGCACCAGTGCCGCCGCCCCCGGCATCACGCACACGCCTTCCTGATGATCCGCTTCCCTGCTTTCCAATTCCAATACTTCCGACTCGGCGTCCAAATGCGGCGCTACGCGCTGAATTACTTCGATGGTGCGGACACCGTGTGCAATTGCCATCACTGCGTCTCCGTCCACCCCCTTGCGCCGCGCCCATTCGCGCCATTCGCGATCCACGGCGCGCGTCGAATCAACCAAAACTCCATCCAGATCAAAAAGAATGGCTGAGCAGGAAAAGGTAGGCATCTCTAACTATTTAATCACAGGGATGGTGAGAGAAACGTAGGGACTACGCCTCCAGAAATCGAAGGTACCTAACTGCCGGTCGGGTTTCTCGACGCAAGACTGGGTTGGTTTTGTGCCGCCCAAGCTTGTAATTCCCGCTGTCTTAACGTCAGATGGCGCTGACGGAAGTGCGCCTTCGCGCGTTCACCCCAGGCGCGCACGAACCAGTAATTCAGTGCCGCTCCGATCGCCGAACTGGCCAGCGGAATCACGCGTCCCGCCCACTTTTCCACCACTTCCGTGCTGGCCTTCGCGGCAATTCTTTGAATGACTCGCGGGACAAATTTATTCACCACTTCTTTTTCCAGAAGCTCGCGGCTTATGTCCACTCCTGCCGCACTGGCCGCGGCAACCCACAGTTCCGCGATCTCATCGTCCGTATTAAATTGAAACCCGTAAACCAGGCTCAATTTTTGAATCGTGCGCATCGTAATCGCGGAAAGGATTCCGAGATCGGGAACGATTGTAATCAGCCCGCCTAATCCAAACCCCGCGCCCTCCACCGCCGCCACCTTCATTCCGCTGCGGATCACAGAATCGGCGACCACGTCGATCTCGCCAATCTCCAGTGAATACACACCGTGATAGCCGCTAATCGGCATGCGATACGCCGCGCGCAGTTGCAGCAGGAATTTGTCGGGATCCACGCGCACCGTCGAATAGGCGCGCGTCAAGCCTTTCACCATGCCGGCTTCGACCCGCCGCCGCAGCCACGATTTTCCCGGTTCTGCCATCACTCAACCTTATCTCACCCCAGACGACAACGCCATCGGAGAAGACCCTACTCCGCCGTCGGCGTGAACCGTGGAAGAGCGGCCCTTTTAGGGCCGCGTTAGAAGATCGAGGTGACGACGGCTTTAGCCGCGGTGGTCGTATTGCGTTGTCGTGAGAGATTAGCGTGCCTCAAGCGTTTCGCGAACTCTGTCACGCGGCGCTGAAGCGCCGCTCTTCCACTTTAAACGCCCGTCAGCACGCGCTGCCTGTGCTAGCATCAAGCTTAGTCAATGCCAACGGGAAAACTGCAGATCATCCCTCTTGGCGGCCTGGGCGAGTTCGGTATGAACTGCATGGCCGTCCGCTGGGGCGACGACATCATCGTCATCGACGCCGGACTCATGTTCCCCGAGGCCGAACTGCTCGGGGTCGACATCGTTGTTCCCGACATTTCGTATCTCGTCGAAAATCGCCAGCGCATCCGCGGAATCGTTCTGACCCACGGCCACGAAGACCACATCGGCGCGCTCCCCTGGATGCTCGCGGAACTCAAAGTTCCCGTCTGGGGCACTGAGTTCACGCTCGCCTATGTCGAGGACAAACTCGACGAGCACGGCCTGCTCGACGACGCCGACCTGCGTGAAATGCGCGCCAACGAGCGCTTCAAGGCTGGAGCCTTCACCATCCATCCCATCCGCGTCACGCACAGCCTGGTCGACTGCGTGGCCCTCGCCATCCATACTCCGCTCGGCGTCATCATTCACACTGGTGATTTCAAAGTCGATCCCACGCCCACCGACAACAAGCTTTTCGATCTGCACACCTTCGCCGAATACGGCAAAAGCGGCGTCCTCGCCCTGTTTCAAGACTCCACCAACGTCGAGCGCAAGGGATACACGCCCAGCGAGCGCGCCGTCAGGCGCAAGTTCGACGAGGTTTTCGCCCACACCAAACGTCGCTTGTTCATCTCCTGCTTTTCTTCGTCGATCCATCGCATCAATCTCGCGGTCGAACTCGCCCACCAGCACGGCCGCAAAGTCGCCTTTCTCGGCCGCTCCATGAATAACTCCGCCGAGATCGCCGAAGATCTCGGCTACATCGAAATTCCCGACGGCTTGGTCATCAATCCCGGCGAGATGAAAAACTTTCCGCCGGAAAAAGTCTGCGTGCTTATCAGCGGAACTCAGGGCGAGCCCATGTCCGCGCTCTCCCGCGCCGCCGTCGACAATCACAAACATGCAAAGATAGAAAAAGGCGACACCGTCGTCCTATCTTCACGCATCATCCCCGGCAACGAAAAAACTATTTACCGGATGATCGACCACCTTTTCCGTCGTGAAGCCTATGTCATTTACGAAGACGGAAGCTCACCACCCATCCACGTCAGCGGCCACGCTAGCCAGGACGAACTCAAGCTCATCATCAATCTGGTCAAGCCGCGCTACTTCATCCCCATCCATGGCGAATACCGCCAGCTCAAGTTACACGCTGAAATGGCAGGAGCCATGCACGGCTCCGTCGGAAAAGTCATGCTGATCGAAAGCGGCGACGTTCTCGAGTTCGACGAGCTCGGCGCGCGCAAAGCCGGACGCGTCAACGTAGGCCGCGTCTGCATCGACTCGGGCTCGCGAACGGATGTGGTGGAAGATTTAATCATTAAAGACAGGCGCCATCTCAGCGAAGACGGCATCGTGCTTCCCATCATCGCCATCAATAAACTCACAGGTAGAGTTGAGACCGCCCCCGAAATCGTGACGAGAGGTTTTAACGTCGGCGAAAACGGCTTCATGGAAGGCGCGAAAAGAATGGTCGAAGACACCCTCGCCCACTCCAGCGAAGAAGAAAAAGCCGACTATGGCGTCATCAAAGAAAAAATCCGCGCCGACCTGAAACGCTACATCTCCAAGCAAACCCAAAAGCGCCCGCTAATCATGCCGGTAATTTTGGAGATCTAATCAGCTTGTGTGGGGACGGACGCATTCGTCCGTCCAGCGAAGGCGAAGCCGAGTCATGGCGCTCACCGGCGTGCCTGAGTCTTCGATATATTGAAGTTCATGCATACCGTCACCCTGGCCGACATCCGGGAAGCCCGCTCCCGCCTCCAAGGCGTCACTACCCGCACCGCCTTGATCGAATTCGATCTTCAAGTATGGGTGCCCCATGTCTCGCCTCCTTTACGAGACACGGGATCTCCCGCACCAGACAATTCCCGCCGCCTTTTTCTCAAGCCCGAAAACCAGCAACCCATCGGCGCCTTTAAACTTCGCGGAGCCTACAACAAAATCGCTTCCCTCTCGGAAGCCGACCGCAAGCGCGGTGTCATCTCCTACTCCAGCGGCAATCACGCGCAAGGCGTAGCCTACGCTGCCCGCGCCCTCGGCGTGAAAGCAGTCATCGTCATGCCCAACAACGCACCCGCCATCAAGCGCGAAGCCACAGCAGCCTTGGGCGCTGAGATCGTGCTCGTAGGCCCAGGCAGCGCAGAGCGTCAGCTCAAAGCCGAAGAACTCGCCGCCCAGCACGGCTATATCATCGTTCCTCCATACAACGACGAAAAAATCATCGCCGGCCAAGGCACCATCGGCCTAGAAATTCTGGAAGACTTACCCGAAGTCGAAGCCGTATTCGCCCCCGTCGGAGGCGGAGGCCTGATCAGCGGCGTGGCCGCCGCCATTAAAATGACGAAGCCCGAAGTTCAGATAATCGGCGTCGAGCCCGAGCTCGCCGCCGACGCTCAGTCCAGCCTGCGCGCCGGCAGGATCGTTCAGTTCCCCGCCGACCAAGTTTCCCTCACCATCGCCGACGGCCTGCGCACGCAAAGCGTCGGCAACATTAATTTCGAGCACATACAGTGTTTCGTCGACGCCATCGTCACCGTCAGCGAAGACGAAATCCAGCAAGCCCTAAAGCTTCTCTCTACAAACCCCGCCACTATAGCCGAACCGAGTGGGGCCGTCGCCACTGCCGGCTTTCTTTTTCGCGCCGATCAGCTGCCAAAAACCAAACTCAACGTCGCCATCATCTCCGGCGGCAACATCGAGCCAGGGATGCTCGACGTGCTGCGCAGTGAGTGAGACGTTGCAAGCAACGCCTCTACGGCCAATAATCATAGATATGCGATTCCGACTTGTCTTTCTTGCGCTCACGATCGTCGTGGTCCCTTCACTCTGCCTCGCCCAGGCGCAACGTGGCACTCTCGTTCGAGAGGAATCCATCCGCGTCTCTCCCAGCACCGACGCGGCTAAACTCGGCGAAGCTGCCCGCGGTCACGAGCTCGTCATCATCGAAAAGGGGAACGGCTGGACCAATGTCGAAGCCATCCTCCGCGAACCAAGAAGAGATGCCGACGAAGACGACCCGACAACCGAAGGCAAAACCATCACCGGATGGGTTTCGAGCAAGGCTTTGGTGAACCAGAACACTCCCAACGGCGACAAGATTGTTTTCGGCGAAGCCGCCGATTCCGAAGATCAGGCCAGCCGCCGCCGTGGACGCCGCGACGCCGCGCAAGACGCCATGCGGCTCTACTATCGCGTCTACGATTTATTTCCGACCTCGCCGCTTGCCGCAGAAGGCCTCTACCGCGCTGCCGATATCCGCTGGCAAATGGATCGATCCGACGTTCTTACCCGCCCCTCAGCCCGCGAGCGCGAATCCTACATGCGCGGCCAAATCAACGAAGAGTGGATGAAGCTGGTCATGAAAAAATTCCCGGGGACGAAGTGGGCCGACCTCGCCGCGTTCCATCTCCTCGAAAACAAACTCTGCGGCGACTGGCAGAGCGCCTCGAAATGTCCCGACAAAGAAGCTGACATGTACGAAAAATACGCGAAGGAGCACGAGCAGTCCCCTTCCGCGCCCGAAGCCTTGTACGACGCCGCCTGGCGACGCTCCGCTCTGATCGAAATCTACAAGACCGAAGCCAATCAAAAAAAATCCGAAGAATCGAAGGCTCGCTCCCTTGAACTCGCGCAAAAAATCGCCACCCAATATGCCCAAAGCGATTGGTCCGCGCGCGCACAAATGTTGATTTTCTACATCCATCAAGGCGTTCCCACGTACGGCAACGCCAGCGACTAAGAGGAATTCACCGCGCCACAAAGCTTGTCATTCCGAACGAAGCGGAGCGAAAGCGAGCGAAGTGGAGGAACCTGCTTCTCACCCACCCGGATAAGAGTGATTCACTGGGCCATAAAAGCTTGTCATTCCGACCGAAGCGAAGCGAAAGCGAGCGAAGTGGAGGAACCTGCTTGCGCAGCACCACTGAACAGCCCCCGCTAACCCTGACCTAAACTTTTTCTGCGATACTGTTCCTTCCCCGCGGAGGACGATTGAACGACTACCTGCTATCACTAATCCTCGGCATTGTTGAAGGCCTCACCGAGTACCTTCCCGTGAGTTCGACCGCGCATCTGCGCCTCTCTGAAGCGCTTCTGCACGTATCTGGCTTAGCTCCAGGGCTCACGCTCGACAGCGGCTATTGGAAAATGTATTCCATCGTCATTCAATTAGGCGCAATTCTCTGTCTGCCGGTTTATTTCTGGAGCCGCATCAAACGATTTCTCTCCACTTTTCCCGGCGGAGACAGTGGCCGGCGCACGCCTCTAACCCATCCCCTAGGCCTCACCGCGGTCGCCTTCGTAGTCACGGCCATTCCGTCCTTCTTACTCACAAAAGTAATCGGCAAGCATCTGGAAAACGTTGTGATCATGGGGTGGTCGCTGCTGATCGGCGGAATCGTAATGTGGCTGGTCGACGCTTGGAATTCGAAGTCGGAAGCCGCCGGTCCCGGTGCGCCCGGAAGCCGCATACACACCTGGAAAATGGAGGACATGAGTCTGGGTCAAGCCATCTGGATCGGCTTCTGCCAGATCTTCTCCGCACTCTTTCCCGGAACCTCGCGCTCCATGTCGACCATCGCGGGTGGCCAGATCGTCGGCATGTCGCGGGCCGCCGCTCTCGAATTTTCATTCTTCGTCTCCATGCCGACCATGGCCGCAGCCACGCTCTACACGCTGTTCAAATCGCTCATGGGCAAGGGCGAGAATCCCATCGGCGTATCGCAAATTGATGCTCATGGCTGGATTGTGCTCGCCATTGGATTCGTGGTCTCGTTCATGGTTGCCTACGGCTCCGTCGCCTGGTTCATGGCCTACGTGCGCCGACGCGGCTTCGCCCCATTCGCGGTGTATCGCATCATCGTGGGAGTGCTGGTCCTCGTATTCGCCGCGAAGCTAGCTGGATAATCGAGGACATCAAATACCACGTCGCGACCTGTTGAGCCCTCGCGACTTTATCCGCTCCCGATTCGGTTCCCCCCCGATTCGAACCCGGCCCGATTCGACTCCCCGATTTGAACCCCGGATTCGAAACGCTCCCGATTCGATCCCTCCCCGACTTGAGCCCCTCGACCCGAGCCTTCCCGATTCGTATCAGGGCATCGCTTCAGCGATGCCGAAAATGCCGCTAATTAGCTTCGGCTTCAGCCGCTGCGAAATCGGCAGGAATCTTTTCGGCACGCCCAGCCGTCGGATCCGCGTAGGAAGCCAACTGAATACTACTTCCGATTTCCTTCATTGTCGGATCATCCGCTTCTTGGCATAATGGAAAGGCTCTGGCCGGTCACGGCGCTGAAAACCACGGCCTTCCCGTGTCTTCACCGCGTGAATCTGCCCTAATGGATTATCTGGCTAGCATCTTCATTCCCACCGGAAATCGGCGGCTCAATGAGCTCGTCGGCTTTCTGATGTGTATCTTCGCGCTCCTCCTTTTTCTCGCCCTTGTTTCCTATTCTCCGCTCGACCCATCATGGAATAGCGCCTCTGTGCTAACCGGTTCGCACGCCGCTCGCAACTGGATCGGCGTCGTGGGTTCGTTCACTGCCGACATGCTGTTGCAGTTCTTTGGTATCGGAGCCTTTCTTTTAATAATTTTCCCGGCCATGTTGGGCGCCCGCTGGTTCCGTTCCATGAAAGTGCAATCCCCTCTGGCGAAAAGCCTGGGCGGAATCTGGCTGGTCATGTTCGTTCCCGCGATGCTCGCGCTTTTGCCCGGACAAATGCGCTGGCAACACGTCATTCCCATCGAAGGATTGCTCGGTCGAGTCGTCGGCGATTTGCTGATTCATTATCTGAATGTAGTCGGCGCCTATATCGTCTGCGCGACGGTGCTTGCGGTTGCCTTGTATCTCTCGACAGCCTTTTCTTTCTCAGCCATTCAACTCTGGGCGCCCACGCACCTCGCCTTCGTCACTGCATTGTGGAATCGCTACAAAGATTGGCAGCAGGAGCGCGCCAAAAAGCGTCAGCAGAAAGAACTCGAACAGCGTCGCATCTCAAAGCCAATCGTGAAGACGCAACTGATCCCATCGCGGCCCGCGGCGCAAGGTCCGGCAGTTTCTGAAACACGCCGCACAGGCATTGAGCGCATGATGGCCGAAGAGGAAGCGCTCAAACCAGCGCCCACCGGCGGAATTCTTCCTGAACCTCCGGCGATGGATGTCGTGGAAGAAGCCGACCCGGAAGTTACCGAGCGCGCCGACAGCGGACACAAGGCCAAAACAACGATGCCGCGCATCGCCGCCGGCGGATACAAGTTGCCATCGAGCAGTCTGCTCCAGCGTCCCGACGAACAACAGGCAGTCGATGCCGACGAACTCAAACTGCTGGCGCAGGTGCTCACCGAAAAATATGCCGAGTTCGAAATCCACGGACAGATCACGCAGATCAACCCCGGACCGGTTGTCACTACCTTCGAGTTCAAACCCGAAGCCGGAATCAAATACAGCCGCATCACCAATCTCTGCGACGATCTTTGCCTCGCGCTGAAAGCCGAGAGCATTCTTATCGAGCGCATGGCCGGAAAGAGCACCGTAGGCATTCAAGTCCCGAACCGCCAGCGCGAAATTATCTGGCTGCGCGAAAACATCGAGTCACAGGAGTTCATGGGATCGAAATCGAAGATGACGATCGCCATGGGCAAAGATATCAACGGCCGCATCGTCACCGCCGATCTAGCGGGAATGCCGCATCTGCTCATTGCCGGTTCTACAGGCGCAGGCAAGAGCGTCGCCATCAACGCGATGATCATGTCGATCTTGTACAAGGCCACGCCCGACCAGGTGCGCCTGATCCTGGTTGACCCGAAGCGTCTCGAACTCGGCAACTATGAAGGCGTTCCGCATCTCTACACCCCCATCATCACCGAGCCCAAACTCGCAGCCAACGCGCTGCGCAATGCCGTGCGCGAAATGGAGCGCCGCTTAAAGCTGCTGGCTGCCAAAGGCGTTCGCAACATCGACCAATACAACAAGTTGTTCGATCAGAACGGCACACCCAGCCTGTTCGACGAAAGCGGCGACGAAAAACCCATCCCGTACATCGTCATCATCATCGACGAGTTGGCCGACTTGATGATGCTCGATTCCAGCAACGTAGAAGAGTCGATCACGCGTCTCGCTCAAATGGCGCGAGCAGTCGGTATCCACCTCGTGCTTGCAACCCAGCGGCCGTCAGTCGACGTGATCACGGGACTAATCAAAGCAAACTTCCCGGCCCGCGTTTCCTTCCGCGTCGCCACGAAAGTCGACTCGCGCACCATTCTCGACGCCAATGGCGCGGAAGCCCTGCTCGGCAAAGGCGACATGCTCTATCTGCCATCCGGCTCGGCGCGCGTGCACCGCCTGCACGCACCGTTCGTTACGGAAAAAGAAATCGCAGCGGTCGTCGAGTTCTGGAAGGCGCAAGGCCTCGCCGAATATCAACAACAATTCCTCGAAGCACCGAAGGGAGAACGCGAAGCCGGAACAGAAGGCACCGCAGGCGAATCGGGTGGCGATGGCAACGCTGAAGACGATCCCATGTATGGCGACGCGGTAAAGTTGGTGGTGGAGTTCGGCAAGGCGTCGACTTCGCTCTTGCAGCGCCGTCTGCGCATCGGTTATGGCCGCGCCGCTCACCTTATCGATCTCATGGAGCAAGACGGCATCGTCGGCGCCGCCGACGGCCCCAAGCCGCGCGAAGTGCTCAAGCGGCCCGACTGGATTTCAGAAATAGAAGAGACCACGCGGTGAATTCATCCTGAGCGGAGTCGAAGAGCCTTGCCCTGAGGGCCCATGGGCTGCGCCCCACCTAAAAAGATGAAGAGTTCGGGTGCCCCATTTCTCGCGCGTCCTTTGCGCGAGAAGTGGGGATTTTCGCAGAGTCGAAGGATCGCTACAGCCGCACTGAACTCACGCCCCTACCCAATCCAGCGCCCGCCCTTTCATCATGCGAAACCATTCCGGCAGCCAACTCTTGTAGCGCAGTAAAACCGTCGCGTTCACTTTCTTCGCCACCTTCGGCGAAGACTTGTTGCTGAAGACAAGATAATAAATTCCCGCTCCCGCCGGAATTTCCGCCTGCACTCGACCCTCCGCAACCTTGCCACTCTCGTAAAGCGAGCTGGTCGCATATCCGTTCTGCCAAACGGTAAATGCAGCATCGGTCAAGACATAGACTTCAACCCCATTGTCGGCTTGCTCGGTCTCTTGATTATTGTTTTTCGCCGAATCTTTGCGGTTCCCGCTGTTGGAGGCATCCGCCGCTGAAGTAAATTGCCCGACCACGGCCACATTCACCGATCCTTCCGGCAAAGCGAATTTGTAATACCGGAATGTATGCGGACCCACAGAGAAAGGAGCGTCGAGAATAATCCGGTCGTGCTTCCATCCGACAAATTCCTGCACCTCCTGCGCGCTCTGGCTGTCGCTCATTCCCGCCCATAGGATGATTCCCGCGAGGATGGCGAACAATATCCCCACCAGGATGGGACGCGTACGCCGCGCCTGCCGAATTTCCGGAGGCAAAGTCTCTACAACCACCGGGCTTTTCGGCGGAAGGCTAACCGGCTTGCCACATTTCAGGCAGAACTGGGCTTCGTCGGGCAGGCTCGCGCCGCACTTGGCACAGCCTAAGAGTACTTTGGTTGCGGGAGGGGTGGAGCTCTTTGTCGGCATACTGAACTCTCTCCGACTCAAATCAACAGGGAACTTTGCGCCGCTTTCTGCAGGCGGGACCCTCTTTCTAGCAGAATGCCAGCAGATATTAGCACAGGTTCATGCGAAGCGATATTCACGTTTAGGAGCTAAAGCCCCAAATCATTTCTACAACTTGCGGCACGGCTGAAGCCGTGCCCTTTCACAACATCAACGAGGCTCAGATCAACGAGGCTCACGGCAAGAACGTGCCCGAGCGCGAACATTGCTCGTATCTTCTTTCAGCTACTGCGTTTTGGGACGGGCCGAAAGCTTCAGCCAATCACGCTGGTAAACAAACGAAATTGCCAGCAACAACACTCCCAGAACGATGAAGCTGACGATGCGATATCCGCGATCGAGTTGCGAGACGTCGTGAACGAATACCTTTACGGCAGTGACCGCGATGAGCACCAGAGCCTGCCAGCGAACGAATGCCGAGCGCCGCAGAAAGCCGACGATCATCAGCATGGCCCCATAAGCCATCCAAAGCGCGGAGTAAGTAAAGTCGCGCTCAATGTCGGAGCGTCGCAAAAGATTGCCGTAGCGGTACGAGGGCGCCAATAGCGTGGCCCGCGTTGGCTGCACCGGGAACGTCTCGCGCACATAATAATCCGTCACTTCGCGCGTGAGTGCGACCAGCGCAAGCACGTTCAATGCGACGATAGCAATCGCAGCCACGCTGCGCGCGGACTCATCGCCGCGCCTGGAGCCGTACCACGCGACCAGCCCCAGCACAGCAATCGCAACCCCGTATGTGGCCATGCGCAGGTTGAAAATGAGCTGAGTCGTGTAGAAATTATCGATCAGCAACAAACGAACTACGCCCAACGCCAGCGCCGCAAGAGCAAACACATTCAGCAAATCGGACTTGATGCGATTGCCCACCCAGAGCAGCGCTGCCGCCTCAACAAACCATCCGATGGTGATCCAGTGAGCGTCGAAACGAATGGGAATCGCGACAGTGATAAACCCGATGGCCAGAGCCAGGTGCAGAAGATGCAATCCTTCCGACGCTCGCCCGCCGATCGCGCTACCAGAAATCTTGCCGCCAAAATTTACTCGGCTGAGAATAATGTATAGACAGGCCAGGCCCAGCGCGAACCACGCCATCTCGGCGTGGTCGATTTCCCAAATCATGGAGTAGAGCTGCAGAAAATAGACGACGGCATTTACAAACGCCAGAGTTGCGGGGATGGAGAAAAGAAAAGAGGTTTCGCCGTGCGGTTGAATCGTAACCAGTGGCGCGATCGCGAAGATCGCGAAAAACACCGTGGCGTATGCTAGCGTAGGCTCCAGTTCGCTGCGGTTGTAGAATCGTGAAAACCATCCAACGTAAAACAAGAACGTGCCCGCATAGCTGATGACGAGCAATCGCCGCCAGGGCTTGAATGCCACCAGAGCCAGCGTTGCCAAATCAAGAATCGTCACGTACACAAACAATCCGGCTTCGTGGTTCTGGCCGGTGGAGAGCAACAATGGCGTAGCGAATCCGCCCAGGAGAGCGAAGGCTGCGAGAATCGGGGCGTCGTGGGCCAATGCCATCGCCGCCGTTGCGGCGGTCACTGAGATCATCGTGAAAAAAGCAACGCCGGCCGGAACCAGCGCGTAAACCTGAAACGCCGCCCACAGTGAAAGATACAGCGCGCCAATGCCCACCGCTTTGAGCGAGTAAGAAAATGCCTGGTAGCCCTTGCGGCGAAATCGCTCGCTCCACGCAACCACGGCGACCCCGGCGAGCAACCCGATGATCACCCGGCCTGCAGGACCGATCCAATTATTGTCGAAGGCAAATTTCAGGAAGTACGAAATCCCAATCAGCAACGCCGCAATCCCAATGCGATTCAACCAATGCGACCCGATGCGCGATTCCAGATCAGACTCGGCCTGCGGTCGCACCGCATAAGGCGCACGGGGCGGAATCGTCGGTTGCGCGTTGACCGCATACGGCGCGCGCGGCACGGTAGCCGCCGCTGTCGGGGCTTCGCTCGATGGAGCGACACTGTCATCCCGAGCAACGCGAGGGATCTGGGGTTCTTCTTGCAGCGGCACGGAAGAACTCTCGACGAATGACTTGAGTGATGACGATTCAACAGGCGGGGTCCGGCGCGTCTCAGCCGCGCTCGAATCCATCTCCAGCTTTCGCTCAATACGATAGACCCGACTCGTCAGATCAGCCAGAATCTGCCGAATGGCTTCCAGGTCGCTGTGCGGCGTATCCATGAGAGGCAAGGCATTATCCGCGAAACAGAAGAGCCTTGCACGCTATTTTTGAGTTGATCCCGTCAGTCCTGTCATTCCGAGCGGCAGATCTTCATTCTTCTTGAGCTCGTGCACCCTCAGAGACGCTGTCATTCCGAGCGGAGGCTCGTCATCCGCTTTGCGGATGGCGAACCGCAGTCGAGAGCCTGCCCTGAGCGAAGCCGAAGGGAACCTGCTTTTGCTCGGAACCACTAGAGCAGGTTTCTCGACTTCACAAGATCGTCCGCGACCGGACGATCTTGTTCCGCTCGAAATGACAGAGTTTCAAGTGTGACGGTACTGAGCGATTAAACCGTATGCTTCACCGCGCTCCCATCCAGCCCAAGTTCCTTTGCGATAGGTTTCATCGCCTCAATGCAAAAAGCAATGTGGTCATCCAGTGGAACCCCCAAATCCGCCGCGCCGGCAATAATGTCGTCGCGATTCACCTTGCGGGCAAAGGCTTTGTCTTTCATTCTCTTTCGCACTGACTTGGTATCAACCTCAGCCAGCGATTTGCCCGGCTTGATCAGCGCCACTGCGGTAATGAATCCGGCAAGTTCGTCGCACGCGAACAGAGCCTTTTCCATCTTCGTGTCGCGCGTAATGCCCGTGTATTCCGCGTGCGACATAATCGCCCGGCTGATCTCTTCCGGATATCCGCGCTGCTTCAGAATCTCGTTGCCCTTGTAAGGATGGTCATCTAGACTCGGCCATCGTTCGTAATCGAAGTCGTGAATCAGGCCGACGATCCCCCACAGATTTTCGTCTTCGGCAGACCCGTTGCCAAACTTGCGCGCGCAGGCGCGCATGCACGCCTCCACCGCCAGCGCATGCTTGCGCAAACTTTCCGATTGCGTGAACTCAGTTAGTAAACACCACGCGGACTCGCGATCAATCATCGTCTTTCCTTGTTTTCTCGCAGGATTTGCTGTGTTGTTTCTGCTTTCGCCCACTCGACTCCAGGGCTCTTCATATTTTAATCTTGACTTCCACAGGCCACATGCCGCAGATTGACCCAAGCAGTCGGGACCCATCCCCCAGTTGGTTCCTGAAGTAGGCTGCGAGGAGTAGCCCGCTCTGGCACTCCCACAACCCGATGGCCACGACTCTTGCCCCAGTTGACTCTAGGGAAGTCGTACGATGCGATCATTGCCTGCTGGTCCAGTTCCGTACATCCAATAATAATTGTCGACGCTGTCACGCGTCTTTGGACGAGGAACCCGAACCCGAACCCATCACCGTAGCGCCACCGTTAATGATGCCTGTGCCCGGAAACGGTCGCGGACATTTAAACTTGGCGACCTCCATCCGCTCCCTGCGCCTGCGCAACGGGCTCAGTCAACGTCAACTTGCCGGACGCATGTCGGTGCCGCGCACCTATGTTTCCAAAATCGAAAACGAGAAAGCCACGCCCACGCTGTCTTCCCTGGAACGGCTCGCGCGTGCGCTGGAGGTCACCGTGCCCGATCTGCTCAGCGGCGGCGAACGCACCCGCCAGGAAGAAGTCAACGAATTGATGAAAGATCAATTTATCGCCGAACTCTTGCCCTTCGTTTCGCAACTAAACGGAATGCAGATGTCCAGCATTCTGACTCAGGTGCGAGATTTGACGATAAGGCCGCGCCGAAGCGCGTAGAAGGCAAGGTTTCAGAGTTGCAAGGTTTCAAAGTGATTTCGAATTTGGCTTTTTCTTTGAAACTTTGAAGCCTTCTCGCCTCTGAAACTTCGATTTTATCCGGGCAACCAGCCAACACTAGCCGGGACCGATTTTTTGGTTCCGGCTTTTTTCTGTCCACGATTTCACTCTCAACTCCGTGTCGTCCTGAGCGAAGCTGACGCGCGCGAAGCAAGCGTCAGCGCAGTCGAAGGATCCCTATGAGATGTTCGTGCCGGGGTGCCCCATTTCTCGCGTCCTTTGCGAGAAGTGGGGATTTCTCGTTTCAAGACGACTGACGCTGCAGCGCGAAAGCACCCAGTGAATCCGACCTAGATTGATCGGCATCTATTCTGCATGAACCAAGAAGAAGTAGGCCGTTTCCCGGCCGCCTCCAATTCGATCGTTTTTTCCCACCTCGCTGCCGAGAGCACGTCCTGGAACGATGAATCCTCAAAAGGATCGCCAGTCGCGACCGTAAGTGCTCTAAACGACGATTCCCTGCTCGACGCCTATTCCACCGCCGTAACCGGCGCAGTCGAGCGCATGAGTCCGTCTGTAGTAAACATTGAAGTCCACCAGGCTGTGCCTGCGAATGGCGCAGGCCGCGCGCGTTCCGGCGAGCCGCAAAATAAAGAACGCCGGGGCGGAGGCTCAGGATTCATCTTTACTCCCGATGGCCTGATCCTCACCAACAGTCACGTCGTACACGAGGCAGTGCGCATCGCCGTAACGACCACGGACGGCCGGCGCATGCCCGCTACGGTAATCGGCGACGATCCCGCCAGCGACCTGGCCGTGATTCGCGTAAACGAACCCGCACTCACAGCCGCCGCTCTCGGAGATTCCCAGCGCCTGCGCGTAGGCCAGATCGTAATCGCGATTGGCGCGCCCTACGGATTTCAGTCGACCGTCACAGCAGGCGTAGTCAGCGCACTCGGCCGCTCACTTCGCTCTTATTCCGGCCGCCTCATCGACGACGTAATCCAGACCGACGCTTCGCTCAACCCCGGCAACTCCGGCGGCCCGCTGGTCGATTCCGCCGGTCGCGTGGTCGGTGTCAACACGGCGACCATTCTGCCCGCGCAGGGCATTTGTTTCGCCATTGGCATCAACACGGCCAAGTTCGTAGCGAGCCGTCTGTTGCGCGATGGCCGCATCCGCCGCAGTTACATCGGAGTGTCGGCGCAAACCGTGCCCGTCCATCGCCGCGTGGTGCGCTTCTACGATCTGCCCACAGAAATGGGCGCAATCGTGGTCGGAGTGGAAGAGAATAGTCCGGCGAAGCGCGCCGGCCTGCGCGAAGGAGACATCATCGTGGCGTTGGAAGGCCACGCTATATCCGGCGTCGACGATCTTCATCGCCTTCTGACCGATGTGCGCGTCGGAGTGAGTTGCTCGTTCACCGTTCTTCGCTGGACCGAAAAGTTGGAAATCAAGGTCGTGCCCGAAGGAACAAAGTAAGGTGATAGCAAACTGAAAAAGTGCTCTCGACAAAATAGCGAGCTGGATTTTCAAAACAGTAGATTTCACAGACGACGATGGCGTCATCCTGAGTGTAGCCGTTCTTCAGGCGGAGCGAAGGATCTCCGCTACCACGCTATGTGGCACGGGAGATCCCTCGGCCCGCTGGTAAAAACGCGGGCTCGTCGGGATGACGGCTGGTGAGATTCAGAGGTCAAACTGAGCCACCACCCCCTTGATCTTCCCCTTGAACCCAAGCGGCATCCGCGTTACGATCAGCTGCTGAACGGAACACCCGTATGCCGCAAAACTACGTCCCCATTTTCATTTTCATCGCCATCATCGGCACTCTCTTGCCCATCACCCTGTTGGCAGCCAAACTGGTGCGTCCCGACAATCCCAGCAAGACCAAGCTCATGCCCTACGAATGCGGCATTGATCCCATCGACAGCGCCCGCGGTCGCTACACGGTCCGCTACTACATCATCGCCATCCTGTTCGTTGTCTTCGACGTCGAAACAATTTTTCTTTTCCCCTGGGCGGTCAAATTCAAAGCCCTGGGCCTGTTCGGGCTTCTGGAAATGCTGATCTTCCTCGCCATCCTGATTGTCGGGTATCTCTGGGTCTGGAAAAAAGGAGCGCTCGAATGGGTGTAAAGAAAGTCTAATTTTCCTGTCATTTCGAGCGTAGCAAAGTGGCCCGGGTTCCGGGCCATTTTGCGCAGTCGAGAAACCTGCTGTGAACTACAGAACGATTTATAGTATTGCAGGAAGAAAAACCCATGCCAACGCTCCCTGACAATCCCATGGACAGTTCCCCGGCAGAAACCTTCACTGCTAGCCGCTGGACGCAAGGCAACTTCTTTTTCCCGACAAAAATCGTCGTCAGCCCGCAGCGCGTCATTCGGCTCAAATCGCGACTGTTTGGCAGCAATGAAGAAAGCATCCCGATGTCGAAGGTTGCCTCGGTACATATTTCGACGGGCGTGTTCTGGTCAGAGATCGTCATCGAATCCACTGGCGGCACCGACCCCATCCGCAGCCACGGTCACCGCAAAGCTGATGCCCAACGCATTCGCGACTTGATTGAAACCTATCAGGCGCAGGCGCGCGCCTAAAAACTTCCCCCATCTGACGTCCTTCGAATTGTCATCCAGAGCGAAGTTGTCGCGAGCGAAGCGAACGCAGTCGAAGGATCCCTGCATTTCGCATCTAAGCCGGCGGCGGCACTTACAATGCCCGGCACAACGACAAGAATTTCTCTGACTCCATGTTTGCTTCGTTTCGCGACGCGGACAGTTCGCTTCAACACGACATTCCGCCACCAACTCCCGTTGACTTCGCCCCCTCAAGCTGATAAAAGTTAACGTTCTTTTCGACACACTCTGCGCCGGAGGTTTGTGCCTTCGCGTTATGCCGGACGAAACCAAATCGCCCTCCTCGCCGCCGGAAGATGAACCCAAGCCGACGGCGGATCGTCCCGCAACTCCGGGCGGCGTGAAATCTACTTCCTCCGGCTCGGTTCAGTCCGAAACAAAAACCACTCCCAACCAGCCTTCTCCGCCCGCCGAAACATCGACTCCGGCCACTCCACCGAAACCAGCAGCCACCGCGCCTGCAACACCTGCCGCCGCAAAGCCCGCCCCAGCTCCGCCCAAACCCGCAGCCCCAGTGCCCACCCCCTGGGATTCGCCCATGGTGCAGACTCTCAAGGGCAAATACGGCTCTGGTATCGAACCGCTGACGTATCTCGGCCAGAACTACATGACGGTCGACCGCTCCCTGATCCCCGAAATTCTTCACGTTCTGCGCAACGAAGAGCATTTCGACTACTGCGTCGACATCACGGCCGTGCACTATCCCAAGCGCGAAAAGCAGTTCGAAGTTCTCTGGATTCTTTACTCATTTCCGCGCAACGAACGCATCCGGGTAAAAACACAGATCGCCGACGGCGACACAATCCCGAGTTCGGTCTCCATCTGGGCGACCACCAACTGGCTGGAGCGTGAAGTCTTCGACATGTTCGGCATCAAATTCGACGGACATCCCGATATGAAACGCATTCTCCTGCCCGACGGCTGGAAGGGTCATCCTTTGCGCAAGGACTACGGCATCCTGCAACAAGACAACGAATGGGTGCAGATTAATTTAGGAATCGAGAGCGGGCAGTAATGAAGACAACCTCAGACCCGATCTCAGAGCCTGGAGATCCTCGCGACCTCGAAAACCCCGCAAATGACCGATCCGAACACACTCTCGCCGCTCGATCTCGATACGCCTGACAAGACGTTTCTGGATGCCAACGAGCTCGTCATCAACATGGGCCCGCAACATCCCGCGACCCACGGCGTGCTCCGCGTCATCCTGCGCCTCGACGGCGAAAAGGTCATGGGCCTCGAGTGCGTGATCGGCTATCTCCATCGCGGCGTCGAAAAAATCGCCGAACATCGCACTTATACGATGTTCAATCCCTACGTCGACCGCATGGATTATGTCGCCGCGGTCTCCAACGGCCTGGGATACTGCGAAGCCGTCGAAAAACTTCTCAACGTCGAAGCCCCGCCACGCGCGCAATACGTCCGCGTCATCCTCACTGAGCTCAACCGCATGGCCAGCCATCAACTCTGGCTGGGCACGCACGCGCTCGACATTGGCGCCATCACGCCACTCTTCTACACTTTTCGCGACCGCGAGGAAATCCTCAAGATCTTCGAAAAATATTGCGGCGCGCGGCTTACCACGCACGCCTTTCGCATCGGCGGCCTGCAATACGAAACTTACGAAGGCTTCGAAAAAGACGTAAAGAATTTCGTTTCGTTCGTGCGGCCAAAGATCGACGAGTACGAAGAACTGCTCACCACCAACCGCATCTGGCTCGAACGCACTAAAGGCGTCGGTAAAATCTCCGGCAAAGATTGCATCGCGCTCGGCGTCACCGGTCCCGTCCTCCGCGCCAGCGGCGTCAAGTGGGACATCCGCAAAGCCCTACCCTACGCCAACTATAAGAATTTCGATTTCGATATTCCCACCGGAGAAAACGGCGACACTTACGACCGATATCTCGTTCGCATGGCCGAATTTCGCCAGTCGCTGCGCATCATCGAGCAGGCCGTCGACAACATTCCCGAAGGTCCGATCATGGCCAAAGTTCCGAAAGTCATGAAGCCGCCCGTCGGAGAAATCTATCACTCCATCGAAGCTCCGAAGGGCGAACTCGGATACTTCATCGTCAGCGACGGCTCCACGCAGCCCTACCGCATCCGTGTGCGGCCGCCGTCTTTCGTGAACCTGCAAGCGCTCGACGTCATGTGCCGGGGCCAGTTGGTCGCCGACGTCATCGCCGTCATCGGCACGCTCGACATCGTTCTCGGCGAGGTAGATCGTTAGAGATTTAGAGAGTTTGTCGAAGAGCGGCGCTTTAGCGCCGCGTGAAGTGGAAACAGGAACGGGCTTTAGCCCCAGCACGAACGGGAAGGGTATGACTTCGGGTCGTCCCGCAGAGCAGCAAGACAATTTGCGGCTTTAGCCGCTGAGGACAAGAACGATTACGAAATGCACGACCTGATCCAATACATCACGGGCTATCTCGATAGCGACAAAACGCCCGGCGGCGCCGGCAACATTTTCTGGGCGATCGTCTATATCATGCTCGTCTTCGTCGGACTTTCCATCGCCGTCATCGCCATGAACTGGCTCGAGCGAAAAATTCTCGCACACATGCAGGTGCGCCTCGGCCCCATGCGTGTAGGCCCGCACGGCTTGCTGCAGCCCATCGCCGACGCCATCAAACTGCTGCTCAAAGAAGACATCATCCCCGCCGAGGCTGACGCTTTCATCTTCTGGATCGCGCCCTTCATGGTTGTGCTCGCGGCATTCACCGTCTTCGTCGTCGTTCCCTTCGGCCCCACGCACGCCATCACCGACATGAATATCGGCATCCTCTTTATGCTCGGCGTTTCTTCGTTGAGCGTGCTCGGCATCGTCATCGCCGGGTGGGCCTCGAACTCGCACTATCCTCTGATCGGCGCGCTTCGCTCCAGTGCGCAGATGGTTTCGTACGAAGTTGCCATGGGCCTGGCCGTGCTCTCGGTCATCCTGATCACCAGCCTCAAGGATCGGGCCTCGGTTTACGTTGCGCCACCAACCCACACGGCACCCTCAGCATGATCGGCATCGTGCAAGCGCAGCAGGAGCAAGGTGAATGGTTCATCTTCAAGTTCTTCCCGCTAGGGCTGGTCGGATTCGGCATCTTCGCCATCGCCATGGTCGCCGAGACCAACCGCGCTCCCTTCGACTGCCCGAAGCCGAGTCCGAATTAACCGCCGGATTTCACACCGAATACAGCGGCTTCCGCTGGTCTTTATTCTTTCTTGCCGAATATTCCGCCATGATCGCCGTCTCCTCGATCGCGGTCACTCTCTGGCTCGGCGGATGGTTGCGTCCCTTCCCTAACGCTCTAACCGGCCCCACTTGGGATCTGGTCTTCTCACTTTTCCCCGGAATTACTTTTCTGTTCCTAGCGATAATGTGTTTCTACAACACAGCCCGCATGCCTAAGCATCCGCTGTTCAGAGTTCAAACCATCGGCCTGGCCGGATTCGGCGTGGTTCTCGGGCTCATCGGCCTGATTCTGTTCATTCCCGCCGTACGCATCCGCGTCACCGACATTTTCTGGTTCTCCGCCAAAGTTGCCGGATTCATGTACCTCTATATCTGGTATCGTGGCACGTTCCCTCGATATCGTTTTGACCAACTTATGAAAGTAGGATGGAAGGTGCTGCTCCCGACCGGCCTGGCGCTCCTGATCCTGACCGCTATTGTGGGAATGCGCACCGAACTCTGGGCACAACTGCAAGGAGCGTGGCGCCCATGAATCCTATGGCAACACTTCCCGCAGGCGCGAATCCTCCGGTTGCCACTCCGTTCTTTTTCTACCTGCTGGCCGCGACCATGATTATCGGTGGCATCCTGGTCATCACTCGCAAGAATGCGATCCACTCCGCCATGGCGCTGATCACCGCGCTGCTCGCGCAGGCTGGGCTCTACCTGATGCTCTACGCGCCATTCGTGGCTGGCGTGCAAATCATCCTCTATGCCGGCGGCATCATGGTTTTGTTTCTATTCGTGATCATGCTGATCTCCATTGAGCGCGCCGAAAAAGAACGGCAGTTCAACAAGCAATGGCTGGTCGGAATCGTAGCCGCAGCCGCGTTGGGCGGCCTGTTCATCGCGGTCTACACCACCACAACAAAAGGGAAAATGTTGTTTCCCGAAGGTCGCATGACCTACGGCGAAACGCAAAATACGCAGCAGATAGCGGGCCTGTTGTTCGACCGCTACACCGGACAATACATGTTCTCCTTCGAAATCGCATCGTTGCTCTTACTGGTAGCGATTATCGGAGCGGTAGTGATGGCGAAAAAGAGGATCTGAGAATGAAGCTTCTAGCTCCTAGCTTTTAGCTAGAAGCCAGGAGCTAGAAGCTAGAAGCTCAAAATGGACGCCCTACTCCACATCACGACGCTCCACTACCTGGTGCTGGGCGCAGCCCTGTTTCTCCTGGGCGTAATCGGCGTCCTCACGCGCCGAAACGTGGTCATCGTCTTGATGTCGATCGAGTTAATTCTGAACGCCGTCAATCTGAATCTGGTCGCCTTCTCGCGTTACTGGCAGGGAATTCATGGACCGACTGCTCTGCACGGCCAGGTCTTCGCAATTTTCGTAATCACCGACGCCGCCGCCGAAGCCGCAGTCGGCCTCGGCATCCTGATCGCCTTCTTCCGTAATAAAGAGACGGTCAACGTAGACGAAGTGAATTTGCTGAAGTGGTAGGAACGAGCTTCTAGCGACTAGCTCCTAGCTTCCAGCCGAGACCCATCCGGTGAAGGCTCAAGCGACGAGACGAATAGCTAGAGGCTAGAAGCTAGGAGCTAGCAGCTGATTTTTCTAACCCACATCTACCTGATCCCGCTCTTTCCCGCCATCGGCGCGGCGCTCATGTTCTTCTTCGGCCGCAAGCTGCAGAAGCCCACGGTAAGCGCTGTCTGTGTCGGCTCCGTCGTGCTAGCGTTCATAATGTCCTGCGGCGCAGTTCTGCAATACACCACATGGGCTCCGGAGCACCATCACCAGCCCTACGAAAAAATCCTCTACACCTGGCTCGGCACCGACACCGGCCATCTCAACTACGTCACTCACGACGGCACTCAGGCTCCTCTCCAGGCCGATGCCGGATTTCTTCTCGACCCGCTCTCCAGCATTTGGCTGCTCTTCGTGACCGGCGTCGGCATGCTGATCCACATTTACTCCACCGGCTACATGGCGCATGAAGGTGGCTACTACCGCTTTTTCGGATACCTCAACCTGTTCATGTTCTCCATGCTGACGCTCATCCTGGCGAACAATTATGTCCTCATGTTCGTCGGCTGGGAAGGCGTGGGCCTGTGCTCGTATCTGCTGATCGGTTTCTACTTTCACCGCAAATCCGCCAGCGACGCCGCTAACAAAGCTTTCATCGTCAACCGCATCGGCGACGCCGGATTCATTCTCGGCATGTTCTTCATCGCCTGGTATTTCGGATCGCTCCGCTATATCGACGTGAATCACCTCGCCCGCAGCGGCCACTTCCAGATCGGCGATCCCATCATTACCGCCGCCACTTTGTTGCTGTTCGTCGGCGCTTGCGGCAAGTCCGCCCAGCTTCCTCTTTACATCTGGCTGCCCGACGCCATGGAGGGCCCCACCCCAGTCTCTGCGCTCATACACGCGGCGACCATGGTCACCGCCGGCGTCTACATGGTCGCGCGCTCGAATGCTTTATTCGTGCTCGCCCCGACATCGATGAAAACCGTCGCCATCGTCGGCGCGCTCACCGCCATCTTCGCCGCTTCGATCGGCTTGGTTCAAAACGACATTAAACGCGTGCTCGCTTACTCCACCGTCTCCCAACTCGGCTACATGTTCCTGGCGCTCGGCGTGGGCGCGTTTTCCGCCGCCGTTTTTCACGTCTTCACCCACGCCTTCTTCAAAGCTCTGCTCTTCCTCGGCGCAGGCTCAGTGATCCATGCCATGTCGGGCGAGCAAAACATGCGCAACATGGGCGATCTGCGCAAACGCATTCCCACCACTTACTGGACAATGCTCATCGCCACCCTAGCGATCACTGGCATCCCGCCCTTCGCCGGATTTTTCTCCAAAGACGAAATCCTCTGGCAGACTTGGACCTCCGAAGGCGGCGCCTATCGCGTCCTCTGGTTCATCGGCTACATCACCGCGCTCATGACCGCCTTCTACATGTTCCGCCTCATCTATCTCACCTTCAGCGGCCGACCGCGCATGAGCCACGACGTCGAACACCACATCCACGAGTCGCCCATGTCGATGACCATGCCGCTTGTCCTCCTGGCCGTCTGCTCGCTGTTCGCCGGGTTTCTCGGCTGGCCGCATAGCCTCGGCGGCTCCGACCGTTTCGCAAAATTTCTCGACCCGGTATTCTCCCGAGGCGAAGCTCGCGTGTTCTCCGAAGAAGGCAAGGCCGGTCAGCTCGCCGCCGGAGAAAAAGAAGAAGAGCACACCAGTTCAACGGAATATCTTCTGATGTTCTTGTCAGTAGCCGCGGCCGGAGCCGGATATTTGCTGGCCAGCCGTGCTTACAAAAACGCCGACAAAAATTACACCGAGCCCATCGCCAACGCCTACGCCCCGCTCTACAACACGCTGCTCAACAAATATTACGTGGACGAAGGCTACGACTACGTCTTCACCGGCCGCCGCAAAGTGGGAGATATCCGCCTAGGCGTACTCGGCGCAGGCGAAGCCAGTTCCTGGTTCGATACTCACATTATCGACGGTGCAGTCAACGCTGCCGGCTCCATCACGCGCGGCACTGCAACGTTCTCCAGTTGGTGGGACAAATGGATCATCGACGGCATCGGCGTCAATGGCCCCGCGATCCTGGCGCGCATGCTCAGTTATCCCGCGCGCCTTTTCGAGTGGGGCTTAGTGCAATGGTATGCCCTGGTCATGACCGCAGGGCTGGTAGGGTTCGTTTTTTATTACGTGTATCACTGAAAAACAGCTTCTAGCTGCTAGCTCCTAGCCTCCAGCGAAACCGCTGAAGCCAAGGTGCTCGAGCTAGAAGCTAATAGCTAGCAGCTAGAAGCTTCTTATGCAAAACCACATACTCTCCATCATCCTGTTCACGCCGCTCCTGGGCGCGTTCGTTCTTCTGTTCGTCCCCAAGGAGAATAAGAACGCCGTCCGCTGGATCGCGAACTTTTTCGCGCTCGCCGGCCTGGTCGTCTCACTCCCGCTGATTCCGATGTTCTGGGAGCAGCGCTTCGAACCCGGCTTCAAATTCATCGAAGGCGCGCCCAGCAACTGGATTCCCTCCATCGGCGCGGGCTACATGCTGGGTATCGACGGCATTTCTTTCCTGCTGATCATGCTCACTACGCTGCTCGGCTGGATCTCGATCCTCTCCTCCTGGACCGCCATTGAGAATCGCGTCAAGGAATACTACATCTGGTTTCTCGTTCTGCAGACCGGCATGCTCGGCGTCTTCATGGCGCTCGACTTCTTCCTCTTCTTCGTTTTCTGGGAAGCCATGCTCGTCCCCATGTACCTCCTGATCGGAATCTGGGGAGGTCCGCGCAAACTCTACGCCGCCATCAAATTTTTCCTCTACACTCTTGCCGGCTCCGTGCTGATGCTGCTCGGCATTCTGTTTCTCTACTTCCATCATCACGCTGTCACGCAGGTTTACACGTTCAGCCTGACCGCCCTCTACGAAACAGCCCCGCGAATTTACTCCGACTACGGCCCGCATATCGCCACTCTTCTCTTCCTAAGTTTCTTTTTCGCCTTCGCGATTAAAGTGCCGATGTTCCCCTTCCACACGTGGCTCCCCGACGCTCATGTCGAAGCCCCCACCGCCGGTTCCGTGATCCTGGCCGGCGTCCTGCTGAAGATGGGAACCTACGGCTTCATCCGCTTCTCGCTTCCCTTCTTCCCGAACGTTCTGTCGAATCCCGCCACGTTTATGCACATGACCGTCCGCGGCTGGATGATTTTTCTTTCCATCATCGGCATCATCTACGGCGCGCTGGTCTCGCTCATGCAAAAGGATATGAAGAAGCTGGTGGCATATTCTTCGGTCAGCCACCTCGGCTTCTGCACGCTGGGAATCTTCGCGCTCACACCGCTAGGCCTGAGCGGCTCGGTCCTTCAGCAGATCAATCACGGCATCTCCACCGGCGCGCTCTTCTTGATCGTTGGCATCCTCTACGAACGCCGTCACACCCGCGAGATCTCCGAATACGGCGGCATCTCCAACGTCATGCCCGTCTACGCCACCATCACTATGATCATGTTTCTTTCCTCGATGGGCCTGCCGCTGCTCAACGGCTTCGTCGGCGAATTCACCATCCTGCAAGGAACGTTCATGGAGAATTGGCGCTGGGGCGCATGGGCGGTTCCAGGAGTCGTCCTCGCCGCCGCATACTTGCTCTGGCTCTACCAGCGAGTTTTCTTCGGCACGGTCACGAATCCCAAGAACGAAAAGCTGCACGACCTCACGCCCCGCGAAGTCGCAACCTTCGTCCCGCTGTTAATCATGGCTTTCTGGATCGGCTTGTATCCGAAGCCGTTTTTCCAGATTCTCGAGCAGCCGGTGAATCACACCATGGCTCTCGCGCGTCCTGACTATCCGCTACCCGCCTCGACGATGAACGCAAATGCCGCCCTGCAACCGGCAACCGCGGTCGTCCCGCCCTCCCACATGATGGCCACAACAAATTCTCAGTCGGCAGCCGCGTCCACGAAAACAAAAATGAAAGGAGCGAAATAGTGGTCTGGACCGACTACCTTCTCGCGCTGCCGATCACGCTGCTGACGCTCTTTGCCCTCGGCATCCTCTTGATCGACCTTATGCTCCCGCCCGAGAAGAAGTGGGTGAACGCCCTGTGCGCCATGGCCGGCGTGCTGTTTTCCACGGCGGGCGTCGTCAAAATACAACTTTGGATGGCGGCCTCGCCCGGCTCTTTCGGTCTGATGCGCACCATGCTGGTCGACCGCTACGCTCTCTACTTCTGGTATTTGTTTCTCGCCGCTACCGCCATCGCCATCCTCATGTCGGTTCGTTATCTCGAAACCGAACACGAAAATCACGGCGAATACTACGCCCTCATGCTGCTTTCCGTCGCCGGCATGATGTGCATGGCCGCCGGCTTCGACATCGTCCTCATCTTCATCGGTCTCGAATTGATGGCCATCTCCACCTACGTCTTAGTCGGATTCCTGCGCCGCGACCGCCGCTCCAACGAAGCCGCGCTCAAATATTTACTGCTCGGCGCATTCTCTTCGGGCATTTTCGCCTACGGCTTGTCGTTGCTTTATGGTTTAACCGGCAGCACCAACCTCGCAGTGATCAATCAGGCGTTGACGCGGATTCTTTACACCGAATACAAGCCGGTCGCGGTAATCGCATTGCTCACCACCATTACCGGACTGCTCTTCAAAATTGCCGCAATTCCCTTCCATCAGTGGGCTCCCGACGCCTACGAAGGCGCGCCCACCAGCATCACGGGATTCATGTCCGTCGCCGTCAAGGCCGCCGGCTGGGCCATGCTGCTACGCATCCTGCTCGTTGCCCTTATGCCCATGCGCGCGATCTGGGTGCCACTTCTAGTCTTCGTCTCCATCGCCACCATGACCGGCGCCAACTTCGCTGCGCTCACCCAAACCAACACCAAGCGCCTGCTCGCCTATTCCTCCATCGCGCACGTCGGCTACATGCTGCTCGGCTTGATTGCGGGCACCGCGACACAAGTCAGCGCCGACGGCATCAAAGGCATTCTCATCTATCTGCTCGTCTACACCTTCATGAACCTCGGCGCATTCGCCGTCATCACTTCGCTCCGTCACCGCCACGTCGTCGGCGACGATCTCGACGACCTCAACGGCCTCTACTCCCGCGCCCCCGTCGAAGCCGTTCTGATGCTGGTCTTCATGCTGTCGCTGGCGGGCATCCCACCCCTGGCCGGATTCTGGGGAAAATATTTCATCTTCCTCAGCCTGATTGAAACCGGCCACTACGCACTGGCCTCGCTAGGCGTGCTCTACTCGGTCTTCGGCCTCTACTATTACCTGAAAATCGCCAACGCCATGTTCATAGGCCAGGTAGAAAAGGGTGAAGAAAAACTCCCGCTCAGCCTGACCATGCGCGCCGCTCTGACTCTGACGGCCGCAGCCACAATCTACATCGGCATCCTGCCCAACCGTTTTATCGAACTGGTAAACTGGGCGCTGGGCATAGCCCAGAATCCCGCGATCGCCAAGCTGACTCACTAACCCATCCCCACGCATCTGTCATCCTGAGCGAAGCGGTTGCTTCGCAAAGCGAAGCAACCGCGCAGTCGAAGGACCTGCTTTTTTCTCGCTGACTCGCGCCTCAACAGTCGTTCCCACGACTGCATAGCGTAGAATCAATGCGCGACCGAGCCATGCCCACCCCCGACGACGACCCCTCCGAAGAAAAGAAAAGCTCCTGGGCTCAACTCGCCCGCTATAGCCAACTAGCCTTCGTTTTCCCCGCCGCTCTGGTCGTCGGCTGGCTGCTCGGCTCCGCGCTCGACCGCTGGCTGCATACCACTTGGCTTTACCTGGTAGGACTTCTTCTCGGCATCGCCGCCGGCTTCGTCGAACTGATCCGCACTGTGCTCCGCGACACCAAGTGAGACATGCGCGTACCATGTCTGGTTGCCAGCTCTCAGCTCGATCAACGAATGCCCGATCAACCAACGCTCGACTAACCAATGCTCGATCAGCCGCCTACCGATCCTATCCCGGATAACCCGACTGCTGAGCGCTTCTACTCCGGAGCTCTCGACCGCATTCGCCGTTTCATGGCTGCTCTCGCGGCTCCGCTAATCGCCGCGGCATGGTGGAAATTCGGTATACGTTCAGCGCTCGGCCTCGCCGTTGGATGCCTCATCGCCTACATCAATTTCTATTGGCTCAAGCGCGTAATCAGCGGGTTCGTCGATCGCGCCGCCGGCTCGCCCACGAAACAATCCAGCGACGGAATCGTCTTCCGGTTCGTTCTGCGTTATGTTTTGATGGCCGTCGGCGCCTATGTTATATTGACTGTTTCACCCGCGAGCCTGAATGGGCTTCTTGCGGGCTTATTTTTGCCCGTAGCCGCCATCGCCTGCGAAGCCGCGTATGAAGTCTACGCAGCCCTGGTCCGCGGAATGTAGTTATGAGGAATGTCGTTCGAGGAATGTCGTTCGCGGAATGTAGAATTTCCGGCTCCGAGTAGAAGGCTGCAAGCTCAAAACAATCAGCGTCTTTATGCCTGAACAACTCTGGTTCACAAAGATTCTCAACCACTTCTTCGCGGGCCCCGTCGACGCGCTTCTTCGCGCGCTTTCCATCAACCCAAAGTATCCCGTGGCCCCCATTACTAATTCCTTTGCCATGGAAGTTCTGGTCTTTTTATTTCTGTTGATTTTATTCTTTTTCGTTCGCTCCCGATTGTCTGTCGAAAGTCCCGGTGGAACCCAGCACTTCTTCGAAGTTGTGGAAGGGCTCATTCAGAACCAAAGCAACGAAATCATCGGTCATCATAGCGAAGGTTACACTGCATTCCTGGCAACGCTCGCTTTCTTCATTCTCTTCTGCAACCTTATCGGCGTGATTCCCGGCTTCGAGTCGCCCACCGCCGTACCGATCGTGCCGCTGGGCTGCGCTCTCTGCGCCTTTGTCTACTACCAATATCAGGGATTCAAGCACGCCGGCTTCGCTTATCTGAAGCACTTTGCGGGCCCAATGCCCGCCTTGGCTCCGCTGATGATTCCGATCGAACTGATCAGCCATTTGGCCCGTGTGCTCTCCCTGACCATTCGACTCTTTGCGAATATGTTCGCCGGCGACATGGTCACTCTGGTTTTCTTTTCGCTCGTGCCGCTCGGCGTACCAATCGTTTTTCTGGGACTGCACGTCGGTGTGTCACTATTGCAGACTTATATTTTTGTGCTCCTGACGACCGTTTACCTGCAAGGCGCGGTCTCTGAGGAACACTGAGAAGAGGAACACTGAGAAATGTTGTCACCGAGGGGAGTTGCCAACTGCCAGATGTCCGTTGCCAGTTTGTGAGATGCAATTCGCTGCGAGAACTGGGAACTGATAACTGGGAACTAGCAACTGCACTGTTCAGCGTGAGGGCGTCTGCACGGTTTGGCGTCAACCACCCACTGGCAGCAATTCATACGAGGAGAAACACAATGCGTCTACTGAGCAAGCTGTTCATGGCACTCTCCGTACTTTCGTTTGCTGTCCCGGCCTTCGCGCAGGGCGGAACTGAGGGTGGAGTCAACTGGGTCGCAATCTCTGCTGGCTTTTCCATGGCCTTCGCCTCCGGCATCTGCGCTCTCGCCCAAGGCAAAGCAACCGCCGCAGCCGCCGAAGGACTGGCCCGCAATCCCGCAGCGCGCCCAGGAATTCAGCTCGCCTTAATTTTAGGCCTGGCTCTGATCGAATCCCTGGCTCTCTACACTCTGGTCATCATCTTCGCCAAGGTAAAGTAAGCGAAGTTTCTGGTAGTTGTGCAGTTTGGCGTTTTCTATGACTGCGTCATCCTGAGCGTAGCCGTTTTTCAGGCGGAGCGAAGGATCTCCGGCTTAACCGGCCTGATGCGTAGCAGACTGCACCGCTAAAAAGTTAATCCAATACGAAAGCCTCTGCTCGACGGCAGAGGCTTTCATTTTTTTCTTTCGGCTTCATGTGGGGACAGCCGCCCTCGGCTGTCCGCGGAGCGCAGCTCCGCTAGATTTTCCGCTCCCCGCTCCACTGCTGATCCTTATTCTGCGGGGCATGGTTCAACGCCTCCACCAATAACCGCCGCAGCCGGTACCGGCTCTCCAGGTCCGTACTCACAATCTCAAATCCCACCTCGTTAACTCGCGCCCGCCGCAACAGCACGTGCGCGCGAATCTTCGCCCGCATGCCCACAGAAATCTCGAGATCTGCTTCGCTGCCAATTCGCAGATTATCTTCTTTCGTTCCCATGCCGCCGCCCAGGCTCAGTTCGCGAATCTGAATCCTCGACTTGCCCCACGAACTGCCCAGAATCCCATACACCGTTCGCGCCAGCACCATACGCTCATACCGCCGTTGCCGCACCCAAGGGCACGCTGGCGCCGTATCGAGCGGCGCGATTGCGAGCTCGGCTGGTTCCAATCCGCTATCGGACATCACCTGCGAACTATATCGCGGATCCGTCTTTGCCAGAGCTTGCGCTGCCGCAATTCGCAACTCCCGGTGATGCACAAATCCGAAAGTTTTCTTGCTCTCCAAAATCTCCCGCAGGGTTGCCACCGCCTCTGCATCTTTCAGCCGGCCCAGCGACTCGATGGCCTTCAGCTGTATAAAAGGCGACCGCGATGCCGTTTCGCCCGGACGCGCCATGGCAATCAGAGGATGGCTCGCAGTCATGTCCCCGCTCATTCCAATTTCGTCGACCGCCTCCGGCAGCACCAGCGGATCGAGTATCTCCGCCAATTCCAGCAGCGTGCGGCCGCGATCCGGCGCCGCCCCGTATGCAATCTGCCGCACCACAATGTCGTGATAAAACCGGTTCCATTCCGGCAGACGCGTGGGCAGTAACTCCAGCAGGGTTCCGACATCCAGCCGGCTCACGATTCCCACCGCGCCCGAAGCCTGTCTTGGCTGCCCGGTACGCAGAATCTCCCGCAACTGCAGCAATATCGGAGATCCCAGCTCCTTGACCAGTTCAATCATGCGATCACATTCGTCGCGCCGCATGCAGCGGAAAAATCGGTCCGCTAAATGTTCCGCGCCTGCCTGGCTCGTGCGCCGCAACACCGATAACATTTCCGGCGGAATCGGTTCCAGGTGAATCGCTTCCTCAATAAACTCAGGCAGCCGGTTCTCCACGCCCACCCGCGGCCGCAAATCGGCCATCAGCACTGGACGCTCCATGCTGATCATTTCCATCCCCGCGCACACTTCATTGACCGCGCCATAATTCTTCGCAGAACTGGCTTCCTGGCTCAGCCGCACAAACGCCGCGCTGAACAAGCTCAACAACTCCGCATCTTTTTCCTGGATCAGATGCTCCGAAAGTTTTCGGATTGCCTGGCCCATCGGCTCTCCGCCCAGCCGCGTGTACAAATCCGCCAGCTGGCTCAACCCGATCGCCGTTCGCCGTCGCGCCTCGTTTTCCTTGGCGCCCAAACAACTTGAATAATTATTCAGAATTTCTGCCGCACCCTGCTTGTCGTCCCGGTCCAACAACACTTCCACGAACTGCCGCAAATTCCGCGGAGGCACGCACGGCGCTTCATGCGAAAGCAAAACACTTTTCTTTCCCGACTCCGGCACTTCCGCCCAGAACATCCGGTCCAGGATGTCGGCGTGCGACTCCACCAGAATCCCGGCCTTGCTCATCTTTTCTTCCTGCAATTTCAGAATCTGGCGCAGCGAATCCATCTGCCGGCTCATGTGCTCCATCATCTGGTGGACTGCGTTGACCTTCACCTCGCCCTTCGAATAGCGCTCCAGCGCGAAGCGAATCGCCATGTGCTCCGCAGCCTTCATCAGCAGTGGCGTGTCCTCCTCTTCCGAGGAAGAAACCTTCGCCGCCAAACTTCCCAGCAATTGCTGCAGGTTCAAACGCGTATTCGGATCGGTTTCGGTCAGTTCCTTCTGCAGGTCTTCCTCTTTTACATTTGGATCGACCTGCACTTGCCCAAACCGCGTGAGCAACCGGATCGCCTGCACTACTTCCTGCTCTTGCAGCGGAACCATTCCGCCCGTCCATGCTGGGGCTGCACCTGTCGCAGCGCCGCTTGCGGCTCCCCCTGCGGCCTCATCCGCCACCCATCTTCCTTTGCCTGTTCCGTGCGGTAAATTCGGCACGCTGCCAAGCGGAACCATCGGAACTCCGTCGGCCCCAGTTTGTCCTCCACCGGCGTTCGCGCCTTCCGCTGCGGCTATCAACTGCAACAACTTCTGCGGATCATTCAGCCACTGCTTGAACTCCGGCCCCAGAGTTTGTGCCGCAATCTGCGCCGCGATGCTCACATCCCCCGTCAACGGATCGGCCGCTACAAACTTCACTTCATTGATTCGGATCGTGCTGCCCGGCTTGTTCGCGCCCAGCGCTTCCTTGATCTGCCGTGAAACATCCTGCGCCTTCGATCCGCCCAAGGTAAATGCCCGCACCAGGCGAACAAAATCTTCTTCCGTCACGTCTTTCGAGAAATGCAGGCTGGCCAATCCTGCCGTCGTCAAGAGCGTCGCAAAGCTCCGCTCTGCATTTCCCGTTTCCAGCGGTATGCCGTCCAGCAATAACTTGTTGTCGGAAACGCCCAGTAGAAATCCCGCATCTCCCGTGGTGGGCAAACCTTGCTGCAGTTCGCTCCATGTGGTTTCGAACTGCCCTTCGGTACGCTTGTGATCATAGCCATACATCCGCGCGTATTTGATGAGGATGTTGAGGCTGTGAACGAACGCTCGTGCCGACGCGGCGCGCGCACTTTGCGATGTGTTTGGGACCGAGATATCGAACTCCTCGACGCAGCTTTGAAACTCAAGGTTAAAGCGAAATGGTAAGCTCGCAAACGTTACGGAGGTAATGGACCCGCAAGGCGCGTATTCCCATCGAATGGTTCATTTCATCCCCGGCTTCCCCAGGCATCACCCACCCCCGGCGCCTAACGCGGATTGGCCCGGAAACCCTAGCCTTCCACAAATCGTCCCGAACTCCTGCCTGCCCTTTTGCATCAGAATGTCGGAGGTGGAATGTGGACGAGACCATTGCCCAGGAAATACTTCACGAATTGTTTTCCGCTCTCGAGGCCTTGGAAACCCAGAGCGCGGCCCTTCTACAATTCGTGAAAGATAAAGGTTTGGCGACCGAGCAGGAACTCGCTCCCTACTTCGAGCAAGCGGGAAATGCGAGCAATGTGCGCTGGCGCGCTGCCCGCGTGCGCATCGATCATTTACTTGCTTCGGCCTTCAAAGCTGCCGACCGCGATGCCCAGGCCAAAGTTAGCGAGTCCGGCGAAAAGGAAGATTCTCAGAACTCCGCCGGATCCCGCGCCGGACAAGAGAAAGAGAAAGACAAAGACAAGAACGAGGAAGTCACTGAGAAAAACTCGTCACAGAAGCAGGACTCGCAACGAACCGACAAAGACGCCGCTCGAGCAAAACTCGAAGCCAGCGACGTCGCCCCAGTTCCGGAAAACTCAGACGCTCAGGCCAATCCGCAACGCAATACCAACGACCGCGAGGCCGGAGAGAAAGAAAACCAGAACATCAAGGCCGGCCAAGCGAAGGGTGAAATAAAAGAGCACGCCGCCTGAATAGGTACAGCGGCGAACGTCACGTTCCAACTTCGCGGCAGGGTTGTAAACCAGCCTGCCGGTTAGGCCGATCGCTTCTCTTTTTCGTCCTCGTCCGCGCGTGCCGGACCACGCTTCTCTGCGCTCACAGGACGAGGGAATTCCGGCGCGGGGAAAAATATCGGACGGTAGTGCCGCTCCTCGCACTCGTGGCAGCGCACCAGTTGAAGCAGAAAAAATCCGCACGATCGTTCGAGCCACGTCAACGGCTCGCTGCGCGAACGATACACTTCCGGGTCCCCGCAAAAGGGACAGTTCTTCCAACCAATCTTTAGCATGGACTCCTACTTAAGCTGATCGCTCCCAGGATTCATCCGCGTCCCAGTTCGGGGCGCATTTCTCGGTATTCTTTCGCTGCTCTTGGCGGGTCGACCGAACGAAATCTGCCGCTTCCCGATCGTTCCCATGACTGATTTCCTCTAAATGGACCTTGGCTTGCTCCGCAGTGAGTTCGGTCGCTACAGGAGGAAAATATGGCCTTCTGCCGGAATCAAAGTTCATGCCACAAGCGTGCCACATCCTTGATTCCTTTCCCTTTACGCGAACTCATCTGTTACGAAATCCGAACAAAACCATCCAGTTCCGATAATGGCTTCCGAAAAGAAGGCTGATCCCAAGTCGCCAATTTTCCAAAAAATCCCTTAAGCTCAACCAAATAATTTTACTTCTTTGGTACCTCCCCTCACAAGCCGGGGAATCAATTGGAGTGGTGCAATTTGGCGCTCTCTATAACTCGCGACCCGCCTTAACGAAGAGGCAAAGTCGGGTGCCCCATTTCTCGCGCGCACTTTGCGCGAGAAGTGGGGATTTTCGACAGAGCGAAGCTGAAGAGAAAGAGATCCCCGGCTTAAGTCGGACGGTCGGTTCTCGCGTCTCGCTAGGCCGAACAAACCGGAGGGGGGAGTCTGAACTCCGAGCAACGGTGACGCGTCCTCCGAGTAAACTATTCGGAGGATGTCTGCCACCACCGCTAACACGAAGACCTCGGGCCTGCGCTACTGGATGGAGCGCGTGCTCGAAGAGTGTGAACACGTTTCCACCGACTTCAGTGCCGATCCCGTACACGATCTGCGTGTGGCCCTGCGCCGGTGCCGCTCCATGGCTGACGGCATGATTGCCCTCGATCCTGATCGCGATTGGAAAGCGATGAAAAAAGCCGGCAAACAACTCTTCCGGCGCCTGGGCTCGCTGCGCGACGTACAAATCATGATGGAGTGGATCGAAAAACTCGAGGCAAAAACAGCCCGAGGCAAGGAACCGCCAGCCGAAACAAAATCCGCAAACTCACCGGACAACGCGGCCCTCCCCGCTCCCTCGGCCGACGCCGTTGTAAACGACCGGCAAAACCCTGCCCAGACCCTGCAGGAAATTTTAAAGTCCCGCGAAACCGAACAAAAACGAGAAGCCCGCGCAGCACTCGATGAATTCGATCGCAAGCAATGGCGCGAGTGGAGCAAGTCGCTGCCGTTGCGCGCCGCCCATATTCGACCCGGCAGCGCTGTCTTTAAGCATCTGGCTCTGGAACGCTGGACTGCCGCGCGCGAACTTCACACCCGTGCCCTGCGCAATCGCTCTCAGGTTGCGTTTCACACTTTACGCATCGGCATCAAGCGCTTTCGTTACATCGTAGAAAATTTCCTGCCAGACGAGCACAAGGCATGGAGCAACGACCTGAAACACATGCAGGATTTGCTGGGCGAAGTGCACGATCTCGATGTACTGTGGGCGACCGCTCTTTCCTGCCACGTTTTCCCCAATGAAACGGCGCGCAAAATCTGGCATGCGCGCATCATCGAAGAAAGAACAAAGCGCATTGAAGAGTATCGTCAGTGCACCGTCGGTCCAGATTCTCTGTGGAATGTCTGGCGCGCCGGACTACCGCAAGGCAAGCAGATTCAGGAGATCGCCACCCGTCGCATGAAATTGTGGGCCAAAGCGCTCGATCCCGACTTTCCGCACTCCGAGCGGGTAGCCCGCCTCGCCCTGGAACTCTATAACGGCCTCAACACCGCAGGCCTGTTGAACCCAAACGTACGGGTACTAAACACAAAACGGGTGCCCCATGTCTCGCTTCCTCTGCGAGACTCGGGTCTTTCCCGTAACGTCACCGCCGATCTGAACCAAGATTCAGCGCGGGACTGCCTTTACCTCGCCGCTCTGCTGCACGACGTGGGCAAGTCAAAAGGCAACAAAGGACATCACAAAGAATCACTGGAACTCATCAAAGCCCACGAAATTCCCTTGGGATGGAGTGCCGAAAACATGTCGCGCGCGGCACTGGTCGCCCGTTTTCATTGCGGCGCGCTGCCTACACGCGCTCACAAAGCGATGCGCGACTTGCTTCCGCACGAACAGAAACTGACGATTCAGTTAGCCGCCATCCTCAGATTGGCCAATGCGTTCGACTCCTCGCATGACGGCCACATCCGCCGTGTAAAACTCGAAAACGCAGTCGCACAGTCGAATCATCGAAAGCGAAGAACCAACGGATTCCTCCGGAAGCCTACGCCGCTACCGCCAAACGAAGCTTTAGTCCTTGCCGCCGAAGGTTTCGCGCCAGACAGCCCGACCGCGCAGGCCGTCGCGGCCGAAAGATATTTGCTGGAAACGGTTCTGGGCCGGCCCGTGATCGTAAAAGCGATGAAGATGAAGACTACACAGCCTCGAATCGTAATTCAGCCGGGAAAAATCGCATCGTGATCCAGACGGGAGTTCGTGCATCTGCGCTGCAATTCGAATCGGGGAAACGCCTCAGTCACTTTTGCGCTCCCAACTCTCCAGATACAAATGTCCATGCTTCCATTTCGAGAGCCGGAAGCCCAAAGGCGGAAGCCGAACCCATGACTCACGCCCAACTGGTAGAACGAGCCGTGCGCTGGCTGCGATCGTATCGCTGCGGAGTAGTCCTCTCCGAGCAAGCCTGCGTCAGCGGCGAAATGCCCGATGCCATTGGCTGGAAGCGCGCCAATCATTCCGTACTGGTCGAGTGCAAAATCACGCGCGCGGATTTTCTCGCCGATCGCGCTAAACCTTTTCGGCAGAAGCCACAACAAGGTGTAGGCTGCGAACGCTTTTATCTAACGCCTCCAGCATTAGTGAAGCTTGAGGAATTACCCGCAGGTTGGGGATTGCTGGAATTGCGCCGGGGAAGAATTGAAGTTGTGCAGCCCTCGGCAAAGGATTTGCGCACGGCGTCCGGCTTGCGCTATGAAATGAATCTTCTGCTCGCTAGCCTGCGTCGCGTGGAAGTGCGCATCGAACCGCAAAGCATTACCGAATTTCTGAAATGGAAAAACCGGATGGCCGAATACAATCGCGGCTCTTTGCCGGAAGGTTTGGCCGCGACGGAAGAAGAGATGAACGTTTTTCTCGAGCCAGAAATTCCAAATTGTTCCTAAACTGATTCTTCGCTCACATATCTCGCCGACCTTCCATGGCTTTCAGCATGGTGATCTCGTCGGTGTATTCAATGTCACTGCCCACAGGAATACCCATCGCAATGCGCGTAACTTTCACTCCGGTTCTCTTCAACTGTTGCGAGAGATAAGTCGCAGTCGCCTCGCCCTCGACGGTCGGATTGGTTGCCACAATGACCTCGTCAACATTGCCCGCGTCGACGCGAGTAATGAGGTTCAGAATGCGTAACTGTTCCGGCCCAATTCCATGCAGCGGAGAAATAGCTCCATGCAGCACGTGAAAGACGCCATTGAAATGTTTGGTCTTCTCGATCGCGGCAATGTTGGTGGGCTCTTCGACAACGCAAACCAGGCGCTGGTTGCGGGTTGCGCTGGTGCAATAGGCACAAGGATCGACGTCCGTAATGTTGTTGCATACGGAGCAAAGACGAAGATTGGCTTTCACATCGCGAACAGCGGTCGCGAGAGCTTCGGCATCTTCATCGCTCGCGCGCAAAATGTAAAAGGCCAAGCGCTGTGCGCTTTTTGCGCCCACGCCAGGAAGCTTTTTCAGCTCGTCAATCAGGCGCGACATCGGTTCGGCAAATTTGGCCATTCCTAATTCACCTTCAATCAGGTTGTCATTCTGAGCTCAGCGAAGCGAAGAATCTATGCATTCTTGCCGTCCGCGAGAAAGTACAGAAGTCCTTCGCTTCGCTCAGGATGACAACTGATAGCGGACTGCACTCAGGAAATTCAGAGACCGGGGATTCCGAGACCGCCCAGCATACCGCCAACTGTAGATTGCATTTGCGCGTCGATTTTGCGCGCTGCTTCATTGACGGCGGCGAGAACCAGATCCTGCAGCATTTCGACGTCGCCGGATTTCACGGCCTCCGGATCGATGCGCAGACTCAATAACTGCTTGCGCCCATCCATTTTCGCAGTAACAGTTCCTCCACCAGACGTGGCTTCCACCACCGTCTCCTGCATTTTCTTCTGCAGTGCGTCGTATTGCGATTTCGCTTTCGACATCAGGTCTTGCAGGTTGAATCCGCCCATAAGCTCCAAGTTTCAAAGTTTCAGGGTTTCAAGGTTTCAAGGCTTCAAAGTTCACGGCCTGCAAGGTTCGACTTTGAAACTTTGAAACCCTGAAACCTTCGTCTTACCGCCTCTCCTTGTAATCAATCACAGTCCGAACTTGCGCGCCGAATTTTTCCTGCATGCGGCGAACAATCGGATCCTGTTCGGCGCGTCCGCGGCCGCTTGTGCCCGTTGCTGCAGATCCGTTGCGTTTGTTCTCCTGCGGAGTTACTGCGGCGCTGGGTACAACTCTTAACTTCACTGGGCGACCGAGAACGCCGCTGGCGGAAGCAATCGCCAGACGCTTGGCGTCGGGACTGAGCGACATATCAGCCACAGTCTGCGATTCTGCGATCTTGATGACAAGCTCGTTCCCTTGCACACTCCACTCGCCGGCGGAAAGCATGGAAACCAGAATGCGCTGGTTGCCGTCGGTCAGCGCCTGCAACACGGCATTTTGCAAACGGTCGATTTGAGATTGCGCCTGCGCTGGTGCTATCGCCGTGGTTGCCGCTGTCGCATCTGGCTGCGTTTCTTTTTGTGACGCAGGTTGGGAAACTGGAGATTGCACGGCTTCAACGGAAACGTTGCTAACGACATCTCTCCAACTATCGGGAGTTGCCTCTTGTTCACGATCGAGCGTGGCGACTGCAGAGCCCATGATCACTCGCTCCGGAGCGCCGGCGGCAGCAACGATCCGCGGACCATTCGGTGCCGACTCCGATGCGGCTTCCTGCCTCGGCGTGCCTTTACGGGCAGAATCCGCGGCGAACGGAGAAACAAAATTTGGGCGCGCACCGGAAGACGACTCGGTTCGTCGCGCTTCGGAGCTAGCGACGCCGCTTTTCGAACCAAATGCGGGAGCGTTGCCGACGATGGCGGGTCGCGGAACAGGCCTCTGGGCACCAACAAGCGTGGGCGAAGAGCCGGAAGCCGCGCCTACTTCGCTCAGCAACTGTTCGATGGGCAATAACTTTTGCGCATGCGCCATTTTCAGCAAGCCGAGTTCGAGATGGAAACGCTGCTCCTGCTTGTATCCCAGCTCTCCGTGGGTGCGAAGCATAATTTGCAAATGGCGAGTCAGATCCTCTTCGCCAAACAATTCCGCCACGCGAAAAACGCGCTCGCGCTCTTCGCTGGAGATTTGCAGCAGCGACGAATCCTTGCCGGCAATTTTCGCGACAGCCGCATTGCGCAAGAAGCGAACCATCTGGCGAGCGAAATGCGTGGGACTATGACCTTCGCTGATCAAATGGTCGACGTAACGGAGAATTTCTTCGCTTCGGCTTTCCGATACCGCTTGCATCACCTGTTCCAGAACGTGCGCCGGCGCGGCGCCAACCAGGTTGCGCACGGAATCGGCAGTTATTTTTTCATTCGATGACGCGATAGCTTGATCGAGAATGGATAGCGCATCGCGCATCGAGCCGTCACCCGCTTCGGCCAGCAGGGCGAGCGCGTCGTCGTCAGCTTCAATTTTTTCCCGCGTGACCAGGTCGCGCAACTGGGCGACGATGGCGTCGAATTTAACGGCGCGAAAGCTGAAGTGCTGGCAGCGCGAGCGGATGGTCTGCGGAATATCCTCAGGCTGCGTGGTGGCGAGCATGAAGACGATGTGGTCCGGTGGTTCCTCTAATGTTTTGAGCAGAGCGTTGAAGGCCGCATCGGTAATCTGGTGGGCTTCGTCGAGGATATAAATTTTGAAACGGTCGCGCGCGGGGCGGTAACGAGCGGCTTCGCGAAGCTCACGTATTTCGTCGATGCCGCGATTGGTCGCTGCGTCAATCTCGATGACGTCGACGGCATTGCCGGCGCGAATTTCCAGACACGATTCGCAAACGCCGCAAGGCTCCGGAACAGGATGGTCCTGAGAGCGGCAATTGAGCGCCGCCGCCAGAATACGAGCGACCGTGGTTTTGCCGATGCCGCGATGGCCGCTAAAAATGTAGCCGTGGGCGGTGCGTCCTTGTTCGATGGCGTTTTGCAGCGTGCGCGTGACGTGTTCTTGCCCGATAACCTCGGAGAATTTTTGAGGACGATATTTGCGAGCCAGGACGGTGTAACTCATGGACGGAAAGGATGATTATACGTGATATTACTTTGCCGGTTCTGGCAGAGCACTGTAGGCGGGCCTTGCGAATGGCGCTGACACACGATAGGCTGGTGCCTCAAGATTTTGGGCGGAAGCGACCGGGGCGAAACAACTCTGCGGCGGGCCACAAAGGAGCGTTATTATGCAACTGAAACTGACGAAGCGAACGGTGGATGGAATTCTGGCGATCGAGTGTAGTGGGCGAATCGTGTTTGGGGAAGAGACTTCCCTGTTACGGGACGAGGTCAAGAAGGCAATCGCCGATGGCCAGAAACGCATTGTGCTCAACCTGGGCGAAGTGAACTACATGGATTCGGGAGGCCTGGGTACGCTGGTGGCGCTGCACACGACGGCTAGTAACGCCGGAACCAGCGTGAAACTGGCGAACCTGACCAAACGCGTAGGGGAGTTGATGCAAATCACCAAACTGCTCACTGTATTTGACGTCTACGACTCAGAATACGAAGCGCTGGAATCGTTCCGCACGGCAGCCTAGGCAATTTAATCTCGCCGATGCGCTATTCTTAGTCGCAATCAGAGATGCTTCGACTTCGCAGGCCGACTCGTGTCGCGGGCCGGCCTGTCGCGCTGTCTGACAGGCTCTCCGCCCAAGATGAAAGCGAAGAACAAACATACCAACGAAGCGGCTAAGCTTCGCCTGCGGATCGAAAAGGTGATTCGCAGCGTTCCACGAGGGAAGGTTTCGACATATGGCGCGATCGCTCGTGCCGCGGGATTTCCACAGGCACCTCGGCAGGTTGCGGCTATTTTGCGTCGAGGATTTGAGTTGCCCTGGCAGCGTGTGCTGGGCGCGGGCGGGGAGATCAAATTGACTGGCGATTCTGCCGTGGAACAGCGCTTGCGACTGGAAGCAGAAGGCGTGCGCTTTCGGGGGCGCAAGGTGGATATGAAGCAGTGTGAATTCAGGTTTCAGAGAGTGGCTCCGCGGAAGTAGTACTGGCTGGCCGCAAGAGCCCGGAGCGGCTGTCCTCACATGAGGATTATCATCTCGTCATTTCATTTCTTGAATTGATCGTCGATTTCTACCTGATAGCCGGTCACCATTCTGTTGGTCTCGTTGGCCATCCCTACAACCGCCATCAATTCTTTAAACATGGCGTCGGTCATACCTTTTTTCTGTGCGGAGACGGTGTGGGATGCGATGCAGTAATGGCATTGATTGGTGACACTGACGGCTACATAAATCATCTCTTTAGTTAGAGGATCGAGCGCACCCGGCGCCATGATCTGCTTAATGTCTTCCCACGTGCGCTTGAGAGTCGCGGGATCGTGAGCAATGGCCTTCCAGAAATTGTTGATCCAGTCGGTTTTGCGCGTGGCCATGATGTCATCGTAGATGGCGCGGACTTCGGGGCTGGCATCTTTGTATTCGATCAGGCCGAGTGTTGCCATGAGTTCTCCGATTCCTTTCCCGAGAAGATCATTTCACTACGGAGGCACGGAGCCATGGAGAAACCTTTTTAGTTTTTTCTCTGTGTCTCTGTGACTCCGCGGTGAATGTGGTTCACTTCGGCAATTCGCCGCTGAGTAGCTTTTCCAACTCCGCGGCTTGCACTCGCACGCCTACGTAGAAGTGGCCGAAGAGGGCGTAGACGGCGCTAACTTCGTCAAAGCGCATTTCGTAGATTAACTTTTTAAACACCAACGGGTCGTTAGCGAACAGATCGACGCCCCACTCCCAATCGTCGAAGCCGATCGAGCCGCTGATGATTTGTTTGACTTCTCCGGCGTAGCGGCGGCCGATCAGGCCATGATCGTTCATCTGGCGAGCGCGCTCTTCGATGGGCAATTTGTACCAGTTCTTATCTTCGCCGCGACGCCGGTCCATGGGATAGAAGCAGCCGTAACGATGCGGCGGAATTTCAGGATAGAGCCGCGGCCGCATGGCTTCCTTGTGGCGCTCGAGTTTGCACGCAACTTCCGCCTTCCACTGATCCGAATGCGGCTCAATGCCCTGGTCGGTGAGTTCTTTGTAGATCTTTATGGTGGATTCGTAGAGGCCGAGTTCGATGATCGAAAGATAAGAGGAAGTGGGCTCAAGATAATCGCTGAGGCGAAGATTGGCGAGTTGCAGTTCGGCTTGATTGAGATCGGCGAAAGATTCGCGGAAATGGATCAGCATCAGGTCGCCCTTGTGGCCGATGAGCGAGAACAGAGCAGACTGCCCGCCGGTCTTCGTTTCCATGGTCGCCAGCGCCTCGGAGGCTTCCCTGGCGATAGCGGATTTCTCGCTGGCGGGCAGGGCTCGCCAAGCAGGCCAGCGCAGACGCATCATCTGGTGCAACACGCTGTAGCCTTCGGTGGTGAGCGGAACGGCCGGGATTTCAGCGGCAACTTGCGGTCGAGGATGGCGAGTGGTAGTCATTCGAACCTCTTCGAGAAACGCGCTTCCAGCGTGCAAAGATATTGTACGCGGTGCTGCGTTGCGGGCGAAAATTGCGAAGGAAATCCCTCAGCATATTGCGCGCTTCATAAAAAAGCGCGCCCTGAGTGAGGCGCGCCTTTGGTTGCGAACGGAAGAGTTGCGACGGAAGAATCTAGAAGCTGAAACGGGCTCCTACCGTTACCACGCGGCCGGCCAAGGCAGCGGTAGCCTCGCCGAAGTTCGAGTTGGCGATGTTGTTGGAAATGCTCGTTGGGTTGAAGTTCAAATTGTTAAACACGTTGTAGGCATCGAGTCGAAGTTCAAGCCGAGCGCGTTCGCCGAGTCCGGGCATGTTCGGAAAACCGAAACCCTTGCTCACAGTGATATCCACGTCCCTGTAACCAGGGCCGTTGAGCGCGTTGCGATCGACGCCGGGTCCTTGAGGAAGCGCGTTGCCGTAGGCTGGGGTGGAATCCAGCTGTAAGCGGTGTACGCCGGCGTTGCGAAATATACGCCAGCATGCTGCGGACTCGTTGCGGCAAGCGGATAGTTCGAGCCCAGTCTTGAACTGGTCGTTACTGGTACTGGTGCCTGCGCCGCCCAGATAGGCGGAAGGCAGCAGCGTCGTGTACCCGCAAGTGCCGCAGTAGAGGCTTCGCCGCCGTCAATAGGATTGGACGCTGACCAGAGGCGTCCAAGGGAATCCGGAGTGAATGTTGAGGATGCCGCTTATCGACCAGCCTCCGGCAATCCTGTCTATCCAAGCCTTATTGCCGTGGAAGAAGACTGGCTGCCACATGCCATAAAGCTTAAAGGCTTTGGAAACGTTGTAATCGGAGCGGCCGTAGTTCTCGCCGACATTAAACGGGTAGATCTGCTCCGAGTAAGGAGCGGAACTATCGTCCAGACTCTTAGCCCAGGTGAACTGGGCATCCGCCATAAATTGGCGGCCGAAATCGTGCTTCAGTTCAGCCAGCATAGCATTGTAGTTGCCATGGGCCAAAACGCCCCAGTAGTCTCCGCCACCAATCTGCGGGTTCAAGGCATAGCCCAGGGCCGCAGGAGTAGCCAACGGGTTCTCGTGGAAGTAGATGTTCCGCGACAACGTTCCCTGATATCCGAGTGATGCGATGAACTTGTGCCCTAAATCGTATTGGGTATCGAGCGAGTAATGATGCACCCGCATGGTGGGAAGTGTGTTGGGGAAAATTTCAACGTTGACCGTGCCCGTGGTTGGAAGTCCATTCGCGCCGAAGGGCGCGACCGAGTTGGGATTCGCCGGGAAACCGGTAATGGAGTGGAGATTGATCGAAGGGGCATAAATGATGCCGGGATTTGGCGAAGTCGGCGAGGACATGGAGAACGTGGGATTTACTACCAATCCAGGATTGTTCACGATGTTTGAAGATAGCGCGATCTCTTCCTGGTTGTAGTTCAGTCCATAACCGCCGCGGATCACGAGCTTGTCTTTGAAAATAAGTGGACTCCAGGCAAAACCGAGTTGGGGTCCAATATTGTCCTTCTGTGCTGTCCAGGACTGCCCCGTATGTACCCTGAGGGCGGTCAGGTACGCGGATCCGGCTCCTGGCGTGGCGACATACATATTGTTTTCTTTCGAGGAGAGCGGACCGAAGTAAGACCAGCGAACTCCCAGGTTCAGAGTCAGGTTCGGTCGAACTTTGAAATCATCCTGAACAAAAAATCCCATGATGTCGGTTCGGTCGTCTTGCCGAAGAGTGGTTGGAAATCCGGTGCCGGGATTGAAGGCCCCGCTTTCGGAATGCGGAGCATCATTGAGAAAGTCCCACATGTTGAAAAAGCTGTAGTGAGGAACGGCGCAGCCGGGGCACTCTTGCAGGTAGAACAGGCGTGTAACTTCCCCGCCGAACTTAACCGTGTGGTTTCCAATAATTTTCGTGGCCACATCTTTGTAGGTGTAAGTCCACTGGTCCAGAATGCTGCCGACGTTGGGTCCAAATTGATTGATGTTGGTGTCGCCAGTCAAACTGCCGATTTGGCCAATGGTGTCCGTGGGAAGTCCGACTGGAGCCTGCGGATTGTCGGCCACTTCATTCCAACGCCATCCGGCAGCGTTCACGCGAAATTCGTTCAGGAAATTGGGCGAAAAAGTGTGATTCCAAAGTGCGGAGTAGGCGTTGTTGACTTGTTGGTGATGGAAGAGATTGTACTGACGAGCGGGGCCGTTGAGGAAAGTTGTCGATTGTGGAACCCAGTAGATAGCAAAGGCGATCCGATTGGTGGCGTTGAGATTGGCATCGGCGCGGCCGTTGTACTGCGCCTTGGAGTACGTACTGTTGCTGGTGGTAACGTAGTTGGCAATGTCGGCGATGCCGTCAAGTCCGCCTCCAACACCCGGATTTGAGGTACTGATCCAGCCGAGATCCTGTGACCCCAGTGCTGTTTTCAAGGGGGAACCGATATCCAGGCCCTGACCCGGAATGGTCCTGCAGTTAACGCCCTCATTCAAACCGGCATCTGCGCAGGTTGAAGGATTGATGCTTGAACTGTTCACGCCGGCGCCGGGAAAAGTCAGATAGGTCGCAGCGATGCTTCCCGCGGGTGCCGCTTTGTCGAACGCCGGGGTTTCGTACCACCCATTGGAAACGCTCGGTTGAGAAGCGGGGCTGCGAACGGTTTCATAATCAAAGAAGAAAAAGACTTTGTTCTTCCAGATCGGGCCGCCGATGCTGCCGCCGAATTGATCAAAGAAGTTGGTGTCCTTCAAAACACTATTGTGCAAGCCGTTGAAACGCTGGTAGGCATTGAGCCCGGGACGGTGCATGGTGAAGAACGCGCTGCCGTGGAAATTGTTGCTGCCGCTTTTGGACGTGAGCTGAACCTGTGCGCCGCTGAAACGGCCGTTCTCGGCATCGTAGCCGTTGGAAAGAATTTTCACGTTGTCGACGGAATCCTCTGACGGCGTAATGACCGTCGTTCCGCCCCACACAGCGCTGGTGGTGCTAATGCCGTCAATCGAATAACTATTGTTCTCGTATTGCTGCCCTGCCGCCAGCGCCTGCGGACCGTTCTCCGTCTGGAAAATTCCCTGATTGCCGCCGGTGCCACCCGGACCCTGCGTTCCGGGAAGACTTTGACTGTTACCACCGCTTCCCTGCGCGCCATCGCCAAAGACGCCGGGCGCCAACTGGACCAGTTGGTAAACATCGCGGCCGAACGAAGGCATATGCTGCACTTCATTGTCAGAGACGACGCCATTGATGGACGCGGTCTCAGTCTGAAGTAATGGAGTCGTTTCGGCATTGACAGTGACAGTCTGCGTCGCAGCTCCAATGGCCAACTGAACATTGACAGCGTTTGCCTGTTCTGGAATCAGTTGCAGATTGTCGATGACCTTCTTTTCGAAACCATCTTTTTCCACTTCCAATCGGAACGGTGCCGCTGGCAAAGCATTGAAGTTATAAACGCCAGCATCATTGCTGACCCTGTTCTGCTTCTCGCCGGTTGCGGGATTGGTCAGAGTGAGATTAGCGCCAGGAATTACCGCGCCAGTGGTGTCGGTCACCGTGCCCTGAATTGAAGTGCGGTACTGGGCGTGGGCCATGACGGCGGAAAGAATGATACAGGCAAAAATCGAAATGGAACGGAGTGAGGAAAAAGTGGAGCGGGTCATTACGACCTCCCGAGCGTTCTGAGTACTTCCATTGAAGGACGGTTAGCTAAAACTCTACAAAAGCGTTTTAGTAGCAAACAGGCGCTTATAGCACATGCGATTTTCCACAGTCAAGCGCATTGTGGGACAGGACTTTAGATGCAGTTTCTCACATCGCGAAAACATTTCAGTTAGGGTTCAACAGCATTAACGATTTTCTGAAAGAGGACAGCGGCATTTAAGAAGGAGTTTTCTCCGATAACTGCCAAGGTTCGCGCTCGCGAAAAATTGGGCAATTCAGCGCATTTGTTCAGTGGAAGCCGGCAACGCGGCGGTCACTTGCGAGGAATGCCAACGAAAGCGGGGGCAGTGGTTTCGCGAATCATTAACTCCGGTTCAACCATGGTTTCGCCGCCGCGGGAATCGGTTCCGGCGCGCCGGATGCGTCGCAGCAAAGTCTCAGCGGCGATTCTTCCCATTTCACGCAAAGGCTGGCGTACCGTTGTGAGCGCGGGATTCTGATAAGCTGCGCTCGCGATGTCGTCGAAACCCACCACGGAAACATCTTCGGGAACGCGCAACTTAGCCTCGCGCAACGCGCGGATGGCGCCCATCGCCGAGATGTCGTTGAATGCAAACAACGCAGTAAATGGTTTGTGTGCCGCGAGCAGCTTGCGGGTAGCCTCGTATCCAACTTGAGGCGAAGGAGAATCGCCCTGGAGTTGAGAAACGATCGCCGGCGAAATCGCAAGGTTCAGTTGGCGGGCGGCTTTCACGATATTGGTCCAGCGTACCTCGGTGTCGGAGCTGAACTCCTGCCCTTTGATGAATGCGATGTCGCGGTGCCCGAGTTGGAACAGATGCTTGAGGGCAATCTCCGCGGCACGCACGTGGTCGAGGACAATATTCGTCACCCCTTTGACTTGATTGTGTCCAGATACCGTGACCACGGGCACCGAGAGTGAAAGAGTCCACGGAGTGTCGACCGCGATGAGCCCGTCGACTGAGCGTTCTAAAAAAAGCCGGGGATATTCCTCAATCAGGTCAGCGCGGTGACGATGGCTGACGACAAAGTAAAAATATCCCTCTTGCAGAAGATAGTCTTCCACCCCACTCATCACCGATGCCGAGTAGCCGTCGCTGACCTCGGGAACAATAACCCCGATAGTAAAACTACGCCGGGCACGCAGGGAGCGGGCAAGAAAGTTTGGACGGTACTTGTATTTCTTGGCGGCAGCCAACACGCGTTCTTTGGTTTCCTGCGGAATGGAGTCGGCGACTGGGGAACGATTGATGACGAGGGATACGGTAGCCGGCGAAAGTCCGAGACGCTCAGCCAGCTCCTTAAGACTGACCGGCTTGGAACCCAGACGTGGAGCTCGCGCGGAGCTCTTGCTACTTTTTTTTGCCATCCCGCTGCGCAGTCTCGCACAAACAAATCTGAGGAGCAAGCTTGATGTTGCGATTTATCTGCGCGATATTCGTTGACATTGGAACGAAAAGAGTTTTTGATACAGTCGGAAATGCTCTACTAACCCGTTTTAGTAGTTATTTTCTAAAGCCGGGCCCCCAAGGAGCTATGCATGCCACGCTCAGCACCCTGCAAACATTCTTTTTTCCAACCTCGTCCCTCGCGCAGCGCTCGCCCAGTTGTGGGGAAACTATTTGTGACGAAAATCATTCGGCCGAGAATTATTTCCAGCGCATTTTTGTTCTCTGGAATTTTTATAGCCCTGAGTGTAGGTTCGCTGGCGCAAATGCCGGTCAGTCAAGCGGACGGCATTACGGACAAGAACCTCGACGTGCGGATAGAGTCGATTCTACGCCAGATGACACTGGAAGAAAAAGTTGGACAGCTCGTGCAGTACTCCGCTGGCCAGCCCACGGGGCCGGGAACCGGCAGAAGCGATTACGGAGACATGATTGCGCGCGGGCAGATCAGTTCTCTATTCAACGTGGTCGACCCGCGTGAGATCAACAAATACCAGAAGATTGCGATGGAGAAATCGCGTCTCCATATTCCCATTTTATTTGGGCTCGATGTGATCCACGGATTCAAGACGGAGTTTCCTATTCCGCTGGGACTGGCTTCGACTTGGGATCCGTCGATTGTAGAAAAAGCTTCTCGTGTGGCCGCAACGGAGGCTGCCGCCGACGGCATCCGATGGACGTTTTCCCCGATGGTAGACATTGCGCGGGACGCGCGTTGGGGGCGCATGGCGGAAGGCGCGGGCGAAGATCCGTTTCTCGGTTCGGCGATGGCGGCAGCATACGTGCGGGGCTACCAGGGCTCGCGATTGGATGCGCCCGACAGCATTGCCGCTTGTGTCAAGCACTACGTGGGCTACGGTGCAGCGGAGGCTGGCCGTGATTACAACAGCACCGAAATCTCCGAACACACGTTGCGGCAATTTTATATGCCGCCGTTTCATGCGGCGGTGGAAGCGGGGACCGCGTCGCTGATGAGTGCGTTCAACTCTTTGAATGGCGTGCCTTCGTCCGCCAATCCGTTCACGTTGAAACAAGTTTTGCGCAAGGAGTGGGGCTTTCGCGGCCTGGTCGTGAGCGATTGGAATGCGGTGGGCGAACTGATTCCGCACGGCATCGCGAATGACGGAGCAGCCGCCGCGCGAAAAGCTTTTCTTGCCGGCGTGGATATGGATATGGTGAGCAGCCTCTATCACGATAACCTGCAGCAGATCGTGAGCTCGGGGCAGGCGACACAAGCGGAATTGGACGACGCGGTGCGGCATGTGCTTCGGGTGAAGCTGGCATTGGGCCTATTTGAGCATCCGTATGTGGACGAAGGCGCGTCGGCAAGAGCACTCGATCGGCAGAGCATAGCGCTGGCTCAGACTGCGGCGGAGCGCTCCTTCGTTCTGCTCAAAAATGCGAACGGGCCAGATGGCAAAGCCCTGTTGCCACTTTCGTCTGCAGTTCAAAACATTGCCGTCATTGGGCCGCTGGCGGATAATTCCTGGGCGCCCGGTGGCGCGCCTCAGGGACAGGGGCCACGCGTTTCACTACCCGCGGCATTGGCGCAGCGGCTCGGCGGGGATCATATTACGCAATTCAAAGGCGTCGGCATTCTCGACGGAAGCGATAATGAAATCGCGGCTGCAGTAGCCGGCGCTCAGAAAGCTGATGTGGTTATTCTGACGCTGGGCGAGAGCCCGGATATGAGTGGCGAGGCTGCTTCGCGCGCACATTTAGGTCTTCCGGGCAGGCAGCAGGAATTGCTGGAAGCTATTGTTCGCACCGGCAAGCCGGTCGTCTTAATTCTATTCAGCGGGCGACCACTGACAGTGCCTTGGGCATTTGAACACGTTTCGGCAGCAATCGCGGCTTGGCAGCCGGGAACCGGCGGAGGGCCAGCGCTGGCACGCGTGCTCCTCGGCGATGTGAATCCCAGCGGAAGGCTGGTAGTAAGTTGGCCGCGCAGCGTGGGACAGGAACCGCTCTATTACAACCATCTCGACACTGGGCGTCCCGCCGGAGACATCGATCTCACGCATCCGCCAACTGACATTGCCAGCAAATATGTTTCACGGTATATCGACGAACAGAACACTCCGCAGTTCCCGTTTGGTTTTGGCGAATCCTACACCAGTTTCTCCTACGGAGCCACCACGATCAGCAATCAACAACTAAGCGCCGCGGCCTTAGACCGAGCTCTCGGTCCTGAAACGGATACGTCTGCCGCGACGATCGCCGAAGCGGATGTAACCAACACCGGCTCGCGCCCCGGCAACGAAGTTGTGCAGCTGTACATTCAGCTTACGGGAACCAGCGTTGCCGAGCCGGTGCGTATGCTGAAGGGATTTCAAACCGTGTCTATCGCTCCGGGCGAAACTAAGAAGGTAAGATTCGAGCTGAAGCCTGAAACTTTTGCGATTTGGAATATTCGCAATGAATTTGCTGCCGAGCCGGCCAAGGTCAACATTTGGATCAGCCCCGATTCCGCGCATGGTTCGCCAGCTCATGCGGAAATCCTGCCCTAAGATATATCTTTCGCTTCGCTCCAGACTCTCGGGAAAATTTGAGGGAAGTCTTTTATGAAATACACGCGGAATGTTTTAACTCTCGCAAAACTGTTTGTTTTTTTTCTGGGACTGATTTCCTTTTCCGCCGCGGCCTGGGGCAACACTGAATATTACCGCCACGTGGTTTTCGACAACAGTCTGACGCCGGACTCGTATTTCTATAGCAATGGTCTGGCCAACGGCTCCAGTTTCCTGGAATTGAAAGACCGTCGATTGCCGGTCGAGAAAAAAAACTTTCTCACGCCGCCGAATGCGATCCGCCTGCAGTGGCAGTCGCAAAATGGCGGGGGTTGGGAAGCGGAAATTCGCGTAGAAGGATTTCGCAATCGGTTTCCGGAATTCGAAGGACACAATCTTTACTTCTGGTGTTTCGCTCCGCAGGCGATTGCAGCAGACGATCTTCCCATGCTCGTGCTCTCCAACCGCGGCGGCGGATTGGCCGAGTTGCCGAATGCTTTTACCGAGCCACTGCCACTCGGCAAAATTGCCGGCGAAATTCCCGCCGGCCGATGGGTTCAGGTGCGAATTCCGTTTTCCGCTTTTCGCACCGCATCCATCTATAAATTTCGACTGGAAGACTTGCAGGACGTAGTTTTCAAACAGGGGCGCGCCGACGGAGTGCGCCACACTTTAATCATCGATGAAATTCGCGTCGCTGACGACGAGCCTGCGGACCGCTCTCCCCTCGCCGCTCCGGAAAATGTTCGCGCGATTGGCTACGATCGGCACGTGGAAGTGCGTTGGGATTCGCCGAACACTTCCCTGTTTGGCCGCTACGTGATCTATCGCTCGCTCGACGGCAAACAGTTTGAACCCGCCGGCATTCAACTTCCAGGAACCAGCCGTTACGCCGACTTCCTCGGAAAGCCGGGAATTACCGCGCAATATAAAGTGGTGGCGGTCGATTGGCAGAATCGCATGTCACCTTTCTCGAGTGTGGCAAGTGCCACAACTCGCGAATTCAACGACGACGAACTGCTGACCATGCTACAGGAGGCTTGCTTCCACTACTACTGGGAAGGCGCGGATCCGCAGTCGGGAATGACGCGCGAAAACATTCCCGGCGATGATCGAATTGTGGCGACGGGCGCGAGTGGAATGGGCATCGCGACGTTGATTGTGGGCGTGAATCGAGGTTTCATTACCCGCGCCCAAGGCATTGAGCGGCTCACCAGGATCGTTAATTTTCTCGAACACGCGCAACGCTATCACGGGGCGTGGTCGCATTTCATGGATGGCAATACGGGCCAAACCTTGCCGGTGTTTGGCATGTTCGATAACGGCGGAGATTTGGTGGAGACTTCATTTCTGATGGAAGGTTTGCTGGCAGCCCGGCAATATTTCCGCGGGAACAGTGACGCCGAGCGTGAACTTTATCAACGCATCTCTCACCTGTGGGAGACGGTCGAGTGGGATTGGTACCGCGGCCCAGACGCGAAAGATTTTCTCTATTGGCACTGGTCGCCGGAATGGGGCTGGCAGATTCAGCACCGGCTTACCGGCTTTAACGAAGTCATGATCACTTATCTGCTGGCGATGTCATCCCCGACCCACGGAGTTCCAGCGGAATTTTATTATTCCGGATGGGCAAGCCAGTCGGATCTTGCGGTCCGCTACCGGGCAGGATGGTCCGGCAGCGTGGACGGAGATCATTATTTCAACGGCCACAGTTATTACGGAATCAAATTGGACGTAGGCGTGGGCACAGGCGGGCCGCTCTTCTTCACTCATTACTCGTACCTCGGATTTGATCCCCATAGCTTGCACGACCGGTACACGTCTTCTTATTTCGAGAACAACCGCAACATGGCGCTGATCAACCGGGCGTATTGCATCGCAAATCCCAAACATTTTCCGGGATACGGGCCCGATGCGTGGGGACTGACTGCGAGCGACGGTCCCGAAGGCTACCTGCCGCACGCGCCGGATAAGACCAATGACGACGGAACCTTGACTCTCACCGGCGCCCTAGCGTCTTTTCCATATACTCCGGAGGCATCGATGGCGGCACTCAAGCATTACTATCGCGATCTGGGCTCAGAACTCTGGGACATTTATGGCCCGCGAGATGCTTATAATCCCGGCCGCGATTGGGTTTCACCGATTTATATGGGGCTGAATCAGGCACCGATTGTGGCGATGGTGGAGAATTACAGGACTGGCCTGGTGTGGAAAAACTTTATGGCGAATCCAGAGATCGGAGTGATGCTCCAAAAACTCAATGCGGTTACAGGTAAATAGGGCTGCGATGCTTACGCTGTTACTGTCGAGATCGAAGTTTAATTTCCCTGCCCATCAAAGAAAGCGACTGGGAACCTCTGGAATAAATCGTTGACCATCAAATACTGTTGGCCGGATTCGCTTTTTGATCTGAACTGCGTGTGCGTGAGAATGTCGTTCCACTCCGCAGGAGAATCGGAAGGCAAAACGATCCGTGTATCCTCCCAGTTGAATCGTCCCTTCGATTTGGCTGGCACTTGCGAGAGCCAGCGAGGAACCGCCGCCAGCGCCCATCCATTTCCGGACCGGCGAATAAATGCCGCGACATTTCGAGAATAGGGACCGGCAGATTGCAATGGGACGAAATCTCCATCGCGGAATAGGTCCGCGTGATCCCGCCGAAAACGGATGGCTTTCCGGATCAGATACAGCTTGATTCGCCCATCGTGCCAGTGGTCGATGAGTTCACGCACTGCCTCTTCAGAATGGTCATCGGTCTCAGCGATGCGGCGCAGCATAGCCGTTCGTTTATCGAAGTCGATCGGACCGCGATTATCAGGATCGACGAGGCGTAAATCCCATAACTCCGAGCCTTGATAAAAGTCCGGAACGCCAGGCGACGCAATCTTCAGCAGTGTTTGAGAAAGACCGTTGACCATGCCAAAGTATGCGACCTTTTTCTGGAATTTACGGAAATCCGCAAGAAACTCCTGGTTATCTTTGGAAATAATTTTAGCGACGAATTTCAAGAGCGCATCTTCATGCGGTTGATTGGGCCGCGTCCAGCGCGTGTGAACCATGGCTTCGCGAGTAGCTTTAATAATGTGATCCTGCACTCTTTGCAGCAGGGTCGCGCATCCCTCCTGCTCGAGCGGCCACACGCCGAGAAGCGTCTGATAAAGAAAATATTCTTCGTTGCGATCAGGCACGGCTTCGCCTTTGAGTTTTTCTTTGTGCGGTGCGTTTTGCCTGCTCCACTGATTCAAGCGATCGTTCCATTCACTTGCCATTTCGGAAAGAACATTCAGGCGAGCGCGAACGTCTTCACTTCGCTTGGTGTCATGCGTTGTAGTGGCGTCTAGGCTGCCAGGCCATCTCTGTTGCCGGTCTTCCAGGAATTTATAGAACTGCTCCGCCGAGGCTGCCTCCGAGGGGCAAGGATTTCCACCCACTTCATTCAATGACAACAGCGGGTGGTAGACATAGAGCGAAGTGTCTTCCAACCCTTTGGCCACAATGGGTCCGGTAAACTGCTGCCAACGTGTGACGAAAGCGAGGCGAGCTTCGCGCTGGTCGACCAGCACGTGGGGAAGATTCTGGATCAACAACACTTGGCGAACAAAATCGAAACACGCGGAATCTACATTGGGCGCGCGGAGCCGAGCCGCGGTGACGGCGTCTTCAATATATTGTGCGCACTTGGCCGGGATTTCCATGTTGCGAATATACGTTCGATAAATGGAAAGGCAGGCGGTAACCTCGATCAAGGCCGCGATCAGTTTTCCGCGATCCAGTTCACGCGCGTAACGGTCCTGAGCGGCGAGTTCTGCAAGTTGCCGTCCAAGAGTTCGCATCTCCACGCCGAGCAGCGAAGTCACCACGAGCTTCTTCTTCTGGTAGACCACATCAGCGAAACTCTGCCTGCGCCCGATGAAGTCTGAATAAATTTCTTCCATGCGGCGTGCGCCTTCCGGCTCAACGAAGATTCCGTTTGCTTCATTCAGGTAGTCATAGCCGGTGGTTCCGCTCACCGGCCAATCGCCGGGCAAGCGTTCGTCGCGCGACAGAATTTTCTCGACGATGACATACGAGGACGTATCTTTCCGGGTTTCGTCGGACGCGAGACGCTCCTGCAATTTGTTCAGATAAGCGAGGGGATCGCGCAGGCCATCGATGTGATCGATGCGCAAACCCGCGAGCGGGCTTTTCGCAACCAACCGCAGCATGTAGCCGTGGGTCGCTTCGAAAACAACCGGATCTTCAACGCGAATTCCTACGAGATCAGTGATGGTGAAAAAACGGCGATAATTAATGCTCTCATTCAAATTCTGCCAGAAGGCCAGTTTGTAATTCTGTTCTGAGAGCAACCGCTGCAGGAGGCGAAAGCTTCCGGCATCCCCCTCTTTACCGTTGATCTCAGCAACATTCTCTTCCACAAAGCGTGCCACTTCCTGGCTGCTGTTCATGAGTGAACGAAGGCGGTCCCGAGAAGATTCAAAACGCAAGCGCCTTTCGGAAGTGGTTTCCGCAGATCGTCGATCCGGGCTGGAAAGCTCCCGCGCCGATGAAACAATGCCGGAGTATTCATGGAACGCGGGCGCATCTTCCCCCAGAATTTCTCTCAGCCGATCGAAGCGGTGATCGAGAATCGCATGATAGGAACGGGGAGCGAGCGGAAATAAAGAATCGAAATACTGAAAGAAGAACCGGCTGTCTTGAAACGTGAGTTTAATTTCACCCGAGTCCAGCGCTTCGCCGAAAGGACGGCCGAGGACTGGAAGAAGAATTCTGCCATCGAGGCTGCGGGAGTGTGGATGCCATTCAATATCGAAAAATGCGGCGTAGGCCGACTGAGCACCGTTCTCAAGAACATCCATCCACCAGGGATTCTCGGCGCTAGCCGCCATGTGATTGGGAACCGTGTCGAGCAGCAGCCCCATACCGCGTTTTTGCAGTCCAGCCTGCAGCGTTGCGAAGTCCTCTTCGCTGCCTAACTCGGGATTGATCCGCGTGGGATCAGTAACATCGTAACCGTGCCCACTTCCCTTTCGGCTGGCCAATACTGGCGACAGATACAGATCGGAAATTCCCAGTTCCTGAAGGTAATCGAGAATCCTGCAAGCGTCCCCAAAGCGAAAGTTCTGGTTCAGTTGTAGCCGATAGGTCGCCGATGGCAAACGTTTAGGCGGCATTTTCCAAACTCGTCTCCGGCAACAAAATATGGAGTTGCGAAGCCAAACGGCTCAGATCATCGTGACGCCGCAAGGCAACCGGATCCGCACTGGGCGAATGCCATCCATTTTGCTGGAATGCCGTCACCAGCGGTCGATAACAGACATTCTGAGCTTCCCAAAGCACGACGGGAAACGGAAGCGCAGGTATCAGATCAAGCAGCTTGATCATTCTTTCGGCGGCCGTCAAATCGGAAGGATTCGCGGCGAATTCGGAAGCATCTTTCTCCAGCCGCTTGCGGACTTTGTACTCGAGAGTGGTCGAATCCAATGCGATCTTGCTTGCTGCCGCCTCTCGCAGCAAGCCATGAATACTTTCTAAATCCAGGTCTGGGCGGTCGAAATACTGCTCCAATTGACTATTCAGAGCGATCTCGGCTGCCGACGTCAAGGCATGTGGAACCGGTATATCGAGGCCATTGAGAAAGCGAATCAAAGGAGCCTGTCCCTCAAAGACCGCGCGGTAGAGCGCAGACGCGGAATTGAGGGATTCATTCAAAATCAGGCTCGTGATCTTCCGTTGCTCGTCGCGGAAGAGTTGACGCAGAGAGAAAGTCTTGTGTCCATATACATGGTCGAGCAAGCGGATTACTTCGGCGGTGTCGGCCTGTGCAAAGGCTGCGACCAGTTTCTTTTGATCTTCATCCGACTCGTCTTTGCCGGGACGAATGCCCGCCGTTACATTGTGGTCGCCAAGATGGAGAACGGTGAAATCTAATGTGGCAGATTCCTCGGTAATGGCGGACCGAAACCGCGCGCAGCCAGTCGCTAATCGTATTTTCCCTTCCGCCTCCACAGAATAACGAACCCGCTCTGCCTCGTAGCAATAGATTCGCGTGTTGTCGGGATAGTTTTCGAAGAGCGAACTAATGGCGTAGTGTCCGCCAACACGCTCGATATCGACGACCGCCGGCTTCACCCACTTCTCGTAAATCTTCGCGCCATCGCCGTGTTCCGGCAGATTGCTTTTTGCCAGGGCAAGATGCTGCAGAAATTCCTCTTCGAGTTTTTGGTTGCAACATTGCTCAGCCAGTTGCAAAGCGCGACCTGCATAATGAATGACCTGAACGGTTTCTAACCCAGACAGCTCATCGAAAAACCAACCGCAACTGGTGTACATGAGCATGGCATGACGCTGCATCTCAAGAAGTCTGAGGGCCGTCACTTGCTCCTGAGGTTCAAGTGGACGAATCGCATGGTCGGCGAAGAATGCGCGCCGCGAATCTTCCGAGCGATCGAGAATGACGCGAATGTAGTCGTCCCGAGTTTCCCACGGGTCGCGGACAAATTCCTTCAGCCGCGACTCGAAAATGGGCGCCAGTTTGTCGCGCAACCAGTCCAGCGCCGCCCGCAGCGGAGCACGCCACTGCTGGTTCCACGGATGTCCACCAGAATTGCAGCCGCAATCGTTGCGCCAGCGTTCTACGCCATGCACACAACTCCAGGAACTATTATTGACGATTTCAACAAAGTGCTTCGGGGGGACTTTTTCCAGGAATTCGCCATAATTCGTGATCTTGGCGAGATTGTTGCTTTCAATTTCGTCCAACGCGTATGTGAGCGCCATCTCTCCGCGGTGATGATGGTGGCCGTAGCTTTCGCCGTCGGTCGCAATGTGGACCAGTTGCGGTCCCTGCCGCGAGTCAGAAAATCCGCTCATCAGGCGATCGGCAAATCGTTTTCCATCGTTCAACAGACCTTCGAACGCGACCCCTTGCGAGATAGGACCGTCGTAAAAGAAAAGATTGATGCGCTTTTTTGAAGGCAATTCCGCGAGATAGGCGCGCGCGGGGTCGATGCGGGAGCCACTTACATCTTCCCACTTCGAACTGTTCTTGGCTCTTATTCGTTGAGCCTGGCGCGGCGCGAGAATTGTAAACTGAATCCCATTTTCAGCAAGCACTTCCAGTGTTTCGGTATCGACTGCCGTTTCCGGCAGCCACATTCCTTCCGGCTTTCGCCCGAAACGGCTTTCAAAATCGCGGATCCCCCACTTCACCTGCGTTACTTTATCGCGCCGGTTGGCCAGCGGAAGAATCATGTGGTTGTAACCCTGCGCGATCGCAGAACCGTGACCGGAAAATCTTTCGGCGCTCTGGTGATCGGCCTCGATTATTGACTGATAGACGGTGGGAGCCTGTTCTTTCATCCACGACAACAGGGTAGGACCGAAGTTGAAGCTGATGTGCGCATAGTTGTTGAGAAGTTTCGTGATGCGGTTTTCGGAGTCGAGAATGCGCGAGGCCGCATTCGGTGCGTAACACTCGGCGGTGATCCGCTCATTCCAGTCGTGATAGGGATAAGCGGAGTCCTGCAATTCAACTGCTTCAAGATAAGGGTTTTCTCGCGGGGGCTGATAAAAGTGCCCATGAATGCAAACGTATTTCACAGCGCCTCCGTGTTTGGCTGATTGCGTTCGAGTAAGAGAAAAGATTGTGGCGCAAGCCGAACTTCTCCGGATGCCGAAAGGGTCAGCTCTGCAGCGAGATTTGTTTCCGGTCCATTCCATGAAGCATCGGCAGAATGAATAATTGTGGTCCAGTTTCCCGCCATGTCGGGCAGGTTCAGGCTTACGGGAAATTCCGCGAAGTTACACAGCATGGCCAGTTCTTGAGAGCCACTCTCGCGCATCAGTAAGAGGGCGCAGCCACCCACCTCTTGAACCGTTCGCGGTCCCGGCTTGCCCAAATTTAACTCCTCACGAATGCGGATGAGTTGCTGGTAGAAGCGCAACAGGGTACGATGCGGCTCTTTTTCTTTGAGGGAATGATCGAGGCCGGAGCGCGAAAATGTTTGCTCGGCCTGCGGATCGGGCACGCTTTGTTCCCAGCCAAAAGCTGCGAACTCCTCGCGCCGCCCGCGGCTTACCGCCTCGACCAGTTCGGGATCTCCATGACTTGTGAAGTATTGAAATGGGGCAGTCTCGCCGTATTCTTCGCCCATGAACAGCATGGGCACGAAAGGGGAGAGCAGAGTGACTGCTGCGGCTAGCTTCAGCGCCTCGAAATTTACAAGGCCGGTAAGCCGCTCGCCGGCGGCACGATTCCCCACCTGGTCGTGGTTCTGATTGCATACAACAAATTTTGCCGGCGAAAGACCGCGGGGTGAGTTGCCATGGCGACGCTTGCGATAGTTGGAATGCTGGCCGCTGTAATACCAGCCCTCGCGCAATGTCGCAACCAAAGGCTCGACCCCCACGAAATCGGAATAGTACCCCTGATTTTCGCGGGTCAACAAAGTATGGACCGAATGATGAAAATCATCGCTCCACTGGGCGTCCATATCGTAGCCGCCGCGCTCGGGGTGATGCAGGATTCGTGCATCGTTCAAGTCGCTTTCGGCGATTAAATGCAGCGGACGACCCAGCCGCCTGGCTAAGTCCGTCACTGACGATTTGAGTTCCGCAAGGAAATGACGCGCACTAAAGTCGTAAATTCCATGAATCGCATCCAGGCGTAGCGCGTCGAAGTGGTAATCCTCCAGCCAGTACAAAGCGTTCTCCATAAAAAACCTTCGGACCTCGTCGCTTCCTGCGCCGTCAAAGTTAATCGCCTGACCCCACGGGGTTTGATAGTGATCGGTAAAGTAGGGTCCGTAAGCATTAAGGTAGTTGCCTTCCGGCCCGAGATGGTTGTAAACCACGTCGAGTGCGACCGAGAGGCCGTGTTGGTGGGCCGCGTTTACTAATCTCTGCAGTGCCTCCGGACCGCCGTAAGTATTTTGCGGCGCGAAGAGATAAACGCCGTCATATCCCCAATTTCGTGAACCCGGAAATTGGCCAACCGGCAACAGCTCTATGGTTGTGATCCCCAGTGCGGCAAGTTCTGGAAGATGGCCGATGATGGCGTCGAATGTTCCTTCCGGCGTGTAAGTGCCGACATGCAGCTCGTAAAAAATACTGCGCTCAAGCAGGACGCCTGCCCAGTTGTGGTCTGTCCACTGAAATGCACCCAGATCGACGATTTGGGAAGGACCGTGCACACTGTTTGGCTGGAAGCGAGATGCCGGGTCCGGCAAGTCGCGGCCGCCGTCGAGCTGGTAAGAATATTGCGAGCCGGCTTCTAGCGTCTTGATGGTTGCGCGATGGTACCCGTCGGTGAGCGGTTCCATCGGAACCAGCTTGCCGCTTTTCGGAAAATGAAGGCTCACCGCCCGCGCCTGCGGGGCCCATAGCAGGAAGTCCCAGCTTCCGTCGGGCAGCCGATTGGCGCCTACTCGCGTCTCTTTGGTCAGAACTTCAGTTGATAGCATTCGCCTGCTCTGGGGTGCGTCACCGAACAGCAGGCGACGAGTTGCGTCTGGCCACTCCAGTTTGCGCGAGCGCCGCACTCATCGGTATCCAGCTTAGGCAGTAGATGCGGCAGGAAAACTTCGGGGTTCAAGCTTGCTTAAGAGACAAAACGCTGAAATTTCGGAATGGCACTCTTTTTTGTTGCTTAGATATCAAAGATCCGATAAGCGGCGGATGGCGTTTGCGCCTGCAAAAGCGTAATTGCGACGTTGTAAACAGGGCTGCCGCCGATCGTCTTTCCTTCCGGCTGCCCATGATGGGCATGGCCGTGCAGCACCAGATCGGCGCCGTGGCGATCCACCACTTCGGCCAGGCGCGTGGTACCGAGAAATGGAAAGATTTCGGGATTTTCTCCCTGAATGGTGGCACAGATGGGTGAATAATGAATCACCACGACGCGTTTTGGAGTACGAAGCTGTGCCATGGCGCGCTCCAACTTCAGGCATTCGTCAATCGAGGCCTGTACAAACTGCTTGATCTCTGGCTCGCCAAAGGCAGTTAAAACGCCACGGCCAAAACCTCCTACGAAGCCCTTGGTGCCGGCAAAGCCCACGCCATCGCGCTCATAGGCGGTTCCGTCCAGCACTTTCATTCCCGCGCCGGTCATCATCTTCACCAGCTCTGCCTGTTTTCCGCTTTCATAATCATGATTCCCCAACACGGCGATCGTCGGAACCCGCGAGCGCACCACAACATTGAGCAATGGCTCCATTTCGTCGGGCTGACCGTAGTTGGTGAGATCTCCAGCGATGACCAGCACGTCCGCCTCATCTCGCACGCGGCTCAGTTGATCATGCAGCGCACCATGTCGCGAGGCGGAGAAATGAATATCCGCAGTAGCGGCAATTCTCATGGTGTGCCTTCCAAGGCCGCAAGACTTTTCAAACGGCGTTCGCGGTATTCTTCCATCAAATTGGCCAGACCCCATTCATTGACATCAATGGCAAACTGTTTGTCATCGATCAGGCTTCCGCGGAACTTTGCGCTTGGGTCAGGAGAGGAAACTGCATCCCGAAAGCGCGACAATAATTCCGCCCAGATTTCCCTGGGAACATAATCGGTCTGCGCGGGATAACAATATCGGAACAATACCAGCGCCCAGAGAAGCATCTCCCAATGCTCTCCCATGATCAGAAGAATGCGCTGCCAGTTGAGCTTCCCTCGCGTTCCGTAAACAATGTGGGCGATGTCGACGCCATCGAAACGTTCGCGGCGATCGACAAAAACTTTCGACGCCAAAAGTTCCTCCGCAGCCAGCACCCGCGTGCGCACCCCTTGGACCACTGCAGGTTTAGCAAGTTCGATCCATGAATCGTCCACGGAGATTGTGGCATTGCTCATGCCGGTGATGAGGTCGACGAAAAAGCCGTCGCGATGCGCCTTGAACAGCCAGACCGGGTCGCAGACCTCGCACTCGAAACCTTCGCGCCGCAAATGTTGCAGCGCTAGAGCCGCGTTCGCCGGCGTCAGGAAAAGATCGAGGTCTTTGGTGTCGCGGCAAATGCCGGTATGCTCGCGAAGAGCGAAAGCTCCAGCAACGGCAAAGGAAACGCCCTTGCTTTCCAAAAACTCGAGAATCTCGCGAAACAGCGCATGCTGTTCCTCGGGGATCTCCGCGGGTCCTGACGACGTTTCCGGTACAACATGCTGCTGCGGCGGCATGTGCATGGGACCTTGGATGTGAAAACCGTTATCGACGGTTGTCGTTCGACGCTCTTCGTGAAGCGTCATTCGCTCAACCCGCTTCGTTCGCCTGCCCGCTTATTAAAGCGCCTCAGACTAACTCCCTGACTTTATCTGACAGTGCCGTCAGGGCGATCTTAGTGCGATTAGGCTCTCCTCGCACTAACGACTCAGCGAACTTCATTGCCTGATCCGCGGTCACTTTTGCCGGAAGAGGCGGTTCCAACGGATCGACCACGGCCTGCAGTATGGCCGGGCCCGGCGCGCTCAAGAACTCTTCCACGACGCGCCCACAATCCGCCGGATCCTCAGCGGTGAAGCCAGTTCCGCCGCAAGCCTGCGCAATGGCAGCAAAATCGATGGGCTGCAAATCGTTTCCAAACTCCGGATTGCCCAGAAAAACCATCTGCTCCCACTTAATTTGCCCCAGCGTGCCGTTCTTCACAATGACCACCTTGATGGGAAGTTTGTATTTCACCGCCGTAGCAAACTCGGCCATCAACATTGAGAAACCACCATCGCCCACAAATGCAACACATTGCCGGCCGGGATGAGCGATCTGCGCCGCGATAGTGTAAGGAAGACCGTTTGCCATGCTTGCCAGATTGCCGGAGAGGCTATGCATCTGTCCGGCTTTGACGGGAATGTGTCGAGCCCACCACGTCGCGATCGTCCCACTGTCGCAACTGACGATCGCCTGCTCGCTCAATCGCTGACCCAATTCGTGCGCGATAACCTGCGGCTTCATCGGCACATCTCGGCGAGTGGCGCGGTCTTTCATCGTCTGTCGCCATTCTTCCATTCCTTTTTGCGCTTTCTCGAGAAAACTCCGATTCTCTTTGCGCTTAAGCCGCGACAGTAACTCGCGTAGGACGCGGCGACTGTCGCCTACTAATCCAACGTCAACGGGAAAACGAAGACCGACGCGTTTGGGGTCCAGCTCGATCTGGACTCCCTTTGCATCGCCGGGTTTCGGCAAAAATTCAAGATAAGGAAAGGAGCTTCCGACCATCAGCAGCGTATCGCAACTCTCCATTGCCTCTTGCGACGGACCCGTTCCCAACAAACCGATAGTCCCCGTTGTATAGACACTGTCGTCAGGCACCACATCGCGCCCCAACAGGGCCTTCACAATCGGAGCGCCCAACATCTCGGCAGTTTGTTCGAGTTCTGCGCCGGCATGACGAGCGCCGCGCCCAGCAAGGATGGTGACCTTCTTCCCGGCATTCAGAATCTCCGCGGCCATTTCCAGATCGGAAGGATCGGCTAACATCGCACCTTCGGCTTCGGCGCGCGAAGTGTGGTGAGGAATATTGCGCTTGGATCGCTGGCGTTTCTTGACTTCCATCTCCTGGAAGTCGACCGGAAACGTAATATGACTGACGGTTCGATAGGAAAGAGCGATTCGGACGGCAAGATCCGCGATATTCTCGACATGAGTCGGTCCCATGATCCGCTCGTTGCAGGCAGCAACGTCCTGATACAGGCGGTCAAGCGCGACATCCTGCTGCGTGTACGTACCAATCAAGTCATGGAACTGCAGGCCCGTAATCGCCAGGACGGGCTGCCCATCCATCTTGGCATCATAAAGACCGTTCAACATGTGAATTCCACCGGGACCAGACGTCGCCAGGCAAACTCCAAGCTTGCCGGTAAACTTCGCATAGCCGCAGGCCATAAAAGCAGCGGATTCCTCGTGCCTGACCTGGACGAAACGAATCTGCTTTTGATGCGTGCGGAGCGATTCCATGATGCCGTTGATGCCATCGCCGGGAAGCCCGAAAATTACTTCCACTCCCCAGTCGATGAGAGACTCGATAAGAACATCTGCAGCCGTCATAGCAACTCCGTTTCCCGATCAAAGAGCGATCTCAAAGATCGTTCTCTAAAGATCGTCTTTCGACCATCACTTTCCAGTTAACGTAACTGTTAATGACGCTAATTGTCTGAGAATTGGGGTGTCTATCCGGTATTGCCTGTAACCTCTGTTAAGGTCCTTAAGCTTTCGAAGAGAGGAGTGCTGCGGGCGACCTCTTGCCGCCGATGGACGCCAAACTCTGGCTCTATGGCCCCACCGTTACTTGAAGCGCGCTCGGCGTCTGTAACTGCTCCCGGTAAATTAGATTCTTGGGGGCGACCTCACCCACAGCATCGACGTGGACTACATATCCTCCGCTCGGCAGTGTCTCGCCAAAAGGCAACTCCATCCCAATCGTGCCGCGCTTCAAGGCAAAATGCTGATATCCGATCGCCGTCGCTCGTCCATTCGCCGCAATCGCCATCGCCACGAACGTCAAATCTATATCGTCGGGCGTCGCATTCGAAACCTCCACGCTGCCCTCGATGCGCTGCCCGTCCACTCGCGCCGGCGTTTTCCAATTCAGGGCCAGCGCCGAAATGACCCGCAACACAAATCCTTTTTGCACGGCAGTTTCCTTGTTGCCGTTCTCATCCACCGCAACCGTAAACCGAAATTCTCCCGCGCGTTGCGGCTGGCCATGCAAAAAACCGTTCTCTTCCAGTTTCATTCCCGGGGGCAATGCCCCATTCAACAGCCGCCAGTGCAGCATCGAAACGCCGCCATGCGCACGCAAATGCACCTCATAGTTTCCATGCGGATAGCCAACCGGCAATTCCGAATCGTTTTCTATGACCAACCCTGGCGCACTCTGCGGCGGGGCGGTCGCACCTTGCCCTGCGGGCCGCGATGCCTGGCCAAATCCCGTCTGTCCCGCAGTCACCAGGCAAATCGGCATCATCGCCAGAACCCCAAACCACCTCGACTTGTGAGAATGAATCATCCCTCATCAATCCTAATCGCGTTTCGCCTTAACGATTCCAAGAGTCGTTCGACTAGAGCCGACAACATCCCCGACAGTTTTTCTTCCCGCCGTAAGAATGCCTCCCAAACGCAAACTTGCGCCTTGGTCACCGAGGTCACGTTGACTTCAAATTGAAGTTTCTGAAAAAATGATCTTCGGGAAGCACCCTTCAACCTCTTTTGATCGTCTCATAGACGACTGCATTCATGGAATTGCTGCTCAATCTCGCATGGTTGGCTCTGGCGCTGCCCGCCTTCTGGCTGTGGCGCGGGTCCAGAACGGCTTCGCGGCGGCGCGCATTCACTGCCTTGCAGTGTCTCCTCGCCTTGGGATGCATGCTGGTCGTTCTTTTTCCGGTGATTTCCGCCACGGACGATCTTCGCGCCATGCGCAGCGACATGGAAGAATCGCCAGCCAGTAAGCGTGCCATCCGGCAAACCACCAGCGATAAGACTTCGGCATGGAAATGGCAGAGTCCTCCTGCCCTGGCCGCGACTGCAGGTTTCTCGATTATAAGTGATCAAAACAGTCTGCTGCTGCCCGGTCCCGTATCGCCAATGCTGGCTGCGCCGTCTATCCAGCGACCGTCTCGCGCTCCTCCGCGTTTCTTCCCTGGATAGTTCTTTTGCATCGCCGATCTCATCTAGAAGAAGAATGGCGACTTCTTTCTTTTATCTTTACGGAATTTTTAGGCAGGAAACGCGATAGTGGTCTCGTTGGCCCAATCGCCGGGCCTATCGCGACCCCTAAGTCCGCATCCCTGTTGATGTGGCGGGCAAATGGATGCTACACGGAGTTTGAATGCGTTCGACATTCTCCATAGCTTTAGGCGCTGCACTGGCATTCGCCACGGTTGGCCTGTTTGCCCAGGCCGAGCCCCCGCCTGCGCCTCAGACCTCACCCTCGCCACCGACAGTTTGGACCTGGGATACCGTTAAAGACAATTTCCATTTGAACAATCCCACTCTGCAGGCCAGTCAGCTCAACATTGACGAACTGAAAGCGCAAGAGATCACCGCCCATCTTCGCCCCAATCCCGATTTCACCCTCACCGCCGATGGCACGCAGATCGCTCCCAGCCGCGGCGTGTGGCAGCCCTTTGCCGGCACTTTTATCTCTCCCGGGGTAAGCCAGCTTTTTGAGCGCCGCAATAAGCGCAATCTACGTTATCAGGCCGCCAAGGAAGGCACCGCCGTCGGCGCTGCTCAAACTGCCGACACGGAACGCACTTTGCTCTTCAATCTTCGGACTGCATTTGTCGGCGTTCTCCAGGCCAAAGCCGTGGTGAATCTGGCGCAAGAGAATCTGGGATACTACGACAAACTGCTGAAGGTCAGCCGCGACCGCTACGACGCTGGAGATATCGCCCAGATTGATCTTGACCGCCTTGAGCTGCAGCGTCTGCAATACGAGTCCGATCTGCAAACGGCGATCGTGAACCTGCGCACCAGCAAGATCAATCTGCTCGCCTTGCTCGATGATCGTCGCCCCGTCGATAGCTTCGATGTCCAAGGCGTATTCGATTTCAGCGAGGAGATTGAGTCGCTCGATGACTATCGAAAAGAGGCTCTGGATGCACGCCCTGACTTGCGCGCGGCCGTGCTTTCGGTCAAGCAGGCGGAAACTAATCACCAACTGGCCGTGGCTGACGGTTCTACCGACCCGACCATAGGAGTCTGGTTCACGCACAACGGCTCGTTTAACAATCCTGATGCCCTCAACACTGTGGGCGCCAGCGTCAGTATCCCCCTGCGCATTTTCGACACCAATCAAGGCGAGAAGCTGCGCACGAAAATCGACATCAACCGCAACGAGAAGCTGCGCCGGGCTGCGGAAACTCAGGTCTATAGCGACGTCGACTCCGCCTACGCCACACTGAACAGCAATCTTGTTCTACTACGTCCTTACAAGCAAAAATATTTAGCCCAGGCCGTGCGCGTGCGCGACACCATTCTTTTCTCCTATCAGCACGGCGGCGCGTCCTTGCTCGATTTCCTGAATGCAGAAAGCGATTACCGCACCGTGGAACTGAGCTATGCCAATCTGGTCGGCTCCTATCTCACGGCGGCAGCACAGTTGAATCAGGCGGTTGGTCGCGAGGTCATTCCATGAAGATAAAGTTCACATTCCGAATCCTGTCGCCAGCGTTGTGTTCCCTTCTGGCGCTTTCGCTCGTCGCTTGCAACAGCGGTAAAGCTGATCCCAAAGCAGAAGCTCCGCCCAAAGCCGCTGTCGAACCCGATCTCGATGCCAATAATTTCAAAGTTGACCACCCCGAACAGTTTCCCTTGGTCACGGCAGTCGAGCACAAAGCGGTTCCCGCCCTCAACGTCACCGGAGTCGTCAATCCCGATATCACTAGGGCCGTGCCCGTGGTTTCGCTCGCCGCCGGGCGCGTAGTCGAGATTAAGGCTCGGCTCGGCGATGTAGTTAAAAAAGGCCAGCTCCTGCTTCGAGTTCAAAGCAACGACGTTTCCGGCGCCTACCAGACCTATCTCAAAGCGGAAAATGACGAGCGGCTGGCTCTTGTCCAGTTGAAACGCGCCCAGATTCTCTATGAGAAGGGCGCGGTTGCCAAGAGTGCCCTTGAACAAGCTGAAGCCACCGAACAGGATGCCAAGGCGGACCTGCAACATGCACTCGACGGCCTGCGCGTGCTCGGCATCGATAAAGATCATCCCTCAGAAATCGTAAACATCGTTGCCCCCATCTCCGGAATCATTTCCGACCAGCAAGTGACCAATGCATCCGGCATTCAGGGACTTGGTTCTCCAAATCCCTTCACCATCTCCGACCTTTCTTATGTTTGGATCATTTGCGACGTCTACGAAAATGATCTCGACGCGGTGCGTGCCGGCGATGTTGCCGATATCCATGTCAGCGCCTATCCCAATCAGATTTTCAAGGGACGCATCGACAATATTTTGCCCGTTCTCGATCCTAGCCTGCACACTGCCAAGGTTCGCATTGAGGTAAAAAATCCCGGCCTGATGCGCATCGGAATGTTCGTCACCGCCACCTTCTTCGGCAAGAAACCAGAGACATACTCCGCAGTCCCAGCCAGCGCGATTTTGCATTTGCACGATCGCGACTGGGTCTACACACCGCTGGGCAACGGCCACTTCAAACGCGCGGAAGTCACTACGGGAACCATGTTGCCGAACAACCAGCAGCAAGTGGTCTCGGGAATCAAACCCGGCGACCAAGTCGTATCGAACGCGCTCGATCTGCAGAACACGGTAGAGCAATAACAAATGTTTGAATTGAAACCAGAGCGAATTTCGTGAAGGCGTCATTCCGAGCGGAGCCGTTCTTCAGGCGAAGCGAGGAATCTCCCGCAGCAACGCGCTGTGCTCACACCGCACAGTAGAAGTACGAAGCACTGAGAAACCGGCAACTGAGAACTGTCCTAACCAATGATCCGCCGTATCGTCGATTTCGCGCTAAGCAATCGCCTCATGGTTCTGGGGCTGGCCCTCGTATTGTTCGTGTGGGGCATCATCTCCTTCCACAATCTGCCTATTGAGGCCTACCCCGACGTAGCCGATAACTATGTCGAAATCATCACGCAGTGGCCGGGAATTTCCGCGGAACAGATCGAGCAACAGGTCACCATTCCGCTCGAAACCGTGATGAACGGCATTCCCGGCGTCGTCCATCTTCGTTCTTTTTCTCTGTTCGGCCTCTCCGATCTAAAGCTCATTTTCGAAGATGGCACCGATAATGCCTGGAACCGAGAGCGCGTGCTCGAGCGTCTTAGCCAGGTCACTCTGCCCACCGGCGTCAATCCGCAGATGGGCACCGACTGGAGCCCGGTGGGCCAGATTTATTTCTTCACCCTGCATAGCTCCAATCCCAAGTACGACCCCATGGAATTGAAGTCGCTGGAAGATTGGGTCGTCGAAAAAAATCTGAAATCGGTTCCCGACATCGTCGATGTCGCCAGCTTCGGCGGACCCACTCGCGAATATCAGGTGCGCGTCGATCCCAATAAGCTCGTCGCCTACGGTTTGAGTCTAGCCCAGGTTGAGCAGCAACTCACTAACAACAACGCCAACGCAGGCGGCAGTTTCATTCAGGAAGGCCTGCAGCAGATCAACGTCCGCGAGGTCGGACAGGTCGATAAAGTCCACGACATCGAAGAGACTGTCGTTCTCACGAAGAATGGCACGCCGCTCCGGATTAAAGACATCGCCGTAGTTTCGCAGGGCCCAAAAATAAGGCTCGGCCAGTTCGCGCGCGCCTGCACTGCATGCCCCTACGGCCCCCACGGTACAATCGTCCGCGAAAACGGAAAGATTATCGATAACGACGACGTCGTCTCTGGAATCGTTCTGTTGCGCAAAGGCGCCGCCGCCGATCCCGCTCTGAAAGCTGTTCACGAAACAATCCAGGAAATGAACGATCACATCCTGCCCCCGGGAGTGAAGATCGTTCCCTTCATTGACCGCAGCACCCTGGTTCATTTCACAACTCACACCGTGCTTCACAATTTGATTGAAGGTATGGTGCTCGTATCACTGATCCTCCTTCTGTTTCTCGGCAATGTGCGCGGTGCGGTCATCGTTGCAGCGACTATTCCCTTTGCTCTGTTATTTGCCGCCACTTGCCTGGACCTGATGCATATCCCCGCCAACCTGCTCTCTTTGGGTGCACTGGATTTCGGCGTGGTGGTCGAAGGCGCCATCGTATTGATCGAAAATATTGTGCGCCATGTAAGTCATAGCGACGGCTCCGAAACCTACACCGAGCAAATCAGTTTTGCTTCCCACGAAGTTCAACGCCCGGTTTTCTACGCCATCATCATCACGATTACCGCGTTCGTGCCCATCTTCACGTTGCAGCGCGTGGAAGGCAGGCTTTTTCATCCCATGGCCTGGACCGTGGTCTTTGCGTTGCTGGGGGCATTGATTTTTTCCATCCTGATTGCGCCGGTGCTGGCAAGCTTCGCATTCTCGAAAGGCACTAGCGAATGGGCGAACCCGCTCATGACCTTCATCAGTGAACAATATCGCCGCAGCCTGCGTGTGGCGATTCGCCGGCGCTTTATTACGGTCGGCGTGTGCCTTGCGGCCGTGGCTGTTGCGGCTTATCTGGTATTTAGTGGCGCGGTTGGTTCCGAATTTCTGCCTCACCTCGATGAAGGCGCGCTATGGGTTCGCGGCACGCTCGCTCCCAGCACCGGACCGGACGAAGGGATCCGCGTGATGAACCAGGCCCGCATCGTGCTCTGCTCGTTTCCCGAAGTTCCGCAGTGCACCAGTCAAGTCGGCCGTCCCGATGACGGGACCGATAACACGGGATTTTTTAACACCGAATACTTCGTCGACCTAAAACCTAAAGAAGATTGGCGACCCGTCTTTCATGAGAACAAAGATGAACTCATCGCCGCCATGCAGCGCGAGCTCGACAAAATTCCCGGAGTCCTCTGGGGTTTCTCCCAGCCCATCGAAGACAACATGGAAGAAGCCGTTAGCGGCGTAAAGGGTGAACTGGCTACAAAAGTTTTCGGTACCAATCTGAAAGTCCTGGAAGGAAAGGCCGATGAAATTGTTGGCATAATGCGCAAAATCCCCGGCATTGAGGATCTCGGGGTATTTCGCGTGCTCGGCCAGCCGAATCTGAATGTCACCGTCGACCGCAATGCGGCTGCCCGCTACCAGATCAATGTCTCCGACGTGCAGGACGCAATTCAAACTGCGGTCGGCGGCAATGCGCTCACCCAGGTTCTGCAGGAAGAAGCGCATTACGATCTGGTCCTGCGCTATCTGCCGCAATTTCGCGATACCCAAGACGCCATCGAAAACATTCGCCTGCTCTCGCCCAGCGGCGAACGCGTCTCGCTGGCGCAACTGTGCAAAATCCAGGTTGCCGACGGCGCTTCCGAAGTCTATCGCGAAGGTAACGAACGGTACATTGCCATCAAGTACAGCGTGCGTGGCCGCGATCTCGGCAGCACCGTCGAAGAGGCCATCCAAAAAGTAAATGAGAACGTAAAGCTCCCCGTCGGCTACCACCTTAAATGGGAGGGCGAATACGCCAGCCAGAAACGAGCCAATGCGCGCCTGATGATCGTCCTGCCCATCACGATCATGATCATCTTCATCATTCTCTACACCATGTTTAAATCGTTTAAATGGGCAATGCTGATCATGGCCAACATTGCTATCGCGCCGGTGGGCGGACTGCTGGCGCTTCTTTTCACCGGAACGAACTTCAGCGTCTCTTCCGGCGTCGGCTTCCTCGCGCTGTTCGGTGTATCCGTGCAAACCGGCGTAATCATGCTCGAATACATCAACCAGCTCCGGGTGCGCCGCTTCACCATTGAGGACGCCGCGGTGGAAGGCGCCGTCCTGCGATTGCGTCCGATCATGATGACCATGCTGGTGGCGACTCTGGGTCTGCTTCCCGCCGCCACATCGCATGCCATTGGCTCGGACTCGCAGCGGCCATTCGCCATCGTAATTGTCGGCGGCCTAATGGCAGCCCTGGTGATGAGCGTCTTCCTTCTGCCCACGCTCTATGTGTGGATCGCCAGCGACCACGACATTCTTCCTCATGCCGAGATTGGCTTCTCCGAAGGCGAACACGTCGACTAGCAGGTAGTCAACTTGTTCCGTGGATATAATTTGTCATGCTGAGCGCAGCAACGAGGAGCGCAAAGCGGTCCTCATTGCGCAGTCGAAGCATCCCTACGCCTTGCCCACGCCTGACGTAAGTCTGGAAGGCACGTTGAACGCCTCCCTTGCCTGAACCGCACCTGCGAAATCTCCCGCGGCCCTCACCAACTTGTAATATTCTGAGTAAGTACCATCGCCTCCGTGGAATCGACATGCCCGAACAACCCAATCCTCCCCTGCAAGAACTCCTGTCCCGTCATCAACTAGAACTCGACCGTATGAAAGACGCCCTTGCTCTGCTGGGCGTCGCTCCGTGTTCCTGCTGTAAAAGGTTTTTTCGCCGGACAGATCCCGCCGCCCTCTTCGACGCTGGCGAACCGGTGTGTTACGGCTGTATTCACGAGTGGTGGCCCCACCGTTCCCCACAACTCAGCGCCAAAGATCGTGAAGTCGAGGAAGGTAAGTTGGTCTTCTGGCTGCGCCAGTATCATCACGCCGAAACGTTCAAAGACCCGGCCAAACTTCCCGACAGTTCCCTGCAAGACCTATGCATTGTTGCCAACTGCCTGGAATGCCACGGAACTGGGACGTTGATGGAACAGGAACGATGCCGCCATTGCGAAGGCCGCGGCACAGTCTGGATCATCGTTCCGCGAAAGCAGGCTTAGCCGTTCCACAAGGTTCGATCAAAGCCTTCCACAAATGCAATTCTTCAGCTCCCTGCCTCGCGGAATTCACCCAAACCCGAACGGAGGCGCGGCGAATGTAGTAGCGTCGTGAATTGGTCGGAAAAGGAAACGAGAAATCGGGAGGGAAGAACTGAGAACTGAGAACTGAGAGCCCAGAGCCCAGAAAGTAAGAGAGTTCCGAGGTGGTGTAAGGTCCATTCGTCTCGGCCAGTAGCTCGCGTTTGACCCTTGCTCGACCTGCTCTCGCAACTTCCCTTGCGGGGCGCTGCGCGCGATCTTCGCTTGGGCTCCGGGCTCACCGCCAACCGGATAAACCTACCTTACGCCTCGGAACTCTATCCTGCCTTCAACATTTCTTCTTCGTTCTCCTCAACCAGCGCTTTGCTATAGACCCTCGCTCACCCTCCTTCCCAATCTTGCGATCAGGAAAGTGACTCCGCTTGAGTCCCGGACGCCGCACCAACCGGAAAAACTTAAGAAGCTGTCAAAGAACGATCTTGTTGTACTCCTTCTATAAATCCAGTCAACGAAAAATCACGCTTCGTAACACACGTATTTTCAATCGAGTGCAACCCGTCCACAGGCATATGACCGGAAATTGTGCAGTCGCGCAAAGCATTTCGCGCAGAACCCACGCCAGATGCCCCTTTTCGTGCGCTCGCGATTCGAAGAAGAAAGAGACGCCGTGCGGATGCTACTTGATTCCGCTGTGAATATCCCGCAAATCCCGCGCCGGACAAGAGGTTTCGAGATTGGAGGCAGGCCTGCCGTGACGAGCAAAGACTCCTGTCTATCGCTCCCGGCCAGCCGCATCGACAGGCAGGACGTTACTTGCTTGGTCGCGACTGCGGATCGTTCTTGGCCTCGAAATAGCGCGTGTCGGTTGGACCGAAGCCCGAGATTTCGACGATTACTGAATCCTTGTCAGTTTGGGCGAAATGATTGTCGCCGCCCGGTTCCGAGTACACGCTACCCGGTGGAAGCGTCTTCAGCGACTTCGCATCGAAGTGATTGCCGTAACCCAAGTGCCACTCGCCCGAGACGACAACTGCCATTCGATCGTCGCGATGTGTGTGTGCCTGGATCGTGGTGTGAGCGGGTACAAACAACAAGATCGTGTAGAAGCCCTCTTTTGAAGGATCGCCAAAGACGACCTTCGTATGAACTCCGGGGAGGCCAGAACTCCCGATCTGGTTGCTGTCGAGAGCGCTGGCCTGGATTTCCGCTGGCGTCATGCGCATTTCGGGAACGGATTGAGCGGTGGCGACCGAAGCTGCCACCAGAGAGAAGGCAGCGATCACGAATTTTTTGAACATCGGTCGGATCAATATGAGTGCTTTGGACATGCGGCAGTCCCTCCGTTTTCTACGAATACCTCTGCTTTAGCCAGCACATTGTTGAGAACTCAGAGAAACTTTCGCAACGCTTCAGTCGTCTCTTTCGGCTGCTCTTCAAGCACCCAGTGCCCAGCATTCTTCAGCACGATGACGGTCACATCCGTTGCCACGAGCTTGGCTTGTTGTCCCAACGCTAGTCCCAACGACTTGTCGCCGCCAATAGTGAGTACCGGCATGGACAACTTGGTCTGGGAGAGTTGAGCGAAATCCTTGGCGGCTTGCAGGAAAGAAACGAAATACTCCCAGCCCGCATGCATGCGTCCCGGCCGCGCGTAGGCAGCCGCATAGGTTTTGCGATCGGCTTCCGGAATTGAATGAGTCTCGTCGGCCGCGAAATCGTTCCAGAAATAGTCGAAGTAGGTACGCTCGCGACCCTGTACCAGCGCCTCGGGAGTTGGCCCGTTGAAGCGGAAATGCCAGATGTGGGGGTCGTTGTAAATAGCCTCCCAACCCGTCACGCCGGGAAGAAATGCATCCATCAGTACGAGCTTTGTCACTTCGGTCGGAAACTGAGCAGCGTAGGCGTAGGCAACCATGAGACCGATGTCATGTCCCACCACCTCGGCCTTCTGCACACCGAGCTCTTTAGCGAGGTCGTGAATACGGATGGCGGCATTTTTCATGTCAAGACCCTCGGCAGGGATGTCCGAGTCTCCTATGCCGGGCAGGTCTGGTGCGATTACGGTAAACCGCTCGGCCAGAAGCGGGATGATCGGCTTCCACATCAGTGAGGTCTCGGCATAGCCATGCAACAGTATGAGCGGTGTGCCGTGGCCGGCCGTCATGTAATGCAGCTTGGCGCCGTCGATTTCCGCTGCGCGCGAGACGATGGTCTCATCTTGCGCATCTGCGTAGGCCTTCGCTGGGAATCCAGGGCAAAGCAAGAGCAGGCCGAACACGGCCACAGTGAGAGTGCGTTTCATAAATTAGCCTCGTCGATTCGTGAAGTATTCCGGACTATACAGTCTGGAATGTGTCACGTCAATCCCTTCGGGTAGACTGTAGAGTCTATATGGCACGGACCAAGAAATTTGATCCCAAACAGGCGTTGGCCGCAGCTATGAATGTGTTCTGGCGGCTTGGCTACGAAAACACCTCGCTCGACGTGTTGATGGCTGAAATGGGGATTGCAAGACAGAGCCTTTACGACACGTTTGGTGACAAACGGTCCTTATACTTAAAAGCGCTGGCGCACTACCGCGATGAAACCAATGCTTCCATGCGCAGGTTATTCAGTTCCGCCCCCACCGTGAAAGACGGCTTCGCACAGCTACTGTTTGGCCTCAGTGCAGAGTCACGGGCGCAGCACGCGCGCGGCTGCTTGCTCTTAAGCGCAAACATGGAGCGCGCCGCGGGAGATGCAGTCATCACCGACTTTTTGCGTCGCAATCAAACAGAGGTCGAATCGATTTTTCGCGAGGCGCTCCTGCGTGCTCAGTCAAGCGGCGAATTGTCCCGCAAGCAAGATCCAAAGGCGTTGGCTCGGTTCTTCGTCGTGACGATCCAGGGCATGCGGGCGCTGGCCAGACTCAAATCGGACCGCCGTGCCCTCAATGAGGTCGCGAGAGTCGCTTTGGCGGTACTCGACTAACGTCTTCCGAAGAACAAGACGCAGCCGGAAGATGCAAATCCGGGATGTCCGTCTTCCCCGTTTTTCGAAATCCAGGGACAAACGAAACTTCTGCTACGCCTTTCGCAGATCCGTGATGTGCCACAGAACCCCGGTAGGATCGCTCAGGTAAAGCACTCGAATTCCCCACGGCTGCATCTCCGGAGGTTTGCAAATGATGCCGGGATATTTCTTCGTGAACTCCTGGCGCTGGATGTGCTCCCACCAGGCGTCCGCATCCTCGACGGCCAGGCTCATCATGAAGTTTCCCGCATGCTCGGCAACATAAAAGGTCTGCAAAAGGAACCGGAAGGCTCCGATCTGAAGCTCCGCTATCTGATCGTTGCTCCAATTAATGGTGAAACCTAGGTCGTTATAAAACCTCTTGGAGAGTTCAGCGTCTTTCGTCGGCACAAACGTCTTGAGATCCGTTACGGGGCTCGGAGGCATTGACTTTTCCTAAGGCGAAATGTCGCCAGACTCGCCAGAATTTCGTTTGAACCGGATCGCGCTCTAGTGATGCCCACCGCTATGTCGACTGGTTCTTTCCCGGAGCCAGCACGATAAGGAGGACACCGATTAAAACCAGCATGACAGAGCCGACCAGAAATCCTGCCCGTTCGTTCATAATTTCGAGTCCCAGCACGGACATAACGAGGGCGTGGGCGAAGCTCGACCACGCGGCGAAGCCGATCAGGCTGCGATGCTCAGACGGATTCCGCACGGCAAGGAGCAGGAAAATGCCCAGCGCGGCATAAAGACCCATCATCATGGTATCGCCCGTGTCCGAATGTACCGGGTCACGGAGGCCGCCGATAACTGGGATAATCGCCGCTGAAAACGAAAGCCCAACCAGCACCAACGCGACTTTAAGCGCACGTTCCCGAAACATATGAACCCCGTGATGCTCCTACAAAGCAATTCCCACAATAACTGTAACTGTTGAAGTCAGCGTTTACGCCCATCGACCTCGAATACTCGCACGAGCGACCAGCGAAAACGCCCAGACTCTTAGTGTGAGGCTGGGCGCTGTATCTCGTTGTCTCGTGTGAACCGGTCGCGCTCTAGTGACGCCCGCCGCCATGCGCACCGCCCCGATATCCCGGGAGGGCGTGTTCACGGGCCCCGTCATGGCCAGCGTTGCCTATGTTGCCTCTTCCGTCGCGCGCCTCGTTTCCATGGAAGTGGTTAAAGCGCTGTGCCCCGCGTTCCGGCACCGGTCCAGCGTAGCCGTGATGAGGATCAAAGCGGTTGTCGACGTGGCCGTAAAAGCCGGGATGGCCGTGAAACCAGGGGCCAGCTCCAATGAATACTCCGCCTAGAAACCAGTCGGGCCCGTAATAACCGTAAGGAGCACAGTCATAGGGAGCATAGTCGAAGTACCCGTAAGGGCACACGGGAGCTGGTCCGATGTTTACGCCGACGGAAACCTGGGCGGGCACCGCAGGCACACAGCATAAAAGGCCGGCGACCAGAACTGCGAAAGCAAATGTTACTTTGACCATAATTTTCCTCTTCATTCATTCAGAGTTTAAACCTGGACACTTGAGGGCCAGCATAGTCCCAAGGATCAGTAACGGGCAAACCGGAATTTGACACTCACGGTCAAGAACAGTCCATTTACCCTCATCGATCTCGCACCGCCGCGTCGTCCCTCTACCTTGGACGACCGAAAAACAAAACGTAGCCGTCCGGGTCGCAAACCTCGAAACCGCGCAGACCGTCGTTTGTATCTTTGAGCGGCACGCTGAATGCTGCTCCACCGTTGGAAAATCGGTCGGCGAATTCAGCGGCGAGCGCATCCGGATCGGGGACATAGACGAAGGCATCCAGCCGCAGGTGGGGATGACGCTTGCAGTTCGGCAGCGGCACTATGTCTCTTTCGGATTTGATGAAGATCTGGGCACCGTCGCGGCCGATGATGGCGAAAAAAGGATTTTGCTCCGGCTGCCGGAATCTGGTTTCAAAGCCGAGCTTGTCGCGGTAAAAAGCGATGGTTCGCTCAACGTCGCTGACAATAAAGGACGGCGAGATTGCCGACGTGGTCGCTCGTGTCATAAGCGAAGAAGCATTTGCACCCGCATCATACAATTTACGAGCGCCTTTTCGAAGCGCCATCTTGTCCCCTTCCAACGCTGCACGACTGAGTCTACTGAGCTGTTGCAATCTCGAGTCAAAACCTCTGGGCCAGGATTTTGGTGAAGAAGTAGATTTTTGGCTTGACGATAAGTACTTACTTATATAATCTATTACTTACTTAAATGATCGCTAAATCCAACCTGAACGCTGCCTTCGCTGCTCTAGCCGATCCCACGCGCCGGGCAATTCTGGCGCGTCTCGCCTCGGGCGAAGTGACAGTGATGGAACTTGCACAGCCCTTCGAGATGACACAGCCCGCGATCTCCCAGCACCTGAAAGTGCTGCAAGAGGCGGGACTCATCGTCGCTCGAGTGCAAGGTACGAAGCGCCCACGTCGCTTGGCCAAGTCCGGCATCGAGGCCATGGACCAATGGCTGGCGCTGCTGCGAAAAGGTTTGGAAAGAAATTACGATCGGCTCGATGAGGTTCTGGCCGCCATGGAACCCAACAAAATCCCTGGCGCAAATAGAACCAGCTTTAACAAAACTGCCTCAAACAAAACTGGCTCAAACAAAACCATGCCATTAAAGAAAAAAGGAGAAACGCTGTGAGCAACATGACAGTAACGACCAAGATGACGCTCAAAACTGAAGGCGACACACACGTTGTAGTGACCCGGCGCTTCGCCGCGCCACCCGAAGCCGTGTACCGGGCGCATACGGATCCGAAACTAATCCAGCAATGGCTACTCGGACCGGAAGGTTGGACCATGCCCGTGTGCATCAATGAGCCTCGGTCCGGCGGAAAAATTCGCTACGAGTGGAAACATCCGAAGCAGGGGAGCTTCCACCTGACCGGCGAATATGTAGAACTCAAGCCTTATAGCAAGATCGTCCACGTGGAGCGGATGTTCCTGCCCGATCCCACGCCGGACAATTTTGTCGAAACGCGATTCGAACCCGACGGCGAAGGCACGCTCATGACGATGCGCATGACGCTCCCCGACGCGCAAACCCGGAAAGCAATGCTTGCGACCGGAATGGAGCACGGCATGGAAGCGAGCTACGTTCGCTTGGAAAGCATGCTCTAGACTTGCCAGAGATGATGGAGGGAATCTCGCCGGAAAGTGGCCAGTCAGCGGCAGCTACGTCCCGGCGCCCTTCTTCTTGCCTGCTCCACTCTTGCCCGCCGCTTCCTTCTTCCCTTTGCCTCCTCCCACAATATCCGCGATGGTCGTATTCTCCAGAATCTTCGCCGCAGCGTCCCGCACCTCGAGAAATACTGCATACAGCGCTCGATGGTCTCCGCCTTTCGCGATCAGGCCCCGCAACTGCTCGGCATCTCCCATCGGCGCCAAGGGCCCATCAATCAAGCGGATAATATCGCTTAACGGAAGCTGCGCCGGATCGCGCCTCAGTCGGTAGCCGCCGTGCGCGCCGCGCACGCTGTCGACAATGCGCGCGTTCTTCAACTCCAGCAGAATCAATTCCAGAAATTTCTCCGGCAGGTCGCTCTCCGCCGCGATTTCCCGAATCTTGATCGCGCCCTGATCCTGTCGCCGGGCCAGCGTCATCATCGCCTGCAACGCGTACAGACCTTTTTGCGAGATCTTCAAATTCTCTATCCTCCCGCTCGCCCTGATTGTGCCCCATTTCGAAGAAGTTGCCTAGCGGCTTTGTAAGATCGATGGCATAGCAAGCGTGCCGCTTGAATCGGGAAGAGTACGGGCTTCAGCCTCGCCGCTTGATCGGAAGGTATAGCTTCAGCGCGCCGTTCGAATCGTGAAAGGGTACGGCTTCAGCCGTACCGCTGCGGCTCTGATGACGTGGGGCTTTAGCCCCCGAGGGATGCACGCAGAAAATCAAATCGTCGCGACATGCAGAACGCTGTCGCTCGCTACAAATGGGCGAACTAGGCGTCCCTCATACGCTTCATACATCCCCTCGAAAATGCGATCCCAGGAAGTAGTCAGAGCCTGCGCCCGCGCCGCCGCGCGCATCGCCGCGAGCAACTCCGGTTCCGAGATCAATCTCGCGATGTAGCCCGCAAACTCTTCGCTGTCCCGCGCCACAAATCCCGACCTTCCATGCCGCACCGTATACTGCGGCCCCCCGCGATCAGTCACCACCGCGGGAACTCCCGAAGCAAACGCTTCCAGTACCACCAATCCAAACGTGTCCGTCTCCGACGGAAACGCCAGCACGTCGAAATTTGCAAACGTACGCGCCAGTTCAGGCCCCGTCAAAACACCCGTAAATTCCGCGTGGCGCGTATTTTTCCGCAACCATTCCTGTTCCGCGCCCTCACCCACTATGACAAATTGAAACTTCCGATGGCCCCGCTCGAGCAGCGCCCGCTCCAGCCGTGCCAGCGCGCGCACATTCTTCTCCGCCGTCAGCCTTCCCACATAACCGATGCGGAACGCTCCGCCAGCCTGCCGATCCCGAAGCTCCGGATTGAAAACGGTCGTGTCCACGGCATGTGACATCAAGTGACAAGGCTTCCCCGTAGCCGCCCCCAGCACGGCAATCATCTCCTGATTGGGCGCAAACAATAGCCGCGGGATTTTATAGAACCGCGCCGAAGCGCGAAAACTCCAGCGCTCCGCACCGTCGGCCAATCTTCCAGCAAGCGTCTTCGGCAAGAATGAAACCGCAGCCGCCGTCCGCCGGCGTGCATATTGATGAATGTTGGTTTGCCACGAGGCCGCCAGTGGAATTTTCATCTTGTGGGCCACATACGCGCCCAGCGTGCCCACATCGCTCGGTCCCGTAATCTGCACCACATCCGGCCGAAACTCCCGCAGCAGCGGCTCCAGCTTCCGATAATGCCTCAAGAACAACAGGTCATATTCGTGAGCCCGGTCGAGCGGAAATTTTACCGAACCGCGCGGCAACTGAATGCGGGTGACCGACCCCGCTCTCGTCATCTCGTTCCGTGGTCCGGCATGCGCCAGGAAAAACGGAATTTGATTTCGGCTGGCGAAGGCTTCAAATTCGCGGCTGGTCTTCGCCACTCCGTCCACCTCGTGGTAGACGCAGGGAAAAAACGCGACGCGTGCACTCGTCGTACTCACATCACCGCCTCGGAGGAAACGGCTTCAGTCGCGGCTACTTCTTCGGCAACAACTTCTGCCGCCATCTCCCACGGACCTTCCGAAACCATCGCCGCTCTGAAAACCCGTTCCACTGCCCGCTGCACGGTGTCATTTTCCAGCCACCGAATGCACGAAAGAATATTTTCCACGTACGACGGCGGCGCCTTCCACAGCGCAGAGATCGGCCGCGCTGCCCCGCCATTCTCGTCGGGATGAAAAATGCGATCGTCCCAGCGCCTCGATCCCATCGGATATTCGGGATAATTGCGAATGATGTCGAGCAGGGTCCGCGCGGTGCGAATCCCCAGCGGCTCGGAATATTGCGGCATCAGCAGCACGTGGCTGCATTGCTCCTGTCGAATCTCGCTGACAAATTCGCAAAAAGTTTCCGCGCTCGTCAGATTCAGTGCCCCGCTCGCCTCGCATCCATGCCGGTCGCCGCCAGATACCAACGGACGATTCCACTTTGCCGCCAGTTCTCCCACTCGCCGGTTTTCGTTTTCGCTCCGCGCGGCGTTGATCTCGAACGCATGCAAGAACTGCACCGCGAAGCTCAAGAATCGATCCAGATCATCGGGGCCCCGTTTCACTCCCACACACGACTGCGTCCACAAGGGATGATTGAATACCACCAGCACATTCGAAAATCCATCCAGCGTGGCCAGCAGTTCGATCAACTCCTCATCCGTCGGATTCTTCGTATACGCCGACAGATCTTGCACAATCGCTTGCGCCTGCCCGCCTGGCAGATTGTGTACCCCAAGGTGAAAAATGGTTCCCGCGAACGGAACGCTCCACTCCAGCGATATCGGGGTATTGCTATTGCCTCGGCTGCGCAGCCACACCGGCGCTTCAATATTGTCGTGGTCCGTCAGCGAGACCATGGCCCTCAGCCCGAGCGTATTCTCGATCTGATCTCTTTCGGTTTCATACGCCAGCTTCGGCGAGAGCGGAGGCGTCCAATAGGCCCGCGAAAAATCCACCGGAATCCGCGACTTCCGGCATTGTTTTTCCAGAGCCTCATGCAGCATCGGCCCTTTTCGCGCCAATTGCGGAATCAGCTGCAGGCTTTCTTTGGAGCGGTTGGTGTGACCATGAAGTGAAACCGCGACCCGTATATCCGTGCCAAGGTCCGGTCTTTGCCAGAAGCAAGAAAGTTTTGTCTCGGCCATTCGCAGTTGTTTTTGTGTACGGGAACGTTGATTCTAGCTTACGACAGCTTTCTTAGCGACATTTCTTTACGCTTACTGTTTCCCAAATTGATCAGATGCGTACTTTTATCATTCTCAAGATGAACGCCGCATGAAAGTCGCTCCCCGGTATTACCCTGGTAACGACCTCTATCTCTACTCCGTGCTATACTGTTTGTGACGCTTTTTCCACGGTTTGCTCGTGACGCGGTGGTCCCACGTTGGATCAGATTCATCTCCGCCTTTCCTGCCCGCCGTTTAGTTCCAGCGTTACATCAAGAAGTTAAATCAAAATGTTGAATGCGAGCGGCATGGAAGCTTCACGTGTATCTACAGGTGTATCAACAGGCCCCTCCAGAAAGAACAATCTAGAATGACCACATTTACCGAACTGCCCTTGTCGGCTGCTTTGCAGCACAAGCTGGCAGCGGCTCAATTTATCACCTTAACCCCCATCCAGGAGCGCGCCATTCCGCCCGCTCTCGAAGGTAAAGACGTAATCGGCACAGCCCAGACCGGCACCGGCAAGACTCTCGCCTTTCTGATTCCCGTAATTGAGATGCTGCGCCGCGAACCCGCAACTCAAGCTGGAGCCCTGGTCCTGTTGCCGACGCGGGAACTGGCCATGCAGGTTCACGAACAATATGAAAACCTTCGCGGCAAAGGCATGCCGAAAGCAGCGCTCGTCATCGGTGGAGTTTCCGAAAAAGGTCAAATCCAGGGCCTGCGCGACGGCTCATCTCTAATTATTGCCACTCCCGGCCGCCTGCAAGATCTCACCGACCGCCGCTTTGCCGACCTCCGCCACATTAAAATGCTAGTCCTCGACGAAGCCGATCGCATGCTCGATATGGGCTTCCTTCCCGCCATTCGCCGCATCCTTGCCCTGCTGCCCAAGACTCGCCAGACGTTGTGCTTCTCGGCCACACTCGAGCAGTCCGTGGCCGGCCTGGTTCACGACTACATGCGCGATCCAGTTCGCGTGGCGCTTGGTTCAGTCTTGAAGCCCGCGGAAAGCGTGGAACTCAAAGCCTATGAAGTCCGCCCCGGCGAAAAGCTGGAGGTACTCCGCCAGCTTCTCTACGCGGAAAAAGGACAGACTCTCATCTTCACCCGCACCAAGCGCGGCGCTCAGCGGCTCGCTCAAGATTTAGCCCGCGACGGCTTCACCGCCACCATGATTCACGGCGACCGTTCGCAGTCGCAGCGCAACGGCGCCCTTAGCGGATTCCAGGAAGGCCGCTTCCAGGTGCTGGTCGCAACCGACATCGCCTCGCGCGGCCTGCATTGTGACGACGTTGCCCACGTCATCAACTACGACCTGCCCAAGATGGCCGAAGACTTCATCCACCGCGTAGGCCGCACCGGACGCGCCGGACTGACCGGACGAGCCACCACTCTGGCCGCGGGAGTCGAAGTCGTAGAGCTACGCAACATCGAGCGCACCCTGAAGCTGCACATCGAGCGCATGCAGATGGATCCGTCAGGCGCGGCGCAGCCCAAACGCTTTGTGCAAAACACGCTCGCGTCGCGCACCTTGACCGCGCTGCCCGGCGAAGTTTTCGTCTAGATTAGTGATCGTGCAGGAAGAAATAGCAGAATTGAAGTAACCGAAACGGAAGTGGGGTGCCCCATTTCTCGCTGATTTTGCGAGAAGTGGGGCCTTACCTGTAAAACCGTCACCGGCCTAGTTTATCCCCCGGCGTAAACGCTTCCCCCGAATCCGCTTCGTCCTCGGACCCAACACGGAATAGCGCTGCCTGTGCCTCGGCATGCTCACGTAGTTCCTGCATCTCATCGACTACGCCGCCCTCCGGCTTATCCTGCTTGCGCTGCACTCTGCGTTCCGCCTTGTCTCGCTGTTTCTGTTGTCGTGTCTGTTCCTTCTGGCGTTTGTTAAAAGTTGATCGTCCTCTCGGCATTCACAATTCCTCCTTAGTTTTTTCGTTTGCGCCGCCGGATCGCGCAACCACGCGTCCGGCTGCCTCCGGGAAACAAGAAAACTACCAGCGCGGTTCACGAGGCTGCCGCGCATGTCCCTGATAATCGTCGCGTCCGCCGCCTCCACCACCGCCGCCAAAACGCTTTCCTCCGCCGCCACCACCGCTCCGCGGACGATCAGTCTTGGGTTGCGCCTCGTTGATTTTCAACGCGCGTCCGCCCAACTCTTTTCCGTTCAGCGCCGCAACCGCCTTGTCGGCTTCCGCGGCGTTCGTCATTTCCACAAACCCGAAGCCTCGAGCCCGGCCCGTCTCCCGATCCGTGACAATGCTGACTTTTTCCACCGCACCATGAGCCTCAAAAACCGTTCGCAACTCCGATTCCGTCGTGCTGTGGGGTAAATTTCCTACATAAAGATTCTTCATTCCATTCCTCTTTCAGCCAATCATTTAACAATCTTTAGCCCTCACGCCGGTTCGGATTCCAGAAACCTGGCCGCGGCGGCAATCAAGCGCTCCAAATGTTGGTTTATCTATGCGCCAACGGGTTTCTTGTGAGCCCCGGAAGCCGCCGCCGGCTTAGCTTGCGACGCCGCTTTGAACAATTCGCGGTTGCGGATCCGCCGCGCCAGTTTCTGTCTCCGCACTCGGTTGAACCGCGACTTGTCGCCGTTAACTCCAGACATAGTGAACTCCTGTTCTCGAGCAGGTTAGGAACCGAATACGCCGAAGCTATTTCTGGGACTGCGGCAGAACGTGGTCGAAATCACTCCAACAGTTGCGGGTAATGTACGCCCGCGCTTACTTGCGCAAAGCATCCCGCAACGCGTTGTGGAGGCACACCAGTCGTTCCAGAAAAGACGCCTCTCGATCTCTCAATCGCGAAGGCGCAAATAAAGTAAAGATGGTCTTCGAGGTTAAGTGTTTCAAGTATACCTTGTTTGTCTAGGCCCCGCTGTACGCAAAACGGCTCAGGCCGAAGCATCTTAGGGGCAAGTGAGTTGCGCGGTACCGACCACAGTGCATCCGCCGCCGCACTGATTGATCGCATTACAGTTGGTCATCTGGTATGCAAAGATTGAGTACGCTCCCGCTGCACCGCTCACACATTGCGCCACCCCGGCCTTTGTAATCGACACTTCGTCGGTCGCCAAGTTCTTCTGGCAAGCGCCCCAAAGGGCGGGCTGCGGAGTAACCATATGCGCCGGATTCACATATACACCGGTGGCGACGAACGAAACCTTGCCGTCGGGAAAATCCTGCGCGTCGGCGATTGCGGGACTCAGCGTGATCGACTGCAGCTGACCTGGTTGCGTTGGCCCCTGATTCATGGGCGCAGCCCCGCCGCACGACAATGCCAGCCAGGAAATCGCCAATAGACCCAGCAAAGAAAGGGTGAACTGAAATTTCTGCATATTCCCTCCCGAAACGGCCAGTCCGACCTGGGGAAACCCGACGTCGATTCGTGCCCGGGCCGCCCGATCAATTTTCAGTTGCTATTCCTCTATTTTACGCGTACCATCACTTCGTACGTTAGTCCGAATCGGACGTGAGCAGTTCTTGCCCAAAAGCTAGTAACCTCTCGCAGTACCTCCGCTTCTCTCCAGCGTAAATCGATCAAAAAAGGAACACCTAACACCATGGCAGAACAAGGAACAGTAAAGTGGTTTAACGACGCCAAGGGCTACGGCTTTATCAGCCGTCAGTCTGGCGAAGACGTTTTCGTGCATTTCTCGGCAATTCAAGCGGGCGGCTTCCGTAGCCTGCAAGAGGGCCAAACCGTGCAGTTCGACGTGACCAAGGGCCCCAAGGGCTGGCAAGCTGAGAACGTCCAGCCGCTGTAGACCATCCCCTTATCGCAAAAAGGCGATCTCCAACCAGAGATCGCCTTTTTCACGTTTGCAGGAATTTATTCCAATCCCGCCATCTCACCCGTTCTGTCATTCCGACCGAAGCGCAGCGAAGCAAGCGTAGTGGAGGAACCTGCTGTTTCCCGCCGACGAAATTGCCGATTGCCGATTGAGAAACCTTTCCCTAGCGGGTTCAATCAACAATCAGCAATCAAAAAACAACAATTTGCCTAAAGCTTGGTGCCATCGAAGGGACTCGAACCCCCACACCCTTGCGAGTACATGGACCTGAACCATGCGCGTCTGCCAATTCCGCCACGATGGCAAGTGGACTTACACTGCAGCGGCGGCCCCAGGGCCGCCGTATCAGGAAAACTACACTCTCATCTTACAGCATTTTTCGATCGTACTTGGGCGTCATCCCGAGCGGAGCCGTTCTTCATGCGCAGCGAAGAGCCTGCCCCGAAAAGTTCGGGTGCCCCATTTCTCGCGCGTCCTTTGCGCGAGAAGTGGGGATTTTCAACACAGCGAATGCCCGAAGGGATCGACAATGCAGTCCAAATCCGGAAGCCGATCGCCGAAAGCCGAAAGCCGTTCTCTACCCCAGCTTGGCTGTCATCGTAATCTTCGCGTTCAACACCTTCGACACCGGACATCCCTTCTCCGCCGCTTCCGCATACTTCTGAAACGTCGCCTCATCCGCCCCCGGAACTTTTCCCACCACATCAATATGACTCGCCGTGATCGCCCACCCCGAATCCAGCTTATCTAAGCTCAGCGTAACGGTGGTCGAAATACTTTCCGGCGTCAGGTTCGCCCCACCCAGCTGCGCCGACAACGCCATCGAAAAACATCCCGCATGCGCCGCGGCAATCAATTCCTCGGGATTCGTTCCCTGCCCACTCTCAAATCGCGTCGAAAAAGAATACTGCGTTTCTTTTAGCACCCCGCTCGGAGTGGAAATCGATCCCTTCCCGTCTTTCAGCCCACCCTTCCAAACCGCGCTAGCCTTACGTTGCATGACGTTCTCCTAAGCAATAAAGATTGAATGAAGTCTCATTTGTAATTGTAGACGGAATCACGCCCGCCACGGAAATTGTTGATTGATGATTTTTGATTGCTGATTGAAAAAAGCTCTGGAAGATATTTGGGAAGATGACAGCTGGGAAGGATGAAAATTGGGAAAGATGATCGAAGACCTTGCACCGAACACGCCCGCGTCTTTCAATCAACAATCTAAAATCAGCAATCGGATCTCACACGGCCCCGCAGCCTGCGCAGTTTCAAGAGCCGGACGAGGACTTGTCCGCGGTCACCGCTCCGACAGCACCGAGCGACTCGGCACCCGAAACAATTCGCCGTTCCCTCCCGTCGCCGCGGGTTTCGATATTTCTGATTTGCGGTTGGAGTGTTCCCGTTGAGCGATCTGCTTTTTCACGCGATCGATGAGAACAATCAATTTTTTCGATTCATGATCTCGTTCCGCCTGCTTGCACATCTGTTCAAAATCATGGGGAGCATAAGCCACTCGATTTGTCATCGGAAATAGTCCTGTCTATCTTTAAGTATCAACAACCCTAGGAGAAGCCCTAGCCTATCCGATTCCCCGCAACTTGCCAAGTCCCCATAAACCTTGGATTTTCCTCAATTTCCGGGTATACGATTCCCGCTTTTCTACGGTATCGAGGGTACAGAATTGACCCGCAATCTGTGCTATCAAAAAACTATCTCCTTCCTCCTCCGGGAGCCGGGTTTCATATTAATGGTAGTGCGCGCCCGACGCGTAGATGATCGCATTCGAGAACTCTGTGCTGAAGCTGTCGCCGCGAAAAGCTCCCACAAGGCAAAGGTGATCCTCGCGGAATTGCAGGCCTCGCTGCACCAATACACCCAGCGGCTCAGGAACCGCGCCGCCGCCATCCTCACCGGCTCCGAACTTCCCCCAGAGCGCCGCCAGTCCTCCCAGGACCGCCGGAAACGCTCAGCCGCCTGACCCTTCTGTCATGCTGAGCGAAGCGGCAGGGAGAGCGAAGCGAGCCCAGCCGCGCAGTCGAAGCATCCCTACCCGCTCCGCGACCCCCGCCGCTTTTGTCATGCCCTGCGCTTATTCTCCGTAACCCCACGAGCCTTATCCTCACTCACGTGACTTTAGTGACGTTGAGTCACCGCTCCATCTCCACGAAAATCCTTGCAAGGCCGATTCCGCCTTGCTGGAGAGAGTTGTGCGCTACCGTCAAATCCTACGCGTTTGTCTTTTTCTCACCGTCAGCCTTTCGTGGGCGGCCGCGCGCGATCTCGCGCTAATCTCGAACAAGGCCAACTCTGTCTCGACGCTCTCGCTGCCTGAACTCTTGAAGGTCTGCAAAGGCCAGACCAATCGCTGGCCCGACGGCAAGCCGGTCACCTTCGTCATGCGCGCACCCTCTTCTCCGGAAATGAAACTATTTTTGGAAAAGGTTTATGAACTCCCGGATTCCCAGGTGAAGGATCTCATCGCCGCCGCCAATCACGGACGCGCCGGTCATCCCGCCATCATGATTGTGGATTCCGATGAAGAACTGGTAAACCGGGTCGCATCCGTCCCCGGTGCGGTGGGTGTTGTAGACGTTTACACCATAAACAGCGGCGTCACCGTTGTGAAACTAGCGGGCAAACTGCCCCTCGAGCCCGGCTACCTTCTGCATGGCAACTGATTCAATGGCGCGGCAACCATGAGCACGCAGATACCTGAGCGAAGAGAAACATAAGCACCCAGAGACATGAGCACTGAGAAGAAGGCCAAAGCCGCCGCTGCTTCCGTCGATGCAAGCCCGGGCACGCGTGCGTCCGGCGGTGCGCCTCCCGCCAAGGCCTCTTACACTCGTCGCTTTCCGCGCTTCGTCATCGACATGCGCCTCCAGGTCAAAATGTTTCAGGCGGGAGAATTTCGCACCTGCTGGGGCCGCTCCACCGAAATGGGTCAGGACGGCATCGGTGCGACCCTCACCGGCAGCCTGGAACCGGGCGAGATCGTCACCCTCGACATTCCTTTGCCTCTCACTCCCTATCCCATCAAGGTCCGCGCCATCGTGCGCTATCGCCAGGGCCTCCGCTACGGCTTCGAATTCCTCACCCTCAACGACAGCCAGCGCGACACCATCCAGCGCGTCTGCCAATACCTCGCCAGCAAAGGCTAATTCACTTCTCCCTGTCCTGCAGAGCGAAGCAGTGCGAAGAGCAGAGCGATGCGCACAGCACAGTCGAAGCATCCCTGCCGCACCACCAACCCACCAATCTGGAACATGGCATCATCAACGTCGCTATGCGATCAAGCGGCGCCGCCTTTCAGGCGGAGTGAAGGATCTCTCAGCACGCAGCCCCATCGCGCGCGCCTACACCCGACTCCGCGACCACCAGCCCGGCTCGCGCACGTGCTCATCGTTAAAGCGCAGCAGCCGCGCCGCCAGAATCGTCGATCGTCCCAAATACCCCACCACTTTGCGCTCATCCCCGCGCTTCACCACCGGCAAGCGCCCCACGTCATAGCGCAACAGCTTCGCGGCCGCTTCCGAAACCAGTTCATCCGGATACGCCACGATCAGCTGCGTGGTCCCCGCTTCCTCCACGGTAACTGCCCCAGACGCGGTCCGCTCCAGCGCCCGCAAAATATCTCCGCGCGTAATAATTCCCGCCAGTTTGCCCGTCGCATCCACTATGAGCAGCGCCTCATGCCGAGCAACTGCCGGATCGTGGCGCGCAATCCGTTCCGCCACCGCCCCTACCTTCGTGCCCGCGGCGACCACAGGGATCTCTTTGTCCATCGTGTCTCCGACCGTTGCCTGAGTCAGCGCGTCGGCTTCGTAATCCTGATGCACGCGCAGCCCGCGCCGCACCAGCTTCTCCGTCATGATGGAACTCGAAGGCATGAACAGCATGGCGACGCCATCGGCAATCACCGCCACCAGCATCAGCGGCAGCACTGAGTTGTAATCCCGCGTAATTTCAAACGCGAAAATGATGAAAGAAAATGTCGCCCGCGACGCCGCGCCGAACACCGCTCCCATGGCCACCAGCGCAAATGCTCCCGGCGAAAGATGCGCCGAAGGAAAAACATGATTCCCCACCATGGCGAACAGCCCGCCCATGGCCGCGCTCCACATAAATGTCGGCGCCAGCAGCCCGCCCGATGTTCCCGATCCCAATGAGATGACCAGCGCGGCAAACTTCGCAATCATTACAACCAGCAAAAGTTTCCATGCCAATTGAGCGTTCAGAATGTCCCCAATCGTGTCATATCCCACGCCAAACACGCGCGGCACAAAAAATCCGATAACTCCCAGACACAACGCTCCAATCGCCGGCCACCACAACTCGTCCACCGGAAGTTTTTCAAACAGATCTTCCACCCCATACAGCGCTTTGCTTAAAGCCACTGCCGCCAGCCCGCATAGCGGTGCTAGAAGCAGGTAAAACGGCAAGGCGTGAGGGATTCCAAAATCCATGGCCCCCACCTGAAACATTGGTCCCGGTCCCAGCAGTTGCATATGAACCGCAGTCGCCAGCGTGCTGGCCACCACCAGCGGAATGAAAGATCGTGATTTGAATTCGAAAAGCAGCAACTCAATCGCGACAATCACCCCCGCAATGGGAGTATTAAATGTCGCTGACATTCCCGCCGCGGCCCCGCACGCCAGCAAAACTTTCCGCTCGACTGCAGTCGTGTGCAACACCTGCCCAACGAGCGAACCAATCGCTCCGCCCGTCTGAATGATCGGACCCTCCGCGCCAAATGGCCCACCGGTCCCAATCGCAATCGCCGCCGAAATCGGTTTAAGAATCGCAACCTTCGGCTCAATCCGGCTGCGATTCGTCAACACCGCTTCCATCGCCTCCGGAATACCATGCCCCTTGATCTTCGACGAGCCATACTTCGCCATCACGCCAACGATCAAACCGCCGATCACCGGCACCAGAATCACCCACGCCCCCAGGTGATGCGATCCCACGCTTCTGAAAGTTGTCGACCAGCGGTGAAAGAAGAAGAGATTGGTAAACAGCCCGATGAGCTTATAAAGCGCGTAAGCGACCACTCCCGCCAGCAGCCCAATAGCGGCAGCCAAAAAAGAAATCAGCACAATGCGAAACGACGCCGGCTGCGCCGCCACGATCTTCTGCGTCGTAAGTCCAGCCCCCAGTACCGTTCGATCCCGCTCCGCCATAAATTTCATTCCAAAAAGCGCGTTTGCCCAACCGAACAGGGTGCCCCATTTCTCGCGCCTTTTGCGAGAAGTGGGGAAGTTGCCGTCAGCGTTCCCACCCCGCTTCTGTCATGCTGAGCGAAGCGGCGAGGAGAGCGAAGCGCCCGCGCCGCGCAGTCGAAGCATCTCTACCCAAACCACGAACCCGCGCTATCCCCGAGCCGCGCTGCCATCATCCCCATTCCAAGCATCCGCTCAAGAACCCGATTTCCCCCGACCCGCGCCCGCCCTCCCGCTCCGCATAACCCCCCGCAGCGCCGCCACCAATTCTGGTGCCGCGCTGCGCAACTCGTCTCGATGATGCACTGCCAGCTCCGCCAGCACGCGCTCGCCCTTCGGCGTCAACGCCAGCAGTACCTCGCGGCGGTCGTCCTGCGCCCGTTCCCGCCGCACCAATTCCCTGCTCTCCAGCCGGTTAATCAACTCCACCGCACTGTGATGCTGCACCTGCAGCCGGTTGGCCACTTCCCGGATTCGCGGCCGCACGCGGTTCGGAATTCCCTTAATGGCCAGCAACATCTGGTACTGCCCCGGCTCAATCCCCGCGCTGCGTACCGCATCCTCGCTGAAGCGCAGAAACCTTCGTATCTGGAACCGGAACTCGGCCAGTGCCTGATAATCGGACAAAGCCAACTTATTCATGCGAAGATTGTATCGTGCCCCGATAGTATAACCGCATAAATATCGTATCACGATATATCTCTTAGTTCGCAGCGGCTCGCCGGCGCACGCTTTCCACCGCCGCATGTGCCCAACAAAAACCTGTCATCCCGACCGCAGGGGAGGGACCTGCTGTCGGCGAAAGTCATCTCTGCTGCTGAGTGAGATTGCCCGCATGAGCCCGCATGAGAATGAGAGCAACGACCGTCCTCTATCGACCGCTGGCCTCTTTCGCATCCTCCATTTAGAATCCATAGTCCACAAATTTCGGGTGCCCCATTTCTCGCGCGCTTCTTGCGCGAGGGTGGGAGACGCCAAGGAGACCGCGTGATCCCCCGCTACACCCGCCCCGAGATGGCCCACATCTGGAGCGACGAAAACCGCTTCCGCACGTGGCTAGCGGTCGAAGTCGCCGCCACCGAGACCCTCGCCGAAGCCGGCCTCATTCCCAAAGACGCCGCCCACGCCATTCGCGAACGTGCCGACTTCCGCGTCGAACGCATTCACGAGATCGAAGCCGAAATCCGCCACGACGTCATCGCCTTCACCACCGCCGTCGCCGAAATCGTCGGCCCCCACGCCCGATGGTTCCACTACGGCCTCACTTCGAACGACGTCGTCGACACCGCGCAGGCCCTGCTCATCAGACAAGCTTCCGAGGTCATAGAAAAAGATCTCGAGCGTCTCGCCGAAGTCCTCGAACGCCGCGCCTGGGAGTTCAAAGACACTCCCATGGTCGGTCGCACCCACGGCATCCACGCCGAGCCCATTACTTTCGGTTTCAAGATCGCCAACTGGTATTCCGAGACCCAGCGCAACATTGCGCGCTTCATGGCCGCCGCCGAAGACATGCGTGTCGGCAAGTTCTCCGGCGCAGTCGGCATCTTCGCGCACCTTACGCCCGAACTCGAAGAAAAGATCTGTGATCGCCTGGGATTAAAACCCGCCGCCGTTTCTTCGCAAGTAATCCAGCGCGACCGACACGCGGCTTATCTCGCCACGCTAGCCGTGATCGCCAGCACGCTAGACAAGATCGCCACCGAGATCCGTCACCTGCAGCGCACCGAAGTCCGCGAGGCCGAGGAATTTTTCAGCGAAAAGCAAAAGGGATCCTCCGCCATGCCGCACAAGCGCAACCCCGTGACCTTCGAGCAGATCAGCGGTCTCGCGCGCGTCGTCCGCGGCAACGCCCAGGCCGGCTTCGAAAACGTCGCTCTCTGGCACGAGCGCGACATCTCCCACTCGTCCGCCGAGCGCGTCATTCTCCCCGACTCGACCACGCTCATCGACTATCTGCTGCACAAGTCCGCCAACTTGATCGACACCATGTTCGTCTATCCCGAGCGCATGCGCGCCAACCTCGAAAGCACGCACGGCCTCATCTTCAGCGGACAACTCCTGCTCGACCTGGTCGAACACGGCGTCTCCCGCGAAGACGCGTACCGTCTTGTCCAATCCCACGCCATGCGCGCATGGAAAGAAAATCTCGACTTCCACCAGCTAGTGCTCGCCGACAAGGAAATCACCAGCCGCGTCCCGCGCCAACAAATCGAATACGCTTTCGATCTTCCGCGCCAACTGAAAAATGTCGACAAAATTTTCGCCCGCGTGTTCAGTAGCAAAACCCCATCGGCCAAAAACGGTCTCCCAAAAAAGAATTCAGAAAAAACGACTTCAGCAAAACAAGCGAGAAAAAAGCAGAAATAAAACTCCGCCTGCGGTCTTCACCGTAGCAACGCCCGCAACATCCCGTAGTCGGCACTTATCAGCCATTCTCGCGACGCATGCTAAACGATTCACCGAAAACCCTCTGTACGCTATGCGAATCGAAGCTACGGAGGAACAAATGCAAAAACTAAATTTAAAGAATGGAAAGTTCGCTATCGGCCTGGCGCTTTCGTGCCTGGGCCTGTTCGCTGTCGCGCAAGCGCAGGACGACAGTTCCGAATTGGCGCGAGCCACCGAAACAATTCAACACCTCAGTCAGGCTGCACCCGACAAAGGCGTTCCCAACGAAGTTTTGCAAGGCGCAAAGTGCGTCGCCGTAATTCCCAAGCTAGTGAAAGGCGCTTTCGTTGTCGGCGGTGAGCATGGCACCGGCGTCGCCACCTGCAAAACTCCCAACGGATGGAGCGGTCCCGCGCCATTCTCAGTCTCCGGAGTCAGCTGGGGTCCGCAAATCGGCGGCAAGAGCACCGACCTGGTCATGTTCATCATGAATGACGAAGGCATGAATGGCCTGCTCAAGGGCCACATCAAACTCGGCGCCGACGTTTCCGCCGCCGCCGGTCCCGTTGGACGCTCAGCTTCCGCCGATGCCGGATACAAAGCCGGCATCCTGACCTACTCCACCAGCAAAGGCGCATTCATCGGAGCCTCGTTGAACGGAGCCGAACTGCAGCAGGATAAAAAAGCCACCGAAGCGTGGTACGGCCACGACGTTCCTTTCCAGGACATCCTGCAAGGCAACGTCCCCGTTCCGAGCGGCGACGCAAAGGACTTCGTAAACGCAGTCCAGAACGCGAAGATGACCGCGCAGAATCGCTAAACTTACGCACGGTTCGAGGACTCTATCTCGGCGAGTTTCAGAAGGATTGATGCCCCACCTTATCCGGTTCGTTGCGGTTAAGGTGGGACTTTTATTTCTTCCGAATTCTATTTTCTCCCGAATTTGTTTATTTGCGGATTGTCATTCCGAGCGAAGCAGGATTTTCGCGAACGCGAAAATCCTGCGAAGTCGAGGAACCTGCTGTTAGCTTGCGCCGCCACGAACCAAGGGTGCCCACAGACTAGTCCCCTAATATTCCAAAACTCCACCTCCTCCATCGTCACAGTCGCAGTGTCAAAGAGGCAACCATCACGAACCCATGCAGCACCGTGGAAGAGCGGCGCTTCAGCGCCGCGTCAAGCGCTCCAGGAGAAGTGGGGCTTTAGCCCCCGTGGCACTGCATCCAACCGCACCGCCGCACCCGCCGACGAAAACGGATACGCTTCCGCATCCCTCACCAACCGTGCCCGAACCGGATTCATCCGCACATACTCGCAATGCCTCTGATAATCGTCTGCATCCCGAATCCGATGATTCGTAAAGCTCTCTTGCCACACCTGAATCTTCTCCACTTTCCGCAGCCGATACGAATATCCACCCTTAATAAACTGCACAACCCGCTCCACCGATATCTCGTCCGCAGGCTTGACCAGAGATGAACATGGTCCGGCATGACGACAAACTCGTGCAGCAAATATTTCCCCTGATCGCGATAGCCGGCTATTACCTCAATCAGAAGCCGCGCCCGAGCTTCGACGCGGAAGAGCGGTAAGCGTTGCCACGTAACCGTCGTGTTGAAAAATGTACGTTGCGAATCCATGTTCAGGAATCGTAGAAGCGTGACGATAAAATCGCGTGTGACATCCGTCACAACCAGAAGAAATTGTCTCCAAATCGGGAATGAAAACGACCACAGGAGCTAAAGCCCAATCGCCGCGCGAACTGACGCGGCCCTGGAAGGGCCGATCTTCCACGGTCGCGCCAGCGGCGGATGCCCCGCACGGGATGTGCGCGCACGAACTCGTCCGCTGATGTAAGAAGCAACCGTCACGAACTCATGTCCGCAGGGAGCGTGCAGCGCCGTGGAAGAGCGGCGCTTTAGCACCGCGTCAAGCGAACCCTCTCTGACACCAGACCCGGCAGGGGCGACAGAAAATAGCCTAGAGCCTGCCCAGAGCGAAGTCGAAGGAACGTAAGTCCTGGGTTAAGCCGCGCGAGTATGGACCAAGTAGGGACGGGAGAAACGGCGGCTTAACTAATTAGGTTGCCGTCAGGTGTTTAGGTTTTGGTTTTAGAGCCCTTGTCTATCGTGCCAACCCGTTGGCACCAACAACCAACGAATCAGAAATCAGAACCAAGTATGAGCACCCGCTGGTGCTGCCGCAGTGTCCGCAGCGGTACTAGGAACCCTCGCGGCTGATGATACTGCCGCAGAAGCTGTGAACGGGGAACGTCCTGCTAGGGTGACGCCCTCAATACCGCACGCTCCGCAGCCTGCGGCAACCTTAGGGAAACGAAGTACTCCTCCGGAAACAAATAATCCTCACCCATCTCATCAACTACTCGAACCAGGCCGTGCTTCGCCCCGGCCTTATCTGGAATAAGACAATAGATCTTGCGCACCTCTAAAGAAGCCGCGTATCCCTTATTCGAGATGCAACTGCGAACTGGGCATCACCCTTCATGTCAGTCAATCACCGGTTTGATTTTGTATCTTTCTCTCCGATGCCGTGGGCTTTTCGACCATAGGGCCAACGATCCTGAATTCCATGCTTCCACGTTGCGATCAAGGTCACACTACGAACAGCCGCTCGTGCTTCCGCAACTTCCGCAGCGATAGCACGAACCGTTCCGCGTCATGATGCTGCCGCAGAAACTGCAACTGGGGGCGTCGCCCAGGTCGATCAGGCCGGCCAGGGCGTCAGCTGCGTGGATGGAGCCAGCTCCCGGCTCCCGGCTTCCGGCTTCCGGACGCCGAATGGCAGACGCTGTCTCTTGAACACCGCCTTCGGGCTGCGGTCCGCGGTCTGCGGTCCGAGGTCTGAAACTCTCGAACAGCATCTGCTGCTGGCCGGTCAGGAAGCGCAATTGGAGCCAGCGGAAGATGTAGTCCATGATCGACTTGGCGTATCCGAGGTCGGGATTGCCCGACCATCCACTCGGCTCAAATCTTGTGTGGGCAAATTTTTCGCAGAACAGTTTCAGCGGGACGCCGTGCTGCAATGCGATGGAAACGGCCAGCGCGAAGCTGTCCATCAGGCCGCTGACGGTCGATCCTTCTTTGGCCATGGTGATGAAAAGTTCGCCAGGCTCGCCGTCGGGGTAGAGGCCGACAGTGATGTAGCCCTCGTGGTCTCCCACTTTGAATTTGTGGGTGATGGAAGCGCGCTCTTCCTGCAGTTTGTGGCGGACGGCGCGTGGAGGCGCGTTGAGGTTTTCTTCTTCGACGTGTGGCGCGGGCACTCCTGCCCGCGAATCTTCTTTACTGGAGTTCGCAGTCTTCGTCCCTGCCGCCGAAAGTGGTTGCGACTTCTTGCAGCCATCGCGATAGACCGCCACAGCTTTCAGCCCCAACTTCCAAGCCTGCAAATAAGCTTCCATGATGTCTTCTACAGAAGCGTTCTCAGGAAGATTGACTGTTTTCGATATAGCTCCCGAGATAAACGGCTGCGCGGCAGCCATCATCCGCAGATGTCCCATGTAAGCGATCGACCGCGTGCCCTTCGCCGGCTTGAACGAGCAATCAAACACAGCCAGATGCTCGTCCTTAATATGCGGCGCACCTTCGATCGTTCCCGTCGCGTCGATGTAACTGACAATCGCATCCGCCTGATCATGCTTGTAGCCGAGCTTAAAGAGCGCAGTCGGCACGGTGTTGTTAACAATCTTAATCATCCCTCCACCAACCAGCTTCTTGTACTTGATCAAAGCCAAATCCGGCTCAATCCCTGTAGTATCGCAGTCCATCATGAAGCCTATTGTGCCTGTGGGGGCCAGGACTGTGACTTGGCTGTTTCTGTAGCCGTGTTTTTCGCCGTGGGCCAGGGCTTCGTCCCAGCATTGTTTACTGGCTTCGTAGATGGAGGTGGGGACGTTGGATTTGTTTATGCCGTTGACGCTGGCGCGGTGCATGCGGATTACATCTAGGAAAGGTTCGCGGTTGATGTACCAGCCGGGGCAGGCTCCGCCGGGCATGGTGGAGATCGTGGTCGGGGCGCTCGCTTCGCTCGCTGGACGGACGAATGCGTCCGTCCCCACACGAGCATCCTGTGCCACATGGCTCGTGGTGACACTTGCGCCTAGATTTGTTTCGGTCAGGTTCTTTTTTGTCGCTTCGGTTGCGGGGACTAATGCTGGGCATTGTTCGGCTATGCGGGAACTCTGGAGATAGGCTTCGCCGCACATGATTGCAGTTACGCAGGAGGCGTAGTCGCGACCGGCGTCGCTGTCATATGGCAGGCCAGCGGCCATTAGCAACGCTCCTAGATTTGCGTAGCCCAGGCCTAGCGGGCGGTAGTCGTGCGAGTTCTTCATGATCGATTCGGTTGGATAGCCCGCGTTGTCGACCAGAATTTCCTGCGCTGTGATCAGCACATCGACTGCATGACGATAGGCTTCAACGTCGAATGTGCCGTTGGGCGCGAACTTCAACAAATTCAGGCTGGCCAGGTTGCAGGCGGAGTCGTCGAGGAACATGTATTCGCTGCAAGGATTGCTGGCGTTGATTCTTGCCGTGTTTTTCGAAGTGTGCCAGCGGTTTACGGTGGTGTCGTATTGCATGCCGGGATCGCCGCAGTGCCAGGTGGCTTCGGAAATTTTGTGGAGCAGGTCTTTGGCTTTGAAAGTTTTTGCAACTGAACCGTCGGTGACGGTTTTGGTGGAGAAGTCAGTGTCGCGGACTACCGCGTACATGAAGTCGTCGGTGACGCGAACGGAGTTGTTTGCGTTCTGAAAGAAGATGGAGGAGTAGGCTTCCGCGTCGGGCGAAGATCCGTCGTATCCCAACGAGACTAACGCGTGGGCCTTGGCTTCTTCTTTCTGCTTGCATTCGATGAAGTCGATGATGTCGGGATGGTCGACATTCAGGATAACCATCTTGGCAGCGCGGCGAGTTTTGCCGCCGGACTTGATGACGCCGGCGAAGGCGTCGAATCCTTTCATGAAGCTGAGCGGGCCGCTGGCGGTGCCGCCGCCGGAAAGAGTTTCGGTGGATCCGCGTAAGGTGGAAAGATTTGTGCCGGTGCCGCTGCCCCACTTGAAGAGCATGCCTTCGGTCTTCGCGAGGGTGAGAATTGAGTCGAGCGAATCCTTTACCGAGTTGATGAAGCAGGCCGAGCACTGCGGCTTGGAATATCCGGTAACGCCGAATTCGACTTGCTGGGTTTGCGGATTCCAGTGCCAGCTGCGGCCATCGGAGTTGGGCTCGATGCGATCGCATCCTACGTTGAACCAGACGGGCGAATTGAAGGCGGCGTACTGGCGGACAAGAATGTGCACGAGTTCGTCGTGAAATGTTGCGCCGTCTTCCGGCGTCTTGAAATAGCCTTGCGCCTGGCCCCAGTCGCGGATAGTTTCGGCGACACGGGAGACGAGCTGGCGAACTCCGGTTTCGCGCTCGGGCGTGCCGATTTTGCCGTGCAAGTATTTGCTGGCCACGATATTCGTCGCCGTCATGGACCAGTCTTTGGGGACTTCGACGTCCTTCTGCTCGAAGATGATACCGCCGTGAGAATCGGTAATTTGAGCCGTGCGGAGGTCCCATTCGACCTCGTTGTACGGAGAGACGCCGGGTTTGGTGAAGAAGCGGCGGAACGCGAGGCCGGAAGACTTCTTCTTGGGTTGGGTCTGGACGGCGGGGATGGTGAATTCTGTTTTCAATTCGGGCATTGGGCTCTCTCCAGTATTAGATTCGGTGCGTGTTGCGCCGATTCACGGCGTCCGGCCAGGGGCGGGGAATCGGGTGATGCTTTTCAGCGGCTAAAGCCGCGTTTTCGTGCTTTTGCGACGCGGCGCTAAAGCGCCGCTCTTCCACGGTGCTATGAGCGCTGCACCACCGCAACCTCCGGCTAAAAGCCGGAGGGGAATTGGGTTGGACAGTGAATGTTTTTGGCGGCTCCAGAGTCTAGCTGCGAGGCCGTCGGTGACAATGTCGGGACAGAAAAAGCAGGTTCCGTGCCCGAGTTGCTCGCTTCGCTCGCGGGACGGACGAATGCGTCCGTCCCCACATGAGCATTGGTCGCTTTGGCAAAGAGCGACTGCTGGGCATCGGTGGCGGGTACGTATTCGGTTGATGGGGTTAGTTCTAGCGAAGTGGCGAAGTGGGAGCCGATGCCGGTGGCCTTTTCCGCGGCGGTGACCATCCATTGATTCAGGGCGTTGCAGATGGTGCGGCGTTGGGCTCGATCTTCGATGACGACGAAGCGGACGAAGTAGCGACCGGAGGTCAGGCGCACGAACATGGGATTCGGGACGCGAGAGCATGCGGTCGAGGACGAAGGCCATGTCGTCATCTTCGAAGAACTGGCTGACCGCCAGCATGCGGCGGGATGCGGCTTCTGGCTGCTGGTTGCCGGCTTCCGGGGACTGGCATTGATTGGAAAGATGGTCCTTGTCGGGGACACTTGCTTCGCTTCTTTCGCCTCTCTCTGAATTGGGGACGCTCGCTTCGCTCGCGGGACGGACGAATGCGTCCGTCCCCACATGGGGATTGCCGGGGCCTAAGTCCATGATTTCTTCGGCTACAGCGAAGACGCCGGGCTTGCTGGGGACGAAGAGAAGGCTGTGAGGAGATTCGCAGCGGAACCAGCGCGACCAGTGAAGGCGACGATAGTCCAGAGGACGATCAAAGCCGTGGCGCGCCATCGATTCTGAGACGAGACGGGTTAAACCTTCCATTGCGGGCTCCGGTGGTTCTACGGCTGCGGCGGCGAAAAGGAAGTTCCCTTGTCGACCGCCGACAGGCTAGGGTCCTTTATCTCTTTACTTCTTACTTCTTCACGTCGTTGCGTCTTTGAGTGTCGTGCCCGGGGGAGGGTCGGGCGCGGCCACCGCATCTTGCTTTCTGACTTCTGGCTTCGGGCTTCCGCAGACGCCCAGGTTGATTGGCCCGCGGCGAGCGCCAAGTCACCTCTGGCTGGCGCTGGACCGCGGAGTTTGGTTTATGCATTCCGACTCATTCCCGTGAGGCGGAAATTTGTTGCTTGGGATTGCAAAGTTACTCCCGCCGATTGTGCCTGTCAAGAGAGAAACACTACAGGTTGTATCTCTAGCAATGACGGGGCTGATGCGGGGACGATGGCCAGGTTTTCCACATTTCGCGGTGGCAAGAGTTTGGGATTTCAATCGTCCCTCCGGGACGAGCTTAATTTTTGCGTGCTACCCGGCGCTGGAAGCGCCGGGCTATTTTGGGCCGTCCCTTTCGGGACTCTATTGCAAGGGAATGACATCTGTTTTTGGGACCGCCCTGCTCGAACCGCTTGCTCACTTCGAGCCCACGTCACATCAGTCCAAGAGAAGCAGAAGAGTTGCGGCCGCGACAGGGCTGAGGTAATTTGCGCTGGGTGCGGACGGAATTCAGCTGGGCGGCCTGTGCTTGGTTCGCTGGCTGGCTTCCGCTGGAAGACTTATGAAGCCTGATTTCCTGAATCTCAAGGGGCTGGATATCAAGTGCCTGGAGTTCAAGAGGCTGGATCTCAAGAGGCTGGATATTTTGAAGGTTGATCCCGTCGCTCGTCATCGTATGAAGTCTTGTTCGTTTGGCCGTTTTTCCGTTTTCCTTGATTCTGTTTGCCATGGCACCCGTCGTCGCCGCTGCACGCATCGAGGTTGCAGTCGTCATCGATTCAGAGAGCGGCTCTTTTCTGAACTCGTATGCTTCTTGCGGCGGAAGCATGGGAACATAGATGTCTTCGAAGATGCGGCGTGGAGTGATGCTGAGGACGCCGTCGGACGATTCGACGAGATAGTCGCCTTTGCGTCCGAGATGCTGCCGGCCCAGGTGGTCGACAAAGGTGAGACTGGAACTGAGCTGTTTGGCGTTGACGAGAAAGCGCGTGCGGTAGGACTTCCATTCTTCCGATTTCATCTGTTGCCGCCCCGAGTGTTTGCTGATGGAAATGTTGAAAGCGATGCAGTGTTGGCTGCCACCTGAAAGGATTAAGAAATTTTTATGAGAACGAAGCTGACTGTACGGGCGAAACGGGCGCGGGTCAATTCAGTATTTTTGGTGCAGTTGAGGAAAAGACTGGCCACGGATTTACGCGGATTCGCGCGGATGAGGCGACAGCTTCATTGCGTGCGGTCGTGCCATTGAATGGCGCGGTTTTCGCGTTGCGGGCGGCATGGCGAAAAAAATCTGGTAGAGTGGGCAGCCGTGATGTCCACAGGGCGTGCACAGGAAATGCAGAAAGACAGTTGGCAGTGGCCAGTTCTCAGTTCTCATTCTCAGTTTAGGAGGATGGCTTGATGCGTAGAATTGTTTGCAGTGTCGTGGCTTTTGTTTTTCTGTTGGTGATGTGCGCTGGGCTGTTTGGTCAGACTACGGCGGGAAATAAAGTTGTGGCGCTGCGGTGTGGGAGTTTGTTTGACGGGCGTGGGGATTCGTTGCGCAAAAATGTTGTGGTGGTGATTGAGGGAGAGAAGATTCGCGAGGTTGCGATGAGTGCGCCTGCGGGCGCGGAGGTGATTGATCTATCGCGCGATACCTGCCTGCCGGGCCTGATCGACACGCACACGCACATTTTGCTGCAAGGAGACATTACCGCCGCGGATTATGACGAGCAACTGCTGAAGCAGTCGCCGGAGTACCGGACGATTGTGGCGACGGTGAATGCGCGACGGGCGCTGGAGTATGGGTTCACGTCGATTCGCGACTTGGAGACGGAAGGCGCGGGATATGCGGACGCGGATGTGAAGAAGGCGATTAATAACGGAATTATTCCGGGACCGCGAATGCAGGTGGCAACGCGAGCACTGGATGTGACGGGTGCGTATCCGTTGCAGGGGTATGCGCCGGATGTCACCGTGCCGCATGGTGTGCAGTTGGTGGATGGAGCGGACGAGGCGCGGAAAGCGGTGCGAGCGCAGATCAGTCACGGTGCGGATTGGATCAAAGTGTATAGCGACCGGTCGTATCGCGTGCGTGAGGATGGAGTGCTGGACGATATTCCGACGTTCACAATGGAGGAGTTGCGGGCGATTGTGGATGAGGCGCATCGTGAACGGCATAAGGTGGCGTCGCATGCGATGGCGCTGAATGGAGTGCACAATTCGGTGGAGGCGGGAGTGGATACGATTGAGCATGGAAACTACATTGCGGACGAAGATTTGAAGACGATGGCTGCGCGGGGGATTTTTTATGTGCCGACAATTTTTGTCGGGGAATATGTCGCGCAGGGGCGGGCGGCGGCGGGGGCTCCGGTGTGGGTGAAGATGATCCAGATTCATGAAGAGACGTTTCGGCGGGCGATGAAGGCGGGCGTGAAGATTGCGTTTGGGACGGATGCGGGAGGGTTTGATTGGAAGGTGAATCCGGCGAAGGAATTTTCGCGGATGGTGAAGTTTGGGATGACTCCGGCGCAGGCGATTCGGGCGGCTACCGTGACGGCGGCGGAGTTGTTGGGGGCGAAAGATTCGTTGGGAACGGTGGAGGCGGGGAAGTTGGCGGATATTGTGGCGGTGCCGGGTGATCCGTTGAGCGATCTGTCGGCGATGGAGAAAGTGGACTTTGTGATGAAGGGCGGGGTGGTGATGAAGCGGCCGTGAGGCGAAGGCTTTAACCACAGAGGGCACTGGGGACACAGAGGAACTCGAAAAAAACGGCCCCGGACGAATGCGTCCGGGGCTAGGTGTTTCGATCTGGTTTTAGCGGTGGGCTAGTTCGGGCTCGTGTACCGATTTTCCCGATTTGAAGGTGGCGTAGCGTTGGTTGATTTCGTCCCAGTTGAGGACGTTCCACCAGGCCGCGAGATATTCGGGGCGGCGGTTGTTGTATTTCAAGTAGTAGGCGTGCTCCCAGACGTCGTTGCCGAAGATGGGATAGAGGCCTTGCGAAATTGGATTGTCTTGATTGGGGGTGCTGATGATTTGCACTTCGCCGCCGGACTTGCCGGCGAGCCAAACCCATCCGCTGCCGAACTGCTTGACGCCGGCTTCGTTGAACTTGGTTTGGAAATCTTTGAAGCTGCCGAAGGTTTTCTTGATCACGTCGGCAATCTCGCCGTTGGGATCGCTTCCGCCTTTGGGCTTCATAATTTTCCAGAACATGCTGTGGTTGACGTGGCCTCCGCCATTGTTGCGAACCGCGCCGCGAATGTCTTCGGGGACGGCGTTGAGGTTGCGGATGAGATCTTCGGCGGATTTATTAGCCAGGTCGGGATGCTTCTCGATGGCGGCGTTCAGATTTTTCACGTAGGCGCCGTGATGCATATCGTGATGCAGGGTCATCGTCTGCTTATCGATGATCGGTTCTAGCGCGTCGTACGCGTAGGGGAGTGCTGGTAGTTCGTGAGCCATGATTTGTCCTCCAAGTATTTCTGATGACGTTGAGCGGGGATCCGATGCGTTAATTTCATTATATCGCGGGGCGATAGGGGCGGAGGTCGTGACGCGGGAGGGGAAAGCAGGTTCCTCGACTTCGCTCCGAATGACAAATTTTTCTTTACGAAAACATTTTCTTTACGAAAGAATCTCTGCCTCGCGGCGTGCGGTCACTTTCTGCCCAGGAGCCGGATTCTGGAGGTGAAGGCGCGGCCTTCGCAGGCGGTGAAGGTGGGTTGGGGGTGGGTGAGGGGATCGAGGATGTTGTCGACTACGTAGGGATTGCAGCGGCCGGTGATGTTGTCGAAGCCGCCGCGCAGCGCTAGATAGTATCCGAAAAGGTGAAAGCGTTTTTCGAGTTGGAGGTTGAGAGAAAAATATTGGGGGAAACGTTGTGCGCCGGGCGGGCCGATGAGTTGTTGCTGATCGGTGAAAAGATTGTATGGGAATCCGGTGCGGGCTTCTGCGGAGTAGGCGACTTCGAGTTGATGGACTATTGGAAGTTTGAACAGAGGAAAATATCCCCAGGAGAGAAAACGGTTCGGAGTATCCCAGGGATACGGGCCGGGTTGCTGCGGGCTGAGGATGGGACTGTCGACATTGAAGTCGAGGACTTGATTGGAGCGGGCGCTGGAGCGAGTGTAGGAACCCATGATCATGTAGGTTTCGCGGAAGTTGTGGCGAAGAGTGAATTGGAGGGCCTGGTAATGATCGTCGCGACTGTTCTGAAGAACGTAGTCGCCGCCGGGAGAATCGTTGGGAGTGTTGTAGACAAATCCGCGGGCGCCGTGGCGATCGAGGAATTCGGCTTTCAGATAAATTGCGGCGGGGAGTTTCTTTTCCAGAGCGAGGCTCCAATTGATGAAGCGGGGAAATTGCAGCGTGCTGTCGTTGACGGTGAACGAAGTTTCGATGGGGCCGGTGGTGGTGATGCAGTTCGCGGTGCAGGTGGGGTTGGGGACGGAGTAGAAAATATCTTCGCGCGTGCCGGCGTAGGGGCGAGCGATTAAGAAGATGGGAGTTGCGTCGTAGACGATGCCGATTCCGGCCGAAAATTTCGTGTCGCCCGAGTTGTCGAGAACGTAGGTTCCGGCGAGGCGCGGGGAAAAAACGGCGTGGCGAATAATTTCGTCCCAGTCGAAGCGGATGCCGGGAGCGATCAGCAGGCGATCGGTGAGGAGCCAGCGATCTTCTGCGTAGGCGCTGGCTTCGGCGTTGTATTGTTCGTGCAGCGGGGCAGGGCTGAAGGTGGAATAGCGAGTGCAGGGGAAGGTTGCGGTTTGCGGAGCGGTGAGGCAGAGGTCGGGCGAGGCGAGGGTGTTGTTGCCACTTAGGAATGAGATCGGCTGACGGGCGAATTCCGCATCGTAGGAAAGCCGGTCGAGATCGACGCCGACTTTTAAGTCATGGCGGCCGTGCCACTGGCGGGGTGGGAGAAATAAATTGGAGAGAGCCTGCAGGCGCCGGGCATGAGTTTCGTCGCCGAGATAGTAGCTGCCGCCTGCGGTTGTAGGATTCACGAAATATGGCAGCGTGCCGTAGGGAGTGAGTTGCAGGTTGTATTGATCGAAGGCAAGTCCGGTTTCGAGAAGCTGGCCGCCGGCGAAGTAGTGCTGATCTTTGACGCTGGCGACGTAAGCGGATTCCACATCTTTGGGATTTGACAGTTGCGGGCTTTGTGGCGAGAGATAGGCGTACTGATCGTGAAGATCGTTCACGAGAAAACTGGTGGTGAGGATGTTGCGGCTGGTGAGGTTGGTTTGAACTTTGGATAGATTGCCGAGGCGCAGGATGTGGTCGTTGTCGGCGCCGACGGGAAGCTCGGTGTAGATGACGTTGTCGTATTCGCCGTCGAAGGCGTTATAGAACCATATCTTTCTCTTTTCGATCGGACCGGAGAAGGTGAAGCGCGGGAGAAATTGGTCGAAGCGCAATCCATGCTTGTCTTGAATCGACGGGATGAAGTCGGTGGCGAGAAAACGAAAGTGATCGTCGCCGATGCCGGTGTTGAGGCTGAGAACGCCGCCTGATCCTTTGCCCGCTTCGGCGGGCTCGCGGGAAGGTTCGACCTGAATGTTGCGAAAAGCATCGGTGCTGACGCGAACGAGTAGCTGACCATTGGCGGGTTGGGTGACGTTGAAGCCGTCGAGAAGAGTTTCGGTCTGGTAGGTTTCAGCTCCGGCGACGTGAGGTTGACCGGATTGATCCTGGACCACGCCGGGGATGAAATTGAGGACGTTGCGGTAGTCATTGGTAGCGGGGTAGACGATGTTGATCACGTCGAGGCCGCTGATGGTTTCCTGCGAGGCGACTTGCGCGAGATCGATGATGGGAGGAGATTCGTGGACGTCGACGGTCTCGCGAACTTCCTGCTGGTGGGAGATGGAGACTTCAACACTGGCGTTGAGATTAATTTGGATTGGCTCGGCTAGTTCGTAGAAGCCTTCTTTTTCGACGCGCAGAAGATAAGTTCCAGCGGGAAGTGAGGGGAACGGGCAGCGTCCGGTGAAATCGGTTTGACAGTGGATGGCGGGCAGAGGCGGCAATTGGATGGAGACGCGGGCGGAGGGAACGGCGACTCCGTTTTCGTCGGTGACGACGATAGTGGGAACGGGAACGGATTGGGCCGCTGCGGTGCAGACAAGGACGAGCGTGAAGACGAGAGCACGCATGCGGGGTGGAAACATTTTACTGTCGGATGCAGGACGGGGATAAAGCAGTCCGCGATATTTCTGGCCAGATACCTTCTTGTTCCTTCTCGTCGGTTGCTTTACGATTTCGCGCGAATGCCTCCGGACGAATGCGTCCGGGGCTACGTGGTTCTAGCTCGCGCTTTTTATTGGATTGTTGCCAACCCTCGGGCTCGGTTTCGTGTCCAACCGCGACTGTGCCGGGTAATGCATGAAAAATGATGAAACGCTTTTGCGGTTGATTGCGGTATTCAAGTTTGTCAAATGCGCGACGCTGATCGCGCTGGGAGTGGGAGCGTTTAAGTTACTGCACAAAGATATTGGTGCGACGGCGGAACACTGGGCGGAAGCGTTAAGACTCGATCCGGGAAATCGGTTTGTGGATGCGGCGCTGGCGAAGGCGGCCCATCTGCAGCCGGGACAGATCAAGAAGCTGGGGTTGGGAAGTTTTCTCTATGCTGGATTGTTTTTGGCGGAAGGAACTGGTTTGTGGCTGCGGAAACGCTGGGGAGAATGGCTGACGGTAATTATTACGGGCAGCCTGGTTCCGGTGGAGATTTATGAAATATACCGGCATCCGAGCGCGGTGAAAGTTGGCGTGTTGGTGATCAATCTCGCCATTGTGGGGTATTTGATATACCACATACGGAGTCGGCGGGCCGGCGCATAGTTGCGGACCCCGGGTGGTGGCGCAATTTGAATTTTTCGGCCGATAAAGGCCCCACTTCTCGCAAAGGGCGCGAGAAATGGGGCACCCTGGTTCTGGGCGTCTTTTTGACAAGTTCAGGGCAGGCTTTGAGTGCAGCCGTTTTTCACGCGGAACCCCCGGGCCGTATTATTGGGAGATCCCTCGCGCGGCTGAAGTACGCCGCACTTCGGAATGACCGCGTGGTAGAAGAATAGCGCCGTCGCAGTACCAGGTTTTATTTTTTGGGAGTTGCTATGCACAAAGTCAACGTTGCCGAAAAGTTTTCGAAGATTTCTGAATACTACAAACCGCATATCGCAGGCGAACTCAACGGCCAAATGGTCAAGCTGGTCAAAGCCAATACTGAATTTGTTTGGCATCATCACGACCACGAAGACGAAATGTTTCTCGTCGTGAAAGGCCGCTTTCGTATGGAGTTCAAAGATGCCGATGGGCGCGAACGGCAGGAATGGATCGAGAACGGCGAATTTATTATTGTGCCGCGCGGAGTCGAACATCGGCCTGTTGCCGAAGAAGAATGCTGGATCATGCTCTTTGAACCGGCGTCCACACTCAACACCGGCAACGTGACCAACGAACTCACGCAGCCGCAACTGGAGCATGTGTGAAATCAATTGCCGCTCAAGCTGAATCAGTGGCATAAACTATAGCTATGGATGTCACTGTCTATTCGGCCGCGTGGTGCCCCGACTGCCGCGAAGCGAAGCGGTTCCTCGCCAAGCACAACATCCCTTACAAAGAAATCGACGTTGAAACCACTCCCGGCGCTGTCGACGAAATCATCCAGCGCACTGGAAAACGAGCCATCCCGCAATTCGTCATCGATGGCGAATGGGTGCAACCTTATCGGCCCGGTCAAGGCTTCCTCTACGAAGCCATGTCCAAGCGCCTGGGGATCAAGACCCAATAGCCCAAGGCAAGTGGGTCGGTCGCAATTCCGGCGATCGTAGTTTCATCCCTTCGATTCGTCTCTATGGGAGATCCCTCACGCGGCTGAAGTGCGCCGCGTTTCGGGATGACGGCCTCGTAGAGGAATAAAATTAGACTACCGATTCGAGGCTTAGATATCGCCCGGACATCATCTTCGGTACCGTAGTAAACCCCGCCCAGACCGAGGAAGATAAGCACTCCAAGTCTTCCGCTATTCCGGTGTAGATGCCGTAAATAGCTGCAACGAAAGCGACTTGGCATAGAAGTTTGAGGACCCCGTCGAGTTTATGGCCGAATCTCAGACCAATCAGCCTCCGGCTTCGCCAGCGCCAGCGCAGGAATCGAGCATCGTCAGCGATAGTTGGCAGCAGACGGTGCAAACGGTGCTCGGAGTCGTCCTGCTTCTGGGAACCTTCGCCATGGTCCATTACTATTCGCCCACGGCTTCGCTGGCGCCACCGGCCGGCGATCCCACGCTGCAAAAACAGGTTCATGAGCTGAGCGCTGAGGTTGAGCAATTGCAGCAAGACCAAGCCATGCCGGCGGTCGTGCTCAACCGCTATCGCAATTCCATCGGCTACATTTATGGCGTCTACCAGGTCGGCTTCGCCAACCAGCCACCTTTAGTTCGCGCCCGCGTTTCGGGTACGGGATTTCTGGTCGGCAATGGCCTGATGGCCACCAACCGCCATGTCGCCGAACCCTGGTATGAAGACTCCGAAGCCGAGAAGTTCATCGATCAGGGAGCGACGGCGATGATCGAGAGCCTGGTCGTGTTTTTTCCGGGTTCGCCTACACCGGTAACCTTGTCGCCCGCGTCGGTCTCGAAGACTTCCGATTTGGCCATCCTGCATGTGGAAGATGTGGCCGCCGTCCGTTCCCTGCCCATACTTCCGCTGGCAAAATCCGCCGGCGCTCCTGGGCAACTGGTCACCGTGATTGGCTATCCCATGGGGATTGCCGGCATGGTGGCGAAATCCCCCAGCGGCATTTACGAGCGTCTGGCGTACCGCCATAACGACATCAGCGCAGCCAGCGAGTTGGCCGCGTTGTCTCTCATTCGTCCCTCTACCACGTGCGGACATCTTGGCGATGTCGTCGGAGAAAAACTAATCTACGATGCGCCCACCGCTCACGGTGGAAGCGGCGGGCCCGTCTTCAACACACGAGGCGAGGTCATCGGCGTCAACTCCGCTTACATGGACGGATTTTCCGGAGGCACCATCGGAGTCTCCGTTGATTCGCTCCGTCCTTTACTGCAAGAAGCCCAGAAATCCCAGAACTAAATTGTCATTCAAAAAGCGCCCTGTAGCCCGGGGTCAAAGTCGCACAGTCACGCTGAGCGGCTGGCCAAGCGAGGCGTCGCAGCGGCGCAGTCGAGCATCCCTACTCGCAACCGAGAATTGCGCGGGACGACGCCGGCTCTGCACGTACGTAGTAAAGAGCACTCAAATTTGCAAGAAAAGCACTGCTTGACAATAAAAGTTGTCAATGGTACCGTCTCCTCGTGCTCGACCTGCAAGTCATCGATGATCCGGCAGCGGCTGCGGCGGCTTTGGAGCCCGTGCGGGGGCGTCTCCTCTCCGAGCTCGTGGTGCCCGCCTCGGCGGCGACCTTGGCCTCGCGGGTGGGCTTGACTCGGCAGAAAGTCAACTACTACCTGCACGGGTTAGAGGCGCACGGCCTGGTGCGGCTGGCCGAGGAACGCAAGTGGGGCGGGCTGACGGAACGGCTGCTGGTGGCGACGGCCGCTTCTTATGTGGTTTCGCCGAGCGCCCTGGGTCCGGTCGCTGCGGATCCGAATCGGCAAATCGATCGCCTGTCCGCGAGCTATCTCATCGCGCTGGGCGCACGGGTAGTCCGCGAGGTGGGCGATCTGGTTCGCCGCGCGAAAGAGACCGGCAAACGCCTGGCGACTTTGGCGGTGGATACCGAGATTCGCTTCCGTTCGCCAGCGGACCGGGCAGCTTTCAGCAATGAACTCGCCGAGGCCATCGCGAAACTAGTTTCGAAGTACCACGATGCCTCCGCCCCCGGCGGCCGCGCGCATCGGCTGGTAGTCGTGGCGCATCCACTGCCGCAGAAATCCGATTCCAAGCTCGAGCATCCCGAATCCGATCGTCCCAAGTCCGATCGTCCTAAGTCAGATCCCAAGGAGCCATCATGAGCCTGAAGAAAGAACCATCCGGACGGCGTTCAGTCCAGGTCGAAATCGAGGTCCCCGGCACGCCGGAGGAAGTCTGGCAGGCCATCGCCACGGGGCCGGGTATTTCGTCCTGGTTCGTGCCCACTGAGTTCGAGCAGCGCGACGGGAAGCCCGTTGCGGTGACGTTGAACTTTGGCCCGGGCATGGAATCCCGTTCCGTCCTGACGGCGTGGGATCCGCCGCGGAGGTTTGCCGCCCAAGGCGAGGGCTGGGGCGGGTCGCCGCCCATCGCAGACGAGTGGAGCGTCGAGGCGCGAGCGGGAGGCACCTGCGTCGTCCGCATCGTGCATAGCCTCTTCGCCGACACGGACGACTGGGACAACCAGTTGGAAGGCACCGAATCCGGCTGGCCTGCTTTCTTCCGCATCCTGAAAATCTATCTCACGCACTTCCGCGGCCAACGCTCCGCGATGATGCAGTTCATGGCCCCCGCCGCGGGAACCGAAGCGCAGGCCTGGGAAACGCTGACCGCGGCATTGGGTCTGAAAGGCGTGAGCGTGGGACAGCGCTGGAATTCCCCGGCGGGCGTCCCAGAGGTCGGCGGCGTAGTGGAGCACCTTAGCCAGAGTCCGTACAACGCGCTGTTGCGGCTCGACAAGCCGGGGCCGGGCACCGCCGTGCTTGGTGCCGTCAGCTTCGGCGGGCAGAGCATGGTCACGCTAAATTTCTACCTCTACGGCGATCAGGCGGCCGGGACGGTCGCCCGCGAGACGCCGCGCTGGGAAGCGTGGATTCAAGAACGGTTTCCGACGCCGGCGGAGACGAGCAAGAGTGAGAGCAAAAAAGAATGATCGCGTGATCATGGAACTGCACGCCGGCTGTTGCGCTCGCTGTCTGGTTTCCTGCTTGTACTCGGCGTCGAGATGAGTGCCTGCTCTCTGTGACGATTCCGAGTTTCGATGCCAAGTGGATATCACCGCCACGCGCGACCGCCCGGTTGGCCGACGATTCATGGAATTACCTCCGGGTGGCCACAAACCACCACCGATCCGCTTTGAACAGAGTAGCGCTTTGACTTCCTCACCAGTAGCGTCCTAACATACGGCCACCTTCAAGTGTCTGCGGCACAAATGATCGGCCAAACAATTTCGCACTACCGTGTTCTGGAAAAGCTGGGCGGCGGCGGCATGGGCGTCGTCTACAAAGCTGAGGACACCCGACTGCGCCGCTTCGTCGCGCTCAAATTTTTGCCGGATGAAGTGGCCGGAGATGCCCAGTCGCTGGCACGATTCAGGCGTGAGGCGCAGGCCGCCTCCGCCCTCAATCATCCCAACATCTGCACGATTTACGACATTGGCGACGAGAGTGGGCATGCGTTCATCGCAATGGAGTTCCTCGAAGGTGCGACCCTGAAACACAGGATCGGCGGGCGGGCGATGGAGATTGACGAGATTCTGCGGCTGGGCATCGAAATAGCGGATGCGCTCGATGCGGCGCATGCTGCAGCAATCGTGCATCGCGATATCAAGCCCGCCAACATCTTTGTCACCAAACGAGGGCACGCGAAGGTGCTCGACTTCGGGCTGGCGAAGGTGAATGCGGACCATGTCGAACCTTCTCAACTTGGTGGACTGCAGGCTACGGCCGAAGGCATCGACCAGCACCTCACGAGTCCGGGCACCACGCTGGGAACGGTCGCGTATATGTCGCCCGAACAGGCGCTGGGAAAGGAATTGGACCATCGCACCGATCTTTTTTCGTTCGGCGCGGTGCTTTATGAAATGTCCACGGGAACGCTGCCGTTCCGCGGCGAGACCTCGGCCGCGATCTTCGACGCAATTCTCCACAAATCCCCGGTCGCGCCGGTTCGTTTGAACCCCGATCTGCCTCCCCGGTTGGAAGAAGTTACCAACAAGGCGCTCGAAAAGGATCGCAGTCTTCGTTACCAGCAGGCCGCCGAGATGGGGACGGACCTGCAGCGCGTGAAGCGCGATCTGGATTCGAGTGGGCATGTGATCGCCCCGGACGGTGGATCGTCGACGTCGTCCGGAGCGGCGGCGGGGCCTGTAGGAGCTGCATCCGCCGGACAGCTGTCAGGAGCCGCGAGTTCGGCCGCTCCCGCATCGACGCTCTCCGGAGCATCGTCGTCTGCCGTTGCCGCCGCCGGGAGGCACAAGACCGCGGCCGGGGCCGCTGTGTTGGCCGGACTGCTGATCACGGTCGCCGCTGTTTATGGGATATACACCCTGGTGCGACGTCCGGCCGCCGCTCCCTTTCAGAATTTTTCCATCACCCAGTTAACCAGCACCGGCAAAGTGCTGATCGCCGCTATTTCCCCGGACGGCAGGTTTCTGTTGAGCGTGCAATCCGACAACGGCAACGAAAGTCTGTGGCTGCGAAACATTCCCACCGGCAGTGACACGCAAGTGCTGGCGGCATCGGGGCAATCGTTCGCTTCGCTCGTCTTCTCTCCGGACGGCAACTCTTTCTATTTCCGGGAGACGGCGGGCGGCCCATCGGCGTTTAATCTTTTCCGGGCTCCGCTTCTCGGTGGTTCCCCCACTTTGCTTGCCAAGGATGTCGATGGCGGCCCTGTGTTTTCGCCGGACGGCAAGAGCATCGTGTATTCCCGCTACAACGACCCCGAATTGAACAAGTGGCGCTTGCTGGAAGCCGACGCCGACGGCGGAAACGAGAAAGTGCTGAATATCGAAGCTGACCCAGGGGGCCCGGCCGCCGAACTTTCCTGGTCTCCCGATGGCAAACGCGTGGCGTTTTCGTCGTTGACGTTGAACAGCAAATCGCTCAGCCAGATTCGATTCTTTGATTTCGCGCGCGGGAGTATGGAAGCCTTCGTCGCGCCCACCGACAAAATCATTTTGGGCAATGCCTGGGCGCCGGATGGACGCGGAATCTTTGTCAACTATGTGCCCCGCGGAGAGCATCTGTCGGTCAAGGGGCAGATCGGGCTGTTCTCCTACCCGGAGGGCACGTTCCGCTCCGTTACGACCGACCTGACCGACCACAACTCTCTATCGGTTGCAGGCGATGGCCACACGCTGGCAACTGTGCAGAAGGAGACTTCCACCCAGATCGCTCTTATGCCGCCCAACGGGGCCGGACCCCTCACGCCCGTGCCCGGCATCGCGGCCCGTGAAAACCTGCCGAGCTTCTCCTGGACCGGGGATGGACAATTGCTGATCTCGCATGGCGATCACCTGGTCCGGCAGCACACCGACGGCACCCACGCGGTCACCATTCTGAGCGATCCGACGGCCTGGATCAGCGCCCCCGTATCGTGCGACAACGACCGTTGGATTGCTTTGAACTGGATGGTTCACGGCGAAGGCAGCGGCAACCGACTCTGGCGGGCAAATCCCGACGGCTCCGATCCGATGCCGCTGAGCTCCGGGGACTTCGGCAGCTTCTGGGGATGCTCACCGGATGGGAAGTGGCTGTATTACACCGAACAATTTACAAACGGCGTCTTGCGAGTCCCTGCCAGCGGCGGCAAGCCTGAACTCGTGCCGGGAGCGAATCCACCCAATTCGCTCACGGTTCAGGCTACACCTTTCCCGGATGGCAAGGGGATCGCGATATTTACCGAAGTGCTGAATCCTGAAACGAAGACCTACTCCAACCGGATCGTGCTCGACAGTCTGGATTCCGGCGTGCGAAACCTCGACCTCGATTCCACACTGAAAGCGGTATTTCGTTCTCAGGGACCGCCCGACAGCGCCGGATTCCACTTTTCTCCTGACGGCAAATCTATTGACTTCGTCATTGAGGACAGGGGGGTGGACAATATTTGGATGCAGCCTCTGGACGGATCAAAAGGGCGAAAGCTGACGAACTTCAATGATTCCGAACAGATTCAGGATTTCCGTTGGTCCCCCGACGGCAAGTCTCTCGCCCTCCTGCGTTTTAGTTCTGTCTCCGATGTCATTCTCTTGCGCGACACCGCAACAGTTCGAGGGTCCAGTGATGTGCGCCATTGAACTAAGCTCCAGCGGTACAACAAGTCCTTAAGGAAGGACTTCGCTCGACTTTAGAAAGTTATCCTGGGGATGGATTGTTGAGATTCTCGGGGCCGGCGACGATGCTCGCTTTCCTTGATCATTTCGTTTATATCTGCAACCGGCCGTATCTCAACCGGTCCCAGTCCATACTTAAAGCCTGGAAGCTGTGAGACAAGCTGAACGGCGTGATTGAGGTCTCGCGCCTCAAGGATCTGAATGCCGCCGACCTGTTCCTTGGTTTCCGCATAGGGGCCGTCGGTGGTCGCGACTTTGCCATTTTTCCAGTACAGGGTCAACGCGGTCTCCGGAGGCTGAAGAGGTAGTTCGGCAACAAGATGTCCATTGGCGCGCAGATGGTCGTTGTACTCAAAGCAATCGTCGAGCATTGCGTTTCGCTCGTCCTCGGTCATCGCTTCGATTTTCCCTGGCTCGAGGTATCCCAAACAGAGGTATTTCACTGTCCTCTCCTCGTTCTTCCTCTTGAGGTGTGAACCAGCGGCACAGCTGTCGCAGATTTTCTGTCATTGTTTCAAGTAGCGAAGCGCAACAGACCCTGATTTAAAAATCTTGGACTCAGCAAGTTTCAGTCGTAATCTCTCCCGCAGGCTAACACCTTCCAACAACCGTCTCCCCTCTCCTACAAAGATTGGAGCAACGACAAAACGATATTCGTCAACCAGACCAAGCTCTATAAGCTGTGAAGGAATATCTACCCCGCCAACCAAAATATCTTTGCCTGGTTCTTGCTTCAATTTAAGTATCTCGTCACGAAGGTTCGTGCGAACAATTCTCGTATTCTTGTCTTCAGCAGTGGCTAATGATCGGGAAAAAACAACCTTCATCTTGGAGACAAAGACTTGAGCAAATTCGATATCCGCTTTAGTCTCGGACTGGCTTTTTGCGATATCAGGCCAATAAGGAACCATCAATTGGTAGGTTTTACGACCATAGACGAACAGGCCAACATCTCGGATGAGGTGCGTGTAATGTTCAAGTACTTCTTCATCGGGATTGAATTTGGTGTGGTCGCAGCAGCCATCCAGGGTAAGGTTGATTGCGTAGATTACATTTCTCATTTTGATCGTTCCTGATTCTCTTTTAGGCAGCAGTGCTTATGAGAGTTTGAGGCCTTGGGCGCAAATCCTCCACCTCTCAACCGTTCATCTTAATAGTCGTCGCGCACGGAGAAAATTGACGGCTACTTCATTTTTGTTAGCTTTCCTACGTGGTACTTTTAGCGCTTGGAGGTCCGCATGCTTTGGTTCTACAAATCTTTCTTTACTGTGGTGTGGATCGTTTTTGTTCTCTACTGGCGGGTCAAAGCTGCGGATACCAAAGCGAATCAGCGTCTCGAGCCCGCAGCCTCTGGCATCCTCCGCGCCCTCATCTTCCTGATCGCGATCGCTTTACTCTCGATACCTCGCATCCCACTGCGCTGGCTTTACGTGCAGCTCTGGCCGTCTGGTTATTGGCCATTCTGGCTGGGAGCCGCCATCACCGTCGCCGGCCTTCTCTTCGCCGTCTGGGCGCGCGAGCACCTCGGTCGCAACTGGAGCAGCTCCGTCACCATCAAGCAGGGCCACGAGCTGATCACCACCGGTCCCTATGCCGTGGTGCGTCACCCAATCTATACCGGCATTCTGACCGGGTTTCTTGGCATGGCGATTGCGATTTCCCAGGTACGCGGGTTCATCGCTTTCGTCCTCGTCTTGCTCGCGCTCTGGCTCAAGCTCCGCATGGAGGAGAAGTGGATGCGCTCGCAGTTTGGGGAGACGTACGCCACCTATGCCCGACAGACCGCCGCCCTGGTGCCCTACCTCCTATGAGCGGCTGCGGCGGCCGGTCCGCCTGAGAGGTTTTTACTACTGCCGCATCTCAGCGGCTACGTCGTCGCCGAACTTCTTTTGGATGTACTCCTGGGTTTCGGGATCGAAGTCGGTCATGTCAAACATCCGGCGCACTTCGACCATTTCGTTATCCTTTCCGGGGATGCGCGAGGCCCATTCGAGCGCCTCTTCGCGCGACTTCACCTGGATGATCCAGTAGCCGCCGACCACTTCCTTGGCTTCGGTAAACGGACCGTCGGTCACTTTCGATTTTCCGTTTTTGAAGGTGACGCGCGCGCTCATCGTCGCGGGCGGGGTTAGCCCGTCGAGCGCGAGCAGCACGCCGGCTTTCCCTAGTTCCTCGTTGTACTAAGCCCATTGCCTCCATGCTTTTGAGGTCGGGCGCCCAGCCAGCTTTTGCGTTTTCGTATTCTTTCGGAAACATGATCATCATGAAGCGCATGGTGTTCTCCTTGTGTATCGAGTATTGAGAATCGAGTATTGAATGTTGCGCGAACGCTGCATCAGGGCCGTTACTTTTATATAAGAGCCTGAACCGCGTTGGGCCTCAAAAAGTTGCAAAACGCCGGGTGCGTGGTTCAGCTCCACTTATTAGTCGAACGGGCAGCGGAAAATCGACACACGATTGGCAGATTTTTTCGCGCAGCGTATCACCCGGGAAACTCTTTATGACGGGCCGGTTTCCCGGCCTTCACGATATAGTCGAACGGCGAGACGGAATTCGACAGTCCTTCAAGAAATCCCCGGACCCGAATCACATCAACAGCTTTATGAATTTCCGCGTTGCCGATATTCAAGCGTGTTACAAATTGTGGAAAAGTCGAGGAGCGGAGTTCATCACGGAGCCGATTCCCAAATACGGCGAGATACGCTGCTACATCCGCGATCCTGACGGCTATATCATTGAAGTCGGACAGAGCACCGACCTCACCTACGGTTAACGCTCGGCCCGGACGGGACGGGGATTGAAACGGCGGGTGGCCTACATCTCCCACTCGCCACGCATCCCTCAACTCGGCTGGAGTGCAGCTAAAGGACCATCTTAAATCTGTCCTGCACTTGATATAAACGCGTCCCCATGCTGCAACATAGCTTCCTCAAGGTGCGAATCATTCCAACATCGGGTCATTTCCTTCTGGACTCATTCACTACCTTCTGAATTGCATCAATGACGAGCTGTGGTGAGTTCCTGGATGTAATGCCGGCTATTTGGAACTAGCACGTGGTCCCCATCCGTTCTATGTTGATTTGACCCCTTACGTGAACAGTCCTTGGCGCACGGCGTGAATGAAGTCGGTATATGCGGGAGTCTGGCCGTTGGCGCGCATGTGGCTGGCGATCTGTCCGCGATGATAGGCCGAGTGCATTACCACATGAGTCAGCACGTCGACAATTGTGCTGGTCCACTCTTCCCCCTTGCTGTTGCGATAAGAGATGGATTGGGAAACGTCGCCGGCGGTGATGAGATCGAGAAATTCGAGCCACTGCCCACCCATTTTGGCGGCTTGCTCCTCGCACTGCGCCAGGTCGGGCTCGGGCCACACGGGCACGCTTTGCGGCTGCTGCTTTAGACGCTCCAGCCAGACTAACTCCGCGGCGAGAATATGAGACATGAGTTGCAGCGAGCGATGATTGTCTCCGTTAGAGGCTCTTATCGCGTTCAAAACTTCCCGATTTGCCCACTCATCGTAAGCGAATTGGCGGCGCAGATAGTCAGCAAGGTTCACGAAAGGCCCTCCACCCCTTTTTGGTCCAGCCCCTTTTGGTGCAGCGGATTCAATGTACTCGGGGGTACTGTCTTAAGCAATGTTAACCATCCTTTCACATTTCTGGTCTAGACTGCTTCCTGGCGTCTGGCGAGTCGCCCTGTTACGAAACGGTTTCAATCTTAATTCGTCTCGAAGATTCATATTGTTCTGATGCCCAGGAAAACAGCCTCCCGCCATCTCGAAGCTGAGGAGACCGAACCGAACCCGAGCCCTGCCCGGGCGGCGTCCGAGCCTCGCCTGCGAGGCCCAGATGACCTGACTCGGCTTGCTTTAAAGGCTTGCCTTATCGCTCGCGATGCCGCCTTCAACGTCCGCGACCTGCTGACTCACTCTTCGCAAATGGCGTTTCTTGCCATCAAAGATTGCGAAAAAGAACTCGACCAGATTGAGCGGCAGATTGACGAACGTATGCCCGCGGCCATCACCCGTGTGAATGAAGCGCGAGCCCGCCAGTTGCTTTCGAGCTTGAAGTCGACCACCGACCTCGAACGGATTGGCGATTTAGTCATGAGTGTGGCCATGCGCGCGCAATCCAGAACCACGAAGATGCCCGCTTCCGACGTGCGGCAGTTGGTGGAAATGTCGGCGGTGCTGCGCGACATGCTCGACTTGATTCACAAAGGTTTTTCCACGCTTGACTTGGAATGCGCCCGGCAAGTGTTGCAAATGGATAAAGACATCGATCGCACCTGTCACGCACTGTTTCAGAAGCATCTCGCAGAAACGGTGGCGCAGGGCGACACCACCGGCTTCGAGGTGCTTCTCATGGCTCAGGCTCTGGAACGAGCCGGAGACCACACGACGAACCTTGCTGAGGATCTTTACAACCTTATCGAAGGCCGCAGCCTGCGGCATGTTCCGAAGAAGAAGGCGGCGAACTAGGGGACAGTTCCCAGTTCCCAGTTCTGGTTGCCGGTTCTACGAGGCAGTCATCCCGAAGCGCGGCGTACTTCAGCCGTGCGAGGGATCTCCCCATATACAGGCCAAGGGGAGACCCCTTCAACTTCATCTCAGCAGAATCCTTCCCTCCGCCGGAAAAGCGGCTACGGTCAGCGTGACACCAAACATCGGCCGAACAAATGCAAATTCGGGCTGCTATCGATAGGTGCTAAACCCCCACGGCCTTTTTGTTCCCCTGCAAATTCATCATTCTTTAACACTCCCTACACATTCTGGCAATATTTACTCCCTACAGTTCGATGAGGGTCATGTGGGAAGTTCAGCCAGCTTTCCTGCTGTCCTCCGCAAAAATGCAGCCTCCCTTGGATTCTTACGAGCGGACCGACGCCGAAAGTGTGACCAGAGAGTCGCGCCCACTGATTTTTGTAGTGGAGGATGATGCCGACATCGCTCGACTGATTGCCCATAATTTGCGCGCGAGTGGATTCGAAGTGCAAAACTTCGTCAATGGCGCGACCCTTCTTTCCGCGGCGCTCGGTGAAATGCCGACTTTATTTCTGCTGGATGTGATGCTGCCGGGAACCGACGGCTTCGAATTGTGCCGCCACATTCGGCAAACGCCGTCTCTGGCGTCGATCCCCATCATCTTTCTTACTGCCAAGACGGCAGAGGCCGACCGCGTCAAGGGATTAGAACTGGGCGGCGACGACTACATCACGAAACCATTCAGTCCGCGAGAACTGGTTGCCCGCATTCGCAGCGTGTTGCGAGGATTGGCCCAGGAGACTGCGGGCGCCGAAGTCCTGCGCTTTGGCGACCTGGAAATCGATATCGGGTCCATGACGGTGCAGGTGCAGGGACGCAACGTTCTGACCACCGTGCGCGAGTTTCGCATGCTCGAATATCTGGCTACGCATCGCGGGCGCGTCCTGACTCGCGATCAACTGCTCGACGCGGTGTGGAAAGAAACTCCCTTCGTCACTCCACGATCCATCGACGTTTATATTCGCCGGTTGCGCGAAAAAATTGAAGTCGACCCCCGCCATCCGCAATATCTGAAAACTCTGCGCGGCATAGGCTACCGTTTCGAAGTGCCCAAGTAAAAGTTCCCAAATAAATATTCTCGATCGCCTCCCGGCGGTGAAACTGCTCCGCGTCATTCACTCTTTTCATCCCACGCCCCTGCCCTGTCGTTTATGCTGTCTACCATCCCGCTGATGACCCGTTCATGACCGTAAGCAAATCCAAACCGCTATGGAAGGCCGAAGACCAGCAGGCGCGCCTCGCCGAACTGACAGCACATTCCGACGAAGCCTCGAAAGATAATCCGCTGCGCCGCGACGTTCGCTCGCTGGGCGCCATCCTCGGGAACGTGCTGGTAGAGCAATCGGGTCAGGAGTTGTTCGAATCGGTGGAAGAATTGCGGCGTCTTCTCATCGAGCATCGGGAGACGGCACGGCGTGAAAACCTGCGTCGTGTAAGTGTGGAGTGCAGTTCCGATCAAGCTTCTTCGCCTGCCCTCATGCTGCGCGCGCAGGAAATCGTCTCGCGTATGGATTTATCGCGCGCTTACCAGGTCACCAAGGCCTTCGCCGCTTATTTCGAACTGACCAATCTTGCGGAGACCAACCATCGCAAACGCCGGCGTCGTGCGGGCAAATTGGACAGCGAACATCCTCCATTGCCCGGCTCGTTTCGTGGAACGTTATCGCGCATGCAAAAAGCCGGAATCACAGCCGGGGAAGCCACGGGGGCACTGGGACAGATCACGATTATTCCAGTGTTCACGGCGCATCCTACCGAAGTGGCGCGCCAGACCGTTCTGCTCAAGCGCAGGCGCATTGCGCAACAACTGGAACGCCTCGATCGATTGCCGCTTACCGCGGAAGAAGCGGAAGACTGCGAAAACAACATTCGCGCGGAAGTCACTTCGCTGTGGCAGACGGACGAAGTGCGCCTGGCGAAGCCCACAGTCGACGACGAAATTCGCATGGGCCTGCGTTACTTCCGATTATCGCTCTTCGATGCGCTTCCAAAAATTTATGCGGAAGTCGTGGAATCTTTTCGCGAGGTCTACGGTCTGGAGCTCGACGAAAACATTTTGCCGAATCTGGTGCAATTCGGTTCCTGGATCGGCGGAGACCGGGACGGCAATCCGCTGGTGAAACCAGATTGCATTCGTGACGCGCTGGAAATGGCTCGGGCTTTGATTCTTCGCGAATATCTTAACGACGTGGAATCGCTCAGCGACCGGCTCAGCTCGTCGCGCCGGCAAACCGGAGTTTCGAAAGAGCTGCTTACACAGCTGCAGCATTATGAACGCACGATCCCCGGGGTTCACCTGGCTTGGGGACCGCATAACACAACAGAGAGTTATCGCCGCTTCCTCTCCTTTATGTATCACCGGCTCCAGCAAAGCCGCAAAGCCGAAGGCTCGGCCGCGGCTTACCTCAACGCCAAAGAATTCAACAACGACCTGCTGCTGGTGCAAAACAGTTTGCGCTCGAACCGCGGCGAACGGCTATCGGAAACTTACGTCGATTCCCTGCTGCGGAAAGTTCGCACCTTCGGCTTTCATCTGCACACGCTTGACATCCGGCAGCATGCACGCGTGCACGCTCATGCCCTGAAAGAACTTGGACCTGGGCTCAATGAGGATTCGTTATCGCCAGAAACCCGCGAGGTGCTCGACACTTTCCGCGCGATCGCAGAACTGAAACGCACTTATCCCGCCCATTCGATTCGCCACTACATCATCAGCGGCGCGGAATCGGAGAACGACGTGTTGGCTGTCATCCATCTCGCGACGGCTGCCGGGGTGCAGGTTGCCGGATCTGTGAACGATCCCGGCCTGATCCCCGTTCCCCTGTTCGAATCCATCGAGTCACTCCGCACTGCGGGCGCGGTCATGCGCCGGCTGTGGGGCAATCCCGAGTATGACTCACTGCTCGAGTCCTGGGGCCGCTGGCAGGAAGTTATGCTCGGCTACTCCGATTCCAACAAAGATGGCGGCATGCTTACCAGCACATGGGAGCTCTATAAAGCTCATCGTGAATTGCACCGGGCAGCAGAAGAACATGGAGTAAAACTTCGTCTCTTTCACGGACGCGGAGGCACGGTGGGACGCGGAGGCGGTCCCACGCACGCCGCCATTCTGGCGCAGCCACCCGGCTGTTTTTCCGGGCAGATTCGCATCACGGAGCAGGGCGAGGTTCTCAACTGGAAATATGCGGACCCCGTGCTGGCGGAATGGAATCTGGAGCTGATGATCGCCGCAAGCTTAGAAACTCTAACCCGGCATGAGGCACGCAATCCAGACCGCTGGGAAGAAGCCGTCGAAGAGATGTCGCAGGAGGCATACCGAGTCTACCGTCGTGAGATTGCCGAAAATCCCGACGTGCTTGAATATTTCGAGCAGGCCACGCCCGTGAATGAACTGGATTCTGCGCGTATTGGATCGCGGCCCGCGCGTCGCGCCAAAGGACGGAGACTGGAAGACTTGCGCGCCATCCCGTGGGTCTTTGGATGGATGCAGAGCCGCCACGCCGTGCCGGCATGGTTCGGCGTAGGCCGCGCGCTGGAAGAATTTGCCAAGCGCGGTCGTGGGCACGAGCGACTGCTGCGGCAGATTGCGCGCGGCTTCCCGGTATTTTCGGAATTGCTGCGCAACGTGGAATTAGGGATGGCTAAAGCCGATCTCGGCATCGCGCGCGATTATTCCGGATTGGTTAAGAATGCCACGCTTCGCGAGCGCGTCTTTTCCATGCTGGAAGAAGAGTTTCTGCGCTCGCGCAGCATGATTCTGCGGGTGACCGGCCAGCGCGAATTGTTGGGCCGCAATCGCGTGCTGGCGCGCTCGATTCGCCTGCGCAACCCTTACGTCGACCCCATGAGCCTGATTCAGGTTGAGCTCTTGCGCCGTAAACAGCAGGGACAGAAAAGCTCGGAACTTGAATATCCCCTTGGTGCAACGATTAACGGAATCGCCGCCGGACTGCATAACACAGGCTAGGAAAACGAACAGAAATTAATCTTTTGCAGTTCCTTTAGCGGGGGTCTCAGCGGTTTGTTTGGCTTTTTCGGGCACGCTCTTCTTCTTTCCCGATTGCCTGGCCGCCTCGGCACGCTTCCGCTCCTGATACCGGCGGTCATGAAACTGCTGATCGGACGCTTGTTTCTTCATGCGCCTATCATGTCACAGATTGCCATCAGTTCGAGGAGCGCATTTGCGGATTGCTGTAATGAGATAGAGGACTTGACAAACTCAGCCCCCGGGGGCAGAATTTAAAAAGGCGAATAAAAAGCGAATACGCCTCCGTGGTCCATTAGTGATACAGGCCCCGGCGCTCCCTGAAATCTTCCGAGGATCTTATGTCTTCCGCAGTGGTTTCCACTTCGGCGGCCCTGGGCCGCCCTTTTGTCTTTGATGAGCGGTCCGAGCCTGAGGTGTATTCGCCCTTCAGCGACTCTAAAAAACCTCCTCATACAAACGAACTTCTGATTACGCGAGTTCTTCAATCGACAATTAAAAATCGAAAATCAGCAATTCCCCTTATTACCCCCGCTTCCCGGCTAGAGATTCGTCCTGCGCCCGAGATGGTCTCCAGCGGCATTCCTGCCTTGGACACCCTGACCGGTGGACTGCCGCGCGGATGCCTGACCGAAATCTGCGGTCCGGCGTCCTCCGGACGCAGCACGTTAATGTTGGCCGCTCTTGCCGCCGCAACTGGGCGGGGAGAATTCTGCGTAGTCATCGATGCCAGCGACGCCCTCGATCCTTATTCCGCAGCCGTGGCCGGCGTGGAACTGGACCGCATGTTGTGGGTGCGTTGCGGCGAGGACTCACCACAAAGAGAGCGCTCACCACGGAGGCACAGGGACGCAGAGGAAAACAAAATCAAAGATTCAATTCAAACCCAAAACAAAAATCAAGTAGAACGTCTGGAGCAAGTTCTGCGAGCCACCGATCTGCTTCTCGAAAGCGGAGGCTTCGGCCTGATTGTTCTCGATCTCGCCGGTCTTCCGCAAGAGGCGGCGCGTCGCATTCCGCTGACTACATGGTTTCGCTTCCGCCGCGCGGTCGAGAACAAACCCACGATCCTGCTGGCGATCGAGCAATACCCCATTGCCGGAAGCTGCTCTTCCCTGCTGCTGAAATTAGGATCGCCAAGAAATCTACCAGGACATTGGGAAGGATTAGCCGCAGAGCAGCGAAAGACAATTTGCCTAGGCGAACAGTCCACCCATGATTTCCAAATTGCCGGCACGCCTCATATGCAATTGCTAACCGGCATGAATATCAATGCCGAACTAATTCGCTCCCGACTCGACCGCAAACCCGCGCACTCCGTCACATTCGCAACCAAAACCGCCTGGGCCGGATAAATAAAAAGATGAAACAAATTACTCAATTACCAAATTGCCCAATTACTAAATGACTCGCCGCCCATGCCGTTTGCCTGCATTTACGTGCCGAATTTTCCCGTGGCGGCCGCACTGCGCGCTGAACCGGAGTTACAGGCTCAACCAGTCGCCATCTTCGAAGGCAAGCCTCCGCTGGAAAAAATTATCGCAGTCAATGAAAAGGCCGCGGGTATCGCCCCCGGCATGACCAAAGCCCAAGCCGAACTATGCGCGGAACTCGCTTTACGCCCGCGATCTGCCCTGCAGGAATCCGCAGCGCACGCCGCTTTACTCGATTGCGCCCAATCTTTTTCCCCGTGTGTGGAAGACTCCGCCTGCGACACCGCCCTGCTCGACCTGGCGGGGATGAAATCTCTTTTCGGATCGCTGCCGGAAATTTCTCGCGCTATCGCGAACCGCGCCGTCAAGCTCGGACTCTCAGCCAACGTTGCCGTCGCTTCCAATCCCGATTCCGCCGTACTCGCGGCTCGCGGTTTTGCCGGCGTCACTGTCATTCCCGCTGGCAAAGAAGCAGAACGATTGGGATCTCTACCGATGGAAGTTTTATTTCCCGGTCCTCTGGAAAGAGATCATCTAAATGCAGATCATAAAAAATCCGCCGACAGCCTGCTCGAAACCTTCAACCGCTGGGGCATACGCAATTTGCGGGCTTTGGCCACACTACCAGAAATTGCATTAAGCGAACGTCTCGGACAAGCAGGTCTGCGTTTGCAGCAACTGGCGCGTGGCGCCGCCGTGCGTACTTTGGTCCCAGTAGACGCGCCGCAGATATTCGAAGAAGCCGTCGAACTAGAGCATCCGATCGTATTGCTTGAGCCATTAGCTTTTTTGTTAAATCGGCTGCTTGAACAACTCTGCGCGCGTCTCGCTTTCCGCGCCCTGGCCACACAAGAGCTACGCCTCACCCTGGAACTGGAAAACTTCTCTTCCCGCAATCAGCAATCAACAATCAGCAATCAACAATTTCTTCGTACCCTGCGCCTGCCCCAACCCATGCTCGACGCGAAAGTTTTTCTCAAGCTGCTGCAATTGGATTTGAACGCGTACCCTCCCGGCGCGCCCATTCTGAAAATTCATCTAACTGCCGAACCGGCGCGTCCGCGTTCCGCACAGGGAGGCCTGTTCCTGCCGCCTTCGCCGGAGCCGGAAAAACTGGAGCTCACCCTCGCCCGCATCGCCAGCATGGTTGGCGAAAACAATGTGGGAGCGGTGGAACTGCTCGACACGCATCGTCCTGAAGGATTTCGCATGCGGCGTTTCGTGACCGAGCTTTTGCACAAGAGTGAGCGTGAAAAAACTTATGATCTGCCGGAAAAATCCGCAGTCACCGCTTTGCGCCGCTTCCGTCCTCCGCTGCGCGTTCATGTAACCGTGGAAAATTCTCAACCCGTCCGCATGGCTTGCGCAAAGAAAAAAGAAGTTCAGGGCGAGGTGCTCTGGAAGGCCGGCCCCTGGCGCTCTTCCGGCGACTGGTGGGAGCGCGAAGCCTGGTCCCGCGACGAATGGGACTTGGCAGTAAGAAACGGAGAAGCCATTTCTTTCTATCGCCTGGTGCATGACCTGCTCGCCGGTGGCTGGTTCGTGGAAGGAACGTATGACTGAATTTTTGCCACGGATTTCACGGATCAACACAGATAAAAATGCGAAGCAACAATACAAAAATAAATTGATTCCGATCCGTGTGAATCCGTGCTGATCCGTGGCCAAGTTGTTTCGACTTGCAACTGATGTACATCGAACTTCACGCCCGCTCTGCATTCAGCTTTCTCGAAGGCGCGTCCCTGCCCGAGGAGTTAGCCGGGGTGTGCGCCCACCTCGGCATGCCCGCCATGGCTTTGCTCGACACCGATGGAGTGTACGGCGCTCCGCGCTTTCATCTAGCCGCGAAGAAAGCAAAAATCAAAGCGCACATCGGCGCAGAAGTCACCTGCGACTCACTTTCCCATGTCATCGACACTTCACACTCTGTCACCACTCCTCATTCTGTCATCCTGAGCGGAGCAAGCGCTTCACGAAGGGAAGCGCTTGCGGAGTCGAATGCTCCCTACGCCCATCAAATGGCGCAGAGGGTAGAGATTCCTCGCTCCGCTCGGAATGACAAAGCGAATAATCGGAATGACAACGTAAATAAAAAATGGAATGACAAACAGGCCGACAAATCTTTCCGCCTTCCGCTTTTCGTCTCTTCTCGCGTCGGCTACCAGAATCTCTGCCGCCTGATCACTAAAATGAAATTGCGCGCCAAAAAAGGCGAAGGCGCGGTCTTCGCCGAAGAATTGCAAGAACATGCGGAAGGCCTGATCTGCTTGACCGGCGGACCCGAAGGGCCGCTCGCTGCAGCCTTGCAACAAGGCGGCATCGACGAAGCTCGACACCAAGTCGATCAACTCATGGGCATCTTCGGCCCTAAGAATGTCTATGTCGAATTGCAACGACATTTCCAGCGCGAAGAAGAATCCCGCAATCGCGCTGCAATCGATATCGCCCGCTCGCTGCATCTTCCTCTGCTCGCCACCAATGGAGTGTGCTATGCGATTTCTCAAGGCCGCCAACTCTGCGACGCCTTCACCGCCATTCGCAATCACCGCACGCTTTCTACCGCCGGACGCCTGCTTACTCGCAACGCCGAGCGTTTTCTGAAATCTCCGCAGGAAATGCAGCAACTTTTCTCTGACCTGCCTGAAGCGATCGCCAATACACTCGAACTTTCCTCACGCCTGGAATTCACGCTTAACGATCTCGGCTACGAATTCCCGCGCTATCCCGTACCCGAAGGCGAGACCATGAATTCGTTTCTCCGCGAACAGTCGTGGAATGGTTTCCGCCAGCGTTATGGCCGCGCCTCGCAAGAAATGCAATCCAAAGCTCGCCATCAGATTGAAAAAGAATTAAAGCTCATCGAAAAACTCAAACTCGCCGGATATTTCCTCATCGTCTGGGATATCGTCCGCTACTGCCGCGAGCAAAATATTCTGGTGCAGGGACGTGGATCGGCCGCCAACAGTGCCGTCTGCTACTCGCTCGGCATCACGGCGGTCGATGCCGTCGGCATGGAATTACTTTTCGAACGTTTTCTTTCCGAAGAGCGCGGCGAATGGCCCGACATCGATCTCGACCTGCCCAGCGGCGACGAACGCGAAAAAGTAATCCAGTATCTTTACAAAAAATACGGCGAGCGCGGGGCCGCCATGACCGCCAACGTCATCACCTATCGCAACCGCATGGCGGCACGTGAAATGGGCAAGGCGCTGGGCTTCGATGCGGAAACGCTGCAGAAAATTTCCGCCGCCGTTGCCACCTGGGAATTCCGCGACGAAAACGACGCTCTCGACCGCCGCTTTCGCGACGCCGGGCTCGACCTCAACCATCCCCGCCTGCGCAAATATTACGAACTCTGCATTGCCGTGCAGGACATGCCGCGCCATCTCGGCCAGCATTCCGGCGGCATGGTCATTTGCCAGGGACAACTTGACTCCGTCGTTCCGCTCGAACCCGCCTCCATGCCTGGCCGCGTCGTCGTGCAGTGGGACAAGGAAGATTGCGCCGACATGGGCATCGTAAAAGTCGATTTGCTCGGGCTCGGCATGATGGCGGTGCTCAAAGATTCCATCGAATTGATTCACGACCACTATCACGAAGAAGTCGATCTGGCGCATCTTCCCGCTGACGACCCGGAAGTGTATTCCGCATTGCAACAAGCCGACACCGTGGGATTGTTCCAGGTGGAAAGCCGCGCGCAAATGGCGTCTCTGCCGCGCCTTCTTCCCAAGCGTTTTTACGACATTGTGGTACAGGTCGCGATCATTCGTCCTGGGCCAATCGTCGGGCAGATGGTGAATCCTTTTATCCTTCGCCGCCAGGGACGCGAAGCGGTCACCTATCCGCATCCCTCGCTCGAACCCGTGCTCAAGCGCACGCTGGGCGTTCCGCTTTTTCAGGAACAACTGTTGCGCATCGCCATGATCGCCGCTAATTTCTCAGGCGGCGAAGCCGAAGACCTGCGCCGCGCCATGGGTTTCAAACGTTCGCAGGCACGCATGCGCGAGATTGAGGCTAAACTGCGCGCCGGCATGACGCAAAACGGCATCTCCCCGAAAGCGCAGGAAGAAATTATTCTCTCTATCACTTCGTTCGCGCTCTACGGATTTCCCGAATCGCACGCCGCCAGTTTCGCCCTGCTCGCCTACGCCAGCGCGTATTTGAAATGCCGCTACCTCGCTGCCTTTACCGCCGCCCTGCTCAACAACCAGCCCATGGGGTTTTATTCTCCCGCGACCATTGTGAAAGATGCGCAACGCCATGGATTGAAAGTATTGCCAGTGGATGTGAGGTGTTCAGAATGGAAATGCACGCTGGAAACAGCTGCCGGTTGCCAGTTGCCGGTTGCCAGTGAAGTCGTTGGTCGTTGGTCGTTCGTCGTTGGTCAAAACAGCGTGAACCAAGAACTCATTCGCAAAGAAGTTATAAGTCTGGAAGGCGCCTCAAGTGCAGCCGCGGAGCGGCGAAAGAATGCAGCCCACGGCGCAAGCCGTGGGTTAGATACCGAAAATGAAAAAGCCCCGGAGGGGCGAAAGAATATCGCGCTACGCATGGGCCTGCGCTATGTCCGTGGTCTGCGCGAAGAAACTGGTCAGGCGCTGCTCCGCGAACGCTTGCTCGCCCCTTTCGCATCCATTCACGACCTCACCCGCCGCGTTCCCGAACTGCGTAAAGACGAACTCACCACGCTGGCAGAAATTGGCGCGCTGAACTCAGTTGCCAGTAGCCGGCACCCCGTAAGCGAGTCAATACCGAGATTCCTCCGCCCCTCGCATTCGCTCGGGGGTCGGAATGACAACGATTTGACTCGGGACTCGGGACTCGAGACTCGCAACTCGCTTCACCGCCGCGATGCCCTCTGGCAGGTCGAACGCGCCGTCCGCGCCTCTGGCCCGCTGCTTGAAAATCAGCCCGAGCCCGACTCGCCTTCGCCCTTGCAGCGAATGAATCATGAAGAGCGCCTGGTTGCCGACTTCCGCGGCACCGGACTGACTGTCGGCCCCCATCCCATGTCCTATCGCCGTGAATGGCTCACAGCTATGGGCATTCGCCGCGCCAGCGAACTGCGCGACATTCCCAGCGGCAAACGTCTCCGCATCGGCGGCTGCGTTATCGTCCGCCAGCGGCCGGGAACTGCCAAAGGATTTGTGTTTTTAAGTTTGGAAGATGAAACCGGAGTCGCCAACGCTATCGTGACGCCCGACTTGTTTCATCAGAATCGGCTGCTGCTCACCAGCGAACGCTTCCTCGCTGTGGAAGGCATCCTGCAAAATCAGGACAACGTCATCTCCGTCAAAGCCGAACGCGTGCTGCCGCTGTTCGTCTCAAAAGCCGAAACTGTCTCGCACGACTTTCACTGAACTCTTTTACCACCGAGGCACGGAGCCACGGAGAAAACAAGAACAACATGACCGCTCGGCCATTTCAAATCAGCAATCAACAATCAGCAATCAACAATTCCTCATGACTCCGTGGCGAAAAGCTTCGCTCACTTCCCCGTATAGCTCACCCTCCAAATCGAGTTCGAGCCATCGTCGCTCACCAAGAGCGAGCCATCCGGAGCAACCGTGATTCCTACCGGACGCCCCCACACATGCCCATCGGGCAGCACGAATCCCGTCAGGAAATCTTCATACTCGCCCGTAGCGTGACCGGTCTGATGCAGAGGCACACGAATCACTTCATAGCCCACGCGCACTGCCTTATTCCACGAGCCATGCTCGGAAGCAAAAATGTCTCCGTGGTATTCCGCAGGAAATTTGTCGGCTTCATAGAACGTCAACTCCAAAGACGCATTGTGCGGCTGCAATAGCACGTCGGGGACAATCGCTTTGTCTCGCAACTCCGGATGCTTGCCTTGCTGCCGCGGATCCTGATGCGCGCCCATATACCACCACGGCCAGCCGTAGAATCCGCCCTCCCGCACATGGGTAATGTAGTCGGGGACCAAATTGTCACCGAGCGCGTCGCGTTCGTTCACCGAGCACCATAGTTCGCCCGTCTTCGGATCGATCGCGATCCCGCCGCCGGCGTTGCGAATTCCATAGGCGTACACCTGCAGTTGGCAGTTCGACGGATCGCACACCAGAATGTCGGCGCGATCTTTTTCTGCCGGATGCGTGTCGGCATCGTCATCGTTCGAAGCCGAACCTACTGCTACAAGCATTTTCTTGCCATCTTGAGAAAATTCGACCGAGCGCGTCCAATGGCCTCCGCCTGAGGGCAAGTCTGCGATATGCTGCGAATCACCGCTCGCCTTCAAATCTCCATTGTGGTAGGGAAAACGAATCACCTCGTTTGTGTCGCCGATATAAATCCACTGCGGATCCGGACCCGGAGGATAAAATGCAATTCCGTAAGGCCGCTTCAGGCCGCTCGCAAATACTGCCTGTTGCTCCGGCTGTCCGTCCGAGGTCATTCCACGAAACACGCGAATGCGACCGGGATCGCTCTCTGCCAGAAAAATGTCGCCATTGGGAGCGGTTCGAAGTAGTCGCGGATTGTCGAGCCCGGAGGCGTAGAGTTCTACTTTGAATCCCGCAGGCGCCACTGGGCGGGCGTTCTCTGGACGCGCCACTACCTGCGGACCATTCTGCGCGGAATCCGTGACATAGGGCTTTGGTAGATCCTCCACAGTAATTTTGCGCGTTACCCCAGGCTTCTCATATCGAAAGTCGGTGAAAGGCGGATTCGGCGCAGGATCTTTAATCTTGGCCCCGGCGACTTCGGCAGCCGGCGCTGAAGATGCTCCCGCACCTGCCTTGCCCGACGCCATCGCCTCCACGTAGCTGATCACTTGCCAACGCGCCTGCTCCGGCAACGCCGCCCACGACGGCATTCCGTTGTCTTTGTCTCCCTTGGTGATGAACCAGAAAATTTCGCCCTGGCTTACTCCTTGCAGTTTCCCATCCACCAGCGATGGCACGTTGCCCGTGCCCTGTCCCGTCTTGCCGTGACAAGCCAGACAATTTCGCGCATACACCGTCCTGCCGGCCGCGACCGCAGCCGTCTGTCCCCCATAGGGATTTTTCTGAGCTTTCGCTGACGCGGGCGCATCGTGGAATGGTTGTTGATCAACCGCTCGCAGAGCGGCGATGGAAAGAAAAGAAAACAAAACTGCGGAGGCGATCCTACCAGCACTCAAGTCCATAAGTAATCCTCACCGGTCAATTTCCCATTTAGATTAAATGTTGGGCAGAAAGGATGCGAATCTAGACCGACGGGACAGCGAATGGCGCAGCAGAGGCTAGAGAAAAAAGCCGTCCGATAGAGCTGTTCGCTCCGTCGTAAACGGCTTTTTCAAGCGCAGTTTGGGTGTGCACTGGCTCTTCTGCAGTTCAGCTTTGCCGCTTGAGCTTGCGGCGAACTACTCCCGCCAGCGAGATCATGCCCGTGCCGAACAGAACCATCGATCCCGGTTCTGGCACTGTCTCTGGGACTCTGGCCACGTGTGCAATATATTCCTGCGGCGTGCCATTTGCCGACTGTGTACCAGCTACTGGAACGTAAAGAACAAAGTCGCGGAATACACCGTTGGGCGCGCTTCCCGCCCAAGCCAGGTATTGCTGCTCGAGCGCACCGGCGCCGCTCGACTGAAAATAAGAAGAGCCCTGCGCGTTGCTCGAGAAAAGACCCCAGATCGCGAAGTTACCCACATTCACGTTCACGGTACCGTTAAGAATGCTGTTGAAAATCAGCGCCGCGGCTCGGTAATCGATCAACTGGTCACCGAAGAGTCCATCTCCACTTTGCAGTCCAACCACCTGTGCCTTCCAGGTTTCGCCCATCGTAACTTCGTTGTCGTAGGTATCGCAGATCAGCGGGATCGGCGCCCCGCCATTGATCGAGAAGTTGTAGGGATAAGTGTAGACGCCGCCAGCATTGTTTCCACCCACGCCAACCAGTTGCATGTCGACGGTCGAGTCGGCAAACGCAGCCCCCGCGCACATTAAAAATACGGCCAGAATAAAGAGAAAAATTCCTGCACTGCGAAGTAACCTCATCGATTGACCCCTCCGTCGGAGCTCAGTTTTCCACGCTCCAGCGCTGCCTATCCTTGAAGCACGGCGATAACCGCCGCTACGGGTCCGGGAATGTGGAACTTAGGCGTGCAGTCACGACTCGCGGTGCAATCCTTTGCACATGCCAGGAGAATTCTCGTTCGAGGCCGTGACGGCGGTATCCCCCGTTAGTAACCAAATTTTAGTAATCAGGGGGGATCGGTGACGCAATTCATCTGGGTGTTGCGTCCGGACAACACGGAACCATTCCACAGTCGCCTGAGACAACCAGGAAGGAAGATAAATTGTCTGCGAAGAAAGGAGAGAAAGGGCTAGGCAGGGTTGGTAGCGCTACCGGGAATCGAACCCGGGTTTGAAGATTGAGAATCTTCCGTCCTAACCCCTAGACGATAGCGCCATCTGAAATCAGTCTGATTATAAAACATGCCGCGACATTATTTTTTTTTGGACAATGGCGTTGCTGTTGTCCGTCTTTGCGCAGGAAATTCTGGGGTGAAACTTTACGCAAACACGCTTCGTCCTCTGTCAATATTTCAGCAGACGCTCATCGCATTTTTTTATGCAACTTACTCCCATGCACAAGCCACTCCGCGCTATAGTAGAGGTAAGCATCTAGCACAAATTTAAGAACAGGTTGGCCCCCCGCGGGGCAACTTGTGAGTTGTTCAATATCAACAATCCAAATCATTCCTATATTTAGGAGTATGTAAGGAGTACCTGATTTATGGCCAGAGCAAAATCTCCAAAGACCACGACCACTGCAAAGGAAACCGTCACCACCGGAAGCTTTCCCTCCTCACCTCAGACAAGTGTCGGATTAGCAGAAGCTCCGGTGACGACTCCGCGAGCGGAAAACCAGAAAGCCGAGACCAGAAAGCCTGCCGGAAAACCAGAAATTGTCAAGAACGACACGCGAGCCAACCTGGTTCCGATCAGCATTGAAGAGGAAGTCCGGCGGCTCGCGTACCTGCTCGCCGAGCGCCGCGGATTCGAACCCGGACACGAGGCCGAAGACTGGCTGAGCGCGGAGCGTGAGATTCGCCAACGCTACCGTCAGCAGAGCGCCTAGAAGTTAAGCGTAGAGTTCCTCCCACGGCGGCTGCATTCCGGCCGCCGCGCTCTTTGCAGCCGGGCTGCGGCGCAGGCTTCAAACGAAGAGAACGGCCGCGGCCGCGCTCATTCGGTCCTCCGGAAGAACTCCTCTAGAAAACTGATTCAGGCTATCGAGAGAATCTGTTTCGTGGGGGATTGCACGCGTCCCAGCGCAGCTATGACCTTTAGCGGCTGACACATTTGCTCGTTCCGGTTGCCTCGACCCGCGCTTTCTGAAAAAATACGTTGGGGATCTCCCACATGGCGTTCATCGGTAGTTTTGCCTTGCTCCTCGCATTGGCGTTGAGCATCTATTCGTTCGGCGTTGGAATGCTTGCGCTGTTCTTCCCCGGCGACAAGTTGTGCGAGCGCCTGGGCGAAACTGCTCGCCGCGCCGGCATTGTTGTCTTCGGATGCGTTCTGCTCGCGGCGATCGCCCTGGTTGTCTCAGCCTTCCGCGACGATTTCACCATCGCTTACATTTTTCATCACAGCAACCGCGACCTTCCCGCTCCTTACAAGTTCGCCGTCCTCTGGTCTGGCCAGGAAGGGTCGCTGCTGTTCTGGTCTCTCTTGCTGGGGGCATACGGCTTCGTATTGCGTCTGCGCTACAAGACCGATCCGCGCCTGTTCGCTTATGCGTCCGTGGTTCTTGCCGGGGTGCAGATCTTTTTCCTCGCGCTCGTGAATATAGCCGCGAATCCCTTTGGCCTGCTCGAAGGCCCCCTCCGCGCCGACGGCAGCGGCTTGAATCCTCTGCTGCAATATCCGGAGATGGTGATCCACCCGCCTATGCTTTATCTGGGCTATGTGGGATTCACCGTGCCCTTCGCCTTCGCGCTGGGCGCGCTGATCATGAAATATCCCGGCGAAAAATGGATTCACATCACCCGCCGCTGGACCATGGTCACCTGGGGATTTCTCACCTGCGGAATCTTTCTCGGAGCTCACTGGGCCTATGCCGTCCTCGGCTGGGGCGGATACTGGGGATGGGATCCCGTCGAAAACGCATCGCTCATGCCATGGCTGGTCGGCACCGCGTTTCTCCATTCGGTCATGATGCAGGAGAAGCGCGGCATGTTGAAGGTCTGGAACATGTGGCTGGTCTTCGCCACATTCTGGCTCGCGATTCTCGGCACGTTCCTGACTCGCAGCGGCATCATTAGCTCGGTTCATGCCTTCGCGCAGTCGTCGATCGGCACATGGTTCGCGTGGTTTCTATCCATTACGTTTGCGGTGTTCGTATTTTTCTTTTTCAAGAACAAAGACCATTTGCGCAGCGAGCACAAACTAGAATCGCTGATCTCTCGCGAGTCGAGTTTTCTCTTCAACAATCTTCTCTTCGTACTGCTGTGTTTCACCGTGCTCTGGGGCACGTGGTTCCCGAAGATTTCTGAACTCGTGCAAGGCAACAAAGTTACCGTCGGCGCGCCTTTTTATAATCGCGTCGCCATTCCGGTTGCGCTGCTGCTTCTGATTCTCACCGCGGTCGGCCCGCTTCTGGCCTGGCGCAAAACTTCTTTCGAAAGCCTCAAGCGGAATTTCATGTGGCCCGTCGTCGGCGCCGTCGCCGTCATGGCATTTCTCATGATCACTCCTCAATCCTGGGGATCGCCCTTCGGCCTGCGCCCCTGGCAGGATGTCGCCTACTTCTATTCGCTGATGGCCATCGGGCTCTCGGTGCTGGTCACGCTCACCATTGCCAGCGAATATTACCGCGGCAGCCGAGTCATTGCCGGGCACACCGGCCAGGGCATGTTCGCGTCGATGGTGCAACTCACACATCGCAACACGCGGCGCTACGGCGGCTACATCGTGCACTTCGGCGTGGTGGTCGTCATTATTGGACTCGCCGGCTCCGCCTTCAATCAGGACAAAGAACAGGAAATGGGTTACGGCGATAAGATGACCATTGGCAGCTACACGCTCGTCTGCAAGTCTTATACCGATGAAGATTTTCCCAATTACGCGGGCGAGTGGGCTGTGCTCGATGTCTTCAAAGGCGGCAAGCAGATCGACACGCTGACTCCCGAGCGCCGCTTCTACAAAGCGAGCCGTCAAACCTCAACCATGCCGTTCATTCGCTCCACGCTCAATGAAGATCTTTACGTGGTCTATGAAGGTCTGAACCAGGACACGGGACGTCCAATTCTGAAAGCGCATCTCAATCCGTTAGTGATGTGGATCTGGCTGGGAGTCTGGATCATCCTCGGCGGCACCGTGCTCGCGTTGATCCCGAATGCTCCGGCTCCAGTTCGCGTCCCAGCGCCCGCGCGGCTGGGAAGAGCGCAGCCAGAACCGGTAGCCACAGGAGATTGATGTCCAGTTTCTCGAATTCATCGAAGCCGCGCGCCCCACTCCTCGCCGCCTTTGCGAGAAGCGGATATCGCAAACTCGTCCAAATGCTTGTGCTCAGTCTCGCCGTCTTCGCCCTCGCTGGCGCCGGCGATCCGGCCACGCGCTTCAACGAACTTGGCCATCAGATGATGTGCGTCTGCGGCTGCGGTCAAATTCTTCTCGAATGCAATCACGTCGGCTGCCCCGACTCCGATGGCATGCGCAACGAATTGATGGCCGCGGTCAGCCGTGGCGACAGCGACAGCCTGGTCGAACAATCGTTCGTGCAGAAGTATGGTCCCACCGTGCTGGCCGCGCCGACCACCAAAGGTTTCGACCGTACGGCCTGGATCGTTCCCTTCGTCGCGCTGGCGCTGGGACTCACGATCGTCGTTCTGGTGATTCGCGCCTGGAAGAATCGTCCCGCGCCCGCGCTGGCTGACGGCCTGCGTCCCATACGCGGCGCCGAACTCGAACAATTCCGCGATCAGGCGCGCAAGGAGACTGACTTATGAGTTTCGAACTGGCCTGCAGCCTGCTTGTCACCGCGGCTGCGCTGTTTTATATATTCACTCCGGTTGCGTTTTCGGTTGGACGGGAAAAAACGCGCGCGTCCTACTTGCGCGAACGCAAGGACGTCGTCTACGAAAATCTTCGCGACCTGAATTTCGAATTCAAAGCCGGCAAAATGCCCGAGTCCGACTACCAGTCGCTGAAAGCGTCGTTACAAGACGAAGCCGCAACGCTGCTGGCCGAAATCGCACGCCTAGAAGCGAAGCCCGCATTGGCGCCCAGAAAAGCGAGACCATGAAAGGAATTGAGCTTTTGAGCCAAACAAGATTTGTCATCCCGAGCGGAGTGGATGCTTCGCGAAGCGAGGCGTCCACGCAGTCGAGGGATCTCTACTCCCCTACTGTCATCCTGAGAGAGGCGCTTTTTGCCGGGCGAAGGATCTGTGTGAGCCACCGCGCCGCGACGCGCATTTTGCGTCGCAATAAGCGCGAGGCGACCTTCCTTATTTGCTTCGCTCTTCTGCTCTCCACACTCGCCGCCGCTCAAACCCTCACCGGCAGCGTCAAAAATTCCACCACCGGCAAGCCCGCCGCAGGCGACGACGTCGTCCTGCTCAGCCTGGGTCAAGGCATGGAAGAAGCGGGCCGCACCAAAACCGACGCCAAGGGGCATTTCAGTTTCAAGCTTGATTCCGACGGGCCGCATCTGGTGCGCGTGATCCACCAGGAAGTGACTTATCACCGCATGGCTCCTCCGGGAACGACTTCGGTCGAAGTCGAAGTGTATGACGTCGGCAAGAAAGTCGAAGGCATTCAGGTGGTGGCCGACATCATGCGATTTCAGGCCGGGCAAGGCCAGCTTCAGGTGGAACGCACCTTCGCGGTCATGAACAATTCCAAGCCGCCGCGCACCCAGATGAATGAGCACAATCTGGAATTTTACGTACCCGATGGCGCGACCATTACAGAAGGCCAGGCTATGACGGCCGGCGGCCAACCCGTGAATTCGGCGCCCGTTCCTGAGGACAACGCCAAGAGCCGCTACGCTTTCCTGTTCCCGCTGCGCCCCGGCGAGACGCGTTTCAGCGTCGTCTACACCGTTCCCTACACGGGCAGCGCCAATATCGATCCCAAGAGCGTTTATCCGCTGGAACATTTTGTCGCCATCATCCCCAAGTCCATGCAATTCGCCGCCGCCCCGGGAACCAGCTACCAGGTCGCTCCATTCCCCGGCCAGCCCGATGCCAACGTGGAAGTGGCCTCGAATTCGCAACTCGGAAAACCCATGGCGTTCAAGCTTTCCGGCGAGGGCTCTCTTGCGCCGCCCCCCGACGAAGAGGGCCAGCAGAGCGCGAGCCAGGCTCCGCCCTCGGCGCAACCCGAAAGCCGCCCCGGCGGCGGCTTGGGCCCGCCGATCGACGCTCCCGATCCTCTGCAAAAATATCGCTGGTGGATTCTCGGCGGATTCGCGGCCGTTCTCATTATCGGCGGCGTCTTCGTAGCCTCGCGGCAACAAGCCGCTAACCGTACAGCTCGCCTCAAAGGAAGCTCCCTGCCGTCTTTGGAAGAAGATGAAGACTATGGCGCCGGGGAGATTCCATCGGGGCGCGAATTGCGTGCCAGCGAATCTCGCCCACAGCCCGCCGCTCCGCGCCGGTCTTCCTCCATGCTGCTCGAAGCTTTGAAAGAAGAAATCTTCGAGCTCGAAGTGGAGCACAAGCAAGGCCGCATCTCGCAGCAGGAATATGAAAGCGCCAAATCGGCTCTCGACCAAACCCTGCAGCGCGCTCTGAAACGCGAAGCGCAAAAGGCTTGATCCGCGAAGCGGATAACGTCAGATCAATGACGGCGCCAGGCTCCTAAAACCGCCTTTTCATATGCAGTGTTTTGAGGTACTCTTGGGCCGTTTCGCAAGGAGGCCTTTATGGCACAGACCACTCCGCTCGAGATGGTCCGGCACGCTTCGGGAGTTTCCATTTTGTGGGGAGTTCTACTTATCCTCTTCGGCGCGGCGGCGATCGCTTCGCCGTTTCTGGCTGCAGTCGCGGTAAACGTGGCCGTCGGCTGGCTGATTGTCTTGGCCGGCGCAGTCCATCTGGTACTCGCCTTCCGCGTTCACGGGGCCGGGAGCATGATCTGGAAGCTCCTCGTTGGAATCGCCTATCTGTGCTTTGGCGTGTACGTAGTCGCGCATCCCGTCCTCGGGGTGGTGTCGCTGACGTTGCTGCTGGCAGCGCTCTTCGTGATTGAAGGCATCCTCGACGTCGTCCTGTTTGTGAAGATGCGTCCAATCCACGGATCGACCTGGGTACTGCTGGATGGAATCGTTTCCCTGTTGCTGGGCGTAATGATCTACATGCAATGGCCGTCGAGTTCCGCCTGGGCAATCGGAACCCTGGTCGGTGTCAGCATGATCTTCAGCGGAGTAGCCCGGGTCATGATGTCGTTCGCTGTGCGCAAGGCAACGAACACCCTATCGCCCCCGTCGTCGCTGGCGGCGTAGCGAACCGCTTCAACCGCGACGATGACGCGCCGTGGAACTGATTCCACGCTTGGGGAATTTTTTGTCCGCTCTAGTTATTCACCCGCAAGGCACGAAAGCGGCCCCAAAACCGAAAAGAGAAAAAAGAGGAGAAGCCAAATGGGAGGACTGATCCCCTTAGGTGACGCATCCCGCCGTCCCACACGCATCCCAGTCGTCACAATCCTGATCATCCTGGCAAACGCTTTCGTGTTTACGCGCGAACTGATGGGCGGCGAAGCCTTCGTGACCCAGTGGTCGGCGATTCCCGCCCAGATTTTTTCCGGGCACAACTGGATCACGATTCTGACAGCGATGTTCATGCACGCCAGTTGGTCGCACATCATCGGCAACATGATTTTCTTGTGGGCCTTTGGCCCGGAAATTGAAGACGCGATGGGACGGGGACGCTACCTCGTTTTCTATCTGGTTGGCGGGATCGTCGCCATGCTGGCTCAAGTCGCAGCCAGCCCGCATTCAACCGTCCCAAACCTGGGCGCGAGTGGAGCGATTGCCGCCGTCATGGGCGCGTTTTTGATCACCTACCCTCGCGATCGCATTCGCTCGATTCTGCTGATCTTCGTATTTATTAAAGTCACATTCATCCCGGCCGCACTGTTGATTGGCTTCTGGTTCCTGACCCAACTCTTCAACGCTGGCCAGGTAGCGCAAGCTCAGACTGGTGGCGTGGCGTACCTGGCCCACGTCGGCGGCTTTATCTTCGGAGCCGTTACCGCCCGCGTTTTCGAAAGAGGAAGCCCGGCTTCTGCCGTCCCCGAACTATGAAAACCCTGGCATGAACAAGATCATGACGAACAAAATCGATGCCGGCTGCCCCACGTCTCGCCTCTTTTGCGAGACGTGGGTGTTTCCACCTTCACCAACCCAAACTATAACCTCTGGCTCCGACTTTCTCGCCAACCGAATGATTCCAATCGATCATGGCAGAGAAAGTACGCATTTGCTTCCCACGTTTTCTTGAACCAGCACGGAATGCATCCCCCTCGAAGTCCAAACATCTAACCACATGAACAACGAAAGTCGAAGAACCAAGGCGCTATAACTATGGGAAATACCTTTAAGACCGCGTTCCTGCTGACCGCTCTCACGCTGCTTCTGATGTTCATCGGACGCGCCTTCGGCGGCCAGAACGGAATGTTCCTGGCGCTGGCCATCGCCGTCGTCATGAACTTCGTCTCTTATTTTTATTCTGACAAAATCGCTCTGGCCATGTATCGGGCGCAGCCGGTTACGCGCGAAGAGTTGCCGCGCGCCTACGCCGCTGTCGAGCGGCTCACGCAAAAAATCGGCATACCGATGCCGAAGATCTATGTGATTCCCTCGGAATCGCCTAACGCCTTCGCCACCGGACGCAACCCGAGCCATGCCTCGGTCGCCGTGACGCACGGGATTTTGGGCTTACTGAACGACGAAGAACTCGAAGGCGTGCTGGCGCACGAACTCGGCCACGTCAATAACCGCGACATTCTGATCAGCTCCGTGGCCGCGACCATCGCCGGCGCGATCACTATGCTGGCCAGCATGGGACGCTGGGCGATGCTCTTTGGCGGTTTCGGAGGAGGCGGTGATCGCGATCGCCGCGATGGCGGCGGCATCGTAGCTTTGCTGATGCTGATTCTGGCTCCCATCGCCGCGAGTTTGATTCAGCTTGCCGTCTCGCGCTCACGCGAATATCAGGCCGACGCCACCGGCGCGCACTTTACCGGCAATCCCTATGCCCTGGCCAGCGCTCTGCAAAAGCTCGACACCTACTCGCGCCGTCTACCTTTGCAAGCGACGCCGTCGACGGCCCATCTGTTCATCATTCAGCCATTCCTGGGAATGAATTTCGGCAACTTGTTCTCGACTCATCCCCCAATCGCCAAGCGCATCGAGCGCCTAACGGGACGGCCCGCGGAGTTTATGCAGTAAGTTCTCAGCTATCAGCTGTCAGCTAAACCAAGATCCCTCGCGTTGTTCGGGATGACAGATTCATGGACGGGCGTCGCAAAACTTGCGCAAGCGTTACCGCGATTTGCGTTCTGACTTTGCATTCTAACAAGGGCCTGTCATCCCGAGCGAAGCGAGGGATCTTGGTTTTGGCTGATAACTGATTGCTGACGGCTAGGCCCATGACGTAGGTAACTCCGCCACCATCGTGCCCAATAGTAGAATCCATAGAATGTCACCCGAGACCGCCATCGCCGTTTCTCACAAAGCCGCTGAACTCGAAAAGGCTCTTCGCCGCGTAATTCGCGGCAAGGACGATGTTGTTCGCCTCGCTCTGGTCAGCATTTTCGCCCGCGGACACCTGCTGATCGAGGGCGTCCCAGGAGTCGGAAAGACCACGCTTGGACAGGCGCTTGCCCGCGCTATCGATTGCACCTTCCAGCGCGTGCAGTTCACCAGCGACATGCTGCCCTCTGACGTTCTGGGCATCTCGGTCTATTCCGCGCTGGAGCAGGCTTTCGAATTCAAGCGCGGCCCGGTATTCACCAACGTACTTCTGGCCGACGAAATCAACCGCACCACACCCAAGACGCAATCGGCGCTGCTTGAAGCGATGAATGAAGGTCAAGTCACCGTCGACGCGCATTCTTATGAGTTGCCGCAGCCGTTTCTGGTAATTGCCACGCAGAATCCCGTGGAACATCACGGAACTTATCCTCTGCCCGAGTCGCAACTCGATCGCTTCCTGATGCGCGTGCGCATGGGATATCCCGACGCGCAGGCTGAACGCCAGATTCTGCGCTCCGAAGCCGGAGCTGCACATCTTGATGATCTCCGTCCCGTTCTCACCGGCGCGGATGTGCTCGAAATGCAGCAAGCCGTAAAGCAGATTCGCGTGGACGAGTCTCTGGTCAGCTATGCTCTCGAAATCGTGCGCCGCACTCGCGAATCGGAATTTCTCTCGCTCGGCGTTTCGCCGCGTGGATCGCAAGCTCTCTACCGCGCCGCGCAAGCCATGGCCTTCCTCGAAGGCCGCACCTTCTGCACGCCCGAAGATTTCAAGCCGCTCGTCGTTCCAGTGTTCGCCCATCGCGTCGCCGTCAATGGCCTGTATGCATCGACCCTGAAAAAATCTGAGCAGTCCGATCAAGTGCTGAAAGAGATTATCGAGAACGTGGCCGTGCCGGTGTAGCGGAACTCAGTTGTCAGTTCTCAGTTCTCCGTTCTCAGTTCTCTGTGTTTCCTCTGTGCTTCTCTGTGACCTCTGTGGTTAGTTCTGGCCGTTCCACGACTATAATCCTCGCGTCATGTCCTTCCTGCGCTTTCTCATGCTGCTCTCGCTCGTCGCTTGGATCGGCGGTTTGATCTTCTTTGCCTTCGTGCTTGCGCCCACGGCGTTTCAGGTTTTGCCTAACACGCATCTCGCGGGCAACGTTGTAGGACGCACTCTCGGCAAGCTGCACTGGATCGCCATTGTTTCCGGAATCGTCTTTCTGGCCAGTTCCCTGCTCTACAGCCGCCTCACGGAAGGCACGGCGCATGTATTTGCCGCGCGGCACATATTGATCTGCATGATGCTCGCCCTCACGCTGCTTTCGCAATTCTGGATCATTCCTCGCATGGACACGCTCCGAGCTTCAGTCGGCGACTTCGCAACCGTCCCGCTGGATAATCCCGCGCGCATGCAATTCGATGCTTTGCATGTCTGGTCGACGCGAGTGGAAGGAGCTGTACTGCTCTTAGGATTGGTGGCGATTTATCTGACCGCAAGCCTGTTCACCCGCCGATAAATCGAAAGGGCCAAGCGTTACATCCGGCTGCGCGCATTCAAGACTTCGCGAATCTTTCCTGCGAGAGAATCCAACTCAAACGGCTTCTGCAGAATCGTGGTTCCAGCTTCGCTGTTCTCGGGAACGGCTCCGAATTCGCCCTCGGTATAGCCCGACATAAAAATCACTTTCATTTGCGGGCGCGAAGCGGAGAGCCTGCGTGCGACTTCGCCGCCGCGAATTTGCGGCATTACAACATCGGTCAGCAGCACGTCGATGGTGCCCTGGTATTGCTCGGCGAGCGCGACCGCATCGCCGCCGTCTTTGGCTTCTAGCACCGAGTAGCCGCGTTCCTGCAGGAACTGGCAAATCATCCAGCGCAGGTCGGGCTGATCTTCGGCAACCAGAATTGTTTCCTTGCCCGCGCTCGCAGTCTTGGCGGGAATTTCTACCGGCTCGGCTTGCGGCGGCGCGGCCACACGCGGAAAAAAGACGCGCAGCGTGCTTCCCCGCCCCGGTTCGCTGTTCACCCGAACATAGCCCCGACTCGAGCGCACAATGTTATAAACCACAGAAAGTCCGAGCCCGGTGCCTTGATCTTTCCTCTTCGTCGTGAAGAAAGGTTCGAAGATTCTGCTTTGCGTATCGTGATCCATGCCCACGCCAGTATCGGTCACCGCCAGCATCACATAGTCTCCACGCGGCAAACCGTAGGAACGCCGGGCGCGAGCCGCATCTGTATCCACCTTCGCGGTTTCCACCGTCACCTTTCCACCTTCCGGCATGGCATCGCGCGCATTCACCACAAGATTCATGATGACCTGCTCAATCTGCCCAGGGTCGGCGTTAATGCAGCAGGCGTCCGCGTCGAGTTTGACCACGAATTCCATCTCGTCGCGCAACACTCCAAGCAGCATCTCGCTCATCCGGTTTACCAGGGAATTCAGGTCGAGCACCTGCGGGCTGAATACGTGCTTGCGGCTAAAGGAAAGCAGTTGACGCGTGAGGCTGGCGGCGCTTTCCGCCGTGCGGACAATCGTCTCCACGCTTTTGCGCACCGCCGGAGTGGCGCTGTCCTCGTCGAGCACGATCTCCGCGTATCCGCGGATCACCATGAGCAGATTATTGAAATCGTGAGCAATGCCGCCCGCCAGGCGGCCGACAGCTTCCATCTTCTGCGATTGCCGAACTTGTTCTTCGAGTATGCGCCGGCCGGTGACCTCGCGAGAGGTCACGACAATGCCACCCACGGCAACATCATTGAGCAGATTGTTCCCCACCGATTCCAGCCAAACCCACGAACCATCTTTGCGGCGAAAGCGATATTCCGGCGGCGCGGCGCTGCCTACTTTGAGAGTGACCCGCTCCAGCGATGCCTGCACCGCCGGCGCGTCCTCGGGATGAATGAATGCCAAAAAGCTTTTACCCAGCAGGTCGGCGGGTTTGTACCCTGCGACGCGTTCGATGGAAGGGCTGTGATAAAGCATGGTACCGTCGACGGCGACGATGGTGATCACGTCCGAAAGATTCTGTATGAGATAGCTAAAGCGATCTTCGCTGCGTCGCAAACTGGCGGCCGCTTCCAGCCGGTCACGGATGTCGCGAAAAATTCCCAGCACCGCCGGTCTGCCGCTCAGTTCGGTGGCGCTGGCGCTTACTTCCACCGGCACCGTCGAGCCATCGGAACGCCGCAGTTTCAGTTCCCGGCTGCGCCCGGGCTGGGAAGCATTCGGAGTCAAAAGCTGAGTGGGTTGAGTCGACTTGCGGGGATAAAGATCGGACTCGGGCTTACCGATGAGTTGATCCTCGGAGACGCCGAGAATTTCGCAGGCTCGGTGATTCGCCTCGAGAATGATGCGGGTTTTGGCATCGATGACCAGAATCGCGTCGTTCGCGGTGTTAATCAGGTTGCGGTATTTTTCTTCGGAGTTGCGTATCTGCTTCAACACCACAGAAGAAAGGCCGATTCCGATCAACAGCAACAGCGCGCTCGCAAGCAGACTGACCAGTGATAGAACGCGGTTAATCCAGCGGGCACCTTGACCCAGTGTCGAGGAGAATTCATCTTCCAGCGGGGTGACGCGGGCATCGACCGCGGCAATTTGATCCGTAATCGCCGAAATTTTCCGCGCATCGGGGTGGGCGGAATTGATTTCGCGATGGAGATCGGCTGCCAGAGAGCGAAGTTGATCGATGTAGGCATCGCCGTCGGTCCAGATAGCGATCGCGCGTGCCATATAGCCGATGCGGCCGAATCTGCGGAAGAGCATCGCCATGCTGGCGACATCTTCAGGACTGTTACGCCCCTGGATGAAACTCTGGCGAACCAGCGCCATGTCAGGAGAAGAGTTTTGCAACTGCAAGCGAGCCTGCTTGTCGCCCGCGGGAACCGCGATTTCCGCGACGTATTGCTGATAGTCGCTTTCGGAGTGGCTGTTAGCGTACTTGGTCAGATTCAGAACGGCTTTCTTTTCTGCCTTCGACCACAGACCCTCCCCGCCCACGTAAGCGCGAACCCCGCTGAGAATCTGGGAACGAAGCACGCCCAGCAAAAACACGCAGATCACGATGGCAACAAACACGCCAACGATAATCAGCAATTTACGCGCTATGGGAAGGTGGCGAAACATTCTCTTTTGATTACTTGTTGGAGTCTGCAGACTGAGAAACTTTGTGCGGAAAACGAATCCCGCGTTCACTACGGGCGAAAGAACGATTCGTGGCAGTGCGATGCCGGATGCCCGCTGGCATGCCGACGTTGAAATCGACTGTGTTGAATTGCTAAGTGTGCAAACAGAATATCGCGCTTCACGCAAGAGTCACAAGCAAATTTGATTCTGCAATCCACACTTTGGAGATTCGGCAGCGGTTACCGAAGAAAGGGGCAGTCATCGCGAAATGCGGTAGCGGAAGCAGCTGATCAAGTGATCGTTGACCATGCCGACTGCCTGCATGAAGGCATAACAGATGGTGCTTCCGACGAAGTTGAAGCCGCGGCGCTTGAGATCTTTGCTCATGGCATCCGATTCCGGCGACCGCCCAAGAATTTCTTTCATGGATCGAGGCGAGTTCACCCGAGGCTTGCCATCTACGAACTGCCAAATGTAGCGGTCAAAGCTGCCACATTCTTCTTGCACCTTAAGAAACGCTTTGGCATTCGCGATGGCGGAGGCGATCTTGAGTCTGTTGCGCACAATGCCGGGATCGCGCATCAATTGTGCGGTTTTGCGACGGTCGTAACGCGCGACCTTCGCCGGATCGAACCCTGCGAACGCCTTGCGATAGTTTTCCCGTTTATTGAGAATTGTGTTCCAACTCAATCCGGCCTGCGCGCCTTCCAGGATGAGAAATTCGAAAAGTCTGCGGTCGTGGTGCACCGGCACACCCCACTCTTCATCGTGGTAGCGGATGGAGAGTTCGCCGCTCGCCCAGGGGCAGCGAATGCGTTGACCATGATCCGTTTTGACCGCAGGCATTCAAGAACCTTTAACCACAGAGGACACTGAGTTTCACAGAGGATCGCACCCAGCCAAACGACGTTCCTATTCGGAGATCTTATTCCAATGACTTCGGGTCAGACTTATTAACGGGCGATTTTGAATCTAACAGCGAAACCAGCTCACGAGCGGACGGCGGAATTCCCACCTTGCCATCGCGGATGATTTCTTTGGCGGTCAACTTCTTCCCATAGAGTTTTTCGTTCGCGCCGCCGTCGGAACGCAGGGTTGAGCCTTCCAGCGAAACTCCCGCGAACAGGCCTTTGCTGCGCGAGTAAGAGAGGATTTCGGCGCTCATAACAATATCGGTAGCGCCTTCCGCGGTGCGCCCCTTAGGACCTGCGGCGGCGGAAGCATCCGCGCCAAGCTTCACTTTGCTGGAGAGCAGTGACTTTGCGCCCTTGGGATTCATCACCAGAAGCACGAAGTCGGTGGCCTGCCCGCCCAGCTGGAATCCGACACTCACGCCCTCGAGCGCGTAAAGCGCCGGAGCTCCCCACTTTCCTTGGTAATGCTCCCCGCCGCGGCAAATCATCACCCCGCGCCCATAGCTGCCGCCGATGCCGAAAGCTCCTTTCTTTACCGACGGAAGGATCACCACGCATTCGGCTTTGTCGAGCAGATCCTGAGGGATATCGTCCGGAATATTCAGAATCTCCTTCATTACGACGCCCGCATCCTCAACCCGATCAGTTTCGCGTTCATCATCGGCGAAAGCTGTTATGCAGGACAGGAGAATGACAACGAAACCAACGATCAATTTCTTCACGAATCCCTCCAGAACGAATTTTATGGACAAAGTTCAGGGCGATGCGACTATCTTAACCCCTGGAATGCGACCGACTGGTGAACGAAGGTCGGACCCGAACCGACGCAGCGGGGGTCACAGAAAACCCGGATTTGGTGCCATGACCATCCGTGTGCTCCTTTTGTAACTTGGCACATTGTGTCCTGGGCTCCTAAAGTCAATCTGATAGCGGACTCCGGTACGAACAGTATTCGGCAGCCAGCGTGCATCTAATACCTTAGGAATGAGCTCCGGACGCGGTTTTGAGTGAAAAATTTGGATTCCATGGGCATGAAGTACACGAACCGGGTGATTGGTCTTCTGGCGCTCTCTCTGACAGCCTGTGCAGTCTCTGGCCGGGCGCAGGCGCAGTCTGCTTATATTTCCGGCGCTCCCGACCTTAACTCCTACTCGTCCAGCAGCGCGGCTGGCAATTCCAGCACAGATCCTGACGATCCGCAGAGCGCCATTATCACGCTGCACGCCCGGGTGAATGAAGTTAACGTGTTATTCATCGCTACCGACAAGCACGGCAAGTTTGTTCGCGACTTGAACGAAAGTGACTTCAGCATTCTTGACGACCACAAGCCGCCGCAGGCGATTCTCAACTTCCGCCGCGAGACCGACCTGCCGCTACACCTGGGGTTACTGGTGGATGTGAGCGGATCGGTCGATAGCCGCTTCGATTTCGAGCAGGATGCGGCCACCAGCTTCCTCGATCATACCCTTCGCGCCGGCTTCGATAAGGCGTTCATTGTGGGTTTCAACAGCCATAGTCAGATGGCGCAGGATTTTACGGACAATGTCCAGTTGCTCTCGGCGGGAGTGCACAAGTTGCACGATGGCGGCGGAACTGCGCTCTACGACGCCGTCTACCATGCCTGCAAAGATAAATTTCTGAAGGACCGTCCCGATCATCCCGTGCGAAAAGCGATCATCATTGTCAGCGATGGCGAAGATAACCAGAGCGAATTTTCAAAGGCGCAAGCCATTGAAATGGCGCAGCGCGCCGAAGTAATCATTTACGCGATCTCGACCGACGATAGCGGCCTGGTGATGCGGGGTGACAAAGTTCTGGAACAACTGGCCGATGCGACCGGCGGCCGCGCCTTCTTTCCTTTCAAGATGAAAGACATCACGCACTCGTTCGGGGCGATTGAAGACGAATTACGCAGCCAGTATGTCGTCTCTTATAAGCCCGCCAATTTCGATGCCGATGGGCGCTACCGCTCCATTGAAATTTCCTCGCTGAAGAAAGATCTGCAAGTGCGGGCGCGCAAAGGGTACTTCGCGCCACAGCAGTAACTGTTCGGCTTCAGCTTCCGGACGCGGCACCGCGACCCAGACCTCAGACGTCAGACCTCAGACGTCAGACTTTAGACCTCAGAGACGTCCGCAGTCCGAGGTCCGAGGTCCAAGGTCCGCAGTCCGACGCCGCTTCTCATTGCCCGCTCGCTCTCACTGTGTTACCGTCCCAGTGATTCCAGTTCATCTACCTGTGGTGAACGACCCAGATTCAAACTACTGAGGAGAGCCTCATGATCGCCATCATCTTTCTCGTCATACTGGTTGTCATTGCCGTGGTGTTGATTGGCATGTACAACAGCCTGGTGCAGTTGCGAGTGCGCTGCGATTCGGCCTGGTCTGACATCGATGTGCAACTGAAACGTCGCCACGACCTGATTCCAAACCTGGTGGAAACGGTCAAGGGATACGCGACGCACGAGAAAGGCACATTTGAGAACATCGCCAAGTTTCGTTCGCAGGCCATGCAGGCGACCACTCCGGAAGGCAAGGCAGTCGCCGAGAATCAACTGACCGGAGCGCTGAAAAGCTTGTTTGCGGTAGCCGAGAATTATCCCGAACTGAAGGCTTCTGAGGAATTCACGCAACTGCAGGCATCGCTGAGCCAAACAGAAGATTCCATTCAGAATTCGCGGCGTTATTACAACGCGGTGGTGCGCGATTTAAACACAAAGATTCAATCGTTTCCGACCAACATTCTCGCGGGAATGTTCAACTTCACGCCGCGGCAATTCTTTGAAACGACAGAGACTGACCGTGAGCCGGTGCAGGTGAAGTTTTAACAATTGCAACTTTGTAATCAGGGAATTCCGTAATTGAAAATCTCAAAGGCGATTGTTTCGACGGCTGTCGCGCTGTTCCTGGGAGCCCTAATCTTCAGCAACGCCGCACAGGCCAAATCCTGGCGCGTCACCGATTTTCAGGACAAAATTGCGGTTTCGCAAGATGGTAGCGCCATCGTGACCGAGCGCATTACCTTGAACTTTGTTGGCGAATGGCATGGGATTCATCGCACCATTCCGATTGAATATCCCGGGCCCAATGGCACGAATTACGAACTCTTCCTCAAAGTCACGAGCGTGACCGACGAGAGCGGCAACAAGCTTAAATACGATTCGTCCACTTCCAGCGGCGCACGCGATCTAAAGATTTACATTCCTGGCGCGGTCGATGCAACCCGCACGGTCGAGATTACGTATCGAGTGCTGAACGGCACTAGATTTTTCAAGGATTACGACGAATTTTATTGGAACGTTACCGGCAACGATTGGCCAGTGCCAATCGATCACGCGGCCGCGACGGTGCAACTCCCACCGGGAGCCGCGGGTTCGCTGAGAGCGCAGGCTTTTACCGGCGTCTATGGCTCGACGCAGCGCGATGCCAGTGCCGACGTTCAAGGCGCCGAGGCGCAGTTCGCGACCAATAATCCACTGCCCATGCGCGGCGGCCTGACCATCGACGTTTATATTCCGAAAGACATACTCCAGGAACCGAGTGCGCTGACCAAGTTTTTCTGGTTTCTCTTTGGAAATCCGATCCTCTTCCTGCCGCTGGTCACACTCGCCGGAATGTTCGCGCTGTGGTGGTACAAGGGGCGTGATCCCGATCCCGGAATGTCTGTCGCTCCCATGTACGAACCGCCTCCGGAGATTTCTCCCGCTGAGGCCGGTACATTGCTCGACGACAGCATTCATCCCCGCGACATCACATCGACCATGATCGATCTCGCGGTGCGGGGGTACATCAAGATCGAAGAGACTGCCGAGAAAGTGTTGCTGTTCACGCACAAGGATTACATTTTTCATCTGCTTAAGCCGCGTGAACAATGGGGCGCGGATTTGGCTCCGCATGAGCGCGTTATGCTGGAAAATGTTTTCGCCGGTGGAGATGAGATTCGGCTCTCCAGCCTGAAGAATCGCTTCTACACTGCCGTTCCTGCCATTCGCGAAGATATTATGTCGGCCCTGAAGCGAAAGGGGATTTATCTGCTCGATCCGGAGTCGGCTAACGGCTACAGCATTGGAGCAGCGGTTGCGATCGTGCTCGCGTTTGGCATTTTCCAATATATGGGGTGGGCGAACTTTTTTAACTCCGCGGTTTTGCTGGTCGTGTGTTTGCTGCTTTCCGCGCTCATCTGGTTTTTATTTGCCCGCGTCATGACGGCAAAGACCATGAAGGGAGCGCGGACTCGCATAGCCGTACTTGGCTTTCAGGAATTCATGAATCGCGTCGATGCGGATCGCCTGAAAGTTATGCCGCCCACAACCTTTGAGAAATTTCTGCCTTATGCCATGGCGCTGGGAGTGGAGCACCATTGGGCGCAGGCATTTGCTGGGATCGTCAAAGATCCGCCGGGATGGTATGTGGGGCCAGGAGGCGTTTACGGCGGATTCAATCCAATCTTCTTCTCCAGTTCCATGCACAGCATGGCGAGCGACATGCACCAGGTTTTTGTGTCAGCCCCGCGGGCGAGTTCCAGCGGTTCGGGATTTGGTGGAGGCGGATTCGGCGGAGGCGGCGGTTTTTCCGGCGGCGGCTTTGGAGGCGGGGGCGGCAGCGCGTTTTGATAGCACGGGGCTGAAAGGGTTGTTCCGGCAACGTACAGCGCAGCAAAGCACAAAACCCTGTCATTCCGACCGGAGCGCAGCGGAGGACAAAAAAACTGTCATTCCGACCGGATCGCAGCGAAGCAAGCGTAGTGGAGGAACCTGCTTTTTCCCCGCCACGAAATCAAACGATGCCTTCGGCAACCACCACAAAACCTTGGCATTCCGACCGAATACTACATTCCAACTATTGACCTCTGCCGACGGCTCCCTATAATCCTGGCATTCTTTCCTGGGGGATCGGCTGGGGGAGCGATCTGATCGCGTGACTACAACATCCGTGTCCGTAAAATCCGTCTCCACAAGATTCCGGATCAGAAACAGGACTGTTAAAAAGATAATCATCGTTACGTTCTGTGTGATTGCCACGTTGTGGGTGCTCGGCTGTACCGCGCTTTATCACGTGATGCGAGAATCGCCGGACCACTTTGGCCGTGTGATGGCCAGAATTCCCGGGCCTGTTCCTTTTTTGCTATTCCCATTCGAGACACTCTGGATGCGCGCCCGTGCGGGCACGTTGCAAGTAGGCAGCGTCGCACCCGACTTTTCGCTGACCAAGCTCGATAAGACTGCGCAAGTACAACTCTCGTCTCTGAGAGCTCAAAGTCGTCCCGTCATTTTGGTGTTTGGCAGCTACACCTGACCTCCCTTTCGGCGGGAGGTTCCCGCGCTCAACAAACTCTACGACGAATACGGCGACCGCATCGCATTTCTGGTGGTCTACATCACCGAGGCGCATCCCAGCGACGTATGGCAGATGCAGAGCAACATAAAAGAAAAGGTCGTCTTCGCCAGTCCCCATAGCGAAGAGGAGCGTGCCTTCGTCGCCGGAGCTTGTGTGCGCAAGCTGGGAATCAAAATTCCGGCCGTGCTCGACGAATTTGGCAATTCGACGGAGACTGAATATACGGCGTGGCCAGACCGCCTTTATCTGATCGATGGCGCAGGCCGAGTAGCTTACAAAAGCCGGCCCGGTCCCTTCGGCTTCAAATCAGAAGAACTGAAAGCCGCGATATTAAAGCTGATTCCCGGACACTAAAAACTTGAGCGGAAGGTTGGTAGTGACTCAGTTTCAATCGATTCTCGTACGAGGCTGATCATCCCAAGGCGCGGCGTACTTCAGCCGCGTGAGGGATCTCCTAATAAAAAAAGACCGCGACTTGAATCGCGGTCTTTCAAGCTTCCAGCCTTGCGAAAACAACGCTCTATTGTTCGCCGCCCGAAACGTTGCTGCCCCACAGAGCATTGGAACCCCAAAGAGCATTGCTGCCCCATAAGGCGTTGCTGCCCCAGAGTGCATTCGATCCCCACAAGGCATTGGAACCCCAGAGAGCATTGCTTCCCCACAACGCATTGCTGCCCCAGAGTGCGTTACTGCCGGCAACGGCACTGTTGCTCGAGGTAGTGCCGGTCGAAGACGCCGACGTGCCGGAAACGAACTGCGTAGCGCCCCATACCGACGCGTTCGACCAGGTAGCCGAAGTATTCCAAACCGCAGACGGATCGTCCGACAAGTAAACCTGATTCGTGTTTCCGTTAAACATTGCGATCGGTGACATCGCCGTCCCCTTCGCCAGAGCGGTGCTGGTCAGCGCCGCTTCGACGTCCACGTAACCAGCCCCGACAGTGAATATGTCGTATTGGTCGGTGTAGGTGATTCCAGTAGTTGGATCAGTCGTGCTGCTCGACTGAGGGAACGTCTTGTAGGCCGTCAGCATCAGCCGGGCCTTGACCTGATCGGGAGTGAGTCTCGGACTCTGCTGCAACACATCCGCAACCACTCCGCTGACAATGCCGGCAGCCATACTGGTTCCGCTCAGCGTGAAGTAACTGGGCGACGATGCGCTGCTTCCTCCATTCACATAGTAGCTGTAAGGCACCTGGTTCGCGGGATACTCGTTGTAGAGAGTTGAATTCGGCGCCTCCAGCGAAGTCAACAGGTTGCCAGGCGCAACGATATCAGGCTTCACCACCGCGTCGACCACGCTGGGCCCTTTCGAGCTGTAGCTGGCAATCAGGTCGTCCGTTCGCGTGGGCGTGCCCATCGGCTTCATGGCGCCCACAGTGATGACATAAGGATCGTTGCCGGGCGAAGTCACAGTCGCATAACCATCGGTGGGCTGGTAACGGCCGTTATTGCCCGCAGCCACAACCACTACAATTCCATTTTTCCAGGCTTGTTCGACCGCTTGGCAGAGTGGGTCGAGTGAGTAAGTCTCGTAGACCGCGCGGCCCAGCGAAAGGTTGATGACGCGGATGTTGTATTTCGATTTAAGAGCAATCGCCTGGTTGATGGCAGCGATCACCACGCTGTCGGTGCCCGCGCCATTCTGATCCAGTACGCGCAGGTTGACAATGTTCGCGCCCGGAGCAATCCCTTTGAAAGTCTTGTTGAAGAACGGGCCAGTCGATAACAAGCCGTCGCCAGCGATCAGTCCGGCCACGTGAGTGCCGTGCCCATATTGATCGCTCGCGCTCGAATTTCCGACCACGAAGGACTGCTGATAGACAACTCGCGACAAAGGCAGAATCCCCATATAAAGATCGGGGTGGCTGCTCACGCCGCTGTCGATCAATGCTACTCCAACGCCAGCGCCGGTATAGTTCGACTGCCACGCGAAAGGCGCGTTCACCGCACCGGCGGCGTTACTGAGAGTAGGAGTCAATGAACGGTCCGGGCTGATGTAGACCACGTTCGATTGATTCGAAAGGCCCACGATGCCGTTGCCGTCAAGCACTGCAACCACGCCGTTGACCAGTGGCAAATCGGACAGAATCGTGCCGCCCAGTTTCACCACATCGTTCAGCAGGCAACCTACAAGGCCAAGTAAACCGCTGCAATTCACCTGCGTACCGGGCGCGTATTGCACAATGACCTGCACCTTCTGGGACGAAGGATAATTTTGCAGGTCGGGCGATATTTTTGAGTTGTCGGCGTGCGCAAACGGCACCGCAACTATCAACATGAGAAGCAAGAATCTTTTCATTTTTCCCCCAAAGTCCAGAAGCGCCAAGCGGCGCGTAACCTGCCCCAAGTGACCTCTATCTGTGCAGGTGGGGTTCCAAAACGGAATCTTTATCCCGTTGTTTATGAGTGACTTAGAAGGAGCTGCGGCGAACTGCAACGGGCACTTTGTCCCATGCCCGGGGCAGGGGCCAACTTGTCCCATTTGCGCCGGTTGATTCGCGGGCCTTGGTAACCGGGCGGACGAAAACCATGGTAATCAGGTGAATCGGTTTTGGGCGGACAGCCTACCGACCATTGTTGACAATTTAAATAACCACCCATGTCGTGGATTCGTTTCACTAGCGCGCGTGCGTTCATCTCCGCGATGGCTCTGGCGGGGCTCTGCTGCTTTGTGCTGGCGTTCTCGCACTGGCACTCCAGCGATCCCCTGAAGTTCGTCTGCTACCTGATTGCCGCTCTGCTGGCATCGTCACTCAAAGTAAGCCTGCCCGGCATCGAAGGCACGCTGTCGGTGAACTTCCTCTTCACCCTGCTGGGAATCCTGGAACTGAGTTTGCCGGAAACCTTGCTGATCGGACTGGCGAGCACTCTGGCGCAGTTTTATTGGAGACCGGCGCGCCAGTTGAAGCCGGTCCAACTCATTTTCAATGTCTCGCAGGTAACCGTCTCCAGCGCTGTCGCATACGGCGCTTATCAACTGGTCGTCATTTACGTTCTCCACGCTCCCGGACCGCTCGCTCTGCTCGTTGCCGCAATCACCCATTACGGCTGCAACACGGCTGCGATGTCGACCATCATCGGACTGACTGAAGACAAGCCCTTCACAAAAGTGTGGACCAATTGTTACCTGTGGTCATTTCCGTACTACATGGTGGGCGCGGCCGCGGCCGGGCTGGTGAACTTCCTGAACGCGCATATCGGATGGCAGTCGTCGCTGCTCATTCTGCCGCCGATTTATCTGATGTACCGCTCCTATCGTCTTTACCTTGGGAAGCTGGAAACCGAGAAGCGCCATGTTGAGCAGGTCTCAAGCCTGCACTTGAGAACGATCGAAACCCTCGCCCTGGCCATCGAAGCCAAGGATCAAACCACCGGCGAACATCTGCAACGAGTACGCGTCTACGCCATGGAACTGGCGAAGGACTTAAAGTTGAGCGAAGACGAAACCGAGGCGCTGCGGGCGGCTTCGGTACTGCATGACATTGGAAAACTCGCGGTGCCCGAACACATCATTTCCAAACCCGGCAAACTGACTCCCGAAGAATTCGAGAAAATGAAAATTCATCCTACGGTCGGGGCGGAGATTTTGGAGCAAGTCGACTTTCCGTATCCGGTAGCGCCCATCGTCCGCGCGCACCATGAAAAGTGGGATGGTAGTGGCTACCCGAATGGATTGGCGGGAGAGTCGATTCCCATCGGCGCTCGCATTCTGGCGGCGGTCGATTGCCTGGACGCGCTGGCTTCGGACCGGCAATACCGGAAAGCGCTGCCGCTCGATGATGCCATGGCCAAGGTGGTTGCGGACGCGGGAAAGAGTTTCGATCCGCAGGTGGTTGCGATTTTGCATCGCCGCTACATTGAACTTGAGAAACTAGCCAATGAGCAACCGCTGCAGGCTCCGCCGAAATTATCAACGGACATCAAAGTGGAGCGGGGCTCGGCCCCGGACGCGGGTTTTGCCGAGTCTTCCAGCGGAGACGGCGATCACTCGAAATTGGGTCGCAATTCCGCAGCCACTGTGGGGGCGGCTCGCGAACAGAATCAAGAAATTATTGCCATCGCTCGCCGGGCCGGCGGTTCGTTGCGAAAGGAAGACATTTTTTCTTTGCTCGCCGTACGATTGAAAAATCTGCTGCCTCACGATGCCGTGGCCGTCTATTGCCCCACCGGTGGAGAGCTCGCCGCAGAGTTTGTAAGCGGAGAAAATTTTCGTTTGTTTTCTTCCTTAAGAATTCCACACGGAGAAGGTCTGTCGGGGTGGGTGGCGCAAAACCATAAAGCTATTTTGAATGGAAATCCTTCGGTGGAACCCGGCTATCTAAACGATCCCACAAAATACAGCACACTGCGCTCCGCTCTGGCCGTGCCGCTGGAAGGGACGGCCGGAGTTGCGGCCGTGCTGGCCTTATATCGTGCCGATCAGGATGCCTTCACCGCCAACGATTTACAGATTGTCGAAACCATTACTGCCGGACTGGCAGCGCTCCTCGAGAGCGCTGGCAAAAAGTCGTCAGCCGTGAGCGCTGGCGCGAAATAATCGTGAACGCTACCAGGTGCGTTCGACATGATAGACGTCGAAAATTCGGTCATTGCTGATGATGCTGAGATCTTCGGCCTGCGCCTGTGCAATCAATATTCTGTCAAATGGATCGCGATGTTCTCCGGGAAGCTTGCCCGAACGTACAGCGTGATGGACGGAGATCGGCAAGCCTTCAAATCCTAGTTGCGCAACATAACGCTCGAAATCGCTAACCAGTTCTTCGCCGGCGGCTAGCTTACCCAACCGAACCTTCGTCGCGATTTCCCAAGCTGATGCTGCGCTGACCAGCACTTCATTGTCCAAGTCTTCGATCGCTCGTCGGGCTCGCGAGCTCAATGAGGGCGAGGCGTTGAAGCACCAAAGAAGCGTATGCGTATCGAGAAGGAAGCGCATGGCCTCACTCCCAGCGGTCGAGTTCGTCGTCAGGGAGGGGTTCGAAAAATTCGCGGCCGACCACGAGCTTGCCTTTCAAGATACCTAGTTTCCGGCGGCGCTTGGAGGGCTCAATCGGAACCAGTCGAACGACCGGTTCCTTTCCCCGCGCGATAATAATTTCCTCGCCCGAGCATGCCTTCTTTATCAGGCGCGACAAGTTGGTTTTGGCTTCATGAATACCAACGGTCTTGGTCATTAGCTAAGTATATCTTAGCTAGTCACAAAAGCAATCATACTTTCACCGCTGAAACTACTCCATCTCAAAGCTCACATACATCAGCCCGTCATCGCGCTCGATTTGCAGCACCACCGGATCACCCGGCTTGATCGCGTGGACAAGGCTGCGCAGGCCATCCACGGAATCAATCGAGCTCTCGTTCAGCTTGTGGATGATGTCACCGGCCTGCAGGCCCGTGTCGGGCAAGATCAAATCAGCGGCGCGGCCGACGACAACCACTCCCGATGGAATTCGCAGCGTTCCCAGGCGCGTGCGCAAGTCGTCAGTGAGGTCGATGGCCAAAATGCCCAGCCGCGAGATCAGGCTATTGTCGGGGTTCACCGCGTCCAGCAGCGCGTCCATGTGATCGTGCTGCTCGATGGCAGGAATATAGAGCGTCTTTCTTTCCTCGCCGCGAAGAATTTCCAGTCTCACTAACTGGTCGAGGCGATGCAGGTACAAGGCGGCAGAAAGCGAAGGCAGAGTTTCGATGCGACGTTCATCTGCGCTGAGAATGATGTCCTGGATCTTCAGGCCAGCCGCTGCCGCGGGGCCATCGGGTTTCACATCGGCCACCACCACACCCCAGCTGCGCGGAAGGTGCAAACCCTCCGCGAGCGTGGGAGTAATCTCCTGCGCGGTCGCGCCAATTTCGACGCGATGAACGTGCCCGTATTTCCGCAGGCTGCGGTAAACGAAATCGACCACGCGAGCCGGAATGGCGAATCCCAAACCTTCGCTGCCTCCGCCTTGCGACAAGATGAAGGTATTGATTCCCAACACGAAGCCGTTCATATCGACCAGCGGCCCTCCGCTGTTGCCGGGATTGATGGGAGCATCAGTCTGAAGATAAGTGAGCGCCTTGGTCGGATCGGGCTGGCGTGCGAGCGCACTGACCACGCCCATGGTCAAGGAATTTTGCAATCCTTCCGGACTGCCGATGGCGAACACCAGTTGCCCCACATGAGGTCGTTGCAGAAGCAGCAGGGGCAGAGTAGGTAGATCCGTTTCGTCGATCTTCAGCAACGCCAGGTCGGTTTCCGCATGTTGGCCGATCAGCCGCGCTTCCAGGATGCGGCGCTTGCCGATGGGTACCTGGCCGGCGGCGTCGCCCATGGGCAACGGAAGCGCCACACGAATCCGCTGGGCGCCCTCGACCACATGGGCATTCGTCATGATGTAGCCGTTGGAATCTACGATGACGCCCGAACCCACGGCGTGCTGGCGAACGATGAATGCAGTCTGAGAGCGTTCCTGATCTTGAGCACGAAGTGGGCCGTAGCCGGTAACCAGAATTTGCACCACTGCCGGAGAAACCCGGGCGGCAAGAGTTTCCAGAGCGTTATTGAGCACCACCAAAGTGTTTGGAGGTTCATTCGGTTTCGCTTCGGAATTTCCATTTCCAGGCGTGGCCTGTTTCTCAACCGGCGCTTGTTTCTCAGCCGGCACGGAAGCGGGTTTTTGATTCATCTGCGCCGAAGCCCTGCCGATAGAGATATATATGAGAAGGGTGAGCGCCAGGATTTGGAAAAATGGGTTTTGTAAAAACAGAGCTCTGGCCTTCCCGCGGGTCGAAGACAGATTCGCCATAGAATTCCTCGCTGCCGAAAATCGCCTGCCTGAAACACTACTACGCGAGTCGCCGCGTTGAGGCAATGGGGTTTATTGGGGTGCGCCCGATCGCTGAAGCCATAGAGCAAGATGGAGGAATCTAACTTCTACCGTTAACTAATGAGCTATCAGGCTTTTACAAGGGTAACGTTCCGTGATATAACCGCCCGTGAGCAGAAAAGCGGGTCTGCGCCCGCTGCGAGCTTGCTTTTGACGTTTTTTTGACGATGTTTTTAGAACGTTGGCCTCGATTTCGCAGACAGGAAATTGAGAACAGGCCAGCTTAGAGGAGGTACCGTGGGGGAAGAAGCACGGACCGGAAAACGATTCCCGCTGGAATTGCCGATTAAGATCCATAAGGGCGAAACTGGCGGAGACGCGGAAGGAATCACCGGAAATCTTAGCGCGGCGGGAGTGTACATCCGCGCCGATTCGTCGATGGAAATCGGTTCGCCGGTGGAATTTGAAATCACTCTGCCCCCGGAAATGACCGGCGGTCAGGAACACGTCACCATCCAGTGCAAGGGACGGGTGGTGCGGGCCGACGAAACCGGTAAAGGCGGAGAAGGCCGCGGTGTCGCCTGCGTAATCGACTCCTACGAGTTCGTAAGGAACTCCTAGAGGTTTCGAAATTGCACGTCTGAAGCTGGACTTTTGAACCGGAGTTTTTGAAGCTGGACTTTTTTGGAGCGTTGACAACATGCTCAAACTGATACTGGCCGATAACCAGGCGATCTTTCGGGCGGGCATTGCTAAAGTGCTGGCCGTGGAAGATGAGATGCGTATCGTGGCTCAGGCCCAAACGCCTGAACAGATGTTCATGGCCCTGGACAAGTTCCGCGCCGCGGTGCTGGTCGTGGCTGCGGGATTTCACAATGATTTTGCCGCGGTCGTGCAGGGTGCGACCAAGGCGAAAACGCGCGTCATCGTGCTCGCCGATACGGGCGAAAGCGCGCAGCGCCACATGTCGAGCGGTGCTCATGGAGTCGTTTACCGCAACGTAACCAGCGCTGCTCTGGTCGACTGCGTACGCAAGGTGGCCCGCGGCGAAACCTGGGTGCAGGATGTCGCGGTGCCCAGCGAACTCACCGAGAACGATATGGTCGGGTTGCGCGTGCGCGACCGGCTCACCGCCAAAGAACTTCGCATCGTCGCGCTGATCGTGCAAGGCTACAAGAACAAAGAAATCGCCTCCCAGTTGGGAACCACCGAGCAGGTCATCAAGAATTATCTGCGCAACGTGTACGACAAAATCGGCGTCTCCGATCGGCTGGAACTCGCGCTCTTCACCATTCACCACCGCATTCTGAACGAGGCCGCCGCTGCCACCACGACCCAGGGTTCGGCGCCGCAACCGCCAGCGGGAGTGGCGCAGTAAAATTCGAGTACGCAAACACAATCAAAGGCCGCCTGCAGGCGGCCTCTTGATTTGCGCCTCAGATGGGACCCCCAGAATCCACCGGCATCGAATCGCATCTATTGCTCATGGAATTCCGACAGCTTGGCCGCTCTGGTTTAAAAGTTCCGGTATTGAGTTATGGCACCGGAACATTCGGCGGTGGAAACGAGTTTTTCAAAGCATGGGGAGCCAGTGATGTTGCGGAAGCGACTCGCTTGGTAGACATCTGCCTTGATGCGGGCGTAAATCTTTTCGACACCGCCGACGTTTATTCCAACGGACTTTCTGAAACTATTCTCGGTAAGGCCGTCGCCGGCCGCCGCGAAAAAGTTCTGATCTCCACCAAAGCCACATTCCGCATGGGCCCCGGCCCGAACGATTTAGGGTCGTCGCGTCATCACTTGATTCAAGCTTGTGAAGCCAGCCTGCGTCGACTCGGCACCGACTACATCGACATTTACCATCTGCACGGCTTCGACGCACTGACTCCGGTGGAAGAAGTTTTGAGCACGCTGAATAACTTAGTGACGAGCGGAAAGGTGAGATACATCGCGTGCTCGAATTTTTCCGGCTGGCACTTGATGAAGTCGCTCGACGTTTCCGACTGTTACGGATGGACACGTTACGTAGGCCACCAGGTTTATTACTCGCTCGTCAACCGCGAGTACGAATGGGAGTTGATGCCCCTGGGAGTCGATCAAGGAGTGGGCGCGCTGATTTGGAGTCCGCTGGGTTGGGGCCGTTTAACGGGCAAGGTACGGCGTGGGCAGCCGCTCCCGGCACAGAGTCGGCTGCATAAAACTGCGGACATGGGGCCGCGCGTTTCTGACGAGCATTTATACAACGTGGTCGACGCGCTGGATGAGATTGCGAAAGATTCTGGAAAGACGGTGCCGCAAGTCGCACTGAACTGGCTGTTGCAGCGGCCAACGGTATCAACCGTGATCATGGGCGCTCGCAACGAGGAGCAACTGCGCCAAAATCTCGCTGCCGAAGGATGGAATCTGTCGGCGGAGCAGGTAGCTAAACTTGACGCCGCCAGCGACGTCACGCCGATCTATCCCTACTGGCATCAGCGGCAATTCACGGAACGAAACCCGGCGGCGGCTGCACCCGGCTCAAAGCCACCGGGTGCAAGGTAACAAGCCAGGCCCGGGCCTGCCCCTGCGACGTCGGACATCAGCCCTCAACCCGTTTGCTATGCCAAGACTCTGAAGTTCGAGGTCCGAGGTCTGAAGTCTGAGGTCCGCAGCCCGGTCTCCGATCACCTCAATCCCACGCCATAGAAGTACGTGTATGCCGCATAGCCTTGAATCGGCACCGCCGTCTGGAAGCTAGCGAAAACGGCCGCGTTCCCCTGAAAGGAAACGAACACATCCTGCTGCACGCCGCCGGCGGTGGTGCGGAAGGTGAACATTCCGTTGCAGGGGTCGGATAAAGTATTGGCGGTACCATCGTAAAGGTAGGCTGTGTCCGCAACCGCCGCCAGCGTGCCGCTGGCCAGCACGTTGCTCTGGCTGTCGGTGATCGTCACCACTCCTGTTGCGCTCACCGTTACAGTTCCTTGACCTTCCGTCGGCGTGCCGGTTTCCACGTTACCCGCGCCCGTTTCGGCTCCAACCTTCTCATAGAGAATGGCAGTGTAAGTTCCGGCGTTCGAGGCCAGGAAAGTTTTCGCCGACGCTTTGGGCAGCCCGAGAATTGTTCCCGCGCCGGTATCGACAACAAAAAATCCGCTCTGTGTGCCGAAGACGGTGTCGTTCGAACCATCACTTTCATTGACGGTGAAGAAATCTCCGGAAGGATCTTCCGTGATGCTTGAGGCCGCAAAACTGCCGCCGCTGAAAGCATTCCCGCTGAAGGCCTGAAAAGGCGAATAACCGTCGTGCTCAATGCCGCCCTGGGCATCGATAGTGATCGTGCCCATTTCCATGCCTCCGGCCGCGGTGCGGAATTGCAGATAGTTGAAGTTGCGCCCGGCAAAAGTGTTGATGGATGAGGGTGCGCTCTCGACCGCTGTAATCAGCGCCGGAGTATTGCGGTCCGGTCCGGCGTTCGCGGCTTCTACCATGAGTACAAAGCCCGGCACCTCGTAGCCAGCCAGAAGATTGCCATTGGGATCGGTGATTGTGTAAGTTCCATTGGCATTTATGGAATACGGCACCGTGCCAGCCTCTCCATTGGTGTAGTTCTTGTAAGTAATGGTTTTTGCGGTCGCGTCGATGGAAATAGTTAAGAAATCTCCGACAGACGCTGTGCCGTTATAAGAGCGGACCGCCGCTGCCGGCGATATAGGGGGAAGCAGTGTAGCGGAATTACAAGCGGTTAATAAACCGGTCAGCACGAGTAGCGCAAACTTTGCCTTCTTCACAGGGAATATCCTCCACTGCGAAGGATCGGCTGAGAGCGGCAAGCCTTGAGGAAATGTGCGCTTACACAAGTAACTTCGTGTGCCTTACATAATTAGGGAAACGCTTTAGCGGTATGAGTGAAAAACGTAGCGTCACGGCGATCCGGACGCCGCTGATCAGAAACTCGCGAGTAGAGAAGTGGATGCCAACTTCCGAAACTCGCCACGGCAGGCAAGAAGCCAGCAGCCGAAAGCCGCACTACTTTCCCTGCCGCAGATTATCCAGCACATGCCGCACGATCGACCCGCCGTAGGCGCCCGCGATTCCAGGAAGAAATGCGAGATAAGAGCCGTAAACCTGTGCCCGCGTTGGCTTCACCGTGAGAATCACATACGCAGCCGCCTCGGTCAGAGGAATGCACGCTCCCACCACCAGCACCCAGCGCCAGGGCCAGCGGGGCCGCAACATCCCCAGCAGGATGCATGCCGACAGTACCAGCAATGCGGTGAACAGCAGATCGTCAATGAAGACATCGACGCATCCGGTTCCCACGCCGCAAAGCGCAGCCAGCAGATAAAACCATCCATCGCTCTTTTGTTGTTTTTTCATGTTCACCCCGAGATCAGACTCTCGAGTTGTCATCTTGAGGGAGTAGAACCCCGGGAGCTATTCAGTTTTGTCAGGTTGTCATTCTGAGCGGAGCCGGAAGTCGCACCGCAACTTCCGGCGGAGTCGAAGAATCCCTGCGGCAATCGGCGAGCGTGCATTACCACAGAGCCGCAAAAAACTTTTTCAATCAGCAATCAAAAATCAGCAATCCTCAATACGTATAGAACCCCCGTCCACTCTTCCGTCCCAGCCATCCGGCGTCGACCATCTTGATAAGCAGCGGACAAGGCCGATATTTAGGATCGCCCAGCCCGCTCTGAAGCACCCGCATGATGTCGAGGCAAACGTCGAGCCCGATGAAATCGGCCAGCGTGAGCGGGCCCATGGGATGCGCCATCCCCAGCTTGAATACCTCGTCAACCGCCTCAGCCGTGGCCACGCCTTCCATCACGGCATACATCGCCTCGTTGAGCAGCGGCATCAACACGCGGTTCGAAACGAAGCCGGGCGCGTCGTTCACTTCGACCGGAGTTTTTTCCAGCTTCACTGCCAGTTCTCGTACGCTGGCAAAAGTTACCTGCGAGGTGGCCAGGCCGCGGATTACCTCCACCAATTTCATGACCGGCACGGGATTGAAAAAATGCATGCCAATGACTTTGTCCGGACGCTTGGTCTGGGCCGCGAGGCGAGTAATGGAAATCGACGAGGTATTCGAAGCAAGGATAATTTCCGGCCGCGTCAGGCGGTCAAGATCGCGAAAGATTTCTGTTTTGATTTCAAATTTTTCGGTCGCAGCTTCGATGACAAAGTCGCAACCGGCCAATTCACTGCGATCGGCCACCGGCTGAATGCGCCGCAGCGCGGCAGCCTTGTCGTCGGCACTGATCTTGCTTTTCGCCACTTCGCGATCAAGATTCTTGGTGATCGCCGCGAGCCCGCGATCCAGAAAACGCTGCTCCACGTCACACATAACGACGTCGTATCCCCCGCGCGCAAACACATGCGCAATCCCGTTGCCCATGGTGCCTGCGCCGACAACTCCAACCTTCTTGATGTCCACCCATCCACCTCAGCGACCCGCGCTGGCAATTCAGGAAAACGTTTGAGTTTACCACCGGCGCTGGATGCTTGCGGATGATCGCTGCGTGGTGGTCACATAGCCACACTATGTGAGATCCCGTAAGTCGACTGAAGTACGCCGCCTTACGGGATGACGACGCGACTTACGGGTAAAGGCAATCGCAGCCGTGAACGAAGACTTGGCTAGGCCAGAACAATTTCGATGCGAGGCGGGGTTTGCAGTTCGCGGCGCGGCTCGCGAATGGGTTTGACCGCGCGCAGGTGCGCCACCATTTCCTGCACCACATTGCGCTGGTTCGCCAGTTCTTTCATGATCGCTGCCGCCGTCATTCCAGCATAAACCAGCTTGTTCATGATCAAAAACAGCGTCTCCACCTGCCAGTCGCCGCGATAGTGATAGTCGGCGCGCCAGTAAAACGGTTGCGAGAAATATCCGAAACTGGACTGGAAATAGCCACGCAGGTGGGTGGGATCTTCCCAGGCATCGTCGCTGGCCCCGTGCGGCACGCGGATCACGGCCTTCGCTCCCGGCTTTGCCACCCGGTGCAATTCCTGCATCAGGGGCAGGGTGTGATGCAGGTGCTCGATCACGTGCGAGAGCAGAAACTCGTCGACACTCTCCTCCTCAAGCGGCAAAGGATCGGTCGCGCAGCGCTCCAGGTCATACACGACATCCACCCCCGACAGGGCGGCGCAATCGAGATTAATCCAGTCCGGTAGTATGTTGCGGCCACAGCCGACATTTAGCTTCTTCGACATCGCTCGCTCCAAATTCGTCTATCGACGATTCCCATGCGCGCGTAGTTGGCGGGAACCAAAGTCTGCGTGACCTCAGAAATAACAGAAGTTTGATTTTTTGCTGAGGCACGAAAGGAGGATGCTGGGTCCCTGTTGGTTTGTCTTTACGGGAGATCCCTCAGGCGGCTGAAGTACGCCGCCTGAGGGATGACCACCTTCTCCTAAGGCCTACCGTTCAAGGCATCACCCTCGCTTGTTAGGGTTCCCCTTGCCAGCCGCCGCAACTTTTTGCGGTGTAAACTAATTAAAGTCATATTCGATCTTTTATCCTCGAAAGGAATTTCCCCGCCATGGCAATCGCTGAACCTCCTGTCCGCCCGCGCTCGACTCTGCATGAAGGGCCGTTTGTTACCGAGCCTTTTTTTGATTTCCGCAATGAAGACAATGCGCGCCGCATGCGCGCCGCTATCGCCAAAGTGCGCGGACAGTTGGGCCATGAATATGACTTGATCATCGGCGGCAAGCGAATCAAGACTACCGACAAGATCAAGTCTCTGAACCCGTCGCACCCGTCGCAGATTGTTGGTATTCATCAGAAAGCGGGGAAGGAGCACGTCGAGCCGGCGATGCAGGCCGCGCTCACGGCCTTCGCATCGTGGAGCCGCACGACCGTGGAAGAACGCACAAGTCTGGTTTTTCGCGTTGGCGATCTGTTGCGCCAGCGCAAAATGGAATTTATGGCATGGCTGGTCTTCGAAGTCAGCAAAAATTGGGCTGAAGCCGACGCCGATATTTCGGAGACCATCGATTTCTGCGAGTTTTACGCGCGGGAGGCGCTGCGCTTCTCGCAGGCGCAAACTCCGATTCAATTGCCCGGCGAACATGATTCGCTGTTGTACATTCCGCTTGGCGTGGGTGCGGTGATTCCGCCGTGGAATTTTCCCTGCGCAATCATGGCGGGAATGACTGTAGCGTCGATCGTCAGCGGCAACACCGTCATCCTGAAACCCTCGAGCGATTCTCCGACCATCGCTGCCAAGTTCGTCGAACTGCTCGAAGAAGCCGGCATGCCCGAGGGCGTGGTCAATTTCTGTCCTGGCGCCGGAGCTAGCTTCGGCGATGCGATCGTCGCGCATGCCAAAACACGCTTCATCGCCTTCACCGGCTCGCGCGAAGTTGGTCTGCACATCAATAAAGTCGCGGCGACACAAGCTCCCGGCCAAGTCTGGATCAAGCGCGCCATTCTTGAAATGGGTGGCAAAGACGCCATCATTGTCGACGCCGATTGCGACATCGATGCCGCTGTCGAAGGCGTCGCGCAATCCGCTTTCGGCTTTCAGGGCCAGAAGTGCTCCGCCTGCTCGCGCGCCATTGTCGATGAGCGAATTTACGATAAATTCCTCGAACAACTCAAAGGCCGCGTGGAAAAAATTCAAGTCGGCGATGTCGCCGAAAACGCTAACATGGGCGCAGTGATCAATGAAGGCTCAATGAAGACGATTCTCGGCTACATTGAGCAAGGCAAGAAAGACGGTCGCCTCCTCACCGGCGGCGAGCGCGCGCCCGGGGAAGGCTACTTCATTCAGCCCACGGTCTTTGCCGACATTCCGCCGAAATCGAAGCTCGAGCAGGAAGAAATCTTCGGCCCGGTGCTGGCCGTGATCAAAGCCCGCGGCTTTGACCATGCGCTCGAAATTGCCAACGACACCGAATTCGGTCTGACCGGCGCCGTTTATACCAAGTCACGCGACAAGATCGACCGCGCCATCCAGGAGTTTCACGTGGGCAACTTGTATATCAACCGCAAATGCACCGGCGCGATGGTGGGTGCGCATCCCTTCGGCGGCTTTAATATGTCGGGCACCGATTCGAAATCCGGCGGACCTGACTATCTCTACCTGTTCACCCAGGTGAAATCCGTGGGAGAAAAAATTAGCTGATGAAAGCGTTCGGCTTTTGGAGTCACCCCCTCCGCCTGAAGGCAAAATTCATGCGCCGGGAGCCGGAAAGCCCGAAAGCCCGCCCTAAGGTCTCGGGCTGCCCAAAAAGTTACTCCCGATTCACAGGCTGGGCGCGTATGCTGACGTGCATGAGTGTGTGCGTGTCGATGCTGGCCAGCGGAAGCCGCGGCAATTGTGCCGTGGTGGCCAGCGCCAGCACTAAAATTTTGGTCGATGCCGGCATCTCCTGCCGCGAAACCTGCAAGCGCATGAAGTCGCTGGGCGAAGATCCGCATACGCTTTCCGCCATTCTGATCACGCACGAGCATTCCGATCACGTTTACGGACTGGCCATGCTGGCGAAGAAGCTGCGTATCCCCGTCTTTATGACTGGGGCAACGCACCAGGCGTGGGCTCGCGCTATGCGCAACGAAAAGGGCGAGCGCCCGCAGCTCGAAAAATTCGAGCGTTTCGAATCCGGCCATCGCTTTCAAGTCGGCGACATTGAGGTCCGCCCCTTTACCATTCCGCACGATGCCGCCGATCCCGTCGGGTTTACTTTTCGCGCCGAAGGCATCAAAGTAGGAATCGCGACCGATCTGGGATATTTGCCGGTGAGCGTGCGCGACCACCTGCGTGGCTGCGACGTGCTGGTCATGGAATCGAATCACGATCTCGAAATGTTGCGCGGAGGACCCTATCCGTGGTCGGTAAAGCAGCGAGTCATGAGCCGGGTAGGGCACCTTTCGAACCTAGCTCTCGCCGATTTCCTCACAAGGGACTATGATAATAGTGCGACGTTTGTGGTGCTGGCGCATCTGTCTGAGCAGAACAATCATCCGGAAATAGCGCGGAGAGAGGCGGAAAAGGCGCTCTCCACGCGTGGCGGCTTGTTCCATAATCGGGTGCTTCTGGCGTCCCAAACTGAGGCCCTTGAGCCAATTCGGCTGTAGTTGGGCCGATCCCTCCGGGCACGTTCGTCTTATCATGAGTCAGCAGTGCATTGATCCAATCGTAGGCAAGATTCTCGCAGGCTGGCGCTATGATATTTCCGGCCTGGCGCTGGAGATGCGCGGCGACTATGAAAGCCATCTCGCCAGCTGCGAACACTGCCGCAGCCGCCAGCAGATTCATCGCATAATCGACGTAGGGCTGATTGCGTTGGCGTCTATTTCTGCCGCAGTATTTCTTCTAGCTTTCGGCGTGATCTGGCATCTTGGCCCGCGACATGCCTTCTGGCTGGAAATTGCCGCGCTGGCCGGGTTCGCGCTTTCCGCTCTGATTTGGCTGGGAGTAGCGGTGGCGACGCCCGCGCCGGTCACGGTTCTGGACGCTGCCAAAGAAGGCGCGCGGCGCGTGCACGACCGCTTGCCGGAAGAGATTCGGCAACGCCTTCCCGAAGAGCTCCGCATCAAAATTACCGGAACATAAGCCTATGCGACGGGTATGGCGCATCATTGGTGGATTGCTGCTGGTCGCTGTGGCTACGGCGTTCACGGATCCATTGGCATTGGCTATCCCCGCATCTCAATCAATTCCTCTTCATCCTGCGGGATGCCACGGTCAGGCCCCGGCTTCGCCGTCTCCTTTGCCGCATAACTATCAGTGCTGCGTAAATGGGCATCACGCCGCGATTCCCACCGCGTCGTTCTCCATTCGCTCCATGTCTGCGCAGCTTTACACGTGCGATGCCGACGAGCGTGCTCGCCTGAACCTCGATTCCTATCTCAATTCGGAAAGACTGCTCTCCTCCTCCACTAGCCCGCCTGGGTTGTTTGCGCTGCGCATTTAGCGCGGTTCCTTGCTCTAGTCTCACTTCTCAGACGGTGCGTCTGCTTTGTTCAAACCAGTGCGTGCGCGTCTGGGATCGTCTTGCTCATTACATGGGTGCTTGCCCAGGGAAGTTCCAGGTGTGCAGTGAGAGGCGCATTTTTCTTAATCGCAATATTCTCAGGGATGACGCTGGCGCGCGCGATGAGCCAGGACGCGAATTCCACCGCTCAATCGCCTGCCCAAGCCGCTGACTCCTCTGCTTCGACTCAAAACACGTCCATGCCAGGAATGAACATGCAGGTGTCAAACAAAAACATGCCTCAGCTTCCCTCGCCCCACGAAGCTTCAGGAACCTCATGGCAGCCCGCTTCTGTGCAAAGCCCAGCGTGGATGTGGAAGCCTGGCGGCTGGGAGTGGATGGCGCACGGAGCCATCTTCGTCGATTACAATCAGCAAGGCGGACCGCGCGGCGAGGGCAAGGCTGAGTCCGTCAACTGGGGCATGCTGATGGAACAGCATCAGCTGGGCTCGGGAACAATTCTTTTCCGGGAGATGTTTTCCGCGGAGTCGCTCACTTCGCCGCACCCGGGGTTTCCTGAACTCTTTCAAACTGGGGAGACTTACCACGGCGAGCCGCTGGTCGATCATCAGCACCCGCACAACGTTTTTGCGGAATTGGCGTTGCTGTATACGCTGCCGCTTACCGAAAAGCTTTCGTGGGAATTGTATGGTGGACCCTCCGCTGAACCTGCGCTGGGTCCTGTAACTTATCTGCACCGCGCCTCCGCTGCGGAGTTGCCACTGGCGCCGCTGGGTCATCACTTACAGGATTCAACGCATACCAGTTTCGGTGTGGTCACTACGGGATTCGTGATTGATCGCATCAAGCTCGAAGCCTCGGCCTTCAACGGCCACGAGCCCAATGAGGAACGTTGGAGCATCCAGCTGGCTGCTCTCGATTCATGGTCGGCGCGCGCGTTTGCGGCACCGGGGCGTAATTGGACTGCGGAGTACAGCGTTGGGCGGTTGGAAAAACCGGAGGCGCTGGAGCCGGGCAGCCAGTGGCGGCAGACGGCGTCGGTGGAATACAACCGTCCCTTGGCAAGCGGCAACTGGGCAACCACGCTGGTGTGGGGACGCGTGCACAAGATCGCCAGCGATACAAATCTGAATAGCTATCTGCTGGAAACAACCCTGAATTTCCAGCGGAGAAACTATGTGTTCTCGCGCCTCGAGCTGGTCGATAAAGACGAACTGTTTCCGCAGGCCTCAATACATCCAGCCTACAGAATCGGAGCTTACACATTTGGCGCCGTACGCGATCTGATCCATGACCGCGCCTGGCAACTGGGGCTGGGCGCGGATGTGACCCTGTATTCCAAGCCGGCAGTGCTCGACCTGGCTTACGGCAACAATCCCGTGTCATTTCAGATATTTATTCGGACACGGCCTGGGGTTTCGCACCAACATGAACCCTAAGACTGAGAAAAACTTAATCCACAGACTCATTCCGCCGTAAAATCCTCTCTGTAGTCTGCCCGACATTTGCGCGAAAAGGTCCGTTCGATTTTCGCCAACATGATTCAGCCCACATGGTTAAGGCCTTCAAGATGCTCCGGCTCGTGCAGTTCGCAATGCTGGCCAGCGTGGCGCTCTACTGGGTTGTGGGAGAAGTGGTCAAGCCGGTTGTTCGGCCGCTCGATCCCACGTTGAGCTACTTACTCACAACGCTAGGTGTAGCCCTTGTTGGAACAATCTTTGTGGTACGGCGAACCCTGGTCCTGCGGGCAGCAGAGAGTCTGGCGACGAATCCGGAAGATGAGCTCACTGTCGGGCATTGGAGAACGGGATACATTGCGACCTATGTTCTGTGCGAAACATTGGCTCTGTTCGGATTGATCCAGCGCTTTCTTGGAGGGGCCCCCGCGCAGAGCGTGCCCTACTACCTGGGCGGCTTTGTGCTGTTGTGGTTCTTCCGGCCAAAATTGCCCGCTAGAGTTTGATTTTCCCCGTATTCATTCCAGCCATTATGATGTCTTTGAGGCCAGAGAATGTCGATTAACGAGCCGGAAGAACTCGCGGGAATGCGCGCGGCCGGCGCCGTGGTGCGTTTGATGCTGGAAGCGATGAAGAGCGCGGTGCGGCCGGGAGTTACCACTGCGGAGCTCGATGAAGTGGGTGCCGGCGTGATGCGCCAGCATGGAGCGAAGTCCGCACCGGCCATGGTCTACGGCTTTCCCGGCGTGAGCTGCATCAGCCTGAATGACGAAGCGGTCCACGGCATTCCCGGCCCGCGGGCGTTGCAGGCAGGCGATCTGGTCAAGCTCGATGTCACGATCGAAAAAGATGGCTTCATGGCCGACGCCGCTTTGAGCGTTCCCGTGGGGGAAGTGACGGACGAGCGCAAGAACCTGGTGGCCTGCGCGGAGCGCGCCTTCGCCAAGGCTATGCTGGTGGCGCGCGCCGGCTTTCGAGTCTGGGAGATTGGTCGCGCCGTGGAGCGCGAAGTGCGCCGCAGTGGATTTTCGGTGATTCGCGAGCTGGCAGGGCACGGCATTGGCAGGACGATTCATGAAGCCCCGCGCGTGCCGAACTATGCCGATGCGCGGGATAACCAGATGCTCACCGAAGGCTTGGTCATTACAGTCGAGCCGATTATCGCGGCGGGCTCAGGCCGGTCGTTCGTCGCGGCCGATGGCTGGACCATCGTCACCGCCGATCACCGGCCGTCGGCGCATTATGAGCACACGCTCATGATCACAAAGGGTGCGCCGCTGCTGCTGACCGCGGCGTAAGAACGCACTCGAGTGCCCACCTCTCGCAAAGGCAGCGAGAAGTGGGCTGCCCGGCTTCTTAACCTCGTTTGCCTCCGGTTGCGTGGCCGCGCCCGTCCCGCACTTCATTTCCTTTGAAGTGGGCAACCTTATCGACGCGTTTTGAGGGCTCGGGTCTCTCGCCACGTTGTGGCGCTGGGCCCCTATAGCCATGTTCGGGATGGTAGCGGTTATTTACGTGGCCCCGGAAGTTATCGGAGCCATGAAACCACGGTCCGGCGCCAATGAAGACGCCACCGGTAAACCATTCCGAACCGTAATAGCCGTACGGGGCGCAACCATATGGGGCAGCGTCATAGTAGCCGTAGGGACAATTAGGGGCAGCGCCGATCTCGACGCTGATTTGGGCCTCTATTTTGGGAGCGGAGACCGTAAGGCACATCGCACCGATCGCAGCAAGGACAAGAGACGTGACTATCTTCATGAATTCTCCTCAGTATTGTTAAGGCTGTGTGTGGACTTCTGTGACACTATTCACAAGCTGTAAGCGGCGCTGTCCTGAATTGCTCAGTTCTGCGATTAATCGTTTTGGTCGAGTTACAGAATGGGAAGGAATAACGGTGAAGGGGTGTTTAACACTCACGGGCCCACGCGCGCGACAGCTTCCGCAGGCTCGCCGGCGGCTCAAGTTTCTGCAAGTCGTTGAGTTTTCGTGGAAGTGATAGAAAACTCATGAGAGATCATTGAGGCACAGCGCGCGGCGGCCGACGGATGGTCCAACCCTTCAGCTCGGCAGCGATCGTCGCAGGAAGGGCCGTTTCCGGCCCCGCGAAGGGCATCCGGGAGACGAACAGGATTAGCTTTCTGAGGGCTGCCTTTTCAAGGCTTTGAAATACCCGCTACACGCAACTTGAAAGTATTGCATATTTGTACGTACAACAATTCTAAAGGGTTCGTTTTCTGCGGATTATGAGCTGATATGGCAGCTGGCCAGGCCACGCTTCTCCAGATATTGCTGGTGATAGTCTTCTGCGGGGTAAAACGTCACGGCTGGAACGATCTGCGTCGCGATTGGCTTGGAATATCGGTGTGCTTTCTCGAGAGACTCTTTGGAGGCTTGGGCTTGGGCCTGCTGCTCGGGCGAATGAAAGAAAATCGCAGAGCGGTACTGTGAGCCCCAGTCCGGGCCCTGGCGGTTCACCTGTGTAGGATCGTGATTCTCCCAGAAGACTTTCAGCAAGTCGGTGTAGGGCACCTTCGCGGGATCGAATTCGACTTCCACCGCTTCGGCGTGTCCGGTGCGATCGGTGCAGACTTCTTTGTACGTTGGATTTTCCGTTTTACCGCCGATGTAGCCGACCCGGGTTGAACTCACTCCCGGCATTTGCCGGAAGGTCGCTTCCACCCCCCAAAAACATCCTGCTGCGAATGTGGCTCTCTCCATGGACTTTGCTCCCCCTGTTTCTACTCTCGGTATGATTTCGTATTGTCCCTTATTTGGATGATTCAATGCCAGAAAAGTCACAGGATTGTTAAAATTGCACCTGGGTTACCCTTGGGAATTGACGCTCCTGGGGAATCACGATAAAGTCCGGGAAGGATTCTCCAGAGGTCACGTTTCGTGTTGCCAACCAGCCACTTCCATGCCGGGGAAAAAACTGCGCTGAGGCTTGCAGCAATTGTCTTGCTGATTCTGGCTACGGCTGGCGCAGCGCTTGCAGCTGCCGGATTCACTCCTCAAATACGGCTTGGCTACCAGACCGGCGATCAATGGGAGCCTGCCATGGCGGCCGATGGTCGTGGCCACATTTACGTTCTCTATCCGCAGTATGGAGCCGTTCCCGATTGTAAGACTTGTAATATACCAAGCATCGCTTTGAGCATCAGCGGTGACAATGGCCTTACCTGGCAGGCATCCCGCGCATTGCTTCCTTTCCCGACTGGACAGTTCGATCCGCAGATCGTGGTCGATCCCGTGGACCGGCAAACGGTATACGCATCGTGGCTGCAGAATGAAAAGCGCGATGTGATTGTGGCCCGTTCGCTCGACTTTGGACGAACCTGGTCGTTTTCGGTGGCAGAGCGTGGCCAGGAAGACGCCGACAAGCCCGTCTTGACGGTTCGCGGAACAGACGTTTACGTTGGCTTCAACCACGACGAGAAATTCTTTGTCTCCGCGTCGCATGACGCCGGGCAGACTTTCGCTTCGGTGCAAGTGAATCCCAACGCCGGGGAAGGATCGTCGCTGGCGGGCGGGGCCACGGTTGACCCGGCGGGCAACGTTTATTTTGGCTGGACTGCCTACGTTCGCCGCGAACTGCCGACCCAGCCAGTCAGCGTTTTCGTGAGCCGATCGGCGGATGGCGGTCGCACCTGGGCAATTTTTCTTCTGGATGTATCAAGCGCGCCGCCAGTATGTGCTGCGCAGAGCTGCGAGACCGGATTCCTGGGTCCGCAGATTGCTTTAGCCTCCGACGCTGCGGGAGCGCTCTACGCGCTATGGAACGCCGGCTCGGTCAATGGCGGACCCGAGCGAATTTATTTTTCGTCTTCAACTTCGGGTGGGGCAAGCTGGGCCGAACGGGCGAACGTGTCGAGTGCCGCGCCTGGCGTAGAACATTCGTTCCCGGCAATCGTTGCGGGCGCTGCGGGAGATGTTCGCGTCGCGTGGATGGATGTAAGGGCAACCGAGGCGGAACAGCCCGATCGTCAACGCTGGAACGTTTTCTACCGCAGTTCGACCAACGGCGGCGCAACCTGGAGCGCCGAGTCGCCAGCTTTCCGGCCCAGTGCAGGGTTATGACTACATTCTGCCGCGCGGTATTCCTCTTCCCTTTCGGAGATTACTTCAGCCTCGCGATTGACAGCGACGGCACGACCCACGCAGTGTGGGGCGAAGGGCGCAACTATAAATCTCCCGGCTCAATCTGGTATGCGCAGGGAAGATAGCTACGGATTGGATCGGGACGGTGAGCGCTGATCGCCTTGTCGCTGCTTGATTTTGTTCGCTGCACACCCTTTCAACTCATCCTCAATTGCGGCATCGGCTCCGTCTGCGTTTAAGGACGCCCTACTTACTTGCCTGTTGATCGCTCGCGTGGCTGATGAGCTGTTGAAGTCTCCCATCGAGAGATGAGTCGGATACCCTCTCAGCTTGCAACACTCCCTCGGCATCGATTGTGAAGGTCCTCGGGACCTCTTGCTTGAAGCCGTGAGAGGAAACCCAGGCACCCCCGACAGGGTTGTCAACATTGCGCTCGAATTCAACGCGCAAGCCAAACGCCTGCGAAACCGGACCATTGAACCCGTCCCTATACTGCAGGCCTGGGATGTCGTTTTTCTGAACAAAAGCCCGCCACGCTGCTTCGTCGTTATCGACGCTGACGCTCAGGATTACGAGGGGTTGGTTCTGGAACTTTTTCGCAATTTCTCGCAGGCGTGGCAAGCCGCGGACACAGACATCACACGATGTCGCCCAGAAGTGAACGAGGACAACTTTGCCCGTTAATCCTTCCAGAGTGACGCGCTGCCCGTTGAGAGTAAACAGCGCAAATTCCGGCGCCAGGTTAGCGCGAGCGAGCTCTGGTTTGCGAATAAATTGCAGAGCCCGCCACCGCTGCAATTGTCCCTCCGATGTCATCGCGACATATTTCTCGAACTCCGCTTTCGCTTCGTCGTCCCTGCGCAGGTTTGCAAGCACTCTTCCGTCGTCGAATACTGTCTCGGGGAGGTGCGGGTAGAGAGCAATAGCTTTGGTAAATTCGTCGTGGGCCCGGGCCAGTAAATCGTCGTGATGACCATCTAAGCCTTCGTTCATGAGGGCAAAGGCGACCAATGATGCGCCACAGCTTGCTGCTTTGCGTCCTTTATTTGCAAGGCAATTTCCGAAGCACCGTCCTCTACCGCCTTCCAATCGCGAGTCGCGAGGCCTATTTGAATCATGTGTTCCTGGCAAGGAACACACCTTGCATTGTCCTGTTTGTCAGCTTTTCGGAAGTACCAAAGCGCCACACCCATTTCTCGGTTCTGCAGATGATTTAGTCCCTCCTGATAAGTTTGCTGCGCTTTCTTATCTTCAGGACCTGCGGTTGGACCCTGTCCATGCAGGGGAACAGCTAAACAGAGCACAAGGAATCCCGTCGAAAAATGGCGCATCCAAGGCACCTCCAGGGAGTAGCGGAAAGAAGATAGCACAGGCACAGATATTCCGGCTAAACTCCAGTCAACACGTTTTCGCAGGGGAGCGTGATTATCCTACTCCAGCTGCATTCCGCCCGTAAGATCGCCGAGTCTCGCTACGTGGTGTTCGCTGCACCACTCTTCCAACTCATCCACAATTTTCTCGGTGGCGCAGGGATCCCAATAGCTGGCGGTACCGATCTGCACTGCGCTGGCGCCGGCCAGCATGAATTCGACCACGTCTGCGGCGTTTGAGATTCCGCCCATGCCGATCACTGGAATCTTCACGGCGTGCGCGGCGTCATAGACCATGCGCACGGCAATGGGCTTGATCGCCGGGCCGGAGAGTCCGGCGGTCACGTTAGCGATGCGCGGCTTGCGCGTCTCGGGATCAATGGCCATGGCGACGAATGTATTGATCACCGACAGCGCATCCGCACCTGCCTCCTGTGCGACGTAGGCCATCTGCGCAATGCTGGTCACGTTGGGCGAGAGTTTGACGATCAGCGGCCGCTGCGCCACGCGTTTGGCGGTTGTCACGATTTCATCCAGCGAGCGCGGATCGGTGCCGAACTGCAGCCCTCCCTGCTCGGTGTTCGGGCAGGAGACGTTGAGTTCGTAGGCGGCAATGCCCTCGCCCTGATTGAGAATGTCGATAGTGCGTTCGTAGTCTTCACGGGTGTAGCCAAAAACATTCGCCAATATGACTACGTTCTTCATGCTGCGCAGGCGCGGCAACTTCTCTTCGAGAAATGCCTGGGCGCCAATGTTCTGCAAGCCGATGGCGTTGAGCATTCCCGCCGCAGTTTCCCATAAGCGCGGCGGAGGATTGCCGATCATCGGTTCTTTCGACAGGCCTTTCACTACGAGGCCGCCCAGTTTGCCGAGATGAACCACATCTTCAAATTCGACGCCGTAGCCGAACGTGCCGCTGGCCGCGATGACAGGATTCTTGAGAGGAATGCCGGCGACGCTTACGCTGAGATCGGGAGTCATTGGTGCGACTCTCCTTCGGGGGCAGGGCCGAGGCGCTCTAACCCGTCCGTGACGCGGTTTGCGGACGTGAGGGCTTCAGTCAATACGCGTCCAACAGAGTGAGTAGGAGCATTGATTCCCAGCAACGAGGCCAGCGTGGCGGCGAGATCGACCGGTTCGGAACTCGCGCGATACGTTCCCGGTTGAAACGGCAATCCGTAAAAAGCGAGCGGCACGTGCGTGTCGTAATTGTAAGGCGAGGCGTGGTCAGTGCCTTTGGCAGGACCGACAGTGTAGATATCGGGCACGCCCATCACATACCAACTTCCTTCCGGAGAATAACTGTTCAGAAATTGTCGTCCCAGCGCGGTGTTCGGAACGTCGCCCGCAGCCAGTTGCGATTTCGTGTAGAAGTCGCGCAAGCCCGCGGACTTCATGGCCTCGCCAACCGCAACTTCCGCGTCGTGCTCGCGCACGTGAGAGGCAGCGAAAGCATCCTGATCAAGCCAGGCCAGCGGATAATCCAGTTTCAGGTACGATGCCGGATGGCCCGGAGAAAATTTTGCTGTAAGGGCTGCATTGATTTGCGCTTCGAGTTTCTTGCTATCGAGATTCGCGGCGGGGATGCGCAGCTTCTTCACGGCATCGGGCAGCGAGGCGACTCCGTGGTCGGCCGAGAGCGCAATCCAAACGTTGGCGAGGCCGATCTGATGGCCGAGAAAGCTGATGAAGTCGGCCAGCTCGCGATCGAGATCGAGCGCCATCTGATGCATTTCCGCCGAATCTGGCCCAACTTGATGGCCAAGAATGTCATTGGCCGAAAGGCTGATCGAAAGCAGGTCGGTTGCCGGACCGCGGCCGACATTCTCATCCTGCAGCAAATTCTTGGCGAAGTCGAACTCATACTCGTTGGCGAATGCGGTCGAACCGATCACTTCATAGAAGCCAGCGTCAGCGCCGTCTTTGCTTTTGCGATGCGCCGTGGAGCGGAGAACAGTTCCCTGCACGTCTTTTCCCTGGTCCTCCTTCCATTCCCGGTCCCAATATTTTGCGGGATGCGTGGAGTTGAAATCCCGCACCCATTGGGGAAGATCGTTTCGATAGTAGGTAGATGTGAGCCATGCGCCGCTCGCGGGGTCAATCCAATAGGCGGCATCGGCAGCGTAGCCGCCCGGAAGCACGGCGGCACGGTCTTTTAAAGAAACGGCGAACACTCGCGCCTTGCCTTGCGTCGCCAGCTTGAGTTCGTCTCCTAGCGTGTCGGCTAGAAGATTGTGCGGCGAAGCGCCTGGTTTGTCTCCCGCGACGCCGACCAACTTGGTGTCGCCGTCTTCGACGGACGTGACCATTTTTTTCTCCTTCTGGTCCCACCATTCGTTGGCGGCGATGCCGTGTCCGTTGCTGTAAGCGCCGGTAAAAAGAGTGGCGTGGCCGGGAGCGGTCCGCGTGTTGGCGTAGTTATAGTTGCAGTTCGAAAAGTACGCGCCGTGATCGAGAAAAAGACGAAAGCCGCCGTCGCCGAATTGGGTGCGATAGCGCTCGAGATAGTCGCCGCGAAACTGGTCGATCACGATCACCACCACCAGCTTGGGACGGCCGTCATAGGCCGAAGCTGAAGCGTAGCCGAGGAGAACGACTATGGCCGCAAGCAGTGAGCAGATTTTTGCGGTGATTGAGTGGGGGAATGAACGCATCGCGAGGGTAGTTTACACAGTTGGCCTCGATCTACCAAAACTGCGCCGGCTTCGTGGAAGAGCGGACTTGTTTTTTTGAAGAGTGGCGCTGTGGAAGAGCCGTGGCGACTTTGTGGAAGAGCGGCCCTTCAAGGGCCGCGTTAGTTTGCTTCATGATCGCGGGCTTTAGCCACCGTGGTCGTTTTGCACTCATCATTCCGCATTTTGGCGACAGTTTCTGGAGGATAGGAAAAGACGCCAGGCTCGCGGAGTTGATGCGCCCGCAGGGGCTAAAGCCCCAGAAATATTAAACCTTAACGCGGCCCTAAAGGGCCGCTCTTCCAGAGTCTTCGCCGTCGAGCTTCGCTCGACTGGACAGCCGGGGGCGGCTGTCCCCACATGAGCATCTCGGTACTGTCTTGAAGACATGGCCAGCATCTTCGCTCGCGTGCATTTCCCGCCGTTTTTCCGATACATTAGTTAATTCCTATGCTTGATCTGAATTTTGTTCGTGAGAACTTGCCGTTAGTGGAAGAGAAGCTGCGCCAGCGCGGGATGGATCCGGCTGCCGTGCTCAAGGACTTTCGGGAAGTCGACACGCAGCGGCGGCAGGCCATCACCGAGGCCGAGACCAGCAAGGCGCAGCGCAACAAGGCTTCGGAAGAAATCGCAAAATTAAAGAAGAGTGGCCAGGACGCCAGCGCGGCAATGGCGCAGACGAAAGAACTGCGAGAAAAACTTCAAGGTCTGGAAAAAACCGCTGCCGACCTCGACGGCCGACTCCGCGATATTCTCGCGGGCATCCCGAACTTGCCGAATGCCAGCGTGCCGGTCGGCCACAGCGCGGAGGAGAATGTCGAAGTTCGCCGCTGGGGCACGCCGCCGCAGTTTGATTTCACTCCCAAGCCGCATTGGGACTTGGGCGCCGAACTCGGCATTCTCGATCTGGAGCGTGCGGTAAAACTTACGGGCGCGCGTTTCGCCGTTTATTGGGACTTGGGCGCGAAACTCGAGCGCGCGCTCATGAACTTCATGCTCGATCTGCACACGCGCCAGCATGGATATACGGAGGTTTTGCCGCCATATCTGGTGAATTCCGATTCGATGTACGGGACCGGCCAGCTGCCCAAATTTGCCGCCGATCTTTTTCGCGTGCCGCGTGGCGACGCCGATCACAGAGAGAACGATTTGTGGCTGATTCCAACCGCGGAAGTTCCGGTTACAAATCTGTATCGCGATGAAGTTCTCGAACAGGCGCGGCTGCCGGTCTCGCTCACTGCCTATACGCCGTGCTTTCGCAGCGAGGCGGGATCGTACGGGAAGGATGTGCGCGGCATTATCCGGCAGCATCAGTTTCAGAAAGTGGAACTGGTGAAGTTTGCGCATCCCGAACATTCCTACGAAGAACACGAAAAACTTACGCGCGATGCCGAAGAAGTTTTGCAGAAACTTGGCCTGCATTACCGTACGATGGCGCTGTGCACGGGCGACATGGGACCATCTTCGGCAAAGACGTACGATATTGAGGTCTGGCTGCCAGGACAGCAACTGTACCGCGAGATTTCGTCATGCTCGAATTTCGAGGCGTATCAGGCGCGGCGGGCAAATATTCGCTATCGTCCGGAAGGCAAGAACAAGACGGAATTTGTGCACACGCTGAACGGCAGCGGCTTGGCCGTGGGCCGTACTTGGGTCGCGATTGTGGAGCACTATCAGCAGCCCGACGGCAGCGTGCTGATTCCGGAAGCGCTGCGGCCTTATATTGGGGCGGAGCGGATTACGAAGAAAAGCTTTTAGCTGAAGCTGGCAAGATGAGCAGGTTTCAAAGTTTCAAGGTTTCAGGTGTGACGGCACGGCTTTTAGCATTGAAACTTTGAAACATTGAAACTTTACAAGGCGGTCACTAGACTTGCACAGAGCAGAACTGACGACCACCACGACGGCGCCCGGCGCGCCCCTGCCCATGAACGGCATCTGGCGAACAATTCGCGGATACATTCTGTGGCAATACGAGCGGGGAACGCTGCACTATGACATCATGGTCACGCTGATTCTGATTTTTATTTTCTTCTCGCCACGCGTGGTCAACTTCAATGACAAACCCATCGCACGCAATCCGCATCCGACTGATGTAGTCGTCACCGCGGATGCGGAGGGGCGACTCGTCTACCAGGTGGAGGCCAATGCGATTGTGCCCGGTAACGAGCATTCGGTACGCGATCAGTTGCTGCGCATCATCGAGCCAATTTCCGGGGCAGTTTCGATTGTGAGTTACGAGACGGTTTCAGATAGCAAGGGGAAGGTTCAGAGCTATAAAGTTCTGGCGCAGAGAGAGTGAACGGCGGAGCGAAGGACAATTCGCCAAAATCGTGGTTTGAAAGAATCCTCGAATGATTCGGCTCTCCTTCATCCTCAACCTTGCCGCCTGCTGCATGTTGTTCGGCATGCGTTCGGCGCCGCAGGAAAAACCGGCCGACTCCGGCAATCTGGATGCGGTCTTAAAGAAAATGGACTCGACCGCCGCCAGTTTTCGCAACGCGCAGGCGGAATTCGAGTGGGATAGCTACGAAAAAGTGATCGATGAAGTGGTCGATATTCAGACAGGCACAATCTATTTTCGCCGAAGCGGCAAAGACATCGAAATGATGGCCGCGGTGAAAAAGGCCGGCGGCGATGCAGCCCATCTCGCGCCCGAGGCCAAGTATGTGCTCTACCAGAACGGCACAGTTTCGATGTATCTGCCTAAAGCGGAGCAGTTGACCGTCTATGACTTGGGGAAGCAGCACGCCGATTTAGAAAGTTACGTAGTGCTCGGCTTCGGCGGCAGCGGGCAGGATCTGATGAAGGCGTTCGATGTTTCCTATGTAGGACCCGAAACCGTGAACGGCGCGGCTACGGTGAAGCTGCAATTGATTCCCAAGTCGGACAAAGTGCGAAATACTTACAACAAGATTTTTCTCTGGATCGATCTTGATAAAGGGGTTTCGCTGCAGCAGCAGTTTTTTTCCCCGCAGGGCGATTACCGGCTCACGAAGTACTCGTCTATTCAACTCAACGAAAAGAAGATTTCTGACGATGTATTCAAGTTAAAGACCACAAACAAGACGCAAACCGTTTCACCCAAGGGTTAAGTTATTGAATTTAAACAACAAGATGGTATGCTGAGAATTGCACTTTGGGCGCTATACTGAGCCCACCTTCAATTGGATTGATTCATGGCCAAGGTTTTTACGATTACAGTCCCGCCGAAGCTAGGCAATAAGCGCAGAGAACGCACCTCCGATCCGCGTTACGTCGACGGGCAACGACTGCTCGTGGAAGCCATGAAGTATCTGGCGCAAATCGATCCGGTGCAGAACCGTCCTGCGATTGAGTTTCTATCCGAACACGTCCGCACCCGCTTCCGCATGAGCGACTCGCCGCTGGGCTAAGCCGGACCGCGCTCCCCTCGCCTGCCAGTCACAGCCGACCAAAAGAAATAGGGACGGCTTTCGCCGTCCCTAATAACTCCGGCCCTAAAATGCAAATCTGAGCGAGAACTGCATTACACGCGGAGAGGTGAGTTCAGCGTTATATTTTCCGAAACTCGTGATGTCGACCAGATCCTGATTGATCACCGATCCGGCCGCATCGAAACGCACCGAGTTGGTGATGTTGAAGACCTCCCAGGAGAACTTCAGCAACCTGGCCTCGCTGAAATTCCATGTCTTGGAGAGCCCGCTGTCGATGCCGAAGTATCCCGGCCCACGGAAGTTGTTGCGTTGTCCTGCCTCTCCCGCATAGGTTGCGCGGAAGTTGACGTTTCCGGCAGATGCCGGATAGCAGGCGCAGGTTAGGCTCTGCGCGTTCTTGAACACGTTCGGATCGCCGTCCTGATCGATATACACTCCGGTCTTGGGCTTTGCTCCAACAACGAAAGATGTGCCCTCCAGTTCGAAGTCCGTGGCCCAGCCATTTCCAGCAAGAACCGAGAACGGGAAACCGCTGGTCCAGCGATACAGGCCGCTGAGCGTCCAACCACCGAGCACGGAGTTCACCACCTTGTTCGCTCCCCCTCCCCAGTGTCGTCCATGGCCAAAGGGTAAATCCCAGATCCAGTTGGAATTGAACTGATTGGTAGCGTCGAAATCCGAGACCGCACGCCACAGGTTCGGAGAGAAGGCATTGATGACCTGGCTGTTGAAAGCGATGCCTCCGGACTCGAATCCGTTTACACGTTCCGCGTTCGACCCAACGTCAATGGATTTGGAATAGGTGTAATTGAAATCAAATTGCAAACCGGCTGACATAGCATGCCGCAGAGTTAACTGCAGTCCGTTGTAGTTGCTATTGCCGCGCGTCTGCCAACCGTAGAGCGAAGAAAACTGCGGCTGATAGTACTGGAACGGAGTACCGGAGGGACCGGTGTATTCGCCGAGGCTATTGCTTCCAGTGCCTGCGCACGCTGGGAAGCAGAAAGCATCGAGCAGCTCAAGAGAGTAAGTCTCATTGCCCAGGTTGCAATAGTACGAGTCATAAATATTTTGAGTAGGCGTCGGGTTCGCAACGTTGCCGGAGTTGGGTGCGCAGCCGGACGCGCCGCCCGGCCCCCCGGCTTGCGGGAACAGGTTTTGCCAGTAGGGAATGCTGGTCACGATGGGGTCGTCCTCTGGCACTCCCGCGTAGGCAGCTTGGTCCAACTTCTGCGCCGCCGTGAAGTAATCCGTCTTGCTGGCTGGATCGACGAGATCAAGAGGCTGCGACAAGTCGATTTCCTGCAGGAGATGTCGCGCAAAGCGTCCAGTATAGGTCGCCTCGGCTACGAAGTTACGGCCTAAATCGCGAGTGATCGAGAAGTCCACCACATGGGAGTACGGCGTCCTTAGGTTATCGTCAATCCCCCACCCAATGGCCAGACCGTAGGTGCTCGGGTCATCCGAAGGCGTGTAAGGGAATCCATGAGGACTCGGAACGCCTGGACTCGGGGGCAAAGCATGCAAACCCGTGAAGCGTGGCGAGCTATCCACCGTACTTACACCGGCCGGATTACTGATCGTGGTGGTCAGACCCCACGACCCTTGCCGATCAAAAGTATTCACTACTCCTTCGCCGAAGTGGTCGAAATATAGCCCATATCCGGCCCGGATGGAACTCTTTCCCGCGTCTCCGAAAAGGGCATGCAGGAAGCCGCTGGAGGCGTGCGGTGAATAAGCGATGGCAAAGCGGGGAGCAAGATTCTTGTAGTTCCAGGCCCAGAAAGGCTTCCCCCCATTGGCTTGCCCGGAAAGATCGAAAGTGAGGTCGGGCTGGACGGCGTTGCCGGAAAGCATATTTTTCCAGCGGTTCGTGAACCATTGGTGCATATTGACGGTCGGAGAAACCTGGTTGCCGTTGGCTTCATATGGAGGTTGCAAGAGCGAGTATCGCAACCCGGCGGTTAGGATCAGGTTTGGAGTCAAGTTCCACTTGTCCTGCAAATACATTTCGCCCTCGAAGTTGCGGAAGTGGCGAGTGACGAGGTCGCCGGGCGCGATCAAGTTGCCGTTCTTATCCTGATTCGTCACCGTGTATATCTGGCTCATGATGCCCATTAGTTGCATGGCAGCAAAGGAATACGAAGTGCCGAATGAACCGTCAACCAAGGGCAGTCCCTCAGCCACGCCAGTGGGGTTCCCAGGGTCCAAGCTTGTCCCTTGGTTGGCAATGAAGGATGGACTCATCCAATAAAGGTTTTCGTATCCTTCAGATAAGTTTTGCGCGTTGGATTGACGATTATTGTGAATCAGGCGCCAATTGGTGCCGAACTCCATCGTGTGTTTCCCCTTTGTCCAGGAAACATCGTCAATAAAGTTTTGCACCGGCACATTCGTAAGAATTGAAGGAGTGAGGCCTACTGAGTCGTCCAGACCGCGCAACCGGTTAAACGGCTGGTTAGTCAGACCGGAATCTCCCACGCCCTGGCGGATGAAGGCGTAGCGGAAGTTGTTGATCAGGTTGTTGCGAATCAGCGCCGTGTAGCCAGCTGCTACGCCTTTGCTGTTGTTAGTCAGGAAGGTGTTCGGGGGTTGACCGGGAAATTGCGGAGGCGTGGCCTCATGATCGTTCTGCAGATTCCCACGCACAAACAGAGCATGATTCCCATTGGCCGTAAGCTTATAATCCAGCTTAAAAATATAGGTATCGTGCTTGACGGGATCGTTGCCCGCGAAAATGAACGAAGCCGAATTCAGTCCGTCGCCGCCGCCGCTGGTGGAATTCGGGGCTGGATAACCGGCGAACAAAGCCTGAATGTTCGGATTCGGCCCTGGCCCCCAAGGACAAGTAGGCGGCGTTTGATTGAAACAACCTGTCCCTTGAGGGACGCCCTGATCGATCGAGGTTATCCCCGCGGAATAGAGCGTGGCGACCAAATCTGGCGCATAGGTCGCATTATTAGCTACCGAGAATTCCGGCATTCCGGCGATAGAACCGCTGTTCCCGGCGAAGCAATTCGGGTCGCTGGTGTTGCAGAGATAACTAATTTGCCCGGAAGCCAGGGCCGGCGTCGGTACCACCCGGCTTTGCTCAATCTGGTCCGCAGTCCGCTGGCCCTCATACGCCGCGAAGAAGAACAGCCGGTCTTTCTTAATCGGTCCGCCGATCGTTCCACCGAAGGTATTGCGAAGAATATGCTGCGGCCTGTTAGGAAGTCCGGCCTTTAGTTCCGCTTCTTTGTTGAAATAGTCGTTCGCGACTGTGAACGTCGGCCGGTGGTATTCGTACATCGAACCATGAAACTTGTTGGTGCCGCTCTTGGTCACGAGATTGACTTGTGCGCCCGAGGAGCGCCCGGAAGACGCATCATAGTTGCTGGTGGTTACGCGGAATTCCTGCAGAGAGTCCAGTGTGGCCCGCATCGCGCCCTGAAATGCGTAGCCTTCAAGCTGGTCGTTGTCGTCGAGCCCGTCGAGTGTAACGTTGGTCTGATCGCTGCGAGCGCCGTTGACCGAGCCGCCGCGGCTGTCGTTATTTTGATCTACCTGGTTCCCAATATAAACGACTCCCGGTTGCAGGCTAAGAATCGCCACAGGATCGCGCCCTTCCGAGGGTAGATCCGTCAACTGCCGGGCATTGAAATTGTTCCCCAGCGTCGCATCCTGGGTGTTGACCTCTGGCGCTTCGCCGGAGACATCCACAATGACGGAACCACCTTGCACCTGTAAGGACATGTTCAGCGTGGCCGGACTGCTCACCTGCAGCACCACGTTCTCGCGCTTGGTGGTGGCAAATCCGGCAGCCGTCACGGTCATGACATAAGTGGCTGGAGGCACCTCGAGGAATTGATAAATTCCTTGGTCATCTGTCTTGACAGTTCTCGAGAATCCGGTCGCCAGATTGTTGAGAGTCACCGAGGCGCCAGTTAGTACGGCTCCTTTGGCGTCTGAGACGGTACCGCGGAGAGAAGTGGTCGCCGATTGCGCCGAGGCGAAACTGCCGAATGCGAGGACGGAACTGATCACTGCTGCCGCGAGCCATGATGCAGAACGCATAGAACACTCCCTTCACCCCTGCGGGGCGGAGATCTGATTGTGTTTTGCCCAGGAACTTGCGACGGATGAGACCCCTGGGGGACTGATGGGGCGTAATTGTGCAACGTGGTCATAACAATGTTCAAGCTGAATTTGAAACATTTTGTTGCGATTGAAACGTTTGAATGCGCCATATGGCGGTGCTGACGTGTTCAGCGTGGATGTTTATGCACGCCGGTGGAAGAGCGCGGAGGCAAGAATTATTACTGCGGGATAGCATTCCAGGGTGTAGCGAGGTTCGGGATTTTCGAGCGTCCCGAGAAATGCGGAGCGCAGCAGTAGAAATAAAACGAATAGCCCGATGCCAAAAAATTCGCGCGCGCGCAACCATCCTGCAAGCGCCATCACCACATAAACAAGATTCACCAACCCAAATGCAATGCTGACGGCGAGCCAGCGCGGGTCATCGTTGAACTCCCACCAGCGCGGATCCGAGGGAAATAATTCGGTTCGCGGGCGCAGCCACATATCTACGATGCGGACTGCCGGGAGCCACACGTAATATCGAAGCGGCGAAGTGTGGATGCGTTCGGCGGCCAGGCTGGCGAAGCGGGCGTCGAGTTCCGAAGACATATCGTGATCGCGGTTGTAGTCTGCGAACAGCGCGGCGGTTTGTTCTTGCTGCTGCGGGGAATCGAATGCCCGCCGCGGCAGGCGGGTAAAGTCGATTTCTGTGCCGGGAACGCTCCAGTAAATTTCCTGTACGGAAACGTAATCCTCGATCCAGGTTTTCACCCAACGATTGAAACCAGCCATGACCAGTTCGTCAGAATCGGTGGCGTAGCGCGGAGCCAAGGGCTCGAAGCGGTGCAGCGTGTGCAGATTTCGCAGCGTCCATGGAATGAGGGGAGCGACGGCTCCGATTCCGAGCAGCAATCCCGCCAAAACGATGCTGCGCCGGTGTAAAACGCGTTGGGGATGGCGTTTGGTCAACACCCCGCCGCAGATTCTTCGCGAGCAGCCACAGCAGATATCCGCCGATGGCTGCGAGGAAAATTCCTCCGTCGGGGCGAAGCAAAATCGCTGCACCCACAGAAAGGCCGCAGCCAAGCCATAGCGCGTGTTCCGCGGCATTTTGGGTTTCGCCGATTCCCGAACTCTCCGATTCTCAAGCCGCGAAACGCCAAATCGAAAGCCAGCGTGGTGAAGAAAATTTCCAACGTCTCGGTAAGAGCCGCTGCGGCATAGTTCGCCAGGAAGGGACAGATTGCGGCCAGCAGAAATGCCGCCTGTGCCGCCCGCGGAGAAAAGAATCGCAAGGCGAGGTCGGCGATCAGGAAACACGTCGCGAGGTCGAACAGCACCTGCACCAGCAGAACTGCGCGAAAGTTGCCGATGCCGAACAGTTTGAAGATTACCGCCAGAAATGCTGGATAGCCGGGCAACCGGGACAGCGTCGGAGCGATCACGCCGGAGTTGGTGATGCCGTAAATGCCGTGCTGCAGCCAGTTCGCGGCGATGTCGGCATAGAGGCGCGAGTCATCAACCACGGCGGGAAAATACGCGACCAGCAACAGACGCAGGCCCAGCGCCACCAGAGTGGCGGCAACAAAAAACCGTAGCTTTTCTTTCGACAGCCCCGGCACCACGCCCCGCGCCAAGCCCCGCACCCGTTCCGGCACGTTGCGAATGATAGCGCGTTTCCGGTAATCCCAGAGAAGGTAAAATGCATCTTAAGACTCAGCGCAGCTAACTCACCCTGCCTCGTCTAGAATAGGCCGAGCCGTCCGCGGCACACGATAAACACTACTTCTCATGGCTGATCCAGTTTTTTATGATCCTCGACGCGCCCGTTGGAAACGCCTGCGGCGCCTGGTGGACGTCACCGCCATCGTGGTTTCGTCGTTGATCATTTTCTTCGTCTTCTCGGCCCTGCGAGACGAGCCTCTGCCCGAGCTTTTGTTTTCGCCGCAGCGGCGCGCCTTCAAAGGGCTGAAGGAAAGCGAAAAAGAAAAAGCTCGCGACCGGCAGAAGAAACTGGCCGCGCGCTCGCATCGCAAATCGAAGCTGGCGGCGTCGCAAGTCAAACTGAATCAGGAAGAGGGCATTCGCGCGGCTTTCTATGTGCCCTGGGATGCAGCCAGCTTCTCCTCGCTGCGCTCTTACGCCCACCAGATCGACATTCTTTATCCCGACTGGCTGCATGTGATCACGCCAGACGGACGGCTGCAAGGAATCGACGATCAGACGAATAAGTTTTTTGACGTCGTGCAAGGCAGCACGGTTCTGCCCATTGACGATCGTGTAATGCCGTTCTTAAAGACGGAAGACCCGGGGATGGAAGTGTTTCCCATGGTCAACAATTCAGACGGGAAGGACTGGCTGGGCAATGTTGTCGAGTTCCTGAATAATCCCGATGCCCGCGCGCTGTTCCGCCGGCAAGCTTCGCAATTTCTTTCCTCTGGCCGTTATCGCGGTTTAATGATTGACTTCGAATCCTTCCCTGCCACCGGCCAACCCGGGTATGTCGCTTTATTACAGGAACTATCCGGCGACTTGCATGCCCGCGGCATGAAGCTCTACGTAGCGGTACCGCCGCATAGCAACGAGTACAACTATCCCGCGATTGCAGCGGCGGCCGACGGCGTCGTGCTCATGAACTATGACGAGCATTATCCCGGTGCGGCCTCCGGTCCAGTGGCTTCGCAAGACTGGTTTGTGAAGAACTTGACGTTTGCCAAGAGTGTCATCCCGCAGGAAAAAATAATCTGTGCGATCGCCAACTATGGCTACGACTGGGTGCTCAAGCCTAAGAAAGGCAAGCTGCCCGCGGATATTCACGACAGCAGCGTGAGCGCTCAGGATGCGTGGCTGGAAGCGCGCGATTCCGATGAAGACGTCAACTTTGACGACGACGCGATGAATCCGCACTTCAGCTATCTCGATGAAAAAAGCTTTCGGCATGACGTCTGGTTTCTCGACGCGGTCACTGCGCTTAATCACATGCGATCGGCGCAGACGCTTGGCATTCAGACATTTGCGCTCTGGCGTCTGGGAAGCGAAGACCGTTCGCTGTGGAAGGTGTGGGACGTGCCCGGAGATATTGGGGCAGCATTCAAACTGAAAGATGTGCCGCCCGGCGCCGACGTCGACATGGAAGGGCAGGGCGAAATTCTACGCATCGAAGACAAGCCCGCTCACGGGACGCGTGATCTCACCATTGACCCCGACAGCCATCTGATCACTGATGAAGTCTTTCAGAATATGCCTCAGCCCTATCGTGTGGGGCGCTACGGATACAGTCCGAATAAAGTTGCGCTGACGTTTGACGATGGCCCCGATCCCGATTGGACTCCGAAGATTTTGGACGTGCTCAAGCAGAAGCACGCGACAGCAACTTTTTTTCTGATTGGCATTCAGACCGACAAGTTTTCCAGCATTGCGAAACGCATTTACCGGGAAGGCAACACGATTGGGAATCACACCTTCACGCATCCCGACGTCAGCAACATCTCGACCGGGTATATGAAAGTGGAGTTGAATCTTACTGAGCGCCTTTTCGCCAGCCTGATTGGAATCCGCGCCACTCTCATGCGGCCGCCCTACGCGATTGACGAGGAGCCCGACACCGCCGACGAAGTGCGGCCGCTCGAGGTTTCGCAGGACTTGGGCTATATCACGGTCGGGAATCGCATTGATCCAAGTGATTGGCAGGACAAACCCCGCCACACGGCCCAGGAAATTTCCGACTACGTGCTGAAGCATCTTCCGCCCTGTGGCGCGAGCGACTTGCGTTGCGGCAACATCGTGCTGCTGCATGATGGCGGCGGAGACCGGGCAGAAACGGTCCGAGCTCTCCCTGCGATCATCGACGGCATTCGCGCGCGAGGCTATGAAGTCGCCCCGGTTTATGAACTAATAAACAAAACCCGGGCCGACGTAATGGCTCCTCTGCCGACCGAGGAGCGCTGGGCCGCGCGGTTGGATCGCTTCGGCTTCTGGCTCTTCGATGCGTCAATCGTCATCATCACCTGGATTTTCCTGATCGGCGACCTGCTGATGACCGGGCGTCTCGTTTTTATTGGCGCGGCCGCGGTTTACGACCGCCTGCGCGAGAAGATTTTCGGCAAGCCGGCGGAAGTCGAGTCCTATAAGCCAAAGGTTGCGGTATTGATTCCCGCCTACAACGAAGAAAAAGTGATTGAGCGGACGGTGCGAGCGGCGCTCCATTCGAATTATCCCAATCTGCTCGTGATTGTGATCGACGACGGATCCAAAGATCGTACCCTCGAGGTTGCGCGCAAGGCCTTCGCTGCCGAGGCCGCTGCCGGACAGGTTCTGATTCTTACAAAACGAAACTCCGGCAAGGCCGAGGCGCTCAACTACGGCATTGAACACATTGGCGATGCCGAACTCTTTGTGGGCATCGATGCCGACACCATCATTGCTCCTGACGCCATTGCGCGCCTGGTACCGCATTTCATCAACCCTAAAGTCGGCGCCATTGCGGGCAATGCGAAGGTGGGCAACCGCGTGAATTTGTGGACGCGCTGGCAGGCTCTGGAATACATCACCAGCCAGAACTTCGAGCGCCGCGCCCTGGACGTTCTGGGCGCGGTCAGCGTAGTGCCCGGGGCGATCGGCGCGTGGCGCGTCTCTGCCGTGCGCGAGGCGGGCGGATATCACATCGACACCGTTGCCGAAGATGCCGATCTGACGATGGCCTTGTTGCGCCGTGGATATCGCGTGGAGTACGAGGATCTGGCGCTCGCCTACACGGAAGCTCCGACGAACGCGAATGGGTTGATGCGCCAGCGGTTCCGCTGGTCCTTCGGCATTCTGCAAGCCGTGTATAAACATCGCGGAGTTTTTGCGCGCAAGGGCGCGTTGGGATGGGTGGCGTTGCCCAACATTGTGATCTTTCAGATTCTGCTGCCGCTGGTTTCGCCGCTGATCGACATCATGTTCGCTCTGGGCACGGTCTGGTATTTCGTGCAAAAACATTTCCATCCGGATTCGACGGACTCGGGAAGCTTCCATAAGTTGGTGCTGTTCTTCTTCGCGTTTCTGGTGATCGACTTTATCGCCTCGGCGATTGCCTTCATGCTCGAACGCCGCGGCCCCGACGAAAAAGAAGATGCGTGGCTGTTGAGCCAGGTCTGGCTGCAGCGTTTCGCCTACCGCCAATTATTTTCGGTTGTGCTTTTCAAGACGCTGAAGCGAGCGCTGGAAGGCCGCAGGTTCGCGTGGGACAAACTGGAGCGCACCGCGGCGGTGAACTACGTGCCGGTGGAACGGGACCACGTCAACGTACCGTAGCCAGAGGCACCACGACTCCGCACAGTTGTCATCCGGAGCGGAGCATTTGCTTTCGCGAAGCGAAAGCAAATGCGCAGTCGAAGGATCTCTGTATCGCTCGGACGGCGCCACGGATACATCGAGGAGTCCTCTCTACTTCTGTGGGGGCGTTGTTCTCTCAACCAGAGCCTTGCACAGACGCAGCGAATTGACAGGACAGTGTAACTTCGCGCTCTCATGGATCCTGGGAGCGTCACGACCCCAGTCAATCGTCTCATCCACGTGGCGAAGAACAAAATCCTCAAATCCCTTGTCCTTGGAGCCAAGTTTAACGAAATCGCCAACGAAGTCCCAGTGATTCGCAAGCAATTTGGCAACCGCATCGCTGACTCCTTCAGCCATGCCGCCATCGTCGCACTGCGAGAACTTCTCATAAAAGTTGTAAACAGACCTCCACGTCTTCATAGTGCCGACGTACTGGTCAGCAACCTTCGCGTCTTCATCGGAGCACGGCCTCTTGTCCGACGCTGCTACAGCCGGAAATACTATCCAGAACAAGATCGCCGCTGACAAGAATTGATTGCGATAGAGCCCCATGTTAAGTCTTGCTACCGGAATAACAGCGGCGCGAACTCCGCGAGATTTCGCCGCCAGACCATCCACGTATGCATGCCGGGCGTCTCGATGTCGGTGTGCTGAATGCCTTTCGTTTTGAGCCATTCGCGGAAGTTGCGGTTTACCGTAATCAGACGGTCTTCGGTGCCGCAGGCAATCCACAGTAAACGAAGCTGCTGATTTGCCTTTGCGTCGAGAGAAGGAAAATCGGTTTGAAAGTCGTCCGGCATTCCGCCCGCACTGAAAGAGCCGACCCAGGCAAACTTGTCGAGATTGTTCAGGCCCGTCAGTAGTGATTCCGATCCGCCCATGGAAAGTCCGGCAATGGCGCGCCAGTTGCGGTCGTTCATCACTCGATAGTCGTGCTCAACTTTCGGCATGACTTCCGTAAGCAGAGCCTGGCGGAAGTTCGAGAAATTCTTGTCGCGCACGTCGGTATGGCTCCATGCTCCCCATCCGAGAGTAATGATTTCCATGGTGCCGTAGCCCAGAGGCATCACAACAATCATGGGTCTCACTTTTCCCTGCGCGATCAGATTGTCGAGGATCACATTCGCCCGACCCACCGCCGTCCAGCCGCTGGCATCATCGCTGTATCCGTGCAGCAGATAGAGCACCGGATATTTCGTTTTTGCATTCGGATCGTAACCGGGGGGAGTGTACACGTAGAAGTCGCGCTGATCGCCGGCCACGGCCGATTTATAGAAATGATGATGAACTTCGCCGCGCGGCACATCGCTCGTTTCCCAAGGCAGCGACGGGTCAGGAACATGCACCATGGTTTCGGTCGAAAGCAGGTTGGGTTTCAGCAAATGATTGAAGGGGTCAATCGAACGAATGCCATCGACGATGATGGAGTAGCCGTAGTAATCCGGAGCCAGCGGCGCCGTGGTCACGGTCCATACGCCCGTGTCGTCTTTTTGCATGGCGACCTGCTCGGCGCCTTCGCGCGCGAGTTTCACTTCCTGCGCGTTGGGCGCGAGAAAGCGGAAGGTTACGCTGTTGTCGGAGTGAACTTCAGGAGTATCGAGCCAGGGCGGCCTCTGAGGAACTGGAGCCTGCGCGGGCTTGGCTTGCTGCGCTGCAGCCAGACCAAAGGAAAGGAAAAAAGCAAAAACCAGGAAATGGAGTTTCACGGTGCCGTCTCCTCTGTTGAGTGAACGGCACAATTGTATAAGCCGCCAGGCGGCCTGGACTACTTCTTCGAATCGATCGCTATTTCTTACCAGCAACTTCGAGCCGGGTTTCGGCGCGGTGCAGGGCATCGAGGGCGCGCTCCACATCAATTTCGGTATCACTCGATGCCAATCGCTGCTCGGCACGCTCTTTGGACTTGCGCGCGCGCTCCACGTCGATTTCCGAGGGACGCTCCGCGGTTTCCGCCAAAATCGTGACTTTGTCGGGAAGCACTTCCGCGAATCCCCAGGCCACGGCCAGCCGCGACTCCTGGGAATTTTCGCAGTAACTGATTTCGCCGACAGCGAGTTCGGTAATCAGCGGCGCGTGGCCGGGCAACACGCCCAGATATCCATTCGTCCCGGGAATCTGAACTTCCTCAGCCGCCGTGTCCACAACTTTCTTTTCCGGCGTGACGATTTCGAGTTTGAATGTGTCTGCCATTTCAAAATCTAGCTTCGGACCTCAGACCTTGGACCTCAGCTCAACTCTGTCGAGGTCCGAGGTCTGACGGCCGAGGTCCGATCTACGCTGCCGCCTTCATCTTCTCGGCCGCTTCCAGAACTTCCTCGATCGGGCCTTTCATGTAGAACGCCTGCTCGGGGATGTCGTCGTACTTACCTTCCACGATTGCCTTGAAACCCTTGACCGTGTCGGCGACTTTTACGTAGCGTCCCGCTGCGCCAGTAAACTGTTCGGCTACGTGAAACGGTTGCGACAGGAAGCGCTGAATTTTGCGAGCGCGGGCGACCGTCAGTTTCTGATCTTCGGTCAACTCATCGATACCGAGAATCGCGATGATGTCCTGCAGATCTTTATAGGTCTGCAGCGTCTTCTTCACGGTTTGCGCCACGTCGTAATGTTCCTGGCCCACGATGCGCGGATCGAGAATGCGCGAAGTTGATCCCAGCGGATCGACGGCTGGATAAATTCCGATTTCCGTCAACGCGCGCGAAAGCACGGTAGTGGCGTCGAGATGAGCAAATGTGGTGGCCGGCGCGGGATCAGTCAAGTCGTCGGCAGGCACGTAAATCGCCTGCACCGATGTGACCGATCCTTTTTTCGTGGACGTGATTCGCTCCTGCAGTTCACCCATTTCAGTGGCCAGATTTGGCTGATAACCGACTGCGCTGGGCATCCGGCCGAGCAGCGCGGAAACTTCCGAACCAGCCTGGGTAAAACGGAAAATATTATCGATGAAGAGCAGCGTGTCTGAACCTTCGACGTCGCGGAAGTACTCCGCGACTGTCAATCCCGTCAGCGCCACTCGCAGACGCGCGCCGGGAGGCTCTGTCATCTGCCCGTAGATGAGCGCAGCCTTCGATTCCTTATAGTTGCCCGGCTTGATGACGCCTGACTCGGTCATCTCCAGCCAGAGATCGTTGCCTTCGCGCGTGCGCTCGCCGACACCGGCAAACACGGAGTAGCCGCCGTGATTCTTGGCGACGTTGTTGATCAATTCCATGATGACGACGGTTTTGCCGACACCCGCGCCGCCGAACAAACCAATCTTGCCGCCTTTCAAAAACGGCTGGATCAAGTCGATGACCTTCACGCCGGTCTCAAACATTTCGGCGGTCGTGGCCTGTTCGTCGAAGGCTGGCGCAAGACGATGAATCGGCATGCGCTCTTTGTATTCGATCGGGCCCAATTGATCGACGGGCTCGCCGATCACGTTCATCACGCGGCCCAGAGTTCCGGGACCGACAGGAACCGAGATGGGCCCACCCTGGTCGATGGCCTTCATGCCGCGCACCATACCGTCGGTGGGCTGCATGGCGATGCAGCGCACGCGGCCCTCGCCAAGGTGCTGTTGCACTTCGAGAATTACGCCGATCGGGCTGGGGACGGTGAAACCGTCGCTCACTACCTTAACGGCTTCATAGATCGGAGGCAGATGACCTTCGTGAAACTGAACGTCGACCGCCGGACCCGCAATTTGAATTACATGTCCTACGTTTTCAGGCATATTTAGCTTCTAGCTACTGGCTGCTAGCTCCTAGCTTGGATCAAAACCCACAGTGGAGAAATGCGCGCAAATCATCTTGCTGAAATCCTGGTTCAAATTTGTTTTGCCAGAAGCTAGTAGCTAGAAGCTAGCAGCTTCTTCTCACATTGCCGCCGCGCCGCTAACGATCTCGATGATTTCTTTCGTGATTTTCGCCTGGCGCGCGCGGTTCATCACGAGCGTCAGCGAATCGATCATGTCAGTGGCGTTGTTGGTGGCCGAATCCATTGCGGTCATGCGGGCGGCGTGCTCAGCCGCCACCGACTCCATGAGCGCGCGAAAAATCTGGATGCTCACATACTTCGGCAGAAGCGAGCGGAACAATTCTTCCGGCGGCTGCTCGTAAATGTAATCCACCTGCGCCGTGCCGAACTTGGATGCAACTTCTTCCACTTGGCGATCCGGCCCGCGCATGCCCACGCCCGCGCTCACCGCCGCCTCTTTTGCCCGCTTCTTTTCTTCTTCCGACATCTCCTCGGCCTGCCGCACCGCGGGCTCGCCGATCTTCTCGATGGGAAGAATCTGCTCCACGATGAGGCGTTGAGCGATTACCGACTTGAATTCGTTGAATACGATGTACACCGCGTCGATTTCCTCGCGCGTGTAGCGCGCAATCACGTTCTCGGATAGCGCTCGTGCCTGTGCGAACTCCACTTTGCCCAGAATGCCAACGTGCTCTCCGGTAATTTGAATCTCTGCGGCGCGCACAGCCACTTCTGATTCCTCGTCGACCGATTCATCAAGATCCGCCAAACTCCGCGTCTGCACCTTGGCCGCAGGATAGCGCCGTCGCAAGAAGTCGCGGCCCTTGCGGCCAATCGCTTCGATATCGACATTCTTCCCGGCCTTGGTTTCGAGGAAGCGGCTGGCAGCCTTCGTAATGTTCGCATTAAACGCGCCCGCCAGCCCTTTGTCTCCAGTTACCACGATCAGCAGAATATTCTTCTCTGGGCGCTTCGCCAGCAAAGGATGCTTCGGCTCCCCGGTCTCAGGATCGTAAATCTCAGTCCGAGCCACCAGCGACTTCAGCACATTCGTCAGCATCTGCGCGTATGGGCGGGCGGCCAGGGCGCGCTCCTGCGCGCGGCGCAACTTCGCCGCCGAGACCACTTTCATGGCCTTGGTGATTTGCCGCGTGTTGACCACGCTGCGAATACGGCGCCGAATGTCGAGAATGTTTGCCATGAAAATCAGCTCTTAGCTATTGGCTGTTAGCCTTTAGCGCAAAACGTGTGGCTCGAAACCTGACCAAGACGTTGTCATCCTGAGCGTAGCCGTTTTTCAGGTGGAGCGAAGGATCTCACCCAGCATGGTCCTTGCTACTTCGCCATCGCTTCTTTCTGGGCCGCGCCCTTTTCTTTCTGCGTCGCTTCGCGCTCCGCTACAAACTGCTGCTTCGCTTCCTTGATTACATTCTGCAACTGGCCCTTCAACTGGTCATCGAGAATCTTCTTCTCCATGATCGTGCGCAGCAGGCCGGGATTGGTGGAATCGACATATTTATAAAGTTCCGCCTCGAAATCGCGCACTTGCGCGACTGGAAGGTCATCGAGAAATCCGCCCGTGCCTGCCATGATGATCAGAATCTGCTTCGAGAACGGAAGAGGCGAGAATTGATTCTGCTTCAGCAGCTCGACTAGACGTTGACCGCGATTCAACTGGGCTTGCGTCGCTTTATCGAGATCGCTGCCGAAGGCCGCAAATGCTGCCAGTTCGCGATATTGCGCCAGCTCCAGCTTCAACGTCCCCGCCACTTGCCGCATGGCCTTGATCTGCGCGCTGCCGCCGACGCGGCTGACCGAGAGGCCAACGTTCACCGCCGGACGCACGCCCTGATTGAACAAATCCGTTTCCAGATAAATCTGCCCGTCGGTAATCGAAATCACGTTCGTCGGAATGTAGGCCGAAACGTCGCCCGCCTGCGTTTCAATAATCGGCAGCGCAGTCAGCGATCCTCCGCCCATCTTGTCACTGAGTTTAGAGGCGCGCTCCAGCAACCGTGAGTGAAGATAGAAAACGTCTCCCGGATACGCCTCGCGTCCTGGCGGACGCCGCAAGAGCAGCGAAATCTCGCGATAGGACGCTGCGTGCTTAGAAAGATCGTCGTAGATCACCAGCGCATGCCGCTTGCTATCGCGGAAATATTCGCCCATGGCGCACGCCGCGTAGGGCGAAATATATTGCATGGGAGCCGGTTCGGACGCGGATGCCGCCACGACGATGGTGTACTCCATCGCCCCGGCGTCCTCAAGAATTTTCACAACCTGCGCAATCGACGACCGCTTTTGCCCGATCGCGTTGTAAATGCAGATCAGGTTGTTGCCTTTGCTGTTGATAATGGTGTCGAGCGCGACCGCGGTCTTGCCGGTCTGGCGGTCGCCGATGATCAATTCCCGTTGGCCGCGGCCCACGGGAATCATGCTATCGATGGCCTTCAGCCCAGTCGCCATAGGCTCGCGTACTGGCTGCCGGTCAATCACGCCGGGGGCGATACGTTCCAACGCGATGAACTGATCGCTGGCAATCGGTCCTTTGTCGTCGATCGGTTCACCCAGCGAATTCACCACACGTCCGATCATTGCATCGCCCACGGGCACGCTCATGATGCGCCCGGTGCGCTTCACTTCGTCGCCTTCCTTGATCTCTGTATATTCGCCGAGCAGCACCACGCCCACCTGGTCTTCTTCCAAGTTCATGGCGATGCCGGCTACGCCGTGCGGGAAGGTCAACAGTTCGCCGGCCATGACTTTGTCGAGCCCATAGACGCGCGCAATGCCGTCGCCCAACGTGATAACGGTGCCGGTCTCGTCCACGGAGATCTGGGTCTCATAGTTCTCGATCTGCTCGCGGATCAGTTTCGTGATTTCGTCTGCCTTGATTTGTGCCATAGAATCAGCTCTTAGCCTTTAGCTGTTAGCTCTTAGCCACAGCCCGTTCTCGAATCTTTCGATACGCTTAACCAGGTTGTCGTCTGAGGCCGTAAGCTAAAAGCCAAAAGCTAAGAGCTAATCGCCTCGCGAATCCTCTCTAGTTGACCCTTGACTGAACCGTCGTAAATCGTGCTGCCCACACGTACTACGGCGCCGCCTAACAATGATGAATCCAGTGCATAGCTGGCGCGAACTTTCATGCCGGTTGTTTTTGCGACCTGCGCTTCCAACGCTCGCTTCTCGGCATCACTCAGTTGGCGAGCGCTGGAGATCTGCGCTTCGGCAAATCCCAGGCGCGCGTCCAGTTCTTTCTCCAGCTGCTCGATAATTCTCGGCAAGAACTGCACCCGCCGGTGATCGATTAGCACCGCGACCAGATTGCGCACGCGTTTGTCGAAGCCTTCGCGCTGCGCGATTGCATCGAGCAAATTGCGCTTTTGTTGGGCGGGGACCGCGGGATTCTCCCAGACACGCCGCAAGTCCGCGCTCTCGGCCAGCAGCCTTGCGATCTCGCGCAATCCAGCCACGGCCTGAGTCGCATCCATGTGCGTATCGAGAACTACGTCCGCGAAAGCCCGGGCGTACGTGCTGGCGACGGAGGCCACGGTTTAATTCCTGCCCTTTCCCGAATTTTCTGCGCCCAATTCCGCGGCAAAATTCCGCACCAAAGCCTGATCGGTGGTGGCGTCGACGTGAATCTGTTTCCGCGCCAGTCCGACTGCAAGATCGGCGGCATAAGCGGTGAGTTGTCGCCGCGCGGCCTTGGCTGCGGCTGCGATCTCCTGTTCGGCAGAAGCCACGATCTTGCGCGCATCTTCTTCGGCCGCAGCTTTGATGCGGGCTTCTTCGACGGCGGCTTGCTTTTCTGCTTCGTTGCGCATCGTGCCGATTTCAACATCCAGTTTCATCAGGCGCGATTCAATTTCGGTCAGCCTTCGGCGAGCATCCTCGCTGGCCTTCTGCGCCTCCTGCATCGCCTTCTGAATGGCTGCGCTGCGGTCGCGAAAGATTCCTGGCAGATATTTGCGCGAAGCCCAAACAATAACTGCTGCAATCACCAAAAAGTTCAGGATCACGCTGAGCCAGTACGATTGCTGCAGATTCAATCCAGTGAGCCTGCCAATCGCCCGCACCGAGGCCGATTCCTTGAACTCCACCATTTCATCTTTGCCCTCGCCAGCGGCTTCGTTGCTTTGGTGCGCCAACTGGCGGCCGGGACCGTAGCTTTCCCGTTTAGATTCGTCCCGAACCTGTTTTTTCGACGGAGGCACTTCCGGCGCCGGCTGCTCAGGAGCAGGCGCCTGCGCGCGCAGCGAGATCACGCCAATGCCATTCAACAGTAGAGCCGCGAAAAGAAACGAGCGAACGATTTTTCGCAAAGAAGCCATCCTGATAAGAGTCATCAGCGTCCCGCTCCTGCCGGCTGCAACACCCGCCGCATGATTTCCTGTGCCAGCGCCGCCACGTCGGCCGGTAGATTCTTCTCGGCGGCGGCCCGATCCTGCTCAATCGCCTGCTTTGCGGCCTGTACTTGCGCCTGGGCTTTGCTGCGAGCTTCGTTTAGTGCGTTGGTTCGAGCCTGCAAGGCTACCTGTCTTCGCGCTTCCTGGGCGCGGAAAATTGCGCCCCGAGCTTCCCGCAATTTCTGTTCATACTCGGCGGTGCGCGCCTCAGCCGCGGCAATATCGGCTCGCGATTTCTCGACCGCTCCCTCCGTCTTGCTACGCCGTTCCGCCAGCACGCGCTGCAAGGGCTTGTGCACAATCGTCGTATAGAGCGCATAGAGCAGAGTGAACAGGATGATTGTCGGCACCGATCCGAGCAGTAATTCGCCTAGTTGTCGGAGTGTTTCGTCCATGGGTGCTGAATATAGACCGGAAAATGAGGGCTATGAAAACTGTTAAGTCTAGCGTCCAAGGCAGTTTATGTCAACGCGAAGGGTTCCGCTTTTTCGGAGGGTGATGGGGCGCTCAGAAAAGTCGTAGATCGTTACCCTAATGAACGTTATCTTCATGGAAAAACGGGGCTTAGGGTGTTGTTGGCACTGGAATGCCAAGCGGTTGCAATGTAGGAATGGGCACGTCGCAAATTTCTGCACATATCCCTTGACTTCAGGCAAAAGAGGACTAGCATTGAAATATCACCTCCGATCCAATTCAGGATCGAATGGGCCGATAGCCAAGGAATGTCACCGCTTCTTGGTTGCCGGCCCATTTTAAATTCCTACCAGAATCGCCATCACGCTCCCAACCACAAAGTTTTGGCCCCTGAACCAGGGTGCCCCATTTCTCGCGTTCTTTGCGAGAAGTGGGGATTTTGTAGAGCTACATTCGAAAAGACGTGCGCAGACGGCAGTTCCCATTTCTCGCGCAAAGGGCGCGCGAGAAATGGGGCACCCGGCGTTGGGAGTTCAAGGCTACGCCACCACCCAATCTCTTACTCGCCGCACCACTGACTCCGGCGCTTCCACTTCCAACTCCACCGCCCCATCCTTATACGCCCGCGAATAAATTCGCGACTTGTCTTCCAGCATGGCCAGCGTTTTCCCCTCGGATTGCGGGACACGCAGATGCACGCGGCTGATGGGGTCTTCTTCGATCATTGCGTCGATGCGGGTGATCAAACGATCCAATCCCGTCCCGTCGGCAGCTGAAACATAAACAATTTTCGAATCATCGCGTGTGGCGTCGGCCTGCAGCGATTGCGCCACCTCGTCGTCGAGTAAGTCGATCTTGTTCATCACGCGCAGGCGCGGCTTTTTTTCCGCTTCCAGTTCTTTCAAGACGATCTCTACCTGCGCATCCTGCTCAGCCGAGAGGCGGCTGCTGGCGTCGGAAACGTGCAGAATTAGCGATGCGCGCTGCACCTCTTCGAGCGTCGCGCGAAAGGCCGAGACCAGCGTGTGCGGCAGGTTGCGAATGAATCCTACCGTGTCCGACATTAAAATCTTTCGCTTCGAAGGCAATTCCACGCCGCGAATAGTGGGATCGAGCGTTGCAAACATGCGCGGCGATTCCAGCACTTTCGCCTGCGTCAGCGCGTTGAACAAAGTCGACTTCCCTGCGTTGGTGTAGCCCACGAGCGCAACGGTCGCGACCGGGGCGGACTCACGGCGCTGCCGCTGCTGGCGACGAATGCGCCGCACGTTTTCAATTTGACCCTCTACGTTGCGGACGCGCCGCGCTATCTTTCGCCGGTCGGTCTCAAGCTTGGTTTCACCCGGACCGCGGGTGCCAATGCCGCCGCCCAGTTGCGACATCTCGACGCCGTGTCCGGCAAGACGGGGCATCATGTACTGCAACTGCGCCAGTTCCACCTGCAACTGGCCTTCCCGGGTGCGCGCATGCCGCGCAAAAATGTCGAGAATCAGCTGCGTGCGGTCGATGACTCGGCGCTGAATAATTTTTTCAATGTTGCGCTGCTGCGAGGGACTCAGATCGTGATCGAAGAGAAGAACGTCGGCGTTCACCGAAGCGGCCGCGCCCGCGATTTCTTCCAGCTTGCCCGCGCCGATTAAGGTCGCCGGATCGGGCCGGTCGCGGCGTTGCAAAATCTGGCCCACCACGATCGCGCCAGCGCTTTCGGCCAGCGTGCGAAGCTCGGCGATGGACTCTTCGGCGTCAAACTCGGGAATGCTGGGCTTGCCGTTGGATTTTGGCATGCCCACAGGCTTCGCTTGCAAGGCGGCCGCTTCTCGCGCCACTGTGGCTTGCGCCGTCACTGCCACTTTCGCACCGCTGCGCCCGCGGGTGCGGACATCGATGCCTACGAGAAATGCGCGCTCGCGCTCTGGTTCCTGGCGAACGACTTCAGTTCCCAGGGGCACACGTCTGCCGGCGGGCGCGGTACCGCGGGATTTCTTGCGATGAGAACTTACCAAACGGAAAACGCCTTATCCTTGATCCCGATTCCCTACTCTCGATTCCTTGTTCCCTGCATTTAGCCTTCGGTGCCGGTACCAGGAGCGCTGGGCGCGGCAATCGGCCCTGCGGCCGAACCCGGTCCTGTCGCTTTCTCCGAATGAGGAACGTGGGCAACGTGCGCCGACGTCACCCGGCCCATCACTACAGTAGAAATTGCGTGTTTAAAGATGAGTTGCTCCTGGCCGTTCGCCTCCAGCACCACCGAGTACTTGTCGAAGGAGCGGATGCGGCCCGTCAACTTTACCCCGCTCAGCAAATAAATCGTGATGCTGAGTCTCTCCTTGCGGGCCGTGTTGAGGAAGGAATCCTGGATGTTTTGCGCCGGCTTATTGCTGTCCATAGCCGATCTCCTTATAGAAACTGCTAAGACGTGTAGATCTGCCACACCCGCTCACGAATTTCTGTGAGCCGGCTCATAGCGATTGCACGTTCCCGGAAGCCTTCCCGTAGCCACAGGAACCAAAGGACCTTGCACCGCAAAACGACCCCGCCCGCGGCGCACTCCAACGATGTGAGTACCATACGGCGATCCTGGCCGCTTTTCAACTGGAACTTGCCGTCTGCTGCAACCCCACGTTTGCCTATCGCGACTGGAGATGAATAAGACGTGAATTTCGATTCGTTGTTTGTAATCCGCGCGTGTGATGATTCGAATCACGCGCATCCGTGACGGCGGTCACGGAAATGGACGTGATAGAGGACTTAAATAGTCTCAATTGATGTAGGCCTTTTAAAAGATCGCCCGGCCCTACCCACAGAACCCCACAAGCCGTTTCCCCAGACGGCCAGGGCCGGGCGCTTAAAGGCTTGAGCAATCGTACCAATCCGCCCCTTTAACATTTTCGATTGGCGCTTCACTTCGACGATGTGTATAGCGCCCGAAGCCGAAGTTCAGCGCCTGCTGAATCCGTCGGGCATCCACTGTTCCGAGCCGACTCCGTTGTGGACGAAGAAAAGGCCGTCGCGGTCGTATTTCTTTTTGATTTGGGCAAGGCGGGAGTGGTTCGTGCCCCAGTACGAATGCTCAAAATCCGACTCGAAGAAGTTGCTTTCGGAGACGTAGGCTCCGCTGTTGGAGGCGACAGCACGGAGTTCGTTCATGCAGCGATGCACGGTGTCCGCGGCTTTGCGGCCTTTCGCAACGTCGGGCGCGTGATCGGGAATTCCCGGATACGCGGGTCCCTGGCCGTCGGCGACGATAGCCAGAGCAAAGGCATCGCACACCGCGGGATTCATCGCCGTGTCTTTCGCAGCCTCTACGGCTTCCGGCGGCGCGCCTGCGAGCCCTTTATTAAAGTGAAGCTCCACTTCGCTGAAGCGAGAAGCCGAGAACAATGCGTCGGCCAATTTTTCCTGTGAATCGTCTTGCAGCAGGGATGCGGGCATCCAAAGCGATTCGAAACCCCAGACCACCCAGCCGACCTGACCGCCATCGCCCTTCCACCAGACGTTGGTGGGACTGGCGCTGGAGCGGGAGTCTGCCTTGAAAACGTCATGGTGATGTTCCTTGCGCCAATCCACGTCCCACCAGTGGCGGAAGGGCATGCTGCCGATTATGGACCCAGATTCGATTGTGTACGCGTCCGAAGATTGCGCCACCCAATTGAGGAACGGCTGCCAAACTTTTCGCGATTGCTCAGTATCCAGTCCAAGATGAACCATGCTGATTTCGAGCTTGTTGTCCGGGGAGAAATGCGCCTGTTCGCCCCAATGATCGTTGAAGAGCGCTTCGCTGTAGAAGCCAACGAAGTGGCGGATCAGGCGTCGATAGGCGTCATCGGAAGAAGCTTTGACGGTGAAGTTGGCGCCCCCGGCAAGTTCTGGCAGATCGCGCACGCGCAAAGTTAATTTGCTCACCACCCCGAAGGTACCGCCTCCGCCTCCTTTCAGAGCCCAGAAGAGATCTGGGTTGGTGCAAGCGTTTGCGATTCGCACTTTGCCGTCGGCAGTGACGACTTCGGCTTCCAGCAGGCCAGCGGCGGCCATGCCGTAATGCTTCGAGAAGCTGCCGAACCCGCCACTTTGAATCAGGCCCGCGACGCCGACCGTGGTGCAACCGCCGCCTTGCACGTAGGCCCCGGCTCCGGTGGTGACGGCGCCATAAGCTTGCATCCAGATTGTTCCCGAGCCAACAGTGACGGCCCGCTGAGGAGAGTGCGTGGACGTGCAACCACGAGGAACGAAATCTTGTTGAATGCTGACGTCATGCATGTGACGGGTCCAAATCAGAAGTGAGTCGGGCGCGTTCGATGTGCCCTGATAGCTGTGGCCACCGCCTTTTACGACCAGGCGCAGATTGTTTTCGCGGGCAAAATCCACAGCGGCCGCGATGTCATCAGCGTTTCTAGCAGCAACGGCGTAGACACTGGGTTTGGTGGCCCAGGCGTCGACCCAACCTAGAGTTTGAGTGACGCCCGGGTTATCGCCGATGTAGTAGGGATTTTTAAGATTTGCAAAGAGGGCTTTGCAGTCTGCGCTCTGTGACGAGGACAGGCATGCGTTCATGGGAAAATCGACCTGAATCAAGTTGCCGCCCACCGCGTCGTTGAGGCGCTTCCACGCTTCCTTCGAGGGCCAATCTGAGTCAGAAGGACGCACTCGTCGAACCGCAGTACCGGCGAACAAGCGCCGTGGCCACAGCGGTGAGAGAGATGCCGCCGCAGATGCCTGCAAGAACTTTCTTCGGTTCAATTTTGCTACCTCATCAGGCGCTTCGCGCAGAAATCGCAAAGTTCATAGTGAGCGGCGACGCCAGCTTTAAAACTTTTGATCACGACAAACAGAATAGTCCTCAGTTAGACCTTGGGGTGCGTTGCGAGGTTAGCACTTACGACAATTTGCCGTACGGCTAGGTCTTCCATGGTTGTGTGCGACTCGCCACACTGTGGACGCAGGCACACTGCATCAAGACTTTTCGCGCTCACAAATACTCTTCTTTTTCAATCGGTTACCGTTCGGCCCCAGTCCTGCCTTTGACATAAGCGGCATTGCAAAGTCTCAGGAGGACGCCATGGAAACGGCAATCACATTCGTAACAGCGGTGGGTGGAATGGCTTTTTCGCTGGCGGTAGCGCTGCTGGCGGAGGAGTTGATCTTTGGACAAGTCATCCGGCTGTTCTTTTCTCCACGGGCGGTCGCAGCGAGATTGGAACAGAAGCGGTGATTGGAAGAAGACGCGTCGAAAGACAAGTGAAGGAGAACGACGATGCTGGCACTGAAATATTTGTTATTTGCGAGCGGCCTCGGAATGATTTTCGTGGCTCTGGGCATTCTGGGTTACGACCTGTACCGCGAACTGCTATACCGGCGGGCGCTGGCTGCACCCGGCGCGGCCACCGTGCCGCCACTTCCGCAATGGCGCTGGCGAACTTCGGTAGCGCTGGCTCTGCTGGCCTGGGGACCAATCTTGCTGGCATTCAGCATTATCGTGGTGCCGAGCGGGATGGCGGGTGTTCGCGTCAGTCAGATGAGCGGAACGCTGCGCGGCACACTATATCCGGGTGTGCACTTTGTGGTGCCGCTGGTCGAAGAAGTAGCCCTGTTCGACACGCGAGATCAGGTCTTCACCACGGGCGTATCGGAAGACGGAAAAAACGCAGCGGCAAACGTCTCAAGCAAATCTCAATTGCTCGATGTACAAGCCAAAGAGGGGCTAACCCTGGGACTTGCCATCACGGTGCGTTATCGTCTCGATCCTGCAAAACTGGATTACATTCAAAGCAACCTGCCTCGCCCGGTTGAGAAAGAAATTGTTCCGCCCATCGTGGCTAGCGTGTGGCGCGAGCTGGTTCCGAACTACACGGTGCGCGACGTTTTTTCGGCGAAGCGGGAAGAAGTGCGGCGAAAAGCGGCCGGCATGATCACACGGAAGCTGGCAGCCGACGGCATCGTCGTGAAAGAGGTGATGCTGCGCGACATTCAATTGCCCGAGGAATACGCGAAAGGGCTGGAGACTCTTTTGCTGAAAGAACAGGAAAACGACCGCATGGGAGTAGAGACGGAGTTGAAGCAAAAGCAGGTGCGCATCGCCGAACTTGAAGCCGAAGCGACCAAAGTTCAGCAGATCAAGCAGGCTGAGGGCGAGGCGCAGGTTCACGTGTTGCAGGCGAAGGGCGAAGCCGATGCGATGCAATACACGCTGCCGCTGAAGGAAAAACAGATCCAACAGAGCAAGCTGGAAGCGGAGGCGCGCAAAGAGGCGACGATTCAAAACGCAGAAGCCGCGGCCCAGGCCAAAGTGATTGACAGCAAGGCCGAAACTGAGCGGCGGAAATTGCTGGCCGAGGCCGAAGCGGATCGCATTCGTGTAACGGCTGTTGCCGACGCGGAAAGAATGTCGAGCGAGGCGGCAATTCTGAAGCAGAATCCGCTGCTCATCAACAAGATCATCGCCGAGCGGCTCTCGGACAAATTGCAGATCATGATGGTGCCGGCGGACGGCAAATTTTTCTTCGCTAACGACGTATTGCGCAGCATGAGCATGACGAATCAGACAAATCAGTCAGAGCGCTCGGAAGAGCAGCCGAGATAGAGCGGACGGCATAAGACTGGCTAAGGCGGATGATTATACGAATCTAATGGAATTGGCTTTGCCGCTTTCCCATCGTGAGGATCTCAAAGCTTTTTTCGGGCCAGATCACTCAAGCACGTGGGATTCCAGCCGATAGTTTCGGTATCGAGTCCTGAAGCAATCGTTCTTCGGAGTGCCACGATGGCGCAAATGTTTGAACCGTTCTACGTACGCGCTTTAAAGAATGAGGACTGCGAAGTGGACTTTTCCTTCGCACCCAGCGCAGTGAAAAAAACGGAAGCGCAAAGCCAATTGACGCGGCAGGAACTCCTGGCTCTCGGCGAACGGGTTCTGTTTGTCGATGATGAGGAGTCGATGGTGTTTCTGATGAAGCTCTGGCTGGAACGGCTCGGGTATAAAGTGACGGGCTGCACCCGGCCGCAAGAAGCGCTGGAGATATTCCGGGCCGCACCCCAGGATTTCGACCTCATATTGAGCGACCTTAGCATGCCTGAAATGTGCGGTCTCGATTTCGCGCGGGAGGTTCTGCGGATTCGGCCCGGCATGCCCGTCCTCTTCACCTCTGGATATGTTGGGCCTGCGGAGGAAGAACAAGTTCGCTCGATCGGCTTGCCCGAGATACTGCCAAAACCAGCAACTCTTGACGAACTCAGGCAGACGCTTTCCGAGGTATTGCCAAAATTCAGACTTTGCGCCTCCCCGGCAGAAGCTGCCGCCGATTCCAAACCCGGGCGTAGCGCGGCCACCTCGGGCGGTTAAGCTACTTCCCTCTCATTCCGGCTGCCCTGAGGCCTCACTTTTCCGCGGAGCGGTGCACCGAGCTGCGCGTAGTGATCGGAGGCTGATTTGTAACCAGCCAGTACAATCCCAGGAGCTTAACCATTTCCCGAAACTGTTCGAAATCAACCGGCTTTTGCAGGTAGCTGTTAGCGCCCAAGTTGTAGCCTTTCGCCATGTCGCGTTCTTCGCGTGAAGAGGTCATCAGTACAACTGGGATCGTCTTGGTGCGGGGATTGCCTTTGATTTGTTCGAGAACCTGCATTCCGTCGACTTTGGGCAACTTCAGATCGAGCAGCACCAACTTGGGCGGGTGCTCAAAAGACCTTCGGCTGTGGGGTCCGGTGCAGAAAAGGAAATCCAACGCCTCTTCCCCGTCGCGCGCAACGAATACATGATTGGCCAGGTTTTCTGCGCGTAAGGCATGCAGAGTAAGGTCAACATCGTCTTTACTATCGTCGACCAGAAGAATATCGATCACATCGGAATTCATAATCAGGCTCCTGCTGAGGCATGTTTGTTGGTGAAAATCTTCGGGTCCGCATCTGCGCTTCCTACTGCGGATTGAGCGGCATCTGCCAGGGTGAACCAGAAAGTTGTTCCCTTATCGACTTCAGACTCGGCCCAGACGCGGCCGCCATGCTTGCGAATGATTCGTTGCACCGTGGCCAGGCCGATCCCCGTGCCTTCGAAATCCTCGCTTCGATGCAAGCGCTGAAAGACGCCAAAAAGTTTGTCTTTGTATTTCATATTGAAACCCACGCCATTGTCGCGAACGAAAAAGACGTTCTCGCCCTCTTGTTGAACATGGCCGATCTCAATGAGGGCGCGCTCGCGAGGACGGGTGAACTTGAGCGCATTGGCAATCAGGTTTTGAAAAACCTGCTTAATCAGAACGGGATCGCACTGAGCGGGGGGAAAGTCCGCGATTTTCCAGGTTACCGCCCTGCCTTCGGCATCCGGCTGCAAGAGGGAAACAACTTCGTCGATCAACAAATTTAACTGCGCGCTTTGAATGGTGAGTGCGTAACGGCCGACGCGGGCCAGATTCAGCAGTTCATCGATCAACTGTCCCATGCGGCGAACCCCATCTTCAATGCGTTGCAGATGATGACCGGCTTCCGGGGGCATAGTGGAACCAAAGTCTTCGACCAGCATCCGAGAGAAACCGCCAATGTGGCGCAAGGGGGCTCTCAAGTCGTGAGATACCGTGTAGGTAAAGGCCTCCAACTCTTGGTTAGCCGCTTCCAGCTGAGCGGTTCGTTGGCCCACTCGCATTTCAAGTTCATCATTCAGTTTTCGGATCTCGCATTCGTCCGCCTTTCTTTGTGTAATGTCGCGAAACGCAATTACGCCGCCGCGCACTACTCCGCCGTTGTCCTTCAATGGGCCACCGGTGGCTTCGATCCAAATTCCCTGATCTCGACTGGAGTTCCGCACAAAGATTTGCGCCGAACTTGACTTTCCCACGGATCGCGTTGGCCAGCGGTGACTGATCGTTAGGGAATGGGGTGACCATATCTTCGAGGTAGAGGCCATAATGTTGGGCCCAGTCCCTGCTAGGAATATTCACAGGACTCAACCCCAGAATTTGGCTTGCCGCCGGATTCCAGATGATAAATTTGCCCTGTTCGTCAGCGGCAACCAGTCCCTCGGTCGTGCTATCGAGCACAGATTGCAGCATACGCGACTGGATTTCTAGCTGCCCGCGCGAGTGACGCAGTTCCTCCGCTTTTTGCACCAGCTTTTCGGCCTGCACGCCCAGCTTTCTCTTCGCCTGCTTGAGCTCGCTGACATCGGTATTGGACTCCAGAACGCGCAGGGGACGATTTTGCGCATCGCGCTGCAAAACCCAGACGCTGGCGACCGCGAGCGGGCTGCCATCCTGTCTGCGGTGCTCCAATTCTCCCTCCCATGTTCCCGAACTTCGAAGTTCTGCTTCGATTTCTTCCAATGGTTTGGGAAACTGCGTTTGCAGCAATTTGTGAGAAATACGGCCCACTGCCTCCTCGCGAGTGTAGCCATAAAGCTTTTGCGCGCCATGAGTCCACAGAATGATGCGGTCTTGCGGATCGCGAACCATTACCTGTGCGAGATCCAGAACCTCGGCCTGCTCTCGCAGGGAGTCTTCCGCGCGTTTGCGTTCGGTGATATCGGTGCGGATGGCGACGTAGCGTAGGGGCTTGCCATCCTCGGTAAGAGTCGGAACGATGGTGGTATCGACCCAATACGTCGAACCGTCTTTGGCGCGATTTTTTATTTCGCCATTCCATACTTTTCCGCGGGCAATGGTGTTGTACATCCGCTGAAAGAAATCCTTCGAATGATGCCCAGAGTTAAGGATGCGGTGATTTTGTCCGATCAATTCGTGGCGCGTGTACTGACTGATCTTGCAGAACTTCTCGTTCACGTAGGTGATGGTCCCGTGCACATCGGTAACCGCCACGATGGCATGTTGATCGAGGGCAAATTTCTGGTCGGCCAGTTCTTTGAGCACGGCCTTGCTGCTAGCCAGGCTTTCTTCCAGAGCCTGCTCGGCAATCTTGCGGTCGCCGATGTCGCGCGCAATGTTAGAAGCGCCCACAATCGTCCCGGCGCGGTCTGGTATAGGAGAAATGGTGACGGACACGGGAATCTCCGTGCCATCTTTCCGCACCCGGACGGTTTCAAAAGTTTCAACGCTCTCGCCGCGGCGGATGCGCTTCAGAATTTCGTCTTCTTCGCTCACGCGGTCGGGTGGAAACAGAACCAGCATCGACCTACCTACCGCGTCCTCAGCCGAATAGCCGAATATTTTCTCCGCTCCGCGATTCCAGGCGGTGATTTCCCCTTCCAGGGTTTTGCTGATGATTGCGTCCTCGGAGTGCTCCACCACCGCAGCCAGCCATTCGCGCGCTTCTTCGGCCTGCTTGCGCTCGGTGATGTCGGTGCGAATCGCCATATACTGGCGGGGCTTGCCGTTGCCTTCAAGAAAGGGAACGATGGTAGTGTCGACCCAGTAGAGGGAGCCGTCTTTGGCCCGGTTGCAGATTTCGTCCCGCCATACCTGGCCCTTGGCGATGGTTTGATACATCTGGTGGAAAAATTCTTTGGGATGATGGCGCGAGTTAAGAATGCGATGATTTTCTCCCAACAGTTCGTCGCGGGAATATTGGCTGATGGCGCAGAATTTGTCATTCACATAAGTGATGGTTCCATGAACGTCAGTAGTGGCAACAATCGCGTGCTGGTCGAGCGCGAATTTCTGTTCCGCGAGTTCTTTCAAGGCACACTCGCTGTCCGTGAGAGTTTGCCGCGCGAGCTGTTCGGCACGCTTACGTTCTGAGATTTGTTGCTCGAGCTCACGATTTACGTTCTGCAAATGCATTCGCCCGGGCAGCGAAATCACCTGGGGTACCAGCGGAACCAGCATGGCGGCAGTGACCATCGATACGGCTGCGGTGCCGGCTTTGATAAAACCCGCCAGCAGGTAGTTTCCATGCCAGACATTCCAGATTTCCATCAAGTGAGTGCTTCCGCAGGCCAGAATGAAAGCGCCGAACATCCAGAAAATTCGATTGAAGGGAAGAACGGAATTCTTCAGAATGAAATAAATGAGAATCACTGGGATGGCATAGTAGGAAAGTGCAATCAGCGAGTCGGAGACAACGTTCAGCCACAAAACATGCGGGTCCCAGAGATAGCAGTAGCCGTGCGGCATGAAGTCCGGAGATAAGGCCGACAGCTTGCCCGCAGTGGCGGCCGCGCGCACCGATCCTGCCGTCGCGAGAATGGCAATTCCGGCCGTGAGGAGGCGAGATGCAGCGGTGCGGCTCATGGTGTCTCGTGCTAACAGGCTCTATGGAACTATCGGCGTAGATTAATTGAGCTTTAAGACGGGCGCGTCAGCCAGAGGCTGTTGACGCGCGAGCCTGCGGCGAAACGCGCCTCAGTTCTCGAAATAAGAATCGATCCAGCTCTTCACTTTCTGGCGTTGCTCGTCGGCGGCGTCGAACTGCACTCCGAGGGAACTGGTTTTGCGCCACTTTACTACTCCGCGAATGGTGGCCCGGGGCAGCGTCATCAGAGCAAACGACACCTCAACATTCACCCCCATGGGAAAATCCTCTTCGCTCTTTACCGACAGACCGCCGGCACTCATGTCGATGCTGGTGGCGCAAATGCGCCGTCCATTGCCGACAATCGAGACTTCGGTCATGACCGGTATGCGCACGTAACGCCGAAGTTCATGCTGCACCAGCATGCGCGTAGCCTGCACCAGTTTCTGCGCCGCCGGCCGCTCCAAAGGCTCTTTGAATACCGCATTGATGCCGTACTTCGAATATTGCATCGCTTCCAGCGCGGTGCCGCCTAAGCCGAAAATTACGCAGCGGCTGTTCGAGGCGGAGGCGCGCAAGGCTTCCATGATTAAATCGGCACCCTCGCGCAGCGTCAGCACGCAAGCCTCGAACTTTTCTCTTTTGAGGCGCTCCGCAGCGTCAGAGGACAGAATCACGCTTTCGATGTTGAATTGGCGGAAGCACTCCGACAGCAAGAGTTGCGACGATTCGCTCAGACCTACCAATGCTACGCGGGCGTTGGCTTTGCGCACAGTTGGGGCCGGAACAAAATTTGTGGCGAGAGATTTATTCATATTCATAGACATATTCATAGATATGGTGAACAGGAAACTCCGTGATCAAGACCATTGTGAGGTCGCTCCCGGTCTTTTAGAAGGCACGACAGACCCGAACCGCGGAACTGAAGGATGATTGCGATCCAGCAGGCACAGAAATCAGTACATTACCGGGCTGAATAGTACTCTGAATCAACAGCTTGGCGGGGCGGTGTGCAAAATGGGAATTCCCAATGCGGAACGTTCCAGACGGTGCAAGCTGAAGGCCAGGACACAAGGCGAAAGAATCGAACACGGAAACCACCGAATGAACTCAGGTTCTTGTGGAAGCAGCTGCATTCGTTTTCCAGGCTCCCACTGATTCTAGGCTCCCACTGATCGTGCTTTTGACTTCATCGGAACATTCCGTGAAGAATTGCTGCTCTGGCCGGGCTGGGCGTTGCGGGACGGCTCAATCACATCATTCCAAAAAGAAGTGCCAGGATCGACGGCGGAGACTCCGATCTGGCCCGCTCCAGGAGTATTGTTTTCTCCGATCCACGCGATGAGAAACCGCTCTACCTTCAGCGAACGGGCCAGAGAAACTTGGTCCCCTAACCGAAGTTTGCCGCGAACGCCCTGCAAAAGGGCTCCCTTGCAACTTACGTTAATAGTCGTAACCTCCTGGTCCAAAGCATCGCCGTTGACATCGGTTGCGGTGAGCCGGACCGGCAGCGAAATGTCGATGCGCGGGTCCGCACGCTCAATTTTGAACTGCCGTATGAGACTGTTAAGGTGACCGGCAATGGAGGACAACTCCTGCGCCGCCTTCTGTGACTCTTTCGCGCACGCCAATGCGCTGTCGGCCGCTCGCGCCACGGCCCCAATGTTGGTAGAAATGTCGCCGGCCCCGCTGGCGGCTTCACTGGTATTGCGCGTCATCTCATTGGTAGTTGCACTCTGCTCTTCAACCGCTGCGGCGATAGTGCCCGAAATATCGTTGATTTGGTTGATGACCGCGCTGACAGTTCCGATCGCCGCCACCGCCCCTTTGGTATCCAATTGAATGGCGCTGATTTTGCGACTGATCTCTTCGGTGGCTCCCGCCGTCTGCTTGGCTAGTTCTTTCACTTCATTGGCAACGACCGCGAAGCCTTTGCCGGCTGTTCCTGCGCGGGCTGCTTCAATGGTCGCGTTCAAAGCCAACAGGTTAGTCTGCTGCGCGATGGAAGTGATGACCTTGATTACAACTCCGATTTCTGCGCTGGACTGGCCCAGTTTAGCCACCGTCGCGTTGGCGGCTTGTGCCGTGCTGACCGCAGAGGAAGCCACTCGTGCGGCCTCATGAGCGTTGGCGGCAATGCTCTGAATGGTTGAAGTCATTTCCCCGGCGCCGATCGAAAGATTCTGTAGATTTTGAGTCACGTGCAACGTCACGCCAGAAACAGAATTTGCCTGGGATGCAGTCTCGCCTGAATTCGTCGTAATTTGCTGGCTCGATTCCAGCAGTTTATCGCTGGCTACTGCCAATTTTTGAGTGTAGGACGCTACTCCTCGCAGGATTTCCTGCAGTTTGTCCATGAACAAATTGAAGAGCCTGCTAACTTCGCCCAGTTCGTTTTGTCCGAAACCGCCAGCCACTTCCAAACGTCCGGTTACATCGCCTTCGCCCTCGGCAATATTCTGAATCATCTGGGTTAGGCGGCTGACGGACATGGTGATGGATCGCGCCGAAAGGAAGGTCCCGGTCAGCAGCAGCAGGAGTGACAAGCCGCACATCGCAAACGTGACCCGGGTAGCGCGAGCGCCTCGGATGCCAGCGTTCAGTTCGGCTTGCTTCGCGCTCTTTTCCAGTTGATCGCCACTATCGTCGATCGCCTGCTGCAATCCTGTGTACAGTTCAAGGGCGTGCCCGGCCTGGGCGACGGCCGCCGACGGATCCTGAACGATGGATTTTGCCAGCGAATCGCTGGCCGCCTGGTAGTCCTGCTCCATGCGACGCTCCCCGTCCAAAGTGGCCTGAAGAGCGGGGTCCATCACTGCGGCTCGGGCCGCACTGCTGCGTTCCATCAGCAGCTTGAAGTGAGCGGCCAGGTTGGCGATGGCGTCCTGCTGATCTTGGCCCTTTTTCGTGCACAGTGCGTAAATATCCTCGCGGGTCATGTCATTGTAGGTGCGGGCTTCGATGTGATTGCGGATCGCTACACCCATGGCGGCCACTTCGCTCGTCGTCCTGGTGACGGACGTAATTCCCCAATAGCCGGTTGCGCTCACCGCAGCCACGAACATCAGACCGCTAAGACAGGAACCGTACAACTGCGCTTTGATGGTTAATCTCATCTCATTCCTTTTAAGTTTGAAGCTCCGCATTTCCAACGATGGTTGTTGCGCGAGGGTTTTTGAACGAGATTGTCCCCTGCCGATGGTCTCAATGAGACCCGACTTACTTAACTTCGGGTCCTATTCGACGGAACTTTAGGGGTTGCAGATAAGGATGGACCAGAAGTTAGGAGGCGAAACTCTCAATTACGATCGGTGCGGGCCGGTGTCATCGGCTGCGTAATCAGCAAGCGATTGCGGTGTGGGGCATAGGCGCAGACCCGTTCCCGAACGCCGCCTAGGGACGGCGCTTATCGCACCACACAGCTTCCAGCAGGCTTACTAAGTTCGCGACTTTCTTTTCGAATAGCGTGGATGGCAAGCGAGACTTGGAACCACTGTTGCCCTCTGACAAGTCATTGCGGTTGCCGCCGGAAACGGAGTTCGAAGTTCCTGCGGAACTGTGGATCTCTTGCGCCAAGGTGGACCGAACAATGTGCACAACATTTTGGGCATTGATTCCGCCACAGGGCATGATTCCGATTCGCCCGTTTGCGGCTCGTACCAACTGCGCGAGAGTCGAAAGTCCGTCCGTGGCCCGCGGTTGGCCGGCAGAGGTGAGAATGCGAGAAGCGCCAGTCCGAATCACATCTCCGAGTGAGGTTTCGAAATGACTGACAGCATCGAAGGCGCGATGAAAAGTTACAGGCAGCGGATGCGCCAGTCCGACCAACGCTTTCGTGCGCTCGATATCGACGCGTCCATTCGCTTGCAGCAGTCCCAACACAACGCCGTTCATGCCCAGCTGTTGAGCAGCCAGGATTTGGTCGCGCATCAACTTTAATTCATGATCGCTATAGCAGAAATCACCTGCCCGTGGGCGGATCAGAATGTGGATGGGAATACGTACCTGGCGTCGAGCGGTTTGCATGAGAGCCGGGCTCGGTGTGATTCCACCGGATGATAAGTCCGTGCAGAGTTCAATGCGGTCCGCCCCGCCGCGTTCGGCGGCGATTGCGTAGTCCACCGACTCCACGCAGATTTCCAGCGCAGCGCGATTGGCCATGGGGTTTAGAGTGCGAAAATGCTTAAGCAGAGCCCATTACGGAATGAGCACAATTTTTCCGGCGATCCCACCTTGTTCTGCGATGCGATGTGCTTCTTGAACTTCCTGCAACTTCATGGTGCGAGCAATCGGAATCGAAAATTCATTTCTCGCCACATCATTGGCCAATTCCTGGAGGCGGGAGGCATCCGGCTGCGCCATGAATGCCGCAACGTGAATGTCGTACTTGCTGGCTCCTTCCGGTTCACCGAGCACTGAGCCGAGCACGCCTCCTTTACGGATAGTTTTCAAGAGCCGCTGGATGGTCTGCCCTCCAACCGTGTCCGCGATGGCGTCGAGATCGTGCAGTCGCGCGATTTCTTCTTCGCTGTCGATGGCAACCACTCCGTCGACATTCAACGCTTCCGCTTCTTTTTTCTCCTTGGCGCGCACTCCAGCTAACACGCGGGCGCCATGCTTCCGAGCGACATGCACCGCCGACCGCCCTACGCTTCCGAGGGCTCCGGTGATTAACACAGTCTGACCGGCTGTGGGTTTTACCGCTCGCTCAATTAATTGACAGCCAGTAGTCGTAACCAGAGGAAGTGCGCCTGCCTTCTCGAAGCTCAGAGCATCCGGGATCGGCGCGAGCACGTTCGCTTTGGCAACCGTGTATTCCGCATACGTGCGATTGGTCAGCGCCATGACGCGCATCCCTTTCGGAAAACCCGAGACCGCGCGGCCCACTTCAGCCACTTCGCCAGCTAGGTCTCGTCCGAGGATCGCTGGAAATTCGATCGGCATTCGAGCTTTCGCCGCTCCACTGCGTATTTTGTAGTCAATGGGATTGACGCTGGTGGCGCGTACCTTAACGAGCACTTCGTCGTCGCCGCACTTGGGCGTGGGCGTTTCTTCGTATCGCAGTTGTTCGGGACCACCGTAGGCGTATAGCAGGACTGCCTTCATAAAGATTTCTCCTCGTTTTGGTTTGAGATGCAAAATCGCGTATGAAGGAGGATTTTTTTAGGCTCAACAAGCCGCGGCGGTCGAACCGGTTCGGTTCGTCGGGCGGTTCGCAGCGAGCGCCGCTTTCAGAAGATTTTCCACACGAAATGAGCTAAGAAAGCCACCAGCAGAACACCACCCACACCTGCAATCCAGAAGAGAAAGTTGGCAGTCAGTTTCGGAGAATTTATTTCCTTCTTGTCCATAACTCGATTCTAAATGATTGGATTCTAAATCCCGAAAGCATCAAGTCGGGGAACTTGGGTTAACCTATTCATAGCGATCTCAGCGGGAAGACTTGTCGGGAAGCATCGTCGTAAAGCCATGGCCCAGGAAGAGGAAGTACTAGGAAAAGCCTATGACAGTCGCCTGATGCGGCGGCTGCTCACTTATCTGCGTCCGTACCGCTGGCAGGTAACGATTGCGATTGTCTCGATCATCCTGAAGTCGTTCTGCGATGTGCTGGGGCCGTACCTGGTGAAGGTTGCCGTAGACCGCTATCTTGCCCCGGTAAAGGGCTCGGCTTCCGGTTTGTGGAGTTGGTTAAGCCCGAGGCCGCTGCACGGAATCGCACAAATCTCAGCGATCTATTTCGGCCTGCTGCTGCTCACTTTCGTTTTCGAATTTCTGCAGACCTATTTCATGCAGTGGACCGGGCAGAAAATCATGTTCGACCTGCGCAGCCAGATTTTCCGTCACTTGCAGCGCATGCATGTCGCTTTCTATGACAAGAATCCGGTAGGCCGGCTGGTGACGCGCGTGACTACTGATGTGGACGCCTTGAACGAAATGTTCACCTCCGGAGTAGTTTCCATCTTTGAAGATTTCTTTGTGCTGCTGGGAATCGTCGCCATCATGCTGTGCATGAACTGGAAGCTAGCGCTGATTACGTTCGCGGTGTTGCCGCTGATTGTGGTTGCGACCAAGATTTTTCGCGACAAGGTGCGCGACTCTTATCGACGCATTCGCACCGCCATCGCCAGAATCAACTCCTATTTGCAGGAGCACGTCAGCGGCATGGTGGTGTTGCAACTCTTCAACCGCGAACGCAAAGCCTATCAGCGTTTCTCGGAAATTAACCGCAGCCACATGGATGCGTACAAAGATGCGATTCTGGCCTATGCCATCTACTATCCGGCGATTGATTTCTTTTCCTCGATTGCGATTGCCTGCGTGATCTGGTTCGGTGGCCAGGACGTGTTGCGCCACGTCGTTGCTAAAAGTGTTTCCATTGAATTCCATCAGCCGTGGCTCATTTCATTTCATGTGGTCGCGACCGCGGCTTCGTTGGGAGTTCTGATCGCTTTCACTCAGTACGCGCAGCGCTTCTTTCGCCCCATCATGGACTTCAGCGAGAAGTACAACATTCTGCAATCTGCGATGGCGGCCAGCGAGCGCATTTTCAAGTTGCTGGACACTCCGGTAGATATTGTTTCTCCTGCCATCACGAAACGGCCTGAAGGTCGCGGCCGCATTGAGTTTGACCACGTCTGGTTCGCGTATCGAGATGTCCCGGCGGAGGACGACGCTCCGCAGCCCGGCAAGGTCCATGTAGGGACGGACGCATTCGTCCGTCCAGCCGAGCAAAGCTCGGCCAGCCTTTTGCAGGGAAATGGGAATACATTCGCTCCCGACTGGGTTCTGCGCGACGTGACCTTCGCCATCGAACCCGGAGAGACCGTCGCCGTAGTCGGGCACACCGGCGCCGGCAAGACCACGCTTATTTCGCTGTTACTGCGCTTCTACGATGTGCAAAAAGGCGCTGTCCGCATCGACGGCGTAGATGTCAGAGAAATGGATCTCGCCGATCTTCGCGGCCGCTTCGGCGTCGTGCTGCAGGATCCGTTTCTCTTTACCGGAACGATCGGGGGGAACATCCGGCTGGGCACCGAGCGCATTCAGGATGAGGACATCGCCAAGGCCGCCGAAGATGTAAATCTGGGAGATTTCGTCCGCGGGTTGCCCAAGGGCTTCGACGAAGAAGTCCGCGAGCGCGGATCAACCTTATCGACCGGTCAGAAGCAACTGATCTCTTTCGCCCGCGCCCTGGCGCACGAGCCCAAGATTCTGATTCTCGACGAAGCCACATCGAGCGTCGATACCGAAACCGAATTCAAAGTGCGCGACGCACTCGACCGCATGGTCGAAGGCCGCACTTCGCTGATCATCGCCCATCGCCTATCGACCGTGCAGCGCGCCGACAAAATTATCGTCATGCACAAAGGCCAGCTTCGCGAAATGGGCACGCATCAGGAACTCTTGGCCCAGCGCGGCATTTACTTCAAGCTCTATCAGCTGCAATACAAAGATCAGGAGCTGAATGTGGCGCGCGCGCCCACGCCCGCGAATGCGAACGGCTTGGAACAATCCGAGGTCACTACCAGTGCGGACGACTAGACGAACAGAGATGAGCATCGAGGAAACAGCGTCTCAGCCAAAACAAATCTTTCTATCCGCAGAATGGCGTTACCTGACGATGTTGAATTATGAAGTCAATCCTGCTCTTTTGAATCAGCACGTACCGCCGGGAACGCTATCAGATTCCTTCGAGGGAAAGACCTACGTCAGCCTTGTAGGTTTTCGATTCTGCCGCACCAAGCTACTTGGACGTCTGACAATTCCGTTTCACTCTAATTTTGATGAAGTAAATTTACGGTTTTACGTCCGGCGCAGGGTGGGCAGCGAAAACCGTAGAGGCGTCGTCTTCATTGCCGAAGTAGTGCCTAGACTCGCGATCGCCACAACGGCCCGGGTCGTGTACGGCGAGAACTATGTATGTCTTCCGATGAAGCACAGGATTGACGCTGGCGGCGTTAACAATGCGGTCGAGTATCAGTGGCGGCTTGATGGCCAGTGGTGCAGGATCTTTGCGGAGACCGCCGGACATCCAAAGCATCCCGCCCAAGGAAGCTTGGAACAGTTCATCACTGAACATTATTGGGGCTACTCAACTCGGCAGGCCAACGAGTGCGTCGAATATCATGTGTCACATCCTGCATGGAAAGTCTGGTCAGCGAGTACGGCTAAATTCACAGGCGACGCGAGCTCTCTTTATGGCCCTGAACTCGGGGCGGTGATCGGGCAGCGGCCTGACAGTGCATTCGTGGCAGAAGGATCGGCCGTTGTTGTGTTCAAGGGAAATCGAATCCGATGAAATTTGCTGACCACGAATCGCGGGCCGATCTCCCTCGCGAAGGTTGGATACTTTACGACGGCAAGTGCGGATTTTGCTTTCGTTGGGTTCACTTCTGGCAGAAAGTGGTTGAGCGTCGTGGCTTTGCGGTTAAAGATCTTCAATCCGCTTCGGCCGATCGAATGTTGCAAATTCCAGGAGAGAACTTACTAGGCGACGTACAGGTACTGACCCGGAGCGGAACGCTGGAATCGGGCGCGAACGCATACCTATATGTCTCGCGGAAAATCTGGTGGGCGTGGCCTTTTTATGCAATCTTCCACTTGCCGGGATTCAACTCGATTCTTTGGCAAGGCTACCGCTGGTTCAATCGAAATCGATATCGAGTATCTCGACACTGTCCCTTGCCTCCACCAATCGACGATCCAAGAGGCGGGCATGATTGCCGCTAGTCCGCTGCGCTGGACGGGGGCGGCTGTCCCCACACAAACTTTTTCAGTTCGATCCAACGTATTTACTCCGCAGCGCCGCTGCCGCGAGACACAAATCCGAGAACACACGTGCAGTGAACGTTGAATGACCTCCAGCGTTCTTCAGAATGCGCCTTGCGTCCCGGCGCAGCTCGCGATACATTTTCATCATTTGCGGCACGGTAGGCTGTTTCACCGGGCTTACGAAGGCGTTACAAACCTCCCGCATTACGCCCCTCACTGTTCCTCCATGAATATAGGGATCGGTTCCATCCAGATCGCTCAAAGACTTGTTCAAACGGCGTCTCGTGGATTCGAAAACAAACCATTTGTGCTGGGGATGCGCCTGCGCCCAAGCCACCGCCAGCCCTAGCTCAAACGGCATGTTGAAACGAGGCGTGCGAGGGGCATTTCGATCGAGTTGCACGCGCGAAAGGTCGTGAATCGAATACGCACAATTTTCAATCAGGCTGGCAATGCGGTCGAGTCGCCGACTGCCGGCTATTCCGAGTGTGGCTTTCGGAACCAGTGACATGGCGCTCACAGCGGTGATGTATGCGAAATATTGTTGCGTGAATTGAAGGTCGTACGGAATGTTTAGGAAGACAGACTTGTTGGGTTTCGTCATGGCGACTCAGGGTCACCACAGTGCGCAATCGTCAAGGTTACCGGGCAGCCGACCGAGCGCTGCGAGAGGATGTTTTCGCCGTTCGGGCCTTACTCCTCCGGCGGTCGGCGGTGGTCCGTCCATTAGAATCGACGCCGACCAGTGCGAGAATTTTGCGCGCCCTTGCCGGCGGCACACCAAGAGCTTTGGCGGTCTCTACCAGCGTCAGCGGCTTGAAGTCGAGTTTTGTGGGGCGTGACATAAGCATTCCGCCTCGGCTCTTGTTCATTTTACCATGCTCGTTTCGCCGTACAATTCCTTCTTGCGCATCCTGATCTCAGCCGGCGAAGCTTCGGGGGATATGTATGGAGCGCAGCTGATTGAGGCGCTGCGGCGAGCTGCCGAGGAAAAGCCCGCGGAGCTTCGCTCCGCCGGACAGCCGGGGGCGGCTGTTCCCACACAAAACTTCGGCTCTCACCAGGCGTCGCTCGAATTCTTCGGCGTGGGCGGGGAGCGCATGCGGGCTGCCGGCTGCGAAACCGTCGTCGACGCCAAAGATTTATCTGTCGTCGGCATCACCGAGATTCTCAGTCATCTGCCAAAGATTTATGGGCTTTACCAGCATCTGATCGCGGAGGCTGACAAGCGTAAGCCTGACCTTGCCATCGTTATCGACTCGCCGGCATTTAACTGGCGCGTCGCGCGGCAGATGAAGAAGCGCGGCATTCCTACGGTGTATTATGTTGCGCCGCAATTTTGGGCGTGGCGTCAGGGGCGCGTACGGCTGCTTCGCAACTACATCGATAAAGCTCTGGTGATCTTCCCTTTCGAAGAGCAGTTCTATCGCGAGCGCGGTGTGGATGCGACTTTTGTCGGCCATCCATTAGCGGAATTGGCGCGACCGACCATCGAACGCGCCGTTTACGCGACACAGTTTCACCTTGATCCTGCGAAGCTCTGGATCACCCTCATGCCCGGCAGCCGCGAGAAGGAAGTTCGCATGAATCTGCCGACGATTCTGAAATCGGCCGGACTTCTCGGTCCAGACTTTGAATTCCTGCTTCCCGTCGCGACCACACTCGACCGCGATTTGTTGTCGGCTTCAATCGAAAGCGCCGGTCCACAGCCGATCAGGCTCGTCCCTGAGGCTCTACCTGCGCTGTGGCATTCCCGGGCCGCCGTTGTGGCCAGCGGAACGGCCACGGTGGAGGCGGCGATGATGAATACGCCGTTTGTTATGGTTTATTGCGTCTCGGCTCTCACCTATGTGTTGGGCAAACCTCGGGTCAAAGTCCCGCACTTTGCCATGGTCAATCTGATTGCCGGAAGACAAGTCGTGCCGGAGCTGGTGCAACACGACTTCACCGCAGAGAACGTCGTTTCCCACTTGCAGGAAATCCTGCCTGACGGACCGGCGCGTAACCATATGCTTGAGGGGCTGGCGCTGGTGAAAGAACGTCTTCGGGCTCCACAGTCGTCGACCGGGGCTGCCCAGCACCCAGCCGACCGCGCCGCCGAAATCATCTTAAACCTTCTAAACCTGAGCTTGGCGGCATCGGCCGGAAACCGGGCGCCGGAAGCCAGAAGCGGCTAAACCTTGTGCTCCGACCATCTTTTACGTCAGAATCTTCATCATAGGAAATGGGTTATCATTTCCTGGAGATTCTCCTGAATGTGGATTCACCCGCGGCGCGCTCTTAGCGTCCTCACCAGTTCCCTGACTCTGGCGTTGATGATTTTGCTCGCGATCCCTTCGCGCGCGGCGGAAAAAGCTCGCCTGCGCGTGGAGGACTATCAGATCGAGGCGGAACTTGATCCGCATCTCCATCAAATTACCGCGCGCGCCAAGGTTAAATTCACTGCCCTACAGGATTTGAGCGTCGCCGTCTTTGAGCTGAACAATGATCTGCGCGTCACCAAAGTGGTGGACGAAAAGAACCAGCCCTTGTCAGCCGAGCGTGTGACTCAGGATTCTACCGTGCGCGTGGCGCTGCCTTCTGGCTTGTCCAAGGACTCCACCACTACCCTGACGTTCGAATATGAGGGACAACTCGAAAATGCAGATAATAGCCCGGTGCCCGGCCTAAAGCTGGCCTACATCGGCGACGATACCAGCTACTTGTTCTATGCAGGGCGCTGGTTCCCGGTCAGCGGCTATGGCACGAACCGGTTTACCTCGACCATTAGCGTGACCCTGCCTGCGCATATGGTTGTAATCGGCAGTGGTGAGTCCAGCGTGGCCGACACTCCGCCTTCGAAGAAGCCTAACGCCAGTGTTCTTCCGACCAAGACTTTTACATTTGTTTCCAGCAAAGCCAGCTTTCCTGGCACCATTGTCGCCGGAATTTTTGCCCCGGAATATAAAAGCGATGAAGCCGGCCTGGACATACACGTTTACTTCAAGCCTACCCATCAAAGTCTCGCGCCCACCTACACGACAACCACCGTGCAGGAGTTCACCTATTTTTTGACGCTTTACGGGCTGCCGCCTTCGCAGAAACTCAACGTCGTGGAATTGCCTGGCGATACGCTTCCCTACCTGTGGGCGCCTGAAATTGCAGGCTTGGCAGGGCCTTCAATTACAGAGAAAACCAACTATCGTCTCCTTGCCGACGCCATTGCGCATCAGTGGTGGGGCGTGTCGGTCAGTCCCGCAACCAAAGACGACTGGTGGCTGAGCGATGGCTTCTCCCGTTATTCGGAAGCGATGTACGTAGAAAATGCCGCTGGGGCTGCTGGCTTGGAGGAGGCGGTCAAAGATATGTCGGTGGGCGCCTTGGCTTACGATACGGTGCCACTCTCCAGCGCCAGCAAGCTCGATATGTTTTCTACTGAATTTCAGTCGCTGACCACCGACAAGGGAGCGATGATCCTGCATATGTTGCGCTGGGTGATGGGCGAGGACAAGTACAACAAGACCATGCGCGAATTCGCAGCGGAATATGCGGGGAAATCGGCAAGCACTGATGATTTTCGCGAAATCGCCGAGAAAAATTATGGCAGCCAGCTCACCTGGTTTTTCTCCCAGTGGCTCGACTCTACGGGCGCTCCTGAATTCAAAGTGAAATACACTACCTATCGCCTGGGCGGCAACTTTGCCAAGGAATCGAAGGCGCAGCAGGATCGATCGCCAGGATTTCGCGTGACCGGCGAAATTTCGCAGGATCTCGATCTATTTCGTATGCCAGTAGATCTGCGCATTGATACTGACGGAAAGACAGAAAATCAGAAAGTGGAAGTGGTCGGCACAAACTCGCCATTCTCGATCGAGACTTTCGGTCGTCCCCGACGCATCTCGGTCGATCCCGACCACCGCGTTCTCACCAACTCCAGCGATGTGAAATTGCGGGCCTCAATCTTGCGCGGGCAGGCGATGCAGCAGCAGGGAGATTTAACCGGCGCGCTGGTGGAATTCAACAAAGCGCTTGACCTCAATAAAAATAGTTCTCTGGCCCATTACCGAATTGCGGAAGTGTTCTTCCTGCAAAGAAACTATCAGTCTTCGGCGAACGCCTACCGTGAAGGGCTCAATGGCGATGGCGACCCGCGCTGGACCGAGGTCTGGAGCCGCATTCAGTTAGGCAAGATTTTCGATATCACCGGCCAGCGCGAACGTGCGATCAACGAATACCGACAGGCGCTGCAGACGAACGACAACACCTTTGGCGCCCTTGAGGAAGCCAGGAAATATTTGCAGAAGGCTTACGAACGGCCGAAGGAAAAACCCAGTCAATAAGGATCTTCCCTCAGTTCTCTCAGTGGGAGATCCCTCACGCGGCTGAACTACGCCGCGCTTCGGGATGACTGCCTCGTGCTTTTTTCTTCGCGCCGAAAACGGATCACCGACGGCTAACCTTTTTCAGTTTCCTTCGGTCTAAGCGGTATGCCAGCGGGAACTTTACTGAACCCGGCTGCGTATCTCTGATCAGATGTTGGGCGGGATTGAGACCCCCTGCCTTAACGTTACCCGGGTGCCCCCATGCTCCTCCCCGGAGGCGTGGGGGCATTATTTTTTGTAAAGCTGGACGCGCTCGCACACGTTTCAATTTAGACCGCGTTTCATCCAGACTTAAGCGCCGAAGATCAGGTCTCCCTCACTTAACACCTGGAGTTCAATCCATCCTTCCAGTGGCAACGAATCCACTGGGAGGCGATTTTGCCACAGACTGAAACGCAGCCGCAGTTTTCCGGTTGAGGCTACCGCCAGCGCGCCAGACTTTCGCTCCGCTGTCCGCTCGGCCGGAGCGGCACTGGGAGTCGCCAGCAGCCACGCCAAGGGCAACTTGAATTCGAAGTTGCGCAAAAGCGCCAGCTTCACGTGATCATCCGGTTGAGAGGACGATGCCAGCTTTTCTTCCGCTCCGTTTTCGATCTTCCAACTCTTCAGTCTGCACTCATGCACCGAAGCCTCAACCCGCAGCGCACGGCGCGCCCGGGGCTCGCCGCTGGCCCAGGATTCCAGGTTCACCACCAAGTCGAAGTCCGCTTCGGGAACTTTGCCCAGGAAGTCGAGCCGCCCGTAGACATGGGTAGAATCGATGCCGGCGTACACGGAATCCAGCAGGAACTGTTTGCCGTGCATCGCCCCCGCACGTTGATCGGCCGTATAAACTGCCGCGCCCATCCACTCGAAGTAGCGCACTTTATCGCCCGTGATTCGCGGATGGATATAGGCCGTCTGTGGCACGAATGAAGGCCGCACTTCGGCCCCTGTAATGGGCTGGGCCAACGAATCCGGCGGAACCGCGCCCAGCGCCTGATAAATGTTCGAAAGATGCTTGCGGTAGAGCTCGTCAAAATCCCGGTCGTTCGCCGAGTGATGTTCCGGACCATACCACCAGTTCCAATCGCTGCCTTCGGCAATCAGAACTTCTTCGAATGCCAACTTGCGCTGCGCCTCGGGTGCAGCCGCCGCATTCTGCGCGTAGAACTGACGCGCGTAGTAAAGATAATCCCAGGCGCGGTTGTCTTCGGGAGCGCCAATCCACACGTTGAAATTTGCGCTGATCCACGATCCGGGCACGAGCGACGTCATTTTGCCGAAATCCTTATGCCGCGCGATGGCTTCGGAAATCGTGACCGCTTCTATGCCAGAATCGCGCTGCAACCCATCGTAGAAACGGCGCAGAAATTCGCGTCCAGATTTGGGGTAGTATTCCCACGCATTCTCGCCATCGAGAATGATTGAAACCACGGCGTCGCGGCCCTTGGCCAGCACCGGCTTCGCCGCTTCCTTGATATTGCCGATCAAATGCCGCGCCGCATCCTCTGGAGGCATGCCGGAATATACAAATCCAATCAGATCAGAAATCGTATGATCACGAAACACCAGATGCATCGCAGTCGAGCCGTTCTCGTAACGATGAATGTTGTAGAGCTTCTCCGCCAAATTTCCCGGTAAACGGCCATTCCCATCGCGCGCGAAAAATACTCCAGTGCTTCGTCCCAGCACGCCCTCATCGGTAGCCATCCACTTGACGCCCACGCTATGCGCGATCGCCAGCACTTCCTCCGAAACACTGCCCTCCGACGGCCAAACGCCCTGGGGCCTGATGCCGAAAACTTTTTCATGCAGATCGAGCCCGCGGGTAAGTTGTTCGCGCGCATCTTCAGGATGGCGATATCGATTCTGGGGCAGGGCCAATCCCGGTGACGACACCGCGCCCGCGCTCGTATCGCAAACCAGCGGCAGAATGGGGTGATAAAACGGCGTAGCCGAGAGTTCAATCGAACCTTTCTTCGCAGCCTCGGCATGGGCCGGAAGAACCTTGCCGACTAACTCCCTTTCGCGTCGAATGACAAACTGTTGATCTTCGAGCGAGTAATGGTGTCCCTTGGCCACCAGCGCGGCAATATCTTTTTCTTCCAGAAAAAATTCGTCAAACCAGGCGATCTGCGACAGCACCTGCAAGTCAGTAAAATCCTGCGCCTGAAAATACCGTTCCGCTCGTTCAGGTTGATCGCCATACTGGCGAAACCGCTCCCACAATTCTTTGTAGCGCGGATAGCGCCCAATTAGATTCTGCGGGTTGGCCTGAAACAAATACTGAAGCGCAAACCGCCGCTCGTTCTGTGACAAATCATTAGCCGGCTTGGCGGCAACTCTCAGAAACGGATCTTCCGCGGTTCCATTGGCATAATCTTGAATCTGCACCATCAGCGAGGGCACGAGGTTGAAGTTCTGATGAACGTTAGGAAACTCATCCAGCAACTTGACCATGCCGTAATAGTCTTTGAGCGCGTGCAGCCGCGTCCACGGCATACGGTACTCACCCGTAACCAGATCCTTATAAAACGGCTGGTGCTGATGCCACAGAAGAATGACGCGCAGGGACGGCATGGCTGGGAGAATTCAGTCTAGCATGTGAGGTTTCGCGTCCTGTGGGGATGGGCGTCGAAGACTGGCGCGCCGAGTCACTCCGCATCACGAATCGAGGCTTAAAAGATAAGCCTCAATCTACCTCGTACCAGTGGCCTATAATTTCCTGCATCATGCAGGCTCTGCTACGCAACCTCCATTTCGGCGTGCGGATGTTTGGCAAGAATCCCGGATTCACATTCGCCGCGGTCATGACTCTCGCGCTGGGCATTGGTGCAAATACGGCGCTGTTCACCGTAACCAGCGCCCTGCTGCTGCGCCCGTTCCCTTACCATGATCCCGACCAATTAGTAAGCATCGCCGCGAAGGATCAAACCAAAGATCGCGGTGGCACCCTGCTTCGTTACGAACTGGTGCGGGACGCGAACCGTTCGTTCCAGTCCGTGGCCGTCTGGACGAATGACAACCTGAACCTCACCGGCTCCGGCGAACCAGTACAGGTTCCCGTGGCCCGAGTGTCGCCCAGTTTCCTCTCCATGCTTGGCGTGCGGCCCGAACTGGGGCGCAACTTTACCGAAGAGGAAGGCCGTCCCGAAGGCAGACCGGTCGTTGAACTCAGCGATGCCCTGTGGCGCAGCCGGTTCCATGCCGACCCCAACATCATTGGCCAAACGATTACTCTCGACGCCACCCCCCACACCATCGTCGGCGTGCTGCCTGGCGATATTCACTTCCCTTTTGTCGGAGCGGCCGACATCTGGACTCCGCGCTATTTCGAGTTTTCGTTGATGACACCGCAGCGCCTGCGTTCCGGCGTGGGCTATCTCGAAATGGCCGCCCGGCTGCGGCCGGAAACCACTTTAGCGCAAGCCAATGCCGAACTTGCTCTGCTCAACCAACGGTATCGGGCGCAAAATCCGACAGCTCCCGACGCTGATCCAGCGGTAATCATGTCGGCCGAAAACTTGCGCGACCTCGTCGTCGCCGACGTGCGCGGTAAACTGCTGGTCTTGTCTGGCGCTGTCGGCGTTGTGCTGCTGATCGCTTGCGCGAATGTGGCAAGTCTCTTGCTTTCGCGAGCGCTTACTCGAAAAAAGGAAATTGCCGTGCGCACGGCGCTGGGCGCGACCCGCGGCACTCTCGTGGCTCAACTTCTCACCGAGAGTATGCTGCTCGCCGTCTGCGCCGGTGGGCTTGGCGTGACGTTAAGCTGGGTCGCTACTCGTGCGTTGGTTACATGGGGTGCAGGCCAGATTCCGCAGGGAGTTCCAATTGCTCTTGATCTGCGTGTGTTGTTCTTCATGCTGGTTATTTCGATCTTCGCCGGAATCCTGTTCGGCACGGTCCCCGCGCTGCAGCTTGCCCGGGCGAATCCGAATACGGCCTTGCGAGATGAAGGCCGAGGCATTTCCACCGGACACACCCGCGCACAAATGAAGAACCTGCTGGTGGTTGGCCAGGTAGCGCTGTCTCTTCTCCTCTTCATCGGCTCCGGACTGCTTCTGCGCAGCTTCGTACAACTGCTGCACGTCGATCCCGGCTTTGATACCCAGAACGTGCTCACCATGAACCTCTCGTTGCCCACGGTGAAATACGCCAAGCCGGAACAACAGATTGCATTCTTCGACGAAGTAGTGCGGCGCGTCAGCGCTCTCCCTGGGGTTCGCAGTGCCGCGACATCGGCCGCGTTGCCGCTAAGCGCGATACGGATCACTCCCGTACTCGCCGAAGGACAACCCGATGCGCCTCTGCAGAAGCGTCCATTTATTGACATCGAGGCAATCAGCCCGCGGTGGTTCAAGACCATGCGCGTGCCCCTGCGCGGTGGCCGCGAATTCACCGACGCCGACAACGCACAGACAGCCAAGGTCGTGATCGTGAACGAAACCTTCGCACGGCGCTACTGGCCCAATCAGAATCCTCTGGGTAAACACATTGTCATTGGCCGCATGCCGACAGCGGCGGAAGTAATTGGAATGGCCGCCGACATCAAAAACAAAGGTCTTGACCAGGACACGCAACCCCAGCTTTATCTTCCCTTTCCGCAGTTGCCCTGGGCGGATATGAATCTCCTGGTGCGCACCGCGGTCGTTCCGCAGAGCATGATCTCGGCCGTGCGCGCACAAATCGCTGCCGTGGATCCCGACCAGCCGGTCACTCACGTTCAAAGTGTAGAAGAAATCATGGACAGCTCACGCTCACAGCCGCGATTTACCATGCTGCTGCTGGGCGTTTTCTCGCTAACGGCTCTCGCGCTCGCCGTGATTGGAATCTACGGAGTGCTCTCGTATTCCGTGGCCCAGCGCCTTCAGGAATTCGGCATTCGTCTTGCACTCGGGGCCGAACGTGCGGACATCCTGCGTCTGGTGGTGCGCCAGGGCCTGATGCTGGCGATTACCGGCATCGCCCTGGGATTGATCGCGGCCATATTCCTCACACGCCTGATGGCCAGCCTGATGTATAAAGTCGGCACGCTCGATCTCACAACGTTTATTCTTACGCCGCTGGTTTTTCTCTGCGTCGCCCTGGCAGCGAGCTATTTGCCCGCGCGCCGCGCTACCCGGGTCGATCCCGTAGATGCGCTCAGGTAAAACCAAGCGCGAGCCCCGCTGAAAACATGCGTAATGTTCCGGTACACTAGAGACTTCAATGCCCGACTCTACCACCCACGCCGTTCTGGCCAGTCCTCAACTCCTCACCGATCAGGATCTTTACCTTTTCAACGAAGGCAGCAATTACCGCATGTACGAAAAGATGGGAGCTCATCTCATCACGCACAACGGAGAAAGCGGCGCCGTTTTCAGCGTATGGGCGCCGAATGCGCGGTCGGTTTCTGTTGTCGGCAGCTTCAATGAATGGGATTCCAAAGCTCACAGGCTCCCGTCCCGCGGCGCATCGGGCATTTGGGAGGGCTTCATTCCCGGCGTGACACGCGGCTCGCTTTACAAGTTTCATATCGAATCGCAGCGCCACGGCTATCGCGTCGACAAAGCCGATCCGCTCGGCGTGATGCATGAGAAGCCTCCTCGCACCGCCTCGGTCGTGTGGGATCTCGACTATCAGTGGAACGATGCCGACTGGATGCGAAATCGCGGCGGCCGCAACTCGCTGCGCGCGCCTCAATCGGTTTACGAGGTGCATCTGGGCTCGTGGATGCGCGTCCCAGAAGATCACAATCGCCCTTTAACCTACCGCGAGACTGCGCCGCGACTCGCCGAATATGTCGGCCAATTGGGCTTCACTCACGTTGAATTCATGCCGGTGATGGAGCATCCCTTCTACGGATCGTGGGGATATCAGACCACGGGGTACTTCGCGCCCACCTCGCGCTACGGGACGCCGCAGGATTTCATGTATTTAGTCGACTACCTGCACCAGCACGGTATCGGCGTCATTCTCGACTGGGTGCCGTCGCACTTCCCTTCCGACGCGCACGGTCTCGCTTACTTCGACGGCACACATCTTTACGAGCATTCCGACTCGCGCCAGGGATTTCATCCCGACTGGAAGACGCACATCTTCAACTACGGACGAGCCGAGGTCCGCAGCTTCCTGATGTCGAGCGCCATGTTCTGGCTCGACAAATATCACATTGATGGTCTGCGCGTGGATGCGGTCGCTTCCATGCTCTATCTCGATTACTCGCGCAAGCAAGGCGAGTGGATTCCAAATAAATTCGGTGGACGCGAAAATCTCGAGGCCATCGATTTCCTGCGCCGTTTTAATCAGGAGGCTTATAAGGAACATCCGGAAATTCAGACAACAGCTGAAGAATCCACGTCGTGGCCCATGGTCTCAAAGCCGGTCTACGTCGGCGGGCTCGGCTTCGGCATGAAGTGGGATATGGGCTGGATGCACGATACGTTGCGCTATTTTCAGAACGATCCCATTCATCGCAAGTTTCACCACAACGATCTCACCTTCCGCAGCCTGTATTCCTTCCACGAAAATTTTGTGCTGCCGCTCTCGCACGATGAGGTGGTTCACGGCAAAGGATCCCTGATTGGAAAAATGCCCGGCGACGAGTGGCAGCGCTTCGCCAATCTGCGCTTGCTCTTCGGTTACATGTATGCGCAACCCGGCAAGAAATTGCTGTTCATGGGATGCGAGTTCGGCCAAGTGCGCGAGTGGGCGCACGACACCAGCCTCGAATGGCACGTGCTGCAGTACCAGGTACATCGCGGCGTGCAGGCCTGGATGGAGCAACTCAACCGGTTCTATCGCAGCGAGCCGGCCATGCACGTATTCGATAATAATCCGGCGGGCATCGAATGGGTCGATTGCAACGACAACGCCACCAGCACAATTTCCCTGCTGCGCAAGAGCGAATCCCCACAGGACACAGTCCTCATTGTCTGCAACTTCACTCCGATTCCTCGTCTTGGTCATCGCATCGGCGTTCCACACGGAGGCTACTGGCGAGAAATGCTGAACAGCGACGCCCGCGAATATGCCGGCAGCGGCATGGGCAACCTGGGCGGCGTGCATGCGGAAGCGATTCCTGCACATGGCCGTCCTTTTTCTCTGAAGCTGACGCTACCTCCGCTGGCCGCGCTGTTTTTCAAAGCCCAATAGACTCATGTGGGGATGGCCACCTCGGCCGTCCCGTCGCGGCGAAGCCCGGCAGGCCGTGGTCAATGCGTCAAGACTTTCTCTGAGAATGCTCGCAACAACTACGATCCCTTCGGTTTAGGTTGGACGTAACGCTCCATCTCTCCGGTCCACCTTAGAAAGCGCCAAAGATTGACCCGCTCGCGCCACACAAATTCCCAAAATTCCAGAAAACCAATCTGCGTCATCTTCACGCCGGTATAAGTTTCAATGCGCCAGAGAAGGTAGGGGCTTCGCCAGGGAGCCATCCGATGGCCCTTGGTAGCATTCCACAGGAAGCGGATTTCATGGCGCACGCAATCATCATACCTGCAACGAGGATGCGAACATAAGAATGATCAATACCGTGCCGGAGGGCACGTTGAAAGGCCCGACACCGGACGTGAACATTTTCACTCGTCCCTACGGGACAGGGCTTCCATTTGCCACTCGATATTTCCTCGACGATAACCGCCCAGGCCACTCGCGCGTAGCGGCCCCCGCTGTCCGCGGGCGCAGCCCGGCTCTTTTTGCCTCGGCGTTTTCCACAACTTTATTTTTCGTATGTGACGCACGACCTTTACCGTGCTTTCCATCCTGCTAATGTGGACATCGTAGGTACCGGATGCGAATCCGCGCAGTCCTAGGAAACTCGCGGTCCCTGCAGCCTTCCCATGCGAGCAAGGACAGAGGGGCATCTGTTCAGGGCGTTTCAGATAGGCTAGCTCGGATAGCCCGAGCCTGGCGCCCAGTGTTGGGAGTGATCACTTCCTCTAGATTTTCGAAGAAAGGGAAAGAGGAGATCCGAATAAGGGAACCAGCAGAAATAAAATAAATTTGGTAATTGTGTAATTTAGTAACTTAAGGCATTGGACGTTAGTCCGGGGTTTTCAAATTACTAAATTACTAAATTCACTAAACGTGTTGCGAAACCGAGAGGATATTCCCGTCGGGATCCTTGAACCACGCCACTTTGTCTCCCGTCGGCGCGGTCCAAATTCCCAGCTCGTCCTGCTTGAAGAAGCCGAAGATCTCAAACTTCACGCCCTTCGCCGCCAGCTCCCGCGCCATCTTCTCGATATTCGAAACCTGCCAGCCCAGAATCGTGAACTGGGCCGGCTTGACTTCCTTCATCTTCGCCGCGCGCACCATGATTCCGTTCGCGTCCAGCACTAATGCGAAGCCATCGTCCTTCACAAACTTCAGCCCCAGCACGCCTTCATAAAACGCGCGTGCCTTCTCGCCATCAGTAATGGGTACAAACGCTACGATGTTCGTGGAACCTAACATGGAAGTACCTCAAAGAGAATTGTTGATTGTTGATTGTTGATTGAAATTGTTGTCTCGGCAATAAACCTGGCCTTGCTTTTTAATCAACAATCAAAAATCAACAATCAGCAATTGTTGTGTTAGCTGTCGCTGAAATCAATCATCACCGGCGCAGACCGGAACCAGTTCGTCTTGTAGCCCACATAGAGTATTCCGACCGCGAACCAGATCCCCCCAACGGTCTTGGCCAAATGATTCAGATTCCACCAGATATAGCCGCAGACGAAGAAGCCAATCAGCGGCAACAAGGCGTCCTGAACGATGCGCCACTTCACGCCTTTCCTTTGAGCGAGCACGGTAAATTGCCAAAAACATGCAAGATTGACGCCCGTGAATGCAAGGAAGGCGCCGAAGTTGAGCAGCTCGCCCGCGTGTTCGTAGGCGTTGCCAATGTGATAAAGCAGCTCTGCACCCGCAAACGCCAGTCCGCCGATGAGCAGGATGTTGTTGGTGGGCGTGCTTGTGCCCGGTTTAAGCTGGGCGAAAAATTTCTTCGGCAGCACGCCGTCGCGGCCCATGCCAAACAACAATCGCGCCGCACCCAGAGTGCCGGTCAACCCGCTGCCAAACGCGGCCACAATTAAAATCACGCCCATCGCGTTGAACAAAAGCACGCCACCCACGCGGCTGCAAATATCCATGTAAGCGGTTTCGAGGTTGGGAAAGGTACGCCAGTCGGGCCACACGCGCGCGCCCAAATACGCTTCAACCGCGCTGCACACTCCGGCGAAAATGCAGGTTAGAACCACCGCCAGCAGCACGTTGCGCTTGGGATTCTCCACGTCTTCGGCGAGTGTAGTGACGCCATCGAAGCCGATATAGGTCAGTGCCGCGAACGAAGTTGCTGTCCTGATTTTGGTCCAGTCGAACGTTTTCGGATTGTAAATCGGCTCCAGCGAGAACAGTCCCGCCCAACCCTGACTGCCATATAGAAACTTGATCGCCAGCACGATGAAGGCAGCTACCACCACCGTCATAATCGCCAACAGCACCTTATTCGCGTTCGCCGAAGCCTTCACGCCAATCAGGTTCAGAATCGTCATGATGCCCGCAACGAGCAGCGCCCAGATCACAAACGGTACCTGATGCACGTAGCGCTCATGCAGCGCCGTCGAAATCCATACCGTATTGATCAGCGGCTGCAGCAGATAATCGAGAATCATCGCCCAGCCCGCCAGAAATCCCAAGTGAGGATTCAGCCCCTTGCCGACGTATGTGTATGCAGACCCCGCTGTCGGATACAGCGCCCCCATGCGTCCGTAACTGACCGCGGTGATGAGCATTGCAAACAGAGCGATCAGAATGATGGTGACAAAATGTCCATCGGAAAGTTTCTGCGCCACACCATAGAGTGGCACCGGCGCGATCGGCTGGATCAGGACGATGCCATAAAAAATCAGATCCCAAAGCGTGAGCGTGCGGCGGAGCCGGGGCGCGGCGGAGGGAGAAGCGGAGCTTTTTTCCATGAGTCCGGTTATTGGATTATGCGGGCGGCAGGAATGTCAATGTTAAAACGTTTCTGTAGAGTAACGAGAAAGCGTCGAGCCGCAAAGCGGCGAAACAATGCAGCCCACGGCGCAAGCCCCGGGTGTCTCCAAAAACACCAGCCAGCCCCGAAGGAGCGAAAGAGAGCGCTGCTACTTCCTGCCGTAATCGAACCAATACCCTCGCTGTTCGTTCCCCGACATCTGCCGCGTGTTGTATTCCAGCAAATAATTCACATGCGCATCGTCGAGCGGGAAACTTTTCTTGGGAGCGTAAGGATATTCGCCCATGCTCAAAAACGGCAGCGGCGCAACATAGTTCCCATCCGCCGCATAAAAATCCATGTCTTTCTCGTAACCATTGGCGGCAAAGAAATAATCGCGCACCCATCCTCGAGGCAGCGGCGGCAACGTGGAAGGATCGAAATCGAGTTGCACTTCATCACCAGAACCAAACACTGCCAGCTTGTCATCGGTCGCGGTCAACAGCGGCAGCACATCGCCATAGCGCGTGTAAGTTCCAGCCGGACGCGTGTAAGGCCCCGTTGCGCTTGCCTTTTCATAGATGTATTGCACGTTTCCCGGAGGCGTGCCTTCAATCTTCAGCGGATACCCATGAAACTCAAGATCAGCCCTCACCAGCGGAACGGGCGTGAGGCGAAAATCAGCGCTCAAGTGCGGGAGATCCTTCGCTACGCCTGAAGTGCGGCTCCGCTCAGGATGACGCCCTTCCGTGATTGTTTCGGAGCCACTAACACTGGCGTCATCCCGAAACCCCGCGTTTTTACCAGCGGGGCGAGAGCTTGCCCTGAGCTCGTCGAAGGGGATCTCCCGCTCCACAGGCTGCTCTGTCCGATCAATCAGAATGCTGTCCCAATAAATCTGCAGATTCGTCGTAATGCGAATCTTCCGCGTCCCGGGCGGCAGCTTGCCGCTAAGATCGGCCGTCATCGTCCGCGGACCGCCCGCAGGAAAACCCATGTCGTCCATCACGCGCTTCCATCGCCCCTGCGCGTCCAGCGCTTCCACATATGGCGAAATCGCGTGCACTCCCGCTTGCGACGCCGCATACATGCTGTTCGCCGAAAAATATTCCACCTCGCCATGCAGCAGCAGCCATAGCGGCCCGCCGTGGTAGGCCTCACCAAGATCAAGCGTGAGAGCATGCGGTTGAGCAAATCCCAGAAACTGCGTAACCGCGAAATCCCCAAAATAACGATGCGCCAGCAAATCCGGAAGCACATCGCGACCCTGCTCATCCCAAGCCCCGGCCGGCGGCCGCGCCTCTCGACTCACCACAACTTTGAACGGCGGATAAGGCGGATTCGACGCAAAATATTCGTTGGGATAAACGTCGACGTCCGCCGGATGATCCACAGCCAACAGCCGCACTTGATCGAGGTAAACCGCCTCTTCCAACGGCTCCATGAACCGGAAACTCAGAAAACCGGCGTCGGACCGCAGACTTCGGACCTCAGCCGAAGCGTGCTCGCTGACGTCCGAGGTCCGAGGTCTGAGGTCCGATGTGGCGACGCCCGAGGTCCGAGGTCTGACGTCCGATCTGTTGATCTTGATCCACTCCACCGGCCGCGGAATATCGCGCTGCCCCGGCCCAACCCAGTGTCCTACCACGCCCGCACCGAGCATGTCCGCAACAAATTCGTAGCGTTCGCCATCCCACACAAACAATGTCGGGCACGAACTGCCGCGCCGATCGATCTCGGTGATGTTCTGCTGCTTGTCGCCGGCGACATTGATTTCATCCTGCAAAACGCCCGTCGGCCACAGCATGCGCACAATGTCGGCATCTTTCGAATCGCCCAGTCCGACAACGATGTCGGTGGAATTCTGTCCCAGATATCCATTCGATCCCGCAATCTCAAACTTTTGCCGGTTTCCGCCCGAAAAAACTTCGACCTTCGTACCGATCGCGGATTTATTGTCGGCCAATCCCTTGAGCGAAAGCCGCATCCAGTGATTCTGACTGCCGCCTTCATTGCGCAGCAGCACGGCAGGCCCATGATTCTGCGTGATCAGCAGATCGGTCGCGCCGTCGTTGTCGTAGTCGCCAGTAATGATGGCGCGCGGACTTTCGAGATGAACCTTGTCGAGGCCAACGCCGGCAGTGACATCCTTGAACCCGTCCGGCCCAAGATTGCGGAACAGTTTTATCTCGCCTCTGCCCTCTTTCGTTTCGCCAACGGCGACAAGATCGACCCAGCCGTCATTGTCGTAGTCGAAGGCTGCGACCCCCCATGCATGTACCCAGCCTGTGTCGGGCAACGAAACAGGTTCGAACTTCCCGTGATTGTTTCGCCACAGAGTGACCGCGGGAGATCCGGCGTCAGTGAAGGCCAAATCCATCCAGCCATCGTGATCGAAGTCGAGAACGGCGACGCCAAAGGTAAGAGACGGCATCGGCGGGGACCATGGTTGCCGCTCCTGGAACTTACCTTCTCTCGGATTCTCCAGAATCGTTGGGGCCTTTGCGCCCGCAACAACGATATCAACGGCACGGTCATTGTTGTAGTCCGTTCCAACAGCACCAGCAGCGGCCCACGGGACAGCCAGACCGATCGACTCGGTCACGTCCGTGAACGTACCGTTTCCATTGTTACGCCACATGACATGGCCGCCGGTATTCTTCGAAAATGACTCCCCTTCAACTTCGACCTGGTGATTCCAGTTGAAGCGAGTGACATACAGATCCAGATCGCCGTCATGGTCATAGTCGATCAGCGTTAGACCAACAATCAGACCGTCTGTCTTAATGCCGGAAGCTGCTGTGACATCTTTGAATGTGCCGTTCTTCTCGTTGTGCTCCAGCAAAACGCGCCCGTCGAGTCCGATCACTAAATCAACAAAGCCATCATTGTCGTAATCACCGGCGGTACAACTTGTTGCGTGCAACGTTGGATCGAGCCCCACTTTTCGTGTGACGTCCTCAAACTTGCCGCTGCCCAAATTGTGATATAGAGCCAGGCCGCCTTCCTTACCGCGGTCTGCAACGAAAATGTCAACGCGGCCGTCGCCGTCGTAATCGAGAAAGCAAGCACCAGAGCCAAATAAGTTCGGGACGGTTCCGGGCGTTTCCATCGGAGACGCGGAGACGGGCGCGGTCATAAGGAGTCCCGCCTCCTTCGTCACATCCACGAACCGCACCTTAATCTGCGGCGGCGCCTTCAGCACTGCTTGCGGCGACTCGACCGCGCGCGAGTACTGGCCCTGCTCGCCATAGGCCAGGCTCATGGGCGCGCCGATTTTGTTCTGCGTGATGTACTGGAATTTCTTCAGATGATCGCGGGCGTGGTCGACATCACCAGATTGCTGGTAGGCTCGCGACAACCCAAACTCCGCCGATGCGTGCAGCGGATTCAGTTTCAGTGCGTGCTCGAAGGCGTCAATCGCCTGCGGAAACTGCTTGGCCTGCACGTACGCTGTGCCCAGAAAATACCAGGTGTCGGCATCGTTCGCATCGATCTCAATCACATGCTTGAACGCGTCAATCGCGGCCTGCGCATCGCCCGTATTCTTGGCCAGCATGCCAAGGCCATACCACGCGTTCGGACTCTTTGGATCCTGCTTGAGCGCAGATTCCAATGCGTCCTTCGCCTGATCCACTTTTTGCAGATTCAAATACGCAATCCCTTCATTCAGTCGCGCAATCGCCAGCTTCGGATCGGCCTCCGCCGCCTGCTGAAAAGTCTTCAATCCTTTTTCGAAAAGCTGCTGATTCATGTACGCCACGCCCAGATTATTCAAACGCGCGGCCTCAATTGAATTCTGTTGTGAGGCTGGGGCAAACACACCAAAGGCGGCCAAGAGCCCGGCCGAGAGGGCGACTGAGATTTTCAGATTCATTCCCTACAGATTTAACCACAGAGCGCGCAGAGGAACACAGAGGATTCACTGGAGTTTGCGATACTCGGCCAGTTCAGAAAGATATGGAGCACCGAATGAACTGGATGTTCAGCCGCAGAAGCCCGAGGTACGAGATGTGACGTCCGAGGTCTAACGTCCGAGGTCCAAGGTCCGAGGTCTGCTGTTGGTCGACGCGCGATCCAGTAACTTTTTCTCCTCTTTCGTCAGTGCCCGAAACGAGCCCTTACCGAGTTGTCCCAATTGCAGTGGACCGATCGCCACTCTGACCAGCCGCAGCACCTCAATGTCGAACGCAGCCAGCATGCGCCGAATCTGCCGGTTCTTGCCCTCGTCGAGAACAATTTCGAGCCAACAGTGTTTCTCTCCTGCGCGCAGCAACCGGGCTCGCCTGGCCCGAAGGACCTCGTTGTTATTGGCATTAACCTCGTCGGCTAAAGCCTCATCGGCTCGAACGCCACTCACTATCGCCTGCAGCAACTTTTCGTCCGCCAGCGCCGCGATCTGCACATGATAAGTCTTCTCCACGTGCGAGCCGGGCGCAGTGATTTGCGCTCCCCACTCGGAATCGTTGGTGAGCAGAAGCAGCCCTTCGCTGGCTTTGTCCAGACGTCCCACAGGAGCCAGCCAGGGCAGCGATGCACCGGCTCTTTCCAAGACGCTATAAACTGTCTCCCGGCCTTTTTCATCCGCGGCCGTCGTCACCACTCCGCGCGGTTTGTTCATCATTAGATAAATTTTTTGCTGCGGTTCAATCGCGCGCCCATCCACCGCGATGCCGTCGCCATCCAGGCGCACCGGCGTCTCTGGGTCGCGCCGCACATTTCCGTTCAATCGCACTCGGCCGGCGCGAATCAACTCTACCGCTTGCGAGCGCGAACAATATCCCAGCTTCGACAGCGCGCGCGCCAGCCCGGGCCTCCGAGCCGATTGTTCTCGTTTCATCCGATTGATGCTATCTGAAATGATGCGATCTGAAATGATGCGATCTGAGAGCGCGGCCCCCAACACGTGCACCGAACTGTGTATCAACGAACGCTCGTCATCTTTTGTCGAAGAACGCTGGCATCGAGGAACGCTCCATCGAGGAACGCCTGTCATCCCGAGCAAAGCGAGGGACCTTGGTTTTGGCATACGCCGTGGCAGAATTCCGGGTGCCGGCAAAAACCAAGATCCCTCGCTTTGCTCGGGATGACAAAAGGGGCACGACGGGCATGCGCACTTCGATAACACTTGGTAGGATGTTCACTTCGGCAACCTTAGTAGATGTTCACCGTCATACTAGGATGTTCACCGCCATCTTCGGAAGAAGGATCGCTCATGGCCCATCAACACCCTCCGCGCTTTCTTAAAATTGTGGACGACGCCAAAACGCGCGTGCGCGAAACTAACGTCGACGCAGTAAAAACCAAGATGGATCGCGGCGAAAAATTCCTGCTCGTCGATGTGCGTGAGGAAAGCGAGTTTGCCAAAGATCATCTTCCCGGCGCCATTCATCTAGGCAAGGGCATCATCGAACGTGATATCGAAGCGCGAGTGCCGGAACTTAAAACCGAAATGATCCTTTATTGCGGCGGCGGTTTTCGTTCGGCGCTGGCTGCCGACAATCTGCAAAAGATGGGCTATACGAACGTCATTTCTATGGACGGCGGCATCCGCGACTGGCGTGAGAAAAATTATCCGCTCGAGTCAGGGGCGCGAAAGAGTTAAATGCGGAAATCGACCTCGGACGTCGGACCTCAGACCTTCACCAAAACTCAGCGGGCTAGGGGTCGGAGGTCTGACGTCTGAGGCTGAAGTCTGAGGCTGAGGCTGGAGTCTGAGGTCCGAGGTCCGACGTCTGAAGTCTGAGGTCCGAAGTCCGCTTTTATCCACTTATGAATGGTCGCATCTTCTTCTGGTCGCTCACGTCAGCACTCGCCGGATTTCTCTTCGGCTTCGACACCGTGGTCATTTCCGGTGCGGAAAAAACCATTCAGGCGCTGTGGGGCCTGAGCCCGGGGATTCACGGCATCGCCATGGCCTCGGCGCTTTACGGCACGGTCGTTGGCTCCCTGCTCGGCGGTTGGCCCGCCGACCGCTTCGGCCGCAAAGCCACGCTGCTCTGGATCGGCGTTCTTTATTTCGTGGGCGCTGTGGCGTCAGGCTTGGCGACCAATGTCACGATGTTCATCGTTGCCCGCGTGATCGGCGGAGTGGGCATCGGCATTTCGACCGTGGTTGCACCCATGTACATCTCAGAGATCGCGCCCGCCAAGCATCGCGGACGTCTCGCCGGCATGTTCCAGTTCAACATTGTTTTCGGCATCCTCATCGCCTACGTTTCAAACGACCTGCTCGCAGGCATTGGCGCAAATGCCTGGCGCTGGATGCTGGGCGTGGCGGCGTTTCCGTCGCTGATCTACGCGGCATTCTGTTTCTTTCTTCCCGAAAGCCCTCGCTGGCTGCTCAGCCGAAAGAACGATCGCGAGGCCGGTCTCGAAGTTCTGCGGCGAATCGAGCCTGAGGCTCCGCCGGCCGAACTTACTGCAGAAGCCGACGCCATCATCGCCGCGTCCGCAGAAAAAGCTGATTCCGGACATTTCTGGACGACGCGTCTGCGTAAACCCATCCTGCTCGCCATCTTGATCGCATTCTTCAACCAGATGTCGGGCATCAATGCGATTTTGTACTTCGCGCCACGCATCTTCGAACTGAGCGGCCTCGCGGCAAAAGCCGCGTTGCTGCAGTCGATCGGCATCGGCGTCACCAATCTCGTGTTCACATTTGTCGGTCTTTGGCTGATTGACCGGCTGGGGCGCCGCACTCTTCTTTATATTGGCTCGTTTGGCTACATCGCCTCACTGGGGCTGGTGGCGTGGGCATTCTTTAACAATCATTTTTCCATCGTGCCGATTTGCATCTTCGCTTTCATTGCTGCTCACGCGATCGGGCAAGGCGCAGTTATTTGGGTTTTCATCTCCGAAATATTCCCCAATCGCCATCGCGCCGAAGGTCAAACTCTGGGCAGCTTCACTCACTGGATCTTCGCCGCCGCGCTCACCACGTTCTTTCCGAGAATGGTGGCATCGTTCCCGCCCGGTTACGTCTTCTCATTCTTCGCTGGCATGATGGTGCTGCAATTGATTTGGGTGAAGACCATGGTTCCGGAAACGAAAGGTATTCCGCTGGAGCAAATTCAGAAACAGCTCGGCATCGAATAAGCCACGGGTTCCTGCAAAGCCTGAATCCGGCTTACTCTCAGGCATGTCCGGTTCCCGCGTACAGCATCAACCGGATGTAGGCCCACCAAACGCCAGTTTACTGTTTTTATACGCCTACTCCGTCCACGCGATTCAAGGGAGATCCCTATGAAAACACCTCGTTTACTCTGCTCACAAGCGCTGGCAACTGTTGCCAGCCTTTTGCTTTTAACAAGCGCCGGCTTTGGTGCCGACAAATCCGACATCGAGAAAAGAATCGACAATTCAGCCAAAGTTTTGAACGAGATTATGTCCACCCCTGACAAGGGTATCCCGGACAAGATTCTGAGCGATGCGAAGTGCGTTGCCGTGGTCCCATCAATGGTAAAGATCGCAGTCGGCTTTGGTGGCAGTCACGGCAAGGGAGTCGCCACCTGCCGGACCGCAGATGGCCATTGGAGCGCCCTCGCTCCGATTACCATTACCGGCGGAAGCTGGGGCCTGCAACTGGGTGGTCAGGCAGTTGACCTGGTGATGCTGGTGATGAACGACCAAGGTATGGAGCATCTCCTTTCCAGCAAATTTAAAATCGGAGCGGATGCTTCCGCTGCAGCCGGTCCTGTTGGACGTGACGCTGGCGCCGATACCGATTGGAAGATGAAATCTGAGGTTCTTACTTATTCCAGGAGCCGCGGGCTGTTTGCCGGAATTGATTTGAGCGGTTCGTCCATCACTCAGGACAAAGATGAAACTCGCATTCTGTACGGCAAGTTCGTGCCCTTCGATGAAATTCTTGAAGGGAAGGTGAGGCGAACCAGCTCAAGCCGACCGTTCCTTTCCGCATTGTCTCATTACACGGGCGCGCCCATCGGTGCCGCTGCAAAACCTTCTGCGGCGCAGTAGCTGAGTCGTGGCTTCGAATACCGGGGATAAGGGAGAACTGATGGCGCAAACGGTCGAAGAATTAGAAAGTGGCGAGCGTATCGTTCCTTCCGGTGAGGTGGTGGAATTGTTTCAAAGAGCCGGCGAGTGCTTAGGAGTCGCGGTTGAGAGCACCCGCCGGTTCACACACCATTTGCGTTACAAGGCCGAGGGAATCAAAAAGGAAAAACCTCTACAGTTCTTGGCCGTACTTGCCGGCGTTTCTGTCGCCGCCGGCTTCGCAATGCGATTGTGGAGGTCGAGCAGAAATGCATAGCGTACAGAACAGCCGAAGCTTGGCTGAAGTGGTCGCAGACATTAAGGACGAGATCAGAGATTTCGCGCAAACCAGAATTCAACTCTTTACCGTCGAGTTCAAAGAAAAGCTGGCACTGTTGAAGATCGCGGCGGTTCTGGCCGTGGCCGCAGTCTTCTTGCTGTCGACTGCATATCTGCTTTTCACCCTTGGGATAGTTGCCTTGGTCGCCGCGCTTTTCAGGGATGATCCCTATCACTGGGTGTTCGGATTTGTCGGAGTCGCGTTGCTGTGGGCCATCATCGGCGGCATTGCGGCATATTTCGCAAAACGGCAGTTCGCGGTGAAAGGAATTGTTCCGACGAGAACTTTCGAAGTGCTGCGTGGGGACAAGATTTGGCTGCAACACGAGGCGAAAGACCATTTATGAGTACAAATCCTGTCGACCGCCTGGAAATCAAAGCTCTCGAGCAGCGCAATCAGGTTCACGAGACGATTGACGAATTGAAAGAAAAAGTCGGGGAAGTGCGCGCCAGGTTCGATCCCAACACCAACGCCCGCGAACATCTTTTGGGAGCTTCGATGGCGCTATCTTTCCTCGGCTTACTCGTGGGCTATGCTGTTGCGGGGCTGTTTACACGGGATTGAAGTGCTAAATTACGCTTGAGAAAGACGAGGGAGTGCGATGCCAGCTCTGAATAAATTAGCCAGGATTGTTGCCAAACCGATTCCACGAATGGTTACCCCCAAAGCCCATGCCCTCATCGACTACGCCAGCGTGGGATTATTTCTGGGAACGACTGCATTGTTCTGGCGTCGCAATCGTCGCGCAGCCCTGGCTTCCCTTCTCTGTGGAAGCGCAGAACTCGCAGTCATGCTGCTTACCGACTATCCTGGCGGAGTGAAAAAACTCATCAGCTTTTCCGCCCATCGAGAAATAGATTACGGACTGGCTGCCGTGGTCGCGGCCATGCCCGAGACTTTAGACTTTGAAGGGGATGACGAGACCAAATTCTTTCGAGTGCAGGGCGTGCTCATAACTTTGCTCGGTGAATTGACTTTGCCCTCGGCATTCAGCCCGAGACGAGCGCGCAATCGGGCTGCCTGAAGCGCGATTATGCCCTCGCTCTGGAAATTTGGCGGCCTCACTCCGATTCTGGTAACGCAGCGCTGCCTCAAGAAACTCGCTGAAGACGAACTTTCCACCCGCTCGGCGAGTTTGTCTTATTATTTTATTCTCGCTTTATTTCCGATGCTTCTCTTTATCGTCTCCTTGATCGGCGTTTTTGCGGGGCCGACTTCACAATTGCGTGAGAGTATTTTTTCTGCGCTAGGACAGCTGGCGCCGGGGTCGGCATCCGACTTGATTCACGGCGTGCTGAACGAAACCGTCAACTCGAGCAGCGCGATAAAAGTAAGCGCCGGCATTCTCGGCGCACTCTGGGCAGCCTCCGCGGGCATGAGCGCCGTCGTGGTCTCGTTAAATGTCGTGTATCGCTTGACCGAGACGCGCCCCTGGTGGAAACAAAAACTGACAGTTCTGGGATTGACCGTTTCTTTGGCCGGCCTCATCATTCTCGCCGTCGTCCTCGTTCTGTATGGAGGAAAAATAGGACATTCCGCGGCAAAATATTTTGGCCTGGGACATTTGTTCACGGTAACGTGGGGAGTGATTCAATGGCCGTTCTTATTCGCCGCGATGTTTCTTGCCTTCTCGATTATTTATTATTTCGGGCCCAATGCCGATGAGGCCAGTTGGCACTGGGTTACTCCGGGAGCCGCTCTGGGAATAATTCTTTGGCTGGCTGCGTCCGTAGGCTTTCGCATGTACCTGCACTTCTTCAATTCCTATAGCGCGACGTACGGATCATTGGGCGCCGTCATCATCCTGCTGCTTTGGCTTTACATCACCGGCTTTGCGATTTTAATTGGAGCGGAACTGAACGCAGTGATCGAGGACGAAGACAAGGCTCAGGCTCTTCACGCTTCAGCCATACGCCGGGTAGAACAAACAATGGAGCAGAAAATGGATCACAGAATGGGGCAGAGGATAGAGGCAGCATGAGGTGTTCAATTGTTCTTGCACGCAATTTTTTCATCAGTATATTTGAGCGCCTCCACGATTGGAAACGAACACCGGCACTGGAACATAACCAGCAGAAGAGCGAGATCAACCGCGGGCAGTGCGTCATTTGAAAAAGAAACCTGACCCATCCCCCAACAATGTCGTAGAATTTGGAACCGCCTTTCGGATGCCCCTTCTTTCGGATGCTATAATTTCCATTCGTCCTACCAGCCAGAATTCCCCCACCGGGGCGCGTAGCTCAATTGGCAGAGCAACTGACTCTTAATCAGTAGGTTGAAGGTTCGATTCCTTCCGCGCTCACCACTTTACTAGCATAAACACTGGCTGAAACACACTTCACTGTTTTTGCCTGCTATCAGCCTCGTTTTCGTGTCAGCACTATGTCAGCATTATCCAAAAAAGAGTTCCCTTAGACATGGTAAAAATCAAAACATTTACCGGGCTGCTGGTTATCGTCGGATTCTGCAATTCTTCGCGCTTGTCGGGCAAGTAATTATCTATTGCCGACAAGCGAAAATCTTGAGTCGCCAAGCCCACCAGATGAAACGACAGCGTGGCTATATGCGACTTCAGTGGAAGAAATTTCTTCAAGAGGTTGTCAGGCCGCTCATGGATATGTTCGGCCGGTGCTTCACGCACAAATTGCTGTTCTTCGGAAGAATGCCATGCATGATTCCATGAGAGGGGCGCACTCCGAGCGAGAGCACAACTACCCAATTGCAACGCAAGGGGCAATGTCGCGGCAGCCAACGGCGATTTCGAGGGCCTCGACATGGCGTAATGGACTTGTCAATGTCCGTATTCACCGCTCGCACCCGTAATCTTGCCGCGGAACATGCGATACACGATGACAAAGTAAATAACCGCAAGGCACATCCCGAAAGTCCACCACAACAAACCCACGCGTAGTGCGTATGGCCCAGCGAGAGCTTTTGAAATTGTTATGTCGAGCCGGGAATCTTCGCTGGAGGGCAAAAGCCGCGGATAGAGCGCAACGGCCGCGCCGATGAGCATCATGGCAAGATACAAACAGGAACAGGCAAACGACTTCCGGTCATCCTGCTTGCGCCAGTAGTGGATGATGCCGGCCAACGCCAGAAGGACTACGACTGGAACGGCAAAAAGCACCGGGCTGGCATAGTAATTGGTGAGTGTGTCGTGGCGCGCCACGATCGTAGCTGGCACGCCTGCAATCGTTAGTAGCAGAACCACCATCCATAGCCGGTGTACAGCCGAACGGGATCGCTGTTGCAATGTGCCTTCCGTTTTTACTGCGAGATAAAGTGCGCCGTGAAGGCTAAGCGCGGCCAAAGCCAGCAAGCTGCCTACGAGCGTGTACCAGTCCAGAATCCCGGGATGGGATCCGGTGCGCCAGTTTGTCCAGAGCGGAAGAAAAAAATAACCATCCTCGCCCAGCGGCACGCCTCGAATGACATTCGCGAGCGCGGCGCCGAAAAAGACTGCAAGCAGCAGGCTCGACAGAAAAAAAAGTCCGTCAAAGAACGTGCGCCAGACGTTGAGTTCGATCTGCATCCGAAGTTCGATGGCCAGTCCACGCAGAATGAGCAGCCAGAGAACAATCATCAGCGCCAAATAAAATCCGCTGAAGGCGGACGCATAGAGCAGTGGAAACGCAAAGTAAAGCGTGCCGCCGCCTGCGATCAGCCATACCTCGTTGCCGTCCCAAACCGGTCCGATGGAGCGCAGCATAATCTGCCGGTCCAGTTCCGTGTGTGCAAGAAGCGGCTGCAGGATGCCGACGCCGAGATCGAATCCGTCAAGAACGACATAGGCGACGATCATGATTGCGACCAGCCAGAACCAGATGAATCCCATATCGTCCTCAAGCTACTGTGATGGGCACGCTCGTGGAAACCGGCACAATTGTCTCAGGTCCACGTTGCACAATGCGATAGATCAGAAGAATGAACAGAACGGAAACGACCGAATACAAACCCATAAAACCAAGCAGCGTAAACAGACTGTTTCCCGAAGAAACGTACTTTGAATAGCCTTCGGATGTACGGAGCAGTCCGTAGACCATCCAGGGCTGACGTCCGATCTCGGCTGTCATCCAACCTGCAGTGTTCGCAATGTATGGAAGCGGAAAGCTCAGCATCAGGGGCCAAAGTATCCAGCGGGTCGTGAACAGTCTGCCGCGCCAGAGCAAAAATCCGGCAACGACCATCACCGCCACAAAATACGTCCCCAGGCCTGCCATGATGTGGTAGGCGTAAAAGAGCAGCGGAAGCGGCTCGGGCCACTGGTCGCGCGGTACTTTATCGAGTCCTGTCACTTCCGCCTTAGTCGTTCCGTAAACCAGGAAGCTGAGAACGTCGTTGACCGCAAGCGGATTGTCAATCGTTTGCTGCTCCTCATTGGGTTGACCAAGCAGAACAATGGCAGCTCCGCGCTGCGTGTTAAAAAGCCCTTCCATAGCGGCTAAGGCGGCAGGCTGATGTCTCGCCAAATATTTTCCATGCAGGTCGCCGGTGGGAAAGATCTGCGCACAACAGGAAAGCAGGCCGGCAATGACTCCCACACGGAGGAAGACCTTCCCGTAGTCAGAGAACCGGTTTTCGAGCACATAGAAGGAGCCGACGGCGCACATAACGAAAGCACCCGTAATTACAGCCCCCGACATATTGTGCGCATACTCGATCAGCGCCCAAGGATTGGTCAGAAGTCCCCAAAAACTCGTGACGTCGTAGAGGCCGTTGGGCAAAACGCGATAAGCGACTGGGTGCTGCATCCAGGCGTTGGTGACGATAATGAAAAAGCCAGACATCCATGAGCCCAAAAAAACCATGAAGGCGGAAGCCCAGTGAGCCAGAGGAGAAAGCCGCTTCTCACCGAACAGGAACAATCCTAGAAAGGCTGATTCCAGGAAGAACGAAAAAACACCTTCCATGGCCAGAGGCTGGCCGATTACACCGCCCGTCACGCGGGCGAACTGCGACCAGTTCGTCCCGAACTGAAATTCCATTGGAATGCCAGTGACCACGCCGATGAGAAAATTCACGGCAAAGATCCTCGACCAGAATCGTGCGGCCTGGTTGTAGCGCTCGTCTTTCCGGCGGAGTGCAACTGTCTTGAGAACCACGATGAGCAGCGCCAGCCCCATCGTGAGCTGCGGAAACAGGTAGTGATACATGATGGTGAAAGCGAACTGAATTCGATCCAGTACAAGCTCAGTCATATCGGACTCCGCTAAGCTCCATCCGGCACGTACTGCGCGTTCGCGCCTTCTTTGAAGATGACGTAAGCGCGATTCCACGGTTCGTCATTGATCAGGCGCCATTTGTGGCCTGAACCAGTGTGATCCTCTGCCACAAGCACCTCACCGCACGAAACTCATGTGAGGTACGGAATGAAGGAACGACTGCGGATTCTTTATCGCTCCCTTCTTCACGAGATAGGCCCACAATTGACGCGAGAGGTCGAACTCCGCGTTGACCTGATGAGGGAAATCGCCTGTTATCGACAGTTGAGCGGTGGCTCGCCAACTGCCACCTCAGCGGTCGGATAGATGCCAGCTTTGCGCAAGTCGACTAATTGACGACTCCCCCGTAGTTCTATTTCAGCGATGCCAAATCGATGACGAAACGATATTTCACGTCGCTTTTCAGCAGACGCTTGTAGGCCTCGTTGATCTGCTGAATCGGGATGAGTTCAATATCGGCGGTGATGCCGTGCTCGGCGCAGAAATCCAGCATTTCCTGCGTTTCCCGGATGCCACCGATTCCTGAACCGGCCAACTGACGGCGCTTCATCAGCAGCCCGAAAATCTGAATCGTCGGTGGCGTCGGGGGCGCGCCCACCAGGGTCAGCGTTCCGTCTCGCTTGAGTAGATTGATATATGCATTCAAATCGTGCTCGGCGGAAACGGTGTCGAGGATAAAGTCAAAGCTATTCGCCTGTTTTAGCATTTCCGCTTCATTTTTCGAGACCACGACTTCGTCAGCGCCCAGTCGCACCGCGTCCGCGGTCTTGTTGGGCGATGTGGTAAAAAGCACTACATGCGCGCCGAAGGCGTGAGCGAACTTCACTCCCATGTGACCGAGTCCGCCCAAACCAACCACGCCAACTTTTTGTCCCTTGCGAACATTCCAGTGGCGCAATGGCGAATACGTCGTGATGCCTGCGCAGAGCAAGGGGGCAGTTCCGGCAAGGTCAACTTTTTCGGAAATCTTCAGCACAAACGCCTCGTCGACCACGATGCTGTCGCAGTAGCCGCCGTAGGTCACGCCGCCGAGGATCTTGTCCTCTCCGTTATAAGTAAGTGTGAACCCATTGTCGCAATACTGTTCGAGTCCTTCGCGACAATTCGGGCAGACACGACACGAGTCGACCATGCAGCCGACCGCGGCGAGATCGCCCTCTTTGAATTTCTTAACGGCGCTTCCCACTGCGGTGACGCGACCCACCATCTCGTGCCCGGGCACGCAGGGATAGACGGTAGGCATGACGGCATGCCACTCATCCCGGACCTGATGCAAATCAGAGTGACAAACTCCGCAATACAACACTTCGATCTGGACATCCTGCGGTCGCGGAGCGCGACGCCGAATCGAAGCCGAAGCCAGACCTGAAGACGCGCTTTGCGCGGCGTAGGCTTTGGCGGTAAATGTTGCCGATGATTGTTTTTCGTGGGTGGGGATGGCTGTAGTGGTTGCGCCCATGACTGAGATTCTCCTTCCTCATTATCGTCTGTATCGACGACTTTAGTCCCATTGGCTCCTGGATTCACTAGCAAATTGCGCCAATGACTTGCAGAACGCGTCACAAGTTCGTCAGGGAACTGCGTGTGTTCGGTTTTGACGCCGCTTGACTCGTTTTAGCGATGTTTATTATCCAGGTTGTCAGAGCGTCCAGCTTCGAGTCGCGACCACTGCGCGATGGGGCGTCCGCTCGGCCATTCTGACACGGGCGTCCAGTCGGGCGGCCCTGTTTTAGTCCGCGTGATGGAGCACTGTTGTGGCCAGCCTGGAGGCGAGTCCTCCCACTGTTCCTGGCGTCCGTACACGGTGAGATCCATAAGTGCGTAGCTGTAGTCCATCGCCTCCGCACCGCGGCGTTTGGTCCAGTAAGTTTCGAAAACGCGGTCGCCGTCCCGTAGGTAGCACACGAGATGAAACAAGCCGACCTGGCGGCCAACGAGGAGAGTGTCGCGGGAGGGGAGTGCTGAGTACCACGGCATATTCCAGTCCATGAAGTCGCGGTACCGGCTGCTTTCGTCGTACGGACCTTGGCAGAAGACGGCGTAAGTGATGTCGCGAGAATGAAGGTAGGACAGTTCCCCGACTTGGGCAGTGACCCACGTGCACCCTTCGCACTGCTCGGCCGCAGGTTGGCCCGCATGCCACATGAAGTAATAGGCGATGAGCTGTCGGCGCCCTTCAAACGCTTCGAGCAGGGTAAGCGGCCCGCGTGGCCCGATCAGCGGGAGTTTGCCATCCACCTCGACCATAGGCAGCCGACGGCGGACGGCCGCGATAGCGTCACCTTCTCTCGTGTGCGCCTTCTCTCGAACCCGTAATGCGTCGATCTCGACTTCGAAGGCTCTGCGATCGACGATCTTAGGGACTGCGAGTTCATCTTTCATGAAGTATGTGATGACGTTGAATATGCTCCGGTTTCATGCGAAAGCCGGAATCATGCGCATGAAAGTCCTTCCGCACGAGATCGCGGGCGGCGAAGGATTTGAAGACAAGGCCAAGACCTCGCAGTATGCTGCCTGTCGAACGCGACCATCCATACAGCAATCACTGTAAACGCGACTTCACATTGCCTCACATCCCTCATCGACTCCCCAACCGGCACATTTACCTAGACGCCACTGCGCTGTGAGCGAGGCAGCACTCATGTCCTTGCGACGGACGGCAAGTGCCTCGTTCGTTGTTACCGCCGGTAATTTGTCACGGTAGATTGTCCTTAGCAAAACTAAAAAACCGCACTGTAGTACAAGCTCGCAGGTCGTACGCGAATCGAAGTTACAGCAATGCGCGAATCGCTTAGAATAGCGAATAAGAATGGTCATTTCCTCCACTCCCAGCCACGATCCGAAGCTTGACGTTTCGGGAAAATCTTCCACTCCCCTTGAGTTCCGCAAAGATTTCCTATGGGGCGTCTCGACCGCAGCCCATCAAGTCGAGGGCAATAGCAAAAATCAATGGTCGGACTGGGAAGAAGCCGGGCACATTCGCACTGGCGACAACTGTGGGAACGCGTGTGACTGGTGGAACAATGCCGAACGCGACTTCGATATCGCGCGCGACCTGGGCCTGAACGCGCTCCGCTTTTCTGTGGATTGGAGCCGTATAGAACCAAACGAGGGCCAATGGGACCTCGCCGCGTTGGAACGTTATCGTGAAATGCTGAACGGCCTGGTGCAGCGCGGCATTTCGCCCATGGTCTGCCTGCATCATTTCAGCCATCCGCGGTGGTTCGAAGAGAAGGGCGCGTTTTTAAGTCCGGATGCTGCAGAACTTTTTGAGCGCTTTACTCGCGTTGTGATTGACGCACTCGGGAAGCTTTGTAGCCGTTGGCTGACTTTTAACGAGCCTAACGTGTACGCCGCTATGGGATACGCTCTGGGCGAATTTCCTCCGGGGCGGAGTGGCGATATCGGCGCTGCCATGCGGGTGGTGAGTGCCATGGCTCGTTCCCATCTGCGCGCTTATAACGCGATTCACGAAATGCAGCCGCACGCCGAGGTCGGATGGGCGCACCATTATGTTTCTCTCGAGGCGCAAGGCCGTGGGCCAGATCGTTGGATGGCTGCGCTGGTCAATCAGCTTTTCAACGAGAGTTTCCTGCGGCTGATCCAGTTCGGCAGGCTTCCGTTTCCTTTGAGCATGCTGGACGGAACTGCGGGTGCGGTGAAAGGGTCGTGTGATTTCGTCGGCCTGAACGTCTACAACCGGTTTCACGTGGCTTTCGACTTTAGGAATAGAGCGCAGGCATTTGCCCGTCTCTTCGTTCCGCCGCACGTGCCGCAGGGAGACAGCGCTTCCGACCGACCTTACGGCGAGGCTTATCCCTTGGCATTGCGCCATGCCGTTGAGCGGACGGCAAAGCTCGGCAAGCCGATTTACATTCTTGAGAACGGAGTACCGGATGCACAGGACCGCATTCGCCCCTGGCTCATCGTGAATGCATTAAAGGAACTGCATCAGTTGATTGCAGAAGGTCACGACATTCGAGGATATTTTCACTGGACGCTCACTGACAATTTCGAGTGGACCGAAGGCTGGCGTCTGCGATTTGGTTTGGTGGCTCTGAATTGTGCCACGCAGGAACGCACGATGCGCAGGAGCGGAAAGTTGTACGGTGAAATTGCGCGCCGCAACGCTCTATCCGCGGAGATGATTGCAGAACACGGAGAGCTGAAATCTGCATCGGAAGCGAAGGTCTAGCGAGACTTCGCGTTCGCACGACGCTCCGCGATGTTCTGCGTAGAAAGTTTGCCTCGAGTTTCCGGCTGCCTCATATCGACGCGAACGACAAGCGTCTCAGTGCGATCCCAACATCGCGTGGCGTCCCATCAGACCGACGCTACCGATTGGCGCAACCGGCATGAACTCCGGTCTGTGTTGCTCCAACACCTCTTCCAGAATGATCGGAACTTCGAACAGCGCGCGATTAGTATGCGCACGCGCATTCTGCCGAAATTCCTGGAAAGTGGAAGGTTGCAGCAGTTGTTCCACAGCAATGCAATCTCCTGAAAACTTGGCAAAACAATTCCGAGCCGATTTTCGGTGAGCCACTCCGTGTTGTAGCGCTCCTGCGGCATGGTCTTGGCATTGCTTTCCACGATCACCGGCAAATCGAACTGTAACGCTTCGCTGATCGATCCTGGCCCCGGCTTGCCAATGAAGAAATCCGCTAGCGCCATGTAGTAATCCACTTGCGAAGTAAAGCCTTCGACGAAGATTTTCTTCTTGGTGCGAAGCTTTTTCAACTTCGCGGCTAAATCCTGGTTGTGGCCGCAGATCATGATCAACTGCAAGTCCTGTGCACTTTCATCCAACTGCGTGGCGATGTCGAGCATGACCGGCGCGCCATGGCCGCCGAACAACACGATGCCGGTAGGACTATCCGGATCCAATCCCAACCGCTTGCGTTCCACCCCGCGATCGATGATCGGTTTCTGATAGAACTTCGACTTCATCACCATGCCGGTCGTCTCGAAGACTCTCAGTGGCGAGTGGCCCATCGCCAAAGCCTGCTGCTTCGCGCGTTGAGTTCCGCAGATCAGGTATTCCGACTCGCGCTCGATCCAGAAGTGTGGCGGGTAGTCGGCGAAATCGGTCAGCATCGTGACGAACGGCGCATCCGGCAGGGATTTGCGAATGCTCTCGGCGATCGCACGATTGAAATGCGGAATCACCGACAACACCAGATCAGATGGATGTTCGGCCCAGTACTTCTGAAGAACGCGAACGACTCGCCAGTGATTCAAGCGAATCAACCCTTGCAACAGAGGTATAAGTTGTGGTGTGAAACGCGTCCACCCCCGGCGCAAAATCAGGTTATAGACGTCCTGAATACGCATGCCGGTGGTGCGATGAACCGGGTCGATCCGGTCCAGCAGTTCCTGCAAATTCAGCAGCGTAACCGCCCAAGGGTAGGATTGTGCTTCCATTGCGCTCTTGACGGCATCAGCGGCATTGCGGTGTCCGCCTCCTGCGTCGTAAAAGACGATATTCATGTTGCGCATGGTTCACCTCATTTTTGGATCGTCATCTTTAGATCATCCAATTTCCGGGCGAAGCAATACCTATCTACGATAGGATTCCCCATCTTTGGGTGTGGGAAGATTACAGCAGTGTTAAATGTTGATGAAATGTTGAAACATAAGGTAACTGTCGCGATTCCCTGTCTTACTTTCGGATGCTCCCCACGGGACATTCGCGCATTTTTTGACGCGACAACAACCCCAAAGAAATTCACAGCCACTTTGTGACATCTGACCTTGTCCACAGGCCTTCAATTGTGGAATCGTGATGAAGGCCGTCAAGGTCGGCACAAGCCAATTGCTTGCGCTGCTAAATCCTTTGTTTCACGGATTTTAGTATCTACGTTCTTTGACATGCGGATTTTACGGGGAATTTTTTGCTAACTCCGAGATTCCAAAGATTCGAGGGGGGAGGGGATATCTCCTTTATCCTCGGCGGGAGCTCGCGAGCCGAATTACCGATTGAGCAATACTAAAGTGCAGAGCTTGTCAGGCGCAGTTTGTCAGGATCGCGAAGCCGAACGGATCTCCGGCTTAACCGGCCTAATGCGTCGCCAAACTGCATTGCAACCAGACTTCGTCTCCTCTGACTCTTAGTAATCATGGACCCGAATTTATTTGACTTAGTTCCCAATTCGGTTCCGGCGCCCGCACAATTTACTGAGATTTAATATTTCTGAAATGCTTCCGCAATTGAGCTGAAGTACTCTACACGCACTGCGACAACATCCTGATCGATTCGTGCTGATGACTTAAAGCGCGATGTGCAGAAGTGTGTTCTCTCGCGGTGCGGGCGAAAGTGAACGTCGATCGACTGTCCGCGATCGATACCTACATATTCAAAGGAGATTTTCCATGCGAAGACATCCGCTCGTCGCCGCAATCGTCTCTCACTCTTTACTCGGCTTGGCTTTGATAATCGGCGCAGGTGCCGCTGCATCGGCACAGAGTGTTCCGCTCGCCCAGCATGTGATTTTGATCATCGATGAAAATACTTCGTTCGGCAGCGTATATCCGAACGGCATGCCGTGGTTGGCGAGCCAGGGCGATCGCTACGGCTATGCCAATAATTACGACTCGGACTATAGCGGCTCTCTGCTCGACTATTTATATTTAGCTTCGGGCAGTTGTGAGTCGAACTATTCCTGTTCCGGAGCTCCGCTATGCAGCGTGCCGCCCACGAGCCACAATTTTTATTGCAATGGCAATGATTGCTTCAGCCAGAATAAATGCGAGCCAAGCGTAACGAAGGCTCCGATCACCGACGAAAATATTTTTCACCTGATGAATGCTCAGCCGATCTCGTGGAAAGTTTATGCGCAAAATTACCTCAACGCCGGCGGAACGGTGGACGCTCCCGACTTTACGTTTGCGAACCAGCCGCCAGAGAGCCATTATTACGCGCGGCACAATGCCGCGGTCTGGTACGACGAAATCTTGAGCAACAATCTCGGATCGCAAGGCAACATCGTTGACTTTCAACAGTTCGCAGTCGATGTAGCCAATGGAACCTTGCCGCGCTTCGCCATCATTGTTCCTGACGGTTGTTTCGACTTGCATGACGAGTGCTCAACTCTGCCCACAGCGGACAGCTTCTTGAACAACACTCTAACTCCCGTGCTGGCCACACCTGATTTTCAAGTCGGCGGAAGTGGACTGGTGATCGTAACTTTCGACAACGGCGCCGCCGACGATGCCGGCAAGATCTACACCGGCGTCATGGGGCCGAATGTAAAGAAAGGATTTGTTTCGAACGTGGCTTACAAGCATGAAAATACATTGCGAACTATGTTGGAGTCGCTGGGTATTACGACTTATCCAGGATGGTCGGTCACCGCAGCGGCTATGACGGACTTCTTTTCACCGAACGCGGGCAGCGTGGTAGTTAACTCGCCGGCGAACAATTCGACGCAAGGCTCGTCAGTCCTGGTGAATGCAGTGGCCTCGGAGTTAAGTGCGCGCATCGATCATATGGAAGTGTGGGATATTTTCAACGGCGCATCCACCAAGCTGGGGAACATTTTCAGTAAGACGATTAACCAAGCATTTCAAGTGAGCGGCAATGGGCCGCATCAGATCATCGTGAAGGATGTTGGCGGTGCTCCGAGTTATCCGGTCCTGCATCGGGAAACCACGAATTACACTGTGTCCTCCAGTTACGGCGTGATTGTGAATACGCCGGCGAACAATTCTACGCAGGGGCCTCTGGTTCCCGTCAGCGCATTTGGTATCGAGTCGAGCGCGCAGGAAGCGAGCGCAGGCATCGATCACCTGGAAGTCTGGAACGGCGATACAAAACTGGGCGATTCGCCCAAAGGAACAACCATCAGCCAGTGGTATTCGTTAAGTCCGGGCCAGTACACTCTTTCGGTAAAGAATGTTAGCAACTCGGGAAAGACTCTCCATCAAGGTGACGTCAACATCACGGTATCTCCCTCCGCCGGCGTTTATGTAAACTCGCCCGCCAGTAATTCAACGTGGTCGACAACGACCGTTCCGATCAATGCCTATGCTTACGAACAAAGTGGCTCGACTACGCCTCTGGTGGATCATATTGAAGTGTGGGATAACAGTCACGGGGTGAAGCTTGGTCAGTCTCCCACGGGCATGGGAGTGAACAGCAACTTCATCAATCAAACTGTTACGCTGCCTGCATCGGGCGCGTATCAACTGGCGATTCAAGACATCAATGCGAATAATGGTTTCAAGCCGATCCACACTACCTACGTGACTATCAATATTAAGTGACTGATGGTGGGGCTCAGTTTGCACTCCGAATCTCAAAAGGCGTCATCCCGAAGAGCCCGCGTTTTTACCAGCGGGCCGAGGGATCTCCCGTGCACACAGTGTCGTAGCGGGAGATCCCTTCGACAAAGCTCAGGGCAGGCTCTTCGCTCCGCCTGAAGAACGGCTACGCTCAGGAAGACGCCATCAGAAATTCAAAATGGGCCGCTACCTAACGGATGAGGCGATGACCTGAAGGCAGTCATTCAGAGCGCAGCGCTTGCATGACGTCGACGCGCGCAGCCCGGGCCGCGGGCAATAGCGAGGCGATCACCGCGACCGCCATCAGTACGAATGCAGAAACGACTATTGGCAAAGCACCGGGCATTTCGACTTCCACAAAAAATCGAGATGCCAAGCGCGCAAGCACGAAGCCGACCGCGGCGCCAGCAATTACGCCAAGCCCCGCCATTACGGCTCCTTCTGCAACAACACGGGTCAGGATGTGCCGGCGTTGCGAGCCGATGGCCAGGCGGATGCCGAACTCACGGGTGCGCGCACTGACGGAAAACGCGAGCACGCCGGCTACGCCCACAACGGCGATCACCAAAGCGACTGCCGCAAATCCACCGAAGACAAGAGTGTTGAGCCGGTCGGGTGTCAGCACTTCGGCGCGAATGTCGGCAAGCGTCGCGGCATGCTCGACGGGTTGATCAACCGACATCTCACGCACGATGCGCGTGACCGGCGTGACCAGCGCGTAAGGATCGATGCGCGTGTGCACGAACAACCGACCGCCAAAAATGCCCACGCCGTTGTCGGAAAGTTTATCCGGCACCTGGCCGAACGGATGATAAATGGTGAGTGCCGCGCCCGGGACGATGTGCTCATCATCCACATCCGCGGCGACCCCGACAATTCGTCGCGGTCCTTTGCTCATACTAATAAAGTCCATCACCGGGTCGGTCCACATAACGTGCCGATTGAGGGGATCCTGGCCGGGGAACATGCGCTGCGCTAAACTTTGGCTGATAATCACGACTGGCTCGCCGCCGCGACGATCATCATTGTTGAAGTCCCGGCCTTCAAGAATGGAGACGCCGAGCGCGGCGAAAAATCCTGGGGAAATCGCGCGGAACTGGGCTCGCGGGTTCTCTTCATGATTGGCGTTCACGTGCCCTTCGCCGCTGAATTCAAATCCCGGGCCGAAGCCACCCGAATCCCGCCAAGGCACGGTGGTCCCTTCCGCGACTCCGTCCACTCCCGGCAGTTCTTTTATTCGGCGCAGCGTCTCCCGATAGAAATTGATAATCTGATCCGCCGACTTGCCATAAGACATTACGGGCATATTGATCGCCAGCACGCGCTGCGTGTCAAAACCGGTCTGCGTGGCCTGCAGCGTAAGCAGGGTCTTGATCAGCATGCTCGCTCCGGCCAGCAGCATGAACGAGGCGGCAATCTGCGTGACCGCGAAAATGCGCAGGCGGCGGCTGGTCGCGCCGGTGATGCGCACTCCTCCGCTGCTGAGGTTGACGCTTTGCGACGTATTGGCAGCGGGCAAGCGCGGAATGTAGGCCAGCAGCACTGCCGCTAAGATGGCCAGGCCTGCGCCAAGCCAGAGCATACTCGAATCAATCTTCAAGTCGAGCGCGCGCACGGAGAAACGCGAAGCGTAGCGTGCCAGCACGTTCACCATTGGACTTGCGCTAACCACTCCCAGAATCGCCCCTGCGCCGCAAAGCAAAAGGCTCTCCGACAGCAGCAGGCGGCGTAACGCGCCTGTGCTCGCGCCAAGCGCAGAGCGAACCGCCAATTCCGTTTCGCGGCGCACGGTCCGCGCCAGAATCAGATTGGCCACGTTGCAGCAGGCGATGATGAACACCAGCCCGGAGGCGGCAAATAGCACCAGCAGCACGGTACGAGCGCCCGATGTGATTTCATCGCGCAGCAGCTTCGCATCGATGTTGAACTGGCCGCCCGCAGGGTATGCTTCAGGATGATCTTTCTTGATCGTAGAGTATGCCGACTTCAATTCGGCTCGGGCTTGCTCGAGAGACGCTCCCGGAGCCAGCCGTCCAAACAATTCCGTCATCCGATGAACGCGCCCGGTGACCATAGTCGCGGAAAGATGATGAGGACTGGTCACAACGTTTGCGATCAGCTCGGTGTCCGAGGGGTAAGGAACCGAAGGCTCGAGCACACCAACGATGGTGGCCGTGCGCGTGTCCAGTCGAACCTGCTTCCCAATGACCGACGGATCGCTGTGCAGGACCGTGGTCCAGAAGTTGTAGGTGAGCACCGCCGCGCCCGCGGCGTTCGGACCATCGTCGCGCATGTCGAGCAGCCGCCCAAGCACCGGACTAAGGCCCATGACCTCGAAATAGGAACCGCCTACAACGCCGGCCCGAACTTCACGCGGGTCGCCCAGCCCGAGCATCGTGAACCCGATCGTGGAAAAGTCGCCAAACTCGCTGACCGACTTTATCCGGCCCCGCAAATCCTGGATTTCAGGCACCGAAAAATTGGCGTTTTCCGTTCCGATGCCGGGAGCGCTCTGTCGAATGTAAATCAGTCGATCTTCGTCGCGATTTACCAGCGGTCGCAGCAGAACGCCGCGCACCAGCGTAAAGATGGCCGCATTGGCGCCGATGCCGAGTGCCAGCGTCAGGATTACGGCGCAGGCTAATCCCGGTGTGCGCACCAGTGAATGAAATGCGAGCCGGAGATCGCGAGCAAAGGACATAGTTCCCCCCTACGACGCCGATAGCATGATTCATGCCAGTTTTGGACGTTTCATTGTAAGTCACTTACACGCATTGAGCCGGTTCCCGCTGTCCATTTCGGGGCAAGCCTGCCCGGATTTGGACACCAACCCAGTTGTCCACCTGACAGTCAGCTGAACCATACACCTAATCGATTTGTGCTGAACCTTTAATGCAGGTCCGGACGCAGCCATATAGTCTGGCCCAAACACGTATACATGGCCGGTGCTTGGACTGGACCACGATGATGGCTCCTCGGATTGAGTTCTCCACGCAGGATTCGACGCCCTCGGGATTACCTCGGTGTTCACATCCGCGACAACTTAGACATCTTTACCATCGCTATAATAAAAGAGGCCTATTTCGCTGAAACATCGTCCAGTTAAGGCTGAAGCGAAGAACGCCCCAGATCATCAAAGGGATATGACGAAAGCGCAACATCCACTTCGAACAATCCTCGACCGTCGAATCGCTATCATCGACGGAGCGATGGGCACGACCATCCGCACTTACGGCATGACGGAAGCGGACATCCGTGGAGAGCGATTCAAGAACTCGACTAAAAGTCTGCTGAATAACGGAGACCTGTTCTCGCTGACTAAGCCAGAGATGATTGGCGACATCCACCGGCGGTTTCTGGAAGCTGGTGCGGACATGATCGAGACAAATACGTTTGGCGCCACCAGCATCACGCAGAGCGAATTTTTTGTCGAAGATCCACGAGGGCGTGGCGGCCGCAAGGATCCTGCGTTCTACCAGAAAGTGATCGAAGATTCATTCCTCGGCAACTTGGCCTGGGACATCAATGAGCAATCGGCGCGGCAATGCCGCGAGTGGGCCGATCGTGTCGGGACCGCAACTTCGCGTCAGCGGTTCGTGGCGGGAGCGATTGGACCGCTGACCGTGTCTCTCTCGAACTCGCCCGATGCCGACGATCCAGGTTTTCGCGTGGTCACTTTCGATCAGGTCAAAGCCGCTTACGCGCAGCAGGTACGCGCTCTCATTGCCGGCGGAGTGGACTTGCTGTTAGTGGAGACGATCTTCGACTCGCTGAATGCGAAAGCGGCATTGGTAGCAATCCGCGAAGTGTTCGATCAAGACGGCAAGGAGTTGCCGGTGATGATCTCGGCGGCGGTTGGCCGCGGCGGCGAGACCATGATCTCGGCGCAGACGACCGAAGCGTTCTGGAATGCCGTGAAACATGTAAAACCGTTGTCGGTCGGCCTCAATTGCTCGCTCGGTCCCGATCTGATGTATCCGTTTCTGGAAGAGCTATCGGAAAAAGCCGACGTGGCGATCTCGTGCTATCCCAATGCCGGCTTGCCGAATCCGCTGTCGGAAACGGGCTTCGACCTGGGGCCGCAAGACATGGCCCGTTATCTTGGCGAGTTCGCACGGGGAGGGTTGATCAATATCGCCGGCGGCTGCTGCGGAAACACTCCCGAACACATCGCGGCTATCGCCAAAGCGCTCGAAGGCCAGCCTCCGCGAAAATTCGGTACGGCACACCCTGAAGAATCCTACGCCGGCGAGATTGCGAGTCGAGCGTGAGCGAATCAGAAAGTGCGAGCACGAGTGCGATTGCGCCAACGAAGGTGAAGCCGCTCCGTCTCTCGGGATCGCAGCCCTTCACGCAGCAGGCCGGCGTCTTCATCATGATCGGCGAGCGCACCAACGTCGCCGGTTCGCCGAAGTTCGCGAAGCTCATCAAAGAAAGCAAATATGAAGAAGCGGTTAGCGTAGCCCGCCAGCAGGTGGAGAACGGCGCAAACGTTCTCGACATATGCATGGACGAGGGCATGATCGACGGCGTCACTGCCATGACTCGTTTCTTGCAATTGCTGGGGAGCGAGCCGGAAGTCGCCAAAGTGCCCTTCATGGTGGACTCCTCGAAATGGGAAGTCATCGAGGCAGGCCTGAAGTGCACGCAGGGCAAGGGCATCGTCAATTCCATTTCACTGAAAGAAGGCGAAGAAAAGTTTCGCCAGAATGCGGCCAAGGTTCTGAAGTATGGCGCAGCCGTGGTTGTGATGGCCTTCGACGAACAAGGCCAGGCCGCGGATTTCGAAGCCAAGATCCGCATCTGCGAACGCGCCTACCGCATTCTCGTGGATGAAGTCGGGTTTCCGCCGGAAGACATCATCTTCGATCCCAATATCCTGACCGTTGCCACCGGGATGGAGGAGCACAACAACTACGCGGTCGACTACATCAACGCCACGCGCTGGATCAAGGCCAACCTGCCGCATGCGAAAGTAAGCGGCGGCGTTTCAAACATCTCATTCAGTTTTCGCGGCAATAACAAGGTCCGAGAAGCGATTCACTCCGCGTTTCTTTATCACGCCATCGCAGCCGGCATGGACATGGGCATCGTGAATGCCGGCATGCTCGAGGTCTATGAAGAGATCGAGCCGGAACTGAAGGAGTTGGTGGAGGACGTGTTGCTGAATCGCCGTCCTGACGCGACCGAGCGGCTGGTGGAATACGGAGAGAAGCTGAAAGGTGTCGGCAAGGCCGTCAATGAAAAGAAAGCCGAAGAATGGCGCAACGGCACGGTCGAGGAGCGGCTTTCTCACGCGCTGGTCAAGGGCATTGACACTTATATTGAAGCCGACGCCGAGGAAGCTCGCCTGAAACTGGGACGTCCGTTGGCGGTGATCGAAGGACCATTGATGGCCGGGATGGGCGTGGTGGGCGATCTGTTCGGAGCCGGGAAAATGTTCTTGCCGCAAGTGGTCAAGTCTGCGCGCGTGATGAAGAAGGCCGTGGCGCACCTAACGCCGTTCATGGAAGCCGAGAAGGAAGCCAGAGCTGCGGCGGGCGAAGTGGTCAAAGCGCAGGGAAAAATCTTATTGGCGACAGTGAAGGGCGACGTTCACGACATTGGAAAGAACATCGTCGGAGTCGTCCTCGCCTGCAATAACTACGAAGTGATCGACATGGGCGTGATGGTCCCGTGCGAAAAGATTCTGGAACGCGCCAAGGCGGAAAAGGCGGACATGATTGGCCTGAGTGGGCTGATCACACCCTCTCTCGACGAGATGGTGCATGTGGCCCGCGAGATGGAGCGTCAGGGTTTCGAGCTGCCACTGCTCATCGGGGGCGCAACCACCAGCCGGGCTCATACCGCCGTAAAAATCGCGCCGCACTACAGTGAGCCGGTAGTTCACATTCTCGACGCCAGCCGGGCAGTGCCGGTCACTACCAGCCTTCTCAGCGACGCAGGCAAATCTGCATTCGTGGAAAAGCATCGCGCCGATTACGACGCGCTGCGCAAAGCCCACTCCGCGCCGAAATTGAGTGTGGTCTCACTCGAAGCGGCCCGCAAAAGGCGAACCCCGATCGAGTGGCGAGCCGAAGACCTGCCCACGCCTTCATTCACCGGTGTGCGGGTGCTGAATGACTTTTCTTTGGCGACGTTGCGCGAGTTCATTGACTGGAGCCCGTTCTTCCATACCTGGGGACTGAAAGGAATTTATCCGCGGATTTTTGAACACGCAGAGCACGGTGCGCAGGCGCGCCAAGTCTTCAACGAAGGCAATGCTCTTCTCGATCTGATCATTGAGAAGAAACTGATTACAGCGCGAGGCGTATACGGATTCTTTCCCGCTAATGCTGTGGGCGACGATGTCGAACTGTACACGGACAGCAAGCGTGAGACAGTGCTCGAACGATTTCACTTTCTCCGCCAACAATCAAACAAGGAAGGCAGCGAGCCATGCCGGTCGCTCGCCGACTTCATCGCGCCGAAGGAGACGGGGTTGCCCGATCATATTGGCGCGTTCGCAGTCACCAGCGGGATCGGCCTGAAGGAACTGTGCGACTCCTACCGAGCCAAGCACGACGACTACAATGCGATCATGGCGGAGGCGCTCGCCGATCGTCTGGCGGAGGCTTTCGCCGAATGCCTGCACAAAAAAGTACGCTGTGAATGGGGTTATGGTTGTGCGGAGGGGTTGAGCAACGCGGATCTTATACAAGAGAAATATCGCGGAATCCGGCCGGCCGCCGGCTATCCGGCGTGTCCCGATCACACCGAGAAGGGTCCGCTTTGGCGTCTGCTCGATGTGCAGGCGAACACAGGGATGCTGATCACAGAGTCGTTTGCAATGTGGCCGGGATCGAGCGTGAGCGGCCTTTACTTCGCTCACCCGGAATCACGATATTTCGCGCTCGGCAAAATTGACCGCGATCAGGTCGCCGACTACAGCCGACGCAAGGGAATGAGCGTCGTGGAAGTCGAGCGATGGCTCGGGCAAAACCTGAATTACGAACCCGCGGAATAGCTCCGGGATCTTCGGTTCAACCCTCGCCATTTCTCTGGCCAGCACTTCTTTTTCACCAAAGTGCTGCAGCTGATCGATGCTCTCCACTCATTGATTTTTCAGCAGAGCGATTCTCACGCAGGGGCAAACCGCAAGCAATACTAGAAAAAAACTAGAGATACTGGCGGAGTCGTTTGTGTATGATCCGACTCCTGCAAAAAAGCGCAGAAACAAAATCGAGAGATCCCACGAATGAACGAGTCCGTTCCCGGAAGTGTCGAAGTCGGCGTGGCGATGACGCGACCCGCGGAATCCGTGCCTGGGCCAAATGAATCCGACGCAGGGTACTACGGCTGGCGCGTAGTGTTAGCGGCGTGTCTCGGCGTGATGGCGGGATTCGGCTCGCTATTCGTGTATACGTTTTCCGTTTTTGTAAAGCCGCTGGCTGCGGAATTCGGCTGGAGCCGCGAGGCCATCTCTAGCGGCTTCGCCATTGCCGCCGTAACTCTGGGCTTCGTTTCTCCGTTGCTTGGGCGGTGGATCGATCGCTTTGGACCTCGCCGCATCATTCTCGTTTGTATGACAGTGTATGTGTGCGCCATCGCATCATTGGCGCTGTTGCGTTCTGGATTGTGGCAGTTTTACCTGACTTGTTTCGTGCTGGGTGTAGTGGGAAACGGCGCGGCTCATCTGGCTTATTCGCGATCGATTTCGACGTGGTTTCAGCGGCGTTTGGGGACGGCGCTCGCCTTCGTCATGGTTGGAGCGGGCTTGGGCGCCATGATATTACCGGTCGTCGCTCAATCCATTATTAGCCGGTTTGGCTGGCGCGCGGCCTACGCGTCTCTCGGCGGCCTGGCGTTGTTACTGGGCTTGCCGCTCAGTTGGCGCTACATCCGCGAGCGCGAAGTGATCGGTAGCGAGACCGCGCCGCTCACCCACGCCGGAATGACATTGCAACAGGGGCTATGTTCTTTTGCCTTCTGGATTATCACCGCCATTCTTTTCGTAAGTTCAATCAGCATGAACGGAGCGATCACTCACTTGTCCGCATTGCTGACCGATCGAGGACTCACCGCTGGAAATGCAGCATTGTGCGCGTCCATACTCGGTGGATCAAGCCTGCTTGGCAGGATCGTGGTGGGGTGGTTGCTGGACCGATTTTTCGGACCGCGCGTCGCGTTCGTAATAAACCTCATTACTGCGCTGGGAATTTTTCTTCTTGCCCGCGCGACGAATTTTGCTGCGGGCTGTCTTGCTGCTGCGCTGATCGGCATTGGCGCCGGAGGCGAAGCCGCGATTACACCTTACCTGCTGACGCGTTATTTTGGACTGCGCGCTTTTTCCACTCTGTACGGTCTAACCTGGACGTTCTATGCCGCTGCCGGAGCCATCGGACCGGTGATACTTGGGCGCGCATTTGATGCGACCGGTTCCTATTCTTCTTTGCTGATTTTGCTGGCTGCTGCGCTGGGACTGGCAGCCGTGACGAACCTTTTGCTGCCCCGCTATTCCGATTCGTTAGCGGCCGTTCACTGACCCAGGAACCAAGGCTGAGGTCATTGGTTGATCGCGACAAATTCGATGGGAAATGCCGTCGAAATTTTCCTGAACGCGGCGTCGAGAATCTCATCGACCGATTTCTTGCAATCATCTGAAGAACAACCAATGCTCTTCCGCGACGGGAGTGCTCCCTTCGGCCAGATGTTCAACCGCGAAAAAACTGTTGTCCTTACATCCGGCGTGTCCGCCCGTGAACAGGCTCGGCCACGAACGGACAGATCAGGGCGCTTCATCTCCGCCGTAACTATCTTGAATGCAAGAGTTTATTATTTCCCGGATTCGGTAATCAGCGTGCTCTGATTTCTCTCGACCAGGGAAAGGAGGAGTCATGTTCGCCGACTTCAGGCTGGCGTTGCGGCAATTGCGGAAATATCCGGGCTTCACAATGACGGCGGCATTAACCCTTGCCCTTGGCATTGGCGCAACCACCGCCATCTTTTCGCTGGTCGAGCAAGTCATGCTGCGCTCGCTTCCGGTGACCAAGCCGCAGGAGTTATGGCGCATCGGCAATAAGATCCACTGCTGTGGCATGGGCGGCTACACCCAGGAAGATGAGTTTTCGCTTTTCTCGTGGGATTTGTACCAGCACTTTAAGAACAACACGCCCGAGTTTTCCGATCTTGCGGCGATGCAAGCTGGCAGCGCCGCGCTTGCCGTGCGCCGCGACAGTGGTCAACAGGTAGAGACCAGACACGGCGAATACGTTTCCGGTAATTTCTTTCGCACTTTCGGCGTGGGTCCATGGATCGGCCGCGTGCTTGAGTCGAATGATGATCATGAAGGCGCGCCGCCCGTAGCCGTGATGAGTTACCACGTCTGGAAAGAAAAATACGGAGGGGATCCGTCGGTTGTGGGCGCGACGTATCAGATCAACGGCCATCCCTTCACGATTGTCGGTGTGGGCGCACCGGGATTTTATGGAGCGAAGCTGACCGGGTGGGCGATGCCGGATATCTGGCTGCCGGCGACGACGGAGCCGCTGCTCGACGGTGCGAGACAGCAACTGAAGATCCCCGACCAGCACTGGCTTGACATCATTGGACGTGTGCGCCCGGGAACCGACCCGAAGAAGCTGGAGTCTCGGCTCCGGGTTGAACTGCACGCCTGGCAGGCAAGCCATCTCTCCGACATGAGCGCCCAGGATAAAGAAGTATGGCCGCAGCAGAAGCTGTATTTGAGTCCGGGTGGCGCTGGTGTGGACGCGTTGCGCGAAGACTATCGCGAGGGTATGACGATTCTGCTGGCGGCGGCTGGCTGCGTGCTGCTGCTCGCGTGCGCCAATATCGCCAACCTGCTTCTTGCGAGAGGGCTCAGAAACCGACAGCAAACCTCGATTCGAATCGCTCTGGGCGCGCCGCGAAGACGTCTGGTGCGCAAGGCGCTCGTTGAAAGCGTCACTCTTTCTGTGTTCGGCGGAGCGCTGGGTATCGGCGTGGCATATGCGGGAACGCGGCTGATGATCCATCAGGCTTTCGAGATCTCGAGCGCCGACAATTTCGTACCCATTCAGTCCTCGCCATCCTGGCAAGCTCTGGTTTTCACACTGGCGGTTTCGGTGCTGACCGGAATCCTGTTTGGAATCGCGCCCGCCTGGATGACTTCGCACGCAGAGCCGGTCGAGGCGTTACGCGGATCGCGCGGGTCGACCGGCAACAAAGCGCGCTGGCCGCAGAAGGCGCTGGTGATTGCGCAGGCGGCGGTGTCGCTCGTGCTGTTGGCGTCCGCGGCAATGCTCAGCCAGAGCCTGCGCAACATTAAAAACCAAAACTTCGGCTTCGAACCCAAAGGCAGATATATCGCCTGGATCGACCCGAGACTGGCGAACTATAAGGCCGAACAGTTGAATCCACTTTATGAAGAGATCGTTGAGCGTCTGCGGGCGATTCCTGGAGTGCGCCGCGTTAGCGCCGCCATGTATGCGCCCATGAGCGGCGATAACTGGAGCGACGATATCCATGTGGAAGGCAAGCCCGAACCAAGCGCGAAGGACGACTCTGAGGCGACCTGGGTACGAGTGACTTCAGGCTTCTTTGAAACCATTGGCAACCGGATCGTAATGGGCCGGCCCATTACCGATGAGGACACCGCGAGCACCCGCACCGTGGCCGTCGTCAACGAGGCATTCGCCAAGAGGTTCTTTAAAGATGAGAACCCGATCGGTCGGCATTTCGGCACTCGGCAGCGGTACACGGGAATGTATGAAGTAGTCGGGGTGGCCGCAAATATGCATTACCTTCCATGGGAGATCAGAGAGCCGGATCGACCCATGTTCTTTGTGTCCGAGGCGCAGACGGCTCATTACAATGAGCCGCACGAAGCAGCCGGAGAGCTTACTTCGCACTTCCTCAACAACATAGTCATTTGGGGACCGGACAATCCCACAGGCATTGAGGCACAGGTGCGTAAGACGCTGGGGCAGATTGATCCGAACCTGGTGCTTTACACCGTCGATACCTACGGACATGTCTTCGACAGTGATTTTGCGCAGCAGAATATGATCGCGAACTTGACGCTGATGTTTGGCGCTCTGGGACTCATTCTCGCCGCAGTAGGGCTTTACGGAGTGACTTCCTACACGGTCGAACAGCGCACCAGCGAGATTGGAGTGCGCATGGCGCTCGGAGCAGACCGCAGCCAGGTTGTTGGCATGGTGCTGCGCGGAGCGCTGCTTCAGGCAGCTTTGGGCCTTGGCATTGGCATCCCGGCGGCTATCGGCACCGGCGAGCTGATCGCAAATCAGTTGTTCGGGATCAGACCCTGGGATCCTCTCATGCTGTCTGCCGCTACGATAGTGCTGGGAGCGGCAGTTGTGACGGCGGCGATTATTCCCGCTCGCCGTGCGGCGGCACTCGATCCCGTGGACGCGCTGCGTAGCGAATAGCCGGGTTCTATTCCGATGTCACCGCTTTCAGAAAGCGGTAGTAGAAATCAACGCCTTTGTAGTAGGAGTCGACGCCAAGTCTCTCGTCCCGTCCGTGGGCGCGAATGTCATCGCGATCAATCGCAATGCCCGCGATCTGATAGGTGGGCAGTCCCGCCGCCATCGTGTACACGCCATCCGATGCGCCGGTCGCCATATCTGGAATGACGGGAGTGCCCGGCCACATTGCTTCGGTGACTTTCTCCAGCGGGCCAAACACATCGCGACGCAAAGGCGGAGGCGGGAAGCTCTTGCGACTGGAAGCGGCGGTGTCCGAAACATTGCCGAAACTGTCGACGTAACGCACAGTGATTGCGGGATCCGCGAAAATCTTGATCAGTTCCTGCCTGATCTCTTCGGCCGGGTGCCCCGGCAGAATGCGGCAGTTCACATTCGCTTCCGCCCGTTGCGGCAGAGCATTGTTGGCATGCCCGGCGTTAAGGCGCGTCGCAACACACGTCGTATGCATGGTGGAGTTGTCGATCGGATCGCGCGAAAGCCTCGCGATTGCCTGTTGGTCCGGGGGAGTTTTCAGCATCGCTCGTATCTCGGCGGCACGTTCCGGCGTTTCGACTTTGGCCATGCGCTCGTAATATACGCGCGTGACCTCGTTCAGTTCGAAGGGAAACTGGTAGTTTTCCAGGCGGTTGAGCGAGTTGGTCAGCGCGTAGATCGCATTATCCGGTCGGGGCAATGAGCTATGGCCGCCGGGATTCGTTACTGAAAGCTGAAAATCCGCATAGAGCTTTTCCGTGGCATCCACGGTCATCATCATGGGTTTGCCATGATCGCTCAGGATGCCGCCACCGTCGTGATTGAAAACCATCTCGGCATCGATGAGGTCGCGATGATTCTTCACCAGCCAGTCAACGCCATTCGACTTGCCGCCCTCTTCGTCCGCAGTCAGAGCGAGAATGATGTCGCGGTCGGGGATGAAGCCTTCTTTCTTGAAGCGGATGAGAGTGGTGGCCATAATGGCGTCGCCGCTCTTCATGTCCTGCGTGCCGCGGCCATAATAGAATCCGTCTTTCTCAACGAAGCTGAAGGGATCGGTAGTCCAGTCTTCGCGATGGGCTTCTACCACGTCGAGGTGGCCGATGAGCAGCAGCGGTTTATGTTTGCCGTTTCCGCGCAGTCGAACGACGAGATTCTTCTTGCGGTCGTTGGGGCCAAGAATCTGCATATCGGACTCGGCGAATCCGGCTTCGCGAAAGCGTTGTGCCATGGCTTGGGCTGCCGTAGTCACATTTCCAACGGAGTCCGTAGTGTTGACTTCGATCAATTGTTTAAAAATATCGTGAGAGAGTTTCCTGGTAGAGTCATCGATTTGCCCCTGCGACAACGACGCAAAAAATATTAGAAGAAAGAGAGATGAGAAGAATGCTGCACATTTGCTAGAGTTCAAGCGGTGATCTCCGGGGTTTCGAGGTTCACTGATTTCATTTGCAAAGGATTGTACACAACTTCTCTGCCGTCGTCGGTTCGGTTTCGCATTGTCGGTTGCATCATTGTCGGTTCCATCGTTTGTCGTTTCCATCGTTGTCAGTTTCGTTCTGGAGGAGAAATGACTTTGATCGAAAGCTGGCGCAAACATTGTTTTGCTTGGCTGCTGATTGCGATTCTGTGTGCGCCCGTGCACGCGCAGAATCCGGCAGCGGTCCTCGAATCCGCGCACGGTCCGAATGCCCCCGGCCAGGAAAAGAAGCCGTATGTCGTGCTCGTTTCTCTCGACGGTTTCCGGTACGACTACACCGACCGCTACGGCGCAAAGAATCTGCACGCTCTCGCCACTGAGGGAGCAAGCGTGCCGGAGGGGATGATTCCGGTCTATCCGTCGATCACGTTTCCCAATCATTATTCGATCGTAACTGGGCTTTATCCCGAACATCACGGCATCGTGGCTATGAGTTTTTACGATCCGAAACGCAAGCAGCGATACGCCTTCAACGATCCCTCGGCCAATAGCGACGGCAGTTGGTACGGCGGAGTTCCATTGTGGTCGCTGGCGGAGAAACAAGGAATGCGCAGCGCCTGTTTCTTCTGGCCGGGATCCGAGGCGGAGATCGCCGGCGAACGTCCGTCATACTATCTCCACTTCGACGATCATTTTCCTGACGAGGCGCGTATTCAGCAGGTGGTCGGGTGGCTGCGCCTGCCTTCGGCTCAACGGCCTCATTTCATCACGCTTTACTACTCCAACGTGGATCACGCCGGCCACGAGTTCGGCCCTGACAGCCCGCAAACCGCAGAGGCCGTGCGCCACGTGGACGATCTGGTCGGAACGCTGGAGGCGAAGTTGAAAGAGCTGAACTTGCCGATCGATTTGTTTGTGGTTTCCGACCACGGCATGGAAAACATTGCCGGCAATTGGATCGATCTGGATCATTTTGCCGACCTCTCTGCTTTTCAGACAGAAGGCATGCTCCTCTATGCATCCAGCGAAACCGAGGCAGAAAAAGCTTACGAACATCTCAAAGGCGCAAGCGATAAATTTGTTGTCTACCGGCGGCGCGATGTTCCGAAGAGTCTGCATTACGACGAGAACGAACGCGAGGGCGATCCGGTGGTGGTTGCAACGGGGCCTTATGCGATTCGCGCTCATGCGGCGAATCCTGCAGATACTGTGCCGAAGAATAAGGGCGGTCACGGCTACGATCCGCAACAGCTTAAAACCATGCGCGCCATTTTTTACGCCATCGGCCCCGATATACGGCCGAACACGACGGTTTCCCCGTTTGAAAACGTGAATATCTATCCGCTCATCGCGAAGATCCTTGGCCTCGAGACAACTCCGACGGACGGAGATCTAAAAGTTCTAGCACCCATTCTTCGGAATAATTAAAAGAATACGGAACTGAAACCGATTGAACGTGTGCCATTCTGGCGAATGAGGTTCGAATGATGCAATTGCGACGGCTGCTTGTTTTGTCGACTCTGATTCTCGCTTCGCTGGTGTCGAGCGGACAGTCCGCTCCCAGTAATCGGCTGCTCATTCCGCAGGAACCGACCCCCAATCTTGGCACGCTGAAGACGCGGCTCGTCGCGTACCACAACTGCACCGGGCGCCATAGTTGCTATATTTCCGATCTGGATCGGCAGAGTGACTTGGCGATCGCAATCCTGCGGCGACGGGCCGCCAGAGCAAAGCCGGGCGAAAAGCTGGCATTGGTGCTCGATATTGATGAAACCGCTCTTTCCAATTGGGAGGAGGAGATGCAAGACGACTTTGGTTACATCGCGAAGGACTGGAACGATTGGGTCGGTAAGAAGCAGGCAACTGCGATCGCGGGGACGTTACGGCTCTACCAAGAAGCCGTGGCACACGGAGTTTCCGTATTTTTCATCACTGGGCGAAACGAGTCCCAACAAGACGCGACCGCAGACAATCTGAAATCGGTTGGCTACGATCGCTGGACGGGGCTAGCGTTGCGCGGACCACACCCCAAAGAACAATCGACCACCGAATATAAATCGGGCGAGCGGAAAAAGATTGTCGACGCGGGATATCACATCATCCTCAACGTGGGTGACCAACTCAGCGATTTGAATGGAAATCCGCAGGCCGAGCGCTCAGTAAAGCTGCCGAACCCGTTTTATTACATCCCGTAGTTCACCTTGTGGCCGACTCGGTGACGAGTGGATACACATACTCTATGAAATCGAGCGTTCTGCCGGATGGATGCATGGAGCACAACTAATTGGAAATATAAAGCGCTCGCCATCTCCCTGGCGGAATTCTTTGATCGCAGTTTCAGTCCCATTCGGATACTTCACGGCGTGGATGTTGATTCCTGGAGCGTACGTTGCATTCTGGTTGTGCAATGCTTATTTCTTCGGGGCCGCTTGCCGGGGCTGGTACGAGACTGCAGCGTGGGTCTGCGGTTGGCTTCTCAACGTGGTCTTCTGTTGGGGAGCGGTTTGGGTCGTGATTCTGATTCGCGGGCGCAAGCCCGTCTAAAAAGGCGGACCGGACAAATGTTCTCTAGATACGGAACTGGCAAATCGCGCCACGTGCGACTTCTGCGTTGCTGCTCCTGTCCGGCTTTTTAGCACTTTCCAGCCTTCCAAATCCCTATCTTCCGGTCGCAATGTCTGCGCAAATGTTTTTACGAAGTGTAACCAGCTTTGGCCCTTATTCATCTTTAAATGTTTATGCGCTCTTTATGTATTTTTTAGCCGCTCTTTATTAGTTTTCGCGTGTGATGGTGGTTTCATCCCCATCACCGAAAGCAACAAGAAACAAGATCGGTGGTTTCAGCCAGATTGGGCGCCCTGCGATTGAGTGAGAAGCGAACTTTGCAGCGGAAAGGATTCGTAACTTGAAAATCTTAAGAGTCCGACTGCGGAAACCCGCCCAGGCATCAGCGTTCCGCCCGATGCTTGTCTTGAGCATGCTTGTCTTGAGTCTCTGTATTGGTCAAGGCGAGCGCTGTTATGCGCAGGCTCAGAACCAACCCGACGCACGGGGGAAAGTGGCGGTTCTGCACCAGCCGTCGTCTGAGGCCACGGGCGCCCCGAATACTCCTCCGCCTGCGGCGGCCCAACCCGCCGCCAAGTCCGACGCGGAAATCTCCATGGAAATCGCCAAGGAACTGGAGATCATGAAGGCACGCATTGAACAACTCGAAGCCGAACTGAAGAGCCGCGAGGCATCTGCCACAGCAACGGCGGCGAAGCCGCTGGAGCCCGCTTCGGCTACCGCGGCCGCAGTGGCAGCAGTTCCGGCAAAAGCGGAAGCGGCCACAGCCATGGCAAATGGAAGCCCAGCGGTCGCAGTTGCACAGGCGCCGAGCGACTCGACAGTCTCCGCAAAAAAGGAAAAGATCGCTCCCTTCTCAGACTGGGATTGGACCTGGTTGAACGGCAACCCGCGAAACAAAGACACGGCTTTCGATTCCAAGTTTTTCACTCCGGAAATTCGCGCCGACGTTACTTATAACTACGATTTCAACAAGCCTATCGATAACTCCGAGGGCGGGTCGAGCGAGCTGTTTCGCGCCAACGAAATTCAGCTTGAGCAACTGGGTCTAGGCGGCGACTTCCACCTTGACAATGTTCGCGCCCGCTTTATGACTCAGTTCGGCATGTATTCCACGGCGACCGTACGCAACGATCCGAGCTATGCGAAGGGACAATGGAATATAGGCGACGCGGACCGATACCTTTCGGAAGCGTACGGCGGCTATCATCTCGACGTTTTGAATGGGATCAACATCGACGCCGGCATCTTCATGTCGTATGTAGGGCTATTCAGCTATTACAACTACGATAATTGGGCGTACCAGCCTTCCTATGTTTCTTCCAACACGCCATGGTTTTTTGAGGGCGTGCGCATCCAAATCTTCCCCAATCCCCATTTGAAGATTGAGCCCTGGATCATCAATGGATGGCAGTCGTACGGATCGTCCAATTCGAGGAAAGGCCTGGGAGGGCAGATCAAGTGGACTCCGAAGCCGTGGATCAACATCCTCTCCAATAACTACGGCCTCGGACACGACGACTTATATATACCCAATCGCGGCCGCATCCACACCGACAACAGCGTCGAGATCAAGTATTACGACCATCCTGAGAAGACGCTCGACAAACTGGCCTTCTCGTTCACTGGCGATTTGGGTTGCGAATTCGGACCCAGCACGGCCACGTTAGCGGGCGTGAGCTGCCACGGTAACAAGAAGGACCCGCTGGGGCCAGCGAGCGCCAATTTCCCGAATGGGGGAATCGATCCTAAGCAGAGCTTCATCGGCTACATGCTTTATAACCGGGCATGGTTCAAGAAAGACAAGTACGGATTGACGCTCGGCGGCGGCCAAATCAACAATCCCGGGCGTTATCTAGTGCTGCTCCCGCCCATCAATGGCGAAACGGCGTCCTCCGCTGCGATCAACGCACCTTACTTTACGGGGAATCCCGGAGATCAATTCAAGGCGTGGGATTCGTCGCTCACGTTCGATTACATGCCGAAGCAGTGGATCACTTTCCGCTGGGAAGCCGACTATCGCCACGCTAGCGTGCCCTACTGGAGCGGAGCCGGTGGAGTTACGCCGCCGGGTTCGGGCGGAGTGCCTTACACCAACAACGGATACCCGCAATTCTTTGCTTGTAACAACGGAAATTCGTCAATGCAAGAATCCCTCGGCGGCGCGCAAACGGCCTGCGGCGGACAGGGCAGCAACGTATGGTTTCCGGATTTGCGCAGAGACGAGATGTTGGTCGACTTCGACATTATGGTCAAGTTTTAGAGCGGCGATCACTGATTCGGTTTCGTTTCCACCCCGGATGCTTGATCGGGATCGACGATCTTCAAAACCGTCTGGTGCTTTTCCACTTCTTCATGTTCGATGCGGCTGGCGATTTGCAATTCTTTCTCCGAGTCGTCTTTCCGGCCGAGGTGTGAGTCCGTCAGGCCGAGGTAGTAATGAGCTTCCCGAAGGTCGGGATTGTTGGCAATTGCCTTTTCGAATAATGCGGCCGCTTCTGCATACTGTTTTGCCTGGAACTTCACGCGCCCCATCCCGGTGAGCGCTGCGGCATGCTGAGGAGCGCGGTCGAGGACGCGCTGGAATTGTTTCTCCGCTCGGTCGGCATCTCCCGCTTCCAGATCCATCAAGCCCAACTGAAAGTACGATTCGGTCTGCAGGGGTTGTAATTCGATTGATCTTTCATATTGCGTGCGAGCTTCCAATGTTCGTTGCAGAGCCTGCAAGCTGAAGCCGAGAGCATAATGCCCGGACGCGTCTGCAGGGCGGAGTTGAACATAGCGTTCGAAGGCCTGCTGCGCGTCGTCAAATCTGGAGACAGACATCTTCGCGCGGCCTAATCCGTAGAGCGCTGCAGGATTGTCGGGACGCAATTTCAGAGAGTGATTAAAAGCTTCAATTGCATCCGAAAATAAAGACATCTTGAGCGCGACCATGCCGAATTCATATTGCACTTCGGCGTTTGAAGGATCGAGTTTGCGAGCGTCGATCAGCAAAGCGAGCGCCTTTTCCGTCTCATTGTGTTCGAGGGCGTCATGGGCTTGCCTGCGCCAAATGCTGAGCAGAACTGCCTTCACGTCTTCCCTGCTGCGATCAAGTTTCAACGCGGCCTGTAACGGAGGAATTGCCAGATCATCTTTTCCCAACTGCGCGTAGAGCAACCCCAGACCTGCGTGGGCGCCAGCGAAATCCGGTTGCAACGCGATTGCTTGTTTAAACAGCGCCTCGGCTTCGCTTACACGTTTTTGTTGCACTCGCACGATCGCCAGAAGGTTCAATGCGTGCACATCGGCCGGGGCTGCCTGCAAGATTGCTTGTAACTCTGCCTCGGCCCGCGTGAAGTCGCCGGCTGCGAGCGCCGCGGCCGCTTCCCGGATTGCGGGAACATGCGAAGTTGTGGACATGGTTTGCGCCGTTGCGGCAGCGACAGAAAACAAAAGAAAGAAAAACACTACGGTCATGCAGAGAAGGATCAAGTTGCGTGGTGAAGTTCTGCCGACTGATCTGCTCGAAGACATAGAAAAATCCGGCGTCAGCGCGAACTCATTCCAGACGCCATTCCGGTGGATGAATGTGTGTCTTTGTCGTGGATCAATTCGGCAGTCCTGCGGAACTCGCCGTCCGCCAGTTCTTTCCTCCCCTGACGCTGGTAGACGCGGCCCAGCAGGTAGTGGGACGAACTATCCTTGGGATTCAGATGAACGGCTTGTTCGGCTTGCTGGCGGGCAAGATCCCATTGAGTGGAATCAAAATAGGCCTTCGCCAGCTCATAGTGAACCTTGAACTCACGCGGAGCGATCTCCGCCGCACGCTCCAAGAGCGGAATTGCATGGTCAACCTTATTCGCTTTCGATAACAGCGCGCCCAAGTTCAAGTACGGCTGCTCGGAATGTGACGCAGACGTTTCATCGAGCTCGATGGCCTTCTTGTAGGCCGCCGCGGCTGCTTCGGCTTGACTCTTGGCTTCAAGACTCAGCCCCAAATTGTCGAACGCTTTCACATTCCGCGGGTCACGCTGGATTACTTCCTGAAAAGCTGCAATCGCCAAATCAAACTGGTTTTGCTGATAACGGACTCGTCCCAGATGATATCGTGCCTCAACGTCGTCAGGATTCATCTGCAGTGACAATTCGAGATAATGCGCTGCGTCGTTGTAATCGTTGAGCAGCACGTAGTCGAGAGCGACGATGGTGAGGTCATTCGCCATAGGAGCTTTCAGCTTGGCAGCGTCGGAGAAAAGCCGCAGCGATTCTGCGGGCTTGTCCTCGCGAAAAGCGATGTAGGCCAGCAGGTAGGCCGCGTCTACGGATTGTGGATTCAACCTCGCGTAGCTGCGCAACACATTCGCGGCATTCTCAAATTGCCGCAGGTTCACCAGCGCTTTGCCGCGGTACAGAAGCGCCTCGTTTTTTTCCGGATTTTGTTTTTCACATTGCTCAAAACCCGCAGCCGCCTCCGCCCAGCGCCGCTGCCGAAACATCTCCATAGCGGCCGAGCAGGCGGAGCTCTGGCCCCATATTCTCAGCGGAAATGTCGTGGCAACCAGCAGCGCGAGTATGCTGAGCGCTCGCCTCATGATCCTTGTTTTATTTCTCCTCAGTGTTTCTCTGTGTCCTCTGTGGTTCGAAATCAAGAACTTTGACCACAGAGGACACAGAGGGGCACAGAGGTCATTCAAATTTTCCGGTTAATGTGTCGTCGTTTTTTATTTTTTCCCACTTATCGCTTCTCGTGATGTTGGCTGCGAATTCGCTTCCGTTACGGTCAAGATTTGGTCCGCCTTCACGTCTGACAGTACCTGCTTAACCCCACTGGGCCAGCGAATCTCCACGGTGGCCACCGACCGGTCCGCGCCTAGACCGAAATGCACGCGCTTGTCGCTGGAGGACTGGTAACTGCTCGCGGTGGTAACCGTCGCATACTGGTTGCCAGCGGGAGTCGAAATCTTGATCTGCGCGCCAATGCCGTCGCGATTACTTTTCACTCCCACCAGGTTGAAAGTAATCCAATGATTCGCCGTCAGGGTTTCGTTATGCAGCACGTAGGCCGGGCCGTCGAGCGAATTCACCACCACATCGACTCGGCCATCATTATCGAGATCGCCGGTCGCCATACTGCGGGCCGCCCAATGCTCGTGAAATATTTCTCCCGACTGATCGGAAACATCCTTAAACCGCTTCCCCTGATCGTTCCAGAGCAACAACGGAGCCTCGCGGTAGCGCAGATGCGGCTCGTTTACCTCGATGGTGTCCATTACGTGCGCCTGCGCAATAAACAAGTCTTTCCAGCCGTCGTTATCGTAGTCGAAGAAGCGCACGCCCCATCCGGAATGCAGCAAGCTGATCGCGCCTAAGCCAGTAGTGAACGTGGTGTAATCAAAACTGCCGTCGCCCGCGTTGGCGTACAGAGCGTACTTCTGATTGGCCAGATCAGTGATAATCACATCGGGCCAGCCGTCGTTATTATAATCTTCGAAATCCACGCCCATCCCCGCGAAGGTTGCTCCGCCCCCGTCCAGTGCGACTCCCGAGGGCAACCCTATTTCCTCGAACGTGCCGTTGCCTTTATTGTGAAACAGATATTCTGGAATCGAATCGTTCGCCAGAAGAATGTCCATCCACCCGTCATGGTCGTAGTCGGCAATTGCCAATCCCAGTCCCTTCCCGGGCTTGTCGATGCCAGCTTTCGCCGAGACTTCAGTGAACTTGCCGTTACCGTCATTGTGAAAAAGCAAGACCGAAACTGGCTTGAAAAGATCGGGATGACAATAAGAACGAAACCCTTCTTCGCGATGCCCGCAGTAAATATCGTCGAAATCCCACACCATGTATCGCGCCACGATTAAGTCGAGTCGTCCATCATTGTCATAGTCGACCCAGGCCGCGCTCGTGGCCCAGCCTGATCCGCCCACGCCGGCGCTGGCCGTTACGTCGGTGAAAGTTCCATCTCCGTTGTTGTGATACAGGGTGCTGTGTCCGTAGCCGGCGACGAACAGATCATCGAAGCCGTCGTTGTCATAGTCGCCGACCGCCACGCCCGTCGAGTATCCGATTCCCTGCAGTCCGGCCTTCACGGTCACATCCTCAAATGTCCCATCCGGTTTCTGGTGGTACAGCCGATTCCAATATTTCGGCCCATCTTTCTGGGGAATCGCGCCCTTGGGCATGGGATCATCGATGCGCGCGCCATTCGCGAGAAAAATATCGAGGCGACCGTCGTTGTCGTAGTCAAAAACTGCGACGCCCGATCCCATGGTTTCGAGAAGATATTTCCTGGAGGTTTTTGACGCCTGTTGCTGGAAGTGAATCCCACTTTTGTCGGCGATATCGACGAATCTTCCTGGAACTGCGCTCTTCGACTCTGACGGGTTTGCAGCCGAGCTTCTAGGTTGGCCCGATTGCCCAAAGCTCTGGCCGAGAATCAGCGCTAGACAGGCGAAAGGCGTCAGAGCCTTCCGACTAACGTTTGACCATTTGCAGCCAATTACTCTCTCCACTGTGTCAGTCTAATACCTACTGCGAAGGCCACATTCGTCGATTAGATCATTTCCGACAAAAACAAAGGCCGCCGCCGAAGCGACGGCCCCGAATTCACACCAACCCCAGTCTGCAGCTAGAACTCGAGTTTAAGCTGCAGCTGGATTCGTCTGGGGAAGAGCAGGTAACCGCCGCCCCCTGTAGTGGAATAGGTATTCCAGTTTACGACTCCAAAGGTATCGTTGGGCCCGTTCGACTGCCCCGGCAGCGCATTGCTGTCATATGGCCCGAGATCCCCCGGACGATTCCAAACGTGCCGATTGAAGGCGTTGAGAAAGTTCACCTGAAACAAAAGATCACTGCCTTCTGTGATCTTCGTGCGTTTCAACAGATTGAAATCCTCGCTGAGATAAGCTCCCATTCGGACATGCCCGTCCACTCGCGGCGAGGTACCGAAAGCATAAGTGCCTCTGGAGGTAACGTTTTGCGACGAGTTCGGGTCGTCAAATGCCGGGGGAAGCGTATTGACCGCCGTGTCCAGAGGATTGAACATCGGAATGCCCGGATCGCCAGCGGCAAAGGCTGCGGCAGTGATGGGAACGAATTTTCCATTTCTATTCTTCCATGCTGCACTCTGCGGGGATGAGCCCGGGATGTAGTCGAAGCGAATGCAATCGGCGTAGGCGGGAACGCCAGTGGCGCAGCCGAAAGCAATTGGCTGGCCGCTCTCGTAACGTTGGATGCCGCTAACCGACCACCCGCCGACCGCCCGATCCAAGACCTTGCTGCCATTGAGGAACTTTTTGTTCCTTCCAAACGGAAGCTCGTAGATGTAACTGACTACGAAGTTCTGGGGAAGGTCCTGGTTGCTGATCGCCTTGTCGCCCTGTTTGTTGAACACGTTCTGCGGAGCGCCGCCTTGGTGCAGTGTTGCGAAATAGGGCAACGCCGAGTCCGCATCCGTCAATGTTTTCGACCAGGTGTACGAAGCCATCAGGTTCAGGCCGTTGCGGAAGCGACGGGTTAGCTGGGCCTCCAGCGCGTTGTAGGTGGACTGTCCCAGGTTTTCCAATGCCCCGTCAGTGTTGAATCCGTAGTATTGGGGAAAGGGCACGAGCGCCTGTGCCACAATTGCCCCACTCGGAAATCCGGCATAAGGCGGGGCAACCGCGGTCTGGGCCCCGATTGGCGTAAGCAGGGAAGGTCCCAGGGAAAAATACTTTGGATTGAGGGTGTTCACCGCGTCGTAGTTCGAGCGCAAATCCTGAGAGTGCTGACCAACGTAAGCCACATCCAGGATCATGTCTGGGGCGAGTTCGCGTTGCACCTCGACGCTCCAGTTTTGCGACATCGGGGGGCGTCCATACGACGGATCGGTGTACTGGGGTCCGGTAAAGTTCAGCTGCGTCGGATCGAGATTCGGGGGAGGCGGAAACGACGGCAGGCCCGCGTCGATCGGCAATGCCGGATCGAAACCATTGACGCTGTTAAAAGCCGGATTGGCCTGGAATCCGGTTCGGTTGAACCCACCGAAATCAGCATACTGCAGGTTTCCGTAGACGATACCGTAACCTCCACGGAACACCATCTTGTTGTTGAACATGGCAGGCGACCAGGCCAGCCCAATGCGCGGACCAAAATCCTTCTTCCAGATATTGGCCCAGCGTTCATTCACATTTCCGTTCCGCCCCGCTCCTTTGCCGGCGAATACCAGCACTCCGGGGAGATTGCCGGCTCCTGGATTCGGCTGCGTCAGACTAATATTGGAAGTGTTGCCCTGCGCCTCCCTTTCAGGTTCGTCCACGTCATAGCGAAGACCAATGTTCATGGTAAGAGTTGGGGTGACCTTGACGGTGTCCTGCACGAAGCCGGCGAAATAGCTGCGCAACCAACGAGGCTGGCTGGCGTAGACGGTCACATTCGCTGAGTTGAGCTCCCCAAGCAACATGCTGGCGATGCCGTTGCCGCTTAGGTTGCTGGTGACGGCCGTGCCCGCCGTCTGCCCTCTACCGAAGAGGAAAGACCCGCTCGTGTTCTGGAAATTCAGCGGGTTGAACTGTTGATACCACTCTTCATATCCAAACTTGAAATCGTGCCTGCCGTGAATCCAAGTGAGCGTGTCAGCCACGCGGAAACCATTGTCGATCGTGTCTCCATCGACGTTGTCGCCGTAACCTGCCGTCGAGGCTTCCCCAGGAGTGATTCCCGGAAACATAGGCCCACTTGCGCCGGTAATGCCGAGTTTCGCATCCCAGTCCGTGTTGCCATGTCCGAACGCCACTCCCGCGCCTACATTCTTACTATTGGTGCGGTTGTAGCCCAGATTCAAATGGTTCAGCATGGTTGACGTGATCGTGTAATCGTAGCCGAAGCGAATGTAGTGGGTCCCGAAGAACTGATTTCGTCCTTCTCCCGCCGCATTGCCCCATTCCGGGGTCGTGGATATACGGACATTATTGCGCGAAGAGTAAGTGAAGTAGGCCTTGCTCTTCGAACTGATATTTTGGTCGATACGGAAGGTCGTGGTCGTATCGAGAATGGGATAGCTGTATGGGAATGTGTAGTTGTTCGCCAAGTTGCCGTTCTGCGGCGCGGGGTAATAAGAGAGCAGATTCTGGCCTACTGCCGAGAAGCGACCGGATGGAATTACATTTCCGGTGTTTCCTGGTTCATTCATGAAGGCAGTTCTGCACTCCACACCGCCCACGGTCTTGGTAGTTGCAGGATCAAAAACCTCGCCCTGATAAATTGGCGTCCCGTCGCACGGGTTCGTGCCCAAAACGTTTGCAGTGTCGAGGGTTGCGGAGAAATCGCCGCCCAATTCCGCCGCCGTCGGAATGGTTGTGGTCTGGGTTCCACCCACGCTTTGCCGGTATTGCTCCCAGGAAAAGAAGAAGAAAGTTTTGTCTTGGCCGTTGTAGAGGTGGGGGATTCTGAATGGACCGCCGAAGGTGCCGCCGTAGTCGTTCTGCTTGTCGAGCGGAGTTCTGAAGGTAGCGTAAGGCTGCCCCTGCGACAGTTCGAAGTTATTCCCCCAGGTGTTGGCGTCGAGGTCCTCGTTGCGGAAGATGTCATAAACCTCGCCGTGATATTTGTTAGTACCGCCCTTCGTATTGAAGCTTTCGATCCCGCCGGTGGTCATGCCAAACTCGGCAGGCAAAGTCGAAGTGATGACTTTGAATTCGCTGAGCGCATCCACCGATGGCGCAGTCTCGTCGAATGATGAGCCGTTTTCAGATCGCGTCATGGACGCGCCATCCAGCAGCACCTCGGTTCCATAGTTCTGGCCGCCGCTGATCTTGGATTCAAAGGTTCCGCCGTTTCCTGAGTCGGAACCTGGGCCGACTGCACCGGGGGTCAGATAGACAAAGGCTTCCGGTGACCGCATGGCCTCAACGGTGCTGCCTAGGGCAAGAGGCAAATCGAGAATCTGTTTTTCGCCAACGACGGTGCCGATATCGGAACTCTCCGACTGCACCGTGGGCGCATCGGCGCTCACCACGATGCTCTCGCTGACTGCGCCGGCAGTCAGCTTGATGTCCAAGGCCGCAGTGGTCGCGACCTGCACCAGGATTCCTGTCAATGTCGTCGTCTTAAATCCAGCGGCACTGACGGTGACGTCATAGGCTCCGATGTTCATGTTCGGAAAACGGTAAGAGCCCGCGCTGCTTGAAACGGCGTGATATACGCTGCCCGTCGATTGGCCTTTGGCTGTGAGCTTGGCACCGGCCACCAGCGCGCCGCTGGGATCGACGACGTTGCCGGCGATGGCTCCCTGGTTTTCCTGGCCGTTGGCCAGGGAAGAGAACAAAAAGAATGTTGCCAAGAGCGCAAGACCGCTGATGGCTACTCGATTCGCGAAACCTTGCAAACGCTGCATTGTCATCCTCCGAACCGAAACTCGGACTGCACATCCGCACAACGTGGTGCAGAAAACGTTTACTCATTACACCCAAAAAGCTGTTATCTCGAAATTTCCGCCGACCGGTTCACTTTGTCCTGCAGTTTTTGCGCCTGGCCGGCGTCGTCCTTTTGTTTCATGCGCAGAAACGCCTCCAGGGCCGCCTTCGATTCATCCGGTTGCTGCGCTCTGCGGTAGAGCTGGGCAAGCTGATAGTAAGACTGCCGTACGGATTCGGGGTCTGCCCGATCCCCAACGGCTACTTCGGCTTTGAAATCTCCGATTGCCTCGGTCACTTGGCCCAGCTGCGCCTCGGCCCGCCCCTTCTGGTAGTGCGCATCACGGTACCCTGGCGATTGCTGCAAAACCTGGCTCAGTAACGACACCGTCACTTCAGGCTTGGAACGCTCGAGGCTCACTACCGCCAGTTTGTACATGGAAGAGATACTCTCGGGATCTACTTTCAACTCTTCCTGAAAGGCTGCTTCTGCTTTCTCCAGTTGATTCTGGTTCCAATAAATGTCGGCAAGTTCTTCGTGCAGCCCCGGCTCCTGGGGCCGCAAATTCAGCGCATTCTGGCATTCGTGAACCGCGTCCTCCAGTTTGTCGGCCTCGACAAACGATTGCGCCAGCGCCTGGTGCACCCGCCATGAGTTCGGGTCCGCCTTGTACATTTCCTCGTAACTATCTTTCGAAAGAAGCATGTGGGCGCGCCCGCGGTGGTACAGGATATCCACGTCGCTGGGATTCAACTCGGCAGCCTTGTCGAGCGATGCAGCCGCCGCTGCGTTGTCACCCGCGGCCAGTTGCGCGACGCCCAGCCACATCAGGGCTTTTCCGTTGCCCGCGTCGATCTGAGCTTCCTTCCGCAGAGCCGTAATCGCGGCCGGATAGTCATTCAGGCGGTAGCGCGCTACCCCGAGAAACAAGTGAGCTCCTCTAAGTCTCGGAGACAACTCAATGGCGCGGTTGAACGCCGGAATTGCCTCGTGCAGATGTCCACCCTGGAGTTGCGCCAACCCTAAGTTGAAGTGGGCTTCTGCAGAACCCGGAAGAAATTGAATGGCGTGAGTGAAGGAATTGACCGCGCCATTCCAGTCACCGGAGCGCATGGCCTGGGCGCCATCGTTAAACGATTTCTCAAAGCTGGCGCTCTGGCCGAATAGGGAAACGGATCCCGTCAGGAGCACCAGGGCGCCAAGGGCGACGAATGCACACGTTCTTTGCTGTGCGAGGAGAATTTTCCCCATCCCCAAAACGGGCTGACTGTAATACGAATCAATTAGCACTGTCAAGCAGTTTTCTCGCCGGAGATGGTTTTTGAGCAAACGATTACTCAGGAATATCTGTTCGCGCGGATGCACAGCTCTCCGCATTCCTTCCCGGCAACCTTCACTTGCGATAGGCCTGAATCTGCGCCGCGCCTTTTCCTTCCTCAACCCTGTAGTAGCAATCCACGCCGGGCAGATTCACCCGTTCGACTGTTCCGCTGGGCCAATGGATTTCCGCATTGTCTACTTTGGTACTACTGCCCACTCCGAAATGGACACGAAAATCGTTCGAGGAAGCGTAGCTGCCTCCGCTGATTACGTCGCCGCGTTGCCGCACGCCGCCAGCCGTAAGGTAGACCGACGCTCCAACCGCATCCCGCGGGCTCTTTGGCCCTCCTACGAGAATGAAACCCACCCAGTGATTCTGGTCCTGACTCACATTCCGGAGAAGTACCGGCGTGTTATCCAGTTGATTGATCACGACATCGATTTTTCCGTCGTTGAAAAGATCGCCGAAGGCTGCGCCTCGCGCCGTCAATAACAGCGCCAATCCCGTACCCTTCACCGCCGGAACCACATCGAACTTCCCATTGCGCAAATTGCGGAACAGAAGAGGCCGCTCGGCAAAGGTTGTGCCCCAGTCGCTTTGGTCGACGCCCGGATAGACATGCCCATTCGCGGCAAACAAATCTTTCCAGCCATCATTGTCGAAATCGAGAAACCCCGCTCCCCAGCCCAGAAATGGAATAGTTACTTCTGCGATTCCTGCCTGGTAACTCACGTCGGTGAAGTTTCCGCCGCCATCGTTGCGATAGAGCGGATTGTAGTCGTCGGAAAAAACCGTGTTGTAGAGATCGAGCTGCCCATTGTTGAGGTAGTCGCCCACGGCTATTCCCATGGAGGCGGTCTCGCGACCGTTCTCGTTCAAGGCATAACCCGAGGCATAGCTCGCATCCTCGAAGGTGCCGTCTCCCTTGTTGATGTACAGGTAGTTCGGCGTCGAGTCATTGGCCACGGCGAGGTCCACTTTGCCGTCGTTGTTCACATCTGCAAAGACTGCGCTGAGCCCGTAATACGCATTCGTATCGCTGACCCCAGCCTTCACACTAACATCGGTAAACGTGCCGTCTCCGTTGTTATGAAAAAGATGATCCGGCTCTCCTTTCAGTCCGCGGGGCCCGCACATCACCTTGAGCCCGCGGAATTCACAGGATGAAAAAGCTACGACGGGTGAGCCCGGCACAGGAGGATGGTCCATGTCATAGTGCACGTACCCTGGAACGAAAAGGTCCAATCGTCCGTCGCGGTCGTAGTCGCCAAAGGTTGCGCCCGTGGACCAGTTGCCCAACGCTACTCCTGCTTTTTCCGCGACATCGGTAAATGTCCCGTCGTGATTGTTGTGGTACAGACGATTCTTGCCGAAGTTTGTGACGTAGAGATCAGGCCAGCCGTCGTTGTCGTAATCGCCCACAGCTACGCCGAAACCCCAGCGATCATTGGTGACGCCCGCCTGCTGCGCGACGTCGGTAAACGTCCCGTCGTGGTTATTGTGAAACAGCGCAGCATGGGGTCGAGAAGTTTTTCCGGACATGGCATCGTAGGTGGATCCATTGACCAGATAGATATCGAGCCAGCCGTCGTTGTCGTAATCGAGCAGCCCCACTCCCGAGCCCACCGTCTCGATAATGAAAGTGTCTTCCGGCGTGCCCATCACGTGCCGCCAGCGGGTCAATCCGGCCTTTTCGGAGATATCCTGGAAGATGGTGGGCCCGCTGTCTACAAATCCGCCAGCCGTGATCGGACGCTTTTCGCTATCCAGCACAGCCGCGTGCGCGCCGCCGGTCGAAACTACACCCGGGGTTTGTGGCTGGGTGTTTTGCGCAGGCTCCGCTTTCTCCTGTGCCGCAAGACAGGCTGCGCAAACGACGAGCAGCAACGCCCGCGCGGCGACCGACCTGCCCCAATTCATGCTCGGCTCCATGGCAGCATAGGATTCAATTTCGCACTTCGCCGCGTGGCGCCATTTCTATGACTTGCTTGATTGCGCGCTTTGCGTGAGTTGCCGAATGAACTCGGTCTCCCGCGAATCGTAAGGCGTGCCGTCTGGGCGGAAGATGTCATGAAACCACAGCGCTGGCTCTGCGGTATAGGTTTTCTCCCACGAATCCCACGGATAGATGGTTTGAGTTTTACCACTGACGAATCCCCAGTTGTAGGCGCCGACTCTCTCCTCCTTAAGGATCGGAAGAATTGCGGCGAAGGTGCTTCCCAGCGGACGGGCCATGTACTCGGTACAGATCAACGGTCGATTGAAGCGTTTCAGGGAGTCGATTCGCTTCTTCATGACGTCGGGAGGATCGTAGCAATGAAAGGTGATCACGTCGGAATTCTCGAGCTGAAAGCGCGTCATCTCGCTCATATGCCCTTCGGACCAATCTCCCTTCCAGACTCCGCTGGTGAGCGGTTGTATCGGCTTCGCGCTGCGCGCCCATGCCCACTCACGTTTGAGCAGGCGCAAGGCGGCTTCGGCATGATTGGGAAGTTCCTGCGCGTGATATTGATCGCTGCCGTTATCGGGTTCGTTCATCAAATCCCAGATCACAACCCGAGGATCGTTGCGAAAATGCGAAATCACACCGACGATGTAAGGCTTCAATTCGGTGTCCCATCGTGATTCGTTTTTCATCAACTCGGCGCCCGGCGCCTGCACCCATCCCGAGTTATGAACGTGCGGCCGCGGAGCGCGTTGCTTGCCCAGGTGCGGATTGGGGTCCCACACCGAATCGAGAAGAACGAACATAATTCGAATGTGATGTTTCTCGGCCACGGCCAGAAACTGGTCCAGGCGCTTCAGAAAACCCGCCGAATCCTGCTGCCACAGCAAGTTGTGCAGAAAAACGCGCATGGTGTTCATGCCCAGAGATTGGGCCCAGCCGAGTTCTCGATCGATGGTGGGCAGGTCGAAGGTATCGGCTTGCCACATTTCCAACTGGTTGATCGCAGTGCTGGGAATGAAGTTGCTTCCAACGAGCCACGGTTGTTGGGAATACCACTGGTTCGCGCGGTCCGGCGTCCACGGCTGATCGGCCGCGGTGCAGAACGCCGAAACAATTATTAGGAGCGACGCCAAACTTAGAATCGCAGGCAATTTTTTGAGCATAGGCTTTTTAGAGGACCCCAAAAAGTGTGGTTTAACTTTCACGAATTATGACGGACTCACGATTTCCGCTCGCCCGGGAATCTCTTACGGCTGAATCTGCGGCCAGCCATTTGTCCATGCTAAAGAATTGCAAAACAAATAAGGCGAGCCATCCGGCAAATGTATCGCATGAAACACGATGATGTCTCCGTTCACCGAATCGAGGTACGCAGTTCCCCCTCCCGGACCGCTGAAGGTGACCCCATCGCCGGCCAGAAGCTGTGTGCCTCCGCCTTGCATCATGTCCGTTCCATTCATATCGACGAACGGGCCGTTCGGACTCGTTCCGCGCCCTACCATGATGCGGTAAGTGTCCTGGTAAGGATTCGCATCGCAGCAATTATCGAACGACGCGAACAAGTAATAGTAATTGTCTTTGTGCACTAGGCTCGTTCCCTCGATAGGATCGTATTGCACATTGGGCCGGTAGGCGAGCGAATATACAGTGGGATCTGAATTGAGCAAACCGCCCGTCGTGGGATCGATCTGCTGCTGCTTGATGCCGCTCCAGTAGCTTCCATAGGTCAGCCACACGCGGCCATCGCTATCAACAAGAATATTGGGGTCAATGGCGTTGAAGTCGTCGCTTGGGTTCGAAGATAGTACCTCGCCCTGATCGCCCCAGTGGTAATTGGGGTCCGTGCTATCGAGAGTTGTGTTGGTCGCTAAACCAATGACAGACGTGTTCGATCCGAATGTGGAACCCGCGTAGTAGACGTGGTAGAAGCCGTTGAAGTAGGAAATATCAGGCGCCCACAATCCGAGTATTCCTGGAACCGCTTGCTCCACCCATGGGGGAATCTGAGTGAAGACGGCTCCGCACCAGTTCCAGGCCACGCGGTCGGGCGAACAGAGAATCGGTAGCGACCCGCTAACGGGAGCGCCGGTGTCGGTGCTGAACGCGTAATACGTGTTGTTCTGCCGGATCACGCTGGGATCGCGCACCGGGTTGGTCGCACCGGTGAGATGGTAGTTGGTGAGAACGGTCGGCGCTGTCTGTGTGGAACTGCTGCTACCGTTGTTACCGCTGCCGCCGCCGCACGACGTGGCAATCGTCACCAGGGCGAGAATGGCAAGCAGAATTGCTTTGTCTTTTACTGGACGAGCACTCATAAATCAAGACGTGGAATCAGGCTTCGGTTAAGACTTTGGCGGCTTTGAAATCCTGCAGCGTCCTCTACGGTTCAAGACGGTACAGGATGCAATCATGCGGTGATAGTTGAACTGCCAGCGACTGTGCTCGCCCGATATCCCGCCGTTGCCAGAGATCGCGCAATCTGTAGTTCCGATCAGCGAGCCCTAAATCTTTCCACCGATAGTGAATGTCCTGCTGCTTTTCCCCGCGGTTGAAAACTGCGACATAAGAGTGCTTGCCGTCAATCGTTGCCGCTAACCAGACCACGACATCCGGGGTCGCGAGCGCTTGCCTGTTTCCTGTAGAGCTCTGGTCGATGGCGAGAACTTCCAGGTTCGTGAGCAAGCCAATGGTCCAGGGGTCGCTTCTCGGCAGATTTCCACCTATCATCAGCGGCGAACGAAACATGCACCAGAGAGTGAACAATGATCGTTGCTCTTCGTGGGTGAGATGCGAGGCACGTTCCTTCCCGCCCCATCCCGGCCTGGGTCCGAGATAGCCGATCGGCAGCATGTCGGCGTCAGGCCAGTGTCCGGGCTGCGCCACGCTTGCCCACTTTTCAATACGCGGAAATTGATCGAACACCCCTTGCGGGTAAGGAACCGAACTATGCCACAGATCCCACACGTCGTCGGAGATGCGCCACATCTGCGAATAGGCGCGTAGTTCCTCAATCTTCTCCATGGGAGCTTCGCCCGGCGAGAGACTCAGCACGATCGCCCTCCCGGTCTTGCGAAGCGCCGAGCTGAGCATTCGTATGTCGTCGCCTTTGTAAGGGCGGCTGGCGATGCAATCCGCCTTGACGAAATCGACGCCCCACGAGGCGTAGAGCTGGGCAATCGAATCGTAGTAGGCCTGCGCCGCCGGGTTGCTCGGGTCGGTTCCATAGTTGTCGGGATTCCACGGGCACGTGTCGGAACGATTCGCAGCTTCACGCGCATGAAAGGCAGACCCGTAAATCGGCAGATTTTTTTCAACCGCCTGTTTGGGTATTCCGCGCAGAATGTGAAGCCCGAACTTCAGTCCGAGCGAATGCACGTAGTCGGCCAGCGGCTTAAAGCCTGCGCCGTTAGCGGCCGACGGAAACCGTTTCTCGTCGGGGATGTACCGGCCGAAACTATCCAGCCTGTATTGCGAAGTCGCGTTATCGCCCTCAGGGGTCGGATTAGTGACGAACCAACCTTCGTCCACGACTATGTATTGCCAACCGTATCGCTTGAGGTGTTCGGCCATCCACGAGGCATTCGCTTTCACATCAGCCTCGGCCACTGTTGTGCCGAAGGAATCCCAGCTGTTCCAGCCCATGGGTGGAGTGGGAGCAAGCACGGCCTCTGCGCCGTCGGTACGAGCGGACTCCGTAGCAGCCGACGAAAAACCGCTACCTGCAAGAGATATCGTAAGCGGCCATAATCCCGCGAGGCCGAGGGAAACCCTCGAGCCGCCCACGGATGCAAGGATCAGGATGAGGGAAGCAAACCACGAACCGCATCTCACTGAACGCTCCAGTTGGGGTCTTACATTAACTGCACGGCAAGTTTGGTAACTGATGCCGGGGCAAAACGGAAATTCAGCACGTCTCCACTGATCTCCGCAGTTTGAGTTCGCGGCACGACCACGTCTTTGTCCGCGAAGGTGTTGTGAGCGTGAATGTCAGAGTTCGTGAGTACCGTAACGGTCGCCGATTTCAGTTTCGCACCGCGCACCGTGATCTGGGCGTCTCTGGCCTGGCTTACATCGGGATTCACTACCGTCAGCGTCAGATCTTTGTTCTGGAGCGACGCCGACCCTTTCAATCCCCAAAAGGACGCGGGCTTGCCGTCTCGGTCGTAGCTGATGGTCGGAGCCGAAAAAATCGTGCGCAGCGCCTGCCCGCCCTGATGTGCGGCGTACATCGCAAACACGTGACCAACAGGGGTCACCACGAAACGATCCTCGTGCGCCAGATAAAGGCTGTTCAGGCAATTGATCAACTGGGCGCAGTTGGCCATCGCGATTTTTTCCGGATGGCGATTGAAGATGTCGAGCGTCATGCCGCTGAACACTGCGTCGCGCAAGGTCGGCATCTGCTCCAGTTGATCTCCGGGCGTAGCTTCACTGCCGGGTTTGTACCACGGCCCCCACTCATCCACCACCAGCTTCACCCAGTGCTCCGGGTCTTCTTCGCCCATTACCTGCCAATGGCCATTGATCAATCCCTCCATGCGATCGCCTTCGCGCAGCAACTCATACCAATCCACCGGATCGAACTGAAGCGCATCGCCTTTCCCTTGAATCCAGTTCTGCGTGCGCCCGCGACTCAGATTCCAGGCGTAATGATGCAAAGCCCAACCATAGACGCCGCGCAACTGGAAGCGTCCTTTCTTCGCCATCTCCTCGAAAAAGCCGCGTGTCCAGGCCCAATCGTCGACATTGGGACCGGATGCAATGAAAGACAATTCCTCACGACTTTCCGGTGCGGATCGCGTCTGATAACGTGGCACCCAGGTCGCGAATCGCCGGAACTCCACAGCGTATTCCTGCGCCGTAAAGTTTCCTCCGCAACCCCAAGATTCGTTGCCCACGCCCCAGAAGCGCACGTTGAAAGGATCTTTGAATCCGGCGGCCGCACGCATATCCGCTTCGGTCGTGCTGCCCGCGGGAGAATTGCAGTATTCGACCCACCGGTAGAATTCTTCCGCGGGCAGACTGCGCAGGTTTGCCGCCAAATAAGGCTCGCTGCCGATCAGCTTGCAGAAGTGCACGAACTCGTTAGTGCCGAACTGATTCGGATCGTAGCGATGCGATGCCGGAGCTTCCGGCGCCTCGCCCTGATTCCAGAAGTTAGTGCGACGAGGACGCTTGTCGGCGGGTCCAATTCCGTCTCTCCAGTCGTAACTGTCGGCAAAGCAGCCGCCGGGAAAACGCACGACCGGAGCTTTGATCTTCCGCATCTCGTCGATGAGTTGTTTGCGAATTCCATCCACGTTGGGGACTTTTGAATTCGGGCCCACCCAGATTCCGTCGTACACCACTCCGCTAAGATTTTCCGTGAAGTGGCCGTAGAGATTGGGCGAGATCGTGCCCAGCGGTTCTCCGGTCAACACTTCAATCCGCGAATCGATCATCGGGGAATCGGTGGAACTGGATTGCGCCCAAGCTCGCGAGAACGGAACTTTGGAGGCGAGCACGGCGCCTCCCACTGCCAGACCTGCGTGCAGAAATTGCCGACGTTTCATCATGACTCTCACCTTTCGCATGCTGCATTCGTTATTTCTAAATCTCGATCTCTAATTCTGGCGTCCGCTCGACGCCAGTTGTATCAGTTTCGGCAGTACATCCCCGAAAGCCGCTCCCGGCTGTCCCAGAGCAAAATAGAGTTTGCTGTAGAGCCCGTGGAGTTCAGCATAGACGGGCTGTTCCGATTTATCCGGCTCAAAAACTTTGTTGGGCGAGCAGATTTTATCTTGCGCTTCTTCCACGGTCTTAAAAGTCCCTGCGGCAAGAAAAGCAAAAATTGCCGATCCCAAACTGGTGACGCTCTTGCTCGGAACCAGCACCGGCCGTCCGAGCACATTGGCGTACACACGATTCAGCACATCGTTTTTCTGAGGGATGCCGCCGGCATTGATAATGCGGCGGATGTGCACGCCATGCTCTTCCATGCGATCAAGAATCACTCGGGTCTGCAGCGCCGTTCCCTCAATGGCCGCGAACAGTTCATCTTGGGCTGTGCTCTGAAGATTCCAGCCGAGAGTGACCCCGCGCAGATTCGGGTTCACCAGCACGGTGCGGTCGCCGTTGTCCCACGCGAGCCGGAGCAGGCCGGTTTGGCCGGCACGGTACTTCTCGAGCCCCTCGCTCAGTGCTTTCACGTTGGTGCTGGCCCGCGTCGCGATGGCACTGAAAATGTCGCCTACGGCCGAGAGTCCGGCCTCGATCCCGGTGCGCTGAGGATGAACACTTCCCTGCACCACGCCGCATACTCCGGGCACAAGATTCGCCGAAGGCGTGATTCCGATGATGCACGTTGAAGTGCCGATGACATTCACAATGTCGTCGGTGCGGCAACCGGCGCCGATCGCATCCCAGTGCGCATCGAACGCGCCAACTGGGATAGGAATTCCGGCTTTGAGCCCCAGTTTCTCCGCCCACTGGGGCGAAAGCCCCCCTGCGATTTGATCGGAAGTGGCATATTCGCCCTCGAGTTTGTCGCGAACATCCGCTAGCAGCGGATCTACTTTCGCCAGGAACTGTTGCGAAGGCAGGCCGCCATGCTTTGCGTTCCACATCCACTTGTGGCCCATGGCACAGATGCTGCGCTTGACCTTTTTCGCGTCGGTGATGCCGCAGAGTGTGGCGGCAATCATGTCGCAATGCTCAAAAGCAGAAACGAACTGCGGGCGCTGGTCCGGATTGTGACGCAGCCAATGGAGAAGCTTCGAGAACCCCCACTCCGAGGAATACACGCCCCCGCACCATTGAATGGCCTCGAGGGCCTCGCGATGCGCGACATCAGTAATTTCAGCGGCTTCGTCCTTGGCGCGGTGATCGCACCATAAGTAGTACTCGCCCAGCGGCTCCAGATTCTTCCCGACCGGGATGACCGAAGATCCAGTCGTATCGAGAGCGATGGCTTCGACTCGCTCTCCGGGGAGGTTGGCTTTTTTCAGGACTTCGCGCGTGGCGGCGACCAGAGCCCGCAGATGATCTTCATGCGATTGCGTGGCGTACTCCGGATCTTCACGCTTCCGGTGGAGGGGATATTCGGCGACGGCGGATTCCAGAAGTCCATTCTCGCTGTCGACCAGCGAAACCCGAACGCTGAGAGTTCCAAAATCCACGCCGGCTACGACAGCCATCAGCGGGCTCCATTCCTTTCCTTGGTCTGACCGTAGTACGCGTCCTTGCCGTGTTTCCGAAAATAGTGCTTGTCGTGCAGGGCCTTTCCGATGGCTTGCGCGGTTTGATTCAGTGTGGTCGTAAAGTACGCCATTCGCGCCAGCGACTCCAAAATGGCGGCATTGTGCGCGGCTGCAACGGCATCTTTTCCCCAAGCAAAAGGCCCATGATTCGCGACCAGGACTCCGGGGGTGCCTTCGTTGAGAGTTTTGAGGGCACGCACGATCACATCGCCCGTATTTTTTTCGTATTCGCCTTCGATTTCGTCGTCGGTCATGACATCGGTGACCGGAACTGGCCCATGAAAATAGTCGGCATGGGTTGTGCCGAAACAGGGAATCGGGCGTCGGGCCTGGGCCCATGCCGTCGCATATTCCGAGTGCGTATGAGCAATGCCGCCGATCGAAGCGAAGGCTTTGTAGAGCACGAGGTGAGTGGGCAGATCCGAGGAGGGGCGCAAATCGCCTTCTACGATCTTGCCTTCCAGGTCGGTCACGACCATGTGGTCGGGTTTCAAATTTTCGTAAGGAACGCCGCTGGGCTTGATGACCACTAGACCGTCCGGGCGCGAGATTCCACTGGCATTGCCGAAGGTGTAGAGGACGAGTCCGCGCCGGACAAGTTCCAGGTTGGCCTCCAAAACCTGTTGGCGCAAGTTTCCCAGCAACATTTTATTCTTCTTCTCCGCAGTTCATGCCCCGGCCGGGCATGACTGAGTAATCGTTTGCTCGCCTTGGGCAAAGTAGACTAACGAAAAAGGATTTGTCAATCCGCACGAAAAAATATGACGCGTTAAGCAAACGTTTCCCAAGATGCTGTATAGTCCCACAATCGTTTGCCTGCGAGACCTTCCAGTCGACGCAGCGTCGCCTTATGTCCAGGCCGTTTTCCAGTCAGCCTCCGACTCATGCCATACGTTCTCTTATACACTTACTGCCGAGAGCCATGGTCCGCGCTTTTATTTTCGTTTTTTTTCTGTCTTACTTCGCCGTGCCAGCGTTTCTTCCTGCTCAAAATGGCGTTCCCGCGCCGGTCGATTTGCTGATTATCGTCGTCGATTCACCTACGCAGGCCGATAAAGTGTTGCAGCGTTTGAAAAACGGCGAGGACTTCGCCGCTCTGGCAAAAGAACTCTCCATCGATCCCTCAGCTTCCGACGGCGGTTTCATGGGAAGGATCGATCCTGCGGTTTTGCGCCCCGAACTGCGCGACGCGGTTAAGCGCCTGAGCGCCGGGGAAATTAGCCCCGTTATTCACACCAATTCGGGCTATGCCATCCTTAAATTGGTTTCGCCTGCTGCCGCAACGCCCCTGCAAAACACCAGCCCCGCTCGAATTCTCCCTTCCTCCGCAACCGGCACAATTCGCTATGCTCCCAACGTTGGCGGCAAAGGAGAAGCCGACCTCGCGTTCCGCAATTTCCCCAAGCCCGACGGCTGGAATCAGAACTTGCGCCAGATGTGCGACATCCGAAAGCAATCTCTGGCTTCCGTCATCGACAGTGTTCTCAAAAGTCTCGATCCTTCTAATCCCGAGGGCGTTGCTCATGGCCGCCCGCTCGACATTATCCAGATGCGCTACGCGCTCGCCAATCTTTATGCCTACGAAGGAGAGATGGACAAATCCATCGAGCAGTGGCAAACGGCTTACGAGATCGCGCAGGCGCAGTTGCCCGCCGCCATGCCTGAATTGGAAGAAGTCCTCGGCCTTGCCTATCTGCACAAATCTGAAATGGAGAATGACGTCTATCGTCACCCAGGCGATCAATGTATTTTTCCGCCTCGCGCAAACAAAAGTTTTGCCAAGCCTGCATCCTCCGAGAAGGCCATCGAATATCTGCTCAAGTACCTACAGCGCAAGCCCGACGCGCTCGACGTCCGCTGGATGCTCAATCTTGCCTACATGACCTCAGGAAAATATCCAGCCGGCGTTCCTCCGCAGTTCCTTGTTTCGCCGACAAGTTTTGACTCCGCCGAGGATGTCGGCCGCTTTGTCGACGTCGCTCCCGCCGCCGGGCTCAACCTCTTCTCCATGTCGGGCGGCCTCATCGTCGACGACTTTGAACGCAACGGCTTGTTCGACATCGTCACCTCCGATTATGGTCAGTGCGCGCCGATGCATTATTTCCACAACAACGGCGACGGAACTTTCAGCGATCGCACCGCACAGGTTGGCCTTGCCGATCAATTGGGCGGCTTGAACCTTATTCAGACGGATTACAACAATGACGGCTGTCTCGACATCTTCGTGCTGCGTGGCGCCTGGGAATTCCCCCAGCGGCCCTCACTGCTGCGCAACAATTGCGACGGTACTTTCACCGACGTAACCGCAGCCAGCGGCCTTAACCTGCCCATGCAAACGCAAACCGGAGTCTGGGCCGACATTGATAATGACGGCTATCTCGATCTGTTTGTCGCCAACGAAAACGGTCCCAGCCATCTCTTCCGCAACAAAGGCGACGGCACCTTCGAAGACATCTCGCATGCCGCCGGCATCGATCGCGCAGCCTTCACCAAGGCCGTCGTGGCGGCCGATTACGATAACGACGGCTACGCTGATTTCTATGTTTCCAATCTCAACGGCGACAATTTTTTATTTCACAACAATCACAACGGAACTTTTACTGACGTCGCCCTGCAGGCTGGCGTGCAAAAGCCATGGCAGAGTTTTGGCGCATGGTTTTTCGACTACGACAATGATGGCTGGCCGGATTTGTTTGTGACCAGCTACTACGTTTCGGTCGATGAATCGATTCGCAGCTATCTTGGCCTTACGCCGAATGCTGAGACGCTCAAGCTCTACAAGAATCTTGGCAACGGCAAGTTTCGCGATGTCACCGCCGAAGTCGGTCTGGATCGCGTCTTCATGCCCATGGGCGCAAACTTCGGCGACATCGACAACGACGGATACCTCGACATTTATCTCGGCACCGGCAATCCCAGCTACGCTTCCCTGTTGCCCAACGTCCTCTTGCACAATAAGGAGGGTAAGTTTTTTACCGATGTCACCGCATCCTCGGGCACGGGCGAACTCCATAAAGGACACGGCGTCGCCTTCGCCGACATGGACAACGACGGAGACGAAGATCTGCTCGAGGAAGTCGGCGGGGCGGTGCCCGGCGATAGTCATGCGTTTCGTCTGTTTGAAAATCCCGGCAACGGCAACGATTGGATGAGCCTGCACCTTGTGGGAGTCAAGACCAACCGCGCCGCGATTGGCGCACGCATCAAAGTTACTCTGCAGGACGAAGGACAAAGGCCGCGATTCGTTTTTCGGACCGTTGGCAGCGGAGGATCGTTTGGCGCCTCTCCGCTCACCCTGCACATTGGACTGGGAAAATCCGCGCGCATCCTCGACCTGGAGATCGATTGGCCCGTCAGCAAAACGACGCAGCATTTCGCAAACGTCGCGCCCGATCAATTCCTCGAGATCAAGGAATTTGCGAAGGACTACGAAAAATTAAATCGTCCTTCGTTCCGTCTGGGTGGTCCGCATCGGGAACAAAAATCTTCCGCGGTCAAACCGACATTGCCTAGCCTGAGCAAGCCAACGGAGGAACCCGCACCTTGACCTATCAACGGATTCTCGCAGCGCTTGTCGTGGAATTGCTTTTTTCGGTTTTTCTCGCAGCGTCTTCTCTTGCTGCTCAGCAGAAGCACGAGGTCAGCGGCTTGCTGCTCGCCGTCGATTCCTCGCACCACACCATCACCGTTTCGTGTAATGAGATTCCCGGTTACATGGAGGCCATGGTGATGACGTTTGGCGTGAAAGATTCGGCTCTGCCGCAGGATCTGCAGCCCGGAGTAATGGTGGACTTCACCTTGGTGGTGGAGAACGACACTTCGTTCGCCGAAGGCCTGCACGTTCGCCCGTTCGAAAGCCTGGAACTCGATCCCACCCAGGCCCGCCGCCTCAAGCTGATAGAAAATGCGTCGAGTCCACATCCGCCTTCGGCCGACGTTCTGCACGCCGGCGATCCGGTGCCCGATTTTCGACTGACTGATCAAAATCAAAACGCCGTTTCTCTGTCTCAGTTCCGCGGCAAGATCGTGGCTATGACCTTCATTTACACTCGCTGTCCTCTACCCGATTATTGTGTGCGCCTGTCGAACAATTTCGGAGTTCTGCAACGGCGATTTAAAAATCGTATGGGACAAGACCTTGTTCTGCTCACCGTCGTCATCGACCCGGTTCACGATCAACCAACGGAACTGAAAAATTATGCGCGCACCTGGAAAGCGGATTCGCGCAGTTGGCATTTCCTCACCGGTCCGGCCGCCGACATTCAGCGAATATGCCGCGGTTTTGATATGTCGTTCTATCCCGACGAGGCCCTGTTCGTACATTCCTTTCATACCGTTGTCATCAGCCGCAGCGGACTTTTGGCCGCCAACTTGGACGGTAATGACTTCACAGCTCAACAACTTGGGGATCTAGTGGAGCTGCTGGCCGCGCGCAAGGAATAAACGAAGACCGCCCGCGCACGGGAATCTCAGCAAACGTATTCTGCAGTGATACAATGGCGCACGTTCAATCGGTCGTTGAGTAATGACCTGTGCAGTTTGTGCGCCATGTTGATCTTCCCGCAACCTCCATCCGATGCAGCCGATCGAACTCTGCGGCGACCTGAGAATTTTTCACATCGTTCGCGTCCTTTCCTGGTCGAAGCCACCGCGTTCTTCGTCGAGGCCGTGATTCTGGTATTGCTCGTCCAGGCTCCCTGCTACGCGGCGGATCCGGCTACGGACCGCACTCCAATTCAAGCCGAACTGGTGAGGTCGATCGAAGCTGGACGGGTCCAAGTTGGCGATCCAATCTACGCCAAGGTCGATTTGCCGTGGAACAATTCCGCTTGCAAGCTCCGCGAAGGCGCCATTCTCAAGGGCCGCATCGTTACCCAGACTCCTCGTTCAAAGGCGGTGGGGACCTCGGCCCTCGCTCTTCTATTCGACAGCGGCCAATGCGGCGGACGGGACATGAAACCGCTTCCGCTCACGGTTGCAGCCCTGCTTGCGCCCGATCCAAACCGCGGATCGAGCCTGTTCGGAGGTCAGGAGAACCAACCGCTGAATGAAGCCGTGGGGTTAAGCCTTGGTGAAGGCTACGGAGGCGGCATGAGAAGCTTGCAGGCCGCGGCGCAAACCGTAATCCTCGAACCTTCCCGCAACAAGCCGCCTCAGCTCGTTATGCCGGGCCAGGTGATTGGCCTCGGGGATGTGAAGTTAGCCGTCGGCAGCGGTCCCGACGGGAGCTCTGTATTGACTTCGGGCAAGCACAACCTGCGGCTTGAATCTGGTTCCAGGCTTGTCCTAGTCGCGAGCGTGACAGCTCCAGTGGCGCTCTCGAGCCCAGCCGACTCTTCGCACGACACAGCGTCTGCATCTCCAAATCCTTCCAGCGATTCCGAAGCCGCCGACGACGCCGAAGTTTGCGTCCCACCCGCCTGCAATCTTGCGCTCAGTGCCAGCCAGCCGGATACCAACTCCAAGACCGCGGACTTCACTTTGCCAGTTGGACCGCTTGGCTTCACCGCCTCCGCAGATCAAGCTATGTATGACCTTGATCACGCCTACACCGTTTCTTATGTCAGTTCAAACAGACTGCTATTTACCTTTAACCCGCATGTGTTAGTGCCGCGCGTCACCGCCGACATGCCCTTGCCCAAACTTCACCAGGTGCGGGCCGTACTGATCGATCTCTCCACGATGAAGGTTTTGCGAACGGTCGATTGGCGAATCCACGACGCTCGCCAGTATCTCTGGGCGATGGGCACCGACCACGTTTTGGTTCATGTGGGTGGGGAACTTCGACTATACGATCTCAACTTAAAAGTGGAGCAGAAGCTGTCTCTCAACGGACCACTTGCCTTTGTCGCCGTGGCTCCCTCGGGATCATTCCTGGCCGCCGGTATTGTTCACGAGCGGCACACCGAAGCCATCCATCGCGAACTTCGCGACGCCGAAGACCGCGAACCGGAAGAAGACGTCGAAGTGAAAGTGCTCGATTCAAATTTTCACCTGCTGGCCAGCGTAATGCGATCCTCCCGCGATGTGCCGCCGGTCTTATCGAACGGGGGCGAGATCCGCATCCCCATGATCGGGAAGAATCGCTGGCGAATCGCCGAATACACCTGGACAGGTCAGCGCCGCATCCTGACGCAGGTGTCATCCACCTGCCGGCCGGAGGCGGCGAGTGTGCCGCCCAATCTACTCTTCCTTACCGGATGCGACCGTCTGGGTAACGGCAAGTGGTTTCGAATGCTGCGTCCGGATGGCAAACTGGTTTTAAAGGGAGAGTCTCAGTCCACAGAAAAGAGTCACACCGCCAGCGGAACCGACGGCAGCCACTTCTTCGCGGTTGGCATGGATGAACTTACCAAGGCCATGGACGACTCTTCTCCTTTTCATTCTTCGGATCTGAGATCCATGCACGTCAGCGTCTACCGCGTTGAAAATGGGAAGAAGGTAACAAGCGTGACCGTTGCAGATCCCTTGCCCACCGTGCAAACCTTCGCGTTGTCACCCGACAGTCGTCACCTGGCGATTCTGGAGAGCGAGGAGATTGTCTTTTATTCGCTTCCGGAAGCGCCAGAGAACGAGTAGTGTTTTGCGCGATTTCGAGCCACCGTAGAGTGCAACTCTATCGAGAAGGCTTCTTGCGCTCGCCCATCGTCGGCGCCAATGCGGTGGAGTCCCGCAAGATGAGACTGGTTACTAATTTGTATTCGACTCGATGGTTGGGTGCGTCCGCACCCACCTTGCTGATCAACGCCTGAAACGCGAGCTTGGCCAGTTCATGCTGTGACATCTGCACCGTGGTCAACGGCGGCGTGGTAAATTGCGCCAGGCGGATGTCATCGAAGCCGATAACGGAAAGCTCCTCCGGGACGGACAAATCGAGATCGTAGGCCTCGCGAATCACGCCAATCGCAGTCATATCGTTCGAGCACAGAACTGCGGTCGCACGGGGGCGCAAATCCATCAGCTTGATTAGCGCAGCCTTGCCGCCCTCCAACGTGTGATCTCCCTCTATGATCACATCCGACGGCAGGCCAATTTCATCCATCGCTCGCTCGAACGCCGTTTTTCTGGCCAAAGCTGATTTCAAGTGCAAGGGGCCGGTGACAAATGCAATCCGCTTGTGCCGCAGCGCTGCCAGGTGCTGCACCGCTTGCCGGATCCCGTTCTGATAATCGATTCGAATGTTGGCCACCAGCGGAGCGTCCGGCCCGACGTCAACAAACACCAACGGCACTTTCCGAAACCGCAGGTGCTCGATCAGCGAGTCTTCCATGCCGAAGGTCAGGATGGCGACGCCATCCACCCGCCGCTCAATCATCCGGCGCACCGAAATTTCCATCCTCTTGGGATCGTGCACCGTCGACGTAATCAGGATTTCGTAGTTGTTCTCCACCGCCAGATCTTCGAAGGTCTGTACGATCTCGGGGAAAAAAGGATTGGTGATCTCCGAAACGATCAGACCAAAGATCCGGCTGCGGCCTGAAACCAGAGCTCTGGCCTGGGTATTAGGGTAGTAGCCCAGTTCGTCCACGACTTTCCAAACCCGTTTGGAAAGTTGGGGGTCGACCGTCGGAATCCGGTTGATGGCCCGCGACACGGTCGCGGTCGAAACCTTCGCTCTCCGCGCAATTTCTCTGATGTCCATTGGAAAACGAGAAAAGAATCTCTGCCAGCGAAGCAGCATTTTAACAGAGCAGCGCCGCCTGACAACACTTCCGTTGCATCCCAGAACTCTTAGGGTACAATCTTGGCAAACGTTTGCTCATGCGATTCGAGCGCCGATTGATAATGCCGCTTTGAGTCACCATCATGGCACGCGCAGGAGAACCGTAATGGTCCACTTTGGAGATCTGGAAGCATGGTTCGTCACCGGGAGCCAGCATCTGTACGGACCCGATGTGCTCAAGACTGTGCAACATCACGCTGAAACGATTGCCAAGGTGCTCGCCGCCTCTTCTGAGATACCCGTGAAGATTCTGCCTAAGCCGGTGATGACCGGCAGCGAGTCCATTCAGCAGTTGTGCCTCGAAGCCAACAGTTCCGGAAAATGTGTCGCTCTAATCGCGTGGATGCACACCTTTTCCCCCGCCCGCATGTGGATCGCCGGCCTTCGCTCACTCGACCGCCCTCTGCTTCATCTGCACACGCAATTCAATCAGGAATTGCCCTGGACCACCATCGATATGGACTTCATGAATCTGAACCAATCCGCTCATGGCGATCGGGAGTTCGGTTTCATCGGGGCCCGCATGCGTTTGAAGCGGAAAATCGTGGTTGGCTTCTGGCAGGATGCTGAGGTGCAGGCGGAGACCGGCGCATGGCTCCGCGCTGCCTGTGCATGGCACGATGCGCAACGACTGAAGGTCGTCCGCTTTGGCGACAACATGCGAAATGTCGCGGTCACGGAAGGCAACAAGGTCAGTGCTGAAATCAAGCTGTGCTATGCCGTGAATGGGTACGGCGTGGGAGATCTCGCCCAGTTCATTCAGCAAGTACCAAATGCGGATGTGAACAAGCTTACCAACGAGTACGACGAATCGTATCGCGTCAGCGATTCCCTGCGCGAAGGCGGTTGCCATCGTAAATCCTTTCAGGATGCGGCTCGAATCGAGATTGGCTTGCGGCGCTTTCTCGAGCACACCGGAGCGCACGCTTTCACCGACACTTTCGAAGACTTGCATGGCCTTCCGCAACTTCCCGGAATTGCGGTGCAGCGTCTGATGGCGGATGGCTACGGCTTTGGGGCGGAGGGAGATTGGAAGACTGCAGCTCTGGTGCGCGCAGTCAAGGTCATGGGCCGAGGTCTTAGCGGTGGCTCTTCATTCATGGAGGATTACACTTATCACCTCAAGGGGGCTGGGCAAGTCCTCGGCGCGCACATGCTCGAGGTATGTCCCTCCATCACTGACGAAAAGCCTTCCGCAGAAATTCATCCGTTATCGATCGGAGGAAAAGCAGATCCTGTCCGCCTCGTCTTCACCGCTGCCGCTGGAAAGGCGGTTAACGCAACCGTGGTTGATCTAGGAAGTCGATTTCGATTAATCGTCAATCAGGTGAACCTGATCCGGCCCGAGCACGACCTTCCCAAACTGCCGGTCGCGCGCGGAGTCTGGCTTCCCGAGCCCAATCTTAAGATCGCTGCGACCGCCTGGATTCTCGCCGGCGGGTCCCATCACACCGCTCTCAGCCGCGCCCTCAAGTCCGAACACCTGGAGTCTTTCGCCGATATGGCGGGCATCGAATATTTGCTCATCGACAACTCCACCACCATCGCCAACTTTCAAAAAGAACTTCGCTGGAATGACGTCTACCACCACATGGCGGATGGATTCTGAAAGGAACGAGACGCTATGGAAAGCACATGTAAACGTTTGCTGACGAGTTCGCAAGAGAGCCGTCCCGTTGCCCGCTCGCGTGGTCGTTTGCTTGCCAAAACGCCCGTACTATCTATCGTGCTCTGTTTGGCTCTGGGCTGGGTCGCAGTCGCTTTTGTCGCCGTGGAAAACCTCGCGGCTCAAACTCCGCAAGCGCTAAAGCTCGAAGGCGACGTCGAATATACCCACGATCCTTCCATCGCCAAGGATGGCGATACCTGGTATTTGTTTGGAACGGCGAATGGACCGAACCGAAAAGGAGAACTCCCCATCCGTTGTTCTCAGGATCTCCACCATTGGCGCCTGTGCGGTTCGGTTTTCGAAAAGATTCCCGACTGGATCACGCAGCAGAGTCCTGCCACCAAGGAACTCTGGGCTCCCGATATTTCCTACTTCGACGGAGAGTTTCATCTTTACTACGCGTTTTCGGTTTTCGGTAAGAATACCTCCGGAATTGCTCTTCTCACCAACAAGACTCTCAATCCATCCAGCCCCGACTTTCACTGGGTCGATCACGGACTCGTCCTGCGCTCTCGTGCCGAAGACGATTTCAATGCCATCGATCCCAATCTTGTGATCGACGAAAAGGGGCAGCCCTGGCTGGCTTTCGGAAGTTTCTGGTCTGGCATCAAGATGCGCCAGATCGATCGCAAGACGGGACTACTCTCTGCCACGGACACCAAGCTGTATTCTTTGGCCAGCCGCAAACGTCCGGAAAATCCTCCGCCGAATCCGCCCGGTCTGCCCGGCGATTGGCAAGCCGTGGAGGCGCCCTTCATCATTCATCATGGCGATTATTTTTATTTGTTTGTTTCCTGGGATCTGTGTTGCCGCGGAACGAAGAGCAACTACAAAACCATGGTTGGACGATCTCGCAGCGTTACCGGACCCTACGTGGACGCGAGTGGCACGCCGATGCTCGAAGGAGGCGGCACTCCTTTGCTGCTCGCCAACAGTCGTTGGATCGGTCCCGGTGGAGAGTCGCTCCTGCAACAAAAAGACGGAGACATCATCGTCTATCACGCCTACGATGGCACAACCGGGCACGCCTTCCTTCAGATTTCGACAGTCGCGTGGGTGAAGGGATGGCCCAGGGTGGAGTTGGAAGGCGGCAATCCCGCGAATCGGTAGCCTGCTCGCATCGACGCGATGTTCGGCCCCGCACGCGCTCCGATGAGTCTCTGTTACACTGGCGCGCATGAAGGCGAGCAGCAGGAGAAGATTTATCGGGCAGTGCACCGGCGCTGCCGCGGGGGCGTTGCTTTTGCCTCGGTTTGCAAGGGCAGGCGGAGGAGCAGCGCCGCATGTGAAGTTTCCGACGGCTCCGCGTGAGCGAGTCTCGGTCGCGGCTTATCCCTTTCGCGAATTTCTTTCCGGCTGGATGGGTTGGGATGGCAAAACTCCAAGCACAACGCCAACCTCTCGGCAAATCGAACTCAAGGATTTTGCCGCTCATGTAGCGGATAAGTTTAACGTCCACAAAATCGAACCGTGGAGTCGCGTATTTCCTTCGACTGACCCGAAATACCTTGAACAGTTCCGTTCCGCCGTGGAGAAGGCACATTCCGCGGTCGTCGACATCGCAGTGGATGAGGAGCACAGCCAGTATTCGCCAGACGCAGCCGAGCGTGAAGCGGCTGTAGCATCGAGCAAGAAGTGGGTCGATGTTGGCGCGGCTCTCGGTTCGCCCAGCATTCGCACGCACGTTCAAGGCGCCAAGGATGTGAAGCCGGACATAGGCCGTGCTGCCGATACACTGGTGCGCGTGGCGGAATACGGCGCGAAGAAAAATGTCGTTGTCCACCTGGAAAATGACGACGCCGTGAGCGAGGATCCGTTCTTTATTGTGCAGGTGATTGAGAAGGTGAACAGCCCGTGGCTGCGGGCGCTGCCGGATTTTGGAAACACGCTCAATACGCATGACGACGATTACAACTATCGCGCCATGGACGCGATGTTCGCGCATGCCTACGGAATCTGCCACGTGAAGGATGGCGAGGTCGATGAACAGGGCAAACCCACGCACGTAGATCTGGCACGCACTTTCGCCATTCTGAAAAAGCACGGATACAAGGGATATTGCTCGATTGAATATGACGCCCCGGGCGATCCTTACAAACCTACGGCTGAATTAGTAGAAAAGACGGTGGAATTTCTTTCGTAAGTCAGAAGCAGATTCCTCGCTTCGCTCGGAATGACAAGCTAGTTAGAGTGTTTCGGATAAAAAACCATGGCAGGACAAGGCATTCGACGCCGGGAAGTGTTGCGCATTCTAGGAACGGCAGCGGCGGCTGCGCATTTTCCGGGATTCAGCAAGTGGACATTCGCCTGCGGGCATGTCGGCAACGCGGCGTTGCAAATCAAGCCCGCGATGTATCATCCGCAATTCTTTACGGCGGATGAGTATTTCGCGGTTGAGCGCCTAACTGAAATCATCATTCCCAGCGACGCGACGCCCGGCGCAAAAGAAGCGGGCGTGGCGGAGTTTATTGATTTCATGGTATCGAGCGATCCCGAGGTTCAATACGAGTTTCGCATGGGCCTGGCTTGGTTGAATGCGCATTCTGAAGACGTGAATGGCAAGCGATTTGTGCAGCTCACGCCGGAACTGCAAACTTCCCTACTGGAACCCTTGGGCTTCAAAGATAAAGCGCGGCCCGGTGAAGAGACGGGACGCCAATTCTTTCGCACGATGCGCGAATACACGGTGACGGGTTTCTACACCAGCGAAATCGGATACAAAGAACTGGATAATCCGGCTCTGAAGTTCTACGCCGAGTCGCCGGAGTGTCCGCATCATGACGATCCCGAGCATGCGCATGTGGCGCAGGCTCATTCCGAATGAGATTCGTCGTTGGTCTTTGGTCGTTGGTCGTTGGCAACCCCAACGGCCCTGGACTCCCGGTTAAGACTGAACGATCGAGCTAACGACTAAAGACGAACGACCAACGACGATTCACTTTTAAGAAACCATGGCAAAGCAAATCTACGATGTGATCGTGATCGGAACCGGCGCGGGCGGCGGAATGACGATCAAAACGCTCTGCGAAGCTGGGCTGAAAGTGTGCGCGATCAATGCCGGACGCAGGCTCGATCCGGAAAAGGATTTCCGCTACCACCGCATGCCATGGGACATGAAGTTTCGCGGCCTCGACGATCCTAAACGGCGCAGCGAATCGTTCGGCTACATGGACAACGAGTACACCAAGGCGGCGTGGGACCATGAGATTCCTTTCACGGTTGCGCCCGGGACGAAATGGATGTGGCCGCGCTGCAATGCGGTCGGAGGCAAAACGAATTTCTGGGGACGCAGTTCCGCGCGTTTCGGCGACATTGATTTGCGCGCAGCGTCGCGCGATGGCTACGACGTGGACTGGCCCGTCGCTTATGAAGAGATCAGTCCGTTCTACACGCGCGTGGAGAAGATGATTGGCGTGGCCAGCACGGTGCAGAACCGGCCGAGTAATCCGGATGGTTCGTATTTACCGCCGTTCAATTTCCGCTGTCTCGATTTCATTCTGCAGGCTGGTTGCAAGAAGGTTGGCATCCCCTATCTGCCGGATCGTTGTGCGCAGTTGACGCAGCCGCATGAGGGACATCCCGCATGCCATTTTTGCGGAGAGTGTACCACTGGATGCGATGTGGGCGCGTTTTTCTCGACGCCCTATTTCCTGCTGCCCAAGGCGGAGGCAACGAAGAATCTAGACTTACGCACCAATGCGCTGGCGAAAAATGTTCTGGTGGATGAGAACGGGCACGCCGCGGGAGTGGCTTACATCGACCGCAAAACCAGGCAGGAAGTCGAGGTATACGGGCGCGCAGTGGTGGTGGCTGCGTCTTGCATCGAATCGGCGCGCATTATGCTGAACTCGAAGTCGCGTTATTGGCCGAACGGAATTGCGAATTCCAGCGGACAGTTGGGGCGCAACCTTTGCGATCATCTTTATGGCGAGTCGGCGCGCGGATATCTGCCGCAACTGGTGGGGCAACCAAGTTTTCCCGACCACGTTGCCGACAGCACGATCGCGTGGATGCCGCGCTGGCAGAATCTGAAAGATCCGCACGAAGAGAAATTCATTCGTGGATATTCGGTTTATCCGGATGGCGGGTGCGAAGAGTTTCCCTGGTTCGCCAACGATCTCGATGGCTTCGGCTCTTCGTTTAAGCGCGAAATCAAGCGGCGATATCCTTCCCCGGTCAGCTTCGGCATTCAAGCGCCTTCGCTGCGGTCAGATACGAATTTCATGGATCTCGATCCCGAGGTAAAAGATCCGTACGGAATTCCCGTGGCGCGCATGCATTTCGAGTGGGACGAAAATGTGCTGAAGATGTGGGAGAACTCGAAGCAAGTGTGCGCCGAGGTGTTGCGCGCAGCCGGCGGTGTGCTCGAGGGTTCAGGTCAGAATCCCGAGATTCCGGGGTGGAGTCTGCATGAGACCGGCACGTGCCGCATGGGAAATGATCCCAAAGGGTTTGTGACGAACCGCTTTGGGCAGACGCATGATGTTCCAAACTTGTATGTGTGCGACGCCAGTGTATTTCTGAATTGCACCGATAAGACCACGACCATAAGCATTCTGGCCTTTTCTCTGCGCACATCTGAACATCTCATCGAGAATTTCCGACGAGGTGAACACAAAGCCGCTTGAATTGCGGCGAAGCGAGCTTATCGTCGACTGTTCGTTGCTCTCGATGAAATGACTTTTGCGACTACTCTACGAAAATTCGTTAGGAGAAAATATGAAACTGAATATTGTGGTGGGGATGTTACTGCTTTTATCATGCGTTGCTGCGGGCGCGGCAGACCGGAAGTACATCGTAACTCCGCGTGCCGGCGACATGAAGGCTCTGCCATTCAGCGATGGCGTGCTCGTCGGAAACACTCTCTATATTGCCGGACACATTGGCCTCGATGCCAAAACCGGCGCACCACCTGCCAGCCCCGAGGACGAAGCTCGCATCGCAATGGACGGAATCAAACAGACGGTGGAATCCGCAGGAATGACCATGGACGATGTCGTCTCCATTCAGGTCTTTTGCACCGACTTGAAGCTGTACGAAACTTTCAACACCGTTTACAAAACTTATTTCCACGGGAATTACCCGGCGCGCGCATTTATCGGAGCGGCGACTCTATTGCGCGGCGGAAGGTATGAAGTCCTGGGGATTGCAGTAAAACGAGGGCAGTAGACGTTCTTTTTCGAAGATTCGTTTTTTGTTCGCTAATGACTGTTTTTTTGTGGTAGACGTAGTAGGTCATGCGAAAGGCTATTCTTCACCTCAAGAAGTGCGACCCGGTGCTGCGCGCCATCATCGAGCGCGTTGGGACCTGCCGCATGGAGTACGGGCTGCCGGAGTTCAGCAGTCTTGCCGAGGCGATTGTCTACCAACAACTAAACGGCAAGGCAGCAGTGAAAATTTTTGATCGCTTCGCGGCGCTCGCGGGCGAGCCCCTCACTCCGGAGGGAATTCTCAGGTTGACGGATGAGCAACTGCGAAGCGCGGGGCTGTCGAAGCAGAAATCGAGTTATCTCAAAGATCTGGCCGCGAAGACGGCCGCTGGGGTGCTCGATTTTTCGCGCATCCACGAACTGACGGACGCGAAAGTCATCGAACATCTAACGCAGGTGAAGGGTGTCGGCGTGTGGACCGCACACATGTTTCTGATCTTTTCTTTGCGGCGTCCAGATGTCCTGCCCACGGGCGACTACGGCGTGCAGGTAGCGATCAAGAAACACTACAAGAAGCGCAAGCTGCCCAAACCGAAAGACATGGAAAAAATTGCGAAAGCCTGGGCGCCCTACCGGAGCGTGGCTTGCTGGTATATGTGGAGAAGTTTGGACATCAAGACCCTTTAACCACGGAGGACACAGCGAAGCACAGAGAACTCACTTTTCCCAATCTTGACCATCGACCATGCGCTTGATACCGTCGCGCAAGTGAGCGACATGAAAATTGATTAGCAGTCCGACGTTGCGTCCGCTGAGTCGGATATAGGACAGCAATTGCGCCTGGTGAACCGGGTTTATGGCTTCAACGCTCTTGATTTCGACAATAACGATATCTTCAACGATTAGATCAATGCGGTAGCCAAGATCGATGCGCTCACCGTCATAAATCACTGGCAGCCCTACTTGTTGTGCCACTCGGATGCCCTGCTTGCGCAGTTCGTGGGCAAGGCATGCCTCATAAGCGCTCTCAAGCAGCCCGGGACCAAGATGCGAATGAACCTTCATCGCGGCCGAGATCACAGCGCCTGTGATTCGATTGACGCGCGGGGCAGTGATAACTGTCGAGGTGGCCATGTCGAACACTCCTAGCATGATCGCACCGGGAACTTCTGTGATCTGTGAACGTTGAGTTCCCGTCCAGCTGTGCAAAACCTTTTAACCACAGAGGACACAGGGGAACACAGAGGAAAGCTTGTTGTTCTCGCCTGCCTCTGTGAACCCCTGTGCCCTCTGTGGTTAAATGGTTCTCGATGGCTGAGACAAAAATCCGCGTGCTGGTGGCAAAGCCTGGACTCGACGGGCACGATCGTGGCGCTAAAGTCATTGCCCGCGCCTTGCGCGACGCGGGGATGGAAGTGATTTACACCGGCCTGCGGCAGACTCCGGAAATGATTGTCACCGCCGCGCTGCAAGAAGATGTGCAAGTGATAGGCCTGTCAATTCTTTCGGGCGCGCATAATGCCATTGTGCCGCGCGTGATGGACCTGCTGAAGCAGAACAAGATGGATGACGTGATCGTAGTTGTCGGCGGCATCATTCCCAACCAGGATATTGATGGATTGAAAAAGATTGGCGTAGCCGCGATTTTCCAACCGGGCACTACCATGGACGACATCGTTCAATTCATTCGCACGCACGTCGCGGGACCCGGCGTGCCGGCGGCCGGCTAATGCCTGGAATCACCGCTTCCCGCGCGCGAGAGATCCTCGCGAAAACCGTCGGCCCGGCTCCCTGGTATTGGAAAACTTTTCCCGTTGTTCCATCCGTGTCCGGACAGCGTTTTGTTTGGAGCCATCATGGCGACCAGGGTCCAATCGCTCATCTGGTCACGCTCGGTCTTGAACAGGAACCGGAGAAAGCCCTTCTGGCGCTAAACACATACTGCCGCCCATTCCTGGTGTCTCCTCATTTCATCGGCATCTGGTGCCCTGAGGGACGCAACATTCGTCTGACGTGCTTCGATCCGGACCAATTGAAATCATTCGATCTGGCGGAAGTCGCTGGCTGGTTCAAACCATCGGCGGACCGCATTTACTCGGCGACAGCTCCGATTGCCGATTTCGAGGTGCCGCTTACACTTGCTCCAGGAATGAATAAGATCGAAGCACCCGCGGAACTGGCTAGCATAGACGAACTGATCGTGCCGACGAGCTACAAGGCCATGTCGCCCGACGATCCTGCATTTGCTCTTTTCGTTTTCTATCCGCAAGCGGGATTGGTCGAAGTCTTGCCGCAGAAATGGTTTACCTCCGCGCAGTACCGCGTCGGTCAGCAATGGATCACGCGCGCCGCCCGCGATCCCGAATCACACCGCATCGTGGGCGAATGTTTTGGCGTGGGCACGTTTCTGCTGGAAGAAGACGGCTGCCGACTGGCCGAATGGGTAGAGCGGGGCGAATAGATTTGTTTTGAGCTTTCGGCGAAGGCCTTGTTTGATGAAGGCCTGGTTGATGAAGTCCTTCTTGATGAAGTCCAGGCGTGACTGCATTGCGTAGCTTGCCCGCGTGGTATACCGTAATCAGTCCATATCTTCATTTTTTGACTCATGGCAGACCGTAACGAATCTATCAGCGCGAACTCTTCCACACCGGCGAACGTGCTGACCACCAAGATCGATCCCACTTCGGCGCGATATGAAGCGAACATGCGCTTTCTGGCCGACCTCATGTCGCAAATACGCAATGAGGGCGAGAAGATTTGTGAGGGCGGAGGCAGCAAAGCCGTCGAAAACCAGCATGCCAAGGGGCGTTTGACCGCGCGCGAGCGCATCGCGCTGCTGGCCGATCCGGACACTTTTTTCGAACTCGGCCTCTACACTGCGTACGGGATGTACGAAGAGTGGGGTGGCGCGCCGGCAGCGGGCGTGATCACCGGAATGGCCCGCATCGAGAGCCGGATGGTCATGATTATCGCAAATGACGCCACCGTAAAGGCCGGCGCATTTTTTCCCATGACCTCGAAGAAGGTGATTCGAGCGCAGAACATTGCCATTGAAAATCGCATTCCAACGGTTTACCTGGTCGACTCGGCGGGAGTTTTTTTGCCGTTACAGGAAGATGTGTTTCCGGATACGGACGATTTCGGCCGCGTGTTTCGCAACAACGCCGTGATGTCAGCGATGGGCATTCCGCAGATTGCCGCGATCATGGGCATGTGCGTCGCCGGTGGCGGCTATCTGCCGGTAATGTGTGATCACGTTCTGATGACCGATGGCAGCGGACTTATTTCTCGCTGGGCCGGCATTAGTGCAAGCCGCAATCGGACAGAAAGTTTCGTCTGAGGAGTTGGGCGGCGCGGCGATGCACTCGGCCATCAGCGGTACCGTCGACTTCCGTGAACCGGACGACGAAGCTTGCATTGCGCGGATTCGTTCGATCGTCGAGAAGTGGGGATACCGGCGGCTTTCTCCGTGGGATCGCAAAAAGCCCGTTGCTCCGGAATTAGCCGCCGAAGAAATTTATGGAATCTATGATTCGTCGGCAGCGCGGCCCTACGACATGAAAGAGATTCTCGCGCGCGTGCTCGACGGCAGCCGCTTTGACGAGTACAAGCCGGAGTACGGAAAAACTCTTATTTGCGGCTATGCCCGCATTGGTGGATTCGCGGTAGGAATCGTGGCCAATCAGAAACTGCACGCGCAGCAGACTGATCACGAAGGCCGCAAGCGAGTCGAGTTCGGAGGCGTGATCTATACGGAATCCGCAGAGAAGGCTGCGCGTTTCATCATGGACTGCAATCAGAATCTGATTCCGCTGATCTTCTTTCACGACGTAAATGGATTCATGGTGGGGCGCGATGCCGAATGGAGCGGCATTATCAAGGCCGGGGCGAAGATGGTGAATGCGGTTTCAAATTCCGTGGTGCCGAAAATTACAATTATTGTGGGGGGATCGTTCGGCGCCGGGCATTACGCAATGTGTGGAAAAGCGTACGATCCGCGTTTTGTTTTTGCTTGGCCAACGGCGCGTTACGCAGTCATGAGCGGTGACTCGGCTGCGGGAACGCTGGTTGAAATTAAAGTGAAGCAATTAGAGCGGGGGGGCAAAAAGCTGAGCGAGGAAGAAAGAAAAGAACTGTACGAGTCGATAAAGCGCACGTATGACGACCAGACCGACCCGCGCTACGGCGCCGCTCGGCTCTGGATCGACAAAATTATCGATCCCATTGAAACGCGGGAGGCGATCACGCAGGCATTGGAAGCCGCGGCGCTGAATCCGGACGTGGCCGAGTTCAAGGTGGGAGTTCTGCAAACATGATCCGTCGCCACGGATACACGCGGATCAACACGGGTCACGCGATACGCTTTGAAAAATCCGCGTAAATCAGTGTCGATCCGTGGCCAAGATCTTCGTATGAGTGCAACCGTCAAACTGATTGAATGTCCACGCGATGCCTGGCAGGGGCTGCCTGGGATAATTCCCGCCGACTTGAAGACTGATTATCTGAAGGCATTGATTAGCGTGGGGTTCAAGCACATTGATGCCGTATCGTTCGTCTCGCCGAAGGCGGTGCCGCAGATGGCGGACTCGGAAGAGGTTCTGAAAGAACTCGATCCACCCGACGATGTCGAGATTATCGGGATTGTAGTCAATGAAAGGGGCGCGGAGCGGGCGATTAAAACGAAGGCCGTTTCGACGCTCGGATTTCCGTATTCGATTTCAGAAACATTTTTGCGCAAGAATCAGAATCAATCGCCCGAGAACGCGCTCGAAGAATTGGAGAAGATTCAGAACAAAGCAGACGAGGCGGGACTCGACGTCGTGGTTTATATTTCGATGGCGTTCGGCAATCCGTATGGCGACCTTTGGAATCCCGACGAGGTCATCGAGGCCATCTCACTGATGGAGGTCGACAATCTGCGGATGATCTCGCTGGCTGACACTGTGGGCATGGCGAGCCCGCAGCAAGTAAAAGATGTCGTCGGTGCGGTGATGGCCAAGTACGATTATCTGGAGATTGGGGTGCACTTGCACAGCCGGCCCGAGCAAGCGGAGGGGAAAATTTTGGCTGCGTATGAAGCGGGCTGCCGTCGCTTTGATTCTGCTTTGGGCGGACTTGGTGGCTGTCCTTTCGCGCAGGACGCTTTGGTTGGTAACATTCCGACGGAGAAAGTGATTGAGACACTCTCAGCGCGTGGAGCGACTTTGCCGCAATTAAAACCATTGGATTCGCTCTTGAAGGCGACAGCGGGTATTGGGGCCAGGTTCTCCAGTTCGCACGCGGCGGATTAATGCGCCACGGATTTACACAGATTTCACGGATAGGACAAGAAGAGTTTGCCGGTGATCCGTGAGAATCCGTGAGATCCGTGGCAAGTTCAGGCATGAGCTACAAGACACTACAACTCGCGTATGACGGCGGCGTGGCCACGATCACGTTGAACCGCCCGGAAAAGCGTAACGCAATCAGCTTCGAATTGATTGACGATTTGCTGCGGGCGCTGGAGCAGGTCGACAAATCTGAGGCGATCGTTTTAATTTTGACCGGCGCGGGCAAGGCCTTTTGTTCGGGAATGGATTTGGAAAATCTGAAGTCGCTTCTGGGTCGTTCAACGGAACAGAACCTGCAAGACTCTCAGACCATGGTGAGGTTGTTCCGCGCGCTCTACGAGTTTCCGAAGGTAACTATCGCCGCCGTGAATGGCCCGGCCATCGCAGGCGGAACGGGGTTGGCGTTCTTATGCGATTTCACGCTGGGGGTTCCTGACGCGAAATTTGGCTATACGGAAGTGCGCATCGGGTTTGTTCCTGCAATTGTTTCGACATTTCTATTGCGGCAGGTGGGCGAAAAGCAGGCTCGCGATCTGCTGCTGACGGGAAGAATTTTCAGCGCGGAGGAAGCACTCCGCATGGGATTAATCGGCGAGATCGTGCCGGCGGAGAATTTGATGATACGCGCCCGCCAACTGGCAACTTTGTTGATGGAAAACAGTCCCGCGTCATTGCGGGCAACCAAACAATTACTCACCAATCATGCCCGCGCCGAGCTCGACCTTCAGATCGAAGCGGCGGTGCATGAGAATGCCGCGATCCGCAACACCGCGGACTTCCGCGAAGGAATTTCGTCGTTCCTCGAAAAACGTAAACCGGTGTGGACCGGGAAATGAGCTCCAACAACTCTCCTGCATTTCACGAAACCCGCGTCCGGGTGCGCTACGCGGAGACTGACCAGATGGGTGTGGTCTATCACGCGAACCATCTGATCTGGTTCGAGGTTGGCCGGGTGGAACTGATGCGTGAGATGGGATTCTCGTATCGTGAGATGGAACGCGAAGCTGGGCGATTCATTGCGGTGGCCGACGTCAAGTGCCGATACCGAGCGCCCGTGTTTTACGACGAGGAAGTGGTAGTGAGAACGCGCTTGAAGAAAGTGCGCGAGTCAGTGATCGTATTCAGTTACGAACTCGTACGCGTAAGCGACCGGGTGTTGTTGGCAGAGGGCGAGACTACGCACATCGTGACCGACAGAAACATGCAAGTTGTGGCGCTGCCGGAAAAATATTTAACCGCCTTTCGCGCGGCCATGGTCCAGTAAACTCAAGAATTTAGAATCGACATTCCACAAGACCGCGACCTTCACGGAGAATTTTGAACGCCCTTCACATTAACGGCAGCGATCTGACGCTCGACGACGTTCGCGAAATAGCGGCAATCGAGCCTCGCCGCGCTGCCCTGCTGTCTGCAGATGCGCGGCAACTGGTCAATCAAGCACGTTCAATCGTCGATGAAATAGTGGCCAGCAACAAAGTTGCCTATGCCATCACCACCGGCGTGGGCAGGCTCAGCGACGTACGCATTGCCGGCGATCAGATTCGCGAACTGCAAGTCAACCTGGTGCGCTCGCACGCGATCGGAGTCGGAGAGCCGCTTTCGATCTCGGAAACTCGCGCCATGATGTTGTTGCGGGCGAATTCGCTGGCAAAAGGACATTCCGGCGTGCGGGCCATCGTCATCGACACACTTTGCGAAATGCTGAACCGTGGCGTTACCCCAGTTGTGCCGTCGCAGGGCAGCGTAGGCGCGAGCGGCGATCTTGCTCCGCTGGCTCACCTGGCTCTGGCGCTGATTGGGGAAGGCGAATGCTTCGATGAAAAAGGCGCCCGCGTTTCTAGCGCGGATGCACTGAAGCGCGCACAGATTAAGCCGCTGGTGCTGGAGGCCAAAGAAACTATCTCGCTCATTAACGGAACGCAGGCCATGCTGGCGGTGGGCACATTGTCTTTGCTGGCTGCCGACATTCTGGTCGATACCGCCGACGTGCTCGGCGGATTGTGTTGCGATGCGCTCAAGGGGACGGATACGGCTTTTGACGAACGCATTCACCAGGCGCGTCCCCACGCTGGGCAACTGAAGTCTGCATCGAACCTGCGGCGCATGCTGGAAGGCAGCGAGATCCGAGAGTCACATCGCGATTGCGGCCGTGTGCAGGACGCTTACTCCCTGCGGTGCATCCCGCAAGTGCATGGTGCGGTGCGCGACACGCTGGCCCATTGCCGCCAGATTTTTGAGACGGAGGCAAATTCCGCGGTCGATAATCCGCTGGTTTTTATTACCGACGCAAGAAACTCCGAAGGCGATGTGATCTCCGGTGGAAACTTCCATGGCGAACCACTCGCGTTTGCATTGGATTTTCTGGCGATCGCACTGAGTGCGCTCGCCGGAATCAGCGAGCGGCGTACCGAACGCCTGGTCAATCCCGCGCTCAGCGAGGGCTTGCCGCCATTTCTAGCTTCTGGGGCCGGCCTGAATTCCGGCTTCATGATGCCGCAAGTCGTCGCCGCGGCACTTGTGAGCGAAAACAAAGTCCTGGCTCATCCTGCATCGGTTGATTCCATCACGACGTCCGGAAATAAAGAAGACTTCGTCTCCATGGGAATGACGGCTGCAAACAAACTAAAGCGCGTCGTCGATAACACGCGGAACGTGTTGGCCATCGAGGCCATGGCTGTGGCGCAGGCAATCGACTTCCTGGTGCCGTTGAAACCGTCAAAGCGCGGTCAGGGAGCGTATGCAGCGATTCGGTCGGTGTGTCCCATGATGGATAAAGATCGCGTGATGTACCCAGATCTCGCGCGCATTGCGGCCGTCATCGCCAGTGGCAAGGTCTCACAGGTGCTGCGGTAAAGTTTCAGCTGAACCTTCCCAGACATTGAAACCCAAGGGGTTTGAAAATGAAAATACTTACCGAATACTTGAAATTCCATACCAAGACGCATCGGGCCTACGTACACATCACACCGCAGGTAGAACAGATTGTTGCCAAGAGTGGAGTGAAGGAAGGGATGGTTTTGGTTTCGGCCATGCACATCACGGCCGGCATATATGTCAACGACAATGAAAGCGGCTTAATCGAAGACATTGACCAGTGGCTGGAACATTTGGCGCCTTTTCGCAAAGGATACAAACATCATGAGACCGGCGAAGACAATGGCGACTCCCACTTGAAGGCGCTGCTCATTCACCATGAAGTGATTGTGCCGATTACTGCGGGTAAACTCGACCTGGGAACATGGCAGCGGATTTTCTATGCGGAATTCGACGGGCAGCGTGATAAAAGAGTCATCGTCAAAGTGATGGGAGAGTGACGAATGGAATCCGAAGAGCTGAATGAATTGCAGGAGCATGCCGAACATGCCAAGCATGATCCCAGTCTGGCGCCGATCTCCCTGACCATGGCAGTACTCGCGGTGCTTGTCGCGGTCGTAACCTTGCTCGGACATCGCGCTCACACCGAAGAGGTGGTATTGCAGGCGAAGTCGTCCGATCAGTGGGCGTTTTACCAGGCCAAGAATATTCGACGGCATACCGATGAGCTTTTTGTCGATCTAACCTCGGTGGAAGGCACCACTGACGCGGCCGCGCTGGCCAAGTTGCGCGAAAAGTATTCAGGAGAAGCGGCACGCTACAAAGACGAACAAAAGGGGATCGAGGAAAAGGCCAACGAGATGGAAGCCGAAGTTAAACACGAGAGAAATCGTGCGGATCGATTTGATCTGGCCGAAGTTTTCCTCGAAGTAGGACTGGTGATCACTTCAATTACGCTTCTTTCCGGGCGGCGAATTTTTTGGTACCTGGGAATGTTTCTGGGAGTCGTGGGAATCGTAGTAGCCGGCACGGCGTTCATCCTACATTGAACGTCTCTAAAATACTTTCAGGCCGCCTTCCGTCTTTTTCCCAGCAGTTTGTTCAACACGCGTATGCCTTTATCGATGTGTTTTTCTTCCATCAGGAATGGCGGCAGGAATCGCACGACTGTGTCTTGCGTGCTGTTGAACAGCACGCCCTCAGCTAGTGCCTCATCGACAATGGGCCGCGCCGGAATTTCCAGCTGAATTCCCTGGATAAAGCCGCGTCCGCGAACGCCCGTCGCTGCCGCTCGCTTCTCCACTAATTGCGCCAACTGCTGTTGTAGATAAGCTCCGACTTTGGTGACGTTCTCGAGCAGTTTTTCTTCCTGCACAATCGCCAGGAATTCCAAAGCGACGCGACAAGCCAACGGGCCTCCACCGAAGGTAGTGCCGTGCTGCCCGGGCGAAATCGCGGTCGCAAATTCTTCTTTCGCAATGAACGCGCCCAGTGGAAGTCCGGCCGCAATGGGCTTGGCAATAGCGACGATGTCTGGCGTGACGCCGAAACTCTGGAAAGCGAAAATTGTTCCGGTGCGGCCTAAGCCGCACTGTATTTCGTCAAAGATCAATGCGGCGCGGTGACGATCGGCCAGCGCGCGACATTCTCGGAGAAACTCAACCGAGCATTCGTAGATTCCGCCTTCGCCGAAGATCGGCTCCAGCACAATGGCGCAGGTATTGTCGTTCACCGCCGCCCGCAAGCTTTCCAGATCGTTCTGTTTCACAAACGTCACGTCTTCGAGCAGCGGCTCAAATCCCTTGCGGTGCTTGGCCTGACCAGTAAGCGACAAAGCGCCAAAGGTGCGCCCGTGGTAGGAACCATCCAATGCTACTAATCGGGATTTCGACTCGCCGCCCGCGCGATGTCCAGCCAATCGTGCCAGCTTGATCGACCCTTCGATCGCTTCGGTTCCGCTGTTGGAAAAGAACGCCCGATTCAATCCCGAAAGCGAGCACAGCTTCTCCGCCAGTGGGCCCTGATATTCGTGGTAATACAAATTGGACACGTGAACCAGTTTCGCAGCCTGTTCTCGAATCGCTTTCACGATGCGCGGATGGGCATGCCCCAGCGCGTTCACGCCAAGCCCTGAAACAAAATCCAGGTACCGCTTGTCGCCGATGTCGTACAGAAAAACGCCCTTGCCTCGAGTAAGCACAATGGGATAGCGGTTATAGGTCTGCAATAAAAACTGGCGCTCGCGTTCTGCGATTTGGTCGAAGGTTTCCATAGGAAGATTCAATTTTACCGGAAGGAAAGGTTTGAGGGCGGGCGGAGTCTTGAGAATTTGCGTGGGTACGGCAGACCGCTCAGTTTATTTTTGTAGAACGGCGCCACTTCGCGTGTAACCAAACGAGAATTCCGAGGGCGCACACTTCGATAGGGCCGGGAGGAATTAATTCAAAGCTGACAATTCCCGCGAAATGCACGGTCGCCGCGTATGCGCCCCATATCATGCCGCCTGCGGCAATCAGACTTCCCAGCCGCTCCTCGGTGGAAATTGCGAGAAGAGGTTCCTTGCCTTGCGGCTTTTGCGCGGGCTTCGCGATAGGCGCGTAAACCGGCTTCTGCGGCAAATCAAGGTATCCCTCACGGCCGCGGTCCCAGCCGACTTGCTCAATTTGCGGATATTTTTTCACTCTACCTACCATGTCATGAAACGAGCCAGCCGCGCACATTACCGAGGTGATTGTCTTTGCGGTCAACCGGAATGTGCACTATCGGCGGAAACTTCTGAGCGCAATGCCCGAGCGGAATTTTGGATCTGCGAGACGCGAGGTTCAATATAGCAGCGGAGTCCCTTCTGGCCGCGTCTTCCAGCGACGATGCACCCACAACCATTGGTCGGGATGGCTCCGCACATAGTCCTCAATCACCTTGGTGAATAGTTGCGTGTTCGCGACGATGTCGGCCTCCAGGTGACCGGTGCGAATCAATTCCAGCGCTGGATCGAATCGCAGCCGGTACTTTTTCAATCCCGGATCCCAAATCGTGAAACCGGGAACGACAGCCGCGTCTGTTCGCAAAGCGATGCGGGCTAGCCCGCTGGCCGTGCAGGCAGCAATGCCGAAAAAGTCCACGAATACTCCTTGGGGCGGAGTCATGTTTGTGTCCATCAAAATGCCAACAGTTTCTCCCGCCTTCATCGCGGCCAACAGACCGCGCACAAAATTATCCTTGGCGACGGTTTTGTTGCCGTGCATAGTGCGGTAGCTTTGAAGAAGACGATCCAGATACACGTTATCCATAGGCCGCATCACGACATGCAGCCAGTGACCATGCAGAGAATGGGCAAATGCCGAGAGCTCCCAGGCGCCGAAGTGCGCCGTCAGAAACAAAACTCCCTTCCCTCTAGCGTAGGCTCCCTCGTAATTTTCGAGGCCGTCATAAACAACCACTTGGTCGACATTCTCCGCCGTATAGCGAGGAAACTGGCACAACTCTGCCAGCTGCCTTCCTAACGAAGTGAAAACTCCACGCAAAATGCGCCTTCGCTCGGCCTTACTTTTTTCCGGAAATACCATGGCGAGATTGCGCATCCCTACCTGTCGCAAACGGAAGTGCAAGAGATAAAAAAGCTGAGCGAGGCTGATTGCAAGGGCACGCGAAACAGGGCGCGGCAGCACACCTAAGAGTTTGATAAAGGGCCAGGCTGCTGCGTATTCGAGTTTGCGCCGCATCGGGGAAGCGTGACCGTATCACTCGCAAAAACAGCTTGTCAAACGCGGAAAATCATGGCGTGGCAATGAAAATATGTGTGGATAATCGATACCGATCGGCGCGTGAGCACAGCTCGGTCCTACATAACGGCGGGGTCAGCACTGATCCTGAGGCTGTTCTCGGACAGCGCGTTCTTATTTCGCGGCTTCCTGCGCCCAGTTCGCTAAGACGCTAAGGAATGGGTTCGCCGCTGGCGGCGGATCGATTTCGCCCGTTAAGGCCGCCCGGAACGTGACCATATGCCCGTAGAACTCTCGTGTCGAATCCTTGTCCTGCTTTACGACGGCGCCATTCAGGCTGACCCCGGCAAACACTCCCCGGGCACGGGAATAGGTCAATACCTCAGCACGCATTTTCCAATCCGTATCGCCTGCGGCGTCGCGGCCCACCGGGCCCGCGGCAACCGACGCGTCGGCACCTAACGAAAACTTGCTGGATAGCAGATGTTGCATGCCGTCATTATTCATCACTAGCATCACCAGATCGACCGCTTGTCCGCCAATCTGAAAACCGACGCTTCCTCCTTCGGTCATGAAAAATGCGGGAGCGCTCCAGCCCTTCGGTGTGCGGCAACTGGCCAGCCCGCGGCCATATTTCGCGCCTACGATGAATCCGCCATTCAACATGGAGGGAACCACAGCCACACATTCCGCTCTGCCCAGTATTGTCCGCGGAATACCGGAGTCGGGGGCCGACTCGATTTGATTCAACACGTCCGCGGCGGCTTGCACGCGATCAGCGGCCTTTGACTCTCTGGTTTGACAATTCGCCGGAACCGCAAAGCCGCAGAGCGATACAAGCAGGGTCAGCAAAAGAAATTTCTTCATTGGTCCTCACCGCAGGTTCTGGGATTTGATTACTTGGATTGTAAATGATGTTTGCGATGACCGCGGTCAATATGGCTGAACGGGGTACTACTGATTTTAAAGAAGCGACGAAAAAAAGCGGGGCGGCAAAAAAATGCGGGGCTGAAAATGGTGACCCTAATCGCCATTCTCAACCCCGTCTCCCAGGTTCTGTGGTAGGTGAGGCGAGTATGCGGCAGGGACGAAAACGGCACAAGATTACGAAGGTAAGGGACCTCAGGTAACTGAGGTTGGTCTGCACGCTACGAACTCCAGTCCCAGCCCGTCTTTCCCCGACTTCTCTTCGTTAGAATTTACTTTGTTGCAACCAGCGAATGCGTAATGGCATGCACCGAAAGAGCGATTCGGTTTTGTACGCCGACCTTCCGCATTAGTTTTGCGACATGAGCTTTTACCGTGCGCTCCTCGATACCCAACTGTCCGCCAATCTCCTTGTTGGAGCGGCCCGCAACCAGCATTTCCAGCACTTCTTTCTCGCGATCGGTGAACGTCACTCGGCCCGCAGGGAAAATCCGCCCCGGTGCCGAAGATACGCGTTCAATAAACATCGACAAAACCTTGCGCGGCGCCCAGACCGATCCCTGATTCACGATGCGAATCGCCTGTGCGAATTCGGCAGGCGTGGCCGCTTCGTCAACATATCCCTTGGCTCCGGATGCAATCGCTTTCAGGATTGTCTCATCGTCAATTCCGGAACCGGTCACAATGATCCGTAAGTCCGGGCGCGTAGCTTTAAGGCTAGCCATCACGTCAAACAGGTTTTGCCCGGAGCGGTTTCCCAGCAGGATGAGATCAATCGCTGGCAGGGTGCTGATCTCCGGAAGTCCGGCCGAGATAAGTTCGAATTCGGGTTCTGAATCGAACAAGGCGCGGAAGCCGACAAAGCGCAGTGGATCGCTTTCCACCACCGCGATTCGGATGACTGGTTTCTTAGCTACTGCTGCTTTCATAGGTTTCCCTGTAGGGTCAGATTCGTTAATCCAGCATATTGATAAATCGACGCGAAGCAAAGAGAACATGACTGAAGTGAAATTACGGGAGTAACATGGAAAAATGAGCTTGAATCGTCCTTTGGCAGTGAACCTTCCCCGTACCCGCGGTCTGTTATCGTTCTTAGCCGGCGAACCAGCAACACCCTCCAGCAAAGCCATGCGGATACGAAAAGCATTGCAACCGGGTAGCCTTCTGATCGCACTCTTAGTCGCGGTTTTCGTCGCAATACCCGCTACCTCAGCGTTTTCGCAAGACGCGGCCGCTCCGGCTTCGTCCGGTCAGTCGTCTTACCAGCCCAAGTTCCCGGGCGACCCTGCCCGGTCCGACTCGGAAGCGGCAGCTCTGGCATACATGCGTGTCGTACTGCGGGCCCAGCGCCGCTTCAACAAGCAGTATGGACACTTCGCCACATCGCTGACGGAATTGGTTCACTCCGGATCATTCACCAAGCGCATGGTCAACCCCGATCGTGGCGACTACACGGCAAATTTCAAGGGCAAAGACGACAGCTTCGTGCTTACGATGACCCCCAAGAATCCGGACGCGCAGCACCGTTATTTCTACGCGGAAGATGATGACAAGATTCATGCCGAGGAAAACAAGCCGGCGGATGGAAGCTCTCCGGTAGTGAAATAAATGGCGGCAAAATCGGCTGGAAATCCGGTTCTTGGCTTGTCATTGCCAGCGCCCTGCCGGTGTGGTAGCCTCACCTCGTGAGGATCACTTTGCACGACAAAGTACCCAACGGGCTCGACCGCAAGGAAACCGAAATTTACCGGCGTCTCGATCGAGGACGGCTCCCCAGGCACATCGCGATCATTATGGATGGGAATGGCCGCTGGGCCAAGCGCCGCCATCTGCCGCGCGTTGCCGGACATCGATCTGGAGTGACCGCGGTTCGTTCCACTGTGGAGACTGCGGCCCGCATCGGCATTCCCGCGCTTACGCTGTACGCATTTTCCGAAGAGAATTGGAAGAAGCGTCCGGAAAGCGAAGTTCATTTCTTGATGGGCTTATTAAGCCGCTACCTCAAAGCCGAAGTTCCTACTCTGAATAAGAACAATATCCGCCTGGAATACATTGGTAGACAGCATGAGCTACCCGAAGATGTGCAGGAGCGCATGGCCTGGGCCCGCGAAGCGACCAAGCGAAACTCGGGCATGGTGCTCACCCTGGCGCTGAACTACAGCGCGCGCAGCGAACTGGTGGACGCGTTTCGCGCGATCGTGAACGGCGCTGCGAACAACGGCGGCATCGATCATCTCGAAATCGACGAGGAAATGGTGGGCCGACATCTGTATACGAAGCATCTTCCTGACCCGGATCTGGTCATACGGACTTCGGGCGAAATGCGGCTCAGCAATTTTCTTTTGTGGCAGCTTGCCTACGCCGAGATTTATGTGACGCCGACCTTATGGCCAGATTTCCGCGGTGTGCACTTGCTCGAAGGGATCGCGGAATATCAGAAGCGCGAACGCCGCTATGGCGGATTAAACCATGGCGACGCGCACGGCCAGATGCAGACTTCTTCGGCGGAAGCAAAATCTTAATCACTGGATACACACCGGCAAAGACAATTCTCTGTGCCCTCTGTGGTTAAATTCCTGAGTTCGTGCAAAGATCGTAAAAGCGCCGCCATCCAGGGCTCAACAACTTCCCTTGCTCAAACGTATCGCGACCGCAGTCGTCCTGATTCCGATTGTGCTGGCGCTTATTCTGCGCGCGCCGGTGACGGTGCTAGCCGTATTCGCCGCAACTATTGCTTTGCTGACCATCCATGAATTCCTTAAGCTGACGGAATCTTATGGAGTGCAGCCGCTGCGATTGCCGACTTATGTTTTTGTCGGACTGTTTTTCTTACTATTGGCTCTCAATGTAGGCAACGACAAGCCCCTGCTCTCGACTGCCATTTTTGTGTATAGCCTGGGATTCGCTGCGGCCATTGCGCCGTTTCTGGCCCTCACCATTGCGATGAGAAGGTCCGACCTCCGCAGCGGATATCCCGCAGCGGCGGCGTCAGTCTTCGCCTTCACCTACATCGCTCTGCCCATGGGAATGCTGGTGCAGCTTCGGCAGCAGTGGGCGGGCGCATTTTATCTGCTCTATTTGCTACTGGTGGTTTGGGCCGGCGACATTTTTGCCTACTTCGTCGGTAAGTCCATCGGACGGCATTTAATGTCGCCACGCATCAGCCCCAAGAAAACCTGGGAGGGCGCTGCGGCTTCGCTGGTGGCCAGCGTGAGCGTTGGATGGTTACTCTTTCAGTACGCGCTTCCGATCAGCTCGGCGTTGCTTCGACTTGGCTTGATCGAGCGGCGCGATGGATTGTTTGGACTCGAGCAACCGGCGATGGTTCCCATTATTTTGCTCACAATTGCTGTCAATATCGCCGCCCAACTCGGCGATCTGGTGGAGTCGCTAATCAAACGAGGCGCGGGGGTGAAAGATTCCGGCGCGATTCTTCCCGGTCACGGAGGCATGTTCGACCGCATCGATGCCCTGCTTTTCGCGGCCCCGGTGCTGTGGTTTTATACGGCGTGGCGTGTCATGCAGTGAGCCTCGGTCCTCGTCCAACAAGCCCTGTTCAATAAAGATTGTTCAATCGGCATGTTCAACAGATCTTATTCAACAAGCATGCGCCGAAGCAGGTAAAATAAGAGTTCGTGCCCATTTTGTTCTATCGCCCAGCTTCGACCGCGCATTAACCATGAAACGAATCGCCATTCTTGGATCCACGGGATCGATTGGCCGCAGTACGCTCAGCGTGGCCGAGTCGTACCCGGAACGCTTTAAGATTGTGGCGCTGGCGGCTGGATCGAATGTTGACGCCGCGTTCGCGCAAGCATCGCGCTGGCGCCCGCGGGTGATTTCCATGGCAGCCGAGGCCGATGCGGACGCTCTGCGCGCTCGACTGAAAGACGTAGAACTGCGTGGGATCGAAATAGTGCATGGCAGCGCCGGTGCGGTACAGGTGGCGACGCACCCGGAAGTGGACTTTGTGGTGAGCGCCATCGTAGGCGTCGCCGGTCTGGAAGCTACCTACGAAGCGGTACGCGCAGGAAAGATTCTGGGCTTGGCGAATAAGGAATGTCTGGTGGCTGCGGGCGAGTTGATTACCGCCGAAGCTCTTCGTCAGGGGAAGCCGCTGCTTCCCATCGACAGCGAGCACAATGCTATTCACCAATGTCTCCGCGGCGGACAAATGAACGAAGTGGAGCGTATCTGGCTCACCGCGTCGGGTGGACCATTTCTCAATACTCCGCAGTCGGAGTTTGATGCAATCACGGTTGAGCAGGCGCTGAACCATCCCACCTGGAAGATGGGAAGACGGATCACCATCGACTCAGCCACCTTGATGAATAAAGGGTTTGAAGTGATTGAAGCCTGCCGGCTGTTTCAAATTCCGCCGGCAAAGGTGGAAGTAATCATTCATCCCCAGTCGACGATTCATTCCATGGTGGAATTCGTGGATGGCAGCATACTTGCTCAGTTTTCGGTGACTGATATGCGCCTGCCAATTCTTTACGCTCTAACATATCCCGAGCGAATTCAGTCAGATATGCGCTTTTCGGTGAGTGACTTGCGTCATCTCGACTTCACCCCACCGGACCTGAAAAAATTTCCCTGTTTGCGCCTTGCGTATGAGGCAGCAGAGTCGGGTGGCACGAAGACGGTGGCCCTGAACGCTGCGGATGAAGTGGCGGTGGCCGCGTTTCTCGAAGGCAAGGTCGGCTTTAACGAAATCCCCGTAATTATCGAAGAGGTTTTGGCCGCAACTGAGTCCGGAAAGCTGGAATCGATCGCAGCTGTGCTTGAAGCCGACGCCGAATCCCGTCGATATGCTCATCAGCGTGTGAGCAATCGAGAGAAGAATCGAAGCAAAATAGCAGGGTCCCGGGCAACATCTTTCGCGTAATTTTTGAATCTAACAAGTTGGGGAGCGCGTTCTCGTTTATGTCTGATTTTTTGACTTCGCTGGTTGCGGTGGTTGCAGTCCTCGGCTTCATGATCCTGATTCACGAGTTTGGCCACTATATGGTGGCCAAGTGGCTGGGCGTCCGCGTGGAACAGTTCGCCATCGGATTCGGCAAACGGCTTGTGGGTTTCCGCCGAGGCGAGACCGACTATCGCATCAACGCCATCCCGCTCGGCGGCTACGTCAAAATGAGCGGCGAGAATCCCATGGACGAGCGCTCGGATGATCCGCGCGAATTCATGAATCACCCTCGCTGGCACCGCTTCCTGGTCGCCATAGCGGGACCCGCGATGAACATCTTGCTGGCGATCGTTCTGCTGACCACCATCTACATGGTGCACTACGAATATCCGGCAGTGTACGACGAGCCACCGGTGATTGGATGGGTGTTGAAAGATACCGCTGCGGCCAAGGCGGGCTTCCAGATCGGCGATCGCATTACCCGCATCGACGATGTGCAGAATCCCACATGGGAGCAAGTTGAACTGAAGGAAGCGCTCAACCCAGGCCAGCCTCTCGATGTCACTGTGGATCGCAACGGACAGCGTCTTGAAAAAACTATTGTGCCCGAGGCCATGGGTGTCGATCAGATTGGATACGCAGGCTGGGCGCCGAAGGAAGGCATTGTAACTATCACGGATCTGGTGGAGGGCATGCCGGCAGATAAGGCTGGCTTGAAAGAAGGGGACCAGATCTTAAAGGTAGACGACAAACCGGTGCCCGCCCTGGCCGCGATGATCGAAAGCCTGAAGATCACGAAAGACAAACCGATCACGATCACCGTCCTACGCAAGGGCGAGCAGAAAACATTTACCGTGCAGCCGGTTCTTTCCGATAAATGGTATCGCATCGGCATCGGCAGCATGCAGATGAAGGTGAAAACGCTGCCTTTCGCGGAAGCGTTGCAGTTATCGCTGCACGAAAATCGCCAGAATGCCTTGCTGATCCTGGAATTGGTTAAGAAAATGGCAGAGCGCAAGATGTCGATGCGCTCGATTGAAGGCCCAATCCGGATCGGTCAGGCTGCGGGAGAAGCAGCGCGCCGCAAAGGCTGGACTCCACTCATGGGCCTGACCGCGGCCATCAGTCTCAACCTTGGGATCTTCAACCTGCTGCCGATTCCTATTCTCGACGGCGGCGTGATTTTGTTCCTGCTAATCGAAGGCCTGATGCGTCGCGACATCAGCATCAACATCAAAGAACGCGTCTATCAGGCTGCGTTTGTCTTCCTCGTGCTGTTCGCGGTAATGGTGATTTACAACGACTTGATGAAGACGATTCCAGGGCTGGCGGATCGATTGCCGTAGGAAAATGCTGCATCGCAACCACCGGCTACAGAATCAAATTGGCAGTTTTGGCGTCAAGAATTCGTTTTAGCTGTTGCCGTATTAACGAAAATGTTATGATTATGGAAGTGGCGCTTCTTGATGGCGCCACGTTCCTTTTAAGCTCTGCCCTTTCGCCATCTTGCAATGTGGAATTTCACATTCGAGCATGTGATTATGGGAATCAAGCCATCTCTTTCGACCCGAACTTTAAGCGCAAGCCTGATTCCGTATATCCTCGCGGCCGCGGCGGTTGTTGCCGCACTGGTTATCAATAGCGCTCTAAGGCCATGGGTTGGCAATGACGCGGCATATATCCTGCCTCTCGCGGCGGTCGCGTTCTCTGCCTGGTACTGCGGAAGCGGTCCTTCCATTTTCGCGCTGGCATTAGCTATATCGAACGCACTGTATGGATTCATTCCACCAGTGCATTCCGTCCGAATTCTCACCCGCGCTGATCTGATCGCATTCCTCGTGTTCCTCTTCTGCTCGACCCTGATTCTGGTGATGGCAGAATTCCGCCGCCGCCACTACGAAGAACTACGCAGATCGCAGGGAGAACTCGAAAGCATGGTTCAGCAACGAACCGCAGACCTGGACGCCGCTAACCAGAGCCTGCGCGATCTTTCCGCTCGCCTGCTGAAGTCGCAAGATGAAGAAAGACGCCGCATCGCTCGTGAACTGCACGATAGCGTCGGACAGTTATTGGCCGCTCTGGGCATGAACCTGTCTGAAGTGCGGCTCGACATTGAGCGCCTCGCAAAAACCGCGAACGCTTTGATGGATAGCGAAAATCTGGTTCACGAGATGACCACTGAAGTCCGCACCATCTCTCACCTGTTGCACCCGCCTCTGCTCGATGAGGCTGGCCTGTGCTCGGCTCTTCGTTGGTATGTAGATGGATTTGCCGTGCGCAGCAAAATCAAGGTTGCTCTCGATCTGCCCAAGGATTTCAACCGCCTGCCGCGCGAGAGTGAGACCGCGATTTTTCGCGTAATCCAGGAATGCCTTACAAACATTCATCGCCATTCTGGGAGTCCGAACGCGAGAATTCGCCTGTGGCAGCATGACGAGCAGGTCATCGTCGAAATCGAAGATCAGGGGAAGGGCATCCCGCCGGAGAAGCAGCTCGAAATGGCTTCCGGGGGCACACCCGGAGTCGGAATTCGAGGCATGCGCGAGCGGCTCCGGCAACTCGGGGGCACGCTGGAAATTAATTCAAGCGGGAGCGGTACCGTGATCGTAGTCCAGTTGCCGATGTCCGAAACATCCGTTCCCGAAAATCCCCTAGAGGTCAGCAGTCCCTCACCGGCGGCGGCGTAAAGTTCCGAGTTCGAGCAGCCGACTGGTTTTGACGCGTAGTTTTACCCCTGTTAAACTGTTTGTTTGCCATACTAATTATCCAGCCTACCGTTATTTCCAGAAGGGAAGTCCGTGCGCGCAGAAACCCGCCATCAACTCAAACAGGATGCCTTCAGTCGTGTTACGTTTGACGCCGCCGAGAAAACCGCCGATTGGACTGTTGCCCACCGTACCACGCTGATTGTTTCTGCTGTCGCCGTCGCAATCGTTCTCGCTGCCGTGGTCGGCGGATGGTATTACCTGAGCGCCCAGGACGAAAAGGCCAGCTTCGATCTTTCCCTGGCAGTGCGAACTCTGGATACGCAGCTGCGACCCGCAGGAACGCCGGCGCAGCCTGACGTCCCGAGCTTTACCTCAGCCAAGGAGCGCGCGGAAGCGGCTCAGAAAAAATTCCAGGCAATCGTCGACAAATATCCACACACTCGTACCGCCGATCTGGCACATTACTTTCTGGGCGTGACCGCAGCGGACTTGTTGGATAACGCCACCGCTGAGCGCAACTTCAAACAGGTCGCTTCGTCCGGCAATCGCGAGGTTGCGGCCGTGGCCAAAGCCGCCCTGGCTTCGCTCTACGCTCAAACGAACCGCACGAAACAAGCCGTGGCCCTCTATCAGGAACTCATCAACAAGCCCACCGCTTCCGTCAGCAAAGTCACGGCGCAGCTGCAGTTGGCCGAACTTTACCAAAATTCCAACCAGCCGCTCGATGCCAAGAGAATCTATGAGCAGATCAAGAAAGAAAATCCGGGCGCAGAAGCCGGACAACTCGCCACCCAGAAGTTGGCTGAACTGAAATGAAATAAGCTGTACCGAGTCTCGTTCGCTTAGTGGCTGATCCCTTTTAGCGGCTGATTCCCTTCGCAAATAATTTGGCATTCCCCCATCACTGGATCTCGCCGCGCGATTTCCATCCATCGACCATTTCCCTTTTTTGGCGCGTTGAGTACCATGTAGTGCGACTCTTAAGAATCTATCCGTGAATATCAATGACAGAAATCACGCTCCGCGTTAACGGCAGTGAAAAGCAAGTCAGCGTTTCTCCAGAGACTCCTTTACTCTGGGTTCTTCGCGACACTCTTGGGCTCACCGGAACAAAGTTTGGGTGTGGCGCAGGCTTGTGCGGCGCCTGTACGGTGCATGTCGACAGCAGCGCCATCCGTTCCTGCTCAACTCCGGTTTCCCAAATCGCCGGCAAAAACGTAATCACGATTGAGGGCCTCGGGGCCAACGGCCTGCATGTTCTGCAGCAGGCATGGATTGCGGAAGAAGTTCCGCAATGCGGCTACTGCCAGACCGGACAAATCATGTCGGCGGCAGCGCTGCTCGCGAAAACGCCCCATCCCTACTGACGAGGAGATCACGCAGGCCATGAACGGCAATCTTTGCCGATGCGGAACTTATGAACGCATTCGCAAAGCCGTGCATCGCGCCGCCGGCAATGGAGGCTCGCAATGAGCCCGCTTTCCCGCCGTGAATTTGTAGCCGCTGGAGTCGCTGCCGGGGCGGGCCTGGTGATCGGCTTTTACCTTCCGCACCAGACATCTCCGCATACGGAATTTTTCTCACCCAATGCATACTTGCGTATCACTCCCGATAACAAAGTCACGGTCGTGGTCGCGCGGTCGGAGATGGGCCAAGGCGTGCGCACGGCGTTGCCGATGATTCTGGCCGAAGAACTGGAAGCCGACTGGAAGCAGATTGAGATCGAGCAAGCCGGAGCCAGCACGCTCTTCGGTGATCAGACCACGGGAGGCAGCGCGAGCATTCGCACGACGTGGGATCCAATGCGCAAAGCCGGCGCAGCCGCGCGCGAGATGTTGATTACTGCTGCGGCCTTAACCTGGAGCGTTCCGCGATCTTCGTGCGCTGCGGAAAATGGCCGCGTCAAGCACGCTGCGACGAACCGCAGTTTGAGCTATGGCGAACTGGCGAGCAAGGCTGCCACATTGCCGGTTCCCACCGACCTGCCGTTCAAGCAAAGTAAAGACTACAAAATCGTTGGGCAACGCCTGCCGCGACTCGATACACCAGCCAAAGTGAAAGGCGAAGCCGTCTTTGGCCTTGACTATCGAATGCCGGAAATGAAATTCGCTGTACTGTCGCGCTGTCCTACGATTGCCGGCAAGGTTTCCAAGTTCGATGACAGTGAGTCGAAGAAACTCACGGGTGTGAGTTACGTCGGCAAGATTGGCGATTCCGCCGTCGCCGTTGTCGCCGATAGCGTTTGGGGAGCGCTGGAAGGCCGCCGCGTGCTGAATGTCAGTTGGGACGAGGGACCGAATAAAGACTTGAATACGGCGGCTGTCATGGCTTCGCTAAAGCAGGCGGCGTCGAAAAAAGGCGTGAGCCTTTACTCAGCGGGAGATCCCACAAAACTTTCCGGCCGCAGGGTCTCCGCCGAATATGAACTGCCCTTCATGGCGCACGCAGCCATGGAGCCGGGCAATTGCACCGCGCACTATCGAGGATCGAATTGCGAACTATGGGCTCCCACGCAGGTTCCGCAGGATTGCCGCGACTCGGTTGCCACTGCGATTGGGCTCGATCCCGATCAGGTCAAAGTCAACGTCACGCTCATGGGCGGTGGATTTGGCCGTCGTCTCGAACACGATTACGCGGTGGAAGCTGCGCTGGTTTCCAAGGCGATCAATGCTCCGGTAAAAGTGGTCTGGACGCGCGAAGATGATATGCGGTTTTCCACCTACCGTCCCGCGAGTCTGCACCAACTGAGCGCCACGCTTGATGGATCAGGATTTCCGGCCGCGCTCACGCATCGCATCATCGCACCATCCATCAGCGGGCAAAAAGGACAGCCGGTTCCGGGCGGAGTGGATCCCGATTTGCCAGACGAAGCCGGTCCGGTATATGGCCTGCCTAACTATTCGATTGAATATGTCATGACCGAAACGCCCGTGCCGCTGGGCTGGATGCGTTCCGTCTATGCGTTGCAAGCGGCGTTCGCGTTGGAAAGTTTCATCGACGAACTCGCGGTCGCCGCCGGCAAAGATGCACTGCAATACCGATTGCATCTGTTAGCCAAAGACCAGGACTTGCCATATTTCACGACGACATGGCACACCGCACGCATGCGTGCCGTACTGCAACTGGCAGCCGAAAAAGCTGGCTGGGACAAGCCGCTTCCGGCAGGCCACTACCGCGGTATTGCCTGTTTTGGTTGCTTCGCGTCCTACATGGCTGAGGTAGTTGAGATCACCATGGAGAACGATCAGCCTCGCGTGCATCGCGTCGTCGCGGTTGTCGATTGCGGTCAAGTGATAAATCCATCCATCCTCGAACAACAAATTCAGGGTGGAATCGTCTACGGACTTGGAAATGCGTTGCGGGCAAAAATCACAATTGAGAAAGGCCGCATCGTGCAGGGAAACTTTGACGACTACGCTCCGCTGCGCATGGAGGAAACGCCGACAGTCGAAGTTTACGCGGTGCCAAGCGCAGAGGTTCCGACCGGAATTGGCGAGCCCTCGGTACCGCCGGTCGCTCCAGCATTGTGCAATGCGATCTATGCGGCGACGAAAAAAAGAATTCGCGCCTTGCCAATTCTTAGCTAAGACATGATTGAAGGAGTTGTCATGATCCGTAAGTGGGCCAGCTTCTTTTTGCTTGTGACTTGCGCGTACCTGGCAACAGCGCAATCTCCCACCCAATCTCTGACCGCCGTTCCTGCATCCCGGCTGGCTCACATTCGCCACGGCATCAATCTCAGCGAATGGTTCGCGCAAGTTTACGATCCCAAGGGATACACGAAAGAACACTTTGAAAGCTGGACCACGGCCTCAGACATTGCACTGATCAAGTCCGCTGGCTTCGATCATGTGCGGCTCAGCGTGAATCCGCAACCCATGATGGACGCAGCCCGCCGGCACAATGGCAGCGCGGAATATTTCGGTTATCTTGATGCCGCAGTCAAGATGATTCTGGATGCTGGTCTCGCGGTCGAAATTGATATGCATCCCGACTCCGACTTCAAAGCGCGGCTGGCTAAAGAAGACGAGTTCGTCGAGCGCTTCGCCGATTTCTGGAGCATGGTGGCGCAGCACTACGCTTCGTCCTCATGGGATTCAGACCGCATATTTTTTGAAATTCTCAATGAACCGGAGATGCGCGACGCCTACCGCTGGTATGGCGTGGAGACGAAGCTGGCAGCGGCCATCCGGCGCGGTGCGCCCGCGAGTACCATCATCGCCGCCGGCGCGCGCTGGGACGACGATGACGATCTCGTCTTTCTCGATCCGCTGCCTGATCTCAATGTTATCTACGTATTCCATTTTTACGAGCCGCACATCTTCACTCATCAGGGAGCGGGATGGGGCGCGTACTTCTGGCATTGGGTGAAGGGACTGCATTATCCATCGTCGCCGGAAAATGCCGCGCAGGTTGCGGCGGCAGTTCCTGAGCCGCGTGATCGGCTGCAGGTGATTCGCTACGGACAGGATCACTGGGACGCAGCGCGGATCGAAGCGGAAATCAATCAGGCCGCCGATTGGGGCCGGCAACACAACGTCCCGCTGATCTGCAATGAATTCGGAGTCTACCGGGCATTCGCCGATCCGCAGGACCGCGCACGCTGGATCACCGACGTGCGGACTACGCTCGAGCACCATAACATCGGGTGGGCCATGTGGGATTATTCCGGCAGCTTCGGCGTGGTCACCAACCGGGAGACGAAAGCCAAGCTCGACGAAGTGACAGTGCGCGCGCTGGGCTTGAAAATGCCGGTGGGACAATGAACAATGAAGGGGAGGTCACCCTGTGCCCATATCCGAAACAAATTTACGCGACCGGATAAGGTCCCTCGGAAAATGCCCTGGCGTGGTACCCCTTTGAACCAATCGTCTGCGCCAGCGGACTTCTCCAGCTCTCGCCCCTTCTCAGGCGGTCAAGGACATAGCCGAAGTCGTAGCGCGGATTCCATCCCAGTTCCTTACGCGCGCGATCGTTGACATACACGCGGCCGATGCTAGGAAACATTTTCCAGCCCCTGTGTTCATATTCGGCTTGGTAATCAGGAATGCGCCGCTGCACCACCCGCGGCGCGTCGATTCGCAGTTCCGCCAGGTCCTCTCGCTGAAAAGGCGTGGTTGCGCTGACGATATATTTTCGAAATCCGATCGCGGGCGCTCGCGCGGCGGCAAGCAGATGCGCGCTCACAACATCTTCGATATCGACGCGCCGGTATAGAAATTCATTCACTTTTGCGTTGTCGTCAGAATAAGCTGCGCGCACTTCCTGATTGTCATCTTCTTCGGGGAAAAAGCGTGATGTGCGCAGCACGATGCAGGCCAGCCCATGATTGCGCTGAAATAACTGGCAAAGATCTTCCGCGGCCGCCTTGGTTACACCATAGATGTTTTTCGGGATGGGCGTAACATCCTCGGTGATCCAGGCAGCAGGAGCTCCATCCGGAGGCACGAGCGCGTCTCCGAAAACGCTGGTAGTGCTGGTGTACACAAACGAGTCGACGCCCGCGGCCACAGCTTCTTCCATCAGATTGAGCGTTCCGGTCACGTTGGTGTCGACGAATTCTTGCCGGCCGTGCGTGGCGACATGCGGCTTGTGCAGCGTTGCTGCGTGATAGACCGTCTGCACGCCTTTCATGCAGTGCCGTACGAAATCGCGATTGGTGATTGAACCCACCTGCGTCGTGAATGCGGAATCGAGGACGTCGAGGCCGACGACATCCTGCTTCAATTCTCGCAGCGTGCGGACGAGCGCCTCGCCCAGGTGCCCCGCACTCCCAGTAACCAACACTCGCATGCTCAGCCTATCGCTCTACGGCGTTAACTCTACAATCGATTATGGCACGAGCAATTTCGCAATGTTTTTGGCCACCCGTCGGGATGTTAGCTGAACCGAAGATCGAGGCGTCTCAGAATGCACCCAGCCATTTGACGGGAAAGTGCGCAGCTAAAGCATTGGCCAGGCGTTCGTCGGCCGTAATCAAGTCCGTCTTGGATTGGACGGCCAAGGCTACGTACAGGCAGTCATAAACGGATCGATCGTATGCGAACGCAATTCTTAAGGCCTCGGGCAGCAACGTGGCAGACGACACGGTTGCGAAGTCGCGAGCCTTCATGTCAGCCGCTACCGCCTCCGCATCGTCCTGGCGCCATCTCCGCCGTCGTGTACCCTTCCACAAAACGTCGCCAACCTCGGCCCAGAAAACGTCGGGAACGATGAACTCCAGATCGCTGTCGACATAGCGCCTCAGCAATCGCAAGGATTCGTCGGTCAACGGCTCGCTCGCGGACGGCATCGCCCACTTTATCGCAATGCTCGCATCCAGGACCAAGGTCTTCAACGCTCGCGATCCTCGCGAATCATCTCCTCAGCCGACGGGAACGGACCAGCCGCAAGCGGAGGCTTGGCCCGGAGTTCGGCCAGCCGGTCATAGAACTCCTGGCGCCGCTTGAGCTCCTGCGCGGTGGGAACAAAATGTTCCAACAAAGAAATAACTTCCGCCGCGATCGACTTGTGGTGGGCGCGAGCCTGCTTGCGTAAGGCCTTATATATATCTTCCGGAACATTCTCGACATAGAGGGTTGGCATATGGAACTCCTAGGAATAGTCTAGCATCTTCATAGGGTGCCGAGAATGGCCTTTTCCTTGACACTCTCACCCCGTCCCCTTTATCCTAAGTCTTGCTCCTTGCGGTACTTACGCCTCCTGGGCGTGCTTCCGCGGAACGGGTTTGGCAACATTGGCGCGGAGGTTTCGCTATGTTTCTCGACATCCATGAATTGGAACGCCATCCTCTGGATTTTGAGGAGGAATTTCCGCCCGGGGTTATCGATTTAGGAGGCGAAGCCAGGCAACGCACGCCGCTGATGGCATCGGGTCACGCCGAGATCGTCGAAGAGCATCATGGCAAGCACGAGATAATTACCGACATTCGCCTGCGTGGGCGACTCAGCGCCGGCCTGGAATTGCAGTGCGCGCGATGCCTTGAGCCAGTAGCTCAAGATGTAGTCCGCGAGTTCGAGCTGCTTTACCGCCCGCTCGGAGCGGACGCGGGGCGCGACGAACTCTCCGTGACAGACGCGGAAGCTGAGATCGGCTATTATCAAGGGGACGGCATTCTGCTGGAAGATGTTTTGCGCGAACAGGTTTTGCTGGCACTGCCGTTAAAGGTCACCTGCCGCGACGATTGCAAAGGCCTGTGTGTCCATTGTGGCAAGAATTTGAACGAAGAACAGTGTTCGTGCACGACTGTCATTGAAGATCCTCGCTGGACGGCGCTGCGCGAGATTCGCAGTCGGTTGGAGCACTGAAAAAAAGCTGTCAGCTATCAGCCGTCAGCTTTGAGCAAAAGACAACCTGCTCTGCGTTCGAAAATTACATTTTGTGGCCTAACAAAAAGCCATCATCACGAGATCGAAAAACTGAAAGCTGACGGCTGATAGCTGGCAGCTTTTCGCGAGAGGAATTCTTAGCATGCCTAATCCAAAACGTCGACACTCCCAGAAACGCACTTCCACCCGGCGCGCTCACGACGCACTCAAAGCCCACAGTCTGGCCGAGTGCCCCAACTGTCACGAGAAAAAAATGCCGCATCGCGCCTGCCCGAAGTGCGGTTACTATAAGGGACGCGAAGTCCTGGACATCAAAGAAGCCAGCTAGCTCAACACCATGCCGAGCGTGATCGCGCTGGATGCGATGGGTTCGGACCGCGCTCCCAAGCCTGAGATTGAGGGCGCCATACAGGCGGCGCGTCAATACGGACTGCGGGTGCTGCTGGTCGGCCCGGAAACTGTGGTCAAGACGGAACTGGATCGCCATCCGGCGGCCGCGCGCCTGCCCATTGAAATTGTCCACGCCAGCGAAGTCATCACCATGGAAGATAAAGTGGAGGCGATTCGCGCCAAGCGCGATTCGTCGATGCGCGTGGGCCTGCGCATGGTGCGAGAAGGCCAAGCTGCCGGATTCGTGACCGCCGGCAACACCGGCGCTGCCATGGCCACGGCGAAGGTTGTGCTGGGCGCAGTTCCGGGAGTCGACCGTCCTGCACTGGCGGCGGTTTTTCCGACCGCTCCAGGCAATCCTGCCATGCTGCTCGACGTAGGGGCGAATGTCGACTGCACTCCGCAGAATCTTGAACAGTTCGCCGTCATGGGCGACATTTACTTTCGCGCCATGTACGGAAAGAAAGCTGGCAGCGCGGGTCCACGCGTAGGATTGCTTTCCATTGGCGAAGAAGAAAGTAAGGGCAACGAGCTGACTCGCCAATCTTTCCAGTTGCTCAAACAACTTCCACTGAACTTTGTCGGCAATGTCGAAGGCCGCGATCTGTATAACGGACAAGTCGATGTGATTGTGGCAGACGGATTTGTGGGCAACGTCGCGTTGAAGATTTCCGAGGGAGTGGCAAATTTAGTGCGCACCGCATTGAAAGAATCGTTGAAAGCAACCATCACACGGCAAGTAGGAGCGTTACTCTCGCGAAGCGCCTTTACCGACTTCAAGAAGCGCCTCGACCACACCGAATACGGAGGCGCACCACTGCTGGGCGTGAAAGGTGCGTGCATCATTACGCATGGCTCGTCGAATGCCAACGCCATCAAAAACGCAGTGCGCGTAGCGGCGGAATTTTCCGAGCGCGGAATCAACGGCTCCATTGAGCGTGGCCTGGCAGCCGTGCGGCCAGCGGCCGCAGTTGAATTGAGTAATTCTGTAATTGAGTGATTGAGCAATTTGGTGATTGGGTAATTGAAAAACAATATGCATTTCTATAGAAAATTACACAATTACTAAATTTCCCAATTACTTAATCATTCAATGGCTGAAACCATCATTGCGTTGCTGTTCCCCGGCCAGGGCTCGCAAGCCGTCGGTATGGGGAAAGACTTGTTTGAGCGTTATCCCGTCGCGCGCAAAACCTTTGAGGAAGCCGACGACGCGCTGGGCTACAAGCTCTCGGAAATATGCTTCGAGGGCCCCGAGGACCAGCTGCGCTTAACCGAGATTACGCAGCCGGCGATTCTTACCGTTTCGGTGGCCGCATTGCGCGTGCTCGAAACCCGCATCCCCAGGCCTGGCTACGTCGCGGGGCACAGCCTTGGCGAATATTCCGCACATGTAGCTGCCGGAACCTTCGGCTTTACAGAAGGCATCCGCACGGTGCGCAATCGCGGCAAATATATGCAGGAGGCCGTACCGGTCGGAGTAGGCGCCATGGCCGCCATTCTCGGCATGGATGAAGCCAAGGTCGCTGGAGTCTGCCACGATGCTGCGCAGGGAGAAGTGTGTGAACCTGCCAATATCAATTCGCCGGAGCAGATCGTTATCTCTGGCAATACCGCCGCGGTGGAGCGCGCGGCGAAACTGGCAGAAGAACGCGGCGCCAAGCGTGCCAAATTGTTGCCCGTCAGCGCACCGTTCCATTGTTCGCTGATGAAGCCTGCTCAGGATCGCCTGGCAGCCGATCTCAACCAGCTAAAATTGCAGAAGCCCGTTTACCCCGTGGCCTGCAACGTAGATGCCGAACTGGTGACGGACGATCTGCGCGCCCGCGACACGCTGCAGCGCCAGGTCACAGGTTCAGTGAAGTGGGATGCGTGCATGCGCCTGCTGATCGCGCGCGGCGTACAGACCTTCATTGAAGTTGGACCGGGGAAAGTTCTGTGCGGACTGATGCGGCAGATTGATCGATCGAAAACTTGCCTTAATGTAAGCGATGACGCCAGCCTGGCGAAGACCCTCGAATCGCTGGCGAATACACCCGTGTAGCCTCAGCGGAAAATCAGTTCGCAGGGCGGAAAGCTTAGCGTGTGGTCCGATTTTTCCACCCACACCTGTGCATGTTGCGCGCGATCGTTCACAATTACATCTACAACCACTCCGCTGCCGCCGCCGGGGCAGGCGCTCGCGCCATAGACCTTCTCCGTCTTGATCAGTCCCCACTCGCCGCCCGGTCCCCAGTCGCGGTAAAAATCGTTGTAGGGATATCTGGCATGCTCGTCGGGATGCTGCGCCCACTCCGGATCGTGCATCCAGATGCCGTAAGCGGCTTTGTAATCCTGTTTCTGCAAGGCATCGAAAAAGTGGCCGACCATCCGTTCTTCCGGCCAATAGCGAAACCACCAGCCCGCGGCGAGCACAATCAAAAGGAGCGCGGCCGCCGCAAGAATCTGATTTCTGCGCTTCCGTCCTTTTTCCGGATCGTACTGTTCGGCATCGAGAAGTGTCATAACCCTCTAGCATAACGGACACGGCGGGTAAGTTAAAAGTTCCAGCCAGAAAATTTACCGCCGAGCACGCCAGAGGTCGCCGAGAAATTCAGAAAGAATAAAGATCGATGTTTCTCGGCGATCTCCGCGCGCTCGGCGGTAAATGCCAGGTTAAAGCGTGCGCTTGAAGAGGGGGATCGCGATGCCCAAAGTAACCGCGGAGAAGATGGAGAGGAACAGCATGTCTCCCCAAACCGCGGAGAGCGTTGTTTCCTTCAGCAGCAGGCATTTGAAGCCGTCTACCGCGTACGTGAACGGATCGCACTTAGCGATGACGCGCAGCCACGGAGGGAACGCCTGGATGGGATAGACCGCGCCACTGGGAAAGAAGAGCAGGGTGTTGAGAATTCCAAACATCGCGCGCGGAACCAACGGATCTTCGATGCGCACCATCAGTAGGAACATCATGGTGTTAAAGGCCAGCGAGGTCAGCACAATCATGATTAACAGGCCGAAATCAGTGATGGGATTGAAAATGGTTCCCACCCCGGCTATCAACGAGCCGATGATGACAATAATCACGCCTGTCATTACAGCTTTGATTGCACCGGCGAGATTCAACCCCAACACCAGTTCCAGTTTCGTGATCGGCGTGACCAGATAGCCCTCGTGCACGCCTCGCGCCTTGTCGTCGATATAAAGCATGCCGCCGCCGATCATGACCGAAACAAACATGGCCAGCGCCAGCGAACCGGGCAGCAGAAATTTCATGTATTCGATATAGGGATAAAGTTCCACAACATCGAGTGCAGTCTGCTGCAAAATGCGGGGCGAAACCGCGGGCTGGTTGAGCGAGTTGGTCAAATCTGAAAGTTCCGATTCGACTGCCGAACTCATGAAGTTATCGCTGTTGTCTACAACCAGCGCAATGCGGGGATGATTCTCTTCATAGACGCGTCGCGAAAATTGCGGCGGAATAATTACTGCGCCTTCCAGTTTGCCGTTGCGCACATCTTCCATTGCCTGCTTGTCGTTGTCATAATTGATTGGCACAAAAGTGCGAATATTCGCCCGCACCGAATCGAAAGCTTCGCGAATACGCAACGCTTGCGGTCCCCCATCCTGGTCGACGATGGCGACACGTGCGTCTCTGATTTTTCCGCCAAATGCACTGCCCAAAACGACCAACTGCACCAGCGGCATAATCATCGACGCCAGCATCAAGGCCGGCGAGCGGAAGAACTTGCGCATTTCGCGCTCAACGATGGCCATCATTCTGTTCATAGTTAGTCCTGAGTCTCGAGGCCTGAGTCCCGAACTCCGCCGCTATTTTTCAACGAGTTCATTAATCCGCTCAAGATGCGCCCTGCTTCGTCGCCGCAGATTGGCTCGCGACTCAGGACTCACGACTCGCTACGGCTGCAACCCCGGCCGCTGCGGCATGACGAAGGCATAAGCTTTTTGCAATTCGTCGCGAAGCTGTCTTCCGGTGTAGTGCACGAAGACATCGTCCAGCGTCGTGTTCTGCACCGAGAGCGACCTCACCTGTACTTTACTGTTCACGGCCATTTCCACTAGTTCGGTGGTCGTGCGCGAACCGTTGGCCGTAAGCACGCGGTACATGCCCGCGCCTTCGTGCTGCACGGAAGTGACTTCACTCAGTCCATGAAGCCGTTGCTCCCAATCAGCGGGAGCATTCTCAAACTGGGCTTCAATCACATTTGAGCCGGGAACACTGGCCTTCAAAGCCATAGGAGCGTCAAGCGCCACCAGTTTGCCGTGATCGACAATAGCAATTCGATCACACAAACGGTCCGCCTCATCCATGTAGTGCGTCGTAATTAAGATCGTTAGTTGCCGGTGTTCCTTGATGTTTCCCAGCATTTCCCAGACAGCCACGCGAGAAACCGGATCTAATCCAGTAGTGGGCTCGTCGAGAAAAAATATTCGCGGATGGTGCACCAGCCCGCGAGCAATCTCCAACCGGCGCCGCATCCCGCCGGAGAGCGTCTTCGTGGCCGCGTCGCGCCACTTGGTCAGATCGACCAACTCCAGAAGCTCGTTGATCGATTTCTTGCGCTCGTTCGCCGGAACATCATAGAGCTTGGCATAAATATTCATGTTTTCCTCGACCGTCAGGTCGAGGTCGCTGGTCAAGGCCTGAGGAATGACTCCAATCGTTCTGCGTGCCGCATTCGGCTCCTTCGCTACGTCATGGCCCGCAATTCGCGCATACCCAGAGGTGATGGGAATGAGCGTAGTCATCATGCGGATCAGTGTCGACTTCCCTGCTCCGTTGGGACCGAGCAGTCCAAAAATTTCTCCTTCTTTCACGTTGAAAGAAACGTCGTCAACGGCAGTGAAGTCCCCATACTTCTTGACGATGTGCTCCACTTCAATCGCTGAGGGCGCCGTGGGATCGTAAACGGGCTTCTCCAGCCCGGAACCAGACGCGCTTATGCTGCCGTCGTCGTGGTTGTGCGAATTCGTTTCGGCCATCATTGCGGCTCCGCAATAGCCGTACTTTGCGTGTTGCCGCCCTTCAGTTGCTCGGGAGAAACCAGCACTTCCGCAGTCATGCCGGGCACGTACGCGCCTTTGGGATTGTCCATGCGGATTTTCAGCACGATGGTTTTGATATCGCGCTTGCGGCGGCTTACATCGCGCTGCGTGGCGAAGTCGCCTTCCACGCCTTTGAAAAACACTTTGCCGCTCATCACGGTTCCGCCTGGCAAGCGCACGCGCAGCACGTCACCGTAACCGATGTGGTCCGCATAAGTTTCCGGAATCGCCACCCGCGCCCACGTATCGCTCAAATCGACAATGGTGACGATGGGCGCTCCAATATTGACGACTTCTCCCTGGCGCGCGGCTCGCACCGAAACAGTTCCACTGACCGGTGCGTACACATTCGTGTAACCCAAACGGACCGCAGCCTGATTCTTGAGTGCGATCGCATTTTTCAAGTCAGCCTCTGTTGAGGCCACGGTGCTCTTCGCCGCATTGGCCTGGTGAGTTCGGGCCACAGCCGAATTCAAGTCGGCTTGCGCGGCTCGAACCATTTCCTGCTGGGCTTGAACCGTTGCTTGCGCCGCCTGCAGATTGGTTTCGGCCTGCACGCGCTCCTGATCGGATGTGATCCCGGCCTTAGCCAATTCAATCGCGCGCCGGCTGTCGCTCTCGGTACGATCCAGCGCCGCTTGTGCCTGCAGCAATTGCGCTTTTGCCGACGACAGCTTGGCCTGAGCATTCGCCACATCACTCGAGGTGGACCCTGACGTCGACTGTTCCGTATCTTCCATCTCCGTAACTTTGTGCTGCAGGCTGGTGATGGTCGCCGCAGAGGCAGTTTCTTGTGCCTGCAATTCCGAGGGGTCGAGCACGGCAATGAGATCTCCCGCTTTCACCGGAGTGCCTTCGTCCACGAGCAACTTCTGAATGCGGCCCTCGACCTGCGCACTCACGATTACCTGATTGGCGTCGACCGTACCGATCAGCACCAGGTCGCGGGTGTGTTCCGTGGAAAGAAAGTAGTAAGTCGCAGCAATCACGAAGATGATGCTGAGAAGAACAATAAATTTGTTACGCGCGCTCATGAGCAGACTCCTTGCGTGGCATGGGGTTGCGTTCCGGGCGAAACAACGCGGCAGTGATTAAATCCAGCACTGCGGCGCGCCGCTCGGCAATCCGCTCCCGGGTCAAAGGATTGAAGCCCACTATTTTTTGCATCATGGGAGCATTGGTGAAATAAAAAACGATCACGGCGACCATGGACGAGACAAAGTGGGCGGGATTCACGGGACGAAAATCCCCCTCCGCAATCCCCTTGCGCATCAGTTCTCCAACGCGAGCGAAAATCGGCTGAACGTAGATTTTGATTAGTTTATCGATGTGCTCCGACTGGCCTGCACGGGCGCGCATCATCTCGCGCTGCATAAGCCGGGGATAAATCTGATTCGAAGCGATGAAATCGAAATAGGCGCCGACATAGGCCAACATCTTTTCCCGCGGCGGCTGCGTGCCATCAAGAACATGAAAAACAGTATCCTTCAGGCCAGAAAAAGCTTCGTCGAGCACAGCCGCGTAAAGAGTTTCTTTATCCTGAAAGTAGTAGTAGAGCAGAGCCTTGTTGACCTTGGCCTCCCGGGCAATGGCATCGGTGCGGGCTCCTGCAATTCCGTAGTCGGCAAATTCCTTCGCCGCGGCCTGCAGAATGGCGCCGCGGCTCTCTTCTGGCTGCCCGCGCGAGCCCATACGGCGGGCGACAATCCGGTGACGAAACAGTTTAGCCATTAATTAACCAGTTAGTTACATTGTACAACGCCAGTACCGAAGGCACAACATCTTCTTCCAGCCCCACGCAATACGCCAGCTCATGATTTTTTCGTGTATATTCGCCACGAACCATGGCCACCTTCTACGATCGTTTTGTCGAGTGCGCCCAGCGCTGGCCCGGCAACGTCGCGCTGGAATTGCAACGCGACGGTCGCCTCGAAGATCGCCTCGAGAGCTGCACCTACGCTGAGCTTCGCCGCATGGCGGAGTCCGTGGGCCGATGGATTACAGAACGCGGATTCGCGCATGGATCGCGGCTTGCGATTCTGGCCGACAATCATCCGCGCTGGGTCGCCGCGTACTTGGGAATCGTCGCTTCGGGCTGCGCCGCCGTTCCTCTGGATACTGCCCTCCACGATCATCAGGTCGCCAAGCTCTTGAAAGATAGCGGTACTGCCGCCGTCTTCTGCGATGCGAAACATGTCCCGTTGGTGCGTTCCGCTGCCACGGAATTGAAGCTCGGCCTTATCCTGATGGACCCGGACCGCGCACCCCAGGCTACCGGCAATGAACGATGGCTCGCGAATCTCCCGGCGATTTTCGAGGCTGGCCCCGGCAGTTTCAAAGCGGCAGCCTCCAGCAGCGACGATCTCGCGTCTCTGCTCTACACCTCTGGGACCACTGCCGACCCGAAGGGCGTAATGCTGACCCACGCCAATTTCATGGGCGAGGTCGAAGCCGTATTTAACTGGGTGGATGTTGGCCCGAATGATGCCTTGTTGGGCGTTCTACCGCTGTTTCATGTGCTGGCGCAGATGGCAAATTTGTTGCTGCCGCTGGTAAAAGGGGCTCGCGTCGTGTATTTGGAAACGCTCAACACAACCGAACTGCTGCGCGCTTTGACCGAGCGTAATATCACCGCGTTCGCAGTTGTGCCCCAGTTTTTTTATCTCATCCACGAGCGCCTTCTCGAGGAAATTGGGAAACGAGGGGTCGTCGCCCAGAAACTTTTCGCATGCATGGTTGCACTCAATCGCACTCTACGCAAGGTGGGGATCAATGCCGGCCGTCTTTTTTTTCGCAAAGTGCATGACACGCTGGGACCAAAGATGCGCTATCTGGTCACCGGGGGCTCGCGCTTCGATCCAGCGATCGCGCAGTCTTTTCACGATCTCGGCATCGATGTTCTACAGGCGTACGGCTTGACGGAAACGACTGCCGCGGTCTTCGCCACTTCACCTCACGATAATGAGATTGGTTCGGTGGGCAAAGCGATGAAGGGCGTAGAGGGAAAAATCATCGACCCGCAATCGCGGTTTAATGGGGATGACGAGGATGATGACGGCCACGCCAATGCCGTCGGCGAGGTCGCACTGCGCGGCGCGGTAGTGATGAAGGGCTACTGGAACCGTCCCGACGCGACCGCGGCGGTGATGCGCGACGGATGGTTTCTGACCGGCGACCTCGGCTATTTCGATTCGCGTGGCCACTTGTTTCTCACCGGACGCAAGAAAGAAGTGATCGTTCTCAGCAACGGAAAAAACGTTTATCCCGAAGAGATAGAAACCCACTATCTGCAGTCGCCCTATATCAAGGAAATCGCCGTGATGGGCCTGGAAGGCAAGCCCGGCGACGGCGGGGACCGCCTGCACGCGGTGATTGTCCCGAACTTCGACATCCTGCGGCAACGCAAAATTGTCAATGCCAAAGAAGTGATCCGTTTCGATATTGAAGGTCTCTCGCCCGGCATCGCCTCCACGAAACGCATCGGCAGTTACGAAATCTGGCAGGACGATTTGCCCCGCACCACCACTCGCAAAATTAAACGCTTTGAAGTCGAGAAGCGGGTCAAAGCAAATCAGAGCAAAAATAAAAATGACGATTCTGAACTGCCCGCGGACAAGGCTTTAACTGCGGACGAGATCGAATGGCTCGATCAACCAGACGTGCAGCGCGGACTGAAGATTGTTCGTGACTCTGCCGCCGCCGCACCGGCTAATCTTCGCCCCGGCCTCAATCTCGATCTCGATCTCGGCTTCGATTCCATGCAGCGCATCGAGTTGCTCAGCCGTCTCGAAGAAGAATTTGCAGGCAACGTTGAAGAGTCGCAACTGACCGAGATCTACACCGTCCGAGATCTAGTCGATGCCGTTCTGAAAAGCGCAGCCAGCGGCGCTGGGGGGTTAAGATCGCACGCCGCTTTCGCCGGATGGAAGTCCATTCTGGCAGAAGATTCCCAGGATCCCGAGGTGCTTGCGCTCGCCCATCCCAATCGCATCAACGATACGTTCTGGTTCCTTTTTTCACGAGTGCTGCAACTTGTCGCTCTGGATCGCTTTCATTTGAAGGTGATCGGCCTCGACAAACTTCCCAAAACCGGCGGTTACATTCTGTCGTCCAACCATCAAAGTTTTCTTGATCCGCTAATTCTGGCGAGCGTTCTTCCGTCGGACGTATTCTTCCGTACGTTTGCCGTAGGCACCAGCGACCACTTCGGTAAGGGTCTGATGCGCCGATTGGCGCGATCGATCAAGGTCATGGTGCTCGATCCGGACGCGAACTTAGTTCCCGCCATGCGAGCCGGCGCATTCGGTCTGAGACATGGAATGGCTCTTCTTCTCTATCCCGAGGGCGAACGCTCAATCGACGGCACGCCGCGAATCTTCAAGAAAGGCGCTTCAATTCTCTCGATTCATCTGCGAGTGCCAATCGTTCCTATCGCGATCGAAGGGTTTTACGAAGTGTGGCCAAGAAGTCAGAAATTCCAGGGCTTCGGTCCGTTGAAAATAATGTTTGGCGACGCTATCTATCCTCCGCCCGAATCCGACGCGTCCGAAGAGGCTTATACAAAACTCACTGCCGATCTGAAAGATAGGATCGTTTCCATGTGGGAACAATTGCGCGCTTCAAAGTAATGTCGCCAAAGTTCTCGATCGAGCGTGCCAGCGCTCGCTATTTTGCGCGGGGATGCGTTTGATCGTAAACCTGCAACACATGCTTGATTGAAAGTTGGGTATAGCGCTGGGTCGTGGCGAGCCGCTCGTGGCCCAGCAATTCCTGAATGGCGCGGAGGTCTGCGCCTTCTTCCAGCATGTGCGTCCCAAAAGCATGGCGCAACGTATGGGGATGCACATCGGGCGAAAGCCCTTTCGCTACGGCAATTTTCTTGATGATGCGGCCCACGCTGCGAGTCGTCAATCTTCCGCCGCGCTGGTTAATCAGCAATGCCGTAGTATTCTTCCGCACCTGCGCCAATTGAGCCTGTCGCGCGGGAAGATACGCGGCTAGCGCATTTCGAACAGAATCGCCGAACGGCACATATCGTTCCTTCTTACCCTTGCCGCGAATCAAAATGGCTTCCGCGCTCAGCCGAATATCGTCGAGGTTGATGCCGGTAAGTTCCGAATTGCGAATGCCGCAGCCATAAAGCATCTCCAGCATGAGCCGGTCCCGCTCAGGAAAGGCCGCGGCTTCCGGCATTTTTCCGTCGAGAACGGAATTCATCTCTTCAATAGTTGGAACGCGAGGAAGTTTTTTCGCCAGCTTTGGCGTCGCGACAAGTTTCGCGGGATTCTGTTCCACGACACCTTCCCGCGCCAGCCAGCGATACAAGGACCGCACCGCCGCGAGCGATCGCGCTACCGAAGTTTTTCCCAGCCCCTTTTCGTAGAGCTGCGAAAGGAATCCGCGAATCGCGATGTGGTCAATCGAGTTCCATCCCCGCGGCCCCGCATAAGCCGCGAAGTTCGCCAGATCGCCGCTGTAGGCTTTGATGGTGTGAGGCGAAGCATTGCGTTCGCGCAAATGGCGGAGAAAATCGGTTACTGCTTTTTCGACGGTTGCGCTTCTGTTGATCATTGTTGATTTTAGATTGTTGATTATCGATTATTGGTTATCGATTGAAGAATCGTCGGGCAACAGGTTTTTCAATCAGCAATCAAAAATCAGCAATCAACAATTGCTCTACCTCGCCTTCGCCCTGGGATGATGTTTCTGGTAAACGGTCCGCAATCGATCCAGCGCCAGATGCGTATACACCTGCGTGGTCGAAATATCCGCATGGCCCAGAATTGTCTGCACGGTGCGCAAGTCCGCACCGTTTTCCACCATGTGCGTAGCACAGGAATGCCGCAGCATGTGCGGCGAGGCATGCCGTCCAGACGAAACCGAGGCTGCGCCCACCATCTGCCAAACCCGCTGCCGCGTCAGCCTGCGCCCGCCACGAGCGACAAACAGAAACGCCGAATTTCCGTTCGCGCCCGGGTGCCCCATTTCTCGCGTCTTTTGCGAGACAGCTTGCCCTGAGTCTGCCGAAGAGTGGGGTTTTTTTTTCTCTGGCCTCCCGGTCAGCGCCGGCCTCGCCTGCGCTAAATATTCCGCCAGCGCATCATGCGCCGGCTTGCCCAACGGCACAATGCGTTCTTTATCTCCTTTTCCGCGCACCAGCATGTAGCCGGCATCGAGTTTCAAGTCTTCAAGCGAGGCGTTCACTAACTCCGAAACCCGTAGCGCTCCAGCATATAAAACTTCCAACATCGCTCGATCGCGCGATGCCAATGCCGCTGAGTCTCTCCCACTGCGATGCTTGCCCTCCCGGTGCGAAGCCGGAGACGCCAGCGTGGACTCCACTTCCTCACGAGCCAGCGACTTCGGCAACACTTTCCACTGCCGCGGCGACTCGATATCCAAAGTCGGGTCGTGTTGGATCTTCTTGTCGAGCAGCAAGTAACGATAGAGATGCCGCAACGCGGAAAGCTTGCGCCCCACACTGCGTCCATCCACTCGGTTCGAAAATAGCTGTTGTAAGAATTCGCGAACATCGCTGCGCCGGGCAGTCATGAGCAGCCGTTTCTGTTTTTCCAGGAACTCCGCAAACTGCAGTATGTCGGTGCTATAAGCGCCGATCGAAAGTCGTGCCAATCCTTTTTCGATGCGCAGGTAATCGAGAAACCCCGATAGCACGGACGCGTTCGACTCGGATGCCATAGCAGGAAGAAATTCAGTATGCCCGTTATCGGACGCTAAGAAAAGTAATGACGCAGGTGCCGCAGAAAGCACTTCGTCGGAGATGCTACGTCTCGCGCGCGGCGCGGAGCAAATCGACCGCGAATAACGCCCCTTCCGGCGTTTCCTCATGCTTGAAGTAAGCAAACACATCACGTCCCGCAGCCACATGCTTCCCGATGCGATCAATCATCGAACGCCTTTCGTCATCCGTATAGCTCGGCTTGCGGAAACGGTAATACACAAACGGCCCCGTAGCTACTTCCGGAGTGGTCAGCGTTTCTGTTTCGGCAATGCACAAGGCAGAATTGCACGACTTCAACAAATCCCAGGTCGAATCGCTGAACCACGAGTCATGCCGAAACTCAAACGCGGATGGAACACTGCGCGGCAGAACAGATAGAAAATCCTTGAGCAACACCGCATCCGCCTTCAGATTTGGCGGAAGTTGAAACAGTACCGGCCCCAGTTTCCCGGCGGCCGCCAGCGGCTCAATCGTGGCCAAAAAACGTGGCACGAAATCTTCTGCCCCCTTCAAGCGCTTGATGTGCGTGATGACCTGATGCGCCTTGATGCCGAAACGAAAGCGTGCGGGTGTATCCTGCAGCCAATTCTGGATAGTCGTTTCTTTAACCAGCTGGCGGAAGGTAAAATTCACTTCCACGGTACTCAGTTGCGTGGAGTAATAGTTCAGAAATTTCTTCTGCGCCAGCTTCTCCGGATAGAAATCGGGCTTCCAAGTCGGATAAGCCCATCCAGACGTCCCTACGAAGAGTTGTGCCATACCATTCGTCCACGCTATCCAGCGCAACGCGTGATTATCTCTTTCTCGATTTCTTGCGCGCGGCGGGTTTCGCCGCCGATTTTTTAGGCCGTGCGGTGTTTCGCGCCACTCTTCGCCGAGAAGGTTCGTCTTCCGCTTGCGCTGCAATTTCGATGCGCGTTGGTTGTTTTTCCTTCGCATCGCCAGCGGCAACCGCTTTCAAATTCGGCAATCGTTGCTTCAACGTAATCACCGGAGCGAACAAATCGCCGATCTTCTCAAAGCGTGAAATCACTTGCGGCGCTTCGAACACCAGCAATCCTGCATCCTTCTTCTTGAATGTTCGCTCCACATCTTCCCACGTTACCGGCGTCGAAACCGTGGGATGCTCGCGCGCCCGCAACGAATAAACCGCAACCGTCGTCTTGTGCTCATCGTTCTGGCTCCAATCCACCAGCACTTTGCCGGTGCGAAGCGCCTTCTTCATGTCAGAAACGACCATCTCCGGATGCTCCTGCTCCAGCAATTGCGCCAGGGCGCGAGCAAACGTCTTCGTGGCGTCGTAGTTCGTCGGAGTATTGAGCGGCACATAAATCTGCAACCCCTTCGACCCCGAAGTCTTCGGAAAACTCTGAAGCCTGAAATGTTCGAAGATTTCGCGCAACCACAATCCCACCTGGCAGCATTGCACAATATTCGCCGGCGGACCGGGATCCAGGTCAAACACCATCTCGGTCGGGCAAGTGATATCTTTTGCCAGCGCCAGCGAGGGATGCAGTTCCAGCGCCGCCAGATTAGCCAGCCACACCAGGGTGGCCAAATCATTCGCAAGAACGTAGTAAACCGTACGGTGGTTGCCTTCGCTCCAGATCGGCGCCGTTTGCACCCACTCCGGCCGGTATTTCGGAGCGTTCTTTTCGAAAAACGGTTCGCCCTCAACCCCGTCGGGATATCGTTTGCGAGTCAGGGCGCGCCCCTCAAGATGCGGAAGGATCGCCGGCGCAATTCGCGCGTAATAATCAATGACCTGCTGTTTAGTGAATCCCGTGGCGGGATACAACACCTTTTGCAGATTTGAGAGCTTGAGATGCCGGCCCTGAATTTCGACAGTCGAATCGCTCACATGATCTCCGGATGCTATTGTGCCCGAAATAGCGTCGTCCGCAAAATACAGGGTTTTTTAAGCAATCCAAGCTTTGCCGCAAGCGGATTTGACAACCTGCCTTGCCGCCACGTACGTTCAAACTTCTGCCCTGCTGCTCCGTCCAATACATGTCTGTCGCAGAAAAGCTCGTCGCGCCGTCGGAGGTTTCATGAAACACCTTAATCTGAAAAGCTGCATTCTCCTTATCGCTCTTTCCGCGGTTTCCTTGGCCCAGAACGTTGCGTCGTTTGAAAAACGTATCACCGTAAAGAAGTTGCCCAACGGCCTTACGCTGATGGTCTGTGAGCGTCCCGAGGCTCCGGTCTTCTCTTTCTTTACATTGGTCGATGCAGGTTCCGTGCAAGATCCCATGCGCCAGACTGGGCTCGCGCACATGTTCGAACACATGGCCTTTAAAGGCACTGACAAAATTGGCACCACCGATTACGCTGCGGAAAAGCCTGCGCTCGAAAAAGTGGAGGTCGCTTATGCCGCCTACATAGCGGAGCGCGATAAGCGGGTTGGCGGCGATGAAGCGAAATTGAAGGAACTGGAAAAAGCCTGGAAAGACGCCATCGCCGAAGCCGACAAGTACGTCGTGCCCAACGCCTTCGGAAAATTAGTTGAGCAGAACGGCGGCGAAGATATGAATGCTTCCACCGGTTACGACGAGACCGAATATCACTACTCGCTGCCGGAAAACCGTCTCGAACTCTGGGCCTACCTCGAATCGGAGCGGTTTTTGCATCCTGTGATGCGCGAATTTTACAAGGAACGCAACGTCGTCATTGAAGAACGGCGCATGCGAGTCGACAGCAGTCCATTCGGGCGCCTACTCGAACAGTTCACTGAATCCGCGTTCACTGCCCATCCCTATCACCGTCCCACTATCGGATGGGTTTCCGACCTCAACACTTTCTCGGCTACTGACGCCCAGAAATTTTTCGACAAGTACTACGTGCCGGCCAACATGGTCGTCGCGGTTGCCGGTGACTTGAAGGCCGAGCAGGCCATGCCCATTCTGGAAAAGTATTTCGGCCGCATTCCTGCGCGTCCGCAAGCAGACGAATCCACAACCACCGAACCGCCGCAGAACTCCGAACGCAGGGTCGTGCTGCTCGATCGTTCGCAGCCGATCTACATCGAGGGCTATCACCGCCCCGACTATCGCACGAAAGATGACGCGGTCTTCGATGCCATTACCGATCTCATGTCCGAGGGCCGCACGTCGCGGCTCTACCGCGCTCTGGTTCGCGATAAGAAGATCGCTTCATTCTCCGAAGGGGTCACCGGCTATCCGGGCATCAAATATCCGCACTTGTTCGCTTTTGTCGCCGTGCCGCTCCCCGGACACACGCCGCAGGAGATGGGCGACGCCATCCACGCTGAGATTGACAAGCTGAAAAAAGAAGACATCAGCGATGAAGAATTAAAGATGATCAAGACTCGTTCCAAAGCCAACCTGATCCGCGGCCTTGCCGACAACGAAGGTCTCGCGACACAGCTTGCCACTTATCAAACTCGCTACGGCGACTGGCGAGAGTTATTTCGTTCGGTCGACCGCATCGATCAGGTTACGAAAGCCGACATTCGCCGCGTAGCCAACGAAGTCTTCGTCGACATCAATCGGACCGTCGGTGAAATCCAAACCACCGGCGCTAGCGCATCTTCGGCGAACTCTGATCAAGGGGGCGCGCAATGAACAAGACTAAAAGGTTGATCATGCACGCTTCCCTCCTCGCAATGTTGATCACTGTCGCGAGCTTGGCAACGCTTCCCGAGGCCACAGCTCAGGCCTCAAGTTGGCAGCAGATTTCGATTCCTCCCTTACCGTCTTTCAAACCGCAACAGCCCAAACGCATCGAACTCGCCAACGGCATGGTGATCTTTCTGCAGGAGGATCACGAACTGCCGCTGATTGACGGCAGCGCCCGCATTCGCGGCGGGTCGGTCAATGTGCCTGCGGGCAAGACTGGCCTCGTCGATATTTACGGCGAAGTGTGGCGAACCGGCGGCACGAAGACGCAGACCGGCGATCAACTTGACGACTTCCTTGAAGTTCGCGCCGCAAAAGTAGAAACCGGCGGCGGGCCCGATTCCACCAGCATCAGTTTTTCGTGCCTGAAGGGCGATCTCGACGACGTATTCAAAGCGTTCGTAGACGTTCTGCGGAATCCCGAATTTCGCGCCGATAAAATCGATATCGCGCAAAAAGAATTATTCGACGCGATCTCCCGCCGCAATGACGATGTCGGTGAAATCGCGCAGCGCGAGTCGGTCAAACTCGCTTACGGGCCGAACAATCCCTACGCTCGCGACCCCGAATACGCCACTGTAGCCGCAGTCACCCGACAAGACCTTATCGATTGGCATGGCAAATACGGGCACCCAAACGACATTATTCTCGGCATCAGCGGAGACTTCGATTCCGCTGCCATGGAAGCCAGGCTGCGCGCCGCATTCGACGCCTGGCCGAAAGGTCCGGCGTTTCCGAGAAGAAACGAACTTAAATATTCACCCGCGCCTGCGGGCAACTATCTGGTCAATAAAGACGATGTCAATCAGAGCACCATCCACATGCTGGGACTCGGAATTACTCGCGATAATCCTGACTACTACGCCATCAACGTTTTTAATGAAGCCTTCGGCGGCGGCTTCTCTTCGCGCCTCTTCAACGACATTCGCACCAAACGCGGACTCGCTTATGGGGTCGGCGGCGGTATCGGCAGCAACTTCGGTCATCCTGGAATTTTGCAGGTTTCCATTGGCACCAAAAGCGGGACGACGATTGAAGCGATCCAGGCTGCGACCGAAGACATCAACAATCTCGCCACTCAGCCCATCACCGATGACGAGATTCAGCGCGCCAAAGACGCCATTCTCAATGCATTCATTTTTCGCCTCGACTCGCCCGACAAAATTCTCGCCGAGCGCATAACCTACGAATATTACGGATATCCTCCCGACTGGCTCGATAAATTCCAGGCCGAAATAAAAAAGGTCACCGCAGCCGATGTCAACCGCGTCGCCGCCAAATATATGCACCGCGATCAAATGGCGGTGCTGGTGGTCGGCAACAGCAAGGAGTTCGACAAGCCGCTGTCCTCGCTCGGTCCCGTCAAGAACATCGACATCACCATTCCGCCTCCGCCCGCCGAAAAGGGAGAAGCGCAAACTGAGGAGAACGGAAAGTCGACGGCGTCGAACGCCGAAGGCAAAGCGCTGGCTGAAAAGGTCGCGTCCGCCATGGGCGGATTGCCCAAGCTGAAGTCGGTTAAGAGTCTGCACGTCACTATCGCCGAGAGCGACTCCGGCGCGTCCCCTTCGCCAGTGGATGTCTTTCTCGCCTTCCCTGACCGCATGCACGTTGACGTAGAAACACCGCAAGGCAAACTGACCATCGTCGTTTCCCCCGACGCAGCCTTCATGAGCATGGCCGGCATGGGTTCACGCAGCATGCCTCCGGCGCAGAAAACGGAAATGCTCTCTCAACTGCAACACGATCTCATCTACATCGCCCAACACGCGGATGACCCCTCGTTCACTTTCACCGCTGCGGGAACCGAAAAAATCGGCGACACCAACGCCGCCATCCTGGATATCGACGGAGCCGTTCCCTGGGTCCGCTGGTACATCGATCCCAAGACGGGCTACGTTCTCCGCGAAAAATATAAAGCCATGGCGCAAACGGGACCTTTCGAGGGTGAGACAAATCTCGCCGACTGGCGCCCCGTCGAGGGCTTAACCATGCCGTTCAAACATCAGAACGAACAAAACGGCAAAGAAACAAGCAACGCAGAAGTGAAGAAGATCGAACTCAATCCCACGCTCGATCCCAAACTTTTTGCCAAGCCCGCGGAAGATACAGGGGAAAAACAAACGCCTGGGCATTGATTCACTTGAGTATTCCTGAACTCGGAATCGCAAACGCGCAGCCTAACTCTAGCGCCGATTGTCCCGCCGTTTGGTTTACAATTGTTGGTTCCACGCATTCATCTTCGATTCTGCAATTCTGGAGGAAACCCATGAAACTCACCCCTGGCAAACTTGCCGGTCTCAGGAAGGTCTCGAATGAACGCGGCGTTATCGCGGCCGCGGCCATGGACCAGCGCGGTTCGCTGCAAAAGTCGCTGGCCAAAGAAAAGGGCGGCGAAGTCAGCGACGCCATGATGGAAGAATTCAAATCGCTCGTCACAGAAGTGCTCACGCCGCATGCCTCGGCAATTTTGCTCGACCCCGAGTGGGGACTGCCCGCATCGAAGCGCCGCGCCAAAAACGCCGGCCTGTTACTCGCTTACGAAAAGACGGGATACGACAAGACCGGTCCGGGCCGCTTGGGAGATTTGCTCGATCACTGGTCGGCTCGCCGCCTGAAAGAAGCTGGCGCCGATTGTGTGAAGATCCTGCTCTACTACACGCCCGACGATCCTAAGAATGTCAACGATCAGAAGCACGCCTGGGTCGAGCGCATTGGCGACGAGTGCCGCGCCAACGACATCCCGTACTTCCTGGAGTTCGTTGGCTATGAAGAAGGTGCGGACGAGAAAGGCCTGGAATACGCGAAAAAGAAACCGCACATTGTCACCGAGAGCATGCGCGAATTCACCAAGGATCGTTACGGCGTCGACGTATTGAAAGTCGAAGTGCCGGTAAACATGAAATTCGTTGAAGGTGCCAAGTGCTTCGCGGGAACAAAGGCGTACTCCAAGAAGGAGGCGATTGATTTGTTTCACAAAGCCGCCAACGTCGCGACTAAGCCTTTTATTTATCTCTCCGCCGGCGTGAGCAACGCGGAGTTTAGCGAGACTCTGGAGCTCGCGGGAGAATCGGGCGTGAAGTTCAACGGCGTCCTCTGCGGCCGCGCTACCTGGAAAGAAGGCATTCCGATCTACGCGAAACATGGCGCAAATGCGTTCCGAAAGTGGCTTGAAACCGAAGGCGTGAAAAACATCAACAACGTCAACGACAAGCTGAAAGCCGCCACCAGTTGGCATTCCATTTACGGCGTGGAATTAGTGCACGCATAAAAAAACGTGCAAGTGGCCCCGGACGAATGCGTCCGGGGCCACGTAATCGCGTAACCGCCTTCGACTTCCTATCGCAGCCCCCACTCCACAGCTAAAATATCCCGATGACTGTTCTCATCACCGGCGCATCCGGCGGCATCGGATACGAACTTGCGAAGCTCTTCGCCCGAGATCGCCACAATCTGATCCTGGTCGCCCGCAGCGCCGACAAACTCGCGCAGGTTGCGAGCGAACTAGAAACCTATGGCGTGACCGTGAAAACAATAGCGCTGGACCTCGCCACTCCGCTGGCGGCGAAGTTTCTCTTCGAGCAACTGCGCGACACTTCCATCGATGTTCTCGTCAATAACGCCGGCTTCGGCGCCTTCGGCGAATTTGCCCAAATGCCTGAGTCAGAAATTCTCGGCCAGATTCATCTCAACATCACTGCTCTCACCGAGCTGACGCGTCTGTTCCTGCCGCCCATGATCCAACGGCGCACCGGCCGCATCATGAATGTCGCCTCCACAGCCGCATTCCAGCCCGGCCCGCTGATGGCCGTCTACTACGCGACCAAGGCCTACGTGCTTTCTTTTTCCGAAGCGATCGCCAATGAACTGCGAGGCTCCGGCGTCACGGTAACGTGTTTCTGTCCCGGAGCCACGCACACCGGCTTTGCCCAGCGCGCCGGCACCGAAAACTCCAGAATCTTCAAGCAGTTTGGCGCCATGTCGGCCGAGAGAGTCGCCCGCGACGGCTATCGCGCGCTCATGGAAGGACGCACGGTTGCAATCTCCGGCGCTCACAATTGGATCGTCGCTGAGTCAGTGCGTTTCGCACCGCGAAAACTCGTCACCGCGGTCTCGCGCTGGGTCGCAGAAAAAATTCCTTAGATATTTGGTGGAAGAGGGCATTCCATCAAGACACGCATGGCGTGCGCCTTTACGAATCAAGACTCTCTCTTTGCAAATCTTTACCCAGGAGGACGATACTTTTTAGTAACCCGAGGGTCTACAGAGACGGGGAGTTAATTTAACTCCTCGATCGCAACACCAGAATCGAACGCTTCGCCTTACATGCTTTCGACGGGAGGTAGCACATGGTATCCACCAGTAGTTACCCCGTTTCGACCTTTCCAACTCTGGCCGGGACAAATGCGAGAAAATTTCTCGCCGTCTTTACAACCATACTTTTCGCCACTTCTTGCGTCGCGCAAGATCAAACTCAATCGCAATCACAATCCGCTCCACTGCCGGATGCGCAGTCCAGCCTGCACTCCCAACCCAACCCTCAATCTCCCTCGCTGACGCTTCCCGCAGGAACCAGAATTCCGCTCGTGCTTACCCATGATATTCAGAGCAGATCCATGCGTCGCGGAGATCCCATTTATGCGCAGATCACATCTCCCGTTAACATGAGCGATCAGGTAATCATTCCGCCCGGCACGTTTGTGCAGGGTACGGTCGACAAACTGGAACGCAAAGGCGGACGCGCCGAGCTGCATCTTCAATCTCTGTCGATGACTTTTCCAGATGGCTACGTCGCTTCCGTTCCCGGCCCGGTTACGCTGCAGAGCGATGACGGGTATGCCGTGCCTGACCCCAGCCAAAGGCGAACCTTCGGCTTTGTCGCTCTTCCGGCAGCGGGGGCCGGCCTGGGAGCTTTGATCGGACATTCGCTCGCCAGTTCGCAGAACAGCACGCTTACCAATACGCTTCCACCCGGCTGCACCGGCGCGCCTCCCGAATGTCTCACGTCCAGCGTGAGTGTTCCCGCCAGCAAGGGCAAAGACACAGTGATTGGAGCGATGGTTGGAACAGCCATCGGCGTCGTGGCTTCGTTTGCACTGTTCGCCGGCTCTCACAGCTTTTTTGTCGATGTCGGAACGCCGGTGGAGATGGTGCTGCAGAACCCGCTCGCTTTGCCGCAAAACCAAGCCGCTAATGCTGAGCGCGACTCCGAACAACATTCCACAGCGATCCAGTCCGTCGCACCGCGCCCAGTTCCGCCGGCACCTCCCGATCCCGGCCCACTGACTGCGGATCACGGAACTTGTTACACGGCGGCCTCTCCAGGAACTCCCGACACCGTGATCCCCGGACCTCCCAGCCCCGACGGCACGCCGGGCCCTTCAACCACGATCCCCGGCATCCCTGCAACTCCGCCCACGCCCTATCCATGTCCCTAAGAAGCGAGTGCGCAAGTGAAAGACCGGAGACCAGCTCTCCGGTTTTCCACTGCGCCATTGAAAGTAGTGCGGGTCCAACGTTGGGGAGCCTGACACACACCTGATTGGAGCCTGTGAACTTCTTAAACGAAACATTTCGGGACAGCCGCCCCCGGCTGTCCAGCCGAGCAAAGCTCGGCTTTTTTCGAGACCATGCTAACTTTCCACACCCCCGAGAACAGCCGTAAAACATTCTGTTGTACTCTTATCTCCGAAAGCCGGAAGCCGAAACCATGCCCACACTGATCCCTCACCCCACGCGAATCCAATCTGCCGGAAACAAACCCAAACTCATCGACGAATACGTAGGCCGCGTCAATACAAAAACATCAAGCGCGAGCGTAGCCCACATGCGCAGCCCGCAAGGCTGGCTCGAACCCGGCCAGACGCCGGAGTTCGACGAATTCACAATCGTTTTAAAGGGTCTGCTGCGTGTTGAACACAAAAGCGGAACGCTCGACGTCGCCGCCGGCCAGGCCGTCATCGCCCGCGCCGGCGAATGGATACGCTATTCCACCCCCGAAGAAGCAGGAGCTGAATATATCGCCGTATGCTTGCCCGCATTCTCAATGGAAAGCGTTCATCGGGACGAATGAAGGTGAGCTCAGCCCGCCGGACAGCCGAGGGCGGCTGTCCCACATGGATCGTGGTCCAGCTAAAAGCTAGAAGCTAGTCGCTAGAAGCTGCGTTTCACTCCCACTCAATCGTCCCCGGCGGCTTCGAAGTAATGTCATACACGACGCGGTTCACGCCTTTCACTTCATTCACAATCCGCGTCGAAATTGTCTTCAACACTTCGTGCGGCAGGGGAACCCAATCGGCGGTCATGCCATCTTCCGACGTGACGGCGCGGACGGCGCAGGTATAGGCGTACGTGCGCATGTCGCCCATCACGCCGACCGACATAACTGGCAGCAGCACCGCAAACGACTGCCAGATTTTCGTGTACAGGCCGGCCTCTTTCACTTCGCTGACCACAATGTCATCGCACTCGCGCAGCAGCGCGATGCGCTCAGGTGTAACTTCGCCCAGCACTCGCACCGCCAGGCCGGGCCCCGGAAACGGCTGCCGTTGCAGGATTTCTTCCGGCATGCCCAGATCGCGCCCAATCTTTCGCACTTCATCTTTAAATAAATCTTTCAAAGGCTCAATCAGCTTGAGCTTCATCTTTTCGGGCAAGCCGCCCACATTGTGATGCGACTTGATGACCTGCGAGGGGCCGCGCACCGAGCGCGATTCGATCACATCTGGATAGAGCGTGCCCTGCACCAGCCATTTCACCTTGCCCTCGGTCTTCTCGATGCGCCGGGCTTCTTTCTCGAACACTTTGATGAACTCGTTACCGATAATCTTCCGCTTCTTCTCGGGATCGCTCACGCCCGCGAGTTTGCCCAGGAAGCGGTCGGTCGCATCGACCGCGTCGAGATGAAGGCCGAGCTTCTCGCGCAACGTCTTCTGCACTTTCTCGAATTCATTCTTGCGCAGCACGCCATTGTTCACGAAGATGCAGGTCAATCGCGTTTTGCCCTTGGCGTCACGCAGAGCGCGATCTACGAGCACGGCAGCGACCGACGAATCCACGCCGCCAGAAAGTGCGCAGATGGCCCGTCCGCTACCAACCTGCTTCTTGAGTTGCTCCACCGTCGAATCGATGAAGCGTTTCGCAGTCCATGTAGGCTTCGCGCCGCAGATCTGAAAAATAAAATTTCTCAGCATCTGCGTGCCTTGCGGCGTGTGATGCACTTCCGGATGGAACTGCACCGCATACCATTTCTTCGCGGTGTTTTGAATGCCAGCGACCGCGTAGTGAGTCCTCGCCATCAACTCAAAGCCCGGCGGCAATTCGAGTGCTTCGTCGCCGTGCGACATCCACACCGCAAGCTTTTTGGCGAGGCCCTGAAACAGCATCGACTCCGAAACGATATCGATATCGGCATGTCCGTACTCGCGCTTTTCCGCGGGGCGAACTTTTCCGCCCAGCGTATGCACCATGAACTGCAATCCATAACAGATGCCGAGAACCGGCACTCCCAATTCAAAGACGCGCGAGTCCGCGGGCGGCGCATCTTTGTCATACACCGACCACGGTGCGCCCGAAAGTACGATGCCGATGGGCGCGTAGCTTTTGATTTCCTCAATCTTGGCCGTGCAAGGCAGAACAACGGAGAAGACGTTCTGTTCGCGGATGCGGCGCGCGATCAGCTGCGTATACTGCGCCCCAAAATCCAGGATGACGATGCTTTGATCAAGAGACGAGTGGATTTGCGAAGACTGAACTGGAGGATACTGCTTCTGTCGGGATTGTTTTTCCACGAATGAGTTTCTCAAATTGAGCAGAACGTGTAAAGCGATTGGGCGTGACTAAATCAATTCCTGACTAAATCAATTCATAGAGACGTTGCTTCCAACGTCTCTCTTGCCAGCGTGATAATGTTCAACGCCAGATAACGAGCTACGTCCCTACGCCCAGATTGGGCAGATCGCTCAAGATCAGTTCGTCACGGTCAATCGAGGTTCGAAGCGGCGGCATGCGGGGCTGTGGAATCGGCGGCAACGGCGCCAGCAACGACTGCGGTGTCTCGGCGATGCACATATATCCCGCAAGACGAACCATGTAAAGCCAATCCGCAAACGCGAAGTACCCTAGAGCTACGAGAATTTGCACCGCCACCAGCAAACGCCACGGCACCAGTCCTGCAAAGCCCAGCGGCATGGAGGCAACCGTGGAAGCTGCAACGAAAACGACAAGGTGCGCCAATCCTGTCCACGTCGTCACCGCAAACACTGCTCCGGTGCGTTCGCGGAGCAAAGCAACCGCCGCGGAAATCGCGCCTACCACGTCTTCGCCATCACGCACGGCAAAAATTCCCGCGACCGACAACAGCCAGTTGAACGCCCACCACAGCCAACAGAGGAATCCCGCCAGCGGCAGAAAGAGCGAAAAAGCGAGTCCGGGGCGAGGACTGGCATCCGGTGAGGCGAACCCAGCCAGAATCGCTGCGCCCAGCAATCCGATCAGCGCCGCCACGGCCACGGCTACACGCAAAAAATTCAAACGAAGCAGCGCCCTGAACGAATTGTCTTCGCGACCCTCGCCTCCCGGACCCTTTGCCGCAAGAAACTTGCTGGCACCGTCTTTCTGATCAATCTGCGAAAGTGCGCCGCCAGAGCTGGGGCGAATCGCATCTCCGCGAAAATACTCCAACAAAGCGCGAACGGTGGCCATCCGGCCGAGCGAAGCCGCCAACATCCACAGAATGCACAGCATCAGCGCCGCCAGCAATGCGGCCAGCACAGCGCGGTTCAAACTGCCGCGCAGAATATGCGCGATCGCTTCTCCGACCAAATAGGGATGGCGCGTCCGCAAGAAAAGCAGTTCCCCGTTGGTCACCGGAAGAGTATCGAGATATTCGAAGATACCGAAAATGCAAACAGCTGCGGCCGTTGCGCCCACAATCCAGCGCCACATAATTTCCGCCAGCGTCACCGAGGGACGCCGGAACGCCGCCCGAAATCCTTCAACCGTTGGAGAAATAGCCATGGGAACTCAGGATATCTTATCCGAAGTCATCCCGAGGGCCCGCGCCTTCTCCAGCGGGACGAGGGATCTCCCGCTGATTCGCTGCCGCAGGTTTATATTCACAAAAACCGGGCAGAGGAATAGCCGATTTTCATTTCACAACAATGTTGACCAGCCTGCCGGGAACGTAAATCTTCTTCACCACTTGCTTGCCGGCAATTGCCGCCCGCACTTTTTCATCGGCCAACGCGCGTTCGAGAACTGTTTCTTCGGTGGCGTCCGCGGACACGACGACGCGGCCGCGCAGTTTCCCGTTCACCTGCACGGGAATCTCGATCTCTTCCTCCTTGGCCAGAGCTGCGTCATACTTCGGCCAAGATTCCTTGAGCAGATTGGTCTTCTCGCCCAGCATCTCCCAGAGTTCATGCGCAAGATAAGGCGCGAAGGGGGCGAGCAACAGAACGAGGTCGCGCTCAACCTCTGCCAGAAACGGCTTATGCACCGCGCCTTTGGCAATCGCTTCTTCCGACGCATACAACACGTTCACCAGCTCCATAATCGCCGAGATGCAGGTATTGAAATGCCAGCGTCCCTGAAAATCGTCACTCACCCGCTTGATCGTCTGATGCAGCTTGCGCTGAATTGCGCGGGCAGCAGGTTGCAGAGGAGTTGCTGCTGAACCCGGTTCTTGCTCCGGCCTCGGGCCGCCAGGCGCTGCGAGCGATGTCGCCACACACGCGTTCCTCACCACGAACCGATACACGCGTCCCAAGAATCGGTGAATCCCTTCAATCCCGGAATCCTGCCAGTCGAGATCGCGGTCGGGCGGCGCGGCAAATAAACTGTAGAGCCGCGCAGCGTCCGCTCCGTAGCGCGCGACCATTTCGTCGGGCGACACCACGTTGCCCAAACTTTTCGACATCTTCGCGCCATCTTTGATTACCATCCCCTGCGTAAACAAACGGTCGGCGGGCTCATCGTTGGTAATCATGCCCAGATCGCGCATGAATTTCGTCCAGAAGCGGGAATAGATCAGATGCAAAATCGCGTGCTCGACACCGCCGATGTATTGGTCAATCGGAAACCAGTACTGCGCGATCTTGCCATCGAATGCCGCGTGGTCGTTGTGCGCGTCGGTATAACGATAGAAATACCACGACGAATCAACGAACGTATCCATCGTGTCGGTCTCACGCCGCGCCGGGCCACCGCACTTGGGGCAGGTCGCGTTCACGAATTCCGGCACTCTTCCCAGCGGAGATCCGCCGGTGAGCGTGATATCGACTTGATCGGGCAAAATCACCGGCAAATCTTTTTCCGGAACCGCGACAATTCCATCTTTCTCGCAATAGAGCATCGGAATCGGCGTGCCCCAATAGCGCTGGCGCGAGATTCCCCAGTCTTTCAGGCGGTACGTGACCGTAGCCTTGCCGAATTTTTTCTCTTCGGCCTGCGTCGACATCTTTTTGATGGCTTCATCGCAAGTCATTCCGCTGTACGGCCCGGAATTAATCAGCAGTCCGTCATGCGTCACAAACGGCAACGGCGGCTCGGCCACAGTCTCTTCGGGATCGTTCGAGATAGGCACGACCACCAGCCGGATTTCGAGCCCATACTTTCTCGCAAACTCGTAGTCGCGCTCATCGTGCGCCGGCACGCTCATGATGGCGCCGGTGCCATAATCCATCAGAATGTAGTTCGCAACCCAGATCGGCACCTTCTCGCCATTAAACGGATTCACCGCATAACGTCCCGTAGGCACGCCGTGTTTTTCGATTTCGCCAATATCACCGGCTTCTTTGGCGTTGCGCTGTTCTGCAATCAGTTGATCGACTTTCGCCCGCAAATTGGCATTCGCGGCCGCAAGATCTTTCACGATGGGATGCTCCGGCGCGAGCTGTACCGAAGTAGCGCCATAGATCGTATCGACGCGCGTGGTGAAAACACTAATGACCGATCCTGCAGGGCCGCTCGCGCCCTCCAACTTGAAATCGACTAGCGTGCCTTCGCTGCGGCCGATCCAATTGCGCTGCATGGTGCGAACTTTTTCTGGCCAGCCTTCGAGCTTGTCCAGGCCGCGCAGTAGTTCATCCGCATACTTCGTGGTGCGTACGAACCACTGCTCAAGCTCGCGCTGTTCCACGACCGTGTCTTCATGGCGCCAGCAGCGGCCGTTTACGACCTGCTCGTTGGCCAGCACCGTGCAACACTTCGGGCACCAGTTGACCCGGCTCTTTTTGCGATAAGCCAACCCGCGCTCAAAGAGCTTCAGAAAAAACCACTGGTTCCAGCGATAGTAGTCGGGCAAACAAGTGGTAACTTCGCGCGACCAGTCATAAGCGAATCCCAGGCGCTTCATCTGCGCCTTCATCTTGGCAATGTTGCCCAGCGTCCACTGGCGAGGCGGCGTGTTGTTCTGGATCGCCGCATTCTCCGCCGGCAATCCGAACGAATCCCAACCCATGGGATGCAGCACGTTGAAGCCGTTCATCCACATGTAGCGGGCGAGCGCGTCGCCAATCGAATAGTTGCGCACGTGCCCCATGTGCAGCGCCCCCGAAGGATAGGGCAGCATCTCAAGTACGTAATATTTTTTCTTGGTGGAGTTGGGCTCGGCGGCGTAAAGCGCAGCATTTTGCCGCCAGCGCTCGAACCACTTGCTTTCGACACGCTGCGCATCATAGCGCTCGTCATGGCGCCCGTCGGGACGTGCCGGATCCGGACGCTCGGCGTCCGCTACCGTCGCCTCTGATTTTTCTTCCTGTCGCATAGAGGAATATTCGCCACCCAAACAGAAGAGATTCTACAATAGCGGTGTTCCTGTGATTTTGTCATGTACCCGCCCAAAGCATAGCCGGAGAATGCGCCCGGGCCATTCTATGTCGAGAGGGATTTGTGCATTCTTTGCCGTGGACCTGCAGCAATGGCGCCTGATTTGGGTTGGTATCAACTCGAAGCACTTCTGTTTCAAGAAACGGTTTGAAACACTAACCTCCCGCGTTCAAGCCCTTAGCGATAGATGTCTTTGCGATGTCCGACTTCAAGCACGAGCACGACCACCTTCTCATCCTGTATGTCACAAATGAGTCGATGGTCGCCAACGCGGTAGCGCCAAAGGTCGTGCTTCTCGCCGCGCAGGGGCTTTCCCCACTGCCGCGGATTGTCAGTCGCCGCAAGACGCTCGCGGAAAAAACGCTGGATGGCTTTCTGGGCTGCCTGGCCGAGCTTCTTGATCTGTTTCTCCGCGGTTCGGGTGATCTCGATTCGCCAGGCCTTACTTGGCGAATCCAAGTCGCCGCTCCAGTTCGTCCAGGGTTATGGTGGGTTCGCGACGTTCAAGGGCGGCAATGCCCTTCAAATAATCCTCGCGGTCTTCGAGATACCGGCGAATCGCCTCACGAGCATAGTAGCTCTTGCTGCGGCCGGTTTCTTTGGCCAGCGAGTCAAGCTTCTTTTCGAGTTCAGGTTCCAGCCGGATTCCAAGCATATGTTTAATATGTTTAATATGTTTAACATGTTTAACATAGCAGCTTGCCCCCATCCATCGCAAGCGGCGTCCTATGGAGCCAGCTTCTTTAATATTTCCACATTTCTCCGGTCATCTCCCGGCAAGTCAATCGGCGTTTCCGCGATGAACGCCGCATGCGCCAATCGAAGATCGTTGAGCAGAATTCGAAAAGTCTCTTTCCCAATCGTTCCCTTGCCAATATGCTGATGCCGATCCAGCTTCGATCCCCGCGCCGCTTTGGCGTCATTGCAATGCCATACTTTGACGTGATTTAGGCCAATAGTCGCATCCAATTGCTGCAGCGTCGCATACAAACCTTCCTCGCTGACAATGTCGTAACCGGCAACGTGGGTGTGGCAAGTATCGATGCACGCGGCAACCGGAACCACGCCGCGCAGTCGCTCCAAAACTTCGGCGACCTGCTCGAAGCTGCCGCCAAGCGAGAACTCCGCTCCCGCAGTATTTTCAATGAGAATGGTCAGCCCGCCTCGAACCAGGTCAAATCCTTGTGTGGACGCAGCGATTGCAGCCGCGGTACGCAGCAATCCTTGTTCCCGGTCGCTGCCGCGAAACGAGCCGGGATGCAGCACTAGATACTCGGCGCATAAAGAGAGCGCACGCTCGACTTCGCCGCGAAATGCCTGCATCGACCTCTGCAGAAACAATTCATTCGAACTGGCCAGGTTCACCAGATAATTTGTATGAATCACCAGCGGCTTCAAATCGTAGCGGGCGCGCAGCCGGTTCATCTCAGCGCATTGCCCCTCGCCAAGCTCATAGGGAGCCCATTGCCGCGGGCTTGAGGAAAAAATCTGAAACGTATTGCATCCCAGGCGATAAGCCCGTTCCGCGGCATTCTGCACTCCTCCCGCCGAAGAGGTGTGAATGCCGATGCGGCGCAAGGTCAGGCGGGGCGGCCGTTTCGGCGCAGGCCGCCTGAGAATATCTTGTTCCAGAGCCATGGAGCGTGCCATGAGTCCAGTATAAAGATCCCTCGGGGATTCATCATGGTCACTGCCCGAATCAGATTCTTCCGCACCTACAAATGACTGTGTGAACTATGGCAATGGAATCGCTGCCTGCAAACAATTGAGCCGCGGCATGGTGGCCGCGGCTCGGGTTATTGTCGAACTATTCTCAAACCGCTCTCAGGCTCTGATCCCTCTCATCGCGGTCGCGCCAACTACTTCGCGACCTTCATTTTGGACGATTTCGAGCACCACACGGCCGTTGATTTTTCCTTTTTTCATTCGGGCAAACACATCGTTGATCGAGTCGAGTCCGAGCTTTTCAATGGTCGCTTTCACTTTGCCCTGCGCGGCGAAAGCGAGTGCTTCCTCCAGATCCAGCCGGGTACCCACGATGGATCCACGCACAGTGTAGCCGTTCAAGACGACATCAAAAATGGAAACTGGAAACTCCCCGGCAGGCAGGCCGTTCAGCACGCAAGTGCCTCCTCGGCGCAGCATACCGATCGCTTGTTTAAAGGCAATGGTGGAAACAGCCGTCACCAGCACTCCGTGAGCGCCGCCAATCTGCTTTTGAATTTCCTTGGGCGGATCCTGCGTCAGAGCGTCGACAGTAAGTTCAGCGCCCAGCTTGCTTGCGAGCGCCATCTTCTCCGGACCCAAGTCCACGGCAGCGACGCGCAGACCCATTGCCTTGGCATACTGAATAGCAACGTGGCCGAGTCCCCCGGCACCCGAGATCACGACCCACTCTCCAGGCCGCGCCTTTGTTTCCTTGAGCCCCTTGTAGGTTGTTACGCCCGCGCAAAGAATGGGCGCGGCGTCCACGAAAGAAAGGTTCTCGGGGATTCGGCCCACGTAGTCGGCCTGACCGAGCGCATATTGCGCAAAAGTCCCATTCACCGAATATCCGGAATTTTGTTGTTTGTGGCAGAGCGTCTCCCACCCCGCCAGACAGAAATCGCAGTGACCGCATGCGCTGTGCAGCCAGGCGATCCCCACCCTGTCGCCGACGTCTAAATGGGTGACTCCGGAACCCAGCGCGACTACAATGCCGGCTCCTTCGTGACCCGGAATGAAAGGCGGAGTTGGTTTGACCGGCCAGTCGCCTTCGGCGGCATGCAGATCGGTGTGACAAACGCCAGTGGCAAAAATCTCTACCAGGGCCTGACCCGGTCCCGGCGTGGGTACTGGAACTTCTTGAATCACGAGAGGCTTGCCGAATTGCTCGACGACGGCGGCTCTCATAGTTTTTGCAATTGCCATAATTTGTCCTCCTGAGGAGCTAATGGCACCTTATGTTCACATTGACGGCCTGTCGGTGATCTCGATCACGCCAGGAAGTGACGCAAGTCATTTCTCGAGGAGGGTGGGCGCAGCCAGGCCAACCTAGGGATTGCCCCGTTTGCGGTGCGACAGTGGCAACGGTAGACTTGAGTGCGGCTTGTGGTGCCGCGGCAACAGGTTAAGCTGCGAGCTTTGCGGACCAGACCAAGCTCTGACAGGCGAGGTCTACCCGTGCAACATCGATAAGCCGCTATCCAAACATTCCGTTCCTAAGGTGAATCTATGTTAGTTGTCATGCAGGCGCAGGCCACCGAAGAGCAGGTACGCGCCGTTTGCGAAAAAATTGAGAAGCTGGGCTATCGTGCCCACTCCATGCCCGGGGCGCAGCGCACCGCCATCGGAATTACCGGCAACAAGGGCGAAGTCGAGCAGGGCACGCTGGAAGAAATGCCGGGCGTGCAGGAAGTCATCAAGGTCTCGAAGCCTTACAAGCTCGTCAGCCGCGACGTGAAGCAGGACAACACCGTCATTCGATTTCCCGGCACCGCGGCCACCATTGGCGGCCCCGGGCTGGCGATTGTGGCTGGTCCATGCGCCATTGAAAGTCATGATCAGGCCTTCGCCGTGGCCGAACGCGTCGCTCGCGCCGGAGCGCAATTCTTTCGCGGCGGCGCTTACAAGCCCCGTACCTCGCCCTACTCTTTTCAAGGGTTGGAAGAGGAAGGTCTGCGCATCATGGCTGAAATTCGCCAGCAATTTGGCATGAAGATCATCACGGAAGCCGTCGACCGCGAGTCGCTCGATCTGGTGGAAGAGTATGCCGACGTGATTCAAATCGGCGCGCGCAATATGCAGAATTTTTCGTTGCTGAAGCGCGCCGGACGCGCCCGCAAGCCAGTTCTGCTGAAGCGCGGCATGTCGGCGACTCTGGAAGAATTTCTGATGGCTGCGGAATATATTCTGAGCGAAGGCAACTACAACGTGGCGCTATGCGAGCGCGGTGTCCGCACCTTCGCCGACCACACGCGCAACACGCTCGATTTAAGTCTTGTGCCCGCGGTGCAACGGCTCAGCCACCTGCCAATTCTGGTCGACCCCAGCCACGGTACCGGCAAGCGCAACAAAGTCACTCCCCTCTCGCGCGCAGCAGTAGCCGTAGGCGCCGATGGTTTGATGGTTGAAGTGCATAACAAGCCGGACGAAGCTCTCTCCGACGGCCCGCAATCGCTATTCCCCGATCAGTTCGATGAGTTGATGAAACAGGTTCGTCAGATCGCGACTGTGGTGGGAAGAACCGTGCCCGCGATCGGAGTGCCGGAGACCGGTCGCTATAAGCAAGTAATCAGCAAACCGACGAACAGGGATCACATGATTACTTTTCATCGCCAGCGTTCTCCGGCCGATAGGCGCCATTGCCTGTTTGGCGGCAGCACTCGCTTACGCTCAAGAGAAATCCAGCGACGCCTCTGTTAAGCCCGCTGCGCAAGGCGAACCTGCTCGTACCGTGGTCGTTAACGGCGTAGCCGAACCTGTGTACCGCGGCGGCAGCAAAGGAATCACCTTTCCTCGGCGAATGTACAGCCCAGCCCCGGACTACAGCAAGGAAGCCAGGAAACGCAAGATCGAAGGTGTCGTAACGCTCGCTGTCGTTGTCACATCGGCCGGTAAGACGACTCAGATCCGAGTTCTACAGGGCTGCGGCTACGGCCTCGACGAGAAGGCAATGGAAGCGGTAAGCAAGTGGAAATTTCAGCCGGCTACCAAAGACGGAACACCTGTCTCTGTCGAAATCGCCGTTGAAATAAGCTTCCGGTCGTACCAGAATCGGTGATACAGAACCCGCTTGATTGCTTTATCGAGGAAGGCAAAGCCATTTCTATTCTATGAAAGAGACTTCTATCTCCGTCACCGACGTCGCCCGCAACTTTGCCGACTGCGTGAACCGCGTCCACCATCACAACGTAACGTTTGTGCTGCTGAAGCATGGCACGCCGGTTGCCCGGCTCATCCCTGTCGGAGAGAAGCTGTGTTATGGCCGTGATTTAGCGAAAGTTCTGCGCAAATCCGAGTTGTCTACGGATGAGGCGATCGCGTGGAACCGCGATCTAAGAGCTGCACGCAAACGTCTGAAAATTCCAGTCGGGTCATTTCGCACACATAAGAGGATCAAAGCTGAAAAGCCTCGGTAACCGCCCCATGTAGCGGCACCATACACCACTGCATCTATAATGAGTTGCAGCGCAGGGGTCATCGCACACCGCGAGAACGCCGGCCCGCGCGAATTTCAGTGGCACAAACACCCTCATTACCGCCCGCGAAGACTTCGCATCGTAAGCAAGTCATCATCCTGCTCGCGATTTCTGTCTTTCTGCTTTTGGTAATCCTGGTTTCACAAACCGCCTTTGATCTCACTTTTCTGCGCCCCGGCAACAACGAAGACATCATTGTTTTCGCCGCGCTTTCCGCGCTCATCTTCCTGCTGTTTGTCGCCCTCACATTTGTACTGCTGCGCAATTTGCTGAAGTTGTTTGCGGAACGGCGCTTAGGAGTCCTCGGCTCCAAGTTCCGCACTCGCATGGTCGCGGGCGCGCTGCTTCTGTCTTCCCTGCCCGTCATGGTGATGTACTGGTTTTCCTACGGATTGATGAATCGATCGATCGACAAATGGTTTTCGACTCCGGTCGAGGAAGTGCGGGCCGACACTCACGCCATGGCTACGTTGCTGGCCAACTACGCTGCACAGAACGCACGCGCAGAAGCATCTTCCATCGCGGCGTCTCCTGAAATCGAGCGTGCCTTTTCCGGCCACGGTTTCTCCGGAGTGGAGAATGAGTTTCAGCATCACCAACTCACTCTGCAAGGCGGATTCGCCGTGGCCGTGCGCGATGGCAACGCAGAAGCCAGTTTCAATGCGCCTGCAGCATGGCCCATGTTGAAAGGCCGCCTGCCACTCAGCGAAGCGGCCTTAGGGCATCCCGCCCAATTCAGCTGGCAACAAGTGGACTACACCCTAGGGAGCGCGCCGGTGAAAGGCGGAGGCCTGATTCTCGTCGCGATTCCGCTGCCTCGCGAATTTTCACAGACCGTGCGCCAGGTGGAGGCCAGTCAGCAACGTTATTACGACCTGGCTCGCGAACGCAAACTCGTGCGCCGCACTTACCTGGGTCTGCTGCTGCTGCTGACGATGATCCTGCTTTTTGTAACCACGTGGCTGGCATTATTTCTCTCCAAAATCGTCACTCGTCCATTGTCGGCGTTAGCTGAGGCCACGCAGGAAATTTCGCGAGGGCGTCTCGATTATCGCGTTCCAGTCAGCGCTGCCGACGAAATTGGTGACTTGGTGCGATCTTTCAACCGCATGGCGGAAGATCTCGAAGGCAGTCGCCGGCAGATCGAGGCTTCCAGCCGGGATCTGGGCGCGGCCAATGCGGAACTCGATGAGCGCCGCCGGCAAATGGAAACCATTCTCGAGAGTATTCCCACCGGCGTGCTTTCACTCGATGCCAGCCGCCACGTAACCCACGTCAATCAGGCGCTGCTCCGCATGTTCCATCCCGATGCGGCCCATGAGAGCGGACCTCAGTTTCTGCGCGGCGCTTCGCTCGCCGACATTTTTCCCGCCGAAGTTCTCGAGGACTTCGAGCCCTTGCTGCGGCGCGCCGACCGCATGGGAATGACCACCAGCCAGATGCAAATGCAACTTCTGCGCGTGTCCTTAAACGTCGCCGTGACCGTTTCCACCCTGCGCCACCAGGGCGAGGGTTCCGGGTACGTCATTGTCTTCGAAGATCTCTCCGACCTGCTGAAGGCGCAAAAGCAGGCGGCATGGCGCGAAGTGGCACGCCGCGTGGCGCATGAAATCAAGAATCCCCTGACCCCCATCGCACTCTCGGCGGAGCGCATTCAACGCCATCTGGACCGCGCCACGCCGCAGGATCCTGCCTCGCTCGCGATTGTGCGTAATTGTGCCGAAACAATTGCCGGTGCAGTCGAAACTGTGCGCCGGCTGGTGGATGAATTCGCTACCTTGGCGCGCTTTCCGGTGGCCAAACCGCAACCCGCCGACATTAACGACGTCATTGAGAATGCACTCTCTATGTTCAATGGAAGGCTTGATGGCATCGAGCTTCACAAATCTCTGGCCTCCGATCTTCCCAAAGTAATGGCAGACAGCGAGGCCATCAAACGCGCCGTAGCCAATTTGGTCGACAATGCCGCCGAGGCATCGCAGGATTCTGTTGTGCGGGAGATTGAAATTTCGACGGCGCTGGTGGCCACTCGCGACGCCGTGGAAATTACCGTGGCCGACACTGGCCACGGGGTGACTCGAGAACTGAAGGAAAGACTTTTTCTGCCCTATTTCTCAACCAAGAAGCGCGGCACGGGACTGGGATTGGCCATCGTGAGCCGCATCGTGGAAGATCATCACGGCTCGATTCGCGTAGAGGAGAACCATCCCGTCGGCGCGCGCTTCATTGTCGAGCTTCCCGTGGTTTTAGAACCCAGTTCCGCGGCCGTCACTGTTCAACATGCATAATATCCTCATCGTTGACGACGAAGCTGGTATTCGCGACTCGCTCGCCGGCATCCTCGCAGATGAAGGTTACTCCACATCTTCCGCCGGAAGCGGCGAGGCTTGCCTCGACCTGCTGCGCAAAACTGCGTTCGACGTAGTGTTGCTCGACATCTGGCTTCCCGCCGTCGACGGCCTCGAAACCCTGGAGAGAATCCGCGAACTCGACAATCCGCCGGAGGTCATTATGATTTCTGGTCACGGAACCATCGAGACGGCGGTGCGTGCCACCAAACTCGGAGCATACGACTTTCTGGAAAAGCCGCTGTCTCTGGAAAAAACTTTGATCCTGGTCAAGAACGCGATCGAGTCCAAGAAACTGCAGCGAGAAAACACCGATCTGAAAAAGCAGCTGCAGGTAAAGAGCATCATTGTGGGCGACAGCATTCCCATGAAGGCCCTGCGCCAGCAGATTGGCTTGATGGCGCCCACCAACGGCCGCGTCTTGATTTACGGAGAATCAGGCACTGGCAAGGAACTTGTGGCACATGCCATCCACGGCCAGAGCCTGCGCAAAGACGAAACTTTCGTCGAGGTAAACTGCGCCGCCATTCCTGAAGATCTGATTGAAAGCGAATTGTTCGGCCACTACAAAGGATCCTTTCCCGGTGCCGCTTCCGACAAAGAAGGTAAGTTTCAAAGAGCGCACGGGGGGACGCTTTTCCTGGATGAAGTGGGCGATATGAGTTTGAAGACGCAATCAAAGGTATTGCGTACTCTTGAGGAGCAGCGCTTCACGCCTGTTGGAAGCGATGAAACTATTACCGTCGATGTTCGCGTAATTGCCTCAACCAATAAAGATCTGGATGAAGAAATCTCGCGCGGCAACTTCCGCGAAGATCTCTTTTATCGCCTCAATGTGATTCCTTTCTTCGTGCCGCCTCTGCGCGAACGCAAAGAAGACATCCCGCTTTTCACTCGATATTTTCTGAAGGAACTGGCGGCGACCTACGGACGTCGTCCACGCGAAATCTCCGACGATGCCATCGATATCCTCATGCGCTACTCGTGGCCAGGTAATGTGCGGGAGTTGCGCAACGTAATCGAGCGCATCGTGATCATGAATCCCACTACAACGCGTTTCGACGCCAAACATTTACCGCCGCTGGTGTATCGCGAAGGCGGCCGGCGCGTGCCCAAGAGTGAATTCTCCACGCTGCATCAGGCTCGCGACGCCTATGAGCGCGATTACATTCTCAAAACACTCGACCAGAATCACGGCAACGTAAGCCGCACCGCGGAAGTCCTCGGCCTGGAACGCAGCCATCTGTACCGCAAAATGAAGGCGCTAGCAATTGCGGCAAAAGAGTAAAGCCGGCTGCCGCCTTCACACTGGCATTTTTGAGACTTCCGGAAGCCGAGCGCCGAAAGCCGGAAGCCCGTTCTCACCGCCGTTTCAGCGCTTCCAACTCATCCAACGTCCGCGGCCAATCCGATCCCAATAATCGCGACAAACTTCGATCCGCCAAAACTTTCCCGCCCGTCTGGCAACGCGCACAGTAGTTTGTTTCCTTGTCGGCATAACGTATGCGCAGAACCTTATCGCCGCACGTCGGGCAGGGCTCGCCATAGCGTCCATGAACGGCCATGCCTTTGCGAAACGCAGTAACTTTTTCCGGGAAGCCGGCCTTCGCTTCGGTACGGAGCCGGTCGATCCAGTACTCAAGCGTATGCCGCGTAGCGGCAAACAATCTTTCCCATTCTTCCGGTTTTAGTTTTTGCGTCAACGCAATCGGAGAGAGCTGCGCCGCATGCAGAATCTCATCCGAATACGCATTTCCAATCCCACTGATCAGGCGAGGATCAGTCAGCGCCCGTTTCAGCGTGTGATTCTCTGCCGCGAGCGTTGTGCGAAACAAATCCAGATCGCTCGAAAGGATATCGATCCCGCCGGCATCAATCGATCGCAAACTTTCCTCGCCTTGCAATACGTGCAAAGAGGCGCGGTGCTTGGTGCCGGCTTCGGTTAGAACGAGAGAACCCTTAGGAAAATCGAACGCCGCCAGACTTCGGCGGCTCGACAGTTTTGCTCCAACTGCACCCCAGTGCAACCGTCCGGCAATCATCAAATGAAGCACCAGCCATAGATCGCCCCCGACTCCAATCAAAATGCGCTTGCCGACTCTTCGCAGTTCGCGCACAGTGCGGCCTTCCACGCTGGCTAACGGCGGTTGTGCGCTGCGCAACAGAAATGCACTGTTGAGTCGCACATGTTCCAAAGGCTCGCCCACAATACGCGGTTCAAGGGCGCTGATGTAGGCAGCGATGTCAGGCAACTCAGGCATCCATAACAGATTGCCCGTCGCGTCGTGTTTTGGCAACCCGAGGCGCCGTGACGTTCTCCTGGCCGGGGCTTTCGCCATTCAGGCTTCCCAGCCGCCTCGACTTTAGCGGCACCTTAGACTTCCAGCCGCACAATCGAAATCCGTTTTCGTGAATCTAATAGTTCATGCGAATGCGAAAAGGGCTCGTCGGTTTCATTGCCGTTCTACAGTCCGTGCTTTTTCTGACGCATTTCCTGCTTTACGAAACTTGGGAGTTTGCGTCGGCTGGCCAATCCCACTCACTCTGGCTTGGACTCACTCTGGGCATTTTGTCGGTGAGCTTTGTTGCCGCCTCACTGCTGGCCTTTCGCTATACAAATGCCGTGGTCCGCACATTTTACAGAGCGGCCGCAGTCTGGCTCGGCCTGCTGACCTTTCTGGTCGTTGCGGCTGCCTTCGCGTGGATTATTTTCGGAGTTACGGCCCTGGCGGCCATTAACATCAACTTTCATTTGACCGTAGAAATATTGTTCGCGGCCGCAATAGCTACGGGCCTCTACGGAGTGTTCAACGCAAATTGGACACGCGTTACGCGAATGACCGTGCAATTGGCAAACCTGCCCACAGCCTGGCGCGGACGAAGAGCCGCTCTAATCAGCGATGTCCACCTTGGCCATGTTCGGAACGGCAGGTTCTTACGTCGTCTGGTGGCAAAGATTTTGCGAGAAAAGCCGGACGCGATTTTCATCGCTGGCGATTTGTATGACGGCACGGCGATTGACGCGCTGCGAGCGGCCGAACCATTGAACCAGCTCTCCGCTCCTCAAGGTGTATATTTCGTTGCCGGAAATCACGAGCAATTCGGAGACGACAGCAAATATCTCGGTGCGATTGCCGCAGCCGGAGTGCGCGTGCTGAGCAATGAGAAGGTCGATGTAGACGGTCTGCAGATTGTCGGCGTCCCCTATCGAAACGCGGCCCCAGACAGCCGTTTTGCCTCAGTACTGCGCAGCATTGGCCTCGATCGGAACCGCGCCAGCATTTTGCTGACGCATGCGCCCGACCGTCCGGAAATTGCCGAGGCTGCGGGTATTTCCTTACAACTTTCCGGACACACCCATCTCGGGCAGTTCATCCCCTACAGCTGGATGGCGCGGCGCATGTATCGCCAATTTGTTTACGGTCTAAGCCGCATTGGGAAGATGCAAGTGTTTACTTCAAGTGGAGCGGGAACCTGGGGACCGCCACTGCGTTTGGGATCGAACCCCGAAATCGTTGTGCTCGAATTTGCCGGCGCGTAAGATCGGCTTCAATCGAATTCAATTTTCTCAAAACCCAATCCTTGCAAAAGGCTTGTAATCGTCGCTGTTGCGTTCTGCTGGGCAGTGCGCAAAATCCCGTCGGCAAGAGCCGCTTCTCGCAGTTGGCGCTCCGCCTCTTGTCTCACTTCCGTTTCCAAATTCGGGTCGGTCGGAACCAGGAATCCAGTTTGCCGCGAATACACGCGCGTCTTCGCGCTGTCGATTCGAGTGCTGAACACCTGCGCCATGGGCAAATGCAAGCGAATCTGCTTGCCATCCACCTTCACGTCGCCCGGCTTTAGATTGGAAAAATCAATTCCGCCCACCACCTCGCCGTGTACCAGCATCAGCAGACGATCTCCCGCAAGAAAATCGGGAAGTATCGGATTTTCTTTTGCGCCGGTGACGATTTTATCCATGGTATAGACCACAGTCTCCAATCGCTGAAGCCGCTGAATGCGGTCGACCACCGTAGGCTGACTTACATCGATGCTGAGCGTTCTTCCCGTTAGCGCCGACCACATGCGGCCCAGCATCGCTTGCCCTGAATTTCGCGAAAGCATCAACCATCCCAGGGACCCAATAAGAATTACTCCCAGGAACAGCCCCAGAATAAGGGCAACAGCAACCGCCGCACGCGATCGGGCCGGTTTCGAAGAGCGATTTAAGTCAGGACGATTTAAGTCAGGACGATTTAAGTCAGGATTGACGTCTGGATCGGAAGGCATGCAGAAAGGTTACCACTCATCGGAAGCGACCATCGCTTACGTTGGTGCTGAAGAAGATTAGCGTTTTACCATGTGAATCTCAGTCCCGTTTTTGTGGAACTGCACTTCGTCCATCAGTTGGTTGATCAGGAAAATTCCGCGGCCGTGATTGGAGTAAAGATTTTCACCCACCGTGCAAGCCGGAATCGATTGCGGATCGAACCCCGGCCCCGGATCGCGCACAATGATGAGCACGCCGCGTTCCGCGTCGCAAGCCACCAGACACTCGACCACTTTCGTAGGATCTTCCTTGGCGCCATGAACTACCGCATTCGCCAGAGCTTCTTGTAGCGCAAGTTCGATGGCCTCTTCCTTGCCGTCGACGCACTTCATCGCACGCACAGATTCCATTACCCGCACCACCACTGGGTCCACAGCTTTGCGGTCGGCTGCGAGCGTCACTCGCACCTGCAGATCAAGTTTGTCTGGATCAAAATCGTGTTCAGGAAAATGCTCGTCGGAAGATACTCCAGATCCCATGGCTCGCTCGTTCTCCGTGTGTCCGCCAGTGGAGCGCGGCCATTTCTAATTCTAGTTGCACTCCACAAATCCAGCAATCAAGCTGCTTTGCAGGGCATTCGTAACCATAACATCAGTCTCTTGTGTTAGGCCCGCTATCCGCGATGCTGCGGGCCTCCGAGCCTTTCTCATCCGCGCCCCGCTCTGGTGTGCCAAATTCCAACATCCGATGCTCCAACTGCCGCCGCCAGTCGAGTTCTTCCACAAAACGGCGCGAGTCGCGCCAGCCCGGTTCCGCTTTAACGTAAAGCTCGAGAAAAACTTTTGTGCCCATCATGCGCTCAATCTGCAAACGCGCCGATGTTCCAATCTTCTTGAGCATCTGTCCGCCTTTTCCAACCAGAATTCCTTTCTGCCCGGCCCGTTCGCAGTAGATGGTCGCCGCGACTCGAGTCAGCCTTGCGCCCTCCTCGAAGTTGTCGACAATCACCGTAGTCGCGTAAGGAATTTCTTCGCTGGTATTCAGCAGCACTTGTTCCCGGATAATCTCAGCAGCCATAAATCGCGCCGGTTGGTCGGTAATTTGATCTTCGGAGAAATATGCCGGACCTGCGGGCAGCGCCGAAATAACCATCTCTAAAAGCGAATCCAGCCCTTTGCGCTTGAGCGCGGAAATAGGAATTACTTCGCTGAATTCATAAAGTTTACGGTACTGCTCAATAAGCGGCAGCAATTTCGACTTCTCGCGGATCAGGTCGACCTTGTTCAGCAGCAAAAACGCTTTCGTCTTCGGTCGCTTTAATAAATCGAGCGCAAATTGATCGCGCGGATCGAACTTGCGCGTGACGTCCATGATCACCAGCACCAGATCGCAACCCTCCAGCGCCTCGCGCACTTCTACCATCATCTTTCGACCCAGAGAACTGTCGGGCTTGTGAACTCCGGGAGTGTCGATCAGCACGATCTGGCCGCCGCCCTTGCCGTTCCGCTTGGGAACGTGCACCACGCCCTGAATGCGGTTGCGCGTGGTTTGCGGCTTCGGCGAAATAATCGCCAGCTTCTCGCCCACAAGCGCATTGAGCAACGTCGACTTGCCCGCGTTGGGGCGGCCGAGAATACAAACAAATCCGGAGCGAAAGGGCATAAGGAATCAGCTTCTAGCTTCTAGCCGATAGCTCTTAGCTAGAGTTACAAGTGGACTCTTTCATATTAGGCCATGATTGTGGCCCGTGCGCGGAGGTCGTTAACTCTTCGTTGGAAACTGCCGTAGCGATAAACCAAGAGCAAATAGCCGGAAGCCAGCAGCTAGAAGCTAGCAGAAGCTAGAGCTAGCAGCCGATTATTCAGGAAGCCGAATGCTTCCGTCTTCCGCAATCGGAAAGAACGGATTCCACGCGACCTCCCACAAGAATCCGTCAGGATCTGCAAAATACCCGGTGTAGCCGCCCCAGAACGCTTCCTGCGCAGGCTTGAGAAGCTTCGCGCCCGCCGCTTTCGCCTCTGCCAGCACTGAGTCGACTTCAGCTCGGTTGCGGGTGTTATAGGCAAGTGTAGTTGCCCTGAAGCCTTGACCATCGCTGCTAACATTCGCGTCTTTGGCAAGCTCGCCCCGCGGATACAGCGCGAGAGCCATTCCGCCTGCCTGAAAGAAAACGATCCCTTCGGCCTTGGTCATAGACGCCCGCCATCCAAGGCGCTCATAGAATTCACGGCTGCGCTTCAAATCTAAAACGCCAAGCGTGACGAGGCTCACACGCTGTTCCATTTGCGCCCCTCCGCCCCAGCTTAATTAGCGAATTCAGAAATGGCTCATTAAGGAATTTAGCTAGAAGCTAGCAGCTAGAAGCCGCTTCAAATCAGCTTCATCTGCTGCGGCTGCACCGCAGATACTCGTACCCGCTCCACCTTACGGTCGGTCGACTCGAGTACTTCAAAACGTAGTCCGTCTTCCTGCACCACTTCGCCCTTGCGCGGAATTCGGCCGGCAAGCTCGCTCACCAAGCCCGCGATCGTAGCCGATTCTTTCCCCTCCGGCTTGCTGCCGAAGAGCTCGTCCAGGCGATCTACGTCCATACCACCGGCCACAATGAACGACCGCTCGCCCTCGCGTACGATCTCCGGCTTCTCATGGTCGTCGCGTATCTCTCCCACAATCTCTTCTACCAGATCTTCAATCGTGACCAGACCCGCAACGCCGCCATACTCGTCCACCACAATCGCCATGCGGATATTCTGTTTCTGCATCTCGCGCAACAGATCGCTTCCCAGTTTGCTCTCGGGCACGAAATACACGTCCCTCCGCATAATCGAATCCACCGTGCGGACGTGCGCCTCGCTGTCCGCAACTTGCAACACATCCTGCGTATAAACGATTCCCTTGATGTTATGAATCGTACCTTCATAAACCGGCACGCGCGAATAATGCTTCACCCGCAGCAGTTCAATGAAGTGTTCAACAGTAGTATTAACGGGCACTACAAACATCTGCGGACGCGGTTTCATCGCCTCGCGCACTGTCTTGCCGCTGAATTCCACAACGGACTGAATCAGGTCGCGATCGCCCTCCTGAATTATTCCCTCTTCCTGCCCCGCTTCAATCAACGCGTCTACCGCCTCGGCAGAAGTTTCCGCCTGCTCCGCCACGTTCTGCTTGGTCAGTGAAACCACCGACTGCAGGAAACCCAACACAACTGTCACCGGCATCACCAAATAAATTAATATCTTCAGAAATAAAGTCCAGTGAGTCAGCCATTCGCCTTTGGTGCGAGAAAAGAACAGGAAAGGAAAAAAGCGATTGCACAGAATAACAATAAGGATCAGGCTGATCGCCGCCTGCAAGATCTCGTAAAAGCCCCAGTAGGGATCGCTGAAAACTAAAAAGCCAATCAGTAGAGCAATCGCCGCCATGGTGAGCTGCGTAAGCACCGCCATAGAGAGCGAGGCCCGAGTGCGCGTCACCCCAAGTGCGGGCTCAATCTTCTGCTCGAAGACGTCAATGTTGTCTTGAAATTCGCGGGAGAGAAATTTCCCCACTTCCTGATAAACACGATCCACGTAAGAGACCAGCGTCAGCAGACCGACCAGCAGAACCAGCGCGATAGCGACGGCGAAATTCATGCCGTCCTCGTCACTCTTTTGGGCGCAGCACGACGAGGTTTCGCGGATGTTTTCTCCGGACGAACGGGCTCCATTTTGCCCGACTTAGACAGGCCTCGACCAGGCTGGCTTCGTTCTATCAAGCCACCTGGCAGCCCGAGAGACCGGCGCAGGTTCATCTCTTTGCGTGCCATTTCGCCATTATCGCGCTCGTGATCAAAGCCTGCCAGATGAAGGATTCCATGCAGCGCCAGAACCTTAACTTCTTGCGCAACGGAGTGTCCCAAGCGAAAGGAGTTCTTTCGGGCAATGTCGGCCGAGATGGCGATCTCGCCCGCAAGTTTGGCTTGTCGAGGCGATCCCGCCGGCGAGGTCATCGTCGGAAATGGCGGAAACGCCGGGAACGAAAGAACATCAGTCACTTTGTTCTGCCTGCGAAAGCGTTGATTGAGCGAGCGCACGGCGCTGCTGCCCGTTACCAGTACATTCACCGTTCCGCGCAATCCCACGGATCGTCGCGCTCGTAACACGAAACGCTCCAGAGTATGCTCGTTCAATCCCGCAACCTGTTTTTCCAGAATTACCAAACTGTTTCGGCAACCTCTCTCTCCGCATGCGGACCAAGTCCAACCGCAGGAATATGCGGAACCGAGGCTTATCCTTTGGCTTCAGCCGAGGTCGATGCATGCGGATTCGCAGCCGCTTCGCTGAGCGCTGCAGCCGCCTGCTTCTCCGCGCTCGCCGCGTCGGCGTGCCGGGGTTCGGCCAGCAAAAGCATTTGCTGTGCAGCCACGCGCGTCTTGTGCTCGTCATAGGCGCGGACAATGCGCTGTACCAGATGATGCCTCACCACGTCGGTTTCGTCGAAGTGCACAAATGCCAGGCCGTTCACGTTCTTCAGAACATCCATGGCTTCGAGCAACCCGCTGCGGCGCGCATTGGGTAAATCGATCTGGGTAACGTCGCCGGTAATCACGGCCTTCGAGTTGAAACCCAGCCGGGTCACGAACATCTTCATCTGCTCCGAGGTCGTATTCTGCGCCTCGTCCAAAATGACGAAAGAATCGTTGAGTGTGCGCCCGCGCATAAAAGCAATGGGCGCGATCTCAATCACGTTCTTCTCCAGGTAGCGATCCACTTTTTCCGGATCGAGCATGTCATAGAGAGCGTCGTACAGCGGCCTGAGATAGGGATCAATCTTGTCCTGCAACGTGCCCGGCAGAAATCCCAGGCGCTCGCCGGCTTCTACCGCCGGACGCGCCAGGATGATTCGGTTGACCCGCTTGGCCAGCAGCGCGGAGATCGCCATCGCCACGGCTAGATAAGTTTTTCCCGTCCCCGCAGGACCAATCCCAAAGACCATGTCGTGCCCTTCAATGGCTTCGAGATACCGGCGCTGGTTGCTGCTCTTGGGCTGCACGGTGCGGCGTCCAAATGAACGCTGGCGTCCGGCATCGGCCAACCCACGCAACGTCGTATTCGGATCGGAGGTCAGCACACGCAGCATGCTGTTGAGATCTCCGTTATTGAAGGTGTATCCGTTGCGCTGCAAAGTCTCGTAATCGGCAAATACCTGCTCAACGCGGGCAACATCTTTCGCCGCGCCTTCCAGTTCGATTCCGTTCGACCGCAGATTGATGGTGATGTTCAGACCATCTTCCAGCAACCGCACGTTCTCATCGCGCGTGCCGAAAAATGTTTCGATGTTAGGACTAACCCCAATGCTTTTCTTCATGCAATTTTATGACTCATTCGGTTTCCACCTGTTCGGTTAATCGATAAATCGCTTCTTGAGGAACCACCTGGGGACAGCCTTCGCAGACCGCATGAGCCTGCCGAAGAAACTGTAGGTCCGGACGCAGCAGCCATCTGGATAAAGCGATGCCTGTTGCACTTCGCAGACAAAGCAGGGTTTCGCGTGGAGACGGGATCAACCGGAATGCGCATGCCCAAAGGGCAAGTCACTACCATTACCCTAAAGCCTAACCCGCGCCGAACAGGGAGTCAATGGGAAGCGAATTCGGGGGAAATCCGAATCGAGATAGCACCTGTCTATGGGACACTGGGGAGTATGAAAAAGCCTTCTCTGCACGTCACTAAATGGCTAGGAGACATTCCGGTGGAAGCCGAATGCACAGCCTGCCCCGGGGCCAATAAATTCCGCCCGAGGTCGACGGGCCATCGGCCCAACGGCGAAGAATATCGGCGGCAGCTGCAGCAGGCGTTTGATCAACATCTCAAGGCCGCTCACACGCAAGAACATTCCAAACAGGATGATGTGAAGCCAAACTGAAAAACTCCGATCGAGCATACGCCGGCGCAAAACCTACGGCGCGGCAGATCCAGCAGCGCGCGCCGAGGCCGGAACAGCTCTCGTCCGTGCCCATTCCCGCAAGCTGGCAATCTCTTCCGCGCGCGTAATCGAAAGGGGCACGGTCTGGGCCAGCGCATCCAGAAGCGATTGCGAGGAGAGCGGCTTCTTCTCCGAATAGGCAGCGTAAAGCGCGCCCTGCACCGCCGCATCGATCTCAGCACCGGAATATCCTTTGGCCGCGGCCGCAATTTTTTCCAGATCATAATCCGCCGCATTTCGCTTTCGTTTCGCGAGCTGAATCGAAAATATTTGCTTGCGCTCGCCCTGACTGGGCAAGTCAACGAAGAACAATTCGTCGAAGCGTCCCTTACGGATCAATTCCGGCGGCAGCGCCGAAACATTATTGCAGGTCGCGGCAACAAACACGGGAGCCTTGCGATCCTGCATCCACGATAGAAATGAGGCCAGCAGTCGAGACGAAACACCGGCATCCGCAGACGCCGAATCAGGAGCACTGCCGGCAAATACTTTTTCAAGTTCATCAATCCACAGAACGCACGGCGCTAATCCTTCGGCGACCTGAAAAACTTTTCGAATGCGCTTTTCCGTTTCTCCAATGTATTTGTCGTATACCGCCGACGTATCAAACTTCACCAGCGGCAGCTTCCACTCCCCAGCGACAGCGCGTGCGCATAGCGATTTACCGCATCCTTGCACGCCCAAAATAATCATTCCCCGCGGCGGTTCCAGACCAAATTCGCGCGCCGCATCTTCCCACGCTCCGCGGCGCTGTCCCAACCAATGCTTCAAGTTCTCCAATCCGCCCACGGCCGCCAGATTATCGCTAGCCTCGACGAATTCGAGCATCCCGGAATGCCGCAGCAATTGCTTCTTGGCGTCCAACACATCGGTAACGCTGTCGGCGCATAGTGCATATCGCGTAACCAGAGCCTGTGAAATAGCGCGCTCGGCTTCTTCTTCGCTCAGGCCGCGCAGGTTCGCAGCCATCGCATCCACTCCAGCGGCATCCAACTCCAGCTTCAACGTGTAAGTCTTCGAGAGCCGCGTGAACACATCATGAATAATTTCGCGCAGCCGGTCGCGGTCGGGCAGCGGTAGATCGAAATATTCCACCAGCGTTGCCAGCTCCGCGGGCACCACAATCTCAGGCGCAGTGATGATCACAGTCCGCCGATTAGCGGAAAATTTCTGGCCCACATCGCGCAACCGCCTCACCACCACCGGGTCGTCCATATGTCGATGAAAATCTTTCAGGATGAAAACGGCCTCGACCGTCATCGACTCCATGTTGGCCAGCGCCTGCACCGGTTCGCGCGTGTTGTAAATGGAACCGCCCCCCACGCTGTCAGCGCCAGCAGACGACGCCATAGCTCGCGCCAGTCGCTCCGCTTCAGTTCCACCCGGGCTGAGCAAGGTTCGCGCCTGGGCGCGATGGCCTTGCGCTGGTACTGCATTCTGGTCGATGCGCGCCTGCAACGAGTTTTTTGGCCCTTCGACCGGAATATTCGTGCCCGACCTCACCAGGCCGTCGGCAATGCTCCATTCAAACGTCGCCATGTTGAGTTCGGCGCAGGCGGCGCGTACCAGATTCACCGCGCGCATCTCCTCCGACGTCTCCATCACCACGATGGGCGTCGAGGAATTGACCAGAACTTTCAGGCGATTCAGTCCGTCTGTCATAGGCGCAAGCAACTTGATTAAAGGAACGGTCAGTTTTTGAAAGACATCCTCTTCCAATAAAGAGCGCTCTTTCAGTAAAGGCGACACCCGTTCACGAAACCGTCACCATGAAGGGGTCATCCCGAAGTCCCGTCGCACTTCAGCCGGGCGAGAGCCTGCCCTGAGCGAAAGCCGAAGGGGATCTCCCGCGCAAACGGTGCGCTCGGGGAGAGTCCCACGATGGTCGTCCAGCGCAAAAGCATGCCCCGAAATTTGACCGCCCGCCAACCGCTTCCCTATAATAAGGAATTCGGACCCACCCCGAATATCTCTCTGAATACACGAAGGTAATCAACCAGCTATGGCAAATCATCTTTCGGCGCTGAAACGCGCCCGCCAGACCGCGAAGCGCACGGCCAACAATCGCGCCAACACGTCGACTTTAAGAACGCAGGTGCGCTCCTTGCGCGAGGCCATTGAAAAAGGCGACAAGTCCGCCGCCGAACAGAGTTACCGCCAGACGGTTTCCGCCCTCGATAAAGCGATTCAAAAAGGTACGTTGCACGAGAATACCGCCTCGCGCTACAAGTCCCGCCTGGGCAAGCGCGTCACGGCAATGAAGTAGCAGTTTCGCTTTTACCGCGGAGTAACCACCCGCCCCGCAAGAATCCGATCGCAAAGCCCGAACCGATCTACTGAGCGCGGTGAACTCTCCCGTGCTCGCTTCCCTACGCCCAGTACGTTCGGTCCAGGCTGCGATATTGAATCGCTTCGGCAATGTGTTTGGGTTCAAGCTTAGGCGAGTTTTCAAGATCGGCTACGGTGCGTGCCACTTTCAGAATTCGGTCGTGCGCGCGGGCACTCAGGCCTTGTTGCGTCATGGCCCGTTCCAGAAGACGCTCGCAATCGCCCGAAAGTTCGCAGAAGCTGCGAATGTGGCGTGAGGACATTTGCGCGTTGCAATAAAGTTTTTCGCGCGAGCCAGCGAAGCGTTCCAGTTGCTTCTGCCGCGCGCCAATGACGCGATCGCGAATCTTCGCGGAGCTCTCTGGTTCGTTCGTGCTGCGCATCTCTTTGTAATTCACGGCCGGGACGTCGATATGAATGTCGATGCGGTCCATGAGCGGCCCGGAAATTTTTGAAACGTAGCGCTGAATCATAGGCGTCGTGCATTGGCAATCGCGGGTACGATCGTTGTGAAAGCCACAAGGACACGGATTCATCGCCGCGGCCAGCATAAAGCGCGCAGGAAATGTCAGCGACATGGAGGCGCGTGCGATGCTGACCGTGCCATCTTCCAGCGGCTGCCGCAGCACTTCGAGCACGTTGCGGGGAAATTCGGGGAGCTCATCCAGGAATAGAAGTCCGTTGTGCGCCAGTGAAACTTCGCCGGGCCGCGGAATGACTCCGCCACCAATCAGCCCGGCGTCGGAAATAGTGTGATGCGGCGACCTGTAAGGACGAGTGCCGACTAGCCCGCTGCCTTGCTCGAGCACTCCTGCCACGCTGTGAATCTTGGTGGTCTCGAGAGCCTCTTCAAATGTAAACGGCGGCAGGATGGTGGGCATGCGCTTGGCCAGCATAGTCTTGCCGGAGCCCGGAGGCCCAATCATCAGGATGTTGTGGCCGCCCGCGCAGGCGATCTCGATCGCGCGTTTAGCAGTCTGTTGTCCGCGAACATCTTTGAAGTCGACGAAAAACTGCTGCGATTCGCGTAGCAACGAATCGCCATCCGCCTTCATCGGAACAATTCCATTGCCCGAGTTCACAAAGTGAATCACGTCGAGCAGCGACCGCACAGGATAGACGTCCAAACCGGAAACCATCGCAGCTTCTTTCGCGTTAGCTTCGGGCACGACCAGCCGGGCAATTTTTTTTCCCCGAGCCTCAATGGCAATCGGCAGCGCGCCCCGCACTCCTCGCACACCCCCATCGAGCGACAACTCGCCGACGAAAAGACAATCCGACACTTCTTTCCTGGTCAGCCCGCCGTAAGCTCCCACAATGCCAAGCGCCATGGGCAGGTCGAATCCCGAACCTTCTTTCTTGATGTCAGCCGGAGCCAGGTTAATGGTGATGTGCGTCGGCGGAATGTCATAGCCGCAGTTCTTCAGCGCCGCCCGGACGCGGTCCCGGCTCTCTCGCACCGCAGCGTCAGGCAAGCCCACCGTGTGGAAGTGGTCCTGATCGCACTTGATACCGGAGCAATCGACCTCTACTTGAATAATGTTGGCGTCGATGCCATAGACGGCGGCGCTGAGAGTTTTATAAAGCATTGGCGATTTTGAACAACTCCTCGCTTCTCACCAGACAAGAAATCACGCGGGCACACGAACTCCTGAAATGCCAGTTACTTACATTAGGGGTTTCACGCCAGTGCTGGCTGTGACGGATGTCACTAAGCGGCTGTGCAAAACGCGTCGAAACTATCCTTCGGCAAAGCCCGTTCTCCCGATTACAGCGCAAGATATCATGACCGCTGCGCGTCCCAGCCCTCGCTGCCGACGGCATGCTAAACTTTCGCGTTTATCTGCCTCTGGGGGTTCGAATGTTCCGAATTGCGGTGGTGTGGATTTTGTCGTTCTTATGGTTCAGCATCACAGCGCAAGCGCAAAACCCCGATGTGCCGGGAGATGTCCCCGAGCCGGGATCGGTTGAGGCGATTGCCGCCGCTACTACCGATTCACGATTCGTCTCGCCCTGGGTTTCTTATATTCCTCAGTCTGATCGCGTGCCGTCCCCGGAGAAATTTCTAGGAAGGATTATGGGCGCGCCGGGAGAATTGCTCGGAACGGAGAAAACTTATGCTTATGCCCGCGCCCTGGCTGGTGCAACTCCTCGGGTTCGGGTATTCACCATCGGGCGGAGTGAAGAGGGCCGCGACATCATTCTCTTGGCGATCGCAGATGAAGCCGGCATTCGCGAACTCGATCGCCTGAAGGCTGCAACTGCGGCGCTAGCCGATCCACGCCAGACCGACGGCGCGGCAGCAGCAAGACTTATCGCCAACTCGCGGCCTATCTATTACTTCAACGCGGCTCTGCACTCCGATGAAACCGGATCAACCGAAGCCATGCTCGAACTGGCTTATCGCCTGGCTGTGTCGGAGCAGCCTATGATCCGGCGAATCCGCGAAAAAGTCGTGGTGCTCATCAACCCCATTTCCAACCCTGACGGACGCGACAAGATGGTCGACTGGTTTTACAAATATCTCAAGGGCAAGACTGATCGCAATCTGCTTCCGCGACAGTCGCCGCCGTATTGGTCAAAGTACACTTTTGTCGACATCAACCGCGACACTCACCAGCAAACCCACGAAACCACCAAGGCCGTGCACCGCATGTTCTACGAGTGGCATCCCACCGTCGTCCACGATCTTCACGAAGGTTCGCCGTTAATGATGACCTGGAACGGCACCGGTCCCTATAACCCAAATATTGATCCCATCACCTACAGCGAATTTCTCGCGCTCAGTTTCCACGAAGTCGAAGTGATGACGGCCATGGGCATGCCCGGTGTTTCCACCTGGAATTTCGGGGAGGCATTCGCCCATCTCTATCTCGATTCCGTTGCCATGAATCACAACAGCATTGGGCGCGGCTACGAAACATTTGGTAACGGTAGCGCAGAGACGGAAAAGCGATCGGTCTCGGCATCTGCGGCGGCCATGGAATGGTATCGGCCGCTTCCCGCGCCCAGGGAGGTCACTTGGTCGGCCCGCGACAATCTGAACTATCAGGAAACCGGCGCTCTCGCCGCCTTGGACCAAACCGCCATGAACGCCCGGGAGATGTTGCACAACTTTTACCAGAAAGGCTGGGATTCGTGGCACAAGGGACTGACGCAACCTCCATATGCGTTTCTCATCCCCGAAGATCAAGGAGATCCGGCCCGTGTAGCGGCAATGGTCGCAAGGCTGATGGGACAGCACATTGAGGTGGCCCGCGCGCAGAAAACCATTCAGCTCAAGGAAGGAAGTTTCCCGGCCGGAACGTATGTGGTTCGCCTCGATCAGCCCTACCGCAACTACGCGGTTGATTTGCTCACTCCTCAGCGATATCCCAAGGACGGCGAACCACCTTACGATGACGTTTCCTGGGAACTCCCCGCCAACTACCACCTGGAAGCGATCCCGACGGCCGATGCTTCCGTACGCGAAGCAGCCATCACTCCCTTGGCCGAGGTTCCACACCCTGCCGGGCATGTCATGGGCGCTGGCCCCGTTTACCTGTTGAAGGACACGGGACAAGAATCATTTCTCGCCGCGCGCTATCGCCTGGCGAATTTCGAGATTCACATCGCCGAACGCGAGTTCGAGGCCGGCGGCACGAAATTTCCCGCCGGCTCCTGGATTATCTCCGCGCAAGCCGGATTGCATGAGGCAATCGAATCTGCCGCCACCGAATTGGGGCTGGATTTCCTGCAAGTTGGCAACGTACCCGATGTCCCCCATCACAATGCTAAGCCGCCACGGATCGGCCTCTGGGTCCCATGGGCGGATACGGACTCGATTGGATGGATTCGCTACTCGCTCGATCAGCGCAAGGTTCCCTATACCTATTTGCGGGATGAAGACATTCGCTCTGGAAAGCTGAACGATCAGATCGATGTGCTGCTGTACGGGCACGTGGATCTCGAACTGGCGGAGCAGATTGAAGGATTGCCGAAGCTCTGGTCGCCCATGCCTTTTAAAAAAACAGCGCAGACGCCAAGTTTCGGAACCCCCGCGGAGTCCAATGACATCACAGGCGGAATCGGTTACGAAGGTCTCGCGCAGATTCAGCACTTCATCGACGCCGGAGGATTGATGGTGACCCTGGGTAGCGGCAGCATGCTCGCCCTCGAAGGTGGCCTGGTTCGATTTGTTCGGCGCTCTTCTGGCGGCGTTCCGCGCAGTGCCGCAGGAGGTGGAGGGTCATCGTCGGCGGCCTCGCAGCAAGCCGCGACGCGAACTCCGGGAGCGCATGTTCGCGTCACATTCGATCGCCGCGATCACCCGATCGCATATGGTTATCCAACTCACACCTATGTTTTCCGCCAGAATTTTCCGCTCTATAACATTCCGCGCCACTGGCTTCGCATGGCCTATTGCACCACCTGTCTGGATGGTCCCGAAGATCGTAGCGGAGTAGTAATGGAGTGGGGCGATAACGATAGCAAAGAATTCGTGGTGAGCGGTCAGGCCTGGGGCGAAGACAATCTGATCGGTCGTCCGGCAATTCTCGATATGCCTGTGGGAAAGGGTCACGTTGTGTGTTTCAACTTCAATCCCATGCACCGCGATCTGAACCGGGGCGATCAGCGTTTGCTGTGGAACGCCATCCTCAACTGGCAAGCAATCGTTTCGCGCCAAGTTCCGCCCACTAAATCGTCTACGCCCGCACCGGAACCGGACGAAGACAACTGACGGAGACCACCGAACAGATAGCCGGCGACTACAAGTAAAATCCCTTTAACATTGCAATCACTCCTACGACCAGGTCGTTCCCGCGGCTAATCCAACCGTGCTAACAAGTCTTTATCCGCCTTTGGAACGCGCTCCCGAAAAGGGATACAGCCGATCCTGACTCCAATCCAATCGTTCCTGTACCAAAATGTCCAACAATGCATCTCAAGCAGACCCATATAGAATTATGATGCTTCAAGAGCCTTCATGAGCTTTGGCCCTCCCAACCCGCCGCGTTCGCCTCGTCCGCCCGACAAGCTTGAGCGGGAAGAATCTCAATTATGGCGATGGGCCCTGGGATTCATGATTCTCCTGGCATTCGCCCTGTCCGGCCTTCTCTGGGAGCGCCTGGAAAATATCCCTTATTCTCTTCGCGCCATTCCAATCGGGATTCTAGGGCTATCAATCTTATTCGCCGTCTATGCCTATGGCCGGCGGCAAGAAGTCAGCGAACTCAAGGGCTTGCTGCACGGATTACAGGAACATGTAGGCGCGGCCCCGTCCGAGGAACAACTCGACCAACTCAGCCAGGTCATTCTGCGCTCGCAGCGCAACTTCAAGGAGTTAATCGATTCCTTTGACGATCCCGCTTGCGCGGTATCGCTCGACGGCACGCTGCGCACGGTAAACAAGCGTATCACCGACATAACCGGTAAGAGTTACAGTGAACTCATCGGACGAAAAATCTATGACTTCCTCGATGGACCGACCCAGGCAGACCTGGAAACAAGTTTGGGTTGGTTCCTGGAAAAGAAACGCTGGGCAGGAACCGTTCAGGTGCGGCTGAAAGATCGGGCGAGACCTTTTTATTTCGAATGCGTCCTGAATGCCATTGTGAAAGGGGATGAAATTGTCGGCGTCAGCATGCTGGGCCGCGACGTAACCGAGCAGCGCGAAAAAGAAATGCGCTTCACCGAATTGTTTGAAACCTTGCAGGAAGGTGTGTACTTCAGCACTCCCGAGGGACATCTGCTCGACGCCAATCCGGCATTGGTCAGCATGTTGGGATATACCGAGAAAAGGGATCTGCTGGCGGTGGAACCGGCCGCATTGAACTTCGATCCTGGTCAGTCCGTGCTGGGTCGCGCGCTCAACGATCGCGGAGGCGTGCGCACGCGCGAGGTTAAACTTCGCCGCAAAGACGGAACCGCCGCATTCTTTCTCGATTCATCGCGCGCCGTTTGGGACACTTCGGGCAACATCATCCGCTATCAGGGAACGCTGGTCGATATCACCGAGAAGCGCAAGATGGAGCGGCAATTAGCGCAGCAGGAAGAATTCCGCAGCCGCCTGCTGGAAAGTTTTCCGGATTTGATCCTGGTGGTCGATCTCGGCGAGCGCTATACATTTGTCAGCTCCCGGTCCCGCGATCTTCTGGGCTATGAACCGCAACAGATGCTAGGAAAGAAAATCTCCGACGTGGAAGATCATTCCCCCGAAATGGCGGCTCTTTATCATGCCGTGGTTTCGGGAAAGCAGGCTTTCGCTTCGGCGGAATATGGGGCGCGCCATCGCGATGGAAACTGGCGAACCATGCGGGCCGCCGGCAGCCAACTAGTCGACGCCGAGGGCAAGATCAGCGGAGTGATTATCTCGGTGCGCGACATTACGGTCGAACGAAAACTGGAACAGCAGATCGTGCAGAGCGAGCGGCTCGCGGCCATGGGCGCGATGATTGGAGGCGTTGCCCATGAGCTCAATAATCCTTTAACCAGCATCATGGGCGTGAGCGAACTCCTGCAGGATACCGAGACCAACGAAACTTCCCGCAAGCAGTTGGCGATGTTGCAGCAACAGGCACGTCGCGCCGCGGAAATTGTGCAGAACCTCACTTACTTCTCGCGTCCCCCTGCCCCAGGCAAGAGCAGAATCAATCTCGTCGAGGTAGTCGAGCGCACCCTGAACCTGCATGCCTATTCATTGCGCAAGAACAACGTCACAGTGGATTTCTTGAAAGACCCAGCGGTGCCTTATGCACTGGGCGATCCTCACCAGTTGATGCAGGTCTTTTTGAATCTCATTCTCAATGCCGAACATGCCATCCGCGAAGTTCGCGACAAAGGTACACTGAGAATTCGATTAGGCCGAAGCGAAGATTCCGTGTGGGTCAGCTTCCACGACGATGGCCCAGGCATTGCCAAGGAAAGCTTATCCAGCATCTTCGATCCCTTCTACACCACCAAGCGGCCGGGGCGCGGCACGGGATTAGGCCTGAGCATCTGCAAGTCGGTGCTAAAGGAACACAACGGCAGCATCGAAGCCGCCAACTCCCCTGAAGGCGGCGCAGTTTTTACCGTGACATTGCCGGTCTCGCCGATGGGATAACCGCTCGCCTTCGCATCGCAATAAACAACTCCGAGCGCACACCAACTTTTGCTGCGACTGCGCCTACCGTTCGACCGCCATCGCCACCGCATTCCCTCCACCAAGACAAAGCGCGGCAATCCCACGCTTCACATCGCGCCGAATCATTTCATAGATGAGCGTGACCAGCACGCGCGCTCCGCTCGCCCCAATCGGATGACCTAAAGCCACGGCGCCGCCATTCACATTCACCTTATCGGGATTCAGATTCAACTCGCGCATTACTCCCAACGCTTGCACGGCAAACGCTTCGTTCAGTTCGTAAAGGTCGACATCTTCATTTTTCCAGCCAGTCTTTTCCCAGATCGTCCGAACCGCGCCCACGGGAGCCATCATCACCCACTTCGGTTCAACGCCGCTGGTTGCCTGGGCCACGATGCGCACCATGGGCTTCGCGCCGAGTTCGCTCGCCCGCTTTGCACTGGTGACGACCAACGCAGCCGCCCCGTCGTTAACGCCTGGCGCGTTGCCGGCGGTCACGGTGCCATCCTTCTTGAAAGCAGGCTTAAGAGCGCGCAGCACTTCAATCGTTGTATCTTCCCGCGGGCTCTCATCTTTATCAAAAATGACTGGGGCCGCGCCCTTCTTTTTCGCCGGAATCTCAACCGGAACGATCTGCGACTTAAATCGGCACTCTTTCATCGCCGAGAGCGCCTTGCGATGCGAGTTCAACGCAAACTCATCTTGCTCCTCACGCGTGATTCCATATTTCTCCGCCACGTTCTCGCCGGTGATGCCCATGTGATAGTCGTTGTAAATGTCCCACAAGCCGTCGTGCACCATGGAGTCGATAATCTGCGCGTTGCCCAGACGATATCCCTTGCGCGCCTGCGGCAGCAGATAAGGAGCATTCGTCATCGATTCCATTCCACCGGCAACCACAATGGAACTGTTTCCCGTTTGCACCGCTTGCGCTGCAAGAGCGACAGCTTTCAATCCTGAGCCGCATACTTTGTTGATTGTCATGGCACCTGTCGCGGGAGAGAGTCCGCCAAAGATCGCGGCTTGTCGCGCGGGATTCTGTCCCAGTCCGGCGGAGACGACATTGCCCATGATGCACTCGTCAATCTTCGCAACGTCGACACCAGCGCGCTTAACCGCCTCGCGCACAACGATGGCGCCAAGTTGCGGAGCGCTCAAATCGGAGAGACTGCCCTGAAATTTTCCAACCGGAGTGCGGCATCCGGAAATGATCACCACATCGTCAAAAGAGGCCATGAATCAAGCTCCCGCGAAGGTTTCGCGTCTCAATTATAGATGCCAATTGTGGATGCCGCTCTCAGGCAGTGCGTCGCACTCGAGCCCACGCGACACAACGCATCGTGAGCTCAAAAGAGCGCTGGAACTTTTGTCTGATGCCGATTGCGAAGCGAGTTTTGCGCGACGGCGAATGAAAATCGAGCGCGAGTCGATGAGGTCTGAGAAAAACTTCTTGACTTTTGCTTTCGAAAACTCGCTCGCGGTGACTTTGGTGTCACGACTTGCGAAGTTTAATCGTCATTTTTTTCTTGACTTCATTTTTCTTTAACTCTATACATCAACTAGTTGCAGTAAAACATCGCTGTAACGTTTTCCATGAAAAATGGAAGGGAGAATAGGAACAATGGCAACCAAGAAAAAGGCAAAGAAGAAAAAGAAGCATTAAGAAAGTTCGGCAAGAAGTAAAAAAGGGGGACGCTCAAGAGCGTCCCCTAAATTTTTGTCCGCTGCTCTTCCCGCATTATCCGGCTAACTCGTACGGCCAGCGGCCGCCTCCACTCGATGCGGAATCCGCTTCTCCTTCTCCGGACACAGACTCCGATATGCGCAGAAATTGCAATGAATCCCGACCTTCGCTTCGAACTTCCCCTCGGCAATTCCCTGGGCCGCATCTGCGACGCGATTGCGCGCGCCCAGCAGTTGAGCTTCGTCGCGCGTCGTGGTGACGCCCACGTTTTCTTCCAGATTGTAAAAACTCAGCGCGCCGACCTCGTACCCCCATTTTTCTTTGGCAGCAATCGCATAGAGCGACAATTGCAGGCTCTCGTCGGCATCTTCCTGATCGCGGGCCTTGCCCGTCTTGTAATCGATGATGGCCACACTCCCATCGGGTCGCTGATCGATCCGATCGATGCGTCCAGCCACGCAAGTCTCCCCCACACGAATCTCAAAGGACTGCTCGGTGTGCAGAACCTTCGGAACTACGATCCTCCGAGTCGACGCAAGAAACTCACGCAACTGTGCGATGCCCTGTTGCTCATAAAGCTCGTGTTGATACGGTTCCTGAATCTTTGCGTCGGCCAGGCCAAGCCGGAAAAGATCGATGAGTTCGTCGTCGCTCTTCGGGCGTCCAAGATTGATCGCGTCAAAATAGGTCTTCAGGACGCGATGGATCGCTGCTCCGTATTGCATCGCAGCAGCCGGTCGAGCCGACAATCGCCAGTCGCGGTCCAGCTTAAACTGCAATCCACAGCGTTCATAAGTGTCGACCGCCGACGCGCTCAGGCGAGCCTGCAAACCGTCCAGCACCGGCAATTCAAACCAAAGATTCGTCTTCGACTCTGCCGGATACGCCACGGACGTTTCGGCGAATATATCGAGACTCTTCTGCGTTCCTCGCGCAGGAATCGCACTCAACCACGGAGACAGGCTTTTATCTTCGATCAATTCCCGCATGTACCCATCGGGATTTTTATTGATCTTGCCTCTTCCCTGCCTGGAGTAAATGTGTAGCGAATCGCGAGCGCGAGTCATGGCCACATAAAACAGACGCCGCTCTTCGTACTCGTGAAGCGCCTTGTCGTCGGCCTCCGATATCGAATCCTTGTCGCGCAATTCTCTTGGGAAAGCAACCAGAGTTTCCTTGTAACCACAGGGAAACGAACTCGCATTGGCGCGCAGAATAAAAACGTGAGGAAACTCCAATCCTTTCGCGCCGTGCACAGTCATCAGGCGAACCGCGTTCTCGCTCTCGTTCTGATCCCGCGCGATCATGGGAATCACGCCGCCGGCTTCCCGGAAATATTCGAGATAATCGACCAGTTCTTCCAGTTCCGTCGTCTTGTTCAGCTTTTTCTTTTCCCATTCCGCGACGAAGTAGAGCGCCGACTGAAGAATCGGAGACGTCCCGTCGAGATGAAAGTACTTGACGATGATGTCAAGAGCGGCGCGAGCTTTCGCATCCCGGCGGCGTATTTCTTCTCGCGCGCTTTGCACCGCGGCCAGAACCGCAGCTCCTCCCTCCACCCGATCCAACGCCGCGGAAAGAGGAATCACCTGCGCCTCACGATTATCCCGCGCAATGGCTCGCATCACCTGGCGAAGTTGTTCGGGGTCCACGCGAAAACTGGGTAGTGCCGCTACCCGAAACCAACTTACGTCATCGCCCAAAGAAACCACCGCGTGCAGGCAGGCGAATAAGTCGCGAACTTCGGGAGTATCGGAGATATCCATGCTCTCGATGACAAATGGAATGCCGGCCTCCGCCAACTCGTGTACCACTTCGTCGCGATGAAAGTGAGAGCGGTAAAGAACCCCAAAGTCCGACCACTTGCACTTCAACTCTCTTTTTGTGTCGCGAATCAGGCTGACCACATCGGGCCCTTCTGCGTCCTTGCTGGTGAGAACGACCACCGAGACCAGCGCGCGCCTGACATTCATACCAGCCTGCACGGCTTCTTCATCGCGCGCGGAGACCAGCGGAGAACGCCGATAGGCGGACTTAGAGTCGGAGTGCGTGCCGGAGTGCCTGGAAAAGATAGGAGGATTCTTATCGATCAGCGCAAACGCACTGCGCAGGATTGGCGTAGTCGAACGTCGATTCTTTTCGAGAACCACCCGCTTGGCATTAGGAAAGTGACGGTCGAAAAGTTCAAAGGCCGCGCTCGACGCTCCACGAAAACGGTAAATGGACTGGTCAGGATCTCCCACGGCAAAGAGATTCGCCTCGGCGCCTGCCAACCGCGCCAGAAGTTGAATCTGGGCAAAATTCGCATCCTGAAATTCGTCGGCAAGAATGAAGCGCGCGCGACTACGCGCCTCCGCCAGAATCCCTTCATCGCTGTGCAGCAAAGCATGCGCACGCGTGATCATGTGGCTGAAGGTGCCAAGATTTTCTTCCGCCAACCAGCGCTCCATGGTCGTGAAAACATTCGCAATTTCGCGACAGCGTCCCAGAACCTCGGCGTCGTCGATCAGATTTTTCGATTTCGCAACCCGCGGAACCGGAACTTCCCCGCGCTCCAGGCGTTCGACGTACTGCGCATATTTTTCCGGAGTGACCAGTTCGTCGTGGCAGCGGCTCACAAAATCCAGCAGGTCGTTCAAAAACTGCGCCACATTCGCGGCGCGAACGTAGTGCTCAAGGTGAAGCTCGCGGATTCTCCGCCGCAGGTAAATCCACAAGTCTTTATCGTCGAGCACGCCGAAATCTTTATGAACACGCTTCAGCATGTCCAGGCAATAATCGTGAAAGGTGGCAGCATTCACCTGCTTGCCGCCCAGCAACTTGCCCACGCGCTCGCGCATCTCGTTCGCTGCATTTCGGGTATAGGTAAGTGCGAGGATCTCGTGCGGATAAGCATGGCCCTCTCGCACAAGGCGCTCAATGCGGTGAGTCAGGACGGAAGTTTTTCCCGTGCCCGCGCCGGCCACAACCAGCATGGGTCCATGAACGTGCTCAATGGCCTCACGCTGCCGGTCATCAGGAGTGAACGGGGTCGAACGGGAGTTAGACTTCAAAGACGGCATTGGCAGCAGGATACCACTCGCAGGAGTCGCTACTCAGCAAGTTCCGAAATTGTAATCGCAGTGGCGGCAATGGCCGCCGTCTCCGCGCGCAAGATTCCAGACCCAAGCGAAGCGGCAGTCCATCCGGCCTTCTGAAAAAAACCGAGTTCCTCTTCGGCCCAACCGCCCTCGGGACCGATGGCCAGTACAATCTCGCCCTCCGAGTATCCTCCAAGAACGTCGCGCAGCGGAATCTGCTTTTCCGTTTCCGCCAGCACAATCCGCAACGCCCCACTCGGAAAACTAATGTCTGAAAAAGTGATGTCTGCCAGTTGGATCGGCTCGCCGATCTCCGGAGGGCCTGCGCGGCGGGATTGCTCCGCCGCCTGCATCGCGATCCGCCGCCAGCGTTCAACCCGTTTTACCGACGCGGCTGCAAGATGCTTTTCCGTGCGACGCGCCACGACCGGGATGATCCGGGAAACGCCCAGCTCAGTGCATTTTTCGATTGCCCATTCCATGCGGTCGAATTTGAAGATAGCGAGGACAAGCGTGAGATTCAGCGCTTGGGAAGCGCTGACCTCTTCGCCCAGTTCGAACTCAACTCGCTTGTCGATAGTGTCATCGATAGTAACGATGCAACCTCGCCGCACAACTGTGCCGGTGGCAATATCGAATTCCTGTCCCACCCTTGCGCGCAGGACGCGAATCAGATGATCGGCGTGGTTGCCCGTGATTGCGGCACGGTCGCTCGAAAATTCATCGGCGATCCATCGACGGCGAGTCATGAAATGGAGTGTACTTGAGGAATATTCTTACGCGTCCGGGGCAGGTCATTGTGGCTTCGGCGCTAGCCGCAAACTAACCGAAAATATCTTTCATCTTGCCCAGCAGTGAACGCAGCAACGGCTGGTTATCAACCTTCGAGAGCGCATCGAGCTCTTGCAGCAATTCCTTCTGCCGCTTATTCACCTTGGAAGGAATCTGCACCCGCACCTCGACGTATAAATCCCCCTTGCCATGTCCGTTTAAAACCGGCACGCCTTTATTTCGCACCCGGAAAATCGCGCCCGGCTGAGTGCCCTCGGGAACTTTCAGCAAATGTTCGCCATCCATCGTCGGTACGCGAATCTCCGCGCCCATGGCGGCTTGCGCCACCGAGATTGGGACCACGCAGTGCAGGTCGGTGCCTTCGCGCGCGAAGAACGGATGTTCTTTCACGTGCAGCACAACGTACAAATCTCCCGCCGGTCCGCCGAATGCGCCAACTTCACCTCCGCCCGAAAAACGAATTCGCGTTCCGTCTTCCACGCCTGCCGGAACCTTCGCATCGACAGTACGTTGCCGAAGAATGCGGCCCTCCCCTTTGCACTTCGGACACGGATCGGTGACCACGTTCCCCGTTCCTTGGCAGGTGGGACAAGTGCGCGCGATGCTGAAAAATCCCTGCTGATAGCGAACCTGCCCGCGCCCATTGCAGGACCGGCAAGTAGTCGGCCCTTTGCCCGGCGCCGAACCTGAACCGCGGCACTCTTCACACGCCTCGTGCCGCCGTACCGTGACTTGAGCTTCGGTGCCGAAAAATGCCTGTTCGAACTCCAGCGTCAAATCTTCGCGCAAATCGGCGCCGCGCTGCACGCGGTTGCGACGCCGTCCCGTGCTCGCGCCCCCGCCGAACATGTCGCCGAATCCAAAGAACTCGCCGAAGATGTCGCTGAAGTCCTGGAAAACAGTCGGATCGAATCCGGCAGCCTGTCCCGCTCCGCCCAGTCCGGCATGCCCGTAACGATCGTAGACGGCGCGCTTGTCGCTGTCGGCGAGCACAGCGTACGCTTCGCTGACTTCCTTGAATCTTTCTTCCGCATCCGGATTGTTGGGGTTGCGATCCGGATGGTACTGCAGCGCGAGCTTGCGATAAGAACTCTTCAGCTCCTGTTCTGTAACTGTGCGGCTCACGCCCAGCACTTCGTAGTAGTCACGTTTTGCGTTGGTGGTCAGAGTTCACCTTTCTTCAAAAAGCTCTTCAATCATGGGCATACTAGTTCTGTCATCCCGAGCGCAGCGAGGGACCTGGGGTTTTCTTCGCGCCGGCAGAACCGAGATCCCTCGCTCTGCTCGGGATGACAAGACTACTCAGGTTGATCTCAACACTAAGCTTGACGACAACGCTAAGCTCTACGAAACCATCAAGAATTCTTGGCGACCTTCACCATTGCGGGACGCAGCAGTCGATCTTTAATCTTGTAACCGCGCTGTAATTCCTCCAGAACTTCGTGGTCGGGCGCATCCGAAGTCTCCACCATTTCAATCGCTTCATGCACACGCGGATCGAATGGCTCGCCCTTTGCAGCGATGGCACGCACCCCAAGTTTTGCCAGCGCGTCTTGCAGCTGCTTGTAAATAAGCTCCACGCCGCCGCGAAAGTCGCCAGGCTCCGACTTCACCTGCAGCGCTCGCTCAAAGCTGTCAATGACCGGCAGCAAGGCTTTGATCGCTTCCGCGGCCGCATAATCCCGGAAATCCTGCTGCTCTTTGCTGGCTCGGCGACGTACATTCTCAAACTCGGCTTGCGCCCGCGCCAGCCGGTCGAGCAAAGAATCTCGCTCCGCTTTGAGTTTCTGTAATTCTGCAGCCGGGCCCGACGCCTCTTCCGATCCAGCCGTGCCTGTGGTTTGCGCAGGATTTTCCGCGCCCTCCGCCGCAGGCAGTTCATGCTCCAAATCAAGTCCAGCCATTTCCGACTCCGATTTTCCGTTTGATTTCTTCATAACCTGATCTCATAAACCGATCTTCAAGAAACGTTGGCATCACTCCGCTTCATTCAAAATCTTGTCGAACAATCGCGCAATGTAAGACACGGCCGTGATCGTATGCTGATAATCCATGCGCGTCGGTCCAATCACCGCCAGCGAGCCCATGACTTCGTTCCCGGCGTGAGCGGGAGCTCCGATCAGCACAAAATTCTGCATGGACGGCAACGCCTGGTCCAGACCAATCACCACCCGCACCGCCTCCTGCTTCACATCCAGGTAAGCGCCCAGCAGTTGGACAACTTTTTCCTTTTCTTCCAGCGTCTTCAGCATCTCCTGCAGACGTTGCCGGTCGTGATCCCCCGCAATCAAATTCGACGCGCCTTCCACGAACACGAATTGCGACCCATGTTCAGCAGCCAGCGCCCCTTGCTTGTAAAGTTGCTCAATCGAATGCATCAGGCGATCGTATTCGCTGCGCTCCTGTTCGAGCCGGCGAGCCAGTTCCGCCCGCATCGATTCCATGGTCCAGCCCCGAAAATTTTCGTTGATGTAACGCGCAGCCATGTCCAGCTCACCCTGGGTCAAATCGAGCCGCAGCACCCGGTCGCGCACCAGCCCAGATCGAGTCACCAGCACCGCCAAGACTTTCTGGTCGCCCAGCCGCGAAAAGTAAACATGTTCCAGCGCGTTCTTCGGACCGCTGGTCGCTACAGTCACACCCACATTGCGCGAAATCAGCGACAGCACGCGCGACGTCCGCTCCATAAACTCCTGCACATCGGTAATGCCAGCCAGCGAATCCGAGATCGTTTTCTCTTCTTGCGGCGCCAGACGCGCCGTACCCGAGATCTGTTCCACGTAATAGCGGTACGCCTCAGTCGTGGGCACACGCCCAGCGGAAGCATGCGGCTGCTCCAGAAATCCCGCATCCGACAAATCGGCCATCACGTTGCGGATCGACGCCGGACTGAGTCCTTCGCGATTCGAACGCGCCAAAGTCCGCGAACCGACCGGCTCACCCGTGGTAATAAAAGTCTCCACAATGGCGGTCAGAATTTCGCGTTCGCGATTCCCGATATTAGGGTCAGCAGGCATCTGCAGTGTTTGTCACTTGTCTCAGTCCGAGCAGCGGCGTCCGGCGGAAACTGCTTCCGCTTCATTCTACCGAACTATTTTTAGATGCAGAAGAATAGCTTTCGGATCATTTGCCTCATTGGCTCAAGCTCTCTCCTACCGTACATCCCGCGCTCACCGTACATCCCGAGCTCACTGTCATCCCGAGCGAAGCGAGGGACCTAGGTTTCCGCCTCCGCCACATCAACGTTTCCTGATGTCCCAAGAATACTTAAGATCCGCTACGGCTATGATGTACCAGCCTCATGAAGTCCAAGCCTCACATCGCCGTCATCGGCGCCGGAGCCTTCGGCGGCTGGACCGCCCTGCATCTTCTGGAGCGCGGAGCGAAAGTCACGCTGCTCGACGCCTGGGGTCCCGGCAATTCGCGCGCATCCTCCGGCGGCGAAACCCGCGTCATGCGCGGCACCTACGGCCCCGATCAGCCCTATACAGAAATGGCGGCTCGCGCCTTGAAGTTGTGGGAGAAATACGAGCGCAGGTGGAAGAAGACGTTTCTTCATCGCAGCGGCGTCCTGTGGATCGCTTCCAGCCGCAATAAAAATGGGGACGACGCCTTCGAGCGCGGCTCCGTCAAGATGCTGCGCGCAGCCAAGATCAAGTTTCACGAACTCTCAGCGACGCAGATGAAAAAACGCTGGCCGCAAATTAATTTTGCCGGCGTAGCCTGGGGGATCTTCGAGCCCGACTGCGGATACCTCGACGCCCGCGCCAGTTGCCAGGCGGTAGTCGAGGCTTTCGTCGCCGAAGGCGGCACATACCGGCAAGGAGCGGTGTTGGCCGATGGCTTGGAAACCGAGCTACTCCGCGGAAGGGCGCCGCTTCTCTGTGGCAGCACGGCCCTTCTTTGTGGAAGAGCGCCCCTTCTGCGTGGAAGAGCGGCCCTTCAGGGCCGCGTAGGCCGCGTGAAGCCAGAGCGGGCTTTAGCCCCTGTGGCCGCCTTTTCAGAAGGCCGCCCGCAACCTCTCAAAGCCGACGCCTACGTCTTCGCCTGCGGCCCCTGGCTCGGCAAATTATTCCCGCGAACCATCGGCGACCTGGTCCGCCCCACCAAGCAGGATGTTTTTTTCTTCGGCACGCCCGCTGGAGACAATCGCTTCAGCGATTCGCATCTTCCCGTATGGGCAGATCATCACTTTGAAAACCGCTTGTCGTCAAACTCTTCGCAGAATTCACATCAGCCCGCCGGGCGATTCATTTACGGTATCCCCGGCGCTCCCTCAGCAGATGCCCGCCGCGGATTCAAGATCGCCGACGACACTCGCGGCCCCGCCTTCGATCCCACCAACGGCGAGCGCGTGGTCAGTCCTGAAACGTTAGAAAATCTTCGCGAGTATCTCGGCTTCCGCTTCCCTGCCTTGAAAAACGCGCCGCTCCTCGAAACCCGCGTCTGCCAATACGAGCAAACTCCCGATAGTCACTTCATCATCGACCGCCATCCGAAAATGGAAAATGTTTGGATCGTGGGCGGCGGCTCAGGTCACGGATTCAAACACGGCCCGGCAATCGGCGAGATGTTGGCGGATTTGCTGCTGAACGATCGCGAACCACCTGCGTTCTGGAGCTTGGCGCGATTCAAAAACAAATCAACCACAGAGGGCACAGAGACCCACAGAGGAAGTACCCTGTGAAACCCAGTGCCCTCTGTGGTTAAAATCTTTTTACTGAATCTGAATCACACTACCGGTCGCATTCGCCCGAATCTCATCCGTCCGCGTCACAACATTCTTCGCAAACTCGTAAATCGACTTCGCGTGCGGCGAGTTCTCGCCCTCCAACACCACCGGCGTGCCCCCGTCGCCCGACTTGCGCACTTCCGGATCGAGCGCAATCGCTCCCAGAAACGGAGTTCCAAATCGCTCCGCCATTTTCTCCGCCCCGCCGCGCGAAAAAATATCCACTTCATGCTGGCAGTGCGGACAAGTGAAATAACTCATGTTCTCCACCACGCCCACCACATCCACTTTCATCTGGCGAAACATTTCAATCGCCTTGCGCGCGTCCTGCAGCGAAACGTCCGACGGAGTCGACACCACCACCGCGCCCGTCAGCGGCACCGTCTGCACCAGCGACAACGCAATGTCGCCCGTGCCCGGCGGCAAATCGACAATCAGATAATCCAGCTTCCCCCACTCCACCAGTCCCAAAAACTGCCGGATGATCTGGTGCAGCATCGGTCCGCGCCAAATAATCGGCTTGTCGCCGGGATTGAGAAATCCCACAGAAATTACTTTCAGGCCAAAAGCCTGCAGCGGCTCAATGCGATTCTCGCCCACCATCCGCGGCTGGTCGTTGACTCCCAGCATGAGCGGCACATTCGGCCCGTACACATCCGCATCGAGCAGCCCGACCTTATGTCCCATCTTAACCAGAGCGACGGCCAGATTTACCGAAAGCGTGGTCTTACCCACCCCGCCCTTGCCCGATCCAACGGCAATAATGGCGTCGACTCCCGGCAAAGGCTGCGGCCCCTGCGGCGCCGGACCTCCATGCTGATGCGGCATATGTGCGTTCAAAGATTCACACTCCAGAAAAGAATTACAAAATCGATGACGAGACAGAAGCTTAACCCTGATTATACAGTCGAACGATCTAGTCAGTCCTGACGTGAAAGTTGGAGGCAATTCATCAGTGCCGTCGCGAGAGGGAGTCACTATTGGTCCTTGGGAGGAGGCTGTCCTGAATGATTGTCATCCTGAGCGTAGAAAATGCTTCGCAAAGCGAAGCGTTTTCGGAGTCGAAGGATCTCTAGCCCAAGTCCGAACCGGAGCGGCGAGGCGCGGGGTGCCGCCGACCTACGTAGGTGCCCGCGTGTGGTGGCCAGACGATGACACCGTGGACTTCGGCTTAAAGCACGAATCAGGGCATCACTCGATGCTATAATCCGTGCATGGAGTTTTCATGAGAACCACAGTTGCACTCGATGACGATCTCGTACGTACCGCCCAAGAGTTTACCGGCGTGGCGGAGAAAACGGCCTTGCTTCGGGAAGCGCTCAAAGCCCTCATCGAGCGCGAAAGCTCCCGCAGATTGGCCTCCTTGGGAGGCACGATGCCGCGATTGAAGAACATTCCCCGCCGCAGGCAGGACAACGTACGGCTGGGCAAGACAGGGGCAAGCAACCGTTGATTCTCGCGGACACGTCGGTTTGGATCGACCATCTGCGGTCCGGCAACAAACACCTGCGCAAGTATCTTGACCAGGGGCAGATTGTCATCCATCCCTTCGTCATTGCGGAACTTGCCCTGGGATCTCTCAAGGACCGCGCCAAGACGCTTGCCTTGCTCGACCTGCTGCCACAGGTACAAGTGGCGCGACTGAACGAATTGCGGATCATGATTGAGTCTCGCCGCCTTTACAATCTGGGCATCGGCCTGACCGATGCCCAGTTAATCGCCTCCGTTCTTCTGGAACCGCCCACGCTTCTCTGGACACGAGACAAGCGGCTTCGCCAAGTTTGCGAAAGTCTCAGGCTTCACGTCGCTTTGCCTTGATTTCAGAATTCTTGAACTCAGTGAGAATGCTTTCTTCGAGTTTTCCACAGAAAAATTCTGCTTCGTGTGACGCACAACCTTTACTGAGGAAAACGAGAAGAGCAAACTGTGGAGATGCGTGCAACTGTTCTCAACGAGCTTAGCCGCACTTTCCAGTCACATTCTCGGCAAGTGACAGTAACTCGTTATTCCGTAGGATTTTACAGGCAAGTCCTTGCGGCTCAGGATTTTACGGGGAGCATGAGATATCCGCGACGCGCAACTCTAATAAAGACAGGATTTTAGCGGAAAGGTATCAAAAAAAGATCGAATCAGATTCTGCCACGAGATCAGCGCGCCTTGCGCCGCCGTTCTAATTCCGATCGCCGGATCTCGCGGCGTCTACCCGCGTCATCGTAACGACGCTGTTGTTCCTCGGTCTCGGGGATGACCGGCGCTACCTTCAAATGCTTGCCTGCGCCATCGACAGCTACAAATGTGAGATACGCAGAGGCCACATGCTTCGCGGTGTCGGCAATGTAATTCTCCACAAAAACCTTCACACCCACTTCCATCGAAGTATGAAAAACGCGATTGACGGAGGAGCGCAGGATAGCGAGATCTCCAACGCGAACCGGAACCAGAAAATCGATGTGATCCACCGAGGCGGTCACGACATAGTTACGCGAATGGCGATGCGCTGCCATAGCGCCCGCAAGATCGATCCAATGCATGAGCCGCCCGCCAAGCAAGGCTGCGAGCGGATTGGCGTCATTGGGCAAAACGATTTCGGCCATTTCAGATTGCGAATCCCGGACTGGCCGGGGCGCTAGCGGATTGTCACTCATGCTGATCTTCCTTCTGTCCTTCTTGGAATCGTCATTATTCTTCTCAAGCCATCGCAATCAGTCCGGCCACGTAGCCCCGGACGCATTCGTCCGGGGGCGCTCGTGGGGTTTGTTGGCGAGACGCTCATCTCGCAGATGGTTGCTCAAAGTGCTTTTTTAAGGTACGACTGCAGAAAACATTCCGCCATTTTCTGAATGCGCGAGTCGTCATGCCGACGAAGCCAAACCGCTTTCGGCAAATCAAATTCCAGACTGCCATGTTCGATGGGTCTGTGGGCGCGTTCGCAAACATAACGAAGCAAAAGGACGCGGCCCGATGGGGAATCTGACTTTTCGTTTCGCTCGGGCGGCGCGCACACGGCGAATCGGACTGCATCCCACGGGCGTTCAACTGGCGCCCAACCACAACTCGTGGCATAACCGAGATTGCAGAATGCCTCCAGGATGTCTTGCGCCGGAATTTCTCCATCGTGGTTGGGAGCGGTGCAGTGCCCACTCCACCCCGCGCCTAAAGGAAGTCGCGCAGGGTGCGGCCAATTGCCATTTTCCAATCTTGCCAGCGGCATGAAATACGGGCAGGCCAATTCGCTCATCTCGCAATCAGAAATTTGTTGGGACTGCGCCATTGTAATCAGTTGGAGAGGCTGTGGCCAGTTCTGGAAATGAAAATTCGGCCGTGCGTTCTGTTTTGGAAGAGGGTCGATTCGATCTGCCTCCAGGGGCTGTAGCGTGATACCGTTCGCATCCACGTGTCGCGAGAACGAGATTCTTCACTCCGCCTGAAGAACGGCTCCGCTCAGAATGACGCCACGCTGGCAAGCACGACAATCGCCACCGGCTGCCGCGCTGGATTCCGCTGGTTGTAGTAATCTCGTTTCAGGCTGAACGATCTATGGACCGCATCGCTGCACTCAACGAGATTCTGACCGAAAATCCCAAAGACGCCTTCGCGCGTTACGGACTTGCCATGGAATATTCCAAGCAAGGTGATTTCGACCGGGCGCTGGCGGAGTTCTCGATTTTATTGGAGAGCCATCCGGAGTACACTGCGGGATACTTCATGGCCGCGCAAACGCTGGTGCGCGCCGAGAGAAGCGAAGAGGCCAGGAAGATGTTGCAGGAGGGGATTGCTTCGGCGCGGAAAAGCGGCAATCTGCATGCGCAATCGGAAATGGAAGCGATGCTGGGCGAGCTCGGAGCATAATTCGACGACGCTCTTCCAAGCACGAATTACTTCACCATCCTGCCCATCGCCCACTCCGCAAGAGACGGAAACAGTTGATACACTTTCACGGGCACGTGCATGGTCCACGGGACAATCACTTCCCGTTTCCGCTTCAGGCATCCCCGCAGAGTGGCGCGGGCCACGCGTTCGGCGCTGATGCCGCGCACCGACCCGGGCCGAGCCTGCTTCCTTTCATTTCCGCGAACCGCATTCTCACCGAATGCCGTACGTACATATCCGGGACAAACCGTGAGTACGTGAATGCCATCCTTTTTCAATTCGACTCCCGCAGCTTTGCCGATGGCGTTGAGCGCGAACTTGGTCGCGCTGTAAGAGGCGTGAAACGGAAGCGGAATGTGACCGGCGACGCTGGAAATGTTGATGATCGTGCCGCCGCCCTGCTGGCGCATGACCGGGATGACGGCCTGCATGGCCGAAAGTGCGCCGAAAAAATTAGTCTCGAACAGTTCATGGCAGGCCGACATATCGACCTCAGCGACGGAGTCGATCAGGCCGTGTCCCGCATTGTTGATCCACACATCGACGCGCTTGAAATGATGGAGCGTGAGGCCTAGAACACGGTCGATCTCCTCGGTGTGCCGCACGTCGCAAGAGAGCGCGATGGTGCGGTCGAGGTAACCGATTCTGTCGCGGGCGGCTTCGGCTCGGGCCGTGTCGCGCGAAAGCATCACAACGCTGCCGCCTGCTTCGGCAAACACTTTGGCGATGGCTTCGCCGATCCCCATGGAAGCGCCCGTGACCACCACGACTTTGCCTGCAAGTTCCATGCTGGCGTTTGTATTCTTCGCGAGACGGCAAAGTCAAGATGCGAAGCCTTGTGGTTAACGGAGATCCCCTTCGGCTTCACTCTATTGCGAATCCCCACTTCTCGCGCAAACGGCGCGCGAGAAATGGGGCACCCTACTTTTCATCTCTTTAGGTAAACGGCAGCCCGTGAGCACACAGGGCAGACTCTCGCCCGCTACAGAAGACGCGGGGACGGCACGACACGATCGATGCATTAGGGAAGACATATCGTACAATCGAGCAACTCGCTCAGTTTCAACGCCGCTATTGGAGAATTCGTGCCTCTTCTTCCCTTATTTCCACTCGATGTGGTCTTGCTGCCCGGCGCTCCCTTGCCGCTGCACATTTTCGAGCCGCGATACAAAGAGATGATTGGCGAATGCCGGGCAAACACCACACGCTTCGGGGTGGTTCGCGCTATCGAAGACGGCATTGCCGACGTGGGCTGCACTGCCGAGATTGTGAGCGTAACCAAAGAATATTCGGACGGGTGTCTTGATCTTGTCGCCGAAGGGCGCCAGCGTTTTGAAGTGCTGCAACTGGACCGCACGCGCTCTTTTCTGCAAGGGGAAATACTGCTGGTGCCGGACGAAACGGGCGCCGCGTCAGCCGAAGATAAGACGCGCGCGATTCAAGCTCATCGGCAAATTCTCGAACTGGCCGGAGCCGTGCAGGATCTCTCCGCAGTCGACGAAAGTTCGCTTTCGTTTTATCTCGCCGGCTCTTTGCCGCTCGATCTTGACTTCAAACAGAAACTGCTTGCCATGCGATCCGAAGAGCAACGCATTCATACAGTGACGGCATATCTGGAAACGATTCTTCCCAATCTTCGCCGGGCAGCCAAGGCACGCGAGAAGGCCGGCGGCAACGGGCATGCGCATTGAGCCGGCAGTTTTAGAATTTTTCAAGTAGAGCATGGCTGATGGCATTGTGCGAAAACGTCCCGTGGTCGCGGCGCGTATAATCGGGGAAAGTTGGTTTGTGGGGGTTCCTTTCATGAGTAGTCTTCCGCGCACGCTGGGTGAGTTGCGCCGCAGTACCTTTTCCGAAGAGCGGTTGCGCACGCGCCGGGTTAAGGACGAGTTGCGCGACAACCTGACCAATCGCCTGCGCGCGACTGGCGATGCACCCGTGTTTCCGGGCATTGTCGGCTACGATGACACGGTGGTGCCGCAGATTATCAATGCCATTCTTTCGCGTCACAATTTTATTCTGCTCGGGCTGCGCGGACAGGCCAAGAGCCGCATTCTGCGAGCGTTGACCACGCTCCTCGATCCGCATATGCCGTACCTGACCGGATGCGAGGTTCATGACAATCCCTACGCGCCGATTTGCCGGCGCTGCCGCGAAGAAGTGGCGCGGATGGGCGACGACTCGCCCATTGCCTATCTCTCGCCGGACGATCGTTACGTGGAGAAACTGGCCACACCCGACGTTACGATTGCCGATTTAATTGGTGACATCGATCCCATCAAAGCGGCTCGCGGTGGACACGAATTGTCGAGCGAATTGACGGTTCACTACGGCTTGTTGCCGCGCGCCAATCGCGGACTTTTCGCGATCAACGAATTGCCCGACCTGGCGGGAAAAATTCAGGTGGGATTGTTCAACATCATGCAAGAGGGCGACGTGCAGATTAAGGGCTATCCGATTCGATTGCCGCTCGATGTTGCGCTGGTGTTCAGCGCCAATCCGGAAGACTACACGGCGCGCGGCAAGATCATTACGCCGCTGAAAGATCGCATCGGCTCGGAGATTCGCACGCACTATCCGGCGACCGTGGAGGAAGGAATCGCGATCACGGCGCAGGAAGCGTGGACCAAGCGCAACGGGCATAACCAGTTTTTGTCCACCCTGCACCTGCCGAATTATGTGCAAGAGGTGATCGAGCGGGTCGCCTTCGCCGCCCGTGAAGATAAGAAAATCGACAAGCGTTCAGGCGTGAGCCAGCGGCTGCCGATCTCGGCTATGGAAAATGTGGTCTCGAACGCGGAGAGACGAGCGATTCGCAACGATGAAAAAGTGGTTGTGCCACGCATCAGTGATGTCTACGCGGCGCTGCCGGCGATCACCGGCAAGCTCGAACTCGAGTACGAAGGTGAGATGAAGGGCGCAGACTTTGTGGGACGCGAATTGATCCGCGCCGCCATTGCGAAAACGTATGACGAGTACTACACCGGCGCCAATGTGCAGCAGATTGTGCAGTGGTTCGACTTGGGCGGCGAGATTCAGTTGTCGGATTCGGTTCCGGCAGTAGAAGCGTTGGAAAAGTTGAAGGGAATTCAAGGACTGGTCGACAAACTCGGTCCGTTGAGCGTTACGCAAAAAGATAGTCCCGAGCAGCAAGTGTCGGCGGCGGAGTTCATTCTCGAAGGTCTGCACGCGCACAAGCGCATCGGGCGCAGCGAGGAACGCGTCTTTAAAGCTGGAGAGAAGAAGCAGGAACCGGCGCGGGAAAAGTCATTCGAACCGGATGAGCGGCCATATCGGCAGAGAAGGCAGTTTAACTAAGAAAGCTTCTAGCTCCTGGCTTCTAGCTAGAAGCTAAGAGCTAGAAGCTAGAAGCTCTCATGAAACGCATTCGCTATTCCAAATACGTTCCTGACCCCGCGGGCGAGATGAGCATGGAAGATCTGCTCGGCGCGCTCTCCGATTACCTGCTGCAGAGCGGGTTTCAGAGCGACATGTGGTATGAAATGCCCGAAGGCGAGCAGACGCTCGACGATCTCCGCCGCGCCATCGAACAAGCCTTGATGGAGGGCGAGCAATTCGACGAAGAGATGCGCGAACGCCTTCAGCAACTGGCTGCTGATGGCGAACTCGACGAACTGATCGAGAAACTGATCGAGCGCATGCAGCAGGAAGATTACATCTCAATCGATGAACCACACGATCCGGCGCGGCAATCGAGCGTGGGCGGTAAGGCGGGCGAGGCGCAGAACGCCAAGTTTGAAATCACCGACAAGAGTCTCGACTTTCTGGGATTCAAGTCGCTGCGAAATCTGCTAGGGTCGCTCGGCAAATCGAGCTTTGGACGCCACGACACGCGCGATCTGGCTACGGGCATCGAGACCAGCGGTTCGGCAAAAACCTACGAGTTTGGCGATACCTTAAACCTCGACATCACGGCCACACTCTCGAGCGCGATCCAGCGCGAAGGGCTTACGCTTCCGCTCAACATTGAATATTCGGATCTGCAGGTGCATCAGTGCGAATATCAATCTTCATGCGCGACGGTGCTGATGCTCGATTGTTCGCATTCGATGATTCTGTACGGCGAAGACCGTTTCACGCCGGCAAAAAAAGTTGCGATGGCGCTGTCGCATCTGATTCGCACGCAGTATCCGGGCGATTCGCTTTCGCTGGTGTTGTTTCACGATTCGGCGGAAGAAATTCCTTTGTCGCAACTGGCGCGGGTGAAGGTTGGACCTTATTACACCAACACGCGCGAGGGGCTGCGGCTGGCACAGAGAATTTTGCAACGCCAGCGCAAAGATATGAAGCAGATTGTGATGATTACCGACGGCAAACCTTCGGCGCTCACGCTCGAAGACGGGCGCATCTACAAGAACGCTTTCGGACTTAGATCCGTTGGTGGTGAGCCAGACTTTGGAAGAAGTTTCGAAGTGCAAACGCGCTGGCGTGCTGATCAATACGTTCATGTTGGCGTCAGATTACGGGCTGGTGCAGTTCGTACAGAAAGTCACAGAGATGTGCCGCGGGAAGGCTTACTTCACTACGCCTTACACGCTGGGGCAATACCTGCTGATGGATTACATGTCGCGCAAGACAAAGACCATCCATTGACTCGTGGGTCCTCAGGGGCTAAAGCCCCGATTTCTTTTCTGCGCTTTACGCGGCGCTGAAGCGCCGCTCTTCCACCGCGCCCTTCCACGGCGTTCCTCCACTGAGCTTGGTCGTAACTCTCCGGCTTGGCCCCGGACGAACGCGTCCGGGGCTACGTGCGGCTCCGCGGCGTCGTTTTAACTGATAATCTTTCTATAGAAATCATGGCGAATTGCATTCGATGCGGGCGGCAGCTTCCTCCGTTGATGTTTGGGAAGAAGATTTGCCAGTGGTGCGTGCAGCATGAGGCCGCGCAGCGCGGGGAGCTGAGCGATGACGCGCCCCAGCCGGTTATTGCCGCGCCCTGGGTGCGGCGCGAATCCAGCATTACCCTCACTCATATATTGTTTGGCGCGAATGTAGCAATCTATCTCGCGATGGCGCTGGCCGGTGGTTCGCTTTTGGATTTTTCTGGAGAAGTGATGGTGCATTTCGGCGCCAACTTCGGGCCATACACGCTGTCGGGCCAGTGGTGGCGGCTGGTGACCTACATGTTCTTGCATGGCGGCCTGATGCACATCGCGTTCAACATGTGGTGCCTGTGGGAACTAGGCGCGCTGTGCGAATCGCTTTACGGACGCTGGACCTATGCTGCGATTTATCTGATCACGGGCGTTGCAGGGGGCGTGGCCAGCGTGGGATGGAATCCTGGCGTGCTGAGCGTGGGCGCTTCGGGCGCGATTTTTGGTTTAGCCGGGGCGCTGGTGGCTTCGTTCTATCTTGGTGAGTTCTCGCTGCCGCGCGAGGCGATCAAGGGGACACTCCGGAGCCTTTTGTTCTTCGTCGGATTCAACGTCCTGTTTGGGTTCATGATTTCGGGCGTCGACAACGCCTGCCACGCCGGTGGGCTCGTGAGCGGACTCATCGCGGGCGCATTGATTGCTCGCGTAGCGCCGCAACACGACCGGCCACTGCGGCGAGTGAGCGTTGTGCTCGTCTTGGTGCTGATTGTGGGCACCGTTACGCTGGGAGTCTACCGGTGGCGCGGTTCCGGGATGCGTTTTGGATCGGCGATGGCGGCGCGGGCAAATGTCGATCGCATGATTGGTGAATTGCAAAAGAAAGTGAAGCAGAGTCCGCAGGATGCGTCGGTTCACTACGCACTGGCGCACGCCTACCTCGCCAAGGGAGAATTTGCACAAGGCGAGGACGAGTTGCAGAAGGTGGTTGAGCTGCAACCGGGAAACTCACAGGCCCTGATGGAATTGGGAGTGCTCTATCTGCGGCAGGATCAACCGCAACAGGCGCAGCAGCAATTCGCCAAGTTGGTAGCGCAGCAACCGGAGAATGAGACTGCACATGCGGCGTTGGGCGTGGCATTGGCGGAACAGCAAAAAGATGAAGCCGCGATCAACGAATATCGAGCCGCACTACAGATTGACCCGAAGGCTCGCGGCGTTTCCTACCGCATGGGCGTTTCGCAGGCTCGACTCAAGCGGTATGACGACGCCATCGATTCCTACAAGAAGGAGATGGCGCAAAACGGCGACGATGCTGAACTGGAGGATGCGCTGGCGGATGCCTACCAGGCCAAAGGGCTGACGCAGCAAGCGCAAGAAGCGAAGAGTAAAGCCGAACAATTACAGGATGGGCAAAAGGATTAATTGTCGTCCGGCGCAGATGCTTCCGATCGCACGACACTTAAGCCTGCGTTTCGCTCACCCATGTCTCGCAAAAGACGCGAGACATGGGGCACCCTGCTCGGTGGAGCAAACTTCAGCTGTTCGTATTTGCCTGCGTGATTTCCTGCACGGCGCGATAGGCCTGATTGATGGCCTCGTCTGTATATGCGTAAGCACCCGCATCGGCGTTGGCGATTGCGATCCTGCCGTAGGGCTGGCGCGCAATTTCACATGGAGTCACACCGCCTTCGAGCCAGAAGGAATCAAACAGCGAGTTGTATTCGTAGGCGTAGCCGTGCGGCCAGCGGTTCACCGTGATAGCTGCGATGTCGCGAGCGGGGTCGAAACCTCCGGGACCTAACGTGCGTGCCAGCTGATCGCGGATGTTGCGCTCCATAGTCTCAAAGGTTGTGGTGTAAAGCTGCATGCGTCCCATGCTGTGCTGCACACGCGCGGGATGTCCGGGACTGCACGCCGCTTTCATCATATGAATGACGATGGGCTGTTCCGGCTTGTGAGGAAATTCGTACCCGCCGATGCTCACAGGCAGATCGAGGTTCAAGCCCGTGTGGTACATGCCGGGCGCGTAGACCGAGCTAGCGCCCAGCTTCTGAAACGACGTCCAGTTGTGAAGAGCAACGTTGGTATAGAGCAGCGGAACTTTCTGCGCGGAAGCCAGCGCGTCTTTCTGTTTGTCGGGAAGCTCACCGCAAATGTAGGGGATGACGACGTGCCAGCAGGCGAGGATCGCGTTCTTCGCCTTGGCGGTGTACACCTTGCCCTCGCAGGCGTAGGTGACTTCCACCTCCTTCGCGCTCGCAACATCGCCCAGATGCTTCACGCGAACCGCGGTACTGTTCAGGCGAATACGGACGGGCGAGTTCGAGTCGTCGAGCCTCGCATAATTTGCTTTGGCGAGAACAATATCGGCAGCGGTGTTGCCAGGAATAGCGTTGGGAATAAGTTTGCGGACCAGCATTCGTGCGATGCTGGCGTTGCCGTCGGGAAAATGGAAGAAGTATTTTTCTGCTTCTTCATTGGGAATGCAGTCGCGGTTCATTCCCTTGCCCGGCGCGGGATCGAGTTTCAACCCATCGAGACCGGGGAATCCAAGTCCCCAGGCGTCTTGCGCCGAGACTGCGTCGATGCCAATTCCAAACAGCGGGTGCGGCAGCGCCTGGAACATTTTGATGATGTCTTCGTGCATGCCGGCAATGTCCCGCAAATAATTGGCATAGCTCACGCGTGCAAGCTTGGCCTTCTTCTGATCTGAGGTCAGTCCGGGAAAATAGTCTTTCGGTTCCTGGTAGAGGCGCTGCAGGTCTCGCTTGGCTTGCTCGGCCAGCGGAGCCTCGGCGAGGAATTGCTTCAGCAGCTGCGAAGATTCGATAGCCTCGTCCTCGCTCTCGCTGCCGCCTACACGCGGACTGGGATTAACGACAAGTTTGTCGGCGCCAAAGGTTTCTTTATCGAAAAAAATTCGAGAGCGCAAGCCGGCGGAAGAATAAAGCTTCTTGTCAAAATATTTCGCGTAGGAAGGAACATCAATGCCCAGCTCTTGAATCACGCCTTTCGCTACGGCGCTGTAAGGGGCGGGACTCTCGATGGAAAATGTTCCGCCGAATCCCAGGCGGAAAGAATTGTCTACGCGAAACTCGTTGCGCTTGGCGTGGCCGCCGAAATCGTCGTGATTGTCGAGAATAAGAACGCGAGCTTTGCCGCCGCTCGCCTTCCGAAAGAAATGGGCGGCCGCGAGACCGCTGATTCCGCCGCCCACCACAATCAGGTCATACGTTTCGCCCGTGTCTTCGGGCTTCCCTGCCGCATCCCAGAAAGTGCCATCGCGCAAGGCGTGAGCGGTTTCGAACGAACCAGGATGGCTGCCGCGCATGCCCGTAAGAGCGGGAGGGTAATAGTTGGGAGAATTTTGCGGATTAGAGGAATGAAGTTTTGCGGAATGACCAGGGTCTGCTGCAAGACCCGAGGCAAACCGGTCCCAGGGCATCATGGCCGCGCCCGCCACCATGGCCACGCCGTTGAGAAAATCGCGGCGCGTGATCTTGCGCTGCATTCCCAGTTCTCGGTCCTGTGGATCTTGCACGCAGTTCTCCGCAAATTGTGATGAAGCGTTCGGATTGAAACGATTTCGAAAACTGTGACTGCTACGAAGATTGACCGCCGTCGGCTTTCTTCACTGCGAGTTCGGCGCCCTGGAATCCGATGCGGCTGTGAGTTCCATCGCAAAAAGGCTTGTTGACCGATCCGCCGCAGCGGCAGAGTGAAAATGCGGGCTTGCCCGTAAGATCATAGGGCGTGCCGTTTACATCGACTAATTCCACGGAGCCTTCGGGAGCTTCTACGCGAAAGGGACCATTGGGCCTGACGGTGATTTTTACTTGAGCCATGAATTCATCCTCCAACCTTACGGGTTTCTAGTAAGGCTAAAAGATACCACCAACTGAGGCTCAGTGTCTTGAGGCCGACAACTGCGATCTACTGGCGAACGATTCGACTAACAGATGTCGACTACCAGGTTTCCAGACTATGCCGCTTCGACGCGCGCATACCGCAGGCTGCGGTAAAGCTGCAGGCAATCGTCGATCATGCGCTTGGTGGTAAAACGCTCGCGAGCCCGGGTGTAGGCCATTTCGGCGTAGGCGCGCCGCATGGAACGGTCGGCGTTCAGCTGACGTATTTTGTCGGCGAGGCTGGACGCATCATTGGTGCGGAAGTAAAGCGCTGCATCGCCCCAGGTCTCGCGAAAGCTCGGAATGTCATTGGCGACCAGCGCGCATCGAGAAAACGCGGCTTCCAGAGCGGCCATGCCCAACGGCTCGTAACGGGCCGTCGCGGCATAAATAGACGCCCGGCTGTAAAGCGCGCGCAATTGCGCTTCAGTCTGCGGTCCGCGAATGGCGACCGTGGTCTGGTCGGTATCGACTTTCACATCGGCGCGGATGGGAATGCGAGGCATTGGCACCGTATGTTCCGCGCCTACAATGCAGACCGGCACGGGATGAGGGTGCTGGGTTAGAAGAAACACTTGCTTGCCGGCATCCACCAAGCGGCCCACCGCCAGCACGCAATCGTCTTTATTCAAATAAGGATTGAAGAAAATCGGATTGCGTCCGGGGTAGATGACTTCCGCACGGTGAGGACGAGCGTAGAAAGCCGAAATGCGATCGAGCATCCAAGCCGAGGGCGCTACGACTACATCCGCGCCGGCCAGCCCCTTAAGGACCGTGTTGCGATACCAGGTCAACGATCCTTCCGGGCGCGGAGCGCGGTTGTGGAGAGCATGCCCTCGGGTGATCAAATCACCGTGAATCATTACGACGCGGGGTACGTCGACGCGCAGATTCCCATAGCAGAACTGATTGAGATGAAGCACGTCGGGCCGCAATTCGCGCACCAGCGCCGCCAGGAACGCGGAGGATTCCGAGAGATCTCTTTCCGCTTCCTGCATCCATTCCAGATGAAAGGCCGTTGGGCGATAATCGAGGCCGTGCAGATGATCCATCCACGAGGTCTGGTCCGGAAGCGGAATCTCGCCAAAGCTCACCAGCGTGACTCGCACACCGCGCGTGACCAGGCCGGTCACCAGTTCGCGAGTGTAGGTCCACGAGCCTGAGAGCGAATCGGTGGTAACCAGAACGTGCACGGAACCTCCCAGTCAAAAGTCGGGAACACCAGCCGGAACAGACATTTCGCTTGTTCCAAGCGGGTTTATTCTAGTGGGAATCGAGCAAGACGGGAAGTGATTTTACTGGCCGCGAAGTGCAAGATTTTGCAGGGAGGATTAGACGGAAGGAGCGCGGACTCGTTCAGGCAGCGATAGAACAATACGTAGGGGCGGAAGCATTCTTCCGCCCTGCGACGCGAAGCGAGCGGCCCCGGACGAATGCGTCCGGGGCTACGTGTTTCGACTCAGCCGAAATTTCGAACAAATCAACGTCAATTGGCCTCAAGACGTAGCCTGAGCTCGCGCGCCAGAGTGTCGATGGTTCGAATCTTTTCAACTGCCGGCCCCGGAACATTCGGAACCGAGATGGCAAGTTCGCAGGAGAGGAGCATGGCGGTGAGAGTTTCGCGCATTTCGCTGCGCATCTGATCTTGCACAGCACGACGGGCGGATGACTCTTCGCGGGTGCGGCGGTGCAACGCCGAACGCACTTCGCGCACCAAGCGCTCCATTCCGGTAACCGCAAAGTTGAGATAGACGGGCAACGCCGTACCTAGATGTTCCATCATCTGATCGCTCTCGGAGGGTTCAGTCTCCAGCAGGAATTGATCGATGACGGCAGCGGTATAGGCATGTTCGCGCAGGCGGCTTGCAGCCTCCTGCAACGTGGAAGCCCAATGCGTTTCCCGACCAGTATCTGAACGCAGGGCTTCGGCGCACTGCGGGCCTATCGCGGAAGAAGTGATAAGTAAGATCATGCCGATTCAGTAGCACGTCTGCCGCCAAGGAATGCGCGTTGCAAACACGGCTCTTACAAATCCTGCCGCCGCGCAAGTCCCGTCTCGGCACAGTTTCTCCGACAGCGGTTCACAATCGGGCAATCAGGCGGAGTACTCCTGCTGCGCAGCGTAGTCTTTGAGTTTGCGATAAAGCGTTGTTTTGCCGATGCCCAAGAGCCGCGCAGCCTGCAGTTTGTCACCATTCAATTCCGTGATTGCGCTCAAGATAGTTTGCTTCTCCAGTTCCGCGATGGGAATGATCTTGCCCCGTCCCGTGCTGCTTCCGTTTCCGTTCGCACCGTGGGAAGCTTCGAGCACAGGCAGGTTGGCTACCTCTCGAGGCAGATCGCCGGTATTAATCAACGGACCACTGGTAAAGGCGTAAGTCCGCTCCAGACAATTTTCCAATTCGCGTATGTTGCCCGGCCAGTCATAAGCCAGCATGGCCTTCAGGGCCTCGTCGCTCAAGGCTTTCTCCTGCTCTGAGGTTCGCGCCATTCGTTCCAGGAAGTAAGCGATCAGCAGGGGGATGTCCTGACGACGCTCGCGCAGCGCGGGAATTCTCAAGCTCAGCACGTTGAGGCGGAAATAAAGATCACGGCGGAACTCGCCTTGCGTTACGGCGTGTTCCAGATCGCGATTGGTCGCAGCTAGAATACGCACGTTGATCGGCACCCGGCGCGTACTGCCGACGGGGCGGATTTCTTTTTCCTGGATCGCCCGCAGCATTTTGGCTTGCAGATCGACAGGAAGTTCTCCAACCTCGTCGAGAAAAACGGTTCCACCCTCGGCCATGGCCAGCAGTCCATCTTTGGCCTGATTGGCGCCGGTGAAAGCGCCTTTCACATGGCCGAAGAGCTCACTTTCGATCAACGTGGGAACCAGCGACCCGCAATCCACTGGAATGAACGGCTTGTCTCGAAACGGGCCGGAATAATGAATCGAACGCGCGACCATCTCCTTGCCTGTGCCACTTTCGCCCAGGATCAATACCGGGTGAACGCTGTTCGCGGCTTTCGCGATGATGCGGTAGAGCTTTTCCATTTCAGGGGCGCGCCCGACAATGCCGCCGAATCCTTGCTTGGATTTCACTTTCTCGCGGAGCATACGATTCTCGGACTTCAGCTTCAGGTGAGTGCCCACGCGCTCGAGTAGCATCTTCAACTCGTCAACGCTGAACGGTTTGGTCACGAAATCGTACGCGCCATTCTTCATGGCCTGTACCGCCGACTGCACCGTCCCGTAACCGGTGACGACGATCACCACCGCTTCCGGCCGGCGCTCCTTAATGCGACGCAACGCATCCAGCCCGCCCACGCCAGGCAGGCGTAAATCAAGCAGAACGGCGTCGAAAGGCTGAGTATCGAGGAGCCGGTAGGCTTGCTCGGCGGAGTCAGCTGCAGCCGCGGAATATCCCAGCGACTGCGCGATTTCGCGACAGGCTTCGCGGATCGATCGTTCATCATCCACGATGAGAAGGTTTAGAAAATTGGCGGGTTGTATTTGTGGCGTAGCGGGACTCAGGCTTGTGGCTGGTGACGTCATGGCGGTCAATCCTCTTCATTCTTGTCTGTTTGAGATGGGAATCGTTGCAACTTGAAAATCAGGCGTTTCATTCGGCTGAAACTTCAAAATCTCCGGTGGCACCAGGGGCAACAGCACCGACACGCGGGCGCCGCCATTGAGGGCGCTATCCACGTGAAGCAGGCCGCCGTGGCTGGTTACAATTTCGTAGACTGTCGCCAATCCGAGACCCGTGCCTTTTTCGGCTTTGGTGGTGAAAAAAGCATCGAACAGATGCGCGCGCGTGCGTTCGTCCATGCCTCGGCCGTTGTCAGAAACTACGAAAAGCGCGCACGGGAGCGTGGTCGCGCGATTGGACGAGATCCCAGCTTGTCCCGGACTTGTTTGTTCGCGGCTCGATGCCGCGAAACTTGCCTCATCCAGCACTTGCACCTTGCAATTGCTGGTCTCAACGATGATCTGGCCTCCCTGAGGCATCGCGTCGCGAGCATTAAGGACCAGGTTGAGCAGGATCTGCTGCATTTGCGTGGGATCCATCCGTACGAGGCCAAGATTGCCATCGAGACGGAATTGCAGATCGATGTTTTCGCCAATCAGGCGAAGCAGCAGATTGCGCATTCCTTCGGCAATCTGGTTCAGAGAAAGCGGACGCTGGTCAGAACTGGCGGGACGGACCACCGAGAGCAACTGTCGAACCAGGCCGGCAGCCTGCATGCCGGCGTTCCGAATCTCGTCCACATAAGTTCGCACCCGGTGGCACGGCTCAAGGTGAGCCATGAGCAGATCGCAATACAAAAGAATTCCAGTTAGAAGGTTGTTGAAGTCATGAGCCACGCCGCCGGCCAGACGCCCTACCGCTTCCAGTTTCTCCGCTTGCCGATCACGCTGCGTGCCCGCTTGATTCTGAAACGCGTTTTCAACCAGAAGCAACGCATAGTCGGCATTGCTATCGCTTCCTGACACACGCCATCCAGTCCATCGCACCGCCGTATTTGCGGCCGTCAGTTGAGAGTTCATGTGAAAGCTGTCACGTCGACGCTCAAACAATTCCCGAAACAGGCGTTCGCCCTCGGCACGATCTGAAGGTTGGAGTAGATCCGCAAAACAGAGTGACGAGGCTATTCCCAATTCCCGTCCGAGCATCTGTTCCATTGCCGGATTGAATGCAGTGATATTTCCTTGAGGTTGGCATTGGGCTAGACCGACGGGTGCGTAATCGAAAACAGGAGACAGTTCCGTTTTCGAATGGTGCGGCGGATATGCGAACTTAGCTGCAGTGCTCATAGCCCTACTTTGCAGCGGAATGTTCCGGGAAGGAACCGACTATCCCGTCGTCTGATACTTTGGTTTTCCTAGATTGGGAATGAGTGAAGAGAGTTTGGCCCGCCATCCCCAAGCCGAGTTCGACTATAGGGAACGAAGTTGGCGGTTGCTAAGGGCAGATGTCACTAAAATGGGAATTTTTTCTGTGGAAAACTCGGTCGGGACTCGCGAACAGGCCCTTGAAGACTACAAACCTGCAGGTAATCGTGGGCTGGCCGCAACATTCACTTGCTTCGTGAGGCGAAAAACCAGCCTTTGACCGCCTTCCAGCCGAATTACCTTGGAAGAAGCCTCATTCGTTGAAAGCTGAATCGGCGGCTTTTGCGTTTGAGCGGCGTTCGCACGGACAAAAAGACTTGACGTCTGGACAGGTACATCGAATCCCGCTAAATGGATGGAGGCGAGGGTGAGGCGGAGGTACCCGCGATCCAGCTTGAGATCGGACGCGCGAGCCGATTCCACCACCCCCGAAACTATCGTTCCCGACGGGATCAGTTTGTTTCCTTCCACTACAACGGCCTGGTCGACGACGGCGTCGAAGCTGGCGGACGCATCCGGCCTCCCGCTGGCAATGGAGCTCTTCAGTCGAACCGTCAGCCACGTACCGGCAGGAATGTCTTGAGAGGCGAGATTCTGAGAATCCGGTGATTGCGCATGATGAAAAGGCACATTTGCTTCAAGTTTCCCGTCATTGTCGTGAACGGCAGGGTCGCCACTGGCCGCAGTGGAAGGGCTGGCGTCACTACTGCGGAAAGGAACGGGATGTTGGTCAGACTGGGTGGTGGCGTCGTCAGCTTGTAAACCGGCCGGAGGTGCGCAGCTAGTCGTGCCCAGGACGAGAAGAAGCATCGGGACGATGGTCCCAATCATGAGGGCTCGAAATCGGTTGCGGCAATACATCTGAATTATCTTTGCTAAATCGGCTGGCCCAGATCAACCTGACCCAGATTATGGTAGCGATGCAGTTGGGGACTTTTGTCATCCTGAGCGTAGCCGGTTTTCAGGCGTAGCGAAGAGCCTGCCCTGAGCGAAGTCGAAGGGATCTCCCGCTCAACCGGCCTAACGCGCAAGCCAAACCGCACCACTACCCAGATCATCATGGCCAAAATTATCCTGACTCAGGTTTCTACGGTCAGGAAGTGGCAAGCCGAATACCAGACGCAGTCTTGTCGAATCAAGCACTTGCCACTCACAAGTTTTAGAAAGAGTGTAGATTCTGCCCGGAGTACTCATAGATTTCCCGCCGTGGCGAATCGTTGCGGGCGCAAAAAAAGCGGAGGGCGTGAAATTTGCCCTCCGCGATTCAGTGATCGAAGTGCGCCTTACTGTTTCGGCGCGGGTTTCTTTCTGGGTGCGCGCTTCACTGGCTTCTTCATTTCACCTTCCCGGCCGCCGATCAGGCTCATCGCATCGGCTGCATTGAAGGGGAATTGCCGGACCGACTTTTCAGTTTGACCGGCCGACTTCAGCGTGACATCCACGCGGCGATTGCTGGCTAGCTTGATGACGACGATTCTCGCCAGAGCGCGCCTGCGTTCTTCGGTCGTGAGGTTGGTGTCGCCTTCGATCGAAGCCCGCACTTCGTCGGTGCTCAGATTGCGCTGCTTTCCGTAAGCGACAGTTTCAATGTTGGCCTCCGGAATGCCTTGTGCCGACCAGATACGCTTTCACACTGTTGACTCGGCGCTCAGTGAGCATCTGGTTGAAGGCGTCCGTTCCGCGAATATCGGCATGGCCTTCGAGAACAAGGTGAGCATCGGGTTGCGACTGGAGATAGGTTTTGAAGTCAGTCGACAATGCCTGCAGAGTTCTTTGTTGACTCGGCACAAGACCGGCGCCGGGCTTATCCGACGAAGGCTTCGCCGTTGGGTAGTAGATACTGTGCAGAGCCAAACGAGCCTCTAACACTTCGATCTCCGGGCTGCGCGCTGGCGGTGGAGGATTCTCGACCATGACCTGGACGGAACCTTGCCCATTCAAGCCACGGGAATCCGTGCAAGTTGCTGTGATGGTTACCGTGCCGGGTGCTGCGCCTGCAGTGCTCAGGGTTGCGGAGTTGCCGCTGCCGGAAACGCTGCCTCCAGTGGCTGTCCAATTCGCCACAGAAATCGGAACTCCATCCGGGCTGGTGCAGTTCGCTGTCACGGTCACAGATCCACCGGGAGTGACGCTAGTGGGATTTGCCGACAACGACATGGTTGGAGGATTCTTCGGCGGCAACGGCTTCACCGTATAGTTCGCCGAGCAACTGGCTACGTTATTGGTCTTATATCTAGGATCGGTTACATGCACGCTCACCGTATAAGAACCGGGGGCGGCGTTCGTAGTGTCGATGGTTGCGGTGGTATCTTTTCCGGTCACCTGGCCGCCATTGCCGCTCCAGGCATAAGTTACCGTGTGCTTCGGATTGAAATTGCTGGGCGTCACCGTGACCGTAATGGGTTCACCTACCATCACTTCAGCGGGCTGAACGGAACAGGCTGCGGTTGGCGCAACAGCTTCAGCGGCCGCAAAATTGATCACGATGCCCGTGCGCAGTCTCGCACCTTCAAACGTAGGACGGCGCAAAGACGGAAATTCTGGGCCAGCTAAATCTGCAAAATTGTGCCGCGCCCAAACGTAGTCGGCTTGAAACAAACGCCAGGAAAACATCTTGGTGAGCGGAATATCCATGCCGCCGCCCAAAATCGCGCCGATACCGTTGCTCGCGACAGATCCTGAGCCATAATTGACGCGATTGAAACCCGGTAACGCATGCAGAAAGAAATTGAATGAATCGGTGCGGATCATAAACCGTGGCCCGGCGGAGGCCGTCCATTCCGAAGCGCCCTGAGAAGTATTCCGGCTGTATCCAAAGTCAGTCTCCAAACCCCAGCGCGGACTGAAGTTAAAAGTCAAAGCGCCGCCAATTCCCTTCGGCATTTCCGGATACTCATAAGAGCCAGGATTGTCGGGAGTGCTGCCTGGAGTCGGGACGTTATCGCCGTCCGCTTGCTGATACTGATAACCGATGAACGCGTCTGCCTTCGGGGTGGAATCGCTCTGCGCGAAGCCGGGCGCGGAAATCAACAACGTTAAAATCAAAGCGGATAAGCAAGCTAAGAAAAGACTACGACCACGGGTATGGCTGTTGAGTATCATGAATCCTCCGAAATTGGTTCGTCCCGGCTGGTGTGGGACGACACGATGATGGGAACAACATAGCAAAGTCGTTGAGCGGTAAGAGTTTGGAAGTCGGAATTCTACCTCAGTACGGTGCAAAGCGAAAGGATAGACTGGAAGTGTTCCTCTCTAGGCAACGAACACTGGCGATCTTGTCTCAAATTGAAATTCGTAACGGGCCAGTTCCGCGGACCTTGCCGGTAGGGAGCAGGCCGCGTATCGTGAGGGTTCGAACAGAAACGGATGTAGCCGGCGGTCGGTCGATCCAACTCCCGTAAGAAAGCGAATAGAGTGAAACCATTTAGATGAGCCACGAAAAGATATTGATTGTTGAAGACGAAGAGAATGAACGCTCGGGGCTGGCCGAACTCGTGTCCTCTTGGGGATTCCGAGTGGAAACGGCCCGCGACGGCGCGGAAGGTTTGGAAAAGGCGACTCAATGGTCGCCTTCGATCGTAATCACCGATCTCAAAATGCCCCGCATGGGCGGACTCGAATTGCTCGGGCACTTGGCGGATCAAGCGGCCACCATCGCCGTCATCCTGGTGACGGCGCAGGGAACCATCGATAGCGCGGTGCAAGCCATGCGCATGGGAGCGTATGACTACATCACCAAGCCCATCGACACCGACCGTCTGCGAACCATTCTTGGGAACGCCTCCGCGCTGCTGGGAACGCGCGCCGAACTTGAGGCGACTCGGCGCCGGCTGAGAGATACTGGATCTCTGGGTCGGCTCAATGGCGCCTCGCGCAAAATGCAGGAAATCTTCCGGCTGATCGAGATGGTCGCTCCCAGCACGGCATCGGTATTAATTACCGGTGCCAGCGGAACGGGAAAAGAACTCGTCGCCCGTACGATTCATGAATTGAGTCCGCGGAAAGATCGGCCATTTGTCGCCATCAACTGCGCTGCCATTCCCGAGACTCTGATGGAAAGTGAAATCTTCGGCCACGAAAAAGGAGCATTCACCGGAGCAATGGAGCGGCGGACCGGATGTTTCGAGCTCGCGGAAGGGGGCACATTACTGCTGGATGAGATTGGCGAAATGCCGATTGGAACTCAGGCCAAACTGCTGCGCGTGTTGGAAGATCGCAAACTGCGGCGCTTGGGCAGCAAGGTCGAAACTTCGGTGGATGTACGCGTACTCGCAGCCACCAATAAAGTGCCCGACGAAGCGGTCTCGCGCGGTGAGTTGCGCAGCGACCTCTATTATCGCCTGAACGTGTTCAACATTCACATGCCGCCCTTGCGCGAGCATAAAGAAGACATTCCCGCCCTGGTGGAACTATTACTGGCAGAAATGAGCAGCAAACACTCGCGCCGAGTGGCTGCGGTGAGCGAGGCTGTGCTGAACGTGTTCAATCAGTATTCATGGCCGGGAAACATACGTGAGTTGCGCAACACCCTGGAGCGCGCCGTCATCGTATGTGATGGCGGCGTGGTTGAGACCAAACATTTGCCTCCCGGATTTGGACAAGCCCCCTTGCGCACCGCGCCCAACGATCCCGATGCCGTGCGTCTGGGCGTAGGCACCACGGTGGAAGAAGCAGAAAAAATGTTGATTCTGAAGACGCTGGAGGCGACCAGCAACAACAAAACTCGAGCCGCGGAGATTCTCGGCATCAGCCTGAAAACCCTGCATAATAAATTGAAGGAATATGGCGCCGCGGCCGCGGAGGCCATCGCTGGTAAGGAAGAAGAGATCTCGAGCGGCTAACCGCTTTCGTCTGAATTACTTTTTTCTTTTTAACCGTTTTCTTTTTTCTTCATGCTGCGACGAAAAACCATCATCGTGCTGGTCATCACTCTCATGGTGGCAACGATGGTTACCGCGTTCTCTATTCTTTACATCTCACAAATCTTGCGACTTCGAATCGCGAACGCGAACGACACGGCAACCAGCCTGACTCACCAGTTGGCTTACGCGGCCTCCAACGCTGTTCCCGACTTCAGCAGTACGTCGATCGATACCAGTAACGCCACTGCCGTCCGCCGCGCCCTGGCGGATTATGTGCAAACCGATGTTGCCCTCAACAACTTGTTGCAATCGGATCCCGGCGATTGGCGGTTTATTTACGATGTATCGATTGTCGACGTGAACGGGAAAGCCTTGCTGCATACCAATGCCAGCATGGTGGGCAAGGTGATTCCTCCGCGCCGCGACTTCCAGCAGGTGGTCAAGGCTCGATTTCAGGATCAAATTCGTTTGGTGTTCAGTCCCGCCGAAGTCTACGACGTGAGTTACCCGCTGGAATTGAATGGCGCTCCGTTCGGAACCATCCGCATCGGAGTGGAGACTGTCTTCCTCAAGAGTGAGGTGCAGAGCCGGATGCTGCGGTCGGCTTATATTTCGGTGACGCTGATTTTTCTGTCGTTGTTTCTGGCCGCCGGAATCTCCAACCTGGCGTTAGGTCCGCTCAAGAAAATCAGCCGCAATCTTGACAGTGTGAGCGCGGGGGATGCCGAGGTGCTGTACGAAGGTGACTCGAGGCGCGATGAATATGGCCTGGTTTCTTTGAAGATTGCCAACCTGGGACGCCAGATTCGCGACAGCAGAGAAATCTTCTCGGCGCTGAAAGATAACGTCGATCAACTGATGTCGAAGTTACAGGACGGCCTGATGTTGTTCGCGCGCGACTCTCGCGTGGTGCTGGTTAGCGCTCCCGTAGAGAGTTTTCTGGGCCGTCCTCGCGCGGAACTGTTGGGACATACCGTGCATGAAGTATTCGACCAGCGCACGCCGCTGGGCGCGGCTCTGCTTGAGGCCTTTGAGCGGCGGCGTCCTTTGTCTCCGCGGGAATTTGAAGCTGCGGCCGGCAAACGCGTGCAGGTTTCGCTGGACTTCGTGCAGGAAAGAAATTCGCAGATCGGCGCTCTGCTGATTATGCGCGACCCCGAATCGGTTCGCCGAATTGGCGACGAAATTGAGATGTCGCGCCGTCTGTCGGCCAGTGGACGCCTTACGCGGGGCGTAGCCCATGAAGTAAAGAATCCTATCAACGCGATTGTGCTGCACCTGCAACTGCTGCGCAACAAACTGGCGAAGCAAGAGCCGGATACGCGCCGCCACATGGATATTATCGACGCCGAAATCCGCCGCCTGGATCGCGTGGTGCAAACCCTCGTGGATTTCACCCGTCCACGCGACCTTCATCTAGAGGAGGTTGACTTGCGCCGGCTGATGGAGGATGTCGCTCAACTCGCCGCTCCCGACGCGGAGCAGCACGGTGTCACCATTCGGCGCGAGATGCCGGAGCGGCCATTGCCCGTCAAGGTCGACCTCGATCTGATGAAACAGGCGCTTCTCAATGTTGTTATCAACGGAGTTCAGGCCATGCCGGAGGGCGGATTTCTGACGATCTCAGCCCGGCGCGAAAATAACGCGGTGGTTGCCGAAATTCGTGATGAAGGGAAAGGAATTCCGCAAGACATGCGCGAAAAGATTTTTGAACTCTACTTCACTACAAAAAAAGATGGCAGTGGCATCGGACTAGCGCAGACGTATCAGATTTTGCAATGGCATTATGGCACGGTGGATTTCGAATCCGCCGAGCAGACTGGAACAGTTTTTCATTTCCATATTCCGGCGGCTGGAACGCCGGAAGACGATCGCGAATTTGCCGCCGAAGCGCAACCGGACAATGCGGAAGTCGATTATGGAGGTTGATTATGAGGGTTAATTAATGGGGGTTAATGATAAAGAGTCCGGCTTATGATCCGATTACCCAATGTGATGAAACGCGACGGCGCTGGCTGTTCAAAGAGGTAAAATCGTTTTCTCTTGGCTAGGAGTCGTCTGGAACGTGCGTATGACTCTGGCAACAATCCTACTGATCGGCATTTTCTGTGTGGCTCCCGCGGCGTCCTCAACGGCGGCGAGCGACTCTGGTCTGTCTGCGAAACAATCGGACAACTCCGCGGGACCTCAGTCTCAAGGAACCCAGGCGCAGAGCGCAGCCTCGCCGACAACCCCGGCGACCGCCAGTCAGTCACCGCCGCCCGCCACAACATCCGCTGCTCAAAATCAGACGAGTTCGACCAAGCGGAAGCGTCATAAGAAAAAACTAACCGGCTCCAATTGCAATAACACGGTGGCGGCAAATCAAGGCGCGGCACCGTCCAGTGCCCCGGCTGCGGGTAAGCCGGCAGCCGCGGCATCGAATGCTCCGGCAACTTGTCCTCCGGTGAAAGTGGTTGTTAAGCAAGGCGGGACTTCCGCGTCGGGCATAGAGCTAGCTGGGGGCGCAACCGGAAATCAAGCCTCCAACCAGCGCGACGCCGCCAACCAGATGTTAGGCACGACCGAATCCAATCTCAAGAAGATTGCCGGGCAGCAGTTGAGTTCGGATCAGCAGGATATGGTTAAGCAGATCCGGCAGTTCATGGAACAATCAAAGGCGGCGGCCGCAGACGGCGATCTTGAGCGCGCCCGTACGCTGGCGTGGAAAGCTCAAGTTTTGTCTGAGGAACTGGTCAAGCCGGCACAATAATCAAACTCTTTACCACAGAGGACACAGAGAACCACAGAGGAGAACTCTGCGCCCTCGGTAGTCAGTTTTTAGCTCGCTCTCACTTTCCTTTGGCGCGCGCGCTGTTTACTTTTGCCAGTAAATCTTGCGACATTGGCTGCAGCGGACCGGGTATCTTTACCGCCTCGGTGAGCACTTCGCGGGCTTCCGTCAGCTTGTTCAACTTTCCGTAGGCGAACCCCAAACCGTAAAGCGCTCGGGCATATTGCTGATCATCCTGACCTTTCAGCAAGGCAGCGGCGGTCTTGAGTTCGGTGATCGCGCCCGAAGTTTTTTCCTGCTTCAGGTAAGCCCAGCCGATTGTGTTATGGGCAACTCCCGCTGCAACTTTTCTGGTTTTGTCGGCGTCAGGAGCATCCGCTTTTGTGATTTCGAGAACTTTCTGAGAATAAGTAATCGCTTTTGCGGGACTACCCAGCTTGGTATCGTCGCCATAGAAGTTCGCCAGCAGCAGCAATGCCGCAAGCGAATTTGGGTTGGATGCCAGAACCTTTTCGCCAAACGTCACCAGGCGCTCCTTGTCGTTCAACTGGCCAGGGCCCAGCGTGTACATCGCGTAGTTTGAAACCTGGTCTTGAAACTTCGAGTCGGGAAATGCCAGAGTAAACTTCTCGATATCCGCCATGCGGTTTTTGGGGTCGGTTTCAGAGGCAATCACATTGAAACCCGAAGTTTCCAAAAAATCGCAGCTGTTTTGCGCACCAGCTTTTTCTTCGCTTAGATTGCGGGCAAAGTCCTCATCGCTCGTGCCCTCGGGCTTAGGCTGCTTGGCGATGGATTGGCAGACCTGGCCGCCACGCGCGGAATAATCCATCAGCTTGGCGTTGTTTTTGGCCTGCTGCGCCAGACTCGCCTGCGAAACCAGAATATCCAGATTGTGAGGGGAGCCCGCGAGCGCCTTGTCGCCATAGTCGAGCGCCTTTTGCACGTCACCGCTGCCTTGGTATGCCTGAGAAATTTGCCAGTTCCCATAGGCTACAGCGGCCGGGTTTGCGGAAAACTTCTGCACAAAATCTTCGTACATGGCAAGTTTCTTTTGCGGATCCTGCTCGTTCGTGATGGCTTGAAGCGCGTGGTCCTCATCGGTGCCGGCCGCAATCACGATGTGATCAACCTGGGCAACCGCGCGGGAGAGAGAAAAAAAGAAAGAGAGGGCCAGCACCGATACCACAAGCAGACCGCTGCAGCGTTTCATAGCCGCCTCCGGTATACGCAGAAAATTGAGGAGCTCAAATTTCGAGCAGGCGAATCGTAGCGCTGAACTCACTTGCGCGCAAGGGGTGCGATCACCGGGCACTGGGTCAGCTTGAATTATGGGTGTCACAGGGCGTCATCCCGAAGAGCCCGCGTTTTTACCAGCGGGCCGAGGGATCTCCCGTGGCAAACAGTGTCGTAGCGGGAGATCCCTTCGACTTCATCTCAGGGTGGGCTCTTCGCTCCGCCTGAATGAACGGCTACGCTCAGAGCTTGCCCTGAGCTTGTCGAAGGGATGACGCCATCGACGAGCGAACATGCCATCAGAATTTCAAACCGACCCACTACCCATCACTGCGTTTAAGAAGCTAGATTTGTACACAAGCTCTCAGTCGCGGCGAATCGGCGTACTTAGTTTTATCGGTCTTGCTCCTGCGCGGTAAATTCCAGCCTCTTCTGACTTCGGCTAAAGTAGAACGATGCGAGAGATTCTCAGCCAGCGGCCGTTGCGTTTCGTCTTCGCCGCCAATCTCATCTCCATGTTAGGCAGTGGGATGAATTCGGCTGCGGTCGCGTGGTTCATTCTGCAAGCCACGCACTCGGAACAGGCTCTGGGAGCGCTCGCGGTGATGCAGACGATTCCGGCGATGCTCATGCTTCCCTTCACCGGAGTGCTGATTGACCGCGAAGATCGCCGCAAGCTGGTGATGTGGCTCGATGCGGTGCGTGCCGTGATCATCGTCACCGTAGCCATTCTTGCCTTTCGGCATCGGGTGCAAGTCTGGGAACTTTACCTGATGAACATGCTGGTGGCCGCCGGATTTTGGATGTTCTGGCCGACCATTACCGCACTGATTCAGGAACTCACTCCAGAGGACCGGTTCGTGCACTCGAATACGTTCTTGCTGGCAGGGGTGCAGGGCGGCTGGCTGATTGCCGGTTCAGTTGTGGGTTTTATGTATAACCACATCGGTCTGGGCGGAGTTTTAATAATCGATGTTTCCACCTACGTGGTCTCGTTTCTTTGCTATTTTGCCGTGCGCAAGGGACGGCACGTGGTGCTGCGGCCGGAAGAACTGCGCGCCGATCTAATGGCGGCGGAAAATCAGCTGCAGCGCTTCTGGCGCGATATGCGCGAAGGATTGCATTTTCTGCGCGATCATCGCGCCACCGTAATGCTGGGAATCAGCTGGGCTCTCTTTCTCGGCGCCATGTCGACTGGAGGCGTGGTGACGCCGTCGCTCAGCGAGCGCATCTTTCATGCCGGCCCGGTCGGGTATGGATGGCTCAGTGCGGGATGGGGAACGGGAGCATTCATCAGCGCCCTGTATGCACCCCAGGCCATTGCGTGGCTGGGTGGACGCCGCGCTGTTGCCTTCTCCATGGCGTTGCTGTCGGTGGCCATGATTTGCGCGCCGGTTTCCGGATTCCTTTTTCTCGCGATCGCAGCATACTTCGTAATGGGCTCGGGCCGCGGCGTCGGCGGCGTTGCGATGAATACGAGCCTGATGGAGATGGTTCCGAAACATCTGATGGGACGCGTGCAGAATACTTTTTATTTTGCCGGAACTTTCCTGCAAATTTTTCTCGCCCTCAGCGTGGGGACGGTCGCGCACAGGATAAGTCTGGTTGCGGCTTTCGCGATTTTGGCCTGCGTCTACGGCCTGGCGTTCGTGGCAGCAAGTTGGCCAGTAGGCGCCGCGGCCTCGGTGGAAGAAACCAGCATGGCGAAATGAAATCAATTCATCTTGAAGACAAGTCCATTTACCACAGAGACACAGAGTCACAGAGAAATACCCCTATTTGTTTTCTCCGTGCCTCCGTGCCTCTGTGGTAAATCCTGGTCCTACGCTGTTATTCTTTTGCATTCGTAAGGAGCCTACATGTCTTCTGATCTGCAGGGCAGGAATGGCGTCGTCTTTGGGGTCGCCAACAAACGCTCAATCGCGTGGTCGATCGCCCAGGGATTGCACGCCGCCGGCATGAAGCTGGCGATTACTTACCAGAACGAGCGCCTGGAGCAGGAAGCCAAAGATCTCATTCTGTCGCTTCCCGGCGCAGAAGCCTACATGTGCGATGTCTCGAAGGACGCGGAGATTGAACGGCTCTTCGCAACGCTGAAAGAGCGCCAGGGAAAACTGCACGCGCTGGTGCATTCGGTGGCTTACGCTCCGGCGGACGAACTGAAGGGCGACTTCATCAACACCACGCGAGAAGGATTTCGGGTTGCGCTGGACGTGAGCGTGTATTCGCTGGTTGCCGTGGCGCGTGCGGCTGCGCCGCTGATGGAGGATGGCGGATCGATCATGACCATGACCTATTACGCCTCAGAAAAAGTCGTGCCGCGATATAACGTGATGGCCGTGGCCAAGGCGGGGCTGGAATGTTCTGTTCGTTATCTGGCGTACGAGTTAGGCAAGAAAAAGATTCGCGTGAATGCGATCTCTGCCGGTCCCATCAAGACGCTGGCCGCGCGCGGCATCGCAGGCTTTGGCGACATGCTCAAAGGGCATGAGGAACGCGCTCCGCTGGGCCGTCGCGTGGAAGTCGAGGAAGTTGGAAACACCGGCGTCTTCCTCGCGTCAGACGCGAGCAGCGGAATCACCGGCGAGGTAATTTACGTGGATTGCGGTTATAACATCATGGGATTCTGAAGACACCTTCGACGGTGCCTGAAAGTCGGCCCTCGCGAGGGCCCATAGCAATGGACCCGGCAATCTGCGTTTGCCGGGGTTTTACGTGTAATCGCCTGTCTCGAAAGTTACGTGTGTTGCGCAGACCGTGAGGTCGCCGCTGGTGGCATGGTCTGCGCCGGCAATGTCTTTTGCGTACCAGCTGGGAAAATGCCCCGGAGCCTCTTTACCCAGATTCCCGGATGCTTTATTCTAAAGACGTGATGCGCGAACACTCGATCACTGTCGGTTCCCGATCCCTTAAAGGCGTGCACCACATCTGTTGCTTCTACGATTCGTCCGCTCAGCTCGAATCTGTTTTCCTCCCATATTTGGAGGAGGGATTGAAGCAAGGTGAGCACGTCCTTTGCATCTTTCCAGAAGGACAGCATACCAATCTGCGAACCAGGCTCGAGGATCGTGGAATAAACTTAGCCCAATCGACCGAGCAATTTCAGATTTTGACAGAAGATGAGACCTACATTGCGGGGGGCAGTTTCGCGAAGCATCGTATGGCTGGAGTTCTGAGAGACTTCCTCGAGGATGCCAAAAATAGCTCGCGACCTGTTGTCCGTACGCTCGGAGAGATGAGCTGGGCCCTCCGCAACCTCCCCGGCACCGATGAATTGGCGGAGTACGAATGCATGGTCAATGAGCTATGCACTACTTACGGCTGCACTCTCGCATGCGCCTACGACATTAACAAGTTCCATGCACGAGTATTGGCGGATGCGTTCGCGACCCATTCTCATATCGTGCTCAACGGTGTTATTCATGAAAACCCACATTACATGCACCCTGAAGAGTTCCTTCGTCACGTCGCGCACCGGCATTCGGGGCCAGGAAAAGTCCGCACGGATGTGGCCTGAGCAAGAATAAAGGGAAGCCCTGTACCGCGACGCTTTCCTCTAATCAGTTCCAAATCGCCATTACAATCATTGACCGGCATCTTCGGTCGAGCCGTGACCCTAGCCCTTAACCTTGATCTTCCGCGCGTCCTCGCCCTCACGCTCCAAAGCAATCTCCACGTTCCGCTCGCGCACAAGCCGCGGAAATTTTTCTCCCCACTCGATCAATAAAATGCTGTTGTCGGAGCGCAAGTCATCCAGAGCAAGCGTCTCCAATTCTCGCTGCGTGTCGATGCGGTAGAGATCGATGTGGTAGAGATTGGCGCGCGGACCGCGATACTCGTGGATCAGAGTGAACGTGGGACTGGTGACCTCCTCTTCGGCGGCGGCTTCAAATGCGGCTGCGATTCCCTTAACCAGCGTGGTCTTGCCCGCCCCCAGGTCGCCGCGCAGCAGAACTAACTTTGGCGGAGCGAGCAGGTCTGCGAGAGTGCGGCCAAAAGCGATGGTTTCTTCGGGCGAGTGCGTCGTGACTTCCTGGATCAGCCGCTGGTCGTTCGACCGGTCCTGGGTCAGGCGTCTCTCGGTCAGCCCTTGTGCTTTCGGTGGGACGCTCACACGACCAGTATAGCGAGCGCCGACTTCGCCCACCGCCGAGCGTTGCTCGATTGGGCAGCCGGGGGCGGCTGTCCCCACATAAAAACTACGCGGGACGACGCCGAATTGCAGCTACCGACTAATGCGATGCGAATGCACTGGATTTCAGGCCTAGCGAACTTCGGTCGACCACGTGATCGAGCGAACTGCGCAGGCGGCGATGGTCGTCATCTTCAAGCGCAACGAAGCGGAAAGGCTGCAGCACGCCATCCGCAATTTTCTGCGTCGGAGTGAGCACTTCGGCCATGCCATGCACTGGGCCCGCTTGTGTCTGAAAGGCAACTTCGACGAAGTCGCCTTGGCCCAGCGAATGCGAAAGTTGCAGCATGCCGCCGGTGATGGAAATAGATTGAAGTTTTGCTTTGGTGCGGCGGCCATCTTCGAGTCGGATTGCAGCCAGAACCGTATTGCCTAGCTGAACCCGGGCCGCGCGCCGCGAGGGATGCGGTTGGGGGAAGTGGGTCATACCTCATGACTATGGCACTAGCCCCGATTGAGTAACAGATTACTGAAGCTCCTCGTCCGGATTCCAACTCCGAAGCGCAAGTGGCCACTTCCATCTAAGTTCGAATGAAGAACTTGCGAATGTTAACCAACTTAGCAATGTCCCAACGCCCGGTGCGGTTCTGCGGACGCCGCCTCGCATTTATCATGTCGAGCTGAAACTTCTTGGAGGAATTTCATGTTGCGAACGACCTCTGTCATCTGTTTCTCATTCGTGTTTGCCGCGCTTGCTGTTTCAAGCGCGGCAGCACAAGCTCCGCTGCGTGTAGGAATCGTTGGCCTGGTACACGGCCACGTACACGGATTTCTCGGCCAATCCCGTCACAGTCCAGAACTCGAGATTGTCGGCGTGGCCGAGCCGGACTCGCATCTGCTTTCCCAAGCGGCGACGCGCTATGGTTTTGATCCATCGATCTTGTTTACTGATCTGGAGCAGATGCTTCAGAAAACTCATCCGCAGGCGGTGCTGGTTTACACCAACACTTACGACCACCGGCGAGTCGTGGAAGTCTGCGCCAGGCACGGCGTTCCAGTCATGATGGAGAAACCGCTTGCGGTCAGTTTTGGAGACGCACTGGCCATGGAGAAAGCTGCAAATGCCGGCAAGATTCAAGTGCTGGTGAATTACGAAACTTCCTGGTATCGCAGCAATCACGCCGCTTACGATCTGGTGCATGAGGGAGCACTCGGGGACGTCCGCAAGGTGGTGGTTCACGACGGTCACAACGGTCCGAAAGAAATTGGCGTCGAACCGGAATTTCTGGCGTGGCTGACCGATCCGAAACTGAATGGCGGGGGCGCGCTGTTCGACTTCGGATGCTACGGAGCCGACCTGATGACCTGGCTCATGGACGGCCGACGCCCGCAGACGGTCACCGCAGTCACGCAGCGACTGAAACCAGAAATCTATTCGCGAGTGGACGACGAAGCGACCATCATTCTGACTTATCCCAGAGCACAAGCGATCATTCAGGCTTCGTGGAACTGGCCATTCGGCCGCAAGGACATGGAAGTGTACGGCGCGACCGGGTACGCTATCACAGTTCAGGGTAATGACATTCGCGTGCGACGCGCGGGAGAGAACGCCGAACAGCAACTTGCGGCGAAGCCGGTGCCAGCGCCGTACGACAATGAGCTCTCCTATTTGCGAGCAGTCATACTCGATGGAGCCAAGCCGGATGAATTGTCATCGCTGGAGACGAATGTGACGGTAACCGAGATCCTTGACGCAGCGCGGCGTTCGGCGGCATCGGGAGAAACCGTGCGACTGTCCGCTGCGCGGTAGAAGCGATTGGAACGGCACGGCTGAGCTTGAGCCGTCTGGTTCGCTTTTGAAAGCTGCCTGTACTCGCTGCGGAATTATCTAACCCCAACACGCGAATTCTTCGCGTGCACTCTGCTGCGCGTGGCGAAACGCCTTCGGCAGACCTTGCAGAAGGTCTGTGGCGACCATGGAATGCTCGCCCACACTTTCCGCCATCACATCTCCGGCACTCCCGTGCAAGTGAACCGCGGCAATCACCGCCAGCAGCGCCTCGTTTGGATGTTGCGCGATCATGCCAGCGGTAATGCCGGTGAGAATGTCGCCCGTGCCTCCGGTTGACATTCCAGGATTTCCAGTGGTGTTAACCCAGGCTTCGCCATTCGGCTCAACCACGAGTGTGCGGTGTCCTTTGAGCACGACGATCAATTCATGCTCGCGTGCAAATTGCCGCGCCACACCCAGGCGATCTTTTTGCACGTCGGCGATGGAACATCCGGCCAGGCGAGCCATTTCGCCGGGATGGGGAGTAATCACCAGTACGCGACCGTTGCCATTCAATTCGTTTGTGCGTCCCGCGAAGGCATTCAATCCATCAGCATCAAGAACGATGGGAAAATTATTTTTGCTCACTAGAGTCCGCACCAGCTCAGATGTTTCAGGGAACTGAGAAATTCCCGGGCCAATCGCCAGAACCGTCTTCCCTTTCATCAAAGCTTCGATGCGCTCGATTGCACTGGCAGCGATCGTGCCCTCGGCGGTTTCTGCCAGAGGCTCGGTCATTAACTCGGGATGAAAGCCGGCAACCGTGGGTAATACCGATTCTGCGGTCGCCACTGTGGCCAGTCCCGCTCCCGCGCGTAACGCAGCAATTCCAGACATAGCCACCGAACCCGCTTTGCCTTTCGCTCCGCCGACCACCAGCATGTGCCCATAGTTGCCTTTGTTCGATTCCGCGGGACGCGGCGCGATGAGCGACGCGAAGTCGCGAGGAGTAATCAGGTTGAGTTGCAGCGACGAAACGATTGCCTCCGGCGGAGATCCGATTTCAGCGACGCACGTCGGACCTTTAGTCAGCGAACCGAAAACATGTGCGGGGCGTGGAGCGGTGAAGGTGATAATTGAATCCGCTCGCGCAATGATTCCCTGCTGCGGACCCATTGCGTCGGCGTCGGCCCCAGAAGGAATATCGACAGCAACTACCGGGACCGGATTCGAATTCATGATCGCGATGGCATCGGCATAGAGGCCGCTGACCGGCGGTTTGAAGCCAGTGCCGAGAATTGCGTCGAGATATAAATCCGCGGGCAAAGCAAGACGCACTTGTTCGCCGTTCAGGTCTTCACTGGAGTGGACGACAATAGGCGACAGGGACAACTTGCCGAACATTTCTGCCGCATCTCCGTGCAGGTCGACGCGATCGGCGAGAAGAATGACCTGAACGGACTTCCCTTTCTGGTGCAGATGCCGCGCGGCGACGAACCCGTCGCCGCCGTTGTTGCCCTTGCCGCAGAAAACTACGATGTGCTGCGCGTCCGGGTAATGCAGCACAACGTGCTCGGCAACGGCCGCACCGGCGTTTTCCATGAGCGTAAGCAATGGCACGCCGAAGCGCTCGCTGGTCGCGTGGTCGATGGCACGCATTTCCGCCGCAGTGACAATTTTCATAAGGGGCAGTCGTTAGTCGTTGGTCGTTGGCACGGGTCTCTGTTTGTTCGCATCGCTGCGAAGATTCGCCAACCGACAACGACCAATCACTGACTATAAAACAAAAAGGCCCTCCGCTGTGCGGAGGGCCCATAGAACGCGCAACTAGCGACTGGTCACTGTCCAGTGCCCTTCGCGCCCGACTGCAACGCCTGTACTCGGCTGTGCTTCTGGCTATAGGTGAAGTACACGACCAGACCAATCACTAACCAGATGATCAATCGCGCCCAGTTTACCCATCCCAGTTTGTACATCATGTAGCCGTTTGAAATGATTCCAAGCACGGGAACAAGTGGCACCCAGGGTGTGCGGAACGGCCGCGGCTGGGCGGGATTAGTATGACGCAACACCATGACCGCAATGCACACGATGACGAAGGCCAGCAGCGTTCCGATGTTCACCATCTTCCCGATGTCATCGATCGGAGTGAGGCTGCCCACGATCGCCGCGAGCAGACCGACGAGGATTGTATTTTTCCATGGGGTCCGAAACCTGGGATGGACCGCGGCAAAAAACTTTCTCGGTAGCAGCCCATCATTGGCCATCGCATAAAGCACGCGCGTTTGGCCGAGTAACATCACCAGCATCACGCTGGTCAGTCCAGCCAGCGCCCCCAAGGTAATGATCTGCGACGCGGTAGTGAGCCCGCGGTCCAGGAATGCAACCGCGACCGGCGCCTCGATGTTGATCTGCTGCCAATGCACCATCCCTGTGAGCACGCCCGCCACGGCAATATACAGGACGGTACAGATCGCGAGCGATGCGATCATGCCAATGGGCAAGTCGCGCTGCGGATTCTTGGCTTCCTGCGCCGTAGTCGAAACCGCATCGAAACCAATGTAGGCGAAGAATATGTAGGCAGCGCCCGCCCCGATTCCGGCGAAGCCGTGAGGCGCGTACGAGTGCCAGTCCGTGCCCCAGTTGGCGCGGTTGATGTAGTGAGAGCCCAGCGCGATCACGAAGAGAACGACCGACACCTTTACCACGACGATCCCAGTGTTAAAGCGCGCGCTCTCTTTGATGCCTACCACGAGAATCGCAGTAATCACGAGCGCGATGAGAAAGGCCGGGAGATTAAAACCGATCTCCATCCCAAAAAGGTGCGGCGCTCCCAGCAGGACATGGGCCCGCTGCAACAATTCAGGAGACTGCGCAGCAACGACGGCGCTTACCTTATCGAGGAGAGCTTGCGTGCCCGGTAACAGGGATGAATCCGCGGACTGCGCCATCTGCCGGGCAACAATATTCTCGGCGGTCTTCAGTGCCGTCCAGTGATCGTAGGCTAGCCAGAGCGGCATCTTGATATGGAAGATATTCAGCAATTCGATGAAGTGGTTCGACCAGCCGGAGGATACCGTGCTGGCGCCCATGGCGTATTCGAGAGTCAGGTCCCAGCCGATAATCCAGGCGATCAGCTCGCCCAGTGTCGCGTATGCGTAGGTGTAGGCGCTGCCTGCCAACGGAATCATGGCCGCGAACTCGGCATAGCACAACCCGGCGAATGCGCAGCCGAGCCCTGACAAAACGAAGGATAATGTGAGTCCCGGACCGGCATACTGCGCGCCCAGCCCCACCATGACAAAAATGCCTGCTCCGATGACCGCGCCCACGCCCAATGCCGTAAGTTGAAAAACACCCAGCGTGCGTTTCAGGCTGTGCTCGCCCGTTTCCCGGGCTTCTTCCATGAGCAGGTTCAGCGGCTTGGTTGCCAGCAGATTCGCCATCCGTTTAGTTTCTCCTTGGCTTTTAGGCGGACTCACTTGTGTGGCCATGTCGCAACCTCCGCGACCACGCATAGTAGACCGGAATTCCCAGCAGCACCACGATCAGGCCCGGCCAGGTATATTGCGGTTTGTAGCGCAATAGTACGACATCAATGAATAAAGCCATCACAATATAAATGATCGGAAGAACCGGATATCCCACTGCCCGGTAAGGGCGATTCGCTTCCGGACGCGTGCGCCGCAGGACGAACAATCCTACGATCGTCAGAATGTAGAAAACCAGAACGGCAAAGATGATGTAGTCGAGAAGTTGGCCGTAGCTGCCGGAGACGCAGAGCAGGCAGGCCCAAACCATCTGCACCATCAGAGAAATCGCAGGCGTCTTGTACTTCGGATGCAGCTTGGCCACGTTGCGGAAGAACAGACCATCTTTTGCCATCGCGTAATAAACGCGCGCGCCGGAGAGAATGAGGCCATTGGCGCAACCAAAGCCCGAAATCATGATTGCAGCCGCCATGAGCAGGCCGCCCGCCGAACCGAACATCTGGGTCATCACCGCGGTGCCCACGCGATCTTCCGCCGCGTATTTGATGCCTCGTTCGAGAATCGTCGCCGCGCCGGGAGTTCCATTCAGCGGAAGCGCGCTCAAGTAAATAAAGTTGCAGGCGATGTAAAGCGCGATCACCACGCCCGTTCCCAGAGCCAGCGATAGCGGCAAGTTGCGGCTGGGGTTCTTTACTTCTCCGGCGGTAAAGGTCACGTTATTCCACGCATCGGCGGAAAAAAGCGAACCTACCTGGGCCACCGCCAGAATAGTCAGCGTACCCACCATAACAATCGGGCCGCCGACACCGACTTGAACCGCATGCTGCGCGCCCAATCCGGCGTTGTGCCAGAAGTTTGCGCCGAAGTTCGCCGCCAGGGCATGTGGATTGCGTCCGAGAGCAAAACCAAAGACCGCCAAACCCAGCAGCGCGGCAACTTTCGTCGCGGTGAAGATGTTTTGAATAATCGCTCCCGTCTTTAATCCAAAAATGTTCACCACCGAGAGAAATATCACGAGCAGGATGGCGATCAGGTTCTGCGTATTGATTCCGACATCCATGTTTCCCAGAACCATCGGCCCCAGCCGGATTGGCGGAACTTTCCAGAGGTGCAATAGCCAGTGTGTCGAAGAAATCGAAGGGACGAACACGCCCAGGAACTTGCCGAAAGCTACGCCGACGGCAGCAATGGTTCCGGTCTGAATCACAAGAAAGAGAGTCCAGCCGTAAAGAAATCCCCACAGCGGTCCCAGCGCTTCGCGCAGATAAACGTATTGACCGCCAGCGCGAGGCATCATGGCAGCCAATTCGCCATAGGTAAGCGCGGCCACAATCGTCATGAATCCCGCAACGGCCCAGGCGCCAATCAGCAAGGCGGGCGAGTCCACTTCACGGCCAATTTCGGCCGACACGATGAAGATGCCGGAGCCAATCATCGACCCCATGACCAGCATGGTTGCGCTGGTCAGGCCTAACCCCTGCACCAGTTCCTTGTCTTGATGACTGTGAATCTCCCAGTCGCTGGCGGGTGGTGGCGGTGTCGTCGGTGTACTCAGGAACCCTCCGAGATGGAAAGCGTCGTTGGTATTCGGTCGTTTGTCGTTGGTCGCTGGTCCTAGGCTCTTGGCTTCGCAGCGGTTATGAAATTTCTACTGCGGGCTAAGGACGAACGACCAGCGACCAACGACGCTTTACCTTACCTCAAGATGCGGAAAAATTCCTCTGCTGATTTGCGCGGCCCCCGTAACAAATCGGATATCACCGCGACGGAATCGGCGCCCGCCTCGATGACGGAAGCGGCATTCGCACGCGTAATGCCGCCAATCGCCACCAGCGGTTTGCGCGTTAGTTGCCGCGCCCGGCGCACGCCGTCGAGGCCGACGACAGGATCGGGCCGGTCTTTGCTTTGCGTGGAGAATACGGGTCCGATGGCGAGATAATCTGCAGTCGTTAAATCGGCTTCCCGCAGTTGCTCGGGGTTATGCGTCGAAATACCGAACCAGCGGTCGGGACCGATAATTCTTCGCACCGATTCCGGCGACAAATCGTCCTGCCCGACGTGCACGCCATCGAAGTCAGCGGCGAGACACAGGTCAGCGCGGTCATTCATGATCAGGCGCACGGAGTTCCGCAGATGAGCTTTCAGTGCGCGCGCCTGCTCCAGCATCTTGCGCGCATTGCCCGACTTATTGCGATATTGGATTAATGTCACTCCTGCCGCGGCGAGTTGCTCCGCCGCACCGAATAATGCGTCGGTATCAAGGAAGAACCCAGCGTCGAGAATGGCGTAGAGAAATGGGAGCAGAACCATGCACCGCCCGGTCTATCTGTTTTCGCGAGGAAATGTAGCACCAGCAATTTACATCAGATCAGCCGGGTCTCGTCGAATCACCTGTACGATAGAAGTCCATCTCCCGGCATCATGCGGGAGTCGCTTGTGACTCTTGACGTATGGGTTCGCTGACATCTCGAATCGTCCTCTGATTTGATCCCTGCAAAAACCAGATAGATGCCACAAGAAGCATTGCCGTCGCCAGACACTTGGCCGAGAACAATGGCTGCATCACGATGCTGCGCGGGAGTTGCGCATAATCGGTTCCGGCTGAAAGCAGAAAGGTCCAGAAACAAAATGACAGGAAAGTCAGCAGCAGCGGCACACGCGGAACGGCCTGCGCATAGGCGACAAGCCTGAGAATAGCGAAATAGGCAAACAAGAGCAGTACAGCATAGTGCTCGTAGGATTTTGGCAGTGCGAGCACCGTGGCTACCAGACACATGCCGAATTCCAGGTCGCCGATCAGACGCCCACCGCGCCGGGCCGCCACGTACAGCGCCACAACCAGCACGAATGCGCCAGCAAGGATTCCCAGTTCGCGCGCCAATGCGGGCGAGTTGGCAAGGGCGTTGACGTAGTCGTTAGAGCTTAATAGCCGCGCAAACAGGCCGCCCATGCCCTGGTTGCGGTAGAACGCTCCTCCGTCCGACTGGTGCGGCAGAACTTGCGAAATGTAATAGAGGTAGAGGCTCGGGTGGCAAACGGTCAGCGAAACGGCGCCGAGGGCGACAATGGAAATCAGGGCAGCGACTACGGGCTTGAATTCTCGTTTTACGGCAAAGAACAATATGAGCACCGCTGGGTAAATTTTGATGAGCGCAGCGAGAGCGATGAAGAACCCCGCCCACCCAGGACGCCCACGTCGGTAAAAGTGAAGCACCAGTGCCATGCACAGGAACAGCAGCGCGTTGATCTGTCCCAGATAGAGGGATAGATAGACTGGAAAGAACGAGAATGTAATAAGCAGGCCAGCTACGGTAAAGTCGCGTCTGGTCTTTCTCTCTTCGTCGGCGAAAAATGCCCACACGCCGGCAGCCAGCGCGAGCATGCCGGTAATGCTGAATAGAAGCAACGCTGGTTTAAACGGCAAGAGCGCAAAGGGAACAAAGAAAAAAGCCATAAAGGGCGGATAAGCGTTGGTCATCGTTTCGCCGTCCTTCGTCAACGCCCCATAGGCGGCAGCTTTTGCAAAGTAGTAGTTGTCCGTGCGGTAAATGTTATGGGCTTCCCCTTCCAGGACCAAGCGGCTAGCCACGTAGTACTGTGTGAAATCCAGTCCGAACTTCGGGCCGAACACGGAACGCCCCAAGTTGAACCCACCCCAGGACAAGCACAGTGCCAAGAGAAGGAGCATGCCGATGTCGCGCGTTTTCATCGGGGTAGCCTATCATAAACCGCGGAAACGAAAGGAACGGGGCGATGCAGGGCTGGCAAAGGCCAGTACGCCTTGAGTAGGGTCGCTACCCGCCGATTCGACAATGGCATAGAGGCGCGGAAGGACGATCATGGCGCTAAAATGCGGGCGATAAGATTAAAGATGTAGCCCCGGACGCATTCGTCCGGGCGCTCTTCGAACAACTGCAGGAGCTACCCATGCCCTGCGCTCGAATGCCCCGCGCACTATTACGCGTCGCTTCACTCCGCGGGCCGAATGCATCCGGCGGGCGCTATGTCTTTCCGTTCTTTGCCGAATTCTTTGCCAGAAAGCGCTCGATGAATCCGGTATCGATCTTTCCCGCCCGGAAATCTTCATCCGCCAGAATCTTGCGGTGCAGCGGAATCGTAGTGTAGATGCCCTCCACGATGAACATCTCCAACGCTCGCGACATGCGTGAAACGGCTTCGCTGCGGTCTTTGCCGCGCACAATCAACTTCGCGATCAACGAATCGTAATATGGCGGAATCACACCCTCGGCGTAGGCCGCGGTATCCACGCGAACGCCAGTTCCACCGGGAGGATGAAACGCCGTGATCTTGCCTGCCGACGGAGTAAATTTCTCCGGATGTTCGGCATTGATGCGGCACTCGATGGCGTGTCCGCGATGAATGATTGGCCCCTGCAGCACGTCCCGCATATGTGCCCCGGCCGCAATCATGATCTGGCTCTTGACCAGATCGACGTCGGTCACCATTTCCGTTACTGGGTGCTCGACCTGAATGCGGGTATTCATCTCGATGAAATGAAGGGTCTTGTCCTGATCCATCAGGAATTCAATTGTGCCGGCGTTGCTGTAGCCGATGGCTGCCAGAGACTTGCACAGGACCACGCCGATCTGATCGCGCAATTCGGACGTGACCTGCGTGGAAGGCGATTCCTCCAGCAGTTTTTGATGCCGGCGCTGGATGGAGCACTCGCGCTCGCCGAGGCTGACGACGTTGCCGTGCTCATCGGCTAGCACCTGGAATTCAATGTGCCGGGGATGCTCCACGTACTTTTCCATGTAGAGATCGCCATTGCCAAATGCGCCGGCGGCTTCGGCCTGTGCGGCCCTGAATAGGCCGGGCAATTCTTCTTCGTTGCGGACGATGCGCATGCCGCGTCCACCGCCTCCGGCCGAGGCTTTGACAATGACCGGAAATCCCACCTGCCGCGCCCACTCCACCGCTTCGCCGTCAGAGGCGATAATGCCATCGGAGCCGGGAAGAATCGGTACCCCGGCTTGTTTCATCGCGGCGCGAGCTTTTTCTTTCTCGCCCATCAACCGGGTCACTTCGGGCCGTGGGCCGATGAACTTGATGCCGCTGGTCTCGCAAACTTCGGCGAAATTGGCGTTCTCGGCCAAGAGACCGTAGCCGGGATGCACGGCTTCGACGTTGGCGATTTCGGCGGCGCTGATGACTGCAGGAATATTCAGGTAGCTGAGCGCCAGCTGCGGCGGTCCAATGCAGATGGCTTCATCGGCGAAACGAACCGGCAGGGAGTTGCGGTCGGCTTCGCTGTAAATGGCGACGGTGCGAATGCCAAGCTCCTTGCACGCGCAAATCACGCGCAATGCAATTTCCCCGCGATTGGCAATGAGAATCTTTTTGAACATGAATCAGTCTTGAATTGGTTCGGATCAGGGCATCGCTTCAGCGATGCCGTACGATTGAAACTTAACGGAATCGGCTTTAGCCGCTGGACTGGCTGCAGAGCACAGCGGCTAAAGCCGGTTCAGAATCACGATCTGCGTCGGCACGCCTGAAGGCATGCCCTGATACGAGGCATTTCCCGATACAAGGCGCGCCTGATACAAAGATTCACTTCTTCGGCCGGATCACGAATAACTCCTGGCCGTATTCAATGGGTTGACCGTTAACTGCCAGCTTCTTCACGATCTCCCCGGCAAAATCTGACTCGATCTCGTTGAGAAGTTTCATGGCTTCGACGATGCAGAGGACCTGCCCGACTTCTACCATGTCCCCAACTTTTACGAATGGAGGAGCTCCTGGCGAAGGAGCTTCATAGAACGTTCCGACAATGGGGGACTTCACTGTGTGAAGGCCTTCTTCGGGGGCAGGCGGGGCAACCGGGGCTGGCGCTGCGGGCACTACGGGCGCGGCGCTCAATTCCGGTGCCGGGCCAGGAGCCGCCGGTACCGCATAGAAACGCGGCTCCGCGTGGCTATGGGCGATCGCATGCTCGCCGCCGCGCTTGATTCGAACCTTGACATCGCCGCGTTCCAGCTCAAACTCGGCAATATCCTTCTCAATTAAAAACTCAATGAGATCTTTCAGTTCTTTTAGATTCATTCGTATGAGGTGGGATCCTTCACCACTTGTGCGAGCAGAACCGCGAACCGAACCCGAGAACCGAAACGGCGAATAAGCGAAGAAGCCGGGTCCGGCCGAAAGCAAAACCTGGAAGACTAAACCGTCAACAACTCCTTGCTGGTCGGGGTCAACACCTCACAACCGTTCGCTGGTGACCGCCACCATGTCCTCAATTCTCACTCCCCATTTTCCGGGGAAGTATACCCCGGGCTCAATGGTAATGACCATGCCGGGCTGAAGAACATCGTTCTGTCCCGCTGCCACTCTTGGAGCCTCGTGAATTTCGAGGCCCACGCCATGCCCGGTGGAATGAGTGAAATAACGTGCTAACTTCGCCTTCCGCAATACTTTACGGGCAGCTTCATCGACGTCGGCGACAGTAATACCCGGCCTGACGGCGTTCGACGCGGCTTGCTGACTTTCGCGCACTGCCTCGTACGCTCGGCGCGCCTCGTCCGAAATTGAACCCACCCATACAGTACGGGTCTGGTCTGAACAATAACCTGCGAGTATAACACCGAAGTCGCACACCACGAATCCGCCGGGGGCGATGGCCTGATCGGAAGCGCGGCCATGAGGCAACGCGGACCGGGCGCCCGATGCAATGATTGTCGGGAATGACATCGCCTCCGCGCCGGCCTTTCGCGCCTCGTATTCCATTTCTCCGGCAATCTCGGTTTCCTTCACTCCCGGCCGCAACACCTCGAGCGCGCGATCGAACAGCTTTGCCCCCAGATGCAACCGAGCTGCGAATGCGACTCAACTCGTCCGCGTCTTTGATCATGCGTGCTCGTTCCACCAACGCTGGCGCATCCTTCAACGTTACTCCAGAGGGGCAGGCCTGCTTCAGCCTCTTTTTTTCGGCAATTGTTACGTGCGTGGCTTCAATGCCAATCGTCCATCCCCGAGGCCTCTTGCGCCGGCCGGTAAGCCATTGCCCAAGACCTTCCAGCAATCCCTGGCGCGCGATCACGACCTTTGCGTTCTTCACTTCTTCGTGGGCTTGTGTGTCGTAACGAACATCGGTAAAGAAAACGCTTCCCGCCTCGTCGACGAGCAGCAATCCGGCGCTCCCGGTAAAGCCGCAGAGGTAGTGGATATTGGGAAGATGGCTCAATAAAAGCGCATCGAACCGGGCAGTCGCGAGATGCTCCCGCAGTTTGTTCTGGCGCGCGCGGAAATTCATTGATCGTGAGTTTACAAGAAATGCCGACGAGCGTGCATGAGTTCCGAGTAAGGGCTTGCAGCGGGTATTTCACGCAAACGCAGAAGCGCCGGCCTGACAGTTTTTTCAGGCCGGCGCTTCAATCTTCCAACTCGCTGCTTATCTCTGACGCGATTACGTCTGAAGCTGCTACGTCTGAATGATTCGCGGCGTGATGAAGAAGATCAATTCCTGGTTGGTGGTGTTTACCGTTGTGTGTTTGAACAGGTTGCCCAGGAACGGAATATTTCCCAGCACCGGCACCTGATCGACTTCGATCGAGTTCTGGGTCTGGATGACGCCGCCAATCACGACAGTGCCGCCATCGGTAACCAGAACCTGCGTGGTAGCCTGCTGCGTAATCAGCTCCGGGTTGCCCTGTACTTCCTGCGCGAAGTTCGGCGTGGTGTTTTCCACGTCGACGTTCAGGAAGATGGTGTTTTCGGAAGTGATCTGCGGAGTTACCGTCAACCGCAGGAAGGCATCGATGTAAGTCACAGTCGGAGGACCGCCCAACTGCGCCTGAGTCACGATGGGAACGCGGACGCCTTGTTTTACGCCCGCTTGAATGTTGTTCTGGGTGACGATGCGCGGACGAGAGAGCACTTTGAGCAAGCCGCGCGACTCGGCCATGGAGAGGACAGCGTCAATTCGCACGGTTTGCGAAGCCGCCGTGAAGCTCAAGCCACTGGTCGGGCCAGTTGATCCCAAGTTCGAGAACAACGGAATCGTAGATCCACTGCCCCCTGAGGTTGACGGCACCGTGAAATAAGCCGGGTTTTGGCCGGTTGGAAAAGTTACGGTGGTCGGCGAAGTACCTGCAGCCGAGTTTCCGCCGAGGGCGGCGCCACTGTTGCCGAAGCCGAAGCCAAACTGTGTGCCGATATCACGGGCAAACTGCCGGGTTGCGGCTACGACGCGAGCCTCGATTTCGACTTCCTGCGTCTTGCGGTCGAGTTGCGTCAGCAGGCGATCGATCGTCGGAATCACCCTTGGAATATCGTTGATGACCACGGCATTGGTGCGGTCATCGGAGACCACATCGCCGCGGGACGACAAGAATTTCTTTACCGTAATCACAACATCCTTCGCCTTCGCATAGCTCAGGAAACGGGTGACGGAAACTTTGTCCACCGCCAGCGATTCCGATTCGACTTGGGCGCGGCGAGCGTCGGCTTCACGCTTCAGGGTTGCGACCGTGGCGATGCGAAGAACATTGCCTTCCAATTCCCGGGCCAGTTCGTTGTTCTTCAGCACGATGTCCAGTGCCTGATCCCACGGCACATCATCCAGCACGATCGTCAAGGTGCCATGCACATCCGGATCGAGAACCACGTTGAGGCCGCTGATCTCGTGAATCAGCCGGAAGAAATCTTTCAGGTCGACATCTTTCAGGTTCACCGAGATCGGCTCGCCTGTATATTTCGGGCCGGTTGGAGCAGTTTGCTGTCCCACCTGGGCCTTTTGTTCCGCGGCTAGGTTGACCGCGGGCGTAATCGCGTTCGGAGTGCTTTGCGCCTGCGCTGCATGAGCGCTCACAGGGAGCAGTTCCGCAGCGGTCTTATCGGAAAAGCGAGCGGCCGCTTCCTGGGCACGGGCCGTGGGCTCGTCGGCAGTATCGTCTTTCTTGGCTTCGTTAGCGGACTGCGTGGAGGCCGCGGACTTCGACTGGTAAGAAGGCTCGACAAACACGAAATCCTGGGGCGAAGTTGAGTTCTTTGCAACCGAATCGCTGGAGCCAGTCGCAGGAGCGGACGGCGCGACTGCCGGCGCTGCGGGCGGAAGCGCCGAACTCGCGGCTACCGTGGCTGCCGGAGCGACCGCATTCGCATGCAGTGTCAGCACCAGCTTGCCAGCCGGACCGGGCGTCAATTCGTAGGCGCAAGCCTGGTCGAGGTCAACGACGATGCGGGTGGTGGGATGGGTTTGTCCATCCATGCCAATGCGCACACTCTTAACCCCGGCGGCGCCCACGGCGATGCGAGTCTGGCCGGTCGCCATGACAGTTTCCGGCAGATCCACTATCACGCGAGTGGGTGAGTCGAGCGTGCTGATTTTTGGGGTGAGCGTGCCTTTGGAGCTCATCTCGACCCGGATGTCGTCCTTGCCGCGGACTACGTTAACTCGATCGAGCTGGCTCGGTGTCTGTGCGGCCGCGGCCACCACCAACAGCAGCAACGATACGAACATGGTCACTGGTTGCTTTCGCATTTCGCCTCTCCCCAACTCGCGGGCTGAGCCCGCGTGTCCTTCTAAGAACTTGATTTCGGCGCTCCCGTTTCCGGTTTCGCCGTCGTGCCTAGACTGCCGGCGTGAAAATTCGCTTCACCACTTCTCGCGTAAAAGACTTGCCTAGCTTGTCCTGGATCGTTTCCTGAAATATGACGGAGTCGCCTGTGATTTTCACCACATAGCCGTTGAATACGGGATCGTTCTCCCGCAGAAAATACGCTTTGTTCAAGCTGTTGGTGACGACTGCGATGAAGCCCGTATCCGACTTCACGACGCCCCGCAGATTGATCGTGCCAATCTCCAGGCACTTTTTTCCGCTGGAGCAGCCCGAACCGTTCTGCTGCACCACCGGACTAAAGAATGGATCGCGCTTTCCGGTCATGGCCCACTTTTTCTCCTCGGGCTTCGCAGCCTTGGGAGCGGCTTCGCCCGTTGCCGGCGCAGTTTTGCTGGCAGTAGACGATTCGGTCTTGGCCACGGACGCCTCAGTCTTGCCTACAGAAACCTCGGTCTTGGCTTCTGTGTTGGGCGACGGAACTGCGACACTCTTGGTCACAGGCGCAGACGCGACGGTCTTCGCAGGCGCTACAACCTTTGCCTGTGTAGGCGCGGCCTTCATAGGTGGAGGCACTAGCTTTGGCTCTGACGCCTTCGTAACTTGAATTTTCGGAGCAGCCACTGCCGGGCTGGACACTGCCACGATTCCGGGCTTCGTCGCAGTCGCAACGGCCGGTTTGGCAGCCACTGCGGGAGCTGGCTTAGCCGATGGCGTGACGGCAGGTTTTGCAACTGCGACTACGACTGGTTTCGCCGCCGTCGCATGTTTCGCAACCGGCGCGGAAACTGCGGGAGCCGTCTTCGCGATGCTGGGAGCTGATTGCTGGGCGTGCAGCGTGAGAATTATTTTGCCGGCCGGCCCAGGGGTCAATTCATAAGCTAACGGCTTGTCGAGATCGATTACGACGCTGGTGGTCGGAGGAGTCTTGCCGTCCATGCCGATGCGTACACCTTTTATGCCAGCGTTGCCCACGGGAATCTTGCTCTGGGAACTGGCCATAACCGTCTCCGGCAGTTCCAACAGAACCCGGTCCGGTGAACTTAGCTTGCTCAACTTCGGCGTAACCGCCTGAGTAGAACTGATCTCGATTTGTACTTCGCCGCTGCCGGAAACCACGTTCACGTGCTGCAGTTGATTGGTCTGACCGGAAGCATGCTCGGGTTTCGCGGCCGAACTTGACCCGGAGCCTGGAATTGTTGCCGGCTTCACCGCTGGCGCCGGAGCGCCGGGAGCCGGTTTGGCCTTCGCCGGAGTTGCGGGCGCGGCCGCAGGTGCGTTGCTCTGCTGCAGCGATTTTGCTTCGCTGCGCGCGTTGTCGATGGCGTCGGAGTTCTGTGCCACAGCCTTCGTGGCAACAGACCCGCTCATCATCACTGCTATTGCAAGAATGCCTGTTGTCAGCTTCATAAGCTATCCCTACCTCGCCGCCTTGGTGCCCGGTTTTGTTCCGGCAGCTGCTCCGGAAGGTTGCAGATCATGACTGAAATATGTGGTCGCGGTGAAGCTCGCGATAATGCTCTCGTTCGGCGCGTACTGATACGTGTGCTTGACTCTCGCTCCGCTGGGATTCCGCGTCGACGACACCAGCAGGCCGCTGACGTTGACAATGCGCTCCAGCTTGCTTACCCGGTCAAAGAAACTCAGTACGTCGTAGTACCGCCCGTCGGCCTCAATATCGAAAGGCACTTCGGTGTAGTACTGCATTGTCTTGGTGTCCTTGGCCAAATAGCGCCGCAGCTCCACGCCCGCCTTCTGGGCCTCGCCATCGAGCATTTCGATGAACCCGTTTACCTGCTTTTCATCGGGAACGATGCGCTGCTCGATCTCCAGTTGCTGTTTCAGTTCGGCCACCTGCTGCTCCATCTGTTTCAGCTTCGGCCGGTAGGATTCGAGTTCGTTGTTTTCCCGAATCTTGTCTTCCAGCGCATGCTGCGCGGCGGCGTTGCTTGCGTCCTGACTCTTGAACATCGTGAAGTAAAGGGCTGCCGTCACGATTGCTCCTCCGGCAAGTACCGTCGCCCACTGCTTGATGCCCGACATTTCGCTAAAATTTGCCATAGGTCGCCTCTACGACTTTCCCTTCTCGCAAGTCAGCGTGAACTGGAACGCCTGCATATCTTTGATCTGCTCGTCCTGGTACGTTTCCTTGATTTCGACGCTGCTGAAGTAGCCTGTCTTTTGCAGATTGGCGATCAGGTTGGCGACCGCATCCGCGCTCAAGGCCGTGCCTTCTAGGCTCACCGTCGGCCCGGAATCGTCCATCTTGTTCAGCCAGACCGCTTCGGTGTTGTTGATCGTTTCCCCCAGCATGGCCAGGAGGTTCACCGGACCTGTCTGAGTGGCGCGCAGCCCGTCGATGACGTCGACGCGCCGCTTATAAGTGTCAGCCTGGGTCTGCCGCTCCAGAAACTTCGTCTTGACATCGCCCAGTTCGCGATTTTTCTGTTCGGCCACCTTCATGCGCGCTTCAATGGCCTTACCCTGGTGATCCAGCCGATACCAGTAGCTCAGGTTGACTAACCCGGCGAGCACCAGCACCACCAGGACCTTCAGCTTCGGCGATCCCATATCGCCCATTTCCATCGAGGGCATCGAGGGACCGCTGCTGCCGCCGCGCTTGTTCTTGCCCTTGGAATTTTCGAGCAGGTTGATTTTGATCATAGAGAGTCAAAGCTCCTCAGGGCCAAGCCCACCGCAACTGCCATCTGGCCGGGATTCTGCTCCACCAGTTCCGCCCCGTGTCCTTCGACCGGCGGCGTGACCCGCTGGAACGGATTCAACAACTCCACTGGCATGGAAAACTCCTGCCGCAACGCCTCTACCAGGCCGGGCACTTTCGACGAACCGCCCGCAAGATAGATCTTCTCGATATGCTCTCCGGCCGCGCTGGCCCGGAAGAAATCGAAGGTCTTCTGAATTTCCAGCACGATGATCTCGGTGACCTGCTGCAGAATCGGCTGCTTCGCGTCCTCACTCACCGTGCCTACCTTGTTCCCCAGTTTTAAAGACTCAGCATCGTCAAAGCTGAGGTCGAGTTCTTTCTGCAGCGAATCCGTATATTGATGGCCGCCTACGCTGACGTCGCGCGGGAACAACGGAGTCGTGCCCTTCACGATGTTGATGTTCATCACGCTGGCGCCCAGGTTCAATAACGCCACTACTTGAGTCGGCGCCGGCTGGTAGTTGTACTCGTAGCAGTTCTGCAACGCCAGCGCATCGATGTCCACAATAGCGGGCGTGCGTCCCGACATCGAGAGTACGTTGGTGTAGTTCAAAATCTTGTCCTTCTTGACTGCCACCAGCAGGACATCCATTTGCGGACTGCCCACTTCGTCCGAAAGAATCTGGTAGTCGAGGCTTACATCGGCGAGATCGAAGGGAATGTGCTGCGCGGCTTCTTTTTCAATGGTTTCGGCCAGTTCCTGGTCGCTCATCGAAGGCAGCGAGATTTTTTTCACGATCACCGAGTGTCCGCTGACCGCGGTTGCTACGGCCTTGGTCTTGATCTGATTGTCGAGGAACAGTTTGGAAATCGCGCTCGAAACCGTGCCCGAGTCGACGATCATCGAGTCAACGACGATGTCGGAAGACAGCGGCTCCAGACCGAGGTGCGCGACTTCAATCTGCCCACCCTTCTTCTTCAGCTCGACTGCCTTAATGCTTGAAGAGCCCACATCCAGACCAACAATGGACTTCGATCCCATTCCAAACATGTGCCCACCTTTGTGTGACGCGGGCGCCCTCGCCTGCGTCTGTTTTACTTAACGTTCTACTTAACTCTGTCCGGCAGCCTTTGTGGCTGCCTTTACTTTGCGTTTCGCCTGCGGTTCCATCTCGCTTGACTTCTCTTCCATCCACTGATCCAGCCGCGACTTCTTGAAGCGCCAACGATTGCCCAGTTTGAACGCGGGGATCCTTTGCTCGCCGACGTACTTGTAAAGTGTGTCCGGACTCACGCCCAGATATTGCGAAGCCTGGCGAATATTCATGACCTCTCGCGAGTCGGCCATAGTTCCTCTTGCCTTTTCCACAGCTTCTGTTTCTGCCCCCGACTTCCTCGGCCCACAGGCTCTGTTCCGCTGACTGCGTTGCCCGTAATGCCTGTGCCGGGGCTTTCGGTGTTCCGAGCATATCTCAACCCGGATGCGCCCCACCTCGGAGAGAATCTCCGCGTTTCTTGGGGTTTTTGGGTGTTTTCCTGGAATTGCCGGGAGACCGTACGGGCGGTTAATCTATATGTTGTGGTTTATTCGAGGAAAACCACTATTAGCAGTAAGGCCTGTTGGGGACATGTCCCTCCCCTTCGAGGGCGGTAACTGAAGTACTAAGCACGGTACGGAGGTACTATATCGCTCGCCCAACTTGCGGCAGAGACGACAGTTAACCCTGTGTGCTGGTTCGGGAAAAACGGTTACCGCATGTCGGGCTGTCGTTAAGTGACGATTGAACGTTCTTATTGAACGTTCTTATTGAACATCTGAAACTTTGCCGCTCAGGAACGTAACTTTTAGATCCTTGTAGACCCAAATCTGTTTCGTGCCGAGGTTCACAATTTTGTCCGGCTTACCCAGAGCCGCTTCCACTTGATCGGTGGTCTGCCCTTTCTCGATGGTCTGCGGTTCAGCCTGCTGTTGTTGGGGCTGTTGTTGATCCTGACCACCGCCTTGAGCGGCCTGGCCTCCCTGCTGCGCACCTTGATCCTGCTGAGTGTCGTCGCTGATCGAGAGCAGCTGCCCAATCGTGTCCTCGACATCACCTGCACTGGCGGTCGCCAGAGTTCCTTTAGGAAACAGAAAGACAACCTGGGCCTTGTTGTAAGTCGGAGGATCGGTTTTGTTGCAGGAGTCGCAAGCGATGATGTTCAACGATACGGCATCTTTGCCAGTGTTGACTTCCAGCTTCGATACGTAAACTTTGTCTCCCACTGGGAAGAGGTGAGTGGTTTGCGTCTTCCCAAAGTGACCCATTCCAAGACCAATCCCCTTAGACAAAATGCCGCTGGGAGTGTGAACCGTTCCGCCCTCGTATTTGGTGGAAAGAACACCTGTTTCGGTATAAGCGACGCCAAGAATTCCGCCCTTTTGAATGGCGAGCACTGTGCCGGGTGTGATGACCGAAGGGCCGCTCGAATCCGATCCCATCTTGACTAGCTTGTATTGCGCCGCAAGCTGTTCCTGCAAGGAAACACCTTGCGCGGCGGCATGCGATGACGAGAGCGCCGCGATGCAAATCGCGGCACAAACTGCGACGACGATCGGCTGCACAGCCCTGCTGCACCTTGGCAACTTCTGAACCATGATTCGAATTCCCCCTTTTCGTCGTCGGCGCACTCCGCCGCTATTCCGTTAGGGCGACGCTCTTATTGCGTTCCCCCGCCAGAAGAGGCCGCTTCTTGTTTCACGTCTGCCTCGGTCTTGTCGGCTTCGGCATTTTGATCTTCAAGAGTTTTGCCTGCACTCTTATCTGGAGGCGGAGGCGGAACATCGGATGCTACCGTCGATGTGTCCGGCGCCTTCGGCAAGCCGCCGGTACCCTGTTTTGAAGCCAGCGTCTTCATGCCTTCGTCAATTTGTTCCTGGAAATGGTTCTGCATCTCCTGCAGGTCGTCCACGGAAACGGCAACCATTTTTCCGGCGGCGCAATCGGTCTTCTTGCTGCTCGAAACGCTCACATTCACTTTCTGGTCGGCATCGGGAGTATCGGTGAGCCGGGTGATTACATCGCCTTGAGTCAGTGCGCACTCCTGGCCATCAGCGACTACTGCAAGATCATCCGATACGACGAATGTGCGCCGCGCCGGATCAAGCGCGGGAGGCACCTGGCCGCTAGCAGCCTGATCGCCGCCACCCTGGCTAGGGGCTGAGGAGCCAGTTTTCGAGGCATCAGCCTGAGCAGCAGCGATTTGCGCCTTCACTTCCTCTGCAATCGCTTGTTTGACTTCTGGTGACAGCGCGACGGGGGCATTCGGCGCCGAGGACGGTTGTCCCGAACTGGCCATCTGATCGTCCGGTGGAGGAGCATTATTCGCGGCGGCCGCAGCCTCTGCGTTGGCTTCGGCGCGTGCCGCATAGGCGGCCTGCAAATTAGCTGAAATGAGATAGTCCGTCAGCCAGAACGCCGCCGAAGGATACACAGGATACGGCGCGAAATAACCGCCGTAATAGCCGTACCAGGGTGCGCCTCCCCAACCCCATCCGTAGTAAACCGGCGCGACCCACGGGTTATAGGCCCAGCCGTAATAACCCGCATGGAAGAAGTACGGGTGGTAGTAGCCGTAGTAAGGATGGCCGCCCCAATAATAGCCACGGTACACCCCAGACCGGTAGCCGCCATGATAGTAGTATGTCCGCGAATAGTAGGAACGTCCGCCACGATTCATGTAAGGACGTTGTACGTAGCCACCGTGCCGTCCTACGGTGACAATGCGCGCCCCGTTGCGCTCGCGCACAATCGTTCGGCCACCATGAAGATTGTGTTCAATGTGCATGCCGTTCCGATTGATGGATCGAATCTGACCATTCGGTCGAATGCTCGCCGATCCTCCGCCGCGGAGCGCCACTTGTCTGCCCGGAGCGGCGTGGCTCATGTTGGAGCGTGCGCCAGCCATGGTTGAGTGTCCGGCATTGCCGGCACCATGTCCCGCCATCGTCGTCCCGTGCCCCGCGCCCACTGTGCCGTGTCCGGCAGTTGTGGTTCCGTGGCCTGCGGTGGTTCCATGGCCTGCGGTGGTGGTGTGGGAGGTTGTGGTGGTATGGGTCGACGTGGTCGTGTGACCGGTCGTCGAATGAGTGGTCGTCGTGGTGTGGCTCGCCGTGTTCGTATGACTGGCGGTATTGGTATGCGGCGCCCCTCCGGTGGAATGACTGGTCGTCGCTGGTTTCGCGGGCGCCGCATGGGACGCGGGTGCGCTGGTTTTGTGTTGATCCGCGAAGCTTACGGCTGGAAACGCAACAAGAAGAGCGAGAAAAAATAGCTGGACCACAATACTTTCATTTTTCATTCGATTCATCGCGGACTCCTGACTGAAAAGTCGTACCCACCGTCGACGCGCAAACGTGGCGTAGATCCAAATCGACAAGGCTTGTTTCGATCGTTTTACCGGGCCCGAGGAGAAAATGGCAGGAAGCCGGCGACGCAGATCACCAAAGCTTGATTGCCTCCTGCGGCGGACACACGTTATCAAACATCTTGCTTGAGGCGCAATCGTTTTTTCGGTTTTACTTCTTGCTGGTATGGTTCGGCTGCGATAATGGGAATCCGCGGTAAGGAGGGAACGCCTTGCGCTATCTGGATCGCTTGCAACCGCTGGCTTTGCTGGTCATGCGTCTGGCTTTAGGGGCCATCATGGTCGCACATGGTTCTCAGAAAGTTTTTGGAGGTCTGCATCACCACGCGCAGATGGTGGCAGGTCTAGGCTTGCCGGCATGGTTAGGTTATGTTTCAGCGTTCGCCGAATTTTTCGGGGGCTTGTTGATCTTAGTGGGATTTTTCACCCGCGTTGCCGCACTCGCCGTTTTCATTGATCTGTTCGTCGCCATCTGGACGGTTCACTTGCACAACGGACTTATCGGGACTCCCGCCCGTCCTGGATTCGAGTTCGCAATGGCGGCAGCAGCTCTTTCTTTTGCCTTGATCTTTTTTGGCGGAGGTTCCATCGCGATGGATCACGTTCTTCGCGGGGGAGGGAGGGGTGCTTCGCAGCGCTCGTGATTTGCCAGACCGGTTTGCCAGACCTGATTTGCCGGAAAAGATTGCCGGGAAAAATCTGGATCGCAGCCGCAACTTTTTTCCCGTGTCAGGGTTTCACCCGCCGTTGCCTCTCCGCTGCGGTTCTGTACGGCAATGCGAGTAAGGGTACACGCCGGCTGATTGAATTCTGGCGCGATTAAAATTATGATGTTCGCATCGCTCATGCGCTTGCATCCAAAAGGTTTGGCGGTCGCATCTTACCGTCATCAACAATCATTACAGGAGGTTCTCTTGAGAAAGTTTGCTTTCATTGCGACGGCCGTGGTGTTGTTCGCTTTACCGAACCTGGCTTCCGCGCAGCAGGGAGATGCAATGCTCGGCTTTGGCACCGTCTCGTCGCCCGGGGCCGCTTCCTGTGGCACATCGTTTTCCTTCGCAGGTCTTTGCCCGGAAGACGGCGGGTTGTATACCAACATCAGCGCCGATGTAATCTTCCACAGAAGGGTGGGATTTGGTTTCGACGCTGCCTGGAAGACCACTCAGGGAGCTTACGGCGGAACCGGTGGTCAGCCTTATCGCCCGATTCTGTATGACTTTAACGCTGTCTACCAACCGCGTTTGGGCAAGAAAGTTGGAGCCGACGTAATGGCCGGTATCGGCTGGCAAAGCACTCGCTTTTATGGCTATGAGCCGACCAGCAGCTGCGTGTATTATGGCGCCTGCTACCAGAGCTCGAACCACTTCCTGGTCGATGTTGGAGCCGGTCTTCGCTACTACGTCTGGGGTCACGTCTTTGTGCGCCCCGAAGTGCATTACTATAAAATCTTCAACAACACCGTCGACTTCACCTCAGGCAATGTGATTCGCTTGGGAGCTTCAATTGGATACACCATCGGCGGCCCAGACTAGACTTTAAAACGGGCGGTCGAAAGTTTGCTCGGGGCGACAAGCTTCGACCAACAAGCTCCGGCCGCCTCGATTTCAGCAAGCCCGACCTGTCGCAACGGTTGAGCGCGCAGCATCAATCTGGCGGCTGGATCCTACAAGCCTGAACGAACCGACAAGGGGGGCTGTATTTGAGGAAGTTCGCGCTTATCCTATCCGGCTGTGCATCTCTACTACTTACGACTCTGGCCCATGCGCAACAGGTGGACGTTGCCGTGGGCGTTGGCATTCTTCTCTCCAGCAAAAATATAAATGCTTCGAATGCCTTTTTGCCTCCTCCGGAAAAGGGTGGGCTTTATCCCAGTTTCAGCATTGATCGCATTCTCCCGAACCATTTCGGCTTGAGCGCGGAATTGGCCACCAGCTACAAACACGAGCTTTATAACTATTACCAGGAATATCGGCCGATTTTCTATGATGTGAACGGTGTCTATGCGCCCCATGTGGCGAGGAGAATGGATGCCGATCTAATGGCCGGCGTGGGTGGCGAGCGGTTGCTCTTCTACGCGCCCGGAAATTGCTTGTACGTCAGCGGTTGCAGCACCACTCTGAACAGCAATCACTTCCTCGTCGATGTCGGCGTTGACCTTCGTTATCGGATTTGGAAACATTTTTTCATTCGGCCTGAGGCGCATCTCTATCACATTGTGAACAACGTCGAGTTCCACTCCGACAACGTGCTTCGCGTGGGTGGTTCGATTGGATACAGGTTTGGTAAATAGGTTCGGTAAATAATCATCCCGACGGCGGCTTTCCTCATTAGCTCCAGCTCAATAGCGCAAGAAAAAAGGCAGCGTCTAAACTGACGCTGCCTTTACTGTTTTGAGGACTACCGACCTACGGCTCCTGTTCGCAAATTTCAGCTTCGTGAATTGCCTGATCGAGGTGCTCGATCGCTTTGACCCGGTGGCCGTGGAAGTCATGCGCTGCGGTTTCGAGGTGATGCTTGGCTTCCCGCATCGACATGAGAGCTTCGTGGATGTGCGGATGTTCGGCCGGCATCGCTGCCGGAGTGGCAGGAACTGCCGCCGCGGCGGGAACCGGCGCTGCCGGGGCTTTCGGTGCCGCTGCAGCCGAGAAGGCCAGCGTAAAGAGTACTGTTACCAGGATGAGCAACGTTAACAACCCGATTTTCTTCAAATGTTCCTCCTCGTCCGATTTTCCGGCTCGGACGCAGCCGCTGTAATTTCAACTGCCACTGATATTGCTTCGGCTATTTGAAAAAGGAGCCCGAGACACCCGCACAGTATAGCGTCCGGGGCAAACTCCGCTCTGTGCAAAAGATTACTTCCCGGATGCTCCACTTAGTTCTTGCGTCCGCTTCTCCGCCAGAGCCAGGCCGCTCCGCACAGCAGAACGAGAGCGACTAAGATGTCAATTCGCTTAACAGCTTGTTGTAGCCGCTCCCAATGCTGGCCGAAAGAATACCCCACGAAAGAGATCACGGTAACCCACACCGCAGCGCCGAGAAAGTTAAAAACCATAAACTTCCGCCACGGCATGCGTAGAACTCCCGCAATGGGACCAGCGATAATCCGCAAGCCGAAGATAAAGCGGGCAAAAAAAATGGTGATGGCGCCATAACGCGCGAAGAGTCCTTCGCCCCGCTGCACAGTGCGTTGTTGAATTCTGAAGAATGCCTGGTAACGCGCCAGCAGACGGCGTCCGCCGTAATAGCCGAGCGCAAAGCCGAGGTTATCGCCCAAAGTTGCCGCGATGGTTGCCACCAGGACGATCCACGGCAGCCGCAACGCATGTTCGGAATAAGCCAGGAAGCAAGCCAGCAACAAAATGGTTTCGCCCGGAACCGGCACTCCGGCGTTCTCCGCCAGCAGGGTTGCACCCACGGCCCAATACCCGTACTGCACCAATGCATTCCGCAATATCTCGACGATGGAGTGGGTCCAGAGATTCACTTGAAAACGCCGCTCTGCAACGGCGCGGAAAACCCTTGAGTCGATAGTCGTTGAACAGTTTGTGCCGAAAGCTTTAGAGCAAATTTTCCGGGCGCGTCAGGAAATGAATCAATGCGCGATTGAACTCTTCTGGACACTCTTCGTAAGGCAAGTGCCCGATGTTCGGAAATACTACGCATTGGACATGCTCGAAATGCCGAGCCAACGGCTCCATCGACGAAACATAGACCGCCGGATCTTTGCTTCCCCACACGAGGAGCGTAGGAATCGGCGCAAGCTTTGGCAATAGCGCCTTGAGTTCCCGTAGATCGGCGGTCCAGGTGCGCACGATGCTGAGCACATGCTCAAACAAGCCGGGCTTGGCTATAGGCGCCAAATAGCCCTCGACGCTTCCTGCGGGAATTTTGGTTTTGTCTACAAAAAGCCGTCCATGCCAATAAGGAAACAGAGCTGGCACGCGCCCGATTGTCGAACGAAATAAGGCCGCGCCCACGGGCGTGCCGAAAAATGGCGCCAGCCAAGTTCCCTGCGGTGAGTATGGATTCACCGGGCATACCAGAATTAACCGGCGCAATCGCGCCTGGCAGCCCCCGGGAGTCATACACTGCCCAGCCGCGGCCATCGCTACCGCGCCGCCTCGCGAAGTTCCCAGCAGGTCGAAAGAGTCAAGTCCCAGATTCTCAATAAATTTCAGAATTCGAGCCGCAGTCGCTCGCATGGAGTGGTCAAGCCCCGCGGGGCGATCGGAAAATCCCGACCCCAGCAAGTCGGGCGCGTATACGGTGGCGTAAGGCGCAAGCGCGGGCATGGTATATCGCCACGAAAAGGAATAGGCGAACAGCCCGTGCAGCAATATCAGCGCCGGTCCGGAACCTGCGCGCAAATAGCGCATGCGGGCGCCATCAATCTCCATCCAGCACTCTTGTACGCCATCGCTCGACGCTGGCGCTGGGCCGCAACTGGAGATTTGCTGAGCTTCATTCATCATTCACTACAAAACTTTATGACCTGTCGGGACAACTCTTTCCCCGCCGCTGGAGTCTACTTAAAGGAACGCCTCTGTCGCTTCACTCTGGGGAGCTTCGGCTCCCCGTTTTTATTCCTGGAAAGAGCCGGTCAAATGCGCGAGAAATGCGGCTGCGATCCGCCGTCATCGATTCTGTGATCGTGGATTATGTGATCACCGAGGATGGAGTCGTGGGTTTACGCAATCACCGATCTTTGCGAAATGCCTTCTGCACCAATGTATAACGCGCTGCGCCAATGATGCCGCAGTCGTCGTTGGTGACAATTTTCACGGGCATATCTTTCAGAATCGATGCCATCCGGCCTTTATCCAGAAAAGATTCGAGAAAGATTGGTTCTTTCATCCTCGGAACATTTTTCGCGGCGATACTTCCTCCAATAAAGATTCCTCCGGTCGACATGAAATTCAATGCGCAATTACCGGCTTGCGCGCCAAAGACGCTGACAAAAATCGACAATGTCTGATCGCAGATCGCGGCCTTGCCCTCCGTCGCCAACCGTGAAATCAGTGCCGGAGCATCGGGCGCGGCAGCGATCTCGTCGCGCAACCATTCGGGCTCGTCGGCTTTGTGCGCGTCGCGAAGAAAGTCGTAAATATTTTTGATCCCCGGTCCGGAGAGAACCCGCTCGCAACTGATGCGGCCGTACTTTTTTTGTAAGTACGCGAGCAGTTCGGTCTGAAGTTCGTTGCGGGGCGCGAAATCCGCGTGCCCGCCTTCGCAGGCAAAGGGATGGTGCCGGAAGCCATCCCAATAAAGTCCCGCCATGCCCAGTCCAGTTTTGGCTGAGATGACGGCCCGATTGCCTTCAGCATCTTCGGAGCCTTCGCTCAGCGCAATGAAATCTTTCGACTCCAGGCCGTCGATTCCATACGCATATGCTTCCAGATCGTTGAGCAGTCCAACGGAATTCAGTTTGAGCTGGGCTGCTACTTCCCGCGCGTCGACGGTCCAGGGCAGATTGGAAATCTTGCTGCGCCCAGCCCGCACCGGCCCGGCCACGCCCAGGCAGGCGCTGTGAACTGGAATGCCTTCGGTCTTCACGAAGTCAGCCAGAATGCCGCTTAACCCTTCGTGCTTCTGACTGGCATAGATTTTTTCCACGACACATTGCAGCCGGTTGCCTTCCGTATTGAAGGCGGCCATCCGGGTGCGTGTCGCGCCAATTTCAGCGGCCAGAATCATTGTTCATTCAGAATCATGGTTGAATTCTCCTCCACTGGCGGCCATCCAGTTCCAGCAATTGATTCGCTTCCGCCGGCCCCCAGCTTCCGGACGCATAATTGGGAAACTTGCGCGGGGGCAGCGCTCTCCAGACGTCCAATACCGGATCTACAACTTTCCAGCCCGCCTCGACCATGTCCGCGCGCTGGAATAAAGTTGCATCGCCGATCATGCAGTCATACAGCAAAACCTCATAACCGGTATAGGCGTCCGCTCCGAAATACTTCGAGTATTCAAAACTCATGTCGACCGAGCCCACGCGCAACAAGGGTCCCGGAATCTTAGCCCCGAAGCTCAGCGAAATTCCTTCCACGGGCTGGATCTGAATGACGAGAGTGTTGGTGTGCAGCTTGTGAAATGGAGCCTTGCGAAATAGTTCGAATGGCGTTCGCTTGAACTGAATAGCAATCTCCGTGTGCCGCTGCGCCAGCCGCTTGCCGGTCCGGAAATAAAACGGCACGCCCGCCCAGCGCCAGTTATCGATGTTGACTTTCAAGGCCACGAACGTCTCTGTGCGCGATTCCGCAGAGACGCCCGGCTCAGCTCGATAGGCAGAAAGTTTTTCTTCACCCAGCAATCCTGAGCCATATTGCCCGCGCACGCTGCGCTGCAAGACTTCATCCGGACCCAGGGGCAGAATCGAATGCAGAACTTTCGCCTGCTCGTTGCGTACCGCATCCGCTTGAAACGATACCGGAGACTCCATTGCGGTTAAGCTAAGCAACTGCATCACATGATTGGGAACCATGTCGCGCAGAGTTCCCGCAGTGTCAAAATATCCGCCGCGCCGCTCTACGCCTACGGTCTCAGCATTCGTAATCTGTACGTGGTCGATATATCGCCGGTTCCAGATGGGCTCGAAAATAGCGTTGTCGAAGCGGAATACCATGATGTTCTGCACCGTCTCTTTGCCTAAGTAGTGATCGATGCGATAAATCTGGTTTTCCTGCAGGACATTCTTGATCTCACGGTTAAGCGCCTGAGCAGATTCCAGATCATGCCCGAAGGGCTTCTCGATTACGACTCGGCGCCAATGTCCATCCTGCTGGCGGGAAAGCGCGGCCGCTCCCAGTTGCTGCACAATCTGCGAAAAAAACTTCGGCGCCGTGGCCAGATAGAAAAGATAATTTCCGCCCGTGTTCTGCTCCGTGTCCAGCGCGGCCAGGCGTTCCCGCAAGCGCACAAAGGTAAGCGGATCGGCAAAGTCGCCGCGCTCGTAGAAGAGCCGATCTCTAAACCACTGCAACGCTTCTGCTGACTCAGCTCCCGACGGTAGAAAACTCGTAACTTGAGTCCGAAAATCGTCCAGGCTTAAATCGTCGACGGAAACGCCAATCACGGCAAAATTCTCGGGCAGCAATTTCGCTTTCCCCAGGTTGAAAAGGGCGGGCACGAGCTTGCGTTTGGTTAAATCTCCGGATGCGCCAAACAGCACGAATGCGCAAGCGCCGGCCGCCTTCTCGGCGAATCCGAGATCATTCTCCGGGTTGGTTTCACTGGTGATGCGTGCCATGTTTCTGCGGTCCGGTCGCCCATAGTAAATGACGTGCGTCCGGCTTTCTATAGGGACTTCTCGGGTGGATTTGCACAGGCTTAATGCAATCCATTCCGTGAACTTTGCAAAGTTCATTGATAAGCTGGAAATGAAATATCGAATCAACATTCATGACAGCGCTCAAAGTTCCCTCTCTCGATCTGAAAATCCAATACCAGAGCATCAAGCCGGAGATCGATGCGGCCGTCGCCAAGGTTTTAGAGTCAGGTCAATTTGTTCTGGGTGACGAAGTGTTGGAGTTTGAGGAGGAATTCGCGCGCTATTGCGGCGCCAGCGATTGCATTGCTCTGAATTCCGGCACCAGCGCACTGCATTTGGCGCTGCTGGCCGCAGGAGTTGGCCCGGACGACGAGGTCATTACGGTTCCGTTTACATTTGTTGCCAGCGTTGCCGCAGTACTTTATACCGGGGCGCGGCCGGTGCTGGTCGACATCGATCCGCGCTCGTTCAACATGGATCCGGCTGCCATCGAGGCTCGAATCACGCCGCGCACTAAAGCGATCATGCCCGTGCATCTCTACGGGCAGCCTGCGGACATGGATCCGATTATGGAACTGGCCCGTCGGCATGGGCTCATCGTCATTGAAGATGCCGCGCAGGCGCATGGAGCGAAGTATAAGGGCCGTCCCGTGGGCAGCATCGGCGATATCGCGTGTTTTAGTTTTTATCCGGGCAAAAATTTGGGCGCTTACGGCGAAGGCGGCGCGGTTACAACCAGCAATTCCCAGTATGCGTGCACCATTCGCAGGCTGCGCGATTGGGGACAGGATCGCAAGTACCATCACGTGCTGCGCGGATTCAATTATCGGATGGAAGCTTTTCAGGGGGCGATTCTGCGTGTGAAACTGCGCCATCTCGAGCAATGGAACGAGGCGCGTCGCCGCATCGTGGAGAAATACAACAAACTTCTAGCGGGTGTCGAGGTCGAACGGCCCGTCGAAATGGCATGGGCGCGGCACGTCTATCATCTTTACACTCTGCGCGCGGGGCGTCGCGATGCGCTGCAGGCGGCGATACTGCAAAAAGGTATTCAGACTGGAATCCATTACGCTGTGCCGGTTCACCTGCAACCTGCATATTCCGATCTTGGTTACGCGCCGCATTCGCTGCCAGAGTCCGAAAAAGCTGCGAGCGAAGTGCTCTCTCTACCGCTGTATCCAGAAATGACCGGCGATCAGATCGAGACTGTCGCCCGCGCCGTCGTGGAAGTGGTCGGAACGAGCACATGAGAAGATTCGCAGCCAGCCGGGAATGCGCATCGAGATTTCGAGTTGTGCGCAACTGCTCGCCGCTTTAGAATCGTATGCAACGATGAAGCGTATTCAATTTCTCCTCCCTGGGCTCTTTAGCTCGATCATTTTCCTGGGCATCTTTTTCATGGGCATCATTGGCTGGCAGCAGGCGGCCCATGCGCAGAGCAGTCCGCAAAGCCCTATCCAAAGCAGTGTGAAGCCGACGGAACCTTCCATTGTCACCCCTCCCCCGGCCGAAAATTCAGGGCAACAGCCCGCGAACCCATCGGCTCCCGCGCCACTTGTCATTGGTCCCGGCGACGAACTTGAGGTTGCGGTGTATGGCGCGCCCGATCTTTCCGGTCATATGCGAGTGAGCGCGAACGGAAATATCTCAATTCCTTTGCTTGGTTATGTTCGCATCCTTGGGCTGACCAGCAGCGAAGCGGAAGCGGCGATCGAAGCGCAGTTGCGGCAGAAAGGGCTCGTCAACGATCCGCAAGTCTCGGTGTATGTGAAGGAATACGGCAGCAGCGGAATCTCCGTCGCCGGAGAAGTCGCCAAACCGGGCTTCCAGTCGGTGTTGGGGCCGCATCGCTTGCTCGACGTGTTGCAGGCCGCTGGCGGCCCTACCGATCGGGCTTCCAATAAAGTCGTCATCGGTCACCGCGGCGAAAAAGAAGTGACCACGGTTTATCTATCGAAAGATCCGGCTGAAATGGCCGCCAGCAATATCGAATTCCAGCCCGGCGATACGGTCGTGGTGCCCAGAGCGGGCATCGTCTATGTTTTGGGCGAGGTGACTCGGCCCGGCGGATATGTGATGAATGCGACGGGCGGAATTACCGTTCTACAAATCGTCGCGGTCGCGGGAGGAACCACGCACATCGCCAAGCCCGGAAAAACCCGGCTGCTGCGCAAAACTGCGAACGGCTTTCAAGAAGAACAGATCGATTTGAAGAAACTGTTGCGTGGCCAGATCCGCGATGTCGCGGTTAAGGATGAAGATATCCTCTTCGTTCCCAGCAGCCTGGTAAAAGAAGCGCTGAATGCGGGTGCGCTGGTCGGCACTGCCGCCAGTACCGCAATCTACCGAGCGCCTTTTTAAGGCCCAACGGAATGTTTGAGATTGAAACTGGGAAGGTGGCGGGCCGACTACATTCTCTCTCAATCGCGTGATGCGATCTGCATCACCTTCGAGACTGCCATGCAGGTATCGGCAAGATCTCTCTCCGATAAAGTTGGATGAACTTTAAACATTAAACTGGTTTCGCCCAATTCTCGCGCCACCGGCAGCCGATGAGGCGGTCGCATCGACTCCGGGAAGGCTCTTTCCAGGTAGATCTCGCTGCACGTGCCCGCCATGCAAGGAACGCCTTCGGCGGAAATCGCCTCCACAATTCGATTCCTGTCCCACCCTGCGCGCAGACGCTCCGGCCGCACGTAAACGTCATATTTGTAATAGCAATGGAAGAAATCCTCAGAAGGCTGGACCACTCGCAACGCCGGAATTCTGGAGAATTCAGCAGTTAAAAAGGCTGCGTTGCGGCGCCGCTTTTCGACCATCGCCGGCAGTTTTTTCAGCAGCACGCGGCCGATCGCCGACTGCGCCTCGGTGAGCCTCCAATTGGTGCCGAAAGATTCGTGCACAAATCGATATCCCGGCGGATGGCTGCGCTCATATACCGCGTCAAAACTCTTGCCATGGTCCTTGAAGCTCCAACCCAGCTCCCACAATTTTCGGTCGTTGGTCAGCAGCATGCCGCCCTCGCCGCCGGTCGTCATATTCTTATCCTGACAAAAGGAAAATGCCGACATGTCTCCGAACGAACCGACGGACCGGCCGCGATAGCGCGCTCCGTGCGCCTGTGCGCAGTCTTCGATCACTGCGATTCCGCGACGACGAGCCAACTCCAGAATCGAATCCATTTCGCAAGGCCATCCTGCGAGGTGCACAACAATGATCGCCTTCGTGCGCGGCGTAATAACTTTTTCGATTGTCTCTGCGGTGAGATTGCCGCTATCCCGGTCAATATCCGCCACCACCGGCGTCGCGCCGCGCATGACTGCACAGCTGGCCGTGGCGATAAATGTTCTGCTCGGAACGATCACCTCGTCTCCTGAACCAATCCCAAGGCAATAAAGCGCCAATTCCAGTGCGACGGTGCCATTCGCCAGCGCAATCGCGTATTTACATCCAATGAAGTCGCCGAACTCGCGCTCAAAAGCTCGCCCTTCTTCCCCCGTCCAATAATTCACTCTGCCGGAACGCAGGACTGCAGCCGCAGACTGAATCGCCTCCTCATCAAACTCCGGCCACGGCGGAAACGGATCTGTCCGCACCGGCGCTCCGCCATTAATGGCAAGAGCATGCCCTAAATTACTGATAGTCGTCATAGAACCCTTGCCCAAAATAACAGAACTCGATGAGATGGGCCAACGGCGGTCCAGTAGAGTTGCCCGCGTTTGACACCGCTGTGGCGCTCCGATATTTTTACTGTAACTCGCTTTTCTTTCTGATTTAGACACGCTGATTTAGACACGCTCATTGAGACATGCCACTCCCTGAAAAACTCCATCTGAACCTGCCGTCTGATAACGACAGAAGTGCGCTCCGCGAACGGTTGTATGCCCAGATGGTTTTAATTCGCCGATTCGAAGAGCGAGTGCTGGAGTTGTTTGCCGGGGGTGAACTCTTCGGAACGACTCACTGTTACATCGGCCAGGAAGCAGATGCTGTCGGCATCATTAATCATTTAGAGCCGCGCGACATCATTTTCAGCAGCCATCGCTGTCACGGGCATTTTTTGGCGCGGACGGGCAAAGCTGATCTCTTGATGGCCGAACTCATGGGCCGGGCGACCGGGTTGGTGGGCGGGCGTGGTGGCAGCCAGCATATTTGTTACGAAAATTTCTATTCCAATGGTGTGCAGGGCGGAATCGTGCCAACCGCGACCGGCATGGCTCTGGCCGAGAAGATGCAGCGTACCGGCGCAATCGCAACCGTCTTCATGGGCGATGGCACCCTGGGAGAAGGCCTGGTGTATGAAGCATTCAATCTGGCCTCGCTCTGGAGCGTGCCGATTCTGTTTGTGATTGAAAACAATCGCTGGTCGCAGAGCACTCCGGTGGAAAAACAATTGGCGGGAAGCATGTTAGCGCGAGGGAAGGCGTTCGGAATCGAAAGCGGAGAAATCGAATCCACCGACGCCGAACAGCTCTACGACTACTTCGCTCCCATCGTAAATAGAGTTCGAGGCGAACAGCGGCCTCATCTCGAAGTGATCCATACTTACCGTCTTTGCCATCATTCCAAGAGCGACGATATGCGTCCGGCCGCGGAGATCGAACACCATCGCCAGAATGAGCCGCTTCCGAAGTTGCGATCCCGCCTTAGTCTGGATGTCGCGGAGCATCTCGACGAAACCGCGCGCGCGACCGTAGAGCAAGCCGTGGCTTGGGCGAGGCAACAACCGTTTCCCAATGCAGCCACTCTGCGGATAGGTAGTGCGGAGAGTTTTAGTTCCCCTGACAATCCCAGCTCTACAATCCGAACCTGATGGCGATCAACGTTCTCAATTCGCTCAACACGGCTCTGCACAATATGCTCGCCGAAGATCCGCGCGTTGTGGTCCTGGGCGAGGATTTACTAGACCCCTATGGGGGCGCATTCAAAGTCACCAAGGGACTCTCCACCAAATTTCCCGAACGCGTGCTGACCACGCCTCTGAGCGAAGCTGGATTCACCGCGCTCGCGGCGGGAATGGCGATGCGAGGTCTGCGACCGGTGGTGGAAATTATGTTTGGCGATTTTCTCCTGCTCGCCGCCGACCAGATTGTCAATCACATCGGGAAATATCGCTGGATGTACAACGATAAGGTTCGAGTCCCTCTCGTGATTCGCACTCCCATGGGCGGGAGACGGGGTTATGGGCCCACCCACAGCCAAACTCTGGAGAAACATTTCCTCGGAGCCCCCGGATGGCATGTGATTGCTCCCAGCCCTTTCCACGAACCAGGGACGCTTCTGCGGCGCGCCGTCCTTGAAGATGATGATCCCGTTCTCTTTATCGAAAATAAAGCCATGTACGCCCGTCCCGTGCGCGAAGCCCCGGCGGACGGCCGCTTGGGAGATTTTCACGCACGGACCACACGGGGCATCTATCCAACGGTCACTTTGTCGTTCGACTCCTTCTCGCGTGCCGACGTAACGCTGGTAGCCTACGGAGGCATGGCAGAACTGGCGGAAATGGCTTCCGAACAGTTATTGATGCGGGAGGAAATCTTCTGCGAAATCGTAGTGCCTTCTAGCCTGAACCCACTCCAACTCGAACCGATTGTCGAATCTCTGAAGCGCAGCGGGAAGTTGGTGGTCTGTGAGGAAGGCACTCAAACCGCGGGATGGGGAGCGGAATTGATCGCCCGCATCAGCGCGGAAGCATTTGAGCTGTTACAAGCTCCGCCTCTGCGCGTGGCGGCAAAGGATCTTCCCATCGCAAACACCAGCACGCTTGAAACGGCGATTCTGCCGCAATGGCAAGACATTGAACAGGCTGCTTTGCGCCTGTGTTCTAATAATCGTCGCGCCATGATCCCATAGAATCATGATTCATTCGGATTCCAGCCGGCGCTGATTTGACATCAGGTTTGATCCCTCAAGAGAGGAAGCAAGAGTGCAAATCGTACGCGTACCCCTGCTGAACGCCAACGAGGATGAGGTCACTCTGGTTGACGTTCGCGTGCAGGAAGGCGCAGAGGTTCGCGCGGGCGACGTTCTCTTCGTCGTGGAATCCACCAAAGCGGCAGTGGACGTAGAAGCGCCTTGCCCGGGTTACGTTCGCAATCTGCGCGTAGAAAAAGGACAGCGGGTTCAAGTTAATTCTTCACTCTGCGTAATTACCGCCAGTGCCAACGAGCCGGTCACTGTTTCCGAAACCGCGCCTCAGGATGCAGGACGCCGCTTCCGCATTACTCGCAAAGCCCAGGAACTGGCGGAACTTCATCATTTGGATTTGTCCGCCTTTAATCTGACCGGAATTGTTAAAGAATCAGACGTGGAGCGGCTGCTCCAGACTCAGACTAAAACAAAAAGTGTCACTCGCAAGCGCGAGCCCTTGTCAGTTCCGCCCGGAGCCGGACCCGCCGTAGTTGTATTCGGCGCAAGTGGCCATGCGCGTGTGCTGATTGACCTGATGCGTGTGGCCGGAAACTTCTTCCCTGTTGCTGCCGTCGACGATAGCGCATCAGACGAGGACGTCTTGGGAGTACCCATCATCGGAAATTCTTCTTTGCTTTCGGAGTTACGAGCCGATGGCATTGAACGCGCCGTGCTGGGTATCGGCAGCGTGCAGAATCATCGCGCTCGCGCCAGGCTTTATGATCGGCTGGTTACGGCAGGATTCAAGATTCCAAACCTGATTCATCCCCGTGCCATGGTGGAACCCTCGGTGGCAATGGGTGCCGGGAACCAGATCTTTGCTGGCGCCGTGGTCGGTTCCGCGGCGAAACTCGGCGACGACACAATTATTAACAGTGGAACCATCGTCTCCCACGATTGCGTTATTGGATCGCATACGCATTTGTCTCCAGGTGCCATCCTCGCGGGTGGAGTCGAAGTCGGCGAAAACACGCTGGTGGGAATGGGCGTTACGGTTTATTTAGGAGTGCGCATCGGAAGCAACGTTGTGATTGCCAACGGATCGCACATTATGAAAGATGTGCCAGATGGAACCGTAGTGCGAACCGGAAGCCCCCGCAGTTCTTTGTCCAGTGATTGAACGCGCACGTCGTTAGCGCACCCGTGCCCGTTCGTTCGAAGTAGGCGTTGCAT
>CAWDGL010000004.1:0-681390 GCA_963801885.1 uncultured Acidobacteriaceae bacterium
GGAAAAATATGTCGAAAATATTTCGAACGCAGTCGGACGGAGCCCATTCCGCAAGATTGTCGTGCTTCCAGTCCGAATGGGATCGTGAGGTTGCACTCTGGCCTGGGTCCCGATCCTTCCGAGCAAGCGAGTCGGCGCAGCCACTACTTCCGGTTTGCCGACCAACAGGCACTTAGATGCACAGTCCATAGATAGCAGCTGACCAGTTCTTGTCGGGAACGGTGAGAGTCGCCTCCGGCGTTTGTGCTAGCATCCGTGGCACATCTGAAAGGAAGATCCAAATGAGTGTCCCCCAACGGTTGTTCTCATTTGTGCTGGCATGCGCTTCAAGCGTAATCGTGACTCGCGCTCAGTCTCAGACAACGCCTAGCCCGGAAGTGAAGAAGCTGGCAGTAATGGTCGGCAAGTTTACGATCGAAGATGAATTGAAAGCAGGGTTTATGGGGCCGAACTCCCCAGCGATGAAATTCAGTGGCACTGACGATTGCAGATGGACGGCAGACGGCTTCGCCGTGATCTGCGAGACGGTACTCTATAGACCGGGAAGGAAATACTCGGATGCTTCTTTCGTCTACTACGACCCGACGGCCAAGACATACCGATACCACGCAGTTGACAGTTCAGGAGGAACAGAAGACAAGACTGGTACGGTGAGCGGCGACGTATGGACTTGGCTTGGGGACAGCATCTTTGGCGGGAAGGTGTATCACACCCGGTACACTATGAAGGTTGTTTCACCGGATTCCTACGAATACTCCGATGAGTCGGGCGAGAGCGAGAATTCCATGAAGGTGTTCCTGAGCGGGAAGGAAACTCGCGTCGCAGCAAGCGAGCCAGAAAAATCGCAAACGGCGCAGGCTGGCGCGACCCCGTTGTTGCTGGTAAAGAATGAAGGCGAAACACGTCTCTGGCGGCCCGAACCGGGCGAGGCGGGCGCCGGCGGATTCATCCTCAAGGTCACCTCACATGGCCCGGCCCGCGATGCAATATCGATATCGCATCCATAGAAAATTTGAATTGGACTCTAATCGATACCGATGCCAGAATCGCCCCCGCACGAAAATGAGAATTGTTATCGGTTCAATCGGCGGTATAAGCAGAGTACCAGCGTCGTCTCGACCATAGCCATCTCAGGTACTGGTTGTTGTCCGATCGCCACGGCCAGTGGCAGATTTGGGGAGAGTCAAACATCCTAACTTGAAATGTTGCAGCGTGTCCCAGCACGTTGTGGGAATAGTGTTGCTGTTGTCAGACTTAAGTATTTGAGGACTAGAAACTCCGAGTTACCACGACGTAACTCATTCAATGTGGTGAACCGTGATTTGCTTGCAGCGGTGTAAGCAGAAGTTACGAGCACAAATCTACATCGAAATGAGGATCGCTATGGGCGCTGTGGTAACTAAGGAGCTTCCATTCAGTTTGCAGAAGCGCGGTGCTGAAGTGACTCGACTCTGTCGAGCACGAGCTTTATGGCATTGTCTAGTTGTGTTGTTTGCATTGGCAACACCTTTGCTGAATGCGCAAGAGTTTCAACCGTCTCTTACTGTGGGGGCCGGAATACAGGGCAGCTACGCTCACACCGAAACTACAGGTGTCCCAGGTCTCGACCAATTCTCGCTGAATCACGCACGTCTTTATTTTGGCGGCGATGTCACCAAGGACATCGGCGTCATGTTCAACACAGACTACAACGGCAGCACGAACACGATGCAGATCCTGGACGCGGCCGGGCAATTCCACGTTTCACCGAAACTCAACGTTTGGGTGGGGCGCTTCCTGCCGCCCAGCGACCGCGCGAATCTGCACGGCCCGTTTTACGCGAATGAGTGGTCGGTTTACACCGACGGCATTCAGGACGGCTACCCTTTTGTCTTTCAAGGGCGAGATAACGGCGCCATGTATTGGGGAGACTTCAAGGCGGGCTCGGCCACGGTGAAGGTCGCTGCAGGAGCATTCGACGGCGGCTCGGCAACGGCCAGCAACAGTCTGATTTGGGCGAGCCGGGTGCAAATCGATTTCTGGGACCCCGAAAACGGGTACTACCAGAACGGCACTTACTACGGCGACAAAAACCTGCTTGCGCTCGCTGGAGCAACCGAGGTGCAGTCGGGCAAGACGGCTACAACGGTCGACTTCCTTATGGAGCGAAAGGTTCACGGCGGGGGAGCTTTCACGATTGAGAGTGAATATGCCCGCTACAACGGCCTCGGCGGCTATGATCCGCACTACGTGAAGAGTGAAGGCGCCTATGGCCTGGCGTCATTTCTGATCCCCAAAGCGGTCGGCATGGGAAAGTTCGAACTGCTCGCAAAGTATGCGATTGCGGAATTCACTGACGGATTGACGGGTGGGCCGAATCCGAGTTATCGCCAGAATACGGCCGAGGTAAACGTCAATTACATCATCAAGCAATTTGATGCGCGACTGATGAGCTTTTACCGAGATACTCACTTTAACGAGGTGAAGAGTAATTCGTGGCAGGCTGGCATCGGACTGCAGTTACAAATCTCGAAAAAGCTTCTCTAACATCAGGTTGTAACCTGGCGACATAGAACAAGATTACTAACATGACTAAATACTTTAGAGGGGGAGCGATGAGACATAGAAGCGTAACGACAGGGACCTTACTGTTGACAATAGTGTTGGCCTTTTCCCGATTGGCTCTGGGACAGAGTGACACCATTAAGGTAGGCGTTCTGCATTCTCTTTCAGGGACGATGGCCATCAGCGAGACAACCCTTAAAGATACGATCCTGATGATGATTGATGAGCAGAATAAGAAGGGCGGGCTGCTCGGTAAGAAACTCGAGGCGGTCGTCGTCGACCCGGCATCGAACTGGCCGTTATTTGCCGAGAAGGCGCAAGAACTGCTCGAGAAGGATAAGGTTGCGGTGGTGTTCGGCTGCTGGACTTCAGTGTCGCGCAAGTCTGTCCTGCCTGTGTTCGAAAAGGACGACGGGCTTCTGTTCTACCCGGTGCAGTACGAAGGCGAGGAGTCATCGAAGAACGTGATCTACACCGGAGCGGCACCGAACCAGCAAGCTATTCCCGCCGTCGATTATCTGATGAAGGAAGTCGGCGTAAGGCGCTGGGTGCTGGAAGGCACCGATTACGTTTACCCGCGCACGACCAACAAGATTCTCGAAGCGTATCTGCATCTCAAGGGCGTCAAGCCCGAGGATATTTCGATCAACTACACTCCGTTTGGTTACTCGGACTGGCAGGCACGTGTCGCGGCCATCAAGAAGTTCGGTTCTGCCGGGAAGAAGACGGCGGTGGTCTCAACCATCAATGGCGATGCCAACGTACCGTTCTATAAGGAACTGGCAAACCAGAAAATCTCGGCCGAAGACATTCCGGTGGTCGCTTTCTCGGTCGGAGAGGAAGAACTTTCGGGCCTCGATGCCAAGCCGCTGGTTGGACACTTAGCTGCGTGGAACTACTTTGAGAGCATCAACACTCCGGCCAACAAGGCATTCATCACGCAATGGCACGCTTTCATTAAGAACCCGAAACGGACCACGAATGATCCCATGGAGGCGCACTACATCGGGTTCAACTTGTGGGTAAAGGCGGTTCAGAAGGCCGGTACTACGGACGTCGATAAAGTGATCGCGACACTGCCGGGTCTGGAAACTCCGAACCTAACGGGCGGTATTGCGAAAGTCCTCCCCAATCATCACATCACAAAACCAGTCTACATCGGCGAGGTGCGGGCTGATGGTCAGTTTGACGTGGTGTGGAAGACTAGTGGCACGGTGCCTGGACAAGCCTGGTCGACCTATCTTCCGTCCGACAAGGATATCGTGGCGGACTGGGTCAGTTTGAAATGCGGAAACTACAACACCTCCACGAAGAAGTGTTCGGGACAAAACTACAAATGAAGCAGTTGTTCTTTCGGGCTGGTGGGCAGTGGCTGTTCGGGCTACTGCTCATCAGTCAGACTTTCGGCCCCGCGTACGCGCAGTCGGCGGGTGACGGGAGCTTTCTTTCCTCCGTTAACGCTTTGTGCAATGCCGGCTTCGACGAAAGGGGGAAGATCGCCGAACAGATTGCGCAGAGCGGACACCCCAGCACTCGGCCGACGCTCACGGCACTTCTGGAAGACCGTCTGTATTGCCGCAACCAGGATCAGAAAGTATTTCTCATCAAGCCGGGACCAGAGGATTCTCCCACCGTTTCGCTCATCGATCCACTCACGCTGAAGGATGCCGGCTCCGTATCGACCGATGACGTCACGCGCATCGTCACCAACAATCATCTGCGGCGCGTTCTGCAAACCATGCTCGCCCGCTTCGGACTTTCGAGTTCCGATGCATCCCTCAGACTGGAAGCGGTGAAGGACATGGAGCGGGACCTGAATGAGGGAAACGTGCAACTGCTGCGCGAGCTCAGCTCGCAAGAGACCAACAGCAAAGTGAAGAAAGAGATTGCCGTCGGGTTGGCTCTCGCTGACCTGGACAGTTCAGATGCGCAGGCACGTCTGAAGGCGATCGCAACACTCAAGGGGAGCATGCGGCAGGATGTGTTGAACAAGCTGCAGACGCGAGTGGAGAAATCTTCCGATGGAACTTTTGCCGAGAGCGACGAGCGTGTTCGCAAGGCCGCCGCGTCCGCGATCGAGTCCATCCAGTCCTCGCGATCATTCTACTCGGGCGTCCAAACGATCCTGTTTGGATTGAGCCTGGGTTCCATCCTGGTGCTGATTGCCATCGGGCTTGGCATCACCTTCGGCGTTATGGGCGTGATCAACATGGCTCACGGCGAATTGATGATGCTGGGAGCCTATGCCACCTACGTGGTTCAGATGGCCATGCCCGGATACATTGGTTCTTCCGTTCTGGTTGCTGTGCCCGTGGCATTTTTAATCTCCGGAGTGACGGGCATTCTGATTGAACGCACGATCATCCGCTTCCTGTACGGCCGGCCTTTGGAGACGCTGCTGGCCACTTTCGGCGTCAGTCTTATTCTGCAGCAGTTAGTCCGCACGATATTCACGGCGCTGAACCGCGAGGTGAAAACACCAGACTGGATGAGCGGCACGCTGCAGTTGAATGAGGCGCTTTCGATTACTTACAACCGCCTCTACATCCTGATCTTTACCTTGCTTGTCTTTGCTGCATTGCTGATGGTGCTGAAGAAAACACGTATCGGCCTGGAGATCAGGGCAGTTGCACAGAACCGAGCCATGGCAAAAGCCATGGGCATTCGCAGCGAGTGGGTTGACGCGATCACTTTCGGACTTGGTTCGGGTATCGCGGGCATCGCCGGAGTGGCTCTGAGTCAAATAACCAATGTGAATGCTAACCTCGGGCAGTCGTATATTATCGATTCTTTCCTGGTGGTGGTGTTTGGTGGGGTTGGAAGCCTCTGGGGTGCGATGGTGGCGGGCCTCCTGCTCGGTGTTGTGGATCAACTTCTGCAGCCCTACACAGGAGCGGTGCTGGCAAAAATCTTTGTCCTCATCGGGCTAGTTCTATTCATTCAGGCGCGGCCGCGCGGGTTGTTTCCAGCCACGGGGCGGGCGGCGGAGAGTCAGTAGTTATGCGGCCTCCATCAGGTGCGCTGCGGCTTGGCTTTGTCAGGGATCCAGGAAGCGCCTGGTTTCTTGGCAGCCTTCTGGTGCTCGTGGTTGCCGTCGCGACTCTCAATCTGTTCGTGCCTGCAGCATCGGCTCTGCATGTTTCCAGATACGGTCTCACCCTGATTGGAAAGTATCTCTGCTACGCGATGCTGGCGCTGGCGGTAGATTTGATCTGGGGTTACTGCGGAATTCTAAGCCTGGGGCAGGCTGCCTTCTTCTCTCTTGGCGGATATGCAATCGGCATGTATCTGATGCGCGAGATCGGCCCTCGTGGTGTGTATGGTGACCCGATACTGCCTGATTTCATGGTGTTTCTCAATTGGAAATCGTTGCCCTGGTTCTGGTACGGCTTCAATCATTTCTGGTTTGCCCTCCTGATGGTGGTACTCGCGCCGGGACTTCTCGCACTCGCGTTCGGATGGCTCGCATTCCGCTCGCGCGTAACCGGAGTGTATTTTTCCATCATCACCCAAGCGCTCACCTACGCGTTGATGCTTGCGTTCTTTCGCAACGACATGGGCTTTGGCGGAAACAACGGATTTACCGACTTTAAAGATATTCTGGGTTTCAGCCTTGACTCCGATCGCACGCGCCTCATCCTGCTGCTGATCACCGCCATCTCGCTTGCGGGGAGCTACATCGCATGCCGCGCGATTGTTTCTTCGCGAGCCGGGCGTGTGATCCGCGCAATCCGCGATGCTGAAAACCGCACGCGTTTTCTCGGCTATCGTGTAGAGTCGTTCAAGCTATGGGTCTTCGTATTTTCCGCGGTACTGGCTGGTATTGCCGGGGCTCTCTATGTGCCGCAGATCGGCATCATCAATCCCAGCGAGTTTTCTCCCATCAACTCGATTGAGGTGGTGATTTGGGTTGCGGTTGGCGGGCGGGGAACTCTCTTCGGGGCGGCTGCGGGAGCTGTCCTCGTCAACTACGCCAAAACGTACTTCACCAGCGCCCTTCCCGAAGTCTGGAACTACGCTCTAGGAGCGTTATTCGTGCTGGTCACACTGTTTCTGCCGCAAGGAATTGTTGGCCTTATCCCGCTTGGGATCAGGAGACTGGCAGCGCGTAACCGGAAGGACACGGAGCCATTTGTCAGTTCGTGCCAAAACCCCGGAGCCCACAAGAGAATGAGTGTCCACGGCAAGAGACTTTATATTGAAGACGTCACCGTGAGCTTTGATGGCTTCAAAGCGCTCAACAAACTCACGCTGTACGTGGAGCCGGGCGAACTGCGCTGCATCATTGGACCAAACGGCGCCGGGAAAACCACCATGATGGACGTGATCACGGGCAAGACCCGGCCTGATTCCGGGACAGCGTGGTTCGGCGACAAGTTGAATCTGCTGGCGCTTTCCGAGCCGGAGATCGCTCAAGCCGGCATTGGCCGCAAGTTTCAGAAGCCCTCTGTTTTTGAGGATCTGACTGTCTTCGAGAACCTGGAACTGGCGTTGGCCGGCAGCAAGTCATTCCTCGACACGCTGCTCGCACACACCACTGCTAAACAGCTGGAGAGAATCGATGAGGTCCTTGAGATTATCGGCCTGACTGATCTGCGGCGGATGCCGGGAAAGATTCTTTCCCACGGTCAGAAACAATGGCTTGAGATCGGAATGCTCCTGATGCAGGACCCAGAACTTCTTCTGGTCGATGAACCCGTCGCCGGCATGACGCCGCAAGAAATCGAGCGCACCGCCCAGCTTCTTCGGACTCTGGAAGGCGGGCATTCCGTCGTGGTGGTGGAGCACGACATGGATTTCGTTCGTTCCATTGCGAAGCGCGTCACGGTGCTACACGAGGGACGCGTCCTGGCCGAGGGCGAAATGAGCGCGATGCAGAACGATCCCCGTGTGGTTGAGGTCTATCTCGGAGGCTAATAGTGCTGGCAGTCAAAGGGCTCAATCAATTCTATGGCGGCAGCCACACCCTCTGGGATGTCGATCTCTCGGTGCCCGAGGGCTCACTGATGTGCATCATGGGCCGCAATGGGATGGGCAAGACGACGCTGCTCAAATGCATCATGGGCTTGTTGAAGACCAGCGCAGGCAGCATCAACTTCAATGGACGAGATCTGGAATCGTCTCCTGCGGAAGAGCGCGCCAGAATCGGCATCGGATATGTCCCGCAGGGACGTGAAATCTTTTCGCACTTGACCGTCGAGGAAAATTTAAAAGTTGGGCTCGGCGTGCGGAAGAACGGGGTCCGCAGTATCCCCGAACGTATCTACGATCTCTTTCCAGTACTCAAAAAGATGCTGAAGCGGAAGGGCGGCGATCTCTCGGGCGGGCAGCAGCAGCAACTTGCGATCGGCCGGGCGCTGGTTCTGGAACCCAGGTTGCTGATACTCGATGAGCCCACAGAAGGGATTCAACCCAACATCGTGCACGAAATCGGAGATATCGTTCTGAAGTTAAACAAAGAGCAGGGCCTGTCAGTCTTGCTCGTGGAACAGAAGTTGCCGTTTGCCCGGCGCGTGGCAGATACGTTCTGCATTCTTTCCAACGGGCGCCAGGTTGCGTCCGGAAAAATGTCGGAACTCACGGACGAGATCGTGCGCGTTCATCTCAGTGTGTAAACGCACGAACGTGGATCGGCGCTCTCTGGTTGCCCAGTGAGGCGAACACCGATATCCTGAGATGCCATACAGATTGGGCGAATCAACAGACTGGGTCAATCACAGGAGAAACAGCTTGCCTCAAGATCAATCGAAAAGAGCATTCCGTATCGGCGTTGCAGGCCCGGTGGGATCCGGGAAGACGATGCTCGTGGACCGGGCAAGCAAAGCCCTGTCGCATGACTACAATCTGGCGGTCGTGACCAATGACATTTACACCAAAGAAGATGCGGAATATCTGTTGCGGCAAGGAACGCTCTCCGCAGACCGGATTCGTGGAGTGGAGACGGGTGCGTGCCCGCACTCGGCGATCCGCGAAGATGCATCAATGAACCTGCAGGCGATTGCCGAATTGGAAGATTCCTTGCCGGGTTTGCAATTGATATTTGTGGAAAGCGGCGGTGACAATCTCGGAGCCGCGTTCAGCCCCGAGTTGGTCGATGTTTGGATTTACGTCATCGACGTCGCGGAGGGCGACAAAATTCCGCGGAAGGGCGGTCCGGGAATTATGAGGTCCGATCTGCTGGTCATCAACAAGATCGATCTTGCTCCATATGTCGGCGCCTCTTTGGAGGTAATGGACCGCGATGCACGCAAGATGAGAGGCGCACGTCCCTTCATTTTTACCAACCTGCGGGCTGAAGTTGGCCTCGATGTTCTCCTGGCGTGGATCAAGGAAGCAATCGAACAACCGCAGACGACTCGCCGCGATTTGATCGATGCGCACTCCGCCTACTCGCCTCGGCCCCACGAGCATGGTCACAGTCATAGTCACGGCCCCGAAAACGACCATGACCATTCCCATAGTCATCCGCACAACCACGGTCCACGGTAGGAACCGCGTTCATGAATGAAAGTTCCGATTTCGTTTTGCCTAATCGCGATCCTGCATTGATCGAATTGTGGCTGCTGCAACTGGCTGATAGCGCATTGCCCATTGGCGCGTTTGCGCATTCCTTTGGAGTCGAGACGCTGGTTATGTCTGGACTACTTCAGGTCTCCGATCTGGAGTACTTTCTTCAAGGATGGCTGGAAGAAGCCGGAGTGAGCGAAGCAGTATTTTGCCGTGCGGCCTCGCGGCTGGCGTGGCAAAAGAGCTTTCCGGCGAAGGAGTGGCTGGAACTGAATGACTATCTCGGCGCTTTGAAACCGGCACGAGAGAGTCGCAAGGGGAGTGCGGTGCTGGGCAGCAACTTTCTAAGGGCGGTATTGGCCGTCTGCAATCGAACAGCGTTGCAACGCGCCGACCAGGAGTCTCGCAGCGCGTCAGCCGCGGTTCACCATGCATGCGCTTTCGGGTTAGTGAGCGGTGCATTGCAGTTTGACGAAGATCGGGCCGTGCGCGCGTATCTTCACCAATCGGTGGCCGGTCTGATTTCCGCCTGCCAACGCCTGATGCCGCTTGGCCAGACTAGGGCACAGCAGATTTTGTGGGATCTGAAACCCGCGATCGTTGAGGCTGCCCGGTCCAGCACAGACCTCAGCATCCACGATGTCTGCTGTTTTCTTCCCATGTTGGATTGGGGTGCGATGGAACATCCGGAACTCTTTACGCGTTTGTTCATCAGTTGATAAAGGGAGCAGATTTGCTCTGCATGCAACATCAAGAGAAAGTCATCGCGGCGACCCCTCGTGAGAAGAGCCGTATGCGAGCGTCGCTCCGGCTTGCGTTTGCGCGGGATGATGCAACTGGGCAAACCACAATCGCTTTCAGCCATCAGGATCCTCCGCTTCGCGTGGTGCGCGCCTTTCACCCTGAAAACGGCAGTGCGATGGCTCACTTGCACAACGTTTCGGGAGGTTTGTTCGGAGGCGACGACCTGACTCTCCACGTCGAAGTGAGCAAGAGCGCCGAGGCACAGTTGACCACAACGGGCGCAACGCGTGTCTATCGACGAGGGCTCGGAACCGCCATTACCCGGCAGAACAGTGAGTTCACCGTGGCGGAAGATGCGCTTCTCGAATATGTTCCCGACGCCATCATCCCTTTCGCGGGAGCGAATTACTATCAGCACACGACCGTCCGGCTCTCTTCGAATGCCGGCCTGTTTTGGTGGGAGTTACTTGCGCCCGGACGCGAAGCCCGCAATGAAGTCTTCGCATTCGAACGTGTCGAGATGCGAACTGAGGTTAGGACGGACAGCGAAATCGTTAGCATTGACCGGATGAAGCTTGAACCGCTCAAGAATTCTGTCGCGTCTCCCGGACGGATGGGTCCCTACCGATATTGCGCTACATTTCTTGTGTGCAAGGCAGGCGTAGGCGCCGATGTCTGGCTGAACCTGGAGCAGCATTTGCGAAAAATCGCTGCGGGCTTGCCTCGACTCGAAGAAACGCGTTGGGGTATCAGCACCCTGAAGGCGCACGGGCTGATGATTCGGTGTCTGGCAAAACAAGGATGCGATGCAGGTTCTGGATTGTTTTGCCTGTGGGATGCGGCCAAGTTTGCCTTGTATGGTCGTCACGCGGTTCGTCCACGGAAAATGTACTGAGCGCTCAGGCAGAATGTGTTCTGCCGAGCGGGAGATAGAATACAAGCCCTTATGCACTTGACTCCTCGTGAGCAGGAAAAACTCTTGATCGTGGTGGCCGCCGATGTTGCCCGCCGCCGGCAGGCTCGCGGCCTAAAGCTCAATTATGTCGAAGCCATTTCCATTCTCACAGCGGAGATCATGGAAGCCGCACGGGATGGTAAGAGTGTCGCGGAAATCATGAGCTTTGGCGGCGGCATTCTCAACCGCGGTCAAGTAATGGAAGGAGTGCCTGAGATGATCCATGAAGTTCAGGTCGAGGCAACCTTCCCGGATGGCACGAAGTTAGTTACGGTGCATGATCCCATCCGCTGAGCGCCTCAGTGACTGAGAACAGCACGAGGAAAGACACCATGAAACCAGGGGAATACAAGCTCGATGAATCTGCCGGCGCGATCGCTGCTAACGTGGGCCGCGACACCACAAAACTGCTGGTGAAGAACACCGGTGATCGTCCCATTCAGGTGGGAAGCCACTTTCACTTTTTTGAAACCAACCGATTCCTGGAGTTCGATCGCGCCTCCGCTTACGGAATGCGCCTCAACATTGCTGCGGGCACCGCGGTGCGCTTCGAGCCCGGCGAAGCCAAGCAAGTTGAACTCGTGGAATTGAAAGGCAGTCGCGTCGTGCAAGGCTTTAGCGGATTGGTGGCGGGAAGCCTGGATGCTCCTGGCGGTCGCGAAAAAGCTGTCGCCACGGCGCGGAAAGCAGGATTTCTGTTCGAACGAGGGAAGGATCAATGAGCCTCGAAATTCCTCGCAAGACCTACGCCGATCTCTATGGGCCCACGAAGGGTGATCGTGTCCGCCTGGCAGATACAGAACTGTTCATCGAGATTGAGCAGGACTTCGCCCGTTATGGCGACGAGATCACCTTCGGAGGAGGAAAGGTTATCCGCGATGGTATGGGACAAAGCAGCTCCGCCTTGCGAGAGAGCGAGAACGGTGCGCTCGATCTGGTAATTACGAATGCGATCATCCTCGATCACTGGGGCATCGTGAAAGCCGATGTGGGCGTCAAGAACGGACGCATCGTGAAAGTTGGGAAGGCTGGAAATCCAGACATCATGGATGGCGTCGATCCCGCGTTGATTGTCGGCGCAGCGACGGAGGTGATTGCGGGCGAGAACCTGATTCTCACCGCGGGCGGAATCGACAGTCATATACATTTCATTTCTCCGCAGCAAATATATGAGGCCTTATCGAACGGCATCACCACGATGATCGGTGGGGGAACCGGACCCGCCACCGGCACAGCTGCCACGACCTGCACTCCGGGAGCATGGAATCTGGCTCGCATGCTTCAGGCTGCCGATGCGTGGCCGATGAATTTCGGTTTTCTCGGCAAAGGGAACGCAGCTACCGAAGCTCCGATTGCCGAGCAACTGGAGGCTGGCGCTTGCGGGCTGAAACTCCACGAAGATTGGGGTAGCACTCCTGCTGCGATTGATGCGTGTCTCAAGATTGCGGATGCATACGACGTCCAGGTTGCGATTCACACCGACACGATCAACGAAGGCGGATTCCTGGAGGCGACCGTTGCAGCAATCAATGGCCGCGCAATCCATACTTACCACACCGAAGGCGCAGGCGGCGGGCACGCCCCTGACATTATTCGAATCGCGTCGTTCCCCAACATCCTTCCTTCTTCGACGAATCCTACGCGACCCTATACCACGAACACGATCGCCGAGCATCTCGACATGCTCATGGTCTGCCATCACTTGAACCCGCAAGTGCCGGAGGACGTCGCCTTTGCCGAGAGTCGCATCCGGCCCGAGACTATCGCGGCTGAGGACATTCTTCACGACATGGGCGTGTTGAGCATGCTTTCCAGTGATTCGCAGGCCATGGGCCGCGTCGGCGAAGTGGTTACCCGTACCTGGCAGACGGCGCACAAAATGAAAGTGCAGCGCGGACCGCTTCCGGAAGATTCCACCCGAAACGATAATTTTCGCGCCAAGCGTTATGTCGCCAAATACACGATTAACCCTGCTCTCACGCACGGAATCGCCGAGAATGTGGGATCGATTGAACCCGGCAAGCTGGCTGACATGGTCTTGTGGAAACCGGCATTTTTTGGAGCGAAGCCGGAGATGGTGATTAAGGGCGGGTTCATCGCATGGAGCGTAATGGGAGATCCGAATGCCTCGATTCCAACTCCGCAGCCGGTTATGTACCGGCCGATGTTCGGGAGCTTCGGTTCTGCAGTCGGATCCACAAGCATGACCTTTGTTTCGCAAGCGGCCTTTGAAAGAGGCGTTGCCGCCAAACTCGGTCTCAGAAGTATGGTAGCGCCCGTACGAGGCTGTCGGAAACTTGGCAAGAAGGACATGATTCACAATGACGCGACCCCTGATATCCAGGTCGATCCAGAGACCTACGAGGTCCGCGTGGACGGGCGCGCAATCAGCTGCGAGCCCTTGGGAGTCCTTCCATTGGCACAACGCTACTTCTTATTTTGATTGTTTCGCGTTGCCTCAGCCTCACGCTGGGTTCCGTCTAGATCTGCAACACGTCGCCGTCGCGGGCCGCCATCCGATAGAGCAAAGGGATCACGGCCGAGGAACAGACGCGAGACGAGTCCCGCCACGATGACGATGGCGAACGGCTTCTGCGAGTCCGAGCCGATGGACTGACGCTCATAAACGGAAAATGCCCGCATTTGTTTCGGCGAGATGTTCACCTCTTCTCCGGTTTCCTTTCGCGCAACTAGAGATTCAGGGCCAGTGCGCACGACTTCCAGCGACTCATGTCGTTTTGCAAGTTTCGTGTCTCTGTGAAACTGCAGAATCTGCCCCTCTTGATAGTTTGACAGTTCCTCTTTTTGGGCTCTTGTCCACTGGAGCGATACGTACCGATCAAAAGAATGGCCGACTCCCAGTTCGCCGTGTTCTTTCCGATCCTGGCGAATCGCGTCGGTGAGTTGGGAAATCTCAGCATGAGTGCCGGCAACTACCAGCGTTTCCCGCCCTTCAGTTCGGAACTCGCGATGCAGATCGGCCACGATCTGGCCTCGGTCGAAGATCGATACATCACGAATGGCCCCGAGCTTTTCCAGTTGTGCGAACCCCTCTTCCGGTGAATGTCTCATGGTCTTTACGGCCTCGCGATAAAAAGAGTTCGTCTGCCGCTGTACTGCGGTAAGTGACACACTCTTTAGGCCAGACTCCCGTTCCAAAATACGCAACGCATCCGATGCCTCAACGCTGGGAATCTGCCGCGTGTCACCGGAAAAGACAATTCTGGCTCCCTGATCCTCGGCTAGGTGCAGCAAGCTTTGCATTCGAATCCATCGCGAGCCACCAGTGGAGCGGCCTCCGGGAGGAGCAGTGGCTTATACCCATTTCGGCGCCAGATTAGCGCGGCTAGACAGGTTCGACTCCTGTACCCTCTACCAATTTTGTTCGCGCCGGTAGTTCAACGGACCAGAATAGTTGGCCTACACCCAACAGATGCGGGTTCAACTCCCGAACGGCGCACCATGCAGGATTAGCTCGAAGGTCGAGCCTGCGCTGGGTATCGGATCATGAGCAAGGTCGGACATCACCGGATGTCGCTAGAAACCAGAAAACTTGTCTTGGGCAAGGCAGCTCACAACTACGCCGACTACTTCGAGACCTGTCGGCGAAAGCGAAATACCATCGACTACACCTTCTCCAACGTCGCCACGGAGACCGAAGCGAAGGAGATCCTTGTCCAAGCCTCTCGCTTTTACGCGGAAGTCGAAGACTGGATCACGAAAAACCACGCTTCACTGAAAATGTAGGAGTCCGAACGCGACCTGAACTTTGCCGCCGCCGACAACCTTAGTCGGACTTCCACCTTCCGGTTGGCCAACGAACCGGGAGTTGATCTGTCAGCACAAACGCGTTTACGAGGACCTATTTTTGCACTCTCAGAGCAATCCGGTAATCAGTCAGTAAGGCGAAAGATTGTTTCGTACAATCAGGGGCTCTAAAGAGCTTATCGGACCCATAATCCGAGCAGCCTCGACTGCTCGCCCTCGTGATCAGTATGGGTGGGAGCCTGGTTCAGAAGAGTCTCGGCGCGAAATCCTTCAGATCGCGGCGCCAAGTTTGCCACTCGTGGTCGGTGCCGGGTGATTCGTAGAAAACATGTTGTATGTTCGCTTCCTGAAGCGACGTGTGCAGTCTCTGGAGTCCTGCGCGCATTCTCTCCGGCTCGTTCGTTCCTACGCCAAGCCAGAGCAGGTGCACTTTTTTGGCGAATACTGCCGGATCAGAGAACACTCCGTTATAGTCGGTCTTGGGATCCAGTTTGCGATTTCCGAGCACGAGCATCCCGCCCGCTCCGCTGAAGCCGCCGATGTAAGAAAAGAGATCCAGATGATCCAGCGTGATCTGGAAGGTCTGCATTCCTCCCATCGAGAGGCCTGCCATCGCGCGATGGTCGCGGTCGGATAACGTGCGGAAGGTGGAATCAATGTAGGGGATCAAAGCTTGCGTCACATCATCCTCAAACGCCGCGGCCATGTCCTGCATCGCTTTCAACATTTCAGGTGACCCAAACCCCTTTGCGAACAAATCGACAGGCGCCTCGCCCGCGCGGTGCGCGTAGCCATAGGCCATCACCACGATCATCGGCTTGCAATTCTGGGCCGCGATCAAGTTGTCCAGGATGAAATTCGCGTTGCCCTGGCGCACCCAGCCGGTCTCGTCTTCACCGGCGCCATGTTGCAGGTAGAGGACCGGATAGCGTGTCTTGGTCTGCGCGTCGTAGTTCGGAGGCAGATAGACCAATGCGTGCCGCCACGTCCCCGTCACCTTCGAGTTGTACCAGACCTCGCGAACTGCGCCGTGCGGCACATCTTGCACCGAATAATAGGTAGAGCCTGGCTCCGGAACTTCCACGCCACTCGCCGGCTTGCCTCCTCCGAAGAAGGCGTGAGTGTTGGGGTCACTGACCTCGGCACCGTCGATGACCAGCGTGTAATAGTGGAAACCGGGAACAAGCGGCGGAGTGGTGATGGTCCAGAATCCATCCTGCTGTTTCTCCATGTCCAGTTTCGGACCACTCCAGAAGTTCAGTCGGACTTTCGCAGCATCGGGAGCTTTCACGCGAATCTGTACTCTGCCGGCGCTGTCAACCCGTGGATACTCCGCTGCCCAGACATTCGTCGTAGAGGGCTGAAAACTGCCTGATTCCTGCGCCCAACAAAAACACAAAGACAAGAGGACCAGTATTGCGAATCGCCGCATGTTGTTCTCCTTCGTTGCCATCGAATGTCAACCATCGCGCAGTCGAGCGATACCTTTTCGTTAGCTTCGGCGTTGCGGTCGCAGGATCCGGTTTGGATCACTGCTCAACTGAAACGACGGTTACAGACTTAGGCTCCAGTTTCAAAGTTAGCTTGCCACCCTGAACCTTCGCTGAGATCGGCCTCGGCATGACTGTGTTAGGTGCGTCGAAGGTGTTGACACTGTCCACCTTCGGCGCGGTCAGAGTTTCGCCGCTCGCAGCTTTTGCCGTAATGCCCGCCAGGCCTGCCTCGATTTCGACCGGTTCATTGGGATCGAGGTTGGTAATCTCCAGCCACAACTTGCCGTTCGCGTCTTTCGCTGCGATCGCGTCCACTCGGGGCACCGCCACGGCCCCATGTGTGTACCAACCAGCGTCAAAAGTCACCGGCACGAATGTGGCGTTCTGGAACGGTACATACATTTTGAAGACGTAATAGGTCGGAGTCAGGACCATCTTCTCTTTGTCCGTGATGATCATCGCCTGCAGCACATTGATCATCTGTGCGATATTAGCGCCGCGTACCCGGTCGGCATGACGAGCGAAGATATTGAGGTTGAGAGCCGCGAGAATGGCGTCACGCAAGCTGTTCTGCTGGACCAGGAACCCCGGATTGCTGCCCGGCAACGGCGCGTACCAGCCTCCCCATTCGTCAACCACGAGGGCAACCTTCTTGTCGGGGTCATACTTGTCCATAATCGCCGAGTGCTTGCTGATGAGACCTTCCATCTCCAAAGTGGATTTGAGAATTTCGCTGTACTCAGTTTCTCCAAATCCCACCGACGCATAGGAAGGCGGCCAGTGCCCGACCGTGTAGTTGTGCATTGAAAGTCCGTTGAGGTCCCAGCTCCACGTGTGTTGCTGATAAGCCTTCATGACGGTTTCCGTCCAGTCGGTCCATCGCGGGCCATCGCCGCCCGGACCGACGGCGATCTTGAGCATCTGCTGTTTGTCCTGTTGCGCCGGATTGAAGTTCCTTACGAAGCGGCTGTATATCTTCATCTGGCTAACGTAATAGTCGGGCGTCATGTTGCCGCCGCAGTCCCAGCTTTCGTTACCGATGCCGAGTAACGCGACCTTGTACGGAGCCGGATGCCCGTTGGCGGCCCGTTCTTTTGCCAGTGTCGTTGGTGCTGCTGCGGTCATGTATTCCAGCCACTCGGCCGCTTCCTGGGGAGTGCCGGAACCGACATTGACGGAGACATACGCGTCCGCCCCGATCTGATCGATGAAGTCCATGAACTCATGCGTTCCAAACGTGTTTGCCTCAGTCACTCCGCCCCAGTTGGGGTTGAGAGTTACTGATCGTTGAGGGCCGATGCCCTTACGCCAGTGATACTCGTCGGCGAAGCAGCCGCCGGGCCAGCGAACGTTTGGAACTTTGATCGCTTTCAGAGCGCCCACAACATCGTTGCGAATGCCGCGAGTATTCGGGATTTTGGAATCGGGCCCGACCCAGATGCCTTCGTAAATGCCGTGCCCAAGATGCTCTGCGAACTGACCGAAAATGTTACGGTCGATCTTCGCGCCAGTTTTCGACGTGTCGATCGACAACTCCACTTTCTGGGCTTCCACCATCGGCGCAGTGATCGCCAGAACGATCAGCGTGAAGACGACAAGAAGTGAACGCATAGGAAGCGATGTCTTTGTCTGCGGAAGCAATAAGTTAACGGCATTCAAAGTTGGCTGCATCTTCCGTGTCTCCTTTCCCTTTGTATTGGGCGTGCTTCGGATCGGGACACAGCGGCCGGCTGCGCCCAGGGAAGGCTTTGCCGGTCGCGATCACCGACGTTGGCGTCGTGCCTTTCTCGACCCAGTTGACCAACGCGCCCAGTAAATCAAACTGGTCCAGCGCTTGGCCTCCGCCACAATGGCTCATCCCTGGAACGAAATAGAACTGACTCCACTTCGATACAGCGTCGAGGCCCCCGTTGGCAGATGCCATGTCTTTGTAATAGCCGAACGTATCAAGCGGCGAGAACCACGGGTCGCTATCGCCGTGATAGAAGATGAGCTTCCCTCCGTGCGCGGAGAAGGTCGTCAAATTCGTGGACATTGAGTCCACCAGCGGTTGGATGTCCGCCAGAGCTTCTTTATCAACGTCCATTGACATGTCGGTTGTGGCGGGCCCGAAAATGCCGGGTCCCGGTGAGAGCAATCCTCGGAACGGCGGACCGTTGGTGATGCCAGTGTCGTAAAGGAAGCCGGCATAGACTTGGGTTCCAGTCGCGGTTTTCGGGCCTCCCATCGCCTTCTTTATGGCCGCAGCCTTTTCCGGAGCAAGACACGAATCGTTTTTTTCGCCCTTGCACGCCAAGGTCTCAGGATCGAAGTCGCACCCAAGCGGATCGGATATCAAACCGTCTGCGATACCGTCCTTTGCGTCACACGCCTTGATGAGGGCATCTTTGATCAACTTGCGGTCATTATCTGTGATCGCTTGTTCGATGATTGGCTTGCCATTGGCATCTTTTGGAGCGACCTGATTGAACGCAATGGGAATCCAACGCCCAATTGCGAGATTGGAAAGCCCAGTGCGCATCGCTGGGTCGCCCGAGATGATGCCGTTGAAAACCGTGGGATAACGCTGCGAAAGAATCATGCCTTCGCGCCCGCCGGTGGAGCACCCGGAAAAATACGAAAAGGCTGCCGGCTTGCCGTAGTGTTGCGCGATGAGTTGTTTTGCCAGTACAGCGACCTCAACATTCGCGAGGTAAGCGAAGTCCAGATAGGCCTGCTGATCGCGCATGAAGCCGAAATCAAATCCCGGATTGCGGCTCTTATGGCCTGTGTCCGTACTTACGACAGCGAAGCCGCGTATCAGTCCAGGGGTGTCTCCAGCCGCGTTCAATCCAAGAGGCGCGCCTACGACGCCGTTGCTACCAGCTCCGCCTTGCATCAGAAAGTCACCACTCCAGTGGTCGGGCATGGCCAGTGCGAAGGTGATCCCAAACTGTTCGCCATCCATTCCGGTGCGCCGGTTCATTGTCCCTTCGACTCGGCAATACGCAGGCAAAGGTGCGGTGCGAGTCTGGTTCCAGGGAATGGCCTCGGTGGTCCCGGCAGTGATGGCCGCTGCTTTGGTGATTTCAACATTCTCGGCTCTGAAGCTTGCGAGCTCGGCGCAGGAGTTAGATTCCTGCGCCAAGGCATAACCAATGGAAACCAAGACCAGCAGCATGGATCTCAAAACATTAGTGTGCATATCGCCTCAAGCTCTCAAGAGTTATTCCGGCAGAACGAGTTGTCCCTTGACCTCAAAATTACCTCTCACAGAGGGAACTCCTGTTCCGGGTTGACCGCTACCGATTGAGAGTGTGTATTTGCCTTGCGCCACGATGATGTCCCCGAGATCGGTGACCATGCTAAGGTCGCGCGGGTTCAACTGGAAATCAACATTTTGGCTGGCTCCGGGCTCCAGATGGACGCGCTGAAATCCGCGAAGCGCGCGGCGAGGCGCACCGGACACGTCGGGAAACTGCAGGTACAGCTCGACGACTTCGTCACCGGCCACTTTTCCAGTGTTAGCGACCGTAACGGAGGCGTGCAGCGGATCACCGGCGTTGACTGGTGTATCGGGTAGCTTGAGATTGCTGTAAGTGAACGCTGTGTAGCTGAGGCCGTATCCAAACGGCCAGAGCGGCTCCCCCTCGAAGTAACGATAGGTGCGCCCCTTCATTGAATAGTCTTCGAAATTCGGAAGCTGGTGCACATCTTTGTAGAAAGTGACAGGAAGACGTCCCGATGGGTTGTTCTTTCCGCTGAGTGTTTCCGCGATCGCGGCTCCTCCTTCTTCGCCGGAGTACCAGGATTCGAGGATGGCGTTGGCGTGCTCCTTCGCCCAGCTCACGCCGAGCGCACTCCCGTTCATCAGCACGATGACGAGAGGCTTGCCACTTCCTGCAAGAGCCTCGAGCAAATCTTCTTCGGGTTTGGGTAAATCAAGGCTGGTGCGGTCGCCGCCGGAAAAGCCGGGCTGGCTCACAGGCATCTCTTCCCCTTCGAGACGGCTGGTGATGCCGACTACGGCGACGACGACATCGGCATTCTTCGCAGCCGCCACGGCAGCCGGATCGGGCGCGTTATTCACGGGAGTCCACAGGAGCTGCGCTTCCGGCTTACCCTCCCCGTTGCGTCCGTAGAGGACTTCGATTTTTACAGGGTGACCTTTTTCGAGGTGAACCGGGCTTAGATTTATGTTCTTGCCCCAGAGCGTCGTAACCTCTCTTCCATCCACTGACAGGCGGCCGAAGCCGTCGACACTGAGTCCCAGTAAATAGTCGCCGGTTGCAGTTGGGTTGAGCCAGCCAGTCCATTGCACCGACAGGCCCGAAATTCCTTTCGCCTGTTCCGGGACATTGCTCTCGTTCAGCTTCACGGAGGACTCGATACGCGAGGTGAGCGGAGTCGGCTTGGCGTCGAAGCTGGGGCGCGAACTGTATTCGGCTTTGAGGCCGGGCTTGCCATCCGGAGTGGTCAGGACAGATGCGGGCACGGGGTCTGCTTTGTTTGAAAGAAATTGAGTGCCGGGCACGTAGGTGATCTTTGCCTCCGGGAACTCGGTCCTCATTCCTTCCAGCACGCTGACGGTGTGCGAGGTACTGCCGTTGTAGTTGCCGAGCAGAACGGCAGTTTGATCGGCGAGCGGGCCGACCAAGGCCACTCTTTTGGCAGATTTCAGAGGCAGGACGCCGTCATTCTTGAGCAGAACCATCGATTCATTGGCGATACGACGGGCGAGCTCGCGGTGAGCGGGACTGTCCAGTTGTTTCTCGTCGATGTTCATGTATGGCACGGTCGCCGGCGGATCGAACATGCCGAGACGGATGCGAGCCGTGAAGAGACGAATGAGCGCAGTATCAACCGAGCTTTCCGGAAGATAGCCCTGCTGCACAGCCTCGATGTACGGTTTGTAATCGTGGTCGTCGTTCACTTTCGCAAAGTCGATGCATTCGTTATCCATGCCCCGAATGACTGAGATCGCCGAAGCCTGCGGCTGCGTCGGACGGTAATGATGGCCGTTGAAGATGTTGCGCACGGCGTCGCAGTCGGAAACTACATAACCTTGGAAGCCCCATGCTCCGCGAAGGGTGTGTTGCAGCAGGAATTGGTTCGCGCACGCGGGCTCGCCATTGATCGCGTTATAGGCACACATGACGGAACCCGCCTTGCCCTCGACGACGGCCGCGCGAAACGCAGGTAAATACGTGTCTTCCTCGTCGTGCTTGCTGACGTCCACGTCGGTGAAATGGCGAGTGGGTTCGGGGCCACTGTGAACGGCATAGTGTTTGGGTGTGGAAATGACACGGTAATAATGAGGATCATCGCCTTGCATGCCTGTGACAAACGCGACGGCTAACCGAGCGCTCAGGAAGGGATCTTCGCCATAGGTTTCCTGGCCGCGTCCCCAGCGCGGATCGCGAAAGATGTTGACGTTGGGCGCCCAGAAATCCAGGCCTTCGAAAATATTGGAGTGACCAGCGCGCTCGTGCTGCGCGTGCTTGATTCGGCCCTCAACGCCGATGGCGGTCGCCATCTCGTGAATGCGGGGCGCGTCGAACGTGGCGGCAAGACCAATAGGTTCCGGAAATTCGGTCACGCCATCGGAAATGACGCCATGCAGGGCTTCGCTCCACCAATCGTACGAAGGAATATTCAGGCGAGGGACGGCCCGTGCCTGATTCACGAGCTGTGAGGCCTTCTCTTCGAGCGTCATGCGGTGGACGAGATCGGATGCGCGCTCTTCAGGAGAGAGCTTGGGATTCATGTAAGGAAGGCCGGAAGTGTCCTGAGCGAATGAGGTGGAGGCGAGAATGACCACGATGAGTGCGGCCAGCGAGAAGATCTTGCAATGGTTCATCTGTACTCCTGGACTCTCGATACATCCTTAGCCGTTCGCGGCGGTTCTTACCGCGCTTGAACCGAAATTAATTGTCCGTTGTAAACAACGAGCTTGTCCGGGTTCGCGGTCGGTTCAAGTCCTGTTCCGTGTCCGGCAGATACCAATACCACCTTCATCTCCATGCTGGCCGGCATTCCGGGATATTCCCCTTTTTGCTGACCAATCGTCAAAGTTCGGTTTGACTCCGACCAGTGCATTGGAATGACGGAGTGTGCGCCGTGCTCATAGTCATAGCTGTCGCCCGAATCTTCATAAAGGTTGAATTCTCCATCCGCCCCCGGATAGATCCTTAACTCAATCGGTCCTGCGGGTTTCTCATCCGCGTACTCGATTTCAGGACCCAGCGGAAGAATCGAACCGGCACGCACGTAGAGGGGAATACGGTCGAGAGGAGCGTCCGCGTCGATCTCCCGTTTGCCGCCTCTCGATTCCCCCGTCCAGAAGTCGTACCAGACCGGTGCGTCCGGTAGATACAAGCTTCGGCGAGTAGCATCCGGTTGAAGCACAGGGTTGACGAGGAGCGCAGGACCGAACATGAACTGATCACCGATGTCCCGAACTCTGAGATCAGTGCGCCAATCCATTACCAGCGGACGCTGGATCGTGTAGTCCTCATTGGTCACACGCCACGCCAGCGAATAAATGTAGGGCATCAGGCGGTAGCGCAGCTTGTCGTAATCGATGAGAATCGGTTCGACTTTATTGAAGGCCCAGATCTCATTCTGCGGACGGTGACCATGCGTGCGAAAAATCGGGCAGAAGGTTCCATACTCGAACCAGCGTGCATAGAGTTCCTGGAACTTTGGGTCCTCAACCGGATTGTCGTGCGGCGGCCAATAGCCGCCGATATCGGTTGTCCAATATGGGTATCCGGAAAGCGCAAAATTCAACCCTGCGGCCACCTGATGGCGTAACCCCCAGTAAGAGCCATAAACGTCACCCGACCAGACTGCCGCTCCAACTCGTTGCTGCCCGAGAAAAGCGGAACGCGTGAGAAGGAAAACTCGCTTGCGATCTGTGGTTGTTTTCCAGTGTTCCTGAACCCCTAGCGTGTGCATGAACGGAAAAATGTTCGTGTATTCGGCGCCATTGCCGATGGCGATCTGTTTGTTTTGCAGAATCGCGTCACCCATGTGAGGCCAATATTCTTCAGGCTCGGCGCTGTCGAGCCAGAATGCGTCCCAACCTAGAGAGAAGAGCTTGCCGGCGAGGTTGTTCCAATAGAAATCACGCGCTTTCGGATTCGTAGCGTCGTAAACATGGGCGCCGGGAACGTCCAGGTGTTGCTTCGTCATCTCCGCGAAGTTCTCAGACTTCGAATCAAACAGCCCCCAAACCGAAAGCATGGCATGGACGTGTTCATCATGGAGTTGTTTGAGTTCACCGGGGACATCAGGGAAATTCGAATTGAAGATCGGGTCGCCTTCTGCTTTCCACCAAAACCAATCCTGAACAATTCCGTCGAGCGGTATGTGCTCTTCACGATAGCGATGTGCGATTGCTAGAACTTCTTCTTGCGAAACATATCGGTCCTTGGACTGAAAGAATCCGTACGACCACTTTGGCAACATCGGTGTATGCCCGGTAAGGTTCCGATACTCGTGGATGAGCTGATCCATCTCCGGGCCGTAAACGAAGTAGTAGTCGACGGCATGACCGGCAAGTGAATCCAGATTCAGTTCCAGCGGGAAGCGATTATCGACGTGTGTCAACGACGCGGTGTTCCACATCAAGGCGTAGCCTTTGCTTGACAACAGCAAAGGGATTGCGACATCGGTGTTGTTCTGCCCAAGTTCGACGGTGCCGCCCCGGTAGTTGAACATTCCGTTCTGGTGTTGCCCCAAACCGTAGAAGCCTTCGGAAAAATCCGGAGCAAATCTGTCTTCGACGTGAAATGTCTTCTCTCCATTCAGTTCAGCCGGTTCGTAGGTGCGCGGAATCGAGTTCCGCTCGCGCAAGAGATTCTCGCCTCCTGCCGTGCTGAATTGGACGTTGCCCCATTTGAGCGAGAGCTCGATCTTCAATGCATCGGTGGTGAGGATTGCCGCATCGGAGGTTTGTGAGATCTGGAACTTCGCGCCTGGACACGACTGCTTTGAATCGAGCATCCATGGATGGCTTTGGCGAATCGTATCGGGTGGCTCGGGCGCCGCGACGAAATGAATGACGAAGGAGCGGCAAACGGAAATGTGCACGCTCTCGTTTCCGATTGTGGCCGTCATACCGTCCCGAACTTGCGCGTACTTGACTGGGGGTAGTTGGGGCACTTCCCACAGCTGGGCGGTTGCCTGTGTCGCGGTCCCGGTGAGCCCGCACAGGCCGAGAAAAAGAGAAGTCCGGAAGCTGCTGGATGGAAGCAAGTTTAATCTCATTCGGTCAAAAGTGTGTACAACGGCAGCGCTAACTGTAACGAACTCAAAATGGAAATGCCAGGCAATGATAGAGTCGTGCGCGCGAAGGGCTTTTTAAGGCCTTTGGCTTCGCTTGACGCTTGCGTGCACTTTTTTTGAAATGTCCTTGCCCGTGCGTCGGTGTGTCGATTCGCGCACAATCAACTCGGGCTGCATCACCACAGTTTCCGGCTTTGGGGGTGCTTTTGAGTTCAGAATGCGGAGCGCGATGCGCGCAGCTTCTTCTCCGATTCTCCGGCTGTGTTGATCGATGCTGGAGAGTGGAACACGAAGTGAATCATCGTAGTGGAGATTTCCGCAGCCAACGACCGCCAAATCCTGCGGAATTCGTACTCCGTGATCCAGCGCGTATTCATGGCACCCATTGCCAAAGGATCATTGAAGCAGAACAACCCGTCTGGTCTGGTGAGGTCGAGATGCACCGTCCCGATGGCGTGCCCGATACGGTGCAGCAAGTCAAGCACGGCGCACTGCTCATGCTGGCGCAGTTTCATAACATCGGCCACGCCATCCGCGGTACTCACGAGCCAGATCTGCGTCAGTACACACAAGTGGGCGACGGAGCGTCGAAAACTGACGGCCGCATTTACGATCCGAAGCTTGGCCCGAACGAAACGAAGGGTGATTACTCCGGCAAGCCGGACGATCGCTGGATCTTCACCACGAACAACTCGTACTTCCAGTGGAATGCTATTGCGACACTGGCTGCAGCAGCGGATACGCTGAAAGGCTGGGACGACGCATTAGCGAAAGACTGCCTTGAGGCCGCAATCAAAGCATGGAAGGACACGTCGGCGAATCCAACACTGTATCCGACATCCGGCGGGCCAGACCGAGAGACTCCCGCAAACGGTGTGCTGGCGGCCTCTCAAGGTGTTGTCTCTGGCGAACAGGGCACTGGTAAACCAATTGCCGGAGTTCATCGGCGAGAGCACGATCCTGTGCTCATGTCGCGTCACGAACGGAAGGGTCTTGCTGCGGTGCGAAATAGAACATCTACCCACTGGGGCAAAAACCGCATCCTAAGGGTGTTATTAGGTCGATGCGGTACACCGATGAACGTGATAGGCCCCATCTTTTCTCTCGTTGGATCCGACCACACGCTAGAAGTTGCCGGAATCAGGCTTTTAGGATTCAACGAAGCGAACGGGCGGAAGCTCGTCCTGACTCTTGTCTTCTTCCTGATACTTTATCTGCTCAGCAAGGCCTTGCGTTTTCTCGCGAACCAGGTCGGCGGAAAGCGCCAACGTGTCGCCTTCTGGACTCGGCAGGCAATCAGCCTCATCACCTTTGTGCTGGGCGTAACCGGATTCATATCTGTCTGGTTCGACAATCCAGCGCGTCTTGCCACGGGCGCCGGATTGGTTGCGGCCGGCCTTGCCTTTGCGCTGCAAAAAGTCATCACCAGTTTCGCCGGTTACTTCGTAATACTGCGGGGCAAGACCTTCAACGTGGGTGACCGCATCAGCATGGGAAACGTGCGTGGCGATGTTATCGCGCTTAACTTCATCCAGACAGTCATCATGGAAATGGGCGAGCCGCCCGCCGTTCAAAGTGAGGACCCAGGCATGTGGGTTCGCAGCCGGCAATACTCCGGCCGCATTGTCACCATCTCCAATGCCCGCATTTTCGAAGAGCCGGTCTACAACTACAGCCGCGATTTTCCTTACATCTGGGAAGAGATGCAGCTGCCCATCTCTTTCAAGGACGACAGAAACCGTGCGGAACAAATCATCCTCGAGGTTGTGCAACGCAATACCGAAGACATTGCGAACCTGGCTCAACCGGAGCTTGATCGCATGAGGAGGTCCTTTTTCATCGAAGCTCCCGACATCCGGCCACGGGTTTATCTGCGGATCACCGACAACTGGGTAGAGCTGTCGGTGCGATTTCTCTGTCGCAACCACGATATTCGGGGTCTGAAAGATCGCATCAGTCGCGAGATTTTGTCAGGACTCGAAGACGCGAAAATCGGCATCGCCTCCAGCACTTACGACGTCGTGGGCTTTCCGCCGATCAGGCTGGAAACTTCCGAGAGGACTGGACCTGCTGACATAGCGAGCGACGTCCGTTTATCGGCTAAAAAAACATCCTAGACCACTTAGACAACGGAAACTCATGAACAGCGCGAGGGTGCGGCGCCGTAAGTTCGATGGCAGGGTTAGCGTAAAAATATGACGAATATCCCGCCAAGCATTGCGGAGCCGAAGGTAAGCCACGCCACATAATCGCCCGGATGCCCACTATGCAGCTTCCTGAGAGTGGAGTTTCCGCGCTCCAGACGGCTCGTAAAACCCAACGCCCACGGGAAACGCTTGCGGAAGACCGTACCCAGAGCCAACAACAGCGCCAGCACTCCCGCAATGCTTGATCGCACAACCGATGAAGTAAGCGCGGCCTGCTGCGGCAAGGCCGGGGCCGCAGGTTCCGCATTATCCAGAACCATGTGAGCATTGGCGAACTGATTCGTGAACAGATTAGCCGCAGCCTCGGTCGTGCTCCGCAATTGAGGAATCGCTGTGATGATGATTCCCGCCAGGATTAGGAATGCTGCGGGAAGAAACATGGCCGCCAGCGTATATTCCTGCTGCTGATCGGTCTCCGGACTCTCTTCGACTTGAGAAGATTTATCCGCCGGGGCAGGATCGCCCCAACCAAAGAAGACTCTGAAAGTAACGCGCAGCACGGCAGCAGCAGTGATGATTTCGACAAACATAAACAAATAAATCAGCCAGCCTTGGTGAAATTCTTTCGCAGCATCCGAAATCATGCTCTCGCCGAGTAAAGTGCCAAACGGCGCAACTCCGGCCAGACCCCAGGCTCCAAGGATGAACAATGAGGCGGTAAACCACATTCCTCGGCCGCAGCCGTGCAGATGATTTTCTCCGATCCGTCGCAAGCGATGCAGCACAAGGCCGGCGCAGAGAAATAGGCCGGCTTTGATAAAGCCATGCGAGAGCGCGTAGACAACGAAACCTGCCAGTGCTTTCGGCGCAAGCAATGCAAATCCAGCCAGCATAAGGCCCGCGTGAGCTATGGTTGAAAAAGCGAGAAGCCGCTTGAGATGATGTTCGGCATAACACATCAATCCTCCGACTACCCCTGTAATCGCGGCAACGACAAGAAAGATCGTGCGGAGCTCGTGCGAGTGCGTGGCCAGCGTGCCAGAAAACATCGTCCAGTACACGCGGGCGACCGCATAAATGCCTAGTTCTACCATTACTCCCGAAAAGAGCACGCACACCGGACTTGGCGCTACTGCGTGCGCATCCGCCAGCCAGAAATGAAACGGAACAATGGCGGCTTTGACCATATAACCGATCGAGATCACGAGGAAGGAAAGCAGGATCAGCGCGTCGGCGTGCGTGCCAAGCGACCTGCCAATCTGGGCGAAGTTCAGAGCGCCGGTACGCGCGTATAGGAGCGCGATTCCGATAAGAATCATGAACGCTCCCACAGTATTCACCACGGCAAAATTGTAGGCGCCTTGCAAGGGAGCAGGCTCAAGCGTCTTAAGCCCGCACAGCGCAAACGCCGATACGCTCATCAGTTCGAAGAAAACGAATAGATTAAACAGATCGCCCGAGTAGGTGAATCCACACATTGCCGCCATGAAGATCAACATCAAGGGCTGGAAGTGATTTTCATTGTCTTCGAAAATTCTCCAGGAAAAGATCAGCCCAGCCGTGGTTAGCAGAGCCGTGAGCACCGCCAATGCGGCGCCGATCGCATCCACTGTAAAGCAGACGCCAAGTACGACGCCTCCACTGCGCGGCCACCAATTGCCGAACCAATAAACCTGCGGCTGAAGCCAGACACCACGCAGAATGAGAACCGTGAGCACAGTGCTGGCGGTAGCCGTGGCGATCGCCAATATGTCGGACGCCCGCCGGCCCATCCACTCTCCGCTCAAAGCGATGAAAGCCGCCGTGAGCAGCGGCATCGCAATAGGCAGCGGAATAAACGTGGTGATCGTCATGGGGCGGATCTGTGGGTCAGTTTAGCCAGTCAGAATCTTCAAGTCTTCAGGATCAACAGTTCCCGCCAGCTCATTCGCCTTGACGACCATGGAGAGCAACAGGGCCATCACCGTGGCTTCGACCACGATGTCGGTCAGCATGAGGGCCTGCACGAGGGGATCCACAACGGCCGTGCCTACGGGGACGTCGGCGAAAACCGGTGCAGTGCCGCCTGTCTTGTATCCAATGGCCAGCAGCAGTACATAAGTCGACGTTTGAAGAACTGCCAGACACACGACCTGATGTACCAGGTTCTTGCTGGTGACTACGCCGCAGAGCCCCCACAGAAAAATCCAGGCGGCTACTACATAAGGCAAATAGTTGAGCATAGCGATTATTTTTCCCTCCGCTCTTCGATCACTTCTCGCAGGTAGCTCTGCATCAGCAGGACAAATCCGCCTGCAACTTCCATACCCACTGAAAGGCTAATGAGCGCGATCGTTCCCGAAGAAAACGGATCACCCGTGGTCCCGAGCGGAATAAAGTTGGTGAGAAAGTGCGTACCGAAAAACAAGGCGGCGGTTCCGATGATCACGTACCCCGCGGCTCCGCCTGCCTCAGCCAGTTTGACGAGCGGACTGGAAACGATCCTCTCGAACGTTGCCACGTTGCCCGACAGGTACACCACGAGCGGGACAGAGGCGAGAATGACCCCGCCCTGGAAACCGCCGCCCGGGGTGAGTTGCCCGTGAGTGGCGATGTATATGCCGAAAACGATCATAATTCCCGCGACGGCCTGCATGCCCACGCGTAGGGTATCGGAGATGGGCAACTCGTCTTCGATTCGCTTCCGTTTTTTTGCGGTCGCGTCCTTTTGGCCAGTGGGACGAAAGAGTAACAGCACTCCCAAGACCGCAGTAAACAGAATGAACTCCTCCACCAGTGTGTCGAATCCGCGATAGTCATAAGTGATGGCATTGACCACGTCAGTTGTGTTCCGTTCATACACAACGACTTTTGCCACCACATCTCCGTAGGGACCGCGATAATCGCCCAGCGGTGGCAGATCGTGGAACCCCCATCCTAGAAGCGACGCGAGACCCACCGCAGAGATTAGAAAGATAACGGTACGTACTCGCGAGGTCATTTCTTTGCCTCGCGTTCTCGGCGGATGTTCTGGCGGCGCATTTTCGTGAGCACGAGCATGATCATCAACGGCAGCATAACCGCGCCGATCGTGATCTGCGAAAGCGCGACGTCCGGTGCTTGAAAGATGAAGAACATCAGGCCGCAGAGCAGTCCGTAGACGCTGAGGGTCACGACCTGTTCTTTAGGATTGCGGCTCAACACCACGCCCGGAGCTCCTACAGCCACGAGCAGAAGAATCATCCACTGCAACAATCTCATGAATTCTTCTCCGGAATCATCTTGTCGCTGGGCTTGATTGGGACTTCTTCATTGCCGGGATGCCAGTCCTCCACCTCCGCGATGCGGAAGGCGCGCGCCGCCGCATGCGTCACCACGCTGTTCATACAAATCAGTACCAAAGTTGCGAAAAAAGCTTTACATGCTTCCGGTTTGAATCCGCGCTGAAGAAAAATCGCAAGTGTAATAAAGGCGGCGCTGAGCGAAGCCGGAGGCCCGAGGTAATGCATTCGCTGGTAAGGGTCGCGCATGCGTATCATTCCCAGGACAGACAACAATGTGACCAGCACCGCAGCCCCGAGCAGCACTTCGATGGCAATGGCCTTCATCGCAGAAGCCGCGCGAGGAAATGAGCAAATACAATGCCCCCGCCGAACGACATTAAAGCCATAGCAATCGCCAGGTCCATCATCGGCATGCGGTTGAAAGCAATGGTGAGCAACATCATCAGCAGCGTAACCACGATGCCCACCATATAAAAAGAGACTAAGCGGTGCCGTGAGTCTCCCCTCATCGCGCTCCAAACCAACGGTACGAGGCCAAACATCATGACTTGCGCCGACAATTCCCAGATATTCATGCTCGCGCTCCTAGATCCCTCGTCATTTTCGGAAGTGGGCTGCTTAGCAATTCGTGTAACAGCATTTTCTGATCATTCGCATTTATCCCGAGCACGATAGTGTTGGGAGTTATTGTCGTGTAAACAACCGCGAGCACACGACGGGCGACAGCCGTTGTGTCGTCTTCTGTTCCGGCGTCGAATTGCACGGTACGGAAGAGCGATGCGGCGCGCTTAACGCCAAGTAGATCTTTCCCTGCAACGGCCATGATTTTCCAGGTATCCGAGGCTAAATACCAAGGGATGCACCATAACGAAAGGACTTCATGGAACCCAGGCGAAAACTTGGCCGGATACCGCCGGTTGATGATGAGAACTCCCAAAGTCGCCACCAACGTCGCGATAACCCCGAGCAGGAGTTCGTGAAAGGCGAAGGTGCCCACGAAGGCAATCCAAAAGACATAGAAAATTGGAAGGCTGAGCCATGATCGCAAGAAAGTTTTCTTGATATTCTTCACGTCACAACCCCAGAACCTATACCCAAACAATTAGTTGTCTGGTCATCTTGTTACTCATACTCCGCCAAACCCGTCGCCGCCGGACAGTTGCGCAACCCCGGGGATCGCACGGCATTGTGATGCGTAATAGACACAAAGCGATGCTGTCATTTGACTCCGTGCGGTAGAGCACGCTAAATGTTTCCTCGGAAGAACCTAACGCCAACGATATGCATTTATGTTATATTCCGGGGAGTGCAGATGAAAGATTCCGCTCTAGCCCAGGTACGGCGAGCTGATCGGTCAATCTCGAAGCTCTACAATTTTGTACTCGCGACCTGCGGCCTGAGAGCAACTCAGTACGTGCTGCTTCAGTCCATTGCTGCAACCAGCGAGATTTCGCAGCAACAGCTGGCTGAACAACTTGCGGTATCGTCCGCTACGCTATCGCGAAGGCTTTCCGGCCTGCGAAGAAGGGGATTCATCGCGTTGCGCGTTGCTGCGAGAGGAAGCCGGTTTTATTCGCTGACTCCGGCAGGTCACGCGGTGTTAGCATCCACTTCCTTGCTATGGGAGTCGGCACAACGCCGATTGCGATCGGCCTTAGGGGATGCCGACTGGCAGGTGCTGATCTCCTTATGCGATCGGGTCTGCGACGCGGCCAAGCAAGCGGAGACCATGCGCATGGCTCTTGCGCGCGATCGATTTACTGCTTAAATCCGCACCCAGCATTTCGCCTGGCAGATTTGCTATAGCAAACGTCCCTTTTCATTCCGTAGCATCCCTTTTTATTTCCCTGACATCTGTACTGCGTCTTTAGCCCTTTCTAAATCGGAAAGGGCGAGAAACCAACAGGGCAGAGAAAGACCCATGAACGCCAGCACGACCGCTGTTGAGCAGCGCCTGGAAAAAATCTGGGAAACTCCCAAGACCGTTTATGGCTGGTTCTCCACCGTCGATCACAAAGAAATCGGACATCGATATCTTGCGACTGCATTCATCTTTCTGATTATTGGCGGCGTCGAGGCTCTGATCATGCGCATTCAGTTGGCACAGTCGGATCAGTCCTGGCTCACCCCGGAAGCGTATAACCAGCTTTTCACTATGCATGGCATGACCATGATTTTCTGGTATGCCTCGCCTATACTCTCCGGCTTCGCAAATTACTTGATTCCGTTAATGATTGGCGCTCGTGACATGGCATTTCCCCGCCTGAATGCCTTCTCTTACTGGACCTTTGTGTTGTCGGGTGTCTTGCTCTACATCAGTGCATTTATCGGACAGTCGCCGCACGGCGGCTGGTTTGCCTACGCCCCGTACACCAGTATTCGTTATTCGCCGGGCTACGGCATGGACTTCTACTGCCTTGCTCTGATTTTCCTTACCATTTCCACGACGGTTGGCGCGATCAATTTCATAGTTTCGATCTTTCGACTGCGCGCTCCTGGCATGACGATCAGCCGCATGCCGCTGTTCTTATACAGCACGCTGACAATCTCTTTCGCGATTCTGATGTCTCTGCCTGCGCTCACCGTGGACTGCGTATTCCTTGAACTTGACCGGCGCTGGGGAACGCATTTCTTCGATACGCGTCTGGGCGGTGAGCCGCTGCTGTGGCAACAGTTGTTCTGGTTCTTTGGACACCCGTGGGTCTACGTGGTGTTTTTACCCGCGACCGGAATGGCGTCGATGATCATTCCTGTCTTTTCACGGCGTCCGATAGTCGGTTATCCCTATGTTGCTATTTCGACCGTGTTGACGGGCATTGTTGGCTTCGGAGTCTGGCTGCATCACATGTTCGCCGTCGGCATGTCGGATATGGCGATGAGTTTTTTCAGCGCCGGCAGCATGACGATTTCGATCTTCAGCGCTGTGCAGGTCTTCTGCTGGATCGCAACCATCTGGAAAGGACGGCCGGTTGCCACGGCAGCCATGCACTTCGCGATGGGTTTTCTTGCGCTTCTTGTCATTGGCGGACTGAACGGAATTTTCACGGCCATCATTCCGGTCGATTGGCAGGTACACGACACCTATTTCGTCGTCGCTCACCTGCATTACGTCTTAATCGGCGCCAATGTATTCCCGGTATTCGCTGCGTTTCATTACTGGCTGCCCAAGATGACCGGACGAATGCTCAATGAGCGACTGGGTAAATGGAGCTTCTGGGTGATGTTCATCGGCTTCAACCTCGCCTTCTTCCCCATGCATCTGGCGGGGCTGGGCGGTATGCCGCGCCGCATCTATACATATCCCGCGGGTCTCGGTTTGGATGGTCTGAATATGACAGCGACCATCGGGGCGTTCATCTTCGGCGTCGGTATTCTGCTCAGCATTATCAACTTCTTTCAAAGCCTGCGCACCGGGGAGACCGCCGGCAAAAATCCGTGGAACGCTGACTCGCTCGAATGGGAGACCGATTCTCCGCCAGCTCCTTACGCAACCGTCCATATTCCGACCGTCGTTTCTCGTCATCCCCTGTGGGACGACCACGATGAAGAATATGACCCGGATAATGAACGGGTCTTCGACCAAGGCCGCGAAACTCTCTCGACTACATGGCTGGATGCCGAGCCTCAGTCGATCATGAAAATGCCGGAGGATACGATCTCGCCGCTTCTGGTTGCACTCGCTCTTATGCTGCTATTTCTTGCTCTGGTTTTTCAATGGATGTGGGTCGCTCTGGCCGGAGTGGTGAGCACATTGTTCGCAGGCTATTACTGGCTGTGGCCCAAACCGGAGGAGAAACTGGCATGAGCACCACGGTGGCTCCTGTTCGTTCAATTCCGGTTCCCCTCGAAACCGAGCGGGGAACATACGGAATGATGTGCACCATCCTGACGGAAGGGTTTCTGTTTATCGCTCTGTTTGCCAGCTACTTCATGCTGGGCAGCAATAAAGACCGTTGGAGAATCGAAGAACTGCCCAAGCTCCACTATGCATTGCCGATGCTGGCTGTGCTGATTTTCAGCAGCCTTGTCCTGCATTGGGGCGAGCGGCGAGTGAAAGAGCAGCGATATGCAGCGGGCCGCATCGCACTGGCGCTAACCATCTTGATCGGACTGGTCTTTCTAACATTGTCGGCTCTTGATTATCGCGAGCATTGGCAAACTCTTACGCCTGCCACTGACTCCTACGGTTCCATCTTTTACACGATCGTCTCCTTTCACGCTGCTCACGTGATTGTTGGATTGCTGATCTTGGTTTATGTGCTGTTTCTTCCGCGGTACGCGCCCGCGGCTGAGGCACCCTATCGTCCTTATCACGTGGCCGCGATGTATTGGCATTTCGTGGATGTGGTTTGGATTTTTGTGGTTGGGATTCTTTACGTAGGACCGCATTTGTGACCGTATGAACGATCAGGCTCCAACTCGGCCATATGTATCGCCTGCGCGGCTGTGGTTCGGCCTGGCGGGTTCTGCCGCATCCTGGATTGCGCTGGGGATTATCGATCTCGTTATCACATGGCAGGCTTGTCTCGGCGAGGAGCAGTACGGCGGAGCCCATTTCGCGCCAGGAGTGAAGCTACTTTTCCTGGTGGTCACGCTCTTGCTTTTGGCAACGGCGATTGCGGCAGGCGCGGTGTCGTTTCGTAACTGGCGCGAACTTTCTCGCGGCACAAGTCTCGCCAACGCCGAGGGCCGAGGGCGCGAAGAGTATATGGCGCTGATTGGAGTGTTTGTCAGTTTCACGCTTGGGGTCGGAATCATCTGGTTGGGCATTCCCCTAGCCATTATCGATCTTTGTGTGAGGGCCAAATGAAGGTGCACCTGTTATTGGCTGCGGCATTTCCCCTTGTGCTGCTGGTAGGTTGCACCGGTGGGCACGCGACTTCGCCCTATCGTGTGGCTACCAGAGGGAATGCGCGGGATGGCAGGAAAGTAATCCAGTCTGCAGGTTGCGGTGCATGCCACACGATCCCGGGAATTCATGCCGCGAACGGCGAACTGGGGCCGCCGCTGAGTTCCTTCAGTCGCCGCACCATGATCGCCGGCGAACTTCCGAACACGCCTGACAACTTGATCCGCTGGATCGAGAATCCACCTGGCGTGGAATCGGGCACGGCCATGCCGAACCTGGGTCTTGATGACCAGCAAGCACGCGACGCAGCTGCGTATTTATACACGCTGCGGTGACGATGAGGAAAGGATCGGAGCAAAAGCGATGATGCGCGTTTTCCATTCCATGCTGTTCACGATTTTCATGGTGGCCGCAGTATGGGGACAGAATGCTCCCAGCGCCACCGATGTTCCCGGCTCACAGCCGGGAATTCATCTCGTCAGCCCGCTTCCGACAGGCGATTGGACTATGCCTGCCGGCGACTACGCAAACACGCGTTTTAGTCCTCTTTCACAGATCAACACCGGCAATGTCAAGAATCTTCATATTGTCGGCATGATGGCTGATGGGATTCCACATGGGCATGAGGGCGGCCCGCTGGTAGTTAATAAAACGCTTTATATGGTTACGCCATTTCCCAACTACTTGATCGCACTCGATTTGACCAAGCCTGGTTATCCCATGAAGTGGAAGTTTGAGCCAAACCCGGACGTGCGCTCGCAGGGAATCGCATGTTGCGATGTGGTCAATCGTGGCGCCAGTTACGCCGATGGAAAAATTATTTACAACACGCTCGACGACAACACGATCGCGGTGGACGCGGAAAAAGGAACTCTGGTTTGGAAGACGAGTGTGGGAGATGAAGATCTTGGTGAAACCGTCACCATGGCTCCGATTGTCGTAAAGAACGTGGTGCTAGTTGGAGATAGCGGCGGCGAATTAGGAGTGCGCGGAAAGCTTACAGCCCTTGATTTGAAATCCGGCAAAATCCTGTGGCGTGCTTACAACAGCGGCCCCGATAAAGATGCTCTGATTGGGGCCGACTTCAAGCCTTTTTATCCCAAAGATCAGGGCAAAGATTTGGGCGTGAGTTCGTGGACGCCGGATCAATGGCACATGGGCGGTGGAACGATCTGGGGCTGGATCTCCTACGATCCCGAACTCAATCTCATCTACTACGGCACGGGCAATCCGGGCGTCTGGAACGATGACATGCGTCCTGGCGACAACAAATGGTCGGTCACCATTTGGGCACGCAACCCGGAAACGGGAGCCGCAAAGTGGGCCTACCAGATTGAGCCGCACGACGGCTGGGACTACGACGAGATCATGGAGAACGTTCTCGTCGATATGCCTTGGCAGGGAAAGACGCGAAAATTACTGCTTCATCCGGGACGCACTGGCTTCATGTTCGTGATGGACAGAGAAACCGGCGAGGTGCTTTCGGCGGAGAATTTTGTTCCCGTTACCTGGGCAAAAGGTTTTGATTTGAAAACCGGCCTTCCCATGGAAGACCCGGACAAGCGTCCGCATACCAACCACTACGCCCGCGGAGTTTGCCCATCTTCCACCGGCGGTAAAGAATTTGTGCCGTCGTCGTTCTCGCCGAAAACCGGCTACCTATATATCCCAGCCCATAACACTTGCATGGACTACTCCGGTGAAGACGTCAATTACATTGCCGGCACTCCTTATTTGGGAGCCAGTGTGCGCATGTACCCAGGCCCCGGGGGATACCAGGGCGAATTGATCGCCTGGGATGTTGCCAATGCCAAGAAAGTCTGGGGCATCAAAGAAACCGATCTTCCTGTGTACAGCGGGGTGCTCGCAACCGCCGGGGATGTCGTGTTTTACGGAACCATGGATGGCTGGTTCAGGGCAGTGGACGCGCGCAATGGCAGCCTGCTCTGGCAGCAGAAGCTGACCTCAGGAATCATTGGAAATCCCATGACCTTCATCGGACCCGACGGCAAGCAATACGTCGCGATCTACGTCGGCATCGGAGGCTGGATGGGAGCTGTCGCTTTGCCCAGCGTGTCGACCGACGACGATTATGCAGCGCTCGGCGTGGTAGGAGCCATGAAAAAGATCAAGCAGATGACGAATCCCGGAGGGGCGGTCTATGTCTTCGGCTATTAGGAAGCTGGCGGCACTTTTATTTTTCTGTGCGTTGCCGGTCTTGGCGGCTACTACGGAACTGCGTGTTTGTGCCGATCCAAATAACCTGCCTTACTCCAACCAGCAGCAACAGGGCTTTGAGAACGCTCTGGCAAAACTGGCGGCCAGTGATCTCGGCATGAACGTCTCTTACTTCTGGTTTCCGCAACGCCACAAGTTTTTCCGCAACACTTTGCAGGCTGGGGTTTGCGACGTGGTGATGGAGGTTCCGTCTGGAATCGACGTCGCGAGTACGACAATCCCGTACTTTCGTTCGACGTACGTGTTCGTATCGCGCCAGGATCGCAATCTTCGGATTGAGTCCTTCGACGATCCGCGTTTGAAAGATCTGCGGATCGGCGTTCATGTGACCGGTGAAAACGATGAGGCCATGCCGACTACCACCGCTCTTATCAAGAGGGGCTTGGTGCGCAACCTGGATGGTTACAGCATTTTCGGCAAACTTTCGGAACAAAATCCGGGCGCAGATATTGTTCAGGCTGTGGCCAACGGAGCGATTGATGTAGCTGTCGTCTGGGGGCCGCTGGGGGGGTATTTTGCGAGACATTCTTCCGCGCCACTAGTGACCACACCAGTATGCGCAGCTCCCGCAGATCGCCAACTGCCGCTGTCCTTCGATATTTCCATGGGAGTTCGACCCGGCAATGAGGCACTGCGAGACAAGCTGAACCAATTCATTGTTCGCCACCGCTCCGAGATTCGCCAATTACTGGACTCATATGCGGTGCCTCTGCTGAGCACGCGGGGGATCACGTGCGAATGAGGTGTAACAAAATGCAAAAGCAGGCCATTCTCATCATTAGTGTTCTACTGCTGGGTGCTGCGGGATGTCAGAGGTACTCGTCGCCCAGCACATCCCCAGTTTCTCTGCCGACACATGGAACTGCCGTGGGTCCGATTCCCGGCGGAGCGCGGAATGCCACATTCGCTACCAATCCCTTTGTCAACGATCCTGTAGCCCTGCAGGAAGGACGCAAGCTCTTTAACTGGTACAACTGCTCCGGATGCCATGGGGGCCACGCAGGCGGCGGTATGGGGCCGAGTCTGCGGGACAAGGTATGGCTTTACGGTGATCGTGACGATCAGATTTTTGACTCGATCGCGGAAGGCCGCGGTGAGGGCATGCCATCGTGGGGCACGAAAATTCCCGAAGACCAAATCTGGAAGCTGGTGGCGTACATCAAGTCAATGCGAACATCTTCCGAACCGGAGCCGCCGCAAGTACCAGCTCACGAGGAAGTTGCGCCCCCCGCCATCACTCATCCCACCCCGGCGATGCACAAGGATTAGCTCATGAGACGAGCCTTCGCCCTAGCATCGTTGTTAATCCTCTCGGGATGCCAGAGACCGCAGTCCACGCTATATCCGAGAGGTCCAGCGGCCGACAAGATTGCTCAGATGTCGTGGTTAATGCTGATCCTGTTCCTTGCCATTACCGCGCTCATGTGGATCTTGATTACGTGGGCAATATCGCGCCGGCGCGGCAGCCTCGCCGAGCATGAACCCGTCGACGTCGGCGGGGGCCAGGGCTGGGTCGCCTGGGGCGGCCTCGCATTTCCGCTGAGCGTGCTCTGCGTGCTCTTCATTCTGGGTTTGAAATTGATGGCTAGTTTCCCAGTCCATGACAGTCATCATCATGACCTGCATCCCACCATTGCAATTATCGGCCGACAATGGTGGTGGGAAGTTCAATACCTTGGCTCCCCCGCGCATCGCTTTACCACAGCCAACGAGATCCACATTCCGGTTGGCCAGCCTGTAGATATCGAATTGCGTTCGCTCGACGTCATCCACTCATTCTGGGTGCCCACGCTCCACGGCAAGGTCGATCTGATCCCGGGCCATCCCAACTTCATCCGCATACAGGCCGATCAGGAAGGCGTCTATACCGGCACTTGTTCCCAATACTGCGGTGCCCAGCATGCTCACATGAGGCTGCTGGTCGTGGCGCAGCAGCCCTCTGATTATGATGCGTGGGTGCGAGGCCAGTTGCAGCCCGGCGCCGAGCCGGCAACCGATGCGGCCCGGCGCGGCGAACAAATCTTCATGGCCGGACCATGTTCCATGTGTCATCAAGTACGCGGCACGTTGGCCGGCGGACGCGTCGCGCCGGATTTGACGCACATTGCCAGCCGCATGAACATCGCGGCCAACTCTTATCCGGACAATGACGCCTATCTCGAAGCCTGGGTCACTCACGCTCAATCTCTCAAGCCCGAGGCGGCCATGCCTAACCTCACACAATTTGACGGTCAGCAGTTGCGCGACTTAGTCGCCTACTTGCGACAGCTTAAATAAATAATGAAGAAAGGTTTCACATGTCACGTTCTCCGATGATTAGCCTCGAAAAGCTCGCGCTTTCTTTTTTCGCGCTCCTGATAACGCTCCCGGCCCTGGGACAATCCAAACCCGACTGCTCTTCATTACCCGATCACACTAAATTACGTAGCGTATTGCAGTCTGTGATCAAAGAGGGAGCCACCGGCAACAGCGGTCTGGGCAATCAGGAGTGGGCAGTTACCGTAAACCGCGATGGCATTGTGTGTGCCGTGGTTTTCAGTGGCAACGATCGTGGACAGCAATGGCCCGGCAGTCGGGCCATCGCCGCCGAGAAAGCCAATACGGCAAACGCCCTCAGTTCGTCGGACTATGCTCTTTCAACTGCCAATGTCTTCGCGGCCTCGCAGCCCGGTCAGAGCCTTTACAGCCTCACCACGAGCGCGCCTCCGAATGCGCAAGCTGTCTTCGGCCCCGCACCATCATTTGGAACACCCGACGACCCCATGGTCGGAAAGCCGATTGGAGGCGTAATCGTCTTCGGCGGCGGCTTGCCTCTGTATGACTCGAAAGGAAAAATTGTGGGTGGACTTGGATTGAGCGGCGATACTTCATGCGCCGACCACATCATGGCTTGGAAGGTACGTCATCAGTTACAGCTCGATGCCGTACCCATGGGTCCCTCTCCCGATCACAACGACAACATGATTCTTGACTGGTCGAACAACAACAGCCCCAGTGGCTTTGGACATCCGACGTGCAAGGGCGGCAATCCTCCCGACGACATCATCAAGGCCCTACCGAAGAAATATCCAACAGGACCAAAAGCACATTGACGCGCGATCGAACAGTAAACCCCGGGTGGACCGTGCTCAATGAGTGAAATGGGAATGTGGGTGTTGAAAAAGTCCGTCAACCGAAGGTCTTTTCGGCTGCGAGTAAATGCCTGCCGAGTTTTTTCTCTCCGTTCGGCTAAGTGGTGGCGGGCAGAGCGGGTGTGGTCGGTTGGTTGTAGAGGAACCGCACGAGTCGCTTAATGTTCTGCGCAGCCGCCGCCAGGAAGAACTGCTCCCGCACAAACCGTAATCTCCGCAGACGGAGGCGACGCAGTCCGATCTGATTCTTAAGTTCCGCGAACAGGGCTTCCACCTTCTTTCTTTCCCGCTGTGCCTTTGCGAACTCGGGCGTGTTGGCGAACTCGCGTGCGCGTTGTCGGGCGGGTTCGTCCATGTGGATGGCAAGAAAACGAAACGCCCCGCTGGTGCATTGGGCTTTGAGCGCACACGCACCGCACCGTTTGCGAGTCCCGATGTAGGCATAGGTGCGGTTCCGCTGGTTGCGACCACCGTAGTTGAGTTGCTGCCCCGCAGGACAGCGATAGCTGTTGCTTTCGGGTTGATACGTGAACCGCTCGGGACCGTAGAACGGACTGTTCTTTCTGTGGATACTGTCGCGGGTTCGCATATAGGGAGTGATGCTCCGATCCGCCAACCAGTGCAAGAACTCCCCGTTCCCGTATGTCGTATCGGCCGCCACCGATTCCGGCTCTCGACCTTGCCACTGAGTGAAACGAGTGAGCATGTCCTGCGCGGCCACCGTTTCCTGACTCATCCGTGCCGCCGTCGCTTGTACTCCCACGATTACGCAACTGTGATTGTCGACCAGATAGTTGTCGTAGTACCCCAGCCGAGCCGGCGTGCCGCCCTTAGTGGCGTAAGTGGAATCGGGATCTGTGGTCGATACCTGATCCTGCTCGTGCACCGGTTCTTCCACCAGGTTCTGCTGTTCCAGTTCCACTAAGTACTGCCGCACCGTGTGACTGACCAGTGCAACATCCGCCAACTGCTCGCGCGGAATACGACTCTCCTTCGCCGCATTCGCCTCGATGAAACTGCCATCGACCGACAAGTGCTTGCCCTGCACCAATCCCACTTCCACACACTGGCGCACGATCTGCTCAAACAGTTCCTCGAACAGCTTCGATTCCTGAAACCGTCCGTGCCGGTTTTTCGAGAACGTGGAGTGATGCGGAATCTCCTGATCGAAGCCCAGACCGGTGAACCAGCGCCACGCCAGATGCATGCGCAGTTCCTCCACCAGTTTGCGTTCGCTGGTAATGCCGTACAAATACCCAATGAGCAGAATGCGCAACAGAAGCTCGGGATCGATGGAAGGACGGCCAGTATCGCTGTAACTCTCTCTCAGCTTTTCCCGCACAAAGGCAAAGCTGATGTGCTTTTCGATCAGCCGCAGCAGGTGGGTCTCAGGAACCTGATCTTCCAGGCGAAAGAAATAGAACAGCGCTTCAGAGCGGTCGTGTTGCCCCATCATGATCAGCAGGCCTCCCAAGATGGAAATCCAGCAAAGCATGTTCAGGTCTTACCATGCTTTCGCTAAATCGCACCCGCTAATCTCAGTGACTTTTTCAACACCCACGGAATGTTATCGCCAACTGGGACGGACAGACGGGCGAGATAGGAATTGCCGCTGGGGGCGAACCGCACTAGTGGAGGGGCTTGGGCAACCGAGCCAAAACTTCGGCTTCCTGTAGCCAGTCCTGAAGAGCAAAGCCGTGTTTCTCCCCGTTGTTCGTATAGCTCGTACGCCAGGACTTGTACTTCTTTTTCCAGTAAACGGGTTTACTGGCTCGTTCTTCGCGAGGTCGGTAAGAGAAATCCGATTCATGATCCAGTCGCACAGAGGCCGTCAGGTCATGTTTTTAGGTTCCTACGCCTTTCGGTGGCGTGCATAACGGCTAGGTAATTCCTTGACCTGTTCGCCTAGTGCTCGGTTCACGGTGCAGTACCAATGGGAAACGGCTTGGTTGTTGCTGTGTTGCGTTCCGAAGTGAAATCCGTGCTACGGAGCACTCCTCATGAACAGGTTTTCCAAATTCATCGAATTTGCATTCCCTGATTGGAACGTCTTTGTTGCATATCCAGCACGGAATTGCGTTGGGACTAGCCATGAATGTTTTCTCCTGAGCGACGATCTGTCGACCTGCACAAGAGACCGCCCCTCTGGGGTGGGGCGACGGTACGTTGTGTTAGAAGCAGTTTAACACTTCCATTCAATCACCGCTGTTAATAGCGTAGTTCAAACGCCATAATAATCCCCGTCATGCGTGGATTCTGATTGGAGAGGAACGACGCCTGAAAATGAGATGGGACAGCGCAACAGGTATAAAAATTGAGGCTGCCCTGGTTGGGGACTCCATGCAGCCTCTTTACCCAGGTTCGAACATACGAATACTCAATTATTAGTTACGTGGATGGATGCTGTCTGTGACGAATGAACATCCGCCCTGTGGAAAACTATCCCTTTTCAGACGGGTTCAACGAGTAAGACGGGTGGAGTTTTCACCTAAAGTTCGTGCGAAAAATGGCCGATGCAATGAGGGGCGCATGGGTTATGGAGAACGATCCCAAGAAAGCAAGAGTCGCGGCATTGCATGAGGAGATGGATGCCATCCATTCCGCCAACATCGCGTATTGGAACGAAAGCAAACCTACCCTTGCAGTGAGAGCCGGTACCACCGCAGGCTGGATCGCCTAGACGAAATCCGCAGGGAACTTGACCAGTTGCAATCTGGGTAGAGGGACACCGCGCGGCAACGGGGACGGGAGCGGATGACAGCACTCACCCGAACGGAAGAGTGGTTAACAGCCAAGCAGACAGGGCGCCGACAATTTGGCGGCTGCTATTCCCGCGACGACGTTTCGCGTGTTCGCCCTTTGCTTTCACTTTCGCCCAGCGTGCTCTCTGGGCCGCTGCGATTCTGCCTCTTCCTATGCTTCTTCAAACTATAGCAATCTTGATGAGTGCGGCGGGTATGAAGCGGTAGGTTACAACAGCCTTGTCAATGGTATCTAACCCGTTCGCGCGATTCCGCTCGCTGTTTTTTCACTATCACTCAACTGTCGGTCGTACTTTCGCCGCCGGTTTCGTCCAAAACGCGTCATCGCTGGTCGTGCCCCGTGCGTGAGGACAGTTTCCTATCACTGAACCGACGTTTGTGCTCCTGGTTCCGCGCATGCTGAAGAAGAAAGCTTTTCACTTCAACAACCTCTTTTCAGTGACTCGACCGTGTAATGGTGTAGTCCATTCGCTCTGGACTGCGAAGCGAGGTTCGGGCGCTTGCCGTACATAGCAATCGCCCAAACCATTGCAATCGCGCTTTCGTCAGGAGCCACTATTCAGCCTTGGCTACGTGGGCGAATCCGTCAAGTTCCTCGACCAGGGCACGCGCCGATGCAGGTACCGCAACTTTGCCGTGAAGAATTTCACGGCGGTTTACCTCGTCGCCATACATGGCTTTGTCGCCACTCTTGTCGGCTTGCATTATGGCGCCCTCCAGGCTCACCCCGGCAAAAATGCCTTTGGAGCGCGAGTAGGACAGAATCTCCGCATTCAATTTAAGATCGGTGCCAGCGGCGGCAATTCGCCCCACCGGCCCGGCCGCTACAGAAGCATCCGCTCCAAGTTTGAATTTGTCGCTCAGCAGGCTCTGCAAGGCATGATCGTTCATGAAGAGCATCACGATGTCAGTGGAAGATCCGCCGATCTGATATCCCACACTCCCGCCATCGATAGCCACAAACATCGGAGCGCTCCAGCCATGCTCGGTGCGACAGGTTGCTATTCCCCTGCCATAGCTGCCACCGAATACGAAGGCGAACTTTTTATCCCCTGGAATGATGGCGATACATTTCGCCGATCCAAGCAGGTCCGAAGGAATGCCCTGATCTGGAGCATTCATGATCTCCTGGAAGACTTGGGCAGCTTTCTGGGTGCGATTGACATCGTCCTCGCGGTCCGAGGCGACAGCGGTTAGACTTGCAAACGCTATCAGGATTGTTACGGCAAAAATACGTTTCAACATTGTTATCTCCATTCAAGTTCGAACTCGTTAAAAGCGAAGAGTCGCTCGGATGTTGTGCAGAACCACGTTCGTTTCCAAACTGCAAGTCACTCCAACGCGATTCGGTGCGACTGGAATTGACTCGTTGCCTTTGCTTTCAGCTGATAACAGCGGCAGCCTTAAACAAAATTGTAGGCCGTACTAATGGGCCATTACTGATCAATAGTGAGCACTGCAACTGTTTGTGCTTTTAGCTACTATTCTCATGACCAGCGTTCCTACTTCCGCTTATGTCACTCAGCTACTGTGGTTTCGCAGTTCCGTCAATCGCGACCTGAACCGGCGGCTGCAACGTGGATTTGGAGGAGATATTCGGCTGAACTTCCTTGCCAGGCGGGATTTCGCTTCCCGGTGGATAGATGGGAATCCGCACCGATCCCCAGCCCGCATCCGAATTAGTTTCCGTCTGCTTGCCCATTCCCAAGGTCTTCAGTTGACTATCGTCGAATCCGAAGTTCTCCACCAGATACTCGCGCACAACCATGGCCCGGGCTTCGCGTTAAGACCAAATCTTTCTGAGTATCGCCCTCCATCCCGGTAGATACCACGACCACAGCAAATCCAAACTGGTTATTGGCCAGGAACTCGCCGCCGGCGTTGAGAGATTTCTGGTTCTTCAGCTTGGCCGAATCCTGCTTATCGAAGAGCTGTCTTCGCCGAGAAGGTAAACTCCTTTGCCGGTGCGCTTTGTGGCAATCGTTCAATCTCATTCTTGGCGAGCTCGGCCGAATCTTCGTAACCGCGGCTCTTGAAATACCCGCGCACGAAGAAGCTGTGCTTCAGGGCTTCCATATTTTCCTGGAAGTCGGTAGCCCCAGCTTGTGCCTGGACCATGGTGTCTTGCATCGCGCTCGTCGTCTGTTCGAGGTTGGTATAGAGTTGTTTATCGTTGACTAGCGCTCCCGCCGTTCCTTGGCCCGCGTCGATCTTGGCGCTGATTGAGTCCAGATTTGCCGTCGCGCGCGTGGCGTTCTGGATGGCTTGCTGGCTGCTGTCCAGAATGTCGCTCGTCTTTGCGAGCAGGTCTGACATTTCGAGCGGCGGCTGGCTGGCGAGCGTATCGCCATCCCGCACATTGGCCGACGTGGCGGATCCAAACGAGATCGCCAGATATTGGTTGCCCAGCAAGCCCTCGGTTTCGATTGTGACGACGGAGTCTTGCTTGATGATCTCGTGCGTCGACTTGCCGAGATCCATGATCGACCGTGACTTTTTCGCCCGGCTTGTGGGGCAACACGATGTCACGCACTGTTCCGCTGTGGACTCCGCCCACCCGCACATCGGCTCCAGCGTCCAGGCCCACCACGTTATCGAATTGCGCTTTCAGTTGGTAGGTGGAGCTGAAAAGATACTGCTTGCCGCCGATGACGAAGATGCCCGCCACCAGAATTGCCAGCGTCGCAACGATGAAAGCTCCCAACCGCGCCGCTCTCGACATGATGTTCTCCTACGAATGCTTAAGAAATTCCCGGACAAACTCGATGTCACTTTTCTGCAAGTTCTTCAAAGCTGCCTTCGATGACGACGTTTCCCTCATTGAGCAGGGCCAGCCGGCCGGCAATGGTCTTCGCGCTGTGCAGATCGTGAGTTACCACGATGGATGCCATGTGATGTTCCTCCTGGAGCTTGAGAACCAAATCATCGATCTCGCCGGAACTGATGGGGTCGAGACCGGCGGTGGGTTCGTCGAGCAGCAGAATATCCGGCTCCAAAGCCAGCGCGCGTGCCAGCCCCACTCGTTTCTGCATGCCGCCCGAGATGTCCGAAGGCATCTTTGCAGCGGCGTCTTCCATTCCCACTTCCGCGAGCAGTTCGCTGACCCGGTCTGCCCGCTCAGACTTCGACATCTCTTCTTATGGTGCTGCAGCGGAAAAGCCACGTTCTGCTCGACGGTCAGCGAATCGTAAAGCGCGGCGTGCTGAAACAGAAAGCCCATCTTCTTCCTGATTTCGCCGAGTCTGGTCGAGAGCCAGGCCGGCGATGTCTTGGCCATGGATGCGAACCGAGCCCGAGTCTGGTTTCTCCAGGCCGATGATGAGCCGCAGCAATACGCTCTTACCGGTGCCACTGCGCCCCAGCACCGCCAGGGTCTCGCCGCGCTTCACACTCAGGCTAATCCCGTTCAAGACCCTTTGGCTTCCGAAGGATTTGTGCAGGTCCTCGACGGCGATGACCGGCGCACTGCCGTCTTCCTCGGCTTCCGCTTGCTTCATCGCGGCTTGAATCGGGATTTGATCGATTGTGTTCATATATGTTTAGCGAGCTTTAGCCGAACTGTTTAATCGGAAATCGGAGAACGGGTCACGGGAAAAATATGATGATGAGTTTCACCAGCACGACATCCGCCAGGATCACGAACAGCGAAGACAAGACCACCGAACTGGTGGCTGCACGGCCCACGCCCGCTGCGCCTCCCTGTGTCCGCATTCCCTGAAAACACGCGATCAGCCCGATGATCAGGCCAAACACGGCGGTCTTAAACGTGGGCGGCAGGAAATCATTGAAGTCGGCGCCCTTAAAACCGCTGTTGATGAACTGATGTAGCGACAGCGGCTCAACCAGCGCCTGCGTAACCCAGCCCATGATCAAGCCGCAGAAGTCCGCTGCGAGCGTCAGCAAAGGCAGCATCAGGATGCAAGCCAGGATGCGGGTCGCCGCCAGCAGCCGGTAGGGGTTTACCGCGGATGCCTCGATGGCGTCGATCTGCTCGGTCACTTTCATCGACGCCAACTCCGCGCCAATGCCCGCTCCCACTCGGCCGCTCACTACCAGGCCGGTGATGATCGGGCCGGTCTCGTGAATCACTGAGAACACGATAGCGGCGGGCAGCAGCGACTTCGCCCCAAATCGCGTCAGGCTGTAACGGGCTTCCAAGGAGAGAACAACTCCGGTAGCGGCGCCGGCCAAAGCGACCAGCGGCAGAGACTTTGATCCGATCTCGTCGAGTTGGCGAAACAATTCGCGGAATTCAAACGGCGGCGTCACCGCGGCCCGCACCACTTGCCAGAAAAATATTCCGAGATCGCCGAACCATTCCAGAAACTCGTTGATCGGACCCTTGGTCGAAACCGTGGAAGACACAGGCAGGGCTAATGGCCGCCGGCAGCGGAACGGCCATATCCGCTGCCGGACTTATGTCTGCCGGTGATCATTGCTTTGATCCCGGACTTGTTCCCGAACTCGGCGCCCCGCGGCCATTATTAAGGTGCATGCGAGGAAGCAAGGAGTGCGGTCCTCGGTAGAGAAATTCCATGGCGATGTTCCCGCCCACATATCCCAGCATGGTGTAGTTGCCCATTCGGAGTGCGTCCTTGCCGTTGTAGCTGCCGGGATACCACGCATAGACGGCGGTCATGGTCCCGGCATACGGCGCAATGAGCGCGGGAAAAGAAAAAACACGGTGGCCATCCTCGCCCCGGCGTGCTGTCAAGGTCGAAATCACGGCATGGCGCAAGCCGCGGAAAAACGCCTTTGCACTCACAGCGGTAATACAGCGTGTCTTCCTTGAACGCCTGTGCCAGCCCATAGCGCGTGGTAGTGCTGACCGCCGCGATGCCGAAGGCGGACCCGAATCGCTTGCCATAACCCTCGGCGCCTTGCTTCCACTCCGGAGGTGTGTTGTACGCTTGACCAATGCCCGCCGCAAACGCGGCCCCAGCGATGGGATAGGGGCCGAACGCGTCGAAAACATAATTGCGGAGCTTCGTTTTCTGCGTCGGACGCGTGTAGCTTAAGGCCGGTTGCATCGAAGTCATGGCGGCAATAGCCGCCGAGGACTCTCTTGAATCGGCGAGTGACTGCGCCCCTGCAAGCACAGGCAGATATTTGAAGACCGCGACTATCAAGAACCCGATACGACGCATCTTCATAAATCAAGAGTCTTCCTGGGCGAGCGAGCGGCTTCGCACTAAGGGGCAGCGCTATTCAGACCGTAAGCGGAGATGGCCCGTGGTCGCACTGGCACGCAATTTCTACGTCCTTGGATCCCGGTTCCTTGCAAGCCTGTCCGCAGTACTCGTCGCCAGCTTGCACGGGGCACTTGCATGGTAGATGGGCACACTTAACTAGGTCATTCGTCGCCATTAGGGTTCTCCTCTTGGATCTTTTGGTTTTTCGATCTACCGGCTATATTTGTCGCATGGTTCGGCCCAGCGATGTCTGCCACACAAGTCGTCGGGATCAATAGCAATTAGTGTCGTTGGATACAGCCGCTCGTATCATTCAAGAAATCTCCGGAGTGCGCGAAGAATGCTGCAGGTATGGCCAATACTTAAGACCACCGCCAACAGAAAACGAGAAGTATGCATTTCGAGCCACCCTCGCGGATCATCGTTCGATTGCCGCGTTAAGACTTGAGGCTGTTGGCCCGCATGGAGTGAAGGCCGCCAGTTATCATGTAAGGATTCCATGGATGCGTAAACTAGTCTGAGCAATCCGACTCACTTTCGAGAATGCCGAAGCTTTTCTTTCCCGGACTAGAACCAAAACATACTGGTGCCGGGCTGTTCACGGACTACGAGATGCTATGTCCGGTGAAACACCGCAGCGCGAGAGCGCAGGCGGATCTGACGGTGATTCGAGCGCGAGCCGGACTGGTGCGAGCACGGACAGCGTTGGTCAACACGGCACGTGGAATGGCCAAGAGCGGCGAGAGGTTGCGGGGATGCAATGTGCGCAACTTATTGAAGCAGATCAAGGGAGTGGGCTCGCTGATCGCGCTGACCTACATGCTGACGCTGGAAGGCGCGAAAGTTGGCGGTGTTGCTGCATCACCTGTGGGTGAGCGGAGAGGCATACGAACCGTTGCACAACAACCAACGTCGGCCGCTGGCGATCGCAGAATAAAAACAAAACATCACTACGAAGGAAAATCAAAAGCCTAAAGCCGAGTTCCGGTGACTGCGTTAATCGCCTGGGCCAACTTCTGCCGTGAGGCGGAAGAGAGGTCGACAATCAGGTGGCAGCGCCGGCTGAAACGAGAACGCCCAACTTGCACCGAGAGAACAAAATTGCTCCTCGAGAGTGCGGATGGAAGGATGGCGTCAGTGGCAAACTCGGCGGGAGAAAAACTTGTTAACCAAAACAACACAAGAACCCACTTGACTCCGACCGGCCTTCTCATGGAAGGCGATTACACGTTTTGACCGCTGTCAATGAGTGCTATCGGGATGTTTCGCCAGTTGAGCCTCCGTAAAGTAAACTCCGCTCGACGGATTTCGTTCTGCCACTCGACATCTCGCAAGGTGCCATGCTGCGAGGCAATGAGTACGCGTGGAGTATCTCCTCGTTTCCTGATGCTCTGGTGAGGGCGGAAGCCTACGGTTATGCCTGTTGGGTGGACAATTTCAGTTGCGCCTAGAGGAAGCTACTTGTGAAATGTATTGGCTTGGGCCAACTCAAAGGAACGCGGTACGAGGCGAATCATGGGTGGGGTATTGTCATCGTTCTTGCTCAGAAGTCCTGAGCGGGTTCCGGCGCTTAGTCTCTGCGACGGACTTTGTGAAAGAGACATCGAGCTTGCCATCGCTTCAAATCGACCCGGCAAAGAGTCTCGTGTTCGTTGCGTATTTTGTCACCGAGTCTGATCTGGCCGCTCCCGGCAAATCAAGCCACGGCACAATGAGTGACATAGGGATTTTGCGTCAACCGAGGATACTAAGCGGCTCCCTGAAGAGAAGCGCGATTCTCGGGACTGATCGAGCCATTACTTCCGGATTGCCCGTCATCCGCCCGGGATCCGTACGGACGCGATGCGGATCGGTGCACACTCTTGCTCGCGGGTAATCGGGCTACTTCGTTTTCAATGCACCATTCTCCGGCAGTTGCTACTGAACAACCGCCGGAGTGGCTCCTCACAGCGACCGGTGCCTTAAGGAAGGGCGTTGGCAATCCTTATGCTTAGTTCCCGGTTTCTGCTGCTCACTGAGTACATTCGCTCGTTTGTACTCCAGGTGACCGTCGCCCGTTTAACCACACCCTTCTCGTCCAAGTCCTCAATCAGCAGTGCCGGACCCGCCCGGAGCGCCACCTCTTGAACGTTCACCACAGCATCAGGTGGAATATCGAGCAACCAGGCTGGATGAGCTGCGAACTTCTGGGCCATGGCACGCGCTTCCCACAAGGAGACCCCGATACTCCGGAATGCCAACTCGGCGAAGTGCTCCAACGCAAAGCCGGAAGGAACGTAGAGTTCGATCGGCCGCGCCTGCAGGATATGGACATTGTCCGGATACTTCTCCTCCACCATAGGTCCAATGTCGGTGCGCAACTGCACGCCTTCCCATTCAGCCGGCACCTGCACATCGCTTGCTCCCACCTTGCCGAGAGCAGATTCGATATCGCGGACGTGGATTGTCTGCTCTACCGCGATCGGCCCAGTAACCGTGATGCGAGGATTTGCGTACAGCACGCCAGGTGACGGTAGATACGGTCTGAACCCTGTCTTGCGTTCGGCTTTATCCACACTCTGGACGCTCTGCTCCAGACCGTTGGTTGTCACCTGCATCTGCAGCGGCAACTTCGATAGATCGAGCCGTACAACATCTACGCGGTTCAAAACAAACCGGTACCAGAGCTCTTGGGCAATTGCCCTGGTTGCTGGGAACGCGAGCACCGCGACGCACACCGCAGCAGTCGCGGCCGCCGCCATCCAAGTCCACGAGTGGCGTCGCCTCGCCAGTCTAGCGTCGAGCAATTCGCGCCCACGCGCGAGGTTCGGACTCCACTGTGGTTCGATACTTGCAAGCCGGTTGGCAACCCAAGGATCTTCATGATTGGTTTCCATATCGTTTCAAATACTCCTTCCGGAACGCTTCTTGAGCACGGCTGACGAGACTTCCGACGTAGTTGGAATTCACTGCGAGAGAGACGGCAATCTCCTGGTAGCTGAGGCCTTGGCTCCAGAGGAGCAATAGCTCCGCATGACGCCGATTCAAAGCTCCGAGCACAGTTCGCACCCTGTGCTGCTCGGCGTTGACGGCGTACAAGTGCTCCGGCGTGGGAGGCGACTCGCGGGCAAAACTGAAAAGGCGCTCGAATCGGCTCCGGCGGGTCTGGCGTCTTAATTCGTCCAACGCCTCACGTACAGAGGTCCGATAAAGCCACCCCTCCGCGTGCTCTCCATGTGCTTGAGGATTCCGCCACCACTTCAGAAAGACTTCCACCGCTAGTTCCTCCGCGCGGGCCTGGTCATGAATGACCCTGCCAATGACGCGGGCAATGCGCTCATAGTGGGCGCGAAAAATCGCATCCAGTCCTTCAGCGTTAGTGACTTCCATCTCGCTCAGTTCGGCCATGCTTCTTGCGTTCACATACCAAGAACGTATGAGGCCAAGTTTTGTGGCACCGGTGGGGACGAAAGGCATCGGGCGAGCACAAGCCTCAGTGAGTGTCTCCACCACAATACTTGGCTGAATGCAATTCGGATACCCGGAACGCCCCTAGTGGACCTGCGCGTCCCCACTTGAAGGATAGTCGGCAAGCCGGAAGTAATCGCGCACTCTTGCCTCTCGGAATTACTTGCGGGTTGCCCGTTACCCACCCAGAATCCGAAACCGGTCAGTCTGAGTTCTGAGCGCTTATGCCGGTTTCATCCGTTGACGCCGATCGGGGCCCGCCCACTCACATTTGTAACTGATCCAGCATCCGCAAACCGGCTGTGTAGCGATCTTCTCGTCAACGAATTCCTTGCACAAGGTATTCCGTCGAAATCGCCGGATGGTAGGTGTAGGCGTAGCTTTTTCCATCGCGTGAGGAGGCTAGATTCAATCCCCTGGCGACAGCCCGCGCTCCCGGAGGACTGATGCTGTGGAGCAGCGTCCGCTCACCTGTGGCCAACTCCAGCCGCCAGATTTCGATCGCTGCATTCTTCCCTGTTCGCCGAAGCAAAATCGCCTTATCGTCTGAAGTGAAATCCTGCGGGGTGTCGCCCTTTTCCAGCTGAGGCAGCGGCCGCGCCTGCCCGCCGTTCACCGGGATCAACTGAAATTGAGTCGAATCGACGTCGGAGACGATCAGGTTCTTGCCATCGGAGGTGATCGCACGGGCAATGATGCCCTCGGGCGTGAGCGGCTTCTCGTTGCCGTTCATGTCAACCAAGTAGGTCCGCTCGGGGTGCCCGGACTCGTTTCCCACGCATATGATTCGCCCGTCCGGCAACCAGCGCCCATACCGGTGGCTGACGCTCGAGTGGGTGAGTTGGCGGGATTCGCCCGTTCCTGTAGGCAGCAGGAGGATCTGATTGGGTTTGGAGGGCAACCGACTGATGGCCCACTTGTTGTCCGGCGACAGATCTATGGGATCGCCGTCTCCCAGGCGCACGGCAGGCGAGCCGTCCAGGTTGCGGAGAAATGTTCCGTACGAATCTCCGCTGTGCTGGTCCCCGAAAAGGATCGACTTGCCGTCGGCGGAAAATCGCATTCCATACGCCCAGTCCATCCAGGTAAAATCTCGACCTTCTGGATGGTCGGGGGTAAACACCATGAGTTCGAGACGCTCGTCGGTCACATTGAGCAGAACGTTCCCATTGGGAAGCACGTCCTGGATATCGACGTTTCCCGGGGCAGCAAGCAGAGGCCGCTCCCGGCCGCGCAGTGAGGTCGCGTACAGCGAGCGGTAGACGCCGCTCTTGACCGCGCTGAACCATATCTCCGTCTGATCCGGCGACCACGTCAAGCCTTGGGTCGAACCATAGGTGCCGCTGAGTTGCTTGTGATTCCCCTCCAGATCGACCACCGCAACCGTACCCAGATCGTCGCCGAACACCGGATGATCGAGAAAGGCAATGTGCTTTCCATCGCGCGAGAAGCGGGGATGGCTGATCCATCCGGGAGTTTCGTAGAGAACCTTGCCAGAAGGATATTCCAGCCGATACACATGGCGATCGGGAGCGAAGCGGACGACGGCGAAATCGGTGCCGTTGGGCGCCCAATCGGCATATTGCACGTTCTCCTGCAATGGCCGCGGTGCGCCGCCGGAGACCGCCAGGCGCGCCAGTCGGCCAACCCGAACATAGCCGGGCCCGATCTGACGGGCATCCTGGAGCACGAGCAAGTCCCCGGCGGAAGAAACTGAGAGTAGCGAGTCAACGGGAATACCGAGCGGGCGAAGACCAGGCGTCTCCACGGTCCCGGTGAACAGTGCCATATCTGCATCGGAACCCCAGCGGGAAGCGGAGATAAAATTCTTGCCGTCGGGCAGGAAGCGCGCCGCATTTACGAATCCCTGCTGGAACGTAAGTTGAATGAACTTAGGCGGCTCCAGATGAACGGTAGAGCGCGCCAGGAACCAGGTTCCGGCCAGCAGAAGCACGAGTGCCACCGCGCCCGCTGCCGGCATCCATGGCCGCGATCGTTTCTCCTCCACGTCATGGCTGACCGCAGCAATTGCGGAAGAACTGCGCGTCTCCTGAATGACGTTCAGCTGAAAGGCCAGATCTCGCGCCGACTGGAAGCGCAGCAGCGGATCTTTCTCCAGGCAATGGCGAACGATGTGATCGACAGACGGTGAAATCTCTTGATTGGTGACGGCCAGTTCGGCGGGCTGCTGGTTCAGAATGGCGCTGACCACATCGGCCGTGTTGTCCCCATGAAAGGTGCGGTGGCGCGACAGCATCTCATAAAGGACTGCGCCAAAGCTGAAAATGTCGCTGCGCGCGTCAACTTTCTTGCCCCGCAACTGCTCCGGCGACATGTAACCCATCGTGCCCAGCACCAGCCCGAGTTCCGTCTGGTCGGTCGCCGTCGGAAACGACGTTTGCGAGTCGAATTCCGATTGCGTCAGCTTGGCCAGACCGAAGTCGAGAATCTTTACCCGGTCGTCTTTGGTGATGAAGATATTTTCCGGCTTGATGTCGCGATGTATGATGCCGCGCTCATGCGCCGCGGCCAAACCGCTGGCAATCTGCACTCCATAGTCGAGCACCTTGCGCTGCCCCATGGCGCCCTCCGCAAGGCGGGCGCGCAGCGTTGAACCTTCCAACAGTTCTGACACGATGTAGGGCGAGGCGTCTGCACCGCTCGCGTTCGGGTCAGGCAGCGTTCCGACATCAAAGACGGTAAGCAGGTTGGGATGGTTGAGCGCGGCTACAGCCTTTGCTTCCTGCTCGAAGCGGCGCACACGATCTGCGTCCCGTGCCAGCGAAGCAGGCAGGACTTTGATCGCAACCTCACGCTGCAGTCGAGTATCGCGGGCACGGTAGACTTCGCCCATGCCTCCCGTGCCAAGTAGTGACTGAACTTCATAGGGACCGAGTTTTGTGCCGGGAGCGAGAGCCATGTGCGCGCGTAATTATAGCCTGCGCGACACATGCACGCGAATGCGACGATTCTGGGTGTATCGTCGGCAAGCCTTCCCAAATCTGCAAGGTAAGGGTTGCCCGTAATTCGCCCAGTGGTAATTCTTCCAGGCTTGATATGGCCGTCGGCCGGCGGCAAAGCTCACTTCTTGAGTTCGGCGGGCCAGTTTGTCAGCAAAGTGATGGAGGTGGATTTGGTGTGGTCGGTGGTTTGGACCACGAACTGTTTTGCGTCGGGGCTGACGTCGTAGCTGATGCCGGCGAAGTTGGGCAGATCGAGTTGGAATAGAGGTTCGATGGAGTCAACGTGGAAATTGGGCTGCGCGGAGGTGTGGGCGGCCATGAGGCGGTTTCCCATGGACGCGAAGAAGAGTTCGGGGCCGCGGCTGAACATGGTGTTCCATCCGCCGGTAGTGGACACCTGGGTTTTGGCGCCGGCTTGCAATGGCACAACGTAGACTTCGGGCCGACCGGTTTCATAGGAGAAATAAGCCAGCCACCGGCCATCGGAAGAGAAGCGGCCGTCGTACTGGCTGGCGGTCATGTGGGCGGCGGCGGGCGGCTGGAAGATCTTGCGGTCGCCGGTAAAGGGCAGAATCCAATTGGAAAAGATTCCTTCTTTCGATTCCAGATCCAGGGAGAGATACTTCCCGTCGGGCGACCAGTCGATGGGCGAGCCATTGATATAAGCATCGTTCTGATAGAGAACTTCTTCGGGCTGGCGACCGTCGAGAGAGCGGCGGCGGATCGAGTGCCTGCCATTTTCACGGACGCCGTAGGCTATTTCCTTTCCATCGGGCGACCACACCGGCCAATAATCTTCGGGTCCGAAAGTGATGCGGGTGGGCGGGCCGCCGGCGACGGGAACGATCCAGATATCGGCGGTGCCGGATCGTGAGTCCGTGATGGTAACGGCGATGGATTTGCCGTCGGGAGAAAAGCGCGGATCAGAATAAACCGCGGGCGGACCGGGCGTGCCGATCAGGTTTCCGCTTCGGTCAAATAACTTGAGCTCGGACTCGGCGGAACTTTCGTGGTAGGCGAGAACGCCGTTTTGGGAGACGGAGAAAGTGCGGGCTTCGCCGATGGTTTGAGGATCGCCGGAGAGCTTGAAAGTGCGCGGATTGAAGGGCTGGGCCTGAATGTGTCCCGCACGCACAAACAGGAGATGATCGGAAGCAAACGCGGGACGACCCCCTGGGGCAATGTCGATTCCATCTTGTTCGGGTTTGCCAAGCACTCCCAGTTTGATTCGGTCTGGTTGAGACAGCTGACTGGAGACGTAGAGAAAATGTTTGCCGTCGGGGAGGAAATATGGATCGTCGTTCGCAGTTTCGCTCTTGTCGAGACGAGTGGCTGGCGAGGCCTGGCCACCGGAGGCTGCGATCTGCGAGATCGGCCCAAAGTTTTGTGTGCAGAAAAGAATGATGCCAGCGGGACTCCAATCGCCACATCCGCTATAAACTTCATAAGTGTCGGTGAGGATTTGGGCATCGCCTCCGGAAACGCTGATGGTTTTTAGTTTTCGGTCGGCGACGAAAGCAAGGTAACGGCTGTCGGGAGACCAGAAGGGTGTGGCGGCGTCTTCGGTGCTGGGAAGCATGGTGGCTTGCTGGGCGTCAAGCGGGCGAAGCCAGAGGTTGGTGCGGCCTTTGTCGTCGACGGCGGAGAAGGCAAGGGTTTTGCCGTCAGGCGAGACGACCACTGGGCCTGCGTCAAAACCGGAGGCACGGAAGGCAGTGCCGGGCGGCGGCGGGATGTAGGCCCGCACGGAAAGCGTTGGCGAGTTGGCGCGTTCTGCAAGATAGAAGAGGATTCCTGCGGCGGCAAGTACAACAACGGCGACAGCCAGCAGCGCCCGTGGGACGAATGTGCGCGGGGGTTGGACCGGTGCTGCTGCGACTGGGGTTTGCGGGGATTGCGAGATACCTTTCAGCTGCAGGCGGACGTCGTGGGCGGACTGAAATCGGTCCTCCCGATCTTTGGCCAGACAGGCAGCGACGAGATAATCAAAGGCTGGCGGCGTGGAAGGCTTGGACGCGCTGATAGGCTCGGGGTCTTTTTCCAGGATGGACGAGGCTACGCTGATCTGGCTTTTGCCTTCGAAGGCGCGCTTGCCCATGGCCATTTCGTAGAGGACTGCGCCGAAAGCAAAAATGTCGGCGCGCGCGTCAGCCTCTTTGCCTTCGATCTGTTCGGGAGACATGTACTGGATAGTGCCGACAATGCTGCCGGCGGTGGTCAGCGGGCTGGCTGGTGTGGGTCCCGACATAGTGCGGGCGGCGGATAAAAGCGGGGCCGATCCCGAACCGGCTGCGCCGAGTGAGGCGGATTTCGCCAAGCCGAAATCCGTCAGCTTGGTTCCGGACTTGGTGAGCATGATGTTGCCGGGCTTGAAGTCGCGGTGCACAATACCCGCGCGATGGGCGATCTCCAAAGCTTCCGCGACTTCCATTCCAATCTTCAGCAGCTCTGCGAAGGGCATCGCGCCCCGGCGCAGGCGCTCGGCAAGCGTCTCACCGTCGAGGAATTCCATCACCAAGAAGTCGGTCCCGTCCTGCGAGCCGACATCATAGAGATGGCAGATGTGGGGATGATTCAGAGAAGAAATGCTGCGAGCTTCGCGCTCGAAACGCTGCTTGAATTCGGGATCGGCGGAAAGATGAGTGGGGAGAATCTTGATGGCAACAGTGCGATCGAGGCGCGTGTCCTTCGCGCGGTAGACCTCGCCCATACCGCCGGCCCCGAGCGGAGATTGAATTTCGTAGGGCCCAAGTTTTGTGCCAGAGGTGAGAGCCATCCGTGGCCGCAATTATAGCCTGCACAGCACTTGGAATAGGCCGCGAAGATTTGTAGGTGTGTGGTCGGCTAACCGGAAGTAATCGGGACATGCGGATAGGTGCGGATAGGTAATGAGAAGTCGGCTTCCCGCCAGCGATCGATCGGTTACCCCTAGCGGCGTTTATCGTTACCTGCGTGGTGAGCGCTTCAGAGAAGCCGACTTGTGGCCAGGGTCGTTGAGAATCCATCGAGAGTCCATCCTGGGCATAACTTCCCGCTTGCCCGTTATTCAGGGGCTGGCAATCGGGATTTGTAACCAACTGAAGGCCGATTTCGCGATTGTCGACAATCGCGACGGGAAACCCGAAGCTGACCCGATCAGCTCGCGCAATATGCAGAATCACTTTGTCGCCACAACCGGTTTTACTTGCTCATATTCCGGGTTTTTCCATAGTGTGCTTTTATACTCCAGCAAATCGGCGCTGCCCGGCGCTACCTCATCCCCGTAGTATCTCGCAACGATGTGTAGTGCCAGATCGATGCCTGATGTCAAGCCGCCCGCGGTTGCGATTTTGCCATTCTCCACATAGCGGGTACCACTGACGAAGTGCACAGCGGGATACTGTTTCTGCAGCCTGCCAGCAAGCCCAGGCTTGGGTAGACGCCGGCCTGCCCTTGGGGACCATGGCGGTAAACATCTCCGCGATTCAGTTGCGAAACGAGAACTTTCTTGAGGGTGTATTCACCATTCTCCAAGATACGCGCCTCGATCCGAGATTTCTTGAACTGGAGTTGACCGAAAGCGTTTTGATGAAGCATGCTGAGTACACCGCATCGATTCTAACGGCACTGCGAGACAGAGGGGTGCAGGTTGCGGTCGATGACTTCGGCACGGGGTACTCCGGCTTGAGTTATCTCAGGAAGTTTCCTATTGATGCTCTCAAGATCGACCACTCGTTCGTCGGTCAGATCACCACCATACCCGACGAAAACATCATCGTGAAAGCAGTGATCGGGCTGGGCCGAAGCCTTAAGCTTCGGGTGGTTGCTGAGGGCGTGGAAACGCAGGAACAACTGGCATTTCTCCAGGCTCACCATTGTGACGAGGCGCAAGGATACTACTTCAGCCGTCCGGTGCATCCTGCGCAGTTCGCCAAGTTGCTCAAAACCGGTATTACAAAAGCAGTCTTTGCTAAATGATAAAAGCGATTAGCGCACTCGCCCCCAGGAGACGTTACGACGTTCATCGCGATGGCGGTAATCCAATGGTATTCACCGCTGATCGAACCACTGTCGGAAGGACAGATTCCAGGTCGGGATTGATATTGTCCTCTGCCTATCCAAGAAATAAGACTGCATATTGTCAGCCAATTCGGAAACTGTCCAGAAACGGGCTGCGGGGAAGTTTGCCGGGTTGGTACCGGTAAGTCGGCTAGACAGGAGACAAGATCCTGGATACTTGCGCGTTTCACGCGACAAATCCGGAGGCATTACTTCTGCGGGCTCGGGCAACCAGAGGTTGAGAGATTGGACCGCGAACATGTTTCCCATCGGCTGCTTCCAATGGTGGAGCGCAAGATCCGAGATCAAAGATGCTCCCGCCTACCATCCCGCTTGGCTGGAGGAAGGGCCATTACTACTTCGATGGTAGACGGCGCATCAAGATTCTTGCAATCGACGACCTTGTCCCAAAAGCCGACGTGCGGTCCCAAGAGACGATGGCATCTGCACACCTGTGACGATGACTTAGATCTGGGCAGTGCCGCCGTCGACGAAGAGTTCGATGCCGTTAACGAAACTTGAATCGCTTGAGGCAAGGAAGAGCGCGACGGTCGCGATCTCTTCGGGGCGTCCCATTTCGCCGCGAGGGATCTGAGATTTGAAGAACTCCTTGGCGTCTGGCCCGAGCGGGTCTAGGACTGGCGTGTCAATGGTGCCGGGGCTGAGGATGTTGACTCGAATTCTGCGTTCCTTAAGCTCTACCAGCCACGTACGAGCGAAGGAGCGCACCGCGGCCTTGCTGGCGCTGTAGACGCCGAACCCCGGGAATCCCTTGATACTGGCGATTGATGCGTTCAGGAAGATCGAGCCGTTGTCGTTGAAGAGAGGCAGCGCCTTCTGCACAGTGAAGAGCGTGCCGCGCACGTTAAGGTCGAAGGTCTTGTCGAAGTGTTCTTCCGTTACTTCTTCGAGTTTGGCCAACTCGCCTTGTCCGGCGCTGGCGAAAAGAATATCGATCTTGCCCTTCTCGCGCTTCACCGTATCGTAGAGCCGGTCGAGGTCGGCTAGGTTACTGGCGTCGCCCTGCACACCGGTAACGTTCTTGCCGATGAGCTTGACGGCCTCATCGAGCTTATCCTTGCGGCGTCCTGTGATGAAGACGTACGCGCCCTCTTTGACGAAGAGCTTGGCGGTGGCGAGCGCCATGCCGGACGTCGCCGCTGTGATGACAGCTACTTTTCCTTCGAGCTTTCCCATGACTGTTCTCCCTTCATGCGTGCGATGGATTAATGCGAGGGCTCTTTCGGTACCATTCAACTCAGAGAGTCCCGGGGCTATCGCGCTGGACCACCCCGCACTCGCTTCCAGTGAGTAGATGGAATTGGATCCTGAAAAGATTCATTAGTTCTGGATAACGGAACTCTTGAACCTTTTCCCTTGAATGACTACTCTTATCAGCATGCGGCCTCTGTTCCACCCATCGATTGAGGAGATCACGGTAGAAGGCATTCTCCATGCCTTGTCCGACCCGGTGCGGGCGGCAATTTATGCGGACATCGTGTCGCAGGAGTGCTCGCAGAACTGCTCGACGTTTCTGACGGTCAGCGACAGGACGATCCCGAAGTCCACACTCTCTCAGCACTTTAGGGAGCTAAGAGAGGCGGGTCTGATCCGTGGTGAGCGTCGCGGCGTGGAAGTCCACAACACCTCGCGTTGCACGGAACTCGAGCAACGCTTTCCCGGGCTAATTCGGGCAATCGTCAACGCGCATGCCATCCAGTCCAAGGACGAAGCGCAAGGAAAGAAACGTGCTGCGCAGAGAACGGCCAGACGTGCGCTGACGAATAAGTAAAGAACCCGACTCTTTTCGATCCCTTGTTCTTCGAAGCCGACATCAACGCTCTCCTCGCCGAATAGGTGAGCGTTCAGCTTATTTTCCCACAAGTCCGAATTCGTTCCGGTAAGTCGGCTTCCCGCCAGTTTTCCTAGCGATTGTGGAAGCAAACCGGAAGTTATCGCCGATGGTGCCAGGTCTGGCAAGTACCAATCGAAGTCGCAGCCTAGCCTAAACTACTGGGAATTCGATGGAGCAGCGCTTTGTAATTCGCCTCGCGCCTTTGCTTTCTCACTCATAACCAAATTGATTTCGTCGAAATGCCACGGGCGGAAATCGTGAGTGTCAACGCCGACATCCATGGAAAGGGAAGTAGCTGTGTCAAGGAGGTTCCCATGAGAATGTCCGTACAGGTACCACGCTCCATGATGCCTGCGATTCCAGACCCGCATGGCGTAGTGACAGATCACGACGGGTTGGCCATTTATGGAGATCTCCGCAAGGTTGCTGAGCCAAGAGAACTCCTCGGTCAGCTTGCGAATTTGTTTGTCGTGATTACCCGGCCCCGCAAAGATCTTCTTGCAGCGAATCTGCTTGCGGCGCTCCAGAGCCTTCGACTTGCTCCCGATGCAGAAATCTCCAAGGAAATAGAGGATGTCATTGGCCTTGACGGAGGTATTGAGGCGGTCGAGGATCGTCTGATCCATTTCCTCGACGCTTCGAAACGGGTCGATTACAGTAGCGAATTATGTTGCTATGCCCGAAATGAAAGTCCGCCGTGAACCATATGTTCGGCATGTCCTCTTGTGAACTCCCTGGCGACCTAGCCCGTCTCAATGATGCTTTGCGTTCCGCTGTGGAACGACTTGCTGCGCAGGAGCTTCCGGCATTGGCATCTGTTGTGACTGAGCGGCACTGGATGCTTCCGGCGTTCCTTGTCGCACGTTGTCAAACCACGTACCCAACGCGAATCCCAGTGCTAGAGCAGCAGTGGCAACGACAGGCAGCCAAATGGCCCAGACCTGCTTTTCCAGCCTAACAAGGAAATCGTCCATCTGCTGCGCCCTAGTGGTCATGTTCCGCAGGAGCGAGTCATTGGCGCTTCTGACCTTTTCGATCACTCCGATGCCAGGGTGAGCTACTTCTCGTAGCACGTTCACAAGTTGCTCTTGAACGGAGTTCATTTCAGAACAGGACTGGTCAAGCGCTTTGGCTGTATCCGGCAGACCGGACTGTTGGAAGCACTGTCGCAGACTTTCGCCCAGAAGCCTCGCTATGCGTGGCGGGTCCAAACCTATTTCCAATTCCTTCGGTAATTGCGCAATGCGTGACTCAAGCCGTGACGTGTATGCTGCCAATCGCTTCTCGACTTCATCAGTCTTAGAGAGAGCATTTTCTAGAATCTTTTGCAAAGACTTCCGTTCTACCGCGATCGCCGCGGGCGTTTCTCTCGTGAGAAGCGCCAGGATACCCATCGCTTCCAATACGCGGAGCACCTCGTCGTTTGGGCTGAGGGTGCGAGTGTGCGCGATGACCCTGTAGTATTCCGCCTGTCGTTCAGCGGGCACCAGTCCTGCCAGTTCATCGAACAGGGTTTGGTTCTCGGACTCAGGGCCCGCCAGATTTATGATTTCCTGATCGGCGTTCATGGGAGGAACATCTCCTTTGCCCGGTCGAACTCGGAGAAGAGCCGCCGCCGGTAACTTTCGGCACGCATCACGATGGAAGCACGCTTCAGTTCATTGATTGCATTTTGCCTTGTGGCAACCTGCCCAAGGCGGATACCGTGTTGACGGGCTGGGTTCTCCAGTTCTGCCAAACGAAATTCCATCCGGATCACGATTGGCGATAGTACTTCGCGGAAACGAATGGCTTGCTCAGCCGAATCCCAATAGCTGAAGTCTGACTGGGGACTTCTGGCGTTTTGGACGACAACATACTGGGCCCGCTCTTGCAATCGGTTTGCCCACGCGAGGACACTCTCAACGCTTGCCGGGTCTGGCGTGACAATGCCCACAGCAGTGAAGCGCGCGCCGGTGGCCGCGACATCCTCATTCATCGCGTCGAACCAATCACTCGCTACCTGCTCCGAACCGGCTCCCATGTCGGCGAGGATGATCGCTGCGCCGGATTCGAGATGATCAACGAACGCGTCGAGACCGGCTGGCGTGTGAATATTCACCTTGGCTACCGACCCGTTGAAGAAGTGCTTGAGAGAGCCCCGTGCCTTGTTTTCAGTATCGAGGTCGAGGAGTGTGAACGGAATCTCATTGGCTTCGAACCACTCAGCCAATGAGACCATCAGGCCAGTCTTGCCAACTCCGCCCTTACTGCCCATGGTGAAGACGACGCGCTTATTCTTCTTTTCGGTGTTCATCGCGATCCTCCTTGATTGACGAGCTTCAACGGTTCACTTTCTTCGAAGTGAAAGTGCTTGGGTTTTGCCTTCTGCTCGACAGGCTTTGCTTTGAGCGCTGCAATTCGGGAAGCAACGTCGTCAGGACTCATGCGGGCACTCATGGGCGAGTCCGGTTCGAGCGGCGGAAGTTCGTACTGCAACTGCTTTCGGTGTTTGGCGCGAACCTTGATGAAAGAGTGAATCGTGCTGACTGCCACGTCGAGGCCGACGCGCTCGCGAAGAATGCGAACGATGTCGCGGTACGTGCAGCCTTTGCGCCGCAACTGGCGAATCAGTTCGCGGTGAGTTTCGAGTTTGGAGCGAGGTGGTTTTTGCGCGATCGAATCCAGCAGGCAGAGAATGGTCGGGTCCATGATTTTCAGGCTCCTTAGCACCTGGCCATCACAGTCCGTTAACAGTCCGATAACCCGTCTCCACAGTCCGATAAGTGCCCTAGAGCGCTATCCGTACCGTTTAGTTTCAATCGGTTACGAACTCTAGGACGACTTTCACGGCGGTAACACGGGTTCAAATCCCGTCGGGACGCCAACAAAAGTTCCGCGCAGTCGCTGTTTACTGAAATCCCGCATGGGGCCCTATCGAGCGAGCTTGGTTTTCCTTGTTGAAAGCGACCCGCAGCTTTACCTGTCACGTCCGTAACGCAGCAATGCCTCGAACCGTGGGTCGGTGCGCAGAGGATCGTAGAAGGGATCTGTGTTCAATGTAGGAATGACGTGGGAGTGTGATGCTAGGAGGTTTTGTAACGTAGAAATCGCTTCATCGGTTTGCCCTGTGTTGGCACAAACTTTCAGCCTCAGGTACCAATTGTCCTCGACAGCTACCGGAAATCCCTCGAATTTCGCCAAGGCACGTTTCATTTCCTGGCGTCGACCCCATTGGCCGTAAACCATCGCTTCATCCCCTGCTGCCCATTGTGGGTCGAAAGGACGGACATACTTGTCGATCTCATCCAGCCCTTCAGGAAAGCGGCCGGAGCGAATGTAAGAAAACAGGAGATAGTCAAAGGCGTGAATGAAGTGGGGATCCATTTCGAGGACCGCGCGATATTGCGTAATTGCTCGGTCATATTCTCGCGCCCGAAACAGCACCGCGCCCCGATCACTGGCAACAATCAGAGAGACCGGGTCGAGCTCGCGTGCGCGGTCGCTTTCCGCCAGAGCTTCTGCGAAGCGTCCTTGCCAGGAGAGGCCCTCTCCATACCACTGATGAGCTGTGGAGTAATTGGGATCAAGTTCAATGGCTCGGCGGTACTCTTTCTCAGCGGTTGGCCAGTCATATTCGTAGCTCTCGGCTACCAATGCTAGCGCCACGTGAGCTTCGGGCAGGCTTTCATCGAGTTGCAGCGCCTTAAGAGCTGCAGCACGTGCTTTTGGCATGAGATCGTCGGGCTTTCCCTCGAGCCAGGTGCTCATGAGCGCATAGGTGTTTGCCAGGCCCGCGTAGGCGCGAGCATAGTTCGGATCTTTATCGATTGCTTGCTGGAAGTAGTCCGCAGCCGGCCTGAACCCCTCCCACCGCTTGTTCCAGAAATACAGGCCGCGCAGATAGAGGTCATAGGCTTCGTAGGAATGCGTGCCAGTTTCTGCGCGAGGCAATGGGCTCGGTGCATGTTTCCCCAGCGTAAGCTGAATTTCGTCGGCGACCTCCTGCGCGATCTCGGCCTCGACGCTCAGTAGCCCTGTGAGTTCGCGGTCATATTCTCTCGCCCACAGATGCGACTGATCCCGCACCTGAATGAATTGCACGCTGATGCGCAACCGGTCTGCATCGCGCCGCAGGCTTCCTTCGATGACGTATTGAACGCCCAGTTCGCGCGCGATCTGCTCCAGCGGGGCCGAGCTGCCCTTGTAGTGCATGATCGAAGTCCGTGCGATTACGCCCAGATGTTGCGGATCGAGATTGCCCAAATGGCTTAGCATCTCTTCGGTCAGGCCGTCGCTCAAATATTCCTGGCCGGGGTCACCGGTAAAATTCTGAAAAGGCAATACTGCGAGCATCACTCGGGCCGAATCCGGTGCTGGGGAGTGTGTTCGCGACCAAACATACCAGGCTCCCAATCCGGCAGATAGCAGAATCGCTGCTGCCACGAGCAATTGCGCAGTGGTGAGGCGTTTTACCGTTAGCGGGGGTCCAACTGAACTTTGCGCCGCACGTTCTGGTGCAATACCCGGCGTTCGCGGCGCCCCGGGGTCCCGCCCGCCGTCAGCTAATGGAGCTGGCGGTTGCTCCGCATCAGTATTTTTGTCCTGGTCGGTTTTTACTTCGCATACGAATCTGTATCCCTGTCCCTGCGCCGTGACTATGTAGCGCCTATCGGGCGTTTCTCGCAGCGCCTTGCGAATCATGAATATGGTCTGAGTAAGGTTCGACTCTTCGACGAAGCTGTTAGGCCAGACCGCCTTCATCAACTCCTCTTTGGCAACAATCTCTCCAGCGCTCTCCACCAGCAAAAGCAGTACGTCAAACGCCTTCGGAGTCAGTGATATCGGATCCGTTCCGCGCCTTAGAACGCGGGCCCGTGCGTCCAGAGTGAAATCGCCGAATCGATGCAAGTGACTGATCAGGCTAAGCATAGGGCGGCTTTGAGAAAATTTGAAAACTTTTGAGCGCCAGCTTTAGGACAATTCACGAACATCCGAAGTAGCTTTCTGCCCGGGGGGGAGTGGGGAAGAAGAAGCCCAGAAGTTGGGCCAAATTTTAGCACGTTTGTCGTTTGCTCAACCGCATTAATTTCTCGCGAAAATCCCAGGATTTTGCAGAGAAAATCTTCCCGCCCAGGGGACCACAATGCCTCAGCCCGTCAAAACTTCGCTCATAGCCATCTTTGCTGTTCCGGCCATGTTCTTCACGCTCCGCGCGGTCGCGCAATCCGGAGCAAATGCTGAAATGCACGCAAGAGCTCACGCCGCAGACTCCCACGCTGGCGCGAGAAAGCCGGTAGCCATTCTTGCGGGACGAGTGATCTATGAAGATGAGTTGCTGCCGCGGATGGAAGAACAGCTGCAACGGCTTCGGAATGAGGAGTATGAGCTGAAAAGCCGGGCGCTGGAGACGCTGATCAACCAAAGGCTATTGGAAGCTGCTGCGAGCCGCAAGGGAATCACCGCTGACAGACTGATGGAGCAAGAAGTTTCCTCGAAAATTCCCAACCCCAGTGACAGCGAGATCGAGGCCTTTTATTTGGGCCAGCGGGAATCCCGGCCCCTGGAAGAAGTGAAGCCGCGTTTGCTGGAAACGTTGAAGAAGGCAAAGCTGGATCACGCGCGTGAGGCTTATATGGACAGTCTCAGGCGGGAATCGGGCGTCGCAGTTCTGTTAGCTCCGCCCAAAGTCGAGGTTGGATACGATCCCTCCCGCGTCCGCGGCAATCCCGACGCTCCCGTGACCATCGTGGAATTTTCCGATTACGAGTGCCCCTTTTGCCGTGGCTCGGAAGAAGTGATCAAGACCGTACTCGCCAAGTACGGAGACAAAGTAAAACTGGCATACCGCGACTTTCCTCTACGCCAAATTCATCCGCATTCGCTTGCGGCGTCGGAAGCTTCTCGTTGCGCCAGCGAACAGGGAAAATTCTGGCAGTACCACGACGTTTTGTTTTCAGTTCCCAACCAGCTCGATGCTGCGGGTTTGCTCGATCATGCCCGGGCCATCGGACTCAACGAAGCGCAATTCCTGTCCTGTTTGAACACCGAAAAGTTCAAGTCTGCGGTTGAGGCCGACGTGAGGGCAGGTTCCAGCGCGCGAGTGAGCGGAACGCCTGCATTTTTTATCAACGGAATTTTTGTTCCGGGCGCTCAAACGTCCGCGGTGTTCGAAAAGACGATTGATTCGGAGCTGGCGAGATTGGCGGCCAGCTCAAACGTGTCTAGCGAACAAGCTAGCCATACGGGCGCCGCGTCGGAAACATCGGCTCTGGTAATGAGAACCAAGAAATGAAGCGGTCGAAGGTTATGGGGAATCGTTTCATGGCAATCGGCATGGGAAGTGCACTGCGGGCAGTGCGCCTTGCGAGTTGCCTGCCTGCAAGGCTCATCATTATCACGATCTTAGTTTCGATGATGGCGCTCTTCGCGGTTCCAACGACCGTTTCTGCCGACGATGTCCCGCAAAATGATGGCCCGCAAAATCCTGTCGTCTTCCAGACGCAAACATTTGTCAGGACAAGGGGCAACACGCCGACGAGCTATACGGCAAAATTCAACGTCCCCGGTTGGGTGGTGGCTCCGTTCAGCATGCAGGTTGTGAACGGAAATGTTCTGGGGCGTGAACGGGTGACTTCCGCGACCATCTCGCTGAACGGCACGCAGATTCTTGGCCCCTCACAGATAAATCAGAACGTCGGAGAATTGGACCCGATCGTCTCCCCGCTGGCCGGTGAAAACACGCTTCAAGTTACAGTCGATGGCGCGCCGGGCGCAGAGATTTCCATCGCCATCTCGGGCACAAACGCCGATAACGTGCCGCCGCTGGTCACCATCGTGACTCCAGCGAACGGGAGTTACATCGGCACAGCTACTCCGCAAATCGAGATCACATATTCGAAGGCGCCCGGTTTCAACGACGACAGGCATTCCGAATGCGATGAGACCACGCTCAGAATAACCATTGACGGAGTCGACCGCACCAATCTGTTTACGATTCGCAGTGGTGATGCGACCGCTACGATTCCGGCCAAACTCGCACTTGCGCCGGGGCTGCACACAATTGTGGCGACGCTCTTCAACCTGGCACGAAACCAGGGAACCGCGACCTCGCAATTCACGGTGGATGTGGCTTCCCCCCTGATTCAAATCGTACAGCCTGCATTAGGGGTCTACCTGAACACCACCACTCCAACCATCAGCATTCAGTACTCAGACAACGACGGAGTGAATCTTTCAAGTTTGAAGGTGCTGGTAAACGGCGCCGATTTAACTTCGCTGTTCCAAAAAACTCAGACGGGCGCAACGGCCAACATTCCGACAAGCAGTCCTCTGCCGCAAGGGGCGAACAAGATCGTTGCGCAAATCCAGGATCTGGCCGGGAACCGGGCCAACGCTTCTACGTCGTTCAATATCGATACCACGCCGCCCATTATTTCTTTCTCACAACCCACGGCGAATTCCTATCTCGGCTCTACGAGCACGCAGGTTGTGGTGCAGTACTCCGACGATCAAGCGATTGATACCACCAAGCTCAGCGTCACCCTCGACGGCGTAGCACTCGCCATGATGGCTTCGCCAACCAGCGCAACCACTCTGGCTTCAGGTCTTGGCAATGGCGCTCATCTGCTGGTTGCGTCCATCAAAGATCTCGCGGGAAACGTCGGGTCTGCGCAAATCAATTTCAACGTGGACACCACCGTGCCCACCATTCACGTCACTCAGCCAGCCCCGAATGCCATCCTGAACACGCATGTCCCTCCGGTATCGATCAGCTATTCGGACGTTTCAGGATTGAACCTGACCACGCTCAAGGTCTACGTGAACGGCATAGACGCAACCAGCCTGTTTACCGCGAACTCGGCGACGGCGACGGCGCAGTTGACCACTGCTTTCAGTCTGCCGGATGGGCAGAATACGATCACCGCGTCGATTGGCAATATGGCGGGAACGGTCGGCACGGCTTCCTCCGCTTTCCTGGTGGATACAACGCCCCCGATCGTCTCATTTCAAGCACCTCCTTCACGAACCAACAGCAACGCCCCCGCGGTGACGATCTCCTATTCGGATGCAACTTCCGGCGTGGATCCGAACACGCTGGTGGTTACGCTGGATGGATCGAATATTTCGACTCTGGTCGCGCCTGGCGCCAGTTCTGCCACCGGTATTTTGCAACTGAACCCTCCGTTAGCTGATGGAACGCACGTTCTCACAGCATCGGTGCAGGACCGTGCCGGCAACGCTTCTCAGCCTGCGACTTTGTCGTTTTTCGTGGACACCACCCCGCCCGTGATTTCTTTTGCGGCGCCGCTCGACAATTCCTTCACCAACATCCCGGCTCCGTCCCTCAGCTTGCAGTACTCGGACGGCACCGGGACGGGCATTAATGTTTCGTCGGTGAAAGTCTATCTGCAGCAGGGAACGAATCCTGTGACTGACATCACCTCGTATTTTCAAATCGGATCACAACAAGCGACCGGAGCAATTCCCGGCACTGCTTCCTTGGCTGACGGCACATATATAGTGAGCGCGGTTGCAAGCGATCTGGTCGGCAACTCCGCCAACGCGCACGCCACGTTCGTCGTCGATACAGTTCCGCCCACCGGAACCATTCAGACTCCGGCCGCCAACGCCATTCTGAACACTGCGGGAGTGGCGGTGACGCTGCTCTACCAGGATGACCGCAGCGGAGTGGACACTTCCAAACTCGTCCTCACAGTGGATGGAGTGAATGAAACAGCGGCTTTGACCTTAGGGCCGACGCAGGCTACCGGCACGCTGCCTGCGCTTCAGGACGGCAATCACACCATTCAGTTCACAGTTTTCGATCGTTCTGGTAACTCGAGCACTGTAACCGCGCAAACCTTCGAAACGGATACGACTCCGCCGACCATCTCCGCAACCATCGTGCCTCCGCCTAATGCAGCCGGCTGGAACAACACGAACGTGACGGTCACCTTCGTTTGCGGCGATGCGCTCTCCGGAGTTGCGACTTGTCCGTTGCCGCAGACCGTAACCACCGAAGGCGCGAATCAAGTTGTTTCGGCCACAGCCACCGATAATGCCGGCAACACCTCCGCTAGCCGGCGTTACGCTCAACATCGACAAGACGCCGCCGACAATCACAGAAACGACCTCTCCGCCTGCGAATGGGTCCGGCCTGTACACGTCAAACGTCACCGTAACTTTCCTCTGTTCCGATTCCTTGTCCGGTATCTCCATTTGCCCGCCGCCGCAATTGGTTCCAGCTTCGGGTGGGAATCAGATGGTCTCAGGAACCGCGACGGACTTGGCAGGCAACAGCGCCAGTGCCAGCCTGACGCTGGCATTCGTGCCCAACAACCCGCCGACAATCACGGCGACCGTAACGCCATCGCCGAACTCCGCTGGTTGGAATAACACGCCGGTTACGGTCACCTTCGCTTGCTCGGGTGGAACTGGTGGCATCGCGTCTTGCTCGCCACCGGTCACCGTAAGTACAGAAGGTGCGAATCAAGTTATGACCGGGACCGCCAGGGACCAGAGCGGGCAAACTGCAACTGCGTCGGCCAGCGTAAATATTGATCTGAGTCCGCCGACCATCACCCCGGCCGTGACTCCCTCGCCGAACAGCGCCGGCTGGAACAATTCCAACGTCACGGTAAGTTTCCAGTGCAAAGACAGCGTGAGCGGTGTTGCAGGTTGTCCTCCATCCATAACCGTCAACAGCGAGGGAACAAGTACCGTGCAGTCCCAGGCCGCGGCCGACCTTGCCGGCAACACCGCAACCGCTTCGCTGCTTGTAAGGCTGGATAAGACGCCGCCAACCGTTGCGATCACGTCGCCTTCGTCGGGAAACGTTTATTCCAATCAAACTCCCGTGTCGGGGACGGCAAGCGATACAGCATCGGGCGTGGCCAGCGTTTCCTGCAACGGCGCTGCCGCGCAACTCAGCGGCTCGGGATTTACTTGCAACGCATCGCTCACGACCGGAGCTGACACCATTTCTGTCACCGCCTCGGATGCGGCAGGCAATTCAGCATCTGCCAGCACGAGCGTCACGCTGGTTCCCGCGCCGGTTGTCAGCATTACTTCGCCGGCTAACCTGAGTTACACAAACATGACCCCCGTCACCGTGCGAGGAACGGTCGACAACCCAGCCGACACGGTCACGATCAATGGCATCGCTGCGTACCCAAGCGGCGGAACATTCACCGCGACCGTGCCGCTGGTTGAGGGAGTCAACACCTTGAGCGTGTTAGCGACTAATGCGGGAGGCAATCAGGGTACGGCGAGCGTGAACGTGACGCTCGATACGACGCCGCCTCATTTGACCATCGATACGCCCGCGAATAACTCGATCACCACGAGCACCGCTCTTTCTGTGACCGGAATTGTGAACGACATTGTTGCCGGCACGGTCAATGATTCCAATGCGCAGGTGACCGTGAACGGAACAGCGGCGCAGGTTGCGAACCGCACCTACTCGATTGCCGGCGTGCCGCTGGCGTTGGGCCCAAATACGATTCAAGCGGTCGCGCGCGACCAGGCGGGTAACGCAACTACCACGACCATTACGGTGACGCGAGTATCTCCGTCGCAACCGCCGGCTCCTTCGATCGGGCAAGCGGCTGTGGTCGACTCACTCACGATCGTTTCTGGGAACAATCAATCGGCAACCATCGCAACACAACTTGCCTCGCCCCTGGTGGTCACCTTGACCGATCCTTCGGGTAATCCGGTTGCGAACCAACCTGTGGTGTTCAAGGTCACTGGAAATGATGGGATCATCGCCGGCGCAAGCGGCAGTGGCGGCGCGGTAACGGTCAACACCGACTCGAATGGCCGCGCGCAAGTCTCGTGGACTCTCGGCCACCGATCGGGCGTAGGCGTCAATCGCCTGGAAGCTTCCTGCGCCGCCTCATTTGTCGTTGCGGACTTCACCGCAGTCGGCCTTCCGGGAAGCGCGGCGCAAATTGTGGTCGATTCCGGCGACAACCAAACCGGCGCTGGGGGACAGGCGCTCACATTCCCGTTGGGTGTAGTGGTTACAGACTCGGGGCACAATCGCATTGCGGGCGTTCCGGTTACTTTCACGGCGGTAACTGGAGGAGGCACCTTCAGTGGGAATCCAACTCAGACCATCACGACTGACAGCGATGGCCGTGCCCTTGCTGTTCTGACGCTTGGCTCAAGCACAGACACCGAACCGGCCAGCAACATCGTCGCGGCCAGCTTTCCCGGAAATCCCAGTTCCGCTGCCGCTTTCACCGCCACCGCGTTGCTGGCTGGAGATCCTACTAAAACGACAATCAGCGGAGATGTGCTGGATAACAGCAACAATCCCATAGCCGGCGTAACCATGCGCCTCTACCAGACGAACCAGGGCAGCAATAATAATCAGCCACTGCAGATTGGCACGCCGGTGCAGACCGACGTGCAAGGTCACTTCGTAATCACCAGCGCGCCTTACGGTTATTTCAAACTGATGGCCGACGGCACAACTGCCGGCGGCGGGAACGTTTCTTATCCGACGTTGGAATACGACATCGTCACCGTTGCCGGCCAGGACAACAACGTCGGTACGCCAATCTACTTGCCTGTTTTGGATACGGTGCACCAGATTTGCGTGGACGCCACAACTGGCGGAACGCTGACCTTGCCTCAGTCTCCCGGATTTTCGCTAACTGTGGCTCCCGGTGCAGCAACCTTCCCCGGCGGAGCACGTCAGGGATGCGTAACGGTCTCCACCGTGCACGGCGACAAAGTGCCGATGGCCCCCGGTTTCGGTCAGCAGCCTCGATACATTGTCAGTATTCAGCCCGCTGGAACTTTATTTAATCCGCCTGCGGCGTTGACGTTGCCCAACGTTGACGGTCTCGCGCCGCGAGCCAAAACGGAAATGTATTCCTACGATCACGATTTAAGCATGTTCGTGGCGATCGGTACGGCGACAGTCAGCGACGACGGATCGGTAATCGCATCCGACCCGGGCGTAGGCGTGCTGAAAGCTGGCTGGCATTGCGGAGGGGATCCGAACGCCTCCGGATCAGGCGGTAGTTGCGGTGATTGTGCTGTCTGCAATGGAACCCAATGCGTTCCTACACAGCAGAGCCAGACTTATGCCGTGCCGTGCACGAATCTCAGCAGGGGTACGCTGGGCGAAGCTTTCATTGGGAGCGGAACAGAAGACAATCCCCAATTAACCGCTAATACCGTAATCGGGCAGTACACGGCAATCCAAGTAGGTTCTCAAGGCTTCAGTATCCCGGTAGCCCTTACGCAGAATTGTTTTGGAGTTTGCGACGGAAAAGGCAATTGCGCACCCAACGGATATGGCTTCGATACGGCGTTAGTATCCAGCGCCCTTGCTGATGCTCTCGAAAAGATTTTTGATAACAGCCAAAGCGCTTGCCTGCCTCCGGATCTGAGGCTCGGCGCTCAGACGGCGCTCATAACACAAGGCGTCGTCTTTGATTGTGATTCCCACGCCCAAACCAACGATTGTGCCCATACAGCGGCCGTGGGCTCCAATGTGATTACGATTAACACCAAATTGGCGATGCAGTCGGGAGGTTGCAACAGTCAAGGTCTCGCCTCCTCGCTTCTTCATGAGATCCTTCACGGCCCCGGAGATGACAGCGGGGGCGCGGCTCACAACGCCGCTGGTCAGGTCCCGATCGACTGTAGAGACAGGGTATATGGATGTCAGGAGCAGTGCTTCCCCGGTAGTACGCTGGGCTACATAAACAATGCGACTACCGGTGCACAGGGCGGAAACGTAGCTGCTTGTAACCTTTCGCCTTCGCAGCAACAGCTGCTTATGCAAGGTTGCGATACCTGCACGAACGTCACGTACACGGATGATCAAGGGCAACAGCACACGGTACAGGACTGCCCGTCGAATGTTTTACCACCGATCTGTATAGGAGCTGGCTGCCCGGATTAGAAACGAACGTTTGCCTTTCGAATTTTCAGGAAGCAGACGAGGATTTGATGAAGCGCGAAGAAAAAGTCGACACTCAAATCGGTTCTAAACTCCTTTTCCCGATTAGCAAAGAGATCGGGTTACGGCGACCTGCTCTTGCTGTCGTTCTGATCCTGGCCCTACCTTTTCTTTCGGTCTCTCTTGCATGGGGTCAGGCCACGGCGAATAGCACGGGCTATGAACCGACCTTGCCGGGACCGGGGCCGGTCATAACATTGTCGTCGGTTGCGCAGCCTTTGGACGAAACCTGTGTGGTGGCGGTCCTGAATCGCACTACACAGGTCAACCACGATGGCACTTGGATTCTGCCCACCATCCCTGCCAACTTCGGACCGGTTCGGGCACGCGCCACATGCGTGCGCAATGGCGTAACACAATTCGGCCAATCGGATCTGTTCAATCTGGGAACAAACCAATCTCTCACACTGCCCGCGATCACGCTCGGAAACACTACTCCCATTCCCACAGGCATAACCATCAGCACGACAACACCCATGCTGACGCAGGCCGGCGGCACTACGCAGCTCACAACGATGGCCACTTATTCGGACGGCAGCTCGGAAAATATTTCCGCTTCGAGTACCGGGACACAATACCGCACCAGCAATGCGACGATTGCCGTCATAAGTTCAGAAGGCCTGGTAACGGCAGTGAATAGCGGTACGGTGGTGATTCAAGCGCTGAACGAAGGCGAGCAGGGCATTCTTAATATTCAGGTAGTCATCGCCGGGGCAAACAACGGCGGAATTCCGAATTCCTGGATTCTCACGAATTTCTGTCCGAACTTCTCAGCAGGAAGTCCTTGTCCGCAGCTTACCGATCCCGCATTTCCCTCCGAGGATCCGGATCACGACGGACTCACCAATCTTCAGGAATTTCAGCTTGGCACGAATCCCAATAATCCGGACACCGATGGCGATGGCCTCACCGATGGCCAGGAAGCTCTCGTTTACCACACCAATCCGTTGCTCTTCTCGACCGATGGCACCGGCATTTCAGACGGAATCGAAGTGCAGACCGGCACGCTTGGCGGCACGCTCGCGGCCAAGCTGGCGAAGGCATTACAGTCGCTCGAAGTGAAGCCAACCACATTTCTTCTCGCGGTGAATTCGCTCAGCCAGCAAGCCTCGCAGCAACTCGACGTAATCGGCCATTTGATTGACGGCAAGACGACGATTGATTTGACGTCGACACAAGAGGGGACGATCTATTCGTCGAGCGATCTCACCATCTGCAACTTCGGCGTCCCGGATGGAAACATCTTCGCGGGGAATGTTGGCACTTGCACGATCACTGTAACCAACAACGGATTCACTGCGACTGCGAACGGCACCGTGACCGGCTTCAGCCCCACCGCGCTCGGGTCCATTGCCATTCCTGGTTTTGCAAACGGAGTGGCAGTGAACGGCAATTATGTTTATGTGGCTGCCGGATCGGCTGGGCTGCAGGTAGTGAATGTAACCAATCGCGGCACTCCGGCGATCGCCGCAACGCTTGCACTTGCCGGCAACGCGAATAGCGTGAGAGTCGCCGGCAATCTGGCGTTTGTGGCCGCAGGAACTGCTGGCCTCGACATAATTGATATTACAAATCCGCTCGCACCAGCGCTCCGCGCAACCCTGAGCACTTCCGGTACTGCGTTGGATGTAAACGTTCAAGGCAACGTCGCCTATGTCGCGAACAGTACCAGTCTGTTCCTGGTCAACATCAGCAACCCGTTATTCCCGACTGAACTTTCTTCGTTGCCACTCACGGGCTTGATCCGCGGGGTCAGTGTCGATCCGCAACGCGAGATTGCCGTAGTTGCTGCAGATACCAACGGCATCTACGTGGTGGATGTTTCGAACTCATCAGCTCCCGCTGTACTCGGCCAACTTTCAACAATCGATGCCCACCAGGTAGCGATCAAGGGCAATTACGCATTCGCTGCGGATTATGATCCGCTTCCTGCTCCTTACCAGAACAGCGTGGCGTCGATTGACATTTCGAATCCGGACGCTCCAAACATGGTCTCGGCGATCACCAACAAGACCTTTGGGGGAGTGCAGAATGATCTGGCGCTCTCCGGAAATTTGGCGCTCGGCGCGAGCGTGTCTTTTGAGCCCGATGGCGTCCCGATCACGGACATCACTGATCCCACAAACATACTCTCACGCGCACTTCTGACTTTCCCGCAAACTTCGGATTACGGAATGAGCGTCGCGGTCGATGGCTCCTATGTCTATCTCACCGCCGACAGCACCACGATGAACAAGTTCGGCACCTCCGGCAACAGCCATCTCTACATCGGCCAATATCAGGTTCTGCAGGACACATTCGGAATTCCACCGGTGGCAACCATCGTTTCGCCCGCGTCGGGAAGCACCGTCGTGCAAAGCTCCACCATTGCAGTCACCGTGAACGCTACCGACGATGTAGCCGTCGCCGCCGTGAATTTATTAGCAAACGGGCAGCCGGTTTTAACTGATACCGTCGCGCCCTACGTCTTCTATTACACCGTTCCTGCCACCGCGACCACACTCACGTTAAGCGCTACAGCGGTCGATTACGGCGGCAATGTCGGAACTGCGCCTGGCGTGGTGTTGAATGTGATTGCCGACCCCGGCACGACTGTGACCGGCCGCGTGGTCGATGGAAGCGCGAACCCGCTTCCGGGCTTTATCGTGCAGACTATCGGTCACTCAAGCTTCACGGCATCCGACGGTACCTTCTCGATTCCCGACGTCCCAACTGTGTCCGTCAGCGCGAATGGAATTACGGTAGAAGCCTACGGCTCGTCGAATGGCGTGGTGCGCGCCGGAACTTCTGCCCCTGTTGCTCCCGTGATCGGCGGCACTACAAGTGTCGGCGATATTGTGACGGCCAGCCGTCCCTTTGTCATCCTTGGTACTTCGAATAATGCGAGCGTCTGGGGCATCGATACGTCGAAGAATCCTCCAGCAGCCGTTCTTATCCGTGGTGGTCTTGGGGTCTTTGCCGAGGGCGTTTCCATGACTCCCGACGCCAGTAAAGCTTTCGTATCGCTTTACGGAAACGGATCACCAGTCTTAGCGTTTGACATGACGAAAAATCCCCCAGATAGCCTCGGATCGATCTCTCAGACGGGAACTATATCGAACACGTTCACGAGCGTGGTCACAAGTGACGGGCGCTTTGTGATAACAATCTGGAACGGAAGGTCAGTCACGATTATCAACACTTCCACTCTGACTATCGTCAGCACCCTTACGTATCCGAATTCAAGCGACCTTTCCCCTCTGGCCGTTACTCCCGACGGCACTACGGTCATTGTTGGAGATACTGCCCAAAACGAATTCAGGATTCTTGCGCTTTCATCCCAGGGAGTACTGACCGACACGGGCAAGACCGTGCCCTATAACTTCAATTTCTGGACACCCAATCTCGCCATGGCACCTGACGGTCATTATGCACTGATGGCTAATCCGGCGAGCGGGTTCGTGGCTGTGTTGAAAATCGATGCGAACCACAATGTCACCTTGGGCACTTCGATTCCAATGTCTTGGGCGTGGGGAATTGATTACACGCCGGACGGCACTAGAGCTTATGTGACGGTTCCCGGTGCGGAGGAGCCCGTGGCCAGCAATGCTACCGTCGCGGTGCTAAATATCGACGCCAGCGACAACGTCACCGACAGTGGTATACGCATTCCCATTCCAAATGGAGTGCCGGTCGCGCCTGGTATCAACGCGGCAGTGTCTGCCATTTCAATTGCGGCGGATGGCCGAGCCTATATCTCGAACACCGCGAGCACCAGCGGCGAGTCCTCGGTCACGATTCTCGATACAAATACGAACACTGTAGTTGGAACGGTGCCGATCCCCCAGTTCCCAACGGGCATCGCGGCTCCACGATAAGCAAATGCACGATAAGCAAATGCACGATAAGCAAATGCAAAGATCAATCCAATTCGCGGCTTCCTGCTTCCTCTTGCTGTTGGTTACGGCCCTAGTCATCGCTGATGATCGCAAGCCCGCCAGCACCATTGGACAGGAGCGCGCGATACCTCGCCATCTGCAGGATGACGAGGAATTCACCACTCCGCTAAAAGATCTGCTCGTATACGGTAAAAAGCTTTTCATGGCCAACTGGACCGACCAGGATGGTGGCGGACGTCCTTTGACCAAAGGGAATGGAATTGCCCTGTCGGATCCTTCGAAACCGCTCTCCGGTTCAAGAGCATTCAACCGCCTCTCCGGTCCGGATGCCAACTCCTGCTATGGCTGCCATAACATGCCCTACGGCATTCCCGGAGGCGGCGGCGATTTCGTTACCGGTGTTTTCGTCCTCGGTCAACGATTCGACTTCGTGACCTTTGATCCAACTGACCGCGTGCCTACCAGTGGCGCGGTCGACGAGCAACAGAAGGCGATCACTCTACAGAACGTAGGGAACCTGCGCCGAACCACCGGCATGTTTGGCTCCGGTTATCTGGAGATGCTGGCCCGGCAAATGACCGCCGATCTGCAGGCCATTCGCGATTCCCTCAAACTCGGCGAAAGCAAGCAACTCGTCAGCAAAGGAGTTTCGTTCGGCTGGCTCACGCGCCGGAAAGATGGCATCTGGGACACGTCAAAAGTAGAAGGCCTGCCGCGGCTGAGTATCGTCGCTCCAACGCCGGTCGACAGGCCAACTCTCATACTTCGTCCCTGGCACCAGGCCAGCAATATAGTTTCGCTGCGGGAATTTACCAATACTGCGTTCAATCAACACCACGGAATGCAATCCAGCGAGCGCTTCGGGCTGGACACCGACGATGATGGCGATGGCGTCAAAAATGAACTCACGCGCGCCGACATCACCGCTGCAACGTTGTATCAGGCAACGATGGCTGTACCGGGACGTGTGATTCCAAACGATCCCGAAATCGAGAAAGCGGTTTTGAATGGCGAGCAGGTCTTCGAGCAGATCGGATGCGCCTCATGCCACATTCCGAAGTTGCCGCTGGACAGAAAGGGCTGGGTCTATAGCGAGCCCAATCCTTACAATCCCGCCCTGAACCTGCGCACCGGGACCACGAAGAGCCTTGCGGTAGATTTGAATAATAAAGATCTGCCGCTGCCCAGATTGGCGCCGGATTCGGCGCATCCCGACATCGTCTGGGTGCCTGCCTACACCGATCTCAAACTTCATGACATCTGCGATCCCACGGATCCGGGTGAACCACTCGACCAGAACCAAACTCCGTGGACGCCTAAGTTTCGGCAGGGCAATCGGCGCTTCCTCACGAAACGCTTGTGGGGCTCGGCTAACGAGCCCCCATTTTTTCATCATGGCCTCTTCGTAACTCTTCGCCAGTCGGTTCTGGCCCACGCCGGGGAAGCACTTGAGACCCGCAAGAAGTTTGAAGCCTTGAAAGCATATGATCAGGACTCCCTGATCGAATTTCTGAAAACCCTCCAGGTCCTTCCTCCCGGAACTCCCAATCTGGTGGTTGACGAGAGCTTTCACGAAAAGCGCTGGCCACCACTATCCCTCGCTTCTCAGAAGAAGTAGTCATCTCGAGGACTGCGAGCGACGTTAACGGAAGAAATATTTTCAGTGACTTCTATTTCTCGAAACTAACTGCTGGGAAATGGTCCACTTCCCGTTCTGCAAGCCTGACAGCCTGTGTTGGCTGCTGGTAGAATCCCAATCTAGCTTGCCGGTCAGGGAGTGTCTCCATGAAGCTGCGAGTTTTCTCGTCCTTGCTGTTGCTCTCGTTCGCTGCATGCCAGTTGGCCGCCCAGGCCGCTTCGAATGCGCAAAAGTTCAGCCCGCCAGCCCGCACCTTTCGCTTCACCTACAACTTTACCGTGAAGGATATTCCCGCTGGAGCGAAGCGGGTGCGTGTGTGGATTCCGCTGCCCCAAACGGATCAGCACCAGACCGTGCGCGTGATTGCGGTCAAAGCTCCGGTTAAGACGCGGATGACGCAGGAGACCGAGTACGGCAATCGGATGATCTATGCCGAGATCCAGAAGCCAGCAGCCCAGAATTCCGCTGCGGGCAAAGCCGAGTTCACGGTCGAGTACAAAATCACCCGCCACGAATATTCCCGGGGCGATTACGCGCAACTCGAACGAACCGATCGGAAGCCTAGTGTTGTATCCGCTTCGATGAGCCGTTTGATTGCGCCTGACAGTCTTATTCCCACGGACGGCAAGATCAAGGAGTTGGCGGTTGAGGTAACCGGCTCGCAGAGCGGCGCGGTCGCAAAAGCCAAGGCCGCCTATGATTACCTTTTCACAAACATGCGCTACGACAAGACGGGCGCAGGATGGGGTCGCGGTGACGCGGTGTGGGCTTGCGATAGCAAGCGCGGCAACTGTACCGACTTCCATTCTCCGTTCATCGGTATGCTGCGGGCCGACGGAATTCCGGCCCGCTTCGACATTGGTTTCCCACTGCCCGAAAACAAGGACAAAGGCGATATCGCGGGATACCACTGCTGGGCTGAGTTCTACGCGCCGAAAAGCGGCTGGGTTCCTGTTGACATCTCAGAAGCGTGGAAGGCGAAGGAAAAGAGGGACTACTTCTTCGGCAGCGTAGATGCTAATCGAGTGCAGTTTTCCACTGGGCGCGACATCGCACTGTCTCCGAAGCAAGATGGCCCTGCGCTCAACTACTTCGTCTACCCCTATGTCGAGGTTGACGGTAAGCCATACGATAAGCTTGACAAGCAGTTTAGCTTTGAAGAAGTTAGTCGGAATTGACGAGTCGGTAGGGCAAATCACGCGCGCGAGTAAATTGCCGCGCAGCTGACATCCCTTGCAACTGCCACCAGCGCTGCCACATCCTTGAATATCGCACTCCGCCTGTCTATTTCAACCAAATGTTTCGCCATTAAATCTTCTTAAAACTGTCACTGCTTTTCGACACACCCTTGACAATCAAATGACACTCGCACTGCATCCCTGAGGTACGCTTTACGTCTAGGTGATAAGTTGCTTCACGGTTAGCACACTAAGTGTGAATTCATCACTAAGTCATCGAGACACTTATAGGCCGATGTTAATCAATGTTAGTCGCAAGTGTCTCGACTAATACAGTGTCAGCGGTGAAACAGACTTTGAGTTATACCCATCGTTAGCACATATCGCGGAGAAGACCATGACAAAAGCAATCTCGATACTCGGACTGTTGTTAACATTAGTAACTGCCTCGGAAGTGCTCGCTCAGCAGAGCGGCTACTCCCAGAAAAATTTAGTCTCTAACACCACGGGCGTAGCCACTACCACAGACCCGCAACTACTGAATCCATGGGGAATTTCTTTCATTCCTGGGCAGGACTTCTGGATCGCCAACAACAACAGCGGCACTTCCACACTCTACGACAATTTAGGCAATAAGGATGCTGGGCTGGTAGTTACGATACCCGGCGCTACGCACAATCCGAATGGGAATTGCACTCCCGGATGCCCGACCGGAACTATAGCTAACGGCAATGGAGCTTATTTCGGAGGCGGGCAGTTTCTTTTCGATACGGAAGATGGTCTCATCGCCAGTTGGACCGGGGCCAGTAACACCGCCACGGTGGCTTTCGATAACTCTGCGAGCGGTGCGGTTTACAAAGGGTTGGCTTCTCTCAATGGCACATTTCTTCTGGCTGCGAATTTCAATAGCGGCAAGGTGGATGTCTTCGACCGCAACTTTAATCCTACGGCCTTGAGCGGCTCCTTCACCGATCCGAAACTACCCGCGGGCTTCGCTCCCCACGGAATTCATGTGATCGGAAGCCAGATTTTCGTTGCCTATGCTATGCAGGATAGTCCCAAGCACGATCCTCAACCTGGAGCGGGTTTGGGGCAAGTCGATATTTTCGATGCCAACGGTAATTTCGTAAGCACCTTCGTTGCGGTCGGCGGCAAATTGAATGCACCCTGGGGAGTAGTTGCGGCTCCCGCCACTTTTGGAGCATTTCCCAGCGCGATTTTGATCGGGAACTTTGGCGACGGTACGATCAATGCGTTTGACACCACAGGAAAGTTTCTGGGGCAACTCAGCGACTCCTCGAACAATGTTCTGGTCAATCCTGGTTTATGGGACATGGTGTTTGGTGGCGGCGGTGTGTCCGGCGATCCGGGCACTTTGTATCTCACGGCCGGCGGCGGGAATCAACCAAACTTTCCCTCTGGTGGTAGCACGACTAGCGTGTTCGCCAGTCTTGTTCCCGCAGCCGCAGTCGGCTCGCCCGATTTTTCGCTGAACCTTTCGGCTTCGAGCGCAACGCTCGCGTCGGGCGGTTCATCCAGCCTCATGATTAGCGCCACTGCGGTTGGTGGGTTCAACGGTCAGATCTCGCTGACCTGCACGGCGCCGGCTGGCTTAGCCTGCGCTCTCAACCCTTCCACTATCTCGCCGGGATCGAGTGCGGCCTCGTCAACACTCACGGTTTCCGCCACATCGACTCCGCCGGTAAATGGCTATACGGCTACGACTGCGATGTCCCTACTGCCGGGCTTGGGACTGTTCGGAACGCTGTTTACGATTCGCAGACGGAAGCCTTTGGCACGCAAGCATCTTCTTCGAATAAGCATGCTGGGTTTGTTGCTGATGGCCGCCCTAATCACTCTGGGATGCGGTGGCAGCGGAAATTCAAAGCAAACAACAGCCACCGCAGCGCCCTCGCACGCTACGGTAACCATTACTGGCACATCGGGCTCCATCAGTCACAGCGCTCCGATAACCGTCACCATTAACTAAAACAATTAAGTGAGGGACGCACTCCGGTGCGTTCCTCACCTAGGCTGTTGCATCATGCGCGCGGTCCGGGAAATCGCCGTTGAGATTTCATCCCAAGCACCAGAAGAGTAGAGTATGAGCAAGGAGAACACTCATTGCCTACTCAAGGTCGCGAAGATGCTTCTAACATCAGGGCAGTAATTCTGGATTACGGTCAGGTGCTGGTTCGCAGCCCTACGAGGTCAGAGTTCGGCCGGATGGCAGACATTTTCCGCGTAACTTTCGAGACGTTCTATCAGCTTTGGGAACGAAGCCGGGATCCCTACGACCGCGGCGATCTTACGCCGCAGCAGTACTGGCTGAAGTTGGCGGAACAGACGAAGACTTCGATCACGGCTGAGCAGATCGAGACTCTACGGCAAGTCGAAATTGACATCTGGTGCCACACATATCCAGATATGCTCGATTGGCTGAAGCGCCTTCATGTGGCCCGATTCAAAACCGCCCTGCTCTCGAACATGCCAGTGGATCTGATGAAGTATGTACTGGCCAAGTTAACCTGGATGGAAAACTTTAGCTTCAGGACATTTTCCGCCGAAGTCCGATTGGTCAAACCGGATCCAGCGATCTATGAGCACACGCTTCGCGGCCTTGGCGTGTCGGCAGCCGAAGCATTGTTTGTCGATGATCGCGAGACCAACATCCAAGCCGCGAAGACACTTGGAATTCATGCGCTCCAGTTTCGATCGATTGCAGAGCTCAGAAATGACCTGGACGCGATGGGCTTTCCCATTCTGCCCGAAATTACTGAATCAGCTTTGCGAGTCCCGGAGGCGGTTGCCGAAGAGAGTCAAGAGCGCAGCGGAGAAGAAATGAAGATTCAGCTTTAGCTGACTATTCGGGCTGCAACGGTCCTAAGAAAATGATGGCGCCTCGCTAGTTCCAGCTTTTGGAGTCTTGAGATTCCTCGTGCTGTATCCTGCCGAATATGAAGACGATTCCAACCATCGACTATTCTGACGCCAAACGTGCCATTGATCGAATCGTAGAAGCTGCCCAGAAGATGCAGAAAGCGGTGGTCATCGCCGTGGCAGATTGCCGCGGCGAACTCATCGCCTTAGCCCGCATGGATGCGGCGCCCATCACCTCGGTCGTCATCGCTACCAACAAAGCGTGGACGGCCGCGCGCCTCGGCAAGCCAACCAAGGAGATCGGCGAGAAAGTCAGAAACCCGGAAAAGGGCCACGACATTTCTTACTACGGCAACCCAAGATTCGTCGGTTGGGGCGGCGGGCTGCCAGTCTTGAAGAATGGCGAAGTAGCCGGCGCAGTTGCAGTTAGCGGCCTGTCCTCGGCAGAAGACGCCAGCCTGGCCCAACTCGGCGTCGATCAAATCACGCCAAGCGAGACTTAGTCATAAGTATGTCATCTTGAGCGAAGCATGCCGGCGAGCGAAGCGAGCAGACATGCGTAGTCGAAAGATCCCTGCATTCTTGTCGGCCATGATCGACCCGGCAAGCTCTCCATTGGATGATCGACTGCCTTCCCAAAACGCAAAACAGCCCCGATAGCCAATCGGGGCTGTTTCAGAAACTTGGTACTGAACGTCGCTTGCCATTCCCATCATAGCGCGCGAGCGTACATTGTCAAGTAGCTTTGCGTTGGTCGAGTGGAGTGCAGAGGGCGAGGGAGTCGAACCCTAGTGGCTGGCTAGCCACTCGACCGCTTGGCAAGCGACGTCCAGTACCCACTGGCAACGCCCTCTAGACGTCCTCGTGGGTACGAAATTGTATCGAGTGGCGCGGCCGCGAAAGAAGCCCCTGAAAGTATTTCTGGCAACGGGTTCCGATTCGGGACCTTCTCTGTTGTTGTCTCCTCACCAGATACCAATCGCCCGTGGTGCCCATGCTTCGAACATCGCGAAGCATGGGGCAGCCCGCATGGCATCGCGTTTGAAGATGCGATCCGGATTTTCGAAGGTTCGACCGTCGAAAGGGTAGACGACCGCTTCGATTATGGCGAACGGCGAGTGTATGCCATCGGGTTGGTGAATGGATTAGAGATCACTCTCATCTACACAGACCGCGAAAGTGAAGAAAGGCGCATCATTTCAGCGTGGCGGGCGGAACCGCATGAACGACGGCGCTATTGGAAGAATGTCGAGGGGTAGGCGATTGAGGGCTAAGGGATCAAAGACTAACGGAGTCAGAACTCAGGCAACAACGACGAGGTCCCCGCTTTCGAAAAGGGCCACCGAAACCGACTGGGAGAAGTTGCGCCGGATGAGCGCGTCTCGCATTCGCAAAGGGCTTGCGTCCGATCCAGACGCTCACGCCACGGATGCAGAATTCTGGAAGAGCGCCAAGGTCGTGATGCCCACGCGCAAAGAAATTGTGACTATGCGCCTGGACGCCGACCTGCTGCGCTGGTTCCGCCAACAGCGCGGCTACCAGACCCGCATCAACGCCGTCCTGCGCGCGTACATGCAGGCGTGTGGGTCGGTGTGAAAAGACGGGCCCCGGATCCTCGGAAACGTCGCGTCCCGCCTGAGTGAAGCATGCGGACTCTCCTGCGACGGTAGCAGCGACGAGCAGGGAGCACTCCTCAGCGGCTGAAGCCGTCGATTATTTAACTGCTTCTACGGCACGACTAAAGTCGTGCCCCTCCACGAACCTGAAACCTGCGCTTCGCGCCTGAAACGAACAATGGCTGCCGGCCAACGATTAACGACCAACGGCTAACGACCAAGAGTTAATACCAAAGGCCGTTACCTACTCCCTCACTCCCAGCTGCCAAAACAAGAACGAATACACATCCGTGAACTCTTCGATCTGCTTTGCGACTGGTTTCCCCGCGCCATGTCCCGCTTTGCTTTCAATTCGCAACAAAATCGGTCGCGTGCGGCTGATTCCATTCTTCGCTTCCGCCTGCATCTCGGCCGTCATTTTTTTCGCGTGCATGGGGTCGACTCGCGTGTCGGTGTCGGCGGTCATAAATAAAGTCGCCGGATATTCCACGCCCGGTTTTACGTGATGATATGGCGAGTAAGCGTAGAGCCACTTGAACTGCTCGGCGTTTTCCGAGGTGCCGTATTCCGGAATCCACAATTTTGCGATCTGGAAATCCTGGTAGTGGATCATGTCGAGCAGCGGCACCTGGCAGATGACGGCGCGGAACAGGTCGGGCCGCTGGGTGATCATGGCGCCCATGAGCAAGCCTCCGTTGGAGCCGCCCTGAATGGCAAGGTGATTTTTGTCGGTATATTTTTCGGCGATCAGGTGCTCGGTAGCGGCGATCATGTCGTCGAAGACATTCTGTTTCTTGTCGAGCATGCCAGCGCGATGCCAGTCCTCGCCGAACTCGGCGCCGCCACGCAGGTTGGCGACGGCGTAGATGCCGCCGTGCTCCATCCAGAGATAAGCGGTGCGGCTGAAGCTGGGAGTGAGGCTTACGTTGAAACCGCCGTAGCCGGTAAGCAGCGTGGGATTCTTGCCATTTTTCTGCAGACCTTTTTTATTCACGACAAACATGGGCACGCGCGTGCCGTCTTTGGAGTGGAACCATTCCTGGTTGACCTCGTAAGCCGCGGGCTCGATCGAGGGCGCGCCGACTTTCGTCCACAGAACGGGACTCCCGTACCGGTCGGTTTCGAGTCTTCCATCAATAATTGCTTTCACTGGCGTCAGAAGGAAGCGATAGATCGTCGGCGGAGTAGTGAAAGATTGAAATCCAAAGAACACTTCGTCGCGATCCCAGCGCCCGCCCGTTCCAAAAACTGTCCCGATGGCGGGAAGTTCGATGTCGTTCAACTTCTTGCCATCGAGATCGAAAAGCTTGAGCTGCGAACTGGCGTTCTGTTCGTACTGCGCGAGAAGTCTGCCGCCGTAAACAGCCGTACCTTGCAGCACGGCATTGGACTGCGGAATCAGTTCCTTCCAGGCCGAGCGCTCGTAATTGCCGGCGTCAGTCACGAAGACGCGGTAGCGCGGTGCATCTTCATTCGTCGTGATATAGATTTTGCCGTTGTAAACTTCGCCGGCATAGAGAAAATTCTTTCCCGTGGTAATCCGCGTGGGCGGCGTTTCCGAATTCACCTTCCACAGAAAAAGCTCGGACTTGGTCCATCCTTGGGAGACGTTGATCAGCAGCCAGAGGCCGTCGTTAGAAAGAGAAACGCTCGGCCAGTCTTCGGGATCGCGGCCCTGGCCGAAAATCGGCGGATCGCTGTCTTCAGGAATGTCTTCAGGATCGTTCGTGAGTTCGTGATAAAAAACGTGCCGGTTGTACATCTCTTGGCCAGCGGGAACTTCGCCAGGCTTCGGATAACGCGTGTAATAAAAACCGGAGTTGTCGAGCTTCCACGCGATCGACGCAGCGCGTGTGCGCTCGATGGTATCGGCCAGCAGGGTGCCGGTTTTGGTTTCGATGATGTGCAGCGTGCTCATCTCCGAACCGCTGGGAGAAGTTCCATAGGCGACATACTTTCCGGTTTCGCTGGGCTGAAACCAGTCGAGCGCGGTGGTGCCGTCGGCGGAGAGTTTGTTGGGGTCGACCAGCACGCGGTCCGGTCCATCGAGCCCATCGCGAACATAAAGCACCGGCTGATTCTGCATGCCCTCGCGTCGCGTATAAAAATAATGGCGCCCCGCGATCACCGGCGGCGTGACGCTGCCAATCGATAGCAACTCCGTCAGCCGTTTGTGGATGGCGTCGCGCCCGGGCAGCCGGTTGAGAATGCCGCGAGTGTAGGCCATCTCCTGCGCAACCCATTTCTGCGTCTCGGGACTTTGCCCATCCTCCAGCCAGCGATAATTATCGAGAACCTTCACCCCGTGATACATGTCGATGACCGGCTTCTGCGCGGCTCTAGGAGGAGTCAAAGGAGTCAAAGGAAAAGAAGTGGCCGACGAAGCAGAAGACGAACCAGACGAAGACGAGCCCGGAGAAGACCCGCCGGAAGAAGATTGCCCGTCGTCTCCGCCAAACGCCGCTGCAATCACAATAAAAAGAAATGAAATGCCGAAAGCAAAAAATAACCGCAAGAGCACCTCGAACGCGGAATGATTTCTAAAGCAAAACAGCTAGCCTACCAGACTGGAAAGTTTTCAGGATCGCGCCCGGAATGCTATGATGAGGCTGGTCACCGAGGGCCGCCAGGCCCACAACACTCCTCAGTAGCTCAATGGCAGAGCATTCGGCTGTTAACCGAAGGGTTGTAGGTTCGAATCCTACCTGAGGAGCCATTTTTTCAATGGCTTATTCGTTGCGCTCCACTTAAGCGATAGCAAGACGTTTCAAGCAATCCCCCCCTTCGGCACGGCATGCCGGCAAAACATAAAACTTAAGGGCGAGTCGCGACAGCGAAGGCCCGAGGTAACCTCCTAGGTAATAGTCGGGAGGTACTGCGCAAGTTATTCTGCGGACAGCTAGTTTCTCGAGAGAACGCGGGAGTCAATTTGCTCGAATGGGGCAAATTCGTTTGCGGCTTGATGATCGTCATTCTGCCGGCCTCGATAGTGGCTCAGGAATCCGCGCGGGCCATGCTCCACGATGACGGAGGAGTCTGGCTGAATGAGGCGCCGGCACCCAACACGTCCGCGATCTTTCTGAACGACCTGCTGCAGACCCAGAAGGGTAGTTTGGCAAAAATCGACGCTAGCGGATCTGCGGTCACGGTGCAATCTGACACCATTGTGCAATTCGAGGGAGACGAATTGGTCCTCGACCATGGCGGCTTGCAAGTGAACACTTCGCGAGCAATGAAAGTGCGGGTAAACTGCATTACCGTTACTCCCCTGACGGAAGAGTGGACCCGTTACGACGTCACCGATGTAAATGGAAGAGTCATGGTGGCGGCGTATGCCAACGATGTCAAGATCCACTTCCAGGGTGTTGCTGCCCGCCAATCGAAGCTGGCAGCATTCTCGGACGTGACCGTACATCAAGGTGAGCAAGTAACTCGCGAGGAACGCTGTAGCGCGCCGACCGGTCCGGCCGATGGAGCGACCACCACCGCACCCATTCTGAACTCGACTTGGGCTAGAGGTGCAGGCATCGCCACGATTGGCATAATTACGTGCTGGGCCTTATGTCGCGGAGCCGTGCCCGTCAGCCCCACCAAATAGCGGGCGAGCGTTTTCACCTGCTCACATGCTCAAAAGCTGTGACTTACAATTGCGAGTTTCCGGACTGACAATTCGAGCTGCTAACGGTAGGCCCACCTTATCAATATCGATGCCGCCAGCGCACCCAACCAAGGAGTCTGCAGAAATCTTTGGAGGCCAAAATGCCGGTCGGATCTGATCTGAACAGGAGCCGTGTATTGACCGGCCTGTTAATACTTTTGGCGATATCACCTATTTCGAAACGTGCCTTTGCGCAAAGCGACTCTACTGCGAAACGGGATTTCCTGAGTGGATATCAATGGCTGCATCCCGCCGGCAGGGTGGCCCCCGCTGCCACCTGTTCCGTGCAGCCGAAGGAAGTTGTGGTTGGTGATCCCGTAACCGCAACGGTGGTTGCCGGCAACTTCAATCCCAAGCACACGCTCACCTATCTCTGGAACCCCAGCAATGGAGGAGGCAAAGTCATTGGGAAAGACGCGACGGCACAGATCGAGACCACCAACGCCGCTCCCGGCAGCTACACCGTCACCGTCCATGTGACCGATACCAACGAGAAGAAGAACAATCAAGTGAGCTGCTCGGCGGACTTCATTGTGAAGCCGCCGCCGCCGAAGAACATGCCTACGATGTCTATCGCGGCCAGCCCGGCGAGCGTCGCGGCCGGTGGAACTGTGGCTTTGACGGCCAACTGCACCAGCCCTGATGGCGTCCCGGTTAGTGTCGCTACCTGGACTTCAATTAGCGGTACGGTTTCCGGCACGGGCGCTTCAGCCACACTGAATACCGCTGGCGTGTCACCGGGAGCAATCGCCGTGACCGCCAGCTGCACCGACTCGCGTGGACTGAGTGCTCAGGCCTCGACCAACGTAATCGTCGAGAACCCGCCTCCACCCCCGCCCGCGCCAAAGCCACCGATCCAAGTGACTGAAGCTCGCCTGGCCCTGCACAGCATCTACTTTCCGACGTCTATGCCGCCGATCGAGGACCCCAGTGCCGGGTTGGTTGCCAGTCAACAGCAAACTCTGGTTGCGCTGGCCACCGACTTCAAGAACTATCTCGAAAGCAAGCCGGAAGCGCACTTGCTCCTGGAGGGCCATGCCGACCCGCGGGGCCGCACGAAATATGATCAGAAGCTTTCCGAGCGCCGTGTCGACCGCGTCAAAAGCTTCCTGGTCGAACAGGGAGTGCCCCAGGACAAAATTGATACCAAGGCGTACGGCGCGCTGCATGCTCTGACCGACGCCGCTGTAAAGCATGCGATCGAGAGTGATCCTCAACTCAGCGCGGAAGAACGTCAAAGGGCTTTGAAAAATATGCTGACGATTGTTCTGGCCAGCGATCGCCGGGTGGACATCACGTTGACCACAACTGGCCAATCTTCGGTCCGTCAGTTTCCATTCAATGCCGCGGATGCTCTGACTCTGATCGGCGGCCGGGAGGACGAGGTGAAGAAGATGTCCGCCAAGCCTGCGCCCACGAAGAGGACGAACAACCGATAACGGAGACCATACGAAATACAACCTATGGCCAGGTATTGGCTCATTTTGAATTTCTGATGGCATATTCGCTCATCGATGGCGTCATCCCTTCGGCAGGCTCAGGGCAAGCTCTGAGCGTAGCCGTTCTTCAGTCGAAGCGAAGAGCCTGCCCTGAGCTGAAGTCGAAGGGATCTCCGCTACGACGCTGTGTGGCACGGGAGATCCCTCGGCCCGCTGGTAAAAACGCGGGCTCTTCGGGATGACTCCTGGTGAGATTCAGAATTCAAACTGTTCATTACCCTCGGCACGGCGACCTGCGGAGGGAACAGAAATCATTTAAGATAGGTGTAGACGAATGAGCGTCGCCATGGCTGACGAGCAGATTACGATTTCGGCGGGACCGCGCTTTCAAGCGGCCATGATTTTGGCCATTATTGCCGATGCCTTGCAGATCGCTGTTTTTCCGTTCTTCGTCGAAGGTGCGATGTCCCCAGCCGAGGACGTGCTCGACTTCGGCGTAGGCGCTCTCATGGTGCACTTATTGGGATGGCATTGGGAATTTCTGCCGTCATTCTTTGCCAAGCTGGTGCCCGGCGTCGATCTGGTTCCGTTCTGGACGCTGGCGGTCGCCAATGTTTACCGCAAATCGAAGCGGATTGCGGTCGAGGCGGAAGCAAACCATCCGACCCCTCCCGCTCTCGACGAACCCAGACATTTGTAGGCCGAATTGTTTTTACAATTCTTGAGTCTCTCCCCGCAGGGCAGTTCTACTTTCCAGTCATTCGTATTGCTGATCACTGGCTTCTTGCTCGATTTGCTACAATCCTCTCGCTATGGCGGCTACAGATATTTTTTTGGTTCCGGCGAAAACGGTTGTCAGCGCCAAGGGCGACGGCCCGGCTATCGACGTCAGCAGCGCCGCGAATCGCGTCTTTCTGGTGACGCTGTCGATCACGAAAATCATTGAGCAGGAATCGATCGATCTAAGCATCTACGGCTCGGCCGACGGTGACACTTGGGGCCAGAAATCGATCGCCGCGTTTCCGCAGAAATTTTATTGCGAAGAGTCGCCGCTGCTGCTCGACCTTACCGCGCATCCTGACGTGAAGTTTGTGCGCGCACATTGGGAAGTGGCGCGCTGGGGCCGTGGCACCGAAACGCCGATGTTCGAGTTTGGAGCCACCTTGAAGGAAGTTCCCGACGAGATTCTGAAAGAAGTCAGGGCCGAGGCGAGGACCATGGCTTAGCATTTTCATCTGTTGAGCTGATGCTGCACGAGAAAGTTCCTACCGAGCAAGAGATCGTACGTTTTTCAATCAGCAATCAGCAATCAGCAATCGTCAAATTACGCATCCCAAGTTCCCATCCTTTATATTGATTTCAGAATGAAAAATCAGTCGCAGGTGATTGTTCGTCCGGCGCGCAACATCCGCGGCAGCGTGCAACTGCCGGGCGATAAGTCGATTTCTCATCGCTATGCCATGCTGGCGGGAATTGCAGAGGGCTCGTCCCGGCTGGAAAATTATTCGACTGGAGCGGACTGCGCCAGCACGCTTACTTGCATGCGCTCGCTGGGAGTCGAGTGGGTGCGCAAAGACGGCGCTGATAATGCCATCGAGGTAAAGGGACGCAGCCTGGCGCTCGCTGCCCCGTCCGGTCCGCTCGATTGCGGCAACTCGGGCTCAACCATGCGCATGTTGAGCGGCATTGTGGCGGGACAAAAATTTAGTAGTGAAATGGTCGGCGACGAATCGCTCTCGCGCCGTCCCATGGAACGCATCATCAAGCCTCTTTCAGTCATGGGCGCGCAAATTGCTTCGCATCAGGGCAAGCCGCCGTTGCGTATAACCGGCGGCGCCCTGCAACCGATCGACTACACGATGCCGGTTGCGAGCGCCCAGGTGAAATCGTCCCTGCTGTTTGCTGCGCTCTTTGCGGCGGGCGAGAGTCGAATCGAAGAGCCGCTGCGCACCCGTGACCATGGTGAATTGGCGCTGCGCGCCTTCGGCGCAAAACTGGATTGCGACTCCAGAGGGCAGGGAAGCGAGATTCGCATTCGCGGCGGCCAGCGCTTGTGCGGCATTGAGGCGCGCATTTCCGGCGATCTTTCCAGCGCGGCATTTTTTCTCTGCGCCTCCGCATTATTTCCTGGCTCGCGATTGACCCTGCCCGGTTTGTTGATGAATCCTACCCGCGCTCGCCTGCTTGAAATCCTGATGCAAATGGGGCTTCGCATTTCGGTAACTCAACTCGATGAAATTCATGGCGAGATGGTGGGAACGTTAGAAGTGGAAGGGGGCGCGCTGAAAGGCGCCACAATCGCCGGTGGCGATTCCGCTGCGCTCATCGACGAAATTCCCGTGCTCGCTGCCATCGCTCCTTACACCGAGCAGGGAATTGAGATTCGCGATGCGAAAGAATTACGCGTGAAGGAATCGGACCGCATTGCCGCCGTGGCAACCAACCTTCGCCGCATGGGCGCGCAAGTAGAGGAACGCGAAGACGGTCTGCGGATTCCCGGCGCGCAAATTCTAAAAGGCGCGGAACTCGATTCTTTTGGCGATCACCGCATCGCCATGGCATTCGCGGTTGCGGCCTTGCGCGCGCATGGCGAAACTTTGATTCGCGGCGCCGAGTCCGCCGCAATTTCCTATCCCGAATTCTTTGCGGTTTTGGAGCAAATTACTGAGCGGTGGTGAGTTCCGTTCATGGTTGCGATCATGAGTAGGAATGACCAGAATAAAAATGACGAGTTCGCTCCAGGCAAGCTTGAACCAGCGCGACCGTCAAAGGTAACTTCAGGGCTATTACCGTTGTGACCTGTCTTCTCCTTTCAGACTATAGAAAATAGCAATAACTGAGCGCTTGTCTGGCTCGGCTCAATTTCATCCGCTCAACATTTTCTGGGGGAACCTTATGCGCTTTCGGTTAATGCTGTGCGTAATGCTGGCGCTGGCTTCAGTGGCTTACGCCAAGGATCTCAAACCGTATCAAAGCGGAAAGCTTCTGCAGATGGATTCGGTGAAGTGTGGCACGGCTGAGAAAGACGCTGCAAACCTTGCGAGCGAAGTGCTGGGCACCGACTCCACCAACAAAAAGACCCAGGAACTGCTTTGTCAGGAATATGTGTTGCAGACGGAAAAAGTCGTTTATCGAATTCGCCCGCGCGACGAGAAACATCCTATGCTTCTGCCCGTCGGCGAACAGGCACAGTTTCGTTTGCAGAAAGACAAAATGTTGTTGCGCGTTGAAAGTCTCGACAGCAAGGAGCGCGAGTATATTGTCGTCTCCATGACGCCACGTGCGGAGAACAGCACCGCCGATGCCACGCCTTCACGCTTGAGTCACTTGCAATAACAAAACATAAGCCTCCGGAAAGCGGCGCGAAACCCTTGTCCAGCGCCGTTTTCCGGCATTCGGCCTCAGTGTTTTCACTACGCTTCTACAGCATTCTGCCGAGACTCCTGCGACTCAACTGTAGTCACGGCAATTTGCGCAACCCTCAGCTCGAAGATTCGCATCCATACCTGTACCTGCCGCTCTGCCTCCGTTTCTTCTCCGCTTTGAGGGGGAGAAGTGTGCAAGGGCAAAACTTAATTAGGAGTAAACAAAAATGAAACGCTGTTTCGGTTTTCTGATCGCGTCAATGTTCCTGGCCGTGCCCATGCTCGTGGCACAAGATATGGATCATGTCGAGGTGGGTGCCTTCGTCGACTACTTCCGGCTTAACAACAATGCCGCGCCTGTCAGCAACTTCTTTGGCGTAGGCGGACGCGGTGCCTTCAATATCAATCCCGATGTGCAAATAGAAGCCGAGATGGCTTACGATTTCAAGCGCAACTACACCAGCACCTTCTCCAATGGCATCACCACCACCACCGTGAACTCCAACTTCCGAACCTTGCACGGATTTTTCGGACCGAAATTCCAGACGGGCTCGGGAGCATTCCGCGTCTTTGTGACCGGCAAAGTTGGCTTCGACAATTTCACCGTGAACAATCAGAGTGCCCAAACCGGATTCACTAATACGGTTGGCCTTACCAACGGTGCGACCTACTTCGCCGTTTATCCGGGCGGCGGAATCGAAGCCTTCTTGGGCCCCATTGGCCTGCGCGCTGAAATTGGCGACGACATTTATTTCAACGGCGGAGCCCACAACAATATGCGTATCACCTTCGGTCCGCAGCTACGCTTTTAATTCGCTCTTGATCAAAAACCTGTAAAGCAGGCGTCCGGCGGCCCTTTTGAGCCGCCGGTTTTTTATTTTCTCCCCCATTCTCTCTTATTTCACGGGCTGTTTCAGCGCCTGCAATGTGGTAAAGTATTGCCCACTGCAAGGCCTGAGTTTAGGCCTGCAGAGACTCCGGTTACGCGTTCAAAGGAGCGGCCATGACCACACTCGGCGATCTCGTGAAAGACCGCAAGCTTTATTCCATTGAGTCCACGCGTACCGTTCTGGATGCGGCGCGTTTCATGATGGAACATAACATTGGCGCGCTGCCCGTCCTGCGCAATGGGCAACTGGCGGGCATCTTGTCTGAACGTGACGTTATGAATCGCGTGGTCGCCGTGGGCCGCACGCCGGGAACGACTGCTGTGGCAGAGGTGATGACCGCAAATCCGCGTGCAGTCTCAGCTCACGAGAGCGTGGAAGAGTGTCTGTTTATTATGCGTGAGTTCGGCTTTCGCCATCTCCCCATTGTCGATGGGAAAAATTTGAAGGGTCTGGTATCGCTCCGCGATATTCTCATGCACCAGGCAGCCGAGATCGAACGCCAGGCGCGCAAAGCCGCATCGTAAGAATCGGACTTCAGACCTCAGACCTCGGACCTCGGACCTGTGTCGTGCTAACTCGAAACGTCCGAGGTCTAAGGTCCGAAGTCTGAGCCGCCCTTTCATTCCCTTCGCCGCAACATTTCTTCCCCCGATTTCGGCGGCAGCTTGAACGGGAATTCGAATATTTTTCCCGCCATCGGGACGCGCAGAATGAACTCTTCCGGTTTTTTCCATCCGCTAATCCACTTGCTCTGAGTGCTGAACAACACCCATCCGCTGGCTTCTGAATTGTTCGCATTCAACTGCGCCGGCCGCAGGCTATTTTTTCCCAGAAATTCCTGGAGTTCGGCCACATCCTTCTGGAAGGCCCGCATGTACGCTTCCCGTTCCTCTTTCTGTTCCGGATGTTTTTTCAACTCACGCGCAGATTCATAGTCCAATTCGTCGGCATCATTCTGCACTTTCTGAGAGAACCCGTTCGGATCCAGCGCAGGTTGAATCACCTGGAAATGCCGAACGAATTCCAGGGAAATATTTTCCACCACCAGATCGAGCGTTCCCCGGCCTTTGTAGCGCAGGCTTAACAGTACCGCGAAAAACGGCTCGTGCCGTCGATGAACTTTTTCGAGTTCCTGAGAATCGACTGCAAGGCTAATTCGCAGATCCTCATATTGCAGACCGTAGTAATAGCGGCCATCGTCGCTGCGCGAAAACGTGCAGCCCGGCCGCGCTTCATCCCAGCGCACGATGGGAATCTTGGATTTTTCCTTCGACGCTGCATGAACGGCTTTTGTCGACAGCACGCAAGGGATTGTCAGCAGAAAAGCGATCCAGATGAACTTCAGCCGTCGCAGCCTGCGCTGACAAGACGTGGCCATCCGTTCAGAGCGTCGGAGAAGTTACCGTCAGAGTGACAGTGGGATTCGCGCTGTTGCTGGAAGAGGTGTTACTCGAAACGTTGCCATCGGCGTCGACCCCAATTACCGTGAACGAGTACGTGTTGTTGGGAGTTACTCCCTGCAGAGCTTCGGTGTGTGGAACCGTGTTGCTGCATGCGGGCAGCAGAAAAAGACATGCCGCTATTACAAAAAGAGCCAGAAGCCCCCACACCTTCCCCGCCCGCTTTCCGCCCACGGCACCCATCCCCGCCATCACCAACATCGGCAAAGGCAGCCATAGCGCGTAGAACATTCGCGGGTGCGAGGTGGCACTAATGTTTTGAGGTCCAGGAACAGAAATCGTAAGCGTTGAGGTCACCGGAGCTCCGTTCACTGGCAGACTGTTTAGCCCCGGCGGGTAAGAGAACGAGCATATCGGAGGGTAAGTAACCAGCGGCGTGATCGCAGCGCACGACAATGTGATTCCTTCTTTCGGGTAGCCAGGACTCACGTATCCGTTCACCGGAGTGATAAGGATGACTCCTTGCGCTCCACTGCCGGCCGGAACGCTCGCCGGCACCACCGGGCTCTGCACCGTGATGGTGAACTGCGGCGTCACCGCGAGCACGGTAAGAGCCTCGGGTGGTGTGATGTGCGTAGTCGAGGGGCCGGTGCCCGTAATCGTAATGCTGTAACTTACTGTCGTCGTCTTGATTGAGGTTGTGATGGTCGCAGTAGCGCCTGCTGGTGGGGTCACCGTCGCGGGACTCACGGCACAAGTCGGCGTGTCCGTCGTCGGGAGCGAGGACGAAACCTGGCAGCTCAGACTCACCGTGCCCGTAAAGCCGTTGACAGTTCCAATCGTAATGTTCGAAGACGAGGTGCCGCCCGGCGCGATGGCGAGTGGAGAGAAAGGCGCCGCCACCAGGGTAAAGTCCGCTTGCGCATGAGCCAACGACGGCAGCGCCAGCAAAGCCGCGCCCAGGCAGAGAGCAAAACACATAGCCTGCCGCGTTCGGATTTTTAATTCGCGTCCTGTCAACGGGGATTTCGGTGATTGGGATTTCAACATGAGCAAGTTCAAGTAGCTTCGATTCACGAGACACCCTAAAGGCTGCCCCGCAGCTCCAGCGGAATTCAGCGGGATCGTTCCAACATCAGCCCTAGCCGGCCTATCAGCTTAGCCATGCGAAGCGCTGCACGACATTTTATCGCAGGCATCTGCCGAGACTACGCCAGCCGTTCGTAATAACTTCCCGCGGAATCTTCCATACTACCATCCTGCGGAGGAGAGTCGCCGCTTTGCCCGACGGAGACAGTGGGTCAGTTTGAACTTCTGATGGCATATTCGCTCGTGGATGGCGTCATCCTGAGCGTAGCCGTTCTTCAGGCGGAGCGAAGAGCCTGCCCTGAGCGAAGCCGAAGGGCGGATGCTGTGCCTCGGACCTTGCCCAAGAGCATCCCGAAGGACAGCCCAGAGGAGCCTGCCGTGAGCACTGCGCGAAGGGTGCGGGGCGGCTGTCCCCACATAAATCTGCGGGGACTGTCCGCCATCCCCGCAACACCCTAGTTGACAGTTAGTGTGAGCGACGGAGACCCGGTCGCAACGTTCGATCCGCTGGTTCCCGTGACTGTAATGGTATAGGGGCCTGTGGGCGTGCCGTTGTCCGATCCGCCGCCACCACCACCTCCTCCGCCGCTGCTACTGCTGCTGCATGCCGGCATCAACATTAACGAGAAGAGCAATGTGCCGAGCAACAGAAACCCAAACAATTTCTTTCGGCGTTTCCCGCCCGAGCCGAAGCCCGCGCCCAGCAGCGTGATTCCGATCGGCATCAGCATCCCATAAGCGATGCCCGAGGAGTGCTTCTCGAATGGACGCTCCAGCTTCGCAGTCGATGCCGTCGTGGCTAGATTCAACGTGGCCGTCGCAGTGCCGTTGGCAGCCGGAGTTATCGGCGTGCTCGGCGTGAAGGTACACGTTGGCGCCTTCGGCACCACCGGCGCAACCGAGCAGGCCAGAGTCACCGGCGAGTTAAACCCAAGCACCGAAGTCACGGTAATCGTCGCGGTGGCCGAAACGCCAGGACTTCCAGAAGCCGGAGACAAGGCTCCATTCGCCACGGTGAAGCTCGCCTGGGAGTATTTGGCCACGAACCCGTCGCCCGTGCCGCCCGCCGCACCCTGTATCGCGGCCGCCGTTGGGAAATTTGTCGAGGCCGTGCTGCCTGCAACGTAGATGTTTGTGCCTGCGCTGTCGACGGCAATGCCGGCCAGCATAGAGCTGTTTTCGTTCAGCGCCCCGCCCAGGTAAGTTGAGAAGTGGAGGGCGGAACCACCGGCGCTGATCTCGGAGACGAACGCATCGTTCTCCCCACCATTCGCCGCCTGCGTAGGGTTGGCAGTCGGGAAGTTTGTGGATCCGGTTATCCCTGTTACGTATGCATTTTTATTGCTGTCAACGGTGATGGCCAAGCCAGAGTCGTCACCGCTTCCACCCAGATAAGTCGAATAAACTAATTGCGTGCCGGCAGGATTCAACTCCGTTACGAATGCGTCCGAGGGCAGAACACCGCCGCCGAACGTGGGCTGCAATGGAGACTGCACGGGGAACTTCGTGGACGACGTAAACCCCGTCACATACGCATCCCCGGCGCCGTCGACAGCAATGCCTAAGCCCTCGTCGTTCGATTCGCCGCCCAGAAATGTAGAATATACGAGACCGCTCCCCGACGGGCTGATCACCGTCACAAACGCATCGTACAACCCGCCGTTGCAGGTCCCGTTACTGCCGCACGTGGGTTGGAACACGCCGTTTGTGGTGAAGAATCCTGGATTCTTAGTGCCCCCCGTGACGTAAGCGTTGCCCGCCCCGTCGACCGCAACTGCGCCTGCGAAGTCTCCCGTGCCTCCACCAAGGTAGCTCGAATAGACGAGAGCGTTTCCACTTGAGTTGAGCTCAGTGACAAAGCCGTCGCCAGTCTCCGAGGGCAAGGGATTTCTTGTGGGGAAGTCAGTCGAGGTGGTTGATCCAACCACATACGCGTTTCCGCCGCTATCTAGAGCTATCCCGTTGGCTACGTCAGTTCCGGTGCCGCCAAGGAACGTACTGTACATCAGCGTAGATCCAGACGAGTTCACCTCGAGGACGAAGGCATTCGTGGCTCCCTTAAGACTGCTCTGATATGGACCCTGGGTTGGGAAGTCGGAGGATTTTGTACCGCCGGCCACAAATACGTCCCCCGACGCATTCACCGCGATCGAATTTCCGCTGTCATCGCTGCTGCCCCCAACGTAGGTCGAATAAACCAGGGCACCGGTCGGGGAAAGCTCGGTAACAAATACGTCAGAGCCGCCCTTGTTGCTCGCGTAAAGAGGATTCTTGGTGGGGAAGTCCGTGGACTTAGTTTGGCCCGTGACCCAAGCATTGCCGCTGCCGTCGACGGCGATGGCGCTGCCTTCGTCCTCGCCCGTGCCACCCAGATACGTCGCATAGCTGACCGACGGATCGATCACCAGTTCGCGGCTGCGATCGTAGCTTCCCAATTCAAAGCTCACCTGATTGCGAGAACGCAGCACGAACCGTGCGTCTACAGGCTGCCGCGCTCCATCTTTTTGCTGGTATGCGACTGGCTTATGCAGCATCACATCGCCTGCTGAGGAAGCCAGAATCAGATTTCCCGAAGGGTCGGTCACAATTCTGAGCGTGCCCCCAACTTCGAACCGGATCGGGTCCGGCCGCGCGCCGGGAGCGACGATGAAATCGAATTCCACTTGCTTCTGCACTCCGTAAAACGCGAGCGTCACTCCCGGATAAGCTTCGCGATAGGAAACGCGGCTGTATTGAGGAACGTTCGCGTGCCATTGGCGGCGATCGTTGCCGATGAAGTAATTGCTGTGGCCGGGAAGTTTGTCTTCCGCGACGATCGACGATTGCCGATTCGCGTCCATCAGGTGCATCTGAATCGTGGCGCTCCGCTCGTGGTCGGCGTAGGTGTCTGAGTTCGCGCCGGATTTCAAAGTTGGTCGCGCAGGCCGCTCCCGTGAGGAAGAATGCAACGCGAAGACTGCATCGCTGTCGGTGAGAAATACGGTGTACGCATTGCCCCGCGCCAGGTATTTGACTTCGGGGTCAGTCTGGCCCTGGTTCGCTTCAAATGCAAGCGGGAGAGCCTGCATGCTCGCGCGCACCCGGCCCTTGTCTTCATTCTTTAAGCCTGGATTCATTACAGCTGGCCCCGTGGAACGCAATGCCGCGTGCCCGCTTGCCGTTTCATTTCTCCGGTGAAGACCGACCATGAGAGCAATTCCCAACGCTGCTGCTACAGCTACCGCAACCGCCAAACCCGCAGGACCGATTTTTCTTGGGGCAGATGTTTTAGACACGTCGCCTCCTCTGATAGAGAAACGGTAATAAAAGCCTCAGGCCGATCTGGGACTTCCTCGGCCTGAGGCGTGCGCAATCCACGAAACACACCATCCCCCGTGATCAGAACCGAAAATTTGGGGCGCTCAGGCGTGAGTATGGATTGGCCAAACAAGCCTTGTCAATGTACAGTTCAGTGCAATTCAGGTTCCACCCACGCTTTGTGTACAAGGGGTAAGAACGCTTGTCAGAACCTTGGAATGACCAGCGAGCTTTTCGTGGAAACGTATGAAAACCAGTAACTTAAGTAATCTCACGGCATGGGTGCCGACCAGGCCTGTGCAGGCCTTCGACCCCGGCATTCAAAGTAATATTGCGGTCCGGCGTTCCCGCCTTGTCAGGCAGGCCTGATTAGCTCTTGGCGCCGTACCCCCCCCACAACCGGCGCTTGCGCTCGTCGGTAAACAGGTAATCGAGCCCTACCCCGAAAACCTCGGCGATGCGCAACAGAGTGGGCAGAGTGGGAAACAACTTTCCTATTTCACACTCGAGATCACCGCCGGCTCCAAAACCCGGACGGACGAATGCGTCCGTCGCTACGCGAGTTAACCGGGAACTGTGAGCCGCCTAGCCTCTCACTATTTGCTTTTCTGCTGGGAGCTATTCGAGATTTTTCTTGACAAGCGGAATTGATGCGAATATATGTTTATGACCGTTAACGTTTACGGTGCTCGACGGCGGAAATTGAAAACGTGAGTTCCCGCCCTATATCCTGGAGTCTGGCACTCGCCGTAGATAGCCGCGGTTTAGTCAATCTCCTCGCTCTTTAATTGATTGCCCAGTATCGATTGCCCAGTCGCCTCGCCAAGAGGCGCGATTCTCGGAACTGCTACCGATCCCCCGGGTTCTGTCGTTCCGAAGTATGGAGGATCGTATGTTCACTCGTTCGCGAGGCCAGAAGGCCAATTTTTTCTCCTGCCCGATTACTTCTCTATTATCCGCACTCATTCTTTGCACCCTGTTCGGTGCCAGCTCGCTGCAAGCTCAAGTCGTGGCAACCTACACGTTCAACGACGGAACGGCCGACGGATGGACCTCGTTTAACGGCGCCAGTACGCCAACGGCGAGCAATGCAGCGACCTACAACGGGTCGGCCTATAGTTTGCTGACTACGACGGGATCGAGCGGGCAGGGAGGGCCTTCGATTGCGCTGAACAGCGTGCTAGAAGCCGGGGCAAAATATACGATTACCGGCTACGTGATGCTGGCGAGCGGTGAGTCTGCGACGAACGCCAACTTCACCATCAAGCGGACTGATCCCAGCTGCTCGGGCGGAACTTGCTATGACACAGTGGGCAACTACGAGGATGCAGTCACCGATGGCGGATGGACGCAGATCGGCGGGAGTTACACAGCGAGCGGCACGGAAACGGCGCTCACTCTGTATGCGCAGCTAGTCGGTGCGACCTCGGCGACGTCGTTTTATCTGGCAGACGTAGTGATTACCGAGACCGCACCGCCGCCGGGTGGAACGCCGGTGGCGAGCTATACGTTCGCAGATGGCGGATTGGATGGATGGGCGCCGTTTGGTTCGGTGACGCTGACCAATACTCAGCCTTCGCCGTTCGATCCCAACGGAGACACGCACGCACTGCTTACGACCGGGCGCACGGCAAACTATGAAGGACCGAGCCTGAACCTGCTGAACGTGAGCGGCATTGTCGCCGGCGCGACCTATGAAGTAACTGCGTATGTGATGCTGCAGACCGCCGACTCAACCGGTCCAACGGTGACCATGTCGACGAAAACGGCCGACTGCGCGTCGTCGGGCGTTTACGCGAACTTAGCAACCTCGTCAGCCTTATCGAACACGGCGTGGACAAAGGTGCAGGGAACGTTCAGCTTCAGCAATTTGCCCGGACCGCCGACCAGCTTGACTCTCTATTTCCAATCGAGCAGCGCCACAGATTCGTTTTACATCAGCGATGTCGCGATTGGGCAACTGGCGCCGGCGCCTCTTCCGCCAAGTCAACAGGACAACACCGGCATCACGACGACATTTGCCGATGGCGGGCTCGATGGATGGAGCTCGCGCACCGGCAATTCCACGCTGACGAATGTACCCGCGCCGCAACCGGATCCAAACGGTGACGAGCGCGCGCTGTTAACGACGGGACGAACTGCGAACTATGACGGCCCGCAGATCAGCGTCAACAACAAGATGTATGTTGGCTCGGTCTACAACCTCAGCGTGTATGTGATGATGCAGCCGGTGGATTCATCGACCCATGTCATCAACATGAGTCTGCAAACGACTTATCAGGGGACGACGAGTTATCCCAGCGTCACGCCGTACCCTGGAGTCACGGTGCCGGACGATGGGCAATGGCACCAGATCACAGTGAACAACTACACTATGAGCAGCAATTACACGCCGGGGCAGGCCTATCTGTATCTGCAGACGGTGCCGTCATCGGGGGCGGATCTAACCAGCTTTTATATTGCTGATTTCCAATTGACGTATGTGCCGCCGCCGACGATACAGACCAATATTCCGTCGATTTACCAGAGCTTTGCGAAGGACTTCCCGATCGGAGCCGCCATTGATCCGACGGACTTGTCAGGTCCTCATGCGCAGTTGCTCACCATGCACTTCAACAGCATTACCTCCGGAAACGATATGAAGTGGAGTTCAGTCGAACCGAGTCTTGGCTCGTACGACTACGCTACCGCCGACAGCGAGGTGGGCCTGGCGATTTGCCACGATATGAAAGTCCGGGGACAGAACCTGGTTTGGGCGACCGGAGAGCAGACGCCCTCGTACGCGTTTGGAGACGGCACCAATTCGGTCGCTAATCAGGCGACCGTGACCGCGAATATTCAGGAGCACATCCAGAGCGAGCTGCAGCACTTCGGCAGCGAGGTGTATGCCTGGGACGTGGTGAACGAGCCGCTCGATCCTTCGCAATCGGATTGCCTAGAACATGGGCCGTTTTATAACGTGCTGGGCGCGAGCTACATCGACATCGCGTTCCGGGCGGCGAAACAATATGCCCCGGCAGGGACCAAGCTGTTCCTGAACGACTACAGCACGACAGATCCGAGCAAACTGCAATGTCTGGTAAAGGTCGTCCACGAACTGCGAAGCCGTGGAGTTCCAATTGACGGCATTGGGCATGAAATGCACAACGCCATCAATTATCCGTCGCTGGAAATGATGCGCACGGCGATCGACACGGTGGCTTCGGTTTTTCCAGGGATCGATCAGCAGGTGACAGAGCTCGATGAGAGCGTTTACAACGCCGGAGACGACACTTCCAACTACGGCAGCAACATTCCGCCGTCCGTGCTCGCGGAGCAAGGGTGGTTGTACAAAAAGTACTTCGACCTATTCCGGGAGGAACGGCACAAGTTGACCGGCGTAACTCTCTGGGGCATGGCGGACGACGACACCTGGCTCGACAGTTTCCCGGTTACGCGAACAGATTATCCCCTGCCATTCAACATGCAACTGCAGGCAAAGCCGGCATACTACGGGATGGTGGACCCCGAAGGAGGATTGCCGGGGTACGGATTGAAGTTCTCCTTCAGCAAGTCGGGGAGCGGCGATTCGCAGCTTTGGACCATTACAGCCGAGAATGGCGACGTGGGTCCGGCGTATGCGACTCAGATCAGCGGGTTGACGTTGAAGCAGATTACCGGGCGGCCGTGCACTCCAGTGGTGACTGCGCCAGGCACTTATCCCATCTCGCTTGGAGACATTCCGACAAGCGGAAAGGCGAGCGCAGAATTCAGCGTGAACTTCAAGACCTGCGGACCGTTCGCGACATTCGTGCTAATCGTGCCGTGGTCCTCGGCGACCTACAATACAGGAACACTGATCAACTATCCCGAATTTGCACGGCCGTGGTGAGCTGAGTGTTGCGTTAAAGTGGGTGCATTAAGAGTGCGCTTGGGTGGCCCATTCAAGCCAGGTTTTGGCTTGAGTGGGATCGGATGGGAACGGCTTGCGCGGCCTATCGATCCGCAGACATCAGCAAGAAAATGGGTGCCCCGTTCCTTCGCGTTCTTTGCGAAGGGGCGGGTACCGTCGCCGCTGCAGTGACGCCTTTACGCCGCTCGGTCGCGCAACGAAATCTCGGGGCATCCCTCCCTCGCCCGGAGTGCCGTCCAGTTTGCAGTGAAGCAAGTCATTCCGTACCTTCAACGCTCCAGCCATACGGCGTCATGCCCTCGAGTCGCCGAATCGGTGGTTGCGAGCGGCGACCCTCCGGTGTGGCAAGAGATTCAAATTCGCAGACCAGGTCAGGATGCCCGTCGCCATTCACATCGCGCTCGGCGCATCGCGGATGTTCCGCGCCCTTCGCGTCACGTTCGCTACGGACCGGCACGGCAGCAAAATGCAACGTATCGCGCTCGATATCTTTTGTTGCGTCGAAACTCTTTGTACTCAGGATCGCCACTGACGTTGCGTGCGGGGTGGTCGAAGTTTCGCTCGGCTCCTGTGCAAGTATCTTGATCTCCACCGAAAAACGGGTGGCGTCGACAAGGCCACCCCAGCCGCCACCCTGCGTATCAAAGTGCCATAGGGAGTTTTTCCGGGTTGGATTCCAACTCAGGTTAATGTCAGGGATCCGAATGTTTCCAATCTGCGCGGTCGTTCCCGGCGTGCCAGTCAGCTGAAACTTTAGCTCTTGGGGTAAGGGAGCGGCGCGACCTTTCTGACGCAAGTTGATAGGAACGCGGATGGACTGCCGAACTCCGCGCGCGCTGGCCGGGATGGTCTTCAACATCTTGTCGCCGAGCGTCACCTTTAACTCGCCTTGCTTGGTCATGAAGGTCACATCGAATCCAAGTTCCACCAACTGCGATGGTATGTGTACAGAAGTGTGAACTCCGGCGCTGGAAGCCGTTCCAGTTGAAAGTTCAACTTCCGTTACATTTGGCAGCGGATAAGGTAGGGCATCGACGATCTGGGCGAGGGCGATTACTGATGAGCCGTCAAAGAAACCAATGAGTAGGGCGATTTGCCCTGAATCATTCAACGAATCCTGGCTGGTTGTTCCAAGGACTGTAAGGCGTCCCAGCACGTTCTCGTAGGGTTGAACCACAATCGGGCTCAGGAGAGAAAGGCCACCATTACCAAATGCAACGTTGTACCCGTAGTTTGGATCTTCGAAGAAAGAGGAGACTTGCCCGGAGTTGTTAATCGACACGGCTTCGAATTGAGCCGCATCTACCGCGTTCGCGTCGATAATTTTTGTGATCACGTATCCAGATCCAGGGTTGTCGGCGCGCCACACAGTCGCAGTACCGTCCGTAGTTGCGCCGTCGAACGCAACTGATCCCTTGTCATTCAGATCTATCTCACCGTAATATCCGGGGCTGCTAATATCAGCGACCATTTGCGTCAACCCCTTCTCCGAGACGGTGAAAACGCCACTGGAGCCGTCGGGCTTCCCGGCCACAAACGCCACGGTTCCGGCATTGTTGATGCTTACTCCTTCGAAGGACGTGTATGGCGAGCCTCGAGAGGTCGTGGCAATAATGTTTGCTGAACCTCCAGCCGTCTCGGTCAGGATGACATCACCGCTGCCGTCCGAGCGCGCTGCCCGTACGACGGCTTTGCCTTGGCTGTTCAGTTGGAATCTTTCGAAGTCGGAGTAAGTTCCACCGGTGCTGAGCAGCTTCTGCGGCTGAGTTCCCGCTGAGCAGAGAAGCAGGATCTCGGCATCTCCCTGGTAAGCAAGGAAGAGTACAACGCCGTTGGCATTGATGGAGCAGGTCGTGCTAAAGCCGCTGTATCCGAGTGCCGTCGAGTCCGCAAAGCTATTAGGGGCACCAAGGTTAAGACTAGTGAATATGTCTGAGCTACTGCCGAAAGGCGCCTCGTAGGCGACAAGCTTCTCGCTGTTTTGGCACGGAAACGTTACGCCTAGGTCTGAGATAGGAAATCCCTGCGCAGTGTCAACGATAGGTGTGAAGCGATAGAAAAATCTCTGAGCCTGAGCTCGCGGTTGTGCCGCCGCGAGAAAAACTCCGAGAGTGGCAACGGATACCAGGAACTGCATCCTCGATTGGAGTAGGGCGACCCATATCAGCCCGAGCCGAATATTCATATAGCTCTCCTCAGCTCTGATTTCGATGTCTGAACGAAAACTCCCGGGGTGGGGACTGCCGAACCTTAGAAGGTCGCCATCAGTGTATCTCGTAATGTTTTTCAGTCAAGTCGATGCAGAAGAGCACGCCAGCATCAATCTTCGGCGGTGAGTGGGGTTGACTGTGGTGACATCACCACTGCAATGGGTGCCCCGTCCGTCGCGCCGTTTGCGAAGGGCGGGTACCACGGACGCTTGCAGGTTCCTCGTGTGCTCAGGATGACCGCAGAATACCGGCAGCATCGCGACCCGCCCGTGCAAAAAGCCGCAAGGACGGGGCTCCCACGTTCCCGAATGGGAATCAGGAAAATCAGGGTTGAGCTTGCCGCGGTTTCACTGCGGCTTCTTCTTGCCGAACATTCCCGTAATACTGCTGGCAGGATTCGCTGGCACCTTGCCGCTCATCGCCCCTTTTAGCAGGCCGCCTGCCATGCCCTTCATGTCCGGCAAAAAATGGGGATCAGAAGTTGTTCCAGTGACATCAATCGGAATGGCGCCCAATCCGCCGATGTCCGCCTTCAATTTAAATGCGAGCTGATCGCTTGGACTCACCGTGCCCGCCCCAGTCACTGTGCCGAGCGAAGGCACCACGAGATCAATGTTATCCGCGCGCGTGCCATCCGGCGCCACCCGCACATTCGAACTGAAATTCTGAATGGTTGTGTCGTTCCCAGAGCTCTTGCCTGACAACGACGGAATTGCGGAGAGTTTCGATGCCAGACTGAAATTAGCCAGCGTGGCATTCTGCATTTTGACCGTCCCGGTGGTCACCAACTTATCCACCGGACCCACAATCGCCAGATCAGTGTTCAACTCTCCGCCTTTTAGTTGCGACTTCGGCGGCAACACTACGCCCAGCGCCGGAAGCATCGCTTCCAGGTCGTCCACCGGCATGCCTTGCCCGTCCAATTTCAAATTCACTGTGGTGACCGTTCCGTGGGCGTCATAGGTTCCAGTCAAATGTGCCACGGCTTTACCCATGGAAATCTGGCACTGGGAAATGTCGCCCGCTTGCTTGGCCAAATCGAAGTCGACGGTGTAATTCACCTGCACCGGCTTACCGGCAGGCGAACCTTTTTTCACGACTTGTAGATTTGTCGCCTTCAGCGTGCCAGTGGTCTTGGCAATGTGTCCGTCGGAAGTCACGGTGCCGTCGAAATCTGCAATGCCAGAGATGCCGGCCGCCGGATCAATGAAACCAGATTCAGCCAGGTTCATTTTTTCGACTTTCACCGTCGCCTGAAGCGGAGTGCGCGCAGTATTCGTGGCATCGATCGGCCCAGACTTGCCATCGAGTTTCAGACTGCCGTTGCCCGGGAGTTCCGCCGCGACTTTGAAAGGGAAGGAAGACGTGAACGAGAAGTCTGTCATTTCAATGTCGACTTTGTCGTACACGCGCGGCTGTGAGGACGATCCCGCTTGCGATACGGTGAGACGTCCGTTGCTGATCTTCAACTTGCCGACTGACAAATTCGGATTGCTCGAGCTGGCCGGCGCTGCAGGCTGCGCATTTGCCTTCGCGGCAGGAGTTCCGCCGGCTGTGTTTGCCGGCTGCTGCGCCGAAGTGTTGTTTCCCAGACTGGAGAAATTCCACTTGTCGCCATCGCGCGATTTCACCAGATTGATTTGTGGATCGTTCAAGGTGAGATGCGTCACGTCCAGCGTTTTGGTGAAGATCAGAGGGATCAGCTCCACTCCGACCTTGAGCGATTTCGCTGTTACGAACGGCGACTGGCTGAAGGCGGGATCGTCCGCAATGGAAATGTCGTCCGCCGCCACGCTTCCCGTGAGCAGAGAGAACGAAAGATTTCCCACCTTGACTTGGCGTCCCAGCTCCGCCGTCAGGTCGGTCTCAATCTTCGGGCGAAACGAATTCGCGTCGATGAAAAAGGGAATTGCGATGACGATAACGATCAGAATGGCAACCACGATCGCTATGATTTTCACCGTGCGATTAATGCCCGTGCGAGTCCTGCCTGCTTGATCCGTACCTGTGTGAGCCATAATTCGTACCTCCTGCCAGAGCGGCGTAGGGTGGTTGCGTTCTCAGTGGAAACTGATAACAGAAAAGATAAAAAGAAAGAGAAACGTTGCCGGCAACACTTCCAGAGCAGTCCCGCCGATTACGGCGGATCCTGCAATAGTTCCGGCGACGGAACCGTCTCCTGCTTTTCCTTTTGGCCAGGGTGCTCGTTGCTCAAAGCCGTGGCCGCTTCCAATTCTTTTTTCGCTTCTTGCTTACGACCCATGCGGAGCAGTAGCTGTCCTCGCACGTAATGGAGATCGGGGCGCGCGGGATCGAGTTTGACGGCGGAGTCGATCTCGGCTAAAGCCGGCGCGAACTTCTCCTGCCGCTGATAGATCTTTCCCAACCCCAAATGTGAATTCATCAGCCTTGGGTCGTGCTGCAACGCCTCGCGGTAACTGCTCTCCGCCTTTTTATCGTCTTGCATCAGCCAATAGAGAGTTCCCAGTTCCTCGTAGTTGAGGGCCAGATCCGGCTCCAGCGCGGCGTCCGCCAGAAACTCGGCGCGGGCTTGCGGATAATTCTGCATTTTGAGGTAGGTCAAGCCCAGGTTGAAATGCACGAAGGGGAGCTTGGGATCCGCCTCGGCCGCCGCTCGAAACTCCGTCAGAGCCGAATCATATTGCTCGAGATTCAGATAGTACTTGCCCACGAACATGCGATATTCAGGTGAACCATCGCCCACTTGGATGAGTTGTTCGGTAGCGCGGTTGTCGAGTTCTTTCTGCCCGGCGCGGTGGGCTGCATTGGAAAGTACATATAAATAAGCCAATTGGCCGGATTCCCGCGCCCACAGCGGCGCCAGCGCGCTGGCCGCATCTGCCCAGCGCTCGGCAAAAAAATAGCAAAGTCCGAGCAGATAGCGCGGCTGCAATGCGTCGGGTTCATCGCGCACCACGGATTCGAACTGCGGCGTGGCTTGCAGAAATTCGTTCTGCCGGTAGTAGGCGAGGCCAATATTGAGCCGGATCCCGGAGACCTGCGGCATCAAGTGCTCGGCCTTCTGCAGAACCTGCAGCGCCTTGCCCCATTTCTTTTCCCGCATGTAGACCACGCCCAGATTGGCGTAAGCCGCTCCTGCTTGCGGATCGAGTTGCAGCACCGCGCGAAAATCGCGCTCCGCTTCGTCCAATTGCCCGCGTGTAAGCGCGTCTTGACCGCGCTGAAAAAATTGTGCGGGCGAGGCTTGCTGTGGCGGAATGGGCATTGCCATTCCCGCCAGCAGGAGCAAAACGAAACCTTGCGATGCGATGCGTGCGCTTGACACTCGTATGACTTCCTGCTGTAGTGTCCGCCAGTGTACGCGTTCAATTCAAGCAGCGCACTGATCGTGTTGGGACAGCCGAGGCCGGCTGTCCCAACATAACCTCATGACGGCGTCGATTTCAGTACGCGCGCGAGGATCTCGATGGTGACCATTCGTGACGTGGCCAAGGAGAGCGGATTTTCCTCCACCACGGTATCGATCGTGCTCAATAATGCGCCTCTGGCGCGTTACATCCCCGTCGTCACCAAAAAGCGAATTGAGCGCGCCGCGCAAAAGCTCGGCTACCGTCCGAATCAGTTCGCCCGCTCCCTGCGCAGCAAGCGCAGCCACACCGTCGGCGTCATGGTCTTCGACATGACCGATCCCTTCTGCACGCTCATTCTTCGCGGCATCGAAAACACTCTTTACCAGTCATCCTATCTTCCCATCCTCACAGACGTGCACAACGAGCGCAGCCGCTTCGAACGTTATCTCGAGATGCTGCTCGACCGGCGAATTGAAGCTCTGATTGTGCTGGCAAACTGGCTCTTTCTCGATATCAATTTGCTCGGCGATCTGGAAAAGAGCAGCATCCCCACCGCCATGATCGGCTGCGAACTGAACACCGATTCCATGAGTTCGATCATTGTCGATAACGAAGTCGGCGGCCACATGGCGCTCGAACATCTCTTCTCCCTGGGCCATCGCAAAATCGCCTTCATCCGCGGACCCAAAGCGCTTACCGACAGTTCCCCGCGTTGGCGAGGCATCCGTGCCTGCGCGAAAGAATGTGGCCTGGAACTCGACCCGCGTCTCATCGTCGAACTTCCCGAATCCCGCGATCCCATGTCGAGCTTCGAGTCTGGTCATAAACTCACTGAAGAATTAATCCGGCAGAAGCGTCCCTTTACCGCGCTGCTGGCCTTCGACGACATGAGCGCCTTCGGAGCCATTCGCGCCTTAAATAAAGCCGGCGTGCGCGTGCCGGAGCAATGCTCGGTGATCGGCTTCGACGACATCGCAACTTCCGCGCTTTATACTCCGTCGCTGACCACTGTCCGCCAGCCCATGGAAGCCATGGGAGCCTCAGCCGTCGGCATCGTAGTGGATGGTATTAACGGCGTGCTGGAAAAGCGCGAGATCAGCGCTACGCATCGCAAAGTGGCCCCCGAGTTAGTGGCGCGCGAGTCGACCCGCAGCGTGTTGTAGGGCGAGACACATCGGCGACGGTCCCATGTATACAGTCAGGATTTTGGTAGAACAGGTTGCAAAGGATGTGACCCGATGCGCGTAGGATCGCTTTTTTCTTGACAGAAGCGGCCCCACAAAAGCACTATTCATACGTTTTAATAGCCCGTCTCGGGTCTCAATCCAACCGGGTAGATGTGTCCGTCAACAATGTAGCTTCGAGCCGTGACGCTCGGGCGCAGGAAAAGCCGACTGAACTCGCGCGGGCGACTGCCCGCGCCAACGGAGAGCGTGACCATGACATTGAATCGAACGTTGTTACGGATTGTGTTGTCGGTGCTAACCCTCTGCGGAGCCGCTTGGGCGCAAACTAACGGCTCAATCACGGGTACGGTGAAGGATTCCAGCGGGGCCGCAGTTGCCGGCGCTACCGTGATTATCTCGAGCCCCGAGCGCGGTATTAACCGTCAGACTACGACCAACTCCACGGGCGAATACAATGAATCCGCTTTGGCTCCAGGATCGTATGACGTTATCGTGACAGCCCAGGGCTTCAAGAAGTACGAGGCGAAAGGCGTAAAGCTCGACGTCGGAGAGAAGGCGCGCGTCGATGTTGGCCTCGAAGTCGGGTCCATCAGCACCGAAGTGATCGTGCAGGGCGCCAACGTCGCCGAGGTGGAGACTCAGTCCTCCGAGCTCGCCGGCACGGTGACGGGAAAAGAAATTACCCAACTCGAACTCAACGGTCGAAACTTCACCACACTGGTGACCCTCGTTCCCGGCGTGAGCAACCAGTCTGGAATGGACGAACCGCAGGTCGGCATCAACGGCAGCGTCGCTTTCAGCATGAACGGAGGACGCACTGAGTACAACAACTGGGAACTCGATGGCGGCGACAATATGGACAACGGTAGCAATGGCACGTTGAACGTCTATCCCAGCGTTGACGCCATCTCTGAATTCAAGGTTCTCACTTCCAATTACGGCGCACAGTATGGCCGCAACGGTTCCGGCACGGTTGAAGTCGAAACCAAGGCTGGAACCAGGTCGTTCCATGGCGACGCTTACGAATTTGTGCGCAACGACATGTTCAACGCGCAAAATTATTTCAACAGCACAGAGGCAGGTGGCACTGGCGTTGTCGCTCCTTACAAGAAGAACGATTTCGGTTACACCCTCGGCGGGCCAGTGTTCATCCCTGGCGTCTACAATCAGAAAAAGGAGAAGACATTCTTCTTCTGGTCTCAGGAGTGGCGTCGCGACCGGCTTCCTGCAACTTTCAACACGCCAGTGCCATCCACCGCGGAACGGACGGGTGACTTCTCTGATCTATGCCCGGCAACTCGGAACGACCACTTCAGCCGGTGACGCTACCGCCCAATATTTTCCTGACTGTCCGGGCGCAACGTTAGTCGATCCAGCCACCGACCTGGACCACTTTCCCGAACAATCAGGTTCACTGTGAGTGCGACCGGAACAGCCCTGCTTCCTCTGATCCCTTTGCCTACCTTAGATACTCCGGGCGCGGCCATCTACAATACCAATGTTTCTCTGCCGACGAATTGGCGCGAAGAATTGTTCCGCGTTGATCACAACATCAACGATCACAATCGTGCCACGTTCCGCTACATCCACGATTCCTGGACAACTCTCGAGCCCGGTCCGATCTGGGATACCGCATCTTTCCCCACGGTACAAACCTTCTTTAACGGTCCGGGAATCAGCATGGTAGCACGTTTAACCAGCACGATCTCGCCCACGCTGCTCAACGAATTCGTGGCCAGCTACACCACGGACCACATTTCCTTCAAATCTGAAGGTGCCTGGCAGCTTCCCTCAGGTTTCAGCATGGGATATCTCTACAACAACGGTGCTGCCGGCAAGCTGCCTGCTATCAACGTCGGCGCATCAATCGGCCCTGCTTATGGCGGCGGATTCGGCGAAGATCCGGATGGAATATGGCCTGAAGGACCCTATAACTCCGAATCCCACATATACCTACCGCGACAACATCACCAAGATCGTCGGACGCCACAATTTGACATTCGGCGCTTATTTTGTCGCTGCTCAGAAGAACGAGTTAAGCAGCGTACAGGTGAATGGCTCTCTGACATTCGCCGCCGCCTCAGCGAGCGTTACCGGTCGGCCCGGTGGGAAGCCGGCATGCCGCTGGGAACCGGCAACGCTTTTGCTGACTTACTGATGGGAAACATCGCGAGCTTTACGCAGGGTAGCAACCAATTAAAGTTCTACAACCGGTATAAGATCTTCGAACCCTATTTCCAGGATGACTGGCGCGCGACCAGCCGCCTTACTCTTAACCTGGGACTCCGCGTTAGCCTGTTCGGCACTTACCGTGATCGTTATCACCACGCTTACAACTGGGATCCTTCGGTCTTCAGCGGCGCGAACGCTCCCGTGATTTGCGGGCCGAGCGGTTTCGGCGCCAGATGGCGGCACTCCATGCACGACCGGTGCGTTGGCAACAAACACCTCGGGCCAGGTAATTGGCAATCCACTGATGGTCTGGTGCAATGCGGCGGCCCGGGCGGTACCTACGACCTTTGCCGGTGGCAAGGACCGTCGGACGCCGGGAACTCCGAATCCCGGATGCTTGAAAGGACATTTGTTCAACCCTGCTCCGCGCATCGGCTTTGCTTACGATCTGTTTGGTGACGGCAAGACCGCTATCCGCGGCGGCTATGGCATCTTCTACGAGCACGCCAACGGCAACGAAGCCGACACCGAGGGAATGGAAGGACAGACTTCGCCATTGCTGCAGAGCGCAACGCAGAATAACATTCCGGGTTACAACAATATCGGAAACCGCATTACTGGAACTGCGGCTCCCACATTCCCATCCAGTTTCATCTCGATTCCAAAAGCTGCGATATGGCCTTACATGCAGCAGTGGCATTTCGATATTCAACGGGAACTGTCGGGCCACAGCGTAGTCACGCTTTCTTATGTTGGCAGCAAGGGGACGCACCTTGGCCTGCAACGTGATTTTAACCAGATGTATCCGGTGCGGCCGTCGGCAGAATCCGTATAATCCGGGCCAACCCATTACGTCGGCCGACTGCAACAGCATTACGCTCGACCAGGTGACTTCTGTCGCGACGGCGATCTCCCCCGCCAGGTGGCGGCACAACCTACACTACTACTCAAGTTGGTGGCTGGGCCAATAACCTGGCAGTGGCTTGCGGCAACAATCGCCAATCCCTATCGGCCTTACTACGGCATCAGCACCATCACGCGCCTGGAGAACCAGGCAAATTCCACCTACCACGCTTTCCAGGCATCGGCTCGCAAGAGTGTGGGCTCTTTGAACCTGACTGCGGCGTACACCTACAGCCACTCCATCGACGACTCGTCGGATCGTTACGACAGCACATTCGTCAACTCCTACAATCCCAACTTGACCCGCGCCAGTTCCAACTTCGACGAGCGCCACATGCTGAATGTCGGTTGGGTCTACGACCTGCCGCTCTTCAAGCAGTCCGGCCTCAGGCACTCCTTGCTTGGTGGGTGGGAGTGGTCCGGCATTGAGTCTTTCCAAACGGGTTTCCCTCTTACAGTGGCTAACGGCACGACGTATGGCGATAATGCCGGCGTTGGCAATGGCGTCGGCACTGGTTCATTCCCCGATCTGATTGGCAATCCCAGCTCAGGAATTCCGCCGGCCAGCGACGTCTCATCCGCGAGCTATGCCAAGTTTGCCATCAACCCCGGTGCTTTTGCTTTGCCCACTGGACTCACGTTCGGAGATGCCGGCCGCAACGACGTACGCAATCCTTCGCGCCTCAATTTCGACATGGGAATTTTCAAGCACTTTGCCATCAAAGAAAACACGGCGCTTGAGTTCCGGGCGGAAGCCTTCAACGTATTCAACCACACGCAGTTTTCATTCGCACCCATTGAGGGAACGGCTGGCGGCATCACCGCCTCTATGACCTGCACAGGGGGAGCTAACAATTCAGCCGGCGATCCAAGCTGCATCGGGCCAGGAGGCGCTACCTTTGGCGAGATCAACAACGCGCACCTGGCGCGCATCCTGCAGTTCAGCCTGAAGTTCCTCTTCTAACTCGCACGCGAGAAATAAGAACCGGCCTCGCAAGAGGCCGGGTTTGTTTGTTCTTGGCTAATGTTGATCGATGTGTTCGGGCCGCCATTCTCGCGCGTCCTTTGCGCGCGAAGTGGGGATTTTCGTTAGAAGCCGACAAGAGGTTAGAACTGGGATTAGGAGTTGGGGCCTAGGGATAGAGACAGAGACTAGAAGCTAGACCCTAACTCCAATCCCTAGCCCCTAGACCCTCGCCCCACCGTCTACCCGCGCTCCCACCGCCTCCAGCGCCCGCTCCAAATCCTCAATCAGATCATCCCCGCTCTCAATTCCTACCGAAAGCCGGATCATTTGTTCCGTCACACCCATCTTCTCCCGCAGCTCCGCTGAAATCATGGCATGCGACGTCAGCACCGGAATCGACACCAGCGACTCCACTCCACCCAGACTCGTTGCCAGCGTGAACAGCCGCATTGCCTCACTCACGCGCCGCGCGTCCTCGCCCGTGCCCTCGACTTCAAAGGTCACCATGCCGCCGCCTCCACTCATTTGCTCGCGCGCAATGGCATGCTGCGGATGACTCTTCAGAAACGGGTAATAAACACGCCGGACTTTTCCGTGTTGCCCCAAAAACTCAGCGACGCGCAGCGCGTTCTCGTTCTGCCGCGCCACCCGCACCGCCAGCGTCTTCAGCCCGCGGATCAGCATCCACGCCGCATGCGGATCCATGCAATTCCCCAACGTCGTCCGCGTCTCCCAAATCTCTTCCATCAACTCCTGTCGTCCCGCCACCACACCGCAGGTCAAGTCCGCGTGCCCGCTCAGATATTTCGTGCCCGAGTGCATCACTACGTCGATGCCAAATTCCGCCGGACGCTGGTTGATTGGCGTTCCGAACGTGCTGTCGATCATGCTGATCAGCTTGTGCTGCCGGGCGATAGTCGCCATCTTCTTCATATCCACCACGCGCAGCGACGGATTTGTCGGCGACTCCAGATACAGCATTCGCGTATTCGGCCGGATCGCCCGCTCATGCTGCTCGAGATCGTTAGTATCGACCAGCGTCGTTTCAATTCCCACCCGCGGCAGCCACTGCGTAAAAAATTTCGTCACCCCGCCGTACACGTCGCGTTGCGCCACAATGTGATCACCCGCCTTCAGCAACGCCAGAATCGTAGTCGTGATCGCGCCCATGCCCGAAGCGAACGTTCGCGCCGCTTCGGTACCTTCAATCGCGGCCACGGCTTCTTCCGCAACCGTGTTTGTCGGATTTCCCCAGCGCGTGTAATAGCGGTCGGTGCTAGTCACGCGCTGCTGCTCTTCGTTGTCGGTGACCTCGAACGTGGACGTCTGATAGATCGGCGTTCCAACCGGGCCATTTTTCTTTTCCAAATCATCCGCGCCGCGTACCGCCGCGGTTTCAGGACGACGCTTCTGCCGTTTCATGTCAGCCTCACTCCTCCAGAGTAATGGCGCGCATGCCACTGGGCAAGCCTTCGCACTCTAAGTCGTACCCTCAATGGACAGCACCCAAACAAAGATGCGTCATCCCGAAACTCGGCGTACTTCACCCGAGTGAGGGATCTCCCGCTCATCGACGGCCGAGCGTCAGCCAAACGCGCCATCAAGCAAAATCGCCCTCGCCTAGAGGTTTCGCCCGCGCATCGAGTAAGATACTTCGGCTGCAAAAAGCGAGCATGAACCGCGAATACCACAAGGCATATAGCCGCGAGCTTCACCGGGACATCGAGGCGCTCGTCTTTGGCCATGCCGGAACTCCTCTGATCGTGTTTCCTACGTCGCAGGGACGATTTTTTGAATACGAAGATCACGGAATGATTGGAGCGCTGGCGCCGCAGATTGACCGCGGCGAATTGCAGTTATTTTGTAGCGACGCCGTCGACAATGAGAGCTGGTACAACAAGGGCGTTCATCCCCGCGTACGCGTGCTGCGCCACTTGCAGTTTGAACGCTATCTCTTGCACGAGTTCGTTCCCTTCATTCGATGGAAGAATCAAACCCCGCGCCTGGCAGTCACCGGTTGCAGCTTCGGCGGATATCACGCGGTGAATTTTGCTCTTAAGCATCCCGACGTTGTAACTCACTGCGTCAGCATGAGCGGAGCCTTCGACATCCACCAGTTTTTGGACGGCTATTACGACGATGATTGCTATTTCAACAATCCCCCGGACTTCATTCCCAATATGTCGGACGATTGGTTCTTGAGCCGTTACCGTCAGATGACAATCGTGCTGGGCACGGCGGACTGGGACATTTGTCTCGATCAAAATGTAAAATTCTCGGCCATACTGAATAACAAGTCGATTCCGCATTGGCTGGACATTTGGAACGACAATTCAAAGCACGATTGGCCGCTATGGATAAGAATGGCGCAGAAGTATTTTTAGAGCCTGAAGATCGTTGGTCGTTCGTCATTGGTCGTTCGCCCTTGGGGGTTCGTGAAAGGGCACGCCTTCGATCGCCCGTCAGTGGTTCGATGAAAACGGCTTCAGCCTGCGTCAGTGGTTTCGTGAAGGGACAGGTCTTCAGCGTCAGTGGCTTCGTGAAAGTACGGCCTTACCTAGTGCGTCAGAGGTTTCGTGAAAGGGCACGGCTTCAGCCGTGCCGTCAAAGGTTCGAACGAATGGGGCTTTAGCCCCAGTGCGGCGCGCGAAGCGCGTACTTCGCCAGGATGACAGCGCGCTGGAAGAGATTAGAAATGGAGATTCTGTCGTGAAGAAAATCGGAGTTCTATTTGGCATGGAGAACACCTTCCCCCCGGCTTTGGTCGAGAAAATTAACTCGATGAAAGTTGAAGATGTCGAGGCCGAGTTCGTAAAGATCGGCGGCATTCGCATGGATGAGCCAAGGAAATATGCCGTCATCATCGACCGCATCTCGCAGGACATCCAGTTCTACCGCGCCTATCTGAAAAACGCCGTTCTGCACGGCACGATCGTCGTGAACAATCCCTTCTGGTGGACGGCCGACGACAAGTTTTTCAACTACGCTCTCGCGCACAAAATGGGCGTGGCCATCCCTCCCACAATTATTCTGCCGCACAACAAGCACCCCGAAGGCACGACCGACCAGTCAATGCGCAATCTGATCTTCCCGCTGAATTGGCAGGAACTGTTCGACTACGTCGGTTTCCCGGCGTTCCTGAAGCCATATTCCGGCGGCGGCTGGAAGCACGTCTACAAAGTGCATTCCCCAGAAGAGTTTTTCCATCACTACAACCAGACCGGCGATCTGTGCATGACCTTGCAGCACGGCGTCGAGTTCGAGGAATATTACCGCTGCTACGTCGTGGGCCAGGAAAAAGTGCACATCATGAAATACGACCCCCGCGCGCCGTTTCACGAACGTTACGTGAAAGGCAATCCTGCGCCATCGTCAGAGGCGCTGCGTGCTCGAATGGAAAAAAATGCCATTTCGCTCTGCCGTGCTTTAGGCTACGACTTGAATACGGTAGAGTTCGCGGTGGAAGCTGGCATCCCGTACGCAATCGATTTTCTCAATCCGGCGCCAGATGCCGAGATCACTTCAGTCGGGCAGGAGAATTTCGACTGGATCGTGAATGCAGTTGCCGAGATGGCCGTGAAGATGGCGCAGAGCGGGGCAAGCCCGGTAAAAGAAATGCATTGGGCAGACTTTTTGGCAGGAACGCCTGCGAAGCGAGAGCGAAAAGGCGAGCCAGCCTGGGTTGCAGAACGCAAACGAAAGCCCGCAAAATAACAAGCGTATACGGTTACAGCCTATGCGACGGGGCAAGACGCCGAAGACCGTGGACGAATATCTGGCTGGTGTGCCCGAGCCAGCGCGCAGCGCTTTGAAGCACGTTCGCGCAGTCATTCAATCGCTGGTGCCCGTCGAGACGATTGAGGTGATCAGTTACGGGATGCCGATGTTCAAGTACAACGGCATGCTGGTCGGATACGCGGCATTCAAGAATCATTGCAGCTTGTTTCCGACAGGCTCCGGAGTACTCGACCAGTTCGAGAAGGAGCTGAGGGGTTACCGCACATCCAAGGGGACGATCCAGTTCCCATCGGATAAACCTTTGCCCGACGCGCTCGTGAAAAAAATTGTGAAGGCGCGGATTAAGGAGAACAAGGAGTGGGATTAAGAGTTTGGGGCGCTTTTCGCTGATTGTTATACTGTGGGAGATAGTTTCTTCAATGTTTCACAAGACAGCGCGAAGTGAGTGAGCTGGGCAAGGTGTTTGGCGCTTTCGGCGAACAGCAGATTCCTCGCTTTGCTCGGAATGACAAATCTAAAAGAAGATTAAATGCAGCCTACTTTCAGCATCGGGATTGAAGAAGAGTATCAGACTGTTGACCCGGAGACCCGCGATCTTCGGTCGCATATTAATGCCGAACTCCTTGACAAGGGGAGGATGATTCTTCAGGAACGGGTGAAGGCTGAAATGCACCAGTCGGTGGTCGAAGTAGGTACGTCAGTCTGTACCAACATTAAAGACGCAAAGGTCGAGGTCAAAAAGCTGCGCAGCAACATGGTGCGGCTGGCCCGCGAAAACGGGCTCCGTCTGGCTTCGGCAGCTACGCATCCATTCGGCGATTGGCGCGAGCAGGCGATTCATCCCGACGAGCGCTACAAAAATATTGTTGAAGATTTGCAACTGGTGGCGCGCGCGAATCTGATTTTCGGGCTGCACGTGCATATCGGCATCGACGATCGCGAGACCGCGATCCACATGATGAATCACGCCCGCTATTTTCTGCCGCACCTGCTGGCGCTCTCGACCAATTCTCCATTCTGGCTGGGAATGAACACTGGACTGAAGTCTTACCGCTGTAAGGTGTTCGACAAATTTCCGCGCACGAATATTCCCGATTATTTTCCCAGCTGGGGCGAGTACGAAAACTTCATCAAGCTGCTCATCAAGACCAACTGCATCGACAACGCCAAGAAAATCTGGTGGGACATTCGCCCCCATCCATTCTTCAACACGATCGAGTTTCGCGTGTGCGACATCCCGATGCGCGCCGACGAGACCATCGCGCTCGCCGCGCTCATTCAGGCTACCGTGGCGAAACTGTATAAGCTGCATACAGCGAATCAGGGATTCCGCCTCTACCGCCGAGCCTTGATCATGGAAAACAAGTGGCGGGCGTCGCGCTATGGCCTCGAGGGAAAACTGATTGACTTTGGCAAGCAGAAGGAAGTGCCGGCGCGCGATCTCATCCACGAATATCTGGAGTTCGTCGACGACGTGGTAGACGAACTTGGCTCGCGCGAGGAACTGAATTACATCCACGAGATTCTGGAAAACGGCAGTGGAGCAGACCGCCAGTTGCGCGTCTTCCAGGAGACTGGAGATTTGAAGAAAGTGGTCGATTACATAATTGAAGAGACGGCAGCGGGGCTCGAGCAAGAGGAGCCCGAATCCGTTCGAAAAGTAGGTTGAAAAGTAAGTGAATGAGCACCAACGTCGAACCCATTAAAGAACCAATCAAAATAGCTGCGCCAGCCAGCTCAGGGCGCGGTTCCCTCGACATCCCTTTCGATCCTGCATATTCGCCGGGAGCATTCAATGCCGTAAACGTGTGCCTGCGCGTGCAGCCGGGCGAACAAGTCTGCGTCATCACCGACGAAGCCACCATCGACATCGCCGCCTCGATCGTGCATGAACTCGAGAAACTCGGCGCGCCTTACCGCGCCTGGGTGCTAGAAGAATTAGCCACGCGTCCGCTCAAAGACTTGCCGCGCGAGATTCTCGACGACCTCGAAACCTGCCAGGTTTCATTTTTCGCCGTCCAGGTGCAAACTCATGAATTGCGCTCGCGCATTCAAATGACCGACGTGGTCAACCGCCGCAAGATTCGCCATGCCCACATGGTGAACATCAACCGCCAGATTATGCTCGAAGGCATGCGCGCCGATTTTATGCGGGTCGACCGCCTCAGCCAGAAAGTTGTCGAGATGGTGCGCAAGGCTTCAAAGGTTCGGGCCCAGACCGCTGCCGGCACGGATCTCACCGCCGATTTGAATCACAACTACAAATGGCTCAAGACAAGCGGAATCATCAGCCCGGAAAAGTGGGGAAATCTCCCCGGCGGAGAAATCTTTACTACTCCGGGCGAAGTGAACGGAACCTTCGTCATCGATGGTGTGGTCGGTGATTACTTATGCGCGAAGTTTGGCAACTTGCAGCAGAATCCGCTGACGATCCGTATCCGCGCGAACCGCCTGACCGAAGCGCATTCAGAAAATCGCGAACTGGAAGATGATTTCTGGAAATACACCCACACCGACGAGAACAGCGACCGCGTCGGCGAGTTCGCCATTGGCACCAACATCGATTTGAAGGAAGTGATCGGCCACATTCTGCAGGACGAAAAGTATCCCGGCGTGCACATCGCGTTCGGCAATCCCTACGGCGCGCACACCGGCGCAGAATGGGATTCGACGACCCACATCGATGTGGTCGGTCGGAAATTTAATATCTGGGTCGACGACCAGCAGATCATGCGCGATGGCAAGTTCTTAATCGAGGCCTGAGCGTAGAAGCCGAGCGCCGCGAGATTTTCTTGGCCCGGTCGGCATAATTCACACACTGTCATGCTGAGCGAAGCGGGAAGGAGAGCGAAGCGATCCTGGCCGCGCAGTCGAAGCATCCCTGCCACCCGAAATTTACGAATGTGGTCTATATGGATCTCGGTCTGAAAAATCGTGTAGCGCTGGTTGCCGCCTCCAGTCAGGGACTCGGCCTCGCCACGGCCACCGCCTTTGCGGCGGAAGGTTGCCGTGTCGCCATGTGCGCGCGCAATCAGCAGACGTTGCAAGCCGCGGCGCAAAAGATTCGAGAGCAATACGGCGTGCAAGTTTTCTCACAAGCCTTTGACGTTGCCGACTCGACAGCCGTTAGCCAATTCGTTTCCGCTGTGGTCAGTCAATTCGGCGGCGTCGACATTTGCGTCACCAACGCCGGCGGGCCGCCCGCCAAAGGATTTCTTGCCGCCACGCTCGCCGACTGGCAGCGTGCTCTCGACTTAAATTTCCTCAGCACCGTTTATTTCGCGCGAGAAGTAATTCCTCACATGCAGCGCCAGCATTGGGGAAGAATCATTACCATCACCTCCATCACTACCAAGCAGCCGGTTGCCGATCTCGTGCTTTCCAACGCCGTTCGCGCCGCGGTGGTGGGATTGGTCAAGAGCCTGGCCAACGAATTCGGCAAAGATGGAATACTGGTCAACAACGTCGGCCCGGGATTTACCGCAACAGATCGTCTAAAAGAACTGGCCAAGTCCCGCTCTGCGGCTTCCGGTAAAACCGAACAGGAAATTTTCGATGCATGGGCCGCCGAGGCTCCGCTCCAGCGTGTCGGCGATCCTCGCGAACTCGCCGATACTATCGTTTGGCTGGCCTCAGAACGCGCCTCCTACATCACCGGCCAAACCGTGCTCGTGGATGGCGGGGCCTACAAGGGATTGTGAATCGTAGTTCCGTCCGATCGTTTGGCGTCATCCTGACCGTAGCCGTTTTTCAGGCGGAGGGAAGGATCTCCCACGAGACGAACGTCGAAGGATCTCCTTTGGTTCGTATCTAGAGGAGATGCTCACGTTGCTGAAGGCAATACGCCTTGGGATGATGGCCTCGTAGTGGAATTAATTGAATTGTTCGGCCAGGCTGCGCGCGTGCAAACAATGTCCCAAAAAGTTTTCCCGGCAAGATTCACTTTCACGACCGGCTGTTCACTTACAATCAATGGTCTAAAGTAAGGCGAAGTACGCTGAACGAGTTCACTCGATAACGAACAAGAGACAAAAATCACCAGGCGACCAACATGCCCAAAAAGAATTCGAAAAGCAGATCGAAAACGAAACCGTCGTGGCGCACGAAAGTTCGCCCCAGAATCAAAGCGGCGGCGCGCACTCGTGCGAAACGCTCCGTCACCAAACCCGCCGCGGGAACCGCGGCTCTGCAATACATTCCATGGCACACCATCCCGCTCGAAGAACTCAATCCTCTGCTGCAGCGGCAATTCGTCGTAGGCCAGGAAATTATGGCGGCGCGCGTGCTGCTCAAGAAAGGCTGCATTGTCCCCGAGCACAGCCATCACAACGAGCAACTCACTTACATCCTCGATGGCTCGCTCAAATTCTGGATCGACGGCAGAGAAATTGTGGTCCATTCCGGCGAAGTGCTCTGCATTCCCGCGCTCATGCCGCACAAGGCCGAGGCGCTTGAAGATACCGTCGACCTCGATATTTTTTGCCCTCCCCGCGCCGATTGGATCAACAAAACTGACCAATATCTGCGGGATACGAAATAATTCGGCCGATGCCTCCTCTCTCCACTCCATCGCCGAACGTCGGCCAAGCAGCCTTTCGCTTCCGTTGCGTGGCGTGTGGCGATCTGCGTGATCATGCCAGCCAGGACTTTCGCTGCTCGCAATGTGAAGATAAAGACTTGCTCGAAATCACCTACCCGCAGTGGCAGGAATCTCCGCCCGACATCGCGAGATTGAAATCGACCTGGCAGCAGCGGCGGCTCTCGCAGTCGCCCATCGATCAGAGCGGCGTATGGCGCTTCCGCGACTTGCTCCCCTCGCTCAACAGCGTCGATCAGGTGGTCACGCTGCGCGAGGGCAACACTCCACTGTATGAACTTCCGCAGTGTGCCCGCATTACCGGCGTGCCGCGTCTGTTCGGCAAACATCAGGGATTGAATCCCACAGGTTCGTTCAAAGACACCGGCATGACGGTCGCTGCCACCTTCGCCCGCCTCGCCGGTTTCCGCTGGGTCGCCTGCGCCTCTACCGGCAACACTTCAGCCTCCATGGCCGCCTATGCGGCCCGCGGAGGCATGCGTAGCCTGGTGCTGGTTCCGGAGGGCAAAATTTCCTGGAGCAAGCTTTCCCAGGCGCTCGACTACGGCGCCGTCACCTGCCAACTGCGCACCGATTTCGATGGCTGCCTGCGCCTGTTGCAGGAACTCGTTTTGCGGGCGCCCGTCCACCAGTTAAATTCTGTAAATCCTTTTCGTCTCGAAGGTCAGAAGACGCTCGCCATCGAATTGCTCGAGCAACTCGACTGGCAGCCCCCCGATCAGATCATCGTCCCCGGCGGCAATTTAGGAAATAGTTCAGCCATCGGCAAAGCCTTGATCGAAATGCGGCAACTGGGCCTGATCTCGCGCTTGCCTAAGGTATCGATCATTCAATCCGAGGGCGCGAATGCGCTAGTCCGCACCGTGCGCGAAACCGGCGGTAAACGCTTGATCAGCGTCCAGGCCGAAACTCGCGCCACCGCCGTCCGCATTGGCAATCCCGCCTCGTGGAAAAAAGCCGTTCATGTTCTTGAAGCTACGGCCGGGACATGCGAACAGGTGAGCGAGATTGAAATTGCTCAAGCTAAAGCTGAGATCGGCACCGAGGGCATTGGCTGCGAACCCGCATCCGCGGTGACCTTGGCCGGATTAAAGAAACTGCTGCAGCAAGGTTTTGTGAAGCCGGAAGAAAGCGTGGTTCTGGTTTTAACCGGAAATTTGCTCAAGGACCCCGACTACACCATGGACTTCCATCGAGGCGTCTTATTCGAAGCCCCTGCCGACGAAGCCACTGCTGCGGCCTTGAACCCGCTGCGCCGCCCGCCGCTTGTGCTCGATGCCACGCTCGACGCCGTCATCCGCACGCTGGAGGAGGCCGAGAAGAATCTGTAGTCGTAGCAGTGGCCGACGCCCCAGCTTCGACCATTCAGCAACGCGCTTCTGCAATTGAACATGCCCACCATCGCCAAGAATTCGAGACGCCCACTTCGCATGGCCCTTCCGGCGACGTCCGCCAACCTCGGACCAGCCTTCGACGCGGCCGCGCTTGCCATGGATTTCTACATCAAACTCGAATCCCGGCCCGCCGACGAATTCTCGATCACCGCTACCGGCCGCGACCGCGAGACCTGCGGAAAGGTTCAGGATCACCTCATTTTGCAGACCTATCGCGAGGTTCTCAAAACAGCCGGGCGGCCAGTCATCCCACTTGCGCTCAAAATCGCAAATGACATTCCTATCGGCAAAGGTTGTGGGTCCTCAGCAGCGGCCCGGCTGGCGGGCATTGCGCTGGCCGTACGCTTCGGCCGTCTGCGCTGGACCGATGCCCAGATTATCGCGGAAGCTTCCCGCCGCGAACGCCATCCCGACAACGCCTCTGCCTGCTGGATGGGCGGCCTCACGGTCGCGCGTATGTCCGGCCTTGCCGAAGATGGGGTGAATACTGAGGATGTCGGCAGCGAAGCCCAGGTCGTAAACATCCGTCCGAAAGGGAAGTGGCCGCTGTTGCTGGCCGTCCCGGAGCAGAGCCTTTCGACCGAGGAAGCGCGCCTGGTTCTCCCTGCGCAATATTCACGAGCCGACGCGGTCCGGAACGTGCAAAACTCCATGCTGCTGCTCGCGGCCTTCATGCAGGGCAGGCCCGACCTTCTGTCGACCGCTCTCGAAGACCGTATCCACCAGCCTTATCGCGCTGCTCTCTGCCCGTTGCTCGGCTGCCTGCAGGAGCTAAAAGGCCAAGATGGCGTACTGGGCGCGGTGCTGAGCGGAGCTGGACCTTCGGTTCTGATCTTCCTCGATCCGCGGAAGCTCGATCCGCGAACCGACCTCCACGCCTCATTGCAAAAGACCCGCAAACTCGTCGCCGCTCACCTCAAGCGCTCCAACCTTGCCGCGGAACTGCTCTCGACCTCGATCACGCTGCGCGGAGCGCGCTTCTCCTTCGCGAAACCCTGACTTCTACAGAAAGAACCGTATTCACGCAGTAACGGTTTCGACCTACATTCAATCGTCCTTCTTGTGCAACAAACCTGTCACGACCGTGTTTCTACGATCAGCAAAAGCCGCGACCGAGGCCAGATTCAGACCTTCCCGGCTGCACAGGCAAAGGTGCGCTGAGTGGGGTACGTTGACAATGAAGTATCAAACTCGCCAGACTTCCATGCCTGACCGCCGCTTGGCCCGGAACCAGCAAGTCCGCAGAGAAATTCAAAGTTTCCTGCTTGCCCTTCGTTCCTATCCCGATAGCTTCGCCAAGAATCCCAGCATCACTTTCGAAATGCATCATGGCGGCCTCGTTCGCGCGGCGGCGGCAACGCCTCGCCGCCGTCCGTAAGCTATCCTCTGTTAACGGCTGGCCGGTGGCACAATTCCGTTCATCCGCAAATATTCCACCATCTGCCCGTAGTGGTCAAAGCCGTGTGCCGCCACCATTGTGGCCAGGCCCAGCCGCGTTACCGAGCCTTCACCGAACGGGCTCTTCACCGTTCCCACCAGATTGCTCTCGTTAACGGTTGCAATCGCCTTGTGCACATAGGCGAACGAGTCTTTCAAATATTTCAAAATGTCCGCCTTGCTGGTCATAGACGCCGGCCCGGCCTCGTCGCCGGTATCAACTGGCGGCTTCTGTTCCAGAAGCGCAGCGCCCAGTTCATAGTTCACGGCCGCCACGTGTTTGATCTGTTGGGCAAACGAGCGGACGCCCTTGAACTCCCCGTTCGTCGGAGCAAATCCGAACTTTTCCTCCGGCATCGCATCTGCGGCGGGAACGAATTCGTGCTCCATATTTGTCACCGTGCTCTGTAATACCTGTGTAACTGAGCGATGTTCGTCCTTCGGCTTTGCAGATTGCGCCGCCGCAATCGTCAGCAGCATCAAAATGCACCCTGACACTGTCATTTTATTTCGCATGAACTTCCCCCATTCTTTGAACTGCAAAATTGCCCGTGCCATCTTACTGCATTCGAGTGAAGCTGCAAGCCTGGCGTCGTCGCCGCGTTCCTTCTGCCGTTAAACTTTTGCTCGCAGCTCCGCCTCAAAGGGCCACTGCCCATCCTTCCACGCCCGAATCATATAAATGATCACTCCGGTCAGCAGAATGACCGCCGCATAGCGCACTTCCTTCTGCCAGTTCGGGCGATTGAACAGGATGAACAAGAATCCCGCGCTGGCCAGCAACGCCGGCATCGGATAAAGCCACATGCGAAACGGCCGCGGCAGCTCCGGCTGCCGGATTCTCAACACAATCGAGCCAATCGCCTGCACCAAAAATTGCAGGATCAGGCGAATCACCACCAGCGCCGCAATCGCATCTTTCAATCGCAGAAAACAAAACGCCGCCGCGACCACGCCCAGCGCCAGCAGAGAAATATAAGGAAAGCGATAAACCGGATGTACCCGCGCAAACGCGCTAAAGTAGTTCCCATCTTTCGCCGCCGCATACGGCACTCGCGAGTACCCCAGCATCAGCGAAAATACCGAGGCAAACGCGGTCACGATGACCAGCCCCGTTACCAGCCGCGCCGCCCAGGCGCCATAAATCCGCTGCATGAACAACGACACAACGTACAACCCGTTATTGTTTTGCCCCGACTGCAGCATCTCGCGCCACGGAACCACCGCCAGAATGCACAGGTTCATCATTAGATATAGACAGGCCACCAGCAGAATGGAAAGCAGCAGTGCCCGCGGAATATTTTTCCCGGGATCTTCAATCTCGTCGCCCAAAAACGCAACGTTGTAATAGCCCCAATAATCGTAAGTCGCGACCAGCATCGCCCCGCCCAGCCCAGTAAAAAACTGCCGCGACAAGTGGAACGCTCCCGGCGGAAAATCGAAAGCGCGAGCGGCGTTGAAGTGCGTCAACCCGGCGAAAATAATCCAACCAATCGTCCCCATCACGCCGAACCACAAAACTTTTGTGAGCCGCCCGATCGCAGTAATCCGCCGGTAAAGCAACAGCACGGTAAAAAAGCAGATCGCCACTGCGATCGACGTGCCCGGGGTCACAATCCAACTGGCCTGCAGCGGTCCTGCCCATGGTATGTGCAACACCGCATCGTGCTGCGCATACACAGTTTCCAGCCCCGGCCAGTAGTAGGCCGCGTATCCCGCCAGCCCAATGCATCCGGTCGCAATCGACAGAGGCGCCGAAAACGAAACCTGCCAGATGAACAGAAACGAAATCAGCCGTCCCCACGTCTTCGGACCATACATCTCCCGCAAATAGCGATACGTTCCACCCGAGGCCGGAAGCGCCGCACCCAACTCCGCCGATACCAGCCCATCACAAACCGCGAGCAACGCACCCAAAACCCATCCCAGCAAAGCTTGTGGGCCACCCATCGCGCTCAACACCAGCGGCATGGTAATGAACGGTCCCACGCCAATCATGTCGATCATGTTGAGCGCAGTCGCGCTCCCGAGGCCCATCCCGCGGATGAGACCCGGAGAACTCGAACCGCTTTGAGGGCTGGATGACATTCGAGACAGGTGGACCTAAGGAAGAAGCAGAACCCTCCCGCTTACCTGGCGTTGTTCAAATGCCGCATGGGCCTGGGCAGCTTCGGCGAGTGAATACGTTCGATGAACCTTAATGGACAGCTTTCCTTGTTTTACCCAGTCAGCAAATAACTCAAGATAATGGGGGTATTCCTTGAGGTAGGGCAGTCCGTTGGTACGAGTGAGAAACAGCGATCCCTTTTCCTGCAGAGTCATCAGGTCGAACGGCGGCACATATCCGCTGGATTGCCCGTAGATCACCATATATCCCGCCGGCGCGAGGCTGTCGAGACTGGCCGCGAATGTGTCTCTGCCAACCCCGTCGTACACAACGCTCACACCTCGTCCTTCGGTGATTCTTCTCGCTTCTTTCGCGACGTCGGCATCGGAGGAGATGATGACTGCGTCAGCACCTGCATCTTTCGCGGACTCGGCCTTGGCTGCAGTAGAGGTAACCCCGATGACGCGCCCGCCACGAATCTTCGCCATCTGACATAACAGGAGTCCGAGTCCTCCCGCCGCGGCCTGAATCAAACACCAGTCTCCTGCCTTAATCGGATAAGCAAAATGAGTGAACGCGTAGGCCAGGAAGCCCTGATTCATTCCAGCCGCGGCCTGCTCAAAGCTAATTCCCTCAGGAATCCGAATCAGCCGCACTGCGGGAACCACCACATGACTGGCGTACGATTCCCCGACGAAACTGACCCGATCTCCCACCGCGACATTGTTGACTTCAGGCGCGAGCGCTTCGACGATTCCAACGCCTTGACTGCCCATAGTTGTGGGAAGATCAGCCGCGCCGATGCCGATGCGCCTGTAGAAGGCCTGCCCCACTAACTCGCCCCGTCGCTTCTGCACATCCAGAAAATTCACGCTCGCGGCCTGCACGCGAACCAGCGCCTGTCCAGCGCCAGGCGCTGGCGTCGGGAGTTCTTCCAACCGCATAACCTCCGGTCCGCCGTAAGCATGAATGCGAATGGCTTGCATGGTGGTCGAAGAAACTGGCAACTGAGAACTGGCAACTGGCTACTGCTTCTCAGGTCCCGCGCTCAGCAGATTCACAAACAACCGCACCGCACCCGGCACTCCCGCAGGCAACTGCCGGAAAAACGCGTAGCCGGTATAAATGTAAGTCCCTTTGCCATATTGTGCCCGCAACAGTCCGCCCTTTTGCGCGTCCTCTCCCGGATCATGGCATGAAAGCAGAGGCGTGAAATGTTCATCCCATTGGTCCATGAAATACAGTCCGCGCTCCTGCACCCATCCGTCGAAATCGCGTGCAGTGATCGTATTCGGATAGTGAAAGATGGAATCATCCGGCGCCAGGATATCGACCGGCGCCTCCTCCACCGAAACCCGCGCCCGGCTCAAGTCTGCGGGATAGGGCGTAAACTTGCCGGCATTGAAGTCGCCCACGCCGGCATTGTATTGCACCACCAAAGTTCCTCCCGCGGCAACGAAATCGAGCAGCTTCTTGTTATTCTCCGCCACATCTTTTTGCGTATCGTAGGCGCGAATTCCCAGCACAATCGTCCCATACGCGCTTAAATTCTCAATGGCCAACTTCTCCGCCGGAATCTCCGTCACGTCCATTCCCACTTGCTTCAGTACCGTGGGAATGTCATCTCCCGCGCCCATCACGTAGCCAACTTTCAAATCATGCGGCACCTTTACGTCGACAATACTCACCCGCTGCCGCGCCGGCTGGTAGTAATAAAAGCTGCCCAGATCTTCGCGCGTAACCAGCGTGTATCCCTCGGCATATTTTTTCCCCTCCGATTCCAGCACGGCGCGCACTGTAGTTCGACCCTCCTGCAATCCGGTGGTGAGAACTTTGAATTGGAAGTCCCGCTTGTCTCCGCGCTTTTTCAGTCGCAAAGAAAAGTCGGCAGGTTCCGAACGCCAGCCCGCCGGCAGCTCCAGTCGCAGCACGCCGTCAGCCGCGCCCGTAAGATTGCTGGTCACGCCCACCGTTACGGTCGAAGTTGAGCCATTCTCCGTCGAGATCACCTGTGTTCCCGGTTCGAGCATCACGGAAAACGCGGGAACTACAGCCAGCGGACGCGCTTCGACTTTACCTTCATCACCAATAAAGGGGCTCACCACCGCCGAGGTAATTCCATTCCCAATTTTTCCCGCCCCATTTCCGCTCACCGAATACTCAACTCGCGCGCGCAACGCCGGAGGCGGAAACGGCAGCGTCACATATTTTTGCTCATCGATATGATCGATGGCCTCGGTGTCCGGATTATCGCGGTGCCAATAAGGCCGCGTATACGCCGCTTCCTTCGGCACGCGCAGCCGGAAACTTGCGTGCACATTCTTGCCTGCATTGATAGTTACCGGTTTCGTTTTTCCCTCGACCGTCGTCCATCCCGCGGGGACTTCGAGCTTAATGTCATTGATCGCGAGCGTCTGCCTTGAACCGTTGTGCAGCGTTATCACCACGGTAAATTCCTGGCCGGGCGAAACCGACGTCAGTGCGTCTGCCTCGTTGGGCGGATGCAGTTCGGACTGATCAATCGCGGCGGTGTTGGCGGCACCGGAAGAGGCCTCCGCCGTAAGACTCACCCCCAGCGCCAGATTCAGCGCACTCTCGGCTTCCTGTTGCTTCTCCTCGATTCGCGTCAGCAAGTCGAGCTTCGCTGCCGCGTCCAGCTTACTTGCCTGTACTTCGCCATGCGCAAGCTTCAGTTCGGCTACCATTTTCATCAGCGGCAGCGCCGCACTCGAAATTTCAGTGCCCTTGGCATCTTCCGTCGCCTCGCCAACCAGCTTCGCGACCGCGGTCAACGCAGTCCGCAGCTGCGGAAGTTTCTGCTCGGCCTCATCCCGCGCAGCCAGTCCCCGCCACGTCGTATCGATTCCGTCAAAGAAACTCTTCTCGTGCCCATCTTTATCCAGCGTCGAAGGCACTACCGAATCCGCCAACTTATAAAATGTGAACCGGTCGCCCGCATCAATCGTAAAGTTCGCCGCGCCTTGCGACATCTGATGCCGCAGCCCCTGCATCGCAAACTGTATATACGACATCCCCAGAGCATCGCTCTTCTGCCCCGTGTTCAGCTTCAAAGTCCAGTCCGCATCAGGACAAGTTTGCGCGCCAAAGCCGCACACATTTCCGATGTAGAACTTCTTGGCCTGCCAGGGCAGAAGCCCCTGCGCAATCTGTTCAGGAAAACGTTTAGGATTGCCCGCTGCTCGAAAAGCCTCTCTGGCTAAAATGCTCGAGGCCTGATGATTGCCGTGACCATCGCGTGGCGTGCCCGAAAACCGCGCCACGAGCACATCCGGACGAAACGTTCGAATCACCCGCACCAGCTCCGCCAGCGCCGTGTCGTGCCCACCCCACTTCGCAAAAGTTTCCTCGGCACTCTTCGAAAATCCGAAATCCGCAACTCGCGAAAAACGTTCCTGCACTCCGTAATATTGGTCTGATGCCAGCAACTCTTCTGTCCGCAAAACGCCCAGCACGTCCGATAAATTGCTGCCAATTTTATTTTGTCCGCCCTCGCCGCGATTCAGCGTCATCAGCAGCACGCTCACGCCGCGGCCACGCGCCTCCAGCGTCAGCATTCCCCCATCTTCATCGTCGGGATGCGCTACCACCTGCATCAGCCGCGCCGTAGTCCCCAGCCGCGAAAGTTCCAGCCGCAATCCGGCAGCGCCCTCATTTGGCGGAATCTCGGCCGGAATGCCTTGGTACAAAAGCCCGGGCGGATCGGACAGCACATCGAAGCTCGGGGTTGGCGTTGAGGGTCCATCCTTGCGCGCATTTTGCGCAAGCGTGGGAGTCTGCACCAACATGCAGACAAAAGAACCAGGAGGCAAATGATTCGCAGCGGCAAAAATCGCATGAGCTGAAAGAAACACATGCGCTGAAATAGAAGAGGGAGAGTCGTAGCGGCGGTTGGCCCGCAGCAAACTAGGAATTCCGGAATGTCTCACGTTACAAGGATGGGGCCAAATGCCACTTTGACGCAAATTGTTTCATTAAGGTTCAGCGGTTCGAATTAGTATGCCGGCATACGCAAGCCGAGTTTCGCCATCGAGGATATGCCGTCGCGTACAACGCGAGCTGAGATTCGTATCAGGGTGAGCCTTCAGCCAACGCGAAGCGAGATTCGCATCAGGGTGAGCCTCCGGCACAACGCGAAGCGAGATTCGTATCAGGGTATGCCTTCAGGCATACCGAAATGCCGCACTATGATCCGCGCCTTCAGGCGCTGCAATGTACGCACATCGCCGTCCCAGCGACTAAAGCCGCGGCGATTGCGCCGCTAACGGCATCGCTGAAGCGATGCCCTGATACGAATCGTAAGCCACGAATCGTAGCCACAAATCGTAAGCCTGTTCGCGAACCACTCAGCCCAACAAATGAAAAGCCGAAACGCGAAAACCCGGAAGCCGAAAGCCGAAAGCCGAACTACACATCGCACAACTCCGCCGCCTTCCGCAGCGACACCAGCGGATCGCCCGTCGGCACGAATTCATGCGCCACATAGCCACGAAATCCCGCGTCCGCAATCGCCCGCATCACTCCGTCCCACTGCACTTCCTGGCGATCATCGAGTTCGTGCCGGCCGGGCACGCCACCGGTGTGAAAATGCCGAATCCATTGCAGATTTTGCCGGATGGTATCGATCAGATCGCCTTCCATAATCTGCATGTGGTAAATGTCGTACAGCAGTTTCACATTCGGCGAATTCACTTCACGCAAAACGCGCACTCCCCACGCGGTGTGGTCGCACATATAATCCGGATGGTTCACCTTGCTGTTCAGCAATTCCAGGCAGATCGTCACGCCGTGATCTTCCGCAATCTTTTTCACGCGATTCAATCCCGCGACTGTGTTGCGCGCACCTTCTTCATCCGACATGCCGCCGCGATTCCCGGAAAACGTGATCACATTTGGAACGCCAGCCTTCGCCGCCCGCGGAATATTCTGGCGAAATCCCTGCTCAATTGCAGCATGATTCTCCACCCGGTTCAGAGCCTTACCAATCTCTCCGCCTCCCGCGTATCCCATGGTGCAAATCAGCCCGTGACGGCGCGGGATCTCATATTCATCCGGCTGCAGCAAGTCGACGCCGAGCAGGCCAATCTTCGCCGCGTATTCCGCCAGCTGATCGACAGGAATATGCGGGTAACACCACTGGCACACCGATTGATGAATCCGTCCTTTGTGCAGCGGTGCAGAAGCTTCAAAATTGGCGGCAAGGGATGGGACGCCGATAGCGGCCACACCAGCAGCCGAAGACTTCAGCAGCGATCGTCGTGTAAGTTTTCTGATAGAGCGAAGTTCCTCAGGGGCTTAAAGCCCGCGTCATTTTGCGACTGCGAGCGGCACGGCTGAAGCCGTGCCCTTCCCAAAACACATGGATTGAAACAGGTCCCGAGAGTGGTAGCTAAAAGCTGGAAGCTAAAAGCTAGAAGCTAAAAGCTAGAAGCTAGAAGCTAGAAGCTTCTTCCCCTACCGTCCCTCTTTCAACACCGCCTGGCAGTTTGCCCCCGCCGTCAGCACTTCGTTGAACGCCGTCTCTTTCCGCAAGTCTTTCAGCAGTGGATCGTCCAGCAACGCCGTGTAGGCGCAATAATTCTGCTGCACTGCGGCCTTCAGCAGCCGCAGAGCCGGCTCACTCTGCCCGCACGAAGCCATCAGCGCGCCCACGTGATACCACGCCTCCGGATCCAATTCCAGCATGACCGACGCTTCGTTCTCGCGCACGATCCTCGCTAAATCCGCGGGACGCTGCGCCGCCGTGCACGCCTGCATCAACTCGCGATGGTAAATCGGCGCTTTCGCCATATTCTTCGCGCTTTCCCGCGCTTCCGCCAAATTGCCCTCGGCCAAGTAGACATAAGGAGTCACCCACGCCGCCCACTCCGAGCCCGCATCCAGATGCACAAAGTCCATCGCGCGATCCGTCTTACCCATCTCCAGGAATGACCACGCGCACGAGCGGAAACTGAAATTTCCCGGATCGAGTTGCCGCGCCGAATTACACTCCTGCGTCGATTGTTCCAGCATTCCCGCGTAGCGCAGCACATAGCTGAGCGCGAAGTGAGCATCCGCGCTCTGCGGACGCCGCCGCACCAGGTCTGTCGCCGCGTCGTAAGCGCGCCCAAGTTCTCCGCGCTCCACTCGATTCGTAATCAGGTTGCTCGCCGCCATTACCCGGTTCGGATCCAGCGTCACCGCTCGTTCATACGCCGCATTCGAACGCTGGAACATATCCTCACCACCGCCTCCGAACAAGGAATCGAAATAATATCTTTGCCCCAGCGCTTCCCAAGCGGGAGCGTATGTGGGATCAATCCCCACCGCCCACTCCAGCATCTTGATCGCTTCTTTGTTGGGAGCCGCGTCATGCGGCACCGCAACGCTACGCAAATAAAAATCGTACGCCTGCTGGTTCTTTGGCCGGGACGCCGCCGATTCGGCCGCTCCCGCCGCGCCTCCCAATATCGGCAACAATCCATGCTGCACCTGCGAACTCAACTGCTGTTGCAGCCCGATCAAATCTTCTGCCTTCGCGCTTACTGTGGTTTGCCAGATCAGCCGCTCGGTGGGCACATCGATCGCTTCCAGCGTCACCGTCAGCGCGTCTGCTTGCTTGATAAAGTGGCCTTGCAGCAATCGCCCCACATGCAACTCCTGCCCCACTTTTTTCGGGTCTATATCCAAAGCAACGAATCGCCGCGTAACCGAAGTGGGCCGCACCTCCAGAGCCCGCGAATACGTCAGCACGCTGGTCAGCTCGTCCGCCAGCGCAAAGCGCAAATAATCGATGCTGAAATCGCCATTCAGATTCTGTAGCGGCAACACCGCGATCGCATTCTTTTGCTCGGCGCTGGCTACTTCCCGATGCTTCAGCCACCATGCTCCCACCGCGCCCAGCACTGTAACCAGCAGCGCCGCCATGGCAATCAGTGAATAGGTCAAGAAGCGCGAATTTCGGCTGAAGGTCTTCGACGCGGCCCGCAACATCGTCGAAGAACCACTGCCAATCTTGATCGTTCCCGACTCGGTCTCCCGTTTCAGCTGCGCCAGATCCGAGCGCATTTCCGCCGCGCTCTGGTAGCGGTGCGTGCGGTCTTTCTCCATCGCTTTGCCAATAATTCCCTGCAATTCAATTGGAATCTTGGGATTCAAATCGTGCGGCGGCGTCGGCTTCTGATGCAGCACCGCATCCAGCGTCATCAGAGAGTTATTTCCCAGGAAGGGTTTCTTGCCCGTCGCCATTTCATACAACACCGTGCCGAAGGAAAACAGATCGCTGCGGGCGTCCACGGTTTCGCTGCGCGCCTGCTCCGGCGACATATACACGGCCGTCCCCGGAATAATCCCGACCGCCGTCAGAGATTGATCTTCTTCCGTACCGGTGTTGTGCACGAGTTTCGCCAGCCCAAAGTCGAGCACCTTGGCTTGCCCGGTTGGGGTCAGAATGATGTTGGCGGGCTTGATGTCACGATGAACAATTCCCTTGTTATGCGACGCCACCAGCGCATCCGCCACCTGCACTCCCACATCCAGCACTTCTTCCAGTTTCATTGGCTGGCCGCCAATGTGCTGTTTCAGGCTCTCGCCCTCAAGCTTCTCCATCACGATGAAGGGATGGCCGTGATTGTCTTCAATGCCGTGGATGGTGCAAATGTTGGGATGGTTCAGTTGCGACGCCGCCCGCGCCTCGCGCGTAAACCGCTCCAGCGATTTGGCGTCGTCGGCCAGATTTTCGGGAATAAACTTGAGCGCCACATGCCGCCCTAGGCTCAGATCCTCGGCCTCATACACCACGCCCATACCACCGCCCCCAAGCTTTCCTAGGATGCGGTAATGCGATACCTGCTGGCCAATCATGAGAGAGTGGGACCGCGCTCGGCGGTAATGGTAGGACGCTGGTCCAGTCCGGGTCAACTCCGGCCTAACTTACGGACAACCTTCGTCGATCCCACCGAGGGTTTCACCTTGGAACAAAGCATCATCGATTCCCAAAACTGTCCTCAATTTCCCGTCTTCTTCACTCTCCCGTCCCCGCATCCACAGCTCGCGCAATATGATGGAAAGGGAAGCAATTTTCCCCGCTCAATCCCGCACTCCGGAGGTTTTCTGCTCATGAACGCCGCTGCCAAAAGTTTCCAGTCCTGGCCGTCCCCCACGCCGCGCCAGCGAGACGCTATTCGAATCCGGGCCGAGGAAATCTATGTCCGCAGCGGAAGAATTCCTGGCCGCGATACCGAAAATTGGGCTCAAGCCGAACAAGAAATCCTGCGTGAATCGCCGGAGGCTTTTTGCCGCAAAGCCATCGTAGTGAAAGTTGATGGCGCCCAATACATCGGTGAGTACGATGCCGAATCCTCCCAGGGTTACGTCCCCGGCGAGTTCGGCCCAGGTACGGCCGTCCCGGTGCGCTTCCAGGGCAACCGAATGTTTCTCCTGCGGCCCAACGGCAAAATTCTCGAAACCACGCTGATCAAGAAAACGGGATAAACATTTCATCTCGAACTTCGATGTTGGATCAATTCCAATTGTCCTATACGAGGAGGTCATCCCGATGCGCGGCGTACTTCAGCCGCGTGAGGGATCTCCCCTAGATCCGACGCTTAAGGTCCCTTCGACTTCATGCCAGGGCAAGCTCTTCACTCCGCATGAAAAACGGCACTCAGACGAAACCGTCGCCGCCACCGACTTGATATATTGCAGACATGCTGAATCTGCTCCTTCAGACTCAAAGACGGCGTCGGGGGCGGACTCTCACTTCCACGTTTCTGCATCTGGGAGCGGTCGGTCTTTTCTTCCTCGCCATTCTCGACAGCTCTCCGCTTCCTACCTTTGGCGGTCTCGATATACTCACCGCCGTCCTCGCCGCCAGTCATCGCAATCCCTGGTACGAATACGCCGCAACTTCAACCGCCGGCTCCATCATCGGTGCCTACATTACGTTTCGTCTGGCTCGCAAAGCCGGATCCGCTTATCTGGATAAGAAATTCAAGAAAGGCAATGTCTCCAAATTCCTCGCCCTTTTTAAGAAGTGGGGAACCGGAACCCTGGCAGCCTCCACGGCAATTCCTCTGCCCACGCCGACCAGCATGTTTTTCGCCGCAGCCGGAGCCTCCGATTATTCTTTGCCAAAATTTCTAATCGTAGTCGGCGTCTGTCGCGCGGTCCGCTATTCCGCCATCGCGTTCGTGGCCAGCCAATATGGGCGTAGCTTTATCCACGTACTCCGCCATCCCGCCCAGCACTGGGGTTGGCTCGTCATCTCGATGGCGATGATCGCTGCTTTAGTCGCGGCCGGCATTTTGATCAGCCGCCGCCTCACTCCCGCGCACGCGGAGTAAATCCCCGCGCATGCGGAATATCAGGGAACAACCGCCTGCACTGCGGCCGTCCTGCTGCTTTCGTTGCCGCTGCTATCAACCGCGGTAACCTCGTAGTAATACGTGCTGCCATCGGCAACCGCGGAGTCGGAGTAGACCGTCGATGCAATCACGTCGGTGTTGATTTTTTCCCAGTTCACTCCGTCCGGAGCGCGATACACGTTGTAGCCCGTTACATCATTGGATGTGGATGCGGTCCAATTGAGATCCACCACGTGGTTCACCGCCGCTTGGGACTGAACAACAACGCTATACGATTCCTTCGAGGCGCCCACCAGACAGCTCTTAACCCTTATGGTGAAAGAGCTGGTGGCCCCGGCGGTCGGCGTTCCAGAAAGAGTCAGAGAAGTGGTGCTGCTCGAGGGAGTCGCTGTGATTCCCGCGGGCAGACTTCCGGACGCGAGCGACCACTTGTACGGAGTGCAACCTCCGCTCGCTTGGATGACCGCTGAATATGCCGTGCCGACGGTTCCGCTCGGAAGACTTTTCGTCTCAATGGTAACGGTGACGGCGCCGAAGCATTGCGTCGCGAAAAGGAACAGCAGCGAGGAGAGTAACCAGGATTTCATAACCCCATCCTGCCGCGACTTCAAAAGTGAAAGTAGCCCAGAAGGTTTGCAGACCAGCTCATTTCTCTGACGTCTCTCACCGAAATTCTTTGCCGATCTTTCGCTGCTGCGGGAATACGGTAGCCACTCCTTACAAATACGGCAATGCTCTTAGGTCGTTCGAAGTGAAGCTAGATGTTTTTTTTAATTTTCGTGGTTAGTTTGCCGGATTGGGTTTCGCAATCGTTCACTGTAGTTTATCCAACATTGGATGTGGTTCCTGAAAGCTGTCGGGGAAGAATTGGCAACAGACGGTTTTCGGAACAATTCTCTCCTTGTCTGGCCGGTGGCGCTAGCGGTTCCCGCTCAGCATCGCCTGTGGAGAAATCGGCGCGCAGTTAAATTTTTCGCTGAAACTTCCGGCTCGTAGAAAAGGAAAGGCTGATCCAATGAAAGAAAATGCGCGGCTTTGCCCACGCCAACGGCAAATCGTCGAGCTGCTTTTGCAAGGTTGTAACAACGCGGAGATTGCGCGTCAGCTCAACATGGCTCGGCGAACCGTAAAAGCCCATTTCAATCGTCTATTTCTCCGCTTCGGCATCACCGGTGGTATCAAGCGAGTAAAACTCGCCACCCTTTTATATCGGAGGCAGGCATGTCAGCAAGCGGACTCTATGGCGATCGTGACCCCAATGAACGAGAACACCGAGTCATCGAACTCGTTGCCCAGGGATTAAGAAACAAAGACGTAGCCGAGGCCCTCGGCAAGTCGGAGGATACGGTAAAAAATTATCTGCGCGCAATCTATGACAAACTCGGTCTGTGGAACCGGGTTGAACTTGCTCTGTGGTACGAATCACGCCAGCGGCAGCCGGCGCCAGCAACGCAATAGATTTGCATCACGACAAAGGCTGCCCCACCCTTCGCGATTTTCGAAGGGTGGGTTCGCCGAATGGGTCCGTCGAATGACGACAAGAAACTGCCTCGGTTACATGAACTCGTCTGCCTCTAAGCGTTCTCCACCACTTGGTCGGCCGTCACGGTAACGGTGATTGACGGCACGGTCACGGTAGCATTCGCTCCCGCCAGGCTTCCGGGCCAGCCCGTTCCGGTTGCGCTACAGGATAGCGATATGACCACGAAGTACCAGTTGCTGGAATTGACCGGCGCCTCCAGATACCACGTCGGCCCAGCTTCGGACACAATGTCGAAATTCAGGCTGTTCAACCCGACTTCAGCCCAGCCCAGAAAAGCCCCTTGTGCCAATGGTGGTTGTATAAACGCACCGCCGTTGTACTGGATAAGCCGAATCAGCCCTTGCCCCTCTGAGATGGCTTCCTTGTTTCTGATGGAGTTCACATACCAGTAAAACGAGATCTCGGAATCGAACGATACTCTGACCCTCGCCTGGCTAAAGATCGGCTTGAAATAAACCCCCATCATGTTGAACGCGGTCGCCGAACTCGGACTGTCGTAGTTAGTCGCCACATTGCAACTCAATTGTCCAAGATCGTCGTTTCCCGTCGCCGAAACAGTAGGATCGCCGGTCTCGGATTGAATGGTTCCTATCGAGTAAGTCCCCAGGGCCGAATAATACGGTGTGAATCGAAGTGTGTAGGTGCCCCACCATGTTGGAGGCACAATCAGTTTTCGCGGCGCCGCCAGCTTTCGCTTCGATAATGTCTCCGTGAGCTGACGTAATCCTTTGATCGCCTGCGCTGCTTTTGGACTATCGGCAGGTTCCGCGGTGGTATCTGGCTGGCATATTTTGCAGCTTGTTGGCGCAGCGCGAGTTTTCTCGTTAAATTCCGAAGTCAGCTTCTGTTTCAGGTCAGCCAGATGGCGCTTTACATCGCTCTCCGGCAATGTCCCGCCCTGCAAATACTTGAATTCATCGAGCATCTGCTTGCTGTTTTTGCTTGATTTGGGCATGTTCTTTCCTCCGTGCGGTAGATTTAAGAAAAAAACGAAAGAGGCGTTCCCAAACGGATAGTGTTGGTGCGGATTGATTCGTTTCAACTTACTGATTGGGCCGGTCCGACGCAGTTATTCCTCTAAATACAATCCCGCCGACGCTCCCACCCACTCCATGTTCTTGTTCTGATCCACGCCCATCATCAGCCCACGTCCCATGCGGATGATCGTCAACACCGGCGTCAGTTTCTCCAGCCATATATACATCACTCGCACCTCCGCCTTCGTTGGGCCGAAGGGAGTCTCAATCACCGGCTCAAAATGCAGCCGCTCCTGCAAAATATAGTCCGCCCGCCTGTCCTGCGGAATCGCGTCGATATCTTCCTTCGTAGGTGCGATCACTACTCCCAGTCCGGCAAATGAATACAGCGGCTTCAGCGCATAATTTTCCAGATCCCCCGGAATCTCCTGCAGCCGATCCAGAAACCAGGTCTTAGGTACCGATGGATGCGCCAGATAAGGAATCGAAAATTTGCTGATTCTGAAATACCAGTTGGGATGCCCCGCCCACTCCACATCCAGATCGTCGCGCCAGTCGAAATTCAGCTTGACGTTCTTGCGCTCTAATTCGTCCACAATCGTCCGGTTATAAATGCGCCGGATGGGAATGCGTTTTCCGGCATTCTCGTAATAAAGCTGAGAACCCTCTTGCTTGACGTCAACAATATCAACCGTGCGAATGCCCAGCATCTTCTCGGTCAAAAGAAAATCCGGCAAAGTTTTCTGCTGCCCCGGATGGATCTCCATCAAAATCACATTTTCCGGATCATGCGCGCCAACAATCGCCCGCCGCAAAAGTTCACGATAAGAATCCTCTTCCAGTCCGCTGAGAAGATATTTCAGCGCTTGAGGTCCGAGGTCCGACGCCCGTTTTTCCAGTCCGTAGATATCGATATAAGCCTGCGCCAGCGGCCCCTGATACGCATATAAAGAAGGGAAGGCCTGCAACTCCACCAGCTTCGGCTGCAATTCGCCGCTGGCATCCCGCACCAACCCAAAATCCACTTGCACAAACATTGGATTCGCAGGCTCATTCGGAACCTTAAACTCCGCGGGAACGGCCTGGTTGGACTTCGCTCGATATGCCGGATCCTCGACTAACTGCCGAATCAAAACCTCCCCATCCGCAGCCAGCCGCTCAATCAGCGCCTTGGGAAAAAAACAAGGCGTCTCCGAAACGCGGAACTGCACATGGGTTCCGCAAACATCGTCGATCCGCCGCAAGAACGCCCGATATTGATCCGCAGTAAAGTTCTGGTTAAACTGCCGCCGCAAAATAGGAATCATGAGTGGACGAAATCCTGGCGAATCATTCTATAACTCCTCTCCCCGCAGCGCCGTCATCCCGAAGTCCCGCGTTTTCTCCAGCGGGACGAGGGATCTCCCGTGCCCAAATCTCCTCGCGTGAGCCACCACTGAATTCGTAAGGCACGTCTCCGAGGAAATGCCGAATCTCGAGATCGCCGCAGCCGACCCAGGCACCTGCGTCCATGAATCCGAAATAATTTGCGCTTGCACCTCCAGTCCCACTCCGCTGTTCGACGGCCGCGACCTGCGCCCGGGAACTTATCTCAACTTGGTCGGAAGCGGAAAGAAGCAGGGAAGGCGCAGTTCCGAAGAAATTACAATCTTCAAGAGCGCGGGCTGCGCCCTCGAAGATTTAGTCGCCGCCGAGCTCCTGCTCGCAGCGATTTCCTCCGGAGAGCAGACGTAGTCTTACGCAGGCCAAGTCTGGCCAGCGTTGTGCGGCCGCAGTCGATCGCGCACAAAAACTACCGCCGGTACCAGTAGATAGCCACGGCGATCAGCAGAACCGTAATCACCCACAGAATGATGTCTTTGCTGCGGTTTTTTTCCTCGGCCATAGACGGCAGTACACCACACCTGAAATTTCGGTTCAAGTACCATTTCATTTCTTCCCATGCAGGGCACACAAACGATTACCCCATTCCGCGCATCACACAAGCAGCATTCATTGCCAAGCAGCTAAAAACGTGCGCAATCGCCGGAAACCGCTCCATCGCTGTCCGGCCGCGTTCGCGGGAGTGTACACTCCCACAGGGAGGCAACGTATTTAATGAAGCGATGCAAGCTGCGTCTTTTCCACACCGGTCTTTTTCTTTTATTTCTGCTAGCCGCCGTTCCCGCCTATTGTCAGCGCGGGACTATCGACCTCAACGTGGGTGACACCGCCGACAAATTCGACTCCCTATCCACCATCACCGACCCCGTCCTCGACCTTAACGGCGAGGTTATCGTCAAGAAGCCCGGCAAAAACGGTGGCCCCAGCTTCGTCGCCGGCGGCGAGGTCCGCGTCCCCTCCGACAGCACCAACCACGCCAAGGAATTCGCCGTCTTCGGCGGGGTCGCTTTTCAGTTAAGCAGCAATTTTTCCCTCGCCATCCACGCCCAGGTCCGCAAAATCGATCTCCCTTCCGCCACCGTCGACAACCAGATCTTTGTTCGCGAAAACCTTGAACTCCTCCAGGTCCCCATCGTCCTCAAATATAAATTCGGCCCCTCGAAGCGCGCCTTCATTCACCTCCAGGGCGAGCCCGAATTCACTCCCCGCTTCCGCACCGCCGCCGCCACTCTGATCAGCCTGCCGAACCCCAACTTCGACCACGCCTACACCCTGCGCGGAAGCGTTGGCTACACCTTTGGCAAGTGGTATGTCCAGGGCACCTACGAAAATCGCTACTTCAAGTTCGAGCAGAATCCCAACAACCCCAGCAATCTTTACAACTGGAAGAGCAACATGATCACCGCCGGGGTTGGCGCCATTTTCTAAAAAACATCGCTTGGTAAAGAAACCTGCAAAGCAATAAAAATTAAAAACGTACTAAGGGCGGGGAACAATTAGTAACCGCAAGTTCGGTAGTGGGTTATTTAGACCTTGTTATTCCGAGCGCCTTTTTTCTGGCGCGAGGAACCTGCTTTTCCAGTGGTGGACCACTAAGGTCGCAGTCACAGTAGCCCACGGGAAGTTCCGCTGAGTTTAATCTATATCGTGTTACGATACATAATGCATCCATGCGCCACTCGCGCGCATCTCTTAAAGTAGCCATTGCGAAAGGGGAAATAGCAAGATGCTGGGAATGAAATTGGTGCGCCTCGTCGAACGTCATTCGGAAACATTGTCCCGAGGTCTAACCGAACACATTCAGAGCTCCGAACGCACGTCGGATTTCCGCAAGCTCCCACCTGCCACGCTCGAGCGTGCCGCGGCTGAGGTTTACCGCAATCTGGGTGAGTGGTTACTGCAAAAAACCGAAACCGATATCGCCGCCCGTTTCCGCCTGATCGCCGCTCGCCGCGCCGCCGAAGGCATCAGCCAGCATCAATTAGTCTGGGCTCTCATGATGACCCGCGATTATCTTTTGAATTTCCTTCGCCAGCAGGCTTTTGCCGATAGCATTGTCGAACTTCACGGCGAGCTCGAACTCGACCAACTGCTGAACCAGTTCTTCGATCGCGCCATCTACCACGCCGTTCTCGGTTACAACGCTCGACCCGAAATCACTGCCAAGAGCGATCTCGAGCGAGCCCGAGAATTAGTCGCATCCATCGGACTGCTTCCGCAACCCAAACACGCAGACTGAAGAACAGCAGTCAAAATACTAAATATCAGCGGCCAAAATGTGGAAACAGGCGCTCAAGCCAGCCCAGACTGCTCCTGGGCTGCGGCCACCTAAGAAATGAAAATCGGGTGCCCCATTTCTCGCGCGTCCTTGGCGCGAGAAGTGGGGATTTTCGACAGAGCGAAGTCGAAGGGGCTATGCCCCAACAGCAGGTCGCAAGCTTCTTGTCTAATAGTCATTCCAAGCGCAGCGCCGCGAAGCATCTTCAGCTATTATCGAACCGCACCCCGAATTCCCATTTCGGGAAGCCACCCTCCATAACGCAAATATTTTCGTTGCACGTCCCTCCCGCCGTCGTAATCTGGCTGTGAGTCATCCCCCCATCTCAAAATAATGGCGGAGCCTTCAGGCTCCGCCATTTTCATTTCCCAACAATTGTTTCGGCACGCACGGCAAAGGAGCCAGGATGTCCACAGACAGTCGCATACCGCAAGCCCGCCCGACGCAAGAACACCAAGGTGACCGGCGAACGCTCCGAAGCCGCCTTCCTTCACAAAGGGTCCAACCCGGATTCGGCGTCTCCAAGCCCTGGCGAGACAGCCCTCGCTACGAGTTCATTCTCGACAACGGATACTGCCTCCTCCGCGTGAAGTTAAATGCACCGAGTGCATCCGCGCCCGCGCCTACGAAACCCGCGCCACCTACACCACCGGCAAAAGCCGCGCCGTCTACACCAAACAGGACATCGACTTCATCGCCGCCCACGTCGTCCCCCTCGACATCTGGTACATCATCCCAGTAGAAATCTGCACTCCCGCTCCCATGCTCCGCTTCTACCCCCACCGCAAAGCCAAAAAAATGCGCCTCGAACCCTACCGCGAAGCCTGGCACCAACTCCAATCCCCCGCAGACAGAGACGACAGAAAATACAAAATCGAAATCCAGGCCGTCGCCGATGAGACCATCTACGCCGACACGCCTTCGAGCTCCGACACTCTTTCATCTGTCATCCTGAGCGAAGCGAAGGACCTATGCACCTTGCCGCCGTCAGTCGCCCCCTGGCCCGTCCCACCCCTAAGAATCTTGATCACAAGAAGAGGCAAACAAATCTTCCCACCTCCTCAGCCGTAATGGTCGTGTGACTGGACCATGTGGGGCGGCACTCCTGCCCGCTGCTTTTCTCTTGAAGTCGTTCCTGGTTCCCTGATCAGCGCAAGCTAAGGGAGGATGGCGAGACTGGGAAGGGCCCAACTTCCAGTCGTGCCGCATCAGCCCCGCCCAAGAGAGGAACCGGCTTCAGTTGATAGGTGCCCGGCCAATCGCGACCCGAGGGAGCGCCCCGCCCCGTCTCAGCCCGCGGCATCTTAGACAGAATGGGATGGAGCCGCCACCAAGCAAAGCAATGGAACGACGGTGCTTGCGCTCAACCGCCACCAAGGGAAGAGCGAGAGTGACATAAATCGGCGAGATATGCAGGATACGACAACGTATGCTGCGTCGCGTTCTGGGCGTTGGCGATAAATTTAGACGTCCGCGTACCGATTGGTAGACATACCGAGTAAAATGTCGATTAATAGCCAACCGCAAAGACCAGACAATCCCTAATAATAGGCCAATAACTACTATTACGGTGCCACGCCGCCTGCGCCGTCTTAGACAGAATGGGATGGAGCCGCCACCAAGCAAAGCAATGGAACGACGGTGGTTGCGCTCAACCGCCAGCAAGGGAAGAGCGAGAGTGACATAAGTCGGCCAGATATGCAGGATACGACAACGTATGCTGCGTCGCGTTCTGGGCGTAGGCGATTAATTTAGACGTCCGCAAATTGATATGTAGACATACCGACTGAAATGTCTATTAATAGCCAACCGCAACGATCCATACAATCCATAAAATAGGCCAATAACTACTATTACGATGCCACGCCGCCCGCGCCGTCTTAGACAGGATGGGACGGAGTCGCCACTAAGCAAAGCAATGGAACGACGGCGGTTGCGCTCAACCGCCGGCAAGGGAAGAGCGAGAGTGACACAAATCGGCCAAATATGCAAGAATACCACGCTCCCTCCGCGTCGCGTCACGGGCGGAGGCGATTAAGAACATTGAATCTGGCAAAGTGATGAATGAACATACACAAGGAATGGGTGAGTAGTTACAGCTTTATAAAATCACACGTTGGATAAAACAAAGAAATATGGATAGTTCCGCAGGGAAGGAATAGACGTGCGATGGCCAAAGCGTGAATACAGCGGAGCCAGGAAGATGCGACGCAAACTGCCAGTGAAAGCGAGCCTCGCGGGACTCGAAGATTTATGCCGGTAAAAAGCACACGATTTCCACAGATATTTTTGAAGATACTCTTGCCAGGCGCTCCGTTGCAGAGCGTACAATTTGACCTTAAGTATTCTACATAGGAGGAACAATGACGCTGGAACAACTCAGAGAGCAGTTCTTAGTGGACGACGACGTCCCGAACGAAAAACTGGAGCAGCTAATCGAGAAAGCCCTCCCCTACTGCGTGGTCCGAAAGAATGGGAGCTCGAGCTACGGTGCTCAAATCTTTCCGGAAAGCAACTGGTCAAGGTCACCTTGTCGGCACGCTTCCTCGCGACGAAGTTGGATGAATCCGTCGTCGGAGACGTGACCGTCGAACAGCTGTCCGAGTACACAGGGCTGCCAATGGACCAAGCCGCGGCGCGGGCGAAGGAGTGCCTCGACGAGAAGTTCGCCGAGCGCAGTTCTCGGGGCAGTTACAAAGCGAGGCCACGAAAGATCGAAGAATTCCTCAACACTCTTACTCCGACGAAGGATACAAAGAGGGCGTCATGAATGCCGAGGAACTGATCAGCGCGCGTAGGAAAGCCGAAGGAGCGGTCGCCGACATGGTCGAAGGACCGCTGAAGCTTAAAGCATTTGAAGTCATACTGGGCTCGCTGCTTAGTGGAGCGGCTACGAGGACCATACCTGCACCCGTTGCCCAACGAGCGGAGAGCTCCGGAAAGAAACCACCGACATCGGTTGCGTCGCGAATAGCGCTACTTGCGGAGGAGGGGTTCTTCATCGAGCCGAGATCACTGTCCGAAATACAGGCGAAGCTAGCTGAACACGGCTGGCATTACCCCCAGCCAAACCTTAGCACGCCGCTGATACGACTAGTGCGGCAGCGAGAACTGAGGCGGTTGCCCACGACCAACAGCGGCAAGAAAGTCTGGAAGTATTCGCTGCTATAGCTCTCGCGCTATGCAGAGATTCCACGTAGCGATCTCGAGAATAGGAAGGAGACGGCTTGACCATCAAAGAGTTCGTTGAACAATTTGAGGACTTCCCTAGATGGGATGGGCGGAAGCAAGTCGACTACTTGGCGTACTTCCTTATTGCAGTCGTTGGACAGCCGAGCTTTTCCGCTCGCGAGATGGCCAAGGTTCGACATCCTCTTCATGAAGCCGTACTCACGGATCGCCCGTTATCTCTCTGAGCACGCCAACAGGGGTAGAGGAGGGAAGTACATTAAGATAGGGAGAGAGTATGGCCTAGAGCGCACGATGCTGGACGAAATCCGCCAACAGGTAGAAGACGAGCCGAAGAAAATCCGTCTATCTCAGCAATTGGCGCAGCTCGGTGGCAAAGTGGAACATTCCCAAGAGCACGCCTTTTTCAGAGAAGCTACGGATTGCTACCGTGTCGGCGCGTTCCGGGCAACTATAGTGATGATCTGGATATTGGTCATTCACCACCTGGAAGACTTCGTTTTCGGAGCGCCAATGGCATTGGCGGACTTCAACCACGCCCTTGCCAAGAACCCAGACATTAAGGTCCGGCATTGTGAAGCGAGAGGACTTTTCCGATCTCTCTGAAGTTCGCTTCATAGAGCTAATGAGGGCGGCCGGACTGATCTCAAATGACGTTCGGAAAGTGCTCGACGAAAAGCTCGGTATCCGAAATAGCGCGGCACATCCCTCGGATCTTATTTTCGACGGGCATAAAGCCACAGAGTTCTCGTCCGACCTCATCCAGAACGTCCTTCTGAAATTCTAGAGCGCGCAAGCGAGACTTAACTGGCCCCGCCCCCTTTCCTTTCAACGACTTAACCCCATCCAATCCCCCACATGCCCGCTAAACCCCAATTTTGCACCGTTCGTTGGGATGTGGATGCGCCATTCCTAGGCGTTCCAATAAGATAGCTCCAGGTCAAACCCCAGGGAAAGTGTAAGAAACCAGGTCAAAGGACCAGCTTATCCCCAGGGAAAGCCAGTTCCTGGATGTTCTCAGGTTCATCCGAAGCGGCTAAAAAGCATCGATTGCATGAAAAGGGATGGCACTAATTCCGTTGCGAATTGGCTGCGATCCGTTGAAGAAGAAAGCCAAAGGCCAAGAGCCAATGGCCAAAAGCTAGAAGCCAGGAGCCAAAAGCCACCATGCGCAAGCCGATCAAGTACGTAGAAAAAGCAGCCGTCCTCGCCGCCAAAGGCACATGGGCAGTGTTCGAGCGAATGAATCGCATCAAGCCCAATCCGTCGCCCACACCAAAGTGGTCGGAAAAACCGCTGCTCAAGTCCTACGAAAAATCGAAGCCGCCGCTCGGTTGGCCGCGGACGACCGATTCTCTGTGTCCCAAGTGCGTGCCGGAGATTCGACAGCAGATTCTCGACGGGCATTTGCCGCATGAAGTGCTGATGAATGAGAAGGTCGGCGAAATCAAAGCGCAAATCGTCGAGCGCGACGGCAAGATTTTGATGGTGAAGGATTGCCCCACGCACGGTCACTTCGAAGACGTGATGTCGATCGACACGGAATTCTCGAAGCATCTTGAAGACGTATTTCCTGGCCGCGACATTGCCGCCCACAACGACGAGAAGCTGCACCATCACGGCTCTTCAACCGTGAAGTACGGACGCGGATCGGTGCTCACGATTGACCTGACCAATCGCTGCAACATGATGTGCGATCCCTGCTTCATGGACGCGAATCAGGTCGGCTTCGTCCACGAACTCACGTGGGAAGAAATCAAGACCATGCTCGACAACGCCATCACCATCAAGCCGCGTCGGCAGATGAGTGTGCAGTTCTCCGGTGGCGAGCCCACGCTGTCGCCGTACTTTCTCGACGCAGTTCGTTACGCCCGCAAAGTTGGATACAACTCCGTGCAGGCCGCGACCAACGGAATTGAATTCGCAAAAAGTTTTGAGTTCTGCCAGCAGGCAGTCGAAGCGGGAATGCGCTATGCGTACTTGCAATTCGACGGCATCGGCAACGCAGCCAACGCGCATCGCCTGGTCGGCAATCTGTTCGACGTAAAATTAAAGGCGATCGAGAACCTGCACAAAGCCGGAGTAGAAATCGTTCCCGTCGTAACCATCGTCAACGGCATTAACAACGAACAAGTCGGCAGAATCATCAAGTTCGCGCTGGATAATCCGAGAACAATCAGCTTCCTCAGCTTCCAGCCGGTAAGCTTCACCGGCCGCGACGAAGCCGTCACCGACGATCGTCGCACCGCCCAACGCTACACACTCTCGCATCTCGCCCACGACGTAAAAAATCAAACTGGATTAGGCGAGCCCTCGCGCGACTGGTTCCCAATTTCCTTCATGGGAACATTCAGCGATTGGGGCGACCTGATGCACGTAAACGACGCCAAAAACGACTGGGGCCAACTGACTTGCGGCTGCCACCCTAATTGTGGGACTGGGATGGCGGTGATGATTGACAAGGAAACCAAGGAGGCGGTGCCGGTTACGGCGTTCTTGCACGGAGATCAGCTGGCGAAGGATATCGCCAAGGTGAATGATGCGGCGCGCGGGAAATTTTGGACGGGCTTCGGCATGGCGCTGTGCCTGATCAAGAATTACGATCCGTTCCAATCGCCTACGCATTTCAAGCTGACGAATCTGCTGAGCAAGTTCGACAAGAACTACAACGTCACGGGAAAAAATTACGGCAAGGTTGGGCCGGACCGGACGGTGGACGACGTGATGAAACGGCGGCAGGACCGCTGGAACTTCCTATTCATCGCGGGCATGTGGTTTCAGGATCTGTTCAATTACGACTTCCGGCGGACGGAGCAGTGCATCATTCCGTATGCAACGCAGGAAGGCGAAATTTCGTTCTGCGCTTACAACACCGGCGTGGGATGGCGGAACATCATCGAAAAGATGCATATGACGGCTACGCTTACCAAGTGGTACGAGGAGCATGGGCGGCACGAGATTTTTGCCGGCGGCAAGAAAGTGAATATGGAAGACGCCACTCACTCGCTGCTGTTGCGCGACGATCTGGTTACGACCGAGTTGCAGCACGATCTCGACAGCAAGGGCATTGCGAAGAATGCACGCGAAGAGAAAGTGCGGGCGCGGGACGCGAAGCAGAAGCAGACTGCCGATGCGAAAGCTGAGGCGCGTGGGCCGGAGAAGAATGACGAGGCTTACAACGCTCGCATGGCTTCGTTGTATCGCGAAGTCGTACTGAATGAAAAACCGGTGGTGGCAGAAAACGGATTCATTCCACTGGGAGCGCTGACGAAGCCGAACGGGAATGGATCGCACGCGCCAAAGCCGGAGATTGCGGAGCCAGTAGCGGGAGATTAAGCCGCTAGCTTCTTGATTTGAAACAGATGGGCCGCCTGCGGGCGGCCCTTGTTTTTGCAGCGAAGGTCTTAACTGAACTTGCGCTCGGAAGGAAAATGGGTAACGTCCCGTCTAAAAGCTGTCGAGAAATTGCGAGCGGGAGCGGAGAACATCGGTTTATTTGAATTTTGTTTTTGGATGTCCCCGGTTTTCCGTCCACTTGCAGGATTGCGTGCGGTTCCAAGTACAGATAAAATCCTCCCCATCGCGAGGTTCCCATGCGAGTTTCTTTCAAAGCACCAATCTTCGGGATCCGCGTTTCGCAGTGCAGGTTCCGACTTGATTCGCGAATCATTCAAATTGCCTGCTGTCTGCTGATCGCGTCGATTGCCCAAGCTAGTAACCCTGTTTTCCAAGCGTCCTTTCAGAATTCCAAACGCGATTGGACTGCCGAGCGCGGTACGGCGACGCTCGATGCTTCAATGGTGCACGACAAAAGCCCATCGCTTCGTGTGGAGCGGGAGGCGGCCGTGCAGGATGCTTGCGTCCGCCTGGCCCCGATCACGCTTGTTCTCGGCAAGCGTTATGAGCTGAGCGGCTGGATTCGCACCGAGGGGCTGGAAGTGCGCGACCTCGATCGATCGCCGATCGCCGTCGGCGCGACGCTGACGTTGGCGTCGATGCCTTTCGATGTGCACTCGGTTTCGCTTGGCGGAACCCAGCCGTGGACTCGGGTAACGCTCGATTTCGTCGCCAGCCGCACGCAGGATGCGGTATTGCTCACGGTCGGCACTGGCGGTTCGTTTAGCGGTAAGAGTTGGTTTGAAGGGATACGAATCGACGAGGCTGGATCCGATTCCGAATGGCCAGCGCGCGAGGCGGTGCAAACGTTTGGTCCCGCCTATCGGTACCCGGCTGCGGGGTGGATCTATCTGCACATCGAGGGCAAGCCTTACGAGCGCGGATACCAGCACGGCCACCTGATGGCGCAGGAGATTCCACAATATTTCGAGCGCTGCGCCGCGGACCTGGGCGACAAAGAGCATTGGCAAGACTATCGAACCACGGTGAATGCGCTGTTCCTGCGCGGCTTCGATCAGGAGATTCTGGAAGAGATGCGAGGCATCGCCGACGGCGCCTCCGATGCTGGAGCGCGATGGCAAAACCGGCGCATCGATGTCATTGATGTCGCCGTGGCCAACACCACGGTGGAACTCGGCGAACTGGCTGGGGCACTCAAGTCGACTGCTACAGGACTCGAGGGCATGCCACTCGACAAACCTCCGTATGCGGAAGGCGGACGTGATTCAGTCACCGACCATTGCAGTGCATTTGCGGCTACGGGGCCGGCGACGCGCGACGGCAAGATGGTGATTGGACATGTGACCTGGTGGCCGTTGACGCTGGCCGAGCAGACGAATGTCATGCTCGACATCCAGCCCACGTCTGGGCATCGCATGCTGATACAAAGTTATCCGGGCGGCATTGAAAGCGGCACAGATTGGTACCAGAATGATGCCGGCGTCGTGCTTACGGAGACGACGATTCAACAGACGCCCTTCAACGTCGAAGGCACGCCAGTGGCTTTCCGCGCGCGCCAGGCGATCCAGTACAGCAGCAACATTGACGAAGTGGTGCAGCATCTCGGCACTCGCAATAACGGCCTCTACACCAATGAGTGGATCATTGGCGATGCGAAAACCAACGAGATCGCTATCTACGATCTTGGTACCAAGCACACGCGACTGTGGCGCAGTTCGAAGAACGAGTGGTTCGGCGACACCCCGGGATTCTACTGGGGCGACAACAACGCCAAGGATCTGGACGTTCGGGTGGAGGACTATCCCGATCCGCAGGAAGATGCCGGTTACATTCCATACTATCCCGGCCCTCGCGACCTGGCCTGGCAGAATCTGTATCGTAAGTATCGCGGCCAGATCGATGAACAGTTTGGGTTCCTCGCGTTTCGCACCCCACCGCTGGTCAGCAGTTCCACTATGGATGCCAAAGTGATCACGTCAGATATGGCTTCGCACCTGATGGTATGGGCTGCGTTTGGTAAACCCAATCAGCGGGAGTGGCTGCCGAGGAAATGGGATTCTGCCAAAGATGACGGGCTCTACCCGTCGGGATATTACCTGTTCACGCAGGAGCCGTCGGCAAGCCTTCGCGCCGCGATCGGTCAAAATGAAAAAGAGCGCCTGATGGCGATGGGGAAGGGGCCGAAGAGTGGCTCTACAGCAGATGCAAGTCTTCGATCGAGTGATCCGCCGTCGGGTGATCCTCCATCCTATGAGGGGCGGCTATGGAAGGGTTGGGTGCTGCCGGCGACCGATACTGACAGCTGGTTTGTCGCCGGTGCGGCAACCTACCGCGGCGTACTGCAATCCGCGAAGATGGAAGAAGCGTTGGATAGCCAGCGTGCCGCTTGGCGCCGGCTGGAACTAAGCCCCGATACTCCTGCGAGCCATTTTCAGCGGGAGCGAGCCCGGGGCGTCCTGTTTCTGGATTCGCTGCGCCGCCAGATGGGCGACACCGCGTTTCTTAAGCTCATGAACGACTATTTCGCGGCGAACACCACCAAGACGGTCACTGCGAAATCTTTTCTTGAAAAGGCGGGCGCTCAGATCGGTGAGATCGATCCGCCGGATGGGCCTGCCTATGTCACCAGCGATCTGTGGAGGCAACTCTCATCTTCTGTGATCGTCTACGGGACGATGCGGGAGGCAGGCGCGAATCGTTACGTGGCCGAGCAGATGCAGAACCATTTTCTCGATTATTACGAAGGCCAGATGCCAATCTACAAAGATTTCGAGGTTACCGATGATCTGTTACGGCATCGCGATGTTGTCTTTGTCGGCCGGCCGGAATCTAATTCGGCGTTGGCGCGCTGGGCTGACAAAATTGGATTGGACTACCCGGGAGCCGCATTCACCATCGACGGGAAAGTGCATGCGTCGGAACGGGAGGGGCTGATTTTTTCGGCAAAGAATCCGCTCGATGCCACTCACATGGTCATTGTAATGGCGGGAAACGATGCTCTCAGCACGGTGAAGACGCAAAAGCTGGATTTTTCAGCGGATCAGTATGTGATCTTCAGAGATGGTGGCGAGCCGGTGAGAGGATTCGTCCGCAATGAAACCTCGGTGGCGCGAGGCACGGGCGGATCGCACTAAGATCAAGAATCATTGGCGCTTGATGGTTGAGCTTCTGCGCGTTCCGTGGTTGACGATGCCGCGCCATTACGCTCTTTGGAGAACGTGGGGAAGCGAAGGGTGGCGTGCGCCCCACGCATCTGTCCCCCGTTTTCTTCCGGTTTTCTCCTTGCAACGTTGGATTCTGAAATGTAATTTACGGAAACACGCGGTTTTTTATGACAACATTTTTCAGAGCAGCCCTGATGGGCTTAAGCCTTTTATTGTGCAGCCTCTTATTAACCAGCCAGGCTTTTGCCCAGCTCATTATTGTCTCTCCACTTCGAAATCGAAATACATGCACTTCCGTCAATGTCGTCGCCACATCGAAATATCCGGGGACAAGCAATATTCAGGTGTGGGAAGGCTCCCATAAATGGGGCGTTGAAAATGGAACAAGTATTAATCAGACCTACACTTTCACTCCGGGATCGCACACGATTGTCATCGAAGCGGTAAATAGTTCAGACCAACCTCTCGGAGTAACTGCGACTTGGACCTTTAATGTCGTGAACAGCGGAGGTCTTGTCGTGGCTGCGCCGGGTAATAACGTAAATGCCGATAATCCCGTTCAGGTCGTGGCCTGCTCGGAGTATCCCGGAACCGTCAACATTCAAGTTTGGGAAGGGAGTACCAAGTACGGAGTTTCAAGCAAAAGCAATCCCACCAACCCCGATCAACTCAATGCGAACTATTCCATGACCACTGGGCTGCACAATATTGTCATTGAAGCGGTGAATTCCAGTGATGAAGTTATCGGACAAAAAACCGTCGTTCCTTTTAACGTAAGCGGTGGAGGTGGGTACACGATGCCGACGCCGCCTCCGACTGCAATCTACATCCACAACGTTCAAGACGTTCCGGTTTCAGAATGGAAAGCCCCTTGCTCGGGGCCATGCTCGGGGTGTCCACCGACCAATCAGAATTGCGGCGCGCCCTACGCCAACTACACCTGGGGTCCCGTCTCAACCCCAAGTCTGAGTGGAACCGCCATGAGTTTCAATTTGGCTACAGGCCCAGTGATTGAAACCGGGCAAGGATGGCCTTCGGTTCTTTTTGCAGACAGTTTCGGAGCTCAGGATTCTGTTTCCAATTTTCTCGAAGACTTTTATTTCTACCTGACGGATACAAATTCCGAAGCTTTGGAATGGGACTTCTGGCAGGTCACTGGTGGCCAGAAATATATGGCCGGCACGCAGTGCATTTACGGCACGGGTGAATATGACGGATGGAATGAAGTTCTAGGAGAATGGCAGAATAGCGGCGCGACTTGTCCCGCTCAGCTTGCCCCCAATACATGGCATCATTTGAGACGGTCGTGGGCTCGAGTGGGCTCAACGGTGGTTTATCAATATGTCCAGTTTGATGACGGACCGGTACAGGCGATGAATCTTACGGAACCTGCGGCCGCATCGAATTGGGGTGACAGCGCAGGCCTGCAATTTCAGCTGGATTACGATTACGAATTGGGCAATCCGGCTCCGGGCTATTCCGAATACATCGATAACGTGAATGCGTGGATGTGGTGAGTTGCTTTCAGATCTCCCATTGGTCCGTATTTGTGGGAGATCCCTCGCGCGGCTGAAGTACGCCGCCCTTCGGGATGACGGACTCGTAATGGAATAGATCGAGAGTCAGCGTGTCGCGGAGACTGCGGCTTCTTCTGGTGGGATGCTTGAGTTGAATGCCGGCAGCGCGACGCTGATGGTTGTGCCCGTGTGAAGCGAGCGGATTTCGAATTGGCCGCCTAGCTCGCGAACGCGCTCGCGCATGCCGGTGAGGCCTACGCCTGCGGCACCGACCGACGCATTGAAGCGGCGCAGCAATTCTTCGGAAATGCCTTTCCCGCTGTCTGCTACTTCGAGTTCGATGTGATCGGTGTTGCGCTGGAGCCGGATGGTGGCGGATGAAGCTCCGGAGTGGCGATGCACGTTGGACAAGCTCTCCTGCAAGATGCGGAAGAGGACGAGTTCGCAATCTCTGGGAGGGCGTTCCATGGTCTGGGGGATATCGCATTGAACTTCGATTCCGCTGCGGCGGGCGAATCCTTCTACGAACCACCGGGCGGCGGAAGCGATGCCGGCTTCGTCGAGCAGAGGCGGGTGCAAAAGGTAGGAAGTGGTGCGAACCTCCTGCAAAGCCTCATCGATCAGAGCGTTGAGATCATCGATCTGGCGAAGAAGGTTGGGATTGGCGCCAGCTTCGCGACGAATCAGAGCGGCCGACATTTTCATGGCGGCGAGAGTCTGGCCGGCGCTGTCGTGTAATTCGCGGGCGATGCGGCGGCGTTCCTCGTCCTGCAGAGTCATGAGGCGGCGCGACAAATTGCGCAGTTGTTCTTCCTTTTGCTCGCGCACTCTCATTTCAGATTCCAGATTCGCCAGCGCCTGCGAGAGTTCCGTGGTGCGTTCCTGCACATGCTGCTCTAACAGGTCGTGAGCCTGGCGCAATTCTTCTTCGGCACGTTGCCGTTGGCGAGCTTCGGTGGTAAGGGCGTCGACTGTACGGTTCAGGCGCAACTGCTTGCGGCGGTTGGCTTCGCCCAGCGCGATCAGCACTCCGCATACGAGGAAACAAGCGACAATCGCATGAATCTCCGGGGACTGGCGGATGAAAGAAAGCGAATGGCGTGGGTCGACGAACCAGTAGAAGATTCCCAGAAAGCCGAGCACACCGCTCAGAATGGCCGGCGCGTAGCCACACACGACTGCGCAAAAAGTTACTGAAATATATAAGGTGACATAAAACGCGACATGGCCGAGTACGGGATCTAAGAACCAGCGAAGCAGGATGGCTGTGATTGCTGCCACGACGGCGGTCAGGTAGCGGTCGGCTACGCGCTGGCGCGGAAGAGGTGTGAGGAGTGTCAAAGTACGCGCGGAGAACATGCCTGCCATACGGGTCACAATCGCTTGCAGCGTAGCGGCGCGGTTTCGGTTTGTGAAACAGGAATATCCAGAGCCCTACGTTAAAAGATGCTCACGAAGAGGCGCTGGTTGCACAAATCGACGGCCAAAACGAAGTTAACTCGGAAGGTTATCAACAGGGAAAACGGATCGGACGGTTGCGTGGCGAGACGACTGGGGGGGATTTCTTCGACTGCGCTCATTGAGAAGCGGGTCCCCACGAATGAAAAACCCCGGTCCGCGGGAAGCGGAGCCGGGGTCTGTCGTGCCGGTTGCCGGCGATCAGTGAGGCGTGAAGTTCTGGTGATAGCTCAAGCTATCGATGTCAGAGAACGTCGGCGTGCCCGGAGGTAAATTGGACGGAGTCAGGAACAGCACGTCGAAGTAGTAGTTACGAGGTCGGAGGCGAGTAGACGTCGCCACCGGGACCGTCTTTGTAAGTTCCCGTGTTGTACTCGGAGTAATACATGCTGACCAGCGAGCCGTCATAGTTGAGCGTCTGCCCCCAGCTCTCGAGATAACGCAGGAAGTTGTGAATTCCGCCGTCGGTACCGAAGTCATTGATAACGCCAACCGCCCAGGCGGGTTGGGGAAAGGGAACGTTCTTGCCTCCGGAGATGGCGGCGCGGTAATAGGCTTGGGTAGTGGGACTGCGATTGCCTGAGACATCGGGGTAAACCAGGCTGTTCGCGTCTGTCCACTGATTGGAGAGAACCATAACCGAGTCTGCGATGACTGCAGCGGCGGAGTGTGGTGTTTGCGTGGGCGGGTTGGCCGTGGCCGTGCCCCAGAAGGGATCGGCCGCACTGGTATTGTAATCGCCCTGGATGTAGACCGGGTTCTCGGAAGCAACTGTGAAGCCGCCGCAGCCGGTGGGGTTGAGCCGCGCTTTGCGCGCAACCGCTGGCTGCCGGCATGACTGGCAAATTCCCGAGACTGCCGTCAACCAGCTTCAACACATGGCGCGCTCCGGTTACCATGTTGGCCATGCCCACCTGATTGTTAGCGCTCAAGGTGAAGACCCCGGTGACTGTGTTCTGCTCGGCGCAGTTTTTGGACACGGCAGTAACCGGGCCGGGATTGGGTATGCGAACGTAAGAGTTCAAGGGGGCACCGGTGTTGATGCCGAAACCATAGCCGATATTCTTTTCGCCCCAGTTATCGAGGAATCCATTCTGATCGACGTCTTCCGGCGAATAGTTATAGTACGTGGCTGGTTCCTTAGCTCCATCCGGCGTGGTCGAGGTCAAGATCGCTGCCGAGTTCACCACGTCCTCGAGACCCGATTCTCCGCTGATCACGCCGGCGGCAGTCTGGCCGCCGTTGGAGGGATTCGGATCGGTCAACATGCCGCGATGATCGGAGAAGTAGAGAACGTAGCCGTTGTTGTTGCTATAGTTCACCAGCGCGCCGCTCGCTCCGAAGGTCCCAGCGAGCCACTTCTTCAGGTTGCCCACATCGATTTCAACGGCGTTCATAATGCCCTGAACGGAGCAGGATGAGTAAGTATTGTTGCCGCTCGTGGCATTGGCAGTGACGTTGTCACGCATCTCGCCTTCGCGAGCGTCGTAAAGGTTAATGGGATACCAGTTCCCGGTTACCGAGATATTCGCGGCGGTAGCTGTCAGCGTGGGCTGAAGCTGCTGCAAGATCAAAATCGCATTAGTGTTGACTGCATTCGAACCTGGGGTCGTGGGCACGGTATTGAAGATGCGGCCGAAGCCGAAACCCAGCCATTCGGTAGTAACGCCAACCCACACACCTGCATTGTTCAGGTACTCCACGCGAATCCACGGGCCAGTCATGGTAGGAACACCGGCCGCGCTGCCGGCGGTGGAGAGGCCGGCGGTGGTGACTTCTCCGCTCAACGGCCATTTAGTCCAAGTGGTTAGTCCGGTACTTATATAAGGTGCCACCCAGCCGTCGGTGCCCGCGGTCGCGAATCCGACAGCCTCGGTGTTGCCTGGGGCTCCAGTGATGCCGGTGATGACAGGATTACTACCGGAAGCGTTTGTGAAAGGAGCGGTGTTATACGTGTTCACATTCGGCAAGCGGACATCCTGGCCGTCGCCGATCGCGCCGCGCTCGGGATGCAAGTCGGTTTGCGTGTCGGCCAGCAGAACACGAATCTGCGCCTGATTGTAAAGCCGCGAAGCGCCGAGTGCGCTGGTCGGCAATTCACCGATCTGCGGTTTACGGATAATCGAAATCGGATCAGTGCATGGCGGCGGGTTGCTGGTGCAGCTGTTTTGCACGAAGGGCAGCTGCATGTTGGTTGCGCCGGTCAATGAGTTGGTTACATATCCATTCAACGTTCCCGACGAAAGGCTGGGGAAATTGACGTTCGCGGCGCCGCCAACCGTGGGATATCCGCCGCTCCAGCTGGCATCGCCGGGAATAGTTCCGGCCGCAGGAAGAGCCACACAATTTGGCTCTGCCGCAGGCGGGATGGGGCTTAGAGCGCAGCCGCCGCTGGCTTTGGGGACATAGACTGTCCCGCCGTAACCCGTGGTGGTCGGGTGCCCGTTCTCCAGTTGATCCATGATGACCTGTTGGAAGGCGGAGAGCTTGTCGTCGAATACGAGATTAAGGCCCGAAGCCAGAAACAGGTTCTGGTTGGTATGAACGCGGCCGCCAAAGGCAAAGTTTGGACCGGCAAAATAGGAGCAGTCATAACCGCAGAACACGCCAAATTGAAACACAGGAATTTCCGCGACCTCAATGCCGCGGGTGATGTTTACATAAGCGCCGGACGGACGCGTGCCGACAACCTGCAACGTCATGGGAATCAGCTCGGCGTACATTCCCTGGTTTGAGCCGGCGCTGATCGTGTTGTAACTACTCACTGGCTTGCCGTTAGCATCCAGCGGATACGTAATGGTCTCGGTGTAGGTCATGTTGCTGACCATGGCGGACGTTGGCGGGAAGTTGATCAGGTTCTGAATCTGCAGATTGGTCGGAGACTGATACTGTGTGTACAAAGAGGAGAGGTCGGAGGTGAGCTTCTCCATGCCAGATTCGGCGCCATAGTAGGCGAGATTGGCCTCAAGGTCATTGCCGCCCATGCGGGCTTCGTTGTCGACCATGAAGATAAGGCCGACGGCTACTCCCGACAAGAGTATGAGTATCAGCAGCGACGCAATCAGTGTGAAACCACGCGAATCAAGATGTTTCTGGCCCATCGCAGATCTCCTTAGCCTCCAAAACAGCTCTACTAATAAGCATTCTTAAAGGACATATTCCTGGCACTGACATCAGTAGCCAGATACAGACTCTGGTAATGGTTCGCATTGCTGACGATGCTCTGTCCCATCAGCACAAGATTGATTTTTTGAATCAGATTGGGGGATTCCCCAGCAGCCAACGGATTGGCTTGATTGGCATCGAGTGCATTGGTTGTCGAGTTATAAACGTCGTAAGCGAATTGCAAATTGATAATGTCATCCGCTACGGGCACCGGGGTGAGGCCGTTGACCTGGCGCATAAGGCGCGGAGACTGACCGGCAGCCGGAACCGTCAGGTAATAAGTAATTGCGAACAGACGGTACGCAATGGTGTTCGCGCCGCTGGAAATTGCTTTGATATTGTTGGTAGCGGCGCCACTCTGATTGAAATTGAGAGGATCGAGATTGGCGAAAGTGATAACGGTGGGTGTGATATTCGTAACTTCGCCCACCGCCGATCCGACGCTGTTGCTGAGATAAATCAGATCTCCCACCTGAATGCCGCCGGCTGAATTGATGGCAGGAGGCGCTGGAATGTAGGCGGGATTAGGCGTGAGAGTGATGGAACCGCCGCTGCCCGGAACGGTGAAGGCAACGTTGTACTCAAAAAGATAGGGAGTGTTGTAATCGCAATAAATGACGGTGATGCTGTCGTTAATCGCGGGCGCAGGAGCCGCCGGAATGACGGCGCCGCCTTCCACACCGTTGCTGAAACCAGGCAGGATGCCGTACATGTAGTTTCCCGTGGGGTAGTTAAAGGTGGGGACGTGGCAAGTGCCACTTTGATCGCAACCGAATCTGGTGGCGGTAGCTCCGGCACCGGTGGGCAACTGAATTCCACCCGAGGGCAGGCCCGCTCCGGCCATGCTGATGTCTTTGACCAGGAGATCGACGGCCGCCCGCATGTTCTGCTGGGTCTCGGCACGTTGCGCCACGACCATGGTAGAAGCCATGCCAGACTGAAACAGACTGGCGAAGGCACCCATGACGATGATCCCCAATGCCATGGAAATCGTGAGTTCCAGGAGAGTGAAGCCACTTTCCGATTTGTATTTTCGCATCTGCATGGTTCTTGTCCTGATTGTGCTCACCCTGGCCTCTAGTGGAAAGCCGAAATCAATCCGGTCACGGTGTAGGTTTGGGGAATGTGCGAGCTGCCTGTGTAATAAGTAATGGTTACGGTGATCTGCCTGAGATTGGGATTAATGGTGACGCCGTCGTCTTCAAGAACGGAAGCGATCTGAATCTGCCGGGTAAAGTTGCTCAGGCTCATGCCCACGTCATCGGCAGTGCCCAGGATGCCGTCCTTGCCGGGAAGAACCAAACACTCGGGTCCGGCGGGACAAGGGGCCGCGGCAGCGAAGGGTACGTCGTCCGCGGTATTGACCAGGCCGTCGGGGCCGGCTGCCCACAGCGGAGTGGCGGCGTTGGTGAAGATTCCGCCGCTGGCGATGTTGGCGATCTGCGCGAAGGTGATTTGCTGCGAGTTGCGCGCGGTATAGACGCTCTCCATGGTCTGCAGCGCCTTTTGCCGCGCGATAAGATTTTCCTGGGCATTCTGGGTAACAGAAACGGCCATGCCGAAAACGGCAAGCAGACTGACAACGCCGAAGCTCAAGATCGCGATGGCGATCATGGTTTCAATCAAGGTGAAACCGCGCGCGGCTGCCTGAGATTTGTTTTTCGTCATTGTTGTATCCACGAGTAGACTCCCGCCTGCTTCACCAGCCGCCAGCCTCGAACTCTTCCGGTTGTGCCCCACACGTCGATGGCTTTCGAGTTGTAGATATCTCCCGGGCGGGTCACGTAAATGACGCCGCTGTTGTAGTTGCCCAGCGTGTCCTGCGAAGAACCGTCAGGCATGAACATGATGTAGTTCTGGCTGCCCAGGCCCATGCCTTGGTCGAAGTCGATGGCAACGACGCCGGTGCCGAAGCTGTCAGGAGCGATGGCCGGGAATCCGGCTTGCACCGCGTACTGGACATCGATCGGCAGTGTGAAAGTTTGCACTGTGACGGGAGCGGGCGACACCGGGGTAGCCCAGTCCCAACGTTGCACGGTGATGGTTCCCGGAGCAGTGAAAGTGAGGATGTAGCGTTTGCTTTGGGTAATGGCCAGGTTTCTGTAGTTGCGGATTACCGAGAGCGTCGTGTCATAGGCCGAGTTTAGGTGGTTCAACTCGAGCACCGGCATGAAGGCGGTAACGGCGACGGCGGCCATGATCAGAATAATGGCGACCACGATCATCATCTCCAACAACGTGAACCCGCGATTTTGTTTCGATGTCATAAGTTGCTTCGGGGAGGAGGCAGTGTTTGAACGCGTTCCTGATGCCATGAGCGGCTCCAATCGTGGAACGCTTCGGCCGGTACCAGGCTGAGCTCGCGTTCATTCACCTGAGTTAATCTTCATGGAAGGAGAAGCGAACGTCAAAGTACTTCAGGTCAATGGCCCAGTCCGTTGTAATGTGCGGAAGTTACTTGGGTCACCGACCTTTGTAAGCGCTAATTTGCCCGGGAGGTGGAATGCGAACTTTGATACCGGCACGCTGGTAACTTGTGACCATAACGGGTGGCACCTAGGATGTGGGCAGATATGACGTTATCCGCTCTACTCGTGTGCGTGGACGAGGCATCCGCCCGCCTGCTGCAAAAAGCTCTGGAAGAACTGAATATTGAGGTTGAAAGTTGCCCAGACTTTGTCCGCGCCGGAATCCGTCTGGCGCAGGAGCGGTTCGATGCGGTGATCATCGATGGGAAATCGACCAAGCAGGTAATTTCCTTGTTGCGGGAGACCCGTCAATCGCGCAGAAATGATGCCACGCTGGCGGTTGCGGTGTTGGCTGGCCAGGAAAATATTCGGGACGTATTTTCTCTGGGCGCGAATTTTATTCTGTATAAGCCGCTGGCCTACGACCGTGCGCTTAGCAGCTTGCGTGCGGCGCGCGGCGTGATGTACAGAGAGAAGCGCAAGAAGGCGCGGGCTCCCGTGCATGCGCAGGCGACAATCGATTACGCCAACGTGGAGCAGGAAAAAGCGACGCTGATCGACCTTGCAGAAAACGGCATGTCAGTTCAGTTCGGCCAAAAGCTTCCTCCCGTTAACAAAGTATATTTTCAGTTCAAGCTGCCGGGGCAGACGGTGAATATCCGGCTGTCAGGTCAGGTGATGTGGCAGGATTGGAAGGGCCGCGCGGGAGTGCAGTTTGCGGACGTGCCGCAAGCCTCGCGCCGACTGCTAGCGGACTTTCTCGCCGCCAATCTGCCCAAGGAAGTTTCCCGCGATCCACTGTTCGACGTAGCTGTGGAGGAAATTGCCGTGGAGATGGAAGAGGTGCAGCAGCCAGCTGCGGCGTTGGCTGCAGCTGTAGCTGCGGCTGTGGCAGCATTGCCGCCCGCCTTGGCTTACGAGCGAGAAGCGATAAGCAGTACAGCTGTTGCTGAAGAGCCTCCGAGCCTGCAGTCTGAGATCGTTGGGAGCGGTAACGTTGGGCTTGATGGCCTGGAAGCCGACAGCACCGAACTCGAGGGCGTTTCCGACTCTGCTCTAGATGCGGCCAACCGGCGCACGAAGATGCGCTACACCTGCCGCCTGAGTGCGGAAGTTTACCGCCCCGGACTTTCGATACCCCATCGTTGTTGCCTGACTGACCTGAGTTCGGGGGGATGCTATCTGGAAGTCGCGTTACCCTTTCCTCAAGGGTCGGCTCTCGAAATCATTGTACGCACCTACGAAATGCGATTGCGCCTGCGGGGAATGGTATTGGCTTCGCATCCGGGCTACGGGATGAGCGTGTCGTTTCAGTTAGATAACGACGAAGAACTTTCCAACCTCAAAAAGCTGACCGCGTTCGTGGCGGCGGCTGCGCCCAAGATGACCCCGTTCGACCGCAGGCGAGCTAGATAGGGCCGCTGCTATTTCTCGGCTGCAATCGGTCACGCCGCTTTATCTCCGACAACAGGAATACGATCAGAATCACCAACTCGGGTTCGATGGGATGGCGGTAGCGTGCGTGAGGGAACACGAAGTAGTAGACCGTAGGATAGGTCAGCACCAATCCCGCGAAAAGCCACGCTGCGGGCCGCTTCTGGCGTAGGGCGCGTCCGAGCCCCCACAGCGCCAGCACCGACGTTGCCAGAAATGCTGAGGTTCGAAAGTCAATCGGGGCAACGCTGTTCGTTGGTCGCGGCACGCCGTTCCAGAAATAAAAGAATCGCTTCAGGCTGATGACCGCGAAGCGTGTCGGGTGGGTGCGGATCCAGTCGAAGGCGATCCCCTTGCACCTCGCTGCATACTCGATCTCACCCATCTGCTGAAACTTCTCGAGTTCTATTTTATTGAGATTGGGCTGCAGGTAGGCCATCAGCATGCCATCTGCGGAAGGGCCGTTGCCCAGGCGGATTTGCAATCCAAAGTCATCACGAAGAAAAACGAAGCGTCCGAAGACTTCGTAGTTGCGGACTACCCAGGGAGTGAGCACTAGAAAAAATACGACAGAAGCCAGCGCGATGCCGGCAAGCGACGGAATGCCGCGCCGGTAGCGCTGTCGCCAGATCCACAGGCCACAGAAGGGCAGGAACGCCAGCATGGTGGGATTGGCCAGCGCTCCGATACCAAAGAGCGCGCCGAAAACTATCCAGCCGCGCAGCCCGCGCCAGTTTTGCAGTTCCAATGCGAGCAAGAAGATGCATGCGAGGATCAGCGGCGTGAATGTTGTGTCCCAGATCCAGTGTACCGACCAATACCAGATGTAAGGGCACAGGGCCCATGTGTATGCCGACCATACAGCGACTCGTTCGCCCAAGGTTCGATGCGCAATAAAAAAAATCGGAATGCAGGTGAGGGTGCCGAACAGGCTGTTGATGCTGAGCAACGCCCATGCAGAGGCTTGAGTGTAGACGCCGAAAATTCTGAACACTCTGGCCATCAGGTACGGGTAGAGCGGCGGTTCCCAGGCCGTTGGCCCGGTATTGCCTTCGTACGGGCTGCTGAAGCCGTGGCCGAGAGCGATGGAGCGGGCGACGCGTCCCATTTCCCAGCCGAATTCGAAGTGGTCGTCGCCGGTGCGCGTTCTGTACTGATGGAAGATGGCGATAGCAGCCAATTGGAGCAGGAAAGATAAGGGCAAGAGCCAGAGGAAGAACCTGGGAAGAGCTGGACGCGAAGATGTCGCCATCGGGCGTAGTGTATCAGGCATGGGAGCGAAGTGCTGAGAAACAAAAGGCTTCGGCCGGTCATTTTCGCCGATTGATCGCTCGTAGGCGGTGCGAGTTTACAAAATGTTCCTTACGGAACATTTTACGTACAGGAGTGTACGTACATTTACATAAATGTACATACAATCTGGCCCGAGCGTGCCTTGGCAGCCAGATTCCACCGCCAGGCTTTCGCCCGGCCCGACAGCCGGGGGCGGCTGTCGCCACATTCAGCCGAAGCTTAAACGCTACATCTGGCCGCCTGAGGGATTAGCCGCCTGTGGCGCGGACGACGGCTGGCTCACTGGCACAGCATCCGGGCGCGGGGCCACGTAAGGCACATTGGGCAAGTGCGTGACCTGGCCGCGAGTGGCGTCGGCCACATCGATTCCAGCGTGATCGAGCAGCAATCCGGTGGCCCGATCGAGTTCGATGGCGGACTTTTCGTAAGCGGCTTTGGCCGAGACCAGATTGGATTCGCCAGTGGTCAAAGTAGCGGCGTCTTGCAAAATCGCTGTCTGCGTAGTCAGCCCGACTTTCAGCTTCTGCTGGTCGGCGTCTAATGTCTGACGCGCCAGGTCGACGGCCGATTGCGCGGCCTGGACGGAAACTCGATTCTGGCGCACATCAAATTGCGCGTTGCGAACTTCGACCCGAACCTGATTTTCGAGCTGCAATTCGCGCACCTGGGCCTGGCGGTATTCGAGTTCGGCGCGTACCTGGTTCGATTGCGCCAGCCGATTGCGAAGGGGAATGTTCAGTGACAATCCCACGCCTTTGTCGGGCGCGGTGGAATTCACCAGTTGGTTCAAAGTGCTGCCATAGCCCACGGAAGTGGATTTTTGAAATGGGGGCGGGGCGTTCGTCGGATTGAAACACAGGCTGCTGGTGGTGGTGGAGCAGCTGGGTACCAGGGAGTTGACATCTCCGCCGACGCCGGAGCCGCCGTAATAGGCGAATGCCTGCAGCGTGGGCAGCAGAGCATTGCGCACGGCGCGGCTGTTGATGTCGCGCGATTGCAGATCGATGCGCGATTCGACCAGTTCGGCGCGATGGCGCAGAGCGTCGTTGATCATGTCCTGAACGGGCGTGACCGGCTCCTGCTGCGGCAGTTCCATGGTTGATGTGGGAATCACGTCGGCCTCGGCCAGCACGGGATCTTCGATGCTGCGACTGAGAGCGTTTTTCATGAGAAGCTGCTGCAGTTGCAAATTATTCTGCGCCACAATGAGGTTCTGCTGATCGGTAGCGACGGTGCTCTGCGAACTCACCACCTGAATCGGAGGCGCAGTGCCGACCTGCGCCTGTCGTTTGGAATCTTCCAGCGCTTTCTGTGCGTAAGTAAGAGACTCTTCCTGTACCCGAACATTCTCGTAGGCGTAGACCAAGTCCCAGTACATGTTTTCAATCTGATCGACCGTAGTAATAATTTGCAGGCGAAAAGCTACGTCGGAAATCTCGCGGTTGTTCTTGGCGATGCGGATGAAGCGCGTGTTGGGCAGGGAGCCCCAACCTTGCAAAAGATTTTGCGTGAAGCGGAACTGGAAGCTCGAGCCGAGTTGCGGCGTGAGCAGGCTCGTGGGATTGTTGGTGGTGAGATGAGTGTTGTTGAAGGCCCCAGTGAGAGCGCCACCCCATTCGAAGCCCTGGGTGTAACCGAAGTTTGACGTGTAAGTATTCTGCGCGACGACTGGAACGGGGCTGAAGACGCTGACCGATTCGGTATCGTTTTTGTCGAGCTGTAGCGTGCCCGTGAGTGCAGGATCGAAGCTGGTGATGGGCGCACCAATGCCGAGAGTGGAGCTGACCAGTCCGTTGGTTCCAGTGCCGGCGCCGCCCGCGGCTACGGTGGTGCCGCCGGTGCCCGAGCCTACGGAGCCGCCCAATCCGCCGACGCCGCCGCCCGGTGTGTTCTGCACAATGCCGGTGTTTACGCCGAGGATGGCTGCGCCCGATTTCGCCCGCAGCAGATCTGCCGCCGCAATATTCAGGTTATAGCGGGCAATATCGAGATCGAGATTGTTTTCGAGCGCGAGCGCGACCGCGTCGTTGATGGAGAGATAGATTTTTCCGTCTTTCATGATCGAGTCGATGCGCGGAGAATTGCCCAGATTCGGCTGCGGCACTTTCTGCACTTCATAGGGATGGAGGAAGTGAGGAAATGCCGAGCGCGGAACGGAATAGTCGCTCCATGGCACCGCGGCCGCTGCGGGCTGTGGCGCTGCGGGGGGCGTGGATTGTGCCGAGGACGGGGGCGCGGCTTGCGCCCAGACTGGCGTTGGAGCGATTCCTAAAAATATTGCGGAAACGGCGTACAGCAGCATTCGCAGCGGGGCTGCCTTACGAGTGGAACGCGGTACGAGCATCGGTCTTCTCCTTAGACAAAGCATCCCTAGATTTCTCATTGTTAACACGGCGTCATTTAGAAATCATTCTCAATGAAACATTCTCAAGTAATCGTCGGAAAATGATGGTGAATCAAAGCGTTCTTGCGCAAGCGCGGGAAAATATTTGTTCACGATCAGACTTTTAATGGATGCCAGCGTTGAATGCGGGACGGAATAAATATCTTTCAATCTTAGCGGGAGAAGTGGAAGAGAGACTGTGCGGGATTGTAAAGAATTGTGAGGAGAGGATGGAAGGCGACGCCGCTGTTTCAGAATAGCGGCGTCGCCGGGAAGAGGCGCGAATTATTGTTGAATGGGTGCTGGGGATGGCGTGACCGAGTTCAGATCTTTGCGCGGCGCGACGTAAGGGACGTTGGGCATGCGCGTGACCTGACCGCGAGCGGCGTCGTCAATGCTGATGCCGTTGTCGTCGAGCAACGTGCCCACGGCGCGTTCGAGTTCGACACGCGATTTTTCGTACGCGGCCATCGCCGACATCAACGTCGATTCGGCGGTAGCGAGCGCGCTGCGGGTTTGCAGAACTGCCGTGGTAGTCGACGTGCCGAACTGATATTTCTTCTGCTCGGCATCGAGCGACTGTTGCGCATAATCCTGCGCCGCCTTGGCCGAAGCCACGCTGGCTTGATTTTGTTCGACGGCGAATTGGGCCTGGCGAACTTCGATGCTGACGCGGTTTTCGGTTTGCTGCAGCGCCATCTGGATCTGGCGGTATTCCAGTTCCGAACGGATCTGGAGCGCCTGAGCGGCGCGGTTGCGCAGCGGGATGTTGAGCTGCAGGCCGACGCCTTTGTCGGGAGCGGTGGAGTTGACGAGTTGGTTCAGCGTGCCGCCAATACCCACAGACGGCGTGGGAGTGGTGGTGCAACCGAAGCCCTGCAGTTCGGGAGCGATGTTAGAGCAGAGATTCGACGCATTCTGCGCGCCGCCGACGCCTGATCCGCCATAGTAACCATAAAGGTTGAGCGTGGGTAGAACGGCGCTGCGCAGGGCCTTGTCGCTGATCTCCTGACTGTTCAACTGAATGCGCGACTCGACCAGTTCGGGCCGATGCCGAAGAGCGTCGTTGACCAAGTCTTCTGTTGGCTGGATCTGCTCGTTTGCCGGAACCTCCATGGTGGAGGTGGGAATTACTTCTGCTGCCGCGAGCATAGGATCGTGCAGCGTGCGGCTCAGCGCATTCTTCATGAGCAGTTGCTCCAACTGAAGGTTGGTCTTCGCCACGGTGAGCGCTTGCTGGTCCGCGGCTACGGTGCTCTCTGCGCGTACCGATTCGATGGGAGCGAGACTGCCGATGTCGACTTGCTTCTTAGTGTCGGACAATGTCTTCTGCGAAAACGTGAGCGATTCTTCTTTCACTCGTTGGTTCTCGTAGGCATAGACGAGATCCCAGTACATGTTCTCGATTTGATCGACGGTAGTGGTAATTTGCAGCCGGAAAGCCACGTCGGAAAGTTCGCGGTTGTTGCGGGCGATGCGGATGAAGCGAGTATTGGGCGCAAACCCAAAACCCTGCAGAAGAGGCTGAGTTATCGTGGCTTTGAATCCGGAGTTCAATATCGGGCTGAGACTTGAAAAGAAACTGTTTGTGGTGCCTCGCGTGTTGTTGAAGCCCACAACCACATTTGTTCCCCAATGGAAGGCCTGTTGATAGGAGAAATCAACCGTGCCGGTGTTTTGAGCCAAGCTGGAGCCCGGCAGCACGCCCTGGAAAATGCTGGTGGCCTGTTGGCTGAAATGATCCTCTTGCAGAGTGCCGGTGAGGATCGGGTCGAAACTATTGATTATCGGCCCATAGAGGCCGCCTGCGGTCGAGCCCACTAAACCGCCTGCGCCCGCGCCGGCACCGCCCGCTCCGAGGGTAGTGCCTCCAGTGCCCGACCCGACCTGGGCGCCGACTCCGCCCACTCCACCGCCGGGCGTGTTTTGCACGATGCCGAGCGACACTCCAAGGATCGTCGCTCCAGCCTTGGCGCGCTGCACATCGGTATCGGCGATGTTCAAGTTATAGCGCGCGATGGCGATATCGAGATTGTTCTCGAGTGCCAGCGCGATCGCGTCACTGAGAGACAGATAGAGTTTGCCATCGTGCATGAGTTGGTCAATGCGTGCCGTGTTCGCCAGATTTGGAGGTGGCAAGCTCCGCGACCTGTACGGTCCAATTGGGTCGGGGAAATGCGACACTGGTTTGGCAAAATTCAACACCGGCAGCGGCCGCGCTTCGGGCGTATTCTGTGGGGTCGGAGCCGTGGGCGCGGCTGCGGATGGCGGCGCGGGCTGTTCCTGGCCCCAGCACGCGAGAGTCAGCGTGGCAAACAGCAGTGTCACCGCGGCGAGCCGCGGCGTGGAAGGTAAAGATGACGCTAAACGTGCGAATGGCATTCTACTCATCTCCGTTAACTTTAAGAACCTGATGCTGTTAAGAACTAATTACTTGAGATCTGAGACAGCCGAACTGGTCGAATGAATTCCTGCCCAAGCATAGTTACGCAAACCACCGCAGGAAGGTTCCGGGAAACATGGAGAAAAACGATCCTGGCGGCCGCGTATATTGCGTTGTCGTCCTTGGTTTCCTGCCCTCGGTAATTCCTTTGCCGTGGCGATGGAGGGATGTCCATCCCGGAGACCGGGACTGCTCGGAAACCATCCAGTATATCTGACCGGAATGCGGCTGAGGTTACGGTGCTCCGCAGATTTACACGCGAGATGCTCGGCTGCGGCAGAAAAAGAGCTCCAGCCGGGAACATGCCGAAAGTCGGAAACTGCCGCCCTGCAAAATGCGGGATTATCCCCATCATAGGAACCTGTTAGATTGCTGGCAAAGCTTGAAATTGCTTCGATGATGCAACTGCGAGCGGAGACTCGAAAGATCGCGGGGCCACCGACAGAAGATTCAAGCATAGACGATTGAGGAATCAACCATCGGCGCATGCGCAATCTCAAAGTCATTCTCTCCTATGACGGGGCCGAGTTCTCCGGTTGGCAGGTGCAGCCGAATGCCACTACGGTGCAGGGCACACTGGCCTCAGCCATTGGACGGATTACCGGGGAAAAGGTATTGCCGCAGGGGTCAGGAAGAACGGATGCGGGGGTGCATGCGCTGGCGCAGGTGATGACATTTGTCACGGAGTCGGCGGTGCCGACGGGGAATTTCTTAAAAGCGATGAACGATATTCTGCCGGTTTCGGTGCGCGTGCTGGAGGTAACGGAAGCTCCGGCGGATTTTCACGCGCGGCATTCCGCGCGGGCAAAAACATATCGCTATCGAATTTATCGGGACGCGATCTGCCCGCCGTTTTTGGCGCGCTATGTTTGGCACTATCCTTATCCGCTGGCCGAGGAGAATATGGCGCGTGCCGCGGCTCTGCTGGTTGGAGAGCATGATTTCACTTCGTTCGCGGCGGTTGACCCGGAGCGAGGACACGAGAATGCGGAGGCGACGAATGTTCGCACGATCTTTGCATCCTGCTGGGAGCGGGCAGGGGAGGAATTGCTTTATACCGTGCGCGGCTCGGGATTTCTGCACCACATGGTGAGAAATCTGGTGGGCACTTCGATTCTCGTGGGCAAGGGAACGTTGCAGGTGGAGGACATGACTCGCATTCTCGAGGCGCGCAACCGTTCGGCCGCGGGAGCGACTGCGCCGGCACGTGGGCTGTATTTGGTAAATGTGGAGTACTAGGATGCGGCCGGGATGAAATGCATGGATACCGATCTACAGATTGCGGCGCGGAGGATTGTGTCGGTGAATCCGGCGACAGGGGAGGTTCTGCGCGAACTTGAGTGCGCGAGCGAAGGTGAGATTACAGCCACGGTGGCGCGGGCAAAGTTGGCGCAGGCTGCCTGGGCGGAGTTGGGATTGCGACGGCGGATCGCTGTGCTACGCAAGTTTCAGGCGAAGCTGCACGCGAAGAAAGTTGAGATTGCGCAGGGGATCACGCGCGAGGTGGGCAAGCCCGTAGCCGAGGCGCTGGTCACGGAAGTTTTAGTGGTGCTGGATGCGGCGCGATTTCTCATCGATAACGCTTGGTGGCTTCTGCGGGACGAGCCTGTGCCGCATGGAAATTTGGCGACGAAGCTGAAGAGCGGATGGCTGGTGCGCGAACCGCATGGCGTGATCGGAATTATTTCGCCGTGGAATTATCCGTTTTCGATTCCGGCAACGGAAACGCTGGCTGCCTTGGTGGCGGGAAACGCAGTGGTGTTGAAGCCCTCGGAGCTGACGCCGCTGGTAGCGCTGGAATTGGCTTCGTTGTTGCACGGCGCAGGCGTGCCGCCGGATGTGTTTCAGGTCGTGATAGGAGATGGTGCCGCTGGCGCTGCCCTGTTGCACGCGCCAATCGATAAGTTGGTCTTTACGGGCAGCGTTGCGACGGGGAAGCGGATTGCGATGGCTGCCGCGGAGCGTTTGCTTCCGGTCGTGCTGGAACTGGGTGGAAAAGATCCCATGCTGGTGCTCGACGATGCCGACGTGGACGTGGCTTCGAGCGCGGCGGTGTGGGGAGCGTTTATGAATGCGGGGCAGGCCTGCCTGTCGGTTGAGCGTTGCTATGTGCATCGGAGTCTGTATGAATCGTTCGTTAGAAGTTGCGCCGAAAAGTCGAAGCAGTTGCGCGTGGGCAATGGCATGGACGCGGATACCGATGTAGGGCCGATGATTCACGAGCGGCAAGTGCGAATTGTGGAATCGCAGGTGGAAGATGCCAAAGCGCGTGGGGCGCGGGTTTTGGCTGGAGGGCGACGAGTGCCCGAGCTGGGGAAAAATTTCTATGCTCCGACGGTGCTGGCCGACGTGACCCATGAGATGCGAATCATGCAGGAAGAAACGTTCGGTCCAGCACTGCCGGTGATGGCGTTTGCGGATGACGACGAAGCCGTGCGGCTGGCCAACGACTCCGAATATGGATTGGCGGCGAGCGTGTGGACTCGCGATCGCAAACGCGGCGAGCGGCTGGCACGGCGCATCCACGCGGGCACAGTCATGGTGAACGATGTGATTTCGTGCTTCGGCATCAGTGAAGCTCCGCACGGCGGGGTGAAGTCAAGCGGCCTGGGACGCACTCACGGGCGATTTGGTTTGGATGAAATGGTGAGGATGAAGTATTTGGACATCGACCGCATGCCGCGGATGAAAAAAGTTTGGTGGCACAGGTATGGGGGAAATTTTCGACAGCAGATGGAAGGCTTCTTAGATATGCAATTCGCCCGGACCCTGGAAGAGCGGCTGCATGGAGCGATGCGCGCGGCGGGAGTGGTGGGACGTAAACCGCTTTGAGCCTGCTCAGTCTATGCACTCGATCATGCCGCGATGCCGCGATTACGGATCGGCCACGCTTTGCCCAGGCCGGACAGCCGATAGCCTGCCCTGAGCGTAGTCGAAGGGGCGGCTGTCTCCACATGAGTCCGCTCCTGCGCGGGTTAGACGTCGATGCGGTCGCCGCGGCTGGGAGGTTGTGAAACCACCAGGAAGCGCACGGGACTGGAAGAGGGATTGCGAACCTGGTGTCGCGTTCCGGGAAGTATGCGAACTCCACTGCCAGCGGGAATCAGCAGGTTTTCACCATTGATTTCCATTAACACTTCTCCGGTCAGGATGTAGAAAAATTGCTGTGCGCGCTCGTGATAGTGCCGAATCTCCGCGGCCCCGGGCGGCATGAATTCTTCGATCACAGTGAGTTGCTTGTCTTTGACCAGATGCCAGCCGTCACAATCGTTGCCCCAGCGATAATGCTGGGCATTGTCGCGGCTCACGGCAATGGGATGGGCTGCTGCAGCCGGTTTCGCCTTTCCAGAGCCTGCCTTCGGGGGGTCTGGCTTGGGTGAATCGGACTTCGGAGAAGATGGTTTTGCAGAATTTGCCTGCATGGAATCTGCCGGAGAATTCGCCTTCGCCGATTCAGTGCTCGCAAAATTACCTTCGGAAGAAGTGGCGTGTTCGGAAATGTTCTCAATTGAGTCCGGGTGGGCCAAACCTAATGCGGCAGAGCCGCTGGCGGATTCTTTCAAATTTGTTTTCTTCGCCATGTTCTTCGTCGACATACTTTTCGTCTCCTGCATACCAGTGTAAACTTTGTCGGCATGAACGGTCCTGGGAAGTACGGTCAGGGTGAGTCCGAATCGGGTAAGTCCAAATCAGCTGATGCCGCTTCGGCCCTCGATCCCAAGCGAGAGCTGTTCCGGCATGTTTTGGCTACCTTGGCTTATCGCGGCGGGAAAACGTTGCGCGACATTCCCGAGGGCTTTGCTCAGTTTCAAGCTGGCGCGGGGGCACGCACGCCGGGGCAGATTTTGTCGCACGTGGGAGATTTGTTGGACTGGGCGTTGTCGATTGCGGTAGGCCAGCAGAAGTGGCACGACTCTGAACAGCTGCCATGGGAGCAGGGGGCTGCAAGATTTTTTTCCGCTCTTAAGGAACTCGATAATTTCCTGGCATCGAGCGAGCCAGTGCAGGTTCCGCTGGAAAAATTGTTTCAAGGTCCAATCGCCGATGCGCTCACTCATGTTGGACAGATCGCCCTTCTGCGCCGAATGGCGGGAGCGCCAGTGAAGGGTGAGAACTATTATGCGGCAGAAATTGTGACAGGAAGAGTGGGCGTGGAGCAGGCCAGACCGAAGCGCGAGTTCTGAGCGAGAGTGTAACCGCCGAGGAACATGTTTTGCCCGCAAGGTTTAAGTTACCGTGGTTTCAGTTAGAATGACCGCGTAGGGCCGAATCTGGCGGCGTTTGCGCCGCTCGAATGAGGGTGCTTCCTTTGGCGACCAGCGAAGTGACCGCGTCCGAATCGCAGAATATTCCGCAGCTTCCCCACCACAAAGTGAAGAGGAAGAAAGCAGGCCAGCGCGCCTGCAACGAAAAAAATGAGAAGGGAAAATTTTGTGGTGGACATTTAAAGCGCTGGTTTTATACCACTGACGTGCTGGAACAGGCTTGCGGGGATGCGGAAAAAGCCTGGGGCCCGAACGCAGAAGTCTACCGCTGCGAGCACTGCAAGACGCTGTATTTGCCGAACCCCACGGAGGCGAAGGTGAATGTCGCAGGGCAGGGAATGATCTCGGTGTTCGGGCTAACGCTGCCGCCGAAGGAGAAATGAATCGGCTTTTAGCTCTTAGCTATTAGCATTGGCACCTGGCTTGAAGATTCACCACTGCGAAGCAACGCCATCGACAATGTTCGGAAGATCTCCCTAGGAGCGGAACATCCATCTCAGGCCAAAAGCTAAGAGCTAATAGCTAAGAGCCAAAAGCTAACAGTTGTTTCTCATGCCTACTCCCGATCTCATCTACGACTGGAACCAGAACCATCCGCCCGAATTGAAGCCTGCGGGGCCGGTGATGATTAACGACGAGACTTTGCGCGATGGGCTGCAGTCGCCGTCGGTACGGGATCCATCGATTGCGGAGAAAATCGAAATCCTGCATTGGATGGAGGCGCTGGGGATTAATTCTCTCGACCTCGGATTGCCGGGAGCGGGGACGCGCGCGGTAGAAGCAGTGACCGCACTGGCGCGCGAGATAGTAGCGCACAGGATGAAGATTCGCGCCAACTGCGCCGCGCGAACGCATGAAAACGATATTCGGCCGATTGCCGAGATCGTGCAGAAAACTGGGCTGCGCATTGAAGCAGCAACTTTTATTGGCTCCAGCCCGATCCGAAGATTCACGGAAGGATGGACTGACGACTTTCTTCTGCAAACTACCGAAAAGGCCGTGAAGTATGCGGTTTCGTTGGGGCTGGACGTGATGTTCGTGACCGAAGATACCAGTCGCTGCGATCCGGAGACGGTCAGAAAACTTTATGCGACAGCGATTAACTGCGGGGCTCGGGCGATTTGTATTTGCGATACGGCGGGCCACGCCACGCCGCTGGGCGCATTGGCACTGGTGCGATTTGTGATTGCCGAGGTGGTCAAACCTTCGGGCGAAAAGATACGTGTGGACTGGCACGGGCACAGTGACCGCGGATTGGCGATTGCGAATTCGATGGCGGCGATCATTGCCGGAGCGAATTGCGTGCACGGATGCGCCATTGGCTTGGGAGAACGCGTCGGCAACACGCAGACCGATCAGATGCTGGTGAACTTAAAGCTCATGGGGATTAAGCCGTGGGATGAACAGGATTTGACCAAGCTGAAACAATATTGTCAGGCGGTGTCGCGCGCGACCGGGGTGCCGATTCCGGCGAACTATCCCGTGGTGGGCGACGATGCATTTCGCACGGCGACGGGCGTGCACGCCGCGGCCATCATCAAGGCGTATCGCAAAGATGACGTGACGCTCGCCAACACGGTGTATTCCGGAGTGCCGTCGCATGAGTTTGGGCTGGAGCAGATTATTGACATCGGTCCGATGAGCGGGAAATCCAATGTGCTGTGGTGGCTGGAGCGGCGCGGCATTCCGGCGGCTGACGATGTCGTGGAGCGCATTTACCAGCGTGCCAAACAGAGCGATCACACGCTGAGCGAAGCGGAAATTTTGGAGTGCGTGCCGGCGCAGGCCGGGAAGAAATGATGCCCACATGACTGCCATTCGACATGCGATTCTCGGAGCGGGCGGAGTTGGCGGCCTGATCGGCGCATGCCTGGCGCATGCCGGTGCGTCGGTCACGATGGTGGTGCGACGCGAAACGCTTCAGAATTATCCCCGGCAGCTTAGTTTGGAAAGTCCCTTCGGCAATTTCGCTGTCGATGTCGCCGTTGCCGCGGAAGTGCCTGCCGTTGACGTGCTCTGGATTACGGTGAAGGCGACGCAGTTGGACGCCGCGCTGTCGGCCATTAGAAATCCGGATGCGATTACGGCCATCGTTCCGTTGCTCAATGGAATCGACCATGTGGCGCTGCTCCGCGCGCGATACGGCGCAGGCCGTGTGATTCCGGCGACGATTGCGGTCGAGACCGAGCGGACCAGTCCGGGTCACATCGTTCAGCGCTCGCCGTTTGTGCGGCTGAATGTTTCTTCCGCTGGACGAACTCTGCTTGGCGGTACGCTCGATGAGCTGCAGCAAATGGGTTTCACTTGCCGGTTCATCGACGATGAGTCCACTCTCATGTGGGGCAAGCTGGTGTTCCTGGCGCCATTTGCGTTGAGCACGACTGCCGCGAACAAGACTGTCGGCGAGATTTTTTCCGATCCGCAATGGCGCGCTTTGGGCGAGGCTTGTGTGCGGGAGGCCTGCGCCGTTGCCTTGGCGGAGGGTGCCAAAGTTGATGCGGAGTCGATTCTCGCGTGGGTAAAGACGACGCCGGCCGGCATGCGCAGCTCCATGCAGAAAGATGTTGAACGCGGCAATCCGCTGGAACTCGACGCCATCGCGGGCCCGATCCTGCGCGCGGCGGCGCGACATGGAATCGAAATTCCGGCGACGACGAAGTTGGTTGCAGCCGTGGAAGAACGAGCCGGCGTACGCGATAGCGGCGCGTTATAGAAGCAATTCGAATTCGAGACGAAACTATGACGATCAGTCAAAGCACTGAGATCACAGCTGCCAAGCGCCTCGATCAAGTCCGCTACGCCATTCGTGACCTGGCTTGCGTGGCCGACGAGGTCATTCGGCAAGGCCACAAGGTCCTGCCGCTGAACGTGGGCGATCCGTTGAATTTCGATTTTCAGACTCCGCCCCACATCATCGAGGCAGTCTACAAAGCCATGCGCGACGGCAAGAACGGCTATGCGCCCTCGCCCGGAATTCCTGAAGCGCTCGAAGCGATTCGCGGCGAAGCTGCGCGCAAGGGCATTACAACCGTGCGCGATGTTTTTGTGACTTCCGGCGTGAGCGAAACTGTCGATCTCTGCATTTCTGCGCTCGTGAATCCCGGCGAAGATATTCTCACGCCCAAACCCGACTATCCCCTCTATTCGGCGGTTCTGTGCAAACTCGGCATCGCCATCAATGCCTACGATCTGAGCGAAGAAGACGCCTGGCAGCCCGAGTTGGCCGACATTGAACGCAAGCTCACGCCTCGCACCCGCGGCATCGTACTGATCAACCCCAACAATCCTACGGGTTCGCTGTGCACGCGGCAGATGCTGGAGCAAATTGCCGAGATAGCGCGCCGCCACAACCTCATTGTTTTCGCGGATGAAATTTACGACAAGCTCATTCTCGATTACGATTCTGAAAAAAACGAAACACCGCACATCGCCTTCGCCGCCGTGGCGCCCGACGTTCCCTGCATCACTTTCGGTGGCATGTCGAAGAATTATCTGGTTCCCGGCTGGCGCATCGGATGGGGCATCGTTTCCGGAGACGCCGCAGCTGTGAGGGCTTACACAGAAGGTGTGCATCGCCTGCTGCGTGCGCGACTTTGCGCCAACCATCCCGAGCAGTATGCGATTAAGCCGGCGCTCGAAGGTCCGCAAGATCACTTGATCGAAGTGAAGCGCAAGCTGCGCTCGCGCCGCGATCTCACGCAGAAGTGGTGCGAGTCAACGCCGCGCGTAAGTTGCGTTGCGCCACGCGGCGCGTTCTACGCCTTCCCTAGCATCGACATTCCGGAGAGCGACGAAATCGTTCGTCAAAGAACTCATCCGCGAAAAGCACGTCATGGTCGTGCACGGCTCAGGCTTTGGACAAAAGCCGGGTACGCAGCACTTTCGAATTGTGTTCCTGCCGGACGAGAAGACGCTGACAAAGGCTTATGCGGGGATTGCGGATTTCATTCGCGAGCGCTACGAAAATGGGTGAAGCGCGGAAAATTGTCTGAACTCTCAAAGCCAAATGAGGAGAAATGTGCCGCTGATGACCATGGTATAATGACCATGATCGAAAAGGATGTTCGATGAAAAAGATGGCGGCGGGAGAGTTCAAAGTCCATTGCCTGAAAGTCATGGATGAAGTGCAATCCAGGCGCGAAGCCGTCGTCATTACCAAGCGCGGCAAGCCGGTCGCGAAGCTCGTCCCCGTAGAGCAGGAGAAAGACGACATCTTCGGCTTCATGAAGGGCAAAGGCACGATTGAGATAAAGGGCGATATTGTCTCTCCAATCATTACTCCAGAAGAATGGGGCGATCTCTATTGATTCTGCTCGACACCCACGTAGTGATATGGCTCGGGCAGGATTATCGGCGGATATCCACGAAGGCGCAGTCTGTCATCAAAGACGCTCGCAAGAAAGACCGCGGGTTGGCAGTCTCCAGCATCGCGCTAGTCGAAATCGCCCGACTTGCAAGTTGCGGACAGATTTATTTGAGGCCTGACGCGGCGACGGTTCTTGCCGAAGTTGAGCGCCGCTTCACCATTCTCCCAATCACCTTCAATATTGCCCTCCAGGCTTACGCTCTGCCAGCCAGCTATCCCAAAGATCCTGCCGACCGCATTATCGGTGCCACGGCGTTGATCGATGACCTGCCCCTCATTACCGCGGACCAAGCAATCCGCAAGTCGCGGGCCGTCCCGACCATCTGGTAACTCGCTCAAGCTCTCTATCGTTGGGAGATCCCTCCCGCGACTGAGGTACTCCGCGGTTCGGGATGACGGACTCATAGGAGAACAAATTGAAGTTTCGCCGCCGCCCCGCCTCTTCGCTTTCTCTTTCTTCGCGAATCTGCTTAAATTAACAGAGACACAATTTTCGGCGTTATGCTCGGGTTTTAACGAACGTGGTCGATATTCACTCGCACATTCTTCCAGAAGTAGATGACGGACCGAAATCATGGGACGTCGCGGTAGCCATGTGCCGTGCGGCCGCCGCCGACGGCATTACTCACCAGGTCGCTACTCCCCATGCCAATGACCGCTATCACTACGATCGCGAATATCTGCAGGGCCTGCTCGCTCATCTGCAACAACTGGTTGGCGATTCGCCGAAGTTGAGTCTGGGTTGCGACTTTCATCTTTCCTACGACAATATTCAGGATGCCGTAGCCCATCCCACTCGTTACGTCATCGACAGCACGCGCTATCTGCTGGTCGAGTTCAGCAATTACAGCGTTCCGCAGAATACGACGGATTCGTTCCTCAGACTCGGGGACAAAGGAATGACGCCCATCATTACCCATCCCGAACGCAATCCGATTTTGTGCCAGAACCTGCAGCGGGTAGCAGACTGGGCTGACCAAGGTTATGTGATTCAGATAACGGGATCGGCGCTAACGGGATTCTGGGGCGAACGCACGCGCCGCGCCGCTCTATGGCTGCTGGAACGTCAGGCCGTGCACGTGTTGGCGACGGACGCGCATGAGCTCGAAAAACGGGTGCCGATTCTTTCGACAGCGCGCGATGCGGCCGCCGAAATCTGCGGCGCGGAAGTTGCGCAGGCGCTGGTGGAAGGAAACCCGCGAGCCATTCTTGCTAACCAGACGTTGCCCTACTTCCCACGTCCTGTAATGCCGAGCTATAAGAAGAACTAAGCCGTCGTCACCCGCATTCGCTGCTATCTTCTGATTTTTACTGCGGGCGGGAAGAATCTTTCTGAGTGGAAGTCGCCCCCGAAGCTGGGTCGGTTGTTGGGGGCGCGCTGTGCGATGTGGTCGGTATCGGTTCCGATCGAGGCGCATCGGGCGTGGTGGTCATCGCGCTCTCAGGATTGAGCAAGTGATCTTTGCTCGGGCCCAAGCCTAATTTGATCAGCGCGCGCGAATCGGGAACTTCCTTGCTCTGCCATCCATTATCGGCCTGATAGCGGCGCATAGCTTCTTCGCTGGCCTGGTTCCACATCCCGGTTGCTTCGCCGTTCAAATAATGTTCGCGGATCAACGCCTCCTGAATGGCTTGCGCTCGTTCCGAATCGATTTTTTGCTGGCCGCGAAGCCGCGCCGACTTTTTTCGCGAGGAATGCTTCCTCGATGCGTGGGTCGTGGCGCTGGATTTGGTTGGAGTCACTGTGGAATGCGCAGTGGGCGAGGATTTCGTGGTCGCCGTTTTTTTCAGTGCAGGCTCGTTGGCCGTACTTTGGCCAACCACGGCCAGCGCATAGGTGCACACCGCCGCCAGTGCACAGGTGGTGAGGAATCGAGCCTTCGAATTTTCAGTCGCAGCACTCAATAGAATCTTTCACTGCAAAAACTTAGCCCGAAAGAATTCCCAAGCCAAAACTCCGCAAAATAAAAAAGCCCAATGGAACCGGCTCTGTAATCATCCTCGATAGGATGCTAAGGTGCCAGTTCCGATTGGGCCTTCTGAGTTACGGAAGTGTACCCGCGAGAAAGACCGTTCCATCCTGGCGAGTAGTACCTCGCGAGCGTACGAGAAAGACAACGTCCTGGCCGCTCTTGAGGCTGGACTCGATTCTGGCGAAATCTTCCTCGCTATTCACGGGCTGCTTATTCACTTCCAGAATAATGTCGCCGCGGCCCAGGTTTACGTCCTCGGCAAAGGAATTGGGCTTCACGTCTTGCACGATCACGCCCTTTCCTGCCGGGATGTCAAGCCGGTCGGCCATCTCGGGCGTCACCTTGCGTACAGTTACACCGAACTTGCTCTGCTTGGGCGTGTTCTCATCCTCGTTTTCCTGATCGTCCCCAAGCCTGGCGGCGAACAGTTTGGCGCGATCCGCAATGGTCACCGTAGTGTCCTGCGACTTGCCATTGCGCAAGAATCCCAGATTCACTTTCGATCCCGGTTTTCGCGAGGCAATGTCGGCCACGAGTTCGGAACCCTTCGTCACTTTCTTGCTATCGACGGTGGTAATGGTGTCGCCGACTTTCAATCCAGCCTGATCGGCCGGGCTTCCCGGTACTACGTTCGAGACCGTGACCCCGCTGCCCGATCCGTATACGCGGGCAATCGCAGGATTCTCGACAGCGTCAAACATAATGCCAATGGAGCCGCGCGAAACTTTGTGTTCCGGTCCGGTCAGCTGGTTGTAAACCTCAACTACGGTCTTTGAGGGCAGGGCAAAGCCTACGCCCGCATAGGCATTCGTCTCGCTCAAAATCGCGGTGTTGATGCCGATCACTTCGCCGTTCATATTTACGAGCGGTCCGCCGGAGTTTCCGGGGTTGATGGCGGCATCGGTCTGAATGAAAGTTTGAAATTGACGGCCCGGCACAATGTCGCGCCCCTTGGCAGAAATAATTCCTGCCGTGACCGTTTCTGACAAGCCGAATGGACTACCAACCGCAAGAACCCAATCGCCGACCTGCATGCTATCGGAATTGCCCATTTTCGCCGAGGGCAAGGCGCGATCCACGTCGACTTTAATTACCGCCAGATCGGTTTCCTGGTCGGTGCCAATGACTTTAGCGTCGTGCTGCACGCCTGGAGGATCGTCTTCGAAGCGAACCCGAATGCGATCCGCCTTTTCGACGACGTGCCGGTTGGTGACGATGTATCCCTTGGGATCGACGATTACGCCTGAGCCAAGCGAACGCTCACGAATGGGGCCATCATTGCCCGGGACTCCAGGCGTTGCCTGGCCGCCGGGACCACCGAAAAAGTGATTGAAGAAGTCGTCCATCCCGCCGCCGTCGCCGCCATCCTCGTCGTCTGGATTTTGTCCCCGGCGCCGGTGAACATTCTTAATCGTCGATTCCGTGTTGATATTGACTACGGTCGGCTCCATCTGTTTCGCGATCTGCGAAAAAGTGTTGGACATCTGCTGCGGCGAGGGCAGGGTGAGCGGCGTCGCGTCTCCCTTTTGCCCTTCTTTTCCTTTGACTCCGTAGGAAATCACCGTCCCGATCAGAATGCCGACCGAAAGGGTTGCCAGAATGCTGAGGGTATAAACCCAGCGATGAGCCTTCATGCGCATCCACATCGCGCCCGAATCCATAAGTCTTCTTGCCTCCGAAACTCTATTAATCCCTAATAGTATACCCATTCAAACCAGGCGGCCGGGCACTGCGCGCTCCGTACTCTTCGCAGACGATGGTTGATGGTTTTCTATTAGACGCATTAAACGACGAAACCGTTTTACGTTTCTATTGCGTAAAGTATTGTCTAAGGAACCGTTGGCGGAGTTCCGTAGTGGGCTACCTTGACTGCGACCTTAGTGGTTCACCACTCGAAAAGCAGGTTCCTCGCGCCAGAAAAAAGGCGCTCGGAATGACAAGGTCAAAATAACCCACTACCCGGAGTTCGCGGCTCACTTGGCCTCATAAACTGTTTTTCCGCCTACCACGGTGAGCAGAACTTTGGTCCCAAGGACCTTCTCCGGCGCAACCGCCGTTACGTCGCGGTCCAGGACCACGAAATCTGCCAGCATTCCGGGAATAAGTTTGCCCTTGTCCTTCTCCCCGAACTCGGCGAATGCCGAGCCCGTGGTATAGGCGGCAATGGCTTGATCCATGGTTAGTCGTTGCTCGGGAAAATAATGCTGCCTGCCGTTCTCGCTTTGCCGTGTCACTGCCGAGTAAAGCCCACGGAAAGGAGTAACCGGTTCCACCGGATAATCCGTACCGAAGGCGAGCGTCACGCCCTTGTTCAGGAAGGCCAGCCAGTCATAAGAAGTCGCGGCTCGCTTCGCTCCCAGCCGATCCTGGGCCCAGCGCATATCCGTCAGCAAATGACTGGGCTGCATGGAGGCAATTACCTTCAGGGTTTTAAATTGAGCGAACTGCGCGGGGGTGGTCACCTGCGCGTGCTCGATCCGAAGGCGAAAATCCTCGCCGCCATTCGGAGCTTTCACATTACCGTCGCGCGCCGCTTTCTCGGCGCCGGCGAAGGCGTCCAGCGCCATCTGTATTCCTTTGTCGCCGATGGCGTGAAACCCGATCTGGAAGCCGGCCAGTACCCGCTCCGTGGTCATCGCATTTAATTTGGCGGCGTCATAGCGCGGCAACCCGGAGTTTGTCGGATCATCCGAGTAGGGCGCCATCAACGCCGCAGTGTGGGACCCAAGAGATCCGTCCATGAAGCCCTTGAGCATTCCGGTGTGCAACATTAAATCCGACTGCGGATGGGAGTCGCGTTTTTGAATCAGATCTGGCACCGGCTCATCGAATGGCAGCCATTCGCTGATGCGCGCCGTGAGCTTGCCCTCTTTTTCCAACTCTTCGTAGATCTGAAAATTTTCCCAGGCTGGCGAGTAATCCTGCGCTGAGGTGACGCCGTGTTCGGCAAGATCGGCCAGCGCCAGCTCCAGACCCTCGCGTAGCTGCTGATGAGTGGGTTTAGGAATCACATTCAGAATGGCTGCTTGAGCCGTTTCCCGCAAGATTCCCGTGGGTTCGCCGTTTTCGTTGCGGTCAATTCGGCCACCCTGCGGATCGCGGCTGGCCAGCGTGATGCTCCCCAACTGCAAGGCGCGAGTGTTGGCGACCGCGATATGCCCATCAATTCGAACTAGAAAAATTGGATGTCCGCCCGCTACTTCGTCCAGATCCCAGCGGTTTGGTGGCACTTTGACAGGCCACAGGGTTTCGTCCCATCCCGCTCCGAGAATCCAATCTCCAGCCTTGGCCTCTCCCACTTTCTTTTCAACGCGCGTGCGCAAGTCTTCGAGAGACTTCACGCCTGTAAGATCCACGCTCAACTTGGTGGCTCCGGCGTCGGCCAAGTGCAGGTGAGCGTCATTAAAACCAGGCATGAGGAAATGTCCGCCGAGGTCGACGACCTGAGTTTGCGGTCCCTTGAATCTCGCCATGTCGGCGTTCTTGCCTACCGCCAGAATGCGATCGCCGCGTACCGCGATAGCTTCTTCCCGGTCAATCGAACTGAACTGCGAGTTCGCCGGCACGCCCGTATAAATATTCGCGTGCTCGTAGATAACGTCCGCCTTTGTCTTGGAGTCGGCCATAGAAGTGGCAGGGGTCTGTCCCGACCCGGAAGCGCAAAGGACGGCGAGGTAACTCAGTAAGAAAGCGGATGAAAGAAATGGACTTCGCAACTGAGAGAAATACTTTAGCGACGAAACGATTTCGGTCGATGCATTTCGCTTCGTGGAAACCCCGTGCTCTCGGTGAGACAGAACCCAACCCCGCATCAGAATCATGAAGCCCCCCTTACATCCGACTCGTTTCCCGCTCCGGCGAGAGTTAACATGGTCAGCAGAATCCGTTTCAATCCCAACTCGCGTCCGTTGGAATCGAACCATTCCTGCAAAGTATGTGCCCCGCCCCCGGACCCTCCGCCGCCAATGGCAACCGCCTCTTGCCCTAAAGACAGCGGAACGTTCGCATCGGTCGATGCCCGCTGCACCTGCGCCGCATTCGACAGCTGCGCATCTACTGAACGCACGACTTGCAAGATTCGCGCTCCCGCCCGCAGTTCTCCTGCGGGACGGTTGCCAATCACTACAACTTCGCAACTGACGCCCTGCGGCCGCTTCTGCGCCGACGATCGCATTTCGGCGGCCACGGTTTCATCTTCCACTGCTCTGTTTAATGCCAGCCGCAGCGATTGCTCCAGGCGTTCCATCTCCGTCATCGATGTCGAACGAATATCCACCTTCATGCTGGCCGATTCGGGAATCGAATTGACTGAAGTCCCTCCGCGAATCACGCCAATGTTGAAAGTCGTCTTCGGCGTATTCGGAACCGTAGTCGCGCTGAACATTTCAATTGCTTTGGCCAGAATCACAATTGGATTGGGCGCGCCGAAATCGCTCCACGAATGCCCGCCCGGGCCGCGCACGATCACTTCAAAACGACGGCTGCCCAGCGCTTCCGCCACAATCGTATCCGCACCCGCACCGTCCAAAACCAGGCTGTAGGCAATGGAATCCTTCCAGCGCGGGGTGGAAAAGATGTGCCGCATGCCGCGCAGATCGCCTTCGCCCTCTTCGCCGACATTTCCGATAAACACAAAGGGGAGCGCATGGCGAATGCGCACCGTCCGCAGCAGCGCGGCAATTCCTAACATGGCTGCTACCCCGGCGCCGTTATCGGAAACCCCCGGCCCGTAAATCCGGCTGCCTTGCTGGCGAATATTCAGTGGCGTATTCGCCGGAAAAACGGTATCGATATGCGCGCTCAGAGCCACATAGCGGCGGCCGAATCCTGGATGAGTGCCGAAGACGTTGCCCACGTCGTCGATGCGAACGTCATCGAGCCCCACTTCGCGAAAGCGCTCCGCCAGCCATGCCCCGCGCGCCGACTCGCCAAACGGGGGCGCTGGAATTCGCGCCATCTCCATCTGCCAGTGCGCCAGTTGCGGCTCCTGCGTGCGAAACCAGTTGAATGCCGAACGCACCTCAGGCGACGCCGCAAGGCGCGCCACTTCCTGCTGCACTTCTTTCTCGATGGCAGCCGAAAGATCCGGCAAATCCGGGCGCGGGGGCGTCGGGCTCATGATGAGAGTTTCCTAAGTTTACAATGGCTTCGACAGAATGGGGATTGGCGAGGACGTTACGGAAGTCAGTCGCCGAGTGGCGCCAGTGACCTCAGCGTCGGCACGGCGTCTGCGAGATTCGGGGTACGGCAGGGATGCTTCGACTACGCGGCGAGGATCGCTTCGCTCTCCTCACCGCTACGCTCAGCATGACAATGCGTTTACCCGTGTCGATAAATAGCTTTCCTACGCCGACGATTGCTTTGTTCGCCGATCGACATTGTTTCAGGCCCTGTCATGCTGAGCGGAGAGCGAACGGCGCGGAACGTGACGGTCGTTCGGAGTCGAAGCATCCCTACTTGATTACTATGTTGTCAGCTCTTTCTCCGCCGAGACGCTCTTTGCCGCTGAACTAGGGCGTCAATCCTCCCGATCGATCTGCGCCTTCTGCAGCTTATCGGAGTAATCCACGTAGACCGACTTCCACTCAGTGTAGAAATCAATCGCGCCAATGCCGCCTTCGCGGTGGCCGTTGCCGGTCGCCTTGGTGCCGCCGAAGGGAAGGTGAACTTCCGCCCCGATGGTCGGGGCGTTGATATACGTGATCCCGGCGTAGAGATCACGAATGGCAGAGAACGCCTTGTTTACGTCTTTGGTGTAGAGCGCAGATGACAGACCGTATTCAATGCCGTTGGCGATCTCGATCGCGTCTTCCAAATCTTCACAAGGAATAATTGAAACCACCGGTCCGAAGATTTCTTCCTGCGCGATGCGCATTTTGGGGTCGACGTCGGTGAAGACGGTCGGCTCCATGAACCATCCATACTGATATTCGCCGTCAGAGAGGCGATTTCCCCCGCAGACCAGTTTCGCGCCTTCGTTCTTGCCGATATCGACATAACTCAAGTCGGTGTGAAGCTGTTTCTCGTTGATAGCCGGGCCCATCTGCACCGTTTCATCCAGTCCGTTCCCGACTTTCAATTTTCTGGCGCGCTCCACATAGCGATCCACAAACTCTTTATAAACGCCTTTCTGCACGATGATGCGACTGGTGGCGGTGCAGCGCTGGCCGGTGGTGCCGAAGCCTCCCCAGAGGCCGCCTTCAATGGCGAGGTCGAGATTGGCATCGTCGAGCACGATCATGGGATTTTTGCCACCGAGTTCCAGCGAGCAGTGCTTGAAACTTTTCGCCGCGATGCCGCCGATAATGCGACCAACTGCGGAGGATCCGGTCAGCGAAACGGCCCGCACGTCGGCATGTTCGGCGAGCGGCGTGCCGACTTCCGCGCCAAATCCGCTGACGACGTTGATGACGCCTTTCGGCAGGCCGGCGTCGGAAAGAGCGCGAACCAGATTAAACGTCGACAGCGGCGTATCCTGCGCGGGCTTGATGATGCAGGTGTTGCCGCAGACGATTGCCGGCAGAAGTTTCCACGAAGAAATCGCCATGGGAAAATTCCACGGCGTGATCATGCCGCACACGCCAATCGGCTGCCGCACCGCCATGGCGAACTTGTTCGGCATTTCCGAGGGAACCGTCGGACCGAACAAGCGGCGGCCTTCGCCCGCGTTGTAATAAGCGGCGTCAATGGCCTCCTGCACGTCGCCACGCGTTTCGGCGAGAACCTTGCCCATTTCGCGAGTCATTTCGCGAGCGTAGTCTTCCTTGCGCTCAATCAAAATCTCGGCAGCGCGAAAAACAATCTCCGCCCGCCGCGGAGCGGGAACCAGTCGCCACTTGGTGAAGGCACGCTTGGCCGCTTCCACAGCGGCATCCACATCGGCCCTGGCGGATTTCTGAAAGATGCCAACCAGATCGCGAGTGTCAGCGGGATTGCGATTTTCAAATGTCTCGCCCGTGGAAGCTTCGACCCACTCCCCGTCAATAAAATTCTTGAAAAGTTTTGTCTTGCCGTAGGCAGGCGTCGCGGGCGTGATGACAGTATCGGTGGCCATGATTACTCCTTTGAATCCCTAAGAATTGATGCTACAACCCGCGACGAAGGTGCGGCAAGGGACGGGTCAGCTTGGGAAGCGAACTATCTCCAGCGCTTCAACTGCGGCCAGAGGCTGGTCAAGGAATCGAATTTCTTGCCTTGGCAAATATAAACGTCAATCCGCTGCTCCAGCGCATAGGGATTTGCCGCGGACGTGCCGACGTACTCAACATGCTCCCAGAGTTTGTCGAGCGTTGCCTTTTTATCGTCCAGCACGATCATGCAGTTGCCCGAGTAGCCGCGCGGTCCCCAGAGAAACCAGGTCTGATGGCCGCTGAGCGAAGCCGGCAGGCCCTGGCGGCGGCCGAGAAAATCGATGGCTCCGGCCTGTCCGTAATCCTGGGCGAAGATGCCGCAGTCTTTTCGTTCCTCGGGCGCAAGCCGATTCCATGCGATCGCGGTTTCATCCACGATCTCTTGCCACCCGAACTGGTCCGAGTACCACTGCGGCAGCGCTGCGCGGGCGTGGGAGTGCTCCATCACGGGAAGTTTGAACGGCAGAGATTTTGCGTACGCGAGAAAATGGTCGGGCGAAAGAACGGGAACGACGATGGGCGCCAGGTACGCGCCGCTGGCCAGCAAGAGAAGCACAATCGCAGGCTTCAACCACCGCAGGCGAGACCGGCCGCCATCCCTGCTATCGAGCGCAGATTCAAGCACTACCGCTCCCGCCGCCAGCAGCATGGGATAAACGGGTGCCAAGTAATAGGTTTTTCCGTGAAGCCCAAAGAAAACTGTGTAGCAGACCAGATAGCACCAGCCCAGCCCGCGATAGGGTTTCAACCGCTTCCAGAACAGAAGCGCAAACAATCCCCCCAGCCAGATGGGCGCCGTCAGTGGGTTTACCAGCAGAATCTGTTGAAGCAAGAACTGAGCTGGCCCCAGCACAACGTCGCGGCCATCCGCCTTAATGTTGTGGATCAATTGCACAAACGGCCAATCGTAATGAATATTCCACAGCATGTTGGGCAGGAAGATGAGAAATGCGGCCAGTCCGCCCAGCCAGATCCACTTGCTGAAAAATACGCGGCGCTGCGGAGTCAGCAGCAGGCCCACAACGATTCCCAGGCCGAAGACGGCAATGGAATACTTCTCCTCCAGGCCGAGTCCGGCGACCACTCCAAACCACAGCCAGTACCGCGGATCATTTTTCTTCACCGCAAGAATGAAAAAATAGGCGCAGCCCATCCACAGGTTCGGTTCGAGACAGTTCGTGCCGAGGAGGCTGCCGTTCGAAAGATACTGCGGCACGATGACGGCGCAGACCGCGCTGAGCAACACACTGTAGCGGCGCCCTCCCAGTTCGCGGGCCAACACCGCCGTCTGCACTACGAGCAACGACGATGCCAGCGCGGGGATGAAGCGAATGCTGCGCAGCGAGTCTCCTAGCACGGCACGGCAGACGTGGATCAGAAACGGAATGAGCGGAGGCTGGTCAACGTATCCCCACTGCAGGTGGTCGCCGCACGACATGTAATCGAATTCATCCCGGAAGTAGCCGTAGCGGTTGTTGAAATAGATATGGAAGAGCAGCTTGGCCAAGGCGATTGCCCAGACCACGGCCATGCCGGATTCGACAAAGGATCGGCGACTACTGTTGGGCGCTGAGACTGCTGGAGCAGTGCCGGGCATTAGGACGATTAGGATAGTTGATCGGAAGGGAAGTTTTCACCGGCGACGAGTGATTTTCCAGATCTGGCACAAAGGTACACTCCTCAGAAAACCAAGGTAACGTCCCAAACTGATTACGTGTCGTTTCCTCCGTTTTGCTTGTGCTAACGTTTTATCTACCGCATATTTACTGAGGTTTTTGGTCCAAAGTGCCTGCCGATAATCGCAAACCGGGGATCCATGTTGCGTGGACGACCGTCACTTACCGCAGCGTGGTTCTGATGATTCTGGCGGGCCTGGCCATCTTCTTCATTGTGCTGCACGTCGCATTTCCACAATTTACTGACAGTGGTTTGAGAGCGGGTGAAAGTGCAGCCGGCAAAGTGCTGGAGCGCATTTCAAATATGGCTCCGGCGACTGGATCAGGAACTTCTACAGCGCAGCAGGCGCGCTTCACCGCGCTTGATGGAACGGTGCGGGTGAAGAAGAGTAACGGCAACAGTTGGGTCACCGGCGACTACAGTATCCCATTGGAAAAAGGTGATGTGGTGCAGACCGGCTCCGAAGGTATGGCGAAGGTTGTCTTCACTGACGGCACCAGTTATACCGTGAAACAGGATTCGCTGATCGTGATTGAAGAGAACTCCGCCAACGACCAGCAGCAGACGAATGTGGCCGTAGCGGTAAGCACCGGAACCGTGGATCTTTCGACCGCAACCTACAGTCAAGGATCGAAATCGCAGGTAATTGTGGCGGGCGCGACCGCTTCGCTGTCACCGGAATCGGCCGCCCAGGTGCATAACGATCCCAAGTCAGACCAGCACGAAATCCTGATGAAAAAAGGAACTGGCGAGGTCACGCGCAATGGCCAGACTGTGCAATTGGCGAACTGGGAAAAAGTAAGTTTCCAGGGAAAACAATCGCGCCTGGAGAAGGACAAGGAAATTGGCCCGCCGACGCCGATTGCCCCCGCCAATATGGCGCCGTTGTTTTCTGCGGGTGAGGCCACCAAGGACGTGGCATTTTCCTGGACGCCGATGGCGAATGCAGTTGGTTACCGCCTTCGTATCTCCCGCAATCCATATTTTTCTTCTACACTCGTTGACAAGAAAGTTAATACAGCCGCGGTAACAGTCACCAGTCTGGGAGAAGGCGCTTATTACTGGATGGTGCAGTCTTACGATACGACGGGAAAAGAGTCGGTGGAGAGCGAGAAAAACCGCTTCACCATCATTTCCAAGGGGAAGCAGACCGAGGCTATCGAACTGGATTTGGACCCTTTCATTCAGCATGGGCACGTGATCGAGGTGACGGGCAAGACCCAGACCGGGGCGCGGGTCATGGTCAACGGCAGCGAAGTGCCGATGGTTAATCCAGACGGGGGGTTCCATTACTTCACCCCACCCCTGCCTACCGGAGAAGCGGTGATTACGGTGACGGCACAAACCGCGCAGGGCGGAGTGAACACGCAGCAGCAGAAGATCATTATTCAGTAGATCCCATAGTGAGTTGCGGGCTCAGTGGAGAAGTAGAGTGGTTGTGAAAGAGAACTTTCGGGTGGGGCAGGGTTGCCAGCTTTCCCGTAGAATGAAGGCACCCTGTTTCCGCCACAATCGAATACTCCGGCCGGTTCCGGAAAAAGAGCACGTCGAAAGACGCGAGAACATTTGTCATGTCAAATAACGGATATCATTCCAGTCCTACCCGCAGTCACAACCTACGGTCGCTGTTTAGCATTTTCTCCAGCGATCTGGCCATTGATCTAGGCACTGCCAACACGCTCGTGTACGCGCGTGGCAAGGGCATTGTCGTTAACGAGCCCTCTATCGTCGCCATCAACAAGAACACCGGCGAAGTTGAAGCGGTGGGCAAAGAAGCGAAAGAAATGTTGGGGCGAACGCCGGGCAACATTGTCGCGATCAAGCCGATGAAAGACGGCGTCATCGCCGATTTCAAGGTCACCGAGAAGATGCTCAACTACTTCATCCAGAAGGCGCACAATCGCAAGATGCTGGTGCATCCCCGCATCGTGATTGGCGTGCCGTCTGAGATTACGCAGGTGGAAAAGCGCGCGGTCATGGATTCCGCGTATCGCGCCAAGGCCAGCGAAGTGCATCTGGTCGAGCAGGCCATGGTGGCGGCGATTGGCGCGGGGCTGCCCATCACCGAGCCCAGCGGCAACATGGTAGTCGACATCGGCGGCGGCACCACTGACATCGCGGTAATTTCACTGAGCGGCATCGTCTATTCGCGTTCCGTGCGCATGGCGGGCAACCAGATGGACGAAGCTGTGATGAATTATCTGAAGCGGAAATATAATTTGCTGATCGGTGAGCGCACGGCGGAACAGATCAAAATGGAAATCGGATCTGCTCACCAGCTCGACAAACCAATGACGATGGAGATTAAAGGCCGCAACTTGATCGAAGGCGTGCCGAAAACAATCACGGTGGATGACGGCGAAATCCGCGAAGCGCTCAGCGAATGCGTTTCCACCATCATGAATGCGATTCGCGTAGCTCTCGAGCGTACGCCCCCGGAACTCTCAGCCGACATCAGCGATCGCGGTATCGTGCTGACCGGCGGCGGCGCATTGTTGAAGAATCTCGACAAGCGCATTCGCGAAGAAACCGGCCTGCCGGTTTCGATCGCCGACGATCCGCTATGCAGCGTGGTGTTGGGCACAGGCAAGATGCTCTCAGACTTCAAGCTGCTGAGAAAAATTTCGATAGAGTAGAAGAAGCAGGGATCAGGGTCTAGGGGGCAGGGACTAGAAAATCTGACCCCTAGTTCCCTAGCCCCTGACCCCTGATTTATGGAATCCGTCCTCGGCCGTTACCGCAACCTGATCATTCTTGTGGGAGTGTTGTTTCTGCAGGTGCTCGGGCTGGCCGTCCAAGTCAAGAAAAGCGGCAATGACGAAGAAAAGACTCGCCTGATCCGCATCTGGGCCGTGGGTGCAGTCACTCCTTTCGAACGCGCGCTGGTTTGGGTCGAGAGCGGCAGCGGCAATCTCTGGCACAGTTACGTTTATCTGCGGGGAGTGCGCGCGGAGAACCGTCAGCTCAAGGACGAAATCGAGCAGATGCGGCTGCAGCAGGTCCGCTTGGCCGACGATGCCGCCCAGGCGCGGCGTTTGCAAACGCTCCTATCGTTTAAAGAACAATTCATCTCGCGCACTGTGGCTGCCCAAGTGATCGGCTCCAGCGGCAGCGACCACTCCCGCATCATCTACATCGATAAGGGCGAGAATGCCGGCATCCAGAGGGACATGGCCGTGATGACGTCCGACGGAATTGTCGGCAAAGTGCTGCTGGTTTATCCCTCCGTTGCACAAGTGCTATTGATTAACGACGAAAGCAGCGGCGTGGGCGCGATGCTTGAGAAGACGCGCCTGCAGGGCGTGTTGCGTGGAACCGTCAATGGCGAAGTCGTGCTGGAACGGGTGATGAGTGATGAGCAGGTGCCGGTGGGGGAAACTGTGCTGACCAGCGGCGGCGACCAAATCTTTCCCAAGGGATTGCCGGTGGGGACGGTGACCAACGTCAGCAATGGCCGGGATTTGTTCCTGAACATTAAGATCAAGCCGGCTGCCGACCTCAGCAAACTGGAGGAAGTGCTGGTGCTGGTGGAGAAGCAGGAGCGAACGGCAACAGCCGAGGATGGCGTTCACCTGCGAGCGTCCGATATTCTGGCGCAGCGATTACCCTCGGTTCCAGACAAGCCTGCCGCAGACGCAAAATCCGCCGAGAGTATTTCTGGGCACGCGACCGCGAGCAGCGCGGCAGTCAAGCCTGAAACGAAGTCGCCAATCGGCGTTACTGCCAAGCCACAGGGATTAACGGGTCAAAGTTTGACGACCTCTGGCTCAGCAGCGTCGTCGGCGGCGACCAAGCCATCCTCGATACAAAGTGGAACAGCAAAGATTGAAACAGTAAAGATTGAAACAGTGAAGACCGGCGTAGGACCGGCAGGCGATGTAAAGACCGGCGTCGCGAAGACGGGCGCCGCCAGCAACAATGCAGCCGTTCCTGCGAAGGCCGCCAAGAATCCCTCGGACTCAAGTGGCGCTGCCGGAACGTTGCCAACGCAGACGCCAGCGAAACCGCCGGTCTCGGGCACCGTCCGTCCTTCTTCTGTACCTCCATCTGCGGTGCTTCCCACTTCGGTCGCCCAAAAGTCCACCAGTTCTGCAGGAGCGCCCTCGATCGCACCCGAGGCCTCTCAGCCGAATTCGCCAACAAACTCACCCCGCGCCAGTTCTACCAGCACGAAGCCGAAGCCCGCTCCATCGTCCTCATCCACTCCCTCGCAATCTGCCTCGCAGCCCGCGGATGACGATAGCCCACACTAGCGTGCCCATTACCTACACATCGGGGGAGCAGGTTGAGGTCTACCGGTTCAGTATTCCGGTAACGGTCGGCGTTCCATTATTGGCCTTATTCATTCAGGCCTTTGTGCCGCTGCGGTTTCCCTGGTTTGCGGTTTATTTCGATCTGCCGCTGCTGGTTACGATCTTTTTCGCTATGGCGCGCCGCAATCCGATTTCTGGCCTGATTACCGGCGCCTGCATCGGCCTGGCGCAGGACATGCTGGGCCACAATCCGATTGGAATCTACGGGATTGCGAAAACGGTCGTCGGCTACGGAGCCTCATCTCTTGGAGTGAAACTGGACGTGGAAAACGCTGGCGCGCGCTTTCTGGTGACGCTGGGATTTTATCTGGTACACGCCGCCGTCTATTTCACCGTAGCCCGTGGGCTAGTGAACATGACCCAGACCTGGAGTTGGCCACATGGAATTCTCGCCGGGTTGGCCAACGCCTTCCTGGGAGTGGTGCTGTACTTCGTGCTCGATAAATTTAAGCAAAGAACGTGAAAGCAGTCGTTGGTCGATGGTCGTTCGTCGTTGGCAGGCGGACAACTTTGCGGCGACAAGCGGCAATGAGAGTATGACTTTGGTCACCAGCTGGAGCGCGCCAAGAATTCATTCCGGCTTACAATAAAACAACACTTCACGCCATCGACAAACGACGCGACGGCGAACGACCGACGACGAACGACCAAGGACTGAAGCGATGCTGGGCCGCGACGACAAAGTTTCCGCCATGCGCCTGACGGCGGCGCAATACATCATCCTCGGCATCTTCCTGGTGCTGGCCTATGGGCTGTGGCGCTTGCAGGTGATGCAGAGCGATTTCTATTCTCTGGCGGCGGAAAAAAATCGCATTCGCAACGTGCCGGTGCTGGCGCCTCGCGGCAAAATTCTGGACCGCGAAGGGCGCACGATTGTCGATAACTATCCTTCGTTCTCCGCACTCATGATGCGCGATTCTTCGCGCGATCTGGCCGGCGATGCCGATCTCATCGCGCAAGGGCTGCATCTTGATCCCGACGAAGTGCGGGCGCGCATTCGCCGCTTCGCGTCACTGCCACAATACCAGCCGATTTTCCTGAAGGAAGACATTACTCCCGACGAGTTGCAATTCATTGAAGCGCATCGCAACGAGTTGCCGGAACTCGACACGATCATGTCGCATCGCCGCCTGTATCCGCGCAATGGATTCATGGCGCACCTGATCGGTTACGTCGGTGAAGTCAGCGAAGACATGCTGAACCAGCCACAGTTCGAGCTCTACAACGCGGGCGATGTGGTCGGCATTTCTGGAGTCGAGCGCCAGTACAACAACCTGTTAATGGGCACCAACGGATCGCGCCAGGCTCTGGTCGACAGCCATGGACGCGAAGTTGGGCGGCTGGGCGAGACCGATGCGATTCCGGGCAAACAACTTCGATTGACGATCGATATCGATTTGCAGATTGCAGCGGAAGAGGCGTTGGCAGGAAAAAATGGAGCCATCGTGGCGATGGACCCACGCACCGGCGAAATTCTTGCCATGGTCAGCGGGCCGACGTTCGATCCCAATGATTTTGCGGTGCACGTGTCGCGCGATCAATGGAACAAGCTGGTCACCGATCCGGACAAGCCGCTGTTGAACAAGGCCATACAGGCGCAGCTGGCACCCGGGTCGACTTTCAAAATTATCATGTCGGTCGCTGGATGGCAGGAAGGGATCGCGCAGACTCTTCATGTCAACTGCACCGGCAGTGCGGAGTTCTACGGCCGTCGTTTCGGGTGCTGGGTGAAAGGCGGTCACGGCGAGGTCGATCTCGAGAAGGCGATCTACCAATCTTGCGACGTTTTCTTCTACACGCTCGCGGAAAAACTTGGCATCGACCGCATCGCGAAATACGCCACCGATCTGGGATTAGGCCAAAAAACCGGAATCGATCTGCCCAACGAAGTTAGTGGCATCATGCCGTCGGAAGAATGGAAGATTCGTAACTTCAAACAGAAGTGGTTCGCCGGCGAAACCATTTCAGTCGGCATCGGGCAGGGCGCCATCGCTATCACGCCGGTGCAGTTGCTGCGGGCGATCAGCGCGATTTCGATGGGCGGGAGGATGGTCGTGCCGCACGTCATTAATCCCACCGATATGCCACCAGGCTACGTCGAGGCGCAACACTATACCGAAGTGAAGAACGTTCCCATTGATCCCAATGGATGGAACTACATCACCGACGCGATGGTCAAGGTGCTTCTGCCAGGAGGGACCTCGCCGATGGCTGCCGTTCCAGGAATCGAAATTGCGGGCAAGACGGGTTCTGCGCAAATTGTCTCGCTGGCGACGCGCGCAAAGTTCAAGAACAACGAAGATCTGGCGCAGAACGGCTGGTTCGTAGGATTCACGCCCCGGCGCAATCCCGACGTAGTGGTCTGCGTTCTGTTTCAGGGCGGCGAGCACGGTAAACTGGCGGCCCGGTTGGCGACGCAGGTGATTAAGGCCTATGTCGAGAAACAACGCCGCACACCGACGAAGATGGTGGAAAAACCAAAGAGTAACGGGACCATCGATATCGGCGGCCTATGGACTGAGCCGGACTCTGACGGCGATAAAGAAAAGCTAGCTGGGGGACGATTCGTTCTCGCTCTGCCGAAGAAGCCGATGCCGCTGGCAACAGCCGCGCCGGGATTGCGCTGATGATTTGGTTACGGATCGCGGGAGAAGTGCAGCAAGCCAACTATGTATTTGTAACAGGGTTCCTTCGACTGCGTTGTCATCCGCTTCGCGGTTGACAACTTCGCTCAGGACGACAACGTTTTTAAGAACTGAGAACTGAGAACTGAAAGAGCTAAGAGCTAAAAGAAAAGCTAAAAGCTAAAAGCTAGAAGCTAGAAGCTAAGAGCTAGAAGCTGTTTTTATGGCACGCTACGTTTCATATCGCGATTTCGACTGGATTCTGCTGATCTTCGTGCTCATGATCTGCGGCATGGGCGTGATGGAGATCCACAGCGCCACCATGCACACGAAGTTTGCCGGAGCGCATATTCGCCAGGTTTACTGGGTGGGGGCTGGCGTGGGCGCGATGTTTCTGATGAGCCTGGTGAATTACCAGGCATTGCTCGATCAGATTCACTGGTTCTATATTGCCGCGGTCGCCTCTCTGATGGCGGTTTTAATCTTCGGCCAGAAATATCTTGGGGCCAAGCGCTGGATCAAGATGCCCGGCGGCAACCACTTTCAGCCTTCGGAATGGGTCAAGCTGATCTTGATTCTCGCCATCGCGAAATATTTTGCCGACATGCGCCAGCGCGAGCTCTCGTGGACCGATTTCATGAAGGCTGGGGCCATCGTCGGCATTCCCATGCTGATGGTGCTCAAACAGCCGGATCTAGGTACGGCTTTGACGTATCTCCCAATTGTCGCAGCTGGCGTCTTTCTCGGAGGGCTCCAGTGGAGGCAGGGGTTGGTTGTTGCCCTGATCGCAACGGCCGCTGTCGGGGCGGTGTTCTTCGTCCCCAAGGTGCACGTTCTAAAAACCTACCAGAAGCAGCGCCTGACCAGTTTTGCCGACCCCGAACTCGATCCCCAGGGGTCGGGGTACCAAGTTGAGCAATCCAAGATCGCCGTGGGTTCAGGAGGCCTTTGGGGCGGCAAAGGCTCGCAAACTCACGGTGCGTTCCTCCCGGTTCCGCAAACGGACTTCATTTTCGCGGCCTTCGCCGAGGAACATGGATTCGTAGGCGCTCTGGGGATTCTGCTGCTATACTTCATTGTGCTGATGCGTTTGACCCAGAACGCGCAAACAGCGCCCGACCGCGCTGGGACGTTCGTGGTGATGGGTGTGGTGGCTGTGCTTAGCTTCCATATCCTGGTCAATGTCGGCATGGTAGTTGGCTTTATGCCGGTTACCGGAATACCTCTGCCGCTCATGAGTTATGGTGGGTCTTCCGTGTTGTTCATGTTCCTGGCGCTGGGGATGGTGATGAACGTCCGCATGCGCCGCTTCGTAAACTAGCTGGTCAGTAACGATGGGTGAGTAAGCAGAGCCGGCTAGCTCAAACAGGTTCAGACGAACAGGGTTCAAAAGAAGTAGCCGGTTCAGGAACCGGAAGACGGCAGGAAGCAGTTCGCTGCGCTTGGAGGCGCAGCCCCAAAAAATATCGATCGCCCTCGCGTAAAGAGGGCATTTCACCGGCCAGTCGAGCAGTCGAAGGCCGGGAAGGATTGAAGTTGAGCAGCCGGGCAGGGAACGGCCCCCCGACCCAATAGGGTCTGAGAGTGCGGTCACAAACCCCGGCAGAAGTGAAAGCGAGATTAGTGCAAAAGATTCCCAAGCTTGCGCAGCGGACTCGACTTAGAGAAGAACTCTCTGGCCAGGTCTGTCCCCGGTTCGGGGCGGCATCGCGACGCTCTTCGTTTTTTCCTCCCGTACCTCTTCTGACTCCGCCCCGGTGAACCTCGTCCGCTAAGAAAGCGGGCGGGACCGGAGTGTTTGATGAACAAGGAATTATTTGTCTCTTCTACCCCTCACGAAACCAAAGTGGGCTTGGTGGAAGACGATCTGCTCGCGGAAGTCTATCTTGAGCGCGAGAATGAATACACATTAGCCGGCTCTATCTACAAAGGACGCGTTACGCGCGTGCTGCCCGGCATGCAGTCGGCTTTTGTCGACATCGGCCTGGAGCGCGACGCCTTCCTGTACGTCTCTGACTTTATGGAGTTGGAGGAGCACGACGACGATCTGACCGATGTCGTTCCCGCCAACCGCAGCGTGCAGGATTTACGCCAGCAACCAGCCAAGGCCGAGACTGCCGGGGCATCGGAAGATGCAACCAGTCCCGAAGTCGAGATGGCGCAGGTCACCGACGAGGGCACCTTCGAAGACGATATCCTCACTGAAGGGCAACCGGCTCCTGCCGGAGAATCCACCGACAGCGCCGACTCGCAGAACCGCGAACGCGGAAGCTGGCGTGGACGCCGGCGACGTCGCGGTGGCCGCAGAGACGGGCGAGGTGATGGACGGGATCGAGGATCTGATCGGGGTCCAGAACGAAGCCCAGACCGCACTTCCGACCGCGTTCCAGATCGTGCTCCTGAGGCGCGATTCGGGCGTCCTGCCGAAAGCACTTCCCGCGCGGATTCCGGCCGAAATCAGCCCTCTGGGCCGCCGCCCGGATACCAGCCCATCCTCTTGCCGGGCGAATCGATCTCCAAGTACCAACGCTGGGCGCAGCCACCGGCCGCACCTCAGCCTCACGCTGCCGAAACTCGCAGTCGGGCGTCGCAGGCTTCTGAGGAATCCATCGCGCCGGTAGCCGCGACTTTTCCTGAAGATGAGCCCATTTTTGCCGCTACGGCAGATTCGGCTGCCGAGCCCCTTCATGAGGAACACGAAGACATTCGCGTCGTCCACGAAGAACATGGCGAGCAGCCGGGGCATCAAGAATCCGCCTCGACTTCAGCGGACTGGAATCAGGAATTCCGCAATCCTGAACCCGCGAGCGTGCCCGCTTTGGGCTGGCCCGGCGAGTCCGGACTGGTTGAGGAAGTTGCTGGCGAACACGAAGAAGAAGTTCGTGAACCCGGACATTCGGAATCGCACCGGGAACGGGAAGAAGAGGAAAGCCACTATTCTGTGTCGGCCCGCGAAGAAATTGATGAGCCGGCATCTTCTCTGCGCGAAGAACAAGCTCCAGCGTTCGCTGCCCCTGGCACCATGGAAGAGGAAACCATCGACGAAGAAGAAGTGGACGCGCTACGTTACGAGTCTTCTTCGGATGAAGGTTATGAAGAGTTTGAGGAGGAGACCCATGCGGCCGGACAACCGCACTTAAACACCGAGGCCCGCGAAGTCGTCTCCGAGATACACATGGCGTCGATCGCAGATTCCGGCGACCCGCATGCCGCGGAGGCCGCTCCTGCCGAAGGCGAAGACGACAGCGAGGAGCTCGAGCTCGAAGAGGCTCAGGCACAAGCGGAAGCCGCGCTCGACGCTGAGGCTCGCGGCAACGGCACCGTCGACGCGCGAGCAGAAGTTCGCGCCCCCTCTGGAACCGCGGGTTATACGCAACGCACTCAGAGGCCACGGCCCGGCTACGACCGCCAAGGTGGCCCGAGAGACCGTCAGCGTCGAGGTGGAGGCGGACGCCGTTTCCGCCGTCGCGAGAATTCTCCGGTTCCCTTGATCAGCGACCTGCTGAAAGAAGGCCAGGAAATTCTGGTGCAGATTGCCAAGGAACCCATCGGCAAGAAAGGCGCGCGCATCACCAGCCACATCGCGCTGCCGGGTCGCTTCCTGGTCTACATGCCCACGGTGAACCACACCGGCGTTTCGCGCAAAATTTCTTCCGAGGAAGAACGCCAGCGCCTGAAGCGCATCATCCTCAGCGAGCGCGAAAACGGCCACGGAGGCTTCATCGTCCGCACCGCCGCGCAGAGCGCTAGTGAAGAGGAGCTTCGTGCCGATATTCGCTTCCTGAAAGGTTTGTGGCAGGACATCAAGAATCGCGCCGAGAGTTCGAAACCACCGGCGCTGATTTATCACGATCTGAATGTCGTCGAGCGCGTCCTGCGCGATCAGGTCACTTCCGACTTCAGCGTGATCTGGGTCGATACCGAGCCGGAGTACGAACGCGTCCTGCGTTTCTTCAACCGTTTTCAGCCGGGCATGGTCAAGCGCGTAAAGCTCTATACGAAAGAAACGCCGTTGTTCGAGCAATTCGGCCTCGCCGAAGAGATGAACAAGGCGCTCAAATCAAAAGTCTGGCTCAAGAGCGGCGGTTACATCGTCATCAACCAGACCGAAGCCCTGGTCGCGATCGACATCAACACCGGAAAATATGTCGGCAAGACCGCGCGTCTCGAAGACACGATCGTAAAAACCAACGTTGACGCGATTAAAGAAATCGTGCGCCAGATCCGGCTGCGCGATCTCGGCGGCATCATCATCATCGACTTCATCGACATGGATGAGCGCCGCAACCGCCAGCGCGTGATGCAAGCCCTGGAAGAAGAACTTCGCCACGACCGTGCTCCCTCTAAAACATTGCAGTTCAACGATTTCGGCCTGGTCGCCATCACCCGCAAGCGCGTGAAGCAGTCGCTCGAACGCACCATCGGCGCGCCGTGCCCGTATTGCGAGTCCACTGGCTATGTGAAGTCTGTCACTACAGTCTGCAACGAAATCTACGTGGAGATGCGCAAGATCGCCAAGCACCTCGAACACGAAGACGTAATGCTGCGCGTGCATCCCGACGTTGCGAAAGAGTTGAAATCGAACAATGGCCGCCTGCTGAACGAAATGGAAGAACTGACCAAGCGCACGATCATCGTGAAGAGCGATGCGGCAGTGCATCAGCAGCAGTTCGACATCAACTAGCCGTCAGCCGTCAGCTATCAGCCATCAGTTCCATGTGGGGACAGCCGCCATCGGCTGTCCGCCGGGCAAAGCCCGGCATCTGACCGCACCGCGGCGATCGTTGCTCCCCGCCTTGAAGGGGCGCGGCCTCCATCCGCGCCGCAACTTCTTCTCACACGGAACCGAGTCGGGAGGGGCAGCCCGAGAGACATTCTGAACCGACGGCCAATCGAAGTGGACTGTGGAATGGCATTTTAGAATGCCAAATGCCACTGTATAATTACATCTATGACCACCACCCTCACCCTGGACAAAGCCGGCCGAGTCGTTTTGCCCAAGCCGGTTCGCGACGAAATGCAGCTTCAGCCTGGCGATTCGCTGGAACTGGAAAGCTCGGAAGATCGCATCGTGCTTCGTCCGCGCCGCGGCAAAGCGGGGTTGCACAAGAAACAGGGGATCTGGGTCTTTAGCACGGGGGAGCCGATTTCCGCGGAAGCTACGAATGAGGTGTTGCGGCAGATCCGCCGCGAGCGCGAACTTAGCTTTCTGGGCAACCGCCCCGCACGTGTCGCGCGACGAAAGAAGCGACGGTGAGATGGTTCTTCGACAGTTCCGTGCTGGTGCCGGCTCTCCTGCCAGATCATGTTCACCATGCTCGCAGCTTCGCCGCTTTTGCTGCCGCCAGCCCTAAGAACGCCGGTTGTGCCGCGCACAGTCTGGCCGAAGTGTACTCGACGCTGACCCGGTACCCAGGAAAGCAGCGCCTGAGCGCTGAATCTGCGGCTCTGCTCGTGCACGAGATTGAGCGCAGACTTACGTTGGTATGGCTCGACGGAGATGAGTATCTCGCCGCTATCCACCGCATCGCCGGGATGGCAATTGTAGGTGGAGCAGTGTACGACGGCCTGATTGCGGCTTGTGCCCTAAAGGCCAAGGCCGACGTTTTGTATACCTGGAATGTGGGTCACTTCAAGATGCTGGGCCGGGAACTCGCACAACAGGTACGCACGCCGTAATTCATCGCACAACACAGACCGGAATTGCGGCCGCAACAAGCAGTATCTTCTCGGGGGCGAGCGTCTTCACGGCAATATCGGCATGGCACAACCTTAAACCCGCACCGAAAGTGCGAGCGACAATCTCAATTGCTGCGCAGCGCTTCCATGGGATTAACCGACGAGGCGCGCCGAGCGGGAATGTAGCCGGAGACGGCCGCTACCAGCAGTAGCGCGAAAGCCATTCCAAGATATGTCGGCAAATCCCACGGCGATGTAGCAAATAAGAGCGACGAAATAATTTTCGCCACCCCCACCGCGAGCAACGTGCCCAGCGCCATTCCTGCGAGCGCCAATCGCATCGTGGTCCCGAGTACCTGGCGCTGCACTCGGCCGGTAGTCGCGCCCAGCGCCATTCGTATTCCGATCTCCGGCCTTTGGCGCGTCACGGAGTAAGAGATGACGCCGTAGATACCGAGCGTCGCCAACAGCAAGCCCAGTCCGGCAAAAGCGGCGACCAGAATCATGAAAAAACGCCGGGGCGAGACGGCGCGGTTCACAATAGCCCGTATCGGCCGGAACTCGGCGGCCGGCTGATCGGGATTCAGTTCCCGCAGCGCGTGAAGCACGCTCGCGCCGAGCGCCGCGGGCGGCAGTTCGGTACGCACGACCAGTTGAGCCCAGTCTGGCTGTTGCTGAAGCGCCGGGTAGTAGATTTGCGAGCCTGCTCCGCCTTCCACGCTCTCCTCGTGCACGTCGTCGACGACGCCGACAACGTGGTCCTCTTCTTTGTCGCGCATAAGAATCTTGCCCACCGCATCTTCGCCCGGCCAGTAAACGCGAGCCGCGGATGCGTTGATAAGCACAACTTTCTCGCTATGTGGCCCATCCGCCCATGTGAAGTCGCGCCCGTGAAGTCGAATGCCCATGGCCCGGATGAATCCCGGCGTAATCACATACACGAGCGGGTCGGGCAGTTGACCGGGAGCAAAGGTTTTTCCCTGAGGCACCGGAGTATCCCATTCGCGGTTGGGTCCGAGCGGAAGAAAATCGGCAATTCCCGCAGCTTCCACGCCCGGTATCGCACTGGTGCGTGCGAGAATCTGCTGGAAGATGGCGCTTCGCTTGGCAATACGTGCGTCGGCGGAGGGTGCGCTGTCGTCATACGTTACTTGTATCGAGGCAGCGCGGTCCGGCTGGAACCCGAGATCCACGTCCAGCACCTTGACAAAGCTGCGCAGCAGTAGCCCTGCGCTCACCAGCAGCGCGCATGCCAGAGCAATCTCAGAGACGACCAGCACGGCTCGAACACGCTCGTGCTTTCGGCCCAAGCCGGCGCCTGCGCCGGAATCCTTCAGCACCTCCTGCAGATTTCCACTCGCTATCCTGAGTCCGGGAAGCAATCCGAAAATCATGGCGGTGAAGACGGCAATCAGAACGGTCCAACCCAGCGCCTGGCTATCGACCCGCAGCGTGTTGAGAAGCGGCAGAGCCAGAGATCCCTGGTCAGTGAGCCAGGCGATCAGCATGAGTGCCAGTCCTAATCCGAAAGCCGCGCCCGCGATCGAGAGTACCAGGCTCTCCATGAGCAACTGGCGCACGATACGGCCCCGGCTTGCCCCGAGCGCGCCGCGAACGGCAAATTCCTTGGCGCGTGCGGCGGCCCGGGCCAGTAGCAGGTTCGAGAGGTTCACGCCGGCAATCATCAGAATCGCAGCTACCGCGAACCATAAAGCAATCAGCGAACGGCGCAGCTTGCCCGTAACGTAATCCTTGAGCGGGACAGGAATGAGATCGCCTTTGTAGCGGCCCAGCGTGTCGGGATATTTCACGTTGAAATAAATGTTGGGCGCAACGCGATTGGCGTCATCGAGCGCCTGAGCCACAGTGACGCCGGCCTTTAAGCGTCCGAGCAATGTGGTGATGTTTCCCCAGTTGCGCTCAAAGTCCAGGTTGAGCGGAATGAAAAGATCAACCTTGGCCCCGGGCGAAAACACGGCGCCGAAGTCGAAGCTTGCCGGCAACACGCCCACAACCGTCACCGGACCAGTGTCATGTGGACTTCCGTTCAAATCGATGGCCTTGCCCACGATGCCTGGGTCGGCATTGAATTGGCGCCGCCAATAAGCATTGGTCAGCAGAGCGACGGGTGATGTGCCCCGAGCCTCGTCGGGCGTGAAAAGCCGTCCCATGACGGGCTGCACGCCAAGAACCTGAAAAAAGTTGCCGATGACTTCGATGCCGGTTGCCGGCTGAGGCTCACCGCGACCGCTAAGACGAAGATTATCCGGAGTAGTAAATGCCTCGTATCCAGTCACGTCCTGATAGGTGCGGCTCTGCGCGCGAAATTCATCGTAAGCGTCCGCCGTGTAGGTCGCGCAGGACAGCCCACAGGGGGCGGGCGGTGGAGCGATCCACACCAGTTCCTGCGCGTTGGGAAAAGGCAGCGGGCGCAAGAGTAGAGTGTTGACCACACTGAAGACGGCGACATTGGCTCCGATAGCAAGCGCCAGAATTGCGACGGATACGACGGTAAAGCCGGGGTCGCGGCCGAGTGTGCGGAAGGTGTAACGGACATCCTGCAGTGTGTTTGTCCAATAATCGCTTAGGTGTCTGCGGTGTTCCGTCTTTTTTTCCATTCATTGGCCCCCGTTCGCGGTGCCGAGTGCGGGACTCTTCGCCTTGGCAAGGCGCGGAGCTGTCGGATAAGGGTTGGACGGTTAAGCCGGCGTATGGTTAGGTTAAAAAGCTGAAGTTCTTAGCTGACGTTGGCGAGGGTTCGCACGGCGATGTCAGCGTAGTTGCGTAATTTCTGGACCGATTCGTGGATCGCCCGCGCGGCGCCGGGTTCGTTTTGCTCGGCCACTTTGGCCACGCTGCCTGCGTCTTCGGTGGACGTGCTGGCCATGTCGAGCAACACGACCACCGCGTCGGCGTGCAGTTTCCAAAGCGACGACATTTTAGACGTGCGCTTGAGTTCTTCGAGTTCGGTGCTGATGCGGGCAGAAATCGAGACCATCCGAATCAATGTCCGCGCCACATCGGCTCGCAGACTTTTTTCTTCCAAATACGGCGCTCCGTAAGAGTCGGCCTCGGCAACCGTCAACGTCAGGTTGAAGAATCGCATGGGCACAACCTGGCGATATTTCGGGTCGGCGACGCGCACAAACACTCGAATCGATTCTTCCACGCGGCGCAGCTTGCTTTCCTCCGCCGAAATCTGCTGCGCGGTGACCGCTGGCGGCTGAAATATGGGTAGTGCAACCGCAGCCGGTTTTGCTGCCGTTCGGGCTGCCTTGGGCGCTGCCGCTGCACCGCCGGTGGCGCGCGACGTCTTGCCAGCCGGCGTCATCAGCGCTCTGCGGATCGGCGGACGACGGTCCAATTCCTTTTTCAGCTTTGAGACCCGGCGAAACTTTTCAAATGCGCTGCCGTAATCGGCCTGCAGCAGTTGTTGCTCTTCGATCGCCGCCACGTGATCGACCGTGACTTCCACGCCGTCGACGGTGGTAAGAATCGTTCCGCCCATTTCTTCCAGCGCCTGTCCAAAGGTTTTGATTTCGGTCAGAGCCTTGGCAAATAGATCGTCGAATCGTTTTCCGAAAGCAGCGTTGTACGCAGAAACCGTCGCCAGCACTCCAGGGTGATAAAAAGATGCATCCAGCCACTGCTTCAATTCGCGCACTCGCCCAATAATGCCGGAATCGATTAACGCGTTGAAGTCGCGAAAGCGTGCAATCTCCTCGCGCAGAGGATCGAATCGCCGCAGCAGTTGCACATGTTCCTCAGGCAACGAGGGCACGTCAGTGTCGGCAAGAATTTCGATCAGTGCGATTTCGAAAGGTGAAAGCGGCAGCGCACCGTCCAGTCCGTAACCACTTTGCTGCCATTGCCCGGGCACGCGAGGATGGCGATAGAGAAATGTTGCGATCAGATCGGTCTTGTCGCGGTTTACGTCGCTGGGTTCTCGCCGCCGCACAAAATATCGCAGCAGAGCCTCGGCCACTTCCGAATCCGTTTCTGGAGTCAGCGCCTGCCGCACCATGGCCGGAGTGATTGCCATATCCAGCATGTGCAGCCAGCGGTACATGCGCGACAACGTCGTCGGCAATTCGTGCTCTGACTGGCGCAGTGCCTCTTCGTCGAGACCGCTCGGGATGGGCACATCGCCGCCCAGCGCATCTCGCATGAGCTTCTGGTAGAAGCCCTGCACCGTCGCCAAAATAGCCAATTCAAACCGAAGATCTTCGGCCAAACTCGCCCCCGAGAGCAGAATTCCGTCTAAATGCCTATGAAGTCTTAAGTAAAAATGAAAAGTAACTTACGGCGCAAGTTACCACCGGAGTGTCTTTTTTCGAGGGAAAGGATGTCCGCAGAAGGACATGACCTTCCGGGTTAACCAGGACGGACGCGGGTTTTCAGCGGACGCTCCGCGAGAGAAGCAATTCGCGTAGGTCGAAGCCACTATCTCTTGAGCTCTTTCAAAATCTCCCGCGCCGCATTCGCGCCCGAGCCTTCGGTGTACTCGGACCAGCGATGGGAATTCTGATTAACGAGCGTGTGTATCGGTACTCACGACTCAATATTGAAGGGTAACCATCGTTTGGTCGCTCGGTAACCAGTGTCATTTCGCAAGCAGGAGCGCGCGGGGTACGATGGTGGCGGCTGAAGTTTCTTCGCCGCCTCATATGCCTCAACAAGTAAGAATGAGCATTCTGTGCTTGATTGCGATTCTCGGCGGCACAAGCTGCCTGGGACAAGACATGCGTATTTTGCTACGACCCGTAGACGGCACGACATCGTTTCACCTCGGTGAACCGATTGCACTTGAAGCAGCTTGCGTCGCATCGGGAACCGAACGATACCTCGTGCCCTGTGCGGTGGTGCTTCGCGCAGAACCAATTTCGGCGGGCGGCCGCTTGACCGCAGACCGCGTGGATCAGACCGCGTGGCTAGACGCCCAGTCCGGAGATCTTCCTCCCAAACCCCGCGGAGTGTGTGGAACGATCTCGACTCAACTACCCTCACAGCAGTCGGCTGCGCCTGCTTGGCACGTCGTTACTCTCGGAGAACCGTTTCCAGCCTATGCCGGACAGTACAAAATCAAAGCGATCCTAGCGTTCGATCTGGAAATCTCAGAGCGATTTGAAAATGCAGAAAGGCACTTTGCTTCCGATGAGGTTGAGATCGCAGTGCACGATAACCTCGACTGGAAGAATCGGCTGATTCATTTTCACAATTGCGACTACGATGACGGGCTCACCGTCATGCCGGACGCAGATGCGATTGCGGCCATGAGTCAGCATTTGGATGATTGCGCAGTCGACGATGACGAATCGTTTGCCACCCTTTTGCATGAGATTGTTTGGCTGAAAATGCAGGTTGACGAGCCTGGACTCTATTCACGACTGCTGGAACTTGAACACGGCCAAGCCGCCGAACCGGGCGAAGCAAATCGTATTCGCCAATGGTTCCATGATCAGTATCGCCGCTTGCTGATACGAACTGCTCGACAGCTTGTGAACACGTACAAGTCGCACCCCGAGCTACATGGCGATCAAGAGTTCCAGGAGAATCTGGAGGGCGGCTTTGAAAATTGGCACGACGCTGCGGCTTCTCTATTCGACGGCGCCGACGGCTACGTGAGACGCGAGGAAGTAGCAGATTTCCTGAAACAGGCGGGCCGTTCGCAAAAATACGTAGCCCAATTTCTCAAAGACAAAAAGTCAGATCTTCCGTTAAAGGTTCCGGAGACCCGGCGCCATCAAGGTCACGCAACTACTTCTTTAGTTCCTTGAGTATCTCCCGCGCCGCATTCGCGCCGGATCCTCCGGTTAGACCGGAGCCGGGATGCGTTCCGCTTCCGCACAAATACAGATTCTGAATGGGAGTGCGGTAACGCGCCCAATCCAGCAGCGGACGCATAGTGAAGAATTGGTCGAGCGCGAGATCACCGTGAAAAATTTGTCCGCCCGTGAGTCCATACTTTTCTTCCAGATCGAGCGGAGTGATGATCTGATGCGTCAGAATCAGCTCCGGCAAATTTGGCGCATACTGCGCGAGTGTCTGCACCACTGTCTGGCCGAGCGCATTGCGTTGTTGCTCCCAATCGCCGTTTAATTTGTACGGCGCATACTGCATGTAAATCGACATTACATGCTTGCCTTCAGGCGCGAGCGTCGGATCGGTCAGCGAAGGAATTGTGATTTCAAGATAGGGCTGGCGCGAAAAGTTTCCGTACTTCGATTCGTCGAATGCGCGCTCCAGATAATCAATTTCATTTCCGACGTGCATGCGGCCCTTGAGCGCCTCGGGCTTGCCATTTAGCGCCGTGAATTTGGGAAGTCCAGAGAGCGCGAGATTCACTTTCGCGACCGTCCCATTTCCGCGATAGTGCTGCAACTTCTGCACGAAATCCGGAGAAAGATGCGTCGGGTCCGTCAGCTTGAGCAACGTGCGTTTCGGGTCGGCGTTGGAAATGACTGCCTTCGCATGAATTTCTTCGCCCGTGGCAAGCACCACGCCCGTCGCGGCGCCTTCCTTCACCACAATCTCAATGACCTCCGCGCCCGTGCGAATCTCCGCGCCCGCGGCCTGCGCAGCAGACGCCATGGCCTGCGTAATCGATCCAATACCGCCCGCGGCAAAAAAAGCAGAGCCTGCGGGATGAGGATCGGCGGCCGCGCGGATCAGCAATACCAGCGCACTGCCCGCCGACCATGGGCCCAGGAAGGTTCCAAATATTCCACGTGCCGCGATTACGGCCCGCAACAATTCCGTTTCAAAATATTCCGCCGCCAAATCGGCGACTGCCATCGGCCCCCAGCGCAGCAGCCGAAACATATCTTTCTTTCCCAGTTTGCGAATCGCCCGCCCGGTTTGCAGCATGCTCCACAAATCGCCGCGGCTCGGGTTGTCGATGTCGGGCGGCGTGGTCGCCAGCGCCTCGCCAATCACCTTGCTGATTTTTCCCAGTGATTGCTGAAATTCGGAATACTTCGCCGCATCCTTCTGCGAAAATGTCGCAATCTCCTGCGCCGACTTCTGCGCATCCTGATAAAGCGAAAGCCCTCGTCCGTCAGGCGAAAGCGCGGTCACGCAAACTTCCGGCGTAATCCACTTCAGTCCATGGCGTTCCAACTGCATGTCGTGCACAATCTGCGGGCGAATCGGTCCGGCGGTGTGCGCTAATGTCGAACAACGAAATCCCGGATGAAACTCATCGCTAACCGCTGCTCCGCCGACCTGCGCGGCACGTTCAAGCACAAGCGGTTTGTAACCGGCCTTGGCGAGGTAGAACGCAGTCACCAACCCATTGTGACCCCCGCCGATAATGACGACGTCGCGCGACATGTTTTGCATGGACGAGGGCATGTTTATACTGCCCCTTTAATGTCTTTGAGAATTTCCAGCGCCGCTAGCCGGCCGTTCGCGCCCATGATGCCGCCGCCTGGATGCGTAGCCGATCCGCACATATAAAGATTCTTGATCGGCGTGCGGTACTGCGCCCACCCCGGCACAGGACGCAAAAAGAAAAGTTGTTCCAGCGAAAGTTCCCCTTGAAAAATATTTCCTTCGCTCAGCCCCCACTCTCGCTCCAGATCGAGCGGCGTGATCACTTGTTTATGAATAATGATGTCTTTGATGTTGGGCGCATATTCGGCGATGGTGTTCACGACGGTGTCGCCGAACGCTTCCTTCTGATCGTCCCAGTTCAGCCCAGGACGCAGCTTATAGGGTGCATACTGCACGAAGCACGACATCACATGTTTTCCCGGCGGCGCGACGGAAGGATCGGTCAGCGATGGAATCACCATGTCGATATACGGCTTGCGGGAGAAGTTGCCGTACTTCGCGTCGTCATAGGCGCGCTCCATGTATTCGACTGAAGGAGAAATGGAAATAGCCCCGCGCAAATGCGCGCCGGGTCCCGGCATGCATTTGAAGTCGGGCAGCGCGTCCAGCGCCATGTTGACTTTGCCCGAAGAGCCGCGAAACTTGAAACGGTTCACATCTTCCAGAAAGTCGCCGGACAAATGCTGCGCTTCAATGAAGCGCGTGAACGTCAGCCGCGGATCCACGCTCGACGAAATTACCTCCGCATACAATTCATCGCCATTCGCCAGCACCACGCCCTTGGCCTTCCCATTCTTTACAATGATCTGCGAAATGGCCGACTGGGTGCGGATTTCGACGCCAGCCTCGCGGGCCGCGTCGGCAATCGCATTGGAAATCGCACCCGTTCCTCCGCGCGCAAATCCCCACGCGCGAAACGCGCCGTCAATCTCCCCCATGTAGTGATGCAGCAATACGTACGCGGTTCCGGGCGAGCGCACACCCAAAAATGTACCGATAATTCCGGATGCTGACATTGTCGCCTTCAGCACGTCGGTCTCAAACCATTGATCGAGAAAATCGATGGCGCTCATGGTCATGAGTTGCACTTGGTTGTACTTGTCGTAACTCGACATTCCCTGAAATCTGCGCCCGATGAATAATAGCTTCATCAATTCGCGCGGATTCAGCGTCGTCGGGTCAGGCGGCACCATGCTGAGTATCGGTTTCACGAAGCGGCACATGGCCTGCATCGCCTTGCCGAATTCATCGTAGGCTTCGGCGTCAACCCGCGAGTGGCGCGCGATCTCACGATGCGTTTTGCCGTGATCATTCACGCGCCAGAGATAATCTCCACTGGGCATGGGGGTAAACGTGCCGTCAAGCGGAAGGATTTCCAGTCCGTGCCGGGGAAGATCGAGGTCGCGAATAATTTCCGGCCGCAGCAGCGACACGACGTAGGAGCAAACAGAAAATTTAAATCCCGGCACAATTTCTTCCGTGCATGCCGCGCCGCCCAAGCACATGCCGCCGTTCGAGCACGAGAACTTTCTTCCCAGCGCGCTGCAGATACGCGGCGTTGACCAGGCCATTGTGCCCGCCGCCGATCACGATTACGTCGTATGAATTCGAAACGGCCATTCGCTTTTCGCTCCTAGCTTTGATTTCAGGAAACGCAATGACACCGATGAGAAGAACGGATGGAGAGCGGATTACAGCCCGCTGGGAAGGACAGTCCAGCTTGTGAGAATAGTCCGTAGCTTTGGCATGAACGTGCGCATAGATGAAGAAAGCGAATCGACATTCTATCCGGAAGGCGCGGTTTTGTCTGTAGATTCAATCGTACCCTCGCGTCAATTGTTAGATGGTCGCTGCGGCGTCATCCCGAAGGCCCGCGTTTTTCTCCCGCGGGACGAGGGATCTCCCGATGATCTGCGGCTGCAGCTTTGGGTCTGTGGCGGATGAACATGAAATCCGACTTCGGGAGATCCCTCGCTACGCCTGAGAAGCGGCTCCGCTCGGGATGACGTCTACGATAAGCGCTCTGGCGTTATAATCCCGATTCGAACTGAATTCACGAGGCCATCATCTTGCCCATCGGAACTGCGTTTCACGAGAGAACATTCCCCCTTTGCCAAAGCCTGAACTACCGAGAGTGGTCAGGCTACTACACGGTCAGCGTGTATGAAGTGCATCACGAGCACGAGTACAACGCCATCCGCAATGCGTGCGCGCTGATCGACATTTCGCCGCTCTACAAGTATCTGATCACCGGCAAAGACGCGACACGCCTCGTCAATCGCGTCATCACGCGCGACATCAACAAAGTAAAAGTCGGCCAGGTGATTTATTGCTGCTGGTGCGACGAAGAGGGCAAGGTCATCGACGATGGAACCATCTCGCGTCTCGAAGAAAATGTCTATCGCTGGACCGCTGCCGACCCCAGCCTGCGCTGGTTTCGCCAGAACGGCCTGAACATGGATGTGCAGATTGAGGATATTTCGGAAAAGGTAGCCGCGCTTGCGCTCCAGGGCCCAACCTCAGCCAAGCTGCTCAAAGCCGTTGCCGAAACCGACATCGCGAACCTGAAGTACTTTCGTGTCACTCGCGGCAAAATCGCTGGCGTTCCCGTCGACATCTCTCGCACTGGTTACACCGGCGATCTCGGTTACGAGATCTGGATGCCATGGAATGATGCCGTGAAAGTTTGGGACGCGTTCGCCGAGAAAGGCAAGCAGTTCGATCTCCACGCCGCCGGAATGCTTGCGCTCGATGTTGCCCGCGTCGAAGCCGGATTACTGCTCATCGAAGTCGACTACACCAGTTCCAAGAAGGCGCTTATTCCGTCGCAGAAATTCTCACCCTACGAACTGGGCTTCGCAAAAATGGTTCACCTCGAGAAAGAAAACTTCATCGGCAAACGCGCATTGCAACAAGACGCGAAGAAAGGCGTGCCGCGCCAGCTTGTCGGCCTCGAAGTCGATTGGACCGACATCGAGCAACTCTACGACCGCTACGGTCTCACTCCCGCGGCGCCCACGCAGGCCTCGCGCGTCGCAGTTCCCATTTATTCCGGCGACAAACAAATCGGCAAAGCGACCACCACCAGCTGGTCTCCAATCCTGAAGAAGTTGATTGCCCTCGCCAGCATCGAGACCGAATATTCAAAGCCCGGGACTTCACTGCAAATGGAAATCACGATCGAAGCGATGCGCCTGAAGACGAACGTAAAAGTAACACCGCTGCCGTTCTTCAATCCGCCGAGAAAAACGGCCACGCCCGCGTAGATGTATATGTGGGGCGGCTGTCCCCGGCTGTCCGCCGGGCAAAGCCCGGCTTGGTTTTGACTCGTGGCTGACCTCACACTCGGAAAGCGAGCTTCGCTCGCTGGACAGCCGAGAGCCTGCCCTGAGCGAAGTCGAAGGGGCGGCTATCCCCACATAAACCTAGAGTGTCAACACAAATCTAGGCAGCCTGCCGGTTACTCCGCTTCCAATACAAATATCCCGGCACCCCGATCAGCACGATCGCAGTTCCCCAAAACGCCTGCGTCGGCCGCGTGATGATCGTGTTCAACGTCCACGCCGTGCCGATAAGAACATAGATCGCGGGCAACCACGGATATCCCGTGCAACGATACGGCCGCGGAATTTCTGGCCGCTTCCAGCGCAACAGGAACATGCCGATCACGGTGAGCGTGTACGACAGCACCATCCCGTAGATCACATAGGTGTAAAGCTGGTCGTAGCGTCCACTGAGCGTGAGCGCCGCCGCCCAAACGCCCTGTCCAATCAGGCTGAACGCCGGTGTCCGCCACTTCGGATGGATTACCGCCATCCGCTTGAAGAAGACGCCATCCTGCGCCATTGCGAGATAAACGCGCGCACCGGAGAGCGTGCAGGTTGCTGCCGCACTGAAACAAGAAATCGCAATCACAAGCGACAGCCACATCGCCGCTCCGGGAGAAAACAGCGCAGCAGCGGCAGCGTGCGCGATAGTCTCGTGCACCGCGATTTCCTTCAACGGCAGCGCATAAATATAAGTCAGATTCATCGCGATATAAATTACCGCGACGGCGAGCACGCCCAGAACCATCGCTCGTGGCACGTTTCGTCGCGGCTCTTTCACTTCGCCGGCTACCCACGTGATGTAGACCCATCCGTCATAGGCCCAAAACACGGCAATCATTCCTACGCCCAGCGCGGAGATCAGCTGCGTTGGTCCCAGTCCCATCGTCAGCCCAACTCCATGCGCTCGAAAGTTGGACCAATGACCTTTTCCGATAGCGAATCCTAAAACCACGAATGCAGACATCGCCGTAAACTTTGTCCAACTGGAGATATTCTGCAGCAGCGCGCCCCAGCGCAGTCCAACCACGTTGACGTAGGTGAGGAAAGCGATAAGAAATAAACCGAACAAATGCGCGCGCGTGATTACCACACCGGCGAATGCGACTACCACGTGGTCTTGCGATACAACTGGAAAAACTTGCCCCACATAAGCCGCCGAAGCTACCGCAAGCGCGGCGATCGATCCCCCGTTGGCCACGCTAAACAACATCCATCCGTAAAGAAAAGCAATCAGATCTCCGTACGCTTCTCGCAGATAGATGTATTGCCCGCCGGAATCCGGGAACATCGAACCCAACTCGGCGAATGCGAAGCACGCGCAAAGCGAGATGAGTGCTCCCAGTACCCATACCAGCAGAAAAAGCACCGGTTGCGGCAGTGGTCCGGCGATATCCTTCGCGGTCAAAAAAATCGACGACCCGATTATGCCGCTGACCAGCAAAAGCACGGAATCAAGCAATCCCAGCCCGCGAACCAAAGTAGGTTTTGCGGGCGGCTCTAAGTGGCGATTTTCTGAAGCAGAGGAGCTTGGGCCGGTGGCCGGTAGGATCGGAGCGGGTTCCATTTATCCCATTCCCAGTTCGTCCGACGATTCCAGCGCCGTGCCGCAACGCCGGCAGATCACCGAAGAGCAATCCCCGCAAGTCAGCGGGTCCGTCACTTCTTCCGCACAGTTCGGGCAGTAAAGGGAACTGGGATTAGGTTCGAGTTGTGGGTCGTCGGGACGCGTCGCCATGAAGGAAAGAACTGTAGCATGAAGATGCATCTTCCGGCACGGTCCGCGCGAAAACGAACTTGAAGCAGCGGAAACGAATTTGAACATGTCACCAATAAAAACGGGAGCCGATGAAGCGGCCCCCGTTCGGCTCATTCCTGCGGTGATCTATCGGGAATAAGCGAAGTCCGTTCCTGGAGTAAACGAAACCCCACGCAGCACTTCACCGAAGTCAGCCTGGCGAAGCGTGAAAAAACTTTCCTTCGCCGCGACCGCTGGATCGGTATTGGATAGAGAATCGAACACAACCACCAGTCGATTGGGGTCCGCCCCTGGATCTCCATTGCCGCTAACAGTCGATGTGATCGCCCAGATAGCCGCATATCCATCAGGCCCTACCGCTCCCGTGATGTTGCGCAGGCCATCCGTTGCCGGAGCCCAAGGCAGGCCGGTCGCAGCGTTGGTTCCGGTCGGATAGTTTCGAATGGAGTAAGGTTCGCCCAAGGCCAAGCCGGTTTGCAGCGTGTAGGCCAGGTTCCAGGTATTGGTCGAGGAATCGAAAACCCACTTCTGCAATCCTGCCGTGGTTTGCGCAGCGGCATGTGTGTAAAGATCAGTTCCACCGGTGTAGCCATCCCCTTCGTCCGCTACATAAACCGTGGTCGCGTTTGCGAACCAGATTCCAAACGGATACGCGGTCGTGGTCGCAGTCTTATTGGGAATCTCCGGGAACCCGGAAAGAATGCACATATTGTTCGGAAGACCCGTGGTTTGCAGAGTCGCAAGATTGTAGGGAAGAGGTGACGTTGGCAAACTCGCCGAACTCGACGGCAGCCCGACGCCCTTCGGACACGCGGTTCCAGTCGTATCGAGGAAGTAAACTGTGTTCACGCCATTGCTGCCGCTACCCTTGGAGTAATAGAGCACGTTATTGAAAATCGTGAGGCCGCGGAAGTTGTCGTCCTTGCCAATCTTGTCCGCCTTATCCCCAAGTTCCGTGACCGAAAAGCTGCCCACTGGCGTCGGAGTTCCGGGACTCTGCTTGCTTTCCGGCTCATTCAGCGGACTGATAATTTGTGTACCTGCTCCCAAAATCACGCCATTCGGCTGCGGGTTGCTGCCGTTTCCGGCATTGCCAGAGGTGTAAAAGAAATTATCTCCATTACTGTTATTCAAGATCACGGCGCGGCCATTGTTGCCGCTGTATGCGTTAGTTTCCGTGAACTGAAAACGTCCGGAACGGTCGACCACCGCTTCGGCCCGATAGGCATTTTCCCCCACCGGATTCGTCGGATCAACAGCGGCCGGCGTGTTGGAATTGGAAATGTCGATTGCGTCGATGGGTGAGACATAACCGGAAAATGTGAGGTAGTGTTTGTCGGTGGAAAGATTCAGCGCCAGCTCCGACTTGGAGCTGAAGCTTGTCACCAGTTGATCACTCGCGCTCTTGATTCCCCATTGTGAACTGTTGGGAACCTCCAGACTGTTAAGTACGAAGCCAAACGGGAACATCTGGTCCAGAAAGATTTTCGAAGTGACTCCGAAGCTGGCATCATAGATGTCGTTGTTCCAGACGAACGGGTAAGTGCCGTTATAGGGAGCTCCACTAGCAGCGCTGCATCCGCCGGTGGTGCTGGCGCAGTTGGGCGGCAGAATTTCGCCAACCTTCACGTTGTTCGGGTTATTGTCATACACGCTGCGGCTGACCACGAGATTACCGGGCCAGAAGAAAGATTGGTCGCGGTCTTTAGGACCCTGTGCGAGAGCTGGAGTCGCCGCAATAAGCGCCGCGAACGAAACTCCGGCAATCGCTCTCATCAACCAACGGGAGGGATTTGTATTCGCAATTTTTCCTGACATGCTGAGTTCCTCTCTATTAAAGTTGTGTTACAACACGCCTCGGCCCCGAGTGTCAGAAACTCTAGCAACCTCGTATTACGCGTTTGTTAAAAAGCAGGGCGCTGAGATCGGTGTAGTAGGACTTAAGCCCCGAACGGAAACAACATGACCCAAAGACCTCAATCGCCCGACGAAAACCTACAACACGAATTCAACCGCTGGGCCGCCGCTGGCGAAGGCGCGAAAATGGAGCGCCATCACCTGGACATCACTGAAAAAACCATTCGCTTGATGAACTTGCGCGCCGGTGAGCGCGTGCTCGATCTGGGTTGTGGCTCTGGATGGGCGACACGACTACTGGCTCGGCTTGTGGGTGAAGGTCCAGAGGGATTCGGCCAGGTGGTCGGACTCGACGTGTCCGATGAAATGGTGCGCCAGGCGCGCGAAGCGTCGAAAGATTTCGAGAATATTCTCTACGTCTGGGGATCGGCGCAGCAGATTCCCTGGGAGGAAAATTTCTTCGACAAAGTTTTATCTGTGGAGTCGTTCTACTACTACGCCGATCAGGACAGGGCGTTGATGGAACTCTTTCGCGTGATGGCGCCTCGTGGAAGGCTTTTCATTCTGATCAATCTCTACAAAGATAATCACTACTCGCTGCAGTGGGTCGACAAGCTAAAAGTTCCGGTGCAAGTGCGGTCGGCGGACGAATATATAGCGCTCTTAAAAAAGCACGCCTTCGAAAACGTCGAGGCGCGCCGCATTCCCGACGACACTCCAACGCCCGATGATTACAAAACCAAATCGTTCAATAGTCTTGATGATCTGCGCGCCTTTAAGCGTGAAGGCGCCTTGCTGCTCATGGCATCGAAGCCCGACCTGCGTACGCCACTCCCGGGATACACGATTTATTAGGGGGCTGAGGTAAACCCAGGCGTCAGACGTTGGACCTCAGACCTCGGACCTCCGACTCAGCCGCAAGGCCTGAAGGTTGGAGGTCCGAGGTCTGAAGTCCGAGGGCCGGTGCTAGATGCTGTCATCGTCACCGTCGCCGTGATTCAGATCCTTGGCGGGGCTCAGCGCACGTCCATCTTGCGCATGATGAATGTCAATTCTGCCATTCACGTCTTCGAGTTTGATATGAATTCCGCCCGTGCCCAGTTCTCCACGCAGGTTGTGGCCTACGAACTGATGCTTGTTCACATGCAGCCCGAAGTCGTTGTCAATTCCACCCGAAACTGTGCTGGCCTCGATCTCCGCCTTGGAGTCGGAAGGAATGGTCAGATCCACCGAGCCATTCACCGAGCTTAACTCCACCGAAGGTCCCGCCAGTTGATCAAAGCGCGCGTCCAGGTGTCCATTGATCGTTCCCAGGTGCGCCCGTCCAGATAAATTGTGTGCTTCCAGACGTCCGTTGATGCAGGAGGCATGCACTTCACCGCTGACGCCGGCGATGTCGAGCGCGCCGTTAATCAGTTTGATTTCATCCAGACGCGCGCTGCGCGGCACCGTCAGCGTGTACTCCACGCTGGCCGGATTATTGTGCGATCCCCAATTCCAATTGTGGTCGTGATCGGGATATTTTGTCCGAATCGAAATCGAATCGGGGTGTGCATCAATTTCAATCTTGGCTTCATCCAGCCGCTCTTTCGTGTCGGCATATTTCACGGCGTCGACTTTCACCTGATTCTGGTCCCAACTCGCGATGTGGACGTTGCCATTGATATTGTCGAGTTCAATCCGCCCATCCGGCGTCAAGGCATAAGTCTGATGGAATTCTTCGGTCAGTTCGCCGCTATGGTCCGACGAGTGACGGTCCGACGCGTGCGCACCGAGAGCAAGTGTCAGCAGAGCGCAGAGAGTCCCAAGCACAGCTCCCAGCCAGCTGGCGGATTGGCGATGGCGATTCATACATCCTCCTTCATTAACGGTAGAGACTAGGGTATGCGAGATTTAGTGTTTAGACGTGATGATTCCGATTTGGTGAGGGCACATCGGAAAAATGTCTTGTTTAATAGGTTTAAGACATATAACTAATACGACCGGACCCGGCCATGAGGTTCCATTCAATTTCGAGCTGGAGTTTTCAACCCATGCCCTTTCTGCTCCGCTTCTTTGTCTCCGTGATCAGAAAAACCGCCAGGATCGCCATCTCCGGCTCAATCGGAACTCTGTAGCGCGGAGCAGGGAAGACAACGTAGTAAATCGCTGGATAAAGAAGCATCAGCCAGAAGAGCAGCCACGCCCCGGCCTTCCTCAAGCGTAGCGCGCGGCCCAGTCCCCAGAACATCAGCACAGAGGAAGCCAGGAAAAGCGAATTCTTAACATCGTTCATCCACCGCGGCTGCGTGGCCTTCGGCGGCCCAGCCCAGAAATATACAAAGCGCTTCAGGCACAGCGTCGCGAAACGAACGGGATCTGCCTCAATGTAGTCGAGCGCCTGCCGCTTCCGCATCGCCACATACGCAATCTCGCCCATGGCCTGATATTGCCGCAGGGCATAGACGTCTTGCGTCGGATGAAGATATTCCATCCAGGTGCCGTCGGCGCCGGGGCCATTGCCCATGCGTAATTCCGCGCCAAAGTTATCGCGGACAAAAATGAACTTTCCAAAGGTTTGATAATTTCGGACCAGCCATGGCGTGATGCACGCAAAGAAGACCACGGATGCCAGCAAAACCCCAGCCAGGGATTTCTTGCCACGCCGCACGCGGCGGTACCATGCCCACAATCCGGCAGCCGGCAGAAACGATAGCAGGGAAGTACTAGTGAGTGCAGCAATGCTCCACAATATTCCAAACTCAATCCATGGCAACCAACCGTCCCTATCCTCCAAAGTCAGTGCCAGCCAGAAAATCGTAGTCAGCAGCAGCGCTGCCAGACTCGTCTCCCACACCCAGCGCGTGGACCAGAACATGACGTTCGGCAACAAAGCCCACGCCCATGCCGAGCCGACCGCGACCTTTTCGGAAAAGATTCGTCGAGCGATCAAGAAAATCGGAATGCAAGTCAAAGCTGAAAAAATGCTGTTGATAGTCAGCAGAACAAATGCCGATGCTTTCGAATAAATTCCGAAAATGCGAAAGACGCCAGCAATCAGATATGGATATAGTGGAGCTTCCCAGGCCGTTGGCCCGGTCGGCGCTCCAAATGGACTGCTGAAGCCGTGCCCAGAAGCCAGCGACGCGCCGATGCGTCCCATTTCCCAACCGAAGCTAAAATTATCTTCTGAACTCTTGAATCGATAAGTGTGGCCAATCACAATCCAGCCGACGCGCAGCAGCAAGGCAACCGTCACCATCCAGCCTGGCGACGTTCGCATTCGCCACCAAGTATTTTTGAGCGGACTGTGACTGCGAGCGCGATCGACGGCCGCAGCTGATCCGGATTCCATGCGTGGTCTATTTGTAGCTGAGGCACGCAGCGTGAGCAACTTCGAGGGCTTCTTGTCGGAGGTATGGACCCAAACAGGTGGCCCACTGCTTCCTCGAATCCGGTAAAATCTAGGGTTTCACCCGACGCCTTGTTGACTTCTGATCTCATCGTGAAGACCGCGCTGGTTGCCTGGTCCGCCCCCAAGGGCATTGGACCGTACATTCGCCAGCATTTTCTCGACACGACCTTTCGTGGACTCTACCGTGCCAATGCCTTTGACATCGCATTGCTGATTCCTTATTTCGTCGTCTTGATTCTGCTGGCAGGTTACGGAATGCACCGCTACCGGCTTGTCTATCTCTATTACAAGCACCGCGACAGGCGCACTGGCGAGCCTTCTGCCTACTTCAAAGATTTACCGCGTGTGACCGTGCAGCTGCCCATTTTCAACGAGCAATATGTGGTGGAGCGGTTGCTGGAATCCATCTGCAAACTGAAGTATCCCCGGGAAAAGCTGGACATTCAGGTGCTCGACGATTCGACGGACGAGACCGTCGGGGTAGCGCGCGGGCTCGTCGAACGTTACGCGGCTTTAGGCAATCCCATCCGCTACTGTCACCGGACGAACCGTTCTGGTTTTAAGGCGGGCGCCTTGGCCGAAGGAATGAAGATAGCGCAGGGCGAGCTGATTGCAATTTTCGACGCCGACTTCACGCCCCCCGAAGATTTTCTGATGCGCACCGTCCACCACTTCACTGATCCCAAGGTCGGAATGGTGCAGACCCGCTGGACCCATCTCAATCGCCACTATTCTTTCCTAACCGAGGTGGAGGCGATTCTGCTAGACGGCCACTTCGTGCTGGAACATTCAGGACGCGCGCGCACCGGACTATTCTTCAATTTCAACGGAACCGCCGGCCTGTGGCGGCGCACAGCCATTGATGACGCCGGAGGCTGGCAGCACGATACCCTGACCGAAGATACCGACCTTTCCTATCGCGCGCAGTTGCAAGGATGGAAGTTCGTTTATTTGCAGGACGTGGAATGTCCCGCTGAACTGCCAGTAGAGATGACGGCATTTAAAACCCAGCAGGCCCGGTGGGCCAAGGGACTGATCCAGACCGGAAAGAAAATTCTGCCGCGAGTCTTACGCAGCGATGTTCCTTTGCACAACAAGATCGAGGCGTGGTACCACCTGACCGCGAATCTGAGTTATCCGCTCATGATTATGCTTTCGGTCTTGCTGCTTCCGGCGATGATCATTCGTTTTTATCAGGGCTGGTTTCAGATGTTGTACATCGACTTGCCCTTGTTTATGGCGTCGACATTTTCGATTTCCAGCTTTTACTTAGTGTCCCAGCGCGAACTGTTCCCGCGAAGTTGGCCCCGCGCTCTCATCTATTTGCCCTTTCTGATGGCATTAGGAATCGGCCTTAGCATCACCAACACGAAGGCGGTGCTTGAGGCGCTTATCGGCAAAGAAAGCGCATTCGCGCGAACCCCCAAGTACAGCGTCATTTCGAAACAAGACAAAGTCGGCAGCAAAAAATATCGCAAGCGACTGGGCTGGGTGCCGTGGGTCGAGCTGCTGATCGGCACGTATTTCGCACTCACCGTGTACTACGCCATCGAGAATGAGAACTACATTACCGTCCCGTTCTTGCTGCTCTTTGTCGTGGGATACTGGTACACGGGACTGATGTCGCTGTTGCAGGGCCGTTTCGCCGGCGCCTCGGTCAGAACGACGACTCATACGAAGCCGTTCCCCGTGGGAGTGTAGGGGATCACAGAATGATCTAGCGAAAGTCGCGAAGATGGTTTCTGCCCGACAACTGCCAGGTGTCTCCACGGAATTCTTAATCTCTGAACAGCTCGTTAAAAATTGTGATTGCCTCGACGCGGATCGTAGGCAAATTTAATCAGACCATCGCGGTAGTCAATAGAAATTGTGAGCTGGCGCAGAACAGTGCTGCCGAGAAAGCCGGAAATCTCCACCCCTGCCGCTCTACTCAGTCCGATCGTATCGAATGAGTAGATATCATTGTTCTGCTGCTGGATGCCGGCGAATTGCAGAAGCACTGCTTCCCCGAACGAAAGTTTCGCCACGCTACCGCTCAATCCTCGTACTTCGCCCGCGCCTCCATTTATCTTGGTGACCTCGCGAGCCGCGGCCGGCGAGATGCTGGAACTGAACGCTCCTGTATCCACGATGAAAAGACGCTCGGACTTTCCATTTAAACGAGTCGGCACAATGATGTAATGTCCCGAACGGAAGAATGGAAAATAATCTTTCATGGCCGGGGCGATGTAGCGATCTTGCGGCTGGCTGGAGACAGCAACGGCTTGACCGGCGCTGGTCGGGCTGGTTGTGTCGTTCGACGAATCTCCGGCGGCAGTGTTGAGCGCCGTCGAAGTTCCGCCATCGTCATTGGGGCGCGATGGCAGGGGCGACAACAAGAATTTTCGCATCGGGTAGTCGAGAGTTACCAGATAATTGCTGAACACATCGGTACCGATCAGGCCGTCCATGCTGAGAATATCTTTGCGATCGGTTACCTCCACCATGCAATCGCGGAACTCAAGCGAGCCGATGCGAATGGAGTCGGCGTGGGCCACGTATCCGCCTTGCGGACCTTGATCTCCGACGCCACCAATCTTGAAGTGAGCAATTGGCTTCAACCCGGCGCGTTCCGCTATCGCGCGATTGATGAGCAAGCCCGATGCGCCAGTGTCCACGCCGAGCGTGGCCACTTTGTTGTTGACTCCAACGTGCAGGCCCCAGGTTTGAATTCGCGAGCTGTTTCCTTCCGCAAGAATCGGGACTAAAGGCAGTTCCGCCGAAGTTGTGTTCGAAACTACGTGACAGCTTTGATCGGGATTGCTGGCCCGATCCTCGAGATGAGTAAGGCCGCGTTCGGCGCGGGACCGCTCTTCGGGGTCCATTCCGTTCGCTGCCGCGAGGAATTGCTTTTGCTCGGCGATGCGTTGCGAAAGAGGAAGAGTTCCGAGCCACAAACGGCGGATATCGGTGTCGGAAGGATCGAGAGCGTGCGCAATTCCAATACTCCGCCGTTCCGATGCGTACATCGAATTGAGGCGAAGAATGCGGGCGCGGATGAGGTAAAGGCGCGGATTGCAAGGATCGATGTGGGCTGCCTGGTCGGCGATGCCGGCGGCTTCGCGAACTTTGCCTTGACGATATTCGACTTCGGCGGACGCTATTAGGAGTGGGGCCGACTTTGCATTTACTGCGAGTTCCGCGTTTACCGTTGCGGCAGCGTCATCGACTTTCTGTTCGCGAAGCAACGAGCGGACAAGCCCGGCGGTAAGTTCGGCATCATGCGGCGACTTGGCCAGCGCCTCGCGGTAGAGAGTCTCGGCCTGGCTCGCATTGCCCGCCAGAAAGGCTTTTTCTGCCGCTGAAGGTTCGTGGGCGGGAACGACATGACAGTGAAGATCGTCCGCGCGAACCGAACTAGCAAGAACTAGGGCAGCAACGAATACAAAGAAATGAATTGAAAGCCTTCGACTCGCGGCCACGGCAACCTCCTGAGAAAATCCATTCTAAGAGTTCTATTTCGAAAAACCAGTGGTGACGGACCATCAGGATAACGGGCACCCTTCGCCGATGGACTCTGTTCAACTCTTACAAACCCACATTTCTGGCCTTCGCTTGACCTCTCATTTACAATCCACTCGCTGAAACTTCCGTCCTGACAATCCTCGGCAATTTTCATTGGGTCAGGAAGAGAAATGTTCGATAGGAGGATGCGATGCTCCGTTCCCGCGCGATTCTCTATACCGCTGCCGTCGCAGCTCTGTTGGTGTTGTTGCTGAGTTGTGGGGGCGCTCACGACTCCGACGAATATTTTGTACTCATCTCCGCGAACCTTCAGGTTCCCTATTGGAAGGCGGCTGGCGCAGGTTTTTCGAATGCAGCGCTGCAGATGAAAGTTCGCTCCGATTTCATGGGACCGCAAACTTATGACCCCAAGGCCGAGCGCGACGCCGTGGATCAGGCAGTGCAGAAGAAAGCCACGGGTATTTTGCTCGGCGTCACCGATCCCGCCGTGCTGAAAGACAGCATTGATAAAGCCGTGAGCGCCGGCATACCTGTCATCACGATCGACTCCGACGCGCCCGCCAGCAAGCGCCTCTTTTTCATCGGAACCAATAACTATCAGGCTGGATTTACCGGCGGCGAGCGCCTGGCACAAGAGCTCAAAGGCAAGGGCAACGTTGTGGTCCTCTCCATGCCCGATCAGTCGAACCTGCAGGAGCGGCTGCGCGGTTACAAAGAAGCGCTGGCGAAAACGCCGGCGATCAAAATCACCCGCGTGGTCGACATTCAAGGCGATCCCCGCATCGCATTCGACACCACGACCCAGATCATTGGCAAAGAGCGCGACAAGGTCGACGCCTTCGTATGCCTGGAAGCGCAGTCGGGCAAAGAAGTCGCCGGAGTGCTCGACAGCTATCACGTGACCGGGAAAGTTGTGATCGCTATGGATACAGATCAGGAGACGCTCGACTGGATCAAGAAGGGCGTGATCGTCGCCACCATCGCCCAGAAGCCGTACACGATGGCCTTCGTCGGCATGCAGATGCTCGACACGCTATATCATCACAAGCCAGCCTCGCTCGACACCGATTGGTCGAAGGACAGCTTCGCGCCAGTTCCAAGTTTCGTGGATACAGGTTCCGCCTTGATTGACAAAAGCAACGTAGATGCGTTCCTGCAAGCAGGAAAGAATCTAAACTCGCCGCCGAAGTAAAACGGCGGCAGGAACACGCCGGGGCGGCCCACCCCCAAGGAAAATGAAAAGTCGGGTGCCCCATTTCTCGCGCGTCCTTTGCGCGAGAAGTGGGGATTTTCGACACAGCGAAGCCGAAAGGGATTCCCCTGACTCAAATGCCGAACGTCAGACGACCCAAACGTTAGGAAATATATTCCTTGATGTACTCGTCTTTGCTGTGCGCCAGGTGACGAACGTCTCCATCAAAGATGACCTTGCCGTCGCGTAGCATCAGAAAACTCATGGGCACATCGCAGAATTGGCCGCGCGGCAGCGCGCGCATCTGATTTGTTTTCTGATCGAACTGATGCGTCGCCATCACGAACGCATCCTGCAGCCGATGGCTCACCAGCAGAGAACTGGTGTGGTAGACATCGCGCTGCTTCATGATCAGTTCGACAATCGTGTTGGACGTGATCGGATCGAGGCCGCCGGTGGGCGAATCGTAAAGAATTACTTCCGGCTGCGTGATAATCGCGCGCGCAATCGCCACGCGCCGCCGCATGCCCCCGGAAAGCTCGGAAGGAAATTTTTCAATCGTATGTTCCAGTTCAACGAAACGCAGCGCTTCCAATACTCGCTGTTCAATGCTCGCATCGACAAAGCCTTGCTCCTCGATCAGCCGATAGGCCACGTTCTCCCGCACAGTCAGCGAATCGAACAGAGCGCTTTCCTGAAAGACCATCCCAATCTTGGCGCGTAGCGCGAAAAGATCTTCTTCCGGCGTCTCGGTTACGTCCTTGCCTAGCACCAGAATTCGTCCCGAGTCCGGTTTCAGCAGCCCTAGAGCAAGTTTCAGAATCGTACTCTTGCCTGAACCCGCAACCCCGAACAGCGCCTTGGTCTCGCCGAAGGGCAACGAGAACGACACTCCCCGCAGCACTTCATGATCCTCGAATTCAATGTGTACATCCTGGAACTCGATGGCGTGCGCAGCCGGCTCCTGGGTCGCGACAGCAGCAGAGTCGAGAGGCAATGTGGGTGCGGACATGCGCCTATTTGTACTTCAGCACGTTCATCAGAAATTGTGTGACAAATAAATCGACCACCACAATCAGAACCGACGCGGCCACCACCGCTTGCGTAGTTGCGCGCCCAACCCCCTGAGTTCCACCGCGGGCCGTCATCCCGTAATAACAGCCGACCGTGGCAATGATGAAGCCGAACAGGACCGGCTTCACCAGCCCCATAAAAACATCCTGAAATACCAGCGACTGCCAGGCGTTGCTCCAGTACTGGCGTGCGTCCAGATTCAGCAGTAGTTTCGACACCACCAATCCGCCCGCCAGGCCGACCAGATCAGAAAGGATGGTCAAGAAGAACAACATGAAAACCGTAGCCACGACCCGCGGCGCCACCAGCTTTTTCATGGGATCGGTGCCGAGCGCGCGCATGGCATCAATCTGTTCAGTCACTACCATCGAGCCGAGTTCGCTGGCCATTCCAGATGCGTTTCGCCCCGCAACCATGAGCCCGGTAAGAACGGGACCTAGTTCTCGCACCATCGAGAGCGACACGAGTTGCCCAATCAGCGTGATGGAACCGAAGCGCTGCAACGTATTCGCGCTCTGCACGGCGAGAACGGCGCCGGTAAAAAATCCGCTCAGGATGACAATCGGCAACGAGCCCACGCCAATCAAGTCCGCCTGCTGGATGATGTCGGCGAAATAGACCGGCTTGCGAAACAGGTTGGCGACGGACTGCGCCGTCATCAGGGTGTAATCCTGAACCGCCAGGACTTTCTGCTTGGCAAACTCTGTGGGCGAAATCAATTCCATGCGATTCAAGGAGGCCCGCGGAGCGCGAGCCACAGTCTTCACCGAACTATAACAGAGAGCACTGCAATCAGCCCTGAACTCTGGTGACGATTTGTTGGATATGGAAGCGCAGTGGGTGCAATCGCTCCGTCAGAAGACCGTCAAGCTGCTCCTCTTCGTTGACTTGACTCTGGCTGCGCCCCTAAGATGTCGTCACTATGACAGGCTCCGACACGCTCACGGGTCAGATTCAAAATGTAGCGATCGTCGGTACGGGGCTGATCGGCGCGAGCTGGGCGGCGCAGTATCTGGCGAGCGGGCTTGACGTCATCGCCACCGATCCCGCGCCAAACGCGGAGGCCAACTTACGCAAGGGCGTCGACGAGGCATGGAAGTTACTCTCCGTTGTTGGCATCGCTTCCGGTGCAAGCCGCGACCGATTGACCTTCACCGCCGATATGAAGGAGGCCGTGTCGAAGGCCGACTTTGTCCAGGAGAGCGTTCCGGAACGACCGCTCTTGAAAATCAAGGTGTTCGCCCAGATGGACGAAGTCGCTCCTCCGGATACGATCCTTGCGTCGAGCGCATCCGGAATCACCATCGACGTCATTCAGTCGAGCTGTAAGAAAAATCCCGAGCGCTGCGTGCTGGGCCATCCCTTTAATCCTCCTCACGTTATTCCGCTGGTTGAAGTGGCAGGCGGGGCCAAAACGTCCGAGGCGGTGATCGAACGAGCCATGGCGTTCTACGCGTCGATCGGCAAGAAGCCAATCCGGCTGCGCAAGACCGTATCTGGCCATGTTGGGAACCGGCTTCAACTCGCACTCTACCGCGAGGTTCTCTATCTCATTCAGCAAGGCGTCGTCAGTGTGGAGGATGCAGATATCGCTGTGTGCTACGGGCCAGGGCTTCGGTGGGGCGTGATGGGCCCCAGCCTGCAGTGGCACTTAGGCGGAGGCGCCTGGCGGGATCCAACACTTTGTCGAGCATTTCATGACTGGCTTCGTCGCCCAGATGAAGAAACTCGAAATGCCTGACGTGACGCCTGAATTGATGCAGACGGTTATCGACGGCGTGCTGAAAGAAGCTAACGGCCAATCGGTCGAGCAGCTTGCTGAGGCCGAGAACAAGGTCGTCTTTGAGCTTCTCGCGCTACGCGCAAAGGCAAGCAAAACACTTCCGTAAACAACTTTCCTTGCAGGTTCATTCCGAGGCTGACCAAGCGGCTTGCTACCCGGGTGCGTTGTCGACAATCTCTACTGCTGGGGATTCACGACGGGCGGCGCGCCGTCCGGATGGTCGCGCAAATACTGTTCCACTGGCTCATTGCGCAGCATAAAGTGGAATCCTCTTCGGGTGCCTGCATCTACGGTCTTTTGCAAATCCAGTGCGTCGAAAGCGATCACGTGTTCCACTGGTTTTGCGCCATATTGTTCGATCATCCTGAAATGAAGCTGGTCGTCGACCAGCCAGTAGTCGGTCACGTTAAGAATCGTGCCGTCTTTCAAGAAGAGCTGCGGCAGGTCCGGGCTCTCTTCGCCGTAGTCATACTCGGGGGCCGCATACTCCTGCGCAACATAGTTTGTTTGACCCGGAGAAGACACGGTCGTGTAATCCAGCCAAGGCAAGAAAAGATCGCAGGTCGCCCAACAGGAATTCAATCCCCAAAACGGTTGACCAAAAAGAAAGGGCGATTCGTAAACCACCAGCACCGACGGAAACGGACGAATCGGACGTCGGGGACGAAATCCGCCTGCGCCTAGCGCGCCCGTAGATGGAGCAAACCAGCTTCGAGAAACGGAACTGGGTGGGTGATAAAGCGGTGCATGAATGCTGGAGCCTGAGGAAATCGGGGCGTGGCGCATCGGTGGAGTGGCGACATGAATTTCTCCCCCAGGGCGCTGCGCCAAAGCCAAAGAACCGTCCACAGAAACGGCCAGGGTGCAGGAGAGGACAATGATGCACTTCTTGAAGATTAAACGGCGTAGCAAGGGCGACATACGCTCACCCTCCTCACAATCTGCGCGGATGGCGCGGATTCATTACCGCTAATTGTAATCTTTAACGGAGAGCTTCAGTTTATTCCCTGCGGGGCAGTTAGCCCGAAACGCGGCGTTCTTCAGCCGCGAGGGGGATCTCAGATAGATAGGGGGAGAGCCCTTCGACTTCATCGCTGGGCAGATGAAGAGCGTGTCCTTCGATCGCACGGGATTTCAGGAGGAAATTTTCGTTAATATTAAGCACTCACCCGCACCGACTCCAACTCCGGGATACCCCGACAATTTTGGAGGGACTTGACCGCATCCTCAGCCGTGTATTTGCCCATAACGAGGGCCAGGTTCCGCTTGGTTGTCATCAGGATTGGCGACGGATCAAATCGCAGAACGTATTGCGGAGCGCGAGTGCCGCCAAGAGTTACTTTCACAACAAATTTAATGTTTTTCATGTCTATCTCCTTGGAAGTTTGCTGATATAAAAGGCTTGCCACACTCCAGGCAACTCGTCTTCAATCGAGACGTAATCAATCCGCAGGAAGGACACATTCTTTGGGAATGGATCCCAACCAGCTGCGGTGTCCTCTGCCGTATCCAGCGGAGCAGCAGGATCGTAAACAGCACGACAAGCAGACCAACAGAAATACTGGTTGCATTCATAAAAGCTACCATTCTTGACGAGTCCCGCTCCAGAGACGAGCGGAGCACTCACCGGAAGAAAAGCCTAAGATGGAGGAACTTCAGATGGACTGGCTTAGGTCAGAAGACCTGAAAGAGGAGAAAAACGTAACCACCCCAATAACGAGTATAGCAGCAATGTCCTTTCGTCGTTAGGGAACTGAAATACAATGGGGAGCGGGTGACCATGGAAACGCAAAGCGAACGCAATCCCGAGTCAAATCCGGCCAAGGCAGAGGCACATATTAAAGGTGCTCAGCAGATTCTAAAGGCGCTGCAAGAGAAGATCGGCGAGCATCCAGAAATCGGCGCGGCCATTACGAAATTGGAGATGGCGCTGAATGATCTGGCAATTCAGACTGGCGGACTGCTTTAGTTGACGGGGTCACGTCTGAGACGCTCAATGGATGAGCGTCGTGATATTCCGGCCTGAAGACAGAGAACTGCTCTTATCCGCGCCCCTTCTTTTTGATCTCTATATTCAACCGACGGATTTTCTGGTTCAGGGTCGAAAGCGGCACGTGGAAGCGCTCGGCGGCTTCGGTTTGATTCCAATTGCAGCGTTCGAGCATATCGGTAATTACACGCCGTTCGACGTCTTCGACAATTTCAAATAACGACGCGTCCGATGGCGGATCGTGCAACGTGAGCGAAGCGCCGCGCCCCATCATGGAATCGGGCAATAAATCCATGCTGATCTCCGGTCCGGACGAAAGCACGACGGCGCGCTCAATTACATTTTCCAGTTCGCGAACGTTCCCTGGCCATGAGTAGGCCATCAGCGGACGCAGCGCTTCGGGCGTGATGCGGGGAGCAGGACGGCCATTTTCTTCGGCATATTTCTTCAGGAAAAATTCCACCAGCAAAGGAATGTCTTCTTTGCGCTGGCGCAACGGCGGAAGTTCGACCGTGATCACGTTGAGGCGATAAAAAAGATCTTCGCGAAAACGCCCCTCACGCACCATGTGCCGCAAATCGATGTTCGTGGCGGCGATGATGCGCACGTCCACTTGAATCTCAGAAATTCCACCCAGATGCATGAAGCGCCGGTCTTGCAGCACGCGCAGAATCTTGGCCTGCGTTTCCAGACCCATGGTTGCGATTTCGTCTAGAAAGAGCGTGCCCTTATCCGCTACTTCGAATAAACCTTTCTTCGAAGCGATAGCGCTGGTGAATGCTCCTTTGACATGGCCGAAGAGCGTAGATTCGAGCAAGTCCGTTGGCATGGAGCCGGTGTTCACGGGAACGAAAGGCTTATCGCGGCGCGGCGAATTCAAGTGAATTGCCTTCGCGATTACTTCCTTGCCGGTGCCGCTCTCGCCCTGTAACAACACTGTCGACCGGCTGTTTGCTACCTGCGTGACCAGGTCGAAAATCTTGAGCATGGGCTCGCTTTTGCCCACAATATTTTCGAAGTTGTAACGCTGCTTGAGGGCGCGCTTGAGCTGAACATTTTCTTCTTCCGCGCGGCGCCAGCCCACCGCGGCGCGCACATCGGCAAGAAGTTTTTCGTTATCCCACGGCTTCTGCACAAAATTCGCCGCGCCCGATTGCATGGCGCGCACCGCATTTTCTACCGTGCCGTAAGCGGTAATCATGATGACGGGCAGGCGCGAATCATGCGAGCGAATCTCGGAAAGAATATCCATCCCATCGCGGCCGGGAAGAGTCAGATCCAGCAGCACGAGATCAAACGGCCGGTCCGCCATTTGAGCGAGACCGTCCTCTCCAGATTCGGCTGTATCCACCGAAAACCCTTCGATTTCGAGCAGAGTCTGCAACGATTCGCGAATCTCCGACTCGTCATCGATGATCAACACCGATCCAATCGGCGACGCGCCGCCGTGCATTGTTCCGCTGGTAATCACTGCCGCTTCAGACATGCATTGCCTTCCTGCTCAGGGGAAAATCGAGAGCAAACGTGGTCCCTGATCCTGGATTGCTTTCTACGCGAATCTTGCCGGCATGCTCCTGAATAATGCCGTACGTCACCGAGAGACCCAAACCAGTTCCACGCTTCTGACCTTCTTTGGCCGCGGTCTTGGTCGTGAAAAATGGATCGTAAATCCGTTGGATATGTTCAGGCGCGATGCCCGATCCGGTATCGGAAACTCGCACGCTCACCATATCGCCATTGCTCGTAGCCACGTTCAGCATCCCGCCTCCGGGCATCGCGTCTTTGGCGTTCAGGAAGAGATTCAGGAAAACCTGCTGCAGCCTTCCCGGATTTCCCTGAACGGCGGAAATTCCCGCCGTCAGTTGCGGTTGAACTTGAATCTTCGCAATCTTGAACTGATGCTCCAGCAACGCCAGCGTGTCGGTGATGACCTTGTTGATGTCGACGTCCCCAAACTCCGTGCCGCTGGTGCGGGAGAAATTGAGCAGGTTGCTGACAATTTCCGAGGCGCGGAAAGTTTGCCGGGTAATCTTTTCCAGCAATCCCGACTTCTGCGGATCGCCCTGCAACTGCTTGGAAAGCATCTGCGTATAAGAAGAGATCACAGCCAGCGGCGTGTTCACTTCATGCGCTACGCCCGCCGCCAGCAGCCCAATCGACGAGAGTTTGTCGGCTTGTGAAAGCTGGCCTTCGAGTTCCACGCGTTCGGTAATGTCATCCATGATCACGAGACGTCCAATTACCTGAAAAGCGCGCGTCACCAGCGGCGCGATGGCAACATTCACCGTGCGCGTCTCGCCTGCGGGAGTCTGCAAGCGGAATTTATACAAATTGTTGATGCCGGAATTTTGCCGCACCCGGTAAAACTCCTCCACAAATTCCTGGGGAAAGATTTTCGGCACGGGCTGAGCAAGAGCCTGCCAGCGCGGCAGCGCATACATCACTTCCATCTGCGCATTCCAGCTCTCGATGCGGTCTTCCATATCGAGCGCGATGATGCCCACGTTGATGGACTCAACGATATTTTCGTTGAAGTCTTTCAGCCGCTCGTACTCCGCCACTTTCTGTTGCAACGAAGCATAGAGCCGGCCGTTCTGAATGGCGATGCCCAGATAGCCGCCGAGAGTTTCGAGCAACTCCATGTCTTCGCTGGAGAGATAGTCTCCCTTGGTGGTCTTCGCGAGACCGAGCACGGCCACGGTCTTCTGCTGTGCGCGGCATGGAATGTAGTAGTTCAAATCGAGGCGCGCAATCGCGTCCTGAGATCCCAAAGTCTCCCGCGGCACCTGATGCGTGTTCTCGAAAAACATGTGCCCCGCCGGCTCAGGCCGCGGCGCGCTAAGAAAACCAAGATCAAGTTTGCCCACGGGATTCATCCCAATCGACTTCGTGAGCACAAACTGTTCTGCTTCTTCGCCAGCGCTGGAGCTGGATCGCAGGAAAATCGCAATGCGATCCACCGCCAGAGTGCGCGATAGCCGGTCGAGTACGGCCGACAGCAGCGCATTCAAATCCGTTTCCGAACCGAGTTCGCGGCCAAATTCAATCAAAGTTCGCCGGTAGTCATACACCGTGCGGTAGAAGGCCTGATCCACCCGATCCTGAATCCACTTGCGCACCGGATCAAACAGCAGGGCGGTGACCACCACAGCAAGAATCCATCCCAGCGGCCCTCGTCCGGGCTGCCGCATCTGCACCAGCGCGGCCACGCCCGCAACCAGCGCGAAATACATACCAACTACGGCCGCTGCCGCCAGCGTGTAAACCACACCGCGTTTGAAGATCAGATCCACGTCCATCAGGCGGTAGCGGAAGATGGCGTAACCAAATGTGAGTGGCAACAATCCCAGCGACAGTACCGACAACTTCATTCCCGTGCCCGGGAGCGAACCCATCAGGTAAGGAACCACATAGAACAAAGTGTATGGAACGATTGCAAGAATCGTACCGCGTGTCACCCACTTCAGTTGCTGACGCAGAATCGTCGTGCTGGCCAGGCGATAGCTGTGCCAAAGAACCGCGGCTGCGGCAACGAACAGAAATGCGCCATAAGCCATCTCCTGCCGGTCCATATCCCAGCGCAGATAGCCGCTGGCCTGCGCCAGCCGCAAAGCCATAACGTGCCGGATCAGGAGCGCCGCGCCCGGCAGATAAGCCAGCGCTAATATCCACGCGCGTTGCCGCACAAATTTATGCTTCTCGGGAAACGTCAGCACGAAGTGCAGAAACAGCGCCGGTTGCAAGACCCAGGCAATAATGTTGCCCCAGTAAATGATCCAATCGAAATCGTTCAGCTTGCCTGTGTACTTGAAGGAATACGCAATAAACGAAACCAGGCAGAAAACGTAAAAGTGCGTGGAACCGGGTGCAGTCCAGCGTCGCAGCAAGACGTAAATGCCGATGCCCAGATAAATCAGCGCAATCAGGCGCAGGGAATTATTCAGCGAGCGATCAGCCGGAACCAGAATAACGCTCGAATCGAGAGTGACCGACCGGCGCACCAGCGAGTAGGTCGCCTTCGACCAAACACCGGTGTTGTAGAGTTGCCGCTCCAGGCCGGGAGTGCTTTTGATCTCCTGCCCATTGATGGAAAGTAATTGGTCACCGGCCTTTATGCCAGCTTTCGCCCCCGGTCCGGCCGGGTCTACGCGGTCAGCCTCGAGGCGGCCATTATGTTCAATCCACCAGACGCCGTCATCGGGCACCGCGGAGTCGCGTTCTTTCTGAAAATTAAAGCCGGCAAAAACTACCGCCGCCACGGTCAGCAGGAATAGTAGAACGGCGACAAATCGAGCTTGGCTTTCCCGATTCATGGTTTTAGGAGCTGGCCCCGGACCCTTGGGAGGCTGTGCAGGCGTGGGTGGGTCGTCCCACTGACGTTGAATGAGCAACTTCGCTGCCACGTCGAGTCCGGTTCTGGGACGGCTAAGTCCCGCAAAGAATTGAAGTTCCAAAATTATAGATGAATTTTAGAACCGCCACTACGTATTTCTGGATGTTTCTGTGGGATTCGGTATCCTGAAATCGCTCAGATGCTTGAATCTGAAAACGGTTGCCTGGGCAGGTTACCGACGGAATCCCGTCAATTTAGCCGGCCTCCGCTTGCGGGCTTCAAACGCGACCTATGGCACTGGGATGCGATAGAGGTTGCGGCGCGCATTCTCTTGGGTGTAGGCGTAGACGGATGAGCTGACGATCGAATCCACTTTAAGAGGGATAATGGCAGCCGTTTTCGCGTTCGCCAAATCGGCCAATCGTGCGAATCCGTGCGGGGGCATCGCCGGGAGTCCTGTTTCATGCTTCACCGCCATCGGGTATGTGCCCTTGAATAGGGATGGAAAGTGAAGAAACATGACTGTTCCAGCAGTGTTCCAGGTCATGGAACAGTAGCCCGGGCACAGGGGAATCGTCGCGCCTCCATCCACCGCAAACGCAGTGGATTCAGCCGTGTGCTCCTTGCCGGCGACCGGCGTGCTGGCCACCACCCAACGGCCATCCGGCGACACCGCCTTGGCATCGAAAATGCGCTGCGGAGATATTTTCTGGCGCCCGCTTCCATCGGCTTTCATCCGGAAGAGAAAATTTGATCCACCTTCGATCGCGCGAAAAATCAGATCACCATCGGGTAGAAAGAAAGGAGAATCTTCGCTCGCAGTTCCAGCCGCGGAGATGCGCTTCGGCGAAGTGCGGTGATCGGTGTCCGCAATCCATAGGCTCGAATGAACGCTCGGATCGCTCATGGCAAAGGCAACTTCTTTTCCGTCACGAGAAACCGAGTAGCCCTGCATGGAATAGCCCGGCAACACCTTCTCGACTTTATCGCCGACCCGGTCTTTGACCCACAGTTCGTAACCAGGGGTTTGACCGTTTGCCATCAAGTAGTAAAGCCTGTTTCCGTCCGAAGAGAACGAGGGCGCTACAGCGTTTCCCTCCGACGAAATCTGGTGATCCCCATCTTTATCGTGAAGCCAAACCGTACTGTCTCGCGACCCCACAGACGTAATGAACGATTTCCCGTCCGCAGCCATCTCTATACCTTCTTGCGAGGTCGGCCCCGAGGTCACGAGTTCCGGTTCGCCGTCGGGAAAACTCTGCCGCCAGATTTGGAATTGTTCACCCTTTTTTGCGCTCAGGTAGATCCATTTGCCATCCGGGGACCATGCGCCCGCGATGCAAGTGCTATCCGCAGGCCCCACGATTCGCCCGTTTCCACCGCCCTCGAAAGGAACCACTCTGCAAGGTAGAATATTGCCCCGATTGTCCATCTCCACCACTAGCAGCCATCGCCGGTCCGGAGAAAGATAAGAGTGGTGCGCCATGCTGCGGTCGCCGGGAGGCGAGTAAACCTCCCGTTGTTGTCCGCGTCCGAGGTCCGTGGTCACAACCACCAGATGCAGTCCCTCCTTGATCTCAGAAAACAGCAACTGTTTTCCATCTTCGATCCATGTTAAAGACGACGCATTGGGCAGCATGATGTGGGGTTCACCACCGAGAACCGGCACCTCCCATTCGTCAAAAGGCGGCCCCGTGCCGTAGGCAATGCGTGAGCCATCCGGAGAAAACGCCGGGCTTAGTTTTAGCATGGAGTCGTGCGTAAGCTGAACCGGCTCGCCGTCCGGCAAAAACTTCACGTAGATTTGTCCCGGGCCAAAGAATGAGTCACTTCCGCGGATAAATGCCAGCATGCGCCCATCCGGCGAGAGAGCCGGGTAAACAGCCGAGTCAGTGAAGAACGTGAGCTGCGTCCAGTCCTTGCTCGCGGCCGGTCTGCTTTCGAAAGAACGGTAGAGGAGAAACGCTCCCGCAACCACCGCCAGCACAAGAACTGCGGCCAGAACATAGTAATAGGCGTTTTTCCGCGGCGGTGGTGCGGCTAGCGGTGATGTAGAAGGGAGCGACGCCGCTTGCGGCTGTTCCTCCTGTCGGGAAGACGAGAGCTGCATTCGACCCGAGCTGCTGTCGCGCCTTAGCCTCTGTAATTCCGCTCGCAGATCAGACGCGTGCTGGTAGCGCAGATCGCGGTCTTTTTCGATCGCGCGCTTGATGATTTCTTCGAGCTTCGTGGGCACGTCGGGATTCAGCCGTATCGGTGCGACCGGCTCTCGATTCAAGATGGCATCGAACATCACGCCGGAAGTGTCTCCGCGAAATGGCAGACTCCCGGTGGCCATCTCATACAGCACCACGCCGAATGAAAACAGGTCCGTCCGCGCATCCAGATCCTTGCCTCGCACTTGCTCCGGTGACATGTAGGCGACTGTGCCCACTGCAGTGCCAGGGCTGGTCAGCAACTCTTCCGCTGTAGCCGTCGGGATGGCAGAAACAACGCCGCCCGCATCACTAAGGCCGACCTTCGCCAGGCCGAAGTCGAGCACCTTGGCGTGTCCACGCTCGGTGACGAATATATTTGCCGGTTTGATGTCGCGGTGGACGATCCCCTTGGCGTGTGCCGCATCGAGTGCGTCGGCGATCTCGATGCCCAGCGAAATAATCATTTCGCTTTCCAGCGGCTTGCCCGCAATGCGGTGCCGCAGGGTCTGCCCCTCCAGGAATTCCATGGCGATGAATCGTTTGCCTTCGTGATCGCCGATTTCATAAATCGTGCAGATATTCGGGTGGTTAAGCGCGGAAGCCGCCCGGGCCTCGCGGCGAAAACGTTCCAAAGCCTGCGGATCTTGAGCTACACCTTCGGGCAGGAACTTCAGGGCAACGAAGCGGCCGAGCGACGTGTCCTCGGCTTTATAAACCACGCCCATCCCGCCCCCACCAAGCTTTTCGACGACGCGGTAGTGTGAGACGGTTTGGCCGATCATAGGGGCGAATCTTACGTGTGCGCCATAACCAAGTCAACGCAACCAGCGGCATGGCGGGGCGTTGAAGCCAATGTTTGTCGGGGACTAGCCCGCCTTGCGCTCGGAACTTTTCGGGGATTCCGGCGGCTCATCGTCCCACTCAAACGATAACGCTCGCGACGTAGTCTCAATCGGTTCGAGTTCCGGAATTTCTTCGGCGACGGATGCTCCCAATTCGGCGAATTTGCGCGCTGAGACCAAAACACGATTCTCCAGCGAGCCAACGGCCTGGTTGTAAGCCTCGACAGCGCGGTCAAGATTAGTGCCAACTCCGCCGATATGTCCCGCCAGTTTTCGCAGGCGGTCATGCAGTTCCTTGCCGAGTTCGCTGATCTGCTGCGCGTTGCGCGCCAGTTTTTCCTGGTTCCATCCGTAATTGATCGCTTTTAGCAATGCAATCAAAGTAGTTGGCGACGCGGGGATTACGCGATTCAGCACCCCATGTTCGATGAGTCCCGTATCCTGCTCCAGCGCAGCACTGAAAAATGTCTCGCCTGGCAGGAACATCACCACGAACTCGGGCGTCGACTCAAACTGCTCCCAATATTTCTTGCCGCTCAGAATGTTGATGTGGTCGCGCACCTGCCGCGCGTGATTCGCCAGGCAATCGCGCCGCTTCTCTTCATCCGTAGTTTCGAAGGCGTCGAGAAAGGCCTGCAGAGGTGTCTTGGCGTCGACGACGACGTGCTTTCCGCCAGGCAACTTCACCACCAGATCTGGCCGCAGCCGCCCACTCTCGCCCGTCACTGTTTCCTGTTCGGCAAAGTCGCAGTAAGAAAGCATGCCCGCAATTTCCACCACGCGGCGCAATTGGATCTCCCCCCAGCGTCCGCGCACATTGGGCGTTCGCAGCGCCCGCACCAGGTTGCCGGTTTCCGATTGCAATTCCTTTTGCGTAGTGATCAAAGATTGAACCTGCGCTTTAAGGTCCCCATAGGCCTCGCCGCGCGCTACCTCCAACTGTTGTATTTGGGCGTCCACTTTGTCGAGCGACTCGCGCACAGGAGTGACCAGATCGGCGACAGCCTTCTGCCGCGCGTCGAGATCGCCTTTGGCCTCACTCTGAAATCGCTTCAGGGTTTCCTGAGCAATCTGCAGGAACGAAGAGTTGTTGCTTTTCAACGCATCGGCAGCCAGCGCCTTAAAGGCATTTTGCAAATCTGCGGCGCCGCGCTCGCCCGCTGTGGTCAATAATTCGATCTTCTCGTCGCTGGTCTTTCGTTCCAATTCCAGCGCTGATTCCAGCCGCGCCCGGCCCTCCACCAGTTCCCGCTGATCCTGCAAAAGCCGCGCCAGATCTGCCTTCAGCGCGGTTAATTGCTTGTCCGTCAATGACAAACGAGCCTGCAGCGCGGCCGAGCGCGACCGCAGCCCCAGCCAGGCAAGCAGCGCTCCAAACAATAGGCCAATGCCCCCACTGATCCCTAGTTCCATAGACACAGGTAACTTCCCGCCCTCAACTGCAACCCCTAGCCTAGCACCAGCCACAAGATCTTCGGCAAAGTCGCAAGGGTCGAAGCGACGGATCAGTTCCCGGAGAATCTGGTGACAGGCAAGTACCTAGCCGTAAGTTCTAACCGCATTTTCTAATGATGATGGATAGAGCGCACCGATGCTTGCTGGCATTTCTGCTCGGGACAGGGGTTGCGACCGTGCAGCCCGCAACTCGTTTAATGGCGTCCCAGGAACCGGGACAAGACGGAAGACAAGGGCAAGAACAGAGCCAGCAGCAAGCGCAAGAACAGAGCCAGAAACAAGAACCGGGACAGGAACAGCGACAGCGACAGCGACAGCAAGCGACCTTAAAGCCTGTCGCTGCCAGCGCCTCCGACCTCGCGGCCACAAATTCCCCCGAAGGCCGTTTTGACGCTTACAGCGAACAGCAGTTGCTCGTATTCGCCAATCAGTCCCGTCGCCAGGCCGGAGCCCCTCCCCTGACCATCGACCCCGGACTCTCACAGGCGGCCCGCATCCACGCCCTGGCCATGCTTAAAGCCCAACAACTTTCACACCAACTTGACGGCGAGCCCTCCCTACCCCAACGCCTGGCGGCAACAACTCAACTTCAGCTGCAAGCGGAAGGAGAAAATGTTGCCCTCGACTATGATGCCGAGCACGGGCACCAGCATTTAATGCTCTCCACGCCGCACCGCGCTAACCTGCTCAACCCCACCTATAACGTGGTCGGGTTAGCGGTGATCCGCGATGCCGACCGGATCTTCATCGTGCAGGACTTCGGCAGCGCCCTCCCCAAATATTCTCCGCAGGAAGTGAAAGATCGTGTCGCCGTCGCCGTGAATCAAACACGGCGCGTGGCCCAGCGCGCTGCCTTGCAGGAACGCGACTTGCTCGGCGCCGATGACACCGCATGCTCCATGGCGCAAGCCGACAAAGCCGAAATCCCGCCGGATCACAAGCTCGCTGAAAGTTTAAGCATCATCACCTACACCAGCCTGCACCCGGAAGCCCTGCCAGGCGCGGCTTCCAGCGCCGTGGCAGACCGCAACCTGCGCAGTTTCTCCGTCGGCGCCTGCTACGCGCGCACCCCAAGCTATCCCACGGGAGTGTATTGGGTAGTCCTCGCCTTACGGTAAGATGGTTCGGGGTCATCCTGAGCGGAGCCGTTTTTCAGGCGGAGCGAAGGATCTCCCGGATTCGTATCTATGGGATATCCCTCCCGCTTCTATTCTATGGCGCCTTCCTCGACTTTCAAGCCAAGAACGCCCTAAGCTCGGCCTAGACTCGAGTTGGATTGCCAGTTTGTCCCGATTAACGTCACCGTCCTGGTGTATCCTCACGGTACTGATCGGTTTTGCCATACGCCACTTTCTGGTTCGTAATAAATGTTCGCCACTGTACAAGGTTCGGAGATTTTTCGTCATGACTCGAAGTAAGTTTTCCTTCTCTTCCGTTCACGCTCTGATTCTGGGAACTCTGCTGCTGGCCTTTCCGCTGGCGGCCGCGGCCCAGCGTCACGGCGGTGGTGGAATGGGAAACGGCAGCCTCTCCGGAAACAGCCGTCCCAGCGGAGTCAAAGAAGAAGACAGCCTCAGAGATTTCCACGAGGCCATGGCGGTGCAGGCAACCAGCCAACAGACGGCAGAGTTTCAGACTCTGGTCAAGGCCACTGACGTAGCTAAGGCTGAACTGCAAAAATTTCTTGAGAAGCTACCCAATGAAAATCCGGAGTCTGAGTTGGACGCTCGTAAGTCTTTAGACCAAACGCTCGAGGACGCAAGAAACGGCAACAAGAAATTCGAGCAGGGTTTTTCCTCGGCGCAGAAATCTGGACTGAAAGAGATTGCCAAGCGCTTGGCCAAAGCGGATTCCGATCTTGAACAGGAAGAAAAAAAGCTGGACGCATCGATAGACGCGAAGGCGGCCGCCACTGAAATTACCACCCATGCCGAGAGTCTGAAAAAAAGCCTGGCCGATTTTTCCAATCAACAACTCGCGCTGGGAAGGGAAATGAGCATCACCCTGGCGACCGGCCAGGACCTGGCCTTTACTCTGCCCACGGCCAGCCATCCAGTCAACATCGCCAATCAGACGATAGGAGTTCCGGTTTCCGGCTCTCTTTCACAAACCGCGGCGCAGGGCGGCCAGCGCACATTCAAACTAGAGCTCATGGCTGACCTTTCCGATGTGCAGCAAAATATTACCGACCTGTTGCGGGCGCAGCTCAATACTTTGGAAAGTTGTGGAGAGCGAATCGCGATTCAGCAAGCCACGCTCATGCCGTCGACCCCAGCAGGCCTGCTGATTGTGAAATTGCACTTTGAGCGCTGGACCTGCGGACGCGTTTTAGGTCAGTCTAGCTCAACCGAACTAGCGGAAGAGGATGGCTCCGCTGAAATCAAACTGACCGCCGCGATCGAAAAACCGAACGCATTAAAAATTACCGCCACGTTCGGGCGCATCGACGCGACCGGCATGATGGGCGAAGAGTTGCGTTCCGGTTCTCTGGGCGAAAATTTGCGCAATGCTGTCGCCCAATCGATTCAGACGGCAGCACAGACCGGTTCCGATTTCAAAATCACGCTTCCGCCGGCGGTGCAGAATTCCGCCACCGTTCAGGCCGCCCGATTTCAAGATACCGGCGTGGGCGGACTCAGCGTCGTCGTCGACGGTCAAGTCGAAATCTCCAACGATCAGGCAGATGCTCTAGCCAGCCAATTGAATCAAGCCTTGTCCGCGCAGGGAACTCCTCCAAAATAAAAGCCGCTACGCCGAAGCGTGCTGATGTTTAAGGGTTGGCAGCGCCTTGATTGATTTACCAAGTTTGCGTTCGGCGATTCTTATTTCGTAGAGACTCTGCAGATTCAACCAGAATTCCGCGGTTGTCCCGAAAAAATGCGCAAGACGCAATGCGGTGTCGCCCGTAATCGCCCGCCTGCCATTCAGAATCTCGGTGACCCGGTTAGTCGGAACCTGGAGTTGGCGCGCAAGTTCCGCCGCGCTCATTCTCAATTCTTTGAGTTCCTCCGCCAACTGTTCCCCCGGATGAATTGCAATCACTGACATAAGACTCTCCTAGTGGTAATCGACAATCTCGACGTTGGAAGGGCCCGGCGCAGCACCCGGCCACTCAAAGCACAACCTCCATTGGTCGTTGATGCGAATACTGTACTGTCCCTTCCGGTTACCCTTCAAAGCTTCGAATCGATTGCCCGGTAGCGCCGCCAAGTCCGACAAGGTAACAGCCGCTTCCAAGCGATCTAACTTCAATCGTGCCCCGCGCTGAACGCCAGAAAATGCTTTGACGCGTTTTCCTGATGCAAAGTTCCGGGTCCGCTGGTCGCGGTAGCTGAGGATCACAAGTAGTAATAATAGATCAAAATTACGCGTTACGTAAAGCGTATCGAGTGAAATTCAACAGTCCCAAAGGCCTTGGTGAGAGCGAAGACGATTCATCGATTCGAGCTTCCCTATGCTACTCTTGCCTTGCCCTCCGTCTTCGGTCCGTCCATGGGATCCACAGCCCAATCCCGCCTGCCCGAGCCCGCTCTCAACCGCGTCCGCTTCGGCACCGCCGGCTGGTCCTACAAAGACTGGGAGGGAATCTTTTATCCTCCAGGCATGCAGCACCGCAAAGTGCATCCTCTCGAATATCTGGCGCGCTTCTTCGACACCACCGAAATCAATACATCCTTTTATGGTCCCATCAAGCCGCAACTAGCCCGGCTCTGGTGCCGCAAGGTCGCGGAAGTCAATCCTGACTTTTTGTTCACTGCGAAACTCTATCGCGCCTTCACCCACTCGCCCAACGCCGCCGTGGAGCCCACTTCCGCCGCCAGCATCCGTCCCACCGACGAAGACGAAGCGCGCACCCGCGAAGGCCTCGACGTCCTCGCCGAGCACGGAAGCTTAGGCGCTCTCCTCATCCAGTTTCCCGTCTCCTTCAAAAATACTTCACTGAACCGCGAATATCTCGACCGCCTTCTGCGCCAGTTCATCGAGTATCCCCGCGTCGTCGAAGTGCGCGACTCCACCTGGGACAACCCCGACACCCTCGCAGCTTTCGCGCAAAAAAATGTCGGATTCTGTAACATCGACCAGCCCGTGATTGGTCGCTCGCTCGCGCCCACCGAACATGTCACCGCGCCCATCGCCTACGTCCGCCTCCACGGACGCAACTACGACGAGTGGTTCGATTGCGACAATCGCAACGACCGCTACAACTATCTCTACAACGAAAAAGAATTAACCGGCTGGAAGCAGCGCATTGCAAATGTCGCCGAGCGCGCGCAGGCAACCTACGTCATCACCAACAATCATTTTGAAAGCAAAGCCGGGGTCAACGCGCTGGAACTGAAGGCGATGGTCACCGGCAAACGAGTCTCCGCCCCACCCACGCTCGTTCAGAAATATCCGGAACTACGAAGATTCGCCGACCCCGCCGACGACAGTCCCCAGAGCCGCCAGCTTTCATTGCTGACCTAAACGAAACACCACGAGAAAGAGTCGTGGCAGAAAGAACCGTGGCTAGCGTCTCAGGACGGGAGTGTCGGCGTGCTAGCCAAGTAGGGTCCCGGAGGCCGTCAGCGTGCTACGCTCGCCGCAGGTCCCGGAGGGACCGTTGACAATAGCCCGCCAGTTTTACTGGCGGGAGGGCGTGACGAAAAATAACCGCGTCCCGTAGGGACGCCCGATGTCCTATGCGGGAATTGATCAGGCGTCCCTACGGGACGCGGTTGATGCTCGCGACGCGCTACCCGGCGTTAAAAACGCCGGGCTATTTTCCGCGGTCCCTCCGGGACTAGGGCCAAGTGCCATCCCGCGCGCAGCCACCTCACTTGATCACCCGATGCTCCTTCAATATCTCCACCGTCTTTTCAATTGGCAAAGCCTCAATCGTATGTCCGTTCCCAGTCACCGTCGTCGCCTTGAACATCGAGTTGTACACGGCTTCCTCCGTCGCTTCGATCACGGCCTGAAACAGCGGCGACATCGCATCATTGGTCATCACTTCCACGTGCCGCGTCAGCGCTTTGTCGAGAGCATGAATCCTCACCTGCTCCGCGGTCGAGAATGCGATCGCATAATCCCCGCTGCCATTCGAGCCCGAACTTCCGGTGCGCGCCACGCCCAGCCACGCCCTCGCCGCCAGTCGCTTCAGGTTGCGCGCGTCCAGCGGCGCGTCGGTTGCAATCACGATCATGCACGATCCATCCGGCTTGTCTTTCTTATCCGTTCCACTCGCGGCCTGCTGCAGTTCCTTGCGCAAATAATACTGCCCCAATTCCTGACCCACGGGAGCGCCTGCAATCGTGAGGATCCCACCAAAATTTGTCTGCACCAGCACGCCCACCGTGTATCCGCCAAGCCCGGCCGGCAGCTGCCGCGATGCCGTTCCAATGCCGCCCTTCCATCCGAAGACCACCGTCCCAGTCCCCGCGCCCACTGCGCCCTCATCAACCGGACCGCTCTTCGCATTCTTTACGGCAGCGAACACATCTTCCGGCGTGATGTGCCGGCCGCGAATGTCGCTCAGGTATCCGTCATTGGTTTCGCCCACCACCGGATTGATCGAGAGCACATCCTCGTTCCCCGGCCGCGCCAACATGTAACTGATCAGTGCGTCCGCCACGCGCGGCACGCTGGTAGTCGAGGTCAGCAAGATCGGCGTTTCAATATCGCCCATCTCATCCACCTGCGTCGATCCGGCCAATTTTCCAAAACCATTGCCTACAAAAATCCCGCCCGGAACTTTATCGCGATACAGATTGCCGCCGTGCGGCACAACCGCGGTCACGCCAGTGCGAAGGTTGTCGCCGCGAATAATCGTAGTCTGCCCAACCTCCACTCCAGCCACATCAGTAATCGCATCCAGCGTCCCCGGAGGCAAGACGCCCACTTTGAGCCCTAGCTCAGAAGCGCGAGGCCGCGCGTTGGAAGTTTGCCGCGTCGCGGAAGAGCTATTCTGCGCAGTTACAAATCCCGCCACCAGGAAACAAATAGCCACAGCCAAAAGAGTTTTGATCATGCACATAGCATACGACCAAACCGACACGGGGTTAATCATCGGAGAGGTGCAGGCAGAGTGCCCAGGTCGGCCGGTTTTGAGAGACTTGGGAAGGTTCGGTGGACGTTCTCTAAGATCAACTTGAACATTTAGCGGTGAAGAGCAATTTTCACGCGCGATACTCCATTCGCCTGCGAAAAACTTAAGCTTTGCCAAAATGCAAAGCTCATTCGCATGAGCTACACAAAACAACTAAGTAGTTATCCGTAGAATCTGAAACAGATACTGTAGCACTAATGGGTAACTTAATAGAGCCATCCAAACGCTGTAAGTAGTCCTCCAAGCGTAACCCGAAGTGAGCAGTAGCGGCGCATCGGTATTTAGCTTTGGAGGATTACCGTGAAACTTAGTAAGCTCCTATGCGGAGCATGTGTAGCACTATCCACAGCAGCATTCGCCCAAGTTACTCTAACTGTAAATGAACCACTTAGCGGCAAGACTTATACCTCTCCTGTCACAGCATCTGCGACCGCGTCATCTCCCAGTGGCCCCTCCGGCTGGGACGTATATCTCGACAGTAATCTCGTCTACCGAGATACCAGCACCAGCGGAAGACTAGACACAACCTTTGCCTCATCCACAGGGCAGCATACCGTAGTGATAAAGGCTTGGGATAACAGCGGGGCAGACACCTCTGCCACCGAAACCATCACCGTAAACTCGTCATCTTTGCCCACGCCTCCTGGAAATGCAATTGAGTATCCGAATCTTCAGAAGAACGGCGTCTCGGGTACCTGGGAAATTTGTGACGGAACCTGCGCTGGAAGCACCAAGGGCGCCACCGGAACAGATGGCTTCCATTTCAGCATAACTTCTCCATCGCTGAGTGGAGCGGCAATGGAAATGTATTCCGAAGGTCTTACCGCGGGCGACGAGTGGAACACCCTCGGGTACCAGCATCTGGGTTGTCCCAGCGGCGGATGCACCTCCGTTTCCAACTTCCTGGAAGATATGTGGTTCTACATCCCATCGTCGAGCACGGCATTGCAGGCGACGGAGTATGATCCGGGCGTTTATGACGGGTCTTACAAGTCCTTTGCCAGCATGCAGTGCGACTCAGCCAGTGGCGATTGGCGGTTCTGGAATTCTGCAGCCAACAGCTGGACCATTCTCACCTCCACGGGCGGAACCCTTCCCGTCTATAAGTGCAACATCCTAAGTCAGCTGAATACCTGGCACCACTATCAGCTCTACGTCACCATGAACTTTACGTCGCACACCATCACTTATGAAACCTTCGTAGTGGATGGAGTGACTGTCTACTCCGATCTTGCGAACACCTACAATGCTCTAGCGGAAAGCGGCAACCCGACTATCAACATCGAACAGCAGCTCGATAACCATACCGCCAACGTAACCGACTCCGAGTATCTCGATAACTACAACCTATGGGTTTGGTAGCAGGAGAGACTATTCAGGATAGATTGATGAGAAGTAAAAGGGGCCGTTCCGCAAGAGCGGCCCTTTTCAGCTAAGAGCCGGAAGATGGCTTCGGCGTTGACAAAAGAACGATCGCAAGCACGAAGATCGAGAATGCGTTAACTCTATATTCCCGAGGATTTTACAGGCAAGTCTTTTATTTCCAGGATTTTACGGGCAGGCTGACGAGGGATTCGGCTTCTAAATCCCGCCGAATCAGGAATTTGGCTGATCGCTGTTAAAGACTTTTCAAGGTCTCGGCAGCGTTAAACTTTTTACCGGGAACCCACCGCTCCTAGAGCCGCATGATCGGCCATACGACGCCGGTTATGGCGCAACGCAACATTCATGAAGACATTGCCGAGAGAGGTCTCAAAGCAAATCATCAGCGCTTCGGTATCTTCGCTGGTCTTGTCGCCCTCTTCTGCGGTGAGAAGCAGCGGGGGATGGACGCGGAAATGGAAGCCCTGATCATTGAGCGCGGAAATGGCGTTTCCAACCACCTGGTTGGCCAGTTCGAAGATGGTTTCCTTGATCAGTCCGTCCGACTCCGGAAGGTCGGCGCCCGCGTAGTGGCTGGCCACGCGCACTGCCGTCTGCGGTTCCAGGTCGAGGATGATGCGCCCTTCAATGTCTCCCGTCAGCGCGATCATGCCGGCCACACCTTTGCGGCGATAGGCTTGCTCCTCCATGGTGAGGTTTCCCACCTTGGTGGCACCCTGCAAACCTTGCGACAACACGGCGTCGGCCGCGTTGATGAAAGGCTGGATCAGTTCCATCTTCATGGAATTAGGCTCCCGCTCCGGCGGCGGCCACGACCGCGCCATCCTCGCCCAGAACATACTTAATGACTTCGTACAATACTTCCGGCTTCACCGGCTTCTGCACGAAATGGCGTGCTCCGCGTTGCAGCGCAGCCACAATGTTTTCCTGGTAACCGACCGAGGAAACCATTACGATGCGCGCTTCCGGATGCTGTTGAACAATCCGTTCGGCTGCCTCGATCCCTTCCATCTGCGGCATGGTGATATCCATGAGCACAATGTCAGGATGCGTGCGGTCGAACTCGCTGATGGCAGTCAAGCCGTCCCCGGCTTCAGCCGCCACCTGCCCGCCGAAAGTTTCAATCATGCGGGCCAGATTTTTGCGGGCAAATACCGAATCGTCCACAATTAAGTAGCGAACCGGCTGCCCATCCTTGCTGCGTTTCACTGCTGCAAACTGCTCCATACCGCCTCCTCTTTCTACTGCATATCACGTCTAACTGATTCCACACCAGATCACGCTGGTCACAACTAAGTCTGTTCCAAATCCTAGCTTCCGGCCCGCGCCGAGCGCCCATTTCCGCCTGGACTCGATCCTCCGCCCGCACGTCCGCTGCGTCCGCAAATCGTCTGCAGCTCCGCCGCCATCGCATCCAAACCCACCACCCGCATTGCGTACCCGCGTTCGATCGCGGCTTTCGGCATGCCATAGACCACGCACGACTCTTCACTCTGCGCGATGGTCATGCCGCCTTCTTTTTTCACCGCTCCCAGACCCTCGGCGCCGTCATCGCCCATTCCCGTCATCAGCAGGCCGATGGTTTGCGTTTTAAATTCCTGGGCCGCGCTGCGCAACAGCACATCCGCGCTAGGCCGGTGTCCATTCACTCGAGGCTCGTCGACCAGCACAGCAACGTCGCCCAGCGGCATTCGCTTCACCTTCATGTGCCGGCTTCCCGGGCAGATCAGCACCCGCCCCGGTTGCAGGATGTCTCCCGACTGCGCTTCTTTCACTCGCAGCGGGCACACTTCGTCGAGCCGGCGGGCAAACATGTCGGTGAATCCCTCCGGCATGTGCTGCACCACCGCAATCGTGGCGGAAAAATCTCCCGGCAATCGCGACAGCAGAAACTCCAATGCCTGCGGCCCTCCCGTGGAAACGCCGATGGCAATTAACTTGTTCGGAACCTCGGACGAGATGGGAAGTTTTTCGGCCTTGGGCGAAGCTCCCGGCAGCATGCGGGGTTTCAGCTTGCTCTCCGCCGCCGCCTTTACCTTGGCAATCAATTCCCGCGCCGTCTCCGCCATATGGGCGGCTGCGTCGCGAGGTTTGGTCACGAAATCGAATGCGCCCAGCCCCAGGGCTTTCAAGGTTACTGACGCTCCTTCGGTGCTGTGCGAGCTGAAGACGATCACGGGCACGGGATGGCGCCGCATGATTTCCTTCAAGGCGTCGATGCCGTTCATGCCCGGCATTTCCAGATCGAGCGTTACCACGCTGGGCTGTAACTCCTCGATTTTTTTCAGGCAGAACGATCCGTCCATCGCGGTTCCCACCACTTCGATGGAATCGTCGGTGGAGAGCATGCGCGGAATCATTTTGCGCATCAGTGCCGAGTCGTCTACTACGAGCACGCGTATCGATTTGGTTCTCATGCCTGGCCTCCGACGGCTGCGCCCGTCCCGGCCGAGACAGCCAGCCGCGTGCGATCAGTCGAGGTTAGCAATAAGCCCGAATTCGATTGTCCCGTTGCCTGCTGCCGCCAGCGCCCAACATGCTCCACGATGGCGGGCAGATTCAGGATCAGAACCACGCGACCGTCGCCAAGAATGGAAGCTCCGGAAACCAGATCGGTCGAGAACGTGTGATCGTCCAACGCTTTGATGACCAATTCTTCTTCGCCTTCGAGCTCATCGACGATCAATCCGTATTTCTTCTCCCCGGCGGTAATCACCAGCACGAAGAGCTTGGCGGTGCGCTCAGGCGCGGCGGGCCGGCCCAGGCGCAAGAGCGGCAGAACCTGATTGCGCAACTGCAGTACTTCGTAGTTATCGATCTGATGCACTTCGGTCTCGAAGGTTCGCGCAATCTCGAGCACCGCGTTCAACGGAATGGCATACAGGCGCTGCTCCACCCAGAACAGCAGCGCTTTGATGATGGCCAGGGTGAGCGGAAGTTTCAGGCGAAACGTGGTGCCTTTGCCGGGACGAGTCTCCACGCTGATCGAAGCCTTCAGGCGATGCAGAACACTCTGCACCACGTCCATGCCCACGCCGCGTCCGGAAACTTCGGTGACCTCGGCGGCCGTGCTGAAGCCGGGACGGAAGATAAACTCGACGGCCTCGGCCTCGCTCATGCGGGCCATTTCCTCCACGGTCGCCATGCCCAGTTCGACGGCTTTGGCGCGAATTCTTTGTGAATCGATACCGCGGCCGTCGTCGCTGACTTCGACGAACACCTGATTGCCCTGGTGATAGGCGTTCAGCCGGATGATACCCTGTGGCGATTTGCCCAATTTGCGGCGTTCTTCCGCGGGTTCAATGCCGTGGCTGACGGCGTTGCGCACCAGGTGCGTGAGCGGCTCGGCAATGGCATCGAGAATTCCCTTATCGAGATCGGTGTCTTGCCCGCTGATATCGATCTCGACATCGCGCCCGCATTGCCGCGACACATCGCGCACCATGCGCGGAAAGCGGCGAAATAACTGGTCGACCGGCACCATGCGAATCTTCATAACCGAACGTTGCAGATCGTTGAGCACGCGAGCCTGAAAGGCCATGGCATCGGCAAACTTTCCCCGCAAAGCTTCTTTGGGAAAGCGCCGGGAAAATTCGTTGAGGGCCTGCTGCAGCATCGACTTGCCGATAATCAGCTCACCCACCAGGTTGAGCACGCTGTCGATGCGGCCGGCATCCACGCGCAGGATATTCTCAAGCGCAGCAGCGGGCGCTGCTTCAGGCGATGGCGCCGCAGGCGAAGCTTCGGCGGGAATCGCTTCCTGCGCCGCTGGCTCCGCAATCGAGGCTTCGGCCGGAATTTCTTTCTTGTTTTCGTTGCCGCTGTCACTTGGCGGTGTTTTTACCACTGCGGTTGCATCCAGCAATAATTCGATTGTGACTTCAGAGGCGATGGTAGGAATTTTGCACTTGGCCGCAATCTGTTCCGCCGTCTGCACGCTGGCCAGAACAAACTCCACCTGCTTGGCGGCGGCCGGCGATTTCGCGTCAGGACGCACCGCCAGCACCGGGCCCATGACTCCGATCGCATTGTGTACCAGTTGCCGTCCCGCGATGGGCATGGCGCAATGCGGGTCGATCTTGACCACCACGTGAAACACATCCTGACCGCTTGCCTGAGCCTGAATCATCGCCAGTTTTTCGTATTCCGTCCAATGGGCTGCCACCGCCTTCGCGGAGGTTCGCGATGCCTTTGCCTCGACTGTTTTTTCCGCAGTGTTTTTCGAGGAAGTTTTCGCGGAGGATTTCTTTGTCCGCCTGGTTTTTTCTGCAGCCGGCGCAGCCGTCAGATCTGCGATTTTCTTGCTCAAGGCTTTGCACGACGGCATTTTGCCGTTAGTGCGGTAGGCGGCAATCATGCCGGCAAAAACGTCGGCGGCGGCAAAGGCAATTTCCGCGACTGCTGCTTGCGTGGTCGTCCCTTCCAGCGATAGCGCGTCTTCGAACTGATGCGCCAGTTCGCTCAACTCGCGCAGCCCGCACGCCGCCGAATCACCCTTCAAGGTATGGACCGTGCGCCGGATCACGCGCACGATTTCCTCATCGCCGGGCTTTTTCTCCAGCTTCAGTGCTTCATCGTTCAGCGCCTGCAGCAGCTCCTGCGAAGTCTCAAAGAAGAGCTCTCGCAGTTCCGCGCCACGCTCGTCGGGGGATTCCGTCACTCTCGCACCTCAATCCGCTGATAGGCGGTTCCGCTGTCCTTGTGGACCATTTGAAATTTGCTGCTCAGGCCCAGCAGACTCTCGGCATGTCCGACAAAAAGATATCCGCCAGCATTCAGGCAGCGGTAAAACTTTTCCACCAGCCGTTTTTGTTCGGCCTCATCGAAATACATCATCACGTTGCGGCAGAAGATGACATCGTTGCGCTGCGGCAGATATTCCGTCTTCAGATTGTGAAAGTCGAAGTGCACCATTTCCTTCAGCGGCTTCTTGATGGCATAGCGATCGCCCACTTTATCGAAGTAGCGCAGGCGATAGCCGTAATCGACCGTCGACATCTGATTCTCGCCGTAGATTCCTTCCTGTCCCGTTCGCAACACGGAATAGCTGATGTCGCTGGCCAGCACTTCGAGCCGCCAGGGTGGCGGCACCAGCGGCTTGGGCACGGGCACGTTGATGGGCAGCGGATTGCGCAGGTAGTAATACGCCAGCGCGTCGGTCACCAGCATGGCCAGCGTGTACGCCTCCTGCCCGGTCGACGATCCCGCGCTCCAGATGCGGATGGAATATTCGCGCCGCGCACTCTTATGTTTGAATAAGTCTTCCAGCACGCTCTTCTGGAACAAATCCAGCTGTGCCTTGTGGCGGAAGAAGCTGGTCTCGTTGACCGTCAGGTTCTCCAGCAGCTTGGCAAGTTCTTCTTTGCCCTGGTTGCTGATCAGCAGGCGGTAATAGGAGTAAAAGGAATCAAGCCGGCATTCTTTCAGCCGGCGCAGCAGACGATCTTGTAAAAAAGGTGTGCGGCGTTCGTCGAAGTGCATGCCGCACTCCTGATAGACGAGCGCCTGCAACAGCTTCAATTCCGCTTCGGTCAGTATGGGAGCTGGTGCGGCTCCAGTTGTGCTCATGCCTTTTCTCGTTCCCGCCCTGATAATGAATTCACGTACTAGCAGGGGTTAGGGGTTAGAGGCTAGGGGTTAGAAACAGCCGCAAACAACCATGATCCCGATCCTCAGCCCCTGCCTTCTAGCCCCTGACCCCTAGTCTCTGACCGCTGACCCTACTTGGCTCCAGCGCTCTTCGCCTCAGCCTTACTGCCCGCTTTCTTTTCTCCGTTCTCGCTCTTCGCTTGCAGACTGCTGGCTTGCAAACTGCCGGGAGCCAACAGCTTGCTCATATCGAGCAACACCACCAGCCGTCCCTTGACTTTGCCCAGTCCGGTAACACAATTCAATCCGCCTTCCTGAAATGCGGCGGGCGGCGGTTCTACGGCTTCAGCGGGAATCTTCAAAACTTCCGAAGCCGAATCCACAATCAGCCCGGCCAGCCGGCCCGCGTGCTCGACCACCAGAATGCGATTCTGCTTGCCCAGGGTGACCTGCTTTTCTCCGAATCGTTTGCGCAAGTCCATGACGGAAACAATCTTGCCGCGCAGGTTGATCACGCCCTCCAGATAGTCAGGAGCGTCGGGGACGGCCGTAATTTCAGGCACGCGCACAATCTCGTGCAGGGAAGTGATGGGAACGCCGTAAGTCTCCCGCCCTACTTTGAAGCCAACGATATGCAGTTCACGGCTCATAGTTGAAGTTCTCTCAGGCTTTGGTTGCGATTGCCGTGTCGTTTAGTACTGAGCTCCCGCCGCAGCGCGGCGCGCGCCACCGCGACCCGGTGTATCCGGCGGAGTTTGCGGCCGGTTCGCTTCCGCCAAGGCAAAGCGGTCGATGAATTCCAGCAGGCCACGCGACATTTTGGACATCTGTTCCGACGAAGCCGCCAGTTCAGTTGAGCCGGAAGTGGATTGCTGTACCAGTTCGCGCATCCGCTCCATGGCCTTGACCACCGCTTGTGCTCCCGAAGCCTGTTCTTCGACAGCGGAATTGATTTCGTGAGTGATTTCGTTCAGCCGGGTGGTGGCGCGCGCAATTTGCGACGAGCCATGCGACTGTTCGTTGGTGGCTGCTCCGATTTCCTGCGCGAACTTATAAACTTCGGTGACCACGTTCGAAATCTTGCGTAGCGCGGCGTTGAGTTCTCCGCCCAGTTCCAGGCCTTCGTTCACGATAGTGGTGGAGCGGTCCATGTTCTCGACTGCCTTGCGCGCTTCTTTCTGAATGCTCTGGATCAGTTCGGAGATTTCCTTGGTAGACTGCGCCGACTTCTCGGCCAGCTTGCGAACTTCGTCGGCGACCACGGCAAATCCCAGGCCGTGTTCTCCAGCGCGGGCCGCTTCAATGGCGGCGTTTAGGGCCAGCAGGTTGGTTTGCTCCGCGAGGTCGTCGATGACTTCGATGATCTTGCCAATGTCATCGGCGCGTTGTCCCAGGGCTCCGATGATCTGGCCGGAAGAGGTGATGGTGTTGTTGATGCGGTTCAGGCCGTCGGTGGCCTTTTCCATGGTGCCAATGCCGTTGTGAACTTCTTCGCGCGAACGGTTGGAAATGTCGAGCAGGACTTTTGCCGTGTCGGCGACGCGCTGAATCGAAGCCACCATCTGATCGATGGAGGCGGAAGTTTCGCTGACGCTGGAAGCCTGCACCTGCGTGCTCTTTACCATGTTCTGCACGTTGACGCTCATCTCGTGCATGGTGCTGGTGACTTCGTCGATGGCGGAAGAGGCCTGCAAACCGACTTTGGCGGCATCGTCGGAGGCGCCGGCAACCTGGTTAGAGGCGCTGGCCACTTGCGACGACGCGTCGCGCACGCTGCGCACCAGCCCGGCCAAACCTTCGACCATGCGGGCGAAGGCGTTGCCCAGAGTGTCATGAGAGGAACGCGGTTTTACTTCGAGGGTGAGATCGCCGCCAGCAATGGATTCGGAGACTCCCGCCATTTCCTTGAGGTAAGTCACCATCTTGTGGAAGGTGCGGGACAATTCGCCAATCTCGTCGGTGCGGGTGAGATCGATATTGTGCTCGAGATCGCCGGTGTTGCCGATGCCGCGAGCCACGTTCATAAGATCGTCGAGCGGCTGAGTAATCGATTTTGCGGTGCGATAGGCGACGGCTGCGCCGAGTGTTAACGCGAGCAGCGTGCTGAGAAGCGATACGATGATGGTAGCCCTGCCAGCGGTTTCGTCGGACTTGCGGCTCTCGCCGTCGGCCACGTCCAGTGAGTCAGTGGAATTTTTCACCCACGAAGACGCGTCTTTCTGCAGGTAATAGATCTGCAGCTCGGCGACGGTGGCGTTGCCCGAATCGACGTCTTTGCGTTTCTCAATCAGTGGCTGGGCGAATTCCTTGCCCCAGGCCTGTTCCAGTTGCTGAACCTTGCTCAATGCGGCCTTGGCTTGGTCCGAGCTCGCCAGCTTCAGGGCCAGATCCAGCTTTTCATCGAGCGTGCGCAGGCCTTCATTCATGCGGTCGACTTCGCGGGTGTCGCCGCTGAGCAGGTAGTTGCTCAGGTACAGGCGGTTCTGCATCATCTGAAAGCGGACGGCGTTGGTGGTATCCGCCAGTTGTTTGGCCGCGTGTTCGCGCTGCACAGCCGACCAGTTCACCAGGAACAGTACGACCACCATCGCCAGGACGATGCCGAAATTCGTGTATAACTTCTTGCCGATTGTCATCCCTAATCTCCTCCGCGGGTAGGCGCCTACCGCGGCTCAAACTTGAAGTCGATCACTCCTGAGCTTTCCGTGGTTGCCGGTTCAAACCGCCATTTCTTGGCCGCGTCCAGCGCCGCATTGGCCAGAACCGGATGACCGCCCAGCACATGGGCGTCTTTTACTGTGCCGTTGGTTGCCACCACGACCTGAATCTTTACCGTGCCCGCGAGGTTCATCCTGCGTGCCAGATCGGGGTAGTTGGGTTGCACCTTGTTTTTGGCGCGGCGAACGATTTCTTCGCTTGGCGCCTGTTGGGCCTGTTGGGCTCCGGTTCTCACCGGAGCTATCGTGACTGCCAGAGCCAAAACGGCCAATACGGCCGCCGTAGTTCTTTGAGACACAATTCCTCCTCGCTTTCGAGAAGCTCGTGAAGCCAAGCGTGCAATGACCGGGCCACCTCAACCTTCTTCAAAAAACGAAAGTAATGGACTGTATGTCTTAGTGAACAAGGTGGTTAAAGACTGACCGAGGGACTGGAATCAGAACGGGGTCAGGTTAGTGGCGTCTCAGACCGCTCTGGGAGCCGGCGTTTTCTCAGGATGAGACAAGCGGCCCGATTGTCTCGGGATTTCACACCCCGGTACCTGTTATCCCATTTCGCTTGACTCAAATTGAGATGACAGGTACTTTCCCAATAGATTCAAGCACTTGTGAATCCCGAACAATATTCTTCCACTTTCGACGCCAGCTTGAGCATTTCTGGCAGCATTCCGATCCCTCCCCAGGGGAGCCACGGAAGTTCCGGGCGGGACGAGGAATTCCAGAAGTTGCTCGCCGGTATTGCAGCCAAAGCCGGGGAACGAGCGGGATCCCGGGCGCTGATCCAATTCTTTTGTAACGCCACGCGCGAGTTCTTTAAAGTGACGGGCGTTTATTTCTGGCGCTGCCAGTTGGCCGATGAGTTGGTGGGAGAACAAGCGGACGGAAAACTGATGGAGCGCTTTATCGGCATGCGGCTGCGTCCGGAGCAAAGCGTTGTAACCGCGTCAGCGGTGCAACAGCGGCGAACCATGTGGGCGAATCATGTGGACTCTTCGGCGTCTCCGGCGGCGCAGGAGTTCGATGCGCGCTCGCTGATGGCGGCGCCGCTACTGGTATTCAGCGAAGTGATTGGAGCTGTCACCTTCCTGCACGATGCCAGCGACGATTTCTTCAGCGACGATCTGGCGGCGAAAGCGACCATTCTGGCGGGTCAGCTCGGAGGCCTGCTGGAAGCGGAGCGGTTGAGCGATACTTCGCGGGAAGAATATCGCCGCGCCGAAATTCTGGCGGATGTGGCACACGTGCTGCATGGAGCGCCCGATGTTTTCGCGGTCATCGAAGCGCTGGCCGATCGCTTGCGGCTTTTGTTGCGAACGAAATTGGTCTGCGTGTTATTGCGCCGCGAAGGACCGTTTGAGTTGAAGGCGGTCTCGGCGGAAACTCCGCAACTGGCCACGTCGGCGCGAGCTCGGCATGACCGGCAGACGTTGCGCTTCGCCGCCGATCTGGCGCAGCGGGCGGTGACGGCGGGCGAGCCGATTACGCTTTCGATTGGCGCCGATGTGCACTCGCTAGGAAATCTAGTTTCTCCCGGCATGCTGATTGCCGCTCCCTTCCGCACCTCACGTACCCAGGGTGCCATTCTGATTTATCCACGCCCGGAGGGCGTATTTTCCGCGGAAGAGAAGGCTCTGGTCGCAGCCATTGCGGGTTTTGGGGCGGTAGCTGTAGCTCATGCCGAACTGCACGCGACCGCCCACGCGCAGGCTCACGAGCTTCATCAATTGCTGGAAATTTCTTCCGAACTCAGTTCGAGCAGCGATCTCGATCATTTCCTGCAGGCTTTCGTGATTCGGGCCGCCGATTTTCTCGGCTTTGGGCGGTGCGTTATCGCCTTGCTGGAAGCAGACGAGTTTCGGGTTCGCTATTCGGTGGAGAAGGGCGAACCGCGGCGCATGGATGTGCTCATGCCTGAAGGCGTGGCCACGCGTGCCTTGCGCACGAAAGAGGTTTTCTGGGCCGATGAGGCCAGCCGGATCCCTGGAATCAATCTGGAAGCGGTCACAAAATATAAGATTCATCAGTTTCTTTCGGTGCCTTTGCTGGGGACGAGCGGGCGAGTGCTGGGAATGTTTGGAGTTCTAGACCGCTTGGATGGCACGGGGATATCACAAGAAGATGTTCGCCGCGCGCGCGCCCTGTCGAATCAGGCGGCGATTGCGCTCGAGGTGGCGCGCAACCTGCATCTCTCGGAGCAGCATCGGCACCGCGCGGAGGCTCTGATCGAACTGGCGCGCGAAATTGACGGCGCGCTGCAATTGCCTGACTTTGCCCGGAGATTCGTGAAGCGCACGGCGGAACTCACCGCTTCAAGCGCGGGCTTGCTGGCCGTGTGGCAGGAGGGTCGCTGGCAAGTCGTGGCGTTGCAGAATCAGGCCAAAGCTTCGCCGGAGATTTCCCGCGTGGCGGCTTACGCGCCGCATCAAGAACTTCCTAAACATGAACTTCCTAAAGAAGTAGAGAAGGACGCACACAAAGAAAGCCTGGAAGAAACGCACCGGCTGGGCCAGAGAGAGGACGGCCAGAGAGGTGAGGGCCAGAGAGAGGCGAGCGCAAAGTCCGCTGCCGAGGCGCTGCTCGAGCCGTCGCTCGCAGGCAAGCTGAATATGGCTCTCGGAGAATTCATAGGTCGTCACAGCGAAGCCGTGGTCTACGGCTTGGCCGAAGAAATGCTCGGTGCGGAAACGGCCACGAGCCTGCAATGGTCCGATTGCACGCTGGTGCGGCTGCGCGGCGCCAACGCCGAACTGAGCGGCGTGCTTTGTCTTTGCGGGCACTCCACCTCACTGGGACAAGACGATCGCATTTTTCTTGAAACCATGGCTGGGCACGCCGGAATGGCTCTGGAAAATGCGCGCCATTTCACCAAAATCGAGCAGGCCAACCGCCATTGGACCGAGATCTTTGATGCCATCACCGACTTCATCGTGGTGCACGATCAGAGCGATAATGTGCTGCGCGTGAACCGTTCGCTGGCCGCCATGATCGGGGTTCCGGCGGCGGAATTGATCGGCGTCAACATGCGGGCGCTGATGGCGCTGACCAGCGATACGGCGTCCTACTCATGTCCCTTTTGCCGCGCCATGGCCGACGCTTCCGATGAGTTTGCGCACCCGGTCTTCGATCGGACCTACCTGGTTTCTACCTCGCGCGTGCATGGACTCGCCGACGAAGGCCTGCAAACGATTCATGTGTTGAAAGATATTTCGGACCGGCGCGAGGCCGAACGCCGCTACCGCGAACTCTTCGACAATATTCAGGAAGGCTTGTTCTTCAGCACGCCGGGCGGGCGCTTTATTGAAGTCAATGACGCCATGGTGCGAATGCTTGGATACGGCAGCCGCGAAGAACTGCTGCAGATCGACATTCCTACACAACTCTATTTTGCGCCCGAGCAGCGCGACCGCCACCGGGATGTGATGCAGGAAAATGGCCATTTGCGGAATTTCGAGGCCACGCTGCGGCGCAAAGACGGATCTCCGATTCATGTCCTCATCAATGCCTTTGGCCTGCACGACAATCTGGGCCGTTTGATACAGATTCGCGGGCTGATGCTCGACGTGACGGGCCTGCGGACCTACCAGTCCGAGCTGCACCGCGAGCGGGATTTTTCCAGCAAAATTCTCAACAATACGCAGAGCCTGATCCTGGTGGTCGACACCGCCGGCCTGATCAGCTACGCCAATCGCCGCTGGTATGACGCGGGCTTCGAGCAAAGAGACTTGCTGGGACGTCCGCTGCTCGAACTGGCCGCACCCTCATTCGTACGCCCGCTGGCGGAAGCGCTGCAGAGCACACTGAGTAGCCAGCAAGTCGACAACATGGAATTGCAGATCGTGCGCGGGCACGGAGCGGCGGGGAAATTCTCGGCCAATCTCAGCCCCATGCGCGATGAACAGGGAAGGATTACCAGCATCGTGCTGGTGCTCACCGACATTACAGATTCAGCAGTGCTGCGCGACAAATTAGTGCACACGGAAAAAATGGCCGCCGTCGGACAGCTGGTTTCCGGCGTGGCCCACGAAGTGAACAATCCGCTGACTGCGATTCTGGGCTTCGCCGACCTTCTGATGGAGAATCCGGACTTGCCCGAGACCGCGCGCAAGGACATGCGTGTGATTCTGCAAGAGGCGCAGCGCACCAAGCAGATCGTGCAAAACCTGCTGAGTTTTGCCCGCCAGATGCCGCCGCAGCGAACCGCCGTGCAACTGAATTCCATTCTGCGCCGCACCGTGCAGTTGCGCTCTTATGATTTCAATAGTCATGGCGTGGAGATTATTGAGCACCTCGATGAGGGATTGCCCGAGGTGATGGGAGATGCCCACCAGTTGCAGCAGGTTTTTCTCAACATTCTGAACAATGCGTATGACGCCGTGCACGATGTCGGGCGCCCGGCGCGCATCGAAATCATGTCAACCAAGGCTGGCGACACGGTCGAAGTTTCGTTCCGCGATAACGGCAACGGAATCTCCGATCCGGATAAGATTTTCGATCCGTTTTTTACCACGAAAGAGATCGGCAAGGGTACCGGTTTGGGCCTCAGTATTTGCTACGGAATTCTCAAAGAGCACGGCGGCGAGATTCTTTGCCACAACAATGCGGGCGGCCATGGCGCGACCTTTATTGTGCGCCTGCCCGCGACCCCTCACACCGCATCTTTGGGCGTGGCTGCAGGAGTGATACAACCATGAGCTTACCAGCGCTGAAACCTCAATCACTGCCAGTCTTACTGATCGAAGACGAACCTGCCGTCATGGCATATGTGCAGGCGGCTCTCGAGCGCAGCGGATATCCCGTGGTCTGTTGTGAGTCGGGCGTAGACGCTTTGCGCTTGCTGGAAAACGGCCAGTTTCTGGGTGTGGTCTCAGACATGCGCACGCCCGGCGGAGTAGATGGCGGGCAGGTGCACGCCTGGATTGCCCGCAATCGCCCCGACCTGGCCTCGCGAATTGTGTTTATCACCGGGGACATTGCCAATGAGGAGACGGTTGCAACTTTGCATCAGACCGGGGCTCCGTGCGTGGAAAAACCATTCCGCGTGCAGCAGTTTATCGACGTAGTTTCGAAAACTTTTGGGAAGGTCGAATGAATACCGCCGGCAAAGAAGATTTTCGCATTCGCCTGCTGGTGGTGGATGACGAGCAGAGCATTCGCAAACTGTGTATCACGGTTGGCGAGGCGCTCGGCTTTATTTGCCTGGAGGCGGAGAGCGGGGAATCGGCCCTGGCACTGCTGGAAGACCAGCCGGTACACATGGTTTTGAGCGACATGGTGATGCCGCATATGTCGGGTCTGGAGTTTCTGGAAAAAGTAAAAAAACTTTTGCCCCGCACCGAAGTCGCACTCATGACCGGCCACGGATCCATTGAAACCGCGGTGCAGGCCATGAAGCTTGGCGCCTACGACTACATCACCAAACCATTCTCGCCGCTGGAAGAGTTGCGTCTGTTCCTGCGACGCATGGCGGAGAAGATTCGCCTGGTGGAGGAGAACGAATTTCTGCGCCAGCGCATCAATTCCGAAACCGCCGTGCATGGAATCATCGGTTCATCCGCGAAGATTCAGGAAGTCCTGCGCATGGTAGCGCGGTTGAAAGACACGCGGACACCGGTGCTCATTTACGGGGAAAGCGGGACGGGCAAAGAACTGGTCGCGCGGGCAATGCATTTCCGCGGCGCTTTTGGCAGCCGTCCTTTTGTCGCCGTCGATTGCGGCTCGCTAGTTCCCACCTTGATTGAGAGCGAGCTCTTCGGATACGAAAAAGGCGCTTTTACCGGCGCGCTGAAATCGAAACAGGGATTGTTTCAGGCAGCCGACGGCGGCACAATTTTCCTGGACGAAGTCGGCGAGCTGCCGATGGAGTTGCAGGCCAAGCTGCTGCGCGTATTGCAGGAAAAAGAAGTTCGTCCGGTGGGCAGTAACCAGAGAATGAAGGTAGATGTTCGCGTCATCGCCGCCACCAATCGCGATCTCGAAGCCGCCTATAAGAACGGAACCTTCCGCAAAGATCTTTATTTTCGTTTGAATGTGGTCACGCTGTATGTGCCCGCGTTACGCGAGCGGCGCAGCGATACTCCCATGCTGGTGCACTGGTTCCTGGAACGCTACGCTCCCGGCGCGGACCTGCGCGTGACCAACGCGGCCATGAAGGCGCTGATGCAATACGACTGGCCCGGCAACGTGCGCGAGCTGGAAAATTGCGTGGAGCGGGCGGTCGCGTTGGGTAACGGGCAAGTTATTGACCTGAGCGATCTTCCGCCTTCCATTGCCGCAGGCGCTGGCACAGCCGGAGGGGAAATGCCCGCGCCAGCTGAGGAGCAAGCTGGGCCGGAGCTTTCGGCCTTGGCTCCGCCTGAGCCGTCCCGCTCCGTGCCCTCCAGTACCGATCTCGAAGATATTGAACGGGCGACCATCCAGCGGGTCTTTCAACAGGTGAACGGCGATAAGGCCCTCGCCGGACGCATGCTGGGCATCAGCCGCGCCACGCTGTATCGCAAATTGAAGCGTTACAGCATCGGCACAGAATCCACTACGCCCAGCCGATCGAGCCATACATTACAGTAAAACGCACCAGCAGCGATCGCAATTAGCGAGGGCGGCTTTCCCAAGCGGAATTTTGTTGAGACACGGTCTCAGGATGAGACTGTCGTCTTGCTTTCCGTGCTTCCCCTCTTCGTAACAGCTCCTAAGCCGCTGAAAACCCATTCACGTGAGTACTAATCCTTCCGTTCCGAGCGTTGGCTGCCGTGTTGCTCTTCTTTTTCTGACCATAGATTCCGACGCACAACTTTTCCCTTAAGAGACGAAGTCGGGGTTCTATCGGATGGCACGGTGAGACTAGGGTTAAAGGATTTTCATTCGCTTGTCGCAAGCAGGTACAGCAACGGCGCGCAGTGCAGGAAACGTCACGACCGTGGCGGGACTGGCGCGATTTTTCCCCGACGCTTCGCCGGTGCGGATGCGATTTCAACTCGCCCGCGTCATTCCCGGAAGTGACTTCACGGCGGCTCCGTTCACCGAGAGTATCGTCGCCGAGTTTGGCACACCCCGCGAGGTGCTGTTCGAATGTGCCACGGCTTTGGAATTTGGCGATGACGTTCGCCTGCGAAATTGCGACGGCTCGTTTACGGTAACGGCGTCGGTCGTAGCGGTGCAGTATCACCCGGGCAAGAACGCAGTGGCCGCCCGTTTTCTCGAAGAAGTGCCCAACTGGATCGTGAAATCATGACTCCTTCCACACCCGTACAGGATTTAGCAACGCAATGGAAAACCGCCTGCCGGCTGTATCCCATTTATTTCGAACTGGCGCGGGAGTTTGCCATTGAAGTCAAAGCCAACGCCGATCTGGATGCCTGCGCCGATACGCCCGATCAAGAGACCATTGAAGCGGCCACACGGTGGCTGAACGAACTCGATCAGGTCATCCAGGTGCACCAGTTGCGCCAGTTTTTGCAAACCAGTTCTTCTCTGAATCAGGATGCCCTGATGACGCTGGTGCGGCATTTCCTGGCGCAAACTGAAAAAACTGACGCCACACGCGACAAGATCGATTTCCTGCTGGTGCAGTTCTTCAGCCAGTTGGCGCCGAGCGGACTAAAGGACGCAGAGGTGAATCTCGAGTACGTGGCGCACTCGCTGGAACCAGTTTTAGGCGAAGTGGAACTGAAGCCGCCGGTTTGGCTGAATGCGCTGGATCGAGTGCTGGAAAGCGCAACCCGCTGCCGTTCCCTGGACGAATTGCTGCACGGCGGCATTCTGGAGCAGGGACGCAAGGCCAAGGGACTGGCGGGCGATCTTTTCTATCTGCCGGTGGCGCTGGTTGCGTTTACCCGCTTCGGCTATCTGATGCGGCGGGGTTTCTTTCGCCTCATGCTGGGCGACCTCAACGTGATTATGGATGGGCTGAGCGAACTCGAGGACAAGGGCGTGACTACGCTCGATTGCCGGCGGGCGCAATTTTCCGCGCAGGAACCGATCATTCGCCTGCGCATGATTTGCCAGTCCTGGAAAGTAATGTTTCAGGCCGAGTACTCCTCTGGGCAGCCGTTGCGCATGCTGGTGGACCTGCGAGCTTCGGTCGACCAGGCTCTGGGCCGCGGCAAGACCAGCGAAGCCGAGACCGATGCGGCGGGGAAGGCAAAGGCTCACGTTCCCGTGAAGCCTGCGGCGAAGACGACTGGGCCGGGCAAAGCTCCGGCAGTTGCAACCAAACCCAAGACTTCAGCGGCGAGTGCGACCAAATCTGCAGCCGCAGGTGCGGCTGCGCCGGCCGCTTCCGCTGCGCCGGCCGCTGCCGCAAAACCAACGTCCGAGGCGGCGCCGAGTGCGGACGTTCCAGAGTTCGAAATCTCGAGCGCCCCCAGTTGGGATTCTGGCACGGACTCGCTTCCGGGCAAGAAGAGCTGAAGCTCGGCGAGGATTCATTACAACCGCGGTTTGATTAACCGCGAGTTTGATTTAAATAGCGATCAATAAAGCAGTTTTATCGGCAAGTAGTTGCCTCGGTCGGAAAGAAGTCGTTGAAAACGAATGCCGCGTAGCAGGGCCGGCTCGATAAGAAGAGAGAAGAGAACCGCCGGGCTCGACAAAAGAGGATGTGCAAGTGGAAGCACCGACTGTGCTGATCATTTCCGACGAGGCCGATTTTTCGCGGTCCATTACTGCCCGCTGGCAGAAGGAGCGAAACGCCCCCGCTTTTACCGTGCTCGGCGGCGACCTGTGGCCGAGGTTCGCAGTGGATGTGTTTGATGTAGCCATTGTTGGGGAGATGCGGCGCGAACTGCTCTCCGTGGTACTGGAGCCCTTGCATTCGACCGGGCAACCGATTTTCTGCGTGTGCCATGACGCTGCCACGGCGCAACTGGTGCGCCAGCGCTGGCCGCGAATTTCCAGCCTGCAGCGCAGCGAACACTGGCTGGAAACTCTGGTGCTGGCGGGAAGCGAGGCGGTACACCGTGCGCGAGCTGAATCCCGCGCGCGGGCCGCGGAACTTTCCTGCGCCGCGCTCGATCGCCAGGCGACGCTCGGCCGCTACATGCTGGAGATGCGTCACAACCTGAACAACGCTTTGACCTCGGTGCTGGGAAATTCGGATCTGCTACTGCTCGAGCCAGGCAGCTTCTCCGCTCACACTCGCGCCCAGATCGAGACGATTCGCAGCATGACCCTGCGCATTCACGAAATCATGCAGCGCTTCTCGTCGCTGGAAAAAGAAATGAACGTGGTCGCACAACAAGCGGAGCGAGATGCCGGCAAGGCGCTGGCGGCTACGGCGGCGGGCGCTTAAGAATATGAGAACCAAACTCCCCTTGTGTTACGCCGAATTATCAGGGCCTGGCGTCAAGCCGATCCGGAAAATTCGGCCGATGAATTTGCGCACCCCTCCGGGGAGAAGGAATTATGCATAGATTAATGGCAGGCGTAACCATTCTCGAGCACGAACTTTCTGAGCTGCGCCTGCTGATTGAGCGGCAGACGGGAATCATGCTCGATTGCCCCAACAGCGCTTTAGCCGCCCACGTGGCCGACTATCTGGAAAGTCAGGAACTGGAATCCGCGGCCTCTCTCTTGGGCCGTTTGCGGGCTTTGGATCAGGATCCTTCCGCGCTGCCGGCGTTTCTTGATGGCGTAGTCAACGTGAATACTGGCTTCTTCCGTCATCCCGGCGCTATGAATGCACTGGCCCGGCAGGTAATTCCGCAAATTTACGCTCGCAAAGCGGACGACGGATTTTGCACCCTTCGCATCTGGAGTGCGGGCTGCGCGACCGGGGAGGAAACTTATTCCATTGCCATGGCTCTGTGCGAGGCGATTCCCGGCGGCAACGCAAGCCCTACCGTCAACGGAAATGGAAACCGCGACAGCAAAGAAAAAAATTCCGCCCGCAACGGCGGCATCGCAGACGCCGGGCTTGCGGCTCCCGCTCTGCCGAGCATGAAAGATTGGTCGATTCACATTGTCGGCACTGATCTTTTGTCATCATCGATCGCCGTGGCCGAACGCGGACTCTATCCGCAATCCGCACTGGCAGGATTGCCTCCCACGGCCATTCGCGCCTGCTTTTCGAAGATCGGAAGTCCGAACGCAAGCAACGGAAACGGCGCGCAGGACGGCTCGCCCAATATCGGTGGATCGGGAAACGGATTCGCCAACGGAACCAACGGCGGGAATACAACGAATGGCGGAAATGGAACGAATGGAACGACTGCAGCGAACGGTTCCGGCAGCGGCGCGCATTTGCTGGTCAAACCCCGGCTGCGCAGCCTGGTCACATTTAACACGATGAACCTGACCAAGCCCGTCTACATCGGCCGTTTCGACTGCATCTTTTGCATGGACGTGTTGCCGCACCTCTCGCGCCCGCAGCGCACGGCGCTGCTGGAGCGGCTGCATCTTTATCTTGAACCCGGCGGATATCTCTTCCTCAGCCAGACCGAAAAGCTCTGCGCCCCGAACCTGAACTTCCGTTCCGAAACCTTCGACGGTTACACATTCCACCGCAAACCGCTGGCGGCGAGCGCAGCTTACGGGCGCTAAAATTATCGGGCTGTTCTTGCAGAAGTTGGAACCGTCACAATAATTCCACACCCGCCGCGCGACATGCGTGGATCAAATCTTTATCCAGAGTAGCCAGCGGAACTCCGCTGGACTGGGCAATCTCAAGGTAAGCCGCGTCGTACGCGGTTAAGCTGCGCTCGCGGGCGAGAGATTGGATGCGATCGAATACGGTTTCGGTTGAAATCGGCTTCAACTCTACTGGTAGTCCGGCAAGATCCGCGAGAAAGCTATTGACCAGCGAGATGGAGATTCTTTTCCGCTTTGTGCCAACGAGCAAAGCATTCAGGACTTCATGCGGCCAGAATGAGGGCGCAACGGCCGAATCTCCGTGCTTGAACATCGATGCGATTTCCCGGGCAAATGCGGAGTTTTCGTCCGGGAAGCACCAGGTCAGAACGACTGACGCATCCAGCACAAAGTCACTCACCGCCGTCCTTCATCGATCAGATCTTTGATCTTAAGTCCACCAAGGGACAGCCGGTGGCGCTTGCCAAAACTGGCCAATCTATCCGCGGCGCTCAACACGGAATCGCGTCCAGTATGTTTTTCCATCCGTTCTTTCAGCAGCTCGCCCAGCAGCCGGGAAACGCTGGTATCCCGCCGCGCCGCCTCGATGCGGGCCCACTGGGCTACATCTTCTTCCAGGGTGACGGTTACATTGCGGAGCTGTTGTTTGGATGACACGAAAACAGTGTAACACGAAATCAGTGTAACACGGATCATGTGGGGACAGCCGCCTCGGCTGTCCGCCGGGCAAAGCCCGGCAGCGATCCTTTGCGAGTTGCAGGATATTGTCCAATATGTCCAGTTTATCTATAATAGACAAATGAAGATTGTCTCCGCGACCGACGCCAAACAGCGCTTCGCCGCCCTCCTCGACGCCGCCCAGCGTGAGCCTGTACGCATTCGTCGCCAGAATCGCGATGTCGCCGTTGTTCTCTCCGCGGAAGAATACGATCGCATCCGCGGGGCTAACATCGAGGAACTCGACCGCCTTTGTGAGCGCGTCAGCCGGCAGGCAGCCGCACGCGGCATGACCGACAAGATTCTTGCCGATCTTCTAAAAGCTGATCCTCGCAAAGCTGATTCCCGCAAAGCTCATCCTAGCAACGACTGATGCGCAACCCCGAGCGCGTTGTGATCGACACAAATGTCCTTGTCAGCCGGCTCTTGCGGATCGACTCGGTTCCAGGACAGGCTGTCGGCAAGGCCCTCCACCGTGACACCGTTCTTGTCTCGCACGAAACCATGACCGAACTGGCCGATGTCCTGGCGCAGGCGAAGTTTGATCGCTACGTCACCCTGGAACAGCGGCTGCAATTCATTCGTCTGATGGCCAATACCGCGGAGTTTGTGCCTATTATCCACTCTGTCCGTGAATGCCGTGACCCGACGGACGACAAGTTTCTGGAGGTCGCGCTGAACGGTAGAGCCGATGTGATTATTAGCGGCGATGCGGACTTGCTGAGGATGCATCCGTGGCGGGAAATCGAAATTCTTTCGCCGGCGGCGCACTTGAGGCAATAGCGCCTCTTGTCGCGGAAATCAGATTTTGCTTTCGGATGTGGTGCAGAACAGCCAAACCGACGCTTACGCGAATAAAAACTCTTTCGTCCGCAACTCCTTGATCGTGTCCCGTAGCTTCGCGGCCTTCTCAAATTCAAACTTCTTCGCCGCTTCGCGCATGTCGCTTTCCAGTTTGCCGATGTAAGCTATCCACTTCTTCCTGCGTCTTGAACTCGGGGATGCCTTCCGACTCACCTCCGGTCAGATCGGCGTAATCGGCGGCGACGATTCCCGCCAGCGTCATGTCCAGAGGACGCACGATGGATTCGGGCGTGATTCCGTTTTCTTCGTTGTACGCGGTTTGAATGGCGCGGCGCCGCAGCGTCTCATCGATGGCGCGCTTCATGGAATCGGTCATGCGATCGGCGTAAAGAATCGCCCGGCCGTTTAAATGACGCGCGCAGCGGCCGATGGTCTGAATCAGCGAACCGGTGGAGCGCAGAAATCCTTCTTTATCCGCGTCTAGAATTGCCACCAGCGATACTTCCGGCAAATCCAGCCCCTCGCGCAAAAGATTGATGCCGATCAATACATCAAATTCGCCCTTGCGCAAGTCGCGCAGAATCTTCACTCGTTCCAGAGTTTCGATCTCGGAATGCATGTAGCGGCACTTCACGCCGACTTCGGCATAGTATTCGGCCAAATCCTCGGACATGCGCTTGGTCAGTGTCGTCACCAGGACTCTCTCGCCGCGCTCCGCGCGAGAGCGGATTTCATGTAGGAGGTCGTCGATCTGTCCTTTCACCGGGCGAATCTCAACCTCAGGGTCGATCAGCCCCGTGGGACGAATAATCTGCTCCACCACTACGCCCGCTGACTTGGTTAACTCATACGGCCCCGGCGTTGCCGAGACATAAACCAGTTGATTGGTTCGATGCTCAAATTCCTCAAACGTGAGCGGACGATTATCCAGCGCGGAGGGCATGCGAAAGCCGTATTCCACAAGCGTTTCCTTGCGCGAACGGTCGCCCGCATACATGCCGCGCAACTGCGGAACCGTGCCGTGCGACTCGTCGATAAACATCAGGTAATCGCGCGGAAAATAATCGAGCAGAGTTGGCGGAGGCTCACCCGGCAACCGCCCGGTAAAATGCCGCGAATAATTTTCGATGCCATGACAGAAGCCCATGGCCTTAATCATTTCCAGATCAAACATGGTGCGCTGGTGAATGCGCTGCGCCTCGACCAACCGGCCTTGCTTCTCCAATTCAACTTCCCACCACGCCAATTCTTTTTTGATCGAAGCCACGGCCGAGGCGCGGGTTTCTTCCTTCATTACATAATGCGTCTTCGGATAAATCGGCAGCCGCATGTATTTCTGCTTGACGGTGCCGAAGAGCGGATCGACCTGGGTGAGCGAAGAAATCTCATCTCCCCACAGCTCGATGCGATAGGCCATGTCGTCATACGTCGGGAAGACTTCGATCACATCGCCGCGCACGCGAAACGTTCCTCGCCGAAAATCGCTGTTGGTGCGTTCGTAGAGAATATCGACCAGCTTGTGCGTGATGTCTTCGCGCTTGATCTTCTGGCCTTTTTCCAGAAACAGCATCATGCCGTAATAGGCTTCGGGCGAGCCCAGGCCATAAATGCAACTCACTGACGCCACAATGAGCGCATCGCGGCGCTCGAATAACGACCGCGTAGCCGAAAGGCGCAGCTTGTCGAGTTCGTCGTTAATCGTCGCTTCTTTTTCGATATAGAGATCGGCGGCAGGAACATACGCTTCGGGCTGATAGTAGTCGTAATACGAAACAAAATATTCCACGGCGTTGTGCGGAAAGAAATTCTTGAACTCGTGATAAAGCTGCGCCGCCAGCGTCTTGTTATGGGCCATGACCAGCGTTGGCCGATTCGCCGCCTCAATCACCTTGGCCATAGTGTAGGTTTTTCCCGAGCCCGTGACTCCGAGAAGAACCTGATGCTGTTCGCGGTCAAACACTCCGCGCAACAGCGACTCGATGGCGCGGCCCTGGTCGCCCTGCGGTTTGTAGTTAGAAACGAGTTTGAAATCCATGGAAGAAGCTCTTAGCTGTTAGCTCTTGGCTCTTAGCTAAATCAACTGCTCATGTGGCTACGGCCGCTGCTTCGACTCCGCTCAGGGCAGGCTCCCGGCTGTCGTGCCCGGTCGACTCGGCAAGCCACACACAGAAGCAAATTTCGCTAACAGACAATCTTTCTATTATAACGTCTGCCGAAACATGTCTCTCTCGCGCATCCTGAACTCGAAGCGAAGACGCAAAAGCTCTCAGACCCCAGCCAGCGCGCGATGAACAAGCGAGACTGAAATAGCTCCTTCACCCACCGCCGAGGCGACGCGCTTCACGCTGCCGGCGCGGATATCGCCCACCGCGAACACCGACGGCAGACTTGTCTCCAGCATGAGTGGTTCGCGGTGTAAGGGCCAGGTGAAATCATTCGGCACCTCGCGCAAGTCGCGTCCGGTGAGAATGAATCCCTTGTCGTCCAAAGCCATGCATTCGCGCAGCCAGTCAGTTCGCGGAGAGGCGCCGGTCATGATGAATACATGCCGAATGGGATGAGTCGTAGTTTCGCCAGTGTTTTTATCTGTCCAAGTCACGCGCTCGAGATGGGTTTCACCCTCAAGCGTGGTGATCTCAGTGCAATAGTGAAGCTCAATCGAAGGATTTTCTTCGATTCTGGAAATGAGGTAGCGAGACATGGTTTCGGCCAGTTGGTTGGAGCGCACCAGCATGTAAACTTTGCGCCCGGCCTGCGAAAGGAACACGGCAGCTTGTCCCGCCGAATTTCCTCCGCCCACCACAATCACATCGTCTTTGCCGCACATCTGCGATTCAATAAATGTGGCACCGTAATAAATACCCAGACCTTCGAACTGTTGCAGATTCGCGATTGACGGTTTGTTGTACCGGGCCCCGCTGGCAATCACCACCGCGTGCGCGGGAATTTTGCGCCCGTCATCGAGAACTACTTCGTAAGGCCGTTGATCGCAATTCAGCCTGGTGACGCTAGCCGCAACCAGCATCTTGGCGCCAAATTTCTGCGCCTGAGTGGTGGCGCGGGCGGTCAACTCCAGGCCGGAAACGCCCATGGGAAATCCCAGATAATTCTCGATTCGCGAACTTGACCCCGCCTGTCCCCCGGGAGCTTCGGTTTCGATCACCAGCACATCGAGTCCTTCGGAAGCTGCGTAGACGGCGGCTGCGAGACCGGCCGGTCCCGCACCCACGATCACCAAATCCCTCACCTGAGCCGACTCTATGTTCAGATTGAGGCCAAGGCATTTGGCCAATTGCTGCGTCGAGGGGCTGCGCATGACGGTTCGTCCGTTGCAAATGACGACTGGAATCTCCTCCACCTTGACCGCGAACTGATCGAGCAATTCCTGCGCGCTCTTGTCGGTATCCAGATCGACGTAAGTGTGGGGATGACCGTTGCGGGTCAGAAACTCTCGCAGCCGCAAAGTCTGAGCCGAGTGGCGCGAGCCCATCAGAATGACATTTCCCCGGCCGCTCGATAGCAGCAGAATTCGCCGCAGAATAAACGCGCGCATGAAGATTTCGTTCATCTCCGCGTTCTTGGCGATCAACGCCAGAAAATCCGAGGAACTCAATTCCAAAAATTCTCCCTCGGCCGTGACCCGGCCACGAACCAGCGCGCCGCGACCTGAGATCATGCTCATTTCTCCGGTAAAGGCTCCGGCCGCGTGGGTGGTAATCAGCCGCTCTCCACTCACATCCGGCTGAACAATTTCCATCGCGCCCGACAGCAGGACGAAGAAGGGAACATTTCCATCGCCAGGTTGAAAAAGAATCTCTCCCACTTTCATCTTCCGCACCTTGCCGAAGGGACGGATATGTTCGATTTGAGCGGGAGTCAGAACTGGGAACGCTTGAGCCAGATCGACAGAAGGATACGGAACTACCGCAGTTGTCATGGGTTTCACTCAGTAAGTTATATCTATTGTCAGATGACGCGGCCGCGTTCGAGGCTTCAACTTAACAGGTTTTTGTGCCGGCGATTTAAGCAGACCCGTGGCGCGGGTTTTTTTTCGAGGGCCGGCCGAGCAAGCTTTGCTAGCCCACTGCCGGCCGCAAATCTACCCTCTTCGTCGTGATCGTCACTTGCGTCGTGGGCAACTTCGGCGGCGGATAATTTTCGGTGTAAGCCTCAACTATGATCGTCCCAGAGGTCTTGGTGGCCTGCACAATCACTTGCGCCAGACCGTTGAAGAGACTTCGCTTGGCCGCTTTGTCAGACTCCTGGCAATTCGGATCGCCATTACCCACGCCAATCCACGCACCTTCGCCGCTCACCTTGAAACTGATCAGGTTGGCAGCCGTGGGAAGGGCGCGGCCCTCTTTATCGAGTACTTCTACGCGCAGAATACACACGTCTGCTCCGTCGGCATTGATTTCGTTGCGATCGGGTGTGAGGCGGATGGAGACCGGGTCGCCTGTGGTTTCGCGTTTCTCCACCAGCACGACTTTGCCGTCTTTGGTGCCGCGAGCTTCAAGAACTCCTGGCTCGTATTTCACTTTCCATTCCAAATGCGTCAGCGGAAGCACCTTCTGCGAACCCTGACTTTTGCCGTTGAGGAAAACTTCAACGGAATCGAGATTCGAATGCACCCATACAGGGATCGGCTCGCCGAATCGCTGGTCCCAATCCCAATGGGGAAACAGATGCAGCACCGGCTCCGAGCCCCACCAGGCTTTATAGTAATAAAAATTGTCTTTGGGAAAGCCGCACATGTCGACAATGCCAAACTGCGAATTGATGGAAGGCCAACCGTAAGGCGTGGGCTCGCCGCGATAATCGAAGCCGGTCCAGGCGAAACCTCCCGCCAGCCATTCGCGCGCCGCGTAGAACTTCCACCACTCCTCCGCCAGTTCGGACCACGCGGTATGGTTCAAGTCGTAGGCGCTGACCCAGTTGCGCAACTTGTCGGTGGAATAAATTCCGCGGGTGGAAACCGTGCTCGCCGTCTCCGAACCAACGGAAGGCTTTTTCGGATGGCCTTTGTGCCAGCCGTCGATCACTTTCAGGTTGTAGTTGTAGCCCATCACGTCGAGTTGTTCAGGGAAGTGAGTTTCAAACGACGCGTTGACGGCTGCCGTGCAAAGCCGGGTGGGATCGAGTTCATGCGTCCGCGCAATCATGTCGTCAATCACGCGCACGCCCTGCGGCTGAGGCATCATTGTCCATTCTTCGTTCCCCATGGACCACAGAATGATCGAAGGCGAGTTGCGGTAGCGTTTGACCATGGTTTCCAGTTGCGCCATACCTTCCGGATTCGAACTCATCAAACGCGTTTCGCACATCATCATCATGCCCAGGCGGTCGCAGGCTTCCACCCACTCGGGCGTCGGCATGTTGTGCGAGGTGCGCACCGCGTTGCCGCCCATATCCTTCAAGACGCCCAGCCGGTACCACTGCAGGCGATCAGGGAGGGCCGCCCCCACACCGGCGTGATCTTGGTGGTTGCAGGTGCCTTTGATCTCGACACGCTTGCCGTTGAGAAAAAATCCGTTGTCGGCGTCCCACTTAATATCGCGCACGCCGAAGCTGACTCGCTCGGCGTCACGCGTCTTGCTGCCGGATTCAACCGAGACCACCGCGGAATATAGATTTGGATTCTCCGGCGACCACAGTGCCGGATTCTGGATGTTTGCACTGGCAGCGAAGCTCGCCGAGCCGTCAGCAGGAATCGATTTCGGCACGGAGTCGGCACTTGCCACAGTTTTTCCCGCCGCGTCCAGAATCCGCCAGCGCACGCGGCAGTTCTCCGACTGTTGGCCCTGATTCTGCACGACGGATACAAGACTCAGTGTCGAGGCCGTGCCTTTCATCGCGGTTCGAACGTAGCTCTCCGCGTATGCCAGATGCAGCGCATCCGTTTTCGTCAGCCAAACATGCCGGTAAATTCCGGCGCCTTCGTAGAACCAGCCGTCGCCGAAACTCGCGTCCATGCGCACGACCAGATAATTCTTCCGGCCATAGTTGAGAAAGTCGCTTACGTCGAAGCGAAATGGTGCATACCCGTTGTCGTTGCGTCCAATGAAGTATCCGTTCAAAAAAACCAGCGCGCTGCGGAATGCGCCGTCAAACTCGATGGTGATGCGCCGGCCGCTGTCCTCTTGCGGAATGTCGAAGGTGCGCCGATACCAGCCGATGCTGGTCTCAGGATATCTTCGTCCCAACGGTTTGTAGCCGTGGCTCTGCTGCTCTTCGTCATGCACGAATGGCAACTCGACCGCCCAGTCGTGGGGCAGATTGAGCGCGCGCCAGTCTGAGTCGTCGAATTTCTGCGTGGCAAACCAGAACTCTCCCGACTTGGCGAAGTCTCCCTGGCCCATGCCGAATCCCAGATCGCGCCGGGGATCATCGGCATGTCCCTGAAAAAACTTCCAGCCAAAGTCGAATAGCAAACGCTCGCGCGGAGCCACTGCGGACATCGCCTCCGCCGAGGGCGCGGCGGGATACGCCGAAAGCAAACGATGAGCGCGCCCGAGCGACGGTAGAACGAGCGTAGATGCGGACACCGCCAAGCCAGAACGCAGCAGATCGCGACGGCTAAGAGAACGCATTGATTACCTCACGCAGTAGAGCAGAGTGAACTGCCACACATCAGAAAAGTTGCATTATAGCGGGACCGAATAGCGACGCCGGGAAATCTCACCTTCGAGTTACTCTGGCCCATAATTGTGAATCGGCAACGCCACGTACTTGTGGCCGGAAGCCTTGACGACGCATTCGCAGCCGAATAATCGACGTCAACAGCGCGATTACGGCGCAGGCATAGACGAACAGCTTCCCGCCATCCAGCAAGTCGACTTTGTTGTCCGATAATTCAGGATTTGTCCAGATACTGTGCACGAACATGAAAAGAAACGCGGGATACACCAAGTAATGCAGCCGCTTCCACACAGGACGCGCCATCTGCAGGCGAAACATTGAAGTGACAATCACGATCAATAATCCGTACAGGCCAATCGCGCCCAGGGTATTCAGCGTGGGTTGCACTGGAGACCACACAGGGAATATGACATCTCTCAGGCCGAAGTGAGTTGATTTTCGCAGCAACAGGACGACAGGATGCAAAACCATGAACAGGAGTACTGCATAGGCCGTCCATTGGTGCATCCAAAAAATATTCATGCGACGACGGGGCCAGAGCCGCACCGGGCTATAGCGCAGCGCGATCAGAAGTCCCAAGACCATATTCAGCGTAGCCGTGCCCACGGCCGCGAGACCAAGGTAGGCGCACAAGTCGAGGAGTGTCATCGCTGGGTGAATGCAATTAAACCATGAATCGGCGCGATTAATCCGCCCCCGGGCGCAAATCCGCTCCTATGGTTTCACTTCACCCATGCCTACAATTTTTGAGGAAGTACGGAACTTCTTATAGTCGCGAAACGTGCCCGCATCCTCCTCGTTTTCGTTCTTGAATAATGCCAGTCGCACATCGATTTTGGCCTCATAGTGCTGTGGCAGCCAGACTTCATCATTCACACGAGTTTGCTCGTAAACAAAGCGTGTGCCCTTGTGAAGACGCGCCAGCACCCAGCCAAACGAAACGGTGTCGATGGCTTCGACGTCCATTTTCGCGAGCTGCATCTCGCGCTTATCGATCCATAAACGGCCACGGAATTTCGAAAGCATCTGGGCTTCTCTCATCTGCGCATGAAATTCCGGCCGCGGGTCGGCGGCGATCACCCAGGTATCACGTCCGTTGAGAACCTCGCTGCCAATGAGGCGGAAATTGTAAGCGTCGGCCACTTCGCTGACGAACTCGCGCCCTTTTTGGCGATCTTTTTCTGTTTCGGCAAGACGTTTCTTGCGTTCTTCGTCCGACTCGTTCTTACGCTTGTCGCTCAGTTTCTGAATTCTTTCCTCTTCTTTGGCTACATCTTTCTGGTCGAGTGGTTTGTCATCTTTTTGAATCAGGCGCGCGACCGGGTCTCCGTAAAGTTCCATGATCTCGTAGGTTTTGGTTTCGGTGGACTTCACCTGCCCGTGGCCGTCGAGTTTGTGAGTAACCTCGCGATCGATATAGGTGTAGTCGCGGAGCTTCTTATAATTATCGCGATAGTTTTGCGCCACCACGCGCGTTAACTGCCGCATCTGCTCCTGCGAAAGCAGGCCGTTCGCATCTGGAGTCAGATCGGGCGCCGGTGTTGGCTTGGAGACGGGCGAACCAGAATCGGCCTGTTCGGCGCTGGGAGTATCCGGCTGCGGGGAGGTTGGTTGATTTTGTTGACCGCGCACCAGCAGGCCAAGAAAAAGAACGAGACAGCCTGGAAGCAGCGCCCTCATGCTTCTCTTACCTTAACTCATGAACTGGTATCTGGCAGGCAGGTACGATCAGGCCGCTATATCTTACGGCGTGACCACTTCGCGGACCGACTGTTCGACCGCAAGTTGCCGGCAGGTGCGGCCAATCGTGTCGGTGGGTGAAATTGATTCTACAAATTGGAATCCGTAACGGAACGCGCTTCTTTGCCGCACCAGCGCCAAGATTTCGACGTCTCCCAGAGGTAGCGTGAACTCGAGGCGCACGACTTCGCCCACCGGGATTTCGGTTCGCAGCATGGCTGAGATTCCCGATTCACTGATGTCGACAGTTTGGCCCCGAACCACAGGGCAGTCGCGCGGGTAAATGCGAATCGCCACTTCGATCTGCAGGCGGGGACGAACGCGGGCGTCTACAGGCTCACCAGAGTGTCCGAACCCGAGTTGGCTGCGCACTTCCACGGCGGCTTCAAGAACACAAAGTCGTTCCCCGGAAAGATCGGCAATATCAGCCGAAGCTTTAGCGCTTCAATCTCGTTGCTTGTAAGCCTTGCCCAGACACTCGCCCTGAAAAAGACGCTCATCAACACGATGCAGTCTTTTCTCTTGTGCCTTTGTGAGGAGGGAATAATGCGTGATGTCGAACAGATGGTAGACGACAAACCATACCGGTTTTTCGGTCGTCATCCAGTTCTGCGAGTCGAAACGTTTTAGGTTAACGGGACGCGAGTAGCGCCGCAGCGTACGCTCGCGCCGCAAATTAAAGTACGCGTTGAAATAGCTGAGGGCCAATTCCCGCAGCGTGCGATACACGGGCTCGCGCCAGCGGCATCCCGAGTAATTCGACTTGGCGACCGCGCCCCAACAGCCATCTTCTTGATAAATGGCGATCACGTGATCGGTATCGTGCTCCGCCTCGAAATCCAGTAGCAGTGGAGGGTATCCATTGGCGCGCAGGGCCGCCGCGGCAAAAATCGCTCCCTCGAGACAATGCGAAGACTCTTCCGCCAGCACTTTGCGTGGAGACCATGCCGTGTCTTCGAGGTGATACGGCATGTCATCGAGAAACTTCTGGATGCCGTAAGGATTTTTCATGCTGCGCAGCTTGCGCAGTTCTTTTCCCGTGAAACCGGCGATTGAGTCAGTTGTTTGAGCGGTCATTTTTGAATGGTCATGTTTGAGCAATCATAATTCGGGAGCGTTGCTTGCCGAAAAAACAATGGCCAACTCCTGCGCCGAGTCGACGAGTACGTCTGGCGAGGTCTCTTGAAGGGTATGCGGAGCAAATCCATAAGAGACGCCGACGGTCCACATGCCGGCATTGCGGCCGGTGCGCACGTCCACGTGCGAGTCGCCTACGATGGCGGCTTGCTCCGGCGTCGCTCCGCACTCTTGCAACAGCTGGCGGGCTCCTTCGGGAGCTGGCTTCTTGGTGGCGAAGCTGTTGCCGCCATAGATCTGTGAGAAGAACTGGCCGAGTCCCAGCGCCTGGACGATGGCTCGCGAGGGAACGACTGGCTTGTTGGTAAGGACCGCCAGCTTACGCTGGGTCCCGTTCGGCAATTTTTCGTTCACCCATCTCTTGTCCGGCTTTCCGTTCACCGATCCTCGCTCGGACGATCCTCCGTTAGAACCGCGTTGAATCACTCCCAGCGCCTGCGCAATTCCCGGATACACCGTCGTGTGATCGAGTTTGTGTTCGCGATAGTAAGAGAGGAAAAATTCGAGCCCCTTGCGGACGAGGGCTTCATCCGCGACCTCGGCGCCGAGCGCTCGCTGAATCAGAATGGGCGCGCCGTCGCCCACGTAGCTGGCAATCACGTCATCCGGCAACTCCGGCCTGTCAATGTGACGCAGCGCGGCATTGACCGAGTGCACTAAATCGAGGCGCGAGTCAATCAGCGTGCCGTCCAGGTCGAAGATCACCAGCCGGATTGACTGGGGATCAAAAGCGCGGTGCGTGCGAATCATCAGCTTTCAGGATAAAGCACGCAGCACTTAGCCGTCAGAGGCAGGCATTGACATGATCTATATTTCTAGTAATATCGAAGTATGTCGCCTTCCAAGATCGAATCCGCAACCAGGGCCAGCGAGCGCGTGGCAAAGTTCGCCGACATGTTTTCTGCCATGGGAACCGAGCCCCGCCTGCGCATCATGCAATTGTTGCTGACAGCACATCCTGAGGGGCTTGTCGTGAACGAGATTCAAAGCGAGCTGGAAATTCCAAATTCCACTCTTTCTCATCACTTGGATAAATTGCGAACCGAAGGCCTGGTCGAAGTGCAGCGCGAGAGCACATTCCTCCGCTACACCGCAAACACAGGCGCGCTACAAGAACTGTTGCAGTTCCTGTATGCCGAGTGCTGCACGCGCAATAAGGCCGTCAAGCCGGAACAAATTGTACAAATCTGCAAATAGGAGTTGTTATGAACACCGAATCCACCGACATCAAAGACGTCGTCAAGCAGAAATATGGCGAAGCTGCCCTGCGCGTGAAGGCAGGAGGCAGTTCCTGCTGCGGCGCGAGCGCTGCGACCGGTTGCTGCGATCCCATCACCACTAATCTTTATGACTCCGCCCAGGCTGGCCAGATCCCGGAAGAAGCGCTGCTGGCCTCGCTCGGCTGCGGCAATCCGACGGCGCTCGCGGAATTGAAGCCGGGAGAAACCGTTCTCGATCTCGGCTCGGGCGGCGGCATCGACGTGTTGCTCTCGGCCCGGCGCGTCGGCCCCACCGGAAAAGCCTATGGACTCGACATGACCGACGAGATGCTGGCTCTCGCCAATGAAAACAAGCGCAAAGCGGGCTTTGAAAACGTTGAATTTCTGAAAGGCGAAATTGAAAACATTCCACTACCCGACAACTCGGTCGACATCATCATCTCCAACTGCGTCATCAATCTTTCCGCCGATAAGGATAAAGTTTTGCGCGAGGCTTTCCGCGTTTTGAAACCCGGCGGCCGATTCGCTGTATCCGATGTCGTTACCCGCGGCGAGATTCTGCCGGAGATCCGTCGCAGCGTCTTGGCGTGGGTCGGTTGCATCGCTGGCGCTCTCGAGGAAAACGAGTACCGCCGCAAGCTGCAGTCTGCCGGGTTCACGAAAATTGAAATCGAGCCGACGCGCATTTATCGCACGGAAGATGCCCGCGAATTTCTTACAGGGCAGGGAATTGACGTCGACGCCATCGCTCCACTCGTGGATGGAAAGTTCCTCAGCGCGTTTCTTCGCGCCGTGAAACCTACCCTCCCGCAGGAGCCTTGCTGCGGCCCGACCTGCTGCAACTGAGTGAGATGAACGAAATAAAGTCCCACTACAACGTGCTGTTTCTGTGCACCGGCAACTCGGCGCGCTCCATTATGGCCGAGGCCATCATGAATCAGAAAGGCCGTCACAACTTCACCGCTTACAGCGCAGGCAGCCATCCCACAGGTGCGGTCCGCGGGGAGGCATTGCGTCAACTTGAATCGGCGCATTTGCCCACGACTGGCCTTCGCAGCAAGAGCTGGAGCGAATTTTCCAAACCGGATGCGCCCCGGCTCGATTTCGTCTTCACGGTTTGTGACAACGCGGCCAATGAAGTCTGTCCCATCTGGCCGGGGCAGCCAATGACGGCGCACTGGGGCATCCCCGATCCAGCTGCCGTTCAAGGAACGAAAGACCAGATCGAGAAAGCTTTTCGCGACGCCTTTTTTCTGCTGGACCGACGGATCAGTCTCTTTCTCAACCTTCCGCTCGCCACTCTCGATCGTTTCTCTTTGCAGAAAGAAGTCGACTCGATCGGAGAGCAATGAAAGTTGCCCTGCGATCTCGTTTGGCGGCGGAATTTCTCGGCACGGCGTTTCTCCTGGCCGCCGTAGTGGGCTCGGGCATCATGGGAGAGCGCCTGTCGGCAGGCAATGTGGCTTTGGCGCTCCTGGCAAACTCGCTGGCCACCGGTGCGGTCCTGGTCGCACTGATTCTTGCTCTAGGTCCGATCTCCGCACACTTCAATCCCGCGGTCACGATTGCGGATGCGATGCAGGGCGGAATCCCATGGCGCGAAGTTCCTGCCTATGTAAGCTCTCAAATCCTCGGAGCATTCGGCGGGGTGGGCGCGGCACACTTGATGTTCGGCCTGCCGCCCTTCTTCTTCGCCCATCACGCGAGGAGTGGCCCCGCCATGCTCTGGAGCGAATTCGTCGCAACGTTCGGTCTGGTCGTAGTGATCTTGGGATGCGACCGCGCCCGTTCTTCGGCGGTCGCATTTGCGGTCGGCGCGTACATCACCGCCGCGTACTGGTTCACGGCTTCGACGTCCTTTGCCAATCCAGCCGTAACGCTGGCGCGCGCAGCCAGCTGACACGTTCGCAGGCATCCGGCCGGCAGACGCTCCCGCATTCATCCTTGCCCAACTGTGCGGTGCCGTGGCCGCAACAATCTGCTTTCGCTGGTTGGCCCCTGCCTGTCGCCGTCGGTCAGGCGGACAAGGAAGGCGCCAGATAGCTCTCCAAATCGGAAAACTTCAGTACTTTTCCAACCTGGAGTTAGCATTTACAATCAAACAGGTTCGACAGGTCGACCGAACCTTCGCGGGACTTAGAGGAATCTAACGAATTAGGACCCAGAGAACCGGATGGCCACGACAAAGACCGACCCCAAGCTGGCCCTCGTGGCCAGCAGCGCGAGGAAGAGCAAGTCCTATGAAGGACTTAGCCGCGAACAGCTCATCCAGGCCTACCGCATCATTTACACTTCCCGGCGCGTTGACGACCGCGAAATCCTGCTGAAGCGCCAGCAAAAAATCTATTTTCAGATGTCCGGGGCCGGACACGAGGGTATTGGCGCGGCCGCTGGCTTGGCCATGAAGCCGGGCTACGACTGGTTTTATCCCTATTATCGCGATCGGGCGTTATGTCTCGCCCTCGGGGTCAAGCCTTACGACATGTTCCTGCAGGGCGTGGGAGCGGCGGACGACCCCAGTTCCGGCGGTCGGCAGATGCCATCGCACTGGAGTTATCCTCAGCTGCACATCGTGACTCAGTCGTCGCCGACTGGCTCGCAGATACTGCAAGCAGTAGGCTGTGCTGAAGCCGGACGATATTTGACGCGCCATCCCAAAGCGGCGGAAATTCCCCCGTCAAATGTCCTCGACTACCGGCAATTCAAGAATGTCAGCTTCCGCGGCGATGAGGTCACCTACGTTTCCCTGGGAGACGGCACCTCGAGCGAGGGTGAATTTTGGGAGGCGATGAACGCCGCCGCTCTGGGCAAGCTGCCGATCGTTTTTTGCGTACAGGACAATGGATACGCGATCTCGGTGCCGGTAGAAGTTCAAACGGCGGGCGGAAATATCTCGCGGCTGGTTTCCGGCTTTCCCAACTTCCATTTCGAAGAGGTCGACGGCACCGATCCAGTGGCCAGCTTTGCCGCCTTCGAGCGAGCCGTGCGCTACTGCCGCGAGGGCCACGGGCCCGCGTTCGTGCATGCCCACGTGATTCGTCCGTATTCGCATTCCCTCTCTGATGACGAACGGCTGTATCGCCCGGATGCCGAGCGCGAACGCGATGCGCAGCGCGATCCCGTCACGCGCACGCAAATGTTTCTCTTGCGCGAGGGCATCCTGGATGAGAAGGGAATTAACCAGCTCGAGAAAGAAGTCGAAGCTGAGTTGCAGATAGCTGTGGACAAGGCGCTTGAGGCGCTTCCGCCGGCTCCGGAGAGCGTAACCAATTTTGTATATTCGCCCGATCTCGATTGCACGTCATCCGCTTTCGACACTGTGGCTGCCGTAGCTGAGCCGCCGGCCGATGGCAAGAAGCCTGCGGCGAAGACAATGGCGGATCTCATCACCACGACGCTGCGCGATGAAATGCAGCGCGACGAGCGCATAGTTATTTTCGGCGAAGATGTTGCCGATTGCAGCCGCGAAGAATATTTGAAGCGCAAGCTGGTCAAAGGCAAGGGCGGAGTCTTCAAGCTGACATTCGGCTTGCAATGTGAGTTCGGCAACGACCGCGTCTTCAACGCACCGCTCGCCGAAGCCGCTATCGTGGGTCGCGCCACCGGAATGGCAACGCGCGGACTGAAGCCAGTAGTTGAGATTCAGTTCTTCGATTACATCTGGCCGGCGATGATGCAGATTCGCGACGAACTCAGCGTGATCCGCTGGCGCTCGAACAATGGTTTCTCCTGCCCCCTTGTGATTCGTGTCGCCATTGGCGGATACCTCACAGGCGGCGCCATCTACCACTCGCAGTGCGGCGAGAGCATATTTACCCACATCCCGGGCTTGCGCGTGGTTTTTCCTTCGAATTCTCAGGATGCCGCCGGATTACTTCGCACCGCAATTCGCTGTGATGACCCGGTCTTGTTCCTCGAGCACAAGCGTCTGTATCGCGAAGCTTTCGGTCGCGCGGCGTATCCGGGCCCCGATTACATGATTCCATTCGGCAAGGCCAAGGTCGTTCAACCCGGCACGGATCTGACGGTGATTACGTACGGCGCAGTCGTGCCGCGCGCTCTGCAAGCCGCGCAGAAAATCGAGCGTGAGCAAGGCGTGAAAGTCGAACTCATCGACCTGCGTTGCCTGAATCCGTTTGATTGGGATACGATCGCCGCCTCGGTCGCTAAAACCAATCGCGCGCTCGTGGCGTATGAAGATACACTGAGCTGGGGATACGGTGCGGAGATTGCGGCGCGCATCGCCGACCAACTTTTCGATCAGCTCGACGCTCCCGTCCGCCGCGTGGCCGCGAAAGATGTGTTCGTGGCCTACCAACCCATTCTCGAAGATGCGATCCTTCCCCAGCCCAACGATCTGTTCCTGGCGATGAAGGAACTGGCCGAGTACTAAACCGGTCGAGCCACGGATTCTCACGGATTTCCACGGATTAAAAAAGAACTAAAGAGCTCTGACGTATCCGTGATGATCCGTGTAGATCCGTGGCAATTCAAAGGTTACGAAGGCTTTCCGGCTAAACGAATCAAGATTGTCCGTTCGCGCGCGGAGTGCTAGGCTCCAACGAGTGGGTTCCGCGTACGCCAATCCGTTGAAATCCAGCCCTTCGGCTCCCGGTCGACTGGCGAATTGGTTGCAATCCGCCTCGGCCGAAGTTTGGGTTAAATTTCTCCTCGCCCTGCTGGGATTAGGGTTAGCCTTCGCCTCGGCACTTTTCTCAACTGTCTCCCGCGATGCCGGCAATGTTTGGGCGACGGTGATCCTGGCCTCGACGTCGCTGGTGTTGGCCACGTTAGTCGGTCTGGTGACCGTTCCATACTTGGCGCGGCGGGTTGCCGTGGAACGCCTGCGCGAATCTTTCGACTACGACGTGACCCGAGTCGGCGTTATCTATGCACTGGTCACGCTCGTGATCGGCATTGCGGCGCTCAATACGGGCAACAATCTCCTCTACATTGTGGTTGCGGCCATGCTGGGAGCGATCCTGGTTTCCGGAGTGGTTTCCGCATGGGTGCTGCGCTGGCTGGAACTTGACGTTCGCCTTCCCGAGCATGTTTTCGCGGGCCGTCCCGTTGGAGGACGCATTGTAGTGCGCAATCCCCGCCGATTCATGCCGTCTTTTTCGGTTCGAGTCGTACCGACGCGCAAGAAGAGAAAGAAACCGAGCAAGCAGTGGAAATGGGAAGCGACCACGTTTGCGTTTCCGTTTAATCGTCCCTCGGAGCAGCAATGGCTGCGTCTGCCTGATCGGCGTTTGCGCCGGGTCACCGTACTGCCACCGCCTCCAGGACTGTTTCAGGGCATGGCGTACTTTCCGTTTCTTCCTCCACAAGCTGAGTTGCATGCAGAGCTCGAATTAAGATTCGACCAACGCGGCCGTTACCGCGAAGACAGTTTCGGTCTGGCCACGCGCTTCCCCTTCGCTTTTCTCACGAAAACGCGGCACGTTTCGTTGCCGCGGGAAGTGCTGGTCTATCCGCGTATTGAGGCCAGTGCCGAAACCCTGCATGTGCTGCCGCTGGTGCGCGGCGAGTGGGAAAGCTTCGTGCGCGGCCGCGGCTCCGAACTTTACCGCATTCGCGAATATCAGCCGGAAGATTCGGCTCGCCACGTCGACTGGAAGGCCACGGCAAAATCCGGCTCTCTGAAAGTTCGCGAATTTGCCCGCGAGGATGAGCGCAAACTATGCATCGCGTTCGACAATCCTGAGCCGGGAACGATTTCCGAACGCGCTTACGAAAGGGCTGTCGATCTTGCCGCCTCGCTAGGCTGGCATTTCTCCACCCAGGAAGCGCAACTATCCTTCATCGTTCCCGGATATCCACGCACTCGCGACCTGCATGAGTTTCTTGCGTGGCTGGCTGTGATCGAACCGGGAACGAGCGAAAGAGACTCCCGGACGCCGGAAACGGCCGCAGGAGAAAGAGAGTCTCATTCCCCGGATCCATTGGTTGCCATGAACCTCGGTAATTCCGATGCCTACAATATTGTGATCACGGCTCGTCCCCGCGGAACTCTCCCAGCCTCTCTATGGAACTGCTCCTATTTTGTCTTTGCCGGTGATGACACAGCAGGGAACACCGGCTCACGGTAGCAATTTGAGCTTCCAGTTCCGATTCGGGTGAGGTTCTTTTTCACCCCATCTTTTTCTCTTTTTCCCTTTTCTCCGCTTCCTTTCCGGCATATACTCGCGCCCGCTGGACCTCTTGAACGACTTCGGAACCTCTGCACTCCCCCGTGAGGTGACAAATGCGTATCTGCGACCTGATCAAGAACCAAAACACATTTCAGGCAGAATTGGGCCATACCGTGCTTGAAACGGTACGAGTAATGGTCGAGCACAACATTGGCGCTGTACCCGTGGTGCATAACGGAAAGTTGGTTGGAATTTTCTCGGAACGCGACCTGATGAAGCGCGTTGTGGCGGAAGGTCGCGACCCCCGCAGCACTTGCATGGCGGAGGTGATGACCGACGATCCTCTGACCATCAGCATGAACGAGGATCTGGAAAATTGCATGGCCCTGATGCGGCGGCATAGTTTCCGTCACCTGCCAGTTTGCCAGGATGGCCAACTAGTCGGCATGGTTTCGCTGCGCGACATTTTGCTCCATGATCTGAGCGAAAAAGATGATGAAGTGCGCATGATGCGCGCCTACATCCACTCGATGCCCGACGCGTAAATTCACCCATTCGGCCGTTCCGAATGCAAACTTCCTTTCGTCGCGGAGGAACTGCTCTGCGTTCCTCCTTTTAGCACGAAGGTAACCTTGCCTGTGCGGTACCGAAAGCGTAACGTTACTTGCAATTACTTCAGTGCATTGAACATAAGGTGGGAAAACGCTAACGTTGTAGTTACCAAGCTAAAGAAGCGCAGTTGAATTCAATGGCGGAACCTTTGGCCGATGCCACTCCGTCACGCTTCCGCAACGCGGTGAATGCGCGCAACATAACGAGCTGAACAGGTAACGAGCTGAGCAAGATCAAGATAACGAGCCGAGCAAGATGAGCGAAAAGATTCGAGTGGTCTATAACGCGCTCTGGATCGCACATCCCCTGCTGCAAATGGGGATCGCCATCATCATGCTCAGGCGTGGTATGTGCGGAAAGTTCAAATTCTTCTTTGGCTACATTTTGACCCAGTTGGCCACCTTCGCAGTAGTTTTTCCTGCCTACCACCGGCACAGTTATTCTGCATTCTTCGCTCTCTATTGGGTTTGCGATGCTATGAGCGTCGCCTTTGGCTTTGCCGTGATCCACGAAGTCTTCGTCGATGTCTTTCGCGCGTTCCACACCCTCCGCGATCTGGGCTCGGTGCTTTTTCGGTGGGCTGGACTGGTCATGCTGCTGGTGGCCGGCGTGGTCTCGGTTTCAACCAATTCGTCCCAGGTGGCGCCGTGGATGCAGGCCATTATCACTTCGCAAAGATGCGTGCGCATCATCCAGGTAGGAATGGTGCTGTTTCTGCTCTTCTTCGCTCGCTACCTGGGCGTCAGCCGGCGTCAGCAAAGCTTTGGTATCGCTCTGGGATTCGGTTCGTTCGCAGTCATCGAGCTCGTGCTGATTTGCTCGTGGGTAGGAAACCATCTGGGCGGACCATGGCTGAACATCCTGAATATGGCCGCCTATAACTGCAGCCTGATGGTATGGCTCGGCTACGTCGCAATCGTGCGACCGGTGCGCGATGGTTCCTTATCTCTATTGCAACCGCAACGATGGGAGCAGAGCCTTACGGATATTCAACACCCACTCCCTGCCGACTCGCTTATTCCTATGTTCGAAGGTATGGTTGACCGTGCCCTTTCCAAAACTCGCCTCGAGGCGGAGGTTGCGTCGGGGAATCGCACCCCGAACGCTGCCGCCCGCGGCGCAGCCGCTGGCGGTGGTTTCAATCTTCCGACAGCGCCGGTCAGCACCAAACTCTAGCCGGCAAATTTTCCTCCTTCGTTTTCCCCCAGTTCTAAGCTGCCTTCTCAGCTCAGTGCCGCCTTGTTCGGATATCGTAAATTCTGAGCGCAGAATCACGCCCCCGACCTATCATTCGCGTTAATCAAGGAAGCACATCGCATGTTCCATGCAAGTTATTTATTCTAAAGGAGTTTTTTCTGGCGCATACTCATGAAGCATGTTGGCGAAGGGCGGTCGGTGTCGTGAAGGGAAGATGCTTGCGAATGAGCGCTTGACACGTACCCTATAATGCGGCTCCGTACAAGAGTTCCCCTAAGGGGGAAACCCTAGTGCGAATATAGGAGACAACCCATGAAACGCGCGATCAGGATTTCGCTCCTGATGCTAGGCTTGATGGGCACATTTATTGCGGCTTCCGTCCAACCGGTTCCAGCCTTAGACGGCGGTCCAATACCCCTGTGCCCACCCCACTCAACTGGCTGTACGCCAACGTTCTAGCGTTGACGTATTGCATTAAAGACTGAACGTTGAATAGCTGCAAGGTCACTAAAGTAACCAGTACGTAACTGCAAATTGGGCCGAAACCGGGCTAGCAATCTTTGGGCTGACGGGACTTATACTAACCCGCCAGCCCCCCTTTTTTGGTCTACGATTATTGCCGCGCTGACTTTTTATCATTCTTCTGGAGTTCAATCTGCAAGGCCGCATGCAACTCCCCGGCATCACTCAGCGGAGGTTGGCAAGCAGATCCCGAGCAGAGCACGGCAAAAGATTTTCTTGAGCTCGATTTGCTCGCACCTAAATTGGGAAGGTTGGGAAGAGTGGCCGCCAGTGCCGGCGGCAGGTTTTGCCGGACTGCCTGGTTCGCTGCTAGTCGCAGCGTCGATTTGTTGAAGGCAAAAGGCGCAACCGCCGTGGCGTACAATTCGTCAGCCGCTGCCTCGTCTCCGTCCTCGACGATGACGACGACCTGCAGCGAACTCTCCAGTAAATGAACAACCGCGATTCCGTAAGTCGCGGCGAAAATTCCAAACTGCTCGGCTACTCCCGCGAAAGTTTCCAGCGTCAGTTCGGCTTTGTCTTTATAACTTGCATCACCGGTGTAATGATGCAGCCGCATCAGTGCGATCGCCGCCATGGGGTTTCCCGCCGGAGTCGGGGAATCCTGCAACGGCTTGCGCCGCGTGGCCAGTACGCCCAGGCTCTGGCCTTCCGCGGCCGGCTCGCTGTCGAAAAATCCTCCTGAAGTCTCATCGTAGAAGCGCGCAATCATCGCGTCGCCGATAGCCCGCGCAAACTTGAAATAACTCAGATCCGCCGTCGCCTCGTTGGCGTCGAGGCACGCCAGCACCGTGAACGCATAATCGTCGAGCAATCCCGGTACTTGACGATGCGAGGCCGCAGGGTCGGAATAAGCGACCACATGCAACAACTTTGCTCCCGCGGACAAGCGCGGTTCTTCGGACCGCTTTGCCGATTCAGGCGAGCTCTTCCACGCCTCCGCCAACACCCGGTCCAGAGATTTCAGAGCAAACTGCCGCGCCTCTTTGAGATTCAAAGCCTTCGCTGCTTCCAGATAAGCGGAAACGCACAAACTGTTCCATCCCACATAGACGGTTTTATCCACGTAGGGCGTAGGCCGCTGCAAGCGCGCCGCATACATCTTTTTCTTCGCCGAATCGAGCAGACTATGAACTCGCTCGGAACTAAGGTTCATCTTCGTTGCAATTGCTTCGATCGGCAAACTAACCCGTAGCACATTCTTCGCCGGATTGTGATGCATCTGACCGACTTCGTTGATGTCATAGCGAAGCGCGGCCACTTCAGCTTCTTCGTTTGTCAGAACCGCGCGCGCCTCATCCAGCGTCCACGTAAAGTAATCGCCATCATCATCCATCGATATGTCGGCATCCTGTGACGCATAAAATCCGCCGCGCTGCCGGTCGCTCAGCCACTCGTCCATCCAGCGGATAATGTCCTTCGCCACGTCGGCAAAAAAGTTCTCGCCCGTGGCCTGATAGGCGTGCACATAATTCTTCAGCAATTCCGAGTTGTCGTAGCACATCTTCTCGAAGTGCGGCACAACCCAGCCTTCGTCCACGGAATACCGATGAAATCCTCCTGCCAGTTGGTCGTAAACACCGCCGAGAGCCATATGCTCAAGCGTAGTAACGATGACATTACGAAGTTGATCATGGTCCGGGTGCCCCATATCTCGCGCGTCTTTTGCGCGAGATATGGGGATTTTGACCTTCGCATACCGCTCAATCAGCAAATCCAACGCCGCAGGATGCGGAAACTTCGGCGCCGACCCAAACCCTCCATGCTCCGCATCGAACATCTTGAAAGCAGATTCCTGAATCGCTGTTATCGCGCGCTCGGATATGCGCCCGCTGCGCCCGGCAAATGATTCGGACTGAGCAATCGCACTCTCCACCATCTTCGCCTGCTCCACCACATCGCCATTTTTTTCTGCGTAGGCACTGGCAATACTCAACAGCACTCGCCGAAAGCTCGGACGCCCGTACCCATCGCTTGGCGGAAAATAAGTCCCTCCATAAAACGGCTTCCCATCCGGCGTAAGAAACGCCGTCAGCGGCCATCCGCCTTGTCCGCTCACCGCCTGTATCGCCGCCTGATACCGGCTGTCAATGTCCGGACGCTCGTCGCGATCCACTTTCACTGCAATGAAATGCTCATTCACAATCGCCGCAATCGCCGGATCGTCATACGACTCCCGATCCATCACATGGCACCAGTGGCACCAAACTGCCCCAATGTCGAGCAGCATCGGCTTGTTCGCAGCCTGCGCCGCGGCAAACGCCTCCGCCCCCCATTCATGCCACTGAATCGGCTGGTGCATAGCAGACCGCAGGTAAGCCGAAGAAGCATGCTTGAGGGAGTTTAGGGTAGTAGTGGTCATCATCTCAGTTTATCGCGGCGGAGGCGCTTCTCACCCACAACAGTGAGATAGCTCTGTCATCTGAGCGCAGCGGGAGTGCGCGAAGCGCACTTCGTGTCGAGTCACTACCCGGCCTCGCCTAACCAATTGCAAAATTCCCGCCGCCCTTGGTAATATCGACCGCTCAGAATCGCCTGTGCGAGGTGGAAAAATGCGAAGATTGGCCCTGGCCCTAGCCGTTCTTTTCTTGTTTTCAGTTCCCTTGCTGGCTGGCAAGAACTTGGCTGATTATCCCTTGCAAATCCAGGTAATCGAATCTCATTGGCACCGGCACGACCGTATGGTGGATGGCTACGGACGAGCCGACGTCAAGGATGGCGGCTCCATTCGCGCCTTCGATTTCTCTTACAGCTCGGGAGAGCCCTTCCACAGGACTGTTGGAGACGCGCACTATCTCGCGAAATGGAAAAAAGGTGGCGTAAAGATGGAGTTGCTGGTCGGGGAAATCGGATCCCCTGATAAATTCGTCACCTATGAACTGAAAACGAGCATGAGAGATGACGTGTACGTGCCCGGACCCGACGGCGCCAGGGCCGTCTCTCAGCAGGAATACAAAGATAAATACGCGAAGTAGCCCGCGAAAACGCTGCATGACTATTTGTCGGTTCCAGTACCACTTGGCCAAGTCCTGACCGCGTGAAGCTGAAGCTGCCGGAACTCGCGTAGCACGCGCCGACTATTCTCCCAGCAAATTGTTGTCATTCCGAACCGGACGCCCGGAGAGGAATCTGCTTTGTCTTGACCTGCGTTACGTAACGCATTACGATAAAATGTGATTCGGTCGATCCGCCACAAGGGGCTGAAACGCCTCTACGAGAATGACGATCCACGCGGTGTGATCACAGAACACGCGCCAAAGCTCCGGGACATCCTGGCGAGGCTCGATGCTGCCGGTACGGCCGCAGATATGGATTTGCCCGGCCTCCGCCTACATCCTCTCAAGGGCAACTACAGAGGCTTTTGGGCGGTAACAGTTCGCGCCAACTGGCGCGTGATTTTCCGCTTCGCGGAAGGTGACGCTGGGGATGTTGACTACGTCGATTACCACTGAAGATTACGATTGAAGGAGTTTTGAATATGCCGATGAAGAATCCACCGCACCCCGGCGGCGTCGTGCTGCGCCAGTGCATTGAGCCACTGGGCTTGACCATCACGCGAGCCGCTGCTGCCCTCGGAGTCACGCGTACGACTCTGTCAGAATTGGTCAACGAAAAACGCGGGATCTCTCCAGAGATGGCGGTGCGCCTCTCCAAGGTCTTCGGCGGCAGTGCAGCCACCTGGCTCACCCAGCAGGCCCACTATGATCTAGCCCAGATCCGCGCCGACCGCATCAAGCTCAAGCGCCTGGAATTCGCGTGAGGTGAGCTTGTTCTCTAGTGGTGGCGAGGCTAACGATCGACTCATGACCGAAGAAGATGACAAGGATTACCAGAGATTCCACGAGGGACTTGCATTCTTCAGGAAGTTGGACGTGCGACAGGCTATGGGACACATAAAGCGGTAGAACGAAAATATTTTGTCGGGAATCCGCAGGGTCAGAATTAGCCAAGAAGTTGCTTCGCGATCTTGCAGTACAGGTCAATCGCTTCCGCCAGGTGCTGCTTCTCGATGTACTCGCCATCGGTATGCGCCACATGAATTGATCCTGGACCAATCAGCAATGGCTCGCCCCATTTCGTGAGCTTGGGAATGTCGGTGGTAAAGGCCGCGATCATGGTCGGCAATCCATCCACCGTGTGTAAACGAAGAAATGGAAGTTCCAGCGGGAAAGTAATCTGAACTTCATTGCCCGCGGCAGCAACAATCTGGTGGCGCAAATCGTCCGACGAACCCACAAGCCGGTAAAGCAAATCAGCATGGGCGTAATCAGGGATCACGTTGGGCGCGCGACCGCCCTCGATCAATCCAATGTTCAGCGTGCACGGACCAACTTGTGGATCGGAAGGAAGCGGCATCGCGCGCAATCGAGTGAGCGCCGGAATCAATTTGTCAATCGCCGACTCGCCCAACTCAGGATATGCGGAATGGGCCATACGTCCCCTGGCGGTCACTTCCGCGCGCAACGTGCCTTTCGACGCGAGAGCGAGTCGATTTGCCGTCGGTTCGCCGTTAATAAGAAAGCGGCATCGCGAACCATTCAAATTCTCGGCATATTCATTCGCGACCTGCGCTCCTAAACTGTCGCGCTCTTCTCCCACCACAAACAGCAGACCGACATGAATATCCGACTGACGCAGGCGATCCGCAGCCGCGACCTGCGCCGCGATGATGCCCTTGGCGTCGCACGATCCACGTCCATAAATTCGCCGCGCATCCTCTGACGAAGCGATAAACGGAGGAACCGTATCCATGTGCGTCGAAAATACGATTTCGGGATGTGGATGCTCAGCCGAGGTTGCGTAGACGTTGAAGCGACTGCCCTCAACCGGCATTTTCTTAGTTTGATAGCCGAGGCGGCAAAGCTCTCCGTAAAGGTAATTTCCAACAGCAGCTTCGTTTCCTGTGATGGATTCGATATCCACCAGTTGGCGCGTGAACGTAACAGCATCCATGACGGAAGAATAGCAGAGAGCAGATCGCCTTCGGACTTCAGACCTTGGACCTCGGACCGCGGACCTCGGACGCTGATGACGGACTAACGACAAACGACCAACGACCAACGACGACTTGTGCCCCGATTTCTTTTTCTCCGGCCTTCGCGTGTAATCTGAATTGTGATTTCTTCCAACTCATCCATCCGTTCGCTGTTTCTCGATGGTCCCGCGGGACGGCTGGAAGCGCTGCTGAATACGGGAGTTGACAATGCAACGCACGCTGCGGTGGTTTGTCATCCTCATCCGCTGTTTGGCGGAACGCTGCACAACAAAGTTGTGTTCCATACGATGAAGGCGCTGAACAGCTTTGGGTTCCCGGTGTTGCGCTTCAACTTCCGCGGGACTGGATTGAGTCAGGGCGAACACGATCAGGGCAACGGAGAAGTTGAAGATGTCCGCACCGCGCTCGACTGGCTCGATGCTGAGTTTCATTTGCCGATGATCTTCGCAGGATTTTCTTTCGGCGCTGCGGTGGGTCTGCGCGCGGCTTGCGCGGACGCGCGCGTGCGAGCTGTGATCGGTGTTGGTACGCCTGTAGCTCCAGTTGCCGCAGATGCCGAGGAGCCGCGCATCTACACGTTCGATTTCATGCAGGATTGCACCAAACCAAAGTTATTTGTCAGTGGAGCGCGCGATCAGTTTGGCCCGCGAGCCAAGCTGGAAGAGTTAGCTGCGTCTGCGCCAGAACCGAAGCGCTTGGTATTAATCGAAGGCGCAGACCATTTTTTCGAAGGGCGATTGCGCGAATTGCGAGAGGCGATCGAAGCGTGGGTGCAGGAAGCTCTCAGCTCTCAGCCTTCAGCTCTCAGCTGAACGCCAAGAGCGCGTGCTGTTTCCAAAGTGGAGCTTCGGCTTCTCGCGGATAACTGACAACTCAGAGCGCTGCCCGATCCTTATAATCCTCCCATGTCTGCTGTCGACCGCGAAATCAAATTCCGCAACATGCGCGAGGCTGCCCGAAAAATCTTTAAGTCCGCTTTGGCAGAGGCGTCAATCGCGCGTGGATTTGCACGGTCGGTGCATTACGAGCGTGGAATCCTGCGAGTTTGCGAGGATCTCTATGACTTGCATTCCTATTCGCGAGTGCTGGTCGTGTCCCTGGGCAAAGCTGGGCACACCATGGTCGAAGCGTTGTCGGAGTTAGTGGGAAATTCACTCGAAGGGATTGTGGCGATTTCAATTCAGCCCGCGTCGCAAGTTCAAGGCTTTCGCTATTTTCATGGCGGACATCCAACTCCAAATGCGGAATCCATGCACGCGGCCAACGCAATGTTGCGCGCGCTGCAGTCTCTGCCCGCTTCAGCTCTGGTCATCTTCCTGATCAGCGGTGGAGGATCGTCCATCGTGGAGCAGCCAATTGATTCCGAGATTTCGCTCGACGATCTCGTTGCGACCTATCGTGCACTGGTGCATTCCGGCGCGCCAATCGCCGAGATTAATGCGGTGCGTAAACATCTTTCCGCCGTGAAGGGCGGACGGCTGGCGCAGGCCGCGTTCCCGGCGCAGCAGGTTTCGTTGCTGATTTCTGACGTCCCGGATAGCACGCCCGATGCTCTCGCTTCGGGTCCGACCATGCCAGATTCCACGAGCGTGGAGGATTGTTACCGCATCGCGGCGAAATACGAACTGCCACCTCAATTTCCCCAATCGACTCGAGAGTTGTTCGAGCGTCGCGCGTTAGACGAAACGCCGAAGTCGGACGATCCTTCATTCCAACGGGCTCGCTGGTGGACCGTTCTCTCCAATCAGACGGCCATTGAAGAAGCTAGCGTCGCGGCCGAGGGAGCAGGCTTCATCGTGCACGTGGACAACTCTTGCGACGATTGGGATTACGAACGCGCGGCGGATTTCCTGCTCACGCGCTTGCGCGAACTGCGCAAACAATTTTCCCCGGTCTGCTTGATCTCTGGCGGGGAAGTCACCGTGAAAGTCGTAGATGAAGGAGTAGGTGGGCGCAATCAGCAATTCGCGCTGGCATGTGCCACGAAGATTGCGGGGGATGACATAACGGTACTGAGCGCAGGAACCGACGGCATTGACGGCAACAGCCCGGCTGCCGGTGCGGTTGCGGATGGAAGCACCCTGGAGCGTGCTCGGGCTCATGGACTGAACGCGCACGACGCGCTTGCGAAATTTGACGCTTACCCGTTTCTCAAAGCGCTCGGCGATACGGTCGAAACCGGACCTACGGGGAACAATCTGCGCGATCTAAGAATCCTGCTGGCTTACTAATTTCAGTTTGTCCACAGATTGGGGCTAACGCAATGGGCCAGTGCAGGCGGAGATTCCTCCGCGCGTGAAGCAAAGCACGCGCTGTCGGAATGACAACCGATTGTTTTGCTATATGCAGTTTCGTCGCCGCCGGAGCTTTGCCCAGGCGAGACAGCCGAAGGCGGCTGTCTCCGCATGAGCATCGTTTCCACCGGAGCATGCTTTTGCCGGCATTTCTGACGCTGCGATCGCTACGCGGTTTTCTGCAAGTCGGGTTTCATGCTTGCCATGGCGTCGTCCATGCCGCGCTTCATTTCATCCATGGACAAGTCTTTGGTGTGAGTGGCAATCGACCATTTGTGTCCGAAGGGATCTTTCAGCTTGCCGTAGCGGTCTCCCCAAAACTGATCCATGACGGGCATTTCAACTTCTGCGCCCGCCTTTGCGGCGCGATCAAAGGCGGCGTCAACGCCGTCGAGGTAAATGTGCAGCGACACGGACGAACCGCCGGCACTTTGCGGCGAAAGCGCTCCGTATTCCGGAAATTCATCAGACAGCATGACGATCGAGTCGCCGAACATCAACTCCGCGTGCATGACTTTGCCGTCAGGGCCGCGCATGATGCCGCGCTCGGTTGCGCCGAACGCCTGTTTGTAAAACTCGATGGCGCGCGCCGCGTCGCGCACGATGAGAGCTGGGGTGATTGAGTGATAACCGTCGGGAATGGGTTTTACGGACATAGAAACCTCCTGGGCGGGAAATTCGACGACGGCAGTTTACATCAAAACCGCGAATAGCGTAACGCGCCCGCACGAGAAAGACTGAGACAACTCTTTCCTGTGACTGCCGATTTATGTGACACTTGGAGCCGAAAAAACACGATCCACACAATGAGGTGAGATGACCACTTCGAAACTGGCCTTCATCGTTGTTTTTTTTGCCCTGTTTGCTGCCAGCGCGCCGCTGTATTCCCAGGCCCTGAACTCGACGTTTGCGCGCGATCCCGGCCAACCCATCGATCATCAGTACACCGATCAGATTCACAAATACACCACAGATCCTTCTTTCACTTCGCCTCTGGTCGATTACCTTCCCGCGTCGAAAACGGTTCCCACTCCTGCCAAGATTCTTGGCGACGTTTCGGGCGCGCCCGATATGCTTCCGTATGCGGAAGATGTTTACAAATATTTTCGTCTTCTGGCTGCGAGCACGCCTCGAGTGAAAGTTTTCACCATTGGCCACTCCGAAGAAGGCCGCGAGATGATCGCGGTCGCCGTCGCCGACGCTAATCTGCTCGCCGGGGCGAAAGCGAACAGCGATCGATTGGCGCAGCTTGCGGATCCGCGCACGATCAATCTCGATGACGCCAAAGCCCGCCCGTTGATCGACCAATCCTGGCCGGTCTACTACATCACGGGAACGATCCACTCGCCTGAAACCGGAGCCCCCACCGCGCTCATGGAACTCGCCTATCGTCTTGCAGTCGACGACGCGCCGTACATCAAGTACATCCGCTCACACATGATCGTGCTGATTACGCCAGTGGTAGAAGTCGATGGCCGCGACCGCATGGTCGACATTTACAAATGGCACAAAGCGCATCCCGGCCAGGATTGGCCGCGCCTTATTTACTGGGGCCACTACGTCGCTCACGATAATAACCGCGATGCTATGGCGATGACGCTCAACCTGACGCGCAACGTGCTCGACACGTATCTCGACTGGCATGCGCAGGTGCTGCACGACCTGCATGAGTCGGTTCCATTTCTCTACGACAATACTGTCGGGGACGGACCCTACAATGCGTGGGTCGATCCCACACTGGCTGACGAGTGGGGCGAACTGGGTTGGAACAATGTTGCGCAGATGCAAAGCTTCGGCATGCCCGGAGTCTTTACTCACGGAGATTTTGATACGTGGAGTCCCGGCTATCTGATGTTTCTGGCCGGCATGCACAACGGCATCAGCCGCCTCTATGAAACTTTCGGCAACGGCGGGGCCGACACGGAGAAGCGCATTCTTCGGCCGGAAGATTATTCGCGAACCTGGTATCGACAAAACCCGCCGCTTCCGGTCGTTACATGGTCGCAGCGCGACAACAATAATTATGAGGAGAGCGCGCTTCTCTCGACGCTGTCTTACTTCTCGCATAACACCCATCATTTTTTGGAGAACTATTACATCAAGAGCAAGCGCGCGGTCGAGAAGCCGTCGTTAGAAGGACCGGCGGCGTATGTGATTCCGGCTGATCCGGCGGATACCAATCGCCAGATCGAACTGCTCAAAGTCCTAAAGCGCCAGCACGTGGAAATTCAGCAGCTCGCCGATGCGGCCTCCTCGTCCGTTGCCGGTGAAAAACGCGGAGACAAGCCGAAGCAGGAAAATTTTCCCGCGGGAAGTATCGTGATTCGCATGGATCAGCCTTACTCGCGCGTCGCCGATGGGCTGCTCGACCGGCAGTTCTGGGCCGCAGGTGATCCGCAGAAGCATCCCTATGACGACACTGGATGGTCGTTTAGTCATCTTTTCAATTTGAAAGTTGTTCGCGTGACTGACGCTTCAATTCTTAAAGCGAAGATGACGCCGATCGAAGATCCGGCGAGTCTAGCCGGCAAAGTCGCTGGATCGGGCGGAGTGGTTGCAGTCGCGAACACGGGGCAGATTTCTCTTCTGCCGCTGGCCTACAAATTAAAAGGCGCGACCATTCAGGTCGCGGAAAAATCTTTCGACGCCGACGGCAAACATTTCGCGGCGGGCTCATTGCTTATTAGCGCGGCTCCAGATGACCGCATAGGCGGAGTTTTACACGATCTTTCGCTGGATGCGTCGCGACTCGGCGCTGCGCCGTCCGTGCCGCTTCACACGATCACTGCTCCACGCATAGCCTTTATGCACACATGGCTTGGTACGCAGACGGAAGGTTGGTGGCGTTATGCGTTCGACAGCGCGGGCGTGCCCTACGATTACATCAGTACGCAGACTGTAACCAAAGAAGAAGAGGACCTTCACGCGAAGTATGACGTCGTCGTGTTCGCCCCCGTCGGACGTTCCTCGGCTGAAATTCTCAGCGGCATTCCTCTTTGGAACAATGCCATGCCCTGGCAGAAGAGCGAGCTGACGCCAAATCTCGGTGCGATCGACAGCACTTCCGACATACGTCCCGGCCTGGGTTATGAAGGACTTGCTCATCTGAAGAAGTTCGTCGAAGAAGGCGGACTGCTGATTACTTGCGAAGATACGGCTCAGTTCGCCATTGAGATGGGCCTTGCGCCCGGCGTTAACGTCGCGCCGCATGGAGACGCGCGCGTCGTGGGAACAGTGCTGAACACGATCTTCGTGAATCGTGACAACCCCGTTGCCTTCGGCTACGGCGCCAGCGTTCCAGTCATGAGCGCGAGCGGCATGGCATTTAACGTGAGCAATATTCTCGGCCGATTCGGTGGTCGAATGTTGATGGACCCATTGACTGATTCCTTGGATCCTTACGCGAAGCGCGCCACGGGACGCGGCAGCGTTGAAGACAGCGACGAGCCGCAAGGCAGAAAGATTGCCGAGGCCGAGCCGCTCGTGAAACAGCAACCCTGGGAGCCTGCGCATTTGGATGAGGAACAGACGCGCAATAATCCGCAGGTGATTCCAGTGCAGAGCCGGCCCGATGTCATTCTGCGTTTCTCTGACGCGAAGAGCCTTTTGCTTGACGGATTACTCGATAAACCTGGTTCGATTGCCGAGCATGCCGTGGTGGTGGAGGCGCACCTGGGGCAGGGAAATGTTCTACTGTTCGGAAATAATCCTATTTATCGCGGCGAGACTATCGGCACTTATGCCCTGGTATTCAACGCAATCCTGAACTATCAACATCTCGCGCATGAGCCCGAAGCCGCCGTCAAACAGCGGTAGAACGGTTGCGCGCAGAAATCTGTGGAGCGATTTGAAGCGAGAAGACTTAGCAAGCGTATCGTCGAATCCGAAGTATTACGCGAATGGTTGTGCAACCAACTGAATGCTGCGGCTATCCAATGAGTATGTTTTCTGAATTGCAGTCGCGCCCGGTAGCTTGCGTTGCCTCACAGTTTGTAGTAGGAGATAAGTAGGTTCGTAAATCTGGAATGCAGCAGCTGACAATTATCGCTGGTCTCAATATTGCTGGACCAAGCATCGCAAGAGCATGGCGCAAACGTTGCTGCGCGCTCGTCGTTTTTCTTGCGGTCACCGCAATCACCGTGAGCGTCGCAACCCGGTACTGTTCCGTTCAAAGTTCTTCATACTCTGTAAAGACCTTGCACAAGCATTCTTCGCCGGAGCCAGGCCGGCAACGTCTCACCAAGAACGCACCTAACTGGATGCCGCAGATGGCGCAATCAGGCATTCTGCAAGCGCCGACTTCATATCCGCGTATCGCGCCGGCTGGACCTCCTATTCCCATCGTTCTTCTTGAATCCCAGCTTTATAATCGTCCTCCTCCTCCTCCTCATTGCTGACCTTTTTTCCGCCGTCAGCCTTTTAATTTTGCCTCATACAAAGTGCGGGTAAAGGGTGCTGACTTTCGGCGTCGCAAGCGACGAAATCGAAACGATTTCTGGGTGAGACATCGAGGGCTAGATCAGCATTGCCTTGCTGGCAACTTGCTCGACTCACTTGGCCTCTATAACGCGACGGCTATAGTCGCCTACCCTACGCAAACGAAGTAAGTTTGCGGCTCAATCCGAACCGGCGGTCTCTATGCAGGAACTCAAGTTTTGAAAGGAATCGTTCATGGCGATTACAGCCCGGCTGACTGAGGAAGAGCTGAATGCTCTTCGGCAGTTCGATACCTGCATGGTCGCGAATGCGGTTGAGAGCTTTAATGTGCGGCTGCACAACACGGGGTTCACCGATGCCAGTATCCACTGCATGTTCAAAGATGGACCTCCAATGGTGGGGTATGCAGTGACTGGCCGGCTGCGCAGCGGCGATCCCCCCATGGTTGGCGGCACATTTCGCGATCGAGCCGATTTCTGGAATAGCATTCTTCAGGTTCCCGCGCCACGCATTCTGGTGCTGGAAGACAAGGACGACCCTCCCGGCCGCGGAGCTTTTGTGGGCGACATGCATGCGGCGATTTTGAAGGCGCTCGGTTGTGTGGGCTACTTAACGAACGGAGCGGTAAGAGAACTGCCGTCGGTTCGCGCGATAGGATTTCAGTTGTTTGCCGGGAGTGTCGCGGTCTCGCATGCATATGCTCATATTTTCGATGTCGGCGCTACGGTTCGAGTGGGCGGAATGGAAGTTCGTCCGGGCGACCTGCTGCACGGTGATCGTCACGGAGTGCTGACCGTGCCTCTGGAAATTGCGGTTGGAATTCCCAGGGTTGCCGCAGACCTTAAAAAGACAGAGCAAAAAGTAATTGACCTTTGCCAATCCAGCGCTTTCTCCGTGACCAAGCTGAGCGAAGTCATGAAGAAAACGAGTTTGGACAGAACAGCGCACACGAAATAGAAAAGGTTGGTCATGACCCGATGACTCAAAACCGCAATACTCCAACAATGCGAAGTGGCAGGCGCAAAACATACGTACTGTTTTCCTTTGCGCCTCTCATCATCGCGCTTCTGGTGAGTCTGTCGTCTTGTTCAGGAGACCGCACCGGCAATGTCCAAGCGAAAGGTCCAAATTTGACTGTCGGTGTCACCAAAGTGGTCAGGAAATCTCTCGGCCGGCATCTCACACTTTCCTCTGAGCTAGTGCCATTTCAAGAGATTGACGTTTACGCAAAAGAATCGGGCTACGTCAAAAAGTTGAATGTCGACTATGGCACTCACGTGAAGGCCGGTCAGGTCATGGCGGTTTTGGAAATTCCCGAGTTAGAAGCACAGCTGCAGGAAGATGAAGCGGAGATTCGGAATGCGGCTGATCAGGTGACGCGGGCGCAACACGAATTGGCGCGTTACCAGGCACAATACAAAGCTCTAGATCTCCAATACACGCGGTTGAACGGGGTCTTTAAGAGTCAGCCCGGCATTGTGGCGCAACAGGAAGTGGATGACGCACAGGGGAAAGATTTGGCTGCGGCCTCGCAGGTCGATGCCGGCCAGGCCGCTCTGGAGGCGGTTCAGAGCCAGATGGCTGTGACCAAGGCGAAACTGCTTCACGACCAAAGTCTGTTTGATTATTCGAAAATCACAGCTCCGTTCCCGGGAGTGGTGACGGAGCGATACGCCAACCTGGGTACGCTGGTACAGGCAGGAACAGGCTCGAGCACGCAGGCCATGCCCATCGTCCGGCTGTCGGAGGACGATCTCTTTCGGTCTAGTGATTCCGGTTCCAGAATCTTATGTTCGCTACATCCACGTGGGCGATCAAGTGGATGTTCATGTTGCTTCACTCGACCGCACTTTTCCCGGTAAGGTAGCGCGATTCTCGGTGGACGTTCGTGAAGATACGCGGACGATGCATACCGAGGTGGACGTTCCCAATCCGAAAAGAATTTTGCTGCCGGGTCTTTATGCGGACGCAGAGTTAGATCTCCAGCAGGAACATGATGTGCCGAGTGTGCCCATTCAGGCTTTGAACCATCATGGCGAAAAGACAAGCGTGTTCCTGGTCGACGCGGACGGACAGGTGGAGGAACGGACAGTGCAAGTGGGTTTGGAGACCGCTAGCGACGCCGAAATTGCCTCGGGACTGAATGTGGGAGATGAGGTTGTGGTGAGTGATCGCAGCGGTCTGAAGGCGGGCGAAAAGGTTCGCGCTCAACCTGTCGAAATGATGCAGTACCACGACGAGAATGCGCAATAGATGTCCTCAATCGTGAAACCTGACATCCGCGAGATGTAACAGGCGGGTGCAGCATGAAAGACTTTATGCCAGGATTTTCAATTCGTAATCCGTATTTCATCGTCGTGATCTGCTTGACGTTACTGGTCATTGGCGTGACCAGCATCGCGCGCATGCCCGTCGATTTATTTCCGCCGATTAACCTGCCGGAAGTGGTGGTGGCCACGTTTTATACGGGCATGCCGCCGGAGGATATCGAAACCGATATCACCGATCCGTTGGAGCGATTTTTCACTCTCGCTTCCGGGGTGGACCACATGGAGTCGCGGTCTATGTTGGGAGTCAGCATTATCCGCGTGTACTTCCAGCCGGGAACCAGCGCCGATGCCGACGTGAGCCAGTTATCAAACTTAGCTCTCGCTGACTTGAAGCGTCTGCCACCGGGGACTCTGCCTCCGGTAGTTCTGAAGTTCGATGCGTCCAGCTTGCCGGTGGCGCTCGTGACGGTGAAGGGCGAGGGACTCAGCGAAACTCAGCTTCACGACTACGCTCAATTCCAGATTCGCAACCAGATCGCGGTCGTGCCGGGCGCGGAAATTCCCGGCGTATTTGGCGGAATTTATCGCCAAATTATGGTGTATGTCGATCCTTACAAGCTGGCCTCGCGTCAGCTGAGTGTGATGGACGTGGTAAGCGCGGTCAATAATGCAAACCTGATTCTGCCGGCGGGCGATGTCAAGATGGGGCCTTACGATTACTTCGTCTATTCCAACAGCTTAGTCGACGACATGAAGCAGTTGGGACAGCTTCCCATCAAAGTAAAAGGAAATTCATGGGTAACGGTGGATGACATTGGGAAAGCGGAGGACGCTCACGGCATTCAGAGCAACATCGTACGAATCGATGGCCAGCGATCCGCCTACATCCCCATCATGAAACAGGGTGGCGACACCAACACCATCGCAGTAGTGGATGGCGTCCGCGAACTGATCAAACATCTTTATGACATTCCTAAGCAAATGAAGACCAGCGTGGTCTTTGACCAGTCGGTGTATGTGAAAGAAGCGATTCGTACGGTGCTGCACGAAGGCGCGCTGGGATTGATTTTGACCAGCTTGATGATTCTGATTTTTCTGGGAAGTTTTCGTGCGACGTCGGCGGTGCTGCTCTCGATTCCCTTATCTGCGCTGGCTGCCTTTGTGGCGCTGGCATTGATGGGCGGAACGATCAACACCATGATCCTGGGTGGAATGGCGCTGGCGTTTTCGCGCGTGATCGACAACTCCGTTATTTCGCTGGAGAACATTTACCGCCATCTCGAAATGGGAGCCTCACCGATGGTTGCGGCGGAGGTCGGAGGCTCGGAAGTGAATCTGGCGGTGCTCGCGGCCACACTGGTGGATGTAGTCGATTTCTTCCCCGTTGTTTTTCTGTATGGCGTCGCCAAATATTTATTTTCAGCGCTTGCGCTGGCGTTCTGTTTGTCGCTTCTAGCTTCATTTGTTGTGGCAATGACGGTGATCCCGCTGTTCTGCTCGCGCTTCCTGAAGGCTGTGCCTCATGTGGAGCATCCCAGAAAAGAAAATGAGTATGACGTGGAACCAACTGAAGCCGAGAGTCATTCATGGATGGACCGCTTCAATGCCCGGTTCAATCGAATGTTTAACAGGCTTCTGGATTATTACGAACTCTGGGTGCGGCGGGCGCTGGTGCGGCCCGGCGTGACGGTTTTGATTTTGAGCGGCGTGTTCCTGTTGAGCCTGGCGATCTATCCGCTGCTGGGCCTGGCGTTTTTTCCCAAGACGGATGCCGGGCAGTTCACCATCAACGTCAAAGTTCCTACTGGGACTCGCATCGAGATCGCGGATCAGTATGTAGCAAAGGTAGAAGATTTGATCCGGCACGAGGTGGAACCACGGGACTTCAAACGAATCGTCTCGAACATCGGAGTGATCCCCGATTTTTCCTCGCTCTATACCACGAACTCTGGTCCTTATACGGCAACTATCCAGGTGGCGCTCAACGAATCGCATCACCTGAGCAGTTTTGCATATATGGACCGGGTGCAAAAGGCGATGGCGAGCCAGTATCCGGATATACGCACATTTTTTTCCAGCGGTTCAATGGTCGATGCCATTTTGAATTCGGGCGCGCCCGCTCCCATCGACGTGCAGGTCAGCAGCCCTGATCTGAACCAGATTTATGGCATCGCCCAGACCTTGGCGGGCCGCTTTCGGGAGTTGCACGGCGTCGGCCAGGTCTACATTCCGCAGGATATGAACTATCCGGCGCTTCGCCTCGACGTGGATCGCGTACACGCGGGTGAGTTGGGCCTGACGCAAAAAGATGTCGTGGACAATGTGATCACCGCGCTCAATTCCAATTACATGATTGCCCCAAATTATTGGGTCGATCGCAAGAGCGGAAACGACTACTACCTTACGGTCCAGTATTTTGAGCATGGCATGGGAGCCATTCACAACATGGCCGACCTGGGACAGATTCCTTTGCGCGATCCCAGCAGTGGAGCTGGAATGAGCTGCGGTCCAGCCGGATCACCTCCTCCACATCCCGGAGGCGCGATCTCTTCCTGGGCGTGCGCCGGGGCCGGGGCGCCCACCACTGTCCTAAAAAATGTTGTCGATGTGAAGCAGGTGATGACTCCAACGGAAGTGGACCACTATCAGATTCAGCGTGCCGTCGACATTTTTGTTACCCCAAAGGGAGAAGATTTGGGCAAAGTTACCGACGCGATTCGTGGCATTCTCGCCAGGGAAAAAAACATTCCCTCAAACGTGCGCGTGAACTTGCGTGGGATGGTGCAGGGAATGGAGGCGTCGTTCAAGAGTTTCGCGTTTGGATTTCTGATCTCTTTCATGTTGCTGTTTCTAATTCTGACGGCGCAATTCAAATCGTTTATCGATCCGTTCCTGATCATGCTGGCAATTCCCATGGGATTTGTCGGCGTGCTGATCATTCTGCCGCTTACGGGCGCCACTTTAAATGTGATGTCGCTCATGGGAGTGCTGATGTTGGTGGGAATCGCCGACTCGAACAGCATTCTGATTGTCGACTTCGCGCATAACCTGGAAAAGCAAGGGCTTTCGCCGGCGGATGCAGTCATCACCGCGTGCCGCGTGCGCCTGCGTCCGATTCTGATGACATCATTGGCCACGATTATCGGGATGATTCCGATGGCTCTGAAAATGGGAACCGGCGCGGAACAATATGCGCCGATGGCGAAGGCAATTATCGGAGGTTTGACCTCTTCAGTGTTGTTAACCATCTTCATTGTGCCGGCAGCTTATTTGCTGGTGTATGGCGGGAAACAAAATTCGCAACCCGCGCCCGCACAAATAACGGAGCCGATGGCATGAGGTACAACACTTGCAACTCAACGTACGCGCGATTTCATGGAAAAGATCGGCGCACGTCCAGTGCGCGGCGCCGCGGTTTTAAATTCTGCTATCTGGTTTCGGCGCTGTCCTTGTCGATGTTCTTGATTCAGTCTGGCGTCGCGCAGGTTCCGTCGCGGTCGGCCACTAGCGAAGGTTTACCTTCGGCCCCGCAACCGCAGACCGCGCAACCGACGGGTCCGGCTTCATTGCCAGCGCAGGCCCAGGCGACGATTGTAGCCAGTTTTCAAAACGCTGCGGGAAGCCAGTCCGATTCTTCCGTGACTTCAGCCCCGGCACAAACAGCTTCCGCGTCAGATGCTCCCATGCGTTTAACCCGCACGCAGGCGGAGCAGATTGCGATCAAGAACAATCCGCGAATCAGCGTCGGCCGTTTGCTGGCCTTGGCGCAGCATCAGGTCTACCGGGAGACCAGGGCGGCAGCGCTTCCGACCTTCAATGGGGCGATCACGGCAGCTGACGCCAATGAGGGCAGCCGCATTGGCGCTGGATCGCTGACGGCGTCGCGGCTGCTGGAACACGCGGGTGGTGGAGTCACTCTCACTCAACTCATTACTGATTTCGGACGCACGAGCAATTTAGTGGCTTACTCAAAACTTCTGGAAAAGGCGTCAAACGCCAATGGATTGGCCACTACGGAAGATATCGTGCTCGCCACCGATCAAGCCTTTTACAACGCTCTACAGGCCGAAGCTTTGCTCAAAGTTGCGCAGCAAACGGTAACGACTCGCGGGTCGGTGCAACATCAAATCGATGAATTGACTAAGAGCAAGTTGAAATCAGGTTTGGACTTATCGTTTGCCGATGTCAATTTGTCGCAGGCGAAGCTGTTGCAACTCGATGCCGAGAACAATGTCAATTCGACCATCGCGGCGCTTACGGCTGTTCTAGGTTTCGACAAACTAGTGCAGTACCAATTGACCGAAGAGCAGACGCAACTGCCCTCGCCGCCACCGGATGTGGATGTGCTGATTGATACTGCCGTGCGGCAGCGTCCGGATTTGCAGGCGCTGACTTACGATCAGCAGGCAGCGGAAAAGTTTCATCGCGCCCAGCGCGATCAACTTTTGCCTACCATTAGCGCTCTCGGAATCGCCGGCGTCACCCCGGTGCGTCCAGACTGCTTTGGCGATGGTTGCTTCCCGAACTATTTCATCTCCAGTTGGTATGGCGGCATCGGCGTAAACATGAACATTCCGATTTTTAATGGCTTTCTCTATGCGGCAGAAGCTTCCGAAGCAAAATACCGGGCAAAGGCCGCGACGGAGAATACGCGCGATCTGCGCGACCAGGTGGTGCGCGATGTTCGCACCGCATGGCTGGCTGCAAATACTTCATTTCAGCGGGTCAGCGTCGCTGCGGAGTTGGTCAAACAGGCGGACTTAAGTCTCAACCTTGCTCAGGGCCGCTACAACCTTGGTTTGGGCTCGATCGTCGAACTCAGTCAGGCTCAGCTGCAACAAACCGACGCTGCCATCGGTTACGTGAACGCGCAGTATCAGTACCGACTCGCGCTTTCGACTCTGAACTTCGAGATTGGAGTGCAGCCTTGAAGCCGGTTGCATGGCACAGCGACCGCCCGATTTCACACGGACGCAATAAGTGGTGTATGAAAAGAAATAACAATAAGAAAAATCAGGGCGCGTCGTTCACGACACGTCGCGGATTATTGCTTTCGTTTTATATTGCGGCATTTATTGCTTTGATTTTTGTTTTGGTCTATTACTCCTACGTTTTGCCGATGCAGAAGTCGTTACAATAATCAACAGGATCGAAGGTCTCATATGCTGCCGTTTGCGCTCTATTTCGTGACCGCCGTAGTCACTGGATTTCATACATATGCGTTGTTGTCCTTCGTCGTCTACGGTGTGCCTTTAAATCCTCTGGAACTGATCTCATTCCTGGGTTCGTTATGCTTGCTGATCGCAGCGTATGTCAGCCTTTTCAGGCCTCGTGTTGCAGCCCGCGTGGCGCTCATTGCTTGCCTGGCCATGTGGTGCTTCTACGCTCCGGCGATTGCGAATCTCGTTCATTCAAAGGTCGCCAGGCCGAAAGCAACATCTCAACTCGTATCGCCAGACCTCAGCAGGGCTCAGAACTTTTTGCTGCGGTGCGATACCGCTCGCCTCTGAACTCGGATGCTGCTGCCTTCTCTAGCGATTATTCTTCTGTCGGTTGTCACTCTCTATTCCGCAATCGTGAGCTTTCGGCAGAAGCCTGAGGGAGAAAACGGAAGTTGGATTTTTCCCGACGGCACCAAAGCGCCGGTGCGAATCTTTGTTGGCATTGCGACGCTCCTGCTTTTAATCGGAATGGGAGCCTGGTTCAGAACCAATGCTCCCAACAACGACATCACCAAGGGAGCACCGCGTTCCTGGCGATTTCTAATTCCAGAGGGCTACACGGGCTGGGTCCACGTCGAGTTTGAAATACCGGGTGCTCCGGCGTTGCCCGCGGAAGACGGCCAGATTGTGCTTAAGATTCCGCCGTCAGGAACTTTAAAAACGTCTTCACCGGAGCAGTACGGGTGGGCTCGGGACAACTATTTTTACTACTCGAATAATGGCGTGCGGCCGATTTCTGATTCCGGTCCCGAAAAACTTATCTGGGGCAAGCTCAACGGACAAGCTTCGGGTACTTCCGGCAAACGAGCCTATGAAGAGTTTTTCGTTGGAACTGAGCAGCAATTCCGCAGTCAGATTGAGGAACCGAAACCAAAGAACTGAGAATCGTGTTTGGGTCGAGATTGCAATTGCGCGGTTGGCGTAGCTCAGACAAAAAAGGGTGGCGTGCGATTGGTTTCGCCGCGCCACCCTCGGATGAATTAGTTAAATTACCCTGCTTACGCCCCGGCTCCGGCTGCTTTGACATTCACTTCCGGAGTCACGGCTTGCGCCATCCGTCCGAAATACACCTTGTACGAACGGTGGATTCCGTACATGACTGGGAAGACCGCAAGTGCAAGGCCCCACCCAAGGTGAGAGCTAATGGCCTGCACCATTGTGGTGACTCCGGCGCTCACTACATAGTAGGGAAACGAGAGATGCGCCAGGCCCCACCAGATCTGCCCAGCTGCCTTGCCCTCGCTTACCGCTACGATTGCAGCTACCGGAGCGGTCTGCCCCAGGAATAGGGTTGCGGTGGCCAGCACCAATCCCAGCGTGCTGGAACCGAGGTGCATTCCACGCAGCCATTCGGCGTGAAACATCAAGCTCGCCACGCAGCTGGCGAATGACATCATGCTGAGGTTGAACGCCATCTGTTGTGGGTTGAACTTCGCGTTCTTTCGCGGCCAGCATTGCACCACGGTTGAAACGCAGGTGATCAGCACAGCTTCCGCCGAACTCAGGCTGACGACTGCGGTAAGCAGGAATGGCAGGTTGACCGACATGTTGCCATTCACTCCCGGAAGCTTCACTTTCATCCGCGAAGTCGCCGCTGCCATTACCAGAACCGCAAGCGCGAAGTAGGTGTGCACGGTGTGGCTCATCACGCCCGCATATCCTGCGGTGATGATTGCCGCTGCCATCATGGCGCCGATGAATGTCTTAATTTGCCGTGTGTTGTGCATAATTCGTCTCCTCTCTTTTGAGTTCACACGGTCAATTACTGTTCATCGTCACCCGCATCATCGAATGCTGCAACTGCATTCCCTACCGATGCACCCCAGACCACACTCTGGGCACTGGCGTTGGCGCCCGTACTGGCTCCCCAAACCACGCTAAATGCGGCTAGAGTGTTGTCGTTCCAGGGTAGCGAACTGCCCCAGACGACTGAGGTTCCGCTCACCAGTGAGCTTCCCCAAACCACTGACGTTCCCCAAACCACCGAAGATCCCCAAACCACTGATGTGGGAGCAACGATCGAGTTCCCCTCTACCAGAGAAACCGTGTGGTTGTTAGCGTTGTAGGACAGGGACGGAGAAAGCGCTGACCCGACGGTTGCCGGCGCCAGATCCGTATTGTTAATGGCGTTCTGCACATTCATCAGTCCCGAGCCGGTCGCCAACATGTCATAGAAGCTGAGGAAAGACTGCAGCAGATGGGGCACGTACGCCGAAGTCGAAGTAAGTCCCATCTTGTAGGCGGACTTCATCAGTCTTGCCTTCACTTGGTCGGGAGTAAGTGTGCTATGTTCCTGGAGCAACAAGGCGGCGGCGCCAGCGACGGCAGGCGTTGCCATGCTGGTTCCGCTGAGCGTCATATAGTCGTTATTGCCGTCGGTACCAGTCACCAATTCGGCTGGATACTCGGCTTCCAACGTGGCTCCCGGAGCGGCCAAGGAAACGACGTCATTTCCAGGGGCCATCATGTCGGGCTTTACGACGAGATCATACGTCGTTGGGCCCTTCGAACTGTAGCTGGCTAAGGTTTCGGCAGCGGCGGAAGTCGATCCGTTGCTCTTGGTCGCGCCTACGGTCAGCACCAAGGGATCGTTGCCGGGAGCGGTAATGGTTCCGTAACCGTTGCTTCCAAACACGCTTAATCGGCCATAATTGCCGGCGGCGACAACCACCAGAATTCCGCTCTTCCATGCGGCTTCAACTGCCTGGCAGAGAGGATCCTGCGTATAGCTCGAGCCAATTCCGCGGCCCAGTGACAGGTTGATGATCCGGATGTTGTAGGTGCTTTGTAACGCAATCGCTTCCTGAATCGCCGCGATCACGGTGCTGTCGGTGCCCGCGCCATTTACATCGAGAGCGCGAAGATCGACCAGGTTAGCGGCGGGTGCTACGCCTTCATAATGCCCACCGGATAAGGAGCCGTTGCCGGCAATGATTCCAGCGACGTGTGTGCCGTGACCATAAAGGTCGTACTGCGCACCGTTCGAATTGCTGGTCGCAGTTCCCGTAAAGTCCTGATGATAGACCACGCGCGACGTGCCGTTCGCATTGCGCAGATCGGGATGGTTATCGTTGATGCCGCTATCAATTACGGCGACGGTTACGCCTGCGCCGTTATAGCCAGCGTTCCAAGCCGAATTCACACCGGTGGAAACATTCGTCATGTCGTCCGTTACGTTCATTGGGTGATCGATGGTCACGGACGCGATTTCAGGATCGGCCTCTAATGCTGGCAAAGCGCTGACCGGAATGGTGAATGCCGCACCCTTAATCATGTGCAATTTCGAGTGCAGAAGTCCGCCCCGGCTTTGCATGGTGGCATAGTGAGCCGCAGTCGGCACCACACGATACTGCACGATAACTTTGACCGTCTGGCCTTTGCTCGTTCCTTGCTTCGCCTTCGCCAGAAGTCCGGAGAGTTCGGAAGCAATATGGCTGTTGTTGCTGACAGGTTGGTTGGCCAAAGGCTGTCCAAACGCCATTCCCGTTGCCAGGACGAGCGTTATGCCCAGGCGCTTACCCCAGGCGGCGCTATGTCGTTCTCCGCGGCCCGATGGTTTTTTTAGTTTCTGCGTGTGCATGAATCTCACCCTTCTTTCTTAGTGGGGGGAAAGATCGCGTTATTACCCACTCCCGCTATTGCACGGGAGCAGCCAATGCTGGACTTCTAAGTCGTTGATTCCATTGATAATGCTGGAGTTCTATTAGAAGCCACTGAGCCACTGTGTCCCGCGACCGTGGGCGTGAGACAGTTTGTCCCGTCGCGGTTTGCAGGTGTAACCGATGTGGCGTTACGTTCGGGGGAGAAGCTACGAGCACGCTATCGCGCGCTGGTGAAGATGATTGCGAGTGATTTTCGAAGGGCTGAGATGGTTATTGAGAAAGACGACGCAGAACTGCTAGTTCAGTTCGCTGCAGCCCTGCCAAGAGCAATTCCTTGCGGCATTCTCGGCATGACCGCCATCAGGCGTTGCGTATATTCGTGCTGCGGATTGACCAGAACCTGTTCCGTAGTCCCGATTTCTACGATCTGCCCTTGATGAAGAATGGCAATGCGATCGCAAATTCCCGCCACCGATGCGAGATCGTGAGAAATGTAAAGGATCGCCATTCCAAAACTGCGATTCAGTTGGCGGAAAAGCTTCAGGATTTCGGATTGCGTAATTACGTCGAGCGCGCTGGTAGCTTCATCGGCAATCAGCAGCGCTGGACGATGCATGACCGCCATGGCGATCAGCACCCGTTGCGCCTGGCCGACGCTCATCTGGGATGGATATTTGCGCAAGAACTCGTCCGTCGACGGTAAACTCACGCTCTCGAGAGCCGCGCGGATCGCATCCTCACAATTCGAATTCGATCCGGTTGCGTGTGCCCGCCACGCTTCTCTTAATTGCGTGCGAATTCTCAGTGCGGGATTTAGCGACGACAGCGGACTCTGTAACACCAGGGCAATCTTCCGTCCGCGCAATTCGCGCAACTCCCGCTCGCGAAGCGTCAACAGATCGCATCCGTCGAAATCGATGGTGCCTTCCGGCCGTGAACTCTTTCGCTCGAGCAAGCCCAAAATCGCCATTGCCAGCGTGCTCTTTCCGGATCCGCTCTGGCCCACCAGTCCCAGCACTTCCCCGCGACGAATGTGGAGCTCCACGTCGCGCAGCACCGCAGGCTTCTCTCCGTAGCGGACAGTGAGTCGGGCAGCGAGAAGAACTTCGGATTGCATCTCATCCTTCATACTTTGTGCGCCGTTCCCCTGTGTATCTCAGTGCCCTCTGTGGTTAGAGGTTTTAACGTACTTGACCAGTTAAAGGTTGTGAAGACTTCAGCGAGAGCGTCTCCGCATTCCAGTAAGTTTGCGGCGCCAGAATCACCGGGCTGGCGCCTTGCACGGAACTTGCGACCGCGGAGAGCGCATTTCGATTCACCAGGTAAATAAAGGGCTGTTGCTCAACGGCAATCTGTTGCACTCGATCGAAATCTTCTTTGCGCTTCTTGGCGTCGGCCGAGGAAGCCTGCGCTTTCATGAGCCGGTCAATCTCCGCCTCCCATGCCGTTGCGGGCGATTTTTCCTGTGGATTCCATTGATGATTTTCTGACGAACTCAGCCACACATTCATCTGCTCATTCGGATCGAGCCCAATATTCGTGAGCCCCAGCAGAATCGCCTCATAATCGAAGGTCTGAGTCATGCGCTCAATCAGGGAAGGGAAGTCGAGTGTGACCACGTTGACCTTAATCCCAATCTTCTGCAGATCTTCCTGCATCATCGTGGCCATACGCTCACGATACTTGTTCCCCGCGTTGGTGATGATGGAAAACACCACCGCATTTCCGTCCTTGTCTTTCAAAGTGCCGTCCTGCAAATGAAAGCCGTCCGCTTGCAGCGACTTGAGAGCAGCCTCGGGAGAATACATTTCAGGTTTCAACTTGGCGTTGAACCAGAATTTATTTGCCGGAGAAACTGGACCAACGGCCGCCTGCGCATGTCCGCGAAATACCACCCGGCTCAAGTCGTCGCGATTGATTGCCTCGGAAATGGCTCGGCGGAATGCCGTCGAGCGGAACCAGTTTTTCTTGTATTCCGGCAATGGAGCCTTGGCAACCTCGTTGAACCACATCTGCTCGCTGTCGAGCGATGGGCCGGCATCATGCACCAGCTGCGGAGACGTTGCCCCGAGTTTGTCGAAGTATTCGCTGTCCAGTGAATTCACCAGATCGATTTCTCCGCGCCTGAAGCGCAGCATCTCCACATCGCGATTCGGTTGAATGTCGAGCTCGATCGAATCCAGATAAGGCAGCTTCCGTCCTTGCGCATCCGCCTTCCAGTAATTCGGATTGCGCTTCAACATTACGGTCGCGCCGGGCTTGTAATCCGCCACCATGAACGGTCCCAGCACCGCCATTTCCTTTTTGGGAGAATGCGCCGAGAGAATCGCGACTTGATCGAACTGGCGATCCAGTCCAGCCACGGCGGCCGGAAATGTAATGGAAATCTGGGTGGGCGAGATGATCTTTGTCTCCACATTGCCCGGCCCCGAACGGAATGCATCGCCGGTGGGGGAATGCAACGCCGGGTCCATTAATTGCTTCACCGTGTAGGCTACGTCTTCCGCGGAAAATGGCGTCCCATCGGAAAACGAGATTCCGCTGCGTAACTTGAAAGAGATCTGCCTGCCGTCCTTTGAAACCTTCCACGATTCCGCCAACTCGGGCTCCAGAACTTGGGTCCGCCGGTTCATGCGCAACAGCACGCCGCCGGTCAAGTAGCGGATGGTGACCGACGCATCGTCCTCGACTTTCAAAGGATCAAAAGTTTTTGGTTCGGAGCGCAAACAAAACCGCAGCTCTCCCTGTGCCCAAGCAGAGCCTGCCAGAAGCGACAGGCAGACGATCGAGACTGCGATTGGTTTCTTGCCGATAATTCTCATCCCCGCCAACCTTCCCAGGAGGTCTGTCATGCCGCAACTTCCTCCTGCTTCGAAAGCACAAGTTGAAACGACGTAACTACGACTACCAGTAAAATCAGAGGCACAAATTTCCAGGGCTCCTCGCCCACCGAAACCATTCCTTCCAGTTCCTTCAGCAAACTTCCCCAAGAAGGCATGGGCTCGGCCACGCCCAGGCCCAAGATTCCCAGGTTCGCTTCGCTCAGAATGAACGCCGGAATCGAAATCCAGAATTGCGCGTAGAGCACAGGCTTCAAGTTCGGCAGAACGTGAATCCAGAACAGGCGCGCACCGCGGATTCCCGAAGCCCTCGCCTGCCGCACAAAATCCGACTCTCGCAACGATCCTGCCGTCGAGCACAACACCCGTGCCGCGCTCGTCCAACCCAAAAGGCCCAACATCAAAAACGTAACCAGCACCGAGGCCAGCGGCGAAACATTCAAGGGCATCATTGCCCGAACCGTGATCAGCAGGAACAGCCACGGCAGCGACAGAAATAAATCCGTCACCGCCATTGCAGCCTTCGCCCACCGGCCGCCTAAATAGCCGCCGAGTCCGCCCACGAGCGCAGCCATGAATGTTGTGAGCATCGCGGCGGCGGGAGCCAGCAACAGCGAAATTCGCGTGCCATACAAAACGCGCGCAAAGCGATCGCGGCCAATCTCATCGGTTCCCAGCCAATGTTGCCGCGATGGAGCCGCATCCGCCGCCTCGCGATATTGCTTCGCGTACCCCGCCGGAGCCAGCCAATTTGCCGCCAACGACAAACTCACCACCAGCAACAAGACCGCACATGCCAGAGCACGGCCCAAATTCTTGCGCCACTTCATGCTTCTTGCCCTCGAAGCATTTGTCCGATTACGTCGGCGCTCGAGTTGGCCAGCAAGGTCACAAGAGTCACCAAAATCGTCAAATTCGTGAGCAACGGAAGATCGCGCGCCAGAGCTGCCTGCCAGGCCAACTGCCCGACTCCGGCCAGCCCGCACAATGCCTCGACCGGAATGGCCGCTCCCACAGCAATGCTCACCGATACTCCCGCCACCGCGAGCAACTGCGGTCCTGCGACCGGGACCACATGCCAAAATAAGATTCGTAATTCACTCAATCCCTTGGCCCGCGCCGTAATGATGTGGGGCAGGGAATATGCCTTGGCGAGCAAATTGCGCGCGTAACGGTAGACGCGTGGAAACACGATGAGAGCGATCGCCAGCGCTCCGGGTACGTTCCACAGCACTGATAAAAGCGCCAGCACAGCCGCTGGAATGCAAAGAAACGTTCCGCTGATTACTGTGGTTAGCGCGTCATAAGCGGACGTCCGCAACCAGGCCGCGCTCAACGCCAACGCCATGGCAACGGCCCAGCTCAACAACAGACCAACCCCTACCAACCGCAGCGTCAGCGGAGCCCGGTCGCGCAGCAGCTGGGTTACTGGCTGCCCTAGTGAAATCGAGGTTCCCAGATCCCCGTGAGTCGCGCGCTGCAAGGAATAGAAATAGAAGGCCAAAATGTTGTGCTGCTCCAGCCGCGCCTGCCGCAGTGCCCGCACGCTTTCCGCACTCAGATGAGGGTCAAGCTGCTCTTCGTCTACATCAAAGCCGGGAGCCAATCGCATCAGTGTCGCCGCTAGAAACCCTCCTAACAGGACGGTCGCGACAATGGCGAGAACATGCCGTGCAATTTTTCGCGCGATGACTTTCACGCCTGGCATGGCCCAAGGTCTCCTAGTTTGCCGTCGCTCCGGCTGTTTTGGTGTCACGAGCGGCTGCCGCCGCGTGATGAACCTGCTTCATCGAATACATCCTGCGATCCGCTTCCGACAGCAAGCGCTCGACATCGAAACCATCTTCTGGACAGAACGCCATGCCCACGCTCAACGTAATGACCTCGCGCCCGCAAACATGTTTTCCGGAGTCGATGGCTGCCTGATTCAAACGCTCGGCTTTTTCCTTCGCCGCCTCGGGGGTCAAACCTGGAGCGGTGATCACGAATTCATCGCCGCCCATGCGCGCCACGTAGTCATAGCCGCGGCACACATCTTTCAACCGCGTCGTAAACTCGCGCAGAAGTTTGTCACCCTCTAAGTGCCCAAATGAATCGTTGATCTGCTTGAATCCGTCAATGTCGCAGACCATGACCGCAAGCGAGGTTTTCATGCGTCGGCAGCGTGCCACTTCCTGCGCCAGGTGCATAAACAGCGAGCGCGCGTTGGGTAGCCCGGTCAGATAATCGGTGGTTGCAGAGCTTTCCGCCTGCTGATACTTGAGCGCGTTCTCTACCGACAGCGCCACCTTGGAGGCCACCGCCAATAAAATTCTCAAATGATCGGGAGTGAACGCATCCCGATTCGCCTGGTACATGGCCAGCACGCCGACCACTCCGTTTAATCCCTCGAGTGGGACGACCAACGCCGACTGCAGCGTGGTGTGCTTTCCGGGATCGACGACATATCCCTCTTCGACCTGCGGATTTCCGTTCACAATCGGCTTGCAGTTTTCCGCAACCCACCCGCACAATCCCTGGCCCATTTTGATTTTCAGAGATGACAGCATGCGGAAGTTGTCGCCGCTTACCAGTTCCGGCAGCAGCCATCCGTTGCGGTTCACGAATACGGCGATCGAATCGTAGGGAATCATTCGCCGCAGTCGCATCGAAAGCACCGACAACGTTTCGCTCAAGCTGAGTGAAACGCCGAGATCCTGGCTTAGCTCGAACATGGTTTGCGCTTCTTGGCGCGCCGATGCAATCGAAGTCAAAAAGTCGGCGCTGTCCATCATTCCGCCGGTTGGCTCAGTTCGCTCAAATCCCGTAGCTGGCGCCAGCCCTCGATTCACTCGCACGTTTCTGGAAAGCGCGCGCGTCGCCGTGTCTTCCAACGGATCGGCCACCGACATTTGCGCCATGCGCTCCAACTCCACGTAGCGGCTTTCAAGAATCTGAACCACTTGCGGATCAAACCAACTGCCCGCCATCTCTTTCACTTTGGCCATCGCCTCTGCAAGTGGCAGGGCGGGGCGGTATTGGCGATGAGAAGCCAGCGCGTCCAGACAATCCACCGCGGCTAAAATCCGCGCACCGATGGGAATTTGGTTTCCGCTCAACCCTTCGGGATATCCAGTTCCGTCCCAGCGCTCGTGATGAGAGCGAACAATGGGTGCGACGGGATATGGAAATGCCACACGCTCCAGGATTTCCGCTCCCACGAGCGGATGCACCTTCATCTTTTCGAATTCTTCCGCCGTTAGTTTTCCCGGCTTGTTGATGATTTGTTCTGGCACCGCCAGCTTCCCGATGTCATGCAACAAGGCCGCGGCCCGCAGCGCCTCAACTTCGCTTTCCGCTAAATTCAACTGGGTTGCAACCGCCACGGCATAGGTTCGCACTCGTTGCAGATGGGTGTGTGTAGTCTGGTCCTTGGCCTCGATTGCCAGAGCCAGCGCTTCAATGGTGCGCATGTTCAGCGATGCGATCTGCTCTACGTGCCGTTTTTCTACCTCGACCCGTTCCTTTTCAGCTTCGAGTCGACCCAGGTACAGGCGATACGACCGGTATACCCAATAAATTAGAGGCAGCACCAGCAGCGAAGTTTCCCATCCGGCTGAGCGGTTCACGACTCCCACCAGCCCTACCGCGGCTGCGCCCACCAGGTAATACGGGAACGACCAGAAGTAGCATTCCGACCAGACTTTTCGGCTCGATTTCCCTTCGGTGAGAGAGATCACAATCGAGATCGGAAGGGTGTTGGCAAAGAAAAATACCAGGGCCGCGACCATCAAAAGGACAGACTTGTTGATGCCGAATCTGTCTGCGAGCCAGTGATAGCTGATGTAAGTGAGCGCACTGGCATTGGCCATCATGCCAGCCACATTGAACAGAACTTTGATGGGATCCAGCCGGTTGCGTGTCTGCCACACGCTCTGCACCAGGGTCGCAGTGCAGCCGATGAGCAGGGTCTCTGGAAGACTCAATTCCAAAACGCCCAGCAAGATAAACAGAAAGTTCACCGACATGGTGCCGTCGATCCCAGGCAATTGCACCTTCAACCCCGAGGCCAACACCGCCACCGCCAGGTAGCAGAAAAATCTTAGTAAGTCTTGCGACTGCCAGTGCAGCAATGCAAAGCCCAGCGTCACCACGCCTAATGACGTAGTGACGCCGATAAAGAGCTTCGTCTGGATCGAAAGTCGTTCTGTCTCTGCGTTCATCGACAGCCTTTCCCGGATCTCATAAGCCGGGAATGTATCGTCCAATAACGATCTTCTTGCGAAGACACAACAGTTTTCTGCCCCAATAACTCGTAGCTCGGCCCGCGGACACACCTCGGTCCCACTTCGAGCCTTGCCCGAATCCTATTGCACGGCCCAGATCTTCAGAAGCTTACCGAAGTAATGACCGCGGGATGAGTGGCGGCGTACCAGAAGTTACTGTTAGCAAAAATCTTTTCGTGACTCGATGAAACAGGGTAACTGAACAGAATGGCTGAAAAGACGGACGAACAGCAGTCTGAACGGAGGCTCGAACAGAAATTGATTACATTCGTAACGTCTTCCGTAACATGCTTCTCGGTCAAAGCGGGTGCGTGTGTCAACATCGTCCCAAACGCACGCTATGCCGATTCCGTCCCATATTTCGCAGCAAAGTTCGCAACCGAACTCGGAACACTCTTCGGACGAGAGGGAAATGCTCTCCAACGTCGTTCCCACTGGCAGTAAGCGTTCCGCCAGGGGATCGGCTGAGCTAGCCATCTTCGCGCTCGACCCGGAGGGTCAATTCCACGGCTGCAACGGCGCATTCAGCGGCCTTATAGGCTACTCTGCCGTGGATTTCTCGGGCGGCGGTGATATCTACAAACTCTTCGCTCCGATCGAGAAAAGTGAAGACCGCGCTTTTTTGCGTAAAGCGATTCTCAACGGAATCTCGAAGCAAGGCGACTTTCACTGCAGGCTGCTGGCGCAACCAAAAGCTGGCGCCGCGTTTCCAGTAGAGCTTTCTGCAACGCTTCTGCGCGATTCTAACGGCAGGGCGACCTCTGTAATCGCGACCATTGTGCCCGCCATCAGCGTGGCTGGTGCGGCGATTCAACCGAGTTCTTCCGGGCCGGGAGTGATCTCGCGCAAGATCGACGACACCAATTTCATTCTTGCCAGCCCCGTGATGCACAAGTTCATGGGCCTGGTTGATCGCGTCGCCGGCCACACAGAAACGGTTCTGATTACGGGTGAAACCGGAACTGGCAAGGAGCTGATTGCGCGAACCATTCACGAATCTTCCCATCGCCGCAGTCGACCCTGGGTTGACATTAACTGCGCCGCGCTTCCGGAAAATCTGGTGGAGAGCGAATTGTTCGGATATGAAAAAGGCGCTTTCAGTGGCGCCGATGCTTCCAAGCCAGGTCTGTTCGAGCTCGCGGACAAGGGAACTCTTTTTCTCGACGAGATTGGCGAGTTGCAACTGCAGACTCAAGTGAAGCTGCTGCGTGTGCTGGATGGCCAGCCATTTTACCGCCTTGGTGGGAATCGCAAGATTAAGGTGGACGTACGCATTGTGGCTGCGACCAATCAGAATCTTGAAGCAGCGGTCAAAGAAGGCCGCTTCCGCGAAGATCTCTTTCACCGCCTCGGCCAATTTCAGTTGCGCGTGCCTCCGCTGCGCGAGCGGCCCGAGGATATTGTGGCTCTGGCTGAATATTTTCTGCGTCTAAAAGCGCCGCAGAAAAACTTTTCGGCTCAGGCTATTTCCGCGCTTCTCGCTCACTCATGGCCCGGCAACATCCGTGAATTGCGCAATCTTGTGGCGCGCATGGCAATGGAATCCTCAAGTTCGGAGATTGATTTTTCCAGCCTGAGCGCCGCGCTCACGGGCGAGCCTGCGGCCTTTCGTCAAACGGCTTCCATGCCGGTGAGCAATCTCGACAGCATGGAAGAACAAATGATCATCAAAGCGCTCGAGCGCACCGGGGGCCAGCGCACCATGGCGGCCGAACAACTCGGCATTTCCCGCCGCACCCTCAGCCGCAAGCTTAAGGAATACAACATCAACTTTGCTCCCGGCGAAAGCTCGGCATCCCTGGGATTCATCAGCAGCGAACAGCAGAAATTCTTCCGTGCGCGAGTGCAGATAGCCGTAACCATCAAGAATTCTCAGGGACAAGAGATTCATGTACAAGGCGTCAACCTCAGCACTGGCGGCATGGGCCTCGATGGTCTCAAAGAGCCGTTGCGCTTTGCCGGATTGCTCGACGTTAGTTTTGTCCTGCCGGAAAGTGAAGTCCTGTTCCAGGCCAAAGCCCGCCTGATGTGGATCGGCGACGAAGGCCGCGTCGGCATCCGCTTCGCCGTAATCGAACCCGCCCTCTTCGAACAACTCCAACACTGGACCAATCGAAAGATGAAAGAAGAAGGTTGGGACCTGCCCGGATAGGAACTCGCCGCCTTAGTTCAGAGTTCGCTTCGTCTTTTTGACGAAAAAAGATCAACATCACAAGCCAAAGGCGAGTTCACGCAGTCGCTCCGCCGCGCTCTCAGGCGTGATGTCGCGTTGCGGAGTTCCTAACATTTCGAAGCCCACCATAAATTTGCGAATGGTTGCCGAGCGCAACAGCGGCGGGTAGAAATGCGCGTGAAAATGACACTCTGGATAATTGCCGCCGTCGGTCGGCGACTGGTGAAAGCCCATCGAGTAAGGGAAGGGAACGCCGAAAACTTTGTCGTATGTCGAAGTGACTCGATGCAAGATCTCGCTCAGCGATTGAACTTCATCTGGCAGGAATTCGTTCATGCTGCCAAAATGTCGTCGACTACAAACCAGAATCTCAAACGGCCACACCGCCCAGAAGGGCACCAGTGCCACGAATCCGTCATTTTCAAAAATAACTCGCACCTGTTGCCGCTGTTCGAGCGCAATGTAATCGCATAGAAGGCAGCGGCTGCGCGATTGCAAGTAGGCCCGCTGCGCTGCTAACTCTTTCGAGGGCGCTTCGGGAATCGAAGAAGTCGCCCAGATTTGGCAGTGAGGATGAGGATTGCTGGCGCCCATCATGGCGCCGCGGTTCTCGAAAATCTGGACGTGGTGAATGTCAGCAAGCTCACTGAGTTCGCGAAATTGCCCCATCCACGTACGGACGACCTGCTCGATAGCTTCGAGCTCCATCGTGGCCAGCGTGAGGTCGTGGCGCGGAGAGAAACAAATCACGCGGCAGATTCCCGGTTCCGCTTCGGCCACCAGCAACCCGGAATTTTCGATATCGAGACAAGCGTGCTGCGTGTCTGGTTTCAATGCGGCAAAATCGTTTTCAAAAACGAAGGTCGAAGAATATGCAGGATTTCGAATTCCACCAGCGCGCAGGTTGCCAGGGCAAAGATAACAACTCGGGTCATAGGCCGGCTCTGTCGCGCTCGGCAGCTTCGCCACTTCTCCTTGCCATGGGCGCGACGCGCGATGCGGCGAGACCAGCACCCACTCGTTGGTGAGAGCGTTCAATCTGCGATGAGGATCTTCCGTGAGTTTCAAATTGCGGCCTGGCAGCATTTTACGACGAGCGATTTTTCGTCCGACGAATTTATCGGGAATCTATGAGCCTGATGAACCGGGAGAATCACGGGTTTGCTCAATTCCGCGTTCGCGGCAGGACGCGCTACTTGCTCGCCGTGGAGGCGGACGACTCAAATGTTTCGGGAGGATCGAAGAAGCACCTGTGCCAGAGCGCCGAGTCCGATAGCGCGCCGGCTCGCCATTGCTGCAACGCATCCATGGTGGCGGCGATCATGCCGCCGTCGGCGGAGTCGAAAATCACAACGATTCCAGCCGGCTGCGGTGTTTTGGCCGTTAATTCCTTGTAAGTTTTTTCCAGCAGAAATTTTGTGTACTCGATGCGCGCCTTGGGGCCGGCATCCTTGGAATTCTCATCGACTTTCTGAACCGACAAGATTCTCACACTCTTGCCGCGAAGCGGCTCCCAATCTCCTGGGAACACTGCCGTTTCTTCCTGAGCAACGCGAAACAGATCTGCAGCCGCCGCCGGCGCGGACGCTGCAGACGACGAGGTTTCCGGGATTCCTTCGGGCATCTCGACGCTGGTGCGCCAAATCCATCCTCGTGACAGGCCGGAAATGCGCACATGCACCCAGTCGGGATTGAAGTCGAGCAGTTCGAATTCATCATGCATGCTGGCAAGAAATTCCGGCTTCGCACTCAGACTCGGACTGGAAACCACCGGAGTGCCCGATTTCTTGACTGCCACCAGATTCTTGGGGTGAGCCTGGTTCTTGAGAATCTCTTGCAGGCTATCGGCTTCTGTCTGCAGACTGCTTTCGGACTTGGCGGCATTTTTTGCGTTCGGGTCTGATCGATCTCGTTCTTCGCTGGCCAGTCCTTCGCTTAACTTCGACGTCAGTGGGTGGTCGCTCTCAGGAAACTTGCGAACGGGAGCCGAGATCGCCGGTTCTGCTTGCGCGGTCGCCGGCGCGAATGTCCGAGCTGTTGCAGGAGAAGACTGCTTCGGTCTTGAGACTGTCGGGGCAGGTTGCGTCGCAGCCTGGACTGGCGGTTTTGGTGGCGCGACTGAGGCGGTTCGCGAACTGCTGTCGGCAGCGGGCTTCGTGACTTGCGCCAGTTGATCCGCCAATTGGTCCAGAAGGTCGGCTTCGAGCCTGCCGTTCGAGGGTAGCAACTGATAGCCCGAGTGAGAAGAACTCGGATCGGAATACCATGCGGTCACTTTTGTTCTGACTCTTACTAAAGATCCGCCAGACGGTGTTGAGCTGACTTCGACGGAGGATTGGTAATAACCGCGCTGGTAGCGGTCGAGTGAATATTCTCCAGGTTTCGCGAAGCCGTCCAGAGTCGGAAGACGACCGGATAAGGTGGCTTGCAGCGCAGTCAGAGCCTTCTCAACCGCGGCTTTGGACTGTGGAAAGGCGCGCGCGTTGGAATCGGTTTGCGCCGACACTCGAACCGAGAAAGCGGCAACGATTACGCCGCCTACGATTGCGCAGCCTACGATTTCGCGCAACAGAGATGATCTTAGACGCAATGTCATGGGACCATCTCCAGTTGGTCGCGCATGATCCATCCATGTTGCCCTTCGTGCGTCTCCACTCCAAACCAATACGGAGTTGAAACCACGATCAGAACCTCCGTGCCAGCGGGCAGGGATTGCAAAGTTGTTGCCGTGTGAAAAGGAGCGGACTGTAGAGGAGCTCCAGGTGCTTTTACCAACCTTTGTACCTGACGCCTCAGGTCGTGAACCCGCTGCTCCAAAGTCTCAACTGCGGGAGTCTCGGCTGCTGGAGTTTCAACCGCAGGAGTTTCGGCCGCGGTTGCGACCTCCTTTTCGTTTTTGCTTGCGGGCGCGGGTGCCGCACTCGCATTCGGTGGGGGCGCATTGGCGGAAGATTCCGTCGCGATCGAACTCGGAGCTGAATCGTGTGTGCTGGGAGAGTTAGTGCCTGAAGGGTCGGTTGTAGCAGCGTTCGTTGCGGCGGAGCTACTGTATGTCGGCGGCGGAGTGGCCGTTTCATTACCCGCAGCCGCAGCTTCCATTCTTGCCGATTGTTCCTTTTTTTCTTTCTCCGCCTCAACTGTCTGCGCTTTCATTGACTCAATCGCGTCAAGATGGTCATGGATGTCTTTATACTCGGCGGTTTCGACCGATCCATTGGAGGGATGACTGCTTTTGCGGAAATCCTCCACAAAGCGTGCGTCAATGCGAAGCACGGTATTCTTATCGCCCTGCGCCTTCACGATGTAACGAACCGCCAGCGTACCCACATCGTTGCTGTCTTTGAAATTTCGAGGATCCAGCGCTTTCAGCCGAACTTTATAGAAAACCTTGCCGCCGTCGATCCGCTCCGGAAAAACGTTCGTCGAAGCGGACTCTATAGCATCGCTAACGTATTCGTCCTTGTTGTACTCTTTGGTTCCTCGAATGATTCCGTTCTGAACCACGTCTTGCACTACCTGCTCCACCTCAGCTTCGGGAAAAGGAAGATTTATGATTACGCCCTCGCCGTACTGAATTCGATCTTTTTCGCGCGCGCAAAGAGGGAACGCCAACAGGCATGAAATCAGGATTACGCCGAATTTCCATGGCCTGACCTTGGGTTTTACGACGAAAGCGACAGGCGCAGTCGCCCGAGTTCTTTGCATCGGCACTGGATATCCCTCTATGCGCCCAGAGTCTCAACTAACACTCTGCTCTGTCAACTGATGGCCTGATTGTTTAGGAAGAGTCTCGCGCCGGAAACGTTTACGAATTTACCTTGTCACGAAATTGTAAAAAATCTTTGATCAACCCCCTTGAAAAGTGTGACGAAGGCGTTGTAGGATTCCGTCCCGGTAAGGTGGTACGACCGATTTAGAAAATCGTTTTACATATCTTCTTCGAGCAAGACTACTGAAGGCATCGTTGATTCATCAATTCGGCGTGAAAATGCTTTTCGTTTCGCGGGAACGATTTTCAAAAAAACGCTAGGAGTCCGGCATGCGTATGAGGATTAAGTCACTCCTTTGGAAGAAGCCCCACGGGGAACATCTCTTGGCTACGGCGCTGGTTCTATGCTTCCTGATTCTGAGCGCCAGTCAGAATGCGAATGCGCTTCCCGCATTTGCCCGTAAGTATGGCCTTCGCTGCTCGGCATGCCATGAATCCTGGCCCATGCTGAATTACTTTGGCCAGAAATTTAAGGACAATGGCTATCAACTTATGAATGATCGGGACGCTCCGATCTGGCAGAACCCGGGCTATTGGCCGGTCACCTTCCGCATGACGCCGATCTGGCACCGGGTAAGCACCGGCAAAGTTGCCGAGGATACCTACGCGGGCGGGACCATCACGGGGGCGACTCAGACGCGAGTGTCGACTTCCGGCTTTGACCTTAGCGGGCTAGACCTCCATACCGGCGGTACTCTCGAAAAGAACATCTCCTTCTTTCTCCTGCCTTCGTCCGACTCAACAGGGGCATTTCATTTTGAGACGGTCATGGCGCGATTGGACAACATCGGGGGCAGTCCGTGGCTCAATATCAAGTTGGGAAAATTTGAGCTCGACAATCTCCTTTCTGAAAAACGTATCCTCACGCTGACTGGGAACGGCGGTATTTACCAGACCTATCACTTCATTCCGGTAGGCGATGGAAACGTCTTCGGGCAAATTGGAGATAACCAGCTAGGCCTCGAATATATGGGGCACTCTGCAAACGACCGTACGCGTGTCTCCGCAGCCCTCCTCAGTTCAAACGATGGGAACGTGAATCTGATTACCGGCGCCAATTCGTATACCGGCTTTTTTACGGCCAGCCAGGCCTTCGACGCCGGCAAACTAGGAGTGGAACGTCTCGGGTTCTACGCTATGGTGGGTGATGCCGCTACTTACTACCCGACCTCCGGTGGCGTTCCCATACCCGGTTCTGGAGTTGGCAATAAAGGTTTCAGTCGCGAGGGGTTTGTCGGACAATTCTACTTTGGCCAACACTTCGATCTACAGGTTGTGACTCAACACGGTTCGGATAACGCGTGGTTTGGGCAAGGGTATGGCGCCCCCATTGCCCCGGATGGCGATGGTGGGGCAACTTGCACCGCTGCGCCATGCCCACCCAACAATGTGCCGGGGACAACTCTTCCAGCAGGAGCGCAGGCGCCCACGTGGAACGGTGCTACGTTCGAAGCTCACTATGTTTACAGTCCGCAGCTAATTTTCATCGGCCGGTATGAACTGGAACGAATGTCGCAACAAGCCAACGGGCCGGGCTCACTGACTCCTTCCCCGTCGAATCTGGGAAACATAACCAGTTACACGGTCGGTTTCCGCTACAACCCATTTATGACCAGCCGCGCTGGCTTTGCCTGGCACAACGAGTACAACTGGCTGCACTACGACGGAGTGGCTCCCGACGGCTCGAACCTGAACACCAGCGAGTTGCTGATGGGATTTGACTTCGATTTCTAAAGATCATTCTTAGAGAGGGACAGACATGCGGACTAGATTGCGAATGTGGGCGCTTTTGACGGGTGCTTTGGCTTTGGCGCTGCCGATCCCTTCCTGGGCGCAGCTCACGACTTCTCAGCTGCAAACCTGGTTGAATTCGCCGGCGGCCAGCAGTCACGTCGGCAATATGACCGGAAATGCAAAGGCTGGTGCCGCACCTTACCGCCGCTACTGCGTTGGCTGTCATGGCCCGCTGGGCGATGGTAACGGGGAAAACGCCCCTTACATGCAGCCGCCCATGTATCAACAGCCGCGCGATTTCCAACTGGGCGTCTTCAAATGCCGCTCCACTCCGACCGGCACTTTGCCTAGCGACCAGGATCTTTTCGACGCCATCACCCGCGGCTTTGACCGCACCAATATGCCGCCGTGGAACACTTTAAGCAAACAGGAGCGCGTCGACCTCGTGGCCTGGGTGAAGCACTTCTCTCCACGCTGGGCGAATGAAAAGCCAGGAACGCCCATCACGATTCCGCCTGAGCCGGAGGTTACGGGCGATCGAATTAGGGCAGGCCGTGATGTCTTCGCCAGAGTGCAGTGCTGGAAATGTCACGGAGTGCAGGGCATGGCGAATGGTCCCTCGGCTGCAACTTTAACCGATGATCTCGGCCGTCCGATCGCGCCCTTCAACTTTACCGACGGTACCCGCCCGAAGTGTGGCGATTCCGATCGGGATATCTACAGGATATTTATGACCGGATTGGACGGCACTCCAATGCCATCCTTTGCCGACAATATTAAGCCAGATGAAGCGTGGGATCTCGTTTTCTATCTGCGAGCGCTTATGGCCCAGCACAGCAAAGAAAAAGAGATGGCCAAAAAGCTTGACCTGAAACCGGTCGACCCCAATGCACCAGCGGGCCAACAGTAGAGCCCGAAACAGCATCGCAAAGGCGGTTCAACTTCGCAGTTGTGGAAGGAGAGATTTTCAATGATTAAGCGAAATAAATTGATGGCCGTGCTCTCGACGACGGTTCTCGTCGCTTGCAGTGCGCTCTTTCTCGGACAGAAAGTGAACGCCGCTGGCGAAGGCAAAATTACCGGGACCGTTAAACTCGACGGCACTGCCCCGCACATGAGGGGGATCGACATGTCGAAAGATCCCTATTGCGTGAAGGCAAATGCAGCTTCCCCAGCACATCTGCAGACCGTGGAAGTGGGACAAAACAACGGCCTGGAGAACGTGGTTCTTTACATCTCGGAGGGCTGGACGGGGGCTGCGACAGCTTCGACCGAAGTTCCCGTTTTCGATCAAAAAAACTGTATGTACACGCCGCATGTGCTGGCGCTCGATGCGGGCGAGAGCTTCAAAGTTGTCACCAGCGATCAGACCACTCACAACATACATCCGCTACCCAATCCCATGACCGGCAATATCCCGTGGAATCAGTCTCAGCCGCCGGGCGCTGCGCCCATCGTGAAAAGCTGGAAAAATCCGGAAGTCATTCCGGTGCAGTGCAATATTCATCCCTGGATGCATGGTTGGCACGTGGTGGTAAAAGGTCCCTACGCGACCACCGATAGCAGCGGCAATTACACGATCAATAACGTTCCACCGGGAAATTACACGGTCACAGCCTGGCAGGAAACCTACGGGACGCAGACGCAAAAAGTCACGGTAGCGGCTGGCAAACCTGGCACTGCCGATTTCACATTTAAGGCGAAGTAGACCTTTTCGGTCGCACTTCAATTCAGGAATTGAGTCGCCGCAGTCATAGACAACTGCGGCGATTTTAGTGAAGCTTCCAGCTAAACTGGCCAAAGGTGGAACGACATGGCGAAGATATTCGCGGTGACGATTGTTTTAATCGCCATCGGTTCGGCGATTCCCATCGTGATGCATACTTGGCATTTGCCCGAGGATATTTCCACGCACGGGCCGCTGATTGACGAGCAATACGGGGACACCATGGCCGAGGCCGGCATTTCGTTCTTGGCCGCACAGATTTTACTCGCCTTCTTCATCTGGCGATTTTCAAATGTCAAGCCCGGAACGAAGACGCGAAATTTCCCCGGCGGGGCGATGGGTCTTGTCATCGCCGCCTTTCTGCTGGTGGGTACGGAGGTTTTAGCGCTCGGCGTCTTCGGAGCGAAAGCCTGGGCCAGCGTATATTTCACTCCTCCCGCTGCGAACGCGTTGCCAGTCCAGGTGCAGGCGGGACAGTTTGCGTTCTACTTTCGCTATACGGGACCGGATGGAAAATTCGGCCCCATTCATGCCGACCAAATTAATGAGGCCAATGCCAACTTCTTCGGTCTCGATACCACTCATGATCAGGATTCGAAAGACGATATCGTGACCGCCGAAATGGCGATTCCGGTCAATCGAGAAATCCACCTGCTGATGCATTCGAAAGACGTCGGTCACTCGTTCTTCGTCCCGGAGTTGAGAGTTCAGCAGGATTTCGTGCCCGGGCTGGATCTTTCGGTTCACTTCACCGCAACCAAAATCGGCAAGTACGAAATTGTCTGCACTCAGCTATGCGGTCTTGGACACTACAACATGAAAGCCTATCTTGAAGTGATGAGCCAGCCAGATTACGACAACTGGATCAAACAACAAGCGGCGCTGCAGTAACTCTGCTTTAAAGATCTTTTTTGAGGTGAGGGCAAATGCATGACACGTCGGCACACGCAGCGCAGCACGGAGCTCCGACCAGTTTCATCCGCAAGCACATTTTCAGTCTCGATCATAAGGTAATCGGGAAGCAGTACTACGCGCTCGCGTTGGTCGCGGTGGTCTGGGGAATGGTGCTCTCGTGGATCATGCGAATCCATCTGGGATACGCCAATTTCGCCATTCCTGGCTTGCACTGGCTCTCTGCCAACGGCGCTCCCGGCAACATCATGACGCCGGAATATTACCTCCAGTTAATGACCATGCATGGAACCATCATGGTCTTCTTTGTGCTGACAACCGCGCCGTTTGCCGCCTTCGGCAATTTCTTTTTGCCCATTCAGGTGGGCGCCGAAGATATGCCCTTCCCCCATTTCAACATGATGTCGTTCTGGGTCACGTTCGTAGCGTTTCTGGTTCTTGTGTCCTCGTTTTTTGTCGGCGACGGCCCCACCCTGGGTGGATGGACTCAATATGCGCCGCTCAGCGCTGTGGGCTCGGTTTCGGGCCCGGGACAGGGGCTGGGAGTGGTTCTCTGGGCGGCTTCCATCGCCATTTTTTGCATCGGCCAGTTGCTCGGTTCCTTGAATTTCATCACCACTACCCTCGACATGCGCACCAGAGGCATGTCGCTGATGCGGCTTCCCCTCAGCGCCTGGGCCTGGTTCATCACCTCGGTCATGGGATTAACTGCATTTGCTGTGTTGATGCCAGCCTGCATTCTGCTGATTCTCGATCACGTGGCTGGCACAAGCTTCTTCGTTCCCTCGAATCTGGTGATTAACAGCGAATTGCTGCCGCATTCTGGCGGGTCGACTTTGCTGTGGCAACATCTGTTCTGGTTCTTCGGACATCCCGAGGTTTACATCGCGATCGTCCCGGGCATGGGCATCGTTTCGCATGTTTTGATCACCAACATGCGCAAGCCCATGCTTAGCCACCGGGTGCTGATTTATTCCATGGGTTCGCTGGCAGTTCTGAGTTACATGGTGTACGGGCACCACATGTTCGTCAGCGGAATGAATCCGTTTTCCTCGCTGGCATTTTCGTTTCCCACGCTTATCATCACGATTCCATCCACGATCGTGGTGTTGATCTGGATAGGAAGTTTGTATGGCTCCAAGTTGCGAATCAACTCGGCATCGCTCTTCGCGCTGGGTTTCATTTCAATGTTCATCAGCGGTGGTGTGAGCGGCTTTTTCCTGGCGCAGCCTTCCATCGATATCATGCTGCACGCCACTTATTTTGTGGTCGGCCACTTCCACCTGGTAATGGCCGTCGCCGCCATCTTTGGAATTTTCGCCGGCACCTACTTCTGGTTCCCGAAGATGAGGGGCCGCATGATGAACGAAACTTTGGGCAAGCTTCATTTCTGGCTCACTTTCGTTGGCACCTATTGCATCTTCATGCCATTTCATTATCTGGGCATTGCCGGGAACGTTCGCCGTTATCAGGCCTTTACCGACGACTACCTCGCTCCGCTAATTCCGGTGCACAAATTCATTACGATTGCCGCCTTGCTCACCGGCCTCGCGCAAGTTATTTTTCTTTACAACTTGTTCCACAGCTACTTCAAGGGAGCTCCGGCCAGCGATAATCCGTGGGAAGGCACTTCGTTGGAATGGAGCACCGCGACCCCGCCGCCCCACAATAATTTTGGCGATAAGATGCCAGTGGTGTATCACGATCCGTATCAATACAGCGTGGAAGGCGCCAGCACTGAGTTTGTAATGCAAACTTCGCCCGAACAATACAACAATCCGCACGAAGAAAAATAACTTCGGCCCGGACACGCGGGACGGAAATATAAGTTTTATTCAGGAGATTCAGCAGTATGGCAACCACGATTCAGCCGCCGCCGAAAATCGATTCCAGTCTCCGGCCGAGCCACGGTTCCGGCAACGGCGGCGGGCGGAATCTGGTCCCCGCCGGCGGCGAGATGCGGAGCGTCAGGGATTATTCGCCGCCTCCGGCGAGTACTGGAATATGGGTGGGACTGGCGGCGATCAGCATGACTTTTGCCGCGCTCACCAGTGCCCTGATTGTTCGGCAGGGATCTGCTCAGGATTGGCGCCATTTCACTCTTCCAACAGTCCTTTACCTGAATACGCTAGTGATCATTGCCAGCAGCTTCACGCTGGAAATTGCGCGCCGCCGCATTGCCTCTTTTATGAGCGGGACGCGGAATCAGGCTGATCGCCCGGGACGCTGGCTTTACATCACCCTCTTCCTCGGATTGATCTTTGTTGCAGGCCAGACCTTTGCCTGGATGCAACTGCGATCCCAGGGATTCGGACTCGCGTCGAATGTGAGCTATTCGTTTTTCTACGTGTTAACAGTCGCCCACGCGCTGCATGTTTTTGGCGGGCTCGGCGGTTTGGTTCGAGTGATCGGAAAACTGAACCGTTCTACACTGCGGAGAAGTACTTTGGTCGCCACTGCGCGCTACTGGCACTTTATGGGCATCTTGTGGCTGTATCTGCTTTTGCTGCTTTGGGTAAAGCTGTAGACAAATCGGAGGTAGGAGGAGCCGTGAGCCAGGCAGATCTGACGATGCATGGGCATTCCGCCGCAATGGCGGAACCCACATTTTCCGTACCCGCGAAAAAAATGGCCATGTGGCTGTTTATCATTGCCGACACAGCTACGTTTGCAGGTTGTTTGGTCGCGTACGGTTTCCTGCGCAATGGCACGCCCAACTGGCCGACTCCGTTTCGTTTTACTCCTACCGTCCTGAATGCGATGATCATGACCTTCATCCTGGTAAGCAGCAGTTTGACCATGCTCATCGCGATCCGCGCCGCGAAAGCGGGTGACAAATCCGGCGCATTTCTGTGGACGATGATTACCGCTGCCGGAGGTATTCTTTTCGCCATCCTGCATCTTCGCGAATGGTTTGGAATGTTCCATGAAGGCGCGACGCTGTTCCACAATCCCTGGGGCACGCCTCTGTTTGGCGCATCATTCTTCAGCATCACGGGACTGCATTTGCTGCACGTGCTCGGCGGCGTGGTCGCGCTCATCGCCGTGGGAATTCGCTACAAGGGCGGCCGCTACAAAGCGGACGATCTTGAGATCACCGGGCTATACTGGCACTTCGTAGATCTGGTTTGGATGTTCGTGGTGCCCTTTGTCTACCTGTTGAATGTCGGCCACTGATTAAAGCGTTACTGACGTGAATTCATAGGAGAACATATGGTTCAGACTGAAGAGCGAGTCAGCAGTGGCGGAATCGGCCGGTATCTTTTAGTTTACGTCGGCATCCTGATTCTGGCTGGGCTTCAATTTGTAATTGCGTATCAGCACATCGATGGCTCGCAAATGTTCGCCCGCATGCTCATGATCGCTGTTGCTGAAGCTGGCCTGGCGCTCATGTTCTTCATGCATCTGTGGGAAGAGAAACGCGGACTGCTGCTCTTCGTGGCGATCTTCACCATCTTTGTAATCGGAGCGATGCAATACAGCTGGCCCGACAGCTTCCGGATGCTGGTCGGGGTGCCGACAACTCCCACCACGCCATTGCCGCATTGAAGGGCTATGCAGATTAAGAAATTGATGCTCGGGATGGTGCTGGCAGGCGTGGTTGCCCTTCTAACGTCGACTGCCTCGGCACAGAGTTGCGCTCTCTGTTATACCCAAGCCGCAGCCTCCGGCACGCGAATGATTCAGGCTTTGAAAAGCGGCATTCTGATCCTCATCGCTCCGCCTACGCTTGGATCGGTGGCTGTGATTGTTGTAATGTACCGCAAGCGCAATCAGGTAAGAGGGATCGAATCTGAAGACGAAAACGGCCAAGACTGGTAAAAGACTGGTAAAATGGCGACCCGAACCCTAATGGCGAATCCATTGTCTCAGCAGGCGCTTCATTCCAAGCTGCGCGACTACTACACTCTCACGAAGCCAGAGGTAAACCTGCTGATTCTAATGACCACGTCAGCGGGCTATTACCTTGCGTCTCGCGGTCCGTTCCGGTTTCTCGGCTTGTTGAACACACTGGTCGGCACGCTGTTGGTAGCCAGCGGAACGGCAACGTTGAATCAATGGATGGAACGGGTCTGGGATGGAAAGATGCGGCGCACTGCCTCTCGCCCGCTGCCCTCAGGCAGGCTTTCCAGTCGCGAGGCGTTGGGGTTTGGCATCCTTTTGAGCATTGCTGGCGGCCTTTATCTGCTGCTCACCGTGAATGCTTTATCGGCCTTGCTGGCGGTCTCGACTTTACTCTCGTACCTGCTCATCTACACTCCGCTCAAGCGCAAGACTCCACTGTGTACGCTGCTGGGAGCGTTTCCCGGAGCCATGCCAACGCTGATTGGCTGGGCCGGGGCTTCGGCACATATCAGCCCACAGGCGTGGTTTCTGTTCTCCATTCTTTTCCTCTGGCAGTTTCCCCACTTTCTCGCGATTGCCTTGATGTATCGCGAAGACTACAGCCGCGCCGGATATCACATGTTGCCGGCCTTTGACCGGGATACGCGCTTTACGCGCGCCGAAATAGTGGCGTTTACGCTGATTCTGGTCGTGGTCACGATGCTGCCGGCAGTGGGCCATGCCGGGTTACTCTACTGGGCTGGCATGTGCGCGGCCGGCGCATTTCTGCTCTACTACGTGGGTAAACTGGCGCTCTCGAGCTCCACCATCAGAGCCAGCCGCTTGCTGCATGCCTCAGTGGTGTACCTGCCAGTTGTGCTTGTAATTATGGTTGTCGCGAAGAAGTGAAGTGAATACAAGAAGTTCGCCCGCCGCTGTTCAAGCCTGGGATTGTCTGAAGCAATGGTTGGGCACGCGAGTCGTCGCTCACCATCTGCACCGCGCAATGTTGCTAGTTGGCTTGACTGTTATTCTGGCGTTCACGTCCAACCTTTTCGGGCAGACTGAACCTTCTGCGCCCAACCAAAGCCTCAGGCCCATGCGCGGCCTGCCTATTACCAAATTTTATGAGACTCCCAATCCGTTTCCACCCGGCCAACCGGGAGACCTGATTCGTTCGCAATCCTTTGATGCGTACGAACTCCCGTCTTCGGTATCGGCGGTTCGCATTTTGTACCACTCGCGATCTGCGGCCGGCGAAGATGTGGCGGCGTCTGGCGTCGTTCTTTTTCCCTATGACAGAAAGCCGCTTTCGGGGGGTTGGCCGGTGATTGCATGGGCGCATGGAGATATTGGCGTTGCGCGTTCATGCGCTCCGTCGCTGATGAGAAATGTCGGGCACGGCCCATTCCTCGCCATGTATGTGAGCTTGGGATACGCGATCGTCGCCCCCGACTACACGGGCCTGGGGACCAATTTCCGAAATGCCTATCTGGATGGTTCGTCGAACGCAATCGACGTCATCAACTCGGTTGCGGCGGCTCGCGCCGCGGTGCCGGATCTGGGAAAGCGTTGGATCGTGATGGGTGAAGCAGAAGGAGGGTTAACGGCTGTGGCAGTCGCGGAAAAGGAAAGCGAGATTCGCGACCCCGCTTTCCATGATTCCGGTTACCTGGGCGCGGTCGCGATTTCGGATCTCGACAGCGTAAAGGACATCTATGAATCGCAGTCTGCAAATCCTTCCAGCTTCCTGCTCGCTTCTCTGGCTTACAGCATCAAGACAGTCTATCCGCAGTTTCAAGTGACGGACATGCTGAAAGAAAAAGCGCTTGCGGTCTATCAGCAAGTGGGACAAGTCTGTTCGCCGGGCAAAACGCGTCCGGATCTGTCCCCGGCCGAAACAGTAAAGCCCGGCTGGACGCGTAATGTGTTCGTTAGCAGATATTTTGATCGAAATGATTTTGGCCAGACTCGGACGCACCGCCCGGTGCTGATCGTTAGCGGCGACGCCGACCGAATCGAAGCTCACCGAAAGACAGCGCAGGCCATTTCCCGTTTGTGCAAAGCCGGCGACCAAGTTCAGTGGGACTCTTATCCAAACTTCGACCCAGGCACGGTGGTTGGCGGTTCCGTGCGCGATCAGATTGCCTGGATTGAGGCTCGCTTTGCTGGGCGGGCGCCGCAAGCAGCTTGTAATTGAAACGTCTCTTTTTTCTATCGGGTGAAATCAATCACTCATTCCCTCAGCGGCATGGGATAATCTTCGAAAAGTATTCTCTCGGGTGACAAACTATGCGTCGAGCGCTCGTTACCGCTTTTTGCCTTTGTGTCTCTCTTTTGGTTCTGCCTTCAAAGACCGCGCAAGCCGCAGCTGTTAAATCCTTGCAAATTTATTTCATTGACGTCGAGGGCGGACAGTCGACTCTCGTAGTCAGCCCATCGGGCGAATCGCTTCTCATCGATACAGGTTGGCCCGGAAGTGAAGGCCGTGACGCTGACCGGATCATGGCTGCGGCACATCAAGCGGGAATCACGAAGATCGATTATGTCCTGATCACTCACTATCATCGCGATCATGTGGGCGGCGTTCCGCAGTTAGTGGATGGAATCAAAGTTGGAACGTTTGTCGACCATGGGCCAAATCTGGAAGACTCAGCCGTGACCCGCACCGATTATGCCGCGTACGAGAAAGCGATTGCCGGCCACGCGCATGTGGTCGTCAAACCTGGCTGGGGTCTTCCCATCAAAGGTATTCAAGTGGAAGTCCTGAGTGCGGCCGGGGATCATATTACCCAACCACTGCCTGGCGCCGGAACCGCCAATCCGTATTGTGGTTCCGAACCGGCTGCTGCGGCGGATGACAGCGAAAACGCCCGTTCCGTGGGCGTTCTGATCACTTACGGGAAGTTCCGTTTTCTCGATCTCGGCGATCTTACCAAGCAAAAAGAGATCGAGCTGGCTTGTCCGAACAACTTGCTGGGAACGGTGGATCTGTTTCTGGTGACCCATCATGGGGCAGATCTTTCAAATTCCAAAGCCCTCGACTGGGTGCTGCATCCGCGCGTGGCCGTCATCGACAATGGACCACGCAAGGGAGCGAGCCCTGCCGCCTGGCAGATTGTCCACGACTCTCCCGGGCTGGAAGATCTGTGGCAGCTTCACTATGCCGAGGAGTCAGACAAAGCTCATAACGTCGCGGATGACCGCATCGCGAACGTGAAAGAAAATTGCGAAGGGAAGGACATCAAAGTCGTGGCCGAGCCGGACGGAACGTTCACCCTCACCAATAGCCGCACCGGCGAGCAGAAGACGTACGCAAAGAAATAGGGGTTCGCGGTCCGCGCATGATCGTAATTGTGATGGGAGTAGTTGGGGCAGGGAAGACGACAATCGGTCGGCTGCTGGCGGAGCAACTCAGCTGGGAGTTTGCCGACGCGGATGACTTCCATCCCAAGTCGAATGTGGAGAAGATTCGTCGCGGGATCTCACTTACCGATGAGGACCGAGCTCCGTGGCTGGCGGCGCTTCGCGAAGCGATCACAAGTTGGATCCGTGAGGATCGTAACGTCGTGCTGGCGTGTTCAGCCTTGAAACGCAGATACCGCCAGGAACTCGCCGCCGCGCCGGAAGTTCGCTTTGTTTACCTGAAGGGTAGCGCGAGCCTGATCGCAGAACGCTTGCGCGCGCGGCACGGACATTATGCGGGAGAACAAATTTTGGCCAGCCAGTTCGCAGATTTGGAAGAGCCGGAAGATGCGGTGACTGTCGACATCGACGCCTCGCCACAAGAGATCGTAGCCGAGATTCGACAAAAGCTTGGCTTAGCGTAGAATCCTCGCACCACGGAAGTGCCTGGAATTTATTCTTGCAAATCGTTCCCAATCGCCTTGAATCCGCCGTCATTTCTCGACTCATGTGGCGGCTCATGCCGTTTCTGTTCCTGCTTTACATTGTTGCTTATCTCGACCGCATCAACGTAAGTTTCGCCGTCTTGCAGATGCGCGGGCAGCTGGGGCTGAGTGACCGCGTCTATGGCCGCGCGGCGGGAATGTTTTTCGCCGGCTACTTCTTTTTCCAGTTACCCAGCAACCTGGTTCTGGAGAAGTTTGGAGTTCGCCGCTGGATCTCAGGACTGATGATCACCTGGGGAATAATTTCCTGCCTGATGATCTTCATCCGCGGGCCAATCAGTTTTTATGTGATGAGGTTTCTGCTGGGTGCGGCCGAGGCTGGATTCTTCCCCGGCATCATCCTTTACATGAAGCGCTGGTTTCCGGTGAACGCCCGGGCTCGCGCCGTTGCCTGGTTCATGACGGCGAACCCTCTCGCCGGAATTGTCGGCAGTCCGGTGTCCGGCGCACTGCTGGGCCTAAGCGGCAAGGGACTTTCCGGCTGGCAGTGGATGTTTCTGATGGAAGGAGTTCCGGCAATTGTTCTGGGGGTAGTTGTATTTTGGGCTCTGGCGGATAACCCTCGCGAGGCGACCTGGCTAAAGGGCGATGAACGAACGTGGTTGTTGGAAAGGCTGGCCCTCGAACAGCAAGCGGAATCCAGTTTACGAAAAGAAAACCTTTGGCAGGTTCTCGTCAGCGGCAGAATCTGGATGCTGTCGATGGTCTATTTCGGCGTCTCGACCACCATGTACGGGGTTACGTTGTGGCTTCCCAGCGTAATCCGCTCGCTCTCAGGTCTGAGTTACTTCTCAACAGGCCTCGTCTCGGCTCTTCCGTTCGTAGCGACCGCCGTGGCGATGGTTCTGGTCGGTATGCGCTCCGATCGTACGGCGGAACGGCGCTGGCACACCGCAATTCCTGCGTTTGTTGGAGCGGTTGGTCTGGCGGCGGCGGCCTATGGAATTTCGACGACGGTGGTCGTTGCATGCATAGGACTAGGCCTTGTCTGCGCAGAGTCGATGGTCGGGCCTTTCTGGGCGATGGCGACTTCGAGAATGGCGGGACTCTCCGCGGCGGCCGGGATTGCCGTGATCAACTCCTTGGCGAATTTAGGGGGCTATTTCGGCCCCGACATTATCGGATTCTTCCGCAAGACCGGCGGCGGTTTTCGTGGGGGCTTATTGGCGATCGGGGCGACGCTGGCGCTAAGCGGAGGCGTCGCTTTGATTGTTGGCCGGCCGCTCAGCGTCGAAAAGCGGCCCATAAGCCCCGTTTCATAGCTTCTGCTTCGCTCAATCGACTCGATTGTTTACAATAGAAACTTCGCCTGACTGCCGCTACAGGCTCTGTAGAGGACGAACCGCTAATTTGGAATCGACCAACCACAATTCCAGTACCGCCCCTACCGTCTTCTGGCGGGTAGAGGGCAGCCTGCTCGACTTAACCGTGGTCAGGCCGGTGGCTTTTTTTACCTGGAATGCGCAAACCTTCGCCGAGCGCTTGCGGCGGCGCGGGCAGATATTTCTGATGGCGTTACTGCGGCCCTTTCTTTATTCCACGAACCGTAAGGCTGCTACCCGGGCCATCCACACCGTGCTGCGGGGAGTGACGCGCGATCGTCTGGATTTGCTGGGTGAGGAGTTCTTCCAATACAAGCTGAAGCCGCAATTGAAAGAGCGCGGCGTGCGCAAGGTGCAGGAATTGGTAGATGCCGGAGCGGAAGTCGTTCTGGTCAGCCAGGGACTGGAGCACGTCATGCGCCCCTTGGCGCAGCATCTCGGCGTGAAGCGGATTATCGCGAACCGCCTTGATTTCCACGATGGAGTAGCGACCGGAAGGTTGTTGGAGCCCGTGATTCGCCCGCGCGGAGCCTTTGCCCGGATTCGAGAAGAAAATCCGGACGGTCGGCGAGCGCCCAAAACACTGGCGCGGCAACTCGACATTTCTTTGGAAGACTTGCGCGCGGCGGTGGTTCCGGCCGAGCGGCGCAATACAACTCCTCCGCGTCCCATAGTTCATTTCGAAGGGCAACGGCAGAGTCAGGATTTTTCCGTGCGCAAGGCTTTCTCGGGAAAGCAGGTGATGCTAATCGGTGTCACCGGATTTATCGGCAAAGTATGGCTGGCCAATACGCTTCTGGATTTGCCCGAGGTAAACAGAATCTATCTGCTCATCCGGCGTCAAAAATCGAATCCGGCGGAGCGGCGCTTCGAGAAGTTGATCGAAGAGTCGCCGGTGTTCGATCCTCTATTTGACCGGCACGGGGACCGGCTTCGGCAATTTCTGCGCGAAAAAGTTGAAGTCGTGGAGGGCGACGTCACTCAGTCGGGACTCGGCCTCACACCCGAAATTGCCCGCCGCCTGCAGAAGAATCTGGATCTTATTATCAATAGCTCCGGGTTAACGGATTTCAATCCCGATCTGCGCGACGCTCTCGTTACCAACACGGACGCCGCGGTGAATATTCTCGAATTCGTACGATCGTCAGATCACGCGGGCCTGCTGCATCTTTCTACCTGTTACGTGGCTGGTGAGCAGGATGGAAGAGTCAGTGAAAAACTGACTGCGAATTACAGTCCGCGTCGACTCGAAGGGTTTGACGCAGAACAGGAATGGCGCTCTCTGCAGGAATTTGTAAAACAAGCGGAAATAAAAGCTGAGAGCGACGAAGTTACGGAGGAATTGCGCACCCAGGCTCGCTCCCGCGAACACGCGGCGAAAGACTTGCACGGCGCGGCGCTGGAGAATCAGATTCGCAAGAATCGCGTGCGCTGGCTGAGAAATTATCTCACCGACGCAGGAACGCGACGAGCGAAAGAATTAGGCTGGCCAAACACATATACCCTTACTAAAAGCCTGGCCGAATCTCTGGTCGCTAAACATGGCGCCGGCTTGCCGGTCGCGGTAGTGCGCCCGGCAATCGTGGAAACTTCGGTGGTGAAACCTTTTCCTGGTTGGAATGAAGGCATCAACACCTCTGCTTCATTGTCCTATCTATTGGGAACTTATTTCCGCCAGTTGCCCTCGAATAAAAGTAAGCGGCTCGACATTGTTCCTGTGGATGCGGTTTGCAATGGCATGACGCTGATCGGGGCAGCCGTCATGGAACGCCGGCACGATGCGCTTTATCAGCTTGCAACGTCCGTCACCAATCCTTGCGATATGGGCCGGTCCATCGAATTGACGTCTCTGGCGCACCGCAAGCACTACCGCGCCCAGGAGGGTTTGGAATCCTGGCTGCGTTTGCGTTTTGATGCGATTCCGGTTTCGAAGACACGTTACAACCGCATGTCCGCACCAGCGCAAAAGGCCATCGTAAAATCCATTCAGCGAATCATGGCGCCGTTGCCTCTCAAGAAAGCACCGTTGGTTCGGGCCGAGCGAACTCTGGAGCGACTGGAAAAACTTATCGAGCTCTTCGAACCGTTTATTTTGTTGAACGAGCACGATTTCGCGGCGGACAACATCGAGAAACTCACCTACGCTCTCATTCCCGAAGAAAAAGAAACGTTCGCTTACGACACGCGCTCGCTGGATTGGTGGGAGTATTGGATCAACATTCACATTCCGGCTCTGCGTCGCTGGACTTACCCCTTGATTGAAGGTAGGCCTTTGGAAGCCAGGCCTCCTCGCAGTTTTCAACTTGCGCCCGCCAACGGCGATGCCGTAAAGACCGGGACTGACGGAGTCACGTGGCGATATTCCTGACCGGGTCGACCGGATACATCGGCGCGCACGTCGCCGCCAATCTGCTGCAACATCACGGCGCATCGTTGAATGTGTTGGTGCGGGCGCGCGATCCGCAGGAAGCGCATTTGCGTCTGTGGCGCGCGCTGCAGTTGCATCTCGAGTTTCCGAATTTCTACGAATTTCTGCAGACCAAAGTGCGCATTTTTTGTGGTGACCTTACCGCCCCAGGTTTTGGCCTGAGCCGCGATGAATACGATCGGTTGGTGCATACCACAGATTCCGTGATTCACTGTGCGGCATCGCTGAACCGCAAGTCGGAAAAGAGCTGTCTGAATGTGAACTTGCGAGGCACCCTTGAGGTGCTGACCTTAGCGCGCCAAGCCGAGCACTACCACGGCCTGCGACGCTTCAGCGAAGTCAGCACAGTCGCGGTAGCCGGCAAGCGCAGCAACGAAGTGGTCTCCGAAGATCGGTCCATCGAGTGGGACCGCTCCGACTACGACCCCTACGCGCGCACGAAAAAATTCTGCGAGCACATGACCCGAGTGCTCCTGCCGGATACGCCGAAGACGATTTTCCGGCCCAGCATTGTTCTCGGAGACAGCCGGCATGCCGAAACCACGCAGTTCGATATGGTGAAGGCATTCGTATTCCTGGCGGGTCTGCCGGTATTGCCATTCCGCCCCACCGACAAAATCGACATTGTGAATGTGGATTTTGTCGCGGACGCGATTGCGAGTCTGCATCAGAAAGAGCAGCCGCAGTATGATACTTATCATCTTTCTTCAGGCACTGGGTCGCAGACCTTTCGCGAGTTGACGACTGCGCTGGCGGCGGCGCAGCAGAAGCGCAGTCCCGTATTCCTTCCGTTTGCTGAGAAACCATTCGCTGGCTCGGTCAGCTTTCTAGCGAATCGAAAGGGACCGACGGGCCACGGCGCGTCACTTCTCAAAGTCTTTATGCCGTACCTGGTTTGGAATACGGTTTTCGACAATACGCGCGTGACCTCTGAATTGGGGCGCAAGCCGGTTCCATTTTCGCAGTACAGTTTTCCTTTATTGAAGTTCAGCCGTGAGAATAACTTCGAGTACAACTACCAGCCGTGGCCCGCCGCCCGCGGAGGAAGTGCCGCATGATGGATTTTGTTCTGGAGGCCTGGGTCAGCAGCAACATCGAGCGCGCGAAGGTGCGATGGATGCTGGGCGGAGGCAAACCCTGGCAGCCCGGAGAAAAATTAAAGTTGCTCTTCGCGGGATACAACGGCACGCGCAATATGGGTTCGGATGTGCGCGTTGACGAGATGTTGCGGCAGATTCGGCATATCCTGGGAAGCGAGCGCGTCGAGTTCAGTGTAATGAGTCAGAACTTCGAGTTTTCGAAAGGATATTTCGAAGGCACGAAACAGGTACATCTTCCGGACATTTTCCCTCCGTTCTTATCGGACGAGGTTCCCAGGCACCACGGAGTTGTCGCCTGTGAAGGCTCGATGTTCAAAAGCAAATTCGCCAATGCTCTAACGACGATGATGATTGGTTCCCTCGGAATCGCGGCGGTAGAAAATAAACTTTCTGTTGGATACGGCGCAGAAGCCGGCCACATGGATCCTTTGGTCGCTAAAATGTGCGGACGCTATTGTAAGAATTCGTTGGTCATTACTCGCAACGAAGAGTCGCGCACTGTTTTGCGCGAACTGGGCGTGCCCACGGAATTAGGCACGGACACGGCCTGGACATTCGAACCGCGTCCGGCGGAATTTGGACAAAGTATTTTGCGAAAAGTGGGATGGGATGGACAAACCCCTGTTCTGGTCGTTTGCCCGATTAATCCCTTTGAATGGCCGGTGAAAGCGTCTGTGGCTAAATACGCGCTTCGGACCGTCACCGGCGCTTACAAAGAAAGTCACTACCGCACCGTTTATTTTCATAACTCGGGGCCCGCGGCCGATCGCGCCTATCAGCATTACCTCACCTCGATCGCCAATGCGGTCGGGGCCTTCCGCAAGCAGCGCAAGGTCTTTGTTGTTTTGGTTGCCACCGAACGTCTGGATGCGCGTCCTGCCAATCGTATCTCGGAAAAACTCGGCGGAGTGCCGGTCTTAACCTCCGATCAATACAACATGTATGAACTGGTCAGCATTCTGCGAGCCTGCCACATGATGGCCTCGTCGCGCTATCACGGCATTGTGACCTCCATGCCGGGCTTGGTTCCCTCGGCTGGCATCACCATGGACGAACGCATTCGCAATCTGATGCGCGAGCGCGGTCACACTGAATTACTGATGAATGTCGACGATCCGGATCTGGAGCAGAAGCTTCTGGCGGCGCTTGAAATCCTCGCGACCCAAGGCGAGCGCGTCGCCGACGGCATTGCACGCACGGTCGTCAAGAATTTGAAAGTAATGGCGCGGATGGGCGTGTTTTTCGAAGAAGAGGTGCAGCGGCGCTATCCTGCATTCCCGACGCGCACCGGCGCATGGAGTTGGGAAGATTATCTTCCTCCTATGAACGCCTCGCTGCGCGAGTTGGTGGCGGCTTACAGCTAGGTCATCGTCCTTTCTGATAAAAGAACGAAGCATACATGCCATTTGTCGGAGAAATATTTTCGCAACTCAAGGCCGCCGCGGATAGCCCCGTGCTGCAGGAAATCCGCGACGGCCAGATCACGCGCGTGACCGGCGGCGAACTACTCGAACTGATTCGCCAGGCACGAATGTTTCTCGCAGCGAGAGGACTTCAGCCCGGCGATCGATGCGGGCTGCTGGCGGCCAATAGCATTCGCTGGATGGCGGTTGACCTGGCCGCTATGGCGGAGGGCCTGATCGTCGTTCCGCTCTATTCTCGCCAGGCTCCTACCGAACTCGTCGCATTGATCAAAGACAGCGTGCCGTCGCTTCTGTGCTGCGGCGATGTGGGTTTGCGCGACGGTATCCTGGAGAACTGGCCTGAGAAAAATCGGCAGGAAATTCCGTCCCATTGCTTGTTTGACGAGATTTTCACCAGTGCGGAGGGAGTCGCGCTCGACCGGCCGCAGATTCGCGATGAGGATCGTGTCACCATCATCTACACTTCGGGCACTTCGGGGGAAGCCAAAGGGGTAGTGCTGACCGCGGCTAACGTCGGATTCATGCTGGGCTGTACCTCGGCGCGACTCGATTTGCTCATGCAAGGCAGCTCGGGGCAAGACCACATCTTCCATTATCTGCCTTTTAGTTTCTGCGCTTCGTGGATCGCAATGCTGACTTTTCTTTTGCGCGGAAGCCTGGTGACGCTGAACACCGACCTGACAAAGATTCCCAGCGATATGCCGGCGACAGCGCCGCACTATTTTCTGAACGTGCCCCAATTGCTAGAGCGCATGCGGCGCGGCGTGGATGAACAGATCGCGCAAAATGGCGGCGTGGCGCAGGCGATTTATTCACGAGCCAAGCCGGCATGGATACGACAAGAGCAGAAGCAATCGCAATCGCTCGATTTCATGTGGTTATGGCTGTCCGAGACTCTTGTCTTCCCCACGATTCGCAAAAAGATGGTTGGCCAAAATCTGAAGGCTCTGATTTGCGGTTCTGCTCCTCTCACTCCGGAAACTCAGGATTATTTCCGCATGCTCGGTATTCCAGTGTTGCAGGTCTACGGCCTCACCGAGACTACCGGCATCTGCACCATGGACGATCCGAATCATGTCGCGCCCGGTCGAGTGGGGCCGGCGATTCCCGGAATTGAAATGAGAATCAGCCAAAATGACGAGATCATTGTGCGTGGGCCAAACATTTTTCCAGGCTACTGGAACCGGCCCCAGCAGACGGCAGAAGTGCTGTACGACGGATGGTTCCATACCGGCGATCAGGGCGAGATGGACGCTTCCGGTAACTGGCGGATCGTTGGGCGAATTAAGAATCTGATTGTTCTCGGCTCCGGCCATAAGATTGCTCCAGAAACCATCGAAGAGGAAATTGCTCGTAATCTGCCCGCTGCGCAACAAGTAGTGGTCGTAGGCAATGGACGCGGATATCTTTGCGCGATCGTTACTGGAAACGTCAATGCGGTAGAGGTTCAGGGCGCGCTGGACGCGGTCAATCCGCAACTTCCGCACTACAAGCAAGTGCGCGCCTTTCATGTGGGGCAAGAGCCGTTTTCCATTGAAAACGGAATGCTTACGGCAAACGGAAAGCTGAAGCGTGACTTAATCTCATCGCGAATGAAGAGCGAGATCGAAAACATGTATCAGGTAAAGCAGGCAGTATAGCCGGGAAAGGAATTGTTCTGAGCGTGCGGCAATTTAACGGGCAAGCACTGTCGTGGCAAGTGCAAGGTGGAGTGGTTGAATTGTCTCTGCACCGCGGGCCTTGCAACGAGTTGGGATCGCAGTCGCTGGTGGAATTAGAAAAGTTCGTAGACGCGCTGGGCGATCTAGAAAAAGACGCCCACTCGCTCATCGTATACAGCAAGCTGAAATGCGGCTTCTGCGCGGGCGCTGATCTGCGTGAACTTTACCAGCGTTCGCAGGCAATGGAGAAAGCCGAGGCTGCCAAGGGTGTGCGTGATTTTCTGGAGAGAATTCACCGCGTTCTCAATCGAATCGATGCCGCGCCATTAACCACGATTGCCGCCGTCCACGGCGTCACATTTGGCGGAGGATTCGAGCTGGCGCTGGCGTGCGATCTGATCATCGCAGACAAAATGGCTCGATTTTGCTTCCCTGAACTGAGGCTTGGCTTGATTCCTGGATTCGGTGGAATCCCGCGCCTGAAAAGGGATTTGGGTAACGCTGTCGTGCGGGATCTCCTTCTGACTGGTCGCAGCATCAATGCCACCAAGGCGCAGCAAATCGGACTCGTCAGTCAGGTGGTGTCGGAAGGCGAAGCGTTGCGTGCGGCGCAGGTTACGGCCGCGCAGATAGGGAAGTTCGACCGGCAGACCGCAGTGACGGCCAAGCAGTTTATCAAGCCTGTGCCTGTCGACGAATTGCGGCAGGAGATCGAGCTCTTTTGCGAATTATTTTCGCGTCCTGCGGTGCAGGCGGGGTTGAAGAAGTTCGCAGAGAGCACAGACTCGCAACCCTACTTGCCTTAGTTGTAACTGGATTAGAATAAACCTCTATGGAAACTGCCGAAAAAACGCTCGATGAAATACTCACGCTAGCCGCGGCTCATTTCAAAGTGCCGCGCGAAAAACTCTCCCCCGACGAAGATTTTTTCAAAGCGCTTGGCATCGACAGCCTGCAGACGCTCGACCTGCTCACGAAGTTGGAAAATCATTTCCGTGTGGAGTTGCCCGACTACGAACTGCAGGGCGTGACCGACTTTCGCACGCTGGCCACGAAGATTCAATCGCGGCTGTGAGGCGAAAAGCTCGCATTGTTGATCGCCTGAGCACGTGCTCACGAACGCCGTATCAGTTACTGAATCAGCAATTTACAATCAATTGATCAGCAGTCTCTTTATGCTTGACCTCCGCCAATACACATGTCTGGGAGCGGCGCTGCGCGATGCTCTTGACCGCTTTTCTTCTCAAACCTGTTTGATCGAAGCTGAGCGCGACCGCGAGAAACTCCGTCTGACATATTCCGATTTCAAGGAAACAGCGCTGCCCCTGGCGCGCGCTCTTGAGGATGCCGACTACGATGCCGGCGACCGTGCCGCCATCATCATGACGAATCAGTCCAAGTGGCTGATTTCGGCCTACGCGATCTTTTACTGCGGCGGCGTGCTGGTGCCGCTGGACTATAAGCTGAGCCCGACGGAACATCTGCAACTGCTCGCACATTCCAAGTCCAAGGTTCTCGTCATTGAATATCACTTGTGGCGGGCGATCACGCAGTCTCCAGAATTCCACAACATTGCAACCAAAATGGTTTTGGTGACCGAGGCGCCGCTTGGCGTGGAGTTGGCGGGGGCGTTTCGCTGGGAGGATTTCAAGCGCAAGGGCGCGCCCGATTTCGTCATGCGACAGAAAGATGATGTCGCCTGCATTGTTTATTCCTCCGGAACCGGCGGACGGCCTAAGGGTTGCGTGCTCACGCACGAAAATTATCTGGAACAATGCCGTGCGCTGACGGCGTGGTATCCCTTTTGGCCGGGCGTGCGCTATTTGAGTATTCTGCCTACCAATCACGCCATCGATTTCATGGTCGGTTTCATTGGACCCTTTGTATGCGGCGCCTGCGTGGTTCATCTGCGCACGCTGCGGCCTGAGTTCGTACGCGATGCGTTTGTGCGCTATCGAATTACGTATGTTTCGCTAGTACCGATGATCGTGAAAAATCTGGAGCGCGGCTTGCGCGCGAAATTCGATGAACTGCCGGGATGGAAGCGCGCTTTCTTGAATACGATGATTGCCACCAATCGCGTGCTCACACGGCGCCGGCCCAACGTGAAACTTAGCCGAATGCTGCTGCCGAATGTGCATCGAGGCTTCGGCGGAGAGTTACTGGCGCTGATCACCGGTGGGGCATTCCTGGAACCGTCGACCATGCAATTCTTTTACGATCTCGGTATTCCCGTGGTGAACGGTTATGGCCTTACCGAAGCCGGCACCGCGCTTACGCTCAACGACCTGAAACCTTTTCGGGCGGATACGGTGGGTAAGCCGCTGCCGGGAGTTGAATTGAGAATCATGAGTCCGGATAGCGAAGGTGTTGGCGAAGTTGCCGCGCGCAGTAAAACCGTAATGTCGCACTACCTCGACGATCCGGAACTCACCCTGGAAACAATTGTCGATGGCTGGCTGTTGACCGGCGATTTGGGCCGGTTTGAGCGCCACGGGCATTTGCAACTCTTCGGCCGCAAGAAAAATATGATTGTTACCGAGGGCGGGAAAAATATTTATCCCGAAGATATTGAAACTGTTTTTGATGGTCTATCGGTGAAAGAGTATTCCGTGTTCGCGGTAAATTATGTCTGGCCGAAAAAGGAACTGGGAAAGGAATCATTAGTTCTTGTGCTGCGATTGGAGCCGAACCAAAAAATAGATGGCAAATTGCTGGAGGAAATGTCTGCTCGAAATCGCCGGCTGCCGGACTTCAAGCGCGTCGGCGCATATTTGATCTGGGACAAAGACTTTCCTCGGACGGCATCGATGAAAATTAAACGGCAAGCGTTGGCGGAAGAAATTGGCAGATCTGTAGAGAAGAAAATGATGGTGGAACTGTAACCGCGACAATATCCCACCCAACTCAACGGACCTCGAACCTTGGAGCAAACCTATCTCGCGATCGTAAATCCGGCGGCCGGAGGGGGACGCAGCCGCAAACTGCTCAGCCCAGCACTCGAGCGCTTGCAGGCGGGCGGTCTCCAGATCCAGGTGATGGAGACGCGGGCTGCGGGCGACGCGACGGAGATTGCCCGGAAGGCCTACGCTCAAGGCATTCGAAGATTTATTGCAGTCGGTGGCGACGGCACCTCCTATGAGATTGTGAATGGCCTCTATCCGCAAGCCCTTGAGGGTGAGCGCCCGACTTTAGGATTTCTGCCGTTGGGTACCGGCAACTCCTTTCTGCGCGACTTTAGCGATCGCGGCGTGGAGTACGGCATCGAATCGCTGCTCGCGGGCAAAAGTCGCGCCTGTGATGTCCTTCGTTTGCGTCATCGCACCGGTGTGATCCATTACATTAATTTGTTGAGCATGGGTTTTACGGCAGACGTAGCCACGCTGCGCTCCCGCCGCTTCAGCGGATGGGGAGAGTTTGGATATGTGGCCTCAATCTTTCTTACGCTTGCCCGCTTCAACCGCCGTCCGTTCCCGGTTCGAGTCGAAGCCAGCGAAAACTTCGACAGGCGCAGCTGCCTTTTTTTGTCTTTCAACAACAGCAAATTCACCGGCGGCACAATGATGATTGCCCCGCAAGCCCAGGTTGACGATGGCCTGGTGGAATATATCCGCTGGGGACCGATCGGGCGATTGGGATTGATTCGCAATCTGCCCGGCCTTTATGACGGCACCCATCTCGAGCACTCGCTCGCCGAGCGCAAGTCGGCCCGGCGCGTCGAATTCAATCTTGACGGTCCGGCAGATGTGATGGTCGATGGCGAAGTATTAACGCTCCATTGCCAGGAACTCGATGTGTTGCCGGGAGCGTTGAATGTTGTGGCTTAAGTTATTCGGGCGATAGCGCCCTGATCGAGAGCGTCGTGATATAAGGATGAATCATGTCTGAAGAACGCCGAAAACGACAACAGGAACGCGATCAGCGCGAGGCAGCAGGCTCACAAACGAAGAAGATGTTCATTTACGGGATCATCGCGATCCTCTTGGTTGGGGCATTCGTAGGCGTCCGCTATTACCGAAATCACAAATATGATTCGTTCGCGCAATGTCTGGCCAGCAAGCAGGCCAAGATGTACGGCCTCTACTGGTGCCCGCACTGCATCGAGCAGAAAGAAATGTTTGGCGCATCGTTTCACTATGTGCCCTACGTGGAGTGCGCGATCAGGGGTTCAAAGGAACTGGCTGCCGAGTGTAAAGTGGCGGGGATAAAGCTGTTTCCCAGTTGGCAGTTTGGAATGGAGCCGCCCAAAGAAGGAGTTTTATCTCTGGAAGCCTTGAGCGACAAAACCGGTTGCAGCCTGCCATGAACGATTCTCAGGCGGCCCCATCTGCGCCACTGGCCGTACGGCGCGGCAATCGCGCACTCTTTGTCGTGATCGCAGTGCTGTCGTTAGCCGGCGTGATCGACTCGTCGCTTTCGCTGCAGCGCCACTATGCCAAATCGGCTACCTCTTTTTGCGACATCAATGAGAAATTCAGTTGCGATATCGTGAATCACAGCGAGTGGTCGGAGGTAATGGGGATTCCGGTGGCGGCGATTGGAATCGCAGGCTATGGACTGCTGTTTTTCTTGTCGGCCTTCCGGAATCGAAGGAGCGAAACGCCCAATCGCCTGTTGGCTGCGGCAATTGCGGGATTATGCTTCGCTCTCTACCTTACATATATCGAGGCGTACGAACTGACTACGTGGTGCATCTTGTGCCTGGCGTCGCTGGTGCTGATTTCCCTGATCAGCCTTCTCGCAACCGTAATCAGGCTGAGGCGTGCGACAGCGTAACGCGAAAACGGCCAGCCCTCACGTCTCTGACAATGCAGACCCTCCGATGAGCGAAACTCAGCAAACAGAAAGTTCTACCGATCTGCCAGAGCCAGATCGGCCGGAGCCGGCTGTAATCCGCGTGCCCGCAGCCACCGGAGATTTGCGGCTGCACGAATTTACCAGCCGAATTTTTCGCAACAAGAGATTTCTTCGAGTCTGGCTGCCTCCGGGATACGACGAGCCCATGAACGCGACCCATCGCTATCCGATCCTTTACCTGAACGATGGTCAAAACTTATTCGAAGCTGCGATTTCATTTACTGGCGTGGAATGGCAAGTGGATGAAACCAGCGATCGCCTCATCCGCGAGGGCGTGATTCCGCCCATGATCATCGTGGGCATCGACAATGGCGGCAAAGATCGCCTTCGCGAATACATGCCGTATCGCTCCATGCAACCGATGATGCTGCGCGTTCAAGGCAGCCGCTATCCCGACTTTTTGACAAAGGAGGTTATGCCGTTCATTGACCGGCACTACCGCGTGGCCCAGGGAGCGGAGAATACCGGATTGGGGGGATCGTCCCTCGGCGCTTTAATCGCACTCTACACGGCGACGAAGCTGCCCGGTGCGATTGGACGGCTTCTTTTGGAAAGCCCATCGCTCTGGGCGTCAAACCGGCAGAGCATCCTGCGGGGTCGCAAAATCAAACAATGGCCGGAGCGAATCTTCCTGGCAACTGGAACTGCCGAAGCGGGCCGCAAGGATCAAGATCAAAGCATGGTCGACGATGTCCGGGAGCTAGCGGCAATCCTGGGTCGCGCGGGCCTGGATGATAAGCGTCTCAGGCTCGTCATCGACGAGGGAGCCTCTCATCGCGAATCGGATTGGGCGAAACGCTTTCCTGAAGCGCTGACATTTTTGTTCTCAAAATCGGAGTAACGGACGCTTCGATTGTAGATTCAAGATCTAGGTGCTCAAGATGCGAGCTCTGTCTGCTTGAATTATCGCTGCGCCGTCTTCATACCGAGTTTGACTACAAATCCGGCCGATTAAGTACAGCGAACCTGCCATCGCCATCACCGAAAGTTGCACATGTGTCCATCGGGCCAAAGGTCCGATCAGCGGGAGCATGTAGGAGAAGTAAAGAAGGGTGCATAACCATCGACTTGAAGCCGTGAGTGGATGGGCCGCGAGCCAGTCCGCCAGCAAAAGAAATGCAGGAGCCAGAATCACCAAATCGTAAACCGTGAGATGCGGCGACGCCAGAACGCTCGCGAAAAGCAGCGCTGAATACTTTAGCGGCAAATACGCTGCCCGATTACGCCAACACGCAACCGTAAATCCCAGCACCACGCCTGCGCTTAAGAGGTAAAGGCCGAACGAAATTTCGGAACTCCAAGGTGGAGTTGTGGGCAACAGCATCGACCAGAAGGTTCGCAGCGAATGCGTTTGATAGGGCTTGGGTTCCAGCAATGGCCATGCCGTGCTGCGCATTCTAGATCAAGCTGATCCAGCGACGAAACGGTTCGACGCCGTAGTAGAGAATTCCGATGAGGAATTGTGCTGCGGCAGAGAGAGCCGCTCCTGCCAAAATCTTCCACGCACCAATGGACAGAAATACGGCGACTGCGGCTAGCCCTAACTGCGGTTTAAACGCTAAGCCGCCAAGCGCCAGGCCGGCAAGAAAGTTCCGCCTGTTACGGAGCAAGAAAAACGTCAGTGTGAAGCAGGCCAGCGCGGCGGCGGAAGTCTGTCCCCACGCGATTAGATGAAAAAAAGCGGGGAAGGCGACAGCAAGAATAAAGGCCGTTGTTCCATAACCGTGCAGATTTTGGCATGTCCGCCAAACACCGTAGCAACAAACTCCGTAGATGCCAGCGCTGCCAATCCACCATACGGCTAACGCCCAGCCGTAGGAGAGATACGCTAGAGGCGCCACAAAAATCGATACCTGCGGCGGATACAGTGGCAGGTAATAGATGCCGGCAGCCCCCGGCACGCGTTGCGCCGCCAATGCAGCCTGGGCGTTCATGTCGTATAAGTCGGTGCCGCGATGCTCGATCGCCAGCGAACCCAGAGTGTAGAAATGAAGGAAATCCGTGCCCTTTAGATTATTGTTGCGGTCACGTAACCCCGGCGTGGCAAGAGTCCAGATATAAATTGACCAGAGCGTCACGGCGAGAATCAATCCATGCGCGCGCAAACGCTTCGCCGTCAGCCACGTTCGATCTGCTTGATCTGCCATAAAAAGTGCATGGTATCGGACTCCATGACCCCGGCGTCAAATATCGACACTCGGTAACGAAATCGGAATCCGTCGTGCCATGAGCAATACGGGAATTAGGAACGGCAGAACCAGAACCAGCGCAGACGGCAGAAGTGGCACCGGCCGCAACGATTTTAGATTCGGCGGAAATGCCAGCAGCACGAGCGAAACAATCCACGCCCAACCCACACAGGCCGCGAAGGCGAGGCGGCCAGCCGTTGGCAACCGTGCCCAGTCTTTTACGATCATGAGAACCGGCAGGATGAGCAATACCTGATTAAACGGCGACATCAAAGGTAGGGCGACGGCGGCAACTATAAAAAAGACAGACAGTGTAAGCACGAACTCGGGCGAGTCCGCGTCATGACTGCGATTTCTCCATCCCCATGCCGCCACTCCGGCGACCAGCAATACTCCGATCACTGCGCCAAACCGGTCTCCTAGCGCCAGTTGCAGCAAGGTTGTAACCGGCCCGTATTTTCGATAGGCATTAAGCCCACCAGCAAAATCGCGGATCCATCCCGGCAGAATCAGTTCGCCCGCGCCGACTAAGACGGCTAACGCCGAGCCGAAGCCCGCCAGCAATCGCCATCGCTTACGCAGGTCGCCGACGCTCCAAATCAGGATCCACGCGAGTGGCAACGCCACCATCTGAGGTTTAAAGGTACACAGTGCAAGAACCATGCCGGCGGCGGCCAGGTAATTTCGGACCACGAGCCACGTTCCCAGTGCGAGCAGACACGCCACAATAAGGCCGAGTTGGCGCAGCCGTAGCCCTTGCGCTATTTGTGGAGACGCAAGAATGAAGAGAGATGTAGCCAAGGCCGTCATGGCTGACATCCGACACCGAAGGACCGAAATCCAAATGAAAACGCTGCCTACAACTGCCAGCAGTAGGACCGCCGGGGCTATCGCTTGTAGCGTTTCAAAACTCACACCCGCCGTCGGGGCCAGCAGAAAGACCAGGTAAATCGGATAAGCAAACCTCTGTTCATCAATAATTCTCGCGCCGGGTTCATGCTTCTGAACCACGTCATGCCCGTAGAAGGCCATCTGGATGTCGTGAGTCACTTCGGGGCCGTACGGATTTTTCTTCTGAAGGAGGAGTGCCCGAGTACCGAACCATGGCGAATACAGGTCGCCCAGGGCAGCTTTCAATGTTCCAGCCTCAACGTGGAAATAGTGTTCCCACGGCGCCAATACTCGATTCATGTACAGCCACGCGATAATCGCCGCAAGCAGGCTCAGGAAGAGCCAAAGCTGGGGTTTTGCCCGCGTTCGCGGCACATGGAAATTCTGGTTCAATTGGAATTGCAAGAAGAACCGAGGCTTCTGGTAACCGATAAAATTTCCAAGAGCCTTAGTGTTACTTGTTCACCGCTTCTCTCACGCCAATCTCTTCGAACAAGCCGTCCACAATCTGGATCATTTCATGATCGACCACGCGATTCTTGGAGATCGCCTCTTTCAGACGGAATCGATACGATCTTGTTCGAGCGCAAAGCGGCCATGCTGCCAAATTCTCCGCGATGCACCATATCGATGGCTCCCAACCCATACCGGGTTGCCAGCACCCGGTCGAAGGCGCTGGGCGAACCACCCCGCTGGATGTGCCCCAGCACAACCGCGCGCGTTTCGTAGCCAGTTCGTTTCTCAATTTCACGGGCCAGAATGTTCGCCACTCCGCCCAGCTTGGCATGGCCAAATTCGTCTTTCCCCATATCCTGCAAGATAGGAGCCCCGGCGCCCGCATCGTTCGAAAATTTTGCGCCCTCGGCGACAACCACGATCGAGAAATAACGTCCCCGCTCGTGGCGTTGACGAATCGATTCCGCAACTTTGTCGATGTCGAAGGGACGTTCGGGAATCAGAATCACATCGGCGCCGCCCGCGATTCCGCTGTAGAGAGCGATCCAGCCGGCATCGCGTCCCATCACTTCCACGACCATCACACGGTTGTGGGCCTCGGCGGTGGTGTGCAAACGGTCAATCGCCTCGCACACCACATTGCAGGCGGTATCAAATCCGAAGGTGTAGTCGGTTCCACCCAAATCGTTGTCAATGGTCTTGGGAACCCCCACCACCTGAATTCCTTTTTCGTGCAACTTCTGCGCGACCGACAAAGTATCATCGCCGCCAATCGCCACCAAAGCGTCGATTTTGTTTTTTTCAATGGTCGCGATGCATCGCTCAATTCCATCCGGACGCTTGGAGGGATTGGTTCGCGAAGTACGCAAAATAGTTCCACCTCGCGGCAGTATGCCCCCGACCGCGTCCAGATTGAGAGCCATGGTCTTATCTTCAATCAGACCGCGCCAACCCTCCATGAAGCCCAGAAACTCGTCGTGATAATGGAACACGCCTTTACGCACTACGGCGCGTATCACCGCGTTCAGGCCAGGGCAATCGCCGCCGCCGGTTAAAATGCCAATTCGCATCGTGAGCTCCTATGCAACCGTGTCTGAAGAACCATGTTTGCAGAACTATGTCTGCAGAATCATGACTTCCGAATGAAATTATCCGAATGCACCCTCGGTGCAGCGCCGGAAGAATGCCAAGAGCAAGGGTGAAAATCGGTTGGAAAAGATAGAGTAACACTAAATTGATGCGCGCCGCAGCGGCGCGCTCCAAGAAAATCGTTCCTCTGCGCGTTATTTTGTTTCACTACATAAGCGTTGCGCGGTCAGGGAAGATTCGACACAATGCTCGGCGGAATGAAAATGACGACTAAAAAGAAAACGAACAAGGCTGTTTCGATTTTCGCCTGGGGCGCTGTATCTGCGCTTGGAGCTGCGACGGTGGGGGTGGTAGCGGTTCATCGCGCCGAGCCAATTAACGCGCTCTGGTTAGTTGTAGCCGCGACCTGCTGTTACGCCCTTGGATATCGCTTCTACAGCAAATTCATTGCAGCCAAAATTCTCGCGCTTGACGCGCTTCGCGCTACCCCTGCCGAGCGCCTGGAGAATGGTCGGGATTTCATGGTCACCAACAAATGGGTGGTATTTGGGCATCATTTCGCCGCGATTGCGGGTCCCGGTCCGTTGGTTGGACCGGTGCTGGCTGCGCAGTTTGGCTATCTACCCGGAACGTTGTGGGTGCTCGCAGGTGCGGTCTTTGCGGGTTGCGTGCAGGATTTCGTCATTCTGCTTTTCTCCGTCCGCCGCGACGGCAAGTCGCTCACCGAAATGGCGAAAGATGAAATCGGGCGCGTCGGCGGTTTCGTCGCCTATACGGCAGTGATAGCCATTCTCATCATTTTGCTCGGCGTCGCCGCACTCATCGTCGTCAATGCCCTGAAAGATAGCCCTTGGGGCACGTTCACAATTGCCATGACGATCCCCATCGCTTTGCTTATGGGACTCTATTTGCGCCGGATTCGTCCCGGCAAAGTGCTGGAAGTCTCAGCACTCGGATTTGTGCTCGTGTTGCTGGCAATCTGGGGAGGGCGGTGGGCTTCGCAAAATCCCGCCCTGGCAAGCGTCTTTACTTTGCGGGCGCCCACTCTGGCGATTCTGATTGTCGTTTACGGATTTGCGGCGTCGGCCCTTCCCGTATGGCTGTTGCTGGCTCCGCGCGACTATCTGAGTACATTCGTAAAGCTGGGAACGATTGCGCTGCTTGCCGTCGGCATTGTCGCTTTGCATCCCGTTCTGCACATGCCGGCTCTCACTCGATTTGTGGACGGTTCGGGACCGGTGTTTGCGGGGAAGATTTTTCCCTTCGCATTTATCACCATCGCTTGCGGTGCGATCAGCGGCTTTCATGCGCTAATCTCCAGCGGGACTACGCCCAAGCTGATTGCCCGCGAAACTCAAACTCGTATGGTCGGCTACGGTTCTATGCTGGCCGAATCTGCGGTCGCGATCATGGCGATTATCGCGGCCTGCGCGCTGCAGCCAGGCATCTACTTCGCAATTAACAGTCCAGCAGGCGTGGTCGGGCAAAGCGCGGCTGCCGCGACTGCAACGATTTCCTCCTGGGGATTTCCAGTCACAAGCTCCGATATGCAGGCGCTGGCGCAAGCTGTCGGCGAACGTACTCTCTTTAACCGCACCGGCGGCGCGCCTGCTTTCGCCGTGGGCATGGCCCACATTTTCTCGCAGAGCCTGGGAGGAGTGAAAGTGATGGCGCTGTGGTACCACTTCGCGGTGATGTTTGAAGCTCTCTTCATCCTGACCATTCTCGATGCCGGCACTCGTGTTGCCCGCTTTATGATTCAGGACGCGCTCGGACACATCTACAGGCCTTTAGGGCGAACGAGTTGGTACCCATCAATTCTCTTCACCAGCGCACTCATCGTCGGCGCCTGGGGATTCTTTCTCTGGCAAGGAGTAAAAGATCCGCTGGGAGGCATCAATTCGCTGTGGCCGCTGTTCGGTATCGCCAATCAACTGCTGGCTACGGTGGCCCTTTGCGTAGCCACTACCATCATCATCAAGCTGCATCGCACGCGCTACGCCGCAGTCACGCTCGCGCCGCTGGCATGGCTAGTCGCGGTGACCTTCACCGCGTCATGGCACAAAATTTTCGATTCCGATCCGCGCATCGGCTTTCTCGCGCAGGCGCATGCGCTGGCCCTGGGCCCAGCAACGGGCGCAACGGCCCGGCTCATCTTCAACAATCGGCTTGACGCCGCGCTCACCGCCATTCTGGTCATCATGGTCGCGCTGGTGCTTGTGGAATCGGTAAAGCAATGGATGGGCGTACTTAGCGGCAGGGAAGAATCGCGAGTAAGAGAAGCCCCATTTGTGCTGACACGACTGGTGGAGGAGCGCACATGAGCAGAGGACCGAACATGAGCCGTTTCTTGAAGGCAGCCCGGATCTTGCTGGCGACGCTGCGTGAGATTTTCGACGAAACCGCCTACGAGCGCTTCCTGCGCCGTGGTGGACTCCTTTCTTCGCCGGAGGCTTACCGCGCTTTCTCGCGCGAGCGAGAGGCCAGCCACGCCCGCCGGCCTAAGTGCTGTTAAAGTTCGCTATTGGTTAACTCCGCTCTTCTTCGTTGTTCTAGGAGATGTTTCTCCTACGCGATACACTGCTCTCGTGCGAGTCCTGGGCATCGATTGCGGCGGCGAGTATACCGGCTACGGTGTAGTCGAAATGCACGAGACCGGCAAGCTTTGCTGCCTGACTTGCGGCGCCATTAAGCTTTCTCCGCGCGAAGCGCTGCCGCGCCGCCTTTCGCGCATTTTTACCGAGCTGGGAGAGATCATTTCTGTTCATCAGCCTGATGAAGTCGCCATCGAAGATGTCTTCTACGCTCTCAACGTGAAATCGGCGCTCAAGCTCGGGCAAGTGCGTGGAGTTGCGATGCTGGCGGCCTCTACCGCAGGACTGGAAGTCGCGGAATATTCGCCCTTGACCATCAAGTCATCGGTCGTTGGATACGGGCGCGCCGAGAAGCAGCAGGTGCAACAGATGGTGACGACCCTGCTTGCACTTTCCGCGCCTCCTGAGCCAATGGATGCTTCGGACGCGCTGGCCATCGCCATCTGTCATCTGCATACGGCAGGAACCTTGCTTCGACAGCGCGCCGTGGCACGATAAGAGCAACCACGATTCACTTCTGGCATAATCTTGTCTTCTGACCTGTGCGTGAGACGATTCCGAATATGAATCTGGGTCTAATGAATCTCGGTCCGATGAACCTGGTCTAACGAATCTGAGTCCATGATCACGACCAAAATGGCCAGACTGCGCTGCAGTCAAATAAGACGGCGATCCGCTCGCTGGCCTGCGGGCGTGTTCTTGGGATGCGTCTTTCTGCTCGGGATTCCGTGGCTGCGCGCCTCTGATCCAGCTACGGTTACCTTCACGCTCGATTTTCCCGGCTCCGATCCTGATCATTTTTCCATTTCCGTACACTCGGACGGCCGCGCCCACTATGAATGCTCGGCAAAGATATCGCCAGATTCCGAGGACCGGGAGAACTATCAGACGGAGTTCAACTTCTCCGACGCAACTCGCGCCCGCATCTTCGAACTGGCCGCGCAAGCCCACTATTTTTCTGGCAAGATCGACTCCGGCAATCGAAAGCTCGCAAATACCGGCGCCAAGAAACTATCCTACAAAGACGACCAGAGGAATTTCAGCGCAACCTATAATTTTTCACCGCACCCCGCCGTCGAGCAACTGACCACTTTATTTCAGAGCGTCTCCGCCACGCTGGAATTCGGGCGGCGACTGGCCTACTATCACCGCTATCAGAAGTTGGCGCTCGATGAGCAGTTGAAACAAATGGAAGATCAGGCTCGGCGCGGCGAGCTGGCCGAACTGCAGTCCGTAAAACCGGTGCTGCAGCAGATTTATGACGACAACTCGGTGCTGAACGTGGTGCGGGCGCGAGCCTTGCGCGTCATGGAGATGCCTTCCGGCCTGCCGCCAGGACGCTGATCCGGCCCCGAACCCCGACCGATGCGACGGAATAACCGCTCGTGGCGCGTGACCCAATTTTTACAACTGCCCACCCAAATTCGTGTTCTAATAGGCAGCAACAAGATTTGGAGGTTTCCCCATGGCCTCGCTCTCTCTTTCCCGATCCAATCTGATTTTTCTCACGGCTGCTGCCTGCGCGCTTCTCACGCAGCCAGCCTTGGCCGGTTCACAGGCTCGCATCGTTCGCTTGAGTGACGTGCAGGGCTCGGTCCAAATCAACAAGAACACCGGACTGGGCTTCGAGAACGCGTTCCTCAATCTTCCGATTACGCAAGGAACGCAACTGAGAACGCATGACCGCGGCCGCGCGGAAATCGAGTTTGAAGATGGCAGCACCCTGCGCCTGGCCCCGGACACAATGGTTGAGTTCAATACGCTCGGCCTCAGCCACTCCGGCCAGCGCATCTCGGTGATCAACCTTGTTGACGGCATGGCCTATGTTAACTGGCTGGGCAAGAGCGGAGACGAATTCAGCCTAAACTTCTCGCGCGAAAAAGTTGCCCTCGATCATGCCGCGCATTTCCGTGTCGAAACCTCGACCCAAGCGGCCAATTTGGCCGTTTTCAAAGGCGACGTCGATGTCGAAGGCCCGAACGGCAAAGTTACGGTTGAGAAAAAGAAAACCGCGCAATTCGATGGCGCGGATGACGATAAATACACGGTCGCCAATAAGGTCGCGGAATCCCCGCTCGATTCCTGGGACAAGGAAGCGAGCGCTTACCACGATCAGTACGCGAAAAATAATTCCACGCCCTTTGGCTACGGTGTGAGCGACCTGAATTACTACGGCTCGTACTCGAGCGTGCCCGGCTACGGCATGATGTGGCAACCTTACTTCACCGGCGTGGGATGGGATCCGTTCATGAATGGCGCTTGGTCTTCCTATCCCGGATACGGGTACATGTTTGCCTCCGCCTACCCTTGGGGATGGATGCCATTCCATTATGGAAACTGGATGTTTATCCCCAGCATGGGTTGGATGTGGCAGCCGGGAGGATGGAATTCATTTAGCCCTATGCCGCTTTATGCGGGCAATTTGCCGGCCAATTTTCACCCGTTGGTTGCGCCTGCGACCGGAACATTGAAAACGGTTGTGGTCGGAAAAGTCGCAACTGGCTCGGCCATGGCGTCCTCGCGGTTCGTTGTGAATGCCGGGTCGGCTGGACTGGGAATCGAACGCGGTTCTCTGGAGAATCTCCACCAACTCAGTCACCAGGTTGCTAGGTCTGGATTCGCCCAGGTGCAGCCCGGGCCGCAATTCGCGACTTCCGCGCCGAGGGCGCCAGCGTTCACAGGCTTCGCCGAACCGCTCGGTCAGATGTCGTCTTCGCCATCTTCGTCGCCTGTCCGGAGTTCTGCGCCGGTTGGACACATGTCGGCGCCAACTAGCAGTACCGGTCATAAGTGAGAACGTTGTGGAAAGATTAAGGGCGGCCTGCGGGCCGCCTTTTCTAATTGAATTGCTGGCGATGATTAGCTGGAAATTTACCCGCGAACTGGCGATTACGAAATCACAATCCCTGCGTATCCGACGACTGCACGCCTGTCTCCCGAAATATCTCCTGAAGTCGCGTACTTCACCAGCTCCGCCGACTTCGCTCCCAGTTGCCGCACTGCAGTCAGCATCGCTACTGCTGGTCCGAAACCGCACATGCTTATGTTTTGTTGCGTGACCACGTCGTACAGTCCCCGTGGATCCAGGCTGAGAATGCGCTCGATCGCCTGGTGATCTTTCGCTCGCGTCACCGCGTCCGATTCATAGTGGTTCATGTCGCTCGAAGCCACGATCAGCACCCGATTTTTTCCATTTTGATAAAACGCCGCGATCGTTTCCGCCAGAGCCCTGCCGAGCTGTTCCAGAACTTCGAAGTGCCGGGTTCCGAGAGCGATGGGCACAAATCTCAGTTTCGGCTGGCGCAGCAAAAGAAACGGAAGCTCCACTTCGGCAGCATGTTCCGCGCGATGCGCGGCAGAATCCTCCTGCAGAGCAGGGAATCGAGCCTTCAACGCTTCGGCCAGCTCGGCATCAATCGCAACCTCGCCGAGCGGGGTTTGCCACGCACCTTCGCTCATAATAGCGAGCGGTTGTCCCATGCCAGTATGGTTCGGACACATGACAATGCAAACTTCGGGAACTTCGACTCGTGCAAATACTGCACCCGCCACATGCCCCGAATACATGTAGCCGGCGTGCGGCGCAATACAACCCAAGGCTGGGATCGGAGGCAGATTCGCCGAGGATGTCGGTGAGAGATAGACGAGCGCTTCCGCTTGCAGTTCTTCTGGATCGCCTGGATAAAAACGCCCCGCCACCGCAGCATGACGGAGAATGGTAGTAGCCAAGTGCCGACGCTCCTTGCTGGCTGCTTATCGTTCGCTGGCCAAGCGGGCCACGCATTTATGCTATGACTCGGCCTCCGTGTGGCGCAAGGCTCGGAAGATCGCCGCACTTTCTTCCAGGCTCAAGGTTTCCGCGCGAACGGTAGGTTTTACCTTAGCTTCGGCCAAAGCATGCTTCAACTCGGGTCCGTCGTATTTTGCTTTGAGATTGTTCCAAAGCGTTTTGCGCTTCTGCCCGAATGACAGACGCAGAAAATCAATGAAGCCATCTCCCGCCACTCCCAATTTTTCCTGCTGCGGATCGATCGTCAATCGCAGTACCGTCGAGTGCACTTTTGGCGGAGGCACGAACGCCGCTGGCGGCAGCGTAAAGAGATTCTCCACGCGTGCATATAACTGTGCGGTGGCCGAGAGCATTCCATAATCGCGGCCGCCCGGCTTGGCCGCAATGCGGTCCGCTACTTCGCGCTGCACCATGATCACAATGCTGTCGAAATATTTCGAGAACTGAAACAAGCGAAGCAAAATGTCGGATGTGATGTAGTACGGAAGATTGCCCACCACTTTCACTGGCTCAAGTTTGAGTTCGATGCCGGGTTGGCTCAGCCCGGGCTTCGGTCCGAACAGGGAATCGAAGTCGATCGCCAACACGTCGCCCTCAATCACTTCCACGTTGCGCGCCATACCGAATTTCAGGCGAAGCTGCGCTGCCAGCACGCGATCCAGTTCCACGGCGATCAAACGCCGCGCCCGCTTCGCCAGCAATTGCGTTAACATGCCGCGTCCCGGTCCAATTTCGAGCACGGTTCTCTGCGACACGTCGCCTAAAGTGTCGACCACGCGCACGGCGTAATCTTCACTCGCCAAAAAATGTTGTCCCAGTTTAGGCTTGCTTTGTGGACGGCGCGTCGATGCGACCTTTGGCACGTTGACCCTCACTCACTCGGGAAGTAGACTTACAGGTTGGTCCTCGCATGCTAATTGCTGGACCTGATTGCTGGACTGCTTCGGTCCCGAGATCTATTCATCATAACTTGCGCCAAGAAAAACCGTTCGCGCCTCTGGAGGCCCCCCCGTCATGAACATAGTATTCGCCGCCTCGGAAGGCGTTCCGTTTTCAAAGACTGGCGGCCTGGCCGACGTAGTGGGCGCGCTTCCCAGGTCACTTGCCGCCTTGGGTCATCAGGTCAGTGTATTCCTCCCGCGCTACCGTCAAACCAAGCTTTCCGATCCCGCCACGGTCGTTCGCAGTGTTACCGTGCCTTTCGACGACCAGTATCGCTTTGCCTCGGTCGTGAGCGGAGGCACTCAAAATGGAGTGCGCTTCTACTTCGTCGAATATCCTGCATACTTCGATCGCGACGCGCTCTACGGGACCGCGGCGGGGGATTATCCCGATAACGCCGAGCGCTTTGCTCTTTTCTCTCGCACCGTTCTTGAAGCCTCGAAAATTCTCGGCGTCCCGCACATCTTTCATTGTCACGACTGGCAGTCAGCTCTGATCCCGGTTTTGCTTCGCACCATCTACTCGGAAGACCCAGCTTTCAAAGAAGCGGGCACGGTCTTCACCATTCATAACATGGGTTATCAGGGCTTGTTCCCGCCCGATACGCTTCCTCTCCTTATGCTGCCCTGGGATCTCTTTACCATGTCGAAGATGGAATTTTTCGGTCAGGTCAACTTTCTCAAGGGTGCGCTGGTTTATTCCGATTTCATTACTACGGTCAGCCGCAAGTACAGCCAGGAAATTCAAACCGCCGAGTATGGATTCGGCCTGGAAGGCGTGCTTCGCGACCGTGCCGCCACCGTGACTGGAATTCTCAACGGCGTCGATTACGACGAATGGAGTCCGCAAACCGATAAGTTCATCGCCGCCAAATATTCGCCGCAGGATCTTTCCGGCAAAGCCAAGTGCAAACAGGATTTATTAGCAGCTTTCGGTATCCCTAAGGCCGACGTGAAACTTCCGGTGATCGGAATCGTCTCCCGCTTCGCCGCTCAGAAAGGTTTTGATTTGATCGCGCAGGTCGCCGACCGCCTGGCGCGCGAGGAAATGATCGTCGTTGCTCTCGGAGCCGGCGACAAGGCTTACGAAGAAATGTTCGTGCGCCTCAACAAGCAGTTCCCTAACAAGATCGCGGTCAAGGTAGCCTACGACAACGCCATCGCGCACAAAATCGAAGCCGGCGCCGACATGTTCCTGATGCCCTCGCGCTACGAACCGTGCGGCCTGAACCAGATTTACAGCCTGAAGTACGGCACCGTCCCTATTGTCCGCGCCACCGGCGGCCTCGACGACACCATCGAACCCTGGGACGCCAGAACCGGGAAGGGAACTGGCTTCAAATTCACGGAATACAGCGGCGAATCTCTTCTACTGACGATCAAAGCAGCGCTGAGCTCCTATCAGGATCAAACCTCGTGGCAAGCGCTTATGCGCAACGGCATGACCAAAGATTTCTCCTGGAACGCCTCCGCCCGCGAATACGGCAAAATCTACGAGAAGGTAAGGCAGCTACGCGGAGCGGCCCTGGCGCCAGAAAAAGTGCTAGTCTAGGCTTCTTAATGCAAATGCAGCGGCAGCCGGATAGTAGTGCACTTTCACCAAGGATTCGTATCAGGGCATCGCTTCAGCGATGCCAAACGGGCTAAGGGAACGCGGCTTTAGCCGCTGGGCGCACCACGGCTCGATGCCCGAATCCGAGGCCAGCCGGCACTGAGCCGGCATGCCTACCGCTGTTTCTTCAGGTCGTAAGCACTGATGGTCTCGCCTTCCTCATTCTTGAGCAGAACGTGAATCGACACTCCGTCGGGATCGACCGTCATTTGCTTAATCGCAACTACTTTCCCCTTGCGTTTTGAGGTGAGTTCGACTGTATCTGGACGCAATCGCTTCGCAGAGACCGCCGTGCCACCAGGGTCATCTTCGACCGGATAGTCCTTTCCATCGAACTTTGCGGTGAACTTTTCTCCCAGAGGAGTCTCCGCGCTGAATTCATCCGCAGTGCACTTATATTGGCTGATGGAGCCGTTTCTTGAGCGACTGGTTTTGTAGGCGTGCCATGAGCCGGAAATTGCGTGAGAGCCGGCGGGCCCGTTGGCGATGCGTCGACTCAGAGTCTCAATCGTAACCGTCTCGGCTTCCGTCGTATCTTTTATCAATCGGGTCAGGGTGGCTCCGTCCGTAGAAACCGCATCGACTTCGGTAAACATCGTTTTCCCGGCTTTCTTGGCGATAAATATAACCGTGCGCGCCTCTACCTTTTGAACGTTCACCGTGTCCCAATAAGCGGTCTCCGCAACTTTGTGATCGTTCCCATCGGCCTCGACCTCTAGGTTCGCAACGCAATCCGAGCAGCGGAACATTCCCTGAGCGAGCAAATAGACAGACGGTTCCGTAGGCAGCGGCGGAGTAAACAACCAGGTGCCATCGAACGGACTCTGGCTGAAGGATGCTACAGGCGACAGAAGCAAAAGAAAGATGAGCCTCTTCATAATCCGGCTTGGAGGTACTGCGGCGAACCACATCTTAACGCGAGCCCCGAAAGTATCCAACCAGACGCGAACAGAGTGGTTGCCAAAGCCAGGGCGAATGCGCCGACCGTTTGTGCCGATTCCAGCGGCAGAAAAAGTGCTGCTATAGTATCTAACCGATTGCACTCAGTAACGTCTGATGATTCAGCCCGCAACGAGGAATAAGGGGATTGGGCTATGCGGACAGCGAACTTTCTCGAAGACTTTCTCCGGGATCTGCGTTTGGGGCTGCGCATGCTTGGTCGCAGTCCAAGTTTCTCTATCCTGGCGATCCTCTGCCTAACTCTTGGCATCGGCGCGAATGCGGCGGTTTTTAGTTGGATTGAAGGTCTGCTTTTTCGCCCCTACCCAATGGTCGCCCATCAGGAAAGGCTGCTGGCGTTGAGCGGCAGTGCCCGCGGCGAATCCGGCGCGACTGCGTTGTCCTGGCCCGATTACCTTGACTTGCAGAGAAGCTCTACGCTTCTCGACTCCATGTTCGTAAGCAAAATCACGGGCGCAACCCTCAACCTCGGGCAACAGTCTGAGGCCACGAGGGGCAGCATCGTATCCGCGAATTACTTCGACGCCATTGGGGTTCATCCGCTTCTAGGCCGCGGATTCGAAGCGGGCGAGGACGTAGGTAGCAACGCTCATCCCGTGGTGGTCATCAGCTATACGCTCTGGAAGACTCGTTTCAAAGGTGATCCGCAAATCATCGGCAAAGCGCAGCGCCTCAACGGCATTGTCCATACGATCGTGGGAGTGGCGCCGCAAGGATTCGTCGGAACATTTGTGGGCTGGGCGATGAATTTCTGGGTTCCGGCTTCGATGGAAGAGACTTTTGAAGGAGGCGGCTACAAGCTTGAGGATCGAAGCGCTCGCTGGATCGAAGCCTACGTGCGGCTCAAGCCCGGAGTAACTCGTCAGCAAGCGCAGGAAGAAGTCTCGGCGATCTCAGGCCGGCTCGACTCCGATTATCCCGCGACGAATCGCGGCCGCGGTATCCGCCTTTGGCCTTTATGGCAAACGCCGTTCAACAATGCAGGCACTCTTCTTCCCACCCTGGAAACCATGTTTGTTGTGGTTGTGTTTGTCATGCTGATTGCCTGCGCGAATGTCGGCAATTTGCTGCTGGTGCGCTCGCTGTCGCGGCGTCGTGAAATGTCGATTCGTGCAGCAGTAGGGGCGGGAACTGGCCGCTTGTTCATGCAGGTTCTTACCGAAAGCCTCATCCTCTGCGCTTTGGGGGCGGCTGGGGGACTCCTGGTTGCCTATTGGTCTCGACACGCGCTGGTGCTGTTGTTCCCGGCGCGGGGCGGAGTGACCATGTACCTGCCGGCAGAGATGGATTGGCGCGTGCTGGCAGCGATTGCCGGCATTTGCTTCATCGCGACAATCCTGGTCGGACTGGCGCCCGCCTTTCAAAATAACAAAATCGACTTGGTTAGCACGTTGCGCGCAGAATCGACGAGCATCGCCGGTGGCGGTCGAAGAGCATGGGTACGATCCACTCTGGTAGTAGTGCAAATTTGTTTAAGCTTCGCCCTCTTGGTGGCCGGCAGCTTGTTGGTCGAGAGTTTAGAGAAAATTCGAAATGCAGACCCGGGCTTTTCTACGCGCGCAGTTTTGAACACCTCCATGCGATTGGTGGCGGCAGGGTACGATGTGCAACGCGCCCGCGTGCTTGAAGATGAGTTAATCGATCGCGTCCGGGTGTTGCCAGGAGTTCAATCGGCGGCATTCGCCCGTTTAACTCCACTCGGCTACGGCTCATACTCTACGGCCTCGATCGCCGTCGATGGATATCAACCCGCGCCGGACGAGCAGCCGTCGGTGGAATATAACCAGGTTGGCCCTGGCTACCTCGCAACCTTGGGCATCCCGCTCATTTCGGGGCGGGATTTCACCCGTGCTGATGATGAAAACGCCGCCCCGGTCGCGGTCATAAACCAAGCCTTGTCCGCGCGATATTGGGGCGGACAAGATCCCATTGGCCGTCGCCTTCAAATTCGAGTTCAAAACAACGATCTGTCGCTGCAAGTGGTGGGCGTTGCCGCCGATTCTAAATACGAGAGCATGCGCCAGGGCCCGACTCCGTTCTTCTATGTTCCCATTCGCCAGTCGCCCGTGGTCGCTTCGGATCTGAACATTCGCACCACCCTGCCTCGGCAAGTCATGGCCACGGTCCTGGCTCGCGAGGTACGCGCTCTGGATGCGAACCTCGCTCCCTACGAGGTCATCTCTCTCCAGGACCAAATTGACCGCTCGACATCACCGCAGCTCGTGGCCGTAACTCTAGTTGCGGTGTTAGGCGGGCTGGCGCTGGTGCTGGCTGTAATTGGACTTTATGGAGTCATGTCCTACGCGGTTTCGCAAAGCACCCGCGAACTGGGAATACGAATGGCGCTAGGAGCCGACGCCTCGAACCTGTTACGGCTGGTCGTCTCGCGCGGCATGGCTTTAACGGCGGGTGGTGTGCTCCTCGGTACAGTGGCAGCTTTCGCACTGACCCGGCTGCTGGGCAATCTTCTTTACCACGTGAGTCCGCGCGACCCTTTGGCCTTCGGCTTAGCGATTGCTGTAATGGTCGGCGCGTCGCTGGCGGCCTGCATTTTTCCCTCATGGCGCGCGGCAAAAACCGATCCCGCTCGCGCCTTGCGCGATTGACATTAGCCTTTACTGTGACCCTCGTTTACGAAAGGCTAACCGAACATAAGCCAAGGTGAGGCCGAGCGCTCCGTACACCCCCGCGTTCATGGGAGCTAGAAAGAAAAGAACAATTGCGAGCGATGGATCGAAGGCCATCTTGATGTAATAAAGCGGACACAGTGAGAACATAAGTTGAGGATCGAAGTTCCAACGACGCGGAGCAAGATAAGCGAACACCGCCACCAGATATGAAATCGCTGCGAAGCCACCGAGCACTTTGAGCGGCTCCGAAAACAACTGTTCATCATCCCGATTTTTCTTGCAAACTTTCGCAATCCACGAGCGCGGCAGCATCGCCATCGTCAAGCTGAAAACGCCCACTACCGCTAAAGCAACCGCGAATATGATCCATTCCCATTGAACCGGCAGCTCGGAGCCACGCAACATCACGTAAGGAAAGCCCGTGAAAAGCGAAGCCGCTCCGCAAAGAAAAAACGCGATGCGAGCCGCCGCCCTGATTACGCGTGCTGACATGTGGCCGATTCTAACAGCGGCTTCGATTCGGAGACCGGAACTTGGGCCTTCCGCGCCGCTCGAGAATTTTGTTATCTCGAGCCAATTAAGGATGTGTCATCTTGAGCGGAGTGGAAAGTTCGCGAAGCGAACTTCCACGCAGTCGAAAGATCCCTACTCAACGGCACGAACGTCGAAGGGACCATATCTCGAACCCCTGCACGCCCCACTGCTAAAATTCCTGGTGCATGGCTGCTACTCACCAGCTCGCCTTCCCGCGCACCATCTTCCACGTCGATATGGACGCGTTCTTCGTTTCCGTGGAAGAGCTCTTCGATCCTTCCCTGAAAGGCAAGCCGGTCGTAGTCGGTGGCCAGCGAGATGAGCGCGGAGTCGTTTCCGCCGCCTCCTATGCGGCGCGAAAATTCGGGGTGCATTCCGCCATGCCTCTGCGCACCGCGGCTAAACTGTGTCCGGCCGCCATTTTCGTCGATGGCCATCCCGACCGTTACCGTGACTTTTCGGAGAAAGTTCACGCTGTTCTTGGCGCGTTTTCGCCGCAAGTGGAAATGGCTTCCATCGATGAAGCGTATCTCGACATGAGCGGTACGGAGCGCCTGCACGGGCCCGCTCTAAAAGCCGCGCACAATCTGCATCAGCGCATGAAGGCGGATACTGGCCTGAATTGCTCAATCGGCATTGGCGCCTCGCGCCTGATCGCAAAAGTCTCCTCCGGTCAAGCCAAACCCAACGGCGTACTCTTCATCGTTCCGGGCGAGGAAGCCAAATTTCTCGCGCCGCTCGATGTGCGTGAAATTCCCGGCGTGGGCAAAGTCATGGAGTCTCACTTGCACGCGCTCGGCATCAAGAAAGTTGGCGATCTGGCGCGTCTGGACGAATCCGAATTGAGCGATCGCTTCGGAAAATGGGGACTCGCGCTCGCCGGCAAAGCTCGCGGCGAAGATGCCGGCGGATGGTTTGACTCCGAGGTCGGAGCCGACGTCGACGCCAAATCCATTAGCCACGAGCACACCTATAACGAAGACACTGCCGACGCCAGCCAGCTCGAGGCCACCTTGGTGCGCCTCTCGGAAATGGTTGGTCGCCGCCTGCGTGAATCTCGGTTTCACGCGCGCACCATTCAACTCAAGCTTCGCTATAAGGATTTCACGACTCTGACTCGTGCCCATACCCTCGCATCTCCAACCCAACTCGATACCGAGATTTTCGAACAGGTTCGCGCGCTCTTTCGCAAGAATTGGAAAAAGGGCGTTCCGGTTCGCCTTCTCGGCGTGCACGCGTCGTCGTTTACTTCGCAGCCGGACCAGATCAATCTGCTCGAAGGCAACCGCCAGCAGCGCTGGAAAGACGCGCTGGCCGCGGCCGATCACCTGCGCGACAGATTCGGCGAGTCGAGCGTAGGCTTGGCGTCGGGGATTCGTGGAGGATTTCGCGAGCGAGTGCAGGAAAACCCGGCAAGTCTGCCGGGAAAGCATAAGCCGCGCAATTCGTAGCCAATGGCCGGCGCGGATGTCGCGTAGCATTCTGACTGTCGAAGATTTCGGGACAAGGATCGGCCACGATGAAGTCGAAGAAGATTCCGATAGGCAATTCGAGGATAAGCCGGTATGTACCGTCAAGCCACTGAGAAGTCAGCAGTCGAAATATCCGCAGCCGCATTATTTGCGCGCAACTTTTTCAAACACCCGTCCATGCTGGGGTCGGTGGTTCCGAGCTCGCGTTTTCTGGTGCAGTATTTAATGAAGCAGGTCGACTGGAATCGTGCCCGCCTGTTAGTGGAATTTGGCCCAGGAGTCGGAACCATCACGCGGGAAGTTCTGAAACGCATGCGGCCCGATGCCGTGCTGCTGGTGATTGAACTGAATCGGGAGTTTGTGCAGTATCTTCGCTCGACCATTGCCGATCCGCGCCTTCGCATCGTTCACGGATCGGCCGCCGACGTTCGCCGCATTCTGGCGGAACACAACCTGGCGCGCGCGGACTACATCATCTCCAGCATCCCTTACAGCCTGATTCCCGCACTACAGAGGCAACAGATCGTCAGCGAATCCCGTCAGGCATTGAAGGCGGAAGGCTCATTGCTGGTTTTTCAGTACAATCGCACACTATTGCCTTGCCTCAAATCCAGCTTCAGTTCGGTAAAGTTGAATTTTCGACTATGGAATATCCTGCCCGTGCTGATTTTTCACTGCACGCCGTGACGTGCCCGGTTCGCACAAGAGGAAGAGAAACACCACTGCGACCCAGCGACGCAACGGATCGCGTCGCTGCTGCGGAATCAATGCGGGGGAGTAAGTTCTGCCATACCGGACGCTTCAGGCAGCTGCTTGGCGCTTCATGACGACTTCGCTTTCAACCGAATCGTGAGCCCGCAGTTCCGATGCTATGCAAATCAGAAAGCAGACAACACTCACCTCAAACAAGTTGCGTTGCGTGACACCGAGGGTAAGGAACGCCCCTCTTGCAATGTTGAGATGAAACAACCCTCCGCAGATCAATCCTATCCAGCCGAGATAGTAGGTAATTCTTCCAACCAGCTGTAGACGAGCCAAGTGACCCATGGTGAAACCTCCTGGGATGTAGTTAAAAGAAGCCGGGTAACGTACGGAAGCCACGAGACGGGCGGATTATACACCGGTCCCGCTTCTTTGCTGAGGTATTTATTTTGAGCGCTCCAGGGGTGTGTTTTGCAGGCAGGACGTACGATTTCGCGGAAGGAAGCCCTCAAACCGCTATTCGCTCCGGGCCATTCTTGCGAACGTTTCCCCGCAGGAGACAACTATGCATCCTCGCCATGCTCGAGTGAGCTTCGAGTGTTCGAGGACAGTCCAAAAAAGCCCTGCGCCGTCTGGGATTCAGTTCATTGAATGGAACTGGCTGTATTGGAAAATACCGTGCTCGCGTTGCTTCCGATCAGCCGGATCGTCCCTACCACAATCACCAGAATAACGGCCAGCATCACCGCATACTCAGCGATGTCCTGACCTTCGTCGTTGCTCCACAGCGGGTAAAGAAGATGCATCATCTTGGCACCTCCAGTCTATCGCCCGATTGTAATCGGAATTTCATGACGGAAGGCTATAAAAATGAGTTTATCGCGTCTTCTCGAAACGCGGCCTACTCCGGCCGCGTGAGGGATCTCCCGAAAATGCGACTAACGGGAGATCTCCTTCGGCTTCGCTCAGGGCAGGCTCCGAGCACCTCGTAGAGACAAATTGAAACCGCGCCGTTGCTAACAACCGGGTACTGGTGCCGTTTACGGCACCAGTACCAACAACCGGTTTCGGTTGACCCGCCTCGCTTTCAAACATAAAATCAAATTGGGTTGTGAGCGCCAGTTCCGCCCGCCAAAACTGCCCCCTCGTTCAACGGCTAGGACACCTGCCTCTGGAGCAGGCTATCGGGGTTCGAATCCCTGGGGGGCAGCCAACTCAACTTCACTCCAATCAGCCAAGCGGTTTCAAATTGCCTTCCGTCATCCCAATGAAAGGTTCGGGTGCCCGATTTCTCGCGCGTCCGTTGGGCGAGAAGTGGGGATTTCCTAGCCAAGGCGAAGGGAATCTCCCGTGCCCGACATTCCGAACGCTGGACCCTTCTGCCAATCAAGCGGTATCTTGTGAAGTTGCCAAGGAGCGGGAGCGCCGCTCGAAGTAAGACAGTGCGAGGAAAACGATGATCACACGACGGGAGTTTCTCGATGCGATGGCGGTAGGCGCGGCCGGCTTGGCCGTGGGAACGACAGCCAAGAGTTACGGCCAGATTCTCGGCTCCAACGATCGCCTGAACTTTGCCGTGATCGGCCTGAACGGCCGCGCCTACGCGCATCTCTCCGCGCTGAAAGCGAATAAAAACACTGCCCGCATCTCTCACGTTTGCGACGTCGACAGCAACATTCTCAAGAAATTTGCTGACAGCGTGCAGCACGAAATGGGCGAATCGGCCGCGGCCGACAAAGACTTTCGCTCCATCCTCCAGCAAAAGGACGTGGACGCTATTACCATTGCCACTCCCGACCATTGGCACACGCCCATGGCCATTGCCGCGCTGCAGGTGGGCAAGCACGTGTATGTAGAAAAACCGTGCAGCCACAATCCTGCCGAGGGCGCCATGCTGGTGGAGGCGCAGCAAAAATATCGCAAGCTCGTGCAGATGGGCACCCAGCAGCGCTCCTCACCTCATACGATCGAGGTTATCGATAAAATTCACTCCGGCCTGATTGGCCGTCCGTACTACGCAAAAGCCTGGTACGTCAATGTGCGAAAGTCGATTGGAGTCGGCAAAGAAGTGCCGGTGCCGCCGCAGCTTGATTGGGACCTATGGCAGGGGCCCGCGCCGCGCCGTCCTTACAAAGACAATGTGCACCCTTACAACTGGCACTGGTTCAAAATTTACGGAACCGGCGAATCTCTCAACAACGGCACCCACGAGGTCGATGTCTGCCGCTGGGCTCTAGGGGCGGACTATCCCAAGCGTGTCACTGCCTCAGGGGGAAGATATCAATTCAAAGACGACTGGCAGTTTTACGACACGCTGAACACCAGCTTCGAGTACGACGACCAGATGCTTTCCTGGGAAGGAAAAAGCTGCCAGGGCATGAAGTTTTATGGCCGCGATCGCGGCTCGGCCATCATGGGAACAACCGGAACCGTTCTAGTGGATCGCGATGGATACGAGGTGTACGATCTCAAAGGCAAAAAGACCAGTGAGGTGAAGGCCGGCATCAAAACTTTGTCCGCCGATCTGATCGGCCGCGATTCCATGACCGACGCGCACTTCGCCAACTTCATCGCAGGCATTCGCAAAGGTGAGAAGCTCAACGCCCCCATCGCTGTCGGAAACGTTGCGGTTACCATGTTGCAGCTTTCCAACATTGCGTGGGAGGTCAATCGCGAGCTTCAACTCGACACCACCGACGGCAAGATCAAAGGGGACCCCGAAGCCATGAAGATGTGGGGACGCGATTACGAAACCGGCTGGGCGCCGAAGATTTAATCGCGGAGCACGACAGCGGTGCGAGCCGATTTCGGCATCAGCGGCCGCCTGCAAATTACTGTTAGCGAGCAATAACCAATGAAAACGAATCTATCCCGTCGCAACTTCGTTCGATCCGGTGCGCTGGTGGCGGCAGGGTTCGCAGTTCCGAAGCCAGCGCTCACACTCGCGCAAGAAAAATCGTCCACAGCCGAGTCTCCTATTCGCTTAGGTCTGGCCAGTTACACGTTCCGCAACTTCGGCCGCGCCCAAATGATCGATTTCATGAAGCAGCTCCAGGTCTCAGCACTCAACGCCAAAGACGTCAAGGATCATCTCCCCGTGGACCCTCCGCAGGAATCCGCCGCGCTGGCCGATTATGCCGCCGCAAATATAAAGCTTCACGCCGCCGGAGTCATTTATTTCACTAAAGATGAAGATGCCGACATCCGCCCGAAATTCGAATACTGCAAGCGTGCGGGCGTCAGCGTGATTGTTGCCGGTGACCCAAGCCCGGAAATTTTGCCGCGCATGGAAAAGTTCGTCAGGGAATATGACATGCGCATCGCCATTCACAATCACGGCCCCGAAGATAAACTGTGGCATTCGCCGCTCGATGTGCTGAAATCATTAAAGGGAATCGATCCCCGCATCGGCTGCTGCATCGATGTGGGCCACACGGTTCGAGCCGGTACCGACGTGGTTCAGGCGATTCACGAAGTAGGGCAAAGGTTATTCAACCTGCACATGAAAGATCTCGCCAACTTTCAGGATAAAGAAAGCCAGGTCGCCGTGGGAGACGGGCTCATGCCCGTGCGCAAAATATTCGAGGCCCTCATCGAGACGAAATACAACGGCTTTGTCGATCTGGAATATGAAATTCGTCCCGACAATCCCATGCCCGGCGTGATCGCCAGCTTCGCGTATATGAGAGGCGTTCTGGCTGGGATGGGATATGCGACCGCGGGCCATGCAAATTAACGTGGCGCAGGCGCCCTCCCGCGGCGTTCGTCCATTTTCACTGGCGGCCCAACCTTACCATCCGCTACCATGCGTTCGAGGAGCATTTCATTATTGTTCGGCCCTCCGCTAGTCTGACTCATGCCAATGAATCGCAACCCTATTCGCCCCTACGGCGCGCTTTTCGCAGTCCTTCTCTTCGCTCCACTTATCTTTGCGGCCAATAGCACGCATACAGTCGTGGTGCCAGTCGCCGACATGTTTTCCCATCCCAGCGACGAATCGGACGTGGTTTCGCAAGCCATTTATGGCAGCAACGTCATTCTGCTCACGGCCCGCGGAGAGTGGTCGAGAATTCAAACCGATGACGGATACAAAGGATGGGTGCGCAGCCGGTATCTGCGTCTCATCCAGAATGGCGCGGGATACGCCACGTCGGGAACGGTCGTCGAGGTTGAGAGTCTTTTCGCGAACGTTTATCGCGAGCCCGACATCACTCGCCACAAGCCCGTTCTCACCATTCCCTTCGAAACGCGCATCGAAGTTATCGCAGACGAAAATGCACCCGATGCAAAGGCAGCCGAAGGGAAGGGAAGCCACGAGGGTTGGCTGCACGTCCGTCTTCCCGATAAGCGCGACGAGTGGATTCAATCTGGCGACACCGAGGCCGATGTCCATCCTCTTTCGATTGCCGAATCGATCGACTTGGCGAAGCGCTTTCTCGGATTTCCGTATCTTTGGGGAGGCAGTTCCAGCTTCGGCTACGATTGTTCCGGCTTCACGCAGATGCTCATCCGCTCCCGCGGCGCAATCATGCCACGCGATGCCGATAAACAAGCCGCCTGGAGCGGCGTAATTCCGGTAGGCCGCAAAGACCTGCAGCCCGGCGACTTACTCTTTTTCGGATCGTCACCGCAAAAAATTACTCACACCGGCATGTACATCGGCGACGGTCAATTTATTCATGACACCACCACCGGGCATCCAGTAGTGCAAATCAGCCGCATCGACGATCAGCCCTGGACACGCCTTCTGGTCGCCAGCCGCAGACTCAAATAATTCCCACGGCACTTCATCAGAGTTCATGCGGCGATTCTCCCCAGCGCGCAATCGGCTCTACGCCTTGCGACCGAGGCTTTCGATGTGGCGATCAATGCGAGCAGATCCTACTGCATCTCCCGCCGGAGTTTTTTTGAAAGCTTTTCCAGCCGCTTCAGATTCACATCCAAATCCTTCACCAGCACTCCCCTTTGCAATTGCCGCAGGTCCGATTGCACCGACTGGCTCAATGCCGTTAACTCGCTGACGTCACGGTTAAACATTTGCAGCCGTGCAGCCCTGACATCCGGCCCGGGTGAGATGACCACCTGCGAAGTGCGCTGTTCCTTTGCGTCGACTTTCCTCGCAATTCGCGTTTGAATATCAGTTTGGCCAAAGGTCGAAACGGTTGCGACGATCAATAGCGGAATCGCCAGGCGGGCGGCCATACGCACCTCCATCGTGGGTGAGACTATTGGCCGAAATTGTACTCCCTGTGTCAAACAAGGCTGAGACTGGATCGAATAAAGAGTTGCGAACATCTCCCACAATGGAATCACAATGACCGGAAGCATCGATTCCGGCTCAGCACGGATCTCCGGATGGCCGATCCTTGCGCCGCATGATCGCAGTCACATCTCATCCGGCGCTGTGTAGAATAAACTCCTGCGACCTCGTACCGATCGTTTCGGTGCGAGAAAAAATTCCTCCGCGCCGAGGTTCTTGTCATGTCCGATAAAGCTGTAGTCGATACCCAGGGTCCTAATATCGATTCCATTCTTAATGAGCAACGCAAGTTCGAGTGTCCGCCCGAATTCAGCAAGCAGGCCCACATTAAGACGCTTGAGGAGTACGAGCACCTTTATAAAGAGTCGGTCGATCAGCCCGAGAAGTTTTGGTCGCGCATCGCCGGCGAACTGCACTGGTTCAAGCCGTGGGAAAAAGTTCTGGAGTGGAATTGCCCGTGGGCAAAATGGTTTGTCGGTGGCCAGGTCAATCTTTCGTACAACTGCCTCGATCGCCACGTCCAGACCTGGCGCAAAAATAAAGCTGCGATTATTTGGGAGAGCGAACCCGGGGAAGTAGTCACGCTCACCTATCAACAACTGCACCGTGAAGTGCAGAAGTTTGCCAACGTTTTGAAGTCGCTCGGTGTGAAAAAAGGCGATCGAGTCGCCATTTATATGGGCATGACGCCGGAGTTGCCCATCGCCATGTTGGCCTGCGCGCGCATCGGTGCTCCGCACACGATCGTGTTCGGCGGATTTTCTTCCAATGCCCTGGTCGATCGCATCCACGATTCACAGGCGACGGCAGTCATTACGCAGGACGGATCGTATCGCCGCGGCGCCGAAGTAAAATTATTTCCCGCAGTCGAAGAAGCTCTGAAGTCGTGCCCCAGCGTGAAGCACGTCGTGATTTACAAGCGCACCGGCACTGCCATCAATCTTCAACCAGGCCGCGATCATTGGTGGCATGAGTTGATGGCGAAAGCCTCCGACGTTTGTCCGGCCGAGCCGCTCGACGCCGAGCATCCTCTATACATTCTCTACACGTCAGGAACCACCGGCAAACCGAAAGGCGTCGTCCACACCACCGGCGGATATTCCGTGGGCACCTATCTCACCACAAAATGGATTTTCGATTTGAAGGAGCAAGACACCTACTGGTGCACCGCTGACATTGGCTGGGTAACCGGACACAGCTACATTGTTTACGGCCCGCTGCAAAATGGCGCGACCACTCTCATGTATGAAGGCGCTCCCAATTTTCCCGAGCCCGATCGCTTCTGGTCCATCATCGCGCGCCATAAAGTAAATATTTTCTACACCGCACCCACAGCCATTCGCACCTTTATCAAATGGGGCAACGAATGGCCGAAGAAGCACGATATGTCGAGCCTCCGTTTGCTCGGCACAGTCGGCGAGCCCATCAATCCCGAAGCCTGGATGTGGTACCGCGAGGTGATCGGCGGCAATCGTTGCCCTATCACCGACACCTGGTGGCAGACAGAAACGGGACACATCATGATTGCCCCGCTCCCCGGCGCAATAGCAACCAAGCCGGGATCGGCGACGCGGCCGTTTCCCGGCGTGGTGCCCGAGATTGTGACCATGGAAGGCAAGCCCGTCCCGGATGGCTCCGGCGGATTTCTCGTGATCAAGCAGCCTTGGCCTGGAATGCTGCGCACTGTCTATGGCGATCCCGATCGCTACGTAAAAAATTACTGGTCGCAGATTCCTGGAATGTATTTCACCGGAGACGGCGCACGCAAAGATAAAGACGGATATTTCTGGATCATGGGACGAGTGGACGACGTGCTCAACGTCAGCGGACATCGCCTCAGCACCATGGAAGTAGAGAGCGCGCTGGTCGCGCATCCGGCTGTTGCGGAAGCCGCCGTCGTCGGACGTCCCGACGACCTGAAAGGTCAGGCGATCTCGGCATTCGTGACCCTGGAGCAGGGAAGAAAACCGACCAGCGAACTCAAGGAGGAGTTGCGCAAGTGGGTCGCGAAAGAAATCGGGGCGCTGGCCAAGCCCGACGATATTCGCTTCACCGACACGTTGCCCAAAACGCGCAGCGGAAAAATCATGCGCCGCCTGTTACGCGAGTTGGCGACCAACGGCAGCGTGAAGGGCGACACCACGACGCTTGAAGATTTCGGCGTGATCGCGAAACTGCAGGAGCAGGACGAAGTCTGACCTGCAGTTAAACTGCGCTAGCCGCGCAGCGTAGCGGCAATAGTTTCGAGGGTTGCATCGATTCCATCAGCATTCGGAATTCCGCCTTGCGCCAGATCCTTGCCGCCGCCGCCGCGTCCTCCGAGCTTGGCCAGAGTTTCTTTCATCAGCGCACCCATGTCGAAAGACTGACCCGGCGATTGCGCGAAGATGAGCGACGGCTGCGGCGAACTCGTGGCCAGAAGCACGACTGCGTTCGAAGATAGGCGGGTTAATCTCTGAGCCAGCAATTTAACGAAATTCAGATCGCGGTCGGCGAGGACTCGGACTAGGACGCGGCGTCCGTTTGTTTCCGCAGCTTCAGCCAAGAGGACACTGGCGTAGGCCGCAGCGAGCTCTTCCTGGACCTGTTCGCGAAGTTTGCGCAACAACTTGATTTCATCGAGCGCTTTGCGAGCTTGCTGTGGAAGGTCATAAATGTTCGCGGAGAAGAGCGCGGCGGTTTCCGTAAGCGTAGTAAAGTCACGGCGCGCAGTACTGACAGCACGCTGCCCGGCAACGAACTCCACTCGCCATCCCTGGCGAACTTTTTCTACCTTCCGCAGCAAAATGCTGGCGATCTGTCCGGTCTGCGCAACATGCGTGCCGCCGCAGGCGCACAAGTCGAAGTCATGAACATCAATGAGGCGAAGCTCGTCGCGCTCAGTAGGTGGAAGCTTGCGCAGGCCGAATTTCGTCGCTTCGTCGCGAGTCACAAATCGAATTTCAACGGGACGATTTTCGAGAATAATTTCGTTGGCTAGCCGCTCAGCAGATTCGATCTGCTCCTTCGTCAAGGCGGCCGCGTCCAGGTCAATTGAGCAATAGTCCTCGCCCATATGAAACGAAACGGTCGGCAGATTGTATAGCCGGAGAAAAGCCGCTGAAAGCACATGCTGGCCCGAGTGCTGCTGCATGTGGTCGCGGCGTCGCGTGGCGTCAATCTGCCCGCGTACCGGGCTTCCGGGCATCAGATCCTTGGCCGTCGCATCGAGATAATGGATCACTTTCCCATCTTCCCGGTCGGCCACTTCAGTGACCTGCAGTTTTGAATTTGCATCGTAACTAAGCCAGCCGGTATCGAAAATCTGGCCACCGCTCGTGGGATAAAACGCGGTGCGATTGAGAACCACCGCGGGACGCGGGGTATCGAGCACCTCGTCGACGACGGCTTCGAAATCGTAGAGAAAAGAATCGTGATAATAAAGGCGCTCAGTCATGGAAGAAATTGTTACGGCGACAGCCGTCAATGGTCGAACTGCGATTTGTCCACGCTAATACGGTCCAATGATGCCAGCAATCTGGCGAGTGGCTGGCTTTACGCCTTGTGCCGGCTTCGCGGCTACCCGCGCCACATTCGCATCGAGCACATCCAGATATTTCAGGCCTGTGCCCGTATTGAATAAAACGACGGTGTCTTCGGGTTTGAAGAATCCGCTTGCGCGCGATTTGCGGTAGGCGACCAGCGATGCTGCCCCTTCCGGAGCGGCAAAAATGCCTTCCACTTTCGCCCAGTGTCGCGTGGCGTCGACAATTTCGTCGTCGGTCGCGCTGACGGCCGTGCCTTTGCTTTTCTTCAAGATGTCGAGAATCAAATAATCTCCATACGGTTTCGGCACACGCAGACCGGACGCAAGCGTCGCGGCCTCCGGCCACATTTCGGCGGTCGAACGATGTTCCTCCCACGCCTTCACGATCGGCGCACAGCCCGCAGCTTGTACCGTAATCATTTTCGGACGCTCGGAGCCGATCCATCCCAGAGCCTCCATTTCTTCGAACGCCTTCCACATACCAAGCAATCCGACTCCGCCGCCCGTCGGATAAATAATGCCTTGCGGCATTCTCCAACCGAGTTGTTCGGCGACCTCGTACCCCATGGTTTTCTTGCCTTCCACGCGATACGGTTCTTTCGTCGTGCTCACGTCGAACCATGCATCTTTCTCCCAAGCATCGGAAGTTTTCAGCGCGGCAACTTTAGCCGCGCAATCGCTGATTAAACCGTCGACCAGAGTCACGTGCGCGCCATAGAAGTCGCACTCCACGCGATTCGCGATCGGCACATCTTTGGGCATAAAGATGTGAGCCTCCAGGCCAGCAGCGGCGGAATATGCGGCCAGAGCTCCGGCGGCATTTCCGGCGGAAGGGATCGCAAGTTTCTTCAGTCCGAAATGGCGAGCCATGGTCACGCAGGCAGAAAGGCCACGCGCCTTGAAAGAGCCGGTGGGATTCAGGCCTTCGTCCTTTATGTAAACGTTGGGAAATTCGCGGCTAGGGAGCATAGGCGTAAAGCCCTCGCCGAGCGAAACCGGATTCGCGTCGGGCAGCACGGCGTCATAGCGCCACATGGTAGCAGCGCGGCCGGCAAGTCGCGCGGATGAGAACGTGCGTTTGATCGTGGCCAGATCGTAGCGCGCATAAAGAATACCCGCGTCTTTAGGACAAACTGATTGCGGACGGTCGGCGGGATAGTGTTCACCGCATCGAGTGCATTCCAGGTGCGTCAGCATGACCATGCTGAGTTTAGCATCGGAGGCAGAATCTTTTTTCTATGCCCTTTCAACAGATTGGGTCTTTGATCCGGGGTCACCGGTCCGACGTAGCTGGGCCGGCGCTACTTGCCGATACTACCTGGAAATTGAAGCGCGTTCGCCAGTCGTGGCCGTCTTCATCCCTTTTAACCGAGCTAATTCTTCATTGATGCGTTCCCCAGGGTCCGGGACGGTTTGAGATGCAGCATAATACTGAATAATATTTTGCTTAACATTTTCAGCTACCGTGCGTTCTGGTTTGGATGTTAACCGTTTAAGCAGTTGCGCATAGGTTTTATCGGCAAGAGGATAGTCGCCGCGGTGGATGACCTTGCCGGTATCCAGATCGAGATTTGCCAACTGCAAATTTGCTGGCTTTATCCTCGCGGGATTCATCTTCGCTGAATTCAAGCCGGCAACTTTACTGGCCTCGGCCACCACAGTCGCGTTAACATTCGCGCCGTCGCGAAGTTTATCCAATACCGCGCGGAACGAATCGACGGTCTGGTTTACGCTGCGCAGGTACCACTCTTCCGTGTCTCGCTTCGGAATCTTTATTGCCAGATCGGCAGCGGGCCCAACTTTTGGCATGACGAAGACGAGCGCCGCCAGCACGTGAGCCTTGAACCCCGGGCCGCGATAAGTGTGTTTCCAGTTGCGTTCGTAGTTCGTGCGCGCAACACGCTCGTTAAAAATACGATAAGCTTCGTCATCGGGAGGGGGAAGAAATTGATGACGATGCAGCACCACCTCCGCCTGCGCAATCGCAGGAATAAAGCTGCGCACCGCAATTCGATAGCTGCGAAGCGCGGGATGTGCTCGGCCCAGCACTTCATGCACGTCGAATCCATACGTCGCAAAAAAGCCTTGTTCCAGAAATTTCCTGGGCACCTTGAAACCGATAAAACTTAAATACGCCGGCGGCGCGAACGCGGCATCCGTCAGGCCCTCAATATCAAAGGCGAATTCGGTTCGAATATGACCGTGAGGACTCTCCCCATAAGTCACCGAGCTGCCGAATCTATCTCTGAGCTTAGGAAAGTCGACGCCGGTTGCAGGATTGATCGCCTGTGAATGCCCAATGGTATCGCCCAAGTAGTGCGACAACGCTCCAATAGCGAAAGCGTATTCATCCATCGTGTGGGCGTTGCGAAAGAGCCACTCGATAAAGTCGCCGGTACGAACGTAATGCGTGAGGTTGCTGAAAAACTTCTTGCCGAAAGGATAGTAACCCATGTCCTGAATGGCGGAGCCGCCGTAGGCATAGGCGTGCGCCTCGCGCAACTGATTTTCCGTTGCTCCCGGAAAACGCTCCAGCAGCAATGGCCGTATGGAAGAGTTCCAGGCGAGGTCGATAAGTTCTTCGTGAGTAAGTACGGAATACGCGCCAGCGTTCGAACTGCAGAGCGCAATCGCCATCACGATTGCAAGGGCACAGGCGCGCGAACCGGGCACTACGGTCATTGCCATCTCAGTCCCTGCATCCTCTGACGCATCGTTTGCAGATCGCGCCGCGCAAATTGTGTCATCGAATCTGGACCATTGAAATCATTTCGGCGGACTGTTTACGCCAAACCCCAAAGGTTATGGGCCAGCCAGGCACGGCGCTATCGGACGTTTCCTGTATGCTTTCGGACTTACCCTCTCCACTTGGGTTAGTATCGATATCCAAATCCAAAGATGTTTCAGGAGAATGCGCATGGGAAAGTTCCTGCTGGGTCTGATCGTAGGCTTGATTGTGATACCGGTATGCGTTTATATGTACTTTTCTTCCGGCACCGCGCCGGTAGCCACGACCGCCACGCCGATGCCGTTCGAGAAGATGTTGGCGGGCATGGCTCTACATGCGCGTTTGCAAAAAGAAATGCCGAAGTCATCGCCCATCCCGGCCGATGAATCCGCATTCTCGGCCGGCGCGCAGGTTTACAAAGATAACTGCGCCGTATGTCACGGGCTGCCGGGACAGGCGCAGACCGCCATCGCCCAGGGAATGTTTCCCAAGCCACCCAAATTAATGGAGGGCACCGGCGTCACCGACGATACTCCCGAAGAAACATATTGGAAAGTTGCCGGAGGCATCCGCATGACCGGGATGCCGGGATTTCAGAAGATGCTGTCTTCGACGCAGATGTGGCAGGTCAGTCTGTTGCTGGCCAACGCCGACAAGCTTCCGACAAATGTGAAAGATAGCCTGAATTCAGTGGGAACGCCGACGCCTATGAGTCACGACATGACGAAGTAGCGCAAGCCAGAGCGCGCCGCTCAAACCAGGTCGGTGGGCCAGTGTTAATTCACCAGCGTAAAGTTCACCTGGATTTGCGTCTCTACCTCAATCGGCATTCCGTTCAGTAAATACGGCCTGTATTTCCATTGCCTGACGGCTTCCAAGGCAGGAGGCGCAAGCAACGGATGCCCGCTGATGAGCTGAAGATCGGCAACATTCCCTTCTTTGTCGATAATCGCTTTCATCCAAACTACGCCCTGAATACGTTGTTGCTTGGCGTCCGCAGGATATTCGGGAGGTACCTTGGCAGTGATAAGGCCGGCCATCACACTTCGCGACACACGCACGCGCTGAGAAACCCCACCGTGATCTGCGTCGCCAGGAGTATTCGAAACGATTCCTCCTGGCTCTTCAGCCGGAATCCCTCCCGGCATATCGCCGGCCACGCCCTCTGCCGGCGGAGTGCCGGCTAGCGTGAAGTTCACCGTCACTCTGGTTTCAACATCGATAGGTTCTCCGTTCAACAGATACGGTTTGTACTTCCACTGCTTCACCGCACCAATGGCAGCGGGCACGAGCATGGGGTGTCCGCTCACGAGTTGAATTTGTTCGACATCTCCCGTTTTACTGATCTCCACCTTGAGAACGATTGTGCTCTGAATGCGCGCTCGCCGTGCCTCAGCGGGATAGACAGGCGCGACTTTCTTTACGATCTGGCTCGCCATTTCAGCGCTGGAAACATCGCGTGGAGAATCAGTCTCCTGCGCGAGTGTCAGCGACGAGAATGAAATCAAAATCAGAGACGCCGCGAAGTGCCACTTCATTGGAACCTCCATCGATCTGCGAATATCTTCTAGCAGTCGCGCTGATGCGCGACGTACACGCGGGCCTTTAGCACGGGCGCCTACACATGATTCTCCGGTAGTTCTTTAGACCCCGGTTGGCATCGATTTGTTCCCCTCGATTGGCTGCACTCATCGCCAGAGTGGCTGCGGCAGAGCGTTGAGCCACCAGGCCTAATCCCGCCATTTGGCGTCCCTTAGCTAGCCAATCAGCCACAAGGAAGGCCTTTTTCACATACTCCCATAGCGCTCCTTCGTGCATCGAACCTGCTGCATCCAACCGGCAAAATATCGTACTCTATAGATAGGAGCCAAGGAGGAATGGTGCGCTGCCTGCGTTGCGGCAACGAAAATTCGGAGGAGAACCGCTTTTGCGGAATGTGCGGCGCGAAACTCTCCCCCACGCCCATAGCGGTAACGGCCCCGTTGGCTGCCGCTTCGCCCAGGGTGCCGGGTGCGGCTCCGCCGAAAGCGCCCGGTGTGGTTTCGCACAAGACGACGGTTGCCGCTCCATCGGCGACGCGTTCTGCCCCGCCTCTTGCGGCTGCGGCGGCATCAGCCTCCGCCAGGTCGCAAGACTCATCCACTTCCCGGCCAGCGGCGCTTGCGCCGGAAAAATCTGAGCCAATAGTTCAGGAGCCATTCATTAGCGGCCCGTCGTTTCTGGGATTAAACGACGCTGGATTAAACGGTCCGGGCAAGCGGGCAAGTTTGAGCACCGATCCGCATTCCGGCACCGGCGATGTCGATTATTTACTCGAAGATGAAGAAGAGCCGAAACGCGGCAGTGCGGCAATCGTCTTCTTAACTTTGATCGCTCTGGCGCTAGCCCTGGGTTTTGGATATCTGCGGTGGAAGAATCAAGGACTCCCGTGGCTGCACTCGGGACCCGACAAACCAGCGGCAACCGATCAAAATTCGGACGCGACAGATACGACAGCAACTCCTGCGCAGTCAACAACCGCAGCCGCGCCGTCACCGGCTCCATCTTCATCACCATCGTCAACCACTTCTTCCTCAGAGTCGGCGCCACAAGCCACCGCGCCGACTGGCACGAAGCCCGCGCCAGATTCTACTTCCGCGAATCCCCCGGTTACTGGTGCTCCCGTCGGCAATGCAGCGACACCGGCCGCAGCGGCAAGCACTCCGGCGAAGCCAGACCAACCCGCGCCAACTCAGCAAACCCCAAGCTTGCAGACGCCAGATCAGCAAACTCAGGACGGAGCTGAATCTTCCGACACCTCGAGTCCGTCGCCGGATTCGCCAAGCCCTTCCGCAGCCACCGACAACACGGCAGAAACACAGCCAGCCCCAACGGCCGCTCCGCCCGCAACTCTAAAGCCCAAAGCCGCCGTACCCAAGCCTCACGCCGCCGTCGCGCCCAAAGCCGATCCCGTGACCGAAGCGCAGAATTATATTTATGGGCGCGGCGTTACCCAGGATTGCGACCGTGGCATGCGCCTGCTGAAGCCCGCCGCCGCGCAAGCGAATGCCCGGGCGATGATCGAGATGGGAGCGCTCTATTCCGCGGGTTTATGCACTCCCCACGATCTTCCGACGGCCTATCGATGGTTCGCCATGGCCCTGCGCAAAGATCCCGGCAATCAATCCGTGAACGCGGATCTGCAAAAGCTGTGGGGCGAGATGACGCAGCCAGAGCGGCAACTGGCGATCCGCTTGAGCCAGTGATTTTTAAGCTTCTTATGATTCTCTCGCGCATGATTTCATGACTAATGATTTCGGAAGGAACTCGATCCGATCCTTGTAGCAAGCGCTGTAGCATGCGCTCCACGACAACCCTGCTGCACCCATAGACGCATCCAACTCTTTCCGTGAACGCAAACTCGCCAAACATGCAAGCTGCAATGGCCAAAACTGAACTCACCAGGATTGGAATAGCCAAGGCCGCGGCCGCCCTGCTTCTGATCTCAACATCCTTCCTCACCGCCGTGCCGCAGCAGGTGCGGAATGCGTCCAATTCTCCTGCGCACCCTCCCATTGCAACGCGTCAAAAAGTAAACGGGATTTCGGATTTTGCGGAGGTCAGTCCCCAGCTTTACCGCGGCGCGCAGCCTGGACGCGCTGGAATCGAATCGCTGAAAAGGATGGGCGTTGGCATTGTGGTCGATATGCGTGGCGGACGAAACAAAAGCGAGAAAGCTGCAGTGCAAAAGGCAGGCATGCAATACGTTTCAATCTCCTGGCACTGTCCTTTTCCCAGCGACAAGCCGTTTGCAAAATTCTTGGAATTAATTGACGAAAACCCGAAGAAGAAAGTCTTCGTGCATTGCCGGCTCGGCAACGATCGCACCGGTATGGCTGTAGCCGCCTATCGCATAGCGGAACAAGGTTGGTCAGCCGACGATGCGATGAATGAGATGCAAACCTTCGGATTTAGTGGCGTACATCACGTGATCTGCCCGGGCCTGGCGAGCTACGAAAAGAGTTTTCCCCACCGCCTAAAAACCGGGAAATCGTTTAAGGATTTGCGAGTGCATGGCGAAGCCGCACCCGCGAAATGATTAGCTTGAAATAATTGGGTTGGAGATTTCAGAAATGCGGTAGCCCACGTTTCGAAAAACCAATGACGAAACGTGGACACCGGCTTGCCAGCTTTAGCCCGCTGTTTACGCCTGCTGTTGCCTGCGAGACCGCTCCCACCAAACTTTAGGATCGTCGGGACGATTCAACATGTTGGACAGTTCTTGTTTAATCTCGCGCAGGCGGCTGGTGCGCAACTCTAGAGCCGTCTGATCGAGGGCGTTGTGCCCGCTCTTTTCCGTGAAACGGGCGTTCAGGTTTCGCAAGTCGGCGATTTCCTGGCGAAGGCTGGAGAGATGTTCCGTGATATAGGGCATCCACTAGATCATACGCCCTATTTGCAGAACTGCTCGGGAATTCGGTGGTCACCGCAAGATTCAGCGCAAAACCTTAAATTAGACCCCCATCTGCGGTACACTTTAGCGCTTCAGGAGTACCCTTCAATCGATAACGAACAGAAACCTTCCGCACAAATCGATGACCGCCATGCCGAGTGGATCACAGAGAGAATCTCAAGGTGAATTGCCGGGCGAATCCCGGGGTGGATTATGGGGCGAATCAAGGGGTGAATCATAATGACCCGCAAGGCATGCGTAATTGGCGCGGGTCCCAACGGATTGGCAGCGGCAATCGTTCTGGCCCAGGCCGGCCTCCAGGTCGATGTTTTGGAAGCCCAGCCTACTCCCGGCGGCGGCGCGCGCACCCTTGAGCTGACGTTGCCCGGCTTCTGGCATGACTTCGGTTCGGCAGTTTATCCCATGGCCGCGGGCTCGCCGTTTTTTTCGTCCCTGCCTTTAAGCGATTACGGCTTGCAGTGGATTCAATCACCTGCCGCTCTAGCTCATCCGTTGGACGACGGCACCGCGGTGACGTTGTATCGCGATCTGGGAGAAACCGCAAAGTCGCTCGGCACCGACGGCCACGCATGGGAGAGCCTCATGCATCCATTCGTCGGACGCTGGACTGAACTTGCTCCTGCAGTGCTGCGTCCAGTTTCCTTTACTCCTCGTCATCCATTCTTGATGGCCCGCTTTGGACTGCTCGCGGTGCAGTCGGCGCGGAGCCTGGCTCGCCGCTTCCATGACGAGCGAACCCGTGCCCTGTTCGCTGGCCTGGCGGCTCACTCATTTCTAAATTTCGACGAACCCTTAGGCGCTGCTTTCGCATTGCTCATGGTGATTCCGGCCCACGTCGTCGGCTGGCCCATCCCTCGCGGCGGCGCCCAGGCGATTACAAATTCGCTTTGCTCGCTCCTTTCAACTCGCGGAGTCCAAATAAAAACCTCATCTCCCGTAGATAATTTGGCGGCCTTGCAAAACTATGATCTTTTTCTTTGCGATCTCACACCCCGGCAGCTGGTTGAAGTCGGACGCGAAAAATTATCTGCCAGCTACAAGCGCAAGCTGGAACAATTCCGCTACGGAGCCGCCGCTTTCAAAGTCGATTACGCATTAAGCTCGCCGATCCCATGGAAAGCACAGGAGTGCTTGCAAGCCGCCACCGTACATCTGGGTGGCAGTTTTGAAGAGATTGCCGCTTCGGAAAAAGCTGTACGCAATGGAGAGCCCGCGGAACGTCCATTTGTGCTGCTGGCGCAGCCAAGTCTGTTCGATCCTTCGCGCGCGCCTGCAGGGAAGCATACGGCATGGGCTTATTGCCACGTTCCGAACGGTTCCACATTCGACATGCTGGAAAGGCTGGAGAATCAGATTGAACGTTTCGCTCCCGGCTTTCGCGACTGCGTTCTGGCGCGCCGCGTTTTCTCTCCCGCCGATTTAGAAACGATGGACGCGAACCTCGTCGGCGGCGACATCGTCGGTGGCGTCATGGATATCCGTCAGTTTATCTTCAGGCCAACGGCGCGACACTACGCAACTTCCGCGCGCGATGTCTACATCTGTTCCGCCTCTACTCCTCCCGGCGGTGGAGTTCACGGCATGTGCGGCTACCACGCCGCAAAAATGGCGTTGTCGAGACTGAGCTAGCAGAAATGAGTTAAACAGAAACAGGGCGAGCGGAAATCGGATTAGCAGAAACTGAATCGAGGCCAGCACCCATCGCCTTGCGGGTCGCGTTAATTACTGTTTCCAAGTTGCTTCGGTTCGACTCGGTACAGCGTACGACCGCCCGCAACAGTCACCAACTCAATCTTCGCGCCTTCATTTTGTAGCACGGGCAAAAGCCAGCCGTCCGGCGGCGCGTCCAGCAAGAAAGGACGCCCAGTTCGAAGGAACGCCCCAGCTGGGCGCAGGTTAAGCGGAAGAAATCGGGCATACCCCAGCAGACTCAAATCAACACTGTCGGTCCCTTTATATTTTCTCGCGGCGTCAGGATCGATCAGATAAAACAATCGCGAGGAGAATTCCACGGGAGTATAGTGCGTGAGCTGAAAATACCAGTTGCCGTTATTGATGACTATGGGCAACCCACCCGGTTGCTCCGCGGCCGCTCGGTAGAATGCCTGGACGCGATCCGACGCGGGCCTGAGCCTAAAGTATTCGCGTCCCACGTGAGATCCCCAACCCGCGAGGAGCAGCGCGGCGATCAGCAGGGCGCCGACCGCGTCGTCGCGCAAGTTTTCATAAACGAGTAGCGCGACCAGGATGCCAAATCCCATCACCAGAGGCAGTACATATCTCGGCGCAATTTGGCCGGTGACGAATACCGCCTGCATCACACCGATCGCCGGAAGCAGCAGGAATCCGATCGCAACCGCAATTTCTCATAAGGGCATCGAGCGTAAACGGCTGGTGGGACCGGTGCTGACCTGACCGGCGCTGACCTGACCGGCGCTGACCTGACCGGTCGAGATTCCCCGCGCTCGTACCGCGCGCCAGATTGCGAGCACGCAAAGAATCGCTGTCAACGGAGTCCCAGCCGTCGATAACAGGTCAGTGTAGCAATCCAGTATCGAGCTAGGCCGAGGATGCGTAGACATCGCCAGGCCATAAGGGCTAACGCTCGCGCGCAGCAGAGGCAGAAAAATCAGCAGTGGCAGACCTGCCCCGCAAAAAGCGATCCAGACTCGCCAGTCCACTTTTCTTCGCGAAATGGAGCGAACCAGTTCCCCCAGCGCCAGCGGAAAGATGAGCATCACCGCGCCGTAGTGACTTGCGACTGCGCCTGCACAGGCTGCGAACAGACCCAACAGCGGCCAACTTCGTCGCACCACATTTTCTGTCGCGGTTTGCCAGCAAACCAGCGCAATCCCGCAGAAGCCAAGCACAAGCCCATACGGACGCGCCTCATAGGCGAAGGGATATGCTCCCGTAACCCACAACGTCAACATTCCGATAAGTCCGCACAGCGCATTGGTCCGCCGGCGTATGAAGTGGAAAAGACATAAGCTCGCTACGAGAAAGCCTATTAATTCGGGAAAGCGGATGGCGACATGGCTCGAGCCCAACCACCCTTGCGAGAAACGCGTGAGCAGGTAAAAACTTGGCGGCATCGGCCCAGTACCCGATGCCAGCGTCGACCAAATCGCCGCTGCACTGGGAAGAGCCGCAATGTAGTAAGTGCAGAGTTCATCAAACCACATCAATTTCCAGTAGGCGAGCGTGACGCTGGCGATGAAATACAGAAGCGAGAAGCCGGCAAGAAACCCAATGGCTCTTCGATCCAAAACCCGGCAGAAACGCCGCGCGCTTTTTTCCAGGCGGGAAATGAATGCGGAAAAACCATGATCACTTTTAGCGGAGGTCTCCCGTTGCTCGATGGTCCGAATTTCCCCGCTCACCAGGTTCATTCGGAATCTCCTTTAACCTTAAAAAACGCCGAGGGATCATACACCATTCCTCCGTCCACCATACTGTGAAAAGATTGTCATCTGAAGTGCAGCGAGGTAGAGGAACCGCATCGGAACCGGCGAAATCAGGCCATCTGCAGCCATTTTTTAGCCTTTCCAGACGAGGCGTCATCCCGAGCGGCGGCGTACTTCAGCAGCGGGAGGGACCTCCCGTAAATACGACCATGGGAGAGCCACCTCCGCCAATGTTCCTTACAGAAGCCCGACGCAAACGGTAAAATAAACGCGCGGAGGATGGCGCTCGCAGTGACCAAGCGCCAACCTAACGTGCCGAAGTAGTACGCGTAAAGGAGAACGCCTATGCCGGTTGTGCGAACCTGCACCCACTGCGGACAAAAGAACAGAGTTCCCGCCCAACATCTCGCCGATACCGGGCGTTGCGGAGCCTGCAAGTCCTCCTTGCCGCCGGTCAACGAACCCTTGGAAGTCGACTCCGAGCAGTTTGACGAAATCACGCAAAACGCGCGCGTCCCAGTGCTCGTCGATTTCTGGGCGGCATGGTGTGGTCCTTGCCGCATGGCCGCGCCCGAGGTTGCCCGCACCGCAGCGGAGATGGCCGGCCATGCCGTCGTTCTTAAGGTTGACACCGAGCGCCATCCACAACTCGCGGCCCGCTTCAACGTTCGTGGCATCCCGAACTTTCTCGTTCTTTATGCCGGTCGTCCCGTCATCCAACAAGCAGGATTGGTCGACCACACGCAAATGGAACAATGGCTTCGCTCGGCAGCTTCGATGCCAGCAGCGTAACTCGCATTCAACCCTCTTCGCGCCAATTAGTCGTCGAATCATTCAGAACGGCTATTGCCACCGGGCGATTTTTCATCCTCGGCGTTGCAGGCGCATCGTCAATTTCTCACTAGTGGAACTGAGCACTCGCATTCGAGTTGCCTGCTGAGCACAACACTTTTGCACGCGGAGGTTCTCCGGTAGACTTGCATCGTGGGCACTTCCAAACCGCTGCGAAGACTCTTTCCCAGCCTTGTCATCCTCTTGGTTATGGCTTTGCCTTCTGTGGCCACCGCCACCGGTCACTTTGAGGTGTATTGCGATGGTGTCGGAATCTTCCTCGCCAAGATCGATAGTGCTGCTTCGGGAAAACTGGTTTTGTTTTCGCTATTGGGCACAATCGGCGGTCGTTATCTCGGACAGGGGAAGTGGTCCGACATTTACGTCTTTCGTGACGGATGCGTCCCCGACGGCAAGTGCGAGAGCATCGCCAATGGCAGAGTATGGATAGACACAACGGATAAACAAGACGCTCAGCCAAAGCACATCTCCGGTAAGTACGAAATCAATTTGAACGGCAAGCACCTCGAGGGCGCCTTCCTCGCAAAACGGCACGTTAGAAAACGCCCGCTGCGCCTGTGCATGTGACAAGTCTCCGCCGCGATGGAATATATGGCATCTGGCGCTGACAAATGCCTTCCTAACCTGCGGGCGTAATGGTTCAACTGACTCCGGAGGCAACAGAAGTGGTGGCCCTTTCACTCGCGCGGACCAACCGTTGACCAATCGACTCCGTGGATCGACCCATCCGTCTCGCGCGCCAGAGTCGGCGCGTACAATCCCACATATTGACGCCGCCACCACAAGCCCTGGGTGCGCTTTTCCGGCATCGTCGTAAACCAGTACTGCCACAGCACGGCGCGCACCTGTTTCGGAGGCTGGCGCGGAAACGGATTGCCGGCAAATAGATTGAGAACATCCCTGTCATTCGAAAGCAGGAGCACTTCCGTTCGCGGCACAATGGAGTAATCCTGCCACGAGCCTAGCGAGGCGAACCAAAGATTCCAGTCGAAGCGCGGCTGGTAAGGCGCATAAATGCCCGGCGCCTTATCCAAGGCCTGCGGTTTATAGCGAAACGGATACGGCAGCCAGGTCTTGCCATCGTCCGATCCCTGAAACTCGATTTCATATCGGCCGCGCGTCATGATGCCAAACAGCCCGTAACGATTGGCGATGCGAAGCGGTTCCAGCACGGCGACCGGCGACGTCGGCAGCGGAACTTCCCCAAACATCCAGATCAGCTCCGCCGTAGTCGCATAAAAAATCCAGCTGAGAACGATGCCCACCAGCGACAGCTTTACAACTTTCAAAGAACGGCGGAAGCGACCCGAGGTGTATGTCGAGGATTGCGTTGGATCTTGCGACGTCGCGACGGTCGAGAAATTGTTTTTCCAGCGTTCAGGAAAAAATCGCAGCGCAAAGCGATCATCCAGCAAGAGCACGCCGAGTGTCAGCACAAGATAATTCAGGAAGGTATAGTTCGCGGTGAGAATCACGCCGACTTCCCACGGCGTCACAATCAAAAAGCACGCAAGGCGCCAGCGCCGCGGAAGAAATAACATCCAGACCAAAGCCAACTCCAGCGCCAGCGTGGCAACTACAGTCGATGCATGAAACCAGTGCGGCAAATGCTGCACATACCAGCCAATCCACGTGGGCAGCGGACCGTTCTGGTAATACTCGTCCATCGCGGTGAAGTTTCGCCATTCCGGATCGCCGCCAAGAAGCTTTGCGACTCCCGATTCGAAATAAATGCGGAACCACTCCCACTGCAGCAGAAATAAACTGGCGCGCGAGGGCGGCGACGAACGCCCAAGTCCTGGCCGGAATCCGCGCGGCGCAAAAAAGAGAGAAATGAAGCCCGCTTCCAGCAGCATCCCGTCCGACTGATAACCTGAAAAATCCTGCGCCGCACTTACGAACGAAACAAAGCATACGAAACAAATCACCAACATTCCGCGCGGCCACACATTCACAACCAACAGCAGGGAAGCGATCATTCCCACCCAGCACAGCGCCGTCAGCATGTGCGGTCCGCTGGAAAGCCACAGAACGCTGGGGGCGAACCACACGCCGCGCGCGTGCCCCAGCGAATGCGCTACCGCTTGCAGATATTCATTGGCGGGAAGAATTCCTTGCGGCCCGATCAAGCCGCGGATCTGAAACGCAAGCGAGAAGAATGCGGAAAAATAAATCGCGCCCAGCGCCCGCAGGAATAGCCAGCGGGGAATCAGGCGGTCGGCTGCGCCCTGCTCCGAATCGAATAACCATCGGGTCGCAGACAGAAGCCGGTCCATGAGCGGAAATTATAGGGGCAACGATAATGATGACGAGTGAAAAGAACTCGGGTGTCCACAGTTCATCACACTTCGCTGTAGACACCCGGGCTCACAAATATCATTCGGACGATCGTTACGTCGAAAAATGACCAGGCAAAAAATCAAGCGGCGATGCGGCGCACTGCTTTTCGCGCCTGCTTCATCAGGCTCGGTTGGCCGACGGGAACGCTCGCCTCCCACGGCTCCTCGACGCCCATCAGCGCCAGCGCTCCGCCTGCCAGTGCCATGTTCTTCATGAACATAATCATGTTGTTCATGCGCGTGTCGGGGTCTTCGTCGCGCCAGAAGTCGTGCATGACGGGCGACACTCCCGCCAGGAACCCGAGCAGTGCCATTGCGCCCAGCTTCGGTTTCACGCCAAGCAATATGCTCGCGCCTCCCAGCAACAGCGGTACGGCAGACAGGGTCACCGCCAACTCCGGCTGGGGCACGCCTTTAGCGCGTGCGTAGGCCGCCATGGACTTGCGATTTTGCAGATGGCTGACGCCGCTATTAATAAAAAATCCCGCGAACAGTAAGCGACCAATGAGAAAAGGGGCCTTCATTTCAGTTCTCCTCCAACGGATTTTTCGCGTAGTGAACGAGTGCGCTCAGTTGGGATGAGAAATAGAAGACGGCTGTTGGCCGCAATTTGAGGCGCCTTGCCCCGCCCCTTTCGCAAAGAGCGCGAAGGGGTGGGGCTACCGGCATTCGGGCAGAAGCGGCGCTTACTTCCGCTTCTCGAACTATCGGGCGCTGTTATTGGCCGTCGCAGCTTACGTGGTTGTTCCAGTCCACGAATGCGCCTTGGGGATTATCGCGCCAGGCCCAGACATGGAGCTCGAAGAACGAAGGAATGTTAAAGCGATTCGGTGCGCCGACGAAATTGAACACCTGCCCTTCGAGCACCGGAGGCGTGTTGTTGTGTTTGGCGAGCCAACTGGCCGAGTCCAGAATGAACTCGACGCCTACCAGGGTCAGCTTGCCATCGGATGGCTCGTAGATGAGCGCCTCGGGTTGCGAGGGCTCGAGGGTGAGATTCCCCAGCACGGTACCGTTGACATAATGGATGCCCATGGCCCCATGGTCGGTGCCGGCGACGCAACCGAGAAATGGTCCGTAGCCGGCAGCGGTGGCGTTGTTGACGTTGATGTACTGGCGCGTTCCTTCGCGAACCAGTTGCACCAGCTTCGCTGAGGAAGAATCTGAGTGATCCGCAGGATTGTGGTCCTCCTGTGCGACGAGCAGTGGCGCGGCAAGGACGAGGCTGTTAAGCAAAGTCAAACTGAGGATTCGTAAGATCGATTTTTGCAGCAGATGTGAGATCGGTGTCATATTGTTCCTTTAATCGTTCATCGTTGAAATTGTCTGCCGCGATCGCTTGCGGCGGTCGACTCGACGCGGCCAATTTCCCACCGAACCAGAGTGCGATCAATGCTTGCGACCTCCTTCGTTCCCCAAAATTTCCTCCATCGGATAACCCCAAGAAGAACTTCGATTTAGCGGCATCTTGAGGAAAGCCGAAGTGCCGGGAATGTGGTAGCCTTGAGACCTTTATTGGAGAGTTCGTATGTTGGTAGCGCCTCCAGCCCCGCGGGTTCTGCGCTTTGACGATTTTGAGCTTGATGTTCGGGCCGGCGAACTGCGCAAGGCCGGCGAGAAGCTGCGCCTGCAGGGCCAACCGATCCAGGTACTGGCGACGTTGCTAAATAGCGCGGGCGAGCTGGTCACCCGCGAAGAACTTCGAGCGCAGGTCTGGCCCGCCGAAACCTTCGTCGATTTTGACCACAGCCTGCACAACGCCATCGCGCGGATTCGCGAAGCTCTGGGAGATTCCGCAGGTACTCCGCGTTATATCGAGACTTTGCCCCGCAGGGGATACAGATTTATCGGCACGGTCGAAAGAGTTGGCACTGAGGAACCCGCACCGTCTCGGCCAAACGAGCAATTCAGTGAAACGCCGGTGGCTCCGGTTCGAAGCAGACCTCGCAAGATGCTCGTCGCTGTGCCGTTGCTGGTGGTTGCGATCGCGATCGTTCTAATTTTGGTATCCACTGTTTCGCGTCGCGCGACTGCCACACCCCCTGTGCGCTCCATCGCGGTATTGCCGCTGGCTAATTTTTCCGGGGATCCGGCGCAGGAATATTTCGTGGACGGGATGACCGATGAGCTGATTACGGACCTGGCCAAGATCGGCACCCTTCGCGTGATCTCGCGAACTTCCGTAATGAGCTACAAGGGCACGAGCAAGAGCCTGCCGGAGATTGCCCGGGAACTGAACGTCGATGGCATTGTTGAAGGATCGGTAACGCGTTCGGGGCAACGAGTGCGAATCACGGCGCAGTTGCTGTACGGTCCCACCGACAAACATCTTTGGGCCGAGACCTATGACCGTGACCTGGGAGACGTGCTGGGCCTGCAAAGTGAAGTGGCGCAGGCGATCGCGCAGCAGGTGCGGGCGCAGCTTACGCCGCAACTGCAGGCTCGTTTTCGGACGGCCCGGCCGGTCAATCCGGAAGCTTACGATGCTTACGTGAGGGGACGTTATTACTTCTCGAACATGTTCACGATGGCGCAGCCTCTCAACATGGCGAAGACCTATTTCGAAGAGGCGGTGCGAAAGGATCCAGGATTCGCACCGGCTTACTCGGGGCTGGCCGAGACTTACCTCTATCTGGCGATTTTCCGGCAGATGCCGGCAGAAACCGCTTACCGGCAAGCGGAAGAGGCACTTCGGCATGCGATGGCGCTGGATGACAGTGTCGGCGAAGCGTACGACGCGCTCGGGGTGTTAAGTTGGCGGTACAGCTGGGACTGGGATGCTACCGAACGACAGCTGAACCAGGCTGTCGCTTTGGTGCCGAGTTACAGTTGCGCCCATGAGGATCGAGCTTTATACCTCGCTTTCTGGGGGCGACGGTCAGAGGCTGAGGCGGAAATGGTCAAGAGCCTGGAGTTGGATACCAGCGTTAGTTCATTCCTGACCGAATCGGGGGTTGAATTTCAACTGCGCGATTTCGACAAACTGGTCGAGGCAAGCCGCAGAGGAATGGCTTTAAATCCCAATGCATGGTTTGAGCATTTTTATCTCGGCATGGGCTACGAGGGGACCGGAAAACAACAGCAGGCGATCGCGGAATATCAGAAAGCAGTCGAGTTGTCAGGCGGCGATCAGGATGCGATCGCGGCCCTGGCCCACGCTTACGCGGGCCTCGGCAGACGCGCTGAAACTCAGAAGATGCTGCGAGACCTAGAGCAACGATCGACCAAAGTTTATGTTTCGCCTTACTTGATTGCAACCGTCTATGCCGCGCTCGGTGACAACGACTCAGCCTTCAAGTTCCTTGAAAAAGCGTATCAGGAGAAATCGTTGGACATCTCATGGTATCTGAAGGCCGATTTGCGAATCGACAATCTGCGCTCTGATCCCCGCTATGAAAGCCTGCTTCGCAGGATGGGATTGAAAGAGTAGGGCCCACCAGCATCCGACGGGTGCCGTATAGCATCGCAGTGCCACAGCGCAATGAACCCCGAAAGCCAACTCTGAGGTGCACTAGCCCAGTCGGCGTCCGCTGGACTGCAGAGAGGGCTGTTCCTCATGGCGGGGGTTAAAGCAGGTTCCTCCGCTGCGCCGTCGCATTCGCTCCGGCTCCGGTCGGAATGACAACCTGTGGAGGATCCGGTACCTTACCACCCAACATTTTTTGCACTTATCGCCCTAAAATCCTCATTTCATTGGAGTTGGCGTTTCCAGATATGAGCCGATCCGGGCAAAATCTTGAGCCATCAGGACTTGTGGCTAAAATATTCTGGAATAAGGACTTAGCTTCGTTTCGAAACCATTTAATGGGTGGCAGTAACAAATCGAATATGGGAGAGCCCTCACGCATGGAGCGAGCTTGCGCGTTCTGAAATCCTCAGTCAAGGTTGGGCGTCACACGAAATGGATTTTTTCTGTGGAAGGCTGTGGAAAAGATTTGGTCGAACTGGCCTTAGCTGAATCACCCACCCACTCAAGCCAAAGCGGGCTTGAATGGGCCACACGCCTTGTCCCTTCTGCCTGCCCTTCTAAGTTTCCCTTCCTAACCTGCTTTTGTAACGGCTCCCCGGCAAACTGCACTATTTCATCAAGTGATGTCGTGCGGATGGTTTATCGCAAGGAACCACTCCCGCGCGGGAGGTGAAACATGTTCGCTCGCAAGGTCGCAGTTCTTCTGAAGAGGGACTCGCTCAAAGAATTTGTGCGTCTCATGGAGGCCGAACTCGTCCCGTGGTTGCGCCAGCAGCCCGGGTTCCTGGACTTGATCACACTGGCTGTGCCGGACGGCAGTGAAGTGGCCACCATCAGCTTCTGGGATGGGGAATGTAATGCACGGGCTTACAGCTCCAACTGCTATCCCGAGGCCCTGAAGATTCTCGGAGAACTTCTCGACGGAACTCCCTGCGTGAAGACCTTCGACGTTGCCAGCTCAACACTGCAAAAGGTGGACTATGTGCGGTCTCCGGAGACGGAGCATCCCGACCAAGAACGTCCGATGGAGGAAACCGCCGCGATACCACTGACAGCGCATGCTGGATGAGATTCGGCGGCGTGAGCGTCGGCGTCCGTGGCGGAGGTCGAAAAGCAGATTCCTCCACTCCGCCGTCGCATTCGCTCCGGCTCCGGTCGGAATGACAGGGCTTTCTTTGCGTCCGAGCCATGGGTTGTCCTTCCAGTTTTCTCCACGTTCTTAGTTACAGATCGACACCTCCGATATCCAGGAACTTCCGCCTAGCGCGTGGAGAGACGCGGTGCGGGGCAGGTTCTATCGCCCCGTGAAACAGGCGGGGTCGATGCGGCTCGATGCCGACGTGGTCGCCTGGCTGAAGAAGGCGGGCAAGGGATATCAGACCCGCGCCAACCGCATTCTTAAGACAGCGCATGCTGGATGAGCTTCGGCGGGCGTGAGCGTCGGCGCCCGTGGTTCCCACCCTTTCGCAAAGGGCGCGAAAGGATGGGGCAACCAGCGTAACTGTTTTGGGGAGCCCCATGAATTACATTATGGCGAATGGACGGCGAAGCGTGGTAACGTGTGAAAATCGAGGCTGGGAATCGTCTGTTAAGTTAAGATTCGACAGCCGTGCCGCCTATCTATCACATTACGTCGGTTGATAATCTTCCAGGGATTATTAAGGAAGGCGGGTTGCTCTGCGACCGCGATGCCAAGAACATTCAGTGAGAATTAAGGAACGGAGGCTCAGGAAGAGAGTTCCGCTCGGCCCTGGTGGGGTGCTTGCTGATTACGTTCCTTTTTATTTCGCACCCCGCTCGCCGATGCTCTTCACGATTAACAAGGGTAATGTTGAAGGTTACACGAGAGGTCAAGAGCCAATCGTCCATTTAGTGTCGTCCACGGAAACGGTGGACGCCGAAGGGTTGAGTTGGGTTTTTACCGAGGGGCACGCGGTGATGGACTATACGGACTTTTTCGATGATTTCGCAGACCTGAACAAGATTGATTGGCCATTAATGGGCTCCAAATTCTGGTTCGACCGGCCTGAGTACCCAGACCGATGTCGCCGTCGAGAAGCAGAATTCTTGGTCCACCACTTTTTCCCCTGGAAGCTGGTTTCCGAAATCGGCGTGTGCAATACTGCCACTGCGCAAAAGGTACAGAAAATTTTGGATGGCAAGAAACCGCCGGTTGAAATTAGACAAGGGTGGTACTACTGAATGGTTTTTCGCGCAGATGGGGACCTTCTCGCAACAGATGCGGAAGCCCTAGTTAACACGGTGAATACAGTTGGCGTAATGGGCAAGGGGATAGCTCTGCAATTCAAATTGGCCTTTCCCGACAACTATGTCGCCTATGAAGCCGCGTGCAAGCGTGGAGACGTACGGATCGGCAAAATGTTCGTATTCCATCGGGCGAACAATCCCCGAATCATAATCAATTTCCCTACAAAGAGGCATTGGAAGGGGAAGTCAAGAATCGAGGACATTGAGTCTGGACTCAAAGCTCTGATTGAAGTAGTTAGGAAGGAACGCGTCAAGTCCATAGCGGTGCCTCCGCTCGGGTGCGGCAATGGTGGTTTGGATTGGAGCGAAGTCCGTCCACTGATCGCACAGGCCTTCTCCGAACTACCCGATGTAAATGTGCAATTGTTCTACCCCGAAGGCGCACCGAAGGCGGTAGAAATGAAGATTGCTACAAAGCGGCCCAATATGACTATGGGACGGGCGGTCATCTTGGAGGTACTGAGCCGTTACGTGCTCCCCGAATATCGTCTAACACTTTTGGAGATCCAAAAATTAGCCTACTTCATGCAAGAGGCTGGAGAACCGTTGCGATTTAAGTTTGAGAAACAGCAGTATGGCCCTTATGCAGAAAATCTCCATCATGTCTTGCAAACAATAGAGGGGCATTTTGTCAGGGGTTACGGGGACCGGAGCCGCGATGTTTCGCTCGAGCTATACTCCGATGCTGTAGAGGAAGCGGCAAACTTCCTCGCCAATGAAGCCGACACACAGCGACGGCTTGAGCGGGTCACGTCATTGATTGAGGGGTATGAAACCCCGTACGGTTTGGAATTATTGTCGACTGTTCATTGGGTGGTGGTGCACGATTCTGTTACAGAGGGACGTATGAAGCCGGACAACGTAACAAGCGCCGTTCATTCTTGGAATGAGCATAAGCGCAGGACCTTCGCGCCACAGCGAATCATAAACGCGTGGCATCGGCTGAAATCGGAGGGTTGGTTTCAATAGGAGACTTCGTGTCGTGATAATTTCTGATACAGACTCTCTTATCCTGGGCATCTTGAAGACATTAAAGAATCCAATCGCGAATGCTCTCTGAGTTTGTGCGGGGGCTTTCGTAAGAGTTCGGCAACGCGCCTTTACCTGCTGCGCGCCCGCGTGATATTCTCTAAACGTCACATAGACAATTGATTAAAGACAGGAGTGCACCAGGCAAGTGTTAGCCAGAGAGCACAAGAAATCCCTCATTGACCAGTACGGCACGCATCCCAGCGATACTGGGAGCCCTGAAGTTCAGATCGCGTTGCTGAGCGAACGGATTGGCCAGTTGACGGAGCACTTCAAGACGCACCAGAAAGACCACGGCTCGCGCCGCGGCCTACTCATGCTGGTCAGCAAGCGGCGTAGCTTGCTCGACTACCTCAAGAAATACGATTCCGAGCGCTATAAGACGGTCATCACGAAACTCGGCATCCGCAAGTAGAGGAAAGGCAAGGTTTCAAGGTGGAAACGTTTCAAGGTTTCAGAGACCTTGAAACATTCGAAACTTTGAAACATTGAAGCTTTTCCCTTCAGCTATTTCTGGAAGTCCGTCTCTGGAGAGACGGTCCAGCATCGAGGAATTTTCCACACGTGCGTTTTTCAAGCGCTACATACATTTCTCATCGGAGTGCTGCGGGAGACGTGTGCCTTTTCGGGGATCGGTCAAAAATCCCCACTTCTCGACGGGCTCAGAGCAAGCTTTCTCGCGCAAAGCGCGCGAGAAATGGGGCACCCGGCCTTGTGGGGAGGAAGTCAAAATCCCCACTTCTCGCAAGGAACGCGAGAAATGGGGCACCCGCGCGACCTTTATCAAGCTTTCGTTTCGGCTCATTGCTAACAGCTTGGAGCTAGAAGCTGTCTTTCCAAAGGAATGAATTTATGAAACCAGAACCAGTTAGCGTTACAGTCAATCTCGCCGGCGGCAAACAAATCTCATTTGAAACCGGAAAGCTCGCCAAACAGGCTGGAGGCGCGGCTGTTGTCCGCCTCGGCGAAAATGTTGTGCTCGCTACGGCGACCGCCAATCTTGACCCGCGCGAAGGCATTGATTTCTTCCCGCTCACCGTGGATTACCGCGAATACACTTATGCCGGCGGACGTTTTCCCGGCGGCTTTATCAAGCGCGAAGGCCGCATGAGCGAGCGCGAAGTGCTTACCAGCCGCCAGATCGACCGCCCGGTGCGGCCGATGTTTGCCGAGGGATTCAAGTGCGAGACGCAGATTATTGCGTTCGTTCTCTCTGCCGATACGGATAATGATCCTGACGTACTCGGCATTAACGGCGCGTCCTGCGCGCTTACACTTTCAGACATTCCCTTTCTCGGCCCCATCGGCGCGGTGCGCGTGGGATTGCTGAATGGACAGTTTGTGGTGAATCCCACTTACGACGAGATGCGCGAGAGCCTGGTCAACATTATGGTGGTCGGGACGGCCGACGGCATTGTGATGATTGAATCCGGCGCCAAAGAAGTGAAAGAAGATACAGTGCTCGACGCGATCGAGTTCGGGCACACCGAGATCAAGAAAATCTGCGCAGCGATCAATGATCTGCGGGCGAAGGCCGGAAAGCCGAAGCGCAAGGTCGAGCCGCCGCAATTCGATGACGCGTATTACAACGACCTGCAGAAGCGTGTTGGGGCCGAAGTGGCCGACGCACTCGATACCAAGAAACATCCCAAGGCAGAAAGCTACGCGTTGGTGAAAGAGATCAAGAAAAAGCTGGCGGCGGAACTGCCCGAAGACGATGAGGACGCCAAGAAGAAGCTCTCGCAATATTATGAGACGCTGCGCGAGCGCATCTTCCGCGAGCAGGTAATCAACCAGAAGCGGCGGCCGGATGCGCGGGCGTTCGATGAAGTTCGCGAAATTTGGGTGGAAGCCGGCGTTCTGCCGCGAACTCACGGCAGCGCGATTTTCACCCGCGGCGAAACCCAGGCGCTGGTGACGACAACACTAGGCACCAGCGATGACATGCAGCGCCTCGAGGGTTTTGAAGGCGAAGCCAAAAAGCGCTTCATGCTCCACTATAACTTTCCGCCGTTTTCCGTTGGCGAGGTTGGTTTTATGCGTGGTGCTGGACGGCGGGAGATTGGACATGGAGCGCTGGCGGAACGAGCAATTTCAGCTGTGCTTCCGACGGAAGAAAAGTGGCCTTATGCCATGCGCGTGGTTTCGGACATTCTGGAATCGAATGGATCGTCGTCGATGGCGACGGTTTGCGGGGCTTCGATTGCGCTGATGGATGCGGGCGTTCCGTTGAAGGCTCCGGTGGCTGGCGTTGCGATGGGGTTGGTGAAGGAGGGCGAGCAGTATGCGATCCTCACCGACATTGCGGGCGCGGAAGATCATTACGGCGATATGGATTTCAAAGTTGCCGGCACGCGAGACGGCATTACTGCGTTGCAGATGGATATTAAAGTTGCCGGCATAACTTCGCAGATCATGCGCGAGGCGCTGGCGCAGGCGCAGCGTGGGCGGATGCATATTCTCGGCAAGATGGAAGAAGTGATTACGTCGGGACGCGAAAAGATTTCCGATTATGCGCCGCGCTTCTACACCGTGCAGATTCCGGTCGACAAGATTCGCGACCTGATCGGGCCGGGCGGAAAGATGATTCGCAGCATCGTCGAGCAGACTGGAGTGAAGATCGATGTGGAAGATTCCGGGCTGGTAAAAGTTGCTTCGAGCGACCAGGCGTCGGCGGCGAAGGCGCTGCAGATTATCGGAGACATCACGGCGACAGCCGAGGTAGGGAAGACTTATCTCGGGAAGGTTACGCGGCTGGCGGATTTTGGAGCGTTCGTCGAGATTCTTCCCGGGACCGATGGTCTGCTGCACATCAGCGAAGTGGCGGAGCATCGTATCGCAGATGTTCGCGACGAGTTGAAAGAAGGCGACCAGGTGCTGGTGAAGGTGCTGGCGGTGGAAGGCAACCGCATCCGGCTTTCGCGCAAGGCAATTTTGAAGGAGCAGCGGGCGAAGATGGGCGGTGGGGAAGCGCCTCCGGCGCCGGATTCGGGAACTGCTCCGCAGGCGGAGAGTGCGCCAGCGTTGACTGGCTCGCTGGTGATTGAGGGCGGCGGAGATTTTCCGGACGAACCCTCCGACGAGCCAAACTTCAACCGTGACGGGCCACCGCATGTGAGTGCGGGCGGCGGCGACCGGCCACGCAGCGGTGACCGTGGTGGAGATCGAGGCGGAGATCGAGGCGGACGCGGTGGACGCCCGGGTGGTGGAGGTCGCGGGCGCGGACGCGGTGGACGTCCCGGAGGCGGTGGTGGAGGAGGACGTCACGGGGGTCACGGTGGTGGAGGCGGCGGCGGAGGCCGGCATTAAAAGCTTTCGCTGATATTCACCGTCTGTGATTTTGGCGTTCGGAGGAAATTTCGAGGGACTGCACACACGTGCGGTCCCTTTTTAATTGGAATTGTTTTCGCGAGAGCGAGAAAGAAATGCTCGCTATCGCGCTTTGCGACCGCGCGAGCTGGGAAGTTCCTGGCTACAGCATCCAGTGTATTCGACGATAAAACATTCCTGACAGGGAGGCTGATCTCTCCTACTTTTCCGGCGAAATCGTTCAAATGCACTCGACGGCGCGGAGGCGCCGAAAAAAGTGGATTTTGCGGCATTTCGTTTGCTGACTACTGAAGAAGAGCCGTTGGGCTCCTGGAGGAATTGTGAAAAATCGGATTCTATCTCTCTTCTGTCTCTTCTGTCGCCACCCTGGCCGTTGTATTCGGAATGATCTCCTGGGGCAGCGCGTTCGCTCAAACCACTTCCACACCGTCGGATCAATCGACGCCGCAGACGCAATCGACGCCTACGCCGGACACTCCCCCGTCGCAGCAGACGCCGCAAACCCAGCCGACTCCGACGCCGGATAACCCGCCGGCAACCCAGCAGACGCCGTCTGCACAGGCGCCTTCATCTCAAACGCCTTCCGCTCAGGCTCCTTCACAGACGCCTTCGCAGACTCCGGATCAGTCGCAGGCTCCGAGTTCTTCCGCGGGAACGGCAGCTGCCCCGACAGCGAGTGGCGATGCTCAGTCGTTCACCGGAACAGTTGTGAAATCTGGCGACAAGTACATGCTGAAGGATGATTCAGGGAAGATGTGGGACATCGATCACCAGACGGACGTGGCCAAGTTTGAAGGCAAGCGCGTTCGCGTGAAGGGTACGCTGGATGCCAGCGGAACCAAGATCATGGTTCAGTAAGCGTTTCATAAGCAAGACGAAATAGTAGTCGCGTTAAAAAAAATGCACCGGGACCGCAGGGCTAATGCTCTGTGATCCCCGGTGATTTTTTTTGCGTCGTTTTTGTTGTTGTTATTTTCAATCGCAATGTCGCCGCGGTCGCGATCTTCAGACTGTGTTTCCGTAAGGCGATGAATTCTGAGCGCGGAGGTAAAGTATACAAATGACTAAAGGGGAAGCTGGAGATTGGATCGGGAAGTTGCGGCTTGAGCCTCATTTAGTTTCCTGATAGTCAGTGGGCATAACACTTCGATTGCACTCATCGAACCTATCCGGCAGCTACGTTCTTCCATGCCTCAGCGAGTTTATACTAGATCATCGTCCCCGGACGAATGCGTCCGGGGCTACACGAGCTATTTTGCGGCCGCGTTTTTTTTGGGGAACATTTCGCCGATGCGGCGGATTTGCGCGCCTACGCCTTTTAATTTTTCTTCGATGTGCTCGTAGCCGCGGTCGATGTGGTAGACGCGATCGATGATGGTTTCTCCGTCGGCGACAAGGGCGGCTAGAACGAGCGAGGCCGAGGCGCGCAGGTCGCTGGCCAGCACGGCGGCGGCGCTGAGCGGAGTCTTGCCGCGGACAATGGCGCGGCGGCCTTCAATTTTTATATTGGCGCCCATGCGGACGAGTTCCTGCGCATGCATGAAACGATTCTCGAAAATATTCTCGGTGATGATCGATGTGCCTTCGGCCTGCGTGGCCAGTGCCATGAATTGCGCCTGGCAGTCGGTGGGAAATCCGGGATGCTCTTCGGTGGACATATCGGCGGCGGTGAAGGGATTGTCGCCCATGACGCGGACGGAATCAGCTGTCAATTTAGTTTTCACGCCCACTTCGTGCAACTTGCTTAACAGCGCGTCGAGGTGACTGGGATCGCAGCCGGCGATATTGAGGTCGCCTCCAGTCATAGCGCCAGCGATGATGAATGTGCCGGCCTCGATGCGGTCGGGAATGATGCGATGTTTGGCGCCTTTCAACTTGCTCACACCTTTGACGCGAATGGTGGGCGAGCCGGCGCCTTCGATCTTCGCTCCCATTTTGTTTAGAAGTACGGCCAGGTCGGCGACTTCGGGCTCGCGGGCGCAGTTTTGCAGGATGGTTTCGCCCTCGGCGAGAGTGGCGGCCATGAGGAGATCCTCGGTGCCGGTGACGGTGATTTTGTCAAAAACAATTTCCGCGCCTTGCAGGCGATCGGTGCTGGCTTCGATGTAGCCATGTTCCTGCGTGATTTTTGCGCCGAGTTTTTCGAGGCCCTTGATGTGGAGATCAATAGGACGAGCTCCAATGGCGCAGCCGCCGGGAAGCGAGACGCGCGCGTGACCGCAGCGCGCTACAAGCGGACCCAGGACGAGCGTGGACGCGCGCATGGTTTTGACCAGTTCGTAGGAGGCTTCGGGAGCGTTCAGCGTAGCGCAGTGGATGCTGGTGCGATGCTGCGCGCGTCCGTAGCCGAGTTCGACTTCGGCGCCCATGGCGGCCAAAAGATTGCGCGTGGTGTGGATGTCGCGAACCTGGGGAACGTTTTCGAGGATCACCGGTTGGTCGGTCAGAAGGGCAGCGGCCATGCAGGGCAGCGCGGCATTTTTTGCGCCGCTGATGTGGATTGTGCCGAGCAGTGGCTCTCCGCCGCGAAGAATGAACTTGTCCATGAGATTTCTAGTCCCGAATTATGAGTTCCGAGTTGTGAGTCCTGAGCTATGGGTTATGAGCTATCGAATACCGAAAAAATGTTTTCGGTAAAAATACATTTTAGCGGGGAACCGTGGGGAAGGTGATTACTCGAAAGAGCACGGCCTAATGGGGCTCGGGAGTCTTTTCCGTGGGGCGGTTTGTTGTGCGGAGCAAATGAAAATACCGGCGGGCCTTCTTCACGTCGCGGGCGATCTGCTCGCGCAGAGCGTCGACGTTGGGAAACTTGATTTCATCGCGCAGGCGTTGCAGAAAACAGATTTCAACTTCGGTTTCTGGCGTGAGTTCGATGGGATGGAAGTTGAGTAAATGGGTTTCAATGGCAAATAATTCCGCGCCGAACGTGGGACGATTGCCGATATTAGTGACGGAATCGAAGCGCTCGCTGCCGACGCGGGTCCAGGTGATGTAGACGCCATCCTGCGGAACGAGTTCTTCGTAGCGCGCGAGGTTGATGGTGGGCACAGTGTATTTCGAACCATAGCCGCGGCCGCGGCCGGGTGTGCCGAGAATGCAGAATGGGCGCGCCAGCAGATGGCGCGCGCGGCTTGCGCGGCCCGCGGTCAAAAGCTTGCGAATGTGGCTGCTGGAGACAGTTTCGCCGCGCAACGTCATCTCAGGATAAACCTTGACCTCGAAGCCCATCTCGCTGCCGAGTTCGGCGAGCAGGTTCATATCGCCAGACGCTTTATGGCCGAAGCGGAAATTGAAACCTTCGTGGACCTCGCGAGCGTGCAGCCTTTTCTTGAGAATGCGATCGGCAAATTGTCGCGGAGTCATCAGCGAAAGATCGCGGCCAAAGGGAAGCAGCAGCACGGCGTCGATGCCGGTGGCTGCGAGCAGGCGCAGCTTTTCTGGCGTTGGAGTCAGCAGCTTGAGCCCGGCCTCGGGACGGAGGATGCGAGTGGGATGCGGTTCAAACGTTACTGCTATCGCTTTGGCATTGCTCGCTCGCGCTCGAGAAACGATTTCTTTCAACACGTGCGCGTGGGCGCGATGCACGCCGTCGAAGTTGCCTACAGTCACCAGCGCGGGGCCGAAGTTGACGGGAACGTCTTCGAGTTTGTGGAAGATCTGCATAAACTAAAGACGGCGTCGGACGTCAGACCTCGGACCTCAAACCTCGGACCTCGGACCCCAGCCATGTTCCTTTCAGTGCTTCCGCCCGCGCCGTATTCAGGCAATTCGCTAAGGTCTGAAGTCCGAGGTCCGACGCGGTTCTTAGATTTCAAATTCTAATTTCATCCCGTCATAGGACAAACGCACGTGTCGCGGCAAAGTTGCGTTGGTGGCTTCGTGACCCAGGTCGTGGCAGATGTGGGTGAAGAACGCGCGCTTCGGTTTCAGCCGATCCACAATCGCCAGCGAATTCTTGACGGTCGAATGCGTGGGATGAGGCTTGTGCCGGAGCGCGTCGAGAAATAAAATGTCGAGCCCTTCGAGTTGATGCAACGACGATTCGGGGATTTCGCTGTGGTCGGTGAGATATGCGGCCGAACCAAAGCGATATCCATAAATTTGTGTCTCGCCATGAATCAGAATCACGGGCACAAAGCGGGCTCCCAGCACATCCACGGGTCCATCGATGGGGCGCAGTTCCAGCAGAGGAAGTCCGCCGAATTTGTAGTCCGCATCGAAAATGTAGCTGAACATGCGGCGCAGAAATGCGGCTGCGTCGGGACGTGCGTAAAGCGGCAATTTATGCGGGTTGTGCGCATAACTCAGAGGGCGCAGATCGTCGATGCCGAGAATGTGGTCGGCGTGAGTGTGGGTGTAGAGGACGGCGTCGACGCGGGTAATGTTTTCGCGAACCGCCTGGGTGTAAAAATCCGGAGTAGTGTCGATGAGCACGACCTTGCCATCGTATTCGAGCATGATGGAAGGCCGGGTGCGGCGATCATGCGGATCGACTGAGTGGCAGACGGCGCAGTCACATCCCAGGGTGGGCACGCCCATGGAAGTGCCGCTGCCCAGAACCGTCAATGTCGCCTTCATCTTTTCTTTCTTGTCCTTTTACCTGCGCTCATTTTTACCTGCCGCTGGTGCCGGTTGCAGGACCTGGTTGCGGCGGCCGCGCGAGAGCGTTGGTGACTTCCACATACGCCATGCGCAGTTCGTACAGGCTATTTTGCAGAAAGTTTTCTTCGGCGGGCGTGAGATTGGATTTCGTTTTTTCTGCAATCAGGCTCAAGGTGTCGATGGTCTGGCGCGCGCCAATGATATCGACTTGTGGCTGTTCTCCTTTTTGCCGCATCAATCCCAGTTGCATCATGGCGGTCATATAGAGCGAAGCGAGAAAACGTTCGAACGTAATCTCGAAATCCTTCGCCGAGTGTCCGCTCAGTTCCACCTGCGAGTCCAGATCTTTGGACGATTGGCGATAGGCGGCGTGCTGCGCTTCCTGTTCCGCGCTGGTGGGCGGTACCGGCATTTCCCGATCTGAGGGGTTGCCGGCATCGACTGGCGCTGACGCTTCTTCCTGAGGCGGAGCTTCTTTTGTCGCAATCGGCGTCTGCGCTTTTGGCGGTTCGACTTCCTCGGGCGCGTCGCCGCGCAGCTCACCTTCTGAAGTGAATAACCGCCGGTCGGTTACTTTGAAGCCAGATTGCTCGTGTTTCTTTTCAGCCATAAAACTTTCTCCTGTTGTTCATTGATTCCTCGCCGTCGTCTGTTTCATGGGAGATCCCTCGGACCGCTGGTGAAAACGCGGTCCTTCGGGATGACGCCCCCGACTTAGGATGCAGCGAGCCAAGCTGCGCTTCGCAAATAGCGCTGTTCGTGTTCCAGCCTCGCGTCCTTTATGCCGAATGTTTTTCCAGCGACTGCTCCGGCTCAGAACTTTGCATGCCCTAGAGCACGCTCTCGCTGATGGGCAGTTGCACTACGATCGCCTTCGCTGTTCCTATTGTCACTTCGCGTCCGGGCACGGCTGCTTCGCGGCGAATGTATCCGAGCATCACCGTCTTGGCGCCAGATGCCAGCTGCAGGAGTGCGACACTGGTTACTTCACCCACTTCTTTTTCAGCGACAACAATTTTAGTTCCAGCCACAATCTGTGCCTCGGTGTCGGCAACAAATCCTGTGAACTTGCGGTGAACCGCTCCGCGTGAGCGAATGCGCTCGACGATTTCCTGGCCGACGTAGCAGCCCTTATTGAAATTCAAGGCGCGAGCTTGTTCGGTTTCCTGGGGCAAGTCGCGCTCGCGAATGTCGACGCCATAGCGCGGAATGCCTCGCACGATGCGTTGCAGTTCGAGCGCCTCGGAACCTACCGGTGCAGCTCCGGTCGCCAACAATGCGTCCCACAGCTTACGCACGTCTCGAGAAGCGACCCAGATCTCGTAGGATTCCTGCGCAGCGTCTTCGCCCCGGAGCACCGTGCACTGCAAGCAGTCGCACGCGCAGTCGCACTGCGGGACGACAAGCTGAAGCGGTTTGATATTGGGAAATGCGATGCCTGCGGCGCTCAAGATTTCCCGCGACCTCGGCCCGGCAATCCCTAACGCCGTCAATTGCTGGCTGAGATTTGTGACCTCCACGTCGTCCATGATGATGTAATGATCGAAGGTGGCGAGAATCTTTTCTGCCTGCCCGCTGTCGGTATCAATGGTGATCGATTCTCCGCGATTGTAAGCGTAGAGGTCGCCAAGAATGTGTCCCTGCGGATTCAACAAGAACGCGTAGACGCCCTGATTCACGGCAAGGTCACGGACGTTGTTGGTGACCATGCCATTCAACCAGCGAACGCGATCGCCGCCGGTGAGCGAGATTTTGGCGCGGAAGCCGAGATCGCAAACGCCGCAATTCTGGCGCAGTTGCTGAAACTCGGCCTGCGGATCGCCAAAGCGAGCTGCGGTGGTCGCGCCGCGATACTCGCCGACAGCGATTGCGCCCAAGCCTTCGCCGACAGCTTCGTCATGAACCTGGAGTGCGGTTAATCCCATAGCCGTAGTTCGATTATAGCGATTGTGTTAACTTTTCTGCCGTGGACCTTAAGACGGAAAGTCGCAAGCGTATCGCCGTCATCCCTGGGGATGGTATTGGCAAGGAAGTGATCCCCGAGGCGGTGAAGGTTATTCGGGCCTCGGGCGCGGCCGTGGAATTGACTGATTTCGACTGGGGCGCGGACCGTTACTTGCGCGATGGGGTGACGGTGCCGGCTGATGGGTTTGAAATACTGGGCCGCGATTTCGATGCGATTCTGGTGGGCGCGTTTGGCGATCCTCGGGTGAAGACGAATATCCATGCGAAGGAAATCTTGCTGGGCATGCGCTTCAAAATGGATCTTTACGCGAATGTGCGACCGGTGCGGCTGCTGGACGCGGCGCTGTGCCCGCTGAAAGAGATCGAGCCGAAGGATATCGATTTCGTAGTGCTGCGGGAAAATACGGAAGGCGTTTACACCGACGCTGGCGGAGTGTTCAAACAGGGTACGCCGGACGAAATCGCTACGCAGGAAGACATCAATACGCGTAAAGGAGTCGAGCGCATTGTGCGCTACGCGTTTGAATATTGCGAGCGGAATACGAAGATTGACGGCTCTTCGCGCAAGAAAGTTTTGATGTGCGACAAGTCGAATGCGATGACCCATGCGGGCGGCTTGTGGCAGCGCGTGTTCAAGGAAGTGAGTGGGGAATATCCGCAAATCACTGCGCAACATATGTATGTCGACGCGCTGTGCATGCAGATGGTGCGCGATCCACGGCAGTTTGACGTCATTGTCACCAATAATATGTTTGGCGACATTATTACGGACCTGGCGGCGGGTTTGCAGGGCGGGCTGGGGATGGCCGCGAGCGGCAATATCCATCCGGGGAAGACTTCGATGTTCGAGCCGGTACACGGCTCGGCGCCGCCCATTGCCGGCAAGAACATGGCGAATCCGTTTGGCGCGATTTTGACGGCGGCGATGATGCTGGCACATTTGGGAATGTCGGCGGAAGCGGAGAGGATCGAAGGCGCCGTGCTGGAAGCTGTGCGGCAGAAAAAGACTACGCAGGATATTGGGGGGGCGCTCGGGACGCGGGAGGCGGGGGAGTGGGTGGCGGAGACGGGTGGCGCACGGACGCTGAGATGTCAGCATTCCGGACAGCGAATGCTGAGATGACGAAAAAGGGATCCTTCGACTACGCAACGTTCTTTCCTTCGGAAAGAACGTTGCTCCGCTCAGGATGACAATTGGTGTGCTTAGGATGACATTGCTGCGCTCGCGTGACCGCAGTTGTGGTCAACTCGCGGGGCGCGGCCTGCCAGCAGCGCCAATTCGCGCCACTTCCAGTGGCAATCCACGTCAGTGAATCCCAGTTCGCGCAACCATCCGAGTTGAGTTTCAAGATCCAATAATTTGTTGGATGGATCTTCGGTTTCAACGGTCTGTCCGAGGGCAAGCATGAATTGTTCATGCAGGCGAGGAGTAGGCGAGGCTACGTGCTCCAAATTGCAGAAGACGCCGCCGGGATTGAGCAGACGAACAATCTCGGCGTAGAGCGCCCGCTTGCGTTCATGTATCAAGTGATGAATCGCGAAGCTGGAGATGACGGCATCGAATTTGCCTAGCGCGGGCAGCGGTTCGTCCATGTTGTGAGCGATGACTTTAATTGTGGAGTCGGCGGCGAAGCGCTTGCGTGCGGCTTCCAGCATCGTCGGGGAGAAATCGATGGCAACTGCTTCGGCGTCGGGATGTTCGAGACGAACGAGAGCAAGCAAGCGCCCGTCGCCAGTGCCGAGGTCGAGAATCCGGCGGGTTGACCCAGGGATGAATTCCAGCAATGCCGATTCGCCCTCCTGCCGATGGGCGATAGTGTCGGCGCGTGCGAGATAGTCGCGGGCGTGCTCATTGGAGGTCCAAAGATTGATGGGCTTCGTGGTCATGAGGGAAAAGTATACGGAAACGTATAAACTCAATCTCAATGAATAAGGTCAAAGCGCGTTCGTCGGGGATTCGTCGGTCGCTTTTTGCGGTTGTGCTGGCTGCGGCCTTGTGGACGCCTTTGCCGTTGAGCGCGCAGGACGCGCAGACGCCGGTCAAGCCGTCGGACCAATCCGCGTCGTCACCCCAAGCTCCCACCACACAGGAACAGCCCAAGCCGATTCCACCACCCGCGCAACCGTCGAAGGACGAACCGGCCACAGATAAAGATAAAGATGAGGAAGTCAAAATCACGCCGCGCCAGGCGGAAGAGCTTTTTCACTCGGTCGACGAAATTCTGGAATTCGATAGCAAGCAAACGGGCCTGCCCATTAAGAAGGAGGTGAAGCGCAGGCTCACCAGCCGCGATGAAGTGGTTTCTTATCTCACTAAGCACGTGAACGACGAGGATACCAAGCGGCTGCGACGGTCGGAACTTGTTCTGAAAAAGTTTGGCTTGCTGCCACGCGACTTTAATCTGGAAACTTTTCTGGTTGCTCTGCTGCGCGAGGAAGTGGCCGGCTACTACGATCCAAAGACGAAAACCGTGAACTTGCTCGACTGGGTTCCGATGGAAGAGCAGGAGCCGGTCATGGCGCATGAGTTGACGCACGCGCTGCAGGATCAGTCGATCGGAATGCTGAAGTGGATGAGGAAAGGCGAGAAAGACCTCGCCGAAATCAGAAAAGATCCTACCCCCACGGACATTGAGAATGATGAGATTGATAACGCGCGCGAGGCCGTCATCGAGGGCCAGGCGCAAGCCATGATGTTTCAATACGCTCTGGCTCCCACCGGGCATTCGATCACAAATTCTCCAGCACTGGTGGATGCGATGGAAGAGGAAACTCTGACCGGCACGCCGAGCACGAAAGTTTTTAACGATGCGCCAATTTTTATGAAGGAGTCGCTCACATTTCCTTACAGCTACGGCATGCAGTTCGTCATCAAGCTGATGGAGAAAGGTGGGAAAGAAAAAGCGTTTGCGGGCGTGCTGCACGATCCTCCGCACACTACGCGACAGATTATGCAGCCTGAGACCTACTTGTCAGGCGAGAAGATCGAGCCCATGCGAGTGCCGGATTTCAAGCGTGATTTTAAGGATTACGAGAAGTTCGATATTGGCGCCATGGGCGAGTTCGATGTGGCTGTGCTGATTGAGCAATATGCGGGAAAGCCATTGTCGAAGAAGATGTATCCGGAATGGCGCGGCGGATATTACTATGCGGCGAAGCCCAGGAATAATGCCAAGGTCGATTCGGATGTATCTCTGGGACTGCTCTACGTTTCGCGCTGGTCAAGTGCCGAGAAGGCCGAGGCGTTTGCGGAAATTTATGCGCGCTCGCTAAAACAGCGCTACAAGAAAGTGGACGAAGTTGGAGAGGCGGCGGCCGATCGGGCTGCCATGCCGCATCCCGAAGCCGGCGATTTGTTGAAAGGCCGCCATGCCTGGATGACCGAAGCGGGAGCGGTGGTGATTGAAGAGCAAGGCGACACGGTCTTCGTGAGTGAGGGCCTGGACGCGGCTACCACCGGAACTCTGGAAAAAGAAGTGTTCGAAGGTTCGCCAACTTCGAAATAAACGCGGGTCTTCATTCCGCATTTCTTTATTTCTTATTTTCGCTTTCGCCGATTTTCTTCTTGGTCGGGCAATTCTGACAGGAAATGTTGAACTGTCGCTGCCACTTGGAATTGCCTTGCCTGGCGTTCGGCAGTCAAGATGCGCTGTTGCCCTGGAGTCCCACCCAACATGTTCCATACTTGGCCCAGGGTCGAGCCTTGAACCGGAATGCCGTCAACCGCGATGAGATGATCGCCGGGTTGGACGCCATCGGGCCCGAGAGGGACCGACGATTTTCCGTCGAAATCGACGACGCCGAGAATTGTGAAGCGGCCATCATTTTCCGGGCGTAGCGTGAGGCCGATGACGTCGAATTCGGGAAAGTTGAACATACGGCCGAATTCGAAGTAGACCGTTGAGTGCGTGTAATCGAGGCCGACGCGATAGTTGAGCAGTGCATTTGAGCCGACGACGCCGATGGGTGAACCCGCAGCGGTAGCGAACAAATCTATTCGATTTTTATATAGTCGGTCCTTATTCATTCGGTCCTTATTCATTCCATCTGTCTTCATTGGATCGGTTGGAAATTCGACCACGGCCACGTTGGCAAGGAACAGTGGTCCGTATTGCACGCGGTCCACGCGCATTACTTTCCAGGTCGTTTCTTCTGCAGAGCCCCACAGATTAGCTGGCCCCACGGCACCCGTCATGTGCGGCCAATCGGGATGGGCAGTGGAGAGTTTGTCAAATAATTCGGACGAAAGAAAACTGATGCTCGATCCGAGATCGAGGCCGAGATTGTATTTCTTGTTCTCAATCTTGCTAGGAATCTGAATCAAATCGCTATTCGCATCGAGCTGCACTTTGGCAGCTTCTCCGCGGAAATGAATGGTACCGGGCGCGCCGATGGAAAATTTGTGGCCGGGAAAATCGATGAGCACGTCATAGTGACGGAGGACAGTGGAAGGAATGTTAATTTCGGCATCCATGCCAGAAGCGATGACAGGAATGCCTGCGGGGACTTTTACCTCTTTGGCAACAGGCAGAGTAATCTTCATTCCACCGACCAGAATTGCAAGAGCGATAACCTGCGGATTGGCGCGTCCGGCGCAGATTTGGCCGTCGCAAAAGACGGTGAGGCCCATGAGACTCGCCACGCGTTGGGACATGTAAAGATCGGGATTGCCATTGTCGACCCAGGCGCGAACACGCTGCGTGGAACCATCAGCGAGCGGTATCTCGACGTTGATTACGACTCGGTTGTGATCGACCGTCATCGGAACGGTAACGATTGCCGGTTGGGAAGGAACTGCATTTTGCGCGGAGATAAAACTGCAGAATAAAAATAGTGAGCAAATAGCCGCGTAGAACTTCATCTTTTGCATTGTAGCTCCAGTCGCGGCGACGCCATTCCTTTACGAAAACTATAACGACTGACGACAAAGACGAAAGATCTCGTCCTGTATAATCACGAGTTTGACTTGAGGCGACGACCGGCTTTGGGGGAAGTGTTGGCACAAGCGGAAATTGGAATCATCGGCGGCAGCGGGCTTTATTCCATGCCCGGGCTGACTCGCGTCAAAGAGTTGCGGCTGAAGACGCCGTTTGGCGCACCTTCTGACGCTTACGTATGCGGCCTGCTGGAAGGGCGGAAGGTCGCGTTTCTGGCCCGGCACGGACGCGGTCATCGCATTCTGCCGAGCGAACTGAATTTCCGCGCCAATATTCATGGCTTTAAGCAACTCGGAGTGGAGCGAATCGTTTCCATCTCGGCCGTGGGATCGCTAAAGGAAGAACACAAGCCGCTGGAGTTTGTGATTCCCGATCAGTTTTTCGATCGGACGCGCCATCGTGTGGATACGTTTTTCGGAAGCGGCGTGGTGGCGCACATTGCCTTCGCCGACCCGGTTTGCGGAGAAATGGCGGGCGTGGTCGAAGCCGCATGCAAAAAAGTGGGCGTAGTCGGCAAGCGTGGCGGAACGTATTTGTGCATGGAAGGGCCGCAGTTTTCCACCAAAGCGGAGTCGAACGTATATCGCAGTCTGGGGATGGACGTGATCGGCATGACGAACTTGCAGGAAGCGAAGTTGGCGCGCGAGGCGGAGCTTTGTTATGTCACGGTGGCGATGGTGACGGATTATGACTGCTGGCATCCGCATCACGATTCGGTGACCGTCGATCAAATCGTTGCCGTGTTGATTAAGAACGCCGAGAACGCTACGAAAGTTCTGCGCGAAACGGTGGCCACCATGCCAAGTGAGCGCTCCTGCAAATGTGGATCGGCTCTGGCCCATGCGATTTTGACGGATCGAAAGAAGATTCCCGCCGCGACGAGGAAAAAACTGAATCTGATCCTCGGCAGGTATCTAAAGAAAACTGGCTAGCCATTCATCAGCGCCATACCTCAAGGAGCCCAGTGCCGCATGAGCATTCTCGTAGTCGGTTCAGTTGCGTTCGATGACGTTACTTCGCCGTCGGGCAGCGTGAAAAACATTCTGGGCGGGGCGGCCACTTATTTTTCTCTGGCGGCCAGTTACTTTACAAAAGTGCGAGTCGTGGCCGTGGTCGGCGAAGATTTCGGCGTCGAGCAGGAGCAGGTGTTTCGCCAGCACGACATCGATACGCGTGGGCTGGAACGAGCCAGGGGCAAGACATTCCGCTGGGGCGGTTCTTACACCGACAACTTGAATGAGGCGAAGACCGACTTCACCGATCTGAATGTTTTTCAGACATTTCAGCCGCGCATTCCGAAAGAATACGAAGACACCGAATTTCTCTTCCTGGCGAACATACAGCCAACTTTGCAAGCGGATGTGCGGCGCAAGATGAACCGGGTGCAGCTTACCGGCTGCGACACCATGAATTACTGGATTAAAGGCGCACTCGACGAACTCAAGGAAACGCTGAAATTGGTGAACGTTCTTTTGATCAATGACACCGAGGCGAAAATGCTCGCGGGCGAGACGAATTTGCCGAGAGCTGCGAACAAAGTGCTGGCCATGGGTCCGCAGGCGCTGGTGATCAAGCACGGCGAATATGGCGCCACTATTTTTTTTCGCGAGGGCGCATTTGGCATTGGGCATCATCCCTTTCGCGCTCCTGCGCTGCCCATTGAAGAGGTGAAGGATCCGACCGGAGCGGGCGATTCTTTCGCCGGTGGATTCATGGGCTATTTGGCGTCGCAAAAAGAGTTGAGCCGCGAAGTCCTCAAGCGCTCGTTGTTTTACGGCGGTGTTATGGGATCATTTGCGGTCGAGCGGTTCGGCACGGAGCGTCTGCAGTCTTTGACTCGAGACGAGATTGATGCCCGCTTTCAGATTTTTCGCGAGCTGACTCACCTCGAATAGTTTCTCCATGCTGTCTTTCAAGACGATCTTTTCGCGTGCGATCATTGTCGATGCGATCATTGTCCGTACGATCATTGTGCCAAGGAAAATAGAGAACGCATCCTCCAGTTCACCCTGGAGTTCCGAGGTCAGGCTGTTGGCCTGGCTGGCGACTTGTGTTTCTGTCTTCTCTGTGCTGTCTTATTTTCAGCGTGGCGATTCGTTGCTTTATGGCGACGCAGTTGCGCACATCAATATCGCGCGCCGGGTGTTCGACTCGAAAACTCCCGGTCTGTTGCAACTCGGAACCGTGTGGCTGCCTCTGCCGCATCTACTGATGATTCCTTTCTTGCTTTCCAACGAAATGTGGCGGCGAGGCGTTGGCGGTTCTATCCCCTCCATGGCCGCGTATGTTTTCGGCGTGATCGGAATGTTTCGCCTGATTCGAGGAACTTTCTCGCGTGGCGTTGGCGCGGACCGGGTGGCCGGATTTGCAGCATGGGCGGGTGCATTGGTTTATGCGGCGAATCCGAATCTTATTTACATGCAGACCACCGCCATGGGAGAGTCGCTCTACCTCGCCCTTTTCATTTGGACGATCGTATATTTCAGCGAGTTTATGCGGGGAGACGCACGAGCGCTGACAAAGTGCGGTCTGTGTTTAGCTGCAGCTTGTTTGACGCGCTACGACGGATGGTTTCTGGCGGCGGCGATTGCAGCCACGGTCGTCGTCTTAAGTTTGCATTTTGGGAGATCGGTTGCGCCGCCAAAAGTGCAGTTCTCCCGCACTGCAGTGGTGAAGTTCGTGCTGATCGCGGCAGCGGCGCCAGCGCTTTGGCTTGCTTACAACGGAATCGTCTATCGCAATCCACTGGAGTTTGCCAACGGACCGTATTCAGCAAAGGCCATTGAGCAGAGGTCGGAAAATTCTGGAAGTCCCGGCCACCCCGGCAGCGGCAATCCAGTACTGGCCGGAATGTATTTTCTGAAATCGGCGGAAGTCAACCTAGCGGAAAATCAATGGCTGCAGCGCGCCTGGATTGTTTTCGCTATTGCGGCCGTGATTCTTGCGTTCTGGATGCGACGCCGGTCATCGGCGGATGCGGCGCTTTCGTCGCAGTCTTTGTCGAGTTCCTGGCTGCCGCTTTTGTTCTTGCTGGCGCCTGTTCCTTTTTACGCGCTCTCTGTGGCTTACGGTGGAGTGCCAATTTTCGTCCCACCCTGGTGGCCGTTCTCGCATTACAACGTGCGTTATGGTTTGCAGTTACTTCCGGCGTTTGCCGCGGCGTTGGCGATGTTAGTGTACATGGCCGCGCGGTCGAAAGAATGGAACTCGCGATTGCGTGCGGCCTGCGTGTTAGCCGTGCTGGCGCTCGTGATTTCAAGTTACGTCTCCGCTTGGCGCGCCACGCCGGTTTCGTTGAAGGAAGCACAAGTCAACATGCGCAGCAAGAATCAACTCGAGACTCAACTCGCAATCTGGCTGCGAAAGCTGCCGCCCAATGCCACGCTGCTTATGTATCTGGGAGATCATGTGGGAGCGCTGGAGCAGGCTGGCATCCCTTTGAAGCGCGTGATCAATGAGGGCAATCATCGAGTTTGGAAACAGCCATCGGATCCTTACGGCCTGTGGGAGCGGGCGCTTGCGGATCCCGCGAAGTACGCGGATTATGTCGTGGCCTTCCAGGGTGACCCGGTGTGGCAGGCGGCGCAAGCGCGGCATCTGGAAGCGCTGCTGGAACTGCATGTTAACGGCCAGGCGCCAGCCCTTCTCTACCGCGCCCGGTAATCACGCAGGTAACGCGATAGCGCGGCGGTCCGATGATAGAATCCGGCAGCGGAAGCCTGTTTCGCAGGCGTATGCGACTGCATGAGCTGGCAACATTGGATTGACCTGCTGCACCGTGAGATCGCGAGCGGAATTGTCGGAAGTTCGTTAGCGCGCCTGGTGTTGGCTGCGATTCTTGGCGGCATCATCGGGCTTGAGCGCGAACTCAATCACCGTCCCACCGGCTTGCGCACCAACATGTTCATTTGTTTTGGTGCGGCGTTGTTTACGGTGCTCTCGGCTGCGCTGGCTGGCGTACCTTCTGACGCAGCGAGAATTGCTGCCCAGATTATTCCTGGCATCGGATTCATCGGAGCGGGATCGATTCTGCACACCCGCGGCCTGACTTCTGGAATCACTTCGGCTGCGACGCTTTTCGTGGTGGCCTCAATCGGCATGGCCGCCGGTGGCGGACTCTACCTGACTGCCGTCTTCGCCACCGCGATGGTACTGGTGGCATTGTTCGTCCTGGGGCATCTGGAAGAGACGTTCAATCTGAAGATTCTGCTTTCGAGTTATGAAGTGACTGGCCCCAGCGTCGAACAGATCAGCAACGAAGTCAACCGTATTTTGGAAGGCCGTCACCAGTTGATGCAGAACGTGAACAGCGCCAGCACGGGTCAGCATATTCGACTTCAATTTGATGTGGACGGTTGCAACCGCGAGCAGCACGAACTACTGCGACTATTGAAAGCATCGACCGTGCTGGGCACAGTGACTTCGCTTGGCCCGGTGGAGCGCGAGTGAGATCCGGATTGCCAGCGATTCCATTCGTGAAAGCAAGCGCTTGCGGCAATGACTTTCTGCTGATTGAGAAGACTCTGATTCCAACTGGTGCGGACATTCGCGTCCTGACCAAACGCATTTGCGATCGTCACGAAGGGGTTGGGGCCGATGGAGTGGAGTGGATGCTGCCGCATGAGTCGGCGGACGTCGAAATCCAGCTCATCAATGCCGATGGTTCTGAAGCGGAAATTTCCGGCAACGGCACGCGTTGTGTGGCTGCTTACTTATGTTCGGAGCAGAAGAAAGAGAAAATCAAGATTCAGACTGGCGCCGGGCTGAAGACTTGTATTCTGACTTCGCATCGTGACTCGGAATATGAGTTTGAAATTGGAATGGGAGAAGCCGTGGTTGGAAGCGAAGTTGGGTTGGCTACGCGTGACGGCGAAGTGCGCGGAATCCCAGTATCCATGGGGAATCCGCATTATGTAATATTCGTGTCTTCATTTCCCGAAGATTGGCAGGCGCGCGCTGCGGAGATTCAGCGTAGCTCGCAATTCCAACATGGCGTGAATGTGGAGTTTGTCACCATCGATGGCCGGCACGACGTGAGTGCCCGTTTTTTTGAGCGCGGGGTGGGAGAAACGCAGTCTTCGGGTACCGGTTCGTGTGCCGCGGCGGTAACGGCCTTGGCTACTGGGCGCGCAGATTCGCCGGTGAAAGTGCAGGCGGCTGGTGGAACACAAACCGTGCGCAGGAAAGGCGACAATATTTTCTTGCGTGGTACGGCGCGGCTTTTATGCTGGGGAGAGTTTTTTCTGAGTTGAAATCTGGTCGCCCGATTGCGCGCGTACCACCGGCCTGCAAAATATTTCTATTCAATAAATGTCCTCGCCCTTCCAACTCGTCAAGCCGCCGGCCCTTCGGTCGGGAGACACCGTAGGCATTGTCGCGCCTGCGAGCAATGTGAAACTCGCGGACCTGGAAGCCGGTTGCGTAGCCCTACGCAATGCGGGATATCGTCCGTTTTATTTCGATTCGATTCTGGAAAAGGATATGTACTTCGCGGGATCGGCGGAGCGAAGAGCGCGCGAACTGGAAGAAATGTTTCAGCGTGACGAAGTGCGAGCGATTGTGTGCGCGCGCGGTGGTTATGGCGCAAACTACCTACTGAAAGAACTTGATCTGGAAAAAGTTAGGGCGCATCCCAAGATTTTTGTTGGCTATAGCGACATCACCACGCTACTCACGTACTTTCATCGCGCGGTCGGCATGATTACTTTTCATGGTCCCATGGTGGCCAAGGACTGGGCGCATGAAGGCGGAGTCGACGTGGCATCGTGGCAAGCAGCGCTTTCGGGGGCGATGCCGTGGGGAGTGGCTTTGGGAACGGAAGTGATCGGATTAGTCAATGGCGATGCCGAAGGCATTCTTTACGGCGGATGCCTTTCCATTCTCGTCGCTTCGCAGGGCACGCCGTATGAAATCAAAACGGCGGGCACGGTTTTATTTCTGGAAGATATTGCTGCGAAGCCGTATCAGGTCGATCGCATGCTGATGCAATTGAAGCTGGGTGGGCATTTCGATCAAGTGCGGGGCATTGTTTTTGGGGAAATGCTCGACTGCGTTCAGACTGCGAATCAGGACTACACTCTGCAGGACGTTGTCACCAGAATTGTGGGCGACCTGGGAGTGCCCGTTGCTTACGGGGTTCGCTCGGGACACGTTAGCACGGGCAATATTACGCTTCCGTTTGGAGTGCGCGCACAACTGAGTGTACGTGGCGGACAGGTAACGTTGAAAATGCTGGAAGCGGCGGTCTGCGAATAACAGGCTTTCTGAACGACGAGATGAACGAAAGAAAACACATTTACTTGATCGGAATATGTGGCACGGCGATGGCCTCGCTGGCGGGAATGCTCAAGCAGCGCGGCTTTCGCGTGACCGGCTCCGACGCGGCGGCTTATCCGCCGATGTCAGATTTCTTGCGTGACTTGAACATTCCGTTGGCGCAGCCGTTTGATGCGAACAACTTAAGTCCCCGGCCGGACCTGGTCGTGGTCGGCAATGCCATCTCGCGAGGGAATGTAGAACTTGAGGAAGTACTCGATCGACGCATTCCATTCTGTTCGCTGCCGCAGTTGCTGCACGATGAATTTCTTCGCGGCAAGGAAGTGCTGGTGGTTGCGGGAACGCACGGCAAGACTACGACGACGTCGATGCTGGCATGGATTTTTCACTCTGCGGGATTACAACCCTCGTTTCTCATTGGCGGCATCGCCGAGAATTTTGGTTCGAGTTTCCATCTCGACGCGGGCCAGCATTTCATTCTGGAAGGCGACGAGTACGATACGGCATTTTTCGATAAGGGACCAAAATTCCTGCACTACTTTCCCGACGAAGTAATTCTGACGTCCGTTGAATTCGATCATGCCGACATCTACAAAGATCTCGACGCAGTTGAAACTGCGTTCAAGCGCCTGGTGAATCTGGTTCCGCGCCGCGGGCGAATCGTGGCTTTTGATGGTGCGGCAGGTGAAGCAGCCGAGAGCGCGAGTCTCGAGCGTTGTCTGGCGAAAGCGTTTTGCCCGGTGGAACGTTACGGCGCTGGATCGCGTGCCAATTGGAAAGTGACCAATCTGCGACTCGAACCTACGCGCACTTCGTGGACCGTGATGCATAACGGCGAGACGTGGGCCGACTTTGAGTTTGCTCTGGGAGGCGAATATAACGTTTGGAACGCGACGGCCGCAGCCGCTCTCGCGTTTTCATGCGGCATTTCGAAAGATGCCATCGCGGCGGCGCTGAAGACATTCAAGAGCGTGAAGCGAAGGCTCGAAGTCAAAGCGCAGGTAAACGGGATTACCATCATCGACGATTTTGCGCATCATCCCACGGCAATTGCGGGAACATTAAAAGCGTTGCGGGCGCGCTATCCTGATGCGCGGCTGTGGGCGATTCTGGAGCCGCGATCGAACACTTTGCGTCGCCGCGTTTTGCAAAGCGAGCTGGCGCGCAGCCTGGCTGAGGCTGACGAGGTGATTGTGGCGGGAGTATTCCGCTCAGATGCGGTTCCGGAAAATGAGCGGCTGGAGTTACCCGCGTTGGCGGCCGATATCCAGCAAAACGGCCGTCGAGCGCGGCTTCTGGCCGACGCCGATTCGATTGTGCAAACCGTCGCTCCGGAGATGCGCAGCGGTGATGTCGTGGCAATTCTTTCCAACGGCGGCTTCGGCGGAATCTATGAAAAGCTCCCCGCACGGTTGCGGGAGCTGGCAGCGCCGGACGCAGCGGGAGGACGATGAATTTACGTTCGAGGATTCATCCGGCTTTGCGGTTCGCGGTTTGCGTCGTCATCGGCCTTGCGCTCGCGGGCACGGCGGCGCAGACACAAGCGTCGATCGTTTATACCGTATCGCTCTCTTCGCCTGAGCAGCATTTGGTTGAGGTGCAGATTGTTCTGCCTGCGGGAGCGGCGCAACGGGAGCTTCAGCTTCCGGTTTGGAATGCCCTATATCAGATTCGCGATTTCGCGCAGTACGTGAACTGGGTGCGCGCCAGGGATCGCGCTGGTAATCCTCTCGTGGTGCGGGAAGTCAGCACGAGCCGATGGCAGATCGATGGGGCAGGCAGCGGTGCGATTGTCGAATATCAAATTTATCTTGACTCGCCGGGGCCGTTCAACGCGCAACTGAATTCGCATCACGCCTTCTTCAATCTGGCGGAGCTTCTTATGTATCCGGTGGACGCTCGCTCTGCCCCGATGGACGTGCGTTTCCGCTCCATTCCCGAAGGCTGGCGCATCGCCACGCCACTGGCATCGACTGCTGACGCTGAGTTCATCGCCCAAAATTACGACCGTCTGGTCGATTCTCCCGTTGAGATTGGAACATTTCAGGAATCCGATTTCGACGAAGGCGGCGGACATTATCGCGTGATTGTCGACGCCGACACTGCCGACTATGACATGACGAAGATTGTTGCCGCGCTGCATAAAATTGTCACGGCTGCCACCAGTTGGATGAGCGACCGTCCGTTCGATTCGTACATGTTCATTTATCATTTTCCGCGCGGGCCGGGTGGCGGCGGCATGGAGCACGCATTCTCGACGGCGATCGATCTCAACGCGGGCTCGATGAAACAATCTCTGGAGGCGCTGAACGGCGTGACGGCGCACGAATTCTTTCATCTGTGGAATGTAAAACGCATTCGCCCGCAAGCGCTCGAGCCCGTCGACTACACGAAAGAAAATTACACGCGCGCGCTGTGGTTCTGCGAGGGTGTAACGAGCACGGCTGAGGGAATCATCGAGTTGCGGGCCGGACTGCTTGACGAACGGCAATATCTTTATCAACTCGGCGAGCAGATCACCGAACTGGAGAGGCGGCCGGCGCACCTCACTCAGTCCGCAGAAGACTCGAGCCTGGATGCGTGGCTGGAAGGCTACGGTTATTATCATCGTCCCGACCGCAGCGTTTCTTACTACAACAAGGGCGAACTGCTAGGCGTGATGCTTGACCTGGCCGTGCGCGATGCGAGTCACGGCCAAGCTTCGCTGCGCGAAGTGATGCGGTGGATGAATGATAACTACGCGAAGAAGGGGCGTTTCTACAACGAATCTGCGGGTGTTCTTGAAGCCGCCGACGCGGTTAGCCATTCCGACCTGGCGGCATTTTTTGCAAAGTATGTGGCCGGGACGGAGGAAATTCCATGGGACGATTTTTTTCGCTCGGTTGGGCTGCGGGTGGAGGCGATTCCAAACACCGTGGCCGACGCGGGATTCACGGCGTCGCGCAACTTCGACGGTCCTATGGCGGTGAGCGCCGTAACGCCGGGCAGCGAAGCCGAGCACGCGGGGTTGCAAGTGGGCGACATGATTGTTGAATTGCAGGGCAAGGCTGCCAGTCAGGAGTCTCGCGAGCAGTTGGCTGCGCTGAACCCGGGCGAGACGCTCACTGTAAAGGTTCGGCGCCGTGGCGGAGATCGCGAACTGAAATGGAAAGTCGGGAGCCGTCAGGAAATTTCTTATGAAGTGAAAGACCTTGACCAGGTGACAAACGCGCAACGGACGCGGCGCGTGGCCTGGCTGAAAGGTGAAGCGCAAAGTCCCGGCATTGGAACGGCCGGAGTCGCGGCTCCAACAGGACCAGCGAAATGATCCGCACTTTGCTCATGCTGATCTTTTGGGCGCTGGCCGCACCTGTGGCTGCGATCATTGGCTTTCCCGCCAGTTTCATCATGGGCGACGTACGCGTGCTGTATCGCCTTTTTATGTGGGGCGCATGGTGGGGGGTGTGGATTACTGGCGTAAGAGTTGAAACCGTTGGACTCGACGGGTTCGACCACTCGCGCAGCTACATTTTCATGACCAACCACGTATCGAATCTCGACCCGCCAATTCAGATTCCGCTGATACCCCGACGCACGTCGGTGATGGTGAAAAAAGAATTGTTCAAAGTTCCGATCCTGGGCCGCGCCATGCGCATGGGTTCGCTGGTGCCCGTGGACCGCGGAAATCGCGACGCCGGCATTGAAGCCGTGCGAGCGGCGCGGTCGGTAGTGGTTGAGCAAGGCGTGAACATGACCATTTACGTGGAAGGCAGGCGCAGCTTCGATGGAAAGTTGCTTCCGTTCAAGAAAGGGCCGTTTTATCTGGCAATGGAGTGCGGAGTTCCGGTGATTCCCATGACGATAGTGGGCACGCACGACATCATGCCAAAGGCGAGATTTGCTATCAGGCCGGGCAGGGTGAAGGTGATTTTTCACCCGCCCATTGATCCGAAAGATTTCGGGAGCCGCGATTGTCTTATGGAAAAAGTGCGAGCCGCCATTGAAAGCGGCCTGCCGGAAGAGTACCGCCAAACGGTGCCCTCCGCGGTATCTCACACAGAACCGCAGGGAGGAACAGCCTATGCTTAGGTTTCATCTTGATGCAGCACGCTTGCTAGCGAGGAACACTTCTGGTTACATTTCGAGTTGCGCAATCCCCTTGGCAATTGCATCATCGAAGATTTGCTTCATCTTGCGGGAAGCCTCTTGCGCCAGTTCGCCCTGCTTGCGGCCCAATTCGCCTTGCTCCTCGCCTAGCTTGCCCTGCTGCTCTCCGAGAACGCTCATTTGTTCGCCCAGCTTGCTTTGCTGATCTCCGGCGTGCGACTGCAGATCGCCGATCTTGCTCTGCAAATCTCCAATCTCGGATTGAATATGTCCGACCTGGTCGACCGTTGCTCCTGAACCGAGTTGCTTCAATTCGGTTTTCAGTTTTTCCAAATCTGCTGTCATGTCGGGAACATTCACTTTGACCTGCTCCATTTTTGCGCCCAGCTCTTCTTGTTGCTTGCCAAGAGCTTCCTGCTTCTTGCCCAGTTCCTGCTGCTTTTTACCCAACTCCTCTTGCGGTTCCCAGAGTTTCTTGACGCGGTCAATCGTAGCCTGATCACGAATAACGTAAGATTTTTCGTCGCGCTGAAACCAGATGAAATCCCCCTGAATATTTTTTCTTAGCTTCTCTACATGCCGTGCATCTTCCGCTGAGCCCGACATGGTGAATGAATCGGTTTTGCCGGAGACGATGACGAAGCGCTGTTCATCGTCCCAGCCGTAGCGGTAGGAAAAGTTAGGGCCGCTCGATGATCCTGACGAATCCGATTGAAAGCCATGCCAGACCGATGCAACCGGCGCCACGGGCGCGATTGCCGCTACGGGAGTCGCAGGTCCTACGGGCGCTATGGGCGCAATCGCAACTACTCCTGTTCCGCGTGGCGAACTTGCGGGCGCAGCCGCAGACGGCGGACTCGGTAGCTGTCCGGTTACGTCATCGGAGGATGGAGCAATCGCTGGCTCGACTCCAGCGTCTGGTTTTGCAGGGGGAGCCGCGCTGGGCGTGGCCGACGATCCAGCTTGCGGCGACCCAGCTTGCGACGACCCAGCTTGCGACGATCCAGCTTGCGACGATCCAGCTTGCGGCGACCCAGCTTGCGACGGGGACGGCGCTTGGGCTGCTGCGGCGCTCTGCGGACGAGCGCCCACCGGACGCGCCGAAGCGGCAACAAAAATTACTGGAACAGCAAGAGCGAGAATAACAGCCGCAATCGATTTCTTCATACCCATGGTGACGGCTCCCTTCCAGGAAAGAATTCTTTCTAGTCTTTTTTCGGCCTGACCGGCCTTGGCCATTGCAACCCCTTGCCATCGCACTCGCTGCGGGGATCTCTGCAAGCCTTCGAAGAAGGTCAGCAAAGTTCTGGCGTAATCCGTGCGGTCAGCGCCGCAACATAACGCGGCCTCGTCGCTGGCTTGCTCCGCCAGCTCGGCCAAATGACGGTCGAGCCACCAGGCGAGTGGACTGAACCAAAAGATTGCGCGATGCAAAAGCGAAATACGTTGCGTGAGCGGGTCGCGACGCGCCACGTGTGAAACTTCGTGCGCGAGCACTGCGTCGAGTTTTCCCTGATCCCATTCGTGCCACTCGGCTGGCAGCAGAATTGTCGGGCGCAATGCTCCCACGGTGAGTGGAACCGAAACGAATTCGCATTCGGCGACGCATGGATGAGAGTTGAGCCCGGCTGCTCGGGCGTGGCAGGCAAGCTTGCCGTTAAGCAATGGATCACGGATCGCCGGGGAGGCTTGCTTCAGCCGGCGGCTAAACCACATGCCAACGAAAAAGCGGGCAATGAAAATGAGCGTGACGAGAAGGTAAATGCCGACCGCTAGCGCGTTCCAGGGAAGCTTCGACCAGGGCCCGGCTGCGGAAGTTGCCGCGGTTGGTACGGCACCGAGAGTGCTAGTTCGCGTCAGCGTTCTAACATTTGTCGCGAATGATTGAGAATGAGTGGAAGTTTCAGTCACCGGAATCGCACTTGCGGCGCCAGGCCCCGCTTTTATTAAACGTGTTGGTGTGTGCTGGGCGGCTGCTGGCGGCTGCATTGCAAACTGAAGAAATGCCGGTTCGCGAACCGGCAACGAAGGCAGCATCCATTGCAGCAGAGGCATAGCGAGGGCGGCATATAGCAATGCCGTCCAAGTGAACAAACGCAGTGCCGTGCTCTTCACTCGAAAGGCGGCCAGTGCCAGCGCAACAATCAAGCTCAGACCAAAAGCGCGTGCGGCGGAATTTGCCAGCTGAGTTAGAAGCTCGGTTGACGCTGGAAGCGCAGTAAGAAGCGTCATAGTTGTTTTTCCTTTTTGTCGGGCGATTTATGCGCTGACAACTTTTCGTCAGTTGCGTTTTCGTTCGAGCGGGTTTCGTTCGAGCGTTTTCTCTCCATCGTTTTCTCGGAAATCTTTCGCGCCAGGCGCTCCAGTTGTTTCCGGCTGAGCACGGCGCCGTCGACCATGCCAAGAACCAGTTCCTCCGCCGATCCGCCGCAGAAGCGGTCGATGATGCCCTTTACCGCACGCACTGCAACCCTTTGCCGCGCGTCCGCGGCCCGGTAGATGAATGTACGATCATCGATCTCGTGCGTGAGATAACCTTTTTCTTCCAGCCTGCGCAGAACCGTGCGAATGGTGGAATCTTTCATGGGACGGGATGCGGCCAGCGCCTCGCGGCAGGATTCCGAAGTGGACGGACCGTGGCTCCAGATGTAATCCATGACCGCCTGCTCCACTTCTCCCAAGTTCTTTAGACGTGCCGGAGGTGTGTTAGTCATTGTAGCGTTACAAGCTGTAACAGACAGTCGGAGGGGCTGTCAATGGAAAAGTTCACAACGACCGGAATCTTCTGGTTAAGAGGGATGTGAACCAACCGCCGGAGGTGACCAGCCCGCTAAGTTTTCCCGCTCAGCGACCGGAATCTCTCTTCGTACTTGCTCCGAGCTAATCGCGGCCTGAGAGTAGACGTGGTCAGATGTTTAATCGATTGTCAGGAATCAATTCATGCAACCAATCATATGTCTGCGCTGCAGGCGGGAGATTGAAGCGGGACACAAGTCCGTGGCGGTCTACATGTTCGCGCAGACGGTGGGAGTAAAGCCGCGGCAGAAGTCGGGAGCGCAGAGGATTTGTTTTTGTCCCCAGTGTGCGGTATCGCTGGCCATGGGAATGCCGCCCGAGGGCGCACTCAATCTAGCCGCCTGGAACATGATTCGCGACCTGGTGAGCGCTGAGCCTTCGCTCAATCAGGCGGCGTGGGAGAGCCTGCGCGGCGTTATCGGACTTCTCGGCACCGGTGAAGCTTCCGATCCGAATTCGCGAACTCGCTGGCGCCGGGCGGTATAAGAACCCCAGGCGATTCAAACATCACACCTGCCGCGTATGATAATTCTGGTTCGTCTGCGGCCGGGGCTGCAGCGTCCAAACATCGCGTTTAAGTCTTAGGAAAGAATTCCCGAAAAACATGAACAAGAAGATTCGCGTATTTGCCACCTGCGATATGGGCGAAGCGATTGAGTTGCTGCGCAAGCGCGGCTACGAGGTGGAAGTGTATCCGCGGCCGGAAGCGCCGCCCAAAAGTTTGATTATTGACAAGGTGAAGTCCGGAATTGATGGGTTGATCACCACGCTACGCGATCCAATCGATGCAGAAGTGTTTGAAGCCGGCAAGGGCACTCTGAAAGTTGTGGCCCAGATCGCCGTTGGATTTGACAACATCAACCGCGCCGATGCCAACCGCTACAAAATCCCCTTCACGCATACCGCTGACGTGCTCACGGAAGCTACGGCGGAGTTTGCTTTTTTTATGATGGGTGCGCTGGCGCGAAAAATGTGGACCGCGGAACATCTCACTCGCGACAACCAATGGGGATACTGGCATCCGTACTTGCCATTTTTGGGAGATGAGGTTACCGGTAAGACGCTGGCTGTGATCGGCACCGGACGCATTGGGCTGGCGATGATTAAAAAAAGCGTCGGCTTCGATATGAATGTTTTGTGCTACGACCCTGCCTATGAGAACCAGGCATTCGTGCGGACCATTCAGGAAGTGAATGAGTTGCGGCATGCGCGCGGGTTGAGCAAAGAAAAAGTATCTATCAAATACGTTCCCTTTTCAGAAGCACTTAACGGCGCCGACTTTGTCAGTGTTCACGTACCCTTGCTCCGCGCCGAAGACAGCGCCACGCCCACTTACCATCTGTTCAACGAGAAGACGTTGCGCCTGATGCGGCCCTCGGCGTATCTGATCAATACTTCGCGCGGACCCGTGGTCGACGAGAACGCATTGGCGCGGGCGCTTCGGGAAAACTGGATCGCGGGCGCGGCTTTAGATGTTTATGAGAAGGAACCGTTGCCGTCCGATTCGCCCTTGCGCGATCCCGCGATTGCCGACCGCTGCCGGCTGTTGCCGCATTTTGCCAGCGCGGCGCGAATCACTCGTTTGTCTACTGATCCTGACAAGGGCATGGCGGGGCGCTGCGCTCAGGGTCTGATTGATGTGCTGGAAGGCAATTATGGCGGCGATGCCAGCAAAATGCCTTATGTGGTGAATAAAGAAGCATTCGGCAAATAGGGGCTCGCGTGTGAATGCGTGGCATATCGTCCGCGGAGGATCGGCCCCGCAGCAAGTCATTCGCCGGGAAATTTGAAGGAAGTCTGACGGGAATCATAAAAGGTACTGCCTCGGCGGCGAAAAATCGATCCTGTTTCCTCGCACCGCCAGATTGAATTGCGCGTACAATATGGGCTTGAGTTTTGTGGGTAAGGATCTGAATGAATAAGCGACTTTTGTGGCTGGTCTCGTGTTTGTCTATTTGTGTGTCGATCTATGCATCGACGCTTTGGGCGATGGATTCCGATGGCCGGGCGCAGTTGAAGCTCGTGCCGGCGCCAAAAGAAGTGCGATTGCGCGACGGCGGATTTAAAGTGGGGCCGCGCACTAAGATATTTGTTCTGCGCGGGCATCAATCGGAAGATCGCATTGCCGCTGAGACCCTGGCGGAAGAGGTCGCGGACGAATCCGGACTGAAGCTCGACATTCTGGGCATGAAGGCCGCGGGCAAGGCCGAGGGCGGCGCGATTGTGCTGGCTCGCTTGCAAGATGTCCGGGTACGGCGCTTCCTGGCGCGCAACGGACTCAGAGCTGACGATGTTCTGGGCGAAGACGGCTACCTGTTATTTTCCGACAAGTCGCATCTGATTGTGGCTGCCAATTCCGGTGAAGGCTTGTTTTATGGCGTGCAGACGCTGCGCCAGTTGCTGCGGCGGGACGCTAAGGGATTATTGTGTCCGGCAGTCGGAATTCGTGATTGGCCAGGTCTCGAAGGACGTGGCGTGCAGGGCAATCTCAGCCGCGGCGCGCCGCCTGAGTTCTTAAAGAACATGTTCCGCGGTTCCCGCTGGTAAGTTAATCAACTTGTTCAGGGCGCACTTTCCCTGTATTAACCCGCATGTTTTTTCAAGCAGTACTCCCGCGCTCTCTCTTGTTGTAACTCATCGCATAAAATCCATTCATGTTTTCTGATCGAACCACCTGGAGATTGACGCAGAATCGCTTCACGCAAACGCTGCAGGAAGTTCGCGCGGGCGGCAGAAAAGTTCTCGATCTTGCGCTTTCGAATCCCACGCGAGCGGGACTGCATTACGAGGAAGCGGAAATTCTGCAAGCGCTGTCTTCGCCTCGCGCGCTCGACTACGATCCACAATCCAAGGGACTGCCGGAGGCGCGTGAGGCGATAGCTGCGTATTACCGCCAAGAGCATGAAGTCCACGATTTGGATGCGGAGCGGATCATTCTCACGACCAGTACCAGCGAGGGATATTCCTTCGTGTTTCGATTGCTGTGCAACGCAGGTGACGAGTTGCTGGTACCGAAGCCGAGCTATCCGCTCTTCGAATTTCTGGCAGACCTTGATGATGTGAAGCTCGTGCCCTATGAGCTGATTTACGATCACGGCTGGCAAATGGATTTTCCGTCGCTGGAGAAGGCTGTCACCGCGCGATCCCGCGGCGTGGTCGTGGTGCATCCCAATAATCCAACGGGTTCTTATGTGCAGGCCGCGGAACGGGAGATGCTGAATTCTTTCTGCCGAACGCGCCGGCTGTCCATTATTGCCGACGAAGTTTTTCTCGACTACGGTTTAGGGAAGACGTTGCCTTCCAGCTTCGCGAAGAACAGCGAGGTGTTGACCTTTACGCTCAGCGGTTTGTCAAAGATTGCTGCATTGCCGCAGATGAAAGTCGCGTGGGTGGTGATCAATGGCCCGGAACCCGAAGCCGCCGAGGCGACGGCCCGACTGGAGATTATGGCCGATACCTATCTCTCGATGAATGCTCCAGTGCAGTGGGCGACGCCCGCGCTGCTGGCACAAAGGAAGAGTATTCAAGCGCAGCTGCTGAAGAGAATAAAAGCGAATTTGGCGGAACTCGACCGCCAACTTGCGGTGCAGAAGGTGTGTCAGCGACTGGTGGTCGAAGCGGGATGGTATGCAGTTTTGCGCGTTCCCGTGACGCGGTCCGATGAAGAACTAGCCATCGAGTTGCTGCGCGAAAAATCGGTGTTGGTCCATCCCGGTCACTTCTACGATTTTCCCAGCGAAGGTTATCTGATCTTGAGTTTGATTCCTGCGCAAGAGGAGTTTGCTGAAGGAATGAGTGCGCTGTTCGAGAAGCTGAGTTCGTAAGCCGCGCTTCGGACGGATTATGCAAATTGCGCGGGCGGAACGCGCTTCTACAGGTATTTCCATTCCAACCCCGCAGTGCGTGACTTCATCCTACTTGGCCACTACAGGAGGAAGAACTATGCATCGTGGGAAAAAATATGTCGCGTCGCTGTTTCTCTCCGCCGCACTGATGGCGCCATTGGGCGCCTTTGCCATGGCCGCTCCGCAAGACGATCATGAACGGCATGAAGAACAGGTGCGACGCGTGTACGACCCCTACCACAAGGACTATCACAACTGGGATCGGACCGAGGATGACATGTACCGGCACTGGCTGGAAGGTCGGCACGTAGCTTATGTCGATTTCGAACATCTCAAGAAGAGAGATCAGGAAGCGTACTGGAACTGGCGTCACAGCCACGAAGATCGTCACTAGGAAGATCGACGCCTGAAGGAGATCGACACTAGAAGCTGAGTAAGACCGAGTGCAAGCTGTGAAAAAGGGGCGGAGGCTGCTTCGAAGCAGTCTCCGCCTCTTGTTCTGTTGCGGCGCGCTCAGTGCGCGGGTGCCGGCTGCGGGCTTCCCGGCGGAGTGGCTGTGGTGGGGCTTGAGAAATTCACCTTAGGAACGTCGCGCGCTCCCTCCGAGGCGGCGAAGTAAGCTTCATTGGGTTTAAATCCAGCCCACGCCGCAAAAATATTATTGGGAAATTGCTGAACGTAAGTGTTGTAGTCCTGCAGCGTGTCGTTGTAGCGCTTGCGTTCCACGGCGATACGGTTTTCCGTTCCCGCGAGTTCGTCCTGCAGGCGCAGGAAATTCTCATTGGATTTCAGCTGCGGATAATTTTCCACGATCAGCAGCAAGCGTCCGATTGCTCCGTCGAGTTGTCCATTGGCTGCGATTTTATCTTGCGGAGTGTTCGCGGAAAGCAGTTGCGAACGCGCCTTGGCGATGTCGCCAAACACGGTCTGCTCCTGCTTCGCGTAGCCTTTGACGGTTTCCACGAGATTGGGGATTAGGTCGGCGCGCCTCTGCAGCACAATATCAACCTGCGACCATGCGCTTTTCACCGCTTCATTTTTAGTCACCAGCGTATTCTTCACGCTAACGTATTGGCCGAAGAAAACCAGCGCGATTACCAGCACTATTACCAGAATGACGATTACCGCGATTAAACCTTTGCCCATGAATTCCTCCTTTTAATCGAGTGGAGATGTGGTTACGCGCGACCGGATGCATCTGAGTCTAACGCCTCGTCGACCGCAGCTGCGACTTTCTCGATCGCCGCCAGGTAACGAGCCGAAATGTCATTGATGTCGATCTTCTTGCGATCGGCTTTGTGCTCTCGAACGTCCAGAACCTGCTGGATCGCGGCAGGATCGAAGGCTACGCGCTTCGCTAACGCGTCCACAGCCTCGCGCCGGCGAGCGTGCGAGTTGTCTCCCAGCGCGATGAGAGCGTGGCGAAACAGAGTGCCGAATGAGGGAACGGAATGCAGCAACAAATCCCACATTCGCGACTCGTTCCCGCTCGCCAAAAGAATCTGCTGGCGCAGCAGGATCAGTTTTTCCCGCAGCTCGTATTCCACTTGTACGCGATGCACGTGCACGGAAATTCGCAGTCCCTGCACTACGTCTTCGCCAAGTAGCACCCGATGATGCTGCTGCATGTCGAGCAGTTCAATCGTAAAGACGTCGGTCGATCGTTCGAGCTCTTTGCGGGTCATACAGAGCGGCGGCGGCTGCTTCTGCTTCTCCCACCACTTCGCCACCGGAGATAGCGCCTGCAACGCAGCAAACGAACATTCGCGCAAGATGCATAACAGATTTAGATCCGAGAGCCCGGGATGAAAATCACCCGATACGGATGAGCCGAACAGAATGATGCTCTCAATATTCGTGCCGGCTGCCTCGCGAACGCGGCTTACAAATTCACTTAATTTATCTTCAGGAACACTTTCAGAAACCATTGCGCCCTCGCTGGCTACCAACTGCTGCTGGCTCCGCCGCCGCCGGAGCTGCCTCCACCGAATCCACCAAAACCCCCGCCACCACCAAACCCTCCTCCACCACCACTGAACCCGCCTCCTCCAAAGCCTCCGCCGCGCCCACCGAAGATCTGCGAGAACAAGAGCCAGAACAGGATGCTGCGTAAGGGAGTGAATAGGATGATCAGTATAACGACAATGATTGCGATGATGCCGCCGGCCGACAAACCGCCGCCGGACTCAGGTTCCTGCTGCGTGGGAGCGCGAGGCTGCGAATTCGTGAGTTGAATTCCTGCGTCGGCGGCAATCACATCCGCAACTCGGGTTGTGACCAGCAACAGCGCCTGACTGTCGTTCCCGCTGCGCATGATCGGAATCGCCTCGCGCTGAAAGCTGCCGACCTTCCCATCCGGCAGGATCGGTTCCAATCCGTATCCCACCTCAATGCGCGCGAGGTGATCTTTTATGGCGTAGAGAATCAGCACGCCGCGATTTGTGGATTTGCTGCCGATGCCCCATTGATGGAAAAGATCGACGGCGTAACCCTCAATGTCGCGACCGTCCAGAGAATTGATGGTGACGAGCGCGATTTGCGCGTGAGCTTTTTCGTCGATCTGGCGGCAGATGTCTGTGATCTGCGCGCTGGTATTAGGGTCAAGAACGTGCGCGAAATCGTTGACGTAGCCCTTAGGTTGCAGTTGGGAAACGGGTTCGGCCCAGGTGAATATGCCGAGCGACAAAACGAGAGCTGCCGTGACGCATAGTTTTGTCCGCAAATTCACAGGCAAATTGTACAAGAGTCAGTCTGCAGGGCCCGGGATGCGCGGCGAAGCACGCCTGCCTGCCGCTATTTCCAATCCCCGCTGGGCAAAAGATCATCTCACCTTGGTAATTTGAATAGAGTCGCCGCATAGGTAATCATAGGCAGTATGCCTGCTTCCGAAAGCACACGGCGATGGCCCCGTGTCGAAGTTGACATGCCGGTGCGCGTCGTAACCTCCAAAGGGTTCTCGACGACCGTGGTCGAAGGCCGCGGCACCGAACTGAGCGAAGGCGGCATGGTTCTCTATGCCGGCATTCTGCTGAACCCAGGCGATTTGCTGGAAATTGAGTTCGAAACTCCAACTTTCTCACGGTTGACCGCGATCGTGCGGTCGCGCAACGGATTTTGCTTTGGCCTGGAATTCATTACGCCGCTCCCCTCTTAAATTTCTGATCCGGATGTTGTTACGGATTCTGACCGAGCTGTCTTCATCTTCAATCCTCTCTGCAATGGCAGTCCGATAAGATTTGTTCTAGCATCGAGACGAACGCGTCGGTCGAACAACCGGGAGCGAATTTCCATGTACTTTGAACAGTTTTATCTGGGATGCCTGGCGCACGCTTCGTACCTGCTGGCCTCGGAAGGCGAAGCGGTCGTGGTGGATCCGCAACGGGACGTGGAGTTGTATTTGACGGCAGCTGCAGAGCATGGCTTCGAAATTCGCCATATTGTGGAAACCCATCTGCATGCGGACTTCGTTTCCGGGCACAAGGAATTGGCCGCTCGTACGGGTGCAAAAATTTACATTGGCGCTGAGGCGGGTGCGACGTTCGCTCACGTGCCTGTGCGCGAGAGATTTGAGTTGAAGCTTGGAAAGGCGTCTATTCGCGTGCTGGAGACGCCGGGCCATACTCTGGAAAGCATTTGCCTGCTGGTTACCGATGAGCAGAAGTCCTCAGAGCCGTGGGCGGTTTTGACCGGAGATACTTTGTTTATTGGCGATGTTGGCCGCCCTGATCTGTCGCCGCGGCACACTCCCGTTGAACTTGCCGGCATGCTCCACGACAGTCTGCACAACAAGTTGCTCACGCTGCCCGACCACGTGCTGGTGTATCCGGCGCATGGGGCAGGTTCTCTCTGCGGAAGGAATATGCGAGCCGAGCGTTCGTCGACGATCGGCACGGAGCGGCTTACGAACTACGCGCTGCAGATCAAGAGCCGGGAAGAATTCGTTCGGCAGTTGACCAGCAATCTACCGGCGCGGCCCGAATATTTCTTCAAAGACGCGGAGATGAATCGCACGGGCGCTGCGTCGCTGTCGGAGTTGCCGCCGCTGCGAGCTCTTACACCCGGGGATTTGAATGCTGTTTTGAACCAGGGTGAGATTGCGCTTGATGTGCGTTCCGGGGAAGAGTTCGCCGCAGGTCATGTTGCGGGTTCGGTGAACATTGCGTTGTCGGGACAGTTCGCCTCGTGGGCAGCTACGGTGCTGGGCCTGGCGGCGCATCCGGTGCTGATTGCGGATTCGAGTTCCCAGCTGGAAGAAGCTCGGCTGAGGCTGGCGCGGGTTGGCATTGAAGCCGTCGGTGGATATTTGGACGGAGGCGTTTCCGCGTGGAAGCAAGCTGGGTTCGCGCTTGCAACGATCTCGCAGATTAGCGTCGGAGAGCTTAAGGAACGGATGAAGTCGGGGGAGGTGCAGGTGCTGGATGTGCGCCGCGAGCCGGAGTGGGAGGCCGCGCACCTTGAGAATGCGACGTGGTGGCCGCTGGATAATTTCCGCGTCTCTCCGCCAGAGATCGACCACGATGCGGCGATTGCCATTCACTGCAAGGGAGGCTATCGCAGCATGATTGCCAGCAGCCTTTTGCAGCGCGCGGGGTTCAAACGCGTAATCAATGTGATGGGCGGATTCGACGCCTGGCAGCAGGAAAAACTGCCCACAGTCTCTAGCAGAACGGTAGGGGTTTAACGTACTTTACAAAATGTTCCTTAAGGAACATGTTATTGACGCTATTGTATGTACAACAATGCAAAGTGGGTTAAGCTACGGACGCCTAGAGGCTTAGGCTTCACGTCAAATCAGCGTTCCACTCTTTGCAAATCTGTTTGAGCTGCCGCATAGGCGTGATAGAGCGCCAGTGCAGCGCGGTATTCCGTTGCGGCAGCGCGACGGTCGCCTTCTTGTTCCAACAACTTGCCGAGCATCTCGTGCGCTTTGAAGGCCGGGCCTTCCTCTACCGGAGACGCCAGATAACGGCGAAGCAGGCGGATTGCCAGAGCAGAATCCGACCCGCTGCTGAAAAGAAGACTGGCGCCGTCCATTAGCGAGTCCGGGTAATCGAGAGGGCTGGATTCCATGGTGCGCAGCGCCTGTTGCATATCGTCGAGACGGTTTGTGTGACGAAAAAAAATAGCGAGATCGAGCCAGGCGCGCGCGCCCGAATTGCTGGCTGCGATGGCGGCTCGATATTCGCGCTCGGCCTTCGCGTTATCTTGTTCTCTGGCAGCGATTCTCGCAAGCGCCAGGTGCGCTGCCGCCGGGTTCAGGGCGAGCAGGGCGTCGGCTTGTTGGCGGGCCTTGTCCTTGCCTCCGCCCACGATGGCCGGAGCTTCCAGATAAAACTCCGCCAGATCGGCGCGGGCTTGCCAATCTTTGGGATCCAATTGGACCGCGCGTTCAAACGACGTCCGTACTTTTCCGACAAGTCCCGCGGCTGAAACGAAGCCAACATGATCGGCTTTTTCGCCCGCAATGCGGCCGAGCCACAGATAATAGAGACCTTTTTGAGGATCGAGTTTGGTGGCACGTTCGCAGGCGGAGATGCCGCGGTTCCACTCCTCGATCATGAAATAGGCGCGGCAGAGCAGATTGTAAGCTTCAGCATCGTTGGGTGCGCGGCTGATCTGCTCTTGCAAGCTGCGAATGGCTTCGTCCACTTGACCGGCCGCGAGAAACTCCTGAGAAGTCGCCGCATGCACCGGTGTTATGACGGCGGTGCAGACCAATATAGAAAGCAATAGGGATTGGAATGGGCGATAACACTTCGCGGCCAACTGCAATGTAGACGTCATGCGCTAGGGAACTATCTTAACTGCGGCGCCGTCGAATAGCGGTTTTGATTCTTCGGCAGGCAAGGCTACGACGTCGCCCTGGGAAAGCCCGGAAGTGATTTCGACCCGCGTGAGATTTTGGAGAGAGAAATCAATCTCCTGGCGCTTCACATGATGATCGACGATTTTATAAACGTAAGGTTTGCTTTCATCGATGCGCAGAGCATCGCGCTGCAGGGTGAGGACATTCTGATGTTCGGCGACCACGATTGTGACGCCTACATTTACGTTCGGCAGCAGGCGCAAGTCGTGGTTATCGACGACGCAGGTCGTCTCGCCCACATTTCTGGAACCCCGCAATTTCACCGTGGACGGGACGGTATTGACCGTGCCGGTCCAAGTCCGGCCGGGGAGTGCGTCCCAGGTAACTTCAACTTTTTGTCCGATGTGAAGTCGGCCCACGTCTGGTTCATCGACAAATGCGCGCACCAGGACCTGGGAAAGATCAGCTTCCTGCAATAAGAGTTCACCGTTTTGAACGAAGGCACCAAGTTTCGTGGGCAGGGAATAGACGATGCCGTCGAAGGGAGCGCGCACGCTGCTTTTGCGCAGAGCATCTTCGGCTGCATCGTAGGCGGCTTGCGCTTCCGGTCCTTGAGCCTGAACCCGCGCCGTCTCCGGCTGGGAATAGCGGTCTTTCTGTTTTTGCTCGGCCAGAGTCAGGTCGGCCTGCGCGCGCTGCAGCGTGTCTTCGGCCTGGCGAACTTCGCCCGGCGAGGCAGCTCCCTCCTGCTGGAGTTTGCGGTATGAGTCGAGATTGCGCTGCGCCAAGTCGACGGCGCTGCGGGCTTTGGTGAGTTGTGAATTTAAGGTGAGGACTTCTTCCTGAGTGCCACCGGTGGTGAGCGTGGCTTGCTCGGCTTGAGCGGCCTTCACTTGAGCGGCAGCGCGGGCGGCCTGGGTGCGTATGTCGGCATCGTCGAGTTGCAGCAGGAGCTGACCTTTTCTTACATGGTCGCCTTCTTTTACCAGCAGGCGTTTTACCGTGGTTGCGATAGGCGCATGGGCTTCAAAATTTTGAACGGGCTCGACCTTGCCGTTGGTGGAAACGAGACTACGGATGGGACCGCGTTCCACCTTGGCGGCGCGCACTTTCAAAGGAGTCTGGTGAAGATAGGAATACAGAATCGCTATGAGTGCGAGAAGAGCAAAAACCAGCCAAATCCAGCGCCGGCGAGACGGCGGTTTCGAATTGTTCGTCGATGCCAACCTGTAGTCTTTCAGTCTCCGGCAGGAATAACTGTAAGTAGTAATTTAACACATGTTACAAACACGATAGATAGCTGATTCGTTGCATGTTCTTGGTGTAAGTTGTTAGTGTTGTAGAAAAGTAGAAGAATTTATGGAGGAAGTAAGGGTGGAATAGATATAGTGTTGTATAGCGTTTAGGGTGAAGGGTGAGATAGGCTATTTGAAGAGGAATAAGTATCGGTAAAAAGCAGGACACATACTTGAGGAGTAGAGGTTTTGGGGAACTTCGATTGCTTGGGATGCTTTGGATAATACGCTATTACATCGTAATTCCGCGCTTTGCTGTGAGCATTCGTCTGCATAGTTTTTTCCACAACAGTGTGCAATTTTGCTCAGACATCACTTAGAACAGTCTAACGTTCGGGATTAAGCTCTCTCCAGGAGGATCCAATATGGTGACTCACGTTCCATGCACCTCTGCAAGCAATACATCAGCTTGAAGACTGCAAGACTGACGAGTTTGGTCAAGCCGTTCACGAAGAGACTGTTACGTTTCCAACTATTGAAGAAAAGACCACAACTTCGAATCCACCAGTTGACATCTCGCCGTACATTCTTTTGGCTACCGGTGATGAAGGCTGCTAGAATGCGCGCTCCAGTTAGCTGTGTTCAATTTTTGTCCTTTAAAAGGCACTTTCCCACGCATTACGGCTCTTTCTAGCGAGCAGCGAGCTTTGCGATACCACGGTAGCTAAAACAGCTCTAATTTTTGCCAGCGGCACGCTAGACCACTAGCGTTGAAATTCTCGTGACCGCGTAGGATGTCTTCCAACGTTGGCCATTTTCAGGCGGTGGAGCTGCCACGGCACGGGTGCCAACGTGACTAAGACTTTGATGGAGATCGCGGCGCAATGCGTCCAGCTTCTTACTCGCCGGATGCTCTTGGATAGCGCCGGTCTTTCTGTTGTGATGTATGCAGCGAGCACAATGCATACATCATTTCGTCCAACGCCTCGGGTTGAGCTGGTCACAGATTGCCGCAATGTCCTCTGGCTTAATGTCCGGGTGATGTTTGGACAAGCCGCCTCGAGCAGCGCGGGAATGTCTTTCGTGGGCACGCTAAGCCAGTCCTGCAATGTCTTCAAAGACCTGCCGATTTTTTCCTCTGAAATAATGATGGATGACACGAACTCAATCGTGTATTCGCGGTCTTCTACCTTCAGCGCGAGACTAGGAATTACGGCGGATTGGATTGTGCTTTTCATCAGATTGTCCTCTTTTCAGAAAGATTGCCCGGCCCGCCAACACGAAGCCGGATTATTACGACGCGGCAGAATTACGAGGCTGCAATGGTGATGCCTGGATGGCTTCCGAACGCTTGACACGGCCATCAGTACGACGATAGCCAAGTAACGTGACAAGGCCATCTAGGACCGAAGTTGATTTGGTCAACCACCTTGATAATCAGAGCGCTCCCGCCACGGTCCCCGATTACATAACCTTTTCAGATCGCCGAACAAGACTGGGGTTGCGCCGCGAGCAGCGGTTGACATTGACACTGAATATTCACAGGGGTAGCCGTGCAGGAAATAGATAAAGTTCTCGCGCCTGAAGACCGGTTCATACAAACCGGCACCTACCTGTGCAGTGCGGATGATGAGCGAAGTGGCTCGCGTCATAAGCCAAGTAGCATTCTTGTGATAGGACGACTTGAGCGCACCCAATACGCTCAATGTCGCTGCGATGGATACGAGGTTACCGTTTGAGTCCGGCTCCGCTGTGATGCCCGCGCCCACGTTGCCGAGCAAGCTTGAGGCTGACCGCTGCCTGTTCCCGATATAAATAGAGGCTCTTCGTATTCCAAAAGAGCTGTCGCCATATGGTCCAGAACGAAGGCTCGGAAGTATTCGGCGTCTTGTGCCAACTCTACCGACATTGGCGTTTCAACCCCGACCGGGAAAGCAGAGAGAGTGAACTGTGACAGAGACGGTTGGGCCGTAGAGAAGGCCGACGTTTCTGTCTTGGCCGAGAAAGCCCCTCGCGTAATGGCTTGAGAGACTTTCACATCCGACTGGGTAGGGACGACCGTTGCCAGACGGCGGACTGCTGAGTCTTGCGGAGCCAACGGAACAACTTGACCCGCTACCTCAATCGGAACAGCATAACCACCAGCAGGCGAACTTCCTTCGACATCGCTGCGTTTAGCGATCCGTACCCCATGTAACCGCCCCAAAAACCATGATGGTAGTCACGGGAAAACTTTTCCGGCAAGATCGAGCTCGCTCTGCTTTTCTCGACGAAGCGCGGGAGTTGCGAACTGCCGGTCTTGTTTCGCAAGAAATGCACGTGTCTCATCCACTGTGCGCGGTGAGGATGTGACGGCTTTTGCTTTGGCTGCTTCAATTCGGGGTTTTAAGTCGGCGGCATCTCTCAACTTGGCATCAATGGTTTGCTGTTCGGATCTTGTGAGTGGTCGTTTTTGCTCTTCAGCTTTGCGGATAAACGTTTCCGCTACGGCTAAGGCATCATTGTGTTGTGCTTGCAAATTCTTCACTTCATCGGACGGTGCTACGGTGATTGTTGACATGACAGTCTCCATAATTCTGATTTGTTCGCGTGTGTGTTCCGGCTAAGCCGGTTAGCTATCGCGACATAGCTAAAACTTGTTTGGGCAGCTACAGGCGAGCCTTCTCCAGGGCAACTCTTGCCAGCACTCGTCTCATCGTTGCTCACGCTGAACTGTGTTCTCTCCAGCTCAATCCAGGCACGCGAGTTATCTAGTCCAAAGTGGCTCGGCGCTTTTGGCTCTACTGTGTTGGAACGATTGAGCGGTAAAACTCACGCGGCTCTTGGATCTTGTCCACCAACTCGTGACTCATTGCGTCTGTGGCGGAGAAGCTGCCGACTTTGCTCATGTGATTGCTGCGCATCTCCGTGGACACGCGGGACTGGCGACTGCTCTGTACGGCGTTGAGAAAGTCCGTGTGAGTCGCGCTAAGGCGCTTCTGCATATCTCCGATAGCCTCATCGGACAATGGCTTGTAAGGTGACTATTCCGTCTTGAAATCCCCGGAGTACAGCTCCGTGACTTTTAGCTCGGCGTCCTCCATTGCTTTGCTCACGTCCAGGTGCATCATGCGAACGCTCACGGAACTAACTTCGCTGCTAGGCGTAATGGTCACGTCGCTTGCTTGGCTAGCGAGCCAATACGCGGCAGATGCCGCTGTTCCCTCAACCATCGCGGAGACGGGCTTAACCTTCGCTACTTGCGCGATAATTGCCGCTGTCTCCGGCAGTCCCAACACTTGCTGCTCGGCGAGTCCACGGACAGGACTACGCGCTTTCTGCCGGGTCCGCTCCGGCTTTCTCCGCCGCGTCCGCTATGGTGTCGTAGCTGCTACTCAACCATGCCGGGCTGTCTTTTGTGAGGACGCTTTGCACGGGAATGACTGCGATTTTGTGTGGTCCTTTGCTCTGCGTATAGGGCTTGGCAGCTTCCCACGCATAGCTCTGCCATTGCGTTCGTTCTGCAATGCTGTGATTAGCGGCGCGAGTTGCTCCGGCAAGATGGCCCAAAGCGGGGAGCGGGTTAAAAGTTGAATGCGTCCAGTTAGAGAGTTCATTTCGTTTCCTTCTTTCTTGTTTTAGGACGGGCGGCAGGAATGGACTAGAAACTCACCGCTCTTGCTATCGTCACTCGTACGACGGCAAACTTAATGCCGGAATAAGTTCGTACTCACGCTGCTTTCTGTTTCGGTAATTGCAGCCTTCAAGAGCGCCGCTACGGATTTAGCGAGTGCTGAGACTGACGCATAGTCGATTTCCACGCAAATAGTGCTCGTTGCGACATTTGCGGCGGCGTTCCCGACAGACCAACCATTCCGATAAAGTCCCCGCGCTGTACGAAGTCCGGCACATTCTCCGGTGATACTCAAGCCAGCTCCAGCGTCTCTTGCTTCGGATTACTGAGAAAGGCAAGAGCGATGGGACACTCGGAAACGAGTTGCTGGAATTTATCTAGCGCTATTTGCGAAGTCTCTTTACCACGTCCAATACTATGGTATGGTGTTACGTATGTCACGTTACTCATTACAAACCGTTACATTACCGATTTTGATTGACGCGGAAACACCTGAAAAAGCAGAGGGCACGTGCATTTGTTTCCCTTCGCTAACCCGCCGAGAAGAACAAGTGTTCGTGTGATAAACGAGAAGGAAGTAAAAAGGCGGTTGCCTGAAATTTTTTCTTCTAAAGAGAAGTCTCTGACCAATGAGAATTTTTTATGTCGGATTGGGCTTGTTAAGGCGGGCATTTGAAACAAAGGATGAAATGAATATCAAAAGCGCTCTCGGAAAAGTGCATCTGTGGGTCCCTAGTATGGGTTAGGTCAGTTAGCGCAGATGCTAATATCTGGCACTTGGCACGATGGGACTACGCTGGTGTGATGAGCAACGCACTTCAAAATGCTCGCTTGGTCGTTTGGTTTCCGTTCGAAAGCACGCGGCTACTATCCCCTGGAGTCTATTGTCCCGACCTGAAAACTGCGGCGTACGTCACGATGGTCATAGGAAGCTTCGCATTTGCTCAAAATGCGAGAATACTTTATCGAAACGGATAATCAGGATTACTGCGAACCGAAACACGGTATAGCACATCGGACGGCACTGTCACGATGGAGAAAAAAGCAACGCGTGGAAGGCTAAGCGCTCGTTTTCTTCGCTCAGCACCTCCGTCTCGCGCTTATCGGGACGCTGGGCTATGCTGAAAAATTCCATAGTCTTCGTTTTATGTTCGCTATACATCTTGATGGCAATGAGCGCGGCCATCGTGGATGGCCACTTAGCGCGTCCACTTAACTAACTGATTATAAACGAGTTACTATTGACATCCGTTCTGCGTTTTGCTAATCTTTGGCTCACCCCCCCTAAAATCTAGCGTCTGTGGAGTAGAAGAGTGAGTCCTAGAGAGTTGCCACAATGAGGTCATTGCTAACTGTAGTGTACGGAGGAATTGAGACAGGTCGCTTGGATCTAGCGCTAGTGGCAGTTCGCAAATTGTCTTGTTTTTGAACCGTCCCACGAAACAAACGGAGGCACATGACATTCCGACCGAGACACCGCTTACCGCGTGGAGGGGACTGCTGTGATTTTTGCGCCGGGGAAGAGGTTCAGTCACTCTATTCGTGCGTGAATTTCACTTGGGAAGGGCGGCCGTATTCCAACAAAAAACCGGACGTTGGGCCGCCTGTTGGAAGTGCTCCCAATACATCGAAGTGCAGAATTGGGACAGCTCAACCGGCGCGTCATGCGGGAGGTAGCGAAACGCCAGGGCATCACCCGCCCGGAGCTGGACAACTGCGATCGAGCCTCAAGGTCCTGCATTCGCAGTTTGCTCAAAACGTGGTTAAGGGGGAAGCTTTGAAGCTTCACCGGCCACACGTGCGCCGCTTCGTTCTGGCTAACTGATGGAAGGGGTCAAACCACGGGGCAATTTCCGAATCCAGAGAGGGGAGCTAATGAGCGACATCAAAAGGTTGGCAGATTTGATCGATGTAGACGTGGAAGCTCTGATGAAAACGCCGGGCACTACTTTTGGAAAAGATTGTGAGGATGTGCTCCGCAAGCGGCAGTTATCGCGGACGCTGCAATTCGATGCGCGTAACGAAGTTTCTGCCGACGCCAGATTCATAGCGGGCCGCATTATAAAACACATGTGGTTAATCGCGGTGCTACTGCCTGTAATATCTGGCATCCTGTTCGCGGTCATCTCGAACAAATAGCGGGGGACCGAGGTAACCACACGAATTACACTTTGCTACGCCGTATCAGTGCCTTGTGCTGAGCCTTCCGCAATGCTATTTGCGCGAACAGATCCATCCTAATCCGCTCAGCGCTCCAGCTCCGGGGATACATGACGGCAAAGGTGAAATCTGGATACTCCGCGTTAGCGCGGTAATCCGCGAAGATTCCCGCAATCACTTCATTGTCACGCGATGCAAAGCTGGTCCACAATGCGGTTAGCTGCATAGCGGCATCTTGGACGCCTCTGAGCTTGATGTCTTCCAATCGGTCGCTTGTTTGGTACATAGGAGTCACCTTACTAGCGGCAGATGCACGCGGCATATAGCGGGTTGCAATACATCACATCTCAGTAGTTACCATAGTTTACCGCAACGAGTCTTTTCATTTTGTTCGACTGCCATTACCCGGTATCGTGGACGCGGAGGCGTCTATGAAAACAATTGAGAACACGTTGGAGCGAGAAACCTATAAGCAAGGCGGTGTAGACGTAGCGACACGCGTGTTCTATACGCTGATCGGAGAAAAGGACAACCCGCACCGCGAAAAACTGCAAGCGCACCGCAACAGCAAGGCCATCGCACGCCTTTTCAAAGTGCTCCACGAGAAGCACCACATTACAAACAAGCAACTTGATGAGATCCTGCTAGACGTGATCGGTTGACTTAGAGAACATTTCAGAGGGAGCGGGAAGCGCTCTTGTGCATCCAGGACAAGAATTTCAATTCCATCTCACGCTCGCTGGCGGCTACTCTTCTTTCCAGACTCATCAGGACTCGCCCGGAAACCTTCGTCTGCTCGCCTTTGTGCATCTTCCCAATCTCGGCCCGGACTTCGAACGAAACATCTTTTCGTGTAGTCATAATTCCATAGGATGATCCTCACTCGCTGTTTGGATACATGCCGCTTTTCCTGATGACGTTACGAAAGACATACGACCAAAGTGCTTGGGCGAGCGCGGATGCGATCTGATGCAGAATTGCGTCCGAGAGTAGACGGAAAAGTTGTTGTTCGCGCTTTATGCGGTTGCAAACGGGCGAAGACCCGTTCAAGGCGTCTGAGATTGAACTGAAACGGTGCCCTTCTCACGGGATACGCACAACACTGTATGGGCATCCATCAAAGCACTGTAGCAATATGTCTGTTCCCATGACTGCCGTGATTTTCGCTGCGTACAACAGGACCTTGATGAAGTGATGTCGAAACTCAAGGAAGTGACGGAGATTAAAGTCCGCCGAGATCTTCTTCAGGAAATGAGACGCTTGCTAGCAGAAGCCGAGCGCACCACGTCTCCCTCTGACTAAACCGCCCGGAGAGAGGGGGGCTTTTTTTGGCGAGATAGTACCGGAAGTCAATCTTGCATAGTGGTGGGCATCAACAGGCCGCGCGGGTGTACAACGGCGTTGGTTAGGGTGTATTTTGATTCTCTTCCGGGCGCTGAAACCGAGGCGTTTTTTGGCGCTCATCTAACGAACTGCACAGTTCCGCCACAATGCGTGTGAGTTTTTCTGAGTCCATCTCTGTACTAGCTTGCGCGGCGAGGGATCGCCAATCTTGATTTGAAAGATTCTGGGCCATAACAAAAACCCCTTTCTGGGACCACTCCTAAATGCTACTCAGGATTCCCCCGACGGGTCTGAGCAATAGTGCTCATGCTTGTTTCGCAACATCGGGGGTCTAGACCTTCTTGAGCGACGGTTGGTGGAGTCTCGTGCGACCGTCATTATCCCATTTCACTAACGCGTCTTCTTCATTCGTTCGCTCAACGGTACCCAATTCCCCATTTGGTTTTCCGAAGTTGCCCAAACCCTCGACCCGATCTCCAGGATTCAATTCGCGTTCGATTGCACGGCGCTCGCCAAGCGGCGGCTTCATGGCACGGTCTGAGTCAGGGATTGCGCCGGGGTATGCGAGGGGTGGTTGCCGGGCTTTACGGAGTTCGGGTACCGGGCTGTTGTGATGGCTCATGGTCCAAGAATAGCCCTGAAAAGAATGCTCGGATGGTCGAAACTGCACAGTTTTGACCATCAACTTTGGCGGTAACAGAGCCGCTCTTGCTGGTGCGAGGGGAACGACATTTAATATCGCTCACTTTTGTAAGGCTTTGCTGCTAAGATTTTTGCCGGACACCGGAGCGCGAGGGGGTTGCACGTCTTCCGCTCCGGGCGTCCCCTTCCTTCGCCTTTCGCTCACCTGCAAGTTGCTTTTCTGCAATCCGGCTTTCCCATTCATACGCTGACAGATTCGGGGGGCAATCTAGGGGGCTTGGGGACCGGGGCGTCTTGCGTGGCTTCTTCGAAAGCAATTTTCGGGATTTCCTACGCTAAAGCGAAAAAGGATATTAAAACGCAACCTGGAGAATTGTCGGCCCGGTATCGTACCGACAAGGTGAGTTTGACTTTCGACAGACTAGATTAGTTTGGCGGTCTATGGGAGACTATCGGGCATGGAGCAACCCCGCCTTCGCGTGGTCGAATGGCTTTCCAGCACGCCTGTAATTGCGGTCTGTACTGCTTGCAGCAAGGAATTTCGAGTTCCTATGAAAGCTCTGAGTCGAACGACAGACGCCGAAGAATATCTCCAGCAGCAATACGACAGGCACCAGTGCAAAGACGCGTCGCGAACCAAGGATTCGATGACGGCAACCGGCTAGCGCTTTTTCTTCTTTGCCCACGTAGCGGTGACCAAGGTGTCCAGCAATTGCTGTCTACCCTTGCACCACTTCGCATAATGGCGTTCTGTCGTGGTCACGCTCTTGTGTCCTAGCAGCTTCGAAACGTGCTCCAGCGGGACGCCCTTTTGCAACAAGTCCACCGCAAAGGTAGCGCGGAGCCTGTGGCTAACCATGTGTCCTTCGGATTGAATTCCCGCCGCCTCAAACACCTTTGCAATCCGGTCACTCCAGTGCCCGGTAAAGCTCGCCTCCGAGGAGTCCAGCTTGCGCTTATCCCAAAAGACGTACGTCGGATTGCCATTGAGAATGGCTAGAACTGCTCGCTATATCCGGGGGAATGGGATATAAAGCGGGCTGCCGGTTTTTGTGCGAGCGCGGATAATCCTAAATGTTTTGTCTTCCTTCACAATGTCCGACCGCTTCAACGTGGCCGCGTCACGGACGGCAAGCCCGCTCCAGCGCATGAGCTGAAGGATTGCGAGATAGCGAGCGCGTGTGCGCTCGTCCCCCACGGTTGCATACACGGCGTCAAGGATCTTCGCATAGTCGGCATCCGTAAGCGGTTCCGTCTCCGGTTGTGCCACCTTGATTGGAGACAGTTTGGGGACGCGGGGAATCCAACCGGCGTTGAAAGTGAAGTTGAGGAAATGCTTTAGATACGCCTGGACTACGTGACGCGAGTAAGAGGACTTGTGATACGTGGTCCACGTGGCGCGAAATGCTAACAGGTTTTCCAGCGTGAGCGCCGCTGTCGGCGTGTACAGTGCCCGACCTTCGCAGAAGTTAAGCAGCCGATTGAGCTGTAGCGCGTAGGCGGCGCGGACAGCGGGCTTGACGCCTTGTGCTTCCTTGCTCGCGTCAAAAGCCTCAATCACTTTGCGTAAGGTCATCTCTTGACCCGCGCTCGCTTGCGGTTCGGGCGTCCGCCCGGCTAGTTGGTCCTCCAGCTTGCGCTTCAGCTCTTCCGCTTCCGCCCACGAACGCGTCCCGGCTTTCTGCCTGTGCTGTTCTCTGTTCGCGGTCCAGCGGAAATGTTTGCGACAACGGCAACGCTTTTCGAATTCGTCTCCCCGATACCTACAGTCAGCGGCATGACGGACGAAGATTGTGATTACCGGCGCTGTGCTCATGGCTCCTCACTTCCTGGACCACGCTAGCACAAAATTAGCACAGAATGCAATAGCTAAGTGAAATGCACTGTATTTATGCGGGTTAAGCGGTAGAGTAATTAAGTAGTAATTTACCATTCTGGAGGCTACGACAGATATATCGAGCAGATCCAAGCATGGTATCCGATTGGATGCGTGCAGGATGGCGAGCGGTGCAGGGAATGGCTGATTCGAGAGGCTGTTGATTCAGCGCACGCATTCCAAACGCTACAATAATGGAATGCCTAAATCACCTCGTTACACGCCTGAGCACGCGGCTGCTGGTCTCGACACGAAGTTTCCGGAGATTGAAACCTGGCCGAATCAGTTTCCCGGATACGAAATTCTGGTGGATGATCCGGAGTTTACGTCGGTGTGTCCGAAAACCGGGCTACCCGATTTTGGCGTGCTCGCGATTCGCTACATGCCCGACAAAAGCTGCCTGGAATTGAAGTCGTTGAAGGAATATTTGCAGTGCTACCGCAATCTGGGGATTTTTCAAGAAAATGTCGTCAACCAGGTGCTTGAGGATGTTGTGAAGTGGGCGCGGCCGGTGTGGGCCGAGGTGAAGGGAGAGTTTCGTCCGCGAGGCGGGATTGCCACGACGATTGTGGCGAAATGGCCGAGACCGAAGGGGCGGCGGGAGTGAATGAAACGCAGGGGCGGTTAGCGCGACGCGGACACTGTGCGCGGCTGAATGCGCTCAATCTCAGCCGCTTGTTCCGCCATTACGCGGCTTACCTCGTAAGCGTCTTGCAGGTTTAGCCAGAACTGCTCGGTCGTCCCGAAGAAGCGCGACAGACGGAGTGCGGTATCGGCGCTGATGCCCCGGCGCTCGAGTACGATGTCGTTAATACGAGGCGCGGGCACGTGCAGTCGCTTCGCCAGTTCGTAAGAGGAAATAGCGAGCGGCTTCAGGAATTCTTCGCGGAGGATTTCACCAGGATGAACTCGCCAATGCGGCACGCCTTTTCTTTGAATGTTTTCGTGTCCCGAACGGGTTACCTCATGTGAATCTTACTGCGCCGAGTGCTAGTGATAATCCGTGATTTCAACCTCAAACGCATCGTGATTACGCCAGGCGAAACAAATCCGATACCGGCTCGTTAATAACGGCAACCATTATTATTACATCATCCAGACCGTAGCCAGGCCATGCTATATTCGCACGACCGTGGCGAACGCTGACCTTCAACCTCGCACTGCGCTGATCGTTCTGACGGCGCTGAATCTGCTCAATTATGTGGACCGCAATGTGCTGTTTGCGGTACAGCCTCTGGTGCAGGATGAGTTTCATCTTTCGAATGCCCAGATCGGTTATTTGACCAGCGCCTTTCTGGGTTTCTACATGATTGCGGCGCCCTTTGTGGGTCCGCTGGCGGACCGGTATTCACGGAAGTTAATCATTGTGTTCGGGGCGCTGTTCTGGAGCGGCCTGACGCTGCTGACCGCCGTCACACATACTTACACGGAACTGCTCGTCCGGCACACGCTGGTGGGCGTGGGTGAAGCCACGTTTGTCACAATTGCCCCGACGTTTGTCGCCGATTTGTTTGCGGAGAAAAAACGCGGACGCATTCTGGGAGTTTTCTATCTGGCAATTCCTGTGGGGTCGGCGGCGGGATATCTTCTGGGGGGAGCTCTGGCGCCGCATCACGGCTGGCGATTTCCATTTTATATTGCCGCGGCTCCAGGATTCGTGCTGGCCTTGGCAGTGCTTTTCTTGAAGGAGCCGGAACGGGGACAGTTTGATTCGCTCGAAGAAACTCCGGAACGCTCTACTATTTTGGGACTGGCGCGCAACCCGGCGTTTCTTACCTCGACTCTGGGCATGGCGGCTATGACATTTTCGCTAGGCGGAATTCAAGTATGGATTCCGAAATTTCTCTACAGCGAACGCGGCTATACGCTGGAGGCGGCCAATTTTGCGTTTGGAATCATTATTGTGGTGGATGGAATTCTGGCTGCTCTGGCGGGCGGGTGGTTGGGAGACTATCTGCTGCCGCGAATGAAGGGTGCTTATTATCTGGTCTCGGCGGCGAGCATGTTGCTGGGCGTGCCCGTCATGATTGTCGCGCTTTTTGTGAAAGGGCCGATGATGATGCCCGCGATCGGGGTAGCGGCATTTTTTCTGCTGTTCAATACTGCTCCGCTCAATGCTGCGGTCATCAATTCCGTGGGAGCACATATTCGGGCGACCGCGCTGGCCGTGAATATTTTCATCATTCACATTTTGGGCGACGTGCCTTCTCCCACCATGATGGGGTGGGTAGCGGACAAGCGATCGCTGCAGGCGGCATTTATCTTGCCAGTGATCGCGATGGGCATTTCATCCGCGATACTGTTTTACGGAATGAGATTTGCACTGCCGGTCGGGACTGGCTCTGCATCCGCCAATGCAGGGAAGATGTAAACGGGATGGTTTATTTTTATTGGATTGCGGGATTGATTCTAGCGCTGGCGTGGATTTCACGCATTGTCGACGCTGGCCTTGGCATGCCCAGCGTCGCCGATGTTTCGCGACCGGAGTGGGATCGCAATCCGGTTTCGGCCGCCGGAAATCCGCGTGTGTCAATCATTGTTCCTGCCCGCAACGAAGAGGAAATCATTGAGCAGGCGTTGAATTCGCTGCTCGCCCTCGACTATGACAATTATGAAGTGATCGCGGTCAACGATCGATCTACGGATTCGACGGGCGAGATTATGGAACGGGTTGCGAAAAATCCCCACCCTTCGACAAGCGCAGGGCAGGTTGTCTCGCAAAATCGGCGAGACATGGGGCACCCGGATTTGAAAATGTTTTGCGTGATTCATCACAATGAATTGCCTGCGGGCTGGCTGGGAAAAACGTATGCCATGTGGACGGCGGCGCAGCGGGCCACGGGTGATTGGTTACTGTTCACAGACGCGGACGTGTTGTTCAAACCGGATTCTCTGCGCCGCGCCTTGGCCTATGCCGAAGCGGTACCGGCGGATCATGTGGTGATGTTTCCGCGGATGATCATGAAGCGGCCGGGCGAATTTATGATGATTGCTTTTTTTCACACCTTGTTTATGTTCGGGCACCGGCCGTGGAAAGTGGCCGACCCCAGTACTGACGATCACATGGGGGTGGGCGCGTTTAACCTGGTGCGGCGCAGCGTTTATGAATCGGTGGGAACCTATGCCGCGCTGCGCATGGAAGTGCTTGACGATATGAAGCTGGGCAAGGTGGTGAAGAAAGGCGGATTCGCACAGCGCAATGTATTTGGCGGAGATTTGATTTCGCTGCGCTGGGGCAGAGGCGCGTGGGGCATTGTGAATAATCTGACGAAGAATTTTTTTGCGGTGCTTTCTTTTCAGTCGTGGCGCACCGTGCTGTCGGCTTTTGGATTGGCGTTGCTGAATCTTGGCCCATTTCTCGGCATTTTTCTGGCGCATGGATGGGCGCGTGTGCCTTATGCTCTCGCGTTGGCGTCGATATTCTTGATTTATGTTGGCATGGCTTGGCGCCTGAAGATTCCAGCCTATTATTTTCTTCTGCATCCGGTGAGCGCGGCGCTGTTCGTCTATACGCTTCTGCGCTCGATGATTCTCACTTTGTGGAATGACGGAATTGAGTGGCGTGGGACGACCTATCCGTTGGCGGAGTTGAGGAAGGGCATGGTTTGAAGGCAGTTCTCAGTTGCCGGTTTTCAGTTCTCGGTGGTTAAACCGAGTTCCGAGAACTGATAACTGATGGTGTAAGAACGACAGTCATTGAGACGCTTGAGATCCTTCGCTACGCCTGAAAGGCGGCTCCGCTCAGGATGACGTCAGCAGCCGAAATGGCGACTTCAGCTGGCTTGTTCTGCGCTGCTTCCAAAAATCATTTCTCGCAGGCGTAGGGCGTTGGTGGGGGCGTAGCCTGCCTGGTCGTTGTCGAAATAAAAGTAGACTGTTTGCAGTTGTTTGGCCCACGACTCGATCTGGCGTGCCCATTGCGATAATTGCTGCTCGCTGTAGCTACCTTGGTATTTCCCGGCTTCGGGCCCGTGCAGGCGCACATACGTGAAATCGGCTGTGATCGACAGCGGCGATTGATAGCCTGCCAATTCGTAGATGCAGAACGCAGCGTTGAACTCGCGCAGGAGCGAGTCGATTTCCGGCGTGACCCAGGAGAGCTCGCGAAACTCGAAGGCATAACGAACGTCGCGCGGCAGAATCTGGAGAAGATTGCGCAGGCGCTCGGGGTTGACGCGCCATTTTGGCGGCAGTTGAAACAGCACCGGGCCGAGCTTCCCGCCCAGATGCGCGGCTCGCGGCAGAAGATTGTCGACGGCATTTTCCGGGTCTTTCAACTTTTTATTGTGAGTGATAAACCGGCTGGCTTTTACGGCGAAGACAAAGTTGTCGGGCGTGGCGTCGCGCCAGGCTTCGAAGGCTGAAACTGTGGGTAGTCGATAAAAGCTGTTATTTAACTCCAGAGTGTCGAACTGCTGCACATAAAAGTTGAGCATGGCCGACGCCGGCATGTTCCGGGGATAGAACGGTCCTTTCCAGTGCTTGTAGTGGAAGCCAGAGGTGCCGATGTGAATGTCACAGGGCATGCGGGTAATGGATGTCTGTGTCGAATTCAAAGTTGCTTTCTAGGACAAACGCCAACGGTTTGCTGGAATCGGAGGCTTTACGGGACGGAGACTAAGGTCGCGCCTGCCGCAGCGTTGGCCTGTTGGCGGGCGGCGAAAATAAGAAGGATGATCAAGCTGGCGGCGAAGATCGCGTTGCCGATGCGAAATCCGATTCCTCCACTGCCAACCGCGGGATGCTGAATGAATGCGTGCCAGGCATAGGCCAGCGCGGCGCCACCGGCGAGAGCGAGTCTATGCCGGCCGTCCCAGCCAGCTCGATGTGACAATACAAAGACGGAAGCGATCAGCAACACATCCAGAAGCAGATAGATTCCCACCGCGAGCCATCCCCAGACGTTCGGGACCGTCATGAAAATGGAGCCCGCGATCAAGGCGGCAGCGCCGACCAGCCAAGGAGTGGGAACCCATCCCGACTTAAGCGCGACTGGTTTCGCAGGCAGGCGAAAGGCCGCCACGATTGCCAGGACGCATACCACCCCGGCAGCTAAGAATTGCGAAGTCGATGCGATGTAGTGGTCCTGCTTGATCTCGATAGCGGTTGACGCCACGGCGCCCAGGACGAATAGGACGGCAGTCACGGCGAGGCCGATTCCACTGAGCCAAGGTGCCGTCGCACGATCGGGTACCAATGCTTCTACCAGCGCGATTGAAACGGAAACGCTCCAGACGGTGTGCAAGGTGAGCACGAAAACTGTCCACCAGGCGCCGATGCCTAGCGCGGGAATGTATGCCGGCTGGAGAAGATGCATGTTCAGGTGCAAATAATTTGGATTGAACAGCGTCTGAGTGGTGAACGCTTCTTCGAACACCGCATAGGCGAAGGCGAGAACCAAGATGCTCGGCCATCCTCGGCCGGTACGGCGCACGATTTCGCGGATGAGCAACGCGCCGCCGCCATACATCGGCGCCAGGATCACCAGGGCTCCCAGCAGCTTGATCGGCAGGTCACCCAGCAGATATTCCGCTACCAGCGGCGCGACGAAAAATAATCCGATTGCCGGGGCTACGCGCTTGATTCCGGGATGCGACATACTCGATCAACAAATATACCAGTGGAATGGTTCGCACAACTCGGGCGCCGGCTCGTCACGCGCATTCGTTATCGATCGTTCATCATTGCGGTGGCTCCGAGCTTTCCACGTCTCCGTAGGTAGCTGTGGTGTTGGGCGTGGCTGTAGTCTTTGCCGGCTTCTTGGTGGGGCGGAGATGTCCAGCGCTGTAGTGGCCGCGATTCTCGACGTCGTAATTCTTGGGCAGTGGAGGGATCATGGCGGAGCCTCCGGTGATTTGGCTGATGTGGTTCAGGATGATTTCCGGGCGGCCGTCGTAGAGTTTTACTGCTCCGTGGATTTCGATGGTGCGGCCGGCCAGGCGGCGAACGTCGCCGACATCTTTCAATCCGGAAGGGAACACTACTACGCTGAACGGGCAAGCCGCCTGTTCCTCGCAGAAGTCGAGGAAGTGAACTCCCTTCGAGCCCACCTTAACTTTGAGGACTTTGCCGGCAATACATTTCGTTTCGCCAACGTGCTGGCTGGCTTCGTGGATGGGGATGCAATCGGAGGCGTAGAGTGGGGGAGACAGAAGCAACAACACACCGAGGCCGAACGTATTTAACAACACACAGCATCGGAGAACCGCCGGGCTTTGCCCGGCTGGACAGCCGGGGGCGGCTGTCCCCACATAAAGATTTATTCGAGCGCGTGACATGGCTTGATTTTAGAAATGTCGCGGGAAGAATGTTTGGAGCGGAGGAAATAAATACGTGGATCATCCCGGAATGGAACTGGCGAAGTCCCCACTTCTCGCAACTTCGGCGAGAAATGGGGCACCCTTTCGACGCCCTGGAATCTCAGCGCCTCGTCAGCCAGCTCGGCGATGCGCGAATTATTTAAATGACTTGACTGCGGAGGCTTCGTCGTCTTTCACGTCGAAGACGGTGTAGAGCTTGGTGATCTGCAGTAGATCGTTCACCTTCTTGGTGAGGTTCAGCAGTTTGAGTTCGCCGCCTTGATTTTTGGTGGTGGTGAAAGCGCTGACCAGTTCGCCGATGCCGGAACTGTCAATGTAATTGACGTTCTGAAGATTGAGGACGATCTTCTTATTTCCTTTGGCGAGAATATCGCGCACCGTGTCGCGAAGAATGACGCTGCCTTCGCCGAGCGTGATGCGGCCGCTGCAATCCACAATCGTAACTCCATCCACCTGCCGACTGCTTACCTTCATGGTCACTGGGAAGCCTCCTTGGCGCCCGCGGATGATCCGGGGACGTGCTTGATTAGTTTGAGTTCGGTGCCCGTTGTGGAGGGTCGAATTTCAACCACGTCCATAAACGAGCGCATAAGAAAAATTCCGCGACCCGAAGTCTTGAGCAGATTTTCCGGAGCTAAAGGGTTGGGGATCTTGCTCAAATCCATCCCCGAACCCTGGTCGCGAATGGTAATGATGAAATCGTCGCCAATACGCTCAAAGGCGAGACTGACCTTTTTGTTTGGCGCATAGGCGTTGCCGTGCAACACGGCATTGACCGTGCCTTCGCGCACGGCCATGGAAATTTGCATAACTTCGTCTTCGGCAAAGCCCAGCTCAGTGGCAATGATGGTGGCCTTCTCCTCCGCATTGTCGATCGTCTCCAACGAGGAGTCGAGCGTGTACGAGACCCGTTGCTCGGTCATGGCCATGGACGAAGTGTCACAGCGATTATAAGACCTGCACGGTGAATCTGCTCGGGGGCCGCAGCAGGGTGCTCGCCAGAACCGATTCCGGCGAATGCGGTAGTTTGCCTGCCAGATGGCCGAGTTGTCAACGTTGACGACTGGGTTGTACCGACGCGTGCGGAGCGGGCGCTATAATCTGCCGGCGTGCCTTCGACACCTGCCCCCAACCTCAAAGTTCGATTGCGGCGAATCTTTTTTGCCGTAATTCTGAGCGTTGCCGCGACGGCAGCTCTTACCTTTGGCCTCGACTATGCAGTCTTCCGAATCCGCGCCGCGACCAATCGGAACGCCTACGGCTCGGTAACGGTGAATCATTACTATGCCATTTTGCAGAAGAATGGGAAGACCCAGTTCATCTTCGATCCACCGCAGGCGCAGACCTGCGTGAGTGCGTTGTTTCCGCACCAGGGATGGTTGCCCTGCTGGTATCTGAGTAAGCATCCAGACCAGCGAACGGATATCTGACGGCACAGCGCTCCAGCAGCATCCGATCTGGCACCCTCTCTAGGCTACATCAATGAGTGAAATGGGGATGTTTCAACAGCGAAGCGATTCGCGCTCTCCGCAGAAACTCGCATTCGGCTGTCAGCGCAGCAGACGTCAACTGTTGAAACCAACAGTTAAAATCAGGCGACAGCGCTCATTGTGCCGAGTCTGGAAGTTTGAGCCAAGGAAAGCAGTCGGAAGGTATTGAAATCCTCCGCCTGTCTGCTTTAACTCTGCCGAAAACAACTCCAATCAGGCCGTCGTTTGGGGAAGTAAGCTTGTCACGTGACCAGGTTCCAACTGTGAGAAATTTGGCAGCAATGGCCTGCCGATTCGAATTATAGGTGACCTCATAAACGACTGGCACTTTGCGATCACCGAACGAAGAAATGTAATCGGCAAATTCCTGTGTTCTAGTGGCAAACCTCACCCGGCACGAGCAGCCAATCTCATTGGAGCTTTGGCATGGTTGACTGAGCCACACAAAATCTGGCCCATAATGCGAATCTCCTCGACCCCACTCCATCATTAGTGTCACTGGGGTCGTAATCGGGGTCCAAGGTCCCTGGTGAGTAGCCGGAATTTGAGCGTTTGTACCCTGAACAAAAAAAGTAATTAACACCCAAATGTGCCACATGCCAGATCATTATAACCCGGTGACTGTCGAAACCAGGGCCAGCGCTCACCGATCCGGCGACGGTATCGGAACGTGGGATAGAATGTCTCGGCACAAATACGACGCCGAGGACTTCATGCCAAGAAACTTCTCTAATTGCTTCCGCGGGATTGCGATCCTGCTCGCCCTAACCTGCGCTGCGTTTGCCGCTGCAAACCCATCCGACGCCCGCCTGCAGAAGGCTTACCGCTTCCAGCAGGGCGGATGGACTTATGTGCATCTGGAAGGTTCGCCTTCGGATATGGGCTTTCAGCACGGGTATCTGCTCGCGCCTGAAATTCAGGATGCTTTGGAAGCGATCAAGTTGTTCGATACGCGTGAGACGCACCGAGATTGGGAGTTCTTCCGCACTACGGCGCGGCAGGTGCTGTGGCCGCACATCGACGGCGAATATCAGCAGGAATTGCAGGGCATTGCCGACGGAGTGAAGGCCCACGGAGTCGATCTGGACGTGTATGACATTGTGGCGCTGAATGCGTTTGAAGAAGTGCCGGACTACTACGTGCCATGGTTGAATAAACAGCAGAAATCGGCCAGGTCGGCCACAGCTCCGAAGCTTGCCGCTCCCGGAAATTGCAGCGCGTTTATTGCTACCGGAAGCATGACCAAGGACCACCAGATTGTGATCGCCCACAATAATTGGACCAGCTATCTGGCGGGCGAACGTTGGGTGGTGATTTTCGACATCCAGCCGGAGCATGGGAACCGGATTTTGATGGACGGCTTTCCTGGAGTGATTACCAGCGACGACGATTTTGGCGTTAACTCGGCCGGCATGATGATTACCGAAACTACCATCACGCAATTCGCGGGATGGGATCCCAACGGCAAGCCGGAATTTATGCGCTCGCGCAAGGCGCTGCAATATGCGAACAGCATCGACGATTACGTGCGGATCATGAAAGAGGGCAACAACGGTGGGTACGCCAACGACTGGCTCATTGGCGACCGCAAGACCGGCGAGATCGCATACCTCGAGCTGGGGTTGAAGAGCACGCCGCTGTGGCGAACAAAAGACGGATATTTCGTCAGCTCGAATTTCGCGCGCGATCCGAAGTTGATTCAAGAAGAGACTACTGGCTTCGATCCTAACGATGCTTCGTCTTCGCCCAATGCGCGGCATGTGCGCTGGGAAGAAGAAATGAAACAGAACAAGGGAAAAATCGACGTCACAATGGCGGAACAGTTTTTATCGGACCACTATGACAGCTTCGAAAAGAAAGAGCAGGCGAATGAACGCTCTCTGTGCGGGCATGTGGATACTTCATCGCGAGGAATTAAAGAGTGGGAGTGGGCGCCGTACAATCCGGGTGGCGCGGTGCAGGGAAAAGCGTCCGACAGCGCGATGACGGCGAAGATGAGTTTTGTGGCGCGTGCGGGGCATCCGTGTGGAGCGGATTTTCTGGCGGCCGATTTTCTGGAGCATCATCCGGAATTTGCCTGGCAGAAACCGCTGCTGCGCGACATGAAGGCGGGGCCGTGGACGGTGTTTACCGCAGGGCAGAAGGAAGGGAAGTAGCGAGTACCGGGTATAGGGGCTAGGGATTAGGGACTAGGGGCTCAGGTACTTACCTATGTTTATTTTGCAGCGCTTCTAGTCTTTCCTTTGCCTCTGTCATGGTTGGAGCCAGTTGCAACGCGGCTGCATACGCGACGGCTGCGCCTTCGGTCTTTCCCTGATCTTCCAGCGCGCGGGCGAGCCAAAAATCTGCCTGGGCGAGTGGAGCGATCTGGTTTGCGTGTGACAGATCGGCTACGGCGGCGTCGAGCTTGCCTTGGCGATATTCTGCCATTCCGCGTCCCAGTAGGCTGTTTTGTTTTTCGGGATTGAACTGCAGGGCGGCGGTGAATTGATCTTCCGCTGCTTCCGCGTCATTTTCTTTCGGATCATGCAGGCCTAACAGCAGGAAGCCGAGGTTGCTGTGGGCTTGTGCGGCCTCGGTTTCGTCAGAAGTGTACTGCAAAGCGAGTTCGTATTCGCGCCGCGCTTCCTGCAAGCGGTCTTGCTGTTGCAGCAAAACGCCGAGATTGTAGTGCGCTGTCGAAAGCTGTGGAATGTACTCCGCCGCCAGTTCGAAATGCGGCATGGCGAGATCGGGCCGTCCCATTTCCATGAGCGCATCGCCGAAATTATCTTCTGCAATCCCGTTGCGGCTGGTCACTTGCAGCGCGTGGGCGAAGAGCGTGTAACTGTTGTGCCAGTAATAAATCTGCACCAACGCGAGGGATGCGTAACTCACCAGCACTGCCGCCGCGATTGCCGTTTCGGCAAATTTCGAAAGTTGCAGATGCTCGACGAGTTCGCTGCAACCCCACACCGCAATGATAAAGAGGCCAACGAAAGGCAAGTACGCGTAGCGGTCGGCCATGGCTTGCCGCCCCACTTGTACTATGCCGATCATGGGCGCCATTGCGATGAGATACCAAAACCATCCCACCATCAAGTAAGGGCGGCGCTCGCGGGAGAGCCACGCGAGCGCACTGATTACGATAAGGAGAACCGCCGCGAGCAAAACTTTCCATGCGGCTAGCGAATTTTCCGGATGGGGATAAAACACAGCCAGACTCGAGGGCCAAATTCCTTTGACGATGTATTCCATGTAGGAATAAATTGCGTTGCCGATTCGCAGCCTGAGCGGCAGCAGCCCGGTGTTGCCCAAAGCGCCGCCGCTGCGCTGGGCGTAGAGCGTGATCCACGCGCTGGTGGCTGATAATGCGAGTAGGGGAATTTTCTCGGCTATCAGTTTAAGAATGGTTGCGGCCGAAATGCCTGAGGGGCGCTCGATTCGCCGTAGGGGCCAATAATCCCACAAAAGGAGAAGTATCGGCAGCGTGATGATCATTGGCTTGGCTGCCAGTCCTATCGCAAAAAGCGCTGCGACAAGGGCGTAACAAAGCGCGCTGCGCCGGTGCGCGAACCAACCATAAGCAATCAGAGCGAGCAGCAAAAAAAGCATGGAGAGCAGCGATTTTCGTTCTGCCACCCAGGCTACGCACTCCACGTTCAAGGGATGTACCGCAAACAGCGCCGCGACCATGGCGCTGCGCATCAGGTAGCCGGTAGCCCGCCGTAGCAGAAAAAAAAGGAGGACTACATTGATGCCGTGCAACGCTACGTTGACCGCATGGTGGCCGCGCGGATTGGTGCCGAACAGTTCGACATCGGCCATGTGCGAAATCCACGTTACTGGATGCCAGTTGGCCTCGACTGTCGCGGTAATGGCCCAGGCGATGTTCTTCCATGACAGCCCCTGGAGGACATGCGAGTTGTGGGTTACATAGGCAGGATCGTCATAATTCACGAAGGCGCTGTTGAGCGTCGGGAGATAAAGAAGCAGTGTGCCGAGAAAAAGGATTGAGGAAAGTACAAGAGGCGATCGCGTAAGGTCTGCGGTGCGGGAAGTGCTGGCGCTCGCTAGTTTAACCGGCATTGTCTTCGATCATACAGTCGCTAACGCCGATTCTCGTCGAAACGGTATCAATGGTATCAACCGCAGAAATTCTGACTCCGCAATTTCCCCGTGATCACGGACTAAACGGTGATTGCTGTTCAGTGAGAGGAGCAAGGGAATCAGAGGGTCAACAGCTTCCCTGATAAAATAAAAATGAAACGAGTGCCGCGGAGAGATGGCCGAGTGGCTGAAGGCGCGCGCCTCGAAAGCGTGTATACCTTAACGGGTATCGGGGGTTCGAATCCCTCTCTCTCCGCCAGTTCTTTATGTTGCAGTGGCGTCCTCGGCTACGACCAATCACGTTGAATGTCTCGGACTGACAAGTCCCGACCAGAAAATTCAGGTCCCTTCTTCGACTGCTAAAGGCAAGAAATGCCCGAATCCAAAAAAAAGTTCCGATCTGCGGCGTGGTTCGGCCGGGATGACAAAGACGGATTTATTCACCGCAGCTGGATGCGCAACCAAGGCCTTCCCAGCCATGTCTTCGACGGGCGGCCGGTTATTGGCATCTGCAACACGTGGTCCGAGCTTACGCCGTGCAATGCCCACCTGCGCACGCTTGCGGATCAGGTGAAGCACGGAGTTTGGGAGGCTGGCGGCCTGCCGCTGGAGTTTCCGGTGATGTCTATGGGCGAAACCAATCTTCGCCCGACGGCGATGCTGTTTCGCAATCTGGTCAGCATGGATGTGGAGGAGAGCATTCGGGGCAATCCCATCGACGGCGTGGTGCTGATGTGCGGCTGCGACAAGACCACGCCATCGCTGGTGATGGGAGCGGCAAGTTGCGACCTGCCGGCGATTGTTGTATCCGGCGGGCCGATGCTCAATGGAAAATTTCAGGGCCGCGACATCGGATCGGGCACGGCGGTCTGGCAGTTCAGCGAAGCAGTGAAGGCCGGAACTATGACGCAGGCTGAGTTCAGCGAAGCGGAGTCCTGCATGTCTCGCTCCGCCGGACACTGCATGACTATGGGAACCGCCTCGACCATGGCATCGATGGTGGAAGCGCTGGGACTTTCTCTGCCGCACAACGCTGCGATTCCGGCGGTTGACTCGCGGCGCGGAGTGTTGGCGCACATGTCTGGACGCCGGATTGTGGAGATGGTGCGCGAGGATCTTTGTCTTTCGAAAATCTTGAAGAAAGAAGCTTTCGAAAATGCCATCCGCGTAAATGGAGCCGTGGGAGGATCGACCAACGCAGTCATTCATCTGATTGCGATCGCGGGACGAATTGGGGTTCGCATGACGCTCGACGATTGGGACCGCATTGGACGCGATACGCCGACCTTGGTCGATCTCATGCCTTCCGGACGATTCCTGATGGAAGACTTTTATTATGCGGGTGGACTTCCGGCCGTGATCCGGGCGCTCGACAGCAAGAATTTACTGCATTCCCATGCGCTCACCGTTACTGGGAAATCGATTGGCGAGAATTGCAAGGATGCCCCGAACTGGAATGAAGAAGTGATTCGACCGTTGAATAATCCATTGGTGGAACACGGCGGGGTTGTGGTGTTACGTGGAAACCTGGCTCCAGATGGAGCGGTGCTGAAACCTTCTGCCGCGTCTCCACACTTGATGCGCCACCGGGGTCGTGCGGTCGTGTTTCGGACGATCGAGCACTATAAAGAGCGAATCCTTGATCCCGATCTCGACGTGGATGAGACTTCTGTACTTGTGCTGCAAAACTGCGGCCCCAAGGGATATCCGGGCATGGCGGAGGTGGGAAACATGGGTTTACCGCCGAAACTTCTGATGCGAGGCGTAAAGGATATGGTTCGCGTGTCGGATGCTCGCATGAGTGGCACCGCTTATGGAACGGTGGTGCTGCATGTATGCCCTGAGGCTGCTGTTGGCGGACCGCTGGCGCTGGTGCGAGATGGCGACGTTATCGAACTCGACGTGGATGCGCGTCGACTGCATCTCGATGTGTCGGACGAGGAGTTGGCTCGACGGCGGGCCGACTGGACGGCCGTTCCACTTCCGATCACCGGCGGCTATCAACAATTGTACGTACAGCATGTAATGCAGGCTTCCGAAGGCGCGGACCTCGATTTTCTGGTTGGCTGCCGTGGGACCACGGTCACGCGCGAATCGCACTAGAAGGAATCGGCGATACGGACTTGACATCAGCGCGCGGAACCGCCGACGTAATTGCCATAGCCGACAATGACCGTCGAACTTACCAGCACCAAGAGGCTGAACGCCACCAGCAGCCTGGTCTTGCCGCCCGCTCCTTTCCATTCGTTTAAGGCGATACCCCACAAGGTGCTGAAGATGATGATGCTGGCCATGTGCAAGGTCCAGCTGGAAAATTTATATCTTCCCATCTGGGTCTCACCCATGGTGTAGAAGAAGAACTGCATGTACCAGGTGGTACCCGCGAGAGCAGAGAACAAATAGTTGGCAAGCATAGGTGCTCTGACTTTCGTCTCTTGGGCAACGGCCACGGCGACCGCCATTTCTTCTGCCGGCGCATCGGTGACTGCTTCCAGAATGTGCTCTGCGTTGCGTTCGGGCATATGGCCGCGAATCTGTGATTCGAAATATTGATAACCCGTCCGGTTCCGAATGTTCAGGATGAGGCACCAGATAAAGTTAGTGGTGAAGCCGCCGGCCAGCACTACGACGAGCACGGGAAGTCCCTGCCACAATGTCGGGGTGCCATGCTGGATGGTGATGGCCTTAATCGGATCGCCGGCGGCGAGTCCGTAGGCGAAGCATGCGCTCATAATGCCTGAGAAAGTGGCGACGAGCAGTCCTTTCTTTAAGTCGAATTCCTTGATGGAGGCACGCTTCTGTTCGGTGGACATCTCGCGCTCTTTGGACACTCCGGCTGCGCCTGCGAAGGCAATCCCGAGCAAGGCAGACGGCGACGCCGCCCAGGATAATCTGCCCGGATTTTGTGCCGAGGACTTCGGAAGCGAACACGCCGCGGAAAATCGGCGGCATCAAAGTTCCGAATGCGGCGGTGTACCCGAGAGCGACAGCCATGCCGAGCGACATTCCCAGATATCGCATGGTGAGGCCGAAAGTCAGCCCGCCCAGGCCCCACAACACGCCGAATATATATGCCCAGAAGAGACTGCTTGCGGGAGCTTCGTGAAGTACGCGGGTAAGGTCGTGTGTCATGGCCAGAGCGAGAATCCACGGGGCAATGATCCAGCTAAAGAATCCGCCCACCAGCCAATAAGTTTCCCACGCCCAGTTCTTCACCCCGCGATAGGGAACGTAGAAGCTGGCAGATGCGAGACCGCCGAGCCAGTGAAAGAACACTCCCAGTGCTGGGTTCATCGAGTCCTCGTATCTGAACTACCGCAGAAAGGCCTCGGAGAGGCCGCCATCTACGGGAATGATGTGGCCTGTAGTCTTGGCGCTCTGGTCGCCGGCAAGCCAAAGGATTGCGGCCGCGCAATCCTGCGGAAGAATGGGGCGCTTTGTGAGGGTGCGTTGGGCATAGAAATCGGCGAGCTTGGCGCGCAGCTCCTCGGTCGACTCCGAGTCGTGAAAGCCAATCTTGTATTTTTCGAGAGATTGAATTACGCGATCTCGGGGAAACATGGTGGAACCGGCCACGACGGTCGCAGGTGCGATTCCGTTGACGCGCACTTGCGGGCCAAGCTTAATCGCGAGTTCTCGTGTCAGATGATTGAGGGCTGCCTTGCTGGTGTCATACGCTTCGCTGCCTTTCTTGGGAACTACTGCGTTGGCGGAAGTGGTGAGCACCATGGTGGCTCGAAGATTCTGGTCCTTGAAGACCCACTCGGTTTCTCTGGCAAGAAGATAGTTGCCGGTGACATTGATCGAGAAATGTTTGTGCCCATTGTGACTCGTCGAGTTCGCCGTCCGCTCCGGGCACGGGATAGATGGCGGCTGTGTTGACGATGATGTCGAGGCCGCCGAACTGAGAAACCGCGAAGTCGGTCGCTTCCGCCAGGGATGAGGCTGATGCGAGGTTTGCGCCGATGTGCGCGACGAACTCGAGAGACGATATGGCGCCGGCCTCGTCGGCAACCTGCTTTGCACCTTGCTGATCGAAGTCCGCGACAACGATATGAGCACCTTTGCGCGCCAGCAGCAAAGCGACTTCACGGCCGATTCCGCTGGCTCCGCCGATGATCAGAGCGATCTTGCGGCTGAACTCGGCTTCGGCGGGCATGCGCTGCAGCTTGGCTTCTTCGAGAGCCCAGTACTCGATGCGAAACGCCTCTGATCTCGGAAGCGCAACGTAGTTATGGAACTGGGCGAACCGTTGCGACTGCTTAGCGTGACGCGCCTGCGGTAAGGGATGAGAAACATCCCCATCTTCCAAGGCGTTCGCGCCGGCCATGACGTGAATGGCATTGATGAAGAACTCGGTGGTGATGCGCGCTTCTTTTTTGTTCTTGCCGAAGCCGAACAGACCCAGGCCGGGAACGACGACGACGGAGGGGTTGGAATCGCGGAGCCTGGCAGAATCGGCAGTGGCCCACTCATCGTAGTACTTCTTATAGGCGGCTCGGTAGTCTGCTGCCTCACGCTGGATGCGTGCCTTCAGAACGCTAGTATCTTCTTTCGCAGGATCCCAGGGGAAGAAAAGAGGGCAGACGCGGGTTCTCAAGAAATGGTCGGGACAACTGGTGCCCAGCGAACTTAATTCTTTCGCCCACTTCGATCCGGCGAAGGTCAGAGCATCTTCATGATCGGCGTAGTGGGCGATCACTCGGCGATTCGAGGACACGACTCCTCGCAACGTGGGTAAAATCTGGGTTGCTATGGTCTTGCGATTCTGCGCCGGAGGGTGCTCGACTCCGCCGAACAAATATCCCTTTTTCGATTGATGCTGCAGAATGAATTCACCCATCTGGTCGATGGTGTGAATGCTGTTCCAATAGCAGTCTCGCTGCGTCATTCCCCAGGTGAACAATCCGTGGCCGCCAAGAATGAGGCCTTCGGCAGCGGGATTATCTTTGACCGCCTGTTCGATCATTGTGGCGAGTTCAAATCCGGGACGCTGCCATGGCAGCCAAACAATCTTGCGATTAAATTCCTGGTTGAACTCATCCAGCTTTTGCTTTCCATTAGCGCTGGCGGCGAGAGCTATGGCCCAGTCTGGATGCAGATGATCCACGTGCGCGAAGGGAAGGAAAGCGTGCAGGGGAGTGTCGATGGACGCTGCCACGCGGTTCTCGCCGAAAGCTGAGAGTGGATAGTAGCGAACCATTTCATCTTCGTATTGTTCGCCGCGGTATAACGGTTTGAGTTGTTCCAGGCGATCGAGATAGAGCAGCGCGAATCCCGCATCGGTGATAGAACCGAGATCTCCGCCACTGCCTTTTACGCCCAGCACGCGAACGGGGCGCCCAGTAAACGGGTCGGGAAGTTCCAGCTTGGAGCTGGTGTTGCCGCCGCCGAAATTGGTGATCCGCAAATCGGCGCCCAGCAAGTTCGAGCGATAGCGCAACAACGACAGCGGATTGCCGGCCATCTTTTGAGCATCGGCTTCGTTCCACAGGTCTTTGAGGCGAGTCGTCTCTGTCGTCTTTTTGATCTCCGTCGTTTTTTTAATCTCCTCTTTGATTTCAGGCATAGATGCTCCCGCAATATTGCTCAAACCGATCTGCGTGCTGATCCCATTGGTCGGTATCACGCGGCTCAAAAACTTCCGTGGGAAAGGATCGATCTACGATGGCGCGGACTTCCTGGAGCGAGCCTGCCTCTCCGGTGGCAAGAATTTGTATTGCCACGTTGCCCAGAGCCGTGGCTTCAGCCGGGCCGGCGAGAACTCTTCTTCCAGTGGCGTCAGCAGTCAGTTGGTTCAGTAGGCGATTTTTCGATCCACCGCCGATGATACGAATCTGCTCCACTCGCTTTCCACTAACTTGTTTCAGATTTCTCAAAACCAGGCGGTATTTGAATGCGAGGCTTTCCATGATTGCTCGAACGTATGCGCCGGGTGCCTGCGGAACTGGTTGATGGGTTCGCGTGCAGAACTGGTTGATGGCCGTGATCATGTGCGGAGGCCGCAAGAAGGAGTCGTCGTCGGGATCAACCAGATAACGAAACGACGGCTCGCCGGTTGCCAGTTCGATCAGTTCGCAGAATTCATACGACAGCCCTTGCGCAGCCCAGGACTGCTGACAACTCTGAAGCATCCACAGACCCATGACGTTCTTCAACAGCCTGGTAGTTCCATTTACGCCGCCTTCGTTGGTGAAGTTCAGGCGCAAGGCGTCGGCGGTGATTACCGGAGAATCCAGTTCGGTGCCGAGCAGGGACCAGGTCCCGGAACTAAGAAAGGCGGTGCCGTTGCGAGCCGATACTGCGGCCACCGCCGAACCCGTGTCATGACAAGCTGGCGCAATCACGGCCGTGCCGGCGAGAGAGGAATGAGGTGCGATGTTGGGCAGGAGCTTTCCAATGATCGTGCCCGGCTCGACGATGGGTGCCGGCAGGTGTGACGGCAGCTCCAGGCGCTGCATTAGTTCAGTGGTCCAAGTATGCTTCACCGGGTCCACCATCTGTGTCGTGGTTGCGTTGGTAAATTCGCAGACGGTGTTTCCCGTCAGCCAGTAGTTGAAAAGATCGGGAATGGTGAGCAGATATTTCGCCGCTGCAAGAAGCCTGGGGTGTTGGCGCTGCGCGGCGTAGAGCTGATACAGGGTGTTAATGGGCATGAACTGAATGCCGGTCGCCTGGTAGATTTCTTCGCGGCTCACTTTCTTGAACACTTCTTCCATGATCCCTTCGGTTCGTCGGTCGCGATAGTGGTAAGGATTTTGCAGCAAATCGCCGCGTTCGCCCAACAGCGCGTAGTCCACGCCCCAAGCGTCAACTCCAATGCCCGCCAGTTCCACGTCGCCCAAGCAAGCGAGAGCTTTTCTTACTTCGAACCAGAGGCGCGGCGCGTCCCAATGAAGAGCGCCGCCGTATTCGACAGGCTCATTGGGGAAACGATGAATCTCCTGGGTGGTAAGAATGCCGGACTGCAGATGTGCCAGAACAGCGCGTCCGCTTTGGGCGCCGAAGTCAAACGCGAGATAAGGTTTCCCGCGAAGGCTCTTAGGCATAAGAGGAGACGTTCTGTGAATTGCGGGCCGCACGTTCCCTGGTGATGCGCGCGAGGTAGCCGCTTTGGCGAAATGCTTCCATCGGATTTTTGGGAAGGCCCTTGGAGTTGCGCCAATCCTGGATTACGGGGCGAACGTCGGTCGCAAAGGCGTCCTGCAGCAAGGACTCGGCTCTCACCAAGTCACAATTTTTCTGTGCCGAGGATAGTTCGCGACCGTCGACCAAAGCCGCTTTGGAAAAGAGTTCCTGCGCCATAGTCACAGTTTGGATCGCCTCCTCAATCTTCCCTTTGAGGTTGTGACTCTGGTCGACCATATATGCGATGTCGGCCGGTTTTCCGGTTTCCCATTCGAAGTAGCGAATCTCGTGAAAGATGCGAAACACCTGATAAGGATCGATGGACCCGAGGGTCAAATCGTCGTCTGCATAGCGGCGATCGTTAAAGTGAAAACCGCCCAGCATGTTTTCCGACAGCAGCCAGGCAACGATTTGCTCGATGTTTTGCGCCGCATAGTGATGTCCCGTGTCGATCAAGACTTTCGCTTGCGGGCCGGCGGCGCGAGAGAGAAGCAAAGACATGCCCCAATCGGCGATGTCGGTGTGATAAAAGGCGGGCTCGAATGGCTTGTACTCGATCAGAAGTCTCTGTTCGGAAGACAACGCCTGATGCGATTCCTGCAGCAGCTCCGCGAACCATTGCTTGCGCTGACGGATGTTCGCGGTTCCGGGATAGTTGGAGCCGTCGGCAAACCACATGGAAATGTCGCGACTGTGAAGCCGTTGGGCGAGCGCAATGCTGTCTTTGGTGTGCTGTAAAGCACGCTGCCGGATCGCAGGATCGGGATTGCCGAAGGAACCGAATTTATATTCCTGATCCTGGAAAAGATTGGGATTGATCGCGCCGGGAAGGACTCCGTAGCGTGCGGAAAATTTTCTGATTTCGTCGGTGCTGCGCACTCCATCGGGGCAGTCCCACAGAACGTGCAGCGCTACGGTCGGGCAGACTCCGGTGAACAAATGCACTTGTCCGGCATCGCTGAACTTCTCTTCGGTTGTGGTGGCCGCGGCCGGTTGAATGAACTTTCCGAAACGAGTGCCGGTATTGGCGAAGCCCCACGACGGCAGCTCGATGCGGAAGGACTCGAGCGCGTCGAAAATCTTCTGAGTTTTCTCAGCGTCCATACAGCGACCTCACTGCGGAATCGACGGTTACCATCGCTCCAGGCCAGGAATGCTTTCGGAACCTGCGGATTCGCATGTAGAAGGCCCAGCATAACACTCTGAACCGCTAGCGCGTCAGAGTTGAAAGATCGGGTTGGTGGCGCAGTTTGGCTACGCGTCAGGTCGGTTAAGCTGGAGATCCCTTCGGCTTCGCTCAGGGCAGGCTCTTCGCTACGCCTGAAAAACGGCTACGCTCAGGATGACATAGTCATATAAGACGCCAAATTGCAGCAAGAATCGGGCGGGCGCCGGGCAAGCAAGCATTGTTATCGCCGGCTTCTAAAGAACGACTGCAGCATTTCGGCGCTGCGGCCGGCGAGCACTCCGCTGCGAACTTCGATTTTGTGGTTCAGGCTGGGATGATTCACAACTTCCATGACCGAACGCACTGCACCCGCTTTTGGGTCGTCCGCGCCATATACCAGGCGGCGAATGCGGGCATGCACCAGCGCGCCCGCGCACATGGCGCAAGGCTCAATGGTAACGAACAGATCGCAGCCCTCCAGGCGATGATTGCCGACGGTGGCGCCGGCTTCGCGGAGAGCCAGAACCTCGGCGTGAGCGGTCGGATCGCTCTGGGCGATGTTGCGATTCCATCCGCGACCCACGATTTGGCCGTTGCATATCACGATCGCACCTACCGGAACCTCCCCTGATTCCAGAGCTCGCTGGGCGCAGCGCAGCGCTTCTTCCATCCAGAGTTCGTCGGGAAGCGGTGCCGCGTCAAGAGCCGGAGCGACGCCCGCTTCTAAATCTCGGAGCGGGCGATCGCCTACAGATGGTTTTTGTGAAGGCAAGGTCGAAGCTCGGAATTAGTCTATCGGTTTTTGCTGGAGCGTAGAACCGCGACAGAAGGGTAGTGCAGGAACCATGCGGGACGGAGCTCCTAGCCGGTGGGGTTAGCACAACCGATTGGCCGATCGCAGCTGCTCATCGCAGCGGGAAACTCGATGCTCCAGAGCCGGTCAAACCAGCGAAATCTACAAGAAGCTCAGTACGTTTCGCACAACTTCTGGAACCACGGCATGAAGTACTGCCGGAATCACAATTCGCGCCACGGGGTAGGCCATCACGACCGTCGGCACCACCAGCAGCAACCAGATTCTCATAGGAAGGTTTGTGAAATATGCCTTCATAACTCCCCCTCTCAATCAGTAATACGCAGGCGAGCGGGAAAAGTTCCCCGGTTCGGCACGAGGTTTTGCGATTGGCCGGATGGTGGTAAGCTAGCTGCATCATGGGTATGCCGAGTTTGCTGCGCAAGGTGTTTCTCATCGACCTGTTGCAGGGGCTGAAGGTCACGTTCCGCTATCAGGATCCTAAGGAGATTTATACCGAGCAGTATCCGCTGGAGCGGCCGCAGGTGGCGGAGCGTTACCGCGGAGCGCCGCGGCTGAACGTCAACCCCGATACCGACGAGACCATGTGCATCGCCTGTGACCTTTGCGCACTGGCATGCCCGGAGAATTTGATCGTGGTTTCGAGTGCGCGCAACGAACAAACCCGGCGCAAGGAGCTTACCGACTTCACCTATGACCTGAGCCGCTGCATGTTCTGCGGCCTCTGCGAAGACGCCTGTCCCGTCGATGCGCTCGAACTCACGCAGGATTTCGAGCTGGCCAGCTACACGCGCGAAGGCTGGATCTGGGATCGCAAGACGCTGGAAAAAGGTCCGCAGCCCACGCAATACCGCAAGTAAGTCTGTGCGTAGACGTATATCGATCCCGGTAAATTCCAGCCCGTACTGCTACCGTCATTCAGTGACCGGAATACGGCATACGCCGGATAGTTTCAATTTTCATTCGCCTTGAAACTTGGCATAAGCGCGCGGTGTTTACTTCGTCAATAGAAATTGGAGGCCCATTCCTTATGTCGATCACAAAAGTTACGTTGCTTTCCGTTGTTTTGTGCTGTGGTACGTGGGTAGTCGCGCAGGCCGCGCCCGGCGGCGCAGCTCCCGCTGGCGGAGCTGGCGCGACTGGACAGAGCGGTCAACCTGGCGCTGCCAGCCCGCAGTCTCCCAGCGCGCCCGGCTCGACCAACCCTGGCGCAACCACGCCCAATACGTCGAACCCGACGAATCCGAATTCGGCCAATCCGAATTCAACAAACCCGAATACCGCGAATCCCACGAACCCAAACTCAAGCAACCCGAATGCAACCAATCCCAACGGAACGAATCCGGGGACAACCGCACCGAACGGAGCCAATCCGAACGGAACAACGCCGAACTCGGCCAATCCTAATCCGAACGCAACGAATCCAAACTCCACGAATCCAAATCCGACTTCTCCCAATAATCCCCCGACGGGAGCGACGAATCCGCCAACCAGTCCGAACACGCCGCCGCCAACTTCGCCGCAGCGTTAAGTCGGAGATTTTTGTTTATAAGCGGGCTCACAACGAGCCCGCTTTTTATTTTCCGATTCACGCTGGCTGTTGTTGCGTCATGCAGTGCATCGCTCCCAGGCCCCAGATGAAATCTCCGGAATAGATGGGGATGATCTCGCGGTCACGGAATATTTGCGCGAGAGTATTGAGCGCGATGCGGTCGTTGGGGCGATTGAAAACGGGCGCGAGCACAATCCCGTTGGCGATATAAAAGTTTGCGTAGCTGGCGGGAAGGCGGCGGCCTTCGAAAACTACCGGCTGCGGCATAGGCAGTTCGACGACAGTGAGTTGTTTGCCATTCTGATCGCGGGCGGCTTGCAGACGGCGCAAGTTGGCGCGTAGCGGAGCGTGGTTCACGTCTTTGGAGTTGGGCTCGACCATGGTGAGGACGGTATCGCGCGAGACGAAGCGGGTGAGGTCGTCCACGTGGCCATGGGTGTCGTCGCCGAAGATGCCGCGTCCCAGCCAGATGGTGTGGGGCGCTCCTAGATAATCGGCAAAGGCCTTTTCGTAATGGATGCGCGCCATGTGCGGATTACGCTCCTGAACTTTGCTGAGCAGGCATTCTTCGGTGGTGAGAATCGTTCCGGCTCCGTTGACGTCAATGGAGCCGCCTTCCAGCACGATGGGCGCGCCCATGGCCCTCGGGCGAATTTCCTTGGCATGCGAGGCCTTCGCCATCAGGCTGCCAATTTTTTCATCTTGCCGCCAGTTGGAATATTTCGCCCACGCGTTGAAGCGGAATTTTATGGCGAGGGAGTCGGGTTGTGCATGCTTTTCGCGGGCGAGAGCGCCCGCGCCACATTTCAGAAAGATGCAGCCAGAGTCGCGCAGCCAGACGCGATTAGTGGGCCAGCGGTGAAAGCGAATATTGGGAGACAGCGCATCGGCGAGCTTTAGTGTTTTGCGGGCTTCCCGGGCGGCAACGGCGCCATTGACAATCAGTTCGACCCGCTCATGCTTCGCCAGATTGCGGATGATTTCGGCATAGACCCATGGGATCGGTTCGAACTTTCCCGGCCAGTCTGCGCGGTGAGTGAGGCCACGCGAGCCATGTCGCGGAATGGGGCTCCCATTCTGCGGGCATGCGGTAGCCGAGAGCAGCGGGAGGCGCACTTAAGATATTCCTTGAATGAGTGGACCGGGGCATGGAGGTAGTTTATTGCACGGGATGACAAATCGCGGTCTGCGCTGGGACTGGCATTGATCTTGGCGCACGGGTTCAATGAGTGTAATGGCGATGTTACAACAGTTAGCCGAAAGTAACGTGGACGGGCCGTTGAGGATCAACTAGCTTCTGTGCATGGTCGCTCGCCAGTGGCGCTCTCACAGAAGTGCTCGGTAGCGCCGTTGCAGAGAAAATATGTTTGAGACCTTAGAAGACATGCGTGAGAAGTCTCAGCGACCCATGGATCCTTTTTGGCCGCTCTTGATGTACAGCATGGACATTGTTCTAGGTCTGTTTTACATAATCTCCGGGATGCAAAGGCATCAACGGCTCGGGGTTTTCGTCGGAGCCGTCGTGTTCCTGCTGTCTTTGGTCTGGTTGGTAACGACGATTAGATCGAGAATTCGGCTAAGCAGGCGCGATGTCTGGGTTCGCGGCCAAATTGTGATCTGCATCTTGATGGCGTATCAAGTTGCCTACACTGTTGCTAGCTGACGAAAACAGGCGTTAACACTTGTTGACTCGATCCTACCGTCCATCGAGCAGACGATTGCTGATTGGGGCATATGCGTCAATCCGGCGGTCGCGCAGGAACGGCCAGTTGCGGCGGATATCTTCCAGGGCCTTCAGGTCGACGTCGCCTACCAGGATTTCTTCGCGGTCATGCGAGGCTTCTGCCAGCACCCGGCCGAAAGGGTCGCAAAAAAAAGATGCGCCCCAGAATTCCAGTCCCTGGCCCGGAGCGGAATTGCCGCGCACATTGCCGGTTTCGAAACCGACGCGGTTCACGACTGCGACGTAAACACCGTTGGCAATGGCGTGAGACCGCTGGATAGTGCGCCAGGCATCGTGCTGGGCCACGCCGAACTCGGCCTTCTCCGCGGGATGCCATCCGATTGCCGTCGGATAGAACAGCACATGCGCTCCCTGCAATGCAGTGAGACGCGCGCCCTCGGGATACCACTGATCCCAGCAAACTAATGTGCCGAGACGGCCTGCGCTGGTGTCGAGCGCGCGAAAGCCGAGATCGCCGGGAGTGAAGTAAAACTTTTCGTAGTAGAGCGGATCGTCGGGAATGTGCATCTTGCGGTACAGACCGCGCAGCGATCCGTCGCTATCGAAGATGGCGGCAGTATTGTGGTAAACGCCGGCGGCGCGCTTTTCAAATAACGACGCGATCACGACGACGCCATTGCTGCGGGCGGCTGCAGAAAGTTTTTCGGTGGTGGGGCCTGGAATCGGTTCGGCCAAGTCGAACAGAGCGTGATCTTCGCGCTGGCAGAAATATTGCGTCTGGAAAAGTTCGGGCAGGCATACGACCTTCGCTCCGCGCCCGGCGGCGTCCGCGGTGCGGCTCAATGCCTTCTCCAGATTCTTGTCCGGGTCCGGGCCACACGACATCTGCACCAGGGCCACGCGAAATTTTTCCGGGGGCAAGCGTTCTGACCTCCGCGAACAATATAGCATCCGCGGAGATCGGACTTCGGACCTCGGACTTCGGACTTCGGACTTCGGACCTCGGACTTCGGGCCTCCTTCGCGTGCGGCGATTCGAGCAAGATTAGATACGGCTTAAAACCTTTGAGTAGAAGCCCCGGAAACGCCCCGCCAGCAAGGGCTTTCAGCTTTGTTCGGAAAACCGAAAAGCAAACGAATTCACGTGACTATTTGCAGAAGTGAATTAGAATGTCTGGCAATTTTGCGGGACTGGCCTGAATTGCGCGTCAAGACGCTCGAGCCACGCGCCCTTCGGACCCGCAAGCAGGATGGGGAAATCGAAGCCACTTTTTTAACTCACTCGCAGGAGCCTTCGACCTGTAGCCGGTCGATCATTCAAAACCGTAACCCCGCTTTTCCAACATAGGAAACCCAACGAAGAATCCCAACAAAGGAGAAGTTATGATTCGAAAGTTCAGCACCTCTTTGCTTGCGATCGTGGCGCTCGTGTCGGTCGCGGCTATGGTTTGCCAAGCCGAGTCATTGCCCTTATCGACGCGTCACGTGCGAGATGTGACGGTCAACGGTCACGCCAAATCAGTTGGTCGACTGCCGGCGACGCAATCCATGCGCCTTGTGCTCACCCTGCCGCTGCGCAACCAGCCTGCGCTCGATGACCTGCTGCAGAAACTTTATGATCCTTCCAGTCCCTCGTATCGCCAGTTCCTGACGGTGGAAGAGTTCACGGCAAAGTTCGGTCCCACGCAAGAGGATTACGATTCGGTTGTTCGCTTCGCGGAGGCGAACGGTCTGAAGGTGGTCGGAACTTCTCCCAATCGGCTGAATGTTGACGTTACCGGATCGGTGGCCGCGATCGAGCAAGCGTTCCATTTGACTCTGGGCGTCTATCAGCATCCCACGGAGAATCGCCACTTCTTTGCTCCCGACCGCGAGCCGACGCCTGCACTTTCGGTTCAGCTGTGGCACATCTCCGGCTTGGACAATTATTCCATTCCCCATCCCGCCATGCATCGAGAACTGGCGACGAAACCAAGCGCCACGACTGGCTCGGGCCCATCGGCATCATTTCTGGGCAGCGACATGAGAGCCGCGTATTACGGTGGAAGTCTCACCGGAAGCGGGCAGTCGCTGGGCCTGCTTGAATTCGACGGCACAGATTTGGCCGACCTGAATACTTATTTCTCGAATGTGCATCAGACCAACAACGTCCCCATCACTCTTAAGTCTACCGACGGGACCAGTACCAGTTGCGTCGAGAGCAGCGGTTGCGACGATACCGAACAGACGCTCGATATGACGCAGGCAATCGGCATGGCTCCCGGCCTGTCGAGCCTGGTGGTGTACGTAGGATCGAGTGATCCTTCCATTTTCAACGCCATGGCTACGGCCAGTCCGCTGAACGCGCAACTGAGTTCGTCGTGGACGTGGAGCCCGGCGGATCCCAGCACCGACAATCCGTATTTCGAAGAATTCGCGGCGCAAGGTCAGAATTTGTTTCAAGCGGCCGGTGATAGCGGCAAGTGGGGTACGTCGGGTACGGCTGCCGAGATTTTTCCTGCGGATGATGTTTATGTCACCTCGGTCGGTGGCACAGACCTGACCACGAGCAGCGCTGCCGGTCCCTGGTCTTCGGAAACTGCCTGGTCGGACGGCGGCGGCGGCATTTCGCCCGACAAGTACGCCATTCCTTCGTGGCAGACGACGGCAGCCAGCGGCTGCTCGTCTTGCTCCAAGACGTATCGAAATGGCCCAGACGTTTCCGCCAACGCGAACTTCACCTTCTACGTTTGCGCCGACCAAACCACTTGCACTGCCAACGAATACGGAGGCACCAGCTTTGCCGCGCCGATGTGGGCAGGCTATCTGGCCTTGGTGAATCAGCAGGCAGTCGCGAACGGCAATAAAACCGTGGGCTTCATCAATCCGACCTTGTATTCGATTGGCGAGAGCTCGAACTATGGTTCGGATTTCCACGACATCACCAGCGGCAGCAACGGTTTTTCGGCCACCACCGGATACGACCTTGCCACGGGTTGGGGCAGTCCGAACGGCTCTGGCCTGATCAGCGCGCTGGCTGGAAGTTCGTCAGGGACTCCGGGCTTCAGCCTCTCGGCTTCGCCCAGTTCTGTTTCGGTGGCGCAGGGCAAGTCAGGAACCTCCACCATTACCAGCAGCGTGACTGACGGCTTTGATTCGTCGATCTCGCTGTCTGCGAGCGGCCAGCCTACCGGCGTGACGGTTAGCTTCAGCCCGACTTCAATTACCGGAGCTGGATCTTCCACCATGACCCTGACCGTGGCCTCAACCACGGCCGCCGGAACCTACAACATTACGGTAACGGGAACTTCCGGAAGCATCACCGAAACCACCACAGTCTCGCTGACCGTAACCGGAACAACGACGACGAAGAACTTCACCATGAAGGTTTCGCCTGCTTCGTTAACTGTCGATGAGGGAGGTCGAGCGTCGACCACACTCACCATCACCAGTCAAGGCGGGTTCAATTCGTCGGTGGAGTTGAGCGTGAATGCATTTCCCAGCGGCGTTTCGGCGACGGCCTCGGCCAACCCCGTCACTCCACCGGCGAATGGCTCAACCACCGTTACCATCACGTTCAGCGCTACTCGCCGTGCGCCGACGGGGACCAGCACGATTGAGCTCATCGGAACTTCCGGATCACTCAGCAACAGCGTCCCAGTCACCTTGACGGTGGCGCCCTAACCGCTATCTGGCGGAGTCAGCAATGACTCGCAGAAAAAATGAAAGCCCGGGCCGTTATGGTCCGGGCTTTTTTTAATAGCTGGAAGCTATCGGCTCTCAGCCATCAGCTATCCGCTCGTGCACGTTCTTTGCTCTTACTTTGAGTCCGCCCGGTTTGCGGCAAAAACCCGTGCCAGACGCGAATTGCCAGCTACCAACTGTTGCAGGCGTTGGACCATTTTCTCCCCTGGCACTGAGCGGAGAATGGCTTCAATCGCGGCCTCGGCATTCAGCGATTCAGCGCGGACTAATTCGAACAGGAATTCCATGGCAGCATCCTGGCGGGTGAGTGCGATCGCGGAAAGCAGAACGGAACGCCACCACGGGTCGTTATTCTTGACGAACGATTCTCGCAGTGCAGCGAAGCCCTCGGCAGAATGGGTACCGGCAATTGCGAGTGCGGCTTCCGCGGCTGTGTCGTCGGCCGAGGCCAGGAAACGTCCCACCCACGGGATTGCACTTACGCCTTCGAGCCGCAAGATTCCGCTGTAGCAGGCTCCCAGCACTTCGGGTTCGTCGCCGCCGATCACGGCGCGCAGGCGCAGCAGAAGGGAAGCTGCCGGAGTGCCGACCTGCTCGATGGCGCGCGCTGCCTCGGCGCGAACAAACTTCTCTTTATCATTGAGGAGTTCGATGAGATGCTCGAGCAAAGCCGTGTCAGTGAGGCTGCGGCATTGCACCAGCGCCAGCGCACAAGTCGCGCGCAGCGTACCGGCAGTGTCGGAACTGCCTCCCCACACGGGTTCCATCTGGATGTGCCGCATCCCGCGCAGATAGATTTCCGGCTCCTGGTAATCCAGCGCGGCGAGCGTGCGGCTGATCGCGTTCTTAGCCCAGCATTGCGGATCGGTCTTTACGGGATTGTTGAAGAAGCGATCGAAAGCGGTGAGCAGTTCGGGAGTGAGAGCCGGGAGGCCGAATTCTCGCACGAGATCAGCGGCTTTCGCGACCATGAAATTATTGCGATGGGTAAGCGCTTTGCGCAGGGGCGCGACGCGGGCGGCTTCCGGCTCGCGGCGTAGCGCGTCCAGAGCTGCGAGTTGATCTTCAAAGCCACGCTTGCCGGGCATGGTGGCAGTGTAGCTTAGGCAGGCTTCCACCACTCAGGAGCTGTCGAGCTTCGCTCGGCCGGACAGCCGGGGGCGGCTGTCCCCCCAACAACTGGCCGTCCACCCATGAGCTCTTCCCGGAGCGTGGCTCCCGTCCTCTGCTTGCTGTAGAGTAGTGAGTCGGGTGAAAAGGCAATCGGCTCGGAGGTTTGTTTGAAGCACAACAATCATGGCGGTTCAAAGCCGCATTCGAATACGGGTCACAGTGCCGCTGGGGGCGAGGGAAAAGATCGGCACCTGCACAATCCTATTGAAGACCGGCTCGTTCCCCTCGAACCGCTGGACCTCGGCAAAGTCCGGTCGATCGACGATCTGGTGCGGGCGATGGCGAAAACGGCCTTTACCGGGCGTCAGTTAGGCGAGGCTGCCGATGTGCTCGAAGCCATGGCGCTCGACCAAGACGCTTTCATCGTGATGACCCTGGCTGGCGCGATGACCGTGGCAAAGCAGGGATTGATTGTCACCGAGTTGATTGACCGGGGCATTGTAAACGCGATTGTTTCGACCGGCGCGCTCATGGCCCACGGATTGGTCGAGGCAACGGGCCGAGCCCATTTCCGCGCCAATCCCGAGGTTTCCGACGAGGAGCTGTACGAGCAAGGCTACAACCGCGTCTACGACACGCTCGAGCCGGAGCAGAACCTGGACGATGTCGAGGAAGTGATGTCGGCGGTGCTGGAGGCATGGGATCACAACGAAGTGATGTGCTCCTACAAGCTGAATCACGCCATCGGCGAGTATCTGGCGAAGCGTAATCAGGGCCAGCGGGGAATTCTCAAGTCGGCCTATGAGCAGGGCGTGCCGGTATTCGTGCCGGCTTTCAGTGATTCTGAACTCGGTCTCGACACCGCACTGAATAACCGGCTACGGGAATCCACCGGAAGGCACAAGATCCGCTTCGATCCGTTCGAAGACCTCGAGCATTTTGCGGCGACTCTGCTGCGCCAGAAGAAGTTGGGAATCTTTACTATTGGCGGCGGCGTGCCGCGGAACTGGTCGCAGCAGTTTGGGCCATTTATCGAGCTCAGGCATCGGCGGCTGGGCGAGAATCTGCCGCTCAAGCGATATCACTATGGACTGAGAATTTGCCCCGAGCCCGTTTACTGGGGCGGACTGTCTGGCAGTCCCTATAGCGAGGCGATTTCGTGGGGCAAGTTTGTGCCGCCGTCGGAGGGCGGGAAGTTTGGCGAAGTTTTCGTGGATGCGACGGTCGGGCTCCCGATTATCGTCGCCGCCGTGATCGAACGTCTGGACAAGGCCAAGAAAGGCGGACGGGTGCGTAAGGGAGCCAAGGTCATCGCGCGAAAGTGAAGGTTCTGGGGGAAGGTCTGGAAGGAGCTTCCGAAGTCTTAGGCGAGCCTACGCAGTCTCGCAGGCTGCGGAGTCTTGGTCGCTGAAATTCTCGGAGGCTCCGCTTTGTTCAGTCCCGGCAGCGCCCGTCTTCATCCGCCGATATAACGGCGCAAGAATACTGTTTCCAAGCACTTCTGACTCTGCCTGAAACCAGTCCTGTAAGGCTTGGCCTTCCTCTTGGCCGCGAGTTTCGTAGAGCTGCTTGGCGCGCGAACGCACCTTTCGCTCTACTAGCTGCACCATCAAGGCTTGTTGCTTTTTTCTGCGTGTTTCGAAGTCCACTGTATTCTTTGTCCTGTTCTTGCTACACATCAATAATAAACGAATTCCGTTAACCGCATGTTACATTCGGCTTATGTCGCTGATTACCAAAGTGTTACTTCTTCCGGCCAGCGGTCTGCTCTGGCGTGCGTTCAACAGTATTCATTTCAATTACTTAGATGACGTTCGCCGGGGCGGCGATGCAAAACGAGCCACTGCGCCTCAGCGGTTTTCAGAGCCTCGATTCGTCCCAGAGAGGTATTCTAATTTCAGCTTTTGCTTGCCGAAAGGAGCGCTTGCTGAACGAGGGATGGGGAATCACGCCGGGTGAGCTATCACTGCCTTGAGCGAGGTGACCAGCCTTAATCGAAAATCAGCACCGCCGAGGCAATCACTGTCGTCCACAGGGCGCGCTTGTCGCCTACAGCAGATTGAGTCACGTTCGCGGTACGCACGATTTTATTGGAGAGTCGATAGATCTGCTTCTTCTCGTCCCAGGAGCGGTCGGGATCGAATTCCACGTTGAGCGTGGTGGCGAGCATTTCGGCGGCGAGTTCCTCGGCGTACTCCCCGGCCGCGTCTTCTGTCTCGCCGAACGAGTGATGCTCGCTGAGATAACCGTAGGTGTTGCGGTCGGCGGGAATGGCCACTCCGATCGACGACGCCAGCAAGCGATGCGGCTCGCGCGTGGAGTTTTCCGCGACCACAGCGAAAACCACCTCTCCGGGATGCAGGTACTTCACCCCTTCTTTGCGGGCTAGCAGCTTGCAGTTGGGCGGAAAGATGGACGAAACTCTCACCAGATTTTGGGCAGCAATTCCAGCGTCACGCAACGCCAATTCGAACGAAGTCAGCCGCTCGCGGTGTTTCCCCACTCCCTTGGTAAAGAAAATCCGCTTCGGAACCATGTCTTTGCCCAATTCGGTGATCCTCCGAAAAGAAGAAGTATGTGTTAAGAATGCACAATTTAACACAATGCTTTGTAAAGGAAAGATGAATTTACGGGATGAGACAAAAAAAATGCGGGAGCTCTGAAGAAAATAGAGAGCTCTCGCCGCATCAGGAACAGTTTTCGCGTTAGGGAGCGGAGGTGACCCGCGTGACAGTAATGGTATTGTCTTTTTCGGTTCCGGTCACAGTGACTTTGGCGCCAGCGTTCTTGTCGAGAGTGGCTAGCGCTGCCTTATCGGTAGTGTCGAGCGTATAGACCTTATCGCCAGAAACCAGAGCGTACTTCGATCCCTTGCTGACGCAAGCCCGCGTGCATGCGGCGTCGTTTCCCGGCATCGCATGCTTGGCGCCGCACATCGAGTCACTCACCGTGCCCGTGAACGTTTGTGCTCGGGCGGCGAATAAGGCCGTGACGCTGAGACCAACGATGACAATCAAGTTTAATAGGAAAAATCCTGCCTTCGAGTTCTTTGCATTCATCACAGATTCTCCTTCTTGAGGCCCGCGTCCGGGCAATGCCAGTGCAGCGCCTCTGGCAAGAGGATGAGCCATTGCACAAGAAATTACAAGGTGTCGTAACCGGCGAGCAAGTAAAAAGCGGGGAGCGCTGGCGCGCGTCCCCGCTAACGCCCGGATTATGTTTGGGGGGAGGGCCCGGGCCAAGCCTTTGTTGCTGCAAAAGAGAACGGATTAAGCAAGCTCAGAGTACCCGACTAATTGCGCTCCGCGAAAAATGCAATGAAACTGTTCCAAAAACCGAACAAGCGCTTGCCCCGCTCTCTGCCCGGCACAGCCCTATTTCGGTGCTTTTACCGAATAGATGAGATCGATGTCGACCGTCTTGTCGCGAACGTTGGCGGTAACATGCGACGCGACCTCCCAGTCCAAAGTCGCCGGAAGCAACTTGTGCGCCGCGGGCAGATAGTCGCCGAGGTAAGTGGAGTCGTAAACGTCACCCGGACGCAGCTTCCAGGCGTTGCGCAGCTTTGCCGTCAGGCTATTGTCGAGGCCTCGGAATTCGAGTTCGCCCATGTGAAAAACCGGGCCTTCGGTCACCTCGAGGCGCAGGGCAACCGTTCCCGCAGCATCGTCAAAGGTGGCCTGCGGCTTGATCGCGCAGGTAAGAAATCCTCTTGAACCGTAGAGCTTCTGAATGTCTTTCAAATTGTCGCCCAGGCGAATGGTGTTGGCTGGTTTGCCAGCCTCGGCGTGAACCATCTTCTGTAGCGTCTCAGTGGGGAACACATGATTGCCCGACCATTCCAGACTTTTCAGCTTGTACTGCTGGCCGGGAGTCACAGCAAAGACTACGTCGACCACGGTCTGGTTGCGCGGCCCGTCCTCAGTTTCGGCAGCGGGCAACTTTACGACTTTCGGTTGCGGCTCGCCAAACTGCGCCTTCAGATAACCTCGCTCGTAATAGACCGGCAGAAGCTGCTTCTGCACCAGCAGGTTGAGGCGAGTGCGGGAATATTCGTGGTCGGGAAGCCGCTCACCGGCCTCTTTGAGTGCGGGCACATCGTCGGGTGCTGCGCCGGTGAACTCGATGTTGCGAACCTGGATGAGAACGTCGTTGACCCGATAATTGATTGACTCCACGGGTCCATCCGTTTTGCCTGCGCGCACATATTCAACGTGTCCGGGAATTGAGTTCTCGACCAGCAGGGCCTGCAGCACGTCGGAAACTTCATCGGCTAAACGCCCGAAGATGGGCAGTTCTCCATCGAACAACGGAGCATGTTGCTGGATGCGCTGGCGGAGTTCAGCATCGGAAAACCAGACGAAATCTTCAAAGTGCGCGGGGACAAATTTCGCTGCGTCTGTAACCTTCAATTCCAGCTTCGTTCCCGCCGACGAGTAAGAAAAGGTGTAGCCAATTTCCGTGAAGACGCCCATGTCACCGAGTCGGCGGGCAGCTCGTTTGAAATCATCGTCGTCGACGGGCGCGCCGATTTGCAATCCAGTCGCGGCAGCAATCGCCTGCTCGGGATAGCGTTTGCTTCCGATTACTTTGATTGCAATCAGCTTTCGAGCTGAGGCAGGCATTTGCGCCAGCGGCTTCTGCGCGGACGTGGATTGGCCCACGGCCGCCAGGCTCGCAAGCAATATCAGCGGCAGGAGTCTGGTGGTCATCGACTGGGGATTGGTACCAATTCGTCTGTAGATTTGTGCTTCACCGCGATGTCAATAAAGGCGAGCGCGGCACGGCTGAGAGCTTTATCTTTGCGGAAAACCAGCGCCAGGTCGCGGCGCACTTGCGCATCGGCAATGGGGATTGCAGTTAGAACCTTGGCGCGGACATCTTCTTCCACGTTCGATCGGGCGATGAAACCGACGCCCACGTCGGCGGCGACGAAGCGCTTCAGCAGTTCGCTGGAGTCGAGTTCCATGGTGAAGTTCGGTTTCAATCGGCGCTCGTGAAAGAGTTGTTCGATGGCATCTCGCGTGTGGCCGGCTTTGGGCACGACCAGGGGAAATTGCGCCACGTCGGCAATGGTGGCCAACTTCATCTTTCCCAGCGGATGCTGCGGTGGCGCAATCATGATCAACTCATCGCGATGGATGAGCACCACGGTCAGCCGAGCGTCAGTGACCGGTAGGGAAATGACCCCGAAATCGACCGAGTTGTCGATGATGGATTCGAGAATCTTTCCGTAATCGGCGCGCTTGATGTTCACCGAAACGTCAGGATACTGCTTCTTGAAGTCGGCAAAAACGTAGGGCAAGATGTGCAGGCAGGTCCCTTCGTTCGCGCCCACAATGATTTCACCGCGCGGAATGTGCTCCATCTCGGCGATGGAAACCAGCATCGCCTTGCGCGCATCCAGCGTCTCCTCCACATATTTCTGAAAGGCTTTTCCGGCGGCCGTAAGCGACACTTTGCCGCCTGAGCGGTCGAACAATTTGGCCCCGACTTCTTCTTCCAATCCTCGAATTTGCGAGGAAACGGCGGGCTGCGTGCGAAAACGCTTCTCCGCCGCGCGCGAGAACGACGCGTGCCGCGCCACTTCCAGAAAAGTTTCGAGCTGGTCGAAGTCCATAAGAACAGGGAGCAGGGATTAGGGATTAGGTGCTAGGGGCCGGCGCACGCGAGTCGATGTGTGAGCAAGGGATACTAATTTCTGACCCCTAAACCCTAGCCCCTAAAACCTGACCCCTAAACTCAAGTATAAGGTGGCGTTATCCCCGCTATAAGAACAATCGCGTTGCCAGTCTCGGCGGCCGGCTTTACACTCCTCGATCTGCACTCCTCGGTTTGAGCAACGCGACCGATTGTAGCAGCCAGCCGGACGCCGGGCTGTGAGCAGCCGTTCGCGAAATTTCCGAGCAGAATTGTGTTCCCGCCGAGAAGTTTTTCATGGCTGATGCCAAGACCGTTCTGACGTTCGCGAAGAAGCATTAGACGAGCCGAGCTACCCGGATTCGCTTTCGGTGTTTCCTTGCTTATGGCACAAAGTTGTTGTTGATAAAAGAAAAGTTTACACCGATAATCGCCCCGTTCCTGGTTTCGGGCCCCAGCGCGACTGCGATCTGCAGTCCACACCACTCGCGACATTGAATACGGCCGGCCGTTTCGAAAATTACATTGAAATCGGAAAAGGAGATTGAAATGTCCACATTCACATTGGTGCATGTTGGCTTGAGCCTGGTGGGAATTGTCTCTGGATTTGTCGTCGTCTTCGGGTTGCTTGCCGGCAAACGCCTCGCCGGTTGGACGCCGATCTTTCTCGCGACGACGGTGTTAACCAGCGTCACCGGTTTTATGTTTCCTTTTCATCGGCTTTTGCCCTCCCACATCGTCGGCATAGTATCCTTGGTCGTGCTGGCGGTTGCTCTCTTTGCGCTTTATGGTCGGCATTTAGCCGGTCCATGGCGTCGAACCTATGCGATCACTGCCGTGCTTGCGTTGTATCTCAATTTCTTTGTTTTGATTGTGCAGCTCTTTCGGAAAGTGCCGGCCTTGAAGGTTCTGGCTCCGACGCAGTCTGAGCCGCCGTTTCAAATTACGCAACTGATCACGCTCGTGCTCTTTGCAGTCCTGACAGTGTTCGCAGCGATTAAGTTCCAGGCAAGGCCATCGGCCGGAGAGTCAACAAACACTGCGCCGCTCCGCGCCGCGTGATTGCTAAATTAGTTGTCGCAGGCTTCGGATGGAAGGAATCCGAGCGTTCGTAGGTGACTTACTCGTGACGCAATGCCTCAATCGGATTCAGCCGCGAGGCGCGGAAGGCGGGAATCATGCCGCTGATGAGTCCGACGGCGCCGAGGATGAGTGTGGACGCGATTAGCGTTCCGGGAGCGATGATCAGCCGGATGTCGCCCGCTTCTCCGTTCTTGGCAAAAGCGCTGTACAACGTAAGCCTGCCCACCGAAATCGCTACGATGTACGCCAGCAGCACTCCCAGCACGCCGCCGATGAAGGTAATGGTCAGTGCCTCGGCAAGAAACTGGAACAGAATATAGCGGCGGCGCGCACCGAGCGCCTTCTGCACGCCAATCTCGCGCGTGCGTTGCGTCACCGACACCAGCATGATGTTCATCAGGCCCACGCCGCCAATGCCCAGCGTAAGCGTGCCGATGAAACCCATCAACACTTTTAGCCCGAGAGTGATGATTTCGAACTGATGAACCTGCGTCATCAGGTTGAAAACAAACATGGCCTGTCGGTCCGTCTGGCTGAACTTATGCTGCGTCGCTAAAATTGCGCGCACCGTCTGTTCCAGGCTCTCGTACTCCGGGGTTTGATAGTTAAACCAGATGGAGTCCAGGTAATGGGTATTTTTCAGCTCGCTCATGGTGCTGAAAGGTACGTACACCACTCGGTTAATGTCGTCGTTGCCTTCCTGCATTTTGGCGCTCAGAACGCCAATGACTTCAAAGCTCAGGCCGTCCAGCCGAATGTGTTCGCCCAAGGCGTTGCGACCGGAAAATAATTTCTCCTTCGCCTCAGAACCGATCACCGCGACATGAGCGTGCTGAATTTCATCTTGCGGATTGTAGAAACGCCCCTGATCGAGTTTGAGAGAGCGAACCTCAAACACGTTGGGATAATTTCCGGTGACCGCCCAGGTGAAAATTCTGGTGTCGTATTGGACGCTGGCCTGCTTCGAGACCTCGGGAGTGATATGCGTGATCTGGGGAAGGTTTGTGGTTAGCGCTTCCACGTCGTCCTGAGTGAAGCGAACAAGAACTCCCGCTTTCTGTCCGCCCGCCTGCATGGAGGTGCGCCCCGGCACCACGATCACGAGCTTGGTGCCGAAGTTGGCAAAAATATTGGCGCAGGCCCGGCCGAAGCCATCGCCATATGCGAGCAGCATGACGACCGTGGCAATGCCCCAGGCCATGCCCAGCATGGTAAGCGCGGTGCGGCGGCGATTGTGCCGCATGGCGCCGTACGCTTCCTGAAGCAGATCCTGCCACATGTCGCATTACTCGCTTGGCGTTGCTCTTTTTCGGAAGACGCGCGCCGCTCGCGGCCTTACTCCTGCCGCAGGGCTTCCACCGGTTGCAGCATGGCTGCCTTGCGCGCGGGATAAAGACCTGCAAATACTCCGGCCAGCGTCAGGCTGCCGATCGCCAGCACCGCCGACATGGGCACTAATTTCGGCGGATCAAAGCCGCCTGGCCCCTGCACATTTCCCAGCATCGCCATCAATCCTGTCGCCAGGCCCATGCCGATCAGTCCGCTAAACAGCGTAAGCAGCAAGCCTTCCAGAAAAAAATGGAAGAGGATGCTGCGATTAGTAGCGCCCAGGGCTTTTCGCAGCCCAATCTCACGGGTGCGTTCGCTGACCGCGACCAGCATAATATTAATTACGCCGATCGCTCCAAGGCCAAGAGTGACCATACCCACGGTTCCCAGGAACATATTCATGACGTCGAAAATCGTTCCCACCATTTTCGATTCCTGAATGGAATCCCAGCCGTCAAAAGCGTTTTCGTCGTTCACGTCGAATCCATGATTGCGCGCAATGATGCGGTGGACATCTTCCTCTGCCAGCCGATGCTCGGCGGTCACGCGCGGTTGATATTCAATAAAAGAAATCGAGTTCTGGTGATTTTCTCCCTTTAGCGGGAAGTACGTGGCCATCACAGGAAAAGGGATGTAGCCGCGCATGTTGAGCCAGGTATTGTTGCCGCGTCCGAGATGAGGCATGGTGCCGATGACTTCGAACCGAATTCCATCCAGCAGCACGAAAGATCCCACCGCCGGGCGGCCGGGAAATAAGGTTTTCAGCAATTCATTGCCGAGCACGATGACATTGCGCCGCTGTACTTCATCCATCTCGTTCAGCCAGCGTCCATCTTTGAGGGGAAGAAAACTGATCTCATTCAGCTGAGGTTCGGTGCCTAGAATTTCGACGCCGGCAGTAGCGAATTCGCTGACTTGATGCAGGTCGGTGCGGGAAAGAATCGGGCAGGCATTGCCCACGTGTGGCGCTTGCGTGCGGACATCCACATAATCCTGGTAGGTGAGCAAATATGGCCGGGCGGAGTTCATGCTGCCCGTAACCGCAGGGGCGCGGCCAGGAAAAAGAAACATGATATTCCTGCCGAACTCGGCCAACTCGCGCTTATTGCCGGAGCGAAAGCCTTCGCCCACTCCCACCAAGAGAAGCAATGAACCCACTCCCCAGGCAATCCCAAACATGGTGAGAAAGGACCGCAGCTTGTGTGCCCACAGGTTGCGGAAGATCTGCGCGAAGATGTCGAGTACAGTCCGCATGATTCACAGACGATTGTACATTTACAACGTTAGCGGCCTAATAATCATACGTCGATTCGCCCCGAAAGTTCCCAGAAGTTTTTGGGAGACCGATGAATAGGTTTGGCGGGGATGGGCAGGGTGGAAAACGGGTTCGCTGAAGCCACGCTCATTGACTCAACGGGGACTCAACGGGGACTCAACGGGATTGGCCAACCATTTCGACCAGCACCTTCCTTGTCTCTGCCGCATTGCTCACTGCATGCAAAAACGCGATGCGGGCGCCACGCATCCCCTCTGAAGTCTTCAGCCGCACATGAAAACCCAGCCGATCCACAGCAGTCATCGTCGCTTCTTGCGATTCGATCCCGCAAATTTGCCGGGCTAACAGCACGAGCGAATCCCGATGATCCGCGTTCATGTGCTGGATGATTCCCGCCATCGAGTCGGCCAGAGGGTCCGGTTGGCTGGCAAGGTATTCCGAAGCGGTCACCCAGCCCATCACTCCAAAGCCGCCAACATAGTAGACGTCCACCACATCCATGCGGTAAAAGGCGAAATCCTCAAAGTCCACCCAGTATTTGCTGTTGGGCTGGCGGGCTAAATAGCTTTCTCGAGCTGCCGGCAAGTCCGTGGCCGGCACCGGCAGAGCACTTCCCACCAGAGTCGCTCTTGCCGCTCCCAGCGGGTCGCCGCCGGCGTCTTCGGGAGTTTGCGTGACCAGCAAACTGGCGCGCGGATCCGCTTTCAAATTCTGCGTATGCATCGCCATGGTGCTGATGAGGAAGAGTAGGCGGCCACGCTCATCTAAGGCGTAGGGCATGACCGATCCGAAGGGAAATCCGGGCTGTTTTCTGGAAAGAGTCGACAGGCTTCCGGTCCGGATTATGTAAACCAGCGTTCGAGCGCGCTCTGCGAAGGAGGGTTCAGGCACCGGAGGTTGGTCGGTGGCCGCGGTCGTGCCAGCGTGTTTTCTGATCGAAGGAGGAAGGGAAGAAGGATTAGAAGACATGGCTGATGATTGCCAGTCTAATCAACCGGCTCCCGCTTGTACATGAAGGTCGGAATGATTCGCCCCACGCAGGCCGAAGATCGACAGAGTCGACCCCAGGTTTGCCCTACTGCTGTTGAATCTCTTTCTCAATCGCTGCAGTGACTTCCTTCGAGTCCGGCGTGACAGCCGGTTCGAAGCGCTGCACCACGTTGCCATTCCGGTCCACCAGAAACTTGGTGAAGTTCCACTTAATATCTCCGGCAATGCCGCTGCCTGTTTCTTTGGTCAGGTAGGCGTAGAGCGGCGCTTGATCCGCTCCCTTCACCGAGATTTTCGAATACATCGGGAAGCTGACGCTGTACTTGCGCGTGCAGAAAGTCTTGATCTCTTCATTCGTTCCCGGCTCCTGCGCGCCGAAATTGTTCGCCGGAAAGCCCAGGATGACGAAGCCCTGCTCTTTGTATTTTTCGTAAATGGCTTCGAGAGCACTGTATTGCGGAGTGTAACCGCACTGGCTGGCCACATTTACCAGCAGCACGACCTTGCCCTTGTAGTCGGCGAGAGGCGCGGGCTTGCCATCGATGGAATTGAGAGTAAAGCTGTAGAGACTTGGGCCGGCGAGCGTGGATGAAGGCGTGATGGACATAGTCAAGATTAATACGGCTGCCGATACCAGCGTCGGGAAAAGTATCTTACTGAGAGCTTTGCTCAGACTTACGGCGGACAATCTCATTCCTTACTCCTCCGCGATATGTTGCGAATTTCAGCAGGGATGAGATTGACGATACAGACGAAGTGAGGTGGAGCGCAACGGGCAAATGTAAAATCTATGTCAATCAGCTTGACCGGAAAGGGCTCAAACCCGCGTGCCTAAACAGCGGTTCGCACGCTACTTTCCTTTACGACTCGTTCTATCAGGCGCATGCGTTTACCGGGAAGCGCTGAATCGGTAACTTGAGGGCGGGCGACCTCGCAACTGCTCACCGATAGAAATGCGTCTCCCATGCAGTCGAGAGCGTAGGCGGAGCGCCCAGCACTAACAACAGATATTTCTGGGCAATGGGCCGGTCGGCGGGGTGAATCAGCGCCCACCAGCGGTGGATAGACTCCTGGACCTCCGATTCGCTCTTTTCACCGACGACGAGAGAATCGATCAGCCGGTAAACCTTGCTCTTGATCGCCTGGTAGGAGACGGAAATCTCTTGTGGCATAGGGTCCTAAGTGCTACGGTGCCCTCTCTTTGTGCAATCGGCGCACCAAACCCTATATCGCTGTTTTGGCGTGAGTTAACGTTGTCTCCTAGTGTGAACGTACTATGAATGGAATAAAACGCGTATGGGATATGAATTCTGGAAGGAGTTTGACGCGATTCTGACGCTTATGGTCGCGCGGAGTTAGGCCCAAAGGGTCCAACGTTGGGCTAGCCCGGAGGGTTTAGTCGGAGATTCACTTTCCTGACGCCGACAGAAAAGTCGCTCCAGCCGTCTGTCCATCAAACGCCGTGCGGTGCAGGTTACAATGTTCCGCTCCATTCAACCGGACGCGCCCCGAATCCTGCCGTTATTTCCCAGAGATTCGGCTGCGACTCGGGCGTCTCACATTAGAAACTGCTCTCATCTCGGAGGCCGAATGAAACGGTGGTCATGGCTGTTCGCAGTTCCTCTGCTCCTATCGATGGCGACAGCCCAGATTGTCTCGTCTCTCAACTCTCAAGGAAACGATTCACAGGGAACTTTGCCTCACGATGGTTCGCCACACGGCTCTTCGCAAGACGGCTGGCATGAGGCCGACTCCAGCGACCGCATGTTTTTCCCTCGGGATATGTTCTGGGGATGGGCGCAACTCGACCTGGCGCCTCCGCACAATGAAGTCGATCCCGACCTTTGTGCCGGCAACGCCGCCCAGTACGGCGGCATTAACGACCCTTGCAGTCTGTTCGCGCGCTATATGCTGTCGGGAATTCTTGAAGTTCGCCCGTTTGGCCGCGGACCGTTGCGCCGCTTCATGGTCTATGGCGCGCCCACTTTCCTGTTCGGCAAGACGATTCCCAAGACGCTCTACACCTGGTCGCCCGACGCGATCGGAGTGGAACACTCCTGGGGGGTGGGAATCTATCTCGACAAAGGATTCGAATTTCGAGTGACCCAGCATTTCCTGTTCGACCGCCTCGGCGCGCGTGACAAAAATCTTGGCCCCGCCGACTTGGGCAATAACGGTCCATGGGGTCGATATGTGACCGTGGGCGTGCGGAAAACTTTCGGCACGCGAAGATGGTAGGCACGTTCGAAACTAACGTACCGAAGGTGAAGCATCGAACTGACAGAACGAGACTGACGCATCGAACTGAAACCTACGCGGTTGCCGGGACCGGCCGCCGCATCAACCGCCGGATCAGCCATACGATCAACGCCACGAATAGCCCTAGGAAAACGAGCGGAAGAAGAAAAATCAGAAACATCCAACCCGGCCCGCCCACCGTCGTGACATCGCCTGCAACGGATGAGGCAGGGTCACGGCGAATGCGCCCGCCCAAAACGGTGAGGTCGCCGCCGACTTTTACTTGTCTATCGATGCGAATATTGCCCCCAAGAACCGTCGCATCGCCGCCAATCTGGCCTTGATCCTCAACCACAATGTTTCCGCCGAAGGCGGTTACGTCTCCGGCAACGCGCCCGCGGACCTCGATGCTGCAACCGAAGCACGTTGCCCCATCCACCTGTTCGTCGGGTCCGATCCTGATGTTGTGTCCCACTTGGGTGCGATCGCCACCGGCAAACGCAGTGGCCGAGAGCAGCACCAGCAGCCCGGTTACCGCAGAGAACACTCGGAAGCGATGAGCGCAACGAGCCATAAAACTTTCCCTCCTTACTCGCGATGCGAATTATGGGTAGTAGCTCAGTTTCAATTTATTCTCCTACGAGGCCGTCATCCCGAAGCGCGGCGTACTTCAGTCGCGCGAGGGATCTCCCATAAATACGATCCGAGGGAGATCCTTCGTTTCGCCTGAAGAACGGCTGCACTCAGGATGACCCCGAATTATTGGCCGAGAAATTCAAATTGAGCCACTACCGAATTATGGCACAGCCGGCTCGGATGATCATCGCGCCGTGCCCGCGTTTTGTGCAGCGGGCCGAGCGATCTCGTTGCCAACCCGCCGTGCCAATTCAGAACCACACCAAGTCCGCCGCAACAACAAATTATGCCCGGATCCCCGGCCTTTCTCTATAATTGGAAGTTTTATAAATCGCACGTGGAAACTCTAGTAGCGGAGGTCGTGCATGGCTGGCACTTATAACGGTGTGGCTATACCGGCGGACGGACAGAAAATCACCTATGCCGCTGGGACTTACAGCGTTCCCGATAATCCCATCGTCCCATTTATCGAAGGCGACGGTACCGGGCGCGATATTTGGAAAGCATCGCTGCGCGTGTTCAATGCCGCAGTGGAAAAAGCTTACAACGGCAAACGTCGCGTCGCCTGGTATGAAGTTTTCGCAGGAGAAAAAGCCAAGGCCAAGTTTGATACCTGGCTCCCCGACGATACCGTCGACGCCGTCCGCGAATTTCGCGTTGCCATTAAAGGCCCACTGACTACGCCGGTCGGCGGCGGCATTCGTTCTCTTAACGTCGCGCTGCGGCAGATTCTCGATCTCTACTCCTGCGTTCGTCCCGTGAAGTATTACAACGGCGTTCCTTCGCCGGTGAAGCATCCCGAGCGTATGAATGTGGTGATCTTCCGGGAAAATACGGAGGACGTTTACGCCGGCATCGAGTGGGAGCAGGGAACTCCGGAGTGCGCCAAGCTGATCGAGTTTCTCAACAACGACATGCTGAAAGGCGGCAAGAAGCAAGTTCGCCTCGATTCTGGTGTCGGCATCAAGCCGATCTCAATCACCGGAACCAAGCGCCTGGTGCGCATGGCCATTCAGCACGCGATCGAGAACGGACTGAAAAGCGTAACCCTGGTGCATAAGGGCAACATTCAGAAGTTCACCGAAGGTGCCTTCCGCAAGTGGGGATATGAAGTTGCCACCCAGGAATTCCGCGACAAAGTCGTAACCGAACGTGAGAGTTGGATCGTCGACAACAAAGACAAGAATCCAAACATGACGGTGGCGCAGAATGCCGACGCAATCGAGCCGGGCATGGAGTTCGCGCCTCCGGCATTTCGCCAGGCGGTTGAAAAAGAAGTGAAGGAAGTGCTCGACCGCATTTATTCGACTCATGGCAATGGCGCCTGGAAGAAGAAAATCATGATCAACGACCGCATCGCCGACTCGATCTTCCAGCAAGTCGTCACGCGCGCCGACGAATATTCAGTGCTGGCCACGCCCAATTTAAATGGCGACTATATTTCCGACGCCTGCGCCGCTCAGGTCGGCGGACTCGGTATCGCTCCGGGAGCGAATATCGGCGACGGTTACGCCATCTTCGAAGCCACGCACGGCACCGCGCCGAAATACGCCGATAAAGACGTCATCAATCCTGGCTCGGTGATCTTGTCGGGCGTGATGATGTTCCGTCACCTCGGCTGGCCCGAAGCCGCCGACCTGATCGAAAAAAGCATGGAACGCACCATCGAACAGAAAAAAGTTACTTATGACTTCGAGCGCCTGATGCCCGGCGCAACCAAAGTCAAAACCAGCGAATTCGCTGACCATATCATCGAGAACATGGGCGCAGGCGTGCTGAGTCCAGTCTAGATACAGTGCAAAACATACCGCCACGGATTTCACGGATCAACACGGATCAAAGAAGCTTTTGTATTATCCGTGAGAATCCGTGATTATCCGTGGCCAAGAAAGGTTTTCATGCGAAAGAAAGTTACCATCGTAGGCTCCGGCAATGTAGGAGCAACCGCCGCCCACTGGATCGCTTCCAAAGAACTTGCCGACGTAGTCCTCATCGACATTGTCGAAGGGGTGCCGCAAGGCAAAGGTCTCGACTTGCTCGAGGCCATGCCCATCGAGAAGCGTGACTCCTACGTGAGCGGCACCAACGACTACAAAGACACCGCCAGCTCCGACATCGTCGTGATCACCGCCGGCATCCCACGCAAGCCGGGCATGAGCCGCGACGATCTGCTCAACACCAATTACGGAATTATGAAGGCGGTTGTCGGCCAGGTGGTACAGCATTCGCCGAACTGTATTCTCATCATCGTCTCCAATCCGCTGGACGCCATGGCGCAAGCTGCATACAAGCTGAGCGGCTTTCCGCGCGAGCGCGTCATCGGCATGGCTGGAGTGCTCGACTCTGCCCGCTTCCGCGCCTTCATTGCCGAAGAATTAAAAGTCAGCGTGGAAAACGTGACCGCCTTCGTCCTCGGCGGCCACGGCGACACCATGGTCCCGCTGCCGCGCTACTCGACAGTTGCGGGTATTCCGATCACGGAGTTGATTGAGAAGTCTCGTCTCGAAGCGCTCGTCCAGCGCACCCGCGACGGTGGCGCCGAAATCGTGAAATACCTCAAGACCGGCTCGGCGTATTACGCACCATCAGCGGCAGCTACCGAAATGGTCGAGGCAATTCTCAAAGACAAGAAGAAAATCCTGCCCTGCGCCGCATACCTGCAAGGCGAGTACGGCATCAGCGGCTTATATGTCGGCGTTCCGGTAAAGCTGGGCGCAAAAGGCATCGAGCAGATCATCGAAATCAAACTGACGGCAGAGGAAAAGGCGGGATTAGATAAGAGCGCGGCGGCGGTGAAGGAGTTGTGTGGAGTGATCGGCGTGTAGGCCACAGTTGATTATCGTCATTGACGATAGTGGGATTATGACAACATGAAGGAAATCGCCATCTCCGATTTCAAAGCGAGGTGCCTCGGCATCTTCGAAGAGGTCCGCAAGACGCGCCAGCCGATTCGCATCACTCGCTTTGGCAAGCCTGTCGCCGATATTGTCCCACCGTCTCCTCAAGAAGAAACTGGAAGGCGGCTTGGCTCCATGGTGGGAACTGGCAAAATCCTGGGCGACATAGTTGGCCCCAGCAGCAGCTGGGATGATTGGGAGGCCTCGCACTGACGGGCTCCTAAGAGCTAACGGCCAAGAGCTAAAAGCTAACGGCTAAGAGCCGCCTTCTTCTAGAAGCTCTCCGCTTTCAGTAGCATGCAGGTGACGTCGTCGTGCTGGGGAGTGTTGCCGACGAAGAGGTCGAGTTCGGCCATCAGGCGCTTCAGCATTTCAGCGGGCTCGAGCGATTTTCCCGCTTCGATGGCGCTGAACAAGCGAGCCTCGCCATATTCTTCCTGGCGGGCATTTTCGGCCTCCACCAATCCGTCGGTAAAAATGATCAACCAATCGCCCGGCGCCAGGGTCACCGTGGCGGATTCGTATTTCACATCTGGTTGAATTCCGATGGGAAGTCCGCCTACATCGAGGCGCTCGATTTGTCCGCTGGCGCGGCGCAGAATGGGATTGTTGTGGCCCGCGTTGATGTAGTCGAGCGTGCGGCGGATGGGATCGTATTCCGCCAGGAATGCCGTGGTGAAGCGCAACCCGCCTTGGCTGTTGCTGCACGCATAGCGGTTCATGTTGGAGGCAAGCTCGGTCAAAGCAACCTGCGCGGTGGAAAGAGTTTTCAGACTCGCCTGAAACGTGGCCATCAGCATAGCGGCGGGAATGCTCTTGCCGGCAACATCGGCGACGGCGAGGACTACGCGATTTTCCTCGTTCGTGCGGCCGGGCCGCGGGAACACGTCGTAGTAATCGCCAGCGACGGTGTTGGCGGGCCGCGTGGCATAGGCGACGGCCAATCCTGGAATTTGCGGAGGCGCACCCGGCAACAGCCAGGTCTGAATTTCGCGAGCGATCTGAAGATCGCGCTTCATCACGACGCGATCGCCAATCTCCAGCAAGAGCAGCAGGAGCAGGACCAGTCCCGCCCAGAAGTGGGGATCAAATTCCACGGCATACACGTTGCCCTGGCGACTGTATTCGAAGCCCCCGTGAGGAATCACCAGAAGAACGAGCGCCACGAGCAGCAGAACGCGCCGCGCGGGCGAGAGCTTCTCAAACACCGCCCAAAAGAATTCCTTGACGATATGGATGCGCCGGCCACGCCGAGTCAGGCCATCCGGCGTTTTTGCTTCCACATCGCGCGAGTACAGCCGATAACTGGTTCGCGCCTCGGACTCGAACTGCGACCACAGTTGGCTCAGCTCGAGACCTTCAGTGACGCGCCGCCAGAAATTGTGCAGCCGCACGCCGAGCGGAACTTTTTCTGTGGAAGGCTGCCCGCCAGGTGGGAAAGCAGTGGCCATGAGATAAGAAGGATTATAGAAGAGGGACAGAGGAGCAAGTGCGGAGCGGACACTCTTGTCCGCTGCTTTTGAAGTTGATCGAAGAGGATGGAAGCAAGTTGGAAACCGGGCCGGTGAGGCTAAGAACAGAAGCCCGGAAAAAACAACGACAAGAACAACGGCAAGAACAAGGGCAGCGGACAGGAGTGTCCGCTCCACACTTTCAGAATAGGCTCAACTGCTCGTCGAATGCCTGCACCGGCCATTTCGTAGCGTAACGCTCGCGGCGGGCGCTGGTGATTTTGTATTTCTCGCGCAGTTGCCCGATTAGATGGGACAGGCGTTTGGCGTAAGCAGGAGGTAGGAAGGCGCGGTCCTGATAGCGCCGGCGATAGTTCTCGGCGAGATGCGGAAAGTTTTGCTCGAGAAAAGGAAGAAACACCGCCGCCGAACAGGGCTTCAAAAAGAGTGGATTCGCAAAAACATAATCGGCGCCCGCCTCGGCCGCGGCGCGGATCAAGTTTTCCAAGTCCTTCGGCGCATCCGTAATGCCGGGAACAACCGGCGAGCAACTCACTCCCACACGCAACCCGGCGCGGCTGAGAGCGCGTACTGCGTCCAATCGAAGATCGGGCCGCGGGGCGCGCGGTTCGAGAATCCGCGCCAGCTCCACGTCCAGCGTCGTTACCGTGACGTGCACCGAAAGTTTGTTCGAGCGCGCGACTTCCTGCAGCAACTCCAGGTCGCGAACGACGAGGTTCGATTTGGTCACGATGCCCAGCTCGTAGCCGCGATGGCGCGCAAACTCTTCCAAAATTTCGCGCGTAACTTCGTACCTGCGCTCCGCGGGTTGGTAAGGGTCGGTCGCAGTGCCCAGTGCAATGGCTTCGTCCGGCTTGACGCGGCGCAGTTCGTTACGGAGCAGACCGGCGGCATGCTGCTTGACGTAGATTTTCTGCTCGAACTCCAGGCCATCGCGCATTTCCATGAACTCGTGCGTGTAACGGGCGTAGCAGTAGCGGCATCCGAACTCGCAGCCGCGATAAGGGTTGATGGTCCATGTAAAAGGCATTTGCCGATTGCTGACGCAGCGGTTCAGCAGCGACTTCGAAGGCAGCGTGAAGTATTCAACCTGATGGCCTTCACGTAAGGATTCGCCCTCGGCAGCCAGTCGCGCAATGCCGACCAGCGAAGATTTCTCGGGCAACGGCAGAAGGGGCAGAGAAGCCATAGATTCGTCTTTTGTTCGCTATGATAGGGTTATCCGACGGCCTTGTCAAGAAGGAGAATTTTGATTCATTCTTACGAGGGCCGTCATTCCCTGGTACTTCCGCCGCGTGACGGATCTCCCACAGATACCACTAGAAGGGGATCCTTCGCTCCGCCTGACGAACGGCTAGGCTCAGGATGACCCCCGAACCGGGGACGAAAAATTCAAATCGAGCCCTCACCGAACTTAGTCATCCCTCACCGAACTTAGTCATCCCGAAGCCCGCGCTTTCTCCACCGGGGCGAGGGATCTCCGGCATCCCGAATGCCTGCCGGATTAGACCGAAGCGACGACCCCAGTCGACGCTTACCGTTCCAGCGCGCGCCGGTCCCAACGCCCAGCGTCGGCGGCCGCATCGTAGGTGCTTTGCAGAAATTCCAGTAGGGTTTTCTCGGGCGAATCGGAGGCGCGCACGTCGTCGTACATGAGCAGAAATTCTTTTAGTTGAGGGTGGTAGAAAGCCGAGCTCGGCAGAATTTTGCTTCCCGCGAAACCCGGCGGCTCGGGAGCGGCATAGGAATAAAAAGCAGGCGCTTGAATATCGCCGCCACCAGCCCAGAATCCCGCGCTGCTCACCTCGTGAGAGTACGCTTCGCGCGTAATCGCATCGGCCCCGGGCCGCTCGGGAGCGCGCCGTCCTGAGAAGCGAGTCACCGCCAGGTCGAAACTTCCCCAGAAAAAATGCACGGGACTCGCCTTGCCTATAAATCCCGCGCGAAATTCTTTGGACACCTGGTCGACCCATGACAGGATCCGCCAGAATTTAGTCACGGCTTCAGCATCGTAAGCGGCGTGAACATTGTCTTTCTCAAAAGGGATGGGATCGGGAATTTCGCAAGGCGTCGTCCAGATTTTCACCCCGACGCCAACTTCCGCGAGACCATTCATGAACTGTTTGTAAAATTCGGCCACACTCTGGGGCTTCAGCGCGAGCGCTACTACCCCGGCTTCGCTGGTTTCGATCAGCAGCTTGTGGTCAATAAAATCAAAGCGCACCTCAACGGTCCCTCGCGCACTTCCGCGCGAGTAAGGCATGGCGGAGGTCGTCATGCCTCGTGCCGTCAAATAGAAAGGAACGTTCCAGAAATGATTGACCAGCGGGCACAGCTTGAGCCGAACTTTCCCCACGATTTGCGTCCACATATGGAGCGTGGCCTGCGTGTCGCGCCAAGCGGCGAGAGGCAAAGCGGGCAGCAGTTGCTCGTTTGACGAGGTCATAATTAACTTCGCTACTGCAGAAGACCATACACTTCAACTTCGCCGCGTGCGCCGAAATATACGCGGCCATTTACGACTACAGGGATCACGAATCGCGTCGCGAAGGCGGCGCGGTCGCGCTGGCTGTTTTGCTCCGAAGTATAGATGGGCTGGCCGAGTCTGGCGGCATCGAAGGCGTAGAGGACGGCGGGCGTTGTGTCAGGGCCGTTCCAGATCTTGGTTGCGATGGCCCAGACGATAGCGTTTTTGTTTCCGTCGGCTGAAACGGAAGGCGTGGCACCCGTCATGAGCTTCATGGCAGAAGAACTGTTCGGAACGAGTCGACCATTCTTGATGGCGTAGTCGCGCAGGTTGTCGTCGTTGGCGGCAAAAAAGGCGTGACCATTCCAGTACGCCATTGCGCCGAAGCCCTCGCCTGCCATGTGGATCTTTTGGGGGATGGCATCGCGGTCTGCGTGAAATTGTCCCATTTGGTCGCGATCAATCACGTAGAGAATGGAGTGCTTCGTGGGTTGCAGCAAAAGATGACGATGCGGTCCGGGTTGATCGGGGAGTAGCGTGGGACCGCTGGAGCCGACGTCGGAATCACCGGCAAGGATGGCGGCTTGGTCGAAAGGGGTGAAGTAGTCGCGAACGGCGAGCGAGGAGCCGTCGAGCTTGAGAACCGAATCGCCGTAGTCGCGTCCTCCGCTGGTGGCGTCAAAGGTGCCATTGCCGGTGGGCACGTAAAGATTGCCTTCGGAATCGACGGCGGGGCCGGTGTCGCTGAGCCAGATTCCAGCTTCGCTGCCGTCGGGATCTACGTTGAGCACGCCTTTTTGCGCGAGCGTTTGCGGATCGTAGGCCATCACCCAGCCGTGGTAGGGATCGACATCGCAGGAGGAAGCCCAGGTCAGATAGACGCTGTTGTTGGCGAGGGTGAGGGCGGCGCGCGAGTTTTCGTGCAGAGGATCGAAGTCGACCTGGCGGTTGGATCTGCCTGCGCCCCGGCCTGGCACCGATGCCGTGATGAGTTTGGGCCCGCCGAATTTTTCTACGCCAGTCGTGATGGCCAAGCGCGTGCAGGTGCTGAAAATATTCGTCTTTTCCGACCGCGTGGCGAATCTTCGAGCGTGCGAGCACGTAGAGTGTGCCGGTCTTGAACATCGATTACCGGAGTAGAGGTGATGCCGACTTCAGGTCGAATAAACGGGCACTGCGCGTCGTCTTCAGAGACCGGCATGGAGCCACGCGCTTTGTCGAGGAAGCTGACCTGCCATAACGGAGGATCATTGGGACGTGTCGCATCGAAGGCGTAGACGCTGTCATGCTCGGTGGCAACGAAGAGAACATCATGCTTGCCCTTTTCGGGAATTTCAACCGCCGGAATGAACAGCGGCTGCGCATAGACTGCTCCGTCCACTTTGAAGGCACCTAACTTGCCGAACTGCTTCTGATTGACGTTCTGAGGAGTGAGAATCTTTTCCGTTAAGGTTGCGCCCGTGCGCGAGTTGTCGTATTGCGAGGTGGTAACCTGCGCGAGGGCGACGCTTGCAAGAATCGAAAATGCAAGCAATGCGTGGCAGAGTTTGTGCGCCTTCATGACAGATCCACCAACTGGGTACTATACCGCTTCGCAGGAAAGATGGAAAAACGACGCGATTGGATGCCGGAAATCGGTGGGGAGAAATCAGTCGGGGAAATAGATTGACGAAGTCGGCGAGGAAGAACGAAGTGGCGTTTCGAATCCTAACGAACCGGCTAAGTGAAGGTAATGAGATCGAGCGACTGCGCGTCCATCAGCAATTCCTTCCATGGGCACTCGTCGGCTGCGATGCGCTGAACGGCGGCTTGAACCTTTTCGCTGGTGTCGGTTTGGCGAACCCACATGACCTGGTAGCGGGCCTTTTTTCCCGCATAGATGAGTCCAATCACGTCACCGGAACTCAGTTGGACATCGAGGCCCGACAAGAGCGCCCCGCTCAGGCTGATGTCACGCGCACGCGCCTCCTGAAGGAAGTGCGAGCATTTGGTATCAATGCACCACACGAGTAGCCCAAGATCGGCCTCGGAGCGCGATTCTTTTCGGCGGTCGATATTACGAAGAGTTGCCATGGGGGTTCTTCACCGTATCTCGGGGCGGGCGGCAAGTAAAGCTGTATGTGCGGTGCAGTGGGCGAAAATCGTGCCGTTTGGTTTCGTTTCGAGAGTCGTTCCAAACCGGGCAAGAATAGGGCTGAGTTTGCAGTTTCAAATCCGAGCTACTGCCGCAGCGTGAGCGACTGCAGCACGCCTTGCTGTTTGGCAATGAGAGACTGCACGCCCTGGCGGGCGTAGCCGATCATTTTGGCCAGTTGCGGCTCGTCGAAAACCTGGTGCTCGGCGGTCGCCTGCACTTCCACGAACTTATGCCCCGCCGTCATGACAAAGTTCATGTCTACATCTGCGCGCGAATCCTCTTCGTAGCAGAGATCGAGCAGAATTTCTCCGTCCACAATTCCCACGCTGACGGCAGCGACGAAATCTTTGAGGGGAACGGAAGTCAGAGTGCCGGCGTCCACTAACTTTTCGAGAGCCAGACCCAATGCTACGAATGCGCCGGTGATCGACGCAGTGCGGGTTCCTCCGTCCGCCTGGATGACGTCGCAATCGATCCATATGGTGCGTTCGCCGAGGCGCGCGAGATCGGTGACCGCGCGTAACGAACGGCCAATCAAGCGCTGGATTTCATGCGTGCGCCCACTCTGGCGGCCTTTGGATACTTCGCGCGGAGTTCTCGTCAGGGTCGAGCGCGGAAGCATGCTGTATTCGCTGGAAATCCACCCTTTGCCCGAATTGCGCATGAATTGCGGCACCGTTTCTTCAATCGAAGCGGTGCAGATGACGCGGGTGTTTCCCACTTCAATCAGGACAGAACCTTCGGCGGTGGAGATGAAGTCCGGAGTCAGGACGACGGGTCGCAGTTGATCGGGAGATCGATTATCGGAGCGATAGAACATTATGAGCGATTGTAAATGATCGGAAAGCGGACCTCGGACCTCGGACCTTGGACCTTGGACCGCGGCTCCTTGAGCTTGAGTCCCGGCGAAGGTTGCACGAAAATTGGCCCGGAGTTTTCGAGTGCTCATCGAGCGTTCAAAGGAGTTGGCGGCCCGATGTCAGAGAAGTGCATCCGAAAGCCGAGAGCCCGATGCCGGAAAGCCGAAGCCGAAAGCCGGAAGCCCGACGTCTGAGGTCTGAAGTCCAAGGTCCGAGGTCCGCTTTACTGCAGTTGCGTGGCTAATTGATTGACCGCGCTTACGTCGTAGAACGACGAAAGATCGGCGTGGCCGGCGAGAGTGTCTCGTTCTTTTCCATCCACGAGAATCTGTACTTTCAGAATGTCGGGCGTATTTGCGGTGATGGTGTGGATGAGCGACGCCACGGTCAGTTCCTCGACGAGGACGCCCGAGCGGTGAGTATCGGCAAAGGCGGAATTCAGATCGATGATCGCCACGCCGGGATCGACGAGAAAGACACTGCGGATCTCCGAACCCGGCCCCAGCACGTGCGGCGAAGATTTATCGAGATAGAGCGAGAGCAGTGCGCGCAGAAGTTCTTCGGCGCGTTGCTGTCTTCCAGAGGACAGCGGAATCTGCGCCGACTCGGCGCGCAGAGTTCCATCATTATCGTGCGCGACAAACAGGGTCACGCGTTCCGTTGGACCCGCTACTGGAGGCGCAAGCGGTCGCGTGTCAGGAGAGGCCACGGGAACAGAGACTGCGACGGTTCGCATGTGCCACGCGTACAGGCTCAGGCCGAGCACTGCAGCCAGCAATACTGCGGCGGCGATCACAAAATGGCGGGGGATCACGAGGCGTCCCTCATGGCGCCGTTCCCAGTTGACCGCGGGTCGCGGCGATTGCGGTTGCCACCGCGCTGGTTACGAGTTGTTGGTAGTCGGGTGCGGTGAGTTGCGATAAGTCCGAGCCCAGCGGCGCGACTTCGACGGCGATCGCGGGTCCGGTGATGTTATTGAGCGGGCGAAGCGGAGCGGTTAGCGTGCGCACCGGAATTTGTCGTCTCTGCATTTCAGCGACGACTGCATTGGCAGCGCTCTGACTGAGCGGCAAGGAGGCGCGCTGCGCGGTGCTCCAGGAGAGAAAGATTCCTTGATCGTCACTGCCGTAAGGAAGCAGCGCAGTATAAACACGCACGCCGTGGCCGACGGAAGCCGCGTGCAGCGCAATGTAAATCGCGGCGCGATCTGCATTGGCGAAGACTGCGCGCTGGTCAACCGGAAGATTAGCATCGGAATCGCGCAGAACCAATGTGGTAATGCCGCGGCTCTCCAGTTCCTGCCGCAGGCTCCGGGCCAGCGCCACGGTGATATCTTTTTCGAGCAGCGTGTTGCTCAGAGTTTCGCCGTGATCGTCTCCTCCGTGGCTGGCGTCAACTACGGCGAAATATCGCCGTGCGACAGGTGGTGGTGGTGCGGAGGCAGACACCGCGGGAGTTGGTTGCGCGGGAGCCGTCGCGCCACCGGGTGCTGGAAGCGTGGAACTGGGCGCGTGAGCCGTCGCAGGCGCTGCTGCGGGCGCGGTAGCGGGAGAGATCGCGACCGTGCGACCGTCGCTGCTGAAGCTCGCAATCACGGCAATCGAGGCATTGACCGTGATGACTGCCTTTCCGTTTCCTTCGCTGAAAATAGCGGAAGGGATCGACTTGTTGCCGAAGGTTAGGGTGGGAGAAGCCGGCGCGACCAACGGCTCGCGCGAAAAGGTCATTCGCAGTGCGCCGGGTTCGGTGGCAATGGTGGGATTTACCGGTGCGCTGAAATGGAAAACCAGGCGTGGAGGATTGTTCCCGGTGAGGGAAGCGGTGAAATGCGTGGCCACGCTGCCAATGAAGAGACGCCCGGATTCCTGGTGCAACGTAGCCGGGCCGCCGAGAAAGCGCGGCAGAAGCGAAGTGAGAGAACTGACGGGAACCAGTCCGCGATTATTTTCCTCGAAGAATTTTCCGCCGAGGTCGGCGTCGCGCCCCTGCACCCGGGCGTGCGTCTTGCCGGTCTGGAAGTCGCCTTCCACATTGTTATAGCGCAGGCGCCAGCCCCGGTTGTCGGATCGCGCGCTAACTTTACCGAGCGGCTCTAGCAATTCCAGCAAGCCAACATAATCCCGGCCTTCGCGCTGCACAACCGGAAGCGAATAGTTGGCCGCTACCGAGTAAACCGAAAGATGCTTATCGGTTGCCGCGCCCCTAAGAAAAATGACGCAAATCACAAGCAGAGCAAATGCGGTGCCGATTGTTTTGCTCACCCGCAATGGCGTGCCGGCGTGGCTATTCCAGAGCATAGACAGTCAAACCACTGAGCAGCTTGGGGTAGAAATCGGTGGACTTCTGCGGCATCACTTCGCCGGCGAAAGCGACGTCTCGCACCTGCGCGACCGGGCATGGATTCATAAGGAAGGTCACGTTGGCGGCGCCTTCGCGAACTTGATGCAGCGCCTCAGAGGCGTCGCGCAAGTAAGAAAGATTTTGCTGGTTGCGAATCGATTCCTCGGAGAGCTTCAGTACGCCTTCCAGCAAGCACTTGTGCAATTGAACCACATCGAGAGCGCGCTGGCGCGGCGAGAAGCCGGCCAAAAAGTGTTCGCCCTCGGATTTCGGCGAGTGCAAAAGGAAAGCGCGGTCGGCGGTAACCGCCAACAGAGCGGTTCCGGCGCGTCCACGCTCACGCAGCAACGCAGTGGCGCGATCGGCGCTGAGTTCGGAGTCGACCTCTTCCACAGCAAAGAAACGGCTGGCCGACTTCTGAAACTCATCGGCCGAGAACGATCGCAGGGAATGCACAACTCGGTGCGTCGGAAGCACCAGAAGCCCCGGATCATTCATGTTGACGAACGTCATCATCACGAATTCGTGTGCAGCATCCGGCTTCGACGCCTCTCCCGCCGCGGTGCGGCATTCATCGCGAAAGTTGAGTGCGGTTTCATAGCGATGATGGCCGTCGGCAATCACCAGTTTCTTATCGCGCATCTTTTCCTGAACAGAAGCAATGATCGTAGGATCGGAAATTTGCCAGACCTGGTGCGCGACTCCGTATTCATCGTTTACGTCAATCGCAGAGGGAGCGTTTGCGGCGGGTGCAAGCAAGGAATCAATATCGCCGGAATCTTCATAAAGCAGAAACAACTGCTCGTAGTGGGCGCGAGTAGCGCGCAGCAGGTCGAGCCGGTCGGCCTTCGGCTTCGACAAAGTTTGTTCGTGGCGAAAGACAACTTTGGCGGAATAATCTTCCACGCGGCCGAGAGCGATGAATCCGCGACGGGCAAACTTGCTGCCCGAAGGTGCGGTAAAAGTCTGCGAGTAAAGGTAAATGGAGGGCTCGGCATCCTGGCGAAAGATGCCATCGGTGCGCCACTTCCGGCCATATTCGGCCGCGCGCGTGTAGACGTTATTTTGGCCGTCGTCGCCGCTCTCGCGGCGGCCTAAAATGATCCGCACCAAATTGTAGGGACTGGCGGCATAATATCTCTCCTGCATCGCGGGAGTGATCTTGTCGTAGGGTTGGGTCACGACCTGCGAAGCCGAAACTCGCTGCAAGTCATAGCGGAGCGCGCGAAACGGTTGGATATCAGCCATGGGAAACTGTTGATTGTAACAAGATCGCGGCTAATGCCGGGAGCACGGAACGTTGCGCGACGACGGCCTCGAAGAAGAATCGATTGAAACTAGGACGTCCCCCGAGGAAGGGCAAACCCTAAAGTTACCTGGCTATGGCCTTATGGGCGAAAACGAGTGACCACCCTGTTGTAGAATCGCTGAAAGGTTCACTTCAGCGGGACGTTTATGAAAAATCTTTCTGTCTTAATTTTGCTGGGAGCGTTAAGTATTTCCTCGTGCGTCTCGGCCTCGGCGCAAATCCGCACCCGAAACATGCCGCAGTCTCGCGCTTCCCAAAAAGCCAGCAGGAAACAGCAGAAAGCCGTGAAAAAATACACGAAGGCGCAACGCAAAGCCGAGCGGAAGATGCTCAAGACAGAACGAAAAAACACGAAGCTTCCGCCGCGCCGATACTGATCTCGTGCATCTCCTCAGGACGTTGATCAGTCCGAAACTCTACTTCACACTTTCCTCGATCCAGGCCAAATAATCTGCGCTGCCATCTTCGACGCCGATCGCTAGGCATTCGGGAAGTTGGTAGGAATGCAATCTACGAATCGCCTCCCGGACACTCGAAAATTTTTGCGCCGTCGTCTTGATCAGCAATAACCATTCCCGGCCCGACTCCACTTTCCCTTGCCAGCGGTAAACCGACTCAATCTGCGGAAGGATATTGACGCACGCGGCCATCCGCTGTTCGACGAGATGGCCGGCGATTTTACGGGCCTCGTCTTCGGAGCCGGCGGTACACAGCACGATTCGTTTGTCAGTCATATAAGATCACCCGTAAAATCAGCCGTTGACCCTGCGCTGCGAAAACGCCAGAGGTCGCCGTCGCGGCAGGATTCGAAGTACGAGGTTCTTTCATGCTAACGCAAATCAAGTTCGGTACGTCCGGGTGGCGCGCGGTCATGGCCGAGGACTTTACCTTCGCCAATGTCAAGCGGGCCATGGGCGGTATTGCTCAATACGTGGCCTCGCAAAAACCGCAGGGAGCGCGAGTGATCGTGGGCCGCGATCCCCGGTTTCTGGGCGAGACATTCTGTTCGATGGCGGCGGAAATCCTGGCTACGCACGGAATCACCCCGCTCGTTGTCGCGGAGCCCGCTCCCACTCCTGCCTTTGCTTATGCGGTGGTACACAACCGCGCTGATGGCGTCATCAATTTCACCGCGTCGCATAATCCGCCGGAATATAACGGAATCAAGTTCTCGACTCCGGACGGTTGCCCGGCCTTGCCCGAAGTCACCAAGAAAATCGAAGCCGCAATCGTGGCGGGAGATAAAGAAAACGACAAAGAACGGTTTGCAGAGAACGCAGGCGCGGCGCGGGTAACCCACGGTACTCTCGATCCCAAGCCGCCGTACCTGAAACGCCTGGCTGAGATTATCGACCTGGAAATGATTCGCAAGGCGAAGCTGCGGGTTGTCTTCGATCCAATGTGGGGCGCGGCTCGCGGATATTCGGACGAACTGTTACGCGACGCCGGCGTAGAGACAGCCACGGTGCACGATTATCGCGACGTCTTATTCGGCGGGCACGCTCCCGAACCCGACGATCATCTGCTCGAAGAATTGCGGAAGAAGATGCGCGAGACCGGTGCGCAGATTGGAATCGCGACTGACGGCGACGCCGATCGCTTCGGCATTGTCGACTCGGACGGAACCTTCCTCCAGCCGAATTATGTAATTGCTCTGCTGTTCGACTATCTCATTGAGAGCCGAGGCTGGAAAAATGGTGTGGCCAAATCCGTCGCCACCACCAACTTGATCAACGCTCTGGCTGAGGCGCACGGCGTGGAATTGCACGAAACCCCGGTGGGATTCAAATACATTGGCGAACTCATCATGCAGGACAAAATTGCCATTGGCGGTGAAGAGAGCGCGGGACTTTCGATTCGCCATCATGTTCCCGAAAAAGACGGCTTGCTGGCCGGACTTCTCTGCTGCGAAGCGGTGGCGCGCCGTGGCAAGTCGCTGGGCGATCAATTAAAGGCGATTTGTAACCAAGTTGGTTCCTATTATCCGCAGCGGGAGAACTTTCGCTTGACGCCGGAGGTGAAGGCGAAGTTCACTGAGAAGTTGCAATCGGATCCGCGCGATTTCGGCGGCCGCACCGTGAGCCGGGTAGTTCGCACCGACGGATTGAAATTGTTGTTCAGCGACGGATCATGGGTTTGTTACCGCCTCTCGGGAACCGAACCTGTGGTGCGCGTCTACACCGAAGCTCGTAGCCACGAAGGATTGGAAGCTTTGGGCGCGGCAGCGAAGCACTGGATTTTTGAGTGACGGCGTTTCCGGATTGATGATCGCCGATGGCCTGACCCAATATGGCCTGATCCAATATGGCATGGTCCAAAATTACGAGCTTCCCACGCCCTGAAGACAGACTACAGGCGGTCGTCGATCGCGCGCCGCAAGCGCGAGCGTTCGCAATTACCTGCATCGAGCGTCTTCGGCCACCAGCAGCCCGAGTCTATTCGTTGCGACGTCGTATCGCGACCGTGGCTGTGTTCGTGCTCGCTGCATCTTTGTTTGTCCACGTGATGTTTGGCGCGAATGGAATGGTTGTCTACAAGCAGAAGCGCGCGGAGTACAACACGCTACGCAAACAGATTGTTCAGGTGCAGCAGGAGAATGATCGCTATACACAGCAGATCCAGGGGCTGAAGAGCGACCAGAAATCCATTGAAAAAGAGGCGCGCGAGCAACTGGGCTACGCCAAGCCTGGAGAGTACGTCTATGTTGCTCCCGTCGCACCCAAGCCGGCATCGACGGTTGTTCACTCCGCGAAAAAATAGGTTCGCATTTTTTCTGTCTTGCAAGCTCTTAAAACACGCACTCCAGCCGCTGACAATTCGCCCGCGGCCCTGTGGTATATTTCGGTTGCTTCATTTCCCAATCGAGCAGGGAAGATCTGGCTCGGCGACAAAGAACGGCCTGATCTTCATGACAGTCAGTTTTTGAGCTTTTGCGGCGTGAGGCCGCAATCTGAATTTCAAAAGGAGAAACCGGCCATGAGAAAAGTAATCGTACTCTCGCTTGCAATCGCTTTTGTTTTTGCTCTGTCAGCAATGGCATTTGACGATATGGGTAAGAGCGCCACCGTCAAAGGTTGGGTTGTCGATGACAAATGCGGAGCCAAGGGCGCCACCGCTGCTGCTGAGGCATGCACCAAGAAGTGCCTGGCCGCCGGGGCAAAAATGGTGATCGTCACCGATAACGATCAAAAGGTTCTGAAAGTGGATAATCCCGACGCTCTCAAGGGACATGAAGGACATCACATTGCTGCGACCGGAATGGTGATGGGCGATTCCATTCACGTAGAAAGCATGAAGATGCTTTGAGTGGAGTCTTGAATGGTCAAGGGCGGCCTCGGCCGCCCTTTTATTTTGCACGTGAGTTAAGCGGACGCCGAATCTGGCTTCCCAATTTCCCAGTGATGTCCGAACGGATCTACGATCCGTCCCAAGCGCCAGCCATAATTGTTCTCCATGGCTACAACCACCTTCGCTCCCGCGGAAACTGCTTTCGCAAAGGCGGCGTCTGGATCGTCCACCGTCATCACCATGCGCACCGAACCTCCGTGCAGCAATTCGGGGCTGAAGTTAAAGTGGTCCGGAGATTCATCCGCAACCCAGAATTCGGCCCCATCGACGGCTAGCCGAGCGACTACGTCGCCAGTCTCGCTATCCACGCGAAACAATTCAGCCGCGCCGAACGCTGCCTTGTAAAACTCGATGGCCTTGGCTCCGTAGCGCACCGAAAGCATTGGGGCTATGGAGGTCCTTGTGACTGCGGCCATTCCGCTGGAAACAGCCATGAAAATTTCCTTAATCGCTAAATCGCAATGAACCTACCGAACTACGCCTTCGAGAGGCGAACTTGCAGTGGCATACAACTTCCTCGGCATGCGGCCGGCGAGATAGGCTTGGCGTCCCGCGCGCACGGCGTGATGCATCGCTTCGGCCATTAGCACCGGATCCTGGGCGTTAGCGATGCCGGTGTTCATGAGCACCGCGTCGGCGCCAAGTTCCATCGCAATCGCGGCATCGGAAGCGGTTCCCACACCTGCATCGACAATCAATGGCACGCCCGTAATCATTTCACGCAGAATGCGAATGTGCGCCTGGTTTTGGATGCCCATTCCACTGCCGATGGGCGCGCCCAGCGGCATGATCGTCGCCGCACCCGCATCGATGAGACGCTTCGCGAAAACAATATCGTCAGAAGTGTAGGGCAGAACAGTGAAACCTTCCTTCACCAGGACTCGCGTAGCTTCGAGCGTAGCCTGCACATCGGGATAAAGCGTGGCCTGGTCGCCGATCACTTCCAGCTTCACCCAATCGGAGAGACCGACTTCGCGCCCCAGTCGCGCCGCGCGAATGGCTTCGTCGGCGGTGTAGCAGCCGGCGGTGTTGGGCAGAAGAAAATATTTCTTCGGATCGATGTAGTCGAGCAGCGATTCTTTATTGCGATCCAAATTCACGCGCCGCACCGCAACGGTGACCATCTCTGCGCCGCTGGCCTCGAGCGCGCGCGCCGTTTCCTGAAAGGATTTGTATTTTCCCGTGCCTACGATAAGCCGCGAGCGGAAGGAGCGTCCGGCGATGATGAGTGAGTCAGGCATGGTTCTATTGTAATAAAAGCGACAAACGCGGGCAGGGTTTTCGACCTTACCCAGACGATCATGTGCGGCTCCCGCCGATTTTGTCATGCTGAGCGGAGTGGGAGGATCGCGAAGCGATCATCCTGCGAAGTCGAAGCATCCCTGCCGCGATCCATTCACCGCTCGGGAGAGACCTAGGCGATATATGCCGTCGATAGCTGTGCGAGATTTGTGCCGTGGGAGGGATGCTTCGACTACGCAGTGCGATTCGCTTCGCTCATCTCACCGCTCCGCTCAGCATGACAACAACGATTTACGGGTCGCTCGCCCCTTCCGCCAGCGCATACAGCTCATCAATTTGCTTGCGGTAGCGCTCTTCGATCACCTTACGCCGTAGCTTCATCGTCGGCGTCAAGGCTCCGTTATCGGCGGTGAATTCATCGGCTACGACCAGCACGCGTTTCAACTTTTCGAAGCGCGCCAGATTCTGGTTGGTGCCTTCAATAATGCCCTCGTAGAGCGCCTGCACTTTAGCATCAGCCACCAGTTCCTGCCGTGAGGCAAAGGGAATGCTATTGGTGCGAGCCCATTCTTCCAGAAGAACAAAGTTGGGCGAGATCATAACCGCGGGAAACTTGCGCCGATCGCCGAGAATGGCCGCCACGCCCACCAACGGGCTCAGCTTCAATGAATTCTCAATCGGCTGCGGCGCAATAAATTTCCCCCCGGAAGTCTTGATCAAATCTTTCTTGCGATCGGTGACGGAAAGATATCCATCGGCGTCGATGTTGCCAATGTCTCCGGTCTTGAACCAGCCCTCGACGATGGCCGCCTTCGTTTCCTCTGGCCGGTTCCAGTAGCCTTTGAACACTGACGGTCCTCGCACCAGAATTTCGCCATCTTCGGCGATGCGGACTTCCAAATTCGGCAGAATCTTTCCCACAGTTCCAATGCGGTGATTGATGGGCGTATTCACCGCGATCACGGGGGACGTTTCCGTGAGTCCGTAGCCCTCATGAATGCGGATGCCGACCGTCGCGTACCACTCAGCCAACTCGCGTCCCAGCGGCGCGCCGCCAGAGATGAACGTTTCCACACGGCCGCCCATGCCTTCGCGGATTTTTGTGAACACGAGCTTGTTCGCCAACCCCCAGCTACGCGATGTGGGAACCTTTCCCGAAAGAATGTCTGGCTTATGACGCCGTCCCACTGAAAGAGCCCAATTGAAAATGGCGCGCTTTGGGAAGCCCTTGGCTTTCTGCGCTGCCTGCGCGTAGATTTTCTCGTAAACCCGCGGCACCGCAACAAACACTGACGGTTTTACCTCCAATAAACTCGCGGGCAACTGGTCCAGAAAAGGGCAGTAGGCCAGCGTCACCCCGTGATAGAGCATGGCGAAATCTACGTGCCGCGCCGTAATGTGGCAGAGCGGCAGAAATGAAATGCTGAGCATTCCGGGGCGCATTTCGAATCCACGCAGCGAATAATTAATGTTAGAGGCGATGTTGCCGTGCGTCAGCATTGCGCCCTTGGAGATCCCAGTGGTTCCCGAGGTGTAAACGATGGTGGCCAGATCATCGGGACGAACCGAGCGCGCCCGAGTCTCAATCTCGGCGTCTAATTTCTCCGCGCCTTGTGCCGTGATTTGATTCATGCGCACGCACTTGCCGGCGAACGGGGCGAGATCACCCGTGAACTCCAGCGCGTCCATGACCACAATCTTCTCGATCTTCGTCTGCGGCAAGACCGAGACAATTTTGTGCAACTGCTGATCGGAAGACAAAAAAATGATCCGGCAGCCCGAATCATGCAGAACAAATGCGGTTTGTTCTGCCGTGAGCGTGGTGTAAAGCGGAACGGTAACGGCCCCGAGCAAAAGGCTGGCAAAATCGGCCATAGGCCACTCGGGCCGATTTTCGCTCAAGATGGCGATCCGATCGCCGGGTTGAACGCCCCAGGAATGGAGCGTGCGGGCCATTCTCGCCACTCCCTGGCCGAATTCGCGAGACGCGAGCGGCAGCCATTTCCCGCCTTCGCGATAGAGCATGATGCGGTCAAGGTTTCGTTCGACCGCGGTAAAGAAAATGTCATTTAGAGTGGCTATGCTCATTGCGTTTTTCGTGTGCCCAATCGCAGGTCGTGCTGCATGCTACGCAGTTTTAGATATGAACAGAACTGTACTGTTTTGTCGCCGCTTTGAGCAACGCATACCGTCACATCGTTAGGTACTTATCGGTTTACCGGATGACGACGGCAGGGTATGCTGATTCCAATTCCTGTGGAGGAGTTTAATGAAAAGAAAGAGATCTGCAGTTCTAGGGCTGGGATTGTTCTTCGCGATCATAGCGGCGTCGCCCGCATTCGCGCAGACCCAGCAAGGGACTTCGAGCATGCCCAAAGTTGGCGACGTGGCGCCGGACTTCACCCTGAAATACTTCGACGGAACCGATCGGAAGGATGTGAAGCTGAGCGACTTTCGCGGCAAGAAGAACGTCGTGGTGGCGTTTTTTGTGTTCGCGTTCACTGGCGGTTGAACGAAGCAAATGCAGGCTCTCCAGCGGAACCTCAAAACGCTGGAAGCAGCCGACACCCAGGTCCTGGGTGTGAGCATGGACAGCCCCTTCGCCAACAAAGCCTTCGCTGACCAAATCGGAGTGACATTTCCTCTTCTGAGCGATTGGGGAGGAAAAGTAACTCGCGAATACGGCATCTACAAAGACGAATATCAAGCCGCCCGCCGCGTCAACTTCCTGGTTGGAAAAGACGGAAAGATTATCGAAGAACAAGTGGATAAAGATGCCATCGACCCCACCAAGATCGTGGATACCTGCGCGAGACCTAAATTAAAGAACTAGGACCTGGCTAAAGGCCCCAGGCAGAGACGTGGCTTGCTACGTCTCTGCCCTGGAGTATTACGGGAGAAACGGGCGTAACCTACAATTAAGTTCCCACCGTCCAAGCACTTCCGTGCTCGGGAAACTAAACCATCTCTACTGTGTTTACAGGGATGTCGGTAACATAAAACATACGACTTATCCCCCGCGGGGCGGACCTATGAAGACACGCAAGTTGTGGACTTGGATCCTGATCGCCAGCCTTGCATTTGTCCTGCAAGTTTCGATCACAGCAAAAGCGCAGGATGACGGGCAAAGCCAAAATCCGGACCAGAATCAGAATCCGGATCAGAACCAGAATTTAGATCAGGGTCAAAATCAAAATCCGGACGAAGATCAGGCTCAGGATCCTCCGGGTCGAGTCGCGCGCCTTAACTTTTCCGAAGGGTCCATCTCATTTCGTCCAGCTGGGGAAGATGACTGGGTCTCCGGCGTGCCGAATCGCCCTATGGTTTCTGGCGATGACCTTTGGGCCGACGAGGATTCCCGTGCCGAAGTTCACATTGGTTCGACAGCCATCCGGATGGGCGCGAAAACTGGAATCACATTTCTTACACTCGATGACCACACCACGCAAATTCGCCTGGCGCAGGGATCGCTAATTCTGCGCGTGCGCCACGTCGACGATGACGACAACTACGAGGTCGATGCGCCCAACCTGGCCTTCAGCTTGTTGCAACCCGGCGAATACCGCGTGGATGTGAGCGAGGATGGCAGTCAATCGGTTGTGACCGTGTGGCATGGCCGAGGCCGGGTTACTGGTGGCGGAGATACGTATCCCGTCGTCGCCAATCAGTCGGCCAGCTTCACCGGAAACGACCGTCTCGATTATCAGCTCGCACAGGTTCCCGATCGCGATGATTTCGATACCTGGGCGTTTGAGCGCGATGACAGCGAAGATCAGGCTGATTCGGCAAATTATGTTTCGCGCGAAATGACCGGTTATGAAGATCTCGATGAATATGGCGACTGGAGCTACGTTGCCGGCTACGGGCCTTGCTGGCGGCCGCGCGCAGTCGTCGTGGGATGGGCTCCATATCGCTTCGGCCACTGGATTTATGTTGGGCCGTGGGGATGGACCTGGGTGGAAAATGAGCCTTGGGGGTTCGCGCCCTTCCACTACGGACGTTGGGCCTTCGTGAACAGCGGCTGGTATTGGGTTCCTGGACCGGTGGTGGTTCGGCCAGTATGGGCTCCGGCGCTGGTGGCCTTCGTGGGCGGTCCGGGTTTCCGGTTTTCATCAGGCGTGGGCGTGGGATGGTTCCCACTGGCTCCGGGAGAAGTTTTTGTTCCCGGATATCGCGTGAGCCGTGCATATGTGAACAACGTGAACATCACCAACACGTCGGTGACCGTCACCAAGATCACGAACGTCTACGTGAACCGGAATACGACGGGGAACCACATCACGTATGTGAATGAGCGTGTCACCAACGGCGTGACCGTCGTGTCGCATGACGCCTTTGTGAATGCGCGTCCGGTCGCGCAGAACATCATGCGAGTCGATCAGAAAGAAATCGCAGCCGCGCCAGTGGGCCATGTTGTGGCCGCCGAACCAATCCGCACCAGCGTGATGGGCGTTGGACGCCTGGCCTCTGTACGTCCGCCTGCCAGTGTTATCAGTCGGCAGGTAGTTGCCGTCAGAACGCCCGCGGCTCCGCCGCATTCCCTGGAGCAACGCGAGGCGCAAGCGAATGGGCATCTCAACCAGCAGGGTTTGGTTCGTCCTGCGGGGCAACCTGCTTCAGTGGATGCGAGCGGCCGACCGGCGCCCACGCAGGACGGCTTCCGGCCATTTACTCAGCCCACGGCCGGTAACAATGGCGGCGGCAGCGAAGTCCGGCAGATGCCGAATACTCAACCCAGAGTCTACAAGCAGCAGGGAACTCCGCAGCCCGAGAATTCGCAGCCGAAGAATGACCAGACGAACGAAAGCCGCAACGCGCCGCCCGCCAACCAGCCAGCCGCGGCAGCGACGCATCCGCTCGTGCGGCCCGCGCCTCCCGTGCAGCAGCGCAGTCCGCAACAGGAACAGCAGCAGGAACAGAAATTCAATCAGTGGCACCAACAACGTCCTGCTTCTCCGCCGCTCGAGCAAAGGGCTCCGTCGCGGGCTCCAGAGCCGAGACCGCAGGCTCCTTCCAAGCAGGGCCGTTGACGACCACCGGCTGCTTGCGATGTGATAGGTTCGCATGAGAGGCAGCCCGCGGACCGGACAACCGATGAAAATCAACGCCGGGAGAAGCAAACCTCCCGGCGTATTCTTTTGTGACCGGACGCTTTTCGTGAGGGAGCCTTACCGCGCGAACATGATCGAACCAAGGACGACCGAAGCAAAATGAGCGAAGCCAAGCGTCCCACGATTAACTGGATGGATGTCCTGTGGCTGGTTTTGCTCGCCCTGTTAGCCGTACTGCCGCCAGTGCGGGAGTTTCACAAGCAAATCATTTTGCTGGCTTTTGGCATTCTGCAGTTAAACGAAAGCTGGCTGATTTCTCGGACCCCCAAGCGCGGTCCCGCCTATATCGTCCTGCTGAAAATTGCTCTGGCTACACTGCTGCTCGATCACACCGGCGAAATCCCCATCAACAGTTACTACTACCCCATCTACTATTTGCCCGCAGTGACTGCGGCGGAATATTTCGGGCCCTGGGCCACGCTCCTCTGGACCTCTCTGGCCTCTGCTGCCTACTGCTCGTATCTTTATCCAGCACTGCAGGAGTATGAGATCACTGCCGAGGACTATGGAAGGCTGGCGATTCGAATCGTGTTTTTCTTTCTTGCCGCGCTGGTCGTGAATCGCTTCGTGATCGAGAGCCGTCGCCAGACCCATCGTTATCAGGCCCTGGCTGAGACTTTAGCCGAAACCAACCGCCGCCTCGAGCAGGCGCAGGCTGAGGCTCGCCGTTCCGAGCGTTTAGCCGCTCTCGGTCAGCTGTCGGCTGGACTCGCTCATGAAATCCGCAATCCTCTGGGCGTGATCAAGGGCTCGGCTGAGATGCTGACTCAGAAACTCGGAGACTCGAATCCCCTGGCGAACGAACTTTCAGGATACATCTTGACTGAAACCAATCGACTGAGCGCGCTGGTCACCCGCTTTCTGGATTTCGCGCGCCCGCTCCATGCCGATCTCACCCCGCAAGACATCACTGTCGTTCTCGACCGGGCATTGCATGACGTGGCGCAACTTTGGAAAGGTTCGCCGGTTCGGGTGGAAAAAGAATACGAACCCGGCTTACCGCTCGTGCCGCTCGACGAGAGCCTGAGCGAGCAGGCGTTCGTTAATATTGTGCAAAACGCCTACGATGCCATGGGACCGAACGGCGGCCGGTTGCGCGTCAGCGTTAAAAAATCGCGCGCCGAAGATCGTAATGGCGGAATGATTGACGGAGTGGAAGTGCGGATGGACGATACCGGACCGGGCATTCCGCCAGAGTTGCGGGAACAGATTTTCAACCCGTTCGTGACCACCAAGAAAACCGGTGTTGGCCTGGGACTTTCCATCGTCTCCAAAATTATTGATGGACATCACGGCACGATCCGCATCGAAGCTCCGGGCAATTCTGCGAACGAAGCCGCGGCGGCTGAACCGGGATCGAATGCATCTGGTCCGGGCGCACATTTCGTAATTTTTTTTCCCGCCGCCAACGATCAGACTGCCGTAGGAAATAGTGCACATCTGGTGATCTCATGAAATTCGGCGAAGCGGGATTCGGTAAAGCGAACGAATCGAGAAAGGCGCGCGGATGCCGACCATTCTGATTGTCGAGGACGAGGCCAAGATGCGGCGCCTGCTCGAATTGAATCTCGGCGACGACGGATTCACCACGCTTTCGGCCGGGGACGCCGAGACCGGACTCAAGTTGCTGCGCGAAAACTCCGTCGATCTTGCGCTCACCGATCTGAAACTGCCCGGCATGAACGGCTTGGAATTTCTGCAAACTATCAAGCGCCAGAATGCCGCTCTGCCAGTCGTTGTGATGACTGCTTTTGGCAGCGTTGAAACTGCGGTTGAAGCCATGAAGGCCGGCGCCAGCGACTACGTGCTGAAGCCGTTTTCGTTGACCGAGATGCGGATGGTCATCCGCAAGGAACTGGACGTCCGCAACCTGCGGGAAGAGAACCGCAATCTGCGCGAAGCCCTGGGCAAGCGTTATTCGCATCCCAACATTGTTGCCCGCAGTCCAAAAATGCAGGAGGTGCTGGCTACAGTTGAGCGCGTCGCGCCCACGAACTCCACAGTCCTCCTGGGCGGCGAGAGCGGCGTGGGTAAGGATTTGATTGCCCGCGCGATTCACGAAAAATCGCGCCGCGCCAGCGGCCCGTTCCTCAAAATCAACAGCACAGCGATTCCCGAAAATCTTCTGGAAAGCGAATTGTTCGGTTTTGAAAAAGGAGCGTTCACCGGCGCCGTTGCCAGCAAGCCGGGAAAGTTCGAACTCGCGGATAAAGGCACACTTTTTCTCGACGAAATCGGCGACGTGCCACCGGTGACGCAAGTGAAATTGCTTCGCGTGTTGCAGGAGCGCGAGTTCGAACGCCTGGGTGGAACGCGCACGGTGAAAGTGGACGTCCGCCTGATCGCAGCCACCAACAAAGATCTGCGCGAGGCTCTCGAACAGGGCACATTCCGCGAGGATCTTTACTACCGGCTGAATGTTGTGCCGATTGATATTGCTCCGCTGCGGGAGCGTAAACAGGATATTCCTGATCTTGTGAACCTGTTCATCTCGCGATTCACCGGGGAATCGGGCAAGCCCGTCGAAGGCATAACGCCCGAGGCGATGCAGATTCTGGTGAACTACCACTGGCCAGGAAATGTCCGCGAACTGCAGAATATTATCGAACGCGCCTGTGCGCTGGCGAAGGGAAATATTCTCGGGCCCCCCGATATTCACTTGGACTTGCGTACCTCGAAAGCCGCGAACGGGTCCGCCGGATTCCTTCCCGATGGCATGACCCTGGAGCAGTGGGAAGACGAAATGGTGCAGGAAGCGTTACGTCGCGCCCACGGCAACAAGAGCCAGGCGGCGCGCCTGCTGGGCCTTTCGCGCAACGCCCTGCGTTACCGCCTCTCGAAAATCGGGATTACTGACGAAGCCGACAAAGAAACCTGATCGTGCGAGCAGAAAGTGGTGCAACGTCGCGTTTTGTATAGTTTGCGTCATCCTGAGCGGAGCCGTCTTTCAGGCGTGGCGAAGAGCCCGCACTGAGTGAAGTCGAAGGGATCTCCGCCTTAGCCGGCCTGGTGCGTAGCCAAACTGCACCGCGACCTACGCACACTCTGATTTGACTCGGCTTGCTGCCGTCGGCTAGCCTCAGAGATCGGTCTAAACGTCGACGTTTGAAGCCGCATGCGATCTCCACATAAATTATTGATTTCGTTGGTTGTTGCGACACTGGCGTTCGCGGCGATTCCCGCCGCGGCATCGGTGCAGCCGGTTCATGCTGCGCATGCAATCGTGGTCAGCGTGCACAATCTGGCGTCTCAGGTGGGCGTGAATATTATGCAGGCTGGAGGCAATGCCGTAGATGCCGCCGTGGCCACTGGTTTCGCTCTGGCGGTGGTTCATCCTCCGGCGGGAAATATCGGCGGCGGCGGCTTCATGCTCATTCGCATGGCCGATGGAAAGACCCATTTTCTCGACTACCGCGAAATGGCGCCAGCGGCCGCCACGCGTGACATGTATCTGGACGCGCAGGGAAACGTGATTCCCGGCGCCAGCGAAATTGGTTACAAGGCGATCGGCGTGCCGGGCTCGGTCGCTGGCATGGTTTATGCCGAGCAAAAATATGGCCGGTTGAACCTTAAACAAGTGATGGCACCGGCCATTCAACTAGCGCGTGAAGGATATGCGCTAACCTGGCAAGAAGCCAATGACATGCATGATCGTCATTTGGCTGAGTTTCCTGAATCGCACCGCATATTTCAGCGCAATGGCGATTACTACAAGCAGGGCGAAATTTTCCGCCAGCCCGATTTGGCGCGAACCCTACAACGCATCGCCGACAAGCCCAACGATTTTTATCACGGCGCTCTGGCGCGGGAACTAGCCGCAGCCATGCAAAAAGGCGGAGGCCTGATGACCGCCGACGATCTGGCGCACTATGAAGTGAAAGAGCGCGAGCCCGTGCATGGAACCTACCGCGGATATGAAGTGATCAGCGCTCCGCCACCATCTTCAGGCGGCGCCGTGTTGATTGAGATGCTGAATATTCTGGAAGGCTACGATCTCGGCAAGATGGGCGACCGCTCGGCCCAGTCGATGCATTACACGATCGAGGCCTTCCGCCGGGCGTTCTTCGATCGCGCCGAATTTATGGGCGATCCCGATTTCGCGAAGATCCCAGTGGCGCAGCTCATCGACAAAAAATATGCCGCAGCGTGGCAGCAAACTATCGATCCCGAGCATGCCACTCCCAGCAAAGATTTGAAGCGGCCCGCTATCTTCACCGAACTGGAACAGTATGCTGCCGAGCATCCTCCGGCGCAGGCGCCGCCCGAGTCCAACCACACGACGCACTATTCGGTGATGGACGCGGACGGCAACGCAGTCGCGGTGACCACAACGATCAATGACTGGTTCGGGTCGCGAGTCACCGCCGACGGCCTGGGCTTTTTACTCAACGATGAGATGGACGATTTTTCTTCGAAGCCGGGCGTGCCCAACTCCGACGGCTTGATTCAGAGCAGCACCAACGCGATTGGGCCAGGGAAGCGCCCGCTTTCGTCCATGACTCCAACCATTGTGGTACGTGACGGTAAGACTGTTATGGTGCTGGGTTCGCCGGGAAGTTCCAAAATCATTACTACCGTCGCCAATGTTCTAATGGGCGTGGTGGATTACGGAATGAATATTCAGGAAGCGGTGAACGCGCCTCGCTTTCATAATCAATGGATGCCCGACATGGTGTACGTGGAAAAATGGTTTTCGCCCGACACTCTGAACCTGCTGCAGCACATGGGATACAACGTTCAGATCGGCCTCCGTTACGGAACAAATACGTCGTCCTACTGGAGCGACGCCGAGTGCATTGCGGTCGACGACAAAACCGGCGACCGGCTGGGCGCAAGCGACGTGCGGGACGGTGGAAAGGCTGTGGGGTACTAGAGAAACAAATTGCTGATTGTTGATTTCTGATTGTTGATTAGAAAACCTGAACGTGCGAGATACGATTTTCAATCAACAATCAAAAATCATCAATCAATAATGTTTTCCGAGACGCATATGCAGAGAGCGGTTTCCACTTATCTATTTGTGAAAGAGCGGCTGCACCCTGGGATTCTAGACGGGCTGGCTCGCAGCGGGGTGCAGGCGATCGAGATTTTCGCTGCGCGCCAGCATATCGATTACGCCAACCGCAAGGCGCACGTCAAAGAAATTAGTGACTGGTTTCACGGCAGCGGAATTCCGCTGAATTCGGTGCACTCGCCTCTGTATGCGGATTATGACTGGGGCCGGGCGGGAGCTCCGCCGATCAATGTGGCGTCGACGGACCGCTCTGCGCGAATCGAAGCGATGGACGAAATCAAGCGCGCTCTCGAAATTGCCGAGCAGATTCCATTCCGCTTCCTGGTGCAGCATTTGGGGACGCCGAACGAAAGTTTCAGCGAGAAGAAGTTTGAAGCGGCAATGACCTCCATCGAACATCTACGCGCCTTTGCCAAACCGTTGGGCGTGCGCATTCTGCTGGAAAATATCCCGAACGAATTGTCGACTCCTGACCGGCTGGTGGAGCTGATCAAAGGCGCACACTTCGACGATGTGGGGGTTTGCTTCGATTTTGGCCATGCGCATATTGAAGGTTCGGTACGTGTAGCTTTTGAAATCTTGCGCAATCACATTCGCTCCACGCACGTTCATGACAATGCAAAAGACAAAGATTCGCATCTGTGGCCCGGGCAGGGAACCATCGACTGGAAGGAAGCCATGGAACTGCTCCGCTCCGCACCCCAAACTCCGCCCCTGCTGATGGAACTGGCCGAAGATGAAAAAGTGAACGCGCTGGAGAAGCTGGCGCCGGCCTTCGAACAGCTGGAGGAATTGGGTAATTGAGCGATTTTGTAATTGAGTAATTTAAGAATCGGCGTGAACTTCGGGCAGGTTCAAATTACACAATTACTAAATTTCCCAATTACAAAATCAGAATTATGTCCTCACCTGTAACCACCATTGCAGAAATCGGCAAGCATGAAGGCCAAACTGTCACCATTCGCGGCTGGCTGTATAACCTTCGCGAGAGTGGCAAGCTGTTGTTCCCGCAGTTCCGCGATGGCTCCGGCATCATTCAGGGTGTGGTGCCGAAGAATGCCGTTGCGCCGGAAGTCTTCGATGCGATCAAGACTCTCACGCAGGAATCGAGTGTGATTGTCGAAGGCAAGGTTCGCGCCGACAAGCGCGCGCACGGTGGCTACGAACTTGATGTGGCCAGCGTGCAGGTCGTGCAGCGCGTGCCGGAATCTTCGCCATATCCGATTACTCCCAAGGAACACGGCACCGATTTTTTGATGGAGCATCGCCATCTGTGGGTGCGTTCGCAGCGGCAGGCGGCGATTCTGCGAGTACGCGCCGAGATCATCAAGGCAGCGCGCGATTTCTTCGACGAGCGCGGCTTCACCCTCACCGATCCTCCGATCATCACTCCAGCCGCGTGCGAAGGCACGTCTACGCTTTTTCCTGTTGACTACTTCGACGAGCAGGCATTTCTCACGCAATCGGGTCAGCTTTACGTGGAAGCAACCGCGATGGCGCTTGGCAAAGTGTATTCGTTCGGACCAACGTTTAGGGCAGAAAAGTCAAAGACACGCCGGCATCTCACTGAGTTTTGGATGGTCGAACCGGAAGTCGCCTACGCTCAACTCGACGACGTAATGGAACTGGCCGAGGGCCTTATCAGTTTCATCGTGAAGCGTTGTCTGGAAAAACGGCGCGTCGACTTGCAAACCATTGGCCGCGATATTTCCAAACTCGAAAAGATTGAAGCCCCGTTTCCCCGCATCAGCTACGACGACGCGGTGAAGAATCTGCAGGAAGGCCACGCCAAAGGCGCGCTGGAATCAAAATTCGAGTGGGGCGGCGACCTGGGTTCACCAGACGAAACATATCTGTCGGCTCAATTCGACAAGCCCGTCATGGTGCACCGGTATCCCGCGAAAGTGAAGGCGTTTTACATGGAGCCCGATCCGCAACGTCCGGATCTGGCTTTGTGCGTCGACGTGCTCGCACCCGAAGGTTATGGCGAAATCATTGGTGGTTCGCAACGCATGGCATCGTACGAATTGCTGCTGCAACGCATTCACGAACACAACTTGCCGGAGGAAGCATTCAAGTGGTATCTCGATCTGCGCAAATTTGGCAGCGTGCCACATGGCGGTTTCGGCATGGGCATTGAACGCGCCGTGGCCTGGATCTGCGGCCTGGAACACGTTCGCGAAACCATCCCGTTCCCAAGGATGCTCTACAGACTGTACCCATAAGGATTTGGTAATTATGCAATTTGAAAATCGAGATCGGTTCGCTTCTAAACTTTTCCAATTACAAAATTACAAATTTACTCAGTCGATCTCATGACGACGACCGCATCCTCCACCAACCTCGCTCCCAGAAAGATTCGCGTCATTGGCGTCCCGCTTGATCTCGGCCAGTCGCGCCGTGGAGTCGATATGGGCCCCTCGGCCGTTCGCGTGGCCGGGCTGGAGGCTCGTCTGGAGGCGCTTGGACACGAGGTGGAAGATGGCGGCAACGTGGCCGTCGCCATTCCTGAACAGAAAAAGGAAGGCGACACCCACGCAAAGTATCTGCACGAAATCACTGCCACCTGCACCAAACATGCCGAACTGGTGGTCAAGACCCTTGAAGCCGGGCGAGTTCCCCTAGCGCTTGGGGGAGATCACTCCATGGCCGCGGGCACGGTCTCAGGCGTCGCCGAATTTTATCGACGTCAGAATCAGCCAGTCGGTTTGATCTGGATCGACGCGCACACCGACATCAACACTCCTGAAACTTCCCCCAGCGGCAACGTGCATGGCATGCCGTTAGCCGCAATTCTAGGTTTGTGGCCCTCGGAACTTGGAAACATCTTCAATTTTTCGCCAAAGGTGAAATCACAGAACTGTGTGCTGGTGGGCGTGCGCGACATCGACGCCGTCGAAAAGGAAAACGTAGTCCGCGCCGGCATCGGCGTCTTCACCATGCGCGACATTGACGAGCGCGGCATGCGCACCGTCATGGAAGAGGCTTTGCGCATGGCGTCCCGCGGCACCGCCGGCTACCACATTTCGCTCGACATGGACTGGGTCGATCCCGAAGACGCGCCCGGCGTGGGCACTCCCGTGCGCGGCGGTGCGACCTATCGCGAAGCTCACCTCGCCATGGAGATCATCGCCGATCACGGACGCATGTCAAGTTTCGAAATTGTCGAAGTGAATCCGGTGATCGACGAACACAATAAAACAGCCGATCTGGCAGTAGAACTGGCGGTCTCGGCGTTTGGAAAGAAAATTCTCTAGAGTATCCCGGCTTACTGCTCCACAAAATTCAAATTGTAAATATCCTCGGCCGGCATTCCCGGTCCGTATACGACGAGTTGCACTTCAAGGTGGCGGACGACAACTGGTCGCCTTTGCAAATCGCTGTACAAGAGCAGCGCTTGAATTTGTCGTTCCAATGCTACCGCGTTGTGCAACTCCACCGCCGTACCATCCACTTCCGCTTCGGGCGTGCACTCGCGCGTAATTTTCGCACCCCAGATTCTAATTGGCACTCCGCTGCCTTGCTGTAAACCGCGCGGCGTCGCTATATAGGCCGGGGTCACGTTTCCAATCTGCTGGCTGGATAGCGACTGCGAAGGCTCCAGCGGCTCACCACCCATGGTGAACCAGTCGGTGGTGCCGAACGGGCAGTGCGCACGAAAACGTACTGTCGGACCAAAATCGAAGTTCGAGGCATCGAGAAGAAATTCGATTTGTCCGCGAGGCTGCGCATCCACGTCAAACCTTTGCAGCTCGCCCAATCCCTCAGCGCGAATGGCGATGTAAGCCTTCGTGGCCTTTTCCGAATGATCGATTTCGTAGGTCAGCGAATAGTGTCCCATCGGTACATGGCCTTCGTGGAATGGAACGGTCTCTGGCGACATGCTGACGATCAAAGGCGAAACTCCACCCAAAAACATCCGGTGATGCCGCTCTGTAGATGCAGGGTTTGGGGCGGATGCGGATGTGCTTGGCTGTGCTGCGCTAGTGTTTTCTGTATTTTTGCGGCATCCACTAAGTAAGAACATTCCGCCAGCCAACGGCATGCAAAGAGCGAGCTGCCTACGGTCCAACATGGAATCGGATTGTAGCCTGAATGTACCAATACTGCGATTGACGAGATAGTTCCTCCGCGTCCACACTGGAAGGTCATGGGAAAAATTCGGGTCGGTATCTTGTTCGGCGGCCGCAGTGGTGAGCACGAAGTTTCATTGCTCTCGGCCGCGTCAGTTCTGAATGCAATCGATAAAGAGAAATATGAGGTCGTGCCCATCGGCATCACCAAAGATGGGCGCTGGCTCACGGCCGAGCACGCTGAGAATTTATTACAAGGCAAGCTGGTCATCGAACCGCGGCATCTTCGCGCGGGCGATCCTGAGATTACGTCACCGGCAGCCGTGCTGGCGAGGGGCGATGCGGTTGTTGTCCCGCCCGAGCCGGTGCGCCGCCAGACTGGGCTTGTGCCTTTTCAAACCGAGGCCTCCACGCTGCGGCGCGCCAGCGACCGTGCCATCAACGTGGATGTGATCTTTCCCGTGCTGCACGGCACGTTTGGCGAGGACGGAACGATCCAGGGGCTGCTCGAACTGGCGGACATTCCTTACGTGGGCGCGGGCGTGCTGGGTTCGGCTGCGGGCATGGACAAAGACATTATGAAGTCGTTGTTCATCGCCGCGGGAATTCCCATCGTGAAGCACGTGACCATTCTGCGCAGTTGGTGGGAGAACGATCCGAAGAAAGTTCAGAAACAGGTGGAAAGCAAGTTGACCTATCCGGTATTTGTGAAGCCGGCGAATCTGGGATCGTCGGTGGGCATCAGCAAGGCACATAATCGCAAAGAACTGGGGCCCGCGATTCAAGAGGCCGCGAAGTTCGACCGAAAAATCGTGATCGAGCAGGGCGTGGGCGGCAAGAAAGAAAAGGCGCGTGAAATCGAGTGCTCGGTGCTGGGCAACGACGAACCGTCGGCATCGGTGCCGGGAGAAATTGTTCCCGGCAAGGAGTTCTACGATTACACCGCGAAATATGTCGACGAAGGTTCGCAGCTGATTATTCCCGCCAAGCTCACTAAAGCAGAAACGAAAAAAGTTCAGGAACTGGCAGTGGCCGCATTCCAAGCTGTCGATTGCTCAGGCCTGGCCCGCGTGGATTTCTTGATGGACCCGAAAACGCGCAAGATTTACCTAAATGAGATCAACACTATGCCCGGCTTTACATCGATCAGCATGTATCCTAAGCTCTGGGCCGCATCTGGGCTGGCCTATGCTGACTTGATCGATCGTCTTATCCAGCTCGGCATCGAGCGGCACGAAGACAAGAAGAAGAATCAGTACAGCCGGTAGAACAGCCTACAGATCGCTGCGATTCCTGCCGATAGCCACGTATATGGGTGCGAATCGGCTGCTCTATCTGACCCGGGACGACTGGATGCTGATAAGTGCCAAAACTCAGCGCTGCACCTACAAACTTGGCGAGGAGATTATTCGCCAGGGTAGCCTGGGTGACAGAATGCACATCATTCGCAGCGGGGAAGCTTCCGTGGAACTGGCAGGAACCAGCAGCCGAACAGTGGTTGCGACTCTGGGGCCAGAGGATATTTGCGGCGACATGGCCTTCCTGGAAAAAGGCAGAACTACAGCCGCGGTCATCGCCAAGAGCGAAGAAGTCCAAACCGACCAGATCATGGCCATTGATCTGCGGGAAATCTTCAATGCATTCCCCCGGCTGGCTTCTCGTTTCTACATGTCCCTCGCCATTGTCTTAGCGGTGCGCTTGCGACATACATCGCGTGAACTTGCCCGGGAAATGAGCGAGTCCGACCGGCGATGTAATGAAAAGAAAATGCCCTTTTCTTAAGTCCCTGACCTCACCCTACTGCGCGCCAGCTTTTCCAATGAAAGCGGCTTGGTCCGCCTTCATTTTCTTTAGGCCTTCCATTGGCAGATAGACCATGTGTCCTGAATCGTAAGTTGCGAACGAAACGTTGTCTCGATACTTCGGAGGCAAGTTGAGATGGTCGACCGTGTAATTGGCCGCATAATACGGGGTGGCTAGATCGTAGTAACCCTCCATCAATAGAACTTTCAGATAAGGATTTTTCACGATCGCCTGCCGCAAAGCCGACGCCGTGTCAGGAAAGCCTCCGCCCGCCGATCCCCAATCCCACTGCACCCCTCCGCGTTCCGCACGCACGTTATAGGGCATGTCCACTTTGTAGCCCAATTCGGTGCGGATGTAGTTGTTAAACGCGGACGTAAACGGCGGCTGCGTGGCCGAGCCAGTCGGATCGTAGAACGGCGTGTCGAGCAGCCCATTCGGATCGGGGCCGGTGTAGCGCGCGTCCAGGCGTCCCACGCGCAGCTTCTGATCGATCAGCAGGTAGTGAGTGAACTTTTGCACGTTGATGCGCAGGTTCGCTTCGTCGATCACTTCTTTACTCAACCCTGTAAAGCGCGCGAGTTGGTCGATGACTTTCTGGCGCTCCTCAGGTTTGAGAGCGTCGCCTTTGTCGAGCGCCTGCTCGTATTCGGTCGATGCAAATTGTTCCGATTCCTGGCGTGCGCGATTCATATCCTGCGCGAGATCGGGCGCAAGTTTGTGGTGATAGCCCGCAATCATTGTGAACGAAGGAATCAGAAAAATGTAAGGTTGATCGTTCGTGAAATTCTCGTCCAGGGTTTCAAAATTCAGCACGGTGGAAAGCAGCGTGATGCCGTTGAACGAAATTCCGCGGTCGGCGAGATAGCCGGCAATGCCCGCCGAGCGCGTGGTTCCGTAGCTTTCTCCGAAAAGGAATAACGGCGATGCCCAACGCTCGTTGCGCGTAATGTAAAGGCGAATGAATTCGCTGAAGGCTTCAATGTCGCCCTTCACGCCCCAGAATTTCTTGAACATCTCGGCGTCGGCTGCGCGGCTGAATCCTGTGCCGATCGCGTCGATCAGCACCAGGTCGCTCTTGTCGAGCAGCGTGTAAGGATTATCTTCCATGCGATAGGGTGCGGGAGGCATGAAGCCGTCGGGTTGCAACACGACTCGGCGCGGACCGAGCGCGCCCATGTGCAGCCAGATGGAGGCCGAGCCCGGGCCGCCGTTGTAAGCAAAAGTCAGCGGACGCTTGGCGGCGTCCTGGCCGTCAAGCGTGTAAGCGACGTAAAACATTTCCGCTTCGATCTTGCCGTCGGCGCGCTTGATGGGCAGGCGCCCAGCAGTGGCGCTGTACCGCAGCAACTTGCCGTCGACCGTGATCTGGTGATGGGTCACGATGGGAGCAACTTCCGTCATGTCATAGTGCTCTTCTTTGTCTTTGTTGTCGGGCGCGGGTTCATGCTGCGCGGGCCTGGGTTCGGCAGACTGCTCCGGTTTGCCCTCAGAAGGTTTTTCGGCGCTTTGCGCCGGAGCTGCTTTTTTTGCAGCCGCGGTTTTTGCGGGCTGCTCGTTTTGCTGCGCGAACGAAATTGTGGCGAAAGCGCTGGCAAGAATTACTGTGGCAACAATAGAGAACACCCAAGAGCGTTTATGCATTCTTAGTCCCCATTAAGAAATTATCGCGGCCGGATTTTGCTAATTGTTCTGGATTTTGCGAACGGGAAAGATTGTACACCGGCCTCGGCGGATTTTTACGAGATACGAAAAGCGTGCGGAGCCCGCGTGCTATTCTTTCGCGCATGCGATTCCGTTCTCGTACTGCCGCGTCCCTCCTGGCCTTAGCTCTGACCCTGCTGCCACTCCACGCGCGCGTGGTTCGCGTGGAGATCGCATCCCGCAAAGACGTTCTCAATGGAGAAGTGTTTGGCAGCGCCGGGGCGTACGAGCGCATCACCGGGCGGGTTTACTTTTCGCTGCCAGTGGCTAATCCGCACAATCGGCAGATCGTGGACTTGACCAACGCGGTAAATCTAAAAAATGGCGAGGTCGAGTTCTCTGCGGACTTTATAGCCGTGCGTCCCAAGGACGCGAGCAAAGGAAATGGATCGATGCTGCTCGAGGTTCCTAACCGCGGGCGCGGGCGCATCATTGGCCTCGTTGACGGCGGCGACTGGGATCTCGCGAATGACGCGGGCGATGCCTGGCTGTTGCGCAATGGTTTTACGATCGTGAGCCTGGGCTGGCAGTGGGACGCTGCCGGAGCGGATGCGCTGCGATTCGTTGCGCCGGTTGCAAAAGAAAATGGAAAGACGATTACCGGACTGCTGCGCGGCGATCTGATGCCTTCGAAGCCGATGCCGGAAATTCCGCTCGGGCATCTTATTCTGGGAAGCATTGGTGGAACGGAATATCCAGTTGCGAATCCCGAAGACCCGCGCAACGTTCTCACGGTGCGCGATTCTCGAGCTGGAGCGCGCAGCGTAATTCCACGCACCGAATGGCAGTTTGCGCAGACCGCCGACGGCAAGCTCGTTCCCAGCGATCGGCATATCCATTTGAACGGCGGCTTTCAGCCGGGAAAGATTTACGAATACGTTTATGTGGTGGCCGACCCGGTCGTGGCAGGCGGCGGACTGGCAGCGATTCGCGATTTTGCCTCGTATGCCAAGCATGCAGCCGATGCTGTCACTCCCGCGTCGCGCGTTTATCGGTGAAGGTATTTCGCAGAATGGACGTTTTCTGCGCGACTTTCTTTATCAGGGCTTCAATGCCGATGAAGACGGAAGAATCGCGCTTGACGGCGTTCTCGCGCATGTCGCTGGAGCCGGTCGCGGCAGTTTTAATTATCGTTTCGCCCAGCCCTCGCGCGACGCGCAACCGACTTCGTCCGTTTTCTTTCCCACCGACATTTTTCCTTTTACCGATTTGCCGGAGAAAGATCCGGTCACGGGAGAATCGGGCGGCCTGCTCGATCGCGCCGTGGCTGAAAAAGTCGTGCCCAGGATTTTCTTTTCCAATACTTCGTACGAATATTGGGGACGCGCTGCCGCGCTGATTCACATCAGCCCCGACGGGAAGCGTGATGCGCCGATTTCGGACAGCGTGCGCATTTATCACTTCACAGGCCTGCAGCATTTTTCTGGACCGTTCCCTCCAGAAAAAGGAAAAGGAGATCTGCTGGGGCAGCAGCCGCAGTCGCCGCTTCCGGTGAAATATTTCTGGCGCGCCATGATCGCCAACATGGACGCCTGGGTGCGCAGCAACACGCTTCCTCCGCCCAGCAGCTATCCGAAAATCGCGGAAGGAAATCTGGTGCCGCTGCGCGAATATGCGATGCCCGCAATCCCCGGCGTGAACCGTCCGCATGAAGCCAATGAAGCCTGGCGCCTCGACTTTGGCCCGAACTGGCGGGATGGAATTTTGAGCATCCAGCCGCCAAAGGTTGGCGAGCCGTTTCCCGTGCTGGTGCCGCAGGTTGATGCCGACGGGAATGAACGCGACGGCGTGCGCCTGCCGGAGATAACTGTCCCGCTGGCGACGTATGCCAGTTGGAATCTTCGTGACCCGTCGATTGGCGCGCCCGACCAGCGCGTGTCTTTCGAGGCATCGTACATTCCGTTTCCGAAGACTGCCACAGAGCGCGAGAAAAGCGGCGATCCGCGCAAGTCGATTGCGGTACGTTATGCAGATCGCGAAGACTATCAAACGCGCTACAAAAATGCGGTCGACGATCTGGTGAAACAACACTGGATTCTCCCCGAAGATCGCGATGCGCTGCTCCATCGTGGCGAGCAAGAGTGGGCTGAAGCCACCAAATGAACTTGGTGGGCGGCAACCTCCTCGATATCGATATCAATATTTTTTTCGACGGAGCGCATAAAATCCTCATTCTTAAGGCTTTGGATCGAATCGATATGGACGAGCCCGCGTAAAATATTGAGCCATAACGACTTATCTCTAAAATCTTCCGCAATAAGGGTTTAGCTTGGCGAAGCTTCGACCGACCACCTTGAATGGGGGCGGTAGGGAAAATTGACTGAGAGAGCCCTCGCGCATGTATCGAGCTTGCTCATTCTGAAATCCTCGGTCAAGGTCGTTCGTCACAAGTACGGGTTTTCTTTTTGTGGAAGGCTGTGGAAAAGGTCGTGGAAGTCCTGAGTTCTATCCTTCGCCGTTCGTCTCGCCCACCCTTGCAAACAACGCAAGGATGGGGCACCCTCGGTTGAAATGGGTGTACAGGAAACCTTGGCGAGGCGTGGGCCAGCCGCCCTTAGAGGGCGCGCCAGAACCTCCTTTGGGTTGGACCGCCAAAGTCTTAGGACCACATTTCTCTTTTTGCGCACTCCCGTGCAATCGGAATTGCGCGATACACCTTGAGTTTTCCGAGCCCCGGTACTAGCCGGGGCTTTTCTTATTCAGTTCGCCGATTGCCGATGTATCCTGCGGCCCATACTTAGCCCGCAGCTCGCGAAGGTTCTCTAGATTTATTTGCGGATGCTTTTTGTATGGATGTGCCGATGTATGGGTTGTACAGAACCAAAAGTCATGGTCACTCGCAACAATAATATCCAGGTGGCCATTAACATGCGCTGACGATTCAGCCATAAGTTTTGCTTCGTAAGCGTGATAAGCAGAGCGTAACGGCAGATTGCCAAACGTTTGTTCGCGACGAGACAGCCAAAAGTTCGCTGCCTCACTACCCGCTCCAATAGCAGCAATTCCGGGAATTGTCATGTTCTCAACATCAAGAGATATCCCGTCAACCTGGATGAGGCAGGCTCCCTTATCGCAAAATGCGCCGATAACGAGATTGCAGCCGAGATCGTACTTATCCCAACGCTTCTGGATTTTGGCGTCTAGTGCGAGTGTCATTTCCGTCGCCGCTATTGGCTTTGGGGCCAAGCGCATTTTAGGGAACTCATGCGCTATGAACTTCTCGTGTTTGTAGCCAAAACAAACGTCCGCTACGGTGCGCATGATGGAGCCGAAACTGCGAGTTTGTTCCGGTATTCGTAGCAGGAACTTGTCAATCGAGGACAGAACTTCTCCTGCCCTATCTACACGGCCAGCAGCAGCCGCGAACATTCTAGATTTGGGGAACATGAATACCTTGTGCAGCCGTGCATGGGAGTCAACATCCTCATAAGACCCCATTGTGTCGGCCATCAAAATAACGGTATCTGGGATTTTTATCTTATCCCGTCCTTCGGGGCTGGTAGCTAGCACGCCGATTCCGACTGTCATCCAATTCCCCCCAAGGCGCTAAATTTGGCTTGTAAAGTGCGGCTCAGGTACATTTAGCACCCCGCCGAACCTTGGTGGAGTAAATAATCTTGTTTTCTTGTTGTGGAACGCTATGGAAAAAGATGGTAAGCGAAACCTTGGTGAAAGCGTGTGGGCTACCCGCTTACAGCGGGGTCTTCGGTTAACGGGTAGCACCTTTTCTGGTGTCCCTCCGGGACTCGGTTCTCCCCTTGACCGGCTTACCCAGGACTTACGTCCTGGGCTAAATTATGTCGCCGCTCCGCGGCTGAAGCGGGGCGATTTCTTTTGCGCACTTCGATCGTCGAGTTCAAGATCAAAATCGGGGGACGAAGAGTGTCCGCCTAACAAGAGCTTTCAGGATGCACGGAGATGTCGAGTTCGGCGGTGTCAGCAAGAACCTCACAGGATTCCTGCCGGAATCAAAAGAGTGAATTTGCCCTTGACGCCGGCCCTGGCATTTTGTAGCATCGTAGCAACAAGTCCATTCTTCAGTTGATGGAGAGTGGGCCTGAATTTCATGCAGAGTGGCTGAGGGACGAGCCCTGTGACGCCACGGCAACCGATCCGGGATCATATATCCCGGGTGACTGGTGCCAACTCTCTCCTGGAAACGGGGAACATGGGATTCGGCATGCGCGCTGTATTGGCATTCCGATCGCCTCTTTTCCTTTTCCTGGAAAAAGAGGCCTTTGCTTTTTAGGCCACTTTTTCAGGCTCGTCCTCAGCTATTCGCTAGTAGGGAAGCGATCCAAACGCGCGATTATTGCATCCGCATAAAACCGCGAAATTGTCGCGCGGGTCGCCCAGGTCCTTCGCGAGACAGAAAGCGTCTCGCTCAGGATGACAATCGATTCCGAGTGTTTCGGAATAAGAAAGCGAGTAGCACATGTCTCACTACGAACTGCGCTGTCGGGAATGCGGACGGACCTGGGGAAACCAGCCCCGGTCGATTTGCGACGACTGTTTCTCTCCTCTGGAAGTTGCTTACGACTATGACGCACTGCGCGGATCCATCACGCGCGAGAGCATTTCCCAGAGGCCGCCGAACATGTGGCGCTACTCCGAACTTTTACCCCTCCCCCAGGGCTATGAACCGCGGCTGCCGGTCGGCTTCACTCCACTGTTTCAGGCTCCACGTTTGGCTGAGCAGTTGAGTGGGACGACCGCTGCCGCGAAGAATCTCTACATCAAGAATGACGCGGTCTGCCTGCCGACGCTGAGTTTTAAAGATCGCGTCGTGGCGGTCGCGCTGTCGCAGGCGAAAGCTTTCGGGTTCGATACTGTGTCGTGCTCGTCGACCGGAAATTTGGCCAATGCCGTGGCCGCGCATGCTGCCCGCGAGGGGCTGAAGGCGTGGATCTTTATTCCGTCGGATCTGGAGCCCGCGAAAATTCTTGGGACAAACGTTTTTGGCGCGAAGGTGGTGCGCATTGCGGGGAACTACGATCAGGTGAACCGGCTGTGCTCGCAGATTGCGGACGAGCATCACTGGGGCTTCGTCAACGTAAACCTGCGGCCGTATTATTCCGAGGGATCGAAGACCGTTGGCTTCGAGATTGCCGAACAATTGGGATGGCGCCTGCCGGATAACGTGGTCTGCCCCATGGCTGGCGGCTCGCTGATCATCAAGATCAAGAAAGCATTCGACGAATTGGTTAAGCTGGGCCTGGTCGAAGGTAAGGACGTGAAATTCTTCGGCGCGCAGGCTACTGGCTGCTCTCCGATTTCGACGGCGGTGAAGACGGGTAGTTCCGAGATTGACCCGCAGAAGCCGTCGACCATTGCGCGGTCGTTGGCCATCGGTAATCCCGCGGATGGCCATTACGCAATCAAAGTGATTAAGGGTAGCGGCGGATGGAGCGAAGACGTCAGCGATCCGGAAATCATTAACTCGATCAAACTGCTGGCAGAAACCGAAGGCGTGTTCACCGAAACTGCTGGCGGCGTGACCGTGGGCTGCGCGGGCAAACTGTATCGTCAGGACCGCATTGATCCGGAAGAGACGACGGTGCTCTGCATTACCGGCAACGGATTGAAGACGACCGATGTGCTGGCGGGGGTTTACCGCACTGAGATCCCGATCGCTCCGAAGTTGACCGAGTTTGAACGGTATCTGCATGAGAGTCTTAGCCCGGCCGATATTCCGGGAGTGATCGCCGAGGCAGTCGGAGCGTAACCGTGCCGATCACCGTACAAATTCCGACTGCGCTGCGCCGCCACACCGCGGGCGTGGGATCGGTGACCTGTGCGGCTTCGAATCTCGGAGAGTTGTTCTCGGTGCTTGATGAGAAATTTCCCGAGTTGAAGCCGCACCTGCGCGACGACAAGGGCCAAGTTCGCCGCTTCCTGAATATTTATGTGAACGAGGAAGACATACGCTTTCTGGGGGGGCCGGGATATGCGTTTCAGGAAGGCGACGAAGTTTTGCTGGTGCCGTCGATTGCCGGCGGCGCGGAATAGAACCACTCGAGCATCGAGCTGAATCCCGTTTGGCTACGGATTAGGTCTGTTGAGATGGAGATCCCTTCGGCTTCGCTCAGGGCAGGCTCTTCGCTACGCCTGAAGGACGGCTACGCTCAGGATGACACCAGTTATATAAGACGACAAATTTCGCGACTGCCCGGTTAGGGCTTTTTGGCGGGCGGCGGTTGTTCCGCCTTTGCGATTGCCTTACGAAACTCTTCCACGGCGGTTACGCCGGGTTCGCGTAAACAATCCTTCGCGATGTAGCGCCACACGGGCGAAGAATCCAACGGATATTCCACACCTCCGCGATACACCTCGAATGTATCTTCGGACGCGCCGACTGTATTGCTGATTGCCGGGCCATTCTGCGGACCCATTTGCGGCCCGATACCGGGATTGTTCAGGGGAGGCGGTTGTCCCTGCTGGGCGCCGATGCGAATGCTATTGTCCGTGCCTTGCGCGACACCAGTACGCTGGTCGATCGGGCCGCCCTTGATTGTGGGTTGCACCATTCTGCCATTTCCCGTGCGCACCGCGATGACGAGATCGGATTCCGCTCCATCCATCACAGGGCGTAGACGGCCCCACTGCAGGAGCGCCTTTTCGACACTATCCCGAGCATCAGCGTTGGCCATGGGATGGTCGAGCGGTTCGCCCACATCCGGGCTTACCACGACCCGCACGGTGGTAGCTCGCAAGACATATTCCGGAAGCGAAGATTTCTTTTTATCTTTTCCATTGGCAGGAACGGCTAAAAGGGCAGCGAGAAGGAACAGCGAGGCGAGGCGTGCAGTCATGGAAGCCTCCGTGACCAGCGACGGACGTGGCCATTATACTGGAGGTGCGGCGGGAGTGCTTCGTCGTTGCTTCGTCATGCGATTCGTCGGTGTGCTTCGTCGTGTGCTTCATCATGAACTAGGCCCGCATCTAATATGCTAGGCTTTAGAAGTATTTTGGGCGTGCTGCCCCTGAAGGAATTCTGGCTTGATTAATCAGCTATTAGGCAAGGTTTTTGGGACCAAGAACGAACGTGTGGTTAAGTCGTTGACGCCGCGGGTGCAGGCGATTAACGCGCTTGAGCCTGCGATCCAGCAGCTCAGCGACGAGGAACTGCGCGCCAAGACGGACGTGTTTCGCCAGCGCATCCAAGAGCGGCTGAGCCGCGTGACCCGCAATACTCCCACTGAGGTTTCTGATCCGGTAGCCGATGACGAACCGGATGTTGACCAGCAGAAAGAATTTGAAAAGCACGAATACGAAGCGCTGCAGGAAGTTCTCGACGAGATTCTTGAAGAAGCGTTTGCCGTGGTCCGCGAGGCTGGGCGGCGCGTGCTCAAGATGCGGCACTTCGACGTGCAGTTGATTGGCGGCATGGTGCTGCACAAGGGAACGATCTCAGAAATGAAGACCGGCGAAGGCAAAACGCTGGTCGCGACTCTCCCGGTATATCTCAATGCACTGAGCGGGCGCGGCGTACATGTGGTCACGGTGAATGACTATCTGGCGAAACGTGACTCGGAGTGGATGGGCCGGCTCTACCGCTTTCTGGGGCTGACGGTAGGCGTGATTGTTCACGATCTGGATGACGAGCAGCGCCGCGCGGCTTACGCCGCCGACGTGACTTACGGCACGAATAACGAATTCGGCTTCGATTATTTGCGCGACAACATGAAGTTCGACATTCGGGATTGCGTACAGCGCGGGCACAATTTCGCGATCGTCGACGAAGTGGATTCCATTTTGATTGACGAAGCGCGAACACCGCTGATTATTTCGGGCGCGAGTGAAGAGTCGACCGACAAATATTACAAAGTGAACCGCATTATTCCAAAGCTGGAGAAAGGTGAAGAACTTAGCCAGAACGAAGTACGCGAACAGCTGGAACAAGGAAAGTTTTCGCCGGAGCGAAGAGAAACTCTGATTCGCGAGCTGAATGAGTCAGCCGGCGATCCGCAGCGAATGATCCTGACCGGCGACTATGCCATCGACGAGAAGCATCGCAACATTACTGTGACCGATGAGGGCTGGGTGAAGGTGGAAGGACTGCTCGGGATCGGAAACATTGCCGACCCGGAAAACTGGCCGCTCAAGCATCACGTGGAGACCGCGATCAAAGCGCACGCGCTGTATCGCAAAGATGTCGAGTATGTGATCAAGGAAGGCGAAGTCATCATTGTCGACGAATTTACCGGACGCATGATGCCGGGACGGCGCTGGTCGGATGGCCTGCATCAGGCGATTGAGGCGAAAGAAGGGGTGAAAATCGAGCGCGAGAACCAGACGCTAGCGACCATTACCTTCCAGAATTATTTCCGCATGTTCAAGAAACTAGCTGGCATGACCGGAACGGCGGAAACGGAGGCGGAGGAATTCGAAAACATCTATAAGCTCGACGTGGTCGTCATTCCCACCAACATGGTGATGCGGCGGATCGAGAATCCGGACATTGTCTACCGTACGGAGAAAGAAAAGTATTTCGCGGCCGCCGACGAAATTCAGCAACTGGCTACGAGAGGCCAGCCGGTGCTGGTGGGCACGACGTCGGTAGAAAAGTCGGAGCGGCTCTCGGACTTGCTCAAGAAGAAGGGAATCAAGCATGTTGTGCTGAACGCCAAATTTCATGAGCGTGAAGCCGAGATCGTTGCGCAGGCCGGGCGCAAGGGCATGATCACGATTGCGACCAACATGGCCGGCCGCGGTACCGACATTCTGCTGGGCGGTAATCCGGAATTCATGGCCAAGCAGGAGCTGGTAAAGAAGGGAATTGCCCAGCAGTTGCGCGTGGCGCAAGGAAAGATCGAAGGTCCACAGGAAGATGGAATTACTTCGATTTTTTATTACAACGGCAACGAGTACACGGTGCCCGACCGATAAGTGGACTGACGCGTTCAATCGTTACAAGGCGCAAACCGACGTGGAGCACGATGAAGTCACTGCGGTCGGCGGACTGCACATTCTAGGCACGGAGCGGCATGAGTCGCGGCGCATCGATAACCAGCTGCGCGGGCGCGCCGGACGGCAGGGCGATCCGGGATCTTCGCGTTTCTATCTTGCGCTTGAAGATGACCTGATGCGCATCTTCGCCAAGGAATGGATTTCCACCTTGTTGCAGAAGTTGGGGATGGAAGAGGGCGTGCCGATCGAGTCGAAGATGATCAGCCGCCGCATCGAGACGGCACAGAAGACGGTGGAAGCGCAGCACTTCGAATCCCGAAAACATCTGCTCGAATATGACGACGTGATGAACAAGCAGCGCGAAGCGGTCTATGGACTGCGCCGCCGCTTGCTCGAAGGCACCGATCAAAAAGATCTTATTCTGGAAGATTATGTTTCCGCGATCCTCGCCGAATTGATCGAGGAGTACTGCCCCGCCAAGGCTCACGCAGCGGACTGGAATATCAAAGGGCTGAAGGATGCGGTGTTCACGCGCTTCGGCGTTGATTTCCTGGCGGAAGGAGTTAAGGCCGACGAGCTGAATCGCCAGGAACTGGGCGACGCAATTTTTGAAAAGCTCAAAGAACGATACGACGCGAAAGAGAAATTGATTGGGCCGGTGGCGATGCGCCATCACGAGCGCATGATCATGCTGAGTGTGATCGACCAGCAATGGAAAGATCACTTGCTCAGCATGGATCATTTGAAAGAGGGAATTGGGCTGCGCGGTTACGGGCAGCACGATCCGCTGGTCGAGTACAAGCGGGAATCGTTCGACATGTTTGAAGCGATGATGCAGCGCTTCCAGGAAGACACGGTTCGATATTTGTACCTGATGCAGATTCTGGAGCGGCCACCGGATTCCGGCGCGGGAGGTCCGCCGCCGGACGCATCTGTCAGCAAGGGCCCCGACTCGAAAGGTCCTGGTCATGATGGAGATGGCAATGGACGGCGACCTCCGCGCCTGGTTTCGACCTCGGCCGACGAACTGGAAGAAGCGTTTATGCGCCGCAAGCGCCGCGAGCTGGAACAGGCGCGCATGGCCGGAGCGGGCGACGCACAGCCAGTGCAGCAAGTGGTTCGCGGTCAGGAAAAAGTGGGGCGCAACGATCCTTGTCCTTGCGGCTCAGGGAAGAAATATAAGAAGTGCCACGGGGCGTGATGGGGCGTTGCTTTTCGAAATGGAAGCCGACGAGTTCGAAATTCATGGCCTATGTCGCTGCGCTCTTGCTGCTGTCCTGAGCTTCGCCGACGTACAGAAGGTATTGCAATTGTTGCAGGCCAAAGAGTTAACGAACAAATAACAACTCGACTTGAATAATCGCTTATTGTTTTCGCTTTCCAACCGCTTTGAAAGTCATCTCTTCCGCTGAACTTTTTGTTTCGTTCTTCCAGTCAGAAAACAGTGTGGCGTAGTTCTTCGTGATGTAGTCCTCGCGATTCACGCCTAGCTTGCTTGCGGTCGCATCAATCCAGCGCGGCGGACCTTCGATTTCGCAGAAGTTGCCGATGGGAGTTTCATCCACCACGATTTGACCTTTTTTGTCTTTATCCGTCCACTCGGCACGGAACTTTTCGTAGCGGAAAGACGGCGCGTATCCCAGGGCGCGCAGAATCGCGTCCATCGCTTTTCCGTCCTCCAGGCCAGTCTCCAATTCCACTCGGCTGCTGTGTCGGCCTGTTTTGCCGCCGCTCTTATGAGTTAGCTTCCAGGACGAGCCATATTTCCGCAACCGCAACAGTTGCTTGCGTGACCGCAGCACTTCGCCGGGCAGGTCATAAAGTGTGTTGACCTCGTGCGCTTGCCGTGTAACTAAACGAAATCCTGCGGCGCGCAGCTGACGGTCGAGCTTTCGCAGGTCCGCAACCCGAAATTTGACTTCGATTTCCTGCGACATGAAGAAAAGTTTATCCGAGAATTGGATTAGGTTCGGGCTGCGCCTGTTGCCGCAGTTTCTTCAATGCTGAAGTGCGGCGGGCCGAATTTCTTCTCCCAGTCCACTTCGTGCAGCGGGCCCACCACAAACCACCAACTGACGCCGCCGATCCAAGCCACGACAGCTGTAATCAGGAATGGCCAATAGAAGAAACCGGTTCGATCGAGAAGAAAGCCTGTGAGTGCGGGGGCCACCGCGCCGGCAAGATTTCCAATGAAATTTTGCACGCCAATCCAGCGGCCCACCATGCGCGGTCCGGCCAGCATCTGCGAGATCGCCCAACTGTTACAGACGCTAATGCCTAAGAACGCTCCCGTCAGTGCCAGTGACACCACCAGAAAGCGGCCGGGCGCGAGCACTGTCAAGACAAGAAATATGCCGACGCCGGTGTGGCCGAAGAGCATCATGCCCTTGCGCACAGAAGTAGGAGATGCTCCCGCGCGGATCCAGCGGTCTGAGAGTTTTCCGCTCACGGCGGATGAAATTGCCGAAAGTATGAAGAGCAGTCCGCCGGCGTTTGCCATTTGATCCAAAGATAAATGGCGTCCTCGCACCAGGTAGAAGGGCAACCACGTCACCAGAAAATAGAGGTAGTAATTAATGGAGGCTTGCCCGATGCAAGTGCCCCACGCCGAGCGATGCCGCAGAATGTCGATCACGCCGGCTTTGTGTTCTCGCGACTGCATGTGCTCGGCAGTTCGGCGCGGCATTAATGCCGACCACAGAGGGAGCCAGAGAAAACCCGCCAGGCCGAGCACCACAAAAAACGGCCGCCATCCAAAATGGCTAACAGCGTTTCCTCCAACCTTCATTCCGAGCGCGGGGCCAAGCGCCAGCCCGACCATTATCATGGCGTTGGCAAAGCCCCGGTGTTGCTCTTTGAAGTAGCCGCCCAGGACCTTGCCGTACGACGGGAATGCAACCGATTCCCCGAGGCCCAGAATTACGCGGATGATCAATAGCGCCAAAAATCCATGCAAGAGCCCGGTAATTGCAGTTGAAGCCGACCACAGAAAGAATCCGGCGGCAAAGACCCACTTCACGTCAAAGCGGTCCACCAGCCAGCCGGCTGGAATCTGCATCAATGCGTAGGTCCAGAAAAATGCCGAGAGTAGTATGCCGAGTTGGGACGCCGAAATTCGCAGCTCATCTTTGAGCAAGGGTGCGGCGATGGAGAGATTACTGCGATCGATGTAGTTGATGAGTACCGACAGGGACAGCAGGAAAAGAACGCCGTTCATCCGGGCGCTGCTGGGTGCTTCGTGGGTGGTGGTGGCAGGCATAGGGGCAGGGCCCGACAAATGCTACACCATTGCTGGAGTTTCATTGGGAATTTGTGTGCCGCGGCGCGTGCACCCTACCTAGCGACAAGAGTCGCAGCGCGCACACATCCGCGCGCTACGAATTAGTACTCTTAACTGAATGTCGGCAACTTCACCAGATCGTCTTTCGGAACCGACTCCAGCGGCTCTCCAGCCTTGCGCCACGCGGTGAGGCCGCCGACGATTACGAACGTGTTGAATCCTTTTTCCTGCAGTAAATGCGCCACCCGGGCGCTGGTCGCTTCGCGCGCTCAAGTGCAGTAGAGATAAATGTCCTTGTCTTTGGAAAGATGTTTTATCTCTTCGTCGAGATTGTTGGGTTCAATGCGAATGGAGCCGGCAATTCGCTCTGAACCGACGTCGTAATAACCGTGGCTGCGTACGTCGACAATCTGCACGCGGTGCGCATCGTCAGAGGCCAGACGCGCCGCCAGTTCCTGTACCTGCACTCGGGGCATAATGCGATATTTCTTGTAGCGGGAAAACTGGATGACCCGGTAAATCGCGTAGCCGATGAGCGCGACGATAACGATGATTTCCATGGCCCGTCCTGCGGCGTAGAATCCGTTCAAGATCACGGCCAGAAAATCGCGCGAAAGGTATCCCACCAGCAAGTAAGTGACTGCATACAACAATGCTCCGGCGAAATCCAGGCGCAGGAATTGTCCGAAGCGCATCTTCATGCTGCCCGCTAAAGGCGCCGCCATGGTGTTGAGTCCGGGAACGAACTTGGCGAATACCAGCGTCAGCTTGCCGCGTTTGTAGAAGGATTCGGCTGAGCGGAGAATGCAGGTCTCGGGGTTCATTGACAGGCGGCAAAGAAATCCAAGCAGCGCCCATCCTGAGTAGCGTCCCAGCCAAAACTGTGCCGAGTCGCCGATTAAGAGGGCGACTATCGCAGCCAGAAGAATCGCCGGGCCCGATAAGGTGTGGGAGGCGACACCAGCGCCCGCTGCCACCAGGGCGATCGCTGCGGGAAAGGGCAGTCCGAGCGCCTCCGCAAACAACAAGCCAAACGTCAGGGCATACCCTTGACGCGCCATCATGGAGAGCAGGTCATTCATGCGAAAGAAATTTAAGTTAGCAGCCCTTTGATTAGCCGGATACGGCAAAGGGTTCAGTATAAACAAAAGCCGGACAGGCCCTGAGCTGCAAAGGAAGGGAATTGGCGCGGTGGATGGAAAGCAGACGAAGGTTATTTGTCTCGCGCGACCACGAACTCGGGCGCCCAGAGCAAGGCGCGTTTAATCTCGGAATCCGGAAAAGTACAAATCGATTTCTGCGCCGACTCCGCGTATTGCGCTGCGCGAGCGGTTGCGGCTTCCAGCGAACCATAGCGCTGCAGGATTTCCAGAATCTCGGCATGGCCCACGCCATTGAAAGCTCCGTGATGAAGTACGGTTTCGATTTTCACGCGTTCCGCAGGCGTGCAACGCTCCACCGCATGAATCACCGACATCGTGGCTTTGCCCTCGCGCAGATCACTCGCCACGGGTTTTCCCAGAATGTTTTCCGAGGCGGTCAGGTCGAGAACGTCATCGACGATCTGAAACGCCATGCCCAGGTCGTGCCCGTAGTGGCCGAGCGCGGATTCCTGTTCTGCTGTTGCTCCTCCCAGAATCGCCCCAAGACGCATACAGACGGAGAAGAGGCAGGCGGTCTTGCGAAAAATGAGATCGAAATGCTCGTCGAGGCTGATGAGTTTGCCAAGCTTTTCCATCTGCAGCAGTTCGCCTTCCACCATCTGCTGCGTAAGCTCGATCAGCGTGTCGAGAATGCGGAAGTTGCGTTCTTGCACGGCGATCTTGAACGCCTGCATGTAAAGCCAATCGCCGGCGAGCACGCACTTCGAATTCCCCCACTGGGTGTTGGCTGCAGGTCGGCCACGCCGCGTCTTGGCCTCATCGATGATGTCGTCGTGAACCAGCGTCGCGGTATGGATGATTTCAACCACTGCGCCCAGCCGAACCGCGCCCTGTCCCGTGTAGTCGAGCAATTTCGCGGAGAGCAACAGCAAAGCCGGCCGAATCCTCTTGCCGCCGCCAGCCCGCAAATATTCGCCAATCTCGGTGATTGCCTGAACGCCCGAAACCGTGTCGCGGCCGAACTCGGCTTCCAGCGCGACGAGGTCGTCCCGCAACAGATCGAATACTTCTTTTCCGTTAATGGCGGCGGTGGCGCTCACGAACCGGACCTCGGACTTCGGACCTCGGGCCCCAGACTTCGGACTTCGGAACTTTGGCAATGCAGAAACGATGCGGCACACCGCGAGCACCGGAATTCCATTCTGCGATCTATCACCGCGCCAGCCGGCTGAAGTCCGAGGTCCAAGGTCTGAGGTCCGTTTCTAATTCGTTCTGTAATTCGTAAATTGCAGATCAATGCCGAAGTCATGCTGTTTCAGTAGGGCGATCGTTTCCTGCAACGTATCGCGGTCTTTGCTGCTGATGCGCACCAGATCGCCCTGAATCGAGGCCTGAGCTTTCTTCTTCGAGTCTTTGACCAGTTTCACGATCTCGCGCGCTTTTTCGATGGCAATGCCTTGCTGCATCGTGACTTTACGTTTCGCGGTTCCGCCTGCGGCGGGTTCGATGGCGCCGTAAGTCAAGCCCTTCAACGAAACTCCGCGCTTCACAAGCTTTTGCTGCAAAATGTCATTAACGGCCTTCAGCTTGTATTCGTCGGCCGAGTGCAGCACGATCGCGTCCTTTTCCAGTTCAATATTCGATTTTGAGTCTTTCAGATCGAAACGCGTGTGAATTTCCTTCAGCGCCTGCTGAATCGCGTTCGACACCTCGTTCAGATCGATCTTGCTGACCACATCGAAACTGTTATCGGGCATACATTTCTAATCTTTCTGAAATAAGGAAATATAACTCTTGAGAGTATCAGAAGTGCGAGTTCTAACGGGCGGGAACTTTGCTTTCAGCGATTTCAGTCAATTTGAAAAAATTGTAGAAGTTGTGCGATGTCCGTTCGCCGATTTCTTCCATGGAAAGCCCGCGCACTTCGCCCAGCTTGCGTGCGGTTTCTTTCACGAAGGCCGGCTCGTTTCGTTTTCCTCGATGCGGAACCGGCGCCAAATAAGGCGAGTCCGTTTCTATGAGCATGTGGTCGAGCGGAACCTCGAGAGCTGCATCGCGAATCTGCTGCGCCTTCGGGAAGGTCAGGTTGCCTGCAAAGGAAATCATAAAACCCATATCAAGCGCGCGCTTCGCCTGAGCCGAATTTCCGGTGAAGCAATGCAGAATTCCGCCCAGCCCATTCGGAGCCCATTGACTCTTGATGAGTCCCAGGCAATCTTCCCAGGCGTCGTCGCTGCCATCCGAAGGCCGGCAGTGAATCACGATGGGCAGTTTCGCCGCTTCCGCCAGTTTCATCTGTCGGGTAAATACTTGCTTCTGCATTTCTCGCGGGGAATGATCGTAGAAGTAATCGAGACCAATCTCGCCCCATGCGATCACCTTGGGATGCCGCGCCAGTCGCTCCATTTCTGCGAACGCTTCATCGGAAGCCAGCTTCGCCTCGTGCGGATGGATTCCGATCGTCGCGTACATGAAGGGATATTGATCGGCGAGTCGAATGCCGGCATCGAGCGTAGGAGGGCCGTCGCCGTTGCCGATAGCGACCATGGTTTGTACGCCCGCTTCACGAGCGCGAGCAATCACCTGCTCGCGATCGGAGTCGAACTGCTTGCCATCGAGATGGGCGTGAGAATCGACGAACATCGGATGGCGGACCTCAGACCTTGGACTTCAGACCTGACCACGGACTTCAGACCTCGGACCTTAGGAGATGAAGCTCGGGCTCTGGCAGAGGTCCCAAGGGAGGTCTGAGGTCCGAGGTCAGTCTTCTTATTTCAGCCGCGCTCCGACCGGCACATCCTCCAGAAAGCTTGCCAGCACCGGCTTCCCGCCGTCGAGCGATGCGGCCACGATCATGCCGTTCGATTCCATGCCGCGCAGTTTTCGCGGAGCAAGGTTGGCGACGATTACTACCTTGCGGCCAACTAAAGTCTCGGGCGCATAAGCTTCGGCGATGCCCGCTAAAACTTGACGCACCTCCGTGCCGATATCGATTTCCAGCCGCAGGAGTTTGTCTGCTTTGGGCACTCGCTCGGCAACTTTTATAACGCCCACGCGTAATTCAATCTTGGCGAAGTCGTCGATCGTGATCTTCCCGGTGTCCGTGGCCGCAGGGGTGGATGCCACGGCAGATTGAACCGGCGCCGGCGTCGCATTGGCTTGTGCCGACGTCTTCGGTTCGTCGACTGCCGGCCCTCTTTGCTGATCTTCCATCTGTTGCATCCTTTCAATTGCGCTTTTGTCGGCACGAGGAAATACGGGACGCACTTCGCCAAGTTTCGTCCCCAGTCGCAACTGTCCCCAGGCCAGGTCAGCCAAAGCGAGTTTCTGGATATCCCCCAGGCCGAGCTGCTCCCAGATTTTGGCGGTTGCGTCGGGCATTACAGGATGGGCCAGCGCGGTCGCGATGCGCAGCGCTTCCGCCGAGGTATAGAGGACCGTGGCCAGGCGCGCCCGGCTCTCGTCGTCCTGCTTCTCGCCCAGCGACCACGGTTCGTTCTCGACGATGTACTTGTCGACCGCGGCTATCAGTCCCCACACCGTTTCGAGAGCACGCGAAAACTGGAATTGATCGAATTGCGTTCCAAAGTCATAGATTGCTCTGTGGGCGGTCACGGTGATTACATCATCGCCCGGTTTTCGCGAAGCCGAATGCGACGGATACGGCACCTCGCCTTTGAAATAGCGGTTAATCATGGTTAACGTGCGGCTGGCCAGGTTTCCTAAGCCGTTCGCCAGGTCGGAGTTGTAACGTTGTACCAGCGCGTCGAACGAGAACGAACCATCTTGCCCGAACACCACTTCGCGCAGCAGAAAATAGCGCAGTGCGTCCGCGCCCAGCACGTCGAGAATCGTTTCCGTGCGCACAATGTTGCCACGCGATTTCGACATCTTGCTCTCTTCAAACAGCAACCATCCGTGCGCGACGATCGCTTGGGGCAGAGCCAAGCCCGCTGCCAGCAGAAATGCCGGCCAGTAGACGCAGTGGAAGCGAACGATTTCCTTGCCGATCATGTGCACGTCGGCTGGCCAGTATTTCTTGAAAGCCTCCTGAGCACCGGCGTGAGTTGAGCCGTAGCCGATGGCGGTAATGTAGTTGGCCAGCGCATCCAGCCAAACATAAATCACGTGCTTCGGATCGTCGGGCACGGGGATGCCCCACGAAAATGTCGATCGGCTGATCGACAGATCCCGCAGACCCGACTTCACGAAAGAAATCACTTCATTGCGCCGCGTTTCCGGGCGGATGAAATCCGGATTCGCATAAAGTTCCAGCAGTTGGTCCTGAAAGGCGGAGAGTTTGAAGAAGTAATTTTCTTCGTGCACCGTCTCGGTGATGCGCCCGCAAGTTGGGCAGGGATCGCCGGGTTGCGCGCCATCCACGTAGAGTTCGTCAGAAACGCAATACTGTCCGGTATAAGTTCCCTTATAGATGTATCCGTTATCGCGGATTGTTCGAAAAAGTGCTTGCACTCGCTTCTTGTGCCGCTCTTCGGTGGTGCGGATGAAATCGTCGTTCGAAATTCCCATCCGCTGCCAAAGCTTGCGAAACTCCGAAGAGATCTCGTCCGCATATTGCTGCGGGGTTTTGCCGGCGGCCTGTGCGGCACGCTCAATTTTCTGCCCATGCTCGTCGGTGCCAGTAAGAAAAAAAGTATCGAAGCCCAACAGTCGTTTCCGCCGCGCGATTGTGTCGCAGGCGATGGTGGTGTAGGCGTGGCCGATATGCGGGCGCGCATTCACGTAGTAAATCGGCGTCGTGATGTAAAACTTTTGACTCATATGTCTCTTAATCGGGAGGCCACCCGGGGTTATTTTTTCTCGCTCGTAACGAGATATTGTCGCGAAGCTTCTTGCATCACCGCCTTGAGTGGCACGTGATGCTCGGCTGCAATGCGCCGGCAATCTTCATATTCAGGCGCATAGTTCGTGACAGTTCCATTCATGCTGGCGATTTTGATTCGAACCTCGCCCCATTCGGTTCTAACATTTTCCCAGCGGCGCGACAGAGTTTGCCGAACTTCATCCCGTCGGCGTACGCCAAGCGTACTTGTTTCCGTAAAGATTAATTGCGTGAGTTTGTTCGCGTCTTCCGGCTTGCACAGCACCGTCAGCAGCGTTCCTGGCCGGTTCTTCTTCATTTGTACCGGCATGCAAAATGCATCCAATGCGCCTTCTTCGAGCAAACGATCCAAAACATATCCGAAGACCTGCGGGTTGAGATCGTCCAAATTGGCTTCCAAAACGGCGATGGTTTCGGACGCTGTTTTCGAGGCCAGCGAGCAAGCAGCTTCGCCCACAGTCAACCGCACCACGTTGGGATGCCCGGGGAAGTCGCGCGTGCCAGCGCCGTACCCTGATTTGTCGATTTTCATCTCAGGAAAGGAAGCGAAGCGCGTGGCCAGCGTTTTCACGATGGCCGCTCCTGTCGGCGTGACTAACTCAGCTTGCAGACCCGAAGAATAGATTGGCGCTTCCTTCAGCAATTCCACTGTCGCGGGAGCGGGCACAGGGAACGTTCCGTGCGCGCACTTCACACTTCCGCCACCAACGTTCAGCGAGGAGCAGATGATTTCATCCACTCCCAGCGCTTCGGCGCCCACGGCCGCGCAAACGATGTCGACCATGGCATCTACCGCGCCGACTTCGTGGAAGTGAACCTTATCGATGGAGGTAGCGTGAATCTTCCCCTCAGCCGCTCCCAGAGCCTCAAAGATTGCGATTGCCGTTGTTTTGGCAGTGTCGCTGATGCGCGCTTTATGAATGATCTCGCGAATCTCGGTTAGGCCGCGGCTGTGAGAATGCTCATGTGGGGCATTCGCCCCCGCCCGCGAATGCTCGTGGCCGTGAGAATGCTCGTGAGCATGCTCGTCTTGATGATTGTGTGTGTGCTCATGTTCGTGGTCATGACTGTGTCCGTGCTCGTGCTCGCTTTTCGCGGGCGAGGGCGCCCGCGCCACATTTTGCTTCGCGACATCCTGCTTCGCCCAATATTCCTCGCGGGGAAGATCTTTTTCTCCGTCGACCCACACGTCGACTTTCGTAGCTGAAATTCCGCTGCGCACGACCCGCGAAATTTCCAGCCGAGCTCCCACATCGAGCGCAGCCACAGCCTCCTCCAGCAGCCGAGGCGGAACTCCGGCGTCAATGAGGGCGCCCAGAAACATGTCGCCACTCATGCCGGAAAAACATTCTAGATAGGCAATGCGCATAAGCAAAAACCGTCGTTGGCCCTTAGTCGTTCGTCGTTGGCAACCGACCAACGACCAATGACCAACGACCAACGACGCAGCTTTCATCATAGGGAACCGTCCTATCTCCGTCAAACGCGCCTCCGGTGCGGGCTCTGGTAAAATCACTGTTCTTCCATCGCTTCGAGGATTGCTTGTATCGCTATCTGGAACGCCGCCTTGCTCAGCAGTTGCAGGAATGTCTCGCGCGCCTTCACCCCGGCGTATCTTTGCCCGGTATGGTGATCGAGCAGCCACCAAAAGTTGAGCTCGGGGACTTCGCTATTCCGTTTTTTCCTTACGCCAAGCCTTTGCGGTCAGCTCCGCTGAAAATTGCGGAAGCTGTCCGGGCAGAGATCGGCTCGATCCCGGGTATTTCTGAAATGCAGGTTGCCCCTCCTGGGTATTTGAACGTCAGAATCGATCGTGCGTGGATGGCTGGCGCTCTCGCCGCCGATGCAAAGCCGTCCGCCGAAACTGCCAACGGCAAGATTCTGGTCGAGCACTCCAGCATCAATCCCAACAAGGCGGCGCACATCGGACACTTGCGCAACGCCATTCTTGGCGACACCTTCGTGCGACTTCTGCTCTCTGCTGGCCGTTCGGTTGACGTTCAAAATTACATCGACAACACCGGGGTGCAGGTCGCGGACGTCGTGGTGGGATTCACTCATATCGAAACAAAATCTCGCGCCGAGATCGAAGCGCTCAGCGAGCAGCCGCGGTTTGATTACTACTGCTGGGATTTATACGCCCAGGTCTCGAAGTGGTACGAAGCGGATAAGCAAAATCTGCAAGTTCGCCTGCAGACGCTGCACGCCATTGAAGACGCGTCTACGGAAACCGCTGCCATTGCCGATTTGATTTCTGTTGCGGTATTGCGCCGGCATCTCGAAACGATGGACCGGCTCGACATCGAATACGACTTCCTTCCTCGCGAGAGCGAAATCCTTCATCTGCACTTTTGGGATGCGGCTTTCACTAAGCTGAAAGAGGCTGGCGTTCTTACGTTCGAGACTGACGGGAAGAATAAGGGCTGTTGGGTGATGCGGCGGGCTGGAACGTCAAAACCGAATTCAACCACAGAGAACACTGAGGGCACAGAGGAAGGCAAAATCACTGAGGAAGATCAGAAAGTTATCGTGCGGTCGAACGGTACGGTTGGCTATGTTGGCAAAGACATCGCCTACCACATGTGGAAGTTTGGGCTTCTGGGTCGTGATTTTGGCTATCGCAAGTTCTATCGCTATCCCAATGGGCATGATTGCTGGATCTCAACGGCGGATGGGGAAAAGGATCATCCCCACTTCGGTGACGTGGCTGAGAACTACAACGTCATTGACGTGCGACAGTCGGAGGCGCAAAACACAGTTATGGAGGCTCTGCGCGGTCTGGGGCACAACGAAGCTGCCGACCATTTCACGCACTTTTCCTACGGGATGGTTGTGCTGACTCCGCGCTGCGCGGCCGAGCTTGGTTACAACCTGAGTGAAGAAGACAAGACACGGTCCTTTATCGAGGTCAGCGGCCGCAAAGGATTCGGAGTCAAGGCCGACGACCTGCTCGATCAGCTCATCGCTTCGGCGAAAAAAGAAGTCGACTCGCGGCATCCGCAGGTCACTGACGGTGAGCGCGCGCAGATCGCCACGCAAATCGCCATCGGTGCTTTGCGTTATTTCATGCTGAAGTACACGAAACAAGCGCTCATCGCTTTTGATTTCAAAGAAGCTCTCAGCTTCGAAGGCGAGACTGGGCCTTACGCGCAGTACGCGGTGGTGCGAGCCACCAGCATCTTTCGCAAGGCTGGCATCGATCCCGAGACTTTCTCTGGTGGCGGGGCCGGCAATGTTTCTGCCGCAGACTTGGCTGCTTATCTAAATGGCGAAGCCGGCAACGAATTCTGGGAGCTATGGCTGGCATCGTCCAAAACTTCTTACGTGGTCGAAAAGTGTATTGCCAGCACGGAGCCGGCCCACTTAGCGAAACATGTTTTCCAGCTGGCGCAGCTTTTCAATACTTTTTACCACCGCCATCCTATCCTTACCGAAGCGGATGAGAGGCGAAAACAGTTTTTGCTGGCCACAGTCGCGGTGGTGCGCCGCGAATTGATTCGCGCGCTGGCAATCATGGGAATCACCGTGCCCTCGGTCATGTGAGCTCGGTTTGAGTTCCGTGAAGTTTTGTTGGGCGGCTGTTCTGCCGCGTGGGTTGATTGATATATACTTCGCGCCTTGGTTGATGCAAAAGATAATCAATAAGAAGTCGCACGGAGGAAAACTGGTGCGCTCGACTACTCTTAGTTTGATTCTACTTTTGTCGGTTGGTATCACGGCCGCCGGCCAACAGCCCGCACCCCAGCCCGCGGCCAAGCCTCTGTTCACGCTTGAGGAAGTGATGATTCCGGTGCGCGACGGAGTTCATTTGCAGACTGTGATTCTCACTCCGCTTGATCAGCAAGGTCCCCTGCCGATCCTGTTTCGTCGAACGCCTTATGGCGTTCCCGAGAAGCCGCCGGAGCAGATGCCGAGTTTTCTGAAAGAGCTCGCGCAAGACGGCTACATTTTCGTCATCCAGAATCTGCGGGGACGCTTCAAATCTGAGGGTGTATTTAATCTGTCTTCATGGGTCGATTTGAACGATCCGAAAGCTACCAACGAGACCACTGACGCCTACGATTCGATCGAGTGGCTGGTGAAGAATGTTCCCAACAACAATGGCAAGGTTGGAATGTTTGGCGTCTCCTACGATGGACTGACCACCGCCCTTGCGCTGCTTCATCCGCATCCGGCGCTCAAGGCTGTCAGCGAGCAAGCTTCGCCGGTGGATCAATGGATGAACGACGACGACCATCGCTACGGCGCGCTGCGCGAGAGTTACGACTTCGAATACGCGGTCATGGAGCAGGCCGACAAAAGCAAGAACACGCATTTCGATTTTGAAACCTACGATACCTACGAGTGGTATCTAGACCTCGGTCCGCTCTCGAATATCAACGCAAAATATCTTCATGGTTCCATCCCTTACTGGAATTCCAGCGTCGAGCATCCCGACTACGACGAGTTTTGGAAAAAGGAGGCGTGGGTCAACCAGCTGCATGCCTCGACTGTGCCTAACTTGAACGTTGCCGGATTTTGGGATCAGGAAGATCCGTGGGGTCCGTGGCAGATTTTTCGGCACGCCGAAGAGAACGATCCGCAGCACACGAATTTCATGGTCGCCGGGCCGTGGTTTCACGGGCAGTGGTTTGGAGGCAAGGGCGACACGATTGGCATGATTCCGTTCGCCGGACATGAGACTTCTCGCGAATTTCGCGAGAATATCGAGGCGCCGTTCTTCCGCTATTACCTTCATGACCAAGGTGAGAAGCCGCAATGGCAGGCGAGCACTTTTCAGAGTGGATCGAATACCTGGCGCACTTACGCCGCTTGGCCGCCGAAGGAAGCGAAGCCGACGAAACTTTATCTACACGCGAACGGATCTGTTTCGTTTACCGCACCGGATGCAACCAGATCGCCAGCTTATCGTGAATATGTTTCCGACCCCGCGAATCCCGTTCCTTATCGCCAGCGTCCGATCTCGCCGACTTACCCGGCAGGCGATTGGCGCACGTGGGAAGTCGCCGACCAGCGTTTCGTCGATCATCGGCCAGATGTTCTCTCGTTCGTCAGCGCACCGCTCGATCACGATCTGACTGTCACTGGTCCGCTGGCCGCGGACCTTTTCGCTTCCACTTCCGGCACCGACAGCGATTTCATCGTCAAGCTGATCGATGTATATCCACAGGACGCGCAGAAAAATGACTGGCCTGTGGAAGAAGGACCGAAGCCCAGGCAATATTTTCAGTCTCTGAATGGTTACGAACTACCGGTCGCCATGGAAGTGCGGCGCGGCCGCTATCTCGCGAGTTACGAGAAACCGTCGCCGCTCACCTCCAACAAACCAACGGAGTGGAACATCCCTCTGCGCGATCACGACTACGTCTTTTTGAAGGGGCACCGCATTATGGTGCAGATCCAATCAACTTGGTTTCCTGTTATCGATCGCAATCCGCAGAAGTTTGTGCCGAGCATCTACAAGGCGGTCGCATCCGATTTCGTTCCAGCGACACAACGAATCTATTGCTCGCCGGAACTGCCGTCGCATCTGGTTTTGCCGGTCATGCCGTAATTGCGCTCCACCGACATGGCTCATCGGGGCACTGTATCCGCGCAAAGAAAAAGGCCCGGGAATTTTCCCGGGCCGATGATTTACGCAGAACGCTAGTTTCCGCCGGCACTGCCGTGCTGCCCCAGCCACGAAGCCAGTTGCGGCGCCTGCTGCGATTTCAAGTCGATGCAATTATTGATGCGCTCAATCGACTGCTTGTAGGTGCGCTCCGCAGCCGCGATCTTGTGCGCGGAGAAGAAATCCGTCACCTGATCCCGCAGCCCGGCATCGCAGAAAACCGAAGTCGATCCGACGACTTCGGCACTGGCAAACGGGCCTCCCGCCTTGGCCACCGCATCCCAGTGCGATTGAATGAAATTCCAGGCCAGGTCTCGGCCGGCTGGATTTCGCAACACGCTGGTGATCACTCTCAGAGCATCCTGCGATCGCACATCTGGGGTGATAGCGAAATCCAGCGTGCGCTGCAGCAACTTCGGATCGCTGAAGCGGGGTAGCGTGTACAAATACGTATAGTAAAGTTCCGGTGATTTGGGATTCTTGGTCGCGGCCATGACCCGGTCGTAAAAGGCCTCGTCCCCGTTCAATGCGGAGAGCGCCAAGGCGGCGCTGGCCATTTCGGCATTCACCGACGCCGGATCGGCTAAAGCTTTGTCCGCGATTTTGTGTGCTTCCTCCAGCGTTTCTGGATCGCGGGCATTGTAGCCCAGTGCGCGGAAAATCTCGGCTCGTAGCGTGCCCTGTTCGTCGCTTTCTCCGGGCTTCGCTTCGTATCCCAGATCCTTCATAGTCGGCGACAGATATTGGCGGAGCCACATGCGAAATTCATCGCGATCACTGTCGCTTACCAGATACCGCTCGATGTAGCCGAGACTGCCCAGCACATCTTCAACAACCGCGCGGCTGCGATCGGACTGCAGACCTTGCGCGAAGGCGAGATAATCGCCCACCGGTTCACGTTTTACGCGCACCGCGGCCCAAATGTCGTTCTCGGTTGCGATGCGCTCCGCCGGAGTTAGCTTGGTCTCTGCGTCGCTGGCCAGCGCGCGTACCGCGCTTTCCTGGAAAGCAGTTCTGTAGTATCCCGTCGCTCCGGCATTGGCTAGAACCCAGGTCGAGCAACCCGGCAGAGTGAATGATTCTTCTTTCCTGGTCATGACTTCGCACTTCGCTCCCTTGCCGCTGGCCGATCCCCGCATGCACAGCGGGATTTGCCAGAGTTGATCGTTGGGCGCTTCGAACTTTGTGCGGTCGAAGAAATAGCGCTGTTGCTCCAGGGTGACGCTGGTGGAATTTCCCGAGCATTGCGCCTTGACATGAATAATCGGCGCGCCCGCTTGTTTCACCCAAGTCGGCATAATTTTGTCGACCGGTTTTTTTGACGTTTTCGCCTGCGTATCCCAGAAATCGTCAGCCGTGGCATTCGCATATTGATGCTGCTGCAGGTAGGCATTTACGCCCGCGCGAAAAGTATCCTCACCCAAATAAGATTCCAGCATACGCAGTACCGCCGCTGCTTTGCCGTATGCAATTCCATCGAATAACTCCTGAATCTGCGCGGGAGTTTCCGCGGCCTGATGGATGGGACGCGTATTCTCCAGCGAATCGACATTCAGGGTGTTGGCCGTATCGCTTACGTCATCCAGTTTGAAATTCCATTCCGGCCTCCACGCCTCGATGGGCTTACTCGACATCCAGGTAGCAAATCCTTCGTTGAGCCAGATGTCATCCCACCACTTCATGGTTACGAGATCGCCAAACCACTGATGTGCCATCTCGTGTGCAATCACGCTGGCAATTTCTTTTTTAAGGCCGACAGAACCATGCTTCTCGTCGATGAGAAGAATGACTTCGCGGAAAGTAATGCAGCCGGTATTTTCCATGGCGCCCGCGGAAAAATCGGGAAGTGCAATCAGATCGAGCTTTCCGTAGGGATACTTGATTGCAAAGTAATGGTCGTAATACTTCAGAACGTTCTGCGCAACTTCGAGAGAGAATGCTCCCATTTCCTTTTTGCCAGGGGTGGAGTAGATGCGAATCGGAATGCCGTCGGCTTCACCCTCGATGTATTCGAAGTTGCCTACTATCAGCGCCGCCAGGTATGACGACATCTTGGCAGTGGTCATGAACCGCACCGTGTGTTTATCGCCGGGGCCAGGAGTATCAGACAAAACTTTCTGGTTCGAAATCGCCACCATGCCCTTGTCGGCGACCGCCGTAATGTCAAACGTGGCTTTGTAGTCGGGTTCGTCGAATGAGGGAAACGCCCGGCGGGCGTCGGTGGCCTCGAATTGCGTGGCGGCATACTTGCGTCCGTGGTCATCTTTGCCCAAATACAAGCCGCGCATTTCGTTATTCAGAATGCCGGTGTAGGTAATGTGTATCTTGGCCGGGCCCGCGGGCAGCGGCTTCTCGACCTTCAGCACGACCATCTCTTTCTCTTTTTCCGGCGTCACCGTGGCTTTTTGCGTGGTGCCGCCGGCAGTAACGGTGACCTCGTGGAAATCGATGTCGACCGCGTTCAGAGTGATCTCCGAACTCGGCTTGAGCAGGCGGAGGGATAAAGTTTCGTTGCCCTCAAACTTCGCCTGGTCAAGGTCGGGCGTGAATGTGAGTTTGTAATTCTCTGGGCGTGCATCCTCAGGCAATCGCTGCGCGACCGCTGTCGACAGGGTGAGCACGAGAAATGTCATTACCGCAAAAATGCGCTTCATATTTCTCCTCAGGAGATTATTCGGATTGATTTTTAAAGTGCTTCGTTGCTGTGAATCGTATATTCCAACCGCGCCCGCTGGCGGACGTACTACTGGAGTCAGATTCGATACGCATAAGGGAGCGGAAAAGTTTCAGTCACGATATATCCACGCCATTCAACCATGTTACCGCACAATGATTGCCGCCGAACCAGTATGGAATCTCGCGGTAATCTTTCACATCGAACATCGCGAGATCGGCGTCCTTGCCCGGTTCGATGCTGCCTTTGCGATCGGCCACGCGCAGAGCCCAGGCTCCGTTGATCGTGGCGGCCGCCACAGCTTCTGCTGGCGACGTTTTCATGTGAGTGCAGGCCAGCGACATTGCCATCGGCATGCTCACGGTAGGCGACGTGCCGGGATTGTAATCGGTCGCCAGTGCGACTGCCACGCCGGTATCGATCAGCCGCCGCGCGTTCGGATATTCATTCAGGCCGAGAAAATAATTCGCTCCGGGCAGCAAAGTGCAGAGCGTGTTGCTCTTGGCTAGCTGTGAAATATCTTCTTCGTTCACGTAGTCCATGTGGTCCAACGACGCCGGATGGAACCGCAAGAACTGAGAAGTTCGGGTCTCTGAAAGTTGACCCATATGCGCGCGAATGCCCAACCCGTTCTGTTCTGCCGCGTCAAAGATCTGCCGCGTTTCTTCCTCGGGAAATGCCCCCTTGTCGCAGAATACGTCCACGAACTGGGCGAGCTTCCGCTTCGCCACCCGAGGGATCATATCTTTACAGACGATCTCAACGTACTTTTGTGAGCAACCCTGAAATTCTTTTGGAACGACGTGGGCTCCGAGAAGCGTCGGCACAACGGTGCCGGGCCAGCGAGATGCCGCCTCTCGGATTGCCTCAAGCGATTTCAGTTCGGACCCAACCGACAGCCCATAGCCGGATTTGGCTTCCACCGTAGTCGTGCCGAAGGACGCCATTTCTTTCAGCGCCGTCGCGACTTTCGCTGCCAGTGTGGCCTTTGAAGCTTTGCGGACGCCTTCGACACTGGAGCGAATGCCGCCGCCCGCAGCTGCAATCGCCTCATAGGAGGCGCCTTCGATGCGCTTCTCGAAATCCACGAGGCGAGGCGTGATGAAGGCCGGATGCGTGTGCGAATCCACGAAACCCGGGAGCACAATTTGTTTTGCGCAGTCGACCTCTGAGATGCTTCGTCGATTTCGCTTGACCCACGCGTCTCGCTGAGCCTCTTTGGTGGTTCCAACTGAAATGATTTTGCCGTTCAGGCAGAGCACTGCTGCATCTTTGATGATGCCAAGTTCCTTCAGCTGCGATCCGCGCCGCGGGCCGGTTGTGGAGGCTGTCGCGCGCAGCGTGAGAAGCTGGCCGATGTTGATTAACAAAATTGCGCGTGGCGGTCGGGACGCAGATTTGGGGGAGCTAGGTTTAGGAGTGCTCACTTTGCGTCTTAGTCTAGCAGGACGTTCGAGTTCGAAATCGATCGGCAGGCATCAACCAGTGCACCGGCTCCGCTGTACAGACGTCGTGCAATCAGCCTAACATCGAGCTGAAAATATCTCATATGACCATACAAACGCATCGCGCCGTTGTCGTAGCTCTCCTATTCGCAGCCCTCTTTCAAGGTGTGCTCACGAAGGCTCAAACGGAATCTACCTCCCCCACGGCTACTACACTGCGCGAGGCCGGCGAGCTGCGGCATATTATGGTCGGCGCCGCCGCTGCTTCGGCGTTTCTTGCCGAACCCGATTATTCGGCGATTCTCGGCTCGGAGTTCAGCCAACTGCAGCCGGAGAATGAGATGAAGTTTGGTCCGATTCATCCCCGGCCCGACAGCGATCCCAATCCTTACAATTTCGCCGGAGCAGACAAGCTAGTCGCATTTGCTCAAAGCCATAACATGCTGGTCCGCGGGCATACGTTGGTGTGGCATAACCAGGTGCCGGACTGGGTGAAGAAGGGCAACTATTCGTCGCCGCAGCTTGCCGCCATTTTGCAGAACCACATTCACACCGTAATGGGCCGCTACGCCTCCAAGGTGTATGCCTGGGATGTAGTGAACGAAGCCTTCAATGACGACGGCAGCATGCGGCATACAATTTGGTTCGATCAACCGGGAATCGGCGCGGGTTCGGGGACTAAATATATCGAGCAGGCGCTGCGCTGGGCGCGGGAATCGGACCCGAACGCGAAACTGTTCTACAACGATTACGACGCGGAAGTGATCAACAAGAAATCAGACGCCATCTATGCCATGGCCAAGGATTTCAAAAAACGCGGCGTTCCGCTGGACGGAGTCGGCTTTCAAAGCCACATCAGCCTGAAGATCGACGATCCTGAGAAATTGAAATCTTACGCGAAAAATCTTGAACGCTTCGCGAAACTTGGCCTGGAACTGCATATCACCGAACTCGATATTCGCCTCAATGATGACAGCCCAGAATCGCTGAACGCCCAAGCAAAACTCTACGGCGAAATCACTTCGCTCTGTATTCAGCAACCTGCCTGTAAGGTGCTTCAAACCTGGGGATTCACCGACAGGCACTCCTGGATTCCACAGTTCTACAAAGGGCAAGGCTGGGCGCTGCTTTGGGATGATAGGTATCAGAAGAAGCCGGCGTATGGCGCCGTGCACGACGCGTTGGCGAAATGAATATCGATGTCTAGATGCCTGAATATTGGGCATATTGTATAATCAGGCATTCAGGCAGAATAGTTATGGAATCAGCAAAAGTCGGAAAGCGTGGGGCGATCGTTGTGCCCGCAAGATTGCGCAAGCGCTTCGGCATCGAAGAGGGAAGCATCGTCATGGCGGAGGCCACCAGAGATGGCATTCTCATTCGTCCGGCGATGATCGTCCCCGTGGAGCGGTACACGCCGGAACGCAAAGCTGAGTTCCTGCTCTCCAATGCTGTCGATAACGCCGATTATCGCAGGGCGCGAAGAGAAGTACGGAAGCTGGGGCTTAATCCAGATTCGATCTCCCATCGGCGCCCCTAAATGGATCGGCTGTTTCTTGACGCCAACGTTCTGTTTTCTGCCGCATATAGGTCCGGCGCGGGATTGCTTCAGCTCTGGAAGATCAAGAACGTAGCCTTGTGTAGTTCGCGATATGCCTTTGAAGAGGCGCGAATCAATCTCGTCGACGACAACCAGCGGACGAGGCTGCTCGGACTTTCTGGATCGATTGAGTTTTTCGATTCGACTCGAACGGCGCTGCCGCCGGGAATTACGCTTCCTGAAAAAGACGGTCCAATACTGTTGGCGGCTGTTGAGGCCCGTGCTACTCATCTGCTCACGGGAGATATTCGACACTTCGGCCCATACTTCCGTACGAAGATTGCCGGCATGAGGATATTGCTTCCAGGGGATTACCTGCGAATGCGAAGCTCAAATTTGTAAATCCAAGCGCAGCTAAGAACTCAGGGGTATTTTCACTCCGGCTTTCTTCGCGAAGTCTTTTGCTTCGGCGTACCCGGCGTCGGCGTGGCGCATGATGCCCGTGCCTGGATCTGTGGTGAGCACGCGCTCGATGCGTTTTGCCATTTCGTTGGTGCCGTCGGCAACCGTGACCTGGCCGGCGTGGAGTGAGTAGCCAATGCCGACACCGCCACCGTTGTGAATGGAAACCCAGGACGCTCCGGCGGCCGTGTTGAGCAGGGCATTCAGCAGCGGCCAGTCGGCGACGGCGTCGGAGCCGTCTTTCATGTTTTCGGTTTCGCGATACGGCGACGCGACCGAACCGCAGTCGAGATGATCGCGGCCCATCACGATGGGGGCTTTGATCTTTCCGCTTTTTACCAGATCGTTGATGGCGAGGCCGAACTGCGCTCGCTCGCCGTAGCCCAGCCAACAGACACGCGCGGGCAATCCTTGAAACTTGATGCGCTTGCGCGCGAGATCGATCCAGCGGCGCAGAATGCGGTTCTCGGAAAACAATTCGAGCACAAGATTGTCGGTTACGTGAATGTCGGAAGGTTCGCCGGAGAGCGCAGCCCAGCGGAACGGTCCGCGGCCCTCGCAAAACAGCGGACGAATGTACTCCGGCACGAATCCGTGAAAATCATAAGCGTTCTTGACGCCGCGCTGGAAAGCGAAGGTGCGGATGTTGTTTCCATAATCGAATGTAACCGAGCCCATTTTCTGCAGGCGCAACATGGCTTCGACATGGCGGGCGATGGCGTCGAGCGATTTTTCCTGATACGCGTGCGCGTCGTTTTTTCGTAACTCGATGGCCTCTGCGAGGCTCATGCCGTTGGGCACGTAGCCGTTCAGCGGATCATGCGCGGAAGTCTGGTCGGTCAGAATGTCAGGTACGACGCCACGTTTGGCTAATTCTGGAATCACGTCCGCACAATTGCCGACCAGCCCGACAGAAACATTTTCTTTTTTGCGGATGGCGTTCTTCAGAATGCGTAGCGCTTCGTCGAGCGTCGTGACCATGAAGTCGAGATAGCCAGTCTTCAGGCGCTTCTTGATGCGCTCGGGGTCGACATCAATTCCCAAAAAAGCCGCGCCCGTCATGGTTGCGGCCATGGGCTGCGCACCGCCCATGCCTCCCATGCCGCCGCTGACGATCAGTTTGCCGGCGAGATCGCCGCCGAAATGTTTTTCGCCCGCGGCGGAAAATGTTTCAAATGTGCCTTGCACAATTCCTTGCGAGCCAATGTAGATCCAGGAACCTGCGGTCATCTGACCATACATCATGAGACCGGCGCGTTCGAGTTCGTTGAACTTTTCCCAGTTCGACCAGTGGCCGACAAGATTTGAATTCGCGATGAGAACGCGCGGCGCGTGCTCGTGGGTTTTGAATATGCCTACGGGCTTGCCCGATTGCACCAGTAGAGTCTCGTCGTTCGCGAGACTCTTCAGCGACGCGACGATCGCGTGATAGGCTTCCCAACTTCGGGCTGCGCGTCCGGTGCCGCCGTACACCACCAAGTCTTTCGGACGCTCGGCAACCTCTTCATCGAGGTTGTTCATGAGCATGCGCATGGCGGCTTCCTGCTGCCATCCTTTGCACGTGATGGCGTTGCCGCGCGGCGCGCGGATGGAAGCAGGAGCCTGGAGTTCCGTTTCGACGGGCATGGGTAGATGTTACTGCGCGCTGGAAGCGCGGACAACTTTACGGGTACGCTCGCCTGGGATACCCGTTTTTATTTTTGATACCTGAACCGCTAAAATCCTCGGTTTAAAAGAGTTACGGGCTTGGGGTCTCGATCATGTTTCGCAAAATCGTGATTCGAAATGGCTTATGCGTAAAATCCTCCAGGATAAAGAGTTAGCGCTGTGCTTTCAACTTTTTGTTGAACAGGGCCTGGCTTGTTGGCGCATGTTCCCAATTTTGCACTTTCTGACTTTTGAGTAAAGGTTGCTCGTCACATAGTGGGCTGTGGAAAAGTCTTGCGGGGCGGCCGTTGTTGGATCTTCGCATGTCTGAGTTTCGCGGGCTAGCCCACTGTGCTCATAATTTAGGTTGATATCGCGGATCAATTGTTGATGAGCCTTATTGCGATGTTAACGACAAGCGACGCCCTGTCATGGCCTCTGGGCGTAGTAATACTTTTTTCTCTTTTCCCCAGCCGAGAACTCTTGCCTGTTGTAGCAATCTTCGCTCTTCGGCTTCGTTTCGGTGGACTCTCTCCCACTCTGCGATAGGAATTTCTTTTGTCCGGTCGCCGCCCCCGCGTCGTGCAAGTCGGTCCTGAAGGACTCTCGCCGGGTGCTTAAATAGGTGCTCATATTCGGCACGTTCGGCGCGAATATCGAAGCGCACTTGCGGCTGATGAAGTGCCCAGTCCATAACGACCTAGTATGTGGGTATGGGATCGAGCGACCCCGTGCAAATTTCCGTCGTTTCTATCTTAATAGTTGCAATGGCGATGCCAGTTAGTAGGCAGCTTTTGTTTAGACCGTTTCTTTTTCCTCACCGCAGAGCCGCACAAATTCGTTCACATCGAATGGTGCGCCCTCCCGTAGCACTCCCACTCCTATCCACTCAGCCGGAACCTTGGCTGCTGCGCGCAAGACCGCGTCATTGGGCTGGCCGTTTTGCATAAATCGTTCTAATTGCTGTGGCGCAATCTGGGTTATCAGCCAGGCCAAGCCCGCGCGATAACAAATCGCCTCAATGTCGGCCCCCGGTTTGCATGCGTGCTTCATAAAGTCGACACCGACGGCGAAATTCTTACCCGGATGGTTGGCTTGAACGTCAATTCCAATTTGCCAGACAGTCTTCACATCCTCTGGGTCAACTTCTGGCACAGGTTCTCCCGGCTTCCCGGCGAAAATTGGAGGAGGCGCCTGCAGTCCCTCATCTAGAGTGTTTCTTAGCACCTCGTCGACGTTGCGCACGAACTTCTCGTCGTCCATAAGCGTGCTCCATTCTCGCAGAGGACGATGATAAGGCAGGATTTTTTTGTGTGATCGGCGCCTATCGCGCGTTTTGACCCCGGTCAACGTGGGGGCTAAAGCAATGGGCCGGCCAGTCTCGGAGATTCCCTCGCATCGTATCGAGTTGGTTTCGGTATGGACGACTGCGACTGACCTTACGATGGTCCGAAGAAGCGAAGGGGGCGGTGACGAGTGAAGATCTCGGGGCTCGTGGTACCCACCCTTCGAAAAGCGCGAAGGGTGGGGCACCCGCTGCTTCAATCAGCATGACAAAAAAAGCTTCCCGGTTCTGATGTTTAAGAATCCGGGAAGCTTGTTGATGATCGGCCTGTTAGCAATCGATTCCTTTCTGGTTGAGGCGTTCCCCGCTCGCTTAGTTGCCGAGTCTTCGTGCAACGGCAAGGGACGTGGTGTTTGCTGTGTCTACGTTCGTGGCTGAGGGGCCGGTGTTGAGTGGGCCCGAGAGCTGCGCGGGACTGCCATCGGCAGGAATGGTCCATGAAGCGACCATTCCGTAACAAGGGTTCGTGGAACAGTTGTTGCCGACTGTATAGAGATAAGAACCCGAGCCATCCTCGGCCAGGGCAAAGTTTCCAAGAGTACCGGTCTGTTCGATTGTGTAGTGAGCCAGTGTGCCGTCACTATCCACGTCATAAATGGTAAACCAATCTTGCGGAGGATAGGTCTCCGGCGCTTGATCTACCGTCCAAAGAAAACGAGCCTTGTTGTCCACCATTGCGGCCTGCGGATAGCCGAAATTCTCGACTGTCTCGTATGGCGAACCACCTACCTCCGTTAGAGCTCCGGTACTGTAATTCACAGCGTATCCATAGATCTGTTGGTTCGAGGTTATGGCGTACAGGTAGGGCAGTCCATCAATCGAGGTGGAAGAAAGAGCAGAGCCCAGGCTCCCGTTCGCGAGCGTATAGGGGCTACCCGATACAGCGGTCAGAGTGCCGTTATCTTGATCGATGCGGTATCCCCAGACTGCGGCTGTGGTGAAGTTGTGGTTGATGGCATAGACATATTGGCCGGTGAAATCTGCGCTCGCGGCCCATATGCCATTGGCTCCCGTTACCTTGGCAGTATTCGTGATCGCGCCGCTGGAGCGATTGATCTGATAAACCGAAACTGTGTTCGACGAGTTGTAAGTTACAAACAGGAAGTTACCGTTCGGATCGATGGAAATGTCTTCGGGAGCCGTTCCGTTCAAGGCGAATGGCGAACCCGGCATGGGCGTTAGAGCACCATTGGCTTGGTTGATCTGATATCCCACGATGCCGTTGGTGGTGGTGACGTAGGCGAACCAACTGCCGGGATCGACGGCAATTTCATTCGCGCCGCTTCCTGCCGCATACGATGGCGGATTGCCGGTGCCGTTGGGATTGGTGAGCACGCCGTTCGCGATATCGAATTGAACTACTTTGCCTTGACTGTCATTCACGGCGTAGAGATAGCCGTCGGAACTTCCGCCGCCCGGCTGGCTGAACTGACTCTTGTAAACGTGGCCACAATTGTCCCAGGCTTGAATGGTTAAGGTGTAGGTGCCGGGGTCGAGGTTCACGAAAGTGTTCAAGTGATTCGATTGCACCGTGTAGGGGCTGGTGCCGTTCGCCGTATAGATACGCATGGCACTCATGCCGGCGGAGCAGGCGGGATTTTGCGCGGATGCGGCGAGATGAGCGGGAGTATTCGAAACTCCGCTCGTGGGCAGGAAGACTGAAACTCCTGCCGTGCCGTTGACTGTGATGTTTACTGGAGTCTTAGAAACGCCGCCACAGTTGTCCCATGCCTGCACGACCGTGCTGTAAGAGCCCGGGGCCAGAGTGATGAAAGTTTCGATATGCGCGCCGTTCACGCTGTAGGCGGATACACCCGGGGCGCTGTAAATGCGCATGGCGGAGATTCCGCTGGCGCAGGCGGCGCTGGTAGCGTAGGCCTCATAGAAAACCGGAGAGCCGGAAGCGGAGGCGGTTTTAGGGGAAAGAACGGTAACGGTTGGGGTGGTGGCAAATGCCATGGGCGCGAGACAAAGGGCGACCGAGCAAACGGATTTGACGAAGAAACGCTGGCCAAAATTTAGGCTTTTGGAAACAACTGTGGGCACGACTCCTCCTGAGGGTCTGGCTGGTGAATAGATTTTGCCGAGCAGAGACGAATCTGGCAGAGTAAGATTCGCTCGAAAAACCGCTCCGGACAATGGGTTTGGGGCCGTAGCGCAAGAGGGAGGATGCCGTAGTGCGTCTACAGTGGTCGGGTCTTGGAAATCGTTAGGCAGACGGTTGGTGGCTCGGAATTCAGTTTTGCGAGGCGACGATCCAGCTTTCGCTTTGCGGGTAGGGATGCTTCGAGTGTGCGTTGCCTTCGCGGAGCTACTCGCTCAGTATGACACGCTGGGTTTACCGTAACTTTCTTGCGACAGGTCGGTTGGCGGTGTATTCTTTTCGCGTAAGAACGTGAGAACGCTCGAGTCAGAACATCGATGGAGGGCGCTTATGCATTGGCGATTCTCTTTCACTGCTGTTTGGTTTGCGGTTCTGTTGGCCGTCGGCATCGCGGTTCCCAGGGCTGCCGCGCAGGACATTTTTTTGACCCCCGTTCCTAACGCGCCGTTTACCGGTGTTGTCAATGTGGAGCGGTCGCGGGTGATGCGTGACGGGTCTATCGCCAACTTCAAAACCATCCGGGAGATTGGGCGGGACAGCCGGGGACGCATTCACAATGAGGCGCGGGGGCTGGTGCCTGCCGCGAGCAGCGAGACTCCACAATTGTTGCGGGTTCACTTGTACGATCCGCAGACGCGGGTTTCGACCTATCTGGATCCGCAAAAGAAAACTTTCTGGACGCAGACAACGAATCATCCGCCATCCACGGAGCCGCCGACGCTGCGCTTTGGTACGTCGCCGGGCGGTGGTCCGCAGAACGAGTTTGCCAAGGAAGAGGATCTGGGCCTTCGTGAGATGGAGGGCGTTTCGGCCCATGGAGTCCGGCAGACGCAGACGATTCCGGCAGAGACTAGCGGAACTGGCGCAGAAGTTGTGATTACGGACGAATACTGGTACTCGGCGGATCTGCGGATTAATTTGATGATTAAACATAGCGATCCCCGGATGGGGTCGGTGACGATGACCGTGACGCGGGTTTCGCGGACGGAGCCGGATGGGGCGATGTTTGAGATTCCGGAGGGTTATCGTCCGCCTAAAGGTGCCAAGGGGGCGGAGTAATCTTTTCTCTCACCTTCTATTCGCTTTTCAGGTCTCGTTCGCGTCGTTCCCGGTGCGGTAGGGATGCTTCGACTGAGCGTTGCCTTCGCTTCGCGATGGCAAGTGCTCGCTCAGCATGACATTGGGAACTGGCGTGCTTGGCTTTGACACGAGAAGACATCGGCGTTTGTGGTACCCACCCTTCGAAAGGCGCGAAGGGTGGGGCACCCGCTGCGGTGGTGATTCGAGTAAAGTCACATGGGCGCTGGCCTCTGATAAACCGGTAGGGATGCTTCGACTGCGCGTTGCTCACGCTTTGCTCGGGCAACGGCTTGCTCTGCATGACACGCGTCAAATTACCAAGTGCTGTAGGCGGTGCCGTCGGTGGCGGTGGCGTTGGAGGCGGAGTGGACGTCGGTGATGCCGGGGTCTTGCTGGTCGACCGCTAGCATTACATCTTCCTGCACGACTTCCCAATTAGTTTCGCGGGTCATGGGATCGACCGGAAGCTGGCGCAGATAGCCGGCGGTGACCAGGTCGTCGAGCGATTGCGGAGCTTTCTGCTTGTCGAGCGTGTACTGCGAGATGACGGAGCGCAGGGTGCTGAGATTGGAGCGCAGGACCGATTCGCGGGCCTGCACGATGGACTGGTTGTACATGGGAACGGCAACCGCCATCAAGATCATGATGATGCTGATCACGATCATCAGTTCCAGTAAGGTGAATCCGCGAACGGACTGCAGCCTGGCGCGCAGAGACCGGCGCACTGCCCCATTGTGGGATGCGGGTGCGCTGTGCTGCGTCGGGTTCGCGTTCTGAGACATGTAGCTGTCTTTCTCCTTACCACTCCTGCTTTTTTTCTTTACCGATCCTGATATTTTTCTTTACCAGTCCTTATATTTCGTGCCGTCGAGGGCGGTGCCGGTCGACTTGGAATAGACGTCGAAGACGCTTTGTCCGCCAAACGAGTCGGAGTCGGGATCGTCTTGCATGGAGCGCAGGCCCCACTCCGTGCTCTTGGTCATGGGGTCGATAGGGATAGAACGCAGAAAACGGATTTTCTTGCCGCCCTGGGCTTCGACGCCCTTGACCAGCGTGTCGAGGTCGGGAGGATAGCCGCCGCTATCGACTTTGGTCTGAAACATCTGGCGGTCGGCGCCGTCTTTGTAGCGGTCGATGGCGTCGCGCATCTCCCAGAGATCCTTGCGGAGTTCTTTTTCTCGTTCGCGCTGGATGGTGACGCGGGCTAGCGGGAGGGCCATCATGGTGAGAATCGACAGGATGGCTGTGGTGACGATTAGTTCGAGGAGCGTAAAGCCGCTGGAGGTTTTTGGTGCGCGTCCGGGATGGAATTTGTGTCGCGTCATGAATGATTGGATGCTCAGGGGCTAAAGCCCAGTTTTCTGTGGGGGCCTTACGGCACGGCTAAAGCCGTGCCCTGATACGACCCCGCAAATTTACTGGACCGTGACGGCGGCCTGCGCGCCGTTGACGGTGATGGCCTGCAGGCCCGGATCGCGGGCGCCTCCTCGGGTGATGGTGAGCGGAGTTTGTCCATCGGCTTTGGCCATAAATGTTAGTGTGACGACCGAGCCCTGGCCGGAAACTCCGCCTGCGCCGGGCGGCCTGGTCGCGGTAATTTGCGATTGTCCAATGGACTCGTCCTCGCGATGCACCAAGGCTACGGCCTGGCCATCCTGCGAGAGGAATCCGCCGTTCGAAACGTTGACCAGTTGCAGCATTTTCGGATCGTAGTTCAGCTGCACGGGGACGGAATGAACGTTTTGCGCGCCGGAGATTACCAGATTCACGGCGAAAGTATTGCCTTTGACCACTTGAATGGTGGGCGGATCAAACAGGAAACTCGCGGTTCCGCCGCCAGCAGAATTCGGAGTGGGCGGCTGCCCGGCTGGAGCCTGATTGGGCTGCGGCTGAATGGACGGGTTGCCTGGCTGCGATGGCACTTGACCAGGAGCTGGCGTACTCGCCATCGGCCGGCTGACCTGGCGCAGTTGAATGGAGTTGGCGGTGCCAATATCGATGGCGCGCTGATTGATCTCGTTTACATCGGTGCCGCGGACGACGTGCGGCGTGATGGCAAAGACGGTTTCGTCAGAGGAGTGATCGGTTGTGGTCTGGCCGAAAAGATATTTCAGGATAGGAATCTGCGCAAGGCCCGGGATACCGCTCAGCGATTTGGTTTGGGAGTCGTCGAGGATTCCGCCGATCAGACTGGATTCGCCATCCCTCAGACGAATTTCGCCGAGATCGACTTTTTTCTGACCGATGATGGGCTGGGTGATGCCGCCGATGTTGGCCTGGCCGATCTCTGAGGAGACTTCCATCGAGATCTTCAGGGAAACTTCCCGGTCGGAGTGAACATGCGGCGTAATCTCGATTACGACGCCGACATCGATGTATTGAAACTGGGTATTGACGAGAGGGTTAATGCCGACGCCTCCAATGCCCGGCTGGAATGAACCTGTGGCAATCGGCAGACGTTCGCCGATCTTGAGCGAGGCCTTCTGATTATCGAGCGAGCGAATCTGCGGATTCTGAATCAGCTTGGTATCCGAGTCGCCCATCACGGCCGACAAGTTCGCGGAAGGAATAGTTACCTGGAAATCGGTGGCATTCAGGTTGCCCAAAGTATTCAGGTTCAGGCCGGTGCTGCTGGTTGAGGAACTCGTGGTCGTGGTTGTGGTGGTGCCGGTGGTTGGGGTCGTGCTGTTCAGGTTGCTTTGCAGCGTAACCGAGGCGCTGGTGGGCGGACTCAGCCCGAGCGTGCGGGACCGGTCTCTACTGATCTGCATCACGGCGATGTCGACAATCACTTCCGCATGCGGCTTGTCCAAATCGTCGACCAGTTTTTCCGCCAGGGCGATCTGATCGGGAGTTCCGCGCACGATCAAGGCATTTTGTGAGAGCAACTGCTGCACGCGCTGCACATCAAGCACGGCGCGAATTGCATTGACCACATCCTGCAGTTCCGTGGGCAAGGAAAGATTCGTAAGATAAAAAGTCTTAAGGACGCTTTGTTCCAATTCCTTGCGCTTGGCGGGAGTGTCGGCGGCGACGAAAACTGTATTCTGCGTGACCGGACGCCAGAAGGTTTTGGATTCGAGAGCGGTAATCTCCAAGGCCTCTTGCAGTGTGACTCCGTTGAGGTCAACGTTGATGACTCGGGGCGTGTAATCGGGATCGAAGAGCACGTTGATTCCGGCCAACTGTCCGATGGTGTGATAGACCACGTCGGACTTTTGGGAGAGCATTTTTACGGTGATGGGAACGTTGGAAATGGGCGCGAGTTCGACTGGGCCGGTCGCGTCACGGACTCTTCGCTCAAGGCCGGCCGGCGGCCCAGCGGCTTGCGGCTGAGGATTACGCTGGTCGTTGATGATCTTGAGCGTCCGCTCCAGTTCCTGCTTGGCAATGAACAGCGAGGGATCGATAGCCAGAGCGCGCTGAAATTCGGCTACGGCCTCGTCGAGCTTGCCGTCATCGCGCAGCTTCTGCCCTTTGTGGACAACCGCGGCTGCAGCCTCAAAACGATTGCGCTCAAAGGCTGTCCGATAGCGCAGATCTTTCGGCTTAAGGTCGTAGGCTTTTTTGAAGAAACCGTAGGCCGATTCGAAGTCCTGGCGAGCTTCGGCATCCTGACCTTTGGCGTAAAAGTCTTTGGCTTTATCTGCGACGGCGGGGAGCGTTACAACCGCGACCAGCAACAGCAGGACAGCCGGGCGCAACAAGCGTCTCATTCGATAGTCCTCACGAGATGATCCTTTGTATTCCAGTGTTCGCCGGACAAGCAGTTTCCCCTGTGGGGGCGCATCCCGCCACATTTTTGCGTGGGAAAGCTACTCGATACAATTGGAAATGCTTTCTTTGAGGCGATTATAGCATCGCAATTTCCGGCATCCGAAGTGCTTGTGCACATGGGAGTTATACTCTTTAGTCGTAGGCCTAGTGAGTGCCAGCTGGACCTCGGACCGCTGACCTCGGACTTCAGCCCTCACACCACTCACCTTACGGTCCCAAGCAGGAGGTCTGAGGCCGATGGCGGAGGTCCTGCGCCTTCTGCTGTTAAGATAAATTCTTCCAGCCATGGCTCGCCAATCCACGCACCAGACCAAGGCCAATCCAGAGAAATCGCCACGCCGTGACCCCACGGCCTCCGGCGAGCGAGATGCCGCTGTTAATAGGATCGCTTCACATAACTATTTCTTGCTGGAAAAATTTGAGGCGGGGGTGGTTTTAACGGGTACGGAGGTCAAGTCCATCCGGAGCGGTCTGGCGAACCTGAAAGACTCTTATGGCCTGGTGAAAGACGATGCGGTCTGGCTACTGAATGCGCATATTGGTCCGTATGAGCATGGGAACATCTTTAACCATGCTCCGCTGCGCACCCGAAAGTTGCTGATGCATCGGGAAGAGATACGCAAACTGATCGGCAAGACGCAGCAGAAGGGGCTGACGCTGATTCCCACGCGGCTGTACTTTAAGAACGGTAGAGTCAAGGTGGAACTGGCTTTAGCCAAGGGCAAGCAGTTGTGGGACAAGCGCGAGACGGAGCGGCGACGGACGGCGGACAAAGAGGCCAGGGACGCGGTGCGGCGGGGGCAGAAGAGGTAGCGGCTATGAAGAGGAATGGCTATAGTGGGCGGCAGCTTTCGGCCAAGCGTAAGACGGAACTGGAGGACGCGGCTCGCCGCAGAAGGGGCTTCTACATCTGAGTGGCTGGCCGAACGCCGCGATGGCGACTCGGGTGACGACGACGAGCAGGCTGCAATTCGCAAACGTGCGGTAGCCGCGATTGGCTCGATCTGCGGCGGGGATCCCACGCGCTCCGCCGGCAGTAGCGAACTGGTGAGCGAGATTATCTCTCGCAAGCATGCAAAGGGTGTCGCATCAAAACCGTGAATCTGAAATCCGATATGCCGGCGGTGCATGAGGCGCTGCAGCGGCTGGATCGGGAGATTGGCGTGGCGCGACAGCAGAAGCACTTGCTGCTGAAAGTTGTGCACGGCTATGGGTCGACGGGTGCCGGCGGAGATATTCGCATCGCGGTGCAGAAGCGTCTGTACGAGTTGGCCGAGGGCGGCCAGATTCGCGGATGCATTTTTGGAGAGAGCTGGTCGAAGAGCGATGAGACGACGTGGCGACTGCTGCAGTCGCAGCCGGATTTGAAAAGTGATTCTGATCTGGGTCGGCGTAATGCGGGCATCACGATTGTGTTGCTGTGAATGTGCGCTGCATATTTTCTATTTTTAGGCGGCGATGTTTCGCTTAGGACGTGAGGGGCGGCGAATTCGGAAGCACGGGAGCGCCGTCCGAAACAACCGCCATGCTCACTGGCTGGGGCTCGATCGGGCGGACTGAGAGTACAGGAACCGCCATCTGTTGCTGCCAATAGGAGACGGCGACGCCACGCTGCCAGAAGCGCGGGATCAGCAGCAAGAACAAAGTGACCTGGCCGACCACGAACGCCGCCCTAATGCTTTCCGGGGCAATCAACTTCCTCCAGATTACGAGTCCAGCGCACAGAATTACTGCGGCCACAATGGTGGTTACCACATAGCTGCAAAGCAAGCGGCCGAGCGCGCGGAACGTATGACGAAAACCAGCGGCAATGGATTTGCGCACGGCATTCTGATTATTGAGAACGATATCCGCCTCGGCGAGATCGAACCAGATTCGCAGGATGGTCATCACCAGAAAGATTATGGTCAGCCCGAGCATTTGCGTTTCGAAGGGCAGAAGTTCGTTGGTGCTGTCTCCGGCCTTTTTCATCAGCGCGCCGTTGATGGCGAAGAGCAAGCCTGCTGCGATTCCCATCACGATGCCGGCCACAATCATCAGCCGGATGAAGCGCCATAAATTTCGTCCGCAGGAGCGGAAGAAATCTTCGCGAGGCAGACGGTAGGTCGAAGCGTATGCGAGAAATACTCCGGGAAGAAATAGTGCCGTTGCGACAAAAAACAGGCAGCCAAAATAAAGAGCAGGAGTCGTCATTGCGGAAGTTTGTCCAAACTCAGGCCTCATAAACAGGCCGATCATCACGGAGAGGTCGAAGCCGTGCAGCAGTCGATTGGCGGCGAAGCTGTGGTCGAGGATAGCGTGCGCACTCTTGCGGAAGGCGGATGTGCCGAACTCGGCCAGGGTGAGATTCAACAACCAGAACCAGAAAATATAACGCTTATTGTGGCCGACCATGGAAAGGCCGCTACGCAGAATACCCTGCTTTTCGTTCATTCGTTTTCCTCTCGATGATTCATGCCAAGTCGCTTATCAGGAAGTTCCTGGTTGAGCCCTGAATACGTGGCGCTACACTGCCCACCACGCAATCGCCTGGCTTAGCCACTGCGTCACAAATAGCCAGTAGTTTGACAATTTGTGCGTGGGCTTGGGATTCGCCTCGACCACGAAGCTGTTGTTGAAATCGTTGCGATCGATTTGCACGGTGTGGTCGGGATCGAGTTCAGCGGAAACTACTTTTGCTTTTTTTTGGTAACTGAATCTGGTCCAGCGACTCTGTCCGTCCCAATGCTCGCGGATCTTTTCGCCGTTATCGAACTTGATTTCCACCTCGACCGGCATCACGAAGTCTTCCTTGCGGCCGAGCGACACGTAGGATTGATAGATCGTGTCTTTATCTTTCTCGTTTTTCCCGTTCTTTTCTTCGTACCAGTTCATGGGGAAGGAATCGATTTTGAGGATTTCATAGTCCATGACCTGCGTTCCGTAGATTGCCTGGTTGAAATACCAGCGTAGATCTTTGCCGGAAACTTCTTCGATGGTTTTCAGAAAATCTTCTTTTGTGGGATGGGTGAAGCGGTATTTCATGAAGTACGCGCGCATCGCGTTCGCCATTGTGTCTTCGCCGATGATGCCTTCGAGGGTGAGCAGAACGCTGGCAGTCTTGCCGTAGGTGATTCCGCCGTACGATCCAAAGCTGTAATAGTCGTAGGCTTTCTGCGCGATGGGATCGCGATCGGCTGCGCTGATATAACCCAGCCGCTGTTCTTCGCGTTCACCCACGGTGAGGCCAGCGATGTTCATGATGGAAGTGTTTTTGCCGAGAATCGAATCCAGAACTTTTACTTCGGTGTAGCTGTTGATGCCCTCGTCCATCCAGGCGTCTTCAAATTCGTTCGTGGCCACCATGCCGTACCAGTATTGGTGACCGAATTCATGCTCCAACACTACTTCCGGCAAGTACAAGCCGGCAGGCATGAACCAGTTCGAGTCTCCTGTGATGAAGGTTGGGTACTCCATGCCGCCGGCTGCTGAATCGGGCTCGGGATCGACCACGGTCAAGGTTTTGTAGGGATACGGTCCGTACCATTTCTCAAAGTGATCGAGCGTTTCGCGAATGATTCGCTCGTGACGTTCGGCCTGGCCCCAGTGCGCGGGCTGCATCAGAAAGCGTAACTTCACCGGTCCCATCTGCGCCTGATAGACGCCTTCACGGACTTTGTAGCGCGGACTCGCGGTCCAGGCGAAATCGTGGATGTCGTCGCCGTGATAGGTGTAAGTTTTTGTGTTGTCGGAATTATTGGTTTCGTTGACCAGCACTCCGCTGGCGCCGACGAGTTCATTCTGGGGCGTGGTCAGCTTTACGTCGTAGACGCCGAAGTCGGCAAAGAATTCGGTGGTGGCGTGGTACTGATGGCAATTCCAGGCTCCGTGCCACCAGACGCCAACTTTTGGAAACCACTGTCCGCCGAGTACGAAGTCGCGCTTCCATCCGGAGCGCGCCTGGGTTTCGGGAAACTTCGTCTGAAAGGCAATCTTGAATTGAACGTAGGCGCCGGGAGCGATCGGTTTGGCGACGCGCAGATCGATGACGGTCTTGTCATCTTTATTGCCATCATCGGGCGCGATGTATTGCAGCTGACGCGTGAGATCGCCCTGGCCGACGACTTCGAGACTCTTAATGGTTTCCGCGCCATATTCTTTTTCGGTCCACTTGTCATACGCGGTGTCGCGGCTGCCTTGAATTTTGGCCTCGCGCACCCAGGTCGACGTAGGCTGAAACGCATTCTGATAAAGATGGAAAGGGAAGTGATCGAGGGCCCGGCCGGTGAGGTTGTGATAGGTGAGAACTTCGGTGGCGTCGACGGTATGTGTGGAGGCGTTATATTTCGCATCGATTTCATAGTGCACGACGCGTTCCGACATGGGCTTATCGGAATTGATAGCCAGCGTGGTGTCGGGAATGGTTGCCGCTTCTGCAGAGTTCGGCGTGGTTGCGGCGAGCGACGTTTGCGAAGCGGGAGTGGCAATTGGGGCGGGTTGCGCCGCCGCATGTTGCTGCACGGCCACAGAAAGCACGATTAGCGAAAGCATCGGGAAAAATAAAATAAGCCACCGAAATTTCATGAAATAAAACCTCGTTTGCGCTTTGGGATCGAATCATATCGCAGGGAGTTGGATAGCGTCATCTTGTGGGGATCGTCAGGATTTGCTGGCGGCGGCGGGGATGCCGTTCTAAAACGGCGCGGGTATTGGCTTTGAGTCGGGAAGCCGCTTGCGCTTATCCCTCACTCCCGACGATACTGGATGTTCACGAAAATTATGAAAACGACCATCTCTTTATCCACGCCCGCCGAACTGGAAACTGAATGTCTTGTCGCCGTTGTGCTCGATAGCGCCGAGCCTGCGGCTAATGAAAAAGACAAAAATAAAAAACCCCAACTCAAAGTCGGGACGAACGATTCCGCGGTGCAATCGTTTGCCGCCGATTTACTGGCCAGTGGGGAAGTCGCCGGAAAGTCATTTGAGACGAATCTGCTGCACAAGCCCAGCGGCTTGAAAGCGAAGCGGCTGCTGCTGATCAGTGGTGGGAGCGCGAAGAAGTTTTCCGCTTACGACTTACGCCGTCTGGCTGGAGTCGCGGTGCGCGCGCTGAAGTCGCGCGGAATTCGCAGCTTTGCTTTTGTGGCTCCGCCCAACGTGCCCGCCGAAGAGGCCGTGCGCGCGATTGTGGAGGGAGCGCACGTGGGCAATTTCGATCCTGATTACTATCGCAGTGATCGCAAAGACCAGAAGATTGACGCGATCACGGTGGTGGCGAGCGGCGATAAATCCGCGCTCGAAAAGGCGGCGAGTGAGGCGCAGATCATCGGCGAATCGCAAAACTTTACGCGCGATTTGGTTAACGAACCTTCCAATCGCATGACGCCGACAATTCTCGCAGAGCGGGCGAAGAAGATGTGCGCCGAAGTTGGATTGAAGTGCGAAGTTTTCGACGGCGACAAAATCAAAGAAATGAAAATGGGAGCTTTCTGGAGTGTTGCCCAGGGATCGGACGAGCCGCCGGCGCTTATCGTGATGCGCTATGAGCCGGCGGGCGCGCCCGAGAAGCCGATGCTGGGATTGGTGGGAAAGGGAATTACGTTCGACACCGGCGGCATTTCGATCAAGCCAGCCGATGGCATGGAGAAGATGAAATACGATATGGCCGGGGGCGCGACCATGATCGGCGTGATGCGAGCGATTGCGCTGCTGAAGCCGAAAGTAAGAGTGATTGGCATTGTCTGCGCCAGCGAAAACATGCCGTCGGGAAAAGCGCAGAAGCCGGGCGACGTTCAAATCGCCATGTCGGGGAAATCGATTGAAATTATTAATACGGATGCGGAAGGCCGACTGGTGCTGGCCGATGGGTTGCACTACGCGCGGCAACTCGGCTGCACGCACTTGGTGGATGCCGCCACGCTGACGGGAGCGGTTGTAGTGGCGCTCGGTTTCAACAATGCAGGAATTTTCGCCAACGACGACGACATGTACAACCGCTTCCACAGCGCGAACGTGAAAGCCGGCGAAAAAATGTGGCGCTTGCCGCTGGACGATGAATACAAAGAACAGATTCGCTCATCGATCGCCGACATTATGAATACAGGCGGGCGATGGGGCGGCGCTATTACCGCGGCGATGTTCCTGAAAGAATTTGCCGAAGAGACGCCGTGGATTCATCTCGATATTGCGGGCACGGCATGGATGGAAGAACCGAAGCCGTGGATTGCGAAAGGACCGTCGGGCATCGCGCTGCGTAGTTTAGTGGAGTTCGTCAAGGGCTTCGCATAAACGCAACGCGACGGAAGTCTCGCCAGAATTTTTTCGCGGCGGACTTTCGTCCAGGACGGGTAGGACAATTAGGCCAGGGGTCGCTCAACTCCGCGGTGGAAATTGTTAGTCGCGAGCATCGAGAGATGCGACGCTGCACGTTGAGGGAAATGAAACCGGTTGTTATAATCGGGAGCGTCCCACACGCATCCGCAGCGGAGAAATTTGGTTCGGTTGCGAATCCCGCCCCATTCAGCGTGAAGCGATCGATGTTCGCGGCCCGTGGACCGCGAGTAAAAAGTGGCCAGGTAGCTCAGGTGGTAGAGCGCAGCCCTGAAAAGGCTGGCGTCGGGGGTTCAACTCCCTCCCTGGCCACCAAAATCATTTTCTTTTAATAATTTACCCAATATCCTTAATCCGATACATCGCGCTGATATTCCTGTAAATCGATCCTCTTCGATATTCATAATCTTCTCTGTCCGCTAGGGTTAACCAGTGGTGGAGAGCAGACCAGAAGGGCTTGGCGTCTGCCATTAGCATTGATTAATAAAGTTAAGTGTTGCAGGAGTGAGGTCTATTTCTCCGGGCCTCTTCCTTGTCGCGAGGTCGGTCTAACCAAACTGGAAATTGCAAACTGTTATTTTCTCGGATTGCTTAGAGCGATCAGACAGCGGGAGTGGGGTCGGAAAGATTCGAAATCCCCCGAGGAGTACTCGAACCTGCTCGAGGTGCGTCCGTCACAGCAAATTACACCCGCGGGGACACGCGATTCTTTGGGGGGTGATTGCGGTTACGAACCACACGGTTAGACGACTGGGATCATATGTCGCTTTGCCAGGGCCTCAATTTGCGGCTCGGTCACTGCCGAGAGGTCTGCGTTTTCGGTTGCGATGACCCGTCGAGAAATGTCGGGATGATGGGTCTTCAAGTATTCTTTCAAGAAGTCGGCGGCGTTGCTTTTTCCAGTGGCGTGACCGATCAGGACGATCTCATTTGCCGGAGTGATATCTTTCGCGATCTCCTCGTAAAACGAATCCTCTTCAGGTACGCGCTCGCCCCGGTAGTGCGCTTCTTTTCGATGAATCAGGTGATGATGGAAATTGTAAGGATCGTAAGGGTGCACCTTGTGTTCGTCTGCTGGACGACTTCCACCGAGATCGTGGTAAACATGCGCGGCGTGGTGGTCGATGACGACGATCATCCGTCCGGGCTGCGCAGTTTCTTCTGCCTGTGAACCCGGTGCGGGCTTCTTCAGGAATTTACGCAGCCGAGAAACTTCCTCCTCGCCAAGATCATGAGTGGTCGGCCGCTTGAAAAACACGCGTTGGTCGCCGAGGCGGAACACAAATTCATCGCCTCCATGCGGTTGGACCTCACCGCCCAGATGCTCGACCAGTTCGACAGCCTCGCTCCAACTGAGGTTGTGGGGTAACTTGCCGTTAAGAAGATTCTGGTACAGCGATTCGAGGTGCTTGCTCATAGTGTGTTCTCCCTCGCAGAAAAGAGTTTCTAAGCTCGATCGACGTGCATCTTGACGATTGCGATCAACCAGAGGTAAAGGGAGTAAGCTTCAAGTCTTCTTCGCCTTCAGGGGAGTCACCAGAGCGACAGCGGCCTCGGTCGTGAGCAGAAGGAAAGTGAATGTCTCCTGCAGGTACAGGCGGACTGCGGCATCGTTGTGGTTGAGGTAGCCGATGGAGACGTCCTGGCCGATGTGCAATTCGAAATCACCACCACGAGTGGTTAGCACGAAAGCGCCGGCGATGGCGGGCGCCCAGATGATTTGATCTTTGACCAGGCGTTTGACGTGCTCCAACACGGGGTATCCGTGGTCGCTAGTTTCGGCGAGAGCGGTGTAGGCGTCAGCGCCGAGCAGTACGGCATAGGGGCCATTGACCCCGACGAGACGTAACCGGCTCAAACTTTGAGCAATCGCATCTGGGTACTCGCGCACGTCAGCGGGCAGCGTCTTGATCGGGTTGCTGGTTCCTTGGCGGATGCCTCCGATACCGGCAGCGGCATACCCGTCGAATATGGCGGCATCCTCGGCAAAGGCGATCTGTCGCGCGGCGTCCTTCGCGGGTTGCCAGTCCGAGTCGTTCGCGCCCCGATCGACATCGTCGATTGCTTTGCGATCCAGTTCGAACGGAACACGTAGTTCGACTAAAGCCTTCACCTCGCGTTGGCTCGCGACGATGCCTTTCGCCGGTGCGGCGATCGTCCGCAAGTGGCCGGTGCCGACCGCAGAAAGCGCGGTACCGGTCGGGCCCTTCAGGTCGACGACGCGGCGTCCGGCAAGGTAGCGCTTGAGCGTGCGTGACGTTTCCTCTTCGATCTGAGCCCACGCGGAATCGGAAATGGGGGCAAGCTCGCGATGGAGATTATTCATGTCGTATGTCCCCTTTGAGAGAACCGATGCCGAGCGAACCGTCGCGCACCGGTGGAATGGATGAAGAGGGTTCGGCCTTCCCCGGTGCCGCAGGAGATTCCGCAGCCTCAGACTGGGTTTGGTCTTCGGTCACGTTCTCCAGAAATGTCGCCGAGGGCACGAAGAACAAGTTTCCGGTGACGGCTCGGCTGAAGTCGAGCAGGCGGTCGTAGTTGCCGGGTGGTCGTCCGATGAACATGTTCTCGAGCATCTGCTCGATGGTGCGGGGTGAACGGCTGTAGCCGATGAAGTAAGTGCCAAATTCACCATAACCCGGCCGGCCGAAGGGCATGTTATCACGCAGGATCTTGATCTCCTTGCCGTTCTCGACGATGGTGGTGAGTGCGCTGTGCGCTGAGGTTGGCTTGACGGAGTCGTCCAATTCGATATCGGAAAGCTTGGTGCGGCCAATGATGCGTTCCTGTGCTTCGGTGGAAAGCGCATTCCAGGCGCCGAGATCGTGGAGATATTTCTGGACGATGACATAGCTGCCGCCTTCAAACGTAGGGTCCTCATCTCCAATAAGTACGGCGTCCGCCGCCGCCGCGCCCCTCGGATTCTCCGTCCCGTCGACAAAGCCCAGTAGATCGCGTTCGTCGAAGTAACGGAAGCCCTGCACCTCGTCCACCGGGGAAACGGCATTCCCGAGTCGCGTCATAATCTGCGTGGCCAGTTCGAACGACAGGTCCATGCGCTTGGCCCGGATGTGGAATAGCAAGTCGCCTGGGGTTGAGACTGCATGGCGCGCTCCGGCAAGAATCTCCCGGAAGGGATGCAATTCCGCCGGCCGCGGCTGCCCGAAGAGGCGATCCCATACGTCTGCCCCAAAACCGATAACGCAGGAAAGGCCACCCTCCAGATCGCGAAATTCCACAGCCCGCACCAGTGCGGCAAGATCTCCGCAGAGCGAGCGCAGGGTGGCGCGATTTTCAGAGCCCGGATTCAGCGTTGCGACCACGAAGATCGCGGCACGAGTGAGCGGCGCGGCTACAGCCTGCGCGAGGGCAGGCGATCTACGTGCTACTTCGGCTGTGTTCGTCGGATCGGGCTTCATCGGTCGATTCTGCGTCGGTCAGGCTGCCACGGAATTGCCGCCGGATTTCTCCAAGTGTCCGCCAAACTGATAGGGCATCGCGGAAAAGAGTTTATCAGCGAAGTTGACATCGCTGCGACGAGGACTTTTCCGTCGCACGACGACGCACCCAACTAAGAGTTGTGGCTTCTTGGATCGTCATTCGCACTGACGTATTCAAGCCCAAGCGGCCCAATCGCGGTCACTTGCGTTATGTACTCACTGGATTTGGCCCAGTGGAAATGGGACGTATTGCCCGGCAGGACGATGACGCTTCCGGGCGGATATGCCTCCAGCTTTTCCGGATTGAACTGCTCGCCCAGACCGATGTAGAAAACGCCCGAGATTACCGTATAGACACGGTCCTCCGGGTGTCGGTGGGGCATCAGCTTAACGCCATGGGGCACTCGGACCCTGATCGTGTAGGGTCCGGCTTCCGAAGGCTGACCCACGATGACAGCCAGGCGGACCGAAGGCGGGAACGCCGCGAAGGGCTTCCAGCTGATGTCTTCGGACAAGACCGATTTGAAAACGTCTTGGCCTGGCTGATGCGCTGCAACCGCGCCTGGTTGTGATCGTCTCATCACTGCTGTTGTTTCATTTCGCATATAGCGCTCCTGGTAATTTAGGCGCGGTACACATGCCCGATTAGATAGAGGACAACGTTGGGCTGCAGGTTTGATGGTCACTCGGCGGCGCCGCGCACTTTATTTCGAAGCACGCAGTGGCTCAACGCTTCTGGTACGGATGGAAGATGTAGTCCTTCGCCCGCACTGGAGTGTGGCACGCGTATCCGCAATCTGAGAAACTCTTGGGATCGGGCGTGAACTTGTCCGATGCGGCATCGTAGTTAAACACGGCGTATCCCCACCCGCCGCTTTTCGAAAACCTCTTGCTGTCCTTTTCCATGACGAAGGCCTGGGAAAAGACGTCTGGCACTTCCACGGCGAAGGGAGCCTCCGTACTCTTCTTCGGCGTCCACTGGAGCTTCGCGACCATAGAGCCATCCGGGAACGGCTGGCCGTTGCCCGGAACGCCGGCCTTGAACGCCTTGATCATCGTCGGATTGCCAACGATCACCTTGAGCCTTTCGTCGGTTCGAGCAGAAGAGATGACTGCCCAGTCCTCGTATCCCCTGAAATCGGAAAACGCAATCCCGCCCGGCGATACCAGCGAGTACTTGTCGTTGTTTTGGCCTTGCGCGAAAAGGACCACCGCGCCGAGGACGGCGAGCACTGCCACGGCCGTCGCAACGATGGTGAAGCCGCGGATACGTTTCACGGCTGTGCCTATTTCGATCTTCCGTTCTTGTTGTTCTTGCGCCACAGATTTCGCCCGAACTTCAGACATGGTATGTTCTCCCTCAAGAAGAATTTCCTAAGCCCGATCAGCGTGTATCTCGAACGATCCTGATTAAGCCAGAGATCAAGGGAGTAAAGCAATTGGACCATAGTATTGACGGCACATTTTTACGAGTGTGCGGGAGGAAGTTTCCTTCGCGTTGATCGGTTATCAAGACTCGCTGGAGGGAGGAAATCCATGTGCCTCGGGCAATGAAGGGGTAGCAGTCGATACGAAAGTATGGGCAATACCATCGTCCAATTGCGCGGCCCGTTTTGTTCTGGCTGAATGGTCACGGAGGACAATCGCGTCCGACGCGGTTAAGAACTCAGGGTATTCCGGATTGAACGCACCCGAAGCGAAGCTTGCTCGCCGAGAGAAGAAAGGAAAATTGGGAATGAAAAGAGGCCAGCGCGGAATTGACCCCGCTTCGAAGCCGAGTGGCAATGGGTGTGTCGAGTGCCTGGCGTCACCGAAAGGCTGGTGGTTTCATCTGCGCCGGTGTGCGAAGTGCGGGCACATCGGTTGCTGCGACAGTTCTCCGAGCCAGCATGCGTCCAAACATGCGGCGACAACGGGGCATCCTATCATTGCCAGCTTTGAGCCGGGTGAGGATTGGTTCTACGATTACGAAAAGCGGGAGATGATCAAGGGTGTGGAGTTGCTTCCGCCACATTCCCATCCGGAGGATCAACCATTACCTGGACCGGCAGGCAGAGTTCCAGCCAATTGGGAATCGCTGCTGCACTAGCCAGCGTCGATCGATTGTTTGTGAATGGGAGCGGGGCTCGGGTCACCGTATTTGTAATGAACACCGTATCGAAAGGAGCCATCAATGAACGCGATACAAATCGAACAGAAGAGCTATGAGATGCCCCCGCGCGAGGGAATCAGCATCGCGCATTTTCTCACTGTGGCCGACGTCGAGCGATCGGCTCGCTACTACGAAAAGGTCTTCGGCGCTCGCATTCTGAGCATGGGTGACGGCAACGCACCTCCGTACCTTCAGCTTGCGAATATCTGGATGATTCTGAACGTTGGAGGCGGCCCGACTCCGGACAAGCCGACGGTAACCCTCAGCGTCCCCGACCCGAATCACATCAACAGCTTTATGAATTTCCGCGTTGCGGATATTCAAGCGTGCTACAAATTGTGGAAAAGTCGAGGAGCGGAGTTCATCACGGAGCCGATTCCCAAATACGGCGAGATACGCTGCTACATCCGCGATCCTGACGGCTATATCATCGAAGTCGGACAGAGCACTACCCTCACCTACGGTTAACACTCGGGCCGGATGGGAGGCGGATTTCAACGGTGTTCTCTTGAGGCCTTCGGGGCTGTGTCGCCGGTCACAAGAAGACTGGCGCGCCTGACTCTCCCTCGACCATCCAGGACACCAAGCGTTACCTCGAGGACTTCGAGCGGCTGCAGAAAACCGCGAAGTCCGACCATGAACTGTTCGATCAGATGACGGAGCTGTACCCGCATTGGGTAGCTAATCAGTCGTGGTTGATGTTCGGATTCCCAAGGGCATGAGCTGCAACAACCGAACTGAAAGGACTGCACGAAAAACTGCTCAAGCTTCCCAAGGGTTGAGGACACCGGCTCCCGTACGCTCAAAGTGGGCTACGTTCCTGGTCGCGACGGTCAGACCGTGCACCAGGGCTGTGGCTGCGATGAGGGCGTCACGATCGGAGCGCGGATTCGGTATGTGAAGCGTCGCGCATCGCCGCGCGACGTCGGTGTCAATCGCAAGGATGCGGCCTGAGAATGTGGGCAACACGTGAAGATCCATCCACGCACGAAGGATCGCGCCTTGCTGGTTGTCGCGACGTTCGACGAGAAGAATTCCGATCTCCAACTCCAGCACTGAAATGACCGAGATGTAGAGACTCGCTGAGGATACGCGTTCGGCCCATTTCCTGACGTTTGGATGCGTCTTCTTCGCTTTTCTTAATTCTGAAATTACGTTGGTATCAAGGATGTACATCAGCTCAGGTCCGCCGGCTCGTGGAGGTTTCCCCGCAGACGAGGCGGCTCAAATTCAATCTCAGCGGCAGCTGGCATCGCCAATAAGTCCAGAACACTCTTCTGCCCTCCAGTAATCCTTTGATACTCCTCCACCGTGAGCAGCACGTGGGACGGACGACCTCGATCCGTGATGAAAACGGGACCTCGCTTAGCGGCTCTCTTCGCCCTGCTCGTATCCTGATTAAAGTCTCGACTCGACAGTTTTGTAATGCTCATGGTCTCCAGGTCCCTCGATGTAGCAACGTACCTACATTATACCAGAAGAAGTGCCGGCTCCAGGACTTCGATTCGGTTCAATCGGTGATCCTATGAAGTTGCCAACGCAATCGGAGAATATTGCCGTGTAGTGATAATCTAAGCCGTCGCCCAAAGCAATGACATCAGGAGCGGTCGATGGAGAAAAAGGCTTCAACCCGTATCAGCACCGAAGTTGAGCTCATCAGCACGCTAATTTCAGGAATCAATAAGGGCGAGGTCAAAATTCCAAAGTTCCAGCGGAAATTTGTCTGGAAGGATGACCAGGCGTTAGATCTGCTTGATAGCATTGCGAACAACTACCCGGTTGGGAGCTTGCTGCTGTGGCGTACAAAGGAGATTTCAAAGGAGAACAAAATGGCAACAAAAGGAAAAGTCTTAGTGCTAGTCTCCAGCGGACGCGGCTTGCCCTTGAAGGATGGCAAGGTTTATACCGGCGCCGGCTACTATCTCAACGAGCTGACGGTTCCGGTTCGCGCCCTGATGAAGGAGGGCTACGAAATCACTTTCGCCAACCCGAAAGGCAACACGCCGCAAGTGGATGTGCATTCAGAAGTCGCCGATTTCTTCGGCGGGGACGCGGCCAAGCTTCAGGACTATATGCTATTCCGCGATGGCCTGACTGGGCTCAGAGATCCAAGCCGCATCGCGGATGTCGTTGCATCGGGCCTGGATCAATATGACGCTGTTTTCGTCCCTGGCGGCCATGGCCCGATGATCGATCTGCTCGATGATCCCGACGCTGGCACTGTGTTCAGACACTTTCATCAAACATCCAAGCCTACGGCAGTGCTTTGCCACGGCCCGATTTCACTGCTCTCGGCGCTTCCGAATTCGACGGAGGTGGTCGCCGCGCTGGCGGCGGGCGACGCGGCCGGAGCACACGCAAAGGCTCAAGGCTGGATCTATTCTGGATATAAGATGACTATCTTTTCGACAGCGGAAGAGCAGCAGCGGGAACCGCTTGAGATTGGTGGTAAGGTTCTCTTCTACCCGGACTTCGCCTTGAGTACGGCGGGCGGTGCGGTAACTGTGCTCGCTCCATGGTCGAGCTATGTCATTCAAGATCGCGAGCTGATCTCGGGGCAGAACCCGTTCTCTGATCAAGCGCTTCTGAAACTTCTTCTACCGGCACTCGAAGAGAGGAAGAAAGTGGTTTCAGCGGCATAAGAATCGGGGGGAAACCGGGACCGGCGTTTCCCATGGATGGAGAGACAAGAGATGGAGTGGAAAGGGTTGGTCCAGTTTGCGCTGCAGGGAAGCGGTGAGTTGGAACAATATGCCATCGTGCTGGTACGCGTTTCGATCGGGTTGTTCTTCGCTATCTCCGGAGCAAACAAATTGTTTGTTGCCGGTGGCACGAAACCTGTTTACGACACGCTCGTTAAGGCCAAAGTCCCGTTTCCCCATCAGACGGCTTATTTCGTGGCGGGTGTCGAGTTCGTTTGTGGATCCTTGGTGGCCGTGGGATTTCTATCTAGTCCAGCCTGCGTGGCTTTGCTGATCGACATGATTGTCGCTACCCTGACCAGCGCGATTTCCACCTTGCCTAGGGGACTTTCACCACTCAACTGGCTCGACGATTTCCTTTACCTCCCGGAAGTTCTGTACGCGCTCTTCTTTATCTGGCTGATCTGCTCCGGTCCGGGAAAGTTCAGTGTCGATTACTGGCTCGCGGGCAAGTTGCTGGGGTGATCGATCGACGGAGCATAGCCAGACGGCTGAATGAATGGTGAAAACCGGCGCTCCGGTTTAGAGTCATGAGGCGCGAGCGCCGGATACGTATTATCGAATGGCTGAGAGGAACTATGACGAAACCTGACGAGCTTTGAAGTGGACATTCGCCCGCTTTTTACGGAGCGGGACATTCGAGGCATGAGCAAAGCGTTCAACCTGGGAAGTTATGATGACGTCAAGACGCACGGGGCCGCCATTTACGACCGCATTCGGGGAATCGGTGGCGCGGTAATGCCGCCCCCGCCCCCGAGAGGAGAAGGTCCCTGGCCACAGGCTCGCATTGAGCTATTCGCAAAGTGGATGGCGGATGGGTACCAACCTTAGGCGAAGTCATCTCATAAATGGCCTCTTTGCATGCTGCACCTTCAGAACGCGTAATGACTTGATTGTCCGGTCCCGCCAGCTCCGAACAATGGTTGAAGAAACTTGGGAAAGGAGAACATTATGAAACACCTCACGTTTTTCTTGATTGCACTTGCAACAACCGTCGGCCTTGTCGCGCTCGTTGGCCCTGCCCCCGGTCACGCGGACGGGCAATCAGCCCCCTACGTTACCGAAATCCCTTCCGGCTATCGCCAATGGCAGTGGATCTCTTCGGCCCATGAAGCCGGCAATCTGAACAGTCTAGGCGCCGTCCTGGGCAACGATGTAGCGATCAAGGCCTTCCGGGCAGGGAAGCTTCCATTTCCCGACGGCACGATCATTGCTGCTTTGCACTACCGTAACGTCCCGTCGGACGAAAACAATAAAGTCTTTGGCCAGGTTCAATCTTTTGTTCCCGGCGCACCCACGAACATTCAGTTTATGGTCAAGGACTCAACCAAGTACGCGGCAACTGGCGGCTGGGGGTTCGGTCACTTCGCGGACGGCAAACCTGGCGACGCGGCGTTTATGAAAAGCTGCTTCCCCTGCCACGAGAAGACGAAAGAGAGCGACCTTGTCTTTACTCGTTATGCACCTTGATGTTGAAAAGCTAGAGCAGAACAGAAACCCTTAGGTGGGCGCGCCGCGAAAGGTCCTATCTACAGGACTGGTGGGCGGGCCTAAACGTAAACGGAGCGAAGCCAGTGCACATTTTCACAGCTCCCCGTTCAGATTCATCCTTGCGAGCTCTTCTGCATGAAGCTGATGGTTTCTATGGTGCTCGCATCATTCCAATTGTTCGCTCAGGTCAATGGAAAGGAACAAACCATGAAGTATCCGACTTTTTATCGCACCGCACAGATCGATGGGCTGTCAATTTTCTACCGAGAGGCTGGTCCGAAAGACGGCCCGACGATTCTCTTGCTGCACGGTTTGCCGTCTTCTTCGCGGATGTTCGAGCCGCTCTTCACCCGCCTTTCCGATCGCTATCATCTTGTCGCGCCCGACTACCCCGGCTTCGGTCACAGCGACTGGCCGGACCCGAAAAAATTCGCGTACACCTTCGATCACCTCGCGGAAATCATGAATCACTTCACCGAAGCGCTCGGTCTCTCGTGCTACACGCTCTACATGCAGGATTACGGTGGCCCCGTCGGCTTTCGCATGATCCTGGCTCACCCGGACCGAGTCGAAGCTCTCATCGTCCAGGACGCGGTAGCACACAACACCGGCCTCGGCGAGAACTGGAAAACGCGGCGCGCCTTTTGGAACGATCGTGCTCCCAACGAAAGCGCGCTGCGCACAAATCTTCTGTCGCTAGCAACCACGAAGGCCCGCCACGCGGGGAACGACCCCAATGTAGAACGCCACGACCCCGATCTCTGGACCGACGAATTTTATTTTATAAATCAGCCCGGCCAGGCTGAAATTCAAAGCGACCTCTTCTACGACTACCGCACCAACGTCGATTCTTACCCGAAATGGCAAGCATGGATGCGCGAGAAGCAACCGCGACTGCTGGTGATCTGGGGCAAGTACGAATCTTCGTTCGATCCCTCCGAGCCGGAGTCCTATCGCCGCGATGTCCCCAAAGCCGAAGTCCACATCGTCGATGGCGGGCACTTCGCCTTGGACACCGCCGCAGACGAAATTGCAGCACTCGTCCAAGGATTCGTCGGTTCTTCACGCCAGGGCTCTGCGGCGCGACGAGCAGGGTAAAGCTACTTTTGAGGGGGACGGTGCCCAGCGGTGTATTGGATTCGAGCCTTTGAACTGGAAGGTTGTTTATGTCGGGCAAGAAAACAGCAATCATAACCGGAGCATCGGGGGGTATCGGCGCGGGTTTAGTCGAGGGGTTCTTGAAAGAAGGTTATAACGTCGTCGCGACGTCTCGCGAAGGCAATCGAAAGCTGACGAGCTCGGACAGCCTGGTTCTGCTTGATGGCGACATTGGCAAGCAGCAAACTGCTGTCGATGCCGTCGAGGCAGCGGTCAATAACTTCGGAACCGTCGACGTTCTGGTAAATAACGCTGGCATCTTCCTAAAAAAGCCATTCACTGACTTCACTACCCAGGACTTCGATGCCCTGGTCTCTATTAATCTGCTTGGATTCTTCTACATGACTCAGCGCACTGTAAAGGAGATGCTGAAACAAAAATCGGGATGCGTTGTGAGCATTACTGCGGCGCTTGCCGATCGGCCAATTGCGGGCGTAAATGGCTCGATTTCCATGATTACGAAGGGTGGCTTGAATTCAGCAACCCAGAATCTGGCAATCGAGTATGCAAAAGACGGTATTCGCTTTAATGCCGTAGCCCCCGGCGAAGTGGATACACCGATGCACCAGAATGATCCCACCGACTCGACGTTGCAGCCGGCTATGAAAAAGGCGACGGTCAAGGATATCGTCGATGCCGTGCTTTACCTGGCACAGGCAGGCCACGTGAGCGGAGAGATACTCCACGTGGATGGTGCCGCCCCCGCTCGTCGTTGGTAGGCAATGAGAGAGAAACGGAAGGAGTCCAATCATGCGTTCTGATATTGTGCCTGGAGGCCTTTTCCCCAACTACGAACTGCCCGATCACACGGGCACATTGCGCAAACTCAGCGAGCTACAGGGCGATGATCCGCTAATCCTCACGCTCGCGCGCGGCCACTATTGCCCGAAGGAGCACCAGCAGCATCTGGAACTCGCTGCGTTCTATCCGGGGATTGCGGTGGCGTACACTCAGATCGCTACGATCGCGACCGACGATCACCATACTCTGCAGGAGTTCCGCGCGTCAGTCGGAGCCCAGTGGACCTTCTTCTCGGATCCTGAGCGAACGATTCAGAAGGATCTCGACATCCAGGAGTACACCGACCCCGAGCACAATCCGATGATCCCGCATACGCTCGTCCTCAAGCCGGGCGGCGTGATCTACAGCGTCTATAACGGCTACTGGTTCTGGGGCCGTCCGTCGGTGATCGATCTTTGGCACGACCTGCGCGTCGTGACGAGTGAAATCCGCCCAGACTGGGATCTGAGTACTCCTGGACTCCGCGAGGCATGGAATGCGGGTGACCTCTCGCCTTTCCACGGGTGGAACAAGCAGGCCAGTAGGGAAGATGCATCGACTGCATGGAAGAAATAGCAGACGCGACAAAAACACGATCGGACAAAACCCGCCTTCCCGCATCGCGGAAGATCAGGAACTAACGTGTCGGAGAGCTTATGTCGCTAGACGCACTTGATGCGTAACGCCAAATGTTTGAATGTCTCTTTAGGCGATGTCTATGTGGGTTCTGTCATTGGCTGATTGGCCAAATGGAAATAATAATCAGCGCATGCTGCAGCTAGCGCTGCGACTTAGTTTCTAGTACAGAAGGGCGCGGCGCTCAGCGGCCCACCAACTGTTGATGGAACTTCGGATAACGAGCGCCTTCGAGCTTGATCTTTGAGGAGGCTTCTTCGAGGGCGCGGACATCGTCGGAGGTGAGTTCAACTTTTTCCGCCCCCAAATTCTCCTCCAGTCGAGCCAGTTTGGTTGTGCCTGGGATGGGAACGATCCAAGGCTTCTTTGCCAGCAGCCAGGCGAGCGCGATTTGCGCAGGAGTCGCTTTTTTCGTTTTTGCGAAAGAACTCACCATATCGACGAGAGCCTGGTTCGCCTTGCGATTCTCTGGGCTGAACCGGGGCACGATGCTGCGGAAGTCGGTGCTATCGAACTTTGTATTTTCGTCGATCTTGCCGGTCAGAAAGCCCTTGCCCAGCGGGCTAAACGGAACGAAGCCAATGCCAAGCTCTTCGAGCGTGGGCATCACCGTCTCTTCGGGCTCTCGCCAGAACAGCGAGTATTCACTCTGCAGGGCGGTGACGGGCTGAACCGCGTGGGCGCGGCGAATGGTTTTTGCGGCCGCTTCCGACAACCCAAAGTGCTTCACCTTACCTTCCTGAATCAGTTCCTTTACTGCACCCGCAACATCTTCGATTGGCACGTTGAGGTCGACACGATGTTGGTAGTAAAGATCGATGGCATCGATCTTCAGGCGCTTGAGCGATGCTTCTGCCACCTGCTTGATGTGCTCCGGACGGCTATTCAGAGCGCTCCACTTGCCGCCCTCCTCAGGATTGCCTTCCCAGCCGAATTTCGTCGCGATGACGACTTTGCCGCGAAATGGAGCGAGGCCTTCACCGACGAGTTCTTCGTTCACGAACGGACCGTAGACTTCGGCGGTATCGAAGAAGGTGACTCCTCGATCGACGGCTGCATGCAGCAGAGAAATCATCTCCTGCTTGTCTTTCGCTGGCCCTAGGCCGAAGCTCATTCCCATGCAGCCAAATCCTATGGCTGAGACTTCCAGATTGCTGTTTCCAAGCTTTCGTTTCTGCACAACTTTTCTCCTCGCCGTTGTTCGAACTGAAGCGCCAATACAAGAATAGTGGTAAAGCCGCTTAAGTGCGATGGCTTTTTCGGGGGAGCTAAACTCACGCTGCGATCAGGGCAAGGTGAAGGCGACGAGCGCATCGCTGAGTGATTCTTCGGTGATTTTAGGATGTCCGCCGGCCGCGATTACCAGGTACTGTTTTCCGTTTGCGCCCAATCGATAAGTCATGGGAGTTGCGTGCCCGCTCGCGGGTAATTGCGCCTTCCACAATTCTTTGCCTGTTTCGATATCGAAAGCGCGAATGAAAGGATCAAACGTGCTGGCGATAAGAATCAAACCTCCTGCAGTCGCGATGGGGCCGCCGAGGTTGATCGATCCCGCCGGGACGGGCGGCTGTTTGCCGCCAAAATCCTGCATGGAGCCGAGCGGAACTTGCCAGCGAATTTTGCCTTGGGTCATGTCCACCGCGGTGAGCAAGCCCCATGGCGGGGCGGTACAGGGTAAATCTGAAGGAGATTGCAGGAAGCGGCGAAACAAGCCGTAGGGCGTTCCGGACTGCGGGGCGTAGTCGCCATCTTCGGTGCGGACCTCGTCGCGCCAGAAATCCGCGCGAGGAATGAGTTTTACTTTTGCAACGAAGTTGTTGGTATTGACGACAAGCAGGCTGTGCTGTGGATCAAAGGCGTAGCCGCTCCACGTCATACCGCCGAGGTTACCGGGCACGGCCAGAGTACCTTGAAGACTGGGCGGAGTGAAAATGCCTTCATTGCGAAGTCCGCGAATCCAAGTGCGGCAGGTCTCGCGATCTTTTTGCGTCAGCCCCCAAGCATCGTCGACCGAAACTGTCTGCGGAGCGAGCGCTGGGGGTGCCGTAGGAAACGGCTGTGTGGGGGATGCGAGTTCGCCGGGCACGTCGCTGTGGGGAACTGGGCGCTCTTCTACAGGGAAAATGGGCTTTCCCGTATCGCGATTGAGCACGTAGAGAAATCCAGTTTTGTTGCCTTGGATTACGACGGGAACTCTTTCTCCGTTGTGCCGCAGGATTGTGAGCAGCGGAGCGGCGGCAGTGTCGTAATCCCAGAGGTCGTGATGGACGAGTTGAAATCCCCAGGCCAGCTCCCCCGTTTTTGCGTGCAGCGCCACCACGGAATTCGCCCACTTGTTGTCGCCGGGGCGAAGTCCGCCGTAGTAGTCAGGGCTGGCGCTTCCGGTGGGAATGAAGATGAGATCCCGCTGCGGATCGACGGACATGATGGACCAGGCATTGGCTGCGCCGGTTTGGCGGGCGGCGAGTTTGTCTTTATCTTTATCATCTTTATCTTTATCGTTATTGTTATCCGATCCCGCGTTCGCGGGCTCAGAATTTGGAATCGGGTCCCAGCTCCAGTGCAGCATTCCGGTGCGGACATCGTAGGCGCGAACGACCCCAGCGGGCATGGCGGCGCGTTGATTGTCGTCAATCGCAGATCCCACTATGACGAGATCGTCGATCACCGCCGGGGGCGACGTCATGTGGTACCAGCCGGCGCGGTAACCGGGCACATTACGCAGATTGACCTGGCCATAGTTGCCGAAATCCGCGCAGGGCTTGCCCGTGGTTGCATCGAGCGAAATTAGCCGTGCATCCAGCGTCGCCTCATAAATACGGCGGCGGCAGGGCTGTCTCGAAGATCGAGTCGTGTCCAGCCAGGTGGCCACGCCGCGATTCACCAAGCCATCGCCGTAATCGAGGGTCTGATCTATGTTCGGATCGTACGCCCATCTTTGTTTGCCGGTCGCCGGATCGAGTGCGATTACGCGATTAAAGGCGGTGGTGAAATAAAGTGTTCCATCGACGAGGATCGGAGTCGATTCGAAACCGCTGCGTCTGCGATCGTGACTGCCGTCTGATATGTCCCCGGTATGAAATATCCACGCCACGCGCAGCTTGGAGACATTCTCGCGGTTGATATCAGAGAGCGGGGAGTAGCGCATTCCGCCGGGATCGTTTCCATAGCTGGGCCATTCGGTATTCCCGGGGGTTTGGCCGAACAGAGCGGCACAGGCAAACGGCAGACAAAATAAGGTCAGAGCCGAGAACGCGCCGATCGTAAGTCTGACGGATGGCATGGCCCCATTATGTTCATAGAATCGACTGCGGAAAGCAACTCGCGGGAGTGAGGAGGGAAGCATTGTTGCTAGGCTGTGATGGCTACAAGAGTTGTGGTTGGAAAGTCTCGGAGAAAAAGACTATGGTTTGAACCGGCAGTCAACTTTCGTTGGGGGATATAAGACGTGTTCAATCGCAGAAGTTTTCTGAAAATCGCGAGCACCGCTACTGCGCAGACGTTGATAGGGCCGAAGATCTTCGCACTGGCGAGGCCTCAGTCTGAGCCCGCTTCGCCGGTGGCGGCTAACGACCATATTCAGATCGCGCTCATTGGCGCCGGCGGGCAAGGTCAGGGAGACACCCGAGTCGCGCTGCAGGTTCCAGGGGTGAAGTTAGTCGCCGTGGCCGACTGTTATGACGGCCGGCTCGAGCACAGCAAGGAAATCTGGGGCGACGATATTTTTACGACTCGCGATTACAGAGAGGTTCTCGCGCGTAAAGATGTCGACGCGATCATTATCGGAACGCCGGATCATTGGCACAAACAGATTGCGGTCGATGCCATGAAGGCGGGCAAGGACGTGTATTGCGAGAAGCCGATGATTCACGTGTATGCCGATGGGCCGGAGATGATTGAGACGGCTCGCTCCACGAATGGAATCATTGAGGTCGGCAGCCAGCGCGTGAGCTCGATTATTTATGCCAAGGCGAAAGAACTGCTGGCCTCAGGGGCGATTGGGCAGCTCAACATGGTGACTGCGCATTGGGATCGCAATTCGGCGATGGGCGCGTGGGACTATACGGTTCCGCTGGATGCATCCACGGAAACCTGCGATTGGCCCCGCTTTTTGGGAACTGCGCCGAAAATTCCTTTTAACGCTGAACATTTTTTTCAGTGGAGAAAATGGAAAGCTTATGGCAGCGGAGTGGCTGGAGATCTTTTTGTGCATTTGTTCAGCGGAACGCATTTCATTACTGGAACTAACGGCCCGACGCGAGCCATGGCGACGGGAGGATTGCGCTTCTGGAAAGATGGGCGGGATGTGCCCGACGTGATGCTGGGGCTCTTCGATTACCGCGAGGGATTTAATCTGAGTCTGCGCGTGAACTTCGTGGATGGAGGCGAGGAGAGCGAAGGATTAATCTTTACGGGATCGGAAGGCACGATGGAGATTAACGGAAACACAGTCAGCGTGAGCCGCACGCCGCTGGAAAAAGAACCGGGGCTCACAATCGGTACGTTTACCGATGCGATGCAAAAGCGCATTCGTGAAAGCTACCGCGAAAAATATCCACCCTCGCATCCATCCGGACCTCCGGCCGCTGGATACGAGAAGTATGTTGCGGCTGAAGGTTATAGCGATCGCTATGATCACTTCCATAATTTCTTCACGGCAGTACGCTCGCGCAAGCCCGTGGTGGAAGATGCGGTGTTTGGTTTTCGCGCCGCCGGAGCCGCACTGCTCAGCAATCTCAGCCTGGATCGCGGCGCAGTGGTGAAGTGGGATCCGGATGCAATGAAGCTGGTGTGAAATAAACTACGCGGAAGATACTTCGGAGCAAGGAAGTATTGACGCCGATCCAAGTTCACGCTGCGCGCATCTGCGAGACAGGCTTCTCTTGCAAAAGCAGTTCGGTGGCCTGCACGCGCCGGTCGGAATGAAACCAGCGCTGCACCACGTTGTCGCAAATAAAGTTGCCCAAAGCAAGAAGACTCATTCCCTGGTGGTGAACCATCCAGGAAGTAACAAGTTCGTAGCGCTTGCGAGCCGCGACCAGCGCCGTAGTCCGCCGACTCATAGAATCCGTACGGGCCAAACCATCCGAGAGAATCCATGCGGCGGAGATTTGTGAGAGCGGCTTTCGGATCGACACTCAGGGCTAGAAACGTGGAGTAGGGGGAAACGACCACGGGTTCCGCTCCAGTTTTTCGAATCGCCAGAGTGGGCACGCCGAAGGCTTCGTAATGATAATCCCCAACCTCGTTGCGTTTTGCGCATGCAGACTCGGAAATACCCCAGAGAATGCCTTTACTGGCGGCATAGGTCTGTTGGGCGCGCACCGCCGCAATGCTGGCGCGATCGAGCAATGTGTTCGGATAAACGCGCATCCAGATTGAAGGCATCAGGTACTCGAACATGGTACCCGTCCATGAGAGCAGAACGGGATGACCATGATCCTGCGCGTAGGGCCGGTCCAGCCGGAACCAGCAATCCTGGGGAATGTCCTCTTTGGCGATTGCGATAAAGACCGCCGTCCGTGGCTCGGTGGCCAGCAGGTTGTAACAGTAAGGTTGGAGCTCTTCTGACTGAGCGTCGAAACCCACCGATAAAAGCTGACGCTGTTTATCCAGCAGGAACTTGAAGTCCATCGCATTGGCGAGATTACGCGCGCGCAGACTCACTGACCGCAGTTCGTCGATCAGATGAAGAGTATTCTTCCTCGCCTCGGCCAGCATGGGCATGAGACTGCGAGCGGCCGATGCAATTTCTTTATCGCCAGATTGGAGCGCACGATCAAGTCGGCGTTCGAGCTCCAGAATCAAGTCGGGCAATTGCTGCAGCGGCACATTGTGAATCGGTTTTTCGCCGCCCTCAAGTTCGCCCTGGAGTCCCGCGAATTCGGGAAGCCTCCATGGCATGTGAGAGGTCACCAATGCGCAGACTTTTTGCACTCGCGCCTGCGCCTGCGCGCGAAACCATGCGATTTCGGGCGAGACAGGGGACTCGGACTTGGCTTTCACTGCTGGGTTCAGCACTTCCTCGGGGAAAGTGAGGATGCAGTTCAGCCACTCATCCTTTCGGAAATCGAAGTCGCAGCGTGAAAGAGCTTTCTTGGAAAGCGATCGCAGATCGTAGAGAACGCGAAGATGATCTTGCAAACCATCGACCAGGGTTCTGGATAGCAAGGGCCGACGCAGGCAATCGATGCATCCCTGGTCCAGGGTCCAGAGAGAGGCTACGAGATTGCCACTATCGACCGAAGAAATAAAAAACGGCGGTTTCGGTTCGAGCGTGTTGGTGTCATACCAGTTCATCAGGTGGCCGCGGTATTTGGTAAGACGAAGCATCGTAGCCAGAGTCTGCTGCGAAAGCTCGACCATCTCGGGAAGCGTGATGTAGCCGAGTTCGTTGGCCACTTGCCTCGCGTTCAGCAGCAGCCCTACGTTGGTCGGAGAAACACTGGCGGCGACCTTGCGGGGATTGTCGGTTACGTTATCGGGCACCAGCCAGTTGTGGTCTTTATCGGAGAATTCGGCGAAGTACCGCCAAATGTAGAGAGCGGACTTGCGAAGCATCCAGGCGTCGCTGCGGTTAGTCTCGGGGGCTGCGTCGAGGGGCGAGGCATTGAGCCAAAGAACCAACCCTTTGCTGCAGGCCCATAACAAGAGAATGGGCGCGGCGGCCAATAGTGACTGGGGACGAGTCAACCAGATCAAGACCCCCAAACCGGCGGCGAGCAACGGCATCCAATCCAGGTAGCGTTCAACTTGAGTGCGGCGCTCTCCCACTTCGGCTTCAGCCGCGGTCTCCCACTCGAGCAGACCCTCCCGCGTAACCAAGCGACGTACTAACGCGCGGCCAACGGCATCGACCGACAACAACATCTGGTGAGCCAGGAGTGTCAGCGTGAGCAGGACCGTAAAGTTGGTCGCAAAGAGGCTGCTTAGAGCGTCGCGAGCGATGCCCACGCGGCGCGCCACTACGGCGCGAGTCAAGCCGAAAGCGAACTCCACCCATGCCGGAACGAACAAAATGCAAATCGTGGCCAGAGTCCACAGATAAGGGTGGCCCATCACAAACCAGCCGAACAGCAGGAGCGCAAACGTGGCCGGCTCGACCAGGCTGCGGCGCAGATTGTCGAGAATCTTCCAGCGCGACACCAATGAGATGGGATTGGGCACGCGCTCGCCCGATTCATTGGGCACACGATCTGTCAACCATTCCACGATTTGCCAGTCGCCACGTAGCCAGCGATGCTTTCGCCGGCTGTAGGCGCTGTAGTGCGAGGGGTAATCCTCGATGACTACGATGTCTGTGGCGAGTCCCGCGCGCGCATAAGCACCTTCAATCAGATCATGACTGAGCAGGGCATTCCGTGGAAAACGATGACTTAAAACACGGTCCATCGTATCGACTTCGTAGATTCCTTTTCCGGTGAACGTACCTTCGCCGAAAAGATCCTGGTAGACATCGGAGACGGCGCGAGTGTAGGGATCAAGGCCGGTCTCGCCGGCGAAGATGGCGGCGAGGCGGGAGCGGGCCGAGCTCTGCACGCTCACGTCGACCCGGGGCTGCAAGATGCCATATCCCGCGACGACGATATTGTTGACTGGATCGATGATCGCCTGGCTTAACGGATGTGCGATCGCCCCTACCATGCGGTGCGCCGAGCCGCGCGGCAATTCGGTGTCGGAGTCGAGCGTGATTACGTAACGAACCTGAGGGAGGATCGAAAGGTTACCGATCTTCACCGGGAAGCTGTCGAATTGTCCTCGCATCAGGCGATTGAGATCGAGAAGTTTTCCGCGCTTGCGTTCCCACCCCATCCATCCCTTTTCGCGTGGGTTGTAAACGCGATGGCGATGGAGAAGGAAAAAAGAGCCCATGTTTTTTCCGGCATAGCGCTCGTTCAAATCGCCAATCAGTTTTTCAGCCAGCTCGATCAGAGCATTGTCTTCAGGCGCGGGCTTGGCTGTATCGGGAAGATCGGAAACGAGCGCGAAATGCAAATTGCGATCGTGATTTCCCAGAAAACGGACTTCCAGTTTTTCCACCAGGCCGCGAACTTGTTTTTCATTCAGCAGCAGCGTGGGAATTGCGACCAAGGTCATGCAATCGCAGGAATGCCCTCGGAAAAATCGAGCTTGGCAAGTGAATCCACGGGCAGCAGGTTGGTGGTCAGGTAGTTCATCACCTGAACCGCAGCCTGCGAACCGGGCAGGAAAAGGAACAACATGGAAAGCAAGATGAGAAACAGGGGCGTGCTGGCAGCAGTCAACAGCCACACAGCGCCAGTGATGATGACGAAGGTGAGAACTGCGATTCCCAGAAGAAAAAATTCATTGGGATGCTGGCGCAACTGGATGCGCACCTGGTCGCCCAGCGTGGGATGCATACCAACTCTCTGGTAAAGGATGTGAGTTCCTTCCCCGCAGAGATAGTGGCCGATGTGCGACTCCCGCTGTTTTTTCCGTACATCGTCGAAAGTTCGTTTCTGAGCTTGGCGGGCTAACGCAAGCGCCTCTTCCGCAACTTCCATCTCCGTTAAATCGGAGCGCGCGGCGATTTTGGCGATTCGTTCCCGATAGACATTTCGGCTCACCATATCCATGGCGGAGTAGGCTCCGACAGGATCCTGGCGCAAAATTCGGTCGAACGGGATAAGGCTCTCAAGAACATCTTTCCAGGAGGTTTGGCTGACAATTTCCAGAGTGCGGATGCAGGTGGTGATGCGCTCAGTCGGCTTGGTTGTTGGGTCGTTTACCAGCGGCACGGCCCGAGCTGCAATCGTCTCCAGCAGAACAAGTTTCAGCGATGGCACAAGGGCGCCAATCTCGTGGAATGCGAGGGGGGTGGTCTCTTCAAAACGCTAAACAAAATTCCGTGAACTTGGTTTCGGAAAAGGCGACGCCGGTCTCGCGAAAGAAACCCTGCGCGATGGCTAGCACACGAGGCTCAATTTCATTCTTCGTGGAGACATGAGGAATTGCGGTCAGAGGAGCCAGTTCGTTGGCTACACCGCGCACTTCGGAAGACAGTTGCTGCGCGTTATCGCGAAGCCAAAGCAAGTCTTCCGATTTTGGAGCCTTGGCAAAGGCCTGGTCCACGCTCGCGAAAAGTGACTTGAATGTGGCCGCCAGCTTTCGGCAACGCTGGGCGAAGGTATCCGACGAAGCTCCCGGAAGCCAGCCGAGTTTTGCGGCCAACTCTCTTCCCGCAATGTGCATGGTCCGAAGCGTTGCCTCGTCGGGAGAAGGGGAATGAGGCTGCTCGTCTATATCGATGATGCTGCGAATTTGAGCCTTAGGAACCATAAGAATGAATTCATCCTCACCAGAACGCCCTTACCGAGTTCCTTTCACAGCGTATGCCGAGACTTATTTTACTTCGCTGCAATCTCCCAGCCGCAGTGTTCAGCGGTAACTGGCAGCTTGTAGTTCGAACATTTCGGCGTAACGTCCGCCGAGTTGAGTGAGAGCGTCGTGGTCTCCTTCTTCCGCGATGCGTCCGTTTTCGAGGACCACGATGCGATCGGCCATTCGCACCGTCGAAAAGCGGTGCGAAATGAATAAGGCCATCTTTCCCGTGGTCAACTCGGCAAAGCGCTGAAACACTTCGTACTCGCTACGCGCGTCCAGGGCTGAAGTTGGCTCATCGAGAATCAGAACCTGCGCATCACGCAGATAAGCGCGCGCCAGGGCAACTTTCTGCCATTCGCCTCCTGACAGGTCGACTCCACCGTCGAATCTGCGGCCCAACATCTGGTCGTAGCCGGAATGAAGTTTTCCGACAACCCCGTCCGCCATGCTTTTCTCAGCCGATTGCTGGATTAATTCCAGGTTGTCGATTTTCTCGATGCGGCCGACCGCGATGTTTTCTCTTGCGGTCATTTCATAACGCATGAAGTCCTGGAAGATGACGCCGATCTCGCGATAAAGATCTTCCAGGTCATACTCCCGCAGATCGACGCCGTCGAGCAAGACTTGTCCCTCAGCGGGGTCGTAGAGGCGAGTCATCAGTTTGACGATAGTGGTTTTGCCTTCGCCGTTTTCTCCAATTAACGCGACCCGTTCACCCGGCCGCAAATAGAAATTCAACTTATTTAAAATCAGGCGCGAACTTCCCGGGTAGCGGAAGGAAACATCGCGAAATTCGAACCCACGCTGGATGGGCCGCGGCGCCGGCAGGGCGTTGGGCTTCGATTGAATCGTGGGCTTCATCTCGAAGAACGCAATCAGATCCGTCAAGAACAAAGCCTGATCGGCGATGGTGGAAAGTGTCGAAAAAGTTTGCTGCAGGTTGGAGCTGGCGTCGCGAATGGCGTTCGCCAGGAAAGTCAGGGTGCCAAGGCTGAATGCTCCAGTCACCGTCTTCCAGACCGCGAAGATATAGGCGGTGTAATACCCGGCGGTGCCAATGGCAGAAAGCACCGATCCCATAACCACTTTCCGCCGTGCCAAGGCTACGTCTTCGTTGTAAACCTGAGTGGAGAGGACTTTGAACCTTCCGGTCAGAAAGTCTTTCAGACCGAAGAGTTTCAGTTCTTTGGCGGCCTCTTTGCTGCCGCCCAGGATGCGCAGGTAATCGAGCTGGCGGCGTACCGGGGTCTGGCGAAAATTCTTCGCATATCCCAGAAATGCAAAATGAGTTTCGCCGACGAAAGCGGGAATCACGCCCACGACCAGCAAAAGCAAAAGCCACGGGGAAAAAAACATAATCGAGACGGATAAGGTAATCGTGGTAATTACCTGCTGAATGAGGCGTCCAATCGCCTGAATCATGTAGAGCCGGTCGGTGGCTTGAACGCGGGCTCGCTCCAAACGGTCGTAAAACGCAGGATCTTCGTAGGCCAAAAGATCGAGCCCGGCGGCATGTTGCATGACTCGAACGCTTACGTGATGGGTGTACTTGCCTGCCAGCAGGGCATCCAGATAGTCGATGCCGCGGCCGAGTATGCTCGCGGCCACAGCCAGACCAAACTCTGCCGCAACCAGCCACCAGAGCCTGGTTCCGATGGCCTGATGGTTGGTGACGATGTGGACGATGGTGTCGATGATGAGCTTCGACACCCAAAACAGCGCGGGAGGAAGAAGAGCGGCAACGACGCGGGAAATGAGACCCAGCACCACGACCGTCCGGCCGGATTCCCAGACAAAACGGAGAACTGCAGGAACGTTGCGAAGCGCCGCCATGCGCTCCCGCCATCCGCCCATGAACTCAGGTTCCCCGCTCATAACAGAATCCCCATGCTCGCCGGCCCGGAGAAAAACTCCGGAACTGAGAACGCCGCGACCCGAATATCAACCAGCGTTGCAGACACTTTGAGTGTAGCCGAATCATGTTCAGGCAAACAAAGTTGCTGATCGTTCCTTGGCTGATCGGTATCGTCGAGCGAGGGTTGGATGTAGAAACCGGGCTTACGGTTGGTCCTTTGAGGAAATGCCGCGGCCTGCTGAGAGCGGTGCGTAGCGGTGCAGTTTGGCTACGCATCAGGCCGGTTAAGCCGGAGATCCTTCGCTCCGCCTGAAAAACGGCTACGGTCAGGATGACACAGTCATATAAACGCCAAACTGCATGACTGCCGAGCGGTGAAGCTAGTACTTATGGAACCCCGCTCGTTCCATTCCACGCTGCGCCTCTGGGGTCTTCATAAAGGTGTCCCAGACAAAGCCAGTGCGCAAGTTCTCGGCCATTAGCAGGACGATTCCCGTATCAATGCCTATCACATCGGGGTCATACCAGTTCTTAAGGGGATTAAAGGCGTTGACGAAGCCATATTTGGTCCAGGCGGAGGGATAGCGGCTTCGAATGGTGCGCAGAACCTGGAGAGTTTCGGCCGGTTTAAAAGGCAGGGATCCTCCGGCAGCGCTCGGCACCACCGTGCCGTCGATGGGCCCCATGGCGGGAGGGCCGCCCCAGGCAACGTAGCCGTGTTGGGAGTCGGAGGCAGTGATCCCCCAGAGATCCTCGCTGTAATCGGGAAATTGTTTGCCTAACTCAATGCAAAAACGCCGGTGAACTTCCGTTGCGACCACGGAATTCTGGAAATAGTCGGCATATTTGTCGCGCTTGCCACGAAAATCAAACCAGGCCTGCGAAAACTGATGCACAAAGAGCGGGGCGAACGATCCGATATACCGCATGCCGTCGTATTCAAATGTCAGGCGTTTCCACGCGTTCCATACTTCCGGCTTCAGGGGATAGGCCGACGATCCCATGCCCAGCAGGTACATCATCATGAGCTCGCTGTAGTAATCCCAGCGGGAGGAAAGGAAGCCAACCTCAGGGGTCCAGCCATGCGTGAGCAGGGAAGTATCCTCGGAAAGCCAAGTCCAGTCCACACGGTTGAAAATGAGATCGGCGAGCTGTCCGACGGCGGGGTGCTGAAAGTGTTCGCGGCAGGTAAGAACCCCACACAGAAGTATGGCAGTATCGACAGAAGAGACTTCCGAGTCGAACATGCGTTCGCCGGTCTCCGAGTTGGCGAAGTGGTAGAAAAATCCGCGGTGGTTGGGCAACTTTCGCCACAAAAAGCGCAGTGTCGCGAAGACTCTCTGCAGCGCATCAGCGGTAGTGATGAGGCCACGTTGCTCTCCAATGCAGAGCGCAGTGAGACCGAAGCCGGTGGCCGCAATGCTGGCTGCTCCGGTTTGATCGTTCGTGTGAACATTGCAGCGGTCTTTCACCATGCCGGTATTGGGGCTGCCTTGTTCCCAAAAGAAAAGAATGTTCGCTTTCTCTATGTCGTTAAGCAACTGATCATCTTCGGCTGATAAACTCGAAATTTCGTTCGTGCTGTCCGCAGGCGCGGTGGGCTGCTGCTGGGCGCCTGAAGCCGTAAGCAAAGTAGAAAAGGGCAGGCACAAGCCTGTTCCCAGAACTTGCCGCAGGACTTGCCGGCGCGAAAGCAGATTGGATTCGGCCTCACTCACGTATTTTGTCTTTCATTGTTCATGATAACGTGGAAAAACAAAGGGATTCGGTCTGGCGACACCGGTGAACACGGGAAGACAATGATTCTATGTTTACAAAATCCAAGTGACGATGCAACTGGAGCTTGCATTTCCGCCGCAACGGGTGGAAACGTTCAGGGCGAAGCCGCTATCCTAAGCCATGAAGCTTAAGAACTAAGCATGACCCGCACTGACAAAATCGAGGCCTGGAGCGCCCTGCTGGTCGCGATCCTGATCGCGGCGGGGATTGTGGTGGCGATTCGCTGGCAGAGGCAGAAGACGATTTCTCTTCAGGGCGCGGTCTTGATCCAGGATGCAGATCCGCGAAAACAGCAGCCCATCGGAGGAGTTCTGGTTTCCGCTGGGGAATACAGTTCGTCCGATGCCACGACCGACTCTTCAGGATTGTTCATCCTAAAGCTGCGAAAGCCGATTCGCAGGGGAAGTCCCATTGTGTTCCACTTTCGCCAAGCCCAGTACCGTCCACTCGATCTGGATGATTTTGTGGGCAACAAGCTCTATATCGTTCACATGGTTCCGATCTCGCAGAAGACTGCCGCATCGAATCAACCGCAAGTGAAGGTTACCAACATCCGTGTGAGATATACGATCAAAGCCATGACCGAACTGAATGTGGGGAGCGCGGTCAAGACCTTTGAAATCGAAAATAAAGGAGACGTCACTTGTCAGAGTCAACACCCTTGCTCTCCGGACGGAAAATGGAAAGCGGCGGTCGGCTCGACTACGTTGGACGCGGGGTCGGGCAATCAATTTCGCAATATTCGCGCTTCCTGCATTGCGGGGCCTTGTCCGTTCACAAAGATTGACGTCGACCAACCTTCGCAAAACGGGCAGGTGATTACCATTTCCGCGCGGGACTGGTCCGACACGGCGACTTTTCTATTGGAGGCTGAGGTTTTTCGCCCGATGGTGAGTCAAAGGGAGCATTGGTCCTACCCGGTTATCTTTGGCGAAGGGCTTTCCTTTACGCTGCCGGCGGCGGCGGAGAGTGTAAGCATTGAGGCGGACTTGAACGGCCAAACCATTATTTTTCCGCTGGGACCGACGGTCTTTCTGAGTTGGGCCGCTTGCGATGTTGGCAGCGACGCGGAGAAAGCGCGCGTTTTTCGGTGTACGCCCAAACCGGGTTATAGCTTCCAGTAGTCGTGCAACTGGCTGGTAGCGGAACGACCCCGGTTACAGAGCCCAAACTTTTCGCAGCGAATTAAGCTAACGAGCCCGTGGCTCGTGCCGGTAATCGACGCGAATCGTAAGGATTTCGAAGGGATGAATGGGCACGGTCAGTCGATTATTTACGACTGGCAGCGGCGACCCTTGCGGTTGTTCCAGAAGATTCGTCACCATCGCGCCGGTTGCGCCCTCAGGCACCGTGAAAGTTACGTCGCTGGACTTGCCCGCCCACTCAAACGCGTGGAGGACGAGACTGTCACTATCTTCCGCCTTTTTCATCGCCGTCAGCACTACATTTTCCGGCTGAACCGACGCGAAGGAGTGTTCCAGTGGCAACGAACCGGTGTGAGCCATAACCTGCATCGCCTGCAATTCATAGTTGTATTCATAGCCATGACGCACAGTAAGCGCCTGCTTCCAATCGCCTGCATGTGGATAAATAGCGTAGCGGAAGTGATGATGCCCGCGATCGGCTTCGGGATCTGGCCAGGTTGGCGAACGCAGCAGCGTAAGACGGAGCACGTTGCCCGCGTCGTCGTATCCGAATTTGGAATCGTTTATCAGGCTGAAGCCGTGCTGCTCATCGCTGAGATCTGCCCAGCGTTGCGCCGGAACTTCGAATTGCGCTTTTTCCCAACTATTATTTCGGGTGGTGGCGCGTTCGATGCTGCCGAAGGGGATTTCATAGGTAGCGTGGTTGCTTGTAGCGGCCAGCGGGAATGCGGCTTTCAGCAGAACATGCGTCTCGTGCCAGTCGATGTCGTTCACGACATCGACTTGATCGGCTCCGGCATAGAGAGTGATGTCCTGCACGAACTTCGAGTTTTGCCAGGTGCGCGAGACGCGAATCACGGCGCGGAGTGGACCCTTTTCAATTAGTTCCACCGAATCTACGGTGTCGATTGGCGTCATGTGGTCGAGCGTCCCCGGGTCGATGTTCCAGGCGTCGTAATCTTTCGGAGTGTCTTTGAAAGTCTGCAGTTGATTGCCGCAGGCGCCGCTGGCCAGGGATTCGAAGTTCGAGCGCTTATCGAAGAGGCTGGTGATGCAACCTGTTTTCGAATCGACCGTCACACGAAGATTCGTATTCTCCAGTGTCAGGCCAGTGACTTTAAGGTCGGTGACTTTTGTATCGGTGGGTTTCGCTCCGGCGGTTACATGAAGGATGGTGTAGCCCATGGACGGCACATCTTTCACGTTCACCAACATTCGATAAGTATTTGTAGTCGAGTCACTGGCAAGAACCTCGGATAGAAGAACGTGGCCGCGCGAATCTAATACCGCGGGCTCTCCCGCAATCGCAGTTGGCATTTGAACTTCGATCGTTACCAGACCGGAACGCTGCCACGCGAGAGGATTGAATACAAACACCGGGATGCCACCGACAGCGCTAGTGTTTACGTGTGCCGCGATGGTCTTCAGAGCTTTGCTGGAAATTTCGTTCGTCGCCCATCGCACCTGGTCATAGTCACGCTGCGCGTCTTTGTAGATGATGCCGATGCCCGATCCCGCGGCAAGATCGTGAAAATCATTGAAGGTGATCTTCTTCCATGCCTCGGTCAAACGGTCCGCCGGGTACGCGTTCCCATCGAGCCACGCCAGCGAGGCGTATTTCTCGGCGTTCAACGCCCACATGGAACTCTGCCGCATGTTGCGCTTGTGATTGGCCTGCGTCGTCATCACGCCGCGGTGATATTCGAAATAGAGCTCGCTCTTCCAGGTGGGAATGCTGATCATTCCGGCTGGCGGCGCAGGTGGCTCGGTATAACCTTTCGCGATGGACGAGTAATTCCATTCCGGTGAATTGCTGGCGAGTCTACCGTCAACATCGTTGAAGTAGGCCGCCGCAGTGCCAAACCGCATGGGCGGAACAATTTTGTCAGGCTGCATCCAATGTACGCCTTCATCAAGAATGGCGCGGGTCGGGCCGCCACCATGGTCGCCTACACCGTAGAGATCCATCATCTCGGCTAATCCGGGCGAGTATTTTCGCGCGGTTGCAAGATCTTCCGCCAGGCGAACCGGATTCAGATCTGTATGTACATAATCGTGCGGGAAATACGTCAGTACCTTGCTGCCGTCGGGGGATTCCCACCAGAACAGTTTGAAGGGCAGCTGATTGGTGTCGTTCCAGGCCATCTTCTGGGTAACAAAATAGTCGACTCCAGATTTTTTGTAGATCTGCGGCAACTGCCAGTTGTAGCCGAACGAATCCGGATTCCACCCGATGTGCACGTCGACGCCATACTCTTTCTGAAACCAGCGTTTTCCGATGAGCAGCGAACGCGCCGTCGATTCACCGTCAGGAATATTCAAGTCCGGTTCGACCCACATGCCGCCGACGATTTCCCAGCGCCCCTCTTTGATCCGGCGTTTGATCTCGGCGTTCATCTCCGGATATTTCTCGGCCATCCATTCGTTATAGGCGGCGGCCGATTGCGTATAGGTGTAGTCGGGATATTCGTTCATCAATTGTAGCGCCGTGCCGAAAGTTCGCCGGACTACATCCACGGTTTCAGTCACGGGCCAGAGCCATGCCGCGTCGATATGCGCGTTGCCGGTAAGGTGCAGCTTGGCGCGCTGGAGCGTGGGCTTCAGCGGTTCCAGCAGTTCGTGTGCGCGCCGCAGGGAAGCATCAAAGGCGTGCTGGTCGGCTGCATCGAGCGCCTTCAGATCGACCGCGCCAATGGACTTTTCGAGGGTAGACGTGTCGGCAGAGACATTTGTAGACAAAGTGGGAAGCAGGATGGCCGCGGTCAGAAATTCGATTCGCAGATCGTTCGGGTTGGGGCGGTTTTCGGAAAATTCTATTTTTTGTTCGGTGCCGTTGAAGCGCTTTTTGTCGACCGTGGGCAGTAGTTTGACCGCAACCAGCGCTGTCTCGCCCGGCTTCGCGTTGTCAAACAGAACGATGGGTTCAAGATCGTCGCCCATGGCCACGCGACGACCATTTAAATAGATAATTTCCGGCATGGGGCCGTTGGCGTCGGCGCGAAAGTTGAACCAGATTCTGGCTCCGGTGAGGTTATATCCGTTGAGTGTGGGAGGCACGGTGATGGAACGGCGATACCAGACCGCATTCGTTCCAGCCACAGATTTGGCGTAGACGACCGGCCAACTCGAATCATTCAGATCAAGGGATTCTCCGTGTGGCAGATCGCCTTCATGCATCTTCCAGCCATCTGCCGGAAGTGCATCCAGTGTCGACAACCGCTGAATCGATGCTTGCGATTGGCTGGAAAGCTTGCTGGCCGCTCGTTTGGCTTGTTCAGCCGATTGGGCTCCGGCAAAGTTTGCCAGGGAGAAAAGGGAAGTGATTAAAAATGCGCTGAGAAATCCTCGCTTGGCTAACGGTTGCCAGGTAAACCACTTTCGTGTCATTGCGAATATCCTTCTCGATTACGAAAACGACAGCAGAGTATACACCCACGGGAGGAACGGCTTTCGAGCCTTTGCCTCTTCATGGATCGAGTATAGAGCTAAGAGCGGCGAGATCATGCAGCAACTTCAGTACGAGCAATCGCATCTGTTAGCAACGTTCATAGCGACATTGCCCCAACGAATGCGTTTAGCGGGATTGAGACGTTTACAGGGACTCGACTCGAAAGGAAATGCGGAGTGAATTGGTATAACTACGTTGCTTGTTTCTTCGCTGGGATGTTTCTCGCGAATGTTGTTCCGCATTTCGTTCATGGTATTTCAGGCGATCGTTTTCCGACGCCTTTCGCTCACCCTCCCGGCAAAGGGTTGTCGTCGCCGACGGTGAATGTGTTGTGGGCGCTATTGAATCTGATCGTGGGCTACATCTTGCTACGCGCCGGAAAGTTTCCGAGCGGAGATAATCTCGCGCTGGCCATTTTCTTTGCAGGTATTTTGGCTATTAGCACGATGTTGAGCATTCAATTTGCAAAGAAGCAAGCCAAATAGGGGCTTTACTGGTGGGTCAGTTTGAAATTCTGATGGCGGTTCGCTCGTCGATGGCGTCATCCCTTCGACAAGCTCAGGGCAAGCTCTGAGCGTAGCCGTTCTTCAGGCGGAGCGAAGAGCCTGCCCTGAGATGAAGTCGAAGGGATCTCCCGCTACGACACTGTGTGTCATGGGAGATCCCTCGGCCCGCTGGTAAAAACGCGGGCTCTTCGGGATGACGCCCTGTGACATTCATAATTCGAACTGACCCATTACCCGGGCTCTTCAGGAAAAGCCCACCGGCCCAAACGCACAAGCTGCCTGATCGATAAGCCCTACGCCTTTTCGATCGTCACCTTTTTCAAAACTACATCTTTGTTCGGCCGGTCCTGGCGATTACGAGGGAGGGCCACGATTTTCTGGGCCACGTCTTGTCCCTCGACCACTTCGCCAAAAATGGTGTGCTTTCCGGTGAGCCACGTGGTGGGCGCCAAGGTGATGAAAAACTGCGACCCGTTCGTATTCGGACCAGCATTGGCCATGGCAAGTTTGCCGAGCTTATCGAATTTGTGTGGCGAACCTTTCGTTTCATCTTCGAACTGATAGCCGGGTCCGCCCATGCCGGTGCCCTGCGGATCGCCGCCTTGAATCATGAAGTCGGGAATCACGCGGTGAAAAATCGTGCCATCGTAGAGCCGTTCTTTGGATTTCTTGCGGGTTGAGGGATGGGTCCATTCGCGCTTGCCTTCGGCGAGCTCAACGAAGTTGGCGACGGTCTTAGGAGCTTCCTTTTCAAAAAGGCGGCAAACAATAGTTCCTTCCGATGTTTCAAAAATGGCGTAGGTACCCGCGGGACGACTCATAGTTTATTTTCTCCTGAGTGAGCAACTTTTGATTTTAGCAGGACGCGCTGCGACTGTTTTATTTGCCCGGACGCAGATATTGCATGAAGAAAGTAAGAGTTTCGAGCGCCAGGCGTTTTCGCGCTTCCGGCGTCCGGAAGGTATGAGCATCGTCGACCGTGACAAGCTTCACGGGCACTCCCGCCTGCTTGAGTTTGTCGGCGAGTTCCTGAGCTTGCGCCAGCGGCACACTTGTGTCTTGAGTGCCATGGACAATCAGGAATGGTGAATCATCTTTGGAGACATGAAAGACAGGCGAAGCATCTTGCCAGACTTTTGCCTGTTGCGCGTAGTTTCCGCCGAAGAAGTTCGTCAGAAAGCCATCGTCGTCGGCATCTCGATGGAGGGTGAAATCAGTCGGGCCGCTCACGTCGACGACTGCCTGCACCCGGCTGGAATATTTAGCCAAAGCTGAATCGGAATTGTCGCGGGTATCTTCCATTCCAAGCAGAGCCGCCAACTGCGCTCCTGCCGAATGTCCAAATGCGCCGATATGATCGGGATCGACGTGATATTTTGCGGCGTTGGCGCGAATCCAGCGTACCGCGCGTTGTACGTCATCGAGTTGCGCGGGCCAGCGATTTTCACTTCCGTGCAGCAAGCGGTAGTCGACGGCGAACGCGACAAAGCCGGACCGAGCGAGAAACATTCCCATCGCCCGCATGGTCGACTTGTCAAAGCTAGTCCAGCCCCCGCCGTGGATTAGAACCACTGCAGGCTGCACGCCCGAAGCGAAATCTGGAGGTTCGTAAATATCCAAGAGCAGAGGCTGGCCGGCGACTGTGCCGTAAGAGACATCCTGCTGAACGGTCGCCGCAGGATTTTCCAGAGAATTTGTCTGAGGCGGCGCAACCGTCTGTGGCGCTTTGGTCTGCGCTGTCTGTGCTGGCACAGCCGGGGTTGCGGCCAGCATGCCGATCGTGAGCATAAAAACAAACTTGATCATGATGAAATATTTTCGTCGAACAAAACTCTGCGTAGCTAGCTAGTTTGAACTCGGCGGCGTCGCCGGTTTCGCGGCTGCGGGCTTTTTCACCGTTGTGCCGGCTCCTGGCTTCGGCGCTGTTCCGGTGCTGCGCACGATGCTGATGTGAATAATCTTTACCGGGCGAAAAGGCTTGTCGTTGGTGGGATCGGTTGCCATGTGCGCGATCTGCTTTACCAAGGCTACGCTGGGGTCGTCGCACTGACCGAAGATGGTGTAGCCACCGTTCAAGTGCGGGGTTGCTACCTCAGTGATAAAGAATTGCGCGCCGTTCGTATCCGGACCAGAGTTTGCGTACGCCAGTCGGCCGGGTCGATCAAACAGCAAGTCCGAAGAAACTTCGTTCTTGAATTTGTAACCGGGATCGCCGGTGCCGTTGCCCGCGGGATCGCCGCCTTGAATCATGAAGCCAGGAATCACGCGATGAAAAATGGTTCCGTCGTAGAGCGGCACGCCATGCTTGTTGGCGCCGCTGACGGGATTCTTCCAGTCTTTCGTCCCACCCGCGAGGCCAATAAAGTTCGCCACGCCGATCGGCGCTTTGTCTGGAAAGAGGGTGCACGTTATATTGCCGGCGGTTGTGTGAATGACGGCGGTTGGCTTTGTTACCGCGTGCACAGCGGGTTTGGCGACGGCGTGCGCGTGGCCAGTGGTTGCCGGCTTGGACGGGGCCGCGCTCTGCGCCGGCGAACTGGACCGCGCGACGGCCGAGGCCGCGAAAAATATAGCCACAGTAAATAAAAAGAATGCGAATACTTTACGCATGAGTTCTCCTTGCAATCTGGAAAATGTGTCGAACTGGGGTGCGCAACGTTGCATTGTACGACAGCAGCCGCAATCTTTTCCTGCGGCCGCAGCGAGGCGAATCGTCAGGATTTATTTAGAGGTATCCGCGGCTTGCATTTCGTGGCTCACGCGTTCCACCTGGCGAAAAACGCGCAGTAGATTGCCGCCAAGAATCTTGTCGATGTCAGTTGCGTTATATCCGCGGTCGAGTAGAGATTGCGTAATCTTCGGCAGATCAGCTGCGGAGTCGATCCCTGCGGCGTTGCGCCGCTGACGCCATCGAAATCAGAGCCCAGCCCGACGTGATCGATCCCGGCAACTTTGGCAATGTGATCGATCTGATCGATCAAAGATTTCAGCGGCGGACGCGGAATCTTGGCCATCCACTCGCGCTCGATGCGGTCTTCGTCGACATAGTTGACGGGCTTGCCTTCGGCTTTCAATTGGTCAACATATTGTTGAATGGCGGCGGCCTGATCTTTTGCCTGAGCCAGCATGGCGTTGCGAAAGTTTTGGTCATCGAAGCCGCTGTAAAAGTTTACTTGCACCACTCCGCCATTTTTTGCCACCGCGCGCAGCATGTCGTCGGTCATGTTGCGTGGTGCATCGACCAGCGCGCGTGCCGACGAGTGCGACGCGATCACCGGCGCTTTGGTGGTTGCGATCGCGTCCCAGAAAGTTTTATCGGCAACGTGGGAGATGTCGACCATCATGCCGAGGCGATTCATCTCTAACACCACCTGCTTGCCGAAATCGGTCAGGCCATTGTGGTGCTGCACTTTGGGGTCGTCAATGTCGCCGGAAGAGTCCGCCCACTCGTTGGTGTTCGACCACGAAAGGGTCATGTAGCGCACGCCGAGCCGGTAGTAGTCGCGCAGCAGGTGCATGTCATTTTCGATCGAGTGGCCGCCCTCGATTCCCATGAGCGCGGCAAGCTTGTGCTCGCGGTGAGCGCGCTCAATGTCGGCGGGTGAATAGGCCATCCTCATTCGGTCGGGATGACGGGCGGCCTGTTCGTAAACGGAATCGATCAGATCGAAAGTGCGGCGGGCGAAATGGCCCTGGTTGGTCTCAGGGTCAACCCAGATGGAAAAGAATTCGGCGCCCAGATTTCCGCGGCGGGCCTTGTCGAGGCTGATGTGGCCGGTGTCCTTGGGATCGGTCGAGCCGATATCGAAGCCCTGGTCAAGAAATCGCTGCGGCGTGTCGGCGTGGGTGTCGATGACGATGGCGGAATCGTGAATCTGCCGAGCCCGGGCGCTGATGATGATGTCTGGTGTGCTGGCAGGTTTTTCGGGAGCCTGGGCGAATGCGAGAGCAGAGAAAAGTGCGAAAGAGAAGCAGAGCTTGTTGGTCATATTTTCAAATACTGTTTGCAAGATTGCGCCCGGCAGAAGACGAGAGCTGCGGGCAGGCTTCCGATTGTATAGGCAGGGCGGGGGCGAAACAAAACGGGCCGCGGTCCGACCCGGGGCGAAGATTAATCCGACGGGAATGCGGGCAGGTACGCCAAAAGAGATGTGGAAGAAAGAGCACGCACTACCGTTCAGTTTGTTGCGGCCCGATACACCCGGGCCGCAGGACAGCCGGGGGCGGCTGTCCCCACATGAGTTCGCCCGATTCGTAAAAGCCGAATTTATGAGACGCGGGCGTCGCGGCGGATCAGCATCGAATCCAATAAATAGCCCAGGCCGAGCGTGAACGGGATGGCTCCGAAAGCGCCGACGGTTAAGGCATCCCGCTCGATTCTCGCGATGATGCTGAAGGCGAGCATATAACCGAGTGACCCGGCGATGAGCAAAATTCCCGCACGGCGGGAGTGGGCCGATTCATTCAGATCTGGCTCAATGGGGACGCTGACGCCGCGCTGCATGGCGGCCAGGCGTTCCTCTGTGCGGAGTTTGCGTACGCGGTAAAATGTGTACATGCCCAGGATGGCCGTGGGCATTCCGAAAATCATGACAACCGCTGCGAGGCCTGTAATTCCGTCCATGGTGGTTCTCCTTCCGGTACGGCGAAGTGAATGCCGAGGTGAAATTGCTTGCAGGAAAAGGTACGGAGAACGGGCGAGGAAAGTTCCCCGGAGCGGCCAACTCCAGCTAAGGTGAATGCTTCCAAGCAACTAAAGATGTAGCGGGCATCGCCCGGTCGTCATTGTGGAGACAAAATGAGATTCCGAAACAGGTACGGACTGCGGTCTGCTGCCGCGACTGGCTGCCTGGTGCTGCTATTGGCGGTACCGGCATCGTGGGCGCAGGAAACGAAGGAAAAGGTCACAGTTGAGGACCAGGACCGCAATTTTATGGTTCGACTGCCGAAAGGCTACGATTCTACACAGCATTATCCCGTGGTCATTCTGCTTCACGGCATGAATCAAGACCCGGAAGATATCGAGCGGCTCACGCGCTTCAATGAACTGGCGGATAAGGACGGCATTATTGTCATATATCCGTCGGCATTACACGGGCGCTGGAATGTGGGAGTCCGGCCGCAGGAGAGGCGAACAACACAGCCCATGGGCCCGGGCAGAGGCCGTCGCGGCGGTTACGGCGGCGGAGGTTATCCCGGAGGCGGCGGCGGCGGCTATCCCGGAGGCGGTGGGGGCGGATATCCGCAAGGCGGCGGACAACAGCAGCCTCAGGCGGAGGAGCACAGAGCGCCGCCGGCCGATGACGTAGCGTTCTTCAATCAGATGCTGGACTATCTTCCGACCAAGTTTTCTGTGGATACTTCACGAATCTATGCGGCAGGTTTATCCGAGGGCGGCTTCATGAGTCTTCGCCTGGGATGCGCTTTGGGCGATCGAATTGCCGCGGTTGCGGCCGTAGGTGCGGCGATGCCGAAGACGATGATCTGTCTGCCGCCGCGTCCGGTCCCGTTGGTAATGATCAATGGCACTTCTGATCCTGTAGTGCCTTATGGCGGCGGCACCGAGCACAACATGAGCCTGGCGACAGTCTCGGTGGAAGACAGCGCCAAGGCGTGGGCGAAGATTGACCGCTGCGAAGAGAAACCGGAAAAGAGCAAATTGCCGTCCAAGGAGAAAGGCAGCATGGAAGTCAAGGTCGATACTTATAACGCCTGCCAGCAAAATGCAGCGGTCGTTCTCTATAGCGTGAAGGGCGCGGGCAATACGTGGCCGGGCGGAGAGCAATATGAAGTCGAGAAAACGATTGGCAAGACGAGCCCGGATCCGAATGCGAACGACGTTATTTGGAGCTTCATGGTAACCAAGAAACTTCCGCAGCAGGATTCCAAGTAAGAAAAGCCTACGGCAGAAGTTGTGTGCAAGCCACTCCCTAACGGTTGAACTTTTGAAAAAGAATCGCGGAGAGTCGAAAGCGCTCTCCGCGATTCTTTTGTGGATCACCTTTCTACAACGTTCGTATCTACAGTGATCGCAGGAAATTCAGAAGCTCTTGCACCTGCGATGCATTCAGCGAGTTGAAGTTGCCAATAACCGCGTTGGCCTCCGATCCAGAGCTGCGATGAGCATGAATCGCCTGCAGCAGATCGTTGGTGCGGCCATCGTGGAGGCAAAACAAGCGCTGTCCTAATCCCCACAAAGGAGCAGTACGGAATTGATCCGGACCGGCACCGCCCTGGTTGATGCCGTCCGACAGACCCGACCCCATGTGGTGAAGGGCGAAGTCGGAATAAGGATGGTAGACCACGCTGGACATGCCGGTGAAGATGGATGGTCCGGTGGTGAGCGAGGGTGAGTGGCAGAGCGCGCAGCCAATCGAGTTGAACAGAATCGCTCCGGCCTGGATTGAGGATGTAGCCGGCGCTCGCGTGGCGGGCGCCGACATGCGAATGAACGCTGCGAAGTTCACGAGATCGGACGACATTTCCGAGACCGTGCCGATCGGGGAGTTGAAGTTGGGACTGCTGGAGTTCGCGTTCAGGAGATTGCTCGCGTCCTCGGGAGTCCCATTGAAGGCGCAGCCGGCGATCATGTTGCGCTCGTTGGGGAACAATTCGTTGGACACTCCCTGCTCTACGTTGTAGGCCTCGCCTGCGAACATGAGCAGCGATTTATTCTGGGCTTTCCAGCCGAACCGAGTGATCGTGCCATCGTTTCCGCTGGTGTTGAAGACTCCTCCAATCTTAAGAGCGTTTCGGGCGGACTGAGTGGCCGCGAGGTTTGCTCGCAGAGCGGCATCGGGCGTGGCTTCCACCAATCCCAAGCCAAATAGCGGCGTAGGAATGCGGAAGATCACGTTGTTGGCCTCGAGTGCGGCGGCAAAATTCGGCTGTGCGAGATTGCAGCCTTCGGCGTCGGTACGGCCGGTGATGGTGTAAAGATCGTGCACGCCTCCATCGGGAGTTCCATTGGAATTCGCAATGAAGCGCGCTTCGCGAACCGGGCCGTTCGTAGTGATGAATGAGGGAACAGTGTTGGACGCGCCGTCAAGCGTGGCGAGAGCAACCTGCGGATTTGCCACTGGGTTTTGGGGGCTTGCAAGACCCGAGCTGCTGCCTCCGATCGTTGGTTGCGCGTGGCACTGGGCGCAACTGTTGCCATTGAATGCGGGTCCCAGGCCGACTCCGGTTTCGCCGGGGATGCTTCCAATGACGGAATCAACCTCCTGAAAGCGAAGTTGAGCCTGAGTAAAGAACGCTTGCTCCTTGCTGTTAAGAGTTGGGAAAAAACTGCCTGCCGCAGGCGCGCCGGGACGAGGACCGGGATCGCTTTGCGATTGCAGTTGCAGACTGGTGAAGAAAACTACAGCAGCACAGAGAACAACGGGGGAGAGCTGTGAACGCTTCATTGTTGCACCTCCGTAAGGGATGGACACACTTTCGGCGTTACGTTTTTCTGGTGCGTTTTAGCGAAGGCGGGCGCGAGGTTGGCTTCTACTGTTCAGTTCAAGCTGCGGGCCAGCCAGGCTGGTCCCGTGCCCCGCTGCGAACAGAACAGCGCAATGGGTGTAGCGGGAGCCCCAATAATGTTTTCTGTCCTCGAATGAGGAGAGAATGGGACAACATTGCAGAGGAATCTAAGCCCGCGCTTAGGGTAGGTCAAGTGTCCACAAGTGCATGTCTGTTTTCTAATGTGGAACTCGCGAAAGCAGGAGCGATTTTAGGAAGCGTTCGCGATCGGATCTTTTTCGTGGAAGAGTATTCAACGAACTAAGCGAAGGACTTGCGTAGTTCGCGACGCAGGATTTTGCCCGACGCAGTTTTCGGAACCGCATCCACGAAATAAATCTGGCGTGGTTGTTTGTAGTGGGTGAGGCGGTCGGCGACGAACCCGCAGAGCTCTTCTTCGAGCTTTTTATTCTCAACGAAGCCGTCGCGTAGCGCCACGAAGGCAACAGGAATCTCTCCCGCGGCAGCGTCGGCACGACCGATCACGCCACATTCTTTCACCGCTGGGTGTTCCATCAGCACAGCCTCAACCTCGGCGGGAGCTACGGCAAACCCTTTGTACTTGATCATTTCTTTACGGCGATCGACTACGCGGTAGAAGCCATCGCGGTCGCGAGTGACGATGTCCCCCGACCAAAACCAGCCGTCGCGCAAAACTGCGGCGGTCGCTTGCGGTTCTTTCCAGTAGCCAAGCATGAATTGTGGGCCGCGCATGACCAGCTCTCCCGGCACATCGGAAGGGGCTTCGGTGAGATCTTCAGGGGTGTCGCCGGGATCGATTTCGTATTGCGACAACACGCGGCAATCAGTTTGAGCGACGGGACGTCCGATGGAATCCGGACGATAGAGTTCCGGTTCAAGGAAGCCGATGTGCGTAACGGGTGAGGCTTCGGTCATTCCGTAGCCTTGGCACACCGGGATGTCGGTGAGAGCGGTAAATCGCCGGGCAAGTTCAGGAGCGAGCGGTGCCGCGCCGGACTTGATCCAGGCAACATGATGGTTCCGAGGGAATTCGCCCGCCTCGGCGGCCAGACATAATGCATTGATCGCCGGCGGGACCAGCGGCATCATCGTGACCGCTTCCTCAACTATAAGTTTCAATGCCGTCGGCACGTTGAAGCGCGGCACCAGAACAAGCTTCGCGCCCAGAATCATCGAGGGATTCAGAAGCACGTTCAGGCCGTAGATATGGTACAGGGGTAGACAACCGAGAATGTTGTCGGCGGAATTGAGCGCCGATGCATTCGGTCCAAGCAACTGATACACATTCGCCACCAGATTGTAGTGCGAAAGCATCACTCCTTTTGGCAGACCAGTGGTGCCGCTGGAGTAGGGAAGCGCGGCGAGAGTTTCTTGCGAAGATCGATTCGGCCTAGGATGAACCGCCGTACCTGGACTAAACAGATTGGCGAAAGGCTCCGCGCCTGGTGCAGGGTGGCGTGTCGTGTAGACGCGCCGCAAATTAGGCAATCCTGCGAGATCGATGCCTTCGATATTGCATCCATCCGTAATCAAAACAACCGCCTCGGAATTTTCGAGTTGATAGCGAACTTCGCGCTCGCGATAAGTGGGATTGAGCAATGTAGGGACGGCGCCCGCTAAAGTGGAAGCGTGATATGCGATGCAGAACTCCCAGGAGTTTGGCAGGAAGATAGCGACTATATCGCCGGGCTTCACACCTGCCGCCGTCAAACCGCGCGCCAGCGACTCGACCAGTTCGCCGTATTCCGCGTAGGTGAGGCGGCGTCCGCAAGAGGCGTCGACTATCGCCGTCTTCTGCGCATTACGGCGGCAGGAATCGAGCACCACATCGTGCAGAAAAAGATTGTGCGGGTCAGCGTAGAGTTGCGTTCGCAACATGCCGGAAGAGATTGTAACGGAAAGAAGCGGATTCGGAGGTCAGCCAATCGCATTAGCTGGCGAGCTTTCGCAGGAATTCTTGTTCGTCCATGCGGTACTTGAAGGCCTTGCGTCCATCGATGAAGACGACCGGCACTTCGTCGTTGAACTTGCGTCGTAACTCGGAATCAGAATCGACATCGACATCTTGCCAGGTGAAACCGCCGCGCCGGGAAAGCTTTGACAAGCTTTCTTTCACCACCTCGCACAGATGGCAGCCTTTACGCGAATAAACGACGACATTGCGCGACTCTGACATGCGCTGGAATTCTAGCGCGTGGAATTGATGATTTTCCAGCATCAAAAAGCACGAAAGGACAACGCAGGTCTGATGGCTGGACCGCGCAATCTTTTGCGGCCTCAGGGGACGAGAATCGGTCAGGCGCCTGCGTCGAAGCACTTGTAGGCTAGAATCCCTCCATGCCCGATCTCTCAGCAAAGCCGCTTCATGGCAAAGTCGCGATGGTTACTGGCGGTGCGCGACGGCTGGGCCGAGCTTCGGCATTGGCGCTGGCACAGGCTGGCGCGGACGTAGCCATCACTTTCCGCAATTCCGCGCGCGAGGCGCGGGAGACGGTGATTGATCTGTCCGGCTTTGGCGTGCGGGCTTTCGCGCTGCATTGTGACGTGACCGACGAGGCTGGTGTTCGCGCGATGATGAAAGACGCCGGTCGCGAGTTAGGCCGAATCGATATCCTCGTGAACAATGCGGCGAATTACGAATCCGTAGAGTTCGAAAGGCTCACCGTAAAGCAATGGGATGCCATGTTTGCTTCCAATACTCGCGGTCCATTTCTAGTAACCCGCGAGGCGTTGAAGTGGATGCGACGAAAACGCGGCAAGGGCCCTATTGAAGCGAAGATCATCAATATGGGCTCGCTCGGCGGCATCAAGCCGTGGGCTACGCATGCCCATTACTGTTCGTCGAAGGCTGCGCTCCACATGCTGACAAAAGTTATGGCCAAGGCGCTCGCGCCCCAAATCGCGGTGAACGCGATCGCTCCGGGAATGATTGACTTGGGAGAAAAATCCGCCGCGGCCTTTATGCGGCACATGGCCAAGCAAACGCCCATGGGACGAAACGGGCGGGCGGATGAGATTGCTCAAGCCGTATTGTTTTTCGCGACCGCGCCGCAATTCATCACAGGACAGGTTTTGGTGGTCGACGGAGGCCTTGGTTTGTAGTGCGACCCTTATACTTCGGCCGACGTTGGATCGATGACATGTTTCACTTCTGAAACGCGATTTGCAGGAAAGCCGCCCTGCTTCGCATGTTCCCGCACCATCTCTTCGTTGGGCGCGATGTAAACACAATAAATCTTGTCTTGCGTGACATAACTGTGCAGCCATTGAATTTTTGGGCCGAGATTATTCAAGACGCTGCAGGACTTCTGAGAGATGCCAATGACCTGGTCGGGGGTCACGTCGCCGATATTTGGGATGTCGCGCTCGATCACATATTTGGGCATAGGGTTCCTCTTTCTAAGCTAGCGGGCTATATTTGGCGGGCGATCCAGGCCCACGCCGCTGCCGGGCCGGAATTCTAACCGAACCGTAGTGAAAATAGCCATTGCCGGGAGGTCGCGGTATATTGGGGCCAATGAAGATAAAGAAGAAATCGAAAGCCAGTTCTTCCGCGGCATCTTCCAAAAAGCGTTCGTCTTCTCTTTCGCCTTATGGTTCGGGCGCGTCTGGCGGTCCGCGCATTGCCGTAGCCATTATGGCGGCGGGCAAAGGCACGAGGCTGAAATCGCAAATACCTAAAGTATTACATGAGGTCGGCGGTAAGCCCTTGCTGGAGCATGTGATCCGGGCGGCGGTGCGCATTGTGCCGGCGAAAGACGTATACGTGATTATTGGCCATGAGGCTGACCGGGTGCGGGCTGCGATGGCGCATACGAGCGTTAACTTTGTGCTGCAGGCCGAGCAACGGGGCACCGGCCATGCTCTTATATCGGCCCGCGAGGCACTGGCTGGCTATGATCACGTCATTGTGCTGTCTGGCGATGCGCCCCTGATTACACCGGAAACCGTGGGACAGCTGCGCAACTACCACTTGGAAGAAGAGGCAGCGATGACGCTGCTGAGCGCGGAACTGGAGAACCCGACCGGCTACGGCCGCGTGCTGCGGAAGTCTGGGCGCAAAGCCGAGGTCGAGGCAATCGTCGAAGAGAAAGCCGCCAGCCCCGCGCAGAAAAAAATCCGCGAGATCAATTCCGGCTTCTATGTTTTTGCGGTGAAAGAACTCTATGCGAACATCGGAAAACTTTCGACCGCGAACGCACATGGTGAGTATTACCTGACCGATATGGCGGCCGTGCTGCGCAAGGCGCGGCAGTGCGTGGTGGCTTTCAAGACCGCGAATGCAGCCGAAGTACTGGGGGGGAACACGCGCGCGGAACTCACGAGCATCGACGAACAGATGCGCGTGGCCAAGTGCCGCCAATTAATGGCGGATGGGGTCACAGTGTTCTATCCCGCAAGCTGCGTGATTGATGCGGACGTGGAGGTCGCGCCCGATACCGTGATTGAGCCCTACGTGCAGTTGCTGGGAAATACCCGCATTGGCAGTGGTTGCCGCATTCGTTCTTATACTGTGATTCAAGATTCCGAAATTGGAGATGGAGTTATGATTCGTCCGGGATGTGTGATCGAAGAATCGCGCGTTGCTGCTGGCGCGGTGCTGGGACCATATTCGCATCTGCGCCCGGGCAGCGAAATCGGCGAAGGCGCGCACGTGGGGAATTTTGTCGAAACCAAGAAAATTAAGCTAGGCAAAGGTTCGAAGGCGAATCACCTGACTTATCTGGGCGATGCAGAGATTGGTGCAGGAGTAAATATTGGCGCCGGAACTATCACCTGTAATTACGATGGCGTGAACAAGCACACGACGGTAATCGAAGATTCTGTATTCATCGGCAGCGACAGCACGCTGGTGGCGCCGGTGCGCATCGGTAAAGGTGCGTATATTGGTGCGGCGTCATGCATCACCGAAGACGTCCCTGCGGATGCGCTCGCGGTGGGGCGGGCACGGCAAAATGTGAAAGAAGGCTGGGCGCGGGAAAAGCGGGCGAAAAAAAAGATCAGCGCGGGAGATAAATCCCATTAAAGAACCGAAGATTCTTAAAGAAAGTAAAATCTTCGACCCTGCCGATGGCTTTGCGCCGTTTACCGATACGGGCGAAATTACTGACGCCACCGTAGCCAAGCGCGGTGATCGCTGGTGGCTGTGCCTGGCCGGTGAGGTGAACGGTCACGACGGCATCCAGCTTTTCAGTGCCTCGCTTCCCCCAGGCGCGCCCCTTGCCGCCACTGGATGGAAGTTAACCCCCGATTCCGACGATTCCTCCCGCATCGCGGCGTTGGCTGGACACGAGTTCAGCGCGCCGTGGGATTTAAAAGGGGGACGCCACTGTCCGGCTTATGTGAAGGGTTGGGATCCGCAGCGCCAGGCCTGGGTCGAGCGAATCTATTATGCCGGGGCTTCCGCCAATCTCTGGGGACCTTACAGCATCGGCTATCTGGAATGGGACGGCGATAAATGGGCTGACCGAGCTGAACCCGTATTCGTCGCGAACGAAGACTGGGAGCATGGCAGCGTGTACGAACCGAACTTGATCTACGCGGATGGCAAATGGAAGATGTGGTATGTCGCCGGATCGAATCTCGACGATTATCTGGTGCAGGGTTTTGCGGAAAGTGCAGACGGCCGCGGTGAATGGTCTCAGCACAAGGTCTTCATTTCCGCGGAAGAGAAGGTTTTCGATTTCTGCGTAATCAAGAAAGACAAGTGGTACGAGGCCGTGTTTTCCAGGGTGTGGTTGCAAAAGACGCCAGCTCCCAAGACAACTGGCCTCTGGTGGTGTAGGTCCCAGTTTCCGTCTTCCAACCGATCGGACTGGAGCCAGCCAGTGCAGATTCTGGACGCAACGGATAAGGGCTGGCGCTCGAATCCCTGGAAGCCATCATTCCAGTACGATGATCGCAATCCCCGAAGAATGTTTGTGTTTTTTGACGGCAGTTACACCAAGAAGGAGCCGAGTCCTTTTCCCTACGTGTTTACGCTCGGCTGCGTGGAAATTGAATGGCCCGTTGTTGAGGACCACAAGTGAGACGCATGGCGTCATCCCTTCGACAAGCTCAGGGCAAGCTCTGAGCGTAGCCGTTCTTCAGGCGGAGCGAAGGATCTCCGCTACGACGCTTTGTGCCACGGGAGATCCCTCGGCCCGCTGATAAAAACGCGGGCTCTTCGGGATGACGGATGACGCCTGGTGAGATTCAGAGTTCAAACTGAGCCACTACCAGCGCCGGAGATCGCTTACCCAGATCGGGCGTTGGTGGTAATTATTCGCGACAAATTAGTGAGTCATTGCCGCGAACAAATCCGAGTGCATTAGAGATTGAAACTGCTGGTCGTTGGCTTTGAAGTGCACCGCTACGTTGGCGCCGTCGGAATCGACGGTCGTATTCTCCACCGCAATTTTTTCCGCAGGCGTCGCGCTCATTTTTTTATAGAGCATGTAGCCCTTGAGCAGGGAAGAAACTGTAGCCGCCGTCGTTGAGTCGGAGGTGACGACGGTCATATCGAAATTCACGCCACTGCTGAAGCTCAGGGTATAGCGCGAGCCCAACAAGCGTTTCTTGACGGTGTCGAAATCGGCGACCTTGGAGGCGTCTCCCATGGCGGAGTGCATGGCATTTTGCGTGCCTTGCTGGTCAAGAATGCTCCACACCGGCGAGGAGTCGACGCTCGACATCATGTCGGCCATATCGCCATTCGTATCCACACTCAAAACCTGTCCATTGCTGGTGTCGATCGCGACACGTACGGAAGTGGAGTCGCCGAAGAGCAGCGTGCTGTCGTCGAGAAAGGTCATCACGAAACCGCCGTCCATCGGATAAATATCGGATGTGCCGTACTTCTTAGGAACGTACTTTTGCAGCTTCATCTTCTTGAGTACGGCCTTTTTATCGAAAGGGCCGGCTGCCACGCCGATGGTCTTTATGCCTTGCTTGCCGGTGCGGAACGAAGCAAAGGTGAGAGTGTCGACGTCATTTTCGGGGTCGAGGCCAATGGACTTTAGGGCGGTTTCGAACTGCTTGATGTTATCGGGCAAGAGTTGCTGTTTGAGCTGCATGGCCGTGGGCGAATCTTTCAGGGCGCGATAATCGACCGAAATCAGCTGCAGCAAATCAGCGGGCACACAGGTCCGCGCTGAGGAGTTCAGCGGCATGGCATAAGCCATACCCATTAGAAGTAAAGAAGCCAGTGAGATTTTAAGAAGTTTCATAGCGCCTCGAATCCAAAGACATGTAGGGTTGCGGTACCTTTACTTGGATGCACGTTTCCAGCCGGTTGTTATTAGATCGCTTCATTGTATTTTACTTGCAGGCGTCGGGAATCGCACAAAAGTACAATGGCCGTTAACCAGCAGGAGACTGCGTAAGGCGCATCGTCTGGTAGTGTTCTGGGTCGAATCGGCCGAGGACTCGTACTGCAGGCCATCCGGTGTTCTACGAGAGGGTTGCGGTTCGCTTTCTTACTTCCGCTGCGAACGCCGCGTCTTTCAAGGAAGCCAGGTTGATTTCGACGTTGGCCAGCGCACCTGTGATGGCGGCGCGGGCAAGAGCCAGCGCCGTGGTCAAATCGGATTTCATATTCGGATTGGTGATGGGCTCGAGTGACTTTACGATCCCTGCTACTTCGCATGCCTTTTCGGCTACTCCCAGCGGTACATTGGTCGCCTGTTTGAGAGCCGCTTCAATTCCGGCCTCGGCCGAGGCTTCGCCTCCGGTCTTGGCTTGCTTATAAGCTTGCATTACCAAATTGTAGGCTTCCGCGTCGGCATCGACGGCAGCTTTCAGTTCTTCGCGTAAGGAGGTGAGGCGCGCGAGGGCCTCGGTGAGTTGCGACTCGAATTGCAGATAGGCTTTCTTTCCGCGAGACATGGAGGCGACCATCGCCGCCAGACCCGCAGCCATCGCAGCTGCCGCAGCTGCAGCACTGCCGCCTCCGGGAGTGGCAGTGGGCGCGGCCAATTGCTCGATGAACGGTTCGACTCCGGCGCGCAGGCCGCCCACGGCCATTTTTCCACCCATGACCGCTGTGAGTCTGTTTTCCAGAATCATGGAGGAATCGAAATTTTCGACCTGCAGAAACCACTCCGCGGCTTGCTCTAAAGCCTTCTTCGGAATCAGTCCGACAATCTCGCTCGATACGGGCGAGACGCCGTAACGCGCAGCCTCGCGCTTCACCACTTCAAAGACACGGTGAATCGGAGTTTGTTCGAAGTCGGTAAGGTTCATTGAGACCTGGGCAAGACCACGTACCAGAAATCCTGCGCCCTTCACAAATCGCATTCCGCCGCTGGAGAAGCGCACGGCTTTCGCAATCTTCTTGGCAATCTCGACGTCCGGTGTGTTGAGGAAAACGTTATAGGCGATGAGAAATTTGCGTGCGCCCACCACCGTCGCGCCGGCGGTCGGATGCACACAGGGTTCACCGAAATCAGGACAGCGCGCTGGATTGGTGGCGATCTCGGCACGAATGCCTTCGAACTGACCGCGGCGAATATTTTCCAGCCCTTGGCGTTCCGGAATTCTGGCGGCCGACTCGTAGAGGTAAACCGGGATCTTGTAGCGCCTCCAGATCTGCTCGCCCACGCGGCAGGCCATAGCCACGCAGTCTTCAATGGTGACGCCGTCGATGGGGATGAAGGGAACTACGTCGGTGGCTCCCATGCGCGGATGCGCGCCAGTGTGGATGTTCAGATCGATGACTTCAGCGGCCTTGCCTACGCCGCGGATGGCGGCCTCCTGAATGGCTTCGCGCTCGCCAGCCAGCGTGATCACGCATCGATTGTGATCGGCGTCCATTTCGCGGTCGAGCAGATAGACGCCGGGCATTTTCATGGCGTCAATAATGGCGTCAACTTTAGATTTGTCGCGGCCTTCGGAAAAATTAGGAACGCATTCGACGAGCGTGGACATAAGGGAGAAGAATAGCTGGGCGCGGAGTACAGAAGCAACTTTGACGCTATCTGGTCGCCATGAGGATCGTGGTCACGAGATCCTTGTAATCCCCGGAAACCCGTCGAAGTCCGTATCGAAAGTCAAGATTCGGTCGATGCCGTGTCGCTCCATGACCGCCAAATGGACGGCGTCGCGAGCGGAGAGCCTCTGGTATCCGAGGACGATCTGCTTGGCTCGTTCAATTACCGAACGTTCAATAGCGAAGACCTCATCGATCACGTTGAGAAGCGCGTCGAAAGCAGGTTGGATGTCGTGACGGCGGTTAACCAGTGTGTACCGGTGCAGGATTTCCTGGAACACTTCAGCATCAGTAACCAAGCGCTGCCGCTCGCTGACTAATTTTTCCAGCAACCGTTGGGTGTCGGTTTTTTGAGGGCTTGGGGAGCCGATCAGATACATCGGAATATTGGAATCAACCAGAATCATGGTTGATGGCCGGAAAGATATCCCCGCTCGATCTCTTCCAACATCGTCTTGATGTCGGAGGTCGGTGATTCATATTTCACCGCGGCACGAATGGCGGCTAGCTTCTTCTCGACATCTCCCAAGGGCTCGCGCCGGCGGGCGTGTGCCAGCGCTTGCCGCACCCACTCGGCAATCGACATTTGCCGCGAACGGGCGGCGCGCTGGATCTCCCGATACTCCGGATCTTGCAGAATGACTTGCAGTCGTTTAGCCATGTTATGAGTCTAAATGACTCATCAGTATGAGTCAAGATGGCGTCGAGAAAATCTCCCGATCCCCACGCGCACCTGCACCGTGTTGATTCCAGGATTCGGCGTGGCCAAACCTGCGTTTGAGATGTGCATGTAACGCAATTCAACGCTGACATTGTGGCTTGCGCGGAGAATGTGAACGCCCAGGGCAGCCTGATCGGTGAAGTTCACGGTATTGGTGTAGGTGGGAACATTTTTATTGGTGAAAAGTGTGCCGCCGCATAATTCCAGATAGGGCGAAAATCGGCCATGTCGTTCGAAGTTCCACTTAAGGCCCAGCGGATCGAAGCCGGCACCGTAGGCGGTGTTTGTCGGTTGAAAGACAAAAAAAAGTGGCACAACATCCACCGCGTATTCAAATCGTCCGCGTAAGAAGCCGGGTAAATGCGGACCGGTGATGACCCAACCGTAACGCAGGCCGGCATTGAGAGCGCCGGTGTTGCCTCGCCCTCCGCTGACCGAGTGGCCGCCGCCCGCCCAGATCTGGATTTCATGGCCGTCTTGTTCAGGACCCGTCTGAGGAAAGCACGATGATGATGCGATTACCAGGATGGCGACAATGACAAGAAGGCCGCGCGTGGACTTTTCTTTAAGAATGCAAGGCCTCCCCATTGAAGGATCACGATACAGGAAGCGAATGCACGGCGACAAACGAGGGAGGTTGAAACTGCAAAGCAGCAATATTTCCGTTTAGCTTTCGCGAGGAGCAGTTGCGCGGTGTTCCAATTGCATCAGGTCGCTGGCCACGCGCGTGGTGTTGTGGCGGGCGACGCCGTTCTCTTCTTCGAGATAATCGCCAAGCACTGGAATGACGCCGAGCGCTTCGATGGCATCAAGATCGTTGACAATTTGGCATGCCCCTTCGCTCGCGTATTTAGTTTTAAGTTCTTCCGAAGCCGGAGTGCGGTTGAGCAGGGCATAATCGAAAATCTGTTTCTGCGCGTGCTTGTTCAGGGCGCGAATATGGTCGGCCGCGGTCAGTCCCAAACTCTCGTTGGCTTGGGTCATGAGATTGCAAACGTAGACTTTGGTGGCGGGCGATTCGACGATTGCCTGCGCCATGCCGCGCACCAGCAGGTTTGGAATCAGACTCGTGAAGAGCGATCCGGGGCCAATCGTGATCAGATCGGCATTAGCCACGGCCTCCAAGGTCTGCGGCATCGGGCCCACGTCTTGCGGCACCAGAAACAATTCGCGTATGCGGCCTTTGCTGGCGGTAATTTTGGTTTCGCCACGAACCCGCGCGCCATCTTCCATCAGCGCTTCGAGTTCGATGTTCGAAGTGGTGGCCGGGTAGATGTGCCCGCGAGTGACCAGAATTTCACTTGAGAGTCGCACCGCTTCGGAAAAGTCGGAGGTGAGGGAAGTAAGTGCCGCCAGAAACAAATTGCCAAAGCTGTGACCTTCCAGTCCAGAGCCTTTTTCGAAGCGATGACGGAAAAGCCGGGAAAGCAGGGCTTCATCTTCGCTGAGCGCGACAATGCAGTTGCGGATGTCGCCCGGGGGCAGCATGTTGAGCTCTTTGCGCAGACGGCCACTGGAGCCACCGTCGTCGCTGACCGTAACGACGGCGCTCAGATCGCGGATACAAGGCGAGCCAGGTTGCGTCGAAATTTCCGACGGCCACAGAACGAAACGCTTGAGTCCCTTGAGCAGGGTAGAAAGACCAGTGCCGCCACCAATCGCGACGACACGCAGACCACGTTCACGCGCGGAGTTCTCCGCCGGCCGAAACTCGGCAAGTTTAGTATCCATCGGAGTTCGCTGCTCGCTACGCGGGTTCTTCTTCACCGAGAGCGTCGGAGGCGTCGAGTTCGGCACCCGGATCTGGATAGAGCAATTCCGTGAAGCGTGGATCCTCAGCCAGATTCTGGAAGTCGGAGTCGTTGCGCGCCTGGAAGCGGAGGTGAGCATTTAGACGAAGAGCTTCGTCCAGGTGCTTCAGGGAATCCTCGGAATGACCAGTCAGGCAATCCAGCGCAGCCAGGCCATAGACCACATAATCGGCCCTGGCGTTTTGCTTGAGCAGTTTTTCCAAGTGCTCGCGGGCGGTCACGTAGTCGCCAATATTCATTAGCGAGACTGCGTAGTCGAAGTGCTCCTCGGCCGTTTTGAACTGCGTGGCCCCAGCGCGTTCCAGGTGTTGATTGCAAATGCTGAGATGGACGGTGGCGCGGTCGCTGAGCTCTTTAGCGGGGCCGGCAACCACTTTTTGAAAATGGGGCTTCGCCTTGTCAAACTTGTGCTCCTGCATGGCGCGCAGCCCGGTTTCATAGCTCTGCAATGCCTGCGTGTAATGCGGATCTTCTGCCACAGTTTTCTTTGCTGTAGGTTTCTGAGCCATGTGCAAAACTCTTCCTGTGCTCTTGGTAATGACGTACTCCTTGGAATCGTGCGTTCTAGCTGAACTATAGAAGTATCACTCAAGCAGTGGTTTCAGGTCTAGTTGGCGCCCTGAGTACCGCCGCGCGAACGGCCTTACGCAGCGCGTATGAAAAATTGGATTTCGACCCCGATGGCTGGCGATTAGTTCATGGTAGACGCCGATAGCAAATCGATCTGTTTCCACTCTCCCTTAATGATCCCAGCCCGAATTTGCGCTGCGGTCCTGCCCTTTTGATGTTGTTGATAGGAGTAGTAAAGCTCCTTCAGGCAGGTGGAGCACTGCGCTCCGTGAGTACTTTCAAAGCAGCTGTGCAGGCTGTTGTGGCCCATCCGGTCGCAATAGCAATAACACGGCTGCTGGTGGAGCACATTCGGAATCTTTGCCGCGAGTTCGTAGGCGTGTCTCTGGTACACATTCTGTGCGTCGGCTCCCCACAGCTCGGAGCTTGCCAGGATGGCCGGAAGCTTAGTTCCTTTGGGTGGAGGACCCGCATTATAAGCCGGAACGCCGCCTTCGTCTGGCAGCGCAGCCCACTCCGCGGACATGCTTAGGGCTGTCACCAGGAAAAGAAATCCCAGGGTCAGGCTGCGGTAAACCAACGTGTTTCTTAACAGAAGGCGCGTCATCGAATCTCCTCGCGTGCGTTCATTGTAACCTGTCGGCGACGCGGATCGAAAGCGCACCGTCACACGGAAGTCCTAGCTTTGCCTCGCTCGCCAATACAACCCGCAGCCAGCAGTGTGGGTTCTGTATACAATGAGAGCACATGCCAGAAGAACTTCCCGTGGTCAATGCAACTGAGGCGACAGAGCGCCCGGCGCCTTGTGCCAGCGTGGCCGCCGAGATTGCGACCCCTGCAGTGCCAATCCGCCTCGGAACCGGTGTCGGCGTGTGGGTGCGTGATCTGGTTATTTCTCTAGCGATTTCCGCCTTCATCATTATTTTCCTCTACCAGCCAGTCAAGGTCGAAGGAACCAGCATGATGCCCTCGCTCGAAGATCAGGAACGGATCTTCGTGAATAAGTTTGTGTATCGGCTGGAACCCATTGAGCACGGCGATATTGTTGTGTTTCGCTATCCGCGCGATCCCTCCAAGAGTTACATCAAGCGCGTGATCGCAATGGCAGGAGATCGCATCCGCATTGATGGCGGTCAGGTGTACGTGAATGATCAGGCGCTGGATGAAAATTACGTCCCGCCAGCCTATTCAGATTCGCGGTCCTATCCCGATACAGTGGTTCCGGCGAATTCCTTCTTCGTGCTCGGCGATCATCGCTCTATGTCGAACGACAGCCGTGATTTTGGCCCGGTGAACCAGAGCTTTATTTACGGCAAGGCGGTGTTCGGCTACTGGCCCATGGATAAGCTGGGCAGAGTACGGTAGGCTGGCTTCGCCGCGTCCTCGGTGAGTTGAAGGTTATTTCCGCAGAGTCCATCCGATGAAACCGCTTGCTTACACACTGCCTTATGCGTGGTTGTTCTGGGCAGTGTTCCTGTTCGCTTATGTGCCGGAGTTTGGGCTGGTCACGCGCTCGCGGCCGGCGAAGGGCGAAAAGGCCGACCGCGGGTCGATGATAGTGATCATGTTGGCAGGATGGATCGGAAGCGCCGGAGCCATAGCCGTCGCGGGGATTCGAACGTTCGCTATCACGCGCGGACGGCTGGCTTGGTTTCTAGCAGGACTGACCATCCTCCTGCTGGGCCGATTGCTGCGGATGCATTGCTGGCGCATGCTTGGCAAACATTTTACCGGCGACGTCAAAGCGGCGGAAGATCAGCCAGTGATTGAGCGGGGCGCATACCGCTGGGTACGGCACCCCTCCTATACCGGTGGCATCCTGATGTACCTGGGAACAGGCATCGCGCTTACCAACTGGCTCAGCGCAATTATCATTACCGCTGCCGGGGCGCTGGCTTACCTCTATCGCGTCCACGTGGAAGAGCAAGCACTGCGGGCGGCCTTGGGCAGCCGTTATCAGGAATACATGGGCCGAACCAAGCGGTTCATCCCATTCGTTTTCTGAGAGAGCTCGTCTCTTCAAATCGACGAGATTTCCACACCGAAGGCGCGTTCCTCTCTTGGCCCCTTCCGCATTAACTGATAAGATTCATAAAATCCACTCACCGGAGCGAGAATGCAAGCTATCCTTGCGCTGGAAGACGGGCGAGTCTTCCGAGGCAAAGGCTACGGCGCCAAAGGCGAATGCTACGGCGAAGTCGTTTTTAATACTTCCATCACTGGCTATCAGGAAATTTTCACTGATCCCTCCTACTCGGGACAGATCGTTGTCCTGACTAATCCTGAAATCGGCAACTACGGCACCAACCAGGAAGACAACGAAGCCACGCGTCCATGGATCGAAGGCCTGATCGTGCGCGAATTTTCGCGCGTCAGCTCGAACTGGCGCTCGCAGCAGGTGGCCGAAGAATATTTGGAGCAGTTCAAGGTGCCGGTGCTCTCCGACATCGACACGCGGGCACTGGTGCGGCATCTGCGCGATCACGGCGTAATGCGCGGCGTGATTTCAACCATCGGCAGCGACGCCGAGAAGCTGATTGCGAAGGCGCGGTCTATCCCGAAGATGGATGGAATGGATCTCGCCAAAGAAGTGAGCACGAAGCGCCCCTACGTGTGGGAAGTCGGCGAGCGATCGCACGAACCGGTGGCCGTGGTCGGAGTAAAGGATGAACCGCCGCGGTTTCATGTGGTCGCGTACGATTTCGGCATCAAGCAGAATATTCTGCGCAAGCTGCGCGGCGAGGGCTGCAAGGTGACGGTGGTCCCGGCGCAGACTCCAGCGGAGGATGTACTGGCCTTGAAGCCAGACGGAGTTTTCCTATCGAATGGTCCGGGCGATCCTGAACCGTGCACCTATGCGGTGGATTCGATTCGCAGGCTGATGGGACGGCAGCCGATCTTCGGCATCTGCCTGGGACATCAACTCGTCGGCATCGCCCTGGGAGGCAAAACTTTCAAGCTGAAGTTCGGCCATCACGGCGGGAATCATCCGGTAAAGCAGTTGAAAACCGGAAAGATCGAGATCACGGCGCACAACCACAATTTCGCCGTCGATCCCGACTCACTGGCTGAAAGCGAGGTTGAGTTGACGCACGTCGATCTTGAATGACCAGACGCTGGAAGGGTTGCGGCATCGGAATCTTCCGTTATTCACCGTGCAATATCATCCGGAAGCGGCGCCTGGGCCGCATGATTCGCATTATCTGTTCAAGGAATTTACGAAGATGATGGAGGAGTGGAAAGGGTGAAGGCTAGTGGCGAACACCGACGGCGAGTCGAACCAGCTGATCTTCAGAAGGATTCTTCGGAGACTGCCAGTCTATTTCGCGTTAGCTCTCGGCGCACTCGCACTCGTGACGCTCGTACTGGCGGTGGGCATTCACTTCGGAGTAACTGGGTACCTGACCGGTGGATGGATTGGATTCATACTGTATACAGGCCTGCTGTTCTGGATCGTCGTGCGTCAGTCTCGGCCGCATTGGGACCGGTGGACCTTTTGGCTTCTAATGCTCTGACTTTTAACCATCCACTGTTTCATATTTCTCGAGATTCTTCGGGTGTATCCCCGGTGGCGCCTCATTTGGTTCTGGCCGATCACTGTTCTCGAGGCTGGGGTCATTGGGGCAATCTTCGAATGGATTTTTCCCGCCAGACACACGAGGCATCATGGCACCAGGAAGCTTTGAAAGGGGACGCCTTCAAGGCGCGCCGTAAGGAGAAGTAAGCTGAAAAATTCTGTCATCCCGAGCGGAGAAGATCGTTCGCGAAGCGAAAGATCTTCGTAGTCGAGGGACCTGCTGTTTGTATGCAGCGCGATGCTGTGGAAGGGAAAGCAGGTCCCTCCACGCAGGAATGACCGGCGTGGCCGGTCATTCCCTTGGTCGGGATGACAAATCGTGAGAGCAGTATGAAGGAACACAATTACAGCGTGTACATGATCGCGAGCAAGTCCCGCGTTCTATACATCGGAATGAGCAACGATCTTCACCGTCGCGTATTTGAACATAGGAACGATCTGATCGAGGGCTTCACGAGACAGTACAAATGCCATCGACTGGTTTACTACGAATCATTCGACGATGTGAATAAAGCGATTGACCGCGAAAAGCAATTGAAGCGCTGGATAGAACCAAGAAAGATTGGCTGATTGCTCAGCGCAATCCCACATGGGAAGATCTGGCGGCAGAGTGGTATTTACGGCATCAGTTTGAACCGGAAAGAAAGCAGTCGGCATGAACATTCTCTGTCATCCCGAGCGGAGAAGATCGTGCGCGAAGCGGACGATCTTCGCAGTCGAGGGACCTGATGTTGGCCGGCAGTGTGTGCGGTGGAAGGAAAAAGCAGGTCCCTCCACGCGGGAATGACCGGCGCGGCCGGTCATTCCCTTGGTCGGGATGACGGGAGTTTCAAGAACACGAAAATAAATGCCCAAACGCACTGACATTCAAAAGATCCTGATCCTCGGCTCCGGGCCCATCATCATTGGGCAGTCGGCGGAGTTTGATTATTCCGGCACGCAGGCTTGCAAGGCGCTTAAGGCTGAGGGCTATGAGGTTGTGCTGGCGAACTCGAATCCGGCCACGATCATGACCGACCCTGAATCGGCCGACCGCACTTATATCGAGCCGCTCACGCTGGAGTATCTGGAAGAGATTATCCGCATCGAGCGGGAAATGGCGCCGAGCGCGGGTTTTGCCGTGCTGCCGACAGTCGGCGGCCAGACTGCGTTGAATCTGGCGATCGAACTTTCCGACGGCGGCGTGCTCGAAAAATACAATGCGTTTCTGATCGGCGCGAACGTTGCCGCCATCAAGAAAGCCGAAGACCGCCTCTTCTTCAAAGACGCCATGCAGCGCATCGGGCTCGACGTGCCCAAGTCGGCCCTGGTTAACAACACGAAGGACGGCATCGAGTTCGCCGGCAAGATCGGGTTTCCGGTCATCATCCGGCCGTCATTCACGCTGGGCGGTTCGGGCGGGGGCATTGCTTACAACCGCGAAGAAATGCTGGAGGTGCTCAGCCGTGGCCTTGATTTCTCCCCTGTGCGCGAGGCGCTCATTGAAGAGTCAGTGCTGGGCTGGAAAGAATTTGAACTCGAGGTGATGCGCGACACTAAGGACAACGTCATCATCATCTGCTCGATCGAGAATTTCGATCCCATGGGCGTGCACACCGGGGATTCAATTACGGTCGCGCCCATCCAAACTCTTACCGATCGTGAGTACCAGGCCATGCGCGATGCTTCGATCGCGGTGATTCGAGAGATTGGCGTGGATACCGGCGGATCGAACATTCAGTTCGGCGTAAATCCCGAGACCGGGCGGATGGTGGTGATCGAGATGAACCCGCGCGTCTCGCGGTCTTCAGCACTGGCTTCGAAAGCTACGGGATTTCCGATCGCGAAGATCGCCGCGAAACTTGCCGTCGGCTACACGCTCGACGAGATTCCGAACGACATCACGCGCAAAACTCCGGCATGTTTCGAGCCGACGCTCGATTATGTCGTCGTGAAGATTCCGAAGTGGCAGTTCGAGAAATTTCCCGGTGCCGACGATACGTTGGGTCCGCAGATGAAATCTGTCGGCGAGGTCATGGCCATTGGGCGAACGTTCAAAGAAGCACTGATGAAGGGGATCCGCTCGCTCGATACTGGCAAACGCGTGGGCGGCGAAAAAATCGAACCCAAGATTCTGACCAAGCGGCTGGTTACGCCGCATCCAGAGCGGCTCGCGTATGTGCAGTATGCTCTGCGACAGGGGCATACGGTGAAGCAGGTCGCGAAGATGACCTCGATGGATCCGTGGTTCCTTTATCAACTGAAAGAAATCAACGATCAGCAACTGGAACTGGAAAAGCATCCGATCGAATCGATTCCGACCGAAGTGCTGCGCGATGCCAAGCGTATGGGATTCTCCGATGGACGCCTCGCACAAGTCTGGCGCCTCGAAGGGCAGGAGAAAATCCGGCACCTGCGCAAGAAACACGGTGTCATGCCGGTTTACAAGCGCGTCGACACCTGCGCGGCCGAATTTGAAAGCTTCACGCCTTACCTTTACTCGACCTACGAAGAGGAAGACGAGGCAGCGCCGACCGACAAGAAAAAAGTCATCATTCTCGGCAGCGGTCCCAATCGCATCGGGCAGGGAATTGAGTTCGACTACTGTTGCTGCCACGCCTCCTTCGCGTTGCGCGACGATGGTTACGAGACGATCATGATTAACTGTAATCCTGAAACTGTCTCGACCGATTACGACACCAGCGACCGCCTCTACTTCGAGCCGCTAACTTTCGAAGACGTGTGGGCAATTTACCAGCACGAGACGTCAAAAGGCGCGCCCGTCGGCGTGATCGTACAGTTTGGCGGGCAGACTCCGCTCAACCTGGCGCTGCCTTTGAAGGCTGCAGGCGTGAAGATTATCGGCACGTCACCCGAGTCGATCGATCTGGCCGAAGACCGCAAACATTTCAACAAGCTGCTCGAAGAATTGCAGATTCCGCAGGCTCCCGGTGTTATGGCCACTTCGATTGACGAGGCAGTCGCGGGAGCGGCTCGGATTGGATATCCCGTGCTGGTGCGGCCCTCGTATGTACTCGGAGGCCGCGCGATGGTGATTGCCTATGACGAAGAGTCAATCATTCGTTATATGAAAGAGGCAGTCGAATACTCGCATGACCGTCCGGTGCTGATCGACCACTTCCTGGAAGATGCGATTGAGGTGGACGTCGACGCGTTGTCGGACGGCGACGATGTTGTAATCGGCGGAATCATGCAGCACATCGAAGAGGCCGGCATTCACTCGGGGGATTCGTCTTGTGTGCTGCCCGCGGTGGATATTCCGCAACATCTTCTGGAACGCATGCGGGACTATACGTTCAAGCTGGCGCGAGCGTTGAAAGTTGTGGGGCTGATGAATATTCAGTTTGCCATTCCGCGAGGAGATGCAGAAACCCATGGCGCCGATGGAGATAAGGTTTACGTTCTCGAAGTGAATCCCCGCGCCTCGCGTACCGTGCCGTTTGTTTCGAAAGCGACTGGCGTTCCCATGGCCAAGATTGCGGCGCGGCTTATGACCGGCCGCAAGCTGCGCGAGTTCTTACCGGAATTTATTGAGCGCCGGGCCGATCTCGACACGGGCAGCCACTACTACGTAAAGTCTCCTGTGTTTCCCTGGAATAAATTTCCCGGTGTCGATACCGTACTCGGCCCAGAAATGAAATCGACTGGCGAAGTGATGGGCGTGGCCGACAACTTCGGTGAGGCATTCGCGAAGGCACAACTCGCCGCCGGACAAAAACTGCCGACGCAAGGCGCCATCTTTATCAGCGTGACCGATCACGACAAGAAACACGTCGCGCAGGTGGCGCGGAAGTTTGTCGACATGGGATTCAAGCTCGTGGCTACAGCCGGCACCGCCGACGTGATCGAATCCGCCGGCATGAACGTGGAGCGCGTCTACAAAGTGAAAGAGGGCCGGCCGAATGTGGTCGACTTTATCAAGGGCCAGCGCATTCAGCTTATCGTCAACACGCCGACGGGTCTCGAACCTTGGTTCGACGAAAAGGCAATTCGCCGCGCGGCCGTGACAGCGCGCATTCCTACGATTACCACGCTGGCAGCGGCGCGGGCTGCGGCGGAAGGCATTGCCGCTCTCCAGCGTGGGGAAGTAAATGTGAAGGCGTTGCAGCATTTGCATGCAGAGCGCGCAGCTGGCGTACCACCCTTGGCGCGATGATCTCGGCTGATAGACTGTTTCCGAGTAAAATTGATCATGCTGCTCCACGGAATCTTTCCTCCGATCACCACGCCGTTTTATCCCGACGGCAACGTATATTTCAAAAAACTCGAATCGAACGTGGAGCGCTATTCGCGCACGCCGATAGCGGGCATCGTCGTGCTTGGGTCGACGGGCGAGGCGATCATGCTTTCCGATCAGGAGCGGCGCGATGTGCTGAAGACCGCACGCGAGTCCGCTGCCCCGCATAAAGTACTGATTGCAGGAACCGGTAGTGAGTCGGCGATGGACACGCTACGGCTCACAGAATACGCCGCCGAACTCGGCTACGATGCAGCGCTCATTCGCACGCCCCACTTCTATCGCAAGCAGATGCAGCCCGCGAATCTGCTGGCGTTCTACCGCACCGTGGCCGATCGGTCACCTCTGCCAGTGCTGATTTATAACGTGCCGCCGTTTACCGCCTACGACATTCCCGCCGAGGTCGTCATCGAGCTGGCCGACCATCCCAATATCATCGGCATCAAGGAATCGAGCGGCGACGTAGAGAAAGTGCGCACCATGGTGGAAGGCACACGCCATATCAAGCGGAGCGCCACGGTTACCGAAACCTTTGACGCAGTCACGCCGCGGATGCTGGCCGCCGCAACCGCATCAGCCGGCAGCAACGGCGGCGAACTGGTGCAGGTCGGCGTCTCGTCGAGCGCGCCGCCAACCAAGCCGTCGACTAAGCCATCCTCGTCAGGTGTGAGCCTGGTCGGCACGATGAAGACGCGCCAAAAAGAGGTGGGATTTCAGGTAATGATAGGCGCGGCGCAGAAATTACATCCGTCGCTGGATGCCGGCGCCGTAGGGGCGATACTGGCATTTGCCTGTCCCGCACCAACTGCTTGCTACGAAATTTATGCCGCCTGGAAAGAAGGGGATTTCAATCTGGCGCGGCTCAAGCAGGATCGAATTATCCAAGCCGCGCAGCGCATTGTCGGCGACTTTGGTATTCCGGGGGTAAAGCACGGTATGGATTTCAACGGTTACTCTGGCGGCCATTCACGCTTGCCATTCCTTCCACTCACCGCGGACCTGAAGACTGAGATTGAGCGACTGCTGGCGGATATACGGAATTAGGACTGACCATTCGGTGAAGCGAAAGCAATCTTCACGCCTCAAACTCCCGAAGATTTCGGAAGAGATGAAAGCCTGGTGTGCCGCTATGGCAGATGAACTGCGCGGCTGGCCGCAAGTCGCCGCGCGCAGTTTCTTTGGCTTCACCGCTCTTTATCGTAAAGACCAAATGTTCGCGATGCTGCCCCGCACTCGGGGGATGGAAACTCCAGATGCGCTCGCCTTTCGCATCGACGCGCCAAGTGCAATGGACCGCATGCGGCTTGAGAAAGATGCGCGCATTGGTTCAGCTGAGATCGAGAAGAAGCGCTGGTTCGCCTTTGAACTTTCTTCGGACGCCGACCTGCACGATGCTCTTGAGTGGCTGGAATGCGCCTATAGGGCTGCGGCGAACAGCAAGCAATCCCGTTAGTCCTCGCTCTTGTCGACGCTCTTGTCATCTCTCTTGTCATCGGAGTATCACCGGCGTATACTTAATTCGAACGATCGTTCGAATTGGCTCTGCGGCTTTCGCATCATGGCGAGCACAGTTACCGCAACCCGAGTTGTGCGTCGGCGTGGTACCGAGGCAGTTCCCGCCACCCGCTATGACCGGCGCTTAGCCGAAATTCTCACTCATGCCACTGAAGTTTTCTGCAAGAAGGGCTATGAAGGTGCGTCGATGCGCGATCTTTCGCGCGCAAGCGGCATGTCGCTGGCGGGACTTTATTACTACTTCGAGTCCAAAGAGCGGCTACTCTATCTGATCCAGAAACATACGTTCACCACGATCGTGCAGCGGTTGAAATCGCGGCTGCAAGGCGGAGATCGACAGCGAAGGGCGGATTCGCATTTTCATTCTTAATCACCTGGAATATTTTCTCGCCAACCAGGCGGCTATGAAGGTGCTCTCGCATGAAGACGAAGTTTTGAAGAACGGCTTTGGCGCGGAAGTTGCGGCCATCAAGCGGGAGTACTATCGCATTTGCGTTGGCCTGCTGGACGAACTGAAGCGGGAATGCGGCTTGCAGTTCTCGACGCGTATTGCCGTGCTCAGTCTGTTTGGCATGATGAACTGGATTTATACCTGGCACAACCCGCGCGTGGATGCGGATGCCGCCTCGATTGCGGAGGAGATGGGCGATGTGTTTCTGCGCGGCGTGATGGCGGGCGATAAGCATAAGGAAAGGCCGTGAGCTGAAGCAGTTTGGAGACTGCAAAAGCAGATTCCTCGCTTCGCTCGGAATGACAAAACTAAGTTTTGGTAGTCGGAATGACGACACTAAGTTTGGCAGGAGGAGATACAAAATGGCGACTACAGTGCAACCGGCAGCCGGCGAAACTACGAAACAGCTAGTCAACTATCGCACCGACGGCGGCGTAGCGGTGATCGAAATGTGCGATCCGCCGGCTAACACCTACACCTATGAAATGAATCGCCAGCTGGATGAGGCCATCCTGAAGGCGCGCATGGACAATGAGGTTCATGTCTTATTGCTTACGGGAGCGGGCGACAAGTTTTTTTCCGCGGGCGCGAATATCAAGATGTTGTCGACGGTCGATCCTACTTTCAAATATTACTTTTGCCTTCATGCCAACGAGATGCTGCTGCGTCTCGAACACACGCCCAAGCTGGTGATTGCAGCCATCAACGGTCACTGTGTTGGCGGAGGGCTGGAAATCGCCATGGCGGCCGACATTCGTATTGCGCGGAAGGACGCCGGGAAGATCGGCCTCCCGGAGGTGAACCTCGGAGTGCTCCCCGGTACCGGCGGAACGCAACGGCTCTCGCGCATGGTGGGAAAGAGTAAAGCCATCGAGTTGATGGTCACCGGCAACACGTTCTCATTTGAAGAGGCTCAGGAACTCGGCATCGTCAACGACATTTTCGAGCGTGACGGCTTCATGGAGAACATCATGGAGTATGCCAAGCAGTTTTGCCCGCCCAACAAGGCATCGAAAGCGGTGGGGCGCATCAAGCGCGCGGTGCAGACCGGTTGGGAAATTCCCATGGAGTCGGCGCTGGCGGTCGAGCGCGAGAACCAGCAGTTGTTGTTCCAGAGCGAAGATGCGAAAGAAGGATTGGCGGCGTACGTGGAGAAGCGCCCGGCGCATTTTAAGGCGAAGTAAGCAATCAGCAATTAGCCGTCAGCATTCAGCCGGTAAGCGTTTCGGAACTTGCCTTAGCTTCGAAGGGCTGAATGCTACTTGCTGAATGGTGAATGCGCGTTTGGGGAAGCAACGTTCTAAGGAGTCGAATTCAATGCCCGGAAAAGTAGCGAAAATCGGAACCTTCAGCGATTGGATCGGACTGTTTAACGATTGGCGCAAAGATATTGGCGTTAACACTGACGATATCGATGCCTTTCACTTCGATACGCTCTATGGCGCCATCGATACCGATGAAATCGAGTTCGGTTCGTACAAAGGACGGCGCAAGTGGGAAAACCTGCGCCAGATTCCCACGCAGCAAATGCGCGACGCCCTGATGAACATGATTGTCTACCAGGGGGACACTGAGTTTGCCAGCGTCGAACAGCAACGCAACCTGTTAGAAAACGCTCCCACCGAATGGGATCGGCGCGCGATTACGCGTGTGATGATCGAGGAGATGCGCCACGGCTGGCAGATGTGCGCTCTACTGGTCGACCACTTCGGTTACTCCGGCAAGGTTGAGGCGCAGAAGATGCTGGAGCGGCGCGCGTTTGAGAACAAACGTCTGCTGGGCGCCTTCAATGTTGACGTTGACAATTGGATGGACTTTTTTACTTATACCGATTTTGTTGATCGCGACGGAAAATTTCAATTACAGATGCTCAAATATTCCGCCTTCGCGCCGCTGGGGCGATCGATGTCGTACATGCTGCGCGAAGAGGCGTTTCACATGGGTACGGGCAACGATGGACTGCGCCGGATTGTGGAAGCGGGCGTGATTCCGGCGTGGCTGATTCAGAAATATCTCAACAAGTGGATTTCTAGTTCCTATGATCTGTTTGGCACCGATCATTCTTCCTCGGCGCATTGGGCATATGTGTGGGGGGTGAAGGGACGTTACGACGAACCGAAGAATGACAAAGCCCCCGATCTCGACGATCTGAATGATTACAATCGCAATCTTTATCGCGATGAGGTTGCGGGATTAATAGATCGCTTCAATAATTCGCTTCGAGCGGGCGAACCGAGGCTATATGCGCCACATATCAAGTTCAATCGTGCGATTGGGAAATGGGCGGGAAAGAAATTTCACGCGGAGACCGGCGAACCTGTGGACGACCGTGCTTATGAAGAGCACTTGAAAGAGTACATGCCGTCAGCCGAGGATAAGAAACTTCTGCTCGACATCATCAACAATGAAAAGAAATGGATCGCCGAGAAAACCGGCGCTCGCGATCCGCTTTCGACCATCGGAGAAGTGCGGAAGTCGGCGATCAACCTGTGACCGCAAACTGCGGCTTGTAAATGACGATTACTTCTGCGGACGTGAAACTCGATCGAATGTCATTGCAGTGCGACGGCCTGGCTGCGCGAATTGTGCTGCGTCATCCGCCGCTCAATGTTATCGACATTGCGATGATGGAGGAGTTGTCGCAGGTGTTAACGGAGATTGAATCTCGGCAGGATGTTTCCGTGATTCTCTTGAGCGGCGAAGGCAAAGCATTTTCCGCTGGTGTAGATGTCGCCGCGCATACTCCTGAAAGAGTTCATGAGATGTTGACGAAGTTTAACAATGTGATCCGCTCACTCGTTGCGACGAAAAAGGTCACTATCGCCGCGGTGCACGGGCATTGCCTGGGCGGCGGCGCGGAACTGGCCATGATGTGCGATCTGGTCTACACCACGCAACCGGCGCAATGGGGATTTCCGGAGATCAAACTCGGTTGCTATCCGCCCGTGGCGTGCACCGCGCTGGCTGCGTTGGTTGGACAAAAGCGGGCGGCGGAATTGATTTTGACTGCGCGGACGATCGAGGGCAGGGAAGCGGCCGCGATCGGTCTCGCCAATCGTGCGGTTCCTGAGAGTGAACTGGATGGAACCGTGGAACAGTGCCTTCGAGATTTGCGGAAGCTGAGTTCATCTGCGCTGGCATTGGCGAAGAAGGCCTCTTACGCTTGGGATTCGATGCACTTTGACAAGGGACTCGTGCGTGCCGAGAGAATTTATTTTGACGAACTGATTAAGACACGCGATGCGCATGAAGGAATCCAGGCATTTATGGAGAAGCGGGAACCGAAGTGGACGGGAAAATAGAACTGCTGAAAGACCGTTGAGCGATGGACTGGGAAATCGATGGACTACGAAATCACTCCAGAGGAAGTGAAGAGCAAGCTGGATACCTCGGAAACATTTACGCTGCTGGATGTTCGCGAGCCTTGGGAATTCGAAGCTGCACGGATCGACGGCGCGAAGCTGATGCCCATGGGCGACGTGGCGTCGCGGGCGCACCAGGAGCTTGATCCTGAGGATCGCGTCGTGGTGGTTTGCCATCACGGAGTTCGCTCGATGAATGTCACGGTGTGGCTACGGCAGCAGGGATTCGAAAAGGCGCAGTCCATGCGAGGCGGCATCGATGCCTGGTCGCGGCGAGTGGATGGGAGTGTGCCGGTGTACTGAGGCTTGAGCTGCGAGTTGTGAGCCGCGAGCAAGGCCCTTAGAGCGGTTTAACTCAAAACTCTCAACTCATAGCTCGAAGCTCGTAGCTCCAAGCTAGCCATGAAAAAAGAACTCATCGAACTTCGCGTAAACGGCCGCCCTTACGAGCTGGCCATCGAGCCCAGCGCTTTGCTTCTCGACACGTTGCGGCAAGATTTGGAGCTTACTGGGTCAAAGCGCGGGTGCGACGATTCATCCTGCGGGGCTTGTACGGTGCTGATCGACGGGGTCGCCATGATGTCGTGTACGCTGCTGGCAGCCAGTTGCGAAGGACAGGAAATCACGACGGTCGAGGGAGTAAGCGAGCACGGCGCCCTCGCGGCAATTCAGAAAGCGTATGGCGACTGGGGCGGTGCGCAGTGCGGCTTCTGCACGCCGGGCTTCATGATGACTGTCAAATCGCTGCTCGCAGAAAATCCGGAGCCTACCGAGGCGGAAGTACGCGCCGCTCTTAGCAGCAATCTCTGCCGGTGCACTGGTTACAGCCAGATGTATGAAGCCGTTCGTGCGGCGATTGCAGCGGGGCGCGAAGGGATGGCTGTTGGTGAATGAAGAGTTCTGCCGGCGAAAGCAGATTCCTCGCGTTGCTCGGAATGACAATGTAATCGAGATTACGAGGCAAGTCGAAAGCGCAAATGAATAACGGCTTCTCTATTATCGGCAAGCCGACGGCGATGATCGACGCCGCCGAGAAGACCACGGGCGCCGGCAAATACACCGACGATCTCTCGGTTCCCGGAATGCTGATTGGCAAGATTCTGCATTCGCCGTATCCGCACGCGCGCATCAAGCGCATCGACACCAGCCGTGCTGAAAAATGTAATGGAGTGATTGCTGTTGTCGTCGGAAAAGATGCGCCCAATCCTTACGGCATTCTTCCTGTGGGCCACGATGAATATGCTCTCGCTCTCGACAAAGTGCGCTACGTCGGCGACAACGTTGCCTGCGTGGTTGCGGTTTCCGAAGCGATCGCTGAGAGAGCACTCGAACTGATCGATGTTGAGTACGAAGTCCTGCCGGCATATTTCGATCCCGAAGAATCGATGAAGGCCACGACAGACCTTATTCACGATTCAAAGCCGCACAATCTGGAAAAGGATTATCACCATGTCTTTGGCGATCCCGAGAAAGGTTTTGCCGAAGCGGATGAAGTTGCCGAGGCGCGCTTCATTGCGAATGAAGTGACTCATGCGGCCATGGAACCGCATTCCACGCTGGCGTCATTCGAGATCGATCCCCACACCGGCAGGCCGGGGCGTCTCACCGTGTGGTCTTCGACCCAGGTTCCGTATTACCTGCAGCACAAGCTGTCGCTCGTGCTCGAAATGCCGATGCAGCAGATTCGTGTGATCAAGCCGCTGGTCGGTGGAGGATTTGGCGGCAAGAGCGAAGTGATTCCGCTTGAAATTATCGCCGCAGTAGCCGCGCGAAAAGCGCAGGCGCCAGTGAAAATTACATACACGCGCGAAGAAGTATTTTGGGCGCACCGGGGACGTCCGCGCACCATTATCGATTTAAAAACGGGAGTGAAAAAAGACGGTCTTATTACTGCCGTGAAAGCGCGCGTGGTGCAAGATGGCGGCGCGTACTGCTCCTATGGCGTTGTCACTATTCTTTATTCCGGCGCGCTGCTGGGTGCGCTCTATGACATTCCTAACATTCAGTACGATGGGTTTCGTGTACTGACCAACAAGCCTGCCTGCGGCGCCATGCGCGGCCACGGCACGGTGAACGTGCGTTTTGCGTTCGAATCGCAACTGGACGAACTGGCGGCGATGATTGGAATGGATCCCGCCGAGATTCGACAACACAATCTATTGCAGCCGCCGTGCATTACAGTGAATGGCCTGCGAGTCCAGAGTTACGGATTGCCGGAGTGCATCGAAAAAACCGTTGAACGCTCGGGATGGAAACAGCGCAAGGGTAATTTGCCGAGGGGACGAGGCCTTGGCATCGCCTGCAGCCACTATGTCAGCGGCGCGGCGAATTCGATTATTCGTTCCGACATGCCGCACTCGACCGTGAATATCAAGATCGATCGCGATGGTGGCGTTGTGGTGTATACCGGCGCATCGGAGATCGGTCAAGGCTCGGACACAATGACTGCGCAGATCGCTGCAGAGGTGTTGGGATGCTCTTTGCCTCGCGTGCGCGTGATTGCCGCAGACACCGACCTGACGCCGATCGACATCGGATCGTATTCCAGCCGCGTGACGTTCATGGCAGGGAACGCGACGCTGCGAGCGGCCACCGAAGTGAAGAAGCTGCTTGCCGCCGCAGCCGCGAAAAAAATGGGATTCGCTGCGGAAGATCTGATCTTTCGAAATGATCTGGTTCTCAAACAGAATGCGGCAGCCGTGTCGGGGGCCGGGTTGGCGGACAGGAGTGTCCGCCCCACACGCGACGAAGCCTCGGTGAGTGGACGCGTGGAAGGCCAGATTTTGCGGGGATCGTTGCAGCAGAAACGCAAAGAAGAAGGTCCCAAAGATTCAATGACGTTCGAAGAGGCCGTAGTCGCGGCCATTGATTTTCACGGTGCCCTTACAGGAACCGGTTCGTATGCTCCGCCAGCCGAAGCTCGTGGCGGCAAGCACAAAGGCGCTGGAGTTGGACCCTCCCCAGCGTATTCGTATTCGGCGCAAGTGGCGGAGGTGAGTGTTGACGAAGAAACTGGCGAAGTCGTGGTGCACAAGGTTTGGGCAGCCCATGATTGCGGACGCGCGCTGAATCCTGTTTCCGTAGAAGGACAGATTATCGGTTCCGTATGGATGGGGATGGGCCAGGCGCTTACGGAAGAGATGGTCTGGAAAGATGGCATGTTGATGAATCCGGGAATGCTCGAATATCGCAGCCCTTCATCCATCGAATCGCCCGAGATAGAACCCATTATCGTGGAGAGCATCGATCCCGAGGGCCCGTTCGGCGCGAAGGAATGCAGCGAAGGATCTCTTGCGGCCACGATTCCCGCGATTGCAAACGCCATCTACGATGCAGTCGGTGTGCGTCTGCATGAGTCGCCCTTTACCCCAGAGAGAGTTCTGGCGGCACTGCGCAAGAAAAAGAATTCCAGGGCTTTGAATTTGACCGAAGGTATTGACCCAACTTTGCCGGCTCGATTTCGTGAACACGGGGGCTCGCTCTGCTTCAAGGGAAAAGGGCCGGAACGGCATGCGCTGGATCCTTCGCGGAACCCGGCGTCGGCCTTGCGAGGGGGCGGGGATTGAGCCTGCCGGAATTTAAATTGTTGCGGCCGCGCAGCGTCGAAGAGGCGGTTCAATACTTGGGCGAACATGGCAGCAATATTCGCGTGCTGGCCGGTGGAACCGATTTGATTCCATCGATGCGGCAGAAGCTCTTTGAACCCGAGTATGTGCTCGATTTGCGCGGGATTGCGGCGTTGCGGGGAATTCGGGGGGAAGACATGACAAACCCACTTCTCGCAAAAGAGGCGAGAAGTGGGGCACCCATCGGTGAAGTGGTTATCGGCGCCTTGACTTCGTTGCGGACGATTGAGCGTTCGGAGTTTCTCCGGAAGCACTATCACGTCCTTACCGAAGCCGCTGCTACTGTGGCTTCGCCCGTGCTGCGCAATATGGGAACGATCGGGGGCAACATTTGCCTCGATACTCGCTGCCTTTGGTACAACCAGTCGCTTACGTGGCGTAAGGGCTGCGGATTTTGCATTAAGAAAGACGGCGATCTTTGCCATGTGGCTCCGGGAGGAACGAAGTGCTGGGCGGTATTTTCTGGCGACACGCCTCCAGCGCTGCTCTGCCTGGATGCGGAGATTGAAATCGCCAGCGCGAACGGCGTCCGCCGTGTGCCGCTCAACGAGTTCTACACCGGACTCGGAGAGAATTACCGCAAGCTTCAGCCCCACGAATTAGTCACCCGTATTTTTCTTCCGGCTTCCACGGCAGGCTATCGCGGAGTCTACCGAAAACTTCGCGTTCGGGGTTCGATAGACTATCCGCTGGCTGGAGTCGCGGTGGCGATGAAATCCTACGACGGTCACATAGCTGATGCGCGCCTCGCGATAACTGCCGTGAATCCCGCGCCTTTACTAGTGAAGGGCACCGGCGAACTGCTGGTTGGCAAGTCGCTGGACGCAGCGCTGGCAGAAGCCGTCGGCGATCTGGCGGCAAAGACCGCTAAACCGCTCACCACTTCGGCATTAACGCCCGAATATCGCCGGGAGATGATTCGCGTCTTCACGAAACGTGCAGTGCTCGCAGCGGCGGCGAATTGACTCCTCTGCTATTCTTCTGACGACTGCCCACTTCATGATCACTGACTGCCACATCCACATCCAGCCCATGGAAATGTTTAAGCCCCAGGCGCTGGAGCTGATGAAGTACAAGCGGCCCGACTTCGATCGGATCGTTGAGTTCTGCCGCTCGCCGAAAGCTTTTTTGAAGTTTCTCGACGCCAGCGGTATTGACCGGGCAATGTTGATTAATTACGTGGCGCCAGAGGTGATCGGCTTTACCAACGGAGTGAATCAATTCGTCGCCGACTACGTAAAAGAAGATCCAATCCGTTTGCTCTCGTGCGGCAGTCTGCATCCCCGGCACACAACAAACGTGCTTGCCGACGTGGAGCACATCCTGCGGCTGGGGCTGAAGATGATCAAGATCCATCCCCCGCACCAGTTGTTATATCCCAATGATTATCTGCGCGGCGTGAAAGAACTGGAGATCATTTATCGGGCGGCCGAAGCCAATGGCGTGCCGATTATGTTTCATACCGGGACGTCGATTTTTCCTGGTGCGCGAAATAAATATGGCGACCCGATTTATTTGGACGACGTGGCCGTCGATTTTCCCAAGCTGAAAATTATTCTTGCGCATGGAGGACGGCCACTATGGATGCAGACGGCATTCTTTCTGGTGCGACGGCATCCCAATGTATATCTCGACATCAGCGGCATTCCGCCCAAGACGCTGCTGAAGTATTTTCCGCGGTTGGAAGAGATCGCTCACAAAACATTGTTCGGAACGGACTGGCCGGGACCAGGAGTGCCCGACATTAAGAAAAATCTCGAGGAATTCCGGGCTCTTCCGCTGGGCGAGAGCGTCGCGCAGCAGATTCTGTCCACTACTGCGTTAAAGATTTGGCCAGCCTGACTTACATCTTATTTCGGCTTCCATGAGCCGACGGTGTTTCCGTTCAATCGGCAAACCAGGCAAATGTCCCGGTAGGAATCTCGACCGGTGATGCAAGAATCTTTGCACCCAGCGCCACCGCCTTCTCGAGACAACCCTGCACGCTGTCTTCGAGTTGTCTTCGATTTTGAGATTGAGGCGCGAGCCGTGCGGTTGGATTCTTCAATGTTTTTCAGGTATAAAAAAAGGTTGCACTCCCGCGTCCGGCTCGCGCGGTCAGCAACGCTAACTCCGGCGACCGAAGCGAGAATCCAATGTCCAGCGTGACCACAAACCATGCCCCCAAAGGACTTGAGGGCGTCGTTGCCACCACTTCCAAGATCTGCTACATCGACGGCGAGCGCGGCGTACTCGCCTATCGCGGCGTTGACATTCACGATCTGGCGCAGCATTCCAACTTCGAAGAGACCTGCTACCTGTTGTGGTTCGGAAAATTGCCCACGCGTGTCGAACTCCGCGAATTGCACGCTCGCCTGGCTGAAGAGCGCAAGTTGGATGACGGCATCCTCGCTTTGCTGCGCAATGCTCCCCGCAGCGCGTTGCCCATGGACGTGCTTCGTACCGCAGTCTCGGCCTTGTCGTTCTACGATCCGGACGAGAAAAACAATGATCATAAGGCGAATGTCGATAAGGCGATTCGCATCACCTCGCAGATTGCCATGATCGTGGCTGCGTACGACCGCATTCGAAAAGGGCTGCCCGTGGTCGAGCCTGACCGGTCGCTTTCGCACTCCGCGAATTTTCTGCTGATGCTGAATGGCAAGAATCCTTCGCCTACCGCCGAGCGCGCGCTCGACATTGCTCTCATCCTTCACGCCGACCACGAACTCAATGCATCCACCTTCGTCGCGCGCGTTACCGCTGCAACCTTGTCAGACATGCATTCCGCCATCACTTCGGCGATCGGAGCTTTAAAAGGGCCGCTGCACGGGGGCGCGAATGAAGCGGTGTTTCAGATTCTGAAAGCGATTGATACGTCTGGCGCCGATCCCGTTGAGCACATCAAAGGAATGCTGGCTCAAAAAAAGAAAATTCCGGGCTTCGGCCATCGCGTCTACCATACCGAAGATCCGCGCGCGACCCACCTTCGCGCCATGTCTCGCGACCTCGGCAAAGCGAACGGGCAGGCGAAGTGGTTTGACTACTCCCAAAAAATTGAAGAGTTTGTGAAGGCCAACAAAAAGCTCAACGCCAATGTCGATTTTTATTCTGCTTCCACTTATCACACTCTGGGAATTGACGTCGATCTGTTCACGCCCGTTTTCGCGGTGTCCCGCGTGAGTGGCTGGACCGCTCACGTGATTGAACAACTCGATGACAATCGCTTGATCCGGCCGCGCGCTGACTACGTAGGGCCGAATTATCCCAACGAATACGTGGCGATCGACCAACGATAGACTCTCGTCGCTGCGACCAGCCCTGACAAGCGTTTCCAGCCTCGCACGTCAATCGAGCCTACCAAGCTACGTCTCTACGCCCGCGCAGGTTAGAATAGAAACGGGTTATTATGCACCGCGTTTATCTCGACAATAACGCTACCACGCCGGTATTGCCCGAAGTCTTCGAGGCGATGCGTCCCTATTTTGGCGAAGAATTCGGCAATGCGTCGTCCATTCATCATCATGGGCAGCAGACGCGGGCCGCGGTTGAGGACGCGCGCGAATCCGTTGCGGCATTGCTGGGATGCCGTGCTTCGGAAATTGTTTTCACGAGCGGTGGCACTGAAGCGGACAATCTTGCCATCGCGGGTCTGGTCGGTGCGGGCGATCATGTCATCACTTCAAGCATTGAACACCATGCCGTGCTGCTGGCGTGCAAGCATTTGCAGGAAGCTGGCGTGGAATCGACAATTCTTCCTGTCGATGCACGAGGTTTGGTCGATCCAGCCGATGTGCGTCGCGCTCTGCGGCCGAACACGAAGCTCATCTCTGTGATGATGGCGAACAATGAGACTGGAGTCTTGCAGCCGGTTGAGGAGATCGGGCGTATCGCCGAGGAGGCGGGTATCTGTTTTCACACCGACGCGGTGCAGGCGGCCGGGAAGGTTCCGATTGATGTGAAGCGAATCGCTTGCCATGCTTTGTCGATATCGGGACACAAGATGCACGCGCCGCAGGGCGTCGGGGCGCTCTATGTGCGAAAGGGAATTCAGATTCGCCCGCTGTTCTTTGGAGGCCGGCATGAGCGCTCGCGCCGCGCCGGCACCGAGAACGTTCCTGGCATTGTGGGATTGGGTAAGGCCGCAGCATTAGCGAAATTGTGGCTGGACTGCGGAGGTGAGAAGGAAATGGCCGCCACGCGGGATTACCTGCAGCAGGGTATTCTCGCGCAGGTAGAGGACGCAGCGGTGAATGGCGACGACGCGGCGCGCGTGCCCAACACGACGAACCTCCGCTTCGACTACATTGACGGTGAAGCCATGGTCATTGCTCTGGATCTGAAAGGCATTGCCGTATCGACGGGAGCGGCCTGTTCGTCGGGTGCGATCGAACCTTCGCACGTGCTCTTGGCCATGGGTTTGCGTTCCGATCAGGCGCGCGCCAGTATTCGATTCAGCCTGGGTAAGCAGACGGTCAGGGAAGATATCGACCAGGCTCTCGCACTCGTTCCGGAGGTAGTGGCTCGACTGCGCGAGTTGTCCCCGCTGAATCGGAAGGCCGCTCTCCGTTCTTAAAGCTGAGCAGGGAGTTTCTAGCGGACAAGTCTTGATTCGGTTTTTCGAAAGAGAAATATGCGCCTAAGACAAAACAGTTGCGGAGAAATCGCAGTATGACGCCGCGATTTAAGCGGATCATTGAAGCGGCACTCTGGTTTGCCGCTGGATTTATTACTCATATGGTGATGCTTTATCTCCATCATCATCCGTAGTCCGTTTGAAGACTAGTGCAACGTGCGAAGGCGGTGAGCTAGGAGCTAGGAGCTAATAAGCAAATTGACAATGAAGCGTGAGACGATAGCCGTAGCCATGTCGGGCGGTGTGGATTCTTCTACCGTTGCCGCCATGCTGCGCGCCGACGGGCACGAGGTGATCGGCCTGACGATGCAACTCTGGAACCAGCGCCGCTTGTCGGGAAGCGAGGGCATGCCCGAGTCCGTGCAGGGTCGCTGCTGCTCGCTTGATGACGTGTATGATGCTCGTCGCGTCGCCCAGCAGATTGGCATCCCGTATTACGTGGTGAATCATGAGGAGCGGTTCGAGCGGGACGTGATTCGTCCGTTCGTCGAAGAGTATGTTTCCGGACGCACACCGATTCCTTGTAGTCTCTGCAACAATCACTTGAAGTTTGACCAGCTTCTTATTGTGGCGCAGCAGATTGGAGCAGAACGTGTTGCTACCGGACATTACGCCCGTGTTGCCTTCGACGAGGCGCGCGGTCGATGGTTGCTCAAGCGTCCTGCCGACTCCAGCAAGGACCAGACATATTTTCTTTTCGGTCTGACGCAGGAACAGCTCAGCCGCACCATCTTTCCGCTGGGAGAAATGACCAAGCCTGAAGTCCGCGAACTCGCCCGACAGCACGGCCTCGCGTTGGCCGAGAAGCCGGATTCGCAGGAAATTTGTTTCGTTCCGGGCGGCAATTACAAGCGCTTTATCGATGCGTATCTCGCAGAACAAGGCGAAGGTCTGCCCGATACAGCCGGCGATTTAGTGACCACAAACGGCGAAGTTATCGGCGAACACGGTGGCATTCACAACTTCACCGTCGGCCAGCGCAAGGGCCTAGGCGTGGCCACGGGATCGCCGCTTTACGTGATTCAGATCAGCGGGGCGAATAAGCAGGTGATCGTTGGCGGCGAGGAGAAACTTTATTCCCGCACTCTGCGCGCTCGCCGCGTGAACCTGATTTCCGTCGACGAGTTGCGAGAGCCGATGCGAGTTGCCGTAAAGATTCGCCATCGCCACGAACCCGCGCCAGCCTTTATCGAAAGAACCGGCGACGATGAAGTTCTCGCGACCTTTGACGAGCCGCAGCGCGCCATCACGCCGGGACAGGCCGCGGTTTTCTATGATGGCGACGTGGTGGTCGGCGGCGGCTGGATTGGGTAGCTCAGCGCACATCTCCGGCTGGGATCGTTACGCTTCATAAGTCGCGAATATAATCCCCCGCATGACCTCCGCAAATCCCTCGCTGCCATTGCCGCAAACTTCAATTCCTACCGCGCCATCCTTCTGGGCCCGCCAGTCCCCGTCGCTGAAGCAGGGAATCAAAACCGGAATCGCGGGCGCCATCACCTACGTCATGTACGTCGGATGGCATCTGCCACAGGGATACTGGGCGGTGTTCACTGCGCTGGTGGTCACTCAGGTAACTTTGGGCGCTTCGTGGAAGCCGGCTCTCTACCGCACCATCGGCTCGACCTCAGGGGCGCTGGCGGCAATGCTGCTGTTCATGATTCTGGGGCCCGGAGCCTTTCGCGTCGGCATCATGTTGTTTATACTTGCGACCCTGTTCGGTTCTCTCACCGTGCTGCATCCCAGCTTCAGTGCGGCGGGATTCACTGCTGCCATTGTCCTCCTGATTGGCCGGATCGAAGGCTCGCCTTTTCAGACAGGCTGGCTGCGGGTTTTCTACACGCTGCTTGGCTCGTTCGTCGCCTTCGCTGTGGGAGCGCTGATCTGGCCAGTTCACGCGCGTGAGGGGCTGCGCAGCAAGATTGCTAATATCCTCGATGGCGCACGCGCGCTCTACGCCGCTATCGCCGCCGCCGCGTTGCAGGGAATCGACAACGAACAGGAGGTGCGCGAACTCGATCGCAGGTTGCACGATCTGCGCCGCGGCATCACCCAACAGATGGACGAAGCGCGCAGCGAGCTGAGCTTCTCACGCTTCAACCCGAGCGCGTATCAGCGGATGGTGGAATTAACTGACCAGATTCGCCGCCGCCTCACCGCCATGGCGGAAGACCGGTCGCTCTACATGCACGCGCAGGTCGAGCCTGGGCTGGTTCCTTCCATGGCGAACGTAGTCGAGAAAACTACGCAAACTTTTGCGGCCTTGACTGAGGCTGTCCGGAAGCCGAGCGCGCCGCCGAACTCAGCAGAACTGAAGGCGGCAATCCGCGAACTAGACGCCGACCTGGCCAGACTCCGCCAGCAGCGCGCGACCGCCCCGTTTGCCCTGGATCGCATGCTGCCTTTCTGGGCGCTGGTTTTTAATTTGAGAGAGGTAGCGCAGGACTTGATGCAGGTGGAATCAACTTTGCCGGAGCTTGCCTAAAGCCGTATTTCTTAACTCGTCGAGAAAAGATTTGCCTGAGCTTTTCAGCTTCTGTTCCAGGCGCGCGGTGCAAGCGCAATCGCCGCACGCCCACGATTCAGTTCCATTCTCATCGCGGCACTTGCGCCGGTCATGCGCGTCCTGCACGCGGGTCAGGTCGAAATATTGTTCCCAGTACGGCTGCTCTTCCTGCAATGGAGTGGGGCAATAGCAGACTTCAACCCAGCGCGCTGTCTCGTTATTCTGATCGGCGCAGAGCCGGGCATCCTGCATGTTTCGGAGGTATTCGCCTTCGGCGACTGATCCTTGACCCAGCGTCTCTTGCTCAATCGCTTTGAGCAAATCAGGCTCTTTGCCGGGCTTTACGCGGGCTCGAACCAGATAACGCATTTCAAATAAACATCTCGTCCTGAGGAACGGGACCACGGCTCTCGCGGCTGGCGCCGTTTCTGCGGCCGCGACTGCCAAACAGGAATTCCAATCCCACGGTCACGCCCTGCATCAATCCGGAAATGTGCCTTACTGGCGAGACTACGGTTTTATGCACGATATCGGAGGTACGCTCCACGCGATCTAACGTACGAGTCAATAAATCATCGGTGCGAATGATCTGCAGGCGAGCGCGATCCACCACTTCCGTTACCGTCGCGTCCACACGTTCCACCTGGCCTCGTACGAGAGTGGCTGAAGCCTGCACCTGCTCGGCAATGGCTTCGACTTTTGGCCGAATTTCTGTGAGCATGGCTTCGGCCTGCGCGATGGTGGGGAGCACTTTCGTTTTTACCTCGGTGCCAAGTGCTTCCATTTTTGCGCTGGTCTTCTTCAGAGCGATGAATATCGCAACGAGAACGCCCGCTTGCAACAGCACTGCAATTCCGGTTAAAGCGATAAACAGAGGGGTAAGATTTTCCATAAGCTTGCTCCAGCACAATCGAGTTAGGTTTAGCGAGATGCCGGACCGGAGCGCCTATAAATTCTTCGGGGCGGCCGTCTCCGTCGTCGCTTCCTTATAGGCTTGGCGACCTGCCTCATAGGCAGCGCGAAACTGCTCTTTTTGCTGGCTTACTACGTCGCGGCCTTTATCCGCCCACTGGTTGGCTTGTTCCCGCGCTTCGCGCGCGCGATTCTTTACGTAGTCGCGGCCTTCTTCGGCCCGAGCCCGCAAAACCTCACGAGTTTCATTCCCTGACCGGGGCGCATAGAGAATCCCTGCGACCGCGCCAACTCCCAATCCCACCAGGAACCAACCGATGCTGCTTCCGCTACCGTCACGATCTGACATCGTAAAACCTCCTCGGAATGACCCAACTCGATGTTACATCCTCAGGAAGGCAAATACAATTACAGTGGAATCTGTAAATTGCGCGGGGGACGACGGGGACGAGTTCTTGGGATCGAGCTGCTTTAGCAAGAGTTCAAAAAGAAAATTGCCGACTACTCGAACACCGAAGATTGTTCTACTTCTGCGTAGGCGGAGCTGCGGGCTTCGGTGCCGGCTGTGTTTTAACCGGCTGCGACTTCACACCTTGCAATACTGAAGTCGGTCCGCCACGCCGGGTAGCGTAGACCGACAGTGTGATGGAAGTAATCATGAACGCCACCGCCGACCAGGTAGTGGCTTTGGAAAGCGCGCTGGCTGCGCCGCGTGGACCGAACGCCGTTTGACTGCCTTGCCCGCCGAAAGCCGCGGAAATATCGCCGCTCTTTCCGCTTTGCAGCAGCACTACGATGATAATAAAAAAGCAAACCAGAATATGAATGGTAGTGACGAGATAAATCATAATTTTGGAATTTTTCCTAACCTTCGAACGATGCTCGGAGTATGTCCCGCGAAAACTGCCATTTCAGGCAAAAGCAGATGGCTAAAGAACGTGGTGCGGAAGGGGGGATTTGAACCCCCACGCCTTTCGGCGCCACCCCCTCAAGATGGTGTGTCTGCCAGTTCCACCACTTCCGCAGGGAAAACTGTTGTTGCAATCGACCTTAATCTTATCATGTAGGTTGCTGCTTCCGCCTCTGCGTGAAGACCGGAACCGAAGGATGGGCTGAGCAGCCTGCCGAGATGTTATTTGCTCTGCGAAGAAGTGGAGGCCGGGAAATTCTCGCGGGAAATCGGTTGGGCGGAGACAATTCCTTTGCCTTCTTTCAGCGTGATGAATTGATTCGGCTTTATGCCTGCAACCGTATCTTTCTGGCCGCTTGGCCATACAATCTGCAAGCTCAAGAGTTTGCCCTCATCCGGCTTGCCCAAGCCAAAGGTGAGGGGCAGTTCGCTTTGCGACAGATAGCTGGATCCGGTCTTGACCATACCGAACAATCGGGCGCCTTTATTTGATTTGACGGTGATTCTTGCACCGATGCCGTCACGATTCGAGCGCGTGCCAATGGTCTTTATTCGCAGCATGTCGTTCTGATTTCCGTTGTCGTTGCGTAGGAGCCGGGCTGGTCCGTTGTTGGCTGTAATCACCAGATCGAGATCGCCGTCGTTATCGAAATCACCGTAGGCTGCCCCGCGGCCGACAATTGGCCGCTGCAGTGCCGCACCAACCTTCGCCGTTACTTCTTCGAATTTATTCTTCCCAAGGTTGCGGAACAGATGCGGTGGTTGCGCATATCTAACGTTGGGTTGCACCACGCTGATGTCGTCGGAAACGTGCCCGTTTACGGCTAGAATATCGAGCAAGCCGTCGAGATCATAGTCGAAAAAGAAAGTGCCGAAGGTAAGCGACTTCGTCGATATCCTGCTGATACCGGTCATCGGCGCTTCATCGGTAAACAATCCAGAGCCGTCGTTGTGGTAGAGCGCCATCCCTTCGTTGGTGAAGTTACCGATTACCAGGCTCTGCCATCCGGAGTTGTCGTAATCGGCTGCGTCGGTGCCCATGCCGGCTCGCACCGTTCCGGCTTCACTGTAGGCCACGCCCGCCGCCACGGCTACGTCGGTGAAAGTTCCATTGTGATTGTTGTGGTAGAGCTTGTTCGGCTCGGTATCGTTCGAAACAAAAAGATCAAGCCAGCCATCGTTGTCGTAATCTAACAAAGCAACTCCGAGCGACTTGCTCGTCGGATCGTAAAGCCCGGCGTGCTTGGTGACGTTCTCGAAGGTTCCATCGCCTTTATTCCGAAAGAGTGTTGAGCTTTGCCCTTTGTACCTCTGCGGCGTGCAGTAAGACTTATTTTTATTGTCGAGCGAACAATATTGGTCGGTCGCAATCGACCAGTCGATGTAATGGGCGACAAACAGATCGAGCTTGCCGTCGTTGTCAAAGTCAAACCATACTGCGCCGGCGGAAAATCCTGGATCGGCCACTCCGGCTTTGGCGGTAACGTCGGCGAACTTCCCGTTTCGTAAGTTGTGAAAAAGATGATTGGAGCCGACGGTCGTGATGTAGATATCGTCATAGCCGTCATTGTCGTAATCCCCGACGGCACAGCCCAGCCCGTACATTTCCACGGCGAGGCCGGCCTGTCGCGTCACATCGGTAAACGTTCCGTCGCGATTGTTGTGATACAGGGCCGGAAATGATTTGTTCGACTTATGTCCCGGCCAGTCCATGGAATTGACCAACAGGATGTCCTGCCATCCGTCATTGTCGTAGTCGATAAAGCAAACGCCGCTGCCCATGGTCTCCGGCAGATATTTTTTTCCGAAGGCACCGCTATTGTGTTTGAAATGAATGCCAGCCTGCGCGGTTACATCGGTAAACTCGATTGGACCAGATGGACGCGAAGGCTTCGTCGCAGGCTTGGCCTGCGTTGCCTGATTTGTTAAAGCCGCGGTTGCTAGTGTGGTGTGCGGTTGCTCAATCGGAGCCTTAGCGCCGGTGGACAGCGCGGATTCGCTAGCAGACCTAGTTTCACAACCCACCAACGTAAGAACCGTAAATAAAATTACGCTCCAAAAAACTCGACGCCGAGAAATATCGGCGGAGCCCGTTTTCGAAACGATCGTTTTATAAACGATCACTGCACCACCGTCAGTTTCGATAGGTTGGAGCGGCGTGAGTCCAGCCAAATCTCCACCAGCATGGCGATGGGCCCGACGATGAAGAGCGCATAAAATGGCGCGTAAACGATTTGATCCAACCGCATCACCATCTCCACCAGGGCTACCAGGAATACAACCAGACATTGCCCCCGTGTGGATCTGACGGTCGTTTTGGGATCGGTAATCATGAAGAAAATGAAAAGTTGATACATAGGGCCGGTAATGGGCGCAATTTCCGACTGCCAGGGGCTGCCCGTCATCCAGCTGCGCAAGAACGCGAATGCGATAAACGAGACAACATAGATACCTGTGATATGAAAACGGCGCAGTCGCCAAATGATTACAGAACCCAGCACCCAGATGATCAGCATGGGCCAAAGATAATTACCCCATTGGATGCTCAAAGTTGCCACTGTCTCGGCGGCGAGAAAAAGCATTACAGAAATCCCGAAGTTGGACGGATTCCAGATGTGGCGACCCTTGACCCGCAGCACATACTTGGAGGTGATGGAAATCGCGCTGCACAGCGCATACGGCCAGAAAGCCGGGGAACGAACCAGAATTCCTACGCTGATGCCGGTGATGTAAGCGCTGGCGGGGTGAACCCATTTGTGAAAGAAGATTCGCCCAAGAATCAGTTCCAGAAGGATGCTGGTCACAATCGCCAGAAGCGTTTTCTGATAACTCTCGAGAATGCCGAAGGACAAGTGACCGGCCAGGAGAATGCAGGTGATGAATGCGGGCGCGATGTATCGATTGTCGATGCGAAACAGAGGCTTTTTCTGAAGCGGCGCCGTAGGCGGCAGAGCGGGCACGCTCAACTGCTGACTCATACGGGCTCCTTAATTTTGTGCAACTGATCCGCGGCGGGAATATCGATGGTCTGAACTTTTCCCGATGGCCAGTGGATCACTGCTTTCTGAATCTGAGGACTTTTTCCCAGACCAAAATGCAGCCGACGGTCATTCTGCGCGGCAAAACCGCTGCCGCCGGAAACTTCCTGCACCTGCTGCTGGCCATTCCAGAATAGTGTAACTTCAGCGCCAATTGCGCTGCGGTTACTCGTCGACCCTTCCAGCTCGAATTCGATCCAGTGATTTTCAGGCGCAACCGTGTTTCGATAGAGAAGCAGAGGGCCGTTTTGATTGGCAACAACCACGTCCAACACGCCGCGATTCCATAGGTCCGCCAGTGCAACCGAGCGTCCGTCATAAACATCGGTAGCGCCCACAGCCTGCGCAACATCCACGAACTTGCCGGCGCCGTCGTTCAGCCATACCTTCTTGGATTGATAGCCCGACAAACTGCGGCCTTCGAACGCGGGCCAATTCTTAGCGTCACCGATAATGGTGCTGTTTCCGCCCGCCACTTTTGAGAAGTCGTACCAATAGCTTCGATGCCGATCGAGCGAGATGTAGCCATTGGTCAAATAAAGATCCAGTGTTCCATCATTATTCAGATCTCCGAACTGAGCGCCGAAGCTCCATCCGCCGAGTTCCACGCCAAAATCCCGCGCCAGATTCTGATATTGAATGCCATCGCCGGCAGTGCCTTCTTTCGGTACCCACAGATTATTTCCCTGAATGAGAATCCCGTCCTCGGAAATATTGGAGACGTATACGGCGTATCGCCCTTGATTGAGAATGTCGCCGAAGGCCGTGTTCATGCCGCTCTTGGGTGCGAAGCCCACTCCCGTTCGCTCGCCGGCTTCGTGAAAGCGTTTTCCGTCGTTGAAGTAAAGCTCCGAGACTCCGTAATCGTTGGATATAAATAGATCCGGATGGCCTGTGCCACGCAGATCCGCGGCAGCGCAAGCCAGCGCCCAGCGTCTGCTGTCGATGCCAAGCTTTGCGCTCACTTCCTCAAACTTGCCGTTGCCAAGATTATGAAATAAATATTTTCGCCCGCCATTCTTGGCGTACTCAAAACTGTCGGGCATGATGCGGGTCGTAGTGAGATGCCAAAGATCGATATCTTCCGAATAATATCCTCCGACAAAAAGGTCGAGCAGGCCGTCACCGTCGTAGTCGAACCAGATGGCTGTGTTGGCATTGATCCACGGTGGCAAGCCGGCTTGCTCGGTTACGCGAGTAAAGCCGCGGCCACGGTCATTGTGAAATAACTCCGGGCGTCCCCATTTGATCAGAAATAAATCTTCGTACCCGTCATTGTCGAAATCGCCCCACACCGCGCCCATGGAAACGCCCGTCCCGGGCTGGTTGACGTCGGCGACGCCCATTTCTTCGGCCACATCTTTAAATGTGCCGTCATGCATGTTGCGGTAGAGCGCGTTCTTACTTCCGATGGCGCTGTTGGTCACGTAGATGTCAGGCCAGCCGTCGCGATCAAAATCGACGATAGAGACAGACGCCCCCATCGATGCGACTTCTGGCATGATGGCATCCAGTTTGGGATCGAGCTTCGGAGATTGATGAACGAAATTAATTCCCGCCGCGTGCGAGACTTCTTCAAGATAGAAACCGTGGCGGGCTAAAGCGGTCTTGGCGTCGATCTTTGATCTGTCGGCGTCGCGGCCAGCGGAAATCCGTTTGATGACTGCAGGGGCGGCCAACAACGCCACGAAGAAGACGGCGAGACAAAGCCTTACAATCTGGTTCCCCTTCATTGGCCCGTTTCGTCCCTTAATGCATTCTTGAAAACGTAAGGAGTGACATAGCGCGTGTGATAAGTTTTCCAGTCTTCCGGATGATGCTGATAGACCCACTCATCTTCGAGCCTGCCGGGACGGGTGGTGTATTCGTTCTTCGCGTGATAGGGAAGCGGCAATACGGTTTTCGAAAAAGTAGAGTTGTAGTCGCCGTCCTTAATCCATCCGTCACCGATAATTACGAAGTCGCGTACCCAACCTGCCGGGGGAGCCGGTTGCTCAGGGAAGCGCAAGGACAACTCATCTCCCGAATTTACAATTACATACCGATCGTCGATCTGGTTGATCAGTTCACGCACGTCGCCGTAGCGGGTGTAATAACCGATGAGATCGCGCCAGCGTTGCTTCGTGCCCTCAATCTGGTTGTAGTCAGGCACCTCCGGCGCGCCCGCGCCAACCGGCATGTGCATCACGGAATATCCGCGATAGTGAAGATCGGCCGTTGTAGGATCGAGCGTGGTGGTCTTCAATGGTACATCTGGCGCGCCTTGCGCCCATTGAATCGCGTCCCAGTAGATTTCGAGATTGGTGCGAAGGCGCACGCGGCGCGGCGTTCCAGGTCGAAAGACATTCGTCAGATTGAAGAGAATGGTTTTCTTACGGCCGGCAGGAAAGCCAAGGTTGTCTTGAGCCGTAACCCAGCCGCCGTGCCCGTCGGGCACTTCAACGCTCAACCCGTGCGCCCGCCAGCGATTGCCCTGCGTGATGGCCACATTCACCGACGATTCCGTATCGTGAATCGACCCTTGCGCGATCAAATAAAGAGGACCGCTCTTCGGCGCTTCATCGCCAAGATCGATCTCTAGATAATGATCGCGCGTCACGCCCTGGTACTGGCCGCGGCCAAAGCTGGCCAAGGCGCGCCCATCCAGCGTGCTGACAATATCGGTGACATCCTGGCCGGTATCGTCGATTGCGCGCGCGATTTTGTGTGGCGTGGCAACCGTGGTGATGCCGAGTTTCAACGGCGGTATGACGAAACGCTCGTCGACGAAAACCTCCGTGCCAACCGGATGGTCCACCGTCATGAGTGCGAGATAGTCGTAGTAATAGACCTCCCACAGTTCCGCGGTGATGCGTAGATCGTAATACCCGTCGTGCGGCACGAGTTGGTCGCGTCCGATTTTGTACCACTCGCCGGTGGCTGCGATTTGCGCCGAGCCAAGAGTGTTGATGCGCAAGCCAATCGCCGAGCCCCACGGCACAGCGTCTTTCACAAACTCCACTTGCTTGCCGTTGTACGCGTAAAGAAAAGGGCAGGACGCCTTGAGCCGCTGCTCGGTCACAACTTCCTGATCGGCTTTCACGCCGAACTCGGCGCGCACCGTGCCGTTCGGCCATACAACTCGCACCACTTCTGCCTCGCTCTGATTTCCCAAGCCAAAATGAAGTTGAGGACCCGTGATTGGCTGTTTCTGCACCAGCAAGCCTGAGCGAATCTCGATTTCGCCGCCAACTCCAAATGGATTGATGCGCTGATCACCGACAGCCTGTACCGCATGAGGCCGCACGATTTGCCAATGATAATTTTTCGTGCCTTGATTGGCGGCCTGAATGGCTTGACCGTCCGCCGAAAGGCCCACCAGTTCGAGCCTGCCATCGCCCCTCAGGTCGGCGATATCAAATACTCTCTCTGGCCCGGCCGGATTCTTCAGCAGCGTGAAGACTCCATTTCCGTCGCCCAGCCAAATTAACGCTCCGGACGCGGTGGAAGCACGTTGCGTCGTGGGCGCTAGAATCAGATCGAGTGCTCCGTTGTTATCGAGATCAGCCACGTGCAGACGCACATCACCCAATAGATTAGTCGCGGCATCCGGCACGCGTGCAATTTCCGCCGTGCCCCAGCTTTCTCCTTCATTCTTGTCGGAAATGCGAAGGATGGCGCCGTCCGCCTGCACCGCCAGGAGATCAAGCACTCCATCGTTGTTCGCGTCGGCAACGGCAATTGCTTTAACAGGAGGTAATCCAGCAGGCAGGGCGCGCTCGCGGAACTGCCCCTGCCGCTCGTTCATGAACACATGCAGGCGTCCCGCGCCATCGATGATTGCGGCATCGGGATTGCCGTCGCCATCAAAATCTGCCCAGGCAAATCCGCGCACACCGTTGATCCCAGAAAAAGGATGAATCGGCAGAAATGTGCCGTCTCCGTTATTTCTCAAAACCAGCGGCAAGCCTTCGTTCGCACCTAAGACCATGTCGAGATCGCCGTCCGCTTCAATGTCAACCGCCCACGCCCCGCTGTAGTTCGCATTGATTACGGATTTCGGTAATTTGGTTTGCGCGGTGACATCGCTGAACGCAGCGGGACTAACTTGGCGGAACAGGCGCACGCCTCCCGCGCCCGCGAGCACCAAGTCCGTCTTGAAATCGTAGTTGAAATCAATTTGCAGAACTCCCTCGGGCGATGGTCCTGTTGACGCGCGACCACCGGGAAAGGAAAGTGTCGCACCAGTAGCTAAATGCACTTCGCGACCATCCGCTTCAGCAATTACGGGCGGGCCTGCGCTGCCCAGCTGAATGGCTCCAATCCAGGTCCAATTATGATTGGCTGCGCTTGCAACTGGCTGAGACGAAAATTGAATCCCCAGGTCTGGTGGCGCCGGTTTAAAAATCGGCGTTTGCATTCGAAGGAAATGTGAAAATGGTTGCGCTTCTTCTCCAGCCGGCGCCTTGACTATAGCCAGGCTTTGCCGGTATTCCGGAACGCGCATGAGCACGTTGCGAAGAAAAGTTGTTCGAGTCGCGGCCGCACGCAAGTCTGTTCCAGCCGCTGCGGCCTGCACGCCCGAAAGTTGCTGCTGCACTTCCGGCGGCCACGCAGATGAACGGGCGTTGATCTGAGCCACCGCGGATTTGAATGTTGCAGCGTCGCCGCGTTTCGCAGCAACACGAGCTAGTTCGAGCAGAGCGGCTAGATTATCCGGCTGCGCCGCCAGAATCTTTTGCAGTACCTGCTGAAATTCAGCTTCGCTGTTTGCATCGCCCTGCCTTTCAATCTCTTCTCCGAGCGCATAAGCCGCGCGCAGGTTTTTCGGATCGAGCTCAACTGCCTTCTTCAAGTCGGCAATCGCTTCGACGGAATGGCCGCGATCACTCTCAAGAATTCCGAGCAAATCGTAAATGTGACCGTTCTGCGGAGCCAGGTCTCGGGCTTTGTTGAGTCTCTCCGCCGCGACATCATAATTTCGCTGGCGCAGCGCCAGCACGCCCCAGTTCGCCCAGCCCGCGGGTTCCGTGGGCACAAGTTGGGTTACTTCGGAAAGCTTGCTCTCGGCTTGAACATCGTCGCCAACCTGCAACGCTGCCAACGCAATATAGAAAGCTGAAGCCACGTCGGCATAGGGTTTAGTCCCGCGTTCTGGCAGCTTTGCGGCGGAATTGCATCCCGCCAGTGCCGCTGCCAAAGATCCCACAAGCAACATTGAGACTGCTCGATAAAAAATGCCTGGTTGCCAGTCACTTGCAACGAAAGAGCCGCAGTCAAGAAGCAAGTTGTACTGCTTTTCGAGTCGCGCCTTCACTCGTCGTCGATCTGATTCCAAGATCAATTGACATGCTCCGGATTGGCCGACATTTGTGTGGGCATATCTGGCTGCTTGGCTTGCCCTAAACGCAAATTCCTGCGCTTCCGGGCGCGCGAAATTCCGCGCAGCCACAGTAACGCCACCAGCAGAAAGGGAAAGAGAAAGAATAAAAGGTCCCACTTGCCGAATCCCGGTGGAGTCACTTCCACTTGAGCTGTCGCTTCGCCGCTGCCCTGTGCACTTTGCACTATAAGGCGCACCCGCCACAACTCCTGCCGATCAAATGCCGCCTGATCGTTGAATTGCACTTGGCCGCGAGATTTCACACGCCAGGCATCATAAAACGTTTCGGGCAGCCTTCCTGTAACCGGCTGCACTCCGATTCGGATTTTCAGATCGTCTGGAACCGTTCCGCCTGACGACGGTTCAATGAAAACATAAAAGGCGCCGGTGCCCACATCGGGGTGAGTCCAAAGGGCATATTCACACGTCCCGATTTTCTTCTTCTCGATAATCGGAAAAGGAGGACCATTATGTGCCCTGGCTATCGTGGGCAACATCAGCAAAAGCGCAAACAGCAGCCTACTTGAGACTCTTCGCGCGTCTGTAAAAAGATTCAGCATTCCTTTAAACAAGCCAAGCGGACAAGAAGCTCCGTAGCACTTATCCACTCATCATCATAGTGGCGCGCATCTCCATTGGCTGAAACATCAGCCAGATCGAGGCGCTCCAGAGAATCATGCAAACCGTTGCCCAGGGTAGAAAAGCCCGGAGGGGCCTACCCGGTGAATCGTCTTCCGCCAGCCCATACGTCACCAGCAGCGAACCGGCCAAACCGAGAACCAAAAAACCAATCTCGACCACCTGGACGATGTTTGCCGGCAAGCCGGTTAAAGTCCACCTCGGCTCTCCCAGGAACGGCCTACCGAAACTTGCAACTGCATTCTGCGTTACCGGTATCAGCGTGTACAGTCCTGTCAATAAGTGGAAGCTATAGTGAGCCAACCACATTCCGAATCCCAGAGGAACAAGCCCGTAGGTATAACGCAGCGTCAGCGGCAACAGCCGGCGCGGACTGCGAGCCCAGGTTCGCGCCCACCACGCGGCTATTCCCAGCAACACAATGGGCTCTACGATCAGAAAGAACGTGTAGATTACGCTGAGCTCCGGAGCTTCGGTATTTACGTGCAGCATTTTCCCCAGCCAGGTCTCGAGTGCGTAGACGGGACTGACCATGCCAAAGGCGTTTAGCAGCGCGCCAAAAGTGAAGACGATTGCCAACGCCGCCAGGTCTTTGCGCCGCGAGAAATATCCGATGCCGGAACGTAGCGGGTCCGTCATGAGTTCACTTCCTGGCAGCCGGCTCAAGATACCAATGTTGTCGTGCGGGCAAGCATGGACGCAGTCCAAACAGAAAGTGCAATCCATGTTGCCGACCTTGCTCGGCTGAAATAGCGCCAGTTCACAGCCGCGAATCGTCACCAGATCCGACACTGGCTCCCGTCTCCCGCGGATGCAGTCTTTGGTATGGCAGCGAGTACAGACATCCTGCTCGCGCACCTTCACTTCGAACGGAGAAAGTGTGGACGCCAGAAAATTGAATTGACCGATCGGACACACGAACTTGCAAAAAGAGGCGTGCTTGAAAAATCCATCTACCACGAGCACGGAAACGAAGTAGGCGACGATCAGCCACGCCGTCCACCACGGGGAAGACCACAAGTCGAACAACTCATAGGTAAACAGAATCAGGACGAACAGTCCGACCGAAATCCATTTATTGCGTAAAGCGCGCGGCCAGTTAAGCCTCGGCTTGAAAAACCGGCGCGCTGCCTGCCGCACCAGCATGAAGGGGCAGGCGAGACAGAAAAAATTCCCCGCGCAAAGCAGCACCAGCACCAAAATGCCGCGAAAGTGAAGCCAACTCAGCGTAGTAGCCAGGTTCTTCGGGGCCATGGTTGGTCCGAAGAATCCGTGCAAAATCATGATCACACTGAGTACAAGCAATGGAGCCTGCAGCAACGGGCGGGCGTAACGCCAGCCGAATAAACGGCCCAGGCCAGGCACGCGCATCAGATCGAACGGAAGCGGCTCAAGCGTTTCCGAGGGCGAGATGGAAGGTGAATTCAAAGGTGTGCCTAGTGGGGTTGGGCGTTCGTTACGTAAAGCCGTCGTTCCAATTCATTCCCGCTGGCAACATAACGCGAAACAGAAGGAATTCTTTTTGAGACCTAAATCTGCTATGCCGCTCTTGATAAATCGTGGCGCCCCCACTCGCAAGTGCAGGCCATGTTCCCCTGCTCACCCTCGGGCGGAAACATGTGGTAATACATCGCGATGACCATGGGAATAAAGACAATTGAATTGTAGAAGAGGTGGAGCTCAACTCGCGGGACAATGAGTTGCAGGATGCTGAAAGGCACCGGCTTCCCCCAAAAATTATGATGGAAGGTGGCCTGCCAGATCAGCAAGAAATGTTCAATGTGATGCCAGAACTGAATCCCGAACGAGATCATCCACCAGGTATGGGAAACGCCAGTGAAGCCCTTGCGAAACACCCAAATGCCAATGAGCATCACCAAAGCGTAGCTGTAGTGCAGAGTCTCGGACTTGACCAGCCAGGGATACCAGAGACCCAGCAAACCGTTCGCCTGCGGTCGGGGCCATCCCATAACGTAGATTTGGTAAGCCTGAACCAGATGCTCGGCCCAATGCCCCAGCACGATCACCATAAAAATTTGTAATCCGCGCTCGTGCCAAGTGGTATTGAGTTTTTCCGACAAACTGGACTTCGACTTCTGCGCATTGTCAATGCTGGTTATCGCGGGATGAGAAATCGCCATTGAACGTCCCTCCAGATCAAAGACCGCCGTCAAAAATGTGACCACGATCACACTTTGGTCGCCTCAGGTCAATAATGAATTTGTATTAGCGAAGTACCAAGTCTGGGTCTCATCACATGTTCGCATCAGAAACGGTAGTTGGTTTCCAGAAAAATCAGCTGTCCGTTCGCATCTTTCGGATAAATCGCGGCAATCACTCCTCCGCCCCAAGCGTGCCCATAATAAAGAGTGGCGCTGAACGAGCGTGCAAATTGATAGTCGGCGCTGAGGTCCCAAACATTCGCCAGGCCGCGCTTGCCGTTGCTCGGACGGCCCGTATATCCGAAGGTCTGAGGCTGAAATGCACCGCCGCCTGAATACCAAAAATCGGATGCGCTCGCCAGTTCGAGCATATGCACCTCGCTGCGTAGACCGAGCTTCGAAACTGGCCGCAGATTCAGCGTGCCGTAGAAGTCCTTGTTGTTCATCATGTTATAAAAAGGGAAGCGGGCGTACTGACGCGGCGTGGGCAGAACTTGAAAGAAAGTGCCGTGACGCGAGTCGTCGGGGTTTCCATCGCCGCTTCCATATGAGTAACCCGCGCTCAACCACGGTTTCACTACTTTCACAGGCGCTTGCCATCCCGCTTCGCCGACAAACGCGCCGGCGCGTTGCTCAAGATTTCCCCAGGAACCGGTTTGCACTACGCCCCAAAGCAGAAAGTCAAACTTGCCCGCAGTGGTGGTGTTGAAGACATGGACGTAATCCGCGCCCCAGGTCGCAATCTCGATCTTACCGAAGTCCGCTGCGCGAACCGCTGCAGGACGGTTATCGGTTTTCAAAACTAGAGTTCGGTGGTCGATATAGCCGAGAGCGAACACCCGCAACTCTCCCGCGCTGCGCGTGGTCGCGACTGATCGAGTGTAAGCGCCGTAGTAAGTATCCACATTCAATTCGTCCATGCCCTTTACTTGATAGACTCCCTGCGTGGGTCGCGCTCCGAAGAAAGTAAAATTATTAGGTCCAGAATTAGCAGATAGTTGAACTCCGTCGAAACTCCTCTGGACTGCAGTGAAGGCGAAATTCGAAATCAACCTGCTCGAAATGCGCGTCTGGATCACCGTTGCCAGCAGAGCGTCTTTGGGTTTGACTTCAAGGCCGTCGAAATACTCAAAGCGACCGAATTTCAGTCCGGCCGGTCCCACATGCTTGAAATTCACAAAGGCTTGCTTCACAAATCCGTTGGCAACGTCGGTATGGTTATTGTTCGCCGCGTAGTAGCTTCCACCGAGGCCCAGTTGGCCTTGAGGTGCGGCGACCACTGCATTGTTGGGCAAGCCGAGAATCGAGGGCTGTTCGCCCTCCAGAAACCAGTCAAAGCTCTCCGAGCTTTGACCAATGCCCACGCGTAGTGTGGAATCCCAAAAGCCGTAGTCGCTGTTGCCCGCCTTGCCCTCAAACCAGTACCAACCTTCGGGTCGGCTTCGCCAGTTGATCGAGACCTCTAGTGGCCCAATCTTGTGTTTCGGTGGGGCGGCCTGCGGAGAGGCTGCCACTGGCGACTGCTGCGCCGCCGCCGGGGATGCAGATGAGTCCGGCGACGGGGTTGAATTTGTTGTCGATGCGACTTGCGATGAATCCGAACTGGCGGCTTCATCGCCTTGCACCAGTTGTTGGGCAAACACAATGCCGCCGGCAAAAACAACTATCCCCAAGCTGAAGCAACCTGCAAATCTAAATTTCATATCATCCCCAGTTTGCGCACGCGGCTGTTTCTCGAAACGGTCGCGCAAATTGTGACGCATTCTGGAGGAGCGGTGAGGCTGGGTCAATAACGGTTTCGTACTAGAAGGGATAATGAGACCAGCACTAAGATTGTCGCAGCGATCTCACCCGGCCACTATTTTGATGATTATTGCGGCTTGCGTGAGAGGGATCGCGGAAGGACAATTCGAACCGGTCCTAAACAATAAATAAGACCGGTCGGTCGTACCGGCTCTTAGGTGATACTTCTTTAGTCGCGATCTTTTAGTCGCCCGACGGTAACAACATCTCCTCCGAGCCTAGATCAATGTTAACGGGCATTTGCGGGCAGTTGCCAGGGGTCGGTTGGTAAGCCGCATCCGGCCCCCGTTGTGGACGAGTTTGCAATTTCCTTTCAGAGAATTGTTCCGCTTCCGTCGAACCCGCCAATGCAGTAGTCGAGGTAAGACCGCCGCTGATTACCTGCTGCACCTGGTCAAAATATCCCGTTCCCACGAAGCGCTGGTGCTTCACCGCCTCGTAACCATATTGAGTCTCGCGGCTAAATTCTTTTTCCTGGAGGCGCGAATAGGCGGTCATGCCGGCGAGTTTGTATCCCCGAGCCAATTCGAACATACTGAGGTTCAGCGCGTGAAAGCCCGCCAGGGTCACGAACTGGAACTTGTATCCGAGCTGCGCAAGCTCTGGTTGAAAGCGAGCAATCGCCGCTTCATCCAGATTCTTGCGCCAGTTGAAACTGGGCGAACAGTTGTAGGCCAGCAACTTGCCCGGAAACTTCGCATGGATGGCTTCCGCAAAACGCCGCGCCTCGTTCATATCGGGATGCGAAGTCTCGCACCAAATTAAGTCGGCGTAAGGCGCATAGGCCAGTCCACGCGCGATGGCCGAGTCAATCCCACCTTGAATGCGGAAGAAACCTTCGGCCGTGCGCTCGCCGGTGCAGAACGCCCGGTCTCGCGGATCGATGTCGCTGGTGAGCAGGTGAGCGCTGTCGGCGTCGGTGCGCGCCATGATGAGGGTGGGCACGCCCATCACGTCGGCCGCCAGTCTTGCGGCTACCAGTTTTTGAATTGCCTCAGTCGTAGAAACCAGAACTTTCCCTCCCAGGTGCCCGCACTTCTTCGCCGAAGAAAGTTGATCTTCGAAGTGAACGCAAGCCGCTCCCGCCTCAATCATTCCTTTCATTAATTCGAAAGCATTCAGGGTGCCACCGAACCCCGCCTCGGCATCGGCAATCAAAGGAGCGAACCAGGTTTGCCCAGGAGCTACTTTGCCTTCCGCATGATGCACTTGGTCGGCGCGCTGCAGCGCGTTGTTGATGCGGCGGCAAAGATTCGGAACGCTATCCGCCGGATATAAGCTTTGGTCGGGGTACATGGTGCCGGCATTGTTGGCATCGGCCGCAACTTGCCATCCGCTGACGTAGATAGCCTTCAATCCCGCCTGCACCTGCTGCACTGCCTGATTGCCGCTCATGGCGCCGAGTGCGTTGATGTATGGATCCGTCTGCAGAAGTTCCCACAAGCGCTCCGCGCCCATGCGCGCGAGCGTGTGCTCAACGTGAATGGAACCGCGCAAGCGCAATACATCTTCGGGCGAGTATGGACGACTCACGCCCTTCCATCGCGGATTGCCGGCCCAGTCCTGACTCATTGCCGCCTGCGCCAGAGCATATTGCGCCACCCGTTCCTGCTCACTCAGCGGGTATTCGATGGAGTGAGGGATGGGCGCTTGGACGCTGCGTTCATTTCGATTTTGATTGACCGGCATATATTCCTCTCTTGAACCAACGTTTCTCTGCGGCTGCAAACACTAAACTGGATTAAATTCTCCATTCACAATCATGGCTTCGCTGATTTCACGAGCCCGGCGGAAGCGCTCCGCCTCTTCCGGTGCTGCGTTCGCGGGCAAAGCCCGGAGCAAGCGCTCCAGTTCTTCATCAAACAGTTGTGTGATGAACTCGGGAGCGTGCTTCACCGTTCTTCCCTGATCATCGTGTACGGCAACCAGATCGCGGTGCAGTACGCGCTGCGCAATCATCAAGCGGTAAATGCGGTCTGTGGCGAGGTCTTCCATGTAGCCGTCAAGCAGGCTGGCGCCTCGACCGCTCAGCACGCCGTGGCGGTAGCGAATCACGGTGCGCACCGCGGCCCGTGTTCCGCTGACTGTGCGTGCGCCCACGCCCGTAGGCTGGGGCCGAAGATCGGGATAGCGGCTGGCATTCTTGGGCCGGGCGTTCAATTGATTGGGATAAGGAAACTGCGCCACCGCAATTGCATTCTGATCGGGATGTCCGGTCCAGGCGCCATCCATCAGGCAGTCGGCTTCATTCTTCTTATCTTTTTCGAGGACGGCAAGCGCGCGCGCATTCAATTCCGCATCTTCGCGGCTGGGATAGAGCGCGGTCATTCCCCCAATCGCCAGAATGCAACGATGATGGCAGATCTCCGGCATCAGCTCCCGCAAATTCTGAAAGAAAGCGATGTTGTAGGGAATCGTGTTGCGATCCGGCAGAACCCAGTCGGGATCGTCGAGATTGAAGTGAATCAGGCTCGCCATGTAATCCCATCGCCCGAGGTTCAGTCCCATGATGTGGTCGCGCAGGTTGTATGCGAATTCTTCCATCTGGAAGGCTAGAGGATGCGACTCCACCAGCGCCATGCACTTGATGTAGTTGTGCGGCAGGCCGCGCCATTTGGCCAGCGCCTGGAACAGATCCCGCCACCAGAGCGCCTCTTCTGCCGACTCCGATTTTGGAATGTAGATGCACAGAGGATGTTTCAGTTCCTGGGGATCGATGCCGTAGAAAATCCGTGCCACATCGAACAGCGAAGCCGAAACTAATTCGTCCGGGATTAGGCCCGCCTGGCTCATGTGCAGTCCGCGCGGCCGGGTGAAGATGACAGTTTCGTTCTGCTGAATATTCACCGTCCGGTCGCGCTTCTTGTCAAAGTAAGTGAGTTGGCCGCGCAGGCAGGCCAGAATGTTCTGCACGCCTTTTTCATGATGCGACCATTCGTTGACGCAGGAATCCTCCAGATCGAGCATTACTCCGGGCGCCCCAGAATTGAGCATCTTCACACAAAGCTCGCCGTCATCCGCCGGACCCGTCATCTGATTGCGTTGATCGCGGCACCATTCGGGCAGCGTGATGCGCCAGCCGTTTCGCACCGTGTCGGATGGAAAATGGTGCTTGGGCTTATCGCCTTCGAGAGAGCGCTGCAACACCTCGACCCGCTTAAGCGCTAGTTCCTCCTGCCATGGCGTGAAGGTGCGATGCAGCGGAAGAAAGAAATCCATGAAGCCCGCGGGAAGATCTCGCTCGGGGTCAAAATCAGGAGGAGCGCTGCTGACGGGGTTGATGGTCGTTTCCGTAAGATATGCGGCGGTTGGAGTCATAACTGCGTTCGCCTCGTAATCCAGTGTTCAATATAGCGAACACTACTTCAGGATACTGGCGGATCGTATGCCGTGGGTCCAATGCGGTCAAGAGCGTTGTTCAATATATGGAACATACATTCATTTTGTTGTACAATTAAGGTTCTTGTACCATAACGATTTGGCAATGATTTCCATGACAGCGACGTCCAAAGACGAATCCCCTTCGGTTGCAGTCGAGCGAGCGCTCGCCATGCTGGAAGCGGTCGCCCAGGAGCCGGAAGGGCTGAGCAATGCCGAAATCAGCCGTAAACTCCAGATTCCAAAGAGTTCCGCCAGCTACATTTTGCGCACGCTGGAAAAGCGCGGCTACTTGAACCGGGAAAAAGAAGGCGGAAGGTATCGTGTCGGTTTGAAGGTGCTGAGCCTCAGTCGAGGCGCCTTAAGCGGAATTGACGTGCGCGAGGTGGCGCTGCCCATCATGCGCCATTTGGTCGAGAAGACAAGTCTCACCTGCCATCTGGCGATTCTCGATGGTCCCGAGGCGGTTTACATTGAGAAAGTCGAGCCGCCGGGATTTATCCGCATGGACACATGGGTGGGCCGACGCATGCGCGTTCATGCCACCAGCGTGGGCAAGGCCCTGGTCGCTCATATTCCGGAAGAACGACTTGAGAAAATTATTAGCGAACGCGCCATGGAAAAACGCACTCCCAAAACCATCACCACTCTTCCACGCCTGGTGAAGGAATTGGAAAAGGTGCGAACACAGGGCTACGCCGTCGACGACGAAGAGAACAACCTTGGCGCACGATGCGTCGGCGCCCCGGTATTCAATCAGCAAGGGCTGATTGAAGCCAGCATCGGATTAAGCGGAACGATTGGGCAGGTGAACGCTCAGACGATGCCACGGATTCTCGAAGCGCTAAAAGATGCGGCGCGCCATATCTCGATGCAGTTGGGTTATCGTGTACCACATCGCCGACTCGGCGCATAACACACTCGTCTCAGGGAACTATCTAGTACTGCACAATCGCCGCAAACGATTTCGGATCGAGCGACGCTCCTCCGACCAGCGCTCCGTCAATTTCTTCCTGCGACATGAGAGCTTTCGCGTTTTCTGGTTTGACCGACCCACCGTATAGAATGCGCAAGTTGCCGGCAAACTCTTCCCCGAAGATTTCCGTTGCTTCACTGCGGATTACCGCATGGGCCTCGGCGGCCAATTCCGGCGTTGCCGTTTTTCCCGTGCCGATGGCCCACACCGGTTCGTAGGCAACAATAAGTTTGGCCGCTTTTTTTGACGAGATTGCGTGAAACGCCCGCACGCACTGGCGGCGCAGAACGTCGTCGGTAAGCCCGGCCTCGCGCTCTTCGAGCACTTCGCCCACGCAGCAGATTGGAATAAGTCCTGCTTCCAACGCGGCTTTCAGACGCAGATTCACCGTGTCATCGGTCTCGCAGAAATATTGCCGCCGTTCCGAATGGCCGACGATCACATGCGTCACCCCTAGGGCCAGTAACTGTCCCGCGGAAGTTTCCCCGGTGAACGCGCCTTCCTCTTTCCAGTGCACGTTTTGTCCACCGATCGCGACGTTCGATCCTTTGCACGCTTGCAACGCAGCCGGCAGGTCCAGGAAAGGCGGGCACACCACGATCTCGTCACGGCTATGCTGGGAAATCAGCGGCAAGAAATTGCGAAAGAATTCGGAAGTCTGGTCGGGTGTTTTGTACATCTTCCAATTGGCAGCCATTACTTTTCTTCTAGGCATAGGCGCGATTAAAACCTCGATCGATTATTTTTGTGGCTGCTGAGATTGCGGGCTTCCGTTAGTAGAGTAATACCTGGTGAACGCCGTTCCTTAACACGAAGATTTTCCATCGAACGGCTGAAAACGCTTGCGGTTCTCCCTCAACGTAACTTGCGTCCCCCAGTAGCAACAGGCCTAGGCGCACCGCTGGAGGTCCCTTCTGCATCTTTTTTCTTTTCCGTTAACGCTTCGACTCCCGGCAGTTTTTTCCCTTCCAGAAATTCCAGCGAAGCGCCGCCGCCTGTGGAGATGTGAGTGATTTGGTCCGCCACGTTGGCCGCGTGAACGGCAGCCACCGAGTCGCCGCCGCCGACAATTGAAATAGCGCCGGCATTCTCTGCGATCGCGTGAGCGATTTTGAAGGTACCGCGAGAAAATCCCGGCACCTCGAATACTCCCATTGGTCCGTTCCACACAATTGTGCGCGCCCGAGAAATTTCTTCCGAGAACAATTCGATCGTCTGCGGCCCTATGTCGAGCGCCATCTTGTCAGGTGGAATGGCTTGGCCTTCGCCGATCTGCTGAATCACCGCGTTTGCCTCCGGCTTCATGGCGACCACGTGATCAATCGGCAGCAGAAATCGCAAATTGCGCTTCTTTGCTTCCGCTAGTAACTGGCCAGCGAGTTCCACTTTATCGGCTTCCAGAAGCGACTTGCCAATCTCCTGTCCCTGCGCTTTCAGAAACGTATACGCCATGCCTCCGCCGATGATGAGGGCATTCACCTTGTCCATCAGGTGCTGAATCACACCGATCTTGTCGCTTACCTTCGCGCCGCCCAGGATGGCAACGAACGGTTCTTCCGGATTTTCCAGCGCCTGGCCCAGGTATTTCAATTCTTTTTCCATGAGCAAGCCGGCGGCCGATTGCTTTACAAATTTAGTAATTCCGACCGTCGATGCATGCGCGCGATGGGCCGTGCCAAAGGCATCGTTGACGTAGTATTCGGCCAGATTCGCCAGTTGGCGCGCAAATTTCTCATCGTTCGCTTCTTCTTCTTTGTGAAAGCGCAGATTCTCGAGCAAAAGCGTCTGTCCTTTTTCCAGCTGCGTCGCGACCTCCTCGGCTTCCGGTCCCACACATTCCGGGCAAAAGCCGACGTTTTCGCCGCGCGCCAGTTCCTTATCGAGCAGCATTCGCAAACGCTCGGCGACGGGCTTTAGACTCATTTTCGGATTGGGCTTGCCTTTTGGGCGGCCTAGGTGCGACGCCAGAATCAGGCGCGCTCCGTGGCGTAAGGCATATTCGATGGACGGCAAAGTTTCGCGAATGCGGGTGTCGTCCATTACGCGCCCATCGTCGAGCGGCACGTTGAAATCGACGCGCATGAAGATGCGATTGCCGTTAAGTGGAAGATCACGGATGGAGAGCTTGGACATGGCTGGTCGTCCTCGATTGCCGATGAATTGATGTGGCGCGGACGCCCTCGCCCGCGCGGCCGGTTCATTATGCATGAAACGCGAGTGAGGGCGCCCACGTCAACAGGATGATCGAATGCAAACTTACAAGCCCTTGCCGGCGATGTAGTTGATCAGGTCGCGAACGCGGCAAGAGTATCCCCATTCATTGTCGTACCAGGAGATCACCTTGACGCAATTGCCGCCGACCACAAGGGTCATAGGCGAATCCACGATCGAGGAACGCGGGTCACCTTTGAAATCTGACGACACCAGTTCGTGCTCCTCGTAGCCAAGATATCCTTTCAGAGGCCCGGACTCCGACGCCTTTTTCAGCGTGGCGTTCACTTCTTCCTTGGTCGTCTTCTTTTCCACCCACACAACCAGGTCAACTACCGACACGTTCGGCGTCGGTACGCGCATGGAGAATCCATCCAGCTTGCCGGCCAACTCCGGAACTACCAGCTTCAGCGCCTTCGCCGCTCCGGTCGTGGTGGGAATCATGGAAAGCGCGGCAGCGCGCGCGCGCCGCAAGTCTTTGTGCGGGAAGTCGAGAATTACCTGATCGTTCGTGTACGAGTGAATGGTCGTCATGGTGCCGCTGACGATCGTGAATACATCATTGATCACCTTGGCCACCGGCGCCAGACAGTTCGTAGTGCACGAAGCATTCGAAATGATGTTGTGCTTTGCTCCGTCATATTTCTCGTGGTTCACGCCCAGCACCAACGTGATGTCCTCATTCTTCGCGGGAGCGGAAATAATAACTTTCTTTACCGTGCCGCGCATGTGCTTCTTCGCATCGTTCGCATCAGTGAAGCGGCCAGTCGATTCGATTACGACCTGCGCACCTACCGAGTCCCAGGGCAACGCAGCCGGATCTTTTTCTTTGAATACTTTGATCGTCTTGCCATCCACCGTAATGCTGTCAGACCCGGCGGAAACTTCGTTCGGAAGGTTGCCCAGAACCGAGTCATACTTCAAAAGATGAGCCAGAGTTTTCGGATCGGTCAGGTCGTTGACTGCGACAAAGTCCAGATTTGAATCTTTCAACGACGCGCGCAACACGTTACGGCCGATTCGTCCGAAGCCGTTGATGCCAACTTTGATTGCCATATTTCCTCCGTAAATTTATGAAGGCGTAATCAGGTTTATTTGCGTTGAGTTGTAAACCAATGATGTTAACAGGGAAGTAGAAGCGAGGTAAATGACGGCGCTAGCGCCTTGATTTTGCAAATAAGATTTTTACAATCTAAATGCGGAATCGCGAAGATTCGGATTCACCGATCGATGTGGCGAGCGGGCCGACGCGTGGACAGAATGACGGATAAACAGAATCGTGATGGTCCGCAGAGTTGGCTACCGAATTGTTGTGCGCGGCTTCATCGCCGGTCTAGGGTTTTTCCAGCGGATTCGAAGTCTTTGGCAAAACCGGAGAAGTATCCGTGCTGTGCTTTTTGGAAAGCTTGCGATGAATATCTGGCCAAAATTCCTTTATTGCGATCGTCATGGTGTCCAAGCTAACCTGCGTCCCCCACACGCTGATCGCATTATCTAAGGTCCGATCTGACGGAATAAAGAGGTGCGGGTTTGTCGGCGTACTAATGAAGGTACTGTGCGGGTGGTAACTGTACGTAGAAATAGCGGCCGCTATACCAGCGCCCACAATTTCCGAGTAATTGAACTGGGAATGCCCAGAATCGGTACGGGTGACAAAAATTCGGCTGACCGCATATCCGGCCCGGCGCGGAAATCCGCCCTTACTAGATTGAAAGAAACGCGGGTCTTGATGAAGAATCGAAGGTAAAACAGCTGCGGTCATAAAGTTTTCGATGGTGCTGTCCGCCGCAGTCGTTCCATATCGTTTTGCATAGGCGAGCCAGCCCTGACCATAACCCGGTTCGCTGTTCTCCGCCTGGCTGATCGCCGCGAGAAAAGCCCACCAGGGATACTGCACCGGATCGAAGGTTCCTCGAGCCACCACTGCGAACTTTTGTTTCGCAGTCAAGGGCGGAAGCTTACCGCCATTTTCAATACTCAAGAAATTCGGCAGCGCATAGAAAAGCCGGTCATTGGAAGTTCCTGACGTCTTGCCTTGGTTGGTTGTTTCCTGGCCTTTTTTGTCCTTATCGGACGGTGCTTGCTGAGGAGCGGGCGAAGTTTGCGTCTGGGAGGACGGCGAATTGGTTTGAGCCGCTGAATCGGTGTTCGGTGAAGGCGTGGTCTGTTGAGCCGCAATCAGCATTGGCGAAAAGCTGGCCAGTGCAAAAAAGACAGCAATTCTCGCGGCGCATGGAATAGACAATATTTTCCTCGACACAAAATATCAGATGCAGTGAGTGAGTTATTTTATTCTATCAATCCGATCCCCCTAATCCTTGGGCAGAACTCGTTGTTTTACATTCGTTTACAAAACGTCATGCCCTTGAACATCAAAGCCATGGTGTGCGAATTCTCATTTGGCCCGGGAAAAAAATGGCGGCCCACAAGGGCCGCCAGCGTCGCTAAAGTTTAGGCGAGCGTTAGAAGTGGAATCCTAGCTGAGCCGTGATCGCTCGCGGCGTCACGTAGTGCGTCCCGCTGAAGGTGGAAAGGAAGTTGTACAGCGCGTACTTGTTGGTGATGTTGATGGCTGTCAGTTGGAGACTGACTCTGTATTTATCGGCATGGAAAATGTTGTCATGTCCAATCGAAAGGTCGAACAGACTCCGATGCGCAATGCGTGGTGGATTATGGTCATCATTTTCGCTCCCCGGCGCGGGCACTGATATGAGAGACGACCCGAACTGGGAGGCGAGACATGTAAAGGGCAAAGGAACCGTTGGCGTTGCCCGCGCACCGTTGCAAGCGAAACCAGCCTGGAATTCCTGATCGGCAGTCAAAGGTGTCCCGAAGGCATCCGTCATGTCGATGGCCGGCTGTCCGCCCAGCGTGGTTGATTGAGGACAGTCATTGGCCGGCCCCACACCATAGCAAGGAGCCGCTCCGGCCACCAGGCCGCTGTCATAACGCCAGTTGAAGCCCAGCCACGGGCCGCGCTTCCAGGGCTGGTATTGCAAGTGGCTTGTCTGGTTGAACTTTTCGTCGTGGTCGATGCGGAACGGCGTACTTCCACTGTTGAAGGCCACCGCCGGAACCGCACCCGCGCCGCCAATCTGGGGGGTGAAGAAACGCGCCGCAACGCTGGAGAGAACCACCAGGGCACTGAAGCCACGGTATTCCGGTACGCTCACGCGGACGGCATACCCAGGGATCTTGGAATTGTGCCAGTCAATTGGGAAAGTAATCGGGGTCGCACCCAACACGCTGAAGTCGTAGGCATTGTGCGTATATTTCCAAATGTAATCCCCGCTGATGACCGCATATTTGCCGAACGCCTGCTGAAGGCCGGCGTGGAAGTCGTTGCGGTAGCCTGGATTGAACGGCGTCGCGCCTGCCGAAGCGGGCAGAGAACAGAGAAGAAGTGGATTCAACACAGGATTGGCGCAGCCTGTACTCGAAAGCACCAGATTCTCATTGAAGGGACTCTCCAGCGTACGGGCATAAGAGACTCGGAGAACCGTATTGGTCCGCTTGATGTTGTAGGCAACACCAAGGCGCGGCTCGGCCTGGCGAGCTACCACAAGGCCGTTGTAAAGATCGCCGCGGAGTCCCAGATTCAAAGACCAGTTCTTGATGGTGATCGAATCCTGAATATAGAGAGCGAGTTCCTTTATGTCTGTATGCCCGTGATATGCATACAAGCCGCTGGTGGAACTAGAACAACCGTCGGCCGGTGATGGTGTCGATCGTGTCAGATCGTAGCACCCGAGTAATGAGCTGAAGCCGGGATTTGCGACGAATGGCGTCGGATAAAGTGCCGGGTTCGTTGAGCCGGCGCCGGCACAATTGCCGGGGTCGTTCACGGTTGGATTGCCAACAAATACTGGTACGCCATTGGCGTCCAGGCACGGAGCGTTGAAATTTGGGTCGACGATTCCGAGATTGTCGTTTTCGGTTAGAAAAGTCTGTTGATAAGTAACTCCCGCCTTGATGTTGTTGATGCCCACCACATGGGTGACATTTGCGAGCAAACCGGTGTTCGCCAGTGTCCGGTATTGAGAGACAGTCTGCTGCTGCAAATTCGGTGGGCCGAGATCGGCAAATGGGTTGTTGCTCGGATAGTAATTGTAGCCATCCCGTCGAACGAAGCCGCCGAAGGTAAATACGGTAGTCGGGTTGAGCACCCGTGTCCAGGTCGGAGCGATATTAAAGGTATCGATCTTCGATCGCTGATCTGCAGGGCCGACCGGGATGCCATTAGGACCGAGCCCGTTATTGCTGACGCTAACTCCGTTCCACGGCGTCGCGTTCTGCGAGTCATACGAATTGGGCGTCTGGAACCATGAGCGGCTAAAGCCGAGATTCAGATGAATCGAGTTCGTAGTCGAGAGCTGGTAGTCCACCCGGTCGAAGATGTTTTCTTCGTTGCCTTTGTCGTGCATCACGACAAATTCCGGCGGGTCCAAGAATCTTCCCGTATTCAGTCCGTTCGCAGAGATGAAATTCCCCCACTTATCACCGCCATAGGAAAGGTCAAAGCCGAGATTCGACGAACCAAACGACCCGTAGGAAGCATTCACACTGCCATGCGGCGTTTTTGAGCCCAGGCCCGAGCGAGTCGTTGCCACGATGACCAAGCTTGTCTTGCCGCCGTACTCCGCAGGCGGAGCTCCCGGAATTACTTCAAGCGACTCAATCGAATCAAGAGGGACCTGGTTTGAAAAAACCTTGCTCTGCTGATCGGTAATCGGCTGGCCGTCTACCGAAAATGAGTTCGAGGCGTGGTCGCCGAGTCCGTGAAACAGACCATTCGAATCTGCCGAAACGCCAGGCGAGGCCAGCGTCACCAGCGAACTTAACGAGGAGGACTGGCTTTCGAGTGGCACTTTGTTGAACAAATCGCGGTCCACGTCGGTGTGCCCAGTTGGATCATTCTCCACCAAGTCGGCCCCAGCCTCGACCGTGACCGAAGTGGTGGCGCCTGACACTGTAAGTCCGAGTTTGAGATTCAAAGGAACAACGGACCGAACCTCGACGTCCTGCACCCTCGTGGCAAATCCGGTCGCACTCACCGTCATGTGGTACGGATTGAAGGGCACATTCGGGATAGTGAAATACCCAGACTTATCGGTTGTAGTTGAGCGAGTGAACTGGCTTACTGGGTTGTTAATTTCAACGGTTGCATTGGGCACCACGGCGCCCGTAGGGTCCAGCACCGTGCCACTGATAGAACCGGAATTTCCACCGGACTGAGCACACACTACGTTGGCTAGAAGAGTGACAGCGAAAATGGCGGTGAAGCGCCACTTTTGAGAAGTAGGCATTGACGTCCTCCTGGGAAAAGAAAACAGAATAGGAATTGACCGGCTCAACTGCCGGCATTTTTGTAGGAGCAATTCCTAGATTGCAGGAGGACCGCGAATGCCCTGATCCGCAAAGCGAATCTGGGCCTTTGCAATGATGTCTTCTTCGCGCAGTACACCAATTGCAGCAAATACCGGAGTGGCCGGGACGGAACTTACGACTGGGCTGGCGCTGTGTGCCGCAACGCAAATCGAGCAGGTTGCCGATTCGAGCTGCGTGGCGTGATTGTGAGTGGACTCAGCCGCCGCTGTCCAAAACATCAGGGACAGGCACAGCCATGCCGCGCCGCGAACCCACAATCGCATTTTGTGCCCGAACATCTTATGCCCGATCATCCGTTCCTTGCCTCGGGTTAGACTCTTGAGAGCTTATAACGGTTATCCCACGCAAAGCAACCGGCGAACAGTTAATATAGAGAGCCGGGCGTTCGCATCGTCATACCGCCAGTCGGATGCAATCATCTTAAAGCGAGGAATCATGGCTGAACCAACCTACGAAGAATTAAAAGCAAAGCTTTCTCAGCTCGAAAAAGAAGTCGAAACCAAAAAACGCAGCGGCGATCTTATCTTCAAAGTCGGCGAAAAAGGCGGTGTCAGTGTCTACGGCCTCGGCCGCTTTCCCGTCACACTTTATTACGAACAATGGAATCGTCTGCTCGGCGCCGCCAACGAAATCAAATCGTTCATGGAAGAAAACAAGTCGCGCCTCAAACTCAAAGAACAAGGTTGAAGAGCGAGGCTGAGGTGTTGCAGACAGGTTGCGGACCTAGGCGACGGGCCTCGTCACCGTGCATGCCCGGAATGTTGCCGCATCTGTTCTAATCGGCTCCGAATTTCAGGCGCGAATTCTCCCACCCAGTTGGAGAGCATGCCGAAGGCGGCCTGTGTCAAAACGCCTTCATATCCTTCTTTCCAGAGTTTGCTGCGTGGCTCCCAGACACTGGAAAGCATTCCAGCCCCAAGGGCCGCTCCATAAAGCGCGACTTGGGGCCGCCATTCTTTTTGCGTCTGGTTGTAGGTAAGAAAGTTGCGGATGAGGGCATGTTTGGTTCTGGGGCCGACGCCCACACAATGGCAGCGATCATACCGCGGTTCGTAATGCAAAACGGCGTTTCCGGCCGTCGAGAAAACATTTTGTATGGCAGTGCGAACGTAGTTAGAAGCTACACGCCGCCCGTAACCCTTGAAGCCCCCTCCCCACTCATAAGGCTCGCCGGTGGCTTGATCGAGCAATCCGAGAAAGCTGCTCTTCAGGTAAATGCCCGGCGTAGTGAACGTCTGTCGCTCGAAAAGTTTTACTCTTTGATATCCAGTCAACGGCAGCAGCGGCACGTCTTTGGGAACGTAGGCGCCGTAGAACCAGTTCACCTTCAACTCCTCGTGATTGAGTTCTTGAGTTTGCTCCTTGTTTGTCACGTCGGTCGTTTTTTCCTGGCCTAAGGCGGGCAATCCGCTAAGGAATCCGAGCAGGCAAAGTGTAGAAAAGAACCGTGAACGCGAAGGAGTGCACAAGCGGTTGGGGTGGGCTGGCTTCCCACTACGTAAGCGCATATGAAACTGTTTTACCAGCAGTCGACGGAAAATTGCTGCCTCGAATGATGTTGAATCAGGCACAACTGGCGGGTGAACATCTTTATCGATGAACCTACTTTTCAGTCTCGACCAGGCGGTCAATCTTCGCCGCCATGATGAAGTCGCTTTCCGTCAGGCCATCAATTTTGTGCGTCCACAAGGTAATCTCGGCCTTCCCCCAGGCGAGCAGAATATCGGGATGATGACCTTGCTCTTCGGCGAGCGTTCCCACGCGATTGACAAACTCGAGCGCCTGCTTGAAGTCCGGGAACTTGAACTCGCGCTGAATGTGATGCTCCCGTGTCACCGTCCAACGGGGAACGTTCTGCTGCAATGTTTCCAGTTCGTACCCGTGCAGCGGAGGGACGCCTCCGCGGCAGGGGATACACTTTTTGTCAGCCAGTTGCTCGCTCATAAATCTCCCAATCATATCCTGGAAGCTTACCCAATTTCTGGTGCGGGCGGGTCTGGACGCGTGAGCGTTGAAGCCCGCATGTTAAAGTATCGCTTTAACCAGACCAGATAGCCAAAGAGCGCGACCATCGAGACCAGACCCCACCACAAAAGAATGTTTCCGCGAAACATCGGATTGGAGCGGAGCATCTGCAACTGCATCTCCGACATACCCATCTTTGAATAAGCCTGCATCATATCGGCCCGAGCATAGGTGAGCCCCATCGACACCAGTCGGATGGGAACGGCGAAAACGGCAAGCCACCAGCCAAACGGTTGCAGACGGAATAGCGCGATCGCCAGATACACATCGATGATCGCCACCCCCACGAAGCATGCGGCTCCGGCGATTCCGCTTACGAATCGGCCGAACAACGGAAATACCGGGGTGGTGACTCCCATCAATAAAAGATAAAGGGCTCCGACCGCGAAAATGATGCTTGCGCCGAGTACAGGCAATGGCGTTTTATCGGTCCAGCGCTCGACGGGGTCACGGTGACGGACGGTCTCAGCGACATCTTTTCGACTATAAAAAACCACGAACGCGATTGGCACCACCACCAGAAAGACTGCGGCAAAAATAATAACGAGCGTAAGAACAACGGCCATCACCCCGGTAGTTGCGGCCGCAGACGGGCCCCCGGGCGCGCTTCTTTGCGCCTGCGCCAGGGCGTTGCGCATCGTCACAGGCAACATCGCAGTGATTAAGACCGTAATCAGCGAGCCCGTGATCAGCCAGTACCACGAAGTCACCAGTGTAATCGCGCGAGCCCAACGTTTCATCTGTACCGAGCCAATACCCAGTGCAAGCAGCGCAGCGGCAATGAATGTATAAGTCGCGACGCCCGAGATCAGTTGACCCGGGCGCATTCCGCCCGCGGGATTAAGGCGTGACATAAACGCTCCCAACCCCATCAGCGGCACCATCAAAGCCGCGAGAAGCCCGAGAATAATCTGAAATACTCCAAAGATGATCAGCCCCGTCCCCCGGTCATGGTATTCCGGTTCCGATGGAGTCGCGGTAACAACTCCAGCGGAGAGCGGCAGCGCTGATTCAGGCAGCGCACCGGACGGCAACGCTGAATCTGTTATGGGTTGTGGCGGCGGCTCGGTGTCCACGGAAACCTCCCGTCAAGATCGGCACATCTTAACAGGCCATTCCATAGGCGGCATAGAAGATATCAATTCAAATATCGGGGTTTTCGTTTTCCGCATCAGCCGCTCTCCACGATGTGGCAACCCGTATAATTCCGTTCTGTGCAGGGTGTGTTTCTAGCTCGGTTCCTCTAAGTTAGGTTGCGCAGCGGTTGAAAGGATCAGGACATGGTAGTGCTCGTAATCGGCGGGGCTGGATATATTGGCAGTCACGCAGCCCGCGCGCTGAAGAGCGCCGGGCACGAAGTGATCGTTTTCGACAATCTCAGCACCGGTTATGAGTTTCTGGCCGCCGGATTCGAATTAGTGAAGGGCGACATTCTGGACGCGGCTGCGTTGCGTTCGGTTTTGCCTCGCGTCCAGGCCATCATGCATTTCGCCGCGTTCGCCTATGTTGGCGAGTCGGTAACGAACCCAAAAAAGTATTTTCATAATAATGTTGAAGGCGGTCTGTCTTTACTAAACGCGGCTCTGGATGCAGGCGTTAAGAAGATTATTTTTTCTTCGACCTGCGCCGTCTACGGCGACGTAGCGAAAGTTCCGATTGAAGAAAATACGCCGCGGCAGCCGGTGAATCCTTACGGCGTGTCGAAGTTATTTTTTGAGCAGGCTCTCGAAGCCTATGACCGGGCTTATCGCTTTCGCTATGCCAGCTTGCGCTATTTCAATGCAGCCGGAGCCGACGATAGTGGAGAGATTGGAGAGTTACACGAACCTGAGACGCATCTGATTCCTCTGGCTCTGCGCGCAGCGGCGGGCACAGGGCCAGAGTTGCATATTTTTGGGTCGGACTATCCCACGCCGGACGGAACCTGCATTCGCGATTACATCCATGTGAACGATCTGGCCAGGGCGCATGTGAAGGCGCTCGAGCATTTAGCCGCAGGGAAAGAAAGTTTTGCCGTTAACGTCGGCACTGGAACCGGAGCCTCAGTGCAAGAAGTGATAGCCAGCGTCGAGGAGGTAACAGGAAAATCCGTGCCGCACAAAATCGTACCGCGAAGGCCGGGCGATCCGCCGAGGCTGGTGGCGAATCCAGCGAAGGCGCAAGCGCTCTTGCAATGGAAAGCAAAGCGTGGCTTGCGCGACGTGATCTCGACCGCGTGGAATTGGATGGAGCGGCAGCCGAAATTGAAAAACAATTAACCACAGAGGCCACAGAGAAACACAGAGGACCTCTGTGAAACTCTGTGACCTCTGTGGTTCAGGCATTTGAAGTTCTAAGGTCAATCTATGGGAAATGATTTGGCAGGAAAAAAAGTAGCGTTTCTAGGCACCGGCAAAATGGGCGGCATTATTCTGCAAGCTTTGCTGAAGAATGGTTCGCTTTCGCCAAAGTCAATCCGTGCGACGGTGGCGCACAGCGAGCGCGCGAAGGTACTGAGCGCGAAATTAAAGGTAAAAGTCGGCACTGACAACGTCGAAGCCGCCCGCGACGCCGACATTATCGTGATTGCGGTAAAGCCGCAAGTGGTCGAAGAAGTTGTTCGCGAAATCAGTCCTCACGTCACAGCGAAGCAGCTGATCATGTCCGTCGCCGCTTCTGTGCCCACGTCGATGATCGAAAAGAAATCTCGCACCCACTGTGGCTGTGGTCCGCGCGATGCCGAATACCCCGTGCCAACTGGGGGCGGGCATGACGGCAATTTGCAAAGGCGCGCATGCCAGCGCCGCTGACGTGGACCTGACCTGCGCAATGTTCGATGTCGTAGGAAGAACGGTAGTGGTCGACGAGAAACATATGGACGCAGTAACAGCGCTTTCGGCGAGCGGTCCGGCTTACATTTACATCATCCTCGAATCGCTGGCAGAGGCAGGAGTCAAGGTCGGTTTGCCGCGCGATATTGCGACGCTGTTGGCGGCTCAGACCACGCTGGGCGCGGCTCGCGTGGTGCTCGAGACGGGAGATCATCCGGCGCTGTTGAAGGATGCGGTGACGACTCCGGCAGGCTGCACGATTGACGCCATCATGGAACTCGAGGAAGGGAAGTTGCGCGTTACGCTGATCAAAGCCGTCGTGAAGGCCGCGCAACGGGCCAAGGAACTTGCCTACGGGTGATGATGAATCGAATCGGTCGATTTCGTTGCCGATTATTCGCGTAGCCCGTCAGTTCTTCGTTAGTTGCCCAAGCCAACCTTAAGCTGCCTAAGCCAAGTCAGACAACGCTTTGCCGTTGGCAGTCTACAAAGCTAAGCGGTTCCGCTCGTGCTACAGTTTGGGAATCGCGGTGAATTGCCGCGGATCGGCGCATTTGCTTTCGATAACACACGAGACGAATTTCATGGAAACCCGCCTCATTCTTATCCATCAGCTGATCAAACTGGGTGTGGCCACCGCCGTGGCCACCATCCTGGTGCGCTCTAAGGAATTCAAGTCGGTGTTGTTTCGCGAAGAGCGCACCGTTCGGCAAAAAATGTATCTGGTCCTTTGGTTTAGCCTGCCGATCATGGTTGGCGTTTGGATACGAATCTCGGTCCCAAGTTTTGTCGCCGCCGATCTCAGTTTCGAGACTGCGGCGCTGTTGGGAGTGATCGGTGGACGCTTGGCTGGTTCTTTGGGGGGCTTGCTGATAGGGCTCCCCGCTCTCCTCCACCACGAGTGGGCTGCCATGCCTTTTGACGTGTTTTCTGGTTTCCTCGCAGGACAGCTGCGGACCATGGCCGCCGACAAGGAGGACATCTGGTCATTCTCCCCGTTCATCGATCAGGGCATCTTTCGTCTGATCCGACGTAATCTGCCACGGCCCCGGTTGCTCGACTGGCAATTCATGTTCTTTTGGACTGTGATTGGCTTGCGCTTCATACAAACGGAATTATCGCAGCGTCTCGGGGTGCATTCCATTTTCGGCATCGAGAGTCCCGACAACTACTGGGTTTATAGTGCGATTTATGCAGCCAGCGTGACTGCCATCGGAATCGAGCTGAAGATTTTCAATAGCGTGCGCATTCAGATCAAGCTGGAGGAACAGGAGCGCCTGCTGCTGCATGCCCGCATGGAAGCACTGCAGAATCAGATCAATCCGCATTTTCTCTTCAACACCTTGAACTCAATCTCTTCGCTCGTCCGCTTCGATCCCGAACTGGCGCGGGACATGATCTTTAAGCTGGCGACAATTTTGCGACGATTGCTCAGCAGCGGCGAGGCTTTTGCGCCTTTGCGTGAGGAATTTGAATTCATCGACAATTATCTCGATATTGAAGTCGTGCGTTTCGGCCGCGACAAACTGAGGGTGATCAAAGAATTCGACCCCGCTTCGCTCGACGTGGTTGTGCCCAGCATGTTGCTGCAGCCGCTGGTCGAGAACTCGATCAAGCATGGATTGGCCCCGAAAGTCGAAGGCGGCCAGGTAGTCCTTCGCAGTCGCGTCGTCGATTCGCGCCTCATTATCGAAGTAGAAGATGACGGCGTAGGCATGGGCGGAGCTCAACTGGAGGAAAGCAGCACGTGGGCCGGCATGGGCATCGGCATGGCGAATATTTCCGAACGGCTGCAGGTTCTTTACGGCGACACGGCACGCATGACCATCGACAGTCAGGAAGGAAAGGGAACGCTGGTCCGGATTCGCCTGCCTCTGATTGCAGCCGCAACTTCCGTTCCGGAAGGTTTTTATGCCGAGCGCTCCAGCACGCGCCGGTAAAAGTCTTCGTATTGCTTCACAATCTTTGTGGAACAGAAACGCTCCATGGCAACGGCCCGCGCCTGTTTTCTCATCTCCTGCAGCAGCTGTTCGTTGTTGAGCAGTTCGATCGCGTAGCGCGCCATTGTTTCTACATCGCCTACGTCGGCAAGATAGCCGGATTTGCCATGATCGATGACCTCCGGCATTCCACCGGCTCTCGTTGAAATAGGAACGACTTCACAGGCCATGGCCTCCAGCGCGGCCAATCCAAACGATTCCAATTCGCTCGGCAGCAACATAATGTCGGCGATGGCCAGCTTTTCCTGAATCTGATCCTGCTTGCCGAGAAACAGAACGTCCTTCTGAATCCCTTTCTGGACCGCGAGCCATTCGGCCACGGAACGGTCGGGGCCGTCTCCAATCAGCAACAGCTTCGAAGGAATCGTTTTGTGAACCCGGTCGAAAATCTCGACCACATCGGTCAGCCGCTTTACCGGACGGAAATTCGAAAGATGAACCAGCACACGCTCCCCGTTGGGCGCATACTCCGCCCGCATTCCGTCGTTCGTTTCCTGATCGCGAATATATACATCGCAATTCACCGAGTTATAAATCACTTCAATGCTGTTCTTCACATCGAAAATCCGCTGCGTGCGGTCGCGCAGATAATTCGAAATCGCCGTTACTCCGTCGCTTTGCTCGATTGAATAACGTGTGATCGGCAGGTAAGAACGGTCGAGACCTACCAGAGTGATGTCAGTGCCGTGCAACGTCGTAACAAATGGCAGGCGCCGTCCTCGAGGTCCCTCGGCGAGCATTTGCCGCGCCAGCAGCGCGCTCACCGAATGCGGAATGGCGTAATGCACGTGCAGAAGATCAAGATCGTAAAGCTGTGCCACTTCAGCCATGCGAGTCGCCAGCGCCAGATCGTACGGAGGGTAGTCAAAGAGGGGATAACGCGAAACTTCTACTTCGTGATAGTGAATATTCGGCTCTTCGCCCCGCAAGCGGATGGGCTGGGCGTAGGAAATGAAATGGATTTCATGTCCACGCTGTGCCAGTTCCAGACCCAACTCCGTGGCTACGACTCCACTACCGCCGTATGTCGGATAACACGTGATTCCAATCTTCATGTGAGGGGGCCGCGTTTCCGGCGCTCAGTATTCGATGGCCGGAAGGCGCGGTGGTCGCAGATTTTAAAGGATAACTTACAGGCGATCAGCGAGAGAGCTCTCGTCTTCTTTTGGTGCGAGTGCTTTTATCGGATCAAGCTGATCAAGATATGCCTGGAAGCGCTTTTTCGACTCTTCCGTCAATCCCGTAAATTCAATGCCCATGCCCACTCCGGGGTCGCGGGTGCGAACCACGGCGCTGTGCGAGAGGCGTTCGTCTTCGATCCACAGGTCCACGCGCAGCGCGGTACCCACGCCTAACGGCATCACTGTTTCCACGTAGCAGCCGTTGCCGCTGATGTCGGTGGCATTTACGCGTAACGGAGTATTCACGCGCTCGTCGCGCATCTCCAAAGGATAGGAAATCTTGTGCCGCATGAATTTTCTACGGTTATCCTGGCGCTGCTGGGTGCGCTCGTCGAGCTTTAAGTCCGGCGGAAGCACTGCCGCCCAAGGGCAATCCTGGTCGGCTACCAACTGCACTCCGATTTGCGTTTTCTTCAGAGCTCCGGCGTTCACCACCCAAACAACCCGGCAGCGCGCCTTTCGAGTCTCGTATTGCACGCCAATCACATCGCCCACTTTCAACTCAGGTTCGATTCCGTAAATGCAGGCGCCCGTAATGCTGACGTTCTGCGCCATGGCATTCTGGAAAAATGGTTGGTTATTGGCTCCCATGCCCCACACTCGGACCTTTAGGTCCAGAGTCGCACGCGGAGCTGTCCCCTGAGCCGGCATGAGCGAAGACCCTTTCTTTAGAAAACACAGGTCTGCAGACATCATACTTTACTTGAAGTTACTCAGCAGGTTACGTCAGTACCTGGCGAATGACGCCGTCGAGGCCCAAACAGGGTTCGGAATTCACTTAAGCGACTGGTTTCTCAGCTAGTTCCCGGTACGATATCAATTCAATGCCCTCCTCTTTGAGCACGGCACGCGAAGCCGGCAAAGTGAGCACTCGAAGTTCCGTCTCCCGCGACTGGCGCAGACGGGTCTCGGCAGCCTGCAGATCCCCGTCGTTGTAACCGGGATGGCAAACAAATTCCCACGTTCCCGGCGGGACGCTGCGGGCGATTTCGCGGAACAATCTCTCGTCCAGAGAGCCGGTCACGACAATGCCGAGCGTGCCGTCGGGCGTGATGAAACCTTCGCGATTTACGGCCTCGCGAAACTTGCCGGCAAAACCGCCAAGAATCCGGAGTTCGGCGTGGCGGGTCCAAAGTCCGGGTCGCATCAAGATTCGGCTGGATCGCAAGGGCAAGCGCGGGCCAAACGGGTTGCGCACCGCGCGAATCCCGCACGCGGCTGCCGCACGCAGCAGCGGCCGAAGGATCGTCGGAAATAGATGAGTGTGCTTGTGGGTGTCGATGTGCGAGACAACAATTCCCGCCGCTTGAATCTTGCGAATCTGCGCTGTGGCTTCGGCCATCACTTCATCGCCGTCGATGCGTCCGGTGAGGGCGCGAGACGCAAAGCTCATGAGGCCATCGCGGAAATGTGCGTTGCCGGAGTGTTTTTGTCTGGAAAACGTTTCGCTGGAAGGTGCCGTTCCAGTTTCTCTATCGGTCGTAAGGGAGGGAATTTGCGTGCCGGCAAGAACCGCCTGCCCGTCGATGAGGAGCACATGACAGCCAATGCTCAACCTCGGCATCGTCCTTGTGAATCGAACCGCCTCCTCGAACGCCGGACCGTTGGCCATCAGCGTCGAAGAAGTAACCACCCCGCCGGTATGCGCGTCGACAATGGCGCGATTCACTCCCGAAGTGAAGCCAAAATCATCTGCATTGACAATCAACCGCCGCACGCAGCCAGTCTAGCAGGCCCTTTGCGGTCGAATCGGGTGTGGTGATAATTGGTGCTCTGAAATTGAGCGCTGAAATTTGAACGCACACGCTTCGAGCGGATAATTTAGTCTGTAGGAGCGGCAGCTTGTTTGACCCTGTTTTTGCCACTCCCGTATACTCGTCAGGGCGTGGTCATCGCGGCCCCTCGCATGCACTTCAGGGGGCGGTTAGCTCAGCTGGTTAGAGCGCCTGCCTTACAAGCAGGAGGTCGCAGGTTCGAGTCCTGCACTGCCCACCATAAAGCATCGGATTTCGTGCCATCCACGCTGGCTTTTTAAAACCTGTTGTTTTCAAAACGCTAATCCTGTGAACCGACTGCTCCGGACTCCAGTCCAACTGACCTCTCGTAGCATGCCTTCGACTTTCATCCGCGCACTCTTGTTTGGATTTTGTGCCGACCGGGCCGGTGGCAGCGACTGATGGAAAGATCGAGCAGCCTCCGGCTCTTTCGTGTTCTGTGAGAAGCTGTTAGGATATTTTTGTGCGGAAGTTCTATTGAAGTGTGGCGGTTTCTCCATCGTGGGAGTCTACGAGAAGTGAAATCTAAATCCCGCCCGAGCGATGTTGGAATGATTTCGCACGCAGCACAGTATCGACAGTAGGCCATAGCACGGTTCGGACAGGAACCGCGCTCTTCAGGCAAACCAACTCCAGGTAGTTTGTGCGACACCTGTAGGCTGGCGCTTTTCGATTTGGCGAGTGGGGACGTAGTTCAGTTGGTTAGAACGCTGCCCTGTCACGGCAGAGGCCGCGGGTTCGAGTCCCGTCGTCCCCGCCATTCTTTTGAATGGTTTACAAAGACCCTCCAAAAACAATCTGGGTCCGTTTGGGTCCAATAAGAATTTCCGCATCTGTGAATCCGCCCATCGTCCCATCTGATAATCGGGAGAAGCGAACCTGTTGGGTTAGTTGACTAGGGTTGATTTGCTTCCCGACAACACCCCGCCTGGCAGGATGGCATCCACGAGCTTCCCCTGCGCGAGGCGTTTGCTTTTTGTTGTTGCCTGGAGATACTTGTTGGTCACATGCAGATCGCTGTGACGCAAGTAGTCGCGGATCATCAGTTGGTGTTCTCCCATGTCTGCCAGCATGGTCCCCACCGTGTGCCGAAAGGTGTGCCAGCCCACGCCGGTGATGCCGATCCTCTTGAAGGCCGGCTGGATCTTCTTCTTCAACACCGAAGCCAAGTCGAGCGGTTTCTTTCCCTTCAATCTTTCTGAAGGGAAGACGAAATCGCCCGGCTGATTGTAGAGACTTAGGGATCTCCACTCCAGCAAGGCCAGCTTTAGACTCGGATGCATCGGCAACAACTTTGCCGAAGCTTCCGTCTTTGTGCTTTTCAGGTGCCCACCCCGACGCCAGTAGTAGGAATGCTGCACACTGAAGTTCATATTGTTGAAATCGCAGTCCAGCCAATGCAGTGCCCCGAGTTCCCCTTGCCGAATTCCTAAGGCACCGTCCAAAAACACGAGAATCTGATCCCGAAATTCCAATTGTGCCAGACCGAGTATGACGTCTTCCGGTGAAAGGACGAGCGGAGATTTCTGACGCTTCGCACTGACGCGCACGCCCGTGCTCGGACCTCGTTGCCCGCCCGTTCCAACGGGTATTCCCGATGAAATTGGATTGTGGCCACAAAACTCCCAGCGAACGGCATGCGAGAACACAGCCGACATAACGCACTTGATCTTGGCTTTGGTCCCGTCTGCAACTTCTGCTGCTCGTAGCCAGCGTTCTACCTCGATGGTCTTGACGTCCTCCAAAAGGAGATTTCCCCATCGTGGGAGAATCCAATTTTTCCCATACACCAGATACGCATCTTGCGTGGATATCTCTTTGAGAGGCATCTCCTCTCGACAGTAGTGCTCCCAAAGAGTATTGACGGTTGTTTTCTGCAGGTTCTTTCGCTTGGATTGATTGTTGATGGTTAACCGAAGAGCGTCGGCTGCCGCACATGCCGCTGATTCGTTTGGATATCGTTCCAAAGATCCCAGCTGCACCTTGCGACGTATTGATCTTCCCGTGATGTCGTTCTCCCACCACCGGTACACCCATACTGCGGAACCTCTCTTCCGCTCTTCGAGCCTGAGACTTCCTTGTTGGTAGCGTGTCCGTCTAAACATAATGCCTCCTTTGTTTAAACGGCACTGACAGCCCAGTCCAGAATAGTCCAGGACTGTTGCACGGTCGAGAAACATTTGCCAGCACGTCCGCCCCTCAACTTGCGATCTCATCCAGCCATTCGTTGAGTGCTGAAGCCCGGAATCTCCAAAGTCTGCCCACCTGAACGCCGGGAATGATTCCTCGGCGGGCTTTGTTACGCAGCGTCTTAGGGTGAATTCTCAAAAGCTTGGCTGCTTCCGCCACATCCAACAATGACTCAAAATTGGATTCGCCTTGGGCTCGCCCCGCTTGCTTCTTGTTCGGTGACCTGATTTCGAGAGTTGGCGGATCGGTTTGCGGTTGCATTGAATTCACTCCTCACTGGAGAAACTGCTTCGGAGAAGCTTTCCCCAATTAACCACGCCGCCTGCTGCGCACATCCACCTGTACCAAGCAGCGTGCTTGACAATACCCTAGAAGTGTACATATAGTCAAGTCGTAACGTTACAGTTTTATTGATTGTAGTCATCCAAGAAAGGACTTCATGGCAGAGAAGGAAGCGATACCACAGCAACCAGTGATCTCCATTCGCATCTCCGATGCTCTGCGTTTAAGGCTTGAGACCTTAAGGAAAATCATATCCCTCAAGAGCGGCCAAAATGTCTCGACATCGGAAGCCGCAAAGCAGCTTCTGAGTCTGCCCGAGACGACCGTCTTGAGTTGGTAGACCTGCTCACTGAGCCGACAAATTCCCTGCTGAGCATTCGCCGGAAGGCAGACTCAGGACTCCCGCTTTCGCTCGCGGAATGGACTCTGGTGGCCCATTACTGTGCGGTGGGAGCAGAGTCATTTATGAATACCGCACAAGGCCAGATTTCGTACGAGTCGCTGGCCGAAATACTGGAGGCATTTCTTGCGGCTTACACCATCGCGCGCAGACCGAAGAAGTCGATGCGAGATTTTGTGTATCTGCGGACTCTTCCATGGGACAAACAGGTCGAGGCCAAGGAAGTTGACGACATTGGAAGCGATGATGTGCGCCGGGTGGTGAATCGCACCATTCAAATGCTGAGGAACCCGGCTCAAAAGCGACGAAAACCGCTACTTGCGGTTCGCAATCTCTACACACTTCTCGATGAGGAAAAGTTCTCAAATATCGAGAAGCTGAACGAGGCGCTTGGCCGCACTGGTCGGCCCTGTGGCGGGTGTGCGCGCGCGGCCACTATTCGCTTCACCGAAAACCCCTGCGAGAGAAGGCGCCTTCGGAGACAGACGACGAGGATTTTGAGCTTGCGGTTCAGCCAGCATTGCCCTCGTTGGAAGAGGGCGAATACCGCCTTGATCTGGTGCGGGAAGAGGGGAATGAATTCTCCCCGCGTTTGCAGTTTCCCGGAACCCTTACCCCGCGGTATCCGGTGGTTGGATACCCGAGGATTGCGGAGTTCCGAAGGCTGCTGGAGGAACTCGATTTGGAGCGGGATCTTTGCCAATGGCAAGGCTACTACTTCTACGCGCACACGGCGATCGTGGAAAACGAGCAGAGGGGTGTGTTTTTCTTTGCTCGGGAGAACGGAATCGCCTTCCGATTCCCGATGGAGCACTGGCAGTCGATTCGGAATCTGTTTCGCCGCGCCTGGCAGGCCCCCGAAGTGATCCATACGTGGGAGGCTCAGATGCTGGAATACGGCGAGCTGTAAAAAAGGCGGTGCTTCGCACCGGAAGAATGGTGGACACGTCACCCCCAAATTGGGAACTGCAGAGCGCCAGACAGCGCTTCGATGTTTACGCAGGTTAACTTTCGCTGCGTCAACAAAATTCGCTTCCGATGGGTGACTGCGATATCGAACGATGAGGTTTGTTTGAGACAGGTGGCCCCAGAGCGTCGAATCGCGTAAACGCGTTGAAGCGCAGGAGCTTCCTGTGAACTAGCAATTACGCAGTTTGAGCGCAGCGGAATCAAGTGCAGTAGTGCAACAAGGCGGTTCGTCCAATGAGTAGTCCTCGGGTTCACCTAATCCCCAGTCCAGTTTGCCGTTCGGCGAAGAGGCGAAGCCCGGCTTCCGCACCAAGACTGCCGCCACGCGCCTTACTCCCGAGGAACTGGTCGAGATCGAATCTGCCGCCGAAGATGCGGGAAAAGCTCTCTCCGAGTGGCTGCGTGAGACCGCTCTGTGCGCTGCGCGACAGCGGCCCGCTGATCCCGCCGAACTGGTATTAGCCGAAGTCTGGGCGGTGCGTTACGCGCTCTTGATCTCTTCCATGCAGCCTCTCAAG
>CAWDGL010000005.1:0-259134 GCA_963801885.1 uncultured Acidobacteriaceae bacterium
CGTCTCGTTATAACGTTATTCCTCGGGGTTATAAGTCCGGAAAGTTAGAGTGATTCGCTTGGTCAAGTTGGAGTTGAGGCCGGCATGAGGAGCTTCTATCCACCCCGCAAGAAAGGACATAGCTATCGTCACTTCGTTAAACCTTCGGCTGCCCGAGACAGCGTCACAGTGTCTGGGCGACCGGCTACGATCGGTCTGAATAGCATCCGACACGGCCGGATTTGCAGCCACCTCAAGGATTGTCTCGGGCTTCCGTCGATTGATTTTGTTTTCCGTAAGCCCTGCCTTGTCAGTAAGCTCCGCATCCGTGCAGCGGCTTGGTCAACGGGAAATTGTGTGAGAAATCGGTGTGGACCCGTCCGTTATAACCTGCAGGAATAACGTTATAACGAGACATTATTGGACACGGCGGCAGGAACAGGTCAAGTTGGTTGAAAATCGCCGGTCCCGTACAGACTTGACCAGCCGAGGACGGCAGTGGTGAACGAGGACTTTATGTCAACCCAGCCTAATCTGATCACTCCACCTGAGCGCCCACATTCGGTTCGGGAGGCGCCAGTAAGTCAACAGTACGCCGCTCGCTTCCTTAACATGCACCCGAAAACTGTGCTCCGCAAGGCCCGTCAGGGGTCACTCCCGGCTCACCCGGTTGGGGCAATCGCAAGCGGTGGCACTTTTATCTCTCAGAGCTGGACGATTGGCTTCGGTCTCAGGTAATCACAGGTAACCGTGCGCTCAGTACATTGGCTCATCGGCGGCGGCCTCGGGTGCAGCATCCACAAGTGAGTAAGACAATCGAGAATTCGGTCGCTTTGGCCGCAAGACGGTTTTCCGGCGTTAGCGCGACGGACGAGTCGCGGGTCTCCGTGTTCTGGGCATGCAAGCGCCGGAAAACAGCGCTTCCCCTACCAACTAGACGCTGCGGCGGCCACTATGGTAGATTCGAACTGCGACCGCTGCCAGAATTCAAGGAGCAAATGAATGCTGGCGCGATACCAGAACGGGTGTCTGCAAACAATAATCCGCAAAGATGGGGTAGAGAGATGGCAGTTCCGCTGGCTGAACAAAGGCGCGGACGGAATTTCACGCGAGCGCAAGAAAACCATCGGACCGGTCAAGGACTATCCCGAAAACAGTAAAAAGCTGCAGGATTTGCTAGCTGGACTGCGGCTAAACATCAACACCGATGGCCCGACCGAGTTGACTTCGATCACTATGACTGAGGCCGTGGAGCACTACAAAATTCATGAACTTGCTGATTGCGGACGGGACGGCAAAGCATATTCGACCCGCAACCGGAAGACGCAGGTTCTGAACCGTTGGGTGATCCCTCATTGGGGGAAACTCGAACTGCGGGCAATTAAAACCGTTGCGGTGGAGCAATGGCTTAAGTCACTTGTCACAAGCAAGTTTGGTGGACGGAAGCTTCTTGCAGGCGGTACCAGAGAGAAAATCCGCGACGCGATGGGCAGCGTTTTCAATCATGCAATAAGGTGGGAGTTCACTGACCGCAATCCAATCGCAGGCGCCGGCAAGGGTTCTGGTGTTCGTGTTTCTGCAAAGCGTGAGCGAACACCTGACATTCTCGAAGTTGAAGAGATGCATCTTCTGCTGGGGGTGCTGGGGATTCGGGAAAAGGCGATGGTGTTTCTCGACATGCCGTCGGGACTACGCCGTGGCGAACTGGCCGGGCTGAAATGGGAGGATTTCGATTTCAAGAATCTCCATGTAAGCGTGACTCGGTCGCTCGTTGACCAGCACGTAGGGCCGGTCAAAACGGAGGCATCTAGAAAGCTGATGCCGATTGACAAATATGTGGCTCATGATCTGTTGGCCTGGTATGAAGTGACCCCGTACAGAAAGCCGTCAGATTATGTATGGGCCACCGATGCCAACCGCGCTGGAGCCAAGCGTGGGAAACAGCCAGTCTGGCTGAGCGCGGTTATGCGCGACTATATTCAACCCTCGGCTCGAAAACTGGGGATCACCAAGAAGATGTCGTGGCACACATTTCGCCACACGTTTTCTACGTTGCTCAAGGGCAACGGGGAGGACGTCAAGGTTGTACAGGAGCTGTTGCGGCACTCAACAGCAAAGATGACGTTGGACACCTACACCCAGGCGCTGAGTCCACAGAAGCGAGCGGCGCAAAGCAAGGTAGTTGGCATGATCCGCTCGAAACCAAGTTGTACCGTCGTTGTACCGCGAGTTTCTGGGGAAATCCCGGTAACTCATTGATTAGGGTTGGCGTCCCCGACGGGATTTGAACCCGTGTTACCGCCGTGAAAGGGCGATGTCCTAGGCCAGGCTAGACGACGGGGACGGTTTTGAGATGGGAATGCGGGAGCTTTTGATGTTATCAGCCACCGATGCGAGTGTCAAAAAAGCGAGTCGGAATCGGTAGCCTCGCGTTGAGGTGAAGAGTTTTGACGCGCAAATGTTCTGGAACATCGATGTTGCCTAACTGCGAGTAGTGGGAAATCGGTTTCGATTCGCAAACTCTCCGGCTGCGTCTGAGGAAAACGATAGCGTTCGCCGCTGCAATTTAGTGAAGACTCTGCCCGGCGAAATTTCAGCCCGAGCATTACAATATACCCGTGAGCGCCGCATCGGAGTGGCGTCCGCTTCTGCTCTATGCCTGATCCTCTTTATCTCAGCCTTTGGTTTCATGATTTCTCCGGTCCGGCGATGTTGCCGCACATGTTTGCCGTGTTGCAGCAGTTCCCTTTTTCGCAGGAGCGTCCTGGCATTACTTACGCCGCTGTGCAACCCGTCTCATGGAATGAGGCCAGCGTGCTCGAACGCCGCTTCTCTCCAGGGATTGCTCCGGAGGAAGCGGTAGTGATTGCAGCCGATCTGATTCACGACGACTACGCCTACACATTCGATGGATACTGGGATCTTTGGACGCCGGAAGAGAATGGACGGGAATGGAGGCTGGTCCCCAGCCTGGTGAAGTTTATTGTGCAGGGAGAAGAATTCGACGAAGGAACGTATCAGGAGACGGGCCACATTGAAATCGATTTCGGTCTGGACTCGTTGTTTGTTCAGGACAATATTGCACTCACGGAAGAAACGCAGGCGAAAATCCGCGACAACCTCGCTAAGCTCGTTGAATTTACAAAAAAAGCCGAGATGAATACGCGCGCTACCTCGCGCCGCCTATGGTCGGAATCGGAAGAAAGTCTGCCGCAGAAATTGATGGCACGCTTGCAGCGAGTACAGTAAGCGCGTTATCTCCTAACCCATCCCTTAATTCTCTGTCAGCGCACCCGCACTATTCATCCATATCGCCGCATTTACGCCCCCAAGATTTGCTTGCAAATACGCTTTCTTAACAAAACTGTTAGGAACATAAGGTAAACGCCAACCTCTACAGCGACAAGGCATCCAAATTGTATGCGGAGGGTGTAAAAGGCAAAGTTTTTCACGGGCCGAGCTTGGGGTTCTATCATCTGGCCCTCGATCCCTGGGAGCTTGTTTCCCCGCGCAACAGGAGATGGGTGATGAATGTGAGCAAATTTGTAAGTAGATTCAGTTTGAGTCTGGCGATTGGAAGTCTGTGCGCAGTCGGCGCAATAGCTCAAGACAGTCCTAGCATGGCGTCGGGCACGGGAATGAATTCCGGGTCCATGTCTTCCGGAATGAGCACGGCCGACAAAACATTCGTGAAAAAAGCGGCACAAGGTGGAATGGCGGAGGTGGAATTGGGGAAGCTTGCGACCGAGCGCGCCTCCAATCCGGATGTGAAACAGTTCGGTCAACGCATGGTCGACGACCATTCGAAGGCTAACGATCAGTTGAAGGAAGTGGCGAGTTCGCAAAATATAATGTTGCCGCAATCGCTTGACGCCAAAGATGAGGCACTCAAACAGAAGCTTTCGGCTCTTTCCGGCGCTGCTTTCGATCGAGCCTACATGTCGGACATGGTGAAGGATCACACGCAGGACGTCGCCGAATTCCAGCACGAGAGCTCTGCGGGTCAAGATCCGGCGATCAAAAACTTTGCTTCGCAGACTTTGCCCACATTGCAGAGTCACCTGCGAGAAGCGAAGAAGATCGCTCCCAAGGTGAACGCCGCACAGCAATAGTTTTTTCGCCCCTAAGGAAAAATGGCTCGGAGAGAACTCCGAGCCATTTTCTTCGTGGATTCGAGTTTTATTTCGTTCTTCCACCCTCAACCTTCAGGGTTTCAACCGCAGCGGCCTGCGCAGCCGCAAGCCGTGCCGTCAGGACTCGGAACGGTGAGCAGGAAACGTAATTCAAACCAGTGCGATAACAGAACTCGACGGAGGACGGCTCGCCACCATGTTCTCCGCAAATTCCTACCTTGAGCATGGGCCGTGTCTTGCGGCCGCGTTCGGTCGCCATCTTCACCAGTTGTCCTACGCCTTCCTGATCAAGAGCGGCGAATGGATCTTGTTTCAGAATGCCCTCGGCCAGATAGGTGGGCAGCACTTTGTTGACGTCGTCGCGCGAGAAGCCGAAGGTGGTCTGGGTAAGATCGTTGGTGCCGAAGGAGAAGAACTCCGCTTCCTTCGCGATCTCGTCGGCAACCAGCGCCGCGCGCGGCAATTCGATCATCGTGCCAACCATGTACTCGACTTTCGTTCCCTTCTCTTTGAAGACTTCGTCGGCGACGCGGCGAACAATCGCGGCCTGGTTCGCCATTTCTTTCACCGTAGCGACCAACGGAATCATGACTTCGGGAATAACTTTCACGCCCTTCTTCGAGACTTCAACCGCGGCCTCGAAAATAGCGCGCGCCTGCATCTCGGTAATTTCGGGATAGGTAATGCCAAGGCGGCATCCGCGATGTCCGAGCATGGGATTGAACTCATGCAACTGTTCTACGCGGGCAAGCAAGGTGGGCAGAAGCCTTTTCAGATCGCCAACGCCGTTCGCACCGTAGTCAGAATATCTTTCGACGAGCGCTTTTTTCTGCTTGGCGTCCGCGTACGGCAGCGTGGCAATTTCCACCATCAAATCTTCGCGACGCGGCAGGAACTCGTGCAGCGGTGGATCGAGCGTGCGGATCGTTACCGGCAAACCATCCATCGCTTTGAAGACGCCCTCGAAGTCTTTCCGCTGCAGCGGCAATAATTTCTTTAGCGCGGCGCGGCGGTCTTTTTCGTTATCGGCCAGAATCATGGCGCGCATGTGGCGAATCTTGTCTTCGCCAAAAAACATGTGCTCGGTGCGGCATAATCCGATTCCTTCGGCGCCAAACGCGCGCGCCTGAATGGCGTCGCGAGGAATGTCCGCATTGGCTCGGACTTTCATTTTGCGATGGGGATCAGCCCACTGCATGAACTTCTGCAGCTCTGGGTCATCGGGCGAAGGATCGAGCGTACCCAGCTTGCCTTTTATGACGCGGCCGGTTGTTCCGTCGAGAGAGATCCAGTCGCCCTCTTTGAAGGTCTGGCCTTTCACTTTCATCTCGCGAGATTTTTCGTTGACATCGATATCGCCGGCACCCGCCACGCAGCACTTGCCCATGCCGCGAGTCACAACCGCCGCGTGGCTAGTCATGCCCCCGCGCGAAGTGAGAATGCCTTTCGCGACCTCCATGCCGTGAATGTCTTCAGGAGTGGTTTCGGCGCGAACCAGAATGACAGGATTTTTAGTCGTATCGTGACCCGCCATCTTCACGGCTTCATCCGCTGTGAACACGATGCGACCGACGGCCGCGCCGGGTGATGCTGGCAGTCCGGTTGCGAGTACTTCCACCTTCGTGCTCTTTTCATCGAGCCGCGGGACGAAAAAGTCATACAGCTGGTTCGGTTCGACGCGGAAGATTGCTTCTTCCTTTGTGATCAAGCCTTCCTCGACCATTTGAATCGCGACTCGCACCGCGGCCAGCCCCGTACGCTTGCCGTTGCGGGTCTGCAGCATGTAGAGCTTGCCGTCCTGAATGGTGAACTCGAAATCCTGCATGTCTTTGTAGTGTTTCTCCAGACGCGTGGTGATTTCGCGAAGCTGGTCATAGACATCCGGCATGACTTTTTGCAGTTCGAGAATTGGGACCGGAGTGCGCACACCAGAGACAACGTCTTCGCCCTGCGCATTCATCAGAAATTCGCCATAGAACTCTTTCGTGCCGGTTGCGGGATTGCGAGTGAAACCCACACCCGTGCCGCTGGTGTCGCCGAGGTTGCCGTACACCATCGCCTGCACATTGACTGCGGTGCCGAGCATGTCGTCGATGTTGTTGATGCGGCGATAGTGCTTGGCGCGATCGTTCTGCCAGGAGCGGAAGACGGCGTCGCGGGCCATCACCAGCTGTTCGCGTGGATCCTGCGGAAAGTCGCGCTTAGCGTGCTTCTTCACGACTTTCTTATACTCGACGATTACTTCCTGCAGAGCCTCAGCGTCCAGATCGGTGTCGAGCTTGGTCTTCTTCTGTTTTTTCTTGGCGTCGAACACTTCATCGAACGCAGATTTCTCGATATCGAGCACCACGTTGCCAAACATCTGGATCAGGCGGCGGTAAGAGTCGGCTGCAAACCGCGGATTGTTGCTGCGCTTGGCCAGCGCTTCCACGCTTTTGTCGTTCAAACCGAGGTTGAGAATCGTATCCATCATGCCGGGCATGGAAAACTTCGCGCCCGAGCGCACGCTCACCAGCAGCGGGTTCTCGCCGGTGCCCAGCTTCTGCCCTTGCAGCGCTTCCAACTTCGCCAGTGCCTCGTCCATTTGCCGATCCACTTCTTTCGACGCGGCGGCGGTGCGCATGTACTCGCGGCAAGCCTCAGTCTGAATCGTGAATCCGGGGGGCACCGGCAGACCGGCGTTGGTCATCTCGGCCAGGCCGGCGCCTTTGCCGCCGAGCACATCTTTCATCTTGCCGTTGCCGTCAGCCTTGCCGCCGCCGAACGAGTAAACGTATTTGGTAGCAGATTTTTTATTTTCCTGCGCTTCAACTTCGGGGAGGGTAATCGTCGCCATATATAAGTCCTTTGCGTAGATTCGATTTCATTCAGTCTAGAAAAACTGGGCCGGACGGAGAGCCGAACTCAGGCCTTGCCTTCGGTAACGATCTCAGAAAAATCTGCGATGGTGGAGAATTCCTGCAACACCGTTCGCAAGAGCGCCAGTCGATTCGCCCGCACCTGTTCGTCTTCGACCATCACCATAACCTTGTCAAAAAATCTGTCGATGGGTTCTCGAGCCGTGGCAAGCAGCAATAATGCCTGCAAGTATTTTTTCCGGCTGCGATCTTCTTCGACCCGGGGTCCCGTACGATCCAAATAGTCCGCCAACATCTTTTCTTCATCGGCGGATTGCAGAAGAAGTTGAAACTGGTCAGCCGGCTCAATTCCCTTCTCCGCCGCTTGTCTTAGTATATTCCGCATGCGCTTGCAGGCGGCGCCAATCGCCTGAAATTCCGGCATGTGCAGAACTTGTTTGAGCGCCTCGGCGCGCTGCACGGCATCGACAATATCGTCCGCATCCGCGCCCAGCACAGCTTTCACCACATCATACGCGTACCCGCACACTTCTTTCAGGTAGAACTCCAAGCGCTCGCGGAAGAATATCGAGATCGACTGGGAAAATGTTTCCTCCGCAACAAACTTCTCCGTCGCCTCGGGACGTCGATATCCCGCGCGGGCATCGCGCATCAGTTCACTCCAGCGCAGCGGCAACTTCTTCTCGGCAATGATCTTCACAATTCCATTGGCCTGCCGGCGCAGCGCAAACGGATCTTTGGATCCGCTGGGTACCAAGCCGAGGGCAAACATTCCGGCAATGGTGTCGGCTTTATCGCCGATCGAAAGCACCGCGCCTTCGACCGAACGTGGCACATCGTCGTCTGTCGATTCGGGTCTGTAGTGGTCGTACACCGCGTCTGCAATGGCCAATCGCGTGGCTTCCTGCAAAGTTGGATCGAGTTGCTGCGCGCGCGCGTAGAGTCCGCCGACAATTCCCTGCAATTCGGTGAATTCCTTTACTAGCTCCGTGGTCAAGTCGGTTTTGGCGAGGCACGCCGCTTTGTGAATCACTCCTGGGCGCACCACCACTCCGTCCTGCTTGAGAACCTCGCTCAGCCAACTGCACAAGCGCTGTACCCGCTGTGTCTTGTCGAAGTAGCTGCCCAGATCTTTCTGAAAGGTCACATTCTTCAGAGAATCCAGGCGCTCGAGCAGAGATTTTTTCTGATCTGTCTCCCAGAAGAAGCGCGCATCATTGAAGCGCGCGCGCAGCACCCGTTCGTTGCCGTGCCGAATCAATCCCTGCGGGTCGCCGCTTGTGTTGAGCACAGCCAGGAAATGTGGCGCGAGCTTTCCCTCTGCGTCTTCGACGGCAAAATATTTCTGGTGATCGCGCATGACGGTCACCAGCACCTCTTCGGGAAGCGCAAGGAACTGCGGATCGAACGTTCCCAGAATTGCTGTGGGAAATTCCGTAACGTTCACGACCGTATCGAGCAGGACCTTGTCCTCGCGCCAGCGCGCGCCCGCAATCGTGCGCGTCGCCGCATCGAGCGCTTTGCGAATCTGGTGCTCGCGCTCGGTGCGGCCCAAAACGTGAGCCCGGCGCAAAGACTCAACGTACACAGGGCCCGCGGCAGGGATAGTCACTGTGGCATCACTCAGAATTCGGTGTCCGCGCGAGGTTGTTCCAGCGCGTATGCCGTCAAACTCCAGGGGAATCGCTTCTTCGTCGAGCATCGCGACCAGCCAGCGCACGGGACGCACGAAGCGCTCGCTGGGCTTGCGCCAATACATATTCTTTGGCCAATAAATGGTGGAGAGTTCCTTAGGTAATGCCTCGGCGAGAATCTCGGCTGCGCTTCGGCCCTTTTTTGTGACCTTCGCCGCCAGGTACTCGCCTTTGGGCGTAGTAATGCGTTCCAACGCAGCGATTTCCACGCCGGCCTTCTTCGCGAACGCGTGCGCGGCTGGCGTCGGCTGGCCATTCTTGTAAGCCACACTCACCGAAGGCCCAGTGAGATTTTCGTTTATGTCGGCCTGGGAAGCAGCGATGCCGGCTGCCATCACCGCGAGCCGCCGCGGCGTATCGAATCGCGTGACCTCGCCGCCCGACAACCGTTCCCGGCTCAGCAGGGCAGCGACGCGATCGTGGAGCTCCTGCGACGCGGCATCGATCATTCGCGCCGGAATTTCTTCGCAGCCGATCTCTAGCAAGAAGTCTGGCATTCGAGAATCTCTAAATTATCGCAAGAACTAGAATGTGGCTTAGTGATCGCCATCACATCGCCCGTCGAGCCAATCAACCAATGTGTCATCCTGAGCGCAGCAGAAGGATTCGCGAAGCGAATCATTCTGCGGAGTCGAAGGATCCCTTTCATCATTCATGAACCGTGAAGAATTCGTCCGACGAGCTGGAACACTTCGCGATCGCTCGGCTCACGGCTGCGCATAGGGATCTTTCGACTCCGTGGAACCTTCGCTTCGCGAACTTTCCATTCCGCTCAAGATGACAAAATCGGTTAGATCGCCGCTGGCACCAATTTCTCTGTCTTCGATTTCTTGGTACCCATGGGTTCCGGCTCGTCGGACTTCTCCGACGAGTCTGCCTTCTGCTGATCCACCCACGCTTTCGCGATGCCCACAGCTAGGGCCCGCACACGCGCGATCACGCCCACACGTTCGGTTACCGAAATCGCGCCGCGCGCGTCGAGAATGTTAAACAGGTGCGAGCACTTCAAACAAAGATCGTAAGCGGCGAGGACCGGAAAGCGCGCCAATTCAAACGCGCTTTTTGCGTCCGCGGCAAGCTCGCTACCTTTACACTTCCCTGATTCCCTATTTTTACTTGAAACGCCCAGCTGATCGATCAGCGCTTTGCACTCCGCCTCATAAAGGCGGAAATGTTCCCACGTCTTTTCCACGTCTGCCGTTTCAAAGTTATAAACCGAAAATTGCAACTCGTCGGCGAGGCGGACGTCGCCATATTTCACAACGCTCCCAGTTTCGGGATCGCGCGCCCACACGATCTCGTAAATCGAATCCACATCCTGGAGAAACGCGCAAATTCGCTCGAGGCCATACGTCAGCTCCGCTGAAATCGGGAGCAGATCCAAACCGCCGCACTGCTGAAAGTAAGTGAACTGAGTGATCTCCAGTCCGTCGAGCATGACTTGCCAGCCCACGCCCCACGCACTCAAGGTAGGAGCTTCCCAGTTGTCCTCTTCGAACTTAATGTCGTGTAGGCGCAGATCAATCCCGATCGCAGCCAGCGACTGCAAATACAATTCCTGCACGTTCTCCGGCGGGGGTTTGAGGATCACCTGCAATTGCATGTGCTTGAAAAGCCGATTCGGATTTTCGCCGTAACGGCCATCCGCAGGGCGCCGCGATGGTTGCACGTACGCAACTTTGTAAGGCTTGGGTCCAAGGACGCGCAGAAACGTTTCCGGCGCCATGGTGCCAGCGCCCACTTCCACGTCATACGGCTGCTGCAGCACGCATCCACGCTCCCCCCAGAATGTCTGCAGGCGCAGGATCAGCTCCTGGAACGTCAGCGGATTGGACGAGGATGGATTCATGGCGACGCTTTTGGCCCTTAGCTTTTAGCTTTTGGCTCAAGACCCAGAATGCGACGAGTCATTCGAACTCCTACAGCGCAGCCGGAGCTCAGCAGGTTAATGCTCGATTGTACTGGAAGCCGATGGAAGTCGTCAGCTAACCGAATGCGGAAGTTTGAGCCACGCCAGCTCGAAAATCAAAAACGCCAAACGAGGTTGGCGTGGCAGAAAAATAGCGCAGTGGCACGGCGATCATGGCGGCGAGTCGGATCGCGTCGACCTGCGCCACTCGCTTTAGCGCTCCCGCATGCTCGGGACACAGAACCAGCACCGCGTGAAGCTAATACCATGGAGCGGCATTGTGCTAGAACCCGCCCTTCTCCAGCATCCCCGCGGTGACCAGCTTCTTTTCAATATGCCGCTGTAGAATTTGAATCAGGAATTTCCGCAGGTCGGCGCCTTGCACTTTGGGCATTTCTACGAAACTTTCCACCGGCGCGCGAAACATTCGCGCTGCCAGTATCCGCGACTCAGCCGAAATTTCCGACGAGGCCAGTCGCTTGTCGTCAGGGCACATCAGCCCATCCGCCAGTGCATGAAAATAGGCGCGGCTGCCGTTCAGGCTGCGTCCGCAAACGATGCACTCCGTCAATTCCGGCAGAAAACCGACCAGACGCGTCAGCCATAATTCGAAATAAGTGACCGGCATCCACACCTCCGGACCGGTCAGGACGTGCAAAACAGAAAGTGTCAGGCGGAAAATCGCGTCGTTGGCCTCATGGTCGGGCAACAGCTCGTCGAGCAGCTCGGCGATGTGGCCGAGAGCAACTGCCCGCGCATAGCTGACCTCCGAGGCCATGGGAGATTCCAGCACTTCACAGGAATCAAGTCGCGCCAACTCCTGGCGCTCGCGCACGTCGTAAAATGCACGCACATAGGTGAGGGGCTCGAGAGCCCCGCCGAATCGGCGCTTCGACTTTTTCGCCGACCTTGCTACGCCGCGAACTTTCCCCTCTATACGCGTAAACAGCGTGACCAGCAGATCCGCTTCGCGTAGAGGATAGCTGCGCAGCACGATAGCTTCCGACTCTCGCAGGGCCATGGGAATTCGACGATAGAATTCTAGTGGAAGGTCGTAACTTTCTGTGCTTAACACGGAGCAGAAAATCTCACTCTTCGATAATCCTCGTGGCAAGCTTTCTTTTAGCGGAAGCGTGCGGTATCCTGCTCAACATCATTGACAATGGTAACACATGTGTTACCATCTTCTTAGCGTGCCAATTGCCAAACAATACTTGGATGCACGTGGAAGAATTCCTTTTGAGGAGTGGTTCGTCGATCTGCATCCGCCTGCAGCCGCGAAAGTGGCGGCCGCAATCATTCGAATGGAACAAGGCAACTTTTCAAATACAAAAGGGGTCGGGCTCGGAATTTTCGAATACAGGATCGATTTCGGTCCAGGTTACCGAGTCTAACTTCGGCAAGGATGGCGATGAGGTAATTATCCTTTTGGGCGGGGGAACGAAGAAGAAACAGAAGCGAGATATCGGCCTGGCCGCGGAGCGTTGGCGCGATTACAAACGACGAAAGAAACTGGGAGAGGTCTAATGGCGTTGACGAAAGATTTCAAAAATACAGTTCGAGCCCGAGTTCAGCGTGACCCGGCGTTCCGCAAGGAACTTCTCCGTGAAGGCGTGGAAAGCTTCCTGGCCGGAGATGTCGAAACCGGGAAGAGCGTGCTGCGCGATTACATTAATGCCACTATCGGGTTTAAAGAGCTTGCGGAGATCACTCAGCGTTCCCCGAAGAGTCTCATGCGAATGCTGGGGCCGTCGGGAAATCCACACGCTCGAAATCTCTTCGAGATCGTTTCTTGTCTCCGGAAAAAGGCCGGGGTGCATTTCGAGCTGAAGGCATCGTCTGCCGGCGCGGGCCGCTGACTGCACGGACCCCGCGACCACCTTGAGTTCTCCTTTCGGTATACTTTTAGGAACGTGAAAAAGACTATTTCCATTCTCCTCTTGATTGTCTCTTTAGGCGCACTCACCTTCGCCGAGGACGCCTCCTTTGACCGCATCGACGTTCCCGACTCGAGGGGACGACAAGTGAAGGCGGTCCTTACTTTCAGCGACGCCCACCAGGCCGTGGAAGTCGAACCCCTCAAGGGTCCAACAGTCAGCATCCCTTACGCTGAAATCTACAAGTTCGCGTACGAGTACACCAAGAGGCATCGAGTGAATGAGGAGTCAATCTTCTCAGCGGCGATCGGTGTGGGCGCGGTTGTGATGCTGACCAAAGCTAAAAGTCACTGGCTGGAAATTGACTATCGCGAAGGCGATGTCCCGAAGTCGTTCGTGCTGCGCATGGATAAGCGCGATTATATTCACATCCTCGACGCGGTGAAGGACCATACCGGCAAAGACGCTGAAGTTTTGGGAAACGCGGATAAGCGGTAAGGCGAGACTGACGAGACTGAAGAATCCCCACATTCCAGGCAAAACAATAAGGCGCACGCCCATGCCTGGACGCGCGCCTCGATTTCATCACACCCGCGAGACTGAATTAAGCAAGCTAACGCCCGAAGTACTTGGCATTGCGCTCGGTGAAAGCGTTCCACTTCTCCGGCAGATCGTCGAGGGCAAAGATGGCCGAGACCGGGCAGACCGGAACGCACGCGCCGCAATCAATGCACTCCACCGGATCGATGTAAAGCAACTCTTCGTTGGCGTAGGCCGGCTCATCCTTCTTGGGATGAATGCAGTCCACCGGACACGCGTCCACGCAGGCGGTGTCTTTGGTTCCGATACACGGCTCAGCAATCACGTAGGTCATAAGGGTCTCAGTCTCCTAAATCGTTCCCACCATTTTACTACTCCGGCCATACAGCTGCGGCGGTTTTGTGACCGGACATTCTAGCAAGAACGCAGGCGGCTGGTACAGTGCCGCGATTCACGACGGCAAGAACCGGCTTGTTCGATTTTTCAAAATCCCACAGGCGGCCGGTTGAACTCGATTACGGAAGTAATTTTGAAAGCCCACCTTACAATGCGTTAATGATCGCAGACGTGCGGTGCAACCCAATGGCGTAAGGCCCGGTTCCATGAAAAACAACCTCAAGGTTGTGGTTTCTTTAATTACAGAAGATAACGATTACCAACTCGAACAGGCAGCCTCGGCCCAAGCGGCGGCGATTAAGCTTGGAGCCGATGTGCAAATTATCTACTCCGGCAACGATGCCGTGCAGCAGACGCAGCAGCTTCTTAGTTTTATCCAGGATCCATCCAAGCGTCCCGACGCCATACTCGTCGAACCCGTAGGCACGGGAATGCCTCAAATCGCCAAGGCGGCGGTTGCCGCCGGCATTGCCTGGGCAATTATCAACAGCGATGTTGACTATCTACCCGAACTACGACGACATGCCGTTGTTCCGGCCTTCACAGTGGTGTCCAATCACGAGGCAATCGGAAAGATTCAGGGGCAGCAAATTGCCAGCATCCTCGGCGAACAGGGCTGCGTTCTTTATTTGGAGGGCCCTTCCGTCCGCGATGTCGCCAAAATTCGCACCCGGGGCATGCTGTCGGCCAAGCCCGCACGGGTCGACGTAAAAACTCTGAAGGGTGACTGGACCCAAAATAGCGGATATCACGCCATAAAATCGTGGCTGTCGCTCAGCACGTCGCGGCAACTCAAAGTGGGCATGATTGCCTGCCAAAATGATGACATGGCCATTGGGGCGCGACGCGCTTTCGAAGAACTAGGAGATATGCGCGATCGTGATGCCTGGCTTCGGCTGCCCATCACGGGATGCGACGGCGTGCCGCGTTCCGGCCAGGAATGGGTTCGCCAGGGGCGACTCGCGGCCACGGTGGTTTCCCCTCCGCTGGTCGGGGACGCCATGCATTTGTTGGCCTCAGCCTTAAAATCGGGTTCCCAACCACCAGAACGCACGCTCTCGGTCCCGAGCTCTTTCCCGTCTCTGAATGAATTACAAAAGACACAGGCGCAGGCAGCGCACATGCCATAGTTCGTACGTGAAAAATAAATTCTGCGCGTTCCAGACCGCTGCAAAACTTGTACGGGAATTTTAGAAACTAGCGCTCAAACGAAAAACGGCTGGCAGCATCACGCTGCCAGCCGTCGTTACGTTTTTCAACTCATTAGGCGTTAGCGTCGTCCGCCGCCGCCGTGGAAACCACCACCACCATGGAAGCCGCCACCGTGGACTGGCGCGCCATGAAATCCGCCGCCGGCATAGCCGCGCCCGCCGCCAACATAGCCGCGCGCGTACCCACCCCGAGCAACGTAGCCACGTCCGGCTCCGACATAACCGCGTCCGGCGTAACCGTGCCCGTAATATCCATAGCCGGCGCGACCATAGTATCCGCCATGTCCCCAGCCCCAGTGATACCACGGTCCGGCGCCGATAAACACGCCACCTGTGAACCACTGCGGACCGTAGTAGCCATAAGGTGCGCAAGCGTAAGGATAATAAGAGTAGTATCCGTACTCGCAAACTGGCGGCCCTTCGTCATATGCTGGTGCAGTCGCCACGCCAACCCCCACCGGGCCAGCCCCAACCGAAACTCCCACGCCAACTTGAGCCTGCGAATAAGCAAGTGGCACCATCAGCACTGTGAGCAACGCAACATATCTCAGATAACGCATAAGAACCCCCTTGGCTCCGGAAACTGTCGATGATTCTGATCAGATCCGGAAACCTGTTGAGGACTCGGGTCTTTGGGTTTGCCTTCAACCGTTCACCCTGACCACCGCCTCTAGGTATTTGAACGCAGATGGGGGTGAAAAGTTGCGGAAACCGGAGTGGCTCATTTCGGCCATCCCGGCTGAAATCAACCACTTACAGAGCGCTACGCATGCTGGACTTTAGCGCTCAAAGGCAACAACTTAGGGGTGGTAAATCCAGGTTCTGGCCGTGGCTTTGGGGTCATTCGGATATCCGCCTGTGAGCAGCACACTGCCGTTGAGGAGTTTTGTTTCGGCCATGAAATGCCAGGGATCGCTCAACTGCCCGGCTGCGAGCAGAAACTTGGAATTTATTCCCCAGAGGAATTTGAATTTCAGTTTCGCCAGTTTGACCAGAAGAACCTCCTCACGCCGGCCAAACCTTAGCGCAATTGCTGCGACGTTCTCCCTACGCCCCGACTAACTCGTTCTTCTGGCTGGGTTCGTACTCCACGATGTATCCAGCAACGGCGCTTGCGGCCACGGTGAACGGCGAGGCCAAATACATTTGTCCTGGCCCGCTGCGGCCGGGAAAGTTTCGATTCTGCGCGCTGATTACAACCTGGTCGGGTCGCGTGGAAACTCCTGGCCCGGCATTGATGCAGGCGCCACAACTGGGCTCGATCACGTGCGCTCCGGCCCTCTCAAAAATGTCGATATAGCCCTTGCGCAGGCAGTACTCGCGGGTTTCCTGCGATCCGAACTGAATGTAGAACTTCGTCGACTCGGCGATGCGTTTGCCGTGTTTGAGTGCATCGGCGAGCACGGCGGCATACATGTCCATGTCTTCATTCTTGCCCGCGGTACAAGTGCCGCCGTATGCAATCTCGACTGGAACCGGCGTGTTCAGGTCGCGCACGTATTTGCCATTTCCGGGGTCGCCCGGCGTCGCGACCATTGGCGTAATCTCAGCAGCATCGAGTTCAATCACATGTGCATATTTCGCGCCGGGGTCGCTGTACAGACCTTCGATCATGGCTTCGGCCTTTTTGCGATTCATGCTGCGGCGTTCCACCAGAAAATCAACTGCCTTCTGATCGGGCGCGACGATCCCGGTGAAGCCGCCAATTTCGGCAGCCATGTTCGTCATGGTGGCGCGCTCATCCACGCTCAAGGCTTCAATCGCCTCGCCGGAATATTCCATGACCTTGGCCAGCGCCTTGCCGCTGCGCACGTAGTCCAAGCTCAGAATTTTCAGGATGAAATCTTTCGCGGTCACGTTGGCGTGCTTCTTGCCGCGAATCACGATCCTCACCGACTCAGGAACCTTTACCCGCACATCTTTCGTAATCCAGGAATTGAAAACGTCGGTGGTGCCGATGCCGAAAGCTACACAGCCAATCGCGCCGACGTGCGGTGTGTGCGAGTCGGAACCGATATTCAACTGCCCCGGCAGCGCGTAGCTCTCAAGCACGATCGAGTGGCAAATGCCCTCGGAACCCTTGCGGTCTTTCAACTCGCCGTGCAACTTGATTCCCTGCTTCGCCGCGAAATCCTCCTGCTTGAGTTTGAGTTGCGTGGCCAGATCGAGCAGGCCGAGTTTCTTTTTCTCTTCGGAAATCACTTCGTCGAGAAAGGTAAGGTGATCACGGAAAAAGATAATGCTGGCGGTGTCGTTGACTTTGGCGTCTTTGCCCACATAGCGCTCGAAAAAAATCGCTGCCATCGGCGTCACGTATTCGTGACTGAAGCGCAGATCGGCCCGTGCGAAGCCAGTATCGCTGGGCTTGACCGATGAAACACCTACTTCGCCTTTTTCGTTGATCATGTGCCGCGCGAAGATTTTCTCCGCCACAGTCATCGCCCGTGGGGATGGCGGCTCTGTGCCGCGGGCACCCCCGACCGCGTCTTCAATCGGTGGCAGAAATGCTTTCCCCTGCATCCTCGCCACATTGAACGGAAACAGCCCGCCATACTCAATCACTTGCCGCGTAATCTCATCTTCACCCGCAGTAAATTCACTGAGCGCAATTTCTTCTCCGCCGCGAATGCGGTCGATCAGGGAAAAATTGGTCGAAGTCAGCAGCCCCAGGTTCTGGCAATTCTGCTTGTAGATGCGTTCAATGTTTTCGGCGATCACAACTTGAATGCCGGCGCACATTTCGGCATAAGGAGATTGCTCGCGGCTCGATCCCTTGCCGCGCCGCTTTCCACTCACCGCGCACACGAACCCTCCGCGCTTCACGGCACCCCGGCCGATGGGCGTTTCACTGCCGCACTTCAGGCCCAGGTATGGAATTTCGCCCAGCGTTTCGTCGAAATAAAAGCAGTAATGCGCCGGCGTGATTTCGTCGGTGGAAATATCGTCGCGAAGCTTTGGATTGTTGGCTGAATTCTTCGTATCCCACGGCAGATCCTCGCCGGCAAGCTGCCGCCGGATCAGTTCGGGATCTTCGGTGAGAAACAGAATGCGTCCCTGCAGCCGGACTTTGTCCGGCCGTTTTTCGATCTTGCGTTCCAGAAGAGAGTTGATCACGGTAGACCTGAGGAAATCAGAATTAGCTGCGACCCGGAGCGGAGTGGGCCGCGGTTCACACGTTCATTGTAACAAGGCGAGGAAGCGGAGAGGCGCCCACTAGCCGATGGCCGCAAAGATTAGCATCCGAGGGTCAAACCTCGTCAGTGATGGCCGTGCGCGGCCTTGTCGAACTTCTCTCCCGCCGGAATCGTCACCGCTAACCGGTTCTCTTTCGGAGCTAGCGGACACGTAGCATACGGTGTCACCGCACACGGAGGATTGTAGGCGCGATTGAAATCAAGGACGACATGTCCATCGACCACCGGCTCGGTATGAAGAAAACGGCCAGCAGGATAAGTATCGCTCTTCGCTGTCAGGTCGTTGAACACGAAGAAGAGTCCCTTCGCGGCATCGCCACTGAGCGCAGTCAGCTTTAGTTCCGCGCCGTTTACTTTAAATACCGCAACGCCGGGAATCGGCTGCGCCGTAACGTCCCCGAGCACGTTGGGAACTTCAATCGTTTTCTTACCGTCGCCAGGAAGCCACGACGCCGTGACTCGATAATTCAAGTCGAGAGGGAAAAAGATCATGCCCTTGAAATTGTGCGCTGCAGCGCTGTCGGCATCGAGCAGGCGAATTCCCACGCGCTCGCCGCGCACAATCACGTGAAAGCGCAGGCTTCCCATCTCAACCTTCGTCACCTTCTCAGAAGTATCGGGATCAAGCCTGGCAGTACTCACCGGCTTGCCGCCGATCGTCGCCTTCACGTCGGGCAGAAGCTTGAGCGTAACCTCTCTACCGGCGAGATCGAATTCACCCGCATGAGCCGGACCTTTAGGGAACACGATCTGGCTAGCCGCATCGATGCCGAAAGTATTCGCCCCAGGCTTGAGCCAGAACAGTCCCACGAGCGGCAACCAATTCTCCTTCAAATCCGAGGTTTCGTCGGCCTTCCATTTTTCGAACGACTGCACATAGGCCGCATCGGGCGAAGCGGATCTCGCCGCAACCAATAGGAGCAACGCTAACGGAATCAGGATAAGCGCTAACGCCGGCGTGACCTTGTTGTTTCGATTCTTTATCTCGTCTTTCATCTTCTCGCGTCCTGCCGCTTACTCGCTCTCGATCACCGTTTATATTCCTTCGGGTCAGGTAAAGGGCTCAAGCCTCTTCCTGCGAAAATTTCCTCAAATTCGTGCAACAACGCATCGTGCACCAGTCCGTTCGATGCCAGTGTCTCTCGACTGTCCAACTCAAACGGAGATCCGTCGAAGCGGCTGACCTTGCCGCCTGCCTCTTCGATAATCAAAACACCTGCGGCGGTGTCCCACGGATTGAGGTTAAATTCCCAGAAGCCGTCAAAGCGACCGCTGGCCACGTTGCACAAATCGAGTGCCGCGGATCCCGCTCGGCGCACTCCGTGGGTCCGTAGCGTAATCTGATGATAGAAATGAATATTCGGATTCTTGTGGCGCTTGTGGCTGGGAAAGCCGGTGGCCACCAGACATTCTTTCAATTCCCTCGCCTTTGAAACACGAATCGGTTTGCCATTGAGATGCGAGCCTTTTCCCTGCTCCGCGGCAAACAGTTCATCACGAGTGGGGTCGTAAACCACTCCCGCGACCCGTTTCGCCTCGCCCCCTCCACGATGCTCGAGAGCCAAGGACACGCAGAACACAGGGTATCCATGGGCAAAATTTGTTGTGCCATCCAGCGGATCGACATACCAGCGGTAATCGCCGCCCTGATCGTCCAATCCCTGTTCTTCGCCAAGCACATCATGCGAGGGGAATTGTTTGGTGATGCGCTCCCGGATCAGCGTCTCCGAGGCACGGTCGGCAGCGGTCACCAGATCGGCGTCGCCCTTGTACTCAATCTTGAGTCCCTGATGAAAATATGGAAGCAGCAAAGCGCCAGCTTCGCGAGCGATGGCTGACATGGCTGGAAGAAAACTCTCGGGATGGGGAGAATCAGACATGAGCAGGCATCGGACTTCGGACCTCAGACTTCAGACGGCGGACTTCGGGCTTCAGTTCAGTACGCCAAGTGCTCGCCCGGAACGGCGAGGTCTGGTAATGGGCCAGTTTCACTTTATTCTCTTAATTCTCTTAGCCCGGCCGTCATCCCGAGACGCGGCGTACTTCAGCCGCGTGAGGGATCTCCTATAGATACGAACTCTCGGGCGAAAAATTCAAATTGAGTCACCACGTCCGGCCCCGGGCGTTGCCAGGAATTCCGCTCACTTCCGTTTCCCGCCCTCTTCCGAAATGTACATAATCTCGTGCTTGAAGATGAATAAATTTGGGGCATGCTCGCGCGTCAACCGAACCATGCTCTTGTCGTAATATTCCACCCACCCATGAACAATCTGCCCATCCATCAACTTAATGGAAACGGGCCTCTGCTTTTCTCCCAGAGCCTTGAGGAAAGCAGCCTCTTCGAATGTATCTTCGGGAGGAGGCGTGCGGCTGCGCTTGGAATTGTTGGAATTTCCTTGTGGGGCGCGGGGGAACGACATGCAGGCATTGTACACAAAGCTCGCGTAACTGGGATTTCCAGCCCGCGGAAGCGGAGCCCAGAGGGAGTAGAATGCTGAGAACTTTCCTCCAGGCAGGAGGCATTCGTGAAGAAATTTTTACCGCAGTTGCTCCCGATTGTGCTGGGAGTGCTGGTCACCGCGGCCGTCTCGCAGTCTCGCGGTACCTTTCCCAAGCCCCCCGAACCTCTTGATTCCAGCAGCACTGAAAAAGCGCCGTCCACTCCGTCCAGGCGTGTCGATCCGCTGCAACTGCAGAGAGAAGCCGATGATTTGGCGCGCACCGCGCAAACCATTCCGTCCGATGTGGCCAGCGTCCGCAAGGGAATGCTGCCGAAAGATGTAATCGAGAAATTGAAGCAGATCGAAAAACTCTCCAAGCGGATGCGCAGCGAATTGACCCCTTGAGCATTGATCGATTGGAGATCGAATCATGCAAGGTTCGTCGAGCGGACCAAGAAATCCCGTCCCCAGGTTAGAAGGTAAACTTCAGCGCGAATTCCGCGACTCGAGGAGAAGCCAGCCCAAACACACCGGTGCCGGTGCCTGTGCGAAAAGCATCGCGTTGAATAGTGCTTTGCCCCGGCTGCAGGGTGGTGTGGGTACTGTTGATCGCTCCGCTGCCTGCGGTCAGCCACGGGCTCACGACCGCGGGAGGCTGGTCGAAATTAGAAAAGTTGGAGACGTTGTAAAAGCTGACGCTCGGTTCAATAGTGAATCGTTCCCGGAACGTGTGTTGCCACGCCATCTTAAGATCTATTTCCCTAACCCACGGGAACACCAACTGGTCTTCCGGAACCGGGCTCACCGTAGGCATAACTGCTCCGATCTGCGCTAGTTGTGCCGCCGAGAAGAGATTATTGGCAATCAACTCTTGTCCTGCCGGCGTTGGCTGGCCAGCTAATCGGGTGTTGTATTTGCTGATCGCCTCATTCATCGCAGTAACGCTTACGTTGCCACCAAAGCTGCCATTATGGGTGCCGGGCAGCGGCTGGCTGTACACGCCGCCGCCGGTGAAATCAGTCTGAAAAATCTGACCACCCGTTCCGTTGCTGCCCACGATCGCCGGACTTGAGAGCGGACTATAAAAGTGTCCCATAACTCCCAGACGGAAACCGAAAGGCAGATCGAACGTTCCTCCGAAAGAAACTTGGTTTCTGCGATCGAGCAATGACGGTCCCATGAAGCGAAGCGGCTCGTTGTTGTCCGCGGCCTGAAGCATAGAGTCCTGATCGTTGATGCCAGATGGATTGGCGGTTGGAACATTTCCAGCGAACGTCTCTGGGCTTTCGAAGCGGGACAACGAATAGGACAGCTGAAAATTCGCCGCTTTGATTCCGCGCGCCGGTCGAATCATGTTTTGCACAATCTTTACTTGCACCGCGTTGTAAATCGAACGGCTCACCGGCTGCTGGAATACCGCTGTGCCATAGACGCCGTTTCTTCCGCTGAAGGCACATTGGTATCCGAGTGTCGTGGTCCCTCGGGTCAGCGGATTCGGAGAATCCAGGCAACTGCCGCCGGTATCTTCGGCAGAGCCCAAGCCAAACGCGGTGAAATTGGATATCGTCGCGCCAATGGGCTGACCATTGTTGAGTCCTGGGCAAGAACTGATCGCGCCCTGAAGCGAGGTTGCGCCGCAAGCGAGGATGGTATTTTGAATGGCGAGCTGCGCGGAGGCCAAACTGAAATAGCGAGGGTCGCCGACATCATTGGCATCGACTCCCAGCAATCCGTGAGTCTCAATGCTGCGCACGTAATCGACGCTCGCCACCAGGCCGGGACGAATCTCGTGTTCGACTCCGCCATTGAGTTGCAAAGAACGGGGCGTGCGATAGTTGGGCGCAAGCAAACCGAGTGGCAGATTCATGCCCGCCGCCAGGAGCCTGCCGGAATACGCTGGGTTGGGAGCAGACAAACTCGACGCAGAGTAACTTGCTTTCAGCGAACTCTCAAGCGCCGCGATCCCAGGCGCCGCCTGGAAGATGGGAAGTGGAACTCCAGAGCCGTCGACGCAGTTGGAGTTGGGATTGGAGAGAACACCGGAGGGTGTAACGACAGGCTGCGCCTGGGCGTTCAAACACGCCGATGGAGCGTACAAGAAATTTCCGTTCTGCAGGCGCAATGGCCGGTCGGCGAGCGCGTTGCTGTAAAGAGCGTCCTCGTAAAAAAGTCCCGCGCCGACACGAAACACCGTCTTGCCACTCTTGGAAGGATCCCACGCAAAGCCCACTTGCGGAGCGAAGTTTGCATTCGGCTGGTGAACCTGATTTCCCATTCCCGCAAAAGCATTATTGATCGCGGTGAGCGCCGGCAAGTCGCTGTCGGTCCGTCCCGTGTCATACACCCATCGCAGCCCAAGTGACATGGTCACGTTAGGATGAATTTTCCAGAAATCTCCCACATACACTCCCAACCGGTTATCCGGACCCAGCCCACCCGCGGGAAGCCCGAGAGCTGATTTTGCGGTCGAGTAGCCCTGGCCGTTACTGACAATGGCCTGCGCCATTTCATAATCGAGCGGGTTTGAGGCAGTTGTGCCATCCGGACCCAGCGGGCAGTTCGAAGTATTCGCACCCGCGCAACCGGGATAAATCGTGCCGTTTCCGAGAACATCCGGGTACGGTTCCATACAGTGGGGCGAAACGATCCACTTCGATGTGGTTCCAGTTGACGCCGAAATGAACAATGTGCTTCCCCATCACTCGACTGCCGTCATAAGTGATCTGGTAGTCGGACTGTGCGGTGCTTTGCGGCGCAGCAAAGTTCGGTCCGGCGCTAAAGCTGTTGAAATTGATGCTTACAGGAGAATTCGCAAAAGGAAGGCTCGTCCCAGCGGTTGCATCCAAAAGATGGTTGTCGAATTTGCAGGTAAGACGCTCGGATCGAATGGGTGTAATCTCCGCGGCTGAAATTTGCCCCGAACGCGGCATTCCGAGTTACGTTTCGATTGTCGTAAAGCTGAAAGCTGCTGGGAAAAAAGGTCGCTTCGTCGGAATTTTTGAAGTAGCTGAGCCGGCCGAATAGACGAACGGCGGGGTTCCACTCGTAATCGACACGGCCTAGAACATTATCCTCGGTGAAGGGAGAGGGAAAGGAGCCGGAATAAACAGAGAATGGCCCCGATATTACGACTGGAGCCTGAAGATGCTGAACCGTACGTTCTCCGTCGCCGAAGAAGAAAAGCTTATCCTTGAGAATCGGACCACCTACGCTCACGCCATCCTGGTTCCGCTGAAAGTATGGTGCAGGTTGCGATGGCGCATGGGTCAGGCTCGCCGAAGCAATTCCGTGGTCACGGAAAATGCCAAATAGCTCTCCGTGATAGGAGTCGGTGCCACTCTTCGTAACCAAATTGATTGCGCCCGTTGCACTCAATTCATTGGAAAGATCCAGATTCGATTGCGCAGCGGAGAATTCCCGAATCGCGCTGACAGGAATATTTTCAGTGGAAGCCCCCACGGTTTCGTCGCTCACATCAACGCCGTCCAGTTCGGTGCGCGTGATTCGCCCGAAGTGGCCATCAAACGAGATAGAAAAATAGCCCGCTTTGGTCGGGTCGATATTCACACCGTCCAGAATCTGAACGCCTGGCTCAAGCTGAGCAATATCCAGAAAGTTCCGGCCATTGAGCGGAAAATTCTCGAGTTCGCCGGAATTGAAAACCTCCTGCACGATCGCCTGGTCCGTGTTGATCGGAATCCTTCCAACCTCTACCTTTACCAACGTCTTTTCGTCGCCAACGTCCAGTTTCACGTTTCCGTTGGTGATGTTGCCGACCCTCACTTCCAAAGGCAACTCCGCAGTCTTAAAGCCCTTGGCTGCGACCCGCACCCGGTACATTCCCGGAACAAGCGAACCGGAAGCATATTCTCCGTTTGCGTCGGTGGTGACTTGGATCGTCTGGCCAGTGACGCCGGTCATCACGATCCTGGCGCCCCGCACAAGCGCGTTGGAGGCGTCGGTCACGGTGCCTACGATACTTCCCGTGGCGATCGTGGTTTGGGCAAACCCAGCGGACAATAGCACTCCCAGCGTGGCCAGCAATAAACCCACTCCCACGGCAAGCCTCCGGGAGAAATTCAGGTTCGGCATCTTCCACCTTTCTTTCGAAACCTTCATGAATGTTTGCTCTGGTGCGAGAAAACCCATTGATTCTAAAAGCCGGATTTCAAACCGTTAGAGCAGAATATCGAGAATCGCTGCTCGGCGGATACGAAGTATTGGCGATGTATGAACCCGACAACACATAAAGTTTGAGCTTCGTTTTGGCTCAGTCTCTTATGATAGCGATTAGAAATCAGACTTCACTGTATAGTACCCGGCGCGATGGCGGACGCGATAGGCGGCGGCATCGGGCACGCCCACCACTTTGACCTCGATGCGGCGGAAGTCCGAGAACGATGTCCGCTGCGAAGGATAATAAGCGAGCAGATATTGCGTGCGCAGTTCGTCGCTGATTTTATGGAAGGCCTCGTCCAGGTCGCCCGTAGAGGTCGCATAGTAATACTTGCCCCCGGTATCGTCGGAAAGTTGAATCAGCGCATGCTCGCCGCCGGTTTCGCGCCCGGCGCTGCTCTCAATAGGAACCACGATAATCGAATAAACAATGGCTTCCGCTTCTTCCGCCGCGCGTACGGCCTGCTTGTACTCGAACTTGCTGTACGTGTCTCCCCCGTCGGTAATTAAGACGATGACCTTTCGTCCCTGTCGGCGTTCCAGGGAACGCGAAGCAAAATAAATCGCATCGTAGAGCGCCGTGGCGGCTCCCACGCGAATGTGGTCGATGGCCTCGTCGACATTGTGGAGATCTGAAGTGTAGCCATGCGTCGATTCGTAAACGACCTCGCTGAAGCCGAAGACCGAAAGCGCGTCGACCGGGCGAAGAATGGCATGGGCGAAACGCTTCGCCGAGGCTTGCTCCAAGGGCAAATCATGACGCGTGCTGAGACTGGTGTCGATCTCCAGGGCAATCGACAATGGCAACGCCGATTCCTTATCGAAGACTTTGATTGTCTGTTCCTGGCCATCTTCCATCAAAACGAAATTATCTTTCGTCAGGCCGCCGATGGGAGCGCCATGCGCGTCGGTCACAGTCACGAACACGTTGACCAGATTGACATCGACGCGCAGCGTGGTGCTGGGTTGGGACTGGCGTCCTGAGTGAGATGAATTCTGCTGAGCGGGATTTTGCGTCTGGGTTGTAGACGGCTGCTGCGCCCATAGGCCGCAGACAGCAACCAGCCAGCCGCTGAGGAGCAGAATCGTGGCGGATTTTCTCATCGAGTGATGGAATTATACCTTTTGCTAAACAGCAGCTTCCGGCAAAACACAACTGAAACGCCGGCCGCACAAAGGAAAACCTGGCTGCGCCCGGAATCTTGTCTTTCGATACGTCTTTTGTGGTTCTTCCCCGCGGACTGCGAGCGTCAAACATTTTCGCCGCCCGGGACGCGGAAACGAATCGCCAGCCGCGTGCAGTTAGATGCGGCTTCCGATGCCGGGCTGCCTCTGGCTCACGAATTTGCCCGGGGAATATCCGGCGGGAACGGATCGCCATCAGCCCAGACTGCGCCGTCCTCGAAATGTTCCTTCTTCCAGATTGGCACCGTGCGCTTCAACGTGTCGATAAGCCATCGGCAGGCATCAAAGGCCGCCGCGCGATGTGCCGACGCCACCACGATCAGCACGCTGGTCTCGCCGATTTCCAGCCGGCCCAGCCGGTGCACGATGGCAACGTCGCGAATCTGAAAGCGCTGCATCGCTTCCTCAGCCAACGACTCCATCTGCTCCCGCGCCATCTCTTCGTAGGCTTCATAGTCGAGATAGACCGTCTTGCGGCCACGCGTCTGATTGCGCACGATGCCCTCAAAAACCAGCGCAGCCCCATCCTCGCCTCGTTTGATGTCGGCTAGTACTCGGGACGTATCGATCGCATCCCGCACGATGGAAGCGTAATGTTTCGGCTCGCGTCCCTCCGACCCCCCGCTCACCGGCGGCAGCAGCGCTACCTCATCGTCCTGCTTCAGCTCCGTATCCGCTCCGGCATACTGCCGATTCACCGCCACCGCCAATGAAGACAGCGAATCCTTCAGCCCAGGAATCAGCGCATAGTGCGCCAGCATGTCGCCAACCGTTGCACCCTCGGGCAACTCCAGCGAATCGCTGGCCTTGTCAGCCATATCTTTTAAAATCCCGAAAAAGAGAATGCGCACTCGCATGGCAACAGCTGCAAGTCTAACGCGCGACCGTCCATTCCACGCGAACGGCATTCAAAAAACAGGCAGCGTTAAAGGGCAGGTTAAAGCGACCGGACCGAAACGCCGATGGACACTTCGTCGGAACGTGCTCTATGCTGCGACGAATTCTTTTGCTCCTTCCTCTTTTGCTCTACGGCGGCGGCTTGCGCGCCCAGGACTTAGAGGGTATTGCGATCCACGGCTTCGTCACCCAGGGCTTCCTCTACAGCTCCCATAACAATTATTTAACCATGCAATCAAACTCTGGCAGCCTACAGTGGACCGACGGCGCCATCAGCGTCACCGATTCCCTCACCGATAGTCTCCGCGTCGGGATCCAATTGCACATGTACCAACTGGGACAGCTGGGCGGCCCCAACATTCGAGTCGATTGGGCGTCCGGAGACTACAAAGTTAACGATCGTCTCGGGTTTCGGGCCGGCAAGGTCAAGACTGTCCTGGGGCTGTTTAACGATTCCCAGGATGTGGACGCCGTCTTCCTCTGGACACTTTTGCCGCAATGTTCCTACCCGGTCGACAACGAGAGCTTCTTCCTGGCGCACCTGGGTGCCGATGTGTACGGCGAATGGTCCCTCGGTAACCGCGCCGGAAAGCTGCGATACACCGGTTACGCAGGGGAGGTTAGCCTCGATTTGAATGGCGGATATCTGAAAACGTTCTCTGACGCCGGAATCGTCTTCAACAATCCTCCAGCAGGCAAAACCTACGGCGGTGACCTGCGCTGGCAAGCTCCTTTGACCGGCCTGACTATTGGCTCCAGCATAGATGTTGAAGCCCTGGACGGAACGGCGCCAGTGGCTACCGTTCACCTGGCTCCCTTTCAAATAACCGCACAATACGCCCAGTTCACCAGAGGAAAATTCTACGTCGCTGGTGAATACGACCGGGCGGCGTTCACCGACGTGGTTACCACCCCTCAGGCAGTGCTTCAACTTCCTTTCGATCTACGCTCCTGGTACGTCATGGGGAGTTATCGGCCCCGAAAGAAGCTCCAGATTGGAAGTTATTACAGCCACTACATCAATAAGGCATTGGACACGAGCCAGCCGGCAAACTATTCGAAAGACTGGGTAGTCTCCGGACGCTACGACTTTAATTCCTACTTTTACGGCAAGCTCGAGGGTCACTTCCTGCACGGGACCGGACTCGGCTACTACGAAAGCACCAACGTAAACGGTCTGAAGCCAAACTCGAATATATTGGCGGCCAAAATCGGTTTCAGTTTCTAGCTTCCTTAATGTGCGTCAAAGCGATGAGAACCGTGAGCAAAACGCGCTGCTTAACCCTGTTGTTGGGCTGCCTCGGAAGCTGCTGCGCGGCCCGAGCTCAGGATGTCAGGATGGTGGCGAACAAGAGCGTGCAGATTACCGGCATTAGAGAGACGGATCTCCGCGCCATATTTACGGGGGAGAAAACCAGATTCGCCGACGGTTCGCATGCGGTACCCGTCACTCTAAAAGGTGGGCCGGCGCACGAAGTTTTTGTGAGGAGCCACCTCGGCGAAACCCCTGACGAATTCCGAGCGCAATGGCGCAAGGCTGTATTTACAGGACAAGGTGCCATGCCCAAGTCATTCGATTCAGAATCCGCCCTGATCGAGTACGTAGCTGCGACTCCCGGAGCGATTGGGTATGTGAGCCGAATTTCGCCTCAGGATCAAGTGAAGTCGCTCATTACATACAAATAGTCGTTCCTTAGCTACGCCCAAAAAAAAGCCAGCCCTTTGCAGGAACTGGCAGCTGCGGCTGGCGCGTGCTCGCTTCAGCCTTAGGTCAGCACTTTATCGTGAACCGGCTCCGGTTCTCTAACGGGCTCGGTCGGATGGTAATCCTGCTTCGGATCCTTCGGCGGCGTGGATAGAATTTTCGCCGCCGGACCCTCCGCCACCGCAGGCAATGAAACCTTCAATGCCTCGTCGATGGTCTTCACGTAATGCACCGTCAAATTCTCCAACTGTTCCGGCGAGAGATCCTCCTCAACGTTCATTCTGTTCTCCGCCGGTAGAATCACATCGCGCACGCCAGCACGTTTAGCGGCGAGAACCTTCTCTTTAATTCCGCCGACTGGCAGCACGTTCCCGCTCAACGTGATTTCTCCCGTCATTGCGAGCAGCGGCGTAATGCGGCGCTTGGTCAGAAGCGACACCAGCGTAGTAGCCATGGTCACGCCCGCCGAAGGCCCGTCTTTCGGAATCGCCCCAGCCGGTACGTGAATGTGAATATCATGATCGGCAAAAAAGCTTTCCTGCACTCCCAGCCGGTCCGCATTCGATCGCACCCAGGTAAGCGCGGCCTGCATCGATTCCTGCATGACCTGGCCGATTTGCCCGGTCATGGTGAATCCGCCTTTGCCTTTCATCGCATTCGCTTCGACGAAGAGCACATCACCGCCCGACGGAGTCCATGCGAGACCCACCGCCACGCCGGGCCGCTCGGTCCTTTCAGCAATTTCACCTTCGCTGCGGATCTTGATGCCGCCAAGGAACTCCTGAATGATTTCCTTGTTGACGACAAGTTTCTCAGTCTTGCCTTCAGCTAAGCGCCGCGCTTGTTTGCGGCAGATCGTGCCGATGGTCCGTTCCAGGCTGCGAACGCCTGCCTCGCGCGTGTAATGCCGGATCACGTAGCGCACGCCTTCTTCCGGAAACTCAATCTGTTCCGCAGTGATGCCGTTCTCGTCGATCTGTCGCGGAATAAGGTACCGGAATGCGATGTGAACCTTTTCTTCCTCCGTATAGCCCTGCAGCTCGATGATCTCCATGCGATCGCGCAAGGGCTCCGCGATCGGATCGAGCATGTTAGCGGTAGTAATGAACAAGACCTTCGATAAGTCGAAAGTTACATCGAGATAATTGTCGCGGAAGGTCGAGTTCTGCTCGGGATCGAGAGCTTCCAACAGCGCCGATGCTGGATCACCGCGAAAGTCGCGCCCGACCTTATCAATTTCGTCCAGCATGAAGACAGGATCCTTCGTCTCTGCGCGCCGAATGCCTTGAATAATCTGCCCCGGCAGCGCTCCAATATAAGTTCGGCGATGACCGCGGATTTCTGCTTCATCGTGAACGCCGCCTAGAGAGAGCCGCACGAACTTGCGGCCTAACGCGCGCGCAATCGATTTCCCTAGCGAGGTTTTTCCCACGCCCGGAGGCCCGACGAAACAAAGAATCGGTCCCTTCATATTCGGCTTCAAGCGCCGAACGGAGAGGTAGTCCAGAATCCGGTCTTTGACTTTCTCCAGATCGTAATGATCCGCATCCAGAATTTCTTTCGCCTTCGGAATCTCAATTTCCTGCCCGGAAGTTTTCGCCCACGGCAATACCGCCAGCCATTCAATGTAGTTGCGCGTCAGCGAATAATCCGCGGCCATCGGCGACATGCGCGAGAGCCGGCCCAGTTCCTTCAACGCTTCTTTCTTGACCTCGTCGGGCATGCCCGCTTCTTCGATCTTCTTTTTCAGATCTTCGACGTCACGCTGGCCTTCGTCCTGCTCGCCCAACTCTTTCTGAATGGCCTTCATCTGCTCGCGCAGGTAATACTCGCGCTGGGTCTGCTGCACGCGGTCCTGCACTTCGCTTTGAATCTTGTTGCGCAGTTGCTGGACTTCGAGTTCTTTGGCCAGATGCTGGTTGATCTTTTCCAGCCGGACGTGAATGTCAAGAGTCTCGAGCGTGTCCTGTTTGTCGGGCGTCGAGAGTGAAGGCAACGACGACGCAATGAAGTCCACCAGGCGGCCCGGTTCGTCGATGTTCATGGCCACGGTCGAAAGTTCATCCGACAGCGTGGGCGAACCGGCAACGATCTGTTGAAACAACGTCAACACATTGCGCTGCAAGGCTTCGATTTCCGAGGTCGCAATCGGGGCGGTGCCCTCAGGCAGCGGGGAATGATGCGCGACCATGAAGGGCGCCAATTGGGTAAACTCGCCCAACTTTACCCGTTCCAGGCCCTCGGCAAAAACAAAGAGGCTCTGGTTGGGCATCTTGACGACTTTGTGCACCACGGCCGAAGTTCCTACCGTGTACAGATCGGTGGGTTGGGGTGAATCGACCCGGGCTTCGCGCTGGGCCACGACGATGATGGTCTTGTCTTCCCCTAGAGAATTAATCAGTTGAACAGAACTTTCCCGGCCCACGGTAAGGGGCAAAACGGCATGCGGGAACAACACGGTATCCCGCACCGGAAGGACCGGCAGGGCCTTTTGATCACTTATTTCTTTATTCTTAGGAGTGCGCTCGACTAGCGGCTGCTGACTCATTATGTCTCCTTGAGTGTAACTCGCTCAAGTTTAGATGTTACTCTTCCCAGAAAGGTTTCAGAAGCGCCTGCGGGATTGCCGCAAGAGATTGAAATTCCATTCGCTTACGATCTCGAATCTACCTGATGTGCCGAGGCTAACCCCGGAGCACCATCCCTGCCAAGCCCTAAATTGGGAAGCGCAAGCCATCGGTCATAGATTCAGCCGGCAACGACTACGGGCCTTACGCGGCCGGATAAATCCCCAGCACTTTCACGAATTCGGCAACTTCGCCCAGATGTCGCAGAGCGTTCCGCGCTGGCTCGTCGTCGCCGCGAAGGTAGTCCACGTAGAAGACATACTCCCACGGGCGGCCGCGCCTGGGTCGAGATTCAATCTTGCTCAGGCTGATATCCCGCAAAGCAAATACGCTCAGCGACTTGAAGAGCGCACCGGGCTCATTTTTTACCTGGAAGACGATGGAAGTCTTGTTCGCGCCGCGGGGAACGAGGTGATTAAAGTTGACCTCTGCACTCCCTTTGGCGGTTCCTGGCAAGCGGGCACTCTTGCTTCGTTTCGGCCGGCCCACCTTCCGGATCACGAAGAATCGAGTGAAGTTGCGCTTATCGTCCTCAATGCCGGCCTCAAGAATGTTTCCCGAATATTCGCGGGCGGCGTGCTTGCCGGCAATTCCCGCTGCATCTTCCAGCCGATTTGCAATCACGTGTTTTACGCTGCCCGCCGTGTCGTAAAACGGCACCGCTTCGATCTTGGGATGCCGGCGAAAAAAATCGCGACACTGGTCGAGGGCCACCGGATGCGACAATACGCGCCGCAACGAACTCAGCCGCACTCCGGGCGGTGCAACAAGGTTATGCACGATGCGCAGCAGATATTCGCCTTGAATGAAGACATCGCGCGCCAGCATGAGGTCGGCGTGCTCGGCCACGGTTCCCGCCAGCGTGTTTTCAATAGGAATGACGGCCGCTTCCACCGATCCGCCTTCGAGGCGATCGAAAACCTCCGCCGAGCGGGCGCAGGGCACAACCACGCAACCGGGCAGCATCCCTTCTGCCGCCTCGTGACTGAATGAGCCGAGTTCCCCCTGAATCGCAACTTTCACGGTTTTTCTGAACGGGCGTTTTTCCGAATAGGGCAAGTTACTTTACCCGGCAGTTCTGCGCAAATGACTTATGCGGTAATAGTGGTCAATTTAAATCAATTCCCCCTACCAGTCAGTGTTCGGGTGCCCCATTTCTCGCGCGTCCTTTGCGCGAGAAGTGGGGGTTTTCGACAAAGCTTATCGGAGAGATGCGCCCAGCATCTCCAATCGCTATAAATCCTTTTTCATGACTAGCGCATCCACGCCGTTGCTATAGTAGCGCGGCCAGGTCCGGATCACGCTATACCCGTGCCTTTTGTAGAACGACAATGCCGATACATTATCCACCGCCGTTTCCAGACCCACGGCGGAAGATCCGCCCGCACGCAGGCGCTCTTCCGCAGACTTCAGCAAGAGCGACCCCACTCCCAAGCGGCGCGCCGCGGCCATCACGTCAATCGTGATCACATGCCCCGTTGAACCTGCGTGCACCACAATAAAACCTGCGGCTTTTCCCTCCGCATCTCTGGCCACCAAAGTAACGGCGCCTCGCCGGCGAATATAAGATTTCAGTTCCGGCTTCGAATAGGAAATTCCCGGGGGAAAACATTCCTGGTCCATCCGCCAAAGAGTTTCGAAATCCTCGGGCTTAAACTCGCGAATGACGTAGGCCACCAGCACATTGTATGGGCAAGGTTGAGGAAGCGGCGGGCACGGCGAGCTCAACCGGAACGGTGCGGGGCCCGGTTTTCCACAGACAGCGCCATTCCAGAAAAAAATCTTCGTTGGCGGCGATTGCCCCCTTGCTCGGGTCGCAACCTCGGACGTACCATCAGCATCTGAGGACTGTGTGAAGACGTGGTGGGACGCCTTCTAGTCATCGACGTCGTCGGCGCGGTTGCGGTGTTGGCCATTTGGTATTTTCTCTTCGCCGCCTATAACCGCCGCAAAGGAACCGAGGCACTCCGCTGGGTACAGTCAGCGTGCGCCGGCAAAGGACGCATCCTTGACTGGCGATGGTTGAACAGTTACCGCCTTCACGCCCGTATTCAATTCCCTTCCCGCAGTTTCGAAAACGCTCACGTCACTATGAAGTTCCGTCCCCGCGCAATGCCCGTCCACTGGCTGCTGAGCTGCTGGCACAAACAAAAAGAAACTTTAACCTTCGAAGCGGACTTAGGAGGCTCGCCCAGCTTCCATCTTGAAGTCGTGCGGCATCGCTGGTGCGCGCACAGTCGCGGTGTCACCGCGCTTCGCCGCGATGAACGCCAGTGGGACGTCTACGAGCCCGGCCCCGTAGTTCTGACCACGCGCACGCATTGGAAAGAAGATTCCTCGCCCGAAATCAATACCTTGATGACGGTTCGTCAACAAGATGTGCTGCAGGTTCGCTTCCGTCCTGAGTCTCCGCAATTTTCCGCCACGATTTCTCTCGACGCACTCTACGATCCGAAAACCGCCGCCGGTTTCCTCACCACCTTGCGGGAATTAGCCGCAGGCGCCTCGGCCCACCGCCAGTAAAATTCTCCCAGCTCGCCTCTGTGGTTCTCTGTGCCCTCTGTGGTCAAGATTTTTTCCGCCCTCACGCGAGCGTGGATTATGAATTAAACTGCCCACATGCCCAGCACGCGCCAGGGATCCATCCGGCTGTTTCGATTCGCTGGAATCGATGTGTTCCTGCATTGGTCCTGGTTTCTGGTGGCCGCCTACGAAATCCAGATGCGGAAAGGAAGTTATTCATCGGTCGCCTGGAACGTATTCGAATATCTGGCGCTGTTTCTGATTGTGACCATTCACGAGTTCGGCCACGCTCTGGCGTGCCGTCAGGTCGGTGGCAACGCCAATCAAATCGTCCTGTGGCCTCTGGGTGGCGTAGCCTATGTAGACCCGCCGCAGCGCCCCGGCGCAACTCTCTGGAGCATCGCCGCCGGCCCGCTGGTCAATGTGGTGCTCATTCCGGTTTTGTTTGCGGCGGTCATGGCGGGCCGGTCTTTGGGATGGCCCGACACCATGCCCGATCTGTACCAGTTGGTGCGGTCTATTTCTTATATCAATCTGGGCCTGCTCGTCTTCAACATCCTGCCCATTTACCCGTTGGACGGCGGCCAGATTCTTCGCTCCCTACTCTGGTTTGTCCTGGGTCGTGCGCGCAGTTTAATCGTTGCTACAGTGTTCGGTTTGTTAGGAATCGTCGCTTTCATCGTTCTCGCGATATGGAGGCAAGACCTTTGGCTAGGCGCAATCGCGCTGTTTATGCTGATGAGTTGCTGGGGCGGCCTGAAACATGCGCTGGTGCTCTCGCGTTTTGCCAAGCTTCCGCGCCGCGATGGCTTCGCCTGCCCCACCTGCAAAACCGCGCCTCCGATTGGCGAGTTCTGGCGATGTGGCAAATGCGGCCAGCAATTCGATACCTTCCAAACCGGAGCGGTCTGCCCGAACTGCAAAACCCAATTCGCTCAAACCAAGTGCCTGGACTGCGGAGCATTGCATCCCATGCACGACTGGATGGTCGCGTCAGTAGTTCCCGCGAACGTATAAATCGCATTCCGCACTTGTTCTTGAATAAATCTCTTTTATGCGTCTCATCAGCTTTTTCGATTGGCGGGCCCACCGCTCACGCGCTATCCTTCCTGTTTCAAAATCAGCGTGTTGAAACCAGCCATTTCAACTTCCCTGTATCGTGAAACAGCTTTGCCCAAATCATAGGTTTCTATCCGAAGGAGACTGAACTACATCCATGCCCACCGAACTGCGCAATTTTCTGGCACTCTCATACGACGAACTGGAAGACCTGAATATCAAGGCCAAAGACCAGCGCAGAAACCGCGTCGCCTCCCACAAGGTGCAGGAAGACCGGCTCAAATATCTGACCGACGAAAAACGGATCAAAGCCGTGACCGTGCTCTTCAGCGATCTCGAAGGCCGGCTGCACATGCTCGACTACGATAAGAAGTTCCTGCTGAAAAGCTTTGACAACTTAACTTTCGACGGTTCGTCCATTCGCGGCTTCACCGCCCAGCGCGAAAGCGACCTGCGCCTTGGCATCGATTGGGGCGCGTTCTACTGGGCTCCTTCCGACGTCTTCGGCTCCGGCAAAGTGTTGGTCTTCGGCGAAGTCATCGACAAGGGCGGAACTTCGTATTCCGGTGACATTCGCGGCGTGCTCAAAAATTACGCCGGAGATCTTCACAAGAAAAAAGGCTACACCCTCAACGCCGCCAACGAAATTGAGGGATTTCTTTTCAAAGGCCCCGACGCCGAGCGCCATTACCACGAAACCACCAAATTCGAATACGTCAACACCGGCGGATACTACCATTCCCTGCCCGGCGATCCGCTGCGCACATTTATCGACACCACTGCGGAAGTGCAGCGCGCGATGGGCTTCCAGAACGAAAAAGATCATCCCGAAGTTGCGCCTTCGCAATTCGAAATCAATTACGGCTATGGCGAAGTCGTGGCCGCCGCCGACCAGATCCAACTCTACAAGTTGATCTGCCGCCAGGTCGCGACTCACATGGGTCTCACCGCGTCGTTCCTGCCCAAGCCGGTGATCGGCGTCAACGGCAGCGGCATGCACACCAACGTTTCCATCAGCGAAGGCGGCAAGAACTTATTCTGGGACGCGAAGGGCGAAGAAAAACTCAGCAAAATGGGATGGGGTTTCGTCGACCGGATTCTGACCCACGGCAATGATATTTGCCTGTTGCTGAATCCCAGCGTGAACGCCTATCGCCGCCTCGATCCCCACTTCGAAGCGCCGAATCAGATCAAAGCCTCAGCCGTCGATCGCGGCTCGATGATCCGCATTCCCATCGGCAACGAGAAAAGTATGCGCGTCGAAGTTCGCTCCGTCGCGCCGGACGCAAATCCTTACCTGGTGATGCTCGCCATCTTCAAGACCGGCCTCGACGGCGAGACCGCGAAAATCAAAAATCTGCGCCAAGCCGAGCGCTATCTCCCCGACAACATCTACGACGCGCTCGCAAACTTCAAGAAAGCAGAGTGGACGTCAACTCTGCTCGGCGAAGATGTCAAAGGCCGTTACGCCGACTTGAAAGAAGCCTCCGCAGACCGCTGCCCGCGCGCCCTTGGAACTTTAATCAAAGCGCAGGAAGTCCAGTTCCACCACGAAGTCTACAACCAGTTTCTCTGGAATCAGTTCTAGGTTGCTGCAGCTCTGCCAATCGCCCCGGCCCAAAGCCGGGGCGATTTTTTTGGTAGCGCCGGCGTCCCGCCGGCTCATGCAATAGATATGAGCGCGATCGCCCTCTCGAGAGTTTTAGCCTATACTGGGCCGCGAGCGAGGAATACGAGCGTGCCCCTTGAAGTTTGGTGGGCGCTATTCGGTTTGCCCTTATTCGTCATGGCGGTAGCTTGGGTCGGTCTTTCATCGGGATGGAGTGCAGAAGTAAACCGGATAACGATGACGATCGCGATGTTTTTTCCGACAGGAGCTACATTGATAGGTTGCTGTGCCCTCGCGTACGTCCAGTTGGGCGGAAGGGTACATTCTGGGAATGAACTGGTGGTCTATGGTTTTGGCTTCGTATTCGCTTTGATCGGTGCTGCTTTGGGCTTCGTCGTCGCACTGAAGTTTCGGCGATGGTTCTCTGCGCTGGGCCTTGGCGTGTCGGCTTGGATGTTGTTTTGGTTCGGTCTGATGATGTCCTCGGCAGATTGATTGTTGCGACATCCCATAGCACCACCCATCCTCCTTCTCCTAACCGCTGCCTGCGTTGACTCCCCGGCTCGTCTATCCCTAAGATGGCACCCCAGACTTACGGTATTCATTCTGGAGGTCCAAGCATTGCCGAATCCAACCGAACCATCCAATCCCCGAAATCTTTTTCGCGCCATCGCCACCGACGTCCACTTCTGGATTCCGCTGACAGTCCTCATCGGCGGCCTCGTTCTTCTGGACAAGCTCCGTTGAACTCATCTCCAGCAATCGTGCAGACCGCGCCGCCCCTGGCTCCAGTTCCTATGCACGCGACCCGCCTGCGCTCTCTGCAAGCGCTCGGAATCTTCTGCGGATTCGCCGCCGGAGCGTGGCTGGGCGGCGCTGAAGCTCCCATCAAGCTCGTGAACTCAGATATTTCTCCCGTCACCATTTCCCTCATCATGGTCTTCGGAGTTTTCCTGGCGCGCTGGAGCGTGCCCGCTTTTATTCGTGGCACATCCCATGTTCGCAACGACGTCCAACAGGCTCCGCATCTCATCGTCTGGGCCGTGCTCGCCGGATGCATGTGGGCCGTCGCCAACACGCTGACCATTTACGCCATTCGCAACGTCGGCCTGAGCATCGCCTTTCCCTTGTGGAACACCAACAGCCTGCTCGGCATCTTCTGGGGCTTTTTGCTTTTCAACGAATTGAGGCACGCCGGCTGGAGGCGCTGGCTCGGCGTTCTGGGCGGGGCCGTATTCATGTTCGCGGGAGCGGCCCTGCTGGCGGCGGCTTCGTCGCATCAGGCCGCCGCGGGTGAGGCCAGGCTCGGCATCATCGCTGCCCTGGGCGCGGGCGTTCTTTGGGGGACCATGTACATTCCCTACCGCAAAGCCTATCTCACCGGCATGAATCCTCTCTCGTTCATTACTTTTTTTACCGTCGGAGAACTCGTCACCATGATCACAGTGGCCTTCGCCTATCGCGGCGTAGCGCCGCTCTGGCATGAACTCCTCAGTGCCCGCGCGCTTCTGTTCTGGCTTATGCTCGGCGGTTTCGTCTGGGTCATTGGAGATTTATTCCAGCAATACGCGACTAAGTATGTCGGCATCAGTCGCGGCATTCCGCTCTCCAATACGAATCAGCTATGGGGATTGTTGTGGGGCATTCTAGTTTTTCATGAATTGCGAGGCGGAACCCATACCATCTACGCGCAAGTCGCTGGAGGATCGCTGCTCATGGCGTTGGGCGCAGTGGCGATCGCGCTATCCTCGGCAACCGAGCGTGAGCATTCTTCCTGGCAAGGCGCGGCTAACCGTGAAGGCCGGCGTTATGGCATCGAAGACGAATACCTTCGCGCCGGCATGGAAGGCCGACAGTTTGGCGAAGCCTCCGCGAACAGAACGCTGCTGGACTGGCTGCTCATTCTCGGCACGACCGCACTATTTGTAGTTTTGGCCGTCATGGCAAAGTTGCCGCACATGGATATCGCCGTCGGATGGGCCGCCGTGCTTACCATTGCGATGCTCGCTTTGCTAGTCACCTGCGGAATCGCACTCTGGCGCATCACGCGATTCCGCTAAACCCGTGCCTTCCGGGCGAAATCCGCTCCGTAAATATCGGGCGTCATTCCGAAATCCAGCGCGCTTCAGCCGGATGAGGAATCTCCCGCGAACCGGCCGTGCCCGCACCAACATCTTTTCGACACAGCCACAGCCGCGACAATCCCTGCAAGTATGCTAGATTCAAAAGTTCGATGGACCTCGCACCCACCATCTCCACGCAGGCCTTGACGCGCCGTTTCGGCGATCTCGTGGCCGTCGACGGTATTGACCTGAACGTTGCGCCGGGACAATTCTTCGGCTTTCTCGGCCCCAATGGCGCAGGCAAATCCACCACCATAAAAATGCTCACCGGGCTGCTGGCGCCGAGTTCCGGCGGCATTAAGATTCTCGGCCTCGATCTCAACACCGATCCCGTCGACGTCAAACGCCAGATCGGCGTCGTGCCCGAGGGTATGGCGCTATTTGGCCGCCTCACCGGTGCGGAATTTCTAAGTTTTGCCGGACGGATGTATGGCCTCGATCGCATGACCGCAGCCAAACGTGCCGCCGAATTACTTGAATTTATGCAACTCGCCGACCAGCCCAGGAAACTTGTTACCGATTATTCGCACGGCATGCAAAAGAAGTTGGCGCTGGCCGCCGCCGTCATTCATGGCCCAAAAGTTTTATTTCTCGACGAACCCTTCGAGGGCGTGGACGCAATTGCCGCCGGCACGCTGAAATCCATGCTGCAGGGAATGATCGCTCGCGGTGCAACGATTTTTCTTACTTCGCACGTGCTGGAAATTGTCGAGCGCCTGTGCAGTCACGTGGCCATCATTCATCAGGGGCGATTGGTGGCGCAGGGATCGCTCGAGGAACTGCGCGCAGGCGTGGAAGCGCAAACTTCCGGCACCGCAGAACACACCGCAGTTGCAGGTGAAAAGCTCACACTGGAACAGCTTTTCCTGCGCATCGTGGGCGGAACCCATCACGCCGAGCAAGAACTTTCCTGGCTCGGCTAACGCCCAGCGCGTAAGGCGACATCGCTTCTTGTACGTACAATTGCGTCAATGTACATACATTCTTGTACGTAAAATGTTCCGTAAGGAACATTTTGTAAAGCGGATGCAGGTCCCTGAGCAGAAAGACCCCGAAGGCCTGTCTTTTCTTCCTCTTAGCGAGTTTTCTGCGCGCAGCGAACGGCATTCTTTGGCCGGCTACCTGTCGACACCCGCGATCAAGTTCGAGCTGAATTCGCGCGAGAATTTCCTCCGCCGGTGAATACGGCTGGCACGCAGTCGTCGCAGAACCGGAAACGTCTTGCTGTGCGAGACGATCGACATGGTTCGCAGCGAATACTCAAAGTGTGCCCCACAATCGCAGCAAACTTTATAAGTGTGGCCTTCGAGGGTAAAAACGCGACTCAGTTTCGTATGGTGGCAGCCGAAGGCAAAATCGAACGCGTTGGCTAACGGATGCGTAACGCTGTTCCATAACGGAGTTCCCTTGGATGCCATTTCTTCCCCAGATTCTGACGGCCTCAAGGTTCTAACGGCAAGATTGCAGGAACCATGAGCTACATTACAATGACTTGTGATTTTGCTCACGACAGCCAGCGTGTGTTTGCGAAAGTGATTTCGAGAAAAATTGGAGTGATTTCAATATCTTATCTTCTCCCGCGCGTGAATCCGTAGCTCTGCCGGGATCAAGGTCACACCAAATGATACGTCCTGAAGTTTCGGCCCAGCTGATTGCCATCGCCGAATTGCGCTGGCGCATGTTCCTCAATGGTCTGCGCAGCAAGCGCGGCAAAATGGAACTGGCCTCGCGCATCCTCGTCACGCTCGCTTTTACCCTCGGCGGACTGCTTGCCTTCGCTCTCGCCACTGGAGTTGCCTGGTATTCTCTTTCACGAAATCACACCGAATATCTCGCTCTATTGTTCTGGGCAGTTTTCTTCTTTTGGCAGCTTTTTCCCGTAATGGCGACGGCCTTCACCAACAATCCTGATTCGGCAGACTTGCTGCGCTTCCCCATCGCCTACCGTTCGTATTTTTTGATTCGTCTCGCCTACGGATTTTTCGACCCTGCCAGCGCGCTCGGAACGGTTGGCTTGCTGGGCATTTTGTTGGGCGCTTCCGTTGCACGGCCTGTTCTTTTTCCCTGGACACTTCTGGTTCTCTTCACCTTTGCACTGTTGAACCTGATTTTGATGCAGACACTTTTCGCCTGGCTGGAGCGCTGGCTGGCGCAGCGCCGCACGCGTGAAATCATCAGCGTGCTTTTTATTCTGGTGATGTTCAGCTTCCAGTTAATCGGCCCCATGATGGGGCGATTGGGAAGAACGCCACATCCGGAATTGAATCAGGCATTCGAGACCGGGGCGCAGGTGCAGGGCTTCTTCCCACCTGGTCTGGCTGGCAATGCGATCGCACAATTTTCTCACGCGCAATTTCTGCCTGGGATCATCTCGCTGGCGCTTCTGGGAACGATGACCTTAGCCATCGGATTACTGTTGCACCTGCGGCTGCGGGCTCAGTTTCGCGGCGAGAACCTCAGCGAAGCCGCGGCTCGCCCCACGGCGGTGCAAAAACAGCGATTGCAAGTGGGATGGAATTTGCCCGGATTCTCGCAGCCGGTCGCCTCCGTATTCGAAAAGGAAATGCACTATCTTGCGCGCAGCGGTCCCATGCTACTCACTCTGATCATGCCCATTCTCATGCTATTGATCTTTCGCCTGGGCCCCATGAACTCGCTGCGGCACTCCGGTTCGTTCAGCCGGTCTTTCAGTCGTACACCCGACATGGCCTTTCCCGGCGCGGCGGCCTACGCGATTTTGGTTCTCACCAATCTGGTCTTCAACAGCTTCGGTGGCGAAGGCGGAGGCATCCAATTTTTCTACGCGTGTCCTGTCAGCTTTCGCCAGATTGTGCTCGGGAAAAACTTGACCCATGCCAGCATTCTGGTCGCCAACACAGCTTTGGCGTGGGTCGCGGTCTCCTACCTATACGGCGCTCCGCACCTGGCTGTTTCGCTTGCGACTGTGGCCGGAGTTCTCTTCGCAGCGCCCTTGAATTTTGCCGTAGGCGATTTGCTTTCGATTTACGCACCCAAAAAGCGAGACTTTTCCACCTTCGGTCGGCAGAATGCCTCGCAAACAACCGTGCTGGCAAGTTTTGGATTGCAGATTGTGACCGTCGGCCTGGGCGTTGGAGTTTTCATGCTATCCCGCCTCTACCACAATCTATGGCTGGCCACTCCGCTGTTCCTAATACTGGCAGCGATTACCATTCCAATTTACTTTATGGTTCTCCGCCAGATTGACGGAATCGCACTCGAGCGCCGGGAAGCGCTGGTGGCTGAACTGTGCCGTGCCTGAACGTGGTCAGCTCGTCTTCTTCTTTCACGTCTTCGGCTCGTTTTCAGGACGCGCCGTAAATCGATATCCTACTCCCCGCACCGTCAACAAATGGCGCGGATTCGCCGGATCGTCTTCGATATAGCGCCGCAGCCGCACCACGAAATTATCGATTGCGCGCGTGTCGGTATCCTCGTGCAGTCCCCACACTTCTTCCAGAATTTGTTTGCGCGAAACAATGCGGCCGTCATTGCGCACCAGGTGCCGCAGAAGCTCCGACTCCATCAGGGTCAGATGAATTGTGTTTCCCCCAGATCGCAGTTCCAGCGCTCCGAAGTCGATTGTCTTGCCATCGAAGGAAAATGTTCCGAAGTCTTCCGTCGAACTCGAATCGGCCGGAACATCGCGGGCAGCCGGCTCCTGCCCGCGCTGCCATTGACTGCGCCGCAGCAGTCCCTGCAAGCGCGCCAGCAAAATCGAAAGTTCAAAAGGCTTCGCCAGATAATCGTCCGCTCCAGAGGCGAAACCTTTGAGCACGTCTTCCGGGCGTCCGCGCGCCGTCAACATCAGCACGGGAATATAATTACGCGCGGCCCGCAGCTCCGAGACCACGCTGAACCCATCCTTTCCCGGCAGCATGATGTCGAGCACCACGGCGTCAAACGCTTCTTTTTTACCCAACAGGCAATCGGTGGCCGCTTCGCCGTCGCCAACCACCTCCGCCGCATAACCTTCGGCTTCGAGATTGAACCGCAATCCCTGCGCCAGGTGTGCTTCATCTTCCACTACCAGCACGCGGCTCATTCCGTCCACCGCGGCAGCTGCAGCACGATCGTAGTTCCGTGCCCTTCGCCATCGCTCTCGGCAAAAACTTTGCCACCGTGCTTTTCCGCGATCGCCTTCACAATGAACAAGCCCAGCCCGGTTCCTTTTACATGCGCCAGGGAGCGATGTGGAATTCGATAGAAGCGCCTGAAAATGCGCTTCATATCGTCGGGCGGAATTCCCACTCCTTGATCCTGCACGCGCAGGACAACATGCTCCTCGTCCGGCGTTTCCAACTGCACCCGCACGTCAATATTGTCTCCCGAATATTTCACGGCATTGTCGAGCACGTTGAATACGGCCGTGCGCAAGTCTTCCGCGTTACCTCGCACGCGCAGCGCACCATTCCCGTTCGAGGCTTCCTGGTAACGCATGACTTCCGGTTGCAAATGATGGCGCGAGCGCGTCGCCTCCATGCACTCGCGCACCAGTTGGCCGAAATCCACTTCCGCTTTTTCGCGGCCCGTTTTCTTGTCGCCAACTCTTCCCGCGCGCAGCACTTGCTCCACCGTGGTGGTCAGCCGGTCGGTATCGCTCAACATGAGCCGATAAAACTCCTGCTTCTGCGGCTCCGCAATTTCTCGCCGCTGCAAGGTTTCCAGATGCAGCCGAATTGACGCGACCGGCGTTTTCAATTCATGCGTCACTGCATTGATAAAACTGTCGTGCTGTTCACTGCGCCGCAGCTCGCGCACCAGAAAAATTGTGTTCACCACCATGCCGGCAATAATCAGAGCAAAAAACACGATGCCGAAGAACAGCAGCACCCCTTCGCGCCAGTTCAGGATGATCCAGCCGACGTTGAGAGCGACAGCCAACGCCACCAGGCCAACGCCCAGGCAGAGAAAGAAAACGATGGTTCCGCGGCGGCTTGAGATGCGCATGGCGTTCTCGAACCGATTTTACCGCGTTCGCGAGTGCGCTGCGTCTCAAGCCCGCATCGCCGCTTTCGCCATCGAGTTCGCGCTCTGAGCCTGCCAGCCGGCTGCCTGCGCAATCAGAATGATATGCACAATGAACAGCAGCGGCACCGCGAACGTCGGAATCAAGCTGAGCGGCAGCACCGTCATGGCATCGGTTGAAACCGCCGGCCGCAGGATTCCCACCGCGGTTGACGAGAGCACGCCAAGGGCGACGGCGTTCACCAGATCGAGCATGCCGGCAATATTCCAGGCGATAAAAATATTCTTGTGGCCCGGTCGTGCCAAATACAGAGCTACAAACGGCGCCGTCAGGCCGATAAAGAAGTCTCCCCAGCCCGCAGGTTGGGCGAACACGCCCGGCAGAATATGAAAGACCTGAAGCGTGACAAACGTGATGCCTCCAATTCTCCACGTCTCAGCGATGGTCAAGGCCATGGGATTCAGGGACAGGGCAAATTGGCGAAATCTGCGGGAAAGCGTGAACCACAATAGGAAGATCACGACGGGCAGAAAAACCGCCAGCCCCAGGGGAATTGGCAGATGCCCTGCGTACTTCGATCCTGCCTGGAAGATCAGAAACTTCCCTGCGGTAATGGAAATCGCGAGCCAGACAATCAGCAGCACTGCGGTGAGGCGTCCGTATTTTGCATTATCAGTTGACATAGAATCCTCCCTCTGAAGAATCCGGAACTGAGTTCAGAACCGGCTCTGTGGTTTAACGGTTGAGGTTTGGCGGCTGATTTCAGTAGCGGCTCCCAGCCATTGATTCCAGATGGCCGAGCCCACACGAGATCGCAACCGCGTTTGTAACTTTTGCCACGGCACCGACGCCCGTTTGAACTGGCCCCGGCCCGCCGGGGAAAGTTTTAGCCAGCGCTCACGCCGATCCTTGCCGCGGCGCTCTTCAATCCATCCATGTGCGCGGATGACTCGCAGCGTCCGAGTCAAGGTTGTGCTGTCAATCACCAGAAGTTCGCCGAGGTCGCCCTGTGAGATTTCTCCCGTGAGCGAGAGCGCCTGAAGGATTGTGAACTGGGTTGCACGCAACCCCTGGGGACGAAGCGCGTCGTCGTAGAGTTGGGTCAATGCACGTGCGGCGCGCCGAAAGCTGGCGCACATGCATGGTAACGAAGTGTTGGCCAGCATTTTTGTTTGGGCTTTCACATCACAATAGATGTATATACATCTAATTGGATGCAAGAAACTCTTGCCGGCTGGTTGGCCTGTCGTTAGGAAGCGACGAGGAAGCGATCAGAAGGAGAATCGACCGCCGATTGTCGGGGCAAAGTTGTTGTTGGATTTATAGGGGACGCCGGGGCCATGAGGAATAGCAATGCCCAGACCGCCGGTGACGTAGGAATACGCAATTCCGGCAAAACCGTCGAAACGTTTGGTGAAGTGATGATCCGCATAGAGCGAGCCCTCATCGAGCGTGCCTGCGCAGGAGCTGCGAAAACCGGCTGTGGTCGAGCACGTGGGAGGAAGGCGGAAGTCGTTCTGCCGCTGTTGATACCAGGCAAAAGTGATGTCGGTTTTCTTGTCGATAGCGTACTTCCCGCCCATCCACCAGATGTTCAGCAGCTTTTCAGAATCAAGATTGTCGTCTTCGACTCCGCTCATGAAATAACCGCCCTGGTCCGAGGCGCCAACCCCCAAGGGGTCCTTCGGATTGTTCTGCCAGATGTATTCGTAGCCGGCAAACAACTTGAACCGGTCCCATGCATACTTGGCAGCGACCATAACCGCGTTGTTGTCGGTCACAATGCCATACACGGTATTGTTCGTGTCGATCAGATTGGGCCCCAGACCGGGCCCCCCGTTGATGGGATTGGTATTGATGCTGTCGGTGGTCGACTGATATAACCCCGCCGAACTCGGACTCTGAGGCCCCAGCAAGGGGTTCAATACGCTAATCGCCTGGTTGTAATGTTGATAGACAACATCGGCGGAGAACTTGCCGTAGCCTCCGCCAAGGTCGAATCCATAGGCGTTGTTATGCGCCGATTCCGCTGTACAGTTGGCGGCAGTCCAGCCTGCGGAGGCCGAGTAGCAGCCGCCAGAACCGTCGGCGAATTTATACATCGCGCCGAAATGGACCGGGCCATAGGCGAGGCGATACTTCACGGCGTCGTCCCAGCGGCTGTCGTCGGTATCGCCGCCACCGGCCATGGTGCCGTTATATCCGATGTAGGAAAAGGCATAGCTGCCACTGGCCGGATCATAAAGCAGCATCGCATCGGTGCCGAGAGAGCGCTGACGACCGAAGGTGAGCTCGCCGAAGTGCGTTGACGATATACCGCCATAGTATTGGTCATTGAAGGGCTGGCCTGCGCGCGCGCCGTCGATGGCTATCGAATAGCTGCTTCGGGGCAAGCCGTTGTTGATTGTGTCGGTGGCCGGCGCGTTGGCCAGCAGGCCGGACTGCGGATTGATGCCCGTGGAAGCGTTGAACACAACGGCCCAGCCAGGCGCAAACTCTTCCTTGCCCCGGATGCCGAAACCCGTCTGCTGCAGGTTGTTGGGTGCGACGACAAATCGATGTTGATAGCCGTTTCGGTTCACCAGCGATTCGCCTTCATAGTTGTAACCGTTTTCCGGTAAGCCGTGGCTGACCCAGCCGATACCGACATCATATGCACCGTAGAGCGTGATGCCATGCCAGGTCAGCTCGCAATCAGTAGTGGCGAACTCGTGGCCGCTGGCGCAGGCGTCGGGAGTGCGAGGAGAAGCCGGGGATCCGCTTTGGGCCCACGCCGGGAACGCTCCCATCAGAAACCACGAAAACAGCAGGAGAGATGGTGTGATTCTTTGCATAATTCCTTAAGTTATCGAATTATTCTTGGTTCGAAGAAGTAGAAGTGTACAACACATACGGTTGTAATGTCGAAATATAGATGGATATAGTCTGTTACACAGCAGAGCCGAGCGGAGTGCGCACAGATTGACCCGCGTTTTCCTTTGGATTTAGGATTCCATGCCGTGCGGAAACAACTAAAAGCAGGACGAATCTCCGAAGAGATGCTGCAGCTGCGCGACGCCGCGTTACAGCTGGGAATCAGCTTTCCTACTATCAAGCAATGGATTTACAAAAAGAAAATTCGCAGTACTCAGACGGCGGGAGGACACCACCGCATCCCGCAAAGCGAAGTGGACAAGCTGCTCTTTAAGACCCGCGGACAAACGGAGGATGAACGCCGACAGGTCATTCGCCGGGTCAGTGGACGCAATCAATTAGTGGGACGCATCGATTCGGTTCGCATCAGCGGATTAATGGCGGAGGTCAAGATTTCCATCGGGGGCCAGCAGATTACATCGATTATCACGGCGACTTCCGCGCGTGAGATGCAATTGAAGAAGGGACAGACTGCGGCCGCGCTGATCAAAGCCACGGAAGTGATGATCATTCGCGTGTGACGGACTTAGACGTTTGCTGCACCTGAAGGCGCATTCATGAAGAATTTCAACGGTATGCCTGAAGGCATACCCTGAATACGAATCGGCAGGCGCACTGCTTTACGGATCGGGACGGCATACGGCGATGCGAATCCTCAGTCGTTCATCGGTAAATCCACAAAAAAGCCCTAGCCAAAAGGCCAGGGCTTATTTTTTAGAACCATCTAGCAAATCGGAACGGCTTAGTCTCCGGCAATCGAAACTTCCGGCAGGGCAGCTGTAATCAGGCGTCCATTCGGAGTTGGTACTAACCCGCGCTCCACTTCACCTAAGTTCACCCGCTTAATATCCCACGCCAGTCCTAGCGTCTTCAGCGCCCAAATGCCGTACCAGTTCATGTCGACTTCGTACCACTTGAAGCCGTGCTGCGCAGCCGTTGGATGCGCATGATGATTATTGTGCCAGCCTTCACCAAACGTCAGCAGTGCAACCCACCAGCTGTTGGTGGAAAGATCGCGCGTGGCGAAGCGGCGCGAACCCCAGGAGTGCGTTGCTGAATTCACAAGCCAGGTAGCATGCAACCCAACCACGGTGCGCAAGAATGTTCCCCACAGAAGCCAGGGCAGGCCGCCGATGGCAAAAAGCGCAATTCCCAAAACAACCTGCGGGACATAGTGATATTTCGTAATCCAAACGTGAAATTTATCTTTGGCCAGGTCCGGCACGTAGCGCGCCAGGGTGGTCGTGTCATGGTGCATTGATTTGCCCATGAGAATCCATCCCATATGCGCCCACCATTTGCCGTCGATCGGCGAGTGCGGATCGCCTTCCTGATCGGAATGCTGGTGATGAATGCGGTGCGTCGCGACCCAGAAAATCGGTCCACCTTCGAGCGCAAGCGTGGCGCAAATCGTCAGGAAATATTCCACCCACTTCGGAGTCTTATATCCGCGGTGCGTCAGCAGACGGTGATAGCTCATCCCGATGCCCAGGCTGCCCGAAACCCACCACAAAAACATGGCTACAAATAATGCCTTCCAGGTAAAAAAGAATAGCGCTGCAATGGCGCCAACGTGAAACGCAGCCATAAAACCGGCTGTGATCCAGTTCACTTCATTTCTTGCCGCTTGTGGTCTTTCTAAATCCTGCAGTTCCATATCCAAGAAAGGTCCCCATTTCGTGGTTTTCCGAGTTCGATCGGCCCTACGTCTACCGTACCAAGGGAAAGGACGGTGTGACTGTAATACTTGTGTAATAGCGGGGTTTGCAGGATTACGGCGGTAATGGAAGGTAATGTTAGACCAAGTTTATAGCCAGTTCTTGGCCCTGTATTTTTCAAGGCCGGCCCTGGTCAGATCGCTCAGTTCCGCGAAAAGAGCAGCATCGAGCGCGGGGAAGTTGAAGCAGGTCTTGCCTTGCATGCGTTTCTTCAGGCTGGATGAAACCATCTGTCTCATTTCTGGAAATACGTAGAGCGGAAACAGGTGATAGCTGACGTAGGCTTTGCCCTTCATCACCGCCCCGAAATACATCGGACCGCCCTTCCAACTCCGGGCTTTTGTTACCAGATAGTATTTGTGCGGCTCGTTGGTAGTAACCAGCAACTCGGGCTCAACTGCGCTCATGACTTTCTTGAGCCCTTCGAATGCCGCCGCAAAATCTGCCGGATCCGCGGGACGCACGGGGCGCGTTGGCTTGGCTCTGGGTTTTGGTTTCGCAGTCTTTTTTTTCGCGGAGCGCTTCTTCTGCATGAGATGTATCTATGCGGCCTTCCCCTTCACTTGCACGCCGGCCCACTTCTCTAGCAGCGTGAGCGTAGCGGCATAGTCGAGATCCTGATTCCCTTCCTCGGAGGCCATCTCGTAAATTTCTTCCACTGTTTCGAGCGCCGGCAACTTTACTCGCGCTTCCTTGGCCGCCTCCAGCGTCAGCCGGATGTCTTTGTGCATCAGCCGGAGGGGAAAGTTTGGCGTGAAATCGCGCTGCAGAATAAACGGTCCTTTGTAATCCACTACTCCGGAGCGCACCATGGTGGCGTCAATCAGCGACAGCAGTTGTTGCGTATCCACGCCCAGTTTTGTGGCCAGCGTAAGCGCCTCGGCGAATCCTTCGAAAATCAGCGCGATCTGCAGATTCATCGCCAGCTTCGTGGCCTGTCCCTTGCCGGTGTCGCCCATGCGAAAAATCTTCTTGCCCATGGCGGCAAACAGCGGTTTGAGCCGCTCGACGACAGCTTCGTCACCTCCAACGATGAAGACCAGTGTCCCGTTGCTTGCTCCGATCTTCGATCCGGTCATGGGCGCGTCCACCCAGTTCGCGCCCTTCGCACGCACCCGCTCTGCAAACTTTATTGTGGCGGAAGGCGAAATCGTGCTCGAGTCTGCGATGATCATGCCTTCTTTGAGCGACGCTTCAACGCCGTCTTTACCGAAGATTACGCTTTCCACCGCGGTCGTATCGGCCACGCACATCCAGACCACTTCCGCGTCTTGTGCCGCGGCCGCCGGAGTGGGAGCCACACCCGCGCCCTCCACTAATTTACCTGGCGTTCGGTTCCACACCGTCACTTCATGGCCGGCCTTGACCAGGTTCGTTGCCATGGCATGTCCCATAATTCCTAAGCCCACAAACGCAACTCGCATGCTACTTCTCCTATCGCCCGGAAAAAATATTTCAAAAGAACGCTTTCGGATTAGATATGACTGGCTCGATCAAGGTCAAGCAAGGACGCGCAAAATCACAGATAATCAAGGCTCAATCGTCGAGATTACTGGCGTTACCGGCCCAATGCGGAAAGCGATCTACACCACTCGACATGATCTAACATTCGTAATCTACATTCGTAAGGTTAAATAACTGGCTGGATCGCTCTTATTACTCTGTTCTGGACGCTATGAGGATTAAGATGAAGAGTACAGGCTGCTTCCGATCCAGCCTTGGTAAAGATCCAGCCCCGGCTCCGCAGCAGAATGATTAAACAGACGCTTCGCAATCCGGCCCTTCGCAAGCGCGCTACGCAGTTTGGGCGTCTGGTGCGCCGCTCGGCGGTAACTCCGCGCTCGGGCGAAACTCATAAGCCGCGCCTGGCAACGAATGGAGAACTAGCCGTCACGTTCATCGGCCACGCCAGTTTCTTCGTGCAGATCGGAGGCCGCAGTGTGGTCATCGATCCCAACTTCGCGCGCTGGCTGTTTGTGTTGAAGCGCCTGCGTCGTCCGGGTTTGCGCATTGCCGATCTTCCGGCGATCGATGTGGTGCTGGTTACTCATGCTCACTTCGATCACTTGCATCGGCCGTCGCTGCGCGCCATTGTGCAGAATAATCTGCGCACCCGCGGCGTTGCCCCGGCCATCATCATCCCAGCGCACGTTTCCGATCTGGTCGCCGATCTCGGCTTTTCAGAAATCATAGAACTCGATTGGTGGAAGAGTTCGCGGCATGGCAACTTGTCAATCACGCACGTCCCGTCGCGCCACTGGGGCGCTCGCGTTCTGAAAGATTCGCATCGCGGTTACGGCGGGTTTGTCCTCAAGGCCGGCAAACATTCCGTCTATCACGCGGGCGATACCGCCTACTTTCCAGGTTTCAGCGAAATCGGCCGCCGTCTCTCTCCTGAACTCGCATTGCTTCCCATCGGCGCCTACAATCCGCCGCAATTCCGCAACGTGCACACCAATCCGGCGGACGCCATGCGCGCTTTCCTCGATCTCAAGTCCCGCTGGATGGTCCCCATGCATTACGGCAGTTTCCGTCTCTCCCACGAGCCTGTCGATGAACCCTTGCAACTCCTGGAGCAGGAGGCACGCGCCGCTGGAACCAAAGACAAGGTAGTCGTGATGGAAGAGGGCGTGACCAGATTCTTCTAACACTTATCTTCGCTAATCAATTCGCTTGATCGGAATATCCTTCCCGCCCGCGTGCAGAATCATTGCCGTGACCTTCCCATCGCCATCTTTTTCAAATGCGTAAGTGTCGGTGGAGACGGTCGAAAAGAAGTCGGCCTCACTTTCGGGCAGTAGATCTTGCTTCGGCTCGTCGTTCTCCTGCACCGAAAGATGATCGCCCTCGCGCCGGACCGTGAGAATGACATTGGGCGGCAGGCCGTAGCGGCCGACATATCTGTCCAGTATCCTTCCGTCCACCGCAACCTGCTTGTGCTGTGCGAGCGGCGGTCGCGGAGGCAGCTGATTATATGGCGTGTATCCTTCCCACTCGATGGGAGTGAAGGTGTCTTTGAGCACCGTCTCCAGCACATCTTTAAAAATGCCCTCGCCGTTTGCACTGTTGGTCATGATGATGAGGCCGGATTTGTGCTCGCCGAAACCTACGGCGTAGTTTCGCCAGCCGACGTCGTGCCCTTCCTTGAAAAACACTTTGCCGTAAGGCGTCCAGAAAAGTCCCCACCCCAGTCCATAGCTCAAGCGGATGTTTTTGTTTTCTTCCGTAGTCTCGTCGTTGAGCGTTGGGAATTCGTGCTTCGAGACAATTTGAATTTGCGGGCTGAGCATCTGCTCACGCGCCTTGTTACTGAGCGATTCGCCGCCGTCCATCACGGCCTGCACCAAGCGGCCAAAATCGGCGATTGTCGTTTGCATGGAGCCGGCAGCGTCTGGAGTTTTGCGCCGCTCCGGCCCCAGCGATCGCCCGTATTCGTCGTAACCATTGGCATAATCGCTTTCGAAACGCTCTTGCCAAACCATGCTGGTTCGCGCCATTCCCAACGGGCCAAAAACCTGCGATTGCATTAATTCATCCAGCGGTTTCTTTGTGATCGTCTCGACCACCATCTGCAGCAAGAGTATGCCTTCGCCGGAGTACGCGAAACGCGATCCCGGCTGAAAATGGATTTTGAGCTTACGGTCTTCTTCAAAGGCCCGGTAGTTCGCAAATCCGCTGGTATGGCTTAAGAGCATGCGTGCCGTAATCAATTTGTACCGAGGATCGCCCGCCAAGTCTGCATACCGGGAGTATTCCGGCAGTGGCTTCGGCAGATACTGATAAACCGGCTTATCCAAGTCGAGCGCACCTTGATCCACTAGCTCCATTACCAAGTATGCGAACGCGACTTTAGTGAACGATGCCGCAGTCATCACCGAATTCACGGTCAGCGGCAACTGTTTCTCCTTGTCGCGAAATCCATAGGCTTTGAGATATGCGATCTTCCCGTGATTGAATACCGCAATCCCTGCGCCTGGGACCTCAGCCGCTTTCATCAAGCGTGTCACCGTGCCGTCGATTTCCGCTGCGGAGATTGTGCTGCCATCCAGCCTTGTGATCGTCGCCTGCTGCCCATGGGCGAGTGACGCCATCATCATCGCCGCCGCCAGCCACAGAAGTGTTTCTTTCATTTGTTCTCCGTCAGATCCAGTCGAGTGGGAATGGGGGGCCTTTCGAAAACATTCGGTGTGAAAGGAATCGTTATGATAAGACGCTAAGAACGCTGCAATGCACAACAGGCAAATCACTTTCGAATTCAACTCCTGGGAACCACGCCCTGAGCGGTTTGAACTTACTGCTAAGGAAATCCACGTTTGGCGAGTCGATCTCGATGATGAAACTATCATTCTTCCTCATCTCCAGGAAACACTCTCGACCGACGAGAAGACGCGAGCGGGCCGTTTCCATTTTGATCGAGACCGGAATCATTTTGCAGCCACTCGTGGAATTTTGCGGGAATTGCTCGGTCGATATCTAAACCGCGCTCCCGCGGATATCGAATTCGATTACGGCCCGCGAGGCAAGCCGACTTTGAGCGGCGCGCCGTCCCTTCAATTTAATGTCTCGCATTCGCGTGGCATGGCGTTGCTGGCCTTCGCCTTTGGATGTCAGTTGGGAGTGGACGTGGAAAAAATCCGGCCTTTCGCGGGGGAAAAAATCGCCGAGCGGTTTTTCTCTCCACAAGAAGTCATGGAACTACGTCGATTGCCTGAAATTTTGCGCGATGAAGGGTTTTTTCTGTGCTGGACACGAAAGGAAGCATATATCAAAGCGCGAGGCGAAGGATTGCACGTTCCGCTCAAGAGCTTTCACGTCTCGCTTACGCCGGGAGAATCTGAGCGGCTTGAAACTACGGACGAATTGGATTGGACTCTACGCTCTCTGCGTCCGGCTGCCGACTACGTGGGAGCAGTGGTGGCGGAGGGTAAAGGCTGGAGTCTGCGAGGCTTTGACTGGACGTCTGGGGGCGGGTGATGCGCCTGAAAGAGCAGATTATTTCCGGCCCGCTAATTCTGTTACATAACGCGTCAATACCGCCGCAAGACCTTCGTAGTGGGTCGTAACCATGTTCAGATGACTGCCGCGAACGGTCTCGACCTCGAAGGACTGCGCGAGATGAGCCCAAACTGGAACAGGATTTCCGGGGAAATACGTGTCAGTGTCGCTTTTGATGAACTGGATTGTTCCGCTATATGGCCGCGGACGATACTGCCCCAGCGCTACGTAAGCCTTGCGCTTGACACGCGCGGTGGTCTGCTCGAGCGACAGGTGGGAAGCCTGGCTGCGCGAGCCAACTCCTGCAATTTTCCATCGCCGTTCAATTCCCTCCCTTAGATAGGAAAGTCCTTCACCCACCCGCTTTCGCTTGAGTTCCAAGAAACGGCGCTTGGCTCGTTGCGCGCCCAGCTGAAGACGTTGTGCCGCCGATAAATATCGAGGATGGGGGTAAGCATCGATCATTGCCAGCAATGCGATTTGTTTTCGCTGCTGCATCAATCGCTGCGCCATTTCTAAAGCTACCAACCCACCGAAGGAGTAACCGATCAGAATGTAAGGGCCTTCGGGTTGAAGATCCTGAAGCGATTCAAGATAAGATTCCGCCATCTCCTCGATCGAATCCAAAGGATCCTCCAAACCGTCAACGCCTTTGGCTTGAATCCCATAGATTGGATGTTCGCTTCGAATCAGTTGGGCAAGCCCCGAGAAGCTTGCGCGACCGTCCAGACCAGGCGCAATAAGAATCGGAGGATGCTGTCGACCATCCTTCAGTCGTACGAAGGGCGAGAAGCGTGGAAATGCAGGCTGATCTAGAACGGAAGCCAGCGTTGCGATCGTGGGAGCATGGAAGATGGTCGCGCTCGGGAGTTCGCGGCCGAACTTCTGCGCGATTTCGGCAAAGAGCAAATCCGCCAACCGGACGCTGCCGCCGATCTTGAAGAAATCGTCGTCAATTCCTACGTTTGGCAGTTTAAGAACCGACTGCCAGATCTCAATCAGCAACTCAACCGTAATCGGCGTAGGATGCAAATTTATACTGCACTCAGTTCCGCTGGGATAGAGAACGGCCATAAAAAGCGAGCCTGCACTGAATCATTTTATGATACGAGGCAACACCGCGGGGCGTTAGTCTTCAGGTGCAATGAGTCGTAACCAAAGTACCCCCAGTCGCCTTGATCTATCCTGCTTTGAATAGAAAGAAATAGCCACGCGAGCCGATTTTGGCGTTGTTACAGAATTACTCTCACCATACAATGAGTTTCCCCGCTGGTCGTAACGTGGTTCAAACGAAGAGATGCCCAAGAAAATGAACGGTGCAGAAGCCCTGGTCCGCACACTGATTGCGGGAGACGTAAAAACCTGCTTTGCCAATCCTGGTACGTCGGAAATTCATATGGTTGCGGCGCTGGACCGCGTCTCCGAAATGCGTTGCGTTCTGGGCCTGTTTGAAGGAGTCGCGACCGGAGCCGCGGACGGCTACGCCCGCATGGCCGAGAAGCCGGCGTGTACCCTTTTGCATCTCGGCCCCGGTTTCGCCAACGGCATGGCAAATCTACATAACGCCAGTCGAGCACACGTGCCGATCGTTAACGTCATCGGTCAACATGCCACCGACCATCTGCGCTACGACACTCCGCTCAAGTCTGACATTGAAGCCATCGGACGTCCGTATTCCAAATGGTTGCGAACGTCGTCTTCTGGACCAGAAGTGGGTCGCGACGCCGTCGAGGCAATTCTGGCAGCGCGAACCGCACCCGGGCAGATCGCAACTCTGATTGTGCCCGCCGACGTCGCCTGGAGCGAGGATGCGGCTGTCGCTGAATTCCCAGCGCTGCCAACACCGCCGTTACCGGCCACTGCCACGATCGAGCGCGCAGTCACGATGCTTCAGTCTGGATTGCCCACTGCGATCCTCATGTCGGGCAATGCGCTCTATGGCAAGGGACTGCTCGCAGCGGGGCGCATTGCTGCCGCGACCGGGGCAAAATTGTTGGCTCCGTATCCGCTTACGCGTTTGCAGCGCGGACCGGGCCTTCCGGTCGTGGATCGCGTTCAATATGTCCTGGAACAAGGAATCGAGCAGTTTAAAGATTTTCGTCACTTGATTCTGGTGGGCACCCCTGCGCCGGTTGCATATTTCGCTTATCCCGGCAAGAACAGCGCATTCACTTCGCCGGCCTGTGAGATCCATACCCTTGCGGACCTTGGAGAAGATTATGTTGGCGCGCTCGAGGCGTTGGCGTCCGCTGTACCAAAGCGCAAGGTGGAATCGCGACCAGAACAATCAGCGCGGCCCGCGCTGCCGGGCGGCGAAATCACACTGCAAGGACTCGCCGCCGCAGTCGGGGCGCTGCTGCCAGAAAACTCGATCGTCGTCGACGAATCCATGACCTCCGGCCGCGGTTTAATGGCCGCAACCAAGGCAGCGCCACCGCACGATTGGCTGGGAAATACCGGCGGATCGATCGGAATCGCTCTGCCGCTGGCGGTGGGCGCCGCTGTAGCGTGCCCCGATCGTCGCGTCTTATGCCTGACCGCCGACGGCAGCGCCATGTACACGCTGCAGGCGCTGTGGACGATGGCCCGGGAAGGTTTGAACATCACGACGGTAGTCTTCGCCAATCGAGACTACGCAGTGCTGAAGCGAGAGTTTTCTTACCTTGGAATCGGCAACCCAGGTCCTCGCGCCGCCGCGATGTTTGAGATTGGCCGTCCGGATCTGGACTGGGTGGCGTTGGCAAAAGGAATGGGAGTGCCGGGCTCTCGCGTCAATTCGCTGGACGAATTTGCAAAGGCGTTACGAGAAGGATTAGAAGGCGAGGGACCAACGTTGATTGAAGTACCGTTATAAAAATGCAGGGGCGCTCGTGTCAGAATTGGGTTCTTTGGCCGTTTTCGCCGCTGACGTCGCGTGATGCTTTCTTTGGATAGCTTGCGTACTGCGTCCCGCCATCACGATCCAGATCAGCACCGTTACTTGCGAAATATGGTCTCTTCCACCAATTCCGAAATAATATGGCCGATTAACAGGTGGCATTCCTGGATGCGCGGCGTCTCGTCTGAGGGCGCACAAATGCAGTGATCGACGGAGCCCTTGAGTTTCCCGCCGTTGCGACCTGTCAATGCGACAGTGGACAAACCGAGCTTTCTGGCAGCAGAGAGACCCTGAAGCACATTTTGAGAATTGCCACTGGTTGATATTCCGATCGCTACGTCTCCAGCACGCCCGAGCGCCTCGATTTGTCGAGAGAAAACGAAATCGAATCCATAATCGTTTCCGATCGCCGTGAGGCACGAAGTATTCACCGACAAAGCCAGCGCGGGAAGGGCGCGACGATCAAAGGCAAAGCGGCCAACAAATTCAGCGGCGATATGCTGAGCGTCGGCCGCGCTTCCTCCATTACCGAACAGAAGTACCTTGTTGCCTTTATCAAGGGAATCCACTAACAATGTGCAGACCTCTGCAATGGTGGATACAATTCCGGCGTCTTTGAGCAGAAGCTCTTTGACGGCGATCGATGCTTCGATCGAGCCCTTCACACGTTCCTCGAAATCGCTTGCATTGCGCATTTCCTTCCCTTCACAAACCCCACACTAAACGACTGAAACAATCCCGCTGCTCGATGATGCCAACATCATTATTCGCCACTTGCCATTCAATCCGTTCTGGAACATATCTGATGCGTCGAGCCAGCAGAATTCTAGCCTTATTCCACCGTCACCGACTTTGCCAGATTTCGCGGCTGATCCACGTCACAACCGCGCCGCACCGCAATGTGATAGGCCAGCAATTGAAGCGGGACGATTTCCAGGATCGGTGACAACTCTTCCGGCGCGGCCGGAACGTAGAGAATGTGATCGGCCGCTTCCTTGATTTCTTCGTCGCCCTCCGTGGCCAGCGCAATCACCACGCCGGAACGCGCTTTCACTTCTTTCAGATTGGAAATGGTTTTTTCATAGCGCAGCACCGAGCCGGGATTGGTTACGTCTCGAGTCGCGATCACAACCACCGGCAGATTTTCATCGATCAGCGCGTTGGGTCCATGCTTCATCTCGCCCGCGGGATAGCCTTCCGCGTGAATATAGGAAATTTCTTTTAGCTTGAGCGCGCCTTCCAGTGCGATCGGATAATGAATCCCACGCCCCAGAAACAGGAAATCGTGAACTTTCTGGTAGCGTTTCGCCAGTTCGTCGCAAGCTTCGTCATGCGTAAGAATGGTTTCGAGCTTTCCCGGAATCCGCGTCAGTTCCAGCATGGCAGCCCGCGCCTGCTCGGCACTCATCACGCCGCGCACCTGCGCCAAGTACATCGCGAAAATATAGAGCGCCGTCAGTTGCCCGGTGAAAGCTTTGGTTGACGCTACGCCGATCTCCGGCCCGGCATGGGTGTAAATGATGCCTTGCGCTTCGCGCGTAATCATCGATCCAACGACATTGCAGATGGCCAGCGTCTTCGATCCTCGGGCCTTGGCTTCGCGCTGAGCGGCAATCGTATCCGCGGTTTCGCCGGACTGCGAAATCACCAGCGTGATCGTCTCCGCATCCACAATGGGATTTCTGTAGCGCCACTCGCTTGCATAATCGACTTCTACCGGCACGCGCGCCAGGGTCTCGATCATGAACTTGCCCGCTTGCCCCGCGTGCCAACTGGTCCCGCAAGCGATGATGTTGATCTTCTTTGCCGCTTTGAATTCCGCTTCGGTGATCTCCATCTGATCGAGAAAAATGTGACCGGTCTCCTGCGAAACCCGTCCCAAAGTCGTGTCGCGAACCGCGCGCGGCTGCTCATAAATTTCTTTGAGCATGAAATGCTTGAAGCCGCCTTTTTCCGCCAGAATCGGATCCCACATCACATGCTGAATCTGGCGTTTCACCGGCTTGCCATCGAAGTCCGTCAGTTGCACTCCGTCCGCGGTAACAATGGCCATGTCGCCGTCCGCCAAAAAGAAAATGTCGCGGGTGTGATACAGAATGGCAGGGAACATCCGACGCCACAAAGTATTCGTCGTTGCCTAATCCAACTACCGCCGGCGGTCCATTGCGAGCCGCCACAATCTTGTTAGGATCGTCGGTTGAAATTACCGCCAGCGCAAAAACTCCAGTGAGTTGTTTTACCGCCTGTCGCACTGCATCTTCTAAACTGCGATGATTTCCGTTTCCGGCGTTCACTGAATATTTCTCGATCAAGTGGGCGATGATTTCGGTGTCAGTCTCGGTGGTGAACTTGTGCCCTTCCTCGCTCAGCTTTTTCTTCAGGCTGAGATAGTTTTCGACGATGCCGTTATGCACGACCACAATTTTTCCGGTGCAATCACGGTGAGGATGGGCATTTTCTTCGGTAGGACGACCGTGCGTGGCCCAGCGCGTGTGGCCAATGCCGTAAGTGCCATCCAACGGCTTCAGTCGAATGACTTCTTCCAGATTGCGCAACTTGCCTTCGGCACGGCGCAGTTGCAACCCGTTCCCGTTGCCAGCCACAGCGATTCCCGCCGAATCGTATCCGCGGTATTCCAGCCGGCGCAGGCCCTCAATGATGATGGGAACTACACTTTTCTTGCCCACATACCCGACGATGCCACACATAGAAAGACCTCAGGGAATTGACGGAAGTACCTGCTCTTCACCTACTCGGCGAGGGAGAAACGGAACTCTTCGATCACGGCATTCCGATTATAAGGGACATTTTTGAAGCCTTGCACTTCACAATGCCAGACTTCGAGCACGAAGGTCATTTTTCAGCTCAGTTTTGTCCAAATCCGCGAAAAACACGGGGTGTTTTCGGGAAGCCAGATTTCAAGAGCGAAAAATATTCAGAGTCCGAGGCCTCGAAATATGAGAATTTACCGGCAAATTCCAGCAAATCCAGTCACAACGATCGGACGGGTTGCCGGGTCCAAATTTACGACGTCGATCACGATCTGATCGGCGGTTACACAAAAGACAGACGGTCCTTATCGATTTTCCAGCGCACTGATCTTGACACCCACGCGGTTCTCCTCAAGTTCCCGCTTGTTGCAGCTCCGCCGAATACCGGCTGCAAGTTGCAGCCACCGTACGCTGCTGTCGGCAAACTAGCACCGCACTATTTTGGGACTAGCAATACCCTTCGTAGCGTTGCGCGTGTCAACGACCAACTGCGCTTCGGTAACGATGCGCCGGTAATCGTAATCGGAGTGATCCGTGACGATAACCAGGCAATCGTATTGACCGAGATTTTCCAGTTCCGACCGCTTCATCTGCAAGTCGTATTTCCGTCCTTTTCCAATGAAAGGAAAGTACGGATCGTGATAGCTAACTGTAGCTCCTTCTTTCTGTAGCAACTCAATGATCGTAAGGGCGGGAGATTCGCGGAGATCGTCGATATCTTTCTTGTACGCCACACCGAGGATGAGGACTCGCGCCCCGTTGAGTGACTTCCGGTGCTGGTTTAGTGCACCGGCGATCGACGCCAGGACATGGTATGGCATGTTGACATTGATCTCGCCAGCTAGTTCGATGAAACGTGTGCGAAAATCCCATTCTTTAGCCTTCCATGATAGATAAAAGGGATCAACCGGGATGCAGTGCCCGCCGAGACCGGGGCCCGGGTAAAACGGATGAAACCCGAAGGGCTTAGTGGAAGCCGCCGCGATCACCTCCCAAATGTCGATTCCCATACGTAACGAAAGCAATTTCAGCTCATTAACCAGCGCGATGTTTACGCAGCGGTAAATATTCTCCAGCAACTTCGTCATTTCCGCAGCCGCTGGCGAGGAAACTGGGACCGTTCTTCGAAAAATCGACCCGTAAAGAGCCCCGGCCAATTCCGAAGCTGCGCGATTCACTCCGCCCACCACTTTTGGTATGTCGCGCCGCGCCACTGTAGTGTTGCCAGGATCTTCCCGCTCCGGAGAAAACGCGACATAGAATTGGTTTTGGCCATCAGAATCGCCACGGGCAACTTTCAGTCCAAGTTTGTTTTCCTTCTCAAGGATTGGCACCATCACTTCTTCTGTGGTTCCGGGATAAGTGGTGCTCTCGAGAACTACCAACTGGCCGGGTTGAAGATGCGGAGCAATGGCATGAGTTGTATCGGTGATGTAGCTGAGATCGGGTTCATGGTATTGATTGAGCGGGGTGGGCACGCAGATAATAATGGCGTCCATCTCCTCGATTTGCGCATAATTCGCGGTTGCGCGGAAACCTCCTTCTTTCGCGGTCTGAATTTCCTGCGCGCTGATTCTGTAGATATAAGATTCGCCCTTTGCCAAAGTATCGACCTTGCGCAGATCGATATCGAAACCCGTGACAGCGAATTTTTGTTCCGTAAACAACAAAGCGAGAGGCAATCCTACGTAACCCAGACCGATTATGCCGACCTGTGCCTTGCGCTGTGAGATCTTGCTTATGGTCGAATCAAACGTGCGTGTTGCGGAAGAATGGTTGGTCATATGTTTTTTGATGGAGAGAATTTCAATTTGGATTTTAGCATGCAGTGCAGGACTCGCTCCCACGCTCTCCGTTTTCAAGTCTTGGAAAACTCCCTTTGATCTCAAACCGGCAGGCGACCCATTTGATTTGACTGCAAAATGTGCGATCCTACTCGCCAGACTAGATCCGAACGGTGACACTAGCCTAAACAATCGATGGTTCAGAGCAGCGCGATACCGCGCTTCAGTATCGTCATTCCCGTGTATAACGATTGGCTGCCGCTACAGGAGTGCCTGCAATCGTTGGCGCGGCAACAGAACGATCCGAGTTTCGAGGTCATCGTCGTTAACGATGGGAGCCTGGACGCTCCGCCGGAAATGATTCAACAATGGGCTTCCGCCTATACCCTAAAGCTTCTTCGCCAGAGTCATGAAGGAATTTCGGCGGCGAGAAATCTTGGTATTCGGAATTCGCATGGAGAAATTTTGCTCTTCGTGGACGCGGACTGCAAGGTCAGATCAAACGCTCTTGCAGCCTTGAACTCCGCAATCGATCATTCGCCCGATCAAGAGTCTTTTCAGCTAAAACTGGTTGGCGACCGCTCCAGCCTGGTCGGCCGTGCAGAAGACTTGCGGCTCACGACCTTTCAAGATCAGATGCTCCAAGCGGATGGTCGAGTGCGTTATCTGAATACTTCGGGATTTGCCATTCGTCGTACGAGTGCGAACTTGAGAACGAACCTGTTTAACCCTTCGGCGCTGCGGGCCGAAGACACGTTACTGCTCGTAGAACTGATGCAAGTTGGAAAGCCACCGCTGTTCGTGCCTGAGGCGGTAGTCGAACACAGCGTCCCTCTTTCTGTGACAGACAGCCTTCGAAAGGCTGTTCGGTCAGCGATCGTCGAAAAGAAGACGTACGATGTGATCGCTGCGAAAGGGATAAGAATCCGACTGAGTGATCGCGAACGCCTGACATTTCTACGCTCTGTCTGGAAAGCGTCCGCGGAACCTTCGATTGGGCGATCGGCTTTTTTCTTGCTAGTAGCCCGGCAGGCGATTAAGCGAACAATTTCCTTAGGACTGAATGTTTTCGGTCGCTTCGCCAGAAAATCCTGAGCATTACTTTTAGAAATTGCATTCAGAAAGAAGAGGAGCAACCGCTCTCGTCCCGGCGAGAATGCTTCATCTTTAAATTCAAGCACTTAAGAATGATTTACGTGGTTGCTGAAGTGCGCGTATAATCAATTTCGCGCATCGTACCGACCCCTCGCAGCCAGCCCCCCGACGTCGGTTCCCCCAAACAAAAAGTAACTCGGCAGATGGAGGATTCTATTGCTGCTCGCAGATGATTGCTCTAAAACCTGGACGTTTTTCGCAGGTGCGTGGCATGAGGGAAACATCGGCATCATGGGGCCGCGCACGCATTCCGCGTGGCTTTGCTCCATGGTATTCGACGGCGCTCGCGCATTTGAAGGAGTGACGCCCGATCTCGATCTCCACTGCGCCCGAGTGAACGAGTCTGCGAAAAAGCTTTATCTCAAGCCCGTGGTTTCTGCCGAGGAGTGGATCAGGCTGGCGCGCGAAGGTGTGGCTAAATTCGATAAAGACGCGGCACTTTACATTCGACCAATGTACTGGGCGGAAAAGGAAGGACCGTGGGTGCAGGCGCACGATCCGGAGTCGACGCGCTGGTGTCTTTCCATTTACGAGGCACCGATGCGCACGCCGAAAGGATTTTCGGTCACGCTGTCGCCGTTTCGTCGGCCGACGATCGAAACCATGCCGGTCGATGCCAAAGCCGGCTGTCTCTATCCCAACAATTCGCGATCGCTTTTCGAGGCGCACGAACGCGGCTTCGACAACGCGATTGTTTGCGACATGCTGGGCAATGTTGCCGAGCTTGCCACTTCGAACATCTTCATGGCGAAGGATGGAGTGGTGTTCACGCCGATTGCCAACGGCACGTTTCTCGCAGGTATCACCAGGCAGAGAGTGATTGGATTATTGCGCGGCGCGGGCGTAAAGGTGCTTGAGAAAACTATGACGTACCAGGATTTCGAAAAGGCTGACGAGATTTTCGCGACGGGAAATTATTCGAAAGTCGTTCCCGTCACGCGAATCAGCGATCGCACTCTTCCTTTCGGACCGATCTACACTCAGGCTCGAAAACTCTATTGGGAATTCGCACATTCATGATCGCAATATCGCAGGTCGAGAAGATTCCGGCAAAATTTGTAGCGCGAAAAGCTCAATTTTTGTTTTAGATTCCGAGCAGAGATAATTGTGAAGGCTGAAACGACATCTTCGACGATCGAAGTTATCACGCCGATCTGGCAGCGAGTGCTGCAGCTATCATCCGTGCAGATTGACGACGATTTTTTTGATCTCGGCGGTGATTCCTCGTTAGCACTTCAGCTATTTAATGAAATTGCGCAGGCATGCGGACGCGAACTTCCTCCCGTCACCATCTACCAGGCGCGGACCATCGCCTCGCTGGCCGCTTTGCTGGATCAATCCACTACTCCTCGATTCCCTGCTCTCGTGCTGCTGAGACCGGGCGCTGACAAAACGCCTATTTTTCTGGTGCACGGTCTGGGTGGGAGCGTGATCGATTTTTTTCAGCCTGTCCGCTGCATCGAGTCCGACCATCCCATCTATGGATTGCAAACGAAAGGGATCGACGGCCTCGATGAACCGCCGGAACGTATCGAGGATATGGCTGACTTTTACCTGCATGCGCTTAAAGAGATGCAGCCCCATGGTCCTTACGTCTTGATCGGATATTCGCTGGGCGGCCTGGTCGCGCTGGAGATGGCGCAACGTCTTACCGCAGACGGAGAAAAAATCGCTTTGCTGTGCATGATCGACGCATACCCGAACATGCGTTACCTGTCCGTGGGACAGAAGATCCGGTTGACCGTACGCCAGGCGCGGCGCGGCTTGCACATTTTCGGCGATTCCCGCGAAGAGGATATTTATCAACCGCCGCCTGGAATTATTCTGACGCCTGCTATGAAACGCGTCCGCGAGCGTGCGTATGTAGCTTTAACTCACTACCAGCCGCGTTTTTATCGCGGCAAAATCAAATTTGTGCGCGCCGCCGTCTTAACTGGTTTTCCTGCTGATGCCGAAGCAGTCTGGAGGCCTTTGGCCCAACGGGTCGAGGTCGAGACTGTTCCCGGCGACCACTTGGGAATGATCGCCACACATTACGATGCACTCGCTTCAGTTTTGTCTCGCTATTTGAAAGAAGCATGCACCGAGATTGCCGCTCAATAAGATACTCGCCAGATAATTCTCTCCCCATCATCCGAAATCAGTAGAGAACCGTCTGATGCAATGGCGACGCCAACCATTCGTCCGTAGACTTTCTTGCCCTTCGCATCGGGCACGAAACCAGAAAAGAAACTAACCGGCTTACCCGCCGGCGATCCGTTGTGGAATGGAACAAACACAACTTGGTACCCCGTCCTGACACGCCGGTTCCAGGAGCCGTGCTCAGCAATAAATGCCCCCTGCCGATACTCGGGTGGAAACTGCTGCTTCTCATAAAAAGCAAACTGCAACGGCGCGGCGTGCGCATCGAGGCACAAGTCCGGCGTGATCATCTTTTGAGCCAGATCGGGTCTTGCTGGTACCCGGTTATCCACATGGCCACCAACGTACGCGTACGGCCATCCGTAGAATCCGCCATCAATGACGTGAGTGAAATAATCTGGCGGCATGTCATCGCTGACGTCATCGCGTTCATTCACGGTGGCCCACAGCGCTCCCGATTCTGAATTGAACGCAATTCCGACGGCGTTACGCAATCCGCTTGCGTAGATGCGCACATTCTTGGCCTCGGGGTCCGATACGAGAACTGCGGCGCGCCGGCTATCTGTTTCAACGGCAATATTTCTGCTCGATCCGACGGAAATAAACAGGTTCTTTCCATCCGGACTAAAAGCCAGCGAGCGCGTCCAGTGCTGGTGATAGCCCATGCCCGGAAGATCGAGAATGTGCTCCGCATCGCCGACCCGCTTCGAAGTCTTGGGATCATAACGGAAGCGCACGACTTCATTTGTATTTGCGACATACACAAAATCGTCGTGAAAGGCGATGCCGAACGGCAGATTCAAATGATCGGCAAAAGTTTCGCGCGATTGGGCATGACCCGTCTGCCGCGGGTCGTGAAGCACGAACACCATTCCCGCCCCTGAGTCGGCAACAAACACATCGCCATTCGGAGCGACCGCTAGCCATCTCGGCGTTGTAAAGCCGGTTGCAAATACGGAAACTTTAAATCCGGAGGGAACTTTAGGTTGAAAGTTCGGCGGAGGGGCGACGACTACTGGGTCGTTGTCGACGCGAAGCAAGCGGGCTACAACGTGCGCTCTCCAGCCGCCCACGTTTAGAAGGAGAACTGCCAAAACAAACACGGCCGCAACAACCGCGATTGCTGCGAAAACTCTTAGCCATGGCATTTTCCTGGACGGCATTGCGTTAATTGCGTATTAGCAGAATGAACCGGTGACTTCGCCGTCTATTTTACGCTGCCACGGTCGTCGCAGAGCGGGGCCGAATATCCAGAGCCCTTTCTTGGAGAGGGTGGTACGCGCGCAGGCACTGTGGGTTGTGAAGGATCACTAGGCGTACCGGCCGCATTGACCGCCCGCACCGCATAATAATAAGTAACGCCATTTATTAATAAATTATTGTCGGTGCAGGTCGTTCCTTGAGTAAATGCAGCAGGATTCAGAAGCTGATTGGGCAGACTCTTCGGATCCGTCCCGCGATAGACGCAATAACCTGCTGCAGCCGAGTGCTTGGCATCGGGAGGCGCACTCGCTTTCCAGGAGAGAAGCACCGAGTGTGACCCCGCCGGCGGTGCTGGAGCAGGCGCTAGAGTAGCGCCGAAGATGGGACATTGCAGCGGCTGGTTAGGGTTCGGAGCTGGTATTGCCGATGGTCTGCGGACTTCCGCTGCCCTCGGACCCTCCGCTGCTATGGTAGTGGAACTGCTTGTGCATCCGCTCTCCAGTATCCCGGCTACGGATATACCGGCGACGAACACGGCCAGAACTACTGTCCCGTTAAGGCTTTTCGACTTCGGTTCCAACCGCAATTTCGCCCTGGGTCTCATTCGTTTGGGAACGCGGGACTTGCGATTCGATAGTCCCGGCTGCCGCGGTCCCCGGCCAAATCAAGCGGATTTATCGCATTGCCCATACGTCATTCATGGTTCGCGTTCGTCACAAACTTTTCATTTTTCCGACGACGGATTGTACCTCTTTTGAAATATCGAAGGAAGAAGCGAACGTGCGCCGACTTCGCAGAATCGCTGGGAATACTTCAACTGGAGCGCGAGAATGAGCGAGTCCGCTGTATAATTACCGAGAGATTGCTGCCCTTCTCTCCCCCTTGTAGTTCTTCCGTCGATTTTTTGTGATGATCGTTCTCTTTGTATGAAGGCGCATACGTTCATAACAATTCGCACGCGACAAATCGCCGCCATACTGATCTGCCTGGGAGCGATGATGGCATGCTCGCACCAGCCTGCCGCGAAACCATCCACGTCCTGGAATCCAAAAGCCGCAGCGGCCTATCTCGATTACAGAGAGGCCTGGTGGTCTGGTTGGAACGGATCGGCCCGGGATCATGGAACGTTCTGCGTATCGTGTCACACCGCTTTGCCCTACGCACTGGCGCGGCCCGCACTTCGCGCCGCTCTCGCTGAACAAGGCCCCACGGTCGATGAACAAAAACTCCTCGAAGATGTCACTCGGCGGGTGCGGCTCTGGAAAACTGACGGACCGTACTATAGCGGCTCAGGATATGACGGCAAAACTGACGAATCCCGCGGGACTGAGGCGGTTTTAAACGCACTCATTCTTGCCAGCCACGATGCGGAGAGCGGGCAGCTCAGCGCCGACACGCGCGCCGCATTCGACAATATGTGGGCATTACAGCAGACCAGCGGAGAGAAGGCGGGGTCGTGGGCATGGCTCCAGTTCGATCAGGAGCCTTGGGAAGCGAATGATTCAGGATATTACGGTGCGGCGCTGGCCGCGATGGCGGTGGGAATCGCTCCGGAAAATTATGCGACCAGTCCTGAAATCCAGCCGAAGTTGAAAAGCTTGCGCGAATATCTGAATCGCGAAAGCGCGGCGCAATCTACTCTCAACCGCGTTTTCCTTCTCTGGGCTGCTACGAAATTGCCAGGGATAGTCACACCAGCTCAGCAGAAAGCTGTCGTGAAGGAAATGCTGAGTAAGCAACAATCCGACGGCGGCTGGCGCCTGGCATCGGTTACCTGGAAATGGACGGGCTGGAGCCTGAAATCAGTGGCGAATATGTGGTTCAGGGAAGATGGCACTCCGATGGAAGGAAAGAGTGACGGTGTTGCCACCAGCCTGATGACGCTGGTTCTGCAAGAGGCCGGCGTGGCCGCCGACAACGCAAAATTGCAACGCGGGCGCGCGTGGCTGCTAGCTAATCAGAATCCCACGGAAGGTAATTGGCCGGCAATGTCTGTGAACAAACGACGACACGAGTCGTCCGATACAGGACGCTTCATGAGCGACGCCGCCACCGCCTTCGCGGTTCTAGCTCTGACTGAAAATCAAAAGACGACAAACGCCGTGGCGTCAGCCTCGCGTCGCTGAACCGACGCCACCACTCCTGATCGCGCATCTCCACGCCAGACTTAAAAATAGCGATTGTGATCCACGTCACATCCATCAGCACGTGTTCCGCGTAGTATCGTCCGCGAAAGAGATTTTATGTTTCGATTGATCCTCTTGTTGTTCGCCGCGTTCGTCGTAGTATTTGCGAGTCGCAATTTTCCGCAGGTTGCGCCAGCCAACGTGCCGAATTTGCCTGTTTCGCGGCACATGCCCAAATCGCGAATCCGAGTTTTACGATCCAGCGACAAAAACTTGCTGGAGTCGTGAACGAACGATTGCGCGCGTCGAACCGGCGACGAACGGCCCGAGTCTCAACAATTAGATTTAGAGCTTCGCAGTTTGACGCTTTCAGCGTGTCGGCGAGAATTGCGCCAGCTTCGTGAGCTCGCCCTTCACCACTTTTCCCGTAGAAGTCAGCGGCATGGAAGAAACCAGCATAATCTGTGAAGGCCGCTTGTGCGGAGCCAGATGTTGTGCAGCGTACTGTGCCAATTCTCCTACAGAAGTTGTGGAGGACGCTGAAAGCTGAATGAAGGCGATGATCTCCTCGCCGCCTTTGGTTCCCTCAACCGACCGCCCAATGACAGCGGAGCGCACTACAGCAGGATGTGTGTTCAGCACCGCTTCCACTTCCGCGGGATAGACATTCTCGCCGAATCTGACGATCAGCTCGCTGGTCCGGCCGACGATAAACAGATTTCCGTTCTCCAGCCGCACGAGGTCGCGCGTGTTGAACCAGCCTTCCGAATTGATTGCTGCAGCCGTTTCTTCGGGAGCGCGATAATAACCTTTCATCAGATTCGGACCCCGCACCCACAGTTCGCCAATCTCGCCTGCGGAGACTGGTTGATGATCGGACCCAGTCAGTTGCACTTCCACTCCCGGAAGAACCTGGCCCACAGAAGTGTCGGAACGGCGCTCTCCGACGCTGGTCTGAGAAATGTTCGGAGAACATTCCGTGACCCCATATCCATTGTGCAACGACATGCCAAACAAGGCTTCGACCTTCGATTTGACGGCCAGCTGAAGCGGCGCCGCACATGAAGAAATAATTCTGAGCGCTGGGAATTTGAACGATTGCAATCCCCTCAACTTCGCATAGTCGGCGAGCAGCGAAAACATGCCTGGAGCACCGATCACAATCGTGAGACCGTCCCGATCGAGCGCGCCGACGGCGGCGACTGGGTCGAAACGTGGCGCCAAATACAACGTCGAACCGCTCAACAACGACCCCAGCAGCACTACGGAAAGGCCTACCGCATGCGACATCGGCAGAACCCCATAAACGCGGTCCTCTGGAGTCAAGGAGCGGATCTTGGCTGAGACTGCCGCGACGAACAGCAGGTTCCGGTGCGTCAGCATCACGCCCTTCGGAACTCCAGTCGTGCCGGATGTATAAATCAACGCCGCCACGCGTTGCGCGGGTTCATCGTCAATGGGCTCAGGTTCTACTTCGTCATTGATTGGCCCTATAGCGACAGGTCCGACGCCGGCGACATCTTGCACGACTGCGCCGTGTCGCTTGGCATGTTCACGAGCCTGCACTGACACGCTCGTTGTATAGATAACTCGCCGAGCGCCACAATGATCTCGAATCTCATCCACTTCGCGAGCCGAAAGACGCGCACTGACTGGCACCGGCCACGCGTCGAGCGCTGCGATAGCGAACAGAAGCGCGACAAATGCGCGGCAGTTCTCGCCAGACGAGCATGACACGGTCGCCCGGTCTCACTCCCGAATCAACCAGCCACTGTTTCGCCTCAGAGACGGCAGTTTCGAGTTGCGCATAGGTCCAAGTGCCGGAGGCTTCCACCACCGCCGGATGCTCGGGCATACGTTCAGCCCAAGGCTCAATTACATCGCTGATGCGATTCGGGAAGGCTCGTCAGAAGGTCAGCAATGTTTTCGCTTGCTTGTGGCATTACAGGATTGGAGGTCGGCAAATTTATAGCCATGTCACAGAGAATTCAGATTGTCCGCTCCACTGCGTTAGCGGCGTGGCAACCGTGCTAAAAGTTCACGCTGCAGTCACAAAACTACTGGAAGACTGTTCAGGCCGCGAAGACCGAACGTTGATGCCCACTGCGGCTTCGGACCCGTAAGCTTCATCTTCGGGAAGCGCTGCGCCAGATTTAAAAGCGCGACTTGTCCCTCCAGCCGCGCGAGTTGCGCTCCGATACAGAAATGCGGCCCCGCGCTGAATGCCAGGTGCTCGTTGTTGAGCCGTTTCAGATTTAAGCGATTCGGGTCCTGAAACTTCTTGGGATCCCGGTTCGCCGCGCCCAGCATGCATAGAATCGTCCACTTCTTTGGTATGCGCTGGCCACATAGTTCGATGTCTTCCTTGAGCACGCGAGCCGTGAATTGCACTGGGCTTTCAAAACGCAGAATCTCTTCCACGGCCTGGCGGATCATCTCCGGCTTCTCCCGTAACTCCGCCGTCTCCTCTGGATGCTGCAGAAGCGTGTACATGCCGTTGCCGATCAGATTTCGCGTGGTCTCATGGCCGGCGAAAAGTAGCGCAATACACTGCGCGTAAAGTTCTTCTTCGGTCAGTACTTCGCCTTCTTCCTCAATGTCGATCAGAAGGCTGATCAGGTCGTTGCCTTTATTGCGTCTCCGCTCTGCCACAGTCTTTCGAAAAAATTCGGTTAGCTCGATGAGCGCGTTTTGCGCTGCCGTCGCCTCTTCTACTCCGCGATTCGGACTGCCGCGAAACGCGGCGATCGCCCGCGACCACTCCACGAATGTGTCACGCAGATCCTGTGGGATTCCGAGCATTTCCAGAATGATGCGAACCGGCAACGGATTTGCGAATTCGCGCATGAGATCGATTTCGGACCCATGCTGCAGCGGCTTCAGCATTTGATCAACAATGGCCTCGACTTGCGGCCGCAAGCCCTCAAGTGCGGCGGCCAGAAATCCCTTATTCAGAAGTTTGCGCAACCGCGTGTGCTCCGGCGGATCCATAAAAATCAGCCAGAGACTGAACATGCGCGCCAGTTCGCCGAATTCAGCCTGGCGGCTGAGCGGCAGTGGCAATAGCATTTGCTTCGCGCGTTTCGCGGAAAGCCTCGGGTCTTTTGCGATCGACGGAGCATTCCGCGTGGCTGAAAATCGACCACACCGCCCATTTGTTCCCGACGTCCACGTAATGCAGCGGACCTTCTTCGTGCATGCGGGCATACGTAGGATAGGGATCCTGTATAACCTCTTCGGTAAATACAGCTTTCTTGTCAGGGGCAGTAATCATTCGAAACTCGTTTCGAGAAGATTTTAATTAGAAAAGAGAACCGGATTTTTGCTCTTGAGTCTAGCATAAGGCTACTTCAAGAGTTACGCTGGGCAGACAAGTAAGTATTGTTCATTCAATACGATAGCCTAAACGAACGAATGAATAACTTGAAGTTCGCGGCGAAATGCGAGCCGCTCGCGACTTCGCCCATTTCGCCTACGAAATACGCTGCCAGATCAATTCGATCGTTTGAATTTTGCCGTTCACCAAAGTCGGCGGGGTGACCAAGACGATTTGATCGTCTTGAAATTTGAGGCTGCGGATCAAATCTTTATTCACATAATTCTGAATGGACGAAACTTCAACGTGATGAATCAGTTTGTCAGCGCTTAATGTGTAGCGCCCACTATAGGCGAGAAAACTATCGAATGCTTGAGCCTTCTCTTCCGCACTTGCGCCGACGGAAAGTGGCTTTCGCCCACCGTAACTGATCACGGAAGTCATTCTGCCTTCTGCCGTGTAGGTGAGAAAACCTGCCGGATCCACACCGTAGGGAGCGTCGTTCCTTTCCCCCTTCGATGTGGTGCTTGAGGCGGATACGAGTTTCCACGTTCCCACTAGCCGGTTATTTTCGATTCCCGATGCGTCGGTAACAGGGTCCATAGACTATTCGTCGCTCACTTGCAGTCATTCTAGTTCTTGCGTGCGGCGATTTGACGTGCGCTTCCCATCCAGCCTACACTTTGCGATTCCATTCTGTCTTGAGTCCGGTTCGTAGCTTTGCCGAAAGAACATGCTTTAAAGGAACGATGACAAAGGATTTTGAAGGTAAAGTTGCGCTGGTAACAGGCGGCACCTCGGGGATCGGCCGGGAAACGGCGATTCTTTTTGCGAAGGCCGGGGCCAAAGTAGTGGTTGCGGGCCGGCGTGAAGCGGAAGGCCAGGAAACGGCCGAACTGATTCGTGCCGCCGGTGCCGACGGTCTGTTCGTAAAAACCGACGTGTCAAAAGCAGCGGAAGTTGAAGCGCTGATCAAGAACACGGCGGAGAGATTCGGCCGATTAGACGTTGCCTTCAACAACGCGGGAACTGAGGGCGTCTGGGTCCCGATCGCTCGGCAATCGGAAGCAGACTGGGATCGAACGATCGAAATTAATCTCAAAGGCGTCTGGCTCTGCCTGAAGTACGAAATTCGTCAGATGCTTAAACAAGGCGGCCGTGGCGCGATTGTAAATATGTCCTCGGTTACGGGGCTGATCGGAACGGCCGGCGCAGCAGCCTATAGCGCAAGCAAACATGGAGTAATCGGTCTAACGAAATCCGCCGCGCTCGAAACGGCTAAGAGTGGAATTCGCGTCAATGCAGTCTGCCCCGCAGTGATCGAAACACCCATGGGTGAGCGGCTTTTCGGCTCTCCGGCAGCGCACAAATTCGTTCTTGGCTGCCATCCCATCGGCCGCTTCGGAAAACCGATGGAAGTCGCCGAAGCCGTGGTATGGATGTGTTCGGACCGCGCTTCTTTCATGACCGGCCAGTCCCTGGTTCTCGACGGCGGCTTTCTGGCGGGCCCGAGTTCTCCGGCATAGTTGCGAATTCTGAAGAGGCGCGACGCTGATACCGTCAGAACTGGCAAACAGTCTTCTATTGCTTCAGGTTCTCGGCTGCTATCTGACTTCCCTTCCAGGGTTTTTTTGGCAAAATCGGAATCAGCCGGCTGGAAAATTCTTTCAGTGGAGTGTCGGGCCACAAGGGCACACCGCACCGCGCAATGGGAACTGCAGGATTGCCCTGTACCATCGTCATCGGCGGCACCGATTTCGTGACCACGCTGCCGGCGGTGACCACGGCGCCGTCACCGATCTCAACGTCAGGAAGAATGATTACTCCCGGGCCAATAAAAGCTCGCTTGCCAATCCGTACGCCCCCCTCCGGTTCTTGTAAGTGATCCTGGAAGTGCGCGATGACAATAGTCCCAATACCAATAAAGGCTCCATCGTCGATCGTAACCAAGTGAGGAAAACCAGTTTCGAGCACGACGTTGAAGCTAATAAAAACATCCTTCCCGATTTTCACTCCGCGTGCACGATTCAGCAGGAGACGGAAATTGTGCCCCCCGGGCAGAAACATGCTGCAGAGCTGGAAAATTCTGTTAATAAATGCTCGAAATGGATTCTCACGCATTCGCCCACCTGGGTTCATATGCCCAGCTTAAACAAAAATACTGTTTGCTGAGCCAACATCTAGCTCGGATCAGAAACTGTTTTCCGTCATCTTCGCCAGTTCGGCCTTCACAACTTTACCGGTGGGGGTGAGCGGCATATTTGGAACCAGAAAAATCTGTGATGGACGTTTGTACGCAGCCAAATACTGCGCAGCATATTCCGCGAGATCTGAAACTGTCACCTGCGAATCACGCAAGGGCTCGATGAAGGCAACCACTTCCTCATCGCCTGACACCGAACGGCCAATCACACCGGAATGCGCAACCGCCGGGTGAGAGTTCAAGACCGCCTCGACTTCGGCGGGATAGACGTTGAAGCCACGGCGGACAATCAGATCCTTTGTGCGCCCGACGATGAAAAGATTTCCATCCTCCATCCGCGCGAGATCACGAGTATTGAACCATCCTTCTGCATCAATGGCAGCGGCAGTCTCCTGAGGCGCGCGATAATATCCCTTCATCACATTCGGTCCGCGCACATGCAGCTCTCCGGCTTCACCTTCGGGCACAGCTTTGCCATCGGCTCCAGCCAGCTTAACCTCCACTCCCGGAAACGGTGGTCCGATCGAAGTATCCGTCCGCGGAGCATCGACGCGAGTTTGAGCGATCGTGGGCGAACATTCTGTGACGCCGTATCCGTTATGCAGCGGCATACCGAATAGGCTCTCCGTCTCTGACTTGGTGGAAGCGTGCAGTTGCGCTCCAGAAGTTGCGATAATTCGAAGCGCGGGAAATCTCAGCGATTGAATCTTTCTTAACTTGGCATATTGCAGAAATTGGTTATACGTCGCGGGCGCGCCTAAAATGACTGTCAGCCGCTCTTTCTCCAGCGTTACGCGCGCTTTCATGGGATCGAAATGCGCCGACAAATACAGCGTGCAGCCGCTGAGCAAAGAACCCAGGAGGACTACGGAGAGCCCAACCGCATGAGTGGTTGGCAGAATTCCGTAAAAGCGGTCTTCGGGCGAGAGCGATCGTATCCCTGCCGCCCCAGCCGCGAGGAATAGCAGGTTCCGATGGCTCAACATAACGCCCTTGGGAATGCCGGTGGTGCCAGATGTGTAGATCAGCGCGGCAACCCGGTCGGCAATGTTTCCTTCCACGGCTTCTGGTTCCACATTCTCGTTGAGGGCGCCGATGCCGATCGATCCTAAGCCGTCCACCGCTTCGATTGCCGCGGCATGCCGCTTCGCGTGTTCGGCCGCATGCGGCGACACACTAATCGTGTAGAAAACTCGGCGAGCGCCGCAGTGGTCGCGAATCTGGTCAACCTCGCGCGGCGAAAGACTTGCATTCACTAGTACCGGCCACGCGTCGAGACCGGCAGCCGCTAATAAAATTGCCACGAACTCCCGGCAGTTCTCGCCCACAATCATGACGCGATCGCCGGGACGCACGCCCAATCTTCGCAGCCAGCTTTGTGTGGCAGAAATTGCGGATCCCAGCTGCCCGTACGTCCATGCTCCGGAGGCTTCGACCAGAGCGGGATGATTCGGCAGACGCTCCGCCCACGGCGCCACGACGTCGTTGATGCGCTCCGGGATGGATCTCAAGATCTCTGAGGCCTGTTCTTCGATAGTTGGGGCTGAGGCAATCATTTGCACAAACTGGAAACTGATAACGTAACTACAGGATCGCGGAACGTTTTCCGCTTTGCGCGTAGGAACCCGTGACCGCCGCGAACGGCGATACCGTCGCCTTTTTCATCGCGAGATATTCCAGCCAATTCCGGTAAATCCCTACCGCCGACGAATGCCAGGTCTTCTGCAAACTTCCCACCAGCGCGGATTCCGGAAAGCCTTCCATCAATGCTTCGCGCCGATCAGCCAGAACAGCATCTCGAAAATCGGTCAACAGTTTATCCGCGGTCGTATCGAAATAACCCAGCGGCATGGAAGGATAAGTCTCGCGTTCATTCTTCAGAAACCGCCGAATATCCCGGCGATATTCCTTCATCAAAGTCAGCGCTCCGTATTCCGGGTGACCCTGAAAATGAACGAACAAGCTTTTCCGTTTCTGCTTCACAAAAATGTCAACGCCGGCCTGGACTGATTTGGTTAGCACGCTATAGCCGCAAGCCGTAAGTTCGTCCGCCTGCACTTCGTTCCAGCGAGAATGCGGAAATCGCACCGCGCGCCCGGAATTTCGCGTAAGTTCGTGGTCGCCGACACACTCTGATTCAAAGACGCCGAATTGCTTGTCAGCCAGGCGATGGCGCTGAATGCCGTCGCTATGAAGCACGCCCGCGTGCGCCGCCAGACAAGAGAGAACGGCTGAAAAGGTGTGCCGCTCCGCCCAGTCGAAAACGTTAGCCAGGGCTCCCCAATACGGCTCCTGCCGCAGGTCAGGCTGCCGAGGCTCTGTTCCAGTGACGATGATCCCATCGAACCGGCTCTTCCAAAGTTCGTCCAGGCCGAAGTAAAACTCGTCCAGATGGCGCTGCCCGCGATCGGTTCTCGGAACGCCAGTCAGCGAATAAAGCTTGACGATGACCGGCACATCACCCGACGCGATGTCCAACAACTCGAAAAACTGCATTTCGGTATCTTCGAGGGCGGCATCGGGCATGTTATTGATAAACGCGAGATTCACGCAGTCCGCGGGTGTTCGATATCGATCAATCGAAACTACGGCGCGCGAACTTGCTCTCTCCGCCCAGCGACTCGGAACCCGTCCCTCAATCATTAATGGCATATCGTCTCCCGCCGACCGCGCGTGTTCACTCGCGATGCCTTACTTTGCCGCCGTATTCAATGCCTGATCCAGATCGGCGAGAATGTCGTCGATGTGCTCGATGCCGACGCTCAGCCGAATCATCTCCGGTGTAACCCCAACTTTTTCCTGCTCCTCGGGCGTCAACTGTCGATGCGTGGTCGATGCAGGATGACAGGTCAGACGATTTCGCGTCGCCCATGTTGACCATTCGCTTGAACAGTCGAAAAGCGTTGAAGCACTTTCTGCCGCCCTCGTAACCGCCCTTCACGCCATAAGTCAGCAACGAACAGAAGTTATCGCCCAGGTATCGGTGCGCCATCGGATACAGCGGATTATCCGGGAAGCCGGCGTAGTTCACCCATGCAACTGCCGGATGAGCACGCAGGAACTCCGCTACTTTGCGCGCATTCTCAACGTGGCGCTCCACGCGCAGGGCCATCGTCTGAATTCCCTGCAGAAACAAAAATCCGTTGAACGGCGACAGCGTGGCCCCGGTATTTCGCTGGCAGACAGTCCGGCAGCGCGCAACGTAAGCCGACTCCCCGAAGTGGTCCACATAAACGACGCCGTGATAAGCAATCTCCGGAACGTTAAACATGTAATACTTTTCCGGATACTGCCGCCAGGGAAACTTGCCACCATCCACAATCATGCCGCCGATACTGGTGCCGCCGCCCCCAATAAATTTCGTCATGGAGTGTACGACCACATCGGCGCCGTACTCGATGGGCCGCAACAGAATCGGCGTAGCCACGGTATTGTCAACCACCAGCGGCACACCATGTTTGTGCGCTACTTTCGCCAGCCCCTCGATGTCGGCCACGTTTCCCGCGGGATTGCCGACACTCTCGCAGTAAACTGCGCGAGTGTTCTCGTCAATCAGCTTCTCGACATCTTCAGGACGATCAGTTGCCGAGAAGCGCGAACAGATTCCGCGCTTAGGAAAAATATGCGCCAGCAGCGTGTAGGTAGCGCCGTACAACTGCGGGAGCGAGACGATATTATTCCCCGCTTCTGCAATGTTAATCAGCGCGTATTCAATGGCGGCCATTCCCGAGCTGACGCTGAGTCCATCGACTCCGCCCTCCAGCGCGGCTACGCGTTTTTCGAGCACCGCGTTGGTAGGATTTCCGATGCGCGTGTAGATGTTCCCCTCAACGTCCAGATTGAACAAAGCTGCGCCGTGCTCCGCGCTATCAAACTCAAATGCAACCGTTTGATAGATGGGCACGGCGACAGCCTTCGTCGTGGGATCACCGTCATATCCGGCGTGAATCGCAAGCGTCTCTCTCTTCATGCGTCCATCAATTCAACGTCTCGAAACCCGGTACAGGTTCTGTGCGAATCATTTCGCGGTGGTCGCGGCATTGGCCAGCGAGACCGGAACTGTTTCCCTTGAGAGCCCCTTGGCCAGCGACTGAGTAACGGTGCGAGCGGCAAAGCCCGCGCCGAATGCAAACCGCATCACCGGCCCGAAACTATTCGCAGCCGCAACGCCCACAAAATAGAGCCCTGGCACGCTGGATTCGAAACTCGTAGAGAGCACAGGTACACGGTTGATCGCCTTGATTCGCGAGCGGATTTCAGGATTTACGAATTGCAGCCGATCCAAATCCACTTTGTATCCGGTTGCCGCGATGACATGACCGGTTTCGATTTCGCGCTCACTCCCGTCTTCCCCGCGAATTTTAAGATGCACTCTGTTATTGCGAACTTCAGTCGTCTGCGGCGTGAATCCCAGATGCAGCGGTAATTTGCCCATCACTTTGTCGCGGATGAACCATCCTCCGGATGGGCCAAGAGCCGTTTTCACTATGTCCAGTCGAAAATTCTCGGGCAAATAATGGAAGACATTCGGAGCGTCGGCATAAAATCGCGAACGCATTCCCGGACCAAGTCCCGACTGCGGATGACGGAGCTGATTCCACCATGAACGCGGTTTACCGGTCGGCTGGCTGTGGAACTTCAGCTCTTTTCTTCGGCTGACGAGCTGTACGTTTGCTCCCGCCTCGCGCAGCAGCCCGGCCAGATCGAGCGCGGACGCTCCGCCGCCGATCACGACCACGTCTTTCCCGCGGAAGGGCTCCACTTCCTGATGGCGGGCGCTGTGCGAGAAAAATTCCGCAGGTAGGTGCGCCAGGTTCTCAGGAACGTGCTCGAAGTGAGTGATTCCCACAGCCAGGACCACTTTGCGGGCCTCAAAGGTTTCGCCATCGTCGAGCTTCAAACGAAAACCGTGGGGCAACTGGTGAACGCTGGTCACCAGCTTGTCTTCCAGCTCCGGCACCATGCGGTCTTTGAACGCGAGGCCATAAGCGCCGAAGGTCTCCAGTCGCACTGGCAGCCCGCTATGGGCGTAAGGAATGCCTTGCTCCGAACAGAACTTTTCAAGAGTAAAGGCATTTTCGGGATCGTAGATGTTGGAGGCGAAACCGTCCGACTTGAGCATCATGCCTTTCGGCATTTGCTTCAGCCAGCTATGCATGGGACGGCCGAAAATGCGGAAAGAAACGCCGCGGTTTCGAAGATACGCGGCAACGGAAAGTCCATAGGGACCGGCGCCAATAATCGCAGTGTTAAGCATACTGAAGAGAAGTCCGCCTTTTTGTTGAGGTAACAGCGCGCAGCAAAATCTAAATTGAGGGGGAATTACGGGGAGGGAACAGCAAGATCATACCATGTCTGGGGAAGAACGGAAGAAAAAAACCACGATCACCAGACCGAAAATCAAGGGATGGCGCCAAAAAAGCCGAACCCAGGAAGCCACCTATTATCAGTTGCTTACGTGGACCATAACTTACGTGGATCATCTAGATGGCGTAAGGGGGACACGCATCCGAAATGGGGACGCTTACGGATATCCACAAGTCTGGCTGAACATTCGCAGCTGCCGGCTACGCCTTGCTGCGAAGCTTCTTTTCAACAAAAGCAACGACATTCTTCAAAGATCCGAAGTTGTCGGCCATCACCTCTTCATCCTCCACCGAGATGGCGAAACGCTCCTGAACGAATCCAATGAGTTCGATCACCCCGGTAGAGTCGATCACGTTGCCCAATAGCGGTACGTCGTCGGTTAGCGCCTCGGCGCGGCCGAAAAGAAAGTTTTCTGTGATAAAGGTACGTATTTCTTGCTCGATGTCTGCTGTCTGCAATGAGATATCCCCCTAGTTTTCTTTAATAGTTGTAAAGCCGAAAGTTTGCTGGTGCTGCAATAGCGCCCTACAAAGAGGAGCACCCGCGAAAAGGTTCGATTAACGTCCGAAACGGCTCGTGCCTGCTCACCACCACCCCGATGGCTGTGCCAAGCGTGTTCGTAATAAGGTCGGTCATGCCAGAGTCCCGGGTCGGAAGAAATGCCTGTAAGACCTCGATCACAAGGCTTACCAGGAATCCTACGGCAATTGTCTTCGCGACCGCTGCCTTGCTGTTTCGAAACGAAAAATAGACAAAAAAGAAAAACCCAAGAGGAATGAAACCAACGATATTGACGCCGATGTTCTTCCAATAGCTCCAGCGCGGACGAAATTCATCCCAAGGCCGTTCCAGAAACTGCTGTTGTAATACAAAGAAGCGCTCGGGGATCAGGAGGTTTGTCGTTGAATCCACTTGATTGTGGACAACATTTCCCTGCCCTTCGTTAAATAAGTAAAGTCCCGCAAGCCCGTCAGTTCCAGCAATGGTTGGAGGTTCGTTCTTTCTCCATTTCGTGAGATGCTGCGCCACCTCATCGGCAGTCAGTTCGCTGTCGTAAATGGCAAGTCCTCGAAACTGCCCGATCCAATCGAAGGCCGCCACCGGGGAGTTCCCGATCACGAGCCGGCCCGTCAAGTCCTTTCTGGAAAGGCCAAAATGTTCAAACTTTCTGAGCATGGCACCATCGGCGTAAACGGTTGTACCGCTGCGACTGGAAGTAATTGTGACCAGCACCGGCCCGCGCTGAGTGAACACTTTATCGACGTAGACTCCGGCCGCCGACTTAGCATTGCGCAAGTCCTGCTGAGTAGGGCGCTCAAGTTCCAGCCTGCTCCGGTATTGACGGATTGCGAACGAAACAACTCGGTTCTCCGGCCAGTAGAATGCAAGAATGGTTCCCGTGCCGTCCGCTCGGCCTGGTTCCAGCCACATCTCGAGACTGCAAGAACCGTCCGCGTGCAGCGAGTCGGCCTTGAGAGCGCTGGCACTCACAATGCTGCCGTATCTGCTAAAAACAAGACCGTTCGAATGACTCAGCCACCGGACTTCGTTTCTCGGCGAGTGAAATGGCCACAGTCCCGCGACCAGAATAGCGCATAAGACTATGAAACAAATTGCTCCCAAGAACCTTCGCGTCATTACAGCGGCACTCGTCACGCTACAGAATCTTTATGCAGACGCGGGTATAACCATAAACCGCTGCGATGGCTTCGTATTTCACTCGGAACGATCGAACGAATTCTTCGAAAGCTCTAAATTCGTCAAGTGGACAGGAGAACTCATCGAAGAAAATAAGATCCTGTGACTTCAAGAATGGGGCTAACGTCGACAAAACAAAGAGTGTTGACGTAAACATGTCCGCGTCCAAATTAACGACCAAGCGACCTGATAGATCGGTACGAGCCACGAAAGCGGGCAGCGTGTCCTGGAACAGCCCGACCTCGAAGCTGCATCGCGGATCATTAATATCTGGAGTCCGGCCGTTTGCATTGAAGTGTCCCGCCTGCTCCGTCGGCCGCCATCGCTCCGGCAGACCCGTAAACGTATCGAAGCCCACAAATCGAGAGTCCGGGTGCGAGATGCCCGAGAGCCAGAGTCGCATCGAATCGCCTCGATACACGCCGAACTCAAGATAGTGAATTGGCTCCTTGTTCAGAGTCTCCTGGTCGATCACTGACTGATACAACCAGCTTCGGCCTTTCCCATCCTTCCCGTTACTCGCCTTGGGTGTGGGATGAGTTTTGCACCAGCGCGAGAATCGCGCCCAATACGCCACTGCTGTAAGGCCTATGGCTGGGGTTTCCAAATTTACCAAGCCCACTGTCTTCGCCATGATTGAGGTTACAGTCGGGCGGAAGAGTTGAGGGATTTGTGGTTGAAAGAATCTGCGAAGCGGGGGCATCGACATATACTCTCCAATCCGAATCGGCTTGCGTCGAGCTAAGCCACTCGCCTGCCGTGGCAAGCCCAAGATTTGTGCGAAAAAGACTAGTCAGCGTAGTAGAATCGCAGCCTCAACAGGAGCGTTTGTGAGCCTCTGGCAGGGACTGAAATGGTACTACGAATTATGCGGGGCCCGTGGAGTCTTGGCGGTGAGTTCTTTTCGTTTGTGCGGCAGGCCGCGGGAACTCGCTGTCGTTCCCCTTCAATCGACTCATCCAGTCTACCTTAGAATTGACACGTCCGATTTTTGCGCTTACCGAGATGTATTAATCTTTCGAACCAAGTCGTACGATCCTGCGATACCTGAGTTTCACCCTAAAACCATCGTAGACGTGGGCGCGCACATTGGCATGACCAGTATTTCGTTTGCGCTCAAATATCCGGCGGCGAAGATTATTGCGATTGAACCTGAGCCTTCGAATTTTGCCGCCTTAGTCAGAAATACAGCTCCCTATAAGACGATCACTCCCATTCAGGCCGCGCTCTGGCGGCAGGATGGGGAGGTTACGCTCGGCCCATCCGATGCCCATCCTAAGGGTGCCTTTGCGATAGTCGAGAACGGCGTACGACGAGTGCGCGCTGTCACCATGGAAACCGCGATGCGTGAAGCCGGTATCGATTCGATCGACCTGCTAAAAGTGGACATCGAAGGCGCCGAAATCGAAGTGTTTGAATCCTGCCCCTGGATCGCAAACGTTCGCGTGGTGGCTATCGAATCACACGACCGCATTCGGCCCCAATGCAGTTCCGTGGTCAAGAACGCTGCCAGGGACCTCAATTGTGCCGAACGAGGCGAAGTGACTTTCTTCGCTCAAAGGCCTTTCGACACAGTTACCTGCTCTGCAGACTTGCTCGCGGGCAAACCTGCTGTTCGCGAAACAGCCGCATGACCCTCGGATTTCTTTGCCGGCTTCGCGAAGTATTTCTTTGTCACCAGATAAGGCAGCATCACTACCTCCGCGGCGGATGGTAGAGGATCTTTTAGACAAAAAACGGATTCAGATCGGGTTCTCCTCAGAGAAGTCCAATACGAGGGCACGCCTAATTTTCCGGTCAGTAAATCCAGTCCTGCGGTCGGAAAATCGGTTACCATTCTGAGCCAGCCAACATTTGCTTTCCCTCTCCGCCGGTCGATTGGGAGACCCAGTTGATCTGCGTACAACAGATAGGGGAAGTCCACACCGGCGCCTTCGCCAATGCTGTGGAAACCCCAGGTCCGCGCATTCACATCCAGCAGTTTATATTGTCCGTCCCGAGGATCCTGCTTGAACTCCACTTCCACCAGGCCGTAGTAATTGATGGCTCTGAGAAAGCGCTCTGACAGCGCTTCTACTTCCAAATTCTCGGTTGTTTCAACGTAAGTCGCGGCTCGGCCAAATTCCCGAGGATGCTGGCGCAGCCGCCGGGCAACCAACGTGCTGTGCGCTTCGCGATTCTTGAAAAAAGCACAGTAGGAATACTGCCTCTGGCCGTCTCCCGGAATGATTTCCTGGATGAGGATTTCCTCCGGCCGAATCTGTCGAATCGCTCTGCGAAATAAATCGTGCAGCTGATCAGGGGTTTCGGCACGCCACGCCTTGGCTCCGGTCGCATAAAAGAAATTTTCTTTGATCGCGGGTTTAAGAGCCAAGGGCAGCCGAGGGTACAACTCTGCCAGTTCCGCTTCGGTTCTAGGGTTGAACGTCTGCGGCACCGGAATTCCCAGTTCGGCAGCGCGATCGTATGTATTCTTCTTGTCCCAGGCCCACCGCGCCGAATTCCAGTCCGCCGTGGTCACCCGAAAAAACTCCGCCAAACGATCCTTATGGCGCGAGAACGCGGCTACGGTTTCATCTCTCGTGGGAAACAAAACCCAGCCCTGGAGCCCATAGCGCCGTCCGACTTCCAAAACACTTTCGACAGCGCTCTCTTCGTCCAACAGGTCTTTTACCCGCACGACTCGCGTCACATACCTGGAGAACTGTGAGACGGAATGTTGATCGTCGATGACAACAACTGGAATCCCTTTGCGTCCCAGGCTGCGCGCAATGCCCAGTCCGGGGTGCTCGCCGCCGACAACGATTGCTCCGGCCTTCCGATCATCCATGTGGACTTTCCTGTTGAAGAATTCAGTCGAATCACGAGCGAGCCCGGGAGAGGCCAGAGATAAGCTCCCGGGACGCAAACTCCGTACCGGCCACGAAATAAAGCAGGGGACCAAAGCTCCGGGCGGCCGTAGCTCCAATAAAGTATAACCCGGGCACAGAACATCGGAATCCACTGGTCAATTTGGGATAACCATCAAACAGCTTGATCTCCCGCGTCAGCTCCTGCGGAAGAAAATCGTATTTTGAAATGTCGACCCGGTACCCAGTTCCCAGCACAACGTGATCGACCTCACGTTCACTACCGTCGTCGAGTTTAAGAGTGACCGCATCGCCCACGGCCGTAGCCTGCGACACGGCTCGGCTGGTGGTGATCTTAACCGTCGCTAATCGTGCGGGAAGCCAGCGAGAACCCGCAGGTCGCACGGCGCGTGTCCGAATTCGATCCCGCAACTTCAGTGGAATAAGAGAAACAAGATTTGGATATGCCACCAGGCGGCTGATCCCAAGCGGGCCCACGTCATGGGACGAATAAAGCATCGAGGTGAGGGGGCCCATGTGATGCAACCAGGTATGCTGGCCAATCCATTTCAGCTGCTCCTGGCGCACAATAATCTCAACCTGGGCGCCAGCCTCATGGATCAATGCCGCGGACTCCAGCGCGCTCTGTCCGCCGCCGATGACGACAACTCTCTTGCCCGCAAACCTCCGAACATCGCGCCCCTCATAGCAATGAATGGCCTGTTGCGGAGAAAGATTTTGAAACACCGCAGGCTTTTTCCTGAATGGGCCAATCCCCGCCGCGACTACAACGTATTTCGCGCGAAGTTCTTCGCCATCCTGCAGCGTCAATCTAAAGCCGGAATCGTCACGGTCAACCCTCAGAACCGTTCGCTGATCCAGATCGGAACCCAATTGGTGACGAAACCACCGGCCATACTCCACAAAAGTATCCAGAGGAACCGGTGCGCAAGGTTCTCTCTTCGCGGCAGCCTCATAAGCTTCAAGAGTAAAGGCCTTGTCAGGGTCGGACAAACTAGACGCCACTCGCGGCGAACGCAGAAGCATCCCTGCCGGCATTTTGTTGGCCCAGAATTCCATGGGCTCGCCGAAGACACACACAGTCATGCTCTTGCTCTTGAGGTGAACTCCGGCCGAAAGCCCGTAGGGCCCGGCCCCGATCACAGCAACATCCAGTTGCGCGGCCGGCGTTCTTGCACTCTTTTGCGCGGAATGAACGACCGCGTTATTCGTTGTCACGATGGAAACATCCTCCCTATTTTTGCGATCAACATCTGTGTCGGACAATCCTGACTAACGCCAACTAACCTATATGGCGATACAGCGTTCGGCCTGCAACCTGCAAAAAACTTGCCGGACAAATGCGAAACAATTGTTGCGCGATCTTCAGTTGACGGTCCGCTGAGAATCCAGTCGACCGACATCGCCAATAGGTCAGCTTTGAACGGGTAGCGCCCCAACGATCTTTGAACATTCGTAATCCATCGTTGTCTAGCGCACAGCGGCCTAAATCGAACTCGGAGTAGTTTTTGTCCTTTGCGTCCTGAATCGCTCTCCATAACAACAACTGCATGCCGCCATACTTATGATACCGTTCGTCGGAACAGCCGTACTTATACATAAGCTTGTTGTTGTAGCTAAATGTGAGGATACTGGCGATCGGTCGTCCATTTTTCGATGCCACCCGAATCTTGATGCTTTCACCTAAGAACTTGGACAAATTACGGAACCATGTTTTCGGCTGCGGTGGCAAGTGGTGCCGCTGGCGCGTTCGCAACAACAGCCGGTAAAAATTTCCCAACAGTTCGGGAGTGTTTCCCTCGCTATACTCGAGCGATTCTCTTTCTGCTTTGCGAATCTTGCGACGGACGCAGTCGGGATGGAAACCATGAAAAATTTTCTCTTCACTGGGAGAAAGGTCGAGCCGATGGAGCCAGAATGCGTCAGCTTCTTGAAATCCCCCGCGTGCGCGCTGCACGGTAGGAGACGCCTGGATCGGCCGCAGCTCAATGTAACGAAACTGATCCAATTCGTCGATATTTACCAAATCCCGAGAATCCTCACCGGCGCCAATCAAAGGTTCACAGTGATCTGAGAAAGGCAACGAGACTAGACGTTTCCCGGTGAACCAGCTCTTAATCCTGCAGAAAACAATGCCATCAGTCAGGGACTGCGACGGAGACGAACTGGTAAGTACCATGGGCTCGTAGTCATATGTCTGGCGCAGCGCCATAAGCCAACCGGGGCTGTGAAATAACGTCGCCCGGGTATCACGGGCGATTAAGCTGCTCCACCGAGGGTCGGCGATAGGATCAACCAGATGAGCCGTCATGCTGTTTTTAGTCAACCCTCGCAAGTGTTGCGATGACTTGAAGACTCGAAAGAGAATCGAAAGCACCGGCACGCGGACGACGGTGCTTACCCGCTTCAGTTCACTTTTTCCGTTTGCTCGACCGGGACTCGCCGCGGCGAAGGTCCTTTAGCGAACACTCTCTCGTATGCCGCCAGCAGATTCTGCACCGAATATTCCCAGGCAAGCTCCTTTTCAACCCGCCTGCGCCCGAATTCGCCCATCCTTTTTCTTTCCTGGGGATTGTCAATCAACCACGTGATTTTCGCGGCAAAATCCTCTACTTGATTTTGAGTGTCTGCATAGAGCGAAGCGTCCTGGGCGCTGAATCTTCCTTCGCGCAGATCAAATTGAACGATTGGCTTGGACAAAGCCATGTATTCCATAATTTTGATCATGGTGGAAATATTATTCATCTCGCAAGGTTTGTCCGGGTTTACGCAGACGTCGGCCGTTGAGAGTATCTCCAATAGATCTTTATAAGAAACCCGTCCCGTGAAATTAACCATGTCGCCCAAATCCTTGTCGTCTAACATTTTACGCAGGCTGGAGAGTGCAGGCCCTCCGCCCACGCATGTGAAATGAATGTCCGAGCGTCCCATCTTCTTGAGGTGAAGGGCCACATCCAGGAGAATGTCCAGGCCCTCCTGATCGCTCATCGTTCCCACATAACCCACCAGATATGGTTTGCCGTACTTGAGGGCGGATTTGGGAGGGACCAGTTTAAAGCTATCCAAATCGGGCCCGTTGCGGACGATGAACAAATCCTCCGGAGCGATGTTTCCCCTCCGCAAGGCAAGATCTCTGTAACTCGCGTTGGTTGCCATGACGACATCGCTGAAGCGATAAGTTAGCTTTTCCAGCAATACCTGCGCCTTGTAAAGCGTTCCCTTGTTGTTATATTTCGACAAATAGAGCTCAGGAATCGCGTCGTGATGGTCAAAAATGTACTGAACCCCAAACAGTTTGAATGGGAGTGCGATCAGAAAAATATCGTCAGGCGGGTTGCAGCCCTGAATGACATGAAATCCGTGTCGCAAATAGATCCACCAGGCATACCAGAACTCCCAGAACAGCGCCCAGCTATATTCCCACAGGTACCCGAAAGCACTGTTCCCCTCCTTTGGCATAGGATGGCGATAAATTCGCACACCATCAATGATCTCGTGCCCTACTTTTGTTCCTGATCCCGCTGGAGACAACACCGTGACTTCGTATCCGGCCTGTTGAAGGGAATAAGCTTCCTTCATCACCCGCGTATCGAGAGGCGCGGGATGGTTTTCGACGATAATTAAGATTTTTCTCTTCACTGGAACATCTCGCTATTCACAATTTGTTCGTAAAGCCCAGCAAGCGCACAGAGCATCGTAGCCTGGCCCCAGTGGAGCGTGGGTGTTTTGTTGACAATTCCCGAGGAATATCTTCGATAGTAAAAGTAGCCGGTAGGGTCCTGCATGTGAGTGATCGTCCACTGCGCCACCTTGACGGCCAACCTCAGACTCTCAGGATCGCGGTCGTGAAAGAAAACCAGCGTATCGATTGCCTGAGAGCTGCACTGAATATCCAGAGGGAGAGTTTTGTAGTGGTAGTACCGCGGAGTTCCGTCTGCGAGAAAGAAAGTCTTTTTCCAATACTCGTACCCTCTCGTCAATTTCTCGTCGAATTGGTCATCTCCAGTACTTTGCTCGTAGCTCTTGAAGCAGTCGAGAACATATGCGGTATGGAAATTGTCAATCCAGTGTGAATCGGCCTTCTCCGCGTAATACCAGGACGCGTCGGGCCGTTGGTGCTGCGCCGTGTACTGCATCGCCTGCCGCGCCTTCTCTCGATAGGATTCATTGCCAGTCTGAGAATAGACGCGCGCGAGTAGGCTCGCCCCCAGGGTATTGGCATTGTGGACCTGGGTATCTTTGATCGGAATATAGCTGATGCAAGTCCCTTCGCCATCTCGCAAAGTACCAAGATCGTGAACGATGTGCTCACAGGCGCTCACCGCGATCTCCAAATAGCGCTCTTGATGAAAATGATCGAAAGCATCCAGGAAAGCATGCCCGATCAAGGAGGTCCAAACAACAGTCGGCACATTCTTGGGTAGATAAAAGCCCCGCGATTGATAATCGAAATGATTGCCCCAGCATGCTCCGCTGTAACCGGGTAACCGATGATCGATCAACCATTGCAGAGCAAACTCCGCTTTATTCGCCCAGATGGAATCGCCCGTGGCGATCGTGAAGCCGCATGAAACCTTTGGCAAGAAAGCCCATGCCCTTGCTGGAATGTTCTTTTCTAATTCCCAACACTGGACGCAAATTGAGAGGGAAACGCCTTACCCCCTGCTGAAGCACGGTCCGAAGGAATTTGTTTTCGAAGGTGAGCGGACGCACAAATCGGGCATTCAGGCCATCGAATGTGTCGTAGCCGCGATACTCATTGTCCTCCAGCCACTGGTACAGCCGCTCAATGGCTTTGTAGATCGAAGCCTTTAGGGCTGGATCCGAGTCCTGAGTACCTCTTGCCTTACCAACAGATGCCATTGTACTTCCCATTCTTACTTCTCCCTTCGATGATCCGCACGAAGTCCACCAGGAATTGACCGTCCTTCAGTCGCTCCGGCACGCCGCTAAATTCCGGATCTTTGTTTCCGATTACCACGGTCTGTGCATGGTTCAGCACCGCGCTAACGTCCGGAACCATCAACTTCGAAATATGCGGAATATGGTTGAGAATGAAATCCCGGTTTCCGCCGACTAAGCTCGCGAGATTTACGTTCTTATCGTAAATGCGCAAGTCATATCCCTTGCCGATCAGACGCTCAATCACTTCGATTAAGGGACTTTCTCGAAGATCGTCCGTCCCTGCCTTGAAGCTGAATCCCAAAATACCGACCTTGCTCTGTCCCTTTTCGACGATCAGCTGCAGCCCCCGGGAGATCTGCATTTCGTTGCTGGGCAAAATCGAAGTGAGAATCGGCAACTGCAAATCGTGCGTTTTCGCTTGATAAGACAGTGCACGAAGATCCTTGGGCAGGCACGACCCTCCAAACGCGAAGCCTGGCGTAAGGTATGCGGTGGAAATATTCAGTTTTCGGTCCTGGCAAAATATGTCCATGACCTTGTGAGCGTCCAGGCCCAGAGATTTGCAAACACTCCCGATTTCATTCGCGAAACCAATTTTTAGGGCATGCCAGCTGTTATCGACGTACTTGACCATCTCGGCCGTTTCCAGGTCTGTTCTGATCAAGGGCGCGTCGAGTTTTTCATAAAGCGCAGCCAGGGTATCGCCGCTAGCTTGATCTAACTCGCCGATGACGGTTTTCGGCGGATTGCGAAAGTCCTTCACCGCCGAACCTTCCCGCAGAAATTCGGGATTGTTGCAAACCCCGAAATCAATGCCTACTTTCTTGCCAGAAAATTCTTCCAACGTGGGAATCACGACCTTGTGCATCGTGCCTGGCAAAATTGTGCTGCGAATGACGACGGTGTGCCGCGCCGTCTTGGTCTTGAGGACCTGGCCAATCTGTTCGCAAATCCTGCGAATATATCGAAGATCCAGGTTTCCATTGGGTTGGCTGGGCGTGCCGACGCAGACGAAGGATAGTTCCGTATTACTAATCGCCTCTACGGGGTCCCCGGTGGCGCGAAGCCGGCCCGCCTTGACCATGGCGGCAACGATTTCTCCAATTTCCGTTTCGATAATGGGAGAGTGCCCGCCGTTGATCAGCTCGACTTTGGTCGGAAGCGGGTCAACGCCAATCACTTCATGTCCCTCATTGGCGAGACATCCAGCGGAAACCGTGCCCACGTAGCCGAGTCCAAAAATGCTAATTCTCAAGTGTCATACCTTTCTGTTTTGTGACTCTCAGGCTGATCGCTCTGCGACCCCAGGCTGTTAACTTTTTAACTCTGCAGTTTGCAAAACAGGAATTCGTTTCTCACACATGCGGGCTAGCAACCGCCGACTCGACAGTAAGAGCCAGTCGACCATCCACTTCACTTGCGTAGGCGATCCGTGCCCGTTCGCTGCCTTTGCCTTCGATCCGTACGCCTTCCTCATCTTCGACTATCTTCATCTCTGCCCGCTGCCTCCACCATCGGTTCACTTCGCCGGGAGTTGCGATCCAGACGCCTCTATCCTTTCGCAACCCAGACAGGTAGGAAAGCAACTCTTCATAGACCTTGCGCTCCGGGGCAGTGATTACGTAATCGGGGTGAACGATGAAACTGAGGAGACCGTGCTTCTCCATAATAAGCTCAATCTGGGTCTTCCAGATGTCAATTTTGTAGTCTTGCAGGATGTGAAAAAGCGAATAATCCTGAATGGTTGTAACCGGAAGCTCGAGCAGATTGTCGATGAAGTACGGCATTACGGTACAGCATCCGCCCCGCTGCGGATCGAGATGCGCTACGTTCGGAACCGACATGTCATACGAAAAATCCAGATCTTGAAACCATTCCTCCCGGCGGTAAAGCACGCCGGCGCGAAAACCCTCCGCTCCCCACTGGCGACGGTAGGCATTAATCTTGGCGACGCGCTCCAGAAATTGCTCGCGATCTTTGTATAAACGGCCGTCATGATTGAGATCCTGCACGGCGACTTCGAATCCGCGCCTGGTAATCGAATCCAGGTAGTCCTGGGGGACTTCGTATCTTTTCTCCGGAACCACTTGAAACGATGACTTAATGCCGTAAGCATCGTCAATATCCATCATTGTTCCGCAGAAGTCCCTGCCCTCGGTCGTCTCCACATCGTGGGTCATGATGGCAGCACTCGGCGCGCCCTCGGGCCAGAACCAGATAAATGGGATGCGGTCCACCGCTTGCGCCCTGAGTTCATACACCATGAGGAGTTCGAAAAGTTCATTAACGGTTCGATCGACTGGCCACTTGGGAAAGGAGATCTGGTCCCAGCCTTTTAAATGGACTCGCTGCAGGTGCTTGCGCACGCTGACCGTCAAGAGCGGCCGGACGGTGTAATAAGCGGCGGACAAAAGCGTTTGTTTGATTGACTTTTTGCTTAGGTCGGACGACCGGTATTGCTCGCGCTGCAAATTTTCAACAACCTCGTTGACGTCGAATGGCAGGTTGACCGTCCCCGCCTCCGCAGTTATTTTCTCGGTAACATTTGGCATGTTCTCGATCTCGGAACCGTTCCCAAATCCGCTAAAGCGTCCGTAGCAGACGTTGCCCTGACCAAAACTAAAGTAACCATTGTGCGGAGAGAGTTGTTCCCCAACGGTGAGATGAGCGTAACGTTCTGGACATCTGAAATACTCGAGAAAAGAATTGTTCATTCGATTGTCTTGAAGGTCGGGACCTCAAACTGACACTTTTTGTCAGAAGAAGGGCAGGCAAGAAACTGCTTCCTAGCCTATTCCAATCCTCGCGCTTGTTATGGGGAGTTGCAGGGGGGTTGATCAGATGTATCGCATATTCCGGCGTGCTAGTCAATGGCAACTACGAGCTACAGAAGCAATCCACAGGACGCGAATTCGGGAGATATTGAGCTTTCGATCCTGACAAAAGACATTCCCGACCACGTGCGCATCGACGCCGCTCCAGCGTTCCGATTATTGAATATATTGATGTGCGGAAGCCGAAATCGGTTTCCTTCCCATCTCGTATCCATCAATCAACTCGGCAATGCGTCGTTCACCATGTGCGTTGACATGCACCAGGTCTACAAAGTCTTCGGCCTGAAATTGATTACTCCCGTCAATATAAGGAATCCCCTGGCCGTCCAGGTACCCCAACAAACTCTGATGCTCCTTTGAGAACTCAGCGTGACAGCGGGCTGCATATTCCTTTGATGAATACGTATCAATCAACGTCTCATTCACGGGAGAGATGAAGATAACGAGCTTATCGTCGCTGCGTTTCAACAGGCTGTTTAGTTCCTGAATCCACGCGAAGCTTCGAAGCCTGCCGAACGCGATTTGTTGCTGAAAGACTTGGAAACGCCGGTGTGCTAAGTCGCCGTCCTTATCCCATATCCGGTTTCTGTACGGATCCACGCCAAAGAACTTCTTTCGAATAAGACAGTTCATTAAGATGTCAGAGTCAAGAATGACCAGCGGTCTGCGTATCTCAGCGAGCAAACTGGCCACCGTGCCGTGGCCTAGCAAGCGCTCAAAGCGTCGAGCCTGATTGCCCGCAGGGTTTTCAAGTTGATTAAACTCAAGGAAGCGGTCTGGCATGATGTCAAGCACCACCGTCGCTCCCTTCATTCCACTTGACGTTAGCAGCTCCGCCGCGTTCAGAAAATCGGGTGGGTCCGCTCCTTCCAATGCGCCATTGAACACCTTCATCCCGCTCCGCTGCTGCAGTAGGAACGAAAACGTCTGCTGAGGAGAATCGACATACGAAGAAGTGAATACCGAGTCCCCGATGATCACAAGCCCGCTCTTGGGCAGGTCCAAGTCCCACAGCAAGCGGTCCCCCGGATTCTGGTGCGCACGCCAGTCGACCAGATGCACAAAGGCGGTATTTGCCAACACTACGACTCCGTAAAGCAGCAAAACAAACAGGACAACCTTCGCGACTATGCGTTTTGCGTCCGCAGGAGGCTTTCTAGAATTGGAAATAGACGAATCCGACATCATCGTAAGCATTCAGATAAACCAGTGCCAGAATCAACGCGTAGTACACCGACCAGCGGAGCCATATTGGCTGCTCTTGGAGTCGAACTGTCTTACGCAAAGAACCTCCAAGAAACCACACCATCATCGCAATCCCAAGCATAGCAAAATCCCGCGCAGACCCTCCATTCAGGATGGCGCCCATTATGCCAACTCTCACTGTGGTCGCATAGGAGATTCGCGTAACCGCGCCGGCAAATAAATGCGTCGCGACGTACCAACCATCCCCAATTGAATGAGCTCGGAAGAAAATCCAAGCGAAGGCAACGAGATTAAAAGTGACGATCTTTTGGAAAGTGGGCCGCCACGGGTGATTCGCGATCCCAATTTTACGGTACAGCTTCTCTCTCCATGGCTTGAATACCACAGAAGATGACAAAAACGCTCCGTGCAGTAGCCCCCATGTCATGAAAGTTAACGCAACCCCGTGCCATAGACCGGAGAAAAAAAACGTGACCATTAGCGCGCCTACCACGCCAACCTTCCCCGCAGTACGCCATTCAATTTGCAAGGGTTTGAAGATGTAATCGAGAATCCATCGCGAAAATGAAATGTGCCAACGCCGCCAGAAGTCGGCAATCGAAGTAGCAAAATACGGAGATTTGAAATTCTCAGTAAGGCGGATGTTGAACATCCGACCTACACCCAAAGCCATGTCGGTATAGCCTGAGAAGTCTGCCAGAATCTGCAGGGCATACATGTAAGTCGCCGCGATTAAGCTAAGGCCGCTATACCCGTGAGGGTCGTGGTATACGGCCGTCACGAAGGGTGCCAGCCGATTCGCGACCGCGACTTTCTTGAAAAGGCCCCAGCAAAAGAGTAGAACCCCGCTTCGCACGTTCGCATAGTCGAGCGAACTAAACGACCGCAGTTGGGGGAGCAGATCGCCCGCTCGTTCTATGGGCCCCTGGAGCAGCTTTGGGAAAAAACCGAGGTAGAGAGCGAAACGACCGAGATGACGCTCCGGTTCTGCCGTTCCGAGATACACGTCGGCCAAGTATGAGACAGCCTGCAACGTGTAGTATGAAACACCCAGCGTTCCCAACCAATCCATGCCGCCGGTTGGAATTTCGAATCCAGGCACAATCAGTCGAAGAATAGGTCGCGAATATTTGATGCCACCCAGGATCAACACCTGCGCCGCCACGCCGGCCCACAAGTATGTTCTTTTCCTGGTAGCGTTGCTTTCGTCGGAAATTCTGCGACCGAGCCAGTAGGAGGTGAGGACAACTAACGTCCAGGCGACCACCAGCAAAGGCATTCGCAGCGCCGCATAGAAAGCTATACTGGCGCTCAGCAGGACAGCCCATCGCCACCTGGATGGCATGAGCTGATAAGCTGCCAGGACAGCGGGAACGAACATCATGTACTGCAAGGAATCGAAGTACAATGGAATAAAATTCTAGCTCGCGCCTAGCTCCGCACTGGCCCAGTCCCATCGGGCTACTTTAGTTTAGAGTCGAGCAGACGTTGCAGGTCACCTAGGTTGTTCAACTTGAGAATCTCTAGGTTTGAGAATCGGACACCGAAGGCTTTCTCGACAGCAAGAATAACGTTCGCATGATTCAGAGAATCCCATCCCGGAACCTCCGCGGCTAGGGTTTCGGGCTCGATCTGCCAATCGTCCAATTTCAACTCTTGTAGAATCACACGTTTCAGCTTGGGGTTGATCATCCCTGCCGTACCTCCGATCTTTGCCTTTCGGCCATCAGTTTTTCCCGGCTCCCTTTCCTACTCGGTTTTCCTGCCGAACTTTTTATCAACCATCGGGGCGGGACAAGGTACACGCTGGCGATGGTGATACCGCTGGCCATACCCGCTTTAATAATCTCCAGTCGCAGCGCCTTTCGGTCGGGCTCACTGGTGATTGAGGTCTCTGCTACAACTGCCACCTGCTCGCTCCCGAGCTCGGGGTTTTCCTCTCCAATGGCTACTGCCCGCCCAGGGATGACACCCTGAACTGCTCCCACCGCATCTTCAACGTCTTCGGGGTAAACGTTATTGCCGGCTACTATTATGATGTCTTTTTTTCGACCTATCACGAACAGTTCGCCGTCATCCTGAAATCCATAATCGCCGCTGTAATACCATCCGTCGCATAGGACTTCGGCAGTCTTCTCCGGATAGTTCCGGTAGCCATTAAACATCGTGGCAGAGGTTATCGCGATCTCACCTATCCTTCCCGGAGCCACATCAAATCGATTCTCGTCTACGATTCTGACTTCACACCCTTCGATCGGCGTTCCGGACGATACACAGATGCGAGCGGCAACCCCGTCGGTCACAGGCTCGACCTTCCCGCCCGCCAAGCTGGTTCTATCGCCGCCACTACCCTTGGCGCAAGGCCTATCGGTGTTTGGGTGACCGCGAACGTAGTCTCTGCCATGGCATAGCAGGCGGAAAATGCGGTAGGCCGCAGCCCATACGGTTGAAATCGCTTTAAGAAATTTTCGTGGCTCTCGTATCGAACTGGCTCACTGCAATTGACGATAAGTCGCAAAGACGAAAGGTCAAGCTCAGGAAGATCCTCGTCCCTAACCTTGAAGGCCATCATGTTGAAGGCGAAATTCGGTAGCCACGTTACTGTCGCGCGCTCTTGGGTGATGGCTTCCAGCAGCAGAGACGGAGCCATTACCCACTGAAAGGGATCGATCTGAATGCTCGGGATCCCGAAGATTAGCGGAAGGTGAAACGCAGCGATTAACCCCATGTCGTGATAGAGGGGCAGCCAACTCACGATTTTGTCGGAGTTCGTAAGGGAAATGGCCTCGGCATAACGTTTCACATGTTCCAGCACAGCGTGATGCGACAAAAGGACCGGTTTCTGGAGACCCGTCGTCCCCGAAGAATGCTGTAACAATAAGGGATCCGTAGGAATTAGTTGCGGCGGGTTTTCTCGGAGCAGTTGGCTATCTTCACGGTGGGCCTGCCATTCCAGCGGGAAATGTAGTCCCTTAATTGTGCTCCCGGAACCTGTGACAAGGGGTTCCAGGACAGGCTGCAGTTCCCGCTCAGTGAGGATCCAGTCAAGGCCGGAACGGCGTGACATGCCCTCGATGCCTTGCCGGAACTTATCAGGATGGAGCCGGGGATTCGGATAGGCCAAAATTGCCGGAATGGCGCCCGCCGCGCAAACCGCCAAGTATAACGGATAGAGTTGGCTATTGTGACGCAGGATAATGGCGCAGACATCGCCGCGCCGCACCCCTCGCTCCACCAAACACGATGCATACTCCTCCGCGGCCGCTAGCAAAGTTGAAAAGGTCCACCGAAAAGGGGCCTCCCCCGCAGTCCAGTGAATGATTGCCTCGGAATTCGGGCGTTCAGCGGCATTTTTGCACCAACGGGACCACGCCGTTTCGTGTTCGGTTCCGACCCCTAGTGGCATACGGAGACTACCAATGTACAGGTTTCCGCTAAACAGTCCATCTTCATCGCCCCACGTCGTGGTTGTTACGCCCCTCCAGCCGTATTTTCGCCCAAGGTGCGGTGCTTGCAATGTCATTTTTAGCGCACACTCAATCAGGTCTATTTTGGCCCGTGTTGCACCCGGAAGTGAGCACACTTTTTTCCATCTGCTGGGCACCCCCAGACTAACAACGGACAAAATCCGGTGTCCTGAATGGATTCAGATGCTGGCGAAACCGCTGGCCGCCCAGAGGACAATCAACTTCGGCGGGACGGCCTTGACGGCACAAGTGCCGCCACGTCATTTATAAAGCGATCACCAGAGGTACACAAGGAGGAGTCCGACCATCGGGACAAACCTCAGAGGTTTTAACCCTCGAGGAATGTGTACTTTCGTGCATTGACCGGGGTCTCGGGGCGGGTGGTACCCTGAATCAGAATGAAACCTTCCCCTATGAGAACTTTTAGAGAGACGATCTGCTGCATTTTCTTATTGGCAATTTCCGCCGCCGCTGCGACGAATTACACCGTCAAGGCGGGCGGTGGCGGGAACTACACAACCATTCAATCTTGCGCCAGCGCAATGTCCGCCGGCGACACCTGCACGGTCTACGCCGGGACGTATGACGAGAATGTCACGGTACCGGCGGGGACGGCTGGCAATTACAAAACCATTACCGTAAACGGATCGGATATTGTCTCCGTTTTGGGTTTCACGCTCAATTCGCACACCAGTTAATCGGGAACTGCCCTGAGAAGCAAGGCACGGTAACAACTGCGACCTGCGGATTTTTCATCGCGAACACAGCCGCGCCCACGACGGCGGCGTGCGTCAGCTTGGCTAGCAGTGCAACCGATATCTACATTCGGCACAGCGTCATGTACGCCTGCGGTCGTGGTGTCAGCAATGGCATGATCTCGGGCGGTGGGAACAGCCATATTTACATCCAGGGAAACACCCTCTCTTACTCTGGCGTCACTGTGGCGCAGGCGGGCAACGGTACGAATTACGAGGGCAACGGCATTGAACTCGATAGCAGTTCGAGTTACATTCTAGAAGAAAACAACGACCTCTCGCACTACACGCTTGGCTTCTGCTGCGGCGATCAGACCAATTTCATCATCCGCAACAACAACGTCCACGATCAATACGAGACGGAGGCCGGGGGCAACCATCACACGGATGGGTTCTACTGGAGTCCGAACGTCACCACGGCGGAGATATGTAGTCGAGGGGAATTATCAATACAACGGCATCGGGCCGAACGCGAAGGGAATCCTGAATCAAGGTGAATACTCGCCTTGTCTGGGAGCCTGCGGCGGAGTCATGATCTATCGCTATAACCTCGTAAATCACATTGGCTCCGGCAACACGTCCGGCTACGGCTGGAATCATTTGTCGATTTATAACAACACCTACTACGATGTCGGCTTTCTGTGCAGTTCGTGCGCTGGCGGAGGGGACAATTTTTTCACTGACACCTATCCGATGAAGAACTGGGCCGACCTCAACAACGTTTGGTACTTCCCCTCGGCGCAGACTGTAACAGGAATCGCGAACCCCGTGGCGGCCGATTCTGGGTCAGACGCGAACCCGTTCAATACCGGCTATAACCTCGCCTACTGCAGTGCCAGCGGCTCCTCGAATTGCGCTCTTTTCAGCCACGCTTACGAATCAGGATCATGGACGAGCGACATCGGAAACAAGCTCGGATACATCGGCCATTCCCCAACGAATGACCCGCTATTCGTTAGCACCGGGACAAACTTTAACCTGCAAGCAGGGTCGGCGGCCATCGCCGCAGGAACTTACCTTGCCACCGCCAACGGATCTGGAAGCGATAGTACAACACTTGTTGTGAACGATGCCTCATATTTTCAAGACAGTTACGGACTTTCCAATGCCTTTTCGACTGTAAGCCCTGATTGCATCTCGGTCACTACCGTCAGCAATCACGTCTGCATTACGGCGGTTAACTATTCCAAGAACACGCTCACGCTCGCGAGCCCCACCAGTTGGTCGAACGGAGATTCTGTCTGGCTCTATAGCAAGTCGGATGGGGTGAAAGTATTGACCGGGAGCGCACCGGATATGGGAGCTTACCCGTATGGTGTCGGTGCCACCCCCCCGGCCGCACCAACCGGCCTCGCGGCTGTGGTTAACTGACAGCTGGCAGCATCAACGGAGCATCCCTGCCTGCTTCCGCTGCGAGGCTTTGAGCACTTCCAAAGCCTCCACAACAGGAAGGATCCGCGCTCCCGATTCTAAGGACCATTGCACGACCCGCTCGAAGAAAGCGGGCGTGCACCCGAACCGGCTAGGCGCGTCACGAACATCGTGGGTGGCAAAAATCAGCCATCCCCGCGCTCTGGCATTCTGATCGATCAAGCGCTTCACCGCCTCGGGAGTTTCGCGGCTCTGTTCCAGGAAAAACGCACAAAGCAAGTTAAGATCTGTGGTTCCGGAGTTGAATGTCTGCCCTCCCGGGTGATGCCGAAGAAGAAAGCGCCCGGCTCGAAGGCCACCCCCGCGACAGCATAAGAAGTGGCTGGCTGCGACCCGCTTCACCGCCAGCCGAGGCCCACTGAAGGGGTAAGAGAAACTTTGAAACGGCGTCCCAGGGAGCACTTCATTGAGAGCCTTCTGATTATCGATGATTGCTTTCTCATATATGTCAGGAGGGGTGTTCCAGGAATGGCAATGCCCAAACGTGTGGCATCCGAGTTCGTGCCCCAATCGCGCAAGTTCCTTGAGATCCTCCGGCTGGTACATCGGCCCCATCGTAGATTGCTTTCCCATAAGGCCTAACGATGCGTAGTATGTTCCCCGGACACCATATCGCGTCAGGATCGAACCAGCCTCAAGGAATGCCGACCGGGGGAAGTCATCGAAAGTAAAGGAAACTAGGGGAACCGGGGTTTGTATGGCGAGTTGCCTTCTGAATAGGGCCCTCGTTGCCTCCCCTGCAATCCGCTGCCGTGCCCGGGCAAGGTAGCTGACCGCCCCTCTGTGCGCCTGCTGGCTCACTTGTATTCCCCGACAGGCTCGACGACCGGACGCGTGGCGATTCGTCTGGGGGCGAGTTCCCGTAGAACGCTCGCAACTTGGCGGAAAGGCGCAAAACCGAAGTGCAACAGGATTACACCACCGAGGTAAAGGATGAGAAATGTCGATGAAATAATGATGCTTGCCTCCAGCGCGGCGCCCGCGCCTGCTGGACGAGCCCACACCGCCGTGCCTCGGAAGATCGCTGCCGTTCCAAAGCACGCCAACAACGATGCAGCGGCATACCTCCACACAGCGCCTACGAAAGCTGTAATGCCAAACCCGATCGGCCGGCCAGCATACCAGAAGGACGGAATGAGAAGGGTCCAGTAGGAGACGCTCCATGCCAACGCGATTCCCGCGGCGCCCCACGGCAATGCCAGAATAAACAACAATGCTGTAGCACTTGACTCGATCACCGTCCAACGAAGCCAGCGTCCCGGTTTCCCGATGGAAAGGTGGATCCAGCCAACGGTGCTAGCGAGCAGCAGGCCTGCGATTCCAGGTCCGAACAGCTGGAAGATTCTGCCGGCCTCCGACCATTGGGGCCCGAGTACGAGCCGCACCACATGCCTGCCAACCAAAGTAAGATCGCCACTCACTGCCAACCCGACGAATGCGATCATTCCAAGCGAATTGGCCAGATACCGCTTGAAGCGGGCGTGGATCCTGATTCAGTCGGCTCAACGCAGCCAGCGCGACGTTGTCGAGGGGTGCGGTGAGCTGGCTAGCCGTAAGGGCGAATAAATCATATGCCTTCTTGTAGAGTCCAAGAGCCGCCGCATTAAATCGCCAGCCCACCAGAAGATTGTCGAAGTTTCTCGTAAAATAGTTCGCGCTGAACCTGGCCATACACTGTTGCGGCGAATCCTAAGAAGGAGCGGGTCCCTACTCCCCACCGTGGTAGGCTCGGAATCCACCTGCATAGCCAGAACGCTCCGATTGTCAAGCTGAGCACCTGTGCGACGATCGCCCCTACCAGCGCCCAATATCCCCACCCTCTCAACGCCAGCACGATTGCAACAGCGGTATAGGCCACAAGAGCAACAAGATCATTGGCGGAAACGGCGGTGAACCGCATCGCTCGCTTGAGGAGAGCCGAGTGCACGGTGCCGGCTCCGTTAACGAAAATCGCGATCGATGTCCCGGCCGTGACGGGTACAACCAGCGCATTTCGGAAGAATCGGGCGAGCAGGGGCCCTGCCGCGGCAAACCCGAGCGTCAAGATCAGCCCGATCACGCAGGTAATCCAGAAAAGATTGCTAGCCTGAGATTCGTTGATCTCTTCACGTTGAATGACAGCCTCACTCAAGCCACTTGTGCCGAAGCTCATCAGTAGCAGACTGAACGTTGTGACCATCGCCACAACGCCGAAATCGCTAGGCGTCAGCAACCTGGCTAAGAGCACGGTGCCGATTACGCGTAGGCCCAGCGAGAGAGCCGCGACCGAGAGCGTCGCGGCCGCGCCTCGAACCGCGAGCCGGCGCAATTCGCCCCCTTCGGCTACTGGGTGAAAAGCGCCGCTCGGGTCAAACGGGATCATTCCGTTTCCTAGGCGGAGATACGTAGTCACCGACATCAACGGGATGAACTCGATTCGACACCCAACAAATCCACATCGTTGCCGGCTGCAGGCGCTATCAGCTGCGCTGTGAGGAATTTGACGATTCGCTCGGAGGCATCGCCGGCGCCATAGGGGTTGGGCCGACTGCTCATCCAGTTGTATCGAGCAGAGTCGTCAAGAAGCGAACTGACGGCTTGAAAAATAACATCAGGATCAGTACCGGTAAGGCACGCGGTTCCGGCAGCAATCGCTTCGGGTCGTTCTGAGACTTCGCGCATTACCAGAACCGGCTTGCCCAAGGCCGGTCCCTCTTCCTGAATCCCTCCGGAGTCTGTGAGCAAGATATCAGCACGCTGCATACAGGCAACAAAGGAGACGTAGTCCAGGGGGGCAAGCAGCTTGATGTTGGGCACTCCATCGAGAATCTCACGTACCGGTGCCTGAACGTTAGGGTTCAAGTGAACGGGATACACGACCAGGACATCGCGTCGTCTCTCTGCAATCGCTCGAATCGCTTCGCAGATTCGGCGAAAGGGGAGGCCGAAACTCTCTCTTCGGTGAGCCGTTACCAGGATAATGCGCAAGCCGTCGGTCGCGCCCAAGCAGTCGACGGCGAGGCTCGGTTCCTTACGCAAACGTGCCTGTGTGAGTAACAGGGCATCAACAACCGTGTTCCCTGTAACGCATATGTTGTTCGGATTTACTCCTTCGAGGAGCAGGTTCTTCCGCGAGACTTCGGTGGGAGCGAAATGAAAGTCCGCCATGTGGGTCGTGAGGCAGCGGTTGACCTCTTCTGGGAACGGATCATTTTTCTTCCCGGTCCGCAGGCCGGCTTCGACATGCCCAACAGGAATATGGCAATAGTACGCAGCAAGCGAGGCGGCCAGGGTTGTAGTTGTGTCTCCCTGCACAAGCACCAGGTCGGGACATTCCCGCCTCAGGACTCCGTCCATCCCGGTCACACAGGCTGCAGTCACGTCTGCAAGACTTTGTCCCGCCTTCATGACCCCAAGGTCATGGTCGGGCCGCAGACCGAAAACTTGTAACATCTGATCAAGCATTTCCCGGTGCTGCCCGGTGACACAAATCTGGGTCGAAAAGCTCTCACAATGTTTCCGCAACTCCAGCACCACCGGCGCCAGCTTGATTGCCTCGGGCCGAGTTCCGATGACGACCATCACTTTTTTTGGCTTAGGGATATGCATCCTTTACTCCTAAGAAGTCAAAACGTCATAAACCTACAGAACCCGTCGCAAACCGTTGTTAGGTAGCGGCGAATCAGATGATCCTGGAAAATGTTCATCGAGCTTGAAGATAGCTTCATTGACAGCCGGTACTTCGTGAGCTTGCAAGGCATCGGTAACTTGGCCGTTCTTACCGCTCCGATCCAACGTCGCGGTCACAGCCACTGATTTAGCACTTGCTGCTGCGAGCCGAAGACCGACAGTAATCATTGGTTTTTCCTCTACCCCGTGATACATTGCGAGTGGAATTAAAACTGATAATGCTAAACATACCCCTCCTTGTATCCAGAAGTGCTTATTTCTTAACAGAATGAACGCAACCCAGAATGCCGTGGAATGGCTTAAGTAGATTCCATATGAGTACTTGGCAACGATTGCCGCAAAGGTGCGAATCCAACCACTCCCTATCTCACGAAAGCGCGAAACCGTAAGACCTAGTATCAGGCACGCAAGCCACTTTGAAAGTGTCGTTGCGTGGGGGACTGAGGTCGCGCCTGCGAGCACCCTTAGCGCAACGCAGGAGGTTATCACAATGGGCCACCCGAAAAACGGCAATGTCCTTCGCATTGCAGACCACAGTCGATATCCAATGATCCCGGCAAGAAAGCACGGCGTGTATTGGAGTACGAGAGGTATCCCCTTGAGCCACTCCTGCGCATTTGCCGGAGTTACTATCCACATGGCGACAATCAAGACTACATCGAAAGCCCACAGGCAAATCGGGAGCCACGAAGAAGAAAAGCGCCGGACGATAACAAAAAGAAAGGGAAGGACAATGTACATCTGTACTTCGTAGGGCAAACTCCATAGCACCGCCGGATACGATCCACTCCTTGTTACATTTTGGGTAAGGGTTAGGTTTGAGAGCAAGGCAACAATCCCAGGACGGGAAAAGCCGAGGTCGGGAAAGGCTGGCACATGTGCTGCGAGCATTACAAGGACCGTCGCAATACTGAGCGGATAAATGCGAAATGCCCGCCGAATATAAAAAACTTTAAACAACCGCCAAGATGGAGCGATACGGATGCGCTCTAACGACAGCATCAAGACTAGACTGGTGTGAACAAAGAAAATGAGGACACCGGTTTGCGCGAAGTCATAGATAGTGACTCGTCCAAATATTTTCTCGATATGGAACACCTGCAGGGCATGGCCGAAATATACTGTCAAAACAGCGTAGGCACGGAGAAAGTCGAGGTTTGCAGAATCAGTCTTGGCACTCATTTCAGTTTTTCCGTCCTATCGGACTTCCGACAACCTTATGGCTCAATGCTCTGCGTAGGAGTTCCTCATCGAGGACCTCGCGGAATTTGGTCGGTGCTTTGGAAATCTTGTTTCTGGAGTATGGACGATCGAATCGTCAAACACCTGTTGCGACATCGCGGGGAAACCTCGCCTCGCCGGCGGCCTCAGTGTCGATCACACACTTAACCCTCGCCATTCTGGATGACGGAAGGTCTGGTTTCGGGCCCCGGCCCACAACCCAATTCAGCACCTGAGTCGAACTCTTTGCCTTCGCTTCCCACGTCAAGATTCCTGCGCATAGGTCATCCCTTGCCGCCGGAGGCGCCGGAGAAGCTCCCGATTATCTGCAAGTTCACTCAAGACCTTTTCGATCTCTGTCACTACATCATCCTCGTTGGTAGCTGGGATTTTGTACCCCACCTCGGGATGGACAATATCCCCGGGGCCTCCATAGTCCAGGATCACGGGGACGCAGCCGTTCGCGAGACCCTCAAAGACCACGCCGCCGCCTCCCTCGCGAATTGCTGGCAGCACTACCACATCCGCAGAACGCAATCGTTTGAGAACCTCCGCGTGCTCCAGCCACCCTGGCAAATCCACGTTTGTCTCGACACCAAGCGATCGCACAAGTTCCTCGAGGTTGTTCGCTCGGGGCCGTCGCCGATAATTGTAAAGTGTGCTGCGTTGCTCCGCAGAAGTGAAGCAGCGCCGCGCACGCCGAGATAGCAGGCCTTTCGGCGAACCAAGCCGCCCACGAAAATTAGCTCAAGTTTGGCGCCAGGCTCCGGCTTGCGCGAGTCGGGAAGACACTGGGATCGTGCAATGCCATTCTCAGGAATAAAAAATAACTTGTCGCGATACGCGCCGAACTCGTTCCGCATGTGGGACGCAGCGAGGATGATTGCCGACGCGCAACGATACGTGGACCGTGAAAAAGGCATGAACCGGTACAGATTCCTCAGGCTAAAGTTCTTTTCGTCCGGCTGGCTAAAACCGGGTGCGGAGCTCAACCCTCCGTTGAGAGGCCCGATAACGAAGGGGATCGGCCCCTTGCGTAGGAAAAAAGCGAACGGACTGGGCAGCGCCGGTGACATCGGGTTGAGGCGTAGAACGACGTCATACTCACCCGCACGGATGCGGCGCCGCAACTTTCGCCAGGCGTGCCATTCAAAAGCAACAGATAACGGATACCTGAAACCAGTCAACGCCTGGCTGTCATAGTTGTATTTGAATATCCACCGTAAACCCCAGTTAAAGATGCGGTCGAGCAGTGGCGTCCTGACCACCTCGATCGACCGAAACTGCGCCTTCGAGCGCCGCAGAGGAGCCTCAACTGAGGAGTGGGCGACCAGAGTAACATCATGGAGTTTGGCGAGCGCCGCCGCGTGATTAAAGCTGACCAAGGAAATGCTCACATTCTCTGGATTGCATTGTTGCCCTATCAACAATATGCGTAACCGACTTCATATCATCCCGTCCATAATCGCCGTTTCGCCTAAAGTCTGTTGTTGATTTCAAAGGGCGTCAGCGTTGTCCGCCCGACAGGTCCAGTCTGGCTGTCTTCTTTAAGTTCTGCCATCAATGACGTCCAAGTCGGCATCCATGTTATTTCGATGCCTTCCTCTTGCCGCACGCCAAAGTGGCGGCAAGGGACTCGGCTCGTCTGAATCTTTTTCGCTTACTCAGTGAGCGGATTAGGCTGGCGCCCTGCGTCACATACGCCGGCTTCTTATCAGACGCAATGTTTGCCGGTCTGAGCCGGCCCGGTCTACGGCTATTTGCCAACGACACGGCCTGCCGGGCGCCGATGATGACCAGGAGCAACAAGAACCAAGAGGCGGTATTGAACCTGAATCCCGCCTCACTGAACTCATAGAACAGTGCACAGATAAGAAATCCAAGAAACAGGCAACCCTGTTCAGGGTCTTGACGAATGTGCGAAGTGATCCTTTTGTATCCAGTTCCTAGCAGAAGGGCTATAAAGCAAATTCCCGCCCAGCCAAGATTCAAATAAACCTCAACGTAGCCGTTGTGCGCCTCGTTGATGATTTCATTGGGTAGCGCTTGACGCATGAATTCGAGTCGCGACCCGAGCCAAAAGGTCTCGAAACCCGTTCCGATCAACGGGTTTGTATGCAGGCTCAGGACCAAGGCCCAGATCTCCTTCCGCCCGGTAAGCGAGGGGTCCTTTCCCAACGACTGGACCATACCTCCGCCGGGATCGAAAAACAGGGCAACTACAGCTAAGCGCCAAGCACACCGAGAACAGCCAAGTGCACAAGCGCGGGTCTCACCGGACGGCGGCTCGCTAGCCACAACACACCCGCGGATGACGCATAGCCCACCATGGAGGTGGTGGAGTTGCACAGGTTGAGCAGGTATATACTGATCGCTATGATCGTTCCGTAGGCCAGCATGCGGCGCCATCGGCCGCGACGCTTCCGCTCGCGATAAACAGACAGGAGCATCCAGAGGAAAAAGACTCCATATATCATGCACATGATGCCGAGCTCGTTCTTCTGTGAGGTCACTCCGACGGGTTCCTGCGTCCAGCTATTGGTTGGCCTTCGGCCGAGCTGGGGATAGAATCTGATGAACAGGATCGACAATGGAAAGAGGAAAAAACCCATTCGGGTGAGGATACGCGTCAGGGCAGCGAACGGGTCTAACTCGGCGAGAATGACGAGGACCATTTCGACGTCGCCGAGTGCTTTGATCCATCGTTTAAACGTAACGAAAGGAAAGTCCGACCAGAGAACGCTGACCAGACAGAACGAAAAATACACCAGGATCAGGCTGTTCTTTCGCAGCATTGGCCCGACCTTGTCCCTTTTGCAATACAGCACGATCAGCGCTGCTAACTGTAGGATGACGCTGACACTCATGTCAAAAGGACTTCCGTCGACATAAGCCTGGCTCATGCCAGCCCCTCCTCCGTTTGGGGCGAGCCACCACGATAGAGGATGCGTAGTGTTCAGGAACATCCACACAGCCGGAATCACAAGGGCCATGGAAACCCGAGTTTTCTCCCCTCGATCGAGAAAGAAGAGGCCCGCGATGCCGATTTCGCAAATGAGAGAAGCTACAGCTGGTTGCATTCAGAAGCTCGTTAGGTGCGTATTTCCCGCTCGGGCTATGCTCTCGCCGCCTCGGTTTCTCTTCAGAACCGCCGCTTGAGCTAGCCGATCCTAAGGTGACGCAGAACACGCGGCTCGAGCATCTTATTCACGCAACGTTCCTGTTGTCCCGTGTTCCGATCCAGGGTCCGGCTAGTTGGGTGCAGAACCGAGTTGCTCACGCCTTACGCGAAAACGAACCGGTACAAGTCGTTAGCTATCTTGGACCTCTGTCTTGCAGCATCCACGGCTTCCACGATCGCCACAGTTAGCAGCACGCCCAACAGCAGAGCGGCGAGCGCGGCGCCGACGCCGTGCTGAGATAACCAAGAAATCCTCCTCAGTCCCTGCAAGATCGCAATTTGCGCGATGTAGCCTAGCAACGAGTACTTCCCGAGCAAAATGGTGCGTCGCCGTGCCGGCCCCGCTGTCGCCAGCCGGCTGCCCGCGGTGTACAGGAGCGCCGTGGTCAGGATCACGCTCGCTATTTCTAACGGAAGTGGTACGCCCCAAATTGTGACAGCAGCTAAGAACAGGCAATACAATGCAGTTAGTATGTACGGATGGCTTACGAGAGATGATATCCGCTCCCTTCCGGCAAACCCAACTACAACCCCCAAAACACCAACCGTCAGTAAATCAAGATAAGAATTCTCTAAGTTCCAGAACCTGATGGATATGACCGCTGCGATTAAGACAGACAGTGTGCAATAAAAAGCATATCTTACCCGCTTGGCTAATACTACCCCCGCCGACACAATGAGCAGATAGGCGATAGGAACAAGAATGTTAAATATGACGCTTTTTTGCCCATCAGCCGTCCTTGAAGTCCCGACTACAAATGCCGCCCAACTAAGATTCCCCAGCGATTTCCCCCAAAGTGAATACGAGACATGTTCGCGAGGTAGAGCGGCGTAGACGAGCGCGTTCAAAACCAGAAAGACGATGAGAAGCTTAAACCCCCGGACGAATAAGCGCTTGGACAAGCTCCGACCGCTGTTCTCGTAGCGACGCAATTGGATCTGCGAGATCATGAAGCCGGTGATGAAGATAAAGGAAGGAGTCAAGAAGCGAAGGTAGTCATAATATTGACCGTGGGGTCCAACAAAGTAGTTAAGCCAATGGTATAGAACCATAAACAGCACCAGAGCGCCCTTTGTGAAGTCAATGGCCGTATCGCGAGAGAGGTCTCTTGGTTTTGGTTTGACGCTCGACAACTGACTTCCCGCCAGAGTGCAGAGTTCAATAGGCATTGACATTGGCTCGTCTTTTACTCTCAATGTTCCAGCATCGCTTCCACCCAAGTTTTGGCTGTTTTGGCTTTGCATCTGGGGTCCTTTCCGGGTCTGATGAGGTCGAACTCGAGCTGTGCGCGTCTCTAGTTGTCAGCCCTATGCGCAATCAAAATCGCGCGGTGCGATTGGTTCGAAAGAATTTCTCTGTCGGTAGTGCGACCGGGAAGACTGCCGGGCCGGCGTGTTATCTGCTGTCGATGAAAAGGCGGTGAATCAACTCTACCGTGAGCAGTGTGTGAATCTCACTGGTGTAATTTCTGCCTTCCTCAAGGTGACCGTGGACGACTGCCTCAACGGCGCGGCGATCCCAGTAGGGTCGGGAAAGCGTGCGTTCATCAAGCAGCATCTCGCGTACATACTTTGAAAGGGCGTCTCGATACCAGACTCGAAAATGGTAGTACTTATGACGACCGAGGAAGAGCCGTTCCAGGTGCAACCATGAGACCAGATGGTCGGCCCGGGCCGCGAGTGGCGGCATACCATAGTCATATGCGTATTCCGCCTTGAAGGTCAGCTCATGATAAGCGTGGACCACGGCTGCGGTAATTCCGATGGAGCTATTGCTGGCGCGGTCCGTCGCTATTTGCCGAAGGGCGGGATTGCCTTCTGCGATCAAGCGTAAGCGCATCTCGTTGCTTGTCAATGCCGACTGCGGCGCCCTGTAATTGGTACGCACGAAGTCGTTATCCAGGAATGGCGTGCGCAGAGTGAGCTGAGTGTGCTCGAGTGCCGCCAGTCCGTAATGAAACCAAGGTGCTTGACGAAAGGCTGCGAATGTAAGGGGGTGCGTATCGGTTGCGGCACGATACGCCTCGACGCCGGCGTTGACGTGGACGGCAAAGTCGGGATGGAACAAACTGGGCGTCAGTCTCGAGGGCTTGAAAGCCCTAAACCGCAGGATTATCTGATCGCCATAGTTCCCGGTCATTCTTACGGGTGCGATCGCTCGCGCATTCTCATTGGAATAGAGAACGGGAGCATGGTTAACGCTCGTACAGCCGTCGGTCAGATACACCGTCCGTTCGGCATATCTGGCAAAGTTTCGCAGCAGATCGGCACCGGCTACGATTACTTGGTGCGGCTGGTCGCAGACACGGGCGACCCTCCGCGCGACAGTGACATCCCGATTCTCACGGAACGCGCTTCCGAACGTGTAACACGGAAGTGATCCCGCCGGGCGTTTCTGCCACGCCATCACCATTCGGGTGTCGAATCCACCGGTCAACGACATCCCGATACGCTCCCTGCCTTCGAAATAACGTGGCAGATTGCGAGTGAAAACACACTTTAGTTCTTCATAGTATGCCTCGTGTTCCAATACTGTCTGTTCTTCCCATTCCCGTGGCTGGAAATAAAAAGACTTTTGGACCGAGGCGTCCGGCCGGAAGGTCCACGCCGACCCGGGCGGCAGAACCTTGATGCCCTCGAACAGCGAACGATTCTCAAGTACACAACCGCACGAAACCAGATCCCCCACCCCCCGGGGGTCCGCCCGGCGAAGTTCGGGGCACACACCCAGGATCGCCTTGGCTTCCGCGGCGAAGTAGAATGCATCAGCGGATTCGTGATAGTACAGGCGATGCATTCCATATCGATCATTGAATAGCCGCGCGCAACCCCGTGCACGATCAACCAAAAGCCCCTGGAAGCGACCGTTCAGGCTTGCCGGAAATGTGTCATCGTCGTGCGAGCGTTGGAGGAGATAACCGGCGACATTCTGCGCCCCGGATCGCACTACCTCGTGGGCCGAGGCAGCGCACCTTGAGTAGTCCTCGCCCGAGAAGACAAGCACGCTCTCGTTGCGCGCGTCACGGAGTGGCATATTCGCCGAGAACGAACCCTCGCGGGCCACCCATCCGACATACACCCCTAATTCCGCATCACTCCATGTCCCAGTTGTGTAAAAGGACTCGTGGCGGAGGGCGCCAACCATGGCGGCTATCTTTTCCTCGGCACGCTCCCTGGGAATTTTTGTAACTAATCCTACGATACCCGGCACCTAGAGTGCCTCTACCAGACGATACTTTCGCTTGTACCAGCGAGCGCGAAGCTCGCGAAGCCTAGACGCCACAGCCTCCGGAACGCGGTCGGCCACCCTGTGGTGAAGTCCCAGGCGAAAGGCGGCCCGCCCCAGTGCCGTTAAAGGAACGTAGTATTGCGGCGTATCTACCCGCTGAAAGCCATTACGCTCCTTAAAGTCACGTAATCCATCCTGCTCTTTTCTTCCCGCCCCGTAATCGAATGTGGAATACACGAGATATTGGATGCTCCGGCTCGCGCAGGCTCGAACGGCATGAGCAATCAGGGCGTTCTGGGGCACTTTGTCCCTGTGCTTGATCATTGAAACAATATTCATTAGCCCTGCCTGAGTGAAGCTCTCGTCCGCCACTAACTTCACGAAACCGATGAGCTTGTCCTCAAAAAACGCGCCAATAAAGATGCTGCTGTCCAGGAATGTCGCCTCTTCGCGATATACAGTCTCGAGATTCTTCCCGTAATGGGGGTAACGTCGCCGCTGCCGGATTGGGCATTCATTGTAGATCCCATGGATTCCGGCAACTAATGAGTCGCTGAAGGGTACTTCCCGCATTACGACACCATTCTTCTCCGCTTGTTTCGCCTTGTTCCTGGCTTTGAATCCAATTTGCTTCGTCCACCAATTGTCAAACGTCGATACGGGTAGCACGGCGAGGTTGCCCCATTCCACGAGGTACGAGAATTTCGCCGTACTCTCCGGTAGCCGTTGGGCGAAAGAGAACAGATCCACCCGTTCGCCAAACTTGCGCAATCCGTCAATAATCGGCGCGGGGTCGTCTAAGAACCGGTATCGGTCGCCATGTGGCCGCGCAATACGGACAATTCCGCCTTGAACACGGATCGCTCTGCCGCAAACGTCAATCAACTTTGTCATATTCCGGAAACCATGATATTGAAGTTTGTAATGATCGGGTTGCCCATCTCAGGGCAGTTAGAATTGGCGGAGAGGGAAGGGACTCGAACCCTCCGGATGGGATGACCCATCATGGCCGGCGAACCGGCCACTGCCTTAGCCACCAGCGACCTCTCCATTGCTACCACAAGCTTGTCGTTAATTCTTCCACAAGAATCACTCCTGCCCCCAGTCAGTCGCGCTTTTCGCTATTCGTGCCAACGATGCCGGGCAGGATCGAGGCATGCCCTGGCGGAGCCTGCTAGGTTGGCCTCTGCCCTACGAGCTCAATGCCAACAAAGCCGAGGAGCCGGGCGAAGTGATCGCAGAGCTTGATCAAATATTTTATAAAAACGTGTGCGCCGAGCAACGCTAGGAATGGCAGAGCAATGATGTAGGTGGGAACAGCGATCAGGGACGTGACGGCATTCTTCATCCGGTTGACAGGATGGTTGTGAAACTTGCTGCCACGCATCAGGGCGCGTCTCAATAGGTAACTCAGCCGGCACCGTGAGGGCGGGACGACTTCAAAAACGACCGCCTCTTCACACCAAATGAATCTTCGACCTCGTTCCATTAACCTCCGAAAGAAATCCATATCGCTTCCGGCGGTCCCAATTTCAACACGGAACGGCGCTTCGTTTTCTGGCAAAATTCGCCGCGAGAAGAGCACATTCCCAGTACGGGTCTGCGACCACTGTAATACCATGCCCGTCGGATGCGATGGCCTTTCGAAAAATCTTCCTTTCGTGACCCAAGCGGGAGGGGCGCAATCAAAATAGGGTCTTACCGGCCCCAGGACGCCATCCACATTAGCGCCTTTACAGGTCTGGAATAATTTGAGAAGCCAATCCTGAGCCGGGTATTCATCGTCGTCGACAAATGCGATGTAATCCCCGGATGCGTGCAACACCGCAGCGTTGCGGGCACACGCGATGTTCTTCTGTGGCTCGACCACGAATGTCACGGGATGCCCGCCGAGAGACGTAAAGTCGGATACAACTCGTCTGGCCGAGGCCTCGCCATCGTTGTCCACGACCACGACCGAATAGGTGAAGAGGTCTCCGGTCTGCTGTGCCAGCAACGCCCTCAATGCTCGGCACAGGTATTCAGGCCGCTGGAAGGTGAGGATACAGACGCCGATATGAGGAACCTGCGATGTTGATGACATAGGGCAGTCAGACGCGCAATTTCATTTTTTTCGAGGCCCGCGCGGCCTTCTTTCGGGAAGCTTCCGCCGCTCCCAGGACCGGCAAGGCGCGGCGAACTAGTTGCCCCTCGACCTCGAATCCAAACACTCGGGGGCTGACTCGACGGGCGCGAATACATTCCAGCACGGCCTGCTCGGTCACCGTCGCGTCGATGTCCATTGCCATCGCAAGCGGGAAGGACTGTTTCTGAGTGTGGAAGTCCAAACCAACAAAAGGAATGGCGCCAACGCTTCGCTGTAGATCTTGCGCGATGCGACTGGGGGCCCAGCCGTCATACTTTCGATTCCACACTTCGATTCCCGCGAGCGCCTCTCCCCACTTTGGCTCGAAACGCTGCCAGGCGTTTTTTCGAACTGGATGCGCAAGCACGGCCACGCCGCCCGCCTCCTTCACTCTGCGCAGTGTCTCCCCAGTCGGCAGGTTTTCACCCAGGAACGGAACGTCACCCCACACTAGAATGTGGACTTGATTTGCAGCGTCGCTATACTCAATGCCCGGTATCATCAAGAGGTCGCTGGTGCTGGCTGCGTCGCATAACTGACGTAACTGGCACAGTCGTTCGGGCGAGAAGCCGCGATCATGTTCCGTGATCAGCACAGCACGATAACCAGCGCGACGGAACTTGTCACTCAACGCTTCGAGCGTATAACTACCGTCATACGACAAGTTGGAATGAACATGACAAACGGCAAGAATCGTCACGCGGAATCAGCCTTCGACCTTAAATAAATTATTTCGTAACGTGTAAAAACAATCCGCGAAGAACACTTTCTTATCGTCACTCCGCCAGTTGTAATAACGCTCACTGCGGTTGGTTCGAAGGATTGAGCGAACTGCCGTCCACAACGATGGCCAGTCGACCATCGCCTTCGATCTTGGACCACGAATCACGAACAGCAGGTACATAAGTTCGCGGCCAAGGTTCCGGCAGACCAGCCCCGGGGAAAGAGATTTGGCGGTACCGACGTGCGAACCAGGGGCAAGCGCCATGGACGCGCTCCAAGCGGGATATTCGAGGCCCTGGCGGCGGGCCAGGGCCATGCTGCCCCAAGGCCGGCCATTCAATTCAACAAACCATGCTTCCCCCGACCGGTCTCGCAGCAGCTCTACCATGAATAGCCCTGTCCACTTCGCATTTCCAATGAGGGCCTCGGTCTTCTGTCGTATGTTTTCATCCACAGGTATCGATACACAGGCAGAGGCGCCTGAGCCTTGGGGATTCATCATTCGCAGGCGACGATGAGCACTCCAGGCCTGGACTCCTTCTGGGGTTGCAAGTCCAAACACACCTTCCCCGACTCCAATGATGTATTTCTGCAGAAGCACGGGTATGCTTTCATCCCACTCTCGAAGGGCCGCTTCGAATTCATCTGAGTTAGCACAAATCCGTGTCCTACGACCTATTTTCCGCCCGTTCCGCACTGAAGTGCACTCCACGGGTTTCAGAACAAGAGGGAAACCTATCTGTTCGCCAAGGGCTGTAGCCTGATCGACCGAACTGGCGACACCGGTTTCGGGCACCTTGAAACCGGCTTCGCCTGCCAGCCGGGTTTGCTGGCACTTATTAAGTGCAAGCTCGGCATTGGATTTGTCGGGGCCCACCAGGATCCAGTTCTCGTTTGGAGCCAATTCACTACACATCCACAACGCTGTATCATCCAGCGGAAACAAGAGTATTGGGCCGTTATGCCGATCGCCAAACGAGTTCAGTACCGACAGCATGTCGCGGAGGGCCTGCGCCATATCCTGTTCGGGGGGACAAATGTCGTGGCAAACCACTTTGCGACTATGCCGCAGTGCGGAGCCGCGCCCGCGGCGGGCAATGCTCGCCACATTAAAACCAGCATCCAGCAGACTCCATGCAACTTCCGGTGCAGACAGAGCCTCGGCAAATACGGTTACGACGGTGGCTTGCCTGGTCTGCATAGGTTGGTCTTCTGCTGATTTCAGGCGGGTATGGGGAGATGGTGGCGCGACAAAGGTATGTCGCCTAGAAATCGAAATAGAGCTCCGCCCGTCAAGAACTCGAACTCAACGGGATTGGTCGGATGGGTCTCAACTTCAATCGTATTCTCACGAGACCTGGAGAAGATCTGCAGAAGCCTTTTGGGTTCGAGGGGCGGCAGAGCGAACAGACCATCGACCGTTCGATGACTCCTTGCGACCATCAGTTTTGCATAGCAGCGGAAAATAGAGTTGCGAAATCGCTTCTCTCCGGGTTCCCGGGAAAAATGCGGCCGCAGCACGGTACCGAGAGGGATTAACCCGCTGAAAAGCACGTTTGCAGCCAGGTGCATATGGTGGTGTCCATCGATCCGTCGTGGTGCCGTGCCGTACAAACGCTCGTACTCAGCCAGTTGGGATGACACGACATATTCGAATGAGCGAACCAATCCGGGATGGAAAAACGGGCGTGAGAACGGATGATGAAGGAAGCGCGCGAGCCTGGCCTGGTGTTCGACCAGGTTGCTGTTAATGGGAACTTTGCTAAAAGGCGTATCCAGATTCAAATGGAGCCCGGCATCGATTCCGCGGTCTCGCGCCACGGCAGCCGCGCGCTCGGAGTCTTCCATGAACACCATCGCACTCACGGATGAAATGGAACCACGTTCCACACAGGCGAGGGCTCGGCTGGTGGTATGCGCGTCATAGCCCCAGTCATCAGCATTGATAATCAGCATTGATAATCAGCATGCTACAGCCATCTCGCTGCGTTTCACTCGCAACGATTTGCGCTGCGGTGATAAAAAATTTACGAGGTACGGCAACATCCCTAAGCTAAACCGCTGCGGGAACTAAATCACCCCGTTGAGTTTGCCGGAATGTCAGCGCGAAGTTGAGGAGAGGCCAGGCGGATGCCCGCGCTGGACTATCCAGCAACTTCGTCACTTCATTGATATCCAGGAAAGAAGTGTCGGCGCAGAAGGCCTGCAACTCGCTTCGCGCGGTCGTTCCAAGTACGCCGTTGAACCACTCGCGGGAGCGGGACGTTGAAGCCCTGCTTTTTTCGATCGATGATTTCATCGGGCAACAATCCGCGAACAGCCTTCTTGAGAAGATATTTTGTCCCTCCGGATCCGAGTTTCGCCTTAGCCGGTATGCTGAGCGCGAGTTCGACAAACTTATGATCGAGAAAAGGCACGCGGGCTTCGAGGCTAACGCCCATGCTCATTTTATCGACGCGCATCAGCAGCAACTCAGGCAGGCGGAGGTTCAGGTCTAGATACGACATCCAGTGGAAATCGGACTTGTCCCATGCGTTAGCGAGGAAGCGCTCCCGGATCGGCGAAATCGCATCCCAAGAAGTGAGATCGCGGAACCGATTCCGCAAGTCGGGGTGGAGTAACCGGAGTTTCTGGGCGTGCGTAAACGCTTCTTCACCGCCCCAAAACACCGGCTCACCCCTGGCACCTCGTCGTAGCCATTCGTAATGAACCGTCTGATCCTTGCCGGCGGCCGCGAGTGCGCCCAAGCCGAGGCGCTTGATCATGGAAGGTACGGGAAGGCGGTCGGCGCTCTGCAGTTGTAGAAACCTGAGCCAGAGGGGATAGCCACAGAACAGTTCATCGGCGCCTTCGCCCGCCTGGCAGACGATGCATCCGTTGTCCCTAGCCAACTTCGATAAATAGTAGATGGGTACGCAAACCGGATCCGCTAGAGGCTCGTCCTGGAGCCTGGCCATGGTCCCGAGGAATCCGATCGCATCATCGACGTTCAACAGCTTCTCGTGATGAGATGCGCCGACTCTGGCGGCCGTGCGGCGAGCGTATTCCGTCTCGTTAGGGGCGGATGCGAAATTGCCATCGTACCCGACCGTGAAGGTGTGTACTTGCTCGGACTCGCCCTCCGAGAACAGAGTCGCATTCGTACTGGAATCGATTCCGCCGGAGAGGAAGACGCCGATTGGAACGTCCGCCATTTTCCGCAGGCGGATCGCGGTTCGGAGCTCGGCCATGAGGCGCTCGATAAGCTCGGGCTCCGGAACGCCTATGAGCGGCTGCGTGTGGTCCCAGACATCCCAATATCGACGTTGCTGAACGTTCCCGTCCGGTCGGACCCGCAACCACGTCCCGGCCTGAAGTTTATGGATTCCCCGGTACAAAGTGCGCGGCGCGGGCGTCGTGAGGAACGAGAGATAGTGGAACAGCGACTCTTCGTCAATATCGCGACTCTGGAGGGGATCGGCAAAGAGCGCCTTGATCTCGGATGCGAACGCCAGTCGGCCGTTGTCCAGCGTGTAATAGAGCGGCTTGATGCCGATCCGGTCGCGGATGAGCCACATCTCGCGGGAACGAGCATCCCAAATCGCGATTGCAAACATGCCGCGAAACCGGCTCAGGCAGTCGATGCCCCACTCTTCAAATGCGTGGAGGATGACCTCGGTATCTGAGTGGTCGGTTTTCCAATGCCGCGGCCGAATGCGGTTGAGCTCCTGACGGAGCTCGGCGTGATTGTAGATCTCGCCGTTGAAAGAGACCCAGAGGCTTCCATCTTCATTGCACATCGGCTGGTCGGCCTCTGGGGAGAGGTCTACGATCGCGAGCCGGCGGTGTCCTAAGCCGACGTTTAAGGCAGGGTCGATCCAAAGCCCGGCGCCATCCGGTCCCCGGTGAATCATTTGATCGCGCAGGCGGGCGAGATACGCCTTCGTAACCCGAAAGTCGCTATTCTGAAATCCCAAGACGCCGACTATTCCACACATAAATTTGCTTTACCTTCTGGGGTTACAAAGAGCAGTTGTTAGGCATAATAGCTAGACGGCCTGACCTTGTCGTCGACGACGGAGCGGTTACCGCGCATGAACTTGCTCAAGCGTTGCATTTGCTCTCGTCGATGGAAAGCAATCAGATCGGGTGATACCGGGCGCGGAACCTGACGGACAGACTCCCCAAAGATAGCCTGCGGCAAGGGCCAACCCTCCGGTTAAAACTGGTGGCAGAGTCATTTGACGAGTGGCTCTGAAGAACTCCCAGATCGGGTGATTGCCCATGGAGTAGTCTTTGAGGCCGAGTTTGAAGCGTGACTGCAGCAAACTCCGCCCAGCGGTCCCCATGGTGCGATGGTGCAAGCAACTCTTCTCGGTGAATGTCCTGGTCTTCCAACCCTTCATTCGCGCGCTAATCACGGCTATGTGATCAATCGATCCGCCCTTCACGGGTGTATATCCGCCAATCGCTTCGAAGCATTCGCGGCGAAACACCTGGCATGCTCCCGACACGTGCTCGATGTTCACGAACCGGTAGTCGTAAGGTCTCACCCGACAACTCCCGAAAAGGCGTTCCTACCAATCCCAAGCCTTGGTCGGCTGACAATATCTCGAGCAGAAAGGCAAAATAGTCGTCCTCGAATGAGATGTCCGCGTCCAGGCTGACGATGACCTCGTTCTCGGTCTCGCGCACTTTCGCATAGCCCGCATTAAACGCGTGAACTTTGGCGGCGAAGTGGCGTTCAGTGCGCTCCGGCATACGTACCAGTTCGATCCACGGATGCCGCTGCCATGTACTTCTTCACGATGTCATCGGTCCCATCCGTGGAGCCATCGCTCACGATAACCCATTTCCGAGGAAGCACCGTCTGATTAGTCACGGACTTAGCGTCAGTTCAATGAACTGCGCTTCGTTTCGCGCCGGCGTGATGACAACGTATTTGAGACTCGAGGACATTTTTTGTCTTTAACGACTAAGGATTTCTTGGAGCGGGGGACTGGAATCGTCCAGTCTCTCCGGGTGGTCCCCCGCGCATCGCTCTCTGTACTTCCCCCGCGTGCTTACCTGGACAGCACCGAAGCGCCCCAGGAATCGAAGACTTTCCTCTACAACTCGGTTCTGCTGTTGCGGCGTAAGCTGCGGGAACATGGGCAGGGAGACGATTTCCGCGGCGGCCTTTTCGGCAACCGGGAAGTCTCCTTTATGGTAGTTCATTTCGGCGTAGGCTTTCTGCAGGTGCAGCGGAATCGGATAGTGAATGCCGGTGCCGATGCCCGCCTTTTTCAGATGATCCATCAGGCCTTCGCGGTCGGCGGTGCGGACGACATAGAGGTGATAGACAGCTCGCGACCACGACGGTTCGTAAGGCAGAACCAGCGCGGTGTCTGCAGACTCGAGCAGACGGTCGTATTCTGCGGCGCGCTCGCGGCGCTGGGCGTTCCACTTCGCCGAGATGACCCAGCTTCACGTGCAACAGTCCGGCCTGAATCGCGTCCAGGCGGCCGTTGTAGCCTTCAATGTCGTGATAGTACTTTGTGGCCTGGCCGTGATCGCGGAGCATCTTCATGTGCTTGGCGATGGCGGGATCGTTCGTGGTGGCTGCGCCCGCTTCTCCGCACGCGCCCAGATTCTTTCCCGGATAAAAGCTGAATGCCGCGGCGCGTCCCATGGAGCCGGCTTTCATCCAGCGATTGTGCTTTTGCGAAAAGTACTCGGCGCCGTGGGCCTGGCACGCATCTTCGATCACCACGAGACGATAGCGATCAGCCAATTCCAGAATGGCGTCCATATCGGCCATCTGCCCGTAGAGATGCACCGGAACGACGGCAGTCACGGGGCGGCCACTGCGGCGGCTGATCAGCTTTCCGGCATCGTCGACAGTGCATTGCTTTTCCAGGTATTCGCCGAGTTTCCCGGGATCCATGTTGTAGGTGCGCTCGTCGATGTCGACAAATTCGGGCAGCGCGCCGGCCTGCGAAATCGCTTCCGTGGTTGCGATGAAGGTGTGCGGCACCGTGATCACGACGTCGCCCGGTTTCACTCCGCTGGCCATGAGCGCAAAGCGCAGCGCGTCGGTTCCGCTGCTGACGGCCACGGAGAATTTGGTTTCGCAAAAAGCTGCGAATGCCTTCTCGAAATCTTCCACCATAGGGCCGCCGATGAATCCCGCGGTGCGCAAGGCTTTGCGGAACACTTCGGTCAGTTCCTGCTCCAGTTCAACATGAGGCGTGACCAGATCGAGAAAAGGAATGCTGTTGGACGTGCTATGAGAAACACTCACTTTGTGACCTCCACGGTCTGTTCGATGTAACGCAAAACTTTTGCCGGATTCCCGGCCACGATGCTGTTGGCGGGTACGTCTCGGGTGACCACGCTGCCGGCGCCGACAATGGCGTTTTCACCAATCTTGAGATTCGAGAGGATGGTCGCGCCGGAGCCGATCGACGCTCCCTTGCAGATGACAGTGCGCTCAACCTTCCAATCGGCCTCGGTCTGCAGAGTTCCGCCCGGAGCCGTCGCCCGCGGATAGCTATCGTTGATGAACATCACGCCATGACCGATGAAGACGTGATCTTCAATGGTGACGCCTTCGCAAACAAACGTGTGGCTGGAGATTTTGCAGCGCTTGCCTACGCTGGCATTCTTCTGAATTTCTACGAATGCGCCAATCTTGGTTTCATCGCCAATTTCGCAACCGTATAGGTTGATGAACTTCGACAGTTTGACGTCCCGTCCAAGTCTTACGTCGGGCGCGATGCAAACATGTGGATTCATAGTTGAAGATTGTTCTGCGCATGTCAGTTGTGGGTTTTAAGAGAATGCGGGAGGTCGAACGAAGCGGTCAGTTCGCGGTCAGTCTGCGGTGGCGATGCGCTGCTCCGAACCGTATTGCCAGGCCACCGGGACAACATCCACGCTGCGGACGGGAATTGCTCGCGAGTTCAAGGCGCCCAGCTGGAACTCCTGGTGAATGGCAGTCAGAGCGGTGCCGACATCCTGCTGCCGCGCGACAAAAGAGATATTGCATTCGGAAGAACCTTGCGCGATTGCGATAATGTTTACGTTCTCCCGGCCCAGCGCGGCAAAGGTCCGGCCAACGGTTGCGGCGCCGCGCATGTTCTTGCCGACCACGGTCACAATGGCGACGGTCATGTCGAGCGTAACGTGCTCCACTTTTTCGTGCGCCAGATCCTGGGCAAATTCACGGCGCAACGCTTCCGTCGTGCGAGCAGCGACAGACGAAGGAACGACCACACAGATGTCGTTCTGCGAAGACGATTGCGAGATGAGAAGCACATTCGCTCGCACCGACGCAGTGGCGGCGAAAGTGCGGCGCAAAACGTCTGGAACACCAACAATTCCCGGGCCGCCCACGGTTACCAGCGCGACGTCCGTGATTGCAGTTAGTCCCTTCACTCCCATATCGGTCAACGATCCCTCAGGAGTCACTCGAGTTCCCGGACGCTCGGGAAAGAATGTGTTACGGATCCACAGAGGAATGCCGCATTGCGTGACCGCACGCAGAGTTTTCGGATGCAAAACCTTGGCGCCAAAGTGCGCCAGTTCGGCGGCCTCGCGGTAGGAAATTTCGGTAATCGTGGTCGCGCCCGGCACTAGCCGCGGGTCGCCGGTCATCAAACCATCCACATCGGTCCAGATAATGACTTCGTCGGCGTCGAGTGCTGCGCCGAGAATCGTCGCCGAATAGTCTGAGCCTCCGCGGCCCAGCGTGGTGAGCGCGCCTTCTTCGGTGGCCCCAATAAATCCGGTGACGACTGGAACCATACCCTCGCGCAAAATCGGTAGCAGGCGAGCCTGGCAACGCTCGCGAGTCGGACCCGTCAGTGGGTCGGCGGATCCGTGGCAGCTGTCGGTCACGACCACTTCGGTGGCCACAATCGCCTCGGCGCTCACTTGACCTTCGGCGAGCGCGGCTGCGACCAGCGGAGCCGACAAACGTTCTCCCAGACTGGAGATGGAATCGTAGGCGCGCACGGTCATCTCATGCAAGAGAGACGCGCCCTGGCATAAGCGTTCGCCTTCTTCAAACACCAGCCTCAGCTCGCGGCTGACGCGGCTTCGCAATCCGACCGAATGGATCAGAGTGCTGACGACCGCGTAGTGGCGCTCGCGAAGTTCTTCAAAAATCGCCGCAACCGCCTGGCGCTCGCCTGCTTCGGATTGTTTCGCTGCTTCAACCAGTCTATTAGTCACGCCGCCCATCGCCGAGACCACCACCACTACTTCGCTGTCGCGCGCAGCATCGCGAACGATTTCCACTACTTTTCGGATGCGGGTGGCGTCCCCCACCGAGGTCCCGCCAAATTTCATGATGCAAAGCGGCTTTTTCGCCGGATTGGAAAATTGGGTATCCATTATGGGTGCCTGCCTAGTCGAGGCCAGCCGCGCGATTTTCCGCGGCAGCGGTCACGGGTTTGGACGATCGAATCGTCACAGCCGCTGGCTTCTGGCCAGTGCGGGAGTACCAGGAGGTCTGCTTGCGACGATGGTTCACACAATCTCGAATCAACTCAGCTTCTTCCCACGGAACGTCGTGGTACGCGGTCTGCAGAAACGTGCTTTCGGAATCTCTGGTCCATTCCTGCGGAAACAGTGCGATCGTGTCCTTTTCGGTGACGACGGGTGCTGGTTGCGCTTCTTTGCCAGATGCGGCAGCATACAGCGCTGCAGGAATGTCTCGTCCGACTCCCAGCGCCAAGTGGCATACCTGGGTGGCGCGGGGATTGAGTTCGATCAGATACGCATGCCCCGTCTGTTCTTCCAGCATGAAATCAAAACCATGCACACCCGAAAGATTGAGCCGGCGCGCCATTTTTTCGGCGGCAGCCTGCATTTCCGGGTTGTCGATCCGGCGTACGACGGTAGCGGGCCCCGATGAGCTGCGTTTGTTGACAACCTCGAAATGGATCGCTGCCAGCACTTTTCCCCGCCAGCAGGCAATCGCTGTGGTCGCTTCTTTGCCCTCGACGAATGCTTGTGCGTTCACCACAAACTGGCGGCGGCGGAGCGACGGCCAAATCAGGGTTGCATCGCGATCAAGCAGAGCGTGCTTGGCGGCTCGCAAGAACCTCGGCGGAGCTTGCAGAAAGCGGAATGCGCGTTCAGCGTCTTGCAGGCTATTGACGACGCGAACCCCGTAACCCCCGGATGTGCCGTTTGCCTTTAGAACCGCGGGGAATCCGTTGCGAACGTTCCAATCCTTTAGGTCATTCAGATCCTGGATGACCTCTGTTTTGGGAATGCGAATGCCCTCTTCTTCCGCCAGTTTCATGAAAGCGGTTCTGGCGTAGGTCATGGGAAAGCTCTCCGCCGCTCCCAGGGAGCGCTCGATCAGATCGCAACCAGTAGAGTTCCCGTCTCGCTTTTCGAGATCGTAAAGGCGATGCAGGTTCAGAGTGGCGAGATCGTCTCCCGGAACGATCAAATCAGGCGCGGCCTCGGCAATGGCATCCCGCAAGGAGCGCACTGGGGCCAGGCCGTTGTAATCATGCATCCTCTCGGCTGCTCTCGTTTTGCCCACCGGGTGCCCGGCGGGACAGAGGATTTCGACCGCGCACCCAGCGTTGGCTAAAGCCATCGCCAGGCGGGCCGTCGGGTACCAACGAAAGGTTGTGACCACCAGAACTTTGGGTTTCACAGTTCCTTGGACTTCGCGGGCGGACGGAGAAGAGGAAGACATGTATCAGAAATAAACAGGAATCAGAGGTAGACCAGTTCTCCGCGCTTGCTGATGGAAGCGTTCGCGGCTTCGAGCATTCGCACCACGCGCAGGCCAGCTTCCCCATCGTTCACCGGAGTTTCATCTTTCAGGATGCATTCGACGAAGTAGGACAGTTCGCGGGTCAGGGCTTCGATCTGTTCGATTTGCGGAGCCCACATGTCGCCCGAGCGATAGTGCACCAGCAGGTTGTAGAGGCCTTCCCGGCTGGTGATGTTGACGCCCTTGTCGTAAATCTTGATCTTCTCGTCGGCTTCGAGATCGTTCCACACCAGCATTTTCTTTTCACCGCCAATCAGTGTGGTGCGAACTTTCACGGGAGAAAGCCAATTCACGTTGATGTGGGCGATGACTTTATCTGGAAAATACAAAGTGAGGAAGGCTACGTCTTCGTGCCCGTTGAGATGAGTCTGTCCGGTCGCAGAAATGGCTTCCGGCGTTCGCTGAAGCAGAAAATCGATAATGGCCAGATCGTGCGGAGCCAGATCCCAGACTACATTGACGTCATGTTGAAACAGCCCCAGATTCACGCGAGTTGAATCGTAGTAATAAAGCTTGCCCAGCGCGCCGTCTTGCAGCAGTTGTTTAATTTTTTGCACCGCACCGGTAAACAGGAAGGTGTGGTCGACCATGATTTTAAGATTTTTTCGAGCCGCTAGTTCGATCAACTCCTGCGCTTGCGCGGCGTTGCTGGTGAAGGGCTTCTCCACGAACACATGTTTGCCATTTAACAGAGCCGCTTTGGCCAGCTCATAGTGTGTCCAGACCGGAGTCACGACGGCGATGGCGTCGATCTCGGGCGAAGTCATCAAATCCGCGGGATCGTCGGTGACCAGCACGTCAGGATAAGCCTTGGCCACTTTCCGTTGTGCCGCCGGGCTCTTGTCGCAGACCGCTACGACTTTGGTCTGATCCAGGCGGTCAAGGTTGCGCACGACATTGGGCCCCCAGTAGCCGTAGCCCACAACTCCAAACTTAATCAGAGCTGCATTCTCGTGCTGCTGTATCTCTTTTTCTACGACAGGATTAGCAATGGTGGTCATTTATCACCTGAAACGAACAAAGTAGGGAGGGCTGGGCTTCGGCGAAGGGCGTTTGGTTGCAAGGATGCGGTTAGTGCGCGCCGCTGCCGAGGACAACCGCCCCGGGGGTGCGCCAGAGAATCTTTACGTCGGTCCATGGAGACCAGGTGCGGGCGTAATGCAGGTCGAGACGAACCATGTCATCGAACTTCACGCGGCTGCGTCCGCTCACCTGCCAAAGGCCAGTGATTCCGGGCTTGGCTTCGAGCAACCGCCGGCGATGCCAGATGTCATAGGCTTCGACTTCGTAAGGAACTGGAGGGCGCGGTCCGACCAGAGACATTTCACCCTTCAGTACGTTGATGAATTGAGGAAGTTCGTCCAGGCTGGTCTTGCGCAAAAACGAACCGACTCGGGTGATGCGGGGATCGCGCGTCAGCTTGTAAACCCCTTCCCCGCTTCCGTTCGAAGTCTGCTTGTCGGCCTTGCCGGCAATCAGTTTTTGTACGTAGGCTTTGTGGATTGCGGCATCGTTGTTCACAAACATCGATCGAAATTTCAGGAACACAAACGACTTGCCATGCTGCCCGATCCGCCGTTGCCGGAAGAAGATCGGTCCCTTGGACGTGGCTTTGACGGAACAGGCAATCGCCAGGAAGGCTGGCATGAGAAAAAGTATTGCCAGAGCGCTTCCCACCATGTCCATGAGCCGCTTCAGAACGCGGAATAATTTTCTTCCATCTTCGCGCTGCGACAGATCGGGATAGAGAGTCGGGTTGGTCGAGCCGGTGTGGTCTTCATGATCCCACTGCTCGGGGAAAACGTGAAACGAGATTCTCAGACGGCTGAATTGTTCGAGAGCCAGGTTTTTGCGCAAGGTGTCCGTCACGCGCGCGATGATGGTGCTGGGAATCGCGGCACTATCGTCGGCGGCGAGCTCGGTGAACATCACTCCCACAACGCAGTCGTTGGCGTACCAGCCGGTGACGTCGGTGTCGCGGGTGGAAGCGGATAATACGGTCGAAATCTTCCCGAGAATCTTTCCGTTCTTATCCGATGGGCGGTCGCCCATATCGAGGAGCAAGAGTACGAACGGCTTCCGCGAACGCTCGCTTCTTTTTCGTTCAAGCGAAATCATTCGCCGGAAGGCTTCCGGGTTTAGAACGACGCGTTCTTCGCTGGATGACGCATCGGAGAGCGCGCTCAAAGCTATGCCGTTACTTCCAGAACGTCGTGCCTGCACAATGTCCTCCGCTAATCTGCTTGGTTGGGATAGGGGCCCAGAGGCTTGGTGATCGCTAGAAATTTTCGGGGGGATTCGTACTGGAACACATGGGACAGCGGTTGAAGTTTATTTGTCTTTACTTGTCTTTAGATTGTTCGGACAGCGATGAGCCGTAGCGCTGGTAATAATCGCTATGCGCGGCGGTGGTGCTGCTATTCACCAGGGCTCCCAACAGCTTGGACTTTTCGACCGCGTCCAGGCCGCGCTGCAACTGCTTTTTTTCGGTGGTGCCTTTTCGCGTAACCAACAGAATTCCATCCGCCAGTCGGGTCCACAAGCTGGTGTCGGCAAGCGGGAGTACCGGAGGAGAATCGATGACGATCCAGTCGAACCAGGTTTCCAGTTGCTCCATCAGAAGCGATAATTTTCCGGACTGCATCAATTCCAGAGGATTTTGCGGAGCAGTCCCGGCGGGAAGAAACCACAGGCCGAGACTTTCCAATTTGCAAATGTTGACGCTTTCCGTTTCTCCGCCAAGCCATTCGGCCACGCCTGGAACCTTGGCGATTCCAAATAGCTTGCTAAGGCTGGGACGGCGCAGATCGCCATCCAACAATAAAGTTTTTTGCTGCTTGCGCCGCGCCAGCGTGCAGGCCAGATTCGCGGCCACCGTGCTCTTCCCTTCCTGCGGAATGGTGCTGGTAATCAGAACTTTCCGCAGAGGCCGATTCTGTCGCATATGGCGCAAGCGTACTGCCAGGAAACGAAATTTCTCCGCCCCTAAGCTTCCTTCCTCCGCCACCGAGATAAGGTGACTGTCTTCGCGGATCACAACCGGCAGGACGGGGCAGCGCTGCAGATCCTCGGTTGCAGCAGGAGCAGCCGGGTCGGCATCGAAGGAACCGACGCTGGGCACCGGTTCGGCAGCGATCGCGGAGCCGCGCATCTTGAGCTCGGCGGAGCGCAGGAGTTCGGTGGCCAGAGAGAATCCGGCGTCGTTCGCATTAGGATTCTCCGCTTCCGCCCGCTGCAACGCGTCAAATATATTGCTCATTAGGATTCGTTGTCGATGAACTCAGTGACTCGTTATTCGCTGACCCGCAGGCGCACGCGCGTTCTTACGTCTTCTTCCCGTTTTTGCTCGGCCTGGAGATGGGCATAGAGCTGAAGCAAAGTCTGGGCGGCCTTCCGCGCATCAATCTCGCTAGAAGCGCTTGTTTCCAGGGCGGGAGTTTGAATACCGAGGCGGAAATCGGTAGCAATGTCGTCGATAATTTCGGGGCTGACGCTGCGCATCTGCTTGGCATAGGCCGCGATCAATGCATTCTCACAGACGGTGTTGATCAATCGGGGCAGCCCCTGCGAGTGCTGATAGACGGCGGCAATCGTCTCTGGCGGAAATAAAACCGATGGATAGGGGCAGCCGGCAAGTTGCAAGCGACGCTCGACATATCCCTTGGTTTCATCCGAGCTGAGCGGCAGGAGGTGCGAGCGCAACGCAATTCTTTGCTTCAGTTGCCGCAGGCTGACGGAATCAAGTTTCTCATCCAGTTCAGGCTGTCCGACAAGAAGAATTTGCAGCAGCTTTTCCTGCGGAGTTTCCAGATTGCTCAAGAGCCGGATTTCTTCGAGGATTTCCGCCGACAGGTGATGGGCTTCATCGACGACGAGCGCGGTCGTGAGACCTCGCTGGCTGCGGCCAATCACATACTGCGCAATCTGCAGCAGCAGTTCGCCTTTATTCTTGCTGCCGCCGGGAAGGCCTAAATCGCTGGCCAGATACTGCAAGAACTCAACCGGAGAAAGCCGACCGTTGAAAATGTACGCGTAAGCGACATCTTTGCTCTGCTTGAATAATTGCAGCACGTAGTGGAGCAGAACAGTCTTACCGGTTCCAACCTCTCCCGTAAGAACCACAAATCCCTTATGCCGCCGAACGCCGTAATACAAGGCTGCCAACGCTTCGTTGTGGCGGTTGGTCGGAAACAGGAACGAGGGATCGGGAGTGATCTCGAAGGGATTGCGCTTGAGACTGTAAAAAGCTTTATACATTGGCGATTCACTATCCGCGCAGGTAGCTGAGCGCGGACCCCACCAAAATCGTAACAGATACGAAAGCTGCCGTCGCCCATCCTAACCATGCCATCCGGCGTTGATGCCGCTGATCCGACGGCGCCACAACCGATGGGATTTCCGAAATCACTGCAATCGGCAGCAGCTTCTGCAATTGCTTTTCGTCGTGAATCCGGTCATCCATCATTTCCAGAGCGCCAGCCACAATCACACCCAACGCTAACCCTACCCCCAAGCCCATGCCACAGAACTTGAGGCGATTCGGAAAATCGGGCTTTATCGGAAGACTCGGCGCGTCGACAATGCGGAAGCGTTCGCCTTGCTGGAGCAGTTCCATGCTAGTAGCCATGGCAGACTCATTCTTCTTCTTCAGCAGGTCGTCATAGTTCGCTTTGGATTGCTCATATCCGCGGGTCAAGTCCGCCAACTGCTGCTCTCGTACCGGTTCCTGATTCAACCGTGCCTGATAATCGATCACCTTCGCTTTCAAGTCCGCGACCGCGCGTTCGCGATTGGCGATTTCAACCCGATTGGACTGTTGCTGACCTTGCAAGGTGGCCATGGGAGAGGTGGGATCGCTGATGGTCGAGGGATCCGGAATGTTGGCTGCATCCGAAGGCGCGGATTCTTTAGCCTTCAAGTCGGCAACCATTTGATCTCTGGTTTTTTCCGTCTCCGCGATCTGCTGTTTCACTTTACGAACGTCGGGATGGCGGTCGGTGTAATGCGATCGCAGGTCGGCGAGTTGCGCTCTAAGCTTTTCCAGTTCCTCGTTCACCGCCGGCAAACCTCCTGCCGGCGCGCTTCCGGAACTCTTCGGCGTGCCCTGCAAAGAGCGGTACTGGCTGACCAGGGTTTCGAGGTAGACACGCTGCTGCTTGGCGGTATTGAGCGCGTCTTCTTCCGTCTGAAGCTGAGTCTGCAACCCGGCCAGAATCTGCAGATTACTTCCAACCTGGGTTGGCAGTTCTCCGGGATGTAGCGCTTTGAATTGACGGATTTTGTCTTCCTGGTCCGACAATGTTCTGCGGGCCGTCTCCATTTGGCTTTCTAGAAACTTCGTCGTATCTTCCGACTGCTGCTGCCGAACTTCCAGATTTTCGTTGATGAACAGGTTTGTCAGTTCGCTGGTGACCTGTTGGGCCATATGCGGGTCGCGCGAAGAATAGGAAACATTGAACGCTGTAATTTGATTACGCGCATCTTTGACGAGTTCGATGTCGATGTCTTTGCGCATGCGGCCAACCTTTTGGTCGGGCGACGGTTGCGAGTGCGGCCTGACATAGAGATTCAGCTGGTCGATGATGTGCAAAAGCCGAGTGCGGCTCAGAATCTGCTGGGTGATGCTCTGCATTCGATCCTGCAGGTCGTCGTTGACGTTCGGTGTGACGTAATCTTTCGGCATGGTGGGCTGCTCGACCAGGATCAGCGTGGTCGATCGATAGCTCGGTGGCAGTACCCAGCTTGCGCTCCAAACCAGCGCCCAGCCCACGAACAGTGGAATCAGAAACGGGAGATGGCGACGCCGAACGATCCCCAGGTAACGCTGGAGGTCGAAGCCTTCGGAACTTTGCTCTTCGAGATCGTCAACCATAATGTCTTTCTGTCTTTCGAAGCTATCTGAAAAATCTATCCCGAAACTATCTTCCCAGCGGCCTGGAGAACTGATAGGAAATTGATACAAACTCGCGATTCGTGTTGGGCGTTCCCGCCAGAATGGCAACGCCGCTGTAATCCTCATGCAGCCGGGTGTAGCCAAGCTGGACAGTTAGGTTCTGACCGACCGCCTGCTGCAGCGACGCGGTTCCGGACACGGTGTGGCCATTCGTCGAGCCCGCGAGTATGGAACCGAGAACATCGTTCTGCGCGTACATGCCGGACACAGATCCGCTTAACCTGCGCGACATCTGTTGTCGTATCGAGGCATTGGCGCTATCGATCTTGACCGCTCCGGTCAATCCACCGCCGCCGGAAATCGTATGCGAATAGCTGATGGCGACGCTGCTCAACCGGCCTTGCCAATTCAAACTGCCGCCGGCCGACGGAGTCCATGCTTGCGATGCTGGGAGTTGCAGGTGCGCAGGTCCTATCGGCGGCTGGACAATATTGGAATGTTGCGGACCGCCGAAGAAGGACAGCGACAATTTTGAAGATGCATACAAGGTATAGAAGAGAACGATCGCATGCGTCTGCGTCTCACTCTGGCCCGCGGTCGGATAGGAAATGAGCCGCTGATACTGATAGGTGACGCCGACATAATGCATTTTCGAGACTCGGTGAGAGTAAAACGCCGAGCCTCCCTGGGAAGCTGAATCGGAAAGGCCGGGAACCTGGGCCTGATTCGGAAAATGCAAATTGGAAAACGTTCCGCTGGCTCCGACCATTCCGTTCAGCGCGAATTGATATGTGACGCCCACGTTTCCAAAATTGTTCAGAGTTTCGGCGGTCGGCGGAATCACAGAAGAATTTGGCATTTGTGATCCGCCAGAAACCAGGGCCGAAGACGTGAGATCGGGTTGATTAAAGACGTTGGAAGTTTTTTGAAAGCTGTCTCCCACGCTGAGGCCAACGTGCGGGCTCACACGATAATGGAAATTGATTGCCACATTTTGGTTTTCTGAGTTCAGGCCACTCTCTCGCTGATAGAAAGTGAACCCGGGAGCGTAGTTCAAAACCGCGTGCGCGCGCGACGTGGTTTCATCCAGCGCCAGCATCGGATATACGGAATAACTCACATCGCTCACGGGATGGCCGATCAACGATCCCAAAGCGTTATCGGTGTACGCGCTGGTGAAGGCCACTCCCGTGCGCAGGTAGTTGGAACGCTCTTCGGAAGTGGGCGAAGTCGGATAAGACTGACCGCTGACCGGTGGCGGAGTCAGCATTCGGCTATCGCTATTGTCCGAATTGGCAGTGGAACTATCCGCAGAGTTGGCCGTCGCCGGTTGCGTCGACGTGCTGTCGACCTGTGACCATAAAGAACTTGCAGGAAGCAAGATCATTCCGACGCACAATGTTTGAAACAGTTTCATGATCACGGAACGACGATGGTATCGCGCGGCTGCAGCTTAATGTTCTGCGCTGTGTTCTTGCCCTTTACGACGTCCTTGTAATTGAACGCCAATCTTGTTTGCGTGCCGTCAGGATTCTGGCGAAGAACGTAAATGGCTTTCTGCTTAGCGAAGTCCTTGAAGCCACCGGCAAGAGCGATGGCATCGAGCACCGTCGCGGAGTTGCTGATCGGAAACGAACCCGCGTGGTTGACCATTCCCAGGATATTGAACTTTTGACTGTTGATCTGCTGAACAATGACGGTGACTTCTGGTTCCTCAATGTAGTTCTTCAGCTTGGCGGCAATCTCCTGTTCCAGCTTCAGCGGCGTACGTCCGGCGGCCTGTACTTCTCCAACTAACGGCAGCGAAATTTTTCCGTCGGAGCGCACCGGGACGGATTTCGATACATCCGGCTCTTTCCAGACATTGATGGCGAGCACATCATCGTTGCCGATGACAAAACTGTCATCGTGCGCCCTGGTTGCACCGTCGGTAGTCTGGGCCAGCTGTGATGCCGCGGGAGTTGGTGCAGTAGGCGGAGTCGCCGGCGCAGCTTGTGCCAACAGCCCGGCGGTCGCGAGACAAAACATTGCGGCAACCACTATTTCGTTCTTACTTGAAGATCGACTCAATTTGCTTTTCCATTTCCTTTGGCCGCGTTGGAAACGGCCGACCGGGTTTCCGCAAAGGACGAGATGTAGGAGTCAGGCGCGCTCATCTGATACTGCTCAATCTTGTACAGGATTGAACGATAGCTTACACCCAATAAACGGGCCGCTGCTTTGCGATTCCATCCCGTTTTTTGCAGTGCAGCTGCAATTGCGTTTCGCTCGGTTTCCCATCGGACATTCTGAATCATCGATTTCAACGTCGACGGCGCCGACTTCAGATTGGCCGCTTCCGCCTCCGAGCGCAAGCGGTTCTCGGTTTTGGAAGTCTCCCAGCCGCCCAGCGAGAAGTCTTCGTCGCCGGCCACTAAGTAGCGCTTGACGAAGCTCTCCAACTCTTTCAAGTTTCCCGGCCAGGAGTGGTTCTGGCAAGCATCGAGTGCCGATTGAGTAAATTCCCGTGCCGGCAGGCCGTAGTGCTTGGCTACTTTGTGCATGGTATAGCGAAGAAGAAATTTGATCTCTTCTTTGCGCTGGCGCAAAGCGGGCACTTGAATGGTGAATGCGCTAAGCCGGTAATAGAGATCGGTGTCCAGACGTTTTTCGGCAAGAGCGCGATCGAGCTTATCGCTGCTGGCCGCGAGAATCCGTACGGAAACGTCGACTGGCTTGGACTCGCCGGCTCGAACAAATCGCTTATCCTGGAGCACTTTCAAAAGTCGCGATTGCAAACCCACGGGCATGTGGGTGATCTCGTCCAGCAGCAACGTGCCCTTCTGGCCGATTTCAAGTTTGCCTAAACCGTTTCGGAGTCCATTTTTGGATGCTCCGAGATCGGCGTTTTCTCTGCCGAAGAGTTCGATCTCCAGCAGATCCCCAGGCATCTCTGCGCAATTGACTCTGAGAAAATTAAATCCGGAGTAAAGCGACATCTGATGGATGAGACGCGCGACCGTGCTCTTCCCGCTACCGGGCTCTCCCAGAATGAGCACCGGGACGTCGGCTTGCGCCAGCAATTCTGCCTGAGCGCGAAGCTGCTGCATGACCGGCGTGCTGCTCAGGAAGAACTCGTCTTCGCCCACGGATTCAATATCTTCACTGGCTATTTCCGCTTCCTCATCATCCGTCGAGGAGCCCAGGTGTCGAAGCACCAGGGATTGAATTTGTTCCTCGCTAACGGGATGAAGTAATACATCTTTCGCGCCCATTCGGGTCGCTTCTTTCCGCTTGGCGGCGTCGCTGGGATCGCAGAGGACCACGATCGGCAACTCGGGCCGAAGCCGGCGCAACCACGGCAAGAGGCCAATTCCGTCGCCATTCCCTCGAGGCAAGTCGAGCAGTAAAAGATGGGGCGCAGTCTCGGACTGCACTCGCTCCATGGCATCCCAACCGCTGGAAGAAGTTTCCAGATGCCACGAGTTTGACTGCGCGGTAGAACCTAGCAGACGAAGAACCGAAACTTCGCTGCTTACGACCAGCAAGCGGACGGTTTCAATTGTATTGTGCGCCATGGAAGGTAATTTGTAGTGTGCGGAGAAGCAGGAATTTCAGAAATTCTTAGGCAGGTTCGACTTCATAGCCTTGCACTCGTACGGCAAGCGAGCGTTGGATGGCTTCGATGGAAATGACTAAGGTTTGATCGCCGTTGCGCGACAGCAGGATGCCTTCCATACCGTCGAGTGCGCCGCTGCGAATGCGCACGCGTTGACCAATTTTCAAGAAAGGGTGAGAGGTCCAGGGCATGCCGGTTTCAACCAGATTGCGCACTGCATTGATTTGCGTATCCGGAATCGGGGTGCCTTCGCCCGCAGCGCCAACCAGACAGAACACGCCATCCACGCGAAGCACGCGCAACCGTTCCGCGCGATTGGGAGTGAATTTGGCGAAAACGTAGCAGCTGAACAGCGGCAATTCCACTTGCTTCTTGCGATCGCTCCACTTGTGAACTTCCGTGATCATGGGAAGAAACGCAGAGACGCCGCGCTCTTGGAGTCGTTGGGCCACAATTTTTTCATGCCGCGGACGAGTGTGCAGGGCGTACCAGCTCTCGGTTTCGACCTGCGGAAGCGGCTGCGAAAAATCCAACCCTAAACTGCTGACGGCCATAGCTTCGCCCTCTCAGTCACACTTCTCAGAGTGACCCCAAAATCAGACACATCTAGCCAATTGTTTTGAAATCTCTTGCGAGGAGATTTCCGGGGGGAGACACCAACGGGCGGAACGCCGGGGGAGAATCTTGGCTGTCCGCTACATCAAATGCCTTTACTCAATGGGTCGTTACTTAATCTACTCGATGCGATTGTGCTTTCCCAGTCCACTGAAGTGCCATACCGATTGGGTCGCAACGCAGTCAATCCCTACTATGTCTATCGTGATTATACCATTAAAAAGTTCCCGCGAAAAAGTTGTCATGTTCAATGGTGCAGCAGAGTCGCTTGGCGTTACGAACGATTTTCGCTACGTCCAACAACAACGGATGCGAATGGGAGGGGAGGAAACCGCACTTGCAAAGCTAAACTAACGACAATTGCAGATGTCTGCAATGGCTATAACTTCTCTAGGCTGACATTCTCAATCGCATGTGGTACTATGCACCTAATTGGCCGCGTGGAGGCGCGTACCGGAGACCTGATGTTGCATACCAATTCGCGATGTTAACCCATTTATTTTTAACGTTATACGTACTTTCGATTGCTAGCCTGACGTTTGCAGTAGCAACCGGTTGCCGCCTCAATGCAGCGAAGTTTATGATGAAAAACATTGCAACTTCGTCCGCGGTCAAAGAGGTCTAGTAGAGCGATAAAGACCCTTCGCTTCCAGTGAGCCATTCGCAAACCTAGTAATCGGGACGACACGTGCTCTTTCAGAGATCATTCGATGGCGCATGATGCGAAAACTCGAGATCAGAAAATCCGGCTTCTGGTCGCCGACAGCTCTACCCTACATACGCACTTGCTGGCCGAGAATTTGAAACAAGACGCGCAGTTTGAGGTCATTCCTTTCGACTCGGAATCTCGCGGTCTGGCGTCTGCGGTTGGCGGACTGCAGATCGATGTTCTTGTCATCAACGCCGATCTCGACGGCAAGCCCTCCCGCGGATTCGAAGTATTACGCGAACTTCGCACTCTCACTCGAGAAGCCAAGCCGGTAGTTCTGATGGACTCGCTCAATGACGAACTGGTGGTAACCGCATTCCGCGCAGGCGCGAGAGGCATTTTCGGAAAGAATCAGCCGGTTGAAGTGCTCCGCAAATGCGTGCGCTGCGTTCACCAGGGTGAGATCTGGGCCAATACTCGGGAAATATCACTAGCTGTGGAAGCTTTATCTTCCGCACCCAGCGTCAGAACCGTGAATGCTCATGGGCTGAGTTTGCTTTCAAAACGTGAAGTTCAGGTGGTGCATGGCCTCGCGGAAGGTCTTAGCAATCGCGAGATTGCGGAACGCCTCGGATTGAGTCAGCACACGATCAAGAATCATTTGTTTCGAATCTTCGACAAACTGGGCGTTTCCACCCGAATTGAGCTTCTGAATATGACTTTGAGCAAGACAGAGCCGGACCATTTGGCTGTCGAACACTCTACAAACGAATCTGATGGCAAAGGATTTAGGGATGAATTAGTCCCTCTGCAAAAGGCCGCAGACGCGGGTTCACCAGCCGCGCAGCTGGCGCTGGCACAAAAATATCTTGCGCGACGAACCGGTGCGCAGGATGCGGTGCAAGCCTATACCTGGTATTTGATAGCGCTCGAACGGGCATCCGAAGCAAAAAGCCTGCTCAGCAAAATGCTAACCGCGGAGCAAATTGAGGAGGCGCAAAAGCAGGCCAATGCGAAACTTTCGCAGCCCGAAGGGGAAAGCGGCGGCGACGATTTTGCCGAGTCGCCCACCCCTGCGGCAGATCGCTAGAGATTCCTGGCCGAGCGCTCCAAAGACAAAAGGCGCGCCAAGTTCGGCGCGCCTTTGTGTTGTTATTAGGGAAGGGTGATTTCGTCTATGCCGCTGTAATGCGGCCAATTTGCCGTCGAGAGCGCATACGAATTGCTCCGAAGCAGCAGAAACCAGCCAGCAACAGATAGGCTAAAGCCGCTCCGCCTTCCGGAACCACCGCAACGAACTCCTGCGCCGCGCAATTGTTTTCGGCCGTGCAGACCTTGCCATTGCTACCGTCTGGGGACAGAATCTCGAACCCGTATCCACCGCTGGGAACTGGGGACCCGTATGCAGTCGCCAACAGACCTCCATCGGCTTGGACCCAGGTGCCAGTGCAGCCTGCCGTCCCAAAGATGTCGGTGCAAAGTGCCGCAGTGGTCAGCGGGCCGCTCGTAACCGGATTGCTCTTCAAGTAACTGGCGACGCCGCTGGGATCAAAAACCGCCCAGTCCGCAAAGGTGTCAATGATCTGCCCTACCGAGCCAGAGGCTTGTGCCAGCACCTGCGCGGTAAGCCATCCCAGAGCGTCATAGTTTGCTAAAGTGCCCTTGCCGGCTAGATCCCACGATGTACCCGTCGGAACTGTCAAGCCAGAGAATGAAGTGATGGTGGCATTCCACTTATCGCCGATCGTGGTGTTGTCGCCGAAGTCATCGCAAACGATAGCGGTGTTCACGCCATTTACCATGGCATAGTAAGGGCTCACATAAATGCCGTCATAGGAAGGTCCCGGCGATGGAGCCGTCAGCTGAACGGGAGTTTGGCCCATGGCCCACGTCCCAAGAGATAGTGCTACCCCCACCCACAGAACAACTCGGATTATCTTATTTTTTGTCATCGAACTCCTCAGTCACTTGTCACTTTCGTGGGGGAGATCCAGCGCAGACCTTTAGGGCACTGCACCTTCGTCACTTTAGCGCGTCTAGAGAAACTGTCAAGACTGATAATTTCTGCAACACGTTGCAAACCCTTGCAACCGGCTTTCTCGGCTTTCCCGCCAACGGAATCAGCTTTTCCGCCTTTTTCGGGCGGTCCGGACTACCCTGTGTTGGCGGTGGAGGCATTTCTCTACCCGAATCCGATCTAGCCCGGTTGTGGTACTACGGTTTCTTGTGATGTTCCGACCACTCCCTTATAGTTTTGTTATAGCCAGATCATCGTTTGCGCATTCAAGGAAGGCTTATTGAAGATTCCCAGTTCCGTCCGTCTAACCATCCTTCTGGTTCTCCTTGCGTCTGTTTCGACCTCCTGCTCTCGAGATCCCAACGTACGCAAGCGAAAATATTTAGACAGCGGCCGAAGTTATTTCGAGAAAAACAAGTTTGACGAAGCGGCCATCGAATTCCGAGATGCTCTCGCCGTCGATCCCAATTACGCCGACGCGCATTATCAACTGGCTCTCACTTATCTCAAAACCCAGCAATGGCCCCGCGCCGACCAGGAGTTCACGCGCACCATTGAGCTTCAACCGACGAACTACCAGGCTCACTTCGATTGGGCCAGGCTGCTGATCGCCGAGCGAAATTTCCCGCAAGCGCAGGAACAGGCGGACCTGCTACTCCGCGAGCGTCCGAACGATGCCAACTCTCATTTCGTTGCCGCCACTCTTCTCGCCGCGCAGGCGAAGTTTCCCGCGGCAATCGAAGAAATGCAAAAAACGATCGCCCTCGATGCAAATAATTGGGACTTCTATCTCAATATGGCCCTGATGCAACTGAGAAATAATCAGTCCGAAGCTGCTGAAGCAAATTTCAAGAAAGCGATCCAACTCAATCCCCAGGCGACGGATGCCCGCCTGATGCTGGCAAACTACTATCAGGTGCGCAACCGGCCCGCGGAGGCGGAGCAGCAACTTCGGGATGGGATGCAAGCCGATCCTAAGAACCCAGAACTTACGGCCGCACTCGCCCGCTTATACCTGGCTCAAGGCAAAAAGGCAGAGGCCGAAACACTCTTACAACGGGCCAAGCAAGCTTTTCCCGACAATTCGTCTGGCTATCGTCTGTTGGGCGATTTCTATCTCGCTAGCAATGATCTGGAGAAGGCTACCAGGGAGTATGCGGCGCTTTATCACGATCATCCTAAGGATATCCAAGTTAAAGAAAACTACGCGGAACTTCTGATACTCACCAATCAACTGCCGCAAGCCCGCGAGTTGGACGACGAACTCCTGAAAAAGAATCCCAACGATCCCGACGCGCTGATTGATCGTGGCCAGTTGCAAATTCGCGCGGGACATCCTGGCGACGCCGCCTCGACGCTGCAATCAGTGCTCAAGAATGATTCCAATAACGGATTAGCTCACTACTACCTGAGCGTGGCGTTCCAGAAGAACGCGAACCTGGAGGGGGCAGAGAGCGAATTGCGAAGCGCTGTACGTCTTCGTCCCGACGTTGCGGATGCACAACGGGACCTCGCCGTCTTAGCCATGCGCAAGGGCGACATGACCACGCTGGAGCAGAGCGCCTCGCAGCTCATCAGTTTGAGGCCAGCTTCCGCAGAGGGCTACGCGCTCCGCGCGGTCGCTGAGATCAATCAAAAACAATTTCTTGATGCCGAAGCCGACGCACACAAGGCCACCGAAGTCGCTCCTGGAAGTTCGGCGGGATATGTTCAGCTGGGAAATTTAAATTTCGCGCAGAAGCGCTTCAAAGAGGCGGAGTCGGGTTATCGTCAAGCCCTTGACCGTGATCCCAAATCGAACGATGCCCTTCGCGGGCTGCTGAACACCTACGTGGCGCAGAAGCAAATCGACGCGGCCGTCGCTGCCGCGCAGGTTCAGGTTAGCAAAGTGCCAGACAACAGCGGATTTTACGACCTGCTGGGAACCGTTTTGTTCCAACAGAAGAAAGATCTAAACGCCGCCGCAGCCGCGCTGACCAAAGCTACCCAACTCGACAAAAACAATACCGACGCGCGAATCAAACTTGGTCAAGTGCAAGCAGCCGCCGGTCGTATCGATGACGCTATCGCCACTTTTCAGCAAGGGCTCAAGGACAATCCTCAGGAAGCCGCTTACTACGTGATGCTTGGCCAGCTTTTTCAATCGCGGCGGGATTGGAATGGCGCGACGAACGCGTACCAAAAGGCGCTCGCCATCCGGCCGGAAAATGCGGTGGCATCGAATGATCTTGCTTCAGTCATGTTGCAATCTGGAGGGAACCTCGACGTCGCTCTCGCACTGGCGCAAACGGCTCGCCGCGGCATGCCCGAATCCGCCAGCGTCGCCGATACTTTGGGTTGGATTTATTATCAGAAAGGCGCGTACCGCCCCGCCGTCGATTTGCTGGAAGAAGCCCTAAAGCTGAGTCAGCAGAGTAATTCTCAGCAGAGCAATTCGCCCGATAATCCTACGATTCATTACCATCTCGGAATGGCTTATGCGAAGAGCGGCCAGGCGACGCTCGCTCGCCAACAGTTACAGCAGATGTTGAAACTCAATCCCAATTCCAGTGACGCCGCGGATGCCCGCAGGCAGCTTGCGGAACTGAAATCCTAATTTTCCTTAATTCATTCGTTCCCATTTTCGCTAATCGCCTCTTGTAGTCTTCCTCACCGCTACGTCCAGCGTGTTCCAGAAGGATTCTGCTCTGTTACCTAGGTTTCTCAATACCCTGTTTTCATTTCTCTTCAATGCCGATTTAAGTACATCATCTCCTCATGAATGCTTCCTTGATGCAAGGAGACCGAATCTATGAAGAACCCGCACGCACATGTTCCCTTTTGCCAGACGAGTCTGGCCATTGCTGAATCCTGTCCGGCATGTCGATGGGCGCTCCTGCAGTGGAGTCAACCATTGCCCGGAGCAGACTTCGAGAAACAACTTACGCGCGAGGATGAGAACTTCCTGTCAGAACTGATGATTTCCTTTTAGAGACTCAAAAGCTCAGGCCCCCGCTCCGCGCGGCCATAGTAGGCCTGGTTCCCGCCTGGAACGTGATCTCCGGGGTGTGAACCACCTTTGCGTTAGGTCAACGTGGGTTAGTTCTTGCAGATGAACTGGAGCAAGCATTGGGATCACGCGAAGTTGGCGCTGGTGGCAACATGAAGTCGCGTGATCCCAATCAAGAACTCAGCTATTGCTTGTCGTAAAACGCAACGCTGTGCGTCTTCATTCCCATTGAGTCAGTTAAATCTGTGGTGACGGTTCGGGTCTTTCCGTCGGCAGAGATGACGATATGACTGACGCCCGTCACTTTGCCGTCCTTCTTGGTGATTCCATCGATGCTGTGGTCGTTGATTTTCTTGTACGACCGCATATCTCCACTGGGATCGCCGGTCAACGGATAGTCCTTGCCATCGAACTTCCCGGTCCACTCGAGGTGCACGGGCTTACCCTGAGCATCGACACCGTCTATGGTGCATTTGATGTTGTCGCCTGACGCCTCGTAAACAACCGTACTATTTTTTGTGGCTCCGGAGCCAAGCTTCGATTTGGCTTCGTTGAGCTTCCAGGTTCCCATCATCGGATTGGCGGCGAAACAAACCGTCAGCCCGATAAAGCACATCACGAACGTCAGCATTACGTTTCTTGTTTTCATCATTGGCACCTCTTTCGGGAACGCATTTAGAAAATCTCCGCTCTCTGGCGGCGAGCTATCTTCGTCGCCAGGGGCTTGCGTGTCAAGGTGAGATATGGATTGAGTGTTGCGGTAGCGTCAATTGCGCTCACAACCCCAGAGGCTTTTTTATAGACGAAAAAAACCACGAACGGATGAACCGTCCGTGGTTTATGTGAGTCTACTTCGAAACTAGAACTGGCCGCGCAGAATGTCCGCAAAATTCGTGACGTCCAGCGTGCCCAATCCGGCTCCGGGATTGTAGCCGTTGCTTCCGTAGTAGAACCAGTTGTCGCCATACGCAATGGCGTGCAACGGCGCATTCTTGCCCTTATAGGCCTGACCGAAAAGATCGAGACCATAGAGCGGGAAGCTCAGCAATCCCAACCGCTCGTGCGTGTACTGGCCGAGCAAAGCGGAGACGCCATTGAGTTGCGGGCCCACAAAGCTGGTCCCGCCCCATCCAGGTTCAATTCCGAATCCGGAGGATGACGACGTGTAATAAACCACGTAGCCCGTCTCGGGATCGGCGTTGAAGGATATATCGGGAACATTGCGGCCGGGAAAATACGCGGGCAGCGCGTAGTACGGCGGATAACCCAGTGCGACGATGCCCGAGCCCACCTCCCATACTTGGCCCGGTTGGCTGCGCTGAGTGCCAGGGATGAACCATTGATAAATAGGCTGCTCAAACATCACACTCACGCCTCCGCCTCCACCACCGGGGTAGATTCCGCAGCTGACGGGATCGAGGCCGAGTGCAGCACAGAGACCATCGAGATAGTCCCATCCCCAGACCCTCTCATGCGGAATCGTGACCGTGTAATAAGGCGGAGTGCAGGCAGCATTCAGACAGAATTCCAGCGTAGCGGGTACCGTCGTGCCTCCCGCAGCGATCATCGCCGTATCACTCGCTGGGTAGTCCACGGACAGCGGGTTGTCACAGCTGTATGGCTGCGAGGGCGAATATGAGGACGAGCAACCCAGATTCGCATCGTAGGCGCCGCTGTCACCGGCAGCTGCGTAAGGCGTCTGTCCTTGAATCCCGGCGCGAACTAGAAGCTCGTGGATCGCCTGGGTTGTGGCAACGGTCTTTCCGGTAATTGGATCGCTCACCGGAGAGTTCTCAAGGGTGTCAAACCACTCCCATGAGCCCCAGCTGATGGAGAGGGTCTCGGCTGCGTTGGCGTCGATGGCCGAAGCAAAAACGTCTACGAAGCCCTGGTTCGTGTTGGGCGCCTGATAAACGATGATCTTCGCGCCCGGCGCAATTCCGCCAGACTGTTCCACGTCGATTGTGGTCTCAAGCGAGCCCGAAGCGTCACTGGGAGCGCCGGGTCCGCCATCCACGTTGACGATCTTGATGCGGTTGGGGTCGACGGTGAGGCCGAGGGCACCCCAATAAGCGAAGGCGTCACTCGGGGTGAAGCTGGCCAGCGTCATGATCCCAAGAGTTCGGCCAGCACCGGTCACACCACGGCTATACAGCGGAGTTGCGTCGTAGTATTTGGCAAAGTCGGTGACCGTCCAATATTCAGGAGGATCGTATCCGCCCGTGGTGGCAACAGTGGGCACTCTCTTAAACGAGCTAGAAACGTGCTGCTGCAGCGGGCGGGCAACGGGCCGAGTATCGAAACCGAACACGCCTGCCACCGACGCCGAAATTTCTGAAGGAATCGTGGGGCGGCTGAGAGGTGCGTGATAGGTATAGCCGGTAGCGCCGGCGCGCGCGGGAACTTCATAGCTGTGCAAAGTCACCGAGAATGCACGTTCTACGTTGGCCGGCAGGCCTGTCACTCTAAGCGTAGTCGCGGTGGTGCGCTCAACTGCTAGCCCGTATTTGGTCAAACCGGCAATCACTTTCGCGATCTCGGCATTCGAAGGCGCAAAGCGCGCCGCGAATTGATCCGCGTTCAGGAACTGGTGATATTGCGGATCGCCGGGCGTGTTCACCGATTTGAGTAACTCCTCTGCCTCACTCAAATTGGGCAAGCTGAGGGCGAGGGTAATAGAAATCGGTGTCGATCCTTGCAACGCGCTGAGAGCGCCAAGGTCGATTGCCTGAGCCTTCGTCCGAGTGGGATAGGGCAGAGACGAATGCGTCTGCGCTGTGGCAGCGCCGCACACGCCGAGCGCCAAAAGCAATGCTAGAAAACTGCTCTTCGAAGTTCGCATGGACTCTCCTCTTGGAATAGCCGATGGTGATCGGTGGTTGTGAGTTCGTTAACTGATCAGTCTTTTGCGCTTGCGCTTCGGGGGAGTCTTTATCAGGGGGGATTCCCGTTTGATTCGAAAAACGCTGGCAGCATAACCGCAATCCTGGCTCGCGTCAATGTGAAACAATTTTCACCGTTGTTCAGGAAAACCGCGCTGGGCGCGCTATTGCTGCTGCGCTTCCGCCAAATGCGATTGCTCGGTTTCGTCGAGAAACTGCGACCATTCTTCGTCGGCAGCAAATTCCTCATCGGGAGGCAGAACCGCCTGGGACGGCGTCACTCGGACTCGTACCTGCAGCTGAGTCTCCGCCTTGCCTTTCATCATGCCCATGGTGGGTGGGACATCGGCATAATCCCGGCCGATCGCGGTGCGAATGTGCTTCTCATCTGCCAGCCGATTCGTGGTCGGGTCAAATCCGACCCAGCCAATTCCCGGCAACAGAGCTTCCACCCACGCATGAGTTGCTCCGTCGCCCGAAGGGTGGCTATCCTGGCCGCCATGAAAAAGGTATCCACTCACATAGCGACATGGGATTCTGGCATTTCTCACCAGCGCGATCATGATATGAGCAAAATCCTGGCACACCCCTTGCCGCGACCGCAGCGCATCTTCAATCGGCGAATTGACCGCGGTGCTCTTTTTTACGTATTTGAAAGTGCCATGCACCGCCGCAGTAATATCCAGCAAGAAGGCCAGCGGGCTGCGTCGTTTCCGTTCGGTAGCTCCGATCTCTAGCGCCAGATTTTCCAGCTCCGGGGATGACCGCGCAAAATGACTGGGCATCAGCATGTCCCAGTAGTCTTTCTTTTCCACCAGATCTTCCAGTTCCTGCCAGGCGCCGTATTCCATCGCTTCCGGAATCGAAGGCTGCGTTTCAATATTCACCAGAGCATCCGTGATGATAGTGAGCTGGCCGTGACGGGAGGGCAGGTCGAAGTGATGCACCAGATTGCCGTAGGAATCTGTATAACCAAAAATGCGGGCGCGCGGATTTACTGACAACTGAAAGACGAAACAGCGCTGGTTGCCCTCGCTTCTGGGATGCATGCGCACTTCCATCATGCTCTGCCAGACAGGCCGGCTATAGCGGTAACGCGTGAAATGGCGAATGGCGTAGAACATTCAGTTTTGAAAAGCGACTTCAATCGGATATTCGATATAGAGTTCGTGAACCGCCGCATGCAGTTCGCGGCATTGCTCAATAATTGCGGCGAGATACTTGTGCAGCTCGGAAATAATTTCGCCAATCTGTGCGTAGGTGACCATCGATCGCAGTCGCCCAATTAACCTTTCGACATTTTCCGTCCGCCGGCTCAGGGAAAGATTGCCGATCGCGGTCAACGCTTCGTGCATGCTGTCCACGGAATAACGGACCGAATACGGAAATTCTGGCTTCAGCAAAAGGAAATTTGCGATCCGCTCGGGCCTAAGTTCGGCGGTGCAGGCCTTGCAATACGCTTCGAAAGCGGCACAACTGCTTAACAGTCCCACCCAGTCGAGATCATCCGCATGTTTACCAAAGACAAAATAGGCGTCCAACATAACGCAGAGATTGCAGGCTCTTTCGATATATTTGCCCAGCTGTATGAAGTGCCAGGCTTCGTCGTGATTCATGGTCGCGCCGCTAATTCCACTGAATCGATAGGAGCCTTCGCGTACCAGCGTCACTACCCGCATCGCGGCCGCGTCGTCATCCGGCTGCAGATCTAAGCTGGTCACATCGTGAAATAGGCGATTCAGGTGTTCCCACATCTCCGAACTGATTTCCTCGCGCACCTGGCGGGCATTTTCGCGAGCCCCGCTGACGCATTTCACGATGGAAAAAGTGCCTTCCGGATCTGCCACCAACGAAAAGAGCACCCGCTGCAAGTCGACGTTCTTAGCAGCTCCGCCGGGAGCCAGAGAGCATACGGCACGAAACCATCGTTCTTCCGTGGAGAACTTTGCCGGATTCAAAATCAGGCCGTAGGTAGCCTTCAGCACGCGCGCGGCATTGTCCGCGCGCTCGAAATAACGGCTCATCCAATACAAACTGTCGGCAACGCGGGAGAGCATGTCAGTCAGTTTCTCAATTTATTGCGACTCAGTTTTGCAGTACCCAGGTATCTTTCGAGCCCCCGCCTTGAGACGAATTCACAACCAGCGAGCCTTTGCGCAAAGCAACCCGGGTGAGGCCACCGGGAACAATCGTGATTTTGTCGCCATACAGGATGTAAGGACGCAGATCGACATGACGCGGTTCGATTAAGCCATCCACAAAACAGGGTGCGGTGGAGAGATTGATGGTCGGTTGCGCAATGTAGTTTCTGGGTTGAGCGTAGATCTTGTCTCGAAACTCCGAACGCTCTTTTTCCGTGCTGTGCGGGCCGATCAACATTCCATACCCACCGGACTCGCCCACCGCCTTTACAACATATTCATCCAGTCGTTGGCACACATGGTCCCTCTGCCCGGGATCGGACATCAGAAAAGTTTGCACGCCTTCCAGAATCGGATCCTGGTCGAGATAATAGCGAATGATTTTAGGAACGAAGGCATAGATCGCCTTATCGTCGGCCACGCCCGTCCCCAGCGCATTGGCAAAAGCTACGTTGCCGGCGCGATAAGCGTTGAAAAGTCCCGGAGATCCCAGCGAGGAGCCATTTTCGAAAACCAGGGGATCGAGATAATCGTCATCGATTCGGCGATAGATCACGTCCACTCGCTGCAAGCCGAAGGTGGTTCGCATGTAGACGATATTGTCGTGCACTACCAGATCTCTTCCCTCGACCAGCTCAATCCCCATCTCGCGAGCCAGGTAGGTATGTTCAAAATAAGCGGAGTTATAGGACCCAGGTGTCAGCAAAACAACCGTAGGTTCAGATCGGCCTTCAGGGGCAAACGATCGCAGCGTCGAGAGCAGCACCTGGCTGTACTGCTCAATCGGCCGCACCCGGCATTTTTGAAACAATCCGGGAAAAATCTGTTTCATCACGCGGCGGCTGGTGAGCATATACGAGACGCCGCTGGGGACGCGCAGATTGTCCTCCAGTACCACGAAGTTTCCGTCAGGATTTCGGATTAAGTCGGTGCCGACCACGGTGATGTAAACATCGCGCGGAACTTTCACTCCACGCATCTCGCGGCGGTAATGTTTACAGGTATAAACAATACTTCCGGGCACCACGCCGTCTTCAATAATCTTGGCTTCGTGGTAGACGTCTTTCAGAAATAGATTCAGCGCGGTGATCCGCTGCGTCAGTCCCCGCTCAATTTTTTCCCATTCCGTCGCGGTAATAATCCTGGGAAGCAGGTCGTGAGGGAAAATCCGCTCCGTCCCCTTATCGTTCCCATAGACGGTGAAGGTTATGCCCTGGTTGAAAAAGGATTGGTCAGCCTCGTGCTTACTGCGCAACAACTCGTCCGCGCCCAAATTGAGGATCAGATTATGAAGCGGCCGGTACTGTTTTCGCGGATGGTCCAGCGCGCTGAACATTTCATCGTACGCGCCATTGAAGTCGTAGCGCTGAAGCGCTTTCGCCCCGCTACGATCGGACGGATCCGTTTCTGTAATCATGGTTGCGCCACCGCGAGCCTCGCCAGCATAGCTTATCGACGGCGAATTGAGGATCGGGAAAAACAATTAGGGCTATCGAAGAAATCTCTCGCTGGCAGCGGTCTGGCGAGTCTGTCGAGCCTAACCTCGGGATCGCGCTACTTCTCTTTGAATGGGAATCTCCCGGGTGGGATTTTCGCTTTCGAATTCGATGTCGGGTAGCTGCTCGACAGCCCGGCGCAACGATTGCTCCCAGCTGGTGTGGATCAGGTTCAAATCCCGGTCCCCAGCGCAGACTCGCCGGTATCGGGTAATCTGCAAGCTGTCTCGTTTGTACAACAACAGATCAAACGGCGGACCTACGGTCACGTTTGAGCGCATGGTTGCATCCAGCGATAGAAGCGCATACTTGGCCGCAACCTCTAAAGAAGTTGAGGCTTGAATGCCACGATCAAGGATCGGCCGGCCGTACTTGCACTCCCCCAGCTGCAAATACAGCGAATCTTCCGTCGCCGCCAAGCGGATTTCCCTGCGGATAAATCAGATAGAGGTTAGGGTCCTGGCCGCGAACCTGCCCTCCCAGCAGCAAGTGAACATTGAAAGAAAAGGAGTCACGCTCCAGGGACGCGCGGTCAATGTCAGAAATCCGGCGCACGCAGTCGCCTACAATGCGCGCGGCATCATAGAGCGACCCCGCCTGGGCAAGCCCTCGCCCGGAATCAAAATCCTCCCCGAGCAAGGTGATAACCGACTGGCTGATCGAGAGGCTGCCACTGGTCAAAATTACAAATACACGCTCTCCCGGCTGAACGAAGCGATACATCTTGCGACAAACGTTGACCTGATCGAAACCCGCATTGGTCCTCGAATCCGAGGCTAGAACCAGGCCTTCCTGCGTCGCAATTCCCAAACAATAGGTCACTTTTGCCCTCTGCCCTGAACTTATCGCATCATACACTGATTGCTGGTTCGGAATTTGTGATCCGGAGCAGAAAAAAAAATGTGGAGAGTCGAACGCTTTGACATGGTAGTTTCTGCATCTCACCTGCGCCCGCAGCGTTGGCTCGAGGAAAATTAGATTCTTATGATGATTCGCCTGGGTTACGACATTCAATTCGAAACGGTAGGTCAAGTTCCGATACTCACTCTGCTCAACGTTCACCCATCACGGAAAAAGGACTTGCGTGAACTGGACGAATTACATACCGATCCGCTAGTTGAGATGGAGAACTTTCAGGACAGCTTTGGCAATCACGCTTGCCGCTTATTGGCGCCGCCCGGCAAGATTCGATTCCAGAATTCCACGCTCATCGAAGATTCCGGTTTGCCCGACGCCTCCGATCCGCAGGCAGCCGAGATTCCCGTCGAGCAGCTGCCGCACGACGTACTTCCCTTCCTTATGAACAGCCGCTACTGCGAAGTGGATCTGCTGTGCAGCGCGGCCAGCGAACTATTTTGCAATGCGCCGAGAGGATGGGGCCGGGTGCAGGCAGTCTGCGAGTGGGTGCACAGCAAAGTCACTTTTGGATACGAATTCTCCAGCCCGATTCGCACCGCGCTGGGCGTTTATACAGAGAGAGTGGGGGTATGCCGGGACTTCCAGCATCTGGCGATCACGTTCTGTCGAGCCCTCAATATTCCCGCTCGCTACGCCACCGGCTATCTGGGCGACATTGGAGTGATCGTGGCTCCGAGTCCTATGGATTTTAGCGCGTGGTTCGAGGTTTACCTGGGAAATCGCTGGTGGACTTTTGACGCCCGACACAACGCTCGTCGCATTGGACGGGTACTCATGGCGACCGGTCGCGACGCCACCGACTGCGCCATCACGACATCGTTTGGACGAGCGAAATTAATTTCCTTTCAAGTCACCACCGATGAAGTGACGGAGGTTTTGGCGGGAGCCAACGTCTAGATATTCGTTCTTCTGCAGGTTCCAACCTGCAGTGTGCTGAATAAAACTTTTGGCGCGGCCTCATTCGTAGCGTAACATTTCGAGGTGCCGACGAGTTCGACGCCGACAAAGTCAACGCGGGGATCAATTTCCAAACTGTCGCCCCGGTTCCGTTTTTCCCTCCTGATCGCGATTTCTTTGCTGATTTGGGCGAATCCGCTCGTCTCTACTTTTGCTCTGGCTTTACGCGATAGCCAGCTACACTCACATTCTGCTGATTCTTCCGGTGAGCGTGACATTGCTATTTTTGGATTGGAGAACTCCCGAGCAGACGGCCGAGCCGGCTTCAAGTATTGGTCTAATTTGTTTGGGTTTATCAGCTGTCACCACAGTGATTGCAAGAGTTCAAGTCGTCGCGCTTCTCAGCGATCAGCGGCTCGCTTTAAATATGCTCGCGCTTGTTTTGTGGTGGATGGGCGCTTTCGCCGTCTCTTTCGGCATGCGCGCTTTTCGCAGGTCCCTGTTCCCTCTCTGTTTCTTGTTTTGGCTCGTGCCAATTCCCGAGTTCATTCTGAACCCGATCGTTGCGATTCTGCAACAGGGCTCGGTGGCTTCTGCCCGCGCTCTTTTCTCGATCATCGGCGTGCCCTCGGCTCAAGATGGAACACGAATGACGATTCCGGGGTTGACCATGGAAGTTGCGCAGGAGTGCAGCAGTATCCGTTCCAGCATGATGCTGGTGGTCACCACCATGGTTCTGGCGCAGATGCTTCTGCGCTCGGCCTGGCGAAAAGCCCTGGTGATTGCGGTAGCCCTACCGCTCTCAGTGGCGAAGAACGGGCTGCGTATCTTTGTGCTCGGCATGTTGAGCACGCGCGTCGATCGCAGCTACATGACGGGAAAGCTCCATCATCAGGGCGGAGTCATCTACTTTCTAATCGCCCTCGCGGCCATCTCATTTCTTATTTGGATCGCAAGATATGGCGATGGTTACCGCCCAGTCCTGGCGCAAGCAGATCATTGACGCTCGCGATCTGGACGGTCGGTATCCGTGACGTTCGCTACAGACAGAATCAAGAACCAAACTCCGTCGCTACGCCAGACCGCTCTGCTTTGCCAGTTTGAGCGCTTCCAGCGCCGCACCTCGCGCGCCGGCCGTATCGCCGTTGGGCATCACATGGATTGGAATGCTCGCCTGCTCCTCGCGCTGATTCGGCATCCCGGCACGGATCTCAGCCAGAAACCACCGCTGGAATTCTGGGCTGGTTTCGAGCACACCTCCGCCGACAATCAACGCATCGGGATCGAAGGTATTGATCATTTCATCGAAAAAAAGTCCCAGCGCGTGGGCCTGTACGCGAAAAATCTCTTTACACATGGCATCGCCCTGGTCGGCCAATCCGCGAACCGCTTTGGCTGCCTGGTGCCGATCCTGTTGCGCCAACGCATGAGTCGGGTAGCGCTGCAAAAAATAAGGGAGCAGCGTTTTCTCAATCGCGGTGAGCGAGCATAGCGACTCGAGGTCGCCGATTCGTCCGCAATTGCATTGCGGCTGGATGCCGGAAATTCCAGCAATGCTCTGGTACGGGATCAGCACGTGGCCCAGTTCGCCGCCGAATCCATTCTTGCCCTTCACTACATTGCCGTCGAGAATGATGCCTCCGCCATTGCCCGTGCCCACCACGTCGGAAATCGAAGTTTCATGGCTATTGGCTCCGAAGATCGTGTAGTGTCCCCACAACGCGGCCGCATTGGCATCGTTCAAATAGGAAACTGGTTTGCCCAGCTTGTGTGCCAGGCCCTCGCGGATGTCGAATCCCGCCCATTTCGGATGCACAAAATTAGTGGACCCCCGGGCGCTGAGCTGGCCCGAGGCACTGGACGGGCCCGGAGTATCGAGGCCGATGGCGACGATATCGTCGAGCGCAATGCCCGCCAGCTCAATTGCAATCCCAAGGCCAGCCGCAATCTGCTGCAAACAAACCTCCGGCCCTTGCTTCGATAGCGCGGGATGCTCACACAGTTCCTCAATGAGAAACTTCTCCTCCCGATCCATCAACGTATAGTTGATGGCGGTGCCGCCCAGATCAATACCAGCCACTACTTCCACAGTGTTGTCCTCGAATCTCGTGTACGCCGCTCAGCTTATCAGAATCGAAATGGTCATGAATGGCCGGGAACCCGGCAGGCGCAATAGCGAAACGCTACTTCGCAACGACTGCGTAACCGAAAATAGTCTTTAACTCGAGAAATTCTTCGAGCCCGGCCTCGCCCCATTCCCGGCCGTTGCCCGACTGCTTGTACCCTCCAAAACAGCCAGAGAAATCGACCCTCGCTCCGTTGATGTGGACATTCCCCGCCCGAATCCGCCTGGCGATCTTGTGAGCGTGATCCAAATTTCCCGAGGTCACAAAGCCCGACAAGCCATAGGGCGAGTCGTTCGCAATTCGAACCGCGTCCTCTTCGTCTTCGTAAGGAATTATGCACAGTACCGGCCCGAATATTTCTTCGCGGGCAATCGTCATGTCATTGTGAACATCCGAGAACACCGTCGGTTTAACAAAGTAACCCTTCGTAAGCCTATCCGGACGTCCCGTTCCGCCGGCGACCAGCTTCGCCCCTTCATTGATTCCCTTCTGAATCAGGCGCTGCACTTTGTCGAATTGCGCCTTGTTTGCCAGCGGACCTACCGCCGTATCCTCGGCGAGCGGATCCCCCACTTTCGTCGCGTCAGCCGTCTGCTTCGCCGTTGCTACCGCAGCCGCCATTTTCGCTCGAGGAATTAACATCCGCGTAGGCGCGTTGCAGGATTGGCCAGTATTGCGAAAACATTCCTGCACGCCCATCTTGACCGCTTTTTCCAGGTCGGCATCATCCAGAATAATGTTGGCGGATTTTCCGCCGAGTTCCTGGGTCACGCGCTTCACCGTCGGCGCCGCGGCCTGCGCCACTGCAACACCCGCTCGCGTCGATCCAGTAAACGAAACCATGTCCACATCACGATGCGCCGAGATCGCTGCGCCGACCGTCGGCCCGTCGCCGCTGACTAAGTTGAAAACGCCAGCCGGTACTGCGGCGTCGTGCAGAATTTCCGCCAGCAGATATGAGGAAAGCGGCGCAAATTCACTGGGCTTTAGAACCACGGTGCATCCCGCCGCAAGCGCCGGAGCCAGCTTGGCCACAACCTGGTTCATCGGCCAGTTCCACGGAGTAATCAAACCGCACACTCCGACTGGTTCCTTTCGCAATAGCGTCGATCCATTCAACTCTTCAAACTTGAAGTTTTCCACGACTTTCACGATTTCCAGTAAGTGCGCGAGTCCCGCGGGAGCTTGCGCTTTTCGCGCAAGCGAGATGGGGGCGCCCATTTCCTGCGAAATAATCGCAGCCATTTCCTCAATCCTCGCCTTGTAACCCCCAACAACGCGGCGCAACAGCGCGAGACGCTGCTCAACGCTCCATTCCGAATATGATTGGAAGGCGCGCTTGGCCGCTGCTACCGCCCGGTCCACATCGGCGGCACTGCCCAATGAGATCGTCGCAATGGGCTCTTCATTTGCAGGATTGATAACAGCGAAATCATGGGAGTGAGTCGGCTCGACCCACTTTCCATCGATGTAGAACTTGCGGTAATCCTTCATGGTTTTCTATTACTGCGCAGACTCATGCCGGGACGCTCTTCTTCTGCCATTTGCTCAAGCGACGATGCAACCACGGAATCGCAACAGGAAGGTCAGAAAAAAACAGCCAGCTTTGAAGCTCTCTCGTAAATTATACAGCGGAAAATTCGATAGGAATCTCGGCGCCAGTCCACGAACATGGGCCGACATTGACCGGCGCCGACTTCACCGCAGAAACTAACGAAGAAACTACCGCCGAATCACATCAAACGTTACAGCCGTCGCCGACGATCCTAAATTGAGCACAGAGATCGCGCGTTCCATCTTGTGATGTCCGGTCTTATGAAAAACATAGCTGAGTGCAACCACGCCGGCCGTCTCCCCCGCAAAATTAACCGCGAGACCCGCCGTGCTGCCGGCGAAGACGCGCGTAACCGGATTCAGTTCCTGTCCGCCGCTTCGCAGATTGTTGCGGGTCACAATAAAATCGGCCGTGCTAAACGCCGCGTTAGCGGCAAAAAGAAAAGTGTTCTCGCGATCCAAAAATGGATGGCTGGGAGACTCAGGCAATATCACTGGCTCCGATGATCTGACCATGGCATTCGGCTCGATCGATGGCGCCGGCAGCAAGGAGAACGATACTTGCTGTGCGATGGCTGGTACGGAAAGGAATAGCAGTGCAGCAAGGACGGCTTGGCGTTTGAGAATCGCTTTATTTAGGTATGTCGGCATGACGTTAGTGAGGGCCCACCATGGCCACTCGTACTAGTACTAACGCACACCCGGCGCCGGGGGAATGGCCCCTCGGTGCTAGAAAGCAGTCCAAAGATCGCAGGGAAGTTACTGAAGTTCCGTCGTGGATTGAAAAGATGGATTGAAAAGAAAGAGGATTAGAAACTTACGTAGCAACAAGATTAAAACGCCAGCCGGCGGCTGGCGCAAACGGAGACAACCACGGAAGACAATCAGTCCTGGAAGGCTGATCTCGGTAGGTTCTAATCTTCCGTGGCTTCACGCACCACGTCGGCTTGGGCTACGGGATCGTGGCCTGCACAGCCGGAGTTGAGCGCGCACTCTCTTGTCCTGCTGAATTGACCGAAGTAGCTTCGTAGTAATAGGTCTGCCCGGCCGCCACAGTGGTGTCGGTATAGGTAGTGGCCGCGTCCAGCCCGGAATTAATCTTGGTGAATGTACCGTTAGAACTTGTGCTGCGATACACGTTGTAGCCAGTTACTTCGGAACTGGGGTTCCAGGAGAGGCTCACGCTGTATGCCGAGGCGGTTGTACCAATACCAGTGAGCGACTCAACGGTCGGCGAGGCAGCGGCATTGCTGGTAAACGAGAGCGACCCGGAAACAGTCGCGCCGGCGGTTGGTTTAAAGGCTACGTTGTATGAAACGCTTTGCCCGGCGGCAATTGTAAAAGGCAAAGTCGCTCCCTGCAGAACAAACTGCGAATTGCTGCTCGCATCGGCCGACACGGTAACGCTGGCGCCGCTCGCGCTCATGGTGATGGCCTGCGTGCCGGTCGAACCTACGCTGACATCTCCGAAACTTACCGACGAAGGCGATATGCTCAACTTCCCCGCCGTGGTGGTCGTCGTCGTTCCCGTGCCGCTTAGCGGTACGCTCAGCTTCGGACTCGAAGCATTGCTGGTAAATGATAATGAACCGGAAACTGTTCCGTTGGCTGTCGGTTTAAAGGCCACGTTGTAGGAGAGGCTTTTTCCCGCAGCAATCGTGAATGGCAGCGTTACTCCCTGCAAAGCAAATTGCGAAGCGTTGCTGCTGTCAGCGGACACGGTCACGCTCGCGCCACTGGCACTCATCGTGATCGGTTGCGTTCCCGTCGAGCCCACATTCACACTGCCGAAATTTACCGATGACGGACTAATGCTTAACTGACCCGCCGTCGTCGTGGTTGTCGATCCTGTGCCATTCAGCGGCACGCTCACGTTGGGCCCTTTCACGAAAAGTTCACCCGCGCTCGCTCCAGAAGCTTGCGGGGCAAAGGTAAGATTCACCGTCAGACTTTGGCCCGGGTTCAAGGTTACCGGCAAGCTCGCACCGCTCACTGAGAATGCACTCCCACTCATCTGGAACGCATAGAGCGTGGTTTTCCACGAAACTGCGTTGGTCAGCACAACCGGCTTCGTGGACTTTGTACCCACCGTTACCTGACCGAAGGCAACACTTGCCGGACTGTGCGTGATACTTTCGCTGGTCGCTCCCGACCCTCCCAATTCCAGTTGCAGCGTCGCATTCGAGGCATTGCTGCTAAAGGTGATTCCGCCTTGTTTCCATCCGGTGGCAGTTGGAGAATATGTCACATTTACGGGAACGCTTTGCCCCGCGGCCAAAGTCAGAGGCAACGTCACTCCAGACGCGCGAAACATTGTTCCATTTGTCTTCATTGCGGAAACTATAACGCTGGCCGCGCCGCCATTCTTCAACGCCACAACGGCGGTCTCGCTTTGGCCGATGGCGACGCTGCCGAAGAACAGCGAGGAAGGCGAGCAGGTTAGTTGTTGCGCATTCGCGCGCGCGCACAACGGCGCAATGGCACACAGGGTGACAATAAATAAACAACGGCTGGGACGATGATGGGTAAGGGACTGGGGGAGTCTCATGTCCTCAGTCTCAGGCATGTCGCATTTTCTGAGTAGGTCTCACTAGGACATCTGAAATGCGGCAAACGGCCGATGCGTGGGGTTTTAGTCCTTCTGAGTTTTATTCGACGTCTATGGGTTACTGCTATTACCTAATCGGAGTTTTCCCAAAAGAACGCGTCTGTTTCGACGACCCTAGGGCCCAGTTTCAAATTATTCTCTCGCCAGGCCGTCCTGCCGAAGCGCGGCGCATTTGAGCCGCGCGAGGGGATCTCTCAAAGAAAACGCCGCTCAAGAAATGGCTTCGAAGGCGGGGCCGATCTTCGTCGCGCCTCAATTGAAAAAGCCTGACCAAAATCCGGTCAGGCTTTCTGCGCGTTCGCAAAATCAACAACAGCTGCATGCACAATTAAGGGGGCGGAATCTGTACATCCGACACAACGTTCGAGTAGCCGCTTTCGACATTGCTGGAATCCACCGCCGTAGTGGCGTAGCAGTAATTTGTTCCGTCGGTCACCTTGGAATCGACGTAGGTCAACAGCGTCACAAGAGTTGCACCGTTAATTTTGGAGTAGGACCCGCAGGATCCGTTGTAGACCGCTCGGTATACGTTGTAGCCAGAAATGTCCGTTGAGACGCTGGCATCCCACGTCAAAGTGACCGTGTGCACCGGAGCTGCAGTAGCCGAACCGGTGGCCGTGTCCGTTGTCGAAGTAACCAGGGCATTGCTGGTAAACGTGAGAGTCGAGGTATCTCCCGCGCTCGCCACGGTCGGACTATAGGTCACCGTAAAGGGAACACTGGTTCCCGCGGCAATGAGCTTGGGCAGCGACAGCCCGCTGATGGTAAAAAGCCCGCTGCTGCTGCTCGCCGCCGTGATGGTCACGTTCGCCCCAGTTGCCGAGAGGCTTCCCACCGCGGTTCCGCTCGTTCCCGTAAATACATTTCCTATCGCAACCGGAGTGGGACTCACTCCCAATGTGCCCGACACAGCCGATCCCGCTCCCGTGAGGGAAATGACGAGAGAAGGATTTGATCCGTTCGATGTAACCGTCACGCTGCCGCTCGCGCTGGCAGTCGACGTCGGAGCAAAAGTAACGGTAAATGTGGACGTCTGCCCCGGCGTTAACGTCACCGGTGTGGTGATGGCGCTCAACGTGAACCCGGTGCCGGTGATTGCGACCTTTGAGATTGTAAGAGCTGAGCCGCCGGTATTCGTTACAGTTTCTGAAAGCGGCTGACTCGTTCCCGTCTGCACAGTTCCGAAGTTCAGACTCGCAGGACTGGGTCCCAGGGCACCCAATGCAGCGCCGGTTCCAGTCAAAGGTAGAGTCAGCGAGGGATTAGGACCGTTCGACGTGATGGTCACAGTACCGCTCGCGCTTCCCGTCGTTTGAGGCGCAAACTTAACCGTGAACGTTGTGGATTGGGCAGCGGCAATCGCCAGTGGCGTGGTGATTCCGCTGAGTGTAAATCCGGTGCCGCTGACGGCGGCCTGTGAAATCGTAATGCTCGCGTTACTGTTATTCGTCAACGTGACAGTCTGGCTGCTCTGGGTTCCCACGGTCACGCTGCCAAAGCTCTCGCTGGTCGGGCTTTCTGCAAGTAAGCCACTCGCCACACCCGTTCCGGTTAATGAGACCGTACCCGACGCATCGGATGCGTCGCTGGAAATAGTAACCGTCGCATTGAAAGCTCCCGCCGCGTTAGGCGCAAACACGAGAGTCAAAGGCGTGCTTTGCCCGGCCACAATTGTCGTCGGCAAACTAGGCGCACTCATCGAAAAATATTGCGTGGAAAATGACGCGCCGCTCACAGTGACCGTGGCCGTACCCGTATTGGATGCGGTCAGAGTCATGGTCTTGGTTGTGCCCGTGGTCACCGAGCCAAAATTCAGACTGGCTACGCCCAAAGTCAGCGTTCCACTCTGCGTCGTTCCTTGTTGAGTGGCAGCTTTGCCGGAGCTGAAGCCCTGACAGCCAACCATCGTCGCCAGGCCAACAAAAATTATGCCGAGCATTCCTGCTCGATGACATTTCATCGCGGGGGTTGCGTGAAAGGATCTGCTCATAAATTGGTCTCAGAGAACTTTCCAGGAAACGACAGCGTCAAGACTTTCCATACCGATTCGTCAACCTAGCAAGTCTGGGCTTAATACCGACTTTCGAACAGGTTTCGAAGGTACATAGACGTATTACCGGAAGGTCATCACCGGACGTGAGCATCTAAGCTAGCTCTTATTTTCTTGAAAACAGTTTTCCCTCGGGTTATTTCAGGCATCCGTTACTGAGGCCGATCGAACCTGCGCATTAGGACATGTACGATCGCGCGACACCGCACAGCCCAAATACTTCTGAAACCGGGGACAATCGTATCAACGGGACTCGGATTTCCATCCCGGATCATATCGGCTACGCCACATAATTCTCAAGCGTCCCAATGCCCTCAATATGAATTCGAATCGCGTCTTTCCGGGCCAGCGTGAAATCATTTCCGGGAACAATCCCCGTGCCGGTCATCAAGAATACGCCCTGGCTAAAAGTGTTGTCGCGGTAAAGATACCGGGCCAGTTCCGCGGGTTCGCGCTTCAGTTCCGCCAAAGTTGTGCTCCCTGCAAAAACTTTGGTTTCTTCGCGGACGATCTCCATTTCAATCTTCGTTCCCCTATCCAGCGGTTCGACCGATAGCAATACGCAGGGCCCCAGCGCGCAACTGCCGTCGTAAACTTTGGCCTGCGGCAGATACAGCGGGTTCTCTCCCTCGATGTCGCGTGAACTCATATCATTTCCGATGGTGTAACCCACGATTTCCCCGGCGGGGTTGATCAACAGCGTCAACTCCGGCTCCGGCACCGACCACTTCGAGTCCGATCGAATGCGCACCGCTCCCTTCGTCCCAACTACTCGTCGTCCGGACGCTTTGAAAAACAGCTCCGGCCTTTCGGCCGCATAGACACGATCGTAAAAGCTGCCGCCTCCCGCATCCTTACTCTCGTCCATGCGGGCATTGCGGCTGCGATAATAAGTTACCCCTGCAGCCCACACTTCTTGACTAACGATGGGAGCCAGAATCGATCCAGGATCGAAGCTCGACACAGGTTCCCGGCCCGTAGATTCACGAGCCTGAGTAAACAAATTAGGACTGCTGATCAGTTCGTCCCACTCAACCCCGGGCACTGAATAGAATTTATTCTTTTCCTCGACAAAGATTCCGCGGGCTGTGCGATAGAGTTTCATGCGGCGTCTTCTTGGGCATTCCCGGCTGGCACATCCTGCGCCTGCTCAGACACTGAGAACAGGAATTGGCACGGCACAAATAATTGCGTAACCGTGGATGCGCAGATTGCCGCCGTAAGGATAGCACTCGCTCACCAGCAGATCCGCGCTGGTCTGCTTCACCATCGCATGAACCACTTTCGGCACATCCCCACTCCCGATTAAGACCTCCGCCTTGATCCCCATATTTTGCTGAAGGTTTGCGATGCGCCGGGAGGCATCGCTGACCAGTTGCGTCTTCCACTTCTGGTCGATATAAGTCCCGCCAGGTCCCCAGAGATCCACCGAAGCCGTAACGTGGGCCAGCGTAAGATGCGCACTAAACTTGGCGGCCATGGTCGCGGCCCACGATATTGCCTTCCCGCTTCGCGGGCCCAAGTCGATCACACACAAAACATTCTTCATGGCAAAGTTCTGCCCGGGCGATTCTTCAATGTGCGCTCCCGTCCAAACCGGGCATTCGGTGCCGTGCAGCACTTTTGCTGTCACCGAACCCAACAGAAACTGGTTGAAGGTTGAGCCATGCGACGGCAGCATAATCAAGTCAGCATTTTCTTCCTGTGCCGTCTGCACAATCGCCTGAGCAGGATCTCCTCTCACAACTACCTGTCGAATGACGAGGCCCTGCAACTCCCCTACAAGGGTCCGATCAAGATTCCTGTCAGCTTCTTTAGCGATCTCAGCCAGCATGTCTCCGCCAGTGAAATCCGGCTCGCTCTGCCTCACACCGCCGGCAGACTTTTGCGGCTGTACCACATGCAGAATCACTATCTCCGATTGGAAGCTGCGCCCGATTGTCGCAGCCTGATGCAAGACACGCAGCGAAGTATTCGGAAAATCCACCGGCACAAGAATTTTCTCGATCTTCAACATCGCACACCAACATTCCTTACCAACATTGCACCAGTTAATTACGCCCCGGCCGCAGAGTCGAAACGGCCGCGCGTTTCCTTCAGTTCTTTCAGTTCGTCTGGAGTGTAACCCCAATCTTCCTCGAAAGTCCGCTTCCCAAAGCGACGCACCTAGGAAGAAAGCCCGCGCCCTCATATTTCGCCCATGCTTTAGACTAGGGTTCCCATACAAGTCTCATTCGTTAGCAAGGACACTTCTGACCGATGCCCGACAGTGACAGCAACGCGAACAAATCTAGCGGCAGATTAACGCGCAAAGATCTCGGCAACTTTGAAGGCATGTGGCATACCGGCCTGGCCTCGCATTTCCGAGCGGGCGGTTCAGGGTATTCTCAAACTACCTACAATCCTCTAAACGCTTTCCGTCCGGATCACCTCGCGGCCTGGATTCCGCATGTCATGCGCTATTGGTTTCACAAAAAACATCCCTTTCGCGACTACACAACTCCCGGCAAAGGCACAGGGGTCCATACCATTGCCGATCGCGCCACGTTGAGCCTGGTGGGCGATTGGGGAACTGGTACGGACGAAGCGCAGAAGGTAGCGGAATGCGTAGAACACTTTGCGCCGGATTACACCGTCCACCTTGGCGATGTGTACTTCGTGGGCGATGACACCGAAATAAAGGAAAACTTCCTGGGCGAGAAAACCAGCGCTTATCCTCCGGTGAAATGGCCCCGAGGCAAACTCGGCAGCTTTGCGCTCAGCGGCAATCACGAGATGTACGCGCGCGGCAATGGCTATTTCAATTCCATTCTTCCGAAGATGGGTCTCAGAAAATCTGGCGCGGATTGGGGTGACGGCCAATGGGCCAGCTTTTTCTGTCTCGAAAACAAGCATTGGCGAATCATTGCACTCGATACCGCCTATAACGGAACCGCTTTTGATTGGGGCAGAATGCCGATCTTTGAAAAGAGCAAATGGATTCGCAAGTCGATTCGCTTCAAGCCCCGCTGTAATTTTCCCGATCCACTCCTTTCCTGGCTTCAGGACACTGTCAATCCCGAGGCCGACAAACGCGGACTGCTTCTGTTAACGCATCACGGATGCTATTCCGCCTTTAGCGAGTGGTATCAGATTCCGGCAAAACAATTGGCTCGAATTATTCACCGGCCGGTCATCTGGTACTGGGGCCACGAACATAAGCTCGCGATTTACGACCGTTACCATGTGCAGGATGGAATTGAGGCGCATGGCCGCTGCATTGGACATGGCGGAATGCCCGTAGAGCGGGGAAAGTCGCCGGATCTCGATTGTCCCTGGCTCGCCTGGGATAATCGCCGCTACGACAACGGCGAAAAAATCAATGCAGGTTTCAACGGACACGTGAATTTGTCATTCGCCGGACCTGATCTTCATGTCGACTATCTCGACCTCAACTCGACTCTGTTGCTAACCGAAGACTGGCGAGTCGATTTACGCTCGGGCAAATTGCAAGGACCAAATTTGACGAAGGTATTGGAAAACCCGTCTCTGCATTTTCGCGCGACCGCAACAGAATAGTTTCCATCCCCGGAGGATCGCTGCCATGACGATTCGGAAACCTGCGACCTTTTAAAGGACACAACAATGTCAACTTTTCGCGGCTTCCAGTTTGTCGAGAGCGCGCTTCAAATCTTCGAGTTTCTGCCCCGCTTCCGCCAGTTTTCCTTCTGCAGTCAGGCGCTGATAATCGGCCAGGTCTTTGCCCGCCTCCGCGATCAGCGCGTTCAGATCCGCCGGCTGCCGCGATGGCAGCGACTGCCATGCCAACTCGCAAAGAGGCTACGCCGGCAACGGCAGGCGTCGGTTGCGCGGTGAGCGACGAGACAGTTCCGCCGAAAAGCGAAGCCATCGCCGACTCAAACGTCGGCCCATACGCGAGCTTATCTTGCAGCGCAAGCACGACCAGTCGTAGTTCCGGCATCGGACTGCGCTCTGCCTGCAGGTAAATCGGCTCTGCATACAAGAGCGCTTTCCCGGTCGGAATCACCAGCAGCGCGCCGCGCCTCACGTGCGATCCCTGCTGATTCCACAGCGTCAATTGTCCGGAGAGTTGCGCGTTTTGATCGATTCGCGCCTCGATTTGCAGCGGACCATCTACCAGCTTCGTTTTCGGGAAGTTATAAACAACCGAAGTTCCGTAATGTGCGCCATCGCTTCGCCCCGCAACCCATCCAATCAAATTATTTCGGTTGGCCGGAGTGAAGGGCAAAATCTCCACGAATTCCTCACCGCTCTCTCCCGGCAGCTTCATCAGCACGAAATTCGGCTGCATTTCCTGCGTCGTCTGCTCTCCGCCTTCGCCCATGCCAACTTCGGTCGCAACCGTCCACAAGTCTTCGCGGTTGTAGAACGCTTCCGCATCCGTCATGTGATACAGGCCGTACACTTCTGCCTGCAACTTCAATAACAGTTCTGGGTAGCGCACGTGCTTGCGCAGTCCCGCCGGCATAGTCGATGCATCTTTGAATAGATCGGGAAAAATTCGGCGGTAGGCGCCAAGAATCGGATCTTCCGAATCGAAGACGTAAAACGTAGTCGTGCCATCGTAGGCGTCAATCACCACTTTCACGCTGTTCCGCATGTAGTTAATGAGGCTGTTGCCTAGCGGATAGTGGGTCGAGTAGGGATACATGTCCGAGTTGGTGAAACCATCGATAATCCACGACAATCGGCCATCATCTCCCAGCACGATGTAAGCATCCGGATCGAACGTCAGAAACGGTGCTAATGTCGACACGCGCTCGCGGATGTTGCGGCGCATCAGCAGCCGGCTATTCTGGTTCACATCATCGCTGAACGGCAGTTTCGACAGGTCGTCCAGGTCCAGCGCAATGATCAGGCGACGCAAAAATCCGCCCAGCTGAATGCCGCCGTTCCCTTCATAAGAATTTAAGTTGTTGCTTTGACCTTGCGGGTAATTGAACTCCTGCTGGCGGGTTTTCACGTAAACATCGGTGTTGGTCAACTCGCCAAAATAGATTTCGGGCCGGGTTACGTTCAGGCTGTGGACCGTACTCTGCACCGGCATGTTGCTCAGAATCAGGTTCGGCAAACCTTCGGGCGTGAATCCGTTGACCGGATTCATCGTGATCCCGTAGCCATGGGTATAGATCAGCTTTTCGTTGATCCAGTTGCGACTGCTCTCCGGGAGCTTATCGACGTTCAACTCGCGCGCCGCCAGCATTACTTCACGCGTCGTGCCGTCAATGTCATATCGATCAATGTCGATGTCGGGAAAGTCATAATACGTGCGGATTTCCTGAATCTGGCGCAGCGTGTCCTGAAGGGCGCGCCAATCCCAGAGCCGGATGTTCTGAAGCGTGGCCTGATTATTCGCAGGATCGGCCGCTTCCACAGTCGTCTCCGCGGGAAATTCGCGCTGCGTAACACGGTCCAATCCATAAGCCTGTCGGGTCAAGGCGGTGTTATAGACGATGTAAGGCTTTTCGCGAACCAGTTCATTCGGCTTGACGATGAAGTTGCTGACGTACCACGCCACCACCTGCAAGGCAATGTAACAAACCGCTGCGGGAAGACCGGCAGCGAGCAGCCAACGCCCCTGTGGGCCACGCGCGGCATTCACAAAGGCGATCAACGCTCCCACAACGAGCGCTCCACAGACCACGAGCAGACCCGTCAGCATGATGTGCGCATCCGTGTAAGTCACGCCTGCAAAAATCGTATGATCGTCGAGCAATCGCTCGAACCGGCTCACATACACTCGCATCGCCAGAATCAACAAAAGAAAACCGAACGCAATCGAAACCCCATGCCACGGCAAGGTCACATGGCGGCTAAGTCGTCCGGCAACCACCCGCGCTCCGCCCGTAATCAGGAGGAAAATAATGGCGAGAGCAGAAATAATGACCGCCAGTGTGATCAGCCAGCCGAGAATGAGTTGCCACGCCGGCAAGGTAAACAAAAAGAAGTTCAGTGGCTTGCCAAAGATTGGGTCGGTGACTCCGTTATCAGCGCGAGGTGCGTACCAAAATAGCGCCAGCGTGGGCCACTCCGCGGTCATCGCCGCGCCGGTGGCAGCAGCCGCTAAAAGCGAAATAACAAGCGCAATCAGCCGCAAAACAGGTTCTACCGGCAACTTCACCGACTGCCCGCCAATCACAATCGTATGCCCTTCCGGCATATCGGGAAGATGCGCGTGCTTCAGGGCAAGAAAAGATCCGTACAGAATCACAAACGTCGCGGCAGCAAAAACGGCGAAGACTTCCCATTCAAGACTCAAAGTTCTTATGAAGACATTTCTGTAACCGAGCGAACTGAACCACAGCACGTCCACGTAATAGGACAGAGCCGCGCGAGTGACAAAAAAAATGACAGCCAGCACAATAACGACAAAAAAGAAGCGGCGGCGACGGCCCGGACGCCCACTGCGCGGCGGCGGCGGCCAGTCGATGGTCTGAGGCATTGCTTCACTCCATTCCCGTAAACTCGATTGTCTAAAATGATTGTCTAAACTTGATTGTCCGCATGATACTCCTTGTGCGTCAGGTAACCTCAAAGGCCAGGCGGCTATGACCTCGTTAAGTGAATATTGCCGTGGCTTTCGTGGAACATCGGTTGAACTCGTGTTTCTGACGAGGACTGTGCATATTCGTCCTCGCAACCTCCGGGCTCGCGTCCCAAAAACGAGTTTCTATCTTGACCCGGCCGACCTCGCATCCCTTTTAGCTAAGGTTCTCTCGCTATTGTCAATCGCGTCCGCGATTTGTTTCGCGGCGCAATCCGCCCCTGCGGCCGGCTCCCAAATCGAAATCAACAACGCGGCACAGGCTGCGTACGCGGCGGGCAATGCGGCGGCAAACAATAAGGATTGGAAGACCGCGGAAGCAGAGTTCGAGAAGGTCGTACGACTGGTGCCCCAGATAGAAGAAGGCCATAGCAGCCTCGGAGCAGTACTGCTGCAAACCGGCAAATTTTCGCTGGCGATTGCCGAGCTGGAAAAAGCTCTGACGCTGAAACCTGGCGACACTTCCGCCCAAACCAATCTTGCGCTGGCCTATGAACAAACGGGCGCCTACAAAAAAGCGGTCGTTGAATTTGAAAAACTTGAGGGTGAATCGTCCGGCGGCCTGCCGATCTACCTCGTTGAAGCCTATGCGCACTCGCTAGCCGCCACAGGCCAGTCATCCGCGGCAATTGCGAAGATGAAGACCCTGGTCCCCGAGTCCTCGACTAACGCGGAATTACACGACGCCCTCGGCTCGCTCTACGCCCAGCAGAGAAGCTGGCCTGCGGCGGTCGCAGAATTTCATGAAGCAGTTCAACTCAATCCGCAGTTCACCGCCGCTCACCTGCATTTAGGCGTGGCGCTGCTTATGCAGCAACAGGCGCCTGCGGCCATCTCCGAATTGACCACAGCTTCTCAATTGGCCCCCGGCAATCCTGTGGCTGCCACGGAACTGGGCAAAGCTTATGTGGCCAATAACGAGGATGAGAAAGCCATCGCCGAATTCCGCCGCGCCATCAAGCTCGCTCCCGCGTCGGCCGAAGCGAATTATCAACTGGCCTCAGCGCTGCAACGCGCCAACCGCACTGCCGACGCCGTTCCTCTTTTTCGCCAGGTCGTTGCGGCTCAGCCGAAAAACGCGCAAGCGGTTGCGAGCCTGGGATTAGCTCTTATGCTGATCGGGAACGCGAAAGATGCGATCCCATTTCTTGAGCGCACGCTGACGCAAAATCCTCGTGACCCCTCGGCGCATGAAAATCTCGCCGCTGCATACTTGCAATTGAACCAGGTCGATGATGCCATCCGCGTGCTCGCTTCCGGCCTTAAAAACAATCCCGATAACTTTCAGCTTCATTACAACCTGGGGCTGGCGCTCAAGTTAAAGGACAATGACGCAGCCGCGATTCCTGAACTCGAGCGTGCGGCGAAGCTGAATCCCTCCGCTCACGAGCCGCACTATACCCTGGGCATCATTTATATGCAGGACGGCCGCTATGACGATGCTGCCCGCGAACTATCTCTCGCAATGAAGTTGCACCCTGATGACGCTGACGGCTGGGCGACCCTCGGCAGCCTCTATCACAAAATGAATAAGTTGCCGGAAGCCGCCGATGCGCTGCGCGAAGCCATTCGTCAATCGCCAGACCATCCTGACTCTCACCTCACGCTCGCGACCGTGCTTGCGCAGCAAGGGAACTCGACCGAAGCTGCGGCCGAGCGAAAAAAGGGGGCGGAATTGGAACGCGTGGTCATGAACCGCCAGCGAGCCACGGTCTCCACAAACACCGGAAACTCGCTGCTGCAAAAAGGTCAAATCGCCGGCGCCATAGAACGTTTTCAGGAAGCGCTGGCTGAAGATCCCAACTATGCCGAGGCGCATCGCAGTTTAGCAAAAGCACTGCAGCGTCAAGGCAAGATCGCGGAAGCTGTCGGCGAACGGCAAAAAGCCGAGGAACTGCAAAAAACGCAGCCCTAAGTTGCCGCCGGGATTATCATCAAAAGCAGCACTCTGAGGGCTTTCACGATAAGCTATACGAGGTTTTTCCCAGGTAGGTTTCTGAAGTGAAGTTCCGAGGGATCCGAATCATCGGCCGTGCGGCTGGTTTCGCGGTCAGCATTTCCTTGCTGATCATCGCCACGCATTTCGCTCTCCACGCTCAAACCGCGCAGCCTGACCCCAGCCTCGAACGCAAGCGCTACTCCGATCAGATCTGGCAGACCTACAATTTTCGCTTCGGTCCCGACAGTTTCTCTCTGCCGGGCAATGCGGCCACTGTGGGCAATGAATTCATTCAGCCCGGCGCCTTTCCCACAGCTGAGTACTGTGGTCATTGCCACGAAGAGGCCTACCACCAGTGGCGCCAGGCGCTTCACTCCAATTCATTTCGCACGCCGTTCTATCGAACCAGCGTCAATATTCTGATTCGCACTCAGGGCATTGAGTACTCTCGCCACTGCGATAGCTGCCATAATCCCATCGCTGTCCTCTCGGGCGCGCTCACCCAAAGGTCCGAGGTCGATCGCTCCTTCGATCAGGATGGCGTAACTTGCACCACCTGTCACTCCATCCAGAGTTTGCAGTCGACCTCGGGAAATGGCGGCTACGTGATGGGCGTGCCTGCCGTTATGGTCGACGAGAAAGGCAATCGCATTCCCGGCGAGGCCTCGTTCGGCGACATCCTGCAACATCCCGAGCGCCACTCGCAAGCCGTGATGCAGCCGTTTTACAAGACGCCAGAATTCTGCGCCGCCTGCCACAAGGCAAATCTGCCGAACACTCTGAATGATTACAAGTTCATCCGCGCCTTTACCACTTACGATGAGTGGCAGAATTCCAAATTCTCGCAACGCAATCCCCTGACCTTTTATCAGACTGATTTCACAACTTGTCAGAACTGCCACATGCATCGCGCGGTCGCAACTCTGCACGACTACGGTGCAAAAGAAGGAAAGTTGGCATCGCATCGCTGGACTGCGGGCAACACAGCTGTGCCTTTTTATTACGGCTTCGACGAGCAACTCCAGAAAACCATTGAATTTCTCAAACGCGGAACTTTTCTCAATGTGGATCTATTCGCGCTGAAGAAGGCTGGCGACGACAAAATGATCGCTCCGCTCGGCTCAGTTCCCTTTCAGCTTGCGCCCAAAGAAGTCGTGCAGGCCTATGTCGTCATCCAAAACAAGAATATAGGCCACTCGCTCATTCCCGAAGTCCGCGACCTTTACGAAGCCTGGGTCGAAGTCGTGGTAAAAGACGCCGACGGCAAAGATATCTATCACAGCGGCTTCATAAAACCCGACGGCATGCTGGATACTCGCGCCCACAGCTTCACCAACCGTCCCGTAAATCTCTCCGGCGAGTTTGTCGACAATCACAAAGTTGCGACCATCCACTCCATGGCTTACGACAACTCGATTCAGGCCGGACGCTCCGCCCTTGTCCGCTACGAATTTCAGATTCCCGCGCAGGAGAAAGGACCCATCAGCATCACCGCCCGCGTGAACTACCGCCATCTGCGTCAGAGCTATTTGAATAACGTTTTCGGTCCCAATCACCCTCTCTACCCGGTCGTCGAAATTGCATCTCGCACCCGCACGCTGAATCTTGGCATGAACGATGTCAGCCCCGCTGCTGCTGGAGACAACCCCGACTGGATGCGCTGGAACAATCTGGGCATTGGATTTCTCGATCAACTGCAATACGCCGACGCCATCGAAGCATTCGAGCATGTCATAAAGCTGCGGCCTGATTACGAAGACGGCTACGTGAACCTTGGCCTGACTTATATCGAGTGGGAAAAATATTCGTCGGCTCGTCCCGCGCTGGAGAAAGCGCTGCAATTGCACTCCAACTATGCCCGAGCTCTTTACTATCTCGCGCTGGTCGAGCGGCGCGAAGGTCATCCTGAAGCCGAGGTCGCCGATCTTCAGGAAGTTGTAAAACAATATCCGCAATCGCGGGATGCGCGCCGGGAACTCGGCATCGCTTACTATCAGCAGCACCGCTCCGATGAAGCGGTAGCACAATTTGAAGCGCTCCAGGCCATCGATCCTGACGATGTCGCAGCCCACTACAATCTCGCAATCTTGTATCGTCGCAAAGGCATGAAGGCCGAGGCTGCGAAACAAGCGGCGCTCTATGCCACCAAGCGCATCGATCCTGCCGCCCCCACATATTCACTCGACTATTTGCGTAAGCATCCCGAAACATCGACTGAAAGTGTGCCCTGGCACATGCACTCCAACATGGAGCATGCTGCCGCCAACGGAGGCGGTCAGCAGTAGCTGAGGAGGATTTATTTGCCGTTCGATCGCCGCAATTTTCTTCGCTCATTAAGCCGCACCGCTCTCGTGCTTCCCTTCGCGGATATTTTCTGCTTAGCCGCACCGCAACAGCAGGATGCGCCAAAAAGACAGAGTACCGGCCCCATCGAACGCAGCTACGATGCCAAGCCCGCGCCTCCACCTCCCGGCCCGAAATCTCCCATCGAAGGCACGCCCCTCGGCGTCAGCTTCGTGGATGTCGTCAAAGGCTCCGGCCTCGACATCGAAACCATCTACGGAGGCGTCGGTAAAAATAAATATCTACTGGAGACCACCGGCTGCGGGCTCGCCTTCTACGACTACGACAACGATGGCTGGCTCGACGTCTTCCTGGTAAACGGATGGCGTCTCGAAGGATTCGGCAAAGGGCAAGAGCCGCATTGTCATTTATTCAAGAACAATCGGGACGGTACCTTCACCGATGTGACCAAGGGTTCCGGACTCGAAGTTCGCACTGGCTGGGGCCAGGCCTGCTGCGTCGGCGATTACGACAACGACGGCAACGACGATCTTTTCGTCACCTACTACGGGCAAAACGCTCTCTATCGCAACAACGGCAACGGAACCTTTACCGACGTCACCGAACACGCCCGGCTGATCCAGCCTGGAAAAACCCGCTGGAATACCGGCTGCACGTGGGTCGACTACGACCGCGACGGCCACCTCGACCTCTTCGTCGCGAACTACGTTGACTTCGACTTGAAAACTGCTCCGCTGCCCGAGGAAGGGCCATGCACCTATAAAGGAATCGTCGTCGCCTGCGGTCCTCCGGGCCTGCCCGGCGGAAAAAACATTTTGTACCACAACAACGGAGATGGAACGTTCACCGACGTCAGCCAGAAATCTGGAATGTGGAACGCGGTCGGCACGTATGGTTTGAGCGTGGCCGCTTCCGACTTGGATAACGACGGCTGGCCCGACATTTACGTAGCCAACGACTCCGCTCCTGCCACACTCTATCTGAACCAGAAAGATGGCACATTCAAAGACGTCGCTATCGAAAACGGAGCGGCGCTTTCGGCTGAAGCCAAACCCCAGGCCGGGATGGGCGTTTCAATCGGAGACTACAACCGTGACGGCAATCTCGATGTGGTCAAAACAAACTTCGCCGGCGACACCGATTCGCTCTACACCAATCTCGGCGACGGAGTTTTCGAAGACCGCACCTATCCCAGCGGTCTCGGCGTCAACACGCGCCTGCTGGGCTGGGGCGTCGGTTTCTTCGATATGGATAATGACGGCTGGCTCGACATATTGATGTCCAACGGCCACGTCTACCCTGAAGTCGATAAATCGAAAGCCGATCTGAAATACGCAGAACACAAATATCTCTACCGCAACTTGCGCAATGGCCGCTTCGAAGAAGTCACCAATGAAGGCGGTCCGGGAATTATGGAGAGCGCGCCGGCGCGCGGTTGCGCCTTCGGAGACTATGACAATGACGGCGATCTCGACATTGCCGTCAACTGCGTCAATGCCGTTCCTCAACTTCTCCGCTGCGACTCAACGCTGAACCGGAACTGGATCAAAATCAAACTGGTCGGCGTAAAATCCAATCGCACTGGCATCGGCAGCCGCGTTCTCGTAACCGCCAAAACAATTCCCACGGCAAGCAAGCCGCTCGTGCAAATGGATGAACTGCGCAGCGGCGGCAGTTATTTCTCGCAAAACGATATGCGCATGCACTTTGGCCTGGAACAGGCTGCCCAGGTCGACATGGTCGAGATTCGCTGGCTGAGCGGGCAGGTCGATCAATTCAAGGATCTAGAAGTAAATCGCCTCTACGTGATTCAAGAAGGCGGAAAGATTCTCAAGGCGGAAGCGTTAAAGCCCGCCACGAAATCCTAGCGCTTTTCGCGGAACAAAATCTGAAACATGCGCAGCTCTCACTTGCTCCTTCTCGGACTCGCATTACTCATGCCATCGATCTGCAAAGGCCAGTCGAAGTGCCCATGGATGAATGAAGCCACGGCGCAGGGAATTCTCGGCGGCCCCGTCATCGTGAGAGCCAACATCACCAACCGCGAAGGAGATTGCGAATTCCTGCGACGGAAAGTCTCGGTCGTATTCCATCTTCAAATATCAGTCCACGTCATGGGCAACATCGCCAAACAATTTCCCGCGTATCTCGCGCAATGCGGGCCCAAGCCAACCCCGCTTTCAACGATCGGAAACCAGGCGGTGCGTTGCGACAACCACAGAAAAGGACAGTTCGCCGAACGGGTCGTAGGCCGGGTACGCGATCAGGCCTTCACTGTCAGCGTTGGCTCCAGCGTTCAGAACGATCCATCAATGACACAAGAAACACGTCGCGAGAAAGTGACCCTCGCGGCCGAACAAGTTTCCGGGATTCTTTTCTAAAGTTTCTGGATTCGCAGCTTCCAGACAAACTAGCTTTTCAAAAACGAATCTGCCCAGCACTCCAGTCGCCATATCGCGATGGCGAAAGGTATGGCGATTGCCGCTCTGGACGCCCGATCCGGCTCGCCACATCGACCCGCCAACGGTCATTTTCATCTCGCATTCATCTTCCCGTAACTTAAGCGAAACAATCCCCAGTTATGGTTACACTCCGTCCCGCGCGAACGGATCGGTGCCCTTCCGCTTGCAACAACCACGGTTTTGCGGCACTGCCAGGCGCGGCGTACAGGAGGACACGATGAGGGACACAGTAGGATTAGAAGCCCCCAGAAAGACGATGGCGATGCTGCTGGCGCTGACCATCGCCCTGGGACCGACCGCCATGCCCGCCTTTGCCGGTTCTAATCAAGCCCAGGCTAATCAAACCCAGGCTAATCAAGGCCAGAGAGTCGCCCCCACAGCCACGCCGATTAAACACATTGTCGTGATTTTCAACGAAAACGTTTCCTTCGATCACTACTTCGGAACCTACCCCAACGCGCTCAATCCGCGGGGTGAGCCCAAGTTCGTCGCCAAGCCCGGCACTCCGACCGTTGACGGACTCACTGACGCCCTCCTGTATTTCAATCCGAACCGGAATCCTGCCAATGGAGCAGGCGCCTCGAATCCCTTCCGCCTCGACCGTTCGCAAGCCTCTACCAACGACCAAGATCACTCTTACACACCCGAGCAACAAGCGTTTGACAAAGGTCTGCTGGATTTGTTCCCCCTGTATACCGGAACCGCCGGTCCTCCTCCGTCCGGGTCAGGGGTCACGCAGACGAACGGATTGGTCATGGGCTATTTTGATGGCAACACCGTCACCGCAATGTGGAACTATGCCCAGAACTTCGCTATGAACGACAACTCGCATGGCTCGACCTTTGGTCCATCAACCCCCGGCGTGGTCAACGTTATTTCCGGGCAGACCAACGGCGTGATTAACATCCTGAACGGAACCGGCGACGAAGTAGCCGGCGGTCCCGACGGCTCGTTCACGATGATCGGCGATGCCGATCCAACCGGCGACGTTTGCTCGTCTCCCACTCGCGCGCAGGGCAATATGGCGGGCAAATCGATCTTCGACCTGTTGCACTCCGCCGGCGTCACCTACGGAGCTTTCATGGGCGGCTTCAACCTCTCCATCGTCAACTCGAATGGAACAACCGGATGCAGCCGCAGCACCACATCCGCTGTCACCGGCGTAACGGAAGCCGACTACACTCCTCATCACTCGCTGTCTTCGTATTGGCCTTCGGTCGCCAACCCGAAACACACGCGCCCCATTTCTCTTGCCGAGATCGGTCATGACGGGCCCGCCAACCACTCCTACGACACTCTGGATTTCTACGCGGCTGCGGCGGCCGGCAACTTGCCTGCCGTTAGTTTCTTGAAGCCGCCGTCCTATCAAGATGCGCACCCTGGATATTCCGATCCGTTGGACGAGCAAACTTTCGCAGTCGACACCATCAACTTCCTTCAAACCTTGCCCAGCTGGAGCAGCACCGCAGTCGTGATTGCCTACGACGACTCCGACGGTTGGTACGATCACGCTATGGGCGCAATCGTCAACACCTCGACCGGTCCAGCGGACGCGCTCACCGGTCCCGGCGCCTGTGGCACGGCCGATACGTCTTTGCCCGGTTACAACCCAACCGCGAATCCGCATGCTCTGGGACGTTGCGGCTACGGTCCAAGACTGCCGCTCCTGGTGATTTCACCTTTTGCGAGAAAAAATTTCGTCGATCACACTCTGACCGACCAGAGTTCCATCATCCACTTCATTGAAGACAACTGGCTGGGCGGAGAGCGTATCGGCCAGGGATCCTTCGATGCCATCGCAGGCTCACTCAACGGCATGTTCGATTTCAGCCGCTGCAGAGAAGACGGTTATCTATTCCTCGATCCAAATACCGGCGAAACGGTCCGTTAGCCGGAAGTTGGGAATTTTTGAGATGCGGGCATACGAATAGCATCGTATGCCCGTTGTTTTTAAAAAGCGTTTCTGCGACTCTACGAAGCGGGGAGCACAATTTTTGTCCATTACGCGGCGAATCTTTCTTCGACAGACTGGTCTGGCAGCCGCCGCGTTGGCGGCCCGGCAGAACATGTCTCATGCTCCTGCCCCAAAATTTCGCACTCAACTGGACGTAAGCTCCCTCGCCCAGTTCGTAGATCCTCTTCCAATTCCGCCGATCACACAGCCCAGCGAACACCACGCCAGTCCGACCGATCCGGCGGCCAAACTTCCCTATTACCGAATGGCAATGCGCCAGTTCGAAAGCAAAGTGCATCGCGACCTGAAACCCACGCGGCTTTGGGGTTTCGGCGGCTCATCGCCAGGGCCAACTTTTGAAACCCGCAGTGGGCAAGGATTGTTGGTGGAGTGGGTCAACGAACTTCCGAGCAATCACTTTCTTCCCATCGACCACACCATTCACGGTGCTGAGGCGGATAAGCCCGAGGTACGCACCGTCATTCATCTTCACGGTGCAAAGGCGCCGCCCAAGAGTGACGGCTATCCTGAAGATTGGTTCGTGCCCGGCAAGTCGGCGATCTGCCATTATCCGAATGGCCAGGACGCTGCCCTGTTGTGGTATCACGACCACGCTCTCGGAATTAACCGCCTCAATGTTTTTGCCGGGCTCCTGGGACTATTTATTGTGCGCGATGAATTCGAAGACGCGCTCGATCTGCCGCGCGGTAAATATGAAATTCCGCTGGTAATCTATGACCGGATTTTCGATCTCGACGCGCAGCTCAACTATCCCGTTTCTGCCGACGCGAAAAAGCCCTGGATGCCAGAGGTCTTCGGCGACGCCATTCTGCTGAACGGCAAGCTGTTCCCCTATTTAGAAGTCGAGCCGCGCCAGTATCGCTTTCGTGTGCTGAACGGGGCCAACGGCCGCTTCTTTCATCTCTCGTTATCAAACGGTGAAACCTTCCATCAAATTGGCACAGACCAGGGACTGCTCCCGGCGCCGGTTCCGCTGCAAACCGTTTCTCTCGCCCCTGCCGAACGCGCCGATCTGATCGTAGATTTCTCCGCTCTCCGCGGAACTAGCGTCATCTTAAAAAATGACACGCTTCCCATCATGCAGTTTCGCGTGGCGCAAACTTCGTCGAATGAGACTCGCACGTTGCCGCAAAAACTCAGGCCCGTTCCAAAAATTCCCGAGTCCGCGGCAGTGAAGACACGCACGCTAAGCCTGGTCGAGATCGATGACTTAGTGCAAAGGCCGGTGACCATGTTGCTCAACAATGTTCACTGGAGCATGCCAGTCACGGAAAATCCCGTGCTCGATTCGACCGAGATTTGGTCGTTGCTCAATACCACAGACGATGCTCATCCCATTCACTTGCATCTGGTTCGTTTCCAGATTCTCGACCGCAGAAGCTTCGACGTTGCCGCTTATTGGACCACCGGACAAATCAAATTCACGGGCCCCGCCATTGCTCCCGAACCCGGCGAGGCCGGCTGGAAAGATACGGTGCGCGCCGATCCCGGCATGCTCACTCGAATTATCACCCGCTTCGAAGGCTTCACCGGTCGCTACGTTTGGCATTGCCACATTCTCGAGCATGAAGACAATGAAATGATGCGACCCTTCGAGGTGGTAGCCGCAAGATGACCTCTGCCGAGGCCTTCTCGTGACCCGGCCTTTCGGGATTTTCCTGTTCGCCGTACCGCGCAATTTAGCGTTTAACGTTTTCGCTATTGCGTCAACACTTGCGGCGTAGACCGCATCTGATCGTCTACGTCTGGCCAAAACCAATCGGGGAGAGAAGCGTTGGCGGTCCGGTCTGTATTGGTGGTTGACGATAATCCAGTCATACGCAAGATCATCTGCGAGCTTTTCAACCGCGAATCGGATTTCGAAGTCTCCGCGGAAGCCGATAACGGCCGCCAAGCGGTCGAAATCGCACAAACGCTCCATCCCGCTCTGATTGTCACGGATTTTTCCATGCCGCTGATGAACGGCTTGGAGGAGACGCGGATCCTGAAGAAACTCATGCCCTCCGTGCCCGTAATCATCTACTCCGCCCACGTGGACAAATTCATGGAGCAAGAGGCGGAGGCGGCAGGAGCATCCGCCGTGGTCAGCAAATGCGAAGCCGTAGCAGTCCTCATTGGCAAGGCACGGGAACTGCTCGATGAAATGGCAGCCTAACTCTCCTCGTCGTCACAACCCGAAAAGCCTAGTCGGTCGCGCTTCAATATCAATAGCGTTTTAAGGGCGTCGGCAATAGCCCTGCGCTCCGCCTGAGTCGACGCGTCTTCTTCGCGAAGGCCAAGTTGCTGCAGACGATTAAAAATTTCGGCCTCTGCCACGTGAACCCGTTGCAGCAGTTTTTCCGCATCCAGTTCGTTGACTGCCGCCTCAATCTCGCGCTGCCAAGGTTGCTGCTGGAGAAATATGGAATTATTTTGATCAGGCACTTCGGCAATCAATGCAGGTCGAATGCCAATGCGGAGAAAACAGCTCGATTCCTAAGTACCTTTTCTTAAATAGCTTGGCTCAAACGAACGTCAGCTCCTTCGAGGCAGGAACAATAGTCGGTGGCCCAAATCCACCGCAGCTGCTAACTTTCGGCCAACTCCACCCGCCGCAAGAATCCGGTTTACCATTCCAGCTAAATCGGCCGCAGGGGCTTAATACCAGTCAAGGCTTAATACCGTTTCTTGACTACACTCATGCTTTTTCCGTCATGTCGAACTAGTGCCGGGGCGGCGAATCGAACCCCCGTCAGGTGGATTTAGCGTCGGCGAGGGCGTCCCTTTGCCGAGGCCTCGGATCCTGCTGGTTCACGGAACGGTTCCACAGCAATGCGCTCGTAACGCACGTCCAGCACGCTCAGGGATTCTGTACCGCCCGGCAATTGAAGAACTACGCTGTCACCCGCTGCCGACTTCATCAACGCACGCCCCAGAGGGGATACCCAACTGATGTGGTTGCGGTTGAGATCGATCTCGTCGGTGCCCACAATGCTCACCACTCGCTCCGCGCCAGCGGCATTGGCATAGCGCACGGTCGCTCCGAAGAATGCCCTCGTCTTTGTTATTGTTGCTGCCTGCCCCGCTCTTTCCTGTCCAGTTCTGGCCTGTCCAGTTCTAGGAGCTTCCGGGTCCACCACTTCCGCGGCTTCGATTCGCTTGGTGAGAAAGCGAATCCGCCCATCGATCTGCCGCAGCCGCCGCTTGCCGTACTGATAGTCGGCGTTTTCACTGCGATCGCCGTTGCTGGCAGCCCACGCCACCACCTCCGTCACGGCCGGGCGTTCCCTGGTGAGCAGAAACCGGTGCTCATCTTTAAGGCGCTCCAGGCCACTCGGCGTGATGTAGTTCTTGACCGGCGTCGCGGGGGCATCCGGTTGTGGTTTTCTCGTAAACCCTTTTCGCATCTCGTTGTCTTTTCACCGTGAATCCACAGCCTACACTGGAAGAGGCGGAACGTGTCAGGCATGATCGGAAACCGATTGCGAAGCACGCACCTCAAACCCCCATACGCTCAACTGGTCAGCAATAAAGTTCTCTGAGTGTTCAGTCACCTTCTGTACGAGATCGAGCATCTTCATGAACATCTCGTTCACCAATGCCTCGTCGTCGATCCGCTTGCGCACCATCATTTCCGCCGTGATGAGGTCGGCAAACTCGTAGTGAACGCTCCCTCGTTTCTCTCCAGGCCCTGAAGACGCAAATACGCATTCCGTCATTGGCGTCTTCGCGATCGCCTCGGCAAATCTGCCAGGCGCAAAATGAAATACGCCACCGTGTCTCGCCGATTTTAGATGCGTCTTTTCCAGCGCCAGCGCGGAGGTGTCCTTGAGTACAAGTCGAAAGCTCGTCTGCATTTATCGCCCTCGCCAAGGCCACAACGTACGCGAATTTCTTGTCTGCTTTGGCCTTTTTGAGTGCTGAAGAGCTCCCATAGATCTGCCGTCCTTTGCTCTTATCATTCAAGGGCGCCTCCGTTGATGTTCCAGCCCGGCATTGTACGATCAAGTCAATCCCAAGGGTCGGCGGGTGCCCACCCGTTACAGAAATCACCTCGACTGAGGGTGCCCCACTCTTGCGTACTTTGCAGGGGTGGGTACTACCGACGCATGACGTCCAGAGCTTTCGCAGTTGCCCAGTTTGTGCAGATGCGGCGGAGCCAGAACGCGATAAGTCAAACCCAGTGCTGCCGACAGCATCGCACCCGCCCTTGCAGAAAGCGCAAGGACGGGGCACCCCCAGTTGTGTTAGCTTCGGCAGTTAAAAGGACGCGCCCAACCTGGGAGCAGAGCTATGAACGTACAAGAACAAATCGAGAAGTATATTACCAGCCAACCAGAGTCAAAACGCAGTGACATGCGAGAGTTGCATCGGCTCACACTGCAAGTGTCACCAGAATGCAAATTGTGGTTCTTCGATGGGAAAGACAGCAAGAATCATACTGTTTCCAACCCTACGATTGGATATGGATCTCACACAATAAAATATGCCAATGGAAAAAGCAGAGAGTTTTTTCAAATTGGTGTCAGCGGAAACAACACCGGAATCTCTGTCTATATTCTTGGTCTCAAAGATAAGAAGTACTTGGCCAAAACGTATGGAAAAAAACTAGGCAAGGCGAGCGTGACCGGATATTGCATTCGGTTTAAAGCTCTAAAGGATATAAACGTCGATACGCTTGAAGCGGCAATACGATATGTGCTTGCAGCTTAGAACGAAAAAGAGCGGGTGCCCCTTGCGTTTTTTTGCAAGGGTGGGCGATGCTGCCGGCGCAACTCTTGTCCGTTCTACACCGCCCGTTTGTGTAACCATCCTTGCGTTTTTTGCAGGGGTGCCGGCGAAGGCATGCTTGGAAGAATCAGTACTGAAGCCGGCTTGTGTGAATCGATTACAGAAACTCCTGGATCACGGGTAAGCGGAAAGTACCACCAGAAATTGGGTTTGCCGACCACCCTCCAATATTCCCATCGTTCGCGACGATTACCGCTGCTATCCCATTGTTCTCAATTGACTAGCCTACAGCTCCCCCGTAGCATTGCTCCCATTCCCGTATTCCTTTCGGCGCATGTTCGACCAAGCATGATCGACCAAACCGTCTCTCACTATCGCATTGTCGAGAAACTCGGTGGCGGCGGCATGGGTGTCGTCTTCAAAGCCCACGACATTAAGCTCGGTCGCTTTGTTGCGCTCAAATTCCTACCCGATGATGTAGCCAAAGACCCGCAGGCGCTCGCCCGCTTTCAACTGGAAGCCAAAGCCGCATCCGCGCTCAATCACCCAAACATCTGCACCGTCCATGAGATTGATGAGGAAGAAGGCAAAGCGTTCATCGTAATGGAGTATCTCGACGGTGTGACGCTCAAGCATCGCATCGGCAACCGTCCGATGGACACGCACGTGATTCTCTCTTTGGCCATCGAGATCGCTGACGCCTTGGATGCCGCCCACAGCGAAGGGATCATCCACCGGGATATCAAGCCTGCCAATATTTTCGTCACCAAGCGCGGATACACAAAGATTCTCGACTTCGGCCTGGCGAAGGTGATCCAAGCCGAAGCGAGCGGTCATGATGCCGAGACCCTCGCCTCCGAAGCGCGACACCTCACCAGCCCCGGGACCATGCTGGGCACGATGGCCTACATGTCGCCGGAGCAGATCAGGGCCCAGGAACTGGACGCGCGCACCGATCTGTTTTCGTTCGGCGCGGTGCTGTATGAAATGGCCAGCGGTAGGATGCCTTTTGAAGGATCAAGTTCAGGAGAGATTTGCGGAGCGATTCTGCACCAGGAACCTTCCTCTGAAATAAGCCAACAGATTTCTCCGGATCTGCGTTCCATCATCCGAAAGGCGCTAGAGAAAGATCGCAACCTGCGGTATCAGAGTGCAGCCGAGATGCGCGCCGACTTGCAACGGCTAAAACGGGATACCGAGACGGGACGGTTTGCAGGCGGTTCGGACGACGCGGGGAAAAGTGGTCTCGCCCGTTCAGGACCAGCGCTAGAACCGGCGAGGATAGCCTATTTCGCAGTCGCCGCGATCGTTGTCGCACTAATTGGAGGCGGCCTGTATTACCGCTCGCACCTTCCACGAGCTCTCACCGACAAAGACACCGTCGTGCTCGCCGATTTCGCCAATACCACGGGTGATGCCGTTTTCGATGGCACCTTACGGCAAGGGCTCGCGGCGCAACTGGAGCAGTCGCCGTTTCTCAGCCTGGTTTCGGAGGAGCGTATCGCACAGACATTGACACTGATGAACCAGCCGAAACAGGCGCGGCTGACTCCAGAACTGGCGCGCGACGTTTGCCAGCGCACGGCCAGCGCGGCCACGATTGAGGGATCTATCTCGAGTTTAGGCAGCGAGTATGTTCTGGGCCTGAAGGCTGTGAACTGCCGCACGGGCGACCTGCTCTCCGAAGAACAAGTTACGGCGAACGGCAAGGAACAGGTCCTCGACGCTCTCGGGACCGCCTCAACGAAACTGCGGGCAAGGTTGGGAGAATCGCTAGCCTCGGTACAGAAATATGATGTCCCGCCGGACAGCGCGACTACTTCATCACTCGAGGCGCTGCAGGCCTATACCCTCGGCAACCGGACCACCAACGTGACCAACGACTACGCAGCGGCTATCCCGCTTTATCAAAGGGCCATTGCGTTGGATCCAAATTTCGCGATGGCTTATTTGCGGCTGGGCCAGGCTTATCAGCCCTTGAGCGAACTTGCCCGCTGTGCCGAAAATACTCGCAAGGCTTACGAATTGCGGGGGCGGGCCAGCGAGAGCGAACGGCTTGCCATCTCCTCGTTTTACGAGATGGTCGTCACGGGAAATCTTGAGGCTGCCCGCACCTCGTATCAGGCATGGGCGCAAAGCTATCCCCGTGACGACGAGCCGCCGACCAATTTGTGGACCATCTACGCCTTGACCGGAAATTACGAGAAGGCCCATGCCGCGGGGCTGCAGGCTTGGACGATCAACTCGAACAGCGGCAATAATTCCGTAAATCTCGCCTACAGCTATCAGTGGATCAACCAACTTGATCAGGCTAAGGCCACAGTACAGGACTCACACGCTCACAACGTCGATTCCCCCTGGTTTCCTCTGCTTCTTTACAACGTCGATTTTCTGCAACACGATGCCGCCGGGATGGAACGGGAGGTGGTCGACGCTACGGGAAAACCGGGAGTCGATGATCAAATGCTCTTCCTGGAATCTGAAACGGCCGCATATAACGGGGAGTTCGCCAAGAGCCGCGAACTGACACGCCGCGCCGCCGATTCTGCGGAAAGAACGAATGAGAGCGAAACCGCAGCGGAATATCTGGGGCACTCCGCAGTGCGGGAGGCTCTGGTAGGAAATATGGATGCGGCGAAACAGGACGCCAAAACCTCGACGTTGCGATCCGATAGCAGGCAGGGAAATGCGTACTCGGCGATTGCGCTGGCGCTGGCAGGCGATTCGGCGCAGGCGGCAAGGCTATCCGATGATCTCCGCAAAGACTTTCCCGCGGATACGATTGTGCAATATGACGACCTGCCAATGATTCGGGCCGCGGCCGCGCTTCACAGTGGTGACGCATCACGAGCGGTCGAGGCGCTGGCAGAAGCTCAGCCTTACGAGTTGGGACAGACGAACTATTCCTTCACTTTTGGCTTGTACCCGGTTTACTTACGAGGCGAAGCATATCTGGCGGCAAAGCAGGGCGCGGCCGCACAGGTCGAATTTCAGAAGATTCTGGACCATCCCGGTGTAGTCGGGAACCAGCCGATCGGCGCGCTCGCGCGTCTCGGCCTTGCTCGCTCCTACTCCTTGCAAGGCGACACTCCCAGAGCCCGCGCAGCTTACAGCGATTTCCTAAGCCTATGGAAGAACGCCGACCCGGACGTTCCCCTTCTGAAAGAAGCGAAGGCGGAATTCGCGAAGCTTAAATAGCCTTGCGTATTCATTTTGCACTTTTCGATTGCCGTCTGCCGCCGTTAGCGATCGGATCACGCAACCTTCAATCATCCAACATGCCAGCATTGGCCGGAAATTTTCTGGCCGGGCTAAACTGGAGGAGGCAGCGTGCCGCGAGTTGCTCCTTCAAAATGATCTCTTTCTCAAGCATCAATAAGCAGTATGGCAAGCAGGTGCTCTTCGTGGATGCTTCGTTTCAGTTGAATTCGGGCGAAAAAGTCGGACTGGTCGGCCCCAATGGGGCGGGCAGGACAACGCTCTTCCGGATGGTGGTCGGCGAGGAAATTGCCGACGAGGGCGCGGTCTCTGTCCCCAGGAAGTTGACGATCGGCTACTTTCGCCAGGACGTCGAGGAAATGCGGGGCCGTTCGGTCCTGGATGAAGCGATTGCCGGCTGCGGCCGCGTCGGAGAAGCTACTGCGAATTCCATCGCAAAGAATAAATTTGCACCACGCTGGTGTCGCTCATCATAGCGGGTCGCCCGTCGGGTGTAATCGAGAGAAAGTTCTCGAAGGAACTCGAACTAACGCTCAACCCATTAAACAGGGCAACCAGAGTCCATTTCCCATCGGCAATATTCAACCGGTACACTCCCGGTTGCTCTCCTGGTTCTGCGGCTATTTTTGCCATCAAGATGGACTTGGAATCCCCGGACCACCTCCAGAAGCCCCAGTCACCCCCAAATTGCTTCAAGGTTCTCCAGGTTTTCGTTTCTCCAGAATAAACGACCATGCGTTTTGGTTGGTTCTCCATTGCGACCATGAACTTGCCATTGGGCGACCACGAAGGGACATACATGCCCGGCGTCCCCGGCCAGACAGACACTTTTTTGCTCGCGAGATCCAGAACTTTGATACCGGTGAAGTGTCCTGGATTCGGGACGTCACTGAAGTCGATGGATGTCCCGGCGACGGCGATCATGTCCGGCTGGAGAACGCCTTGACTCTTGAGAAATTTGTGAGCTGCCAGAGCGGGCAGAACTACTTCAGCGGAATGCGATAAAGGTTTCTATGCACGCTGTCGCGCAGAGAAACATATTCACCGCCATGCGGCCCCAAAACCGCTACACCCTCGAGCACTCTCGCGCCTTTGCCGATTGACTCGGGCTTGGCTCTTTCGATTCCGCCTTCTGGGAGCGCGGGCAGCACCTTGCCCGGGGGAATGGGCAAGAAGACGGTTTTGTAGCCAGCGTTTTGTATCAAGTAGACAGCGAACAGATTTCCCCAACCGGTCCAGAATGCAAAGCAGACCGTCGCGCAGACGGTCACGGGCTCCCCGCCCTCGAGGGGAACGATGACGGTCCTGAAATCCAACGACCCGGTTTTCGCTGGACGGGCAGAAACAACGGCCCACTTGCCATCCGGTGAAATGCCGCCCACTTCGTTGATGGACTCCAGGAGCAGCTTGCTGCGTCCGCTGCCGTCTTGTTTCATGCGATAAAGGAAATTCTTGCCGCCTTCCGCCGCGCGAAAATAGATAAAGCCGTCGGCGCCGAATTGAGGGGAATCCTCATCCGATGGCGACATGAATTGCTGCGGCGAGGAATGCAAGTCCAGATCGGCCCGCCACAGATGAGGGTGCTGATTCTTATCAACCGCACTGTAAACGATCTTTTTTCCGTCGGGCGAAGTTGAATAGCCCGTGATCAGAGTGCCCGTCAGGACTCGCTCACTCTGTCCGGTGGCCAGGTCCACGCTGAAGAGCTGCTCGCCTTTCACCGCCTGGCCGGCTGGGGCGCGTTCCGGGACCATGTAGAAAACCTTCTTGCCGTCGCGCGAGAAGGTAGCGGATTCGGCGTAGCTCTCCGATGAAATTTGCCGTACACCCTGGGCATCGTGCAGCATGACGGCCTTTTGTGCCGTCCCGACGGATGTAATGAGCGAATCACCATCCGGAGCTATAGCGATTCCTTCTTCCTCGGTAGCTCCAGACGTAACCTGCTGGAGTTCGCCTGCAGGATAGCGTTCCCGCCAGATGTGAAAGCGGCCGCCGGGATTGGCGCTGAAGTACATCCACTTACCGTCGGGAGACCAGGCAACATCCACGCACTCAGCCTCGGGCGGACCGACCCGCTGCCCAACAGAGCTGCCATCGAACGGCAGCAGGCGGCAAGGGAGCCATCCGCCGTTGTCCATTTCGGTGAGCAGTACGGATTTGCGATCGGGAGAAAGAGCCGACCGGTGCGCCATGCCGCGCTCGCGAGGCGGTATGTAGATGTCGCGGACGTCGGTGCGATCCTCGTTGGCAGTTTCGAGAGCCATGTGCAGGCCGCTTTTTGTTTCGGAGAATAAAATAGTGTGCTCGCCGATCCAGCTCAAACCTTCCGCGTTGCCCAGAATCAGGCGCGGTTCGCCGCCAAGCACTGGAACCATCCAGGTAATCCAGTTATTGCTGACCTCTGTGTAGTAAATGCGCGAGCCATCGAGAGAAAAGTGGGGACTCATCTTCGCAATACCGTCATGGGTGAGCCGAACCGGTTCGCCATTGGGCAGCAACTTGGCGTAAATCTCACCTTTGCCGAAAAACGTTTCGTCGCCGCGAATGAAGGCGAGGATACGGCCATCCGGCGAGAGCGCGGGAGACACGACGGAGTCTGAGAAATCGGTGATTGGTGTCCATTCTGCGGGGTTCATCCTCATGCTGGAGGATTGGCTGCGAAACCAATAGATGGTAAGAGCTGCGGCGGCGATCAGAGCAATCGAGACTGCGTAGATCGCAAGACGGTTCGCCTTCACCTTCGTTTTCGCCACCCCCGGCGTCTTACCCGTTCCCGATTCACTCTGCAGACGCAGGAGATCGGTCCGCAAGCTCAAGTGGCGCAAGTCAACCGAGATCTCTTTAGCGGTCTGGTATCGGTCCTCCGGGTCCTTGGCGAGACACTTAAGAATGATGTCATCAGCTTTGGGCGACAGTTTTCGATTAATGCTGCTCGGCGCAGAAGCCGGACGATTCAGAATTTCGTCAACCAACGTTCCGTGCACCGACGAACTGTACGGTCGCTGGCTGGTGGCAATCTCATAGAGCACAACTCCCAATGCATAAATGTCGGAACGCGCATCGAGATTCTCGCCCCGCAATTGTTCCGGAGACATATAGGGCAGCGTGCCTGTGATTGTGTTGGTTTCAGTCAACGTAGTTACGGCGGTCTTATCGCTCTCCTGCACCAGTTTCGCCACGCCGAAATCGAGGACTTTCACCAACCCCGATTGAGTAACGAAGATGTTGCCGGGCTTGATGTCGCGATGAATCACTCCCTTGGAGTGTGCGGCGGCAAGCGCCTCGGCAATGGGCATTCCCAATTTCGCGACGAGCTCCGTACCCACCGCTCGCCGGCCTGCAATATACATAGCCAGCGTCTGCCCATCGAGATATTCCATTACGATAAATTCCCGGCCCTCGTACACGTCGATATCGTAAATCGTGCAAATATTGGGATGGTTCAGCGACGAAGCGGATCGGGCCTCGCGGCGAAAACGATCTAACGCGACAGAATCCGTTGCCATGTGTTCGGGTAGAAATTTCAGCGCGACCGGGCGGCCAAGTCTGGCGTCCTCGGCCTTGTATACCACTCCCATCCCGCCGAAGCCGATTTCCTCAAGAATGCGGTAGTGTCCAACCGCAACGCCCCTCAGGTCAGGCCTCGGCGCAGCTGCCGCCGTGATGGGCCGAATGATGCTTGCGTTCCGCGGGCCCGCAAATGCTGGCTGCTCCATGAAGCTGGCAGAGTCGCTGTGATGAGCGAGCAGCGATTCCACCTCGCGGCGCAGAGCTTCATCGCCGGCACACGATTCCTCGATTACCGAGCCGCGCCGGCTTTCGTCCGCCTCGAGAGCCTTGTGAAAAATACTTTCGATTTTGTTCCAGCGCTCAGGCTTCATCGGGTTTATTTTCGCTCAGTTCGCGCATCAGCCACGCCTTGGCCAACCGCCAATCCCGCGCCACGGTTTCAGGTGAAACCTTCAAAACTTCCGCAGTTTCCTCAACACTAAGACCGCCAAAAAAGCGCATCTCTACGACCTGGCTCTTGCGGTCGTCTACTTTCGCTAGTTGATTGAGAGCATCGTCAACAGCGACCAAATCAGCGGAGGGTTGCGGTGAGATTACCGGCGCCTCATCCAATGAGACCGCTTTTGCTCCATCGCCGCGTTTGTGCGATTGCCGGGCACGAGCCTGGTCGGTGAGAATGCGCCGCATTTGCCGCGCACAGAGCGCGAAGAAGTGCGCCCGGTTCTGCCAGTCAATCGGCTTCAGATCAGAAAGACGCAGATAAAGCTCATTGATCAGCGCCGTCGTCTGTAGAGTATGGTCGTCGCGTTCCCGTGACATGCAACGCCTGGCGGCCAGATGAAGCTCGCGATAAACCTGAGGAGTCAGCTTATCCAGAGCACGTTCGTCGCCCAGGCGCCATGCCTGAAGCAGCTGGGTGATCTCGTGTCCGAGGGCGTCGTCCATCCAAAATCCCTGGGCCGGAGGAGTGGCCGATTGCCGTAAACATTACCACACTACCCTGCAGTTTCAGCCCAGATCAGCCCCACCTTATTCTTCCCGCTGACAGGTTTTTGCCGCATTTCTCGCTATATGAGGTGAAGGCAAGTAAACAGGCGCGGTCAGAACGACAACCGCGCCCCCAAAGGATCTAAAAGATCAAAGGAGAAGCGGACATGGAATTCAGGAAGAAGTACGCAGGTTTTGTAGCCCTGCTCGCTGCGGGAATTATCGCCGTGGCAGGGGCCGCACATGCAGATGGCTGGCGGCACGACGACGATACCCTAACCCAAGTGGCTGAATTGGAACAGCAAATTCACGTGACCTTTCACTCGGCAGTCAGCGTGCACGATCCCGTAAATGGCGATTCGCCGGAAGTGATCACTCAGCGAATCCGCGAAGCACTCTCGATCTGGACTGAAGACGCCGAACTCACGGTTATCAACACGACTGCCACGGCAGGAAACTATATTGGCAAGGGCGATCCGGATGATCCCGAAAGTTGCCCTATACCCACGGGCGACACGTCTGCCACCGGTCGGCAGGGCACACTATGCACGTTCTTCAAGTATGTCTCCGGCGGGTTGCAGGCAGCCAATAAGTTTGTCTCGCTGTCCCCGGCGTACAAAACGAAGTATGTCCCTGTAAGGGATTATGACGGCCAATGGAAATCATCGGTGTATTTCGAATGCCATTACTTCGACGTGTCATTGAATCCAGCCACCGGCCTGCCGTTTTGGACAGCCAAGAGCCACGTAGACCTCGACGGTGAAGCCAAAAAGATCGACGGACGATGGTTGTTGACCAAGGTCAGCTCATCCGCCGTTCCAGTTCCGGTTCCGTGAAGCAAAACACCCGATGCACGCGCTCGCCAAGGGCGCAGCGCGTGCATCGGGAATCCAACTGGCCGCGCTCAGCTCTCTTGAGTCCATCACCAGGACGTGGCGGACAAACTCATAGTTGGAGCCGTAGTCCGTGATGTTGTTTTAGGACCACAATAACGAGCAGCCTTTAATAATCCAACGTGCCAGGCATGAGCGGAAACCATCGGATCGATTTCCGGAACCTGTTTGCGGATTACTTCCAGTTCGCCGACAATCCGAAAGTCGAGAATTGTTGCGATTGCCTCCAAAAACTCACTGCACAGGCGATTCGCTATGCTTCTCTCAGCGCAATCACTGGGTCGACCTTGGTTGCGCGCCGCGCTGGAAGATAGCTGGCCAGTACGGCAACGGCAAACAAAAGCAGAGGCACGATCACAAACACGGCCGGATCATGCGGGCGCACCCCGTAAAGCAAACTGCCCATCAACGACGCAGTGGATGCAGAAAGGACCACGCCGGCCACAACTCCGAGGCCCGCCAGCACCATTCCCTTTTGCAAGAACAGCTTCAGCACGCCGCCTCGCCCGGCCCCCAAAGCCATGCGAATACCAATCTCGCGCGATCTTTGCCCGACCATATAAGCCAACAAGCCGTAAATTCCGATGGAGGCCAGAAGCACCGCCAGTCCAGCAAATCCGCCCACCAGATCGGCAGAAAAACGGCGTGAAGCCAGTGACCGATCAAGGATGTCGTTCATAGAAGAAATATTAAATACCGGCAAGCCGGGATCAATGCTCTGGATTTCATTTCGAATCTGTGACTCGAGCAGGGTCGCGGGCAGCGGCGTCCGCAACACCACGCTCACTTGCTTGTTGGGGTCTTGATAGACCGAAACGTAGATGTGGGGAACGCCATCGATGTCGAGACCGTCATTCTTGATGTCCTTAATGATACCCACGACAGTCGTCCATGGCGTGCTAGGGTCTTTTCCGAACCGCACTTGGCGGCCCAGCGGATCGCGGCTTGGCCAATACTTACGAGCGGTGCTTTCATCGATGATGGCCACCGGCTGTTTGCCGTCTTCATCGCCCTCGGTGAATGAGCGGCCGCGTAAGAGCGTCGCCTGCAATACCTTAAAATAATCGGGGCTTATCCGAATCCTCTCGGCGCGCAGATCCTGCGAGGACTCAACCGGCCTATCTTGAATCGCTAATCGTTCAATCCTTAAGCCACCGACCGCGTTGGGGTTGCTATTGGTTGTCGGTATAGATGAGGTGATTGCGGCGAGTTCTACTCCCGGAATTGCCTTCATGCGCCGCAGCAACTCACGATCAAACGAGGCCTTACCAGGAATACCAAGATACGGATCCGTCTTCGGATCGTTGGGATTTCCTAGCCACGTGTTTGCCGTGACAACTTGAGTTGGATTAAAGCCTGGATTTTCCTGCAACAGGCCCCGCAGCGTACGCAGCAGCAAGCCGGCTCCCACCATCAGTATGACGGCAAATGCCAGTTCCGAGACGATTAGAACATCCCGCAATCGGCCGGTCTTAGTGCTGTAGCCGGAACCGCGACCGCCTTCACGAATGGCCGAGGAGACAGCGACTTTTGCCGAATGAAGCGCTGGAGCAAGTCCAAACACTAAGCCGGTAAGCATGGAAATCAGCAGAGCGAAGGCCAGCACCACCCAATCGATTCTTACTTCGTTGAGCCGCGGAACGTTCGATGGCACAAAGCGCACGATGAAACCCAAAGTACCAACCGCGGTTGCAATTCCCGCAGCACCGCCGATCAGCGACAGAAGCATGGACTCGGTCAGCATCTGGCGCACCATGCGGCCGCGGCTCGCCCCCAGCGCTAACCGCACCGCCATCTCTTGTTGTCGCCCCGATGCGCGCGCCAAGAGAAGATTGGCAATGTTCAACGATACGATGAAAACGATCAGGATTACCGCACCCAGTAACACCAGCAGCATGGGCCGAACCTTGCCCACCAAAGTTTCTTGCAATGGTTGAATCTCAATTGTCCATTGCGCCTGCGGCGAATAATCGGTGGGAAAGTCGTGGCGTAACTGGGCAGCCATAGTAGTGAGCCGCGCTTGAGCTTGCGCCAGTGTCAGGCCAGGCTTAAGTCGTCCGATTCCAGATCCTAAAACCCGGTTACCACGGATTGGCGGGGGAAAGGGGTCTCCGCTGAACCCGCCGGCGCCAAACACGTCCACGTCGCCGGAAGTCGTCGGTCCAGGATGGTGAAATCCGCGTGGCAGAACCCCGATAATTGTAAAGGGATCAGTGTCGAGCAGCAGGGTACGGCCGACAACATTCGGATCGGCGCCATAGGCACGGCGCCACAGTCCATCGCTGATCACGGCCGCGGAAGCGAAACCGGGCACGAAGTCCTGCGGACCAAACAACCGTCCAATTTGCGGGGTCACGCCCAGCATGGAAAAGTAGGTGAAACTGGCATTGACCGCCTCGAGACGCTCGGGCTGTTTGGCGCCCGTCAAATTCTCGCTACCCTCGAAGATCGGGGTCACATCTTCAAATACGCCGGCTCGCGTCTGCAAGTCATCCATTTCGGGCTTGGAAAACGGTACGTCCCGCAATCCTACGCCGGGCTCATTAAAGTAGATTCTTACTAAACGATCGGGATCCCGGTAGGGCAGAGAATGCAGCAACACGGCATTCACGATACTGAAAATTGCCGTGTTTGCTCCTACGCCGAGAGCCAGAGTCAAAATCGCAACCGCGGTGAAACCAGGATTCTTGCGCAACAATCTCCATCCATGGCGCAGGTCCGAACCTAGTTCACCCCACCAGCGCACGCCCACCGATGCCCGCATCGCATTTTTGTGAGACTCGATTCCGCCGAACTCAATCCTCGCCTGTCGCATCGCTTCTTGCGGGGAAAGGCCTTTGCGAACCAGGTCCGCAGCGTAACTCTCAAGGTGGAAATGCACCTCGGTTTCCATTTCACTTTCAAGACGCTGCCCCTTGACCATCCACTTCAACCAGGAAAGGAATCGAGTCAGAAGATTCATATCTGCTCCGAGGTGGTGCGCAGGATACTGGCGATCAACGATGCCATGCGGTTCCACTTTTCGGTTTCCGAATGGAGTTGGCGTCGCCCGGCTGCGGTCAGGCTGTAGAACTTCGCCTTGCGTTTGTTGTCCGATTCCCCCCACTCGCTGGCGATCCAACCCTGATGTTCCAGACGATAGAGCGCTGGATATAACGAGCCCTGCTGGATCTCCAGCTGTTCGCCAGAGATCTGCTGAATGCGCAGCAAAACCCCGTAGCCGTGCAGCGGGCCAAGCGAGACAGCTTTGAGGATCAGCATATCCAGCGTGCCCTGCAGCAAATCAATTTGTTTGCCCACCACCCTCTCCTTGTGCGTCTAGGAGAGGTTTAACAAAACTCACCTAGATAGTCAAGGAGAGAGTATTTTCGCGGAAAGATTCCCCCTGCCGGCGCAACTCTTGGCCGTTCTACACCGCCGGTTGTGCATGCCGTGGTGGTACTCGCCCTTCGCCTACGCGAAGGACGGGGCACCCGCATCTGTGGTGGCTCCTGCCGTTTGAAGGCTGGGCCACCCGCCAACTGGCCCCGCTCGGCTCCGTTGAAGGAATCGTCTTGAGTCCGTCATCAGGACGTGGCGGACACACTTGTGGTTGGAGCGGTAATCCGTAATGCCAGCTGTCCACAAAACCCTCCGGCGCTCTCTGACGCATAAACTTCCCGAGAAGATGAGTCGCATGCCATTGAGATCTTTGGGCTTTTGTGCTCGTCAAGAGTCCGGCCGATTGCGAGATTGTAACGACTCGATTAGTTCTAAAGTCGCATTTCCGATTCGTTCTAGCGAAGCATTGTCCAGCTTGCGGCCCATGGGTAGCGTAATTATTGGGTCAGTCCCATGACAACAGGCCAACCCGCGATGACAGGTTCCTACGATTACTTCCTGGTGGCTCTTTCCGTGGTGATCGCAATTCTTGCATCCTATACAGCACTCGATCTAGCTGGACGGGTAACCGCCGCAAGCGGATGGCTCCGCCAAATCTGGCTCGCCGGTGGAGCAGCGGCAATGGGATTCGGCATATGGTCGATGCACTACATCGGAATGCTGGCCTTTCGCCTGCCCGTGCCCGTCGCCTACGATTGGCCAACTGTTATGTTTTCGCTCGGAGCCGCGATCGTTGCCTCGGCCCTTGCCCTGCACACCGTGAGTCGAAAAGCGATGGGCCCTCTGCAAGCCGTCCTCGGCAGTCTCATGATGGGCTCAGGAATCGCGTCCATGCATTACATCGGCATGGCGGCGATGCGTTTGCCGGCCGAATGCCGATACGACGTGCGGCTTGTGGCTCTCTCGATCCTCATTGCCGTGCTTGCTTCCTTCGCAGCGCTCTGGCTAGCTTTTTATTTCCGCGGAGACACGGCCGGGACAGATTGGCGAAAGTTAGCCGGAAGTGTGGCCTTGGGTGTGGCGATCCCAGCGATGCATTACACGGGGATGGCTGCGGCGCATTTTAGCCTGTCAACGGCGCAGCCAGACTTGTCCCACGCCGTGAATATTTCTACACTCGGCATCGCGGGAATTGCCGCGGTCACATTTGTCGTCCTCGGGCTGGCCCTCCTCACCTCCTGGGTCGACCGGCGATTCGCCGCCCATGCCCTGGAGTTGCTGGCGAGTAATGAACGCTATCGTCTGCTATTCGAGCGAAACGTCGCGGGCATTTACCGAGGGACTTTGGGGGCACGCATTCTTGACTGTAACGACGCCTTTTCTCGAATTCTTGGTTACGCATCCCGGAAGCATCTAAGCCAATCCGCACGCAATATTCTTCTTGGTTCAGCCGATCGGGAACCCTTTCTGGCAGCGCTCAGGAATCACAAGGTACTCAGCAGCTTCGAGCACTGTCTTCGACGTGAGGACGACGCGCCCGTTTGGGTTCTTGAAAACGCGACCCTCATCGACAGCAGTGACGAGGCGCCGGAGATGATTGAAGGAACTGTCATCGATATTACCCAGCGCAAGCAAGCGGAGACGGACCTGCGCCGAGCGAACAGCCTGCTGGAAAAGCGCAGCCGGGAAATTGAAGAAGAGTTGATACTCGCCACGAAGGTACAGGAAACGCTGGTGCCGAAGGGGTTGGTTTGGGACCGCGGTACGGTGGAAACGCATTATCAGCCAGCCCGATCGATCGGTGGAGATTTTGGGCTCGTGACTTTGCGCGGCGATTGCCTCAATGCGTTGGTTGCCGACGTGTCAGGGCATGGCATCGGCTCTGCGCTGGTAGCGAATCGTGTTTACACCGAGATCATTGACCTCATGCAGCGCGGCACGGAATTCGCGCCAATGCTCCAGCAACTCAACCGCTTCGTGCTGCAATCCTTTAGCGGCCAATTCTATTTCACGCTCGCAGCTGTGCGGCTGAATGGAGACGGACGCACGCTGGTATTCGCCGGAGCCGGACACCCACCGGCAATGATTGCGCGGCCCGGTGAGCAGCCGCGATTGCTGGAATCGCAGAGTCGCGCTCTTGGACTGCTCGAAGAAGCAGTCAACGGCAACGCGACGACTCAAATCCAGCTTCAGGCCGGCGATCGCGTAGTCATCTACACCGACGGCTTCAGCGAATGCTTCAACCCGCAGGAGCAGGAATTGGGCATCGATGGGCTGAGCCGTATCGTAGGAGAGGCCGCGGAGCAGCCGTTGCCTGAGATGAAGCGGGCCATCCTCGATAGCATCGACGCATGGCACAACGGTCCCCTCGCTGACGACCGATCCCTGATTGTCGTCGGCGTGCGGTAGAACCCTCCATCGGCATGGTGTCTCGAGCTTTACTTCTTGGGCCGCGACTCCGGCGGCACAAGACCTGCGAGGCGGTAGTACACAACGAGCTGGCCGTAGTGTTCACCGCTATGTTCGATGAGGCCGTATGCTATGTCGAGAACGCGCGCTTTCTGGTCACCGTATACGACAGTCTGCATCAGGCCTTTCTCGCCCTTTGACTGGATGGCGGCCGCGCCGTCGGCAACGGATTTCTTTACGAATGCGACGATGTCGGCCTTTGTTTTGTACTGGTCGCGCTTCGGGTCTTCTGCCGCGGGAGGCTTCTGCCCCATCACAGGATTGGTGAAGTAATACATTGAGCCCGCAGCATGCAGCAATTGCTCTGCGAAACTGCGCTGCGCGGGTGTCGGCTTGAAGTCATATTTATCTTCGGGAAAATCTTCGGCCATCGCCGTCAGCTTGCGGCCAATCTCATTCCAGGAATCGAGCACGACTTTCAATTCCGGATCGGCAGGTTTGACGGCTACATCTTTCTTCATCGCGTCCTGGGCATGGCCGGGAAATGCGAATGCCAGCAGGACGATAGCGAGAAACGGTATTCTTTTCATTTCTTTCTCCACGATTGAGTTTCGCGAATCAAAACTCCAGCTTCTTATTTCGCCTGCGCTAGCTTCGTAACCACTGCGGCAACTTTATCGAGTGTCTCGATCCAGCCTTCCATTTGACCGCTATTTTTTGCGCTCTCAAGGGGTTCATTTCCAATGTAGGTGAGTTTCGTCTGGCCGTTCCCGAGATCCTCAAAGATGGTCACGTCGTACGCACCGTCGATCGCCTCATCTTCTATCCCTAATTCCGCAGGCTCAATCCTGTTTCCCTTCGAGTCGGAAAAGTACATGGAGGAAACGATCTTCTCTAGGGGAACAATCTCGTGGTATTCAACCGCATTCCAGCCCTCCTGCCCATCCGGCGTTCTCATACAGAGGAGAGATTTTCCGCCAACGCGAAAATCAATCTCGCAAGCGGGGCAGCTAAAGCCTTTCGGCCCCCACCACTGCATCACGTACTTCGGGTCGGTCCACGCCTTCCAAACCAGTTCGCGTGGGGCATCAAAAACTCTTGTCACAACCATCCGCTCGATCTCGTTCACCGTGTTTTTTGTCATCTCTGACCTCTCTCTTTCTTCATTTGATTTACAACTGCTTCCAGTTTGTCGAAGCTCTCTTCCCAGAATCGGCGATAGCTGATGGCCCAGTCGCTGACTTTCTTAATCGCCTCTGGCCTAAGCGTGCACACACTCTCTCGTCCACGCTTCGTCTTGATCACAATCCGCGCCCGCACCAGGTAGGCGATATGTTTTGAAATCATCTGCTGCGAGAGTGCAAACGGTTCCGTCAATCCATGCACAGAGGCAGGCCCATGGGAGAGTCGTTCGATCATTGCCCGCCGGGTTGGATCCGACAAAGCGGCAAACGTTGTACCTAATTTATCCACAACCGTATGGTAGTGGATTATCGGGCAATGTCAAGTGTGAATTTTGCGATCCCTGATTTCTGCTCACTGATCCCAAATGCGCCAGATTTGCCGACAGATTTTCGTCCACGCTACACTGAGAGGCAGAACGTGTCAGGCATGAGCGGGAACCTCGGAGCGATTCGGAGCCTGTTTAAGGATTACTTCCGGATTGCCGGACCACGGCCCAGTGACGAACCGATCCCGCGGTTTTAAGTTAGAATGGCGTATTTCGCCAACTGCCGAATGGAAGGTCGGAGACGGTAGCCGCTATCGATAGTTGATCTCTTGTCGAATCGCTCTGGTCATGATTCGAGAATCGTCGGCGGGCATAAACCAGCGCCGTCGCTCGGTGCAATTGCCACTGATCGCGTAACGGATCTCCGCAACTCAACCTGCCCCGGACGCGTTATAGATTTGCTTGATTGCGGATCATGAAAGATTTGCCACCCATTTGTTCCTTGCGGGAGGGCAAGAACTCGTAGCTTAGTAAACACGCCATCATGGTCGATATTCAAAGGTCGTGTGAAGGGCTAGTTTTCCTTCTGTATCGTAAAACTTCAGTGATCGCCGAGTGCTTTTGGTCGTGATATTCAACAATCAATTTTCCGGCATTGGGGAATAATCATCGCCTGATCCCACCTTGAATGGTTCGGTATCCTGCTCGATGACTCTGTCCTTATCGTCATACTTGAAGGTAACGTGATACCAGAGTTTCAGTTCATTTCCACTCAGTCGGATACTCTTAAGCGACAAACAATCTTGTCGTGACGATCTGAGACCTACACGAAGAACTGCGGCTGACTTTGCAACCGCTCAACGTGATCCTATTTCCGACATAGGAGATTTCGGTGCAGCGTTTCCGCATACATCTCATATCCACGGCAATGGCCTGCGAGTGGTATTTGAAATTCACATAATCGTTCATCTCTTCTTTATCGCGGCCAGCCTTAAATTCCGATAGTATCCGTCCTTGTCGTAGCTCCATTTCTGCCACTTGTTCCAGTTCGAATCTGGCATTTGCCATTGTGTCGATGATGGACCACGTCTCGCTCTGAGAGCTTTCCGTTTACCCAGACATTGGTTGTAGTCGATCCCCCGAGAATTGTCATCGGTCGCTCGACCAACGTTGTTGATCGTCGAATTTAAAGACATCTCGGTGTGATAAGCTTCGGACTTTGGCTTGGCGATTGCGCCTCCTCGCGCTTCGCGCTTGCAACGGGACCCTTCAGATCGACGGTGTTTTGATACTGGAGTCCCCCCTGCATGATCACCGTCATTTGCGAAAAGATCGGAGGATTTTTCGGTGGACCGGGAAGGTCTGCAGATAGCTTGGGCTGCTGGCAGACAGAGGAAATTTGAAGCTGCAGAGAAACGCACAGCAGCGTGGCGACAGACGACAAATGGCGACGATTGCCTTTTCATGCGGATGTTCATATTAGACGAAGCTGGAATTGTAGCCAATACATGAGAACACTTTTGTAAACCAGATCATTTACTGTCAAGAGCAGCTGGGTTCGGTTTTGGGCAGCATTGGCCGGCAAATTTCTGTCCACGCTACACTGGGAAGAGGCACGGTGCCGCGAGTTGCTCCTTCAAAATGATCTCTTTCTCAAACATCAATAAGCAGTATGGCAAGCAGTTGCTCTTCGTGGATGCTTCGTTTCAGTTAAATCCCGGCGAAAAAGTTGGGCTCGTCGGTCCCAACGGGTCGGGCAAGACAACGCTGTTCCGGATGGTGGTCGGCGAGGAAACTCCCGACGACGGCACGGTCTCAGTCCCCAAGAAGTTGACGATCGGCTACTTTCGCCAGGACGTCGAGGAAATGCAGGGCCGTTCGGTTCTGGATGAAGCGATCGCAGGCAGCGGACGCGTCGGCGATCTGCACCACGAACTCGAAGCCTTGCAGCGGGAAATGTCCGACCCCGAAAAAGCTGATGACATGGACCGCATCCTTGAGCGCTTCGGTCACGTGCAGGAAGAGTACGAGCATTTAGGCGGTTACGCGCTCGAATCGCAGGCCCGCGAAGTGCTCCACGGGTTGGGATTCAAAGACGATCAGATTGACGGCGACGTGGGCGCTCTCTCCGGCGGATGGAAGATGCGGGTTGCGCTGGCACGCGTCCTGCTCGGAATGCCGGATGTATTGCTGATGGACGAACCGACGAACCACCTCGACATCGAATCCATCATCTGGCTCGAACAGTTTCTCAAGTCATTTCCTGGCGCGCTGCTGATGACTTCGCACGACCGCGAGTTCATGAATCGTCTGGTCTCAAAGATTGCAGAGATTGATGGCGGCGAAATCATCACCTACTCGGGTGACTACGACTTCTACGAGCGCGAGCGGGCGGTGCGAGAGAGCAATCAGCAGGCGGCGTTTGCCCGGCAGCAGTCCATGCTGGCCAAAGAACAGCGCTTCATCGATCGTTTCAGGACGCACGCCGCCAAAGCGGCCCAGGTGCAGAGCCGAATTAAAGCGCTGGACAAGATCGAGAAGATCGAGCTGCCAAAGAAACGCGCAGGTGGTGAAGTTTGAGTTTCGTGTCCCGCCGCGATCCGGCGAACAGGTGGCCGTCCTTGAGAATCTGCACAAGAGTTACGGCCCGCGTGTGATTTATGAAGGGTTCAATCTCACCATCCGCCGCGGAGAACGCTGGGCCGTCATGGGAAGAAACGGCGCAGGCAAGACTACGCTTCTTAAGATGATTGCCGGGGCCAGTGCTCCCGATGCGGGAAGCGTGCGGCTCGGCGCCAGCCTGTATATGGGCTACTTCGCGCAACAGTCTTTAGAAACGCTCAATCCCGATCTCACCGTCGCCGAACAGTTGCAACAGGATTTTCCCCAAGACAGTATTGGCGCGCTGCGGAACCTGGCGGGGGCATTCCAGTTCTCCGGCGAAGACACGGATAAGAAGATCCGCGCACTCTCCGGCGGAGAAAAGTCGCGGCTGGCCATCGCGCGAATGCTCTTCAACCCGCCGAACTTCCTGGTGCTCGACGAACCGACGAATCACCTGGATCTTGCGACCAAGGAAATGCTGGTGGACGCCCTGAAGGATTTTGAAGGCACCATGATCTTCGTATCGCATGACCGCATGTTCCTTCGCGGTCTCGGCTCACGTGTGCTGGAACTGGGCGGTGAGAGCGGCACGGACCGCAATCCCACGGTTTATCCTGGGTCCTACGTTGAGTACGTGCAGAAGCTTGGACATGAGGCGCCTGGGATTTATTCGTAGGCCTTGCAGGGCTTTGTGCAACGACTCGCCGGGTGAATGCGAAGCCTTGCTCGCTTGATCGGCTGCTAAGTCCACTCGCTCGTTAAGAGACGACTCGGTTTTCTCAATTCACCCTGCTACGTCTGTTTGAGGGTATGCAGAATCGCCCCATTGTGAAAAAATGCCGTGGAGCACAAAAACCAGCACGACAGGGGATTCCGAAATGACGCCAGCGCGGGTAATCGATGCATTTGCGGGGGCTGGGGGCTTCAGCCTGGGCTTTCAGCTTGCAGGGTGTGAGGTTGTGGGCGCAATCGAGCGTGATGCGTGGGCGGCAGAGACTTTCGCATTTAATGCATACCACGAGCGAAGGTTGTTGTTAAGGACATCGCGGGAGTGGGAGAGCGACACGATGTTTGAGCAATTCGGGCAGACGAAGCCGACGATTCTCGTCGAAGGCGCCACCGTCAAGGCTTCTCGGTTTCCGTCGCGAGGCAGACGACGCGACTGATCCCAGAAACTCGCTCTTCAGGGAGTTCATTCGAGTGGGGTCAGTCCTGTCATCCGAGCTGATGGTAATCGGAGAATGTCCAAAACTTGGTCAAGGCGAAGACCGCCTCAAAACATGATGTCATAGACATACTTTGCAAAGAGCTTGAAACCCTTGGATATTCGGTAGATTTTAGGATTCTGGAGGCCGTGGAGTTCGGAGTACCTCAGATTCGAAAGAGACTGTTTGTCGTAGCTTCGCGAGAGGCACTCGAAAACAGGTTCCCCACTCGACCCACTCACCATCCCCTCGGCTGGGCTTGTTTGGGTCGAGTGCGCCCACACCCACGCTGTGGGACGCGATATCGGATCTGCCACAAATCGCAGCGGGAGAAGGCGGCGAGGTCATGGAGTATCCTGGCGCCCCAACAAACGACTATCAAGCGCTCCTCAGACGTGGCTCCGACAGGGTTCTCAACCACAAGGCCATGAGACATTCCAAAGCGCCTCGTTGAACGCTTTTCGTCAATGAAATGCGGCGACACGGCGACCGACGTTCCGGCGCGCTTAGGACCGCTTGCGCGAAACGGCAACGGAGTCCGCTCGGAAAAAGTGTATGACCAGAACAACAGGAGGATGCACTCAGATCGGCCCTGCCACACGATTCCAGCCGCGTTCTACGCGAACTTCGTGCACCCATTCGCAAATCGAAATTTCACGCCGCGAGAGGGCGCCCGGCTGCAGTCGTTTCCTGACTGGTATGTCTTTCAAGGGAAAGCCAACGGTCGTCAGCCAAAAGCTCTTGGCCAGAGAAGAACGATGGAACGAAAAGTTCCTATGCCAGTACAATGAGATCGGGAATGCCGTCCCGCCTCTTCTAGCGAAGGCATTAGCCGCCAATCTGCTCTATCAACTGGAAGGGAAACATGGCCGGAGCGTTCATCCACGGACAGAATTTGCTGCAGAAGGAGAACCACGAGACGAAGTACAACGACTCGAGGTGCAGGCAGTACTTGCAGGAAATCCGCGCTGAGTACGAGAAGTGGAAGGCTGGGCATCTTCACCCTTCTCGGCCGACGAGAGAAAGAAACTGAGGACAGACGTCGCGACAATCGCAAAGCGCGTCGGACTTGTACACGTACATTGCTCATCGATAAGCAAAAATACGCTGAGGCTTTCGAATCCCGATCAAATCTTCACTCTTCTGTTCTTGAAGAGTTCGTGTACTACCTCTTTCGTGATCTGGTCTCGGACGCTGGCGAGACCGCAACCGTGGGCAAGGCGGCCACCTTCTGGGATGTCTTTTTGCCCCTCCGTCATATGCGGAGATGGTACGTGAACAGTACGCATGGATCGAAAAGAAGGTTCAGCGATTTTGTATTCGGCGCAAATGTGGCGCTCGACATCCGCTGTATTGGATCTTGATATGTACTTGGTGGAGCAGGTTCAATCGCCAGCGATGGTTTTCGAATGAAGACCTCACCTGACAAGCGAGCTATATGGTTTACCGAACACGGCTAAGCGAGATAAAAATCAGGACCCAAACGCGATATATGTATCGTGATAGTGGCTCAAGCTGACGGAAGATGTAAACCTGAAGAAGTATAAGGTGGATCAAATCTACGTGCTGCGGAAGCAGAAGAATACCGATCGCGAATTCCGGTACCTTCCAGAATATGAAAAGAAGCCGGTCTCACCGAAGTTTTCTTCACCTCTAGAGACAGTCTTAAGATTTGACCGAGCCCTGGGTTGGAGGGCGTCAAACACGGCCTGAGTCGCGGCTATCTTCTATAAGGGCCGGGAGAAAGGGACTTGTTGAAAGTCGCCACCTTCAACATTAACAACATCAATAAGCGGCTCGACAACCTCCTGGCCTGGTTATCGAAAACTGAACCGGACGTGGTGAGTCTCCAGGAGCTCAAGGCAGAGCAGGAAGCCTTTCCCGTGAATGCCCTTCGGACTCTCGGGTACCAAGCAGTCTGGCAAGGGGAGCGCTCCTGGAACGGCGTGGCCATTCTCGCGCGAAACCATGTTCCCGTGCTGAGCTGCACAAGCTCGCCGGGAAATTCTGGAGAATCATTCTGAAGATCATGATCCGGGCCGCCGAGCAAGGCGAACTTGGGCTTGGCATCTTAAAGAGTCACTTGCTCGTTCCCCGGCAGGAATAACATTGAGTGAGCGCTTAACCGAAGAACGAATGCTTGAATGCATCGTGTCGCTGCCGGGCTACATTCAAAATCTCAGTGAATTCTGGTTCCAGATGAAGAGGGTTCAATAGCGGGTCGTCGGCAATATAGGGATAGCTGAAGAAACCAGCTCCAACGCTCGTGCGCAGTACCCGAAGGGCAGAGATTTTGTCTCCTAACACGGCGTATGCTTGTGCGATCTTGTACGAGGCCTCTGGATCGCCGACCCCTCGCTCCTTGATCTGTTTCTCCAATTCTCCCAAAAGTTCCCGACCCTCCGCGTTGCGCTGATGAATGGAGTCACTGAGAGCCTTTCCAATTCCGGTGTACAACGTAGGTTCGAGTTCGTATGCACGATCGAAATCTCGTGAAGCCTGGTCGTACTCCTTTTCGTGAAATTCTCCAAAGCCACGATAAAAGAGAATGAATGAGGAATCGTCGACTGGCAAGCTCTCGAGAAATTTCCGGTATTGTCCCAAATAAAGGTAGGCGTTTAACACCGAGCCGTTGGCCTTGACGAAGGGATCAAGTTGGCGCGCCCGCTCGCACTCCGCGACGGATTCGTCGAGCATCCCGGCGAACCGGTAGGCATATCCCAATTCCCAGTGAGCAAAGGCATAGTTGCCATTCGTCGTCAAGGCATCACGCAACAGCGGCACAGCCTGCTCAACTTTCCCGGTGTCTACCAAAAGGTTGGCGAGGAACATCTGGGCATCCAGGAAGTTCGGTCGTATCGCCAAAGCCCGCTCGTAGGCGGCTTGGGCACGGCGATATTGCTCTCGGCCGCCAAGCTCGAATGCTGCATCTGAAGTGTAGGACGCTCCTAAATAGGCCCAGGCCGGTGCGTAGTTGGGATCAATTTCAGTCGACTTTTCGAGCATCTTAATGGCCAGGGGGAATTTGTGCTGCCCATGAAAGTCGAGTCCCTGCAGAAAGTATTCGTACGCGAGTGGATTCACCGCGGCTTCGGACTTCAGACTCTCCGCCTCCGTGGGAGACACGGTCAGCCGCAGCTCCGAGATCAGCTGGCTGGTGACTTTGTCCTGCACGGTAAGCAGATTGTCATACTTCAGGTCGATCACTCCTTGACCTAGAATCTTCACAGTTTTGGCATCAACCAATTGGTACGTAATCCGCAGGTTGTCGCCGTCTCGAATGAAACTTCCCGTGAGAAGAGTATCCACTTTGAGATCTGCAGCAACTTTCTGAAGATCAATGGCGGTCCCTCGATACTTCTCAATCGCGGCGGAAGGACGAATGCTTAGGGTGTGTACATACGCCAATTTCGTGATCAGTACATCCGCCAGGGATAATCCGAGGAAGTCGCTATTCGAATCCTGGCCATGATTTTGCAGTGGGAGGATCGCGAGGCTCCGGGGACTCAAAGACTGCTCTTTCGCAGATCGAATGTGAAAAAACTTCAGCAGAACGATCACACCAAGGAGCACGGCGAATCCAACGGAGGAGAGGAAGATGAGCCTGCTGGTTCGCGATCGAGCTGATCTCAGAGGCTCTACCCTGGGGAGTACTCCGTTCGCCGCTGCAGGAAAGGAGGACAGGAAAGTCTCCGCCACTCCACCCTTTGAGTCCACACGTAGTGAATTTTCCAGCTGGCCGACGAACCGGTAACCGCGGCGCCCGACGGTCTCGACAAACAGTGGTTTTTCGGCAGAGTCTCGCAGCGCATCCCTTAGCTTGCTTACGGCCACTGCCAGACGATGGTCGAAATCGACGAAGGTATCTTCCGACCAGAGGCGTTTGCGAAGCTCTTCACGAGTAACAATTTCTCCCGCTGATTCCAATAGCACAGTCAGCAGCGAAAACGGTTGTTCCTGCAGCCGTACTTTGCTGCCTTCTCTTCGCAGCTCTCCTGCGCGAAGGTTTACCTCAAAATTCGCGAAGCGTACCAGCGGTGGAAGCGTAGACGGCATCGGTTTGCGTCAGATTGTTCGGAAGTTTAGCACGCCCTCACTCACTGTGCGACGCCCCACATTCTATTGCGAGTAAACGACTTACCAGGGGATTAACAGGGTATCGAAAGAGAAGTGTCGAAGAATTGACGGTGGTCGGTGCCCGAGCGACAAGTAGAAACGCTCGGCCGGTGTAGCCCGAGCGACGAGCCAAAAGTTGTACGGCTAACAAATTCACAAGAGGAGACGCTTGCCATGGATGTAGATATGGATAAACTGCACGAATTTTTAGGGAAAGCGATTGTAGATTTTGGTGCGACCTTCCACGCGGCGCTGGTGCGCGTGGGTGACAAGCTTGGATTGTACAAAGCACTTGCGGCAGGCGGCCCGCAGACTCCGGCAGACCTGGCGAAGCGCACGAACACGGCTGAGCGGTATGTACGCGAATGGCTCTGCAATCAGGCTGCGGGCGGATATGTAAGTTACGACAGCAAGGCCGGCAAGTTTTTTCTGAATGCAGAACAAGCATTCACTCTGGCGGATGAGAATAGCCCGGTCTTTCTACCGGGGGCGTTTCAACTCGCACTGGCGGCGGCGAAGGCCGAGGAACAGATCGCAGAGTGCTTCAAAAGCGGGAAGGGGATGGGCTGGCATGAACATCATCCTGAACTGTTTGTCGGCACCGAGCGATTTTTTCGCCCCGGCTATTCGGCGAATCTGATTTCATCGTGGATTCCGGTGCTCGAAGGTATGAAGGACAAATTGGAAAAGGGTGCAACCGTCGCCGATGTCGGCTGCGGCCTGGGAGCTTCCACTGTGCTAATGGCCAAGTCTTTTCCCAAGTCGAAGTTTTTTGGTTTCGATTACCACGACAAATCCATTGAAACGGCCAAGGAACGTGCGAAAGAGGCCGGGGTCGCCGACCGGATTGAATTCAAGGTTGCGAAGGCCAAAGATTATCCTGGCGCCGACTATGATTTTGTGACGTTCTTCGATTGCTTGCACGATATGGGAGATCCAGTTGGAGCATCGGCGCACGTTCACCGGAGCTTGAAGAAAGACGGAACTTGGATGATCGTCGAACCGGCGGCGGGAGACAAACTCGAAGACAATATGAACCCGATTGGGCGGGCGTTTTACGGGGCGTCAACATTGCTGTGCACGCCCGCGTCACTCTCGCAGGAAGTTGGGCTGGCCCTGGGTGCGCAAGCCGGTGAAAAACGCATGCGTGAAGTGGTGACGGCTGGTGGCTTCCAACGCTTCCGGCGAGCGACTGAAACCCCTTTCAACTACATTTACGAAGCTCGACCCTAAGCGCAGAAATTGAAGCGGCCGTTCATCCATGAGGGAAAGGAGCAGAGATTTCCGGGCAGATCGTTGTCCAGACTTTAGACACGCAGGCCCTTGGTTGTTGGGAATTGGTTAGGGACGCGATAGAGGGTTGGTCAGGTTCAACTCCCGAGAGAACAACTTGGTGCGGGCGGAGGGACTTGAACCCTCATGGGCCGTTTAAGCCCTGCGGATTTTCATACCGTCTACGGCTTTCGCCGCCCGAACGTTGTGCCCTTGCGGAGCTCACGTTAGTTTGCGGTCTGGACTATCCCTTCACCATCTTCCGGAAAGTCCGGAGCTTAGGTGCTGCCCGTCTAGTCTCTACACCTTCCCGGCTGTTGTCTCTCCGGGTTTGGCTCGGGATTGCCATTTTAAGGTTCCCCCGAATTTGAGCAGTTCTGCATCGCCAGTTTCCCAGGCGAGCACTCAAGTTTTCCTTAAGTCCGCTGCGTATGCCATTCCGCCACGCCCGCGCGCGACTGTCTCACTCATGATAGGGCACGTCGCCCGATTTTACACACTCGTTTCCTGGCCAGTCGGTTCGGCTGGAATGGGCGTTTTTTATGCCACGTCCCTTTCGACGCGGGTGCGGCAGTTCTTGGCGTAGAGGTGGACTTCACCGCCCAGGATTGTGCGGTGTCACTTTCGCTGCTCGTGCGAAGTGGCGCGAGACCTCGAAAATGTAATGAATGTGGCGCTAGCCCGGGCTTCGAAATCATGTCAATAAAATTATTCTTTACAAGGACGTAATATGAAGAAGAAGCAAACCACTCGGGTTTTAAGTCGGCTGCGTCTGCCAATTTCGCCATCCCGGCTCGCGTTCATTCTAGACCTCGTGGCAGAGAGGCACCGCTCAGGTTGACAGGCCTCGGGTAGGAAGTAAGAAACTAGAAGCCAAGAACTTCCCGGTGCTACACTCATCGGTTTGCCGAGGAGTGCCTATGCGCCGATTTTTTCTATCGCTTCTTGTTCTCACCTGCACCGTTCCTTTTTTTGCCCAGGCGAAGCATCCCTTCACCTTCGAAGACATGATGAAGCTCAAGCGCGTCGGCGATCCGCAGGTTTCGCCCGACGGTAAATGGGTAATCTTCAGCGTGGTCGATGTGGATCTTGCAGCCAACACTAAGACGCCGCACATCTGGATCGTGCCGCTGGGTGCAAAAGAAAAAGCAGGTTCCTCCACTGCGCAGGACGCTTCGCCTTCGGCGAATCATCCCGCTCCGGTCGGAATGACAAGAGGTATAGAGGGAATGACAGAGGGCAGGGAGCGTGAGCTTATCTCTGATCAGGATGGAGACCGCCCGCGCTGGGCGCCCGATGGAAAGCGGTTTGCGTTTTTGTCGACGAAAGAAGGCGGCTCGCAGGTTTGGATCGCGCAGTTCGACGGAGCGGCGGGAACTGTCACTGGCGTGCATAGGCTAACTTTTATCGCGACTGAAGCCAACGGTGAGTTGTGGTCTCCGGATGGAAAAAACCTTCTTTTCACGTCCGATGTTTATCCCGAATGTGATGGTCCACCGGCAGCGGAACAAGAGTGCAACGCGAAGAAGCTGAAAGAAGTGGAACAGTCCAAGATAAAAGCACAGATCTTTACCCACCTTCTCTATCGTCATTGGAATGCTTATAAGGAGGGTAAGCGCAGTCATATTTTCGTTACAGGACAAGTCAGAAGCCGCGGTGGCGACGAAGACCGTCTTGCGCATGACCAGCTAGAACCAACTTACCGCGACCTCACCCCCGGCGACTACGACGCACCCGTCTTCTCCCTCGGCGGGCAGGATGACTACGCCTTCTCGCCCGACGGGCAGGAGATTTGCTATACCTCGAATCACGACAAGAATCCGGCCGCTTCCACCAACAACGATCTGTGGATTGTCCCGGTCAGCGGAGAACAAGCAAAAAACATCACCGCCGACAATCCCGCCAGCGACTCGACACCGCTCTATTCACCCGATGGCCGCTACATCGCCTACCGCGCCCAGCAGCGTCCGGGATACGAGAGCGACCGCTTCCGGCTGATGCTCTACGACCGTAAGACGGGCGAGAAGAGGGTTGTAGCGAAGGATTTCGATCGCTGGATCGGGACTTTCGTGTGGGCGCGGAGTTCTTCGCCAACGGATTGGGCGCCTGATTCTTATGTCTTTGCTGTATCCGAAGATAAGGGTGAGTCTGCTATCTACGCGCTTTTCCCAGGTGGCGATCTTGCCGTACCGCTAGCGAGAGGATTCAACGACGACCTGGCCGTTGCAGACGGTGGCAAGACACTCATATTCACACGCATGTCATTAGAGTACCCTTCGGAGATTTACCGCCTGAGTGGGCTACACGAGTGCAGGCTCTACCCGGAGAGATGCGACGCCGCGCCCAGCACCAAGACTAAGTACGGGACTTACGGAGAGGGGCGCGAGCAGCGGTTTCCGCTCGTTGATGAGGCCGAGGCGCTGACGAGCCTAAATCGTGCCGTTCTGGGGCAGATTGACATGCAGCCCCTCGAATCTTTCTGGTTCAAAGGCGCTCACAACGACAAAGTCGAAGGCTTCCTGGTCAAACCGCCGAACTTCGATACCTCGAAGAAATATCCCGTGAAGTTCCTCATCCACGGTGGGCCGCAGGGCGCATGGGGAGACGACTGGAGCTTCCGCTGGAATCCCGAGCTGTTCGCGTCTCCAACTGCATCGACACCCAGCGGATACGTCGTCATCATGATCAACTTTCACGGCTCGACCGGATACGGGCAGAAATTCATCGACGCGATCAACGGCGACTGGGGCGGCGCTCCCTATGAAGACTTGATGAAGGGCCTCGACTACGCGGAAGAACATTATGGCTTTATCGATAAGTCTCGCGAATGCGCGCTGGGAGCCAGCTACGGCGGATACATGGCCAACTGGATTCTCGGCCACACCGACCGATTCAAGTGTATTGTGACGCACGATGGCATGTTCAATGCCGAGTCGGCGTGGGGTACGACCGATGAACTCTGGTTCAACGATTGGGAGTTCAAAGGCACTCCTTACGACAATCGCGAGATGTATCGCAAATGGTCTCCGCATGAGTACGCGAAGAATTTCAAGACGCCGACGCTGGTCATTCACGGGCAGAAAGATTACCGGCTCGATGTGTCGCAGGGCTTCGATCTATTCACCACGCTGCAGATGGAAGGCGTGCCGTCAAAGATGTTGTACTTCCCTGACGAAGGACACTGGGTGCTGAAGCCGCAGAATTCGCAACTCTGGTACAAAACGGTGAACGACTGGGTCGATCAGTGGACGAAGAAGTAAGCGGACCTCGGGCATCAGACCTCAGACCTCGGCTTCCGGCTCTCGGCTTCCCCCTTCAACATGACTCATGTGGGGACAGCCGCCCCCGGCTGTCCGCCGAGCGCAGCTCGGCACGTTTTCAATTCCGATGGAGTGCGCTATTGCGGCATGCTCTAAAACGTGACCCTCACTCCAACCTGAGCCGCAAAAGGAATCCCCACCGTTGTGCCGGGGCCAAAGAAATCTCCCAGGCCGCCTTCAGGAATTTCGAGCTGCTTCAGGCTGGTGATGGGAACGGTTTGCGAGCAATCGGCAACCGTGCAGACACTGGTGACGTTGGTGATGCCGGTCACCGGATCGGGCATCATCTGCGCCTGCGGAACCGGAAGCTGAACCACGTTGACCGCAAAGTTCGCGCCAGGATTATTTCGGTTGAAGATGTTGAAAAATTCGACGAAGGGATCGATCTGCCAGCGCTCGTTGATTTTGAACGGACGCGTCACCCGCAAGTCGGATTGAAGATAAGGCGTGCCGCGAAATTGGTCGAGGCTGGTGTAGGCTCCGTTGACATAAATGCGATCGCTATTGTCCGCGTTGGTAATGGTGATAGGACGAGCACTCTCAAGCTGATTGATGGTGCTTAATTCGAAACCTCCAGGAAGATGAAAGGTCCCTGCCAACACAAAACGATGCCGAACGTCTTCGCCGGATGGGCCGTAGTCGCCTGGCCTGAAAGCATTGAGCAGCGGAGCGTTCGGGGGTTCCTGGCTACACACGCCGTCCACATAGTCAAACAACTCGCCCAGCAGGCAACCCCACGTCTGCGCCTTCGAGAACGTATAGTTCGCGACCACGTCGAAGCGGCGCATGTTGCCTTGCAAATGCAACATCAGCGCGTTGTAGCTGGAACGGTTATCGGATTCGAACACGTTGACGTTGGGCACCACCGCCGCCTGATCGCTTGCATAGGTCGGATCGGTAGCAGGAATCAGCGGGCTGAAAAGATTCGTGCCGCCAGCATAAGGGAAGGCGCGGTAGCCGTGATTTCCCTGCTCGTGCACGTAATCGGCGCTCGCAAGCCAATGATCGTTAAACGCGTGCTGCACGCCGCCCGTGGTGTGAATGGAATAGGGCGTTTTGTAAGGCGAGCCCACCAGGTTGCCCGTGGCTCCGCTTCCGCCCGCCAGGCAACCCGCGCCGCTGAGCGCGTACGTGCCCGGACCTCCACTGAGGCTGCACATTCCCGTAGTGAAATTTGAATTGTTGACGCCCTGAAATGCAGTCGCCCACCCGTTCTGTGCCAGATCGTCATAGTAGATGCCGAAACCCGCGCGGATTACCGTCTTTGCGGCCTTGCCGGGAGAGTAAGCCAATCCGATTCGTGGAGCGATCTGCTTGCGGTAATCCTGCGGCAAGCCGGGCACAACCGGAATCTGCAACGCCTGGAGCGTTATGTACGCGGCATTTTCCGCCTGACTGCGGTCCGAGCCATCGAACAGCCCCCAGGTCGTTTGATAGCGCAGGCCGTAGTTCACCGTGAGTTGGCGCGAAACACGCCATGAATCCTCAGCATAGAGCGCCAGCCGCTGCACGTTCTGCGAGAAGCTGCCGTCGCCTGCAGGAGTGTAAGTACAGGTCGAACCATCGGCAGCGGTGAAATTCACGCATTGTGGAGTGAAACTTCCGAAGACGCCCGGGTTCTGTGTGTAATAAGTTGGATTATTCACATAGCTCGCCAGCGTCTCGGCCGTGGAAGCGAACGACCCGCTCAGCACCGGCTCGTGAATGAAGTCAACTCCGAACTTCAACGCATGCGCGCCCGCGACATGATTCAGGTCATAACGGAATTGATATTTTTCCTGATTGCGCAGGTCGGGGAAAAGCGTGATCGGAGTTGCGAATTGGTTGTCCCCGAAAGTTTCGAAGCCGGAGATTGTCAGTGCCGTCGAACTGAAGGGAAACGCCAGCGCGAAACCAAAGTTCGATTCTCGCGTCTGCGTAAGGTGCAACAGACTGGCGTCGAGAACCAGATTGCCAAGCCAACTGGAATTGAAAATGAAAGTATTGCTGAGCGCGACATTCCAGTAATTGTTGTGCGCAGTTAAGCCAGTCGATGGCAGGGTACCCTGTTCCACCAGCGCGTTATGGGTAAGATAACTGTCTTCCGAGGTGCGCAGAAACCAATTTGATTTCGCGGATTGTGCCCAGTCAAAGCGCACCGAACCTAAATAATCGCGAAAAGGAATCGGAACGGTAGCGGGGACGTTAATCGAAGGCACGCCGGCAATCAATCCCTGTGCCGCTAACTCCGCAAGCGCGTCAAATTGCGTAACGCTGGCTGGACTGTAAGCGATGCTCGCATCTTCGTGCACGCCTTCAAACGAAGTAAAGAACCAGACTTTGTTTCTTGCAAGCGGACCACCCAGGGTTCCAACATAATTTTGTCGCGAGAAGGGCTGTTTGGGATTGTGCACGCAAACTCCATCGGTGCAGGTTTCCGCCGGATTCTCGATGGGAAAGCGCGCATTAAGGGCAGCCGCGCGCTCGTAGAAAGCCCCATCGCCATGCCAGTCATTCGTGCCGCGTTTGCTGGTAATCACGACCGAGCCCGCCGTAGTCCAGCCGGTATCGGCATCTTCATTCGACGTCCGCACCGCAAATTCCTGAATGCCATCGGGCGAAAAGTTTTGCAGGAAACCGCCAATCCAGTCGTCGGAGTTTTCTGCGCCGTCCACCGACAGTTCGTTGTTCAATCCGGAACTGCCTCCCGTAGACACGGCGGTAATGCGCGCCTTGGTGGGATCGGAGGGTTCGACCGGTTCGGTGCCGGGCACCAGATACGCGATGTTGGCGAAGCTGCGCGCCGGCAGCGGCATATTTTCGAGATCACGACTGCCGACTATTCCGCCGCGCACAGCACTCGACGTGTCAATCGCTTCCGTCGTAATTGAGGAAGCATTCGCCCGCACGCTAATGGTTTCGCGTTCTCTTTCCGGTTTCAGAGTGACGTTGACATTGCGTAGCACGCTTACGGCAATCTCCACGTCAGCCGTGGCCTCGGCAAACCCCTTGGCGGTCACAACTACGCGGTAAGAACCCGGCAGCAATCCCTCAATGCGGAATTCTCCTTGCGCGTTACTGGTCGCCGCGCGGCCAAAGGAAGAACTCTTGGCCTGCACGACAACCTTGGCGCCCGCCACGCGTGCCGCGCTAGGATCTTGAACATCTCCGCCCAAAGCGCCGTTCGCATTCTGAGCGTGCAGGAAGCCGGGAACGGAGACGTATAGCAACAATAAAATCAGAACAATCGGCGGGCGAAACGTCAAAGATTGTTGACTCTTCAAGCTTGCTCCAATTGTTTTATTTTCGCACTCGAGTGGAAACCAATAGTGCCACAAATAACGCAGAACATCCAAGTGCGGCCAGAGGCGTGAGCTTTGAGCGCGGATCAGACGCCGCACGCAAAATGCAATTCTCGCATCAGTACGCGTCGCCAATCCTTCCTCGCAGAACGGCTAAACTGTATGTTCCGACCAGGTTCATGAAAAGATTGCTAGTCCTCGGGATTCTGTTAGTCGTGCCGCCGCTCTTTGGCCAGAGCAATAGTGGCGAACTCCGTCTTAAAGTGACCGACCCGTCCGGTCTTGGTGTGAGAGTGACTGTGCGGATGGTCAGCGAAGCAAATGAATACCGGAATATTTTGCAGACCACCGACCAGGGCATCCTGCATGTGCAGCATTTGCCTTTCGGAACTTATCAACTGCAAATCACGCAACCTGCGTTTGCGGAAATATCGGAATCGGTCGACATTCATTCCTCGATTCCGACTCTGCTCACAGTTCACCTTAAACTGCCGACGGTCAATGAGTCCGTCAGCGTGAATGCGCCCAACACGTTGATTGATACCGATCAGGCCGGAGCCGTCAATCAGATTGGCTCCGATTTTATTCAGAACCGACTCGACTCCATTCCCGGCCGCTCGTTGCAGGATTTGGTAAGTTCGCAGCCCGGCTGGCTTTATGAAGGCAATGCCGTATTGCATCCGCGCGGCTCGGAGTATCAGACGCAAGTAGTGGTCGATGGCATTCCGCTCACCGACAATCGTTCGCCCAGCTTCGGACCAGCCATCGACGCCGACGATGTGCAATCGATGAGTATCTACACCGCAGGCATACCCGCGGAATATGGGCGAAAAATGGGCGGCGTCATTGAGTTGAATACCTTGCAGAATTCTCAGCCAGGCTTTCACGGGGAGTTGGTGCTGTCCGGCGGCAGCTTCGATTCAGCCGGGGCTTCCGCTCAGGCACAGTACGTCGGGAAACAAGATTCTTTCGGCGCGAGCGCCAGCGGCAGCATGACCGATCATTATCTAAATCCTGTGGTTCCCCAAAACTTCACCAACCGAGGCACGATCGGAGATTTTTCTGCCAACTATGAACGCGACCTGACTCCGAAAGATCGTTTGCGGTTGATCGTGCGGCATGAACTCGCGCGCTATGAGATTCCCAATGAACAAGTGCAGGAAGATCCGCAGCTTCTACTCGAACTGGGCCAGCCGGCGCCTCCGCCCGGAACACCTTCCCAGTTCCAGACCGCCGACAATTTCGAGACGATGGGCAGCGTTTCGTATCAACACACTTTCTCGTCCAACGCTGTGCTCGACGCGCGGGGCATGGTGCGCAACAACTCCAACAACTTTTATTCGAACCCCTACTCCTGGCCTGTGATTATTTTCCAGCACAACAACTTTAACGAAGGTTATTTCAACAGTTCAGCTTCGATTCACCGCGGCCATCAGGAGTGGAAAATCGGCATCGAATCGGACAACATCTTTCTCCACGAGAACTATAGCGACATCATTACCGCCAACCCGAATTACGCGAGTTATCCTTTCGATCCCGGCACAGACACGACTTTCGCTTTCTCCGGCAATCGCCCCGATCTTGAACAAGCGGCCTTTGTCCAGGACCTCATCCACGTTGGCAAGTGGACAATCAACGCCGGCCTGCGCTGGGATCACTACCAGTTACTTCTTAATCAAAACGCGTTGAGCCCGCGCGTCGCCGCGTCGCGTTATTTTCCTGCCGCTAATTTGATCGTGCATGCTTCGTACGACCGGATTTTTCAAACTCCGTCCTTCGAGAACATCCTGCTCTCCAGTTCCGCTCAGGTGCAGTCCTTTGAGCCCACCGTTCTGCGCTTGCCGGTGCAACCTTCCCACGGCAACTATTACGAAATCGGGGCAACCCAAAGCTTTTTCAGCCAATTCCGCATCGACGCCAATATTTTCCGCCGCGACGTCAATAACTATGCCGACGACGATCAAATTTTGAATACCAGCATCAGTTTTCCGATCTCATTTCTCAAAGGCATTCTTTATGGGGCCGAAGGCAAGATCGAACTTCCCCACTGGCACCGCTTCTCTGGCTTCGCAAGCTATTCTTACATCGTCGGCAATGCCTGGTTTCCCGTGACCGGCGGTCTTTTTCTAGGGGACGACGCCGTCAGCGCAACCACTCAACTCACCGGACATTTCCCCGATTCGCAAGACCAGCGCCACACCGTTCGCGGACGTCTCCGCTATCAAATAAAGCCGCGATTCTGGGTCGCCGGCGGAGTGCAATACGACAGCGGCTTGCCGTTCGATTTCACCGGCACTCAACCACAAGCGCTCGCCGAATATGGTCCACAGGTCATCGATCGAATCAACTTCTCTCTGGGGCGGATTGATCCTACGTTTCAGCTCAATGCATCGGCGGGAGCAGACGTTTATCACAGGGATCGCATGAAAGTGCGCTTTCAGATCGACGGCCAAAATCTTACGAACGTTCTGGATGTGATCGATTTCGGCGGTCTTTTTTCCGGCAATGCCATTGGTCCTTCGCGCAGCGTGATGATGCGGCTGACAACCGATTTCTGAAATTAAAAAGTCTTTACGCTTCCGCCGCCGAATCACGTTTCCCTGCGCATTGCATCTGTTATCCTAGTCGGCTGTGCGGATGATCTGGTGGTTTCTGATACTGGGTGGGAGCACGCTGGTGGTTGTGTGCGTGGCCATCGCCCTGTATGTGCACTTGCGGCATCATCTGCAAAAGGCTCACGCCTCGCATGACGTAAGTTTGGGTGAGGTGAACGATGAGTCTCAACTGGACGGACTTAAGCGTTGAGCCGAATCCTGCTGTAGGGCTGTTCCCTGCTGAGGTTCGGATGCCATTGGGAGATCGATCATGACGAAGCCGGCGATTCAGACGTTGAGCGCTCCGCAAGGGCGGGCTGTTGAGGCCTCTCGCCAAGTGGCGCTGGTGGTGGGAGCGAGCCTGGTGGTGGCGGCTTGTGCGCACATCACAATTCCGCTAATGCCCCTCACGCCCGTCCCGCTGACGGTGCAAAATTTTGGCGTTCTTCTGGTTGGATTGTTGCTGGGCAGCCGCCGCGGATTCGCCGCGCTGGCTCTTTATTTAATGGAAGGCGCGGTGGGACTTCCCGTATTCAATCCAACGGGTCCGGGCGGGATCGCTCAGCTGTTTGGTCCTACCGGTGGATTTTTGATGGTGTATCCCTTCGTCGCTTTTTTGGCGGGCTATATTTTTGAGCGCGGCGCGAAAAATTTCCTGCAAGCGGCAGTCGCCGGATTTCTGGCTGAAATTTTGTTATTCACCGGTGGCTTGAGCTGGCTTTACGTGTTTACTCATTCGCTGGCAAAGGCCGCCTACCTTGGACTTTACTGGTTTCTTGCCGCCGAAATTATTAAGGTGATGCTGGCCGCTGGCATTGCCAGTCGCGGACGAAACGCATTCGAACAAGAAACGCAGCGAAGTTCGCAGTAGATTTTGGAGTTGACGATGACAGTTGTATCCGAAACAAAAGCGCCAAACAGCAATGCAGCAGGTCAGGTGCGCGAGATTACCGTGGCTCACAGCCCGGATTCGGACGACGCCTTCATGTTTTACGGTTTGGCCACGAACAAAGTTCGCGCCGCGGGACTGCGTTTCACTCACACTCTTTGCGACATAGAAACGCTCAATCAGAAAGCGCGCGACGGCGTCTATGACGTGAGCGCTATTTCGTTTCACGCGTACCCTTATCTTCAAGATAAATACGCGCTGATGAGTTGCGGCGGCAGCGTGGGCGAAGGCTACGGCCCCATGATCGTTTCGCCGCGAGCCTTCACGACCAGCGAAATCAAGACCAAGAAAATTGCTGTTCCGGGCACACTGACCACGGCTTATCTTGCATTGCAGTTGTTTGCTCCGGGAGTGGAGACCGAAGTTGTTCCCTTTGATCAGATCATTCCGCAAGTGCTTGAAGGAAAATTCGAAGCCGGGCTGATCATCCACGAAGGCCAGTTAACCTACGACAAGTCGGGGCTGCATCGCGTTGTGGACCTTGGCCGATGGTGGCAGAAAGTAACGGGTTTGCCGTTGCCGCTGGGAGGCAATGCGATCCGCCGCAGCCTCGGCCCCGAACTGACTGCGACTATCTCAACCGCACTGCGCGAGAGCATCCAATACGCGCTCGATCATCGGGAAGAAGCTTTGTCCTACGCGATGCAATTCGCCCGCGATCTGGATACACCATCTGCCGACAAATTCATCGGCATGTATGTGAACGAGCGCACGCTCGATTACGGCCCTGACGGCCGCGAAGCCGTGCGCCGGTTACTCGACATGGGCCATAAGGCCGGGATTATCGGACCGGAAGCGCAAGTCGATTGGGTGTAGCGGCAGGGCGAGCGAAAACACTGTCTGAGAGTGCTGGTCCCAATTCTTGACAGCTCGTCCCCTCCTTAAGGTTCGAGCGCTTTGCGAAGGTCCTTCATCAACAGCATCAGATGCAGTTCGTGAGTTGGCGACGGCTCGAAATCAAAGCACTCGTAGAATTTTCTCGCTTGCTCGTCGATCGCATGGACCAGCACCGCACGTGCTCCGACGATGTCGGCTGCGTGCGCGATTCGCGAAAGTGCATCTTTCAGCAGAGCCTTGCCAAGCCCAGTTCCTCTTTCGCTTTTATCAACGGCGAGCCTCGCCAGCAGGATGACTGGGATGGGATGTCGCGCAAGCCCCTTGGCAATTCGAGCGGGGGCTGCCTCGGGTAAGACGCTCCCAGTGGAAATGGAATAGTAGCCAACTACTGCTCGGTTGCGTTGGACGACGTAGGTGCGGGCCGATTCATTCTTCTGGTTGGTCAGTGCGAATCGTTTCAGCCAATCATTAAGGGATTCATGAGCTCCGCAATCGAAGCGGCCCACGTCATGCGACTCCGTGATCGCCTCCACGCTCGATAGCGGCGGTTTCGTATGCTGCATTAACGTTGTTCAAGGACGTTGGGTTCGGCAAAAAGCCGCTTGAGTCGAGGCTTGGTCTTTACGGGCCGGTCGAGGGCCTCGCTGAACTTTTGCCAGTCTCTCGGGCTAAGCTCGAAATGGCGCGCTTCAGCGATTTCCTGTTCGGCTCGCACACAGGCGCTTTCCAGGATGAAGTTCGTGACGTTTACGCCCCGTTGTTCGGCACCGAGACGGATGAGCCGGGCCTCTCTTTCGCTGAGGCGAACGTTGAACCTTTCCGTCCGTTTCTTGCGGGCTGCTGAGGCAGGCATGGGGTCTCCTTCCGTAAGTTAGACGTTAATCGTACGTACAATGTACGCTTCAACTCTAAGTCTGTCAATTGTTCTGTTGAGCGCGACTTCCCCAAAACATTCAGCGAGCGTAATCCATGCTCACTGGCGAATTCTTGGATTCGCAACTGAATACAGCACATCGGTGAAGAAGTTCACCGCGACGTAGGTCAGCCCAATGGCGAGAATGCAGCCTTGCACCAGGAAATAGTCGCGGCCAGAGATGGCGTCTATGGTCAGGCGGCCGATGCCGGGCCAGGAAAAAATCTTTTCTGTCACGATGGCACCGGCCAGCAGCGCGCCGAACTGTAATCCCAAAACTGTTAAAACCGGAATCATCGCATTGCGCAGGGCGTGGCGATAAACGACCGTGCGTTCCGGCAAACCTTTGGCACGGGCGGTGCGAATGTAGTCCTGGCTGAGCTCTTCGAGCATCGACGTGCGCACCATGCGTGTGAGAATAGCCGCTAGGGCGCTGCCCATGGTGAGGGCCGGCAGCACCAGATTGGCAAATGAGCCTGCGCCGGAGACGGGAAGCCATCCAAACTTGATGGCGAAAATCAGAATCAGGATTGGGCCGAGCGCGAAATTCGGGAACGACAGACCAAAGAGACTGACGACGGAAAGCAGGCGATCGTCCCAGCGATTGCGGCGGCGAGCGGAGCGCACTCCCGCGGGAATGGAGAGGACGATCGCGACAAAAAGCGATGCCAGAGTGAGCTGCAGCGTGTAGGGATAGCGCTGAGCAATGAGGCGGGTCACGGTTTGGTTGTACCGGATGGAACGACCGAGATCGCCGTGCAGTACGCCTTTCCAGTAGTGGACATATTGTTCGCCGAGTGGCGCGTCGAGGCCGAAGGCGTGGCGCGTGGCGGCGATGTCGGCGGGCGGAGCGCCTTCGCCGAGCATCTGCGCGATGGGATCGCCGGGCACAAGGTGAATCAGCAGGAAGACAAGGCTCACGACCAGCCAGATGACGGGGAGTGTGTAGAGGACGCGTTGGAGAATAAGTTTCAGTCTCGGGCTCTCGGTTCTCGGTCGTCAGTCGCGACGCTCTAGAATCCAGCGATCGTCTTCATCCTCAAAGTACGCCAATTTCCCCGGAATGCAGGAAAGGAATGTTCCCATCTGGTAGCCAATCACTCTCTTCAAAGCCTCCAAAAGCGGCATCTCTTTCCCGTCGAGGTCGGAACCTTCGGAGGTGACCCTGCAGGATGCCATGGCGCCTTTCCGCGTCAGGAAGACCGCGATTTGCTCCGGGGTATGCTCGACCTTGGGGACGCCAAAGCAGTAACGAGGGTCCAACGCTTTGAAGTGGGATAGTTCGAGGACGAATTTCTTCCGCTTTCTTGGATTTGCAATCATTTCCAAATAGCGTTCTCGTTTTGACGGTACGAAGAATGCTTTGATCAGTTGCTCTTCGTGATTCATTCTGTCGCGCTCCTAGCCAGCGAGCATCCGGAGAATGCCTTGACGCGACGTGAAATAGTTGCCGCTGGGTAGGGGTCCTTCGACTGCGCGCGAGGGCTCGCTTTGCTCACCTTCGCGCTTCGCTCAGGATGACACGCGTTTGGGTGCGTCGACGTGCTCGGCATTTCCTCAGCTCCCTGCTCATTTCGTCAGTCTCCGGCCCCTTTCGCAGCTTCGGCTTCGCCTTCTACTTTGGCGGTTTTTTCGATCCTGACCCTTGCGATGCGGTGACCTTCCAGCTGTTCAACGGTATAGCGGCGGCCTTCATATTCGAACGAGTCGCGCAGCGCTGGAATTTTTTGCAGGCGAGCCAGGATAAATCCCGCCAGGGTCTCGAAGCCGGCATCGCGCGGCAGAGTCAGGCCGTACTCGGTTTCGAGATCGCGAATGTTGACTGAACCCTCAAGCGCGAGAACCGATTCATGCTCCAGCGCGGGCTCGGCTGGGGCAACATCGAATTCATCCTCAATGTTGCCCACCAACTGCTCAAGGATGTCTTCGACAGTGATGACTCCGGCGGTCGAGCCGAATTCGTCGACCACGACTGCCAAATGGCGGCGACGCTCTTTGAATTCAGAAAGCAATTCGGCCAAGACCTTAGTTTCGGGAACGACCAGAACGTCGTGCATGATTTGGCTGATTTGCATGCGGGAGATTCGAATCGCGGTCGACTGCCCGAGATTGCTAAGGCGCAGTCGCATCCAGCGCATGAGATCTTTGTAATAAAGAACTCCGACAATGTGCTCGGGGCCGCGCTGCGGATCGTAGATCGGAATGCGCGAATGCTGGCCTTCGACCACGCGAGCCAAAGCCTCGTCAAGCATGAGGTCGGAAGGCAGGGAAAAAATGTCCGGGCGGGCGACCATGACCTCGCGCACAGTGATGCTGTCGAGTTCAATGGCGCTATGGATCATCTCCTCCTGAAACTCGGGAATCTGCCCAAATTGGCGGCTGGCAGTGACGATGAGTTTCAGTTCGTCGGGCGAGTGGACGGCACCGCCACGACGAGTGGCTTTCTCCCCAAACAGGCGCAGCACCAGGCCACCCGAGCGCCGCATAAAGAATAGGACTGGGCGAGTGATGGTGAGAAACGCCTCCATGGGAGCGGCGACGGCGAGGGCGACTTGTTCGGCGCGCTGGAGGGCCAGCGTCTTCGGGACCAGTTCGCCCAGGATGACGTGCATGTAGGTGATTACGCTGAAGGCGATCGCAATAGCAATCGTGTGGGCGTAGACCTCAGCATGCGGCACTCGGTGTACGAACCCCATTCCTTCAACCAAGCGGGCGACCATGGGCTCGCCAATCCAGCCGAGGGTGAGGCTGACCATGGTGATGCCGAGTTGAACTCCGTTCACGACTTCGTCGAGGTGCTGATGCAGGCGCTGCACGATACGCGCGCCGATGCGTCCCCCTGAGATGAGCTGCTGGATGCGGGTGTCGCGGACGCTCACCAGGGAAAATTCTGCCGCTGCGAAGAAGGCGTTGGCCGCTACCAGGAGCAGGATCAGAAAGACCCGGAGCAGCACAAAGGCGATCATGGAACGGTAATTCTAACATTTCAAAGGCAGTTGTGAGGTTTATGTCGATACTGCCTATGTGGAGACAGCCGCCCCCGGCTGTCCGGTCGAGCGTAAGCTCGGCTGCGTTCGATGCGCGATGTCAAATAAAGGCAAGCATCGGGCCTGCGGCCCGAGGACAGCCGGGGGCGGCTGTCCCCACATAAACCTTTTCGACATTCGATGGAGGTATCTCTTTGAAATGCGGCCCCACAAAATTCGCACGGGATGCGCTATCCTTTTAATAACCAGCTGGTCTAACTGGAAGCGGCAGATAGTTTTGATCGCTGCCGTAAGCTTCCGGCTTCACGCCGAAGTCATCATTTTGAAGTCATCGTCTTGAAATCACAGCTTTGAAATCATCGTCTTGAAATCATCGTTTTGTAATCCTAGGAACAAAAGCAAGGCCAGCCGCGTACAAGAGAGTGAGGGCAGCGGATGGCCCACAATCTCCACTGAGCGATATCTACAGGAGGCGTTGTGAACGGTAACGTAAATCAAAAGAAGAAGCGTCGCAGACTGATCATATGGGGCAGCATTGGGGCGGCGATCGTGCTCCTGATTGTGGGTGGGGTATTCGCGGCGACACGCGGCGGGACGAAGATCGATCCCTCGAAACTAGCCAAAGTAGAAAAAGGCGACTTGGCCAAGAGCGTAGTAGCGACTGGCAAAGTGACGCCGATCACTAAGGTCGAAGTGAAGTCGAAGGCCAGCGGCATTGTGAAAAAACTGCTCGTCGATTACGGCGATCGCGTGAAGAAAGGGCAACTGCTGGCGCAGCTCGACAAAGTCGAGATTGAGGCGCAAGTGGCGCAATCACGCGCGGCTCTGGAAGCAGCGCAAGCCAATTCGACCAGCTCGCAGGCTGACTATGAGCGTTCCAAGGTGGACGCAGAAGGTGTAGACGTGCCCATGCTGAAGCGCGCCTACGACCGCGCGATCGGTATGGCGAAAGATGGCGTGGTTTCGGCATCGTCGCTTGACGATGCGCAGAAGAATTACGAATTGGCGGTCAACAAGCAGAATGTCGCCAAAGCTCAGGTCACTGTTTTGAAAGCAAAAATCGCGCAGGCCCAGGCGCAGGTGTCAGAGGACCAGGCAAATCTGAAACAACTGGAAGAACAGCTCAGCTATACCGACATTGTTTCTCCCATCGATGGCATCGTGCTGTCGCGCGATGTAGAGATGGGCGACGCGGTGAGCTCGATTCTGGTCTTGGGTTCGTCGGCTACGTTGGTGATGACGCTCGGCGATACCAGCGAAGTGTATGTAAAGGGCAAGGTCGATGAGAGCGATATCGGCAAGGTCTATCTGGGACAGCGCGCTCGCATCAAAGTCGAATCGTTCAAAGACAAGACGTTCGACGGCAAGGTGACGAAGATTTCTCCGATGGGTGTGGAGAAAGATAACGTCACCACGTTCGAAGTGCGCGTCTCGATTCAGAATCCCGGTGGCGAACTGAAAGCCGAGATGACTGCCAACGCGGAAATCATCCTGGAAGAACACAAGAACGTGTTGCAGATTCCCGAAGGCGCCATCCTTTACGACAAGGACAAAAAAGCATCGGTGGATGTGCCCGATCCGAAAGCGAAGGATGGGATGGATAAAGTTGCCGTTAATATCGGAATCTCGAACGGCGCCAAGACCGAAGTGCTGAGCGGTCTGAAAGAAGGCCAGCAGGTGGTGCTGCAGTAAAACGGACGTCGGACCTCGGGCGTCGGACCTCGGCTACGCTTTCTGCCTCCAACCGGGCATGAGGTCCGATGTCTAAGGTCCAAGGTCTGAGGTCCGATCCATGACTCTTTCTGAAATCCTGCGCCAGGCGTTTTCCACCTTCCGGGCTCACAAAATGCGGACTTTCCTCACCATGTTCGGCATTGTGTGGGGGATTGCTTCTGTGATCATCCTGGTGGGATTGGGGCGCGGCTTCAGCGTCGATCAAAAAAAGAACATGCAGACGCTGGGCAAGGATTTGGTGATCCTGTGGGGAGGACGCACCAGTTCACAAGTAGGCGGACGCGCGGCTGGGCGGGAGATTCATCTGAATGTCGACGATGCTGACCTCATTCGCGACGAGTGCTACCTGATCAAGAATGTGAGTCCGGAATTGCGGCGCACCATTCCGGAAGTAAGCCAATACAATCTGGCGAATCGCGGCATCGTCGGCATGTGGCCCACATATCAGGATTTTCGCTCGCTGAAGATTTCCGAAGGCCGGCTGGTCACAGACGATGACGAGCGCGAAGGCCGGCGCGTGGTGGTGCTGGGATCGAAGGCTTACCGGCAATTGTTTCCCGGCCAGCCCGCAATTGGCGCGACAATTCTGGTGCAGAGTATTCCTTATCTGGTGGTTGGAACGCTGCAAGAGAAAAAACAGAATTCGAATTACAGCGGCCCCGATAACGATTATCTGTTCGCGCCTTACTCTGCGGTGTCGCGCGATTTTCCTCCTCCGGAAAAGCGCGGCGCCGGAATTACGCGCGGCTACCTGGATGACATTGTTTTCGAAGTGGCCGATCCAGAAGAACATGAATCTGCTGTGTTGCAGGTGCGGCGCACGCTGGCGCGAGTGCACCACTTCGATGCTTTGGACAAAGATGCTTTGTTTATCTGGGACACGATGGAGGGCGCCAAGATGCTGGACAAAATCTTCGGCGTCGTGACCCTATTTTTCGGGTGCGTAGCCATTGTGACGCTGTGCCTGGGCGGGATTGGCGTGATGAACATCATGCTGGTTTCGGTCACCGAGCGCACGCGCGAGATTGGCACACGCAAGGCCATGGGCGCGACCAAGCGCGATATTCTGCGGCAGTTTTTCGCCGAGTCCGCGATGTTGACAATCGTCAGCGGAGTGCTCGGCCTGAGCTTCGGCATGGGCGTATGTGCCGCCATGGAAGCTCTGCCCTTGCCCGACTTTGTTCCGCATCCGATCGTTTCCTGGATTTCGATTGTTGCTTCCATTTTGACACTTTCGTTGATCACCGTGACCGCAGGCGTATATCCCGCCCAGCGCGCCGCGGATATGACACCTGTGGAGTCACTACGCTATGAATAAAAATCGAAGTTCCGCTTCTCTCTCCAGCCGATATTCCTTCGCGATGTTTGCGATTGCGCTGGCCGCGCTGCTTATGTCTACCGCAGCCTTCGCCTCAACCCCGCAAGGGACGTTCGAGAAAACTCTTTCCGTTAGCGGCCCTGTCAATCTTGAAGTGCTCACTCATTCCGGCGACGTCACGGTGCGCGCCGGTTCGACGGGATCGGTTCTGATTCGGGGGAAGATTTATGTCGGCAATCATTGGCTGATGGGCGGCCGCGACGCCGATGTCTACGAAATTGAGCAGCATCCTCCCATCCGGCAGGACGGCAACAACATTCACATCGACTATGTGGACATGAAGAATATTTCCGTGGATTACGAGATTACCGTGCCCACGGATACTGCCGTGCGCACGCACAGTGGATCGGGCGACCAGACTGTCGAAGGCACGCATGGAAATGTGGAGACGCAAACCGGTTCAGGCGACGTGAAGCTCGCGAATCTGACGGGCGAAATCCATTTGCAAACCGGATCGGGCAATATTCGGGCGCGTGAAGTTGCTGGCGCAGTGAGAGGTGGCACGGGAAGCGGCGATATTGAGATTGAGGAAACCGGTTCGGGTGACATCGATCTTCGCACCGGGTCAGGAAACATTACGGCGCGGGGAATTCAGGGCAGCTTCCATGGCGACGCCGGTAGCGGCGATATTACCGCCGAGGGCGCGCAGCGTGGTCCGTGGGAAATTCGTTCGGGCTCAGGAAATGTACATGTGGGCTTGCCGGCGGACTCAGCGTTTGAGGCAGATATTTCCACGAGTTCCGGATCGATCGACGTCGGTTCGCCGATCGAGATGACGGTGCAGGGCCGCGTAGATGACACGCACCGGCACATTCAAGGCAAGGTTCGCGGCGGAGGGCCGTTGCTGAGAATCCGCACCGGGTCCGGCGATATTCACATTCAGTGATCGGCGGTGAAAAACGCTTCGGCCACGGATCGGCACGGATACGCACGGATAAACCGATTTCGCGCGGTTGTAGCCATATCCGTATAGATCCGTGTTGATCCGTGGCCAAATTGTTGGTCGCAACGACCTATGTACTTCAAGGAACTCATTTCGCAGGGCTGGCAGTCGTTGATGCGCAATCGCATGCGTTCAACCCTCACCATGCTCGGGATTGTATGGGGATTGGCGTCGGTAGTGCTGTTGTTGGCCTACGGGCAAGGCCTGGGCGGATGCGTGCTGCACGCGTTTCTAAACATGGGAAACAATGTAATCGTCATGTGGCCGGGGCAGACTAGCATGCAGGCCGGCGGCCAGAGGGCGGGAAAGAAAGTTAACTACGAACTGGAAGATGTAGAAGCGATTCGTGATGATGTCCCGATTGTGCGGGCGGTAAGCGGAGAGATTGATCGCGACTTTGGATTTAAAATCGGCACGCGCGTTGTTTCTATTCAAGTGCGCGGCGTGGATATGCCGTATGGGCAAATGAGGAAATTGATCCTGGCTGACGGCCGTTATTTCAATGAGAGCGATTACGCCGATCATCGCCGCGTGGTCATTCTCGGCTACGAGGCGGCGAAGAAAGTGTTTCAGGGCGCGCCCGGCGTGGGCCAGCACGTTGAAATTGGCGGCCTGGATTTTGAAGTCATCGGCACCATGCGCAACAAGATCCAGGATTCGATGTATCAGGGTCCTGACAACGAGAATGGATTTATTCCCTTTGCGTTGATGCGCGATTTGAAAAACGTTCGCGATCCCGACGAGATTCTCATTCAACCTACCGCGCCCGAACTGAACAAGAAGGCGCTGATGGCCGCGCGCGAAGTGATCGCGCGGCGGCACCACTTCGATCCTAAAGACGACAAAGCCACGCCGGAGTGGGACACCATTGAAGATCGCGCCATGATCAACGCATTTTCGCTGGGGCTGCAAGCTGTGCTGGGATTGATTGGGGTCTGCACCCTCGCGGTGGGCGGCATTGGCGTGATGAATATCATGCTGGTCTCGGTGACCGAGCGAACTCGCGAGATTGGTTTGCGCAAGGCGATAGGAGCGCGGCCGCGCCACATCCTGGTGCAGTTTCTGCTGGAAGCACTGGTGCTCACGTTCGTCGGCGGACTAATTGGCATGGCAGTCGCGGAATTTCTGACTTGGGCGATTCCACCGATGCCGCTCTATGATGAGTTCTACAAGACCACGGATCATGAGGGCGCTATTTTTCTGCACGCGTCGATGGGCGTGATGATCGCCTCGTTCGTGATTCTTTCGATTGTGGGCATTGTCTCCGGATTCTTCCCTGCGCTCAAAGCTGCGCGGCTGAATCCGATTGAAGCGCTGCGGTACGAATAGGAAGTGACATTTCGCGTCGAGGAGTGTAACCGCCTGATAGCAACAGGTGGCGTTTACAGATAGTATCCCAGCCCAGAAAAGACTGTCTTGAGCGAGCCGTCCTTCATACCAACGACTTCGATCCAGTGATCTTCGTAAGCATCCCCTTCCAAAACGACCTCAACTTGCCCGTCTGCGTTAACGTCAGCCAAATCCAGTGGAGACCATGTCGTCACTGTCTTCTTGTCGGCATCAGTTTTTTGGAACGGCACTTTACGAAGTAGAGACACCTGCAAATTCGGGCCAATGATCGCAATCAACTGGCACAACGTCACATCCGACCCTTCGATGTGATCGTAGTACGCTTCCATCAGTGACCAATCCAGGCCAATCGACTGCCAAACAGTGAAGTGGATTTGCCCCTTTGGCTTGGCGGGGAGACCAAGACCTCGCAGTTTTCCAACAAGAATTTCGCGCAGTTCAGATGACGGCCCTCCCTGCTGTTCGCAGTTTCTCACTCCATCAAGCCATTTGCAGTCGTAGTTCGCCGTAACTCTGATGCTCGGGTTCGACTTTGGCCGGCGAATTTCGCAGCCGTCATCGGGGCCGTTTCCTTCTGGACCACCACAGTAGTGTGTCTTCGCGAACGACTTCACTTTGCGGCATTGAGCAGTAGTACAGGGTGGTCGGTGCGGGTCCTTCTCTGCCTGGCCGCCTTCCTGCGCAACAGCCATACTGGATGCAACGCTTAGAAACAAGAACCAACGAAAAGCAGTCATGATGGAAAATACTACGGCCCGGCAGGTGGGGAGTCCAATGATTACGTCAGTCGCAGACTTGATAACTGTTTTAACATCCCCATTACGCTCAGAACCTCAGGGCCAATGCTCCGTTCGCCTATTACCTACGTGTCTTGACGCGCAGGTTCCCGGCAAATTAACTTCGCAAGCACTGGGATTATTCCGTCTTCATCATTTTGCCTGGCTGCGAGGGAAAATTTGCCGCATCATCCGGTCATTACTCTTACCACTGATTTTGGATTGAACGACCATTTTGTGGGCGCCATGAAGGGCGTCATCGTCGACATTGTGCCTGACGTTCAGATTGTAGATATTTCCCATGCTGTGCAGGCCTACGACGTTCTCGATGGAGCGCTGGCCATTTCGCAGGCTTATTCCTATTTTCCCAATGGCACGATCCATGTGGTGGTTGTAGACCCCGGAGTGGGTACGGCGCGCCGCCCGATTCTGGCCACGAGCGACGGATATCATTTTGTCGCTCCGGATAATGGCGTGCTCTCGATGGTTTATGCCAAGGAAGAGCGCATGCACGTGCGGCACATCTCTTCCGAACATTATTTCCGGCAACCGATCAGCAACACCTTTCACGGCCGCGACATTTTTGCCCCGTAGCGGCGTACCTCGCCAAGCTCGTCGACACCCATAAATTCGGCGATGAGATCGAAGATTACGTGCGCTTCGCCGCGCCGCGGCCAAAACCTGCCGGCGAAAACCGCTTGCGCGCCGTGGTGTTGAAAGTCGACCGCTTCGGCAATCTGATCACAAACGTGACGCCGCAAGACGCTCCGGCGCTGTTCGCCGAATCGGCGACGTTTAAGATCACCGTGGGCACCCGCGAGATTACCGACATTCGCCAGAACTTTGCGGAGGGCGCGCCAGGAGAAGTTTTCGCCATTCTCGGAAGCATGGGCTATTTGGAAATCGTCGCCAATCGCGCTGCCGCCGCGCAGATTACCGGCGCCGGCAAGGGCAGCGAAGTCAGCATTTTCCTGGGAGAAGCGGCTGCGGCCGGCAACGGGGCGTAGAAATCAGTTCTCAGTTCCCGTTCTCAGTTCCCCACACGACGCTGTGTGGCACTGGAGATCCTTCGCTCCGCCTGAAGAGCGGCTACGCTCAGGATGACACACCATCGATGAGCGAAGATGCCATCAGAAATTCAAAATGAGCCACTATCCAGTTCTGCTTATCGTTTCCCGCCGGCGCGACGTGCTATCCTCGCCTTAAGCGCTCCACATGCGGATTCTGACCCGCTACATCCTACGCGAAGTGACTGCGCACGCGCTGATTGGCGCGGCGATCTTCACTTTTGTTCTGTTCACTCGCGATCTGGGGCGCATTTTGGAATTGGTTGTCCGCGCCAGCGCGCCCTTGCCGAGCGTCGCTGAAATTTTCTTCTTCACAGTTCCGCTTGCCCTTACCTACACGCTGCCGATGAGCGTGCTGCTGGGAATTCTGATTGGCCTGAGCCGGCTTGCCGCCGATAGCGAGATCACAGCCATGCGTGCCAGCGGAATGGGCGTGTGGAGTTTCCTGCGCGCGTTGTCGGTTTTTGTAGTGGTGGCGTGGCTTCTGGCGCTCTTCAACGGCCTCTACATAGCCCCTCGGGCTCAGGCGGCGCTGGCGCACCTGGAAGACCGGCTCAAAGGTTCGCAAGTTTCGTTTGAAATACAGCCTCGAGTTTTTTATGAGGGATTTCCCAAGATTGTGCTTTACGTGCAAGACGTAAAGAGCGCTCAGAAAGCAGCCGTGTGGAAAGGCGTATTCATGGCCGACCTGAGCGATGCTTCCAATCCTAAAATTACCCTGGCCAAAGAAGGGATCGTGGTCAGCGAAGGACAAGATCGGCTGCACCTGCACCTGATCGACGGTTCCGAGCATGAGACCGATCCCAAAGATTCCAGTCACTACAATATCTCCACGTTCCAGGAAACCGATATTCCGCTCGACCTGCCTTCCACCGAGAATAAGCCGGATGAATCGCTTCCCGCGGATCTTATGGACACGGTGGCGCTGTGGCACAAAGCGGGGCGAGTCGATCCGATTTCAGCGCGGTGGTATCTCATCGCATTCTATAAACGCTTTGCGCTCTCTACGGCGTGCCTGGTGCTTGCGCTGGTGGGAATTCCGTTGGGTCTCTCATCGAAAAAAAGCGGCAAGTCCGGCGGATTCGTGCTCACCATTCTGCTGGTCTTTACCTATTACGTAATTTCTTTGCTGGGAGTTTCGCTGGCGCGGCAAGGCAAGGTTGCGCCATGGTTCGGAGCGGGGTTGGCCGACATCGTGTTTCTGGCGCTGGCGGTATTTCTGTTTTCGCGAGCCGAGCGACGTCCCTTCGAATTGGCCTCATTCCGAGCTTTCTGGAAGCGGGATCCCGCCGGTCCCTTCCCGGCTGTGCGCGGACGCCGCGAAAATGCCTTTGAACGCGCTTCCACTCGACGGCGCATGTTCAGCGCAAGCTTTCCTACTTTGCTCGACGATTATGTGCTGCGCGATTTCTTCGTTTATCTGGGACTGATTCTTTCCACGTTCCTGGTGCTGGTGATTGTCTTCACGCTGTTCGAGTTGTTGAGCGACATTCTTCGCAACCAGGTTCCGGCCACTGTGGTCGCAGAGTACTTGCTCAACGTCGCGCCGTATCTGCTCTACAACGTTGCGCCGCTGGTCATGTTGCTGGCCGTGTTGGTGACCTTTGGGCTGATGCAGCGGTCGAATGAAATTACCGCCATCAAAGCTACGGGAACCAGCATTTACCGCATCGCCCTACCGGTGATCGTAGCCGCCGCGGTATTGGCAGTGGGACTTTTTTTCGCCGACCAGTTTTATCTGCCGAGCACCAACCAGCGCCAGGAGGCGCTGCACAACCAGATCAAAGGCAAGCCTCCGCAAACTTACCTGCGTCCCGATCGCAGTTGGATTTTCGGTCAGAACAACGACATTTACTACTACCAGTTTTTCGATCCCGATCGCGACCAGTTTGGCAACGTCACCGTCTTTCAGCTCAATCCTACAAGCTTCACCATCACGCGGCGAATTCACGCGGAGCGGGCGCACTGGGCCGAATATCTGAATCGCTGGGTCTATGAACAGGGCTGGGAGCGATCGCTGCGCGTTTCCGCCATGGCCGACTACCGGCCGTTCGAAGTTGCTACGTTTCCCGATTTGCCGGAGACGCCGTCGTATTTCAAGAAAGAAGTGAAGCAGTATACCGAGATGAATTATGAAGAGCTGCGGCGCTACATTCGCGACCTGCAACAGAGCGGCTTCGACGTGGTGCGATTGCGGGTGCAATTGAACAAAAAGTTGTCCTACCCGCTGATCACGTTGATTATGGCTGTGCTCGCGATTCCGTTTTCATTGTCAACGGGGAAAAAAGGCGCGATCACCGGAGTCGCCGTGGCCGTGGGAATTGCGGTGGTCTACACGGTGGTGTCGCGGCTGTTCGAAGCCATGGGCGACTTAAGCCAGCTCCCGCCGGCCTTGGCGGCATGGTCTCCGGATCTGATTTTTCTGCTGGTGGGAGGGTATTTGATCTTGAAGGTGCCTACGTAAGCTGTTTCGTACGTGAGGTTTGGTGTCTGGATTTTCGTTGCTGGATTTTCGTTGCTGGAGTTTCGTGGCGGGAGTTTCGTATCAGGGCATGGCTTTAGCCGTGCCAGAAACGGACGCCGATTGTCGCCTTCAGGCGCTGCGGCAGCGGCTGAAGCCGAGTGTTCTTGCTGGCTAAGTACGGTACGGCTGAAGCCGTACCCTGATACGAATCATTCCAGGATACGAATCATTCCAGCGCGTTGGGTCCAGCTCGACAATCCTTCGCACTTACTTTACAGCTACGCCCCAGGGATAGTTATCCGTTGGGAAGGCCGGCAAAACCGACAGGTCGCCAGTCGCTGGCGTGATGGAATATTGCGATACGGTGGTACCACCCTGGCTGGCGGTGCCGTAGTTCGACACGAAAAGCCAGTTGTCGTCGGCACGAATCGCCATTGCCACCGGTCCCAACCCCGTTGCCACGGTTGCAGGACTCAAGGCGGAGATGCTTCCGGAAACCGGGCTGATTTTCAGCTGAGAAACAGTGTTCGACAGCAAGCTGAGCACGTAGAGGTTATTGCCGTAGGGATCGACCAACAAGGGCCCTGGACTGTTCGAACTTCCGGCCAGGCCAAAGGGCGACCCTGCAATCTGTACCAGACTGCCATCCGGAGGCAATGGACTCGGCGGACAGTTTGACGATGATTGCGTCGCATAACCATTGCAAATGGAATAACCGCTGACTTGGTTGCTCAGGCTATCGCTCACATAAACAAATCGGTTGCAAGGGTCAACCGCGACGCCGGCAGGGGTGGGACCCGTGCCGAACATCGGTATCGTCGCGTGGTTGGGTGGAGTGGTCAGAGCGCCGGTTGAAGTATTCACCTGAAATTCGAACACTTGGTTTCCAAGGCCATCCACCGCATAAAGATATTCCGTGGTGGGCGGAGTCAGGGTTGAGCACACTGAATTCTGCACTCCATTCACGCCAATTTTGGGAAATAAAGTTGGGGACGGGGCCACGCTCACGATGTCAAACCCTGCCTGAGTGAGAGTGGTCGGGGGATTCGTAGTACCGGTCACAAAAAATGGCGAGCCCGCCACTTCCGTCGGTACCCCGCCGCTTCCGAGGGCAAATACTGAAATCGCACCGGGCACGTAAAGATCGGGCGTTTGCTGGGGACTGCCTGCTGCAGGGTTCGGAGCCGATGTCGCGCGATCAGCGACAAAGAGAAATTTTCCGGTGGGATCCATCACCATAAAGTAAGGAATCACAGGCGGAGCCGGACTGACTGGAGTGTTCGTTCCCAGGATCAGCACGTTCTCGGGGTTAAATGACACCGGACTTCCCATTGTTGGCACGTTGCCGTCGGAATTGATCTTGAAGGTCTGGAGACCGGTTACGCTTCCCGGGCACGCAGAATTCAGCGTAAGAATCGCGTAGGCGTAGGTGCCAGCCGGATTAATCACGAGCGACGAGGGGATGCCGTTCAGGACGCAGGTTTCGCTGGAAGTATCGATCGGCGTATTCGCGATCTCGGAGAGATGTCCGTTGTAGAGGTTGTAGCTGAAAGTCTCGATCAGCGCCGAGCCCTGACTGGCCACCAGCACCAGCCCATTCGACGAGGGGTCGTAATTGCTTCCACAGGCCACCAGCAATCCAAATGAAATGAGAACTACCACGCCGAACAGCCACGCGAATCGTTTCGACATTCTCTGGTTGATCTCCATCTTTTCGAGAGGTTTAAGGGCGCACACCCGAGGCGTCCCGCCGGCCGGGCTCTGCAATCTGAAAAAAGCAGGAAAATCTCAATCCATTTGTGTATCAGGAAAGCGCAGGAAGAGCAAACTCCTACACCGGCTATTGGAACCCAAGTAGCGCTACGGAGTTGCCCTGCTCTCTCGAACACCTTCCAGTATACGGGAGGTTGGGGTCGGACGTGGGACGTCGGACCTCAGACCTCGGACTTCGGGCTTCAGACATCAGATTTCAGATTTCGGATATGCCTCCGCCTTCGTTGCCTGATGCCGGGCTCAGGGGCTAAAGCCCCCAGATCATTGCTACGCTTTGCGGCACGGCTGAAGCCGTGCCCTTTCACAAACCTTGCCGCTTCGCGGCAGAATTCAAGTCTGCGCCTGAGTTCGAAGTCTGAGGTCTGAGGTCTGAAGTCCGAAGTCTGCGGGCTGAGGTCCGAGGTCCAGAAGTCTGAGGTCCGAGGTCTGAGGTCTGAAGTCTGAGGTCCGAGGTCCGAGGGCTGAAGTCCGACGTCCGCAGTCACGCTTTCATGGCAGAAGGAGCCGGCTCAGCCACAACCTTGGTCCGGATTCCCGATGCGCTCAACGGAAGCCGAATCTCGACCATCAGCCCGCCTTCCGGACGATTGAAGGCCGACACTTTTCCACCATGGAACCGCACTGCGCGTTCGGTAATCGCGAGGCCCAATCCGACTCCACCAGTGAGCCGGCCTCGGGCATCGTCCAGCCGGTAGAAGGGCTCAAACAATTTCTGCAAAGCATCCGCAGGGACACCGGGGCCCGAGTCGCTGACGCGTAGCACTGCTTCGGCTCGGTCACCGCGCTTCTCGCTGCTCAATTCGATTTCCACCGACGAGCCTTCCTGGGTGTAGCGAATCGCATTCCGCACAACATTTTCCACTGCGCTGTGCAGCAGTGAATCGTTCCCGCGCACAGACCAGTCGCCCTCGGGGATGACTGTGTGCACATGGCAATGCCTCTCCTGAGCCTCGAACTCGGCATCTTCGGCTACGCCCGCCACTAACTCACCCAGCGGCACCGGAGTCTGCGAAACGCGCTGCTCTCCATCTTCAAGCCGCGCCAGAGTCAGAATTCTGCCAATCAGTTCGTTGAGCCGGCTGGCCTCAAGTTCAATCCGGTCGAGCATGTCAGTGCTTTCGACTCCCGCACGCTGACGCGCCAGGCCGAGAGCGACGTTCAATCGCGCCAGGGGCGAACGCAGCTCATGCGAAATGTCGTTCAGCAAGCGAGACTGTGCCTTTACTAACGTTTCCAAGCGCTCGGCCATGGCATCGAAGTCGCGCATGAGGCTGGTGACTTCGTCGCGTTTCTTTGAAGCGGGAGCGCCGGTTCGGGCGGTCAGGTCGCCGGCGGCAAGACGCAAGGTTGCCGAGCGCAGTCGCACGATGGGCTTGGTCAAATACCAAGACAGAAAATAACAGGCGATTCCGGAAGACAGCACCAGCCCAAACAGAGCCGGCAACGGCATGCCGCGCGGACCAATAAAGACGCGCGGACCCGGCGGCAGTCCCATGACCAGCGTATAGCGATGTTTGCCGTCGGAAGAAGCGCGAGAGTCGCGCTGCATAGGAGGCGCGGGCAGAATGAATCCATCGCGGGGAGAGCGCGGACCGCCCTCAGCTACGCGGATCGCCCAATCGGGAGGAGCGCGGTGCGAAAGCTCTTCGCCGCGCTCATCAAACAGATATGCCCTCACATGCTGCGTGGCTTCTATTTCCTGCATGTACTGGCGAAGCTGGTGTTCACCTCCGGTTTCGTAAGCGCTGACCGCATCGTTCAAAACCGAGGTTCGAAGCGCCTCCCATGTTGAACTGCGAGGGCGCAGGGCCAACGTCACGAGAATCGCCACGACCAGAAACAGCGCGAACGCCATCCAGAACGACAGAAAGATTCGCAGAAACAGACTTTTCATAGTGAGCCTAAAATTGAACCGAGAAGATCAGGCTCGTTGGCCTAGGTAGCGCTAGGCCTTCGCCTTCTCTCGCGGACGCGCAAAAATATAGCCTACACCACGCACCGTCTTAATATGTTCGTCGCTGTCAGTGTCGCCCAACTTCTTGCGCACTTTGCTGACGTGCATATCGATGCTGCGATCGAATGGCGAAAATTTTCGGCTGAGTACGGCATTCACGAGGCGCTCGCGCGGCACGACGCGTCCGGCTTCGCGGAGAAGCACTTCAAGCAAATTAAATTCCACCGAAGTCAAATCCACTGGCCGGCCTTCCAGCCGCACCATGCGCGTCGCCGGATCCAATTCGACATCGCCGACGCTCACCACCTCTGGCGCCGAAGCCGAACCGCTGCCGTCGGCGCGAGTCCGCCGCAGTACGGCTCGAATGCGCGCGACCAGCTCCCGTGGATTAAACGGTTTCGGTAAATAATCATCGGCCCCAATCTCAAGGCCGACGATGCGATCAACGTCTTCGCCGCGCGCCGTCAACAACAGCACTGGCAAACGCGAAGTCGCGCGAATCCGGCGCAGCACTTCAAATCCATTAATTCCCGGCAACATCACATCGAGCACGGCCAGCAGATACTCGCCCGCCGTCGCCTTCTTCAGCCCGCTCTCGCCGTCGTGCACACATTCAACCGCGAATCCCTCGGCCCGCAAATATTCGCCCACCAGGTGGCAGAGCTCAACGTCGTCGTCGATTACAAGAATTCGTTCCATCGCTTCCCCATTGTGCGCTTAGAGTAAGAACTTCGCAGTAAAGAATTGTCAAACCCCCACGCGCAAACTTAGTTCTGACGAAGGTGCTTTGCACAATGGCTTTGCGACGTTCGCCCGGGTTTGACTTTGAGGCCGGATTCTTGACAAAACTTTACTCTGGTTGACCGATTCTTTACCGCCTTTTTTCGCCAAGCCGTGTTTCTATTCACTGTACGCGAGTTGGGTCGCGGAAGAATTCTGGGGAAAATCTCGGAATTGAAATTGCCAAAGATTGACAGGAGCCACTTATGAAGTCATTTCGTTTCCGTTTTCTCGTTGCCGCGTTAGCCGTTCTACTCGGCACCGCCATCGCCAAATCGCAGACCAGCAGCGACACTCCGCCGCCTCCGCCCATGCATGGCCATGAATTCGGAATGGGACCGGGGCCGATGGGATTTTTCGCCAAGCAGCTGAACCTGACGGACGAGCAGAAAACGCAGATGAAGTCCGTGATGCAAAAAGAGCATCCCGCAATGAAGCCGCTCATGGAGCAACAGCACCAGATTGACGTGCAGCTGCGTCAGTATGTGGAAGGGACCTTCAACGCGGAAAAAGTGCAGGCTCTAGCCTCACAAAAGGCGCAGATCCAAACGCAACTCACCGTGGCCGAGACGCGCATTCATAACGAGCTCTACCAGTTGCTGACTTCCGATCAGCAGGCGCAAGTCAAGCAGATGGAAGCGAATCACGAGGCTCGCATGCAGCAGCACATGAATCAGGCTCCGCCTGCAGAACAGTAAATTGAAGAACGATTGATTGGAAGAATGATTGATTGGAAGACGATTGATTGGAAAAACGATTGATTGACGCAACTCTCCTGAGAAATCGGATTGTTACGTAGTTCTGGTAGTCCGGCGCGAGGTTACTCTGGCCGGCCTCGCGCCGGGGCAGAAGAAGCGATAGAAGTAACGCAGATGACGGATCAACCCCCATGACCCTCACTGATTCTTTTCTCTCAAATGCGGGCTGGCTCTTCTTCGCCGCCTGGACCGTTATGGTCGCCGCGGTCACAATCGTCGCCTTTGGACGTGACTTGCTTCCTTCGAAATCGCCTCGCTGGCGACCACGCCTCGCCGCCGCTCCTAAACCGCTGGCACCCAAAACAGTACATCGCACGCAATCAGGAACACTCTAGCGCGGGCACTCCTAAGCTGGGGTGGATTTGAACCACCGACCTTTGGGTTATGAGTCCAAAAACACTAGTGTTTTCAACAACTTACAGGACGCGGGTGGCCCCTGAAAAGCCTTGTAAATAGCGTTAGGGAATCCTTATTGGACAGTTAAAGGACAGTCAAATCCACTCGATCACAACCTGTCAATATAGTTCTATTATGGAACTATATTGACAAAGGCTGATGTTGCTGTTGATACTAGGGACATGCGATCTCGCATTGATGAACTGCTGCCGTTTGCCGAAGAAAACGAGGGTTTCGTGACAGCGGCGCACGCCCGCAGCCTTGGCATCAAGGATTCAGTCCTGGCGCGTCTGACCCAACGGGGAAAACTTCAGCGGGTGGCGCGCGGAGTGTATAGAATTCCTTACTTCCCGTCGGATCGCTTGGGGCAATATCGCGAAGCGATCCTGTGGGCACGTGCTGACAGCGGGCCGAAAAAAATAGCCTTATCCCACGAGACCGCGTTGGCGGTTTATGGCATTTCTGATGCGAATCCGCCACGCGTACAGATCACAGTGCCGAAAAGTGCCCGCCTCCGCCGCCGCCGTCCCAAGTGGGTGGAAATTCATCATGCTGATTTGCGAGCATCGGATATCGTCAATCGCGAAGGACTTCCCGTGACCACGATCGAAAAAGCCATTTCCCAACTTTTGGAAGAAACCGGCCGTGTCGGATTGGCGCGAGGCGCTCTGAAAGATGCGCGCAAGCAAGGCTACATTAGCGCCGAGAAAGCCTCGGCGCTCACTCGCCGTCTCAATCGATACGTACACGCGAAAGGGACACAAGAGGCGAACGTGGAGAAAGTTTAGCTCATGATCCCGAAGCAGGTAGAGCGGTTGGCAGCGGTCGCACTGCAATGCCCTGTAAGCAACCACTGAGAGCGCGATGGAACAGGTTTTGGTTGTACCGTTCTTGTACTGCGAGTTTTGAATTAAAGGATCTTAAAACCCGTGGAGATCTAGCATTGAATGAGGCAGATCACTTCCGCAATGCCGACTTATCGGTACCAATCCAGTCGACTTCCTTGAAGGCCGTTTCTGGACTGTGTTCGGTCTGCCGCGCAGCTAATTACCGACGCACTTCCAATACCACGGGCCGCGCCGTCGATGCCACCTCCGGATCGTAGTATTCATACACGCGCGATTGGAACGTCCGGACTCGGATCGGATACTTAGCACGCAAACGGAATTTCACCTTAACGGTGTCGCCCGGAGCGAACGCGTCAAAGTAAAGAATCGCTTGCGTAGCGGTGAGATTGAACTTGGAGAGATGGCCGCTGTTCATCTTGGCGCTCTTCGCCTGATAATCCTGCAGGTCCTCACTTAGCAACTCGAAGCCCGGCGGGATACCCAAATCCACCATCACCATCTTGGCAGTCTTGCTGAGATTGTTCTTGATCGTGGCAGTTGCTGTCGCCAAGTCATCCTGCGCCAGGCGCGTGCGGTCGTACGACATATTGATCGAAAGGGCCTCCGGTGCTGGCTCTTCGTCCCAGGGCAAGAAATATTGGCCCACCACCTGATAGGCAAGCGCTCCCTTCCCTTCAAACCGAAGTTCCACCGTGCTCGGCGCTTGCTGCTCAATGCCTTTGAAAACGAACTGATGCAGCAGATCATTATTCTCCGCCGTCAGTTCCAGCTTCTCCGCAGGCTTCCCGTTGACCAGCACGATCACGGTGCCTTGCACATCTGCGGCCGATTTTTCCGTAGCCGTGAGCAGCGCGCGCAACGCCATGATCGTGGCCTGCGTTGTTCCCCAAGTTCCGTTCGCGTCCTTTTTCGATGCAAGATAGTTCAGCGCCCTGCGAGCCGTACCCGCGGCTTCACCCGACTGCAGCAAAGCCTGCACCGCTAAGCCAGTGGTTTCCACGCTAGCGCTTTCGCCACTTCCATAGACTCCGGTCTCTTCGGCCGTCCACCAAGCTTTTTCCTCTTTCTCGGTACGCGCATCCAGCAGAAGCTGGATCGCATGTCTGGTGAATTCGCGGTCCGATCCGTAACTCGCGGCAAAGTTGGCGATGACCGCGAGCGTGTACGCGTCGGGTTTCTCCCCCAAGTGCGCTTCCACAAATCGCTTGGCACGCTCCACAGCGTCGCCCTGGTATCCCGTGTTCTTGAGCGCCCAGGCAATATAGGCGCTGATGCGAAGCAGGTCCGTGTTGTAGCGGTTCGTCGCGCCTTCGTTGATGAATTGCGTGTCTGGCTTCCAGCTTCCATCTTTCTGCTGTTCTCCGGCCAGCCACTGTTGGGTTCGTGCGATGAGTCGCGGGTCTACGTCGTAAACCTTCGACATGTCGTAGAACTCCATTAATCCGTATGCCGTCAGAATCTTGTTCGCAGGCGCGCTTCCGAACCACGAGAATCCTCCGCCCGGCACTTCGAAAGTCAGCAGCCGCTGATATCCGCTCGCGATGTACCCTTCCGCTTTGGCATGGACTTCCGGGGTCAGCGTCTTGGTCCGCTTCATGTAGTCGAGCGCCATGACGTTCGGATATGTACTCGAAGACGTTTGCTCAAAACAGCCATTCGGCATGCGCAGAATGCTGTCCATGCCCTCAACCACCTGGCTCATCGGCCCGGGATAGAGCCGGACGAAAAGTTTGCTCGCTTCTGCAATCGAAGTTCGCGGAAAATTCAGCTCATGCTGCACCGAATTTTCCAGGTTGCCGTTGAAAACCAGATTCTGCTCGCGGCCGTTTGGAATCACTTCCACTTCCCTCACGACCACGTCCGCCCTCTCCGACGTTCCCTTCATCTGCGCGGCAAGCGTGAGTTTGAATTTGCCGATGTGCCGGGCTTCGAGCGTGAACTGCGCTCCGCCCACGCGCGACGATTCCACCTGCAGTGTCTTTTCCGCCGCATCGTCCACCAGTGAAAACCAATCGTCGGACTGAAGTTGCAAGGCCACATCGCCCGCTGCCCCCGAATAGTTGTAGATGGCCACAGGGATCGAAACCCGGTCTCCCTGGGTCAGCGTCACCGGCAGATCGAGGTCGACAAAGAAATCCTGAAATACTTTCAAGCTGGAGGTCGCGGTGCCGAGCGCTCCACTCTGGGTAGAAGCGATCATCGCCATACGCCAGGTGGTGATCGAGTCTGCGATCGGGATCACGATGCTGGCGCGTCCTTCCCGGTCAGTGATGATTTCGGGATTGATGTACAGCGCTTCGGGGAAATAGGAGCGAACGTGCGCCGCCGGAACTCCCTTCGATTCTTTTGCCAGAACTCCGCTATTCAGGGCAGTCAGATGTGCGAAATCGCGCCCATTGATCGCTAAGGACTTTGCATCTTGCAGCGCGACCGCCTCTCCTCTTGCTCCGCCACCAATGCCGCCACCGACGCCGCCAGCGACACCAGCAACCGGTGCCGGAACGGCCATCATGGCGTTTTCCGTTTCGAGCATCGGCGCTGCGGCGGTCACCTCCACCGTCTCCGTGCTTTGCCCAACAGAAAGCGTAGCCGAGATGACGGCGCGGTCGCGCGCGCGCAGACTGCACGTACCCGCGGCCATTCGAAACCCGGCCATGGTGATTTGAATCTGATAGTCGCCGGGAAAAACCCCAGCCAAACTGAATTGCCCTCCCGCATCCGTGATCGCGTTGAGCAGGAGTTTCTTTCCCCTACCGCGTATCTCGACATTTGCCCCCGCCACAACTGCCCCGCTTGGGTCGATCACCGTGCCCACAATTTGCGCCTTGCCATTCATCGCCCCGCGATCGTGCTCCACGTCGATGTTGAACTCCGTAGCAGCCGTCCTCGCAGGACTCACGATCCGTTTGCGCTGGAACAGCAGGATCGCCTGAAACTCATCCCCCGCGTTATGGCGGTGATCGGGACCAGGACTGATCACGATGTAATAATTCTTAGGATCCCATGAGGCCGGTTCGAATCGCAGCGGATTCCCCCATGGATCAAGAAATTCCATACTTCCTGACTGCATGAGCTGCTGGTAGATCTCAGTTGGAGTGCCGGCTTTCGGATTTTTCACATAAACGTCCGATATTGCCTTCGCCAGGTCATTCGCTTGCGTCTGAAAGCGCGCCTGATAGCGCTGACGGTATTCGCCATATTTCGCCATGGGCAGGTCTTTGCCGATCTCAGTTTCGAACTTGTTGCTGGCCACAATCTCCGTCGCCGAAAACAATGCCCGGGCGGCTCGATCGCGTTGCTCAACGCTCGACTGTTCCGTCGGCGCAACAACGTCGGTCATTGCCATGGAGTGGATCTCAAACCGAGGCTTCATGACCTCCTGTTCGAGATAGAAAAACACTTTGGCGAATCCGGGCTGCTTCTCGGCCAGGGCAAACACCGCCTCATCCACCACCTGCAGACCCATCGCCGCGTGTACCCCCTGCCCGTGCGAATTGGTCACGCGAAATTGAATTCGAGCGTCGCTGCCCGGCTTATAGCTTTTTGCGTCGGCCACACTTTCGATCTTCAGTTCGTCCGCGGGCTGCACGAAGATCAAACGGTGATCGCCAATGGGGCGGGCATCTCGGCCGAACAAATAAGCGCTCAGATCGAGCGTGCCCGACATCTCCGAAGTCGCTGGCACGGAAAGCTCCGCCCGACCGTTTTCAACATCCAGATCGTGCGTCAGCACCGTCTGCCCATCTTTCACAATGTCGACGTAAACGGCGCCATGAGCCTTCGTCGAATACACGCTCAGATGAATCACGTCCCCGGCGCGATAGACGGCGCGCTCGGTTCGCAGCAGAATTTGTTCGTCTCCATCGCGGACATCGAGTTCCACTTTGCTCGAGGCTCGGTTCCCGTCGCGGTCCGTCGCCTCTATCTCCAGCGCCTGCTTACCCTCATCCGGCCTGACATACGCGACCGCCACGCCTCCATCGTCGGTTGAAGTGACTTGTTCCGCCCTGCCGCGAGTATGAACTTTGATATCGCTCTTCGCAGGGCTCCCATCTGGATAGGAAGCCAGAATAAACACCTGATTCTCCAGATGCGGAACGAGTGTGCCCCCTTCAGGAATTGCGGTCAGCAACATCGGTGAATCGCTGACAGTGATCGGCTCTCCGCGTGTTTCCGCATGGCTGGCGGAATCTTTTACCGTCGCTTCGATCAGCACGCGCGTCGCGCCATGGCTAAGCGGGCGTCCCGCAAAGTAGTTCGGCAGCCGGATATCGAAACGGTACACACCGTCGGCGTCGGTCTTGCCATGTGCCGATGCGGCCTCAAACAATGCCACATCCAGGGCCGAGGCCTTCAGATTGACCTCAGCGTTATCGACGGGCTTTCCGAAAAAGTAATTCGCCCGAACCTTGCCGATGACGTGATCGCCAGGTTGAAAGCTACGCTTATGCTTCTTTCCTTCTTCCGCGAGTTCGACCGCAACTTTGAACTTGGGAAGAACGTATCGCTCCACGTTGATGGCGATTTCGCCAGTATTCGTGGGAGCGTCGGCATCGCCCATCAGCGCCCGCAGATGATACGCACCAAGATTGACCTCGTCGGCGAGGGAAAATTCGGCCGAGGCTACGCCGTACTCGTCGGTCTCGGTAGCCTTCTTGAAAACTTTGTTGCCGCGTGAGTCTTCAACTTCAAACGTCAGCTTGCGTTTGCCTGCCGCTTCATGATCGGCGCGATTCAATGCCAGCGCCCGCGCATGAATCGTCTGCCCCGGCTGGTAGAGCGGTTTTTCCGTCGTCAGAAGAATGGACACCTTGTCTTCCAGGTGCACATTTTGCGAGAACTCGGTTGTCCCAATCGCAGTCTCCGCGACGTAATGCAGTTGATAAGCGCCGGTCAATCCCGTCGGCAAATGAAACTGTGCCTCGGTTGTTCCGCGGCGGTTCAGTCCGCCTTGAAAAAGAACGTGTGGCTTTCCATCCGGCTCAAGAAGTTCGATCTGCATCGAGGCCCTCCCGGCGATTGGTTGATTCTCGGAGTCGGTCACGATCACTCGCACAGCCGCCTGGCCGCCGGCAAAATAGGACTGCTGTCCAAGAATGTGCATGACAGGTCGGCGCAAAATCTGCGAAATAGATTCCTCACCTTGAAGAGCGCCCATTTCCCTGTCGTCGTATTCAAAGCGATAGCGCAAGCGATGCCAAACTAAATCCTCCAACGCCAGCGGCTTCTCCAGCCCAATCTCCTCTTTCCATCGGCCTGCGCTGGCATCGACCTTGAGATCTCGCTGGGCCCGCCCAACCACATCATCTTCCGGATCGAGCACTTCTACTGTCAGTTGGCCGGATCCGGTTTCGGCACCACGGTACGGGATCGTTACATGCAATACGCCATGCGTATAGGTGGCCACGAGAGAGGTAACAGGCCCGCCAGCTTCAGAAGCGCGCAACCTGAAAATCGTAAGGGTCGCTACCAGACCAGCGAGAAGCAGGATAGCGAAACGGACTGCGGTTCCCAGCAACTTACCTTTCGACATTGGGTTCTCCCCCCGGGCCGCGCTTATTGGCTCAATCGGAGTTCGGGCCTGGTCGGGAGTTTTGCAGACTATTTTTAGGGAGTTTTGAGGTTACTGCAGGTGCCAGTGCGTCCCGTCTTTACTGGTCCAAACGATACTAGCGTCGGTGGTCAGCTGGAAGACGTCGGTCGCGTTCACTGAGCCGGGGGTTTCGTTGTCGCGCTTGGGCGAACTATCACTATCGGATGGCGGCTTCAACTCGATGTGCACTGCCTTCCCCGCCCATCGCGGATTGATTTTTTTCCACTTCTTGCCGCCATTGCGGCTCAGGAAGAGATTGCCTGCACTATCGAGCGAAAGAAAGCGCTTGCCAAGCGACACAGTCGTCGTAACCGGCAGGCCGGACGGTAGCGGCATAATCCGGCTCACGCTGGCCGATTCTGTTTCGAGCGTCGGAGCCGCTCCGCTCACCTCCACCGTCTCTGACGCTGTCCCCACATCAAGCACCGGCGCCATCATGGCAACCTCACTCGCTTTCAATTCGATCGACTGTTCCTTTGTCTTGAAGCCCGTTGCCGTCGCCATCAAGTCGTACCGACCAGCAGGTAATTCCGTCAGATGAAAGCTTCCATCGGTGCCGGTCGTCGTTTGTCGGGTCTTGCCACTCGCATCGCGTAACGTGATCGTCGCGCCCGCAACGACGGCCCCAGTCGGATCGGTAACCCGCCCGGAGACTCCAGCTAGAGTCGCACCCCGCCCGCCGACGCCCTCAATCTCCAAGACGGGCAGCTCTTTTTTTGTGGCGAGACTATTTTGTGATGCTCCGCTCTTTGCGTCTGCCGGCGGCAGTTGCTGAAGCTCCGTGAAGTTCCGCCCATTCAAAGGCAAATCGGATACAGTCCCGGAACCGACACCTCTCGAGACGCCCGCCGCCACACCGGCAACCGAGGACGAGGCAGACGGAGCGGCTAACGGTGTCGGCGGACTACCGATGTTAGCGGCGATTTGCTGATTCTTCGCTTCGGGCAAATGCAAGCTATTTGCGGGGTGTTTCGTTTGCCGAGAGAAGTTAGGCGCCGCAGCGTTCGGTGCGGTGCTCTTGTTGGGACTTTCGGATCGGGCAAAGCTCTCTGACTCAGGCGTTGGCGCAACCGTCGTTGGAGGACGCGGAATCTCTGACTGCCTTACGCTTGCATTCTGTTGTAGGACCTCAGGAGAGCGGCCGTGTGGACGGAGATAGACCACTAGCGCAATCACGGCGCACGCCAGCGCTGCCGCAGGGAGCGCCACCGGCAACAGCCGCAGCCACGTCCATCCTTTCACCGCCTCTGGCCTGCGTGCTTGCGTCTCCTCCTGCGGTTGCATGAGAAACACAGCTTTCCGGCACTCCGCGCATTCGGCCAGGTGAGCCAACATCCGCTGGTGTTCATGTGAGCTGGCTGCGCCCTCCACGAACACACTTAGCTGGTCAGCGTCAGGATGGATTCCGGGTTGAAAGTTGGCCTTCACCCTTGTTCTTCCTTATCGGGGATCGGGGCACCCTCCGAATTTTGCAGCAACTTAGGCAGATTGATCTCGATGTCCCTCGGATCGCTCCCCAGCGCTTCCTCCGCTGCACGTCGGCTCAGACCCTGTGCCACAAGAGTCCGCAGTAACTGTTTGCGCAGACGGTCGGTGGCCCGCTTCAGTTTGCGGCTGACTGTCGCCACGTGAACTCGGAGCACGCCGCTTATCTCCTCGAGCGTATGCTGATCCAGGTAGTAGGCCGAGAGCAGGAAGCGTTCTTCTGCGGAAGCCCCGCTCAGCGTCATCTTGAGCGCCACCCGCAAATCTTCTATTCGTTTTAGCTCAATCTGCTCCGAAACCGGCGCCGGAGGTTCGATCTCATTCAGCGCAGTTTCTCGGCCGATTTTCCGGTACTGATCGACGCGGCGTTGCGCCAGAATCGCCCGCAGCCATCCCATCAGCGATCCTCGCCCCGAGTATCCAAGCAGCGGAGACCAACGCTTGCCTTCGTGCTCCGTCAACCCGAACAACTCGGAGTAAAGTGCGCTCGCCAACTCTTCACCCAAGGCCGCTGATCGTGTCATCTCCACAGCAGCTCGAGTCAGCTTCTCCTGATATTGCGCAAGAAAGCACCGCCATGCGGACTCCCGCCCCAGCGCACATCCGCGCGCAATCGCAAGCTCCTCCAGATGCAGAGCCCGCCAGAATGTTTCTCGCTGCCACTCACTGGCCTGCTTCCCCGGCTCCAGACCGAAATTGTCCCTTGCTCCGATTGTCTCAAGGGCTTGCGAGAACTCAGCCTTGCTGACCTCCACTGACTCTGCCCCGGCTGTCCGCCAAAGCTCTGCGCCCAGCATCTCGGACAGGAGACGGCTTTCTGGCGTTGGTTCCGTTTTGACCGCGACCGACTTTGCCACCGATGCTGTGCTGCAGTCTTTCCCGCCCGAAGGTTCTGTTGGAACAATGTTGGCAGATGGAATATCCACGTGCGCTCATTAAATCATACTGTCCTACCCTGTCTCATTTCTGACAAACTGTCGAACTGACGCGGTTTTGTGCTAAGTTCGCCGCGACGTATTCTTGTTGCCGTCCCGGATGATATGGCGCAAAAGTAAGGATCCAATCGGGCCGGTCCGCTGATCCGGAACTCGAAGCCAGGGCTATTCCTGGACCTTGAGACCGCAACTGAAACCCCAAAGTGGACCACGGCGGGCTCGCGGGCAATAGGTCGGCTTCTGGGAGGTTAGTAACGATAAACGCGCATGTAGTGACGGGTCCAAACTCAAGAGGCGTGCTGCTCGATAATTGCCAAAACCTCTTCAGCGGCCTCCGGCGGACGCTCTGGCTTTGGTATGGCCGCTCCGGCGATGAGCAGTGCCCGAGTGACGCCCGGATAATCGCCCCTTTCGCGTTCCCAACTATGGAGGGAACCGTGGAGCGTCCACGCAAGTGGACTGCCGCCATGCTCGGTTTCAAAGACGTTGATGGGAGCGTTGTGGGTGATGAGATCCCGAACCATTTCTAGATTGCCGTGCCAGGCAGCAAAGTGGAGGGCGGTTTGGCCGTTGTCCATTGCAGCGCCGGCAGGCCAGCCCGCCGAGAGAAGCTGCTGGGCAGCGCGGGTGTTGTTGCGCAATGCCACACCGATGATGCGACGGGCGGCGTTGGTTGAAAGCTTCTGAAATAGCTGCGGATGGTCGATAAGGATGTGCTGGAAGTAAGACTCATCGCCGACTTCGGCGGCGTTGATCAGGCGGAGCCAGTTGGGGCTGCGCTGCATGAGGAGCGCGAAGACTTCAGGGTGTTCAAACTGGTGCGCGACCATGTGCGGGGACTTGGTCCATCCGAAACCAAAGATGTAAATGCTCCCCCCGGACTTCGGATCATGCCTGGGGAAGTAGCGTTCACTGACAGTGGTGCGAATCGTCTCAGGGTCGTGGTTGAGGATGCGCTCGACGAGCGCGAGATCACCGATTGCAGATGCCATCAAGATGTCGGTCTGGGCGCCGCGGGAGATGAGGAAGCGCGCAACGTCGTGCCGATAAGGCTCTCGCCATTCCAGGTACTGCCGAGAGCAAGCCATGTACTGCGCGGCAGTAGATTCATGGTCGATGTCGCGAGCGTTGATGTCGGCCCCGTGGTCGAGCAGCAGAGCGGCGATCTCAACGGTGGCAGCGAAATGGAGTGGTAGTTGGCCGTCACCGCCGCGTACATGCACCAGTTGCGGATCAGCCGCCAGGAGTTCGCGGACACGGTCGATTTTCCCAAGCCGCGCGGCGGCATGGATATCGATGATTGCGCCGCGAGAGATGAGATAGTCCGCAAGTCCAGAGCTGGCGCAATCGAGGACGCCGAAGCTGCCAGCCCACCAGCGGGTACGTTGGTTCACATTGGCGCTGGCATTGAGCAGCACGTCGATGATCTCGCGGTTCTCCTTCTGAACAGCAGCAATGAGGGGCGGCGTATCGAAGCTGTAGTTCGGCAGCGGCTCATTGATGCGGAATTTGAGAGAGGGATGATGAGCCAGAACATCTCGGACGAGTGAAGGGTTGTTGGCTTTGATAGCGGCAGTAAGCGCTTCGACAGGTTCTTCTGAGGCAACATCAACGTGCAGTTTGAGCGCCGGCCAGGTGTCGAAACCGTACTCGCGGGCGATGATGTGGAGGGCGTCGGCGAGCTTTGGAGTCGTCGTAGTTATGCCAAATGCAGCAAACCGTGCGATCGCAGATGCGTCAGATGCAAGGCGCTGCCGCAGCAGAGTGCGGGCTTGGTTCTTCAGCTGTTCAAGGTTGGGGTGCGCAGGAAGTTCTCGAATAGCCATGACTCACTCCTTCTTTAAAGTCCGCGATCCGCTTCGTCGGACGAGAAGAGAGTGGGTTGTGGTGTTCCAGAAGTGCAAAGGTGGGATGATCCCTTTCCGCGGACGGGGTGCACCCTTGGTGTGCGTTATTGAGATTAGCAGCCTGAGCAGGCGAACGTCTAGCTAGGCGGACTTTAGAATCGAAGTGAGAAGTTGGTCTTACGTCAGTAACGATAAACGCGCTTATGGAACGCTTTACCGGTCACATAAGCGCGAACTTAAGGCTGTGCTGAAGCGGCCGTTTATTGTACGAAAATCTTTTCGCATTTCGACTCGGGAAAAGCCTGCCACAAGCGAGTATCCCATAGGTTTCGCTTCTTGAGAAGATAGCCAACGCTCCTCGATGCTGCCGGGCGCCTTTAGCACTTGGTCACTTCGATTCCGTAATGATCGCGTTCGCAGCGTTGCCGGCCACGACCCAGCTTGCCGATCCGGCCACAACGGCTTCATCCTCAAACCAGAGGAATCCGAAGTCGTCGATGCACTCCGGAAAATCGGGCTTGATGATGATGTATCCCGGAATTACGGCGCCCGGAATGTAAGCGTTGTCGGCGCGGTTGTTGCTGTACGTCTTCGTCTTCGAGACTGTGCCGACTCCAGCTACATACGAAGTGCTGGATACCGGGTGCGTACCGAGAATGTAGTTGACCGCGCGAAGTGTGTATTCCGGGCCCACGAGATCCGGAAACGTCTTGTGGAGGAAATACATTCGGACCGCCATGTCCACCACGGCGCCCGAGCCGCCCCAGGTGCCGAGGCTCGGGGGTACGCCAAACGGAGTCTCGTCCAGCCGCTTGTCCAAACCAGCCATGTATGTTTTTACCGCTTCGCGCATTTGATCTTTCGCGCTCGCGGCCAGATAAGGCAATGCCCGAACTGCGGTCCAACCGCGTTGGTCCATCTGCTGCGGAGTGATCATCTGAGGGAACAATTCCTTAAGCCGCGACTTGTATGGCTCGGCACCATTGGTGGCAATGGTCAATTCCAGAGCCGCGGCCCAGTCCAGTCCGACACCAAAGCTGCCACCACGTCCGCTGGCTGACGGAGCTGTTTGTGCGCTAGGGGTGCCAGGCGTTGTCGCAGCGGCCGTGCTACCCGATGGGCTACGACTGCCTCGAGCGCCCGAGACCACACCCTGAGACGCAGCCAGCACACCACCTGCTGGAGCACCTGCCGGAGTCCCTCTGTCCGAGCCGGGATTCGTCGGATACTGCTTTGGATCAGCCTTCGTGTCGTTCCACGCTTTGATCGCGGTCTCGAGGCAGTCTTTCGCTAATGCGTCGTCCCAGCCTTTCAGCGTATCCGCTGCTGCAGCCAGCGCCGCAATGGCATTCCACTGGAAAAACGGGTTGTTCGTAGTGAAGATCCAGCGATCGTCCCGCTTGCCGGAGTGGTCGCCCTTCACTTCGTTCGGGCCAAGCTTCGGGTCGTAAATGCGGCCGTCAGTTTTCGACGCTCCGTCGCCCACCTGTGTGTACTGACGCAGATCTGGCTCGTGAGTACCGCGGATGGCGTGCCCGATGTTATGAAACTGCGCCAGGATGAGCAGTGCGCCGTGCTTGACTTGCTGCACCGTATCGGGCACGCCATCGGGACGGTGCATCTCAACCTCACGAGCGGGTTCATCCACCGTAAGCTCGTCGTACTTGAGATCAAATTCGCGATACGCCAGGAGGCAAGAGTGCGCGATTACTTCCGGCTTGCCGACAATCAACTCAGCGATGCTACTGAGCCCATACCTGCGCCCACTTCTGCTGCAGCGTGACGGAGTTTGATACAAAAGATTCTGGGTGAAAAGATCACAGGGGAAACCCCCTATTCCACGTTGTCGATAATTCCGATGTTTTCCTGCAGCACCTGCTGCGACTGAAAAACGATGTAGCGGCCATCAGGAGAAACGTCGATCTGGTTCCCCACGAACGCGTGGATGTAATTCACATTCTCGACGAGCGGCAAAGTCCCAGAAACCCGCGACAGACCTGATCCGTCCCACTTCACCTTCCATATCTCTCCGGTCAGGTCGCCCTTCCCTTTGAGCACAAAAATGTTGTCATGTGCATCAGCCGCGAACGCGCAAGCCCAGCCACGGAACACCTGTCGCGGCGGAGCCTTGAAGTCAGTAATCCAGACACCGGCGGCAGGATCATTTTCCTGCTGCGATATGACCGCGTAGGCGATGGAGTTGCCGTCCAAGGACGAGCGCAAGAACTCCCAGTTGTTCGACGGAATTTGGCCCAGCGCAGCAGTTTTACCATTACGCGGATCGAAGATTTGTGCCTCTCCCTTTCTCCGGTAGAACAGCCGTCCGTCGCGGCCCACGTCCACGATACTAGTTGCCTCCGCCATAATCGTTTGCGGCGCCCCTCCCGAAATCGCGATGCTGCGATATTGACTGTCCTTATTGGAATCGGGGACCTCTGAGAGATAGATGATGTGAGTTCCGTCCGGAGACCAACGTGGAAACAGGTTTATGCGCGAGTCCCGGACGAGTTGTGTTGAATCCTCGCCCTTCGCATCGGCTACTCCGATACTTTCATTTTCCGCGCCTTTGAGGTTTGTGAAAAACGCAATATGGGTTCCATCGGGTGAGTATGCGGGGCCGAACTCGTTGCGTGCTGGATCCGCTGCTAGAACTTTTACGTTTACCTCACCCGCTCTGGCCTCCGTGTCGAATTGCGAGAGTCCGATGTTCAGTCGCACCGTGCCAAATACCAGGCGTTTGCCGTCGCTGGAAACGTCGAGTTCCGCATCATCGCCCTCGCCGGCCGTAACCTGATGCAACCCGCCCCCATCAGCGCCGATTTTCCAGATGTTCAGCGTTCCGCCTCGGCTCGATGAGAAATAAATCGTGCGGCTGTCGGCGGACCAGGCGGGCGAGAGCGCGAGTGCGAAATCGTGCGTGAGCAGTCGGATTTTTCCGGTACTGACGTCGCCAATACCGAGCTCGCCATAAGGCCCGCCAGCTAAACCCCGGGCGGCAAAGGCAACCATTTTACCGTCTGGAGAGACGCGCGGTTCAGCCCCCATGTAGTGGGGAAGCATGTGCACCAGGACACGGGGATCTTCGCCTTCCACTCCCGAAGTCCAAATCTGCGAGTCGGCGATGTTCAAGTAAACGAGCGCGTGCCCATCGGGCGTCCACGCCGGATCAGTCGCATTCACCACGACCTTGCGCGGCGATCCGCCAAGAGATGACACTTCCCATATGTCCATGGTTCCAAATTCGTTGAGTTGTGCGTAGGCCAGAGTGCTGCCATCCGGAGACCAACTGGGACGCACTTTCTGGCTGGCGTCATGCGTGATCTGAACGAGTCCACTGCCTCGAATTAGCGCGACATAGACGTTGTAGTGTCCGTCACGATTGGAGACGAAAGCGACGGAGCGGCCGTCCGGCGAAAGCGCTGGTTGGGCCTGAACGCCGGCAAAACTAGTGACGGCGCTGAAGTGCATTGCGGGTATAGGGTTGTAGCGCGTAATCCACCATGCGAACATTGCAGCGATGACCGCACCGGCGACAAATCCTCCAACCCAGCCGACGAGGGAGTGGACGTGCTTTTTCGGTGCTGTTGCTTGCGCGGGTTGTTGCTCGTCGGAAGCCACTTTGCCCGCCAACACTTCTTCAATGACAATTCGCGCGTCGCCGATCGCTTGCAGGCGGTGCTTGGAGTCCTTCGTCAGGCAGCGCTGCAGAAGTGTGCGAATCGCCTTCAGTGTGTTCGCAGGAAGCAGGCGCCAATCGGGCTCCGCCTTGATGATTTCCGCCAGCGTGTCGGTCACGGTCTCGCCGCTGAAGACCATCTTGCCCGTGAGCATCTCGAACAGAACGCAGCCGAAAGCCCAAATATCGGAACGACGGTCGATGGCTCTCCCTTTGGCCTGCTCGGGGGACATGTATGCCGCCGTGCCCAGGATCATTCCCGCCTGAGTTCCCAAGTGAGTGAACGTTGGCGAACTTGAAATATCGGTGTTCGCGCCCACGCTCTCAAGCGCCTTCGCCAAGCCGAAGTCAAGCAGCTTGACCGTGCCGTCGCTGACAACCTTGATATTCGCTGGCTTAACGTCCCGATGCACGATGCTGTGCTCGTGCGCAAATTCCAGCGCATCGCAGACTTGTTTCGCGATCGTGAGGGCCTCTTCTAGCGGCAAAGGGCCGGTACGTAGGCGATCCGCCAGCGTGGGTCCTTCAACCAGTTCCATCACCAGCCCGGGCTTGTCAGAATCTTCGAAGCCGTAAATGGAAGCGATGTTCGGATGATTCAACGACGCAAGGACCTTGGCTTCGCGCTGAAGGCGCTCTAGCTTTTCGGGATTTCTTGCAACGTCAGAGGGTAAGACTTTGATAGCAACAGAGCGGCCGAGTTTTGAATCGCGGGCGCGATAGACCTCGCCCATGCCGCCTGCGCCGAGCGGTGAGACGATTTCGTACGGCCCTAATCGAGTTCCCGCGGAAAGCCCCAACTCAAAAGTCCCCAGAAGAGTGGTCGAATTGTAACAGTTCCCACGAATCGCACAGTACTAGCCGGCAGCAGATTGCCCATTGGCTCGATTCACCCCGGCCTTTTTTGGATGAACTGCGACGGATTACTTTCGGATGACGCTAGTGCTTTTTCGGACGCGACGCCTGGATGGGTGCTCAAGGCTGAAAGAAGGTGTGGGGCGTCGCGTTCGAAAAAGCCGTCAGAAGGAAGCCGCTGGCGCGGCGGACGCGGGAGTTATGCAAATTGAATGGAGCGAGGAGGGGTGTAGAAGTTCACGGGAGTCGTCAAGGCCGCTCGAGTAGCAGCCGGCGCACCTGTGCAAAGACGAGTTGATGGCGGAAGTGGACCGAGGCAGGGATGGAAAGAAGATGTCTGGATGGAAGGGAGACAGACTTCGGCGAGACGCTCTGAAACACGTCAGCGAGTGCGGTTGTGAGCGAGTGAGTTCATGCAGCCTTGGCCAGGAGTGGTGGAGAACGGAGTTGGAGTTGCGCCGCGGTGAATCGTTCGACAACGACCATGGGTCCACCGCACTTGGGACAGCGCCATAAAGGCTGGGTGATTGATGCGGTCGAGGGTTCCGGTTCGGCTTGCGGTGGAAGTGCTTGGAGAGCGTCGAAGCACCGCGGCAGCAGAGCAGCGCGCCTTCGGTTGGCGAGGAAGCCGAAGTGGCGGATGCGGACGAAGCCCTTGGGGAGCAGGTGAAGTAGAAAGCGACGGAGAAACTCATCGCGGGAGACGGTCATCACTTTCTGCCGATTGTGGTCGGCGGAATCGCGCCAGCGAAAGGTAACCTGGTCGTCCGCCAATGCGACCAAGCGATGGTTGGAGATGGCGACGCGGTGAGTATAGCGGCCGAGATACTGCAGCACGTACTCGGGTCCGCCGAAGGGTGGTTTGGAGTAGACGATCCAGTCTTTGCGGAAGAGCGGACGCAGCCAGGCAGCGAAGAACTTGGGATGGGCGAGCGGTGCGAGTTCTCCGGCCAGGTGCAGTTGACGGTGTTGGAAGGTAGATTTAAGGCCGGCGACGAACTTGCCGCGAAACACGCGCCGGAGTACGGCGATGGGAAGAAAGAAGCGTGGGTGGGATCGAATCCAGCAGGCGTGATCGCGGGAGAGTCCGCCAGCGGGAACGACACAGTGGACATGGGGATGAAGCTGAAGTTTCTGATTCCAGGTATGGAGCACACTGAAGAAGCCGATCTCGGCTCCGAGATGGGCGGGATTGCGCGCGACCTCGAGTAGGGTTTCGGCGCTGGCGCGAAGCAGCAAACCGTAGATGAGTTTTTTGTTCTGGAGGGCCAACGAAGCCAGTTGCGGCGGCAAGGTGAAGACGACGTGGACGTAGGGCGCGGGCAGCAGTTCACGACGACGTGCCGCGATCCAGCGTTCACGTGCACCGGTCTGACACTTCGGGCAGTGCCGATTGCGGCAGCTGTTGTAGGAGATGGTGGCACGATGTCCGCAGCTGGTGCACTCATCGATATGACCGCCGAGAGCGGCGGTGCGACAGCGCGCGATGGCAAGCAGGACCTTAAGGTGAGTCCAGCGGAGCCACGAACGGTTGCGCGCGATGAAGTCTGCTCCTGCGCTGCGAATGATATCGGCCACCTCGAACTGTGGCCGACTCATTTACTCCTCCTCGGACGACCTGCCTTTCTTCAGCACCAGCGCGTCCAGCGGACTGGGGGTGGCATGTAAGTGGCGTTGCGAGAGGTGGAGATAGCGAGCGGTTTCTTTCAGATCGTGATGGCCAACAGGATCTGGATGGTGTGCAGGTCGGCGCCGGCTTCGAGCAAGTGGGTGGCGAAGCAATGGCGGAGCATGTGTGGATAGATCCGTTTCTTAATCCCGGCGCATCGGGCGGCCTCGACGCAAGCGTGGTAGGGCGTCTTGTCATCCATGGGGTGATCACCGCTGTGCCAGCGGTTGCCGGGAAATAACCAGACGGACTTTTTACGCAGACGTCGCCAATGAGCGCGCAGTTCTTCGAGCAGGACAGGGCTGAGCATTACGTCTCGGTCCTGCCCGCCTTTGCCGTCCTGAATGTGCACGACCATGCGTCGGCTATCGATGTCGCTGACTTTCAGGCGCGTGAGCTCGGTGCGGCGCACGCCCGTGCCGTAGAGGGTCATCAAAATGGTGCGATAGAAGGGAGTCGGCGCAGCCTCGATGAGCTCTGCTACTTCTTCCTGACTGAGAATGGTGGGCAGGCGATAGCGCTTCTTAGGATAGGGAGTGTCGGCAATGCTCCAGGGCCTCTTGAGTGTCTGGATGTAGAGGAAGCGCAGAGCACAGAGATGGTTGGTCACCGAACCGGGAGTCAGTTTGTGCACGGTGAAGAGTTGGGCTTGGTACTCGCGGATGTGCTGCGGTCCCAGGCAATCGGGCGAGCGGTGGAAGTGCTGAGCGAAGCGCTCGATGAAGCGAATGTAACGCTGTGTGGTCGCCTCAGAGTAATGACGTCGCTGGAGTTCCTCCAGCATCATTTTGCGTAGATGGGTCACAGGGACACCTCCTTGTGACCCATAAATTATCTGAGCTGAAAATCAACGACTGCCGACATCACTCACGCGGCAGCGTCCGCCGCGCCAGCGGCTTCGTTCTGACGGGCTATGCGGAAGTTATGCCTCGACAGACTTTCAACGACGCGGGCCAGAAGTCGGCATCTGGGAGCATCGCGGTGGCAGTCTCGGTATTCGGCATCAACTCAGGCGCGGCATTCGCGGCGGTCATTGGCCCTCTGGTGGAAGTGCCGGTGATGATCGCTCTGGTCAACGTGGCTTTCTATTTTCAACGCCATTGTTTCTCCGAGGCGCGAGCGGCAACTACCGAGCCGATCTTGACAAGTCTTGATCGGGGATAGTCAGAAATCTGTGTTCTTGTCCGCTTCTCTCATCAGCAGCATCGTGAATCACGCGGTTTTCGTGTTCCTCAAGGCGTCTGTGTACTAGACGCCGTACTCGATGCTGAAGGAAGCGAAGGCGTCAATACTGCGCCGGATGAATCTGGAATAAGTACCCGCTTCACCGATTCAGGAATCTCATTCGCGTGCGCAAGCAGTTGGCTAACCTGCCATAGCTGTGTATCGGATAGCTTGGTCTTGAAGGAGGGCATTCCCGAAAGACGGATTCCGTTTGCGGCCTTCCAGTAGGTCTCCGATGCCGGATCGTCGGTCACACCCTTGCCACGGAACAGTTGTGGAGGTTTCGGAAACATCGTTGTCGCATAGTCGATGGGTGGCTGCCCTGGAAGTCCGTGACACAAGGCACAATGCTGTTTGTATACGGTCGCACCGGCAAGAAAATTTGGTTCGTCCGCGGGCACAGAAGATGGAGGAATGTGTTGCTTCTCGATATGCGCGTCCAGAGCCATATTCGCGAACTTCTTCTCAAACGGCATAGGTGGATCGGCCGTTGCGACTGGCGCCATGCCAGCAGAGAAATAGAGGAAAACACAACCCACTGAAATCGCAATGGCCAGAATGAACCCAATCACGATGCCCTTGATCACTTGTGCGCTCCTGTTCTTTATCAGAAATTAAAACGATACCCCAGAATCATCTTGGCAATCAGGTGGTCGGTCGCGCCCGTGAGGCCCACGCCGAGTCCGAAATTGATCTCCCACTGCGGTGCGATATTCAAATCAATCGCAGGGAAAATCTGGTGCTGTTGCTGCGAGACCGCATCGAATCCCGTCACCGGGCCGACTGAACCGTAATATTCCAGACCTCCGGCAACTTTCGGAGTGAAATCGTAGCTGAACTTGAAGTTGGGCGAAAAGACGACGCCCTGGTTCACGCTCTCGCCGTGGAAGGATCGGTCCAGCGTGGGATTCATGGACCAATACCATCGGCCAACTTTTTGGTCCACGATGGGGCGGATCTCCCACGTCCAGGTGTCCACGGAATATTGCCGCCTCTGGTAGCCAATTTCGTTTGAGATGCTCACGCCTACAGGCCAGTGCCATTTCTTAGGGACGGCAACGCGCGGGCGGATGTGATCACCCACCCACTGCCAGCTCTGGCCCTCGGTTATGGAAGTGAAGATGTAAAAGCCGCACTCGAACCAGTCATTGAAGCCGTGGGTGATCTCCACGGTCTCGTGCTCGGCATGATTGGTGGGGTAAACACCATCCACGATTGTCTTCGAGCCATCAATCGTGAAGTTGCTATGGAGTTCCACCATAGTGTGTCGGGGATCGACCAGGTCAGACCCGTACACCTGGATTTCGTAATTGTCTTGAGCACGGCTGAGTGATGCAGCAAAGATGAGGATTAGAAATACGATCGCGAGTTGTCGGCAACGCACCGTGCGATCGCATTCACGAGATCCCATGAGGAAGGTTATCAGCTACAGGATGAATTCATCGTGGCGAACACATGACAAGTTGTTCATGTTGCCTCGGGAGGCGCTCCAACGTGCATCAACCTTAGTAGCATGTGGAGGTTGCCGTCATCTTCGTTTGTTCCTATGGTCTGCCGTGTACTGGTTTCCGCTAACTTGTTGGTGGGAGGAGTTGTGGCGATTGGACAGGAACCGTCAGGGCTCCCAGATGCGCCAAGCGCAAGTCAGACTCAATCGAGTCCATCCAGCGTTACGCAGAGCGTGCCGCAGCATGAACCGAGCAAGAATCACATCTTCTGGATAATCCCCAACTATCGCTCGGACGAAAACGCTGCGGAGATCAAACCGTTGACGCCTGCCGAGAAGATGAAAGTTGCGTTGGACGACTCTTTTGATCCCTCAGCGTTTCTGGTGGCTGGTATTTTTGCCGGACTATCCATGGCCCAGAAGCAGTACAGCTCATTCGGAACAGGAGCGCAGGGATTTGGCAAATACTACGGAGGAGCATTCGCAGATCAAGCAATTGGCAACATCATGAGTGAAGGGCTATTTCCAGTCGCTCTGCACCAGGACCCTCGTTATTTCGTGAAAGGCACGGGGGGATTTTGGAAGCGAACTGGATATGCGATGAGCCGGGAAGTTATCACTCGCGGCGATGATGGCCGCAACCACTTCAACACATCAGAACTGGCCGGAAATGCGGTGGCCGCAGGAATCTCCAACCTCTACTATCCGGCCGTGAATCGATCATTTGGAAATACCGCTAACAAGTGGGGACAACAAATAGCCCTGGATACCTTCTTCAATGTGGCAAAAGAGTTCTGGCCCGACGTGCGCAACAAGATGTTTAGGCATTGAGCGCCGCGTGACGCTGACACCTGGTTAACGCAGAGGGGCAATGGAGAGCCGAGAGGACAAAGCTGACCATGCCACGAAGACCTCCGATCTCTACTGAGACATCGCGAGCATACGCAACGCGCATCGAGTTTTGCAGAGTGTTCGCAGAAAACATGGATAATTTGCATTTGCTTTCGTTCTTGCTCACGGCCGATCTGGCGAAGGCTGAGGAATGTTTTGTTTCCGGCTTGGAAGACTGCGTCGAAGGAACTTACGTGTTTCGAGACTGGGCGCAATCCTGGGCTCGGCGGACGATTATCCAGAATGCAATTCGCATGTTGGCGCCCCGCAAGAACCACTCGACCGTCGCAGACGCACCGAGTGATGCGGTCAGTTGCAGTTTCGGACGGACGCAGGATGCCGATTACGCAATCGCCCGCATTCTCCGGCTTGAACATTCGAACGTTTTGTTTTCGTGATGTCCGTCCTTGAAAAATACTCGGATCAGGATTGTTCCGTTCTGCTTGGCTGCTCGCGGCAGGATATCGGGGAGACAAGAATGCGAGCGTTGCTGCATCTCGCGGAGCCAGACAGGTTACGCACCGTGGCTCCGTCCGGGCGCGGCTCCAGCGATCCTGAAGAGGCACAAACGCCAGAAGCGCAGATGGAGCCGCAGTTTTGAAGACTGTGAACCGAGTCACCTTTTAGAAAGTACCAAGAGCCTTCGGGCATGCTCTACGAAAAACAAGATCAACAGATCGGCATCGCTCGTGACGGTCCCGTGCGGTGAATCCTAGACGATTCAAGTAAGGAACTGTCATGAGAATTCTGCTCTACAACCCCGACAACGGCGTGACTCGCAACTTCATGCCGCACCTCTGGATGTTTTTGCTCAAATCTCTGACTCCTCCCGGCCATGAAGTGCTGCTGATCGACGGCAACGCTCAGCCGATGGACGAGCTTCAGATCGCACAGTACGTTCGAGACGAAAACATCGGACTGGTCGGCATTGGCGCCATGACCCGAATGATCGCCAAGGCGTATCGCATCGCCGATGCCATTCGCGCCACCGGAGTTCCGGTCGTCATGGGTGGTCCTCACGTCACCGAACTGGCCGACGAGGCCCTCGGTCGCGATGGCGGACCATGCCACGCCGACGCTGTGGCCCTAGGCGAAGCCGATGAAACCTGGCCGCAGATTGTGAATGACGCTGCCCGCGGCGAACTTAAAGCCATCTACGCGCCCGTGGATGCAGCGGGGAAAGACAAGAAGCCGTCGCTAAAGGAGTACCCGGTCATTCCTTGGCAATCGATCGATCTTGATCAATTCAATCTCGTGCCAAAGGTCGTCGCGCCGCTACTCAACCGTGTCGGCACAGGCTGGGGATCTTTCCGCATCATTCCAGTTGAGTCCGGACGTGGCTGTCCCTACGGCTGCGAGTTTTGCACCGTGACCGGATTCTTCGGTGACTCAATCCGCTTCCGCACCAATGAGAGCGTGGTCAATGAGTTGCTACTGTTGAAGGCGCGCGCCCGCAGCGAGAAGGGCCAGATTGCCGTCTTTTTCATCGACGACAATTTCGCCATCAATGTAAAGCGCACCAAATCATTGCTGCGCGACATCATCGCTGCCAAAGCCCAGGTCCACTGGGTGGCCCAGATCAGCGCTAATCTGTTGCGCGACGAAGAACTCGTCGACCTGATCGCCGCTTCCGGGGGCAAGTGGATCTTCATCGGCATGGAATCCATTGACCCGACCAATCTCAAAGACGTGAACAAGGGATTCAATAAGCCGGGTGAGTATGCGGCTGTGCTCGAACGGCTCGCGCGACGCAACGTCTATGCGATCACATCATTTATCTTCGGTATGGACAACGATACTACCGGCGTGGCCGAGCGCACACTGACGCAAGTCCGAACTTGGCCTCCGGGTCTGCCCATTTTCGGTCTGCTGACGCCTTTGCCCGCAACCCCGCTCTACAAGCGCCTGGAAACCTCGGGCCGGCTCACGCGCCCCAAGCACTGGCAGGAGTTCATCCCGTTTGCGATGGCTCACACGCCGCTCAAGATGACCATTGAAGAAGCTCATGCCGAAGTGAAATATGGTTGGGAGCAAGCGTACAGCCCGGAAGCACTGGCCCAAGCGGTCGACGCGCTCACTGACCAGCCTCTTGGTTATCGCATCAACATCTTCCTCGCGCGACTATGCTTCCGCGGGATATATTTCCCCATGATGGGGAAAATGGCATGGCTCAAGGTTGTCGCTCAAAACCGCCGAACCATTCTTAAACTGGTAAGAGAAGCCTTCTTCGGCCGCCGAGACGCGACCAACGAATCCGGACACGCAAGATGCGTACGAAGCTGTCGCGGCACCGGATGTCGCCGGCGAAGTGAATGCATAACTCCGTGGGGCAAGGGCGCCATTGTCCGCGAGTTGCGTCCAGCATGATCGACCGTCGGCACCGCTCAGGAGATTGTTCCGAACAGCGCCCCGACTCCTGCCGTCAGCGCCATGGCGAGAGCACCCCAGAACGTTACCCGTATCGCTCCCACTGTCACGCCTGCGCCGCCCGCGCGTGCAGCCACTCCGCCTAGAAGTGCGAGGAATACGAGTGAAGTTCCAGAGACAAGGGGAATCAGCCCAGCCGTCGGTGTTATGGCGCTGACCAAGAGAGGCAGGGCTGCGCCAACAGCGAAACTGCCAGCCGATGCCATAGCGGCCTGAATCGGACGCGCCCGAAGAGTCTCGGAGATACCGAGTTCGTCGCGGGCATGCGCGCCTAGCGCGTCATGCGCCATCAACTGATCGGCAACCTTTTTCGCGAGCGGAGGATCGAGTCCGCGCGCGACATAGATTGCCATCAGTTCCATGTGCTCGCCCTTGTCGTCCGCTTTGAGTTCCGCGCGTTCAAGCGCGAGGTCGGCTTGTTCGGTATCTGCCTGTGAGTGGACTGACACATACTCCCCAGCGGCCATCGACATAGCTCCAGCCACCAGACCCGCGACTCCCGCGACCAGTACGTTGCGGTGAGTCGCATGCGCAGCTGCGACACCAAGCACCAGACTCGATGTTGACAGAATGCCATCGTTCGCGCCCAGTACCGCTGCGCGTAGCCAGCCGATGCGGCTGGTGCGATGTCGTTCAGTGTTGCCTGCATTCACCCTTGTGGACTCCTGAATCTGAGAAGCGCCAGAAACCGCGCTCGCACGTTCAATCTAGACAGAAAGTGGTTGGTTTTAGGTTGTCGGCTTAACGAATTAAGAGTAGCCGTTGGTAAACACACTCAGAAGAGAGACCGTGTAAACAAACTTTCCCGCTTTTGCTATGCCGCTTGGAGCACGCGGACGGGTAGCGACAAAGTTATGACAGCGCCGCCTCCTGGACGGTCCGAGACCTTAGCCACGCCGCCATGCGCCTGGGCAACTGCATCCACAAAGGCAAGTCCGAGACCATGACCGGGAGAATTCTTTCCCTTCACGAATCGTTTGAAAACCTGGCTGCCGATATCGGGCGAGAATCCCGGACCATTATCTTCAATCACTAGTTCTGCCGACCCTTGCTGCGAACGGAGCCGGATGTTCACTCGGCATCCCGCAGGCAAATGAGTCAATTCGTTTTCAAGCAAATTACTTACCACACGATTCAGCAGGGTCACGTCCGCATCCACGACCACATGCTCTTCGAGGTCAGTGGTCACTTCGTGATGGTGCTCGGCCATCGCCGGTTGATAAATATCAACCAGTTGTCTCACGACATCGGAGAAGTCAACTGGGCCGCGATCGATGTGAAGCGCACCCGCTTCCGCTTCGGCAAGGTCCAGCGTGGTGTTCAGCAACTGCAAGAGCCTGTCCAGGTCTTCGATCGCCTCACCAACCGAGTCACGCCACTTATCATTTCCTTCATTACATAATGCCGATTCCAGCGTTCCACGAATCAAGGTCACCGGGCTTTTGAGGTCGTGCGCGATACTGCCAGTAACGGTGCGAAGCTGATTCACCGAAGACTGGAGCCGGTCCAGCATGTGATTAAAAGTCTTAGCCAATCGCGAAATCTCATCCGAATTCACAGGTTCAGGCAAGCGTTCCTTTAAGTCTTCGGTTCCAATTCGCGCGACGGTTTCCGTAATTCGTTCCACACGGTGCAGGGTACGACGTGCGCTCCAGTAGGAGATTACAAAGCCGAGCAGGAACATGCCGCCCCAAAGCGTGAGAAAACGACGGGCTAATGATGTGCAGCACATGCTGGGCGCCATGATCTGATAGTCCGAGATAAACAGTTCTTCCGTTTTGCGCCTTCTCAACTACTCGAAACGTTTGTCGATATCCTTCCACCGTTATGGACTTCGGGGGCCCCGGAACCAAATTCGTCCGCTGAATCGCTGCTACAAAAGCATCCTTCGAGCTTGGACCTACCCACAACGGACCCTCAGTGTTATTGGGGTCTGTTGCCAAGAAGAAGACGGAATTCAGCCTTTCGCCGCGGGCATTGCGCTCATCCGGTACTTCCTGAGTAGCAAGCTCGGCCACCTCTCGAACGATCCGCTTGTATAGGTGATCGCTCGGGGTATCGGCCGAGACCTGAGCCAGAACCTCTGCTTCGCCGCTAAGCCAGGTGTCACTGCGCTCCCGAATGCCCTGAGCGACAAGGAAATAAACTATGGAGAAAGCCACAGCGGTTCCGAGCGCGAACGCCAGAGTTGTCCAAATCGAAATCCGCCAAGCGGCGGTAGAGCGCAAATTCCTAGGCATGTTTGAGAACGTAGCCAACACCACGAATTGTGTGAATCAGTGGTCGCGGGGTGTCATGATCCACTTTGCTGCGCAGACGATAAATATGAACATCGACGACATTGGTTGCGGGATCAATCCTCATCTTCCAGACATGGTCCAGAATCATGGTCCGGGTCACCACTCGACCTTCGTTGCGGCAAAGATATTCCAGCAGAGAAAACTCCTGTGGGGTCAATTGCAGCAAGTGATCGCCCCGTCGTGCTTCGCGACGTACCAGGTCAAGCTGCAAGTCGGCAGCTTGCAGACGCACCGATTCATTCTGTGGAACCGCGGACCTGCGTAGGAGATTTCTCAGCCTTGCCAGCAGTTCCGGCAGGGCGAATGGTTTCGTGAGGTAGTCGTCTCCGCCCTGCTCCAGTCCTCGGACACGCTCGTCCACAGAACGGCGGGCAGACAGGATTAAAACCGGCGCCGAACTACCTTGGGCGCGGCAGCGCGCAATTAAGTCCAATCCATCCAGGTCGGGAAGGCCAAGATCGATGATGAAGGCATCGTGAATACCCTCCAAGGCCATGGCTTCCCCGGCTTTCGCGGTACTGGCCGCATCCACCTGGTATCCCGCCTCCGTCAGCGCCCGCTTGAGGAACTGCTGAATGGATACATCGTCTTCTACCAACAGCAATCGCATAGGAGATTCCCGCCAGTCCAAGACTTTACACCTCCAGGTGGGATGCAGGAAACTCTTCAAACGTTAGAACAGCTTAGAAAGCGTGGCTTAGGCGTGGTTCAACTCGCTAAAGATTGCTCCTCGTAATCCCGATAATAGCTTCCATATGGTCAACTCTATTAGCAGCTCGCCAGCAATTAACGAAGTCACACCACAGGCTGCTCGCCAGCCCCAACCGCCAGCGCAGGCTCCAACGAATGGAGCGATCCCCCAGGACACAGTTAGCCTGAAAAGTACCGGGGATCTGAGTGCTGGAGATCCAGATCACGACGGCAAATAGACCTTCGTGTCCTCGATTAAAAAACCACCTGTGGAGGACCGGCTAATTTGGTCCTCCATTTTTGTCACTACACTGCGATTGCAGTAAGCCTTCCGTGTCTATTGCGGACGCCAAGTCATATCCACGCGCACTGGAATTTCGTTCTTGACCGGCATCGTCAACAGCGACGGTGGGTCGATCTTGAAATCGGAGAGCGTGGCCGGAATGGTGCCCGTAATGTGAGTCTCACCGCCTTGTGTTTCCACTTTGAAAGGAACCTTTTTGTACTGGGCAGTCTGGCCGGCGAACTGAATCTCCAGATCGGCATTGATGGTCGCCGATGAGGCAGCCGATTCGGGCAGGCGCGTGCGTACGGTGACTATAGGAAACTCCGCGCCGCGCGTAACCTGAACCATATGAAGGTCGCGATTGCTGTCCCCCGAATCAAACGACTTCACGGCTACCGCAATCAAGAAATCGCATTGTCCGTCGTGGCAAACGCCCTTGCCTCGCGCCGCATGGCTCACACCCTCGGACTCATGCAGTGGGTGCGACACATGGTAGGTGAGTGTGCTTTGTTTGAGGACCCATTGGCTGTCGGCAGCAAACGTGGGGAGGGTCACGAGCAAGAACGCGATCAGTATTTTCTTATTCATAAACTGTGCTCAGAACTTCACTGAAACCGAAAGAAGAGCAGCCCCAAACGCGCCAGCGGTCACGATGGCCACTGGTCCATGCGCGGAGGCGATGCCATGAACTTTTTCGCCTTTGTTCTTCTGATCGAACGCCATAATTCCCAGGATGGGCGTGGCGATCATGCCAGGGCCGTGTATCCAAGCCATCGCTTCGTGAAATTTTATCGGACCGCGCTTTTTGGTTCCGGGGATTCTGGGAGCGCGAATGGCGTAATAAGCGGTGATGCCGTATAGATCGCCGGTGAGCGCACCCAGAGCAACGTGCAAATCGCGAGTAGCCGTGCCTTCGCTTTTGCCGCCAGCGCCAGGACCGAGGATCACCGTCGCAATGAGCGGGATCGTCGTGATCAAACCCATCCGTTGATGGATCTTCAGCATGTGTGTCCGTTTATCCAGCAAAGCCTGCTCACGGGCGTTTCCTTGAGTCTGTTCCGGAGTAAGGCCCAAATCCGAAAGCGAAGGCGCGGTACTGCTGGATGGGGCGTTCGGCAAATTATCCTGTTGCTCTAGCCCTGGTTTGGTGGTGGTTGGCGCGCTGGCCTGCAGCTTCTCGTCCACAACTGATGGCTTAGTTCCATCGACAGTCGCGGACGGAATCTCCAAAGTCTGGAAACCGGCGGCCTCAAGCTTCATCCGATAACTCCCCAGCGGCAGATCGTCGAATCTATAAGAGCCATCCGTTCCCGTCGTGGCGCTTCGTACCTGGCCGTTGTCCACGCTCGTCACCGTCACGGTGGCGTTCGCAACCGGATTCCCGGACGAATCCGCGATCCTGCCTGTCAGCACACCCATTCCCGCCGTCTGAGCGATCAGTGCAGGTACAAGCTGAAGGAGCAGCCCAATAGCCAGGCCACAAGGGATAGCACCAGGCCGATTGCCAAACGTATTCCTCAACATCAGTCACCTCGCGCTTTCTAGAAATAGAGACTGTGTTTCCCTGAACTATTTCGCACTGCATGCCGCACTGAGACCCACCTTGCAATGAGTATGGAAGATGTGGCGTCCGATCAAGTACCCAAGTGTGCTTCCCACTACAACATCGGAGGGGAAGTGTTGCAGACTAGTGAATCGCGTCACCGAAACGGCCCCTGCGGTTCCGTAAGCCAGCCACTCTACCCAAGGCTTTGGGTATTCGTGCGCAATTGTGCTGGCCGCGGTCCACGTGATGATCGTATGGCCGGAGGGAAAGGAATTATCCAAGCCGCTGGTCTGAAAAAAATGTCCTTGACCCGTTCCTTGTAAAGGACGTTCACGCTCCGCAATGAGCTGCAGCACGGCATACACGACGCCATTGTTGGCCATCGCCTCGGCTCCAAGCACGCCGGTTTCGAAGGCATGAGAATCTCCTTGGGCCTTTCCGTCGATGAGAAGCACTCCCACCGCACCAGCGGTTGCGAACAGTCCCACGTCGGAGATGTCAGCACTCGCACTCGGAGGGTTTCTCGGAAGCGCGCCCGAAGCATGCTTATCAATCGCCATCAGGCCTGCCGTGACAACGGGAAGTCCGATCACCCATTTCAGTTCAGAACGATGGAGAGGAGATGTATAAATATCGGCCTGATCACGAAGCCCTCGTTTGACCCATCGAGTCAGAAATTTGCCGCGACTCGAATCGGTAGATGCCAGGGCTGACGATTGCTGCGAATCGGCGGAAGTAGCCAACTCTCCAGCCGCGTAAGAGTTCGTATGCATGACCGCTGATGGAACGTCCGGCAGCTCCTGCGAGGCGGCCAATGTCGATTGCAAAATACTCGCCAATAGCAAGATCAACAGACGGCCCCGACCCTTATCGAACACGCACAAGGACATGTTAAAGCCGAGTTCAGAGTGACGCTGGCGTGGCACACCACGACCGGCAGCCCACTTTTACGATACGACCGGAACATTACCGCTCCCTTTCTAGAAGATGACAGTTTGTTCATTCTGGAGCATTTTCCCTTTTCCACTCCCGTCTACGCTTACGATTTCCTCGATACCGGAGTCAGAGTTGCAACCATCTCCGTCATTGGAGCTTCATAGCAGACACGGTTCTTTGGCTTCTCTGGGCATCTGGTATCCCAATAGTCGACCTGCGTTTCACGCGGCCTTAGAAGGACTGTCTCCTTCCAACGCACAACCATCGGAGTTATTACCCAATGAGACGACTTGTATTCGAGCTGATAGCGCTGACGGCTGGGTTGTGTAGTGCCGTGAGCGTTGCGCAGACGTTGAAGCAGTGGCCTCCGGCGGCAACACACCAGCAGAACGAAGATATGCCTCCCTCGCAGAAGGTGTCAGAAAGCGTGTCGCGTCTGACCCAACGGGGAAAACTTCAGCGGGTGGCGCGCGGAGTGTATCGAATTCCTTACTTCCCGTCGGATCGCTTAGGGCAATATCGCGAAGCGATCCTGTGGGCGTGTGCTGACAGTGGGCCGAAAAAAATAGCCTTATCTCATGAGACCGCGTTGGCGGTCTATGGCATTTCTGATGCGAATCCGCCACGCGTACAGATCACAGTGCCGAAAAGTGCCCGCCTCCGCCGCCGCCGTCCCAAGTGGGTGGAAATTCATCGTGCTGATTTGCGAGCATCGGATATCGTCAATCGCGAAGGACTTCCCGTGACCACGATCGAAAAAGCCATTTCTCAACTTTTGGAAGAAACTGGCCGTGTCGGATTGGCGCGAGGCGCTCTGAAAGATGCGCGCAAGCAAGGCTACATTAGCGCCGAGAAAGCCTCAGCGCTCACTCGCCGTCTCAATCGATACGTACACGCGAAAGGGACACAAGAGGCGAACGTGGGGAAAGTTTAGTTCATGACCCCGAAGCAGGTAGAGCGGTTGGCAGCGGTCGCCTGCAATGCCCTGTAAGCAACCACTGAGAGCGCGATGGAACAGGTTTTGGTTGTACCGTTCTTGTACTGCGAGTTTTGAATTAAAGGATCTTAAAACCCGTGGAGATCTAGCATTGAATGAGGCAGATCACTTCCGCAATGCCGACTTCCCGTTACCAATCGTCGATGAGTGCTTCGGCGATAATGCGCGAACCAAGGGACTTCTCGACTACACCTAATGGCAGGCAGCACCCGGTACACAGGATTGTGACCTGAAACTGCCAAGGGATGGGTGATTCGAACTGTTGGTCCCTTACCGGTTCTGTTGTTTTCCCAATGGAACTGTGAGATGCTCCTGTTGGTAACCAAAATTTAAGGGGTGACGGCACCAGATTTTATGAAAGCGAAAAAGGACGTACAACCGGGAACGCTGGCGCTGATGGTGCTGAAGACCCTAGATGTCATGGGGGAACTCCACGGATATGGCATTGCCCGGCGTATCGAGCAGATTAGTGGAGACATCCTTTTTGTCAATCAGGGAACACTTTATCCAGTCCTCCTGAGACTAGAGCAAGAAGGGGCGATTGCATCAGAATGGGGCCCCTCAGAAAACAACCGTCGTGCCCGGTTCTACAAGCTGACACGCGCGGGTCGCAAGCTCCTCGAAACCGAGAAGCACGACTGGGAGCAGAAGGCGGCAATCATTGCCCGCTTCTTCGAGGTGAAAGCGGAGGATCTGGCATGAAGACTCTCAGTCGATGCCTGATCCGTCTGCGCAATTTTGTTACTGGCCGGCACGGTGATCAAAGGCTGCGTGAAGAGTTGGAAGACTACGTAGCGCGCGAGGCGGAAGCCAATATACAGGCTGGAATGAGCGAGGAAGAGGCGAGGAGGCAGGCGCGGTTGAAACTTGGCTCTTTGGAGGCGATCCGAGAGCAATACCACGCAGAGGAAGGGTTGCCCTTGCTGGAATATCTGGCGCGGGACATACGATTTTCGCTGCGGCAGATGAGGCGTTCGCCGGGGTTCACGCTCGTCGTGGTGCTGACGATGGCACTGGGGATTGCGGCGACGACAACGATGTTCACGGTGGTGTATTCGACGCTGCTCAGGAGCTTGCCTTATC
>CAWDGL010000006.1:0-261775 GCA_963801885.1 uncultured Acidobacteriaceae bacterium
CTCCGCCATACTTTCAATGGCTTAGCGTGCTCTCCCTGCTGCTTGCAAATGCCAAAAGTTCGCTCGACACACTCGGTGAGTGCTAACCCTGGTTTTCGCCTAGACCTGCAGCACATCGCCCTCGCGGGCAACCATCTCGTACAAGACAGGATTGACGAAGAATCCGATGAAGAGGCGGGAGATGAGACCGGCCACGATGACTATGGCGAACGGCCTTTGAGTATCCGATCCGATGCCGGTGGAAAGCGCGGCTGGCAGCAACCCAAGGCAGGCAACCAAAGCGGTCATCATGATCGGACGGAGTCGCAAGAGCGAAGCTTCCCTGGTGGCCGGGCGGATCCCCATTCCCTCCCGGCGCAACTTGTTGATGTAGGAGACGAGAATGACGGCAGTCTCCACGGAAACCCCGAGCAATGCCAAAAGACCCAAGACTGACGAAACGCTGAAGGGAGTGTGCGTGAGTTTCAGTGCAACCAGCGCACCCACCGGTTCAGTCATGATTACGCCCAGGGCAATGGTGACGGGAAATTTGAAGTTTCCGTAAAGCGCAAACAAGATCATGAAAATCAGCACTACGGCGAGAGGGCCGATAAAGTACATCTGCGATCGGGCTTCCAGAAACTGGCTGTATTCGCCGCCCCATTCCATCCGGTAGCCCTGCGGCAGTGTCACGACCTTCTTGACCGCCGCCTGGCCGTCTCGTACCGCCCGCTCCAAATCACGCCCCTCGACACTGTACTGCACGCCGATGTAGCGGGAGTTGTTTTCGCGATAAATAAAGGACGCGCCGTTTCCCTGGGTGATGTTGGCGAGCTGGCTGAGCGGAATCTGCTGTCCATCTGGTGTGCCCACCAACAAGATTTCCAATCTCATGCGCGCTGCTGCGAAATTGGGGTTGCATGCGGACAACCAGATCGAACAGCTTCTCCCCTTGAATGACTTGGGTGACCGCTTGCCCGCCAACAGCGGCCGAAATCACAGCTTCCACATCCGCAACGTTGATCCCATACCGTGCGATCTTGTCCCGATCGACGTCGACCAGCAGGCTGGGCTGGCCAAGTTCGCGCACTACCGTAAGATCGGTGAAACCGGGCACACTGGCGAGTGTGTTCTTGATCTGTATCGCTTTGTCCTGCAGTACGTTCAGATCGTCGCCATATACTTTGACCGCCAAAGAGCTTTTGAGACCCGTTAGTGCCTCGTCCACGGCATCTTCTGCGGGTTGGGTATAGTTGAAAATGATTCCGGGGAAGGCGGTGAGTTTCTTGTTGATCGATTCGACCAGCTGTTTTTTCTCGCTGATCTCGCCGGTCCACGCTTTGTCTTTGTAGGGCTTGAGACCAACGTAGAATTCGCAGTTAAAAAAACCGGTGGGATCAGTGCCATCGTCGGGACGCCCTAACTCTGAACCCACCACAGTGACCTGCGGATATGACATCAGAATGTCGCGTATCTGAGGAGCGATGCTGCTGGCCTCCTCAAAGGAAATGGTGTAAGGCATGGTAGCCCGCACCCAGAGCGCACCTTCATCGAGATGCGGCATGAATTCGCCGCCGATAAAGGGCACGAGCAGCATGGCCGCCCCGAAGATCAGGGTCGCAATCGCGATGGTGGTCTTGGGCCGGTCAAGCGCCCAATCGAGCTGAACCGCAGTATTTCCGCTTCATCCATTCAAATGCACGATTCGGTTTCTCCCGCACGCCGTTCTTGAACCAGTAGGAGGCGAGCACAGGAATCAGCGTAAGGGTCAGGATGAGGGCGCCGACCAGCGCAAACGACATGGTCTCGGCCATGGGGTGGAACAGCTTTCCCGAGGGCCCGCTCAGACGCGTAAATCGGCAGATAACCGGCGAGAATGACGGCCACCGAGTAGAAGATCGGGCGATCCACATCTTTTGCGGCCGCAAGAATGACTTCGTTCAGGTTGTACGGCTGTCCCTCCCGCAGCGCCAGTTCGCGGTAGATGTTTTCAATCATGACCACGGTGCCGTCGATGACAATTCCGAAATCAATGGCTCCGATGGAAAGCAAGTTCGCAGCAACGTCGTGCGCGTGGAGCACGATGAAAGCAAACAAAGCGAGAGCGGAATCGTCAGGGCAACAATGACCGCGGCGCGGAAGCTGACCAGGAAGAAAATCAGCACCACCAAAACCAGCACCATGCCGCGAAGCAGGTTCGCCTCCACCGTGTCGGTGGTCAGATCTACCAATTCGCTGCGGTCATAATAAGGATGAATCTTGACGTCCGGCGGCAGGATCTGGCGATTTAGTTCCTCCGTTTTTGCTTCGACTCCCTTGAGGACGTTCTGGGTCTGTTCCCCGCGCAGCATCAGAATGACGCCTTCAACGGCATCATCATTCTTTTGGAAGCCGAATTCACCCAGGCGCGGCGCGTGTCCGATGGTCACATCTCCAACATCACGCACTCGGATGGGCACGCCTTTGTTGGCGCCGACAACGATGTTGCCGATGTCGTCCGTGTTCTTTACCAGCCCGATTCCGCGAACGTAGTAGAACTGTCCTCCCTGAGAATAGAAGCCGCCGCCGGCATTCGAGTTGTTGGCCGCCAGAGCCGCCGTGACTTGAGGGATGGTCAGGTGATACCCATAGATGCGCGCCGGATCGAGCAGTACCTGATATTGCATCACCGTTCCGCCAAAGCCTGAGTCGTCGGCTACACCGTGGACCGAACGATAAGCTCTCTCAATCACCCAGTCTTCAATCGTTTTCAGTTCCTGAGGGCTGCGGTCGGGACTCTCCAGCACATAGCGATACACCAGTCCACTCGGACTGAACAGAGGTGCAAGACTCGGGGTTACGCCTGTCGGCAGCGTGGCTTGTGCGAGCCGCTCAAAGACAATCTGTCGCGCAAAGTAATCGTTGGTGCTCTCCTCGAAGGTCAGGATGAGATCGGACAGCCCATACAGTGAGATCGAGCGCATCACCACCATGTGCGGGACGCCGTTCATCTCAAGTTCAAGAGGAAGGGTGACCAACCGTTCGACTTCTTCGGCGGCGTGGTCCGGCCACTGGGTGATGATTTCAACCTGCGGAGGCGAGAGATCGGGATACGCGTCCACGGGCATGCGCTGGAAAGATAAGATCCCGCCGACCGTGATGAAAGCGGTCAGCATCAGCACCAGGAACCTTTGCCGCAGCGCCGCTTGGACTATTCGGTGGATCATTCAGTTGTGGTGGACACTATCCTTGCCAGAGTTTTGAAACGATTCTTAATGCCTGCCCGATCCGGCTAGCGCTGCAGCGAGTTCGCAAACTGCAGGAACAGGCTGCCATTCCCGACGACTTGGTCACCCGGTTTCAGCCCGCTGATAATTTGCGTCTTTCCGTTCAGGCTTTCTCCGAGCGTAACCGAGCGTCTGCCAAACTGGTTCGCAGATGCCGCGGCATAAACAAAAGGCTGGTTTTCGGTATCGCGCAGGACAGCCGCATCCGGAAGCGCAATGGCATTTTGGATCGTGCCCGCGTTTACCGTCGCAACCACGTACATATCTTTCTTCAGTTTTTCGCCGGGATTGTTGGTCTCGATGCGCGCCTGCAGCGTGCGTGTGTTCGGATCCAGCGAAGCTGCCACATACGCAATGCGCCCATGGAACACTTCAGGATAAGTATCCGTCTGAATTGTGACTTGATCTCCGACGCGCACATAAGGCAAATCCTTCTGATAGACATTGACCAGCACCCAGACGGTGCTAATGTCGGAAATCATGAAACATTGGGTGGTGCCGGGTTGAATAAGTTGTCCCGCAGAAACATCCTGCTCTACCACCAGGCCGCCAATTGGCGCCTTTACCGGAACTTCAAAAGAAGGCGGGGCTTTCACGAGCGCATCAGGATCGCTGACTCCCATGACTTTTAATGCAGCCTGAGCCGCTACCAGGTCGCCGCTTGCCTGCACCTCGGCCGATTGCGCCTGCTCCAAATTCTGTTCTGCAATCGCATGATGCTGGTACAAATCCTGGGCTCGGGCATATGCCTTTTGTGCCAAGGCATAGGCATCTTTGGCCTTCAAATAGTTGGTGCGGAGCTGCGAGTAATCCGGACTCGCCACGTACAACATGGGCTCGCCCTGAATTACTTTCTGTCCGGGAACCACCACGACTCTGCTGACCGGTCCGCTCACCTGCGTGATGACCGGCGTGGTGCGAAAGCTGTTGTAAGCCACGGCTCCGGTCAGCCGGAGAGATCGAGTCAGTGTCAGTGGGCTGCACTGTCAGAACCTGTACATGCGACATCTGGTCCTGCGGAACGGTAAACAGCTCTGGGTTGCTTGAGTTGTTCGCGCCGCCAGAGTTAGCGGCGGCATTTGATCCCGACCCCTGGCAGCCGGCAAGCACCACGATAATCGCCAATAGGGCGGCCAGTGCAGGAGTCAGTTGCTGCCAACGACTCGCGCGGATGTTCATGGCAGGTTTCTCGTTCCCACCGCTTCCTTCAGTTGCTCCAGTGCGGTCATATAAGAGGCCAGCGCCTGGCGATAAGCCAACTGAACCGACCGGTAACTGCGCTCGGCGTCGAGAAAATCCAATAGGCTGGCGGCACCGCGTTTATACGCATATTCGCTGATGTCGCGCGAATCCTGCGCCTGCTTGAGGTACCCGGAAGTATAGAGTTGCACCACTTCGTCATTGCTCCTCACCGCCTCATAGGCATTGGCAACATCGGAGAGAACCGTATCGCTGGCCGCTTGCTGCTGCTCCTGTGCCTGCGTGAGCGCATAACCGGTACGCGCGATTTCTCCTTGATTGCGGTTGAAGATCGGCAACTCAAAATTCACGAAGATCGAAGCCGTGTTCTCACCGGAAACGTGCGTAAAGTCGTAGGTGCCATTCACGTCCACTTTGGCGTTCGCTTTGGCCAGGAGGATTTGGCTCTGTGCTGCCGTTATCCCCAACTCCGCGGCGCGGAAGTCGGGACGCTCACGCATCGCTTTCATCTGCAAGTCTTCCAGATTCAGCCTTGAGCGGCTGATACGCCAGATCGCCAATCACGTCAAAATCGGCCGGTACTGCGTTGTAGCCCAGGAACTCACGCAAGCCCGACTAGCGCCTGCACTTTCGCCAGGCGGGCAGACGACACGTCGGTCTGAAACTGCAGAAGCTGCAGCTTGATCTTAAGATAATCGCCTTCCCCGATGTAGCCCGCCTTAAGTTGTGCCTCGCTAATATCGACCGTCTGCTGGAAGCTCTTTAGGTCTTGAAGCGCAAACTGAAGAGTGGATTCCGCCAGTAAAACGCTGACGAACTGCTGGCCTACGTTGAAAGCCAGGGTTCGTTCGGCGTCGGTGACCTGGGCACGAGTGACGGCAGTTTGATCGCGAGCGGCTTGCAGGCGCCGTTGCCGCTTGTGACCACGCTCGAACAGGTACCCGATCCCAATGTCGAACTGCTGCGTCTCGTCCAGATTTTCGCCGGAAAAATCTTGCGGACTGAAGAATGGGACGAACTGGGTGTCAGCCCCAAGAGTCGGATTGGGGCGCAGGTTCGCGGTAATCTCCTGGGCCTGATTCTGAAGAATCAGAGTTCGCGTCGCTTTGATGGAATGGTTGTGCGCCAGCGCCAGATCAATGGCCTGATCAAGACTGATCAGCGTCGTATTTTGCCCACTGCCTGCCCCCACTAGCAGCAGGAGAAATATCGCAGCCAGGGCGAATATCCGAAAGTACCTGGCTGGCATAAGGGTTGAGATCAAACCTGCACTGACTGTGGCAACAATCTCGAACGGAGGCTCGAACTTAACGAGCATTTCGCCGAGTCCGTCGTCCGGTATCATCCTCCTAGGTAAGACTGCGACTCACGGCTCAATGGATGTATTGTAATTCACCGCATTCACGATTCCAGCCATTGATGGCTTCCGAATTGTCGTCAATTCGGTAGTGCGCTCCCTCCATCAAGAGATTGGTACTGACAAGTCGGCTTTCGTCTTCAATCGCACAACTGACGAGAAGGGCGTTTACCTATCCTGCGAAACTTCCCCAACTTCTGGCCCGGAATAACGTCTGGTTAGCCCGTCAGAACGAAGCCGCTGGCGCGGCGGACGCTGCCGCGTGAGTGATGTCGGCAGTCGTTGATTTTCAGCTCAGATAATTTATGGGTCACAAGGAGGTGTCCCTGTGACCCATCTACGCAAAATGATGCTGGAGGAACTCCAGCGACGTCATTACTCTGAGGCGACCACACAGCGTTACATTCGCTTCATCGAGCGCTTCGCTGAGCACTTCCACCGCTCGCCCGATCGCCTGGGACCGCAGCACATCCGCGAGTACCAAGCCCAACTCTTCACCGTGCACAAACTGACTCCCGGTTCGGTGACCAACCATCTCTGTGCTCTGCGCTTCCTCTACATCCAGACACTCAAGAGGCCCTGGAGCATTGCCGACACTCCCTATCCTAAGAAGCGCTATCGCCTGCCCACCATTCTCAGTCAGGAAGAAGTAGCAGAGCTCATCGAGGCTGCGCCGACTCCCTTCTATCGCACCATTTTGATGACCCTCTACGGCACGGGCGTGCGCCGCACCGAGCTCACGCGCCTGAAAGTCAGCGACATCGATAGCCGACGCATGGTCGTGCACATTCAGGACGGCAAAGGCGGGCAGGACCGAGACGTAATGCTCAGCCCTGTCCTGCTCGAAGAACTGCGCGCTCATTGGCGACGTCTGCGTAAGAAGTCCGTCTGGTTATTTCCCGGCAACCGCTGGCACAGCGGTGATCACCCCATGGATGACAAGACGCCCTACCACGCTTGCGTCGAGGCCGCCCGATGCGCCGGGATTAAGAAACGGATCTATCCACACATGCTCCGCCATTGCTTCGCCACCCACTTGCTCGAAGCCGGCGCCGACCTGCACACCATCCAGATCCTGTTGGGCCATCACGATCTGAAAGAAACCGCTCGCTATCTCCACCTCTCGCAACGCCACTTACATGCCACCCCCAGTCCGCTGGACGCGCTGGTGCTGAAGAAAGGCAGGTCGTCCGAGGAGGAGTAAATGAGTCGGCCACAGTTCGAGGTGGCCGATATCATTCGCAGCGCAGGAGCAGACTTCATCGCGCGCAACCGTTCGTGGCTCCGCTGGACTCACCTTAAGGTCCTGCTGGCCATCGCGCGCTGTCGCACCGCCGCTCTCGGCGGTCATATCGATGAGTGCACCAGCTGCGGACATCGTGCCACCATCTCCTACAACAGCTGCCGCAATCGGCACTGCCCGAAGTGTCAGACCGGTGCACGTGAACGCTGGATCGCGGCGCGTCGTCGTGAACTGCTGCCCGCGCCCTACGTCCACGTCGTCTTCACCTTGCCGCCGCAACTGGCTGCGTTGGCCCTCCAGAACAGAAAACTCATCTACGGTTTGCTGCTTCGCGCCAGCGCCGAAACCCTACTGGAGGTCGCGCGCAATCCCGCCCATCTCGGAGCCGAGATCGGCTTCTTCAGTGTGCTCCATACCTGGAATCAGAAACTTCAGCTTCATCCCCATGTCCACTGTGTCGTTCCCGCTGGCGGACTCTCCCGCGATCACGCCTGCTGGATTCGATCCCACCCACGCTTCTTTCTTCCCATCGCCGTACTGCGGCGCGTGTTTCGCGGCAAGTTCGTCGCCGGCCTGAAGTCTACCTTCCAACACCGTCAACTGCACCTGGCCGGAGAACTCGCACCGCTCGCCCATCCCAAGTTCTTCGCTGCCTGGCTGCGTCCGCTCTTCCGCAAAGACTGGATCGTCTACTCCAAACCACCCTTCGGCGGACCCGAGTACGTGCTGCAGTATCTCGGCCGCTATACTCACCGCGTCGCCATCTCCAACCATCGCTTGGTCGCATTGGCGGACGACCAGGTTACCTTTCGCTGGCGCGATTCCGCCGACCACAATCGGCAGAAAGTGATGACCGTCTCCCGCGATGAGTTTCTCCGTCGCTTCCTACTTCACCTGCTCCCCAAGGGCTTCGTCCGCATCCGCCACTTCGGCTTCCTCGCCAACCGAAGGCGCGCTGCTCTGCTGCCGCGGTGCTTCGACGCTCTCCAAGCACTTCCACCGCAAGCCGAACCGGAACCCTCGACCGCATCAATCACCCAGCCTTTATGGCGCTGTCCCAAGTGCGGTGGACCCATGGTCGTTGTGGAACGATTCACCGCGGCGCAACTCCAACTCCGTTCTCCACCACTCCTGGCCAAGGCTGCATGAACTCACTCGCTCACAACCGCACTCGCTACGTTTTCAGAGCGTCTCGCCGAAGTCTGTCTCCCTTCCATCCAGACATCTTCTTTCCATCCCTGCCTCGGTCCACTTCCGCCATCAACTCGTCTTTGCACAGGTGCGCCGGCTGCTACTCGAGCGGCCTTGACGACTCCCGTGAACTTCTACACCCCTCCTCGCTCCATTCAATTTGCATAACTCCCGCGTCCGCCGCGCCAGCGGCTTCCTTCTGACGGCTTTTTCGAACGCGACGCCCCACACCTTCTTTCAGCCTTGAGCACCCATCCAGGCGTCACGTCCGAAAAAGCACTAGCGTGATCTGGTCGCAATCGCTACCAAAGCCTTCGAGCACCCCGACTTAGGATTAATCTCGGCATTATCAGCCCAAGACTGCTTCCGCGTTGTCCGGCAATCCAGGGAGTGATTCCTCGGTCCCCCGGGTGATCCCAGAGCAAAATCTCCGCCGGACCAAAGCCGTCTACGTTACACTGACACCCCATGACGGGACCGGGAATCGAAGGCGCTGCTGCGGCGACGGCGTCGATCGGCGAAGTGTCAGAAAGACCCGGGTCATTTCCAGGTCAATCTCCGGCAAACCAGAGCCAAGCGTACCAGGCGGCGGCGACAGCTTTTGTAGTGCTCTTCTGCATTGTTGGAATTGCCGTCTGGGGCCTGCCTTTCTACTACGACTTCATGGTCCAACAGTTCGGTTGGACGCGCGCGCAAGTAACATCAGGCAACGCGCTCAGCAAACTCGTCGTGGGGCCCGTATTCGGATTCCTCGCAGGGTGGGTTGTGGACCGCTTTGGTCCCCGGCGCCTGATGATGGTTGGAGTATTGATGGCGGGTGGAGCGCTGGTAGGACTGGGCTCGATCTCAAGCCTTGGCCTGTTTTACTTTTTTTACTTGTTTAACGCGCTGGGTTACGTTTGCGGGGGACCGCTTCCCAACCAGGTTCTCTTGACGGAGTGGTTCGATCGATCGCGCGGAAAGGCGATGGGGTTTGCGTACCTCGGGATCGGCATCGGCGGGGCAATGGTCCCTTGGATATCACACACGCTCGCTCAGCATTTCGGATGGCAGAACTCTCTGCGAATTCTCGGGGTACTGATCGTGGTCGTGTCGTTACCCCTGGTACTGATGTTGAAAGAACTCCCCGCGAAAACGACCGTTGGCACGGCCGCGTCCCCGAGTCCGCTGGCAGCGTTCAAGCGCTCCTCGTTCTTCCTGCTTACTCTGGGGAGTATGTGCTCGATTGCCGCGGTCAGCGGCACGCAGCAGAATCTGAAACTTTTCTTGAGCCTCGACCGACACTTCACACAGCGGAATGCCGCGAGTGTCCTATCGTTGGTGCTGGCCTTCAGCATTGCTGGCCGGTTACTCATTGGATGGCTGGCTGACCGCTTCTCCAAGAAGTACGTCATGCTGCTAACGTATCTGCTGGTCGCAGCGGGAATCCCTCTGATGTTCCTCGGGACTACGCAGCTGACGCTCTACGTCTCCGGTGCGATTTTTGGGCTTGGTCTTGGTGGCGACTACATGATCATTCCGCTCATGACAGCGGAAATCTTTGGGACTGAAGTCCTGGGAAGACTGCTGGGCGTGATCCTGACCGCGGGTGGCATCGCAGAAGCCGCGGCGCCCTGGTTGATCGGTCGCTTACGCGACGCCACTGGAAGCTACCGCGAGAGTTGCATTGTCCTGGTGGGCATCGCGTTGTTAGGCAGCGTTGCTGTTTTGGCTCTACCGGGCCGGCGGAAGGCAGAATGAGCACTGTGGCAATCCTCCGACTAGGGAGCTTAAAAGACGTTGGACGCTTTCAGAGTCACGCACAGGGCCTCGGCCTGCAGATTCCCTGCGATCCCCAGATCGTAACCGGAACTCAATCGCCGCTACGCTGGCCGCTGAACCGTGGGCCATTCAAAATCGGCAACCGCATTGCGGTTCAGCCCATGGAAGGTTGGGACGCGACTCCGGATGGAGCGCCTTCGGAGAATACCGTTCGGCGATGGCAGCGGTTCGGCCGAAGTGGCGGCAAGTTGATCTGGGGTGGAGAAGCGGTTGCGGTTTCCCACGAAGGGCGCGCGAACCCAAACCAGCTTCTCGCGGCGCCGCGCACCCACGAGAGTATTGCGCACTTGCGGGCTGTTCTGAGGCGCGAGCATATTCTGACAACCGGTTCCGACGATGGTTTGATCATCGGTTTGCAATTGACGCACTCCGGCCGGTACTGCCGCCCCAACGCACATTCCCGCCCGGAACCACGCATTCTCTATCACCATCCGTTTCTCGACCAGCGCCTGAAACTCCCTCCCGACTACCCTCTGCTGACCGACGGAGAGATCGAGTCGATCATCGAAGACTTCCATCGGGCCGCGCTCATGGCTTGGCGATTGGGTTTTGATTTCGTGGACATCAAGCATTGCCACGGCTACCTGGGTCATGAATTTCTGAGCGCTCATACCCGAAAAGGAAATTACGGCGGCACCTTCGAAGGCCGCACCCGCTTTCTTCGCGAGGTCGTACAAGGCATCCGCTCGCTCTGTCCGGGATTGCACCTCGGAGTGCGGCTATCGGCGATCGACACCGTTCCATTCCGCAGCGACCCAACTCAGAGCGTGAACGGAAAATCCGCGACCGGAATTGCAGAGACGCGCCCGGAGTTACTCCCCTACCGCTGGGGCTTCGGCGTAAATCCGCTCGACCCGACGGACAGCGACTTGAACGAACCGGAGCGTTTCTTATCGTTAATAGAAGAGCTTGGAATTCACCTGGTGAACATCACCGCCGGCAGCCCTTACTACAATCCGCATATCCAACGTCCGGCACTGTACCCACCTTCTGACGGATATCTGCCGCCCGAAGACCCGTTGGTTGGAGTTGCGCGGCAGATGGAGGCGGCCCGTCACCTCAAGCGGCGGTTCCCAAACCTGCTCATGGTTGGATCGGGGTATACCTACCTGCAGGACTTCTTACCTCATGTCGCGCAAGCTGCCGTGCGTGAAGGCTGGGTCGACTTCGTGGGGCTCGGCAGGATGGTGTTGACCTATCCTGAGATGCTCTGGGAAGCATCCGAGGGCGCCGAAATGCAACGCAAGCGTGTTTGCAGAACCTTCAGCGATTGCACCACGGCACCACGGAACGGACTGCCCTCCGGTTGTTATCCGCTGGACGAATACTACAAAGACTCCGACATGGCCGATAGACTCAAAGACGCCAAGAAACGCTGACACGGATTCCGTCGCGCGCAGTGCCGAGCCAGTGGAGCAAGGGATGAGGATGGGGATGACAGTTGACGAATTGCTCGCGCGCCAAAAAACGCGACGCAAAGTACAGGGCATTGCTGCAGCCTTGTTGCCGTACGAGGTAGACGGCCGGATCGCGGTCGAAGCGTTTTCGCAACAGTTGATCTCCACACATCGAGCCGGGCTCATGAATGCCGTCAATATGGACACCGGCTACGTGAACTACCTGAACGATACAGAAAAACAAGAAGTGCTAAGCTGGACGCGCGAGGCTCTCGGGAAAGGGACTCCTTTTGTGGCTGGCGCGTACATTGAACATCTCGCCGGCGACGACATCGTATCGCTCTACCGGCAGCAGATCGACACCATCGTTCGTTTTGGTGGCATTCCGATCCTGTTCCAGTCCGCTCGGCTGCACGGTAAGTCTCCCGCGGAGATCGCTGAAGCTTATCGAGACATATGCAGGGACTATCCGCAGGTGTTGGCGTTCGAGTTGGGTTCAATGTTCGCGCCCAACGGCGAGATATGGAACTCCGAGACGGTGCGGCGTTTAATGGACATCCCAGAGCTCAAGGGAATGAAACACTCTTCCCTCGACCGTCTTCTGGAAGTTGAACGACTCGCCGTTCGCGATGCGCACCGGCCAGACTTTCGCATTTACACAGGGAACGACCTGGGAATCAACATGATTGAATTCGGGTCGGACTACTTGCTGGGACTCGCCGCCTTTGCACCGGACAAATTCGCCGAGCGAGACCGGCTCTGGGAGGCTGGTGACGCAGAGTACTTCGCCCTTTCCGACGCCCTGCAGTACCTGGGAAATGTCGCCTTTCGCCACCCGGTTCCGGCCTACAAACATTCTGCTGCGCTGTTCCTAAATCTGATCGGCCGGATTCCCAGCGATCGAACGCACCCGAGGAACCCCCAGCGTTCCCCTTGGGAGGCAGAAATCATGATGGACTGCGCCCGCCGGTTGTCTCTGATCTAAGCCGCCAACTCTCCATTCCGACGAACGCAAACCTTCCGGCAAATTCCACATTGACCTTCATGTCGCGAACTACGTCGCCTTCTTATGTATTCGATCGCGACCAGGTACACGAAACCTTGCGATGCAGCTAGTCGGCCGACCGGACGCTGGCCGGGCGACGTCCCGAGACGACGAAAAATACACTTACGTCGTTTTTAGCCAAGGCAGCCCGCGGACGCTCCACAACGCATGAAGCTGGATCGCTATCATCCACACCCCTCTGGATTTTGCGAGCGTCAGACCGCCCACTCGTTCTGTCTCATGCGTTAAACTTCTTAATCGATCACACTGCGACCCAAGAACCTGATGAGGGTGCATGCGTCCATTCCGCTGCGGACAGACGGTCGACGATATGAGGCATTGCTTCGCCTTAGCGGAGCCCTTTCTCTGTGCCAAGAGCCTGAGGACCTGACCAAGATCCTCTCCGAACAGTTGCGTGAATTCCTTGACTTCTTACAGTTTTACATTGTTATCTACAAGGAGAACTCCACTGAAGTCGAATGGGCTGTGATTGGGCGCGAGAAGAGCCTCGTATCGGCATACGCGGATGTGCCAGTCCAACAGCGGCCATCGTGGCAGGCATATACCACGCAGGAACCGTTCCACATTGCTGATTTCAATACGGACCAAAGGGTTCCAGGACGCCTCAAACAAAATCTTGCAGTGCAAGGGATTGAACCCGGTCCACTGGTTTTTGTTCCGCTAACGACGCCGCAGCGGCGCCTGGGCGCTCTGGGCATGTCGGGACAGCCTGGAATTAGTTACAGCAGCGATGACATTAGTTTCTTGCGACTAGTTGGTCGAGTTGTCGCCTTCGCGATTGACGACAATTTCAATCTCAAACGGGCAGAGGCTGCAAACGCGGAATTGCAACGTCAGAACGAACGGCTGCAACGCAGTGAGCGAGAACTGCGGGAGGTGATAGAAACCATTCCGTGTATGGCATGGTCGGCCTCGGCCGATGGGGCTGCTCAATTTTTCAACCGCCGCTGGTTGGAGTACGCTGGCCTTGCGGCAGATCAAGTGGAGAATTGGGGCTGGACCGCCGCAGTTCATCCGGACGATCTGAACGCGCTCGTGGATTACTGGCGAACCGCGATAGCCTCCGGCCAGCCCGGTGAAATCGAAGCGCGCTTGCGTCGTTTCGACGGGGTATACCGCTGGTTTTTGTTCCGAGCGACTCCATCCTTGGACAACAAAGGCAAGGTCGCAAAATGGTATGGCACAAATACCGATATCGACGATCGCAAAAAAGCAGAGCAAGCTCTAGTCATTCAAAACAATCGACTCCAGCTACTCCTCAAACTGACTAATCGGATTACGTCGAAACTAGACCTTCGCGAGGTACTGCGCGCCATTACAGCCACCGTTCGTGAACTGACGGATTCGGACGCTGTACACATCTCGCTCCCTGAAGCAGACTCCGCAAAGTTTCGCGTGTACGCATTAGATTTCCCGGAAGGAAAAGGCCTTATTAAGGAAGAAATGCTCATTGAGCCGGTGGGCATCGCTAGGAAAGCCCTTGAAAACCTCAAACCAGTCGTCAGAACCATAACCCAAGCCGATGAGTTTCCTTCCGACTACTACAAATTGCTCGTCGCTGAGGGTGTAAAGAGTCAATGTGTGATACCGCTCGTGAATCGGAGCCGAGCCGTCGGAGTCTTGGCGATTGCTCGGACTCGGAACATTTCCTTCACGCCAGAGGAAGTCGACTTCATAGGGGAGGCTTCGGGGCAGATAGCCGTTGCCATTGAGAATTCTCTCGCATACCGCGAACTCTGCGAACTCAAAGAGAGACTAGCCCAAGAGAATCTTTACCTCGAACAGGAAATCCGCGGCGACGCGGATTTCGGCCAAATTGTGGGGAGCAGTCCGCCTCTCAAGCAAGTCTTGCAACTTGTCGAAACTGTTGCGCCCACTGATTCAACCGTTTTGCTCCTCGGCGAAACAGGAACGGGTAAGGAGTTGATCGCCCGCGCAGTTCACGAACATAGCCGTCGCAAGGACCGCATATTCGTTAAGGTTAACTGTGCTGCTATTCCGACCGGGCTATTGGAAAGCGAATTGTTTGGACATGAAAGGGGTGCGTTCACGGGCGCTATCAGCCAGAAAATTGGGAGGCTGGAGCTGGCGGATGGCGGTACGCTCTTCCTGGACGAGGTGGCGGACATTCCCTCGGAAATCCAGCCAAAGCTTTTGCGAGCCCTTCAGGAACAGGAGTTTGAGCGGCTAGGAAGCACGCGAACTCTCAAGGTGAACGTTCGCTTGATTGCTGCGACCAACCGCGACCTGGTCAGGATGGTTGGGAAGGGCGAATTTCGCAGCGATCTGTACTACCGCCTAAATGTTTTTCCGATCCGACTGCCACCTCTTCGGGAGCGCAAAGAAGATATTCCACTGCTGGTCGGATATTTTGTGCAGAAATTCGCGAAGCAGCTTCAGAAGGACATCAAAAGAATACCTCCGTCTGTAATGAAGGCATTCACAACCTGGGAATGGCCAGGAAACATCCGCGAGTTGGAGAACCTGGTGGAACGCTCAGTCATCCTGACCCGTGGCAAGTCGCTTGACGCGCCGCTTACGGAAATGCGGAAGTTGAGCGGAGAAGAACATGACCGCGAAACGAAGGATTCACGTCAGGAGGAAATAGCGGAAATTGTAAGAAGTACCATTCAGGCACTAAATGGAAAACAAGGGCTGGCCAGCGATCAGGGCAAGAAGATGGCCGATGGGCGCGCGAAGAAAAACGCGGAACGTGCGAAGAAACAGCGGGAAGAGATTATGCGAGCGCTCGCGTTAAGCAAGGGCCGCGTGGGCGGGAGTAATGGAGCCGCTGCACGCCTGGGCATCAATCGCACAACACTCCTGGCACGGATAAGAAAGCTCGGTATTGATCCCAGAGACTACGCCGCGTGATCGGGCCGCCCGGCCCGGCCGAGCCATGTCAAAACTCATAGATTGACACCTTCGACTTCATTCCTGCCGATTTCAATGCCGTCCTGAAATTTAAAGTAGTTACAGCTGCGAAGTCTGGCGGGCGTGTTGCACTCTCGGCCCTACAAGGAAGAGTGTGGCATGTTGAAGATTTCTGTCATTCAGAGCCCACGCCAATGTCGACTGGTGGTCGAGGGTATTCTCGTTGAGCCTTGGGTAGCCGAGCTCCTTAGCGAGTACAAAAAGGCCAAAGAGCATCTTGATGGCCGTGAACTTGTCATCGATATCACAAACCTCAGTGCCATAAGCGCAACCGGGGAAGATGCTCTCCTGGAACTGATCGACGATCATGCCCGATTCCACTGTGGCGTCTTCACAAAGGAAGTCTTAAAGCAACTCGCGTCGAAGCGACGGTCGAAGTGAACATTTTGACAATCACGCTGTCGACGATTGCGACGACGACGCGCCTGTTAGGGTGGATCCGCAGTGTCAAGGTTTGAATTTTGACAGCGTTGACACTTGAGCCGCGCTTCAGCGCTTTGCCTACCCCGGTGCGGTTAAGGATCAATCAGTTAGCGAAAAACAATATTTGGCATCGGGATTGCCATTGGCAACCGTGTAGGGACGCCAATCGGGATCTTTCGGTCATCAGCAAGATTTTCTCTGAACGTTCCCGGAAAGAGAAAGTGAGCAAGGATGATGGCAAACCTTCAACAACGACTAAACGAATTTAAGAAGTCCTTTGAGTCTGGCGCTCCGCCCTATAACGCGCCGCGCGAGGCGATCGAAAAAATGCATCGGGCGACAGGAGAGCTTGAGGCTTCGGGGATTTTAGATCGCGCCTTAAAGGTGGGAGATCGCGCTCCGAGCTTCACGCTATTCAATCAAGAGCATGTACAAGTGGCCTCGATTGATCTTTTGCGCGAAGGACCGCTGGTGGTTGGTTTCTTCCGAGGCCATTGGTGACCATACTGCAACATGGAGCTGGAGGCTCTACAGGAGGTCAACTCTGAGGTCACAAATATGGGAGCGCGCATTGTGGTGCTCACTCCTGAACTCGAACGTTACACCCGCAGCCTTCACAAGAAGCTGAACCTGACGTTCGACATCCTGACGGATCTTCACCTGAAAACCGCAGAGCGGTTCGGGCTCGTGTTTACGCTACCGGACTTCTTGCGGGAGCTTTACAAGTCCTTCGGGAGCACTTTGGACAGGTTCCACGATGAATCGGAATACCGCTTGCCGCTGCCCGCGCGGTACGTGATTGACAAGCAAGGCATCATCCGTGCGGCCGACGTGAACGCGGATTATACGATCCGCCCTGAGCCTTCCGAAACGCTCGAGCACTTGCGGACATTAACTAAATGATTTGACCGCAAGAGCTCGACTGATGCAGGCAAAAACAGAAAGGGAAAAATATATGGCTACATTTCAAACTGATTACCTCAATGCTTATAACAACCTAAAGCTGACACGAGATGACAAAGGAGTGCTGGTTGCTGAAGTCCACACCAACGGCGGACCGTGCGTTATGACCGCGCAAGCCCACACGGAATTTGTCGATGGGTTCTACAGGATTTCGCAAGATCGCGCGAACAAGATCGTAATCCTTACGGGCGCCGGTGGGGAGTTCATTACCGATGTTGATTGGTCCTCTTTCGGCAACGCCGCCGATCCGGGCGTTTGGAGCCAGGTTCATGATGAAGGCGTTCAGGCTTTGGAAAACATAGCCAACATTCGTGTCCCAGTCATCGCGGCAATCGAGGGACGTGCCCATGTGCATTCAGACTACGCGCTCCTTGCCAGTGTAATTGTGGCGGCAGACGGCGCCACCTTCCAGGACGTGGCCCACTTCTCCCAGGGCGTTGCACCCGGTGACGGAATCTTTACCACCTGGAGTTATCGCGGGGGAGCGGGGCGAGCCGAGGCGTTCCTGCTGAACCCACAACCGCTGCCGGCGCATACTGCACACGAATGGGGAGTGGTAGCCGAAGTTGTGCCGAACGGTAAGGCGCTCACCCGGGCGCGGGAATTGGCTGAGCTGTACCTGAAGGCCCCGGAAGTGACACGCCGCAACACACGCATCCACTTCATTCAACCGTTGAAGGAGCGCATCGTGCGAGAAGTCGGCTACGGACTGTCGCTCGAAGGAGCCTCCGCTGCCGACCTCGTGAAGGCAATGCAAGCCAACACAAAGCGTGCATCTTCCAAAGAACAAGCTGCATGAATGAACGATGGACATACCGCGTTGGACCGACTACAAAGTTTCCCGAATATATGGTTCCGTCCGCCGTACATGCCCACAAGTAACGAAGCGGGGCCGGGCCGAAGACGTGGTGCAGGAAACTTTGCTTCCTGCCTGGCGCTATCGCGACAGCCCGAAGGAAGGCGCGCCGGTGCGTCCAAGGATCTACCGCGTGGCTACGAACGTGGGCTTCCAGGCCAGTGCGCGCCTCGACAGGGTACTCGAACGGCAACCTTGTTCGCGAAGCGAGAACTTCAAAGTCGATTCGAAAACCCGCGTCATCAGGGCGACGGTTTCGTCCTGGCCTGATCTGGTCAATTACATTCGACGGAATGCGCGACCTCACTTTTGTTCGTGGGCCTGCCCGGATGGTTCTTCAGTTTACGAAGAGAGGCGCGCAAGGGAAGAACAGGCCAATGCGGCCTTTATTAAAGCGTTGGGACGTTAGAAGTAAGTGTTTCAGAAAATGGGTGCGGTCTGCTGCAGGCCCGAATTGACCGGTCGTGCAGGACAGGTCAGGATTCTTAAGCCGTTTTCTTGGCAGCTTTCACCTTTGCCCATCGGGCCCGTTGTGCCACCGCAATCTTCCTGCGCGCTGCTGCAGACAGGGTTCTTTTGCCCTGGGTTGGACCAACCTTAGCCGGCTTAGCGCTCGTCCGGACTTTGGCCCAACGCGCTTTTTGCGCAGCTGCCATCTTCGCGCGAGACGATGCCGATACTTTTCTTGTTCCAGTCCCGATCTTGTAGATCTTGCCAAAGGCAACGACTGCGGCAGTGACGCCACGAAGTTCTTTGGTCAAACGATCCTGTTCCTTTTTTAGTAGGCTAAATATGCTTTCTGAGTTGGCCATCGAGTCCCCTCGGGCCGAATTGTAGCAGACCCGATTAAGGCGACGCTGAAGTTGGGACGCGCGGATCCTGTCTGCTCATTAGTAATGTGAAAAAGAAGAAGGGAAAAGAGATTGGGTAATCAATGACGGACTAACTCTGTCCTATCCCAATACAGGCCATCGACCTCGAACCCGAGCTCCCTCCGGGCGCCTAGGAGCTTGTCCTTGTCTTTCCGTCGGTCGAATGGGAACCCCTTCCTAGCCTGCCGCATAGTTTTTGTTAGAAATTCTTCGTTTTGTAGAGGATAAATCCAGAGTTCCGAAGTTTCTCATCATGAGCCCGCGAAGAATCAAGTATTGAGCCTGAGGTCCAGGCTTTGTGCAAAATAGCCGAGGGAGGCGCTACGGATTGAGTCACTCCGAGGCGACACGCCGCGTGTCGCCTCGAACTTTAGCAAGCTAGAAGCGAACACGGGCGCCGACTTCTATCTGCCGGTCGCCGCCGGGCTGCTCCTGCGCCGAGCCACCGAGAGCGCCGAAAGTGGAAGGCCCGAACAGCCCCATGGCGTTGGCGCCCACTGGATCCAGCCACTGGTTATGGTTGAGCACGTCAGCGAACACACCCTGAAACTCCAGGCTAACGCCTTCCGTTACCATAATGTTCTTTCTGACGCTGAAATCCAGATTCCAGTACGGCAGGCCAAAGAAATTGCCGTTGCCGCCGTCCTTGTTATCCAGACCCAGAATCGGGTTGCGGAAGTCGTTAATGGCAGATACACCTGCCTTGAACAAATTGACCGGCAAGGCACCGGAGGGGCTGTTGTAATAGGCGTGCCCCGACTTAATAGGCGCAATCTGAACCGCGTTTTCATTGCCAAAGAAGTTGACGTTGTCGCCTGCGCCGTACTCCTGTCCGTCTCCGGTCGAGGTAAAGATCTCAACCGGCGAGCCCGACCCGGCCGTGAACACGGACGCGAAGGACCATCCACCCAGCGCCCGTCCCATGAGACCATGCTGTCCCTTGAAGAACGGAAGCTGGTAGACGAAGAAGGCGTTGTAGACGAACTTGCGATCGTAATCCTGGTAACCGTAAGTTGTCCCCAAATTGAAGGGATCATCCGGAGTTATTTCGCTGGAAGCCTGGACCACCCCTCCAGTTCCCAACGCCTTGGACCAGGTGAAGTTCGACTGCAGGGTCAAACCTCTCCAATCCGCCATTTTGAGGGAGGCGAAACCGGCGTTGTAGTTTCCGTAACCTATGCTGCCGTTACTCGCTACGCCAGACGAGAACTGACCGGAGTTGTTCAGCATGGTTGGCCCGGAGAGAGGCCCTCCGCCTCCGCCGCTAGCGATGGTCTGCATCGGACCGGCATCCAAGTCACTCCACATACTCCAAACTTGAGCGAGGGCGATGTTGGTGCTCTCATTCGGACACAACAGCCTGGGTGCAACTCGTGAACCCCGTGCAGTATGCAGAAGTGGGCCCGCCGAGCGCGGCTTCGAAGAACGGTTGGTTGGTGACAGCGCCCGCGTTCTTGGCGCAACCGCCGCCAGCCAGCCCGGCGATGCCGCCGCAATATTGCAGCACCGTGTTGGCGTAGGCTTGCTTAAACTGCTGCCCGCCGAGCGTCATCATGTACGGCACCGCATTGAGGTTAATCGGCTGGTACTCGTGAGTGATTCTGCGCCCGATGTAGCCGAATTCTAAACGTGACCCTGCGGGTCAACTGGCGCTGAACGGAGAAGTTGAACGAATCAGACCAGGTTGGGCCGGAAATGCGGATCCAATGCCTCGCTGGCACTGCCCTCCGTGGTATTGATTCCCGTGAAGAGCGGTTGCGGCAGGGTCGAACTGGGTATGAGGTTCGAGGCAGTCTGGAGCGGCGCAATCAAGCCGTTTTCGGTAGTGCTCCGATCCGGAACGCAGTCGAAGGCGTCGCCGTTACGGCACCAGACGGGCACGAACCGTTAGCGAGGTTATTGGCGCACTGCACAGGCTGGATCGGTCCCACGCCCAGCAAGGGTACCAGCGCCTGATCCACGCCGTTCAACCGGCCGTAGATGCGGCCGTAGCCGCCGCGAATGACCGTATCTTCCTGGCCGAAGATTTTAGCCATACGGCGGAATCAGCGCCGAAGTGCGGGCTCCACGCCACCGCGATACGCGGGCTGAATTCGCCGTAGTACGGGTCATACACTCGCCCCGAACCGTCTCCAACGTTATGAACCAGGGCAAAGCCGAGCGCAGGATTGTAGACTTGGCCTATGAGCGCTGCGGCTTTACGCTGCGCCAGATAGGAAGTCATTGAAACCGGCGTGTCGCTCGCATCCACCAGCACATCTTGTTTGCCCGTCGCTTCGGTCGGAGGCTGTTCCAGCGTCCAGCCCAAACCGTAGGTGAGGGTGAACGTCGGCTTCATGTGCCAGGTGTCGCTGAAGTAGGAGTTGAAATAAGGAATCGTGATCGTGTCTTCTGCCGGAGTCAGCGGAGGATTCAAACTCAGGCTTGCGCCAGACCGGGTATAGGCGACCTGCGAGATGGAAACGATGCCCAGCGCACCTGCGGTGAGGGCGCCGCAATTGGGAATATCCGTGGTATTGGTGCAAATCGGCAGATCTGATGCAAGTCCCGATCCGCTCAATCCCACACCAAGCGCATAAACCGGAGCGTAGTTGATTCCGCCGCCATTATCGGTGCGTTGATGTTGGTTCCAGTTGTGCTGATAGGTACCGCCAAACTGCAGCAGGTGGTTGCCTCTCAGGTCGGAAACATCGTCGCGCACCATCTGATCATGCCCATCCCAATAACGGGTGCGGGTCTGTTGGGTGTTCACGTTGTAGGGGCCGAGATCATTTTGCGCGCCCTGCGTTTGGCCGCTCATAATCTCGAGCGCTCCGCCCAGGCCAGCGATTTGCGGCGTATCCCCTTGCCGGATCCACTGCCAGAAGTTACGCAGGAAGCTATAGTGAAAATCATTCGTTGTATTGGAGGTAATGTTGGTGGTCAGACCCAATGCCCACATCTGTGGCTCGGCTGGATCCTTGGATAGGGAAGCCGGCACGCCCTTCGTGTCGCCGGGGAAGAAGCCACCAATGTCAACCTGGTCTTGGGTAGCGTCCGTCAGTTTGAAGAAATGATAGGTCGCATTGAAATGCCACTTGGGTGAAAAATCGTGATCCAGGCGCGTAGCCACGAACTTACTGGTAGTTGGGATGCCGATGTTGCCCGCAAACCCCTGCACATTCGTGCCGTCGCAAAGCTCCTGAGCGCAGGCTGCGTTCGACGCCGGCTCGTATTGCGACCATATCTGCGAGACCAGAGGATTAAGTCCAACTCCGAGCGGGTCGATAGCCGCCAGCGGGGTAACAACACCAGTCACCGGATCGGTAATGTTCCCTGCTCGCAACGCGGCGGATGGGACGTTCCTGTGGATTGTGATGGATTGCGGAAAGTTGAAGCCTTCGTAATTGAAGAAGAAGTAGGTCTTCCCACCGAGAATCTCCTTCGGGATGATGGGACCGCCAATCGCAGCGCCGTAACGGCTGTAGTGGAAACTGGGACGGGGGATGCCGTCATAATTATTCTGCCAGCTCTGGGACGACCAGTTGTTATCTTTGTAGTATTCGTAGCCCGTGCCGTGCCAGGCCTTGGTTCCGCGTTTGGTGACGATCTTCACTTCGGCGCCGGCAGAACTATTGAAATCGGCGGTCTGGCCGGCGGTATTCACTTTGAATTCTTCGACGCTATCCTGCGGAGTGGGGATTACGCCCGTGGGGCCGCCAACCCCTACTCCCAGGTTATTTTGCGTGGCCACGCCACCGGTCGGATCGCCCGCATAGCTGGTGGTGTAGACGTTCATGCTGCCGTCCATGTCGTTGGTATTGTTGCCGCCATCGAGCGAGAAGTAGTTCTGGTCAAGAACGGCGCCGCCGACGCTGCCGTCCGGACCTACGCCCGGCTGCAATTCGACGAATGTGCTGACGTCGCGGCCCAGGCTGGGCAGGTTATCGATGGTGACGCTGTTAATGGTGTTGCCCACCGTGGCGTTCATCGTCTGCAACTCATTGCCGACGGTGGACACTTCTACCACCACATTCGCTGCGCCCACCTGCAAAACCAGATTCGCCGTAAGGTTGACTCCGACCTGCACGATCTGATTCTCAGTCTTCGCGGTGGCAAATCCACTCTTAGCGACAGTGAGACTGTAAGTGCCCGGGGTAACGTCGGCAAAGAAGTAGCGCCCGGCCCCGTTAGAGTTCGAGGTACGAGAGATATTGGTCGCGGTATCCGTCAGCGTAATCGCTGCGCCTGCCACCACCGCATTCGACGGGTCAGTGACTGAGCCGGAAACCGTACCCGACGACGCCGATTGTGCCCACACGGGCAGGGCACTCCCCAAACAAACCACCAGGAGAACCAGAGCCAACTTCAACCTGCAGATTTGCATTGCTTCCTCCGACCAATAGATTGAGTGTCGCGACCGACCAAGACAAATAGTTGAGTCACTAAACACTCCCACTGCATTGACTGTTAGCAATCCGCGAACCAGAGTGTTGTCGTCGCGTTTTTAATCGTTTACATCAATGTCCGGAGCTTCGGATATGAAATGCGGGATGCCAACTTGGACAGCCTCGGGGCGTTTGGCCTGCGCGTGGGGTCGCATGACTGTAAGACTGTGACTGTGGCTTGTAGATCTATGTCAAAGAGGAGGTGAAGTTCCGAAGTTAAGATTTCCAGAGTACCTTTTGAGCTTGACCCTGCAGACTCGAAGTTACATACTGGTTGGTATGTCGGAGGCCAGCAAGAATCCGAGCCGTAGAGCGATTAGGCTGCGCGATCCTGAGCGCACGCGGGAGCGCTTGCTGCAGGCGGCATTCCGCGAAATCTACAGATCGGGGTTCCAAAGTGCCAGCCTGGATGCAATTCTGGCCTCAGCTGGCGTCACCAAGGGAGCGCTGTACCACTACTTCAAAAGCAAGCAAGCCTTGGGATATGCCGTCGTCGAAGAAGTCATTGCTCCCGACAACTACCGCCAGTGGGTGCGCCCTCTTCAGAACGGTAAGGATCCTATCGACGCGTTGATCGGCGCTGTTCAAGCCATACCCGTTCGGCCCGCGATTGTACGGGGCGGCTGCCAGCTGATCAATCTGGCGCAGGAAATGTCTCCACTTGATGCGGGCTTCCGGAAGCGGCTGGCGAGAATCTTCGATGCCTGGCGCGAGGCCACTGCCTCCGTTTTGCGAGAGGGCCAGACCCACGGAACCGTTCGCCGCGACGTGGAACCCGCCGACGCCGCTGGCTTACTGATCGCGATGGTCGAAGGCTATGGCTCGCTGGCAAAAAATGCTCAGGACCCGAAAGTGATCAAAGCGGGAATCAGAAACATAGTGGACTGGCTGCGGTCTCTGCGTCCGCCGGGCAACCGCAAGCGGGTGTGATAGCATCGGTGTCTCCAAGGAGGAGTTGACACTGTTACATACCAACCGGTTCGTAGGCTCGGCTAGCCTCGGGATCGTTGAAGCGCTTTAGACTACGTCATGAAAAGGAGAACAACGATGACAAGGATCGCAGTATCTCGCAGGAATTTACTCGCAACCGGAGCTTGCGCGCTGGTTGGCGCCGTGAGCCTGCCCGGACCGGCAAATGCCAACGCCTCGGGAGAGCAGAACTTAACGAACGAGGGGATCATCCGTAAGTGGTACGCGGCTTGGGGAAATAAGGACTTGGGAACGTTCGATGCGTTGCTTGCCGACAACTTCACCTTTTCGAGCGCGGCCGGCGACGACCACATCAGCAAGAGTAAATTCAAGACGCAATGCTGGGACACTCAGGTTGATTTCATTGGAAATTTTGATCTGGAGCGAATCACCACCGGCGCGGACGATGCTTTTGTGAAGTATCTTTGCCACACCAAGAACGGTAAATCGTTCCGAAACGTGGAGTATCTGCGAATCAAGAACGGAAAGTTGCAATCCATTGAGTGCTATTTCGGCGCGCAATCCAGCTTTCCGTCTGCAGTGAGCAATGGGCAGAAGTAACCTACGGACCTGGAAGTGAATGCACGGGTTGCCGAATCTGCCGCAATCACCGGTGAGGCTGAATCAACCGTTCAGGGTGCTCTGAACCTATTGATGATTTCAGGTCCCCACGGCTGGTAGTTGGATGGAACGCCGGACCGAGTCAAGAATTTGCACTGCGAACCAATGTGAGCCGTGGACTTCGGGCATAGGAACGTAATGGAAGTCTTTTTCAATAACGGCGATCCACAAGTAAAGGCCGCAAGTGAAGAACTGCCGCTGGCGGTGCGGTTTGCACGGACGGTTGCGATGGGAAATTCTGCGCGGATCGCAATCAAAGCCAAGAGGAGAATTCTCTTCATCGATACGGCGGACGTTATCGCAGTGGAGGCCAAAGGAAAGTATGTCTTGTTATTGCATACTTCAAGTTCGCACATGCTGCGGGAATCTATCTCGACCATAGAAGAAAAGCTCAACCTGCACGGGTTTGTTCGAATTCATCGATCTGTGCTGGTGAACACGGCATTGGTGGAGGAGATTCATCCATTGTCCACGGGCGAATATGTGCTCCGCGTGCGGGGAGGAAGAGAGTTCACCGTCACCCGTACTTACAAGAAAAATCTGCAGCAGCTGGCGCAGCTCTGGATCGGCATGGAGGACTTTCTTGCCGAGTAGAAATTCATCACCACGACTTGCAAGAAATGGCGGTAATCGAATTCCCCTCTCCGCCATATTTTTCTAATTCCCATGAAACGCCGGCCCCCAGCTTTATCGAGAGTTTTCCCTGATTCATAGTCTGGGTGCAGTATCCACAGTAACTTTCCCTGGCCGCCTTGGAGAAGTACACTCTTGTCGTCCGTCAATGCCCTATGCGTGTGCTGCGCCTCCAAGACGTCGAAATCGGCAGTAGCGATCGCGTGTTCCGCCATTCGCGTCTGCGAGCGTTGATCGTCTGGCTTGCTGGATTCGCCGCCGCCACGGCCTTTCTGTTCCACGCATATACGAAAAAGTGGCCGCCCGGCTATTTCTTCGGCTCGTTTCTGCTGCTTTTCTTGCTTTTAACTTTCAGGATGGTCACTGCACGCTTCCACCCGTCCAATTGGCTCGTCCGCATGAATGATGCGGGAATTTACCTGCAATATCGTTCTTATCTGAACTACGAGTTGTCCGCCGATGATCCTTCAGTCGTATTCTTTTCCCTTGGCGAGATCGCATCGGCCCGCTTGATCAAAGAGAAAGTCACCACACCCGATGCCATGAAGCCTGGCGCTAGCCAAACCCAATATCTGCGCTATATCGAACTTGAATTATCCGGTGATACTGCCCCGCTTGCGGAGGCATTGCAGGCTGAACGCGGCGAACAGGCCCCCTTGAAAAAACGCTGGTATGGCACGAGTTCGACGTTTTACCAAGATTATCCGGTCACGTTAACGGCGCCGACATTCCTTCGAATCCATTGGGACGTCGTACCTGGCGCACGCCGGTTCCTTGCCGCCTTGCGTCCCTACACGGTCATTGCCGATCCAATATCCTTAACGCAAGACTTCATGCATCTGAAATCGCTCAGCCGCGAAGACCAACAGAAGCAACTCCGCGAATTGGCCGCCCGCGGCCAGACCATCGCCGCCACGTATGCCGCCCACAAACTCTACGGCGGCAGCTTAGGAGAAGCGAAGCAAATGGTGGATTCCCTGCAAGAAAACAAAACACCGCAATAGCTTTACGAATCGCGAATCCAGGGAATCGGGTCGATTACCCGGTCAAACGATTCGAGGAAATTGCTTTCAATTGTGAAACCGAAACGGAAACCGTGTCCGGCTGCGACGCAATGACCCGAATCTCAAGCTCTGGAGCGCGGTCGCCCGGGTAATAAAAACGCTTGGTATACGAAATCCGATCGTTGAATAACGCTTCGATGACCGATCCATCCACATACATATGAAGCGAAATTTTTCGCTGGTCATTGAGAGCGAGCGGGTGGGCTTGCCCATCGATGGTAATTCGTGTCGGTAGGACGGGATCAAAACCAATGCTTAATACTTCGCTTCCCGATTGCTCCAGCAGCAGAATCTTGAAAGGGCGCTGCAGGTTTTCAGCCTCACAAATGATCTCTCCACAGCAGCCTTTCAACATGGATGGATCATTTCTGTTTGCGCCCTGCGGCGGAGGATATTGCGCTGACTTCGTCTCCCCGCGCAAGCCTGAGACGGCAGGGGCGAATCGCATCAGCAATTGACCATTCGATCCTAAAGTCAGTACTCGCGGTAGCGACATCATTCCTGCCCAACCTGCGGCGCGATATTCATCTAGCGGCCGGGTCTCGGGAATCCAGCCCCACAAGATGCGGTTGCCATCTTTGTCTAGCTGAGTTTTCGCCGCGTAATAGGAACCGAAATCGACGATGCCACTTTTTTCCACGTCGAACAACATCGTCCGCTCATCCAGCGAACCGCTCTGCCAATAAACTTTGCCCTCGGTCGCATAGATGAGAACGTGTTTATCGCCCAGCGGGAACAAGTCGGGACACTCCCACATATCTCCCGAGTCGACCGCATTCGCGGCATTTTGCCCCTTGCCTTTGCCGCTCGCAACTATGTGCAAATACTCCCAGTTGTAGAGGTCTTTCGAACGGTAGAGCAACACCGCGCCGCTTTTGCCCTGAATTCCTGATCCAACAACCAGGTAATACCACTCCCCCGACCGCCACACAGAGGGATCGCGAAATCCGGTAATCTGGAGGCCCGGCGGAGGGATTGGAATTACCGGCTTGGGAAGTTTTCTCCATCTGGTCAGGTTCCCATCTTCCGAGATCGCCAGACACTGCGTTTCGCGAAAATTGTGAACGCCGTCCGAGAGAGTCGCTAAGGATTTTGGCACACTCCTTACGCCGGTATAGATCATCGCGACTTGACTGCCCATCGCAATCGCAGAACCGGAGAAGCAGCCATCGGCGTCGGGCCCATTCGGGCTTGGACTCAGTGCGACTGGCAACTGCTGCCAGTGCACGAGATCGGGGCTGGCGGCGTGGCCCCAGTGCATATCGCCCCAGACTGCGCCGTTCGGATTGTATTGATAGAACATGTGGTATTGCCCGTTCCAAAAAATCGGCCCATTCGGATCGTTCATCCAATTCTTAGCCGGCAAGAGATGAAACTGCGGTCGGCGCGGATCGTTTGCCAGCGCGGCAGACAAAGATGTCGATGGTGCGTGTGCAAGAAAGCTGAGCGGAGTTCCCAGTGAAGTCGTCGCAGCGAATCCAAACGTGCGCGTGAGAAAATCACGACGATCGAAAGTCATTTCTGCCACTCCCCTTCCCCACTACCTCCGAGTGCACTTGCTCACGCCGGGCCCAAGTTACAAGCCATGCCCATTGTATTTGTGCCCCTCTGTTCCGTTTTCGTAAATCTCAGCACCGCAACCGGCGTTTTCTGCCAGGGGCTGTAGCATTTATCGTGGAGAACCTTCACGCCTTGAACTCAAGAGAAGCGACCGCCGCGGAAAGGCGTAAGGATGCCAGGAGAAGCACACGGCTAACCCGGCACATTCCAGTCGTAATCATCAGCCTCGATCCTAAGCAATATTTTGTTGGAAAATTCGATACCGAGGTGGTTAATGCGCATGGATGTGGCATCCTTCTTCCGGTGCGCCTGCAGCAGGGAACGCCCGTGACGCTGGGGTTGGTTTCTACCGGAGTCTCTAAGACAGCCAAAATCGTGCTCACGATTTCAATCGTCGAAGGCGCGTCCTGGCTGGTGGGTTTTGAGTTCGACGATCCCACCGAGAATTTTTGGGGAATTGAAAATCCGCCGTCAGATTGGTCTCTCTCCTAAGAAACATTCCCCTGCGCTGGCGTTCAGGCCCAGGCGCCGCTATGATTTCGCCATCGCATGCGTATTCTTCTCATTGGCGGCAACGGCTTCATTGGCCGGTTTCTGATTGCTGCGCTCCAGTCGCACCAGCACAATATTGCAGTATTTCACCGCGGCACACTGCCCTTGCCCGCGGGCGTTGAAGAAATTCGGGGCGATCGTAATCAGCTCCAAGCCAGTGCCGAGGAATTCAAGCGCTTCGCGCCGGAGGTGGTCATCGATCTGGTCATTAGTTCGGCGCCGCAAGCGGAAGAGTTAATAAACATCTTCCGCGGCGTGACGCGACGCGTTGTTATGTTGAGCAGCATGGATGTCTATCGCGCGGTCGGTATTTCGCACGGCACGGAAGATGGCCCGCTGCAGACGGTGCCGTTGACGGAAGAGTCGGAACTGCGCCGCAACCTGCATCCCTACCCGCCGGAAAATCTCCAGGCCCTGCGCAAGATTTTCTCCTGGGCAACCGATGATTACGACAAAATTCCCGCCGAACGAATCGTGATGACCGATCCGCAGCTTCCCGGTACAATCCTGCGACTGCCCATGATTTATGGGCCCGGCGATCCGCTCCATCGTTTTTATCCCGTCGTGAAGCGTATTGCCGATGGCCGGCGGCACATTATTTTTGCCGAGCCGCTGGCCGCATGGCGCTCGCCCCGCGGGTATGTGGAGAACGTAGCCGCCGCGATCGCACTCGCGGCTACCGATGATCGCGCGGCCGGGCGCATCTATAACGTCTGCGAGGAACCGCCGTTCAGCGAACTGGAATGGGCGCAACAAATTGCCAGCGAGATGAAGTGGCCGGGCGAGTTCGTCGTGCTGCCGGCTGAGCGCACTCCGCAGCATTTGCTACGGCCGGGCAACGCCGCGCAGCATTGGAGTGCGAGTTCCGGTCGAATCCGGCGCGAACTGGGATACGAGGAGCCGGTTGCGATCGAAGAAGCGATCCGTCGGACGATCCGCTGGGAGATTGAAAATCCGCCGGCGTTCCCTTTCCTTGCTCAGTTCGATTATGCAGCCGAGGACTCAGCGATCGCAGGCCATCAACTTTGATCGACGGCCCTCTTCGGGCCGAAAATAAAAGTAAAGACAAAAGGAGCTTCCTTTTGGGAAGCTCCTTGGCGCCGTATGAGTTGGTTATGAAAGAAGCGCCGATTTCTAAATTCGACCTCCGAACTTCTTCAGTCCGAGCATTCGCCCGTGGAACTCAAACTTCAGCTTCATTCTTCGCCCCGCGAATGATCTACTAAGTAATGCCTTTTACCCGCGCGCAGCGTGCTCTTTTGCCTTGGCAATGTATTGCTCAACCTGTTGCCGCTGCGGATAATCCGGGTTCGCCTTCAGCAACTTCTGCCAAGCCTCAATCGCGCCCTTCGGGTCTTGTTTGCCCTGCCACAGCACCCAGCCAAGATTGAACAGAGTCTGCGGGTGTCCTGGCCGATATTTCAGCGAAATCTCCATCGCGCCCAGCGCCTTCTCGGCGTCGCCGGTATACCAGTAAGCCGTCCCCATATCGGTGCGCACGTCTGGATTTTCCGGATGAATCGCCAAGGCCCGCTCGTAATACCGGATGGCATCGGGAAACTGTTTTCCGTCGTAATACAGATTGCCCAGCTTCACTAACGAATCGAAATCGTTAGCGTTTTTGTTCACGGCTTCCAGTAACGGGGCTGCAGCCTGTGCCAAAGCCGCTTGCATACCACTCTCAGCCGCGTCGCCGCCTGGCGTCGCCCGGTTTGTGCTGGCGGCTGCAACCTGCGCCGCGACGGGTGCAGATCCGCGAAACAAATAACCCAGGGCCACGCCCAGCAAAAGACAGAATGCTGCCAGCAGATACGATTGCTGGACGGTCCACAATTTCGCGGAGCCGTTGCTCGGCCTTTCGTTAGAAGACTCAATAGTGGATTGCAAGCACACGCGCTTTGCTTGGGCCATTCTCTGCTCCCTTTCGCCCTGCTTCATTTGGGCTTGATTCATTTCGTTCTGCAATTTGGTGCCGGCAGTCGCCCGTTCCGGCGAGTTCTAGGTGAAACAGGCGCGTAACCGCAGCGGTCATACGCTCCTGTTCGTCATTTTCTGGAAGTTCCTTCAGTTCGCGGGCCACCGAGCTGGCAATCGTCTGAATCAGTTGCCCAGTAATTGCGTGCAGTGATTGATCCTGCTCCCTGGTGAACGGTCCGCGCTCTTCAATGAAAGACTTCACTTCCTGCCGGCAAATTTCTTCCAGGCGATGGCGCAACGCGACAATCGTGGGCACCACCGTTTCCGCCTTCAACTTGCCACGGAGCGCAAGCGCTTCCGCAGCGACAATTTTTTCTGCTTCCGCAGTTGCGGCAACCTTCGGGTCAGCTTGGCCGTTGATGCCGCTATCCTCACAGTTCAGGTCCGACGCGGCAATCGATGGCGCTCGTATCGCCTGCGAAACATCCTGCCCCTTCGCCAGCACCTTGTTCAGGTAGCGTCCCGCTGCACCCAAACTTCGCGCTGCATCCCACGCCGCTTTTACTTCCAATGCAATCTCAAATTCACCCGTCAGGGGAGAATCCAGTCCAGACATCACACGGAAAACGTGCGCGAGCGCGCCCTCATCCATCAGGCGATAAAAGTGTTCCCACTCACTCAACTTCAGGCCATGTTCGGCGCCTAGAAATTGCAACACCGAATTCGCCGCCAGCGTGGGCTCACTCGCCCACATCAGGAATTCCGTGCGGCCACTGGTCGCGAGTACCACCACTTCCTCAATCCCTTCCGCACTCTTCAAGCGCCTCAACACTTCATCGCGACGGTACGCGCTAATCCAAAACCGCTCTCTCATGGCCCGCGGCGCCGTTCGGTGGTTCACTCCAATCACCATAAGAGTCGGTTCCAAGACGAATACCTCCGGCGCAATCTGCAATTACGAAACGCACGCTCCTTGCCAAAGAGGTTTCCCGGTACAGAAAGCGAATTGCTCCATTTTCAGCAACTTATGAGTCCCCAAATTATCAAGAAACTCTTCACAACACGGGGGCTGCGGCATATAACGCGGACCGCGAGTCTTTTGACGCGATGTTCTTCCCTCACAGCAATTTTCAGGCGCCGCACGATCACGAGTTGGCGTGACTGCAATCACTGACCGGCGACCGCGGAAATTGCAAACATAAGTGGATTTTTATCGAGCTTCGCTCTGTTGCGTCAGTTTCTTCGGCGGTTTTGTTCGCGCGCTGTGCGTTACGCGCAAGAACGAGACAGGCGAAGCCCCGAAAGGAAATGCAATTATGAAGATATCGAAGCTGGTAATTCTGATTGGAATGATCGCGGTAGCTCTATTCCTTATCCTGCCCAACCTGTCCTGGGCTGCCGATGACGGCGCAGCTATGTTTAAAGCGAAGTGCGCAATGTGTCACGGTGCGGATCTCGCGGGGAAACCTGCGGCCAAGATTCCCAGCCTGGTGTCCGGCGACGCCAAGACAGCCTCCGATGCCGATCTCACCGACATGATCGCGAATGGCGGCAAAGACAAGAAACCTATGCACGCGTTCTCCAACAAAGGCGTATCCGCGGATCAGGTCCAGGCTCTCGTCTCTTACATTCGCACCGCACAGAAATAGTCGCGAATGTCCTGGTCGGCTTTCAGTCAGTAGCATCGCTGTTCTGAAAGGCGAATCTGCACTGCCCAAGCGGCCGCGCACATGCGAGGGTGAGTATGAGATCCGCTCGCCGGCATCCTCTGGCCTTCTAGCCGGCTAGCCAGGGTTCCCTCAGCATTCGTCATTCAACAGAACAGCCGCCCGGGTCTATGTGCTCACCCATAGACCCGGGCATTCATTTTTGCTGCGGACAGTCATCAACCAGAAATTGCAGCTCGCCGTCCCCGAAACACGACATCCGGCATTTTTTGCGAACTGGCTCACCATGGCCTGTGATCTTAATCACAGCCTTTTCCCGTATCCGAACGTACCCTGAGCTTGCTTGTGGGCTTTGCCGAAGGGGGGACATCATGGTGGTCGCCAGCACTACTCCAAACGTGGGCCGCGTGGCTCACGATTTTTCCAGAAATCCCATGCTTGTTTACTGGGAGATGACGCAGGCGTGCGGTTTGGCCTGCAAACACTGTCGCGCCGAGGCCATGCCCAGGCCTCATCCGCTTGAGCTCAGTACGGAAGAGAGCCGCAAGTTTCTCGGTCAACTCGTTGGCTTCGGAGATCCGCTGCCCCATCTCATCCTTACGGGCGGCGACCCGCTCAGCCGCAAAGATATCTACCCACTCATCGCCTATGCCAATGGCCTCGGCCTGGAAGTTTCCATTACCCCCAGTGCAACATCTGAGTTGACCAACGACGCCATCACCTGCCTGAAAGCGCACGGCATTCAAAGCCTCGGCCTGAGTCTCGACGGCTCCTGCGTAGAAAAGCACGACAACATCCGCGCCGTCCCCGGAACCTTTGAACGCACCATGGAAGCTGCCCGCCACTGCGGACGCATCGGCCTTCCCATCCAGGTGAACACGCTCGTGGCCGAAGAAACCGCCGACGACCTGCCCGCCATCTACGAATTGTTGCGCACCAGTTTTCCGGTCATGCGCTGGAGCCTTTTTTTTCTTATTTCAGTTGGCCGAGGCAAAGCCCTGAACGAAGTTCCGCCCGCGCAAGGTGAATCCATCATGCGGTGGGTGTTCGATCTCTCGCGCCGCGCGCCTTTTGCTATTAAGACTACCGAGGCTCCATCCTATCGCCGCCTCGCCATCGACATTATGCGTTCGACGGGCGTGGCCTCGCGCGAGATGAAGGCAACTTCGGTTTACAAAGGCTTCCAGATTCGCGACGGGCACGGCATCGTCTTCGTTTCCAACCTTGGAGACATTTATCCCTCTGGATTTCTTCCCCTGCGCTGCGGAAATGTCCGCACCGGTTCGCTGGTCGATGTTTATCGTAACTCCGACATCTTTCGCGCCCTGCACTCCCCTGATCAGTTTCACGGAAAATGCGGAGCCTGCGAGTACAGCCATATCTGCGGCGGCTCTCGCGCTCGCGCCTTCGCCTACACCGGCGACGCGCTGGGGACCGATCCATTCTGTCCGTATGAACCGGCGGGGGAACCAACGGGAGTGGGCCTGGCAGCTCATTAAGCTAGCGGGTCATTAAATTGAAGACTGGCTCGACTCTGTTTTGAAGTGTTCGATTTGAAAGACGTGGAAGTAGCGCAAGTCGCTCGGGAGCAGGCGCATCAGGCATAGAGCTTGATCGGCGCGACTACCCGCGTAATCGTTCCCGCAGGGCTCGGCTGGTCCGGCTTCAGCCCGCAGCGCATCGAAGCAAACAGTCCGATCAACTGCCCAAACATCACATCCAGAACCGGCCGGTACAAGTCAGGAAAATTCGCGGCACACCCCAGAGACAAACTGTAATCCACCAGCGAGGCCACATCCTGAACTTCGCCAGATGTCACCACCGCTCGTACTCGCCCCAGCCGCTTGCGATCAATCTCACGCAGCAGATCCAGTTCATATCCGCGGCGGCGCGGTTCGCTCGACAAAAACGCCACGAATACAGTTTGTCCGTCGACGCTCGACAGCGGCCCGTGCCGCAACCCGAGCGGCGTTTCCGCCAGCGTCGTCACTTTCCCGGCGCTCAGCTCCATCACTTTCAGCCCCGACTCATCCGCCACGGCACGCAACGCCCCCGCCCCCACAAAACACGTGCGCGTGCACCCGAGCAATGTGATCGTACTTGCGGTCTCGGCAGCCAGAACCAGAAACCGGCGCCCGAGGTCCCCCATCTCTGCCACCACGTCGCCAAACTTCTCAAGGTCATCCAGATGGGCCAGGCATTGTCCCGCCAGCACCATGTTTGTGAACGAGCTCGTCATCGCCAGCCCGCGGTCGTTTACCTCGTCGTCCAGCACCAGAGCTGTGGCGCGATCCGCATGTCGCAAACAAAGCTGCGCCATGGCTCCCTGCGCATTACAAGTGACCACCAAGTGCCGGATCTCGCGATGCTGCTCGATCGCCTGCTCCAGCAGCGCCACGCCTTCCGGACTCTCGCCCGAGCGTGAAAACGAAATCCAGAAATATTCTTTGCCCGGGCGATGGAATTGCTCAAATTCAGTAAGCAGAGTCGTGCTCGGAATCGCCCAAACTTCGCAACTCCATCGCCGCCCCAGCAATCCTGCCAGTGCCCGGCCCGTATAGTCCGACGTTCCCGCGCCCACCAGATAAACAGTGGGCGAAGAAGTATTGCCGCGGCCGATTCCGGCACGCCTTAGCCAGTCTTGCAGCCCGGCACCGCGCTCGCGGCAGCGCTGGTACGTTTTCATCCACGTATCGGGCTGATGCCAGATTTCACGCGGCGTATGCTCCAGCCCGCGCTCCGCCTTTTCCTGCTCTGGCAAATCGAGCAACGTGCGCAACGGATCAGTCAATCGCAAATCTCCTGTCCCCGAAGACACTGTAGTTTATTACAATCGCTCGGATTGCGAAGCATTTGAGAAAATTCAAACACCTCTGCAAATTAACCGCGCAAGTTACACTTTTGTGAAACCACAAAGCTTTTTTCGGCAACTAATGAGCCTGAAAAGTGTTTCTTTTTGCAAGGAGACAAACATGAGCCGTGGTTCGCATCCGCTGAGTTTACTGCTGCTGGCGGCCGCTTTGACTGCATCTTTGGCCGGAATCGCCTGCGAGCATCACTACTATCGGGTCTACGACCCCTACTACACGGACTATCACGTGTGGAACCATGACGAGGTGGTTTACTACAACCGCTGGGCCGCTGAAACCCACCGCGATCCGCACCGCGATTTCCGCAGACTTCCTCCCGAGGAACAAAAAGAATACTGGACCTGGCGACACAATCATCACTAAATTCGCCATCCCGAATCGTCTCGGGCAGCAGCCTTGCTTTCGAAACGTCGCAAGCTGCAAGACGTAGCAAGACGGACAGGCTCTCAGCGCTTAGCGCATTTTCAAAGCATTGAGAGCCTCGTCCGTGGTGGTTAGCCTCGCTCCCAGTCGTTGCAATTCCGCTAGAATCGCTATTCCCTCTTCTGATTTCAAAGTTTCAATCGCATCTCGCACCACAGCCACGCGGCGGCCGCGTTCCAGCAACCCCTTTACGGCGAAGCTAACGCAGTACTCCGTAACCACCCCAAACACCACAAACTCAGCATCAGTTTCGAGCCGGTCCACCAGAGCGTCCGCGTGCCGGCTCTCAAAAATATTCAGCGTCTGCTTTTCCAGCAACACCTGTTGATACTGCAACAAATCTTCCGGCAGTTTCGCGTCCGCATCATTCGGCACCCGCGCAACTTTTTCCGTCACCGCTTCCGGAATCAATTCCGCTCCTGCCGTTCCCTTCACACAATGCGGTGGAAACATTTTGAATTCTGGATCATCCGGCGCGTGGAAACATCCATGCGAAACTAAAAATACCCGCCCCTGTCGCGCGGCATCCGTAAGCCGCCGGATATTCGGTATCAACTTTTCCGCTCCCGGCACATAAAGTTTTCCTCCGGGCAGCATGAAGTCCGCCTGCACATCCACTTCCCAAAAAATAAAATCCTTGGAAACCATGATGTCCTTACGATTCAAGCTGGAAATAAACGCCGCATTGCCTCCGTGCGAAACTCAAAAAGCTCTTCCACGTCGCGCTTCACCAGCAGCCAGTGAGCGACGCGCCCGGCCCATCCTAGAGGAAGCGCATAAGTCACGCGGTCGCGCATCGTAGTCCCCGCGTCCTTCGTCTCAAACCAGTGTTCATGATTCCACATTGCGTATGGACCAGAGACGGCGCGATCGACAAATCCTTGCGGAGGATTCCACTCGCTGATTTCCGTGGTCCACCGGATCGGCACTCCATGCCAGCGCAGCCGATAGCGAATCAACGATCCCACCGCCAGATTGGCGGGCGCTTCCACCATGCGAAAGTCAAGCCACGGCGGGGTAAGCACCTGCAAATTTTCCGGCCTTGAGAAAAAGGCAAAGACCTCACCGACCGGACTCGGCAACCATTGTTCCCGCTCCAGAAGATAAGTCTGCATGATCGCTTTCGCCCGTGTTTTAATCTTCGCTTACTAATTTTCGCACTAAACCACTCAAGTTAACGATTGGAGAGCCGCATGCCGCTCATTCGACCGAAAGCATTTTCGATCATCATCGTCATTCTGGCCCTGTTGACCTTTGCCAACGCACAATCGGCCGCGCCCACCGATCTCGACTCTTACGTCGCTACGTCCATGAAAACTTTCGACGTTCCCGGCATGGCCGTAGCCATCGTGAAAGACGGCAAGATTCTCGTCGCCAAAGGCTATGGCGTCCGCAAACTCGGAGACCCTACTCCCGTCGATGAATTCACTCTTTTCGGTATCGGTTCCAACACGAAGGCCTTTACCACCGCGGCTCTCGCCACGTTAGTTGACGAAGGCAAACTCTCCTGGGACGATCCCGTTTATCAACGTCTGCCCGGTTTCGTCATGTACGATCCCTACGTCTCCCACGAAATGACCATCCGCGACCTGCTCACTCATCGTAGCGGCATGGGACTCGGGGAAGGCGATCTCCTATTCTGGCCGCACACCACGTATTCTCGCGAAGAAATTATTTATAAGCTGCGCTTCATGCAGCCTGCTTCCAGTTTCCGCAGTCATTACGCCTACGACAACCTGCTCTACATGACTGCAGGACAAATCATTCCCGCCGTCACCGGCATTTCCTGGGACGACTACATTCGCCAGCGCATTTTCACGCCGCTGGGCATGACTCATTCTAATGTCAGCAACGCCAACATTCAGCCCACCGACAACGTCGCCTTCCCTCACACGCGCATGGAAGGCAAACTGGCTGTCCGTCCCTTTGAAATACTCGACAACGCCGGCCCCGCTGGCGCCATCAACTCCTGCGCCGCCGACATGGCCAAGTGGGTGCAACTGCAGTTGAATCGCGGCAAATTCCTCGACCGCGAAGGCCGCCTTTTTAGCGAGCAACGCTCCAAAGAAATGTGGACACCGCAAACCATTCTCCCCATCGGCGATCCTCCACCCGGACTTGCCGCGCTCAAAGCCAATTTCGCCGACTATGCCCTCGGCTGGACCCTGCGCGACTACCACGGCCGCAAGTTGGTCGGCCACACCGGCGGCGTTGGCGGATTTGTCTCTCGCGTCATGCTTGTGCCCGACGAAAATCTCGGCGTCGTCATTCTCACCAACGCAGAAGAAGGTGGCGCCTTCGAATCCATCCTTTATCACGTGCTCGATTATTACTTCCGTCTGCGGCCCACCGATTGGATCGCCGCCTTCAAGTCTCGTGAAGACACGAGTGAAAAAGATGCCGCCGAGACCATGAAGAAAGCTGAAGCCGGCCGCGCCGCCAACTCTAAGCCTTCCCTTCCTCTGGAAAAATATGCCGGCGTCTATAACGACGCCTGGTACGGCCCCATCACCATTCGCACAGAAAACGCTGGCCTGGTCATCACTTTCGATCACACCCCGACCATGATCGGCGACCTGCAACCCTGGCAGCACGACACGTTTAAGGCCCACTGGCGCGATCGCAACATCGAAGACGCCTTCATCACATTCTCTCTTAATCCAGATGGCAGCATCGACAGCGCGAAAATGGCCGCGGTTTCGCCGTTAGCCGACTTCAGCTTCGACTTCCAGGACCTTCTATTGAAACCCGCAGAAAAGAAATGAACGAGCTACCAGCGATCAGCTGTCAGCTGTCAGATCGCAAGCAAACACTTTGTCATTCCGACCCCCGAGCGAAAGCGAGGGGCGGAGGAATCTCGGTTTTGAATGAGCACAACTAACATTCCACTTCTGAAAGCCCACCTTGGCCACCGAACCCACTCCCGTCCTCGAATCAGCAGAAACCATCCGCTCCCATAGCGCTGGCCTGAAGAAAGAACTCACCCTCCTCGATCTGATCCTGGCCCAAATTCTTCTCGTAGTCGTCCCAGATTTTTTCGGCACCGCCGTCAAAGCCGGTCCAGCCCACGTCGTGCTCTGGCTCTCCGCCATACTTCTCTTCTTTATCCCGCTGGCATTCGTAGTGATCGACCTCAATCGCCTGATGCCGCTCGAAGGCGGCCTCTATGAATGGGCACGCCTGGCCTTCGGCGACCAAATCGGATTTCTCGTCGCCTGGAATCTGTGGCTCTTCATCATGCTTTATGTCGCGGTCATCGGACTCGTGACCACAACCTTCATCGGCTACGCCGTGCCGTCCCTGGCCTGGATCGCAGACAATAAGTGGTCCGTCCTGGCAGCGTCTGTAATCCTGATCGCAGCGCAAATGTTGCTGGCTGCCATCGGCTTCAGAATCGGTAAATGGTTCAACAATGCCGGCAGCATCGCAGTGCTCATCACTGTTGCCGTACTCATTAACCTTCCACTGATGAATCTCCACAACGGAGCTCTCGCCGCATTTCATCCGTTGCGCATGGTCGCCCCACCCCTCACTGTTTTCACGCTCAGCGTTTTTAGCAAAATGACCTTCGGCGCTCTGAGCGGCTTCGAATACGTTGCCATCTTCGCCGGAGAATCCCGCAACCCAGCCCGCAACATTGGCCGCTCGATCCTAATCACCGCGCCCGTCATCGCACTGATTTATATTTTCACGACGAGCGCAATCCTGCTCTACGTTTCGCCCGACGCCATCGACGTGATCGGTCCCATCCCGCAAGCCTTGCGCCGCGGCTTCGGCAACCTCGGCGCTGTCATCGTTCCCGTCGCCATTTTTCTTCTGCTGGCGAACTACCTCTCGACCTTCAGCCTTTACTTCAGCGGCAGCGCGCGCCTGCCCATGACCGCCGGCTGGGACCATTTGCTACCGCCATGGTTCTCACGCCTGCATGCACGCCACAAAACGCCAGTGAACTCAATTCTTTTTCTCGGAGGCGCAACGCTTGCCGCCAGCATGGCCGCACTCATCGGCGTGGGCGAACAGGAATCCTACGAACTTCTGCTCACCTGGGGCTTCACATTTTATGGCATCGCTTATCTGGCGCTCTTCGCGATTCCATTGCTGGCGCCGAAAGCCCGCGGAATCCGCACCGGCATCACCCTTCGCGTCGCCGCGGCGTCAGGATTTCTTGTGACCCTATTATTCGTCGCGCTCTCAATCTTCCCGGTGATCGAAGTCGAAAGCCAGTCAAGGTATTCCATAAAAATTGCCGGAGTCGTTTTGGGAGCAAACCTTCTAGGCTGGACGATTTACTGGGCAGGTCAGCGAAAAAGAAATCGAGCGTAGCATGACTATCGTAGTCGCCACCCGTGATGGCGTTCACCGCTCCGAACCGTAGCATCGCCACCGAGCCGGCGTCATCCTGAACGGAGCCGCACTTCAGGCGGAGTGAAGGATCTCCCTAAATACGAATTTAGCGGGCACAGCGTGCGAAATAGCCGCAACACATTTCACCGCGGCTGCTTCGCGGGAATGTAATAAAGCAGAATCGTCTCCCCCACTCTCGCCACCGGCTGATACTGCCTTAGCCAGTCAAACGCATCCTGTGGATACGGCTCGTGAAACGGATGCCTTCTAAAATCTCCAAACCGCCATGCCCGCAAACTAATCGCGAACCAGCCTGTCACCGGCTGGTAGGGTTCTGGAATATCGAATGGTGGAAACCCAATTGCTCCCATGTCCGCGCTCGTCCACAACGCGAAGTTGGCGTGAGATACGTGCCTGGTCTGAAGTTCGCGCAACAACGCGAACAAATCCTGCCCGCAATCGAAGTCACATCCCGATACCAGAATCTTGCTTGGATCGCTGCCCGCAAATTCATTGAAGTAGGCGATGGTGTCATGACTCGCGCGCACCGTCGAAACGAGCTGCCAACACAACAATGCAACTAAAGCTGCGCGCCCCCATGCCCTACGTCCCGATCCCAGCTGCCAAAGATAGGAACAACCACTGCCCGCAACGATTGCGAACAGCGGAAAAACCACCAGCACGTGCCGCATTCCGGCGTTATATTTCACCGGCATCGTCACCAAAAAGACGGCAGCAGCGCACACAGCTGGCGCCAACGCAGTCCAGCGCCCGTCCAGCGCCGCGCGCCGAATCGCCAGCAAGCCGGGAACGAGAAGAATAAGAAACGGAATCGGCGCTTTCACTCCCACGCCCACCAGAAAGAAATACCACCAGCCTCCCTTCTTGATCCGGCCAAGAAGATAAGACGGAGGGCTGCCCTGATTCAAAAACCATGCGGTCCGTACTCCCGTCAGCAATGCGGGGGCCGGCACTCGCGGGTCGTGGTCCACCACTGCGCGGGCAATTCTCCGCGCCGGACCGGGCAAATGATGAAACGAGATCGTCGACCCTGGCGAGAGCTGCAAGCTCTCTCTGAGATGGCCAACCGAGAATCCATAGCCCGCCCAAACCACAACGCACACGAGAGCCGCAGCCAGCACAATTTGCTTGACGGTCTTTTTATGTTCGGTCTTCTTAGGTTCGGTCCTTCTATCCGACAAGACATCGCCTGATCGAATCTCGTTGGTTTGAACCGGGGACGTCTTTTTAGAATGCGCAAGCAGCCATTTCACAATCACCATGCTGAAAAAGCACGCCGGCAGAAATAAGCAGCCCGTCTCCTTCGCCAGCAGCGCTAATCCAACCGCCAGCCCCATCCACAGCGTCGCCCGCATGTTCCGCCTGTCGAGCCAAACGGCAAAGGCCCAGCAGGCTGCCGCCTGTGTCGAAGCAGCTGCCATATCGGTGTAGGCCAGGCTTGAGAATGCCAGAACAATTGGCAGCGTCGTAAACAGAGCCACCGCTGCCACTGCAGCGAAATTTCCAAATTCACTGTATGCCCACAGAAACACCACTACGCAAGCCAACACAAAGAATGGAAGATTTCCTAACCGCGCCAATATCAACCTTCGCAAATAGTGTCCTGACTGATTCAGCACGGCGTCGCCAACCACGTTGTAGTCGCGCCCGTCAGGTCCAGCGATATTGGGGTAGCGTGCGCCATCGAGATAAAGAGGAATGCCGATGGCAATGCGCGATAGCGGCGGATGCACCGGATCAAGCGTATACGTTCCTTTGTCCAAGAACTCGATCGCCGCGCCCACATGGGCTGGCTCATCGAATCCCTGCGCCGTGTGTGAGTAACTGGAAACGATTCGAATAATGGCGATCACCGCAAGCAGAGCCACCATCGCGACAGACGCTAAGAAAACTTTCCTCGAGTGGAGTGGCCGTGAAGACTCCCTCGCGTCGTCTTCCCGCTCTCCATTGATCGCTGCGAGCATTCCGCTCCGTGTAGAAACTCAAAAAGTGCGACGAATTATGTTGGCCGCGTCTCGGCTTGTCAATCCTCAAATCATGCCGGAGCCGCATTCCTTTTATGGGAAAGAACTTGCCCGCGAAGCTCGCGCGCGACCGGGGGGTGCCATTGGCCCCATTCGCGAAATATTCTCAACTGTGTTCCCTTTTGCTCAGTATGCAACCCACAAAGGACTTATTCTAAGCAACACACCCAAAGAGAAGAGGAACAAGATAATGCAGATGAAGATGATGCAAACCCAAAAGAATTGGATGATCACTTTATGCGCGGCCTTAACTTTCTTCGCCCTTGGCGGCCTAACGCGTGCTTCCGACGTTCGACTCACTGCGGACGCAAGTGTCCCGGCAGCTGCCGGCAAGGCGCACTTGAGCAAAGACAAGAACGGAAACCTTAAGCTCAAGGTCGAAGTGTTTCACCTGGCTAAACCCGGGGCTTTAAGTCCTGGCAAACAAACCTACGTCGTGTGGACCCAGGCACGCGACAAAGCACCGGAAAATAGAGGGGAACTGATGGTGAATGACAAACTGCAGGGCCATTTCGAAGAAACCGTCCGCAATGAGGATTTCGAAGTTTTCGTTACTGCCGAAGATAATCCGAAAGTCGACATTCCTTCCGAACCCAAGCTGATGAAGGGGAACTTACAGCCTTAGCAGTTTCACGACTTCTAAAAGAAAGAACTGCAAACAAACGAGTCGCACACAAGGCCGCTTCCGATGGAGCGGCTTTCTGTTGCGTCATATTCCATTACCTCAACGCAGAAACACTCGCCCGGCATCCTCAACCCGCACGCTCGACTTCCGGCGCGCCCCCGTCGCCACGTTATAAACCACGAGAACATGATCTTCCACGATCAGCAATTCTTTCTCGTTGATCCATCCCACCAAAGTTGCATGTGGCACTCGCGTCACTCTCCTCGAACTATCTTCCAGACTCTTTACTTCTACAGCCGGCAATTCCGTCAGCGCTTTCCGAATTCGCTGCGACTCCTCCGGATTCGCGTCTCCCTGCTCCGCCAATTGAATCGGCTTGTTGGGCTGCGCGGTGGAAACAATCGTCATTGCCACCGATCCCAAGGCGGGCGACAGCTTCGCATTCGAAGTGAAAAAACTCACATCGTAATCGGAATTCTTATACGACTCCAACTCGTCAAATACCGTCAGCTTCTTGCCATTGCCCAGCACCAGCGTCTGATCATCGCTCTGGTTCGCCCAACCGCAGCAACCCGTATCCGGAATCGCTTCCACAATCACGCTCCCATCCGGCGCCGCGTCCAGCACTCGCTCTAAAGCCGCGGGCAGAGATTCGCCCGTCCACTTCCCGCCTTCTTCGCGATAGCGCATGCTCGCTTTATACTCGGGCGCAGTCTGTCCCGCGACAAACTGCGTCATCAAAATAAATTTCCCAACGCCCGGCTCCGGCGTCCAAACCACGCCTACAGGACAATGCTCCTCGCACGCCCCCGTCTCACAGCGGCACTCCGGAAAATTCACCGCAACTAATTCTTCCCGCCCGCTCCCGCTCAGATCCGTTTGCCACGCCTGCCAACTGGTAGTCGTTGAAAGATCCAGGCCATCGCGCACCAACCGCCGCTCCCGATTGGCAAACCACAACAAATGTTCTCCATCCGCCGATAAATAAACCGCCGGCGCCAATTCCGTGACCGCCTGATTCGATCCCGTGGCCTGAATCTCATGTTTCACTCCCAGGGCGATCGTCATCGCACTGTGCCCGTTCCAAAACCATGCTTTGTGCGCTGTCGCAATATCTTCATCCGAAAGCGGCAGCGATATCGTCGGCGCGTACAGAATCTGTCCCTCACGATTCACCGCAATGTTTGCCGGCGATTGCACCGCTTCCTCCGGAACCTTCACCGTCTGCTTCACCGCAAAGGTGCTCAAGTCGTACTCAATCATCTGTCCCGGCGAACGCAGCACCCACACCCGCTTCCCTTGCGCCAGGCAAGGCGCGGTCAGCGCCATGAGAGTGGCCACGATCAACAATATTCTTTCCAGACTTTTGCTCTTCACAGTACCCACTGGGCAACAACCTCGAGAAACCACTCGGCTTGTGCTGTTCCGTTTTACGGACAAAACTCAACTCGATGTCCCCACCGACAGTTTAAGTGATACCTTTTGCACATTCGCTTCTTCACGATGGCGTCGGCCTTTGTCTTGATTCCGTCATCCATTATCGGAGTCATTCTGACCGAAGCCGTTCTCAGGCGAAGGAAAGAATCTCCCGCAACCAACGCGCCTCGCGCATAACCAATCCCTCGAGGTCACGACCTATATAATGACCCGAACCGAACTCAATTTGCTCGACACTAATTTCGCCGAACACGTTTAAATTGCAAAGATAAACTTCGCTCTTCAGCTATGGCAGTCGACTGCAAAACCATCAGGCCGGGAATCGAAGCCGCAAGCCTAAGTGACGTAGGCCGCCAGCGCCCCAACAATGAGGATTCATACCTCTACTGGGAGCCCGACTCAGACGACGAGTTCCGTTTCAAAGGCCGTCTCGCCGTCATCGCCGATGGCATGGGCGGTTATGACGGCGGCCACGAAGCCAGCCAACTCGCCGTAGAGACCGTCCGTCACGCCTACGATCACGCCTTTGGCCCCGATCCTCAAACTACTTTGCTCGAAGCCTTTTCCACCGCTCACCGCAGTATTCAGCGCTATGCCGTCGATCATCCCAAATTTTATGGAATGGGCACCACCTGCACCGCTCTCGCCGTCGTCGGCCACGAACTCCACTTCGCTCATGTGGGCGATAGCCGCCTCTACCACGTTCGCGGAGCAAATATTTCCCGCCTCACCCGCGATCACTCCTACGTTGGCAGGCTGGTTGAAACCGGCATCGTACGCTTGGAAGATGCCCAGTTCCACCCGCAACGCCACATCCTCACCGCTGCGCTCGGCAGCGGACGCGTGGTTGTACCCGACGCTCCCCACGCTCCTGTTTCGTTGCAAAAAGGCGACTCGCTCATCCTCTGTACGGATGGCCTTTGGAGTTTGGTCGGGGATCGCGATCTGGCCGCAAGCGCGGAAGGGTCCCCCGCCGATGCTTGTCGTGCCCTGGTAAAAATGGCTCTGGACCGCGGCGCCCCGGATAACGTTACCGTCTCAGTTCTTCGCGTTTCCGCCTGACCTCCCTTCGGCACGACCCACCCCGGACCATCGGCCGAAACCGTCAGACTGAGCCACTAGCGCAACTCTGCTCCCTTAAGCTGCATTTCTCTGCACACCATCAGGGCCACGCGCACCGACATTCCCTCCGAATCCTTTATTTAAGGCCTTAATCGCTGCTACATCCCTTGCCTTAAATGGAACTTCAGTTGCATTGTCTTCTATGTTAATAAAGTCTATTGATACACTTGACTTTGTGGCGCGCCTTCGACGAAGATTTCCAAACTGAAGGACGAAGGTCCGACTGGGGCGCAATCGGCCTTCTGCTTCATCTTGAAATTACAACCGCCGGAACTCAACACGGAGAAGACTGCAAGTCATGAAATTCCACCGCAACCTCTTTCTAACCACCCTCACATTTTTGGTAATTTCCACCGCAGCCGCAGCGCAAACCCAAGCCGCATCGGAGACCGCTTCGAACCTGGGTCCCGGCCCCAACCCATCTCCCGCCGCAGCCACGCCGGCTCCGCCCGCTCCTACCGCCGCCGATTTCCAAGCGCTAAGGGATGCTTTGGCCGCCCAGCAACTGCAAATCAAACGCTTGACCCGCGAACTCGAGCGCCAGCAGGCGTGGCAAGAAGCTCAACAATCCGCTGCAACCAACCAGTCTGACCTCCCATCCGCTCAGCCCGCACCGCAAGCCCAGGTGGCGGAGCTTGCCAACCCGGCAGCGCCTCCGCACGTGGCCGCGAACAGCCCCGTACTCAATTTGCAAGACCCGCAGGATACGCAGCCCATCTCCGGTCCCATGGAGGGCCCGCTTACCATCCACTTCCGCGGCATCAACATCACTCCCGGCGGTTATGCCGCTGGCGAATTTGTTCGCCGCTCGCGAGCGCTGGGCGCCGACATGTCTACTCCCTTTAACTCGCTCACCATGCCGGGTGCATCACAGAGCAAGGTGCCGGAGTTTTTTGGATCCGCGCGTCAATCCAAGATCACCTTTTTTGCCGATGGGCGCATGAAGAATGTAGATTTGTCCAGCTACATCTCGGCCGACTTTCTCTCTGCCGGCGTGACCTCGACCTCAACTCAAACCAACGGCTACACTCTTCGTCTTCGCCAGGCTTGGGGACAGGCCAAGTTCAATCACGGTTTGAGCTTCGTCGCTGGCCAGATGTGGAGCCTGGTGACCGAGAACGGACGCGGAATTTCGCCTGACGATGACCTGGGTCGAACCAACGACGCTCGTCCTAAAACGATTGATTCCGTGTACAACGTGGGCTTCACTTCTGGCCGCCAATTGGAAGTCCGCGTCACCCAGGATTTCGGAGACAAAGTGTGGATCGCGGCGGCCATAGGAAACTCCGAAGGCACGCTTACCACGCACGGAAACGAAACCAATTTCCTGCTCGGCCAAGCCGGCGCCAGCAACAGCTTCAACACCGGCTCCACATATACCTTTAATCCTTCCCCGGACGTCATCGCCAAAGTCGCCTTCGAACCCGGCTTCGGGCACTATGAGATTGTGGGTCTATTCACGCGCTTCACCGATCGCATATTTCCCTGCGGACAGGTAGTACTCACCGGCACGGCGACGACCGGGCCTTGCCCGAATGGAGTGGGAACCGGTCCCAGCGCGGCGGGTGCGTTTAACGCTTCTAAGAACGCCGGCGGTTTTGGCGCCAGCGCTCGCTGGCACTTCTTCGACAATCACATTGTCTTTGGTGTGCACGGCTTCGGCGGCAGCGGCATCGGGCGTTATTCTGTGGGGCAGCTCTCCGATGTTTCCATCCATGCGAATGGAACTGTCGATCCGATCAAGAGTTTTCAGGGCCTGGCTACCCTCGAGTGGCACGGCAAGAAGCTCGATCTCTACACCTACGACGGAGTCGAGTATGCCGCCCGCGCCGCCGATTTTGATCCCCTAACCGGCAAGGAAGTCGGTTATGGCGCGCCGCAGTTCAACAACTACGGTTGCTACACCGAGCTGCCGCCTACGGTAAACACCGGCTTTACGCCAACCTCGCTCGCCAACTGCACCGCCGACACGCGGGCTCTCACCGAGTACACGGGCGGCTTCTGGTATCGCTTTTACAATGGGCCGCGGGGCCGCTTCCAGTTCGGCACACAGTACTCCTACATCACGCGTCAAACCTGGTCAGGGAAAGGCTTCACGCCAGGCGTCGGCGTGTCGCCGGAGGGACTCGACAATATGGTGATGACTTCGTTCCGTTATTACCTGCCGTAACCAAACCTGGTCCTGCCAAAAAACGGCCCGATCGATTCGTACAAAGCAGGCGAGATTCGCATCAGGGCACGGCTTCAGCCGTGCCGCTATCGATTATCCAGGAAGGCTTTAGCCCGCGGAGGGCTCCGGCAGAAACAGCAAAGCGCTACCGACCCAATGTCCGGATCACCGGAACACTACGGTAGCGCTGCCAATTTCAGAGCCCCAACCTCGAAAACATTAGACAAAAAAGTATAAAAACGGTCCATACACTAATCACAGTATTTAACTAGATTCCCTCGCCATTTTCCTCTGGGTTCTCCGTGCCCTCTGTGGTTAAAGCCTTTTCCGGCCTAAGTAACGGAAAAAGAATGACATCCCGAATGGTATGCGAATCGGTAAGCAACATGCACAGCCGGTCCACACCCACCCCCACCCCACCCGCCGGAGGCATTCCATACGACAGCGCCCGAATATAATCCTCATCCATCTGGTGCGCCTCCTCGTCCCCGCGTTCGCGTTCCTGTAACTGCCCTTCAAATCGCCGCCGCTGGTCCTCTGGATCGTTCAGCTCGCTGAACCCATTGGAAATCTCCATACCTCCGACAAAAATCTCCCAGCGCTCGGTCCACTCCGGCTCCTCCGGCTTCTGCTTCGACAGCGGTGAAATCGCTGTCGGATATTCATAAATAATCGTCGGCTGCGTCAGATGCTCCTCGGCCACTGCTTCGAATAACGACGCAATCGTCTTCCCCATCGGCTCGTTCGGATCGTATGCCATGTGCGCGTGTCCGGAATTGAATCGCTCCACTACTTTCTTCACACCCTCTGGCGACCCAAACTCGCTCATCGCGGGCTTCACTCCCGCCGCTTCCGGCCAATAATGAATAATCGCCTCCCGCATCGTCATGCGCTTCCAGTTCGCCCAATCAATCTCCGCATCGCCCCACTTTGTTTTCGTTCCGCCCGTCACATCCTTCGCCGCCTGGGTGATGATCTCCTGCGTCAAATCCATCACACCCTGATAATCCGTGTAAGCCTGATAAAACTCCAGCATGGTGAACTCAGGATTCCACCGCCAACCCAATCCTTCATTTCTAAAATTGCGGTTGATCTCGTACACCCGATCCAGCCCGCCCACCACAAGCCGCTTCAAATAAAGTTCCGGCGCAATCCGCAAATAAAGATCCATATCCAGCGTGTTGTGGTGCGTCACAAACGGCTTCGCCACCGCCCCGCCCGCAATCGGCTGCATCATCGGCGTCTCGACTTCGACAAATCCATGCGCATCCAGCGTCCGCCGCATCGATTGCACCAGCTTCGTCCGCTTGACAAAAACTTCACGCACTTCCGGATTCATCACCAGATCGACATACCGCTGCCGGTATCGCAACTCGACGTCGGTCAACCCATGCCACTTCTCCGGCAACGGTAGCAGGTCTTTACTCAAAAAAGTGATTTCCTCCACATGCACGCTCAACTCGCCGGTTCGCGTACGAAATAAATATCCACTCACCCCAACGTGGTCGCCCAGATCGAGCAGTTTGTACAACTCAAACCCCTTTTCTCCCACCGCATCCTTCTTCACATAAATCTGCAGCCGTTTCCCGCCCTGCTGCAGATGCGCAAACCCGCCTTGCCCATCAGCCGGATCGCCATAATCCGCCCGGCCACGCGTACATTCACGCGCTCCTTTTCCAGTTCCTCGCCACTCTTCTCTGAATATTTCGCGAGAATCTCCTCCAGCGTATGCGTGAACTCATACTTGCTGCGATACGTAGCCTGCCCCAGCGCCTCAATCTGCTTGAGTTTTTCGCGCCGTAGCTTGTAAATCTCGTCGTCGAGTCCCAATGGCTTCCTTTTCAAAATAGATTGCTTAGAAAAGATTTGTTTAGGAATGTTTCGCGCCGCAAGGCGCAGAAATTCCGCCTGAACCGTGAAGGGCGATTATAAACAACGCCCTCGCCTCAAGCCATGTCATCCCGACCGGAGCTTGCCGAATGGCAAGCGCAGTGGAGGGACCTGCTTCTTGCCGCGGCCCAACCGCGATTCTCGAAACCATTTCCCAACTCTGTCATCCCGACCGAAGCGAAGCGAATGCGAGCGCAGTGGAGGGACCTGCTTCTAGGCAAAGCACACAACTGCGGGACGCGGTAGAGCTCTTGCATGTACCGACATACACTGGTACATTGGTACACATGGTTGACGATTCCAAACTGTTGATCGAGCGCGTGCAAACCGGCGTCCGTATCGAAAAACGCATCCTCAAAGTTCTCAAAGCGTTCGCCGAATACCACGACATGACTCTGGGCGACGTCCTCGAAGGCATTGTGCTCCACGCCTTCGACGGCAAAACTCCCTTCAGCCCAGCCTCGCTCGAACGCATCCGCGACCTGAAAAAGTTCTACCATCTCGATCTCGATTCCACCGCCAGCCATCTCCTGCAGGAAATCAAGGCAAAATCCCCGCGCCTCGCAAAAAAACGAAAGCAAAGAATGAAAGGCCAGAATAAAAGCTAATAAAAGGCGAGCATCCTATGAGTTTCCTAAAATCCAAAATCGGTCTCACCGTTCTGCAATGGACCCTTGGCATCGTCGTTCTCGTCGAAGCTGTGCTCTTCGTAATGCCCAGCGCTGCCCACGGCTTCGCCGCAACTCACATGCCCGGCTTCATCCGCCTGTTGCTGGGATGGGGAGAGATCCTCGGCTGCATCCTCCTGCTCATTCCCCGCACAACCATCCGCGGCGCATGGCTGCTGCTGGCCGTGTTCATATTCGCGATCCTGATTCATCTTTTGCACGGCGCGTACAACGTCGGCAACGTGGTCATCTACGCGGCCGCAGCCTTCGCCATCGCCTGGGGAAAGTAGGCGGGAACTGATTCCCATGGCTCCATTCAAAGCTCCGCTGGTTGAGGGCACTTCCGGCGTTGGCAAGTCGACGCTGATCGATGCTCTGATTCGTCGTCACGTCGGCGCAGCCTCACCCAGAAAGATTCGAACCCTCATTCATCTCGCGCAGTCGCATACCTATGGTCCGCTGGCGCTTCCGGAAGATCGCGGCACGCTAACGGTCGCGCAGAACCTGCAGCATCTCGATCGCATCGTGACCATGCTGCAGTGGCTTCACGCCAGTGTGCAAGAGCATAGGCCACCCTGGTGTTTTGTGATCGTTGATACTTTGCACCTCACACACTGTGTTCGTCCCGGAGTTGTGAAGTGGACCGACGTTGTATCTGTCGACCGCCGTCTAGCCGCGCTCGGATGCAAATTGCTGTTGCTAAAAGCTTCTCCCGAAACCATCTGGAAGCGTAGCATCGAAGCCAGAGCGGATCAGCAGTTTTTACTGGAATATTCGAAAAAGTTCGGCAAGAACCACGACGAAATCCATGCTTATTTCGTGCGCGAGCAGCAGACGCTCGCAGATTTGTTCTCGCATTCGATTATGCGGAAACGACTCGTGCAAAACGATGGGACCGTCAACCATGCGCTGGACGAAGTTTATCAATTTTGGATGGAGGATCCAGCCGAAACTCCAGCCAGCAGCAGCGAGAGCGCGACGTGAGAAGTATGACCGACGAAGAACTGATTCAGCGCTTCGAGTCGAATGCAGTCCCCGAGGATTCCTTCCACCACGCCGACCATGTCCGTCTTGCGTTCGCGTATCTCTGCCAATACCCGCCGCTGCAAGCTCTAGAAAAGTTCTCTGCCGCCTTGCAGCGTTTCGCCGCCGCTCACGGCAAGTTTCGCCTGTATCACGAAACCATCACTCACGCGTATTTCTTCTTGATTCGCGAGCGCATGGCTCGTTTTCACGCGCAGTTCTCAAATAATGATGGGCTTAGTAATGACTGGGACAATTTTGCGGACCGCAATCCTGATCTGCTGGTTTGGAAAAACGGAATTCTCGTTCGCTACTACACTGAGACCACGCTGCAATCGGAACTGGCGCGCAGCGTCTTTCTTTTTCCTGACAAGTTCTGATCGCCGCATGCGAAGCGCGTTTAGTTCAGAAAATATTGCCGATACAGCGTGTCCCGCTGCGCGGGACGGAAGCCCGCGTCGCGAATAATTCGCCGCAATTCTTCTTCGGTGGTGCAGTTGGTCACGCCCGCGGCGCGAACCACATTTTCTTCGAGCATCACCGAGCCCACATCGTTCCCGCCGAAGCGCAGCCCCATCTGGCAGACTTTTAATCCTTGCGTTACCCAACTCGACTGCACGTTGAGAAAGTTCGAAAGATAAATTCGCGAGATGGCCAGCACTTTCAAATAATCGACGGCGGTCGCCTCGTCCCAGTGCCGCCCGCCGAGCGCCGTATTTTGCGGCTGAAAGCTCCATGGGATAAACGCCGTGAAGCCGCCGGTTTCTTCCTGCAATTCATAGAGACGCTGAAAATGGTTGACGAGATTTTCGTAATTCTCGCCCACGCCAAACATCATGGTCGCAGTCGTGCGCATGCCGATCTGGTGCGCGGTGCGATGCACGTTGAGCCAATCGTCGGTCAGACATTTCAGTCGCGCAATCTTGTAGCGAACTTCATCGTCCAGCACTTCGGCGCCGCCGCCGGGAATTGAATCGAGGCCCGCATCGCGCAGCCGCAGAATTGTGTCGCGTATCGAGAGCGCGCTGTACTCCGCGATCGCAATAATCTCCGAGGCCGAATAGCAATGCAGATGGATTTGCGGAAAGCGCTGCTTGATGCCACGCAGCATCTTCTCGTGCCAGTCAATTTTAAAATCTGGATGCAGGCCGCCCTGCATCAGCACGCCGGTGCCGCCGAGCTCGACGGTCTCGCGAATCTTCTCGTAAATCGTGTCGAAGTCGAGAATGTAGCCTTCCTTGGCCGCCGGTCCTTTCAGCGGCCGGTAGAAGGCGCAGAAGGTACAGTACTCCGTGCAGAAATTGGTGTAATTAATGTTGCGGTCGATGATGTAAGTGACCGTGCCCTCAGGATGAAGCCTGCGGCGCACCGCGTCGGCCTCCATCCCAATGCCGATCAGGTCATCGGAGTTGAACATCTCCAGCGCTTGTGCTTTGGTCAGGGACATAGCAGTTCCACAGAACGTTCCATTCTAGCGGAGCGAATGAAGTCCTTCCAAGCTCGGAACTGGTGGGGGGTGTATATCAACATTTTTTGACATCGATTGGATAAATTCCTTTGTTTGTTGTGGTTGCGGACGGGTGATATGCCAGCCGCCTTGCAAAATCTTGGAAGTAAAGGGCTTAGGGGCAAAATATTCCATTGTAAAGAGTTAGCGGCGGCGGTGAGGCGATTGGATTGGGCAGCAATCCTTCTGCGGCACTTTGCAACATGGGCTGCTTCTCGCACAGTTCCAGTCTGGGCTTTTTGTATTCTCAGTCAAGGTTATTCGTCACAAAACTCAGGAATGTTTCTGTGGACGGCTGTGGAAAAGGGGAGGGGAGTGCAGAGGAAGCGTCGTGGCGGGCCATACATGCATACACAGAGTCGCGTCCCACCCTTGCAAAGAACGCACGGATGGGGCACCCTCTGTGGGAACGGCTCACACAAACATCACGAAGGATGGGCCACCCGTCCAACGTGCATCGGCTGCGATATGAAAGTTGTGAGTGGCGATCCCGATCCGAAGCATGTGAGCACACCTTATGTGGAGCGGTCGAACCTGACGCTCCGCATGGGGATGCGGCGATTCACTCGGCTCACCAATGCGTTCTCCAAGAAAGTTGAAAATCACCGTCACATGGTTGCGCTGTTTTTTCTCTATTACAACTTCTGCCGCGTACACTCCACGTTGCGCGCCACTCCGGCGATGGAAGCGGGAATCTCTAATCACGTCTGGACCATCGAAGAACTCTGCGGTCTGCTGCCTGAGACGGCATCCGCCACAAAGCGGATTGACAAGGGGCTTATCCTGAAAGCACTCGGAGAACAGGCGAGCTAAATGAGAGCAGTGGTGAGGTTGCTACTTTTAATCTGGGCAACCGTATCAGCGGTAAGTTTAGTGGGCCTGATCTATGTGTTCCCGGCTTTTCCCTAGACAGTGCATTTTCCGAAGCACTGCGAAAGCACCCAAGCCCGCAAGCATCGTTCTGGTTTCACTGGTCCATGACTTTCCTTTTGGTCGGTATTTGCATGACGGCGTGGTTTACCTTACTCACCGCAAGCACTATGGCAAACTGTGGAAATCAGACTGACCCACTACCCGTAATTGTGCCTTCTTGACGCGACCCCATGCTCCACCTAATCTAGGCCGCAGAGGATAACGAATCTATGAGAGCAAACTGGAAAGTTGCGGTGTGCATTCTGGCTGGCGTCTTGATAGGGGTCGCTGGCGCCAGGGCAATTCAGGCACAGCAAGCCAAAACGCGACCTGGCTATGTGATCGCCGAAGTCGAGGCAACGGACCCGAATTCCAGCGCCTTGCAGAAATATGCGGAGAAGGCACCGCAGATACTGGCATCCTTCAACGCTCACTATGTGGTGCGCGGCGGCAAGGTCGTGGGTCTTGAGGGCGAACCGCCAAAAGGCGCCATCGTGATAATCGCATTCGACAGTGTGGAGAAAGCGCACGAGTGGTACGATTCGCCAGCCTATGCGGCAATCCGGCCGTTCCGGCAACAAGCAACTAAGAGCCGCATATTTATCGCCGAAGGCGAACCCCAGCAGTGATGGACTATCCGTCGGGGGCTGGCTTACCTTTGGTTCTGTTGATTGCCGCGACGATTACGACTTGAGGCTACCGGATCGTTTGCGGTTCTCGAAAGGTGGGGTACTGCGAAGCGGATTCCATCTTCATTCGTCACGGCGCGGACATTCAAGTTGACGGTTAGTTCTGTAGGGGGGAACCACAAATGAAGAATGATGCGGTTGCGGTTCAATCAATTCTCGAGGCGGCGGAAAGTCTGGACCAGCGACTCCTGGTGCTGGGAGGTCGAAAAGTACAACCGAGTCGGTTTATGAATTCGCGGCTCTGCTTGTTTATCGTTTTGTTGCTCGCGCTTCCCTCCGGGCTGTGGGCTGAAGACGGCAAGGGCTCGTGGTCCGATTTGAATCGTCTCAGGCGTGGCCAGGGAATCGAAGTGATCGGGCCCCGCATGCAGCGCCACGCCGGAAAATTTATCAGCGTGACCGATGAGTCGCTCACACTGCAGGAGGGGGGATCTGATCTGTCGATCAAACGCGAAGACATCGTCCGCGTTTCCACGTCTTCCGGACCCAGGCGCGGCGAGCATGCCGTGATCGGTCTTGTAATCGGCGGCGGCATTGGTGCGGCGATTGGCGCCTTAGCCGGTTCGAGCCACGGCTTCTTGGGCGGCTCCGACAAGGGAATTGCCGCACTGGTGGGCATCGCTATTGGCGCGCCGGCCGGAGCTTTGGTCGGTGCCGCGATCCCGGCGCATACAACCGTTTATCGCGCTGTCCCGCCGGACCCGCACCAAACGACGCCTTCGACAGACTGACGATGGCGGCCGCTGGACAGCCGAGGGCGGCTGTCCCCACATGGTTCATCTCGGAGTTCATCTTGGACGCTGGGCGGACGAATGCGTCCGCCGCTACGTGAGCTGAGCCGAGCGCACGCCGTTTGACACCGCTTCCGCGCTTACCTAGACTGCCTGTGTAGGGCTTTGATGTAGCGCTTCGAAAGGTCCCAATGGCCTGGTTGCAGAATAAGTTTGAAAAGAATTTTCTGATTACGACGGTTGATTACGTCTTCAACTGGGCGCGCAAGTCGGCGGTTTGGCCGATGACGTTTGGGCTGGCTTGCTGCGCAATCGAGATGATTGCTTCGTCCACTTCGCGCTTTGATATTGCGCGGTTTGGGTCGGAGGTGTTTCGTCCTTCGCCGCGACAGAGCGACCTGATGATTGTTGCCGGCACGGTGACGCTGAAGATGGCGCCGGTGGTGAAGCGCATCTACGACCAGATGCCCGACCCCAAGTGGGTGATCTCGATGGGCGCGTGCTCGTCGGTGGGCGGGCCGTTTAATACTTATGCGGTGCTGCAGGGCGTTGACAAAATTGTACCCACGGATGTGTACGTGACGGGATGCCCGCCGCGTCCGGAAAATCTTTTTTACGCGCTGCTCAAGTTGCAGGACAAGATTGACACCATGACGCTGGCGCGGAAGCCGACGGAAGTGCGGCTGGATCCGAATATGGTGGAGAACTTCAAGCGGCAAGTGATGATTGCGCAGACGATGCAGCCGAAATAGCTTTCAGCTGTCAGCCATCAGCGGTCAGCAAACCCAGCGGCTGAAGCTGCGGATCTGCTCAAATGCTTATCGGCACCGCTCTAAGCCGTGCCCTTCCCGGCTCGATTCCAATTCGATTTGAACAATATGCCTAACTTCGTGAAGCTGACTAGCGCATCCGAACTTCCTGCTGCAGATACGAGCCAAAGAATTTCCCTGCGGTGGAAAAACTATTTGCATTGCCAACGTGGATGGCAGCTTATAGCGCCATGGACAATGTTTGCCTGCACCTCGGCGGACCGCTGGGCAGGGGAGATTGAAAACGGCAAGGTCGTCTGCCCCTGGCACGGCTGGGCGTAGGATCCAAAGACCGGCCGGTCGCGCACAATGCGAACGCGAAGGTGGCGGTGTATCCGTTGAAGATTGAAGACGGCGACGTGCTGGTGGAAATGCTATGAGGTAACTAGCTCGATTCGCGCTTATGCGGTCGTGGCGCTGTCGGCTAAGGCTGTGCTTGCGTATTTCGCTTTTCGTGGCCAGCCTAAAGGAGCCGCATCTATCGAGAAGCACGGCGGTCCGATATGTTTCAGCGTGTTCTTGTTTGGGCCCCCCGATTCTAGTTCATGAATCGGCTGATGCGAGACATCAAGCAACGCAGACCATTGAAAGGGCGCTTCGAGGTTGTCCCCGCTGGATGCGGACCGGGCTTTGTGGTGATTGGTTTCTGTTGCCATATTCCTTCTGCCTTTTCTGTGGGGAGCGAGCGCGGGCAAATCCCCGGCCAGCTTTGTTGTTTTTCCCGCGAGCTTTTACGCGGTTTCGTTCTGCGTGATGTACTCGCTTCGTCATGAGAAACATCGATGCAGAGAGCAAAGCTTGAACGGGCACAATGTCGCCGTTAGCAAAATATTGTGAAGAATGCGGCGCTCCAGCCGCTCCCAAGGGAGTGGAAAGAATTGTCTGAACCGTGCTCGATCAACTATCCCAAAAGGCGGAGGAATCCTCCTGGTTGATTGTCGAAGCCGGGAAAAACGGCTGCGAGATTTTTGTTGCCCATGTGGCGCGCAACCGCTTCTCCAATTACCTGTCGGAAATCTGTGGTCAAGGCAAGGTCGCGGCCTTCATAGAGTTGTGATTGATCGAGGCCCGGCCAGCGACCGTAGACTTTTCCGCCTTTCACCGGGCCGCCTAGAACGAACATCACGTTGGCGTGGCCGTGGTCGGTGCCGCGATTGCCGTTTTCGCGGGCGGTGCGGCCGAACTCCGACATGGTGACGACGACCGTGTCTTCGCCTAGATCGCCGAGATCGGTCCAGAAGGCGGCGAGTGATTGCGAGAAATCGGTGAGCACATTGGCGAGCTGGCCCTCGACGGCGCCTTCGTTGACGTGATTGTCCCAGCCGCCGATGTCGGCGAATGCGACCTGCACGCCGAGATTCGCTTTGATGAGTTGCGCGAGCTGGCGCAGACCGTCGCCGAAGCGGCCCTTGGGATAATTGGCGCCCGCTGCGGGCGTGTACTTTCCGGGATCGGCGGCCTTGAGCATTTTCACGGCATCGAAAGTTTCTGCGCCGGTGCCGTGCAGCACGCTGTCGGAGGAGTGGTCGTACATGGCTTCAAATGCGAGCGCGGCAGGCGAAGGCTTGGGATTTCTTCCGCCAACTGAAAAGTCGTTGATGTTATTCATCGCGACCGCGGGCTCGGCGCCGCTCAGGATACGCGGCAGTGAAGGCCCGAGCGCAATGGCGCGGAAGGGAGAAGTTTGTGGAGTTGGCGGAAGGTTGCGCAGAGAGCGGTTGAGCCATCCGTCATCGGTAGCCTTCACGCCGGGAGTTCCGGTCTCCATGAAATCCTGCGCGTCGAAGTGCGAGCGCGTGGTGTCGGGCGAGCCGGCCGCGTGCACGATGGCGAGATGTCCCTGCTGCCAGAGCGGCTGAAACGCCGACAGAGATGGATGCAGACCGAAGCGGCCGTCGAGATCGAGCACTGCGTTTCGCGGAATGTTGATGCTGGGCCGCATGGCGTAATACTGGGGCTCGGCGTGCGGGACAACGATGTTCAGGCCGTCGGCTGCGCCGCGCTGGAAGATAACGACGAGACGTTTATTGCTCATGCCCGCATCAATGGCGCCAAATGCCGCGCGGGTAAGGAAGCTCGGCACGGCGGCCGTGCCGACGACGGCCAGCGCGCTGTTGCGGAGAAAGATGCGACGGGTAATCATAAATAGCTCCTAGCTCCTAGCTGCTAGCTCCTAGCTTTTAGCTCCTAGCTGCTAGCTTTTAGCTTCTGGCTTTTAGCTTCTGGCTTTTAGCTTCTGGCTTTTAGCTTCTGGCCTGAAGAGCCTGCGTGAGAACGGCTCTTTCGCCCCTCTGGGGCTTGTTCATTTCCTACTTGCCTCCCCACGGCTTGCGCCGTGGGCTGCAGTCTTACGCCGCTTTGCGGCTAAACCCGGAGCCAGCGCCTGGACACTCATCTCCTCTGAAATTCTGGCGAGCCTAGTAGCAGGCCGGCAATCGTGCTTGCATCCTGCGGCTTGCCCGGTTTTGTTGATGAATCTATTTGTGCTGCGATTGAGTCGTGCGTTTGTTTCGATACGTCGTCGGCTAGCAACTTCGCCTCCAGGGCCGACAGCACAAGCCCTGCGTCGCCCCAGGGTTGCGTGCTGCCTGCTAGCTGGGCTGTGTCCACTTTGACGCCGCGAATTTTTCCTGCCGTAAATCCTAGCGCGAAGTTCATGCGCGTCAGCAGCGCAGACGAACTTACCCAGGTTTCGGCTTTCATGGAATAGCCCGTGGGCGGCTGCGCACTGTAGAGTGGCATGCCCATGTTTGCGATCTGACGCACGAGCGGCATGGCGTCATCTACGTCAGCGCCGGTGGCGCGGACGGCGGAGGCCACGAACTCGAGCGGCGTTTTTACTTTGGCGCGATAGGTGCTGTCGGCCCAGAACTCTGGCGAATGAAAAAGCGTCGTCAAGACTTCGCGAATGTCGCCTTTCTTTTTCTCGAATGTTTTGGCCATGCGGTCGACCAGCGCGGGCGGAGGATCGTCGGAGACGAAGCGCTCTGCGAGTTTCAAAGAAATGAAATGCGCGGTCTGCGGGCTGGTAGCCAGCATGTGCAACACTTCCCTGCCCTCGGCTTCGCCGTCGCCTTTCGGTTTGACGCGATGTCCGAGGACAAATTTCGGGCCCGGCTGGTGCATGCGCTGATCGTACTTGAAACTGCCGCCGTCATTGGGTTTGTCGATGGTCCACCCGGTGAAGACTTTCGCAACCTCGGTGACGTCGCGTTGCGAGTAGCCGCCATTCACGCTGAGCGTGTGGAGTTCCAGCAACTCGCGGCCGTAATTTTCGTTGAGGCCGTTGTTGGCTTTTCGTTTCGCGTTCGGGTTCGGCGGGAATCGGCGCGGCCCGTTGCGAGCGGGATGAGCGGGAATTCCGAGAGCGCGCATGGAGTCCGGACCCACACTTAGCCAGTTGTCGAGATAGAACAACATCGCCGGACTCTTTGACGTAGCGACGAGCAAGTCTTCAAATTTTCCCAACGCGTGCGGACGGATGACTTCCTGCTCATAGTTGGTCAAGAAGAGGCGCTCGGGGCCTTTGCCGGAATATACATTGAAGTGATTGAACCAGAAATCGGTCATCACTTCTTCAAGCTGGCGATCGCTGTAGATTGCGCGCAGGAGCTTGGCCTGAACCAGCTCGTCCGCAACCAGCCCTTGCGGGTTGTTCATGGCCAGCAGCGTTTCTTTTTGCCTCGGCGCCATGCCGACGAGGAAGTCTTCGATTCGCGCTTTGCCTTTGCCGCCGCGCAACGAATCGGCAAATGCCACTTGCTCGTCGGCTGACAAGGCTAAAACTTTTTTGTAGCGCTGATCGGGAGGAAGATTGATGAGCTCCTGAATTTTTAAATTGGCGTAGAGGCGATCTTCCTCGTGATTGTTCGCGCTCGTGATTTTCGCGCTCGTGATTTTCGCGCTCGTGATTTTCGCGACGGCGCGCGTCGGCCGTTGAGGGCGGCTTCATTTCCAGGGTTGTCGCCATCTCGTTGGTTGGAGTTCCCATGTCTCGCGAAGGCGGCGAGACATGGGGCACCCCTGCGGACGCCGTCGCGTCGCCAGTGGAAGCCAGCATCGCATTCTCGGACATTGAATTTGCGCCCATCGAATTCGAGTTCGTATCGGCGAGATTGTTGGGCGCACTGTTGGCTGCGTCTGCGCTGGCTGCTGCCGCGAGTTCTTCCGCGGTCTTCGCGGAGTCGGAGGCCTGGGGCGCGGCAGGAACTTGGGCGGCGGGAACTTGAGTGTCGGGAATTGGAGTGGCAGGAATTGAAGTGGCAGGAACCGGCGCGGATTCCGCTTTCAGGTCATTTTTTTCTTTTTTCTTTTCTTGCTTTTCTTGCAGGCGGGCGATCTGCACTTGATAGATGGCTCGCTTGGCGGGATCGGAAGGCATGGAACGTTTGCCGTCCATTACCTGCTTGACCATCTGATTGTCGGGAAATTCTTCGGCGATTTCCTTCGAACTCATGTGCAGAGTGCGAAAGGCTGCGAGGCGGGATTCGATTGCGCTGTCCGGAATTTTTTCGGGATGCAGCTGCAGATCAATCCAGCGATCGACGCCCATGGCCATGACCTGCTGTACATCGCCGGGGCGCGGGCCAAAAGTGAGGCGATTGAGCGCCTGCATGGCGCGCTTGTGCTCGTTCATGCCAGGATCGGCAGCGGTGACCTTTTTCTTAGCGAGCAATTTCGGGGCTGCGCCAACTGAGACGAGTAACGCGAGGCTGAGGCATGGCAAGGCCAGCGCCAGTTTTCTCAGGTTGGGTCGCATGAAAACTCCTGGACAGGGCAGGTCAGTTCTCTATTATGAACCCCGGGCGGGGGAAAAGTTGCTGCTGGAGATGGTTCTTGCGGAAAGTTGCAAAGGCCTGAGCATGAAAGGGTTCAGTGGGATGCCAATTCCAGCCTCTATTCTGCTCTATCTCTCGAGTTACAGGCAGTCGGCGGCAAGAGGGTCTGCCGCGACAGCTTTCATGAGCGGTAAAGCGAATTCGAGCAATTCACGGGCGTTCAGCATGTAGGTCATCGCATCCCCTACTCGTGCGCCATTGTTGCTCGTTTTCGTGAGCATGCTGTCGACAATCCTGGCGAAGAAGCGATCGGGCCAGTTGGCATGAGCGCCATCGCCGGAGGTGTCAAATTCTTCCATCGAACGCCAAACCCTCGAGTCTTTCTCCATTACGGGCACTTCAAAACGCGCGATTCGCTTGTCTGGAATCTCGGCGATATGTTCGACGTAGTGGAGGAAGGTGACGGCATCGTGATCGGAGCCCAGTAATACGATCTTGCCATCGAGCATCAGGAATCGTTCCAAGGGAGAATCCGAACCGAAAGCATAGTTCCACGGCTGGCTGGATATGAGGTGGTCGGTCTGCTTGCCCCAGAAGACGAAGCGAGCAACATGAGGATTCACGCGAGAGCCAGGATACGTTCGCAGAAATTCAACGAGAGCTCCGTTATCGCGATCCGATCTTGCTGTTAAGGGATCGAATACCGGCAACTTTTCACGAATCTCCCGTTCTTGCTCCGGTGTCAGCGTGCCGCGGCCCACCTCGTCGTAATAGCGCGGGCAACTGGCGTACATCATGAGAGTACCTGCCGAAGTGAGCGCCGATTTGAGGGCAAGATGGATGGCATCGGGACCGCCAGCAACTTCTCCAACCGCGCGCACCGACGCGTGCAGCATAACGGTATCGCCGGCTTTGACGTCAAGCTTGCGAAAGGCATTCGCCAGTTCCTGGACCGAATACATAGCAAACCTCAAAGTGTAATTGTCCAACGAAGCGCGCCATTCATTCAGGGCGACCGGCTGTTTGAAGCTTCGTTACGACAATCCGCTGATCAAGCCAGGACGTGCTCGGACTTTATCGCAAACAACATCAGATAGAAGCCGGTTGCGATGTCAGCTATGGCCATCGGCGGGAAACAGATGTACTGGAACAATGTGTGGTCTTCCGGGAATATCAGATTGGCAAGATACAGTCCCGCCCAGATCACAGACGCACAAACGCCGAGCGTTGAGACGAACCTCGGGATATACCGTGACTTGAAAAACAAGTAAAAGAAAAGGGCAGAACCGACGCCAAAACATATCCCTCCAAGGTTCTCCGTGGTATTCCCCATGGTGCGCATCAGGTCGACTAATGCCTGGGCGGCGAAGGGCCCGGCTCCAGAGGTTTGTGCGGATACGTAAAGATGGATTCTGGCGAAGTTGCACATGCGCACAAGCAGGGCCAGGAATGAATCATTCAGACTGAAGATCATGGCGAGTTGAGCGAGCAGGCGATTAACGGGCCGTAGCGTTGCATACAAGGCGAAAGCCAGCAAAGTGCTGCTCAAACTCGCAAGCAGCACAATGGAGAGCCCCACTCGATACAAGCGTTCCGACGAGGCGATTCTTGCCGCTGTTTCTGCGAAGGTTCCATCGCCTGCGACTCGTGAAAGGATGGAGCCGCCGACAAGAGCAATGAGGATTACGCCGAGGAAGAGAGTCCCCGCCAATCCTGCGTATGTTCGCTGCGTTTTTTCCGATTCAGGGCTTTCGATTGCTAGTCCCATTGGAGCCTCTGTCTGGCGGTGAGTTTCCGCCCGAGCTACGAAGTTGCAGCATCCGGCTTGGCGCCCTTGATCAGCAACCACAGCATGAATACAATCTCGCCGATGATGGCGGGCTGTAGATAGTTGTTCAGACGATCCTGAAATTGCGGCAACAGTGTGCCGGTAAGGCTCAGGATGACCCAGGCGAAGCCGGCGAGAGCTAGCCAAACTCCCAGGAACCGGGGAAGGAATCGCGACTTGTATACAAGCAGCGCGAGAGGCAACAGCCAGAGTCCCCAGAATAGTTCGCAGACAACGAATCCGCGACCATGCAGATTCAGAAAGAGCATGGCCAGAGCTTCGCGCTGGGGCTTATCGAAGATGGAAAGAAAGTTAGCGCCACGCACGAGGACGAGAGCCGCAAACGAATTCAGCTCATTGAGAAATGCGATAGGGACTGAAACCGTAATCAAGATCACCATCAGCAAAGCATGGCGACGATTGACTCCCTTGAACAGGTCGTAGAGCGCCAGGGCCACGAAAATAAAGCCGGCTTGGCCAATGAGTTCGCCCGCGATACCGAAGCGAAACAGAGTCTCGTGGGCGGCGAGATTGTTAGCCGTCGCGACTGCGTCCCCGTGGACGATCACTTTGCCCGGGACATAGCCAATAGCAAAGAAGCCAACAAGAGAGATGCTTACATACAGCAAGCCTGCAAATCTGCCGGGGTTTCTGGCGGAACTCATGCGTCCCCCTGTTGCGGTCCGTTTCCCTGGGGCCTAGGTGCCGATTTCTTTCGTCAGATAGGTTCGGCCGCGAGAAACTTTGTGCTGCAGGGTTGCGGCTAGATGATCGATGTCGGTGGCGGCAATGTTTACTGACATGGTATCGAGCAACGGAGTGCGGCTGCTGCCGACCACGTCGCGGCGCACCTGAATGAGCAGTGCTTGAACGACGTTGGGATCATATTTTTCCGGAGTCATTCGCACCAGATCGCTGAGGGCGCTGCCCACCGACAGTGGAGCGCGATACGGGCGGGCACTGGTCATGGCATCGAAGGAATCGGCCAGGCCGACGATGCGCACGGGCACGGAAACTTCTTCTTCCACCAGTTTGTCGGGATAGCCGGAACCGTCGCTGCGCTCGTGGTGCCAGCGGACGATCTCGGGAATTTTCGGCCAGGGAAATTGGACGCCGCTGACGATCTGGTGGCCGACAATGGTGTGATCTGCCATTTCACGAAACTCGTCGGGATCGAGCGCTCCCGCCTTGCCGAATAAGCGGCGATCGACGGCAACTTTTCCGATGTCGTGCAAGTATCCCGCGCTGCGCAACGCCGCCACTTCGGAAGGCTCCATGCCCATGGCCTCGCCGATGGCGGAGGCGTAGCGGCCCACGCGCAACGAGTGGCCGTGAATGTTGACGTGCTTGACGTCAATGGCGGTGGCGAAGGCTTCGAGCGCGTTGTCGTAAAACCCGTGCAGCGAAGCCATGAGCCGCAGATTTTCTGAAACGCGTTGCGCGATGCTTTGCGAGAGCGCGTGATTTTGCACCGCGAGCGCGATGTAGCTGCATAACAGTTGCAGGGCGTCGAGTTCGCTGTCTTCATAAAGCGCATCGCCGGGACGGCGGCCTAGAGCGACTACTCCCGCCAGGCGGCCTGCCGCTTTTAAAGGAGCGACACACTTGAATAGCTCGGGCGCAACGTTGCCGTTGGAGCTTAGAAACGCGGGATACGTGGAAGAATTGAGAACGACGGGGCCGTGCGCGGCGGTGAGCGCGTGCACGTGTTTGGGCAGGAGAGGAATGAAGGCGGGATCGGGCATGAGCGCGAATCCCAAGGCGGCCGCGGAAGTCAGCATGGCGGGCTTGTCGTGAAACAAAAAGAGCACGCCCTCGCGCGCGCCTGCCGCTTCGGTAACGGCAGACAGCATGAGCCGCGAAGTCTCCGAGAAGTCGCGCTCCGCCGTAAGCGCGGGCCCGAGTTCCGAGAGCGCCTCGACTGTGTGCAACAACCGCCGTAAATTGTTTGTCTGAATCGCCACCGACGAAGTGGGAGCCAGATCGCAGAGCAAGACCAGCGTAGCACGCGGGAAATAACCTGCGCGAGATGGCGTGTTGGTTAGTTTGATGCGGTGAGCTGATCGCAAGAAACGTTAACCACAGAGGACACAGAGGTTCACAGAGGTTTTGTTGTGTTGCGGCGTCTGCGGTTAGAAGTGATCGCGCAGTTCTGCGAAGCGGCCCACGATTAGCAACTTCTGCGGCGGAGGAGCGGGATTGACTTCTTCGTGCTCGAGGATCCAGGTGTTGCCGTGCGGCACAAAGATGGCGTTCAGGCCGGCGGCCAGCGCGGGATTGATGTCGGATTTCGGGCTGTTGCCGACCATCCAGGTTGAGTTGTGCGCTAGTTCGTACTTCTCCACAACTCGCTCGTAAGCGGCGGGGTCTTTCTCGGCCAGGATTTCGATTGCGGCAAAATATTGTTTCAGGCCTGAGCGTTCGATTTTTCCAGTCTGCTCGGCGAATGCGCCTTTGGTCACCAGGATCAGATGATGGCGCGATTTCAGGTACTGCAGGGTCTCTGGAACTTCGGGCAAATGTTCGAGCGGCTGATCGGCAATGGTGTGGGCGAAGCTGTGAATCTGGGTGTGCAACTCAGGGGTAACCGGTTGAACGCTCAAGCGCTCGAAGGTGTCGACCAGGGCGTGGGCGAAGCTGTGCAGTCCGTAGCCGTGCTTCAGAATGCATTCGCGCTCCACGTCGTTGAGCACTTCGCGCACTTGCTCGGGAGAGAACTCGTGATGATTGAGGAAAGAAATGAAACGTACGATGGCGCGCTCGAAATAAATGTTGTTCTCCCACAGCGTGTCGTCGGCGTCGATGAGAAGAGTTTGGGAGTCCATAGGCGTTCGTCGGCGGCTAGTGACTCGGCGCCGGTAATACTTCTATCGTGTGCAGCCAGGTTTCGACCAGCCTTGGCCATGCGGTGATGGGAAGTTCGGTGCGCCGCAACCCGTAGCCGTGTCCGCCGCTGGCGTAGAGGTGCAGTTCGGCGGGCACCTTCGCATTCTTGAGGGCCAGGAAATATGCACTCGAGTTTTCGACGTGAACCGGATCGTCTTCGGCTTGAACGATGAAGCTGGGCGGCGTCTGGCTGGTGACGGGGATGTCGGGATTGAAAAGGAAGTTTTGTTCAGCGAGAGCCAGGTAGCCAGGATAAACAATGACGGCGAAGTCTGCACGACAGCTCGCCCGATCTGCAGCGTCGATTGGGTCGTAGAGACGCTGCTCGAAGTGCGTGCTGAGCGCGGCGGCAAGATGCGCGCCGGCAGAAAAGCCGAGCACGCCGATGCGATGAGGATCGATATGCCACTCGGCGGCATGGGAGCGGACGATGCCAAGGGCTCGTTGTGCATCCTGCAATGCGGCTGAGGATTTCGGGTAAGGGCCAGAATCGGGCACGCGATATTTGACCAGAATGCAAGGGATTCCGGTGTTGGTCAGCCAATCGCAAACTTCGGTGCCCTCGAGATCGATGGCCAGGATGTGGTAAGCGCCTCCGGGAAAGACCACGATCGCTGCGCCACTGTTCGTGCCTTTGGGTTCATAAACGGTGAGAGTTGGGACAGAAACGTTGCCCAAGCGGATGACTGGCTTGCCGGCGATCAGGTTATCTCTGGCCGTGGTGGTATCGACCTCGGGAGGGGAGTTCGGTGCGGCGCCGGGAGCGCCGTGCGGCCACAGGTTCAGAGTCAAGTGGCCGGGGGCGGGCTGCCAGGCTGGCTTTTGTGCGAATAGACCGGTGGAAAGAAGTATGACAGCAGCAATCGTGGAGAGGCGAAGCATGATGATCCATCATCGCAACCGGCGAGGCGGAGATGCAAGCGTGAGTTGACCGGTTTGACCTGTATATACAGATTCGCTATTCTGTATATATCACTAAAAGGAGTATTCCATGGCGGTAACCATGACGTCGATCCGGCTCGACACCGAGTTGGCCGATGAGGCGGTTAGAGTGCTGGGTGCGAAGTCGCGGACGGAGGCGGTTCACGTGGCCCTGCGCGAGATTGTCGCACTGCAGCGTTTCAAGGATCTCATGAAGAAGAACGCAGGTAAGCTGAAGTTCGCCGGCTCCGATGAGTGATGTCATCATCTTCGACACTTCGGTTCTGATGGAGGACCTGCGAACCGGACGGCACCAAGAACGAATCCGATCTCTGTCGGGTTTGATCCGAACTTCGGCTGTGGTGCTGGCGGAATTGTGGCGTGGCGCCGCGAAGACCGCCGAGCGAAACTTCCTGCAAACTTTGGCAAGAAATCATCCCGTCCTGACGCCGACGGAGAAAAATTGGCTGGAGTCGGGCCAGATTCTGGGCAAGATACATGCTGCGCGCGGATTTGCGCCACACAAACTGCGCGATCTGCATTTCGATGTACTGATTGCGCTGACGGCACGCTCCTGCGGCGCGCGACTGATCACGTCGAACCGCGCCGATTATGAAATGATTCATCAATACAAAAAGTTTCGATTAGAGATATGGTAGTTGTAGTTGCACCCATGTCGACCGCCACCATCTCGTTTCGCCGCTCGCTGGCCAGCAATGCCCGGCACAATCCGCTGGCGGCTTTGGGCGCAGCGCTGGTCGTTATCTTTTTAATCTTTGCCTTGTTCGCTCCGTGGATTGCACCGCAGGATCCGGCCGCAATTCATTTGCCCGCGCGCCTCGATCCGCCATCCGTGGCGCACTGGTTTGGGACCGACGAACTGGGACGCGATATTTTTTCGCGTGTGGTCTACGGTGCGCGCATCTCCATGCTGGTGGGCAGCGGTGTCGTGCTCACGTCGCTCGCGCTTGGGCTGATCATCGGCTCCATCGGCGGATACTACGGGGGCGCGATCGATCGGTTCATCAATATTGTGGTGATGAACGCGTTTCTTTCTTTTCCAGGGATTCTGCTGGCCATCGCGTTCATCGCCTTCCGCGGCCCGGGAATCTTCAACTTGGTGCTGGCACTTTCTATTGGCGGCTGGGTGGGTTATGCGCGCCTGGTTCGCGGCCAGGTGCTGGCCGCTCGCGAGCGGGAATTTGTGGAAGCTGCGCGCGCTTTGGGCGCGAGCGATCTGCGTATTGTTGTCCGTCACATTCTGCCCAACATTATTCAGCCGGTGGTGGTGCAGGCAGCCATTGGAATGGCGGGAGCGATTCTGGCAGAAGCCACGATGAGTTTTCTTGGGCTGGGCGTGCCTCCGCCGACGGCGAGTTGGGGAGCGATGCTGAACGACGGCCGCGCTCATTTGTTCGACGCGCCGCATCTGGTGCTATTTCCGGCGCTGGCGGTGATGCTGGCAGTGTTGAGCTTTAATTTCATTGGCGACGCCTTGCGCGATTATCTCGATCCGCGCTCGCGGATCGAAGCTGGACTGTAACCCGAGGCGTCACTCAGAACCTTTCACCCAAGTATATCTAACCTACCGAGAAGTAACTGGGCTAAGCTGAGGGAGCAAGAGCCTCAGCAAAAACCATTGGACATCCATTACCTCCGGTGTATGATTCTGCCGTCCGAATCGCCGCGTCTTTGAAAATCGGGAGGAGGAACCTATGAGTCGTTTCCTAATTACCCCGGTCGCAGCAATGTTTTTCTTTTGCCTGCTATTTATTTCTTTTGTCACAGCGTCAGCCGGAGTAACAAGTGGAAAGGCCAGCTGTCCCGAAGGAAAGATAGAGAAGATAGGCAACGGCGTAGGTTGCGTGATTCCGCTGCCAGTGCATCCGGCGCCGGAACATGGAGGCGGCGGCTCGAGCCCCAGCGATTGGGGAATGTGTGGAGTTCTGAACCTATCGGCAAATTTCGGTCCTCCTACTGTGGCGCGAATCATCGTGGACCCGAGCGGCCATTATGCGGTCGAGCTGGTAGGTTACACGGCAAGCGTGATCCCAACCTTAAACTGGACCTGCGTGCTTTTCTCCGATTTCAAACGAGTGCCTGCGATGGCGGAGGCGCGCTCTACCGCGCCCTCCTCTTACGACGGCCACAGCGGCGGCAGCGAAAATATTGCGGCCTCCCCAAAGAACGCCTGCATCTGGGCGGGTCTTTCCGGCAACCTGGAAACAATAATCCCAAGTCAGGATAATGGTGCGTTTGGCTACGCGTATGCCCAATATGTTGGACCAGACACTGTCATCGGCTCAGAGAATGTCACCACTTATGCATTCTGCAGCGGCTATGCGGCTTCAGGCTGGACAGGATGGAAGTATTTCCATCACGGCATCGGTGCCTATGAGCCTTTGCATGTTACATCCATCGGAGTGAAAGACACGCAATACTGGTGCTACATGGACCGAATCGACGCCAACTTGTTATACCCCACTTACTCGGTCGGACTTATCAGCGCCGGCCTTAGTCTCTCGGGAGGCAATTACAGCATGGATGCTACTCCGGCTGGAGGCGTGTACATGAATTACAACTGCTTGCCACTCGAGCAATGACTGAATACTAGATTGTGATTCAGCTTTCGCCGAACTCGCGATATCTTTCCAGAACATCGCGCTGCGAGATCAACCCTTCCAGCTGCCGGAAGTTAGCGCGGCTCACCACCGGCACCAGCGGCCACCGGTCCACATATCGCAACGCCGTTTCTAGCGGCAAGTCCGGATGCAAAGCCGGAATCGGCGCGCTCTCCAGTACTGACGCCAAACTAGCTCCGCCCTTTCCATCTGCAGCCAGCGTACGCAGTTGTTCCCGGGTCACACTGCTCCAGCCGCTCGGGCTCAGCCGAACCATCAATTCGTCGGCCTTCGAAGGTTCAGCAGCCAGCCAGGCCTGATCGACCGTTCCCTGTCCCTCGAGCACCGGACCATCCACCGGACGCATTGCATCTTCCACGCGCAGAATGCCTTCCTCGCGTTGCTCTTCCATCGAGGGCAATTCCAGCCCATCCTGACGAGTTAAAGCGTCGAAGATAGCAATGGGCTGCAAGCCGCGCGAAATTACATACGCAATCGTATTCGCCACAATTACCGGCAAAATGATGGAGTAGTTTCCGCTCACCTCCAGCACCATGAACACCGAGGTCATCGGCGCGCGCAGAAAGCCCGCGAATAAAACTCCCATTCCGACCAGCGCATAGGTGCCCGGCGAGCCGGTCAGGTGCGGCATGAAAACGTGCTCGGCTCCTCCCACCGCCGCGCCCAGCATGGCTCCGATAAATAATGTCGGCGCGAACATTCCGCCGGGCGTTCCGCTCACGAACGAAAGCAGGGTCGCGACAATCTTCAATCCCGCCAGCATGGCCAGAAACTGCCACGTGAAGCGGCCGTGCATAGCCTCATCCATGGCCTCGTAGCCGGCTCCCATGACCTGCGGCGCGCCCAGCCACGCAATTACACCGATAAGGAGTCCTGCCACTGCCGGCTGAAAATATTGCGTCCATAAGGGCAGCGCTTTGAACTTCGGCCGCAACGTGGAAATACCCGATGAAAACACGACCGCGGCCAGTCCTCCAACCACCCCCAGGATGGCGTACGCGATCAGCTCCGAAGGCCGTTCTAACTGCACTGCCGGAATTCTGAATAACGATTCCGATCCCAGAAACGCCCGCATGACTACCACGCTCGATACCGCAGACAGCACCACCGAGCCGAGAATTCCCGCAGTCCAACGCCCAATGACTTCTTCGATCACGAACAGCACCGCCGAGATCGGCGCGTTGAAAGCCGCTGCCAGTCCCGCCGCCGCGCCTACCGGCGCAATCAGCCGCATGCGATCCCGCGACAAACGCATCTTCCGCCCCAGCACTGAGGCGAGGCACGCGCCGATTTGCAGCGACGGATCTTCGGGCCCGAGAGAATGACCCGACCCAATGGCCAAGGCTGCGGTAATAAATTTTCCGATCGCGGTGCGAAACGGAATATAGCCGTTGTAGATGTACAGCGCGGCCTTGGTCTGATTCACTCCGCTGCCGCGTGCCAGCGGAAATACGTGAATCACCAGTACCGCAATCACCAGCCCGGCCAGCGTAGGCGCGAGTAAAAGACGCGTCGGCGAAAGCACCGCACCCGATCCTAGAAAATAAAGACGGCACCACCCGATCGCAAAGCGGAAGCACACCACCGCCAGCCCGGAAAAAATGCCGATGAACACCGAGAGAATCAAAAAGAATCGTTCTTCTCGAAACACCGACTTCAAAAGCGCCTTCGGCAAGCGCCCGTTCACTGCACGAGCCTCCCCCGCCACCTCGGCATCGTTTACAACCGGGCCAAGAGCCGAGTCCGCCACGACGCTTGCTTGAGAATTTATTTCGGAATCCACTCTTAACTTCCCTCGTGCAACTTTGCGATCAAGAGCAACGCCAGATCCGTACCTGCTGGAGCTCCACACGTCGCGTTGGTTTGACGTTCGATTCGGAACACCAGATCCATCGCTTCTTCCACCAGGTCGGGATCGCGCCGCAAGTTTGCGGCAGTAATCTGCGGCTTCATCTTTTCCCAGCTATCCGCCAAGGTGGCCTGCGCCTCAGCCGGCGTGCTTGAGCTCGCCACCCCGCAGGATTTCAACCGCTGGCCTGCGGTTTCAAACGCATCCACCACCATCTCGTCGCGATGCGCCACTGAGATCTGGCGGCGAAACGGATCCATTCGCAGCACCTCCTCCGCCGTCTTCAGCAAGTCCTCGCTCTTTGTATCGCCAGCGCGGCTTGCCACCGCTTCCTGCAAATAGCGCTCAGCCAGGGGATATTGCCCGAGCTGAAACGCAGCCAGTCCCGCACCCGCCAACGCCGCCGCATTATGCGGATCGGATTTCAACGCCATGCGATACGTCGCCAGCGCATGTTCATAATCCTGAGCTCGCACAAAAAGATCGCCCACGTGTTCCTGCTGTGCGGGATCGTCCCCCAGATTCTGCTGCAGAGCAATCAACTCCGCTTGCGCATCCGCGGTGGAATGAATGCGCAACAGATATTCGATCAGTTCCAGCCGAGTGTCGCGCCGTTTCGCCACCTGATCGCCCGGCCAGACCGCATAAATCGCATTGTGGTAGTAACGCTGAGCCTGTTCGGTTCGACCGCGTTGGGCGGCGATCCGCGCCAGTTCCAGATTCACCACCCCATCTTCCGGTTGACGATCCCACAGGTTTACAAGGTAGGAATACGCTTCGTCAGTCCGCTTCAACCCAATCAATGCCTCAGCCAGCGTAAGTTGATAACCGTAATTGTCCGGCGAATAAAGCAGTGCGGAGCGGGCTTCATTCATGGCGCTCACGTAGTTCCGCGCATTCAGATCCGCAACCGCACGGTTAAACCACCGGCCCCCGAGGGCATTGCGCTGGGTATGATAGGCTCGCGATAATCCCGCTACGGCCAGGAAAAATATCACTCCCAAACCCGCCACCAGCGCCAGCATCACTGGCTGTTGCCGGAGATAAAGCCGCAGGTCCATGCGCTTGGCGGCGGCCTTCGTTTCGTCTTGCGCTTGCATCATCTATGAATACTATGCGGAAAATTACAGCAGAATTGCAATCCGGCGGAAGGAGTAGGAATGCAAGTTGGACGAAGAAAGCGGCCCGGCTGCCCGGGCCGCTGCTCCGCTTTCACCTCGCCAGGGCGAAATGATCTACTCGATTCTGCTGCCAGCACTGATCGTTCTCCTGAGTGCACAGCGGTTTTTCCTTCCCGTAACTGATCGTCTTAATGCGATCTTCCGGTACTCCTTGCTGCTGCAGCGCTTGCTTTAACGATTGTGCGCGGCTGGTTCCGAGCGCCAGGTTATATTCCTCCGAGCCACGATCGTCGCAATGCCCTTCGACCAATACTTTGATCGATGGATGCTGCAACAGAAAAGCGGCGTCGGTCTGCGCCGCCGGCGCTTGATCCGTTCGTATGTCGGCCTTGTTGTAGTCGAACCACACGTCTTTCACGTTCCTGAAAAATAAATCTTCATCACTGGGCTGACCTGCGTCGGCCATCGTTCTCGAATTCACCGTAACTCGCGCCGAAGCGTCCTGCGTTCCGCCTGGTCCTTTTGCTACCAGAGTGTAGGTCATGGAGCTGTTCGGTTTCACCGACCTCGATCCAGAAGCCGGCAGCGTGCCTAGGCCGTCGATCGTCACTTCCGTAGAGTTGCCAGTTTGCCAGGTGAGCACTGCTGTTTGTCCCTGTTCGATCACCGGCGGATCAGCGGTGAGCGTAGCCGTGGGTGCAACCGGCGGTGGTGGCGGTGGCGGCGTCGCCTGGGCCGCTTTCTTGTTGCACCCGGCGAATGACAATACTCCCGCAAGAATCGCGGTTAGCGTAGCTGTTTTGAACAATGTTATGCGCGTCATTCAAATCCTCCTGATAAGAAATAGATTTAAGTCTGAAATGGCGGAGACTTGGCGTCGCAAGCTCAGGAGAACGCCCGCCCAAAGCGAAAGCCCCTTATTCGCGATGCGACCCGGATTTCAAGCTTGAAAAACCGAGCTTGAAAAAAGAAACTGAAAAGAGAAAAGAAGAAAGAATGGAGGAATCAGCAGCGAAGAATGAGCGCGCCCCCGGCGACATCAACGGTGGCGGACTCTAAGCCAGGAATCGCGCAACAGAATGCCATCGCAAATGGCGACGCCGGTGAAACCGCCTGCGCAAGGCGCGCGAAACTGAGGCGACTTCTCACCGGCTTCAACCCAGCCTGCACAATCGTCACGCGCAAACCATCCGCTGCGCGCGCCGACAAAAGCGCCGTCACCGGCCCGTGGACTACCGAATATGGCCCTTGCATCGCAGGAAAAAAGAAAATCGTCAGCACGCAGAGAACGGTGACAACGGTGGGAACCACAAGACTGCGTTCAATTCGGCCAGAGTACATTCACAACAATTATATGTTGGCGGTCGACTTTCGAGCCCATTGCTTTTGCGGGAACAAACATTACCAACGTAACCTAGATGGATACGAACAGGGACGCGTCATTGCAAATCATCATTGCCGAATCACGCGTGGGCGGGATTCGTCGCGCGGAACAATCCGTAAGGGCCATGAAAGTGGAATCGACTTTGTCGACGAGCTGATAGTTTATGCCAACGATTCAGTTTGGCCTGCGAATCGATTTTATACGTGCTTCAGTTTACTCGAACAGACAAATTCGAAGATGCCATGGCAATGACCTCCGTACCGTTTACCCTGCGGGTGCGTGGAGTCACTATCAGTTCGGACTCGAAATATTCCTATGCCGCCACGGACGTCAAGCGACCGGAGATTTACAGCGCTATCGGGATTGGTGTGCGCGATGCTAGCCATGCCGATAGCCGGCTTCGCGCAGATGAAGCCCGGAGATGTCCGGAGAGCGTACGGTGAGCCGCGAGCGGCGGTGATGGAGTCATTGCTGACCACGGTGTATCCGGGCGCAGTGGTGGCTTGGGATCCGTGGCTGATGGTGGAACTTCCTGGCGAACAGCCGAGGATCGTGGCGGTGCCGGTCTCTGTAAGGGGCAGCGGCGTGAGCGGCGAAGTGGAAGGGGTGGCTACCATTGAGCTCGACAAGAATAACGAACAATACATCTTTGAAGCGGAAAGTTTTCGGCTCACTGCCCGGAAACCTTTCCCGACGGAAGTATTTGTCTTTCGCGCCGACTCGAGCGGCCGGATTCTGCGATATAAACGATTACCGCTTGATCCCGCCGAGGCTTTAACAGAGATGAAAGACATGTCGATTGAGGATTGGTCGCAGAAAGAGTGGCCAACGGTACGGATTCAGTATCAAACCCATCGAGTACGCAAGAATTCTTTCACGACCGTCGAGTGGCACGGCACGCTGGATGCGAATAGTGGTGAATTCATCACGCGCCTGCCGTTCGGCATTTCCAAGAAAACGAGAGCCGGCTCTGAACAAATGATTGCCTTTGCCCTTGGCCGCAGCAGCCCCAGCACGGTGCGAATGAAAAACATATATGGGGGAGAAACGCACGAATACAACTGTTTTGATCCCTGCGTAATGGATGCCGATACCCTGTTATCGCAATGGAACCTTAACGATGCCCGGGATGCGGCGTCGGACGTGAAGGGCGGCAGCGGGGATGCGACTCCTGCCATCATTCACCTGAAAAACGGAGGCACGATTCACGCCGACTCGGTGAACGAAGCCGGGGATAAAGTGGAATACACAGCGGGCGAAGCGGAATATCGGATTCCGAAGAGTCTGGTTCAAGAGATTGTTCGCACCGCTGAAGGTGCGCCAGGAACCGATAAGGCGAATCAGAAAGGACCGCCCTCGTCACAGGCGCAAGATGTCGATATTCCGTGCACCGCAGACACGGTCATGGCGAAGCTGCCGGTTCCCTGTAAGAGTGTCTTTTTTGTGCAGACGATTATGTTATTGGGGGAAACTCAAAAATTTTCGCTCATTGACAATGGACACCATGATGTTACGGCGCAGGCGCAATGGAGCCTTCTCGATTTCGGGTCGGGCGTGGACTTCTCTGTGGTCAACGGTGTCCCTCACGTTTTCAGCAAGAACTACGGGATGGTACAGCTCTATGCGGTATTCGAAGGCAAATCCGCGATGACCCGCATTTATATCGTGAAGCCGGACGAGCTTGCCAGCAATACGATGGGCCGCAAAGGATCTCCTATGAGCAATAACGACGCGCCGTTGCAGATTATCATTGCCGACCCACACGTCGGCCGGATTCCATAAACAATCACGAGCTTGCGCTGCAGGCTAAGATTGGCGAGCCAGCTTCGCTGGACGTCCCCGGGCATTCTTAGCGCAATCGCGGGGAAAAGTCAGTGAGGGCCATGAAAGTGGAGTCTACTTTGTCGACCAGCTTGCCGTTGGCCTCGGATTTGTCGCGGACACTTTTCCACTCCGGATCGTCTCCAAAGGATTTCCAGTTCGCGGCCGCCGCTTCGCGGCTGGAGTGATAGAGGATGTAGATCAGCGTATTGCTCTTCTCCGGCTCATCGGTGGGAACCCAATAGGCAATGCTTTTCATGCCATGCCGGTCGAAAATCTTTACCGTATGTTCGCGGAAGCGGGCCAGCAGTTCCGGTAATTTTCCTGCTGCGGCATGATAGACGCGGAGTTCGTAGACGCCGGTCGAGTCTTTTGCGCGATTGGTGGTGTCTCCCTGCGAAGCGGCCCACAGGGATGCGGAGAAGAATGTGGCTGGGAGTGCCTGGAGCAGTGTTCGTCTTTTCACGCGAGGGATTTTAGCAGATGAAACGCGCCCATCGGAATCGTGAGGAATTACGTGTTTGAGAGCCGCCAGCCTGTACAAATAAACGCCGCCAGCTTTTGGCTGGCGGCTAAAAACTGCCGAGCTCCGCTCGGCGGACAGCCGAGGGCGGCTGTCCCCACATTTTTGAAAACAGCTAGTAGCCGGGCGTTCCCGCGACGGCTTGGCTGGCGGTGGCATGGCTATTGTGCAATGAGAGGCGTACACCGCGTTTTTCGTTGAGGCGCGTCGTCGAGGTCCAGTCGATATCGCTGGCATCGATTACGCCGCTTCCCCCTCCGACTAGCGAATAGCTGATGCGGCTGTCTTGATAGCCATATCCGCTGACCGCGAGCACGGTGCCGGTGTTCAGCACAAAGACGGGCATCCCGGGAGCTACGTTCGTGGACGGAAGTGTCCGCGTGATGACGCTGGCGTAAGACGCCTGGACCTGACCCGAGAACTGGCCAGCTCCCGCCGCGACCGAAACCGTTCGCACCGCGAGCTGCGGCACGTCGCTATCGTAAGAGGACGGCTGATAGGAATCATTTTGAGCGTGCGTGAAGAAGTGCCAGTTCGGACCGAAGGTCTTCGCCAGCTGCGGAATTTGAACATCGTCCATCAAGCGCAAACTCAGGACAGTCTCGCCCTTCAACTTGGGACGCGGACCGCGCGCCGGCAACATGAGAACCTTCCAAGGCCAGAGCGGGGGCAACATCCATTCGATGACATCGCGGGTGGCGTGGCCCTTGCCATCGATCTTGCCTTGCTTATCGACTTTGTAGCCTCGGGTGGAAATGACCTTGGCTTCCAGGGGGAGATCGCCGGTGGGCAGGCCGATGCGATCGAATTGAATCTTGAGATATCCCTTGCCCCAGAAGTGGCCCGGGTCTTTGGCTGAATCGAGGTGACCGACTAGATAACTCCCGCGTGGAAACGCCTGCTGGCCGAATTCGGTTACGCCGCGCAGATGGCAGAGTACGGGATCTCCCACGGCGACCGTGGCGGTGGAGAAGTTGGGCTCATTGAGGGTACATTGCAAAAGAGTGCCGGCGGGCAGGACCACGTCGCGTGCGCTGGCGCTCAGGCTTAAGGGTGAGATCGATAGACCTAGCGCGGCGACAGCTAGGGCCACAGGGAAAAGACGGGACTTCATAGGTTCACCTCGGTCGCTGGGTGATTCGCAGGCCGCGGGATGGCCCACTACGTGTTTCGGAATCTAATCACAGATTTTAGGCCGGGGTCAATAAGGATTTGCTGTAACCACCACAAATTACGTAGCCCCGGACGCATTCGTCCGGGCGGGTTTCCTGGTTCGTTTGCTTTGCTCGCTTCGCTCGCGGGGCGGACGAATGCGTCCGCCGCTACGTGTGTTGTGTGAGTTCCCAGCATGGGAATCTGAAGGAATTCTTTGTTTGCATATGTTTTGACCAGCCTCTTCAAGTGGCAGAATTTTGGCATGCAATTTTACCGGCGGAATCTGCCGCATTTGCAGCGAGATTTCAAGCCGCATTTCGTTACGTTTGTGACGAAGTTCCGTTGGATTCTTCCCGATTGGGCTCGCGATATTGCGCTGTCGTCGTGCTGCCACGATCATCGCGAAAAATACGAACTGTATGTCGCGGTCGTCATGCCTGATCATGTTCACTTGATCCTCACGCCTTTGGTGGACGAGCGGCTGCGCGAAATATTTTCTCTGATGAAGATTATGCAGGCGATCAAGGGAGCATCGGGGCGTGCTATCAACCTCCGGCTGGGACGACACGAGCCAGTCTTGGCAGGAAGAGTCGTTTGATCACGTGCTGCGATCGTCGGAAGGGCTCGAGGCTAAGAGCGCATACGTTTTGCAGAATCCGGTGCGAAGGGGACTGGTTGCAGATTGGCGGGAGTATCGCTGGGTTTGGCAGAGGGCGGATCGGCCCATAGCTGAGATGAAGACTGTTGCGGCACGAAATACGTAGCCCCGGACGCATTCGTCCGGGGGCCTTCCTGGTTAGTTTGCCTGGTTTGCTCGCTGCGCTCGCGGGGCGGACGAATGCGTCCGCCCCTACGTGAGTTACTTTTCGTACAACAGGACGCCTTCCGCCTTTTCGGAGTCTACTGGGCGGTAGAAGAGCTTGTTGTCTTCCAGGAAGACCTCGATGAAGGCGGGGCGCGTGGTGATGGTGCCCTGAATTAGCGCCTCCGACAGGGGGTCTTCGATGTACTTTTGCAGGGCGCGGCGTAGCGGGCGCGCGCCGTAGCTGCGATCGGTAAGGGTCTGGTTGAGAATCCATTTCTTGGCGTCGTCGGCCACCGTGACGGTAATGGATTTCTGCGCCAGGTTCTGGTTGAGCTGCGTGACCATGAGTTCGAGAATCTGGATCAGGTCGCTCTCGCCCAGAGCCAGGAACAGAATGATCTCGTCCAACCGGTTGAGGAACTCGGGATTGAAGGTGCGCTTGACCTCGCCCTTCACCAGTTCTTCCACTTTGTCGGAGATCATGTCTTCCTTCGACGACTGGAAGCCCAAGCCTTCGCGCTTTTGCAAGTGCCGCGCGCCGATGTTCGAAGTCATGATGATGATCGTGTTCTTAAAGTCGACGGTATTGCCGAGGCCGTCGGTCAACTGGCCGTCTTCAAAAACCTGCAGCAGGATGTTGAAGACATCGGGATGCGCCTTCTCGATTTCGTCGAGCAGCACGACGGAATACGGAGCGCGCTTCACGCGTTCGGTAAGCTGCCCACCTTCTTCGTAGCCGACATATCCCGGAGGCGAACCGATCAGCTTTGAGACCGAGTGCTTCTCCATGAATTCGGACATGTCGAAGCGCACAAGAGCTTTTTCCGTGCCAAACATAAACTGCGCCAGAGTGCGTGCGACTTCGGTTTTGCCCACGCCCGTGGGGCCGAGGAACAGGAACGAGCCGATAGGCCGGTTCGGATTCTTCAGGCCGGCGCGGGAGCGGCGAATGGCGCGCGCCAGAGCGCTGATGGATTTGTCCTGCGAGATGATGCGCTTGTGCAGCTCTTCCTCGATGCGCAGAAGTTTTTGCGTTTCTTCTTCCTTGATCGAGGTGATGGGCACGCCGGTCCACCGCGAGACGACATCTTCGATGTCCTCGCGGTTGACCACGCCGGTCGAAGATTCGTCGAGATGATATTTCTCGCGCAGGGCGCGCAGGTTCTCGCGCTCCTTGCGTTCTTCGTCGGAGTAAAAACGTGCCTTCTCGAATTCGTGATTCGCGATGGCGTTTTCCATGCGATGCACGATAAATTTGATGCGCTTCTGGACTTCAGTCAGCTCTTCCGGCAGCGAAGTCTGGCGCAGCTTTACGCGGGCTCCGGCTTCGTCGACCAGGTCGATGGCCTTGTCGGGCAGGAAGCGGTCCGGGATGTAGCGATTCGAATGCGAGACCGCGAAATTGATGGCCTCGTCGGTGTAGGTGACGGCATGGAACTTCTCGTAGCGATCTTTGATGCCGAAAAGAATCTTGATAGCGTCCACCTCGTTCGGAGGCGGAACTTTCACGGCCTGGAAGCGGCGCTCAAGGGAGCGGTCTTTCTCGATCGATTTGCGATATTCGCCGGGGGTGGTAGCGCCGATGCACTGAATTTCGCCGCGCGATAATGCCGGCTTCAGAATATTCGCGGCGTCGAGCGAACCTTCGGCCGATCCAGCGCCCACCAAAGTGTGCAATTCGTCGATGAAGATGATGGAATTTTGCGACTCCATCAATTCTTTCATGATGGTCTTGAGGCGCTCTTCAAACTGGCCGCGGTATTTTGTGCCGGCGACGATGAGCGAAAGATCGAGAGCGAGGATGCGCTTGTCGGCAAGGAACGACGGAACTTCGCCGTCGGCGATGCGCTGAGCAAGTCCTTCAACGATGGCGGTTTTGCCTACGCCGGGCTCGCCGATCAGCACTGGATTGTTCTTGGTGCGGCGGCAGAGAATCTGGATGACGCGATCGACTTCGCCTTCGCGGCCGACCAGTGGATCAAGCTGGCTGTCCATCGCGGCCTGCGTCAAATCACGCGAAAATTCCGAAAGTAAAGAGCTTTCACGCTGGCGCTGCGGTTGAGCCTTTTCCTGGGTGCTGCGGGCCAGTTCCTCCCGGATCGTCGAGAGGCGGAGGCCGCGCTCGTGGAGAATTTCAGCGGCAAAGCACTTTTCTTCTCTCAGTAAACCCAACAGCAAATGCTCGGTGCCAATATGGCGATGGGAAAGGCGTTCGGCTTCCTCTGCGGCATAGGCGAGAACCCGTTTGCATTCATTGCTTAGCGGGAGATCGACGGAGGTCGAAACCTTCTCGCGAATGGTGGTGTGCCCCTCGATCTGCTTGCGGATGGATTCGACTGAGGCATGCGAGCGCAAAAACCTGTTGGTGAGGGCCTTGTCTTCACGCAGCAGTCCGAGCAGAAGGTGTTCGGTCTCAATATAGGGGGACCCGAACTGGCTGGCTTCGTAGCGTGCGAAAAAGATGACCCGCCTGGCTTTCTCCGTATAGCGTTCAAACATAATGCCCTTCCCCCTGTCCCTGGGCCGGGAGGAATATTTCTCCCGACTGAACCTTGTTGCCGAACCGTACCGCTTCCTAATTCTTAAATTTTTCTAGTTCTTCCAATTTCTTTGTATTCGTTTGACGCTTCCCTCTTCAATCCCCCTCTTAACTTCTTCGGCTCTTTCTTGAGCTAACTTCTGCATCACTTCATTCTATCGCCATTATGCAATCGAGGAGCCTCAAAACCGAAGGCCGGAAGCGATTTTACCAACCTTTGATCACGTTACCGAAGGAACGGTTGCCGAGTTTCCGCGGCAGCCAACCTGCACCAAACTCTTGCACTTTGTCGCACCATTTTTGCTCTCCCCCTCTTGCCTTGTGTTCTGTTCTAATCCTTCGCTCTAATTTTTCTGCTTCTCTCTTGTAGCCCAATTTCTTTCTAATCTTCGCTGCCGAAGCCGACGTCTATGCCGACAACGAATCCGGTGAAATTTCTTCTACCCGTCCTCGCTCCAATCGCAACACTCGATGGCAGCGGCGGGCGAAGGACAAATTATGCGTGGCGATCAGGGAGGTGAGCTGGTGCTCGCGATGCAGGCGTGCGATCAAAGCGAAAACCGCTTCCGCCGTCTGCCCGTCCAAGTCTCCCGTAGGCTCATCCGCCAGCAATAGTTTGGGGCCGGTGATCAGCGCGCGGGCCAGAGCTACCCGCTGCTGCTCGCCTCCGGAAAGCTCGCCTGAGCGATGATGCGCGCGTTGCTCCAGACCGACCTCGCGAAGCCAGCGTAAAGCTTCCGGCTCGACCTGCTGCCAGGTTCGCCCCCGCAACAGCAGCGGCATGGCAACGTTTTCTGCGGCCGTAAATTCGGGCAGCAGATAGTGAAACTGCCATACGAAGCCGGTTTCGCGGTTGCGAAAGCTGGCGGCTTCCTCGTGCGATAAGGAGTTCAATCGCAAGTGGGCGCAGTATACGTCACCCGCAGAAGCACGATCAAGCGCGCTGAGGATGTGCAACAAGGTACTCTTTCCCGCTCCCGATTCACCCACGATGGCAAGCATTTCTCCGCGCTTCACCTCGAACGATAAATTTTCAAAGAGCACGAGATCCGATTCGCCGGACCGGAAAACTTTCTTCAAACCTTCAACGCGAAGCATGGTGGCTTCAGTAGTTAGATGCAAAATATCCCGCTTTCGTTCCAGGCGCTTGAGTTCGCGGCATCAGAAGCTAGGGTTTGGCCAGTACCGTTTAGTAGTGCGGGCGGCTCTGGAATCGTTTCTGGTGCAGTTTTTAGATGACAGTCTGCCCTCGGTTGCTGAAATCCGTCATCCTGGAATTTATTCATAGCGCAGGGCCTCGGCGGGCAGGATGCGGGACGCGGACCAGGAGGGATAAAGCGTCGCAATAAATGAGATGCCCACTGCGACGACTGCCACGATCACGCCATCGATCGCTCGCGGCGCAAACGGCACGTAATCGATGGAGTAGACCTCGGGAGACAGCGTGAGCACGTGGTAGTGTGCACCGGCGAAAGAGATGGCATAGCCGAGGACGAGGCCGATCGCGGTGCCGATGGCGCCAATGAGCACGCCCTGCGCGATGAAAAGATTCCGCACCTGCGCCCGGCGAGTACCCATAGACATGAGCACGGCGATGTCTTTGGTCTTTTCCATGACCATCATAATCAGGGAAATCAGAATGTTCAGCGCGGCGACGAACACGATCAGCCCGATGGTAATGAATGTCACCAGACGTTCCAGGCGCAGGGCGTGAAACAAAGCTTTATTTTGATCTTCCCAATTGGTGGCCATGAAACCTTTACCGGCTGCGTCTTCGAGTTCGCGGGAGATGGCAGGCGCCTGATAGATATCGTCGACTTTGAATTCGATGACCGAGATCAGATCACCCAGGCCAAACAATTTTTGCGCATCCGACAAGCGGACGAAGGCCCAACTGGAATCGTAGTCGAAGAAGCCGGAGTTGAAGATTCCCACGACGTGGAAGCGATTATATTTCGGCACCGTGCCAAAGGGAGTCAGTTCGCCCTGCGGGCTCACGACAAGGACTACGGAGCCGACCGTGGCGCCGAGACTGTCGGCCATGTCCTGGCCTAGAACGATGGGAGGCATGGCCGCGACGCGCCGTTGCACGTCGGCAAGAGAATCGGGGGATGACGTGGTTTTCTTAGCAACGACATTCGGCTGCGATGAATTTGTCTGCGCGGTCGTTGTGCTGTCTTCATCTAAGGGAGCGGCCGAACCTTGCTTTACGGAGTTAAGCAGGTCGCCGACTTTGCGTTCGTAACGGGGAATCATGCCTTTCAGCACGGCGCCCCGCGCACGAGGTCCTCGGGAGATGAGGACTTGTTCGAAGATCGCCGGAGCGGCAGCAACGACATGAGGCTGCTGAGCAAGACGGTCCATAAGCGCCGGCCAGTCTTGAATGCCGTCGTCGGCGATGCGCTGTAGGCTGATGTGCGAAGTGGACCCGAGCAGGCGCTCTTGCAGGTCCTGGCGAAATCCATTGGTGATGGCCATGGCGACCACCAGGGAAGCGACGCCGGCTGCGACACCAACAACCGATATGCCGGTGATGATGCCGATGAAGGCCTGTCTTCTTTTGGCTCGTAGATACCGCGTCGCGATGAAGAGTTCAAAGCGCATGAGCAAGCCGGCAGCCGAAATTGGATTATAGCGGGGCGGCAGGAAGCGGTTCGTGAGGCGGGAAGAAAGTGGGGTGATCTGCGGTTGAAACGCGGTCAGGGATCCTTCGACATTTTCAGGGACGCACAATCTTTGTGACAAATTGTGCCGATCCTTTTTTTGTCCGGTACGCTTCTTATCGCCGTAACCGTTCTTTACTTCCAGGACATGCTCTTTCGGGTGCCGGGTGGCGCTACGGCATCTATCTGATTCCCGTCGCGGCGGCGATAATGTGAAAATGGCGCGTATTTTCCTGAACATTTCCTTGAGCGACAATTGGCTTCCGAAGTCGGTGCTGTGTCTGCGCGACTATGACCGGCACAAATTCCTTCTTGATTTGATTGCGGGAGTGACCGTGGGACTGGTGGCTCTGCCCCTGGCCATGGCTTTTGCCATCGCTTCCGGATTGTCGCCACAGGCGGGAATTTACTGCGCGATCGTGACTGGCTTTCTGATTTCAGCGCTGGGTGGATCGAAGACGCAGATCGGCGGACCGACCGGGGCTTTCGTTGTAGTCGTGGCTGGGATTGTTGCGGTGCACGGAATCGATGGTTTGTTTATGTGCACCGTGATGGCTGGGTTGCTGCTTGTAATTATGGGCGTGACCGGACTGGGCACGGGAGTGAAATTTATTCCGCGGCCGGTCGTCATTGGATTCACGAATGGGATTGCGGTGCTGATCGCGAGCACGCAAATCAAAGATTTCTTTGGGCTGCAGCTCGACAAAGTTCCGGGCGTATTTTGGTTACGAGTGGAAGCGCTGGCCGGAAATTTCCATACCCTGTCGTGGGAAGCGGCCGCGCTGGCGGTGTTTACGTTACTGACCCTGATTATTTGCCGAGGGCTTTCCAGCCGCATTCCAGGCCCAATCATTGCGCTCCTGCTCTCGACGTGCGCGCTTTATTTTTTCAAGCTTCCGGTGGAAACCATCGGCACCAGGTTTGGAGGAATCCCCAGTGGATTGCCGCACTGGCAGATTCCTCACTTCCGCACGGATCTGATCCACGGGTTGCTGGGCCCGGCGTTTACAGTGGCGATGCTGGGCGCGATTGAATCTTTGATGTCGGCGGTGGTTTCAGACCGGATGAGTGGTGACCGGCACAATCCGAATGTCGAGCTGATTGGGCAAGGGGTGGCAAATATTTTTTCGCCGATGTTTGGCGGCTTGCCAGCGACTGGAGCGATTGCGCGCACGGCAACCAATATTCGCGCGGGGGCGCAAACGCCGGTCGCAGGAGTGATTCACGCGCTCACGCTGCTGTGCATTCTGCTGTTTGCGGCGCCGCTGGTGAGTTATGTGCCCATGGCGGCGCTGGCGGGGATTCTGATGATGGTGGCGTACAACATGGGCGAGTGGCGCGAGATTCCGCAGCTGCTAAAACTGACGAAGACCGACATCAGCATCTGGCTGGTAACGTTTGCGCTTACCGTATTTGCCGACCTCACCGTGGCCGTCGAAGCTGGAATGATTCTGGCGGCACTGTTGTTCATCAGCCGGGTGGCGGCGACAACCACCGTGTCGCAGGTGACGGATGATTACGTGGAAGATGGGCGGGTTCACATTCTGCAGGATAAAGATATTCCGTATTACGCCACCATCTTTCGCATTCACGGGCCGTTTTTATTTGGCGCGACCGACAAGATTCAGGCGGTGACGGAAAATCTGCATACGCTGCCGCCAGTCGTCATTTTACGGCTGCGCAACATGACGGCGCTCGATGCTACGGGATTGTTCGCCATTGAAGAAGTCGCAAAACAACTCCACGCCAGCAAGCGCACGCTGATTCTTTGCGGGGCGCGGCAGCAGCCTGCACAACTGATTCACCAGGCGGAGTTCGCGCAGGTGATCGGCGAAGAGAACATTTGCGACAACGTGCAGGATGCGTTGCGGCGGGCGGAAGAAGTGTATGAAGGCTTGGAGCAGAAATTCGTAGTGGCGAATGTTAGTTCGTAGGGCGCAAGCGTTTTTGCCGACCGAATATAGCCCGCATTAGGTCAGGATAAAACTCCGAGAGCATGTTGTAGCCGCTGTTAGCACCCAGATTGACGAGGTAGTTGGAAAATATTTCTGCCGGGGTACGGTCTTGCCGGGGATAGTAAGTAATCGAAATGCTGGAGGAAACGAGCTGACCGAAAATTACAGAGTTATTGAATCCCGCCGAACCGTCGTCGCGACGCGTCACGAATGTGCGGTCGATGGCATACCAGGCACGGGTCATCGCGGGTCCACGGCCCTGACGAAAGTAGCGCGGATCCTCGTGCAGCAGTGAGGGCAGAATGCCATAGATCAGGATGCTGCCGCTGATCTGGTCGCCCTCACTGGCGGCAAAACGCTCGCCGAATGCGCCCCAGCCCTGGCCGTAATGAGGCTGGCCATTTCCTGCCTGTTGTAAAGACGCCTGAAATATATTGCCGAGGTGGGCGCTGATGTCGAACGCCTGATGCAGCGAGAGCGTATATTTTTCGCTCGCGCTCAGTGGCGCCTGATTGGCCGGGATGTCGTTCGTATTTTCGAAGTCGGGGATGATTCCGAACAGTCGCTTCGGCGGCGCAGCGTTCAGAGTTGGGTTGTCTTTTACCGGCTCGAGCAGAGTTTGCGAGCCGGGCTGAAAGTTGGAGGCAGCGGGAACGGACGCGACCTGAGCGGCGAGCGCACACGGCAATGCGTACAGAATCAAGACTGCTGCAAAGCGTGCGCGCCTAGCCGATACCGAAGTGAAAAAAGTTTTCTTAATTATGAATTCGCCGGACGTTAATCGATTCGCTGAACAATCGAAAGGATTTTCCAGTCGCCTCCGGATTTCGTTAAGGTTACGTAGTCGACCCAGCCGGGAGTGACCAGTTTGGCGGAAGCGATGTCACCCGCAACGTCGAGCACGCTGACTTGCTCGGTCCTCTGAGCCTGGGGAATATCCGGCACACCGTGCGAGCGAACTTCCTCGACCATCTGTGCGGCGGTTTTTTCGCGCATCGGAATCTCGCCGTGAATCATATGTTTGAGGTAATGGGGATGAAGGGTCTGCTCCATGCGGCGGGCGTCGCCGGTGTAATAGGCTTCGATGTAGTCGGTCACGGCGGCGCGAACGGCGGACTTGTCGTTGCTCGAAACTTGAGTTTCCTGGGCGAAGGTTGCGAGGTTGATGGACAAGAACAGGCACAAGGCGAAAGCTGGCACAAGGCGTTTCATGGTGGATCTCCGCAGCGGTGAGGCGAGTCGGGCATTCCGATTATCGCTTGGGCCTGGGCGAACAAAAGTGCACCGAAGGGCATGTCTGGCGGTGCGGACTCGCTGCGGACGGCGGCCAGCGCGCCTGCCCGGAGATCCCTCACTCGGCTGAAGTGCGCCGAGTTTCGAGATGACTTAAACTACTTAGCTCCAGGAACCGTTCACAGTGATCGTTAACTTTGCAGAGCGCGCGCACAACCATAACTGGGAACTCGATCCCGTTATCCGCTCGCTGCTGGACACCGATTTTTACAAGCTGCTGATGTTGCAGTTCATCTGGAAACATTTCCCCAAGACGCGGGTGGAATTCTCGCTCTTCAATCGCCATCCTGCGGTGCGGATGGCGGAAGTGATCAACATTGAAGAGCTCAAGGTGCAGCTGCAACACGTGCGCGGAGAGCGCTTTCGAAAATCAGAACTGGTATGGCTGGCGGGCAACACTTTTTATGGACGCCGGGGGATTTTTGAGCCGGCATTTCTGGAGTGGTTGGATCGAGACTTTCACCTATCGGACTACCGGCTGCGGGTACGCGACGGGCAAATCGAGCTCACCTTCGAAGGCACTTGGGCCGAGACCACAATGTGGGAGCTTTATTCGCTGGCCATTCTGGATGAGTTGAAGACACGTGCGAATCTGAAAACGCTAAGCGAGTTCGGACTCGACATTTTGTATGCGCGAGCGAAGACCAAGTTGTGGGGCAAAATTGAGCGGCTGCGCGGCGTTCCTGACCTGAGCGTGGGCGATTTTGGAACTCGACGTCGGCATAGTTTCTTGTGGCAGGAATATGTGGTGGAAGCGATGGCCGCGAATCTGGGCAGCAATTTTATCGGAACGTCGAATGCGTTTCTGGCGCACAAGCACGATCTGGAAGCGATTGGAACCAATGCCCATGAGATTCCGATGGTGATGGCGGCGCTGGCGCCCGATGAGGCGGCGCTGAAGGAATCGCAGTATCGCGTGCTCGAGTTGTGGCAGCAAACCTATGAAGGAGCGCTGCGCGTGCTGTTGCCCGACACTTTCGGCACAACGCAATTCTTAGCGCATGCGCCAGATTGGGTAGCGGAGTGGACCGGGCAGCGTGTCGACAGCAAAGATCCGTGTATTGCCGGGGATGAATACATTGACTGGCTTCGGACCCACGGAAAAGATCCTGCGGATAAGTTACTGATTGCATCGGATACGCTGGACGTGGAGCAGATTCTTGGTCTGCATGCTTATTTTGGCGGGCAGGTTGCGAATGGCGTTGGCCTGGAGAATTTCGCCAGCGCGGCGGATTTTGACGACCGCAGCAAGTGGACGCCCGGGCGGCGTATTCGATTTAGCGCCGGCTGGGGCACGCTTTTGACCAATGATTTTCGCGGATGCAATCCGAACGCCGGTGGAGGGTTCGATCCCATCAGCTTGATCTGCAAGGTTTCGAGCGTGGAAGGTCGGCCGGCGGTGAAACTTTCCGATAATTATTCCAAAGCGCTGGGGCCGCGGGCGGAGATCGAACGGTACCGGCGGGTGTTTGGAACCGCGGGAATTGCTAACACACCGCTGGTGGCATAAGAATCTCGCTCGCCGCACAGCCGCACTTTTCTATGGCACACCAGCCGCACTTTTCTGTGGCACAGTAGATAGCTCATGCCTGCCACTTCCGACGCCCGGGCCGGACGCGCCGCCTTCACCCATCCCGGATTTGTATTGTTCCAGATCGCCCGTTTTCTGATTGTGGCCGCAGTTGAAATGCAAGCGGTTGCCGTGGGCTGGCAAGTGTATGAGATCACCAAGCGGCCGCTTGATCTTGGCTATGTGGGGCTGGCCCAGTTTCTGCCAGCAATTTTGCTCTTTCCGATTTCCGGCCACGCCTCCGACCGGTTCGAACGCCGCCATGTGCTCTCGATTTGCTATGGGGGTTATGCGGTTTGTTTTGCCTTGCTGCTGGCACTGGCGCAACGCAGCGGGCATTCGGTTCGTTCGATCTACATCGTATTAATCCTGATTGGAGTGGTGCGCTCGTTTAACAGCACGGCCAGCCGGGCCATTTTGCCGCAACTGGTTCCGGAAGAGCACTTCCCCAACGCAGTGGCATGGAATGCGAGCATTTTCCAGGCGGCAACGATCTTGGGGCCGTCATTTGGTGGCATCGTGTATGCCGCGTTCCACGGGCCGTCGATGGTCTACGTGATCGCCATGCTGACGGCGATCGGCGCAACGGCTTCTTCATTCCGCATTAAGCCGGAGGTGAAAGCGCGGCCGCGGGAAGCGATGAGCTTAAGAACAGTTTTTGCCGGGCTGCATTACATATGGAATAAGAAGCTGATTCTGGGCGCGATTTCGCTGGATCTGTTTGCGGTGCTGCTGGGCGGGGCTGTCGCGCTGCTGCCGGTATACGCGCGAGAGATTCTGCACACCGGACCGTGGGGGCTGGGACTGTTGCGCACCGCTCCCGGAGTGGGCGCGGCGATCATGGCCGTGTTGCTCGCGCACCGGCCGTTGCGCGGGCGGTCGGGACCTACGCTGCTGTGGGCGGTCGCCGGATTCGGAATCTTCACCATCATTTTCGGACTTTCGCGCAGCCTCACGCTCTCGCTGATCGCGCTGCTCCTACTGGGAGCGAGCGACATGATCAGCGTGATCATCCGCGCCACGCTTACGCAGTTGGCCACGCCGGATGAAATGCGCGGGCGCGTGACCGCGGTCGATATGATTTTTATTGGTACGTCGAATGAATTTGGCCAATTCGAGTCGGGAGTGACGGCGCAGTGGTTTGGCACCGTGCCGGCCGTAGTTTTGGGTGGAATTGGAACGTTGGTGGTGATCGCGCTGTGGGCGTGGATGTTCCCGGAACTGCGCCAGGCGGGCGAATTAACGGCCATTCGCAGCGATGATTTGCAGGCTTCTGCGCAAACTTCCGCGCCTCGCTGAACAAAAGGAAACGACGCACCAGAGGAAATGAATGGGGGCGCGAGTCAGTATGGCTCACTCATCGCTCCGCCTTCGTAGCACAGATCCCGCTGAAAAACCGTGAGCACGTATGCCGGACTCAAGCGCTACTCCTGTCGCGTATGTGTAGAATGGCGACTCGTTCGGCAGGCACTTCTCAGCGATACCAGGATCTGAATTGATCGAACGCTACTTCCGTCTCACAGAAAACCAGACCACGGTGCGCCGCGAGTTTTTGGGCGGACTGACGACGTTCATCACCATGGCATACATCGTGGTGGTGAATCCGCAGATTCTGTCGCAGACGGGAATGCCGGTGGATGGCGTTTTGTTTGCGACCTGCGTGGCCGCGGGCATCGCCACGCTGGTGATGGGACTTTATGCGAATTATCCCATCGCGCTGGCGCCGGGAATGTCGCTGAACGCCTATTTCACTTATGTGGTTTGCCTGGGCATGCACGTTCCCTGGCGCACGGCGCTGGGCGTCATTTTCTTTTCCGGCGTATTTTTTCTGATTCTCACCGTCACGCGGGTGCGCGAACAGATCGTCAATGGAATTCCGGAATGCCTGAAATACTCCACTGCCGGCGGCATTGGAATGTTCATCGCGTTTGTGGGAATGCGCAATGCCAAGCTGGTGGTGGCGAATGCGGCAACCTTCGTGAGCCTGGGCAGCTTTGCCAATCGGGAAACGCAGCTGGCATGTATAGGGCTTGGGATCATGCTCATTCTGATGACGCGCAAATTGAATGGAGCCATCCTGATCGGCATTTTCGCTACGACCGTGCTGGGAATCCTGCGCGGGATGGCGAACTGGCCAACAGCGATTTTTTCCTGGCCGCATCCTTCTTCCACATGGCTGCAACTCGATTTGCGCGGCGCACTGCATTTGGGACTGCTGGAAATTGTTTTTGTCTTTCTGTTTGTCGATCTCTTCGACAATGTTGGGACGCTGGTGGGAGTGTGCGAACAAGGCGGATTCGTAAAAGATGGAAAAATTCCGCGCGTGGGACGGGCGCTGGTGTCAGACGCGGTGGGAACGATTTTTGGGGCATTGACCGGAACTTCTACCGTGACGAGTTACATCGAGAGCGCGGCCGGCGTAGCGGCGGGGGCGCGGACGGGCTTGGCCAACGTGTTTACCGCAGTACTTTTTCTGCTGGCTGCGTTTTGCGCTCCGCTGGCCGCGGCGATTCCAGGATATGCGACCGCGCCTGCTCTCATTCTGGTGGGCGCTCTGATGACGGAATCGATTGGCCGCGTCGAGTGGAAGGATTTTACCGAGGCAGTTCCCGCCTTCATCACACTGGTGGCAACGCCATTAACTTTCAGCATTGCGACCGGCCTGAGTTTTGGACTGATCTCTTACACGCTGGTAAAGGTGGTCGCGGGAAAGTTTCGCGAGGTGAGTGCGGTGATTTGGATTCTGACCGCGCTGTTTATTTTGCGGTATGTCTACTTGGCCGCCGCTTAAGTACGATGGCGGCTGCGTCGGCAGGCTAGGGATGTGCTTCCACATCCTGCTGCGCGAGTTTGCGCAATGATTCTATGTAAGGGGCTCGCGCGATCCCTTTTTCGGTGATGATCGCGGCCACATATTTCGCTGGAGTCACGTCGAAGGCGGGATTCTCCACTTCTACGCCATCCGGAACCATTTGTCTTCCGCCAATGTGAGTAACTTCGCGGGCGTTTCGTTGCTCGATGGGAATCTGACTGCCGTCAGGACAGGCCAGATCGACGGTCGAAATGGGAGCGGCCACGTAGAACGGAATGTTGTGCTCGCGGGCAAGAATCGCAACCGTGTAGGTTCCGATCTTATTGGCCACATCGCCGTTGGCGGCAATGCGGTCGGCGCCCACTACGATTGCGCCGATTTTGCCTTGACTCATCATGGAGCCAGCCATGTTGTCGGAGATTACGGTGGTGGGGATTCCGTCTTTCATGAGCTCCCAGGCGGTAAGTCGCGAGCCCTGCAGAAACGGCCGTGTCTCATCGGCATACACGTGAATCTTCTTGCCTTGTTCAACAGCGGCGCGGATCACACCGAGCGCAGTTCCGTATCCGGCGGTAGCGAGCGCGCCGGCATTGCAATGCGTGAGCACGCCGCCGGAACTGGGCATAAGCGTAGCGCCATGGCGGCCCATCGCCTGGTTGGCGGCAATGTCTTCGGCGTGCATGCGTTGCGCTTCTTCAATCAAATCCTGCTTGATCTGTGAAATCGGCCTGATGCGGATGCGCTCGAATTTCTCCTGCATGCGGCGAATCGCCCAAAAAAGATTCACGGCAGTTGGGCGCGTCTTGCCAATGACATCGCAGATCTGGTCGAGGTCGCGTTTTAGATCGCCGCTTGATTCCGCCTTCGAGTTATTCATGCCCAGCGCAATTCCCATGGCTGCGGCCACGCCAATGGCGGGAGCGCCGCGCACCACCATGTTGCGGATGACGTCGGCTACCTGCTCATGCGTCTTGCAGGTGACATAGACTTCTTCCATCGGGAGCTTAGTCTGGTCGATGAAGCGTACGCCTTCGGGAGTCCATTGCAGGGTTTGAATCATGATTCGTCGTTGGTCGTTCGTCGTTGGTCGTTTGTCGTTGGCCGCTCGCCGCTCTTTGTTCGCCGCGAAGTCGGATTTCTGGTTCACATAATTGGTTCACATATTTTGGTTTAAAGAAGACGGCTGGTGAGCTTCGCACCGATTTCTGGGATTATTTGTCACCGCTGGCAGTCCGCAAAGCTCGCACACCGCGGCCACGGCGAAAGACGGCTGCGTGTCATCGTTCTGCAGGATGTGTTCCTTGCGAACGTCGCTGGCGGTGAAGATGGAAACGAACGGAGCCGCACCGGCCGCCTTTTCTACATTCGGGCGTCCTTTGGCTTCTTCCCGCTCCACCAGGCACATCACTCCAACGACTTCAAATCCGAAGTCGCGCGCGGCTTCAATGGCCTGAACCGTGGAAGAGCCGGTGGTACAAACATCATCCACAATCACGACTGGCGCACCCTTTTCGCGGAAGCCTTCGATGCGCTGCCCGGTGCCGTGCTGCTTCTCGGCCTTGCGCACCAGAAAACCATCCACTTCGCCGCTGACCACGGAAACCGCCACGACAATGGGATCGGCTCCCATGGTCAGTCCGCCAATGGCGCGAGGCTTCCAGCTGCGTCGCTGAATTTCGTCGAGAAATACTTCGCCAGTAAGCCGTGATCCTTTGGCGTCAAGTGTGGTTGTGCGACAGTCGATGTAGTAATCGCTGGTGCCACCGGAAGAGAGTTTGAACTCACCCAGCCGAAATGACTTGTGAGCCAGAGTGCTCAGCAATTTCTGACGCGACGGATGCATGAAAATCTACGATAACACGGTGGCCGCCTGCAGGCATGGGCCAATGAGACGCGATCCTACGGGACTGGCGCGGCGAGCGCGCGCGGCACAGCCCCACTGCGTGTTAACCTGAAACTTCCTGCTGTTGTTAGGACGCGACTGGCGTCCGTAATTTGAAGCGAGGTGTGACATTGCAGAGTTTGCGTCGAATTCCCTTCCTGATTCTTGCGCTTTCTTTTCTTTCCCTACTTATATTCGCTGGCTTCGCGGCTTCGGTTTTCGCCGATGGAACCCGCACCTGGGAGCAATCGAGATTTGACGACCTGGCAAAGGGTTCAGCGACGGGTGTGGCGATTCGCAGTGCGGGAGGATTGGAACTGGCGCCCTCTTCCAAATTGCTTTATGCCACGCCTTCGACATACATCTGGGCCGTAGCGGCCGACGACGCGGGAAATGTCTACGCGGCCACGGGATCGCCGGCGCGCGTCTACCGGATTACGCCTGACGGCAGCACGACCATTATTTTTGAGCCGCAGGAACTGCAGGTGCAGGCGCTGAAGGTGGGGCCGCGAGGCGTGATCTTTGCCGCCACTGCGCCCGACGGAAAGGTTTACAAGATTGAATCCAAGGCGCAGGAAAAGGGCGCAAAGGGAAGAAACAAGGGCGAGAAAGACGAATCCAAAAAAGATGCGCCCAAAAGCAACGAGCAAAAAAGCGACGAGTCCAAGGACTTGGCGAAAGATCCGGCGAAGCCGACCCTTGATCCTTCATGGACTTCGTCCGAGTTTTTTGCGCCAGGCACGAAATATATATGGGACCTGGTTCTGGATAAGGCGGGGAATGTTTACGTGGCCACGGGCGATCGCGGCGAGATTTACAAAGTCATGCCCAACGGAGAGCACTCGCTGTTCTTCAAGAGCGACGATACGCACATCCGGGTGCTGGCGCTCGACGCTCAGGGCAATCTGATTGCGGGAACGGACGGCAGCGGCCTGGTGTATCGCATTTCGCCGGCGGGCGATGGCTTCGTTCTCTACAGCGCGCCCAAGAAAGAAATTACGGCGCTGGCGCTGGATCATGACGGCAACATTTACGCCGCCGGCGTCGGCGAAAAGCGCGCGAGTGCATACGCGTCGCCGGCGGGATCTTCGACGGCGACCTCTATGGGCGCGAACTCAGCAGATTCCTCGGGCCCTTCAGCGCCCGGGACGGCGGGTAGCACCCCGACCAGCGCCTCGCATGTGGCATCGTTTCCATTTTCAAACGGGAGCTCGAGCGGCGGCTCCGACGTTTACCGGATTGCCAGCGACGGCTCACCCTCGCGGGTGTGGACCTCGCACGATGACATTGTGTATGCGCTCGCCTTCGATTCGCACAACGAGTTGCTCGCGGGGACGGGAAATCGCGGCCACATTTTTGCCATCGAGGAGCAGGATGAATTTTCCGATCTGCTGAAGGCGCCTGCTTCGCAGATCACCGGTTTCGCTAAAGCTCCCGGGGGCGGGCTGTACGCGGCCAGCAGTAACTTGGGGAAGATTTTTCTGTTGGGCCCGGGTCCCGAACACGAGGGCACGTATGAAAGCGATGTGTTCGACGCCAAGGTTTTTTCGCGTTGGGGCCGGGCGGAATTTCGCGGTTCGGGAAATGTGGAATTACTGGCGCGCAGTGGGAATGTGGACAATCCCGACCGCAACTGGAGTCCATGGAAGCAGGTGGACCTGAACAAAGATTCGGAGACAGGAATTCCGGCCGCGCGCTATGCCCAATGGAAAGCCGTGCTGCATGCGGGGAACACAAAGCCGGCAGTGGACACGGTGACCTTGAATTATCTGCCGAAGAATGTTGCGCCGGAAATCGACGATCTGTCGGTGCAAATTGGAGTGCGGTACCAGCCGCTGGCGAAATCCAGTGGACTCAACATGGGCGCGGACCTGAGCGGGTCTTCTCCAGGCCATTTCGAATCGCCGGTGCCGAGCACGCATGACCGGGATTCGATTGGCGTGAAGTGGAGCGCGCACGACGATAACGACGACCAACTGGTTTATTCGGTTTACTACCGTGGCGATGGCGAGACTCGCTGGCTCCTGTTAAAAGACAACTTAACCGACAAAGCGTATTCCTTCGACGCCAGCCTGCTGCCTGACGGTGGCTACACCGTTAAAGTTGTAGCTTCTGACGCTCCGTCGCATTCTCCCGGTGAGGCGCTGACTGCGAGCAAAGAGTCCCGACGGTTTGAAGTCGATACCACGCCGCCGCGGGTTCAAAACCTGACCGCTTCCATCGAGGGAAATCAGATTCACGTGCACTTCCGCGCGGAAGATGGATACTCCATAATTAAACGCGCGGAGTATTCCGTAGACGCGGGCGACTGGAAATATGTGGAACCCGTAGGCCAGCTCTCGGATGCGAAGACCGAAGATTACGATTTCACCTCTCCGCTTGAAGCAGCGAAAGATGCCGAAGCGGAGCACGTGGTCGTGGTGCGTGTGTACGACCGCTATGAAAATATGGGCGCGGCTAAGACGTTGTTGAAGGGGAAATAAAAGTCTTCCTTCCTCGCCCGATTCGTTCGTGGGAAGGTAGGGATGCTTCGACTGCGAGCGGCGCGGAACGCGACGGTCGTCCGGAGTCGAAGCATCCCTGCCGTTTTCCGGGCAAGTCGCGACGTTGCGCGCGAGGGTACGGATTCGCACCCACCGAAGAAGCCGCATATCTTCACAACGTAAAGAGTTGTAAAGGCGCAACTTTTTTGTCGCGCTGCGCTACTTATCGTTGACATTGGGGTTGTATTTAGCGGCCATACAGTCATGCTAACCTGAATTTAGAAGACTCAATCTGCGCCGAAACCTTGCCAGGGGGAACCTATGTTGTTACGGAATCGTTCAATTTTATCGGTCATTGCTTCAGCACTTGCCGCTTCGGGACTTGCGATGCTGGTGGCATGCGGAGGGAACGGCGCCAGCGTAACCAATCCCGTGGCCCCGCCGAGTGGTAGCTTCAGCAACAGCAATTTCAACGGCACTTACGTCTTCTCCATCTCAGGCACCGACCTCAATGGGGCACCCTTAGCGATGATAGGCACGCTTACCGCCAATGGCAGCGGCGGAATTACCGGCGGTACGCTGGACATGAACGACGAGGAATTCACATCGGTCTCCCCGGCGATTCCCCCGTTGGCCAATGCGCCGATCGGCAGTGGCAGTTCCTACCATGTCGGAGTGGACGGACGTGGGCAAGCGACGCTCAACGTCTCCACGCCTTTCGCCAGCAAAATTATCCTCGATTTTGTTCTCCAGGACCCCTCTCACGGACTCGTCACCGAGTTCGACGGGAACGTCACCGGCACTGGTAGCGGCACGCTTGACTTGCAATCCAGTGGAATTACGCCCACTGGATCCTATGCCTTCAGCTTCTCGGGAGCGATCGGAAGCAGTTCGTCGGCGGCGGTCGGAGATTTCACGCTCGGTTCCGGGGGAGCCATAACCGCCGGCCTGGAGGACTTTAACGAAGGCGGCATTGCCAATAACACCAACCAGGCACTTGTAGGTCAGGTGGTTCTAGGACCGTCGTCAACACCGTCGACGCAGCTCCTCACTGCAAACATCTCCGGCACATATGACGTGATTGCCATCGATGCGACACATCTGAAATTTATCGAGATGGATGCGAACGGAACTCTTTCTGGAGATGCATTTTCTCAATCCAGCGCGACAATACCGACGGGCACCCTGGCCTTCACACTACTGGGCGGCAATTCGTCGGCATCCGTCGCCGCTGGGGGCTTCATGGTTACCGACGGCGCGGGTAACATCACCACCGCTTCCACGGAAGACATCAACGATGGAGGAACCGTCCCCGCCACCGCATCTTTCTCCGCCCAGTATGCTTCGGCAGGTACGGGCCGGTTCATTCTCGACAACTTCTCTAACTTCGTCGGGGGAACACAGTATGCCGCTTATCCTTCCAGTGGCGGCGTACTTCTGCTGGAAATTGACAGCTCCGGCTCATTGATGGCAGGCGCAGCTTACCCACAAACCGCAGGCGCCTCTTTTGCCGCCTCGCAGGGGTATGGACTAAACCTTTCGGGCGTCAACCTGACCGATGACGTCGAAGTGGATGATATCGCCGCGTTTGCCTCCGGCAGCAGCGCAACTGTAACCGGCGTGATTGACGAAAATTACGATCCCAACGGTGTGGCGACCTATGCTTTGGCGCTCAGCGGCACCTACGCTGCACCGGTCGGCGGTCGCGGTCAGATCGCGGCCAATGCAGGGAACAGTTCGACCAGCACGCTGAACGGCGGATTCGGCCTCACCTTCTATACCGTGGATGGCACGACCTTCCCGTTTATAGAAACTGACGGAGGCCAGGTTTCGGCCGGAGTTTTCGTAGCGCAGAATCCCAGTTCGACTGCATCCGCGAGGCCCCACATGTTCGTTGCGCCACCACTGGTGCGGCCGCGTGGGTCGCTGCAGAAAAAGAAATAGTAAGCGGTCCGACGCAGGCTCTTCGACTGCGGTTTGCCTTCGCGCCCATCGCGCGAAGGCAAACCCTCGTCAGGATGACACAGAGGTTGTCTCGGCGGAAGTCGCTTTGGCCGCCGCGGCGGTGCGCGAGCCGAACCATACAATGATCCGGTAGAGCATCAGAACTGCCAGCACCGCGGCATATTCCAAGGGCTTCTTCAGGTCGGCTTTTACCAGCCAGATGTAATGAATCACACCAGCCGTGGCGCTGAAATAAATCAGCCGATGCAGAGCCTGCCAGCGCTTGCCGCCCAGCTTTCGAATCGACCACTTAGTGGAAGTCAGCGCCAGCGGAATCATCAGAAAGTACGCGGTCATTCCTGCGGTGATGAATCTGCGCTTGGCAATGTCGGCCAGCATCTCGTGCACGTCGAAAAATTTGTCGAGCCAGACATACGTCATTAAATGCAACGTGCCATAGAAGAAAGCAAAGAGGCCGAACATGCGCCGCAGGCCGATCAGCCAGTACTGACGGGTGAGTCGGCGCACCGGCGTGACGGATAAAGTGATGAGCAAGAAAGTCAGAGTGCAATCGCCGGTGTTGTGGGTGATGGTTTCGATGGGATTCGCTCCCAGCTGAGTATGGAATCCTCGCCACAAGAGCCAGGCCAGGGGCGCGAGGCAAGCGAGGAAAATGACGGGTTTGAGCCAGCGTGGCATGGGAAATGGGAAATTCGACCTCGGACCTCGGACCTCAGGCTTCGGACTTTAGACCCCAGACTTCTAAACAGCTCCCTTGGCGTCTGATATCTGAGGTCCGAGGTCTGAGGTCAGACGTCCGAGGTCCGCCTTAGAAATTCTTTTTCAAATCCATGCCGGCATACAAGCTGGCGACTTGATCGTATCCATTGAACATGAGCGTGGGACGTTTGAAGAATTCGCCGAGCCTGCGCTCCTTCGCCTGACTCCAGCGCGGATGGTCGACGTTGGGATTCACGTTGGAATAGAAACCATATTCATTGGGCGCGGAGATGTTCCAGGTATTCAGCGGCTGCTTGTCGGTGAAGCGCACGCGCACAATCGCTTTCGCGCTCTTGAAACCGTACTTCCACGGAAGCACCATACGGATCGGCGCTCCGTCCTGGTTGGGAAGATCCTCGCCGTACATGCCGAAACAAAGCAGTGCGAGCGGGTGCATGGCTTCATCCATGCGCAGGCCTTCGACGTAGGGCCAGTCGAGCACTTGCCGCCGCTGGCCGGGCATCTGATTGGGATCGAGAAGCGTGGTGAACTCGACAAACTTTGCTTTACTGGTGGGATTCACGCGTTTGATCAGTTCGCTTAGTGAAAAGCCGATCCAGGGAACAACAATCGACCATCCTTCCACGCAGCGATGGCGATAGATCCGTTCTTCGGGAGGAGCCATCTTGATGATGGCATCGACATCAAGTTCTTGCTTTTTCTCGACCAGACCGTCAATCTTCACCTTCCAGGGACGCGTGCGGAAATTTTGTGCGAGCTTGGCGGGCCCGTCTTTGTCGGTGGAAAATTCGTAATAATTGTTGTAGTTGGTGACGTCTTTGTACGGCGTGATAGTTTCCGTGGTGCTGAACGGACTTTTCTGCAGGCCGTTAATTTTGTTTCCGGCTAACACGGATGTCGATGGAGAAACGATCTGGCGCAGTCCTAAACCGGTGGCGGCGGCTGCTCCGGCCATCGCAGCTCCCGCCAGAAATTTGCGGCGGTTCAAATACAAGCCCTTAGGAGTAATTTCCGATGATGGTATGTCGTTCGTAGTCTTAATAAGCATGATCCCCTGTTATTGGTACGTGAATCCGCCTCATGCGGATCTGTCATTTCTTTCTATCTTCCACCAGATAAGACGCTAGCGCGGGAAAAAAGTTTCAGGCCGTGAAGGAGCGGGAGCTTAGGTGGGTCTGAAGTCTAGCTTCTGAGGTCCGAGGTCCGAGGTCGCGCTTGTCAACGCTAACCCAGGACTTCTCGAACCTTTCGCGACAAGTTCTGCAGGGTAAAGGGCTTTTGCAGGAATGCGGCGCCGCTCTCAATGGTGCCCTCGCTGACAATTGCATCCTCGGTATATCCGGAAAGATAAAGCACGCGGGTTTGCGGACGCGACTGGGCGAGCTGCTTCACCAGCTCTCGGCCGCCCATGCCGGGCATGACCACATCGGTGATCACGAGGTCAATTTTGCCGTCATGCCGAGCCGCGACGGCGATGCCGTCTTCGCCATTTTCCGCCTCCATCACTTCATATCCCTTGGCAGCGAGCGTTTCCCGCACCAGTTGACGAACGGATTCTTCGTCCTCCACCAGCAGAACGGTTTCGGTGCCCCCTAAAGTTGTGTGGGGCACGGGAAGCGGATGCGGCTCGGGAACGCTGTCAACCTGAGGCAGATAAATCTGGAAGGTGCTGCCGTGACCCGGTTCGCTGCGCACCATGACGTATCCGCCAGTTTGTTTCACAATGCCGTAGACGGTAGAGAGGCCCAACCCGGTTCCCTTGCCTTTTTCCTTGGTCGTGAAAAATGGCTCAAAGATTCGCGATTGCGTTTCTTTGTCCATCCCCGAGCCCGTGTCGGTGACGGAAAGCATTACGTAATGGCCGGGACGAATGAACGTGGGACCAGCACGATGACTTTCATCTACGGCAATTTTTTCAGTCTGGATGGTGAGAGTGCCTCCCGCAGGCATTGCATCCTTGGCATTCACCACCAGATTCATCAATACCTGTTCCAATTGGCCGGCATCGGCGCGAGTGTGAGCAGCTTCGGGAGTAAGGCTGGTAATGAACTCCACGTTTTCACCGATCAATGGCCGCAGCAAACGTTCCATATCTGCGACGATCGCATTGATATCGACGACTTTTAGTTCTAGCAACTGCTTGCGACTGAAGGCGAGCAGTTGTCGAGTCAGAGTTGTGGCGCGGTCTGAGGCTTGCTGAATGGCCATGGCCTTCTCGCGCAGAACATGATCCGGCTCCAGCCGGGCCAACATTACTTCGGCATACCCGCTGATCACCATCAGCAGATTGTTAAAGTCGTGGGCCACGCCTCCAGCGAGCCTTCCCACGGCTTCCATTTTTTGAGCTTGGCGGAATTGATCTTCGAGCATGCGGCGGTCGGTGACGTCTTCGGCAATCGCCTCGAGCACATCGGCCGGCTCATCCGCGCTACTGACGGCACGTCCGCTGATCCGGACGGTGATGACTTTTCCATCCTGCCGCTTCCACTTCACTTCCATCCCATCCAAACGGCCGGAGCGGCGGAACTCCTCGATCAGACGCGCGTGCTCTTCGGTGTGGGCAAATACATCGTTGGTGGGATCCAGCAGCAGAACCTCTTCTGCCGATTCGTATCCCAACATGGCGATGAGCGCGGGATTCACATCCAGGAATCTTCCTTCCAGACTGGAGCGATAAATTCCGTAGGCCGAACTCTGCACCAGAGAGCGGTAGCGCGCTTCCGAGCGGCGCAGCGCCTGCTCGTTTCTCTTGATCTCGACAGCGCTGGCGAGTTGGCGCGCCACGAAGGTAAGGATTTCCTTGTCGCGCTCGCCATATCGAATGTTCTTCGAATAGGTCTGCACCACTAAGGCGCCAAAAGTATGGTTATTGACTTTAAGCGGAACGCCCATCCAGTCGAGAGAACGCGAGCCGCTGCGGCCAACCTCACCGCGCTCTTCCATGGCTTGCAATACTTCTGGCGTGGCCAGCAGGGCTTGCCCGGAACGAATCACGTAGTCGGTCAACCCCTGGCCCAGTTTCTTCGGAGCAGGCGCCTGATCGTGCTCATCGACGAAATAAGGGAAAGAAAGCAACTCAGAGGCGGGATCGTAGAGAGCGATGTAAAAATTTCGAGCGTACATCAGTTCAGCGACGATGCTGTGAACCGCGGCAAAGAACTGATGCAGATCGTGCGCGCTGCTGCACTTTTCGGCGACGCGGTAGAGCGCGGAACTTAAAGCTTCGACCCGCTTGCGATCGGAAATGTCGTGATAGCCAGCGTAAAAGCCAGCCATTTTTCCATCCAGCAACAGAGGCGCGCAGGAAACGGAAACGTCGAGCAGGGTGCCATCTTTTTTTCTGCGTTGCGTTTCGAGAGTGATGCGCTGGCCTTTGGTCAAAGCCTCGGTCACCCAGTTCGATTCCGCCAGCCGGTCCGGAGGAACCACCAGATTTTCCAGAGGCTGCCCTACGACCTCGGGAATTTCGTAATCGAACATGCGCACGAAGGTTTCATTTGCGAGAAGTACGCGATGGTTGCTATCGGCGATGCTCAATCCGTCGGGAGAAGCTTGGAACATTTGCTCCAGAAATTGCAGACGGATCGCAGCGCTCTGCTGATTTGTTTCTTGCGGTTCGAGCGGGGGCACAGGGCAGGAACGTTCCGAACAAATAGCCTCGCCAGGCGCAGCGCCGTTTCCGGGCTTGACGAACGAAGGCGGAACTCCACGCTCCAGCGCCTTTTTCAGACGATTGGCGTGTGCCAGGTCCGCCCGCCCCGATTGGGTGACACGTTCCCTCATCCGCGAATTCCCCCTCCGAACCCCGCAGTGCAAGGCGATGGTAGAACGCGAAGTATCGAGCAGAAAGGTTACGGGGGTAATCCCAAAAAAGAGAGTTCAAAACGGATGCGATTGCCGGTCCGTTTTTCAAGGACGATCGATTGAAAGCTGGCGCGGCGGCGTTACTTTGGTTAGTTGTTTGCAGTGCAGCCGTCCATCGGCTGCCGGTTTGCCGTGCCACAATAGCCGCACTGATCGCGGAAACAGCCTAAAGCTGAGGACGCAACAAATGGTGCGGAGAAGCGGATGAACTATTCAAGGTCAAAGTATAAAGCGAAGATTTCGTTTCATTGTGCCGCATTTCTAATTCTTACGGTCACCCTCGCGATCGGCACGGGCGCGGCGCAGACACCTGGCATCACCGAAAACAGCGTTCTGCTTGGCTCCTGCTCGGCGCTCGACGGCTCGGCGCGTTTTCTCGGTAGCCAGACGGTGCTGGGCGCCACGACCTACCTGCATTCCGTGAATGATGAAGGCGGTGTGTTTGGCCGCAAGGTGCAATTGCTGGCTTTCGACGACGGCTACGACCCCGATAAGGCACCAGCTTGCTTTAAGCGCATGACCAAAGAGGGCGTCTTCGCGCTGGGCTTTTTTGTAGGTACGCCGACCGCGAAGGTCTACGTTCCCATGGCGCAGGAAGAAAAAATTCCGGTGGTGGGACTTTTCACCGGAGCGCAGATGCTTTACGAGCCGCTGAAGCGCTACGTCATTAATGTGCGGGCTTCTTATTATGACGAGACCAAAGAACAGGTTGACAAACTTTGGGGTGCGAATGTCCATAAGATCGCGGTGATTTATCAGGACGACGCCTTCGGCAAGACGGTGCTCGATGGAGTGAAGCTCGCGTTACAGAAACATAACTCCGCGCCGGTCGGTTTGGGCACGTTCGCCCGCAACTCGCTCGATGTGGATGACGGGATCAAGGCCGTGATGGCGACGCATCCGCAGGCGGTGGTGTTGGTTGGGCCTTATGCGCCGGTAGCTGCGATTGTGAAGAAGGCGCACGCCGCAGGATGGCGGCCGCAATTTCTAACGGTCTCTTTTGTAGGGACTGAAGAATTTATTAAAGAAGCGGGGCCCGACGCGGAAGGTACGATTATCACTCAGGTAGTTCCTCCCTTCGATCGGGTTGATTATCCGACGGTGGCACTGTATCGAAAATGCCTCTCGAAATATTATCCGGATGCGATACCGAGCTTTGTGAGCCTCGAAGGCTTTGTCGATGCGATGGTGATGGTGGAAGGACTGAAGCGTGCTGGCAGGAATGTAAACCGGGAGAACTTCATCACCGCCATCGAATCGATTCACGAGATGAACGTCGGCTTAGGATCGAAGTTGCTGCTAGCCTACGGACCCGACGATCACAAAGGATTCGACGAGGTTTATCCGACCATCGTAAAAGACGGCCAGGCCGCGCTGCTGACGAATTGGTCTGCAATCGGCAAATAGCGACATGCGCATAATCAGCCGTCGCAAACCGACAGGACGCGCCACCGCCATTTCTATTAACCCACCGCCGAAGAAGAAGTTGCGTTGCGGTTTTTGAAGCGCGACGGCACTTCAGGAATGCATCTTCAGCCATCCACTCCGCATCGAATGAATTAACCGGATAGTTAATTCGTAAAGATTCGTCAATGATTCGGAGGTTGTTTTCTTATGGCACTGGCATTCAAAAAAATCGGATGGTTGAGAGTCGCGGCAGCTTTGTTGGCGGTGGGATTGTTGGGCGCAAGCCTCATGGCCGAGTCAAGCGACGCTTCGCGCTACGACAATCAAATTCAGGCAACAGTGACGCATAAGCTCGCGAACAAGCGGCAGTTCAGTCAGGTCAAGGCGACTGTCCAAGATGGCGTGGTGACCCTGACTGGCACGGTGGATTTGCTTCAGGGCAAACTGGACGCTGCGAAACTTACGCGCAAAGCGGCTCACGCGCAAGGCGTGCGAAATCTTATAACCGTTGCCGGCCCGAATGTCGCGGACGCACAACTTGAGCAGAAACTGGCCAGGAAACTGCGTTACGTTCGCGAAGGCTATGACATCACATTCGATTATTTCGCGCTCGGTGTGCAAAATGGCGTGGTTACGGTGGAAGGTCAGGATCGCACTGGCCTGGGCCGCGATGAGGCCTTGGCAGACATCGCGAACATGCCCGGCGTGAAGGATGTGATCGATAAGATTTCGCTGGAGCCGGTTTCGATGTTCGACGACGGTCTGCGTTTGCGCGCGATGCGAGTGATTTACGGCGATTCAGTGCTGAATAGGTATGCGATGGATCCGGCGCGTCCGATTCGCATCATCGTAGATAACGGACACTTGACGCTCTATGGCACCGTCGACAGCAAGATGGAAAAGGAAGTTGCCGGAATCAGAGCCAACCAACTCCCCGGCGCCTTCAGCGTGGAAAACAAACTGCAGGTTGAAGGAAAGTCTGGCCAGCAGGGCTTGTAGGGTTTAGTAGCGGTGACAGGGCGCGGCCACAAGCCGCGCCTTTTTTTCGTCTTAGTTTCCTCGCTGTTCGAACTCAGGGTAAACGGTTGATCAGCGAGGCGACATAACCGGCGCCGAATCCGTTATCGATGTTGACTACGCTCACGTTCGAGGCACAGGAATTGAGCATTCCGAGCAGCGCCGCCATTCCTTTGAACGACGCACCGTAGCCCACGCTCGTCGGCACGGCGATTACCGGGACGCCAACAAGGCCTCCCACGACGCTGGGCAATGCGCCTTCCATTCCGGCGCAGACGATGACCACACGCGCGCGCGTCAAGGCTTCGCGGTTGGCCAACAAGCGGTGAATTCCGGCGACGCCGACATCGTAGAAATGTTCTACTTCGTTGCCCATGACTTCGGCGGTGACGACGGCCTCTTCAGCCACAGGAATGTCGCTGGTTCCCGCGGATACAACGGCAACGATTCCCTTGCCATATTTCGTGGCGTCGCGCTGCAGAACGATCGCGCGGGCGAGATCACGATATTCGGCTTTGCGAACTTTTTTCTTCACCGCGGCAAATTGTTTTTCATTCGCACGCGTGGCCAAAACGTTGCCGCCATGATCGGCGAGCCGGCGGAAAATTCCCGCCACCTGGGCCGGTGTCTTGCCTTCGCCGAGAATTACCTCAGGCATACCGTTGCGCAGCGCGCGATGATGATCGACTTTGGCGAAGCCGAGATCTTCGAATGGCATGTGGCGCAGGCGCGCAACGGCGTCGTCGGGTGTGACCTCGCCTTTGCGGACTTGCTCGAAGAGCTCGCGGATGGATTCAGCGTTCAAGATGGCACTCAGCAGTCGCAGGTCGGCGCACTCTGCATTCTCCCGGACTAATTCCTAGATTAGCATCCTGAGAGAACTTCGAAGTTACGTTCGAGAGGAACGAGGGGCAGAACTGGCGAGCGCGCGTAGTTTGGCAATCACCGTGGCACACACTTTGCGGGCGACGCCGGGTTCGTTCAGATGGACGAGGAACAAGCGGCGCAAGCCACTCGGAGCGACTTTGCCATCGAGATAGGCATCGTAGATGCGGCTTCCCATGCGGTAACCCAACTCCCGCGCGATGGCGTCGCACTTATTGCGTTCCATGCGAATGGAGGCTTTTGCCAACGTTTCGCAGGCCGCCCGCGACAGCGGCGACGGATCGTCAGGCACCGGCCGCGAAGGATACAGCACTCGCGATCCGAAATAAGCGAGCTGCATGCTCGATGACGCGCGCGTAAAAATCGTCGGATGCACTCCTGCGCGGGACGTTCGCATTGGTCGCGGAGTGGTTGTTGACCCGCTTGGGCAATCCTTGACAAGCCTGATGCAAGAAGCGGGCAGCATCTTCGGCGGCGTGAATCATTTGAAATTCGCGTACATAAAATGCGTTCACTTGGGGAAAGTAGGCGCTGCCTCGCTCCTCAACGCCGTTGAGCATCGCGTCGCGCTCCGCTTCGCCCATGCCTGCGCGCAACAACAGGCGCCGCACCAAACCATCGGACGCGCCGCCATAAACTTCTGGCAGCATGTCGACCAGAAATTTCGGCTGCGTGCTGTTGTGTGGCGAGTACCGATTGATTTCGAGGAAACGGACTAGGCTGTCAATCAGGTTGTAGATAGTTGGCGCGAAGTCGGGACCGTCGTCGCAGCGGCTCCACTGGTCGAGAAACAGACGATAGCTTTCATACTTCTCGAGCGGCGTGGCGTTGAAGACGCATAGCACATCGTCGTTGACGCGCACCGCTTCAACCTTGTGGGTAGGCTCACCCGCAGCGCGCCAGTAAAGCGCGTCAATATTCTGCAGCACCGTCAGGATTTTTGCGTTGGGCATGAACGCATGCACCTCGCGGGGCAAGTGGCTGGGTGCGAGGTGCGACTCGCCGAACAAAACGAAGATGGCGGCCTCGGGATGACGTTGCCGAATTTCGCCAATCTTCGCGGCCGCGTGCCGATCGCGCGCACCGATTTTGCGCAAATCTTCGCGCGGCATGCAATCCAGTCCGTAAACGGCCTCGCCATGATCGCGCGCAGTGACCAGCAAATCGTAAAAAGGCGCCCAATCGTATCCCCAGTCGAGATCGAAGCGGATACGCTGACGCAGTTCGTTTTCGTCAATTTCGCGACGCCACCATTCGTCGAGAATGTGCTGATCGCGGGCGTAAATCGTTTCCACGCCTAACACCACGGGGCGATCGCCCGAAAAGGCGCGCTGCTCAATCAGCGAGGCAGCATGGCGCTGCGCCGCAGGCAAGGCGTGGTAGTCGCCGATCAGGACCACATCCGCGGAGTGCAATGCATTTTGAATTTGTGCGGAATCGAGGAGCGAATCGTAGCTGCGAAAGGCCTGGTTGAATTCGCGAAGATATTTGCGGCGATGGTGCGAATCCTGCGCGCGAATTTCGCGCTCCACTCCCGCCAGCGCATGTAACTGGGCGGCGCTACGGCGGAGGCGAAGATTCGCGGTGCTAGCCATAATCAGCTTCTCGCTCTTAGCTTCTAGCTTCTAGCTCGATCATCTTGACTTCCAGTTCAATCAATCCCTATGCTCCAGAATCGAGGCAGTCGTCTAATTGCCTGGTCCGGAGTCTTCTTGCCCAACCATCCGCCGCAGAATCTGACGATCGCCACTACCGGGGCCAGCGGCGCCATTTTTCTGCGGCAGTTGCTGCTTGCCGTCGAACGCGACCAGCGCATCACAACCGTAAACTTCATCGCCTCTGACAGCGCCCTGCGCGTCATGGCTGAAGAGTTGGGCCTTCGCGGACGCTCCAAGCTCGTCGGCCAACTTCTAGGCGATTCGGCCCGCGACACGGGCCACAATTCGCGCAAAATAAAAGAACAATCGAACGCTGACATCGGAGCAAACGTGGCCAGCGGCTCTTATCCCGCCGACGCCATGATCGTTTTGCCTTGCAGCGTGGGCACTTTGGCCCGTATCGCCAACGGCGTCGCCTCACATTTGATCGAGCGCGCCGCCGACGTTGCTCTTAAAGAGAAGCGTCCGCTGGTGCTGTGCGTGCGCGAAACGCCACTCAATAAAATCCACATCCGCAACATGTACCGGGCCGCCGACGCCGGCGCTACCGTCTTTCCGCTCATTCCGGCGTTCTATTACCGGCCCGCATCCTTAGATGAAATGGCTCGCGAATTTGCCTATCGCGTGCTGGCTCATCTCGGTCTTCCGCAACCTCAGGCCTTTCAGTGGAAAGGCTGAGCATTCAATGACTTGGCCTCCTAAGGAAAATACCTTTCTCCCCTCAGGTACATCGGCATCAGAAGGCTAGGATTTAGTGTAGGCAGCCAAAGGTGCAGGGGGCAGATGCCCGGCGGCCATGTACGGGCGGGGAGCCAAGCCCCGAGACGTGCCAACCCCGGCCTAAGATGGCGGCGAGCTATGACGGCGCTAGCAGGTGGCCCGAGCAAAGATGAGCGGTCAATCGGAGAAACGATGACGAGCACTCTGCAAACTCGTTGCTGCATCGTGGGTGGAGGGCCCGCAGGAATGATGCTCGGCTTCCTGCTGGCGCGAGCGGGAGTTGAAGTCATCGTGCTCGAGAAACATGCCGATTTTCTGCGCGACTTTCGTGGCGACACCATCCATCCCTCCACGCTGGAGTTGATGTATGAGCTGGGAATTCTGCAGGAATTCCTGAAGCGGCCTCATCAGGAACTGCGTACTCTGGCTGGGCAGGTCGGCAGCGAGACGGTACAGATCGGCGACTTTACTCATCTTCCAACGCACTGCAAGTTTCTGGCGTTGATGCCGCAGTGGGACTTTCTGAACTTCATCCTCGAGCAAGGCAAACGCTATTCCGGATTCCAAGTGAGAATGCAGACCCAAGCAACCGGCCTGATTGAGGAAAACGGACGCGTGGTTGGAGTCTCTGCAAAAACTTCCAGCGGCACCGTCGAAGTCCGCGCTGCTCTTACCATAGGAGCCGACGGCCGGCATTCGATTGTGCGCGAACGGGCTGGCTTGCAGGTGATGGACCTGGGCGCGCCCATGGACGTTTTGTGGATGAGGATCAGCCGCCACGCCAGCGATCCGGATCAAACTTTCGGCCACGCTGAACCCGGCAAAGTGTTCGTCATGATCGACCGCGAGGACTACTGGCAATGTGGCTTTGTGATCCCGAAGGGCGCGGCGGACGAACTTCGCGCGCGAGGAATTGAAAAGTTTCGTGAAGAGATTGTCAATCTGCAGCCTTACTTGCGAGATCGGGTGGGCGAACTGCGCGACTGGAACGACGTCAGCTTGCTTACTGTGAAAGTTGACCGGCTCAAAAACTGGTCTCGCCCCGGCCTCTTGTGCATTGGCGATGCTGCTCATGCCATGTCTCCCATCGGCGGCGTGGGAATCAATCTTGCGATTCAGGACGCAGTGGCCGCCGCCAATATTCTGGCTGCGAAGCTGGCCGCGGACAATCTCAACGACCACGATCTCGTCGCAGTGCAGCGGCGTAGAGAATTTCCCACTCGCGCCACCCAGAGACTGCAGGTGATCGTGCAGAACCGGGTGATTGGCCGCGTGCTAGCTAGCTCCCGACCACTGACGGTCCCTTGGGAGCTGCGCCTGCTGCAACGCTGGCCGGTTCTGCGCCGCATCCCTGCGCGCGTGGTCGGCATGGGATTCCGCCCCGAGCATGTGCACACATCGCAAGTGTCAGCTCAAAGTCAATAAACCAAAAACCAACTGGATCACAGCGCTTTGGCAAATCCAAGTTTTCCAAAGCGCGAATTTTAACTTGAGGGCGTAGAATGCCCGCAAATCTATTCGGGTGATTTCATGTTCAGACCTCGGCGCATAGGGCTCGTTGCATTTCTTCTGGTGGGAATCTCGGCTCACGCCGCAGACGACCGCAATCCGTTTGCCGGCGATGCAAAGGCAGCAAAGGCTGGCGAGTACCAGTTCCGCATCAATTGCGCATTGTGTCACGGGTTGGGAGCGCGCGGCGGCGGCCGTGGTCCCGATCTCAACGCGCCGTCAAAAAAGCGCACGCATTCCGACGCGGAGATGTTTCAGGTAATCAGCAATGGGATTCCAGGAACTGCGATGCCCGCGAATGGAACCAACGGCCAGGGCGTTGGCATGACCGATGAGGAGATCTGGCAGATCATCACTTACATTCGCAGCCAGGAAGTGAAAGCTCCGGCTACGCCTCTGGGCAACGCGGCTCGCGGCAAGGATTTGTTTTACGGTGACGCGAACTGCTCGCTGTGCCACATGGTGGAGGGCAAAGGCGGGAGAGTCGGACCTGACTTGACGGGCGTCGCGAGGATCACGCACGCGTGCAGCGATCATTGATTCGGTTCGTAACCCCAGCCGTCGCCTAGCCTGGGGATTGACGGAATCGACGAAAGAGTTTCCGCAGGAGTACGAGAGCGTCACTGTCGTTACCGCGGATGGAAAGGAAATCAAGGGCGTGACGCTGAATGAAGACAGCTTCAGCGTGCAGATTATGGACACCAGCGAGCAGATTCATCTGCTCGAAAAAGATAAGCTGAAATCGTTTCAGAAGACGCGGAAGTCGACGATGCCGGTGTATGGCGCGGATCTATTGAGCGACAAAGATCTGGACGACATTGTCGCTTATTTGACCAGTGTGGGGGCGAAATGAAGGGATTGCGCAGCCAGAATGTTTCGGAATTGTCGTGGAAGAGCGGCGCTTCAGTGCCGCGTAAAGAGGCCCTTACCCACATGGGCTTCAGCCCCGGTGCACCACAGGGCCTAAAGGCCGGCGCTTTGCCAATTCGTGACGCGGCCCTGGAAGGGCCGCTCTTCCACGTTACTGCCAACAATGCGCAGGCTACTGGCAACTCTGCGCGCGTTACCGCCAACAATGCGCAGGTACGCCTGCGGCGTGCGACAACAATTCTGGCGGCATGGCTGATGATGGCCGCATTCGCGGGTTGCGTGCATGCGCAGGTCACCTTCGAGCGGCTGGTGAATTCGGCGAAAGAAGCGCAGAACTGGATGACTTACTCCGGAGATTATTCTGGCAAGCGCTTCAGCGCTCTCGATCAGATCAACACGAAAAATGCTCACACGATGGTGGCCAAGTGGGTCTACCAGACCGCAGCCACCGGAAAACTGGAAACCTCGCCATTGGTGGTCGACGGAATTCTTTACGCGACCGCGCAGGATAACCGCGCCTTCGCACTCGATGCCCGCACCGGCCGGCCGATCTGGATGTACCAGCGGCAATTGCCGGGAGATATTCGCCCCTGTTGCGGGCGCGTGAATCGCGGGCTCGCCATTCTCGGCGACAAAGTTTTTCTGGGAACGCTCGACGCGCATGTGATCGCGCTCGATTCGAAAACAGGAAATGTTGTTTGGGATGCGTTCGCAGCTGACTATCGTACGGGACACAGTTTCACGGTCGCGCCGCTGGCCGTAAAGAATCTGATCGTCATCGGGATTTCCGGCGGCGAATATGGCGTGCGCGGATTCATTGACGCCTACGACGCTGAAACCGGCGAGCGCAAGTGGCGCTTCTACACGGTTCCAGCACCGGGCGAGCCGGGGCACGACAGTTGGGAAGGCGATTCGTGGAAGACGGGCGGCGCTCCCGCCTGGAATACGGGAACGTATGATCCCGTCACGAATCAAATTTTCTGGCCGACGGGAAATCCTGCGCCGTCGAATCGCGGCGCGGGACGCGCCGGCGACAATCTCTACAGCAATTCCCTCCTGGCTCTAAACGCCGACACCGGCAAGTTGAATTGGTATTTCCAGTTCACCAAGCATGATCAACACGACTGGGACGCGACGCAAGTTCCGGTCATGATTGATCTGAAAACGCCCGATGCGGGCGGCAAGCACTTAATTGCCCAGGCCGATCGCAATGGATATTTTTATGTGCTCGACCGCAACAACGGGAAATTGCTCTCGGCAACGGCATATGGCAAGACAACGTGGAGCGATGTCAAAGATGCCGAAGGCCGCCCGATTGCGAACCAGAATGCGTCTCCGACGCTCGAAGGGCATACGGTCTGTCCGGGCGCGCTCGGAACTACGAACTTCATGGCCCCGACTTACGATCCGCAGACGGAACTGTTCTACGTGACGGCGCGCGATCAGTGCGATATTTTCAGCACCGCTCCGCAGCCCTATGAAGCTGGCCATGCTTTTTATGGCAGCGCGTATTTTCCGTCCGAAGAAGCCGAGCCCTACCGCGGATTTCTGAAGGCCATCGATCCCGCAACCGGGCAGATCAAGTGGAAGTTTGAGCACACTTCGCCGACGTGGTCGGGAGTGCTTTCAACCGCCGGAGGCCTCATCTTCAGCGGAGACGCCGAAGGAAATTTCATCGCCTTCGATGCCGCCTCCGGCAAGCCGTTATGGCATTTTCAGATGGGCGGTGCGGTCTACGCCGCGCCCATGGCCTTCGCGGTCGACGGCAAAGAATACGTCGCAATCGCCGCGGGCAGCGCGATTTATGTATTTGGTCTGCCCTAGCCTACGCATTGACCATATTCTTGGACTATGATCTAATCTAGTAGTCATGAAAGAAGTTGCCATCTCGGAATTTAAGGCTAAGTGCCTGGCTCTGCTCGATCAAGTGCAGAAAACCAAGAAGCCGATTCGCGTCACCCGTTTCGGCAAACCTATCGCCGAGGTGGTGCCGCCCTCTCCGGCTTCTACGGCAAATTGGATGGGATCAATGAAAAACGAGATCGAGATTGTTGGGGACATTATCTCTCCCGCCAATGAAGAGAATGATTGGGAGGTTTTGCGCGATTGAAGTTACTGCTCGATACGCACATCTGGTTGTGGACCTTGCAGGATCCAAACCGTCTCGGCAAGCAAACGCAACGGGAGTTGCGAGATCCCAGAAACGAGTTGTGGCTGTCTCCAATCAGTACGTGGGAGGCACTGATCTTAGCGGAAAAGGGCCGCGTTCATTTACCTGCCGATCGGGATGGGTGGGTCGTGCGAGCAATAGCGCCATTCCGAGAAGCCCCATTGACACACGAAATCGCCGCCGTCGCGCGACGCCTTCCATTGCCTCAGCGCGATCTCGCCGACCGTTTTCTAGCGGCAACTGCGCAGGTTCTGGACCTGACATTAGTAACCGCCGACGCCCGGCTTCTTGGCCTGGGAGAGATTGCCACCCTGGCAAACCGCTAAGGTTGTTCGCAGCGCTATCGGCTAACCGCCAGCGGACGCCGCATCTTTCGAAACGCAACGCCGGTGAGCAGGATGAGACCGGTTCCCAGCATCGCCACCGTACCCGGTTCTGGAACGGTGGTCATGCCGCCGCCGCCCCCGCCTCCGCTGCTTACACTGCTGCATCCACCACCGATTACATTACTATCCAACGTAACCGCACCGTTAATCGCCAGAGCGCTGCCGCAACCAATGGTTGCGCCGGTATTCAGCGTAATGCTGCTGAGCGCAAGAATATTTCCTTCGAACGCCGTCGTTGTGCCAAGCGTCGCCGAGCTGCCCACCTGCCAGTAGACGTTCGAGTCTGTCAGACTATTGCTGAAGATGACAGACGAAGCACTCGCCGTCGTGAGGCGCTTCGCAATCTGAAAAACGAACTACCGCATTGGGATTGCCCTGATCGTTGAGCGTCAGTTGTCCAGTCAGCTGAGCCGAGCTGGCAAAGAAGTATGTGCCAGGAGTTAGTGTCATTCCACCCAGGTTCTGTCCGGTCAAAACCTTCGTCGGTGCCAGGCCCGCGGCGGCGTTATAAGCGGTGGTCAGATCAGACTCGGCCGTTTGCGCTGCGGCGTTCCCCATATTCATGGTCCCGCCGACAACCACTCCCGGAGGAAACCCGGTGACTGCGCTTCCCGGCCAGACTCCAACATCTCCGCTTAGAACGCTCGAGCCTGTGTTTGTAACGGTTGAGCCGGCCAGCACCGCGTAACTGCCGGCGGTGCCAAGATTGATGGAGTTGGCGAAGGCGTTAAGTACAAATAACGAAAGCAGGGAGAACGAGAGAGACAGCAGGCGAAGCGGGCGAAACTTCATATTTTCCTATCCTTCTGGTTTCAGCCAAGGGGATCGATGATAGGGTTGGGGAGCCGTTTCGCTCCCGGAGGAGAAATCAGCGCATCAAACCCCTTGGCCGACCAGCAGAGACGGGGCGACGGGGGAGGGCACAGTCTTTGCGTCTCTATTCTGCAGCGTAAATCTATAACCGCGGCAGGTTGCGGTCTGTTCTGAATTGCTCAGTTCCTAAATATTTGTAAGAAATACCAAGGAATTGCCGAGGTTTTGTTGAGACCACTTTTAGCCGTCCCTCTTTGTCCAGGCACCGCCCAAATCCGGCTCTGGAACCGAATCTGCTACTCCTAAAAGTCACGCCCGCCGTATTGACAGAAATTGTTGGTCCGCGTTAAGTTCGAATTACACCGGAAAGGAGGTGGTCGGATGACAAGTTCTGATGGCAGTAGTTGGGTTATTCAAAGACCAGGTGAGGTGGCTGAGACTTAGAGCGGTTGCTCTAAGCGGGGCTTCCCACGCGGAATTCGCAAGAACCGCGCCGGAAGCTACAGCCCGCACACTACCGGTGAAAAAGGATTGATTCCGCCTGACGCAGGTCGGTCAGGATCGTCGTTAAGACGAACCCCGGAGTTGCCGTAGAGGCCACGTTAGAGTGACCACCTCTTGGTCAATCCCAAACAGTCCACCGGGCGGCCCGCAGGCCAGCGTTGATTCTGTCAACGCCCCTGCGGGCCGTTCCTTTTTCGCAGTTCTTCTGCTGACAATTCTGCCGCAACACTCATTCTCCCGCCGTTCCGCTTTGTGCCGCCCTTGTCCTTCCGCCCCCTTGGCGATTGCAATCACTCGAAGTATGCTGGTCGAGTGTCAGAGTCTTATCTGGAGCAACAACGCGAACGCCAGCGCCTGACGGCCACCTACGCCGCCATGACTGACGGAGAGTTGCAGCGCCTGGCGCAGAACGCCGATTCCCTCACCGACTTAGCCTGGGAAGCTCTCGAAGATGAGCTCGACCGCCGGGACCTGAAATATCCGGATGATGCGACCGATTGCACGACGTCTGAGCACCGGCAGGAACTGGAACTGCAGCAACTCGTAACCATCCGCCAGTTTCGCGACTTGCCGGAGGCTCTGTTGGCGAAGGGATGTCTGGAGTCGGTCGGCATCGAGTGTTTCTTGGGCGATGAAAACCTGGTTCGGCTGGATTGGTTCATTTCCAACTTCATTGGCGGGATCAAACTCAAGGTGAAGTCCGCCGACGCCGAGAATGCGCAGAAGATTCTCGATGAGCCCATTCTCGAAGGTCTCTACGTGCAGGGGGTTGGGCTATACGAACAGCCGCGCTGTCCTAACTGCCGGTCGCTGGATGTGAACTTCCAGCCGCTCGACCGGCCCATCGCTTACATGAGCGCATTCCTGCGCATGCCCTTGCCCGTGCAGCGCCCGGCGTGGCATTGCCGCTCCTGCGATGCGGAATGGGAAGATGCGACCGATGGGAACGGCGGCGAATCTGTCTCCTAGGAGATCTGTCTCGTAAGCAAGAAGATACTTCTTCGGTAGACTGCGCGTAGATCTCTTTGATCCGCCTACGCTTGATTGACCCGGCTGGCGATCATCGTCACGACCCGCTGGGCTGCCAGGGCCGCGCCTTCCTGCCAGCCAATCAGATGGCTGCAGTGGTCGCCGGCAAAGTAGATGCGATCGTCCGGCACAATGAATTCTCGGTAGGGACCGGTGTAGTAGGCGTCTTCGTCGGTTGGAGGATAATCTGGTCCGCGGCTGACCCACGAGCCCAGGTTATAGGGCACTTTGCCCCAGCACATATAAACCGGATTTTCCAGTTCCTGGCCTCTGCCGGGATGTAGTTTTTCCACCGCGGCTCGCGACGCAGCAATTTTCGCCTCATACGAGGGAAGCTTGCCGAAGGCATCCCAGTTTTCCATGGCGTAACCGGAAATCAGCACGCCGCGCTTCGACATGAGATTCGCGCTGGGATACCAGACTTGCGGAATCGGCCCCGACGCAAGAAACGAAATGCCGCCGAAGATCCCATCGTCCTGTTCCCAGAAACGTCGCGACTCCCACGCAACTTTGTAGGCGGAATCATAATTCACTTGTTGCACCGCCGATTTCACCCGCGGATCAAAATCATTCGGTATGTTCCGGAGAATAGGGAGTGGCAGCGCGCAAATGCAGTAGGCCGACTTCAACCGACCGAACGGGGCCAGCTTCGCCTTGGCGGTACATCACTTTGACTCCCGCAGCGGTCTTTCGAATTTCGGTGATCGGAGAGTTGTAGTGAACTATCTTGCCCAGCGAAGCGGCAAATGCGTAAGGAATCCGATCCATGCCGCCCACCGGCTGAAACATGGTGGCTTGCATGTCGAGCATTTCTTCAAAGAGCATTGGGCGGCAAAACTTCGAACGGAGCAAGTCGGAAATCGAGAGCGGCTGGCGGGGAATTTCAATTTGATCGGCCGCACCGGGCAACTGCCGGTCACCGGATCGCGAAGAACCCTTATATTGATAATTCTTATCGAGGGCGCCGTAAGACTTGAGAAAGGCCATGACCGCCGCATGATCGTCGGCGGAAAACGCCTGATCGAGCGCTCCCTGCTGAGCGCACTTGGCCAATAACTCTGCGATGTAACCGCGAGTATCGTTGATGGCCTGCCCCTGGCGAATCGGTTTTCCGGCGAAGACGTCGTCATTTTGCAGCAGCGCACTGCGCGAGCTATTCACCTCCACCTCAAGCGCGACGTTCAATTCGCGGCAGTAGCCCAGCATCGTCCTGTGAATCGAGGGCAGACGCGCCGGGCCACAGTTGAAATAATTTCCTTCCTCGAACAGGCATTCCTGCGATCTGCCATCGTTAAAGACCAGCTTCGATCCTTTGCGCAGCGTCCAATTGCGACCGCCGGGGCGATCACGCGCCTCCAGCACTAGGCAGTCGAAACCTGCCCGTCGCATTTCGTAGGCGCAGACCAGGCCGGCAATTCCGGCGCCGAGAATGATGACCTTCGTTCTCTTCCCCGTGTTCGCCGGAAGCGGAAATTCTTTCTGCTGCTCGGTTTCGACCATGCCCCAGAGGCCGAGCGAATGCATGGTCATGAATGCAGCGCCGTATCCACCCGCCCGCGCGACTCGAGCGATGAAATCGCGTCTGCTGATGATGGTCATCCTGTGGTCAACCCTCCTCGCTAGGTGCTGTGCGAACACCTGGAATCTGAGAATTCGGGTAAAGTTACCACGCCCCGGTGGGAGCGGCGTCCTCAATTTTTTGCTGCAATGGATTTAGGAAGCAACTCCAGACTTCTCAAAGCCCTTGCGAATCACGTCCAGCGTGTCTTCCGCCAGAGTCAGCGCAGACAACTCTTCGCGCTTAAACCAGCGGACTTCCGCCGCGTCGCTGGCGGCGGCGAGATCTCCCGCAACCCGGCGGCATAGAAAATCAATCAAAACGTAGTGATATTGCACCCGTTGTTCAATATTGCGAAGGATGCGGTCGTAGACGCCAAGCAGCTCGCCGGGTTCAACCGTGAGTCCGGTTTCTTCGCGAGCCTCGCGAATGGCGGCTTCGCGTACCAGTTCGCCGACTTCGAGCACGCCTCCGGGGATGGACCATTGCGCCTGCAGCGGCGGGTGCGCGCGTTTGACGAGGAGGACGCGGGAATCCTCGATAATGATCGCGCCCACGCCGACCAGCGGGACTTCCGGAAATTCACGTTGCATGGTGCGAGGATTTTAAATCGAATCCGGGTTGTGGCAGCGAAGGCAGCCGCCGAGCGCTGCTCGGCACAGACGGGCGAGAGCGCCCGTCTCCACACTGGTGGATTTGTTTTGAGCAATCGGGTTCCTCTGTGACTCTGTGTCTCTGTGGTTAAATAGTGTTCGCTATGGCACTGGAAGAATACAAACGCAAGCGGCGCTTTGAAGAGACGCCCGAGCCTCCGCCGAAAGTTGCGGCGAAGGCCGGCAATCGGTTCGTGGTGCAAAAGCACGACGCCACGCGGCTGCACTACGATTTTCGTCTGGAGATGGAAGGCGTTCTGAAATCGTGGGCGGTGCCAAAAGGACCATCGCTCGATCCTGCCGACAAACGGCTGGCCATGCAGGTCGAGGATCATCCTGTTTCATATTTCGATTTCGAAGGCACGATTCCGGAAAATAATTACGGCGCCGGAACGGTGATCGTGTGGGACGTGGGCACGTGGCAGCCGCTCTCGCCGGTGCCCGTGAACGGCAAGTACGTTCCGGGCACGGAAGCGGAAGCGGCGGCGATGCTGGCCAAGGGCGACCTGAAGTTTCGTCTGAATGGCAAACGCCTGAAGGGCGACTTCGCGCTGATCAAAATGAAAGGCCGTCGCCCGGGAAGCAAGGGCACCGAATGGCTGCTCATCAAAAAGCACGACGATCATGCGGAAGAGGGATACAACATTGACGCGTTCGAAGATTCCGTATTGAGCGGACGCAATCTGGAACAGGTTGCCAGCGACGCGGGCGCGCGGGAGTGGAAGAGCAGTCGCCCGGCAGCAGGACGTGGCAAGTTAAAAGCTGCATGGCTGGCCGATGCAGTGGCAAAACTTGACCAGAAAAAGGCTGCCGCCAGCGAAAAAAAAAAGCCACAGCGACAGGCTCCCGAAACTCCAAAGAAAACGCGAAAGAAGACAAAGGGCAAGCCTTAGCCTCTTCTGAAAATATTTCCGCCAAAAGTATTTCTAGTGACTCAAAATCGCGGAAACAGGCCCCCAGCAAGAAGTTCAAGTCCCTGCCCGCGAATTCACCGGCCTTATCTACGGTTGAAGCTTCGCCTGACAAAGTTCCTGCCATCGCTGAAGAGTGCAAGGGCAGCCCAGTCAAGCGGCCGATGCCCACTTCGATTTATCCCATGCTGGCCGAATCTATTGCCCAGCCGTTCGACGGACCGGAGTGGCTCTTCGAAATCAAGTGGGACGGCTACCGCGCCATTGCATTCCTCGAAAATGGCAAAGTTCGGCTGGTGTCGCGAAATCAGAATGAACTCACCGGGCGTTATCCCGAACTGAAAGATATGGCCAAACTCGTGCAGGCGAAAACCGCGATTCTCGATGGCGAAGTCGTGGCGCTTGACGAAGAAGGAAAAGCTTCGTTCAGCCTGATGCAGCAGCGTACCGGATTTCGTCCCGGAGGGCATCGAGCGGCCGGCAACGCCGATGTTCCCGTACTGTACTATGCCTTCGATCTGTTGTATCTCGATGGCCACGATTGGCGCCGCGTGCCCCTGGAAGAACGCAAGCGCAAGCTGGCGTCAGTGCTGCAGTCAGGCGATGGCGTGCGGTATTCCGATCATTATGAAGAGCGCGGCAAAGCGTTGTTTGAAATCGCGCGTGGAAGAGGACTCGAAGGAATCGTTGCGAAACTTCGCAGCAGTTGTTACCACGAACGCCGCAGCAGTGAATGGCTGAAGATTAAAATTCGGCATCGCCTGGAAGCGGTGATCGGCGGCTACACCGAGACAAAAGGCAGCCGCACGCACTTTGGGTCGCTCGTGCTGGGACTCTACGACAAGCAAGGGCGATTGATTCATGTGGGCCAGGCGGGGAGCGGATTCAATCAAAAATCGCTTGGCGAGATTGCGAACATCCTGAAAAAGTTGGAGACGAATAAGAATCCATTTTTCGGAGATGTCGACGCTCTGCGAAAAGTAAGTTTCGTGAAACCGGAGTTAGTCGCCGAGATCGAGTATGCGGAGTGGACTGGCGGCACCAACACGGGCAGCGGCCCCAAGCTTCGCGCGCCTGTGTTCCTGGGATTGCGCGACGACAAAGATCCAAAAGACTGCGTGCTTAATCAAAACTAATTTGAACAAAACTAACCGAGCGCCGTGACCAGCAACTGGCCTACTTAATATCCTTCATGGCCAACATGGTTCCATAATCTTGCCCGCTCGGGGCCACCGCGCGAGCTACGATCGCCGCGAATGCATTCCTCACTTCCGGATACTTGGTGGCAACAGCCTTAATGACCGCAACATTGCTGGCGTAAGTCTGGTTGGTATTCGAAATATCGGCAACCTGATATCTGACGATCAAATCCAGATCGTTGCCTACCACTTGAGGAAACATTTCCGTGAGTTTATAGGTAGTTGTCCCGACCGGAAGATCGACGGTCTTCCCGGCGGGAACGTCGGCTGGCTGTATACTCTGCGCATCCTGATAAAGTTTGTCAGTGGCCAATGTGCTCATAAACGGCACTGGCTGAAGCAGCTCCCGGGCCTGAGTATCGAAAAACCACGCGTTGTGCATCTGGCCCTTGGACTTATATTCAGCGGCCCTGGCGAGAAACCAGTCGCTATCGTGGCCCGCGACCATTGCCGACTTAATGTAGAGCCCGCCTAATTTCCAATCGGTTCCCATCTGCTGGAGGATGAAAGAAACCATCGTGCGCCCTTTCGGGGAATTGGCGTCAAAAAGAACGACGCCATACTTACCGGCTGGAAGATTATCGAGATAAAAGATCGCGCTGCCCGAGGTCTGGCCGTTCTTGCCAAACACTCCGCAATCGAACTCCGCATGAGCAACTGGAGTAGTGCCATCGAGTAGAAACACGCCCTTCAGCGTGGCTTGAGCGCCGGCCAAATCGGCTTGATGATCGTTGACGGTGGCCTGAATTCCCGAGAAACCGGAAGCCAGACTGGGAATCGAATTTTGCCGCAAGCCGGCGGCGTCGCCCGCAGCCGCCATGGTGAAATAGCGTTGACCCGCCGCAGTGATGGCGGTGCGCGTGGCGTTGTCGAGATCGCTTGCCGTCTGACAACTCTGCGCGCTGGAACTTAATGGCGCAGTCACGGCTGCCAAGGCAATTCCCATGACGATCCAAAGAGCGGGCTTAAAACTGCGGGCCAAATTCATGCAGGCCAAATTCACGCAGGCCAAATTCATAGACGAACTCCGCCTTTACCTTTCTCGATTTTAAAAGGGCTGAGTTCAGTTTACCTTGCTTCACCCTCAGCTTGTAAGAGCCTTAGCCTGTAAGATTGAGCGTCAACGGAAATGGTTGACTGTGATCGGCAGCGGAATTTGCCTATGCAACGCATCGTTTCAGGGACGTCATAAAGATGCAAGAGGCAGCGGCGGGGGCGTTCTTTCAGAGGAGAACTTCGCGGCAAGCACGAACATGGATGGATGCCGCAATCCGATGCCATTCCGGCGATGGTAAAATTAGACGGAGCGTGTTTGGGGCATTGGCAGATTCCTGGGAGGAGCAGCATGAGCGGGAGACCGAAATTCAAGAGACTTGCTGAAGTCCTTCTCCTCAGCCTGCTTGGGTCCGGCCCTGCGATCGTCAGTCCGGCATGCGCTGAGTCAGCGCAAAGCCAGGCCACGCAAGGTCAAGCTGTGCAAGGTCAAGGTGTACAAGGTCAAGGTGAATCGCCGCGAAGCCGGCCAACCACGAAGACTAAGAAGGCAAAGAAACCGCAAAAACCGCCGCTGGCACCCCTGCCCTCGGGACCTACCGGGCCCGTCCAGCAGGTTCCACTGGATTCGATGTCTCCGGTCGCACCGCAGGTGAGTTATCAGAATTCGCAGTTAACCATCGTCGCGCCCAACTCCACGCTAGGTGATATTTTGCGAGCCGTCCGCAAACAAACAGGAGCGGAAATTGAGATTCCGCCGGCGACGGAACGGGTAGTGACTCATCTGGGACCGGGACCGGCGCGTGACGTTCTGGCCGAACTTTTAAACGGCTCGCGGTTCAACTACGTGATCCTGGGATCTCCAGCAGACCAGACGGCGCTCACGCGAGTTGTGCTAGTGGCAAAATCCGGACCCGAGAATGCTGCCCCGAATACGCCAGCCGTCGCGGAACAGCAAAATGGTCCGCACCCGGCTGAGGCGAACGATGCGGACGCTACGGAAGACGATGCCGCTGACCAGGCTGCCGCCGAGGCGGAACAACCGGCGCCTCCTGCTGATCAACCAGGAGTAAAGACGCCGCAGCAAATGCTCCAGGAAATGCAGCAGCGGCAATTACAACTCCAGCAGCAGCAACAATCCGGTCAACCGCTGGGGCCGGGTCAGGGCCAGGGGCGGCCTCCGCAGGAAAAATAACTTCGCGCCCATTGCACTGGAGAGATTAGACCAGTTTACGGCTGGTTCCCCGCAACATTCTCAGAGCGCGGAGTAAGGCGAAAGGCAAGCGAGTCGCTCTCTGCCACAGTCTTTTGCAGCAAATCCCAATCGCGCGACACCTGTTCTTCGGATAGTTGCTGTGCCGAACGGCCGCGCAATTCCGCCTGCAGACGAGCTTCAAGGAGTTCGCGCTCCACCTCAAGCGGAGCGCTGCCGCTCAGAACGTTGTCGGCGGCCACGCCAATCTGCACCAGGTTTTCCCCCATTCGCACTTCGAGCACCGGCCTGCCTTGGTCGTCCACGGTTGTCGTAGCTTTAGCCTCCAACTTCGCCCACATCTTATCGGCCTTGCGTCGCGGTTTTTCGGGATAGGCGTCGGCTAGAAAATGTTTCAGTTGCTGCTTGTAGGCGCGTCGATCTTCAGCACCTAACGGACGCTCCCGGTCGCCGCTGCCTTCGAAAATCATAGCGTTGCGCGCCGGGTCGAAGTGGTCGGCGCCAGTGCCCACATAAACCGCGGCTAGGCATCCGGCAAAAATCGGATTCCACACGACACTGGGCACAATATATTTCTTCGATTTGAGAAACGATTCCACCACTCCATGCACGTTGGTGCTGCGCGGCATGGAGCCGGGCACCTGCGAAATAATGATTCGCGAAAACTCCAGCTCCGGATGGCGCGCGCTGAACTTGGTCAGCATCTTCGCGATCTGTTTCGGAGTCGTGATGCCAACATCGGCGACCAGGCTGCGATGCAGCGTTTTCGGATAATAAAAATTAAGCACACCTTTGGCGAAATCAGCGCAGTTGTTCGAAGCCAAGTGGAAATGCGATACGTTCGGCGCCGCGTTATATTTGCGGATCAGGGCATCATCCTGCTCCGTTGTGGTTTCAATGTCGAAACCGTAGATGGTGCGGTCATAAGAAGAACCGACTAGCTGATACCAGTTGCCGCCCGGAGCCGCGCCATTCTTTCCGTCGGGGACAATGTCTTCAAGATACTTGCGCCGATAACGGTCGCGTAGAAACGCAGCCATCTTCGCATTGGCAAATAGCGGCACGTCCTCCGGACGTTCGACCGCATATAAATAAGGGATCAGAGGAATCGCCACCCAATCGTAACCGCCTACGGCGTCATAGCGGCTGATTACGACTCCCGTTTCGCCGGGAGCGCAGTGCCGCAGAACTAATGGAGTATCGGCGCAGACACCGGAAAGATAAACCGCGGCGTGGCCGGTCGCCGTAAAGAACCCCATGTGGCCGTAGGGTTCCTCCAAAAGAAGAGTGGCGGAAGCGCTTGCCAGGGAGGCGGAAGCAAGAACCATTACCGCGAACCTAATAAAAGCGCGCCGCATCGTTCCAATGTGGCGTGAAAACATACATCCCCCTATGGCACGCTAACTCAACTAATAAGAACCCTTTGGCCAAAGTTTAGTTGCAGGTAATCGTAAAAACCAGTTACCGAAGTTGCCGTACGGCGAGCTGAAATTCCCAGTAGATAGACGGAGGAGTTTCTAATCCGAAAGCAAATTTCATTCGCAATTTGTCAGTCGCGCGATGGCCCATCGTGCGCTCTCCGCGACAGATTCGTCTTCATCGGTCGCAAGTCGCTTAAGAAGAGGCAGGAATTGGCGCTCACCGCTATTGCCCAAAGCAATGGCTGCATTGCGCCGCAATCCGGAACGCTTGGTGCGGCGGATCGGCGATCCGCGAAAGGCCGCGCGAAATTCTTCCGCTGAGATTTCGGCAAGCCAGGCAAGAGCGGGGTTGACGAGTCCAGAACGTGGTTGGAACTCTTCGGCTGCCGACGCGGGCGCTTTGCGGTTCCACGGGCAAACGTCCTGGCAAATGTCGCAGCCGAAAACGTGCCGACCCATTCCGGCGCGAAGATTCTCCGGAATCGATCCCCGTTTTTCGATCGTGAGATATGAAATGCATTTGTTGGAGTCCAGTTGATAGGGATCTATCAGAGCGTCAGTCGGGCAGGCATCGATGCAGCGAGTGCAACTTCCGCAGCGGTCCGGCGCAGGCATGTCGGGCACGAGATCTAGCGATGTAAGAATCACTCCCAGGAAAAGCCACGAGCCTTTTTTCTGATTGATGATGCAGGTATTCTTTCCGATCCATCCCACGCCCGCGTACTTGGCATAGACCCGCTCTACAATCGGGCCCGTATCGACATAGCTGCGAGTCAGAAGCGGCTGTAAATCGGCGGGCACAGATCGTTGCAACGCGGCCTCCACTTGCTTGAGACGACGAAGCACCGCGTCGTGGTAATCCTCGCGACTCCAGGCATAGCGAGAAATCCATCCGCAACTGGATTCGTGCGCTTCGGTTGAGCGGGGATGATCGGTGTTGTAGTTGATGGCGCAAACCACCACACTTCGCGCCCACGGCGCCACACGAGCCAGCGATCCGCGCTTCAATTCTCCGTGATCATCGCGTGCCGCCATGTATTTCATCTCACCGGCATAGCCAGCGGAAATCCACTCAGGGAAATACTTGTGCTCGGCAGAATCGGCAGCCGGAGCAAACCCCACAACGTCGAACCCGGCCTCTTCGGCGGCGCGCTTGACCACAGCTTTCACATCGATCGCGTTTGTATTGATCCGGTCCACTGTCTTTTCACCTACAGGATAACAAGCTGAAGATGCCGCAACCTGACCATTCACTTGCTGACATCGAACTCGGGCTGCGCTATGCTTTTCCGCATGCGAGCAAAAAAGCTGCGGTCTTTTATTCTTGTACTTGCCCTCGGCCTGCTATTTCCATCCGTTCCAAGAGCGCAGCAAACGGCCGCAGTCGCCGTAACGATCCAGGTGACCGATCAGAGCGGGGCGGTGATTCCCCATGCGCCAGTGCGAGTGGTTCCGGCTCCCGAGGCGGCATCTAAACTCGAATGTGACGAGCAAGGTAAACTCGCCGTCCAATTGAAGCCGGGAGGATACGCAATCTTCGTGCGTGTTCCCGGTTTCAAGAACGCCGTCGCCCATCTCGACGTGTTGAACGCCGACCTACCGCACTCTGGCAGCGCGCAGATGAGGCCAGCACAGACTTTCAAAATTGCTCTGGAAATCGGAGGAATCGCAGGTTCGGGGCGGGTCGTCTCGGATGCACCGCCGGGAAAAGATGGTCTGCTCGTATTAGCTTACCCCTACCACGATCCGAAGGGATTTTCGCTCGCGGACTTGAAATCGATGCCGCATATAACCGCGATCTTTCACAACACTCACACCGACGCCGATGAAACTTACTCAGGCGTTCGGCTCGCGGATCTCCTCACCAAAGTAAGCGCGCCGCTGGGCAGCGAACTTCGCGGCGAGGCCTTGACGAACTTCGTGGTCGCCACCGGCGCGGACGGGTACCAGGCCATTCTGGCTCTGGCCGAGGTCGATCCCAGCTTTCATCCCGGCGAAGTTCTCGTTGCCGATACGATGAATGGCAAACCGCTCGACGCACATTCCGGTCCGCTGAAACTGGTAGTCACGGAAGACAAGCGCCCAGCCCGCTCGGTTCGGAACCTGACCACGATTGAATTGAAATTATTTCCGTAGGAACTTTAGACTTTCGAGCGAAGCAGGTCTAAACGCCCAGCTTCTTGACTTCCTCGTTGTAATATTTGCGGTAGAGAATGTCCCACTCCTGCGAGCCTTCGAGGATGGTGCGTTTCTGGCTCTCGATTTTCTGGCGGGCGGCAACGTCGATTCGAGCCTCTTGATTGAGCAATTCTTCAAGAATCTTGCGGGTTTCCTGGCGGATCGTGTTCGGGTCTTCGATGAACTCGACCTCGTCCATCTGCTTGAGCACATCGGAAACGGCCCGGGCCAGCACGTTGACTTTGTCGCGGCTCAGTCTCACAGCACCGCCTTGTACTTCCGTACCAGTTCAGTCTTCACCTTGCGAAACATCTCCTGGTAATTGGCGCCGCTGTTGCGCATCTCCTCGGAATAAGCCTCGAGAATCACGCGCACTTCATCGTTGATGCGGTCTTCCAGCGAGAGTTCGTCGACTAGCGCAGCATTCACCCGCTCGTTCACCGCGGGAACAGCCGTGGTCTCGATGAACTTGCCAGCAATCAATTTCTTGGTGACTTCGCGGGCCAGATAGCCCACATATTCTTTCGACAAAAGCATGTGTGGATTGGGAATCCTGCGTGCAACAATTTGTCAGTATGAATCAAAAAGTGTAACACAGCCGAAGCCATCGCGGAGGCGGGGTCGGAGCGAGACTGTGAGTATGCGTACTCTCGCGGAGGGCGTCATCCTGACCGGAGCCGCTTTTCAGGCGGAGGAAGGATCTCCACCACCGAGCGGCTGGATATCTGGTTCAGTGAGCCGGACTTTGCTCGCGCAGCACATAAACGAACTGCCCAATCTCATGGCGCTCGTGTTCCAACTCCTGCGCCGATTCTTTGGCAATCTGGTTATAAATCTGCAATTCCGCCGCAGACTTCCCGGCCTCGCCTGTCTGGCGGTAAGCCTGCGCCAGCCGGTAGTGCGCATCTTTCATCCTGGGGTCCAACTGAATGGCTTCCCGATAATCGGAAATCGCCCGCGGGTAATCTCTTTGCTCCGCATGCAGAATTCCCAGCTGCAGGTAAGCGGAGGCAAATTTCGAATCGAGATGAATCGCGTGATTCAGAAGAGATTCGACCTGTGCCGTCCGCGCCGCGTAGTTGGGTACGCCGCGCAGCCGCCACAGCGCGACGGCATAGTAATAATTCGCGTCGGCACTCTCCGGTTGCAGGGCAACAAAGCGTTGCAGTTTATCGGAGATTTGTTCCGAGGGCTCGGGCTCCGCAATTTGCATCTTGCCCATGAATAAATAGGGCATGGGATCGTTCGGATTCAGATCGGAAGCTTCGCAGATTCGCTGCACCGCCTGCTCGTAGGCTCCGCGCGAAAACCATGCAGCACCCAGTGCGATCAGTATGCGCGCGGAATGTGGGAAGAGCTGGTTACCCCTGGTGAAAACGTCGACGGCAGGCTCCGGCGCATGATGCAATAAAAGTTCCGAACCCCAGTCAAAAATATATGGCTCGCGGGGGTCAAGTTCAGCTGCACGCTCGTACTCGCGCACCGCGGCGAGGGAATTTCCGAGATTTTCTTGCACATCGGCCAGCAGGTGATGCAATTCAGCTTTGTCGGCATGCTGTAACAACGCTTGGGCCTCGTCGCGCGCGCTTTCTAAATTTCCCGCGTGCGCGTTGGCCAATGCCAGCTGGAAGGAATTATCGAAGTCGCCGGGTTTCAGTTCGTGAGCGCGGTCTAGGTACCGGATCGCATCGCGCGCTTTGCCGTCCTCATCGAACTGCTTTCCGAGTAGATAGTTCGCCTCGAAACTGCGTGGTTCACTCGCCACGCGCTCACGCAAGGATTTTTCTTGTTCAGTTTCGGAACGGCGTTCCACCGGAGCATTGCCTGGCGATTTGTTGAGCGAGACCGCTTCTTTAGCCAGCGTTTCTCGCGTTCGGATGATCGGGTCGGAGCCGTGACCGCCAAGACTTGTCGTATCGGTGACGCCGGACACCGCAAATTTCGGCTCATCGAAAAAATGCGGCGCCTCTGCCGACTGCGACCGCATGGGTTTAGCTGGCGACAGAGTGAGATCGACATGCTTTGTTTCTTTCGGGCCGAAAAAAGAGGGAGGGGATCTCCGTATCTGTGTAGCCGCGCATGCTCGCCCGCAAGGCATAGACTCCCTCGGACACCTCCGCGAAACTGTAATTCCCCTGTACGTCGGACTGCACGGTTTGCGCTTCGCCATTGTTCAGCAAACGAAGAGTCGCGCCAGCAACCGGTCTGCTTTGAGAGTCGCGAACTATTCCGCGCAATGTTGCGGACTTTCCTGTCTCCTGAGAATGTACAAACGCGGAAAGCACGGTGAACAAAACAAAGGGAATAATTCTCCGCACTGCAATGAATCTGATTCCCATAGCCTGGAGCGAAATTCTATCTTTCGAGTAAGTCTCTCGCAACCTGCGGGGTTGAGACCCACTTCTCGCAAAAGAGGCGAGAAGTGGGGCACCCTTAAAACACACCCATCTGACACTGGCGGGATTCACACATCTCAAAATAGAATGCAATTTCTCCTAAACTTTCTAGCGCAGCTCGTGCGCATCCTATTCTCGAGGAAATCGGAGGTACGAAAGATGATGTGGCTGCTTCGAATGAGCCTGCTTCGGCTGTCGGCGATTGCGGTGCTGCTGTTGACGTGTCTTTCCGGATGGAGTCAGCAGCCTTCTGCGAAGCGAAAAATCATTATTGATCAGGACGCGGCCGGCCCGGGAGGCAGTGATCAGCAAGCCATTCTGCTGCTTATCCAGTCGCCACAAACCGAAGTGCTCGGCGTAACCGTCGTGACCGGCGACGGCTGGCTGAACGATGAAGTTGCCCACACCTTGCGCACGCTCGAGATGATTGGGCGCACTGACATTCCTGTAGTTGTGGGAGCAGAATATCCGCTGGTGCGCCGCAAGGAAGAAACAGAACTTTGGGAGCAGCAATATGGCTCGGTGGTATGGCTTGGTGCCTGGACTCCGCAACACTATCATCCGCCCAACCAGTTGGGCGAGATGCCGGAGGGGAAGCCAACGACGAAGCCGGCGGACGAAGATGCCGCGCATTTTCTGCTGCGCATGGTCCACAAATATCCGCACGAAGTGACAATTTATGAAGGCGGCCCGATGACCAATCTCGCGCTGGCTATTTCGATTGATCCCGAGTTCGCGAGTCTGGCAAAAGAATTAGTGTTCATGGGCGGAAGCCTCAATCCGAAAACCGACGATCCCGAATTTATCAACACGCCCCGCCACGAATTCAATCTTTGGTTCGACCCTGAAGCCGCCCACATCGTGCTGCGCGCGCCGTGGAAGAAAATTGTCTGCACTACAGTGGATATTTCTTTGAAGACCCGGCTCACGCAGGATTTACTTAATCGCGTGAAGGCCGGAACCGGCGCCGTAGCCCGCTATGTCGGCTCCTATTCGCACTTGTACGGCCCCTATAACTATTTATGGGACGAACTTGCAGCCGCGGCATGGCTCGATCCAAGTCTGATTACAGCAAAGGAATCGCGCTATCTCGACGTTGACCTGAGCCGCGGTGCCGGTTATGGAAGCACACTGAGTTGGACAGACCAGGACAAGCCACAATTCGTAGGGCCGCCGGTTGAAGTACAAGCGGACCTCGATACCGCAAGGTTCTACAACATGTTCGTCGACCTGCTGACTGCGCCCACGCCAAAGCCCTAACTTGCAGATTTGAAAGTTAGTGTTGCAGCTGCTCAAGCATTTCTTTGGCATGCCGGTGATCGGGATACTGCTTCAGCAGATCGAGTAAAACCGCGCGGGCCTTTTCCCGCGTTCCCTCTAATGCATAAATCCGTGCCAGATTTAGATACGCCTGATCGAAAGCCGGGGCTACGCGGATGCATTCTTCAAAACTCGCGACAGCCTCATCGCGGCGATGCATGACTAGATAAAGCACCCCCAGATTGTTCAGCGCTTCGGGATAAACCGGACGCGCCTGCAACGCGCGTTGCAAATATCCATAAGCCTTAGTAGTGTCGTCAGTCTGCGCGAAAACCATGCCCAAACTATAGTTTGCCTCGGCGTCCTGCGGCGAAACCTCGATCGCGCGCTCCAACACGCTACGAGCGTCATCCCAGCGTTTCAGCGCACGATAAGCGTTGCCCAGGTTGTCCAGCGCCAGAAGATGATGTGCATTCAGACTCAACGCTTGCTGAAAATATTGCACTGACTCGTCGACGTGCCCTTCGCGAGTTGCAATCACGCCAAGGTTGTTCCACGCGTCCGGTAAAGTATCTGGATAATCGGCCGCGAGTTTCACCACGCGTTCAAAAACTGAGCGCGCGTCCGCATTTTTATTTTGATTCAGATTAACGCTGCCGATTCCGTACAAAGCCTCGGCGCTCGAAGGATTCTCACGCAACGCCTGCTGGAATGAGGCTTCAGCTTGATCCAGATATCCACGCTGAAAAAATAGAGCGCCGTAGGAAAGATAGTTACGCCCGAATTCAAAGGAATCGCTTGAACCAGGAAAGGGCAATGCCCTCGCCAGCCGCTCGGCGTCGGTTTGCGGAATGCTCTGGAAATCTTTTTCCAGTTGATGGGGATCGATTGGTCCTTGATACACCTTGACGATGTCCCTCTGGCCATCGATCAAGAAAGACGTTGGCAGACTCAGATCGCGTTGGCGATCGAATAATTGGCGATAAAGAATGTTATAGATTGCCGCCACGTCGTCGGAACAGCGCAGAATGGGAAAAGTAAATTCGTTGGCAAGAGCCCGAACGTCGGTCCGGGTAAGCGCATTAAGATCGTCTACATTTACTGCAACACACTGCAGAGCTTTCGTCTTCCCGGCCAAGTGCAATCTCTGAAGTGATCTCAATTCCTTCCGCACATCGACTGACTTCGTCGTGCAAAAGGTGAGAAGCGTTGTGGTACCAGCAAGCGAGGACAGCTTGCTAACTTTTCCCGACAGATCGGGCAGCGAAAAATCGGGCGCGGCCACCGGCGATAGCAGCCAGGTTTCAACCTGCGCCGGAAGCAATTCAACCACCGCCGCGGGTTTTTCAAGAGAGAGATTGTATTTTTTCACGCGAGCCTTGAACGGCTCCATGCGCGAAGGGTCCGCTCCCTCTTCTACCCAGATTCGATGATTCGCCGGAAGATTGTGCAGTTCCTGCACCAAGCCGCTGGGCCAGCGAATTGAGGCGCGCACCGTTGCCGTGACCTGTCCAAGGCCGAAGAACACATCTTTGCTGTGCTGCGAAAGGAAACCCGAGCCAGCCTGAACAAAGAGCGTTTGCCGCGAAGCGCCGGTGTCAACCGTAACCGCAGCGCCGATTGCATCACGGTTGCTCTTGGTTCCCCGCAGTCGAAACGCAATCGAAGGCGGCAACTCCTCCACTATGTTTTTCAAAAGACGAAGCTGCGGAGCATTTCGATTTTTTAGAAATATTTCGAGACGGCCGTCATGATCGATATCGGCCATGCAAAAAGCTCTGCCGTCTTCCACGAAGTCCATGCCCACCACGGCAGACACATCGGAGAATGTTCCATCTCGATTATTGGCGTAAAAAACGTTCCGCTCATAGCCGCTCCAGGTGCCATCGGATCGAATCAGTTCATTGATTGCACTCCATCCCTCCTCGTATGTTTGCGATGCCCGAGCTTCGTCGGGAGAACGCGCCACTACCTGCCGCCAGAAAAAGCTGTTTAGATCTGCTTGCGATGCATCGGGGCGCGATGGTCCCGAGACCATTCCATTGGCGATGTAAAGATCGGGGAAACCGTCGTGATCGAAATCGAAAGCGTCACTCGACCACGCCCAGCGGCCCATTCCCGTGCCTGACGCATCCGTGGCATTGTCGAAGGCTGCGCCGCGATTGCGAAACAGCGAATTGCCCATCGCATGTTTTCGATAGAGAGGGCGAATTTCGGGCGACGATTCTTTTTTAAAGATCTCCTGCATCGAGATTCGCTCTCCCGCTGCAGTCCACATATTTCCTACGTAGAGATCTTCCCTGCTGTCGTCGGCATAGTTCAGCCACGAGACGCTCATGCCCGCGCCAATGTCTTCCACCCCGGCTTGCGCGGCCACATCGGTAAAGGTTCCATCGCCATTGTTGCGGTAAAGATTTTTTCTTCCGAAATCGTTCACCACATAAAGATCGGGCCAGCCGTCGCGATTGTAGTCACTCCATCCGCAGCAAAAGCTATAACGCGTGTTGTTATGATCCAGCCCCGACTTTGCGGTCACATCGAGAAAAGTTCCGTCGCCCTGATTACGCATCAGGAAATTTGGCGGACCATTTTCCGCAGCATAGTACGGCGACGGATATTTATATTGCCCCGTGCCTTGGTAATAGGCGTACAGGCAGAAGTAAACGTCCAGCAATCCGTCGCGGTCATAATCCGCCGCGGACGCGCCGGTGAATGTTCCTTGCGGCGGATTCGCGAAAACGAACGCGCCATCTTTCGGCCGAAACTTGCCGTCGCCGTCATTCACAAACAGCAACGGGCCGCTGGCTCGCACCACGATTACATCCTGCCTGCCCTGATTGCTGAAGTCGGCGAACAGAGCGCACGCCGTATTTTCTAGGATTCCAAGCCCCGATGATTCGGTAATGTCTTCGAATGTTCCATCACGACGATTGCGGTAAAGACGATTCGGCAGCCCGGCAGGCTGGCAAACATAAAGATCGTCGAATCCGTCGTTGTCGATATCCGCGACGGAAATTCCGTTGTGCCCATAGATATCGATGCCGCAGGCCCCGTCGAGCACGGTCCGCCAGTAGTCCGTTCCATGCAATATTTGTTCTGAATAGGAGGAATTCGTTCCCAGCGCGGACGACGTGACATCGGCGTAAATCGGCGAGATGGAACGTGCCTGCGTTCCCTCAATGGCCCGCCAGGTCCCCACGCGAAATTCGCTTCCTTCGACAAGTTTCCACTCCAATTCCCAGTAGCCCGTGCGCTGTTCGCGATGGAAACCAGTTCCCGCGCCGACAATGTCATAGCGAATACGAGTCTGCAGCGATTCCAGAACTCGGGAAGAAGGACGCTCAACGGTGCGAATCCCCGTGATCTGAAACTCGGCGGTCACAATCCCGGAGAAGCCGCTGAATGTGCGCTCCCACTCGGCAAGAAATTCCTCACGCCGCAGAGTAGCCTGGCTAAAAAATTTGTTTTGCTTTACTTCCAGTGCCGCGTCGGAACGCACGACGGTCGATCCGCTAGGAACGAGCGAGGTCGCAATGAAATCCGCTGCAAGAAATTTGGAGAGAACGCGTGATTCGTGCGGCGAGTGCAATAACTCACCGGACCACTCCGCCAGAATCGCCGCAATCTGTTCCGCATATTTCTCGGTGATGAACTCATCGAGCCCTGGCTGAACTTTCGACAGAACGGAGTCCAGCGGCCGCTCGCTTCGGTAATGCGGCTGCAGATGAAACTCGCCGCCGACTGCCGCGCTGCGTGATGAAAAAGCTCGATCTTGCTCCGCAGATGCAAAACCCCAGAAGCTGGCTGGTATTAACGCTCCGCCGACGCTCTGACAGAAGCGCAACAGGAACTGGCGCCGGTCGAGATTGATGCATTCAGGTTCTGCAGAATTACGGCCGGGGGAATCAAGATTGGAGGAATAACGACTGGCGGAATGCAGATCGACGAACGACGGCCCTTTCACCGACCGGCTCAGAGTGATTTCCCTCGAAGATTAGCTGTGAAATCGAAGCTAACATTGGCCTGTGGCTGGGTCAAGGCGAAGACCGTTTCACGCCAGTAGCTCCGCATACATTTTTCACTGTGTTAGGCTTGATTCACTGCCCGCGCATCGCTCATTTATGACTGATTCGATCGCTTCGCAATATCGTAGAGCGCAAGGAAATCCCCGACTGCCAGCCGTTCTTCGACCGGAGGCACATTAATGGTGACCTTCCAATCGGACGCGTTTGTATTTTTCGGAGCCACCGGCGATCTCGCGCACAAACAGATTTTTCCTTCGCTGCAAGCGCTCATTCGCGACGAAGGCCTCAACGTTCCCATCATTGGTGTAGCCAAGGCGGGCTGGAATCTGGATCAACTCAAAGCGCGCGCCAAAGACAGCGTGGAAAAGCACGGCGGCATCGATCAAAATGCTTTTAACAAGTTGATGGAACTGCTGCGTTACGTGGATGGCGACTACAACGATCCCAACACTTTTGCCCAGTTGCGAAAAGAATTAGGCGCGGCTAAGCAGCCAACTCATTATCTGGCAATTCCGCCAAGCCTTTTCGGTACTGTGGCCGAGGGCCTGGCAAAATCAAGCTGCGCCGAAAATTCGCGCGTGGTGGTGGAAAAACCCTTCGGCCATAACTTGGCTTCGGCGCAGGAATTGAACCGGATATTGCATTGCTATTTTCCGGAGGATCGAATCTTCCGCATCGATCATTTCCTGGGCAAAGAGCCGGTACAAAACATTCTCTACACTCGCTTTGCAAATCCATTCTTCGAGCCCATCTGGAATCGTGACCATGTGCGCAGCATTCAAATCACCATGGCGGAAAATTTCGGAGTCGAAGATCGCGGCAAGATGTATGACGAAACCGGAACGGTGCGCGATGTAGTGCAGAACCATCTCATGCAGGTGCTGGCGAACCTTACCATGGACCCTCCGACAGGCGAAGATCATGACGCAAGGCGCGACCAGAAAGCCGCGTTGCTCAAGGCGTTGCGACCGTTGGCGAAGTCCGATGTCGTGCGAGGGCAGTACAAGGGTTATCGTTCCGTGTCCGGGGTAGCGTCCAATTCCACGGTGGAGACCTTTGTCGCCGTAAAAATGTTTATTGAGTCCTGGCGCTGGGCGGGAGTTCCCATCTACATCCGCGCCGGAAAAATGCTACCCGTGACTGCGACCGAAGTTTTTGTCGAGTTCAAACGTCCTCCCATCGAAACTTTTGGAGAAATCATTTCAGGCAATTCAGCGCACCTGCGCATGCGCATCAGTCCCAATATTGCGATTGGAATGGGAATGCGGGTGAAGACCCCGGGCGAGCGCATGACGGGCAATGACGTTGAACTCACGCTGACTCAACAAGCCGCCAACGATATGCCTCCCTATGAACGGTTGCTCGGCGACGCCATGCGAGGCCAGAGTGAACTTTTTGCGCGCGAGGATATCGTAGAGGCGCAATGGCGCGCGGTCGATCCAATCCTGGGTGACGTCACGCCGTTGTCCTCGTATGAGCCCGGCTCCTGGGGGCCGGACGAAGCGCAGGCTCTCATCGCCGCTGACGGGGCCTGGGTGAATCCGCAGGTCCCGCAGATCGATAAGAAATCCTAAGCCGCCGCATCGATGCAACCGAATCGTCGCATGAAACGGTTTCCACTCACTGTCCTGTTGTCGCCTGAGCCGGGTTAATGTCGAACTCCGGATGCGGCACGCCCATCGTCCATTTATCGAACCAGCCGACAATGTGTTCCAGCCGTTCGATGCGGTGCCAAGGCTCGCCCGAGCGCGAGAGTTCGTGCGTCTCGCGTGGAAAAACCACCATGGCGGTTGGGCGCTTCATATATTTGAGCGCACGGAACAACTGTTCGCCGCCTGAGTCCTGTGGAGTGCGGTAATCGGATTCGCCCAGCACGAACAAAACGGGAGTGTGAATGTTTTTCACAAAAGTAATTGCCGACCGGTTGCTGTAGTCTTGCGGGTCTTCGAAGGGCGGCGCTTTGAACCAATTCGGCTGGAACAGTGTGAAATCGGCGGTGTACCACCAGGAGGCCCAGTTGGAAATGTCACGCTGCGAAACGGCTGCCGCGAAGCGGTCGGTGTGCGTGATGGTCCAATCGGTAAGCACGCCCCCGCCACTGCCGCCGGTTACGCAAAGTTTCTTTGCATCGACATAGCCGCGCTTCAGAACTTCATCGACGCCAACCATCAAATCGCGATAGTCGTCGCCCGGATAGTGATATTGAATGATGTTGCCGAAATCCTGGCCATAGCTGGTCGAGCCGCGTGGATTGATATAAAGAACCACATAACCTTTTGCCGCCATCCACTGAAATTCATGGTCGAAGACCCAGCCATAGGCGGAGTGCGGGCCCCCGTGAATATCGAGAATGAGCGGATACTTTTTCTGCGGATCAAAATTGGGCGGCTTCTGAATCCATCCCTGAATGCGTTTACCATCGAAACTCGTGTAATTGATCTCTTCTGGCGCGGTCAGGTTTAGTTGCGACCAGAGCTTGCGGTTAAAGTCAGTGATACGAGTTTGCGCTCCGTCGCTGGCTATCGCGAAGAGATCCCCGATCATCACAGGAGAAGAAACAAGGGCGACAATGGTGCTGGCATCTGCGCTCGCAGAAAAATCGAGCACCGCCTGGTCGCCGCGCGTGAGTTCGGTGACCGTGCCGGCTTGAGCGTCGACGCGAACGATCGGAGTGCGGCCTTGTTTCTCCGCGATATCGAAGAGTGAACGGCCGTCAGCCGACCAATAAAGCGCGCGACCATGGCCGCCGCGCGGAGCCGCGTTGTCGCCTCCAACCGAACTGCCGATATCGAAGTCATACGCAGCTGTAAGATTTCGCGGCTTCGCTCCCGGCGCGATCTCCATTACCCAAAGATCTGGCTGCGAATAGGAACGTACCGGCTCGTTCACCGAACCATGGAAGGCCAACTGCCGCCCATCAGGGCTCAGGACAAGATCGCCAATCCCCATCGGAATGGTGGCAAGTTTTTCAGGATCTCCGCCTGCGGAAGGAACCGAATAAATATCTGTGCTTGGGAGTTCGTAATAAGGTTCTTCGATGCGCCGCGTAAGAAAGTAAATCCTCGCGCCATCAAGACTCCATAGCATCTGGCCCTCGTCGAAGTTTCCTTTGGTGAGTTGAGCCGGCTTGGGGATCTCGTCGGTAGTCGTCGGCACCTGCACTACCCAGAGGTGAGCGTGGCGTTTGAAATCGAGATAGCCCTCATCGTTGCTGCGATAGACGGCGCGGTTGATGATGTGGACATCGGACTCGTGTTCAGTCTCAGCTTGGGTGTCGTTGGATTTCGCCGCACTCTTTTTATGCTGGGCTTTTTCCATGTCCTCCGGCGTGGTAGAGCTCACGAAGGCAATGCGCTTGCCGTCCGGAGACCAAACGGGGCCCGACGCTCCTTTGGGCAGATCGGTAATGATTGCAGCTTCGCCCCCAGCCAGCGACAACATGGCCAGTTGTCCGGGCTTGGGCTTGCCGGCTTCGTCTTTATCACCACCCCGCACGAAGACAAGATGCGTTCCATCGGGCGACCAGCGCGGCTGGCCATCGTGTTTTCCATTTGTCATTCGAAGCGGAGCTTCCTTGCCGCTCGTGGTCGCTACCCAAATAGAGGTTTCGTAACCGGTACGCTTCTCATCGACTGTTACGCGAGTGAAAGCGACGCGCGTCCCATCCGGCGAAACCTGCGGGTTGGCAACCCAGACAAAGTCAAAGAGATCTTTTTCTGTAAGAAGCCGCTTTTGCAAACCGGCGGGCGGCGGTGCGTCCTGTGCCGCCAATGAAACAGCCATGGTGATAATTACAAGGGAAAGCAGAGTCTTCATGCGCATCCTCGAGCCGCTTGCCGCGGCGAAGGCGCGAGTGTGCCTGTTTCTGCGTTGACTGTCAACTCCGTGTCGTTGCTACTGGTTCGACGGCTGATTATTCCCCGCGTCTTCAGCCGAAAGCTCGCCTAAAGGAAGCTCGCCTGAGGCAGATCGCCGAAAGGGCACATCGACCCACCGCCGGGTTTTATGACTCTGCAACACAGCGTTGAGAATGGTGAGTTGGCGCAGTCCATCGACGAACTGCGGATATTCAGGAGTCGTCGCCGGGTCGGCAATTGCGGCATAGAAGCGGCGGAAGACTTGCTTGAATGTATCGTCGTAGCCTTCGCTGTGGCCACCGGGAAGATCGGCATAGCTGCGTGCCGCCGGTTTCAGAAGCGATGGATCTTTGACGAAAATCTGATTGCCAGTGTCGCGGTAGCCCGCCCACAGCTCGTCGGGCCGCTCCTGATCCCACGCCACGGAAGATTTTGTTCCGTAAATCTCAATGCTTAGGCGATTCTTGCGTCCAGCGGAGACCTGGCTGGCAGTAACAGATCCGCGAGTGCGCGCACCCATGCGGAATAGCACAGCGCCGAAATCTTCCGTATCGATTGCCGTTTCAATGTAATCCTCAGGGCCGAGCAGCTTGTTGGCAAAAGTTTCAACCGAGTGCTTCGGCTGCTTGCGCGTGGGATGAAACGTCTGCAAATCGGCGCAGAGGGACGCCACACGCAATCCCGTAATGTGCTCCGCCATATCGAACCAGTGTGAGCCGATATCGGCCATGCAGCGGGAAGGGCCGCCGGCCGCGGTTTCCACACGCCAGTTCCAGTCTGTGTCATACAAAAGCCAGTCCTGGGAATACGTGCCCTGAACTACGAGGATGTCTCCGAGGTCTCCGGCTTCGCGCATGCGGCGCATCTGCTGCACCATCGGGTAGTAGCGCAAATTATGGCAAACGCAGTTGCGCAAGCCCTTCTCCGCGCAAAGAGCGACGAGTTCTTCGCCTTCTTCTACGCTGGTTGCCAGCGGTTTTTCGCAGAGCACATGCTTGCCGGCCTCAAGGGCATCTTTGGCCATGGGAAAGTGCTGCGCGTTGGGCGTGCAGATGTGAACGGCGTCAATCGAGGGATCGCGTAGTATCTCGCGATAGTCGCTGGCGATTGTGGCGACAGAAAACCCCGCGCCCAGGCGCCGCGCGGCTTCGAAATTTCTCCCCGCGATTGCTGCCGCCTCAACCGACTCCACGCGCCGGACTGCTTCGAGATGCACGCGGCCCATAAAGCCCGTTCCGAAAATTGCGGTTTTAATGAATTTCATGTTCGTTATCTGTTGGTGCTCTATTTTCGTTTCTTGCGAATGCTTGTGCAGCACCGGTTATGTCCACCACGCGGCGCCGGGCTGCTCCCGGATGACAATACCGTTCAAGAAGTGCGCCGCTTTCGTCAAACCCTCTTCCGGCGACAGCAGGCTGTCTTCGTGCTCAATCGAGAGAACGGAATCATAACCAAACATGCGAAGGGTTGAGATAAATTCACTCCACCACTCCGCTCCGTGGCCGTAGCCGCAGGTACGAAAGATCCAACTGCGCTCGCGCTCATTCGTATACGGCTTGGTATCGAGCACGCCGGCGCGCGGCAGATTGTTCTGAAAAATCTGCGTGTCTTTCGCGTGGACGTGGAAGATGGCTCCCTGCAGCACACGGATCGCAGCCATGGGATCGATGCTCTGCCAAAAAAGATGGCTGGGGTCGAAGTTGCAACCTACGCTCGGTCCGGCAATAGAACGCAACCGCAGCATAGTTTCCGGACTATAAACCACGAACCCAGGATGCATCTCGATCGCAATCTTCACTCCATGATCGGCAGCGAACTTTGCATGTTCGGTCCAATACGGCGTGACCACTTCGTTCCACTGCCAGTGCAGCACTTTCTGATAATCGGGCGGCCAAGGGCACGTGACCCAGTTGGGAGCAGTGGCGTTGGGCGAATCGCCGGGACACCCCGAGAAGTCGATGACCACCGGGACGCCGAGTTTCTCGGCGAGCAGGATGGTCTTGCGGCTCACCTCGCGATCATGTTCAGCGCAATCCTTATCTGGATGCAGCGGGTTGCCGTGACAACTCAAGGCGCTGATCGATGCGCCGTGGTCGCCGAGGGCTCTCTGAAACTCGGCGAGCGCGGGTGCATCCTCGAGCATGGAGAGTTTGCAGTGCGCGTCCCCGACGTAGTTTCCGGTTGCCAATTCGACGGTGTTGATTTGCAGAGCCTCGAGTTTCTTGAGAACCACGGGCAGCGAAAGTTGCGACAACAGCGGAGTAAAGACCCCAACGCGCATAACGCTTTCTATCTCCTTCAATCAATCGGCCATTCTATCGCAGCCGCCTTATGTTACCTTTATCCTTTTCGGGGGGAGATCGCTTGCGCCAAATTCGAATCGCTCTAATTCTCTTATTTTCTCCGCTTATTCTCGAAGGCCTGGCTCTTGGCCAGAATCAGCCGGCGGTAGATCCTTCCATGCCGCCACCGCCGCACGAAAAGCAAATTCATTTGAAACGAATTCTCGTCATCGGCCAGACCAAAGGATTCGAGCATGATTCCGTTACCGGGGGCATGGTCGCCATTTACAACCTGGGTCACGACAGCGGTCTGTGGGATGCCACGCTGCGCACCGATACCGAGCTGATCACCAAGAAAGACCTCGGCCGCAACGCAAAGAATCTCGACTACTTCGATGCCCTGGTCTTTGTGAGCACCACCGGCGAACTTGACCTGGATGACACGCAGAAAAAAGATATGATGACGTTCATTCATGACGACGGCAAGGGCTTTGTCGGGGTCCATGCGGCGCTCGATACCAATTACAAATGGCCCGAGTACGGGGAGATGATTGGCGGCTGGTTCGATCAACATCCCTGGTTCACGTTCAACGCGCCCATCATCAACGAAGATCCGGCTTTTCCCGCGGTTCGTCACTTTCCCGCGGCCTTCGTGAAATATGACGAAATCTATCAGCCGAAAGATTGGTCGCGGGATAAGGTCCACGTTCTGCTCAGCCTCGATCCCACGAAACTGAATTATGCGAATAATCCGCGAGTTCACCGAAGCGATCACGATTTCGCGGTGGCATGGGACAAGATGTACGGAAAGGGCCGGGTTTTCTATTCGACCCTCGGCCACACGGAGGAAGCCTGGAGCGATCCTGACATTCGCGAGATGTATTTCGAAGCCATCAAATGGGTGCTGGGCATGACGGAAGGCAGCACGGCTCCTCATCCTCGTCCGCAGATGGCTGCGGGGCAATAGCGAGCGCGCCGCGATGAATCCCTCTCTTTCAACTCTATATAGAAGCGCGATGATGCTAGCGGGAATTTTTCTCGCCAGTGTCGCAGTCTCCGCAGCGCAAGCCCCAACCCCCAAAGGTCAAGCCTTGACGGGCGTCAAGCAAGATGTTCCGTCAACGCCGCCCAAACCCTATCCGCGCGAGCTGGTGCAAAAAGGTGGCGCGCTTTTCCGCCAATACTGCTCCTTCTGTCATGGCCGCGACGCCGGCGGTGGCGAAACCGGACCCGACCTTACGCGATCCGAACTGGTAACCCACGACGTGGATGGAGACAAGATTGCTGCCGTGGTGCACAACGGACGTCCCGACAAAGGCATGCCACGGTTTGACCTATCCGATGATCAGATCGCGAGCCTGGTAGCTTTTGTTCACACCCAGCAGAATCGGGCGCAGGCTAGAGGAAGCGGGGGACGCAAAGGTGTTGACGCCTCCGATCTTCAAACCGGAAATGCGGAAGCCGGCAAGAAATTTTTCGACGGCGCCGGAGGATGCACAACCTGCCATTCGCCGACCGGAGACCTGGCGGGAATCGCGTCACGCCTCAGGGGCCTCCTGCTCGAGGAGCGGATGTTGTATCCCGAGAACGCGAAATCTCAAGTCGCAGTCACCCTCGCGTCCGGACAAACGATTACCGGAAGGTTGGCCTATCTCGATGAGTTCACTGTTGCACTCATCGACTCCGCAGGATGGTACCGGTCATGGCGCACGGTTGATGTGAAATTCAAAATCGATGCTCCTGTGCAGGCCCATGTGGATTTGTTTCCAAAGTACACAGATGATGACATCCACAATCTCATGGCCTATTTGCAGACTCTGCGCTAGGCGGCGCAGAGCGGTCTTTGAACAAGATTTCTGAAGGATAGTTTTATCAGTGTGACGGGATCCTGATTCATTATGAATGTTCTGAAAGCTCTTCTTTTGGCTGTCGGCGCAATTTTGGCGCTCGCATTTCCGGGCGAAGTACTGGCGCAGGGCGTTGATGAGCAAATGCTTCTGCATCCTCCGGCCAATAGTTGGCCGGGCTATCACGGCGACTACTCCGGCCGGCGTCACAGTCCGCTCACTCAAATCACGCCGCAGAATGTGAAAAATCTGGCCCTTGCCTGGGCCTTCCAAACTGAACAGGCCGCACCGATTAAGTCGTCGCCATTGCTGGTCGATGGCATTCTCTACTTCACAGTTCCGGATAATATCTGGGCGGTCGATGCGCGCTCCGGCCGTCGGCTCTGGCATTACAACGCTCCCACGACCCAGGGCGAGCACATCGGAAATCGTGGCGTGGCAATGTACAAGGGATATCTCTTCTTTCTGGCTCCCGATGCGCATCTTGTATCGCTCAACGCCAAGGACGGCAGCATCCGCTGGAAAGTTCAAGTTGCCGACGTCACCAAGGGTTACTGGACCAGCATGGCGCCCCTGGTGGTTGGAAAACATGTACTGATTGGCGTCTCTGGGGATTTCGATAACCTCACCGGCTACATCCGCTCGATCGATCCCGAAACAGGCGCCACGCAGTGGCAATGGGATTCCACTCCTCCGGCTGGGACTCCAAACCAGACCACTGGAGGAATGACATGGATGACAGGAACCTACGATCCCGATCTCGATCTCGTCTACTGGGGGACGGGGAATCCAACTCCGGTGTTGAAAGGTTCGACGCGGCCGGGCAATGATCTCTACACCTGCTCGATCGTCGCCCTCAATCCCAATACCGGCAAACTAGCCTGGGCTTTTCAGGTCTCGCCGCATGACACTCACGACTGGGATGCCGTCGAGACTCCCGTCCTAGTCGATGCAGATTTCCACGGCGAGCCGAAGAAGATGCTCATGCAGTCGTCTCGTAACGGATACTTCTTCGTGCTTGATCGCACCAACGGAAAGAGTCTGCTCACCGCTCCTTACGGTCCTGTGAACTGGTCACTGGGAGTCGATCCGCAAGGCCATCCGATTCCCAATCCCGCCAAAGAACCCGCGCCCGATGGACGCCTGATCGCACCGGACGAAGGTGGTATGACGAATTACCGTTCCCCTAGCTTCGATACGAAAAACGGCTTGTTTATCGTGGATGCCCATCCCAGCTGGAGTATTTACTTCGCCAAGCCCGCGGACGGAGTCTACGGCTGGTCGGGCGCGGATTACGACGTGTGGGGCAAAGGCGTGATTGACGCGATCGACTACCAGACCGGGAAAATTCGCTGGAGCCACGAACTCGGCCCCGGCGGCGCCGGCTCAGGCGTGCTCACCACCGATTCAGGCCTCACTTTTACCGGCGACGCCATGGGCAATTTTCTGGCGCTGGATTCGAGCAACGGCAAAACCCTCTGGCATGCCGGCTCAGGAGCGTTTATCGTCAGCTCCCCAACCACCTACGAACTCGATGGCCGCCAATATGTGCTGATGAGCAGCGGCGGCGTCATGTTTGCCTGGGCTCTTCCCGAACGGGAATGAGACTAGATTCGCTGCCACAGGTAAAACCGCGCTGTCGGCGGAAAATGAAAAACTCATACAGAAAAGAAAAAAGTCAGAAGCTCGATGAGGGGGTCCCCCGAGCTTCTGACTAGCGATCTCGGCGAGTATTGCTTGAAAGCGCTTCCCCCGTCGCTTTTGCCAAGAATCCGCACTCCCTTTCTTGCATGCTGAATTCCATTCCTGGTACGGACAGGACTGTTTGTGTGCAGAACCACTTAATCGTTGTGTTTACAGTTCGTTAGCTCGTGCGCCGTCCGCTCGCGCATAGAACTTTTCCACGCTGGCACGGCGCAGGGGCTATCCATACGGATAGTTCCAGCTAACCGTTCGGATATTGGAAATGCTTCAGGCAGGGCATGCATTTCTGCTCACTCTGTGATAAGAAGTTCTGCAGGAATGGGGAGACCCTGCTTGCGTCCTAGACTCCTGGTGATTGCCGGCCCCGCGAAGGACTCCATCATTCTACTCTCCGGGGGGGAAGCCACGCTCGGCCGCGATCCCGGGAACGCTGTCGCCGTTCCCGATGCCTCGGTTTCCCGAAAACACTGCCTGCTGCGAAAAGAAGAGGACGGGCGTTTCCAGATCAGAGACCTCGACAGTCGCAACGGAACTTTAGTTAATGGACGCGCCATCAAGGAACAATGGCTGCGGCACGGCGACGAGATCGCGACCGGAGACTCGGTTTTCCTGTTTCTGATCGAGGAAGAAGACGAAGTCCTTGCCGCCAGCAGCGTCGAATTCGACGACCGCCAGTCCACGGTAGAAACCAAGCTCATTCACCCAAGAGAGTCGGTCTACCTGCATCCCGACCGGCTGCAACGGGAGCTACCCGAAAGCTCGCAGATGGCGAGGAATCTGAACGCCCTGCTCAAGATTAGCCGCGTCGTGCATGCCATCCGCGATCTGGAAGAGTTGCAGGCGCAATTACTGGATCTTATCTTCGAAGTCCTGCCGGCAGGCCGCGGTGCGATTCTGCTGGCCGAAAGCGCAGGAGGAAGTGACGATTTCAACTGCCTGTATGCACGCACCCGGCGCGCCCGGCAGCCGCAACTGGTGCGCGTGAGCCGCACTATCGTGCGCCAGGTGTTGAAAGGTAACGTGGCGATTCTAGGCGTCGATGTCCCCTCCAGCGGCAGTCTAGGCAAGGTTGAAAGCCTTTTGGCTTCTGAGGTTCGGACGCTTTTATGCGTGCCCCTGTCGGTATTCCAGCGCGTGATCGGCTGTATTTATCTGGACAGCGACAGCGCTACCGACCAATTTCAGGAAGACCACCTGGAATTGTTGACCGCAATCGCTGGAGTTTCTGCCGTCGCGCTCGATAATGCGCGCCGGCTGCAATGGTTGGAGGAAGAAAATCAGCGCCTAACCACCGAAGTGAGGCAGGAACAAAACCTTGTAGGGGAAAGCGCTCGCATTAAGGAAATTTTTCAATTTCTGGCCCGCGCCGCTCCCACTGAATCTACTGTGCTTATCGAGGGCGAAAGCGGCACGGGCAAGGAGTTGGCGGCTCGCGCGCTGCATCGCAACAGTCACCGGGCGAACAAGCCCTTCGTGGCCATTAACTGCGCGGCGATTCCCGAGACTTTGCTGGAGAGCGACTTGTTTGGGCATGAGCGTGGCGCCTTCACCGGGGCGAATGTACAAAAGAAAGGCCGCCTCGAAGTTGCCGACGGCGGAGTTGTATTTCTAGACGAGATTGGGGAACTCGCTCCCGCACTGCAGGTAAAGCTGCTGCGCGTCTTGCAGGAGCGGGAATTCGAACGCGTAGGTGGAACGCACTCCATCAAGATCGACATCCGGTTAATCGCAGCCACCAATCGCGACTTGAGCGAAGCCGTGCGCAGTGGCGAATTCCGCCAGGATCTTTATTATCGATTGGCCGTGGTGTCGCTCACCATGCCTCCGCTGCGCGAACACCGCGAAGATATTCCGATGCTGACCCGGCATTTTGTGCAGAAATACGCCAAGCGCAGCAAAGTGAAGGCGAAGCCGGTATCCCGTGAAGCCATGGCCGCTTTGGTCAATTACGAATGGCCGGGCAACGTGCGCGAACTGGAAAACGCCATCGAGCGCGCCCTGGTGATGGGCTCGTCAGATGCCGTGTTGCTGGAGGATTTGCCCGAGTCCTTGCTGGAGCAGGAATCGCCCGCTGAAATGTGCGAAGGCAAATATCACGCCAGTGTGAAGGAATTAAAGAAGCAGTTGATTATGGACGCGGTCGAACAAACACACGGAAATTACGTGGAGGCGGCGGGAATTTTAGGAGTCCATCCGAATTACTTGCACCGGCTCATTCGTAACTTAGGAATCAAAGACTCACTGCACAATCTGTTGCGTGAGCGCAACAAGTTTTTGGCGTAGCGTCGAGCGTTTTCGGAGCCTGGCGAATCACGGCAGCGACATCTGCAACAGACGCGCGGGATCGAGATAAGTTCCCTGCCAGCGGACGGCGACGTGAAGATGCGGTCCAGTCGCGCGCCCGGTGCCGCCGCTCAGACCGATCTCCTGACCTCGCTTCACAGCTTCCCCTTCTTTGACTTTGAATTCGGAGAGATGCAAGTACAACGTCAGCAGTCCCTGGCCGTGGTCAATGACGACGCAATTGCCTTCGAAATATAAGAACCGCGCCAGCAACACGGTGCCGGAATTCATAGCCCGCACCGGAGTGCCAGTGGGAACGCGAAAATCAAGGCCGAAATGCGGACGCTGCGCTACGCCATTAAAGATTCTTTGCGAGCCATAAACATCTGAGATGGCCGCTTCCGCGGGAGCTTCGAATTTGCCATCCCACGCCCGCTCTGGCGTCACTCGATTGAGATATTCGTCTTTCGTTTTGACTCCCTCTGCGATTTGCTGTTGCTGCTCAGGAGAAGGCTCAGTGAATTTTTTCTCAACCGTGAGTTCCACTTTAATCTGCGGATATTGCGCGTGAGCGACGGCGAAAGCGCGAGTGAAAGATAGCGCGGTCGACGCAGAAGAGCCTTTGCCTTTGGCGCGTTCGCCCGATAGTTCGAGAGAGTAATTTCCCGGCGCAGTTTCAAAACCAACGCCAGCCAAGCTGAACCACATTTTTGTCCCGGCATCGTAATTGAAGCTGAGATGATGGCCCAACCATGTGCCGCTCAGGGATTGAAGTTTAACCGGCGGCTTGACCTGAAACAAAATTGGAGCGCCATTCACTAAGCGAGCGGGCTGGGCGCGCACGGTCCATGTGGCGGCAGATGCTGGAAGAAAAGTAGCGAATAAAACGGCACAAATCACTACGACTGCCCGCAAGCCTATATGACCTAGCCGGGATTCGTGCCGCCGGGACGGCCGGGGCGGTTGTCTCCACGCGAATCTTTCACTTTTGAGAACCTTCACCTCAACAGCGTAGCACCCCCGAAATTCCGTCGCTATAAATTCCAGACGCTATTCGGGACCAGAGGGTCATTCTCCATTGCGCTTCGCTTCTTGTTCGATTCGGCGCGTTGCCGCTAGGCGAGATTAAGCCGTGTGCGCGGACTGCTCTACCACCGCGTTCGCGACAGGAAGTTCAGGAGCAGAAACCGCCACACCATCTTTGTAGCTAACCGTTCTGCCAGAAATTGCCGGCACTCGCTCTCCCGGCACCAGAATGCCAATCAGGTTCAGGGGATCGGCGGCCGATAGCGTGGTTGCATCGCCGCTCAAAGGCAGGTTCCGCATTCCTCGAACCGACTCGACCGCGACCGGCAAAGCGAATTGCTCGCCCAGAAATCCATCCACAAATCGCCCGCCGCGAATCTCGCCTCGATCTTCCAATCGGCGAAACGCCATCAGCAATTCGCGCCACGGCGGCAGGTTCGATTCGCGCGCCAGCAGATCGCGAATCACAATTCCATAACGTCGCAGCAGCATCCAGCAAGCGGCCTCAACTGCGCGATTGCGTTCCGCAGCCACATCCGCATGCAGCACCGCCCACCGGCCGGAACTGTGCCGAGGACGCGTACTGCGTCCGCTGCCCTGCCCCGCGCGTCGTTTGGGATCGATCAGCGCCCGCAGATTGTCGAAACCATCGGCAGTCACCAGACCCGCAGCGACCAGTTCCCAAAGTCCGGTTTCAATCTCCGCCTTCAGTTTCCCCGTGCCACGCACAATGTCAGCAAAAAACGACGCACCACGCTGTCGCAAAAATTCGAGCACCAGTTGCGCCACATTGCTCAGACCACTCCCCGGATGGGTCTCTCGCGGAATCATCCAGTCCGCTTCTTCGCGCACGAAAAATGTAATCGGCGCAACGCTGGTCGGAATCACTCGTCGCTGCCGCGGCGCTGCGCCTTCCTGCGGCGTTCCATTTCCATTGGCCGCGCCTCCCGCATCCACGGTCGCCGGATGCGGCGACAATCGTCCCCAACCGACCGCGCCCGTCAAACAAAGTTGATCCAGCCATTTCGGATCGTAGTCCGCAATCCGCCGCGCCAGCACCTGCCGCTCCCACGCGTTCGCCGGAATCTCGAATCCCTGCAACTGCTGCAGCACTTCGAGCGTGCCGCGCTCCCCCGTAACTTGCGTCCCCGGAGCCACATGCTGCCAGCGCATCAGCCAGCGCATAAAAGCCGCCGGCGTCACCGGCTCAATCTGTTTGCGAAGCATGCCGACGGTCAACCGGTGAATGCGCGCCAGCAGTCGCCGCTCGCACCACTCCGTCTCATGGGAATGGGGTTGGATTTGTGTGGGGACAGCCGCCCCCGGCTGTCCAGTCGATCGCAGCTCGACAGTCCCATGTGGCGCGGGCGCTCCCGCCCGCGAGGCAGCGCCAGTAAAATTTCCCCGCAGAACGGTCCCGCTCGCCTCCATCCGCAACAGCGCCTTCTCAATGTCAGAGGAAGCCAATCCCAACTCAGCCGCCAGCTGCGAAGCCGTCACCGGCCCCAGATGCGACATCCATCCGGTGACCAGCGTCAGCAAAGCGTCATCGCGAGAACTCTGCCCACTCTCCACATCCGCCAAAGCTTGCTCAAACTCAGCCGAAGGAAAGAGCGCAACAAAGCTGCGCGCCCGTTCCGCCGCAACCCAATAGCGGCGCCCATCTACCGAAGCCACGCCTGCGCGCCCTTCATCCACCAGCCGCTCGAAATATCCCGACCACCGGCCATCGAAAAGATTTATGTGGGGATAGCCGCCCTCGGCTGTACAGTCGAAGCGAAGCTCGACTTCTCGCTGCTTCGGGCATATCTGCAGCCTGCCGAAGAACCGGCTCAGCTGCGCTGAACTGGACAGCCGAGAGCCTGCCCTGAGCCTGTCGAAGGGGACGCTGTCCCCACGTAGCCGAGAAACACTCCGGCAGCGCCACTAGCGTATGCAGCACATCATGCAGTTCATCCGCATCGCGCACATCCGGCCACGCTTCTTCGCGCACCTGCGCAATCGCCCCCGCATCGAGTCCACCCACTTCTTCGAGAACCGATTCCGGCAGCACCCGCCGCATATTGACGGCACGCGCCCGCCGCTCCTCCAGTGGCGCGTCGTCCAAGTACGCATACGGATTCGCATTCAGAATCTCGTGCGAAAATTGCGACGGCACCGGCGTATCCACCGCAATCACGCGAATCTCACCCGAAGCCATTCCGCGCAGCAGCGATTTCAATCCCTCCACATCCATCGCTTCCGTGAGCACGTCTTTCATCACTTCGCCGACTAGCGGATGATCCGGAATTTTTCGATCACCCTCTATATTTTCAAAACAAGCCGCGGCATCAGGAAATACAGATGCCAGCAGATCGTCAGAGCGCATGCGCTGGATCTGCGGCGGAACTTTCTTGCCATTCTGAAAACGCAGCAGTGCCAGCGCCCGGTTCGCATCCCAGCGCCAGCGCGTAGCAAAGATCGGAGAATCCAAAGCCGCCTGCTCCAGAATCGGCTGCACCGTCTCCGCCTGCAGAAAATGAAACACATCGCCCAGCGGAAAACTGTGCTGCTCGGCCAGCGCAATGTTCAGTCCGTTGTCAGTCGCTGCCGCCTGCAACTCAAAATTAAATCCCACGCAAAAGCGCTTGCGCAGCGAGAGCCCCCAGGCTTTGTTGATGCGCCCGCCGAACGGCGCGTGGATCACCAACTGCATCCCGCCAGCTTCATCGAAAAACCGCTCGGCGATTACGGTCGTCTGCGTCGGAACCGCCCCCAGCACGGCGCGGCCTTGCAGCACGTATTCAATCATCTGTTCCGCGCCGGAGTCGTCGAGGCCGCACTCTGCCTTCAGCCAACTCACCGCCGCCGCTACTTCCGGCTGCGTCGCCGAAAATCCCGCAGGCGAAGTGCTGGGCAGCATCTCGCTAATTTTCTGCCGTAGTTCGCCCACATGCGCCGACAATTCCTGCGTGCGCGCCGGAGCCTCGCCGCGCCAGAAGGGCACGCTCGGCGGCGCGCCATGCGCATCCTGCACCAGCATCCGTCCCGCGTTGGTCTCAATGCGATGGATCATCCATGAAGTATTTCCCAGCAGCATGATGTCGCCGCGATTGCTCTCGACCGCGAAATCCTCATCCACGGTTCCCACGACGACGCCTTCTGGCTCGGCGACCACGGTATACAAAGAATTGTCGGGAATCGCTCCGCCGCTGGTGATGGCAGCCAGCCGTGCGCCGCGCCGCGCCCGTAACTTACGGTTCACCCGGTCGCGATGCACATACGCTCCATAGCGCCCACGCCGAGCAGCAATCCCCTCCGACAACATTTCCAGGATCGATTCAAATGTCTCGCGCTTCAGCCCGCGATACGGATAAGCCCGCCTCACCAGATTGAACAGTTCATCCTCATCCCATCCGTCGCCCTGTGGCGCGGTCGCTCCGGCCACATCGCCGCCGGCAGAGGCACAAATCGCCACAATCTGTTGCGCGAGCACATCCAGCGGAGATTCCGGAATCATGAGCCGGTCCAGATCCCCCTGCTTGATCGCCCGCACCAGCGCCGCGCACTCCATCAAATCGTCGCGCGTCGTGGCAAAAAATCTTCCTTTCGGAACCGCGCCGCGCCAGTGTCCCGATCGCCCCACCCGCTGCAAAGCGACTGCAATCGCGCGCGGGGAATTGATTTGCACCGCCAGATCAACCGTGCCCACATCAATTCCCAATTCGAGCGAGGCCGTTGCCACCAGCACCCGCACCTGGCCTTCTTTCAGCTTCTTCTCTGCTGCGAGCCGCAGTTTGCGCGATAAGCTGCCGTGATGCGCCGCCACATTTTCTTCGCCAATGCGCGCGCCCAGCTCGTGGCATAAACGCTCGGCCATTCGCCGCGTATTCACGAACACCAGCGTCGACCGATGTTCGGCCACCAGCGCCACCAGGCGGTCGTAAACCGTGTCCCACAACTCATTCGACGCGACTGGCCCCAGCGGCATGGGCGACACTTCGATCGCCAGATCCAACTTCCGCCGATGCCCAATGTCGACGATGACGGGATCTTTTCTCCCGCTGCCCGTAAGAAAATGCGCAACTTCTTCAATCGGCTTCTGCGTCGCCGACAATCCGATCCGAACTGGAGGTTTGTGCGACAGCGCCTCCAGTCGCTCCAGCGACAGAGTCAAATGCGCCCCGCGCTTGTCATCGGCGACGGCGTGAATTTCATCGACGATCACGGTCTCAACATCGCGCAGAATCGCGCGGCTCTTGTCAGCAGTGAGAAGAATGTAAAGCGACTCGGGCGTCGTCACCAGAATGTGCGGAGGCCGCTTCAACATGCTGCGCCGTTCGTGCGCCAGTGTGTCGCCGGTTCGCACGGCCGTGCGGATTTCCGGCATCAGCAATCCACGTTCGCCAGCCAGCGCGAGAATTTCGCCCAGCGGCCCTTCAAGATTTTTCTGGATGTCGTTGCCCAGCGCCTTGAGCGGTGAAACGTAAAGCACTTCGGTGCGGTCGCTCAATTCTCCAGCCAGCGCCTTGCGCACCAGCCGGTCAATGCACGCAAGAAACGCAGCCAGCGTTTTGCCCGACCCGGTAGGCGCCGAAATCAGCGTCGTCCGCCCAGCCAAAATGTGGGGCCAACCTTGCTCCTGCGGCTCGGTAGGCGTGCCAAACTTTGAGACAAACCACTCCGCCACGAGAGGGTGAGCCCAGGCCAGGGAGGAAGGAAGGGACAGCATCTGGATATTGTAGAACGAACTGCGTCGTTTCGTAAATTGTTCGCCTCGGCAGCTTGAAGAATGTTGTCTGCTGTCTTGCTTGTCTCAATAACCGCAATCGCGTCAACTTACCGAGCCAGCTCCGAGGCGAATTGACGACGCGAACTTACTAAAGCCTTGTTCTCGACAGTTTTCGTAGCGGGTGCCATAATTCCCCGGGCGAACTGCGCGACTCTGGCCGTACTACTTTTCCTTTTTTTCTCGTCTATCTATCGTGTCGTTTATTTATCGTGTCGGTTTCAGTCGCAATCAACCAGGGACTTCAGTAAGGGCAAAAGGCGTGCCCACGACATTTCAGCTGAAGGAAAGCAGCATGTTTCATCGTTTGCGATCGCGATCGAAATCTTTGCTTGCCGTTGCGTTCTGTACTGCCATCTCCGCCCTGCCTGCGATGGCTCAGACATCCGGCGCAAACCAGTGGACATGGATGGGGGGCAGCAGCACAGTCTCTGGGGAATTCGGCGTCTGGCCCGGCGTCTATGGCACCGAAGGAACGCCCGCGCCCACAAATATTCCTCCCACTCGGGTTGACGAGGTTACCTGGACCAGCATCGATGGCCGCTTCTGGCTTTTTGGTGGATTGACCTTCACCACGACGTTGAACTATTTCAATGACCTTTGGGTGTTCGACCCCGCCACCAACGAGTGGACGTGGGTAGCAGGCAACAGCGCTGTGGGTAGCAACTGTCCTGTTATCGTAACGATTGCAAACTGCGGTCAACCGGGAGTCTACGGAACCATTGGAACACCCGCTGCCACAAACTCGCCCGGGGCCCGGCACAATGCTCAGAACTGGACAGACGCAAGCGGCCACCTGTGGCTGTATGGTGGCCTGGGCTTTGACGCCGCCGGAAATTTTGTTTCGCTTGACGACCTGTGGGAGTTCGACATCTCCACCAGCGAGTGGACATGGATTGCGGGAGATAGCACGGTTCCTTTGAACTCGACATGCGACGGCTGCATATCAGGCGTGCCTCCGGTGCCTGGAACCCAGGGCACCGCCTCTCCCCTCAACACTCCCGGAGGTCTTTGGCTGGGTACCAACTGGACCGACGAGCACGGCAATTTCTGGCTGTTTGCCGGATGGGGCGAGAGTCCCGGCGGCGATGCCGCGGTCGCGAACGAACTTTGGGAGTTCAGCCCTGCATCCCGCGAATGGACCTGGGTGGGTGGTAGTCCCAACTTTGGCATCGACGGCGGTGTTGCCGGAATCTACGGCACACTGGGAATACCTGCGTCCGGAAACTTCCCCGGTACTCGCTGGGAAGATGCGACCTGGGTCGACACGAAAGGAAACCTATGGCTCTTTGGTGGGCAGGGATACGATTCCACCGGATCCGACGAGGGAATCCTCAACGACGTTTGGGAATACAATCCCGCAACCAGCGAGTGGGCATGGATGGGTGGCAGTAGCACATTCAATTGCGCAGATGTTCCGCAGAAGTACTGCCATGAGCCCGGAGTTTATGGGACCCTGGGGCAGCCGTCCGCCGGAAATATCCCGGGCAGCCGTTACGAGGCTTCGAGTTGGAGGGACAACGGCGGGAATCTCTGGCTTTTCGGTGGCGACGGATTCGATTCTAATTCCGACTGGAACTACCTGGACGATTTGTGGGAATTCAGCCCGGCCACGAATGAATGGACCTGGATGGGCGGGAGCAGCAACACATCGGTGGGCTCCGTCAAGGGTGCGTACGGGACCATGGGAGTGCCTTCGGCTGCCAGTGTTCCAGGGATCCGCAGCTTGGCGGCAAGCTGGACCGACAACAACGGTAATCTCTGGATGTGGGGCGGCACTGGAATCGATTCGGCCGGCCTATACGGCTATGAGAACGATCTGTGGAGATATCAACCGATTTCTGCCGTAACCTTTGCCTTGAGTGGAGCGGCCGTGACGGTCAGTCCAGGTGCGACAACAGGAAATACTTCGACAATCACCATCACGCCGAGCAATGGATTCACGGGCAGCGTCGCGCTATCAGCGACAGTGACATCTAGCCCAGCGGGTGCCGTTTATCCGCCCACCTTAAGTTTCGTCACAACGAATCCGGTCAGCATCACGAGTGGCGACGCGGGAACGGCTACGCTGGCGATCTCTACAACGGCTCCCTCGACCAATGCGGCGCTGTACCCGAATCGGCCCACCGGACTTTGGCTATCAGAGGGCGGCGCCGCAGTCCTTGCCTGTTTCGTGTTCTTTGGAAGTTCAGCCAAGCGCCGAAGGAGGCAACCGCTCGTTACGATGCTTGCCATGCTTGTCATTCTCGCCTGCGGCGCGCTCGCCTGCGGCGGAGGTGGCGGCGATGGGAGGATTGGCAACGGGGGCGGTCGTCAAAGCACCCCCGGCACGACTTCGGGATCCTACACGATCACGGTCACCGCGGTCTCTGGCTCGGTAACGCAGAAGACGATAATCGCCTTGACGGTGCAATAAATCTGAGCTGTGTAATTAAGGTTGCGCAGGACTCTGGTACGAGAAAGCAAGAATGTTCGACGACATCAGTGCCTCGCGGCAGATGGAACCAGCCCGCAGAATAGTTGTGCAGAATCGCCGTTGCATTCATCGACGGCCTTTTCTGGCCGTCTTCCCCGCGCCGCGCGGTTTAGCTCTGGCACCTCGCGCGACTGCTAGAATTCTTGCTAAATGCCCAAAGTGCCCGCCACCGCCCGCGCCCGCAAAATAAAACTTCTCCTCTTCGACGTCGATGGCGTCCTCACCGACGGCAAGCTCTATTTCCTGCCCGATCGCCACGCGCCCCAAGGCAAATCGGAACTGACCGCGCAAGGTTCCATCGAGTTCAAGGGCTTCAATGCCCACGATGGTGTGGCCAACTCGCTCGCCCGCGTCGCAGGCCTTCGCACCGGGCTCATCACCCGGCGCTTTTCGGAAACTGTGGCCCTCCGCGCCCGCGATCTGCGGCTCGAATTCGTGCACCAGGGAGCGCAGGACAAAGGCGCGGCGCTCAAGGACATCGCAAAAGAAGCCGGCCTCCAACTCGACGAAGTGGCTTTCGTCGGCGACGACATTGTCGATCTTCCGGCCATGCGCGCCGGGGGCTTCGCCATCGCCGTGAAAAACGCCCGCGCCGAGGTGAAGCACGAAGCCCACTACGTCACTCCGCACAACGGCGGCGATGGAGCGCTGCGCGATGCCGTCGAGTTCATTCTGAAAGCCCAGGGCAAATGGAAGAAAGCGATGGACGATTACCTGGCGGGAAGAAGCGGCAAACACGGAAACTGACGCGCTGGATGATTTCTAACCTATGTAATTCCAAGCGAAGCGAGAGATCGAGACTTGCATATCAACCAGATTTGCAGGTGCATCTCAAAGCATCTCTTGCGGCTGAAACCGCGAGCTCACTGCGGCGCGAAAATTAGAGACTAAAATAAAAAACCCACCGGATGCTTGCTTGGGGCGTGCTCGGGTCAGCATCCGATGGGCTACCGTTTCTCCTTACTCACCCTGTTGTTTTCAGGAGTCTGTAAGAAAATTAAACACCACAATCCGCATGTGCTCCGTCTAATTTTGTAAACCTTTGTAAAACTCTGATTCGCGAAATTTGATTCGCGAAATCGTTCAGGCGTGCCTGTTGAGATTTGGGATTGAGATAGAGATCCTTCGACTGCGGTTTTGCTTCGCGTTCGCGAAGCAAAATCCTCGCTCAGGATGACAGTTTCGGGGAGAATAAATTCGTCACAATATTTTCTACTTCGCAGCCAAGGCGCTGAATGCTCTTTCCCGAATGGCCTTTCACTCTGCCATGCGCAGCCGGATTATTCCGGCAGCGCTGCGGGCTTTGCCGCCATCAACTCGGTAAAGCGTTTATCTTTTCTCAGCCCCGCGAATTCCGCGTCTTTGTACACATTATTGAAATCTTTGTATCCCTCTTCTAACGCCTTCCTCAGATATTCGAGCGAACGGTCGGAGTAACCCATTTTGGCATAGAGCTTCGCCACCGTGTAGTCGTAATGCGCACGATCTCCGGGGCTGGGCAACTGCGCCTGCACGCCGCCGCGCGAAGTCCGTTCAAACACGTCCGGATCGAGTTCCACCGCGCGTTGATATGCGATTACCGCAGGCTCAAACTCTCTCTTCGCGAAGAGCGCCGCTCCCAGGTTGCTGAAAAAGGACGCCGACGCGCCGTCGAGCGCGATCGCCCTGCGGTATTCCTTCACCGCACTTCCGTATTTCTTCTCTTCGTACAACACCACGCCGCGATTGTTATAGGCATCGGCGAACTTGCGGTCCGTTTTAACCGACTGATCGAATGACTTTCTGGCCTCGCGATAGCGCTGCATCATCAACTCGGTGATGCCGATTTTATTCAGCAAACTGGCGGAGTTCGGCCGCTTGGCCATCGCCGCGCGATAATAATCCAGCGCGTCCAGATAAAGCTTCTCCGAACGCAATTGATCGGCCTGTTTCTCCAGATCGGTTGCGGTTGCATCCGGCGCCGGCGGGTCGATCGACCGCAGCAGCGGAGGCTTGATCTGAACTTGTTCGGAGTGAGACGACTGTGCCCACGACGCGCTACTCAGGGCAAAGACGCAAAGGACGAGAAACGCAGCAGGAACCAGCAAAAATCTCGGGCAGGACGACATAGGCCACCCCCAGCTAGTGCCCCATTCTGGCACAGTTTTGGCCCGTCGGCGAGACTTTTTGTGTAGCTATGCGGACGGTCAGAAGTCCAAGGACTGACGCCTGAGGTCCAAGGTCTGAGGTCTGACGCCGGTTTTCATTTATTCCAACTCGGCGGTGATGAAGAATTCCTGTGACGAATTGTCGTATTCCACGCGCAGCACGTTGGGCTTGCAGCACACTTGGCAGTCTTCCACATAGCTCTGCCGTCGCCCCGCGGACTCGTCCACGGAAGTTGCGTTCCATTCTCCACACGAAGCGCACTGGAATCCGGATTCCAAAGATGGAGGAGAGCATACCGCAAGGAGTGCTGGCGATTTAGCGTCGACTACGCGCCGTGCTCAAATGCAGTCTGCCTTTTCCTGGCGCGTTCGTTAAGGAAGTCGGCGCAGCCGGTCGCGGTTAGGAAGCCCGGGACTTCCGGCCACTAGCCCGATCGCCCCTAGTGCGGTCGCCGGATGTATCTGCTGCCAGCGGAATGGACACGATAATCGCCGTACCCTCCCCATCAGACTGAATTTCAAAATTCCCGCCTAAATCGTTGACCCGTTCCCGCATACCGCTCAAACCAACACCCAGGTGATTCTCATTTTTCTGAGAACCCTGGATGAAGCCAGCTGGCATTCCGCGCCCAAAATCTCTCACGGTAAATACAGCCTCATCCGGACTGGCCTTTAAGTGGATTTCAACGGCAGCACTGCCGGAATGGCGATGAACATTTGTCAAGCTCTCCTGCAAGATGCGGAACAGGGTAATCCTGGTCAATTCCGGTAGCCGATCCACCCCCTCGGGCAGATCGACCTTTACTTTGATTCCGCTGCGTTTCGCAAATTCATCGGTGAACCAGCGAGCAGCAGAGGTAAACCCCACTTCGTCGAGCAGAGGAGGATGCAAGAGAGACGAGAGCGTACGAGTTTCGGATATGCTTCGCTCGAGCCATTCCAGCGCCGAGGACAATAGTTCATCTTTTTCCTGCGCATCGGAACGATTCAGCAATTCCAGGTTCATCTTGATGCCCGCCAAATACTGCCCCAAACTGTCGTGAAGATTACGCGCTATTCTTCTGTGCTCCTGATCCTGCAGGCGCATCAGTTTGGCCGACAACTGTTGCAGCGCCGCGGTACGACGCTGCACTTCCGACTCCAGGCGATCATTGGCCCGCTTCGCGGACTTCAGGTATTCCAACGTCTGGTAAGCCGCCGCCGCAAAGGCGCCCAGATTTGTCATGATGCGCAGGTCTTCACTGTCGAAGCGGTGACTCTTGTCGTGGACAATGACCCAGATCGTACCCACAGCTTTCCCTGCGACATAAAATGGAACCAGCAATACTTCGTTAATCCAGGGGGTCACTGCGGCGAAGTAGGCGAAGTGCCGCTCAGGATGGATCATCAGTTGCGCGGCGTTGCGGTCGAGGACAGTGCCGCAAGGACTGAACGCTCGCGGCATGCTACCGCCCACATGCGAAGCCCATACGCCGGTGAGGGCTGGCCAGTAAAATTCCACGCCGTCAGAGCCCAACAGGCTGATCCCGCAAGTCTGTGCATGGCAAAGGGTCAGGGCGGTTTCCGCAAGCTTTTGCAGAATGTCGTTGGGCGAGCTTGCCATCTTTTCCGCCAGGGCAATCAAGGCGTCGTTCTCGGCGACATGGTTGGGCGCCCGGGTTTGTCGCTTGCGCAACTCAGCCGTCGAAATGATTGATTCCAGACTGGCTGTGGTCTGCTTTTCAGAGTCGCTGGCAAGCATGGGAGACTCCCTGCAATTTCAGAATATTGAAAGGGACGGTAAAAGGAGGCGAGGACGACCGCTTGTTCTTCTAAGGGACCGATCGACACCATTGTACTCTCGCCCCGTTTGGTGAGATCTGGAATCTTGCACGTGTCGTCTTTGCTCGCGGTTGCCGCTGTCAGTCGACGTTTACACCCATTGATGCGGTCGGCGTTTTTCTGCGAATTTTTCCTAAGTTGTTGAGCCTTCGTGTAAGTGATTGAAAAGTCGTAGAAGGCCCTTCAGCGCCTGCAGGACGCGCTGTTTTGGGGCGGGGGACCTGTTCCCTGGCTTCGCTATCGATCGTCGATGCCAGGGCCATTTCCGGCCCCGCAAAGGGCATCCTAGGCGACGGGATGCTCTCAATTTGAGAACCGCCCGTTAGAAGCAGCGTTGTATGTACATAGATGTACGTATAATGAACCTAAGCATATTGAAATCCTGCACTTGCCCGCAGCGAGCCCAGACGAAAGGTACACGCGCGCCTTTTCTTTTGAAAGCGATAGTGCACACGTAGGGCGGACGCAGCTTGCCCTGAGCGCAGTCGAAGGGGCCGCCCCGTGAGGCGCAGCGGAGTGAGCGGCCCCGGACGAATGCGTCCGGGGCTACGTGTTTCATCCTGTTTTCGCTTAAGCCGCGAGTGGACTCCAGGCTCTCGCAACCGCCTATAATGGCCAGACTTTATTTCCAACCTTCGGAGGATTCATGATCTCGCGGCGACGATTTCTGGAAGCCGGCGGCGTAACGGCCGCTGCGGCAATGGCATCCCCTTCTCTGACCAGCCAAGCCGCAGCTCAGGAAACAGGCGCTTCCCTGCCGCCGTCGCTGGCGAAATTGCAATCGCGCAAAAGTGAAGCCACACCCATCTCGAAGGAAGAACGGCAAGCCCGCCAGGATCGCGCCCGCCAACTCATGCGCGAGAACGCGCTCGACGCCATCCTACTGATGGAAGGTACATCTTTGCGATACTTTACCGGCATTCGCTGGTGGGGTGGCGAGCGTTTGTTCGCACTGGTTCTGCCCGCGAAAGGCGAGGCCTTCTATGTGTGTCCGGCTTTTGAAGAGGGACGGGCGCGTGAACAACTCGCCAACGCGCCCGCCGGCGAAAAGCCCGACATTCGCGTGTGGCAAGAAGATGAGAGCCCCTACCAGCGCGTCGCGCAGGGATTGAAAGATCGCGGCATTTCCAGCGGCAAGCTGGGAATCGAAGAGACGGTGCGATTTGTGTTTGCCGATGGCATTGGCAAAGCTGCGCCACAAACGAAAATCACCAGCGCGACTCCGGTGACCGCTGGCTGCCGCATGATCAAGACCGCTCACGAGGTCGCATTGATGCGGCTGGCCGCGCAGGTCACGCTCGCGGCCTATGAGGCTGTGTTTCATTCGCTGCATCCGGGCATGGCGCAGCGAGATGTTTCGAATCTGATCGATGCGGCGTACACCCAGTTGGGATTTCCGGGCGAGGCCAGCGTGATGGTCGACGAAGCCACTGCGTATCCGCACGGCCTGGCTGCGCCGCAGGTGATTCGCGAGAATTCCATCGTCATGATCGACGACGGCTGCACCGTGGAAGGCTACCAATCGGACATTACGCGCACGTTCGTTGTAGGCAAAGCTTCCGAAAAGATGAATCGCGTGTTCGACATTGTGTTGCATGCGCAGTCGGCGGCTCTGGCTGCGGCGCGTCCGGGCGCGGAGTGCGGCTCAATCGATGCCGCGGCCCGCAAAGTGGTCACCGACGGAGGCTACGGTCCGGACTACAAATATTTCACTCACCGCCTTGGCCACGGCATGGGCATGGATGGCCACGAATGGCCTTATCTGGTTCGCGGCAATGCGACGAAATTGCAGGCGAATATGACTACGAGCAACGAACCGGGAATTTATATTCCGGGCGAGTTCGGCGTGCGGATCGAAGACGATATGCACATCACGGAGAACGGCGCGGAGTTGTTCACGCCGAAGCCGTTATCGCTGGACGATCCGTTCGGAAAGGCGCTTTGAGCTGCGAGTTATGAGCTATGAGCTTTGCTTCGCGCTCTTACACTTTGCGTATGGTTGGAGCCGTGTACGTGTCGCGGATGGTCTGCCGACGTCGAATACGGCCAGCAATCAGATAAGGCAATGAAAATCAAAGTCAAAGGCAGCGGGCAGGAGTGCCCGCTCCACACAATAATCCCTCGACACAATCTCTTCCCTTCACAGAATCCCTTCAGATAATTGCTCTACAGGCCGGGGACCGGAGGGCAGCCGGGAAATTCTTTCAAGAATGTGTTGCCGATGTAGCCTAGATACTCGATGCCGATTTCGCTGGTGAAATATCCGTCGGCGGTAAGCTTGCGCAAAAGTCCGAAGAATTCTATGCCCTGGCCTAGGCTCGGGTCCTGCTTGGCGTTCTTGCGGTAGGCGATCAGATCGAGAATTTCTTTTTGCTGGGCTGGAGTGCAGTCCAGATAAACTTTGCCGTAGCGATCGACGCAAGTGTTGTCGAGCCACATCATTCCGCCGCCGAGAGCGAGTTGGTACTCCTGGTTTTCGCTGGTGATCAGGTCGATAAATTCGGGCGCGCCCGCTTCGATGGCTCCCTTCGCGTCGTCATCGGAAGGGATGATGCTTTGGCACAGCGCTTGCAGTGTCTTGTACGCGTGCGCGGAAAAATATTTCGGCGCATAGACCTGATCTGCTGCCGCGGCCTTTTCCGCCTGCACCATGCGATGCGCGTAGGCGGCGGCCTCCAGCGGAATCACACGCAATACCGAGCCGGTCACGGCCGTGATGGTGAGCGATTTGAGAATGTCGCGTCGTGAAAGAGACATGGGCGGCTCCGGCTACAGATTTCCTTTCTTCGCCTGATCCAGCAAGTAATCGGACGCTCGCCAGGTCAGCGCCATGATAGTCAGCGTGGGATTTTTATCGGCGTTGGTCACGAAGCAAGCTCCGTCGGTCACAAATAAATTTTTGACGTCATGCGCCTGGCAATACTGGTTCAGCGCAGATGTGGCGGGGCGCTCGCCCATGCGCACCACGCCTACTTCGTGAATGATCATGCCACCCGCTTCAATGCCGTAAGGATTCGTTTCCTGGGAAACCTTTGGCGGGATATAGACTCCGCCGGCGGTTTCAACGATCTCGCGATAGGTTTCCTGCATATCTTTCGCCATCTTGATCTCGTTGTCGCTCCACTTCCAGTGAAAGCGGAGCACGGGAATGCCCCACTGATCGACTGCAACAGGATCGATTTCGCAATAGCAGTTTTCGTTGGGTATCATCTCGCCGCGGCCGGCAAATCCAATGTACGTTCCGTATTTCTTCTTGCACTCCTGCTTCAGCGCGGAGCCGTAGCCTTCCTGTAGATCGCACAGGTCATGATAGTTGCCCACGCCGGGCATGCCGCGTCCACCACCGAACTCGGTGTGATAGCCGCGAAGGAATTCATTCTTGCGATCGAATTTCCACCACGGCATATAGAGATGCATGCCGCCGACGCCATCGTGATTGTGCGCCGGCATTTTTTCCAGCACAGGAAAATATCCTCCGCCGCTGCTGCCCACGCTGTCCATCAGATAGCGGCCGACCACACCGGAAGAATTAGCCAGGCCGTCGGGAAAAAGTGTCGACCGGGAATTTAACAGCAGGCGCGCGGATTCGCAGGAGCTGGCCGCCACAACGAAAGCCCGCGCGTGCACGCGCCGCTCTTCGCGCGTAGCTTTATCGACGTAGGAAACCGCTTCGACTTTTCCTTCTTTGTTTACGACAGCTCTCGCGCCATGGCACCTGTAATCAGGGTGAAGCGTCCTGTCTTTTCGGCGGGTGGAATCATGACCTGGCTCGAACTGAAGTTGGAGGCGGTAATGCATCCGCGACCGCATTGCGCGCAGTAATGGCAGGCTGCGCGGCCATTGAGCGGCTTGGTCAGAATGGCGAGGCGCGATGGAACGCACAGGATGTTGAGATGGTCGCACGCCTTCTTGATGATGGTTTCCGTGCAGCGCGGCTTGGGCGGCGGCAGAAAAATTCCATCGGGCGCGCTGGGAATATTTTCTTTCGTCCCGAAGACTCCGATGTAGGACTCGACTTTGTCGTAGTAGGGAGCAACGTCGTTGTAGCTGATGGGCCAGTCGTCGCCCATGCCGTCGTGCGAGCGGACTTTGAAATCCACAGGCGCCATGCGGAGTGCGATGCGTCCCCAGTGGTTGGTGCGTCCGCCGACAATGCGCGAACGAAACCAGCGAAAAGTTGAGCCCGGAGCGGAGACGTAGGGTTCGCCTTCAATTTCCCACGCGCCGTTGGGCGCGAGGAATTCATCGTTGAGCCCCTGGCTTGCTCTGCCGCCCACGCCTGCGCCGCGATGCGGCAAGTCGTAGGGCCAGACGTGTTCTTTGAAGTCGGTCTCGGGAACAAGCGGAGGTCCCGCCTCGAGAAGCGCAACGCTCAAACCACCTTCGGTGAGAACCTTGGCAGCGGTTCCGCCAGAGGCACCGGAGCCAATAATGCAAACATCATAAGTTTTAGGAGTGCGCCGAACCTGCATTTCTCCCCATTGTACTTCGAGCTTGGCGGCTACAGCCGCGGCGATTGTGTGGAACTCGGGCGCGACGGGAAGCGCGCGCCCGTTCAGAGCATGTCATCAGATTTTATCGCGGCCGCTACCAGCGTAACTTTTCCAGATATTGATAGCTTTCGGTGATGCTCGCATAGGGATCGGTGGGCTTGTCGTGCTCGACGATGTAGTGCTTGATGCCCGCTTTCTCGGAGTGCACGAAAATCTTCTTCCAGTCGATGATGCCGCTGCCGACTGCGGTCAGGTCCACGGTGTCGCCGAAATTCTGCGAGCCGCCTTCGGTGATCTTCGGAAGTTTTTTCAGATCCTTGACGTGAACCAATGGGAAGCGTCCGGGATAGAGATTGAAATATTTCACGGGATCGCCCCCGGCCGCGGTGATCCAGCAGAGATCCATTTCCATCTTCACCAGGTTGGCGTCGCACTCTTTGAGAAGCTGGTCGTATGGCAGTTTGCCGTTGACGGGAAGGAATTCGAACCAGTGATTGTGATAGGCGAACTGCATGCCAGCTTTCTTGGTTTGCTCGCCGCAGTGATTGAATTTCGCGGCGGCCTGCTTCCAGATGTCAGGACTCTTGCGCAGTTCTTCGGGAATCCATGGACAGACAATATATTTGAGGCCGATCGTCTTCGAAGTCTCGATGACCGAAGGAAATTTGTCGTCGAGTTCGTCGTATTGCACGTGGGTAGAGATCGGAGTGAGACTGTTTTTTTCGCAGGCGGCGCGGACCTGCGCTCCGGTGCGGCCAAAATATCCGGCGAACTCAACTTCCTTGTAGCCGATCTGCGCAACTTTGGCGAGGGTCGCGTCGAAATCCGTTTTCATCAGATCGCGCACCGTGTAGAGCTGAACGCCGATCTTTTCAATTTTGTGTTCGCCGGCAGCCCAGCCCAATCGGCTGGTCAGTAGCGTGGCGGCGGTAACGGTGCTTGCGGTTTCAAGAAACTTGCGGCGGTTCATAGCTTTAAAACTCACGATGGCGTTCCTCCGAGGGCTCCGCGTCGAGGCGGAAGTCGAATCCAGGAGCATTATACGCGGGAAGAAGAGACCGTCGAGCGGCGCTCGATTCGACTGCAAGTTAGAGAGACCGCGCGCTCTGGTATCCAGGGCCGTTCGCTTTCGGACACCGCCCTCCACGAGCGGACATTCGCCGCGGCTCGCGCCTTCTGCATTATCTTCGCGATCAATAGCTTACGGACGGTGCGGAAGGGTACGGCGATTGCATCGGATAAATGGGGCCGGTGGTGTGCTTTTCGTTTCTCTTTATCTTTAACCCACAGTTGTCTTGACACGCAATGAGGAGGTCGCAGAATGGCTGGCTTAGCTCAGGATCTTCGCTATGCGCTTCGGCAGTTGCGTAAATCTCCAGGTTTCACAATTGCAGCCGTTTTGACGCTGGCGCTGGGTATCGGCGCAAACGCGGTTGTGTTCAGCCTGCTGAATGAACTCGTGCTGCGTCCTATAAACGTTCCCGGCGGGCAGAACCTTTATCAGGTTGAAAGCGCCAAGGGTGAGCCCTCGGAGTCTTATCCTGACTACTTGGATCTGCGCGACCGGAATCGCTCCTTCGATGGCCTGATTGCTTACGAGATGTCGACAGCTGGGCTCGACTCAGACGGCAGAACTGTTCCCATCTGGCTCTATACGGCGAGCGGGAACTATTTCGATGTTCTCGGCATTCAACCCTACCTGGGTCGATTCTTCCACGGCAGCGATGAGCACGGGCCGAACAGCGCTCCTTACGTTGTTCTTAGCTATGCCTACTGGCAGAGCCATTTCCAAGGTGATCGTGAAGTAGTGGGACGCGCGGTCCGAGTCAACAAATATAGCTACACGGTTCTGGGCGTGGCTCCCGCAGGCTTCCGCGGCACGGAATTGTTCTATGCCCCAGATCTTTGGGCGCCCCTTGTCAATCAGCAGCAGATTGAAGGCTCCAGCAATCTGGATTCACGTAGCAATCGTGGCCGGTGGTTGATTGGCCGATTGAAAAGCGGCGTGACTCCCGCGCAGGCCAAGGCCGATCTGAACAGCATCGCGGCATATCTGGCGAAGAGCTATCCCAAGGAAGACGATGGCATAACATTTGGTCTGGGGCGGCCCGGCCTGGCCGGCGACCTGCTTGGAGGGCCGGTGCATGCCTTTGTGGCCGGGCTGATGCTGCTTGCCGGATTGATTCTGCTGGCAGCGTGCGCGAACCTTGGTGGATTGTTCGCCGCTCGCGCCGCTGACAGGACGCGTGAAGTCGCGCTGCGTCTGGCGCTTGGTTCCAGCCGGGGACGCATTCTGCGGCAACTGCTCACGGAAGCAATTGTGGTTTCGATTGGTGGCGGCGCGCTGGGCTTGGCCGGAAGCGTTATGTTATTGCGCATGTTAAGCGCCTGGCGTCCCGATCCCATCTTCCCCATTTATCTTGACATCCATCCTGACCTGCTGACCTGTGCGGTAGCGCTGCTGCTGGCGCTGGCTAGCGGATTCCTGTTTGGAATGGTGCCGGTACGTCAGGTATTGAAGACCGATCCTTTCCAGGGGATCAAGAGCGGAACCAGCGGGTGGACGAACTCGCGGCGCGTGACATTACGCGACCTGCTGCTGGGCGCGCAGATTGCGGTGTGCGCAGTGCTCGTCACCTCGTCGCTGGTCGCGGTTCGGGGAATGATCCGCTCCCTGCATAGCAACTTCGGGTTTGTGCCGCAGAATGTGCTGCAGGTAAATACAGATCTCGACATGGCCGGCTACAAAGGCGCGCAGATCCCAGCCATGCAAAAACGGATGCTTGCGGCGGTCGAAACCATTCCTGGCGTAACTGCGGCCGCCTATGCCGGCAGAATCCCGTTGAACCTGGGATGGAGCGAGCACACGGTCTTCGCCGACAGTACGACGGACTTCCGTAGTTCGAATGCGGCGGCGCATCCCATGGACTACTCCGTGTCGCCGGGGTATTTTCACGCTGCCGGCACGACCCTGCTGCAAGGGCGAGAGTTCACATGGGACGACAAGCAAGGCGCTCCTTGGGTAGCCGTGGTGAACCGGGAGTTTGCCCGCGTGCTCTTCGGCTCAGAGACGAATGCGATCGACAATTCGTTCAAGTTCGGCGATGGGACGCGGGTGCGGGTCGTGGGCATAGTCGAAGACGGAAAGTATAAGACTCTAAGCGAAGAACCGCAGCCGGCGATGTTTCTTTCGATGTTGCAATCACCATCCAGTTGGACCTGGATGATCGTGCGCGCGGATCACAACGCGCAGGATCTGGCGCCGGTGCTGGAGCAGACGCTGCGCAGCCTGGACGAGGGGGTTCCGCTTACGATCAATACCTGGGACAAAGAATTGGGAACCGCGCTACTGCCTGCGCGGGCTGCGTCGCTTGCACTGGGAGTGCTGGGCGGGTTGGGTGCGATGCTTTCCATCACAGGGATTTTTGGAATGGCCGCATACTCCGTCAGCAAGCGTTTGCGCGAGTTGGGAATTCGCGTTGCCCTGGGGGCGCAACGAAAGGAAGTATTAATGGCGGCGCTCGGACGCGCCTTCAAGTTGCTGGCTTTGGGTTCGGCAGCGGGACTAATCGGGGGAATTCTCGCGAGCCGCGTACTCGCCTACATCGTGTATCAGGCAACTCCTCGAGATCCGATGGTGTTGGCCGGGGTGGTTGTCTCTATGGCGCTGCTGGGCCTACTGGCAACCTGGATTCCAGCACGACGCGCGATGTCGATTGATCCTGTGATTTTGCTTCGCGAGGAGTGAACCGCGGGCGGGTGAGCGCTTAACGGGGCACGGCCTTACCTGAATATTTCCCGTACCGCTCAGAGAAAGAGGACGTCAGGAGACGTCCTCTCACAAGTTCATTCCGCGCTTACTACTTCGACACTTGCAGATTATTTGTGACCGAGAAGACACCGGGAACGCTGTTGGCGCGAATGCCGGCGAGATTTTTATCGCTCTCGCTGTCCACAACGCCTTCCAGGGTCACGCGTCCGTTCTTGACGATAATTCGGATCGGCTTCTGCACGCCGAGTTCATACCTTTGCAGCGCCGGATATTGATAGATGGCACGAAACAGCTCCATGCGAAGGCGGTCGTCCATGGAAGATGGAGGAAGAACTTCGATCTGGTTCACGACGTTTTCCACGCCTTCAATATGCTTTACGGCATTCTCGGCGTCGGATTTCAGGACGGGCCGTACGACTTCACCGAGCAGTGTAACGGTGCTGCCTTCCACTTTGAAGGCAATGTAATCGAAGACGCCGAAGTAAGGGAGCATCAGGAGTTCATGGCGAACTTCTTTGATAATTCGCTGCTCCTGCTTCTGGGATTGAGCGTCCTGGGCGCTGCCAAGAGTAGTCAGCGCCAGTAGACCGGCGAACAAAAACGCGAGCTTGGATTTCATGGTGGGATTCTCACTTTCGAACGTTCGTTGTGGCAGACCCCTTAGTCTAACTCCGACGGGATCGACTCAACGATACGGAAAATGTGGTAGGGAGAGCTACATCGAACCGTACACATCAAGCTAGCAGGAAAGACGTGCCTATCGTCGGTTCAACTCTTGACTACCCTGAGAGCCAAATTTAGTCGGTTGCCAGGTTCCGTCTGGCCGTTTTCGATCTGGCCATGATCGAGCACGCGAATGTCGGCGCAGTTGTTTAAGATCCAGTCGGCGCCCGCCTCGCGAAGAGCAGATTCCTGAAGCGTAGTTTTGAAGGCGATGACTTTTGCACCGGCAGCTTTTCCGGCGCGAACGCCAGCCGGAACATCCTCCAGCACGACGCACTCCGTGGGGGGAAACCCGAGCAAAGATGCTCCCTTTAAATACGGCTCAGGGTGCGGCTTTCCGTGAGTAATGTCGCTGGAGGTAATCAGTTTCCTAGGCAGCGGAAGGCCGGCTGCGCGAATGCGAACTTCGGCCAACGGGCGCGTACAGGAGGTGACGATGGTCCAGCGGTCGGGAGGAAGGCTGGCCAGCAATTCGAGTGCGCCGGGCAGTGGAATCACTCCTTCGAGATCTGCAATTTCGCGGCGTTCGACCTCGCGGTTCTCAAGTTCATGATTGGCGTTGGGAAGATATTCGCGGACCGTCGTGAGACTGGGGCGCCCATGAGCGCGCGCGACGACTTCTGCGGGATCGAAGCCATGCTCGATGGCCCAGCGTCGCCAAACGCGTGATACGGCCGGAGTTGAGTCGACGAGGACCCCATCAAGGTCAAAGAGAAGAGCAGCGCAGCGGATTTGGGTCACTTCGTCGCTCGTCATTTCACTTTTCTCTTTGTCTTCTATCTTTTGTCTTCTCTTTTGGGTCACCGAGCAGCGATTCTAAACCAGAGCATGCTTCAATCTGGGAATGTGAATTCACCAGTGCCAAAACAGATGATGGATATCACATAGTTTGGTATCGACTATCACCTCATTGCTGCGGCAGATGAAATACTCTTTCAGTATGCGGCTGGCAGGAGTGCGCCATGCTGTCGAAGTGCGTCAATCCCGACTGCTCTGACACCTTTCGTTATCTGCACGAGGGAAGGATTTTCTACCTCGCGCCCACCCCTGACGTACAAATAGCCGTGGGAATGTCGCATCCGGGCCTGCATGAGCGGTTCTGGCTTTGTACCCGTTGCGCCCAGGAGATGACGGTAGTCTGGGCCGGTTCCAAGGTGAAAGTGGCGCGCCTGGCCGTCCAGGAGCAACCCGCGCCGGTTGCGCCGAAAGATGGGAGCGACGGAAGACGATGGCGTGCGCGCGCCGCATGTGTTGGCCGCGACGATGTTTGAAGTTGAATGCGGTGAGGCAGGTTCTATAGTCCACCGGCCAGTTCGGTCTCCGGTGCTTAGGACTGCACAATTTTTTCCAGCGCCGAGCGGTTGCGGATCAGCAGGTTTGACCCTTTCATCTGAAGCAACTGTCGCTTCTTGAAATCAGAAAACAGGCGGCTGACCGTTTCCCGGGTGGTGCCGATCATTTCGGCGATCTCCTCGTGCGTGAGGGTGAGCTTTACCTGCAACGAGCCGTTGGCCGGCGGAGTTTGCTTTGACCACGACAACAGCAACTTGGCAAACTTCTCTGCGGGAGAGGTGCTGAGACCCAGCGTCCGAATCTCCTCGTAGGCGGTGTAGTAATTCCGGCTGAGTTGTTCGGCAACCCGCAAGGCTACTTCTCCGTTGTCTTTCAGGAACTGCAGCAAAGAATCGCGGGCAATAAAATTCGCCTGTCCCGGTTCCATCATTTCGGCGGTGACTTCGTAGGGTCGATTGGAAATGACGGAATTCAGTCCCAGAACATCGCCCGACTCGGAAAGTTTGGTGATGATGGTTTTGCCTTCTCGGGAGGAAGTAGAAAGTTTTGCCTTTCCGGCGCACAAAACAAACACGCCTCGAGATTGCTGCCCTTCGATAAAGAGTGTCGCTCTCTTCGGATAAACGGCAGTGGACTTGATTTCGTTGAGTCGTTGTCCGGCTTGAGCGGAAAGATTACAGAAAAGATGTTCTTCCCTCACCGGACAGGTGAGGCAGTTATCGAGAATATTCAGGCCATAAGGAGCGCGCACTGTGCACCTCCCTATGAATTCAAATTGGAGTACGCGTTCGTGACTGTGATCATCGTCACAAGCCCGCGTGATTCACCGCCTAGTGTGCGTCACGATGCCGCCGAAAACTGGGGAAGCACGTTGGATGTCCGCCCAGGTCTCGCAAAAACGGCGAGACCTGGGGCACCCCGCGGTTCCGATTGTGTTGTGGCGCCGACCCTATTTCGCTCTGGTTGGTTCCAGTTGTGAAAAAATGGCTCCATCCAGGTTATCCATTCAGGTTAGCGGGAGGAACTCTTTGAGTGATGTAACGAGCGCCACCGCACTATCGCCTGCCGGCAAGCTTTACACCGCCGCCACTCCCGCTCGCGGCGGTCTCGAATCCCTTTTTTGCCCACGCTCTGTGGCCGTGATCGGAGCGACCGATCGCGCCGGCACAGTGGGCAGGAGCGTTGTTTCGAATTTGCTGGAAAGCAAATTGCTCAAGGTTTACGCCGTGAATCCCACTCACAGCGAGGTGCTGGGAATCAAAACCCAAAAACGCATCGGCGAAATCGCTGGAGGAGTCGACCTTGCGCTGATCGTAACGCCGGCCTACACCGTGCCCGGCATTATTGGCGAATGCGTGGACGCAGGAGTGAAATCGGCGGTCGTAATCTCTGCCGGATTTCGCGAACAAGGCAGCGAAGGCGCGCGACTGGAAGAAGAAATTCAGAAACACCTGCAGCGCGGATCTTCGCATGGAGGACTGCGCTTGGTTGGACCGAACTGTATGGGCTTCATGAATCCAACCATTGCGTTGAACGCCACGTTTGCGAAGTCGATGCCGCAAAAAGGCAGCGTCGCTTTTTTGAGCCAGAGTGGCGCGCTGCTGACCGCGATTCTGGATTGGAGCCAGAGCGAGCAGGTCGGATTCAGCGCCGTGGTTTCGACTGGCTCCATGCTCGACGTCGGCTGGGGAGATCTCATTTATCACTTCGGCGACGATCCTCATACGAAAAGCATTTTGCTCTACATGGAATCGGTGGGCGACGCGCGCGCGTTTCTTTCGGCGGCGCGGGAAACTGCGCTGAGCAAGCCGATTATCGTCATTAAAGCCGGGCGTTCGGAATCGGCGTCACGCGCGGCCGCCTCGCATACCGGAGCGTTGACGGGAAGCGATGAGGTGCTCGACGCTGCATTTCGCCGCTGCGGTGTGCTGCGGGTGCAGAATATCGCGGACCTTTTCTATATGGCAGAGGTATTAAGCAAGCAGCCTCGACCGCGCGGGCCGCGCCTCACCATCGTGACCAATGCAGGCGGTCCCGGAGTGCTGGCGACGGACGCGCTTATGGCCACTGGAGGAGAGCTCACCGTTCTTTCCTCAGAATCGCTGAAAGAGCTGGATAGTTTTCTCTCGGCGCACTGGAGCCACAGTAATCCTATCGATGTGTTGGCGGATGCGGATGCCGAGCGCTTCGTGAAAGCGGTCGAGGTCGCTTCGAAAGATCCGGCGAGCGATGGACTGCTGGCCATCGTGGCGCCGCAGGGACTGGCACACCCGACGCAGGTCGCGGAAAAAATGCGTGCCCTTGCGCACTCCTCGGCCAAACCACTGCTAGCCAGCTGGATGGGCGGCGACGGAGTGGCGGAAGGAACGGCGATTCTCAATGCCGCCGGAATTCCTACGTTTTCTTATCCTGATACAGCTGCGCGCGCCTTCACTTATATGTGGCGCTACTCCTACAACCTGCGTGGACTCTACGAAACGCCGGCGCTGCTCGAAAGTTCGGCCGTCTCCTTCGAGTCGCGCACAAAAGTGAATGAAACAGTGCAACGCGCGCGAGCGAGCGGCAGGACCATGCTCGACGAATTCGAAGCCAAACAACTACTGGCCAGCTACGGAATTCCGGTGGTGGAAACGCGCGCCGCGCAAGACGAAGAGCAAGCTGTCGCATGCGCCGCGGAAATTGGTTATCCGGTGGTGCTCAAACTTCTTTCTCATACCATTGCGCATAAAACCGATGTAGACGGAGTGCGCCTGGGTTTGCAGACTCCGGAGCAGGTTCGTAACGCTTATCGGGCAATTCAATGTTCGGTCGCCGAAAAAGCCGGCGCCGAACATTTCGCCGGCGTCACTGTGCAGCCCCTGATCAGTCGCGAGGGGTACGAGTTGATTCTGGGCAGCACACTCGATCCGCAATTCGGTCCGGTAATCTTATTCGGCTCCGGTGGGGTGATGGTTGAGGTTTACCGGGATCACGCGCTGGCTCTGCCTCCGCTCAATTCAACTCTGGCTCAGCGGTTAATGGAACAGACAAAAATTTATTCGGCGCTGTTCGGCGTGCGCGGCCGCAAATCGGTGAACATTTCCGCTCTGGAAGGGCTGCTGGTGCGCTTCAGCCAGTTAGTGATGGAGCAGCCTTGGATTAAGGAAATCGATATCAATCCACTGCTGGCGACGGCAGAGAATCTTTTGGCGCTGGATGCACGCGTGGTAGTGCACGATTCCACCATGACGGCGGAGCGGTTGCCGCGCGCCACCATTCGACCGTATCCCACGCAGTATGTCTCAGAGCACCGCCTGAAAGACGGCACTGCTGTAACCATCCGGCCGATTCGTCCGGAAGACGAACCGCTCATGGTAAAGTTTCACTCCACACTTTCCGAACGCAGCGTGTACCTGCGCTATTTTTGCTCGTTGAGTCTGAGCACGCGGGTGGAACACGAGCGGCTCGTGCGCATTTGTTTTGGCAGCTATGACCGTGGATTCGCGCTGGTTGCCGATCGTAGCAATCCTGAGACTGGTCAGCACGAAATATTAGGAGTGGGACGTTTCAGCGCGATCGGCCGCGCGGAAGCGGAAGCTGCGGTGCTGGTTTCCGATCGATGGCAGGGGCTTGGATTGGGTACAGAACTACTCGCTAGCGTGGTTCGGGTGGCGCGCCAAGAAAAGTTCCAGAAACTCTCCGGCGAAATCTTGCGCGACAACCTGGCCACTCAGGCCATCTTCAAAAAAGTAGGATTTCGGCTGCGCCTGATGCGCGATCTAACTTCCGTTTCAGCAACGCTGCAACTCTGAGTTCGAGCGGACTGTCGCTTTTATTTACGCCGTGACTGCAGGGGTCACGACTTCCAGTTGAGGCTCAAACTTCACGTTCGTCCCCAACGCGCGCGAAACCAGGCAAAGCTTTTCGGCGCGTCTCAACAACTCCAGCGCCCGGTCTCGTTCTGCCGGGGAGGCGATCTTGAGATTTGGGCGCACGATGATTTCGGAAAAGCTGTAGCCGGAATCGACCTTGCGCACGGTGCCGCTGGCTTCCACTTGCAGATCGGTAAAGTCGAAGCGCGCGTTGCCGGCTATGGCCCGCAGCGTCGTGGTATAGCAACTCGCGACGGAAGCGAGCAAGAGTTCTTCCGGCGTCCAACGGCCTTCCAGGCCGCCGAATTCGGCGGGAGCGGTGAAGTGAATGGCATTGGGCGCGGAATCCGATTTAGCTAGACCGGTGCGGCCCGAAGTCCACCACGCTGCTACTCGACAGGCATGTTCTTCGCTCATGATCATCACTCCCTGACCTTTGCTCTCTTGATCTCCGTCGCTGCTTCTTCTTGGCCGCGAGAAAAACTTTGCTCGCAGCTGTTCCGACCATTCGAATCCGAAAACCGTCAGCGGGCTTGCGTCTACGCCACTCCCTGCTTGGGCGAAAGACCGCGCTCTTCTTCAATCTTTCGTATTTGTTTCCGCAGCCAGGCTGCCAGCGCCTCTTCCATATCCGCCTGCGTACCGGTGCGATAGAAGTCCTGTAACGACTGAAAGTCTGCCGTCAGTTCGATGAAACGGCAGGGCACGGCTTCGTCCCGGCGATTCTGGGGAACAAATTGCTCTAACAGGCAATTTTCACAAGGATGTGGCCGAGCGGGATCGCAGAAATTCGGGCAGGTTGGAGAATCCTCAAAAATGGCCGGCGCTCGCCACGTCGCGTGCGGAGATCGCCCGTATCCTCCATCCTGCAAAAAGCTCAGTTCGAACCGGAGCACGTCCAGAACATCACGATTGTCTTGAGCCATAAGGCACCTCGATAAGAAACAAGGATGCCGCAAACTGCCGCGAAGGGCGGTGCATGGGGTCACGAGGATTAGTGATTAAGCTCACACTCAGATTGCAGGTTTTCGCATGTGTCTTGGGAATGGCCCAATATTAGAAATTTCTGAGAATGAATGGTGTGATTTCAATCACAGGCCTATGTGAGCGAAAGAAGGATAGGAAGGTCGATTTCGACCCTGCAGGAAGTGCGCCCGCGAACCGAAATGCTGTGATGAAGGTCACAGTCGAGCTAGAAGAGCCACGTGAGGCCCATCACGCGGCGGCGTGACTTCTGCCATAGGTTCACTTTCGCAGGCATGTGATCCTAGGTCTGCAAACGAGTTCTCAGGATGCGAAACGGAAGCGCGACCCAATTGCGGAAAGTGCTTTCCGAAGGCGGCAATCCGAATATCGTACCGCCCTTGCTCCGTGATATCGTGCGGAAAACACTTCCTCAGGAGGAAGCAAAACAATGAAATATCTCTCGGTTCGTATCGTTCTGGTAGGCATTCTAGCCAGCGGAGTAATCGCAATCTGCTCGTCAACGGCAGTAGCCCAAGATGCAGCTGCAACCTATAAAGCAAAATGCGCCATGTGCCACGGTGCAGACGGCAAAGGTTCGCCGATGGGCGTAAAAATGGGCGCGCACGACTTCACTTCTGCCGATGTACAGAAGCAGAGCGACGCTCAGTTGACCGCCATTATTACTAGCGGCAAAAACAAAATGCCGGCTTACAGCGGCAAATTGAAAGACTCGGATATCGCGGGTCTGGTCGCTTACATTCGCACCTTGGGTAAGTAGTTATGGCGAAGTAGTAGGACTTAAAACGCGGTTGCGATGCCGCTGCTCGGAGATCGTTATTTTGGAGAAACGGCGGGTGAGAGTATGTCCACGCGAACAATACGGAGTATTTTTGCGCTTGGAGCAGCCCTCACCCTATTTTCTGCAATAGGAATCGCGCAGCCCCCAGGCAAGCAGCCAGCTAGCAAGGAGCCTCCAAAACCGACGGCGGATGAATGCCTGGCCTGCCACAGTGATGCTTCGCTGACCCACGACGTCAATGGCAAGTCGGTCAGCTTGCACGTCGATCCTCAACATTTCAAAGATTCCATTCACGGCAGCATGTTTACCTGTGTGGACTGCCACACGGATGTTAAAACTGCCGGGCATGAAACCCCTCCCTTAAAAATCAGCTGTGCGACCTGCCATGCCGATGAGCAGGCTGCCTACGATCGCAGCTTCCACGGAAAGGCAGTGGCGGGAGGAAACAGCCAGGCGGCCACTTGCGTTGACTGCCACGGCAGCCCGCATGAACTGTTGCCGGCCAGCGACCCTAAATCGCGCGTACATCACACCAACATTCCTGCCACTTGCGGCGCATGTCACAGCCAGAAATTTGTGATGCACGACGGCGGACAAAGCGAACAAATGGTCGCCTCGTATGAACTGAGCGTTCATGGACACGCCACTGCGCGGGGCTCGGAAAAAGCCGCGGTGTGCACCGACTGCCACGGCACGCACGAAATTCTTGACGCCAAGGATGCCAAGTCGCCCATCTTCAAATTTAATGTGCCCACCACGTGCGGGCAGTGCCACGATGCGATCGCAAAGGAATTCAACCAGAGCATCCACGGACAAGCTATTGCGAAGGGCAACTGGCAGGCGCCGGTGTGCACTGACTGCCACGGCATCCACTCCATCAAATCGCATCTCGATCCGACTTCGCCCGTAGCCGCGCAGAATTTGGCTGCAGCTACTTGCGCACGCTGCCATGAGGGCATGCGGCTTTCGCAGGAGTTTGGCGTGGAAGGGCGTCGCGAGACCACGTACCTGGCCAGCTATCACGGCCTGGCCGCGCGTGGAGGTTCACAGGTGGTCGCGAATTGCGCCAGTTGCCATGGAGTGCACAATATTCTTCCCTCCAGCGATCCGCGTTCGACCATCAACCATGCCAATCTGGCGCGGACCTGCGGCCAGTGCCACCCGGGAGTGACGGAACAATTTACGGCTGCAAGAGTTCACGTGGACGCGCCCCTTTCCGCCGACGTGGGCAGTAAAGCCGTGCGCTGGATTCGCCGCTTCTATCTGGGCATGATCTTCGCGGTGATTGGTGGCATGCTGCTCCACAATTTCATTATCTGGCGATCGAAAGTCATTGCGCGCCGCAAGCTGCAGCACAGTTTCGTGATGCGTATGCCGCTTCGTTTCCGCCTGCAGCACGGTACTTTGCTGATTAGTTTCATCGTGCTGGTACTGACCGGCTTTGCCTTGAAATTTCCCGACTCGTGGTTTGCCTCCGCGCTGTCGCTGGGAGAGCACCGCCGGCAACTCGTACATCGCATCGCAGCGGTCGTCCTGATCGGAGTCAGTGTCTATCACATTTTCGATATCACGTTCAGTCGCGAAGGACGAAAATTAGCACGTGATTTATTCCCCACCCTGGACGATGCCCGGGGCGCGTGGCAGAATCTTTGCTATTATCTCGGCTTCACGTCACAGAAGCCCGTCTTTGACCGCTTTAATTACGCGGAAAAAGCAGAGTATTGGGCTCTGGTCTGGGGCATGATTGTGATGGCCGTGACCGGAATCATGTTGTGGGCCAAGGTTTTGGTCGGGAATCATCTGCCGCGCTGGTGGCTGGATATTGCGACGGCCATTCATTTCTACGAAGCGGTGCTGGCAACGTTGGCAATCATCGTATGGCACTTCTATCAGGTGTTCTTCGATCCGGACGTTTATCCGATGAATTGGGCGTGGTGGGATGGAAAAATGACATTACACCATTATCAGGATGAGCACGGGCTCGACAGCTCCGTGATCGCCAATGCGTTTGATGATTCCGGCGACGGTATTGGGCTGCAAGAAGAACAAGAAGAAAAAGAAGAAGAAGCTGTAGTTTCGCAACCAAACCATGAGCACTGAGCCGACTCCGCCGCTTGCAACCGAACCCCGCCGCCGCTTGCGCCTGTTGCTGCGCAATCCCATTAGCCTTGCCGGAGTAGCACTGGCCATCGTCAGTCTGGCCAATATTTTTCTCTTCGTACTGCTCGATCTCATCGCCGACCGGCCGAGTCCCTACATCGGGATTCTGGCATACATGGTCGCGCCGGCGTTTTTTGCTATTGGATTGCTGCTGATGTTAGGGGGCGTGCTGCTCGAGCGGCGAAAAAAAATTGCGCCGACCGAGTTTTATCCTCGTATCGATCTGAATGACCCGACCCAGCGTAGCGCTGTGATCTCGTTCATGACTTTTCTGATCGTGTTTGTCACCGTCAGCGCAGCGGGCAGTTACAAGGCGTATGAATATACCGATTCGGTGCAGTTCTGCGGCCAGTTGTGCCACACGGTGATGAATCCGGAATTCACCGCCTACAAGCTATCGCCGCACGCCCGCGTGGCCTGCGTCGACTGCCACGTCGGTTCGGGGGCGACCTGGTACGTGAAGTCAAAGTTGTCGGGAGCGCGACAAGTCTACGCTGCTACCTTCAATCGCTTTCCGCGGCCCATCCCTACCCCAGTGCATAATCTGCGTCCCGCACAAGATACCTGCGAACAGTGCCACTGGCCGAAGAAGTTCTATGGCGGTCAGCTCAAAGTCTTCACGCACTACGCCAACGACGAACAAAACACCATGCGGCAGATCCGCCTCATCATCAAGACCGGCGGCGGAGATCCCGCCACCGGCGCCCCCGAAGGCATCCACTGGCATATGAATATCGGCAACAAAATTGACTATGTGGCGGCCGATGAGAAGCGCCAGATCATTCCCTACATTCATGTGGAAGATCTGCAGGGCCGGGTGACGGAGTATTACGCGAAAGACTCAACTCTAAGCAAGGACCAGATTTCAAAAGCTGCACGCCACCACATGGACTGCGTGGACTGCCACAATCGTCCAACGCATATCTATGTTCCACCCGATCAGTCCGTCGATCAGTCTTTGCTGGCGCGCCGTCTCGACGTCACTCTTCCCTTCATCAAACAGGAAGCGGTAACGGTTCTGACCGGCACCTACGCCACAAACGACGAGGCGATGCATGGCATTGCCAGCGGCGTACAAAGTTTTTACGAGAGCAAGTATCCCGACGCTGCACGGAACAAACAGCTGGAAATTCGAAACGCCGTGACCGAGATCCAGGAAATTTTCCGGCGCACTACGTTCCCGGAAATGAAACTCAACTGGCAGACTCATCCCAACAATCTTGGCCACTATTACTTTAACGGCTGCTTCCGCTGCCATGACGGCCAGCACGTAAGCTCCGACGGCAAGGTCATCAGCAAAGATTGCAATCAGTGCCACACGCTCATGTCACAGACCGAGGGCACGACCAGCGTCGCGGCGATGGCGTCGCAAACGTTCAAACATCCCATCGATCTCGGAGATTTGACGCAGGTGACTTGCTCTGATTGCCACACCGGTGGCACGGGCCCGTAATCGACTGATCAGTAAGGCCGTGATGGTAAGCGTTGTTTGCTTGAGTGGCCTACGCGAGCGACCGGCGGTTCTTAGTTTGCTCACACGTTAACTCCTTCTAATGCCCGTCCCTGTCCGGGAAAATGTGATCCGAATCACACCTCAGTGTGAACCAACGTCGCGACATACCCAGCCCCATTCCTGCATCCTGAAGTTGTACTGGCCACTCGGTGGCCGGAATGGGAGATGTGGAATGAAGCGCAAATTCAAAACCATGGACGCGAATGAAGCGGTGGCGAATGTCGCCTACCGCGCCAGCGAAGTGATTGCCATTTACCCGATCACTCCTTCCTCGCCCATGGGCGAGTGGGCGGACCAATGGGCATCGGAGAACGTGCCGAACGCGTGGGGCAGCGTACCTCATGTCGTCGAGATGCAAAGTGAAGGCGGCGCTGCCGGCGCGGTTCACGGCGCCCTGCAGACCGGATCGCTCTCGACCACGTTTACAGCGTCGCAGGGATTGTTGCTGATGATCCCCAACATGAACAAGATTGCCGGCGAACTGACGCCCTGCACGTTTCATGTCACCGCCCGCACGCTGGCCACGCATGCGCTCTCGATTTTTGGTGACCACTCCGACGTGATGTTCTGCCGCGCTACCGGATGGGCAATGCTCTGTTCGAACTCGGTCCAAGAAGCGATGGATCTGGCGCTGATCGCTCATGCCGCATCGCTCGAGACTCGAATTCCCTTCCTGCATTTCTTCGACGGCTTCCGCACTTCGCACGAAGTCAACAAAATCGAGATGCTGAATGAAGACGACATGCGAGCCATGCTGAAGATGGATTGCATCATTGAGCACCGCCGGCGCGCGCTCTCGCCCGAACATCCCGTGCTGCGCGGGACGGCTCAGAATCCGGATGTGTTCTTTCAGATTCGCGAAAGCGCCAATGCTTACTACGACGCTTGCCCGACAAAGGTGCAGGCGACTATGAACAAGTTCGCCGAGATCGTGGGCCGCTCTTATCATCTATTCGATTATGTCGGAGCGCCTGACGCCGAACGCGTGATTGTCATGATGGGCTCCGGCGCCGAAGCCGCGCACGAAACCGTTGAATACCTGAATGCGCATGGTGAGAAAGTCGGCTTGCTGAAAGTCCGCTTGTATCGCCCGTTTTGCGTAAAATCTTTTCTGGAAGCCCTCCCTGCTACGGTTCGCAAGATCTCCGTTCTCGATCGCACCAAAGAATCCGGAGCCATCGGCGAACCTCTCTACCTCGACGTAGTGAATGCGATTCACGAAGGACTCAGCAGGAATTACGTAGTCCCGGACGCATTCGTCCGGGAGCCGCTCGCTTCGCCTCGCAGGGCGGACGAATGCGTCCGCCCCTACGCGATCGTTGGCGGCCGCTACGGCCTGTCCTCTAAGGAATTCACGCCCGCGATGGTCAAGGCCGTATACGACAATCTGAAGCAGAGCACGCCCAAAGATCATTTCACCATTGGCATTCACGATGACGTCGGCCACACCAGCCTCGACTATGATGCCGCGTTCTCCACCGAACCCGACAGCGTTGTCCGCGCACTGTTCTACGGCCTTGGCGCAGATGGCACGGTGGGCGCCAACAAGAATTCCATCAAGATCATCGGTGAAAACACCGACAACTACGGCCAGGGATATTTTGTTTATGACTCGAAGAAGTCCGGCGCGATGACGGTCTCGCACCTGCGCTTCGGGCCGCAACCGATTCACTCGAGCTACCTGGTTTCGAAAGCAAACTTCATCGCCTGCCACCAATGGATTTTTCTGGAGCGCTACGACATGCTGAGCGCGCTGGTCCCGGGCGGCGTCTTCCTGATCAACAGTCCGTTCGACAAAGAAGAAGTCTGGCAGCACTTGCCCCGTGAGGTGCAATCGCAACTCATCGCCAAGAAGGCGAAGCTTTACGCCATCGATGCCTATAAAGTGGCGCAGGAAGCCGGCATGGGTTCGCGCACCAACACAATCATGCAGGTGTGCTTCTTTGCGATCTCGAAAGTTTTGCCCCGCGATGAAGCTATTGAAGCCATTCGCGAATCCATTCGCCACACCTACGGCCGCAAAGGCGAAGACGTAGTGCAGAAAAACATGCAGGCCGTCGACACCACGCTGGCTCATCTTTTCGAAGTAACGATTCCTGACAGCGTTAGCAGCACGAGCGAGATTCCGGTCGCTTTTCCGGGCGCTCCGAAGTTCGAGCATGATGTTCTTGGCACAATTTATGCCGGGCGCGGCGACGAGCTTCCCGTCAGCGCCTTCTCTTGCGACGGAACGTTCCCGACGGGCACCGCGAAATGGGAGAAGCGCAATCTCGCTCTCGAAATTCCTGCCTGGGATTCGAAGATCTGCATCCAGTGCGGCAAGTGCGCCATGGTTTGCCCGCACGCAGTGATCCGGATCAAGGTTTACGACAGCAAGGAATTGGAACGCGCCCCAAAAACTTTCAAGTCTACCGATGCTCGCGACAAAGAATGGGCCGGCATGAAGTACACGATTCAGGTCGCGCCTGAAGACTGCACCGGTTGCGGCGTTTGCGTCGACGTTTGCCCGGTGAAAAACAAGAGCGAAGTCCGGCTGAAAGCAATCAACATGGCGCCGCAACCTCCGTTGCGCGCTCCGGAAAGCGAGAACTGGGATTTCTTTCTCAAGATTCCAGAAATGGATCGCAGAAAGATCAAAGCAGGCACGATCCGGCAGCAGCAAGTGCAAGAGCCGCTTTTCGAATTTTCCGGCGCCTGTGCCGGGTGCGGCGAAACGCCTTATCTGAAGCTGGTTTCACAGCTATTCGGCGATCGCGCCATTGTGGCGAATGCTACGGGCTGCTCGTCGATTTACGGTGGAAACCTGCCAACGACTCCGTGGTCCAAGAACGCTGACGGTCGCGGACCAGCCTGGTCGAACTCCCTGTTCGAAGACAATGCGGAATTCGGACTCGGCTTCCGCGTCTCCATTGACAAGCAAACCGAATTCGCGCACGAGTTGCTGCGCCGCGTCGCCGGAAGCGTGGGCGAAGAATTGGTCGCAGCCATTCTCAACGCAAAACAAAAAGACGAGTCCGACATTTACGAGCAGCGGCAGCGGGTTGACCTTCTCAAAGAAAAGCTCGCGACGCTGAACTCGGCCGACGCCAAACAACTTCTCTCCGTGGTTGACATGCTGGTGAAGAAAAGCGTGTGGATCGTCGGCGGCGACGGCTGGGCCTATGACATTGGCTACGGCGGTCTCGATCACGTTCTGGCCAGCGGGCGCAACGTGAACGTGCTGGTGCTCGATACCGAAGTTTATTCGAACACCGGCGGACAGGCCTCGAAGTCGACGCCGCGCGGCGCGGTCGCGAAGTTTGCCGCGGGCGGCAAGCCCGGTCCAAAGAAAGATCTCGGGCTGATGGCCATGACCTATGGCAACGTTTATGTCGCGAGCGTCGCTATGGGCGCGAAAGATGAACACACCCTCAAAGCGTTTCTGGAAGCGGAAGCTTACGACGGCCCGAGCATCATCATCGCCTACTCCCACTGCATCGCTCACGGCATCGACATGACGACGGCGATGACCGACCAGAAAGTTGCGGTCGAGTCAGGCCAGTGGTTGCTGTATCGCTACCACCCCGAACGCGCCGCAGCCGGCGAAAATCCCCTGATGCTTGATTCGCGCGCACCGACTCGCAAAGTGCAGGAATATCTGCTGCAACAGACGCGCTTCAAAATGCTCACCAAGAGCAAACCCGAAGAGGCGCAGCGTTTGTGGAAACTGGCGCAGCAGGACGTGGAAACTCGCTATCGCATGTACGAATACTTGGCGAATCGCAAGACTAAGGCGCCAGTCGCTGAAAAAGATGCGGCGGAAAAAAACGCGCCGGTCGCGGCGCAGCCTGTGCCCGCAGGAGTTGCGCGCTAGCCGCGCGAGGAGGAAATTATGATCGACCTGAGCACAAAATACCTGGGAATGAGATTGCGCTCTCCGCTGGTGGCGTCGGCGTCTCCACTTTCGCGCGATGTGGATGGAATTTGCCGCATGGAAGAAGCGGGAGCGTCCGCCGTGGTGCTCTACTCGCTCTTTGAAGAACAACTGCGCCAGGAGGAAGCCGATCTCGACTATCACCTGGCTGCCGGAACGGAAAGCTACGCCGAGTCGCTCACTTACTTTCCCCAGCCCAGCGAATTTCACACCGGCCCCGAGGGTTATCTCGAGCACATTCGCCGGGCAAAGGCGTCGGTGGGGATTCCGATCATTGCCAGCCTCAACGGATCGACTCTGGGCGGATGGACAAAGTTTGCCGCCGAAATTGAACGCGCCGGCGCCGATGCGCTCGAATGCAATGTCTACTACATTCCCACCGATCCAAAACTCAATGCGGCCGACATTGAGAACAGGTACTTGAACATCCTGCGGGCGGTGAAAGCGGCCGTTTCTATTCCTGTCGCCATCAAGCTGAGCCCGTTCTTCAGCAACCTGTCGAACATGGCGCATCGTCTGGACGAAGCCGGAGCGGACGCTCTGGTTCTCTTCAATCGCTTTTACCAGCCCGACATTGACCTTGAAGAACTGGAAATTCGTCCCAGTGTTCTGCTGAGCACGCCGCAAGCTCTACGTCTGCCGCTGACCTGGATTGGAATTCTTCACGGCCGGGTAAAGGCCGATCTGGCTGCTACTGGCGGAGTGCACAACGCCGAAGACGCAATCAAATTGCTTATGGTGGGCGCTAACGTCACCATGCTCTGCTCGGCGCTCATGCGCAACGGCATCAATCATCTGCGTCATGTGGAGCGCGAATTGCGCGAATGGATGGAAGGGCACGAGTACGAATCTGTGGAGCAGATGCAAGGCAGTATGAGCCAACTGCACAGCGCCGACCCCAGCGCCTTCGAGCGTGCGCAGTATATGCGCGCGGTCAAAGGGATGCAGCATCTTCACATCGCGGGCTGGCGGTGATCGGGTCGCGCCTTTAGGGCACGATCACCGCAGCGCCATCCACCGCGTCGTTTTTAACCGCCATTAACGCTTCATTCGCCTGATCGAGCCGAAACACAGTTACTTTCGGCTTCAGGCCAATCTGTGCAGCCAGTGCAAGAAAGTCGCGCGCGTCGGCGCGAGTCATGTTAGCCACGCTGCGTAATTGCCGTTCGCCCCAGAGAAGCCGGTCATAGTCGAACTGCGGAATGCGATCCAGGTGGATCGCGTTGATCGCGACTACTCCGCCTTTGCGCAGGCTGGCCAACGCGGCAATCACGACATCTCCGCTGGGCGCGAAAGTGATGGCGCGGTCGAGCTCCACCGGGGGCTTCTCGGTTTCACTTCCCACCCAATGCGCACCGAGCGACGCCGCCAATTCGCGATGAGATTTGCCTCGCGTGGAAACGTAGACCTCGCACTTCCACGCGCGGAGCACCGCAATCGCAAGATGGGCGGACGCTCCGAAACCGAACAAGCCGACGCGCTCGCCGGCTTCGACACCGGCAACGCGCAGGCTGCGGAAGCCAATGACGCCGGCGCAAAGAAGTGGCGCGGCGTGCAGATCGTCGAGCGCTGCAGGCAGAGGAAAAACGAAGTCGGCGCGAGCGAGCGCGTATTCCGCATATCCGCCGGGAACGCTGTATCCGGTGAACGTGGGCGCGTCGCAGAGATTTTCCATACTCCGTTTGCAATAAGAGCAGGCGCCGTCGGTCCCGCCGAGCCAGGAAACGCCGACGCGCGAACCGAGCGTAATTTCTCTGGTAGCGCCGCCGACAACCTCTCCGACAATCTGATGGCCCGGAATCATGCCCGGCTGTTTCGGCGGCAGTTCGCCTTCCACGATGTGAAGGTCAGTGCGGCAAACGCCGCAGGCGCGCACGCGAAGAAGAACATGTCCGGTCGTCAGCTGAGGATTCGCTACATCATCGATTCGCAGCGGACGTTGCGAAATCGGCTGCGGTGAGGTTAAGACTGCGGCTTTCATGATTCACGAAAGTGTGCCGGTGGCTTCGGCTATAGTCGGGTGCATCCGGCGGACGGCCCCATCGATTTCACTCAGGGCAGGCGACGGCGGCTGTCCTATATATATCCGTTATGACGATGGTAGCAGTTCCAGCGTCAGCACTTGAAACGGCTGCAAGCGAAACCGGTGCGCTTGCTGTGCGGGAATGGTGAGTGAAGGCTGAGTGCTTTCGCTTTTCCACGGGCTGCGCCCGGTGTACGCAGCGACGGAACCCGCTGGCAACTCCAGGAGCGTCGCCAGGCTGGCAGTGAAATCCTGTGGCTTGTCGCTGGGATTGCGCAGCGTCACAATCGCTTTCTCCGGCGACCACGACGCCCAGCCGTAGACTTCAAGGCGTGCAGGATCGCCTCCAATCCAGTGCGAATCTTTCAGCGTTTGCGCGTTGGCGCGCGACCATTTCGCCGCCTCCGCAAGAACATCCCAGTCGTCCGCAGAAAGCAGCGACGGCGTAATGTACATCTCCTGCAATTGCGTTCCGGTGCCAAAGTAAGAATGAACCTCATCCGGGAAGTCGTGGTCCGGATCACTGTTCAACCGGTTCGCATAGCGTGCGAAAATCATGCCATGTAGCATGAGCGAGTTCATCGGAAACAGCGGACCCTCCTCGACCACCCAGCGATAAATCTGCGAGTCGCGATAAGTCATCCAACGCTGTCGATTGCTGCCGACGCCGGCGAAGCTGTGATCGTCACCGCCGCGCCAAATGGAATCGGCATAGAGCAACCAGAAGGGCGAAGGATAAGTTCCAGTGGTGAGGTTGACATAAAGGTCCGGCTTTTTCGCGCGCAATTCGCCGATGAGATGAATGGCCGCGTCGAAGTCACTGTCGAATTCGCTTCCTTTGATGACCTCGTCAGCATTGCCCGTGCCGTCAAACTTGAACTGATTGACGCCGTATTTATCGATCATCTCGAGGCAAGTATCGCGAAAGTAGCGATAATATTTCGGCCCAGAAAGAGCAAGTCCGCCTTCGTTGGTTTCGAATCCCTCAGCGTGAGCCGAAGCCAGACGCTGCTTTTTTGGCCCGTCATAGCCGCCCCACGGCGAGAGCCAGATGCCGGGCGCAGCGCCGAATTCGGCCGCCGTTTGCGTGACCTTCGTCAACCCATCGGGAAAGCCTGGATTGAACTTCCATAGAGTCGCGGGATCGTCCCAACCATCGTCGAAAAGAAAGCTGTCGAGTTTGACTCCGCGTTGTTTTGTGAGTTGCTCGCCAAACGTCTGCACTACCTCGACCGCGCTGCGCTCGTCGTAGCGGCCAAAGTATCCCAGGTCATACCACGAGTTGTAATGCAGAAAGGTTCGATAAGGATGGGCGCGTTCGAGCTCAATATATTTCAAGAAGTCGCGACGCAACTGTGCCGTGTGACTTACGCCGATGACTGACGAATAGGTAACGCTGTGACCGGCTTGCACGGGAAGTTGGCGAGAGAGCCAGCAGGAGGCGCGGTCGTTGGTTAGGCGGATTACGGTTACACGACACTCGGACAAGGGATGTTCGAAGCCCAGAAACCACGTGCCAGCAATGACGGGCGATCCTTTGACCTTGCCCGACACTGCCGCACCTGGGACGACCGCATCAACGAGAATAACTTGCGCAAGCGCGAAGGGTTGTTGCCCGGCATGGATGCGCTAATGTTTGGCGGATATAATTCGCGCCTTCGCGCAGCACCGCTCTCCAAGTAAGACGAAGATGAAGCGAAGGATCTTCCAGTTCGATTCGCAGTTGACGGCCGGGCATGCGATCCGCGGCAGTGGACGAATCTCGCGTCAGGGATGCATCCTCGATGACGGGCGCGCCAATAATTTTGAGATCGGATGACGATAAAACCGCACCCTCTTTCGGCACCAGCACAAATACGTTGCCATCCAATGGCAAACTAGTTGTGGTGAGCTTATTGGTCGCGCCCTGCCACCGAAGTGAAGCTCCGCGAACCGACCATGTCGCCGCAATCGCTTCATTGGACAGCGTGATGCTGTCGCCCTCGCGCACAGCCTCTACGGAGGATGCATCGGCTTGAACCAGCGCGAGAGAAATGGCGAGAACCAGCAGCGCGAGCGCGGATCGATAATGACTCGCAGTTTTTCGTTTGTTTGTGTTCATTCTTTTTACCTTACCGGTCTCTGCGTGCGGCCACTTATTCCGTGTTCAGGAGATCCTTCCCTTCGCCTGAAGAACGGCTCCGGTCAGGATGACCTCCGTATGGATAGATACCCTTAAAGAGAAGGTGCGGACATCTTTCTTGCCACCTTCTTCACTCCGCCCAATTTTTGCTTCGCGAGACCGCTTCGTTCCAACGGTTGCGCAGCAAGCGCGCCTGCGATGCGGGCATTTGCGGCTCAAAGCGACGCTCGTTCGCGGCGGCAGAATTAGCGAGGCCATCTTTCCAAAAGTCCACGGCAAGGCCCGCCAGGTAGGCTGCGCCCAGAGCCGTCGTCTCCGTGACTGCGGGACGAACGACGGGAACGCCAAGAATATCGGATTGAAATTGCATGAGGCTGTTGTTGGCTGCAGCTCCGCCATCCACGCGAAGTTCCGGCACCGACGCTGCGGAATCAAGGCGCATGGCATCCAGCAAATCGGCGACCTGGTAGGCGATGCTTTCCAATGCGGCGCGAGCGATGTGACCTGCGTTGGTGCCGCGCGTAAGTCCGAACATGGAACCGCGCGCGTACGAGTCCCAATGCGGCGCACCCAATCCCACGAAGGCAGGAACAAAATACACGCCTCCATTGTCAGGAACAGATTGTGCCAGCGCCTCGATGTCTTCGGATTTGCGAATTAATCCCAGACCGTCTCGCAGCCATTGCACGACCGCTCCGCCCACAAAAACGCTGCCTTCCAGAGCATATTCGGTCGTCTCTTTTATTTTCCACGCGACAGTCGTAAGCAGACGATTCGAGGATGAAACCGCGCGCGTGCCCGTATTCTGCAGCATGAAACATCCGGTGCCGTAGGTGTTTTTCGTAAGCCCAGGCCGGATGCATCGCTGCCCGAACAAGGCTGCCTGTTGATCTCCGGCGATGCCCGCGAGAGGTATGTTTTCCAATTCTTTTATGCCGGTCACTTCGCCGTAAATTTCGCTGGAACTTCTGACGGCGGGCATCATGGAGAGTGGGACTTGAAACAGTTTAAGAAGTTCGTGATCCCAATCGCCGGTGTGAATGTTGAAAAGCATGGTGCGTGAGGCGTTGCTGGCGTCCGTGGCATGAATGCGGCCACCAGTCAGCTTCCAAAGAAGCCAACTGTCGACGGTGCCGAATGCAAGCTTGCCTGCATCGGCTCGTCCGCGGGCGCCAGGAACGTTTTCCAATATCCAGAAAATCTTGCTGGCGGAAAAATAGGAATCGATCAACAGCCCGGTACGCTGCTGGATCAGCGGGCCGTGACCTTCGCTTCGAAGGCGCTCACAAAAACCTGCGGTTCGGCGATCCTGCCACACAATCGCGTTATAGACAGGTTCTCCGCTGTCGCGATCCCAAACGATGGCCGTCTCGCGCTGGTTGGCGATTCCGATCGCGGCCACATCGCGAGGCCCAGCACCGGCCTGTGCCATGGCGTCGCGAGCGACGGCGACCTGGGAAGAGAAGATCTGATCCGGACTGTGTTCGACCCAGCCGGGCTGGGGAAAGATCTGATCAAATTCGCGCTGCCGAGAGCGCACAGATCTTTCCTTCCCGATCGAACAGCAGGGCGCGCGAACTTGTGGTGCCCTGGTCGAGGGCTAAAATATATTTCACAATCTTCCCGTTAAGTCGTACTTAACGGGCGCAAGAATCGCCGGATACCAAAATCATAAATCGCCGCGCCGGCCACGCCGCCAAGCAGCGGCGCGACCACGGGTACCCACCAAACGCGCGTTCCATCGGTGAGGCCGTTGTTATGAAATCCCGCAACTACGGTGAAAAGGCGCGGCCCGAAATCGCGAGCGGGATTGATCGCATAGCCGTGCATCCCGCCAAAACTCATGCCAATGGCAACCACAACCAAACCGATCAACAGTGGAGCAAGATTGGCTCCCGGCGGCGCATTGAACTCGTCGACGATGGCGAAGATGAGAAGGAGAAGCAATGCGGTGCCGATGAACTGATCGAGAAATCCCGCTTGCGGCACAGCGGGGAAGGCAGGAAACGTGGTGAAAACCCCGGCGGTGTGTTCGAGCTGCGGGTCGGCCTGATGGAAAGCGGGCAAGTAATTCCAGTAAACCACCGCCGACGCCGCGAACGCGCCAGCAGTCTGCACGATGGAGTATGGAATCACTTTGCGCCAGGAGAAGCCGCGAAAAATCGCGAGAGCGAGAGTCACCGCGGGATTCAGATGCGCGCCTGAGATTTTGCCGGCGACATAAATTCCCATCGTCACCGCCAACCCCCAGGCAAGCGTGATGTTCGTGAAGCCGCCGTGGATGGTTTCTCCGGGATTTTTCGTTGGAAAAAGGTTCACCATAGCGACGACGCCGTTGCCCAGCAAGATGAGCACGAACGTGCCCAGAAACTCCGCAATCAACTCCGCTGTCAAAGTGGGCTTCGTTTTCATTCGTCTCCCGCGATGCGATGGCTGCTGGCCGCGAAGTAGTCTACCAAGCGGCAGAACTCCCGGCTTGCTTTTCGTTGAGGCTCATCCCCAAAAACGTGGCTGCAAGGGTTGCTGAACTCGGACTTACGGAAGTCAACCGATAGGGACATTTCCTATTGACATCCAGGCTCAGGACCGTAAGATAGAAACATATTTATGCATTAGAGTGAATATTTATTCATGATGAATAAAACACTAAGACAGCGGGCGGTGCTCGACGTTCTGAAACATGGGACGATCGCCAGCCAGGAGGATCTTCAGCGACTTCTGCGCAAGCGGGGATTCAAAGTTGGCCAGGCCACTCTGTCGCGCGACATTCGCGATTTAAATCTGAGCAAAACTTCGCAGGGATATTCCCTGCCGCACGGCGACGGCGCGCGGCATTGCCCTGCCGCCAGTTTCGCGCCTGGTGCGCGAGTTCGTACTCGACATTCGCTCGGCGCAAAATCTGCTGGTCATCAAAACCATTGTGGGCAGCGCACAGCCGGTGGCAGCGGCCTTCGACGAGACGGATTGGACCGAAGTGGTAGGCACGATTGCGGGCGATGACACGATTTTAATTGTTTGTCCAGACAAGGACGGGGCGCGGAAACTCGCGAGCCGGATTGAAGAAATGTTGAGCTAGCGGAGAAAAGCAAAAACAGAAACTAACAAACCGAAAAAAGCATCAACAAACTAGCAAAAACTGGCTGGGGAAAAAAGAAAAGAAAAAAAAGAAAAAAAAAAAAAAAAAAAATGACCGCGAAACTTAAAACCGCTGTGTTGGGCGCGACCGGCTACTCCGGGCTGGAGTTGACGCGGATTCTTTTGCGTCATCCACGCCTAGAAAAGCCGTTTCTGCTGCGGCGCTCTGCCGACAATGGGAGCGCGACTGATCTCGCGGATGTTTTCCCGGCTATCTCGGGAAACGGTGGTTACCCGTTGCATTCGCTCTCGTGGCCGGCGTTGAAGCAGCAAGGAGTGGAGTTGCTTTTTCTGGCGACTCCGCATGAGGCGTCGCGCTCGCTCGTGCCGCAGGCGTTGTCGCATGGGCTTCGCGTTGTCGATTTGAGCGGAGCGTGGCGATTGAAGCAGGAGCAACATCGCGCGATTTACAACTTTGAAGACGCGGATGCCGCCACGGCAGCGGAATTGACTGAAAGAGCAGTTTACGGGTTGCCTGAACTGAACGGCGATCGCCTGGCGAATGCCACGCTGGTCGCCAATCCTGGGTGCTACGCAACCTCGGTGATTCTGGCGCTGGCGCCGCTGCTGAAGGCGGGAGTGGTCGATCGCAGCCGCGGCATTGTTTCCGATTCGAAGTCCGGCGTATCGGGCGCGGGCAAGGAACCGACGGCGAAAACGCACTTTGTTTCGGTGGCTGACAATCTCTCGGCGTATTCGGTTTTCAACCACCGGCATGTAGGAGAGATTGTCGAGCAGCTTCAACTTGGCGCCGACGAGTTGATTTTTACGCCGCACCTGCTTCCGATTCCGCGGGGCATTTTGTCGACGATTTATTTGCATCTCAATCGCGAGATGACGCCTCTCGAAGTGGAATCGTGCTTTGCCAATTTCTATTTCGGCAAACGCTGGGTGCGGATTTTTCATACCCCGAAGCTTCCGCAGGTGCAGTTTGCGTTGCAGACGAATTATTGCGATCTGGGATTTTGCCTGGCCGAAGACGGCCGGCGGCTGGTGTTGATTTCGTGCATCGACAATCTGCTGAAAGGCGCGGCAGGGCAGGCGGTGCAGAACATGAATTTAATGTATGGATGGCAAGAAGACGAGGGACTGCAGTGACAATCGTAATCAAAATCGGTGGAGCGGCACTCGAGGATGCGGCAACGTTGCGCAAGTGCGCACGAGCGATTGCGGAACTGGCACAGGATGGGCATCGCGTGGTCGTGGTTCACGGCGGCGGCGGAGCGCTGACCCGCGTTCTCAAGCAACTGGGCATGAAGAGCGAGTTCATTGGCGGACTGCGAGTGACTGACGCGGAGACTCGCGATGTCGCGTTGATGGTGTTGGGCGGAATGATGAACAAAAAAGTAGTGGCGGCGATTCAGGCAGCGGGAATGCCGGCGGTTGGATTCTGCGGCGGCGACGGCATGTCATTTCGCGCGCGGCGGAAACATGTCCGCGGCAACGACTTGGGATTTGTCGGCGAGATATGCTTTGCCGAACCGTGCTGGATCGAAGCACTCTGGCAGCAGGGCGGCATTCCTGTGTCTGGCCTCGCTCGCTCTCGGAGCGGACGGCGAGTATTACAACGTGAATGCCGACGAAATGGCTGCGGCTTGCGCGGCGGCATGCCATGCGAACGCACTGATTTTTTTGACCGATGTACCGGGAGTGAAAGACGCGGAAGGGGCCGTAATTCCGTGGTTGAGCACCAAGCAAGCACAGGCGATGGTCGAGGGATCGGTAGTGAGTGGCGGCATGTTGCCCAAGCTGGATGCGTGCCGGCGAGCGCTAAAAGACGGCGTAGGACGCGTGCGGATATTGCCTGCGGCAGAAGCGGAAGCGTTGCCGCAGTTTTACCTCACGAAATTAAATTGCGGCACCGAAGTCACCTGCGCATGAGCGCGGGAATAAAGAATCAAAAACATCGACACAGGAGCAAGAATTGAACAGTCCATTACAGAACAGAGCGGCGGCGACCCCAGCAACTTTTCCCGGCGTATTCTGGTGTCCAGACCTGATTTCCACGCGCGACCTCGGGCCGCAGGGCGTGCAGGCGGTGCTGCATTTGGCCGAACTGATGAAGTCTCGGCCCTCCGTGTTTCAACGCTCGCTGGCGGGGAAACAGATGGTGATGTTTTTCGAGAAGCCGTCGCTAAGAACGCGGCTCACGTTTGAAGCTGGAATGACGAGCCTGGGCGGCACGGCGATGTTCGTCGATCAATCGCAGAGCCGGCTGGATGCGCGCGAGACTCTCAGCGACATTGCCCACAACCTGGAACGCTGGGTCGATGTGATTGTGCTGCGTACGTTTGCGCAGGAAACCATCGAAGGCATGGCCGGTTATTCGTCGGTTCCGGTAATCAACGCGTTGAGCGATCTGGAGCATCCCTGCCAGGCGCTCGCCGATTACTTCACGCTGCAGGAGCGTTTCGCCGATCTTAAGAAAATTTCGCTGGCATATGTGGGCGATGGCAATAATGTGGCGCATTCGCTTTTACTGACCTGCGCGTGCCTGGGGTCATCGATTCGCATAGCCACGCCGAAGGGATATTCGCCCAATGCGCAGATTCTCGCCGACGCGCGCAAGATCGCAAAAGAAACTGGCGCCCGCATCGAACTGCTGAACGATCCGCACGCCGCAGTCGATGGCGCGGACGCGGTTTATACCGACGCGTGGGCCAGCATGGGTCAGGAACACGAGGCGGCAAAGCGGGCCGAAATATTCCGGCCGTACCAGGTGAATCGTGAACTGATGGCGGAAGCCGCGCCCCACGCGGCCTTCATGCACTGCCTGCCGGCGCATCGCGGCGAGGAAGTCACCGATGAAGTCATGGATTCGGAAAATTCAGTCATCTTCGAGCAGGCGGAAAACCGGCTGCATGTTCAAAAATCTATTCTTTATTTATTGCTGGGGGGCGCGGTTCGCCTGCCCGTAAGGAGCGCTCATGCCTGAGAAAGTTGTTCTCGCGTATTCCGGTGGTTTGGATACATCCATCATCATTCCGTGGTTGAAAGAAAATTATTCGTACGACGTAATCGCCATGGTGGGCGATGTTGGCCAGGGAGACGACATTGAAGCCGCCGTCGAGAAGGCTTACGCCACCGGCGCCAGCAAAGTGATCGTCGAAGATTTACGCGAAGAATTTTTGACGGGATACGTATTCCCTGCCCTGAAGGCTGGAGCCGTCTACGAGCACAAATATCTGTTGGGAACGTCGCTCGCACGTCCCGTGATTGCGAAACATCAAGTGGAAGTCGCTCTGCGTGAAGGTGCAACTGCGGTCGCGCACGGGTGCACGGGCAAGGGCAACGACCAGGTACGTTTTGAATTGACCTATCAGGCGCTGGCCCCGGAGCTGAAGATTATTGCGCCGTGGCGGGAGTGGACATTGAAGTCGCGGGAGGACTGCCTGGATTACGCCGAGCAGCACGGGATTAAGGTCGAAGCCAGCCGCACCAAGATTCACAGCCGCGACCGCAACCTGTGGCACATCAGCCACGAAGGCGGGGAATTGGAAGACGCAGGCAACGCTCCTTTGCCGACGACGTGGCAAATTACGCGCTCGCCGCAGGAAGCTCCCGACAAAGACGAACAAGTCAGAATCGGCTTCGAGCAGGGAGTTCCGATTTCGGTGAACGGGATGAAAATGGACCCGGTGTCGCTGGTCGAACTGCTGAACGAAATTGGCGCGCGCAACGCGATCGGACGCGCCGACATTGTCGAGAACCGCTTTGTCGGAATGAAGTCGCGCGGATGTTACGAGACTCCGGGAGGCACGCTGCTGATCGCAGCTCATCGCGAACTGGAAGCGTTGTGCCTGGAGCGCGAGGTCGCTCATTTCAAGCAGCACATTGGACTGAAGTATGCGGAGCTGGTGTACTTCGGCCTGTGGTTCACGCCGCTGCGGGAAGCGCTGGACGCTTTTGTCGAGAGCACGCAGAAAGAAATGACGGGCAGCATCACGCTGTCGCTCTACAAAGGAAATGTTTCCGTGGTCAGCCGCGAATCGGAAAACTCTCTCTATCGCACTGATCTCTCTTCGTTCACGATGGGCGACAGTTACGACCAGAAAGATGCGGCCGGTTTCATTCGCATTCTCGGATTGCCGTCGCGCTCGCGAGCCCGGTGTCGCGTGGAGGTTGCGCGATGAAGATGTGGTCGGGAAGGTTCCGGCAAGGGCTGGATCCTGATTTCGAACGCTGGCAGCGATCATTCGGCTTCGATCGACGCTTGCTGAAGTGCGAAATTCTGGCCAGCAGCGCGCATGCGCGCGCGCTGAAAACGGCGGGTATTCTCTCGTCCGACGAACTGATCAGTATTTTGCAGGGACTCAAACAGATTGGCGAAAAGGCGGCTGGCTCGGCTGAATTTCTCGACGACGATGAAGCCGAGGACGTGCATCATTTCGTGGAGAAACAACTCGTCGCTCTGATTGGAGAAACGGGATACAAGCTGCACAGCGGCCGCAGCCGCAATGAGCAGATTGCCACCGACCTCAGGCTCTATACGCGAGCCGCGATCGATCAATTGCGGCAGGAACTCGCCGAACTGTGCGGCGTGGTGGTCGATCGCGCCGAACGGGCTGCGGATGCAGCCATGCCCGCGTACACGCATTTGCAAAGAGCGGAGCCTGTGCTGCTGGGGCATTGGCTTCTGGCTTACGTCGAAATGTTTTTGCGGGATGCGGACCGGCTGGCTGATTGCCGCAAGCGGCTAAACCTGTGCCCCTTGGGCTCTGGCGCCGTTGCCGGCGCCACCATTGCGCTGGATCGAGCATTCATGGCTGACAGTCTTGGATTCGACGGCGCAACCGGAAACAGTATTGACGCTACCAGCGACCGGGACTTTGCGCTTGAGTTCGTCAATGCTCTGTCGCTGCTGGCTCTGCATCTCAGCCGCTGGGCCGAAGAGATGATCCTTTTTTCTGCGCAGGAATACAGCTTCGTGATTCTGCCGGAGGCATACTCCACCGGCAGCAGCGCGATGCCGCAAAAGAAAAATCCCGATCTGCTCGAATTAGTCAGGGGCAAGAGCGCGGGAATTTTGGGAAATGCGACCGCGCTGATGATTACCGTGAAGGGTTTGGCCTTGGCCTACAACAAAGATCTGCAGGAAACGCAGAAGCCGTTGTTCGATTCGTCGGACACGCTGATGCAAATGTTGCCTCTAGCGACGGAATGGATGAAGGCGGTGGAATTTAGTGAAGATCGTATGCGCGAAGCGGCGCAATCCGGATTTATGAATGCCTGGGCAGCGGCCACCTATCTGGTGAAGCGCGGCGTGCCTTCCCGGCTGGCGCATGAACGAATTGGCAAAGCGGTGCAGATGTGCGTGGAGCGGAATTGCGAATTGCAGGACTTGCCGCTCGAAGACCTGCAATTGCTCAGTCCCGCGTTCGATCGGGATTTCTACGAATCGCTGAAACTGGCTTCGGTGCTGGCGGTTCATGATGTTGCGGGAGGAACCGCGCCCAGCCGCGTGCGGCAAGCAATTGCGGCCACAAAACAGAAAATCGACTCTCTTCGCGAGGAGGCCCATGCGCACGCGTAAAGCAATCCTGCCTGACGCAGAACAGATTCACGAACTGATCGCAGCCTACTCCGGTGACGGTACCCTGCTGCCGCGCACCATGCCGGAACTCTGCGAAAACGTCAGAGACTTCGTAGTGCTCGAAGACGGCGGCCGCATTATCGGCTGCGGAGCGTTGCATTTGTATGGCACGCACCTGGCAGAAATTCGTTCCATCACAGTTGCGCCCTGGGCCCAGGGGAAAGGCGGCGGCGGCCGGCTGGTGAAAGCTCTGCTGGCTGAGGCGAAGCGCCATCGTGTGGCTTGCATTTGCCTGTTCACGCGCAAGCCGGATTTTTTTGCGGGCCAGGGATTTTCGGTCGCTCAGCGCGAAGATCTTCCCGACAAGATTTACAAAGATTGCCACGCTTGTCCGCGTTTTCATTGCTGCGATGAAGTGGCGATGGTGCGCGGGAAACTACCCAGTTTCGCGATCCTGCCAGAGCCGGCGAATTGGCTGGTCAAGCTACAAGGATGGTCGCCAAATATGGAAGATCAGTCGGGCTCGCGCTGAGGTTCGAGAGGAAGTTCGCCGGCGCCGTCTTCCGCTGTGCACAAATACGTCTCGGGAATGATTCCCGTCTTCAGCCGGTAGCGCTCGGCGATTTCTTGGGCGAAGTTTTCGGCCTGTTCGTGGCGCACCAGATTCACTGTGCATCCACCGAAACCGCCGCCGGTCATGCGTCCGCCGCAAAAACCCGGCAATCCTTCGGCTGAGTCGACCATAACGTCGAGTTCCCTGCAGCTAACTTCGTAGAGATCTCGCAGACTGTCGTGGGACGCACGCATCAGTTTCCCGACTTCATCCAGGTCACCTGCCGTGAGCGCGCGCGCCATCTCCAGCGTCCGCTGATTTTCGTGGATCACGTGCGAACATCGTTTCGCGATCGTCTCGGGAAGATCGCCGATGTGCTGATTCAACAGTTCGACCGGAACATCGCGCAGGGCGCGGATTGCGGGATTCCATCGCTGAAAATAACGAACTCCCTCTTCGCATTCTTCGCGCCGCGTGTTATACGCTCCCGTAGCCAGGTCATGTTTCGTCATCGTATTGCAGACGACGAGCTCAATGCCGGATGGGATGGGGATCAGCTGAAATTTCAAGGATCGGCAATCGAGAAGAAGAGCGTGCCCGGCTTTTCCCATACAGGCAACGAATTGATCCATGATGCCGACGTGGGCGCCGACAAAAGTATTCTCCGCTTCACGGCAGAGTTGAGCCACTTCGGTCAGTGGTAGTTGCGTTTCGCCCAGACTCATCAAAGCCAGCGCGGTGGCGACTTCAAGAGCTGCGGACGAGCTTAACCCTGCTCCAATCGGCACTTCGCCATGTACCAGCAAATTCGCGCCGCGAAGCTTATAGCCGCGTTGCTGAAACACGGTGGCTACGCCCAGCACATAATCGCACCACGAGCCGGTCCGCTGCGCCGGCAGATGATCGAGATCAAACTCGAAATTACCAGGGAACTCTTCCGAACGTATGACTAACTTCGAATCCGGACGCCCGCCGACCGCCACGTAGGTGGAAAAAGCGACCGCCGCGGGCAAAACGAAGCCGTCGTTGTAGTCGGTGTGCTCCCCAATCAGGTTGACGCGCCCGGGCGCGCGAAAGATGCGGGGACGATCGCCAAAGATTTTACGGAAGCGCTCTGTAAGGTCGCGTGTCTGCATGATTTTCCTCAGGCCGGAATGCCCATGCAAAAGGGATCTCGTGGATCGAGCACCAGTTCCGCTTCTGAGTTCACAAACGCAGAACCTTTGATGTTGGGGTAGACTTTGCCGTCGCGCACGGAAATGCTGGCTTCAAAGACGCTTCCGACAATACTCTCCTGCTTCCAGATTTCTCCCTCGCGAAGTTTTCCATCCGCATAAAGGCAAGCTAACTTTGCGCTGGTTCCGGTTCCGCACGGAGAACGATCATAGGCCTTTCCGGGACACAGGACGAAATTCTTGCTATGGACAGAAGGCAGGCCGGACGGACCATAGAGCTCGACGTGGTCGATCTCTTGATTTCCGGCGCCGGTAATTTTCTGTTGGCGAAGGGCCTGGCGGATCGCCCAGGTGAAATTGGTCAGACTCTCGATGTTCTGAAGCAAAAGTTCCAGAGAATGTTCGCGCACCAGAAAAAACCAGTTTCCGCCCCAGGCCACATCGCCGTAAACCTTCCCGTAGTGCGGCACATCAACTTCTACATTTGCAGCCAGTCGATAGCTGGCAATGTTGTTCACCGTAACTTCGCCGTTGGAGTGCAATACGGCACTCACCGTTCCCACCGGCGTCTCGATGCGGTGCGCGCCGGGTTCGATTCGCTTCAGGAATGAAAGCGTGGCCACGAGCCCGATGGTTCCGTGGCCGCACATGCCCAGATAGCCAACGTTGTTGAAAAAAATTACTCCGGAGGCGCAGGCAGGATCGGCGGGCTCACAGAGCAGGGCGCCTACCATGACATCCGATCCGCGAGGCTCGTTTACAACCGCCGAGCGGAAGGCATCGTGTTTAGTACGGAGGCGTTCCAGGCGCTCGGCCAGCGGACCAGCGCCAAGATCGGGACCTCCGCTGACTACGACGCGGGTGGGTTCGCCACCGGTGTGGGAATCAATCACGCGAACTCTTTGGACGTTGCCGGCGGTCATTTTCTCTGCAGAGCATTAGCATTTTAAATGATCTTGAGAATGAAACCGTCTCGCAGGGTGAGGGGAATAAGCGGTCCGCGAGTCTATAGCGAGATCGTTTATTGTCAACTCTTTCGCTTCAGGCCTGCAATCTAGCACGATGCTTTTCTGATGATTGCTATAAGAAATTTGTATTGGACTGGGGCAATAGCCGCATTTATTGTCGGCGATTGATTCTGGCTCGCCCGCGTGTGCTTGGGTGTCCCTGGATGATCGGCGCGGCAAGGAGACGGTGCCCGCAGACGGGACAAGTCTATATGCGCAATCGCTTTAGAACTGGGATTGTTAAAGCGTGGCCTATCAGAGCCTGAATTTCAGCACGAAAATTGCAGCACGACTCGTAAAACAGGAGCACTCCAAGATGACACAACGAGCAGGGATCTCTCTGCGCAGGTCACTGCTGGCCGCCGGGACCGCAATTGTTCTGCTGGCTGGATTGTTAGCCGCATTCTCCGCATTCGGTTTTGCCGACGACAGCGTGAAGCCCGATCCAGCCGGTACAGCGACCGGAGACAAAACCACGGCGGTCGATGCCGCCGGAAATCCTTTTGTCGTCCCTGAACCCCTCGACAAGAATGCTCCTGACTATATTCAGAACAAAAAGGCATTCGACGAGTATCAGGCGCAAGCAGCCAAAGAGCCTTTGGCCATAAAACTTGCCGATAGCGTGGGGCATGTTCGCGTGGCCACCAACTTCGCCTGGACTTTGAACACGGGTTACCTCGTGCTTTTCATGCAGGCTGGTTTTGCCCTGCTTACCTGCGGGCTGGTGCGAAAGAAAAATGCGGCACATCTCATGATGCTGAACTTCGCCGCCTACGTTTTCGCCTTTCTTGCTTACTACGCGGTCGGATATGCGTTCCAGTTCGGGGCCGTCGCCATCAATGCTGCTCCCACCAATCTGGGCGGCGTCCCGACGCTGAATCATTTTTTGATTGGCAGCGGGCAGTGGGGATTTGTTGGAGGAAAAGGATTTTTTCTCGTTGGTCCGGCGTATGACGCGGGCAGCAATTGCCTGACGCTGTTCGAAGTTGTTTTCATGGAGACTGCCGGCTACATCATTGTCGGCGCCATCTGCGAGCGCATCAGTTTTTGGGCGTTTCTGTTGTGCGAACTTTTCATCGGCGCCATCCTCTATCCGATTTCTGGTTGCTGGACGTGGGGCGGCGGCTGGCTCTCGCAATTGGGATCGACCATGAACCTCGGTCACGGTTATGTCGACTTTGCCGGTTCCACCGTGGTGCACGCGGTGGGTGGTTTCTGCGCCATGGCTCTCGCCATCATTCTCGGTCCGCGTTTGGGCAAGTTTGGCCCGGGAGGAAAAATTCGAGCCTTCCCTGCTCACAACGTGGTTTACGTTGTGACGGGCACTTTCATTTTGCTTTTCGGTTGGATGGGATTCAATCCGGGTTCGACGCTGGGCGCGACCGATCTTCGCATTTCAGTCGTGGCGGTCAACACCAATCTGGCAGCTTGCGCCGGCTCGGCCGCGGCCATGCTCATCTGGTATTTTCTGTTTGGCAAGCCCGATATCACCATGGCCTGCAACGGAATGCTCGCTGGCCTGGTAGCGATTACCGCGCCTTGCGCGTTTGTGTCTCCCACTTCTTCCGTCATCATTGGGGTGCTCGCCGGTTGCCTGGTTTGCGGCGGGGTTTTGTTTAACGAGCGCGTTCTTAAGATCGATGATCCTTGTGGTGCAGTTTCCGTGCACGGGTTTTGTGGATGGCTGGGAGCCGTTTGCGTGGGTATTTTCGCCGACGGCACGTACGGCTCCGGATGGAATGGAGTGGGAGCCAGCAGTTATCTAGGGCACGCAGGCCAAGGCGTCACGGGCTTGATTCACGGAGACACCCGGCAGTTCTGGTGCCAGCTGATGGGCGCGACCTTGTACGCGGTTTGGGCGTTCGGTGCGACGTTCGTCGTTTTCGCGATTGTAAACAAAGTGAAAAGCATGCGCGTATCGGCGGAGTCAGAAGAAGAGGGATTGGACGTACCCGAATTTGGCATGCCGGGATATCCGGAAGACGCGCTGGTTCCGGCGCCGTACTAACACAATGGATCACACCGGCAACTGATCCTGCATCCAGCCTGGGCTTTCGGGTTTGGGTTCGGCGGTCAGTTCCATGATTAGCCTTTCCAGAACCATGCGCTTGCTCACAGGATTGGAGCGCAAAGCCAAGTCCGCCTTCGCCACCAGGCGAATGGAGCGCGTGAGTTCGCGGCGGGATTTATAGCGGCGAGCCTGCTTGATGATGTCGTCGGCGGCAAACGGGGGCACACGAAAACCCTGCCAGAGCGCGGCCCACAACATTCGCTGGTCGCGGACGTTGCGCTCGAGAATTACCAGCATCTGGCGAAAAGTTTTGGCCAGCATGTAAATGTGCCCGATAGCCGCCTCTTCGCCATCACCGGTCATCAGAATCGCATCAAGAATTTCCAGCGCTCGCACTCGTTCTTTCGCGGAAATAGCGTCGGTCAATTCATAGAGAGAACGCTGCTTCGCGGCCAGCACCATGGTTTCCACGTCGCCCAGCGTGATGCGCTTTTTTTCCCCCACATACAGCATCAGCTTCTCCAGTTCATTGGAGATCATCATCATGTCCCCGCCGAGGGCGTCGACTAACTCGCGGGCGGCATCGGCCTCGATCTTCACTTCGCGGCTGGCGCAGAAATCGGCAATCCAGCGGACCGCTTCGCCCTCTTCCACCCGCGCCAGTTCCACGATGCCGCAGTACTGGCCCATGGTTTCTCGAATGCGCTGGTAGCGTTCCTTGTCCTGCATCTCCATGCGGCGAACGTCGGCAGGAATGCTGATGTGGTCGGCCACAAAAACCAGCATGGCGTCGGGATTCGGATTTTTGCAGTACTCTTCGATGGCGGACAACTTTTCTTCGTTCGAGCCGCGGCCAAAAAGATTCTTCACTCCGCGCACGAAGAAAACCTGGAACGGCGCCATTAGCGAAGGTGTGCGGGCGCGGTCGAGAACCTCCGCCAAATCGTTTTCGGCAAGATCGAATTCGAAGAAGCTGAAGTCGCGTAGATCGGCGGGAACCAGATGCTCGAGAATGGCATCGCGAAAACGCTTGCGAAAAAACGCCTCGTCGCCCACGAACACGTAAGCGGGACGAAGCTTGCGCGATTCGAGTTCGCTGACAAAACGCTCGGCTTGGGCGAAGGCCCGCATCAGAAAATCTCCAGACGCCGTCGTTGGTCGTTAGTCGCTGGTCGTTGGTCAAATCCCGCCGAAGGAACGAATGCCGGCACAGTAAGTGACTGGCTAACGACCAACGACTGACGACTTACGACGACCTCCTGCCACTCTAGCATCTAGAATCCCTCCAGGATGTTGGAAACTAGAGTCCGCGCAAAATCCTGCGAAAGCCTGCGGAAGGCGGGAGAATCTTCCTCGAAAAAACTCTGCAGATCCTGCGACACTTCGTACTGCTCGCGAAACACGTACGCTGGATTCTGGTAAAGCACCTTGCCGGCACGGTCCGTCAGCGTAACTTTCATGCTGACCACCACCAGGATGCTGGCCGCCTGTCCCGTGGCCGTATCGTAGGTGAGCGGAGAAGCCGCGGTCGAGAGCACGGTGCCGCGCAAGGTTGCGTCTGCATCATCGTCGCTTTCGCTGACGATGCGATAGTGGGTGCGTGTAGTAAATTCGCGAACCACGGAAGCAGTGAGCATCTGCTCAATGCGGTACGTGAGGGTTTCGTTTTTGAAGGCCGGGATGGCGATCGTCTTGACGTTTTCAGGAAGTTGCTGCGCCACATGACCCGCCGTGTGATAGCCGCATCCCAAAACAAACAACAAGAGCAGAAAAGCTGTGAACGAAAGAAGGACCGGCAGATGCGGCCGGTTCACTGAATCTTCCCCGTGGGGCGCGTCGCGGTCATGCTTTCCGCACATTCCACCGCGGTGAGTGCGGAGATGCGCAGATTGTCCGCCGCCACCCATAACCAGATGCCATTGGGCTGGGTGGGATCGATTTTCAGCGACAGCTGAATGTCCGGCTGTCCCGCGGCACTGACATTACTCGGCGCGTCTTCGTCCGCGCCCGGAATGGCGACGTGGTCGCCGGCCAATGCCAACGACAAGGCCTGAATCTCGACCGGACGGTCCATCTCAAGGTAGATAGCGGCAGCGTGCCCGTGAAAAACAGGAGCCTGCAACAACAGAAGCGACGGACGCGGAGCATCTGCTCCAGCAATTTTCTGATAGTGGCGTTGGATGCGAGCCTCGACGGAATCGAGCGCGGGCTGCGACTTCTGGCCATAGCGGGCGACCATGTTGAAAGCTACTTGCGCGTCGAAAATATCTTTCGGCAGAGACTGAAACGAAAGCAGGTTCACGGTCTGCTGGTGCAATTCATCCATTCCGCGCTGCCCATGCTCGGAAGCAGGTTCGAAAACCGTGGCCACCGCGCGGCGAATCTCGCCCGCTTTCCTGGCTCGCAACAGAAGCAGCGCCAGCACTACAGCGACTGGATGCGCAGTTACACATGGCCCCGGTTGCAATTCCGGAGTGGGGATCTGTCCACGTTCACGCTCTATCCACAAAGAGCGCACGCTGGCTCCATGCTCGTTTTCGAGAGAAGCGGAGAGATCAATAATCGCGCTGCCGGCGTCGCGAGCATCTTTCCAATTCTTGCGCGTGGTTTGCTCGTCGGAGGCGAAAAAAGTGAAGTCCACATTTTCAAACTGGTCGGCACGAATGCGCTGAATAAAACTTACTTCATCGCCCATCGCTTCCAGCTGGCCCATGGATTCGTCGTCGTCGAGCAGGCGAATATCGGCCGCCGGAAAATTACGCTCGTTGAGCATCTCGGCAACTTCTTTGCCCTTGAGCGAGGCCGCGCCCACAATCGCGGCGCGATAAAGATTTCCGCGAGCGGCCAACGGGTGCGACGCAGACGCCGATTTGACTACCTCGCTCATGAGGTCTGCGAAGCCTCCTTGTAGGACGGAGGCGGCCGATCGCCGCGTCGACGGAACATCCATTGCAATCTCCAGAACACGCCGGAAACCATATAAAGCAGGGCGATCACGAAAAGCATAAGCCGGGAAAAAAACCAGATCGAGGCGAACAGCGCGGCCAGAAAAAGAATCAGTCGAAAGGGGTGGCGTGACCGGAAATCAATATCTTTAAAACTATAAAAACGCCAGGTGCTCACCATCAGATATCCAACGGTCGTGACCATCACAAACCAGATCAGCGAGGTGTACCACGAGACCAGAGGATCTCCCGCCGTGAAATGCACTACCGCAGCCACCACTCCCGCGCCCGCCGGAATGGGCATGCCGACAAAATATTTCTTTCCGGGACGGCCGGGATTCGAAGGCTGTGGATTGCTGGTGATGTTGAAGCGCGCCAGGCGGCTGGCGCCAGCAATCAAGAAAAGGAACGATGCGATGGCGCCCAACTGGGTGAGCTTAATGTGCCAGTTATGCGTCCAATCGGTGAGCAGTACCGGCGGCATCAGGTAAAAGCCCCATGTCCACGCCAACATGGCTGGAGCCACGCCAAAGGTGATTGCGTCCGCCAGGGAATCCAGTTCGCGGCCAAAATCGCTGCTGGTGCCCGTCATGCGCGCGATGCGGCCGTCGAGCCCGTCGAACAACACCGCGAATCCAATGGCTTTGGCCGCATTGTCGAGATGCCAGAAATCGGTGAGCGTAGCTCGCATCACCTCAAGCATGGCGTAATAACCCAGCGCCATGTTGGCTGTGGTAAACAGCGAAGGAAGAATGTACATTCCCTTGCTCTGCCGGCCTCGTGGTGGGCGTGCAGTTTGATCCATCAGCGTGCCCTCTCGGTAGACTGTGCACTCGCGCTGGCCAGGCTGGCCTGCGCCGGTAAATAGGCCACCGCGCTGGCGCCGCCTTTCACGCGATCTCCCACTTTCACGTTCACCTTGGCCGAAGCATCGACCAACAGGTCCACACGCGAACCGAACTTGATCAGGCCCACACGTTGACCGCGCTGCAGCCGGTCGCCAACCTTCGGCGTAAAAACGATTCGGCGCGCCAGCAAACCCGCAATCTGCTTGAAGACAACTTTCTGACCCTCGCCTTCTACCGTGACAATGTTCTGCTCGTTCTCCTCGGCTGAAGCCATGTTCATCGCGTTCAGAAACTTACCCCGCTGGTAGCGCACATCACTCACCACGCCCGCCACTGGAGAGCGATTCACATGCACATCGAATACGCTGAGAAAAATGCTGACTCGAATCAGCTTTTCGTTTCCCAGAGTCACGGTCGAAACATCGGTCACCTTGCCGTCGCCAGGCGAGACCACTGCACCCGCGTCCTGCGGTATGGCGCGCTCGGGGTCGCGAAAAAACCAGAGAAAGAAAACGGCCAGCAAACACGGGATGATTGCCCAGGCAGGGCGAATCAGCCAGCCCAGCACGATGGCGGCGGCGATTAACCCCAAAGCATAGAAGTATCCGTCACGAACCATGGGAGCTTTCAATTATAGAGCAGGCTGCAGTGCTGAACGACTTCGGCGCTGGACGATTTCGGCGTCGCCCGACTTGGCCCCGTTCGTTCAGACATGTAAGATGCACGCTTATCTGACAGCCCGGTTTCGCGGAGGATCCCAGGAATGGCCATCAGAAAACTGACGCTCTGTCTCGCTGCGATTGCGATGCTTGGCAGTATGGTTCCGCGCACGCGCAACAACCGGATTCCGATGACGAAGGGCAGTTTCGCTTCCGCTTTGTCGGCCCCAAGGTGGGGAATCGGGTCGCTGCCATCGCTGGCATCCCCGGGGATGCGAGCACCTATTACGCGGGCGCCGCCTCGGGCGGAGTTTGGAAATCGATTGACGGCGGCAACCACTGGACGCCGATGTTTGACAAGCAGCCGGTCGCCGCCATCGGCGCTCTGGCCGTCGCTCCCTCAGAGCCGAGCACAGTTTGGGCGGGAACCGGCGAGGCTTGGGCAATCCGCGACATCGACGTGATGGGCAATGGAATCTACAAATCGACCGACGCCGGCAAAACATGGACGAACATGGGACTGCCGCAAAGTGGTCGCATCGGCCGCATCGTCATTCACCCTCGAATCCTGACATCGTTTTCGCCTGCGTTCTGGGGCGCACCACCGGGCCTCAACAGGAGCGCGGCGTCTTTCGCACGACAGACGGCGGACAGCACTGGGAGCGCGTACTTTTCGCCGGAGATAACGTGGGCTGCTCCGGCCTGTCGATGGACCCTCACAATCCCCACACTTTATTTGCCGGTATGTGGCAAGTGGAGATGCACACCTGGGGCGAATTCAGCGGTGGCCCCGGAAGCGGAGTTTATGTTTCGCACGACGGCGGAACAAAGTGGACTCGCATCGAAGAACATGGGCTGCCGCATGCACCGCTGGGCAAGATCGACGTCGCGGTTGCACCCACAAATTCGAATCGCATCTTCGCGCTGATTCAGACCAAGGACCAAGGTTCGGTCTGGAGATCGGACGATATGGGAGCGCACTGGAAGGCAGTCAATTATCAGCGAGCATTGATCGGACGCGCGGGCTATTACATTCGGCTGGCAGTTTCGCCGGACAGTGACAACGAAGTTCTCGTGGCCAACAGTTCCTTCCACCAGTCACTGGACGGAGGCGAAAATTTTAAGGAAGTTCCCTGGGGCGGAGACACGCACGACATCTGGATCGACCCCACGAACGCCGATCGCTTCGTGATCACCGACGATGGCGGGATGAACATCACGACCGTTCACGGCCGCGGTTTTCATCGGGCCACGTTGCCCATTGGCCAGATGTACCACGTCGACGTCGATCAATCAGATTCCTTATTACTTTTACAGCAACATGCAAGACGACGGAAACATGCGCGGCCCAAGTCTGCCCGTGGATTCGCGGGAAACCGGCTGGGATCACGAAATGGGCGGTTGCGAATCCGGCTTCACGGTTCCCGACTTAGCCGATCCGAATGTGGTGTGGGCCACTTGTTATGGAAATAAAGTGACTCGCTGGGACGCCCGGACCAAGCATGCGCGTTCGGTCAGTCCGTGGATGCATACACTGGATTCACCACCAAACGAGATTAAATATCGCTGCCATTGGACGGCGCCGCTCGCCATCGATCCCTTCGACCACAACACGGTTTATTACGGTTGCCAGGTGATTTTCAAAACTAACGAATGGCGGCCAGAGTTGGTCGGTGATCAGCCCGGATCTTTCTACGCAGGATCCTTCTCGCATCGTGCCATCAGGCGGAATTGTCGGCGACAACCTGGGACAATTCTACGGAGAAGTTGTCTTCGCGATCGCGCCTTCAAAAATTCAAAAGGGACTGATCTGGGCCGGAACCAATGATGGTCAGGTTTGGAATACGAAAGATGGCGCGAACTGGGTGAACGTCACCAAAAATATATCCGGGGCTGCCTGCCTGGGGAACGATCACCAGCATTGCGCCTTCGAGTTTCAATCCCGGGACCGCTTACATCAGCGTCGATTTCCATCTGGTGGATAATCGCGATCCTTTCATCTACAAGACTACCGATTTCGGAAAGACGTGGAAGCAAATCAGCGGCAATCTCCCGAAAGATGAATTGTCTTACGTCCGGACTATCGCGGAAGATCCCAATTGTGAAGGCCTGCTGTTTGCCGGTACGGGAAATGGATTCTATTACTCTCTTGACGATGGCGGCCATTGGACGGCTCTGGAGACGGGTTTGCCGCACGCACCCGTAACTTGGGCCGTAGTGCAGAAAGAGTTTCATGATCTGGTGATCTCTACCTACGGCCGCGGTCTTTACATTTTGGATGACATAACGCCGCTGGAGCAGATGGCAAAGAATCATTCGGACGCGGCAGTTGTCTTGTTTGAACCGCGCGACACATATCGTTTCACTCGCGGCGGCCAGGCCATGCTGAACTTTTCTCTTAAGGCGCCCTCAAAAGATCCAGTTCACCTTGAAATTCTCGACTCCGAAGGAAAGGTGATCCGAACACTCGAAGCGAAGGGTCGCGTGGGAATGAATCGCGTTCCATGGGACTTGCGCTACGAATCTCCGCGGCTGATTGCGCTGCGCACGACTGCGCCGGACAATCCTCATATCTGGCTGGAACCTCGTTTCCGCGATGCCGATTCGCGGCCTATTACTCATTGGGGAAGCAAATCGGCCGAGGTAGGGCCGGTCGTTGTCCCTGGAAAATATACAGTTCGCCTGAAGACCGGGCACGAATCCTACACACAGCCGCTGATCATCTTGCGCGATCCTCGCGCCCCGGGGTCGGATGCGGACATTGAGCTTTCCGTGAAAACTCTGCGCCGGATCACCGCCGATATCGATCAAGTTTCCGATACCGTCAACCAGATCGAATGGCTTCGTAAGCAAATCGAAGTGATCGAGACCATGCTTCGACCTCCAAAGAAGAAAACAACGAACAAAGCTATGGTGGATGAGGATGACGACGAGGGTGGTGCGGCCGCCCCGCCGCCAGCGCTGGACGAAGCTCAAACAAAACGCAAAGCCGAACTACTGAAGGCTGTGGAGGATCTGGAGAAAAAACTTTATACCGTGGAGTCTGAACTGGCTTCGCCGGCGTTGCTCAACAGCGACGACAAGTACTTCGTCGAGCCCTATAAAGTTTATCTCAACTTGATCTGGCTGAACGCCGAGGTCGGAACTGGTGGCAGCGACATGGCTGGAGGGGCTGACTTCGCTCCTACTGACACCGAACTGCAATCACTGCAGACATTCGAATCGCAAATGGCGGGAGCGGATACGGACTATCGGAAGGTCATCAAAGAGGATCTTGCTGCGCTCAATCGCTCTCTCGCCGAGAACAATCTTACTGTGCTGGCGGCTCCGGTGAATGCCGATTCAACGAAGAAGGAATGAAGAGACTCACCGAGGGTAGATTTCTCCCTCAACGGTCGCAGCCGTTGGGAAGTTCGCCAGAAATTATGCTACGTTAACGCCGTAGTGCTGCCGGTACTCGCGCTCAATGGACTCCATTTGGTCTTTGAGTCGCAGTTTTAGCTTTTTGAGCCGGACTTCTTCCAGCTTTTCGTCTTCGCTGAGATATCGTTTTTGGGTGAGTGAATCAAGGCGTTTCGCGTACTGCGTGTGCTCCTGAGCCAATCTGCGGAATTCCTCGTGATTGGTTAGGAGCGTGTCTCTTGAAGTCAGCATCCAGCAGACCTCCAACCGGGATATGAATTCAGGCTAGCACACGCCAAAAGTGGGTTCAATGCCAAAAAAATGGTGCAATCTTAAATGTTAATCACCCTCGGTTAAAAGGCCGGCGATACAAAACTGCGTCCTCCAAAGGATTGGAATAGTACGACTTACGCCGCCCAACCACCTCGAATCCCGAGCTTTCGTAAAGCGTTCGCGCGGCTGAATTAGACTCGCGTACTTCAAGAAAGACGCAGCCGCTTGCTGCTTCACGGACGGCGGCGAACAGAACGTTGAGCAACTGCCGTCCAATGCCCTTGCGACGGAATTCCGAATCCACAACAATATTTTCCAATTCCCAGTCGGGGGAAATTTGCAAAGCAATCAGAAAACCGAGAATGGTTGTTACTCCACCGTGGCCCGATGCCATCTCTCCCGGTGCGACCGTGCGGGACAAGTTCTCGGACACAGCCAACCCCGATGTTTCCGCCACAATCACAAGCCTTTTCCCGCTGCCGGCCAGGAACGCTTCATGATATTGTTCTTCGGTCCAATGAGCAGCGGAAGCCGATTGTCGCTCCAGAGCAATTAGCGATGGAAGGTCGGTCAGACTCGCGGGGCGAATAATTACGCGACTATCAGGATGGCTTGGTTTCATTGTCGAGCTAAAAGCTAGGAGCTAAGAGCCAAGAGCTAAGAGCTTTTCTTCACCGACATTTCAGCGTCGGAGCGCCGCATGTAGTTTGCTTCCAGTTGCTCGGGGGAAACGGTTTCGCCGGCACGCAGCCTAGCCAATCCTACTTTTGCGATGAGTGCAGCCGGCGGTGGGTCGAGCTCAACAACGCAAAATCCGGCGTCCCGCGCCGCTGCAGCCCAGGCCGAATCGGGAGTTACGAGAGTTGCCTCGCGCGCTGAGGAAAAGAATTCATTGGATAGAAATTCATTTTTCGACATCAGCCGCTCTTCCAGAACCTGAACCGACTCCCCGGCAATTTCGTAGGCGCCAAAATAAAGTTCCCCGCGGCCCGCATCCAGCGCCGCCGCAACTTTACCCTGAATGCCGCTCGCGACAGCAACCACTTGCAAGAGTGACACAGGAACGATCGGCTTCTTCAGAATTTCAGCCAGAGCTTTGATTGCCGCCAGTCCCACGCGCAGGCCAGTAAACGATCCGGGCCCGGAGACGACAACGAAAGCGTCGATGTCGGATTTAGCAAAATGATGGCTGGCCAGCAACGCGGCGATCTGCGGCACCAGTTGAGCAGAGAACATTCCGCCTGCAAGCAGCGCGACTTCGATCACCTCAACATCGCCACGATCCACGTCGCTCACGCGCACGAGTGCAACGCTGCCCTGCCGGCCGGAAGTGTCAGTGACGAGAAAAAGCATTCGATCTGTTTATCCGTGAATCTGAGAATCGACGAATTATTTGTCATCCCGAGTGAAGCGAGGGATCTAGGTTCTGCCCATTAAGGCTCATCGCCGCTGCTGCCACCAAATACCCAGATCCCTCGCTTCACTCGGGATGACAAGCGGTGCTCTAGCTCTGCACCAGTTCCAGCAATACTCCGCCCGTGCTCGAAGGATGCACAAATACATACCGGTGCCCGCCCGCGCCAGTCTTAATCTCTTCCGATACAAGGCGCACGCCATCTTTTTTCAGCCGCTCCACAGCCGCAGACAAGTCCGGCACTTTCAGGCAGACGTGGTGCAAGCCTTCTCCACGCTTGGCGATGAATTTTGCAATGGTCGAATCCTGCGACGTCGCTTCGAGCAACTCCAACCGGCTCTCGCCCACGGGAACCATCACCAGCCGCACCTGTTCATGCTCGACGGTTTCTTCCGGCGAAATAACGAGGCCAAGCTTTTCGTAAATCGCCTTCGCCGCCGTCAGCGACTTCACCGCAATCCCGAGATGATCGATCTGAAACATTGATTTCAATTCCGCTCACGTAGCGGCGGACGCATTCGTCCGCCCGATTTTCATGCGACGCCGATTTTCATCCGAGGCTCAGTGTACCGCCGCACCTCCCCGGACGAATGCGTCCGGGGCTACGTGTTTCTTGCCGCAATTTCTTCCACCAGCGTATACGGGTCGCGCTTGTGTTCGGCGACTTCCGCCGCCAGCCTCGCCATGCTTCCACTGTCCAATTGCGCGCGCGCCTTCTCCAGCATGGCATCGCGCAGCATCTCCACCAGCCGCTGCTGCCAGTTTTGCACGCTCTTTTTGAAAGCCAAATTTTCTTTTTGCAGATAAGCCTCATAGCCGGCGATCGCGGCCGCCAAATCGTCGACTCCAGTCCCATCGCTCGCAACCGTCTTCACAATCGGCGGCGTCCATCCATCGTGGCGAAGGGCTAATGATTGTAAGCCGCGAATCTCGCGCTCCACGCGCTCGGCGCCTTCGCGATCACTCTTGTTGATCACGAAAATGTCGGCGATCTCCATGATCCCCGCCTTGATCGTCTGCACATCGTCGCCCATGCCAGGAACGAGAATCACGACCGTGATCTCGGCCAGCCGAACAATGTCAATCTCATCCTGCCCGACGCCGACGGTTTCGACGAGAATTATGTCGCGCCCCGATGCATCGAGCACCGTGGTCACGTCGGCCGTCGTCCGCGCCAGCCCGCCCAGCGATCCGCGCGTCGCCATGCTGCGAATGTAAATCCCCGGATCGGCAAAATGTTCCTGCATGCGGATGCGGTCGCCCAGAATCGCTCCGCCCGTATACGGACTCGTCGGATCGACGGCAACAATTCCCACACTGTGATTCTGTTTACGATAGAAACGCGCCAACTGATCGACCAGCGTGCTCTTGCCCGCTCCCGGCGCGCCCGTCAGGCCGATTACGCGAGCATGTCCACTGTGCGGAAATAGCGCCTTCAACAGATCGGACCATCCGGGAGTACGATTTTCAACGACAGAAATCGCCCGCGCCAGTGTTCGCACATCGCCCGCGCGCAACGGCTCAATCCATTTCTGCATGTCGTGATTCAAGCCGGTGTCCAAGCGAACAGTGTAAAGCAGGAGCGGAGTCTGCGAAACCACCGGTAGCCAGCGGCGATCAGTACCTGACAACGTTACAGTTTGGGCACGACCACCGTTCACCAGTGCCGACGACCAAAGGAGTAGAACAGAAAGGACAGATTGTGTCGGCGGCTGGTGGTATAGACCTGAGTTTCCTGCGAAGCGAGAAAGGCGCGCCTGATCGAAGCAGGCGAATGAAAAGAAGAACCGCTCCCACGGGAGCTACGATCCGGATTATCCAGCTGATCGCACCGAACTCCGAATCAATCGGCGTCATCCAGAAGACAAAGGAACCGGTAACCAAAGAATAAAGCGTAGTCCACTTCAGCAGGCGGCGCCTTCTGGAGTGCGGTTTGCGGCCACATTCGCCGCATACCCAGTGTCGCCAAAAGCCGACCGGCAACACTGGAATCCAGTAGAAGTGCCCAACATCGAAGCTGCGTATAGCGATGGATCGTCGCGGCGCGTTGCACGAGAAGCAGTAATCATTGCGAAACGCAACTGGCTTCCGTCGGTAGTAATAGGCGCCGCGAATGATGCGCATGGCGGCTTATCGAAAACGATCAGCGGTATATTAGCCTACAACCCTATGGACATCTCTCCCAATTCCCCTGATGGGTAACTGTAGTCGGGAAACTGAGTCGCGGCAAATCGTCCCCATTCCTCGTTTTCCGCTTCTTCCTCGTCGGTAATCGCGCCGTAGTATTGCCTGACGGATGCGGACAGGTCTTCAAGCCAATTCATTGATTGCTTCATAGTGGCTGCTAATCCTTCAGCAACTGGCGCGCGATCACTAGCCGCTGAATTTCGCTCGTGCCTTCGCCAATCGTGCAGAGCTTCACGTCGCGATAAAACTTTTCGGCGGGATAATCTTTGATGAAGCCGTAGCCACCGTGAATCTGCACACCTTCGTTGGCGCATTTCACGGCCACTTCACTGGCGTAGAGCTTCGCCATAGACGACTCCTGCGTGGTCTTGAAGCCGGCGTCTTTCATGGACGCAGCCCGCATGGTCAGCAGCATGGCTGCGTCGATCTCTGTGGCCATGTCGGCCAGCTTCCATTGAATCGCCTGAAAATCGCTGATGGCTTTGCCGAACTGTTTTCGTTGTTTCGAATATTTCAGCGCCGCCTCGTACGCGCCCTCGGCCATGCCCAGCGACAACGCGGCAATCGAAATGCGTCCGCCATCCAGCACGCGCATAGCGTCGGGAAACCCTTGTCCCTCGCCCCCCAGCAGATTCTCCGCTGGAATCACGCAGTCTTCAAAAATCAACTCGGCCGTGTCGCTGGCCCGCAGTCCAAGTTTGTTTTCTTTCTTACCAGGACGAAATCCCTTGGTATCTTTTTCCACCACGAACGCGGAAATTCCGTGCGTATGCGCCGCTCGATCGGTCACCGCGAGCACGACGATCACATCCGCATAGTGGCCGTTGGTGCAAAAAGTCTTGGTACCGTTTAGCACCCAGTTGTTGCCCTTGCGCATGGCCGTCATGCGCGCGCTGCCAGCGTCCGATCCCGACGACGGTTCGGTCAGTCCCCACGCGCCAATGAATTCTCCGGTCGCGAGCTTGCTGACGTATTTCTTTTTCTGCGCCTCATTGCCGGCAAGAAAAATATGGTTCGAACACAACGACGTGTGCGCGGCAACGATGATTCCCACCGACCCATCGACGCGCGAGAGTTCCTCAATCGCAGTGACATACTCCACGTAGCCCATGCCAGCCCCGCCATATTCCGCAGGAAAAACGATCCCCAGCATTCCCAGCTTGCCCAGTTCCTTGATGATTGCGAGTGGGAACTCGCCAGCCTCGTCCCACTTCATGACGTTGGGCTTGATCTCGCGCTCGGCAAACTCGCGAACGCTTTTTTTCAGCTGCAATTGCTCTTCGTTCAATTGGAAGTCCAAAGTTCCTCCGGGCGATACCTGAGCGCAAGCCTCCGCTTCGGCGCACTTCTGCTATCCGCAAAATTCGATTAGAACATAGCTCCGCAGCAGCGAAGAAGTTACCACTGGCAGTAAACCAACGAGCACGTGAACGCCGCATAAATACTGGGGATTTTGCCAAGTCGCGATGTTAGCCCAACCGACCGGATGGTTTGCGCCCGACCAACTTTTGTTTAAGGTTTGGCCAACAAATCAGCTGGCTCAAGAAACGCCTGGAAAACTTCGTTCGAAAGCAATCTCCCGTGCGACGTAAGCCGAATGCTTTCGCCGTTCCGTGTCATCAGACCGTCTGCGATAAATCCCAGAATCACCGGCCGAAGATTTTCAAGCGCCTGCCGGCCGAAGCTTGCGGCAATCTTTTGCAGGTCTACGCCGCGATTCAAACGCAAGCCGAGAAAGAAACTTTCTTCCAAAGCCGCCGTGCGCGAAACCAGAGTTCGTTGCAAGGGTTCCGCAGCATATTTTTCCAGCCCATCCGCAGTAGCAAAGCGCACGGCTTCATCTTCTTGAGACGCCGAAAGCAGCATGGAGTGCGCATCAACCCCGAAACCGAGATAGGGCTGCCGCGTCCAATACTTAAGATTGTGCCGCGACTCGCAGCCAGCCCGCGCAAAGTTTGAGATTTCGTATTGCGAAATCCCTGCCGCTTCCAGCTCTTCGCACGCGACGAGATAGAAATCCGCGATCGCCTCTTCCTCTGGCACGAAGTGCGCGTGATATTTTTTTCCTCCCGCGATCACCTCGCGACCCAAACGCGAATCTTCATCCACCTCGAGCATGTAAACGCTGACGTGCGGCGCTTCAGTAGCGAGAGTCTGTTGCAGCGATTCCTGCCACGTTTCCGCGGTCTGATGCGGAAGTCCGGTGATCAGATCGATATTGATGTTGCCAATCCCCGCCGCGCGAAGGCGCGCGATTTCCTCAAAAATGATCGCCCGCGTGTGCAAGCGCCCCACCGCTGCCGCCTCCGCGTCGATAAAAGATTGCACGCCCAGGCTCACGCGATTGACGCCGCAACCCTGAAGTCCCTCAATCACGCAGGATGCCAGTGTTCCGGGAGCGCACTCGACCGTGACCTCCGCATCGCCCGCCACGGCGAATTGCTGCCGGACAGCCGTGAAAATGCGCTGCAACTGCTCTGGTTCAAGCAAAGTCGGCGTGCCGCCGCCGAGATAAACCGAGTCTACTTCGGGTTCATAAATTCCGCCCATTTCGCTCGCGGTTTGTTGTGAACTGGAGATGTCGGCACAAACTCGATCCACGTAGCGCTCAAAAACGGCGCGTGAGAATACATCAGAAGCGAAGTTGCAATAGCTGCACTTCGTTCGGCAGAACGGCACGGAAATGTAAATGCCTAGAGCCATGAAAGTTTGAATGCCCACCTAACGACGCGTTCTTATGAAATGCATTGTAGTCGTGGCCGAAAACAACCTACTCTGCGCGCGCCGCCGCTGCTAAAATTTCATCTACTGAATTGCATGCTGCTCAAGATTCTACGCCCGCTGCTGCCCTATCTAAAGCGCTACCGCTGGAGTTACGCCGCGGGCACGCTTTGCGTTTTGCTCACCAACGGCATCTGGATTCTGTTTCCGCTGGTGCTCGGCAAGGCCGCCGACGATCTCCACGAAGACGTCACCCGGCACAAACTTCTGATCTACGCCGTACTGTTGCTCGCCATTGCCGCCACGAAGGGAATTTTCCAGTTCCTCACTCGCTGGATCGTTATCGGCATCTCGCGCGATGTCGAATTCGATTTGCGTAACGATTTGTTCGCGCGCCTGGAAGTTCTTTCTTACTCCTATTACCAGCGTCATCGCACGGGCGACATCATGGCCCGCGCTACCAATGACTTGAATGCGGTCCGCGCGCTGCTCGGTCCCGCCATCATGTACTCGGCCAACACCATCGTCTACACCGCGGGTGCGCTGGCCTTCATGATCTCGATCAGTCCCTGGCTCACGCTTTACACGTTTCTGCCGTTGCCTGCCGTCAGCATCATGATCCAAACTTTCGGCCGGCGGATTCACGAACGCTTCGAGAGAATTCAGGCGATGTTTTCCGACATCTCCGCCCGCGCTCAGGAGAATTTTTCCGGGGCGCGCCTGATTCGCGCCTACGTGCAAGAAGAGGCAGAAATCCGCGCCTTCGAGGCCGAGAATCAGGAATACATTCGCCGCAGTTTGCGCCTGGTTCGGCTGATGGGCATGCTCTGGCCCACACTCGAACTGATGCTGGGATGTGCCGTTGTCCTAGTCCTGTGGCTGGGCGGACGCGAAGTCATTCACGGACTTTCGCATGTAAATTTAGTTTGGCATCCAGCCATCTCGCATCCAGGAGTTGAACTCCCTGCGATTACGACCACGTTGTCTCTGTCCGGTTCCATGAGCGTGGGACAATTCGTCTCCTTCAGCACCTACATGATGCAACTCACCTGGCCGATCATAGCGCTGGGTTGGGTCATCAACCTCTTCCAGCGCGGCACCGCGTCCTTGATCCGCATCAACGAAATCATGCAAGAGCAGCCCGAGATTCAGGATGCTCCCGGTGCGCAAGACCTGGAAATTACAGGCGAGATCGAATTCCGGCAACTCAACTTCAGCTATGAGGGAAAACAAGTTCTGCACGATGTGAACCTGCACGTGCCTGCAGGCAGCAGCCTGGCGATTGTCGGCCCCACCGGTTCCGGTAAGACGACTTTAGTGAGCCTTATCCCGCGCATCTACGATGCGGAGCCCGGCATGGTTTTGATCGACGGCCGACCGCTGCGGGAGTACCTGGTTGCATCGCTGCGCAAACAGATTGGATTCGTGCCTCAAGAGACTTTCTTATTCAGTGATCGCATCCGTGAGAACATTGCGCTCGGTGTCGATTCCGCGACCGATCAGGAAGTTCATAAAGCGGCCGACGCGGCCAATATCGCCGTCGACATCGAGAGTTTTCCCGAGGGCTACGACACCATGGTCGGAGAGCGCGGCATCACACTCTCCGGCGGCCAAAAACAACGCACTGCAATCGCGCGCGCTCTCATTCGCAATCCCCGGATTCTGATTCTTGACGATGCGCTCTCCAGCGTTGACACCCATACCGAAGACAAAATTCTCAACCACCTGCGCGACGTAATGCGCGGCCGCACCACGATCTTCATTTCCCACCGGGTTTCCACCGTGCGCAACGCCGATCGCATTGCCGTGCTGCACGGCGGAAGCATCGTCGAACTGGGCAGCCATGACGAACTGCTGGCTTTAAATGGCTACTATTGCGACCTGTATAACAAGCAGTTGCTGGAAGAAGAATTGGCCGAAGTCTGAAGTTGTCGTGTGTGGACAGCCGTACCCGGCTGTCCAGTCGAGCGAAGCTCGACGGCATGTTCGACATGCAGCGCATTAGTCAAAATGAAATTCTCGATTCTGACACATGTCCACCGCTCGAGGTGGAAACTTCGCTGCGCGATATGTGCCGCATCAACCGCTGGTTTGGCGGCGTCGCCACCACGCGAAAGATGATTGAGCGGGTCGCCTCCGCAACCGCAACAAAAACTTTCTCTCTGCTCGAAGTGGGCGCAGGACTGGGCGAAGTCCCTCGATTCGCGGCACGGCGGTTGGCGGATAAAGGAATCACTCTCGACGTCACCGATCTGGATCGAGTGCGCACTCATTTGCTGCGCACAAATCGGGCTGTGGTGGCGGATGCGCTGGCTCTTCCCTTTTCCGATGGCAGTTTCGACCTCGTCAGTTGCAGCCTGTTCGCACATCACCTGGAGCCTGCCGAACTCACACGTTTTGCCGGCGAGGCCTTGCGCGTGAGCCGCTGCGCGATCTTAATCAATGATCTGGTTCGTCATCCGTTGCACCTGGCGTTGGTTTACGCAGGCTTTCCGCTGATGCGTAGCTATGTATCGCGCATAGACGGTCTTGCTTCCGTGCGCCAGGCCTATATTCCGGAGGAGATGCATCAGATTCTAGCGGGCGCAGTCCCAAATGCACGGGTAGAAATCTCTCGGCACTTCTTATTTCGCATGGGAGTGATTGCATGGAAGGGGGGAATTGTTGATTGCTGATTGTTGATTGAAGAAGAATTACCAAACAGCTATTGGTTTTCAATCAGCAATCAAAAATCAGCAATCAGCAATTCTATCTTCACCTCACGACCAACACTTCCCTAACATTATCGCGGGCCAAAAAGAATTTGATAGAGGCAAAATCGCGGAAGAGAGTTTCGATGTGGCGGTTATTGAAGACGCGCTGCAGGCGGAAACCCTCGCCCACCGCGGTATGCACCGCTCCCGTCGACCCGCGGCGGGTTTCGCGGCGCAACACGATAGGCTGCATTTCCAGCGTATCTTTTCCGACGATGTGGAAACGGTAGCAGGGAGAATCGGGCCCGGCGTCTTTGGTATGGAAAAACGCCAGCATCATTCCCCCCGGCTTCAGCACCGACCACAAACGTCCCATCACTGGCCGCACGAGGCTCTCGTCCAGATAGTCGGGCAGATTCCAACACAGCACGACATCGAAATGGGCCGCGGGGTACACCACGTTGTCGGCCAGAAATCTCCGGCTGTCGAGGATGGGATTGCCCTGTTCATCCTTCGTCGCCAAACTCGGTTCTGTGGAAGCAACGAGAAGATCTTCACTGTAAATTTTGTGGCTACGCTCGGTGAAAAATCGGATGTTCGAGGCCGAGGTCGATCCCAAATCGAGCACACACAGCGGATTCTCTCCCTCCCACAAGCGTGAGAGCTCGCCCAAGCCGCTGGAGCGGCGAGTGATTTTCTGCGCGGCGGCGGGTGTAGTCGTTTCCGTCCCGCCCGAAGAGCTGCGAAAAAGCTTCATGAAATTATGGGTGACTGATGCCATTTGACAGATACACCGCCCTGTCCGGGCGGCCTGCTAAGGCAATATCTTATATGAAGCTATAAAAGCAACACTTTAACTCATGGCCATGCGCGGGGAAAGTTACTTTCCTGCTGCCTTCTCCGCCCTGCCCTGAATATCGATCTTGCCCTTCAAAAAGGCGCCTTCTTCAATCGAAATCCGAACCGTCGAAATATCGCCATTCATTACCGCGGACTTTCGCAGTTCGACCCGATCACTGGCTTGCACATTCCCGTCGAGTTTGCCTTGCACGACCACTCCCTTTGCCTCAACCGAGGCTTTCACCTGGCCATGCGGCCCGACTGTCAAACTGTTGTTTTTTAGGGAGATGCTGCCCTCCACCTGGCCGTCGACATAAAGGTCTTCGCTGCCCGAGAGTTCGCCTTTAATGACCACCGACTTGCCAATCTGCGCCAAATCTGCCGACAACGGAGCACTCATGGATGTTCTCCTTAAGCAAGCGGAAACTGAGCTTTCAAGATTTTGATAAACAGGCGGCCGCGTCGCTTCCTTTTCGACTATACCCAACTAGGAGAGTGGCGGGCAAGCGACGGTACTTTCGTAACTAGCGAAAAACAGGTTGCCGATGACCGACTGGCAACCTCTGCTGCAACCCGGCGGCCCGATTGCTACACTAATCAATTAGGATGCATCCCGCGAACGCACCCAGCCCGGCGGTGGTACAGCGACGCAAGGTCGCTGATGTTGTCGTCTCTACTGTCCTTGCTGTCTTCATTCTTTTTCTGTTGGATGCCGCCAGCCTTTGGTCGCAGGAAAAGACTCCGCAAATGTCGCCCGATGAATTGGTTCGAATCACGGTGGGGAATGAGGTTGCCGCTGCGAACAATTCGGAAGTTCATCATCTTTTTCGCTCCCGCCGACAAACTTCTAAAGGATCGCAAATCCACATTTACGCAGAGACTAGCGACGCGATCGCAGGAATGTTGGTTGCCGCCAACGATCAACCCCTGAATCCCGTCCAGCAAAAAGCTGAGACGGATCGACTGGCTTCCCTAATTAATAACCCCGACCAGCTGCGCAGAAAAGAAGCGCGCGAGAAAGAAGACGAAGATCGCAGTTTGCGCATTGTGAAAGCGCTGCCCGACGCCTTTCTTTACGAATATGCCGGAACCCAAGACAGCGCGCCAGGTTTAGGGAAACCCGGAGACACGCTCGTAAAGTTAAGCTTCAAACCCAATCCAAACTACAATCCCCCGACGCACGTGGAACAAGTGTTGACAGGCATGAAAGGGGATTTGTTGATCGATACGCAAACCCGCCGCCTGGCTCGCATCGACGGAACTCTTTTTCAGGATGTCACCTTCGGCTGGGGGATTCTCGGCCATCTCAACCAAGGCGGCCATTTTCGAGTGCAACAAGCCGACTTAGGGCTGGGCGATGGGGCCTGGGGCATCACCGAGATGAGATTGAATATGACCGGAAAGATTCTGATGTTTAAGAACCTCAACATTGTGTCGGACGAGGTATTGAGCGATTTTCATCGCCTGCCCAATAAACTGACCTTCGCCCAGGGCGTGAAAATTTTGGAAACCGAAGGAATGAAATTGGCGCCCATCAACCCCACGCCGGAACCAACCGAGGCCAAACGAGAAGGAGCGAATTAGCTCCGTTCCTCAGGCGCGCAGCGTTTCTTTTCGCACGGTCAACTTCTCGATCAAATCTGCTTTCACACGATACCCAGTCCCCGGCCGATCGCTGATCGCAATCATGCCCTTCGGTGAAACTTCCACTTCAGGGTCGATGATGTCTTCCTTCCAGTAGCGCTTTGACGCCGAAACGTCGCCCGGCAGGCTGAAATTTTCCTTCGTGGAAAGAGCGATATTATGGGCGCGCCCAATGCCGGTTTCGAGCATCCCTCCACACCAGACGGGAATATTTTGCGCTGCACAGACGTCGTGGATTTTCAGCGCTTCGGAGAATCCCCCCACGCGTCCCACTTTAATGTTGATGATCCGGCAAGCCCCGGTTTCGACCGCGCACGCCGCGCTGCGAGCATTGACGATCGATTCATCCAGGCAGATCGAGGTGCGCAACTCCTTCTGCAAGCGCGCATGATAGTAAATGTCGTCGTTCCACAGCGGCTGCTCGATCATCAGAAGATGGAATTGATCGAACTTCCGCAGGTGCTCAACCTCATCGAGCGTGTAGGCGGAGTTCGCGTCGCAGCTCAAGGTGATGTCTGCCCATCGCGAGCGGATTTTCTCCAGCACATTTACGTCCCACCCATGTTTCACTTTGACCTTGATGCGGCGATAGCCGGCGGCCAGTTCGATCTGAATTTTGTCCAGCAATTGTTCGATTGAATCCTGAATGCCGATCGAAACTCCGCAAGCAATCTCGCGCCGCGTTCCGCCTAACAATTTCCATAAAGGTTGCTGCTTCTGTAGCGCTTCAGCGTCCCACAGAGCATTTTCAAGCGCCGCTTTGGCCATGCGGTGGCCGCGTACTTTAGCAAAAAGTACAGGGCAATCGCGGGCAGATTCAATGCGCTTTCCGAGCAGCGATGGAATCAGATACTGCGTCAGAGTTGGCCATGCGCTCTCAATCCATTCACTGCTATAGAAGGGATCTTCGCCGGCAACGCATTCGCCCCAGCCGTCGATACCTTCAGCATGAACGGTGAGCAGCAAAATACGGCGGCTATAAGTACGGCCAAAGCTCGTCTCGAAAAAATGCACGAGCGGCATGTGAATTTCGCGCAGCGTGATGGCTTCAATTTTCATGAGTTGGAACGACATTTCACCACGGAGTCCCAGAGACACGGAGAAAATCACAAATCATGCAAAAACAAAATCGAGTTCCATGATCTCCTGATTTAACACTTACGTTTTTCCCCGTGTCTCCGTGACTCCGTGGTGAATCGACTTTGTGAATCAACCTTCCGAAGCGTACGACCACTTCTCATCCCAGTGGCCGAGCAAGAATTTGCCGTTACCCTCCGCATCGCGCTCATAGCCCAGCACAGCGAGTCCCTCGGAGAATGCCCGCAGAAATTGCTCGCGATTGCGCTCCTGCACTTGCTGCGCCTTTACCCGGGTCTCAGGCGCAGCCTTCCAATCGTAAATCTGAGCAGGCACTTCTATGTTCGACTTGCCAATAACCTTTGGGTTCTTTCCCGTACTGAGCAAAGTTTCTACGCGCTTCGATTTCAACCACCACTCCGCAATCAGGCGGTCGCTCGGCAAGCCCCCCTGCAAAGGCGACGACGTGATGCCGTATTGATTGATGTTGTAGCGGCGCGCAATCGCGCCGAGTTTTTCAATATTCAGATAAGCATTCTTGATTTCCAGCGGATCGAAAGTCCACTCGATCAACTCGATGCCCCGGCCTAGCGCGTCTTCGCGCTGCATCAACTTCAAGCGGCGTCCCAGACCGCCGTTGCGATGGTCTTTACGCACCGCCAGCATGTGCGAGTGAAGATAGACATGGCCCGTGCGAGTGCCAGGAACGGAGAGCGCGAATCCGACCATTTCATTTCCATCGAAGGCGCCCATCACCTGGCCGCCCACTTTGTCGGCGACCACAAACATCCGCAACGGAACCAGTTCCGCGTCGGAGAAATTCCAGACTTCCTTCTGCAGCGCCACGCACGCGCGGAAGTCTTCGATGCTGTGGCAGCGACGCAACGTAACCGAGTCAGAGCTCACGCGGACTTTTCCTCCCGCTTAGCTTGCTGCCATAGCGATTCCAGTTCTTCCATTGTGGCCTGATCCGCGCTGCGGCCGGAATCGTGAAGCCGGGCTTCCATCCACTGAAAGCGGCGCTTGAACTTGCGATTGGTTCTCCGCAACACCGATTCCGGATCGAGAGACAGATATCGCGCAACATTCACCAGAACAAAAAACAGGTCTCCCACTTCATCTTCGAGTCGAGCCTGAAGAGATTCCGGCACCGGCGTTCGTCCTGACCCTGCCATGCCCCGCCCTTGCGGACGCGGCCCCGGCGGCGGGAAATGGTTGAGCTGCTCGCGCAGTTCATCGGTTTCCTCGTTTAACTTTTCGAGCAAACTTTCGATATCAGGCCAGTCGAAACCCGCCTGCGCCGCGCGAGAACTCAGCTTGTAAGCCTCAAGCATAGAAGGCATGGCCGACGAAACCCCCGCCAGGACAGAAGTTTTTTCCTCTTTCCCTGGCGGCTTCGCATTCCCTTGCTCTCCTCGTGTCTTTCTCTCTTCGACTTTCAAAGCTTCCCAGTTGCGTTTGACTTCAGCGGAAGTGTCGGCCTTCACGTCGCCAAACACGTGCGGATGGCGATGGATCAGCTTGTCGGAAAGCCGATCAAGCACATCGTCGATGGAAAACGAAGACTGCTCCTTCGCCATTTCTGCGTAAAACAATACCTGCAGAAGCAGGTCGCCCAATTCGCCGGCGAGCTCAGGCCAGTCGCGATTGTCGATCGCCTCGATCACCTCGTAAGTTTCTTCCAGGGTGTAGGGCTTGATGGAGTCAAAAGTTTGTTCGCGATCCCAGGGACAACCTCCGGGGGCGCGAAGGCGCTCCATAATGGCGACCGCCCGCTCGAAACGCTCTCCTGTTGTGGACATTCGGCAACCAATGTAAATGACGGTCGAGGCAGGAAGCAACGCGTCGCAACCGTCGGCGCCGCGATAGCATCTTAACTTTATCGAACAATTCTCCGCTCTTTGCTCGTAGGTCGTAGCTCATGGCTCTCAGCTCGTAGCTCTTAGCTCTTTTAGCCAAACAATAGCAATCCCAAATTCATTAAGGAGAAAAGAAATGACAACCAGTACTCTTCAAGGAAAGAAAGTAGCAATTCTCGTAACCGACGGTTTCGAACAAGTGGAATTGCTCGAGCCAAGAAAAGCGCTCGACGAAGCGGGCGCCAAAACTCAAGTGGTTTCGCCCGCAGGCAAGAAAGTGAAGGGCTGGAATCACAAGGAGTGGGGGAACGAAGTCCCCGTAGATATCTCCCTCGACTCGGCGAATCCGGAAGAATTCGACGCGTTGCTATTACCCGGCGGAGTCATGAACCCCGACAAGTTGCGCATGATTCCGAAAGCGGTCGAATTTGTGAAACACTTCACCGACGCCGGCAAGCCCGTCGCGTCAATTTGTCACGGGCCCTGGACCCTGCTAGAAGCTGGCGCGGTTCGCGGGCGCACCCTAACTTCTTGGCCCTCGCTCAAAACTGATTTAAAGAATGCCGGCGGCAATTGGGTCGACAAGGAAGTCGTCAACGATCAAGGGCTGGTCACCAGCCGGAAGCCGGACGATATCCCCGCCTTCAACCGCGAGATGATTCAACTGTTTGCCGAAGGCCGCAAACAAGGTCGCGGTCCAGGTAGCAGTTCATCCGATTCGCTGCGAAAAACAGCATAACTAACATCGCAAGCCGCGACTGAATTGCGCTCTCATTCACCCGGTTCGGCCGTAAGGCCAGCCGGGTGAGATTTTATACGCGAGATTACTTTGGGCATCCTGCGCGTGTTACCGGGATGTTACCTTCAATCGCCGCGCGACCCGTGGACTATCGTGACCTTCAAGTCCCAGCCCTTTGCGTAGACAATTAAGATTGTCTGAGAGTGTCTTCGTCTCTGCAGTCTGCCCGAGCACTTTGCGTCAAACTGGACGTCCATGAGTCTAGCCGTTAAACCTCGACCGTCGCTGGATGGACAACATTTCCATGTAGTCATCATTGGCGGGGGAATTAACGGTGTGGCCGTAGCGCGCGAGTGCGCCCGCGCCGGGAAGCGCACCCTGCTGGTCGAGCAAAACGATTTCGCCTCCGGTGTAACCAGTCGATCCACGCGCATCATTCACGGCGGTTTGCGCTATCTCGAACACGGCGAGATTGGCCTGGTGCGCGAGTCGGTGCGCGAACGGGAACGCCTGCTGCGCGAGCGATCGCACCTCGTCCATCCTGTCCATTTTCTGTTTCTGCTCAACGAGCAAAGCCAGCGCAGCGCCATGAAAGTGCGCGCCGGATTATGGCTCTATCAGCGATTCGCGGGACGAAAATCGACTCCATTGAGCGAGATGGAGTTGATGCGCGTGGAGCGGGCGCTCGACGCCGGGCACCAATGGTCGATTTTTAATTACGAAGATGCGCAGTGCGAATTTCCCGAGCGCCTGGTAGCCGAGTGGGCGACGGAAGCGGCCGCGTCGGGTGCCGTTCTGCGCAATCACTGTGAAGTGCTCGCTGTCGATGTGGCGCAAGGCAGGGCTCGCGGCGTTCTGCTGCGCGACCGCATCTCGGGAAAAGATGAGCGCGTCGATGCCGCCTGGATTTTCAACTGCACCGGACCGTGGGCCGACCGGGTTTGCCAGCGTTCCGCAATACGCACCAGCAAACCCATGCTGGGCGGCGTACGCGGCTCGCATATTGTGTTGCCGCGATTTTCTGGCGCTCCTACAGCGGCGCTCTACACCGAGGCCGCCGATGGCCGTCCGGTCTTTGTTTTGCCCTGGAACGAACAAGTCATGGTGGGCACCACCGAAGTCGCTGACACCGGCGATCCCGGAAAAACCGCGCCTTCGAATGAAGAGATCGAATATCTGCTGCGCACAGCGGCAAAGCTATTTCCCAAGGCGAAGCTTTCGGCGCAAGATATTAAATATGCGTTCGCCGGAGTGCGTCCTCTTCCAAACTCTCCCGGCAACAAAGCTTCGGCGGTCACGCGGCGTCATTTTCTGCACGACCACACGCCCGAAGGCGCGTCGCGGATGATTTCGGTGATCGGCGGAAAACTAACAACGGCGTCTTCACTGGCCCGCGAGTGCGCGCGAAAAATCGGCCTCACCGTCGCGGAACCGTCGATGCTCGCGATGGGTCCCGGGCCTTCGCTCGATCCCATGCTCGATCAGGAAGTTCTGGAAATCGCTCGCGCCGGCTCAGTGAGCGAAGAAACGGCGCGCGGCATGATGGAGTGGCATGGCCGCAATGCCATGGAAATTGCCCGCATGGCCCTGGTAAGCGCAGAACTTCGCGCGCCCATCTGTCCGCACAGCTCGCACATTGTGGCCGAAGTTGTGGAGGCTTACCGCAAAGAGTTTGCCGTCACCTTGGGTGATGTGCTGCTGCGTCGCGTTCCAGTCGCGCTCGGAGCCTGCTGGTCTGAATCCTGCAGCCGCGAAGCCGCGTTACGAATTGGCGCAGTGCTGGGCTGGAAAGAGCAGGACCTGGGAGCAAATCTGGAATCGTTTGAAATGGAGCGCACCGCATTCCTGAAACAGCCGTCCCGCGCGGCTTCCGCGCTGGAAGCTGCCGCCGACTAACTCACCGCCTTCTTCTCGAACTGCCGCAATCCCACAAACAGCAGCAGAATGTCGAAGAACAGGAGTGCTAGCAGCACCACCGTCGTCGACAAATGCTGAAACTGCGGAACCAGCGTCGCCCGCAATCCCTCACTGGCATACACCAGAGGATTGATGAGCACGATTTTCTGCAGGACAGGAAAAGTTTTTAGCGCGCTCCACGGATAGTACGTGCAGCCGAAAAAAATCATCGGCGTCATGACCATGCTGAACATCAGCCCGATATGTTGCTGATCGATGCTGCATCCTAGGGCCAGTCCTCCGCAGGCGGAAAAACCAGCGACCAGCAGAATCATCACGGCGAAAGTCAATGGGCTAGCGATGCTGATTTGCACCCCGCGTCCGAGCACGAGCCATGCCAGCGGCAATACGACCAGCCCGGCTACAAGCGCCTGCAGCATCCCGGCAATGACTTTCTCAACGGCCAGCCACTGCACCTCAATCGGAGCGAGCAGGCGATCTTCAATTTCGCGCGTCCATTGAAATTCGGCAATCAGCGGCATAGCCACTGCCCACACGCCGGTAAAGACCATGCTAATCGCGATAATTCCGGGCAACAAAAGACTCTTGTAGGCCTGCGGCATATATCCGCTGCCGACCATTACCTTGCCGAAAATGAACACGAACAGCAGCGGCTGCAGGAAAGTTTGCATCAGGAGTTGAATCGCATTCCGCCGCGCGACATGCGCATCGCGCGCCAACATGGCGAAAAAAGTTTTCCAGTTCAATCGCGCAAACTCCTTCCCGTATGGTGCAGAAAAAGATTTTCCAGGCTCGGCTCCAAAATGTGAACGTCGGATAATTCAGCGCCGGCCATCGAGGCTAGGTTCGCGATCTCCGGAATCAGCGAGCCGCCGCGATCTGCATACACGTCGGCCCCGGCGCCGTCTGTAGCGCGCACTTCGCGGACACCGGCCAGCAACTTCAATCGCTCCAGCAACTCCGCCGTTTGATTGCCGAAGCGCAGGCGCAGCACGAACCCTCCGGGAATGGAAGCCTTCAACTCTCCCGGCGTCCCCACGGCAATTACATGTCCGTGATCCACAATGGCCAGACGCTCGCAGAGCGCATCCGCCTCCTCCATGTTGTGAGTTGTCAGCAGAACGGTTTTCCCCGCCTGATGATATTCGCGAATGATCTCCCACAGCAGAATGCGCGTTTGTGGATCGAGCCCAGCGCTCGGCTCGTCGAGAAACAGAACTTGCGGATCGTGCATCATGGCGCGGGCAATGGAAAGCCGCTGCATCATGCCACCAGAAAATCCTCGCACCATTTGATGCGCGCGTTCGGTGAGCTTGAATTTTTCCAGCAACTCATCGGCGCGTTCGATTCGCAGCTTGGAGGCGATGCCAAAGTAAGCGGCATGAAAAACCAGAATCTCGCGCGCCGTCAACGAGAAATCCAGGTTCGGGCGTTGCGGCACTACGCCGATCAGCAACTTGACTCGAGCCTGTTCCTTCCACACATCATGCTCGCCAATCCAGGCCTGGCCAGAAGTCGGACGTAACACGCGTGGTCAGCACTCCGACGGTAGTGGATTTTCCCGCGCCGTTAGGTCCGAGCAAGCCAAAAATCTCTCCCGGCAGAACTTCGAGAGAAAGGCCGTCGAGTGCTGGAATTTGGGTTTTGGGCTGCTTGCCGCCCTTGACATCGGCGCGCGCAATAAAGCCACCCGCAGCCCCTAGCGGCGGAGCGGAGTTATATACCTTGCGAAGATCTTGAGTGCGAACGCCTACGGCCATGCCGAGCGGTCCCCAATTCGTGAAAAATAAGGTTTCGGAAGTATATCTCAGGAATGGCGCGGTTCGAATCCGGGCGATGGCAGGCAGTTCAATCACCGACGGGTCGAACTTCAGCCCTTCGATTCTTGGCAACAACCATCGGATTCGTAAGAGCATCAAAAGAGCGGCAAACTATACATGTCGAACTCCGATCTGACTTCAGTTCTGCTTCTTCTGTTGCTTCTCGTGGCGCTGGCTCATTTGCTCGGCTATCTTTTCATGAAACTCCGCCAGCCGAAGGTTGTTGGCGAAATCCTGGCTGGCGTCGTACTGGGTCCCGCTATCCTCGGCCGATTACCGTCTGCGGCGCGCATTCTCGACGCGACTCAGCACCAAGCGAATGTTCTGAACTTCGTTTACTGGCTCGGCTTGTTATTGCTTATGTTCCTGTCGGGCGCCGAAACTCAGCAGCTCTTCACGCGCGAAGAGCGCCGCGAAGTGGGTTGGCTCGCGATTGTTGGCACCGGAATACCATTTGTGCTTGGGCTGGTGTTCGGCTCGCGGCTTATCGGCCCCGCGCTGGCCGGTCCCAATGGCAACCGAATCTCCCTGATCATTATTCTTGCCGTGGGCGTCGCGGTCACTTCTGTTCCGGTTGTGTCGAAGATCTTCGCCGATCTAAAAATACTTCACACTCGTTTCGCGCGACTCGTCCTCGGAGTCGCGGTGTTAGAAGACATTGTGCTCTGGCTCGCTCTGGCCGTGGCAACCGCGCTGGCCGGCAAGACCGTTCTCAACCCGCGACAGATGGCGTATCACCTGTTCGCCACGCTTGGATTTTTCGGCCTTGGGTTGACGATTGTTCCTCGCATCGTCAAGCGTCTCAACAAATCCAGGTTCAATGTTTTCGCTAGGCAGTCTCCTGTGGCCTATGCGCTCGCCGTTCTGCTCGCGTATTGCGTAGTCGCAGGCGCGCTTGATGTCAGCCTCGTGTTTGCCGCCTTCCTCGCGGGGTTTGCCGTAGTGCACAAGAAGCGTCGGTTGTTTGCAGAGGCGCTGGATGCTATCGGAAAAGTATCGTTCGCTTTCTTTATTCCGGTTTACTTCGCCATCGTCGGACTGAAACTGGACCTGATTCGGGGCCTATCGTTGTGGATGATCGGCGCATTCATTCTCGGAAGTTGTGTTGTGAAGATTCTTTCCGTATCTTTGGCGGGCCGGTTTGCCGGGTTTCGAGGATTGGACTTGATCAACCTTGCCATCACAACCAACGCGCGGGGAGGGCCGGGCATCGTCCTGGCCAGTGTGGCGTTTGATGCCGGCATCATCAGCCCTAAGTTTTATACGACTCTGGTGGTCGCGGCCGTCCTCACTTCGCAAGTCGCAGGCGCGTGGCTCGACTATGTGCTCCGCAAGGGATGGCCGTTGCTTACACCTGTGGCCCGTTGCGAGACGAGTATAGAAACCTGCGTGGCGAGTTCTTCGGCTCCTTGAAGCCTGATCTCAGAAGCTTTGAAGTGAGAAGCTTCGCGGCTCGCAGCAAGACCCTAGGCCCTCAGCGTCCGGCAAAGCAGACTGGTGTTGTCGGAGATAAACCCGTCGACGGCGTGTTTTGCGAAACGCCGGATGCCGGCGGGAGTGTTGACCGTCCAAACGATAATCTTCCTGCCCGCAAGTTTGACCTGGCGAATCAAATCGCCGTCGGCCAGCTTATAGTGCGGAATTACATACTCGATGGGGAGTTCGCTCCAGCGCAGCAATTGAGTTTTCGTCTCACAAATCAGACCCAGAGGAATTTTGGAATCTTGCTGGCGAATAGCCAGCAGCGCGTCCGGCAGAAACGACGACACCACAAATCCGCGGCGAGGTGGATATTTCTTCAGCAAACTTGCGATGATTTTTTCGAGGCCAGAAACTTTGAGTTCAACATCGAGAAACGCCGACTCCTGATAGCGAGCGAGCACATCTTGCAACTGCGGAAGCGCTTTCAGTTGATCGGCGGAAGCCCGCGCAATCTCAACTTTGCCGATATGCGGATCATGGCACACGACCAGTTGATTGTCGGCCGTCAGTCGCACATCAAATTCGAAACCGTCGCAACCGTCAGCCAACGCCCGGTCGAACGATGCGATTGTATTTTCCGGAATCGATTTCAGCGCGCGTGCACCCCGGTGACCGAGAAGAAGCGGACGCGGGCTGCTGCGCGGGCCAGTCATTTTCCGGCCAGTCATGCTCTGGCCAGTCATGCTCATACGAGTCATGCGTCGTGAAATCAGTCGAGATCGAAATCTCGAATCGGCTTGCCGGTGTCTGGAGTCTCTTTCGCCTTCCGCACGGCTTCCTGAAATTTTTTCTCCAGCAAGTCTGAGGCGTTCCGTTGAGCCTCGACCGACTGCTGAAAAATAGACTCCCGCCGGCTGTCCTGCTCCCGCATAGCCTTGGCTGCAGCTTCCATGTCGTTGAACATTTTCGGTTTGACGGCTGCGGTGTGCGCGATCACGGCGCGGGTCGCCGTATCAACTTTGAGCACTGCGTTGCAGCAGGGACATGTCACTTCGAAATTTGGAGGATTCTTCGCCATCTCAGCGAATCATACCGCAAAAGGAGTTTGAAGGCAGTTCTCAGTTCTCAGTTCTCAGAATCCGGTTCAGTTCCAGATCGCCTAATATCCAAGCCAGTCTCATCAATAGCGGTCCCTTTGGACTTTCACTGAGAACCGGGAACTGAAAACTGACAACTGTTTTCAGTGCTTGAGCTTAATCGGAAACACATGGAACAGATTGAGCATCTCCCAGCCCAGCAAGAAGACCGACAGCAACACGACCATCACAGCCATCAATTCGCCAAAACTCAAGCCGCGGCGGGCGGGCTCAAGCCGCCGCGCCGCCAGGCTCAGAATATTCAAGGTCGCAAAGCCAAACACCACGGCCCACAAAATGTTGTAGACATCTTGTTGCGACCCGCGGTACAGCAGAGTTGCAGCGATCGTCACAATCATCGCAGCGTAGGCTCGCGCAATTGGGTAGACGAGCAGCGCGCCGCGCGTGGTTCGAGCGAAGCCCGCAATGAACGAAACCGCAGATATCGCCATACGATTGAACAAGTCCCAGAGCCCTGATTTGTAGGGGTTTGAGCCGCATTGATCTTACATGTTTTTTCGCCGCGAGGAAAAGTCTAACCATCGAGGCCACTCAGGAACACAAGGAACTAAATGTTTGCCGGCGTTGCCTCTGTGCACCTCCGTGGCCTCTGTGGTTAAAAGGTTTTGCATAGCCCTAGTCGAATGCCAACTCACGATAAAATCGCACATAAGCGTACGGTCGGCCCATTGGCTTCGTATTTTATTTCGATCATGGCAAAGCATCGTTTCATTTTTTTTGACGTAGGCAACACGCTCCTGTTTCCCAACCGTGCCCGCATGCTGGCGCCTCTTCCCGCAGAGTGCCATCCCACGCTCGAAGCCTGGCAAGCGCTGGAACGGCGCACCAAGCAGCAATTTGATCAGACTATTCTCGAGGGCAAAGTCGATCCGGGCTTCTGGTGGACGTTCCATACACAGTTGCTGCAAGACCTCAACGCGATGGACGACAGCGTACGCGACACTCTTGTGGAGAATACTCGGCACTCCGCCAACTGGGACCAAATTCTGCCCGGCACACGCGATGCGCTGGATCGGCTCCGAAAAAATTACTCCATCGCGATAATCTCCAACGCCGACGGAAAGATTGAAGCAGTGCTTCACCGCTGCGGAATTCTCGATTGCTTTCAGAGCATCACCGATTCGGGGAATGTAGGCCATGAAAAACCGCACCCCGCAATCTTCGAGGCAGCCCTGCGCGCCATGAAAGCTGAACCCGCCGACAGCCTTTACGTCGGCGACATGTATTCCGTCGACTACATCGGCGCCCGCCAGGCGGGAATGCACGCCGTGTTATTCGACGTGGCTGGAGCATATCGTGAGCGGGATTTTCCGCGCGTGGAATCGCTCACCGAATTAGAAGACTGGCTGCGGAAATAATCCACGAATGGGGGACTTGCCTTCATGTTTGATTCGACGCGTTTCTTTCTTTTTCTAACAGCCGCTTTCTTGCTGGCAATCGCACCCGGCCCTGGAATGCTCTACGTTCTGGCTCGCAGCCTTGCCGGCGGGAAACGCGAGGGCGCGCTCTCGGCTCTGGGGACATTTCTCGGCGGCATGGTGCACGTCTTTGCAGCCGCGATGGGCGTGTCAATTATTCTGGCGAAGTCGGCAGCCGCTTTCGCCACGGTGAAGTATGTGGGCGCGGCTTACTTGTGTTTCCTGGGCGTGTGCATGATTCTCGACGCGCGGAAGGACACGCAAGCCCTCAAGGAGACTCTTTCGTCCGTCAGCGCTCGCAACCCACTCTGGCAGGGCGTGGCCACGGAAGTGCTCAATCCCAAGACTGCCTTGTTTTTTCTTTCTTTTATTCCCCAATTTGTGAATCGTTCGAGCGGCCACGTCTTCTTGCAGTTCGTGATGCTGGGCACGATCTCAGTGGCCATGAATACCACTGCAGACTTAATCGTGATCGCGCTAGCCGGGCCGCTGGGGAAACGGATTCGCTCCTCGGCAACCTTCCGGCGACGCCAAAGAACGGTGACTGGCGCGATCATGATTGGTCTGGGAGCTTATGTGGCGGCGAGCGAAAGCAAATAGCAGATCCACAGAACGCGACGGCTACAACTCCAGAATCTGGTGATCGTGGCAATCGGTCTGCATCGCGTCGTGCAACTCGTGCAGAAATTGCGGGCCATTTCGCGCCAGAAAGTAGACGCCTCCAATGCCGCGCTCCTGCAATCCTTTCTCCGGATAAAGACTTTGACTCAAAAGCTCCGCATGTCGACTGACGAGTTCACTCTTCAGCGCTTCTGCCCGCGCCGCCTGAGAATGTAACCGCTCCAGCTGATGTTCGATTTTTGAGCGCGAGGTTTCTGCCGCATCCACCAATGTGCGGTCGAGCTTTGCCAGCTTCTCTTTGACGTCGGAAAGATGCGAGTCGAAAGATTTCCTCGCCGCTTCAAACGCGGATTGCAGATCCTTGGGCAGCCCACGCTCCGCAAGCTGGCGCCTCAACGCTTCGGGCCCGTTGAAGACATCTCTCACGCTCACCCCGTGCCGCTCGAGTAAGCGCTGCATCTTCGGCTCAACAATCGTCGCTGAAAAGCGCGGCACGATCGGGGTCACGCGGCCAAGCAGAGTTTCATACACCGCTCCAGCCTGCGCAAAATAAGCGGCCTCGGCAGCCCCGCCGGTATAAACAAGCGTGGGCAACAAATAATCCTGAACAACGGGTCGCAACAGCACATTGGGACTGAATTGCTCTGGGCTCGACTCGATACGATCGATCAACTCGGCCTGCGAAATTTTTTCCGCTTCCGAATCGGCGCCAATCACAAACTCAGCCGTGCCACCATTACCTCGCCGATGAATAGGCACGCGCGCCCCGCGCCGAATCGTAAACAGCAGCGTCGACGACGAAGTAACCTTCACTTGCTGGTGATAGCCGCCTGCTTCCAGCGCCTTACCCCGAGCCGACAAAGCCGCATCCAGTTCATCGGCGCGCTCGATGGCGGCGCGAAATATGGGCTGAGCGACGCGATCGAGTTCACCGTCGGAAGCATCGAGCACAATTACGCCCCACTCCGCAAATATCTTGGCGTAAAGACGTGCGAATGCCGTTCCTAAAGTTTCCCCGGGACGATAAGATTCGCGCAAAAACTGCGTCGCCTCAGAATCCCCGAGCAACTTCGCGGCCTGTTCGACCAACGGAAGAATCTCTTCCCCCAGTTGCACCGCGCTTACCGGAGCGCCTGCAACATCATGGCTGGGCGTCGTGAGAACATGTGCAGCACCCTCAGCTCCAGGGATAGCAACATGATTTACTTCCGCCAGATCGTGGTCGTACGTAGCCAGCCAGAAAATTGGCACCGCATCCACTCCAGCCGCCGTCGACTCCTCAGCCAACTTGACCGCAGTGAGAGCTTTATAAATCGCGAACATCGGACCGCCAAAAAGTCCCACCTGCTGCCCAGTTACGACTGCAGCTGCACCCTTGCGTAATCGCGCCAGATTGGCCAGCGTCTGCGCAGAAGCATTCCACGATTGATTCTGCCGCTCAAGAATTGTGGTGACGCGTTCGCGGCGCTCCGAATCGTAGGAAATCCTCGAAGCTTCTTCTTTGAGCCATTCCGCGAAGTGCGGAGACTTCGGATAGAACTGACGTATGTTGGGGATGTAAGCGAGGAAGTCGGCGAATAGCCGCGTAGTATGAGGGATCTGGGAGAATGGAAGACAATGCGCCTTCACTGCAGATTCTCCTGACAACACGACTGGAGTGCGCCTCGCATGTCTACTGGTTGGACGTATAAAGTCATCTCAAGTTAACACTTACTATTTAAACAGGTCTGCCGGTCAAGGTAGCAAGTCAAGCAGCAGAAGCGCCCCGAAACACGTAGCCCCGGACGCATTCGTCCGGGGGACTTGCCCCTGGGCCCTGCGTCTCTGTTCAGATGCCTGAAAAGGCGGTGCGATGCAGATAATCGAAATACCAGATAATGATTCAAAGCCGCGACACAAAAGGAAAATATGAGCTCCGTTCTTACTCCTCTTCAGATTGCTTTGCCCGTAACCCTGGAAGGCGCCGTCATCCGTCTGGAACCGCTTCGCCGCGAGCACGCGCAACTCTTCTGGGAAATTGCCCAGCCAGATCTGGAAGACATCTTTCGCTGGATTCCCTATTCCATGAAGACTCCACAGGACTTCGAACGACTCATCGACAAAGCCTTTGACGAGCAAGACCGCGGCGAATCCGTTGTATTCGCGACTGTCGAGCGCAGTTCGGGGCGCGTCATCGGCAGCACCCGCTTCATGAATATCGACCGCACCAACCGCCGGGTCGAGATCGGCTCGACCTGGATCGCGCCCGCGTGGCAGCGAACCGGCGTGAACACGGAAGCAAAATATTTGATGCTGCGCCATGCTTTCGAAGTGTGGAAATGCATTCGGCTGGAATTAAAGACCGACGCACTGAATCAGAAGTCGCGCAACGCGATCCTGCGCATCGGTGCAAAAGAAGAAGGCACGCTGCGCCGGCACCTGATCACATGGAGCGGCCGCGTCCGCGACACAGTGTATTTCAGCATTCTCGACAGCGAGTGGCCGCACGCAAAAGCCAAGCTCGAAGCGATGTGCCAGCGCTAAAGATCTTTTCCGGTTTTCGTAACACTCACAATTCGAATCTTGACAACGAATCAAACTCTGCTATCTTGGCAATCCTATTCCTCCCGAATCCGGGCCAAAGTCTCAAAATCTGAGTTTCGAACAGTGGGCAGGTTAATATCTGAGGCGTCGGAACGACCTCGTTTGCACAGGCATCACTCCTCCTCCAGAATTAACCTTCCGCGTTCGGTCCGTACAAGGAGACCCAATGCGACTGCAATTCCGCTTCCTCATCGCTTCCGCATGTCTGCTGGCATGGACCACTAGCGTCTTTGCTTCTACCTTCACTCCTCTGGAGTGGCAACAACTCATCAAGCACCACTCCAATCCCAGGTTTGTCGGCCAACGCAAGCACACCACCTGGATTCGCGACCTCAACCGGAATTTCATCGACGACGAAATCGAGCGCCGCTTCAGACCAGGCGATCACCTCAACGTCATCCTCGACCTCAATCGCTGCATGACTCCCGGCCAAATCAAAGATACATTCGGCGGCTTTGGCAGAATCGCATATATCGGCAAGACAATTTCAACAGTGTACCTGAACGAAGTGCCCTTCGACTCCTTGCGTAACCTGTCGGAACGCCCTGAAATCGCCATGATTCAATGGCAGGCGCCCATGATGCCGGAGGCCATCGACGTTGCCTCGCGCGCCGTGGAAGCACATTCCAGCACCACCTACACAGGACTGTCGGCTCAGGACAATAACCTCGACGGCACGGGAGTGGTGGTCGCAGTAATCGGAACTGGTGTCAGCGACACTAACAATTCAGGCAGCAACGGATTCGTGCAATTGAACGGCAAACTTGTCGCCGGTTACGACGCCACTAACCCAAATGATCCCGGTGACGGCTCGACCGATCCGCCGGATGTGCTTAATGTTCACGAAAGTGTAATGGCCGCGATGATCGTGGGCGCCGCCGCGCCCGCCGGAATTACCTGCCGAACTCCGAACGACGGTTCCACAGCCAATTGCGCGGGCATCGCTTCCGGCGCGAAATATGTCAACGTTCGCCAGTGCACGCTGGTGTCGGGGTCCGTGGACTGCGACTCAACCTTTGTGGCTCAGGCCTTCGACTGGGTCACCATCAACGCGCAAAAATTCAATATTCGCGTGGTCAACATGGCCTTCTCAGCCAGCTGCGTGAACGATGACGGCACCAGCGCCGAAGCGCAACACGCTAATTACATGGCCGCGATCGGCATGGTCGTCGTCGCGTCTTCCGAGAGTTCCGGAGCGAAATCAGGATGCGCTCCTGCGGTCACCCTCACACCGGGCCAGCAGTGGGTCACCGCCCCCGGCTCCGGCTCTTTCACCATCCAGACAACCGGAATCAATGATCAGGGCACAGTTACTCGCACCGACGACTCAATCTGGAGCAATTACATCACCGGCCCGCGAATCGACTTCAACTTTCAGTCTCCCAATGTGCTAGCACTCAAGCCCGACATCGCTTCTCCCGCCCAGAATCTCACCGTCTATCAGAACGGCAGCACGGTATTCAACGGCGTCGCCGGCACGTCCCCGGCCGCCGCCATCGTCTCCGGTGCGGCCGCGCTGCTCCTGCAAAAATTCAACCAGGAGATTCCTCCCGACAGCCTGAAGCAGCTTCTGCTAACCGGCGCCGACTCCTCGCACAATAGTCCCTATGCAACAACGACCGGCAATTGGGACCCGGCATTCGGCTGGGGCATTCTGAATGTTGGCGGCGCGCTGCAAGCCGCCGCAGGTCAGACTACCGATCTTACCTTCCCCAACTGCACCACCGGCGCCGCCATCGGAACACCCTGCAATCTCGCCAACGGCGCCCAGAACTGGGACAACGAAGTAGACATCACCACTCCCTCCACGCCCCAGCAAGGCGTGCAAATCACCGTCAGCGTCCCCATCAAGAATGCCGGAACCAATGTAGCCACAAACGTCCTGGTCAATTTCGGCGTCTACGATTTCTCCACCACCACTCCGGAGTTCTATCACCTAGCCACGCAAGTGATACCGACAATTAACGCCGGCCAGACCATCACCCTCACGCAACCCTGGACGCCCGCCATGGACAGTCATCAATGTATTCAGATCTCCATCGCCTACGGCCTCGACAGCAACTACACCAACAACATGACTCAGCGGAACTTCTTCCCCGCCCCCTCGCTGTATCACGTGCGCGTAGAGAATCCCTTTTTTGTTCCCACCACTTATGAGGTAAAGACGACTTCCGCTCGCGCGGGATGGGTTTGCCGAGCCAATAAAAGTTCCTTCGAGCTGCAACCCGAGGATTGTCCGTTCGATCTGGAAGTCACCTTCGACGCGCCGCCGGGAACCAGACCGAACGAGCGTGCAAAATGCGAGGTCGCCGTGTATGCCACGCCTCACGGCCAAAAGAAGCGCCTCACCGGAGGAGTGACCGTCGAAACCTTCGTTCCCCAAAAGTGCAAGGTCTACGGACAAGTCTCGAAACCAAACGGAACGCCTGTCGCCGATGCACAAGTGACATTTACGCGCCTGGACCATCTAGATCAAACCGTAAAAGCCTCAAGTCAGAAGGCAGTCGAAGCCTCAGTAACCACCGACGCCGAAGGTGTGTTCGCAGTTGAGACCACTCCCGATATTCTCGACCTCCTCCGCATCGACAAAAAAGGCGTCGGAGAAGGAGAACTGAAGTTGCGCCCCACCTGCGGTCTCTCACTCAACGGTCTAGTTCTCTACCCACATGAAATTGAAATCAAACCCAGCGCCCCGCGAACCATCGAGGCCGGAGAAAAAGCAGTCGAAGGCACGCGTTAAGTAGTAGAAGCAACTGCTGAAGAGTGGGATCGAAACGACCGAGGACACAGAGTTCATAGAGCGACTTAGATCCCTGTGTGCTGCTATGTGTCCTCTGTGGAGCTGTGCGTTGCCTGGGCTCGAATCATTTCAGCGTCTCCCATCTCGCGGATCGCTTTTTCCGCGCGGTGCACTAACTGTGTGGCCCGTACCTAATCGAGCCCAACCCGACGGACGAGGTCGGTAAATCGAGGGTCGCCACGCACTGGATCGAAGAAGGGAGCAACTTTGATCCACTGCAGGATGGCTGACTGCTCTTTGTAGGCTTCCTCGCACCAGTAGAAGGCCGCGTCGTAATCACCGAGTGCCAGGTAAGGCGAAATGAAAGCTCCCGCAGGAATATAGCCCTTTTGACGGCGTTGCTTTAACTCTTCAATCAAGCGTAGTGCTTCCGCGCGATTGCCCGCGCGCGCATAGGCCGTCGCCAGCATGGCAAGCGAGCCGGGACCTCGGTTCATCATTGCAACCGTTTTTTCCAGTTCGGCAATGGCTTCATCGGTCTGATTCTTACTAATCAAAGCTAACCCGAGGCCCCAATGAACCGTCGTATCATCCGGGTGCACCGCCAACACGCTTCGATATTCCCGGATGGCGTCGTCGTAACGGCGGCCCATGAGAAGGAGAAACCCGACGGTGTCAGTGCTGCCCAGCGGATCGAGTTCGCGCCCGCGTTCCACCCAGGCCAGCGCCTCCTCCGTGCGGCCTTGGCATGCCAGCCAATAGGCATACCCACGGTGAGCTGACGCATCGTTAGGATTTAGCTCAAGCGCTCGTTTATACTCCGCCTCCGACGCCGCCCACTTCCACTGTTTCTGATACATCTCGGCCAGAATTGCGTGGGCCCCCGCGAGTCCCGGATCGAGCTCAATTGCCTTTCGCGCTGCCGCGGTCGCCTTGGGACGAATCTCCAAGGGAGAAGCCCCGACAGAAATGTCTTGGTAACTGATATATGTGGCTGCCAAGCCGACGTAGGCTGGGGCAAATGTCGGATCCTTTCGGATCGTATCCTGGAAATCCGCAATGCGCTGTTCAATATGAACCTTCGTATTTTCCGGATCGCTTTTAGCTTTCACGTAGCTCTCGTAAACTTCGGGCGCCACGGGACGCGCGGCGACGAGGAGTGCGTGTTCCTGCCTGGTCAGAGAAACCTCCACCTTTTTCGCAATCGCTTCCGCAATGTTGCTTTGCAAGGTGAGCACATCTTCTAACTCGCGGTCATACTCCTCAGACCACAAGTGCTCGTCAGTGGCAGCACGAATCAGTTGGGCGTGAACTCGGACGTGGTCACCCTCGCGAATTATCGAACCCTCAACCACGGCGTCGACATGAAGGGCTTTGGCGATTTCCGGCACCGAAAGCCGGCTGTCCTTAAACTGCATAGCCGATGTGCGGGAGATGACGCGCAGATTGTGGATGGCGGCCAGACGCCCGATGATCTCCTCGGTCATCCCATCGGCCAGGTATTCCTGTGTCGCGTCGCCAGACAGGTTCTTCATAGGGAGTACGGCGATGGACTTGATCTTAGGTGTGGCCGCAACAGTCCGGCGCTGCCCAAAGAAAGTGTATGTGATGGCAAGCAGCACAAGCCCCGCCGCCGCTGCTAACGCAAGCCCGCCGCGCGTACGCGGGATGCCCGCCCAGTGCTCGCGCTCAACATGCGTTGGCGCCTCCACCCCGCCTACCTCCGCGTCGGACGGGGCAGCCGCACTTTTTTCTTCCTGAGCGCCAACCAGAGGCGCGATAAACCGATACCCCTCTCCCGTGATCGTCTGGATGAAATGCGGCTCTTCGGGGTCGTCCTTCAGGGCCTGGCGAATCTTGCGAATCGCGCCCCGGATGCTATTGTCGGTATCGAGAAAAGCGCTTCTGCCCCAGACTCTAGCAACAATTTCGTCGCGCGGGACAGTCTTACCCCAGCGCTCGATGAGCAGAACCATGATCTCGAGCGGGATACGCTCGACCTTCAGCACGCGATTGCCGCGCCTTAACCTGCGGGCAGCGAGATCAAGCTCGAAATCTTCGCCGAACCTGATCGGTTCTGGCGCTTTCACTGGCTGAGGAGCCATGGGCACGCTCGGAGGGAAGTGGACGAATTCTACACCACTTCGCGGCACCAGTCTAAGTACAAATAACTCTGCAACTTGGCGCGACACAGAAATTAACGCCGCGACACACCCTTCGCTATGGACAACACTCTCGCCTGCTGCAAACATTCGCGCCGCTGGTGACCGAAGCCTAGCCAGCAATCAGGAGGATGCGCGATGAAAAAGCCACATAGCGGCACAAAAACAAAGAACAAAGGGTTCGGGCTATCGATGCTGATGGCGGCACTTTTGTTCTCCACATTGTTTTCTACCATCGCAAGGGCAGATGTTGTTTTGGACTGGAACAAAATTGCCGTAGATACAGCCGTTGCCAACAAGCAGAACCCGTTTGCCCAGGCGCGATACGCCGCCATCGTGCAGTTGGCCGTATTCGAAGCCGTGAACTCCATCACGCGCGAGTACCGTCCATATCTTGGGACCATAACAGCGCCGCCGGGCGCTTCAGCCGAAGCTGCAGCCATAGAGGCCGCGTATCAGGTGCTTAACACCTATTTTCCAGCCAGCGCAACGACACTCCTCACCGATCGCACCAATTCGCTGGCGCTTATAGCAGACGGCCAGGCTAAGAGCGACGGCATCGCGACGGGCGATGCTGCGGCCGCCGCCATGATCGCTCTCCGGGCCAATGATGGGTCGTCACCGGCGCAGTTCAAGATTCCCGGCCCGCCCGTCCCGGGAGAATGGCAGGCTACAGCGAGTTGTCCAATTGTGAATGGAATCGCGGTCGGAATCGCTTTCCAGTGGCAGAACATAACTCCGTTCGGCATCCCTAGTGCTAGTGACTTTCTCCTCGATCCGCCGCCGGCGCTCGCCAGCCGTGCATACGCGAAAACCTACGACGAGGTTATGACGGTCGGGGGCATCGACAGCACAGAGCGACCACCAGATCGGGCTAATGTCGCGCTCTTCTATGCGGCGTCCTCGCCCACTCAGGTCTTCAACCAGGCCGTCCAGCAGGTTGCACTGGAACGGTGGCATTCGCTGTCCGAAAATGCTCAAGCCCTGGCCCTCGTCAACATGGCGATGAATGACAGCCTGGTCGCGGCATTCCTCAATAAGTATCACTACAATTTCTGGCGACCCGAAACCGCGATCCACGCCGGTGACGCAGACGGTAATCCGAGAACTGTTGGTGATCCCAACTTCGTTCCCTTTATTACGACTCCATGCTTCCCAAGCTATCCCTCCAACCACGGCAGCGCCGCGAATAGCGCCGCCGAGATTCTGAAACGTGTATACGGTGAAGGCGGGCATTCCATGACGTTGTCGAATTCCGCCGTGCCCGACATCGTATTGCAATACACGACGTTCAAGCAGATTACCGACGATATCTCGGACGCGCGCGTCTACGGGGGGATACATTTTCGAACCGATCAGGACGCAGGCGAGCGCTTGGGAAAGGCAATAGGCAGGGCCGTGTACCGGGACAATTTACGGCGCATGCACGATCACGACTGAGCGCTTGAGTCCGAGAGCGACTCGGCATTCGCGGGGTGGCCCATTCAAGCCCGACGTTGGCTTGAGTGGGGCAGTTCCCAAACGCGCGGGGCAGTTCCCAAACGCGCGCAGCACCGTGGAAGAGCGGCGCTTCAGCGCCGCGTAGAAGAAGATCAGGACGGGCTTCAGCCCCGGTGCTCCGACGAAATGACCCTGCCCGCTGTGGTGGAAACGTCTTAGTCCCAACGGGCGGGTGGCCCAAGCTTTGTCTTGCTGGCATCACTAACACCATGGGTGCCCCGCTCTTCGCGTTCTTTGCGAAGGGCGGGTACCACGAAGGACCTGCGGCTGCGAAGCTACGCCACCCGATGCCGGAACGAAATCATGGGCCATCCCTGATTTACACGTTCCAGAATCGAGAGGAAGAGGTCGCGCCTGCGCGCGGTGCTCAGAAAAGGCAATCGCCGGTAGCAGGAGCAGGTGATAAAGTGCAGGTGATGCGCGCCGTAAGTGCGATGCAGTCCGCTGGGCATGACAAGCCCCCATGGTACCGGCCGCATCGTACCCGCCCTTGCACAGAACGCAAGAGCGGGGCACCCACAGTTCCGTAGCGGGAACGAAAACACGGAAGGCTGGGCCACCCGCCGAACCCTATCGGGTCTTCAGAGATGAAGCGGCCGAAGGTGGGGCTGTAGTATCTGGCCCGATAGAACTGCCCAGACCCAAATTCAGCCACTTCGCGCCCGGCGGTCGCCCCGGTATGTCAGTAGCAGAGCCCCCACTATCAGAGCGAGCGCTCCTACGCTCGGTACCATTGCCTGTCTCCAAAATGCGAGGTTTTCAGCTATTTCGGGCGTTACATAGCGGAGGTAGCCGTGGTTTACATGCACAGGCGAGACCTGCCGCGTCGCCGCTATCGGAGCAGACGGAGCTGACGCGTATATCTCGGCCTCTTTGGAGAAACTGGTGTATCCAATCCAAAAGAACAATCCGACCGCTAACGCCATCGACACCTTGCGCCACAGTGGCAACTCAGAGAGCCTGAACCGTGCTGGTACTCCTACCATACCGAGTCCCCTTCTCAACAGCGCACTACTGACAGCTGGTCTTTCTTCCTGCCAACGGCGTTATTTCGGTGTTGGTGATGTTCACAGCTGTCCTCGCACCTGAACCAACTCCAGTACCGACTGTCGCACCACCACCTACGACCACCCTGCCCTGCGAATCGGTACCACCGAATCCATCTGCACTCCCCGTGACTCCTTCGCCGCCACCCGCGCTTCCGCTGATAAATGGCCCCCCCAATGAGCATATGGTGTGTGCATTTGAACCGGCCACACTCAGCCCTAATCCTAAATACCAATTGAGACCGGTGTCGATCCTGGCCTCGTTTGTGGAAAGTCATATGGATAGCCAGAGCCGCCATAATTTCCAACGTTGCTCACGTCGCCAGATGGGAATGCCCCTCCGGGAAACGGAGTGTAAGTGTTGTACACCCCTACATTTCCATTCACGTCCACTGCAAAGCCGCCTGAATATTGGAAATTGAGGGGACCGAGACTGACGTTAATCGTCCCACCGATTGAGACCGTCCCGCTTCCTGGCCAAAGACCCAGCGGATCGATGAAATTCGTCGGCGAGTTGTAAGTGTATTGGTAAAGATTGGAGCCGAAACGGAACCCCGCTGGATCTTCGCTCACAAAACGGCCAAACGTAGGGCTGTAGTATCTGGCTCGATAGTATGCTCTCCTACCCTCGGCCAAGCCCTCTTATGCGTCGTTCGTATCGGAAAACAGCCACACCTATGATCATAGTTGGGAAGAGAATCACTGCCAGCAGCACTGGTGGTAGCTCATTGGAGAATAACTCCCTTGGACTCCCAAGGCAATTCACTTCTGGATCCTTCGGTAGATAACATACTGGCAACCGATCACCAATGGATATTTTTCCGGAGGGTGGCGTTCCGAATCCCGTCATCCCCACGCTCTGATATTCGCGGCCACCGGCTTGAAATGAGTACTTGATTTGATCGTGAGGGGCTCTTGCCACAGCTATCCCTTCTGCCAAGATTCCGCTGCCGCGAAGTCGGCAATAGCTAAGTAAATCTCTGCCCATGATCGTCACAACGATTAGCGCAAGGGCTAACCACGCAGCAACATATTTGAGGTATCGCAGCACACGGTCCCCTCGGGGGCGAATCAGCATCCGCAACTCCGACCGGCCAAAGTCGCACTCGCCGTTGTCGTAGATGAATACGAGAGTCCAGCTCCGACGCCAGGCCCAAACGTGAGCGACCCGATTTTGACGTTACCAGACGAAGAATACTGGAACTCACCAACCCAGAAGTTAACTATAGTGGTATCAAAGGGACCTTGAAGCTGACAGGCGCTCGTCGCATTGGTAACGAAACCACCGCCTCCGAATCCCGCGTAACCACCCACAACGCCGTTCGCCCCTCCTCCCGGGAAGCCGGGATACGCCCCACCATGATTTAATCCGCCACCAAATGAACCTGTTGTGCCAGTCACTCCAACGTTAACCCCGCCCGGCCCGCCGCCGAAAACCCCGATCCCCGCGCCGCCCGTAGAGCCTCCTCCCCAGCCGGCGCCACCGCCAGCACTCGCGCCACCTGTAGCGCCGACTCCCCACATTCCGAACGGGTCTCTAAAATTGATCGGGGAGTTCCAAACGTACCGATACAGATTGGAGTCGCCGCCGTCAAAGCCTATCGGGTCTTCGCTGACAAACCGACCGAAAGCAGGGCTGTAGTATCTGGCTCGGTAATAGCGAAGCCCGGTCTCAGGGTCATAGTCCCGTCCGGTGTACTGGAAAGGGTTGGTGACCGAGCCGGTGGAGGCCGTCAGATTGCCAAAGGAATCATATGTGTAGGTGTTCGCGAGTGTGCCAGCAGCGGTGCTCAGTGTTGTCACGGAACCAAGCCCATCTTGTTCGTAATAGCTTGTTGTTCCGGGCCGCAATTCAGCGAGCGGTTGATCAATGCCTAAGCTTTGATTTGGCACATATCGAGCGAGGACATTTCCACTATTGTCCACCTCTTCGATGACGTTCGCAGCGCTACGGCCAGCATCCGTCTCACCATAGAGGTAATTGGTTGTTCCCAGCGGGCCGGATTTCTGGATTCTCCTGCCGAAAGGATCGTACTTGAATGTCGTCGTTCCACCGTTGGTGCCGGGGACGACGGCCTGAGTCAGCCGATTCTCAAAATCCCATGTATAGCTGCGGCCCTGGGCGTCGGAGAGGGTATTGCCGTTTGCGTCGTACGTATAGCTGCCCGCCGTACTGGATGTTAGCTCGTTTGCCGAGTTGTAGCTGTAGTTCGGCACTGCGGATGATGACAGTCTATTCCCGACCGCATCGTAGCTGTAGCTCTCCGTAGTACTCGACCCTTGGGTTACTTGCGTCAGCTCGTAGAGCGGGTCGTAGCTGAATGCTCTTTAACGTTGCGCTGCAAGCGGCGAAAAGCATTAAGGCCGAAGACCCTCACCGACCAGGACATTCCGTTTTAGAGCGCGGGACCGGCCGTGCTTCGACCCTCACTTTTCCACAGGCCCCATTGTGACATCTGCCCTTGCGCTCCACAATTCAAGTCTGAAATTATGGCCGAAGGCGTGACGGTTCGCTCCAGCGCAAATCGTCGGGCCGTAAGTCCTTTGTTTCAAATATTTTAGTATCTAAGTCCTTTGAAACACAGATTTTGGAGCGATTTTCCCCGCTAAACGGATGAATCTAAAGATTCGAGGTGCGGGAGGGCGGGAGGGCGGGAGGGGGATACCCCATCAGCACAGCCGGAACCTCGGATGGCTGCCCGTCATCTAATGAATTGACTTCCCGCCAGGTAGAACCTAGTGTGGAAGGAGTTCTTTTGCAAGGCCATCCCACCAGTGGGGGCGTCACGGCTTCGACGGAGATGCTTGCGGCCAAGAGGCATGCCGGGGTCCACACACCCGTAATCGCGTGGAAAATGATAATTGCCAATCAACAGATGGCATACGCCGCCTAACTAGTTTAGGCAGCCGTCCCAGGAGGCTTCGCCCGTGGGCCTCCAAAGGACGTCACACAGCGGGCTGCTCTTTCCGTCTACGTCTGGGACGGAAGGCTAAGATCTCAGGCTAGCGGATCGCGTTTCTTGTCGGTTCTGAGCGCGCGCCGCGAACGTCCTGGGGTAATGCCCAGGGCATGAACACGACTAAGCATGTAGTTCTCTTGACCAGTAACATTTTCGGACGCGGGTTCGACTCCCGCCGCCTCCACCAATATCTCATTTATTATCAATATTTTACCGGAAAATTTTAATGACATTCGGAAGAGCCAGGTTCTCCGCCGGAAATTCCCTCTTCACAATTCCCTCTCGCCGATGCTCTTGCAGCGTTGTTGCTCCTCTTTTTCGCAAGGGAGTTGCTGAGAACGAAATTGCACAGGTTTTTCCTGGGCTCAGCTCCCGCGACCTGGCCTATGCTCGTCTCTTTTCTCGCCTCGGCGAGAGGCCTGGGACAAACGAAAGCGGTTGGCGCTTCAACACACACCCCTCCGATCAGTTCTTCTCTTTCCTTTCCGTCGGCGACTTCGCTAACTGCGCGAACCCATCCAGAGCCGACTTTGCCTCTCCTGCGTATGGCCCATTTGGCTCCAACTGAAGGCATCTCTGGTAAGCCTCGAGGGTTCCCGGCGGAATGACAAAAACGATTTTCCCGTCCTGCGACTCGGAAGTGATAGTGCTGCTTAGGGAGTCTCCCAAGAGTTTCCAGGCCAACACATCTTTCGGATTAAGTAGAGTTGCCTTCTGAAGCGGAGCAATTGCGGCAGGCTCCTTTCCTTTGTTCGTGAGCACAATGGCGACATTCTTGTAGCAGGCTGCCTGCGTATTTTTCGCTGTGGGATCCACGGTTGGAATCTTGTCGCAGGCCGCAGTCGCTTCTGGCGTTTTGCCCACCTGCGCCAAATCTGTTCCGAGTTCCATGTACGTGGCCACGTACGTGGCCACCGCCGGCTTCAGCGTTAATGCTTGCTCAAGCGTGTTGATAGCTTCCTGATATTGCCCTATGCCGCCATAGGCCAGCCCGAGATTGCTCAAAATGACCGGGAGATCCTTGTCTTGCATCAGCATATCCACTGCTTTCTCTTTGCTCACCAAACCATTGCGTATCACTCCAATTAGGCCGATCACCTGGAGGCCATTTTCATCCCTCACTTTCGTCTCTTCGAGCGCCAGCTCATATTCCGTAATCGCCGTCTGATAATGTTCCTTCATCTTGACAATCAGCGCGGGCTTTTGATCACTCGTTGCCGTCTGAAGTTGGTGCCGGATCGCCTGGGCATCCTGCATCGCCTGATTGCCGTTCGCGATTGGCTTCATCAACTCGGATCTATCAGCCGCATCATCCTTCGTTTTGCTTGCCGTTTTGATGTCCGTCTGCTGCCCCGCGAAATCCAAGCCTTCGCCAGAGAGCGGAGATGACAGGACTGTGATAAGAATGAGCAGCGTGAGTTCGCTAACCCTCAAAGGCAACCGACTCATCAATCGATTCTCCTAGCTTAGCTATTGTTTCGGTATCACTTCGATGAAATCGCCAAGCTGCTGTGCGGTGAATTGATTTCCTTCGATATTGGCCGCCAGCCGCCCGTCTCGATCGAGAACCACAATATACAACGAGTGCAGCAACTCAGCTTCGTCCGGCCAGGAGGCCATGCCGGCAGGCATGTCACCCGGAATACACTCGAATGACAAGAGAATCGTCCTGTGCTGTAAATCAACTTTCAAAACCATTCCTGCGGCATACTGCGCCGCAGCCCAAACCGAAGGGGTGGATGTGAGCAGAACCGAAATGAGGATAACGAATTTCATCGCTCGTTACCGTAGCTGAGGTGAAGCGGCAGGTTTTAGTTCCGCTTTGCCGCCGAACCTGCTTTCGCGCTGAACTCAAATCGCTTTGGCGTCAGCACTTTGAACTCCTTGGCAAACTCGCTGACCTGAATAAACTGATTTGGGCCCACATCCTGAAAACGTTGCACCGTTTTCGATACGGGCCAGGAGATTTCCACGCTCAGGATACGCGCCGACTTGCCGAGGCCGATATGCTGGGCGAGCGGAGAAGCGCCGAACGACCCACCGCTATTTACGGTCCGAAAGATTGTGCGCGTTCCCTTGCCGTTATCTTCAACCGTTAGTTTGATCTGCGCGCCAATGGCGCTGCGATTGGTTTTCACGCCAATCAGCTTGATATCGATCCAGTCATTGCCATTTCCGGGATTTGCGAAGAGCCGAAAGGCGTGCGCATCCCCGGGCGTGGCCCCTCCCATGGACGCCAATATGTCTTCATGTCCAGCATTGCGCAGGTCGGCGAACGCCGTACCATGCCCCTTGTGCAGATCCCCGATCCCGGCGGACGAACTGATATCCGCAAAAGACTTGCCTTGTTGGTTTCGGAGCAGCACTTTGGGCAGTAAAAAGCCGTACTCCGGCCCCCCGGTTCCGAGATAGATGTCCAGGAAGCCATCATTGTCCACGTCACCGAAATTGGCCCCCATGGGAGCGTACACCTTGTCCAGATGCACTTCTACCGTCACGTCTTTGAATGTTCCGTCTTTCATGTTCTTGAACAACTTCAGCGTCTTGGCACTGTAGGGAAGTCCGAGATAACTTCGCAGGGATTCATCGGGGGAGAAGTAGAAGCTATTGACCAACAGGTCCGGCCAGCCATCATTGTCGTAGTCGAAGAACCAACTGGCGAAGCTCTGGGAGTCGGCCAACTGGACGCCCGCTTTCTGCGCCACCTCCGTAAATGTCCGGTCATGATTGTTGTGAAACAGGAAGTTTGCGCCGTAAAGGTTGGAAACGTAGAAGTCGACGTAGCCATCGTTATCATAGTCCGCCGCCACTGCGCCTTTGCTGAAGGCAATCTTATCCACACCTGAAGCATGGGAGATGTCCTCGAAGGTGCCATCGCCGCGATTGCGGAAAAGCTGCGCCGGCCCATTCTCATTGCCGACGAAAAGATCAACGAAACCGTCATTGTCAATATCCGCCCAGACTGCCGCTTGAGTGCGAGTCGGCTCAGCTAAGCCGGCTGCGGCAGTCACGTCGGTGAAGGTTCCGTCGCAATTGTTCCGAAGCAGGGACTTGCGAACTGGAAACTCCCATGCGCCGCGCAGCACCAGGAAATCCATGCAGCCGTCATTGTTGTAATCGGCCTGAATCATGTTGAGGCCTCCGAGTTGATCGGAAAGCCCTGCCTGAGCGGTACGGTCGGTGAATGTGCCGTCGCCGTTGTTATGGAAGTAGTGCAGCGGTTCGCACACGTTGTAGCTGGAAATCATCACATCCAGCAGGCCGTCATTGTCGAAATCATCCACGACGACCCCATTGGCCATCGAAACAACATCAATTCCGGCGCTGCTAGCCACATCGGTAAACATTCCGACGTTTTCCTTTGCGGCGAACGCGCTCGCTGGAATGAGGTATTTCTCGGGAACACCTACTGGATATTCCCCCATCGTCATATATGCGAGGTTCAGCAGCCACTTCGTCTGTACATCGTCAGGCTTTTGGGAAAGATATTTCAGAAAATGTTCCACCGCTTTCGCAGAATCCGCGACCTGGTCGTACTTCATTCCGGGACGAGGAGGAAAGATGCATTTGTCGGCGGGATTGCGGTAAACGTCATTCTCCATCTCAGATTTGTGCAAGTAAGCGACGCCCAGCACCGCCTCCAGCTGAGCGACTCCCGCGGGGACCGAGGCCACAGCGATTTTGTACGCCGCCTCCCACTCCGCCACCGCTTCGTCCATCTTGCCCTGGTAGGCTTCGACTTGGGCCAATGCGTAGTGTGCCTGGATCAGATCGAGAGGATTGTCCAGGGTCGAACCGGCCGGCGCTGAATGTAGCTTAGTCTCAAGACGGTCTTCCATAAGCGACAGTGATTTCTGGCGAATCTCGCAAACTTCTTTGAGATTCTGTTCCCATCCTGCCGGCTTCGGATACTTTTGAAAAGCCAAATCTGCAATGACCTGTCCTGCAACATCGACGGGATACTTAATGCTTCCCTTCCCAGAAAGTGGGAGATCCCGGTTGGCGCCCATGCCTTGCCCCACCGCGCCCTCACTCGCGGGAAGGACTTTAAGAATGGCGTATCCGCCCGGCACCTTCACAACGTTCGTCACTTGGCCAGGTCCAAGCCCGTGGAGAGCCTCTCGTAGTTCAGGTCGCAAGGTGGCCAGATCCACTTTTCCCAGATAACCAAAATCCCCGGCGCTTGGATCAACGGATTTGTTCCTGGCAATGGTTCCAAATTCTTTGCCGCTTTTCAGTTCTTCCAAAATTTGTTTTGCCTCATTCTCGGTATCAACCACGATGACGCGAAGCAAAACTTCTTCTCGGCCGCCCGATTGCGCGATCGAGATCGTGGTTGAATTGAACGATAGGAACAGAGTTGGCAAGATGGCGAACACGAGCCAGCGCCTGCGCAAATCCGAGATAGTATTTTTGGCTGTCTGGCTCTCCATGGCTGTGGTCGATGCTTGGAATTGTCGCTGGTCTTGCTCATTACTGCGTACGTGAGTTTGGCAGTGTTAATGCTTTGCCGCCCCGCGCGATGCCTCCCCACCCAACGGCTCATCCACCTGGAGAATCTGATCGGCGGGCACGGCCTCCAGGACTTGCATGATTCCGCTCGGCCACCGGATCTCCACTTTCTCGGCCGCTCCCTCTGCTCCCAGGCCGAAGTGCACGCGCTTATCACTCGACGAAAGATAACTGCCGGCGGTCGTCACGGTTTGGAACTGAATGCCCTTTGAAGTCGTCAATTTCACTTCAGCGCCGATCGCATCTCGGTTGCTGCGGTGTCCCACCAGCTTCAGAATCAGCCAGTGATTCCGGGCAGGGGTCTCATTGTGCAGAATGTGCGCCGCACCGTCGTTCGTGGTAATCACCGCGTCCAGGCGGCCATCATTGTCGATATCGCCGACAGCCATGCCTCGCCCTACCCAAGGCTCGTTGAAAACGCTACCCCCTGATCGAGAAATATCCGAAAATTTTCCTTCCGTATTGCGAATCAAAGCGGGTGGCTCACGGTAGTGCAAATTGGGAGTGGTCAGTTCAACATTGTCCATGTCGTGTCCTTGGGCAATGAGCAAGTCCTTCCAGCCATCGTTGTCGACGTCCATGAAACGAAACCCCCACCCTGAGTGGGGCCGAGTAATGTCCGCAAGCCCACTTTCGAATGTTGTGTAAGCGAAGGAACCGTCACCGTTATTCTTATATAGCGCGTAGGTTTGGTTGCCGAGATCAGTGATGAGCAAATCGGGCAGTCCGTCATTGTCGTAGTCAGCAAAGTCCACGCCCATACCGGCATACGTTCCGCCCTCACTATCCACAGACACACCCGTCATCAGTCCAACTTCTTCAAATGTGCCATCGCCCTTGTTGTGGTAGAGGAACTGGAACATTCCGTCATTTGCGACGCAAATATCCAGTCGTCCGTCCCGGTCGTAGTCCGCAAAGGCGATTCCCAGTCCCTTGCCTGGTTTGGAGAGACCAATCTTTTTCGAGATCTCAGTAAACCGGCCATTGCCGTCGTTGTGATACACCAGAGGGGTCGCTGGAGGGAAGAGCTTGGGATCGCAATACGACCGGAAGCCAGGTTGGTGGGGACCGCACCAGATATCGCCAAAATCCCACTCCATGTAACGCAGGACAATCAAATCCAGCAGTCCGTCATTGTCCAAGTCTATCCAAGCCGCGCTGGTGGACCATCCATCACCACCGACACCGGCCTTCTCCGTGACGTCGGTGAACGTGCCGTCACCATTGTTGTGATAAAGACGGTTGCCACCATATGCAGTAACAAATAAATCATCATTGCCGTCGTTGTCGTAGTCGCCTACGGCCACGCCCATGCCGTAGCCCGCTCCTGCGAGCCCCGCCTTTTCCGTGACGTCCTCGAAGGTTCCGTCACGCTTCTGGTGGTACAGACGATTCCAGTATTGCTGGCCGGTTTTCTGCGGAATCGTCCCTTTGGGAGTGGGGTCGGCGAGCGGCGCTCCATTGACGAGAAAGAGATCTAGCAGGCCGTCATTATCGTAGTCGAAGAGCGCGGCGCCGCCACCCATGGTTTCGATCAAATACTTTTTCGACGTGTGGGAGGCAAGATTTCGGAAATTCACGCCGAGCGCCGCGGTGACATCCGTAAACTTTATTTCCGCCGCCTTCAGGTTTTGTGCCCCGTTTGCTGTGCCGATCGGGTTGGGCGTGCTTGTCTGCGCAGACAGAGGTATGATCGGAACCAACAGAGAGAAAACAAGAAAGAGCGCCGACGGCAGCTCCATCAAACGCAGCGCCATTTCCGGGACGAATTCCCAGCAACATGCGCGCTGCGCCAGCAATCGGGCAAAGAGAGTTCTTAGTGTCCGCATTTTTCTCCTGCCCGACACGCTCTCCATTGGTTTATTCCTCTGTTGACGATGGCGTTCGCTCGAGCGCCTCACAGCGCTCAAATTCGGCCTGGGCCTCGGGCACCTTGCTTTCTTGCCGATAGATCTTGCCCAGCATACAGTGCAGGGAAGCCGTTGCTGGTTCGAGCGCTACCGCTTTTTCGAGCTCCGCCTGCGCTTCGGGGAGGCGATGTAGCAGCGAGTAAGCTCTTCCCAGTTCCTTGTGTGCTTTCGATACCTTGGGGAAAATGTCGATCGACTGCGTGAGATAGGGCACAGCTTTTTCCGGTTGATTTTGGTTCAGGTAAAGATGCGCGAGTTCAATAAATGGCTCAGGGTCCTTAGCTGTGCTTTCTGCTTCCCATGCGATCGCATTCTCAAAGGCCTGGACGGCTTGATCGCGCTTGCCGAGGGCCTCGTACGATAGCCCCACGTTGCTTTCCGCTTGGGGGTTATGCGGTTCGAGCTTTAAGTACTCGGTGAACGCTTCAATCGCCTGTGGAAACTGGCTCTCGCTGTATTTCGTTCGCCCGAAGTAGTACCAGGCCTGCGGGTCTCGGGGATCCCACTGTAGCGAGCGCCCTAGCCAATGATCGGCGTCTCGGTAATCCTTGAGCAGAAGGTAATCCAGCGCCACGATTTTCAGATCAAAAGCGCTCGGGGCGTGATACTTCGCTCCTGCGGTAAATTCTGCAAGTGATTCCTTAACCTTCTGATCGCGATACTGAACCAGAGAGCCACTCAGATTTCCGCTGTTGTAGCGAACCTCTTCGCTATCCTCTTTCGCTTCTTCGAGCCATTTCCCCTGGACTTCGCGAAACAAGATGAAACCTAACAAAAAGTGCGGGGCCGCGGAGTCTTGATACACGTGCAACTGCGTCCTTGTGGCGGCTTCGGCTTCGGTCAGTTTGCCTTGTTTCAGCAACAAGCGCGCTTGAGCAAGTGCGGGATCAGGCGTCAGAGGCTCAGCGTTGACACCATTGTTGGTAACAGATGAATCTGAATCTATGTCCTTCGGTGCCGTGCCCGTGATGGAGGAGGTGCTTTGCTGCGCTGGGGCCGGAGAGGTCTGTGCTCGTGCAGCTGAACTTTCGAAAAGCGAGAGGAAGCATAAAAGGTGGAGATGCGCCAGAATCCAAGAGGCCGCTCTCCGCCGGGCGCCCGGGGCGACTGACGCAGGATGCGCAAGATGGGTCCATGGTTTCACGTAACAGACCACCGAAAGCACCGAGAATTCCCCCGTCGAGGGTTATCGGGCCGCGGCTGCTCGGCCCTCAAAGGGAAACAGCCGGAACCTGGTGCCCGGCAGGATCGAATCCGGGAAAATCCGATCATAGCGCAGGGCCAGACTGATCCACCATGTCCCGAAGCCTGAATCCGACGCGCACCGTAGTGTCGGCAATCTTGCAGGAGAACTGCGCATCGGTCTCGTCGGCGGACACTGTAGGAGCGCCCGATGAGGTGGTTTTGGGAAAGAAAAAGACGGCGTCCTCCACCAATCCCGTCGAGTTTTTTTCATAGACGACATGTGTGGGCGAAATTTTATCTTTGCCCTTTTTCGTCAGCAGGAACGCATTGTCCTGGAAAAACTTCTCGTCGCGCTGTCGGAACGGGGTCATGTCTTGCATGCGTACGATAATTTGATACTCGCCCTGAGGCTCACTCACATATTTGTCAACGTCCACTTTTTCGCCGTGCAGAACGGCCTGGCGCGCCGTGGCGGCGCGCATTACGCGAGATGATTGCCAGTAAACCTGGACGTTCATCTCTTGCATGTCCTCGCCGGCGCCAACCGGAGCAGTCGCTGGGCTCGTAGCGGGCGTTTGTCCTTTGACGCCGCCGCTACTCCGCTCCTGGGGTGCAATGTCCCTCTCGGGACTGGTGAGCCACGAGCGTTGTATCGGAGTTACCCGCACCCACGGTGAATCGGTGAGAATAGCTTGCAGCTCCTTCTCGTTCCATTGCTGGTACGGTTTGGCCTTCCAGGGTTTATCGCCAGCCCAAAGCAGAGTGGCCCCCAGAAGCAGGCCTAGAAGCAGGGCAAGTGGTTTTGAGAGAGTGTTCGAATGGAAAAGAAAGTCGGTCTCCGCGTTCATCGCGCCCTCCCTAAAACAGAACCGGGACCCGAAGGCCCCGGCGTTCGAATATGCGCTGCCGTCAAAAACAAGAAACGAAAACCTGGTTCCTTGGGATCGGCCGCTAGAAGTATATCCTAAACTGAGCTTGGCCTCTTCTCGGCGTGTTCCCCTGACAGTTTTGTCCATTGAAACCCGCTAAGCCAAAAGTGGAGGTGCTAACAGTGTTGTACTGGGTCTGGTTCAAAACATTTCCATCGAAACACTGAATTCCCGCTCCATTGGCAGGGGTGTTATTCAACGAGAAGCGATTGAGCACATTGAAGAATTGGATCGTCAAGTCGCCGCTGAAGCGCTCGCCAAAGTAGAACCTCTTGCCGAACGAGATATCCTCATCAAAGTATGGCGGCGCCGACAGCCCATCAACGGTGGGTCTCATGTTTCCAATGGTCCAGTCCCCGGGCGGAGCGAACGCTGAGGTATTGATGACGGGCAGCCCTTTGTAGTAGTTGTGCCAGTTGATGTGGAAGCTGTTTGATAGAAGGTTCGGCCGGTTGCCCACAAAGATGTTGCCAATCAGGGGATCGCAGTCGAACTGGTCGTAACAGGCGCTAATGCGCAACGGAACTCCACTCTCGTAGTAGTTGGTCATTGTAGCCTTCCATCCACCGAGCAAGTTCTTCCGCACTAAACCTGGGCCGTTCAAAAACTTCTTTCCGGGCCCGATCGGCAGTTCATAGACACCGGCCAGGGTAAGCACGTGCTTCTGATTATTAGCGCCTACGGACCACTCCTGGTTAGGGTTATTCGGATCGATGCCTCTAAAGTTAAAGGTCGAGAAACCGCTATCTGTATTTGTTAGATACTTCGACAGAGTGTAAGACACAAGATAGGTTAAACCGGCCCCGGTGCGCTTCTGCAGGCTGACCTGGAGCGCGTTATATTTATCCGCGCCAGAAGTGTCAAAGTTGTTGGTGACAAAAGGCATGTGTGGATAAGGAAGCTCAGCCTGGAAGAGTGAAATGTTGTCACCGCCGCCGGCACCGGGGGACTGTTCCAAGCAGAAATTAGTATAGGGGGCATATAAAGGGCCAGCTGCACTCCCGCAGCCGCCCGAGACCAGACCGAACGTTCCTTGGGATTGCATGAATGCCTGGGCAGCCGCAGAGTTCCATGGCTGTCCAAGGACGCAGTCGGCCGTATTGGGCGGGTTCACGCTCGGATTTTGCGGGCAAACTGATTTTACAAAGCTGTAGTTAAGCGATTGCTTCGCAGACTCGAGTGTCGCCGGCAAGTGTACGTCGTGCGTGTGTACATAGTGAACCGAAAGGAACGTGTTCCAAGGCAGTTCGCGCTGAACGCCAACAACAAATTGCTCATCGTAGGCTTGGTTGACCGTTTTCGGCAGCTCGTGCACCTGGGCATAGCCGAGAATCGACGTGCCATTGAAAGATGTTGGACTAAAGCCAACCGACGGCAACCCTGGCAGCGGATTTGTGTCCCATTGACCCATGCCGGGAATCTGCGTGCCGGGCGGCGCGCCAATTGAGACAACGCCGTTCAGGTTGTTCCCGTAGTTTACGGCGACCTTGTTAACGCCGTATTCAAAGGAACCAGTATCCAGCCAGTACCACGAGGCGCCGCCGAGCACCACCGTCTTGGGGTTCAACTGATAGGTAAAGCCTGCGCGGGGACTGAAATGGTGCCAGTTCATGGTTTGCTGACTCCAGCCGGAACACCCGTTGCAGGTTCCCAACTCCGCCATGGCACCGAGAAGGGGCTGGCCGTTAAATGGGTTGATCTCAGTGGAGTTCACCGCATTGGGATCGAAGAATGTGAGCTGGTTGGTGTGAAAATCATTTTTGAAAGGAAATGCCAGGTCCCAGCGAATTCCCCAGTTCACCTTAAGATTGGATCTCAGCTGAATGTCATCCTGGAAATACGGAGCAATGTAGGTGTTGCTCAGGTTAGTGTTGCCTGCACCGCCTCTTCCGCCCGTAGTGGCATCGCCAAGCAAGAAGCTCGCAAAGCCATTTCCGGTGGTAGAGCCAGTAGTATCACCGGGCTGTGCCGTGATATTGGACGTGAAATTGATGACACCCGAGCAACCCGGCTGGCCTGTAGATCCCCCGCATTCGTAGTCGTCCTGGTGTGTCGTTCGAAGGTCCACACCGGCGTTCATGGTGTGCCGGCCTTTTATGTAGAGCACGTTACCCAGGTACGAGAACCCCTTCTTGTGGTTGATGGTTGACGACAGGCCGTTTCCAGGTCCCCAGCTTATCGGCTCCCACCCGCCGCCGCCAAAACCAATGCTCGGAAACACATTCGGCTGCCCCGAGATACCCAACGGCAGGACCCCGGCGAACTGTCCCTTGAGTAGATTTGAGGGTAAGAAGTCGTTGCCCTGGTACACGTACATGAACCCGCCGGTCACCACCAATCTGGAATTGATGGCGTTCGAGTAGGTAAGGTTAAGCCCTCGGCCCAATATGGTGGTAATCTGTTGGCCGTTTAAAGGGCTATCGACCCAGTCGGTGCCGCTCGGTTGCGGGTACCTCTGCCGCCAATAAAGGCCATGAATGGCTTGCTTGGTGGTTAAGTTATGGTCGATATTGATGCTGTAACTTGTTTGTAGGTTCAGCGGGATGGTCGTGGGGACGAAATTGTTTACTATGTTCGAGTTGCTCGGTGCGGGAAGCGGATATTGACTGAGTACGCCTGCCGACACTTGACTGAAACAGCTCGTCGGAATTTTGTTCCCGGGCCACTGGGAACCTGGCGCAGCGCCGGGATTGCAACCCGCGGGTATGAGGGATGGATTCGAGGCCCAGGCGATGGGGACATAAATAGGTATGGCAGCGCCACTTTGCGGGTTGACCAAACCGCTGAAGTCACCGGAAATTTCCGCTGGAGTTGGCAGCGTGACCGGAGCTGGCGCGATGGACTTTCTGTACCTGTCATAGGCGAAATACCAGAAGGTCTTGTTTCGTCCGTGGTACACCTTCGGTATGTATACCGGCCCACCAAGAGAAAAGGCCCAGTTGGTTTCAATGTCCTGGTTGGGCTTGTCAACCTTTCCGGCGTTGTTTGCATTTGTGTCGAAATAAGCGCCGGGCGCGCCAAAATAGTTGTCATCCCGGTAAAGGAAGATGGCATTCCCGTGAAACGCGTTGGTTCCAGATTTCGCGTGATACTGCTCTACCCCTTGGCCTAGACCATACTGGGCAGAAAACGTGCCCGTCAGCACATCTACGTCCTTGATCGAGTCATACGGCGGCTGATTCCAAAATGTGTAGCCTGCGGTTTCCGAAAAGGCTTCGGGAATACCGTTAAACATGACCTCCGTCTGCTGGTCTACGCCCCCATTGATCCGATGGCTAAATCCGCTGCCGGTAACACCAGGTACCAGGAAGATGAAATTGTCGATCTGTCGAACACTCCCCTGAACCAACTGCGGCAGGTCTTGCGCGAGCTGCTCGGGCACGGTTGTGCCAATCTCCGGCTGCTCCGTCTGCAATTCAACAGAAGGAGCGTTGACCTCAATTGTTTCCGATACGGTGCCCGGCTGCAACATGGCGTTGGCAGTCGAAGTGGCACCTCCCACCACGACGACGTTGTTGGTAACGGAGTTCCTGAAGCCGCTTTTCTCTACCTTGACGACATATGTGCCGGGTACAACATCAATCACCAGGTAGTTCCCTGCGGAAGTGGTGGTCGTCGTCCGGGACACGTTAGTGTCCACGTTCGTGACTGTTACTTTCGCATCGGGAACAATAGCCCCCGCTTGGTCTGTCACTTCGCCATTAATTCTGCTGACCGCCTGGCCATACAAATGGAGGGGCATGAATAGCAACAAAAAAGCTGCGGCCATCAAGCCGGAAATCCATCTCTGCTGCGCTTTGATGCCAACAGCACGGATAAGACCTGTCAGACTGTTCATTTGTGATCCCTCAAGCTTCTCTCGTTGCAAACGATCTGGACCGGGCTTTGCCTTCATGTCCAGCCCTTTGAAAACCTGAACTTCAGCGATATAAGCCCCTCTGAACGGACCGGTGCCGTTACCTGCAACGCGGGCGAGATGCATAGTGCTCTCCTCTCAAGTTCCCAGAGGCGCCCCGACTTCTACCTGAGCTATATAGCGCCGAAAGGATTGGTCTAGCTCCGAATTGAGCGATCGAAGGAATTAAAATTGTGAGACCCACTCTCGATCAATTTTGTCGGGAAGTATGGCCCCACCGATCGAAAATTGAAATAGTAGTTGTTTAACATTACTTGTACTAACGTAACGTTCTCTCATCGGAGCAACGAGACAAGCGCACGCAAAAATAAAACGCCATTGCCGAAAACCTGCGAAGCATGCGAGAAGAACGTTTTTGCACTGCTATTGGGCGTTTGGAGCGTTTAGTGAAGAGGTCGTAACCAGGTAGGTTCGCACCATTTCTGAAGAAACGTTACCGGAGTGCAAGAAACGTTTCATCTCTCCTGTTTTCAGCCGGACCAGAATCCCACATACTAAGCGCACGCTGATTCGCAGCTGCGTCGACAATTACGTCGCCGCTTGCGAAAACGGTCTCGGGGTGTCTCCTATAGTTCACCAGCCAATTCGTACAAAAACGTCCCATAGCCCAACGGATGGGAGGACGGATCTATGAAGATTGTCGCAGTCACCGCCTGCCCAACAGGAATCGCTCATACATATATGGCCGCGGCGCGTCTCGAGAAGATAGCCAAAAATCACGGACACGAGATCAAAGTCGAAACCCAGGGTGCGATCGGAATCGAGAACAAGCTGACGGAGAACGACATTCGTCAGGCAGAGATCGCCATCTTCGCTGTTGACGTTCAAATCGAGGGTCTTGAACGATTCAATGGTATAAAGATCATCCAAGTGCCGTTGAAAGAAGCGATCAATAACACAGAGAGCATCTTTTCCAAGCTCCCGAATTGAACTTTTGTCTCAACCGAGCGTAGCGCTGAGCAAACGTCGATTCAGCCGACGAGAATGTCCATGGTGACGCAAAATGCAGATCGAAAAACCTGCGGACGGCTCGCCAGATTCTAGTAAGAATATGATGCATCGATGAAAGAGATACCAAGAAGATCCGCCGACCTGCTGCAAGGACTCTTCGCGCGTTGCCGTATGGCAAGCGAGTGCGCAGGGCAACGGATAGACGCGGGACTAGACCGCCGCTCGATGATGTTTTCGCTGCTGTCGATGATGGCTACACCGATTCTTGCCAGAGCATTTCCGCTGAACTTTCAGCACCAGCAACCGAAAGCAGCCAAGCCCTCCGGAGTCGTCACTGGCGGTGAGTATGCGCCCGTGTATGACGAGCGTCATCGCCCAATCACCGCAGGCGGTTTTGTGGATGGGGCGCAGGTTGTCTACGAGGACTGCACACCACAATCGGGGCTGACTGCCTTCAAACATCGCTGTGGAACGTCGCAAAAGGCGACGATCATCGAAGTTGACGGTTCTGGCGTCGCGCTGACCGACTACGATAACGACGGCTGGTTGGATGTCTATCTGCTGAACGGGTCCACATTTGCCGCGCTCAAGGGAACTGAGCCCGCGCCAAGGGCCATGTTGTTCCACAACAATCGTGATGGTAGCTTCACCGACGTGACCGAAAAAGCCGGAGTCGCCAACGAGCGCTGGGGTTTCGGAGTCGCGGTCGCAGATTTCGATAACGATGGCTGGCCTGATATCTACGTCTCGAACTTTGGCAAGAATCGTCTCTACCGCAACAATCACGATGGGACATTCACCGACATCGCTGAACAGGCAGGGGTAGCAGTTGGAGGCTGGTCTACGGGCGCGACTTGGGGAGATTACGACCGCGATGGCCGTCTGGATTTGTTTGTTCCCGGTTATGTCCAGTTTGATCCCGATCATCCCGCGCTAGCGGGGAAGAATGGAGTACCACCCAGTTCCTGCGAGTTTCGAGGTGTGAATGTTTTTTGTGGCCCGCTCGGCTTGGTTGGTGAAAAGGATCATCTGTTTCACAACAACGGCGATGGCACGTTCACAGAGGTGAGTGCGAAAGCCGGCGTTTCCGATTCGAATGGCGCGTACGGATGGTCGTCCGTTTTCGTGGATGTGGATGACGACGGGTGGCTTGATTTGCTTGTGGCGAACGACTCCGTCCCCAATTTTCTTTATCGAAACAACCATGACGGCACATTTAAAGACGACAGCTACATGTCCGGGCTGGCGTTGAACGCCGATGGTCGCGCCCAAGCCTGCATGGGAATTGCCGTCGGCGACTACAATCGAGATGGCAGGGTCGACTTTCACCTAACCACATTCTCCAGCGATTACAAACCTCTATACCGAAACGAAGGAGATGGTGAATTCAGCGACGTTACGGCCCAAGCTGGCCTCCTGCAGCCCACGATCCCCTTTCTGGGATGGGGTGCCGGCTTTCTCGATTTCAACAACGATGGCTTGTTGGACATTTTTTCTGTGAACGGCCATGTATATGTTCAGGCGGAGGGAGCGGATTGGGGAACTACGTGGGCGCAGAGACCGCTGCTCTTTCGCAACCTGAACGGGCAGCAATTCGAAGAGGTCCCCCCCGCGACGGATTCAGGACTCGCTGTCGTTATTCCCGCGCGAGGTGCCGCCTTCGGCGACCTCTTCAACAGCGGAAAAATCGACGTGGTGATCAACAACATCGATCGCGAACCAACTTTACTTCGGAATGCAGTGAAAAATGCGAATCACTGGATCACCCTGAAATTGGTGGGCGGGCCAAAGAGCCCCCGCGACGCAATCGGGGCGAAGGTTTTTGTCACCGCGGGAGGAGTTCGTCAGCGTGCGGACATTTTCAGCGGGGGAAGCTATTGCTCCAGTTCGGACCCTCGGGCCCACTTTGGACTGGGATCATCGAATAAGATTGACAAGGTCGAGATCCATTGGCCCAGTGGGTTCATCGAGCAAGTGATGCCGCCAAAAGTCGACTGTATCGTTACTGTAAGAGAAGGCAAGGGCGCAGTTATCGCGTAGTTAAAATGAATATTGGATCTTGTAAGCGGATGTTGCAGAGCCATATAACATCCCCGAACGGATGGGTTTCTCTTCAGGCAAACATCTGTGAATGGTCCACTTCGCGAACCTTCTTTCGCCCGCAGCGCCGTTTCCGCACTCTTCGTTTTGCTGCTGTTTTCCTTTTGATGGCAAGAGGCGCAACAGCTCAATCGTCTTCTTCGCTGCCGTCAGCTCCGTCACCAGCTCCGAACAATAGTGAAACTGTATCGCGGCCGACAGTCTTGTCCAAGTCGCCGGACCTGAACCTCGCAAAGGCAGAATCGCTGATGGACACGGGGCAACTGAACGAGGCCGAAGTTGTTGTCCGCCAGGACTTGAAGAGAGCGCCAGATTCGGCTGACGCCCATTTTCTGCTTGGTCATATCCTGTATCGGGAAATTCAAGCTGGGGCGAAACAGACCGATCCCAACCCGAATGCGGTCTATGCTGCGCCCCCCAAGTCCCTCATTGAGCTCAGTGAAAAAAAAGCAAAAGAATCGTTGACCGAGTTCACTGCGGGAGCCCGCTACCGTAAACCCAGTGCGTTCGATTTGAAGATCGTTGCCATGGATTACGTTTTGCTCGGTGATTCCATCGATGCGGATAAGTGGCTGACACAATCTCTCCAATGGAATCCCGATGATTCCGACGGCTGGTACCAGCTGGGTCGCACAAAATATAACGAAAATCGCTTCACGGAAGCGATCGACGCATTCAAAAAATGCCTGGCGATCGATGTAACAAACGTGAAAGCTGAGGAGAACCTGGGATTGTCGTATGCGGGATTCGGAGACGATCCGGACGCTACCAAAGCGTATCAAACCGCAATCGACTGGCAGACAAGTTCAGTCACCAAAGATGTCGAAGCCTACCTTGCTCTGGGCACTCTGCTCTTGGACCAAAATCGCCCCAAGGACGCCATTCCAGTACTAATTGAGGCGACGCAAATTGCCCCGTCGGTGTCGCGAAGTCACGAATTATTGGGAAAGGCCTACCTTCAGATCGTAGAGCTTGTGAAAGCGCAGACGGAATTGGAACGAGCGGTGAGTCTCTCACCCGACACCGTTCACTTGCACTACATTCTCGGCCAGATCTACCGAAAAGAGGGGTTTTTAACGAAAGCTAAAGCGGAATTCGATCGCTGCGCGGCTTTACAGGGAGGAAATTTTTCGGACCGTTAGTTAAGATGTACGCAGGCGTAACATCATCATACAGGGCCGAACTTGAGTCGGGACCAGCGCACTCATCGGAGCGGGGTCGAAGTAGCCGTCACTGTTGCGGCGTATCGGGTATTTTTGATTTTTCCTTCATCACCTCTTCGGCGTGTCTTGCTTCTGCCTCGCGCGCACTCTGCTCCAGCTTTCCAAAAGTGGCCATTTCCGCGTTGGCATCCGCTGTTCTTCCCAGACTGCGGTAGGCTTGCGCCAGCATGAAGTGGAGTCGCGGCTGGTTCGGGTTGCCTTTGATTGCCGTTTTCAAATCCGGCACTGCATCTTCGTACCGATTCAGTCGAATAAGTGCGGTGGCCCGGTCCGGCAAGACCTCCGTCAGATATGGGCAAGTCTGCAGAGCCTGATTGATTTCGTCGAGCGCCTCTTCCGGACGCACATGCTGTTCGAGCAGAATGTCGCCGAGCTTCCATCGTGCGTTGCAGTTTCCGGGGTCATTGGCTAGTTCCGCTTGAAACTGTTCCGTCGCGTCCGCCCAGGCATCGAGCTGCCAATACGCATTGCCGAGTTTATAGTGCGTACCAGTCTGTTGTGGACCGATTTCAACCGCCTTCTTGTATTCCACCAGCGCACCATCGAAATTCTTCATGCTGGCCATGACGTCACCGCGGATTTCGTGAGACAACACAGAATTAGGATCGATGGCGTCAACCTTCGCGAGAGCTGCTTCGGAAAGCTGGATGTACACGTTCCCCAGCATGTACCAGATCTCCTGATTGTTTGGTTCGCGTTTGGCCAGCTCCTGCAAGTGCGTGGCGGCGGGGCCGAAGTCCTCAAGTTTGATCAGGTCTTTGGCAAGATAAAGTTCTGCGTTGTTGTCCTTTGGATTCGCTCGGACCGCTGTCTCCAACGGCTGTCGCGCATCCTTATAATCGCCCTCCTCGTAATAAGCGACGCCCAGAAGGATGGTCGCGGAATACATAGAACGATCCGCTTCCAAGCCTTGCTTCAGGATGGCAATGGCCTTGGTGTATTGGTGCTGTCGCAGATAGAGTGCGCCTAGATTGTTGTACGCAGGCCCCAGCCTTGGCGCGATGGCCAGAATCGACTGATACTTTGAGATTGAGCCGGTTATGTCACCCCTTTGCTCGTCCGTTTTGGCCTCCGAGTAGAGCTGCATCACGCGAGGATCGTCTGCCTTCGCTTTCGATTGTGGCTGTGCCTCGAGCACGGGAAAGAGCGAAATCGAGCCAACAAGAAAGCAGCTGCGGACTGCTTTGGCAACGCGCATTGAATTCGGAGCAGAGAAGAGACCCCGGGGCATGACTCGTTCGATTCTACTCGGTCTTACGCTTTTCAAACACCCGACTGGCACCGGCAATAATCACGGGTTGCTGCCCGTGTCACGCCGTTGTCAGCAGCTTTTGTAAGGGCAGCCGGGACACAAAACATTAATGCCGAACGACTATTTGGGAGCCGGTAAGAGAGTAATACCAAACACCAGAACACTTCTGTTGCTCGGCAGAGTGACGCTACGGACTGCTTTGCTGCTGTCGAGATTGAAGGAATAGGCAAAACCATAGAACGTATTCGAATCCTTCGATCCGTCGCTTACCAGGCGGTAGGGCAGAGTGAAAGCCACTGATTCTCCGGGGAAACTCCGCGGCGACGCCCAATCGCTCAGGTTTTGAGAGAACGTGGACGATGTGCCATCGGCATAGGTTACGTTGAAGGTTTGGAGTTCCTGATCGCCGTTGACTGCAAGCGCCAGAATCTTGACGTTGGAAAATTTTCCTTCCGGCAGGTTCACTGTTTGGCCGCTGACAACATCAGGTGCGTTGGGTGGGCCGATTTTGAAAATCACGTCGCCGCCGACCTGTTCTCTGCCAATCGCCTCAGCCGAGAATGAGGAGCCATCGCCGTCAAGACTGTTCTCTGGCGAGAACTTCGCGCCGTCGCTGTAGATGCCGGTGATGTTATAAGCGGAACTCAGATCGACGGGCACGGTACCGGCAAGAATTGGTGTGACCGTCACTGCAATCGTAGCGGTGTGCGACGTATTGCCGGATTGTGCCGTGACAGTAACGGTTGTGCTGGAAGGCGCGGCCGATCGTTGTGCTGTGAGCGTGAGCGTGCTCGATCCGGAAGTACTCGGTGGATTGAAGGACGCGGTGACTCCGCTCGGCAGGCCGGTGGCGGCCAAGGTGACAGTGCCCTCGAAGCTTCCTCGCGGCATGAGGAAGACCTTTGCACTGCCACCGCGGCCTTGCGATATCGACATCCTGTTTGACGAGGTCGACAGAGTGAAATCGCTGGGCCCGGCATTGGGCGAAGGCAGAACGTCATAGAGAGGCTGCGCTGGTGTTACTTCCGGGTTCTCGTTCGCGACCGACATAGCCAGAATCCGGATTTTGTCGTTCGCCGGGAGTTTTATGTTTTTTGCGTTTTCCGGCAGCGGCAGAGAATAGGCGAACAAATATGAGTACGAATAGGGGATATTTACGCCTTTCGCATCATGACGATGGTCACAGAACCACGCCAGATCGGCGCCTTTGATGTAGCTGCGCTTGAGGCCGATCATGTCGCCATAGTCGTCGTGCGATGTGTCTTTCGAACTCCACTCGCGATCATTCCACTGGCCAATAAAGCCGCTCCAGTCCTCGATGGTCAGCTCTGCCCTGTTCGCGCCGATTTCGAGCGTGGATTTCTGATCGCCGTTAGAGGACGCGGCGAGCAGGTAAAGGCGATTGTGGCGGCCTTGCGGCAGCGCGATGACTTGTCCCTTGGCGGTGACGGCGTTCGGTGAATTTGTTTTTGCGGCGGCAAGCTCAAACTTCACGCCGTTAAAGGTGATCTGCGAAGGCAACATTTCCGCGGGGAAGGAGTTGCCTTTGCCGTCGAAGCCAGTTTGCGATTGGGCACCGTCGTTCGTGCTGGTCGCCAGGTCGTAATGCAGTGAGACCGGCGTTGATTCCGCGGGTGCAATTTTCTGGGGTGCGGCCCCGAGTTTCAGCGCAAAGGTGCGCGGCTGGTACGCGTGAAATGAAGTCACGAGCGCACCGTCGCTGACCGTCGCTGGACCGACCGGTTCCTCTTGTCCGTTGACTTCGCGAGCGGCGGTGATCGGAGAGGCGAACGTAATTCTTACGTCCTTTTGCGGTTTACCATCCAGTTCGACCAATCGGATGACGATCTCATCACCGTCTTCCGCTTTCTTTACGGCCAGCGCACGAATCCGCGGATTGCTGATCTTCAGCAATGAGAAAGTTCGGCCGAGGGGCCCTTCGTGCTTTGAAGTCTGGAACGCGACGAGAGGCGCGTTGAGGCGCTGTGCCTGCCAGTCGGTCTGGGCGTCGCGCCATCCGCCCGCGTGGCCCGCAATGCCGTAGGTGAATTCGTGGTGGCCAATGTCTTGCGTCCCCTGGTCGGCGTAGCCTCCTGCGGTGCCCGGTGTTCGGATCAGCGTCAAGCGGATCGTATTGTCTGTAGGCTTGTCCGATCCGTTCTTGCAATCGGTGAGAATGGTTGCGCCGAATTCGCCGCTGGCATCGGTGAGATCGATCCATTGATGTGACGGCACTTCGAATTTCTTCGGCTCAGCCGTCGGACGTTCGATGGTTCCAATGTCCCAGTTGTACGTAGCAACGTGGTTCGAAGCGGTGAGCGGAAACGTCGCTTTGAGATTCGATTCGCGAGTGGTCCAATCGATGACGTTCGCAAACTCGACGCGCTTGCCAGCGTCCCCTGCAGCGAGGCTGATGGTTT
>CAWDGL010000007.1:0-343074 GCA_963801885.1 uncultured Acidobacteriaceae bacterium
AAAGTCACGTTCTTCGCCCAGTTGCGGAGAACGTCGATCACGTCACCCTCAACCATGTTGGGCAAATTGGTCGCGAAATCCGGCGCGTAATAACCGCCTGTGCATTCGTTGAACCATATCGGTGTGCCGGGCTGCAGATAGTGAATCGCATTCTGCGCGTCGGCGACACTGCCGGCATAACAATGGAAGGATATGCCGGCCAAATACGGACGCACCTCTGGATTGCGCAGCAACAGTTCCGGATAAAGCGGGTTGTCCCAGTTGTGCTCGTAGCCGAAAATTCCAGGGGTCGCGTCGGTCGGAGAAGCGCTCTGACGATCGAAGTTCCATCCCTGGTTTCTGAAGCGCTGCAAGATTAGCTCGGGGCCCAGATAATGGCTGATGAAGTGGCCTTCATCCAGCGGCGTCATGAACATCGTCGGATAACCGCTGCTCTCATATAGAGGCTCATTCTGGACGGCGACGTAGTTGATGGGTATCCCATTTGCCTCATACGCTTGAATGAACTTAACGAAGTATTTCGACAGCGCTGAAAAATATTCCGTATTTAGCGTGCCGCCATTCGTCGATCCACTGGTCTTCATCCATGCCGGAGGCGACCAGGGTAATGCCAGCACCTTGATTTTAGGATTTACCGCCAAGGCAGCCTTAATGGTCGGAATAATGTAGGCTTGATCATGCGCAATTGAGAACTGCGTCATATTCGGGTCGGTGTCTCCCGGCGGAAGGTCGTCGTACGTGTAATTGCTCAGCGCAAGATCGGTGGCGCCCATCGGCTGGCGCAGAAAGCTCAGGTGAATCCCCTCAGGACTGAAAAGATCCTGCATTAACTGATTTCGCTGCGCGGGCGTAAGCTTTTCCCAAACCAGCCAGGCAGCCGAATCGGTAAACGAAGCGCCTACTCCTTCCAGCATCTGGTAACGAATGGTGTCGTCTACATTGATGGCGAGCGTGCTCCCAGCGCCCGGTGAAAAAGTCAGCGAAGGTTGCGGACTCAACAGCGCCGACTGATCAGGATTCGTCTGAACTACGTTAACCGTCTGCCCTAGGGCGGAAGCGAGCAGCAACAACGCGGCGGCAAGAGAACAGAAAAGTCGCGGAGAACGGCCGATTATCAATGGCGTGAAACTGGATATGGACTTCATTGGACTTCCCGATGGAATGAGATAGAAGCGATCGCGCCAGACAATTCGCACGCGCCAAAAAGAGGTACCACCAGGAAATCAGAGAGTCAAGAACTAATCGATTTTCTAGGGTAAATTTGTGAGCAATCTACAATGTGGACTGTAGCTGCGTATGCCCGGCGACCTGCTTCTCAAAGCGCAAGTGCAGCTCCCAAATTACCGCGCATACTTGTATACACCGATTGCAACGTTTGAGTTGGACTATGTGCTGGAGCTGGTCGCGTATGGGCTCAGCGTTCAGCGGCGGAACACTGTTGAAGACCGAGTCCTCAACCAAGCTGCAGGCTGAGGCTCGATAACGTGCAAATGTTCTAAAATCACCGACAGATTGACTCTTCGTCAGGAATAGAGTTTGTAAGTGGGCTGTGCTCTCTGCTCTCTCTGGTGAAAACACTTCCCTACCGGTGCGGATTGAACTCGACTTTCACCGTCAAAGTCTCTTCCGTAGCGGTCGGAGCATATTTCCATTGCTTGATCGCCTTCATAGTTGACTGTCCCAAAATCGGACTTCCACCAAGCAGCTTCGTGTTCTTTACCGTACCGTTGGGAGCAATCTGCACCTCCACTCGTACGACTCCACCAATATAAAGTCGCTTCAGAGCATCCGGATAATCTGGATCGATGCGTCTGATCACTTTCCGCCCCTCACCCCCGGTCTCATACGTCTGTGCTCCCGCGATTCCGCTGCGCAGCCCGGGTCTTGCTGGTGAACTGGCTCTTGCACCAGGTTCGCTGCTCCAGTTCTGTCAGGTACTGACGCACGGTTTGGTTCACTTGTGCCGCTTCCCCTAGCTGCTCGCGCGGAATGCGACTTTCCTTCGCCGCGTTCGCCTCCACGAAACTGCCATCGACCGACAGATGCTTGCCCTGCACCAATCCCACTTCCACACACTGTCGCACAATCTGCTCAAACAACTCCTCGAACAACTTCGATTCCTGAAACCGTCCATGCCGGTTCTTGGAAAACGTGGAGTGATGCGGAATTTCCTGATCGAAACCCAGCCCCGTGAACCACCGCCAAGCCAGGTGCATCCGCAGTTCCTCCACCAATTTGCGTTCGCTGGTAATGCCATACAAGTAGCCGATCAACAGGATGCGCAACAGAAGCTCGGGATCAATCGACGGACGGCCGGTATCGCTGTAACTCGCTTTCAGCTTCTCCCGCACAAAGGCAAAGCTGATGTGCTTTTCGATCAGCCGCAGCAGATGAGTCTCAGGAACCCGAGCCATATAGCTACCCGAAACGTTGGAAACTCTCGGCCACTTTGATCATCGGCACGGACCAGACTAATTCGTAGAGCTCTTCTCGTGAAACCACGTGTCCCTCCTAGGCGCGCACGCCCCAGGGGTAAACCTAGTCGTACAATCGATTGTGCATAAACCGCAAGTTGTGTTCAGAAACGATTCTTGAAGGGATCGGTCAGCATGAATGCCTCGCGGGATCTTATTGTCCGGTGCGCGCATTAACCCGTGCCAACGACCAATTCATTCCGCGTGCCCAGGAAACGTGTATTGTTCTCAAGGGCAAGGACGCAGAGCCCGAAGGACTGCAGGAGCATCGAAGAGCAGAAAGTCTTAACTGTCGGGGACGCAAATTTCTGGCCATGAATCAATCATCATTCAGCCCCACCATCGACGAATATTTTCGCAAACGCCTGATGCCGGTCGAAGGCGCGATCCCGCAACTGGCGGGCATCGACATGTATGGCAACTCCATTCCCGCAGGCACGGTTGGCGGCGACCTCTTCGAGTACATCAACTTTCAGCAGCGTTACGACATCGACGGTCGCATCGCCCGGGCGCTCAAACTTGCGAAACTTTATCTCGACCCTTTGCCGACTGAGGAACGGGCGCGCAACATGGTGGATGACCATGTCTGCTGGCTGGAAAATCGGCCAGACTATGAACCTTCGATGGCTCTTGAGTACAGAAAATCAAAAAGCTCCGAGCAGTTGCACACGTTTCGCCGCATGGCAAGGACGAGAGCCGGAATCGGTGGCGGCGGATACGACCTACGGGAACGGCGAGCTCTTGCAATGGCTGGCCGATCGCAGCATCACTCCTTACATGCGGACCCGCGATAGCATCCACCGAAAGAAAAGTCCTTTCTTCGGTCCCGAGCGTTTTACCTACGAAGCGGAAAACAATCGCTACCTCTGTCCGGCTGGCCAGTTCCTCAACTACGGTGGCCGAGTTTATCGCAATCGAGCCTTCAACTACATCGGGACGCGCAAAAAGTGTGGCCCATGCTCGCTCCGACCCCAATGCACCAGTGCTGCCTTCCGGGGTCTTATCATCCATCAGAACGAACCAGCCCGACAACGTGCGCGGGAGTTGGCCGACACGCCAGAGTTCGCCAAAGCACAGCGACAGAGAAAGAAGGTGGAAGGCTTGTTCGCGGAACTGAAAAATCAGATCGGCCTGCGGCGCTTGCGTCTGCGCAGACTCAGGTTCGTGCGCGAGCAGTTCTTGCTGGCAGCGGTAGCTCAGAACATCAAGCGACTGGTGCGCTTCCTCAGTCAGCCGACAACCCCGTTTCTGCCGGCTACCACTTAGTCGAACGGAGACAAGAAAACGGGCGGCACTGCCGCAGATGAAAAGGCGTTCCGTGGAAGGGACTTTTTCAACACCCACAGGCGTTAGCACTCAAAATCCGAGTCGAAGGGTCAATCAGTGCTATGGGACGTTACGCCCACCAATTGTCGAGGCTTGGGGTAAGATGATGCGAAGGCGAAGCGGGCCGGAGGAAGACTGACGATGTGGTCTCCGTTCCTTTTTCTGACTAAGTGCGTAATGGGAGCGTACCTCGCGGGTTTTTGCTTCGCATACGGACAAGCCTCCAGCGGCGATCAGGAGATCCACATCCACGGTTTGCCTTCCCTGACCGCCCGCTCTACGCACGCGTCGGATGTGCTGGTGGCATCGCTGGAGATTGTCTTCAACGACAAGGAAGTATGCTGCGGCAAGAATTCTGCCATTGAAGACAGCGTCCAGTCGTCCGACCCCAAATCTCTGAAGGACATTGCCAGCAAACTACAAGGAAGGCACCTCCTCAGTGATGGCCGTGCGATCGTGGTGACAGCGGAATATCTGACCCCGGATCAGGTCAATGCCGGGCACCTGATCTACATGCTCAAGGAGAACCACGCGCCGCTTATGCTGTGGAATTCACACTTGTACGTCGTCCACGGCGTGAGTTACCTGGAGAGCGTCGCTGATGGCGGAATGTACTACGTGACCCACAAGTTTTTTTTGCAGGATACGCGTTTCTCTGATTCGCGTCGGGAAGTAGCGTTCGACCGCGTAACCGAAGACGCGGGTAACGTACAGGGGTTGTTATTTCTTCGGGCTGCGCCGCAATAGACTTCCAGAACGCTACTGAGCGGCCCTAAGCTGGTTTTTCACTGACTCCAGAGCGGATGCTCCATCCATAGCTGTCGCTAACAGGCGATAGCACTCAAAATCCTCGTCGCTGGGTCAATGCGTGCTATGGCGACGTATCACCCGTTGAGACAAAGTGTCTACCCCGTTTGGCAGCTCCGAGTAACTTCCGGATTGCCGACTGGGGCGGTCTACCACTCTGGACTGGATGCCTTCCCGATCTTGAAAGAGGACTCGCCGCTGCGCATCAAAACCAGCCTCCGGAGGGCTCAAGGCCATTGAGGCGCAGATACGTGACGAGATTGCCATAATGCAAGGCGTCGTGATTTCCGGCTTGCGTCAAGAGGAACATCTTGTTCGTCTTGAATCCAAAGAAGTCCGCCGGGTCATTGAGGTGGGCATCAGTGAACTTGGGATAGACGGCATCGCAGTAGTCGAACGAGCCTTTGAGGTAGGCAATGATCTCGGTTTTCGAACTCTTCGTGGTAGGCGTGGCGGGATTCGCTTCACCCTTGGCGTTTGAACACAAAAAATAGGATATATCCGCGATATGAGTCACGATCTCGCCAAACGAGCGAACGTCCTTCGTCGGCCGGTAGCTGTACTTGGACTCTGGCATCGTGTCCGCCGCCTTCATGATCTTGTCTTGCATATTGCTGCGAAAAATAGATAGCGTAGTCGTCAGCGGATTCGGCGCCCCGGTCGGATTGGGCAGGTTGGGCGAGATCTGGGCGTTGGCCACCGACGCCAAGACGGAAACACATAACACGCAGAACAGATTTTTCAGGACGTTTTGCATTGGACTCCTCCTGCCTAGTGAAGTTTGCACGCGAGATTCCAGTTGGCGCGCTGAGCGCTACCTCTTTGTAGTCAGCCGACAACAAGATGGCGAGGGTTCTGGACTCTCTGCCGCACTGTCCGTTTTCGATTAACACCGTCCACTAGCGGGCAACCATGGTCTCCGAACGAGATGCAAACTTGCGTCAAAGACCTCAATTAAATACCTGTTGTTTTCCAAAAGGAATCTCGTTATACTCCCTGTGGGAAACCAAAAGGTCTCGGAATGAAAACAAGAGCAGACATTCAACAAGGCACATTGGCGTTGATGGTTCTGAAAACGCTGGGTGTGCTCGGGCCCCTGCACGGCTACGGCATCGCTCGGCGAATCGAGCAGATCAGTGGTGACCAGCTGGCTTTAAACCAGGGAACTCTGTACCCCTTGCTGCTCCGGCTGGAACAGGAGGGCGCGATTGAGTCGGAGTGGGGACCATCAGAAAACAATCGTCGCGCTCGCTTTTATCGTCTCACGCGCGCCGGGCGAAAGCAGTTGCAGGCTGAACTCCGCGACTGGCGGCAAACGGCGGATATCATTTCGCGCTTCGTCGCGATCAACGCGGAGACACGGTCATGAGGCTGCTGAAACGGTTATTCGCCCGCCTGCGGAACCTAGCATCGCGCCGGAGGTACGACCACCGGTTTCTGGAGGAGATGGAAGAGCACGTTTCCCGCCAGGCCGAAGAGAACCTCCGCTCTGGCATGGCACCAGCCGAAGCGCGCCGCCAGGCGGTGCTGAAATTGCTCTGCCCGGCATCGAAGGGCCAGACGGCACCGCTGAGGCCGCTCAGACTTGAGGTCGTGTAAGTAACGTAGGGGTGCGTGGGGTCATCGACGTAATATGCGACGCTGCCCTTGGACCAGATCATGCCGTAGGTGTGCCACTGCGCTGCCGTCTGCCCGCCAGAAAAGTAGTAGAGCGTGCCCAGTCCAGTTCCGCCGGTGAAGCCGGTCCCGTGAATCGAGCCGGAATTCCAATCTGGCGTCGCAGCGGCGTTAACTCGCTCCAACACGTCCTGCTCGCCGCAGGCCGGCCAGTTTATGCTTGCGATATTGTTGCCCAGCAGCCAGGCCGCTGGCCAGAAGCCCTGCGCCTCCGGCACCATCGCACGCACCTCGAACCGGCCATATTGAAAGCTGAATAGGCCTTGCGTCTTCAACCGCGCCGATGTGTACACTCCCGGCGAAGGCTGTTGCGCCTCAATGTGCAGATAACCGTCAGTGCCCACATACTCGCTGGGATTCGCCGTGCTGCACGGGGACGTGGACGAACCCCAGGCGCAATAGTCCTCCAGTTCGTTGTTGCCACAGCAGTCGGTCCCGGTATCGTAGGTCCAGACAGCGGGATTAGGCTGCGCGATCGCGCCGGTGGAGTTGCTGAACTCGTCGCTCCATACCAGCGTTCCCGACGGAATGTTCGGTGTGAAGCTCTGGCTCGTAACCTTGCTTGGAGTGAGCACGGTGGATGCTCCGGATATCGCGATCGCGCTGACCGTTAGGTTCGACGATACGAGGAAGGGAGCCTGGTATTGCTGCGAAGATGGAGTTGGCGTGCTGCCATCGACGGTGTAGAAGATCACTGTGCCCGAAGTTGCCGAGGCCAGGCTGACGACTACCGCGCCATTCTGTGCGGGTATTGAAGAAATCGTCGGAGCCGCAGTCTGATTTTGGCCGCTTCCTCCACTGCCAAAATTGTCGCCGCCTGTGCTGCCTCCGCCACATCCGCACATCAGTGCGGCCGACAAAATAGTCGCTGCCAGAGTTGCTGTCCGCATCGCTTCCAGCCTGCACGCGAGAGCTGGAGAAAAAGTCTCGCTGCTCTCATTTAACTGCCAGAAAAGCCCGCAGTCAACCGCGAGAGGCGGGAACTTCAGCGTTCTTCGGTCTGCCCTTCCATCTCCAATAAAGCTTTCTTCCGCTCCACTCCCCAGCGATACCCGGAGGTGCTGCCATCCCCGCGCACCACGCGATGGCAGGGGATTGCGATTGCTACTGGATTCGTGGCGCACGCACGAGCCACGGCGCGGCAAGCGGTAGGAGCGCCAATGGCCTGAGCAACCTCGCTATAGGTTTTCGTTGTGCCGAATGGAATCGATTGCAAATAGGTCCACACTCGACGTTGAAATGCCGTTGCGCGGATGTCGAGCGGCAACGCAGCAGCAGAATTAAGATCTTGGCCGCGCATATGCGCGACCAACGCGCTCACCCAGGACTGCAAGCTACTTTCGTCCGGCTTACGAGCGGCAAATGGGAACTCGCGTTTCAGTCCTTCGATCAGTTCACCATCCGTAGGCGCAAACTGAATGGAGCAAATGCCGCGATTGGTCGCAGCGATCAGCATCCGTCCCAGCGGCGAATCGGCACAAGTGTAGTGGATGGGAGCGGCCACCGCGCCACGGCGATACTTGTCGGGCGTCATGCCCAGCTGCGAAGCGGTACGCTCGTACAACCGACTGCTGGAGCCGTATCCCGCGTCATACATGGCACGCGTCACCGAATCTCCGGCCTGTAGATTACGTTTCAGCATTCGCAGGCGGCAGGAATCCGCATACTCTCGCGGAGTGATTCCCAGGGCCGCCTTGAATCGCCGCTGCAAATGAAACGGACTTTGCCGGAATTCTTTTCCCAGCCGAGCCAATGTGAGCGGCTCATCAAGATGCTGCTCAATGAACCGACAAACTGCCTTCACGCCCTCAGGCTCGCCGCTGCTTCTTGAAGACTTCGGCCGGCAGCGCAAGCAGGCGCGGTATCCCGCCTCCTCGGCCTGCTCGGGGCGAAGAAAGAACCGAACATTTTCCCGTCGCGGACGCCGCGCAGGGCATGATGGCCGGCAATAAACTCCGGTGCTGGAGACGGCGAAGACGAATTCTCCGTCGCGCGCATCGTCGCGGGTCATCACCGCATGCCACCGAACTTCTTCGTTAGGTTCGGGTTCGTTAGCTTCCGGCTGCAGTGTCGGTTTAAGTGGATGGCCAGGCATCGGCTTTGGGTTTCCTGTTGTGAGTATCGCACTGGTTGTCATAACGAGAAAAGCCTACGACAAGCCTGGAAAGCGGACTATCCGAATCTTGCGTGCAAAATGAAATATACGATTCGCGCCGCTTCGATTTGCGCCCGCCCTTGGGAAAGATTACAGTTCCGGAAGCATCTCTTACTTCAACTTTCGAGGATCGACTACATGAAGAGCCGTCGTCTGACAATTTTGGCAACCACATTCACGCTCGCAATGTTGGCATCGGCCGTGGCACAGCAGGCAGCGAAACATGTGCTCAGTAGCGACGAATTGAAGAAGGCGGTCCCTTCGGAATATTTCTTTCGTGGCCAGAAGGCGCCCGTGCAACAGCGCAACGCAGTCGGCTTCCAACTGGCAGACGGCAGAATGATGCTGGCCGCGCTGGTCGACGCATCGGGTTACTCGACGGCCATCCAGCAGAAATACCAGGGCATGCTCATCACGGAAACGAAACTCAGCATCGGAGGATCGGAACTGGACCCGGGAGAGTATGGCTTCGGCTTCATTTCCGATGGCAAATTTGTGGTGATGGACGTGGCCAATGGCGATGTGCTCAACGTTGCCTCGCAGACCGATGCGGCCCTGCAACGTGCGGTTCCCCTCAAATTGGCCGAAGACGGTGCGGGATACAAGCTCTACGCGGGAAAAAAGTGGGTGGAAATTAAGACTCAGTGAGGGATTACGGTCGTTGGTCGTTGGTCGTTAGTCGTTGGCTTATGCGAAGCGAAGAACGAAGAGCTAACGACCAACGACTAAAGACCAACGACAGGCGCGGAGCGACCGGCCTTCTAGTGCGACAGGGGCTGGAACGGACCCAGAACCGTGGCCATGCCGGCACGCTTGCGCAATTCCGAGAGCAGCGCGCTGGCGGCGTTTTGATAAGTCTTGCTGGGATCGGAAGCATCGGCCCAAACCGCGTCGTAGACAATCTGCGCGGCTTCTTTCAGGTCGATATGCAAGGCGGCTTCAAAGATATCCGCACGTTCCTGCAGGCGCTCATAACAGGGCTGGCAGACTTCAGCCGGGGCCGGGCTGCCGGAATGTTGCTCGTTAAACTTGCACTGCGATTCTGGAACGTTCGCGACCTTGGCATGCGCTTCTAAAAGCTGCGACTTGAATTGGCGAAGAAATTCTTCGCGCTCCTGTTCGACCACGGAAGTATCAGGGATTGCATCGGGCGTTGATTGCGCTGCCCTCATTGCAACGCGCGAAACCACGGGTGAAACGCGTTCCTTGTGCTTGCAGGTGGGGCAAGTGTCCAAATCGGCGGAATAGTACAAATGACATTTGGCGCATGGCAAGCCGTATCCCGAAGGCTTGCGAGGAGACGACGCGTCTGAATTTCGTTCACCGCTTTCATGGGCTAAAGCGGCCGAGACAGCGTTTGCAGCGGATTGCTGGGACTGGGTTGCATTGGTCGCCATCATTGGTCTCCGTTTTAACGCGAATCTGTTTCCTTCATCAGCTTGAGAAGCTCTTCGCGGCGGGCGCGATACAACAGCCGCTCGGGATCAAGGCGCGAAGCGATCTCCAGTTCCGTCAGCGCTTCCTGATTGCGATTCATACTCATCAGGCATGCCGCCAGCGAGAAATGATTGTCGGCCGTATTTTTCAGGCGAACCGCTTCCCGAAATTCCTTCTCCGCTGCTTGAAGTTGTTGCCGCTGATACAAGACTGTGCCCAGCAGGTGATGGGAAAAATCTGAATCGGGATCGAGCGAAACGGCCAACTGTAGTTCGCGCTGAGCTTCCTCGGGCTTGTCATTCAGCATCAAGGCCTGGCCAAGAACGCGGTGTTCTTTGGAGCCAGTCGGATTCTGTTGCACAGCCAATTGCAACTCTTGCACCGCACCCTCATAGTTTTTCTTTGCCAGGTATGCGCTGGCCAGGCAAGCGTGCCCTTGCTGCCACTCCGGATGCTGCCTGTAGAGCGCTTGTAATTCCTCGATGGCCGCGTCGTATTTTTCCTGGTCGCAATATGTATTGCCGAGATTGTTGCGGATGGAAGGTTCACCGGGAGCAATGCGCTTGGCCTCGAGATATTCAGCCTCGGCTTGAACCAGGTTGCCTTGCTCGTGCAGAACCAGCGCCAGGTTCGAGTGAGCTTCCCAAAACGCCGGCCTCAGGCGGATAGCCTCGCGATAGGCGGCAATGGCTTGCGGGGCGTTTCCGTCCGCGTGCATAGCAATGGCCATGTCGTAATAGGTGTCTGCATTGCCGGGATCGCGAGTCAGGGACTCGGCATAGGCATGAATAGCAGCCGCATACTGATAGTTCGAGTAGAGGCCGAGGCCGAGGTACTGATAAGCCTCCGCATTTTGAGGATCGAGGCTGAGGGCGGTCCGCGCTTCGGCAATGGCGTTTGGGCCGTCGTCCAGGCGATAGAAAAGATAGGCCGTGGCGCTGTGGTTCTCGGGAAGATCCGGCATGAGATGCGTGGCCTGCTCCAGTTCGTCGAAAGCATCGTCCCAATCTTCTTGTTGGCGGTGGATGAAGCTGAAGGCGAAATGCAGGGCGGAATTGTGATCGTCGACGCTCAAAAGCTCGCGGAGATCGGCTTCGGCCTCGCGGAAGTGCTGCTGGCGGATGTCGATCGCCGCTTGTAGCAGTGTGGCCGGAATGGGATGGCCGATCCTGGCCGACTGAACCTCGCCTGAACTAAGGACGCGAATCAGATCCTTCCCTGCCCCAAGCGCTGCCAGTTGTCGAAGTTCATTGTTGGTCGGTAAATTAGCCAGCCCACGATCCGTGACGACATGGATCAGACCACTACTGGAAGCTCCTCCGATGAGCCAGGCAGCGATTTGAGTGGTATTGACCGAGCGGCTTTCGGGGGCCTGAGGAACGTCGCCGGACTGGGCGGCGGCGGCCAGATTGAACAACAGAACAAGTAAAACAGTCTTGACTCTCACCCGGACTCCCCAACGAATGAAGTGGCCTGCTAGTGGCGGTCTTGGGAGAATGCGAACTGCGATACATTCAGAAAAGCCGCTTCGAAAACATAGTCTGCGGACGGACCGGCAGGTAAGATCACTGAGGTAACCGAGGAGAGAAGCCGGAAGAAAATCGATCAGAGGTTCCCGCCGGGGGTGTTTAAAATCTCAAAAATATCCCGTAGCCGGGTTCACCGAAGAATTGCAAGGGACGGGCGTAAAGGAATGGAAAGGCTATGGTTTGCGGGGGCGGGCATTTTCGACCCTTGTTCTTTGATCTTTCGCCCGCGCACACGATAGCGTATGATTAGGGATTGTAAGACGTCCCTTTGGAGGCTCCGATGTTGGAAGGTCTATTTCAACCGATGCACCTGGTGGTGATCTTTTTTATTGCTCTGCTGGTGTTCGGCCCCAAGAAGTTGCCTGAGCTGGGCAAAGGTTTGGGCGAAGGAATCCGCGCCCTCAAAGAGGGCATGAAGGATAACCCGCAGGCTCCGACGGATCCGAACAAGAAGACCGAGACCAAGGTCTAGTTGGTCGCTCGCGGCGGCACCTTCAATTTCCGTTTTTTTCTGTAACGCCCTATCCCTATTTCTGTTTAAGGCAACCCCTATCTGGCATTCCTTCTCCAATGTCTGCCGCCTCGGAGGTAAAAGCTCGTGCGTAGAATCAAAGGTTTCACCTTAACTGTTTTGTTCATTGCACTGTCCTCGACTCTGTTCGCGGACCAGGTGACGTTAAAAAATGGCGATCGGCTGACCGGTACGGTCGTAAATTCAGACGGCAAGACGCTGGTGCTGCATACCGACGCCGCGGGCGACGTCACGTTTAAATTTGAGGATGTTCGGGAAGTTAGGTCCGAGAAGGATCTCTACGTGACGCTAAAAAGCGGAAAGACCTCAGAGGGTCAAGTCACGCTGACTGACGACAAAATTCAGATCGTCACTAAGAGCGCGGGGACGGTTGAGGCGCCCAAGGGCGAGGTGACCGCAATCCGTGGCGCCGCCGATCAGGAATCGTACGAGAAATTCCAGCACCCTGGCCTGATGCATGGCTGGAACGGCGGAGCCGATGTAGGCTTTTCTCTAGCCCGCGGAAACAGCGAGACCGAGAACTTATCGCTCGCATTCACTGCCGTGCATCCCACACTGAACGACAAGATTTCGCTCTACGCAAGTTCCATCGACACCCAGAATGATCTGGCCACGCCCAGCACAGTGGCCAATTTAACGGAAGGCGGCATTCGTTACGACCGGAACCTCAATCCGCGGCTATTCGCCTTTGCCGGCGCGGATTTCATGAGCAATGCGCTGCAGGATCTGGACTTGCGCGGAGTGTACTCCGCCGGCTTCGGCTACCACGTCGTGAAGTCTGAAACTACTATCTTTAACGTTCTGGGCGGCGTGAACTACACGCATGAAACCTATTCCAACGGTCCCGCAGTGGTGGGGACTGTGCCGCTGGTTTACTCCTCTTACGGCGTGACCAACAAGTTCGTGGCGCTCACCCTGGGAGAAGAACTGACGAAAAAATTCGGGAAAGGTACCGTGGTTACAGAGAACGCGTATTTCTATCCCGATCTGCAGAACACCAGCGAGTATCGGTTCACATTCAATTTTGGCACGGTGACCAAGATCAGCAAGTGGTTTGGTTGGCAGAATCAGTTCAGCGACATCTACGTGACCAACCCGCCTTTGACGGCAAAGAAGAACGACGTGATTTTCACCACCGGACTTAACATCGCGTTTACGCACCCCACGCCATAGAACGTTCGATCACTGGAAGGTTCAAGCCGTGTCGGGTAGGGCCGCTATTTCTTGGGCAACCCCAGCACTCGGGCTGTGACTGCCTGATTCTTGAGCATGCCACCCAAAATCAGTGGCCCAATCGGAGTGGAGACGATTCCTCGACTATCGGTGCGGACGTCGAACGTATCCCTGGTAATCGTGTCCCACCGATTGCCGTGGAGTTCGAAGGAAAACGTCATCGGGGAGATTTCGATGGGTTTGCCGGCATAATCCACACCTTTGAAGTTGTGCGGATTCGCAGCCCCGCCCGAGAAGATAATTCGGTGTTCTTTTTCCCCGGCGCCCGCCACAATTCCGAAGCGCGCGGAACCGGGATGCGGCGGCAGTTTGCTCCACTCGATCTTAATCGGATCCTTGCGGTCAATCTTGCCCATCCAGCATTCGTCAGAGGCAACGTAAACATTGCCGGCCGCGTTATTTTTCTTGGCTCCGTCGACGAAAACAATCGCGTCGTCCTCCAAGCCGCCGGCATGGCCGAAGACTGGAGTTCCGGGAAACGGCGTGGCCTGGCTCCATACATTTTTTTGCGCGTCGTAGACTTGCACGTTATTGACTGGACCATTCTTCGATCTTCCGCCCACCAGATAAATGTAACGGTCGTGAGTCACGCCGATCACTGCGCTGTCGACGGGCACTGGGATATCTGCCGCGCGGTACCAGCGATGAGCATCCGCCAGGTAGGAGTTCACATCTCCAACCGTGATTTCATTTCCCTGCGCGTCGACCACGTAGCCGCCGAAGACAAACACCTGTCCCCTGGCGCCAATCGCGGAGGCGCCCAGTCGACCGGCAACTCCGGGCACGCCGCGGGCCTCGGTCCACTTCTTCGAGGACAGGCGCAGAACATACACCTTGTTGGTGATGTCGTCCCAGGTTCTCTTCGGCCCTACTCCCATCAGGGAGTAGATTTCGATCCCATTCTTGAGTGAGGCCACGGCGTTATTAGCCACCGCTGCAGGCATAGGTGGAACTTTGGGCTGATCATCCGCTAACAGGAAAAGAACGCAGAATGGGAGAAACAGGGCTGAAAGAAGACAGACGGACAGTTTTCTCATTGCTGAAATATTACGTCTTTCATGCGAGATGAAGCAAAGCAACGGCCGGCCGGTAGGATAGCTGCGCCTAGAACCAGATGTAAACCGATGAAAATGGGTCACATTCACTTCTTGACAGAAATTGCAAATTGCAATACAGTTATCACGATTTGAGATGAAGAGCTGCACGTCGATATGAAACTGGGGCAAAAAATCCGCTATCTGCGCGAGGTGGAAGGTTCGCTGCGCGGACTGGGCCGTCCGATGACGCAACTGGAATTGGTGCGCGCTCTGGGGGCGGAAGTGGGTAAGAGCGCGGCAGGAAACGGCAAGACCGACAAAAGCAAGAAGAAGACCATCAGCCAGTCTTACCTTTCGCAGATCGAGAACGGAACGCGGCCGCATATGACGCAATCATCGCGCGCGCTGCTGGCAAAGTTTTTCAAGGTGCATCCCGGCTTTCTGGTGGATGACCCCGAGGGGTATCACACGGAGTTGACTTCGGATTTGCGCAGCACCGAGGGTCAGCTGGACGTATGGCTGTTGCAAGGCTCGGAACGTTTTGCCAACGACCCGGAGGTCAGCCATGTGCTGATTAAAGCGGCGCGAGAAAAAGATACGCGGAGTTCTCTGCTGTTACTGGGCGCAATTCTCGATACGCCGGGACTGGCCGCGCGGCTGTTGGAAGCGTTGCGACCGGAGTTGGGAGCCAGCGGGAACCATCGTCGCGCTGCAAGCGCGGAAGGGAGGCGAATCCGATGACGGCGACAAGATTGGATTGGTCAGATTTTTATTTGATCTGCTTTGCGATTGGTTTCTGTTTCAGCTTTTTTTCGTTCGTGTTTGGCGGTTCGCGCTTTGGCCGTTTGCACTTGCCGCATTTTCATGGATACGGAATGGGACACTTGCCCACCGCCGCGGGAACGGCCGCACATGTGCCGGCTGCAGGTCATGCACCAGCGGCGCACGCGCCGGCTGCGAACGCGGAAGCGCGCGGGGGAAATGTTTCGCCGTTTAATCCGCCTTCTCTGGCTGCGTTCCTGGCCTGGTTCGGTGGCACGGGATATTTGCTCACCCGGTTTTCGTCGGTGTGGGTTGGGTTGGGACTGGTGCTTTCGGTGATCAGCGGCCTTGTCGGCGGAGGGCTTATTTTTCTGTTTCTGAGCCGGGTGCTGATTTCGGACGACGAGAACATGGATCCCGCAGACTACGAGATGGCCGGCGTGCTGGGACGGCTGTGCGTTTCCATTCGCGGCGGCGGCACCGGCGAACTTTTGTATTCACAGATGGGCACACGCCGCGTCTGCGGCGCTCGCAGCGATGATGGCAGCGCCATTGCCAAGGGAGCTGAAGTGGTGGTGACGCGCTACGAAAAAGGAATTGCCTACGTTCGGTTATGGAGCGAGATGTCAGGAGAAAACGACTCAGCAACCGCCGGAACGGTTGGAAGTTGATTCGCAGCACTGTTGGCGCACGCATCTGGAGAGCTTATGAAGAGCGTTGGATATACGGTTGCGACCTGGATGATGTGGCTCGCATTGCCCGTTACCGCGTTCGAGTACTGGCGAGTGTGGGATCGATTGCCGATACGGATGGCGGTGCATTTCGACGCCAACTGGCAGCCCAATGGCTGGACATCGCGCGAAGGAGCGCTGTACCTCGGCCTCGGAATCGTCGCGTTCTTGTTGGTCCTGTTCACGGTGGGGGCTTTCGCGGCGCGAACCAACAAGCCGAGTTCGGCGTGGCCCGTGATGGCGATGTTCTATGTGGCTCTGATCGCGCTCTGCGCGCTGAACAACTGGATCGTGCAGCGAAACCTGAACGAGCAGTCGCAGCCGACGGCGTCGATGCGTACAGAAATTCCCCCGGATGTGAATCGGAAAGTTTGATCGAGAGAATTCGCAAGCTTTCAACCGCGGTTGTTACAGGAGGCGTTATGCCAGAAATTTCACGGATGGTCGAGATTTGGATTTTCGTTGGGCTGGGAGTGATGGTCATCCTGTTCTTGATGAGCGGAATGGCCAGGCTCTATCGCAAAGCGGGGCCGCACGAGGCACTCATCGTGTATGGCTTGGGCGGAACGAGAGTCGTGCAGGGGCACGGCACGCTGGTGCTGCCCATGGTGCAGGTTTGCCGCGATCTCTCGCTGGAACTGATGTCGTTCGACGTGGCGCCGCAGCAGGATCTTTACACCAAACAAGGCGTCGCGGTGACCGTGGAAGCCGTCGCGCAAATCAAAGTAAAGTCCGATCGCGAATCGGTGCTCACCGCGGCCGAGCAATTCCTTACCAAGAGCGATCAGGAGCGCGAAGGCCTGATCCGGCTGGTAATGGAAGGCCATCTGCGCGGCATTATCGGCCAGCTCACGGTGGAAGAGATCGTCAAGCAGCCGGAAATGGTTTCCGACCGGATGCGCGGAACCTGCGCCGAAGACATGAACAAGATGGGACTGGAAGTGATTTCGTTCACCATCAAGGAAGTGCGCGACAAAAACGAATACATCACCAACATGGGCAAGCCGGACGTGGCCCGCATCAAGCGCGATGCCGACGTGGCTACGGCAGAGGCCGATCGCGATACGGCGATTAAGCGCGCGGTGGCACAGCGAGAGGCGGCCGTCGCCAAAGCGCAGGCTGACCAGGAACGCGTGCTGGCGGAAACTTTGTCGCAGGCCAAACAGGCGGAATCGCAGCGCGACCTGGAAGTGAAGAAAGCGCAATTTCTGGAAGTCACCAAACGCCAGCAGGCGCAGGCCGATAAGGCCTATGACATTCAGACCAACATCATGCAGCAGCAGGTGATCGCCGAGCAGGTGAAGGTGCAGCAGATCGAGAAAGAGCAGCAGGTGAAAGTTCAGGAAGCGGAAATCAATCGCCGCGAGAAAGAACTGATCGCGACCGTGCTGAAGGGTGCGGAAATCGAGCGGCAGCGGATTGAAACCCTAGCGGCAGCCGAGAAGCAGCGCCTGATTGCCGAAGCCGAAGGGCAGGCATCGTCGATTCGCGCACAGGGCGAGGCCGAAGCCGAAATTATTTTCAAGAAGGGCGATGCTGAGGCCCGAGCGATGAACGTTAAGGCCGAAGCTTACCAGGAATACAACCAGGCGGCAGTCATCGACAAACTGTTCACCAGCATGCCCGAGATTGTGAAGGCGTTGGCGGCTCCGCTGGCCAATGTCGACAAGATCACCATCGTTTCTACGGGGAACGGCGATGCTTCGGGGATGAACAAAATTACCGCCGACATCGCCAAGATGGCGGCGCAGGTGCCGGCGTTGTTCGAGACGCTTTCGGGCATGCCGCTGTCTGAGTTGCTGGGCAAGGTGCGTCAGATCGGCGACAAAGCGCTGAAGCCGGGGGATGGGGCGAAGAACTAGGCGAGGTACGGAGATGCTCGTGTGGGGACGGGCGCATTCGCCCGTCCCGCGAGCGCAGCGAGGCGCAGTCACACATAGAGCGGCAGGAGAAAGGTATGACCAACAAATCGAAATTGACGGGATGGGGCATGGCGATGGGAGCAGTGATGGGAGCCGTGCTCGGAGTGATCGCGGGACACGTGGGCGCGTGGCTCGCCATCGGTGTTGCGATTGGCATGTTGCTCGGCGCGTCATTTCGGCGCAAGCCCACGGACTGCCCGGAGTGCGCGCAGATTCATCGTGCGCATGGGATGAAAAGGCAAGCCTGACGAATGAATTCGGCTCCGCTCCGCCAGGCAGAAGCTCGCCAGGCAAAAGTCCGCGGGCAGGAGCCAAAGCGGGTGGCTGAAAGCGGATTGCTGACAGCTATATTCAGAAAGGGGTTCGATATGTCATTACTGGAGCGCGTTTCCACCTTAGTCCGGGCCAACCTCAACGACCTGATCGACAAGGCCGAGGAGCCGGAAAAAATGATCAAGCAGGTCATCCTCGACATGCAGAACCAGCTTTTGCAGGTCAAGACGCAGGTCGCGATTGCCATTGCCGACCAGCACTTGCTGGAAAAGAAGCAGAAAGAAAACGAAGACAAAGTTGCCGAGTGGATGCGTAAGGCCGAGCTCTCCGTCGACAAGAAAGCCGACGACCTGGCCCGCGCCTCGCTGCTGCGGGTGGAAAGCTATCGCGAACTGAGCGAGAACTTTAAGCAGCAGGTTTTGGACCAGAAGGCGCAGGTGGAAAATTTGAAGTCTGCTCTTCGCCAACTGGAACAGAAACTGACCGAAGCTCAGGCTAAAGCCGACGTGCTCATTGCGCAAAATCGTCGCGCGCGCGCCGTAGGCAAAGCCAGCGATGCCCGGTTGGCGTCGGGCGACGGCTCAAAGTCCGCGGCGTTCGATCGCATGACACGCAAAGTTGCGCACTCAGAAGCTGTGAGCCAGGCGAAGTCAGAAATCGCCAGCGACAATCTTGAAGACCGCCTGGCCGCGCTCGGCAAAGAAGATCGGATCGAGCAGTTGCTGGTGGAGTTGAAGGCGAAGAGAGGCGCATAGGTGTAGTTGTCGGTTTGACAGACGAGAAGTCTGCACGCTAGTATGTTCATACTTAGTATGACAAAGTAACAACCATGCGCGAGAGCACCACATTTACCGTTTCCCTTCCGCCGGCGATGGCCAAGGAAGTTGAGCGGGCCATGAAGACTGAGCACAGAACGCGCTCAGAACTTGTGCGCGAAGCGCTGCGAATTTATTTGTCGGCCCGCTTAATTTCCACTGAATCGCCAACGCCTGCCGAAGCGCGCGCCTATCGCCGTGGCATGGCCGCCTATAATCGAGGCGACGCCATGACGCTGCGGGAGTATGTCGATGGAATGGACCGTAGTCCTCGCCGGACCCGCAAGAAAGTCTCTTAAGCGGGTTCCAATCGCGGATAAAACGCGCATCCTGGCTGCGCTGGCAGAAATGGAACAGAATCCCTTTCAGGGAGACATCCGCAAGCTACAGGGGCTTGAAGGTTTTCGCCGGCGCGTGGGTGATTGGCGTATCTTCTTCGAGATTATTCCCGAAGGCAAGCAAGTTGTTGTCGCCGCGATTGAACGGCGTACATCAACAACATATTGAGATCAACTCGCTTTCGTCCAGTCCTCAATCTTCAGTTGCTTCACGCGGTGAAAGACGCGGTCGTGGGTGACCAGAATTGCTTTCGCGGCAAGAGCTTGGGCGGCAATCATCATGTCCAGGTTGCCCATCGGCTCACCCAGCCGTTCCATATCTGCGCGGAGCTTGGCGTAGGATTTCGCTGCTTCGGAATCCCAAGCGAGAATCTCGACTCGCAGCAGAAATTCCTCGACGATCACTTCGCGTTGCGCGGCATGGGGCTTCTTGGCGAGACCAAATCGCAATTCCGCCTCGGTAATCACCGAGATCGCGACCTCGGACATGGGTATTTTCAAGAGCCTCTCGCGTACGTGAGGAAAGCTGCCTTTGATAATGCAGCTGGCCATGTTGGTATCGAGCACATAGCGAACCGGCATTAGAAAAGCTTCCGTTTTTGTGGCGGCACATCGTGGCGGTGGGAAAGAAAATCCTGGGGAATCTCGAATCTCTTCGACAGGTCAAAAAAATCCTGCCACGAATCGGGCCGGCGGGAAAGGATGACGTCGCCGGTCGCGGGGTCGCGACGGACGTAAACTTCCGAGCCGGTAAAACGAAAGTCTGCGGGTAGGCGGACGGCCTGACTGCGGCCATTGCGGAAAAGCTTGGCGGTGGGCATGGGAGCGACCTCCCAACTTGGTCGATATCATAGTATATCACGGGTATCGACTCTGGTATATACCTCGACCGAAACGGTCCGGCACCGCGGGGAACAATCGCGGCGTCGTTCATCGCTCATATACCTCGCTGTCGCTTCCCTACCTTGCGTGGCATTCTTTTTCAGAGGATTTGCGGGCCCTTACATCCATTGACGGGGCTGCCCGCATCTCTCTATTCTCATAGTGACCCCAATTCAAGGACGGTACATGAAGAAGCTTGTATTCCTGCTGGTGCTGGCACTGGAACTCGCGGTTTGTGGCTGCGGTAGCAACACGATTGCGCCGACGACCAGCAATACTTCCGCCAGCGGTAACTGGGAGGGCCAGATCACCGGCGGTAGCGGCCAGGCCAGTCTGCTGAATTTTCTCACCACATTCTCTATCTACGACACCGGCCCGCTCGACATTAAATACTTCGGTTTCTTTAATGATGGCGCATGCTTCACCAAAGGCACGGTGAGTCAGCCAGGTTCCAGCGAAACCGGGACGGCTGCATTAACGACGGATACGCAGACCGACCAGGTTACGGGCACATTCTCGCTTACGGTGCTTTCGATCATGCCCAAGGGCAACAAGCTGTTCTTGCAGGGGAATATAACGGGAACGTCAAACGCCACTCCGCAAGTTACGGGAATCTTGAGCAACGGGGTGGTTGAAGGAACGTGGACTCTAACCGGAGGCGCGGGTGATCCTAGCTGTAGCGGTACGGGCAATTTCATTATGTGCCAGGGGACGGAGACCTGCACCCCGGCAACGTAGAGAAACCGGCCCGTCTGATGGTTGCATTCCTTCGGGTTGTTTTCCGTTGCTGGGTAGTTCCCCATTGTTCGATTCTCTGCACTCGTTGAGGCTCCGGTAAGCGCGCCGACTCTTCCTTCCTATTGCTGCAGTGCTATACAGTGGATGCCATGAAGCGCTCTATGCAGCAGATTGCTGCCGCGACCGGCGGCCGGCTGATTGGCGACGCGCGCGCGGAAGTGAGCGCGGTTGCCAGCATCGAGTCAGCGACGGAAGATGATCTCGTTTTCGTCGACGATGAAAAACATCTGGCAGCGGCCCTGCGGTCGCGGGCGGGAGCGGTAATCGCGGGCGAGTTCGCGGCAGCTTTGTCATGCGACCGGCCGGTGCTTATCAGCGATCATCCAAAGCTTGCATTTGCGCGCGCCGCGCGAGTGCTGCGCACGAACTGCCGGATGATGGCGCGTCGCAAACAGGCACGGTCCATGCTACAGCGGTGATTCACTCGTCAGCGGTGATGGGACCGGGAGTCGTTGTCCAAGCACGCGCTGTGATTGGCAAAGAGGCGCAGATTGGCAGGAACACGCGGATTGGCGCGGGTTGCGCGATTGGCTCCGGAGTGAAGATTGGCGATGTTGTGAAATTTATCCCAATGTCACTCTGTACTCGGGCACTACGCTGGGCAATCGCGTAATCGTGCATGCGGGCGCGGTTTTGGGAAGCGACGGTTTTGGATATGTACGCGACCGCAAGACTGGCCACTACGAAAAATTTCCGCAGGTGGGGCGGTTAGTGATTGAAGATGACGTTGAGATTGGTGCGAACGCGACCATCGATCGCGGAGCGCTGGATGAAACTCGTATCCGCCGCGGAACGAAGATCGACAACCTGGTCCACGTCGGCCACAACTGCCAGATCGGTGAAGACGTGATCATCGCTGCGCAGACAGGACTTTCGGGAAGCATCACAATCGAGAATGGCGTAGTGCTGGGCGGGCAGGTTGGCATCGGCGAGCACGCGCGCATTGAAGAAGGCGTGATGCTGGGCGGCCAGGGCGGCGTTCTGCCCAACAAAGTTTTGCGCGGCAAGGGCGTGGCGTTCTGGGGAACTCCAGCACAGCCTGTGCGCGAATACCTGAAGCAGTTGGCGACGCTGGCGCGACTGACGAAAAAAGAATAAAAGCGGACCTCGGACTTCAGACCTTGGACCTCGATGGTCGCTGGGCTGGCGAGGACAAGTTGCCAAAGGCAATGCGTGTCTGAGGTCCGAAGTCCGAGGTCTGACGTCCGAGGTCCGGTTCTTAACATGGCCATCATCATCATCGGTGGGCATTCCCGCAGCGTGGGCAAGACCAGCGTGGTGGCTGGATTGATCGCGGCGCTTCCGGAATTCGACTGGACTGCGGTGAAGATTACGCAATACGGGCACGGCGTTTGCTCGGCGAATGGCGAGGCTTGCGACTGTGCGACCGGCGACCATTCCTGGGCAATTTCTGAAGAGCGGGGTCGATCGGGAGATTCAGACACGTCCCGCTTTCTGGTGGCTGGCGCAGTGAAATCGCTTTGGGTGCGCACGGAACAAGGCCGGCTTGCCGAAGCAATGCCAGCGTTACGCCAGCGCCTGGAAGGCGCACGCAATGTGATCATCGAATCGAACAGCGTGCTGAAGTTTCTGCGACCGGATCTTTATTTAACCGTGCTCGATCCCTCGACCGCCGATTTCAAGAACTCAGCCCGCGAATTTCTGGACCGCGCCGACGCGGTGATTCTGCATGAAGCCCCCGGCGCGGCGGCGTGGCAAGCCGTGTCGTTGAAGCCGGTGGCGGAGCGGCCTGTATTTCGCATTACCCCGCCGCCATATATGAGTTCGGAAATTGTGGAGTTCATTCGATCGTTCCTCATCTCACCCGCAGTTAAGCTGAAAACTGACGTCTGAGAGCTGACAGCTGCTTTTGCTATCCTTTCCCCGTGCGGCAAATTCATTCCAGCGCCTGGCTGTTGGTTATTTTTTCGGCGATTCTGCAAATCCTGATCTTTCCCCTGGCTGGCGTGTATGTTCTGTCCTGGTTCGCGCTCACCCCGCTGATTCTCGCATTGCTGCGAGGGCGCCCCGCGGGCGAACTGGAGATTGCCGGCTCGGTGAGGCTGCGTCCAGCTTCGCCCGGGCAGGGATTTCTGCTGGGGTATGTATGCGGAATTTTGTGGTACGCGGGCACCTGTTACTGGATTTACGACACGATGCGACAGTATGGCGGCCTGAGCGCGGCCGAAGCGTTGCTGGCGCTTTTTCTTTTCTGCTGTTACCTCGGCCTCTATCACGGATTTTTTGGTTTGCTGGTTAGCGTGCTGGCCGGCTCGGGTCGCGACTTTCGGCTGCCGCTGGTGATGGCTCCGTTTTTGTGGGTTGCGGTGGAGTTGGCGCGAACGCGCATCACGGCCTTCCCCTGGAATCTCCTGGGAATTTCTCAAGTCGACAATGTTCCGTTATGCCGTATTGCCGAATGGACTGGGGTTTACGGTATTTCGCTGGAGATTGCTTTGGTGAATGTGGCGCTGGCTGCGGCTTTTCTGGTGCCGCGCGAGAAGCGGGGCGCAATGTTAGCGGCGGCCTTGGCGGCAGCCGCAGTGTTGCAAGCGGGGCGGTTGGTTGACGCTCCTCCAGCGCAGCCGGATCACGCTGCGCTCCTGGTGCAGCAGAATGTTCCCGTATCAGCCGATTGGACGCCGGCGTATCTGCAGCAAACGCTACAGGAATTGTCGCAGCTTACGGTGAAGTCAGTTGCGGCTTCGGCGGCGAAAATCGATCTGGTTGTGTGGCCAGAGTCGCCGGCGCCCTTTTTTACGAATGATCCGCGCTTCCGCGCGGCGGTCAGCGACATGGCTCGAGAGTCGAAGACTTGGACGGTGGTGGGAGCGATTGGCACCGAATCCACCGGAACACTATCCGCGGCTGGACCAACTGGCCCGTTGTTTAACTCTGCAGCATGGATCAGTCCGAGCGGCGATTGGGTCACGCGCTACGACAAGAATCATCTCGTGCCGTTCGGCGAATACTTGCCGTTTCCTACTTTGTTTTCTTTTGCCGGCGGATTGACGAAGGAAGTGGGTGAGTTTCGCCACGGCGATACGCGAGCGCCGCTGGCTGGCGGAGACGAACGACTCGGCGTGTTCATCTGCTACGAATCCATATTTCCCGACGAGGTGCGGCAGTTCGCCGATCAAGGCGCTGAGGTATTGGTCAACATTTCCAACGACGGGTGGTATGGCGATAGCGGCGCCTACGCGCAACACTTGAATCAGACCCGCATGCGCGCGGTGGAAAATAATCGCTGGCTGTTGAGCGCGACCGACACTGGTGTGACGGCTTCGATCGACCCGTTGGGGCGCGTGACGGCGCGGATTCCGCGCAAGGAACGAATGACCCTCGTCGCGCCGTATGCGCTTACTTCCGTCACTACTTTCTACACTCGCCACGGCGACTGGCTTGCCTATGCCTGTGCGATAATTTCTATTGGAGCGCTGCTTTCGCGCCTCCCATTATTCAACCAACGCAAAAAGGCTGACGCTTCCTCATGAATCAAGAACTCGTTCTGGAATACGAAAAATTAAACAAGAAGGTCCACGAACTTCGGGAGTATCTTTGACGCGGAGAAGGTTCGTCCGCAACTAGCTGAAATTGAAAAGCAGTCCGCCGACCCTAATCTGTGGTCGAATCCGCAGCGCTCACAGCAGGTGATGCGCGAAAAAAAGCGCTTGGAGCACGTGCTGGCGAACGACGCCGAGCTGGCGCGCCGCGGCGACGACATCGCCGCTTATTTCGATTTATCCAAAGAAGGCGAAAGTGTCGATGCCGATTTGCAGCGCGAAATTGGAGCACTGCGCGAGTTGCTCGACCGTCTTGAAACCGAAACGCTGCTATCCGGGGAAAATGATGCTCGCAATGCCATCGTGACCATCCATCCTGGAGCAGGTGGCACTGAATCGCAGGATTGGGCCGACATGCTGCTGCGCATGTATTTGAGATGGGCCGAGCGGCAAGGGTTTGAGACCGTGCTTTACGACTACCAGCCCGGAGAAGAAGCGGGCCTGAAGTCGGCGACCTTTGCGGTGAACGGCGAATATGCCTTTGGACTTCTGCAAAGCGAGATCGGCGTGCATCGCCTGGTGCGCATTTCGCCGTTCGATCAGGCGAAACGCCGGCATACTTCTTTTGCCAGCGTTTATGTTTCGCCGGAAATTGACGATAGCATTGAAATCGTCATTAAGCCGGAAGACATTCGCACGGATACTTATCGTTCCAGCGGCAAAGGCGGACAGCATGTGAACACCACGGATTCCGCCGTGCGCATCACTCATATTGCCACCGGACTGGTCGCCAGTTGCCAGAATGAGCGCTCACAGCATAAGAATCGGGAACGCGCGATGAGCATGCTGCGCTCGAAGTTGTACGAGTTCGAGATGGAGAAGAAACGCGCGGCCACCAAGAAGATTGAGGATTCCAAACTCGATATCGAATTCGGATCGCAGATTCGATCTTATGTGCTGCAGCCGTATCGCATGATCAAAGATCATCGCACCAAGACCGAAGTGGGAGATGTGGATCGAGTTCTGGATGGGGATTTGCAGCCGTTCATTCGAGCTTATTTGCTGGCGCGGCGGGGAGAGAAGCAGTGAAGGCCGGGGTCTTGAAGACGAGGGCCGGGAAATCCCAACCACGGAGGACACTGAGGACACAGAGGAAAATCAGGCTTGGCTCGCGCTTTCTGCGGGCGTTTCAATTTGCGGCAGAAAAACATTCCGGGCAGACTCGAAAGGCATCTACGATTCCTTACATTGCTCACTTAATGGGAGTGGCATCGCTGGTGCTCGAGGCAGGCGGCGACGAAGAGCTGGCCATTGCGGCGCTACTGCACGATGTGGTCGAGGATTGCGGCGGAAGCCGAATGCTGAAAGAGGTGCGACGCCGGTTCGGTAAATGGGTCGCACATGTGGTCGAGGGTTGCACAGACGTTGACGCTTTCTCTGACGCGAAGTTGCCGTGGCGTGAGCGCAAGGAGAAGTACATCGCGCACCTTCGAACTGCAGACGTGGATACGCGGTTAGTTTCGGCTGCCGATAAGCTGAACAACGTGCGCTCGATTCTCAGCGATTACCGCGCCATCGGGGGATCAGTGTGGTCAAGATTCAACGGTGGACGCGAAGGCACTCTTTGGTACTATCGGACTTTGCTGGATGTATTTCTCGAGCACCAGCGGAATCGCATCACCCGGGATTTTGAATTGGCGGTGAATGAACTCGATTCGCTGACCCGGGGAAACGCAATTCGCGGCGATATACGGCCACACCCGACGGTCGGGACATGATTGTATGGCGCGAATGATCGATCAAATCCGGGCTTCGAAGCTGCCCTCCAACATGATGCAGTTTGCTGCGCGCGGGGCGCTGCAGGTGCCGGCCGCCGAGAACATTGAGATTCTCGTTTTTCTGGCGCGGCACAATAAAGTCTTCGGCGAACAGGCTCGCATGACGCTTGCGGGATGGGACGAAAACGCCTCCTGCGCCGCCGCCGCCGACCCCAAAACGCCCTCCGAAGTTCTGGATTACTACATCTCGCCTGATAATTTACGGCCAAAGTTATTGCCTGCTCTTCTGGAGAATCCTTCGGTAGTCGAGGGCCAGATCACCAAACTCGCGCTTTCGGCAACGCGGGAGTCAATTGAAGTGATGCTGAAAAGCCCACGCGTGCGATCGCTGAGTGGCGTGCTTGAGGCTCTGAGGTCGAGTCCCTATCTGAAAAAGGAAGAGACCGAGGAATTGGGTCGGTTATTAAGATCGAATAATCCTCCCGCTGCCGTGGAAAATATTATCCCTGAAGTCGCCCGGGCGGAAGCCGCGCCCGAGGCGTCAACGCCGATTGCCGAGGCTACCGATTCCAGGGACGATGACGAGAGTGTGACCGCTTACATCAATGATCACCTTCACGATATTCAGGCGGAGGGGGAGAAACCGTTCCAGGCGATCGGCGGAATTGTAGATTTGCTCGGCGCGGATTATTTCCCGACGCACGAGAGCGCAGAAGCGGCGACTGAGCCTGCCACCGTTACGCCTGCCGCCAGCGCGCCCCAAACCACCGCCGCCGCGCCGAAACCGTCGGCCGCGCACAAGAAACCGCCAGTTGAGGCGAAGCGCGAGAATGCCCTGCAGAAAATCAGCCACCTCGACGTGAAGGGCCGCATTCAATTGGCATTAAAGGGAAGCAAGGAAGAGCGTTCCCTGCTGATTCGCGACGGCACGAAAGTAGTGGCGCTGGCCGTGCTCGAAGCTCCCAAGCTCTCCGATGGGGAAGTAGAAAAATTTGCCAGCCAGAAAAATGTGCTGGAGGCGGTGCTGCGCCAGATTCCGATGAAGCGGCGCTTCATGAAGAACTACATCGTGGTGCGCAATCTGGTCGCGAATCCGCGCACGCCGCTCGATCTCGGCCTGGGCCTGATGAAGAATCTTTTGATAGCCGATCTCAAGAATCTCTCCGCCAACAAGGAAGTTTCGGAAACCATTCGCAAACTGGGTTTGAAAATGTACAAGCAGAAGCTGGACGCGGCTAACAAGAAATAATCGGAGAACCTGTGGCTTCCTTACCGCAATCGGATGCAATCGCCGAGCTACTGAAGCGCTCGAAAACTATTGCGGTGGTTGGCCTGTCTTGCAATCCTTTGCGTGCCAGCCATGGCGTCTCGGCGTATATGCAGACCCATGGATATCGCATCATCCCCGTGAATCCGCAGATCGAGGAGTGCCTGGGCGAAAAGGCTTACGCGTCGCTGCGCGACGTTCCCGGCAAGATCGATTTGGTTAATATTTTCCGCCGGCCCGAGTTTGTGGAAGAAATTGTCGATGAAGCGATCCAACTCAAGATTCCAGCAATCTGGATGCAGGAAGACGTGATTCACGAGAAAGCTGCAGAAAAGGCGCGCCAGGCTGGGATCTTCGTGGTGATGGACCGCTGCATTCTGAAAGAACATCGCGCGCGGATGCGATAAGCAAAGGCGAGTTTAATCCTTCTTTTTAGTCCGCGCTTAGCTTGCGACGCCGAGAAATACCACGCTGGCATCATCCCGCAGAAGGGCTCCATTGGTGAACGATCGCACGTCGTCGACAATGCTAACGGCTGAGGCCTCCGCCATCATGGCGTGCGCGGCGAGCCGCCCCAGGCCATACTCTTCTCCACTGGAGTTCTCCGCTTCGGTAATGCCGTCGCTATAGAAGACAAGCTTGGAACCGGCCGTAAGCGCAATCTGAGTTTCGGAATAATCTCCGCATCCCAGCCCGAGAGGCAAGCCGCGCTCGGTATCAAGAAAGCGCTTGCCGCCGTTGTCGATTAGCAAAGGCCGCAAATGCCCTGCGTTGGCGAACACGACAGAGCGCGTAGAGGGGTCGAGCACAGCGTAAACCATGGTCACGAATTTTCCCGCTGGAAAATCGTCAACCAGCAACTGATTCAGCCGGGTCAGCACTTCGCCGGGAGTGCAGCAAGCTTCGGCCAGTGAGCGCAACACGCCGCGCGTGGCGGACATCAGCAACGCGGCGGCGGTTCCTTTGCCGGAGACATCGGCCAGCACAATTCCCCAGCGGCCGTCGGGGAACGAGATGAAGTCGTACCAGTCGCCGCCCACGGCACGCGCAGGCACGCTGAGGCCGGAAATCACGAGACCAGGAATGTAAGGAGAACTCTTGGGCAACAAAGCCTGTTGAATGGCGCGCGCCTCCTGGGCTTCGCGATCCATGACCGCGCGTTCAGCGCGCTCCGACTGAAAGCGCCGCGCGTTGTGAATGGCGATGGCCACGTGATCGCACAACGCCTGCAAAACTCTCAATTGCTGGCGTGGAAAAGCATCCACTTCCGGATGCGACGCCGTGAACACGCCCACCAATTGTTTGTCCACGCGCAGCGGAATCGCTACTTCAGACAGCGTCGGTGCCTGGCATCCGATGTAGTACTGATCCAGACGAACATCGGGCGCATAGCGCAGCTGTCCCGTAGACGCCACGTATCCGACCATGCCCTCGCGGCCAATCTTCAGACGATGTCCTTTGCCCTGCATGCTGCATTCCCTGCAGCCCAGAATTCCCGCGAGCACCATTTCGGCGTGTTCCTCGTCATGCAGGTAAATGCTGGTTTCCAGGCAACCGAAAGATTGCGCCACTTCATTGACTACGCTATCGATGAGTTGATCGAGGTCGAGAATGGAGGTGATTCTCTGCGCGGCTTTTTGCACGCGTTGCAGGTCTTCGACGAGGTCGGCAGGCAGAGCGCGAACGGGAGAGATCTCGTTGAACGGGGCATTGGAAGTCGTAGCCATGACACCAATCCTTCGGCCGAGGGCGGCTGAATTAAGTCTCTTTGCTGCCAAATGAGATGTGGCGCGGGCGAGCTAAGATTCTTTCTTTGCTGCCGTTGGAAGGACTTCGCCGGCGCGTGAACGTTGACGTTTTATCTCGTCCATGCGGTCGCGAATTCGCTTTTCAACGCCCTCGTTGGTTGGGCGATAGTAAACGCGATCGCGCAGATTATCGGGCAGGCACTGCATGTCGGCAACTTTCCCTTCGAGGTCGTGGGCATACTGGTAGCCTTGGCCGTAGCCGAGTTGTTTCATCAATCCGGTAGGAGCGTTACGCAGATGCAGAGGAACAGAATCCGCCGCGGTTTGCTCAACGTCCTGTTGAACCTCGCCGTAGGCGGTGTACAAGGCATTCGATTTGGGCGCTATAGAAAGATAGACGACGGCCTGCGCCAGCGCCAGATTTCCCTCCGGCATTCCGATGAAGTCGACTGCATCGCGAGCAGCCATGCACAACGAGAGCGCGTTGGGATCGGCCAGGCCAATGTCTTCCACGGCCATGCGAACCACGCGCCGCGCCACGTAGAGCGGATCCTCTCCAGCTTCGAGCATCCGACCTAGCCAGTAAAGCGATGCGTCGGGATCGCTGTTGCGAACCGACTTATGCAGCGCGGAAATCAGGTTGTAATGTTCTTCGCCGGACTTGTCGTAGATCAGAGTGCGTTTCTGCAGCGCATCGCGAACGATCTCGTCGGTAATTTCCGGCGAATCCTCGGCGGGTGCCCCATTTCTCGCGTCTTTTGCGAGAAGTGGGGAATTTGCCAGTCCTGCGGCGACTTCCAAAACGTTGTAAGCGCTGCGCGCGTCGCCGCTGCTGTAGCTGGCGATTTTCTTCAGCACATCCTCGGATGCGGAGAGATTTTTTTCGCCGAGTCCGCGCTCGCGGTCGGTGAGAGCGCGCCGCAGCAACAGCACGATCTGATCTTCGGTGAGCGGCTTCAGAACATAAACGCGGCAGCGTGAAAGCAGGGCCGAATTTATTTCGAACGATGGATTTTCCGTGGTGGCGCCGATAAGGCGAATATTTCCTTTTTCCACGTGCGGCAAAAAGGCGTCCTGCTGCGCCTTGTTGAAGCGGTGAATTTCGTCGATGAAAACGATGGTGCGCGTGCCGTATTGGCGGGCGCGTTCCGCGTCAGCCATGACCTGCTTGATTTCCTTAATTCCGGCGAGCACGGCAGAGAATTCGATAAACTCTGCCTTGGTCATGTTCGCGATGATTTTGGCGAGCGTAGTTTTTCCGGTACCTGGAGGCCCCCAGAAGATGAGCGAACCGGTGTCGTCGCGATCCACCTGCGTACGCAAGGGTTTGCCAGGCCCGATCAGGTGTTCCTGGCCGACATATTCATCAAGGGTGCGCGGCCGCATGCGGTCGGCAAGGGGCCGGGGCGTTTCTGCCGCGCCGGCATTCGGGATGGGCTGAAAGAGGCTCACGTGAATTTGATGCTCAAAGTGTCGCTTTAGCTTAAATCATGATGGCGTTGCGAGCGAAAACGGCGAGGCTGCAGGGTCGATTGCGGCGGAGTTGCGGATCGGATTGCTTTGGGTCCCCCTATGTGCTTTGGTCCCCCATCTGCTGATTTAGAGGAGATCCTTCCCTACGCCTGAAGAGCGGCTCCGGTCAGGATGACTTCTGCAATTTCGGAATGGCAGCAGCTACAAGGCGACGGCCTTTGTGACGCCAACAAATAGCAACTTGGGCGCGATCGGCAGTGCGCCAATTTCCGCGGCGTAGCGGTAGAACAACTGCAGTCCATTCAGGCAGCCGTCGTCGAGATGGTAGTGAATGTTCTGGGTCAGATAATTTCTTACGTCGTCTTCGCCCAGGTTCAGCCGCGGCGCCCATTCGCGGGCAATTTGATTGAGGCTTGAAGTTTCCAGTCCGTGATCGCGCGAGTTCTGGAATATCGACGGCAAATCCAGCGCTGGAGAATCCCCATGTCTCGCAAGAGAAGCGAGACATGGGGCACCCCGGGCTTCCTGTAAGGCATCTTTGCGCACTGCCCAGAAAGCAAAGACGAAAGGCTTGCCGGTGTGGCGAATCCATTCTTCTGCAAGGTCGAGGGTGTGGAAGCGCGAACGATCAATCTGCAGGGCCGGGTCGCCGATGAGCAGGCCGGCATCGTGCTCAGCCAGCATCTGGTCGATGACTGGCGCCATGGATGCGTATGCTCTCGCGCCACCCAGCCACTTCTCGAACAAGACTTTGGTCAACGCCACCGAAGTCATGGAAGAGGTGTCGAGTGCGACGCTGCGAACTTTATCAAATGGAACCTTGCTGACGAGGAGAATAGAACGCACGGCCCGCCGCGAGGCAATCGCGACTTCGGGCAGAATCTGCAGCCCTGAAATTTCGGCGTAGGCGGCTGCGGGAATAATGCCGATATCGGCAGTTCCATCGGCCAGCGAACGGGCACAGGCGGAGGGCAAAGTGTAGGAAATATCGAAGTCGCGGGCGGCCTCGCCGTGCTCAAAATCCCACATCAGAGGGGCGGTATTCAGGTAAGAAATGGCGGAAATACGTAAACGTCGCATGCTTTCCACAATTTTAACAAACCAATGTGACGCATGACCTTGACATTGCTGTTCGCCGGAACTTACAGTCCGCTCGGAGTTCTATTTGTCTATCGCCACTGCATCCACGGCCACAACGCACATCCTGGAATGGCTGGCCATTTCGCTCACGCCTGGGCTGGGGCCGACTCGCGCGCGCAAGCTGGTGGAACATTTCGGATCAGCGGAAGCGGTTTTTCGCGCTTCACTGACCGAACTGGAGAGCACGGGCATTCAAGCTGTTTCTGCGCAGTCTTTGGCCACGGGGAAATCGGCGGAGTTGGCTCGAGAAGAGATTGCAGCAGCCGCCGCGGCCGACATCACTCTGATTTCTCTGGACGATCCTTCCTACCCGACGCGGCTGAAAGAAATCTACGATCCGCCGCTGGTTTTTCGGGTCCGGGGCAATCCTGAAGTATTGACCAAACCTGGAATCGCAATGGTGGGAACGCGACATCCCACGCCCTATGGTTCGGGCATGGCCGAGCGGCTGGCATGCGATCTGGCGGCGCAGGGGCTGGTCATTATTAGTGGCATGGCGCGGGGCGTGGATACGTCCAGCCATCGCGGCGCAATCTCGGCCAAAGGCAAGACGATCGCGGTGTTTGGCACCGGCGTGGACGTCATTTATCCGAAAGAAAATTCGCGGCTCGCGGAACAGATTCTGGCTCTCGGTGGTGCGCTGATTTCCGAGTTTCCGCTGGGAACGTTTGCGGCTCCGCAAAACTTCCCTATCCGCAATCGCATCATCAGCGGGATGTCTTGCGGTGTGCTGGTGGTGGAAGCCGCGGAATATTCCGGAACGCGGATCACAGCGCGCTGCGCGCTGGAGCAGAATCGCGACGTTTTTGCCGTACCCGGCAACGTGACCAACAAAAATTCCTGGGGGCCGAATACGCTGATTAAACAGGGCGCGAAGCTGGTCGCGACCTGGGAAGATGTGTGGGAAGATCTGCCTGCAGAAGTGCGCCTTGCATTGACTCCGCCCGCCTCGCCTGAATCTCCCGGCTCCTCGTCGGCATCTCTATTTCCAGACGAAGGGCTCCCTCCTCACGAGAAGCGAATCCTGAGCTTGCTGAAAGCTGACGAGTCCACGCACATCGACGAAATCGTCGAGCGCCTGGAAAATCAACTTTCGTCTTCCGAAATCTTCGCCGCCCTGTTCGAGTTGGAGCTGAACGGGAAGGTCAGGCAAATGCCGGGGAAGAATTTTGTGAAGAGCTTCTAGCTGCTAACTCCTAGCTTCTAGCTAAAGCGGAGAGGTAGACCCGATGGAAGATTTCAAGGACTTAAAAGTTTGGACCAAAGCTCACGAGCTGACGTTAGCGATTTATCAGTGCACGCGAGTGTTCCCGAAGGAAGAAATGTACGGGTTGAGCAGCCAGATACGGCGTGCGTCTGCTTCGATCGGAGCAAATATTGCGGAAGGATGCGGTCGCAGGTCGGATCCGGAAATGAAGCGGTTCGTTCAGATAGCGCGAGGATCCGCAAGCGAGTTGGAATATCACCTGTTGCTCGCGAGGGATCTCCAATTGTTAACCGTAGATGAGTTCGAGAAATTGGAAGCGAAGATTTTGGAAGTTCAGCGAATGCTGGCCTCGCTTTCTCAACGCCTCGGTACGGCTGTGTTAGCTAGAAGCTAGGAGCTAGCAGCTAGAAGCTTCCTCCCAGTAACTTGTTGCTTTCTGCCTATTCGTGCTAGCTTCGAAAATAGATTTCCGGAAATTGAGGATACATTGTCCAAAGGTTTAGTCATTGTCGAGTCGCCGGCCAAGGCGAAGACCATTCAGAAATATCTTGGCAAAGGCTTCACCGTCGAGGCTTCGCTCGGCCATGTGAAGGACCTGCCCAAGAGCACGCTGGGTGTCGATATCAAGAACGATTTCGAGACGGATTACGTCGTCATCCCCGGCAAAGAGAAAGTTGTGGCCAGGCTGAAAAAGCTGGCTGCATCGGCGGATGCGATTTATCTGGCGCCTGACCCGGATCGCGAAGGCGAGGCCATTGCCGCGCATCTGGCGTTTGAACTCGACGGTAACGGGAAAAAAGCGAAGAAGGCGAAGAAGCTCAAGAAAGGCGAAGAGGAAGCTCCTCCGCGAATTCAGCGCGTTACTTTCAACGAAATTACCAAGCGTGCGGTGCAGGCAGCGTTCGAGCATCCGCGAGCGATCGATCAGAATCTGGTGGACGCGCAGCAAGCGCGGCGCGTGCTTGACCGGCTCGTTGGGTATCAGGTTTCTCCGCTGCTGTGGGATAAAGTTCGCCGCGGTCTTTCGGCGGGACGGGTGCAAACGGTTGCGCTGCGTTTAATCGTCGAGCGTGAACGCGAGATCAAGGCGTTCGAGAAAAAAGAATATTGGACGATTGACGCGCACCTCGCTGCCAGTAAGCCGCCAGCGTTCGACGCCCGCTTCGTCGGCAAGGGTGAAGAAAAAGTTGAAGTCACGAACGGCGAGGACGCGGAAAAGATTCGCGCCGCGCTTGAACAAGCCGACTGGGTGGTGCGTTCGGTCGACAAGAAAGAGCGCCGCCGCAACGCCGCGCCGCCTTTCACTACCAGCAAGCTGCAACAGGATTCCTCGCGCAAGCTCCGCTTTAGCGTGAAGCGTACCATGATGATTGCGCAGCGCCTGTATGAAGGCGTGGAACTCGGCGAAGAAGGGCTCGTCGGCCTGATCACCTATATGCGTACCGATTCCACGCGCGTCGCGCCTGAGGCGATTCAGGAAGTTCGGGAATACGTGGGCAAGGAGTATGGCCCGAACTATCTTCCTGAAACCCCAAATGCCTTCAAAGAGAAGAAAGATTCGCAAGGCGCGCATGAGGCGATTCGCCCGACTTCGGCCATGCGCCATCCTGATCAGCTCAAACAATATTTAAAGGAAGATGAGTTCAAGGTTTACAAGCTCATCTGGCAGCGCTTCGTGGCGTCGCAAATTAATCCTGCGGTCTTCGATCAGACTACGGTCGACATTGACGCGAAGAGTGGCAGCGAAGTTTTCTGGTTCCGCGTGACCGGATCGGTGCTCAAGTTCGACGGATTCCTACGCGTGTACGAGGAATCGAAAGAAGGCAAGGACGAAGAAGACGAGGAACTAAAGCACAAACTGCCCGCGCTCGAAGCGGGACAGAAGCTCACCCTCAAAGAATTGAAGCCGGAGCAGCACTTCACAGAACCGCCGCCACGTTACAACGAAGCGTCACTGGTGAAAGAACTCGAAGAACGCGGCATTGGCCGGCCATCGACCTATGCGGCGATTCTTTCGACGATTCAAGAGCGGCAGTATGTGCAGAAGCTGGGCGGCAAGTTTTCGCCGACTGAAATCGGTCTGGTCGTGACCGATTTGCTGGTGGAAAATTTCCGGGACATTTTCGATGTGCAATACACGGCACATCTGGAAGGAGAACTCGACGAGATCGAAGAGGGCAAAGAAACTTGGACCGATACTCTCGCCGAGTTCTACAAGAAATTCCAGAAAGATTTGAAGTATGCCGAAAAGCACATGGAAAACATCAAGCGGATGGAGAAGCCCACAGACGAGAAGTGTGAAAAGTGTGGCGCGCCGCTGGTCATCAAGTGGGGCAAGCACGGTTCGTTCTATGCGTGCAGCACCTACGACAAGGAAAATCCCGACACTTGCACTTTCACTAAAGAAAATCCCATCAACCTGCCCGACCTCGATTCGGCCGACGTGCAGGGAACGACGCAGGAAGAATACTGCGAAAACTGCGGAAGAGTGATGGTGCTGAAGCGCGGACGCTTCGGGCAGTTCATGGCATGCACGGGATATCCCGACTGCAAGACCACGCGGCGCTTGGACCAGGGGAAGAAAGTGCCCGACATCCCCCTCGACGAACTCTGCCCGAAGTGTGGACGCAATATGATGATCCGTCACGGGCGTTACGGTGAGTTCACGACTTGCAGCGGCTATCCCGAATGCAAATACGTGAAGCAGAATTTCATCGGAGTAAAGTGTCCCGAGTGCAAAGATGGCGAACTGGTGGAGAAGCGCGCACGCAAAGGAAACACGTTCTATGGGTGTGGAAATTATCCTAACTGCAAGTTCACATCGGCGCACAAGCCGATTCCTGAAAAGTGCCCCAGCTGCGGAAATGAATATCTGGTGGAGAAATTTCTAAAGGCCGGGCCGGTAATCGCGTGCCCGAACAAAGAGTGCGATTACGAGCGGCCGAATCCCGCAGCGGAAGCGGCAGCGACCACGGCGTAGGGATAATTGAGCAGTTGGGTAATTTGGTAATTGAGTAATTTTCGACTCAGGCGCAACGCCGCTGCCTCAATCTCATCCTCGCTTCAAGAATCTTCGCCGAGCGCCGCCACTCATCACTCTGAGCTCGCAACTCGTCACTCGTACCTTAGCGCTTCCATCGGATCGACCTTGGCTGCCCGCCGGGCCGGAACGTAACAAGCCAGCAGCGCGACGACGATGAGCAGAAACGCGACAGCAGCAAAGGTAAGGGGATCAGTCGCGCTCAACCCAAACAGAAACGACTGCAAAGTGCGCGTCAGCAGGACTGCTCCGCCAATTCCGATCGCCACCCCGATCAGCGCAGTGAGCAGTCCCTGCCGCAACACCAGGCGAAGGACGTTCCCCGGAGTTGCACCCAGAGCGATTCTTGTGCCCAACTCTCCGGTGCGGCGCGCCACCGAATAGGCCATTACACCATAGAGTCCTGCCACCGCCAGCAGCAGCGCTGTGCCCGCGAACGCGCCCAAAAGCAGCAGATTAAATCGCCGCGATTGGAGAGAGAGCGACGATATCTCCGCCAATGTGCCGAACACTGGCGGCACATTAGGGTCTAGTACGCGCACGATCTTGCGAGCGGATGAAATCACCGTCGAGGGGTCGATGGCCGTCCGCATGACCGCACTGAAATGATCGGTCGCCCCCGGCCGCTGCCGGTAGTTTGTATACACAATCGGCCCAGACGGTTTTTCCAGACTGTCCTCGCGTACGTCCCCGACTACGCCGACAATGGTCATCGGACGAAAGTCGCCATCCATATTGCCGAATTCGATCCTTTGTCCAATTGGATCCCGCCCCGTCCATTTTTCTCGCGCCAGCGACTGGCTGATGACAGCGACATGCGGCGCATCCATGGTGTCGCCATTATTGAACAAGCGCCCTTGCAGCAACGGAATCCCTAGCGCGCGAAAATAGCCGTCGCTCGCCGGACAATAGTCCGCATGACCCGTACGCGCAGTGTTATGAAACAACACTTCCATATCTTCAATGGTGCGCGGCGGCTGATCGCCGGGCGCCATCATGACGTACGTTCCATCTGCGAGCCCCTCGGTCAAGGGCAATGTGCCCGCGCCGCCTGCCTCCTGCACGCCAGGAATTTGACGGAGTCGTGACAGCAAATCGCTCAGGAACTGCGCGCGGGCCGTACCGGTGTCCTTGTCGACGAACGGGAGCGCCAGGTTCATGGTCACGATATTTTCCGTGCGGAAGCCAGCATCCACCGAGAGCACATGCAGCAGGCTTCGACCGAGGAGCCCGGCCCCGGTCAGCAGCACGAGCGTGATGGCCAGCTGTCCCACGATAATGGCGCGGCCCAGCCGCTGGCTGCGTCGCGAACTGGTCTGCGAACGCCCTTGCTCCCCGAGCGCCTTCTGCACATCTCCAGAGGTCGCCCGTAGAACGCTGAAAAGGCCAAGTCCAACCGCCACTGTCAAAGAAATTCCGAAGGCAAACAGTATTACCGGCAGTTGAATGGATGTGTCTTGAGGAAGCAGCAACTCAGGCGGAGCCAGGTGAACCAGCGCAAGCACGCTCCACCGCGCCACCAGCACGCCGATCAGTCCGCCTGCAAGGGACAGCAAGAGCGATTCAGTCAGAAACTGCCTTGCCAGTCGCGCCCTGCCTGCTCCAATGGCGGCGCGAATCGCCAACTCCTTCTCTCTGGTCGAAGCCTGTGCCAACAGCAGGTTCGCGACGTTGGCGCACGCAATCAAAAGGAGAAATCCCACCGCTCCCATCAGAATCAACAAACCCTCGCGTACGTCGCCGGTCATCGCGTCCTGCAAGCGCGTCACTGATACATCGGTCATGTCCACATCTGGGCCGTACTGTCGCTTAATCTGGCGGGCGATGACACTCAACTCCGCGTACGCCTGTGCGGGCGAGATCCCGTCTCGCAACCGGCCAATCACATGAAAATTGTGAGCCGTGCGACTAGGAATCCGCTCCCACAACTCTCGCGGCACCCATATCTCGGATTCGTCGGGAAAGCGGAATCCCGCCGGCATCACTCCGATCACCGACGCAACCCGGTCCCGAATTGTGAGCTTGACCGCCGAGAGATCGGCCGTGCTGCCCAGATACTGCCGCCAATATCCGTAACTGACCAAGGCAACCGGGGCTGCCCCCAGGCGATGATTTTCGGGCAGGAATCCGCGACCCAAAGCCGGTTGAACCCGCATCAGCGGAAAAAAGTCCTGGGAAACGGAGGCGACCATGGTCCGCGTCGGCTCCGTCCCGCCTAATACCGGCTGCACCCAAGCCGCATACTCCGCCAACCCCTGCAAGGAATGCCCCTGCGAACGCATATCCTCAAAGTTGGGGTCGGTAAAATTCATCTGATGGCCGCGATCGCTGACCTCCCGGAGCTGAACAATCTCGTCTGGCTTGTCGTAAGGAAGCGCTCGAAGCAGTACTGCATACACCACGCCGAAGATTGCGGTTGTGGCCCCAATGCCAAGAGCCAGCGTGAAGACGGTGACAAACGAAAATGCGGGATTCTTGCGCAACATCCGCAGCGCATAGCGCAAATCGTGAACCATAGTCTCCATTGCGTTCTCCGGCGTCCTATCGTGGCACAGTCATCATGAGCGTGTCGCTTTGCGGGCGGAGCGAAGAGCCGGCCTTGAGCGAAGTCTAAGGGATCTCGCGCTCACCCGGTGCTCTCCGACGACAGGCCGAGCCGCACGTCTTACAGCAGATGACGGACCAGATCGATTCGCCCTAGCGCCTTGAAGGCAAAGGAAGACCGCCCGAGCGCTGCTGAACTCCCGTCCACTCGCGGACGCGAATGCCCGTTATCGAACAATCGCCCCTCAGGAGCTATTCTTGACTCTCGCCCATTTTGAAATGCCTCAACTTTTGGATCTAAGTTGTTGACGGCAAGGAACTTCTAATTCACCGCAAACGAAACCAGTTGCCGATTCCTGCTCATTTGACAAATAATTACTTGACCTCATTCCGCCGTGCAGATACAGTAACGAGTTCCCGGGACACAGTAATCCATGGGGCCTTGTAGAGTCGTTTGCGCAGAGGAACCTGGCCCAGAAAATCGAGCATCTTCAGTGTCCTGTCGCGCATCTATTCAAAAAGTGAGTTTTTACGCTAACTCCTTTACAACCTAATAGGAATCAGTGACTTATCGCGCCACCGGGGTTCTGGTCACCCTCCTCATTAAAGGACGAAGGCGGAAGGCCCAAATCATAACGCAAGGAGAGAAAAGGCACATGCGCTCTGATCGTGTGTTTGATGCTTTACAGACGTTGCGAAACCGGTATATGCTTTGTCAGCTTGCCTCCAAGGCCACGCGTAAGTTCCATCGGCCCAGCACCAGAATCCAGGAAACCATGAACGGTGTATTGGACCGGATTGCTGACTCGGAGCGGCAAGAAATTTTGTCGGAACCAGAGAATTTTGCTGAGGCACAACGGCGGGCTGCTTAATCCAGCCCCGCCTTCCTGCCTGGTAGTACTGCGTCTTTCCTGCGTCCCCTCCTTTTAAAAATCTCCCGCTAACACTAACGAATACGTTCTAGTGCGCGGGTTCAGGTGAATTCATGACCATCGCTGAACTGAAAGAAAAGAACATCACCGAGTTGACCAAGATCGCAAGGACCTTGGATCTGCCCGGTGCCAGCGGTATGCGCAAGCAAGACCTTATCTTCAAAATCCTGCAGGCACAGAGCGAAAAAGAAGGCCACATTTTCGCCGAAGGCGTGCTTGAAATCCTGCCCGACGGCTACGGCTTCCTGCGCTCGCCCGACTACAACTATCTCCCCGGGCCGGACGACATTTACGTCTCGCCATCGCAAATCCGCAAGTTTGACCTCAAGACTGGCGACACCATCAGCGGCCAGGTGCGGCCTCCGCATGAAGGCGAAAAATATTTCGCGCTGGTGAAGATTGAGGCCGTCAACTTCGAATCGCCCGACGAGGCCCGCAACAAGATTCTGTTCGATAACCTGACGCCGCTCTATCCGCAGGAGCGCTTGAAACTCGAAACCACGCGTGAGAACGCCAGCGCCCGCGTGATGGACTTGCTCACACCCCTGGGCAAAGGCCAGCGCGGACTCATCGTTTCTCCGCCGCGTGCCGGTAAAACCATGTTGTTGCAGAACGTGGCGAACTCCATCACGACGAATCATCCGGAAGTTGTGTTGATGGTTCTACTGATCGACGAGCGCCCCGAAGAAGTTACCGACATGCAGCGATCGGTCAAGGGCGAAGTGATTTCCTCGACCTTCGACGAGCCCGCCGCCCGCCACGTGCAGGTTGCGGAAATGGTGATTGAAAAAGCGAAGAGGCTGGTCGAGCACAAGCGCGACGTGGTCATTCTGCTCGATTCCATCACGCGTTTAGCGCGCGCCTACAATACGATCGTTCCGCCTTCGGGCAAAGTGCTGTCGGGCGGCGTCGATTCTAACGCTCTGCAACGTCCCAAGCGTTTCTTTGGTTCCGCTCGCAATATCGAAGAAGGTGGCTCGCTGACCATTATTGCCACCGCCTTGATCGACACCGGTTCGCGCATGGACGACGTGATCTTCGAAGAATTTAAGGGCACCGGCAATTCGGAAATCATTCTTGAGCGCAAACTCGTCGACAAGCGTGTCTTCCCGGCGATCGATATTCAGCGCTCGGGAACGCGAAAAGAAGAACTGCTGATTCCCAAGGAAGATCTTTCCCGCATATGGGTACTGCGCAAGGTGCTGAACCCCCTCTCTCCCGTGGAAGCCATGGAGTTGCTGATTGACAAACTCAGCAAGACTCGCGGAAACAGCGAGTTTCTGGCCAACATGAGCGCCCTGTAAGAAGCAACGGAGTCCTTCAATACACAGTTCTTGAAAAATGACCGGCCACCGTCTCCAGCGGCGCCGGTCATTTTCGCCTGCAGGGGATTGTCGGCGGCTGCAGCATGCGTCCGCGCGCTAGCCTTCGGCTTTACCAGGCGCAAGTTGAATCGGACCCACCGAAGTATAATTTCTGCTAAAGCCCTGCTCAACTCTCTGCGAGGTTTTTCGGTGCGATTCCAACTTGTCGTATGGCTTTTGTTTCTTTGCATGTTCGCCTCAGTGTGTGCTGCCCAAAAAATAACTCCTGCACCCCCGCCGAATAGCCCTCCACCCATGGGGGATGGCGACGACGCTCGCGCGCGACTGGCCAGCGAGATGGCCAAGAAAGCCGCCAAGGAGCGCGTTGCCGCGCTCAAAAAAGACACCGACACCTTGCTCCGGTTGTCCGTGGAATTGAAGCAGTCGGTTGATAAATCGGACGAAAACGTCCTATCGGTCGACGTGATCAAAAAGGCCGAAGAGATCGAGAAATTGGCCCGCAGTGTGAAAGATAAAATGAAGGGTCCAAACTGAGGATGTACTGATTAGAACCTGTTGAAGAACCGGCTGCAGCAGAGGAGTTCATTGCAGCACAAGTTTCCTCAAATACGCGCGATACTACGAGCCCGAAGCGCTCGCGTCGTTGCAGTCTAGCCGCTAATCCATCAACGACTGAGGTATAAACTGCCCACCGCTGTGGTCGGCATCTTTCAGTTGTTGGCACAAGCGGAGTACTTCCCGCTTGAAGTCGTTCTCAAAAGACCCCTCTTGTGCCTCAGGAAATCTATCCAGGAAAGCTAACACTTTATCGGCGCGTTGCGTCCAGGTATTTGCCATATCAAGCTCCATCGGGGGTTACGATCTTTTTCATCGTACAACGTTATCCGTCCGATTCAAGCTGCGGTTATCAAGTTGATAACTAGCGTTGATGTGGCCTCGCACACGAAAAAACGCCATCCGAATCGCTTCGAATGGCGTTGATGCTTCCGGTGCAAAGTGATTTACGCGTCCGCCTTGATCCGCATGCTGTAGAAAGAACGATAGACGAAGACAAATGACACGACAAAGAACGCCAGCGCCAGCACTCGCGTTAGAGTCGTGCCTTGTTCGAATGAAAGCTTTACGGCCAGTTCCACCGCCAGCAATCCGAACAGAGTCGTGAATTTAATCACCGGATTGAGCGCCACCGACGAAGTATCTTTAAACGGATCGCCCACCGTATCGCCGATCACCGTGGCATCGTGCAGCGGCGTGCCTTTCTGTTTCATCTCCACTTCCACAATCTTCTTGGCGTTGTCCCAGGCAGCGCCGGCGTTGGCCATAAAAATCGCCTGATACAGGCCGAAGATCGCGATCGAGATGAGATAACCGACGAAGAAGAAGGGATCAACAAAGGCAAACGCGAGCGTTCCAAAAAACACCGCGATGAAAATGTTAAGCATTCCCTTCTGTGCATACTTGGTGCAGATGGCAACCACTTTCTTGCTGTCGGAGACTGAGGCCTTCTCCACGCCTTCGAGTTTGATATTGGCTTTGATAAATTCCACCGCGCGATAAGCGCCGGTGGTAACCGCTTGCGTCGAGGCGCCGGTGAACCAATAAATCATCGCCCCGCCCGTAATCAGCCCCAGAAAAAACGGCGCATAAAGCAGCGACAGCTTCGCAACATTTTCCGTGTCGGTCAATCCATTGGTCAGCGCCATGATGATGGAGAAAATCATGGTTGTCGCGCCCACTACGGCGGTGCCGATCAACACCGGTTTCGCGGTGGCTTTGAAAGTGTTTCCCGCGCCGTCATTGGCTTCGAGCAGGTGCTTGGCGCGCTCGAAGTCCACGCTCATGTTGAAGTCTTTCTTGATCTCGGCTTCGACATTCGGCACCGCCTCGATCAATGAAAGTTCATACACTGACTGTGCGTTGTCGGTGACCGGACCATAAGAATCCACGGCAATGGTCACCGGCCCCATGCCCAGAAATCCAAACGCCACCAAGCCGAACGCGAACACCGCCGGAGCCAGCATTCCCGCCGCGACCGCCAACCCCATGGTGCTCATGTAATAAGCCAGCGCCATCAGAAACATCATGGCCAGGCCGAGATAGTAGCCGGAAAAATTGCCGGCAACGAATCCCGATAGGATGCCGAGCGACGCTCCACCCTCCTGCGCCGAAATCACCACTTCCCTCACATGCCGCGACTCGGTCGACGTAAACACCTTCACCAGTTCCGGAATCACCGCGCCCGCCAATGTTCCGCAGGAGATAATCGTTGCCAGCTTCCACCACTGCGATCCATCGCTGCCCAGTTGTGGAATGATGAAGTAAGAAATCACATAAGTTATTCCGATCGATATGATTGAAGTAAGCCACACCAGCGAGGTCAGCGGCGCTTCGAAATTCATTTCAGCGGCCGAGCCGTATCGAGCTTTCGCAATCGCACCATTCAGGAAGTAAGAAAGCGCGCTCGATACCAACATCATTACGCGCATCACAAAGATCCACACCAGCAGCTGCACCTGCACGCTGGGATCTTTCACGCCCAGCAAAATAAACGTAATCAGCGCGACACCGGTCACACCGTAGGTTTCAAAGCCATCAGCCGATGGCCCAACCGAGTCGCCCGCATTGTCGCCGGTGCAGTCGGCAATCACTCCAGGATTACGCGCGTCATCTTCTTTAATCTTAAAAACAATCTTCATCAGATCCGAGCCAATATCGGCGATCTTGGTGAAGATGCCTCCGGCAATGCGCAGCGCCGCCGCTCCCAGCGATTCGCCAATCGCGAAGCCGATGAAGCACGGGCCCGGCATAATCGCCCGGAATGAAGAGCAAAATAATAAGCATGATCAGCAGTTCCACGCTGATCAGCATCATGCCGATGCTCATGCCCGCCTCAAGCGGAATCTGATACACCGGATATGGTTTGCCCGGCAGCGAGGCAAACGCCGTCCGCGAGTTGGCAAAGGTGTTCACGCGAATGCCAAACCATGCCACTCCATAGCTTCCGGCAATTCCGACCAAACTAAACGCAAGAATAATCGGAAGCGTCAGCCCCACCGATTTCCCTGGCACCGGCGACAGCCATCCAAAATAGGCCGCAATAATGACCGCGATGAATGCCCATAGAAACAAGATGAACTTGCCTTGCGTCACCAGATAAGTCTTGCAAGTCTCGTAGATCAGCTCCGAGATTTCGCGCATCGCGCGATGCACCGGCAGGTTTTTCAACCGCATGAAAATCGCCATGCCAAAGCCGAGACCGAACAGGCAGAATAGGATTCCTATCAGCAGCAACTTATGGCCATCAATAGCGCCGCTGAAAAAGCTCACCTGAGAAAGATCGGGCAATCTCAACGAAGCTTCGCCGCCGACGGACTCGCCCGCGGGCTGGGCAAAAACAGCAGCGCAGCTCACCAGAAGTAGTGCGACTACGCCGGAAATTTTTCTGCTCAGGCGCCGTGCGGAAAACGCAGCAGTAGCAAGCCAGATGCGCATAAATGAAGCCTCCGAAAGATAACGGTTTAGGATTCCAAACGTGTTTAGGCACTGCCTTCCGAAAGCAGCATCGAGACTCGCATCCGCTTACGCAATCGCGCCACGAGCCTCAAAGAGTGTTTCCGGAATTCCGAACACGCTTCCACCGCAAGACCAGAAGGAGTGTTGAGCTTGGCCGCGTCGGGTTTCGAGCCTGGGATTCAGCTGAAAGGATCAACCTGAAAGTCATAGGAGAATAAGACCCTCGTCCTGCTATCCCGGCACAAAACAGCCGTTTATAACACGTCAGGTAGGCAGGGTCAAACCCACCAAAGGGGGGCGAAAACATTTTTTTCAAATCGGCCAGTCGTCACTTAAATCGCGGTTTTCGAATTTGCGCCGCCCAAGGCCGAGAGGGCGCGGAACCAACTTCATCCCAGTAACGTCCCGACATGCCCATCGCCGAACACCATCAGAATCTTGTTAAAGTCGGTCGGAATCCGTAGCTGCGCATAGATGTAACGATATGCCTCCAGGGACGAACTCTCTCCGGCGTTGATCACAACCAGCCATCGATCACCCTCAGGTTTCGGCGCCTGCCTTTTGGCCTCGAAGATGTTTAGCTCAAGCAACTCGTTCGTCATGTTTAAAAGCAGAAGTGGGTCTGAATCGGGATTGTGCACAAACCCAATCACTTTCGGCGCTCGCTCAGATCCTCCTTTCGAAATTCGAATCCGGACACGATTCCCGTGAATCGTATCTTTCTCATCTTGTCTCAGCGATCGCCGCCGGAGAAGAATTCGTATTTTTTCCTCCAGCGACTCAGCCGTTTTCGATGGCAAACGGATGGGAGCTGTAACGGTGAGCAAGACTGTCGTGCCGCCCGGCACCGTTTCTGCAAACGCGGAACGCAGACGTTCAAGAATGCGGATCACGACCTTATCGAACCTCAGATGAGGCTTGCGGGTTTTATCTTTGCCGCTGCCGCGCCGCTTGAGAGTGGTTATATCAACCGCGACTCGCTTTCCAGCGATCGTCAGATAGACGCCGGTTGCATCGTCACGCTTTTCCCATGTCGCCGAGAACCGTCTGGCGACGGCTTCAATGGCGCTTCGCTCCTGCTCTTTCAAGTCCTTCGCATCTCTTTCTGAAATCGATCTGACTCCCGGTTCTTAGCCCACCGAGGAGTTAATCAATCGAGCACCCAGTTACCTTCGTTACTTCCTTTCAAGTCCCAATCCCGTTTTTAATGAAGTCTCATCCCCGTTCGAATAGGCCACAGCTACATGGATAATCTGATATTTTGCACCATTGCCCTGCTGAATTTTATATTCGGCCTTGCTGGATTGATCTGGCCCGATCAACTGATGCCGGTCTTTCGCATGTTGATGTTTCCCTGGCGCGCGACCCATCGCGCCATTCGCGTCAACGGCATCGTCGCCATCGCGGCGTACCTGCTCGTTCTCGGCAAACTATTCGCCTTTGGCCATTGAGCTCTTCCTCAATTAAGCGGCCGATTATTTCCCTCCGGCCAGCGAGGCGCTATACATCGCGTCCATCAAGTCCTGCGAGTGGCCGTCATAGTCGGCATCGAGCGACCACATAAAAGTGCCGCCCATGCCCCGATCCCAATCGGAATACGACACCCGTAAATAAGTCGAGACTGGATCGTCGTAGGTGATATATCCATCGCTCCCGTCGATCTTTAACATGTAGGGAACCAGCGCGATGGGATCGTAATAGGTCCGCCAGCCATGCCGGTTGACGAGCGGCTTAACATTCGGGCCATAATTCACCGTGAGCACGGTGTTGTCGTCGCATTCCCCATCAGCAGTGTAAGCCGCATTCGGACACAATCCAAAAAGCTGGTTGATGTTGGTGTAGTAGTAGCCGTAGAAGGGCGTTCCCATGTTAAGTTGCACGGCGGGAACCGACTTCAGGAAAATGTTTGCCGCGTCGTTGACGCTGCCGCCGGGCTGGCATTCATAGGGCGCTGGATTGTTCGGATCCCAGAAGATGGGCGAATTGAGCTGGCCGTGAGCGGTCCAGGGGCCGGCGCAGTCATACATCATGATGTTGACGTAGTCGACCCAAAGCTGCAGAGTTTTCAGTTTATATGCGGAGCCACCCCAGGGAGCCGCATCAATCGACAGGACGTAGCTGGGATTTGATTTCCGCAGCTTCTTCATCAACGCAACAAGAAAACTGCCGTCGGCGTTCGTTGCCGGATATTCCCAGTCCATATCGACGCCGTCGTAATCGTACTGTTTTTCAAACGCAGCGATGTTCTCGACTAGCGTCTGCACCGCGCCGCTGGTTTCAAGCCCATTGAAATCCCCGCCCAGCAGGAGCAGGACCTTTACGCCCGCGGCGTGAGCGCGACGGTTCAGTTCGGGCTCAATGAATTCGTTGCCCGGCCCCGTGGGCACCGACAGGGTGCCAGTCGCATCGAACGAAACTCCGGAGTGGTTGATGTGCGTGAGCTGATGGTAGGGAATCTGCCCTGCACCATACACCGGCGTCTGATACTTGCTCCAATATCCGTAGTCGCCAACTACGCGTTTCAAGAGATGATTCGGCATCGACTGTTGCGCGCTTGCATACGGAATCGAAACTGCCATCAGGCCGAGAACAGTGAAAAAAGCCAAGCGTTGCAACGCGAGAAGTCGACTCAACATGGAGCACCTCCGGAAGGGTTTTAACATCGCAAAAAAGCGGCAGGAAGCGGCAGCCAGCCTAAGAGCCCGAGGATTGTACCACGCGCAATTCGTCCAGAAGAAGCGCTTTCCGGGAAGCCGCCAACCCCGCGAATCCCGCGCCGCATCTGAGCTTTCGCGATCTGGCTCTACGCGATCTGGCTGTCCGCCAGTATCCCTCGGTCGCAGCGAGGAGGTGTTCTCGGTGTTCGTATGGTGGTGTTCGCGCATCATTCCTTATTCACGTCACCCAAGTCACAACTCCTGCCGCCAACGGCTGACCCATTCTTCTCACGTTTCAATCACCGATCACCAGGCTCGTAGGCAGATTCTCCGTAAATACATTCGTACCCGAGTCTTCACACCCAAACATTCCCAGGGACTGAAAGCCGCCTAAGTCATTCCTCATCTTCGGCTGAACGTCGCCTGCGGGTGCATTTCAGACGCGAAACTATTGGCCGCGAAACGGGTTGCTATATATGGGCACCCAAACATGCACGACCATGCAGGTTGGGTGACGGCTCCATCGCGATGCATCTCTCACGCATCTAACCAATGGGAGAGCAGCTTCGCAGCCGCAGGAAGATTGAGATGTAAATGTGCGGCGAGGTCGGTTTGCACGCAAACTTTGTGACAAAATTCGCATCACTTAACGTCCGCGTCCACTCAAGTAACCCGCATCTTGACCCCGGCGCACGAACTGGAGGTTCATTGTGAAATTATTCAAGACAATTTTTACCGGCGCGGTTACGGTGATTCTTGCATTAACTATGAGCGTGGGGCCGTTATCGGCCTACGCGCAGGATCAGCAGCAAGACCCGGGCCCACCCCCGCAGGATCAACCGCAAGACCAGGGGCCAGACCAAGCTGGGCCAGATCAACCGGGCCCCGATCAAGCTCCGGCCGGCCCGCCGCGAGCGCATTCTGCAATTTTGAGCCAGCAGCAATTGCAGCAGCTCGTCGCACCCATTGCACTTTATCCGGACGCTTTGCTGGCGCAGATTCTTGCCGCTTCGGCTTATCCCACGCAGATCGTCGAGGCAGAACGGTTTCTCCAGCAGAATCCGAACTTGAAGGGTAAAGAATTAGGCGACGCGGTCAACCAGCAGGATTGGGATCCGAGCGTTAAAGCGCTTTGCCAATTCCCTTCCGTGTTGGCGAACATGGATAAAGATCTTTCGTGGACCTCAGAACTAGGCGACGCGAATTTAAACCAGCAAGCCGATGTCATGGCGGCCGTTCAGGCTATGCGTCAGAAGGCGGAACAAGCTGGACATCTGCAAACTACGCCGCAACAAACTGTCAGCAATCAGGGATCGAATGTGGTCATTCAGCCCGCGAATCCCGATGTGGTTTACGTTCCCGAATATGACCCCGATCTAATCTACGGCTATCCAGTTGGACTGTGGCCGGGCTTTTATCCCTGGTGGGGTGTAGGCGGACCGTATCTTTCGTTCGGAGTAGGATTCGGTATTGGTCCCTTCTTCGGATTTGGCTGGGGCTGGCATGGTTGGGGACTGGACTGGTACCACCGTGGGCTCTTGTATGGTGGCGGCCCTTACGCCTTCCACAGCCGCGCATTTTACGATCGCAACGCGTATTTCCGCGGAGGCTATCGCGGCTACGCTCCCTACGGTCGCGGTGACCGTGCCGCTCGCGGTTTTGCCGCTCCCGGCCGCGGCGGAGCTTATCGCGCCCCGGCTCGAGGCGGAGCCTTTGGCGGTGTCAGCCGTGGCGGGGAAGCGCGCGGTTATGCTTCCCGTGGCCGAGCCAGCGTCGGCGGCGGCGGCTTTCATGGCGGTGGAGGCTTCCACGGTGGTGGGGGAGGACACGGAGGCGGAGGCCGGCGTTAACCAACGCCACACCCTGAAAATCCGCTGATAGGCAAAGAACGCGCCCAACTGGACGAAAGCTGGACGAGAAAGTGAAGAACAGCATGATTCAGAATGCGAATAGCAAAACTCCTCACGGCATGCACAAAGCTGTAGCTATTGGTGCCCTCGCGGCGTTGGGACTTTTTTCCGCCCTAGCCTCGGGGCAATCGGCCCCCGAAAAGTCGAGCCAGATGACAACTAAGCGGGAATCCGCAACGCGAAAGACCGATGCACTCCAGCCCGGGCAACGAACGTTCCCTTCCGCCAGGGAAGCCGCCGACACACTGGTCGTCGCCGTTAAGAAGGACGATCAGGCGGCATTGTTAGAAATCTTAGGACCGAATGCGAAGGACATCATCTCTTCGGGGGACGATGCGGAAGACAAGAGCAATCGGAAGGAGTTCGTGCAAAAATATCGGCGAATGCATCGCCTGATCACAGAACCGGACGGCACCACAACTCTTTACATCGGAGCCGAGAACTGGCCCACGCCCATCCCGCTGGTGCACACCGGCGATAAATGGTACTTCGATACTGCGGCGGGAAAAGAAGAGATTCTTTATCGCAGAATTGGCAAGAATGAGCTGGCTGCAATTCAGGTCTGCCGTGAGTTAGTTGACGCAGAAAAAGAATATTTCGCGGCAGCGCACGACGGCGACAAAAACCAGTACGCACAGAAGCTTTACAGCGATCCGGGAAAACACAACGGACTCTACTGGCAGGCCTCGCAGGGCGAGCCCGCCAGTCCCATCGGCCCCTTGGTCGCTTCGGCTGCTGGCGGCGACAGCGGTAGTCAGCAACATCAGCCTTTCGATGGATACTATTTTGAAATCCTGAAAGGTGAAGGGCGAGGGCACAGCTATGTAGTCGATGGAAAGATGACACGAGGTTTTGCTTTCGTAGCTTATCCCGCCGAATATCGGTCTTCGGGGGTGATGACCTTCGTCGTGAACCAGGATGGAATTGTCTATGAAAAAGATCTGGGACCGCGAACCGCCGAAACCGTAAAACAGTTAACTCGCTACGATCGTAATGCCAGTTGGCGCAAAGCAGATTAACTGCTGAAATCTTCTTCTCGGTCCTGTGCCTTGGGTTATACTCACTCACGGCGTACAGGACGCCGCCCGTCCGCGGACAGGACCGAGTCCACCTGAGTTACACACTGATTCAAGGTTCTCACGAACCTCCTTTTCGCCCGCTCCAGCGGACCCGGGCATGACCATGAAGGAGGTCCGTCGATGTCAGAAAAAGCGTCCGGGAAGTCTGCCGCCGAGCCTGCAAAAAAAACGGCTCGCAAGTTCACCGATCGTCATTTCCCCGTTCGCCCCAACCTCGATCAACTCAAACATCAGGCAAAAGATTTGCTGCGTGCAGTGAAGCACGGCGAGCCCGCTGCAATTGCAGAGCTGCGCAAGCATCATCCCAAAAATGTCGAACCTGCAGCCGCCAAACTTGCGGATGTGCAGGCTGCGCTAGCGCGCAGCTACGGCCTGCCGAACTGGCCTCGGCTCATCACCGCCTGTCGCATGACCGATGCAATCTGGCGCGGCGACGTCGACGCTGTGCGCAAGCTCGTTGAAAAAAATCCGCGATTGCTGCGCGAAAGCGCCCGCGGCGTTCCCGACAGCAACTGGGGCCCTCCCATGTCCTACGCGGCAAACGTTGGGCAGGATGCAATCATCGCCATGCTGCGCGCAATGGGCGCGGAGGATCTGCAACATGCTTTCGACCGCGCCTGTCTGCAAGGTCAACTGGAAACCGCCCGCCGTCTGCATGCCATGGGCGCCCGCATCGTTCCCGGACTCGTCATGGGTCCATGTGAAACTCTGAATGCCGACGGTCTGGCGCTATTGTTCGAACTCGGCGCCGAGTTTGCCGACGCGCAAGGCGACCGCCTCGCTCCCATCGCCTTGATTCTTGAAACCTACTCGCGTTATCCGGAGGGAAAACATCGCTGTCTGGAGTTAGTGGCCGAGCGCGGCGTCAATCTCCCCGACACGCCGGCGATGGCGATGCATCGCGGCCGCATTGATTTGCTCGAAGCGCATTTGCGTCGCGACCCTAAACTGCTCAGTCGAACCTTCTCGCATGAAGAAATCTATCCTCCGGAATTGGGCTGCCACGCTGACCCGTCTTTCGGGTTGCACGGCACGCCGCTGGCGGGGACGACGTTGCTGCACATGTGCGTCGATTTTGACGAGATCGAAATCGCGCGCTGGCTGATCGACCATGGCGCCGATGTGAACGCGCGCGCCGAACTCGATCCCGAAGGTTTTGGCGGACATACTGCACTCTTTGGTTGTGTCGTGTCGCAAAGCTACTTATGTGGCCGGCAGCGGGACGCGGCATTCGCTCGCCTTCTCCTCGATCATGGCGCAGATCCTAACGTGCGCGTCTCTCTGCGCAAGCGCCTCCGTTTCGTTCCCGATGAATCCATGCACGAGTATCTCGACGTCACGCCGCTCTCCTGGGGCCAGCGCTTCTACAACCCCGGATCCCGTGGTCACTCATGGGTGAGCGAGCCCGCCATGCGCCTGATTGCGGAACGCGGCGGACATCAGTAACGGAGAGCTGAGACTGTCGAGCTTCGCTCGACCGGACAGCCGAGGGCGGCTGTCCCCACATGAACTCCCGTTAGTGGATAGATCTTGCTGTTCCTTAAATGACTGGCCAACTCACTTGTCATGCGGGCTGGCCGCGTGCTAAGGTGCGCCCTTCCATTGTTTCGGAAGAAACTCGTTCACACGCAGCTGAGTTATTTTCATCCCGCGTAAAAGGATTCCATCTATGAGCAGTCCCGCCAGCGACTTGCCCGGCCCGAAGAAGCACGTTCCCTTCGTGCCCGAAACCATGCACATGAAGGAGTTCACGCTCCGCGCCATACTCCTCGGCCTGGTTCTGACTGTGGTCCTTGGGGCGGCCAACGCCTACCTCGGCCTGCGTGCCGGCATCACCATTGCAGCCACCTATCCAGCGGCAGTGATCGCCATGGCCGTTCTGCGAGCCTGGAAGGGCACGCTGCTGGAAGAGAACATCGCCCGCACTGCGGGCACGATTGGCGAGGGCTTGGCCGCAGGGGCAATTTTCACCATCCCCGCTTTCGTCATCTCCAAGGCATGGCCATCGTTTCGGCCGGCGGACGCCTACTGGAAGTCCACCGCGCTCATGATGGTCGGCAGCATTTTAGGAGTTTTGTTCATTTCTCTCGTGCGCCGCGTCATGGTCGAAGATCCGGAACTTCCCTTCCCCGAATCTGTGGCCGCGGCAGAGATTCACAAAGCCGGTCGTCGCGGAGCTCAGGCCGCGAAATATCTTTTCTGGAATATCGGCGTTGGCGGCATTGTTTATTTGCTCGGCCGCTTCGGGCTCTTCGCCGCAGACAAAGATATTCATTTCACCGTCGGCAGCCTGGGCCGCAGCCAGGTTCGTTTGGGAACGACCGGCAGCACCAACATCCTTGCTGCTGGAGGAACCAGCACCTTCGCTGCGCCCAGCGTCAGCCCGGCGTATCTTGGCGTGGGATACATCATCGGACTGCGACTAGCCTCCATCCAGTTCGCAGGTGGCGTGCTAGCCTGGGGATTGTTGGTTCCGATGCTGATTTTCTTCCTCGGACCACAGTTGAAACATTATCTTCCCGCGGATACTCCCGATGATTGGGCTGGCATGGCCATTGCAGTTTGGCGATTTGTTGTGCGCCCCATCGCCGTCGGCGGCATGCTGGTGGGTGCAGCGTGGACTTTGTTCAAGATGGGCAGGAGCCTGACCGCCGGCATAGGCAAGGCCCTGGGCGATCTTCGGCAGACGGCGGCGCAGCGCGCGCAATTGTCGCGCACCGAGCAATACATGAGCTCAAAAGTTGTTTTTAGTTTGATCGCGCTCATGTTCGTCTTGATGTGTTTTCTTTATGTGCATATTTCCGGATTGATCTGGCCCGCGATATTGGCTGCTGTCGTCATGCTCGTAGTGGGCTTCTTCTTCGCGACAGTTTCCGGCAGCCTCGTCGGCTTCATCGGTTCTTCCAACAATCCAGTTTCCGGCCTAACCCTTTCGACGTTGCTGATCGCTGCTCTCCTCATGGTTTCTCTCGGCGTCTCAGGAACTCCTGGCGTGGCCACCGTTCTCGGCGTCGCCGCGGTGGTTTGCGTTTCGTCGTCAGTCGCGGGAGAGTTATTGCAGGATTTCAAAGTCGGCTACATCCTGGGCGGTACGCCTCGTAAGATTCAAATAGCGGAATTGATCGCCGTCGTCGTCGCGAGTCTGGTAATGTACTGGCCGCTCTACCTGCTCAACACAGCGTTCGGCTTCGGCAGCCGCCAACTCTCTGCGCCGCAAGCCGGGCTCATGGCCACGCTGGCCATCGGCATTGTGGGCGGCGACATGCCCTGGCCGCTGGTCGTCGTCGGCATATTCTTCGGCATTGGAATGATTATGATGCAGGTCCGCAGTCCCATGCTGGTTGCGGTCGGCATGTATCTGCCCTTTGAGACTACATTCGCAATTTTTATCGGCGGCGTCTTCCGCTCGCTCGGAGATTGGTTGGCTAAACGCCGCGGTCTAAATCAGGCGCAGATGGCTCGGGTAGAGAATGCGGGAGTCCTGACGTCGTCTGGCCTGATTGCGGGTGAATCCATCTTTGGCCTGGTATGGGCCGCACTGATCGCGACCGGACTCGCCACTTCTCAGCGCCGCGTATTGCAAGTGATCGAAGGCTGGGCCCGCCACATCACGGCAGCGCAAATCTTTCAGCATCCCACATATTTCGCTGGAATCATCGTCATGGCTCTGCTGGCGATCCTGATGATCTGGCTACCCCTCACTAGTGCCGGCGATCCCAGCGAACCCGCGCCGCCGACAGCCATGATGTAGAGATGATGACATAAAGAGGATCATGTAAAGATGATAGAGACTGCTTTCTGAGCAAAGCGGGAAAAATAGCAAACTAGAAAAACCTGTCATCCCGACCGGAGCTATCCATTCCCGCAGGGAATGGATAGCGGAGTGGAGGGACCTGCTGTTTCTTCCCGCTGGCTCCGCTCTTAAGTAACTCCACGCTCATGCCCATTGCCGAAAATATCGCCGCGATTCGCCAACGCATCGCAGCCGCCGCACAGCGCGCCGCACGCCGTCCGAAAGAAATCGCGCTCATGGCCGTGAGCAAAACGCATCCGCCAGAACGCATTCGCGAAGCCTACTCCGCTGGCCTGCGCCTGTTTGGAGAAAATCGCGTCCAGGAGTTCGGCGGCAAGGCAGGCGCGCTCTCCGACCTGGTTGAAGCCAAGTGGCACATGATCGGCCACCTCCAAACGAATAAAGCTACGAAGGCCGCAGAACTATTTCACGCAGTGGACTCAATCGATTCAGTGAAGCTGGCGGAGAAACTCAATGCGGCTGCGCAGAGCCTGAACAAGAAATTTAATGTGCTGATCGAAATCAATGTTGGTGGCGAGGCGGCGAAAAGCGGTGTCGCGCCTGATTCGCGCGAACTGGAAGAAATTCTACTAGCCGCGCCGCGGTTCGAAGCCTTGAACTTTCATGGGCTCATGACCGTCCCCCCCATCACCGACGATCCCGAAGACGCGCGCCCTTACTTTCGCAAGCTCCGCGAACTGCGCGACGCCATCGCTCAGCGGAAACTTCCTGAAATTGAAATGGAAACGCTTTCCATGGGCATGTCGCACGATTTCGAAATAGCCATCGAAGAAGGTTCGACGTGCGTGCGCGTCGGAACCGGAATTTTTGGGGAAAGAGCAAAACCCTAACCCCAGCGGAATTCCTGAATGCGAGGAGATCAGATGGACGCTACCGCTGCGAAACAGTTTCTTATTTCTAGAATCATTGAGCAAGCTGAACGTGAGCAGATACCATTTTCTGATGCCGAGAAAAAGATGCTCTATTTCAGCGAAGTACACCCTTCTATTCCCGACATATACGAAGTGAATGCCGCCTTCGAACGCGACTACGATAGCGATGAGTACGAAACGAAGGTCACGAAACTCCTAACCGACGCGCGCGACCAAGGCAGCCGCACGCATCCTGAGTTGGAACAGATTTGGGATGAGGCTCTGAATGCGCTGAAATCGGAAGACCACTACATTCTGGTGATGGCTTATCGCGCGTTCCCACATTACCGCAAACTTTTGGTTCCCGCACATCACGTTCGCGACTATGCGATTTATATCACTATAGGAATCGCTTTGGTTGGCCTATGTATTGGCGTCGCCATGTCGAACCACTAAGAGATTGAATTCTTCGCCAAACTTTTGAACGTGCCGCGATCTTCCGTTACCATTGCCTCCGGCCAGAACAGCCGGAATAAAATTATTCGCGTCGCCGGAGTGACTGCCCAGTACGTTCAAGATCGACTGCGCGGCTAAAGCAGGCCGCGGCATATAACCCAAGGAGCCCATTTGCCCCTTTCGCAACGCTTCGAAGAAATCCGCACCGGCTTTGAGCAATCGTTCTGGGTCGCGAATATTACCGAAATTTTTGAGCGCCTCGCGTATTACGGCGCGTTCGCTTCGCTCGCTCTTTACCTGCAAGAGCAACTCAATTTCTCCACTGAGCAAACCGGTACACTGACGGGAATCTTCGGCGGCATGGTGTGGTTTCTGGCGATTTTCGGCGGCGCCGCTGCTGACCGTCTGGGCTTCCGGCGCGCGCTTTCGGTGGCTTACCTCATTCTCGGCGCGTCCTATTTCTTGATCGGTTCTATCGGAGCTTCGTGGCTCGCGCCCGTGCGCAACGCCGTGCCCCTCGGCCTGTTTGTTGGCTTCATCCTGGTTCTTCCTGCGCTCGGAGTATCTCTCGTCAAGCCTTGCGTGGTGGGCACAACCGCCCGCGCCTCTAAAGAAAATGTCCGCTCCATCGGCTATTCGATTTATTACACCATGGTCAACGTGGGTGGCGCTGCGGGGCCTTATTTTGCTTCCTGGGCGCATCGCCATCTGGGCGTAGAAAATGTTTATCGAGTCGCCGCGCTCAGCGTCTTCGCGATGTTCTTTGTCGTACTGCTCTTCTTCCGCGAGCCGCACAAAATCGGCGACGCGCCTCCGCCCTCCATCGCGACTGTCGCGCGAAATTTCTGTACTGTGCTTGGAAATTATCGTCTCGTTCTGCCGGTTTTATCGCTCGCCCTGTTACTGCGTATCGCGCTGTGGGTTCACCCTGCTTGGAGTTTGCCTTGGTGGACCTGGATCGCTTTTTTCGCGATTGCGCTCGCAGGCATCAGCCGCTTCATGTGGTTCCTCGTAATCTTCACGGGATATTGGATCGTCTTCTGGCAGCAATACATCAGCCTGCCCGGCTTCATCCACGGTTACATCAACCCCCACGCCGACGTCGAAATGATTCTCGTGGTCGATGGGCTCACGGTCATTTGTTTAACACTGGCGGTAAACTTCCTTACGCGTAAAATACCTGCCTTCGCGGCCGTCATTTTAGGCACCGTGATTACTTCGCTTTCGTGGCTTATCCTCGCGTTTCGCCCTACTGTCTGGGGCGCAATCCTCTCATTATTCGTTCTGGCGCTGGGCGAAATCATTCAGGCACCACGCTACTACGAATACATTTCGCGCCTCGCCCCACCCGGTCAGCAGGGTACATATATGGGATTTGCGTTCGTTCCCATCGGCATCGGATCGCTCATCGGCGGGCCGTTTGGCGGGTTTCTGCTGCATCATTTCGGAGAAGTCGAGCACCGTCCCGCGATGATCTGGTTTTGGATTACGGGAATCGGCCTCGCGACCGCAGCCGGCCTCTGGCTCTATGACAAATTCGCGAGGACGTCGGCTGTCGCGGCGACGTAGCTCCTGGTTTGCATCGGACGGTCTCAATGGTGAAACAAACAGTTATCCCATTTACCATCGCCCAGCAGATCCGACACACGCTGAAACACGGCGGCTCGGCCGAGCACGCTGATGGCGTGCAGTGGTTTTTCAAGGACAAAATCCGATCGCATGGCTGGTACACCGCCGAATTGCGCCGAACCATTCGAGTTCTGCGGCGGGAACTTTTGCGTGAGTATGATTTTGAATTTCTACTGAAAGTGGCAGACCAACTGTTTCGCGGCTCAGTACTCGAGGAGAAAACAGCGGCTGTCTTTCTTTTGGAAAAGATGGACGCGCACTTTGGCGATCGCGAGTTCGAGCTTTTCGAATCTTGGCTGGACCGCATCAGCAGTTGGTCCGATCACGATGGGCTGGTGCATTACCTGATCGCGCCCATGGTGGCAGCGAAACCGGCGCGGGTCAGAGATGTGTTTGGCTGGGCTAAGTCACCTAACCGCTGGCATCGGCGGGCCGCTTGCGTGGCCCTGATCCGCGGAGCGCGGGCGAAAATGTTTTTTCCAGAGATCGTGAAACTTTCCGATCTCATGCTCGCTGATCAGGATGACATGGTGCAAAAAGGATTGGGCTGGCTGCTGCGAGAAACCGCAAAGTATGACGCGAAGCGCACCGTTCCGTATCTGATGAAGATTCGCGGGCGCTCTCCGCGGCTCGTCCTGCGCACGGCCTGCGAAACTCTGCCGGCCGGAATAAAAAAGAAGATTCTCGCGCCTGCTTCCTCGTGAGCTTAACAATCCTCGCTATCCCAATCGTGCGGCCTCTCAGAAGTAACTCAACCACGCATCGCCGCGCCGCTGCTTCAACCTAGCAAACCACCGGCATAGCGGATAAAGCGTTAGCACGACAATTCCCCACAGCAGGTAAACCATCGGCAAAGAATATCCCCACCCCGGCGGCGCGGTAACCGGAAACTGAGCCGGCGTTGCCGATTCAAACATCCAGTGGATATGTCCGTAACGTGCGTAGCACAGCGCAATGGCGATGAGATGGATGAGTGGAATGTGCAGCAGATAATAAAACAGCGGCACTTTACCGACGACCAGCGTGGGCCGCAGCCAGCGCGGCGTTCCGCCATCAACGGCCCACCAGAAAAGCAGCGCAGGGCCGAGCGTCATCAAAAGGAACAACAACGATGGCGGATACTTCGTAGTGTTCAGAAATGAAAGCATGGTGAAAGCTGGCGATCGCTGCGTGGCCCAACGCTGCGGATCGCCGTAGAGGTTAATGGCCCGCAGGATTATGAAAGCCGCTGTCAGCGTGATTCCCGCGGGTAACAGAAAGGCCCTGCGGCGCGCCGGCGGCCAGCTATAGATTTGGCCCAGAGCATATCCTGCCGCCGTAACTCCGACCCAGGGAACGAGTGCGTACGCGACCAGAACAGTGTGCCGCGGATTGTTGATCAGGAAATTGGGCGAATGCAAAATCGTCCAGATCGGGTTGGAGGATTCCACGAAGTCGAAAATATTATGGCCCGCGATGAGCACAATCCCGAACGCTCCCACCAACCATGCCGGCAGGTAAACCAACCCTGAGAGCACGATCATCGCCCAGCCCAGGGCCCACAGCACATTCAAGATCAGCAGGCGGTAGTCGAAATTGAACTGCCACCCTAAACATCGCACCACGACGATTTCCAGAAAAATCAGCCACACACCCCGCGTGAACAGGAATCGCGACAGTTGGGTCTTGGATTTCGTTCGCAGTGAGAGATACGCTCCCGTACCCGTCAACAGAAAAAAGACCGGAGCGCAGAAATGCGTGATCCAGCGCGTAAAAAACAACGGGATTGTGGTCGTAGCGGGATCGACGGGATTGACGCCGCGGGTACCGAGAAAGTCCCGCGTATGGTCGAGCGCCATCAGAATCATGATGACTCCGCGCACCACGTCGACCGATTCGACGCGGACGCGTGCAGGCTGAACGGGTTCAGCAATGGCGGGCATGGGCGGAATTCAACAAAAGCGAAGTTTAACAGAGCGAACCTTAACAAACAGCGATTGGAAGACTGCGCAAAAGAGTCGAGCTTCGCTCGACCGGCGGCTGCCCCACAGGCCCAGTTTCGCGGGCTCAGATTCGCCCAAAGTCTTGCTCTTGTTTACAATAGAGGCTTCCCCATGGACCTGGCTGCCATTCAATCTGCGCTGCGCGAACGCAATATTGATGCGTGGCTTTTCTACGATCACCACCATCGCGATCCCATCGCCTATCGCGTTCTCGGCCTGCCCGCCAACCTGATGGTCACGCGGCGCTGGTTCTATCTAATTCCTGCCGAGGGCGAGCCAGTAAAACTCGTGCACAAGATTGAAGCCGGGCATCTCGATTCCCTGCCCGGCAAGAAACACCAGTATTCCGGCTGGCAGGAACTATTCGACAAACTGAAGTCCATCCTGGCGAACTATCTCGATCTCGCCATGCAGTACTCGCCCAACAACATCGTCTTTACCATTTCGTCTGGTCGATGGTGGCACGATCGATCTACTCCGCGGCCTGGGCAAAAACATAGTCAGTTCCGCCGACCTGGTGGCGCAGTTCGAATCTACTTGGAGCCCCGAGCAAATCCAGTCGCACTTCGCGGCGCGAGACAGTGTCGATTCCATTGTGGCCGAGTCATTCAAAGAAATCGCCCGGCGCGTCCGCAACGGTGGCACGAAAGAACACGAGATTCAGCAGTGGTTCATGGAAGCATTTCGTCGCGAGAATCTGATCGCCGACGATCCGCCCATTGTCGCCGTCAACGCCAACGCCGGAAACCCGCACTACGAGCCGCACTCCGATCATCCGGTTCCCGTTCGCGAAGGCGATCTCATCCTGCTCGACGTTTGGGGCAAGAAGAATACTCCCGACTCGGTGTACTACGACATTACCTGGATGGGTTTCGTCGGCGCGTGCGCCCTCGGGTCGCATGCAGCGAAATTTTCCAGATTGTGCGCGATGCCCGCGACGCTGGGGTAAAGACCGTCGTCGACGCAATTCATGCCGGGCGGCGCATCGCCGGCTGGGAGGTCGATCAAGCGACCCGCAGCCATATCAAAAAAGCGGGCTACGGCGAATATTTTATTCACCGCACCGGACATTCCATTGGTACTGACGTCCACTCTAACGGCGCCAACATCGACGATCTTGAAATTCACGACGAGCGGCAGATTCTTCCCAACTCATGCTTTTCCATCGAGCCCGGCATCTACCTGCCGGAGTTCGGCGTGCGCAGCGAGGTCAATGTGTTGGTTCGCGACAAGTCTGCCGAAGTGACCGGGAAAATTCAAAGAGAGATTGTGAATATCTGAATGGCAAATTCCACCACAGAAAAAACGAGAATTGCGGAGACGCCGCCGGTGACCATGATGGCCGTGGTCGCTCCAGCTATAGGCTGGCTGATTCCGGGCGCGGGCCACATCATTCAGCGGCGCTGGATTCGCGGCTTGCTGTTGTTCGTGTCAATTGCAACGCTCTTCCTGCTCGGGCTGGCCATGCAGGGCCGCCTCTACAAAGCGAATGGCGGCGACATCCTCGACATGCTTGGTTTCGTCGGCGACGTAGGCGCTGGCGCTCTTTACATTGTGACGCTGGCTAACGATTGGGGACAGGGTGCGATCGCTTTCGCCACCGCCGATTACGGGACAAAATTTATGATCGTCGCGGGATTGCTGAACTTCATCGCAGTCGCCGACGCTTATCACATTGCGATTGGGAAAAAGCGATGAAGCAGTTCTCAGTTCCCGGTGCTCAGTTCTCGGCTAAAATCTTTTCGTGGAGAATCGCGTAGTGACCATTACCCTCCATCATTTCAGTGCGGCTGCGGTCTTCGCCCTGTTCGCCTCCATCGTATTCGGCATCACCCACCGCGACACCACTCGCGAAATGGTGCGCTACGGCCTCTATTGTTTCGCAATGTTTTTGGGTGGCGTAATCGCTGCAGGCTGGGCAATGTGGTTGTTGCGTAGATAGCTGACAGCTCCCGACTTACTCCGCGCGCAATTCGAATTTGCTCCCTCCATCGCCTGCGGTAAGTTCAACCACCGCCGCAAACAGCACGATCAATCCGTTATAGCTAGGAGCTAGCCGCTAGAAGCTTCTACCCCTCCCACACAAACGCATCAAAAATTCTCTTCGACTCAAAATGCAGGCGACGATACAGTGCGACCGCACGCGCGTTCGCTTCGGTCACCGTCAGCGACAGCAGAGCGAAGTTGCGCTTGCGCAGATTGTTCTCGGTGGCCGCAATTAGAATCTCACCAATTCCGCGCGAGCGATATTCGGGAAGAATGCACACCTGCGTGATATGTCCAACGTCGTTTCGAACGCGAGAGCACAGAATCAATCCGATCAGATTTCGCGCCTTGCGATCCAACGCAACGAATGACGATTCGGCATCGAACAGCCCGCATCCCGGGAAGCGCACCACATTGTTGAGAAAGCGCAGCGATCCGCTCAACGTGTGATACTGATCGTTGATCTGCGCGTCTACGTGGCTGCGATAAGCCGCCGTAATTACCGCAGCCGATGGTTGGTAGTCGGCTTCGCTCCAAGGGCGAATTTCAACTTCGGGATGCGCGTGGACTTTCTCCGGTGCTACTTTCCCTAATGGCAGCGTCATAAAAAGGCGCGGGTGCCGCTGGAATCCCGTTTCCAGAAACGGGCGCGATACCGAATTCGCCTCGTGAGCCAGCAGTTGCGCCTCTACGCGATGAATTCCCGGAGACTGTTGCAGGGTTTCGATCACGTGCGTGAGCAATTTCAGCTCGACTTCGCGGGAGTTAGGCAGGCGGTTGCCGTTGAGCACGTAGAGATCGCCGATCACTCCCTTGCTGCCCTCGTATACAAAAAATGAGTAGCCGAAGACGCGCCCGCGATCGACCGCTGCATACCCGGGCAAAATTTTCGCATCCACGTAGCGCAGAATCATCTCCGCCGAACCGGAATAATCCCACGAGAGCATGCGCGCCCAAAGTTGAGTCTCGTCCTGCAGCAGAGGGCGCAGGTCGACGGACGAAAAATGTCTGAGATCAAGGATCTCCAAAAAGGCTCCTGCGCAGGGACTGAACTACAACGCGGCAATCGTCGCGGCAAAATTCCGAGTCTAGTGGGTTCGACGTCTGGAGGCAAACCGAGCGAACAAGCAGCGGCAACACGCTCGCTCCCTGACGATGATAAAAACATTGGCTCACCGTTCAACAGCCGCCGCTGCAACCCAGTAATAATCCACATCCTGCGGCGCGTAGTGGCCAAGCATCAGCACGCGCCGCCCTACAGTCTCGTTCGCCACGTTCGTCTTCCAGTTCGACGGAGCAACCAGCAGATGCTCCCCTGCTGGCACACTTCCCCGTTCGTAACGCATGATCGCCTGATTGCGATAAAACGCAAGTCCATACTCCATCTCGCGCGGCACGCCGTACACCGCAAGCGGTAGCTGATGTGTCTCCACACTCGCAATCTCAACCGCCAGCGGGCGCGCCGAAAGCTTTTGATCAATCGCTGTCGTTCCCAGCTTCAGCACAGCGGCAACCGATAAGACCACGGGAATCAAAGTCACAAAACGCAGCATGCGCAGTCGCAATCGGCTGAGCAGCGTCAGCGCCATCGCCGCACACAAAACGAATCCGACCGCGACTGCAAAAATCGTCGGCCGTCCCGCAGGCAACCGGCGGTCGGTCACAACATAAACAATCAGCAACGCGGGAACAATCGGCCCAGCCGCGACCAGAGCATGAACCACGGCCAAGCCCGGCGAAACTTTTTCCTTGTCTACAAGCCGTTGTCTCAAGTACTCCGCCAACAGCACAGCCCCGGCCGGAATCGCCGGAAGAATGTAGCCGGGCAGCTTCGACTGCGAGAATGAAAAGAAGACCACCGGCACAACCAGCCAGCAGCAGGCGAACAGGCTGAACTGCCATTCGAAATCAGGCTCGGGAGAAACAGTTTTGCGCTCCGCCCACCAGATTCGGACTGGCTCGACAAATGCCGCTGCCACGAACACGATCCACGGAACCAGCCCAAGCGCTGTGACCGGAACGTAATACCAAAACGGCTGGCGGTGATGATACAGATCGCTGGAGAAGCGGGCCAGATTATGCTCAAGAATAAATTCGCGAAAGAACTGCGGATTGCGCACCTGCACCGCAACGTACCACGGCAAAGCAATCGCGCAGAACAGCAGAATGCCCGGCATCCAAAACGTTTTTAACACCAGCCGAGATTCGCGCGCTCCCAACGCGAACAGCACGATGACACCGGCGGCCAAAAACGGCGCCACCGGCCCCTTGGCCAGCATTCCCAGCGCCATGCATACGTAGAACAGCGCGAGATAACTTTTCTTTCCGCTCTCGCGCCAAGCCCACCATGAAAGCATGCCCACAGAGAACGTCACAGCCAAAGGCATGTCCATGGAAGCGGCGCGCGCATATCCGATCACTCCGGCGCAAGAAGCGGTAATCAGCGCAGCATCCGCTTCCACCCCGCGCCGAAACTTGCGGAAGAACACATACACGGCAATCACGAGCAGCGTGGCGTCGCAAGCCGACGGTATGCGCGCCGCCACGTCGCTCACCCCGAACAGAGAGTAAGCCAGCATCGCCTGCCAGTAATACAGCGGAGGTTTTTCCAGCCACGCATGCCCGCCGAGTACCGGAGTGATCCAGTCGCGCCGTTCGAGCATCTCCCGCGCTACCTGCGCGTAGCGGGGCTCATCCGCGCCAATCAATCCAAATTGCCCAAGGCCGTAGAAAAACAGGAACCCACAGAATCCTGCCATCAGCAACACGTCGGTGCGGGTGCGAGCAGTCATGGAAAGCAATTGCTGATTATTGATTGTTGATTGCTGATTGAAAGTCCCGAACTGCCGACTGCAGGGCATCAATCAGCAATCGAAAATCAACAATCAGCAATGGTTTTTCTATTGTACGGAGGGTCCGCAGCGAATCGTGGAGAGCACCTGGCGCACGGCTTCTGCAAGCGGGCCATCGACCGAGCATCCGCTGGCGCATTCGTGGCCGCCGCCGCCGAAATTCTCGGCCACCTTCGCTACGTCAAGCTTACCCTTGCTGCGCAAACTTGCACGGTATCGCCCGTCCGGCAACTCGCGGAAAAAGGCCGCAACCTCGACCCCGCCAATAGAGAGAACGTAGTTAACCAGGCCTTCGCAATCTTCTTCGATGGCGCCGCAGCGTTCCATCTGTTTCTGCGTGACCCAGGCATAGGCCAGGTGATCCTCGATGTTCAAGTTGCGAAGGGCTTCGCCCAGCAAGCGAATCTTGGCGGCGGAGTGCGCGAAATAAATTCCTTGTGCACAATGAGCCGGGTCCGCTCCGGCCAATACCAGTTCACGCGCCAACGCAAAAGTATTTTCGTTCGTTCCTTGAAACATGAACGATCCGGTGTCGGTCATCAGCGCGGTATAAAGGCAGGTCGCAACCTCGGCAGAAAACTTCACTCCCGCCTCCCGCGCCAGCCGAAATACCATCTCCGCGGTTGCCACAGCGTGCGGATCAATCCAGTTCACGTCGGCGAACGGACGTCCGCTCACATGATGATCAATGCTGATCAGAAATCTGTCTTCCAAACCCTGGAGCCGCGTGCGGTGAATGCTGTCACATTCCAGAATGATCGCCGCCTCGTAATTGCCCATCACCTGGCTCGACTGCACCACCTGATCGGCAAACGGAAGCGAGCGATAAACGCGGGGCACGCCATCGTGCAACACAACATCGGCCTGCTTGCCCATGGCGCGCAGAATCTGGCAACAGGCCAGCGCTGATCCCACGGCATCGCCGTCAGGCCGGGCGTGCGAAGTCAGCACAAATCGTTCGTGCTGACCGATCTGCCGGAGCACATCCTCCAGCACGTCACTATATCTTTTTTTCACTGCGTTCCTTGCGGGCCTTGTCTCGTTTCTTCGCCCGCGCCAACAATTCTTCGACTCGCGCTTTTTCCTGTTCCGCGCGATCCAGCCGAAAATACAATTCCGGCGCGCGTCTCAACCGCAATCTCTCGACCAGCTCATGCCGAATATATTCTCGCGCCGCTTCCAACCCTTCCAGACTTTCGTCTGCATCCGCGTCATCGCCTTCTACATTCACCCAAACTTCAGCCGAGCGGCCATCATCCGCGATATGTACGGCGGTCACGCTTACCAATCCAATCCGTGGGTCAGCCAACTCACCTTCCACCAACGTCTCAAGCTCTTCGCGCAGCGCCTCGCCAACCCGGCCGCGATGATATTTCAGCCCACGCTTCTCCACGAAACCGCACCTCAGGTAAAACGGATGAGAATATCAGAAAATGCCACTCAAGTGTGATGCGGAAAACGCTATTGTCGCCCGGTTTCGCCGGCAGCGATAAGTACGGAGGTAACAACGTGTTAGGAGGTTTCAAAGTTTCAAAGTTTCAGAGTTTCAAGGTAACGAAGAACGTTTCCTTGCTTTGAAACCTTGAAACTTTGAAACCTGCCTCAATAATATTCCACGAACGAATCCGCCACGTCTGCCCCATGGTTGTTGGCAATGCGAGTGGCCGCGCGTTCCACATTCTTCATCAGGCCATCAAGATAGTCGCGTGAATTAGAAATGCTGACCACGCCAATGGTGGCGCGGTTCCACAATTCAGCAGCATCAAGTTCGGCCACGGAAACGTTGAACGAAGTACGCAGCCGGTCTTTCAAACTGCGCACAACCTGGCGCCTGTCTTTGATCGACTGCGCAGCTTCAATGTGGAGTTCGAGGGTGAGGAAAGCAATCATAAAAGGGGCCAGGGACTAGGGTTCAGGGATCAGGGATCAAAAACCGGCCCTAATCCCTGCTCCCTAGTCCCTAGCCCCTGCTTTTACGCCATCACTTCCGCGGCGATTCGTTCCGTGGCAAAAGCCTCGATCACATCGCGGGCTTTAATGTCGCCGTAGTTCGCAATGGAGATGCCGCACTCCATGCCGTTGCTGACTTCTCTGGCATCGTCCTTGAAGCGGCGCAGCGATCCAACTTTCCCTTTGAACACGACCGTACCGTCGCGCAGCAGCCGGACTTCGGAGTTGTTCTTGATCACGCCATCGGTCACACGGCACCCGGCAATCGTCCCCACTTTCGGAATGCGGAAAGTTTCGAGCACCTCCGCGCGCCCCTGGTAAGTCTCCTTGATCGTCGGCTCGAGCAGCCCGGTCATGGCGCGTTTGATCTCGTCCTGCAATTCGTAAATGATCGAGTGCAGGCGGATGTCGACTTTCTCCTGCTCGGCCAGTTCCTGCGCCTTGCGCTCCGGCCGCACATTGAAGCCGATGATGATCGCGTTCGACGCCGAGGCCAGCAGCACATCCGTTTCGGTGATCGCGCCTACTCCCGAACGCAGCAGCCGCAAACGAACTTTTTCGTTCGAAAGCCGCGAAAGCAGATCGCTGAGCACTTCCACCGAACCCTGCACATCGCCCTTCAAAATGATATTCAGTTCCTTGGTGCCAGCCGTCTTGATCTGCTCCGCCAGTCCTTCGAGCGACACGCGAGAACTCTTGGCCAGCGCGGCTTCGCGGGCTTTCTGTTCACGATATTCGGAAATGCCGCGAGCCTTGTCGCGATCCGCAACGACCACGAACTGATCGCCAGCTTGTGGCAGACCTTCCATGCCCAGAATTTCCACCGGCGTAGACGGAGGCGCAGACGCAAGCGCAACTCCGCGATCGTCAAACATGGCGCGAATCTTTCCGTAAACGTTGCCCACCACGAAATTGTCGCCGGCAATGAGCGTCCCGTTCTGCACTAACACAGTGGCCACGGGACCGCGGCCGCGATCAAGTTTCGCTTCCAGGACAACTCCGGTGGCTGCCCGCTCAGGAGTCGCTTTCAACTCCGCCAGATCGGCAACCAGGCAAATCATTTCCATCAACAAGTTCAGATTCGTTTTCTTTTTCGCCGAAACATCGACGAATACCGTCTTGCCGCCCCACTCTTCCGGAACCAGCCCGCGATCGGCAAGCTGTTTCTTGACACGATCCGGAAGCGCGTCCGGCTTATCAATTTTATTTACCGCGACAATGATGGGAACCTCGGCAGCATGCGCGTGATCGATGGCCTCAACCGTCTGCGGCATCACGCCATCATCGGCGGCCACGACGAGCACCACGATATCGGTTGCCTTCGCGCCGCGCGACCGCATTCGCGTAAACGCTTCGTGACCCGGCGTGTCCAGAAACACAATCTCGCGCCCGTAGGCAGGCGATTCTTTATCGGTAATGCGAACTTTGTACGCGCCAATGTGCTGCGTAATGCCGCCAGCTTCGCCTTCGGCAACGCTGGTCTCGCGAATCGAATCGAGCAATGTGGTCTTGCCGTGATCGACATGGCCCATGATCGTGACCACTGGCGGTCGCGGCGTAACTTCAACCGTGGATTCTTCGCCGCTTCCAGCGGCCGCGTCAATATCTTTCGAAGCCTGCTCTTCGAACGTGATAACATTCGTTTCCGCACCGAAGAAGCGCGCCATTTCGCTCGCGAGTTCGGCATCGAGCGTCTGGTTTACGGTAGCGAAGACACCACGCCCGAGCAGGCGAGAGATCAAATCCTTCACGCGAATGTCGAGCTTCTCCGCAAGATCTTTAACGCTGATGCCTTCCGTGATCGTGATATTGCGCGTGATCGGCATCGGCTCATTCGACACCACCATGCGCGGCGGTGGCGTGTACCCCTTCATGGGGCCTTCTTTTACGCCACGCGGAACATAGCGCTGTCCGGGCCTGCGCGCGGGAGCGCCAGGACGGCTGCCGGGACGAACTGGACCCGGAGGCGGAAGCCCCGGACCTACACCGAGAGGACGCGCACCCGCGGGAGCCTGGCGCGTGGGATGCATCGGACGGCGTTCGCCGGGACGCAGCGGTCGCGGCGGACCTCCGCCGGGCACCTGCGGACGCGGACGCTGAAAAATTGGCTGCCCTGGCACGGGACGCCCGGGCGCGGGACGCATAGTTCCAGCCGGCGCACTAGACTGCAACTGAGCAACTGGCGCGATCGGCCGCGGCGGCGGAGCCTTGTACACCGGGCGCGGGCCAGTCTGCGGAACAATCATGCGCGGCGCTGGAGGCTGCGCCGGACCAACCACTGCCGGCGGCGCGGCCGGACGCGGCGCGGCAACCGGCGGCTGAGGCGCAGCGGATGCCGTGCTCGACGGAGAGGACGGCATTACAGACGGTGGCGCAACTGAAAAAGAAGGCGCAGCCGGACGCGGCGCTGCGGGAGGCGCAGACGTAGTTTGAATTGCGGGCGGAGCAACAGATGCAGCGGGCCTCTCCACGGCAGGAGCAACTACTTCAGGCCGCGTCGCTGCAGATGGTGGGGCAATCGTTGCAGCCGGTGCCGAAGACGCTACCGGAGGTTGCGCTGGTCTTACCGCAGGATACGCGGCAACAGGTTTTGCCGGCACGGCAGGTACAGTCGGCCGAGGCGGAGCCGCAGCTTCCTTCTTTTGTGTAATCGCTTTCAGCACATCTCCCGGCCGGGAAATGTGCGACAAATCGATCTTCGTCTTGATTTCTTCTTCGCCGCGCGGCGAGCGCGCTGCGCGGGCAGACGATGACTGCGCTTCGGACGATCCGCGCAGGTGCACTCGCACCTTTTCCGCTTCATGCTCCTCAAGCGAGCTGGAATGAGTCTTCTTCTCCGTCACCCCGACGAGCGGTAGTGTATCGAGAATAGCTTTGCTTTTAACTTCCAGCTCCCTTGCGAGATCGTTGATTCGAACCTTACTCATCCGGCCTTTCTTGTGCCCCGCGTTGCGCTTAGGTCTTCATTGCATCCTCACGGAGTCAGCGTCCTGCACTCGCACGCCATCAAAGATGGCACCGCGTGCAATCTGTGTCGACTATTCAGTTTTTTCGGGAGCGGAGCCTTCGTCCAACCCCCGCTCTTCTTTTTCGTCCGAGACGGCTTCGGCATCCGCCGTCGCCTCGGGCGCTGCCGCTTGTTCTTCCGCGGCAACTTCGTCAGACGCCGCTTCAGCCGCGGCTTCTTCCGTTACAGCTTCTAGAGCCTCGCCCTCCGCGGCTGCCCCTTCCACCGGGATTTCCCCTTCGGTAGCACCCGCTTCAAGGCTGGCAAAGTAATTATTCACCGCCAGACTGATTTTTTCCACCGTTTTAGGCCCAATGCCCTCGATGGCTTCGAGTTGCTCCGGCGTCATATCGGCCAGGGCTTCCACGGTAGTCACGCCCGCCGCGCTGAGTTTCTCCACCAGCCCCTCACCCAATCCAGTTACATCTTCGAGTGGAGTCATAGCCTGCGGAGCCATCGCGGCCATCTGCAGTTCGACTTCCTGGCGCTTCTCTTCTTCGCTCTTGATGTCAATCTTCCAGCCGAGCAACTTCGCCGCCAGGCGAACATTCTGGCCCTTCTTGCCGATTGCCAGCGACAACTGGCTGTCGTCGACCACAACCTCTAGATGTTTATCCGCGCTGTCGACGACTGTTACGCGACTCACCTTCGCGGGCTGCAACGCCTTTTCGGCGAACGTCACCGCGTCTTCGTGATACTCGATGATGTCGATTTTTTCTCCGCGTAGTTCGCGGATGATCGACTGCACGCGCATTCCCTTCATGCCCACGCACGCTCCCACCGCGTCCACGTCCTTGTCCTTGGACATGACCGCGATCTTGGTGCGCTCGCCGGCTTCGCGGGCGATCGCGCGGATTACAACCGTGCCGTCGTAAATTTCCGGAACTTCCGTCTGAAACAAATGCTGAACCAGTTCCGGCGCGGCGCGCGAAACCACGACGCCAGGACCTTTCGAAGCCCGTTCCACGCGAGCAATCACCACGCGCACGCGTTCGGCTATAGCAAACGATTCCAGGCGCGACTGTTCCTTGCGCGGCATGCGCGCTTCCGCCTTGCCGATGTCGAAGATCACGTCCGGACCTTCCACGCGTTTCACGGTGGCGTTGACAATCTCTCCTACGCGTCCGATGTATTCGTTGTAGACCGTGTCGCGTTCGGCCTCGCGCACCTTCTGGAAAATTACCTGCTTCGCCAGTTGCGCCGCGATGCGTCCCAGAATTCCTTCTGTCACTTTTGGAATCTGTAACTCGCCGCCAACTTCAAGAGCGGGATCGACCTTGCGCGCATCTTCAAGCGTGATCTGCAGGTTCGGATCTTCCACCTGCTCCGGAGTCTCGACCACGGTCTTGACCGCGAAAGCATTGATCTTGCCCGTATCTTTGTCGAGCTTGGCGCGCAGATTTTCCTGGGACTTGTAGTACTTGCGCGTGGCCATAACAATAGCGTCTTCCACCGCGCTGACCACAATCTGCGGATCAATGCCCTTTTCCCGGCTGAGTGCGTCGATCGTGTTGTAGAGCTCGCTTGCCATAAGAAAACCCGACCTCGGACTTCAGACCTTAGACTTCAGGATCTCAGAACCGCCGAGGTCTGAGGTCCGGCGTCCAAGGTCCGCCTTTAAATCTCTGGCACCAGATTCGCCTTCTCCACATTGGCGAATTCAATTTCAATTTTCTCGCCGGCTGCCGCGCCCATTTTCTTTCGCGATTTGTGGCTGGCCACGCTTAAATCAAGCGTCAGTCGTCCGTCCTTGAAACTCTCTAGCCGTCCTTCAAAGTGGCGGTTGTTATCGACCGGCTGCCGAGTGGTCAATTTTAAGCGACTGCCAGTGAAGCGGTTGAAGTCTGCGGCCTTGATCAACTTGCGATCCAGCCCCGGTGACGAAACTTCCAGCGTGTACGATCCCGGCATCACATCTTCTACATCCAGAATCGTGCCAAACTCGCGACTGAAATTCGCGCAATCTTCGTGCGTAACGCCGGAGAGCAGATCGTTCTGGGCGATCGGCCCGGCCGCAGGCTTATCCAAAAATACCCGCAGCATGCGCGCTTTGCCTCCGCCAAGGAACTCGATTTCGACGATTTCGAGCCCGCTCGAGGTGGCTACACGATCCGCGATTTCCCGCACACGTTCAACGTCAAGTGCCATGAATCAAATAGCTTACAGGCGATGGCAGTCACGACCGAGGGCTCCAACTAAAAAGTGGGCTTGCGCCCACTGGTGTGCTTCGCCACTTGCCGGTACACAGCAGTTCTCAGTTCTCTAATATACGCTGGCGGATGCCAAAAGACAAACATGGGAAGCGGAATCCCCCGGGCAGAACTAAGTCGCGCTGTCATTCCGATAGCGCGTGCTTTGCTTCACGCGCGGAGGAATCTCCATCTCAACAGCTCCACCGCGTTAGCCAAGGGACTCTTTAACAATAGTCGGCATAGAACGTCGCCGATCGAAGTTGCCTCAATCCCCCGCCGTCTCTAGAATGAATGTTTACCCACGCAACTGGGAGATTTCAGAAAAACACATGATTCATTTTCCCGTTCCTGAGGCTCTTACTTTCGACGACGTTCTTCTCCTGCCCGCTCGCTCCGATGTAATTCCCGCACAGGCCTCGACGCAAACGCAGCTCACGCGCAACATCAGCCTCAACATTCCGGTCGTCAGTGCCGCCATGGATACCGTGACCGAATCGCACATGGCAATTGCGCTGGCGCAGCAGGGCGGCCTCGGGATTATTCATCGCAATCTCACCATCGATCAGCAAGCCAACGAAGTCGACAAGGTGAAGCGCTCGGAAAGCGGCATGATCGTTGATCCGGTCACCATGTCGGCCACCGATCGCGTCAGCGACGCGCTTGAAGTCATGCGCAAATATAAAATTTCCGGCGTCCCCATCACCGATCACGGCAAGTTGGTCGGCATCCTCACCAACCGCGACTTGCGTTTTGAAACTCGCTTCGACATTCCCATCGACAAAGTGATGACCAAGAAAAATCTCATCACCGTGCCGGTGGGAACCACGCTCGAAGAGGCGGAAAAGATTCTGCACGAGCACCGCGTCGAAAAACTTCTCGTCGTCGATGATAAGTACAACCTGAAAGGCCTAATCACAGTCAAAGACATTCAGAAAAAACTGAAATATCCGAACGCCGCCAAAGATTCTCAGGGCCGTTTACGCGTGGGCGCAGCCATTGGTGCAACCGGAGATTTTCTCGAACGCGCGCAGGAACTCGCCGAAGCCAAAGTCGACGTAATTGCCATCGACAGCGCTCACGGTCATTCCACAAAAGTGCTCGACGCGGTAAGACTGGTCAAATCAAAACTTCCTCACGTCGAACTGCTGGCCGGCAACGTAGCCACATTCGATGGAGCTTGCGAACTCACACGCGCGGGTGCCGACGGAATCAAAGTCGGCATCGGTCCCGGCTCAATTTGCACTACCCGCGTCGTAACCGGCGCAGGCGTCCCGCAAATCACGGCCATCGCCGAAGCCTACCGCGCCACGAAAGATTCTGGCGTGCCCATCATCGCCGATGGCGGCATTAAATATTCTGGCGACGTCACCAAAGCCCTGGCCGCGGGCGCGAGCGTCGTCATGATCGGCTCTCTCTTCGCCGGCACCGACGAAAGCCCCGGCGAATTGATTCTCTATCAAGGCCGTTCGTTCAAGTCCTATCGCGGCATGGGATCGATCGGTGCTATGGCCCAGGGATCGAGCGAGCGCTATTTTCAGAGCACCGAAGGCGATTCTTCGGCATCGATCTCCGCCTCCGATGGCGACGCCAACCGTCTCGCGAAATTAGTTCCCGAAGGCATTGAAGGGCGCGTTCCCTATCGTGGTTCCGTCGCCATGATCGTTCATCAGATGGTCGGCGGATTGAAATCGGGCATGGGATATTGCGGCTGCGCCACGATCCCAGAACTTCTGCAGAAAACGCGTTTCGTGCGCATCAGCGGCGCCGGCCTGCGCGAGAGCCATGTCCACGACGTAATGATCACCCGCGAGGCCCCAAATTATGCCATCGAATAAGCGTCGCGGTGTTCCATTCCTACTGATGGGTGCCCCATGTCTCGCGGGTTTTGCGAGACGTGGGGATTTTGTGAATCCGGTACAACACTAGCTTGAGCGCCGACCGCCACCGTCTCCTAAAGACTTGGATCGCCGCAATTCTGTGGCTGATCGTCATCGCCCTGGAGTCCACCAACTTCGCCTCGTCGCACAACACCAGCCGCATTCTTTATCCGCTTCTGCACTTTCTGTTTGGGCTAGACTACGCTCACTTCGAGCCGTGGCACTTCCTCATGCGCAAGAGCGGACACGTCTTCGGCTACGGCCTGCTGTGCGTTTTGTTGTTTCGCGCGATTCGTGAATCTTTACCAACCGTTGATCGAACCAGCTGGACACTGCGCTGGGCCGGGCTCGCGGTGCTCGGAACCGCCATCGTGGCCAGCCTGGATGAATGGCACCAGAGTTACATTCCCTCGCGCACGGGACGCTGGCAAGACGTAGTTCTCGACACCAGCGCCGGCATCGCCGTGCAGATTCTGCTCCTGATCTTCTATACGTTGCGGAAGGAATCTTCCCTAAGCTAGCGGCCTCCACAGTTTTGTCATGCTGAGCGGAGAATGAGCGGCGCGGAACGCGGCGGTCATCCGTAGTCGAAGCATCCCTACTTGGAGCAACATTCGTTGAAGGCTCTTTCGCCGGCCGAGCTCACGTGACGCCAGGACGAGCCTCTGGACGCTGTGTGGTAGTCCCGTCGGTGGGAATTGCCATAGGGATGCTTCGACTGCGCGGGGAGGATCGCTCCGCTCTCCTCGCCGCTGCGCTCAGCATGACAGGCGCAAAAGGCATTCCACACAGCGCAACCGCGGAAAGCAGCGACAAACGAACAAGCCAAGGATGAACGAAAGAAAATTCGCAACGTTCAGTCAGACCATCCAAATCGTCGACGTGCAATCAAGCGCCCGTCGCCGCGCCCGGTGTGATCACCAGCAACATCGCCGACACCGCCGCCAGCCCGGCCGAAAAATAAAACGGCACCCCAGCCCCGTAATGCTTCCACAATTGTCCGGTAATCAGGCTCGCCGCCAGCGTCGCCACGCTGGTCACGAAAAAATAAATTCCCAGAGCACGCCCGCGAACGTCCGCTCCAACGCTCTCAACCACCAGAGCCTTCAGCACAGGCTGCGTCAGCGCGTAATACAAACCATAAACCGCCATCGCGATCCATATCGCCAGCATCGATGGAGCCCGCCCAAAAACGAAATAAACCGACGCGAAAATTAAATATCCCGAGGCCGCGATCCATTTTCGTGAGATTCCGCGCTGCGAAAAATGGTCGCTGAACCATCCTGCAGGCCACGAGCCGAGCGTGTAGGTGATGTTAAAGACCAGCCCCAGCAGTGGCGCCAGCGCCACGCGAATGCCCACGTTCTGCGCCCGCATCACCAGAAACATGTCGCTGGAATTTCCCAAAGAGAAAAGCGTCACCGCGATTAACACAAAATAAAAACCTGCGGGAAGTTTCACCCCCGCAATTGCTAAGCTTGGAACCACTTTGCCGCTTTTTGCTGCGTCTATTTTTTTCGCGCCGGTTTCGGAACCGCCTGTTCTGACTTCGCGTATGCCAACCCACGCCGCCAGCACGCACAAAGCCCCGGGAACAGCCGCCGCCCAAAATACGGTTCGGATGGCGAAACGAGAAAGTATCGCCAGCGCGACGATCGGCCCGGCCACCGCACCTGCCGAATCCATCGACTGAATCAGACCGTACGCCGAACCCAGGCGCTCTTTCGGAACAGATTCAGCCACCATGACATCGCGCGGAGCAGATCGAAATCCCTTGGAGAGCCGGTCGCTAAACCGAATCAGCAAAATCTGCGGCCACGACCGGGTCAAGGCCAACAGCGGCTTGACCGCATTGGCGATGAAATATCCCGCGACGACCACGGGCTTTCGGCGTCGGATGTGATCCGCGAGGTATCCGGAAAAAAGCTGCGAGAACGACGCCACACTCTCGGCCACGCCTTCGATCAATCCCAACTGCGCCGGCCCCGCACCCAACGAAACCAGAAACGCAGGCAGTACCCAGTACGCCATTTCGGTCGCCGTGTCGTTCAGGAAGGAGGTGATGCCGAAGGCGTAAATGTTACGGGCAGCAGAAGGAGAATCTGAGGAGGAGGGGGCTGACATGAAAAAGTTTTACCACGGAGGCGCGGAGGCACGGAGAAATACCAGAAGAATCGTAGGAATCAACTCAACCGAGAGTCACTTACAAGCTGAACGAAGAGCTAAGAGCTAAGGGCCAAAAGCTAAGAGCTGGCTCTTAGTACATCGCGTCATACTTCGTCACCACCCACGTGCCACCCTCGTTCTCGACGGTGACGGTGAACAGATCCGAATCGATCCCGGGTTGGTCCGGGCTGGCGTTGCTCGGCCGCTTGGCACGATAGTGGAGAACTACCAGCGGCGGCGCCTCTTCCCAATCCACCAGCTCCCACGAGAGCAGCGGGTGCTGCGCCTCAGAGCTGCAAAGGTACTTCGCGTATTTCTTGTGGTAATCGTGCTCCCACTTCGCCAGCAGCTCGTCGCAATGACCTTCGCGCAACTCGTGGAGGAATTTATTCGCCGCGCGCTCAGTCGAGCGGTCACGCAGCGGATTCATCTTGATCGAGACCGGCAGCCCGGTCAAAGGATCGTGATCTTCCGATCGCGCCAGCACCGGCCCCTGATCGCTCAGCCACCAGAGGTAGCCGACGAACACCATCACCAGCAGCGTTCCGGTGCCCACGGCAATGCCGATTTGTGTGCGAGTGAAGGCCATTAGAAAGAGTTTATGGGGATGGCTGAAGCGATGAAAGATTACTAGTGGGAGGCGCGGAAGGACATGTACGAGTGCGGCGTTTCATGGTCTGGTTGGTCATTGTCCCGGAGGGACAGATGAAAATAGCCCGGCGTTTTAACGCCGGGTAACCATCCACAAAACTGAACCGCGTCCTGGAAGGACGTCTGAACTCCATCGGCCTGATGCAATTTCAGTTGGTCGGCGGCACCTTATTGGGCAAGAAAAAAGGCGCAGCCATGGGCCGCGCCTTCCGAAAACATTCCCAAACTATTCTTTCTTATCTTCGGCTTCTTCCTTCACCGGCTCGACGCCGCCATCATGCTGCGCCTGCGCCTCTGCATCTTCCATCGCCTTCTTGGCTTCGGACGCTTTCTTTGCCCGGGCTTCGGCTCGCTTCTCTTTCTTCTCGTCGAGAATCTTCTCACTGCCCAACAGTTCGAGAAAAGCCTTATCGGCGCCGTCGCCCTTGTTCCAGTGGGTGCGGATGATGCGCGTGTAACCCCCTTGGCGATCGCCAAAACGCGGGCCGACGGTATCAAATAACTTCACCACCGCCTCATCGGTCATCAGATAAGCCATGGCGAGCCGTCGCGCTGCCAAATCGCCGCGCTTGCCCAGCGTGATCATTTTCTCGACGATGGGACGAGCCGCCTTGGCCTTGGGAACCGTGGTCTCAATGCGCTCTTCCACAATCACCGAAGTGACCAGGTTGCGCAGCAGCGACCGCCGGTGCGCCGTGTTCCGTCCGAGTTTGTATCCTGCAACTTTGTGACGCATGAGAAAACCTCAGTAAGGGATCAGGGCTCAGAGGCCAGGGATCAGTGATTCTGATCCCTAATCCCTAGCCCCTAGCCCCTGATTTCTTACAGCTGGTCGTCCGGTCCGTAAGCGGACGCGGGCAACGGGACATTCGAAGTCGGTCCGGGTACGGCATTGCCGTGCTCGTCGATCTTCATGCCCAGGCTCAATCCCATCGAAGAGAGAATCTCTTTGATCTCGTTCAGCGACTTGCGGCCGAAATTCTTGGTCTTCAACATCTCGGCTTCGGTCTTCTGCACTAGTTCTCCGATGGTCTGAATATTCGCGTTCTTCAGGCAGTTGTAGCTGCGCACCGAAAGCTCGAGCTCTTCCACAGAACGATTCAAGTTCTCGTTGTGAATCTCGGGCTTGCGATCGTCCGACGACGACGTGCCGGTTTCAATCTCTTCTTCGAAGTTGATGAAGATATTCATGTGGTCTTTCAGCAGCTTCGCCGCCAGTCCGAGCGCGTCTGCGGGCGTGATGGAGCCGTTGGTCCACATTTCAATGGTCAGCTTGTCGTAATCGGTGATCTGTCCCAGACGCGCCGCTTCGACGGTGTAGTTGCACTTGCGCACCGGCGAGTGCACCGAGTCGATCGGAATAAAACCGATGCCAAGATCCTCGTCGAAATTCTTATCCGCCGAGACGTAGCCGCGGCCGCGCTTCAGCCGCATTTCCATGTCAAGCTTGCCGCCCTCGCTTACGGTCGCGATGTAGACGTCTTTATCCAGAACTTCGACATCGCCATCAGCTTCAATCATGCCACTGGTGACGACGCCCGGCTGGTCTGCGCGCAGATAAATTGCTTTCGGCGCATCGCCCGAAAGCTTAAACGGAATCTGTTTCAGGTTAAGGATGATGTCGGTCGCGTCCTCGACCACGCCGGGAATCGACTGGAACTCGTGCAGCACGCCTTCCATCTTTACCGCGGTGACGGCCGCGCCTTCAATCGAGCTGAGCAGCACGCGCCGTAGAGCGTTGCCCACGGTCGTGCCAAAGCCGCGCTCAAAAGGCTGCGCCCAGAACATTCCATATTTATCGGTGAGACTGGAGGTATCGGTTGCGAGACGTTTCGGTTTTTGAAAACCCTTCCAAAGCATTATGTTTCTCCTTCGGCCGTTTGGCTCAAAGCTGACTCCCTGAATCGGTCCGGATGCAGGTCAATCGTCAGCAGAGGCTGATCTGGCTCGAATAAACTAGACCAAAGTTTCAGGGTTTCAACGTTTCAGAAGCTTCAATGATTTTGTCTTTGAAACTCTGAAACCTTGCCACTTTGAAACCTGCAAAACAACTGCCGTTACTTGCTGTACAGCTCCACAATCAGCTGCTCATTCACCGGCAGCTGAATATCTTCGCGCTTCGGCAGCGACAGAACTTTAGCTTTGTAGTTGTCGCGATCCACTTCGAGCCAGCTCACCGTGGTCCCATGGCTGGCAAATTCCTTCGCCAGTTCCAGCACGACAAGCTTTTTGCTGTTCTCACGGATCGCGATCTCTTCGCCCGCGCTCACTTCATACGAAGGAATGTTGACCTTGCGATTGTTCACGGCAACGTGTCCGTGGCGCACCAACTGCCGCGCCTGGCGCCGCGACTGGGCAAATCCGAGACGGAAAACCACGTTGTCAAGCCGCCGCTCCAGTTGCTGCAGCAACTTCTCGCCGGTCACACCCTGCGAACTCGCGGCCTTCTCGAAGTAGTTGCGGAACTGGCCTTCCTGGGTGAAGTAAATGCGCTTGGCTTTCTGTTTCTCGCGCAACTGCAGCCCGTAGCCAACTATCTTGGCCTTGCGGTCTTTCCCATGTTGTCCGGGAGCGAAGTTGCGCTTCTCGATGGGACACTTATCGCTGAAACACTTTGCGCCTTTGAGGAACAGCTTCATGCCCTCGCGGCGGCATAGACGGCAAACTGCATCGGTATAACGTGCCAAGTTTCTTCTCCTTTAGATGACCGGTTTACAGGTTTGGCTTCACCCTTCATCCCGGACAAAATCAGGGGTTAGGGGCTAGGGGTCACAGGCCAGTTCTTACTGGTCCCTAGCCCCTAACCCCTAGCCTCTTGCTTACACTCTACGGCGCTTCGGCGGACGGCATCCATTGTGTGGAATCGGCGTCACGTCGCGAATCGAGCGTACTTCGATTCCCGACGCCGCCAGCGCACGCACGGCAGACTCACGGCCTGAGCCAGGGCCGCTCACGCGCACATCCACGCTGCGCACCCCATGATCGCGCGCCATGTTCGCGGCATTCGACGCGGCCTGCTGAGCTGCAAAGGGCGTGCCTTTGCGCGACCCGCGGAAGCCGAGCGATCCTGAACTTTTCCACGACAGAACGTTGCCATTCATGTCGGTGATGGTCACGATCGTGTTATTGAAAGATGCCTGCACGTAGCACAAACCATGCGGAACGTGCTTGCGCTCCTTCTTCTTGAAGGTTTTCTTCTTGCCCTTTTTATCGGGTGTGGCGGCTGTGCCGCCTGCTGCTACTGGTTTTGCCATAAATAGCTCCTAGCTCTTAGCTTCTAGCTAGGAGCTAGAAGCTAGAAGCTGTTCTTACGTCTTTGCCGTCGCCTTCTTCTTCTGTGCCACTGTTCCCTTGCGCGGACCTTTGCGGGTTCGGGCATTGGTATGTGTGCGCTGGCCGCGAACCGGCAGGTTGCGGCGGTGCCGGAATCCGCGATAGGAGCCAATTTCGATGAGCCGCTTGATGTTCATCGAAACTTCCTTGCGCAGATCGCCCTCCACCAGGCCCTCGCCCTCAATGACCGTACGAATGCGGTTGACCTCTTCTTCGCTCAGGTCCTGCACCACTTTCATTGGGTCGACCTTGGCCTCGCTGAGAAGGCGGCTGGCGCGGGGGTGCCCAATGCCATAGATATACGTCAGCGCAATGTTGATATGTTTCTGGCGCGGAAGATCGACGCCTGCAATACGTGCCATAGAATCCTGTTCCTCTTAACTGCCGGCTTCTGTTGGCTACTAGCTCCTAGCTCCTAGCTTCTAGCAACCCGCGATTCGGAGCTTGGCTAGAAGCTAGGAGCTAGAAGCTAGAAGCTTCTTAGCCCTGGCGCTGTTTATGTTTCGAGTTGACGCAAATCACCCGCACCACACCCTTGCGGTGGATGACCTTGCACTTGTCGCAAATCTTCTTTACCGATGCTCGTACTTTCATAAATCCAGCTTTCAGCCGTCAGCTTTCAGCCATCAGTTGAACCTTGCGGCTGAGAACGACAAATCATTTATACCGATATACAATTCGTCCGCGATTCAAATCGTAGGGCGAAAGTTCTACCGCGACCTTATCCCCGGGCAAAATGCGGATAAAATTCTTGCGCATCTTCCCGGAAACGTGCGCCAGCACCTGATGCTTGTTTTCCAGTTCCACCCGGAACATAGCGTTCGGCAGGGGTTCCAGCACCACCGCCATCACTTCAATCGCGTCTTCTTTACTCATTAGCTCCTAGCTTCTAGCTGCTAGCTTCTAGAAAACCGCGAGCCCGACTAGCTAGAGGCTAGGAGCTAGCAGCTAGAAGCTGTTTTACTGCGTCAAAATCACCGGACCATCCCGCGTCACCGCCACGCAATGCTCAAAGTGCGCGCTGCAACTGCCGTCGGCAGTCACTGCCGTCCACTTATCGCCCAGCACTCGCGTTTCGGGCTTGCCGTAATTCACCATGGGCTCAATCGCGATGACCATGCCCTCGCGTAACTTCGCGCCATGCCCGCGCGCTCCAAAGTTCGGAACCTGCGGCTCTTCGTGCAACCGCGTCCCAATCCCGTGCCCTACAAACTCGCGCACTACGCTGAAGCCCGCCGCTTCCACATGCTCTTGCACGGCCGCGCCCACATCGCCAATCGAGTTGCCGATCCGCGCCTGTTCAATCCCGCGGTACAGCGACGCTTCCGTCACTTCCAGCAACTTCTGCAACTCCGGCTTCAGGCCGTTGCCCACCGGAACGGTAATCGCCGCGTCGCCGTAATAGCCGTCGAGCACGACGCCGCAATCGATCGAAACGATGTCGCCTTCCTGCAGCACCCGTTTCTCCGACGGAATCCCGTGCACAATCTCTTCATTCACCGAGGTGCACAGCACGCACGGATAATCGTAATATCCCTTGAACGCAGGCTTGGCTCCCAGTTCCTTAATCTTCTTTTCGGCGGCGCGTTCCAGGTCCATGGTCGTGACGCCCGGCGCCACCAGCGTTCTCACATAGTCCAGAACTTGCCTCACGATGCGCCCGCTCTGCCGCATGCGTTCGATTTCCGCCGATGACTTGCACACAATGGCCATTCTGGTCACGCGTGATCTTCCAATATTTTGTAAATCTGCTCGGTAACTTCATCCACCGGGCGATCTCCATTCACCGACATCAGTCGACCGGTGCGCTGGTAATAGTCCGCTACCGGGCGCGTCTGTTCCTGGTATGCCGTGAGTCTGGGCTGAATTACTTCCAACCGGTCGTCATTGCGGGTCACCAGCTTCGTCCCATTTATGTCGCACACTTCATCGACGTGGGGCGGCTGGAAGTGGACGTTATAGATCCGGCCACAGGTAGGACAAGAACGGCGTCCAGTAATCCGGAGCAATAGCTGATTATAGTCCACGTCCAGGCGGATCACAATCGGCCAGGCCTTGCCGGCACGCGAGTTGTCAAAGAGCTCATGCTCGAGCAGCGCATCGAGCCAGCCTGCTTGGGCCGCCGTCCGCGGAAATCCGTCCAGAATATAACCGCGCTTGCAATCGGGTTGCAGCAGCCGTTCCCGGACCATGTTGCAAACCAGATCGTCGGAAACCAGCTCTCCGCGGGCCATTACGGCCTTAGCCGCTACCCCCAGTTCGGTTCCGTGCACTACATTCTCCCGCAACAAATCCCCGGTCGATACCTGCGGGATGCCATAGTGCTCCATCAGCCGCTTGGACTGCGTGCCTTTTCCCGCTCCCGGCGGCCCCAGCAATACCACAGGACCCACGTCACGCGAGGTTTCCTGCACCATCGGCTTGCCTAAAGCCTCCCGAGCTCAATCTCCGGCCCGCCCCGCCGAGGCGCACCCGATCTGTAAAAACACACCAGTGATTCTGCGCCAAGCTACTGATGTAAAGATATAAAGACCGCACGTCCTACCCGGCTTCGTCCTACCAGGTTCGTCCTACCAGGTTCGTCTTCCGCGTATGCGTCCGCTGCGCGGCGTAAATCCGTCATAGTGGCGCATGATTAACTGCGCTTCAATCTGCGTCACCGTATCCATAGCCACGCCCACGACAATCAGCAGCGACGTTCCGCCGAAATAAAATGTCACGCCCAAACCGTTCGTCACCCAGTTCGGAAGCCCTTCAAAAAACCTTCCCAGCGCGCCCGGAAGATGGTTCAAATGGATGCCGGTGATCATCCACTCCGGAATAAAAGAAATCACAATCAGATACAGCGCGCCCACCAGCGTGATTCGCGTGAGCACCTCGTTAATAAAGTCTGCGGTTCGCTTGCCCGGACGAATGCCAGGAATAAATCCGCCGTACTTCCGCATGTTGTCGGCAACTTCGCTGGGATTGAAAACAATCGAAACGTAAAAATACGCGAAGAAAATAATGCCGACCGCATAGAGCACGGTGTAGAGCGGTTCGCCCCATCCCAGCATGCGGAACAGGTCGCCGAAATATCGGTTATTGCGCAGCCCATAGCCGACCGTCTGCGGCAACGTCAAAATCGACGACGCAAAAATCACCGGCATCACGCCGCCGGCATTCACCCGCAGCGGCAAGTGCGTCGACTGCCCGCCCATCACCTTGCGTCCGACCACACGTTTGGCGTATTGCACTGGAATTCGCCGCTCGCTTCGTTCCACATAGACAATGAATGCCACCACCGCGATCATAAAGACGATCAGGAACACCATCAGAGGGAACGTCATCGCGCCCCAGGCCGCGTTTTTTGCTTTGTCGATCAGATCCACCACGCCGCGCGGCAAGCCCACCACAATGCCGGCAAAAATCAGCAACGACATTCCGTTGCCCACGCCGCGATCGGTAATCTGTTCGCCCAGCCACATGATGAACGCGCTGCCCGTGGTTAAGGTCAGCATCGTCATGAACCGAAAACTCCAACCCGGACTGAGCGCGAATCCGCCTTTTTCCAGGCCAACCGCGATGCCGAACGATTGCACCGCGCTCAGAATGACCGTAATATAGCGCGTCCACTGGGTGATTTTCTTGCGCCCCAGTTCGCCTTCTTTCTGCAGCTTGGCCAGCGGCTCATACACCACCGTCAGCAACTGCAGAATGATCGACGCCGTGATGTAGGGCATGATGCCCAGCGCGAAAATCGTCATGCGGCGCAACTGGCCGCCCGAGAACAGATCGACAAATCCCAACAGCGAACCGCTCGTACTGCTCTGGGTAAAGAAACTTTCCAGCTTGGCGGTATCGATTCCCGGCGTCGGCAAGTGCCCGCCGAGGCGGTACACGAACAACATCGCCAGCGTAAACAGGATGCGCTTGCGCAGATCCGGAATGCGAAAGATGTTCGCCAGTTTTTCGAACATTACTGCCCCGCCTTCACTGTTAAGACCTCAACTTTGCCGCCGGCCTTGGTGATCTTGTCCTGAGCCGACTTCGAAAATTTATGCGCGTGCACGGTAATGGCAACCGTTAACTCGCCATCGCCCAGAATCTTTACCGGATGCTTGGTTTTAATCACTCCCGCCTTGCGCAGCACTTCGGGAGTGATGGGCTCGCCATGAAACTCCTCGCCCAATTCCACCAGACGCTCCAGGCTGACGATGTTGAATTCCTTGCGGAAAATGTTGGTGAAGCCGCGCTTGGGCATGCGGCGATGCAGCGGCATCTGCCCGCCTTCAAAGCCGCGAATCATGCGCGAACCGGTCCGCGAACGCTGTCCCTTATGCCCGCGGGTCGAAGTCTTTCCCATGCCGGAGCCCATACCGCGCCCCACGCGCTTGCGTTTTTCCGTAGCCTTCTTTGGTGCTCGAATATTGGATAAATTCATAATTAAATCCAGGTTTCAAAGTTTCAGAGTTTCAAAGTCTCAAGTCTTTTGGCGCACATTGAAACCTTGAAACCATGAAACTTTGAAAACGTTGCATTTTGAAACTTATTCCTTTACAAACTCCACCAGATGCGGAACCTTCGCGACCATCCCGCGGATGGCGTTGTTGTCCGGCCGCTCAATAACCTGATTCAGCCGGGTGAAGCCCAGTCCCTTGATCACCCGCTTCTGTTTCACTGGAGCACAAATCGCGGAGCGCACCCACTTCAGGTGAATCTTCCCGCTGCCCGAATCCGTTTTCTTCGCCATCATTTCGTGAACCTCAATGCCTCTTGTGAACCTCAATGCCTCGTGAAGGGGCACGACTTCAGTCGTGCCGTACTGAACTTTTAATGAATGGGGCTTTAGCCCCATCAAGCCGTTACAATTCCTGCGCCGTCTTGCCGCGCATCGCCGCCACGCCCTCGCGCGTCTTCAACTGCTTCAACGCGTCGAACGTCGCCTTGATCACATTGTGCGGATTGGTCGTGCCGATCGATTTCGTCAGCACATTCTGCACTCCCGCCGACGTCATCACCGCGCGCACCGCCCCGCCGGCAATCACGCCCGTGCCTTCCGGAGCCGGCTTCAGCAGCACTTTGCCCGAACCATAGCGCCCCAGCACCAGGTGGGCAATACTGGTCTGCGTCAGGTTGACCTTCATCAGATTCTTCTTCGCCGACTCAATGGCCTTGCGGATCGCCTGCGGAACTTCCTTGGCCTTGCCCGCGCCATGTCCCACCACTCCGGCCGAAGGATCGCCGACGACAACCAGAGCGGCAAACGAAAGATTCTTTCCGCCCTTGACCACCTTGGTCACGCGGTTAATGGCGACGACCTGGTCCTTCAGTTGGAACGAATTCGCATCGAGTTTCTTGATTACTGTTGGCATTGATAAACCTGGCTTCTAGCCGCTAGTTGCTAGCTTATAGCGAACCCCAATCTCGCCGGGTTAGCTAGGAGCTAGAAGCTAGAAGCTTCTTTTCTAGAACTTCAATCCCGCTTCGCGCGCCGCGTCGGCCAAGGCCTTCACGCGCCCGTGATAAATGTAGCCGCCGCGGTCGAACACGACCTTGGTCACGCCCTTGGCTTTCGCCCGCTCGGCAATCGCTTTACCGATCGCCTTCGCCGAGGCCACGTTGCCGCCGGTCGGCCGCTGTTCTTTTTTATCTTCGGCTTTACCGCCGTTGGTCTCTTTGGCGGACGATTTCTTGCCCTCGGCCTTGTTCCCTTCGGCCGTGCTGGCCGAAACCAGCGTCTTGCCGTGCAAGTCGTCAATCACCTGCACGTAAATGTGATTCAGCGAACGGTACACGTTCAGCCGCGGACGCTCCGCGGTTCCCTGCATCTTTTTGCGAATGCGGTCGTGCACATGTCCGCGCTTCTCGTTCTTTGTGATTCGTGTCAGCATGAAATCTGTCCTCGGTCGTTCGTCTTTGGTCGTTGGCCAAAGACTCGCGACGGTCTTATCAAACCTTGAAGTCGCCTCGCATCGCCGCGGCCAAAGATGAACGACCAGCCACCAACGACGGCTTTACTTTGCTCCCGTCTTTCCGACTTTCTTCTTCAAGCGCTCGCCCGCATAGCGGACGCCCTTATTCTTATACGGGTCCGGCGGACGCAGCGAGCGCATCTCCGCCGCCACCTGTCCCACTTTTTGCCGGTCAATCCCGGTCAGCGCAATCTTCGTCTGCTTCGGATCGACCGTCGCATCCACGCCCGTGGGCAGCGGATATTCGATGGGGTGCGAAAAGCCCAGGTTGAACACGACCATCGACTTGCCCTTCATCTCGGCGCGGTAGCCGATGCCGACAATTTCCAGTTCCCGCGTCCAGCCCTTGGTAACGCCCTCGACTGCGTTGTTGACCAGCGCGCGCGCCAGTCCATGCAGCGCGGCCTGCGAATCGTTCTGGCGAACCGCGACGATGATTCCGTCCTTCTGCTGCACAGTGATGCCCTCGGGCAATTCGGTATCGAGTTTACCCTTCGGCCCCTGCACCGCAACCGTGTTACCTTCGACTTTTACCGTCACCCCTTTGGGGATCGGGATCGGCTTTTTTCCAATTCGTGACATAAGAGCTTCTAGCTTCTAGCTCCTAGCTTTTAGCTAGGCCGCTTTGGATTTTGCAGTCCGAACTATCCGCCCAGACTGTTTCAGTTCAAAAACCGTCCGTACTTCGCCGCTTTAGCTAGAAGCTAGTAGCTAGTAGCTAGAAGCTGCTTCTAATAAATCTGGCACAGCAATTCGCCGCCAACGCCTTCTTTACGTGCCTGCCGGCCGGTCATGACTCCACGCGGAGTCGTAAGAATATTAATTCCCATGCCGCCCAGCACGCGTGGAATCTCGGCGCGCCGCACGTACACGCGGCATCCTGGACGCGACACGCGCTCCACCTTCGAGATTGCCGCCTCGTTGTTGGCGCCATACTTCAGATAAATCCGGATGACCTTATGGCCTTCTTCTTCGGTCGGCTTGAAATTGGAGATGTACCCCTCCTCTTTCAAAATGCGGGCAATCTCCAGCTTCAACCGCGAAGCCGGAATATCCACCTTCTGGTGCCGGGCCTGGAGTGCGTTCCGCACTCGCGTCAACATGTCTGCCACCGGATCGGTCAACCTCATCGTTTGCTTCTCCTCTAGCCACCCGTTCGCTCCGCTCGGCGGAGAACCTGCAGCAGCTTCCTACTTCGTCCTGCCCGTGCTCTTACTGGTCTTGCCGTTACTGTTTCATCTCGCGGCCCTGTCATCCAGAGCGAGACGTTTTTTGTCTCGCGAAGAGCTTGTCCCGAGCTTGCCGAGGGAACCTGAGCGCGCCGCGCGATCATTCTCGCGTTCTTTGCGAGAATGCGAAATCGCGCGTTTGGCGCGCTTCCTTAACTCTTCTACCACGACGACTTCGAAACCCCTGGAATCTCCCCGCGCAACGCCAACTGCCGGAAACACAAGCGGCAAATGCCGAACTTGCGCAGGAACGCGCGCGGCCGTCCGCACAGCTTGCAGCGGTTATGCCGGCGCGTGGAAAACTTCGGCTTTGGCTCTTTGTTGTCGCGCGCCTTCTGAAACGTCTCTTGAATCTTCGCGTCTTTAACCCGTTTTGCTGTTGTCATTCCATCCTCAAAAAAATCTTCGTGACTCTTAGCTTTTATGCCCGGAACGGCATGCCCATGTGCTTCAACAACGTCCGCGCCTGGTTGTCATTCGCCGCGGTGGTCACAATAGTGACGTTCATGCCCTTCTGCTTATCGACCTTCTCGTAAGAAATCTCGGGAAAGATCAACTGGTCGTGCAGGCCCAGCGTGTAATTCCCGCGGCCGTCAAACGATTTGGTCGACACGCCGCGAAAATCGCGCACGCGGGGCAGGACGATGTTCACCAGCCGGTCAAAAAATTCGTACATACGATCGCCGCGCAGCGTCACCATCGCGCCAATCGATTGCCCCTGGCGCACTTTGAACGCCGCAATCGACTTCTTGGCCCGCGTCACCACCGGCTTCTGTCCGGTGATTTGCCCCAGTTCGTTCACCGCCGGGTCGAGCACTTTCGCGTTCTGCGTCGCCTCGCCCACGCCCATATTGACGACAATCTTGTGCAATCGCGGCACCGCCATCACATTCTTCAGTTCCAGCTCTTTCAGCAATGCCGGAGCCACTTCCTTCTCAAACCTCGAGCGCAGCCGCGGACGCTCCTTCGCGCTATGCCGCGCCTGATCCGGCGCCTTCTGCTCCTGCGAAGATTCTTTCGATCCCTTTTTGTCTTTTGCCATTTCGTCCCGTCAACTTCCTCTCACGGTTTCGGATTGTCAGCGGCTAGCTTCTAGCCTCTAGCTAAAACGTCTACCGGTTCGTGAGACTCAAATTTCATCCTCGCCGCTGGCGCTATTGCCACAAAGCTAGAAGCTAGTGGCTAGGAGCTAGCAGCTATTTATCCAGCGTCGTTCCGCATTTCTTGCACACGCGCACCTTGCGGTCGCCGCGCACCTCATGCCCAATGCGCACCGGCCCGCAGGTCGCGCACACCAATTGCACGTTGGAGATCGCGATCCGGCTCTCCTGCTCCGCAATCCCGCCCTTGATGTTGCGCTGCGGATTCGGGCGCACGTGCTTTTTCACCATCATCACGTGCTCCACCAGCAGCTTGGCATCGTTGGGAAACACGCGCAGCACGCGCCCTTCCTTGCCCTTGTCGCGTCCGGTGATCACCTTCACGGTGTCATTCCGCCGCAGATCGACTCGCTTATTTTCCGTGCTAACAGTTCTCATAAAGTCAAAGTTACAAAGTTTCAACGTTTCAAGGTTTCAATCTTTCCGCCTAACTCCAGGATTCCGACGTCGCAAGGCACCTTGAAACCTTGAAACTCTGAAACTTGCCCCTAAATCACTTCCGGCGCCAGCGAAACAATCTTTAAAAATTTCTTGTCGCGCAACTCGCGCGCCACCGGACCGAACACGCGCGTCCCCACCGGCTCGCCCGCGTCGTTAATCAAGACGGCGGCGTTCGAATCGAATTTGATGTAGGTTCCGTCGCGCCGCCGATGCTCTTTGCGCGTGCGCACGATGACCGCCTTCACCACTTTGCCCTTCTGCACCTGGCCTTCGGGCGCAGACTCCTTCACCGCCGCCGTGATTATGTCGCCCAGCCCGGCATTCAATCCGGTCGACCCGCCCAGCGGCAGAATCATCTGCAGCTTGCGCGCGCCGGAATTGTCGGCCACCTCCAGCATCGATCTCATCATCACAGCCATGGCGTCTATCTCCCTCGTCTATCCGTCATCCTGAAGCGCCTTCTTTTGGCGCCGAAGGACCTGGGCGCGCCGCGCGAATCGCCGCGCTTTTTGCGGCGAACAAATCGCGCGTTTGGCGCGCTTCCCTATTCTCAGCTGGCTACGTCCACCGCAGCTTCCGGCACCAGCGGCGCCTTGCGCACAATATCTTTCAGCTTCCAGCGCTTCAGCTTCGACAGCGGACGCGTTTCTTCAATCCGCACCACATCGCCTACATGCGCTTCGTTCTTTTCGTCGTGCGCATAGAACTTTTTGTTGCGCGCCACCACCCGCTTGTAAAACGGATGCGCTTTCTTACGCGTCACCTTCACCACAATCGTCTTCTGCATGCGGTTGGAGACCACTTCTCCCACCACTTCCTTGCGGCGGCCCTGGACTGTTTCCGTGCTCTGAGCTGGTGTATTGGTTTCCGCCATTATCGTTTCTCCGTTGCGGCCGAGCGCTCGCGCTCGCCGCGGATCGTCTTCACCCGCGCAATATCTTTGCGCAGTCCGCGAATCTTTTTCAGGCTCTCCGTCTGCCCCATGTTCAGCTGAAATTTCAGCTTGAAGAGCTGGTCCGCGAGTTCGCCTTCCTGATGATGAAGCTCGTCTTCCGTCAAGTTCCTGATTTTGTCTGCCTTCATAAATAGCTCTCAGCTTTCAGCAATCAGCTGTCAGTCAAATCAGCCCAGGTGCTACTGACGGCTGATAGCTGAGAGCTGATAGCTTCTTAATGTCCCGTGCCTTCGCGCTTCACCAGCGTCGTGCGCAGCGCCAGTTTGTGCGAGGCCAGCCGCATCGCTTCGCTTGCATCCTGCAAAGTCACGCCTTCCATCTCGAACAAAATCTTTCCCGGCTTCACCACCGCAACCCAATGATCCGGCGCTCCCTTGCCCTTGCCCATACGGGTTTCAGCCGGCTTCTTCGTGACCGGCTTGTCGGGAAACACGCGAATCCAGATCTTTCCGCCGCGCTTCACAAAACGCGTCATGGCCACGCGGCTGGCTTCAATCTGGCGGTCGGTAATCCATCCCGGCTCCAGCACCTTCAGCCCGAAGTCGCCGAACGCCAGCGTCGACCCGCGCCAGGCCTTGCCGCACATGCGCCCGCGCTGCTGCTTGCGATACTTCACTTTCTTTGGCATCAACATAAGAATCAGCTCTTAGCTTCTAGCTCTTAGCTAGATCTTCTCTCAACCGTTGTCATCCTGAGCGAAACGTTTTTTGTCTCGCGAAGGATCTGGGCGCGCCGTGCGAAATCTCGCGTTCTTTGCGAGATTGCTAAATCGCACGCTTGGCGCGCTTCCTCAAAACCCGCCCGCCGCAACCGCTTCGCGCTTCTTCTGCGGCAAAATCTCGCCCTTGTATACCCAGCATTTCACTCCGATCACGCCATAAGTCGTTCGCGCCTCGGTGAAGCCGTAGTCAATATCCGCGCGCAGCGTGTGCAGCGGCAACCGCCCCTGCAAATACCATTCCGAGCGCGCGATTTCGTTGCCATTCAACCGGCCGCTCACGCGAACTTTAATTCCCTTGCAGCCGAAGCGCAGCGCCGAGTCGACTGCCTTGCGCATCGCCCGCCGGAAGCCGACGCGTTTTTCCAGTTGCAGCGCAATCGACTCCGAAACCAGCTGGGCGTCGAGTTCCGGCTTATGCACTTCCTGAATGTCGACAAAAATATCCTTACCCTTGGTGCGCTTCTGCAACTCCGCCTTGAGCTTGTCGATCTCCGCGCCCTTGCGTCCGATGATGATCCCCGGCCGCGCCGTCTTAATAATGATGCGCAGCTTGTTGCCCGGCCGCTCGATCTCAACCGAACTGACGCCTGCCGACTTCAGCTTGTCCTTCAACTCGGCCTTCAGCTTGACGTCTTCATGCAGCTGTTTGTCGTAATCCCGCTCGGCAAACCAGCGCGACTTCCACGGCTTGGTAAAGCCGAGGCGAAAACCATAAGGATGGACTTTTTGTCCCATTGCTTCTCCTAAATCAAACCTGCTAGCGCAATCGCTCACGTAACCCCGGACGCATTCGTCCGGGCAAACCTATTTCGCAGCCGCCTTCTTTTTACTGTGACCCTTGTGACTCTTCCCCGCCGATTTCTTCGCCGGGACATGTCTCTTAGTCCGAGCCGCAGCCTTCACCGGCGAAGCCGGTTCGTGCTCATGCGTGCTGACTTCGCCGCTCTTCCCGCGCTCCGCCAATATCAACTCGATATGCGAAATGCGCCGCTGAAACCGGTAAGCCCGCCCCTGCGGTGCGGGACGGATCCGCTTCATACGCGGCCCGTCATTGGCAATCGCGCTCTTCACGTAGAGATTGTCAATCTCCACGTCGAGATTCTTTTCGGCGCTCAGGAAATTCGCGTTGTCCAGCGCAGACTGCAGCAGCTTGCCCACATGCGCGGCCACGCGCTTCTTGGTAAAGGCCAGCGTGTTGCGCGCCTCTTCCACGCGCCGTCCTTTGATTAATTCAAGGACCAGCCGCGCCTTCTGTGGCGAAACTCGCAAATAACGCATTTCCGCTCGAAATTCCATGTTAGCTACTAGCTCCTAGCTGCTAGCTCCTAGCCAAATATCTGAAGCTAGAAACTGTCGCATCAATCTTCGCGATCGCTCCGTGTTCAGCTAATAGCTAGAAGCTAGTAGCTAGAAGCTGCTCGCTACCCCTTCGGTGCCGCAGGCGCGGATGGCGCCGACGGAGTAATCGCTCCCGGACCGCCCGGAATCCCGGCCGGCTTGGCGGCCACTTCCGTCGCCGCCCGCATGGAGTGCCCCTTGAAGTTGCGCGTGAAACTGAACTCGCCCAGCTTGTGGCCTACCATGTTTTCGGTGACGTACACCGGAATAAACTTTTTGCCGTTATGCACCGCGATCGTGTGCCCCACCATCTCTGGGATCACCGTCGAACGCCGCGACCAGGTGCGCAGCACTTTCTTTTCATTGCGCGCATTCATGCCCTCGACCCTCGCCTGCAGGTAAGCATCCACGAACGCGCCTTTTTTGGTTGAACGTGCCATAAAGTCAGCCTCTAGCTGTTAGCTCCTAGCTCTTAGCTAAACCACAAAACTCTGTCATTTCCAAGCTTCTAAAATCCCTGTCATTCCGAGCGAAGCCGAGGAACCTGCTTTCCCTTGCAGCGCTACTTCGACCGCCGGCTCACAATAAACTTATCCGTACGCTTGTTATTCCGCGTCTTGTACCCACGCGTCGGCTGGCCCCACGGCGTCACCGGATGCCGTCCGCCCGAAGTCTTTCCTTCACCGCCGCCGTGCGGATGGTCGACCGGATTCATCGACACGCCGCGGTTTACCGGACGCCGTCCCAGCCAGCGCGTTCGTCCTGCCTTGCCGATGGTGATGTTCTCGTGATCGAGATTGCCCACCTGCCCAATCGTCGCCATGCAATCCTGCGAAATCTTGCGAGTCTCGCCCGAAGGCAATTTCACCAGCGCATACTCCGCTTCTTTTGCCACCAGCTGCGCCGAACCGCCCGCCGAACGCACCATCTGCCCACCCTTACCCGGCTTGAGTTCGAGATTATGAATCTGCGTGCCCGGTGGAATATTCCGCAGCGGCAGCGCGTTGCCGACCAGAATATCAGCATCCGGCCCGCTCAAAACCTTCTGTCCCACTTTCATCCCTTCGGGCTGCAGGATGTAGCGCTTCTCCCCATCGGCATAGGCCAGCAGAGCAATACGCGAAGAGCGGTTGGGATCGTACTCAATCGTAGTGACGGTCGCCGGAATCCCAGTCTTGTCGCGCTTGAAATCGATGATGCGCAGCTTGCGCTTGTGTCCGCCGCCGCGATGCCAGATGGTGATGTCGCCCGAGTTGCGCCGTCCGCCAGTGCGCTGCTTGGGCTCAACCAGCGGCTTATGCGGATGCTTCGTCGTAATGTCGTCATTGACGATGGTCGTGCGATAACGCAGCGTCTGGGTTGTCGGTCGATATGTCTTGATTGCCATAATCAGCTCTTAGCTAATAGCTTCTGGCTCTTAGCTCAAATCTTTTCGTCGCCAAAACTTCCCTACACTCTTGTCATTCCGAACCGGCACTCTTTGCCGGTGAGGAATCTGCTTCTTTCCCGCCCGGAAGCCGAACGCCAGACCGCGGAAGCCGCTCCTACAAATTCTGCGCGTACTCCGGCATCTTCTCCCCGGACCGTAACCGCACATACGCCTTCTTCCAGTCCGGACGGTAGCCCGCAAACTTCCCCCGCCGCCGTTCTTTTCCCGGATAGGTGGCCGTGCGCACTGAATACACTTTCACTTTGAAAATCGACTGCACCGCTTCCTTGATTTCCGTTTTCGTCGCCTTCGGCGCCACCTGAAACACCAGCGTGTTCTGGTTTTCCTTGATGGCCAGGCCCTTTTCGGTGATCACCGGACGGCGAATAATCTGATATGCGGATTTCATTTTTCTTAAGCTACCTCCGCCGCTTTATCGTGCCGCGGACGCCGCCGGCGCTCGCTGTGCGCTTTTTTCACGGCATCGTCTTTGCCTTCGCCATCTTTCGGTTTGTGCTGCCGTTTCGATACCGAAGACTGCAGCGAAACCTGCAGCTTCTCAATCGCCGGCTGCGAAAAAATCACGCGGTCATAGCGCAGCAGGTGATAGGGATGCACCTCGTTGCTGCGGATCAGCTCAAGACCTTGAATATTGCGCGCGCTCAATCCCAGGTTGCGATTCTCGTGCTTCGCCTCTTCCACAATCAGCACCGTCGCATCCACTTTCAAAGAGGTCAACGCCTTGCTGAATTCTTTGGTCTTCGGCTCTTTCACATCGAACGCGTTCACCACGATCAACTTGCCATCGGCCAGCTTTGCCGCCAGCGCCGAGCGCAACGCGCCCATCAGCTTCTTCTTCGGGAAGGTGTAATCGTAGGAGCGCGGTTGCGGACCATGCACCGTGTAGCCATGCCGCCACAGCGGCGACCGGATCGATCCGATGCGGGCCCGTCCTGTGCCCTTCTGCTTCCAGAGCTTCTTGCCGGAGCCGGAGACTTCCCATCGGCCCTTGGTTTTGTGCGTGCCGGCGCGCTGCGAGGCGCGGTAATGTTTCACCGCCTCCCACAGCAGGTCTTCGTTGACCGCACCGAAAATCTCATCGGCCAGGTCAAGCGTCCCGACTTTCTCGCCGCTCAAATTGTGTATGTCAATCGTTGCCATATTTGCTCACGTAGCGGCGGACGCATTCGTCCGCACGCCTTCTTACGCTTTCTTGGCCGCTCTCTTGGCCGCCTTCAATGGATCTACCGTCGCCGAGCCTGCGAATCCGCGCCGTTCTCGTGGCGGCTTCTTCGCTTTGGTAATCACAATGTAACCGCCCTCGGGTCCAGGCACGCTGCCTTCGACCACTAACAGGTTCTCGTCCTTATCCACGCCCAGGACGCGCAAGTTACGCTGCGTCACCCGCGCATGGCCCATGTGCCCCGACATGCGCATGCCTTTAAACACGCGCGAAGGAAACGCCGAACTTCCGATCGAACCCGTAATCTGAAACATCGATCCATGCGACTTTGGGCCGCCGCCAAAATGATGGCGCTTCACCACACCCTGAAATCCTTTGCCTTTGCTGATGCCGACGATGTCGACAAAGCGTTCGCCTTCGAACATTTCGACCAGCACCCGGTCGCCGACTTTCACCGAACTTCCATCTGCGCCATCGGCCGCGCCTTCCACTTCCAGCGGTACTTCCCGCATGAACTTCACCGGCGGAAGATTGTTCTTCGCCAAGTGCCCCTGCGCCGGCTTGGTCAACCGCGACTGCTTCACAAACTCGACCAATCCAATCTGAGCCGCCTCATAACCATCTCGCGTCGCCGACTTATGCTGCGTGACCACGCAGGGCCCAGCCTGCAGCACGGTCACCGGGCGCACATCGCCCTTCGAGTCAAACAACTGCGTCATGCCGACCTTCTTGCCCAGAATTCCAGCGACCTTGGTAGCCATTTCCTTTTCCTCTTCAATGCCCAGCATGGCCCGCTGTTTATCAGCGGCTATTGGCTAGGGAGCGAATCTGCTCGCGTGGCGACGGACGCATTCGTCCGTCCAAGCAGGGCGGAGCCCGCGTGTCCACTCGAGCTCTTACTTATGCTCTTTCCCGAACGCCTTAATCTCCACATCCACACCCGCCGGCAAATCCAGCTTCATCAGCGCGTCCACCGTCTGCGCCGTCGGATCCAGAATGTCGAGCAACCGCTTATGCGTGCGGATCTCAAACTGCTCCCGCGATTTCTTGTCCACGTGCGGCGAACGCAACACGCAGTACTTGTTCTTCATCGTGGGCAGTGGAATCGGCCCTGCCAGCCGCGCGCCTGTGCGCTTGGCCGTTTCCACGATCTCGCTGGTCGACTGATCCAGAATGCGATAGTCGTAAGCTTTCAGCCGTATCCGAATTTTCTCGTTTCCAATCACAGTTTCACTCTCTTTGCCCCTGCCAGCATCTCCGGCAGGAAAGAACGGGCGGCAAGCCGCAAGCCGCGTTTTGTTTTGCCTGTGTGGAGCGGGCACTCTTGCCCGCTTGCCGACAGCGCCTCAAAACCAGCGGGCAAGAGTGCCCGCTCCACACTCTACTGCACAATCTCCGAAATCGTTCCCGCGCCCACTGTATGCCCGCCTTCGCGAATGGCGAAGCGCAAGCCTTTTTCCATCGCCACTGGCGTGATCAACTCAATCACCAGGCTGACGTTGTCGCCAGGCATCACCATCTCGGTGCCTGCCGGCAACTCCGCCACGCCCGTCACATCCGTCGTGCGCAAATAAAACTGCGGACGATAGCCTTTGAAGAATGGCGTGTGCCGTCCACCTTCTTCTTTGGTCAGAATGTAGACTTCCGCTTTGAACTTGGTGTGCGGCGTGATCGATCCCGTCTTGGCCAGCACCATGCCGCGCTCGACGTCTTCCTTGGCAATGCCACGCAGCAGGAGGCCAGCATTGTCGCCCGCCATGCCTTCGTCCAGTTGCTTCTTGAACATTTCGACGCCCGTCACGACCGTCTTGCGGGTTTCGCGGAAGCCGACGATTTCCACTTCCTCGCCGACTTTCACCTTGCCACGTTCGATACGTCCCGTGACCACCGTGCCACGGCCCTGAATCGAAAAAATATCTTCAATCGGCATCAGGAACGGTTTATCCAATTCGCGCGCCGGCTGCGGAATATATTTATCCACCGCCGCCATCAACTCGTCGACCTGCGCCTCGGCCTTGGCTTCCCCGTTCAGCGCGTTCAGCGCCGACACGCGAACCACGGGAACATCGTCGCCGGGGAACTTGTACGACTTCAGCAGTTCGCGCACTTCGAGCTCTACCAGTTCCAGCAACTCCGGATCGTCCACCGCGTCAACCTTATTCAGCGCGACCACCAGATATGGCACGCCCACCTGCCGCGCCAGCAGCACATGCTCGCGCGTCTGCGGCATGGGACCATCCGTCGCAGCGACTACCAGAATGCCGCCATCCATCTGCGCCGCGCCCGTAATCATGTTCTTGATGTAGTCGGCGTGGCCCGGGCAATCGACGTGCGCGTAGTGCCGGTTCGCCGTCTCGTACTCGACGTGCGCTGTGGCAATGGTGATTCCGCGAGCTTTTTCTTCCGGCGCGTTATCAATGCGAGTCGAAAGACCGGAACGTGTTCTTCGGATTGTGCTTCGACAAAACCTTGGTGATGGCCGCTGTCAACGTGGTCTTGCCATGATCGATATGACCAATCGTCCCAACGTTGCAGTGCGGCTTGCTGCGATCAAATTTTTCTTTCGCCATAAATCAGCTCTTAGCTCCTAGCTTCTAGCCTAAACCCTTGTCATCCTGAGGCGCGCTTTTTGCGCCGAAGGACCTATGTAACTTCCTTGCAGCTGCACTACTACTTCGCCGTGCCCTGCACCTTGGCAATGATTTCCTCCGCGACCGATCGCGGAGCCTCCTCATAGCGCGCAAAATGCATCGAGTATTCCGCGCGGCCTTGCGTCGACGAACGCATGTGAGTCGCGTAACCAAACATTTCCGCCAGCGGCACGATCGCCTTGATCACCTGCGAGCCCGCACGATGCTCCATGCCCTCGATGCGTCCGCGCCGCGAACTCAAATCGCCCATGATCACGCCGGCATAATCTTCCGGCGTCACCACTTCCACCGCCATCACCGGCTCCAGCAGCACTGGAGACGCCTTCCGCGCCGCCTCCTTGAACGCCATCGAGCCGGCAATCTTGAACGCCATTTCGTTCGAGTCGACGTCGTGATAGCTGCCGTCATAGAGCGTCGCTTTCACATCGACCATGGGATATCCCGCCAACACGCCGCCTTCGAGCGCTTCCTGAATGCCCTGATCGATCGGCTTGATGAATTCCTTCGGCACCGAACCGCCCACGATGTCGTTCACAAACTCGTAGCCCGTTCCCGCCGGTTGCGGATCGAGATAAATCTTCGCGTGCCCATACTGGCCGCGTCCGCCGGTCTGGCGAATGTACTTGCCTTCCGCCTCGGCGTGCCGGCGAATGGTCTCGCGATACGCCACCTGCGGCTTACCTACATTGGCCTCGACTTTATACTCGCGCATCATGCGGTCGACGATGATTTCCAAATGCAGCTCGCCCATGCCACTGATGATCGTCTGCCCGCTGTCGGGATCGGTGTGAACTTTAAAGGTCGGATCTTCCTGGGCCAAACGGCCGAGCGCCATGCCCATTTTTTCCTGGTCGGCTTTGGTCTTCGGTTCGACCGCCACTGAAATCACTGGTACCGCAAACGTGATCGACTCCAGCGCAATGGGATGCGCGTCGCTGCAAATCGTGTCGCCCGTGCCCACGTTCCTTAGGCCGACCGCTGCGCAAATATCGCCCGCCAGAATTTCGTTGATCTCTTCGCGCTTGTTGGCGTGCATCTTCAAGAGGCGCCCAATGCGCTCCGTCTTGGTCGTGCGCACGTTCAGCACGGAATCGCCCGTCTTCAACTGTCCGGAATACACACGGATAAAGGTCAACTGCCCGACAAATGGATCGGCCATGATCTTGAAGGCCAGCGCCGCAAACGGCTCTTTGTCGTCGGCTTTGCGAAAAATTTTCTCCCCGTTGTCGGGATTGATGCCATGCGTTTCCGGTACATCCAGCGGCGAAGGCAGATAATCCACCACCGCATCCAGCAGCGGCTGCACGCCCTTGTTCTTGAACGCCGTTCCCACCACCACCGGAAATACCTTTAACGCGATGGTCGACTTGCGCAGCGACGCCCGCAGTTCGTCGGCGGTGATCTCTTCGCCTTCCAGAAATTTGTGCAGGATTTCGTCGTCGTTCTCGGCAATGCTCTCGACCAGCTGCGCATGAAATGCTTCCGCTTTTTTCTTCAGCTCCGCGGGAATTTCCTCGGTAAGATATTCGGCTCCAATGGTGTCGTCCTGCCACACAATCGCCTTCATGTTGATCAGGTCGATGACGCCCCTGAACTTGTCTTCCTGGCCAATGGGAAACTGAATCGCGACCGGCTTCGCGCTGAGCCGCTTGCGGATGGTATCGACGGCATGCTCGAAATCAGCACCCATCTTATCAATCTTGTTGATGAAACAAATTCTAGGCACGCCGTATTTGTCCGCCTGGCGCCAGACTTTTTCCGACTGCGGCTGCACCCCGTGCACCGCGTCAAACACGGCAACAGCGCCGTCGAGCACGCGCAGCGAGCGCTCGACCTCGGCTGTAAAATCCACGTGGCCGGGCGTATCAATAATGTTGATGCGAATGTCGCGCCAGGTGCAGGTCGTCGCCGCAGACGTAATCGTGATGCCGCGCTCCTGCTCCTGCTCCATCCAGTCCATGGTCGCAGTGCCTTCGTGCACCTCTCCGATACGGTGCGTCCGTCCCGTATAAAACAGGATGCGCTCCGTCGTAGTGGTCTTACCGGCATCGATGTGGGCCATGATGCCGATATTCCTGCAGCGTTCTAATGGAACTGTTCTGGGCACGACAATTAACTCTTTCTGGGGCTCCAACTCTACTTTTCAGCTGCTAGCTTCTGGCTTCTAGCTAGTCGCTAGCAGCTAGAAGCTGCCTTTCTACCACCGGTAATGCGCGAACGCCTTATTCGCTTCCGCCATACGGTGCACATCTTCTTTCTTCTTGATCGCCGCGCCTTTACCAGCGGCGGCATCCAGCAACTCGTTGGTCAACTTATCGACCATTCCCTTTTCGCCGCGGGCCCGGGCATAAGTAATCAGCCAGCGAATCCCCAGCGACGTCCGGCGATCGGCATTCACCTCAACCGGCACCTGATAGTTCGCGCCGCCTACGCGCCGCGTCTTGACCTCGAGCAGCGGCTTGGCGTTCTCGACGGCTTTCTTGAAGAGCTTCAGCGCTTCGTCGCCGCCCTTTTCCTGCACCTTCGCCAATGCCTCATAAAAGATGCCTTCGGCGGTCGAGCGCTTGCCCTGCCACATCATCGAGTTAATAAACTTCGTCACGAGATCCGACTGATACACAGCGTCGGCCGGAACGGTCCGCTTTGCGATATGTCCTTTACGAGGCATGTAAGCTTCTAGCTCCTAGCTCATAGCTTCTAGCCTGAGCTTGCTGGCCACCGATCTCTTATCCCTGGCCGCTAATCCCTGATCCCTGCTTCTAGCCCTTCTTCGGCCGCTTCGCGCCATACTTCGAGCGCCCCTGCATGCGGCCGGCAACTCCCACCGCATCCAGCGTTCCGCGGATCACGTGATAGCGCACGCCCGGCAGATCTTTCACGCGCCCGCCGCGGATCAGCACAATCGAGTGCTCCTGCAGGTTGTGGCCGACACCGGGAATGTATGTCGTCACTTCAATTCCATTCGTCAGGCGCACGCGCGCCACCTTGCGCAAAGCCGAGTTCGGCTTCTTGGGCGTCTGCGTATACACGCGGGTACACACGCCGCGCTTTTGCGGACATCCCTGCAGCGCAGGGCTGGCCGTCTTATAACGGGGCCGCTTGCGACCTTGAGCCACCAATTGATTAAACGTAGGCACTCTTCACCGCTCCTTAGCCGCGCAGCATCCTGCCTTACAAGCGCAGGCAGCACGGCTCAATCCCGCTTGAGACGCGCATCCGTGGTCATGATCGGCCGAAATGCCGACCATTACTTCTCACCGCGCACGAATGCGGCAGAGAGATTCTGGATTCCCTTAAGACTTTCGCCGCCGACGGTGGCGCCCGGCCAAACTGCGGGGGCACTCCGTTTCGTCAGCCTTGCCCTGCATATCCTTCCACAAAGTTGGAAGGCGCCGCAGGAACGTTTCAGCGAGGAAAATTTCCGAACCAGCAAACATTCGGAAACGCATTTCTCAATCGCTCTACTGCCCGCTCTCCTGCCTCCGCGGCAGAAAAGCACGCAGCACACAACAAGCTTGGATGAACTCGCGGAACCAAACTACTATAGCAAGCGCGCGCGAACATCGTCAACCCGTGTTTTTGCATCCCACACGAAGTGCCAGGAAATCGCGAGTAGAAACACCAAATCCTCGAAAACAAATTTGTCTTCAATGCAAACAGATCCTTCGCTGCGCTCAGGATTTCGGCTGCGGGCTCCCACTGCGCTCACGCCCGCTGCAAACAGATCCTTCGCTGCGCTCAGGATTTCGGCTGCGGGCTCCCGCTGCGCTCACGCCCGCAAGACGCCTCAACTTGCTGATTCCGCCTCCAGCCTCTACACTACAAGTTTTCCAATTCATTCACACGCGTTCTGCGAATTCAGTACGCAGAGCCAAGAAATGTCGAACCGTAAACATAAAATGACTAAACAGAAAATGTTCAAACATATAAAGAGGAGTGCATGGGCGGTTCGCAGTTAATGCGGTTCATGATGATGATGATTCGGTTTCGTTCCACGTTAGGTTTCGTCGTTGCCATCCTCTCTCTCGCTTGCATCAGCGCCTGTGGCAAAGCCACCAAGGCTGGCCCTCCACTTTATCCCGCTCAGGTTCTTCTCACTCCCAGCAGCAATACCTCGGTAAATCTAGGCGCCACTTTCGTGTTTACGGCATCGGCGGAAACCGCCACCGGCACCCGGCTCACGACGACCTTCAGCTATTCCTCGAGCGACAATTCGGTCCTCAATGTCGCCCCCAACGGCGTCGCCTGCGCCGGCCACTGGGATGTCGCGTTCACCACCTGCACTCCCGGCGGGACCGGCGTAGCTCTGGTCACCGTCACCGCGCTTGGTCAAACCAGTGTTCCCACCTATGTCTTCGTCCACCCCATTGTCGACAGCGTTACCGTCACAGGCATTCTGTTGAGTGGCGTCCCCGTGCAGGAACCTTGCCTCTCGCAGGGTCAATCCATGAGTCTGGAAGCGCACGCTTTCAGCCAGGGCTCCGACGTCACTTCTTCGGTCGGACCCTTTACCTGGTCCGCGCAATATCCGACCGTGGTCACTTTCCTGGGAATCCTCAACACCAACTACAACTTTGCTACTAATCAGGTCACAGCGACTGCAGTCGTTCCCGGGATGACCCAAATCTATGCCACGGCCAGCGGGGTTTCCAGTTCGTCGTTTCAACAGCCGCAGTTTACGAATTCGCTGGGCACCACTTCGCCCATCCTCGATTTCTTCGAGACTTGTCCCATCCAGACCATCAATCTTGAAGTTGGCCTGCCCGGTTCCCAGGAGACCGGCCAAACTACATTCGTGACCTCTAAGGGATCGACCACCCAAACTGCTACGGCCATCCTCACCGATGTGATGGGAAACAGCTCGCTCCCCAACACCAACGACGGGATTGCACTCAGCAAAATCCCTTTAACCTGGAGCGAATCTCAGCCCTCCGTCGTCGGCGTTAGCGGCACTTGTGTGCAATCCTGCTCACTAAGTACGCCCTTGCCAGGCTCCGGAGCGGTGACAGCCTCATGCTCGCCGCCGACCTGCAACATCGGATATCCCTTCGTTCCGGCTTCGCTTTCCACTCCCGCCGCGATCAACACGTGCACCCAGTTCTTTCACGCGCAGTCTCCTCAGTTCGTGAGTTGCCAGCAGCTCATCCCCTATCCCGTCTACTCATCGCCCACGCCTGTAAACAGCGGGTCCCCAGTTGGCGATGGCGCAATTTCTGGCCTCATTACCGGCGCTACGCCCACAGTCAATCTGTTAGCTACCAGCACCGGATGCGTTAACCAACCTCCCTCCACGTGCACCACCGCCGCTTACAGCCTCTCGACGGCCAAAGCTTCGCCGGGACCGGCAAATTTTCTGCCCTCGCCTCCCAATTCCCTGCTCTTCGATCCTCCCGGCGACAAAGCGTTCATGGGTAGCGACTACGGAGCCGTGCTCATCAATCCTGCCAGTTTCGGCACTAGCAACAGCCCTTTTACTGAACTGGGCACGATTTCCGGCAAAGTGCTGGCCTCTTCCAACAACGGAAGCACCGCTGTATTCTCCGACACCATCCATACTCCGAATCAGGTCTACATCGTCAATGCGGGCAACCCCAGTTCCTTGTCGGCCACCGCGTTGAATATCTCCCAGGCCGTCGCTGCTGCCTTTTCCCCCGACGGATTAAAAACCTTTATCTTTGGCAACGGCGGCAGCTCGCTCTATATCTATTCCCCCATTCAAGCCTTGCAGGGACCTTTTGCCCTCACCGGACCGGTCAATGCCAACGACGTCGCCTTCTCTTCCAATAGCGCATTCGCTTTCGTTGCCGAGGCCGCAGCCAATACCAGTCCCGCCAGCCTTACCGCCTTCAACACCTGCAACAATCAAGTTGCCGCCAGTCCATCTCTGATCCCAGCGACTGTGCCTCTTCCAAACAATCCTCTTTTTCTGAAAGTGTTGCCGGGACTCCATCTCGAAGGCCGAGATTCCTCTGGCTTTACCATTCCTGACGGACAGCATGTGGTGGTGTTGGACTCAACCGGCTTCGATGTCCTGACGGCGACGATCACCCCGCCGGCCTCCGGAAACCTCTGCCCTCAGACTCTGACCTTTATCAGTGGCAATCCCTCTTCTCTATCGCAACGCGTAGAGCTGGGCCAGGGCACGCTTCAGCCGCTGAATTTCTTCGCCTCCGCGGACGGCTCGCAAATCTATGTCGTCGCCGCCAATCATGCCAGCATCCTGGTCTATGATTTCGGCGCGGGATCGGTAAGCAGCGGCATCGAACTCATCGGCAACGCTACCCCCGTCAGCGCCGATATCAGCCCCGACGCGGGAACCATCCTAGTCGCCGGCACCGACGGCCTGCTGCACGAAGTGAGCACCGGACTCGGCGGCAGCGATCAGATCCAGCTCTCATTCCCAAACGTGCCCGACTATCTGAATGCCTTCTGCGAAATCATCATTACCCAGAGCCCTTGCACCTTCAACCTGGTCGCCGCAAGGCCGTAAGCCAGTTCTCAGTTCTCAGTTGTCAGTTGTCGGTTCTCAGTTTTCTGAGTACTGGGAGACGATGCTGGGCAGTATCCTATCGGCCGAAGCGAAGGAAGCCCCCTTCGCGCGCGTAGCGCCACGCTCGCAAGAAACTCGCCGAAACCACGACACGAATGTAAAAAATAAAACGAAACAACAGCCAGCCCCCAGCCGTCACCCGCTTCAAATTTGTAGTAAGGAAAAGAAAACTGCCAAGGAGAGGAACAGAACTGAGAACTGAGAACTGAGAACTGAGAACTGAGAACTGAGAACTGAGAACTGAGAACTGAGAACTGAGAACTGAGAACTGAGAACTAACAGCCGCCTACCCCGCCAACTCTTTCCCCACACTATCCAGCACTCCATTCACAAAGTGCACCGACTCCGGACTGGAAAATTTCCGCGCAATCTCCAGCGCTTCATTAATCACCACCGCCCGCGGCGTATCCGGATAAGCCATCATCTCCGCCACCGCCGCCCGCAGCAGATTCCGATCCACCGCCGCCATACGCTCCATCCGCCAATGCTCCGCATGCCGCTCAATCAACCCATCAATCTCTCCGCCCCGGTCAACCGCAACCCGAAACAGATCATCGGCAAATCCCCGCACCTCGTCGCTCGCTGCCCCATGCTCGGCCCAAAACGTGCGCCGCACCTGCTCCGCATCCTGCTTCCCCATATCCGACTGGAACAACATCTGCAGCGCCATCTCCCGAGATTTGCGTCGAGTTCCCATAAGGCAGTCATCAGCCGCCAGTCGCTGGTTGTCAGTGTACTGTAGAGGCCAGCCTACTGTGACGTAAGTCGACGGCGGCAAGGTTATTTGCGCCGCTTCGTCTTCTTCTTTGAGCTGTCATTCCGAGCAACGCGAGGAATCTGCTTATCGCCGACACCGCCTCCAGCGTCGTCCGAGTTCCGACGCCCGAGACTGCGCTTTTTCCTGACCTCTGGCCCCTGACCCCTGACCACTTCTTTCAACGACGCCATCTCCACTGCCGCCAGCGCCGCCTCAAATCCCTTGTTCCCCATCTTCAGCCCAGCACGATCGATAGCCTGCTCGAGATTCTCGCAAGTCAACACCCCAAACGCATGCGGCACTCCAGTCTCCTGCGCCGACTGCCCAATCCCCCGCGTGACTTCATTCACAATCACGTCATAATGCGCCGTATCCCCGCGCAACAAACACCCAAGACAAATAATCGCGTCATATTTCCGGGTAAGAGCCAAAGTCCGCGCCGCCAACGGAATCTCGAACGCCCCCGGCACCCGCACAATGTCAATATCCTGACGAAGCGCGCCAGAACGAAGCAGCCCATCACACGCACTCTGCAAAAGCCGCTCCGTGATGAACGCATTAAACCGCGCCACCACGATAGCGAACCGTCGCCCCGTCGCGTCGAGTTCCCCCTTCAAAGAGGGAAATTCCGCCTGGACGGGATTTTCCACGTTCAATGTGTTTTTCTTCTTCGTGGTTTCTCTGTGCCTCAGTGTCTCTGTGGTGAGTTCGCCTTTGATCCGTGGCAATCCGCGCAAATCCGTGGCAAAAAATTACTTCCCCTTGAACGACGCCGCCCGCTTCTCCAGAAACGCCGTGGTCCCTTCCTTCTTATCCTCAGTAGCGCAAGCGACGGCAAAAAGAACCGCCTCCAGATAAAGCCCCTCGGCCAACGTCATTTCCATCCCTTTGTTGACGGCCTCCATCGCATACTGCACGGCCAGCGGAGCATTCGCAATAATCTTCGCCGCAATCGCCTCTGCCCGCGGAATCAACTCCGCCGGCGCGGTCACTTCATTCACCAACCCAATCCGATGCGCCTCTTGCGCCGTAATCATTTCCCCGGCCAGCACCATCTGCATTGCCATGCCCTTGCCCACGAGCCGCGGCAGCCGCTGCGATCCTCCATATCCGGGAATAATCCCCAGCTTCACCTCCGGCTGTCCCAACTTCGCATTCTCACTCGCCAGGCGCATGGTGCAAGCCAAAGCAATCTCACATCCGCCGCCCAACGCAAATCCATTGATGCAGCAAATCACCGGCTTGCCCAGATTCTCAATCAAATTCAAAACATTCTGCCCGCGATGCGTATATTCCTTGCCAGTCACCGCATCCTGCTTGGCCAGTTCGCCGATGTCCGCTCCGGCAATAAACGCCTTCTCGCCTGCGCCGGTAAAAATCACGACGCGAATATTCGTGTCATTCTTAATGTCATGAAACGCCGACCGCAACTCCTCCATGGTCGCCATGTTGAGCGCATTGAGCACCTTCGGCCGGTTGACGGTGACGTAAGCAATCGAGTTTTTCTTTTCCAGAAGAATGTTTTCAAAGTTCATAAATTCACCATGCAGACCGCCCTGTCATCCTGAGCGCAGCAAATCGATTCGCGAAGCGAATCGGTTTGCGGAGTCGAAGGATCCCTACCAGCTTTACTGACCGACAGCTTGAACGGGAGTTCTCTCAAAATACGCGCGACAACAATGCCTCTCTTCGTTCATCGTCACGCAATAGCTGAAAGGGATCCTTCGACTACGCAAGAGCTTCACTTCGTGAAGCTCTCACTCGCTCAGGATGACAGCGCTTAGAGTTTATTCGCCCGCGGCTTCTCCGGGTCCGCATAATCATAGAACCCGCGACCCGACTTCCGCCCGTACCAGCCCGCCATCACCATCCGCTTCAGCAGCGGAGGCGACGCGAACCTCCGCTCCTTGAACTCGTCATACATCACTTGCGTGATGTAATAAGTCGTGTCGAGCCCCACAAAATCCAGCAGCGTAAACGGCCCCATCGGATGCCCGCATCCCAGCTTCATCGCATTATCAACATCTTCAATCGACCCCACGCCCTCTTCGTACGCGCGAATCGCGTCCAGCAAATACGGCACCAGCAGCCGGTTTACGATGAATCCCGTCTTGTCCGAAGTCCGCACCGGAACCTTGCCCAGCTTCTTGGCAAACTCGTAAGCCGTCTCGTAAACCTCGTCCGCAGTAGCAATCGTCCGCACCACTTCCACCAGCTTCATCAGCGGCACGGGATTAAAAAAGTGCAGCCCCACAAATCTCTCCGGCCGCTTAACGGCAGTCAACAACTCCGTCACCGAAATCGAAGAAGTATTCGAAGCAAAAATCGCATTCTTCTTCACCACACCATCAATCGACGCATACATCTTCTTCTTCTCTGCCACATTCTCGATGATGGCCTCAATCACAATGTCGCAATCGCCAGGTCGGATTTCGAAGTCGTCCCGTGAAGCCGCGCCCGAATCGCATCTCTCTGTGCCGCCGTGATCCCGCCCTTCTCAACCGGCCTCTCAGCAAACTTCGCCAAAGATTTTTCAATCCCGGCAAACCCCTTGTCGAGAAACTTCTGCTCAACCTCGAGCACCGTGACTTCAAATCCAGCGGTAGCGCAAACCTGCGCAATGCCAGATCCCATCAGCCCGCAACCGAGAACACCAACCTTCTTGATTTCCATGATTGCTTCTTTCATACACAAAACTGCGGTGTCATTCTGAGCGAAGCGAAGAACCTATACACTCTGCCGGCGCCAGAAGACTGCAGAGATCCTTCGCGGCAAGCGCGCCGCTCAGGATGACAACGCTTTGAGATTCGTGAAAATCCGCGCAAATCCGTGGCGAAGGAAGTCAGCTCATGCTCTCCACCACCATCGCAATCCCCTGCCCGCCCCCAATGCACGCCGTAGCCAGTCCATACTTTTTCTTCCGCCGCCGCAACTCATACAGCAACGTAATCACCAGCCGCGTCCCGGTCGCGCCCAGCGGATGCCCCAGCGCAATCGCTCCACCATTAACGTTCACCTTCTCGCGATCCAAACTCAACTCCTTCTCGACTGCCAGATACTGCGCCGCAAACGCCTCATTCACTTCAATCAAGTCGATGTAATCCAGCGACAGCCCAGCCTTCTGCAACGCAATTTTCGTTGCCGGAACCGGCCCGCGTCCCATCAGCTTGGGCTCGACCCCCGCAACGCCCCAAGAACAAATTCGTCCCAGCGGCGTCAAACTTCGTTTCAGCGCGTTCTCAATCGACATCAAAACCACGGCTGCGCCGCCATCCACAATCCCGCTCGCATTCCCCGCCGTCACAGTCCCGTTTTTTCCAAACGCCGGCCGCAACTTCGCTAACCCTTCCATCGTAGTCTGCGGACGCCGGTGATCATCCTCCGCCAGCGACTCGCCCGTCGCCTCGCCTTTATGATTTCGCAACGCCACCGGCACCAACTCTTCCTGAATTTTGCCCGCCTTATAAGCATCATCGGCGCACTTCTGCGAACGCAGCGCAAACTCATCCTGCGCCTGCCGTGTAATTCCCTGCTGCTCGCCGTAAAGCTCCGCGGTGTTCGCCATATACGATCCGCAATACGAATCCAGCAGCGCCACCATCAGCGAATCTTCCAGCTTCCCGCCCGGCGCCAGCGTAAATCCATCTCTCCCGCGAATCACAAACGGCGCCTGCGACATCGCTTCCATGCCGCCCGCCAGCACAATCTTCGCCTCCTCCAACTGAATCATCTGCGCCGCATTCACAATCGCCTGCATTCCCGATCCGCACAACCGGTTCACCGTCAGCGCCGGAGTCTCAATCGGCAATCCCGCTCGTAATCCCACGTGCCGCGCGCCATACAGCGCGTCGCCCGAAGTCTGCTGCGCATTGCCAAAAATCGCGTGGTCAAATTCCTTCGTGTCGATCCCCGCCCGCTCGATCGCGCCTTTGGCCGCAATCGCTCCCAACTCCTGCGCGGTAAAGTCCTTCAGCTTGCCGCAATAACGTCCAAAGGGCGTCCGCGCCCCGCTTACAATCGCAATGTCACCTGGTTTCAACATGATTATCTTTCCGTCTTATGCTCGCGGAACGGCGGACGCCCTCGTCCCCAGCCCACAGCCCGCGCCTATCGCAAGAGTCGCCCGAACGAGGCGTCCGGGGTCCACGAAGATTCTCTGCTGGAACAGCTGGCAGAACGCACTCAGCGTCGATCAGCCAAACGAGTCAGTTTAGCAGCGTGTAGGGATGTTTGACCACAGATGCTGCCCGACTCGAAATCAATCTGCTGTCAGCAAGCTCTTAAGACTCAGGAATATAAAGCTAGCGCAGGTACAGAAAAATACGTCTCCCAGTGCGCCGAACGCGGACACCTTCGAAGTTGGTTCGCAATATTCGACGAAGAGCGGCTCAGAAACTGATGCTATCCTGACCGCTGCATGGCAAGAGTGATTCGGCTGCTGGGAGTGGTGCTGTTAACCGCGGCTCACGCGCTTGGACAGACTTGCGCCGATAACAATCCGGAGCAGGCCGCTGCCTTGATTGACCGCGTGCATCTTTCCTGTGAGAAGGGCGAGTATCCGACCACAACCGATATCTATGATCTGGCCGGCGTTGCTGGTGAAGCCGGCATCCCCGCTCTGCGCCGGTTGGCCTCTTGGCCCACCGACAAAGGCCCATCGGTGGCATGCCAATCGTGGGTAAATGCAGCCCGCATCTCGCTCGCCAAGTTAGGTGATGAATCCTATCGCCCCAAACTGCGCCTGGCGGACGAGAGCTTGATCGGCGACGACCGCGCTTTGCTTGCGCTTATCGAATTCCTCGTGGCGCACGCCCACGACCCGGCCATGATCCAGAACTTTGGCGACTACGAGGTCGACCAGCGAGACGAGCTGATGCGGGGCATCGACATGATCCGTAGAAAGCGCCGCGTGCCCGATTTGCCTCTCGCCGACTATTCCGACGCGGGCATCGCGCAATGGAAGTCTTATCTGGAGAAGCACAAGGGTCAGGCGTTGACCTTTCCCGCCTACCTCAGCGTGACGGACCCCTATCTGCAATGTCTCGCTCGCAGAGTTGACTTCGGCTATGCCGACGCGGTTCTCGCCATTGCCGCCAGAGGCGGCGACACGGCTCGATCCATCCTGCGCCAATTCCCTAAGCCTTGGAAACCGGAGCCTTTGGGTTTTGCGGTGACCACGGTTTTCCAGGAACGTTGGCAAGACGTTCAGGGAAATGTGCAGGTCGCGCTGGCCCAGTTGGGCGATGAAGAAATGTTTCAGGATATCGTCGACGAACTGCAGCAGGGCTTCTATGCACCGGTCAGAAAACTCGAATTTATCGGTGGCAGGCGATCCGTCGAGGCGCTCGTGAAAGCATTAGATGTCTCCGAAGAGGCAGCACAAAAAGCTCAAGCCAACGCTTGCAGATATTGGACGTTTTGCTACCCCAATGTGAAAGGCCAATTCAAGAGCATATGGTTAAAGACTCCCTACCCGCCGAACACGGAAATGGATCGAGAAACCTGTGTCGCTGAGACTTTTCACGCGTGTGTGGTCGGAGCGCTGGGTTTGATGCTGAAAAATCCACCCGTTCCGCCGGGAGCAGCGCCCACACCGGAAAACATTGGGAAATGGAAAGAATGGTGGGCCCAAAATCAAAATAAAGATCACGCCGAACTGGTGACGAAGCCTGAACCTGCCTTCGAATGATTTTGCAACCGGGCCGCCTTTTCCGCGCAGCTCGACTGTCTTTTCGGCTCTACGCCACCGCTCCCGCCGCAACCGTAGCCGGTCCCAGCGTCATAACTTTTCCCACCCCTTGCGCCAACGCCTGCGCCAGCGCATGCTCCGCGCGGTTAATCACTTCCGTCACCACATCCGCAGGATCGTATTCGCTGCGAATCACCGCCTGCGCCAGTCCCGCGGAAAACTGAGCGGACGCGCCTTTTTCCGCATCGCCTTTCGCCGGCAATCGCACCTCGGCGATAATCTTTCTCAATTTTTCCACCGCCAGCAAAGCTTCTTTTTCCCCAGTCTCACCCAGAATGATCGCGATCGTAGTCGTGTCATAACGAAACGCCAGATCGTTCGAACGAATATTATCCGAGATCAGCTGTCCCGCTCTCTCCATCACGCCCTGCACTTCCGCCTCGCCATATTCCTTCACCATCGCCGCGCTCTTGCCGAACTGCAGCAATAACACCGAAAGCGCCGACGCGTTTTGAATCGCTCGCTTGCTCTCCGCCAGCAACAGATCGATATAAGACGCTCGCTTCAGCAATCCCGATTTTTCATCCGTCACCGAGAGATTCTTCACCAGGCGCCGCAACCCGGCATTATTCAGCGCAATCACCATCTGGTCCGCCAGCGTTTTCAGCACCACCATATCCGCCTGCTGCCAAACCCTCGCTCGGTTGTGCACCAGCGCCAGCATGCCCACAATTTCTTCGCCATCGCTCAACGGGATCGCCAGCACGGCCGCCGCACCCAGATCCATCACCACTTTCTGCGCTGACTTCAATGCCGGCGCTTTCGGCGCATCCTCAATCGCCAGCGGATCATGCCCGCTCACCGCCGCATGCAGGCACGCCATCAGCTCTGAAATCGCCGCCCCGCCCGCCTTTTTCAATCCCTCCGCGCAAAACTCTTCCAGCGCAGTCGGAAACGATCCGGCCTTCCCCATCGCCGCAATGCAGCGCGTCGCCTCCCAATGCGTTCCAATCTCTCGCACCGCAGTGCTCAGCACCGCAGCTGCCGTGCTCTGGTGATACAACTTGCGCGAAATTTCCGCCACGCGGGTAAAGCTTCGCACATCCGTCGCCGGATCCGGTGCGGCCGCAACTGGCGCAACCGCCGGAGCAGGAGTTGCCGTCGACGGAGGCAGCGGCGCCGATCCCGCATACCGCGGCGTGACTCCCGCCGACAAATACAAGCGCTGCAAGTCTTCGTTGCGCTCCTCTTCCCGCGGAAACAATTCCTGAATTCTCTGCAGCCGTTCGACCGCCTTATTGCGCATGCCGTACTGCACCAGAATTTCCGCCTGCAGCATCAGGTCCTGCAGCGTAGAAGCACCCAACGTCGGCCCTTCATGATGCACCGGTTCTTCCACGGCATTCGTCACCGTAGCAAATCGCGCCGCCAGCGAGCGAAAGCGAGCATCATCCAGCTTTCCATTCAGCATCTCCAGCCGCTTCATGTGGCCCGGCTCATACGGGTCAACATCCGCCGCTCGATCCAGGCATTCCGCCGCCTTGGCAAACTCTGCGGTCCCGCAATAAACATCGAACAGCCTCAGCAATGTCTGGCAGTAATCGCTTTCCCGGTTGGCCGCGTTATACAACTCGCTCAAAAACTCCAGAATCTGCGGCGAAGACCGGTGCGCCTTCGTCAAGTCTTCCATGATCGCGATGAACTGCCGCCGCTCTCCGCGCCGCCGCTGGAATTGTTCCAGCTTGCGCGCCAGCGCCACTGCTGCGTCATGCTGGTCGGCATCCAGAAAACTTCCCACCAGCCCAATCACCTGCTGCACCCGCGCCGGATTCGCCTCAAAAAGCTGCCACACCAGCGGCTCTGCATCGGCAAATCGTCCCGCTGCCAAAAGCGCATCCGCATAAGTCTCGCGCAGCGCCAGCGTTAATTCTCCGCCGGCATTCATTTGCGGTTCGATAATAAAAATCGCCGCGCCCACCTGCCCCTGCGCCAGCAAGCTTTTGCTGTAGGCCAGCGCGATGTTCTGGTCCGATGCATCCTCTTGATAGGCTCGCTCGTACCATTGCGTCGGGTCTTCGCCCGCCGTCGCCGCCAGTTGCGCCACTTGCTGATACGACAGCGCCGCGACTTTGCGATTTCCCAGCTCTGAGGTGTATTCCGCGACCCGTATCAAATTCGCCTGCGTCGGCTCCAGCGCCACAATGCGATCCAAAATCGGGATCGCTTCCTTCTTCTTGCTCAGCTTGCCCAGATCCGAAAGCGCAGACTCGTAGGTCGTCAACGCCAGCTTCTTGTTCGATCCCTCCAGCAGTTGCCCAAAGCGGAATTTCTGCTGCCACGTCGGGCTTCCATGCCGCGCCAGCTTCTTATACGTCAGGCTTGCCCGGGTCGCGTCGCCCGCGCCCATTTGCTTCTCAAAAAGCTCGCCCAACAGCCGCACCGCATCCGTATTGCGGCTCAACGACAGGCACAAATCCGCCGACAACTGCCGCACTACGTCGTTGTCCGGATCATCCCGCAACACCAGCAGATACTCTTCCAACGCGTCGGCCGTCTTGCCTTTTTGTAAAAGCTTCTCCGCGCGCTCCACGCGCTTGCCTAACTCGGCTCGGTCCAATCGTTTTGTGATTTCAGGCATGCAGATTCAGGCGGGGTAAACCCTGCTCCGATTCTAGGAGCGCCCCCCACCCCCAGCAATGCGGTAACGCCCCCGCCCGATTACGAAGGTCACAACTGCCCCGGTCCAGATTTGGCTCGACTCGCGTAGTCCCGGACGCATTCGTCCGGGCGCCATTAATTCATTGAATTCTCTAAAGGATTCTGTAATGCAAAAAAAACCTGGGCCAGGAGCGCCGATCCGGCCCAGGATAAGATTTTTCGAACTTACGATTCGAGCTATTAAACTGTCACGAGCATCGAACCCCTCAGCCTATTGCGTCACCACCAACCCATCCCCACCCAAAGCATTGTCAGGCGTGGGAGATGCCCAGGGCGATCCCGGAAGAGGCGTCAACGTGCCGTTCGTCTGATTTACCGAATATCCCAAAATCGCGCCCGGTGACGCCCCGCAGACGCCGTTTCCCGTAGTATTGCCCAGCGCGTAAACGAACTTGCCCGAAGGATCAACACGAACCAGGTCGCCGCACTGTTGTCCCGTCCTCTCAGCGGTATCTTGCGGAGTCAGTGTCGCCAGATCACCGCCTGGTATTTCGCTGGGGAATGCTTCGTACAGATACCACCAGCGATTCTGCGGATCGACGGAAATCGAAGTAATCGTCACCGGTTGTTCGGGATTTGGTCTTGGATCGACGAAAGGAGAGTACGGAGCATTCGTCAGCGCTCCCGTGGTGGAATCGACGTTAAACACGGCGACATCTCCGCCACACAGTATTGGTGCCAGCAGGCGTTTGCCGCCCGGCTCAAACGATAGATCGAACGCACCACACTGTGCATCCGTGTCCCCAGACAGAGCAAAGGGCTCGCCCGGCACCGGGCTGAGAGATCCGTCACTCTTGTCGATTCGATAAGCGTCCACATACGCAGTGTTAAAGGCGGCGACATACAAGAAGTTTCCGGTTGGATCAATCACCGCTGCTGCCGGGTCGTTCCCGGTTGGAAACGGCGAACCGGGCACTTGCACCAGACTCCCGTTACTCTGCACGGCGAATGCGGCTATATAGTTTTCCGTCGAACTCACGTACGAAGTCACATAAACGAAGTCTCCCGAAGGGTGCACGACCACGGCGATCGGGTTCCCCACGATCACGCCCGGCGCGTCCGGAACAAGCTGCAAACTGCCGTTAGAGCGGTTGATGAAATAGCCTTCAACATCTTTCGATTCGGCATTGACCACGTACAGACGATAGCCGCCCTGATCGGAAGCCATCCGTCCCGGTTGTGAAGCGGTAACCACCGAACCTTGCGACGTGGGTGTGATTTCTCCAGTCGTCGGATTAACGTTGTATTCATAAATCCGGTTGTCGTTGATATCGGAGACATACAAAAATTTCGGTGTCGGTCCCGAACTTGCCGCCGTAACCGTAATAGTCACCGGAGTCTTACCCACTCCGCCGCAGTTATCCCACGCCTGCACCACCGTGTTATAAGTGCCCGCGGCCAAAGTAAGGTTCACATCCAATTTGTTGGAGTCAGTTGTATAAGCGCTTTGGCTGGGGGCAGTGTAAATTCGCATCGCTGCAATGCCCGACGAACAATCCGGGCTGCTGGCTGAAGCCGTGAAGTTCACCGGCGAACTGTCTTGAGATCCATTCGCGGGGGATGTAACCGTAACGACTGGAGTTGTGGCCGACGCAACTTTGCTGAAACCGGCCAGTCCAGACACAAGAAGAAGTGTGAGCGCAACGGGGAGAGACCTCATAGGGGAAAGTAACCTCGAAAAGCGGCATTACCGCTGGAATGTGGAACCAATATGTAGTTTTTCCTACAATCCAGCTATCGGGTCGAAACCGTAAGAAATTTCTCACAAAACCGTAGCCGCAAGGCTTCCGGCGTGGGTTTCCCTTAATGTCAACTTTTGCACACCGATCCCCGTCCGCACACTGGTACGTGCCCAACCGCGTATCTCCTTCCCACAGTTCAATCCCCAGAGTGCAAGCCAAAAGGACCAACGTAACCTGAAGTTAAAGAAAACTAACGGTAGGATTCCTTGAAAGTGGACCAGTTACTGCAGTAAATGAATCGCCACTGCTGTTAGCACGGAGTTAACAACGATGCGAAAAGTTATTGTCTGCGCTTTCTTGTTCGTCGCGCCGCTGCTGGCGCAATCTCGCTTCGACGCACCCGAGACTGCCGCCGCCGCCACCGGCCCCGCTTTCGAAGCCAGCGCGGGCTACGCCTATTTCAACATGTCCACGCCCGCCCAACGCGTCGGGCTCACCGGCCCGGATTTCAGCGCGCTCGTGAAGTTCGACTCCCATTGGGGCGCCACCGTGGACGCACTCTACGCCAGCACTGCCAACGTACTGGGCACCGGGCACAGTGCCAATGTTTTTAGCTTTCTCGGCGGGCCGGTTTACTATCCCATCGTGCACGGCCAGACGGGAATCTTCATCCGCGCATTGGCCGGAGCTTCCCGCGTCGAGAGCGCAGTTCCGGTCGGCGGACCTGACTACCTAACCGGCTGGGTTGCTCGCCCCTCCTACGCCGTCGGTGGAGGAGTCGAGCAAGGAATTTTCTCTTCGCTCGCTATCCGCGTCCAGGCTGACTACCAGCGCACATCCTTCGGCGATTCCGCCGGCGCCATTCAGGGCCAGAACGATCTGCGCCTCTCCACCAGCATGGTCTACCGCTTCGGCAACCACAGCAGCTTCTAAGGGGATGTAATACAAACCTGTAAGTACAATTTTTCGTGTGGGGACAGCCCCCAGCTCGTTCCGGCCACGGGGCAGCCGCCTCGGCTGTGCAGCCGGGCAAAGCCCGGCAGCGCACTCCGTGCCAAACCACGAAACCCTCGTCAGCAAACAGCCCTGTCATGCTGAGCGCAGCAGTGAGGAGAGCGAAGCGATCCTCACTGCGAAGTCGAAGCATCCCTACCCCCACACGAAACGCTGGCTCACGGCTGGCACTGCACCGGCTCCTCCCCCAGATGCGCCAGCAACTGCTTCCCTTTCAAATAATCCGGATTGAACTCCAGCACCCGCTCCACAAATCGCCGCGCCACATCTTTCTGCCCCGCCGCACAAAATGCCATCGCCAAATTCATCCCGATCGCGCTGCGATACGGCGCCCGCGAAAATGCTCCCTGCCACAACTCCACCGCCCGCCGCAAATTTCCCGCACGCGCCTCCAAGATTCCCAGATCCGTCGCCGCGTCATTGTCCAGCGGATCGATCTTCAACGCCCGTTCATAAAGTTCCCGCGCTTCTTTTTCATTCCGATTTTTCTGATCCACAAAGCCCAACGCCGCCAGCAGCACCGCATCCTCCGGCCGCTCCATCACCGCCTTGCGCAAATATTGCTCCGCTTTCTGCGCAGTATCGGCAACATTCCGCTGCGCCAACGTCTCAAATGCCAGCGCAAAATCCCGCGTAGTCCCAATCCCCGCATCACTCGCCGGAAATGCTACCAGCGGCGCTCCCGGCGTCCCGCGCACTTCCAGCTGCGGCACTGGCGGCGCATTCGGGTAGCGCATAATCCGGTGATCCGTTCCCTCCGTATGTGCGACATCCTTGCTCGGCAGCTCCGGCATATGGCACTTCGTGCAATCCGGCTTATCCGCATGATGCTTCGCCGCAAACGCCTCCCCGTGACACGCCAGGCATTTCCCGCGGTAGTATGCCGCCTTCTCCGCCGCCGCCGCCGGCTCCGCATGCGGATCGTGACAGCTCCCGCACCACATCTTGTCTCCCGACTTCCGTTTGCACGCGCTCATCGACAGCGCTTCAAACTGGCTCAGCGCCTCCGCCTTCTCCGGCTGATTTCCACTCAGCAAAAAATAATGGATGTAATCCTCTAGCCGCTCCCCGGGCTGAAATTCATACACTTTCTTCCCCGGCTGTTGCACCGCGACCGTTCCCTCAAAGTGACACTCCATGCAAATCGCATCCCGCCGTTCCGCCGGCAACCTCGCAGGATTCACAATCGAAGAACCATTTCCTGTCGAACCAACGTTCGACGAATCAGCAGTTCCCGACTCCGCAGTGGATGAACCCGCATTCGACCGTCCCCCACTTCCTCCGTGCCCCACGCCTTCACCATGACATCGTTGGCACGTAATCCCGCCATGCTGAAACGGCGGCCCGGAAAATTTGTTATCCGTCCCGGCCACGGGCGGTTGCAGCCCGCTGCCGTGGCAATTCATACAATCCATCAGCGCCGGTAAATTCATGGGAATCTGCTTTGCGTCCGCGTACGCCGGCGTCATTCCCCATTTCCCTTCCTGCGAATACCAATTAATCGGAGTCTCAAACAGAAATTCCTGCACCGAAAATAAATAGCTTCGCCCTTTCCTTCCCGACCCAATGAAATAAAGCAGCTCGCGCTGCCCGCTGAATTTTTCGCTCGCGCGCTCGTAACTCATCCATACCTGCTCGCCCTGCTTGTATACGCGATAACGTACTCCGGAAATCTTGTCCTCGAACTCCCCGGTAATCACCCCATTCGCAGCCAATCCGCTCGCATTGGCCATCACGCGTCTTGCTGTATGACTTATAAATCTGATCATGGCAACCGGAACAAACCTCGCTCCCGGCCTCAACCTTCGCAGCCCCAATATCTCCCTCCTTCACCTGTCCCTCCTTCGCATGCGCATCCTGCGTCTGCGACGAAGCGGCAACCACCACGGCCGCGCTGAGCAACAGCCCCGCCAATAACTTCGTTCCGCCCATGATCGATGTGATTCTATTCGATGCGCCCGACGCTTTGAGAAGGTAGAAAGCTTAGGACGGAGTCCGAAGAGGAGTCCGACTTTGCAAACGCACCGACCGGGAAGGCACGCCGTTCAGCCGTGCCCTTAACGCCTGGAAATGAGCGGGCTTTAGCCCCAAAGCATTCGGAACGAATGCGATGCTGCACAGAAGTCTGAGGTCCGAAGTCCGAAGTCCGACGTCTGAGGTCCGAGGTCGGAAGCCCGAGGTCCGAAGTCTGAAGTCTGAGGTCCGAGGTCGGAACCCGCCGAACAGCCAACTCAGCCTTCCAGCATCCGTTTCGCATCCGCAGGAGAAATCCCCGCCATCTTCCAGAAATACCAGCCCTCGCGCGGTCCAGCCATTTTCCCCATCATAATCAGGCAGTCGGCCGGCGGCTTCTGCAGCCCGCGCTCCCATCGCGAAATCACCATCGACGAGCAGTTCAGGTGCTTTCCGAACTCGAATTGATTCAGTCCGCGGCTCTCGCGCAGAGATCGAATGCGCCGCGCCCACGCTGGCAGGGGAGTGGCCACGAACTGTCGAGGCCGAGCCATTCCTCGCAGGATAACAAATACACCCCCACATTACGAGACGCACTCCTCCATGCAGCCGATCTCGCGGCCTATCCCGAAGTCAGCTAGCCTTGGGTATCCATAGCCTGCGGCCCACCGAAGAAGATGAAAAGTTCAGAAGATGAAAAGTTCGGGTGAAGCCAGATTCGCGGTGCTCCATTTCTCGCGAGTGACCTTTGAAGCGGGGAGAAGTGGGGATTTTTGGAAGTGGGGATTTTTGGAGGTGGGGTTTTCGGAAGTGGGGTTCTTCGATGAGCGAAGCCGGGGGGATTTCCCTTAGCCCAGCATGCAGCCCCCAAAAAAATCTTGATCGCCGTTTATTAATTATGGTAAACGTGAGAGGCCGATGGGAGGTTCTCCCGTGCCAGAGCAAAAACGAGAACGATTGGTGGCGCTAGCTGCCCAGGTTGCGGCGGAAAACGATCCCGTCAAGTTCCACGCCCTCGTGCTCGAACTCAACCAGATGCTGAATAAGAAGAAAAAGAAAATGGCGAATACCACGCAGGCCCCGGTGCAGAAAGTACAGAAGAAGGATCAACCCTCCTAACAGCAGCCCGAGCGCGCCCTGCGCGTTCATCCCATCCCATGCGGGGACAGCCGCCCTCGGCTGTCCAGCCGGGCAAAGCCCGGCAGCGCATTCCCTGCCCTCGCCACGGACCGCTCATCCGCAAACAGCCCTGTTATGCTGAGCGCAGCAGTGAGGAGAGCGCAGCGATCCTCACTGCGAAGTCGAAGCATCCCTACCACCACGCGGCACGCGTTAGGGCGTTTACCTTAGACAAGCTACGGCCATCACTGTACATCCTTGCGCCAGTCTTTCTGGCACTTTAGAGACAATGGCTTCACCGTTGGAAGTGCGGGTGAAAGAACTTTGTGCCGCCGTCGCCAGTAAGACCGGGGTGGAACAAGAGGCAGCGCTCAAGGAACTCAAAACCGCGCTCGCCGCTCTCATCCGCGAAGTGAAGAACATCTCCCAATACAATCTCCTGCACTTCCCGCGCGCCATCGAAAAACGCAGGCAAGCGCAGTAGCGCTCGCGAGGAGGCAGATGAACCGCCGCACTCCTCAGCAGCGAAAGAAACTTGTTTGCCTTACGGGCCTGCATGAACGCGAGCGCTAAATCAGGTTCGCTCAGCTTGAATCAAATCACTCAGCCGCCGTCACGAAAGAGCGCGACGCTGTCATGCTGAACGCAGCCGGAAAGATCGCAAAGCGATCGTCGCGGTGGAGTCGAAGCATCCCTACCATCTCAAGCACTCCCGAGTGAAACCCACCCCGCGCACACCCAGGCAAGAAAAAAGGCGCCGGAAGGGCTCCAGCGCCATCGAGTGCAACAACTCGCGAGATGCGTTCAAGCGAGAATTTCTTAAGCTAAAAGCTAAGAGCCAAAAGCTACGAGCCGTTACTTGCTCTCCGCCACCGAAGGGCTCGTCCCAAAATCCCGGCGATTATTCACTGCCGTACGCGCCGCACGCGCGCTGGGCTGGTTCACCGCCGCCGCTCCATAACGTTCGAGCAGCACCGGAGCCATCGCGTTTTCGGCTTCCTTGACAAAAATCATCTTGTTCTCCGAAGCCATGTCCACGCGAACAAAGTCTCCCAGCTTCACCTGTCCCGTCGCGACCAGATTCGCCAGCGGAAACACCAGGTTGCGTTCAATCGCCCGCTTCAAGTGACGCGCCCCATACCGCGGATCGGTTCCCTCTTTCAGCAAATACTCTTTCACCGCCGAAGTGCAATTAAACACGAACTGGTTCGTGCCCGCCGCCATCAGCACGCGCTGCTGCACCATTCCCAATTCAATGTCCAGAATCTGCGCCAAATGTTCGTCGCGCAGCGTCTTGAACACCACCGTCTTATCGATCCGGTTCATGAACTCCGGCGTAAACTTGCGCCGCGCCGCTTCCACCGCCGTCCGCTGAATCTTGCTATCGAACGACTCATCCACCTCAACCGCCTTCGGCGCAAATCCAAATCCGCCATCCACCAGCGAAGTCATCTCACTCGCGCCCAAATTCGAGGTCATGATGATGATGCACTGCGAAAGATCCACGCGCCGGTTGTCGCCCAAAGTCAGAGTCGCCTTGTCCAGAATTCCCAGCAGCAGCTGCCACAACGAATCCGACGCCTTCTCGATTTCGTCAAACAACAAAATCGAAAGCTTCAGCTTCTCCGTATACCACTGGTTCAACGCTTCCTGCGTCAGCAGCGGATGCGTCTCCCGATGCCCCAAATATCCCGGAGGCGATCCAATCAGTTTCGCAATCTCGTGGGAATGTTGAAACTCCGCGCAATCGATCTTGATGCAGGCCCGCGCATCCCCAAACAGCGCTTCAGCCATCGCCTCGACCACACGCGTCTTGCCGGATCCTGTCGGCCCCAGAAATAAAAGATTCCCCACCGGACGTCCCGGCGCATTCAGCCCCGCCAGAAACATCTGATAAATTTCTACGACCTTTTCGACCGCCGCGTCCTGTCCCACAATACGGCGGCGCAGCGCGCCATCAAACTCTCCAGCATCGTTGCTGCGGCGGTTCGGATCGAGCACTGTTGCGAGATTCGTTCTCATAAGATCGTTGCCCGGCGTACCGGACATTTTCCCTTTCGAGGCCGTTTTCTTCGGCTCTAATAATTCTGACTAAGTAACCTGACCGAGTAACCAGACCGAATCACTGTGACTGTTGTGAGTTTCTTTCCCAACCCGTCTGCCCGCTCCCCCCGGCGGCGCCTACATCAGTTTCCCCAACGGCGCATCCGGTTGCTAAAAGAATAAGCAACCCGCTGGCCATGCCTCCATCCCGTTCCTGAAACGGGCCAACTCCAGCAGCCTCAACAGTTACCGCCCACCCGCCCCGGATCATCAACCCCCAATCCGCAACTCCAATCCGCAGAAGAGAAATACTTTGCACCCTCACAGGAAAACGCCCCGCACCCGAATCTTAATCATTAGAAATCAACCCCCAATATGAACCAGCCCACGCGGGAGCCGCGTGGCAAGAGCATGTGGCAAGAGCCATGTGGCGACGGACGCATTCGTCCGTCCAAGCAAGCGAAGCGAGCGCCCAGAGGCAAAGTCCGCGCCAGACCCCGTCCTCCGCCAACGAAGTGCTCGCAACTCGATACTCGCAACTCTCCAGTCGTACTCCACACGTAACTAGCGGCTCTTACAACTCGCCTCTACTATGCAGAAAGTTTTCGCGGAGGATCGCTTGCGCCTTTCGTCGGTTCGCATCGTCACTGGGATTTCCTGCGCCTTATTCGCCGCCGCTGCATGGCAAGTCAGCTCTCACTCGTCCTCTGACTTCACCGCGGAAGCGCAAACCCTCAAGCCCTCACCCGCCACTGCCGCGCAACTGCATCCCGTCAGCGCATCGATTCCGGTAACAAACAAGCCCGCTCTAATTCCCGCCCCCGGCACGGAAATATACACTGCCAAGCGCGGCGAAGCTATTCAAACTATCGCTCGACGATATCTCGGCCGCACTTCTTACTTGACCTCCTCCGAATTAGCCGACGCCATCCGCCACAGCAACAACGACCGCACCGCCAACATCCTGAAAGCCAACGAGAATATCGTCATCCCCGGCATCCTCGCCGCTCCCATCACCGAGAAGACCATCCCCGTTCCCCGAGATTTCGAAGTCCGCGCCATCTACCTGACCGGCATCATGGCCGCCAGCGACCACGGGCTCCGCATCATCAAGCACTGGCGCGAAGTCGGCGGCAACGCCGTCGTCTTCGACATCAAAGATTCCGACGGCAGCGTCAACATCCCCTTCGAACACCCGCTGCTCGGCCAGCATCAGGTCTACATTCACGACGTCCCCAAGTTCGTCCGCTTCCTGCACCAGCAGAACATGCACGCCATCGCCAGAATCGCCATCTTCCGCGACGAGCGCCTGGTCGTGAACCACCCCGAACTAGCCGTCCAGTCCAGAAAGAACAAAACAGCCTGGCGCGAAAACGGCAAGCTAGTCTGGACCGATCCCAGCCAGCCCAAAGTCCAGGACTACAACATCGCCCTGGCCAAACACGTAGCCCAGCTAGGCGCCGACGAAATCCAATTCGACTACGTAAGATTCCCCGCCGAAGGCGACCAAAAAGACGCAGCCTTCGCCTACCAGTCAGGACCGGAAGCCGCGCAACCAGCCGAACCCGCACAAGATTCATGTGGTGACACCACCCCAGTCCATGTGGCGACGGACGCATTCGTCCGTCCCGCCAAAGCGAAGCGAGGTGGAACCTCCACAACAGCCGACGCCGTTTCTCCGAATAGCCCCGGAGGGGCCCCCGAAAATAGCCCGGCGCTTGAGCGCCGGGTATCGGCAAAAAATGGAACCAAGTCCCGTAGGGACGACGGAACCCCCGCCTGCCACACCCCGCAGCGCACCGACGTAATCACCGCGTTCCTGAAAAAAGCCTACGCCGAACTGCACCCCACCGGCGTCCTGCTCTCCCTCGACGTCTTCGGCGTGATGGCCTGGCAGCGCCAGGTCGACCTCGCCCACACCGGACAGGACATCGTCGGCATGGCTCACTACTGCGACGTGCTCAGCCCCATGATCTATCCCAGCCACTTCTTCGGCATGGACAACATCCCGCACCCCGGCGACGAGCCCGCCCACTTCATCGGCGAATCCATGGACCGCTTCGAACTCATCACCCATCCCGACGGCAACCGCGCCACCGGCGTAGTCATCCGCCCCTGGCTGCAAGCCTTCCACTGGCGCACCAAGACCTACTCGCCCGAATACATCAAGATTCAGGTAGAGACTGCCAGGAATAAAGGTGGCATCGGATTCTTATTCTGGAACGCCGCCAACGACTACTCGAAGCCCTACGAAGCCATGCCCGAAATGAAGTCCGCCAACGCCGCCACGAAACAAAATCCCAAATACTTCCGCGGCGACGAACTCCCTACCACCACCACGCAAGCCGCCTTGCTTCCGGAAAAAAACTAAAACAAAAGTCAACGGCGGCGGACGAGGGCGTCCGCCCTTCAGATTTTCACTCGTCACCTTTTTTTCAGTGGTCGCCTTTTTGGAGGGCGGCTTTTTTCTTTTCTGGCGGGAGGCCGGCGCGGGCTGGGGGTTTGCGCTGCGTGGGGTCGGGATCGGGTTCGGGATCGGGGTCGGCGGTGTGGCGCATGATCTCGTCGAGTGGGGTCCAGGGTTTGGGATTGATTTCGATCGCGGGCTCCCGGACTGGCGGCATGGCGGATTGGGGTGGGGCGGGATAGATGGGAACTTCGCGGACCATGTCGCTGGTGCCAACGTCGAAGCGGACGCGGCGAGCATTTTTCACGGCGATGTGGAGGGCGCGGAGCATGAGCTCGGCGCGTTTTAGATCGATGGTATTGCGGGCGAGGGCGTTGATGACTTCCATGAGGCTGGACTGAATGGCCTCTTCGTTTTCGATGAGGGCGACGGGGTGAAGACGGGCGTTGGGCGGAGTAGAAACGCCGCGCACCATGCGCTGGTGAAAGTAGCAGAATTGCTCGCCACGAAGAGCGGGAGAGCCGCAACGGATTCCGGTGACCTTGATGTGGGTGCAGGTTTTGACGCTGGCTTGAACTGGCATGATGGTCCTGTTGTTTCCGTCGACGTTGGTCATATCGACAATTTTTTGATAGTTGGCCGCTAAGATCTTGGCTTCATTGGAGTTAGGAGCGGAGGATATGACGACGTCCGCGTATAATCTTGGAAAATAAGGACTTGCGAGTAAAGTATTGCGGATATTGGACTTAATGCTGGCGGCGATCTGTGCCAGCTCTTCGGCGTGCGATGGGGAGGGCGATTTCTTGGCATCGACCGACGCGGGCGTTGTTTTCAGCTGGGGTTTGGGCGGGCGGGCCTTGCTGGCGGTCGTGCTGTTTTTGGCTGGTTTCTTGTGCACGATGCCAAATTGGCAGGTTTGAATTTTTGAGTAAAGGTTGCTCGTCACATAGTGGGCTGTGGAAGGCTGTGGAAAAAATGGATCCGAACTGGGTGATACGCCTTATGGCCGAGGAATAATGCCAGCGGCGCGCCAACGCTCCATCGCTGGATCTAGGTAGAACTGAAAGAAATGCTCGAAGCTAATGACGTTGACTGCGGCTTCGTAGTCGGGACGAAGCGCTTTGATACGGGTGGGCACGACGATATGGATTCTCGATTCGAGCATGGCCTGCAAGTCGCGTGTGGCTATCTGTTCGTCTATCGTTGCCAAAAAGAATCCAAGACCACGAGTCCCCTCGGTCACTATTTGCCGCCAACGCTCTCGGAGAGTTCTTTTGATCGTGAAAATGATCGCGTCGGGCGGATTCCTTCGAAAGTGCTCAATCGAAGGCAGAATGAAGTCTGGTTGACCGTTTATGATGGGCTGTGCCGAGAACGGGTACCTAAGGCGGACGAAAAGGTCTTTGATTAGCATCTCAAAGACCTTCCCAGCGCGCGGACGCCGACCTTGAGTAAGTCCGAGAAAAAAGCGATCGAGAGCGTAGAAGTACTGCCCAAGAATGCTGACCATTTGGGAAGCGGTCGCTTGTTCTCCAATTATCGGCAGAAAGACGTCCGCGAGGGCGCGGCTTCCGGCGACTTGTTCTGCCGCAAGGTATGCCTCGAGCCCGTCTATTTGGAAGTACTCGACCGATTGCTAGAGTATTGCCGAGTCCAAGTCTCGTCGGGTCTCAGGTCCGGCTAATCGCGCGAGGTTAGGTAGGAGCCGAGGCTACCCTCGCTATCGTACGGATCAAATACGTGCCACCCGGTGTGCGCAGCTTGATTGACTTCCGTGAGGAATTCGCTGATAGACCGGCGGTGCGAGTCGTCGGCGCTTTCGGAAGTCGGGCCGACCCTAGCGAGCTCATGGTAGCAGTGGTCATCAAGTGAAAGTTCTCCTTCGGAGTAAAGGAAAACTGCGGACACTAGTATCTGGCTTGCGATGAATAAGCCATCCTCCAGAAACGCTCTCCGCAGCTCATTCTCCACTGAGCCAACCTCAAGCCGATCAGGATTCGAGAATACGACCTTTCCCCATTTCTTGTGATTACCGCCATCCCGGTAGACATAACGGAACTCGAGATTATCCACTAGTTTCTCCTTGGATCTAGGACTTCAGAAAGACGTGCTCATTATGGTACGTAAGGAAATCTGGTTCTGGCGCAAAGTGTCGCGGTGAGGAAATCTCGACGTTCTCGTAACGAAGCAACAGCTCACGGGTTCCTACATCGGAGGATTTACGTTTTGCTTTAGGCGAGATGTTAACCCTTAGGTTTGGCGTGACCGTAAGCAGTCCGCAATCGAAGGCTCGATCATGGATGGCGTTAAGACAGAGGCCGTTCTTAGGGTTCGTTCGATTCTTCACGTCCGCCGCCCACGGCACTATGTGGCTGGCGTTCAAAAGCTCTGGGACTGAGCAGCCAGTTATGCAGCAGGTAGAACCGTATGCTGCGAGGACGGCGGCCCGAAAAAATCCTTGGTTAACCCGCACCCGTATCAGCGACTCGCGGGTTTTACCCTCCGGAAAAATCTTGGTCTCGTCTTCAAGATCCTTGATACGCCCCACCATTTGGGCCAGCAGTCGTTCGCTCTCGAAGGTCAGTCTCTCCCAGTTGGTTCTGAATTCCTCCCATATCTCGATTTCCGCTTTCGCACCATGCGAGGCTCCGACGATATTCCGTTTCTGCAGGGCCGGGTCCAATCGGGCAAAATTTGCGAGCTTCCAAGAGACTGCCGACGGCGTCCGACCGATTGCGTTGGCGAGTTCGATGACTAAGGGATTCCGGATGTGAATTCGACCGAAGGGTATCTTGCAATAGAGGTTGAAAGTGACGACTAGCTCGTCGCGGGTCCAGTCTCGGCGTGCCATATCTTGCGCTGTCCGGTGGGCAAGCATAGCACACGGTAGGAAACGGGTAGCGGTTGGCAGGGAAACCCGGCTGTGAGGATGTCATGGTCAGGTATATCGGACGATGCGATTTCCCGAATATTGCCGATAGGGATCTCTCCGAAGTTAGCGGCGTACGTCTGTTGGGCGTACTTGTCCCAGTCTGAGGAGAACAAGCATGTGCAGCCTGCCTTCTCGAAGGCGAGTCGCATGCCTCCGATTCCGCAGAACAGATCGATAAATGTGTAATCGGCCATGGAGGGTCCACGACACGAGCTGCTAAAAGGGTAGCGGCGATTTGCGTGCGCGGCGGACATTATGACCTTCATCTATACCATAGTGCTCCCTATCTGGAGCCTGTGCATTTCCGGGAACATAGAGGATAACTGCTCCGAGGGGCTGGGGCCGTTATTGGGGGAGGGATGCCAAGAGGGTTTTGTGGTGCGGCGGGAAGGGCGTGAGAATACCCTGTGGGGGTTGAGCGGAGGGCCGGGGTGCAGGGGTCCTTCGACTGCGTAGGCCGAACCGCTTCGCGGATCGCATACTTCGCTCAGGATGACAATGCTGAAACCAGAGAGCGTGCGGCGGCTCGGATATAATTGTCTGGTAGCGACGTAACGCCCAAGGAGTCCGCATGGCGATTCAGAAGACCGACAAGATCTGGCATAACGGGAAGTTGATTAACTGGGACGATGCGACCATCCATGTGATGTCGCACGTGGTTCACTACGGGTCTTCGGTGTTCGAGGGCGTTCGATGCTACGAACTGCCTAGCGGGCCGGCGATTTTTCGCGCTGACGAGCACATGCAGCGGCTGCTGAATTCGGCCAAGGTTTATCGCATTGACGTGGACTACACGCGCGAGCAGCTGGTGAAGGCGATGGTGGAGATGGTGGGGCACAACGGCGCGTGGCCCTGCTACATTCGCCCGATTGTGCTGCGCGGATATGGCGAGGCGGGGGTGAATCCGTTTAACTCGCCGACCGAGGTTTACATCATTAATTATCCGTGGGGAAAATATTTGAGCGGGGATGGCGAAGGCTGCGACGTGTGCGTGTCGTCGTGGACGCGGCTGGCGCCGAATACGCTGCCGGCCATGGCGAAGGCGGGCGCGAATTATATGAACTCGCAGCTCATTAAGATGGAAGCGATCGTGAACGGATATGTGGAAGGGATTGCTCTGGATGCGGCGGGATTTGTGAGCGAGGGTTCGGGGGAGAATATTTTTCTGGTGCACAACGATAAGCTAATCACGGCTCCGCTGGGAAATTCGGTGCTGCCGGGGATTACGCGGGACTCGGTGCTGCAGATGGCGCGCGACTTGAACATTCCGGTGGTGGAGCAGATGATTCCGCGGGAGATGCTCTACATTGCGGACGAAGCGTTCTTTACCGGCACGGCGGCGGAGGTGACAGCGATTCGGTCGGTCGACAAGATTCCTGTGGGCAAGGGCGGAGTGGGGCCGATTACGAAGGCGCTGCAGAAAGAGTTTTACGCCATTGTGCGCGGAGAAAAAAGCGATCGGCACGGCTGGCTGACTCCGGTTCCGGTGCGGGCCAAGGCGGGCAGCAAGCAGCCGGTGGGCGTATAATTCCGGCTGGTTCGATCGTGTGGCCCCGGACGCATTCGTCCGGGGGAAGTTAGAAGGAAAAGTAGAAAGATTAGGCTGGTCTGGATTTGAAGTCTGGACCTGCCGCGCGTTTCCCTTTCCGTGCCATCAAAATCCACGTTGTATAAGAGGAGAAAATAATGTCCCAGCCAACAGCTTTTACTCCTGAATTTGCCGTGGGCCTGCGAGCGGTGATGCTCGAGGGCTTCAAGCGCGAAAGCGCAGTCACACGAAAAGTTATTGCCGCAGTGCCGGATGAGAAATCGAGTTTCAGGCCGGACCCGAATGCGCGCACGGCGCAGGATCTGGCGTGGCACATCGCGGCATCGGAAGCGCATTTTCTCGACAGCATTGCCAATCTGAAATTTGAGAAGGGCCCGGCAGAGAAGCCGACGAAGATCAGCGAAGTGCTGGCTTTTTACGACGAGCATGTCCCGGCCGGCATTGCCCGGGTGGAAGCGTTGACGGGGGAGCAACTGGTCACGCTTATGCCGTTCGCCATATTCAACATGCCCGCGGTTTCTTATTTGGCGTTTCTCAACAACCACAGCATTCATCATCGCGCCCAGCTGGCCACGTATCTGCGGCCAATGGGATCGAAGGTGCCGGCGATTTATGGTGGCAGCTTCGATGAGCCGTTCAAAATGCCGCAGCCAGCTGAGACCGCAGCATAGCTGTTCATCGCACTCGCAGTCCGGAAGCCGCCCAGAGCCGGGCGGCTTTTTTATTTCGGGATTTATTTTCGTACATCATTTCTGTACATCATTTTACGTACGTTATTTTCCATACTTTATTTTCCACACCAGAGAACTTTGACAGGATATTTGGTGAAGGTGCGGTCGGCGGTGAGGATGGTCATGTCTTCGACAATGGCCTGCGCAATGAGGATGCGATCGAAGGGATCGCCGTGGTGGGATGGAAGGTCATAGACCTTGGCCGCGTGAATGTGATTTACGGGCAGAGGACGCAGACCCTGCCGAGCCATGAATGCTGGAATGCAATCCGCCGGAGGCGAGGGAAGGGTAAGCTTCCTGAGGTGGGCTTTGATACTGAGCTCCCAGGCTGACGCGGCGGAGAAGTAGATTTCTTGCCGGCTGTCGCTGAGAACAGCCAGGCCGCGCTTTCCAATGCGCTCGACCGAAGCGATGCTCCACAGCCACACGCCGCTGTCGAGGAGATATTTCATCGGCGTTTTCGCCGCCGCGGTTTGGCGGCGTTCTCTCGAAGCAGCGGAGGCAGTTTGCCGCCGTAAAAGGCTTTGAGCAGTTTGTCGGGCAAGGGCGCGTCGAAGTCGTCCGAGACCCACACCTGGCCGCGCGCAAAGTCCAGCGGGCGCAGGGTCTGTTTGCGCTCTACTGCTACCAATTTCGCCACCGGGACGCCGGCGCGGGCGATAGTGATTTCTTCTCCGGCGGCCACTCGCTGGAGCAGACGGGAGAAATGCGTTTTGGCCTCATGGATGTTGACTTCCATTCGGCGATGGTAGACTAAGTCTGTGGACTAAGTCAATTTACTCTCGACGACGTGCGCACCGTGCCTGGGGAGATCCTTCGCTCCGCCTGAAGAGCGGCTGCGCTCCGGATGACGCAAATGAATCTTTATTTGAGTCTGGCGTCATTTGTGTCTGGCGTCGAGGCTCCACGGGCCGGAGCCGAACTGCGAGATCAGCAGCGCGCCGCCCAGCATCGACACGTTTTTCATGAACATGACCATCTGCATCTGGTGCATCATGGGGTCGGAGACGGTCCAGAAGTTGTGCATCATGGGCGTCACACCGATGAGAAATAGAACGATAAGCCAGGCGCCGATTCTGGCCCGGTAGCCGAGCAGGATCGATAATCCGCCGACGATCGCGAGCACGCCGGAGAACGGAACTGCGATGGAAGCCAGCGGCACGCCTTGCGACGCAGCGTACGCGATGGTCTGGCTGAGGAAGTGGCGAGGCCCCGCGAAAACGAAAATCAGGGCAAAGAGAAAACGGCCCAGGAAGACGACGGGGCCGGCGAGGGTGGGAGCTTGGGTTAAGGTTCGGGACGATAAGGGTGCTGCGGCACTTGCCATATTTTTTCTCCTTCAGAAAAGTTGATCAGTGACTAACAATCTTGTGCGGCTTTACAGAGCAGAAGGAACCGTGGCTGACTCGGCATGTTCGGACCCTGCCAGCTTCTGGATCTGCGCGATAGCGGCGTCTTTGGCGATCTGCGCTTGCGGTCCGGGCTTCTGGTTTTCGGCGTGGATGAAAGTCACGTTGGTCAGTCCGATGAAGGCCAGAATGTGGCGCAGGTACGGTTCCTGATAATCAAAACGTTCGGTAGGAGTACCGGCGTGGTACGCGCCACCGCGTGAAGTGATGACATAGACTTTCTTGTCTTTCAGAATTCCTTGCAGGGCCGGACGCGGCGAACAGAACCGTTTTGCCCACACGGACGATCTGATCGATCCATGCCTTCAAGGGGGCGGAGATGGCGAAGTTGTACATCGGCGCGCCGATCACAATCGTATTTGCCAGCACTAATTCTTCGACTAACGCATCGGAGAGTTGAAGCACTTTCTTTTGTTCCGGCGTCAGGGTTGCGGAACTCGTGTGAATTGCCTGCGTCCATTCATCGGAGATATGAGGAATGGAGGTGCTCGCCAGGTCGCGCTCAATCACGGTTCCGTCGGGATGCTCTTGTTGCCAGGCTTCCACGAAGCGGCCTGTAAGCTGGCGCGAGACGGAACTGCGACGGGCGCTGGAGTCGATGCGAAGTAATTTCATGGAATCCTCCTCAAACAAGACATTGGATGTCGTGGGAGCACGGTTGGTTACAATAAATAACCACTGGCCTTTTTAACAGTAGGCACTTTGTAGTAACCTAGTATCGGGAATATCCTATGAGACGCTTTGCACAAAATCCTTCGCCCTGTGCCATTGGCGGGTTATTGGAACTTCTAACGCGGCCCTGGACGCTGCACATTCTGTGGTCGTTGAGCACGAATGGGCCCATGCGGTTTGGAGTGCTGCGGAAGAATGTCGAGTGGGATTTCTTCGCGTGTTCTGACCGAACGGCTGCGCATGCTGGAAGAGAAAGGCTTCGTATTCCGGGATTACAAGCCCACGATTCCGCCGGCGGTGACGTATGGAATTACGGATCGAATGAAGGATATTGAGAAAGTGCTGGCGCAGTTGGAAGGGCTGGCGCGGAAGTGGCAGGGGGATGGTGTGCATGCGGGAAGTAAGGGTACGGCGCGCGGGGCGACGGCGCATGTTTAGGAGATGACCCAGCGGCTAAAGCCGGCTGTTTCTTGGATGCTTTTCGGCACGGCTGAAGCCGTGCCCTGATACGAATCGGCGCGAGTCGTGTGCTGATGGAATTGGCGCGAGTTGTGTGCTGATGCGGGTCGGCGCGAGTTGTGTGCTGATACGAATCGGCTCAAGCGGTGCTGATGTGAATCGGCTCAGGTCATGTTCTGATTGGAATCGCCCCAGTCAGTCGAATCGGCCCAACGTGCTGACGAATCGGCGCGAGTTGTATTCTGATGCGAATCGGCGCGAGTTGTGTTCTGATGCGAATGTGCCCTTCGGAGCGGGGCTTGGGGTATAGTCTTAGATTTTCTACTCGCTCGGCACACTTCCGGCGGTTACTGGGAGGTCGCATGTACGCACTTTCGCAGGATTTGCGGTTCGCATTTCGGCAGGTTCGAAAGTCGCCGGGCGTGAGCGTGACGGTGATTCTCACGCTGGCGCTTGGGATTGGCGCGACTACCGCCGTGTTCTCGTTGATCGAAGGCATTTTGCTGCGGCCGCTTCCCTTCCGCGATCCGGAGCGGCTGGTGCTGGTTGGAGATCACCTGGGCAGCGGGCCGAACACTCCGGTTACGGCGCGCGAGATCGCTACCTATTCGGAAGCGACGAATGCCTTCTCTTCTCTCGGCGGATACATCGGCTTGAGCTACGAACTTTCTGGCAGAGACACTCCGGAACAAATCAATGCCGCTCGATTCACGGCCAGTGTTTTTCCGACGCTCGGCGTGGCGCCGATCCTGGGCCGCATTTTTACCAAGCAGGAAGAGGACGCGCATGAGCCGCTGGCGGTGATCAGCTACGCTTTGTGGCTGAAGCGTTACCACCGGGATCCGAATATGCTGGGCAGCTCGATTGTTCTCGACCGCAGGTCTTACACAATCATCGGTGTGATGCCGCGTAGTTTTCAGTTTCCGCCCGAGGATGGGCAGCTCGATCAAGCGCAACTGTGGGTGCCGTTAAGCCTGACTGCGGAGGAGCTTTCCGACGAGCACGCCGGATTTTGGGGATACCGGATGGTTGGCCGGCTCAAAGATGGCGTCACGCAGGCGCAGGCGGCACAGGATACGGATCGAGTGGCGAAGCAGATTATGCGCAATTTTCCCGCCCACATGAGTGCGCTCCACATTCGCGGAGATGTCATGTCGTTGTATGAAAACGCCGTGGCCGATGTTCGACCGCTGCTGCGAACTTTATTCCTGGCGGTGTCGATTGTGCTGCTGATTGCTTGCGTCAACGTCGCCGGCCTGTTGCTGGTGCAAGCGATGCGACGGCGGCGCGAGTATGCGGTGCGGCTGGCGCTGGGAGCGCTTCCCGGCGTGATTACGCGCGAATCTATTTTCGGCGGGTTGTTGCTGAGCGCGGCGGGAGGACTATTGGGAATGGCATTTGCCGCGATCGCGATTCGAACGGCGTTGCATCTTTTGCCGGAGTCAATGCCCCGCGTGGACTCGATTGCGATGGACGCGAGGGTTGCCATTTTCGCATTCGGTCTAGCGCTGGTGACGGGTACTGTCTGCAGCCTGGCACCGGCTTTGGCGGCGTTGCGAACGAATCTGACGGAGACGCTAAAGGAAGGTTCGCGGACGGGCACGGGCGCGGCCAGCCATAGCTGGCTGCGAGCGGGGCTGGTGGTGGCGGAGATTGCAATCGCGCTGGTGCTGCTCACGGTGGCGGGAGCATTTTTGCGCAGCTTCCAGAAGATGCGCGCCGTCGATCCGGGCTTCCGGCCGGACCACGTTCTGGTCGCGGGCTATCAGCTACCCTTGCAGCAATATTCCACGGTCGCCGCCGCTGAGGCGTTTAACCGCGGTGTAGTAGACCGGCTGTCGAGCAAGCCTGGAATCTCCGCCGTCGGCATAACCAATGCCCTCCCCGCGAACGAAGTCACAGGAATGTCGGCTTATACGGTTGAGGGACAACGGGCGGAAAATTGGAAGCTGAAATTCGCGGCGTTCGCGATTACCGATGGAGATTATTTCCACGCGATGGATATCCCACTCATCGAGGGGCGTTATTTCACGACAGACGACCGGGCCGAGTCACAGCTGGTCGTGCTCGTAAATCAATCGATGGCAAAGGATTGCTGGCCCGGTGAACGAGCGATCGGCAAGAGGATGCACGTGGGCAATCCGAATAAACGATACCCGTGGGCCACGGTTGTGGGAGTGGTCGCCGATATTAAAGGTGGTTCGCCAGACGAACCCAGTGGCGAGCAATGGTATTTGCCGGCGGAGCAACCGGCCACGCTGTACGGCTCGGATTTTTCTGGAAAGATCACTGAGCCTGCGGGTGGATTTATTACGGTGCGTTCGGCTCTGCCGCCGGAGCAGATGACGAAGACGCTACGCGCCGCGGTCGCCGAAATCGATCCGGTGCTGGCGTTGCAGCAGGTGCAGCCGATGAGCGCGGTGGTTTCAAACGTGGAAGCGCCGCGGCGTTTTAACACCGATTTGATCTCCGCGTTTGCCGCGGGGGCTTTATTGCTCGCGGTCACGGGGATTTATGCGGTGGTGGCATTTTCAGTATCGCTGCGCACGCAGGAGATTGCGGTGCGCATGGCGCTGGGTTCGCAGCGGGCGGGCATTGCGCGGCTGGTGTTGCGATCGAGCGCGAAGCTGGCATTGCTTGGGTGTGGGATTGGCGTGCTGGGTTCGGTGGCGGCGTCGCGGCTGGTGAGTTCGTTTTTGTTTGAGGTGAGCGCGACGGATCCGCTGATTTATGCGGCAGGAGTGGGGATCATGATGATGCTGGCGTTGGTGGCGTCGGCGGTTCCGGCCAGGCGCGCGGCGGCGGCGGATCCGATGGATGCGTTGCGGGCGATTTAGCCGGGCGGCTTTTCCTTCTGTTTTGTTATCCGTGTTTAGGAACGGCCGTGTTAGGAACGGCCGTGTTCAGGAACGGCCGTGTTCGGGAACGGACACGGGGTTGCGTTTTCGGACAGACCGGTCGCGCTGTGGGTCAACGGCGATGGCCTAACTCAATTATTTTCAGCGTGGCTCGCGGATGAGAATTGGCAGCGAGCGTGTAGGCGTCGGTGGCGGGAAGGTCGAGCTGCGCTCCATGCTCGGCTTGGCGGACAGCCGAGGGCGGCTGTCCCGACATTCGGAAGTCCCGGCTGTATTCTTGTGGTCTGTGTTTTCGGATCGAGGTGGAACTTGCGAACTCTGGCGGGGAATCTTCGTTACAGTTTGCGGATGTTGCGCAAAAATCCTGGGTTGACGGCGGCGGTGATTGCCACGCTGATGTTGGGTGTGGGCGCGACGACAGCTATTTATACCGTGGTGTATGCGGTGCTGCTGGCGCCGTTGCCGTATCCGCATCCGGAACAGCTGATGATGGTTTGGTCGAAGATCAACGGGCACGACAATGGAATCTCGGCCGGGGACTTTCTCGACTGGAAGGAGCAGAACAGAACATTTCAGCAACTAGTGGCCTTCACCGGCGGCAGTTTTAATCTGGCAACGCAGGACCAACCGGAGCAGATTGACGGCATGCGCGCTTCGCCGGGGTGGTTCAACATGCAGGGAATTCCGTTTTTGATGGGACGCGACTTGCTTCCCGAGGAAGGCGTGCCAGGCAAAGATCGTGAAGTGGTTTTGACTTACAAGTTGTGGAACCGGCTGGGCGCGAATCGAGCGATTATTGGCCAGCCTTTGCGCATTAACGGCGAACCGTACACCGTGGTGGGAGTACTGGCACCGGGAATTGGAGACCGGTTTAATTTTCAGTTGGCGGCTCCGCTGGCGTTTCGTCCGGAACAGATCAATCACGATTACCACTGGCTGCTGACCATGGGCCGGTTGAAGGATGGGGTGACACGGCAACAGGCGCAGGCCGATATGGATGCGGTGACGGCGCATATTGCGGCGGCGTATCCGAGTTCGAATAAAGGGTGGGGCGCGTCGGTGGAACTGCTGCAGAATGATTTTCTTCCTCCGGAGCGGATTCGCAATTTGTGGCTGCTGCTGGGCGCGGTGGGATTTGTGCTGGTCATTGCATGCGTGAACATTGCGAATTTGCTGTTGGCCAAGGGCGCGGCGCGGCTCCGGGAAATTGCGGTGCGATGTTCGGTGGGAGCTAACCGGCGGCAGATTTTTGGGCAGTTCCTGACTGAAAGCGTCGTGCTGGCGCTGATTGGCGGCGGGCTTGGGGTCATACTCGGAGTAGGACTTCTGCACGCGGTTCTAAGTATTGTGCCGGAGGGGATTCTGCCTTCCGAAGCGAATTTTCATCTCGACATTCATGTTCTGATGGTGGCGCTGGCGGCGACTACTTTGGCGGGACTTTTGTTCGGCTGCGCGCCGGCGTGGTATGCCTCGAGAGTTGATCCGGGAGAAGCGCTGAAAGAAGGCGGACGAACGTCGACGGGCACCGGCAGCCACAAACTGCGGCGGGGCTTGATTACAGGAGAGTTCGCGCTAGCGCTGTCGTTGTTGGCGGGTGCGGGGCTGGCGATTCACAGCTTTTGGAATTTAACGCGCGTTGATCTGGGAGTGCGCACCGATCATGTGCTGGTGTTCGGGTTGAATCATCCACAGGGACGATTCAAGAATCCTGAAGAGATGAATACCTACAATCAACAGATGTTGAGCGTGCTACGCGCAGTGCCGGGAGTGGACGATGCTGCCACGCTGACCGGGACGCCGCTGCGTGGGACGAGCGACGGGATGCCGTTCACCGTGGTGGGTGGAGCGGCGTATGCAGATCCCTCGCAGCGGCCGGGCACGGGATTTCAATCGGTTTCGCCTGACTATTACAAAACGTTCGGCATCGGAGTGATTCAGGGCCGCACGTTTACCGATCAGGACTCGAGCACGAGCGTGCGCGTGGCCATGGTGAACGAGGAATTCGCCAAACGCTATTTAAAGGGATTGGATCCGCTGCAGCAGCGGCTTTCGATTGAGCAGATCATTCCTGGGCTTCCGAAGCTGGGGCCAGCCGTGGAGTGGCAGATTGTTGGAGTTTTTCACAACGTTCGATATGGGGATTTTCGCGATGCCTATCCGGAAGTGGATGTTCCGTTTGCGCAGTCGGCCGCTCCGGATGTTGCGGTGGGCGTGCGGACCGGGGAAGATCCGGGGACGATGAGCAAGACGATTGCGGCGGCGGTGCATTCGATGGATCCGCAGATTGCATTGGCGCGGCCGCGCACGCTGGATCAGGTAAAAGAGGAATCGCTGGGTGAAGATCGCTATACGATGGTTTTGTTCGCCAGCTTCGCGGTGGTCGCGCTGCTGCTGGCGGGGGTGGGCATTTACGGGCTGATGGCGTTTGCAGTCGCGCAACGGACGAACGAGATTGGGCTGCGACTGGCGCTGGGCGCCACCCGGCTGCATGTGGTCTGGATGGTGCTGCGAGAAGCGTCGCTGCTGGCGGGAATTGGGCTAGGGATTGGCCTTGCGGGTGCGGCGCTGGTGGGACGCACGATGCACAGCACTCTGTATGGGGTGGGGGCGATGGATTTGTCGGTGATGGTTTGCGTGGGGGTTATTCTGTTTGTCACCGCTTTATTTGCATCGTATTTGCCGGCGCGGCGGGCGGCGAGGATCGATCCGATGAAGGCGCTGCGCATGGATTAAGAGCTGTTCATGATTCGCAGAAAAAATCCTCAGGGGCTAAAGCCCGAGTCGTTGGCGACTCAAGCGGTAGGGCTGAAGCCGTACCCTTTCACGAACCTTTGCCGCTCTGCGGCACGGCTGAGCCATGCCCTTCCCAAAGCTCTTTTCGTTCGATTCGTGTATGCGATTTGACGTCTGGGACAATTCTGCGATTTGAAGAGAGGTGATGGCCATGGCTTTTCATGAGCTGCGGATCGCAATTCGCCATTTGTTGAAGTCGCCGGGTTTTAGCGCCACAGCGGTGCTGATGCTCGCACTTGGAATCGGGGCTACAACGGCTATCTTCTCCGTCGTGGAAGGAGTGCTGTTGCGACCGCTGCCGTTTCCGCATTCGGAGCGGCTGATGCAGCTCGCCGACATTCTGCAAGGCGCGGACGTGGGGGGAAACGGGGAGGCCGGAGTTACGGCGCCAGACATTCAGAATTACACGCGCGATACGCACAGCTTCGAGAGTCTCGGCGGGTATGTATCAACAGGTTATGAACTGTCTGGAATCGGCGAGCCGGCGCAGGTGAATGCAGCGCGGTTGTCGGGCGGAGTTTTTCCGACTCTTGGAGTCGCGCCCCTGATGGGGCGGTTTTTCACGCAGAAGGAAGATGACCAAAAGGAGCAAGTTGCGTTAATCAGTTACTCGCTTTGGCAACTCCGGCTGCATGGCGATGCGCATGTGCTGGGAACGAAGATTCTGCTCGATCGCAAGCCTTATGTAGTGATCGGCGTGATGCCGCGCAACTTTGAATTTCCTCTAATTCCGGGACACCTGAACAGCGTCGAGATATGGGTACCGATGAGCTTCACCCAACCGGAATTGACGACGGGAGCGGCCTCGTGGAACTTCAACATAGTGGGACGGCTGAAGCCGGGCATCACGCCGGCACAAGCCGAGAGTGACGCCAACCGCGTGGCGCAAGAGACGATGCGCAACTATCCCGCCTTCATGTCGAGCTTGCACATACGACCGGTGGTGCGCTCGCTGCATGAAGAGACCGTGGAGCAGGCTCGCCAACTGGTGCGGACGTTATTTTTGGCCATTGTCGTCGTGCTGCTGATCGCGTGCGCCAATCTGGCTGGGCTGCTGCTGGTCCGCGCCATTCGTCGGCGGCGCGAAATCGCTGTGCGCCTGGCGCTGGGAGCGCGTGCCGGAGTGCTGCTGCGTCAAGCGATTCTGGAGAGCCTGGTGCTGAGCGTCACAGGAGGGCTGGCGGGCCTGATTCTGGCCGCGATGGCCTTGCGCGTGGGCGTGAGCAGGTTGCCGGAAACATTGCCGCGGATTCATGAGATCGGCCTCGATTGGCAAATCGTGTTATTCGCAATTTTGCTGGCAGTGGTGACGGGACTGGTTTGCGGACTGGCGCCGGCATTTGCCGCTTTGCGGACGAATGTGAATGAGACTCTGAAGGAAGGCGGACGCACCGGCTCGGCGGGTAGCGGGCACGCGCGGCTGCGATCGGGACTGGTGGTCGGCGAAATTGCGGTCGCTTTGATGCTGCTCGCCGCTTCTGGCTTGCTGCTGCGGAGTTTTGAGAAGATGCGCGCCGTCAACCTCGGCTTCCGTCCGGAGCATGTTCTTGCGGCCTCTTACTCACTGCCGCAGAAACAGTACGCAACCCAAGCGTCGGTGGACGGATTCAATGACGAATTGATTCGCCGCATTCAGCAGTTGCCCGGAGTGAGATCGGTGGGGCTGACGTCGTTTCTGCCGGCTTCGGGCAACAATGGCAACAGCATTTTCATCGCTGAAGGTTATGTCGCGCCGAAGGGAGCCAATATGAACCTGGCCACACTGGATTCAGTTGCAGGGCGATTATTTGCAGACGATGGGAGTTGCGTTGTTGCCGGCCGCTTTCTCACGCCGGAGGACACAGCGAATACGCAACTGGTCGCGATCGTCAACCAAAAGCTCGCCGAGCATTACTGGCCAGGAGTGGATCCGATTGGGAAGCGAATTCGCATGGGGATGCAGGAGACGAAGACGCCCTGGATGACGATTGTGGGCGAGGTCGCCGACGTGAAGGAGGGGTCGCCCGACGCCCCGGATAAGGAGCAGTGGTATCAGCCCGATCGACCAGGTCGAAAAGTCGATCGGGCCCTTCGCTTCGGCCACGGATCTGAATGGGAACGGAGGTTACATTGCGGTTCGGACGGCGATGGAGCCCGAACAGATGGAGAATGTTCTCCGCTCTACGGTTCGTTCGATTGACCCTCAGTTGCCGCTGACTCAAGTGCAAAGTATGGAGCACGCGGTTTCCGATAGCGAAGCTCCGCGACGCTTTAACACTGCGCTGATCTCCGCCTTTGCCATTGCGGCGGTGCTGCTGGCGGGGCTCGGTATCTATAGCGTGATTGCGTTTTCTGCTGCTCTGCGGGTGCAAGAGATGGCGATTCGTATGGCGTTGGGATCGCAACGATCCGCCATTCGTGGCCTGGTGTTTAGCGCAGCGGCAAAGTTGGCGATTGCCGGATGTGTTTTGGGGCTGCTGGGCGCGGCGGCCGCCTCGCAGGTGTTGCACTCGTTTCTTTTCGATGTAAGCCCGTTCGATCCTGTGGTGCTCTTGCTGGCTGCAGTGTTTATCTTGATGTTGTCGTTGCTGGCTGCGTATTTGCCTGCGCGGCGGGCGGCTTCGGTTGATCCCATGCAGGCGCTGCGGATGGATTGAGCGGCGTTTTCATCATCGGCAGAAAGATCCCTCAGGGGCTAAAGCCCGAATCATTTGCGACTCAAGCGGTACGGCTGAAGCGGTACCCTTTCACGAATCTTTGCCGCTCTGCGGCACGGCTGAACGCCGTACCCTTTCACGAATCTTTGTCGCCCTGCGGCACGGCTGAACGCCATGCCCTTTCACGAACCCGCAGTTCCGCGGCACGGCTGAAGCTGTGCCCTTTCACGAATCTTTGTCGACCTGCCGCGCGGCTGAAGGCCGTGCCCTTCTCAAAACCTGCGCGGTGGCCCGGTGCGATCAATTCCGTGAAGCTCTGCGACAGCTTGAGAAAAGCTATTCTCGGCGAACTATCACAGACAAGCGATATTGCGGGCAAACGCACCGGCAAACTTAAGGGCGTGTCCAATCTCCTGTGGCAGGTCATTACCTCAGTCATCTTGGGGAAGGTGACGATTCCGGCGATCATGCTGGAGCGAAGTCTGTTACGAACTTCCCAGGGGAAAAGTCCGCATGAATATCGATGACCTGCTTCGGATAGCGACGGAACGGCGAGCCTCCGACTTGCATTTGAAGGTAGGAAACTATCCGCATCTGCGCATTGACGGCGAACTGACGCCGCTGACCGACCAGCCGCGCATCAGCGCCGAAGATATGTTGAACATGGCGTTCAGCATGATGTCGGCGCGGCAAAAACAAAAATTCAAAGAAACCACGGAAATCGATATGGCGTACGGCGTGGCCGGCCTGGGACGATTCCGTGTGAATATTTTTCAGCAGCGCGGAAACGTGGGGCTGGTGCTGCGCGTCATTCCAACCAAGATTCGCGCGCTGGATGAGCTGTTTCTGCCGAAAGTGGTGGAGCAGATTTGCGATATGCCGCGCGGGTTGGTGCTGGTGACGGGAGTGACCGGTTCCGGTAAGTCAACCACGCTGGCAGCGATGGTGGATCGCGTGAACTCGTCGCGCGCGGAACATATTGTCACCATCGAAGATCCGATCGAATTTCTGCATCGCGATAAAAAAGGGTATGTGAACCAGCGCGAGATTGGCGTGGATACGCCATCGTTTGGCGCGGCGCTGCGCGCTTCTCTGCGTCAGGATCCGGACGTGATTCTGGTGGGCGAAATGCGCGATCTGGAAACCATTTCGACGGCGCTGCATGCGGCGGAAACCGGCCACATGGTGTTCTCGACGCTGCACACGCTGGATGCGGTGGAAACTATTAACCGTGTGATCTCGATTTTTCCGCCGCCGGAGCAGAAGCAGATTCGCATGCAACTGGCGGCCGTGCTGCGGGCGATCATCAGCCAGCGCCTGGTGCGGCGATGCGACTCCGAAGGGCGCGTGCCTGCAGTGGAAGTGATGATCAATACCGCTTACATTCGGGAGTGCGTGCTGGTACCGGAAAAGACGCGATCGATTCGCGACGCGATTGCTGCGGGAACGTCGCAATATGGCATGCAGACGTTCGATCAATCGCTATGGGATCTGTTCCAGGCCGGGCTGGTGAATTACGAGACTGCGCTGGAGAACGCCTCGAACGCTGACGACTTCAAGCTGCGCATGCAGGGCATTGCTTCGACCGCGGATATTTCGCGGCAGTCGATGCAGTCGGCGGGGTTTGGGGGACGGTAGGGGTAAAGTTTCAGAGTTTCAGAGTTTCAGAGCTTCAAGGTTCAAGGTTCAAGGTTCGTAGATTTGGGCGCGCATAGCGCGCCCTTTTTTTTGTGATCTTTTTCGCGATCTCAACGCCTTGCGGATCACTGCTGGGGCGTGGTTCCGAACTGTGCGAAGGTGACGAAATGCCCGGCCGGATCTTTAATCGCGATTTCCTTTGCTCCGTAGAATGTGGTGCGGACTGGGATCACGACTTCGGCGCCCTTGATGGAAGCAATGGTATCGTCCAGGTTCTCGACTTCAACGTAGAGAAATGTCGGGCCTTTGCGAATCACGTTTGAGAGCGCGCTGACATCTTTGTCGGCGCTGGCGTAGGTCTGATACATCAACTCGACGGTTCCTTTTTGCAGCATGGCGAAGGCCAGCCGATTGCCGTCGGGGACTTCGGCCGTCTTCTGGAAGCCGAGATTTTCTGCCCAGAAGTTCACGCATGGTTCGATTTCTTCTGCAAAAAGTACGGCGGTGATTTTTTTTACATTCATGTTTTATCCTCTTTTTCTGCTATCGGGTCGGGGCTAAAGCCCCCAAATTATTTCCATGCTTTGCGGCACGGCTGAAGCCGTGCCCTTTCACAAACCTTCGGCGCTTCGCGCACGATTGAAGTCCATGCCGTTTCGCAAACCTTTCGGCGCTTCTCGCGCGACTGAAGTCCGTGTCGTTTCGCAAACCTTGGGCGCTTCGCGCACGATTCGGGGCGTGCCGGTTTGGATTTTTGCCCCTTCACGTCACGATTCAAAACTGTGGCCTCTTCGGAATTTTTTTTGCGCTACTGCCCGGCTTTTCGGGGTTCTGTGGTTTGTTCCTGTTAAACTTTCGTCTTGTCATAGGATGTAGTCTTAATTAGACTAGCTGACGATATCCGACACCAATTCCGGTGTCAAGGAGGTTTTTATGGCAAGGAAACATCCGCCGGTCGAACGGCGACGTTTGCAGGATCTGATCTCCGTGGGACCGGCTTTCGTTTGCGACTTGGAACTGCTTGGAGTGCATAGCGTGGCCCAACTGGGCCGTCGAAATCCACAGAAGCTTTATGAGGGGCTATGCCGCACGACGGGCAAAGCGCAAGACATTTGCTGCCTGGATGTTTTTCGCGCGGCGGTTGCACAGGCGCGAAATCCGCAACTGCCTCTTGAGCAATGCCAGTGGTGGTATTGGAGCCGCCAGCGAAAGGCGCGAGATGCCCGCGGTTAGGAAGCGCGGACTGACGATTCCGGATCTGGTGCTGCTGAGTCTGCTAGCCGAGCGCCCGATGCATGGGTACCAGGCGAACCTGGAACTGGAGCGGCGGGAAGTCCGCGACTGGGCGGGGATTTCGCGACCGCAAGTTTATTATTCGCTGGAAAAACTGGCGGATCGAGGATTCATTCGCGCGCGCGCGAGTGACACCGCGGCGGCCGGTCCCGAGCGCAGCGTATTTGAGACCACCGCCAAAGGACGGTCTGCACTGGCCGATGCCTTGGAGCGCGCGGATTGGGCCACACAGCGCGAGCGGCCTGCGTTTCTGACGTGGGTGGCATTGTCATGGCAGGCTCGTCCGGGAGTTTTCGAGCGTCAGTTGCAGCGCCGGCAGGCTTTTCTCGAAAAGGAATTGGCGAGAGAACAGGAGGTGCTGCGGTCCATCCGCGAAGAAGTTGGCCACCGTTTCCACGAAGCGGTTTGGATGGTCAGCCTTACGATCGAGCAATTTCGCACGGAATTGCGCTGGCTGCGCAGGCTAGCTGGCGAAGTGCATCGTCGCGCGGCGGCGCGGCATCCGCAGTATGCCGCAGAAGAGGCGGAGTGATTCGTTCCCTATTGGGCAGACGCGGCGCTAAATAGTTCGCATCCGGGTTGTGGTTGGACTATCGTAAACGCGTATGGCATTTCCGCGCCCGAAAAAAAAGAACTATTCCGAAGATGAATTGTATGAGTACGCCGTGGGCGCGCTGGCGCGGCGCATGCGGACGGTTGCTGAATTGAAGCGGCTAATGCGCGCGCGAGTCGAAGAAGCGGAAAGCGAATATGGGCAGACGCTGATCGAGTTGGTGATTCGGCGGTTGAAGGATCAGGGATATTTGAACGATTCGCAGTATGCGGCATACTTTTCATCGCTTCGCCGCGATAATCAGAAGCTGGGGCGCAGGCGGGTGATCACGGAGCTGAAAATCAAAGGTATACACGGCGACGTGATCAATCAGGCTGTGGATGCGGCTTTTGAAGGGGTAAGTGAAGAAAAGCAGGCCCGAGATTATCTGGGAAAGAAGCGAATCGCGAAACCTAAGAAAGGCGATCAGAAAGCGACAGCGCGCATCTTCCGCCAACTGGCGCGAGCGGGTTTCGGCAGCAAGACGATCTTTGCGATCTTGAAAAAGTGGGATGTGGATGAAGAGACTTTGAGCGTGCTCGAGACCGAGAGCGGATGAAAGGGTGCGCTGCTTCATGATGGGCGAACCGAATGCGCGGGACGAGTTTTTCGTGAGGGCTGCGACGCTTTGGTCGGGTTCTTGTTTCGCGGTCGGGATGGAAAATCGCCTCAGGACACCCTGACCCACCGGTACTTGGCAATATCCCCTGGCATCGTGCATACTCCGTCAGTCCCAATAAACGCTATTTAGGAGAACGCCATGACAATCTGCAAGGCAATTTTTGCCGCAGCACTGCTCGGCGCGGTATCGATCGCCCTGGCGCAGGACGCCAGTTCAGACGTCAAGAACACAGCTAAAGATGCCGGCTCCGATACCAAGAAGGCAGCAAAGAAAACCGGCGACGCGACCAAAACTGCCGCCGACAAGACTGGACACGCAACCAAAGTAGCTGCCAAAGATACGGGCACCGATACCAAGAAGGCAGCGACGAAAACCGGACACGCAACCAAAACCGCCGCCGACAAAACCGGACATGAGACCAAAGTAGCTGCCAAAGATGCCGGCACCGATACCAAGAAAGCAGCCACGAAAACCGGACACGCCACCAAAACCGCCGCCGACAAGACTGGACACGCAACAAAAGATGCCGCCAAAGATACGGCAAAGGACACAGACAAAGCTGCCAAGAAGACGGGCAGCGGCGTGAAAAAAGGGACCGAAGCCACCGGACACGAAGTGAAAAAAGCCGGGGAGAAGACCGAAGGCGCAGTGAAGTAGCTTTGCATTTCGGCGGCGAACAATTCACCACAGAGGGCACAGAGTATACAGAGGAGTCCGAACTTCCCGCTGCGCATTTCTGTGTCCTCTGAGGGTCCGCTTCCCTGCCTGCGAAGCCTGCGCTGATGAACGGACCCACCGATGCCATCTATGGAGTCCAGAAGTTCGTGGCTCGCCGCCGGATTCGCAATCTTGTCTGCAAACCGATTCGCAGAGTAGCAGTGAAACACCACTTAGGCGATGATCGGTCTCGCGTTATTGAACAAAGCGGGCTCAATGTCCAGAATGCGCGAACGCTGATGAGCAGCGTTCGTTTAGAATTAAATCTTCATGCTGACCGGTTCTGAAATACGCAGAAAATTTCTGGACTTCTTTGTGCAAAAAGGGCACAGAGAGGTGCATTCGTCGTCGCTCGTGCCAGCGAACGACCCGACGTTGCTGTTCACCAATGCGGGGATGAATCAGTTTAAGGATGTGTTTTTGGGGCTGGAGAAGCGTGATTACTCGCGGGCGACGACTTCGCAGAAGTGCGTGCGGGCGGGCGGGAAGCACAACGATCTGGAGAATGTTGGATTCACGAACCGGCATCACACGTTTTTTGAGATGCTGGGCAATTTTTCGTTCGGCGACTATTTCAAAAAGGATGCGGTTGCTTACGCGTGGGAGCTGGTTACTTCGCCGGAGTGGTTTGCGATCGACAGGAACAAGCTGTACGTGACTGTTTTTAACGGCGAAGGCGGTATGCAGCGTGATGCCGAAGCCTACGATCTTTGGATCGCGCAGGGTGTTCCGAAAGAGCGCGTCTTCGAGATGGGGCTGAAAGATAACTTCTGGCAGATGGGCGACACCGGGCCGTGCGGGCCGTGCAGCGAGATTTATTACGACATGGGCGCGGCCGCGTCGGATCAGGGGCATGCCGATTGTGCGTTCCCGTGCGACTGCGGTCGGTACGTGGAGATTTGGAATCTGGTGTTCATGCAGTTTGACCGCGATGCCAGCGGGAAGCTTACACCGTTGCCGAAGCCGTCGATTGATACGGGGATGGGGCTGGAACGAACCGCGGCGGTGCTGCAGGGCGTGATTTCGAATTATGAGACGGACTTGTTTACGCCACTGATCGGCGGGCGGCGGAGTTGACGGGAACATCACTCAAGAAAGAGTTGAGCAAAGAAGCGACACGAAATCGGCGGCGTCTTTACGGGTGATCGCGGACCACTCGCGCGCGGCCACGTTTCTGATTTCTGACGGAGTGCTTCCAGCAAATGATGGCCGCGGGTACGTGTTGCGGAAAATAATTCGCCGCGCCATTACCCATGGACGATTGCTGGGGCAGACGAAGCCATTTTTGTATGAGATGGTATTTGCCGTTCGCGACGGAATCAGGATGCGTATCCCGAACTCAGTGATACTGCGGAGCCAGCGTCTAGAGTTGTGCAATCGGAAGAAACTCGTTTCTCTCACACGCTGGAAGTGGGTTTCGAAAACTGGAGAAGTGGATCGGAGACCGTCGTGCTACATCGCCCACGCGATGGAGCGGCGTCGCGACTGGCGAAAGACTGGAAGGCTATGTATGACATTGCGTCGTGTCACGGTCCCATTGGCGAGCACTTCCGGAAGCGCCGGAAAAGGCTGCCGAGCGCCTATCAAACCCCTCCACTCGACCTCGGAATGACTTTGAAAACCAAGTCCAGAAAGCCCTCTCTGGACCTGCAACAATTCCGGGCGCTGACGCGTTCAAATTTACATTGGGTGCCGCCGGATTTTATCCAGGATGCGGTTCGCGACAGGGCCGAATCTGGATAAGGCCGGTTTTAATCGCGCGATGGAGGAGCAAAGATCGCGCGCTCGCGCCTCGTGGAAAGGCGCGGCGAAGCAGACGGCGAATCCGGCTTATCAGCAGCTGCCGAAGTCGGAGTTTGAGGGGTACCGGCAGACGCGGTCGGATGGGTGCGAAGTTTTGGCCATCATTCATGACGGGCGAGGAGTGCGGGAATTGAAGGCTGGCGAGTCGGGCGAAGTTATTCTCGATCACACGCCGTTTTATGCCGAGGCGGGTGGGCAGGTTGGGGACCGGGGTTGGTTTTATTCGGACGATCACAATACTATCGTCGCCGAGGTGACGGGATGTTATTACCCGGTGCAGGGGGTTCGGGCGCATCGGGTTGTGATGAAGTCTCAACCAAAATCCCCACTTCTCGCGCAAAATGCGCGCGAGAAATGGGGCACCCTCAGAGTCGGGGATAAGGTTGATGCCGTTGTTGATACTGATTTTCGTGTGGCTACTATGCGGAATCATACGGCTACGCATTTGCTTCATGCCGGGTTGCGGGAAGTTTTGGGGAAGCATGTGAAGCAGGCGGGGTCGCTGGTGGCGCCGGATCATTTGCGTTTTGATTTTTCGCATTTCACGGGCGTGGAAGACGAAGAACTGCAGAACATCGAAGATCTCATCAACAAGGAATTGCTGCGCAACCAGAAAGTGGAGACCATTGTCGATGTGCCGATTGACGTGGCGGTGAATGAGTATCATGCGATGGCTTTGTTTGGGGAGAAATATGGCGACAAGGTGCGCGTGGTGAAGATTGGCGATTTTTCGACGGAGCTCTGCGGCGGCACGCACACGGCCGCTACGGGCGAGATTGGATTGATCAAGATTCTGAAAGAAGGTAGTGTGTCGTCGGGCGTGCGGAGGGTGGAGGCGGTGACTGGCGAGGGATCGCTGAAGCATTTTCGACGCGATCATGAGTTGGAGAACGTGGTTTCTAGTTTTGTCTCTCCCACCCCTTCGACAGGCTCAGGGCAGGCTCTTTCGCAAAGAACGCGAAAGGATGGGGCACCCACGTCTGATTTGGTTTCTGAGCGTGAAGAGTCATTTTCTCCGGCTGAAGCTTTGAAAGTCGAGTTTGAAAAGAAGGATGCGGAGATCAAGCGGCTGACGCGGGAACTGGATCAGGCGCGGATGAAGTCGGCGTCATCTTCGACCGCGAATGTTGGGGAGAAGATCAAGGAAGTAAAGGGCGTGAAAGTTCTGGCGCATCGGGTGGACAATCTGGAGCGGGCGCAGTTGCGGACGCTGGTGGATCAGTTGCGCGACAAGATTGGGTCGGGGGTGGTGATTCTGGGTTCGGCGTCGAATGGGAACGTAGCGCTGATCGTCGGCGTGACGAAAGATTTAACCAGCCGCGTACAGGCGGGCAAGGTGATTGGTCCAGTGGCGCAGAAAGTTGGCGGCAAGGGCGGAGGGCGTCCTGATCTGGCGGAGGCCGGTGGCAAAGATGCTGCCGCGTTGGATGCCGCGCTGGACGGGGCGTATGGGGTGGTCGAGGGACTGCTGGCATGACTGGCGACGTGTCACTCGACGATCGGTTGCACTTTGTGAAGCACAAAGGGCAGGCCATCCTGGAGCTTGATTTTAGCCACTGCAGCGCGGAGGACGCGCTTTTGTTGCTCGACATGATTCGGGCGACGGTGGCTCGGCAGCCGCGAGGATCGGTGCTGATTTTGGCAGACTTCGCGGGCGCGGAGATCGACAAGCGTGTGGCTCGGCGGGCGCAAGAGGTTCTTGTGCTCGATCGTCCGTATGTAAAAAGAGCTGCGTGGATTGGCACGGAAAGTCTGCCGCAGGTTTTCTACGAACACTTCAAGAGCTTTTCGCAGCGCGAATTGCCTACGTTCAAGACGCGAGAAGAAGCGATGGATTGGCTGGTGGGGGAGTAGGAATCCGATCTTGGTCGTAGTTCCTTTATATTCAGTCTCAGCGGTTGGGCGACCCTAATGCGAACAAGGAAACCGTCGGAAAAGAAGCCGCAGATGGGTACTTTGCGGGGGAAAATTCGTATTAACGATCCGAACTGGTGGAAGCCGATGACGGATCGCGAGGTAGAACATTTGTTTGCGGCCAAGTCCTCGCCCAGGCGCTTTCGAAAACCCTTTCAACCGCCATCTCCGCCAAAAAATCGGCTTTCAAAGGATTGAAGCTGATTGGTGACTCTGTAAATTGGCGATTCGCGGGCGAGAGCGCCCGCGCCACACGAGCTTTAGCTTCTCCATTTCAAAGTTACTGGACCTGGCATTGGGTGCTTCATTTCCGTGCCAGTGCGTTTGGCTTCGAGATGTGCGGCTTTTAGTTGGAAATACCATTTCGCGGGGCGGTCGGCGTCGTCGATTAACATCAGGTGCGGATTGTGTTTCAGCCCTTCAGATTGCAACTCCATGGTGCGGCGGTCTTGCTCGACAAATTTTGCGAAGACGAATTTCAGCACACTGGGAACGAACGGGACCCAGCGGAATAGATTCCAGGCTGCGACTACATCGATGCGGCAATGATTGCGCGTGATGGGCGTGACCGTGGTCAGACTGGAGAACCAGTATTTTCCGGCGCGAATGGTTTCGGTTCGAAGGTTGGGCAGGACGAAATCGATGGTGGTGGTGATGGAATCGGCGTCGGCGTAGAGGCGAAGCAGTTTATAAGGCGCGGAGTTGGAACTGGGGGTGTGGGCGCTCATGCGAAAGCCATTCGGAATGGGCTCGAAGTTTTTTTTCTTCTCGTGCATGCTGTGCTGGCTGCGCCACCACCATGCCTGATGCACGAAGGGGCCGTGCGCGGGATCCATGAGGCCGATGATGCCGTGGTCGATACTGACCGGCATTTCGGCTTGCAGATAGGCCGAATTGTATTGGCTGCTGAATTTTTCGATTTGCGGCGAAGGCTCGGGAGCTTCGGTTCGAGGAGCAAAGCCTGCGCCGGGCGGGGCGGGATCAGGAATGAAAACCCAAATGAAACTGTCTTGTTCCTCGCAGGCGTAGCTGCCTGCGTAGATGCGGTCCACTTTCAGGTTTTGATCGGCCGTGAGCGAAGGAATGAGTTGGCATTGGCCGTCGTGCACATCGAATTGCCAGCCGTGATATCCGCACTCAAGATTCTCACCGTCGAAGCGTCCGCAGTTCAGCGGCATGCCGCGATGCGGACAGGAATCGCGAAGGGCGAAGGGCCGGCCGACGCGATCGCGGCCAAGGACAAGCGGAATTTCCAGCAGCGTGGCCTTGAAGAGATGATTGCCATGAACGCGATCGGCGGGCAGGGCGCGATACCAGAAGCCGGTGAGCATGAGCGAATCGGGCGCCTGGCGTTGCGGAGAATCGAGTTCGGGCATGGGAGGAATTGTTGAGGGCTGATTTTTGATTGCTGATTTGAAAACATATGCTAGCATCCGCGGGACTTGGCGGCTGCTGGAAACTTAGCCGCGCGAAAAACTTAACCACAGAGGGCACTGAGGTTCACAGAGGAAGACCCACCGCTCATCATGGAATTTATTGGGCACTTTCGCAGATTGACTCGGGCGCAGCGGAATACGTTCATTGCCTGCTTTCTGGGTTGGTCGCTGGATGCGTTTGATTTTTTTATTTTGACGTTCTGCATTAGCGCGCTGGCTAACCAGTTTCAGGCGAAAGTTTCCGCTGTGACCGAGGCTATTTTCATCACTTTGGCTTTTCGCCCGGTGGGAGCGTTTCTGTTTGGAATGATGGCTGACCGGTTTGGACGCCGATTAACGCTCATGGTCGACATCATTGCGTATTCGGTGTTCGAACTGGCGTCGGCCTTTGCGCCTTCTCTGAAGATATTTATTATTACGCGCGCATTGTTCGGAATTGCCATGGGCGGCGAATGGGGCGTGGGCGCGGCACTGGCGTTTGAGACGCTGCCTGCGGAGAAGCGCGGATTTTTCTCCGGAGTGCTGCAGGAAGGCTACGCGGTGGGCTTTTTGATGGCGGCTTTGGTTTACGGAATTTTCTTCCCGTTAGTAGGATGGCGGGGAATGTTCGTGATCGGGGCTCTTCCTGCGTTTCTAGTGATTTATATTCGCTCCACGGTGGACGAATCTCCAGCGTGGTTGCAAGCGCAAGTTGCAAAAAAATCGGAGAGCGGAATCAACACGGACCTGGTCAAGTTTATTGGTCCGTTTTTGCTGATGACGGTGCTGATGTTTGCATTCAATTCTTTCAGCCACGGGACGCAAGATCTTTATCCGACGTTCTTGACCAAGGGGCATCAACTTGGGCCTCACGCGGTGATGTTGATTGCGGTAATCGCCAATCTTGGAGCGCTGCTGGGCGGGGTGCTGTTTGGCAACTGGTCGGAACGAATTGGCCGCCGCCGCGCCATTGTGATTGCTGCGCTGCTGGCGATTCCGGTGATCCCGCTGTGGGCATATTCGCGCACGGTTCCCATGCTGGCGCTGGGTGGATTTCTGATGCAGTTTATGGTACAGGGAGCGTGGGGCGTGATCCCGGCGCATCTCAACGAATTATCGCCGCCGGCGGTGCGCGGAACGTTCCCGGGATTCGCGTATCAACTGGGGAATCTTCTTTCGTCGAAGAATTCGGTGTTGCAGGCGAAGCTAGTGGAACAACGCTATGGCGGGCGTTATCCTCCCATGCTGGCGTGGACGGTGCTGATCGTAGCCAGCCTGGTCGCGATCGTCACATGGAGCGGCAAGGAGCGCCGCGGGGCCAACTTGTCGAACGCTGGATAGCGTACCGAATCGATATTCTACGGGATATGCAAAGGTGGCAAACAGCCGCGAATAGCACGAAGGAAGCATTGTCAGGTTTGGCGTCCTGTGGTACGGTAGGTAAAATTTCACGCCTGTAATACATTCAGATGGTCCCAGGGTGTGGTGGTTCGTGAATGAGTGTATTCGAGGGTGCGCCACTATGAAAGAAATTATGGATCCCGTCCCAGCCGGAATCTCTGAGAAGGAAAACTTCGCCAACCGGAAACTGATCCGGCCTACTCTGCCCACGCGGGTGGACAACCACAACAATCACAATTCTGGCGTGATCGCGGCGCGGGAGCGACCGGAGCGTCATGATCGCGGAGATCGCATGGAGCGTTCAGAGCGTCCGGATCGCGGCGATAGGTCTATGACCAGCGCCATGACCGGCGCTGGGAAAAAAGCGGCGCCTCCCGAGCAGACCAATGCGGAGAATTTTTATTATCAGAAGCAGATGCAGTCTCGCACGCCGATGGTCATCGTGTTGCGCGACGGCGAAGAGATACACGGCATGATTGAATGGTACGACCGGAATTGCATCAAGGTGAACCGGGAGAATGGCGAGCCCAATCTGATGATTTACAAGCCCGCGATCAAGTACATGTTTAAAGAGGGGGAAAATCAGCGGTAGACGCAAGCTTCCGTAGAAACGCGCTTTAGTCGACTGCTCCAGTTTACGGAGCTGATGCTCCCGTTGACAATCTTACTTATCTTCCTTAGCATCAATCACTTGAAGCACTTATCTGATCCTGCCCGCGGGAGCTGCTCGTGATTAAGCTCGACATTATCAATGAAGTGGTGGCCAAGACCGGAATCACCAAGACCAAGGCCGAGCTGGCGGTGGAAACCGTCTTTGAAAGCATGAAGAAGGCGCTGGCCAGCGGCAACCGCATTGAGCTGCGCGGGTTTGGCGTGTTCAATGTGCGCCCGCGAAAAACTGGAATCGGACGCAACCCGCGTACTGGAGCGGAAGTGTCCATTCCGCCGGGCAGGGCGGTGCGCTTCAAACCGGGGAAAGAATTGCAGTCGATCGACTGAGATACTTTCTCCTCGAGCAGCGGCCTACCTCGCAGTTGAATAAAAAATCTCGAGCTGCAATACATTTGTTCGGCGCTGCCTGCGCCCGCGTTTTCTTCAGTCGTAGTAGCATCAAAGAAGGCGCCGTACTTCGGTCCCGCGCCGAAGAATCATGCCGGAGCCTGAATCCCCAATTCCTACCTCCACCATTGAGTATTACTACGCGCTGCCGCGGCCAATAGTCAGGCGGCCGCCGGAGCGTTACTGGCTTCATGCGCTGTTGCTGGCGATGACCTGCTTCACCACCCTGGTGGTGGGAGCGCGCATGGAGTTTAACTTCCTGCATAATTTGCCGCCGTTCGTTCAAGGCGATGAATGGATTCCATTTTTTCCCCTGGGATGGGTGATGGCGAATCCGTCGCGCTTGCTGCTTGGCATTCCGTTTTCAGCGACTTTGCTAATTATTTTGTTTGCGCACGAAATGGGGCATTATCTTTTTTGCCGCTACTACCGGGTGCGCGCGACGCTTCCCTTCTTTATTCCTGCGCCGACATTGATTGGAACTTTGGGAGCGGTGATACGGATCAAAGCGCCGATTCGATCGCGCGCGGCGTTGTTTGACATCGGCATCGCGGGACCAATCGCAGGATTTGTGGTAGCGGTGGCGACGCTGATTGTCGCCATGATGCTTTCGAAGCCATTCGCGGCGGGCATGAGTTCTTCGGTTTTGCAGTTAGGATTTCCCGCTATCTTCCATGTCGTGCATGGATTGTTGCACATGGTCGCGCCGAGGAATGCCGTTGCAGCTTTGCCGCTGACGCGCGTTTACATGCATCCGACGGCTCTGGCAGCGTGGGTGGGAATGTTTGCAACCGCGCTAAACCTACTGCCTAGCAGTCAGCTCGATGGCGGACATATCGTGTATGCCCTGGCTCCGCGAATTCACCGCATCGTTTCGTGGATCACCGTGTTGGCGCTGCTTTCTCTCGGGCACCTTTATGTGGGATGGTACGTCTGGGGCGGGTTATTGATTGCGATGAATGTCTTTACCTATCGGCAGCGGCAGGCACCGGAATTTCCGCCACTGCCGGCGAGCCGGGTGGCGTTGGCGGTGCTGGCGATTGCGATGCTGTTTCTCACTTTCACGATTTCACCATTTCAGGTGAATTGAGGGAGGCGAAAAAGGCTGCGGAGCTTCGCTCCGCGGACAGCCGGGGGCGGCTGTCCCCACAAAAGGCAAAGGCCACAAAAGCAAAAGCTACGAGAAACGAAAGCTAGGAACCTATCGTTAGCGGTGCTTCTTACATCAGCCAGACTGCGTCGACGTCGACGATGACTTGCGTGCGTGGAATTTTTTTCTGCGCGGCATGCGCCAGCATGGCGCGCAACGTGGTATTCAGTTTTGCGCGGCTGGACGATTTGAGAATGAAATGATAGCGGTAGTCACGCTTCAGGCGCAGGATGGGAGCTGCAGCGGGACCGAGCACGCGCACGCCTTCGTGGCGAGTCGATTCGAACCACTTTCCTAACGTTCCCGACCATTGCAGGGCATCGTCAAGTTTGTCGCTGCGAACCAGCACGTTGGCCAGCGCGGAGTAGGGCGGGTAGTGCATCCAGCTACGGAATTGCAGCTCTTTTTCGTAGAAGCCGGTGAAATCGTGGCGCGCGGCGTACTGCACCGCATAGTGATCCTGAAAATAAGTTTGCAGCACAACCTTGCCGGGAGTCTGGCCACGGCCGGCGCGACCGGCAACCTGAGTCAGCAACTGGAACGTGCGCTCGGCGGCGCGAAAATCTGGCAGACCGAGCGCGGCGTCGGCACCGACTACGCCCACCAGGGTTACACCGTGAATGTCGTGGCCCTTGGCGATCATCTGCGTGCCGACAAGAAGATCGAGTTCGCCTTCGTTCAGAGCGTTTAACGCGCGCTCGAAATCCTGATGGCTGCGCACGGTGTCGCGATCGAGGCGTGCGATGCGTGCTTGCGGAAACATTCCGTGGAGCAACTCTTCAAGCTTTTCTGAGCCGGTGCCAAGAAAATACACGTACTCGCTGCCGCAGTGCACACAAGATTTCGGCACGGGGGCGGTAAAGCCGCAATAGTGGCAAACCATTTTGTGCTCGCGCTTGTGGTGAGTGAGAGCGATGGCACAGTTGCGGCATTCCAGTTTTTTGCCGCAGGTTCGGCAGAGAACGACCGGAGAATATCCGCGGCGGTTGAGCAGCACCATGACTTGTTCTTTTATTGGCGATCGGCGGTCGAGCCGTTCCTTGATTTCGGCGGCGAGCTTACGTGAGATGACTTGCTCGTGTCCCGTTTCTTGAAATTCCTGGCGCATGTCGATAATTTCTACTTCCGGCAAGGGCCGTTGCTCGACACGATCGGGCAATTCGACCAGCGCATACTTATTTTTCTTCGCGTTGAAATAAGACTCGAGCGACGGAGTGGCTGAACCGAGAACGACGACGGCATTTGCCATTTTCGCGCGCATCACGGCAACGTCGCGAGCGTGATAGCGCGGCGTTTCTTCCTGTTTGTAGGAGGAGTCGTGCTCCTCGTCGACGACGATAAGCGCTAGATCGGCCACCGGGGCGAAGACGGCGGAGCGCGTGCCGACAACCATGCGGGCGGCGCCACGCTTGATGCGGTGCCACTGCTCGGCACGTTCGCGGTCGGACAATGCAGAGTGAAGGATAGCGACTTCGTCGCCGAAAATCTGGTGCAGATCGGCTGCGACTGCCGGTGTAAGACCGATTTCGGGGACGAGGAGGATCGCAGAGCGGCCTGCCTCGAGCACCGCTCGCATCGCGGCGAGATAAACGGCCGTCTTGCCCGATCCGGTGACGCCGTGCACTAACATTCCGGAAAATTTGCGAGCTGCGACATCATCTTTGATCCGCTTGAGCGCGGATTGTTGCGCACGATTTAAATCGAAGTCGAAGAGCGATGGCCGCGGTTTGGTGCGGGAGACGGCGAACTCCGCGGGCTCTTCCAGAATTTCAACGAGGCCTCGGCGAGCCAGCGTGGCCAAAGTGGTGCGAGGAATATCGAGCGATTGCAGCGCGGAGACTTGAGCTCTTCCGCCGAAAGCGGCCAGGGTCTCGATGAGCGTGCGCTGGTTGTCGTTTAGTTTACCTTCGGCGGATTTCAGGACGGCGATCTTGACCGTGCGGGCCGCGTCGCGAGGTGCGGAGAGATCTTCGCGAGCCAGCCATTTTTTGCGGACCATCGCCGAGAGAACGGATTTGGATACTCGGGTGGCGGAACGTAGCGTTTCTTCGCGGACGAGTGCGGCGGCCTCGGGGGCTAAAGTCCCGTCCTTTGCGGATTCTGGAGTGGCCGACCCCGATCGCTTCCTGTATGTGCCCTGGTCAACCGCGATATGAGGTCGGTCCTGATCGGCTTGATCGTTCGAACCGACTTCGGTTTCGGATGCGCAGCCAGCTAGATAATCGAGGACGCGGAATTCGGCTGCCTGCTCTTCGGGGCTGCGCTTTGAGCGGACGGATGATCCGGTGACGCCCGCCTGATGCAGTGCCATCTGGCCATCTTCGGTGAGGCGATAACCGATGGTACGTTTGAACTCTGCGTTCAACGGCAGCATAGTGCGGAAGACTTCGCCCAGAGGAACAAGGTAGTAATCGGAAATCCAGCGGCCTAGATGGAGGAGTTGCTCGTCGAGAACCGGAGTTGGGTCGAGCGCGGCAAGAATATTTTTCGCGATGACTGAAGGTTTGCGATCGTGTAGTTCTACGGCAATGCCAGTCATGCGCTGCATACGAAACGGGACCAGGACGCGCCCGCCCACGACCGGCGTGGTGTCCGCGGGAATGCGATATGTGAAGAGCATATCGAGCGGCACTGGGACGGCGACGTCGCAGAATTCAGGCATTATTGGAAGGATAAATGAAGTGTGCCAGTGCTCGCGTCTAGAGCATTCTCTTTGGGTAGGGATGTTTCGAGTGCGCCGATCGTTCGCTTCGCAAACGCTTGACTTCGCTCAGCATGACCGCGATATTCGCTCAATTTTCATTGGCGGTCGGCTTGGGCGGTTTCAAGCCCAAGTACTTCATGACCATTTGCAAATCTTTCCAGGCTTCGCCTTTCTGGCGCGGATCGCGCAGAAGAAACGCTGGATGGTAGGTCACCGCAAGTTTTGTTCCCTGCCAGGATGGATCGCTGCTTTGCGCGCCGGCAGGCGTGAAGTCATAAAAACGGCCGCGCAGTTCTGACATGGGCGCATTGATGGCAAGAAGATTTTTTGCGGCGACCGCCCCCAGCGCGACCACGACCTTCGGCTTGACCACGGCAAGCTGTCGCATCAAAAACGGCGAGCAGGTTTCGCATTCGTCGCGCTCCGGCGTGCGGTTGCCGGGCGGACGGCACTTCACAATATTGGCGATATAGACATCCTCACGGCGAATGCCCATCGCTTTAATCATGTTGTTCAGCAACTGTCCGGCGCGGCCGACGAACGGTTCGCCTTGCGTGTCTTCGTCGGCGCCGGGGCCTTCGCCGACAAACATTAGTTCCGCCCGCGGATTCCCGACTCCGAAGACAATCTGTTTTCGGCCTTGCTTATGCAGTTTGCAGCGCACGCATTCGCCGAGGTCTTCGCGAATGAGTTTTAGCGCTGCGATTGGATCGGTAACGCTCCGCTCAGCATGGGGAGTTAGAACTCGGAGAATATTTTCGTCGGTGGCCTTCGCAACTACGGCAGATCGTTTCGCGGGCATTTCCTCTCGCAATTCTTTCTCCTGCAATTCCTGGGACGATAAATCATCGCTTCGCTTCGGCTTCGGCTTCGGCTTCGATAGTGGCGGATACAATCGTTCGTGGTTCGCGCCAGTAAAAATCGTAGATGCCCATCTCGTGGCAGTAACGCACGCGTTCGGCGAGAGCGCGCCGCAAGTCCGGGTCAAGAAGAGATGGCATGGGTGGTGTCATTATAGCGTGGTAGGACTATCGTTCCGGAGTAGAGATTCCTTCGGCTTCGCTCTGTCGAAAATCCCCACTTCTCGCGCAAAGGGCGCGCGAGAAATGGGACACCCGAGCTTTCATCTTCGTAGGTGGGCTGCAGCCCATGAGACTGACAGGGTCTTCGACTGCGTCAGTCCGTGCTTCGCGGCGGCATCACTTTGCTCAGGATGACATGTTGGAAAGCGTGGCAGGTCAGGCTTTGGCGCGGGAGCTGCGCTGCTGGCGCAGGCGGGCGACCTGATCAAGAACGCGCTGGGCTACTTCCCACTTCGTAGTCTCGGGAATTTCGACGACTTCTTCGCGGGTAATAACGGTGACTGCGTTGCGGTCGGAATCGAAGCCGACGCCCTCGCGCGAAACGTCGTTGACTACGACCGCGTCGAGATTCTTGGATACCAATTTCTGGCGCGCGTTTTCGAGAACATCTTCGGTTTCCGCAGCGAAGCCCACGATGATTTGCGATTCTTTCTTGAGAGAAATTTCCCTCAAGATGTCGGGAGTCGCTTCGAGTTCCAAAGTCATTGGACCCTTGTGCTTGATTTTGTGTTCGGCCTGGGCTTTTGGGCGATAGTCGGAAACGGCAGCCGTCTTGATGACGATGGTCGCTTGAGGAAGAAGTTTGAGCACGGCGTCGCGCATTTCTGCGGTCGACTCGACCCGAGTCAGTTCGGCCGCGGCGGGCGGATCGATCGAAGTGGGGCCGCTGACTAACAGTACTCGTGCGCCGCGGCGCACTGCGGCCTCGGCAAGGGCATAGCCCATGCGGCCGCTGGAGCGATTGGTGAGGTAGCGGACGGGATCGATCTTCTCGCGCGTGGGGCCGGCCGTGATCAATACGACTTCGCCGCTGAGATCCTGCGACGCACCCAAGGCTTCCATGACGGCGGCGACAATGGTTTCATTCTCCGCAAGGCGGCCCGCGCCGGTCATGCCGCAGGCAAGATAGCCAGCGCCCGGCTCGACGATCTTCACGCCGCGGTTGCGAAGGGTTAGCAGGTTCGCCTGCGTGGCGGGATGGTTCCACATGTTGACGTTCATGGCCGGGGCAACGACGACCGGTGCGGTGGTGGCGAGAAAAAGCGTCGTCAGAAAGTCGCTCGCGATTCCCTGCGCGAAGTGAGCCAGGACATCAGCGGTTGCCGGCGCGACAACGAGCGCGTCGATGGATTGGGCAACAGCAATATGTTCGATCGCGGAATCAATGTTGGGTGATTGCGCTTCGCTCGACGAGAACATCTCGGTAATGACTTTTTCTCCGGAGAGAGCGGCAAAGGTGAGGGGTCGTACAAATTCCTGCGCGGCGCGAGTCATGATGACCTGCACACGGATGCCGCGATCTTTCTCCTGCAGCAGACGGACAATCTCCGCTGCCTTGTAGGCCGCGATTCCTCCGGTGACGCCGAGGGCTACCTTCATACAATTGTTGATTGCCGATTTGTGGTTGAAGACCTGTTGATTTCCGCACGTACCGGCCGTGCATTTCAGCAATCAACAATCAGCACTCACGAAATCAGCAATGTTCTCAGTCCTGGCCCAGCGCCTTATCGAGCGCGTCTTCCGCTTGTTCGGCGGCGCTGCGGGTTTCAGGAATTTCCCACTTCACTTTGCCGGCACGAATCTCGTCTTGCGCGATGCGGCACGGCTTGCGGGAATTGGTGTCGACCACGGGAGGCGCACCCGACTGGAGCTGCCGCGCGCGCCGCGCCGCCACCAAAATGTATCGATAGTTGCTGTCAAAGCCTTCGATCAACTTCATTGGGACTCTCCCTCAAAAACAAATTCGAAGTTTATTACCGCCAAATATCGACTGCGTTCCGTAATGCGGCCAACTCTCAGGCTTGCCCCGGTTCCGTTCTGTGTGCGACTCCAACGCGCCTTGCGGAGTCAGTAAAATGATACCGCGAAATTCAAGAGCGTGCCGAGGGCGGGAGGTTACCAAAGGAAGCGACTATGGGCCTCACCAGGTCCCGGACGTTAGCGAGTCGATGACGGTCCGCCTGTTTCACGATTTTCTCTTGCTCCGGGGAGAGCGGCTGCCCCGACCGCAGCAAGCGTTCCGACTGAACAATGCACTGCAGGCTCTCAATGGATTCCTCGAGATCGTCGTTGATCAAAATGTAGTCGTACTTGTCGTAGTTTCCAATCTCACGTTTGGCCGTGAGCAAGCGGCGAGCAATCACTTCCTCTGCGTCTTCTTTCCGCTTGCGCAGGCGCCATTCCAAGGTTTTGCGGTCGGGAGGCAGCACGAAAATGCTGACGCCACCGGTCAACTTTTGCTTGATTTGCTCGGCGCCTTGCACATCGATGTCGAGCAGAAGGTCGTGCCCTTTTTTCCCCGCCTCCTGCAGAAACCGACGCGCAGTGCCGTAACAATTTCCGTCGAAGTTGGCGTGCTCCAGAAATTCGCCAGCCTGAATCATCTCTTCAAACTGTTCGCGCGTGACAAAGTGGTACTGCTTGCCGTTTTGCTCGCTGCCGCGGGGAGCGCGCGTGGTGTAGGAGATGGAGAATTCCAGGTTGGAAACCAGTTTCAGCAACTCATTGACCAGCGTCGACTTTCCCGAGCCAGACGGAGCCGAGATGATGTAGATTACTGGCCTAGGATTTGTGCTCATTCCAGGTTTTGCACCTGCTCGCGCGACTTTTCAATTTCCGCTTTCATGGCCAATCCTGCTTCGGTAATCTTCAGAGCTTCGCCGGCCAGACCCGAGGTTTTCGAAAGCAGCGTGTTGGCTTCACGGTTCATTTCCTGTAGCAGGAAGTCCAGTTTCTTGCCGATCTCGCCGCCCTCTTTTAGCAGTCCCAGGAAATGTTGCACATGAGTTTCCAGGCGAACAATTTCTTCCTGGATGTCGCTGCGATCGACGAGGAGCGCAGCCTCCTGCAAAACCCGCTCCCGGTCGACGGTTGCGCCTAACAATTCCTGAAGTCGAGACTGCAACCTCTCACCGTAATTTTGCAGGACCGCACGGCGGTGGTGCTGCACAAGCTTAACCGCGTCGGCCAGATGATCCATGCGCTCGCGCAACTCGCGGGCAATCCCCTGGCCTTCCTCCTCGCGCATATGGTTCAAACGGTCGAGAGCCTCGCCTACTTTTCCCATCACTGCAGATTCAATCTCGCCATCGGCACTGTCGTTGGCGGAATCGAGAACGCCGGGCATGCGAAGAATGGCGTTGAGGTCGGGTTCCGCAGCTAAAGAAAATTCTGCGGCGGCGGCGCGAAAGGCAGTAATGTAGCCGCCAACTATTTCACGATTAAGCGAGAAAGTCTCATTGGTCATGCGCTCCAGGCTGAGAGAAACTTCGACGTGACCGCGGCCCATCTTTTCCTTCAGGAGGCGTCGCAACTGCATCTCGAGAGAATCGGTGCCGGAGGGCAGGCGAAAATGCAAGTCCAGAAAACGATGATTGACCGACTTTAATGAGAGAGAAAAAGCAAGGTGGCCGTTGGATTGGATTGAGTCGGCAGCGACCGTGGACGTGGGTATTTCTTGACGCAGGATTTCACCTCGCACCTGCGCAAAACCGGTCATCGAGCGAATGGGCATAAGGGCCGTGATCTCAATTTGCTGCGGTTGCTTTGGGCGAATCCGCGCTGGCGAATTGCAATTCGTAGAGACGCCGGTACGTTCCTAATTTTTTCATCAAGTCTTCATGGCGGCCGACATCGGCAATGGTTCCATTTTCAAGGACAACGATGCGATCGGCGCGCCTGACGGTCGAAAGCCGGTGAGCGATCACGAACACGGTGCGGCCGCTCATTAAATTATGCAACGCCGATTGCACCAAAGCTTCGGATTCGCTGTCGAGCGCGGAGGTAGCCTCATCCAGAATCAGCACCGGCGCATTCTTGAGCAGGGCTCGCGCAATTGCCAACCGCTGGCGCTCACCTCCGGAAAGCCGCACGCCGCGCTCTCCAATCACAGTATCGTACCCTGCAGGGAGAGCGACAATAAAATCGTGCGCCAGCGCCGCGCGAGCCGCGGCCTCGACTTCTTTCTGCGGAACGTTGGGCTGACCATAGGCAATATTATTGCGGACGGTGTCGTTGAATAAAACCGTTTCCTGAGTGACGATGCCGACCTGTGCGCGCAACGAGGTGAGGGTCAGGTCACGCACGTCGTTGCCATCGATGAGAAGGCGTCCGCCGGTGGCATCGAAGAAGCGGGGAATCAAATGCACAAGAGTGCTCTTGCCCGCGCCGCTGGAGCCGACAACGGCCAGTACTTCGCCTTTTCGCACTTCGAGGTCGATGCCGTGAAGAACGTCGTGTTTTTCCTCTCCCTCGTGAGCATAGGCGAAGCTGACTTGATCGAAGTGAACGCTGCTGGAAAACTTCGGTAAGACTTTGGCGCGCGGCTTCTCGCGAACATCATCTTCGAGATCCATGAATCGGAAGATCTCCGACGAAGCTCCCAGGGCTTGCTGAAAATTGTTATAGAAAAGCGCGAATTTGCGGACCGGATTATAAAGGCTGAAAACGGCGGTGATAAAGGCAACGAAAACGCCGGGCGTCATTTGATTGTGGGCGATGCGTCCTCGGCCAATGAGGATGAGAAGAGCAATTCCAGCAACTCCCAGGACATCCATTAATGGCGAACTGATTGCGGTGGCCGCTACGGAGCGTAGATTGGCGCGGAAAAGGCGGTGGGCCGCGCCGCGAAAGCGCGAGATTTCCCAGTCTTCTGTGTTGAAGGCTTTCACGATGCGGTTGCCGGTAATGGTCTCGTGCAGAATGTTTTGAATTTCTGCCAGCTTATCCTGGCCGTGCCGGGTTGTGTGGCGCACGCGAATGCCAATCTTGCGAGACGAGAAGACGATGATTGGAACAAAGAGAAGCAGCACCCAAGCAAGGTTCCCGCCCAAGATCACGACCACAATCGCTACGGAAAGAAAAGTGAAGAACTGTTGCAACAGTTCCGAGAGCACCGTCGACATAGCGTATTGAACGCGCTCAATGTCGTTGATGATGGTGGACAACAAAGTCCCGGTAGTGTGCTGCGAAAAAAACGAAGCGGAGCGGCGCAGCAGGGCCGTGTAGAGATCGTCGCGCAGGTCGGTGATCATACCGAAGCCGGCATGATTCACCAGGTAGGTTCCGGTGTAGTCGCAGATACCTTTCAACACAGTGGAAGCGACGAGCGCGAAAGCCACGATGGTCCAGGCATTGGTGAAATGCGAAGGCACGAACCACTGCAGGTAAACGGGATGGTGCGTGACTGGAGTTTCGAAAAGCTTGATACCCTGCGATCCGGTCGCTGGATTTAGAACTCGATCGAAGACGGGACGGATCAGCAAATACTTGAAAGCGTCGAGACCACCTACCGCGGCCATGAGGACGACGGAAGCCAGAATCTGCCACCAGTAAGGGAGAGCATAGCGCACGAGCCGCGTTAGTTGGCCCATGGGACTCCCGCGCGGGGCAGGCCGCAAGCGCTTGCTGCCGGTCGAATGGCTGTGGATTGCAAGGCTTTATTCTACTTGAGTCGTGTGGGGAAGGAATGGCGTTTCAGTTTCCCTGAGTGCGAGCGAGACACAGTTTCTTGTACTCCTGGCTTGCCTTTTTTCAGCTGTGTTTTCGCCCCTATTGAGGGCTATCTCGATGGACGATCTTCACTCGATAGCCAGCGTGGCGAAGATGTTTTCCCACTTCTTCGGCGATCATGACGGAGCGATGCTGACCGCCAGTGCAGCCGAACGCGATGGTCAAATAACTCTTGCCTTCGTGGATGTAGTGTGGAAGCAAGTAGATGAGGAGATCGGAGATCCGCGAGACGAATTCGCGCGTCTGGGGAAACGAGCGGATATATTTTGCCACGCGAGGGTCGCGTCCGGTGAGTGGACGGAATTCGGGAACGAAGTGAGGATTGGGAAGGAAGCGCACGTCGAAGACCAGGTCGGCGTCTTCGGGAACGCCTTGCCGGAATCCGAAGCTCACGCAGGAGACCAGAATATTTTTGTCGGACGACTGTTCCTGAAAACGCTCGGTGATGTGCGCGCGCAGTTCGTGGACGTTGAATTTCGAAGTATCGATCACGAAATCGGCGACGGCGCGAATGGCGCGTAGGTGGCGGCGTTCCGCCTTGAGCGCCGATTTCACGGGGGAATCCGTTCCTAAAGGATGCGGGCGGCGGGTCTCGCTGAAACGCCGGACGAGGACGTCGTCGGATGCTTCGAGGAAAACCACCTTGGTCGGAATCAGGCGCGCGACGGTTTTCAGAATTTTGGGAAGCTCTTCCAGCTTCGCTCCTTCCCGCACGTCCACGACCAGCGCGGTGCGGCGAATTTCGCTCGACTGCACGGCCAAATCGGCAAACTGTGGAATCAGTTGGACGGGAAGATTGTCGACGCAGTAATAGCCGAGGTCTTCGAAGGCCTTCAACACCGAGGCCTTGCCCGAACCGCTCATGCCGGTGATGATCACCAGTTCGGGCGAAGGACGCCGGGCGCGAGCGGGCTTCTTCGCTTCGCTGTTCGATGCCTTTCGTGGCTGGCGAGAAGGACGCGGCTTCATCCACAGGATGGTAGCATTCGGGTGCAAATTTCGCTTTCCCGGCCCAATCGTAACATTGCAACTGAACGGCCGATTGCGGCTTGCCGTTCGCGAGATGAAAAACGGAAATCGAGATTGTCTCCGCAGTGCGCCGACAGGTAAGCTATGGCGACATGAAAAAGTTTGAGGAACTTACGGAACGCGAAGTGCTTGCTTTGGCCATTGCGCTCGAAGAAGAAGATGAACGGGTGTACTCCGACTTTGCCGAAGGTTTGCGGCAGGATTATCCCGCGACTGCTTCCATGTTCGACGGCATGCGGGAAGAAGAGTCGGGACACCGGCGGCGCTTGCTCGAACTGTTTCAGAGGAAATTCGGTGAGCATATTCCGTTAATCCGCCGGCAGGACGTGCGCGGCTTTGTGGATCGCCCGGCTTTGTGGCTGGTGCGTCCTTTGCGCATCGAAGCCGTTCGCAAGGAAGCGTCAACGATGGAAGTGGAGACGAGACGCTTCTACGAGAAGGCTGCGGCCCGCACGCAGGACGCGAGCATTCGCCAACTGTTGGATGATCTGGCTAGGGAAGAGCGCGAGCACGAAGAGCGCGCGCAGGAACTCGACAAGCAAAAACTTCCGGCGAATGTGAAGGCGGATGAAGAGGTTGCGCAGCGGCGTTTGTTCGTTCTGCAAATTGTGCAGCCGGGGTTGGCGGGACTGATGGATGGATCGGTCTCGACGCTGGCTCCAGTATTCGCGGCGGCCTTTGCGACGCAGAAAAGTGCGGACGCGTTCCTGGTGGGCCTGGCCGCGTCGGCGGGAGCGGGCATCAGCATGGGGTTTGCGGAAGCCTTGTCCGACGACGGTAGTTTGACGGGGCGGGGGCATCCGTGGGTGCGCGGGCTGATTTGCGGAGCAATGACTGCGCTCGGTGAGGCATTGGGCACACGCTTCCATTTTTGATTCGCGATTTTCGCGCGGCGTTGTGGGCCGCCGGCGCGGTGGTGGTGGCAGAACTTGGCGTGATTACGTGGATTCGCAAGCGCTACATGGATACGCCGTGGGTTTCGGCTGCGTTGCAGGTGGGGTTGGGGGGCGTGCTGGTGTTTATTACAGGCGTGCTGATCGGGAAGTCGTGAGCGGGACCAAGCTTGATTTGCTGATTGTTGATTGCTGATTGTTGATTGCTGATTGTTGATTTCTGATTGAGAACTGTCGGATTTGTTTCGGGTAACATCTATTCAGCGCGCGGCGCTTGATTTGTTTCTCGCAAGAATCGATCGCGACATTGCCGCGCTTGAGCGAGCAGCGGCGGGTATTCCGGCGACTTGCGAAATCCGGCCAGTATGGGATCGCGCTGCAAGCTGTCATATCCACAATAGCCGTCATCGATGGCGGATTTCATCAGCCGCGCGGTGAAGGTGTTGCCCAGGCAGGCATTGAACAAACCTGCCTCGCTGAATCTTGGTTCCGGGTCGCGGTAAGCAAAGAAATCCTTCTCGGTCTGATGTAAGAGTTGGTCGGATTCGTGAGACCGCGGTGTTGAGTAACAAGCGGCCATCGCGCGCGTATGAAAGAACGGACTATCGGGTATCGTGCGCAACTGCTCGAGCGCCTCCGCAGTATGGCCCTCATGCAGCAGAATACTTACATTCACATTATTGGAGAATTCCGATCCTGCATCGAGCTTCGCGAATTCCTTTGCGCGATCGAACTCACCCATCTGGAGAAACAAGGCCGAACAGGAACGGAACTGGTAGTTGCCGGGATCCAGCCGCATGGCGCTTTCGCACTCCTGCGCGGCGTCTTTCGATAAGCTGGCATAGCGCAGCACATAAGACAACGTAAAGTGAGCCATGCCGCTCTGCGGCCGTTTGTCGACCATCGCTTTCGCTTCCTCATAGGCCTGCGCCAACCTGCCTGCATCCGCGTCCATGCTTACAATCTGCTGCGCCGCATCTTCAAGATTCGGATCCAGAGCGAGCGCACGCCGCAATGCCGGCCCGGTGCGAGACATTACGCCGGTGGCTCCTGGTCCGTATTGTTCTTCGAAGTAGTAGCGCTTTCCCAGTGCAGACCATGCGGGCGCGAACGTAGAATCGAGGCCTACCGACCGTTCGAGCATCCGGACAGCCTCGCGATTCTGGTCGCCGTCGTGCGCCAGCGCGACGCTGCGCAAGTACAAGTCATACGCCTCCTCGTTCGTGGGACGCGTTCCACCTTCGCCCTGATTTGTCGCACCCAGCGCGGGGATCATCCCATTGCGCACCTTCGAGGTCACTTGATCCCGCATGGCCACCAGATCCTCTGCCGGAACGTTCAACGTTTCCTGCCACAGCACGCGATCGTCACCGACATCAATTGCGGCCAGGGTAAGTTGCAGCTGATCGCGAATTTTCTGGTAATGACCGATCACTACGCGGCCGACGTGCATTTCTTTTCCAGCTTGCTGCACGTCGACGTCTGGAGCAGCATATTTTTCGGTTGTAGCGAAAGGACGAATCGATAAGGAGTTTACAGAGCTCAACGTGGTGGCAACCTCATCGGGCAAAGCCATGCGCAGGAAATCTGATTCCTTGTCTGCGCTGAGATTCTGAAAAGGTAGAACGGCAATCGTCAATGGCGCGGCAGCGTTCTTCCTGGCGTCAGTCGCCGCGATTGGGCGGAAGCGCCAGGCCAACAAGCCGATCAACGCAAGCACGGCTACCGCACCGACGCCCCACCATAGCCGCCTGCGCGGCGTGGGCGACGGCTTTGCTCCGGCCAGGCTGACGGAGGATGACGAAGCGGAGCCACTATCCCGGCGCGTGCGCGCCAGATCGGCTCTCATCTCCGACGCATGCTGGTAGCGCACATCGCGATCTTTTTCCAGCGCCTTGCTCACTACTCTTCCGAGTTCGTCCGGAGCCTGGGGATTCAATCGTCCCACGGCCGCCGGAGTTCCGTGCAACACTTCGTCGAAAATCGCGCCGGAAGTATTTCCCTGGAACGGCAAAGTGCCCGTAGCCATTTCAAAGAGCACGATCCCGAAGGAAAAAAGATCGGTTCGCGCGTCCAGTTGTTTGCCCAGCACTTGCTCGGGAGACATGTAGGAAACCGTTCCCAGAGTCGAACCTGGACTGGTGAGATGTTCGCCTTCGGTGAGCGTGTTTGCCGCCGCTACGCGACTGGCCGATGGGTTCCGCTCTTCCACCTTGGCCAGCCCGAAATCCAAGATCTTTGCGTGCCCGCGCCTGGTGACGAAAATGTTTGCCGGCTTGATGTCCCGGTGAATAATGCCGGCCGCGTGCGCCGCATCCAGTGCGTCGGCGATTTCGATCGCCAGCGAGAGCAAGGTGTCGGTATCCATAGGACGGCCCATGATCGCGTGCTTCAGCGTCATGCCGTCCAGGTACTCCATGGCAATAAAGCGAGCGCCCTCGCTTTCGCCGATTTCGTAAATGGTGCAGATGTTCGGGTGATTGAGCGCGGAGGCTGCGCGCGCCTCTCGCCGGAACCGCTCCAGCGCATCGGCGTCGCGAGCAACATTGTCCGGCAGGAATTTCAAGGCGACGAACCTTCCCAGCGAAAGGTCTTCGGCTTTATAGACAACGCCCATGCCCCCACCGCCGAGCTTTTCGACGATGCGGTAGTGCGAAATAGTTTGGCCGATCATTGGTTTGTGAAAACGTTGGCTTGTGAAACGTTGGCGTTTTCAGATCTTGGACTGGAATCTTAGGGTGCGGAGTTCGTGTAGGTCAATGAGACGGTCCGCGCAAGCAGGGATGTCTACCAAGGACTTGGGGATGAGACTATTCCGGCGAATGCCGCGTTATGGGGCTTCGATCAGCTCCATTTTGCCGTCTCTGGTGCGGTGCAGGATCAAGACTTTGCCTTTGGGATCACGGAAGACGAAGACGTCGCGGTCGCGGAAGTGGGCCTCTTTAATGGCTTCTTCAAGCGTCATGGGGCGCATGGCCACGGCGTCTTCGGAGCGGACGAGGTGCACTTCGGTGGTCTTCGCCACGGCTGGATATTTGTGAACCATCACCGGGACTGCGGTCGTCGCGGATAGGCCGATCGCGGGTTGCACATCGGTGTCGTCGATTGTTGTCGAGTGGCCATTCCACTTTTTCACTTCTTCGCTCTTGCGGGCCGAGCGCTTCTTTGACTGCCAGCGCGTTTTATATTTCACGGCTTGCTTCTCGAGATGGCCGAGCGCTTCGTTGACAGCGATGGTCATGTCCTTGGCTTGGGCCAGACCGACTAACGGGCCATTGCGCGGGTTGATGGTGATTTCGGCTTTATGGCGATGCTTTTCGACGGTCAGAATCACTTTGGTTTCGAAGCGGTCGCCGAGAATTTTGCGGATTTTTGTCAGGCCAGTTTCTACTTCTTTGCGGATGATGGGAGTGATTACGTAATGCCTGCCGGTGTATTCCACGTTCATGAGCGGCCCCTATTAGTCCTGATTATCGGATATCGGGCACTGCATTGAGTCAATGGTCGCTAGTCGTTCGTCGTTCGCCATTCGTCGTTGCTGTCGGCTTTTAGTTTTGCCAACGACCAACGACTAACAGCCAACGACCTATTTCTTCACTCTGCGCTGGTGCGTGCTGGGGATGCGCATGTCTTCGCGGTATTTCGCTACGGTGCGGCGAGTTACTTGAATGCCTTGCGATTGCAGGATGCGGGTAATCTGCTCATCGGTCAATGGACGGCTGGGATCTTCTTCTTCAATTAATTTTTTGACGCGGCGTTTCAGGATGAGCAGCGACGTGCCGCCGCCCTCGGGCCCTTGCACGCTCTCGCTAAAGAAGTATCGCAGTTCGAATACGCCTTGGGGCGTGTGCGCGTATTTGTTGGCAACGGCACGGCTCACCGTGGAAGGATGCACGCCAATTTCTTCCGCTACTTCCTTGATCATCATCGGTTTCAGTTGATCGATGCCGCGTTCGAGGAAATCCTGCTGGCGGGCGACGATGCAGTAGCAGACTTTCGTGATGGTCTGCTTGCGCTGCTCGATATTTTTAATGAGCTGAATGGCGCTCTTGTAGCGCTCTTTGACGTAATCGCGGGTAGTCTTTTCGTTGGTGCCGTCACGTGTGGCCAGTTTTTTGTAGGCGGGATTCAGGCGAAGCTGGGGCAGGTCTTCGTCGTTCATGATGACCAGCCATTCGTCACCGTGCTTCACGAAAGCGACGTCCGGCTCGATGAGGCGCGGCTGAACTTTGTTGTAGCGAAGGCCGGGACGTGGATCGAGCGTGCGAATGTAGTCGAAAGCAGCCTGCACAGCTTCGATCGGTCGGCTGATGGCCTTGGCAATTTCTTTGTGCTGTTTATTCTGCAGGCCGCGCAGGTGTTGGTCGACGACGGCCGTTGCATCTTTCAGAATTTGTTCTGTTCCGTTTCCGTTCTTATGGAGTGCCAGTTGTGCTTGATGGTAGCGAAGCTGATGAAGCAGGCAATCGCGCAGATCGCGGCAGGCCACGCCGGGAGGATCGAGTTGACGCACGACCTCGAGAGCTTCCTGCAGATCGGCGGCTGTAAATCCTGGCTTGTAAACTGGTGCGGTTTGAGTCGCGGGCTGACGTGCCGGGGCGACGGCGGCAGCAGAATCGGCGATGTGCGAGGCGAACGAAGCTTCCTGTTCTGGCTCGGGGTGGGCGGAGCCTGCATCTCTTGTTGGGCTTATTGGGTTTATGGGGCTATCGTCGTAGGCGGGCCCGGTCGCGTTTAGATCGATAGCGCTGCCCACGTCCGTTGAGTCGGTAATTTCTTCGAGGGCGTCAGCCTCTTCCGCAACCGAGTTCGCAACTTCGGCCAAGCCTAACGCTTGCGCCTCGCTGACTATATTTTTTGCGGTTGCGGCGTCGGCTTCCGGCGCCGCAGGAGGCGCGACGCCGAGCAGTTCGTCGTCGCTGGCGATGAGGTAACCGTCTTCGTTCAGGTTGCCGATGATGAGGTCTGCCGCCTCGCGGATTTCGCGACGCAAGCTCAACGCTCCTAGCTGCCAAGCCAGATGGTCGGTGAGGTTCGATGGCTTCGAGAGGAAATTCTCGAACGACGGGCGCTCGATGTCTTCCATCTCACTGTGAGTGCGATAGCCGGGATCGAGATAATCCTGAAAGAACGAACCGAAATCGATCTCTTCGAAGGGATCTTTCTTTTCGACGGCGCTGACGGGATTTTCGTCGTTGTTGGCGATTGCGGCGCGTTCGCGGTCTTCTTCTTTCTTGCCGACTTCGTCGAGCAGCGGAACGGACTCTTCCAGTTCTTCGAGGACCGGATTCTCGACCATCTCAGCGTTGATCATGTCCTTGAGCTCAAGCTTGTTGAGCGCGAGGACGGAGACCATCTGCACCAGGCCCGGGGTGAGGATCTGGCGCTGCGAGAGTCTTACGCTAAGTTTGTGCTGTAAGAGAACCATGTCGTTGGTCGTTGGTCGTTGGTCGTTCGTCGTTCGTCGTTAGCTACTCTAGTTTGTCCAGTCGGCCATCGTGGCTGTCAAGCCGGTGTTCGTGCATCTCCACGATCCGCAGCAACCTAGCTGTACCTTCAGCAACCTCGGTGACCAGCTTTGCCGCGCGATCAAGTTGGCGATCGTGTTTCTCACTCTCAAGCGATAACAGCTCCAAGTTGCGAGTCAAAGCTTCCAGCCGTTCGTCAATCGTCATCGCTGTTCACCGTCGTCTGTTCTTCCGTAACTATCTGGTTTCAAGATTGTAGAAGCACTCATTGATCGCAGCGCTTTGATAATCGATTTCAGTTCCGCCACCGCCGCCTCATCTATCTCCCCTGGTCTGTTTTACCAACGGACTTAGCTTGTCGCAGCGTTTTCTGAAAAACTCGATCCTCGGGTCTTGTTGTTTTGTCTCCGCGAAATCGCACCACTCTGTCGAATCGGGGGTCTCCCCCAGGACGCTCGATCACCGCTGTCGCTTCTTCCGGAGTCATGTCGCCCTTCCACATAAACTCGCTCCGAACGCTCGGGCCCTCAGCGCCTAAAGGCGCCGCGTAACGAGCCATGGCGGCACGGCTGAAGCCGTGCCCTTCCCGGAATTCGCCAGCGACCAACGACGACGCCGTTCTCACACCAAAGAAAAGCTTTCTCCCAAATACACTCTTCTCACTTCCGGATCGCTAGCTAACTGGCCGGGTTGGCCGTGACGGAAGATTCTGCCGTCATCGATGATGTAGGCCCGGTCGGTTACGGTCAGCGTTTCGCGCACGTTGTGATCCGTAATCAGTACTCCGATGCCGCTGGCGCGCAGGCTGCTGATTATCTTCTGCAAATCCAGCACGGCGATGGGATCGATTCCGGAGAACGGTTCGTCCAGCAAAATGAATGTGGGGTTAATGCACAGGCAGCGGGCGATTTCCACGCGCCGCCGTTCCCCGCCAGACAAGGCGTACCCGCGATTTTGGCGGATATGCTCAAGTCCCAGCTCATCGATAAATTTTTCCATCTTCTCGCGGCGCTCGTGCCAGGACATGGGCTGAGCCTCCAGGACCGCGAGGATGTTCTCTTCTACCGTTAGTTTGCGAAAGACCGAAGCTTCTTGCGGGAGATAACTGATGCCATACTGACGAGCCCGCAGGTACATGGGAACGCCGGTAATGTCCTGCCCGTCGTACAGCACGCGGCCAGTGTCGGGAGGGATGAGGCCGACGATGGCATAAAAGGTGGTAGTCTTGCCGGCGCCGTTCGGACCTAATAAGCCAACCACTTCGCCCTGGTCGACCCGAAGGCTGACGCCGTTTACAACGCGACGGCCACGATACGACTTGCCAATTTCATCTGTGGCCAGGGTACGCATTTATCTTGCCATCTATTTTCTTACCTGGTTTTCTTACCTGGCCACTCGGGTTTGAGTTACCACAGGAGAACTCGCCTCGCCTTCTACGAGCACCCTATCATCGCGTCTAAAGAAAGTCAACGAAACGCCGGTAATCTTGCCTTGTTCGGCATCAAAAATGCTAGGCGGTCCGCCCGTGAGCACGAACTTGTCATCAGCGGCGGTGAAGACAAGCCTTTGGCCTTCGGCTCGGCGGCCGGGTTGTTGGACGACGACATCATCCTGTGCAATCATGTGGTCGAGCTGCCCGGGACCGCTAAGCGATTGATTGCTTGAGGTTTGGCTGCGCGGCAAGAGGTAAGCATCCACCGTTTTTGCGGAGGCAGTGAAGTCGGCGCCTTTCGCGATAACACCTCCTTCGTAATGAACTTTGCGCTCGGAATCGGCATAGGTGAGCTTCGCCGCGGATATGGAGATGGGCGTCGTTCCGGAGAGCGGAGGGCCCTTCCGCTGCTCTTTTCCGTTCTTTTTTTCAACTTTTTTTTCAAGCTTATTTTCGGCCTCGGTTCCGGCCTTGCTCTCGTTTTCTGACGCCTTTTTTGATACGGGAGCTTTGTCTGTTTGCAAAAGGATCGTTTGCACGGGCTGGGTCGGAGTTCCCTGCGCGGTGACGGAGCGGCGGTCGCGGTCGAACTGAATGGTGGGTGCCTGAATGATATTGGCATCCTGCCACAGGCGAGCGTTTCCGGTGTAGAGAGCTATGCCGGGATTGTTCTTGGCGGTCATGCTTTGTGAAGTGACATGGATCGGCGAGGAGGAAGCCAGCAGTGCTCCGTCCGGTTGTTCCTTGAGTTCACTATAGGTGGTCTTTACGTCGCCTTGGGCCAGAGCGTCCCCGGTGGCGCGGTTGATCTTGATCGTATTGGCGGTGGTGGCCATGCCGCCGTTGGTCACTCGCGGATTGCCGCTAAGAACGAGCATCTGATCAGAAGGCGTATAACGCGCGGAGTTGGCCCAGGCTTGCAGGCGTTTTTCGGTCGGTTGTTCGTCTGTGTAGGCGACGTTGCCCTGTTGGATGATGGAATCGATGCCGCCTTGGGAGAGGAAACTGGCATCGACTGATTCGCTGGTGCTGATGCGAGCCGGCCCGCCGGGGCTGGAGTTGACGATTCGAGCATCGGGCGCGCCGTGAAGACTGGTCAGGTAGTTTCGGCCATCGGAGAAGGCGAATTGGGCTGCGAACTTGCCCGCGGTCACAACGGTCTTCTGCGGCGCGCGGCTTTGTGCGGAGCGCGAGCCGGCTTCCGGAGTTTGCGTGATTGTGATTCGCGCAGCGCCGGAGGTGACGGCATGCTGAAGAATGTGACCTCGCGCGACGGTGAAGGCGATGATCGGCGCCGTCAGTTCGAAATCCTGCGGTCCGCTTGACTGCCCTTTTTGTGCCGCCTTGTTCTCTGCTGCTTTCTGCGTCAGGCGAACACCATCCAACGCGTGAATTTTTTGTAACTGATTCTGGCCGGCGAAATCCAGAATGACGCGGCCGGCATCGCCTTGCATGGGCTGAGGCCCGTCTTGCTCCATATGAACACTGCCTGTCATGGTAGCGCCGCGCAGCAGGGTCTTCTTTCCTTCGAGAAGAAAATCCGCCTGATCGGCGCGGGTGCGAACGAGAGTTGGATGCGCGGCTTCGGCTGAGTCTCGATGCGCGTGTGAGCCCGAGTTGGATCGCTGACTCCCTTGCTCACGGGTCTCGCTGATGACATTTCCTGTGGCCAGCACTCGCTCCACCTGGTTTTCCCGGCCAAGATAAAAGACGGCCTGGTCCGACTGCATGGTTCCATCTTCCCGGCGAAGATGCGGATGCTCGAGCGTAATCTCCCTGGGATCGTTAGTGATGACTCCATGCTGCGCCTCGATGACGGCGGCATTCCGTCCACTGAGCACCACATGAATTTGGGAAGATAACGTCAGCGTGTTGCTCTTGCCTGCATATTGCACACCCACCGCCCAGCCGGTTGCTTCGGGCGTTTGAAATTCGACCCGGGCTGTGGTCATAGCATTTCCGCTGTCTTTGTTGAAAACCAGATCGCGCGTTTTTAAATGGATTGGATTCTTGAGTTCCCTGGGTGTGGTCTGATCTGGACTGGTTAGACCGGACGGATTGGCGACAAGATCGATCTGCACTTCGCCTTTGGCAGTGACGTCGCCGGTCTTCTGATTGAAAGCAAAATCGTCGCCGTAAATTCGATCGAAGCGCGAGGAGTCGCGGCCGTAAAGCACAATGCTGACGTTGTGCAATTCGGCGTTGCCGTTGAGTTTGAACTCCTTCACGTTGCTGGCCTGGACGGTGAAGAGCGTGCGCTTGCCATCGGATTTGGAAAACTGGAAGCCGCTGGCAGTCTGCTTGATGTCGATTCCGATCTTGCCGGGGATCTGCTTTAACACGTTGGTCGCCCGGGAACGCGCGTAGAAATACATTCCGGCCACGACCAGAATAAGCAACATGGCCGTGGCAGCCAGCAGGCGGCGCAGTCGGTAGAACTTGAGCGGCATCCAGAGTTCAGTGTAATGCAAGGGGCGATAGGTCGTTGGTCAGTGGCCGTTGGGGGTAGTCGTTGGTCGTTCGTCGTCGGTCCTTCATCGTTAGTCGCCCGTCGCTCGTCGTTGGTCGGTCGTCGTTGGTCTGACCCGCGTGTGTGTTTGTCATCCTGAGCGGAGAGACTGGTTCGCGAAGCGAAGCAGTCTCGGAGTCGAAGGATCCCTACTTCATCGATTCCGCCGAGCTAGTGACATCGAGTCGTCGACAACCGATTCTGCGGTAGGGATCTTTCGACTGCGCAGTCGTCCGCCTTTGGCGGATGACTACTTCGCTCAAGATGACAAGACGGGCTGAATCGGATGCGCGTCGGTTCTTCTGCACCGCGCCGTTTCATCTACACTTGGATGCAATGAAACTGGACGCCGAATTAAAGCCGCCGTTGCTGGACCTGCGCAATATACGCGTGATGCGGGGGCAGAAGATTGCGCTCGACGACTTCAGCCTGCGCATTGGCGCGGACGAGCATGTCGCGATTCTGGGTCCAAACGGCTGCGGTAAGTCGACGTTAATCAAAACAATTACGCGGGAATGCTACCCCGTGGCGAGACCGGAATCGTCAATGTCGATTCTCGGCGCAGAGAGCTGGGATGTATTCGCGCTGCGCAGCCGCTTAGGCATCGTATCCAATGATTGGATGCTCTCGTGCACTGGCGACGCTTGCGGCCGGGATGTGGTGTTGTCGGGATTCTTCAGCAGCACCGGAATTTTTTCCAATCACACGGTGGAGGCGAGGCAATACGAATTGGCGAATGCTGCGCTGGCCAATCTGAAGATTTCGCATCTCGCCGAGCGTGCAGTTTCTGAAATGTCGTCGGGAGAAGCGCGGCGAGTGCTGATCGCTCGAGCGTTGGTACACAAACCGGGCGCGTTGCTCTTCGATGAGCCGTGCAACTCGCTCGACCTGGCGGCGCAGCAAAGCCTGCGACAGACGATGCGGACGCTGGCGAATTCAGGAACCGCCATTATTCTCGTGACGCATGAACTGGCCGACATTGTCCCAGAAATTCAGCGCGTGGTTCTGATGAATGGCGGAAGAGTGCTCGCCGACGGGCCGAAAGAAGAGATACTGCGTGTCGAGCGCGTGGCGGCGCTTTTCGGCGTAAGCGTGGAGATAGCGCGACGGGACGGGTATTACTATTTTTGGTGAGGCAGCGACACTCCACGATTACAGCGCCTGTTAGCTCTTCAATGGTGTTCGCCGCAGCTTCAAATTCTGCGAGGCAGTTTAGGGTTCGTTTCGTGGTTTGTCCTTGGAAGCTTCGGGCAGAGGGACGAGTGTCTTTTTGAGCCAGCTATTAATCTTGCTGAGCTCCCAGAAAATCAAAACGAGGAGAATCGCGATCACGAACAGAAGGAATAGAACATTCATTTTTTAGCCCTTAGGCTTTCGAGGAATTACTTAAGCTGGGGCATTCTACTACTGGCAGGCCGTCCAGAAGCAAATTGGCTTCAAAATCTTCACCGTTGACGCGAGTGCACCACTTTCGGGCCATTGACTGCCCAGCCTAAACTCGGGCTAGACCGGCTCACCACTATTCCCTGCCTGCCGCCGGGCTCTTGAGGTCGCGCAAGGAGAATTCCAGTCCGCCATATTCGGCATGATCATTGTTTCCGATAGTGAAGGCGATGTCGACCGTGTCACCTGCCAGGAGCGGAGTTTGCGACAGGCGCTCGGCCATGTGCCAGCCAAGAGCGTCGAAGGTGATTCGCGTTCTCAGTTCCCGGTTCTCAGTTCTCGGTTGAATGCGTGTTGCGTTGGCTTCTGCTCTTTCTTGGCGCCGAATGGCAGCGCCGTCAGGATGGCAGCGCGGCGTTGCCAGGACGGCGGCCGCGGCGAGTTCTTCGGGCTCAGGGGCGATGACTTCCGTTTTAATTGTGCCCGCTCTGAGCTTCAGCTTGATGTGTTTCTCTTTCAGAATGCGCGGAGGCGCGGTGAGCTGAACTCCGCGAGCAGAAAATATTGGCTCGGGATTTCCCATGCCGTATGGTTCCAGCAATTGGAGAGCTCGAAATAATTCTGGCGTGACGTCGGCCAGATCGAGTTCAGTGTCGAGATCGAGGATGGGCTCGAAGTCCGTGGTCGTGAGGCGGGTTCTGGCAAATGTGTCGAGCTTGGCACGCAGGTCGGCGACATTGGCCGATGGCATGGCGAATCCGCAGGCGTGCGAGTGGCCGCCATAGCGCGAGAATAGAGTGCTGCACGACTCGATCGCTTCCAGCAAATGGAACGCGCGAATCGATCGGCCCGAACCGAAAGCCTCCGCACCGTCGCGGGAAATCACCACGGTCGGGCGATTGTAGCGCTCCACAATCCGCGTCGCGGTAATGCCGATCACACCGCGGTGCCAGCCTTCCCCGTCGATGACGATGCAGTAGGCGTTGGACAGTTCAGGATCGCTCGCGAAGCGCTCTTCCACCGCGCGCAGAATTCTGCGTTCTTCTTCCTGACGCTCGGTGTTGAGGCGATCGAGTTTGGCGGCGAGCTCATGCGCGCGTAGCGGATCTTTCACGCTGAACAGTTCGATCACATCGCGAGCTACGTCCATGCGTCCGGCCGCGTTGATACGGGGAGCGATGCGAAAACCTACTTCGCCGGAGGTCGGCGGCCTCTTCGCAGAAATCTGCGCAACTTCCAGCAGCGCCTTCAGGCCGGGATTCACCGCCTTGCGCAGAGCATCCAGCCCCAACGAGGCGCAGACACGATTTTCGCCGGTCAGCGGGACGGCGTCGGCGATGGTGGCAATCGCGACAACCTTCATAAAAGACAGCAGCAGTTTGTTCTGAACGCTCGCCTCCAAGCGGCGTTGCATCAACCCCTGCGCAAGTTTGAACGCCACGCCCGCGCCGCAGAGATGTTTGCAGGGGTAGTCGCATCCCTTCTGATTGGGATTGATAACCGCCAACGCGTGCGGCACGCCATCGGGACCAGGGAGGTGGTGATCGGTGACGATCAGATCCACTCCGAGGCGTTGCGCGGTTTCCGCCGGTACGAAGGCACGGATGCCCATGTCCACGCTGACTATGAGACGAATGCCGGCTGCGGCGGCGCGTTCGATTACGTCGTCGCGCATGTCGTAGCCTTCACGAATGCGATGCGGCACGTGGAAGTCGGCGGAGCCGCCGCAAAGTTCGATCGCCGTTTTCAGAATGATCACGGCCATGGTCCCATCGACGTCATAGTCGCCATAAATGAGAATCGATTCCTTACGCTCGATGGCAGCTTCGATGCGATCGACGGCGGCGCGCAGGCCAAGCATGCGCTCTGGAGCGTGCAAATGAGACAGCGACGGCGAAAGAAAAGCGCTCGCTGACTCGGGATTGTCGATGCCGCGACGGATGAGCAGCGGCGCGAGGATATCGGCTGCGTTCGATATGCCGTGAAGTGCGGGATCCACGCGCAAGGCGGCGCTGAGCGCCGCAGCCCGATCGCGGTCCGTTGCGTGTTCAATCCATTGCATGAGTGATGGAGCAGTTTACTACCGGAGGGTGTGCAGAATCGGGAAATTCGAAAAATCCATCGTGCCGCGATTGGAAGCGAGATGCGTATCAGGGCAATGCCTTTAGGCATGCCGCCAGGAGCTGAAGTGTGCAGGCTTAAGCCACTGTGCCCTGCGTGACACGAATCCTTGGTGTTTAGTTTTCTTCGTCCTGATCGGGTTCATCCATGGTCAGGCCGCCGAATTCGTCGGAGACTTCCAGCAGGCGCTGGTAACGCTCGTACCATTCAGTGCTGACCTCACAGAGAAACATCGACCCTTGATAGGCCCAACCCAACTGAAGAAATCCGACGCGGCCGATGTGAGCCCGGAGCCAACGGGCATCTTCTACGTCGTCTCCATCGGTGAACTCCGAGTTGGTCAAGCGCTGCACCATTTCATCCAGCTCAGTACGCGCCAGAGTCCAGGAATGCATGGTCAAAAAAGGCGCGGCGGATGCTTTGGCAAGCTCGACAAAATCTTTCCAACCATCGGGATTGCCGCCCATCTCCCACATGATGCATTGCACTTCATCGTAATCCACGTAGCCGTGAAAACGGCGCATGCCGTGGCCCTCAATGAAAGCCACCATATCGTCTTTTACAGTGGTGAGATCGTCTGGAATGGGAGACATGTTCAGAAAAGCTCGCAAGCTAGCATTGTATGCTGTTCGCCATTTCGCTGCCAGCACACCGGCGACGCTTGCGACTTCCTTCTCCAAATCACAAGGCAGCGAGTGCGAACTGCACTCCTCCGCCCGGAAAAGTTATGTCGCTACCTAGAAGGCGAGCCTGAGGGCAAATTGAACAAGGCGTGGATTATTGACCGTGTTATTGATGACTCCAAAGCTGGACGGAGTATTTATGTCCTGCTGTCCACTATCGCCCAAGCCCCCCATGAAAAACTGCGGATGGTTGAACAGGTTGAAGAATTCGGCGCGGAATTGAACATTCATTCCCTCGCGGAACGAGAGCGGGAAATTCTTGATGACAGAGAAATCGGTATTCACAAATCGTGGGCCGTAGACCGGCGCGCGGGCGGCGGTGCCGAGCTCTCCTGCCGGCGCGGCGGCAAAAGCGCAGGGATTAAACCAGTGCTGCAAGGTATGGATTTGCGTGGGGCAGTTTGTGCCTCCGGCCTCGGGACCTGCCTTGTCAGGGTCGCCGACTTCGTTCGGACGCTGCAAAGTAAATCCGTTGTAGGAGAAGAAAGTTCCTGATTCATCCGCACTGTCGACGACAAACAGCGGGAAGCCGGTCGTTGCCCTTTCGATCAGATCGATGTGCCAATTTCCCAAGACAGCATTCGTTGCACCGCTCCAATCGCCGCCGAAATGTTTCCCTTTGCCGAAAGGTAAATCGTAGAGAACGCTGGCGGTGAAGCTGTCATTCAAATTTAACCCGGAAAGACCCCAGTCAAGCCGCTTGGTCCCCGGCAAAGGCCAATAAGTCGCGCCGGGATTCGTGCCCAATCCGTCAGGCATTCCGGAATCGAATGTGCGAGACCACGTGTACCCGAGCAGCGCATAGAGACCGTGCCGCGCGCTCTTGGTCTCAGCTTTGACTTCGAGAGAATCATAGCGGGCATTGCCTACGCTGTTGTTGCTGGCAACGGTCTGATACGGTGCCGCGAAGGGAAAGTACCCCAGACCGCAGCCCAGCGTATAACCAGCCACCGGCGTAAAGCCGTCCGGGCAGGCATTAGGATCGTTAAGGTTTTCGTTCTCCTGGCTGACCAGAATATGTTGACTGCGAGACCCGGCGTACCCGACCGTGAGGACAACATTCCCGGGAAGCTGGTGTTCTATGTTGAGGTTGTACTGCTGGACCATACCCTGCTTAAAATTCAGGTTTGCGGATTGAATGGTCCCGGTGTAACAGGCAGGATTCACCGGGCCAGTCAGGATACCGGCCGGAGGACATGCTGGATTTGTCGGAGTGGCCTCTTGGAAACCGTACGACAGTCCGCACTGAGTGTTCCCGTAAGGATTGCAAAGACCCGTGGAGGAGAAGAACGGTGTTAGCAGCACATTCGGATAGCTGTCGGGATCAATCTCGGCGTAATACGGGGGGTTCTGCCATAGCCCTTGTCCGCCCTGGTTCCACGCGGAATCGTGAAAGATCGCATAGCCCGCTCGAATTGCAGTCTTATCGCTGCCCATGGGCTTCCAGGAGAAGCCGATGCGGGGCTCGAGAGCAGTCTTATCGAATTGAATGCCGACGCGCCCGTCGGTTGTGATGCAGTTCGTGCAGCTACTCAGGGTGGGACTGCCCGACGGCACATACCATTTCAGATTTTGGATGTTGTAGTTCGCCTGACGATTTTCAACTTCAGTCTCCGGAGTGGCCAGAGCCCACGCCAGTCCAATGTTCACCGTGAGATTAGAAGTGGCGCGCCAATCGTCCTGGACGAAAGGACGAATGAGTTTCCAGCGGCGGCCGGTGGTAGCTCCGAGGAATGTTTGATCGTGGGCGGCGAAAACTCCCGTACTGCCCAACAAAAGATCGGCGATATCGTCTCCAGTTGCCAGACCGGCTTCTACCACATACCCGTCTTGAAAGGCATTATTGCGCACGTTCATTTCCTCGGCGCGATAGGTGGCACCGAAGCGGACGTTGTGCTTGCCGTGAATCCAATCCAGAGTGTCGCCGACGGAATAGACGTTTGTTCCGCCTTGATAAGGCGCATAGCCGCGATCGCCTACGGAGAAATAGCTGGACATCTGGAATGAAGTCATACCGCAGCTTTCACAATCCTTCGTCGCCTGATTCAGGCTTGCCGGATATCCAGTAATGGAATCGCACTTCGCGCCCAAATTGGCGCCCGGGATACCGATGTTCGCGGCTTCGCAACTGCCGGTGCCAAATGAAAGAATGTGATTGAAGATGCGGCTGTAACCGACCATCGCCTGGTTGATGAGATTGGGCGAAAAGACGTGAGTTTCGTTGATGACCGCATTACGGCCATGATTGTTGATGTACTGATTGCTTCCGAAGGCATTGGCCTCAGACCACGTGGGCGAACCGCCGGGGACGAAGTTTGTGGCTTGGTCGTAACTGAAGCGGGCAAACGCCGAATCTTTATTGGAGAAATTGTGATCGAGCCGAATGTCCCAGGTTCCTTCATTGAGCTTGCGCACCGGCTGGTTGACGTAATTGAAACTCGAATTGCTGGCATTGGGCGCGGGATAAAGCTGGGCTACTTTTGCACCGATGGGATTGATTAAAGCTTTAGGGATGACGTTACAAGTCGTGCCGGGTGTCTGGCTGCCATCTGGAAGCACAGGCTCGGGAGTAGTGCCCGACGAACACTGAAAAGTCGTGGGTTCCGCTCCGGTGGCATACGGATTCGCAAGTTGTATTCCAAGGGGGTTATTGGTGAAATCGTAATCGCCGTTGGCGTCTGGCGTCGTCATCGCCGGCGTCGGTACAAAACCCGTGAAGGTCACGCCCTCGCGTTGCATCTTGGCCTGATAGTCAGCAAAGAAAAAAGTTTTGTCTCTCTTGATGGGGCCGCCCAGCGATCCGCCAAACTGGTTGAGATTGAATTTCTGTGCGGACGTGGCGAAATAAGGAGATGCGTCGAGCTTGGTATTGCGAAAGTACTCGAACAAAGATCCATGAAATAGATTTGCACCCGACTTGGTCGTGACCAATACGGTTGGGCCAGCGCGCTCTCCGTATTCCGCAGAGTAGTTGTACGTGAGCACTTTGAATTCCTGGATGTCGTCGATATCAGGAAAAATTGCGATCCCGCCCTCATCCAGCTGATTGTTGTCATTTCCGTCGAGCAGCCAATCGGTTTCCTGCTCGCGAGAACCACCGACGGAAAGCGAAAACGATCCGCGCGTAGCCGCTTCGCTACTGGCCGCATTCGTGAAAAAACTTACCGGGCTGGTGGACGCAGTCGTACCCGGGGTAAGCGTCGCGAGTTGCACGAAGTTCCTTCCGTTGAGCGGAAGTTCGGCGACCTCTTCGGAGGTGATGACTTGACCGAGGGTTGGAGTCGTTGTCTCGACCGCGACTTCCGTCGCGTTGACTTCCACGCTGGTGCTGACCGATGCGGGTACGAGTTTGAAATTGAGTTCGCGGTGTTCGTCGATCTGCAGACGGACGTCTTTCGCTTCGGACGGCTTGAAACCTGAGGCTTCCACTCGAATTGCGTAATCGCCAACAGCGAGCAAAGGAACAAGGAAGTGTCCGGTATCGTCGGTGGTTGTATCGCGCGAGAGGTTCGTGGCTTGAGCGGTGACAGTGACCTTGGCGCCCGCTACGACAGCGCCAGAGTTGTCAGAAACCGTACCCGAAAAACTGCCGGTAGCCTGACCGTGCAGCCGGGCGCTAAACAGGAACACCAGTGAAAACAGATACACTGCGAGACGCATCTTCTGGCTCGACATTTCTTGAACCCTCTCGGTGGTACCACGCGAAAAGAAAAGATCCTCCCGGTTCCAGAGAGAACTGAGAGGCGCCGGGACTGCGGATTGCTGCTTATAAATCCCCGGATGCTATTTAGTCAAGATTTTTCGTCGCTGAAGTGGGCACGGTCGCGGCCCAATCTTTTGCAGCTGCAAATTCAGAAAACCGATTACTGGTCAGGGAAAAAGCGGAACCGCGGGACCTAGGATCGCGCAGCTAACTCGCCGTCAAAGCGCGCACGTTCATAAAACGATTTCTGCGTTCCCACGCCGGTTGTGGATAAGGCCGCATAGAGATTCGCGCGGCGCACCGCTTCCCGTTCTGGAATGCCCTCGCCAAGAAATACGGCAAAGCTTCCAATGAAAGCGTCACCCGCGCCGGAACTGTCAACGCTGTTCACCTGGAAGTGCGGGAGATGTTCGCTGCCATCCGCGCTGGCAAGCAGCGATCCATTCGCACCCAAGGTGATAATCACGCGCCTCACGCCAGAAGCCAAGAACTCTTGGGCGCACTTTTTCGCGTCTGCAGGGTCTTTCGCCGTTTTCCCGGTAATGGTTTCAGCTTCGCTCTCATTGGGAACAAAATAATCCAGGTCCTTCAGCGCCGATAATTCGACTGGCTGAGCGGGCGCAGGATTGAGAATGCAGCGGATTCCATGTCGGCGAGCAAATTGGATTGTGTAGTAAACCGTCTCCAACGGAATCTCGAACTGCAGCACAATGCAGTCAGCGGCCTTCAGCGTTTCGGCGGCGGCGTCAACGTCGGCGGGCTTGAGCGCATCATTCGCTCCCTTCACAACCAGGATGCGATTCTGACCATTCGGTTCCACGAAGATCGGCGCCACGCCGCTCGACAGCCCTTCAACTTGCTTAACGTGAGTGGTATCAATTCCCTGCTTGCGAAAATTTTCAATCGTCGCGGGACCGAACAGGTCATCGCCGACTCGAGCCACCATGAAAACTTCCGCACCGCAAAGCCGCGCCGCCACGGCCTGATTCGCGCCCTTACCTCCGAAACCCAGGTCGAACCTTTGGCCAAAGATGGTTTCGCCCGGCTTAGGGAATTGATTCGTGAAAGTGGTCAGGTCGATGTTGGCGCTGCCAACCACCGCGATCTTGGGGCGACGTGCCATAGGTTCTTGGAAGATTACGAAACCGCGAGTCTATTCAGCGCACACAGAGCATGTCAATGAGTGGTGACGTGGCAGTCCGCGACAGAGAATGAACCGAATGCTTCTGCTATAGTTTTCTTCCTCGACGATTAGTTCTGGGAGGTCACATGCCGCGCAATGTCCGCTGTGCCTTGATTCAAGCCAGCAACGCGATTTCCACCGACCGGCCGCTCGCGGAAATTCGAAAGGCGATGATCGACAAGCATCTGAAGCTGATCGAGCAGGCCGCGCGCAAGAAGGCGCAGATTCTTTGCCTGCAGGAACTTTTTTACGGTCCATATTTTTGTGCGGAACAAAATGCGCGCTGGTACGACCTGACTGAACGAGTGCCCGACGGACCGACCACGCGCCTGATGCAGAAAGTTGCGGCGAAACATCACATGGTAATCGTGGTTCCGGTGTACGAAGAGCAAATGCCCGGGGTCTATTTCAACACGGCCGCGGTAATCGACGCGGATGGAAAATATCTCGGCAAGTACCGCAAGCATCACATCCCGCACTGCCATCCCGGATTCTGGGAGAAGTTTTATTTCACACCTGGCGATCTTGGTTATCCGGTTTTCGAAACTAAATATGCGCGCGTGGGCGTTTACATCTGTTACGACCGCCATTTTCCTGAGGGAGCTCGCGTGCTCGGACTAAACGGCGCGGAGATCGTGTTCAATCCCTCGGCGACTGTGGCCGGGCTGTCGGAATATTTGTGGGAACTCGAACAACCCGCGCACGCCGTCGCCAACGGCTACTTTGTGGGAGCGATCAATCGCGTCGGCACAGAGAAGCCGTGGAGCATCGGCGAATTCTACGGCAAAAGTTATTTCTGCAATCCGCGCGGAAAAATCATCGCTCAGGCGAGCCGCGATAAAGACGAAGTTGTGGTCGCAGATCTCGATCTCGACATGATCGCCGAAGTTCGAAAGGTCTGGCAGTTCTTCCGCGATCGCCGGCCGGAAAGCTACGGACCATTGACAACACAGAGCGGAACCTCTCCCCGAAGTTCCGCCGCGGCTGACTGATTCGCGAATCCTGGATGCCAATGACTGAACTTCGTTCCCGCATCGAATCCAGCCCTCTTTATAACGAAGACCTCGCGCCCGCCAGCGCTGAACGCCGCCACTGGGGAACGTATAACTTCGCGGCTCTCTGGATTTCGATGTCGGTCAACATTCTCACCTATATGTTGGCCGCCAGTTTGATTCAAGGGGGAATGAACTGGAAGCAGGCGGTCGCGACCATTTTTATCGGCAACGTGATTGTGCTGGGGCCGATGCTGCTGAATTCGCATCCCGGCGCGAAGTATGGAATTCCTTTCCCTGTTCTGGCTCGCGCATCCTTCGGAGTGTTGGGCGCGAATATCGCCGCGGTGTTGCGCGCGCTGGTCGCCTGTGGATGGTTCGGCATTCAAGCGTGGATTGGCGGCGAAGCGATCAGCACTCTGCTCGCAACGCTGGCTCCCGGCTGGAAAAACTTCGCCTATGGGCCGGCGGTCTGCTTTTTTGTTTTCTGGCTGATCAATCTCGCTGTTGTACTGAAAGGAATTGAATACATCAGAGTTCTGCAAGGCATTAGCGCGCCGATTTTGCTGGGAGTGGGATTGTTGCTGTTGGGATGGGCTTACCGTTCGGCGGGCGGCTTCGGTCCAATGTTCTCGGTGCCTTCGCGCTTCACCACGTTTCCCGACTTCTTGAAGTTCCTGATCCCTGCGCTGAATGGGACGGTGGGTTTCTGGGCCACGATTTCGTTGAATATTCCCGACTTCACGCGATTTGCACGCAATCAACGCGAGCAAATGATCGGTCAGGCGCTGGCATTGCCCACGACGATGACGCTTTACGCATTCGTTGGAATTGTGGTGACGTCAGCCACGGTTGTGGTTTACGGAACTGCAATCTGGAATCCGGTAGAACTGCTCAGCCGCTTTCATTCCCCCGTGGCCGTGGTAATTTCGCTGATCGCGATTCTGCTGGCTACGCTCAACGTCAACATCGGGGCGAATGTGGTTTCACCGGCGAATGATTTTTCCAACTTGTGGCCGCGAGGAATCAGCTTTCGCACAGGCGGAGTCATCACCTGTTTCATGGGAATTGCGCTGATGCCATGGAAATTGCTCGCCAACTACAGCACGTTTGTTCTCGGCTGGCTGGGCGGGTACGCGGCATTTCTCGGGCCGGTGGCGGGGATCATGATTTGCGATTACTTCGTCATCCGCAGGCGCGTACTCGTGGTCGACGATTTATATCTTCGTGACGGGACTTACGAGTATTCGCGTGGATTCAACTGGCGCGCCGTTATTGCGTTGGCGCTAGGAGCGGGCACGGCGCTCGCCGGACTGGCGATTCCATCTGTACGCGCACTCTACGATTATTCCTGGTTCGTCGGCTTCGCCGTTTCCTTCGTCGCTTATTATGTGATGATGCGCGGAACCCGCACTGCTACGATTTAAACATTTTCCCCGAAAGGCGCGGCCTTTCGTTGCGCCGAAAACTACTTCTTGCCCAGAAACTCAGGCAAAATGTCGCGCTGGTAATCCACCAAGGTTTGCTCTTCATCGCCGCACATCAGATAGATGTTGAACTGCGTAACGCCGACGGACGCGAGTTCGCGCAATTTCTTGCGGTGAGCCTCAGCCGGACCAACCAGGCAAAAGCGATCGATCACTTCGTCAGAAACAAAGTCCGCATTGTCGCTGCCGACTTCGCAGTGATGCTGATAATCGTAGTGCCCGCGATCCTGCACAAACGAAGTCAACGCGGGGGGCAATTCTTCCGGCTTGTATTGCCGTATCAAATCCATGACATGGTTCGAGACCAGCGCGGGAAACCATCGCACTCGTTCGCGTGCAACACCCAAGTCGTTCGACATCCACACGGGAGCGGCCGACATCACTTCGATGCTGCTCGGGTCCCGTCCCGCGGCACGCGCGCCTTCTTTCACGAAACCCATGCACCATGCGATTAAAGCCGGATCGGCGAACTGGAGAATAATTCCGTCGGCCACTCGCCCGGCCATGTGCAGAACCTTGGGACCGTAGCCGGCAATCCAAACTCGCGGAGAATTTTTTGCCCAGCTGAGACGCGTGGGTTGACCATCGTGCTGCACTTCTTTTCCGGAGGTAAGATCGCGAAACTCCGTGACCGCCGTTTCCAGTTGCGACCAACTCACCGGCTTTTTACCCATTACGCGCCGCGAACTGTCGCCGCGGCCGATCCCCAATTCCATTCGTCCACCAGAAATCAGATTCAGAGTCGCGAATAAGCTGGCGGTCACGGTCAGGTCGCGCGTCGCGGGATTGGTGACGCATGTACCGAGCCGCATTCGCTGAGTGTTCATGGCCATCAGGGTGAGGAGCGGATACGGCTCCTTCCACAAAACATGGGAATCGAAGACCCACCCGTATTCGAATCCGGCGCTCTCCGCCTGCCGCGTCAGGCCGACGATGCGTTCGATGGAGATGTCGGGCTTGAGTGCAAAGCCGAATTTCATAGCGGGATCCCTTAATGACGACGTGAACAGCTCGCTGTGAATCAGTAGAGTCCGGCAGTGTAGCATAGAGTTCTTTCGCGCATCCGCGCAGACGAGTCAACCGACGGAGGAAGCGATGGGTTTCGACACGATCATTAAAAATGGTTCTGTGGTTACGGCGACCGATACATACAAGGCTGACATCGCCATCGAAAACGGAAAGATCACCGCGATTGGAACTGCTCTTCCAGGGCAGAATGCGACGAAACTTTTGGATGCGTCGGGAAAACTCGTGCTCCCCGGCGGCATCGATGTGCATACGCATCTCGATATGCCTTTCGGCGGCACGACCAGCGCCGACGATTTTGAAACCGGCACGCGGGCCGCGGCGTTTGGCGGCACAACCACGCTCATCGACTTCGCGATTCAATACAAGGGTCAACCTCTGCGCCAGGCTTTTGACACGTGGATGAGCAAAGCTTCGAGCAAAGCCACCTGCGATTACGCTTTCCATTGCATCGTTACCGACGTGTCGGGCGGGCAACTTTCGGAGATGAACGATCTGGTGCACGAAGGTGTGACCAGCTTCAAGCTCTTTATGGCGTATCCCGGTGTGTTCATGCTCGACGATGGCAGCATTTTCAAAGCGCTGCAAACGACTGCGAAAAATGGCGGGTTGGTTTGCATGCACGCGGAAAATGGCAGCGCGATTGACGTCATCGTGCAACAAGCCCTGGCGGCAGGAAAACGTGCGCCGAAATTTCATGCCTTAACTCGGCCCACTACCGCCGAGGCAGAGGCCGTAGGACGCGCCATTGCGCTGGCCGAGATGGCGGGAGCGCCGATTTACATCGTGCACTTAAGCTGTAACGATGCCCTCGAAAAAGTGCGCGAGGCGCGCGACCGCGGACTTCCGGTTTACGCCGAGACCTGTCCGCAGTACTTATATCTCTCCCTCGAAAATATGGATGCTCCGGGTTTCGAAGCTGCGAAGTATGTGTTCACTCCGCCGCTGCGCGAGAAATGGAATCAGGAGAAATTGTGGAGTGGCCTCAAGCACGATCACCTGCAGGTTGTTTCTACGGATCATTGTCCGTTTTGTTTCAAGGAACAGAAGGAAATGGGGCGAGACGATTTCACGAAGATTCCTAATGGCGGCCCGGGCGTGGAGCATCGCATGAGTTTGATTTACTCCGGCGGCGTTGCCAGCGGCCGATTCAATGCGAACCGTTTTGTGGAACTTGTTTCGACCATGCCGGCCAAGCTTTTTGGTTTGTATCCGCGCAAAGGTACGATTGCCGTTGGCAGCGACGCCGATCTTGTGATTTTCGATCCCAAACGCAAACACACCATCAGCGCCAAAACGCATCACATGCGCGTCGATTACTCGATGTTCGAGGGTATTCAGGTGACGGGGATGCCGGATGTGGTTCTATCACGCGGACAAATTGTGGTGGATGGGGAAACATTTCTGGGACGAGCCGGACAGGGAGAATTTCTGCGACGCGCGACCTACGCGCAAGTAAACGGCTGATTTTTTCTATAGATCTTCTATCGAAGTCTTATTTATCGAAGGGCCGCGTAAAGCGTCTCTTTCCAGCGCTCGCTGTCGATGCTCCAGCAGATTTTCGACCGTCTTCCCGCAAGCGCTTGCGCCCACACCGCATGGTTCCGCTCATCGTCGGCAACGTTCAGGCGATCCACAATTGTCATGCCGCGCGTCAGGTCGCTCTGAGTTTCCACCTCTAGCCAATGCTCGCTCCACTCTGCACCCACCGACGGATCGAGCGCCAGGCACATCGCGACCGGGTCAGGCAGGCAGATTCCATCTTCCCCGGTTTGAATTTTGTACGCTTCGCGGGCGTGACTGTTGCACTCAATCGCGAAGTGGGCGAGTTTGGTTTTGAATTCTTGAATGTGCGCGATATCGCCTTCGTCCAGCACGCCGTCTCCGCGGGAAAGTTGCCATCCGATCAATTCCACGGGAAGGCCACTGTGCATGACGATGCGCGCCGCCTCCGGATCGACCCAGATGTTGTACTCCGCTGCGGGGGTGACGTTGCCTTCGCAGCACGGCGCTCCGCCCATCACAACGCAGCGGTTGACTCTTGCTGCAATCTCGGGACTCTTCGACAAAGCCAGCGCGATGTTAGTCAAAGGCCCGAGCGTGACGAGAACAAGACCGGGATTTTTTTCAATCGTATCGATGATGGCGTCGACGGCATGCAATTTTTCCGCAGATTGCCGGGGCGCGGGATAATTGTGATCGCCCAATCCATCGCGCCCATGAAACCAGGTCGCATCCTGATAGGTGCGCAGCATGGGCTTCGCCGCTCCGGAATAAACGGGGACATGCGCGCCGCAAAGTTCAACTGTATAGAGCGCGTTGCGCGTGGCTTGATGGACGTTGACGTTGCCGGCGACGACTGTAATCGCGGCCACGCGAACATCGGGCGCGCGCAGGGCCATAATCAAGGCAACAGCGTCATCGGAAGCAGTATCGGTATCGATGAGAAATGTGCGAGCCACGGGCGTAGCATAGCAGACCAGTTTTTGTGCACGTCAGGACTCTGCCTTGTGGCCGGCTTAGAAGAAGAGTACAGTTACACGTTTTCCGCAGGAGACAACGAATGTTCACGCCGCCGAGTTTAACCATCGCGCTGTTGATGATGATTATCAGCGCGATTTGCTGGGGTTCCTGGGCCAACACCTACAAGGGCGTCAAGAATTATCGTTTCGAACTTTTTTACTGGGACTATGCGATCGGTATTTTTCTGATTTCTCTGATTCTCGCTTTCACCATGGGCAGCAGCGGGCACGACTCGACGAGTTTCGTAAATAACGTTCAAAGCGCGGACATCTGCGAACATTATTTCTACGCTTGTGGGCGGGGCAATTTTTAACTTGGCGAACCTGTTGCTGGTGGCGGCAATCGATATGGCGGGATTAGCAGTGGCGTTTCCGATTTCGATTGGAATCGCGCTGGTGGTGGGAACGCTGCTGAATTACATTCTGCAGCCGAGGGGCAATCTGGTTTTTCTCGCGGGCGGCGTGGCTTGCGCGCTGATAGCGGTGATTCTCGACGGCAAGGCGTACGGCAGCCTGATCAGCGCGGGGCGGTCCGTATCGCGCAAGAGCATCGTAACCTGCATTGTTTCCGGAGCGTTGATGGGATTGTGGAGCCCATTCACGACTTATGGAACCACGCGAGGGAATGCGCTGACGCCCTACAGTTCCGTCGTGTTCCTGACGCTGGGCGCGCTGTTGTCGTGTTTTATCTGGAATCTGTATTTCATGAAGAAGCCTTTGGCCGGCGAACCGGTGAACTTCAGCGGATTTTTCAACGCCGCTCCCTCGGGACATCTGCTGGGATTGCTGGGAGGGATCATCTGGGGAACGGGGACGGTGTTCAATGTGGTCGCGGGCAAGTCGACCAGTTTCGCGATTTCCTACGCCATTGGGCAGTCTGCGCCTATGGTCGCAGCGCTGTGGGGAGTTTTGGCGTGGAAGGAATTTGCCGGCTCGGGTGCTCGCGCGAAAACTTATCTGGCGCTCATGTTTATTTCTTACGCGCTGGCCATTCTTCTGGTCGCGCGTGCCAACGGATGAACCGGAATCGCGAATCTATTTTCCTTTGATGCGGCTGATGAATAGTTGAAGGAAGCGGTCCGCGTTCGATGCCAGGCAGACTCGGGCATTCGGCTTCAATTCAATGACGCCTTCGATTTCGTAGTGATCGCCGTGCAGCACGTTTTTTTCGTCCGATCCCATGCGATTCGCTACCGTTTCCCCGCGCGTGAACTCGCCTCTGGTCTCCACATCCACGTGCATATCTTTCAGGGTCACCAGCGTGGGATCGATTACAACTCCGACCGCCAACGGGTCGTACATGGCAGCGCCCTGGTAGCCGCTCTTTTCGGAGCGCGTCAAATAAAAATCCGCCAGTTTGGCAATGAAGTCGCTTTGCGGACCATGCAACGACTGCAGTTCGGCGAGATACTTGCGCGTGATCAGCGTGCGCTCTCCCACATCCGATCCCACCATTGTGACCATCCAGCCGGCATTGAACACAATCGCTGCAGCCTCCGGATCGTTATAAACATTGGCTTCGGCGGCCCCATTCACATTTCCTCCGCCGATTGAGCCGCCCATGATCACAATATTTTTTACCAGCGGCACGATCGATGGGTCTTTGGAAACGGCGAGCGCGATGTTCGTAAGCGGTCCGACGGGAACCAGCGTAACTTCGTGTGGATATTTATGAATCAGTTCGATGATCAGATCCGGGCCGAAACGCGAATCGGCTTTGCAGTTCGAGGCCGGCAACTCTACGTTTGCAAGTCCATTTTTTCCGTGCCAGAATTGGGCAGTAATCAATTTCTGATTCAGTGGATGCTGCGCTCCCCGCGCCACGGGCAAGTCGCACCGTCCGGCTAAAGAAACTAACTTCAGCGCGTTTTCCAAACCCTGTTGGCTGTCTACATTTCCGGGAACAACCGTCAGCGCTTCGACTTTGAGTTCGGGCGAATTCAGAGCCAGCAAAATCGCCATCGCGTCATCGACACCGGGGTCGGTATCGATAATGATCCGTTGCGGCGTCTGGCTCAAGGCGCTAGCCAGCAGAATAAATGGAATCAGAATGCAAATAGCGGAGAATCGATTCACGCAGAGCCCCTCTTGAAAATGATTTTGCGATGAGTTTTATAACAGCATACCGGCAATCGAGGCCGACATTAAATTTGCCATCGTTCCCGCCAGCATCGCGCGTACTCCCAGCCGCGCTAGTTCGCCTCTCTTGTTAGGAGCAAGAGCGCCAATCCCTCCGATTTGAATTCCAATCGAACTGAGATTGGCAAAGCCGCACAACGCGAATGTGGCAATCGTTACCGACCGGGGATCGAGCGCAGCTTTTTGGGCGCCCAGCATGGAAAATGCGACCAGTTCGTTCAATACCATGCGCGTACCGAGAAGGTTGCCGATGATTCTGCAGTCATGCGCGGGAATGCCGATCACCCAAGCTACGGGAGCGAAGATGACTCCAAAAATTTGTTCCAGACTCTGTGGAAACCAGGCGATGTGATTATGAATGCCGCCGAAAATCCCATTAGTGAGCGCGATCAATGCCAGGAATGAAATCAACATCGCCGCGATGTTGAGGGCGAGGTGCAAACCATCGGTGGTACCGCGAGAAATTGCGCCCAGCAGGTTTTCCTCTTTTTCTGCCTTCTCTTCTTCGCTGCTCATAACGACTTTGCCGGCAGTACGCGCCTGCTCCGTTTCCGGCACCAACATTTTTGCCATTAACAGAGTTCCCGGCGCGGTCATGATTACCGCGCTCAAAAGATGCTTGGGATCAATGCCAAACGCAATATAGGCTGCCATGATTCCGCCGGAAACGTGTGCCATGCCGCTGGTCATTACGGTCATCAATTCCGAGCGAGTCAAGTCTGGCAAGAACGGTCGAATCGTCAGCGGCGCTTCCGTCTGCCCCATAAAAATACTGGCTGCGACATTTAGGGATTCTGCGCCGCTCGCTCCCATCACGCGCGTCATGACCCAGGCAAAGATCCTGATGATGATTTGCATGATGCCGAAGTGATACAGCACAGCGAAGAAGGCCGCGATGAAGATGACGGTCGGCAATACTCCGAAGGCGAAGTATCCGAGTTGCGACCCAGGCTTGGCCAGATCTCCAAATACAAAATGTGAACCGGCGTAGGCATAACTCAACAGCCTGGTGACGCCGTCTCCGGCTTTCTGAAAAAGCACGCGTCCGGCGTTCACTCTTAATACCATGACCGCGAAGGCGAATTGCAAGCCTAAACCCCAGGCGATTGTTTTCAGGCGAATGGCGCGACGGTTCGTGGAAAAGATGTAGGCAAATCCGAGCATCGTCAGAAGGCCAAGAATTCCCGTGAATCGTCCCATTTCAGTTTCTCTCCGCGGACTTCGCGATCACTCCGCTGCTTATCACTTTGTGAATAAGCGGCCTTTTTGCCGACGGCGGCGCATCCGTCACCATACAACTCGCCTCAATCAGTTGCCGAGCTCGCACGGCTTGGGCCTCCGCATCGTAGTGAATGGTTGCCAGAGGCTCGCCGGCGGAGACCCGATCTGCAACTTTCTTGTGCAGCACAATTCCAACCGCTGGATTTACGGAGTCTTCCTTGCGCTCGCGCCCTCCGCCGAGAATGACGCACGCGGTGCCAATATCTTCACACTGCATCGAGTTCACGTATCCCGCTTTTGTACTTAGCACCGGCATCGCGTGTTGCGCCCGAGGAAGTAATTTAGGATCGTCAATGATTCTCGCATCTCCGCCCTGCAGTTCGATCATTTGACGAAATTTTTCCAGAGCTTTGCCGGAAGAAATCAATTTGGCGCTCTGTCGTTTTCCTTCTGCAACCGTGCTCGCCATGCCGCCGAGATGCAACATCCATGCGGCGAGTTCGAGGCAAAGTTCCTTTAAATCCTCTGGTCCGTCGCCACGCAAGACTTCCAGAACCTCTTGTACCTCCAGTGCGTTGCCAATCTTATTTCCGAGCGGTTGATCCATATCCGTGATGAGCGCCACCATTTGTTTGCCCATGCGCTCACCGGTTTCGACCATCAGTTCGGCCAGGAACACTGCATCTTTTTCGCTCTTCATGAATGCGCCAGATCCCGTCTTCACGTCGAGAACCAGCCCATCAATGCCCTCGGCAAGTTTCTTGCTCATGATCGACGCGCAAATCAAGTAGGGACTCTCAACGGTGCCGGTGACATCGCGCAACGCGTAAAGCTTGCGATCTGCGGGAGCAATTTCTGCTGTCTGCCCAATCATGGCGCAGCCACAAGTTTCCAGCACGTGACGAAATTCCATCACAGAAAGATTCACATTGAATCCCGGGATTGCTTCCAGCTTGTCGAGCGTGCCACCGGTATGACCAAGACCCCGACCGCTGATCATCGGAACTGCAATGCCCGCGGCGGCGGCCAGAGGAGCCAGAACCAGCGATGTTTTATCGCCGACTCCGCCGGTCGAATGCTTGTCGACTTTCTTCGCCGGCAGCGAAGAAAAATCGAGCACGTTGCCCGAATGAAGCATTGCGTCGGTAAGCGCTGCCGTCTCCGCTCGCGTCATGCCCTTGAGCACCACCGCCATCAGCCACGCAGACACTTGGTAGTCGGGAATGTCGCCATTAGTGTAGGCGTTGACCAGACCTTCGATTTCATTTTGCGATAGCTCCAGGCCGTCGCGCTTTTTACGAATCACATCAATCGCGCGAAACGTTTGCGGGGTAAAAGATTTCTGCTTCACTGGAGGCGAAATCCCTCGGGTAGAAGTTCGGTAATGTGCGCCTGTTTAGGCCCATTCGCACCCCGGAAAAAGATGGTCGCATCGGGACCAAATTCGTAGATCACTTGGCGGCATGCACCGCAAGGCGAGCAAGCAACCCCGTGATCGTTGGCAACCGCCACGGCTTGGATTTGAATCTTTGGGCCCAGTTCGGCGACTGCCGAAAAAATTGCGGTTCGCTCCGCGCAGTTCGTCATTCCATAGGAAGCGTTCTCTACGTTGCAGCCAACAAAGATTTTGCCGTTGGTTAGCAAAATCGCTGCACCTACGCGAAATTTGGAATAGGGGGCATGCGCGTTCTTCATTACTTGGAGAGCCGCCTGCTCCAGCTTCTTGCGATGCTTCGTTGAAGTTTTCTTTTTGCTCATTAGCGGAACGAGTGCGCTCGCAACCGGGACACGAAGCGGCTCGAAGCGATCGCCGTATCGTGCGCCATTGTAAACCTTCGATGTAAGTCCTGAAGGTGAAATCCTGAACCAAAGCCCTCATGCGTTAGCGACCGGCGCTCGAAGTGAGAAACCCGCATCCAATTCGCGTTGCCTGGTGAGCTGCCGTACAATGCACTGAGGAATGGGCCTCCGCATTAGCGATCAGGTTGGTCGCATTCCAAAGAATCGGTATCGCTGAGAGCCGCTATGTCGTTCGATCAGGATTATCCCAGCGTCGCTGGAAAAACAGGCAGCACCCTAGCGTCTCGCGAACAGCACGCTCCGAACGCGATCGCCACACTCGCCGGGCGTCCGCTGTTGTCGAATTCTGGTATTCCTCTCGATTTGAATTGGCTTCAGGAAGTTCGAGTGAACACCAGCGCTGTCGAACGGCGCACGCAATCGCAGGTTGCCCGCCGTACGGTAAAGAAAGAATGGCAGGCTGCGTGGTTACTGAGAGCGATCACTTGCATGGATTTGACCACGCTCTCTGGCGATGACACTGAGGAGCGCGTGCGAAGGTTGTGCGCGAAGGCGCGGCATCCCATTCAACAAGAACTAGCACAGAAGCTTGGAGTGGAAGAGCTCGGCATCAAGGTGGGCGCGGTTTGCGTTTATCACACGTTCATTGAGACCGCGCTGCATGCCCTTGAAGGAAGCGGCGTTCGCGTTGCCGCCGTTTCTACCGGATTTCCCGCGGGCCTATCTCCACTTGCGGAACGTGTGGGAGAAATCCGCCGTTCCGTGGAAGCTGGCGCTCATGAGATCGATGTCGTGATTACCCGCGGCCATGTTTTCGGCGGACGCTGGCAGGCACTTTACGACGAAGTATCTACTTTTAAACAAGCGTGCGGAGCGGCTCACATGAAAGTTATTTTGGGTACGGGCGATCTGCTCACATTGCGCAATGTGGCCCGCGCCAGCTTCGTCGCCATGATGGCGGGAGCGGACTTCATCAAGACCTCCACTGGTAAGGAAGCGACAAATGCGACGCTGCCGGTGAGCCTGGTTATGGTTCGCGCCATTCGCGAATACGCGCAGCAAACCGGAATGGCCGTCGGCTTCAAGCCTGCCGGAGGCATTCGCACGGCAAAACAATCCATCGATTGGCTGGCCATGATGAGAGAAGAGCTCGGTGTGTCGTGGATGCGTGCAGAGCTTTTCCGCTTTGGGGCGAGCGGCTTGCTAGGAGATATTGAACGGCAGTTGGAGCATTACGCCACCGGCCGATACTCAGCGGACTATCGCCATCCCCTTGCTTAAGAAAATTAGATAGGCGATGGCCAAATCAATATGAGAAGAGTGCAACCAGAAAAAGTGAGCGGAGCTCAATGAGCATTGCAGACAAATTTGTCGCGATGGAATACGGACCCGCTCCGGAAGATCCGAAAGAGGCGATGACGTGGCTGGAGCGCCATGGCCGGCGCTTCGGACTTTTTATCGGCGGTGCCTGGCGACCACCTGCGGCTGAGGAATATTTCGACACACTCGATCCTTCAAACGGCGAAAGGCTGGCTGCGGTTGCTCAAGGAGGAGTTGGGGATATCGACACTGCCGTTCGCGCGGCGCGGGCTGCTTCTCCGAAGTGGAGGGCACTTACTCCGCACGCCCGCGCCCGCTATCTTTACGCACTGGCGCGGCTGGTACAGAAACATTCGCGGCTGCTCGCGGTGCTCGAAACCATGGACAACGGCAAGCCCATCCGCGAGAGCCGTGACATCGATATTCCGCTGGTGGCGCGTCATTTTTATTACCACGCTGGTTGGGCGCAATTGCTTGCGCAGGAATTTCCAGAGTACGAGCCTTGTGGCGTAGTAGGCCAGATTATTCCGTGGAATTTTCCGCTGCTTATGTTGGCGTGGAAAATTGCGCCTGCGCTGGCGACGGGGAACACGGTTATTTTGAAGCCCGCTGAGTTTACTCCGCTCACTGCGCTTGCTTTTGCTGAACTTTGCGTGGAGGCAGGTTTGCCGCCCGGAGTCGTCAACGTTGTGACGGGGGACGGCTCAACCGGCGAAGCGCTGGTAAAGCATCCTGACGTCGACAAGATTGCCTTCACGGGATCGACGGAAGTCGGCCGCGCAATTCGCGCCGCGACTGCAGCCAGCCACAAACGTCTCTCCCTCGAACTCGGTGGCAAATCTCCATTCATAGTCTTCGAAGACGCGGACTTGGACAGCGCGGTCGAAGGTCTGGTCGATGGAATCTGGTTCAACCAGGGGCAGGTGTGCTGCGCGGGTTCGCGCCTCTTGATGCAGGAGAGCATTGCCGAGCCCTTGATGTCGAAGATTCGCGAGCGCATGAGCAGCTTACGCATTGGTGACCCTATGGATAAGGCCATCGACATTGGCGCGATCGTCGCTCGCGTGCAATTGGATCGAATTCATCGCATGGTGGCGCAAGGCGTCGCGGACGGGGCAACGTGCTGGCAACCGCAAGTTGCGTTGCCTTCGCGCGGTTTTTATTTTCCGCCGACTCTGCTCAGCAATGTGCACCCAACTTCCATTTGCGCGCAGCAGGAAATTTTCGGTCCGGTTCTGGCAGCGATGACTTTCCGCACTCCGAAAGAAGCTGTGGAACTGGCCAACAACACGGTGTATGGCTTGGCTTCGTGCGTGTGGAGCGAAAATATTAATGTTGCGCTTCACGTGGCCGCACAACTCAAAGCCGGCGTCGTATGGGTGAACTGCACCAATCTGTTTGACGCAGCGTGCGGATTTGGTGGTTACCGCGAAAGCGGATATGGCCGCGAAGGCGGCAGAGAGGGCCTGCTCGAATACATGGAGCCCGCGTGGTTCAAGCATGCCCGGACAATGCCAGCGGCAAAGATTCTTGCCGCCGATCAGGAGATGCGGCAGCCTGAAACCAGCGCTCCGGCCGGCAGTCTTACGAGCGATTCGGCCAACACTCCAGCAATCGATCGCACCGTTAAACTCTACATTGGCGGCAAGCAAGCGCGTCCCGACTCCGGCTACAGCATGGAGGTGCGGTCACTCGATGGCCGCTTATTAGGCGAAGCGCCGCTGGGTAATCGGAAAGACATTCGCAACGCTGTGGAAGCCGCTCGCAAAGCGGAAGGCTGGGCAAGGGCCACGGCGCACAATCGCGCGCAGGTTTTATATTACTGCGCAGAAAACTTCGCGCAACGCCGCAGTGAAATCGCTCACCGACTCGCGGCGGCTGTTGGTGAAAGGCAGTCCGAGGCGGAAGTTGAGTTGGGCATCGAGCGCATTTTTTCCTACGCTGCGTGGGCCGATAAGTTCGACGGCGCCGTGCACAACCCTCCCTTTCGCAACATCGCTATTGCCATGAACGAGCCGATCGGAATCGTCGGAGTGATCTGTCCGTCAGAAGCTCCGCTATTGGGTTTTCTTTCTCTCGTGATGCCGCTGCTCGCAACAGGCAATACGGTAGTCGCCGTCCCCTCGGAAAAATATCCGCTTATCACGGGCGATCTCTACCAACTTTTCGATACCAGCGACTTGCCCGCAGGGTCCGTGAATATTGTGACAGGCTACGTTGCGCCGCTATTGAAGACGCTGGCGGAACACGACGATGTCGAAGGCATTTGGTGCTATGGCGATGAGGCTACGGTTTCGGCCGCGAAGGCCATGTCCACCGGAAACTTGAAACAAGTCTGGACAAATGAAGGCCGCGTCATCGATTGGTTCGACTCGAAGCAGGCGGAAGGCCGCTGGTTCCTCGAGCACGCCACGCAGGTAAAAAATATTTGGGTTCCGTACGGCGAGTAGTCGGACCGAAAAACGCCATTTGCATTTGTCGCGACGCGGCGCTAGCATACCCCTCGCAACCGCTTCATCCTTTCCGGAATGTGTTTGTCTGCTTCACCAAGGAGGACCTATGGGCATCGCAGTTTCCCCTCAAATTAATCCCCAAGTCGCGGAGTTCATCGACCAGCCACGAAAAATGTTGATCAATGGCAGGTGGGTCAACGCCGCCTCTGGTAAAACCTTCCCCACTTACAATCCCGCTACCGGCGAAGTTCTTGCGCAAGTCGCCGAGGGCGATCGCGAGGACATTCATCAAGCGGTGAAGGCCGCTCGCAAGGCCTTTGACAACGGCCCCTGGCGCCGCATGACCGCCTCACAGCGCGGCCGCCTTATCTGGAAGTTGGCCGATCTCCTCGAACAGCACACCGAGGAGTTCGCCTATATCGAGAGTCTCGACAATGGCAAGCCTCTCAATGTCGCCAAGGCTGCTGATGTTCCTCTGGCGGTTGACCTTTTCCGCTATATGGCGGGATGGGCGACCAAAATTGAAGGCAACACGATTCCAATTTCAGTGCCGGGATTTCTCGCCTATACCTTGCGGGAGCCGGTCGGAGTTGTCGGCCAGATTATTCCTTGGAACTTTCCGCTGTTGATGGCCGCATGGAAACTTGGTCCCGCGCTGGCTACGGGCTGCACGGTCGTATTGAAGCCAGCCGAACAGACGCCGCTCTCCGCGCTGCGTCTGGGCGAACTGATCATAGAAGCTGGATTCCCCGAAGGCGTGGTCAACATTGTGCCCGGTTATGGCGAAACCGCTGGCGCAGCGCTGGCCGCTCATCCCGAGGTGGACAAGGTAGCCTTCACGGGATCCACGGAGGTCGGCAAGTTGATTGTTCACGCCGCCGCCGGCAATCTCAAGAAAGTATCTTTGGAGTTGGGAGGAAAATCTCCGAACGTCATCTTTAAAGATGCCGATCTCAAGACTGCCATCCCCGGCTCCGCCAGCGCAATCTTCTTCAACCACGGCCAGTGCTGCTGCGCAGGGTCGCGACTCTACGTCGAGAAATCGATCTACGATGAAGTCGTTGAAGGCGTCGCCGAGCATGCCCGAAAAATTAAAGTGGGAGCGGGTCTCGATCCAGACACGCAAATGGGCCCGCTGGTGTCAGAAGAGCAAATGAATCGCGTCTGCGGATATTTGGAATCGGGATTTTCCGAAGGCGCAAAGGCGGTTGCCGGAGGACATAAGGCCGGTGACCGCGGATACTTTGTCGAGCCCACCGTGTTGGTAGATACAAAGGAAAACATGAAAGTGGTGCGGGAAGAAATCTTTGGACCGGTAGTGACGGCGATGCCGTTTACCGATCCGGAAGAAATCATTCCACGCGCGAACGACAGCGAGTACGGCTTGGCTGCTGCTGTTTGGACGCGCGACATCGGCAAAGCCCACCGCATGGCGGAACAACTTCGCGCCGGAACGGTGTGGATCAACTGCTACAACGTTTTCGATGCCGCGCTGCCCTTCGGAGGTTACAAACAGTCCGGCTGGGGACGCGAGATGGGACACGACGTTCTCAACCTGTATACGCAAACGAAATCAGTCTGCGCCAGAATCGCTTAGCGACTGAGTTTGCCGATTGTTTCGAAGAACACGAAAGAACAAGGACGGTGGGATTGATCCCACCGTCCCTTGTTTTTGATACATCATTTCCCGCGACCGATTATTTCTCCATCAGCAGAACTTTTTCCGCGTCATCGATTTCTGTGAGCTTCACTTCGATCACTTCATTGGTTGTGGTCTGCACATTGCGGCCAACGAAGGTCGCTTCGACGGGAATTTCGCGATGGCCGCGATCGATCAGCACGCACAATTGCACCCTCCGCGGCCGGCCATGCGAAAACAGCGCGTCGAGCGCAGCTCGAGTAGTGCGCCCGGTAAACAAAACGTCGTCGACCAAAACAATGTTCTTGTCTTCAATCTCAAATCCAATTTCTTTTTCTTGCACCACTGGCTTGGGACCTAGCGTCGAAAGATCGTCCCGGTAAAAAGTAATATCCAAAGATCCCACCGGTACTTTTGCGTTTTCGATACGCGTAATAATTTTTCCCAGGCGTTCGGCAATCGGAACTCCACGTCGCCGAATGCCGACCAGTCCCAAGGCGGTAACTCCGCTATTTTTCTCGACGATTTCGTACGCGAGTCGCACTAGCGTGCGTTCAATTTCAGAGGCGGACATCAGTTGCGCCTTCTGGCGAAGGCCGGTCTTGCGCGAAGGAACTTTTGCATTCATCAGGAGTATGCCTCGGATAAAGTCGGCTACCCAATGTAGTCAAGCGGCTGGCAGAGGTCAAGCGCCTGCGGGGTAAGAGCAACTTTCGTTCGCGGATTCCGGCGGAAATGTTATGAGCTGGAGTTTTCCACGATCTCACCGGCTTCGACAACGGCTTTCACAGCTTTCTGCTCCCCCGGGCACTCGGTCCTTATGCTGCGCGCAAGCGGGGCACTTCCGTCTCGCACGGCCAGGAAATGGATAGCTTCTGGATTCAGGTTCGCCGCGTCGGTCGACACGATGCCCACGCTTTGATTTCTTCCCAGGGCTTTTGCTCGATACAGCGCGGCGTCCGCCAGCGCAATGGATTCCTCCGCGCACATCGCCTCAAATGCAGTCCGACTCCAGGGATACGCGGCCCATCCCACAGAGCAGGTCTTTCTGACTGAAGTTCCTTCCCCAATTTCGAATGAAGCGGAGCCGATTACTTCCAGAATGCGGCTGCAGAATGCCGGAATTCCCGACGGATCGGTCGAACGACTCATGATAAGAAATTCTTCCCCACCCCAGCGCACAAGCACATCAGATTTGCGAACAACCGTGGAGAGCCGTTGCGCCACCAGTTGCAACAGCTTGTCCCCAGCCGGGTGGCCGTGACGGTCGTTTATCTCTTTGAAAAAATCCATATCGACTACCAGGAATACCAGATCGCGATGGTCCATCTTCTTCACATCGCCGGCTTTCGCGCGCTGATAATTTCGCAAGACCTGCCCGGCCTCAGCCGCAAGAATTTCCTCCAGATAATGGCGGTTCCATACTCCGGTCAGAGCATCGGTGAAAGAAATCTGTTGCAGCTCCAAATTCTTCCGTTGCAATTCCAGACTATGCCATCGCAAGGACTGTTCTTTATTCTCCAGTTCATCTTTCAGGCGGCACATTTCCTCCAGATTTTGCCGCGACAATCGTAAAAGACTCAGTAACTCCCGATCCAATAAATGCTGCCTCACAAACACCAGGACGCCCATCACGAGCATGACGCTCACGGTCAGCAGCAGTCGATACTTACGCACGCTGTGCGGCGCATTTCCTCCGAATTGCGCCCACGCCATCATGAGCGGTGTAATGAACACAGCCAGCATTGCGAGTCGTGCTTTCCAAATTTCGTGACCGCGACTGGGTACTTCCTCGAACGAATTCTCAGTTATGAGGTCACGCGGTAAACAACCGATCCTCACAAACCAGACCATGCCAACCAGCAATGGCACATCGAACAAACTGCCGGTGTAATAAATATGGAGATCGATGGCCTCACCGGCAACCAGCGAAGCGACGCAATAAAACAACGTGGCCGCAAACAAGTGGAAGTACAGGCTGCGCCATGCCCCGCGGCTCTGTCGCCACACCATCATCAGGCCCAGTGCCAGCACAAGTTCTTCCGCGACGTAAAGCAAATCGAAACTTCTTCCGTACACGGACTCAACCGGGTACACGAACTGCCAGGGAATCACGACAAACAGATAAAGGAACAGCCACCACGTAAACAGAAGTGCGAAATCGAGCGTTCCCATTCGCCACCGGCGTTCATCCTGGCGAACGTGGGGCTGGATCGCAACTGCGGCGATCATGGGAACAATATGCAGGAAAAGAATTACGTCGCCGATAAATGGATTGGGCACCTCATGGCGCAAGTAGACTTCCAGATAAGTCCACATGAGCTGGGCCGTCAGCCACATGCCGAAACCTAGTCCCAGAAGCGCCCAGAAGAGTGCGGCTTTGGGCGAAGCTTTCTTCACATTTGAGAAAACGGCGACAAGAACGCAGATCAGAACAAGGTCTTGCAGCAGATCGCCAAATACCGTGAGAGCAAACCCGCGTGGGGCCAGCAGCGACAGCAGAATATGGACGCCTCCAACCGCGCATACTACGGCGGCCCACTTGTTAGCGGTTTTGAATGGAGATTTCCCCACATCTAAAATTGTACGGTCGCAAACATTCGAGCAGGTATTACCGAAGTAATTAAGACGGGGACTGGAGGCGTGCGGGAAGCCTCAACAAAGTCACATTCGACCAAGCAATGGCACAGGAGAAGTTCAACTCTTGCGCTCCGAAAGATATCGTCGCAATGCATCCTGCCATGACGGCATGGCAATTCCATAAGATTGCAGACTCTCCGCCGACAGCACGGAATACGCGGGACGCGGCGCTGGTCGCGCCATCTGCTGTGTGCTGACTGGCCGTATCTCGGTTTTGATTCCCGCGCCTTTTACAATCTCCTGGGCGAATTCAAACCAGGAACAATCTAGCGAGTTCGTCGTATGCACAATTCCAGTGGCGTGACTGCCGCACAAGGCGATAATTGCTCTCGCCAGGTCCACGGAATAAGTTGGGCATCCACGCTGGTCGTTTACCACATCCAAAGCCGGGCGACTTGCCGCCAGTTTCAGGATCGTATCGGGAAAGCATTTCCCGCCTGTGCCAAACAGCCATGAAGTGCGCGCGATGCAGCACTCCGGCACGATTTCCAGCAACCGAATTTCTGCCTCCGCTTTCGACCGGCCGTAAACACTCTGCGGATTCCGGTCGTCCGCTGTTTCATACGGAGTGGTCTTCTTTCCATCGAACACGTAATCGGAACTGAGAAATAAAAGTTTCGCACCCGTCCGCTTCGCTGCGGTTGCGACATTCACCGCTCCATCCCGGTTCACCGCAAAGGCAAGATTCGGATGACTCTCACAATCGTCGACGTTTGTGTATGCCGCGGAAAGGACAATCCATTCGGGCTCGTGTGCCTCTACGACTTGTTGCACTTGGTCCGCGTCGCGAATATCGACGTCGCTGGAACGGAGACCGACAACTTCATCGCCGGTCCATTCGCGCATCAATTCTTTGCCCAGTAGACCTGAGGCGCCAAAGATCGCTACTTTCATCTTTAGAATTACCCGCTGCTACTCGAAAACTTCGGCGTCGCGAAGAGCGACACCGCGCTGGTCTTTGGCTGAAATAATCGGCTCGCTGTCCAGTTCCCAGTCGATCTTTAAATCCGAATCATTCCACACTACCGTGCGCTCGTGTTCAGGAGCGTAGTAGTCGGTAGCCTTGTAAAGCACCTGCGCCGTCTCAGAGATCACACGGAATCCATGCGCAAAGCCTGCAGGGATCCACAGCATCCGTTTATTTTCGCCTGACAACCGCACGGCTTCCCAGCCACCGAAGGTGGGAGAACTCCGGCGCACGTCGACCGCGACATCAAGAATTTCACCTTCCACTGCGCGCACCAGTTTTCCCTGCGGTTGTTTGATTTGATAATGCAGGCCGCGCAACACGTTCCGTCGCGAACTGGAATGATTGTCCTGAAGGAACCGCTCGCCGATCCCTAATTCCGCAAAGGCTTTTTCGTTATAGCTTTCCAGAAAAAATCCGCGCTCGTCGCCAAACACGCGAGGCTCCAGAATGACGACGCCGGGCAGAGAGGTCGGAATTTTTCTGAACGCATCCATGCTGCGTACTGTCGTTACTTTAGAACACCTTTTCCCGTAATAGCTGCTGCAAGTAGGCCCCGTAACTACTGTTTTTCATGGTGCTTCCGGTTTTTTCAACTTCTGCCGCAGTGATGTAGCCCGAGCGATATGCGATCTCTTCGGGACATGCCACCATCAATCCTTGCCGTTTTTCGATCGCCTGAATGTACAACGCAGCATCCATCAGCGATTCATGCGTGCCGGTGTCGAGCCACGCCATGCCACGTCCCATGACCACAACTTCCAGTTGACCCTTTCTTAAATAAGACTGGTTGACATCCGTAATCTCGAGCTCGCCGCGCGCACTCGGCTTCAACGACTTCGCAATCTGCACCACCTGGCTGTCGTAAAAATAGAGGCCCGTCACCGCGTATCGCGACTTTGGCTGCCTCGGCTTTTCCTCGATGCTGAGCGCGCGCCCATTGTCATCGAACTCAACGACTCCGTAACGTTCCGGATCGTGCACCGGATATGCGAACACTCGAGCCCCAGATATCTTCTTCGCAGCTTCGCGCAAATCTTTGGCCAAATCGTGGCCGTAAAAAATATTATCTCCCAGCACCAAAGCACAGGGACCACCGCCGATAAATTCTTCTCCCAGTACGAACGCCTGCGCGATTCCCTCTGGCTTCAGTTGCACTTGATATGTCAGGCGAACGCCGTACTGGCTGCCATCGCGCAAGACGCTCTGAAATCGGGGAACGTCTTCGGGCGTCGAAATCACAAGAATGTCGCGGATACCAGCCAACATCAGCGTACACAGCGGGTAGTAGATCATCGGCTTGTTGTAAACCGGCAGCAGACTTTTCCCCATCGCCTGCGTGACGGGATACAGCCGGGTGCCTGAACCGCCCGCCAGAATAATGCCTTTATATCTCGTGGGTTCTATCATGGTCTGTTTTTGATATTTATCTGTTTCGATCTTTATTTTGTTTCGAGCTGTATTTTGTTTCGATCTTGCGCGCCGCGTCGACTCAATTCCACTAACTGGAATAATGCGTGGCTACCCACTGGCGATAGCTTCCGCTGGTTACGTTCCGTACCCAGTCGCCGTTCTCAAGATACCAGCGAACCGTCTTGCGAATACCGCTCTCGAATGTAGCTTTCGGCTTCCAGCCGAGTTCGCGTTCTATCTTGCGCGCGTCCATAGCATAGCGGCGATCGTGTCCCGGACGGTCTTTCACAAAAGTGACCAGCGCACGACGCGATCCGCCGGTACGCGGCGCCATCTCATCGAGCAGATCGCAGATAGTTTCGACAATCTCAATATTCGGCTTCTCATTCCAGCCGCCGACGTTATAGGTTTCTCCGGGCAGACCATCGCGCAGCACGTTCGAGATTGCGTCGCAGTGGTCCTCCACGTAAAGCCAGTCGCGCACGTTTTTTCCATCTCCGTAAACCGGCAGCGGCTTGCCGTCGCGCGCGTTGAGGATCATCAGCGGAATCAATTTTTCCGGGAACTGGAACGGGCCATAATTATTCGAACAATTCGTCGTGAGCGTCGGCAAGCCGTAGGTGTGATGATAGGCGCGAACCAGGTGATCGGATGCCGCTTTCGACGCGGCGTATGGGCTGTTGGGTGCGTAAGGCGTGGTTTCGGAAAACGGCGGATCGTTTGGTCCGAGCGAGCCAAACACTTCGTCGGTAGAAACGTGCAGAAATCGAAATTCGGTTTGCTCGTTTTCCGGCAGTGTATTCCAGTAGGCTCGCACCTCTTCCAGCAATGCGAAGGTTCCGTCCACATTGGTGCGAATAAAATCTTCCGGGCCGCGGATCGACCGATCCACGTGACTTTCTGCCGCGAAATGAACAATTGCGCGCGGTCTGTGTTTTTCCAGCAGTCGACGCATCAGATCCCGATCGCCGATATCGCCATGAACAAATTCATAACGGCGGTTGGATGTGATGCTCGCTAGATTATGCAGGTTTCCCGCGTAGGTGAGTTTATCCACATTGATAATCGAGACTGAATCGTCCTCGTCCCGCATTTGTTGCAGAATAAAATTGGATCCGATAAAGCCCGCACCGCCGGTGACCAGTATCACACGTTGCATGAGAAGGTAGTCCGCTCCGGGCCTGAATGCCAGATTCCTACTTTTAGAGCGAGAAACATTTGATTGTAATAAAAAAGGACGGGATTCAACCCGTCCTCGGTTAGATAATCGAGATTTCTTTCGCGCTGCCCTGCACACCCGCTTAAGAGTCAGAGATTTCGGCACCTCCGGAAGCGGTGCCATGAACAAGCCTGAGCACTCCGCCTAGCCGGCCTTGCACTCTGAATCTGTATTTGTGGAGTCCGCCCTCGCGGACCCGGCAATTTTTCTGGCAGTCGCCGGCAGGGATTCCGGCCCCATCAACTGAAAATATACTTTCTCGATGTCTGCAGCGATCTTCGTCCACTGATACTGCTCTTCAATTCGCTTCCTGGCTATTTTCGCTGCGGACCGGCGAACGGCCGGATTTGTAATCAGGAAGCGCAACTTTTCGGCCAGATCCGCCGAAACTCCGCGCTGAAATGTAAAGCCTGCGCCTTCCACCAACTCACGATTTTCCGGGACATCGCTCGTCAAAACGCACACCCCGGCACCCATCGCATCCAGAAGCGCGAGCGATAAACCTTCCAAATCCGAGGGCAGAACAAAAATCATTGCATTGGTGAGAAGTTCGTCCAGGGTTTCCCCCGAAACCCAGTCGAGTATGCGAATACGCTCATTAGCGTGCTTTTTCAATTCTCGTGTGTATTCGTCGCAATAACTGGACGCCCCCGCCATAATCAACTTCACATCTGTGTCGATCTGTTCAAAAGCGTCGACCAGCAAATGGCAGCCCTTTTCGGGAGAAAATCTTCCCAGGAATAAAACATATTTTTGTGGTTGAAGTCCCCACTCTAGAATTTTGCGGGGCTGGGTTCGTTCACGCAGAAGGCCCCCGTTGGGCACGTAGAACGTCTCAATTCCGTGAATGTGACGATAACGTCGTTGCAGAGCCGGCGAGACGACCATCGTAGCATTGGGAAATTGCCCAGCAGCTCGCTCGCCGAGTCGCAATATTGCCGATGCGAATCTTCCCCATTTCTTCCGTTGCCAATCGAGTCCCTGCACCGTGACCGCGGTCTTCTTTCCGAACCATCGTGGCATAAACGAAAACAGGCCGGGCCCCAGCGTGTGATAGTGCACGACGTCGTACGGTTGTGTCAGCGCATGCATGGTGCTGAAAAACGTATGAATCAGCGTTTCCAGATGTTTTGATCGTATCGTTGGCAGCCGCACCAGCCGCATGCCGCCATGTTCTGCCACTGCCGGCGTGAAGTGACTACGGCAATATACGGTAACCTCGTGTCCCATCTCTGCCAGACGTTTTCCTACCTCCTCGTAATACGTCTCGATTCCGCTGTATTTCGAGATCACGCCTCGGCCTCCAATAAACGCGATCCGGAGCCGACCCTCGGTTCGGTTCACCTTGGAGGTGGAATTTCCCAGCGGAGAGGCTCGTAGTAGTGATACCCGCCGTACCGCATCTTTGCGCATGACTTTGATTCGCTGGGTATGGGGCGTCTTTCGCGTGATTAATTCTTCGTACAGACTCATCAGCTTTAAGTAGTGCCCCTCAGGCGTAAAGCCCTGTCGAAGCATCTGCCAGCCTGCACGTCCCATTTTTTTCGCCAACTCGGGCTTGGAACCTAGCGAGTCGAGCGCGGCCGCGAGTTCATTCACATCGCCACTGCGATAAAGTAAACCGGTCTCGCCCGGTTGAACCAGTTCCCGCCGCGATCCCAAATCCGACGCAACCACCGTTCGGCCCTCGGCATAAGATTCAAGGATTGTCTTCCCCAAAGTCTCATAAGCACGCGAAGGCAAAACGGTAAACCGCGACTGGGCGATGAGCGCATCCCGTTTCTCGCGCCCTACCTGCCCCATAAACTGCACATTCGATAATCGCAGGGAGTCTGCCAGACCTTGCAGCTCTGCCCGCTGCGGTCCTTCGCCGGCGATGGTCAAGCGCATGTGCGAAACTTTCTCCATTGACCGTAATAAATCATCCACTCCCTTTTCGGCTGACAGCCTTCCAAAATAAAGCACAGTCGCAGCGGTCTCAGCGCGTTGATCTTTGAGGTCACGCTCCTTTAAGTCATGCGCTTTTTGAAAGTGAGGCAGCACAGCAAATTTCCTACCATCCCATCCATGCTCTACAAACTTATCGCGCACAAAGTTACTGGGGGCTAGAAAGAGATCCACGCACTCACGGTAGGTTCCCAGCCAGCGGTGCACATAAGCCTCGGTAGTCAAAGCAATGCGTGGGCCTATGCCGGGATAACAACTCGGCCTTAAGGTGAGCGCGTGCCAGAACGCACCGCCCTTGCACGCTTCGCACGCCTGACCGTGCGCCACTAAGTTGTAGCTGGGGCACAGCAGCTTAAAGTCATTCAAGTGGTACAAGACCGGAATTCTCTGCGCTTTCAGCTCCCACAGAATTGACGGCGACAAATGATGGTAGATGTTCCTTACATGGGCTACGTCGGGCCGGAACTCCTCGATCATGGTCCGGATTCGCCGACGCGCATCGGTGGAATAAATAGCGTGGCCGACATTTCCGACGCTCTGCATCCATCCTGATCTAGCCTTGAAGTCGATCAGCGGGACAAAGTGCGGATCGAAGCGAGTTGGCTCCCCGCGCGGATCGGCCATGGAAAACAGCGCCACCTCGTGACCCTGCTCTCTCATCAGGTCCATCAGTTCAAACAGATAGACCTCGGTCCCGCTGAAGCGGTAGTTATATTTGTTGATGTACAAAATTTTCATCCGGTAAGCCTTCGCGCTGCGGAGCGATCCGCTCCAAAAGCAAGTCGCCAAACGATTTCAAATTCTTACTGCGGTTGAAGTTCAGACGAACCTGCGCGGCGGCCGCCAGGCGCATGCGCTGCAGTTGAGTGGTTGCGGAACGACTGTAGGGACCTAAGCGAGACGCGTCGGGCGCATGCATCAGCGAACGAATAAAAAGCAGTCTCGCCACGAAATCCTCCAAGGAGCCGGGCTCGTAGAGAAACCCTGTTTTACCCGCAATCACCAGTTCAGGAATTCCAGTAATGGCCGGCGCCAACACAATCCCCCCACGCGCCATCGCCTCCATCAGGACCAGCGGAATGCCTTCACTGCGGCTCGTCAGCACCACTAAGTCAGCTTGGTCGTACCACGAATGCATGCATTCGCGGCTTACATGTCCAAGTAACGAAACTCGTCCTTCTAGGCCGTAGGCTTGAATGAGGAATTGCAAGTTACGCCACTCGGGGCCGTCGCCCGCGATCAAACATTCGAAGCGCACATTTCGCAGCTCTGCGCAGGCTCGAATCAGGAATGCATGGTCTTTCACGGCATGCAACCGTCCCACCGCAAGGATGGTAAAAGAATCGCCACTTGATTTAAGCTCTGCGCTTGGCGGAGGCGCGCCATCGGACACATTCACTCCGAGCCGTGCCACGACTACTTTTCCCTGCTTCACTCCCGGATAATTTCGCAGAATAAAATTCCGGTTATACTCGGAGACCGTCCTACACAGCCTGCAGTTCTGGAGCTTCACTTCCAAATAAGTTCCATGCAGAAGCAGGTCCGAACCATGAAGCGTCATACTGAAGTCCACTCCCAACAGCCGGGCCGCAACCATCGCAACCCATGATCCGAAGTATCCGTGGTGAACGTGTATGTGGTCGACTTCGAATTCCTGCAACAGCACCGCGTAACAAGCTCCCAAGGCGGTGTGCGCCAAGGCCTTTAGCCGCGTCACCGGCCCCTCACTGCCACGAAAAATGACCCGTCCCATCAGTAACGAAATCCGTCTCCAGCGCCGGACACACAGTCCCATGGCCCCTAAGAGCACGGTGGCACGCACGGGCCATAAAACGATGTCGGGCTTACAGTTGGGTCGGCCGGTATTATCGTTCCCGGGTTTGCGTATGCTGCCGGCAATTACGCGCACGCCGCGCCTCCGCAACTCCTCGACCTCCTCGACTACATAAGGCTCGACCGCCGAGGGAAAGAGATTAGCCAGATAGGCGACCGTCAGCATTCCCGGGAAGTCTCCATCCTGCGGCGCTGTGCAGCCAACATTCCCGCCATCGTGAACAGTAAGGCGTTCACGAACTGATAGCTCATCACCACCACTGCCGCGTTCACCCAATACACCGCCAACAAAACCGGCCACATGCGGTGAAAATGCGAATCCAGAAATCCGTTTTGCTCTGCCTTTGGAATTGCCCCTCGACCTAGCCGCCACATCTCCCACATGAGCCATACATACAATCCCAAGCCGACTACCCCAAGTTCCACCAGTACTTCCAGGTAGGTGTTGTGTGGATACAGAACGTTTTCCTCGTATCCGCTGACATGTCGGGGCAACTCGGCCGGCATCTGGTGAAAGCCCCATCCGGTCAGAGGACGTTCGAGAAACATATCCCAGCCGCCCGCATATACCGCTGCGCGATAATCCACGGGCCCGCGTTCGGACAGGCGATCGCACAAGGCGGCGCGTAACTCGTGCGAGTTCAAAACTACGATCACTCCCCCTGCGGCCAGTAAAGCTAAGCCGACACAGGCCCAACGTAGGGCGCGGCTGTGGGAAAGAAAAACCATGACCACGACCGTCACAGCAAATGACAACCACACGGCTCGCGTCATCGTGGCCAGGATCGCAACGGGGACGGACGCTAACAGCACCGCTATTTTCAGACCCCGCAAGCGCCCGCGCAGATAGGCGTGCAGCGCCAGCAGTCCGAGAATATTGAGCGAGACGCCGTTAGCCACTGCCTGCAGCAGCGGCCCGCGCGCCCGATCGGCATGAAACCCAAGGCTCACATCCAAAATGAAACGGGGAAAGATGAGCGAATGCGCGCCTGAAAGAAACGCGATCGCCGTAAAACTCAAGTAGGCCAGCACTATCAGTCCAAACAGCTCGAATTGCCGAAAGCGGTGTTCATTGGTGAATACCAGTTCCGCCAAATGGAAAAGGACAAATGGAACAATGAGCTTCGATGCCAGCAGGTTCCACGTCTCCTTTTCGAACGGTTGGCCGAGCACGCTGACCAGCGCCAGCACTACAAGCCCCATCATCGGCCAAGTTATGCGTTGCAAAACGAAAAGCCGCTGCCCCAAGACCACCGCCCGTCCTACCACCCCAACCACGAGAAGCCCGAATGCCACGCGATCGATCTCGTAAAACGCAACATCTGGATGCCGCAGCAACATGGCCGTCAGTGTTGCTAAGAACAACAACGTTGGAGCTGCCGTAAGCAATTGCAGGGGACGCAGGACAAGTTTTATGGTCCAGACGGAGACATTTTCTCCGATGCCCAAACCGTCCGGTCTTAGAGAGATCGCCTCCATCAGTCCCCACTACCCCGCGCCACAGCCAGAAAAGTTCTCAACAGAATTCGCATGTCTGCCTTTACACTCCAGGTCCGGATATATTCGCGGTCCAGTTCCATACCTCGCTGAAATGACGGATCGCGCCTTGCCGATATCTGCCACAATCCAGTGATCCCAGGCGTCACATCGAGGCGCGCCAGATGCTCTATCTGGTAAGCCGCCACATCATCCAGCGGGTGCGGCCTCGGCCCCACTAAACTCATGTCCCGCTTTAAAACGTTCCACAACTGCGGCAGTTCATCCAGGCTGTAGCGGCGAAGGAATCGTCCCAGCCGCGTAATCCTCGGATCGCCCGCCATCTTGAAAAATGGTCCTGAGCGCTCATTGTTTCCCCGCAAGCGGTCTTTCAGCACATCCGCATTGCTCACCATGGTGCGAAACTTGTAGCACCGGAACAATCGGCCCTTCCGTCCCGCCCGCTGCGCACAATAGAAAACGCTTCCCGGCGAATCCAGCTTAATTAAAGCCGCGATGACGGCCAGCGCAGGCGCCAGCAACATCAGAGCCAACCCGGCTCCAATCACATCGACTGCCCTTTTTAGAACCAGTCCCGCCGCCGGCATTCGCTCGGCATGCAGGCAAATCAGCGGCAAATCTCCCACGCTCTCAAACCCTACCGACGGTTTACATCCGAATAAATCGGGAACAATCTCCACATCCAGCCGCAAACGCCGCCCTTCGCGTAATACCTGCAAAATCAATTCCCGGTCGCGAGGCGCCGCCAGAATCACCTCATCCACAAATCCTGTACGCGCCAGCCGTGCCAGATCCTCCACGCGTCCGATTACCTTGTTCGTCAGCGCCCTCTGGTCATCCAGAAAACCGCTCACCGTTCGCCCGGTGTCCGGATGCTCCTCAATGTAGGCGGCGACCTGCCGCCCAACGCTGCCCGCTCCCACAATCAGAACGTTACGCAGATGGCTCGGGCGATGGCGCTGTCTCGCGCTTTGCCATCGCCAGGCCCAAAGCGAACCGAAATGTAACCCACCCGCCCCGCAAAAGAGAACGCTCGTCGGCCAGGGAGCGCCTTGCAGACCATACGCTGCGCACAATAAAAGCGTAGCCCACAAAACCGAGCGGCCGAGAATACGCGCCTGCCGTTGTTCGTCGAAGTGTCCGGTACGGTGACCTTCGGCGTAACCCATCAAAGTGATTAGCCCGGCGTGCAGCAAAGCGATACCTAAGAGGGAAACCGGTGCTCCAGCGGCATAACGAAAAAGACGCACACTGGGGAAAAATTCTCGCAGAGGTACCTCAAGCGCCCCAATGAACAGCCAATTCAATGCCACCAAGGCGAAGTCAGTGACCAGAGAAAACATCCATGCCGGGGCCGCCCGGCTATACAAAAGACTAGGAAGAAGCAGACGGAATGCGCTTTCGGGCGTGCTCGGGCTGACTGCGGAGACAATCGGCGATACTTTCCCCGACTCGAATGGCCGCGCTGGCTGCACCCGTTTCTTTTCTCCGGTACGGAATGGCGATACCCCTCCCGGAATCAACCGGGCCCAATCTACCGCTTGGGTTTTTTGCGGCTCGGAATTAAGAAAAGGTAAAGACACTTCGACACCCTGCTCCGCACTTTCAAGGCGCGGACACCTTTCTCGCTGACTTTTCCGTGTTTGAACCGGGAGGTGAAACTTCTACAAACGCTTGTAAATTCGCTCCGGGATCGGAAAAACTCTGTCGCTCAATACTGCTCCCAACAAGCAAGCCTGTTCCGCTTGCAATTTTTCTTTGATTCTGCGTGCCGCTATCCGGCGCGTGTGACGCGCGGACAAAACTAAAACGATGCCATCCGCGAGTTGTGCCATCGTAGTTGCCGCATTCGAGTCCGTGGCGGCTGGCCCAGCGATGATCGAGTATTCAAACTCCGCGCGGATTTCGCTCAGATACGAATGCAGGAAGGCAGTCGTAACCTCAGCGCCGCCGTGCCCGGCAGGCGGCACCAGCCAGAGATTACTTCCCACTCGGGTCGCGTTCCGTCGCAGGAACCCTGCATGAGTGGAGGTTTGCTCCTTGATGTCCGGGGCACCCGAATGCACGTCCCGCAGAGCTTGCGGATACTCTCCAACCAAGGCGACTCCTGCTTTCGTCTCCAGCGCCAACGCTTCACCTACTCGCCAACAGAGATTCAGCACCTCCGTTTCCGACTCGGCCGCGCTGAATACCACTTGGGACACGGAGCATTCGGAGTTCAGAAAAAATACCTTTCGCACCAATCCTCGAATTTGCTCCCGGGCGAAGTCTTCCGGATTCCAGCCTTCGTCTTGCCTAATGTTCTGCGGAACCGGCCGCACCTGTTCAGTGGCACTTGCAACAAACATTGCGGGACTCATGACAGCTTCTCTCATGATGACAGCCTCCCTCGCGCCTTTCGCGGCAGTGATGCCAAAACCGGCGAATGCAAATACGCCACAACATCCTCGGGCGTGCGGAACGCTGGATCCAAATAGTCCGCTGAAAAAGCCGCGCCCGTCCCGGCCGCCCCAGCGGCCGCCAATCCAATCGCCAGCACTGCCCAGGTTGACCATACGGGCAAAGCCGGAGCCACAGGGTGCTCGGCGATCGCAACGTTGACGATTCCACCCTCGTCCAGGGCATCGTCCATGCGCGCTTCTTCCTGCTTCTTCACATATAAAAGGTAGTTGTCTTCCGCCGCCTTCTCCGAGCTGAGCAAGTCATCCTGGGTAATCGCGTCCTCGCCCAGTCGCCGAGCCAGCGTTTGATACGCCGCCTGTTGCGCACCCGTTGCCGCCTCGCGCGCCTGCAGTCCTCTCAATTGCACTTGCATCCTCTGCAACTCTGATTTCGCCCATTCGTATTGCGCATCCTTGTCAGTAGTTTCGTCCTTCACCGGCAGCGCGTTTTCGCTTGCGATCGTCGCCTGTGCTTGCGCTATCTGCTGGTCAACTTCCTGCACTAAGCGGTGACTTGGTTCAAACTTCGTCAGCAATCCGGTTCGCTTCAGTTGCAAGTCCAGCAAACTCGACTTCAATGCCTTCATCAGTTCCGGATTGTCAGCCACGCGGACCTGCGTGGTGGTGCGCTCAGGCAACTTTTTCAATTGCGACTCCAACTCCCAGACGCGCTGCTGCGTCTCCGTCAAATCGATCTTTGTCTGACGGTAGCCTGCGTCCATCTCACTCCACTTCTGCAGAGTGAGATCACGCTGCTCCGCCGCCGCGATCGCCCCATGTTGTTCGGTGAACAACGTCAATTTTTTCTTCCAGTCCTCCAGTTGCCGCCGCGACTCGCTCGTCTGTTGCTCGAAGAAGCGCTGCTCGCCCAGCGGACGATGCACTTCCATATGCTTCTCCAGATACGCTTTTTCCACCGTCTGGAGCACTTTCGCCGCCGTTTGCGGATCGTCAGCCGCATAGCTGACGGCAATCAGATTGGTTTTCTTGACTGGTTCCACTTGCAATTTTTTGGCTAGCCGGCGCGCCATCCGTTCCACTCGCTGCGCGCTTCCCTCGTTCATGCGAAGGAAGTGAAACCAATCGCGCCCCCCAATTCCGGTCTCCTTCACCACCTTGCGCAGCACTTCGTCATCCCGCAACAACTCCACCTCTGAGTTCAATTCTTCCTCTGTGATGACCATTCGCGTCAGATCGAGCGGAGCATTCTGCTCCGCCGTCACCGGAGCATTAGCCCTTCCTCGCCTCACCAGCACTTTCATGTTGGCTTCATATTTTGTCCCTGCAATGGCGTAAAGGATCGCAAGCGCCAACACAAAGCCTGCTGCCGCGACGAAGGCTTTCCTCCGGCGAAACAGCACCATGGCCAACTCCCGAAGGGTAGGTGGTGAGGTCGACTCCTGCGCGCGCATTAAGTATTCGTCTGCCATGCGAGCAAAATCCTTTTCTAGAATTGTGTGGAGTTCATGTACATGCTGACCGAAGGTTTGGTCAGGAAGCGAGCGATCTTCGAAATCGAGTTTTGCGGGACGAAGACCATATCGCCGGGCCGAACGTGTGCATCCTCTTTCAGGCTGCGGTCGTTCAACATCTTCTTGAGATTCATCAAGTGCGTTTCCAGTAAATCGTCGTTGACCCGCCGGAACAGCACGACCTGGGAATGCTTCGATTGTTGGGTGAATCCTCCGGCAATCTGTACTGCCTCAGCTACTGTCGTATCCGACCGCAATTCATACTTGCCGGGCTTTCCGACCTCTCCGCCCACAATGAAATAAGGCCGCTCAAAATCTTTCAGCGCGACCGCGACCTCCGGATCGTGCAGGTAACCGCGATACGCCTTCTGCACGACTTCGCGGAATTCTGGCAGGTTTAACCCCTGCACTTCCACCATGCCTGCATCTTTCAACATGATGTATCCATCCGGCTGGATGGTAAGCGTCTGGTTAAATTCCGGGGCAATGACAAAATCAATCTCCACTACATCGCTCGGTTGTAACCGATAGAGCGGATGGCGCTGCCCTCCGAGAAAGGGGTTTCCCAGACCATCCGCTCCGCCGGCTTTTTCGGCCACTGTCTTGCTGCCTCCCGCTCCAGCCCCGGTAAAGCCGGATCGGGAAGTATTTTGGCTTTCGCTCGGGTCGTTATTCCCCTGCGCGAAAACGGCCGAACAACCCTCAAGATTCACTAGAGCAATTGCTGCAAACCAGGCGACTTTGGATATGCGCTTCATTTTCCTTCGCAGCGACACTTACGCGTCCGCTCCGGGACATCGGTAACTACTTTTGCAAGTTAAGCTGCTTCGTCAGCAGGGACAAGACATGGTAAGTTCCGTCTACGAAAGTGGACCACTTTTCAAATTCGGGAAAAGGTTGGGGCGCGGGAATAATCGTGATAACGCTATAACTTGCGATCTGCAAAGGCCGTAACGACGTCCCAAGGCGTGGTTCTATAGGTAGTACCCACAAAAGTAGACTTGCGTGTTTGCGATATCACAGGATTGAGAAGCAATATTTCACATCGTTGCCGAATTCAAATCATTTTGCGCGGAGCGCCTCAACGAAGCCCGCTTTCCATGGGCTCTTCGCTTTTCGCGAACGAAGTGCGGCGATCCCTGACGATTCGACTTTCCACAGCACAATTTTTCACGGCATACTCCTAGCGATACGGAATTCGAAATTCCCGTTTTGAGAGCGGTACTCATATTTTGTTTCCGCTTTGCTTGTGGATGTGTGCATCACTCCCTACAATCGCCGCATCGTTTCTCGCCGGTTTTCCCAGGAGATTTCCTTGATCAGTTCATCGGGCGCCACCGATGCAATCGCGGTTCTCATCGCGGACTCTAACCGAATGCAGGCCCAGTTGCTGAACAGCGCGCTGCGCCGTCACTCCGAATTCCACGTCACCGCCTGTCCGATCGATACCATATCTATCCTGCAGGCGGTCGCCTCCAAGCCTCCGCGCATTGCACTTCTCTCGTTCAACGCGTCTGCAAACATTCCCGAAATCGTAGTAACCCTTCGCCGCTTTCATTTTTCGCATCCGGAGATTCCAAAAGTTCTGCTCGTCGATTCCTACGACCGTGAACTGGTGGTCACCGCCTATCGCTCCGGCGCCCGCGGCATCTTTTCCATTACCAACGCCAACCTCCGCCTGCTTTGCAAGTGCCTGCTGCGCGTGGTCGCCGGAGAAATCTGGGCGAATACCGAGCAACTCAACTATCTAATGGATTTAGTCTCTGAGGTTCCTTCCCTGCGGGTTCTCAGTTCCCATGGCCGGCGCCTGCTCACGCCGCGCGAAGAACAGGTAGTGGCCTTAGTGGCAGAAGGCCTGGGCAACCGCCAGATTGCCAGCGAACTCAATCTCAGCCAGCACACCATCAAGAAATATCTCTTCCGCATCTTCGAGAAGTTGGGAGTTTCAACTCGTGTCGAACTCGTCCTTTACGCCGTGAATAACGGAGATTCCCGCCAGGCGGAGTGGCTGAGCGGTCCCGCCCGCACCGGGTCCGGCGGATAAAATCTCCAGAGTGTTCGCGCCCTGGGCCCGTGAGCAGTCCCTAGTGAATTTGAAATCCTTGCGAGCCGCATTTGAAAACTTCGACCTGCGCCCTGTATAACTTGGGACGACTCCGTGCCCGATTCCATCCCCAACCCGCCGTCCATCCCGGTTCCGCCGTCTGCGCCTCGGCCTCGCGGCTGGAGCATCGTTGCCGCAGGCTTTCTGCTTCTCGCTCTAGCTCTGGTGGTGATCTACACCAGCCGCTCCGCATTTTTCAGCCCGCTTGCCCTGGTTGTGGTCGCAGCCATCGGTCTGGCCGCCCTTCTGTTGCAACTGCGTCTGCGCAAAGATCTGACTGTCCCAGTTCGCGCTCCGCTTTGGCTCAATGTGTTGGGACTTCTGTTTGCGATCGCGGCTGTCTTTGCCGACATTCTGCACTTCAGCGGCAATCGCTTGCTGGTGGCGGCACTGGGAGCAGTTCTCTGCTTCGGAATCAGCGGAACATCCGTGCTACACGCTCTGCGCCGGAAGAAGTGAAGTTGGCTTCCGGCTTCTGCCTAGCGGCATTCGAAACCGATAACCCGGCTTCAGCTATCGGCGTTCGGCTTCCGGAATCGATTCCACTTTCTGGATATTTGAAACTCATCTGCAGGAGCAGTTTCCGGAAGCCTCTATTTCTTGAACTCGACCGCAACCGTCGTTTCCACCAGCTGCGGTTGGCCATTCACGCGATAGGGCTCAAATTTCCACCAGCGCAGCGCGTCCATGGCCGCGCGCGCCAATACGTCTGGCCCATTGAGCGGATGCATGCTCACCACCGATCCCTCGCGTCCCACGACAATGTCGAGCGCAATAATGCCTTGCAGATTTTCCCGTCGAGCCTGCGCGGGATAGACCGGCTCAACCCTGTGAACTAGTAATTTCTGCATCGCTTCCGCCGGAACCGTCACTGGCTTTTCCGCCGACGATAGCTCCCGCGCTTTGAGTCCTGCCTCTAATTCTTCCCAACCCCGACTCCAGCGCCACCAGAACAGAGATGCTGCAATCAACAAAAGCGCTAGCAAGATCGTCAATCCCAGCGCGAGATGCTTCTTTTTCGGCGGCGGCGTTCCGCTACCGGCGCCATCGCGAAAGGTTCTTCGATCCGCAGCACCACCTACGACATCTCTGGTCGCAACGGCAACGGGCCTGGCCTCTGCTTCAGTCTCCTGCGCCCATTTTCGGATCGCGTCACGCTGCTCGACCGGCAATCCCAAAAATTCCAGGCCGCTGCTGAGTTTGTCCTGATAGCGAACAATCGCGCGGGTTCGCACCGGTGCAGTCGCCGGCGACAGTTGCACCTCAATCGCGACCGCCTCGCCCGGAACAAGCTCCTGCGCCAGCACCGCGGCAATGCCGCTTTCACACACGTTCACCGAACGTCCGGGCACGGTGTCAGGAATTCCCGATCGCAGCACCGTGACGTCCAGCACGGACTGCAGCGGAAACCGTGGCTCGCGCCGCCGCGACGGTCCAATCCATCCGCCGACTTGAGGGTCAGTAGCCATTGAATTCGTCATGCGGAATCCGGCAGGCCGTACCTTTCTGAGCTCGGCCAAAACAACCGTTTACCGCCGCAACTCCACAATCTCGCTGCCCCGAGCAAACAGCACTACGCTCGCCATGCCGATGAACAATCCGTGTTCGACGACTCCCGGCATGTCACTCAACTGCCGCGCCAACCCTTCCGCGTCGGAAATCTGTCCGAACCGGCAATCGAGAATGTGATTATTTTCGTCGCTCACATACGGCGTACCGTCCGCACCCATCCTCAACTGGACGTCCGCCCCCAGCGCCGCAATCCGTTTCTTGACCAGCGCCTGCGCAAACCGGATCACCTCCACCGGCAGCGGAAACTTGCCCAGCACCGGCACCTGCTTCGATGCATCTGCCACAATCACCAACTGCTTGGTCGCCGATGCCACAATTTTTTCCCGCAGCAGCGCTCCACCGCCGCCCTTGATGAGCCGCAGCTGTGGATCGACCTCGTCCGCTCCATCGACCGTGACCGCAATTTCCTGGCATTCGTCCAGGGAGGTCAGCGGAATCCCCAGGCTGAGGGCCAACTCTCGCGACCGGATCGAAGTCGGAATCCCTCGAATCCGCAGCCCGTTCTTAACCTTTTCGCCCAGCAACTTGATAAAGTGAGCTGCAGTCGATCCCGTCCCCAACCCGACGATTTGTCCATCCTTCACAAATTGCAAACTAGCCCGCGCCGCCGCCTCTTTTTCCTGATCGTTTTTCTCGCGATCGTTTTTTTCCAGATCGTCCTTCCTCAGATCGTCCGCCATAATGTCTAGATTGCCACTCTGACCGCAGTATCTTTCGCCATAATTTTCATCCTTGTCATTCCGAGCATCGAATTTCTAAGCTTGTCATTCCGAGTTTCTAAAGTTGTCATTCCGGGCGCAGCGAGGAATCTGCTGTCCTCGCCAGTGCCGCAACCCTCAATCGTCGGCACGTCTATCTACGCAATCCCGCTCGCTCTTATCGAAGAATCTTCTCCGTATAAATCAAATATCCCGCCAGCGCCAAACCCAGCAGTACCGTCAGGACCGTGATCAGATCAACCACGAATCCCGCCGGCTCGAACGTGCCCGAGTTCAACTGAGCGCGCGTCCTGCGATACCGGACCAGTCCCGCCACCACCAGCGCCACGCCCGCAACAATGGTGAACGATCCCATGATTACGGAGAGCCCCACACTCTTTACCGCGTGCCCCTGCAGCGCGGTCAACTGCCGCATGGCAATCGAGAAGCGCCCAATGGCGAATCCAAACACTACAATCGCCGCTCCCGTCCGCACCCAGGCCAGAAACGTGCGCTCGTTCGCCAGATGGTCGCTTGCGCGATTCGCATTGGAATTTTCCGTCACTGCGCTCTCCTGGGCGCACGTCTCGCAGGCCGCCTGCATTATTCCACAGCCGCAGCGATCACAGTTCCCGCTCCCGCAAGATTCTTCATCAGCTCCGCGGGCACGCCGTGCCGCTGCTGCAAATATTCCGGGCTGTTGAAGGTAACCGTAACCTTGCCCTCCTCATCCTCCGCAACCAGTGCCTTCAACGGCAAATCAATCGCCAGGCTCGGAGCCGCAATCATCAGCGGAGTCCCGGCCCTCGGACTACCAAAAATCACAACTTTCGTCGGCCGCATCTTCAGTCCAATCTTCTCGGCTTCGCCGCTGTGATCGACAACGGCAAACACTTGCAGGCCTTTCGCCGCAAATGCAGCTTCTAGTCGTCGAATAGTCTCCTCCACCGAATTCTGGCTCCGAACTCGAACTAACCCATTCTTTTCGGCCATCTCGTCCATCTCCATAATCGACGTTTCCACCGCGCTGACGCTACATTGTATTGAACCCTAACGAAGCAATCCACACATGTGGACTCGGAAGTTGTTCTTCCGCCACAAGAAAACTGTTCTTCCTCCTCTCTTGCAGTCTCACCAGTTCCTTTTCAGCTTTCGACCGCCACTTCTTGCGATATCCTCACAAGAATGAAAACCCCCGGCCCGATTCGGGAGCAGAATCCTCCCTCGGCGCCAGCAGGCGCAGGAACGGGGCAAATGCTCTCGCCTCGGACCGCGTACATCGTGGCTGCCGCCTTGGTAGCAATTGTTTTCGCCCTTTACCTTCCGGCATTGGATTTCCAGTTTGTCCTCGACGATCACCACTTCCTTGGCGACCCGCGTTTACAGTCATCCGGTCACGTGTGGGAATACTTCGCGAGCTATGTGTGGGCACAAGTTTCCGGCGGGCCGCTCAGTTTTTATCGGCCGCTGTTCGTGCTGTGGCTGAGAATGAACTTCATTCTTAGCGGAACATCTCCCTGGGGATGGCACCTGCTCAGCATTGTGAAGCACGTGTCGGTAGCCATTTTGCTCGGACTGTTGGTGTGGAAGCTTCTGCAGGACCGAGTTGCCGCGTTGCTTGCCGGGACTTTGTTTGCGCTTCATCCCGCCCAGACAGAATCTGTGGCTTGGGTGACGGTGCCCGATCCGCTCATGTCCGCGGCGGTCCTCGGCAGCTTGCTCCTATACCTTACGTATGCGGATAAGACGTCCGGAAACCTCCAACTTCACGCTGGAAAATCCCAAAAACAATCCCGAAAACTCTCCCGCAGCAAATCCTCAGGCTATTCTCCGGCGACGTGGGTTGTGTCCTCCGCGCTGGCATGTCTAGCGGCGCTGATGGCAAAAGAAACGGCGATCGCGTTGCCATTCGCGATTTTTGCGATCTCTTTGGTGGGTTTCACCGAAGCGCGGCCGTTCAATAAAACGAAACGCGATGAAGCCACGAGTCGGAAAGGCGAACGATTTCGATCCCGCCTCGCTGTCGCGTTCCGCCAGACTGTGCCCTTCCTGAGTGTGACAGTCGCGTATCTCGCCTTGCGCTTCAGCGCTCTGCATGGCCAACTCAGTCCCCCGACGCAGCACCTGTCCTGGAAAACATTGCTGCTCTCCTGGCCCGCAACTCTCTGGTTCTATGTGAAGGTAATGATTTGGCCGGTCAGGTCCTACGCTTACGCGGATTCCACCGTGACTGGCGCGTTCTCCTGGCGTGCGGTCGTTCTGCCAGGATTAGCTGTGGGTTGCGCCGCTGCACTCCTGGCAGCCGCATGCGTCTGGGGTTGGAGAATCGCGCGCATGAACTTCCGGATCGACAGAAAATCGGTGTTCAGCGCTCATTGTTGCTAGGTACCGTGATCCTCGTGCTCCCGATTCTGCTGGCATTGAACCTAAATGGGCTGAATCCCGGCGATTTTCTGCACGGCCGGTATACTTACCTGCCTTTAGCCGGTCTGATGCTTCTCCTGGCAACCGGATGGCATCTCTTGCGACGAGGACGCGTCATTATTCTCTCCACAGCGATTGCCGTTGCCGCAGTTTTCGGCGTGTTAACCGTGAAGCAGGAGCGCATGTGGAAAGATGATTTGACGATCTTCACTGTGGCCCACCAGATCGCGCCGCATAACGAACCCGTGTCCCAGAACCTGGCAAATACTCACGTGCAGGTTGCGCTCGGACTGGATGAGGAAGGCCGGTGCAACGAAGCGATGCCCATCTTTGACGGCGTGATCCAGCAGTATCCGCAAGATTGGTTTGCCTGGGCCGGCCGCGGGGAATGTCTCCTCCAACTCAACAACCTGCCTGGCGCGGAGCAATCGCTCCGTCGCGCCTTCGAACTTTCGCATGAACCTCGCCTGATCGAGGAGTTGCAGGAAGTGCGGGCACGCATGGGTCTCCCATCCGGCTCACCGCAGTAATTGCCGGACTTTGTGATAAAGTTCCCTTCCAAGAAGTCCGCTATGTATTTTCGCCGCCGCTGTTTCCCTTTCCAAGCGCTGGCCGCCAAATAGGCCGCTACCCCGTAAACCGTCTGTTTGACAGTACCGCCGCATAAGACTAGGGTTGTAACCGAGGTGGTTTCCACCTTCTCCTCATTTCAGGTTTCCTGAACTAAGTCAGCCCATCTGAAGTCGTATCTCTTAGCAACCCCAACCCTAAGGAGGTTGCCTATGTATGCTCGCAAGGTCTCGATTCATTTGAAATCCAATATGTTATCCAATTACACTCAGGCTTTTGAAAACGATATTCTTCCTTTGCTTCGTAAACAGAATGGATTCAAGGATGAAATCACATTGGCCGGTCCCGGCGGAGTGGATGTAACGGCTATCAGTCTGTGGGATAACCAGAACAATGCCGACTCCTACAACACCAATATCTATCCACAAGTGTTGAAGACCATGGCGAAATTCATCGAAGGTACGCCCCTGGTTCACCCTTGTGACGTTGTCAGCTCAACCTTCCAACACCACGATGTTCTCGTAGCTGTGTAGAACACACTCTCTGTCTGGTCCGAGGAGGCGGAGTAAATATCCGCCTCCTCAGGCCCAACATGAATCAAAAGTCGAACCGCACCCAGGAGCCATCCATGCAGTTAGCGCTTCAAAACGCAGAGACGATAAGCCGTCTGGTCGACCAAGGCGAATTTCTTCTCAAGAGTTTTCATAATGAGCACCAGAAGGATCCCGCCGGAGTGGAAACTGAATTCGCGCGTGGCGAACTGATAGGCTGGCGCAGCACCTTACATACTTTGTATCGAGAATGCGCCGAAGACATCGTGAATCGCGTTATCCTCAGGACGCACTTGATCATCCCCGGCGGCGAAGTCCCAGTTGGCGCCGCCCACGGTTATTGAAGCCATGTAGGAAGTCGGCTGGATCGCGCAAAATTCGCGATCGCGCTGATTATTCTCTTCCCGATCGAAATCGCAAGATTCACCGGAACGGATTGAAGCGTGTTTTCGACGAAACCGTCGGGTAGACTAGCCGGGGAGAATCGAAACATGCCCCACGCACGGCAGGCCTCTGTCCGCACATTTGCCATAGCGATTGCTTTGGCGGCGACCGTAATTTTCGCGGCGACCGACGCCTCCGCTCAATCCGGCTACCAACCCTCGCCGGAGAATCTCCAGGCGCGCCGCGACTTCCAGGACATGAAATTCGGCATGTTCATTCACTGGGGCGTCTACAGCGTTCTCGGCGACGGCGAGTGGGTCTTCCACGACCGCAAACTAACGGTCGACGAATACAATCGCCTGCCCGCATTCTTCGATCCCGAGAAATTCGACGCTCCAACTTGGGTGGCGCTCGCCAAGGCCGCCGGCATGAAGTACATCACCATCACCTCGCGCCATCACGACGGCTTCGCCATGTTCGATTCAAAAGTCTCGGACTGGAATATCGTCCAGCGGACTCCATATAGAAAGGATCCGCTGAAAATGCTCGCCGACGAATGTCACCGCCAGGGCATCAAGCTTTTCTTCTATTATTCGCAACTCGATTGGCACAATCCCGACTACTACCCGCGCGGCGCCACCAACTGGAATAGCGGACGCCCCGATCACGGCGACTGGAATACCTACCTCGACACCTATATGGACGGCCAACTTCGCGAACTCCTCACCAACTACGGCCCGGTGGGCGGAATCTGGTTTGACGGCATGTGGGACAAGCCCGACGCCGACTGGCATCTCGCGAAAACCTACGCCCTCATTCATCAGCTGCAGCCCGCCGCGCTCATTATTCCGAATCATCATCAGACCCCCAAACCGGGTGAAGATGTGCAGACCTTCGAGCGCGATCTCCCCGGGCAAAACACTGCGGGCTTCAACACGAACTACGTCAGCAATCAGCTGCCGTTAGAGATGTCCGACACGCTCAACGGTTCCTGGGGATTCAACATCGGAGACAGCAAATATAAGAGTCCAGACGAACTGGAGCGCAGGCTGGTTCGTGCCGCCGGCAACAATTCCAACTTGCTGCTCAACATCGGCCCATACCCTAACGGCGAGATTGACCCGCAGTTCGTCACCCGCCTGCACGACATCGGCGAGTGGCTTTCAAAGTATGGGGATTCGATCTACGGAACTCGCGGAGGCCCTATCCCGCCTGGGGACTGGGGAGTAACCACGCAGAAGGAAAACAAGGTTTACGTTCATGTACTGAACTGGAGTGCCGCTCTGCTGGCCCTGCCGCCTATCACCGCAAAAGTAACCGCCGCACACTCACTACTCAGCGGGGAAAAAGTAGAATTCACGCAAAAGCCCGACGGCCTGATTTTGACGCTCCCGCCAGCGAAACCCGACGAGATCGACCGAGTCATTGTCTTAACTTTGGCCCAGTGACCTTCATCCAAAGCTTTACGATTGGCAAATCTTTTCCAGTGCGAAGCGGCTGCGGATCACCAGCGTTGCACCCTTCATCTGCATCAGCTGTTTCTTCTTGAATTCGGAGAACAGTCGGCTGACGGTCTCGCGCGTGGTTCCAATAATTTCCGCTACTTCCTCATGGGTCAGAGTCAGCTTAACTTGTGCCGAACCATCCTCTTGCGCGGTTTTGCTCGACCATGACAGCAAGAGCTTGGCGAACTTTTCCGACGGGGAAGTAGAAAGCCCCAGGGTACGAATCTCTTCGTAAGCGGTGTAGTAGTTTCGGCTCAGTTGCTGGGCTACGCGCATGGCTACCTCGGGAAAATCTTTCAGCATCTGCAGGAATGAATCGCGCGGAATAAAATTAGCCTGCCCGGGTTCCATCATTTCGGCAGTAACTTCATAAGGACGGTTTGACACTACCGCGTTCAAGCCGAGAATATCGCCGGAATCAGAGATCTTCGTGATAATGGTCTTGCCCTCGCGCGAAGACGTGGAATGCTTCGCCTTTCCTACGCACAGCACAAACACCCCACGCGCTTGCTGCCCTTCAATAAACAGCATCGTTCCCTTAGGATAGACCGCCGTCGACTTCACTTCGTTCAGCCGCTGCGCCGCCTGGGGAGAGAGATTACAAAACAAATGCTGCCCTCGCACCGGGCAACTCACGCAGTTGTCCAAAATATTGAGACCGTAGGGAGCTCGCATCACAACCTCCTCTGGGAAGGGAGCCTGCCGGAACCACCTCGTTCGCCCTTCCACCATGAGTAATGGCACGCCGTGCGCCATTCGGCGCGAACTGCTACTTCGGTTTCTCGAAGCCTCTAAGACTCTGTAATGGTTTGAGTTATCGTGCCGAAAGAGAATCGCGTGTTCTCTTAAGAGAGCCTAACCAGCCAAATCTGGGTTATTTCTCGCACATCGGTGCGTGATCTGAATCACTCTTTCATGTGATTGCGATAAATCCAGCCGACCTTCTTGACCACAGAGGACACTGGGTAACACAGAGGAAAAAGGTCGAGTTTCTCTCTGTGCTACTCAGTGTCCTCTGTGGTTAAAGATCTTGCCTCAGATCTTGCCTCAGACTTCAACCCACCGCCGCTCGCGGGCGCTCTTAGCGATCGCTTCGCACAGCACCAGTTCGTCGTGTCCGGTCTGAAAGCTTGGAAATGCGGGAACTCCACCGTCTTGAATATGGGAATAGAAATCCTTAAACAATTGCACGAAAGTGTCGGGATAACCCTCAATATGCCCGCCCGGATAGGCAGCGTAACCTTTCGCGGCAGGCATCATCAACGAAGGATCCTTCAACAACTCCTGATTCGGCTGATTGCGGTGCCCAATCCACATCTGGTTGGGAGCCTCCGAATTCCACGCCAGCGAACCCTCCGAACCGTCGATTTCAAATGAGAGCGAAGCTTTCCGTCCCGCACTGACCTGCGAGACGGTCATGCAACCGCGCAGATTCGCCTCGAATCGCAACAGCACCGACGCGTAATCGTCAGTTGAAATTTTCACGGCATCGCTGGCCGCAGCCGCCGCAGCCTGAAAGGTCTCGACCCGGCCTCGGGGCCGCTGCCGCACTGGAATGCTGGTCGCAAGATCCCCGCAAACTTCCAAAATCTTCCGGCCGGTCAGCCACATGGCCAGGTCGAGCCAGTGTGTTCCGATGTCGGAGACCGCGCGCAGATCTCCTCCCAGTTTGGTCTCCAGCCGCCAGTTCCAGTCCGTCGGATAGAACAGCCAATCCTGCAGGAAATTGCCATGCACCAGCCGCGGTTCGCCGATTGCTCCGCTGGTTATGCGGGCGCGAGCTTCCTGGCAAAGCGGATAGTAACGCAGGTTGTAGCACACTCCGCCCTCACGTTTATGCTCGCGCGCCAGATCGACTAACGCCGCACTCTCTTGCGTCGTCATCGCCACCGGCTTTTCGCACATCACGTGTTTGCCGGCGCGCAACAGGCTTGAGGCCTGCTCGAAGTGAAGATGATTCGGCGTACAGATGTGAACCACCTGAACATCGGAGTCACTCGCCAATTCGTCCAGCGAGCCATAGGCACGCGGCAGGTTCAGCAGACGGCGCGAACTCTCAGAGCGCTCCGCGGAACTTCCCAAAACCCCGGCTATTGGAATATCGAGGCGGCGCAGGGCATCCACGTGGGCTCGGCCCACGAACCCGGCGCCAATAATCGCAGCTTGCAACTTTGACAATGTTTTTCCCCGGAATGACCAAGACTTGTACGAACCAACTTTTTCGACGGGACTGACGGCAGACGCCATCGATGACGCAGGCCCTCACGCCCGTTTTGATTCTGCAAATTCAGCGGGCTGCCCCTCGCAACTTATCAGAAAATTCAGGGATATGCGCGTCACGGCGGAATTTGCTAGTGGGTCAGTTTGAAATTCTGATGGCATGGCACGTTCGCTCGTCCATGGCGTCATCCTGAGCGTAGCCGTTGTTCAGGCGGAGCGAAGAGCCTGCCCTGAGCGAAGCCGAAGGGATCTCCGCTACGACACTGTGTGCCACGGGAGATCCCTCGGCCCGCTGGTAAAATCGCGGGCTCTTCGGGATGACGCCTTGTAAGATTCATAACTCAAACTGACCCACTACCCGGAATTTGCTATCCCGCCGTCGGAGAATTCCTGGGAAGGTGAAGCTCAAAACTGACGCCGAAAGAAATACCGTAAGGAAATCGCTTGACTCTTTCTCAGGGAACCAACGCCAGTGACTTCAGCTGAGTAAGCAGTTGCGCGGTGTCTACGGGCTTGAAGATGTATGCGTCGCACAAAGCCTTGAACGAAGTGATTACATTTTTCACGTCGTCGAGCGCCGTAACCATAATGATTTTCGCCCCGGAGGTCGACAGGATGCCGACACCTTCTTCTAAAGCGCGGATCTCCCGGACCGCCTCTTTGCCATCCATTTCCGGCATCATGATATCCATGCAAATCAGGTTGTAGCGCCGGCCATTATTTAGAGACAAGCGAAACGCTTCCACCGCCTCTTTGCCATTAATGGCCACGTGACATTCGCCGTAGCGGGAGAGAACCGCCTGCAACAGCAGCCGGCTGGTAAAGTCGTCTTCCACAATCAACGTGCGCATTTGTTCCTCCTGAACCTGTGGCTATAACCAGCCGGATTCGCTAAGGGCAACTTTGAGCCGATCGAATTCTACTTTCAGACTTGGCAGCAGCAGAGCGGCACGGTTCAAATCGCCGTCCATCGAAGCTCGCTCCATCTGGGACCCGATGTGTTGCAATGCCAGGGCTGAAACCGTGGCCGCGGCGCCTTTCAGCGTGTGCGCCTGCAGGCGGACCCGCTCAGCGTCGCCCGCCTCAATCAGTTTCTCCAGCTTCTGCACTTGTGCGGGCACATCGGCCATGAATCCAGCGACAATGTCCCGGGCTAAGGCTTGGTCGCCAGAGAGGCGAATGATGAACCTCTTCGCGTCGAAAATAATTTCTTGCACAGAGCGGGAATCCTCAGCCGGCGCATCCGATTCATGGCCGGGATCCGAAGGAAGGAATTTCGGCAGGAGCGCAGCCATCTCGGCTTGGTCGATCGGTTTGGAAAGATAGTCATTCATTCCCGCGGCAATGCACTTGTCGCGCTCTCCCTGCATGGCGTGCGCAGTCAAGGCAACGATTGGAATGGCAGGATTACAAACACGTTGAAAAGAAGTGCGGATGCAGCGCGTGGTTTCGTAACCATCCATCTGCGGCATTTCGCAATCCATCAGAACAAGGTCGTAGTCGGTCGCGCGAAGCGCTCGCAGAGCTTCCGCGCCGCTGCCGGCAATATCCGGGTGATGTCCTAGCTTGCGCAGAATTGCGACCGCAACTTTCTGGTTGGTCGCGTTGTCTTCTACGATCAGAATACGAGCGGCCGCCGGCGCTCGAATTGACTCGTTCGCGGGTGCTGAGATTCCTGTCAGCACGAGCGGAACCCCTCTGCGTTTTCGCAATGCCGAGTTCAAGGCGTCGCCGAGAGTCGATTTCCATACCGGCTTGGACAACAACCCCGCAAATTTAACGGGCTGCGCGGAATCGGAATGAATTTGCTGGCCCAGTGGAACCATGAGAATCACGGCAATTCCCTGCAACTCCGCATTAGAGGAAATTTGCGCGAGCAAGCGATTTGCGTCCATGCCGGGGGCGGTGGTTGCTGGCGGGTTCCAGTCCAGAAAAACAACCCGAAACGGATCGTGAGCATGAGCGGCCGCGAGTAGCGCGGCCAGAGCAGCATCGATGTTGGCTGACTCACCGCAGCGACAGCCGCAAGACTTCAGCAATGCGCTCACAAGAGCGCGGTTGGTGGAATGATCGTCGACGACAAGAATTTTGGGGGCTTCGAGACTGAGATCCAGCGCGGGAATTACGGTGGGCGGCCCGAGTTGCTTGCCCAAGGCGACGGTGAACCAGAATGTGGTTCCTTGATCCGGAGCGCTGACTACGCCGATGCGTCCGCCCATCATTTCGACCAGCTGCTTACAAATCGTAAGACCCAAGCCGGTGCCGCCGTACTTGCGAGTAGTGGATCCGTCAGCCTGTACGAAGGGCGAGAACAGCGTGGGAATCTGGTCTTCGGCAAGACCAATACCTGTATCTTTCACTCGAAAGCGCAGGGCCGCGGCATCCTGATATTCAGCCTCGAGTCCCACGTGGACAGAGATCGCTCCGGCGGGGGTGAACTTAACCGCATTAGCCAGAAGATTAATGAGCACTTGCCGCAAGCGGGAGGAATCGCCGCGAAGCAGCATGGGAACTTCCTGGGCGATTTCGCAGGTGAGTTCCAGTCCCTTTTTGTGAGCCTCCACTGCCAACAACTCGACGGCCTCCTGCAAAGGCTTTTGCAGGTCAAAATCGATGATTTCCAGACGATAGTTTTCGAGCTTCGATTTTAGAAAAATCCAGAATGTCGCTGATCACGGAAAGCAAAGTCTTGCCGCTACTCTGGACGATCTCCGCATACTGCCGCTGCTCGCTGGTAAGCTTTGTGCCCAGCAGCAGGGCGCTCATGCCGATGACACCATTCATGGGAGTGCGGATTTCGTGGCTCATATTCGCCAGGAACTGGCTCTTCGCGCGGTTGGCGGATTCTGCCGCATCGCGCGCTTTCTTGATCTCGTGTTCGGCGTGTTTACGCTCGGTAATATCGATGCAACTGCCTTCCACCAGCGGCACTCCGTCAGCCCCATCCACCCAGCTGTAGTTCACTAACAGCCACACCGGATCGCCGTTCTTGCGCCTCAGGCAGACCTCGGAATTGGTCAAAGACCGTTGCTGCTTCAACCGCTCCCAGGCTTCGGCCGCATCTCCGGCGTCGTTAAACAATTGCAAGCGATGCATGCCGACGAGTTCCTGGCGGGAATAGCCAGTGATTCGAGCACAGGCTTCATTGGCTTCGAGCACAGTTTGATCCGCGTCATAACGGAAGATTCCCGCGAGATTGCGCTCGAAGAGCAAACGATATTGCTCGTCGGCAGCCCGGCGCGCTTCCTCGGTCCGCCTGCGTGCGCTGATGTCAAGCACCGAAGCGATGATTCCCAGAACTTCTCCGCTTTCGGCTTTGAGCGGGATATAACTGCAACTGAAAAATCGTTGCCCCCCGGCGGGACGAACCGTTCCATGAATTTCAACATCGAGAACGGGATCCCCGCTCTCAAAGACTTGTTGGCAGATCTGAACCAGTTGTGTGGCCAGCACGGGAACCAGGTCCCCGATTTTCCTGCCAGTCGCCTGTTCTACGGAAAAACCGTTGAGGGCCGCCAGGCGTTCATTGATGCGCAGGATGCGATATTCGCGGTCCACGAAAGCCAGTCCAACCGGCGCATGCTTGTAGATCTGTTCAATCTCGGCCAGATGTTCCCGCAGTTCCTGTTCGCGAAGATGAAGGGTTTGCTCGGCCAACCGGCGCTCGGTCACGTCCTGCTGAATCGCGATGAAGTTAGTAATCGCATTGCCCAGGTCGCGCACCGGCGTAATCGTCATTTCGGCGGTGTACAGAGTGCCGTCTTTTCGCCGATTGATGATTTCGCCGCGCCAGATGTGCCCGGCAGTAATCGTGTTCCACAGGTCGCGGTAGCATTCCGCATTCTGCCGACCGGATTTCAGGATGTTTGTCTTCTGACCGATGGATTCTTCCCCACTGTAACCAGTCATCCGGGTGAACGCCGGGTTGACATAATGAATGCAGCCGCGGGAGTCGGTAATGACAATGGCCTCTCCGGCCTGTTCAATCGCTGTGGCCAAGAGCGCCAGGTTGGAAGGGGAAGCTTCGTCTTCGAGTGCATCGCAGCCGTTCGGCAGCGTTCCATGCCGATCGCTTCCCGTATCGCGGCTCGTATCTTCCACGCCGATTGGTTCCCCATTCAGTTCGGGGCAGGAAACTTCATTTTGCTCGTGACCGGCCATGGCGTCCTATTTGAGAAGTTTTTGCAGCACCGCAGTTAACTGTTCGGCGTTAAAAGGTTTGACAATCCAGCCTGTGGCTCCCGCCTTGCGGCCTTCATCTTTCTTGGCCGCTTGCGATTCCGTAGTCAGCATCAAAATAGGAATGTAAGAGTAGCCAGGCAGCTTGCGGGCTGCCGTGATGAGCCCAATACCATCGAGATTCGGCATGTTGAGATCGGTGATAATCATGTCGAACTTGTCTTTCCCGGCTTTCGCCAAGCCATCTTTGCCGTCGATTGCATCGACCACTTCGTAGCCCGCGCTGCGTAAAGTGAAACCGACCATCTGGCGTATGCTGGCGGAGTCGTCCACTGCCAAAATTTTCTTCATCTCATCCTCCTCTCAGTTATAGAGAGGCGAAGCACCGGGAAATCTTCTTCTTTGGTTTCTCTTTCTTCAATGTTTCTCATCAAAAAAGCTCTGCCACGTTTCCGGCAAATGACTGTTCCACTACCGGCATCGCGGTGCCATGCAGTACCACGCTCATCACCGAACGTTCAATCTCCGTGGTATAGAAAGCCGACAGCCAGTTCTCCACTTCAGCTGTATCGCAGCGCTCAACCGCATGGGGATCGTTCTTGTCCCAGACTTCAACCAAACCTTCGGTCTGGCGCAGGGCGGTATCCAAATGGCGAAAGCAGGATTCAAGACGCGCGCCGCTATCGGAAACTTCTCCCAGATGGGCATGCATGGTTTGCGTAATGGCTTGCATCTGGGTGGCCTGGTCCGCGACCAGCGTGGCGGCGTTCCGCACCGCCTGCAGTGCGGCCCGGGTCTGCTGCTGATCGTCTTCCAGCTTCTGAGAACTGGCTTCGGAAAACACCTCCATGAGCGTGGTCGTGCGTTGCACCATTCCCACGATCTCGCTCAGGGCTACGCTCGATTGCTTGGCGATCGCATTCCATTGCTCGGACACTTCTTTGATCAGGCTGGCGATGGCAGAAACTACGGCGCCGCGGGCGCCCAGCCGTTGCGCTTCAATCAGAGAATTGAACATGAGAATTTGCAGACGGTCGCGAATGGTCTGCGCGCGCTTGAGGTGAGACGTGACCAGCTCGCTCAAGCTGGAAAGCGCGCCGAGCGTGCCTTGCATCCGTCCGCTGTATTCCTGGCTTTTCTGTTGCAGCTGCTCAATGCGCGCCAGATCGCTGGAAAGTTCCTGCTCCTGACGCAGCAGGGTGGGGCCGAGGGCGGCAATGTCGGAAGCGCTGAGCTGCTGAATGCCCTGCATGCATCGCCGGACCTGGGAGGTCCAGTTCGCCATCGTTGTCTGGATGTTTTTCAATTGCAGGACCTGAATCTTTAAACCGGCATGCGCCATAGCTAGATCGTCGCCGCCAGCGCCTTCGCTGGTGATTCGGCCGGCGATCAGACGGAAAGAATGTTGTACGTGCTCGAGTTGCTGCCGGGTAATGTCATGGGACTGAATGGCGGCAACCACGCCGGCAATCTGCTGCGCCGTCTCCTGGGCACAATGGCGAAACTGTTCCGGGATCTGCGCCTGCTGGCGAAGACTGGCGTCAATTAAGCGTATAGTCTCGCCAATGTGTTCTCCCATGCGCGTCATGTCGGTACGCAAACGGGGCAGGCTGGCGGCCAGATCTTTTCTGGTTTCCGCAATCGTTTGCTGCCGGTTTCCGGTATCGCGCGCCAGTTCCAGCGTCTGTTGGGTCAAGGATTTGGAAAATGTGGACAACTCCTGCGCCAGAAGCTGAAAGTTGCCACCGATGCCCCCGAGATGCGCCATCTCCACGTTGGTCAGCACGCTCAGCACGCGGAGATGCCGGGCGATCTCTTCCTGGCTCTGGGTGACTATTGTCAGTTGCCGCAACAACTTTTCCTCTTCGTGCAGCGTTGCGAGTATGCCGGTCGCCGCTTCCAGCCGGCGCTCCAGAAAATCGCGTGCGGAGCCGCATAACGACTGCACATTCGAAAAAACTGTCCCCATACTCTGTTTATCGACACCACTGATCATGGCCGCGGCCTGGCCCAAGATCGCATCCGCTTGCTGCGCCAGGCTCTTGAAAGCGAGCGAGACCGACTTCACTTCCGTCTCACTGGAACGCGCCAGCCGTTCCAGATCGGAATGCGCGCCCTCGAGGATCGCGAGCGAGTCGGCTTTACCGTTGTTGGTCATGGTTCCATCGGTCGGGACACGGTCGATTCTCCGATTGCTGCTGCCCCAGTCGTTGGTTATTCGTTGTTGGTTATTCGTCGTTGGTCGTTCGTCGTTGGGCGGCTCATTCTCCGCCGTTATTTGTCGCTGGCCACTCGTTAATCGTTAAAGTCGCCCGTCCTGTTACGGCTCCTCTGCGCCGCGGTCCTTGTATATTCGCCCTGCTCAATTCGCATGGGACAGAATGGCCCGGGCAATCGAAGGCAAAGGCAGAATCCGGTCGACGGCATTGCGTTTGATGGCCTCATTGGGCATGCCAAAAACGACGCAGGTTTCTTCGTCCTGGGCAATCGTGACCGCGCCCGCTTCTTTCATCTCCAGCATGCCGTTGGCGCCGTCATCGCCCATCCCGGTCATAATGACGCCGACGGCATTTTGCCCCGCGTAGCGCGCCGCGGAGCGGAACAGCACATCCACCGAAGGGCGGTGACGGCAAACCAGCGGGCCCTCTTTGATGTCGACGAAATAGCGCGCGCCACTGCGCTTCAGCAGCATGTGGTGATTTCCGGGCGCAATCAGGGCGCGTCCACGCAACACGGTGTCGTTTGCCTCGGCTTCCTTGACCGAAATTTCGCAGAGGCCGTCGAGCCTCTGGGCAAAGGCGCGGGTAAACAACTCCGGCATGTGCTGCACAATCACCATGCCGGGCGCATTCGCGGGAAGAGCTTCGAGCAGAACGCGCAGCGCTTCGGTTCCCCCGGTTGAAGCGCCGATGGCGACAATCTTCTCGGTGGTCGCGATCATGGCGCCAGTGGCGCGGGAGAGAACGGAATCGGCGTTGAGCTTGGGTTCGACCACATGAGCGGAATGCGGGCGCAGGCGCGCCGCCGCTGCAGCCTTGACCGCCTGGCACACCATCAGCTGGGATTCTTCGAGAAACTGTTTGCTGCCCAAACGCGGTTTGGTAATGATCTCGACCGCGCCATATTCGAGCGCCTTGAGTGTGCTTTGCGCGCCCTCTTCCGCCAGGCTCGAACAGATCACTACCGGAATGGGATGTTGCGACATGATCTTCTGCAGGAAAGTCAGCCCATCCATCCGCGGCATCTCAATGTCGAGGGTAATGACGTCGGGTAATTGCTGGGCAATGCGCTCGGCCGCCACGAAGGGATCACCGGCCGTTCCGATCACTTCAATTTCCGGATCCGACGAAAGCACATCCGTCAAAGTCTGGCGCACCAGGGCGGAGTCGTCGACGATCAGGACTTTGATTTTTCCGTGGCTCATGATGCAGCTTTCCCTCGACTTCGTTCTGCCGGAATAGTCCCTTCCGGCGTTGCCTCGTCCGGCACTAACCGGGAGAGCCGGCGCATCAGCACCTCGCCGGTTCCGGTATGGAACTGAATGGTGCGGCCCACCGGCCCACCTAGATCGGACGCCAGCACCTGCAAGTTCTGCTCACGAAGGATTTCGAGCGCCGTGTGCCAGTTTTGGTGGCCCACAGTGGCCTTCCAGGAAGCCGCAGAGCTTACCGGAAGCACGTCCGCGCCGCCAAACACCTTGATCTGCACCTCGGCGCGCAGCGCGCCCAAGTTTTCGAATTGCCGCGCCAGATCGCAAATCGCGAAATCGACATAGCGGTAGCCGTCCGTCGCAGATACCCCCGGCGGACAGCGCGGCAAAATTCCGTGACAGAGAGCGCCCAGACCGAGGCGCGAACTCCAGAAGGTAACGCCCACACAGGAACCCAGCACGGTCTTCAGGATCGCGGGGCTGCGGGCCAGGCGAATCTCGCCCGGCTGCAGGTAAAACTCCGGCACTTCAGTTTCAATTTCGGTCATCGGCCTTCCTGTAAAGCGCGGGAGCGACCGGCACCAGGGGCACATCCATGTGGTGCAGGCTCTCGGAGTGGCCGACGAACATATAGCCGCCCGAAATGAGTTGCCGGCTGAACTTGTGAAACAAACGTTCTTGCGTCGGCCGGTCAAAGTAAATGATCACGTTGCGGCAGAAGATGGCGTCGGCCTTCTCGGAAATGCCAAATTCCTCCATTAGATTCAGGCGCCGGAATTCAATCATCTGGCGCAACTCCGGCACCACGCGCAGGAGTGTGGATTCGCGGTCGCGACTGCGCATGAAATACTTTTTCTGCAAGCTTGCGGGCACGGGGCGTACTACTTCGGCGGAAAAAACTCCGCGCTCGGCCTTTTCGAGCACCGCCGTCGAAATGTCGGTCGCCAGTAACCGGCAGCGAAAGCCGGGATGCGACTGCCGGTACTCGTTCAGCACCATGGCCAGGGTATAAGGTTCTTCGCCGGTGGAGCAGCCGGCACTCCAGATCAACAGGCTGCGTGAGTTGGACTCGCGCGCTGTAAGGTCGGGGAGAGCCTTGGCTACCAGAAAATCGAAGTGCGAGGGCTCGCGGAAAAAATCGGTCTTGTTGGTGCTGACCGCGTCAATCAACTGCACCATCTCCTCGGCGTCGTGACCGCTCCCGTCGAACAGGTATTCGCAATACTCCGCGTAGGAGGCCAGGTGAAGGCTGGTTATGCGCCGCTTGAGCCGGCCTTCTAGCATGATCTTTTTCTCCGCGTTGAGAGTAATGCCCGATTCCTCATAAATCAGGCGGCAGAGCCGGTCCATGTCCCGCGTAGAAAGATTGTCGGCATGACGCGTCATAAATGCATGACTGCAATGAAAGCCTGAGTGCGTAAACGGAAGATTGGCAAAGCCTGAAGGCGAGTCGCCCGAACTTTGCCATCTCTAATATCGAACGCGCGAAAGGGGCTCAGCCTCTCGCCGCTCGGGTTCAGGCGGTCGCCTCCGCCAGCGTCCCGGCTTCCGCCGTCCGCACCGCCGAGAGCTCCTCGGCGGAGAAGACGCGGTCGATGTCAAGGATCATGATGAACTGGGCTTCGCGCTTGCCCATCCCCTTGATGAAATCCGTCCGTATCTGCGTGCCAATCCGCGGCGCCGGCTGAATCTGCTCCGGCTCCAGATCGATGACCTCCTCCACCGAATCCGCCAGCGCTCCAATCACGGTCGCTTCATTCTCCAGCAGCACCTCCACCACCACGATGCAGGTGTTGCGTGTGCGCTCCGTCTTGGTCATCTGAAAGCACAGCCGCAGGTCCACCACCGGCACCACGCTGCCCCGCAGATTGATGACTCCGCTCATAAAATCCGGCGTGCGCGGAATCGCCGTAATGGTGGTGAAATCCAGCACCTCGCGCACCTTGGCCACATCGATGCCGAACACTTCGTTGCCCAGCTTAAAAGTGAGATACTGCCGCGTCTCGGTAATCCCATTCACACTCATCGTCGTCTCCTTCCGAGCGTCCTATTTTCCAGCGGTCATTTTCGAGCGCCCACTTTTGAGCGCCCATTCGAGGCTGCAGGCCGGTGCCGCGACCTCTTTAGAAGCGCTCAAACTCCTTATCGAGGTTGTCGCCCTTATCTTTATCCTTCATCTTCAAAGCGACTCCTCCCGCTTTAGAACCGGGCTTGTGGCTGGGTGAAGAGAAGTGGCTCTCGGTTTTGGCCGCCCGGCTGGAAACGGATTCGGCCGCCCGGGGCGGCTTCGCCGCCACCGGGCGCGCGACGCGCGCGGCGGTATCGTTGCCGGTGCGGAAAAATCCCAGCGCGCTGATGAGCTGGTCGGACTGGCCGGTCAGCTCCTCCGTGGTCGAGGCCATTTCTTCCGAGGCTGAGGCATTTTGCTGGATGACTTTTTCGAGCTGCTGCAGCGCCTTGTTGATCTGCTCGGCGCCCGTGTCCTGTTCTTTACTCGCGGCAGTGATTTCCTGCACCAGTTCGGCGGTTTTCTGAATGTCCGGGACAAGTTTGTCCAGCATCTCTCCCGCTTTTTCCGAAACCTTCACCGTGGTGCCGGAAAGCTGGTTGATCTCCCCCGCGGCCTTCTGGCTGCGTTCCGCCAGCTTGCGGACTTCGGCGGCGACCACAGCGAAGCCCTTGCCATGTTCCCCGGCACGCGCCGCTTCGATGGCGGCATTCAGCGCCAGCAGGTTGGTCTGGCGGGCAATTTCCTCGATGATGGAAATCTTGCTGGCGATTTCCTTCATGGCGGTTACCGCTTCGACCACGGCCCGGCCGCTTTCCTGCGCGTCTTTGGCCGACTTGTTGGCGATCTTGTCGGTCTGTTGCGCGTTGTCGGCGTTCTGCTTGATGTTGGAGACCATCTCCTCCATCGAGGAGGAAGCCTCTTCGGCGGAAGCCGCCTGGGTGCTGGCGCCGTTGGAAATCTCGACTGAAGCAGTCGAGATGGATTGGCTGGCGGCGCTGACTTCGCCGGCAATGTTGCGGATTTCGCTGACCGTGCGGGTCAGATCGGTCACCATCGCCCCCAGCGCCTGCATGAGCTTGTCTTGCGGGGAGCGTTCCTGAATGGAGACGGTAAGGTTGCCGTGGGAGATTTCGTCGGCGGCATGGGTAATCTCATTCATGGCGCTGATCAGGGTGTTCAAGTTGTTCTTGATGTTGTTGAAGTCGCCGTGGTAGGTGTCGGTGATGGGCGACGGAATATCGCCTTTGCTGATGCGGTCCACGTAATTGGCGGAGAAGTTTAAGGGTCCAATGACCGCGTCGAGCACGCTGTTGACCCCGCGCACGATCTCGGCATAAGCACCGCGGAATTGATCGTGCTTGCCGCGCTCGGACAACTGTCCCGCGTTCGAAGCTTCGGTAAGACGAGCGAGTTCCTTCTGCAGATCCTGCAACACGACGGCAATGTTGTTGACCGCCTGCTTCATCTTTTCGTGGTCGCCCTTGTAGGTTTGGGCAATCAGCTCATCGATTTTGCCGCCGGAGATTTGCGCGAGGATGCGATTGCCTTCCCCAATGGGCAGCAGGATCGCATCCAGCATGGCGTTCACCCCGCGCACAATGTCGCCGTAGGCGCCCTGGAACTGATCGGCTTTGCCGCGCTCGCTGAGCTGCCCTTCTTTCGAAGCCGTGTCCAGGCGAATCAATTCCTTCTGCAGGCGCTGCAACACCAGGGCAATATTGTTAACCGCCTGCTTCATTTTTTCATGATCGCCCTTATAGCTCTGGGCGATCAGTTCGTCGATCTTGCCGCCGGAGATCTGCGCCAGGATGCGGTTGCCTTCCCCGATCGGCAACAGGATGGCGTCCAGCATGACGTTGACCCCGCGCACGATTTCGGCATAGGCGCCTTGAAACTGTTCGGGCTTGCCGCGATCGCTGAGTTGGCCTTCTTTCGAGGCTTCGATCAGCCGCGCCATCTCTTTCTGCAGGCGCTGCAACACCCCTCCCACGTTGTTGACCGCCTGCTTCATCTTTTCGTGATCGCCTTTATAGGTCTGGGCGATCAGTTCGTCGATCTTGCCGCCGGAGATCTGCGCCAGGATGCGGTTGCCTTCCCCGATCGGCAACAGGATGGCGTCCAGCATGACGTTGACCCCGCGCACGATTTCGGCATAGGCGCCTTGAAACTGTTCCGCCTTGCCGCGATCGCTGAGCTGCCCTTCTTTCGAGGCATCGATCAGCCGCGCCATCTCTTTCTGCAGGCGCTGCAACACCCCTCCCACGTTGTTGACCGCCTGCTTCATCTTTTCGTGGTCGCCCTTGTAGGTCTGGGCAATCAGCTCGTCGATCTTGCCCCCGGAGATTTGCGCCAGAATGCGGTTGCCTTCGCCGATGGGCAGAAGGATGGCGTCGAGCATGGTGTTGATGCCCTGCATCATCTCGCGATGCACGCCGTCAAATTTTTCTGCCCGCCCGCGTTCGCTCAGCCGCCCATCTTGCGAGGCCTCCACTAAACGCTGAATCTCCTGCGAGACCAGCAGCATTTGCGTCTCCTGGTTCGCGAAAGCATTCTCCGGTTGAGTCTGTTTCCCCCGTCCGGCTTCGCTGCCACGCCGAACCTTCTGTTTGCCAACTCCGGTTGCGCTTGCCATGACTTTTCATCTCCTTTTTTGCTGTCGGATCCTTGCCTTTGAATCGAGGAAGATTGCTTTTGAAAGCTTTCTAGCGGCCATTTGCGCCGGCATCATGCCGTCACCTCGCGCGGCGGGCAGGGGGCGCGCACCTGATTCCGCGCGCCGGAACTCCGCGCACTGGCAGGGTGCGAAGCGCGCGCCTGCGAACTCTGGCCATAGGGATGGATGGAACCGGTGCGGATCACGTTTTGCGCCAGGCGATGCAGATCGAGAATCAGGGCCACGGTGCCATCCCCGAGAATGGTTGCCCCCGAGACCACCTGCACGTTGCGATAGAGCCGTCCCAGATTCTTGATCACCGTCTGATGGTCGCCGAGCACCTGGTCGACGACAAAGCCGAAGCGTCCATGCTCGGTTTCGGCGACCATGATCTGCTCCCGGTCGGCGCGCTCAGTGCGGATTTCGAGATACTCGCTCAGCCGGATATAAGGGATAATCTCGCCCCGGATATAGGCCAGATGCTTGCCGTTGGCGTCGGCAATGTCCTGCCGGGTCAGCTCCACGCATTCGACGGTGTTGCCGAGGGGCATGACGAAGCGGGCGTGCCCCACCCGCACCAGCAAGCCATCGATGATGGCCAGGGTCAGCGGCAGCCGCAGCGTCACCGTCGATCCCGCCCCGGGCTGGCTGGCAATTTCGATGCTGCCGCGCAAAGCCTCCACATTACGGCGCACCACGTCCATGCCCACGCCCCGGCCGGAAACATCGGAGACCTCGCGTGCGGTGGAGAAGCCGGGCGCCAGAATCAGCGAGAAAATTTCGGATTCGCTGAGCCGGGCGTCTGCCGCCACCAATCCTTTCTCGATGGCGCGGGCGCGCACCGCTTCGCGGTCAATACCCTTGCCATCGTCGGAGACCGAGATCAGCACCTGGGCGCCGGCGTGGCGCGCCGAGAGGCGGATGGTGGCGGTGGCCGGCTTGCCCGCCGCGCGCCGCGCCTCGGGCGACTCGATGCCGTGGTCCATGCTATTGCGAATCAAGTGCATCAAAGGATCGTTCAACTGATCGATGACCGTCTTATCGAGTTCGGTCTCCCCGCCCTCGCAGCTAAGCTCGACTTCCTTATGCAGGCTGCGGCTCAGGTCGTAGACCAGGCGCCGGAAGCGCTCGAAGGTGGAGCGCAGAGGCAGGGTGCGCATGCCCATCGAGGTCTCGCGCAGTTCGGTGGTCAGCGCCTCAATCTCTTCCGCCACCGCTTGCATATCATCGTCTCCGTGGCGGGCGGCGACCTCAACCAGGCGCGCCTGCACGGTGACCAACTGGCCCACCAGATCGACCAGTTGGTCGAGCTTGGCGGCGGCAACCCGAATGCTCGCCGCCTGGGCTGCGGTCTCCGTGGTTTTGCGGCCCGCGTTCGCACCGGGCTCGACCGGCGCGGCCGCTTCGCGGGCTGCAGCAGGAAGAGAGGACGCAGCCGGTTCGATGGTCAGCTCGCAGCTATCTTCGACGAAGATAAATACATCCCGGATTTCTTCGCGCGCGGCCACGCTGGTCAGAACCATATTCCACGCGATGTAACAGCGCTGCGGATCGAGTTGGCTGAGGGCAGGAACCGCCGAAAGGTCGGCGGTGAGGCGGAGCGATCCAAGGCGCCGCAACTCCCGGAACAGGAGCAGAGGATTGGCTCCCTGGCGCAAGAGGTCCGCTCCCGGACGAAAGCTGAGATTCCAGTCGCGAGAGACGCCAGCCGGTGGATTCGGCGCGACCTCGGGCGAGACGTTGCCCTGGGGCGCTTCGCCTGGGGTGGACAACGGCTTGACCGGGGAGGGTTCGGGGACTCCGGTCAGTTCCCGCACTTTTTCCAGAATATGCTTCGACTTGGCCGCGTCCGCCTGACCCTGTCCGGCAGCTTCATCGAGCATAGCTTTGATCTGATCGACTGCCGCCAGAGACAGGCTAATCAGTTCCGGGCTCGCCGCTAGACGGCCGTTGCGTACGAGATCGAAGGCGTTTTCGACGTGGTGGGTGAAAGCGGCCAGGGCGTCAAATCCAAACATCGATCCCGAGCCCTTGATGGTGTGCAGCGCGCGGAATACTCTTCCCACCAGTTCGGAATCCTCGCGGCGCTCATTCAACTCGAGCAGCGCCGACTCCAGTTCCAGAAGAACCTCGCGCGCTTCTTCGGTAAATGCCTGTTTGTATTTATCGATCATTCGGCATCCGCGCCTAGAGGTGCGCCGGCATCAGCGCTTAAGTCGGCGTTCGTCTCCGTGTCCGGATGAGGCGCCACTGCAAGCGTCTCCGCAGCCGCGAAGTTTTCCATCCCCATGTCTTGCAGAACGCGGGAAAAAATCGCCGGAACTTTTACCAAGGCGAAAACAGTTCCGTTATCTTTGGCTTCGCGCCTTGCGGCCCATAGCAACTGCACTGCGGTCAGATCCAGGTCGGTCGCCAGGTGCAAGTCGATTGCTAGTTCTTTGCGCGACGCGATCGCGGCCATCATCACATCTTTCAGTTCCGCCGAACTTGAGATGTCCACTTCGCCCTCAAGCTCGAGGAGGCAACGGGTTTCGCCATTCTGAATCGCCATCGACAAGTCTGGTGCTCCACAAAATATTGGGAGTGGATCTGCGAAGTGCCCTGCCCGTCCACGTTACTCATCGGCACGCCGCGAGTGAACGTGAGCACGGGGTTTGGGTTTAGGACTTTTTAACGAAATCAGTGGGCCGGTTCCCGTCGCGATTTCGATCTTTGCAGGGCGGAAACCAAAATGTCGCGTATAGCGTCTTTGGTGTGAGAACGCTTGCGCACTTGAACCGACGACTGAATATGCAGAAGGCAATCCCCCTGCCGCCCGCAATTGCATTCAGAAATAGATGGAAAGATGCGGAGCCTCCGCGAAACCATACGACCCGGATTTTCAGTCCCGCGGGAACGTGCTTGCCCTGCTGGGGGAAGTTGCGAAATGGGCGAACGCTTGCAATAAAATAAATAGGCCCGAAGTAATTGACGTCTTGCTCCAGGGTCGCCGCTGCCCCGCTCGCAGCATCACAACCCAGCCCGGTGGCGGGTATCGGCGGGAAGGAGCGCCTCGGACGCAAGCATGGACAAATCCTGCGTTCTACAATATTAGGAGGCGGAGAATGGACCGGGCGGAGAATGGACCGGCGGAGAATGACAGGAATTGTCAGTTTACCTGACGCATTATGCCGTATTGACCACTGCCCAGCACGGAAGAAGAGGACTAAAGTTTGCGGTTCCGCTGAAAATAAAGCGCTTCAGGGGCGCAGCCCCAAACCGAAGTAACTAGCCACTTTGGCGAAGCAAGTGCAATTATCGGAACGACTGCGTTGTTCGTTAGCAAAATCAAATTCGAACTAAGAAAAAACGAGGGGAAAAATCGAGATGCGTAAACAAAAGGGTTTCTCACTAATCGAGCTGCTGATCGTGGTGGCAATCATCCTGATCATTGCAGCCATCGCCATTCCGAACTTGATGCGCGCCCGTATGTCAGCCAATGAATCGTCTGCCGTGGGCTCCGTTCGTAGCATCAACACTGCCGAAATTTCTTACAATGCGGCGTATTCGAACCTTGGCTTCACCACCACGCTGGCTCAGTTGGGTGGCGCGGCCGGTGCGGTTTGCACGCCGTCTACTGCGACTGGTTGCTTCATCGACAGTTCGCTTTCCACTGGAACCAAGAGCGGCTACACCTTTACTCTGGCGATTGGAAGCAGCCCGCTGGCTTCCGGCGTGACACCGTCGTATAGCGTCATCGCCGCACCGCTGACCTTGAACCAGACCGGCACTCGCTTCTTCTGCTCCTTTGAAGACGCGGTTGTCCGTTCTTCAACGGCTGCGATTACCGCTCCCTGCACCGCCGCAACAACGGCGCTTCAGTAAGCAGCAATTCAGTTTGGCGAAGTACCTGGGGGAGGGTACAAGCCAGGGAGCAGCGAACGAAAGTTCGCTGCTCTTTTTATTTTGGGTTGATTTCTTTTGCGATCTGTTTTGGATTGATCTGCAGATTCAATCTGTTTTCTTTTCAATCTGTTTTGAATTCGATTCTGCCGCACTCTCGGATTGACAAAAACTGTCATCGCTGGCCGGTCTTGCGGTTTGAGCGAATCGGCTAGCGGATGTTCTTCTCGGTTTATGCGCTGAAAATACGAAGGATACAGCGCTTGAAAAAAACTGGAAGTTGGCCCGAAACGTGCTTCAAAGAACGTAGCCGTCTCAGACGGACACACAAAATTATCTGCTCCTGCGAGGAATTGACGAAAACGGCGAGAGGATCCACATGCGCAAACAAAAGGGTTTCTCACTCATCGAATTGCTGATTGTAGTGGCGATCATTCTGATCATCGCCGCCATTGCCGTCCCTTCGCTGATGCGCGCCCGTTTGTCGGCTAACGAGTCGTCTGCTGTGGGCTCGGTGCGCAGCATCAACACCGCCGAGATTTCGTACAACGCCGCTTATTCGAACCTTGGCTTCACCACCACGCTGGCTCAGTTAGGTGGAACTGTCGGTGCCACTTGCGTGCCGTCGTCAGCCAGCGGCTGCTTCATCGACAGCCTGTTATCCAGCGGAACCAAGAGCGGTTACACATTTTCGCTGGCAATCGGGAGCAGTCCCGTGGCGGGCGGCATCACTCCGTCTTACAGCGTTGTGGCAGCGCCGCAGGATCCCACGATCACCGGAGCCCGGTACTTCTGCTCCTTTGAAGATGCGGTGGTGCGCTCCTCCAGCGCCGCGATCACGGCGCCCTGCACGGCCGCGACTACCGCGCTTCAGTAAGAACCCTTTGTAGCCGCTGACTTCGGAACCGCTGAGGTTACGAACGTACTTCCGGACCTCCTCACTGCGTCCGTTCCGAGCGTGGTGCAAAGTATAATTTCTTTGTATGCCGATCCTGTCAGAAGCGCCACCGGCCGCGGCCCCTTCGCCGATGCGCGAATTCAACCGGCCCTCCCAGGGATTATTTTCCTCCCCTCGAAAACGGACGGCGGTTCTTTCCCTGCTGCTGATTCTGGCCACGCTCGCAGTCTACAATTCTGTCATTCATAACGGATTTATCAACCTCGACGATAACGGTTACATCACCAATAACAAGCACATTCAGTCGGGTCTCACGTGGACAACCGTTCGCTGGTCCATAACCACTTTCGAGTGTGAGAACTGGCACCCGCTCACCTGGATTTCTCACGCTTTCGACTGGCAATTATTCGGTAAGAATGCTGGCGGACACCACTACATGAGCGTGCTGCTGCATGCGTCTGAGCGCGGTGCTGTTATTTCTGCTGTTGCAAAGCGCGACTGGCTTCACATGGCGCAGCTTCATTCGTCGCCGCACTTTTTGCGATTCATCCGGTGAACGTGGAGTCGGTGGCCTGGGCGGCCGAGCGCAAAACCATTCTCAGCATGGTTTTCTTCCTGCTCGCCATGCTGGCTTATGGATGGTACGCGCAACGTCCATCCATTCGCCGTTATAGCGCGGTAGCGCTGCTGTTTGCATGCGCCTTGATGGCCAAGCCTCAGGTGATTACTTTTCCGTGCGTTCTTTTGCTTTGGGATTATTGGCCACTGCGACGTCTTCGCTTTGCCGGCGACAATGAAGCTCCGTCCCGCTATGCCGTGGTGTCGTTTCGATGGCTGGTTCTCGAAAAACTGCCGCTGCTGCTTCTTTCCGCAGGCGATGCGGTCCTTACGCTCCGGGCTCAGCATGGCGCGGTGAATACAGCAATGGCGGAATATTCTTTTCGCACGCGTCTGGGGAACGCCGTGCTTGCTTACGCTCGATATATCGGCCACGCTTTCTGGCCCTTGCACCTTTCGCCCGTGTATCCGTTTCTTGACGATGCGATTCCTTTCAAGAAAATTGCGATCGCGAGCTTGTTCCTTTTGCTGATCACAGGTTTGTCATTGGCCTCGCGGAAACGGTACTTCCTGGTGGGATGGCTGTGGTTTCTGGGAACGCTGGTCCCCATGATTGGCGTGATTCAGGTGGGAAATCAGTCGATGGCCGACCGCTATGCCTATGTCTCATTCATCGGACTATTTTGCATGGTGACGTGGGGCATCGCCGATGCCGCTAAGGATTGGCACATTTCCTCCCGTTGGCTGGCTGTGCCGGCCTGTTTGGCCATCGGATTCGGCGCACTGGTGAGCGCTCGTCAAGTTACCTACTGGCGTGATAGCGAGACCTTGTGGAGATACGCGCTCTCGGTGACCGATCGCAACTTTCTCGCGCACTCTTATTTGGCCCAGGTACTGACTAAGGAGGACAAGCACGCCGAGGCGATCGCGCAATACTCGCAAGCGAAGCAAATCCATCAGTATCCTGCGACCGAGATTGCTTACTTCGCGGACTATGAATTGCGCCACGATCACATGGCCGGTGCAATGGCAGACGCACGCCATGTGCTGCAAAGCACCGACGAGCGATTCGCTCGCGAGATGGCTTTCCGCGATTTAGGAATCGCGAACACGCAACTCGGCAAAACGGCGGAAGCGCGAGAGAATTACAGCCAGGCCCTGCAACTCGATCCGCAAGATCCCTTCGTTTTGATGGGCCTGGGCTTGCTGGCGCACCGTGATGCCGACTACCAGAAGGCGGCCGACTTTTTCTCGCGCGCGATCGCGGTTGAACCGACGGACTTTCACTATCTGGTGCTGGCTAAGGCTTTGAAAGAGTGTGGCCGCCAGGCCGAATCGGGCGCCGCTTATGCGCAGGCGCAGCGTGTTTCCTCCGACTTGGCGAAGGCACAAGAACAAGCTGACTGGTTTCTCGCACACTAGCTGCCGCTTTTGAGACCGGGCTTCTCCCCGGGCTAATCAGGTGACTTCCGTACTGCTCTCAGACCGCACCCGGTTAAATATAATGTTATTCGGAAACCCTTTGTGAGCACTTTGGACACAAACACATTTGGACCATGGCTGCGATTGAAATCCTCGGTTTAGAAAAAACTTACATGGTGGGATTCTGGCAGAAGCGTCCGAAGCAGGCGCTCCGGCCACTCCACCTTGCGGTGGAAGAGGGAGAAATTTTTGGCTTCCTCGGTCCCAACGGCGCGGGAAAAACCACGACCTTGAAACTGCTGATGGGCCTGGTCTTCCCTTCTGCGGGAACAGCTCGTATTCTCGGCCACGAATGGACCGACCCTGAGATTAAGGCGCAAATCGGATTCCTTCCCGAGCAGCCATACTTTTACGACTATCTCACTGCGCACGAATTGCTCGACTACTACGGCCAGCTTTCCGGAGTTCCCGGCAAACAGCGCAAACACAAAGTAGAGGAAATGCTGCAGCGAGTGGGACTGGCCGATGTAAAGGGCGTGCAGTTGCGCAAGTTCTCGAAAGGAATGCTGCAGCGGGTGGGAATCGCACAGGCGATTCTGCATAATCCGAAGGTGGTTTTCTTCGACGAACCGATGTCGGGCCTGGATCCTCTGGGACGACGCGAAGTTCGAGACCTGATCGAGCAACTCAAACACGAAGGCAAGACGGTATTTTTCTCCACTCACATTCTGCCCGACGCAGAAGCGTTGTGCGATCGCGTTGCCATAATTCATAAAGGGGAATTGCGTGGCATAGGCGCAGTGGCAGATTTGACCTCGACTGTGCAGGGCAAGGTGGAAGTGATCTGGCAGGGAACGCAGATTCCGGCGTCGATGAAGGCTTTGGGCGCGGAATGCCATGTGACGGGGGAAACGGTGCGCGCGATCCTACCGGAAAAGCAGCAGGACGCTGCTATTGACGCATTGCGGCGCGAGCATCTTCGCCTCATCGCCATCACTCCGCTGCGCACCTCGCTCGAAGCCTATTTCGTAGAAAAATTGCAGCAATCTCAAACCACGGCGGGGACAAGATCATGAGCCCACGCATGTTCTATATTGCCTTCAACACTTTTCGCGAAGCGGTGCGAGACCGTGTTCTCTATAACCTGATCGCGTTCGCCGTGCTGCTTTCTGCTGCGGCCATTTTCGTTGGTCAAATTTCCATTCAAATTGAGCGCCTGGTGGTCATCAACCTGGGGCTCACGGCGGTCTCTCTTTTCGGCATCGTCATCGCAATCTTCATTGGCATTGGCCTGGTGTCGAAAGAAATCGAGAAACGCACGCTCTACACCATGCTGTCGCGGCCCGTGCGCCGCTGGGAGTTCATTGTCGGAAAATTTCTGGGCCTGGCGGGAACGCTGATGGTCAATACATTCTTCATGGCCATCGGAGTTTTCGGCGCGCTTCTCTACGTGGTTCATAAATTCTCGGCTTCCGATGCCATGATTCTGGTAGCGCTTTATTTCATCGCCCTTGAATTTCTGATTATCTGTGCCCTGGCGCTGCTGTTTTCGTCGTTCTCATCGCCGCTGCTTTCTGCGGTTTTCGCATTCTCGCTATTTGTAATCGGAAGCTTCGCTGACGACCTTCGCGGATTCGCCGCTCTGACTCATGGCTTTACGCGATGGCTGGCCACGGGCGTCGCCTACCTGGTCCCGAACTTCTCCGCACTCAATGTGATCAGTGCCGTAGCCCATCAGCAGCCCATCGGCGTGCAACTCATTCTTCAGAACACGCTCTACGCTCTGTTTTATACGGCCATGACGTTGAGTGGCGCCGTTCTGATTTTTGAGCGCAGGAACCTGAAATGATTTTGCAGATGCCAGACCGGAGTTGGCTCCGATGACGGCCGCGAAACGCACTACCGTGATAGCCTCCGGATGCCTGGCTGTGTCCTTGATCGCTTGCGTTCTCTTGCTCCGGCACATCGATGAAATCCGTCCGCCAGCCACGGTTGACGATGCCCTTTACCTGAACTCGCCGAAATTATTAAAGCGCGCCAGCCTGGGATTCGACGGGTTGATGGCCTGCATTTACTGGACGCGAGCCGTGCAGTATTTTGGTGAGCGCCACTTCAACCACGCAACCAGCTACAACGAGCTGGCCCCGCTGCTGGAAATTACTACCGCGCTTGATCCGCATCTACTTCCGGCCTACCAGTTCGGCGCCAGTTTTCTAGCTCCCACTCCGCCGAATGGAGCCGGCGAACCTGACCGTGCCGTTCAACTGATGAGATTTGGCATTGAACACAATCCCAATAACTGGCGGCTTTATTACAATCTCGGATTCGTTTACTACACCGAGTTGAAGGATTACGAAAAAGCCTCGCAGGTATTCGAGCAAGGCTCGGAAGTTCCGGGCACGAATCCGCTGATGAAGGTGCTGGCGGCGAAAATGGCCTTACACGCTGGCGACTTGGGCACGGCACGCCTGCTGTGGAGCTCCACTTACGAGTCGACCCACGATTCTTTCGTGCGTGCCAACGCGATTGAACACCTGCGCGCAATCCAAGTAGACGAAGACGTCACCAACTTGCAGGCCGCCGTAACCCGCTTCGGAGAACGTACGGGACGGCTGCCGACAAGCATGGCGGAACTGGCCGCGGCTGAACATTTACGCCTTCCTGCAGATCCGGACGGCCATCCCTACAAGCTGACTACCGATGGCCGCATCGAAGTCCAGAATCCCGACGATTTCAATTTCCTCACCAAGGGCGTGCCCCGCGGCTATAAGCCTCCTGCATTACCCAAATTTCACCACTGGGAATAGAAACATCTTGGAGCGTTCGGTTTCTAACCGCTGACAACCAAGCGACCAGTATCATATGGAAACGCTTTCCATTTCCTCGCATGGATTCGCCTGCCGAGATCAGCGTAATAAAAACCGCATGGCATTGGTGGAGATATGCCGCCTCGTATGAGGGCTACTGGCTGGCGAGCCGCCGACTTGTGGGAGTGCTATGGGAGTTCGTGCGCGATTCCACTCCTGAACGTCTGCGGCAACGCTACGGCGATGCCGACTACGACTGGGACTACCGCGTGAACACCACCAGCGGGGCGGTCAGATGGCGCGACCGGCTGCTGGGTCAATTCCATTCCGCCTATCAGCCCACCGAACCGGCAGCATTTCATGAAATGCTAAGCGCGCTGCAGAGGTCACCGAATGCGGAGGGTACGACTCTCAACTTCCCCGACTTCACTTTTGTCGACTTGGGATCGGGCAAGGGACGCACGCTGCTGATGGCGTCGGAATATCCCTTTCACCGAATTATCGGCGTGGAGCTTCTAGCTTCCCTGCACCAGATCGCCCAGCAGAATCTGCGGCAGTATAAAAACAATTTGCAGAAATGTTTCGCAATCGAATCGATCTGCGCGGACGCGACTACTTTCTTATTCCCCGCCGATCCGCTGGTAATTTACCTGTTCAATCCATTGCCGGAGTCGGGGCTGCGAAGGGTCGTCATAAACCTGGAACAATCTCTGCGCACACGTCCGCGAGCCGTCTACATTCTTTACCATAACCCGCTGCTGGAACACGTTCTGCGCGAGAGCTCGAAACTTCGCAAGATCGCAAGCGCCCAGCAGTATTCAATATTCACCAACACCTTTCACTAGATTCGTCTGCCTGAAATGACAAGTGTTTCGGCACCGCTTAGAATCATTGCAGGAGTTCTCCAGCAGCAGCTGCCCCGGTTTACCCCCGAGTGCTCGTGAGGGTGTGACCAGACGGGCCGAAAACCGGTGAAAAATCATCAAGACGCAAGTTCGTTTGCTTCGCCTTTCCATCGCGCTGTTTGTGCTGTCGACTCTTCTGCCGGCCTCAGGCTACGCAGTTGACGTCAAGACGATTGCGGCCGCCGTCGATGCCCATTACAACCACCTTCACTCGCTTCAGGCGGATTTTACCGAGATCTATCGCGGCTCAGGGATGGATCGCACCGAGTCTGGGACGCTGTGGCTGAAAAAACCCGGCAAGATGCGATGGGAGTACCGTTCTCCTAAAGACAAGCTGTTTGTCAGCGATGGGAGAGATGCGTGGTTTTACGTCCCGGACGACCGTCAGGCTCGCAAGACGCCGGCAAAAAAGCTGGAGGACATTCGCTCTCCACTGGCTTTTTTGCTCGGTAAGACTAAGCTGGAGAAAGAGTTACAGGGATTGTCTCTGGCTCCGGATGTGGCCCCCTGGCACCCGGGAAATGTAGTTTTGCGGGGAGTGCCGCAGGCGCTTGCAGATCGGGTGAGTGAGATTCTGCTCGAGATCACGCCAGAAAACCAGATCGCGAGGATTATCATCCAGGAAGTCGATGGGGCAACTACGGAGTACCGTTTTGACGAGATGAAGGAGAACGTAAAAGTCGCGGATGGGCGATTCGAGTTTAAACCTCCTGCGGGGACTGAGACCATGGATGCAGAATTAGGTCCATAGCTCCGCAACTGCCTTGGACGCATCAGGGACAAGGGCTTTCGTAGCGTGAAGTTACCGGCGTACTGCCGCAAGCAGTTTGGAACGTGGGCTACGGCTTAGAATGTTATTTGGGAATGTTAGACTGAGCCCGGTGGGGAGTAGTCTGGAACCGGTAGAAAAGTCAGCCAATGGCGGAATTTGTAGTAAAAATCGCGGACGATCGGGGCCATGTCCTGCAGCAGATCCAGCAGGGATACTCGGAAGCGGAAGTGCGCGACCACTTTTCCCGGCAGGGCTACCTCGTCTATTGGGTCAAGCCCCAGGGCGTGCTGACCTCAGGGGTTTCGCTGCGCCGCCGGCGGAAGTTGAAGCAGGATTCTTTTCTGGTATTCAACCAGCAGTTCCTCACCCTCATCCGAGCCGGACTGCCCATCCTCAATTCGCTTGAACTCCTGATCAAGCGGCAAAAAAACGAACAACTGCGGCAGATTTTGGAGAACGTGAGGGATCGCGTGAAGGGCGGAGAGTTGCTCTCTGATGCCTTCGCGGCGCAAGGCATCGTCCCTAAGATTTACACCACAACTTTAATGGCGGGCGAGAAGAGCGGCAACATTGACGAGGTGCTGACTCGCTACATCAGCTTCCAGCGGCTGGCCATGACGTTCCGCAAAAAGCTCTTTGTGTCGCTGATTTATCCCACGCTGCTGGTCAGCGTGGTGATGGTCATGGTCACATTTCTGTTTACCTACGTTGTGCCGAAGTTTGCCGATTTATTCAATAGTTTGGATGCCAAGCTTCCCACGATCACTTTGTTCATGCTGGCGGTCGGCCAGTACGCGCAGAAGTATGCGCCGTTCATCGGGGTCGGACTCGTGGTCGGCGGATTTATCTTCTGGCGCTGGAAAGACACGGATCGTGGCGCCGATCGCCTCGATCGAATCATCTTGAGCCTGCCTTTGCTGGGCGATATCCGGCTGAAGCACCAAGTGGCGAGCTTTTCACGCATGCTCTCGACATTGTTGCAAGGCGGACTTCCGCTGGTGCCCTCCATGGAAACGGCCGGCTCCTCCATGACCAGCCGGCGCATCTTAAAAGGTGTGATGCGGGCAGGCAATCGGGTTCGCGAGGGCCAAGGGCTTGCCCCCAGTTTGGAAGAGCAGAAGATTTTTCCCGAGCTGGCGGTGGAAATGATTGAAGTGGGTGAATCCACCGGAGCGCTGCCGGCCATGCTGAACTCGGTGGCCGAGTTTTACGAGGAAGATGTGCAGACGGCTCTGAGTGCGGCCATGGCGCTGATCGAGCCGCTGATTCTCATTATTATGGCGATCTTTGTGGGCGGAGTACTGATCTCGCTGTATTTACCAATTTTCACTCTGGGAGTGCACTGAAGAAAGATTGAGCGATTGAGTCATCGGGTCATTGGGCGATTGTAAAGACGATCGCAAGAAGCGATATTCCAATCGCTCAGTGGCTCAATCACCCAATCACCAAATGGGTTTCCTGAATGGCAACGGCCGACAAAAAATCGTTGTTCGTGAATGGCGGGAACGGCGGACAGATGGTCTCGACCGGCAACCCTATCACCGACCTGGAGCGCGCTCAGGACGTGGCCCGGCGCTACCGCTGCGAATTTGTCGACTTGGCCGGCTTTGAACTGCACCACGAACTATTCAAGAAAATTCCCGTCGAGCTGATGTTCCGCTACAAATTCGTTCCCCTGGAAGAGACCGCGGACGGCAAACTGGCCATCGCTATTGCCGATCCCAGCCAGTTGATGATGATCGACGAGATCAGCCTGCTGTTGAAGCAGCGCATCATCACCAAAGTTTCCACGTTGAAGCAGATCGACAACATTCTCACCAAGACCGAACAGTCGCAGCGCGTGCTGGAAGAAGCCAGCGAAGGCTTCCAGATCATTCGCGAAGATGAGAATACTGGCGCCGAAGAAACGCTGACGATCGACAAACTCACCGCCACCGGCGATACCAGCCCGATCATTCGTCTCGTTGATACCACGATTTTTACCGCGCTGCAACGGCGCGCTTCCGACATTCACATTGAAACTCGCGACGATTCGGTGGTCATCAAGTTCCGCATCGACGGCGTGCTCACCCAGGCCATGCCTCCCATTGGCAAAGAACACCATTCGACCGTAATTTCGCGCATTAAGGTCATGAGCGAGCTCGACATTTCCGAGCGCCGCGTGCCCCAGGACGGGCGCTTCCGGGTGAAATACAACGGCCGTGCCATCGACTTCCGTGTCTCCATCATGCCTTCGATTCACGGCGAAGACGCCGTGCTGCGCGTGCTCGACAAAGAGTCGATGAGCGAGAAGTTCCGCACGCTCACACTGGACGTAGTTGGATTTGATGAGGAAGACCTGCGCAAGTTCCGGCGCTACATCAAAGAACCCTATGGCATGGTGCTGGTCACAGGACCAACCGGCAGTGGCAAGACCACAACGCTCTATGCCGCCGTGAATGAAATCAAGACCGACGAAGACAAGATCATCACCATTGAAGATCCGGTCGAGTACCAGTTGCGCGGAATTACGCAGATTCCGGTGAACGAGAAAAAAGGATTGACCTTTGCTCGCGGGTTGCGTTCGATTCTGCGCCACGATCCGGACAAAATCATGGTCGGCGAAATTCGCGACACCGAGACCGCGCAGATTGCCATTCAATCCGCACTGACTGGGCACCTGGTGTTCACCACGGTTCACGCCAATAACGTGGTCGACGTGATTGGACGATTCCTGAACATGGGGGTGGAACCTTACAACTTCGTCTCGGCCCTGAACTGCATTCTGGCGCAGCGGTTGGTGCGCCTGATTTGCGAATCGTGCCGCACCGAGGTGCATTATGCGCCTGACGTTCTTGAAGCCAGCGGGCTCGATCCTGCGCAGTGGGGAAAAGTACCGCTCTATGAAGGGCCGGGATGCATTGAGTGCGCCGGCACGGGATTCCGCGGACGAACCGCTATTCACGAACTACTGGATCTGAGCGATCGAGTGCGCGAAATGATCTTGGCGAAAAAGCCGACGTCGGAGATTCGCCGCGCCGCGCGCGACGAAGGAATGCGATTCTTACGCGAATCCGCTCTCGATAAAGTTCGGCTGGGAATGACGACATTGAAAGAGATCAATAAGGTCACGTTCATTGAGGCCATGCGGTAAGATTTCGCGCCGAGACGACAACGCGTCTTCGCATGCGACGCGAAACAATCGCGTGCCGAATCCTTCGGCAGGTTTTGGATTCGGTTCCTCGCGAAACGAACAGCGGCTCATCGAGAACGACGAATTTTCGCGATCCACCATCTTTCGGTGTCCTTCCGGCTATTGAATTTATTGGTGATTCGAGTTCTGATTGATAAGGGGCATGCTCGAAAATGAGTTCCACTTCAAATCTTTCAAAGCCGAAGCTGGCCTGCGAAATTGCGGCGGACCGTATTCTGGCCGGGCGGCTTACCGACGGCGGCGAGGGGCTGGAAGCCTCGGCGGCGCGGGAATTAGCGCCGGGAAGCGTGATGCCCGATCTGGTGGAAAATAATTTGCGCCAGCGCGAAGCGGTGCGGGCCGGAATCGAAGCGGTGATGGGAAGTGTAGCCGGCCGCTCCAAAGATCTGATTGCAATTATTCCCGACGCCGCCGTGCGCGTGATGCTGGTGGAATTCGACACGCTTCCCTCCGATCACGATGAGGCACTCGCTGTGGTGCGCTTTCGTTTAAAAAAATCACTTCCCTTTGACGTGGATAAGGCGACGGTTTCTTATCATGCGCAGAAGGTCAATAATGAGGTACGGGTTGTGGCGGCAGTGGCGATGGCGAGTGTGATCGACGACTACGAAACCGTATTCCGCGCAGCCGGATACGATCCTGGAGTTGTGCTTCCCTCTACGTTGGCCGCGCTGGGAGCTGCGGACGCTAAGCGGCCCACGCTGGTAATTAAGGTGGACGCGCATACCACCAGTATTGCGATCTTAAACGAAGACCAGTTACAACTTTTTCGCACGCTCGAAAATACGCGAGGCGTGACCATCACCGGCGAACAACTGGCGGAAGAAGTTTATCCATCGGTAGTTTTTTTTCAGGATACATATCACCTGAACATTGAGCGCATTTATGTGGCGGGATTGCCCGAGTCGGGCGGGGCAGCGCCAGCATTGCGCGCCCAGACCGGAGCAGAGGTGCAGGAGTTAGTGGCCTCCTCGCAATTGGGAGCAACCGCAGGCGGTGGCGTGCCGCGCTGGCGGATGGCAGGAGTGGTGGGAGCACTGATTTCTTAAGGGCAAGGGATCAGGATCCAGGGGTTCGTCAGACCCTTGCAACTGATCCCTAATCCCTGAACCCTGATTTTTTATGCGTCTTGATATCAATCTCGCGAGTCAGCCCTACGAAGATGCGCGGCAATTCTGGATGCGCTGGGGCACGGCCGTGGGCGCGGTTGCGCTGTTCACTTTAGTGCTGCTGGCGTTGAATATAAGTGGGTGGCTCAACGCCCGGCGGGACCGGGAAACGATTGCGCAGAAACGCGCGATGATTGCCGATCGTGATCAACTGCGCGCCAACGCGGAAAAAATCCTCAACCTTCCGCAGAACCGAAGCACCCGGGATCAGTCGCAATTCTTGAATGGGCTGATCGAGCGCAAAGCATTCTCGTGGACGCGGGTGCTGGAAAATCTGGAGAAGGTGATGCCGCCGCGCGTGCACCTGATCGCCATCAATCCCGAACTGGATGAGGACAATCAGCTGGTGCTGAAGATGACGGTGGCGGGAGATTCGCGCGATCGAGCCATTGAACTGGCGCGGCGCATGGAAGAATCGCGCCGCTTCTCGCAAACCAATATCATTTCCGAGCGCACGAGGCAGGCTTCTACGAACGGCGATACCGAGCAGTTTGACATTGCTGCCGTGTATATTCCGGAACCGCTGGCAGCTGCGGCGCCGTCCTCGAAGACAGAATCCAAGTCGGCAAGTGCGAATCCATCGAAGGTGGAGAGGAAAACAAAACCAGCAACTCCATCGAGGAGAAAGCCCTGATGCCCGATCTGCGGCAAACTCGGAAGAAGCTCAAGACTGCACTCGCGATTATGGCGGGCGTGGATCTGCTGGCCGCGCTAGTGTATTTTTCGCCGCTGGTCGGCTCTGCGGAATCGCGGCGGATGCAAATGAACCTGCTGCAGGCCGATTTGACCACCAAGACGCGCCAAGTCGCGCCCCTGAAGGATCTGCCCCAGAAACTGGTGCTGGCCAGTCATCAGATCGACGATTTCTATAAGCGGCGCTTTGCGGTACAGCAGTCCCAAATTGTGACCGAGTTCGGTAAACTTGCCTCCAACAATGGCGTTGCCATTGAACAGGTTCGCTACAAGCCCGATGAAACCGGCGAGGGTGGGTTGCAGCCGGTGGAAATTGAGGCCGACCTCGGGGGGAGCTACACGTCACTGGCGAAGTTCATTAATGCCCTGGAACGCGACGAAATGTTCTTCATCATTGACAGCGTGACGCTTGGTGGCTCACCGCAAGGTCCGGTCCGCTTAAACATGAAGCTGGAGACATATCTGAAGGCAGGAACGTAGTGGAACTGGGATTAGACAACAAGAAAAAGACGAGGTGGGCGGTCGCGCTCGCGGTGGTGGCGCTGCTCGCGGTGGCTTACGAGTTCATCCCGTTTTTCACGGGATCGACGGACCAGGCTTCGAGCGCCCAGGCAGCGGCGCCTTCGCCGGTGCCCGAAAAACCGCGCAGCGGGAAAAAGCCGGGAAAGAAAGTGCGCGTGCAAAATCTCGATCCAACACTGCGGTTGGATTTGCTGGCTACGAGCGAAAAAACACAGTACGAGGGAAGTGGGCGGAATATTTTTGTATCGCAGGCAGAAGCAGTGGTCATTCCGCATCCCATTACTCCAGGGACCTCGCCCGACGTGCAGACAGTGGATCAGTGGCATCCTCCAACCGTTCCACAGGCGCCGCCCATTCCGCTGAAGTTTTATGGTTTTGCCAGCCGAACCGGCGAGCCGAAAAAAATATTCCTCAAGTTGGGCGAGGACGTATTCGTCGCGGGCGAAGGCGAAATTGTGGACCGGCGATATAAGGTGATTCGTATTTCGCCCAACTCGGTGGAGATTCAAGACGTGCTGAACAGCGGCCCACCACAGAATATTCCGCTGACGCAAGGGTAGAAATTCAATGTATCAAAGTTTCAAAGTGTCAAAGTTTCAACGCTTCGGAGTTTGAAGCTTCGCGCTGAACCATTGAAACTCTGAAACCTTGAAACCTGTACTTTTATGGCTTTGCATTCTCAATCGCGGCGTGGTCTAACTCGTCGGCGGAGCGCACCTCAGGGCGAGGGCGGGTGGATTCTGCTGACCCTGATGCTGGCGATGGCGCTCATGATCATGTTCGCTGCGGCGATCGTCCCTTCCATCACTTTCGAAATCAAGCGCGACCGCGAGGAAGAGATGATTCACCGTGGAGTGCAATATTCGCGGGCGATCCGCGCCTATTACAAGAAATTTGGGCGCTATCCTACGAAGATTGAGGATTTGGAGAGCTCGAACAACCTGCGCTTCCTGCGCAAGCGCTACAAGGATCCACTCAATTGCAAGAACGATAAGTGCCAGGATTTCAAACTGTTGCACTTCGGCGATGTGCAAATGACATTGAGCGCGATGGGGGGAGCGAACATCCCTGGCGCAACCCCGGTCAGTGCAATGAACGGTAACGGATCCGGCGGATTGAGTAGCTCTGGAGGTTTCTCACAGTCCTCCTCCTTCGGCGGCAACGGCGGCTTCGGGGCGAATTCGAGTTCATCTTCCAACTCAACGTTCGGTCAGAATCCGACTGCAGGGGGTGGTCTCTCAACCGGCTCGGACACGTCTCAGTCCGCCACCGGCGCATCGCCCGGCCAGACCCCAGACGCGAATGGAACGAACGCGTCAGGAAACAACGGCAGTTCCAATCAACTGGGATCCGGACAAATCATCGGTGCACCCATCGTTGGAGTTGCCAGCGTCAGCAAAGATTCGACGATTCGCGAATTCAATCACAAGAATAAATATAAGGACTGGGCGTTCGTTTACGATCCGACAATGGATCGCGGCGGCATCATCATGACTCCTTACCAGCCGCAACTGCAGGGTTTCGGGCAGCAATCCACTCCTAACCTGAACGGGCAGCCAGGCACCACTGGCACTGGTTTTGGCTCCGGCAACAGCTTGGGCTCGTCGCCATCCGGATTTCAGAACAGTCCAAACGCGCCGGCGGGTGGAACCTTCACCAACCCAAATTCCCCAAGCAATTCACCGCAGCAATAAAAACCAGACGCGCAAAAATCTAACGGCCTTATCGCGATCGATAAGGCCGTTTCGTCTTTTCGAAATTGTCACGCTGGTCAGACCGACAGTCTAAACCAGGACACCAGCGATTACGTGCTTACACGCTGAAGGAAGATCCGCAGCCGCAGGTGCTTTTCACGTTCGGATTTTCGAACTTGAAGCCCGCGCCTTCCAGGGTTTCGACGTAATCGACGATGCAGCCATTCAGATACATCACCGAAGTGGCATCGACGAACACTTTGAGACCTTCCATGTCGAAAGTCTTGTCCATCATCCCAGCGCCGTTTTCAAACTGCATGGAATAGGAGAAGCCCGAGCATCCGCCCCCAACCACGCCGATGCGCAAGCCGGCGGGGACAGGGGTTTGCTGGCCCATGATCTCTTTCACTTTGGTGACAGCATTGGGAGTTAGGGTGACAGGCGGGGCCTTCTTCGTAACTTCAGGAACGGTCGTGGTGGCCATTGTATCTCCTTGGCTTTAAAGCTGTTCGATTATAGCAGAAGTTATTTCCGCAAGAAAAATTGGCGATTTACTTCTGCGGACCTGCTTCTAGTTGGATGCCAGCTTCGCCGGGAAAGTCGCACTCCTGCCTTTCTGTAACAGCCTCGGAACAAAGGGATTTATTCCAGACAAGGCTTGCCAGCGGGGATATAATCATGCCGTCAAGCGTTCCTGCAGACTGAATGCGGTGTTTGTGCGGGCCCTCTTTCGGGAAATGGAACCGCTTCACGGAATTGGAAACTGCCGAGGTGCTTATGAGTCTTACAATTGTGACAGTTGTTTTCGGAATTTTCGCCGCTGGACTGATCATTCTCCTGATTTACAAGAGCACCCTCACTATGCATGAGGATGAGCAACTGTTTCTGGATGATCACAATTCGCACATGCAGGAAGAGCAAACAGAACTATTAACCAAGGTCAACCGGCTCACGGTTCCGGTCTGGGTATTCAGCATCGGTTCCGGAGTCTTTCTGCTTTTGCTGGTGGCGATGCTCATTTACCAAAAGCTGAACGAAGTTCAATAGCGGCATTGCATGAAGTTGTCGGTGGTCGGGTGATGCGGAATACGGCTGCAGGGCCACCTGTATCCGAAAACTCGTCCGCCAAAGAGGTGAAGTATAGCTTGGCGCCGGACGCGGTAACGTATCGTTTGAAAATCGCCCGGGGATCTGCCCGCCTTTTTTCCCCCGTTGTTTCTTCGGTGTCGGCTTGTTGCCTCTCCGCTTATCATTTTTTGCTTTATCCCCCATCCTTTGCATTCTCGAGTTCGTTACATCGTTTTCGAGCAAAATTTGCCGTGCAATCGCAGGCAATCTTCACGATCTATTCCTGGGGCCCCTTACGCGCGGCGGATTACGCTGCGCAACAAACTGGAACCGTCAGATCAATGAATACGGACCGGTACCGGGCAACTTTTGTTAAGTAACCAGATTCCTACGGCGGGAGTATTCCACGCATGCACCCGACTTCTGAAGAAGTGATTCCCGAATCTGAGTCTGCGGAAGATCAGTCGGGGATACAACCGGAACCGGTGAGCGCCAGCATCGGGCAACCCACGCGGTTGCGGCGCTGGATCGCAATAGCGGCGGCTGCGCTTGTACTCGGCCTGATTATTTTCGCGGCGACGCGCCATAAAACTGCAAAAAGCACAAATTCCGCCCGCGCAGCATTAGCCGCTTCAACGGAAGTTTTGCGTCTCAAGGGAACGACCGAAGCAGTGCAATCGCGCGCCATCCTCGCGCCTCGGCTCGCAGGTCAACAGGTTCCTACGCTCACGATTATCCATCTGACCCTGACGGGCACTCGCGTCAAGAAAGGAGATGTGCTGGTCGAATTTGACCGGCAGGCACAGGTACGGGACTTCATCGATAAACAGGCCGAGTACGAAAAACTCGTCGATCAAGTGGCGGAAGAAGAGGCCAAAGAAAACGCAGCGCGCGCCAAGGATGAGAGCGAACTGAAAACAGCAGAAGACAACCTGCGCAAGACGGAACTGGAGATTCAAAAGGCGGAAATCGTCTCGCGCATCGACGCGGAAAAAAATCAGGAGAATCTTGACGAGGCCAAAGCAACCTTCGACCAACTTCGCGAGACTTTTGACTTGAAACGCAAAGCGGCACAGGCGGCGATTCGCATCCTCGAAATTCAGCGCGATCGGACGCACCAGACCATGTTGCATGCCCAGGCGAACTCCGATCTTATGCAGATCCACTCACCCCTGGATGGGGTCGTGGTTCTGAATACAATCTGGAAACAGGGAACCATGGGAGAAGTACAAGAGGGCGATCAGGTGCGGCCCGGTGTGCCGTTTATGCAGGTGGTGAATCCGGCAACCATGCAAGTGCGGGTGCTGGCGAACCAACAGGACTTTCCGAGTTTGCGGGTGGGACAAACGGCGAAGGTGCGCTTGGACGCCTATCCGGACATGGTATTCCCGGCCAAGTTGGATCAGCTTGCTCCGATTGGTGAAGGCGGAGACTTCTCCCCTAAACTACGAAGCTTCGTCGTGATTGTGGCAATCGAGGGAAATGATCCCAAGTTAATGCCCGATCTTTCCGCCGCGGTCGACGTGAATGTTGCGGAAAAAAACGCAGAAACAAATGTGGGAACAAATGCCGAAAAAAGTCCGGCGCAAAGAGGATCGTCATGATTCGGCGCTTTCGACGGCTCTCCGGTCGCCGCAAGGGAGTAGTGATCGCGATTGTGCTTTTTGCGGGAAGTGGCGTCTTGCTGGGCACGGCCCGCCTGGTCAGGAGATCGCCCAACGTCCCTACCGTTGAGGTAAAGCGGGGAGAGTTTCTTGACTCCACAGAATTTCGTGGCGAAGTCAAGGCTCTGAAGTCAGTCACGATCAGCGCGCCCTCCGAAGCGGGAGATTTGCAAATTGTGAAAGTATCTCCCGAAGGTACGGTGGTGAAACCCGGAGATGTCGTTATCGAGTTCGACAAAACAAAAACCGAGCAAGATCTGGCACAGTACCGTTCTACTCTCAAGTCGGCGGAGGCGGAAATCGCGCAGGCTCGCGCCCAGGCGCGTCTGACAGAAGAAGAAGATAAAACCGCTGTACTGAAGGCCGGCTATGACGTAGAGGGAGCGAAACTCGAGGCCAGCAAACAGGAGATTGTTTCCAGGATTGAAGGCGAAGAGGCAAAACTAAAGTTGGCCGATGCCGAGCAGAAACTACGCGAAGCCGGAACAAAACAGAAATCGGATTCGACCCTGAACAAGGCGACGATTGAGAGCAAGGAACAAGCCAGCAAGAAAGCGAAATATGATGTCGAACGCGCAGAGCGCGCGCTCAGTCAAATGACGTTACGCGCGCCTTCGGCTGGAGTCATCAGCTTGTTGCAGCATTGGTCGGGGTCGAATATGACCACATACCGGCCGGGAGATCGAGCGTGGCCCGGTGCCGCGATTGCGGAATTGCCCGATGCGACTACGCTGCGCATTTCCGCGCGTGTGGATGAAACGGAACGAGGGAGGCTGGCCGCGAAGCAGCCGGTTACGGTTCAATTGAATGCAATTCCAGACCGCCAATTCACCGGACACATTGAGCAGATCGGAGCGATCGCCAGCCTTGATTTTTCCAGCGGCTGGCCCATCACTCGAAACTTTATTCTGGAGATTGCTCTCGACCAGACAGATCCCCGGTTCAAGCCCGGAATCACAGGACAGGTGACCGTAATTGTAGACCGCGTGCCGAATGCAATCACGATTCCCGCGCAGGCGATGTTTCAGAAATCGGGAGAAAATGTGGCGTATGTGTGGCGAGGCAATCAGTTTGAAGAACGCGCGATCGAGGTCGGCCGCAGGAGCGGCGACAAGATTCTGGTCGCGAAAGGCGTAAATCCCGGAGAGCAAGTCGCGTTGAAAGATCCTTCCTTGAAAGAGTAGTTGCCCGAGAGCGAGTGGACGGAGTTGAGATGAGAAGCCGGCGTGGCCTTCTATGGTCGGTAATCGCGGTGATTCTTTGCGCCACAGTTGGCGTTCTCGCAGCGGTGCGTCGAGCGTCCCCTACAGTTTCAAAAGACGACATCCCTACCGGACTTGTGAAACGCGGCGACCTCGACATGAAAGTTTATGTAACGGGAGAATTGCGAGCCAGCCATTCCGAGATGCTGACGGCGCCTCCCATTGGCGGCGGTGCGCTGCAACTTACGCATTTGCTGCACACCGGAACGACTGTGAAGAAGGGCGATTTGGTGATGGAATTCGATCCGACCGAACAACTCTACAAACTGGACCAGAATCGGTCGGAACTCTTGCAAGCCGATCAGGAGATCACGAAAGCCTTAGCCGATGCGGCTGTGACTGCTGCACAGGATAAAGTGGCGTTGCTCAAAGCGCGTTTCGACGTGCGGCGGGCGGAATTAGACGTGCAGAAGAACGAACTGGTGAGTACGATTGACGCACGAAAAAATGATCTCGCACTGGAGCAGGCCAAGCGCGTGTTGGCCGAACTGGAGCAGGACGTGAAGTCGCGCAGCGCGTCTGGCCAGGCCACGATTTCACTGGCGCAGGAAAAGCGTAATAAGGCAAAACTGGCCATGGAGCAGGCGCAGGACAGCATCAACAAGATGCGCGTAGTGGCTCCCATGGATGGACTGGTTGCGCTGGAAAAAAACGAGGGTGCGGCCGGCGGATTCTTTTTCAGTGGGATGCAGCTGCCGGAATATCGCGAAGGTGATCAGGTAGAACCCGGCAGAACGGTAGGGCAGGTAATCGATCCGAAAGCAATGGAACTGGTGGCCAAAGTCGGTGAACTCGAGCGCAGCAATATCAAAGAGGGTCAGTCAGTAGATATCCAACTCGATGCGCTGGCAGGCAGTGTGTTCCATGGGACGGTGAAGCGAGTCGGAGGCAATAACACGCGCAGATTCTGGGACGATGATTCCAGCAGCAAATTCGAAGTCTCGATCACACTGGCGACAACGGACCCACGAATGCGGCCGGGGCTGACCGCGCGTGTCTCGATTCAGGGCGATCCGCGGAAGAATGTGATCTTCGCGCCTCGTCAGGCTCTGTTTCTGAAAGACAATAAGCGCGTGGTATATGTGCGCCAGGGCAACAACTTTGAAGCTCGTGAAGTAAAGATTGAAGCCCAGAACGAGAGTCGCGCTGCCATTGAGGGCCTGAGCGCCGGCACCGTGATCGCTCTGGTCGATCCTACTGTGCCCAGGAAGACAGGAAATTCAGGCAGCCAGTCAATGGGAGGAGGCACACCGTAAATGGCGACCTCCGTTTCCACGCCTCCGTCACGCATCTTGCACGGCTACCGGCAGTGGCTGCCCGACATGCAGCTCGGGCTGCAGAATCTGCTGTTACACCGTCTGCGCTCGCTGCTCACCATGCTGGGGATGATCTTTGGTGTCGCGGCCGTCGTATCGATGCTTTCGATTGGCGCGGGAGCGCGACAGAAAGTAATGGCGCTGATTGAGCAGATGGGTGTACATAATCTGATCGTGGAAGCAAAAGAGACCACGGAGTGGCAGGCGCATACGAAGATTCGCAAGATTTCTCCCGGGCTCACGTTCCAGGATTATCGCGTGATCCGCGATGATGTCAGCGACATCGTGGCCGGGACGCCGCGCAAGCGAATGACTCCCTCGAAGACGATTCCAAAATCGCAGCAGGATCCTCCCACCGTGTATGGAGTCGATCCGATCTACTTGAAGATTGCCGGTCTGCACGTTCTGGAAGGACGATTCTTCAGTGAGGACGAAGAGACCCGGGGCTCTCCAGTAACGGTGCTGGGCGCGGCAGCGCGGTCGAGCCTGTTCGGTTCCGCCGATCCGATCGGCCGATATGTGAAGGCGAACGAGACCTGGTTTCGCGTCATTGGTGTAGCTTCGCCGCAACTGAGTTCGCAGACCGAAGTGGCGGGCGTGCCCACGCAGGATCTCAACAACATCATGTACGTCCCTCTGAACTCGGCCATTCTGCGGCTGGAAGACAATTACAGCGATGTGCGCGACGAGATTGATGGAATTTACTTAAATATTCGCGACGGTGCGGATATGGCTTCGGTGGCGCAAGTAGTGAGAGCGATTTTGGATTCTTCGCACCATTCCGCGGGAGATTTCAGCGTGATTGTTCCCGCGGAATTGCTCGCCGAACAGAAGCGCACCGAGCGCTTGTTCAATGCAGTAATGGTTGCGATCGCGTCGATTTCCCTCCTGGTGGGCGGGATCGGGATCATGAACATTATGCTGGCCAGCATCCTCGAACGAACGCGCGAGATTGGAGTTCGACGCGCGGTTGGTGCCCGGCAATCCGACATTATTCGCCAATTCGTGGTCGAGGCCATGCTGATTTCGTTTGTGGGCGGAAGCTTCGGCATCGTGTTCGGCTTCGTGATGTCGCGGCTGATCGCCTGGCTGGCAGGATGGTCGACGATTGTGACCCTGAGTTCAATCCTGCTGGCGTTCATTGTCTCGATCACGGTCGGACTCGTTTTCGGAATTTACCCCGCAGTCAAAGCTGCACGCCTCGATCCCGTCGAAGCCATTCGCTGGGAGTAGACGGCACGGGCAGCCGTTTCATCGCACGAACAAATACAACTTGGAGGAGTTGAGAATGACATACTCTCGCTCGGGGATTTCCGCTTGTCTTCTGCTCTCAATCTTGGGATTTACCACGCAGTGTTGGGCTCAAAAGGGCGAGACCTACCGCGAACTGCTCACGCCTCGCGTGCGCTCGGATAGCCTGGGCACGCCCGAGCATTTAAGAAATTACGTGGTGGACGGAAAGATCACCTTGAGCCTGCGCGATGCGGTGGTGCTCACGCTGGAAAATAACAGTGGCGTGAGGATCCAGGAAACGCAGATCGAATCTTCAAAATTTGCATTGCTGGGCGTGCATGCTCCATTCGATCCGTTGCTGACGTCATATTACAACGTGAACAGTTCGTCTTCCGCGCCTTTCAGCCAGTTGCAGGGAACCGGCGCCGCGCCCACCTTCATCTCCACAACACAAATTGCCCAGTTCAATTACACACAGACCTTCGAAACTGGAACCAACGTACAGGCCGGCTTGGGCACCATCAACAACTACACCAACAATTCTTTCTACCTTTACAACCCGTACGTCACTTCCCTGCTGAATTTCCAGGTGGTCCAGCCTTTACTTAGAAATGGATGGTTTTTTGCTAACCGCGCGCCGTTGATGATCGCTCGTCGCAATCTACAACAGTCTCAAGCAAACTTCGTAGCAGAAGTGAACAATAACGTGCTGCAGGCTGTGGGGCAGTACTGGGCCGTGGTGGAAGCGCGTGGAAATCTGGAAGTGGCGCGAAGCACCATGGACGCCGCCGAAGTCACTTACAAAAGAGATAAACGAGCGTTGGAACTCGGCGCTCTGCCGCCACTGGACATTTACCGCTCAGAATCACAGGTGGCTTCGCGTCGCGTGCAAGTCATTCAGAGCGAATATGCGCTCAAACAAGCCGAGGATGCGCTTCGTTTGACCATTGGCGCGGATCAGGATCCATACTTTGAAGCGCTCGATCTCGAACTTACGGAGAAGCCGGACCCGGAAGGCGAACTGCGTACGATCGATTCGTCGACGGCATTGCAGCTGGCCCTGACCAAACGACCGGAATTCGACGCGGCCCGCGCCGCGCTGGCCAATGACCAGACGCGCATTCGTTTGGCGCACAACCATCTTCTTCCGGAACTCGATTTAACCGGCGCTTACGGCAGCAATGGCCTCGGAGGAACACAGTTCAACGGCCTGGGTCAGAAGATTACGAGTTCGTCGGTGAATCAACTTTTTGGATTTAGCTACCCAACTTACTACGCGCAACTATCGCTAAGCCTGCCGCTCAAAAATCGGGCTGCAAAAGCAGAAATGGGTACAGCCCTGGTTTTGCGGCGCACCGATTTGTACACTGAACGACAAATTTGCGAGCAGGTCACACTCGATGTCAGCAATGCGGTGCACCAACTGGAGCAGGCCAAATTGAGCATCGCCGCCGGCAAAGACGCATTGGACTTGGCAAAGAAAACCTTAGCTGCGGAACAGCGCAAGTACGATCTGGGCTCAGAAACAATCTTCTTCGTGCTGGAAGCGCAGACGGAACTGGCCAGCGCACAGTTAGCCTTGCTGCAAGCGGAAGTGAACTATCAACTCGCAGTTGCCGGGGTTGATCATGCGACCGGCGAACTGCTGGATCCCTATCATGTGCAGATCGCCGAACTCACACACTGACGCCGATGTATCTTTCCCGCGGTTGTGAAACGAAGTAAACTATATTTCCAACCTGCGAAAGTGGCGGAATTGGCAGACGCACCAGACTTAGGATCTGGCGGGTAAAACCGTGGGGGTTCGAGTCCCCCCTTTCGCACCAAAAAACCTAGGGCCGGTCTTGATTCCCTCAGAAGCGATTCTCGGTTTTCCTTTTCCCCCTTCTTACTGAGGTCTTGAAATAGATACTTAAGCGAGGCGCATTCTTGAATCACAGCCTCAAGCTTTGGAATTGTAGTACGCAATTCGCTTTCTTCGACAATCCCGTCGGCAAGAGTTTCCGCGACGCTCTCCAGAGCCTCGCCGACCCTCACGAATCAAGCGGGACACCGCAACCAAGTCCTGCTCCAGCGTAATGTAGGGGAGGGGAGTTTAAACGCGACTTGTCCGGCCTGGCCCTCGAGAAAATCCAGCGCCTCATAATTGCCCCTCCGCGCCGTTGATTCCCTTCCTGGGGCCCTTCCCAAAACAGCATCGAAACCAATTTCAATCGCATGTTCAGACGAAATTGCCGCGTCATTTTCGTCCCAGTCATGATGGAATCGTAGTTGTGTGAAGAGAGGCGTGGAATCTTCCAATGAAGAAAACTGCAGTTCTATTATTAGTGCTGGCGGGGTCCACATCACTGGCGCAAATGTCCCGACCAACGATTTTCGTCGAATCGCAGCAAGGATTCGAAACTTACATCGTCACCGCATTCGCTAAGCAAGGTGTGCCCGTGGACTTGGTTACAGACGAAACCAGGGCGAGATATATTTTGAAATCAGTCAATTTGGAAGTGATTCCTCAATCTGCAGACCGAAGAGCTGCACAGTGCCTTTTCTCCTCGTGCAAGGAGGCCCAGCCGACGGGCAATGTTGCCGTTCAATTGGTTGAGGTCGATTCAACGAAAATAGTGTGGGCTTACTCCGTCAGTCGGAAAGGGAGCAAGCCGCAAGAGTCCATGGCAGAATCCGTCGCTAAGCATTTTAAGATTTTTGTACATTCATCCGACCTTTATGGCGTCGGGTTCAATGGCAAGCAACGATCGTTTGATCGCGGCATTTATTAGCAATACCATCGCGAACCGACATATACCGGTTTGTGCGTTGTGCAGCGGCAATCGGTACCTTGCTGGCGGAAACTTCCCAATGTTCAGGGCGACAACACAACAAAGCTGCCCCCATTTGAATACATATCGCTCCCGTCGATATTGGTGAACGGATCTCCTGATACGGTTGTCACTCCAGAGTCGGCGACAATTCCATTTCCAGCAATCGACTGGAAGCTGGTATTGAAGACAATCCATTGGCCATAGGACTCGATGCCGTTCGTCCCGATGTTTGTGAACTGCGAATTCGTCACCGTGAAATCGCTGTATGCGCCCATCGCCGGGTCGTAAGGCGCGATACCGGCCCACATGTTCGAGCAATTCAGGTTGTTGATGTTCACGGCTTTGACGTACTGCACGAATTGCATGCAGTACCCAAAGGTCGGACCGCCGCCAGGATAATCGACTGTGATGTTAGAGAAGTTCAAATTAGTTACGGGTGTGGTCGGGTTTGCCCCTTGCACGTAGATTCCCCAGGCGAGCGGACTTCGGATCGTTGCATTAGAAATGGTGATGTCCGATACGGGAGCATCGAGGCCCTGAACGATAATGCCTTTGGTGTCGCCCGGTGTGATAAGGGGTTCGATGGTGATGTTCGACAGATTGTCCTGCGAAGCGGGAGCGTAATTATCAGCCTTGATGATGATCGAATCGATGCCATGACCTCGGGAATAGACTCCATCCACCGTAGAATTCGTTCCCTTCAGCACCAGGCCGTGACAGTTCATGACCGCAACGACATTATGGACATAAGCGTTGTTCACGTTCTCGATCAGCATGCAGTGAACTGCGGCGGTTGGGCTTGAGCCGAGGCATGAGACATTTTCGATACGCGGCGACTCGACGGGCGGAGCGCCTAGAACTTGGCCGGCGTTGTAAATCAGGAAGGCGTCGGTCGCGACACCGCCATTGCTGGCATTGACATAATCCGAACCAGCATCTATACCCAGGTCTTCGACGGTAAAATAGTCTGCTCCTGTGGATGCAGGCAGAGGACCTTGCACGATTGTCCCGCCACTCATGGCTGTATAGGTCGAGTTGTAGCCCGGCATCCCTGAGCCCTGAATGCTTATGTGTGGCTTGGCAATGAATTCTCCTGCGCCGTACCCGCTGTTCCACGCTCCGACTCCCAGGATTACCGTTCCTCCGTTGGGTGGAAGACTGTCAACCGCTTGCTTAACGCTCTGGCCTGTCTGCGCAATAACGATTGCGGCGGTCCCGCCAGTGTGAGTCGGGCTTGTCCCACACGCGATTCCAACAATCAAGGCGCCCGCCAATAGGAGAGATGAAACAACCTTGGGCACGAATCTCCTATGCGCCGAACTGGGCGCTGGTCGTATTTGATCGCAAGCCATTCAAAGGGGAAATTAAAACTATTGTCTTAAACGCATCGACGCAAACTGCGAAGACGAAAATCGAATCCGCGGGATTCTAACGCAAAAAGCCTGACCCCGCGGTGAATTCGTGGTCTCTGTGTCCCGACTTCAGAAAGGTACCGCGACAACTCCATCTACAGGATGTTAATCGAACAATGGAACCGTCAACTAGAATGAGCCCCATGAATCTTATTGACCTAATTCTCGGGCGTCCTCTCGCCACTGAAGATGAAAAAGCGGAAAGAATCGGGCCCACGCAGGGCATCCCCATCTTCGGTCTGGATGCGCTGAGCTCCGCCGCCTACGGCCCCGAAGCCGCTTTGACTCTTCTGATTCCTTTAGGAATGGCGGGCGTTGTATATATCTGGCCCATCAGCATCAGTATTGTTGTGCTGTTGGCGATTGTGTACATATCGTATTGTCAAACGATAGAAGCCTACCCGCAGGGTGGTGGCTCGTATACAGTGGCCAGCGAAAATCTCGGAGTGTGGCCGGGATTGCTGGCAGCCGCCTCGCTCATGGTCGATTATGTGCTGACGGCGGCGGTTGGAATTTCGGCGGGCGTGGGCGCGCTGGTCTCGGCGGTTCCGTCGCTGCAGCAGCATACGCTCGCGATATGTCTCGGAATCCTGGCTGTGCTCACGCTGATCAATCTACGCGGTGCCCGAGAAACCGGCGGAGCCTTTCTGATCCCGACTTACCTTTTTATTCTCTGCATGCTGGCGATGATCGTCATCGGCGTTTTTAAAGTGGTCGCCTCGGGAGGACATCCTGTGCCGGTGGTAGCTCCGCCGAAACTGATGCAGGCTACGGCAGGCGTGGGAGCATGGCTTCTGCTGCGGGCCTTCGCTTCGGGTTGCACGGCCATGACCGGGGTCGAAGCGGTGAGCAATGGAGTGATGGCCTTCAAAGAGCCAACCTTCAAATACGCGCGCTTGACGTTAACCATCATCATCGCAGTGCTGATGGTGATGCTGCTCGGCATCGCGTACCTGGTGCGAATTTATGGCATCGCCGCCACAGACCCTGGTGCGGCAGGCTATCAAAGTGTGCTCTCGCAGTTGTTCGCTGCGGTGTCAGGAAAAGGGGCTTTTTATTGGACCAGCATCATCTCGATTCTCGTCGTGCTGTCTTTATCTGCGAATACTGCCTTCGCCGATTTCCCGCGGCTCTCACGCGCCATCGCCCTTAACGGATTTCTGCCACACGCCCTCACGTTGCGCGGCAGGCGTCTGGTTTTCGCTGAAGGAGTTTACGCCCTCGCCATCCTGACAGGCCTGTTGCTGACTATTTTTGGCGGCGTAACCGACCGGCTGATTCCACTGTATGCCGTAGGCGCGTTCATGGCCTTCACCTTGTCGCAAGCCGGCATGGTTGCGCATTGGAAGCGAGTGGGAGGACGAGGCGCTGGCAGAAATATGTTCTTGAACGGCCTGGGCGCCGTCGCCACCGGCATTACTTTGGCCGTGGTGTTGATTGCAAAATTTACCGACGGTGCATGGATTACCGTTGTCTTAATCCCGGCGATGATTTTTCTGATGACGAGCGTCAAGCGCCACTACGGTACGGTTGAGAAAGAGACACATACAAACACTCCCGCTAACACGCAGGATCTGTGCGCTCCCATCGTGCTCATTCCCATGGATCGCTGGAGCGTCGTCTCGGAAAAAGCGCTGCGCTTTGCCTGGGGGCTCGGGGCTCAAATCCAGATTCTTCACGTAGAGTGCGGAGAAGAGACTGAGAGTTTTTGCAGGAACTGGGCACGGCTCGTGGAGATTCCCGCCAAAGAGGCCAACCTCCCGATCCCAGAGTTAGTGCTGCTCAAGTCGCCTTTCCGATTTGTGGTCAAGCCAATCGTTGAATATGTCTTGAAATTTGAAAGCGAAAATTCCGACAAGCATGTTGCGGTTGTGCTCCCGGAACTGATGGAACGGCGATGGTATCAACTGCTGTTGCACAACCATCGGTCGTCGGCGCTGAAGACACTGCTGTACTTTCAGGGCAGCCAGCGGATCAGTGTCATCAATGTGCCGTGGTATCTCGGATGAATCGAGGATCATGAACGAACAGATGTTACTGCAAGAGGCGCTGGGAGAAGCACGGAAAGGACTGCAAGAAGGGGGCCTGCCGATCGGTTCAGTTTTGGCAAACAGGCACGGGCAAATCGTGGCCCGGGGTCACAACTTGCGAGTGCAGAGCGGAGACCCGACGGCGCATGCCGAAATTGTTTGCCTGCGCAATGCCGGCCGCAGGCGTGACTGGGCGGAGCTGACTCTGGTCAGCACGCTGAGCCCCTGCATCATGTGCACGGGGACAACGCTACTTTTTCGAATTCCCCGTGTCGTCATCGGAGAGAATCGCAACTTCCAGGGGCCGGAAGAATTGTTTCAGCAAGGCGGAACCAGCGTCGTAATTCTCGACGATAGCGAGTGCATTGCCATGATGCGCGAATTCATAGCCGCACATGCCGACTTGTGGAATGAAGATATTGGAAAGTGAACGGCGAACTACGTCACGAAGAGGACGAAACCCGGCTATCCGCCTTACGCGAATCTACGGTCTCGCTCGCGGGCAGGGTTGGTTTGAGATCCCACCGGCACAAGAGGCAGCGTGTTGCGACGGAATAAACAATGCGGCCGAACGCTACGCACCGGCTATTGGGACAAGATCTCATGAGGTGCTCGCGGCGTCGAACCAGAAAGAAATTCACCCTCGATCAATCAGCTGCGAAAATTTTCCAGCTAAAGCGTAACCTAACACGTCGCGCAAATTCCCCACGAGCTTCTTTTTCACGAGCAGGGATCGATTTTTTCGCTAGCTTGTGATCGTCACGCAGAAACTCTTCGAGAACTTCTTCCCGATCGAAAGTCGCTTCGACTGGTGTTGTACAATCCCACCCCAATCGGAATCGGCCACAAGGAGCGAAGTCGAGATGGAAACAAGACCGCCAGAGAATTCCCCGGCCACGGATTTCGGGTTGCGCCGCGGGATTCTTTCTCCCCTGGAAACACTGGCGCAATCTGTTTCCACCATGGCGCCGACGACAACTCCTGCCGCCACAATTCCCTTAGTTTGTGCACTCGCTGGCAATGGCACGTGGCTTGCCTACGTGCTCGCTACCGTCGCGATTTTTCTGGTCGGGCTGTGCATTGCTCGGTATGCGCGCCATTCGGCTTCTCCGGGCTCGCTTTACACGTACGCTGCCATGACGTTGCCGCCTTGGCTCTCCGCCGCTGTCGCCTGGAGTTTGCTTCTCGCCTATGTGGCCACTGGATCCAGCGTGATTGGCGGCTTCTATCACTATGCGAATTTACTGCTCCGCGATGCGACGGGCCACGTTTTTTCGGCCGTCCTACTTTCGTTGCTCGTCACGGGAGTTTCCATTTGGATTGCCTGGCGCGACGTGAAAATTTCGGCGCGGCTCATGCTCTGGATTGAAGCCGCGTCGGTTTCGGTGATTGTGATCGTGGTGGCGCTTCTGCTATTTCGTCACGGTTGGCATCTGGATGCGGACGAACTTCATTTGCGCGGCATGACCGGAAGCGGGCTTCGTCTTGGGCTGGTGCTCGCCCTGTTCAGTTTTGTGGGATTCGAAAGCGCCACCACGCTGGGCGCGGAGGCGAAGGATCCGTTGAAGACGATCCCGCGCGCGGTCATTCAGAGTGCCGTGCTGGCGGGAGCTTTTTTCACGGTGTGCGCCTACGCGGAGGTGTTGGGATTTCACACTGCAAAACAGGACCTTGGAACAAGCCAGGCTCCGATGTATGTGTTGGCGCGAGAGGCCGGCGTGCCGGTTCTGGGATTATTAATCGACATTGGCGCATTGGTGAGTCTGTTCGCCGGCACTCTGGCGTGCATCACTGCGGCAGCTCGCGTGTTATTGCGCATGGCGCACGACGGTCTGGCGCATGAATGGCTCGCGAAAACTCACGCCCGAAACCACACGCCCGGTCGGGCGGTGGTCATTACTGGGATCGCTGCGGTGCTTCCTGTGGCCGTGCTTGCGGCGCGCGGCGCCAGCGGACTCGACGTGTACGGCTGGCTGGGTTCGCTCGCGACCTACGGCTTTATTGTGGCGTACGCTCTCGTTTGTGCGGCTCTGCCGCGTTATTTGCGGCGGCAAGGAACTTTCCATTCCGGCGCCCAGATCGTTCCCTGGCTGGCGGCAGCAGCCATGTTGCTGGCTCTCGCGGGCAATCTGTATCCCGTGCCCGAAGGACCTTACGGAAAGTTGCCTTTCATCTACCTGGCATATCTGATTGCTGGATTCGGATGGTTTCTGGTTCGCGCCCGAAACAAGAAGATCGCGCTTGCCGAGACCATAGAATTGCCGCAGCCATAAAAATTAGTGATTCCAGCCAAAAGAATTTTCACTGCCGCTCTGGCTTCCGCTTTGCCCTGACTTCGCGTACATTGGCCAGCATAGTTTTCCAGCCTGATCGTTGCGGAGTAAGCGCGGGGGAGCACGCTCTGCGATCACGTCGTACAAGCTGAAAATGAAAGTCTGCGCGTACGGCGGCTTTGGAATGGTGTCTCTATGCTGGCGAGTTCACATTCGGGGTTCACATTCTGAGGTTCACACTCTGAGGTCCACATTAATGACAAAGAAATTAATGACAAAGAAGATGAAGCTTGGCATTTTCTTGCTGGCAGCGTTTTTTCAGTTCTGTGTGTCCGCCGTAGCGCAGCAGACTCTCGGCGGAATCACCGGGACCGTGGTCGACAAAAGCGGCAGCGTGCTGCCCGATACCACTGTGACCATTGTTGGCGACCAGACGCAGTTGACGCGTGCGCAGAAGACCAACGGAAATGGCGCATACGATTTTGTCAACCTGCCGATTGGCACGTATACGGTCACCGTAAATCATGAGGGATTCCAAACGGAAAAAATCCCGTCGATCCTGGTGCAGGCCGACCGCACCGCCACACTGAATGTTTCATTGAAAGTCGGGCAAGTGGGCACGACTATCGAGGTCGAAGCCGCGCCCGCCATGAACGCGGTCGATACCACCAATGGATACATCTTGGAGCAGCAGCAAATTCAAGAGGTGCCTCTGCCGACGGGCAGTTTCACGGGATTGGCGATTCTTTCCCCGGGCGTGAATGCGGAATTACCCAACGGCACCGGTGTGAACGCCGGACTGGGCAATCAGCCGATCTGGGCCAATGGCCAGCGCGACACCAGCAATACTTTTCTGCTGAATGGCGTCGACGCCAGCAATCTCTTCAATGGAAAGAGCACAAGCCAAGTCGCGTCGGCACGGGTTGTGAACAATACCGGCATTGCCGGCGCGGGCAGCACCACGGCGGAAATCCTTCAGAGCACGGCAGCGCCTTATCTGGCCATTGGCCAGGCATTGCCCACACCCGCTCCTGAAACGATTCAGGAATTTCGCGTCAACACTTCCATGTATGACGCGCAACAGGGATCCACAAGTGGAGCTCACATCGACATGAGCACCGCGTCCGGCACGAACACTCTTCACGGCAGCGCTTACGTTCATCGCGGAACGGATTGGCTGAATGCGGCGCCTTATTTTTATAACCAGGATGCGAACATCCCGAGCAACGAGAAAGTACCGGAACTGCACCGCTACACCGCCGGGGGAACTCTCGGCTTTCCTCTCATCAAGGACAAGCTTTTCGGTTTTGTAAGCTATCAACATATTCACGCTTCCGATTTGGAGATTGGAACTTCGCGTACGGCCGTTCCCTCGGGCCTTACTGATGATCGCAGTGCAGCGGCGCTTGCGGCCGTCGACAACCAGAATTTCCGCTATGATCCTGATACCGGAGCGCCCTGCGGAAATCCCAATAATCCGACTCCGTGCCTTCAGCCTAACCAAGTGGATCCGGTCGCGATGGCCTTACTGAACTACAAATTGCCCAACGGCCAATATTTATTTCCATCAGCAAACCCGAATTTCACCCCCACGCTGAATTTCCCCGAGAATGTTTTCCTAACGCAGCCTGCGTATTTCATATCCGACCAGGCCGTCACCAATCTCGACTATCTGGCCACCACGAAAGATACTCTCTCGTTAAAGTACTACTATCAGCACGATCCGAGCCGGGCACCTTTTGGTTTCTCTTCGTTTGAAGGTTTCACTCAACGTTTGGACGCGGGCAGTCAGGTAGCTTCGATCACGAACACACAATCGATCCGATCGAATTTCAGTGTCTCCGAGGTATTTGGGTTTATTCGCGAAAAAATCTACAGCACGATTGGGCAGCCTTTCACTCCGCAACAGGTGGGCATTAACGCATTCGGCTCTTCGATTTTCCCTGGGATTACGATTGTCGATGATCTGGGCAACGAGTCTCCTCTCAACACCAACTTCGTTTTCAACGCCGGCGCGAATATCGGTTCCACGGCGGCTTCTCAAGGCGCTTTTACCGGCGTTTTTCAAAATCGCTGGATGCCCTCGGCGAATGCCATCTGGAATCGGGGCAAACACACGCTCACCTTCGGCGGGAGCTTCTCTTACACGCAACTCAACGCGCGTGACGAGCGAACGAATACTGGCATGATCGGCTTCACCAATTTTGACAACTTCCTTACCGGCTCACCGATTACCTACACGGCGGACGGGTTCATCACTACCACTTTCCTGCAGGGCGATGCCAACCGATATTTCCGATCGAACGAGACTGGCTGGTATGTGCAGGACAAGTTTCAAGTTCGGCCCAACCTCAGTTTCAGCGGCGGCATTCGCTTCGACTACCACGGAGGTCTGAAAGAAAAGAACGGCCGTATTTTTAATTTCGATCCCTCCCGATACGCGTATGATGCCAGCACCGACACGATCACTTCCAACGGCTTTATTGTCGCGGGGAACAATCCTTTGTTTCCGACCAAGGGTGTAAGCGATTCGACTCTCACCGGACGACAGTGGGGGTTGGCGCCGCGCATTGGATTGGCCTGGAGTCCGAGAAAATTTAACGACAAAGTCGTAGTGCGGGCCGGCTGGGGCATGTACTACGATCGCGGCGAACTGTTCTCTTATCTTTCTCCTGGTTTCGCCTCCGGCGTAATTGCGGGCGGACCGTTTGGCGTGAATCAGTCCCCGCCGTGGGTGAATGCGCAATCCTGTAGTCCTTATGCCTATTCGTATTGCAGCAGTTTTGAGGCTCCGTGGGGCACGTCTCTTGGCGCGCCGCCGTCGGGCAATCCCGCAGATCTGATCATTCCGAACGCGACCGCAATCTCCACCGGTCTGCCATTGTTCTCGTTCGCCGATTACAACCGCGCCAACAAACTTCCCTACACTTTGAACGATACGCTCGATATTCAATGGCAGCCGCGTCACGATCTCACGGTTGAAGTCGGTTACGTCGGCAATCTTGGCCGCCACGAAGTTGTTCCCTTGCCTTTCAACCAGGCGCGGATCGCTTCGCCTTCCAGCCCCATACGGCCGGGCACACCGTTTGAACAGGATTACACCTACGGCTATTCAGTGACAGGCCCCGCGACCTGCGACCCGACTGTCTATGGAAACTGCACGCCGATCAATCTTCCCAACGGCCAGCCCTACCAGGAAACCTTTGAAGGCGGAAACGTCGATCTTCGTGTGCCCTACATCGGATATTCCGGCGAATCGGAGTCCTACACCGCGGCGGGCATTTCTGCCTACAACGCGTTGCAAACTCACGTGGAAAAACGGATGAGTCATGGATTACGAGTCGGATTTTCTTACACCTATTCGCATGCCACCGACGAGCAAAGCGCGTTGGGCCTTTTCTACAATGGCAACAATCCGCTGAATTTGCGCTCCGGTTACGGCCTCTCCGACTTTGACCGTAAGCATGTGATGAACTTCACTTACACATACGAGCTGCCGAAATTTTTCTCGCTGACCTCGCTCAAGGGCAGAATCGTTGACGGATGGGCACTCTCTGGTTTGACCGTGATACAAAGCGGCCAGCCATACAGCGTCGTCGATTACTCGGGCGCAGTCGGTAGCATTTACTATGGCGTCAATGACGGCATCACGAACCCGGTCGTTCCCTTGGCTGGCTGTTCGCCGAAGCAGGCACTCACCGGAGCATCGGGCGCAACCCCCGGCCGTCCCGCGCTCAATGCCAGTTGTTTTGGCTTGCCACTGCTGAATCCGGGAGATCTGAACGGGGCAATTCCGGGCAACGATCCCTACGAGACGACTTTCATCGATCACGGCGAGCGCAATATTTTCCGCCAGACCTGGCAGAGGCGCGCAGACATTTCGTTGTCTAAGATTACGCAGATTACCGAGCGTTCATCTCTGCGATTCACCTTCGACGTCTTCAACCTGACGAACACTGCGAGCTTCGATATTCCGATTGACGATGTCAGTCAGAATATCAACTTCAACGGATTTCCGGTCGTCGGCCAGCCCGCGACCATTCCTCCATGCGACACAACCTATACGGCGATCTATGTCTGCCCAACACTAAGCGGGCTCGGGATCACTAACAAAACTATCGGCAGCCCGCGGCAGATCCAGATGTCGTTGGCACTGACTTTTTAGTTAGAAGTAGCAGTGACCGGAGATTGGGCGAGGACAAGGCTGTCGACGGCCATATCGACGATAGCCTTGCCAATGGCCAGCGAAGCCGTGGCCGCGGGGGACGGAACGTTCAAGACGTGCAGCACTTTGCCGGAAGGCACAAATTGGAAGTCATCAACTAACGTACCGTCGGGTTTAAGAGCCTGCGCCCGCACGCCCGCACCGCCGGGAACCAGATCGTCCACGCTCACCTCTGGAATCAGGCGCTGCAGCGCGCGAACAAATAGTGGCTTCGACAGCGAACGCCGAAATTCATCGACGCCACTTCGCCAATGCCTCCGCGCCATGCGCCAGAAACCGGGAAAAGCCAGCGAGGAAGCGATGTCGCGGAGATTGACGTCGCGGTGACGGTATCCCTCTCGCGCCAGCGCGAAAACCGCATTCGGTCCCGCGTCCACTTTGCCGGAGATGCGGCGCGTGAAATGCACCCCGAGAAACGGAAAGCGGGGATCGGGCACGGGATAAATTAATGAACGCACTAATGTGGCGCGTTCTGGAATCAGATCATAGTACTCGCCACGAAACGGGACGATCATGACTCCGGGATCGTCACCGGTCATGCGGCTGACGCGGTCGCTGTAAAGGCCGGCGCAGTTAATCAGTGCAGTGGTGGCGAATGCCCCGCGCGGAGTTTCTACGATGATTTCATTTGGAAGCCGGCGGACGCCAGTGGCGGCCGCGGAAGTGAGGACAGTGCCGCCGCGTGCCGAAATCAATTCCGCATATTTCTCGCAGACTTTCGCATAGTCCGTGATTCCTGTCGACGGCACCACCAGGGCCTGCAGGCCAGTGGCGTGCGGTTCGATCTCGTGCAATTCCTCAGGGCCAATGAGCCGCAGACCGGTGAGGCCATTAGCTTGTCCGCGCCTGCGTAGTTCCTCAAGACGCGGAAGTTCGTCGGCGCGAGTCGCAACAATCACCTTGCCACACACTTCATGAGCAATTCCATGATCGCGGCAAAACTCAACCATGGCCGTCGCGCCGGTGACGCAAAGACGTGCCTTCATGGAACCCGGCTTGTAGTAGACGCCCGAGTGAATCACGCCACTATTGTTTGCGCTCTGATGCCGGGCAACGCGGTCTTCTTTTTCCAGCAACAACAAACGGAGATGGGGAAAGCGGCGGGTAATTTCGAGCGCGACTCCAAGGCCGACAATGCCGCCGCCGATGATGACTACGTTGTAGCGAGAGTCGGTCATCCGATATTGGCCGTCAAATGTGCTTGCGGCGGATCAGTCGCTTCCATTGTCAGTCCGAAGCTATGTCGGCTAACGACCGCGAGGTGACGAACGTCGCGACCAATATTTTAGTCGGATATCTCAATCGACGACGAGAGTTACGGAGGCACTCTGGCCAGCACCAGGCGGGGCTCCGGGAGAGGTTCCGGTCACGGTAATTTGATAAATCACGGGCTGGTTCCCGGTCGTCCCGGTTGTACTTCCGCCATTACTGACTCCGCCGCAGGAAAACAGAGTAAGCATCAGCAGGAGAAGTGCGGTGACGCCCAGTGTGCAACGCCGCGAGCATCGGCGTGTTTCGCTGCACACGATTGCAATCCCCGGAAAAAGGAACCATAGTGCGTAGTAAGGTGCGTAGTAAATCGAATGGCCCACGACTGAATGGCCGACAATTGAAATACCGCCACGCGAGCGCAGTGAAGCCGTGCCGCTTGGGACCGTAATCGTCATGACCACGGCGGCTGAACCGCTCCCTAATGTCACCGGAGTCGAAGGATTAAAAATGCATTGCCCCCCCGTAGGCAATCCGCTGGCGCAAGAAAGCGTAACCGTACCCGCGAATGAAGAACCCACCGGGTTCGGAGCAACTGTAATTTGGTAGGCGCCAGTCGTCGTTTGCCCCGCGCTCAAAGTCTGGCTGGGTGTCGCGGAGGTGACCGAGAAATCCGGCATTACCGTCAACGGCATCTGCAAAGTGTGGCTGGGCTGCCCGGATAAATCTGTGACGCTCAGGTTAATGTTGTAGGTGCCGGGCGCAGCATTGTTGGGTATGTTGAGCGTGACCGTCAAAATCGCGGGAGCACTCGAGCTGATTGCGATGGAACCGCTGGGCGTGACCAGGCACTGACCTGAAATCGCGCTCGCGTCGCAATTGACCTTGACCGAGCCGGAGTAATCCGAGGTAATTGATGCCTGCGCCGTCACTTGCGCGCCGGCAGCTACTCCGCTCGGAAAGGCTTGCGTCACAGCGAGCTGAAAATCGCTGCCTGCAGCGCTGACGGTCGTAACAATCAGAGACACACTGGCGGAGTGAGAGAGAGCTCCAGATTTCGCAACAATCGTGATGGGATAAGTTGCTGCGTTGGTGGTCGAACTCGTGGCGATCGTCATTGCTACGGCAATGGCTGAACTTCCTGGCGTGATTGGCGCAGCCGGCACGAAGTTGCATTGCGCTCCAGCCGGCAGTCCCGAACAAGACAAGGTTATCGGACTCGCGAAGGAAGTACCGACCGGGCCCACGCTTAAGTTGTATGGAAGTGTAGTTCCTCCTGCGCTGACACTCTGGCTCGTGGTAAAGGAAGTCAGAGCGAAGTCCTCGACGATCAAGTTGAAGGAGACGTTGTGGCTGGGGATACCGGTGCTGTCCTGAAGGTTGACACTCACGTCGTACATTCCGGGCGCGGCATTATTCGGCACATTGATTGTCGCCGCCAGCGGGATTGTCGATCCCGCGGTAACCAGGGCTGGACTCGGCGTGACCACGCAAGTCGCACCCGGCAAGGAACTGACCGAACAACTCCCGCTCACATTTCCGCTGTAGTAAGTCGACGTCAGCGTAAGGCCAGCCGCTCCTTGCGTGCCAGGTCCAAGCGTGAATGACTGCGGGGGCGCAATTTGAAAATCTCCCACGTTGTATGGAATGAGCAGAGCGTGCGTGGTCGATCCCGATGTGCCCTGCACCAGCATTTGATAGCTGCCCGCGCTGAGGGCGGTCGCGTTCACCGTAACCGACGGAGTGCTGGGAATCGAAGTAATTGACGACGGATTCACGCTGCAACTGCCGGTTCCGGAAACCAAAGAGCAAGTCAAATTGATTGTGCCGGTAAATCCATTGGGCGCGGTTACGTTAATCGGGCCGCTCGTAGTGCTGCTGCCGGCATTCACGGTTGGGAATGATCCTGTGTCGCTGAGCGCGAAACTGCCGAGAATATGTAGCGTTGCTGCTGCCAGGTGCGTCGTGGGATTCGCACCGGAACCGACGCCCTGTACATTGAAAAAGTAGTCGCCAGCAGCCCCGCCGGCAGTGACCGTAAAATTATTCCCCGCCGTCACCGGCGTCGCCGAGGGCGTACAGGTGCTCGGCGCCGGGGTTGCGCCAGCTACACAACTTACGGTCACGGTGCCGGAGTATCCATCCAGAGCGGAAATCGATCCCTGGAACGTCGCGGTCGCTCCCAGAGAAATCGTCTGCGGCGAGTTCGTCAGGGAGATTTGAAAGTCGGGGGTTGCGGCCAGGTTGAATTGCCACACCCCCCGGCCATAAGTAGAAACGCGCAATAATTGCTGCCCGCCGGAATTGAAAACGCCAAGGGCAGTGACCGCGACATTGGGAAGATAACCTGACGATGACACACCCGGGATCGGTCCAACTTCTGTCCAGTTCGCAGTTGAGGTTGAACTGCTGAACACTCCTACGTCGGTAGCAACATATATCTGCGATAGTGCCGGGAAAACGACGACGGCATTTACCGGCGAGTCGGGAAGGTTCGCGGTATAGTCGATCCAACCCGCGCCAAAGTTTGTGCTCTTCCAGACGTGGCCCGGCCCTCCCGTAAAACCCATCACCGTCACATAAACCGTGCCGCCAGTGGCATCCGAGGAGTCCATTGCGACGCCCGACACCGGGAACTGATTGGGGTTGATGTTGCCCTGCGTGCCGTTGTTGGTAACATCCGTAAACGCTGGAATCCCGGCGGTTGCATCGGCAGTCGCCCAGACCCGGCCGCCTGTTGTTCCATTCGGTGAACTGTTCACCGGGCCGGGTCCGCTGGTTGTAGCGTAGATCACTTCTGAGCCGTTGCCGTCCGTGGGCCCACCGGCTTCCAGAGCTCGAACCTGATTCACTTCACTTCCGGTGCATGTGCCCGAACCCAAGGTGTCAAAATTTGGGCTCAGAGCAGTGAAGGCACCGCCCGTGCGCGCTCCACGCCAAACACGGCAGGTACCGACCAGCATGGCCGCGGACGAAGCGGGATCGAGAATATAGGGAAAATAAAACGCACCGTCATCCCCGCCAACGGAATTGCTGGTGACGATGGCGCTGAAGCCGCTGTCGGTGCAGTTCACTCCACTCATGCAAAGTTGAACGCCGAGTCCTCCAGGTGCAACGTCTGGGTTCGAGGCATACCAGTTCGACGGAGTGACCGGATCGATGGCGTTATATCCGCCATCCCCGCCCAGAACATTTCCCCAACTTGAACTCGTGGTGGCGGCCGCGGTCGCGGGGGAGCCATTATCCCCGGCGCCTCCCAGCAGAGTGTTCGGATCAGAGGGATGCTGTGAAAAGCTAACGAACTGCGTCATCGATCCGAGATTTTGATTGAGATCGTCAAACTGATTCGTGCCCGAGCATGATCCTGTATTCAGCCCACTGAATCCATTGAGGGCGCGGTAGATGCCGCCATCATTGGCGAAATAGAGCAGTGCATTTCCGGAGTCACTGCCTGAAACAGGAATGGTGTAGGCGAGTGCGTGCTGGTACGGATGCACGTGGGCAGGCGCGCCAGTCGGGTCGCATCCATAGACATGGGTGAGATTCATGAATGGAGTGATGGCACAAGTAGGATTCTGCGTAGTGATGCTGCATTTGTAGAGGTTGATTGCGCCAGCGTAGAGGTCGGTGGCGGATCCGTTTGCAACCGCCAGAAGTTCTAAATTGTAGGAGCCCTGATCTACTCCGCAACCCTCGAGATCGCTGCAATTCGTAATCGTGGTATCAGGAATCGCAGTCCACGAAGCGCCTCCATTGAGACTTTGCCAGATGCCGCCGTCGACCGGCGTGTCGTGGGAAGTCAGGGAAATATACCAGGCGTACATCTCGTTGCGTCCCGGAACTACGCTGATCTCGCCTCGATAAATGGGACAGGCGTAATTATTCGAAGTGGATACCGGCGGGCAAGCGGCGCTGTTAAGCACCGCGCCCCCAGGCTGGACGGCAAGGCGCGTCCACGTGACGCCGTTGGGCGAAGAGTACAAGCCGTGGTAACGCACGGCGGCAAAGAATAGCCCTGCGCTGGCGTTGTAAACGATCGAAGTTGCCGAGGTGGCATTCGCTGCTCCGCCGGGATCGGCGAGAGCATCGTAAGTCCATGTTTGTCCCGCATCTACAGAGGTATAAAGACCGGGTGTCGTGTTAGCAGTGACATCTCCTTCGACCGTACCCTCCGGAGTTGTCGCCATGGCTGCAACCACGGTATTCATTTGACCGCTGGCTGTGCTGAACGCCATGCGCGCACCCCCGAGGCCGCTGAAGGATAATGCACCGCTATTGGCGGTAGGAATCAGAGTCCATGTAGTTCCGGCGTCAGCGGAGCGCAGAACGCCGAGTCCAAAATACGAGTCAGCAGAATTGTTTGCTTCCCCGGTAGCGGCGAGAATCACTGTCGTGGCGGGGTTCGTGTTGCCAGGCTGAATGGCAATAGCGCCGATCGAGAGCGTCGCTTGATCGTCCGTTACGGGCGTCCACGTTACCGTATTCGCGGCATCACTGGCAGCATTCGTTGACTTCCATACTCCGCTTTGCGCGCCGCCGATGTAGATTGTATTGCCGGTGGGGTCCGCCGGATCGATGGCCACAGCGGTCGCCCGGCCCGAAACCTGATGGTAGTCCTGCGTCCCATTCCCCGAGGCGTCGGACGCCAGCGGCAAGGGACCGAGCGGCGTCCATAAGTTTAATGATTGTGCGTTGGATGACTGGGAGTTGGATAACTGGGAGTTCGAAACCTCTGAGTGAACTACAGTGCTCGTGCTTGCAGCCAGCGCCGCGGCTCGTCGCAACCGCATTTGCATCTTGGTTATGTACGCCCGGTGGCGCAATTCTGCTGAAGCTCGACCCTGAACCACACGCCCGCGAAGAAACCATTCGTTGCGCTCTTTCACATGATCGGCGTCGGCATCGGGAATTCGACTCTCGGGGATGTTCTGTTTCGCGCCTTGCGCGCTTAGCATCGACACAAACGAATAACAGCTCAAGGCAAGCGCCAGCGCTCCCGACCAACGAATAATTCGGTGAAGAAGACGACAACTCAGCATGACGACCTCGACCCCTGCCAGTATCGAGAGCAGTCAAGAGCGAAGCAATGCAAAAGCGTCGTCCCAACGCGGAACCGGACCACTTCGGGAAAAACTCTGTCTTGCTGTCGGGTCGAGCAAACGCCGGTGCTTGTACAATCTGTTCTGTAAAATCCTGCGGTTGGAGTAGCTGATTCATGAGCTGCCGGTTGCATTGCGTTCGTGTTTCCTTGTCGATACTTCTCGCAGCCTGCTTTTCCGTCTCGGCGATTCGCGGCCTGGCGCAGGACAAAGGGGGTGACGCCAAAAGTAACAACCCCGAGATCCACGTGGCCGCTGCGGCCGATTTGAGCAGTGCTCTCAAGGAAATCGCCGACAACTATCAGCAGCATAGTGGTGTGCAGGTGAAACTTTCTTTCGGCGCGTCCGGATCGCTCACCCAGCAGATTCAGAACGGAGCTCCCTTCGATTTGTTTTTCTCGGCAGACATGGATTACCCTCGGCAACTCATCGCCAGTGGCGATGCCGACGGCACGAGCTTATATACGTACGCAGTAGGCAAACTTGTTCTCTGGGTCCCTACAGATTCGCCCCTCGACGTTGAACACCAGGGCATGAATGTTTTGCTCAACGCTTCAGTAAAGAAAATTGCCATCGGCAACCCGCAGCATGCACCGTATGGCCGGGCCGCAGTGGCGGCGCTAAAGCACGCTGGTATGTATGATCGCGTGGCCGATCGCCTGGTGCTGGGCGAAAACATCTCGCAGGCCGCGCAATTTGTAGAGTCGGGCAATGCCCAGGTTGGGTTTGTGGCATTGGCGCATGTCGTGGCGCCGGGCATGCGCGGCAAGGGAAAGTTTTGGGAAGTTCCGGTGGACGTCTACCCTCCTCTTACTCAGGGAGTAGTGCTGCTTGCGCATTCCCAGCATAAAAAAGAAGCGACCGCGTTTCTCGAATACGTAAAGAGTAAAGACTGTGCCGAGCTGTTTCGAAAATACGGCTTCACGCTCTCGCAGTAGCGAAACGTTCCTGAAAACTTTTCGGCCTCAGCTGTAATAATCGACACGATGGCAATCGACTGGCAAACCTTCGGTCTGACTCTGCAATTGGCAGTCACGGTATCGGCGTTATTGCTGCTGATCGGACTGCCGATCGCCTGGTGGATTGCTTTTTCCCGATGGCGGTGGAAGTTCCTGGTAGAAACGATCGTGGCACTGCCGATCGTGCTTCCGCCGACGGTTTTGGGATTTTACGTACTGGTGGCGCTTGGAGCGCGCAGTCCGCTGGGACGCTGGTGGATTTCCCTTACCGGCCACACCTTGGCTTTCACCTTCAGTGGACTGGTAATTGGCTCGATTCTTTATAGTTTGCCCTTTGCGGTGCAACCCTTTGCCGCGTCTTTCGCCGGCGTCGATCGCAAGCTGATCGCAGCCTCGGCGACCCTCGGGGCTTCCCAACTGCGCACTTTCTTTCGGGTCATTGCGCCGCTCTCCATTTCCGGATTGGTTACCGGCGCGGCCTTGAGCTTCGCTCACACTATGGGAGAGTTTGGAGTTGTGCTGATGGTGGGCGGCAATATTCCCGGTGTCACGCGCACCGTCTCCATCGATATTTTCGATCGCGTTCAGGCCTCCGACTACGCTTCCGCCAATGCGACCGCGCTGCTGTTGCTGGCATTCAGCTTCGCCATGCTCGCGCTGGTCTATGGCATGAATCGCAAGCCCTGGATCGTAGGACCTATAAAATAATTGCACCTGCCATTGTCATCGCACATCCATGTCACCGCACATTCCATTGTCATCGCACCCCCCATTGTCATCCTGAGCGGAGTGGATGGTTCGCGAAGCGGACCATTCACGGAGTCGAAGGATCTCTTTCAGTGAGGCGCACCCGCGACGTATCAAGGAGTTTCTTCCACCTGCCTCAGACCACTTTGCCAAGATGATCGAAGCTCCCTAGAATGAAATGCAATGAATGGGCCTCGTGCGACAGGTTCAGCGGACATCGTAACGTCGCCGTCTCCTTCCGCGTCAGTCGCGAAGTCAAACCCAGCCCTAATCAACGCCCAGAAAGATCACCGAGGCGGCCAACCCAATGCAGAAGCCGAAGACGCGCGGTTGCGAGCCTCTTTACGGAAACGATTGCCATATCCGCAACAGGATTTTGCTCTAGAAGTTGATTTTCAGGCTTCGCCCGGTTTCACCGTTCTCTTCGGTCCCTCCGGGGCAGGAAAGTCGACACTGCTCAATTGCATTGCTGGATTATCCGAGCCCGACTCAGGAAGGATTTCCGTCGGCGACCGGATCCTGTTCGATGCCAGTCAAAAAGTCAGTCTTCCCGTGGCCAAGCGGCGCGTCGGCTACGTCTTTCAGAGCCTCGCCCTGTTCCCGCATCTGACGGTTGAGAAAAACGTCCACTACGGCCTTTCCCATCTGACGAAAGGCGAACGTGCAACACGGACATCTGCGATGCTCGAAAGCTTGCGCATCGCTCATCTCGCGCAACGCTATCCACGCGAAATTTCCGGAGGAGAAAGCCAGCGCGTAGCCTTGTCGCGAACCTTGGTGACCGATCCCTCCGTCCTGCTATTGGACGAACCACTCGCCGCGCTGGATACAGCGACAAAGTCGAAAATCATCGAAGATCTGCGCGAATGGAATCAGCTTCACCGCATTCCCATTCTCTACGTCACGCACAGCCGCGAGGAAGTTTTTGCCCTGGGTGATCGCGTGCTCGTTCTCGACCACGGACATATCGTCGCGCAGGGCACGCCGCACGAAGTGATCGCTGCGCCGCTGCAGGAAACCGTCGCGCAACTGCTTGGCTTCGAAAATATTTTTGATTCGACAGTCGAATCGGTTCATCCTGAGCGCGGAACGATGACGTGCCGGATCGCGGGCGACGGAGGCGCGGTCTTGCTGGAAACTCCGCTGGTACGGGGCGGAGTAGGATCGGCGCTGCGTGTGGGCATTCGCGCAGGCGACATTCTATTGGCAACAGTTGCGCCGGTCGGGTTGAGCGCGCGCAATATAATTCCCGGACGCATCAGCGCAATCGATCAGCGAGACGTCATCGTTCGTGTGCGAGTAAAGTGCAGAGTCGAGATGGAAGTCGATCTCACTCTGGCCGCGCGCGATTCCCTGCAACTGCTGGCGGGCCGTGAAGTGTGGCTGGTAATCAAGACCCACTCCTGCCACTTGATGCAAAGATCAAATACGTAGGGTCGTTAGCGGAAGTTTAGTTCGGCGTCCTGAATCTCTTCCTGTTTCATTTCGATCACCGCAACCCACTGGCCTTTGCGCTCCTCCGAGAACACAACCTTCCCGCCGAGAATCTGCGCCGCCGCCGCAGGCGGCAAATCACGATGGAAACCGAAAAATCTGGCCTTCAAACCTTCCCAGAGCTTCCAACGATCCAGAATCGGATGCGCAGGCTCATATTTCGTGGAGAACACGAACGCGACTTCAAAGTGAGAACGAAACTCCGCTGCCGAAAGGATTTCCTCGAGCGAGAAATCTTCAATACGTACCACCTGCACCGGGCGCGTCACATAACCCAGCCAGGGACGGGTCAATTCGTCCGAAGCCGGCCACGCTGTGAGCGCGTGTGCCATGGGGTAGCGGGCCTCGAGAAAGCGTTCTCCATCCCGGTGCAGAACGATGTAATCCCGATAGGAAAGATTGTCTTCGGGCGAAAAACCGTATGGCGGATTCCAGAACCATGCGGCTACGAAAGCGATTGCTACCACGGCAATGGCGGCGGTCCAATCGCGCAACCGCCGGCGCAGCGTCGACACTCCAGCAATAATCACTAGCGGAACCGCCGGCAGCATGTAGCGTGCCAGCACAGCCCCTCCGATGATCGCCATGGCGACCACGTACGCAGCAACGACAACCAGAAAAATCATCTGCACTGGAATTGCAATTCGCTCGCGCTCGGTACCAGAGTCTTTTACTGCCGGCAGAAGCATTGCCGATATCATGCCAACGGTGAGCACCCACAAATGCAGATATCCAAACGCCTGCCACAATCGCAACGCCAGAGCCAGCACGAACCGCAGAGGACTAAGAGTCGATGCAACGTTGTAACGGAAGAACTCCGGGTTGCCGAAGACGTAGCCAGTGCGCGTGTAGTGGTAGACGTACCAGGCTGTGAGCGGAAGCAGCGGAACTAAAAGAGGAACGATACGCCGTGCGGGCCGTGGTTTATAGTCGGGACGCGCCTCCTCGCTAGCGTCGTTCCATAATCTTCGCAGTGCGCTGCGCTTCGGCATCAGCCAGGGCAGCATTTCCCATCCTGCCAAAGCCACAGGTGCCAGGATCGCAGTTTCCTTCGCGAGCACGGCCAGCGAGAACCATGCCGCGCAGGCGATTGGACGATCCTCAAGATAAGCGCACAAACCCCAGAAGGTCAGTCCCGCAGCGGCGAGATCGACCTGGGCAAGCGAACTCTGTACAAAGAAAACCGGATACAGCGCGGTACACAATGTGGAAGCGATGGCCACTTGCGTATTGGCCGCACGCTCGGCCAAACGAAACACTCCCAGCAAGGAGAATGCAGCCACCATCATCATGGCCGACCGAGTTACCAGCGGCGCATAACCCACGCACTTCCACCACAACGCGATCCACGCCAAGACCAGCGGCGGATGAGCGTTCGACACGGTGGTGTGCGGAATGAGACTGCCGCCGAGCAGCAAGTCTCGTGCGGCGGGAACGTAGTATCCGGCTTCGTCCCAGAAATAAGGAAGCTGCAACAGCGGAACATGCAACAAAAAAATCACAACAAAAATAACCGCGAAAATAAGAGCTGGGTGCGGACTGCCAGACCGCATAGAAGATCTGGACGAAGGCATGAAGGAAGGCGTGGACGAGATCATTCTGAAGTGAATCGGGTCTTTTCTACAGAAGTTGCAGCCGTAGGGCTCTCCTAGCCCTAAGCACTCTCAATATCGTGAGCTAGCATCAGCGACATTAGCGTGACCTAAGCCTCTGCGCGCCGACGAATGCACTGGAGCCTAATGCACCGGCCCTTGGGGGCCCATGCGCGGATCGAGTTTGATCTCTCCGAAGGCGCTCTCATAGCCGCCTACATTCTGCTGAAGAAGTCCCAGTAACGCTTTCGCCTGCTGCGGACTGAGATAAATCCCCTGGAAATTTTTGATCTCAACCTGGCTCTCTGTCTGTTGCTGGAGCGTGCCAAAGACTAGAAAGAAATCCCAGATATTGACTCGCATCTGCACGCTGTTTGCGTAATTCTCGCGGTAGCCAGTATCGTTCGTTAACTTCACGTTGGGCTGAGTCGGATTATTCATAGGCTGGAAGTGTAAATGAGTCAGCCCCCAGTAAGGAAACGCTGGGTTTACAAAGCCTGCCTTTGTCGTACCTGACGAAAACTGTCATTCCCGTGATGGTTTTTGGCGTGTTACCGGGGTGGTATTATCCTCCGAAAGGGTCCTCTTGACGCTTTCTTAGCTGAAAATAAAAGACTTATAGTGACCTTCTTGGTTACTTTGGGAAGTACCTTGTGGTGAACAAAGTGCGATAGAGTCTAGGTTGCTCAACCATACGGAGACGAACGCGGCGATGACCCAAAATAAGGATCACGGGCTGACGGAAGAAATTGTACTTCCTGAGCATCTCCTCCCCTTGGGATCGGTGCTGGGCGAGGGTGTTTCGGCATTGGACCTGTGCATGGTCCTGGCCAAGATTTTTCGCGTGCAGTACACCGAAGTCGCGCTGATGCGGCTGGAAAGTGGGCTGCTGCATTTCGTCTTTCCGGAACACCTGCGGACTTCGGGCTCGATTCCGCTATCCAGCAAGGCAGTCGCGGCGCATACTGCTCTCAGCAAGAAAGCCGAGATCTTCAACAATTTCGCTCGCGTAAAGCACGCCAGCATCTTTGAAACCGTGAAACCCGAAACCACCGATGCCGACGATCCAGCCCAGCCGGCGCCCATCCAGAAGCTTATGTCAGTGCCGATTATGGATCGCGATTTGGTAGTAGTGGGCGTGATTCAAATTTCGCGCAAGGGACTGGATTCGAAGTTCGCGCAGGATTTCAGCCGCGAAGATCTACACGATCTGGAATTAGCGGCAGGATTGCTGGCCACGGCTCCGGCGTTGCTGACGAATTAGCATCGAAATCGCCAGCCGCTATTCCTTCAGCAAAACGCGCAGGTCCGTTCCCGTCATCTCTTTCGGTTCATCGGCGCGCAACATTCCCAGAATCGTCGGCGAAATATCGCGCAGCGAACCGTTGGGCTTCAGCGTGAATTGCTTCGAATTCTCCGACACCACAATAAACGGAACTGGATTGGTCGTGTGCGCCGTGTGCGGACCGCCGGTCACCGGATCGATCATCATCTCGGCGTTGCCATGGTCGGCGGTGATGAGTATCGCCCCGCCCCTTGCGCGAACCGCAGCTTCAATACGCGCCAGGCATGCGTCCACGACTTCGACCGCCTTGATCGTAGGTTCAATCTTGCCCGAGTGCCCGACCATGTCGGCATTGGCAAAATTCACAATCATGACGTCAAACGTTCCTTCTTCTGTGGCCTTGACCACTGCGTCGGCAATCCCCGCCGCGCTCATCTCCGGTTTCAGATCGTAGGTTGCAACCTTGGGCGATGGCACCATTAGACGTTCTTCTCCCGGAAAGGGCTGCTCGACTCCGCCGTTGAAGAAATATGTGACGTGAGCATACTTCTCGCTTTCGGCCACACGCAGATTGCGCATGTTCATCCCACCCATTACATTGGCCAGAATATTGGCCATCGACTCCGGTGGAATGACGACAGGCAGGCTGAAATTCTTGTCGTAGCGGGTCATGCAGACATAGCGCAGATTCGTCGGCACGCGGTCGCGCGGAATGGTTGCATCCAGATCGGCGGCGCCGGGCAAGTCGCTGCCGCCCATCTCATCCAGTCCGCTGTTGCGCGCCAGCGCTCGCGTAATCTGCCGAACGCGGTCGGCTCGGAAGTTGAAGCAGATGCACGAATCCTCATCGCCAATCGTTTGTGTGGAGCGGGCACTCTTGCCCGCTTCTTCCACAACAAACGGAATCACGAATTCATCGGTGACGCCCCGGTTGTAGGAATCTTTCATTCCCTGCACCGGATCGCTATATTTGCCACCCTCGGCGTCGGCGAAGACCATGGCGTTGTAGGCCTTGGCAATGCGCTCCCATCGCCGATCGCGATCCATGGCGTAATAGCGCCCATTGACGGTGGCAATTCTGCCGCAGTTGTACTCGCGCATTTTCTGTTGAAGCTGTTCCAGGTATCCAGCGCCATTGGTCGGTAAAGTATCGCGCCCATCCATAAACGCATGAACAAACACGCGCTCCAGGCCATTCTGCTTTGCCATTTTGAGCAGGGCGTAAAGATGCGCCTGCTGCGAATGAACACCTCCATCGGACACCAGCCCGAAAAGATGCAGCCTTCGCTCGCCCGTGCGGGCATGCTTCATCGCATCGAGCAAAACGGGATGCTGAAAAAATTCGCCGTTCCGAATCATCAGATCGATGCGGGTAATGTCCATATGAACGATGCGGCCCGCGCCAATGTTTAAATGACCGACCTCGCTGTTGCCCATCTGTCCCTCAGGCAATCCAACGAACGGCCCACTGGTGTGAATAAGCGTATTGGGATACTCGCGCAGCAGGCGATCGTAGGTCGGCTTGCGCGCAAGCGCGATCGCATTGGCTTTCGTCTCGGCGCGGTAACCCCAGCCGTCGAGAATGATCAGGATAAGTGGTTTTGGACGGGACATGATTCAGCTTCTAGCTCCTAGCTTAGCTCTTGGATTCGCGAATAGGCATCAGACAAAAACGCTCGATCACCAGATAAGTTCAATCCGGTATTTTTCAAATTGTGGATCTGCACTGACCAGTGGCATCGATTCGCTGAGACTCTGCGCGACAAGAATACGGTCAAAAGGATCACGATGATGCAGCGGAAGCTCTTCCAGTCGCCTCACATGATCAAACGTGAGTGGAAGGACAGAAACGCCATTCGCCGTTAGCTTTTCAGTCAAGTAATCGCCCAAGGGTGTTGGCAAAGCGAGCTTTCCAACCTGTGTTTTCGCGATGATCTCCCATAGGCTGGCGACACTGATCCAAACCTCAGCCGCGGGCAACAGCGTTCTTACCCGGCGAGAAAGCTTCGCCTCGTCCTGAAGTCCCCAGAGTAAGACATGCGTGTCGATGAGGACTTTCATTACCAGAATAGGTCTTCTATTTCTTTGGGAAGGGGGTCGTTGAAGTCATCCGGAACCACAAATTCTCCTTTGGCTGACCCCAGCTTGAACCGCGGCCGTTCGGAAGCTATGGCCACCAGCTTCGCCACCGGTTTTCCAGCCTTGGCGATCACCACCTCTTCTCCCAAGGCGACTCGTTCGAGCAGTCTCGACAAATGAGTCTTAGCTTCGTGAATATTGACTTCCATAGAGCAAATTATAGCTAAGTCCTGGACTAAGTCAATGCGGTGCGGGCCCGCTCGCTAATCCCGGTTATACTCGAACCGTCAACGGAGAAAATCATGCCGATTACTGAACTATTGCTACCCGAATTCGATGAGGAAATGAAAAAGACTCGCACCACGCTGGAGCGCGTGCCCGCCGATAAACCCAACTTTGCGCCCCATGCCAAGTCCATGCCGTTGGGCAAACTGGCGCCTCATGTCGCGCAGCTTGCCGGTTTTGGCGTCTCTGTGCTCACCACTCCGGAACTCGATTTTTCCAAGGGCAGCTACAAACCGCTGCCCTTCGAATCCGTTCCCCAACTGCTGGCAGCTTTCGATGATGGCGCCGCCAAAGTTCGCGCCGCTCTGCAGGCCACGCCTGACTCCGCATGGAAAGAAAACTGGAAACTCAGCTTCCAGGGCAAGACCATTTTCGAAGGTCAACGCTTCTTGGCCTACCGCGAGATGTTCCTGAATCACCTCGTGCACCATCGAGCGCAACTGGGGGTCTACTTGCGCTTAAACGATAAGCCGGTACCCGGAACCTACGGCCCGTCCGCGGACGACACGATGGGCTTTTGATACTTTGGTCCTGAACTGAGTGAGGCTCAGTTTAGGTCTCCGGATCGTTCGGCGTCATCCTGAGTGGAGCCGCTTTTCAGGCGGAACGAAGGATCTCCCCCGAGATGAATTCGAAGGAGTGCCGCTTGATTCGTATCTTCGTGAGATCCCTCAGGCGGCTGCATTACACCGCGCCTCGGGATGACTGCCTTGTAGAAAAATAAATTCCAACTGACCCACTACTGAATTGGAGACTACTGACCCAGCTAGTCCCGGTAATTTAGCGCCTTGATCCCCAAATAACGCGCCGTTCCGCCTAACTCTTCCTCAATCCGCAGCAGTTGGTTGTACTTGGCGATGCGGTCGGTGCGCGACGCCGATCCGGTCTTGATCTGTCCCGCTCCCGTGGCCACGGCTAAATCGGCAATGAACGTGTCTTCCGTCTCTCCCGAGCGGTGCGAGATCACCGACGTGTAACCGTTCCGGCGCGCCAGATCAATCGCATCCAGCGTCTCGCTGACGGTTCCAATCTGATTCACTTTCACCAAAATCGAATTGGCCACGCCCTTGTCGATCCCTTCCTGCAGAAACTGAATATTCGTTACAAAAATATCGTCGCCCACCAGCTGAATTTTTCCGCCAAGTTCTTTCGTCAGATTTTCCCAACCGTCCCAGTCATTCTCGGAAAGGCCGTCTTCCAGCGAAACGATGGCGGGATAGTCCTTGACCCACTTCGCCCAGAACTTCACCATCTCGTCGGAACTCTTCGCCGATTTGTCCGACTTCTTGAACACATATTTTCCGTCCTGATAGAACTCGCTGGCCGCCGGATCGAGCGCAATCGCAATTCCTCTCCCGGCTTATAACCCGCCTTGCTAATCGCTTCCAGCACGACTTCGATCGCTTCCACATTCGACTTCACCGAAGGAGCAAATCCACCTTCGTCGCCAACGGCCGTGTTGTAGCCGCGTTTCTTCAGCACGCCTTTGAGCGTATGAAAAACCTCTACGCCCCACCGCAGCGCCTCGGAAAACGACGGCGCGCCGACCGGCATTACCATGAATTCCTGGAAGTCGACGTTGTTGTCGGCATGCGCTCCGCCGTTCAGAATGTTCATCATCGGCGTAGGCAGCGTGTTGGCACCGGCTCCGCCGAGATAGCGATAGAGCGGCATATCCAGGGACACGGCGGAGGCGCGTGCCGCAGCCATTGAAACCGCCAGGATCGCATTTGCACCCAGCCGTCCTTTATTCTCGGTGCCATCCAGTTCAATCATCTTGCCGTCGAGCCCGCGTTGATCGAATGCATCCCAGTTCGCCAGGGCCTCTGTGATCTCGCCGTTCACATTCTCAACCGCCTTCAACACGCCCTTGCCCAGGAACCGGTTCGTGTCTTCGTCGCGCAATTCAACCGCCTCGTGCTCACCGGTCGATGCGCCGCTGGGAACAATCGCCCGGCCCATCGACCCGTCGAGAAGAAATACTTCCGCTTCGATCGTAGGATTGCCGCGTGAGTCCAGAACTTCCCGTGCATGAATCGCCGCAATATTGCTCATAGAATTTTCCTCAGATTTTGATTCGGGCAATTCGTGATTGATGTCGGTATTAAAATTAACGCGACGACCGGTAAGGTAGCCGACACCTATATAAGTCTTGCCCATAGTATTTTCGAAACCATCGATTATATCGGATGGCTCTCAGCGTGCCGTGACTTTGGAAACAGACGGTAGTCGGGTGTTTTCATTTCGGAGCGTTAGACTTAATCGTTCGATTGGAAGCTGATAAGCTTCCGGAAGAAAAAGATCACGTGAATCGCCTCACTGCATTCGGACTTTTTGCCGTCACCGCAATGCTGGTCACGTATGCGCTGGAAAAGCGGCACCACGGTTTCATCCTGGGCTTCGCTTTTGCCTGCCTGCTTGGCTCTGCGTACGGCTTTCTGCAGGGCGCGTGGCCCTTTGGATTAGTCGAGGGCGTGTGGGCAATTGTCGCCGCCCGAAAGTGGTGGATGACCCGGAAACTTTCAGAGTAGCCCCCGATACAGGCCGCCAGCGGCGATTTCCCGTCCGGAACGGTCCACTTGGCCACCCCTACCCGCGTCCTTATCTTCGCTGGTTCCCCGCCTAACCGTCTATTGTCGCGGACTTGCACCTGGACTAGAGTCTAGGGATACAATAACCCCCTGAGAATTTTGGAGGTACCGTGAAGAACTGGATCGCTCTACCCTGCATCCTGCTATTGGCCGCTGCTCTGGCAGCACAGACACCAGCGCCCGCACCAGCCGAGACCGATTTGCCGGCTTCCGCTACGCAAAGCGTGGTTCCCGTACCAGCCGCGAGCGCGTCGCCCACACCGGCCGAGTTGCCGGTTCCCGCAGGAACGGCTCTCATGGTACGGCTCGATACCACTCTCGCTACGTTCAGCAATCGAGTCGGCGATCCCTTCCAGGGAAAGATTAGCCAGCCGGTCGTAGTCAATGGCGCAACCGTGATTCCCGCCGGTTCCACCGTCGAGGGCCGGGTCACCAAGGTGAGTGAGCCGCGACGCATCTCCGGCAGGCCGACCATCGGGCTTCTTCCTGAGGCAGTCATCCTGCCTGGCGGTGAGCGCTACTTTCTCGATGCGACTTTGACCGACACCAACATTCGCGGCACCGATGTGAATCAGGAAGGCCAGTTCAAGGGACTAAGTCATGATCGTCGCGACACGCTTGAAGCAGGCGGCGGAACTGCCGGAGGCATGCTGATCGGTGGACTGGTTGGCGGTGGTCCCGGACTTCTGATCGGCGGCGCCATCGGAGCGGGCGCAAGCACCGCACACTGGTTGTCGCAACATCGTTCCGCGACACTTCCTGCGGGAACCGAACTCACTCTGGAATTGAATCGCCCGTTGACCATGACTACCTCGGCGCCCGTCGGTGGCAGCAGGTAGACTGTCCTCGCGATAAATCTCATGCGGACTGCCGGACGGATTGAGCGTCCGGCATTTTTTACTTTACCCAAGACTTAGCCCTAAGACGCCTTCCGCTACAATCCCTCTGTGCTCGGAGCAAACAATCCCCGTCTTGACCGCGTACTCGCTCAACTGCGCCTGTATGAGCATCCGCTCCTGAACTTCTCCGCGCGCGCCAAAGGTGAAGGTGTGGAAGTGATCATCAAATTCAAAGATGAATCGGTGCCTGTGCACACTTATTTTTTCGATTTGCACCCACGCGATCTCGATGATCCCCAATTCGAATGGAGTTTCCAGCGCCAGCTATTCGACGCGTTGCACGATTATTTTGTCGAGATGTTCATCCGCACTCCGCAGGACCGCGCCGACCGCCAGCGGAAGGGACTGTGAACAGTCTCAGCGAAAAGATCGGGCTTCGCCGAAGAATCGAACAGGAAATTCGCGAGCACGGGCCCATCCCTTTCTCCCGCTACATGGAATTGTGCCTCTACGACCCCGAACTCGGTTACTATTCGCGGAACGCCCAGCAGTTCGGCAAAGCCGGCGACTTTTACACATCGAGCGATGTGCACGCGGTCTTTGGCCGGCTGCTGGCACGGCAATTCGACGAAATGTGGCGCGTCCTGGGCTCGCCGGAAAACATCACCCTGGTTGAACTCGGTCCCGGCCGCGGCCTTTTCGCGCAGGACGTGCTCGACTGGTCCGAAAAAAAGTTTCCCGACTTCTTCGGCGCTCTGCACTATGTTCTCGACGAACGTTCCCCGGCCTTGCGCCAGAGAATCGAGATAACCCTGAACCGGCACATCCAATCTGAAAAGGCACAACTCACCTCGTCCGCCGGTCTCGACATCGGCGCCGGGAGGATTCCGGTCCCAGCCGCGGAGCGGCGAAAGAATGCAGCCCACGGCGCAAGCCGTGGGCCAGTTCCTCAGGATGACCAAGCCCCGCAGGGGCGAAAGAACGCGCCGCCAATCGACTCCACACCCGCTGAAGGCTCCACAATCGTTTTCGCCAACGAATTCTTTGACACGCTTCCCGTGGAAGTCATCAGCTCCCAAGGTTCCCTCCGCATCGACGCGCGCAACGGGCGCTTCGTCGAAACCTGGGCTCCGGCATCATCCAAGGAACTCGAATTTCTCGATTGCTACTCGATCCATCCTGAAGCCGACGAACGAGTCGAAGTTCCTCTGCGATCGCAAAACTACATGAGCGCTGCAACCCAACTCGATCGCGGATTCCTGGTCGTGATCGACTACGGCTACACGCGCGAAGAGCAACTCGCCGGACGCCATCGCGGAACCTTGAAGGCCATTCGCCAGCATTCCATCAGCGAAAACCCCTACGAAGCTCCCGGCGAGCAGGACATTACCGCCGACGTGAACTTCACGGCACTCGCCGCGGCCGCAGAAAAACAAGGCATGAAAACGCAAAGATTGGTTACGCAGTCACAGTTTCTGCTCGGCATTGGCGAAGCCAATCAGTTTGCGGATGCCTTTGAGGAATGCCGCCTGCCGCAAGAGCGCGCCAAGGTCGCGCTGCAGCTCAAACATCTGGTCACGCCCGCGGGCATGGGCGAGAGCTTTCAAGTGCTGGTTGGCAGCAAGAGAGTGGGAGAGGAAAGACTCGCCGAGCTGGCTGGCTTGAACTTTGGTCACCCCAGGTAACCTCCAGCGATTTCTGAACCACGCAAAGCATCTAGTAGCCAACACGACTGTAACTTGCGAGAGGCCAGTTCTCTACCTAGATTCAAGCTATGCTCTCACGCTTTCGGACGACCGTTCTTATCTGGTTTTTCGCGTTCTTTGTGTCTTGCGTTGGGTTTACCCAGGTGGAGTCCGGCTGGCGGATTGCTCCGGAAAACCTCAACCTTCAGCTGGGAAACGATCGCGCGTTGCAGCTTTTGGACGATTCCGCTCAGGAACTAGAAGGTGCGACCTGGAGCGTTGACAATCCCGACCTGGCCGAACTCCGCGAAGAGAACGGCTACATGGTGCTTCACCCGAAGGCGTTGGGCACGGTGGTCGTGACCGCGACTCTAGGCGAGGAGACCCGAACGCGCGAAATCAAGATTTGGTCGGCGCTCCGCCCACTGCCTGCCGGCACCATCGGATGGAGCGGGCACCCGATCGGCCGTGAAATCGGCGACCTCCCCGCGGTCCCCGGTGACGGTCCGACTCTTTACTCCCTGGAGCAAACTGAATCTGGCAAGACCTATCTGCGGGCGAATCGGGAAGACGGCATCCAGTTATGGACATGGCTTATGCCCGAGACAGTTCACGACGTCGAACTGGTTTGCGGCGACTGGATGGGAGGTGCGCTAATCAGCGCCAGCCGGGAAGATTCTTTCACTCTCTATACAGTGGGAAAAGATGGCCAGACGCGATGGAAGCATACGTTTTCAGGAATCCGTAAAGGCCACGCATATAACCTGAAGCATCTCGTCCACATCCTCTCGCAGTCAGCCGACGGCACACAGACGATCGTCACTGGCATTGATGAAGAGTCTGGAGCCTTGAGGTTTGAACTCAAGCTGCCGCCTTCGGGCGAGATCCAAAAGAATGCGCGACGGAGCGGAGCTAATGTGACTTGCGCGGCGGGGACAGTTAGAAACCCATTGCGCACCATCGTAAGCCGACTTTTCGTGAACATGGATGGCAACGCCTACGTGGCCTTTACTCAGAGCGAGTGGAGACTGGACGGGGGCAAATGCATTTCCGAGAGCGCCATCGAGCCATCCACATTGAACTTGGTTCGCGACGACAGACTGTTGCTCTGGCAAATTCACCCCGACGGCACGCATCAGGACACCGAGGTGGAGGCAGACAAGCTGACACAGGCACTCTCCGCTCCGATGAACATTGCGGCGCCGACCGGCGCGCTCCTGACCGACAATATGAACGGGACACTGATTCCTGTGCGGCTGGCGCACAGCTTGACTACAGCCAATGCCTCAGACTCGGCCGATGAATTTATCTATCGCGTGAACGATCAGGGCGAATTAGTTTACAAGCTGGCCATGCCAAAGTACTCGGGCACTCTGCACGACGAGATTGTCATCGGCAGCGATGAACTCGGCTTTGCGACTCGCGGTGGAACGCTAATTGCCTTTAATGTGCGCGATGGGAAGGACCTGTGGCAATGGGATTCCCAGACTGAAGAGATCTCTGTCATCGCCGCTCTGGCAGGAGGCAGTTGCCTGGTTCAAACTCCGACAGCCGCGTTGAAAGTCGAAAGCAGTACCAAGGCTCGCGTTTTGATTCAGGGCAAGGTCATGGTTGGATGGAATGGCCAGGTATACCGCAAGCACAACTGATCGCGTTGCTTAGCGCGCGCAGGCTCAAGTTATCCACTGCGCCGCAGATGAGGACTATCCCCTCTTCTCCAGAGCAATCTCGGGATACTCATACACTCCACGCCCCGACTTCCTGCCCAGCCGCCCAGCCTTCACATACTGCACCAGCAGCGGCGCAGGCCGATATTTTTCTCCCAGCGATTTGTGCAGATACTCAAGAATATTCAGCCGCGTATCCAGTCCCACCAGATCCACTAACTCAAACGGGCCCATGGGATGATTCAGTCCCAGCTTCAGCGCCTTATCGATGTCCGCCGCCGAGGCAATCCCCTCCTGCAACATGTAAAACGCCTCGTTCCCGATCATGGCATTGATGCGGCTGGTGATAAAGCCGGGCGATTCTCTGATCACGACCACTTCCTTGCCCATGCGTTTGCCCACTTCGACCGCAGTGGCCAGCGTCTCGTCGTCAGTTTCAAGCGCACGAACCACTTCGAGCAGCTTCATCTTGTGAACCGGATTGAAGAAATGCATGCCAACGCACTTCTTCGCGCGGTAAGTAACGCTAGCAATTTCAGTGATGCTGAGCGATGACGTATTCGACGCCAGCATCGTAGTCGGCCGACAGATTTTGTCGAGCAGAGTAAAGATCTCGATCTTCGACTCCAGTTCTTCCGGCACTGCCTCGATGACAAGGTCAGCCTCGCGCGCCGCTTCTTCAACGGAATCGGCATACTCTAATCGCCGAAAAGCGGACTCCGCATCGGGCGCGGTGACCTTGCCCAGTTCTACCGCTTTGTCGAGATTGGCGCGGATTTCAGTTTCTGCCTTACGCAGCGCCGTGGGCAGCAAGTCTTCGAGGATCGTTCGATACCCGCCTATCGCCGCCGCGTGCGCAATGCCGCGCCCCATGATTCCAGCACCGATCACAGCGATCGTCTTGATCGCCGACACCTATTTCTCCACCTTTTCCAAGTCCACGACCGCTGCACTAATGGCGGCTCCCGCGGCGCGCAGCGATTCCGCCAATCGCTTTCTCTCTTCGGTGCTCATGTTGGGAATGTAAATACAAATGCGTCGCAAGGTTGTCGTCATATCTTCCACGTAATTCATCGCTCGAATCAGTTCACCGGTCACAACTGCCATGAGGGCTCCTCTTTCTCATTCTGGTTCCTAGCCTGTTGTCGCAAGGTTCTATTCTGAACGTGCCCACGACTTTAGTAAAGGCATGGGCTGTCGCTTTAGGGTTCGCCTCCACGCTCTCGTGCCGCGGGCCACGGCAGTAAAACATCGCTACTTTTACGCTTGCCTGCTCTTTATTTCCAACGAGTTAACCAGCTCAGCATATAATTCCAATCAATTCTTTTTATGGGACGTGGGAACCTGGCCGCGAATCGAATAGATATGGCAGACAAGCCTCTCAAGCGATACATTTTCGCCAGCGACTTCGACCAGACGCTCACTTTCAACGACTCCGGCTACGTGCTCGCTGAACTGGTCGGCATTCCGACGGAAGAGTTCGAACGCAAAGCCAAAGGGATGGCTAAGATCAATCTAGTGCAGCAAGGCGCGGAGCTCGCCTACCTGCTGCTGCATGATCCGGAGTTCAAAGCCAAGGTGCGCAAAGAACATCTCCGCGAAGTCGGAAAACGAATTCGCCTCAAAGGCGACATTAAACTTCTTTACCAGTTGCTCGACGCGGGCATCGATGGCCACCAGTTCGATTTTTACGTTTTGTCGGCTGCGCCGGTTGAGGTTATCCTCTCAGCGCTGGAAGACATTGTCCCGCCCGATCACATTTATGGCACGGAGTTTCGCTACAAGCCTACGGGCGAAATCGATACCATCGTGCGCGCCACAGCCGGCTATGGCAAAGTTGCGGTTCTGAATCAGTTGCTTTTGCAGCAGGTCGCGGGTCCTGATCATGTGATTTACACGGGCGACGGCAGTTCCGACATTCACGTTATGCTGCACATCAATTCGCGCGATGGGCTCACGATCGCTGTCTCCGAGTCACCAGACGTTTCGCAAGTTGCGAAGCGCACTGTGCTCAGCACCAGCGCTCTCGCGGTGCTGGCGCCGATTCTTGAAGAAGTGGCGGGCTGGGAACGCTACCGTATTCGCAGCTTCTTTGAGGCCAACGGCATGCTCATTCAGGAATGGCAGCGCGTGCGCACCGACTGGCTCACCGTGCGCCCCGCCGCGGATCGCGTGGAAATCGACGGAGAACCTGCGGTGCCCGGACTGATACGTACAACTGACTAAAAATTAAGCGACCATGCTGCGCGATCGAAATCTGATTCCTCTGTCTCATCAGCATCGACGTGCATTGGTACTGTGCGTTCGCATCGATCGTGCCTCGCCCATCGGCGACTCAGACTTGGTTGTCTGGCAAGCTGAGATCGCGCAGCATTTTCAAGATGAAATACGAATCCATTTTGCGGCGGAAGAAAATGTTCTATTTCCGGCGGCGCGACGTTTCCCAGCATTGATTCCCCTGGTGGAGGAACTGCTGCTCGATCACTTCCTGCTGCGCGAAAGCTTCGCCGAGGCTGAAGCGCACGCGATGTCGGCAGCCGATATTTCCGCATTCGCGGAACGCATGTCTGCACATATTCGCAAGGAAGAACGCCAGTTCTTTCAACGCCTGCAGGAATTGATGACCCCGGAGGAGCTTGCGCTGCTGGGAAAGAATTTGGACGAGGCACTAAAAGACGTTGCCCAAACCTGTCTTCTGCCCTCTGAGCCGACGCGTTTGCGCCCGGCAAAATAAAGCGAAGAAACTCCTCGAATCCTACAGCTGAAGTTTGCATCGATCACGTCTCGAGCCTGAATCTCGTCTCCGCCAGTGCATAGAGCCTGCGCCACACCAGTCGATTGATAGTCACCACGGTGGCGGCCATCATTACGGTTGCGACCAGCAGCAATTTGGAATTGCTCTGGTCGCTCGCCTGAGAAATAATCGCTCCCAGTCCGACCGTAGTGTAGATGTGGCCTTTGAAGTGAAAATATTCCGCGACAATGCTGGCGTTCCAGGCGCCGCCCGACGCCGTCACCATCCCCGTGACAAGATAGGGGAAAATTCCCGGAAGAATCAGCTTCTTCCAGCGCTGAATCCCCTGCATGCGAAAAACGGAGCAGCACTCTTTTAAATCCGTAGGGATCGCGATGGCTCCCGCAATCACATTGAAAAGTATGTACCACTGCGTCCCTAAGAGCAGGAGCACAATCGAACCTACGCCCAGTCCACCGCCGATTCGAATCAACAACAAAAGCACAACCGGAAACAGGGCAGTCGCGGGAACCGATGCAGCGATCTGCGCCAGTGGCTGCGCAATCCGTGCCAGGCGGGGATTGAAGCCGATGGCAACGCCCGCAGGAATGGTCCACAAGGCGCCGATCAGCAACGTTAGATTCACGCGAAGAAAAGTTGCGGCCAGGCCAATTGCCGGTCTGCTGCAATTCTGTTTTCTGCAGTCCGGTCAGGATCATTACAACGCGGACTACTCCATAACTGATCCCCGCGAGCAGAACCACGGCGAAGAACCGCATAAGCCAAATCTTCCACGGGCTGCGCCGCTCCGCCTCATCGCTTGGTCGCTTGCGCGCAAAGTGCAGCATGAGTCGCTCGGCAATCGGGCGCACGGTTTTTTGCCGAATCTGCGAGAGGCTGCGCGAATGCCGAATCAGATCAAGCACCCAGGAACGCGGAGCGTCGCTGCTCTCCACTTGCTCGACCTTAAACTTTTCTGCCCAGGCAATCACCGGACGCCAGACGAACTGATCGAGCAAAACGATCACGGCGATCATGGTGCCGACTCCCCACAGGATGGATGGTGTGTCTCCCGCACTGGCCGCAGTTTGCAGATATGAACCCAACCCGGGCAGACGGAAGTCGCGCGAACCGAGCACGAACATCTCGCAGGCCATCAGGAAAAACCAGCCGCCCGCCACCGACATCATCGAGTTCCACACCAGCCCGATGGCGGAGAAAGGCAACTCCATCTCGATAAAGCGCTGCCACCAACTGAAACCGTAAACCTTGGCCGCTTCGCGCATTTCCTTGGGAATGCTCTTCAGCGAAGCATAAAAGCTGAACGCCATGTTCCATACCTGGCCGGTAAAGATCAGCAGGATCGCTCCCGCCTCTACTCCCAGTTGCCTTCCCGGAAACAACGCCACCATCGCCAGCATCACGGTGGGAAGAAAGCTGAGCACTGGGATCGACTGCAACACATCCAGCAATGGAATCATAAAACGCTCTGCGCGCGGGTTATAGGCGGCCACATACCCATAGACCAGCGTAAAGGCGAGGCTCAGCAGATACGCGATCGTGATGCGCAGCAGAGAATATCCCGCGTACGGCAACAGCGCCAGCGGACTGCGCGATATTTCCACCTGCGGAGTGAACGGTCCCAGCCAAGTCCGGCCCACCACGAGCACGCCATAAAATAGTGCGATCCCCGCCCCGAACATAAGTACGTCCGGCAGGTAGGAGATCTCGAATCCGGGCAACTGCGCCCAGATTCGATAGGCCGAAAATCCGCGCATGCTGGTGAATCTCTTCATGAAACTACAGTTCCATTGCAGTGTGTGTTCAGGATTTCGGGACTGAGTTTTGAGTTGGCGTCTCGTTCACAGGTGTCGCGGACGACTGCGATGGCGCTGAAGTTTCAGCCTGAACCAGCCGGCCCTGGTCGCGGTCATAATCGAATATCTCCGCATAGCGGCCCCAATTCATCGCGGTCTCGAACTGGCGTTGCACTTCATCTTCCGCAAAGTGTTCGTCGAGAATGTCGTGAAAGAACTCGTCCGCAATGGAGTGATCCGTTTTGCGTTTCAAAACGCTGTCGATCTGTTTCAGAATGGTGACATGTTCGAGCGCGGCCTGCCGGAACAAAACCTTGCGCTGCTGAATATCGGCTTCGGCAAAAGCTACTCCCTGCGGCGTAATCTGCATGTCGCCCTCTTTCAGCCACGCGAAACCCAGCATCACGCATGCCTCCAGAATCGGAAGCAAGTCCTCGACATCCATCACGAGTTCTTCGGCGAGGCGAAACAGGTCCTCGCGTCCGCCATGGTCGTGCAACAACTCCAGCAGGCCGGCGATGCCTCCTACGCGGGCGTGCGGCAGCATCTGATATTTGGCTGGAACGGAGCGGGCCCTCCTGCTTCTTCAGCGCCTCTTTCGTCAGTCCTCCGGTCGGCAGAATGATTTCCGCCGTGGTTTCCGCATCCGGCAAAGTATGCTCGATTTCCGGTTCGGTCATCACCTTGTAGATGTAATCTACCAACTCGACAAAGCGCGCAGACTTGCGGTCCCGCGGATGCTTCAGCCGGATATTGAAATCCGAACGAATGCGCGCCGGGATTTCTGCCCAGAACCATCACCCGGTCGGCGAGCATCACAGCCTCTTCAATATTGTGCGTGACAATGAAAATGGCGCTGGCCGGCATTTTCTTAGTCAGCCAGAGTTCCAAAAGTTCGCCTCTCAGGTTTTCCGCGGTCAGCACGTCGAGCGCGGAGAACGGTTCATCCATGAACAACACTTCGGGTTCGACTACGAGAGCGCGAGCGAATCCCACACGCTGCTTCATGCCGCCCGAAAGTTCTTTGGGATACGCCGTTTCAAAGCCGTCGAGGCCAACCGTATCCAGCGTGCGCAGAGCCCGTTTGCGCCGCTCAACGGCTGCAACGCCCTTCGCTTCCAGCGGAGCTTCTACGTTGTCTAACACGGTGAGCCAGGGAAAGAGCGCGAAGCTTTGAAAAACAATTGCCACGTTCGGCATTTGCCCGTCCAGAGGCTTGCCATGCCATAAAAGCGTTCCTGACGAGGGATGCGAAAGCCCAGTCAATATTCGCAGCAGCGTCGATTTTCCGCAGCCCGACGGCCCCAGCAGCGCAACGATCTTTCCTGGTTCGATCGACAGATTCGTGAGTCCCACAACCTGAATGCGAGTTCCGTCCGCCTGCGGGTACGATTTTTCCACGCCCACAGCTTCAATGATTGCCTCGGTTGCTGACTTGGCTGGCGCTTCCGTCACGCGAATGCTCCCGTACCTTCTATACACGAACTGCGCGCCAGCGCAAAATTCCCTCGCTGTAACATTGGATTCACAATTTAAGGTTGATAGCGCCTTCGGTTTCTTGCAGACTGCAGCCTTGATGTGCGGATGAAATAGGGTCTGGCTAAGATCGAGGTCGAATCAGTAAAGGAGCTTATTTGGAAGGTTAAGCGGCAAAACGCTCGTCCGCCAGCGCGACAAAAGGCTTGGGAAGTCGATCGCTTAATTCGGCGAGATGGGCCAATTTCGCCGCCAGTTCGCTTTTGAGTTGCTGCGGGTCGAATCGCCAGCGCCAGTTATCGCTATTCTGACTGGGAGTGTTCATTCGTCCTTCGCTGCCAAGACCCAGAACATCCTGCAGCGGAATAATGCACAAACACGCCGCTGAGCACTGTGCCGCGCGAATGAACGCCCAATGGATTCCGTCGTCGCAACGTCCTACATAGGCTTCGGCATTGCGGCGCTCGTCTTCTGAAGCTCCAGATTGCCACCAGCCGGTCACGGTGTCGTTATCGTGCGTGCCGGTGTAGATGACTTTGCCTTCGGCGCGATGCGGCAAATACATGTGCGCGCCTTCGTCGCCGAAGCCGAATTGCAAAACCGCCATTCCAGGAATTTTCAGCCTTTCTCGCAACGCATGCACTTCCGGAGTGATATAGCCGAGATCCTCCGCGAAAAACGGCAGCCCGCCGAGCGCCTCGCGCAGCTTCACAAACAGGTCATCGCGCGGTCCGTCAACCCAGCGGCCATTCACAGCCGTTTCCTCGCCGGAGGGAATCTCCCAGAACTGATCGAACCCGCGAAAGTGATCCAGCCGGATGTAGTCACAATTTTCCGTCGCCCAGCGCAAACGCTGCACCCACCATCGATAGCCGCGCTCTTTCATCACGTCCCAGCGGTAGAGCGGATTCCCCCAGCGCTGTCCCGTCTTGCTGAAAAAGTCCGGCGGAACTCCCGCTACGACTTCCGGCTCCAGATCCTCCTTCAGCCGGAACAATTCCCGGTTGCGCCATACATCGGCACTGTCATAGTTCATAAAAATCGCAACATCCCCCACCACGCGGATCTTGCGCTCCGAACAATATCGTCGCAACGCCCGCCACTGTTCATAAAAGGCGAACTGCAGTGCGCCTCGAATCCGGATGTCGTCTTCCAATTCCCGTCGAGCCTGATCCAAAGCGGCGGGCTGGCAGTAAGCGAGATCATGCGGCCACTGGTTCCAGCTTTTCAGTTTCTGTTGAGCTCGGAGGGCGTCAAAGAGAACGAAGTCATCCAACCACCAGGCATTTTCTTTCTGGAAAGCTTCAAACCGCCGCAACCCATCGTCCGAAGCCGAACGCAGAAAGTTTCGCGCCGCCTCAAACAGAAGAGGCATTTTCTGCGCGAAAACCTGATCGTATTCGACGGCAGCAAAAGATCCGGTTTCGTGATAATTGGAATCGAGTTTCCCCACATCGATCCAGCCATATTCGGCAAGGCGTTCCAGGCTGATCAACAAAGGATTTCCGGCGAACGCGGAGGTCGAAGAATACGGCGAATTGCCATAGCCGAGCGGGCCCAGCGGCAAAACTTGCCAAAGGCCCTGGCGTGCCGAGACAAGAAAATCCACGAATCGGTAGGCGGCGGGCCCGAAATCGCCAATGCCGCCGCGCGAGGGCAACGACGTGGGATGCAACAAAATACCTGCGGCGCGCGGAAAGGACATGGAAACGCTGCTACATTCCTTCCTCGCTGCCGCTCCTGCTCAGTGCTTTAATTTCTTCTTCGTTTCTCTTGATCTTTCCCGATCGTGTCATCTCGTCGACCAGGCTGGAAACGAAGAGTCCAAAAGTTTCCTGCTGTTTTTGCAGCAGCAATTGATCGCGAATCTGATCTCGCTTGGCGGCAAACTCCGCTTCCGAGGGCTTCTGGTCTTCGAGCACCTGAAGCACCACGGCATTCGCTCCGCTGTTGATAGGACCGCTGATCTCACCCGGCTTTAGAGTGAACGCCACGGAGGCTTGACCGGACATCGAGCCGACATCGGGCACTTGTCCGTCGGGCAAAACAAAATCGCTGGTCTTCATGGTCGCGCCCAGTTCTTTCGCCGCCCGTTTCAGATCGTGTTCAGCCTTGGCGCGGTCTGACAATTCCTGCGCCTTCTGCGACAGCAATGTTGAAGAGCGCTCGTTCTTGAATTCATCTTCGACGCGGCTACGAATCTCTTCAAACGTTGGAGTCGAAGCCGGCTTTACTCCCGTCAACTGAAAAACTACGATGCCTTGCGAGGCCGGGGCCACATCCGGCGGCGACTTTTCCTGTTCGGCAAATACCGCATCCATAAATTGCGTCGCTGGTCCCAGGCCCGGCAACATATCTTTGCGCGAGAAATAATCCGACGTGATCACCTGCACTTTCTGTTCCGCTGCCGCTGCGTCCAAACCCTCGGCCTTGGCTTGCTTCAGCAGCGCGTCCGCCTTTTGTTGCGCAATCTGTTGCCCCTTCTGATGCTTTATGACCGGCTCGATCTCGGCCTTCACTTCGTCCAGCGTCTTCATGTGCGCTTCCTGCTTATCGTCCACGCGGATGATGTGAAAGCCATAACTGCTCTTCACCAGCCCGCTGACTTGGCCTTTCGGCAGCGAGAACGCAACTTTCTCAAACTCCGGCACCGTCTGCCCTCTGCCAATCCAGCCGAGCGAACCACCCTGTTTCGCGCTGCCCGGATCTTCAGAATATTTTTGCGCCAAGTCTTCCAGCTTGGCGCCGCTCTTCAACTGCTTCAGCAAATCTTCGGCTCTGTGCTGCGCCTCCGCTACACCTTTTTCATCGACCTTGCCATCGGGCCCCGGCAGCGGCGTTTTGATAAGAATGTGACTGACCTTCACCTGCTCGGGCACCCGGTATTGCTCACGATGTTGATCGTAATAGCTTCGCAGGTCTTCCGGTGTCACCTGCACATCGGCTGCGGCTTTACCGGTTTCAATCAGCGCATATTTGACTTTGCGCTTCTCTGGAATGGAGTTCGCGTAGCTGGCTTTATGGCTCTCGTAAAACGCCTTCAATTCCTCGTCCGTCGGATGCAGGCCTTTTCGTATGTCGTCTTGTTTTAGAACTGCGTAGTCGAACTTCACTTTCGAATTCTCTTTGATGAACTGCTCGTGAACTTCAGCATCGCTCACACTGCTGCTTCCGGCGATGAGTGCCTGCAACTTGGTTAACAAAATATCGTGGCCGACTTCCTGTTCGAACTTGACGGGGGTCAGATCGGCCCGTTGCAACATATCCTCGTATTCAGCCTGCCCAATAAAGTTGCCGCCGGGAAAAAACGTAGCCGCATAACGCCCATGCTGCAGCTCGTCCTTCACTTCTTCCGGCGTTACGCGCAGACCCATCCGGTTCGCCTCGGTCAGCAGCGCCTCTCGGTTAATCATTTGGTCCACGGCCCGCACAGTTTCCTGCTGAATCAGAAAGGGCATGAGCTTCGACGCCATTTCGCCGTACCGCTGCGCATCCTGCTGCGCCATCTGGCGCGCGGTTTGGCGAATCTCATCGGCGCTGATGTCGGCGCCATTCACCCTCGCAATCACGCCTTTGCCCGGCTGGCCGGTCAGTTCATCGGTCAGGCCGCCAGGAATGAATGCAATCACCATGGCGCCGCAAATCACCAGCAGAATGCCGCTCAGAATAATTTTCTTGGTTGGCCCCTGCGTCTGCAAAAATCGAATCATCTCTTATCACTCCACAAAAATTGTAAGCCGGATTCTTGATTATAAACCAGCAATTGCGGGGCCAGCCGCCAGGCCGCCCCTGGATAGTGGGCTACTGCGATTAAACCTTGTGATCGATGCGCGGGAGCAGCAGCACCACCAACAATGCGAATGGACCAAAAAAAAGAGCGAGAAGCGACCACCTTTGTCCGGGACGGCCTCGCGAAACTGCGATCCTTATGCAGAAATAGGCAACCGCCAGCCAAATGGCAACCGATAAAAACCCCATGGATATCAGGGTAGTACGATCAGAATGTCATTGCAATCAGCAGGTCGCGGAGCGTAGCTCGATGCTTTTCATCGATAGCGCAATTACGTGGCCTTCATACGAAACTCCGCTATTGAAACGTATCAATATAAATGTTATCCATTCTTCGGAACGTTTTCAGAAATCTGTCCCGGCTGATAAATTACCTATACGAATCTACTCAGGAGCATCATGCACTCAAGCAAGCGGCTGGCAGTGACCTTCGTCGTTCTCGCCTCACTCCTTCTGGCTTCGTCGCTCTTCGCTCAAAACAAAACGCAAACTGCCACGACCGCCCAAGCCCAGGGAAAGCGTGGAACGCTGCTCATCGCTCCCCAAGCAAGACTGGCCCTGCATGAAGGCTGGTCTCTACAAACTTCGGCCAAAGTGGAAGCAAAAGGTGAAGTCATTTCTACGCCCCACTTTTCTCCTAAGGGATGGCATGCAGCAACCGTGCCCACTACCGTTGTTGCCGCGCTTGTCAAGGACAAGACTTTTCCCGATCCCCTATTTGGCATGAATTTGCGCAGCCTCGCCGGAATGAACTATCCCATCGGCGGGAATTTTTCCAACATCGCCATGGCGCCCGATAGCCCTTACGCGGTTTCCTGGTGGTATCGCAAGCAGTTCGCTTTGCCAGCTTCGTACAAAGGCAGAACGGTCTGGCTGAAGTTTGACGGCATCAATTATCGGGCAAATATTTTTCTGAACGGAAAGCAGATTGCAAAATCCGACGACGTGGCCGGTGCCTGGCGCACCTATGAATTCAACGTGACCGCTGCTGCCAAACCCGGAGCAGAAAATGTCCTCGCGGTTCAAGTTTTCTCGCCCACCGAGCATGATCTCGCCATCACCTTCGTCGACTGGAATCCGGCGCCTCCCGATAAAAACATGGGACTGTGGCGCGACGTATACCTCACCACCAGCGGCCCAGTCGCGGTGCGATACCCGACGGTGGTTTCAAAACTGAATCCGCCAGCAAACGATAGCGCGCAACTCACCGTGACCGCGCAACTAAAAAACGCAACCGATAAGCCGGTGAAGGGCAAACTCAAGGGCCAGATTGAATCTGTCAAATTCGAGCAGGATGTAGAACTCGCGCCAAACGAAACCAAAGACGTCACCTTCACTCCCGATCAATTTCAGCAACTCGTCTTTTCGAGTCCGCGCCTGTGGTGGCCCGCACAGATGGGCAAGCCGAATCTCTATTCGCTCACTATGGAGTTCGAGGTCGGTGGATTGGGCAGCGAACTTTCGACCACCGAATTCGGCATTCGCGAAATCACCTCCGACTTCAACTCGGTCGGCGGCCGCGCCTTCCACATCAACGGCAAAAATATTCTCATCCGCGGCGGCGGGTGGACGCCCGATCTGATGTTGCGCGAAAATTCGCAGCGCCTGCACGACGAATTCCGTTACGTCCGCGATATGGGCTTGAACACGGTCCGGCTCGAAGGCAAACTCGAAACCAAAGAATTCTTCGACCTGGCCGATCGTGCTGGCATTCTCGTCCTGGCCGGATGGTGCTGCTGCGACTTCTGGGAGCGCTGGCCGCGCTGGCAGCCACAGGATTTTGAGATTGCGAAACAGTCTCTGCGCGATCAGATTTACCGCCTGCGCAGCCATCCCAGTCTTGTGATGTGGCTCAATGGCAGCGACAACCCTCCGCCACCGGATGTTGAACAAATGTATCTCGACGTCGAAAAAGATTTGTTGTGGCCGAATCCGGTGGTTTCATCAGCCACGGGAAAGAAGACTAGCGTCACCGGCGATAGCGGGGTGAAGATGACCGGCCCTTATGAATATGTCGCGCCCAGATATTGGGAAGTTGACACTCCCGCAGGCCAACCGGGACGCAAGCAATGCAATGCCGGCGGCTGCGGCGGCGCTTACGGCTTCAATATGGAAACCAGCATGGGACCGGCGGTTCCACCCATCGAAAGCATTCGCGCAATGGTCGGCAAAGACCACATGTGGCCCATCGACGATGTTTGGAATTATCACGCCGGCGGCGGCGAGTTCAAAACCATCGGCGTGTTCAGCGAAGCACTCGCCAAACGCTACGGCCAGTCAGACAACGTGCAGGACTTCGCTACCAAGTCTCAAATGCAAACCTACGAAGGCGTGCGCGCTATGTACGAGGCTTACAGCCGCAACAAATATGAATCCACCGGCGTAATTCAGTGGATGCTTAACAACGCCTGGCCTTCCATGATCTGGCATCTCTACGATTATTACCTGCGTCCGGGCGGCGGATACTTCGGTGCCAAGCGTGCCATGGAAGCGCTCCATCCCATCTACGGCTACGACGATCATGCGATCTGGGTAGTCAGCAGCCAATACGAAGACGCCAAAGGATTGAAGCTCACAACCAAAATCTACGACCTCGACATGACCGAGAAGTTCACGCAAACGAATCCTGTCGATGCGCCCGCAGACAGCACGGCGAAGATTTTCACATTCTCCGACGTTACCGATCTGAGCCCCACCTACTTCCTCGTCTTGCGGCTGGAAGATTCATCCGGCACACTCGTGGGCTCGAATTTTTACTGGCTCTCCACCAAGCCCGAGACTCTCGACTGGGCCAAGAGCACTTGGTGGATGACGCCCACCGACTCTTATGCCGACTACACTGCGCTCGCTCAGTTGCCAAAAGTAAAATTAAAAGTTACGGACCGCAGCGAGCGCAAAGGCGAAGAAGAAATCACTCACGTGATTCTGCAAAATCCGAGCAAGAGCCTCGCCTTCTTCGTACATCTGAAGGTCGATAAGGGGGCAAAGGGAGAAGAAATTCTCCCCGTGGTCTGGGAAGACAACTACATTTCGCTCATGCCCGGCGAGAAGCGCGAAGTCACGGCATCCTACCGCGCTGCAGAATTAGGCACATCGAAGCCCGCAGTAGAAGTCAGTGGCTGGAACGTGGAGTAAATCTTCGCGCCGGAAATGAACAGTCCCGAACGGACGAGCCGACAATAGCCCGCCAGTTTACTGGCGGGTACGCAGGATTGGAAAGCAAGAGACGCATGTTAGAATCCAGTTTCCGCCTGGAATTTTCCACGCATGCCTGAAGAAAACGCCCGCCAAAAGGCCGAAGATCACTACTACGCCGCGCTCGATTCCATGGCCGATGGCAAATTAGAAAAAGCGGTCGCTGAATATCAGGAATCTTTGTCCGCCGATCCAACATTTACCGAGGCCATGCATGGACTGGCCCGTGCGCTACAGGATTTGCAGCGCTACGATGAGGCCATCGCGGTCGCACAGCGGCTGGCGGAGATCGATCCCGACGATGTGCTCGCGCACACCAGCCTGTCGGTGCTGTACATGAAGAAAGGGATGATTTCCGAGGCCGAAGCCGAAGGCGCCAAGGCGCGAGTGCTGGGCTGGAAGCAGCAGTTGAAGAAGAGCTAGGCGGCAGCCTTAGGTCTTAGTTACTGACGTAGCGATGGTCGAAGACGGTTATGACCCGTTCTCGACAGTAATCTCGACAGAGCCGCTGCGGTGCGGTAGAACAGATTTCGATGAGCAATCGCACCAACTCACAAGAAGACTGGAAACAGGATGTCGTCGAACGGCAGCACAATCTCACGCCTGCCGAAATCACCCGGACATCCCAGTTCCGCGCTTCTGGCCTGCCGAGGTCTGCGCCATTACCCATTTCCGTCCGGCGGGTCTATGTTTGTGTCGGTGCAGCTCTACTCGTGGTCGGGACTGGGGTCAGACTGACGTTTGAAAAGCCCTTTTCGGTTGCAATCGGCACCGCGTTTGCCACCGTCGGATTGCTTGTGATGTTATCGGGTGTCCGATGGACCGCCAAATAAAGAAATAACTGTCGATCCATCGTAGGCACGGCTGAAATGACGCGCGTTCGTCGGGCGAACGGTTTCAGCCGTCCCTCCAGGACGGACTTCTCTTCCGTTTCGCTGACCCGGCGTTGAAAACGCCGGGCTATTTTCAATGGTCCCTCCGGGACGGTCCGAACGCGGGGAAAGGACTTCAGATGACAAAGACACGTCCTCTCACGCATCCCTATGCCGCCTATGAAGGATCGCCGCTGTGGAAAGTAGTGAGGGAGGCGAAAGAGCTAAAAGCCAAGAGCTAATAGCTAAGAGCTGCCTTTCTACAGCCCGTACTTCTTCATCAAATGCCGGAATGACCGGTAGGAAATTCCGAGAACATCGGCAGCCTTAGTCTGCACGCCGCCGCTCTGGTTGAGCGCATTCTGCAGCAGCGAACGCTCGATGCCGGCCACGTAACTTTCCATTCCGATGCCTTCGGGAAGGGCGACATCGCTACCAATTTCCGGAGTTCCGGTTCCTGCGGCGGCAGCCGCGGCTCGGGCCTTGGGTCGTTCGGCGGGAAGCTGCACGTGCAATTCATCGGATGTTTCCAGCGCAACTGCGCGTTCCACGGTGTTCTCTAATTGGCGGACATTCCCGGGCCACTCGTAGCCGCACAAGGAGTCGAGTGACGGAGCATGCACGCGCAGAATGCTGCGTCCGGCAGCGCTCGCGTATTTCTTAAGAAAGTGGTTCACGAGCAGCGGAATATCTTCCCGCCGCTCGCGCAGAGGCGGGACGCGGATCGGGATTACATTCAAGCGATAGTAAAGATCCTCGCGAAAAGCGTTTTCGGCGACTGCCTTATCGAGATCGCGGTTGGTAGCGGCAATGACGCGAACATCGATGGAAATTTCGCTGGTGCTTCCCACCGGCCGTACGGTGCGTTCCTGCAGCACGCGCAGCAGCTTTACCTGCATGGCCATCGTCATTTCGCTGATTTCATCAAGAAAAATGGTGCCGCCGTCGGCGACTTCAAACAGGCCACGCTTGTTCTGGTTCGCGCCCGTGAATGCGCCCTTCAGATAACCAAACAGTTCGCTCTCGAGCAGAGTCTCAGGAAAGGCCCCGCAATTAACCGAAACGAAAGCATCCGCCGCGCGCGGCGAACATACGTGGACAGCGCGGGCAACAAGCTCTTTTCCCGTGCCGCTTTCGCCGTGGATCAAAACCGTGCTGGCGGTCGAGGAAACCGTTCGCAGCGTTTGTTTCAGCTTCTCAATCGCAGAACTGGAGCCGATAATGTTATCCAACGAATTGCGCGTAGCGGCGTCGCGGCGTAGAGCAAAATTCTGTTTGCTCAAATTGAGTTTCTCGACCGCGCGATTGATTGCCAGCTTGATTTCATCGACCAGCCCAGGACTCTTGCGGATATAGTCGGTCGCGCCTCCCGCTTTCACAGCTTCCACCGCGGCCGCATAGTCATCAACCGCGGTAATCAAAATGACGGCTGAATCGGGCGAGACCCGATGAGCGTGGCGCAGTACTTCGATGCCGTCGATGTTCGGCATCTTAATATCGGTGATGATGACGTCATAGAGCGCGCCGTCAATTTTGTTTTTTGCCAGTTGCCCGGCTTGCACCGTCTCTACGCGATGTCCCTCACGGCGCAAGGAGATGTCGAGCATTTCACAGATGGAGCGCTCATCGTCGCAGACCAGGATGTTAGCCACGCCCACCTCCTGCTGCGACCAGCGCACGAGGCTGTTGCGAGAGGTTCTCTTCCGCGGGAATGGCTTGCGCGACCTCGAGGCGATGCAATCTCAAAACGAAGGTAGTTCCCTGGCCCGGCTTGGATCGCGCCCAGACCTTGCCTCCGTGCGCTTGCACAATCTGATAGACGAGCGCCAGCCCCAGGCCGGTACCGCCTTCGAAGTTGGACTGGAAAGGTTCGAATATTTTTTCGATCTGCTGCGGGCTCATGCCCGCTCCGGTGTCCGTGAATCCGACTTGCCAGTCTTCGCCATGCGATTCCACGGCGACCGTGAGCATCCCCCCGGCTGGGGAGCCCTTCATCGCGCGCACAGCGTTCTCACAGAAATTCCAAAACACCTGCTTGATCTTGTCGCCATCGGCCATCGTCCAAGCCTGATCCGCAGAAAACCGGCGAGTGATCGTAATCCCAGTTTTTTCCGCCGTCATGCGATGATCCATGAGCGTGAGCGTGTCTTCGACAAGCTGAATCAAGTCAACTTTGTCGAAGTGATATTGCTTGGTGCGGGAGTAAGCGAGAAAGTCAGTAATAATGCTGTTCAGCCGCTGCGATTCGCGAGTGACGATATCGAGCAGGCGGCGGTGATCTTCATTCATTTCTGGCACGCCGGAAAGCATGCTGACCGAACCGGCAATCGAGGTAAGTGGATTGCGAATCTCGTGCGCGATCGCTGCGGCCAGCCGCCCAACCGCCGCCAGTCGATCCTGCATTCGCACTTCCCGCTCCAGGCGCCGGATCTCAGTAAGGTCGTCGAGCACATAGACGAATCCGAGATCGCCGCGCTCCGGAACGGTCAGCGCGGCGACTCGCACTCGAACTGTTTTGCGAAATTTCGTGGGCGCATCGAAACGTACTTCCCCGTGGGCCAGTTGCGATTCCACAGTGGGTAGCGGATCGAGAAAAAGGGGTTGCACGGGCGCGCCGAATAATTCTGACGGGGTACGCTCCAAAAGCCGCTGCGCCGCGCCATTCACTAGCGTGATTCGCCCGTCGAGGCCGGTAGTAATCAGCCCGCTGCTGATGGAATGAATAATATTCTCGTGCAGGGCCTGTAGACTTTCGAGCGCGCCACTGGCGTTCTTCAGCTGTACGCCCACCTGGCGCAACTTTCCCGTCAGCAGGCCGGCGAGGTAGGCCACTGCCAGAAAAGCAAAAAGATTGACGGAGATAATTCCTTGCAGCGTCTTCAGGCCAGGATGCGTGGTGCAGTACGAATGAACTACGCCGTAGTAGTTCAGTTCCAGCACCGTGCCATAAAGAATGAACGCTAGAGCCGCAACCAGATGGGCCCAAATCCTCGGCAACAGCACGGCGGCAACAATGATCACCAGCGGATATAGAAAGTTCAGCGAGCTGTCCCATCCCCCGGTTTCATGAATAACGAGACTGACCAGAACCAGATCGGTGAGAAGCTGCAGCGATGCCTGCAAGCGATGCTCCTGCCAAAGCGAGAGCAGCAGCACATAGAAAAGCGACAGGCTGTACCAGAAAAGAATTGTGCTGACGAACAGGCGTAACGGCAAGCGCGCTGGCGTGAACTGGGCAACCGCCAGTTCAATGCCCAGCAAAAGGGTCAGGATGAAAATTCTTACCCGAACCAGCCATACCAGCCAATTGCGCTCGTCGAACGTCGATTGCATGGAGAAGACCGAAGTTTCAAGGTTTCTAAGTTCAAGGTTTCAAAGTTTCAAAGTTTCCCGAATTAATCGGTGAGGATTGCTCCCTGAAACTTTGAAACCTTGTCACCTTGAAACCTGTTTCTTAGCCAGCCAGCTTGGCGATCATGGCGAACAGTGGCATGTAGAGCGAAATCACGATGCCGCCGATCATGATGCCCAGACTTCCGATAATGAACGGCTCCAACATGGCCAGCATGTCTTTGGTAGCAGCGTCGACTTCTTCTTCGTAGAAGTCGGCAATTTTCTGCAGCATAGAATCCATTGCGCCCGTGGCTTCGCCGACTCCGATCATCTGCGTCACCATGTTCGGAAACACTCCGCACTCGCGCAGCGGATCAACGATGGTGCGGCCTTCTTCGATGGCCTTGCGTACTTTCATCAAAGCCTCTTCCAGCACAGCGTTGCCGGAAGTTTTCGCCGTGATCGTCAAGCCCTCGAGAATTGGTACGCCCGAGGTGATCAGAGTGCCCAGAGTACGAGTGAACCGGCCCACCGCAATTTTGCGCAGCAGCGATCCAATCACCGGAATGTGCAGCAGGATTTTGTCAAAGTAGTAGCGTCCTTTCGGATGCTTGCGAATCTGGCCCACGCCAAAGAACAAGGCGAAGCCAATGACGAACACCACCCACCAAAAACTCTGCACGAAACCGCTCAGGCCCATGACGATGCGCGTGGGTAGAGGCAGATTAACTCCCAGTCCGGCGAACAAGTTGGAGAAGATGGGCACGACCCATTTGAGCAGCGCGCCGACAATCAATACCGCCATGCTGACCACGGCTACGGGGTAGATCAACGCCGACTTCACCGCCGCTCTTAGGCGCACGGCCTTTTCCACGTATGTGGCCAGGCGCTGCAGAATGATGTCGAGAATACCGCCGGTTTCGCCGGCCTCGATCATGTTCGTGGTGAGGTCGTCGAACACCACAGGATAGCCGCGCATGGCGTTGGCGAGGGTTGCGCCGCCTTCTACCGTGGTTCGCACGCCAGTCAAAATCTTCTGGAAGGACTGGCTTTCCTGGTTGGCCGCCAGAATTTCCAGACACTGCACCAGCGGCAAGCCGGCATCGATCATCACCGAAAATTGACGGAAGAAGATCGCAATTTCTTTGGTGCCGACCTTGCCCGAGCCGAAGGTAGGCATGGAGAATTCCTTGCCCTTTTCGCGAATCGCGCCGGGCGTGATGCGCTCGCGCCGTAATGCCTGCGCCAACGCCGCCTTGTTGGCGGCATTCCGCTCCCCGGAAATTTTCTGACCGGATGCATCCTTGCCGGAAAATGTAAAAACTGGCATGTTAGCTTCTCCTCCCGTGCGTGTCTGCTCGACGAAACTTTTTCACAAACTGTTTGTGTTCGCTCTAGTGCTTGGCCGCGCCGCGGGCCAAAGTTGTTCCGGCCGCCGTCGGACGGTTAACCAAACTTGCGCCACGGTTGATCATTTCCTGCAGTTCGTCCGTATTGCTGGATCGCGCCATGGCCGTTTCGATTGAAATCTGTTTCTGGAAGTACGCCGTTGCCAGCGACTGGTTGAATGTCTGCATGCCAAATTTTTCCTGCCCCGACTGCATGGAGGAATAAATCTGGTGAATCTTGTCTTCGCGGATCAGGTTGCGGACGGCGGCGTTGGGTATCAGAATTTCCATGATCATGGCGCGGCCTTTGCCGTTAATGGTCGGCAGCAGGCTCTGGCACATGATGCCTTCCAGAACCAGCGACAACTGCGCCCGAATTTGCGGCTGCTGGTGCGCCGGGAAGACGTCAATAATACGGTTGATGGTGGACGTTGCAGAGTTCGTATGCAGCGTGCCAAAAGTTAAGTGGCCTGTCTCGGCGATGCGCAGTGCCGACTCGATGGTTTCCAGGTCGCGCATTTCGCCGATCAGCACAACATCAGGATCTTCACGCAGCGCGGCGCGCAACGCGTCGCCGAAACTCTTCGTATCGGCATGAAGTTCGCGCTGATTCACCACGCAGTTCTTGTTCATGTGCACAAATTCGATCGGATCTTCGATGGTCAAAATGTGGTCATGGCGCTCGCTGTTAATTTTGTCAATCATGGCCGCGAGCGTGGTGGATTTGCCCGAACCGGTCGGGCCGGTCACGAGCACCAAGCCACGCGGTTTGTCGCACAACTTGCTCACTACCGGCGCCAGACCGAGCTGGTTGAACGACTTGATCTCGAATGGAATGACACGAAAAACCGCAGCTGTGGCGCCGCGCTGATTGAAGACGTTGGCGCGGAAGCGGGCCAGTCCTTTCAATCCGAAGGAAAAATCCAGCTCAAGGCTTTCTTCGAAGCGGTGCTTTTGCGAGTCGGTCATGACGCTATAAGCCAACTGCTTGGTCTCGGCCGGCGTCATTTGCGGCAAATCGAGCGGCACCAGGTGACCGTGAACACGAATCTGCGGCGGCGAGTTCGTAGTGATGTGGAGATCGCTGCCGTTCATCTCCAGCATTCTCTTAAGCAGATCGCTTAGCGACAAACCCATGGTGAAGTTCCCTTTCGATTCGAAATCTCTGATTTTGCGTCGTTAGTCGTTGGTCGTTAGTCGTTAGTCGTTGGCGAACCATCGAACGAGCATCGACTAAATTGTTGTCGTCCTACCTACATCGCGAATTTCGTCTCAAAGCTTCTTCGTCGCCCATCATGGTTCGTTGGCTAACGACGAACGACCAACGGCCACCGACGGGTCTAATGAATGGTTTCGCGCGCCACTTCTTCGAGCGTGGTCATTCCTGCCGCAACTTTGATCAATCCACTGCGCCGCAGCGTAATCATGCCGCGCTCAATGGCCTTTTTCTTCAGTTCCACCGCCGACGCGCCAACCAGAACAAGCTCCCTGATCTCATCGTCGACTTCCATCACTTCATACAAACCGCAACGGCCTTTGTAGCCAGTGTTGTTGCACACGCCACAGCCCTTCCCTTTTTGAATTTTTACGGTCTTGGATTCTTCGGCGGTGAAGCCCGCGTCGAGCAAGGTTTGCGGAGGAACGTCCACCACTTCGATGCAGTCCTTGCAAATGCGCCGAACCAGACGTTGCGCGCAAATCAAATGGACTGACGTCGCGACCAGGAACGGCTCAATACCCATGTTCATGAGTCGGGTAATAGTTTCTGGAGCGCCGTTAGTGTGCAGCGTGGAGAGCACAAGGTGACCGGTGAGGGCGGCCTTGATGGCGATTTCCGCAGTTTCAAAGTCTCGAATTTCGCCGACCAGAATGATGTTGGGATCTTGCCGCAGAAACGATCGCAGAGCGGCGGCAAAGTTCAATCCGATCTGCTCTTTCATCTGCACCTGGTTGACGCCGCCCAATTGGAATTCGACGGGATCTTCTGCGGTCATGATGTTGGTATCGGGCTGGTTCAATCGCGAGATCGCCGAATAGAGCGTATTGGTTTTGCCCGATCCGGTTGGCCCGGTGACCAGCACCATGCCGTACGGCTTCAAAATCGCTTTTTCAAATTTCACCAGCGACTCGGACTCGAATCCGAGCTTGGTCATGTCGAGACGCAGGTTTTCTTTGTCGAGCAACCGAAGCACGATCTTCTCGCCCCACAGTGTGGGTAGTGTGCTGACGCGGAAGTCGAGCTGCTTCTTGCGGCCACCGATATTCATCTTCAGCATGATGCGGCCGTCCTGCGGCAGCCGCTTCTCGCTGATGTCCAGCTTGGACATAATTTTTAGGCGTGAGGTAATCGCATCTTTCAACTTCAACGGCGGAGACATGATCGACTGCAACACGCCGTCAATACGGAAGCGGACGCGGAATTCTTTTTCGTAAGGTTCAATGTGAATGTCGCTGGCGCCTCGCTTCACCGCGTCGCCCAAAACCACGTTGACCAGCTTGACTACGGGAGCTTCATCGGCCGCTTTTTCCAGTTCGGCCAGCTCCATCTGCTGTTCTTCGGACTGCAGTTCGACGTCGTTTTCGTTCATCTCCGACATCGACTGCATTACAGTCTCAAGATCCTCTTCCTTCGTCCCGGCGCCGTATGCCTTTTCAATCCCCGCTAGAATCGAGCTCTCCGACGCCACTACCGGCTCGATGTTGAAGCCGGTCATGAACTTGATATCGTCCATGGCAAACACGTTGGTGGGATCGACCATCGCAATCGTGAGGGATGCGCCGACGCGGCTTAAAGGAAGAATCTGGTAGCGCTTGGCGGTTTCGAATGGAATGAGTTTGACGACAGCGGCGTCGATTTCGAAGTAGGAAAGATTAATGGCCGGGACGCCATATTGGCGGGAGAGAAAATTGGTGACGTCTTCATCGGTCAGAAAGCCCAGCTTCACCAGGGCGGACCCCAAGCGGCAGCTCTGCTCCTTCTGCACCTTATTCGCTTGTTCCAACTGCTCGGGGGTTATGATCTTCTCTTTGACGAGAAGGTCACCCAGCCGTTGAGACATACCCAAATCTCCTATCCACGTGGGTGGACCGATACCGTGCACTCGTGCAGGCATAGCGCAAAGGGCCGCCCATGATCGGGAGAGATGCAGCTCGTTCGCGTTGACACAAATTGTCAACGCAAGTGGATTACTTCACCAGTAACTTTAGTACTTGCACTTGAAGCGAAATCTCAGCATCAGAGCCGCGTTTGCGCTCAACCCCACGCCAAATGCAACTTTTTCCGCCATACAGCCATATTTATCCCGCCCCAGTACATGCACTTCGGTAAGTTCGAGTTATGGTTTAGGGAGCGCGGCGGCGCTCGCAAAGCGGCTTCTATTAGACTCGAAGTAAGGAATTCTTATCTTGTCATCGGCGCAAAACGAAAAACAGAGTGAACTGCTGCAGTACTATTCCGCACTTTATCGCGAGTGGGGACCGCAGCACTGGTGGCCGGCAGAGACCCCTTTCGAAGTCATTGTTGGAGCGTACTTAACGCAAAACACGGCATGGACCAATGTTGAACTCGCACTGGCGAACTTACGCCAGGCGGATCTCTTAAGCGTTGAAGGGATTCGGAAAGTCTCTCTGCATAAACTCCAGACTCTGATTCGCCCATCCGGCTATTTTCGCCAGAAAGCGGCGCGGCTCAAGACCTTCGTCGCTTTTCTGGATGAAAAATACGACGGCATGCTCGATCGATTGTTCGCTCAACCCACGCGACAGCTTCGCGAAGAACTCCTTAACCTAAGCGGCGTCGGGCCCGAGACCGCGGATTCGATTCTTCTTTACGCAGGCAATCATCCAGTATTTGTAGTGGACGCCTACACGCGGAGAATTCTCGAACGGCATTGCATTCTGCCAGCGCAAACAGATTACGAAGAAATTCGCGAACTATTTCAGAACGCACTCGAACCGGCAGTTCACGTGCAAAAACTCGCCCCTGCCAATGGCACATCAAGGTTGGAAGCCGGCTTTCGGGGCGCTGCCTATTCGCCCTCGGGAATGAGCACGGCTACGCGCACCGCGCTGGTGCAGGTCTACAACGAAATGCATGGGCTCATTGTGGGCGTAGGAAAGAACTATTGCAAAAAATCACAGCCTAAATGTGACGAATGTCCTTTACAGCGTTTTCTGCCTGGAGTTAAGTGATTAAACTGCTTAGCTCAATCTCGAAAAACGAAATTCGTAAGAATTAGGCGGACGATGCTACTACCGCGATACCAGCTCTGTTTGCTGACCGTGATTGTGAGCGCAGCCACAGCGACAGTGGCGCCTGCAGTCGCGCTGCGGCAAGCCGCCGATCAATCGCATGTGCTGATTGGCACCGCCGTTCGACCCCAGTTGTTTTCCGAAGCTGCCTATACGGCAACGCTGGCGCGCGAATTCAACATGATCGAGGCGGAAGATGCGATGAAATGGTCGGTCGTGCGGCCCAATGCCGATTCATTTGATTTTCGTCCGGGGGACGAAGCGGTTCGCTTCGCCAAGGTTCATGGCATGAGAGTCCGCGGCCATTGCCTCGTCTGGGATCACAATAATCCCGATTGGCTGGAGCATGGCGATTTTACACCCGCTCAGTTATCAAAATTGTTGCAGCAGCACATCACCACTGTGATGAAACATTACGCCGGCCAGATATTCGCCTGGGACGTGGTCAATGAGGCACTGGACGAGAATGGCCGGGTCAAGAATTCTCTTTGGTATAACCAGCCCGGCATTGGATTGTCCGGAAAAGGCACCGCCTATATTGAGCAGGCTTTCCGCTGGGCCCGCGAGGCTGACCCGCAGGCGCTGCTTTTTTACAACGAGGCCGAGGGCGAAGGTCTCAATCGCAAATCGGACGCGATTTACGCGATGGTGAAAGACTTCAAACGTCGCGGAGTTCCGATTAGCGGAGTTGGTTTGCAATTGCACATCTCGCAACTTGATTTTGATACTGCCCCACTCGCGGCCAATATCGCGCGCCTCACTGCGCTGGGTGTTCAGGTCCACATCACGGAGCTCGACGTGTCCTTACCGGTCGATGCTGCCGGCGCTGCGGAAAAAGACGATCTACGGCGCCAAGCCGAAGTGTATCGTGGCGTCGTGCATGCGTGCTTGCAAAGTCCAGGATGCACCGCGATTCAAACCTGGGGTTTCACCGACAAATACTCCTGGATAGGATCACACTCTCGCGGCACGCGTGGAGCGGCGCTGCCGTTTGATAAAGCTTATCGGCCCAAACCTGCTTACAACGCAATATTGCGCGAGCTTTCGCAGCAAGAGCATGGAAAACAATAAGTACAACCGCTCGCCTGAGCAAACGTACCTGAGGCTGTCCGCGCGGACGAAGGCGTCCGCCGCTACGTGGCATGTGGCCACGGACGCATTCGTCCGTGCAGCAGCCTAACTTCTGCTAATCTTTTGTTCTTTAGTTCGATCAACCTGTTGAATCGACCTTGCGAAAAATCCTCTTCATCGCTGTATTGATTCCCATTCTCGTCGGAGTAGGTTGGTGGTATTTCCGCGAACAGGCTCTGCCCGATTATGGGCCCGCATACCGCGAGTACGCCTATGTCAGCAACGGAAAAAGCAATACGGTCAGCGTGATCGACCTGCGCACCTTCGCATTAGCCAAGACCGTTCCGGTCGGCAGCAATCCAACTGGCATTGCTGCGAACAAGAAGAAGAATGAAATCTATGTGGTTAATACCGGTTCGAACAATATCAGCGTGATCAATGCTGAAACGAATTCCGTTGTGGCGACGATTGGAGTTCACGGTCGGCCCTACTTCATCGATGTGGCCGAGGACGGAAAGCACGCCTATGTAGCCAACTCAGGCTCCTCCAACGTCAGCGTCATCGATCTGGAGAAGCGAATCGTGATCGGCAACGTTAGCGTGGGCGCCTCTCCTGGACTGGCGCGGGTTTCCCCGGATGGTTCAACCATCGTCGTCAGCAATCGCGGCGATAACTCGGTGTCGGTGATCGATGCGAAATTCCTGCACGTACGGGCAACCATACCCGTATGCCAGCAACCGGAGGACGTTGCAATCTTGCCGGACTCGAGCAAAGCATTTGTCGCCTGCTCGGGCTCGTCCCAGGTCGCGTCGATCGCACTGCAAACGTCTGCGCAGAAAAGCGACCGTCTCCTGGCGTTGCTCGATGTGGGCCATACGCCAGTTAGCCTCACGCTCAAGCCCGACGGCGGCGAGTTAATCGTTTGCAACTTCGATTCCGACAGCATTTCGATTATTGAAACCGGAAACGACGAAGTGGGTAACAGCCTGGAAATCGGGCAGCATCCCTCACGCGGCGCAGTGACTCTCGACAATTCGCGCCTCTACGTCACCAACTTCGGCTCGAACAGCGTGGCAGTTTACGACATCGATATTGGAAGGCGCATCGATACGCTGACGGTGGGGAGCCGGCCTGATGCGCTCGCGCTCACGCCGGATGAAAACTATATTCTCGTGCTGGACACGCAATCAGGGGACGTAACCGTGATCCAAAAGCGCAAACCGCGAAAGGTGGTGGCCCCGGGAGAGTACGCATTGATGACGCTAATCCCAGTGGGCATGCAACCGAATGCGATTGCGGTCAAAGCATTCATAGCGAGAACACCGGCGGCGAAGTAAGAAAACTAAACAGTGGCGGGCTTGGCGCAATACCGATCCAAGGCAGCCTTTAACTCGGCGGCAATGGCCGGAGCCTCGCGCGATTCAATGTCGCGCCGTGGCATCATGTAGACAAGTTGCCCATCGCGCAAAATTGCGATCGATGGTGAAGAAGGCGGCTGTCCGGTGAAATAGCTGCGCGCTCGCTCCGTAGCTTCTTTTTCCTGACCCGCAAAAACAGAGTAAGCATGGTCGGGCCGAGTTGCGTTTTGCAATGCCAGCCGCACAGCAGGCCGCATGCGACCGGCGGCGCATCCGCAAATCGAGTTCACGACAACCATCGTCGCGCCAGGCCGGTTCTTCAGTGCGGCATCCACTTCGTCGGTGGTCCGTAGCTCTTCAATTCCTAGTCGCGTCAGCTCCTCGCGCATGGGCACAACCATAATTTCAGGATACATCGGCATGTTGGATTCTTCCTGCGATCGAAATAGCTCTTACACTATTGTAACGCGTCATTCGTTCATCTGAGTCTTCTCATCTGCAATAGATGCCAATGTATATTGAAATTGACTCATGCTCCTCCAGGAAAACATTTCGCTCGCTCCACTCACCACCTTCCGCGTGGGAGGGCCCGCACGTTTCTTTGTCGAAGCGAAGTCAATCCCTGACGTGCAAGAGGCGGTCACATTCGCGCAATCGAACAACCTGCCTTTATTTGTTCTGGGCGGTGGAAGCAATCTCGTAGTGGCCGATATCGGCTGGCCTGGCCTTGTCCTCAGAATTGCAATCACTGGAATCGAGCCCCGCTCTGCCGAGATCAAAGGCAAGACGCTGTTCGATGTGGGAGCAGGCGAATCCTGGGATCGTTTCGTGTCCCACGCGGTGGTAGCGCAATGCGCAGGCGTTGAGTGTTTGAGCGGAATTCCGGGCAGCGTGGGCGGAACGCCCGTGCAGAATGTCGGCGCATACGGCCAGGAAGTTTCCGAAACGATCGAATCGGTCCAGGTTCTCGACTCGAAAGACGGACAGGTGCGCGATCTGTGCCGCGAAGCCTGCGGGTTCGCGTACCGTTCCAGCATCTTTAACACCAACGAGCGCGGGCGGTTCATCATTCTCCGCGTTACTTATGCGCTCACGCCGGGCGGCGAGCCACGTATTATTTACTCCGATTTGAAACGAGAATTTGAAGGCCGCCAAACTGCTCCCACGCTCGCTCATGCTCGGGAAGCGGTTCGCCACATCCGCGCACTCAAGGGAATGCTGATCGTCGATGGAGATCCCGACTGCCGGAGTGCAGGTTCGTTCTTCAAGAATCCAGTAATTTCTCCGCAGCAACATCAAGACTTGGAGAAACGGGCCGCAGCCAAAGGATTGACTTTGCCCAGTTATCCCGCGCTCGAGCAAAACAAAAAAGTTTCGGCGGCCTGGCTCGTCGAACACTCCGGATTTACTCGCGGCTTCGGTTTTGGCCGCGTCGGCATTTCCAGCAAGCACGCATTAGCTATTGTGAATCGCGGCGGCGCGACCGCCACCGAGGTGATGGCCTTAAAAGATCAGATACAGCAGCGCGTCGAAGAAATTTGGAGCATTCGTTTGGAGCCCGAGCCGGTGATGGTCGGCATCTAGATCGAGCGGTTCTCAGTTCCACTCCCCACCCTTTGTCATTCCGAGCGAAGTCGAGGAATCTGCTTTCGCCCGTCGCACCACGGAAGTCCCTCACGCCACAAACCGCGCTCGGAAGGACAAACTTTCTTTCAATTTCGCAAGCAGCCCTCCTGGGCACGTTCTTCCAAATATTCCTGAACAAGAACACAGTCTGGACGGTCTTTATGAGTGAGGACAGATACGTGGTGGCAGGCGAGATGATCCTGAGCGGAACGGTCGCGATCGCGGGAAATGAAAAGGATCGCAGTGGCCCCGACCCCGGAAAAGACGCCGGCGAAAGCGTCCGCACTCGAGAGCAGCAGCTCGAAGCGCTCGTGCGCGAACACTCCCGTCTCGTTTATCGGATCGCCTATGCCGTGCTGCGCCGTCACCATGATGCGGAAGACGCCACGCAAGAAACCTTTATGCGGGTGCTGCGCTACAGTTCGAACCTAGCGGGAGTGGAAGATCCGAAGACGTGGCTGGCGCGGATCGCATGGCGCGTATCCGTAGACCGGTGTCGCCGAACCCAACGAACTGAAGAAATTGCGTTAGACGATCCTGAGAAGCCAGTGCCAGAAGTGACTTCGGCTGAGAGCAGCGCCGACGCAACCATGCAGGCAGCTCAGGTCGGCGCAGCACTGGAAAGGATGATTGCAGCGCTACCGGAAAAACTGCGCCAGCCACTGATTTTGTCGACCATCGAAGGAATGTCGCCAAGAGAAGTTGCTGCGACGCTCAGAATCAATGAAGCGGCAGTGCGCTCGCGGGTTTTTCGGGCAAGGCAAATTTTGCGCGAGAAGCTGGCAGGACGCTGGACCAGGAAATAAGTAAAAGAAAGTAAGAGAAATGATCAACGAAAAACAAGACGCAGAAAAGCAGAGCGAATTCGATTCCACGCTGGATGCAGCGCTGGCGAAATATGCCGCGGTTGAGCCGAGGGCGGGACTCGAAGCGCGGGTGCTGGCGAACCTGCGCGCCGAACACGCACGTGTCCCGGAGAACACGTACTGGCGCTGGAGCGTAGTGACCGCAGTGGTGATCGTCGTGGTCGTCGCGCTGGCCTTGCCTTGGAAATCGGGCAAGCCTTCACAGATTGTTTTGCAGCATCCTCCTTCTACTACGACGCAAGCGCCGAAAGAACCAACGAAGCAGATTGCATCGAATAGCACGATAGATCTGAGTGGTTTGCCGGAGCACGCAGGCCCGCTACGAAGAAACTTGCGGGGCTCTCGATCTAAAGTCGTCGTCGCCACCTATCCTAAGGTCGATCAGCCTAAGCTCGATCACCCTAAGCTCGATCAGCCCAGGCTCGATCGGTTCCCGTCCCCCCAGCCTTTGAGCGATCAGGAGTTGGCTTTAGCGAAGTATGTCAGCGAGTTTCCGCACGAGGCCACGCTGGTAGCAAAAACTCAGCAAGAAGATGAGAAGGAAATGCAGCGGAAGATGCAAGCGACAGGCTTTGAGACCAAGGATCCCGACTCCGAACAACAAGAAAGGTGAGGTACCTACTATGCGAAAAGCACTTGCAGTATTGATTGCCGTATTAGCGGTTACAGTTGCGCTCTGGTCTGTCCCGAGGCTCGCACAAGCCCAAGAGGATTCCAAAGAAAGCGCCTCGGCACAGCCTGGTAAGGCGAACCCGGTAGAACCCGTGCAATCTTATCGTCTCGATTTTTCCTTCAACGAAATGCTGGACGGAAAAGTTGTAAACACTCGGCACTATTCGATGAACCTGACCACCGGCAACTCCGACGAGATAAAAATTGGGACGCGGGTTCCAGTTGTTACTGCGGAGTGCGCCGCGACTCCCCAAAGGACCACAGAGTTTCAATACATCGATGTGGGAACCAATATCTGGTCTCAACTAAGAAAGCACGGCGATGAGTGGGTATTGGTGGTCAGGGGCGAGGTCAGCAATCTGGACACGGATGCAGGTGACCACGCCGAAGCATCGATGCCCGGGCCGATGGTTCGACAAATCAAAATCAGTGGCGACACATCACTGGTCGTCGGGAAACCAGTCGTAATCGGCAGCGCGGATGATCCGAACTCCAAACGCCAGTTCCAGCTTGAGGTGACGGCGACGAAGCTGAAGTGATCGTCGTAGAGCGAGGCAGGCAACTGCTGATTGCTGATTTTTGATTGTTGATTGAATGTCTGATACTTGCAAAAGCGAACGTACTTCAATCAAAAATCGATCGATCAGCAATCAGCGATTTCCTGGCAATACGGCGCCGCCCCAGATCGTGACCCAGCTTTTGTATGCCCCCTAGCGGGGGAAGGGTGAACGAGCCGGCACCGGCGGCGCCTCAGAGTTCCCTATCGGCAATTTTTGCCGCCTCTTGAAAGATTTCGACAAACATCTTTCGCGTCAACTTGCCGGTCTGCGTGTTCTGGTTGGAAGGATGATACGAGGCCAGCAATACCTTGCCATCCGGCATTCGGTAACTGGCGCCGTGTTTGAAGAGGTATGCCTTCTTGCTACCTAGGGCGCCTTGCCGCTTCAAGTAGTTAAGGTACGCGTCAAATCCAATCTTCCCCAAGGCGACAACGACCTTTACTTCTTCTAGTCCTGCCAACTCGCGATCGAGAAAACTCGAACAAGCCTCAAGTTCTTGAGGCAGCGGCTTGTTGTCCGGAGGAGCGCAGCGCACCGCAGCCGTAATATAAAGATTTTTTAATTCCATGCCATCGTTGCGATCGACGGCCGTCGGCTGGCTGGCGAACCCGGTCTCATACAGAATGGGGTACATGAACTTTCCGGAGGCGTCGCCGGTGAACGGACGTCCGGTACGGTTCGAACCGTGCGCCCCCGGCGCGAGTCCCATGATAAGCACGCGGGCTCGCGGATCGCCAAACCCCGGCACGGGCTTGCCCCAATATTCCCAGCTGAGATAAGCGCGCCGCTTTACCCGCGCGACTTCCTCGCGGTAGGCAACCAGCCGTGGACAGCGGGTGCAGGCCTCGACTTCGTTGTTCAGAATGGTGAGCCAGGACATTTGGTTATTACATCACACCTCTCTCCACTGTAGAGACGCAGTTCGCCGCCCTCAGCCAACGGACGACGACGAATGATCAGCAACAATTTGCTCGTTTGACGCTGCTCTCGTTTAGTCTTTACACTCAAGATTAACGGCGTGTAAATGCGATGGACTTTTCCCATCGGTTTGCTGCCGGACGTGGTTGTGCTAGCGGAAAGGGTCAACGTGAGTCCCACAGAAACCATCGACGCGAAAGACAAGAACGGCGTCAACCGCGAGATTTCGGTCGAAATTCCTGCCGAAACAGTCGCTCGCGAAATGGAAATCATTATCCAGAAATATCAAAAAGTGGCGCGGCTTCCCGGCTTTCGCACCGGTCATGTTCCTGCCTCCGTCATTCGGCAACGCTTCAAGGAAGACTTGAAAAGCGACGTGGTCGAGGCGCTGGTACCGCGCTATTTCCGCAAGGAAGCCGAAAAGCAGGGGATGATCCCCGTCTCGCAGCCGCGAGTCACGGATCTGCATATCCACGATGGCGAACCGCTGCGCTTCAAAGCTAGCTTCGAAATTCTTCCGGAAATTGTGGTCGAGGGCTACAAGGAGCTGCGCGCGGACCATCCTGAAATCGTGGTAAAAGACGAAGAAGTCGAAGACGCGCTGAACAGCGTGCGCGAGCAGCACGCTACCTACACCTCGGTGGAAGGCCGGCCCTTAGCCGATGGTGATTTCGCTCAGTCCTCCATGGACGGCAAGCCGAAAGCTGGCGACGACAAAACCCAGCCGGTTGGCGCTAGCCCGGTGCATATGGATGAAGTGCTGATCGAAATCGGGGGTAAGAATACGGTCGCGGAGTTCACCGAAAACCTGCGCGGCGCCAATGCCGGGGACGAGCGCGAGTTCGAGGTGAAATATCCCGACGACGTTGCGGATAAGCGCCTGGCAGGCAAAACATTCGTCTACAAAGTGAAGATTCACGCCATCAAGCAGAAAAATCTGCCCGAACTCAACGACGACTTCGCCAAAGAACTCGGAGATTTCACCAGCCTTGACCAGGTACGCAAACAAATTCGTGAAAACATGCTGGCGGAGCGCAGGCATGATGCCGAACGCGAAGCGAAGGACAAACTGATTGCGGACCTCGTCAAACGAAATGATTTCGAGGCCCCGGAATCGCTCATCGATCGCCAGATCGACGTGCGTCTGGAACGTGGCCTGCGCGCCCTGGCGGCGCAGGGCATGAAAATGGAAGATTTGAAAAAGATGGACTTGCCGCGCTTGCGTGCAGGGCAGCGGGACCAAGCCGTACAAGATGTGAAGTCATCTTTGTTGCTGGAACGCGTCGCAGATCTGGAAAAGATTGAGGTCGGGGAGGACGAATTGAATCATGAGATTGAAGCCCTTGCCAAGCAGTCGAAACAGACTCTCGAGGCGGTCCGCGCACGTTTGACACAGGATGGGGGCCTCGATAGAATCCGAAACAGAATCCGCAGCGAAAAGACCCTCGATTTTCTGTATCGCCAGTCCGCGTAATTCATAAGAGACGCGGCCTCTTTCGACCCTCCCCAGGCAAGCTAGCCCGTTGCGCCGAAGCGGAGTGTGGCAGTGAATGAAAAACCGAACGATTCACAAATAGAACTACCGAACAAAACCGATTGGGAAATAGAACGTAGCCGATAAGGCGGTTGGCAAAAAAATGACCGATAAAAGTAAAGATCCGCAAATGATGCTGGTACCAATGGTTATCGAGCAGACCGGGCGTGGGGAGCGCGCTTATGACATCTATTCCCGGCTGCTTCGCGACAACATTATCTTCATTGGCACACCCATTGACGACAACATCGCCAACCTGGTGATTGCCCAAATGTTGTTTCTGGCTCAGGAAGATCCCGAGAAAGACATTCAGCTTTACATTAACTCTCCCGGCGGCTCCATCACCGCGGGCATGGCGATTTATGACACCATGCAATACGTGAAGAATGACGTGATGACCTTGTGCGTCGGTCAGGCAGCATCAATGGCTGCACTGCTATTGGCATCCGGTGAGGCGAAAAAGAGGCTGGCACTGCCAAATTCGCGAATTTTAATCCACCAGCCGTCCATGGGGGGACTCTCGGGACAGGCTACCGATATCGACATTCATGCGCGAGAAATTCTGCGTATGCGCGAGATTACAAACCAGTTGCTCTCCAAGCATAGCGGACAGAAGCTGGACAAAGTGGAAAAGGACGTGGAGCGCGACTTCATTATGAACGCGCAGCAGGCTAAGGAATATGGAATCATAGACGATATCATCTATAAGACAGCAAAAGCGGTATGATCTGCCTTCGGCGCGTGGAAGTAGTCGCCGATCGCTGGAAGGGCCTGACAGACGGGGGGTCCGGTTCATGCCGAAGAAACATTTAAGGAGTACAGCCGAGTGAAAACCAAGTCGGGCTCCGACGAGATACTGCGTTGTTCGTTCTGCCACAAATCGCAGGACGCCGTTGCCAAACTGATCTCGTCGCCTAGCGATTATCCCCGCGCTTATATTTGCGACGAGTGCGTGGCCGTCTGCAACTCCATCCTGGAAGACGACCGCACCGCTACACCGCAGGCCGCCACCCCCAATCAACTGCCCAAGCCTCAGGAAGTGAAGGCGTTCCTGGACGAATATGTCATTGGCCAGGAGCAGACCAAAAAGAAACTGGCGGTTGCGGTTTACAACCACTACAAACGCATCTTCATGAACCGGCAGAAGGCCAGCGACGGCATCGAACTCAGCAAGTCGAACATCATGCTGATCGGTCCGACCGGCACTGGAAAGACTCTACTGGCGCAGACTCTCGCCCGCATGCTCGATGTGCCCTTTGCCATCGTCGATGCCACCACCTTGACCGAAGCCGGTTACGTTGGCGAGGACGTCGAGAACATCATCCTCAAACTGCTGCAGGCCGCTGACGGAGATGTCAGCCGCACCCAGACGGGCATCATCTACATTGACGAGGTCGATAAGATCGGGCGCAAAGATGAGAATCCTTCCATCACGCGTGACGTTTCCGGCGAAGGCGTCCAGCAAGCGCTGTTAAAAATTCTCGAAGGCACCATTGCCAACGTTCCGCCGCAGGGCGGACGCAAGCATCCCCACCAGGAATTCACTCCGGTCGATACCACCAACATTCTCTTCATTTGCGGCGGGGCATTCGTTGGGCTCGATAAGATCATCTCCCGCAGAATGGGCAAGAAAGCTTTGGGCTTCCGCGGCGGCGAAGATGCTGAAAAAGAAGAAGCCGGCGTCTCTAAAAAACGCACGCAGGAACTATTGACCGAGATCCAACCCGAAGACCTGATCAAGTTCGGATTGATCCCGGAATTCGTGGGCCGGTTGCCGGTGGTAGGCATGCTGGAAGATCTCGACGAGTTCGCGCTCATCGAAATCCTGACCCGCCCGAAAAATGCCATCGTCAAGCAATACCAGCGGTTATTTGAGTTTGAGAATGTACGCCTGAAATTCAACGAAGAAGCTCTACGTGCGATCGCCCGCCAGGCCATGGCGCGCAAGGTAGGGGCGCGCGGATTGCGCATGATCCTCGAAGAACTGATGCTCGATCTGATGTTCAACCTGCCCAGCCAGAAGAAGGTAAAAGAGTTTGAAGTAACTCGGGAAATGGTAGAAAAACGCAGCGCTTCGTTCGCCACCGTGATGGAAAAGGCAGGATAGGTTCGCGGGCGTACTTTGCTTGATCGTCGGTCCACGGTGAGGTCGCCAACGACCGACGACTAAAGAAACGACGGGCAGTCATCAAACGCGGTAGAATCTATAAAGTTCTGTGTGTGCGGCCATCATCGTCTGCTGCTTTTAGCGTTTACTGTTCTTAACCCAGGGAGACTCAGTGACCACATCCAAGGAAAAATTCGAATCGAAGAAGCTGCCGATGATGCCCATTCGGGACGTGGTCATCTTCCCTTTCATGATGACGCCATTCGTGGTGGGCCGCGAATCGAGCGTACGGGCACTTGAAGAGGCCCTCGCTGCAGATAAGAAAATTTTCCTCGCCACCCAGCACGATGCGTCCATTGATGAGCCCAAGGCCAACGAAATTTATCAGGTCGGTACCATCGTTAATATTGTGCAGAGCCTCAAACTGCCCGACGGCAATATTAAAGTCTTGGTCGAAGGTGTGGAGCGCGGCAAGATTCTTCAGGTCGTCGATACCGACGGCTACATGCAGGCAACAGTCCGAGTTGCGCGTTATGCGACGGAAGGAAATCAGGCACTGGAAGCAGCCATGCAGCGCGTCACTACGCTCTTCGAGCAGTACGTGAAGCTGTGCCAGGCGCTCAACTACGAGACCATGATTTCGGCCGTACGCATGGAAGATCCGGCCAAACTGACCGACGTCATCTCCGCAAATCTGCAGCTCTCCATCGAAGAAAAACAGGAACTGCTCGAGATTTTCGATCCCGGCGAACGCCTCACTCGCATCGCCGACGTGCTCGACATCGAAATCGAAAAATTGAACGTCGATCGCACCATCCAGTCGCGCGTGAAGCGCCAAATGGAAAAGGCGCAAAAAGAGTATTACCTCAACGAAAAGATTAAGGCCATTCAGAAAGAACTGGGCCGGGGCGAGAAGAGCGAATTCGACGAACTGAAAAAGAAGATCGAATCCGCGGGCATGCCCAAAGAAGTGAAAGACAAGGCCCTGCAGGAACTGAAAAAGCTGGAAGCTATGCCGCCCATGTCGGCCGAATCCACGGTTTCGCGCAACTATCTCGACTGGCTGCTCGCGGTGCCGTGGAAAAAGCGCTCCAAGGAAATCCGAAATATTTCCCGCGCTGAGAAAGTTCTGAACGAAGACCACTACGGTTTGGAAAAAATTAAAGAGCGCATCCTCGAGTTTCTCGCCGTGCGGCAACTCGTAAAAAATCCTAAAGGTTCGATCCTCTGCTTTGTCGGCCCTCCGGGCGTCGGCAAAACTTCCCTGGGAATGTCGATTGCCAAGGCCACGGGCCGTAAATTTGTTCGGATGTCTCTGGGTGGGGTCAGAGATGAAGCGGAAATTCGCGGCCATCGCCGCACTTACATCGGCGCTCTTCCCGGTCAGATTATTCAAATGATGAAGAAGGCCGGCACCAAGAACCCCGTCTTCATGCTCGACGAAGTCGACAAAATGTCGATGGACTTCCGCGGCGATCCTTCCGCTGCCCTGCTCGAGGTACTCGACCCGGAACAGAATTTCATGTTCGTCGATCACTACCTCGACGTGGAATACGATCTCTCGCAGGTTTTCTTCGTCGCGACGGCGAACGTGATGCACACCATTCCGCCGGCGCTGCAGGATCGCATGGAAGTGCTACGCCTGCACGGCTACACAGAACAGGAAAAAGTCGAAATCGCCAAGCAGTTCCTGGTGAAGAAGCAGATGCTCGCCGCAGGCCTCTCGGAAAAAAACATAAAGTTTACCGAGGAAGCCATCACCGGCCTGATTCGCTCCTACACTCGCGAAGCTGGCGTGCGCAATTTAGAGCGCGAAATCGGCAACGTCTGTCGCAAAGTTGCGCGCAAGGTTGTCAAAGAAGGCGAGAACTACAACGTCACCATTACCGGCGAAAACGTCAATGATTTCCTTGGCGTCATCAAATTCCGCGACACGTTGGCTCACGAAAAATCTGAAGTCGGACTCGTCACTGGCCTGGCTTGGACCGAAGTTGGCGGCTCCATCCTGAGCACTGAAGCGAGCGTGGTCGACGGCAAAGGCAAGCTAACACTCACCGGCAAACTGGGCGATGTCATGCAGGAATCCGCGCAGGCAGCGATGTCCTACGTTCGCTCGCGCGCGCAACGGCTTGGCTTGAATCGCGACTTCTATCGAAACCTCGACCTGCACGTGCACGTGCCGGAAGGGGCGATTCCCAAAGACGGGCCTTCGGCCGGCATCACCATTGCTACCGCCATCTCCAGTGCACTGAGCAAAATTCCCGTGCGTCGCGACCTGGCCATGACCGGCGAGATCACGCTGCGCGGCAAAGTTCTGGCCATCGGCGGCCTCAAAGAGAAACTGCTGGCCGCGCATCGCGCGGGACTGTTCGAAGTAATCCTGCCCAAGGACAACGAGAAAGATGTCGCCGAAGTGCCGGAAAATCTTCGCAATGCGATGAAGCTTCATTTCGTCGACACCATGGATCAAGTCTTGCAGATCGCACTGGAGTCTCCGTTGCCGAAACAACTGACGGAAGAAGCGGTCCAGCCGATCGCGCCCTTGACCCCCGACGCCGCCGACAGCCCGGCAGCCCACCAGTAAGAGTGGAAGGCAGATGTCCACCTCGAACCAGAGCCAGATTTTTTTTGAAAACGAGCCGGAATCGCCCGTCGAACCTGCTCATCCTCGCACTACCGGAATCCTGCCCTCGCAAGAGATCAGCAATCTGATCGCCCGCGGTCACATCAATGCCTCCCGCGCCATCGATCCCGAACATATCCAGCCTGCAAGCCTCGACCTTCGCCTCGGCGACATGGCGCATCGCGTGCGCGCCAGTTTTCTGCCCGGCCCGAACAGCACAGTCGAATCAAAAATCAAAGATCTTCGCATGGCGCGCGTCGATCTGACCGGTGCGCCCGTTTTTGAAAAGGACTGCGTCTACATCATCCCTTTGCTTGAGGAACTCAACTTACCAGAAAATATTTCTGGCAAAGCCAATCCCAAGAGCACCACCGGCCGCCTCGATATTTTCACCCGGCTGATCACCGATTACGGCACGGAATTTGACGCCGTGCCTCCGGGTTACAAAGGAAAACTGTACGCCGAGGTTGTTTCCCGCACCTTTACCGTCGCGCTGCGAGCCGGCATGCGCCTCAGTCAACTGCGTTTTGTACAGGGGAATCCACGCTCCGGCGATAGCATGATCAAAGGCTTAGACCACGAGGAACCTCTCGTGTATATGGACGAGAGCAGTCCCGCCAAGGCACAGTTGCAGCGCGGTCTGCGCGTCACCGTCAATCTGGAAGCCTCTGAGCCAAACGAAATTGTCGCTTACAAGGCGAAGCGCTACGCCCCGGTTATCGAACTGGATCGCATCAATCATTATTCGACTGAGGAGTTCTGGGAAGTCTCCCATCAGAGCGCCAACAAGAATCTGATTCTTGAGCCCGGTGATTTTTACATTCTCGCTTCGCGGGAGCGAGTGCGGGTACCTCCCGATTACGCCGCTGAAATGGTTCCTTTTGACCCTGCGGACGGTGAATTTCGCATTCACTACGCCGGCTTTTTCGATCCCGGCTTCGGCTACGGTTCCAGCGAAATCAAGGGAACGCGCGCCGTGCTCGAAGTCCGCGCCCATGAAGTTCCCTTCCTCATCGAACACGGCCAACTGGTGGGCCGCCTGAATTACATGCACTTGCTATCCCGCCCAAATAAAATCTACGGCACAAACATCGGATCGTCCTATCAGCATCAGGCGCTGACTTTGAGTAAACAATTTCGCCGCGAATCGAAGCGTTAGAACAGACCGCTCCAGCCGAATGTTGTGCCACCCTCATTTCTCGCGTAAGAAATAACAATCACGGATTCGACGTTAACGGCGGATTTGTCAACTTAATATCGACTCTGCACAGGTAATAGCCCAGGAATTCAAAATCCTGGCGGAATGACTGCGTGAGCATGCTTTTATTAGCCACGGAGTAGAAAAGTATCGAGGGAATCTTATCCGCTTCGAACAGCAGAGTGTTCTCAGTGGCCATTGCTGGTGCGAATGTCGGAATGGGACTCCCCTGGAGGCGCGCAGTAAAGGCAGCATCAGACTCAAGACGCTTGTTGATCACCGCTCTCTCGCGGCTTGTTGCAGATAGCCGCGAAGCGCGAGGCGTGTAGAACCAAGGTTGGCCGAGCCCGAGCATATCCAAGACAACCATCGCTTTCGGCTGCCGTGCATTTTTCCGGATACTGCCGAGAAATGCATCTTGTCCGGCCTTCCCGGAAAGCTCGACGAAGAGGAATGTGTGCTGCCGGTGTTGGGCTTGCAGAGCGTTATAGAGGATCGGCAACATCACAGCTTCATTCCACCCCTGGGCTGCGTCGTCTGCTCGCTCGCGATGATCGTACCGAGCCGCTACGACGATTAAGTCAGCGTCTGCGCCCGGCAAGATGCAGATGAGATTTTTCTGCTTGCGCTTAGAAAGTTTCTGCTCCTGCATCAACTCCGGTGAGCAGCGCAGGTCGGAGAAGTATTGGCGTAGGCGCGCATAACGCTGATGATCGTCGGGAGGAATCGGGAGCAGCATGGCCTTGATTTGTTCGGGACGCAGCTCCCAAAAGGCCGGCGAAGTAGTTTGCCCAGATGCGAAGCTCGCGATAAAAATGAGAATAAGGACTGCCAACGCAAAAACGAAACGGCACACATGTCGCGGCAGGTGACGCATACGAGGTGTCGAAAGCGATCCGCTTTCGACTCATAAGCGAAACTATTTTACGCCAGCTGCCAGCGAGCAGGGCAGCGGTTCGGTCAATCCCGACGAGGCGCCAATGCCGGGGCTGGCCGCCCCAGCGAAACCGTAAAGCTTTCACATCCTGAGTTTTGGATTGCGTCGGGCTGTTGGTGGACCTGGCCGGGATCGAACCGGCGACCTCTTCCATGCCATGGAAGCGCGCTCCCAGCTGCGCCACAGGCCCACTCTTGGGGACACGACTACGAGCTGTCCGTTGCAGACAACCTCAAGTATTCTCGCTGACCTCGCACAGATAGTCAACGCGAGCAGATTCGCGCTGGCCGCGACTGGATTCGCTTCTGAGCGGCCGCCTCGATTATCTAGCCTGTCTTATTTTTTGTTTTTGCCGCAGAATCTCCACCAGAAAACCGACTGAGGCGTAAGTTGCCGCATTGGCAAGAAGAACTGTATACAGACTGAGCGGGTAAGAGCGAAAAAAGGCAATCGGACAGGTTAACTGAACGAGAGCCAGAATCGGATCGCCTGATGTCATTGCCGGAGGTCCGGCGGTGAGGGCGTAAAGTGTCCAACAGCCTGCTACGAGAAGGCCCGCAGCCGCCCACATACCAACTCGGAACTTCATGCCGCACCTCCTGCCCTTCGCACTCCCCAGTCTCACAGCTTCGAACCTCAAGCACAAGCCGCAAAATTGGATTCTTTCGTTTCTTTCCACAGGCCACTTCTGTCATAATTGATCGTGCACCCCACCTGCACCATTTTTCAAACACAATTTAAAGCGAGGAAGAGATGCCAGCGAAGTACATCTTTGTAACCGGCGGAGTTGTGTCTTCACTTGGTAAGGGATTGGCTGCGGCTTCCATCGGCTGCCTGCTTGAGAGCCGGGGCATGAAGGTCAACATCATGAAGTTTGATCCCTATCTCAACGTCGATCCTGGGACCATGTCTCCCTTTCAGCACGGCGAAGTTTTTGTAACCGACGACGGCGCCGAAACCGATCTCGACTTAGGCCACTACGAGCGCTTCACCCACGCCAAACTTTCTCGCGACAATAACTGGACGACCGGGCGCCTTTACGAGCAGATTATCGCGAAAGAGCGGCGCGGAGATTATTTGGGAAAAACCGTGCAAGTAATTCCTCATGTCACCAATGAAATCAAAGCCGCGATGAAGAAAGTCGCACAGGACGTCGACATCGCGATCGTGGAGATTGGCGGAACAGTAGGCGATATCGAGTCCCTGCCTTTCATGGAAGCGATCCGGCAAATGCGCCAGGAACTTGGGCGCGAACACACTCTGTTTGTGCATGTCACTCTTGTCCCATTTATTGCAGCGGCACAGGAACTGAAGACCAAGCCGACGCAGCATTCGGTCAAAGAACTTTTGAGCATTGGAATTCAGCCGGACATTTTGTTGTGCCGCACCGACCGCTTTCTCGCGAAAGACATCAAGTCGAAGATTGCGCTCTTCTGCAACGTCGCCGATGAGGCTGTGATCACGGCCAAAGACGTAGCTTCTGTGTACGAGGTGCCGCTGGTGTTTGCCAATGAGGGCGTCGACACGCTGGTGCTGAAATATTTGCACATGGAAGCGAAAGATCGCGATCTCTCGAAGTGGGAGGACATTGTCCACCGCGTCTACAATCCGAAAGACACGGTCACAATCGGAATCGTTGGCAAATACGTAGAGTACGAAGACTCCTACAAATCTCTGAAAGAAGCGCTGGTGCACGGCGCGTTGGCGCACAACCTGAAACTGCAGATCAACTGGATCGAGGCAGAAGGCCTGGAATCGGCAAACGGAGATAAAAGTTACGAGGCGCAACTCGAAGGCTATGACGGGATTCTGGTTCCGGGAGGATTTGGCAAGCGCGGCATTGAGGGCATGCTGCTGGCGATCCGCTACGCGCGAGAGAAAAATGTTCCGTATTTCGGCATTTGCCTCGGCATGCAAACCGCGTGCATCGAATTTGCCCGCAACGTCGTCGGACTGGCGGAGGCCAATTCCAGCGAGTTCGATCCAGCAACGCCGCACCGCGTAATTTATAAACTTCGCGAACTGCGCGGGGTAGAGGAACTGGGCGGCACCATGCGACTGGGCGCCTGGCCTTGCAAGATTGAGCCTGGCACCTTGGCGCACACGATCTATGGAAAGCTTGAAATTAGCGAGCGCCACCGCCATCGTTATGAGTTCAATCGCGAGTACGAAGAACCCATGGTCGCGGCTGGGCTGAGAATCTCGGGCTCGACGCCGGATGGCACTTATGTAGAAATGGTGGAATTGCCGGATCATCCTCATTTCATCGGTTGCCAGTTTCATCCCGAGTTTAAGTCGAAGCCGTTGGAGCCGCATCCGCTGTTCAGCACATTCATCGGAGCCGCCTACGAATATGGGTTGAAACGGCGCGCGGAAAAAGAAACCGCGGCTGTAGAGTTATTCCATCGGCCGGAGAAAGTCAGAATTTAAAGAGCGCCGCGGATTTTCGCGGATCTACACGGATTTTCTCATTCAGTTTTTGTTCATCCGTGTGAATCGGTGGAGATCCGTGGCCAATATTTTCTTGATGCCTACCGCTTTCCAAGTCGGCGACATTCACATCGGGTCGGGCGATCTGTTCCTCATTGCCGGGCCATGCGTCATTGAGAGCGAAGAACATGCGATCCGCATGGCGGAGATCATCAAGGGTGTAACGCGGGCGTTGGAATTTCCCTTCATCTTCAAAGCCAGCTACGACAAGGCAAACCGCACTTCCATCCGCAGCTTTCGCGGGCCGGGAATTAAGGAAGGCCTGCGCATTCTAAAGAAGATTAAAAGTGAACTCAACGTTCCAGTTCTGACCGATGTGCACGAAACCGCAGACGTGGGCAAAGTCGCCGAAGTGGCCGATGTTTTGCAGATACCGGCATTTCTCAGCCGGCAGACCGACCTGGTCGTGGCCGCAGCGCTGAGCGGACGCGCGGTGAATATCAAAAAAGGGCAATTCAATTCGCCCTGGGATATGCGACACGCTGTAGAAAAATGCCGCGATGCCGGCAATACCCAGGTATTTCTCACCGAGCGCGGTGCGAGCTTTGGATACAACAATCTCGTCGTCGATATGCGATCACTGGCCATCATGCGCAAGTTCGCTCCCGTAGTTTTCGATGCGACGCACTCGGTGCAGTTGCCTTCGTCGCAGTCGGAAGGCAGTGGCCCAGCTGTAAGTGGCGGCCAGCCTGAGTTCATCCCGCTCCTCGCACGCGCCGCGGTTGCAGCGGGAGTGGATGGAGTGTTCATGGAAGTTCACGATAATCCCAGGGAAGCAAAGTCGGATGGCGCAAACGCCTTGGAGTCGACCAAGTTGCGGGGAGTGTTGAGGGAATTGCTTGCCGTGAAAAGGGCCCTGGTCGAGACTCGCGCCACGCCCTAGCCACAAGTCTTGTCGAGTTTTACTTGTCATGAAACACGTCACCAACTGGGCTTTGAACATTGCCGAACTGCGAGGGGCAAGCTATGCGGATGTGCGTGTCATTGCGCAGCGTAGCCGTGCACTTTCCACAAAGAATGGAAAAGTTGGCAGTGCGTCTGACACCGAATCAGTCGGCATGAATGTGCGGGCCATCGCCGACGGAGCATGGGGATTCGCCGCCTCCGCCAACTTGGGACGTGGCGCCGTTGAAGCTACTGCCGCCCAAGCCGTAGAAATCGCGCGCGCTTCAGCGAAAGTGAAACGCGAGAATGTTCGCTTAGCCGCCGAGAAGCCTGCGGTCGCCGAATGGAGCACGCCCTACAAAATTGATCCGTTCAGTATCCCGGTTGGGCAAAATATTGACCTGCTGCTGAAAGTTGATGCCGAGTTGCGCTCAGTCGCGGGAATTACGCTGGCAGAGACTAATCTGAACTTCAATCGCGAAGAACAGTGGTTTGCATCTTCCGAGGGAGCAGGCATTCATCAAACCAAGCTTTCGACGGGAGTTGGATATACGGCCTATGCATTCGCCGGAAACGAGATTCAGAAGCGTTCCTATCCAACTTCTTATGGCGGCCAGTGGCAGAACAAAGGTTATGAACTGATCGAAGAATTAAAGTTAGTCGAGAACGCGTGCCGCATCGCCGAAGAAGCCGTGGCGCTGCACAAGGCCGATCAATGTCCCGAAGGAACTTTCGACATCATTCTCGATAGCTCGCAGCTCGGCTTGCAGATTCACGAATCCGTGGGTCATCCCATCGAACTCGATCGCGTGCTGGGGATGGAAGCGAATTTTGCCGGCACTTCATTTCTCACTCTCGATAAATTGCGCAAGCTGCGCTATGGCAGCGAACTGGTGAACGTGGTTGCCGACGCCCGCCAGGAGCACGGACCAGGCCTGGGCACATTCGGCTTTGATGATGAAGGCGTGCCCGCGCAATGCACTCCCATCATTACCAACGGGCTTTTCACCGGCTACCTCAGTTCGCGGGATACCGCTCACACCATCGGTGAAGATCGCTCCGGTGGTACCGTGCGTGCCGAGAGCTGGAATCGCCTGCCAATGATTCGAATGACCAACATCAGCCTGCTTCCCGGGAAAACGCCCCTCAGCCTCGAAGACTTGATTGCCGCGACCGACCACGGCATTTTGATGGAGACCAATCGCTCGTGGTCCATCGACGACAAGCGCTACAACTTTCAGTTCGGCTGCGAGATCGGTTGGGAAATTAAGAACGGCAAGCGTCTGCGCATGCTGAAGAATCCTTCCTACTCAGGCATCACCACTGAATTCTGGAATTCGCTGGATGCCATCTGCTCGCGTGACGAATGGATTTTATGGGGAACTCCAAATTGCGGCAAAGGCCAGCCGCAGCAGGTGATGGGCACCGGACACGGAGCCGCACCATCGCGTTTTCGAGGAGCGAAGGTGGGAAGCGCGTTTAAGGGAAATTGAGTTCACAGGAAACCTCTGCGCGATGCTGGACAAGCAACAAGCCGCCGACATCTTCTACCGCATCAAGAAACTTTCCACTGCGGACGAGGTCGAAGTCCTTTTTTCTGGCGAGCGATCTGCGCTCACTCGCTTCGCCAACAATACGATCCACCAGAATATGGCCGAGGAAAATCACGTCGTCTCGGTTCGCACGGCGTTTGGTACGAAAACGGCGCGTGCTTCTACCAATAAATTTGACGAAGAGAGTTTGCGGCAAATCGTACGCTCAGCAGAGAATCTGGCGCAAGTGCAACATCCCGATCCTGATCTTCTCCCCATGCCGGATTCTCGCGAAGCTCGCGGAGCCACCGATAACCCGCCAACGCAACCGCCGTCGCGCTATTTTGAATCGACAGCCGCCACCTCTCCCGAACTGCGTGCCGATGGTGTCAAGAAAATTGTCACCATAGCCGACCGGCACGGCCTGGCGACTGCCGGAACTTTTTCCAGCGGTGAGTCTTTCGAAGGAATTTTCAATTCTCGCGGCCTGAGCAACTGGTATACGCAGACTTCGGCTCACATTTCCATCACTATGCTCGGCGACGATTCCTCTGGCTGGCAAAAGGCGAGCTCGCCGGATGTGCAGAATCTCGACCCATTCAGGCTGGCTGAGATCGCCGCGCAGAAAGCCGTCGACTCGGCGCATCCACGCGAAATTCCTGCCGGAAAATACACGGTCATCCTCGAACCCGCCGCGGTGCTCGATATCGTTGGATTCATGTTCTGGGATTATTCCGGCATGGCGATTCTCGACCAGCGCTCGTTTCTCACGGGAAGAATCGGAACCAAGCTATTCGGCGACAACATCACCATCTCAGACAACGTGGCACACCCATTGCAATCCGGCTCTCCTTTTGATGGAGAAGGCATGCACCGGCAACAGGTTTCTCTCGTCGAAAATGGAATCGTAAAGCAAGTCGTGTACGCTCGTGCAACCGCAGAGAGAATGAAGCGTTCGGAATTCAAAAATAAAGTTGGTCCCATCGCCGCCACCGGCCATGGTTTCGCCCTGCCCAATGAAATGGGAGAGATGCCACTAAACATCGTCTTCGGTTCCCCGCGTGATCCCCAAACCGTCGAACAAATGATCGCTTCCAGCGAACGCGCCGTGCGGGTAACGCGCCTCTGGTATATCCGCGAAGTCGAGCCTTTCGAAAAAATGCTAACCGGAATGACTCGCGACGGAACATTTTATGTGGAGAATGGACGCGTTCAGGGCGGGGTGCGAAACTTTCGCTTCAACGAGAGTCTGATTCACATGCTCTCGAATGTCGAAGCCATGACCACGCCGGTTCGCTCCAGCGGAGAAGAATCCTTCGACATGGTGGTCCCTGCCATGAAAATCAATGAGTTCAACTTCACAGAAGTAACCAAGTTTTAGCGAGCCATCTGCGCAACCACGCGCGTTTCAGGCCAGCGTTTTTCTGACAATGCTCCCTCTTCCGACAATAACCGGAAATTACCCGGTTTTGCCTCAATTGAAAGGCTGGAATAGGACTGTCTCAGGCTTCTACCCAGCTTTCGAAATATCTTCTAATCCATTCAAAGAAAAGCATTTAACCCCGCTTGTTCAATGACTTCGGTAACTTTATTCGGCTGATTCTCCGGTGTACCCTGCCTGTGAGTTGGATGGTAATCCGGAAAGCGGAAACGGGCGCTACCGGAAGGAAGGTTTCTCTCAGCGTGGCAGCCGAAGGCACAGCACCGATGACCGAGAAGCAGGAAAATCAAGGCCAGTACGAAGACATGCAGAGCGCGGCGCGCTTTCCCTTGCATCTCTCGGCCTCGGTAACAACGCAGGGCAGCGCGTACTCGGCGGAGACAGAAAACATCTCAGCCAACGGCGTCCTATTTGCCATGGACAACGACGTTGCCGTGGGCTCTCTGGTGGACTTCACCATTTTGTTGCCGGCTGAAATCGTAGGCGTGCGGCGCGATGTGCAAATCGATTGCCGCGGCCGTGTGGTGCGCAGCTTTGAAGATCGAGGCCGGCGCGCCGTGGGCGTTGTGATCGACGAATATCATTTCGAGCGAGCATAGAAACAAGGGACGGAATGGCTACGATACCGGTTAGCGTGGAAGAAAAACTCGGAGCAGGCGAAGGCGGCGGCAACGGCCAGTTCGTCCGAGTCATTCTTGCCGATACCCAGGCTATCTTCCGCGCCGGTTTACGCAAGGTCTTCGCGCTTGAAGATGACATTCGCGTCGTAGGCCAGGCTGAAACTCTGGTGCAGACGCAATCTGCGGTCGCGAAATTCTCCGCCGACGTACTCATCTTCGAGGCGGCGCTTACTCCAAATCCGGTGGAAGCCGTCATCAATCTGCTTCGCCAGCATCCGTCGCTGCGCATGGTCGTCGTGACTCCCGGCGCCGATGAAGATTTAACGCTTGAATTATTCCGACGCGGCGTACACGGCATCGTGTCGCGCGAAGTGGAGCCGGAACTCCTGGTGGAGTGTCTACGCAAAGTGGCCGCGGGCGAGACCTGGCTCGATAGTCTGGGCGTGCGCTGGGTGATGGAAGCCTATCGCAACCAGAATAGCCGGCCTGCCGGATCGCGTCCCAAAGTGCAATTGACGCCCAAAGAAATGCTGATCGTTTCCTGCGTAACTCAGGGGATGAAGAACAAAGAGATCGCGCTGCGCGTCGGCACCACGGAACAAGTGGTGAAAAATTATTTGCGTAAGGTGTACGACAAGCTGGGAGTAGCGGACCGTCTCGAACTCGCGCTGTATTGTCTCAATCATCACGTAGTCGACAATACGAAAGTGCCGCCGCTGCCAGTCTCCGCGGAGCCGGCCAACCTCGCAAAGGCCGCCGCGGCGAGCGCGTCAGCTTCCAGCGCAATTTCTGTGTCTGATCCAGCATCGCTACCCAGTCCGGCGGTTCCAGCCATTTCAGCACTTCCAGAAAAACTTTCTTAAACCGAAGTTCAATTCGAAATTCGGCTACGAAATTCGGGCTTCAAAATTCGGCTTCGGAGTTCGGCTTCGACGCAGCGTCGACCTGTTCGCGTATTTCACCTTGCGGTTGCGGTTTTGACGCGTCCCCCCATAGAATTGAAAAGCAACGCAGTCGTGATGAGCGCAACCTGCACGGCGCAGTAGGAACGTAGCACCGGAATCGTTCTCTACACACACAAATTCACGCCGGAGAGATGGCCGAGTGGCTGAAGGCGCACGCTTGGAAAGCGTGTTTAGGGGAAACTCTAACGTGGGTTCGAATCCCACTCTCTCCGCCA
>CAWDGL010000008.1:0-1788741 GCA_963801885.1 uncultured Acidobacteriaceae bacterium
ATTCATCACAGCGCACCACGAGTTACAAAGGAGAATCAGTCCGATACATCGTGCGACATTGCTCGCCGTCGAGATGGTCGCGCGGAAACGCCGCAACAATGTCGAAGCGGGTCGCTCTCGACAAGTGTTCCCGCTTATCATTTTGGCTTCCTCCCAAGCTTGCTGGAACCGCATTGCTGCCGATCGATTTGAGGAAGATGGCCCGCGTCCATGCGCGCGCGCCTTGGGTGCCGGAAAAAACGCGAAGATAATGAATGTCCGGAGCTGCTGCTACCTTTGACATCGTCCGGCCTCCTTCTCGCCTAGCGGGATGCCGTCGTTGGGGACTGCGATCTCGCGCGCGGTCCGTCGACTATGCGCGGGCAAGCTTAAGAATTGATGATCGCTACATTGCGAGCGTGTGACGCATCGCAAAATGAAAGAGTTCGAGCCTGGCTAGTGCGGCTACTTTACCGGCGCGGCGGGGATAAAATTCAGCGCCGCGGAATTCATGCAGTAGCGCAGGCCGGTCGGCTTCGGGCCGTCGTCAAAGACGTGCCCCAGGTGCGCGTCGCATCGCGTGCACAGCACCTCGGTGCGAGTCATGAGAAACGAGCGGTCGGTCTCGGTGCGCACGTTCTCTATTTTTGGCGATCGGCTGATGGAAGCTTCAGGGCCATCCGGTGCCCGACTCGAACTTGGTATCCGAATTGAACAGCGCCGTGGCGCAGCAGATGCACCGATACAACCCTTTCGCGTGATTCTCCGCATACTCTGTTGGTATAGGGCGCCTCGGTGCTTTTTTGGCGAGTGACGTCGTATTGCTCGGGTGTAGAGGAGCTTGCGCCATTGGTCATCCGTCTTCGCGACCTTGCTGATCATGACCACCCCTTTGCTCTGGCCGTCATCGGAGAACTCCATGATCGCGACCGCGTTGCCCGCGCCCGAAGCTGCCGTGGCGGCATCGGAGGCATCCGAGGAGCGGCCGTTGCCGGCGAGCTCCCATGCGATCGCGAGCGGAACCGCGGCGAGCAGGGCGAGCGACATCCTGCGGGTGAGAGTCCTCGCAGCCGCAGTTTCGCGGCCCTGTTGCGGGCCCTGTTTCAGATGTTGCGGCATAGCGCGGTTAATCTGCACCTTATATCTCGCTCGCACGTACATCTCGCTTGATCAGACAACCGCATCAGGCAGCACGCGGTTCCGCGGCGGCCGTCGGCGGCGGCCGCAGCCACCCTTCCATATGATACTACCCTGCGAGATCAGGAAAAAGTTACAAACCGCGAAAGCTACAAATGAGGCGAGCCGCATCCGCGTGCGCGGAGCCGTTCAGACCTCAGCGCCTAAAGAAGGAGTAGCCTCTTGCGTGCTCCTCGAGGTAGGTACGCGGCGATTAAACGCCTTTGTCGCGGACGCAGTATCGCCAGCCGCGCTTCAATTTCTGCTCGATCCACCATTGGGAGGTCCGGAGGTTGATGTAAACGATCTTGTCATCGCCAATAGTGGCGTTGCCGCGATGGCCGAAATGGCGCAGTTGCAGGCCGAACTGATGGAGCAAGTGCTGCCAGTATATCCAGGTCATCCGGAAGGCAGGCGTCTGCGAAGCGGCAGGAATATCGTCTGCCTTGATCGCGTAGCGCTCCATCAGCGCTTTGGCCAGACGGCGAGCCGCATTGTCGGCCTCGGCCACCAAGGCGCCGTTTTCGGTCTTCACCCTGCGGAGCAGTCCGATCTTTCGCAGTGCTTCTTCGGCTCTCACGGCATCTACTTACATTAAAGTATAGTGTTGATGCCTATTAAAAGTCAATAAAACCGATAAAGAGCTGCAAGTACGTTGCCCCCCTCCCACCGGCAAGAAGTCGATATCGCCATTCGAACGCGCCATAAAGCCATCAAGGCTGGTTCCGACAAAGACAGATACCATCATGCGAGGCTCCCCGCAGTTCCGATCAACGCTATCAACACTGCGCATCAGCGTACTGCCCCAAAAGAGTAAAGCGTGGCCCTGTGGTTCACAAGACGGCCCGTGAATCCGTGAAACCAGCTTCGGCCCATTTTCACAGATCTCTTTTGCAGCGACCTGGCGCTGATTCCGGTTAAGATTCAGGGGAAGATGAAATCCATTATTGTCGGCACGGCCGGCCACATTGACCATGGGAAGACGGCGCTGGTCAAGGCGCTGACCGGCATCGATGCCGACCGCCTGCAGGAAGAGAAGCGCCGCGGAATCACGATCGACCTGGGCTTTGCCCACATGGACCTGCCAGCCGCGAACGGCGAGACTCTGCATCTCGGCTTCGTGGACGTTCCAGGCCATGAGCGCTTCGTGCGCAACATGCTGGCCGGAGTTGGCGGCATTGACCTGGTGCTATTGGTCATCGCAGCCGACGAGTCGATCAAGCCGCAGACGCGGGAACACTTCGACATTCTGCAATTACTCGGACTGAAACGCGGCATCGTTGTGCTTACCAAATCAGACGCCGTAGATGCGGAGACGCTCGATGTGGTGCGGCTGGAAGTCGAGGAATTTCTGCGCGGAACATTTTTGGACAACCCAAAATCGGACAACTCAAAACCCATCGTGGCCGTGAGTTCGCTGACCGGGGCCGGACTCGACGATCTGAAACGTGCCCTGATCGCCGCTGCCGCTCAAGTTGGGCCACGGGATTCTCATGCTCTCGCGCGCCTGCCGATCGATCGCGTATTCAGCATGAAGGGTTTTGGCACGGTCGTAACAGGAACGCTGGTAGCAGGAACCATTCGCCGCGAAGAAGATATGGAAGTGTTTCCGACTGGCCGGCAAGTGCGCGTGCGCGGCGTGCAGGTGCATGGACACGCTACCGACGCGGCAAATGCCGGACAACGCACCGCGCTGAACTTAGCGGACGCCGCTACCGAAGATTTGTCTCGGGGCATGACGCTGGCGCCGCCGGCAACTTTTGCGCTGACGCGCCGACTCGACGTGAGCTTGAGCCTGCTCGCCTCTGCATCCCGTCCGCTGAGGCACCATTCGCGAGTGCATTTTCATTGTCAGACCATGGAGACTGTAGCGGCGATCACGCTTCACGGCGCAAAGCAACTACTCCCGGGCGCGCAGGCATTTGCAAGATTGAAGCTGCCGCAGCCCGCGCTTCTGTTGCCCGGCGATCGCTTCATTATTCGCCACTTTTCGCCGGTCATAACCATTGGAGGCGGAGCCGTTCTCGACCCTGATCCCATCCCGCGCATGCCACAGCTGGAGACTTTTCTGCAGATTCTCGCCTCTGGCAGCCCTGAAGAGGTTCTGACGGCACGCATTGCGAGGCGTGGGCATGCGGGCATCTCGATCTCCCGCCTGATCGCCGAAACCGGATGGACCCACGCTGCCATTGAAGCTCTGCTGGCAAAGCCCTTGAAAGACCTGCAAGTTCTGCGGATCGGCGAACTCCTCGCCGACGCGCTCGCCGTTGTCAGGCTTCAGCAGCTCATGGTGAGCACAGTCGCGGCGTTTCACAAAAAGAATCCTCTGGCCGGCGGAATTGCCAAACAGGAGCTGCGGGAGCGCATAAAAGCATCGACGGAAGTATTCGCAGCTGCTCTTGATCTGCTCGTTCGCGAGAAAAACATGGAGACTTCCGGCGACTTGGTGCGACTCCCCGGCCAAGGTGTGGTCATGAAGGACGAGGAAGCGGAGTCGAAGAAGAAGATTGAAGAGGCGTTCGCGGCAGCGGGGTTGAGGGTTCCCGCACTTCACGAAGTCATCGCCGGACTCAAGGTAGATAAAATTCGCGCGCAGAAAATCGTCACCCTGTTACTGCGCGAAAAAGCGCTGATCAAGCTTTCCGACGAGCTTGTATTCCACCGTAGCGCTCTGGAACACTTGCGCCGCCTACTCGCAGCACAAAAACTCAAATCGCTAAGAATCGACGTGGCGAGGTTCAAAGAAATCACAGGCGTAAGCCGCAAGTACGCCATTCCACTGCTCGAATATCTCGACCGGGAACACGTCACCCGCCGTGTCGGCGATGCCCGCGAAATTCTTTAGTCCGCCCCGCTTTTTGCCACGGATTTGCACGGATCGACACGGATCACAACTTCTTGTGCTTAATCCGTGCAAATCTGTTGTGAAAATCAGATCTTCTCTTCCGGAAACTCAATTTCCAGGCCGAGCGGATCGGTAAGCCGATTGGTAAGGTTGGCGAGTCCCGCGAGCATGTGGAGATCGACGATTTCAGGCTCCGAGAAAAGTTTCGTCAGCGGCGCGAAATCAGCGTCGCTGATGTCGTGCGGCTTCCGGGTCAATTTTTCGACATACACGAGGGCGGCGCGTTCTTTTTCGTTATAGCGAGAGTAATCACCCGCCTTGAGAGCCGCCCAGTCATCTGCGTTCAATCCCACGCGCTTGGATGAGGCAACGTGATGCTGCGTGCAATAGCGGCATCCATTGATCAGCGAGACACGCAGGTAGATCAGTTCATAGAGCTTGCGATCCAGGGATCGCCCCACGCTGGCGTAAAAGCTCAGAAAATTCTTCAGCATCTCCGGGCGATGCGCCAGCGCTTTCTGCACGTTGCCGGGCTTGCCGCGCAGAGTCTTTTCGTAAATCTCCTTCACCTCAGCGTCCGCAGATTGCGCGTCGATCAATTTAATGCGTGCCATCAATCCTCCCTCACAAAGTTCGATCACTTATCATAATAAGGCGCAAGCGATTGCGCCTACGCGCCGGCTGCGACGCGGGCAGAACTGCAAGGGTAAGAACGTCCCATTCGAATGGCAATTATCAAGATTATCGGAGCAGGTTTGGCAGGGTCTGAGGCCGCGTGGCAATGTGCTCGCCGCGGACTCGACGTTGAATTGTTCGAAATGCGTCCGCTGCGCTCGACCCCGGCCCACCAGACTGCGGATTTCGCCGAGCTTGTTTGCTCGAATTCTCTGAAGTCCGATAGCGAGAACACCGCTCCCTGGCTCTTGAAGGAAGAAATGCGGCGCGCAGGTTCGTTGCTGCTGGAGATGGCGCGTGCATGCTCAGTCCCGGCGGGTCATGCTCTGGCCGTGGACCGCGTCACGTTCGCGGCGCGGGTGACTGAAGCGATTTCACGCGAGCCTCGCATCTCAGTAAGGCGCGAAGAGGTGACGATGATCGATGAGTTGCGAGACCTCACAATCGTTGCTACCGGGCCGCTGACGTCGGACTCACTGGCCTCCGAGATTGCGCGTCTGAGTGAAGGGTCAGAGCAGTCAGAAAACCAGCGAGCGCCCGCTCCACATAGTCCGCATTTATTTTTCTACGACTCGATCAGCCCCATCGTAGAAGCAGACTCCATCGATCGTTCGCGCGTCTACATGGCTGCGCGCTACGACAAGGGCTCGGCGGATTACATCAACTGTCCCATGACCGAGGAGGAATACGGCCGCTTTTATGATGCCCTGCTGGCCGCGCAGTCGGTCGAGGAGCGGGATTGGGAAAAGCTGAATTACTTCGAGAGTTGTCTTCCGATTGAGGAGATCGCGCGCCGCGGCCGCGATACGCTTCGCTTCGGTCCCATGAAGCCAGTCGGACTCATCGATCCTCGCAACGGCAAGCGGCCTTACGCAGTCGTGCAGTTGCGTCAGGAAAATCTGCGCGCCGATTCTTACAATCTGGTTGGCTTTCAGAATCATTTGAAGTTTGCCGACCAGGCGCGAGTATTGCGCTTGATTCCGGGACTGGAAAATGCCCAGTTCCTTCGCTACGGACAAATTCATCGCAATACGTATATCAACTCGCCCACTTTGTTGCGAGACACTCTGCAGATGAAATCTCACCCAAAGGTTTTTTTTGCAGGCCAGATCTGTGGCGTGGAAGGTTATGTCGAATCAATTGCCACTGGACTCTTGGCTGGCATGTACGCCGCAGCGCTGGCGAGCGGAGCCGAGATTGCCCCGCCGCCGCGTGCATCGGCATTCGGTTCGCTCACCCACTATGTTACCCACGCCGACCCAGGAAATTTTCAGCCGGCAAATATTACTTTCGATCTGCTCCCTCCACTGGAAAAGAAAATCCGCGATCGCAAAGAGCGGCATCGGCAGCAATGTGAACTTGCCCTGCAAGAGTTCGACGCGTGGATGCAAAGAATTGGCGTGCCCGCACTGAAACTATGATCCTGGAATAGATTAGGCGTTCGAACCGCAGATTCTTAGTTTCAGCCTCAATTTTCTGCAACAAAAATCCTCTTCCATTCGTACCTACTCATAAGCGGCTTGCGGCGCGGGGATCACGTTCTGCCCCGGGCCGCGTCCAACTCTCTGTATGACGTTACGTGATCTCATTTTTGACGTGCTGCGAACTCTCTGGTCGCATAAGCTTCGCGCCTTCCTCACCATGTTCGGGATCGCCTGGGGCATCGTCTCCATTGTGCTCATGGTGGCCGCCGGCGAAGGCCTGCGCAAAGGCCAGGAGGATCAGTCGCGCAACCTGGGCAAAGATGTAATGATCGTCTTCCATGGGCGCACCAGTCTGCAGGCAGGCGGAACTCACGCCGGCCGCATCGTGCATTGGGAAGATCCTGACGTTGCCGCCGTGCAAGCCGACTCGCCTGACTGCGAGTATGCGATTCCCGAACTCGAGCAGGACACGGTTCGCGCGCATTCCAATTTCAACAACGCTGCTTTCACCGTGACTGGATCGTATCCGCAGTTTGCATACATTCGCACACTTGACGTCGGCGCGGGGCGCTTTTACGACTGGGATGACATGCGCGAGGCCCGGCGCGTCGCTTTTCTTGGCTCGGACGCAGCCAAGCAATTGTTTCCAGGGCGCAATCCGGTGAACGATACGATTTATTTAAACGACTTTCCTTATACCGTGATCGGCATAATGCAGAAGAAGAAGCAGGACTCCAGTTATGACGGATGGGACGTAAACAAAGTCTTCGTGCCCTTTGCCGCCATGCGCCGCGACTTCCCCGATAAGCCGCCCGGTACCGACACCACTTTCGATCAATTGCTGGTCACGCCGAAATCAGTCGATCAGCATGAAGCTTGCAAGCGCGAAGTCCGCGTGGCTCTGGCCCGCATGCATCGCTATGATCCCAACGACAAAGAGGCCTGTCCGATCTGGGATACGGTGCAGGAGGCAAAAGCCTTCAAGACCATGACCGACGGCATGAAATTTTTTCTAGGAGCGGTAGGAATTGTCACTCTGGTCCTGGGAGGCATCGGGGTGATGAATGTGATGCTGGTCGCAGTACGAGAGCGCACTCGCGAAATCGGCGTGCGCAAGGCGATTGGCGCGCCTGCCGGAACAATACTGCGGCAGTTTTTTATTGAGGCTCTGATCATTGCTCTGTTAAGCGGAGGCATTGGCCTGGGCGTGGCTTTTGGATTTTGCGCGCTGATCAACATGTTGCCCATGCCCGATTTTTTTGCCGGCCTCATCCCCAGCTGGAGTTCAGGTTTGATTGCGACAGCGCTGCTGGGAGCAATCGCCGTAGGAGCAGCGCTCTATCCCGCGCGCAGAGCGGCATCCATCGATCCTATTGAGGCGCTGCGCTATGAGGCTGGAGGGTAGGAAGAAACAAGTTTCAAAGTTTCAACGTTTCAAAGTCTTGAAACCCTTAAACTTTGAAACCTCGTCTCACTATGCTGATTGAAATCATTCTCGAAGCCTGGATCGCTCTGAAGCGCAACCTGACCCGAAGCTTCCTCACCATGCTGGGGATTGTCTGGGGCATCGCGACCGTGACTCTGCTGATCGCGTATGGCAGCAGTTTCCGCAGCGTTCTGGTGCATGGCTTTGACGCGTTCGGCAAGAGCGTCGTCATCTGCTGGCCGCAGCAGACCAGCGAACAACCTGGCGGCCAGCGCGCCGGAAAGAAAGTTGTCCTCGAGCAGGCCGATCTCGACATGGTGAAGGCGACCGCTCCGCTGGTAAAACATGTGTGCCTGGAAACCGTTCGCCGTCCTGGTATCGCCTATGGAGATCGTCTGGTGGGAACGGCGCCGGTGCGCGGAGTTTGCCCCGAATATGGCGAGATGCGCAATGAAGTTCCATTAGAAGGCCGGTGGATTAACGCCGAAGACGAGTTGGAACGGCGACGCGTAATTTTTCTCGGCGGTCGCCTGAAGGAAGAATTGTTCAGCGGACGGCCCGCGGTTGGCGAAACCGTGCAGGTTTCCGGCGTGCGATTCACCGTCATCGGCGTGATGGCGCGAAAAATCCAGCTCAGCAATTATTTCTCGAGTGACGACGAATCCTCCTGGATTCCCTATTCCGCGGCCGGCGATCTATGGAACACGCGTTACGCGGCGGTCATGGTATTTGAGCCCGTCGCTCCGCAGTTTGAAAAGAAAGCGATGGCGCAGGTGTTGGCTGCGGTAGCCACGCGGCAGAATTTTTCTCCCACCGACCCCAAAGCATTTCAAATGTTTGGCCGCGACGAATTTCGTCCGGTCATTGACGCGCTGACGATCGGATTGCAGGTTCTGCTGACCTTCATCGGGACTTTGACTCTAGGAATCGGCGGCGTGGGCGTGATGAATATCATGCTGGTATCGGTGGACGAGCGCATTCGCGAAATCGGCCTGCGCCGCGCCCTAGGCGCACGCAAGCGTCACATCAAGCTGCAATTTCTGGCCGAGACTCTTCTCATCATGCTGATCGGCGGCGCGATTGGCGTCGGGCTTTCCTATCTCATAGCCTGGTCCGTCGGAACTCTGCCGATGATGGGGCCGCTGTTCGAAGACGATTCCGGCCAGGGCGATATTCATCTGCGCATTTCCATAATGACCGTGATTCTCTCCAGCGCCGTTTTGCTTGTGGTGGGAGTAATCAGCGGCCTGGTGCCGGCCATGCGCGCGTCCAAACTCGATCCTGTCGAGGCTCTTCGTTACGAGTAACCATGGGTTAATAGTCACAAGGCTCGCAGCTGCCGCTGCATGTGAGATCGTGGCGGAGATGAACCGCAGCGAAAGAAATAATTTGCGCCGCCGGCCGGATTCGCAGTACCTTTCTCGTGGACAATTTTTTGAGGTGCGTTTTGCCGATCTCTGCCATCGATACCGTCACGCTCGCCTTCGAGCACACGAAGCGGCAACTCTTGCAGCCATTTCGCTTCGGCCAGTGGGCTCGTCTGGCGATTGTTGGGCTGCTCGCCGGAGAGTTGGGTTCGGGCGGTTTTAACTTCCATTCTGGCTTTCCGCATACGACCCGCCCTTCTCATCAATTCTTGCAAGAAGGCTGGCCAGCAATCGATCCCGCAATCGTCGGCGCCCTAATCGCGGTTTTAACAATTACCGGCTTTGTTTTTCTGATTGTGATGCTGTACGTCAACAGCGTGATGCGGTTCGTTCTTTTCGACAGCGTGGTGGCGAGGGAATGTCACATCCGCCAGGGATGGAGCCGCAGGCAAAGCCCCGGATGGAAACTTTTCCTTTGGCAACTGGCTCTCATGCTTGTCACTATGGCCGGGTTAGTTGTCGTGGTCGGAATTCCCGCTGCCTTTGCTTTCGGAATGGGTTGGTTCCACCCCGCCAGCGAGCATGTGCTGCCGTTGGTCTTGCTCGGCAGCGTCGTATTCTTCGTGCTGATACTTTTTATTGTGATGGTCGCAGTGGTGCACGTACTCACCAAGGACTTTGTGGTGCCGCAAATGGCGATGGAGAATATCGGCGCGATTGAAGGCTGGCGCCGACTCTGGCCCAGGTTGCGCGCCGAGAAAGGCAGCTACGCTGGCTATGTAGGACTGAAAATTGTGCTGGCGATCGCCGCCGGAATCCTGATCGGCATCGCCTCGCTCATTCTTGGTTTGATGGTTGCGGTTCCTACCGCAATCATGACAGTGATTGCTCTGGTGACGGGAAAAAACGCGGGCCTCACTTGGAATGTTTATACGATCACGATAGCCGTGGTTGTGGGATGCATTGTGCTTGCGATCTTTCTCTATTTGGTTTCGCTGCTCGCAGTCCCGGCGATTGTGTTCTTCCCGGCGTATGCGATTTACTTTTTCGCCGCGCGCTACCGGCCATTGAGCGTGGTTCTCTATCCTTCTGCTCCACTGCAAGAACCGCCTCCGACCTGGCCGCTCCCGCAACCCGCAGGATAGAGTCAAACCTTAGTCCTCGACTACATCCAGCCGCCGGCAATCGCGCCAATAATCAGGAATGGCTCTTTGCCGGAGGCGACCGCTTCGGGTAGCGGCGAGTCTGGCGACTCGTGGGAAAGATCTTCCTCGCAGGCGAAAAACCGCAGGAATGCGCGCCGCTGCTGCGTTTCGTGGTCGCGGATGGTGCCACGCAACATGGGATAGCGCGCCTCCAGCGCGTCCAGCACCGTGCGTTGCGTAACCGGGCCTGCTATTTCGAGAGTTAGCTCGCGGTCCACGTGCGCCAGAGTCCGCAGATGTTGTGGAAGTTCAATTCGGATCATTGCATTCGCTTCAATAAATGTCGTCGGTGATTTACACGTATTGCTGAGACAACTTGTTCAGTTCGCTGTGGGTGCCTGAATATAAGTTTCCTGCAGGTAAAGCGCCTTCCAGTCGTTGTCATTGTCTTTGCGAGTCCAGACTTCGCCGAAGATGCTGTCCGCTTTTGCCGTCTGGCCTTTATATTTACTTTCATAGTGCGCCACATAGGTAACCAGAGCGGAGCGCGATCCAAGCGATTTCACCGTGAAATCTTTGAGCGTGTAGTTGATGAGCTCCAAATCGTCCACCGTAGCGATGTCGGCCTTCTTGTCGCCGAAACCGCCGGAGCCCTCTTCAATCATGCGGAAGTTATCATCGAGTAAGGCGGCGAGGGATTGTTTGTTTTTATTCTTGAAGTCCTCCCAAACCTTGCGCACCTTCGCTTCTAGGACGGATGCGCTCGCGGTTGGCGCGGCGGTCGGTTTTTCCTGAGCTGCCGCTAAGGTTGTCAGCAAGAATGCACACGCAACTGCTATGACAAGTATTTTCATCTTTCTCCTGTCGGACTTGTCCTATCCCCGCATCGGAAGAAGGTGAGGTTAGGAAATGCCCATCCGGCGTTCTTGCCTACGGGTTCTTTCCTCGCGCGCCGTTCTTACCCCAGCGTCTGCACTTCCACCGACAACACCGCCGGAAGATCGCGAACAATCGGATTCCAGCTGTCTCCGGCATCGGCGGAGCAATATACCTGTCCGCCGGTGGTGCCGAAATAAATGCCGCACTGATCCAGCGTATCCACAGCCATGGCGTCGCGCAGCACGTTGACGTAGCAATCTTTCTGCGGCAGACCTTTGGTAAGCGGCTCCCACTCGTTGCCCCCGGTGCGACTGCGGAAGACGCGTAGCTTGCCTTCGTGCACGTAATGCTCACCGTCGCTCTTGATTGGGATAACGTAAACCGTTTCCGGCTCGTGCGAATGAATGTCGATGGCGAAGCCAAAATCCGTCGGCAAATTTCCGCTGATCTTGGTCCATTGGTCGCCGGCGTCGTTGGACCGCATCACGTCCCAATGTTTCTGCATGAAGAGCACTCCCGGCCGAGACGGATTCATGGCGATGTGGTGCACGCAGTGGCCGATCTCCGCGGTTGGATTGGGAATGTATTTCGAGTAAAGACCCTTGTTGATCGGCTTCCAGCTTTTGCCGCCATCGTCGCTGCGAAAAGCGCCGGCTGCGGAGATCGCAATGTAAATCCGCTCTGGATTGCTGGGATCGAGAATGATGGTGTGCAGGCACATGCCTCCGGCTCCGGGTTGCCACTTCGGGCCGGTGCCGTGTCCTCGCAAACCGGCCAGTTCATGCCAATTTTCGCCGCCGTCGGTAGATCGAAACAGGGCAGCGTCTTCCACTCCGGCATAGACCGTGTCAGGATCGGTGAGTGAAGGTTCAAGGTGCCACACGCGCTTGAACTCCCACGGATGTTGCGTGCCGTCATACCACTGGTGGGTGGTCAACGGGTGCCCGGTTTCGGGTGACGTGTCATAGACGAATTTATTGCTCACGGCCCTGGGCGGCCCAGGCGCGGGTTCTTGACCGGGCGGCGTGCCCGGTTGGTGCCAAGTCTTGCCGCCATCGTCGGAGCGTTGAATGATCTGTCCGAACCATCCGCTGCTCTGCGAGGCGTAAATTCGATTGGGATCCGCCGGCGAGCCTTTCAGGTGATACAGCTCCCATCCGGCGAAGTGCGGCCCACTGACTTCCCAGTTCTGCCGTTTGCCGTCCGCCGTAAGTATGAATGCGCCTTTGCGCGTGCCTGCTAGCACTCGTACTTTACTCATGCGTTTTCTTTTTCTCCTTGCAAATAATTTTCCAGATTTTATCTGAAGAGAGGGCGTTGACGATTTAATATTTGCCGGATTTTAGAGCCGACACATCGTTGGACTGTTAATGTTGCGCCGGCGCACTCGACGACGCTGCGCGTTCATATACCCGCACGTAATCTACCAGCATGGTCTGCGGAAAAACGGTGGAATCGTCCGGATTCCCCGGCCAATATCCTCCCACCGCCACGTTCAACAAAATAAAAAATGGATGATCGTACACCCACCTCGTTCCCGGAGGCAGGTCGGCAGGAGTGCGCGTCGCGTAAAGATGATCGTCCACATAGAAGCGGATTGCCTTCGGTTCCCACTCCAGCGCGAAAACATGAAAGTCGTCGGCAAATTTCTGGCCGCCAGGCAGCGAGTAAGAAGAACTGATCCCTTTCTCGCCGGAATATCCCGGGCCATGAATCGTTCCATGAACCATGCCCGGTTCTTTGCCAATATTTTCCATGATGTCGATCTCGCCGCATTGGGGCCAGCCGGGTTTCTCGATGTCGTCGCCCAGCATCCAAAAGGCTGGCCAGATCCCCTGTCCGCGCGGAATCTTGATGCGCGCCTCGAAGCGCCCATACGCCTGTGAAAACTTGCCCTGGGTCTTCAATCGCGCGGAAGTATAGTTTCGCGTGACCCCATCCCCCGCGAATTTCTCCTGCATTACTTTGATGACGAGGTTTCCATCGTGTCGGAAAGCATTTTCTTTGCGGTCGGTGTAATACTCAAGCTCATTATTGCCCCAGCCGCCTCCGCCAGTTTCCGCAGTCCACTTGTTCGAATCGACCGCGGAACCATTGGGTCCGTTGAACTCATCGCTCCACACCAGCTTCCACGAGGCCTTGGCATTGGCGCGGAGTTGGCTTGCGCGGCCGCAGATGGCCCACTGCACAAAGTCGCTCCCAGTAAGACCGCTCCCAACCATCGGAATTGCATTTGTATTCCCTTCTCCGTTGATCGTTTTTCTTTGCTCTTTCGCCGGTAGTCACTAAACATCCGGCGTCATCCCGGTCCCGCGTTTTCTCCAGCGGGACGAGGGATCTCCCTTGCTGACATACGGCCAATCACACTGACACATGAGGCGGCGGATTGTTTCCTAATTCTAGAATCCGAACGATCTCTCCCCGCACCTTACCATTTTCAGCAATCAGTCTGCCCACGGTTACGGGTAATCTGAAGCGCCGCGGGCCCGCGCTGCCGGGGTTGAAGTAGAGCACACCATCGCGAACATCTTGTTTCGGCACATGGCTGTGGCCTGAGATCACGACTTGGATTCCCGCCGCTTTCGCCTTCAGATCCAGCGTCCCTAGATCGTGCAGCACATAAATGCCGACGCCACCGATTTCCAGAAATTCAGTCTCCGCGAGTCTTCGCGCCCACGCTTCAGTATCGACATTGCCGCGAATGGCGGTCACGGGCGCAATCGCTGCAAGGCCCTCAAGAATCTCCGGCGCGCCAATGTCACCAGCATGAATAATGTGCTCGCATCCCTTCAGCGCCAGCAAAGCTTCAGGCCGCAGCAGGCCGTGCGTGTCGGAGATGACGCCGATGAGGATAGAAGTTCTCAGTTCTCAGTTCTCAGTTCTCGTCTCAGTCTCTCAGTTCTCAGTTCTCGGTTCTTAATTTTGCGGTTTGACGTTTTATCTAACTTTGTCATCCTGAGCGAAACCGTTTTTCAGGCGTAGCGAAGGATCTCCGGCTTAACCGGCCCAATGCGTAGCCAAACTGCACCAACGCCTTATTTTTCCAAACTAAAAGACAATTCGGCGCGTTAACCCAGCAGTTCGTCCAGTCCGTCTTCATCAATCACCGGCACCGCCAGGTCTTTCGCCTTCTCCAGTTTCGAGCCCGCATCCGTGCCCGCCACTACGTAGTCGGTTTTCTTGCTGACCGATCCTGAGACCCGTCCGCCCGCGTCCTCGATCATCTTCTTGGCCTGGTCGCGCGTGTATTTCGCCAGCGTGCCTGTGAGCACAAACGTCTTTCCCGCAAACTTCGTGCCGCGTTCTTTCTTCTCGCCCTTAAACACCAGCCCAGCCGCGCCCAATCGCTCGATCAATTTACGATTGGCGGCGATGCTGAAAAATTCCGCAATGCTCTCGGCAATGCGCGGCCCCACTTCATTCACATTCTGCAACTCTTCCACAGTCGCTTTTTCGAGAGCTTCCATCGAACCAAAATGCTCAGCCAAGAATTGCGCCGTGCGCGCGCCGACAAAACGGATGCCCAGCCCGTAAATCACCCGCTCCAGCGGCAGCTTCTTCGAGGCCTCAATTTCATCGAGAATATTCTGCGCCGATTTATCGCCCATCCGCTCCAGACTGAGCAAATCATCTTTCGTCAGCTTATAAATGTCGGCGACGTTTTTCACCAGCCCGCGATCGGTGAGTTGTGTCACCAGTGCATCGCCCATGCCGTCAATATTCATCACTCCGCGCGACGCAAAATGCAGAATCGTCTCCCGCAGCTTCGCGGGACAGTTCGCATTCACGCAGCGGTAATCGACTTCCCCTTCGGTCCGAACAATTTTCGTGCCGCAAACCGGACAAGTCTCCGGCATCACGAACTCTCGCGTCCCGCGCGGATGTTCCGGGCCGTCGATTACCTTCGCAATTTTCGGAATTACGTCGCCGCCGCGCTCCACCTGGACCCAATCGCCGATCTTCACGCCCAAACGTTCGATCTCGTCCATGTTGTGCAGCGTGGCATTGCGCACGGTCGTACCGCCAATCAGAACCGGCGCCAGCATCGCCACAGGCGTCAGTTTTCCCGTGCGTCCCACCTGCACGCGAATGTCTTCGAGCTTCGTGATTCCTGCTCGCGCCGCATACTTATAAGCAATCGCCCACCGCGGAGCCTTGCCCGTAAAGCCGAGTTCATCTTGCAAGGCGATGCGGTCGACCTTCACCACGATCCCGTCGATCTCATATGGTAAAGATTCGCGCTTTCCTTCCCACTCCTGAATAAACGCCCAGACCTCGTCCATCGAATGCACGAGATTGTGGTTTGGGTTGACCTTGAATCCTGCGCCCTCGAGGGCTGCCAGAGTTTTCGAATGATGATCGAAGTAGGTGCGGCCGTTCTGCAGCAGGATGTACGGAAAATAATCCATGCGGCGCTCGGCGGTGATGTTGGCGTCAAGCTGCCGCACCGTACCGGCGGTGAAATTGCGCGGGTTGGCGAATGTCGGCAGACCCGCGCGTTCGCGCTCTTCGTTGATCTTCTTGAACGACGCAGTGGGCATGAGCAGCTCGCCGCGCACTTCGAAGTCGACTGGAATGCCTGCCTTCTTTAGCCGCTCCTTCGAAATCGACAGTGGGATCGAGCGCACAGTCCGCACATTGAGCGTCACATCTTCTCCAACGGTTCCGTCGCCTCGCGTCACGCCCCGCGCCAGGCTCCCGTCTTCATATACCAGCGCCAGCGACATGCCATCCAGCTTCAGTTCGCAAACATAATCCACTTCATTGCGCCCGGTTAATTCATGCACCCGCCGCTCCCAGTCGCGTAACTCTTCTTCGTTGTAGGTATTGTCGAGCGACAGCATCGGCGTGGAGTGCCGCACTTTGACGAATCCTTCGCGCGGCTTGCCGCCTACCCGCTGCGTGGGCGAATCTGCCGTTACCAGCGAAGGATGCTCGCTTTCGAGCTCTTTCAACTGCCGCATCAGCGCGTCAAATTCCGCATCGCTGATCTCAGGACGATCCAGAACGTAATAAAGATGTTCGTGATGACGGATTTTGTCCCGCAGGCTTTCGATTTTTTTTGCAGCGTCGCGCAAGGCAGGCATCGCAAAAAGATTATAGGCAAAACCGTCCGGCCGCCCAATTTTCCCGATCTGAAACCGCGTCCATACGCGGACCCGCTGCGGCTTTATTTGCACTCAAGTAATCGGCAAATTCTGCCGATCTGGCTGGATAAGCCGAGAGGAGGTTGTTTATGACTCTTTCCATCTCCGATTCATTGACCATCGCTGCGCCCGCCGCGGCGAACCCTTCCCCAACTCCAGCCGCCGCCCCGGCGGCGCAGCCGGCTCCGCAAAATATTCAGGTCTCCGCGGACACGGTGACGCTCACCGAAGCGCAACACGTCTATCAACTCTATGATCACGGCCAAACCGTTACGCAAATTGCGATCAGCCTTAATTTGCCCGTCGAATCGGTGAATAATTACTTGGGAATTTCGACCAGTACAAGCTAATGAGTCGTCGTTCTTAGCGAGCGGCACTCGCACTCGCTTTTCCCGGACCGATGATCGCCTTGCCGGGAAATATGCCGGGGACAAGCTTCTCTTCGTCGATGACCGGTGTTCCCGCCACCAGCAGATAGTGCACACCTACGCTGTGTTCCATTGGCTTTTGAAACGTGGAGCGATCTGCAATGGTTTGAGGATCGAAGACTACGATGTCGGCATCAGCACCCTCCTGCAATCGTCCCTTATGCCGCGCCTCAGGAGTCGAACGCTCCAGCATTTGCGCGGGCATCAGCGTCATCTTGCGCAAAGCCTCCATGAGCGTGAGCGTCTTTTTCTCGCGAACATATTGCGCGATCACGCGCGAGTACGTACCGGCGTTGCGGGGGTGGCTTTCAAGTCCGTCGCTCGCGATCATGACCAGGGGGTTGGGAATGATGGCGTCGATCACATCCTGAGGGTTGGCGAAAATCAACACCCATTGTGTCTTGCTGGAGTTGTGCAGCTCTTCGAAGCGTTCTTTGGTGAGGTGTTCGCCGGTGTCGGGAAGAACCAGATTGCTGTAATCGATGCCAAGTTTTTCCCGCCAGCCGGGATTGAATACCGCAGAATTAATAGCAGTCATGCCGGCGATATAAGGATATGCTTCGGTGGTAATGTCGAGGCCGCGAGCGCGAGCGCCTTCGATCATCGAGAGGCATTCCGGCGCGGCGCGCAGGCATGTGCTGTTGATGTGAACGATGTGCAGCGGCGCGCCAGTAATGGCCGCGGCGCCGATGACTTCCTCCGTGGATTCAATGGCGCCAGGATCGACGAGTCCGGCGCTTCGCATGTGCGTGTAGACGGGCAGCTTGCGCTCGGCGGCGACGCGGAACATGTCGATGACTTCTAGGCGCGATGCGCCAGGAACGTACTCGATCCCCATGCCGACTCCCAGACCGCCGGCATCAATTTGATCCCGCAGATGTTGCTGCATTTGCTGAATCTGTTCCGGCGTGGCTGGTTGATCGGTAGTCGGACCGCTTTTCGGCAGGATGGTTCCCTCGGGCAGCGGTGCGCCGAACGCCAGGGCCCGGGCAGCCACATAGCTAGCAGTGGTGCCATAGTGAATCAGCGAATTCCCTTGCTTGGATTTCAGAAACTCTGTGACATTTCGCGCTCCAATTTCCATTTCCAGCGCAGTGGTCACGCCGTCAAAGGCCTTCAGTTGCTGGCTGGCCAGGCCCTGGGCATGTTGGTGCAGGTCAATGAATCCGGGGGCGACGACGAGGCCGCTGGCCCGGATGACTCGGCGTCCGCTCAGTGCTTCCGTGGTTACGCGTGCAATTTTTCCATCGCGAATGCCCACGTTGCGTACAGCGTCGAGCCGGGTCTCCGGATCGATGACGCGTCCGCCCTCGAGCACCAGGTCGTATTGTTGGGCGTACGCAACTGTGCCGGCAACGCCGAGCACGAAGAAAAGAAGACGGAGACAAAACAGCGGCTCGCGCATTCGCGCATCATAACATTCCCATGAAATTGGACTGACGGCCCTACTCTCATCTTGAACGTTCATCCAAGAAAACGGCCACAGGGGACTCGGACGTCGCCAGTAATGACTGCCACATCTTTTCTCCATCACGTACACTAGCTGTTTCCCTTGAAGAGTATTGGACACATGCTGGCGCGGTATACGGCGTGGATTCTGGGCCTGATGAAGGTGCTCGGAATCTGGGGGCCGTTTGTGATTGCCTTTGCCGACAGCGCCCTGCTGGGCATGCCGGTGGATTTTATCGTTGCCACTTACGTGTATTGGCAACCCCGGCGAATCTTGCTTTACATCTCCATGGCGTCGCTGGGATCGGCGCTGGGCAGTATTCCGCTCTACATCGTGGGATATCTCGGGGGAGAGAAGTTGCTTCGCAAGCGAATATCCGAAGAGCGCTTTCTGCAGATTCATGCTTCCTTCGAGCGCCACCAGTTCTGGGCGCTCATGTTTCCGGGAATGTTGCCGCCGCCCACTCCGTTCAAAATCTTTGTGCTCGCCGCAGCCGTATTCGAAATGCGCTTTCGCAACTTCCTGGTGGCAATTTTTCTGGGAAGATTTTTACGTTTTGGCATGCTGTCAGTCCTGGTGCTTTGGTTTGGACCCGGGATCGTCGAACTTTTCGGCGGGGTCGTAAAGCGCCATTGGATTTCGGTAGTAGCTGCAATTCTGATCGCTCTGTGCATCTGGCTCGTGGCGCGGCTTTGGCGGCAGGTAGGCGAAGCCGACCGCGGCGAATAGACAGAAGACAGAGCGATCCCTTTCGCTCTCCTTAGTGGTTGTTTCTTCGATCCGAGTGCATCAATAAGTTTGGCTTGACCGTCTGCCAGAGGCAGCGCTCCATCTGGCGGACAACTTCCGTTCGGGAATGTGACTCCAAATATAGAGAGGATTGCGTCACAAAAGATTACATAGAAATAGAAATGGGCGGAATAGAATAGAGTCGGGCGGTTGCCTTGCTTGGAACCGCTCCCTGCGTGCGGGAAACTCATATGAAGCACTCCATCTGGTTCAAAGCTTTTCTCGCTGGAATCGCGTCACTCCCCCTCGTTTTTGCTCCCGCCGTGGCCCTTGCGCAGCATGGCGGCGGAGGCCATGGCGGTGGTGGTGGAGGATTTCGTGGTGGCGGCGGCTCTTTCGGCGGCTCACACGCCGGAGGATATTCTTCCGGCGGCTACCGTGGCGGCGGCGGCGGCGGAAGGATGGGTGGGTACTCGGGCCGGAGTTATGGCGGGGCTAGAGGTATGGGTTCCGGCGGCAGTGCTCGCGGCGCGAATGGCTTGTCAGGACGATCCTCTGTCGGAGGGTCCTCATTTGGGCGATCCTCATTTGGCTGGAGCCGGGGCTTCGCCGGCGCGGGAAACTTTCACGCCGCGATTGCGGACGGCCAGTTCCATTCTTTTGGGGGCGCGCGAGCTGCAGGGTTCGGCCGCAGTGCTGCCTTTGCTGGAGCCGGATGGCACGGCGGTTTTTATGGTCGCGGCTTTTATCCTGGTTTCGGCTGGGGAGGATGCTGGGGTTGCGGTTGGGGCTTTGGCCTTGGCTTCGGCTGGGGAATCTGGAATCCGTTTTGGTATTGGCCCTCGTACTGGTATAGCCCGTGGTGGGGTTACGACTATCCGTATATTTACCCGGATGCTTACTAGTGGCAGCTGAGTAAACGGATCGCCGAAACGGTGAGCTGAATTTTAGCTCCTCACAAAAGCAGATGTAAGACCGGCCTAGCGATTTCTGGTGTAGTGTTTCGCGTAGGCCGGGACCTCTTGAGCCGGATCAAGGCGCGCGTCATTCACCGGAGTGCCGGCAACCATCTCCAGCGGCACTATCCCTGCCCATGTGGGGAATGAATAATCTTCTTCGTCATCGATTGGCGGCCCGGTGCGAACTTTCGCGGAGAACTCCTCGATCGGCACGCGCAGCACCGAGGTAGCTTTCAGTTCGTGCGCGTTCGGCTGGCGCGAATCATCCCAGCGGCCGGGCAGAATGTGTTCCGATAGAGTTCTCAAAGCCGCCAGCTTCTCCTCTGGATCATCCACCAGCGCCGCTTGGCCCAAAATCACGACTGACCGGTAGTTCATCGAGTGATTGAAAACCGAGCGAGCGAGAACGAGTCCGTCGAGTAATGTGACAGTGATGCAGACCGGCACGCCCTCTTTCATTTGACGGAGCATGCGGCTGGCCGCCGAGCCGTGAATGTAAAGGGTCGCATCTTTGCGCCCGTACGAAGTTGGAATTACGAAGGGTTGGCCGTCGACCACGAAGCCAATATGGCAGAGAAATCCTTCATCGAGAATCTTGTAGATGGACTCGCGGTCATAGACTCCGCGGTGAGGTTCGCGGACCACGCGCGTTTGCGCGCTGGGCATTTGCGTTTCAGACATTGAGGAATGGACTCCGGCTAGCGCCAAGGATGGGTGAACGGAAAGTGTAACACTGCGGACTGCGGACCTCGGACCGTGGACCTCGGCTTGAGTTCCTTGCCGAGTCGAATCCGCGATGCGGGGGCGAGAGTCGCAGGGGCTAAAGCCCTTATCCTATGCGGCTCCAGTCGGCACGGCTGAAGCCGTGCCCTGATACGAATCGGAATCTTTCACGGACTCCGAAGCCGTGTTGTATACGAATCGGAATCTTTTCGCAGGCTCTGAGCTGTCCGTACTCGAACTGTTTACAACGCGCTTTCGCGACCGAAGTCCGAAGGCACGATCCAAGGTCCGGGGTCCGGGGTCCGAGGTCCGAGGTCCGAGGTCCGAGCTCCGAGGTCCGAGGTCCGAGGTCCGAGGTCCGACGGCGGACGAATGCGTCCGCCGCTACGTACCGCTTACCAGTACAGCTTCATCGCGAATTGGAACTGCCGTGGATCGTAGGCGGCCGTCGCCATTCCCGCGTTGGTGTACAACGGGCTGACCGCAGCCACATTCATTTTGTTGGCGACATTAAACATGTCGGCGATCAATTCCATATTGAAGCGCTCGCCGAAGTAAATACGCTTCGAGACACGCATGTCGTCAAAGACGGTCCAGGGCTGCACGCCGGCGTTGCGGCCAAGATTGCCGTCGAGTTGCAATAGAGTCGGCGTGGTTAGAGTTGCGGCGAAGGCTTGAATGCACGGTTCCTGAAAAACTCCCGTGGAAGAGTATTTGGAATTGACCGGCGTGTATCCGGAGGCCGTGCAAATCGGATTGATGAATGTGTTGGGGCGTCCGGTCAGAGACGAGAGCTGAAGATTGTCGCCGTTGCCCGTAATGATATTGAAGGGCCGGCCGGAGGCAATTTCAAGCAGCGGAGCCCAGGTCCAGTCGCTGAGAGCTTTGCGCATGAAACCGCTGCCGCTCAACTTTCCGCTCTGAAAAACTCCACTGAAGACGAAGCGATGGCGCTGGTCGAAGAGCGACGTTGAGCGGTCGACGCCAGGGTAATAACTGTCCTGTGGCGTCAATGTGGATTCCAGATCGGTGGAGTCGTCGATGGCGTGCGACCAGGTGTAGGAACCGAGAAATTCGTAATGCTGGTTGAAGCGCTTGCGCAGGTTGGCGCTGAACCCGTGGTACACGGAGCTGCCATTGGAATAATTCGCGTCCATGTCGCCGAATGGAACGCAGCCGGTGAATCCACCGGTCACTGTAGGCGCGCAGCTCGCGTTGAATCCTTGGCTGGTGAGGCCGCTCTCGATCGACTCGGCGAGCTGCACACAGGGAATCGCCGTTGGCCCAGCGGCAATGAGGGCTCCAGCGATGGAAGGATTCAAGCCTCCGGGACGAAAGAAATTCATCAGTGCGGAACTGACCCAGGGACCGAGCGCGCCGGTGCCGCAGGGTAAAGCTCCGCTGCCCACGGTAAACGGGCTGGCCGGGGTTTGTCCCGCCGCGAGTGCGGCATTGAAGTTGGCCACCATCAAGTCGCCGCGAATGGTGTTGGCGTTGATCGGCCGGTTCAGGTGACGTCCACCGTTGAAGTTGTAGGCAAGGCTAAGAGCGTAGCCGTCACCGAGATCACGTTCGACTGTGACATTCGCCTGCTGCGCATAGGCATAGACGAAGTTCTTCGATTGTGGATAGCCGAAAGGCTGAAACGCCAGCGGCAAGAATGTTGACGGGTTCAGATAATTCTGGTTGAGAAAGACGGACTGAGGAAAATTTAGAGCTTGAAACTGTTGTTGATTGGGCAGGTATCCCATGGCCGTGGCCGTGCCGGGAAGCAGAGTGGCCGCACATGGGTTGGCCGGACTAGGTTGGTTGATTGGCAGTCCTTGAAAAATTGTAATTGCGTTCAGATTGCTGGGACTACCGGGGCCCGAGCAGACAGAAGTTCCGGCAAAAGCCAACTGACCACTGGAAGATCCATCGGAAGCGTCGCCGAGAAAATAAAGTCCGAGCAGCGGATGGTCGTAGAACATTCCGTACGACATACGCACTACCGTCTTGCCGTTACCGCTGGGGTCCCATGCCATGCCAATTCGCGGCTGAATGTTGTTGGTATCGGCATGAATTCCCTTTTGCAGGCCGAGCAGGTTGTAGGCGGGAAGCGCCAGTCCTTGAGGCGGCCTGAAGCTGGGCGGAATTTCCACGTCATAGCGAATGCCGTAGTTCAGCGTGAGATTCGGATTGACGCGCCACGAATCCTGCCAGAAAGCGCCGATCGGAATATTTCTGAATGAGTCGCTGGGGCTGCCGATGCCCTGAATAAAATCTCCGGGCAGACCCGCGCCGTACGATTGCACCGGCGAGAGGTCAGGAAATGGAGCGTTGGGAATGGGAGATGTGAATCCCAGAGAAGAGGCGCTGAAACTGCCGAAGTCGTAAACTCCTCCGTAATTAACCGTGAAGATTGCGGTCAGCGGAAGATAATTGAGGTCTGCGCCAAACTTCGTGTTGTGGCGGCCGATGGTCCAGGAGAAGTTGTCGGTGAATTGATAACGCTGCTCGACGCGCTGAATGTAGGAATAAGGTTCGCGGCCGAAATACGCGAAGCCGGGAATGTTTACCGCCGGATCGGAGCCGCCAGGAATCTGGGTGTTGTAGAAATACGAGAGTCCGCGGCGTGCATATTGAAAGCGGAATTCATTCACCTTACTCGTGCCAATGGTCCACGTGTCCTGAAAAACGCCAGCAACGTCGCGGTAGGTCTGCTGCGAAGTACGCGAGTAGGCGTTCTGTCCGAACGGTTGATCCTCACCACTGACTTCGATTCCAGTGACGGTGCTCGGACTGACATTGACGCGAAACGTCAAGCGATGGCTATTGCCGATGTTCTGATCCAACCGAAGCGAATAAAGGCTCGTGCCCTCGAAGACTGGAAAGTTCCCTTCCTGCGAAGCGAGCGTCTGGTAAGACGCTGGCACAAAACATGGTGGGGCTGTGCAACTGGTGGGAAAACCCGCAACCCCAGGAATTCCACCGGTTAAGCCAACGGGCCACGCGCCGTTTACCGCCATCCCTGAAGACGCTCCAGCAAGGCCGAGATAGGTTGCCACTTCCCCAGCGAATAGAGGATTGGCCAGCGCACCATCAACGGCAGGGTTCCCGAGAAAACCAATTTGCTCGGGCGTGAGCTGAAGGTTCACACTGCCGGCGGGAGCGCCGAAAAATGCCGATGCATCGAACGGAGCCAGCCCGAAATTTCCCTGTCCGATGCTGGAAAATCCAGTCTCGTGCCGGCGCGTAACTTCGTACGAGAAAAAGTAAAAAGACTTATCTTTCTTGATCGCGCCGCCGAAGGCTGTGCCGGCCTGCACGCGCGTATAAGCAGGATTCGGAACGGTGCTGAAGGGATTCACAGCTTGGAAATTTCGATTGCGAAGAAAGCCGAAGACATCGCCGTGAAAGCCGTTCGATCCGGAGCGGGTGATGATGTTGACCACGCCTCCGGCGGCGCGGCCATATTCTGCCGCGTAGTTATTCGTGATGATCTGAAATTCCTGCACATCTTCCTGCGAGACGGTGGAACGCACACCATTGGTCGAGTTGTCGGTCGCGTCGGCGCCGTCAACATTGACGAGGTTGGAGCGAGCGCGCTGTCCGCTCATGTTGAGTCCAGAGGTGGGCGCAGCCCCGGTATTGGGCGCGTTGTCGCGGACAACCTGCGAGTCGGTCAGGGTGAAATTGATGTAGTTGCGGCCGTTGATAGGCAGATTGTCGATGCGGCGCTCGCCAATGGTATCGGTGGTGGAAGTGCGCGAGGTTTCGACTAGTTCTCCTTGCGCATTGACTTCAACCACTTCTTTGCCGCCCGCCACCGAAAGCGTGATCGGCAGTTCCACCAGTCCGCCGACGGTAATGCTCACGCCGGTATTTTCCACCTTTGTAAATCCGGGAGTCTCCACCGTGACCGAATAAGAGCCGGGCGGTAGCTGGCGAACGCTGTATCCGCCCTGTCCGTCGCTGGTGGCGGCGCGCTCCAGACCTTTCGCCACATCGCGCGCGGTCACGGTCGCATTCGTCACCGCATTCCCCGTGGGGTCTTTAACAGTGACGTGCAAATCACCGGCGGCAACGCCTCCTTGACCGAAAGCGAGAGCGGAAAATAGCAGGCAAAAGTAAATCAAGATGGCAGATTTCGCTGTGCGGATCATAAGGTTCTCCCTTGCGGTCGCGAAGGCGGGCAGACGACGGGAATGAATCCCGTGGCAAATAACCGATGTAGTCACAAAATGATCTGGAACGAATGAATCCCGGTGGTTTTATAACAGAATGGCAAGCGAAAACAAGTGAGGAATCAGGAACATCCCGCAACCAAACCAAGCTTTTCCGATGATTTCAGAGCTGGAAATATGAACCGTTGAGGTCGCCAGGCTGCGTTCGAAAAACTCGGCTGCCATCTAACGCATCAGATCGCCGAGATTCGTACCGGCACCGCTGGATTCTGCAGCCTGCCCAGCAACATCGCGGAGCCGTCCAATTGCTCATAGTTGTGAAGAACCGGCGCTGCGGCGAGACCGGAATTCGGCCACGCCAGCGCAATATAGATTCTGAGTAGCGCGAAAGCTGCATTGCGCCGAAGCAAAAGTGCGTTGTCGATCAACCGGCGAGCGGCCTCGGCTGTGGGAGCGTCTGCGGCGGACAAAGCCGCCTGTCCCGTGCGCACTAGAATTGCAGCGTTACTCCCGGCAATTTGAACGTAGGCGGCCATAGCGCGCAGCCGTTTGCGCCGAACTACACGAAACTCGTGGCCCGACAAACGCCGCCGGAGATATTCGTCTTCCGCAGGATCGACAAGATTGCGGAAGGCCTGCACGTCAATGGGTCGTATCTGCTTGGCCAGGCTTGCGTTGCCGGAAATCTGCAGACTGCGGGAAAGCGTAACGCCAAGGATGAAAACCAGCGCCAGCACGGCGGCGATAACCAGAATGATTGCGATTGTCATTGGTGTACAAGACGCTCCAGTTCCCGGTTCCAGACGTCGAGATTATTCTCAGGCAAAGGAACCGCAGACTTCGTGGCAACTTTTGCAGGCACGAGCAGGTAATAAAACCAAATCAAGACGCAGGCGTGGTAGGTGGCCATGTTGACGAATGTGAGCATCACGCGCGTGGAGTGTGGCAAGCCGCTATTGTCGATCAGAGCCCATGTGGACAAGTGTATGCAGGCTGAAACGCTTAGGCCCAAGGCGATTCCGAAAGCCTGCCTGGGCCATGAGAGGTGGAAGTATGCAGAGAACAGGAAAATGGATACTAAAACACCGCATTCAATCAGATATGTGGTCTGTTTCAGGAGGTTAGCACCGGAGATAATGCCAAAGAATTCGTTCTTTGGGGCGTAGGCGGCCGCCATCGCGGCTGCAAAGACGAGAACGATCCCCGCTCCGCGGATGACCGTTTTTCCTAGCTGCGCCAAAGCAGCATACGAGCCGAAAAGCAGAGCAAAAATCTCGCCGATCAGCACAAATTTCAGCACTCCTTCGAGTACCAAGTCTGCCCAATCGACGTACCAGAACGTCGTGGCATCGACCGGTGGCAGGACATCGGCAGCATACACCGCCAGTTCACCGATCGAGCTGAGAATTGCGAATGCGAAAAAGATTCGCGGCTGAATTGCTGAACGACGTTTCCGAAGCAAGATGGCGAGAACCAACAGTAGGACGTTAGGCGCAACCCAGAGGTAGTGCCAAAGGAGTGAGTGCGCCTGCAGCATAGACGTTGTGAACTATACAGCGCATGGCTGCAGGCGGCAATGTCGTAATGGTTCTTGTTCGGTTTTTGTAAGATCGGCAAGCTGGGCGTTCAACTCTCCGATCTTTCATGCATACTTCAACTTTTAGGGTTTGCACATCGTTGTGCCACAACCGCCGCCTGTACCGCCGCCATCGGCCCGGACTACGGTTGGTATTACTAAAGTGTTAAGGAAGAGCACAGCGGCTCCGAGGATGAGTAGGGCTCGTTTCACGGTGGTTTTCTCCTTGTGACTGCGCGTTAGACCGTGATAATTTCATGGACGCGCCCCGCTCTACCACGTAACGAAAGACCCTCAGACCGTTCGGAATTCGTAACAAGAATCCGCACCAAAATGACGTTGAAATCGGCTCTGCAGGATGTGAAAGAAACGACGCTGGCGGCCGTTTCAGGACTGCTGGGGAAGCTGGCTTATCTTGCCTCGTTGCGGCGCCGCCAGGGAAGATATGAGCATTGGGGGATGGAACTCATCCACGGCCCCGAATCGGCGGAGCGCGCCCTCAAGACAGCCCACACTGAAGTTGTCGCCGACGTGTTGCGGACACCTTTGGAGTCTCTGGTTGCCGACCTGGAAGAATCAAGCCGTGCTACTGGCGTAGCGGCATCGGCTTTTGTAGAAGGAATGCGTGAGCACCTGGAGGAATTGCTGCCCGGGGACGATCATGCATCCCCAGCAGCCACCCACCTTAGTTCAGTGCTGCTTGCCCTTTCGCGCCTGGAGAAGAATCGAGGGCGTGCCACTCGGTCAATTTCATAGCCACTCCTACGATTTGGCCGAGCACTTCCGCTTCCTGCGGATGACGCAAAATGCGAATCGGAACCGGAGAGAGCGGATGCGGTTGCAGAATAATTTCTTCTTTGCGCATGCTGCACCAGCAGCAGGTGTGGCCATCGCGGGTTTCTACAAAATATATCGGGCGTTCATATTCGGAGCGCCACGAGCCTTCCAGAACCTTATTCCTCGATTCGTCCACTTGGATGAAACTTCCGGGAGGCAAGATGGGATACATGGTGAAATCGTGGGTACCAACATAACCATAAGTAAAATCGGTGTTGGCAAATTGCGCGAGATAGGCGATCGGAACCAATCCCCATTGCTCCACCATCCGGCCCAAATTGCTGGTGCGGCGTTCGTCGAAGCCAGGATCCATGCGCACCGGAACCTGCACCGAAGACAATCCTGCCAGAGCATCGGAAAGGTGCGATTTGGGCGGAGCGACCAAACCCAAATCGGCAGCCATGTTATTCAGGTCAACGCCATACCAGGACAGCAGCTCGCGAACATCGCGGCGATAAATTACCGAGAGCGTATAGAGCCGGTAAATGCTGGGCAGAATGCCTTTGGTCTCAATATCGGACAGGCGGCTTGGAGGAATGGAAAATTCCTCGTTGCGATATTTGTCGGCAACGCGCGCGCTCGAGGTCTCCACGTCACGCATGGTCAGGCCGAGTTTCTCGCGCAGGGTGCGAAGACTTTTTCCCGCCGGGAGCATCGGGTTCGCCTCCAAAGAAAAGTGGGTGAATCATACCAAAGGCAGGGGCGCATTGTAACTATGAATTGTGCAAAAAACCTACCTTGGCGATCTTGTTACAAATTCAGAACATGCCACAAGCCTTGTCAGGCAAGGCAAATACCTAACTGACTGCAGCAAACAGCGCGAACTAAGCGCTCTTATCATTTATGTTAATCCCCCGCGGTTGTTCGGATTTCGTAACAGACAAAAGGGCACTCCCGCCCTTTTGTTTGCCGCTACCGGAACGTCAATTCCTGACGCCGTTGAAATCCCCAAGTGAAAGACACATTCGCCGAAAATGACATTTGTCACGCTCCACGCGTGATGGATGGCACTGGTGCGTCCTTTATTGGTCGATCATGATGCAACTAGAAAATCATGCAACCAGAGAGATTGCGCCGCACACGCCTGATTCACGGAGGACAAAAATGATTGCGACAATCGAGCAGCCGCAGCAGGCCAACAGTGCTGGTTCAGATTTAATCGTTGCCAGTCTCGAAGGCGTAAATAAAAACTACGGCAGCGTCAAAGCCCTACGCGAAGTGAATTTCCGCGTGCGCGCCGGCGAGGTGGTGGCGCTTCTCGGCCCAAACGGCGCCGGCAAAACCACTGCTGTCAAGTTGCTGCTGGGATTGATGCCGCCGAACACGGGACGAGTTCAGGTTTTTGGCGTCGACCCGACGAATCCTGAAAACCGCATGCGCACAGGCGCGATGCTGCAAGTAGGCCGTGTCCCGGAAACTTTGCGCGTCTGCGAGCATATCGATCTTTTTTCCAGTTATTACCAAAAGCCGATGTCGTCGGCTGAAATTCTTGTCACTGCCGGCCTCGAAAAATTGCGCGATCGCAAGTTCGGAGATCTCTCCGGCGGACAAAAACAACGAGTGCTTTTCGCGCTGGCGATTTGCGGCGATCCCGACCTGCTTTTTCTGGATGAGCCTACGGTCGGGCTCGACGTGGAAGCGCGGCGATTGTTGTGGGATGAGATACGCAAAATGGTCGATCGCGGCAAAACCGTTCTGCTCACGACCCATTATTTACAGGAGGCGGACGCGCTTGCCGACCGGATTGCCGTTCTCAATCAGGGCGAAATTATTGCGGAAGGAACACCCTCGGAAATCAAAGCGAAAACTGCGGGCAAGCGCATTCGCTGCATTACCAGCCTGAGCCTGAACACGCTGCGGCAGATTTCCGGCGTCTCCGAGATTAAAGAAGATCGCGAAGCCATCGAACTTAGCGTCGCCGAGGCTGAACCGGTCGTCCGCGAGCTGCTGGCCCGTGACGCGAAACTTTCAGGACTCGAAATTACGAGTGCTGGACTCGAAGAAGCGTTCCTCGCGCTCACCCAGGACACGGCAGCAAATCATTCCAATTGAAATTCTTGACCGGGAGAAGAATGCCATGAGCAGCGCAACCATAGTGTTGAACCAGGCGCGAACTCAGCGGTCGCCTCATCACACCGCAACCATTTACCTGAAGGAAGCGAAATACGAATTTCTGAAGAATCTTCGGCTTCGCATGTACACCGCGTCGGTTCTCAGCTTCCCAATCATGTTCTACGTATTGTTCGGCCTGGTGCTGAATGCCAAAGAAGCGATTAACGGTACGCACGTTCCCACCTATCTCATCGCGACCTACGGAACTTTTGGTGTGATGGGCGCCTCGTTGTTCGGAACAGCGGCAGGTCTCGCCTCGGACCGCGGCCTCGGATGGCTGCAGGTGAAACGCGCCAGCCCCATGCCGCCCTTCGCGTACTTCGCAGCCAAAGTAATCACCAGCATGATTTTCAGCGCCGTAATCGTGGTCGCGCTGTTCACGCTTGGAGTCGCGCTCGGCGGTGTGCGCATGCCCGTCATGGAATTCGCCAAGCTGATGGCGACTTTGGTTGCCGGTTCCCTGCCCTTCTCCGCCATGGGACTGGCTCTCGGATATTTCACCGGCCCAAACTCAGCGCCCGCAACCATCAACCTGATTTATTTGCCAATGTCGTTCTGCAGTGGGTTGTGGGTGCCTTTCATGTTCTTGCCGAAAGTGGTGCGCCAGATCGCGCTCGCGCTTCCTCCTTATCACTTATCGCAACTGGCTTTGGGAATCGTCGGCGCCGGACGCCATGAATCGTCCGCTACGCACTGGGAAGTATTGCTGGCTTTCACCATGATCTGCCTGGGAGTCGCACGCATCGGGTTCCAGCGCGATCAGGAAAAAATGTATGGATAAAACAAGGTTTCAAGGTTTCAACGTTTCAAAGTTTCAAGGTAGACACCGCAACCGCGTTCGGCGATTTTGAAACTCTCAGACTTTGAAACTTTGAAACCCTGAAACTGTAGTTAAAGGTTTTCTGCACATGAGCGCGAATTCGAAAAAATCGATGGGATGGACGACAGTTCTGATCTGCCTGGGGCTGGTCGCTCTGTTCGGCGGCGAGAAGTGGCTTGTGCTGCTGATTCCTGCCGCTGTCTTTGTCTGGTACGCGGCTCGGCCCACGCTCGGAACTGGCAGAAATTGACTCCAAGGTCGAAAATAGAAGAGATGCCAATCATCAGCGCGCGCCAACTCGACCAGCACCCTTCCGGCACGCGGATATTTCAACTCAGGCCGCTGCGCTCGATCTTCCGGGACAGAGAACACGGATGGAGTCCGCTCCTGTGGGTCGCTTATCTCGGATTTTTTTTCATCGATCCCATAATGAGTCACGCCAGCTTCAGAGTTTGGCTGCTCGATGGCATCGGCGCAGTTATATTTCTCTGCCTTTATTTCGGACTGTTCGTTTTGCAGAATCCTCGGGGGTTGGTTCACATCGGCGGAATGATACTGCTCGGCATCCTGTTCCAACCGATGAACCAGGGCGCCTGCACCTTCTACATATTCGCCGTCCGCCATGCTTCCGTTTTGCGTTGAAACGCAAACCTCCGCAGTTCTGGGCCTGCTCACGATAGGTGGCATCGGCGCTCTCGAAGGAATGTTGCTCCACGTCAGCGGCTGGACGCTTTTCTACTCCTCACTATTTCCCATGATCATCGGCGCAGGAAATACATTTTTTGCCGAGCGCAACCGCATCAACCGGAAACTGCGCAGGGCCAACGACGAGATCGAGAACCTCGCCAAAGTGGCCGAGCGCGAGCGCATCGCGCGCGATCTTCACGATGTCCTTGGGCACACGTTGTCGGTCATCACGCTGAAGTCGGAACTCGCCGGCAAGCTGATCGATCGCGATTCCCAGGCAGCACGAAAGGAAATAGGCGAAGTCGAACAGATTTCGCGCCAGGCGCTCTCCGACGTGCGCGATGCCATTCGCGGCTATCGTTCGCAAGGCCTGGTGGCCGAACTTGCGCAAGCCAAGACCACGCTCGAAACCGCCGGGGTCATTGTGCAATGCGATGCCGCGACCACAGTGAAGCTTCCAGCTGTCCAGGAAAGTGTTTTGTCACTGGCGGTGCGCGAAGCGGTGACCAACGTGGTGCGTCACGCGCGGGCGCGCACGTGCCGCATGCGCCTGGAGCAACAGAACGGCTCTTGCCGCCTGGAAATTCAGGATGATGGATGCGGCGCCTCGAACGGCGAAGGCAATGGATTGCGCGGCATGCGCGAGCGCGTGGAAATGCTCGGCGGCACTCTCAGCCGCAGCACAGAAGCGGGCACCACGCTCACGATCACTCTGCCTCTTAAGGAACTGCGTCCAGAACGCGACGGGTGCTTGAATTGAATCCCCTAAGGGAAAGCGCGAGAGAAGCGGCGAAAGAAGGCCGCAAAACCATTCGCGTAGTGCTCGCCGAAGATCAGGGGATGGTGCTTGGTGCGCTCGCCGCTCTACTCGCCATAGAGGGGGACATTTCGGTGGTGGCGCAAGCACGAAACGGCAAAGAAGCGCTCGAAGCCGTGCTCGCGAATAAACCCGACGTGTTCATCACCGACATTGAGATGCCGCACATGAGCGGCCTTGACGTTGCCGCGGAACTAAAGCGGCGGCGCATGGGCACGCGTGTAGTCATCGTTACTACATTTGCGCGCTCGGGATATTTGCGGCGTGCGTTGGAGGCTGGAGCTCTAGGATATTTATTGAAAGACATGCGCGCCGAGGAGCTCGCGGACGCCGTACGCCGCGTCCACCAGGGCCTGCGGGTGATTCATCCCGAACTGGCAACGGAAGCCTGGGGCGAGTTGGACCCGCTCACCGACCGCGAACGCCAGGTGCTTCGACTCGCGGGGGAAGGCATGGCCAGCGGCGATATCGCTGGCGAGCTGGGGCTCTCCGACGGCACGGTACGAAATTACCTTTCCGAAGCGATCAGCAAATTGGGTGCCAGCAACCGCGTAGAAGCGGCTCGCCTGGCTCGCACTAAGGGATGGTTGTAGGATAGCCGCCCGGGCTCGAACCTTCGCTTTCCCCACAAATGAATGTAGGACACCCTACGGATGTTACGGTTTTATATCTGATATACTCCACTCCCCTTACTTTCCTAACGTTACTGGTAATAGAACTTGATTGATTTTGCTGACCTCTGCTAAACGTTAGGGTCGAGTATTGGGCCAAGCGAGGAACAAAGTTGCACGCGTCGCTAAACGTGCGCCCAGGTCCCAGCATGAGCAAGTCCGAACGAAAAAATATCAAAGAAGATCGCAGTCTCCCCAAAGCACCTACGGGCATCCAGGGTTTGGATGAGATTACCGCAGGTGGTTTCCCGCGAGGTCGTCCCACTCTCGTTTGCGGCAGCGCCGGCGCTGGCAAAACTCTGCTGGCGATGGAATTCCTGGTTTGCGGCGCCATCGAGTATAACGAGCCCGGCGTGTTTATGGCGTTTGAAGAGACGGCCGCCGAACTGGCGCAAAACGTTCGCTCGCTGGGTTTCGATCTGGACGAGATGGCCTCGGAGAAAAAGCTGGTCGTCGATTATGTCCGCATCGAACGGAGCGAGATTGACGAAACCGGAGATTACGATCTAGAGGGACTTTTCATCAGGCTCGGAGCTGCCATCGATTCGATCGGCGCCAAGCGCGTAGTCCTCGACACCATCGAAAATTTGTTTGCCGGATTGCAGAATGAAGGCATTTTGCGGGCGGAGCTGCGACGGCTGTTTCGCTGGCTGAAAGACAAAGGCGTTACGGCCGTGATTACCGCCGAGCGTGGCGAAGGCGCTCTCACCCGGCACGGACTGGAAGAGTACGTTTCCGATTGCGTCATTTTGCTCGATCATCGGGTCACGGATCAGGTTTCGACTCGCCGCCTTCGCATCGTCAAATATCGCGGCACCGCTCACGGCACCAACGAATATCCATTTCTGATTGATGAAGGCGGGTTCAGTGTTTTGCCCGTAACCTCTCTGGGCCTGCAGCATGACGTGAGTGAAGAGCGAATCTCAAGCGGCGTTCCCCGGCTGGATACCATGCTGGGGGGCGAAGGATTTTATCGGGGAACTACGGTTTTAGTCTCGGGCACGGCGGGCACCGGCAAAACCAGTCTGGCGGTGCACTTTGTCAACGCTGCCTGCGAACGCGGCGAGCGCTGTCTCTATTTCTCTTTCGAAGAGTCTCCCGGTCAGATGGTTCGCAACATGCGATCCATCGGTTTAGACCTGGAGCCGTGGATCCGGAAAAATCTGCTTCAATTTCATTCCAGCCGGGCAACGCTCTACGGGCTGGAAATGCACCTGGCCATGATTCATAAGATCGTTCATGAATTCAAGCCGAAGGTGGTGGTGCTCGATCCTGTAGGCAGCCTGATCCAGGCGGGCAATCGTCGTGATGCCCATACCATGTTGATCCGCCTGATCGACTTCTTGAAACAAGGCGGCGTCACAGCGTTTCTCACCAACCTGACGTCCGGTGGAGAGGCGTTGGAAAAGACCGATGTAGATATTTCTTCGATCGTGGACAGTTGGCTGTTCGTGCGCGACATTGAATTAAACGGGGAACGGAATCGCGCGCTGTACGTCTTAAAATCGCGCGGCACGGCGCACTCCAACCAACTGCGCGAGTTTGTGCTCACCCCGCGTGGTGTCGATCTGCTCGACGTGTATGTTGGACCAGAGGGCGTACTCACTGGATCCTCGCGATTGTCGCAGGAATCCCGTGAAAAGGCTGCCCTGCTGGTGCGGCAGCAGGAAGCGGAGCGCAGGCAGCGAGAGTTGCAGCGCAAGCGGGAAGCATTAGAGGCGCGGATTAACGCGCTGCGCAAAGAGTTTGAGTTGGAGGAAGAGGAAGCCGACACTGCGAACGAGCAAGACGCATCGCGGGAAAAGTTTATCGCTGAAAACCGCGCGGCCATGGCGCGCAGCCGTCGTTCTGACGCCCCGAAGGTCGCAGCCGTTCCGAAAGGACGTAGAAGTTCATGAAGAAGTCAACTGCCGAGCCACAGAGTCTTCAGGAAATCGCAGAAACCCACGAAGGGCCAGATAGCGAGGTATGGGAGCTGCGATTGTATATTGCAGGCCAAACGCCGCGTTCCATCACCGCCTTCGCGAACCTCAAAAAAATATGCGAAGAGCATTTGCAAGGGCGCTACAATATTGAGGTTGTCGATCTGGTCAAACACCCGCAGCTAGCCGCGGGTGATCAGATCCTCGCCATTCCCACACTGGTGCGAAAGCTGCCTCAACCGCTGCGCAAAATTGTGGGCGATCTCCGCGATACGGAACGGGCGCTAGTCGGTTTGCAATTGCGGCCGGCCGCGCCGGAGAAGTGAAGTTGCAGCAAGTGCGTAAGTAGAACAAGCTCGTCGACAGCTCGGAGGTTCAAATGACAAGCCAGAGGCCCGAATTAGTTCCCATCCCTGCCACGCAATTAATGGAAGAGGCTGAGCAGACGTTGCGCGCCATTCAGTTCGGCGCCGTGGACGCATTTGTCATCGAGGAGCCCGAAGGTCACCGCGTTTACACGCTGGAGGGTTCCGATCTGCCCTACAGCGCCCTGGTCGAGAGAATGCAACAGGGCGCGGCCATGCTGGACTCCAGCGGATGCATTCTTTATTGCAATCTCAGCCTGGCGCAGTTATTGGGTCTGCCTCGCGAGAAAGTCATTGGCCGGCTCTTGCACGACCTGCTCGCAACCGCAGATCAGCCGCTATGTCAGACGTTGCAACAAGAGTCCCGCAGCGGGTCGAGCGAAGGCGAAATGCGTTTGCAACTGGCCGACGGCAATCTCATCCCGGCGAATTTTTCTTTCAGCGTCTTGTCTCGCGACAGGTCGGCAACCGGAGTTCTCATCACCGACCTTTCGTCGCAGAAACAGCAGATCGAGTTCGCCTCGCGTCTGCAGCACATGCAAGATGAGGAGCGCAAGCGCATTGCCCGGGAGCTTCACGATAGCGTAGGCCAATTGCTGGCCGCGATCAGCATGAATGTGGATCTCGTGCAATCGCAATCCCATAAGCTCGATTCAAAAGCGGCGCGAGCGGTTTCTGACAACGCCAGACTAGTGGAGCAGGTTTCCAGCGAAATTCGCACCATTTCGCATCTGCTTCATCCTCCCCTGCTCGATCTCGCGGGTCTGTCCTCTGCACTGCGGTGGTATGTGGACGGTTTCTCGGAACGCAGCAGCATCAAGGTAGAACTGGAGATTCCCGCCGACCTCGGCCGGCTGCCCGCCGACATGGAAATCGCTATTTTCCGCATTGTGCAGGAATGTTTAACCAATATTCATCGCCATTCCGGTAGCGCCACCGCTAAGATTCGGCTCTCTCTCGAAGGGGATCGTCTCATTGTTCAAGTTCGGGATCACGGCAAAGGCATTTCACCGGAAAAGCAACAGGAACTGATGGAATCGGGTCGGGGCGGTGTTGGGTTTGGTGGAATGCGAGAGCGGCTGCGGCAACTCGGCGGCACTTTGGAAATACAATCTCCGGAAAAAGGAACTCTGATCTGCGCGACTCTGAAGATCGCGTAAGGTCGTTAGTATTTTGTCACAGAGTTTACGGAGCGCTGCGCTCGATACCAGCCTCTTCTTTGTGGATCGTCTTATACGCCCAAGCCATGCGCGGAGTGTTGTGGGCAATGCCGATGTGGCCCTCGGGATTGAGCACGATGATTCCGCCGTGCCCGTTCAATCTCTGTTTCAAATAGTTGATCGCTTCTTGCGCCGACCACTCCGGCAGATTTCCCGCGGCAATGCGGTCGGCCGTCCACTTAGCCAGCACTAACTTCATAATCGGTTCGCCCCATCCCGTGGTGGAAACTGCGGCGCTTTCGTTGTTGGCGTAACAGCCGCAACCGATGAGCGACGAATCGCCGAGTCGTCCCGGAGCTTTGTTCAGCGTGCCTCCAGTCGAAGTAGCGGCGCCGATGTTGCCGTTTCTATCAAGCGCGACCGCGCCGACAGTGTCGTGCGAAATCGTCAGATCGTCAGGATCGGGAGCGAACAAATCGATGCCCTGCGGCGAAGAATCCGGCTCTTCCGATTTACGCCGCGCAGCCTCAGCCTGATACACGCGCAAGCGTTCTATCTCGCGTGGGATGATCAGATCTTTGTTATCGCAGAGCGCCATGCCATGTTCAGCGGCGAATTTTTCGGCGCCTTCGCCGACAAAATAAACATGCGGGCTGTCGCTCAGAATTTTGCGAGCGGCGCGTACGGGATTGCGCAACCGTTCGACGCATCCGACGCCTCCGGCGCGCAGCGTGGCGCCATCCATGATGAGCGCATCAAGTTGAACTTTCCCATCACGATTCAGAAAGCTTCCACGGCCAGCGTCGAAGGTCTCGTCATCTTCCATGATAACGACGGCCTCTTCGACAGCATCGAGCGCCGAACCGCCGCGCTCCAGCACTTGCCATCCCGCAACCAGCGCGTGCTTGACGCCGCGGATGTGGGCGTCAACCATGTCGTCGGGCATGGCCCAAGCGCCGCCGTGAATGACAAGAACGGGATTGGTGGGCAAGAAGTATCCTTAGAATCATTCCAAAAAGCAGATGCGACTCGATAGTCTAGCAAATGCCAGTGCTGAGTACCTCTTGCCCATCCGAAGGTAGTTATTCGCCGAAACCTGTATCGTTCTCGGGCGTCAGTGGGAAGTGGAACTCAAGTCTCACGTCACCGAAATTATTAAGGCCCTCTTATCGGATCCTAGGGCGGCGAGTTCTGTGGCCCAGCGTGGAGAATGGGTGGTCGGGAAACCGTGAAAGGAAATAGCGAAGCCCCGGTTATCAGCCGGGGCCTGGATTGATACGGAACGCGGCCTGCGAAACACTTCTAGGATAACTCTGCAGTCTGCGAAGTCAAGCAGGATTTGAAAATGTCGAGTGACCAACAGAGGGTGAGGGAGTCGAACCCTAGTGGCTGATAGGGCCACTCGACGGTTTCGCAAGCCGCGTCCAGTACCCACTGGCAACACCCTCTAGACGCTGTCTGCAGAAGGAATTCTAAGCTGGTTGCTGGACCAAATCGCGGCGAAAGGCTATTAATTTGGGACGTCGTGCCAATTTAGGAATTGGCGAGTGACAAAAACCAAGGTCCCTCAACTTCGTGATTGAGCCCGCTTCGCGAATCCAATCACTTCGCTCGGGATCACATTCCTTTTTAGAGTTTATGCGGCTTGGCCGGCTTTCGCGGGCATCGGTGGATCTTGGGTTCTTGTCCAGGTGTAGCGCATGCGGTGGATTACGGTGATTGTGCTTAGCACTGCGATGACCCAGAGCACCGGCGCCATGCGGTTGAACAGGGCTCCAAGGATTACCAGGACTAGGCGTTCGGGGCGTTCCATGAAGCCGACGCGGCAGGAACCGATCAGGCTTTCGGCGCGGGCTCGGGTGTAGCTCACCATGATGGCGCTGATCATGACGAAGGCAGTGAGGACAACGTAGAAGAACCGTCCGCCGCGGGCGTAGAAAACCAACAGGCCAAGGAATTGGCTGGCGTCACTATAGCGATCGACCACCGAGTCGAAGAAGGCTCCGAAGCGGGTGACGCGGTCGGTGGCGCGGGCGACCTGGCCGTCCACGAGATCGAAGAAGCCGGAGAAGATGATGACTAGGCCGGCATAAATGAACATGCGTTTCTGGTTGGAAGCGTTGGCGGAGCCGAACAGGATTGCGGCCCATGTGTTGACGACCAGGCCCATGAAGGTGAGGACGTTGGGATTGATGCGGGAGAGCGCCAGCCAGCGGACGATGGTGTCGAGCAGAACGCCACAGGCGCGGCCAAAAGCGCTGGTCCACGAAGGGGCCATCTACGCGCCCGCCTCTTCCGGTTCGACCTGGTCGTGAATGGTGCTCAGGCTCAAGATCTCGAGTTCTCGCTTGCCGTTCGGTGAGACCACGATGACTTCATCCCCAACTTTCTTGTTAAGGAGAGCGCGGCCAATGGGCGAAGTGGTAGAAATTTTTCCGGTCGCGAAGTCGGATTCCTCGCTGGTGACGATCTTGTATTCCAGTTCTTCGTTCTTGGTGTTATCAAAAACTTTGACGGTCGATCCCAGTCCCACTTTATCGTGGGGAATGTTGTTCATGTTCACCATCGACAGGTCGGCAAGGCGCTTGCCGAGTTGGCGAACGCGCGCCTTCACGAACTCCTGGCGCTGCTTCGCCATGTGATACTCGGCGTTCTCGCTCAGGTCACCGAGGGCAGCGGCCTTTTTAATCTCTTTCGGAAGCTCATGAATCAGCTCGTGTTCGAGCGCGTTGATTTCTTCCTGCAGTTTTCGTTTGATCAGCTCGGTCATTTCTTAACCTGCGGCCTTGGAGATTATACCCCCAGTAGGCGTAACTGGATTGCCTGGACCCTGCTGCGGATTCGCGGAGCGGAACGTTTTACGTTCGGACTTTATCGATCAAGTTCTTCCAATTTTGCCAAACTGGTCTCGTCCGAGAACTTTCTGAAGAGATAGACACTAGGATTTGAACGAGCGCGGAAACTACGCCTGGAATTCCGATGCTTCCGGGAAGCGGAGTTTGCATTTGGCCAAGGCGTTGGCGAGGATCTCTTCTACTTTGGATTCTTCGCAGTTGCGGGCCATCGCCAGTTCGCTGACCAAGAGGTATCGGGCGCGCTCCAGCATTTTTTTCTCACGAAAGGAAAGCGGCTTGGCCTGGTGCAGACTGATCAGGCTCTTCAAGACGCTGGCTACTTCGAGCAACGAGCCGGTGCGCATGCGGTCGGAATTTTCCTTGAAGCGGTCTTTCCAGTCGCCGTTGCTGCCGTTTTCCGAAACCGACAGGCAGTCCAAAACTTTCTGGATTTCGCCGTTGCGCACCACGCGACGCAGGCCGACGCTGCCGGCATTCTGGCAGGGCACCATTACTTTGAGACTGCTGGCTTTAATGTGGAGAAGATAAAACTTTTCGATTGTCGTCCCGATGGAGCGACTGCTGATTTGTTCAATGATGCCGACGCCATGGTTAGGGTAGACAACCTTGTCGCCGATGTGGAAATTCAAGTCCGTACCACTCATGTTTAGCACCGAGAAAGGCGTTAATTCGAGGGAGAGAATTCCAACTAGGCCTAGCTGAATGCTACTCTCCGGGCGGACCGAAAGCAAGGAGCGAGGCCTTGTTTGAATGGCGAGATCTTGCGATCTTATTGAAACAACAGCGCTTAAATCCTAGTCATGAGTTGCGAGGACGAAGTGAACCACGCAGTCACGGAGCCCGGGACGCATATAATTGGGCCGTTGGTTTCTGCGAGGGGAATTCATCGGCAGACGAGTTCCTGATGTCGGATGATTGTTATGTCAAATGATGTTTCCCAAAACGGAACTGGGAGGATTCCCATAGGCCGGATCCTTGGGCTCGACGTCGGCTCGCGACGGATCGGTGTGGCGGTGTCTGATCCGCTCGGGATCACGGCACAAGGGCTGCAAACCCTACAACGAAAAAACAAACGAAATGACTTTGAACAACTACAGCGCGTAATTCAGGAGTACGACGTACGAGAAATTGTCGTCGGCCTGCCCCTGCGTATGAGCGGAGCGGAAGGAATACAGTCGGACAAGATGCAAGTTTTCGCCGAAGACTTGCGCAAGCGCTTTCGATTGCCGGTGCATCTTTGGGATGAGCGGTTAACTTCGGCGGAAGCTAACCGACTGTTGCGCGAGACAGACCTATCGATTGAGAAGCGAGGGAAAGCAGTGGATCGCATGGCGGCGGTGCTCATTCTCCAGGGCTGGATGGAGTTGCACTGGAAGTAGACCTCGGACTTCGGACCTCAGACTTCGGACCACGGACTTCCGGTGAGTTATCCACAGAAAAACTTTCGGCAGTGTGACGCATGTCCTTGTGCCGTTTTCCGGGACCGTTCAGGCTCCGGAAGAGCACGAACCAGCCTGGAGGTTGGCACCCATGTCGGCTTCATATCGCGACCTTAGAGTTTGGCAGAGTGCGATGGACCTAGTTGCCGCCGTGCACGACGAGACTCGAGGATTCCCGAGGGAGGAACTTTATGGTCTGACCAGCCAGATGCGAAGGGCTGCTGTGTCGATTCCAAGCAACATAGCGGAGGGCAAGGGCCGCTCGACTGATCGGGATCGCGCCTTGTTTTTCTGTCACGCTCGTGGTTCTTTGCTGGAACTGGAAACGCAGATTCTGATTGGTGAGCGATTGAGATACCTGACCGCCGGGCGCGCCGAAACTCTGCTGAAGATTTCAACGGAACTGGGCCGGATGCTTAACTCGCTCATTCAGTCCATCAGGGGTCCCCGAAAACAACAAGGCTCAGCAGCCAGAGGCACGGGCCTAAGGTCCATAATCTGAGGTCTGAAGTCTAAGGTCTGAGGGCTGAGGTCTGAGGTCGGTATTATCTCCCGCGCATTGCCTGCCTATATGCCGCTACGTTCTTGTCGTGCTCTTCGAAAGTGCGGGCGAAGCGGTGGTGGCCTTGGGCATCGGCCACGAAGTAATAGTAGTCGCTTTGGGAGGGATGCATGGCTGCCTCTAGTGCGCTTTTGCCGGGATTGCCGATTGGGCCGGGCGGAAGGCCGGCGTGGCGGTAGGTATTGTAAGGCGAGTTGAATTGCATGTCGTCGTGGTGCAACGCGCCTTGGTAGGTTCCCGCCAGAAGTTCGGCATAAATAATGCTGGGGTCAGCATCAAGGGCGATGTTCTTGTCGAGCCGGTTGTAGTAGACGCTGGCGACCATCGGCCGCTCCTCCGCTACGGCCGTTTCTTTCTCGACAATAGAGGCCATGATCACCGTTCGCTCCAGCGGTGTGGCAGGTTCTAAAGAGACGATATTCGGATCAGGACTAGGGGTGCCAATCTGAAACGTCATCGCTCCACAGATATGCGGCGTAGATTTCGCGCCGGCGGGAGCAGCGTGGCCCGACTGTTCTGCCAGTAATCCGATCTGCTGCGCGACCACGTGAAACTGGCACACCATGGCTGCAGCCATTTCTTGCATGCTCATCATGCGGGAAAACTGATAGGTGTCGGGGAAAAGATATCCCTCGAGCGTGCGGGCTCCGGGAGCAATATCGGCTACTAACCCGGTGTCAGACTGTGCCACTTTCAGAAAATCCTGCGCGGAACCGAGGCCGGCGGCTTCAACGGCGCGGGCGATATCGAACATAGTGAAGCCTTCGGGCACCACCACCGTGTGGAAGTAAACGTCACCGCGGCGCAGGCGTTTTTGAACATCAATCAAGTTCGCCGGCTTCTCGAAGAGATATTCGCCGGCCTTCAAGGTGCGGCGGTGGCGCAGGTAGTACCACAGCACAAATGCCTTTTCGCTGCGAATGACGCCGGCGCTCTTCAGTTCCGCGGCAATGCGACGGGTAGAAAAGCCTGGACGCAGCATCACGAATGTCTGCTGTGCCGGAGTGGCAGGAGTCAGCACTGCCCAGGCAAACCATCCTGCTGTTCCTGCTATCGCGATCAAAATCAGCCAGACGATCGTGCGCACAATAGCCACAGTTTAGACGATTCGGAAGGGCTTGGTTTCGCCGATCTTGCGCCTAACCGTACTTTGGTAAGTGCTTCAGCTCCTATGGGGAAGCAGGTTGTATCCGGGATCGACAACTCGGGCACATTCTTTTTGTAACCTTATTGAAACCTTTGGGGCGCGCTATACTCAAATGTTCAGGGATTTACTTCTATATTTCATGAGACGTCGCCCGTTCTTATTGGTACCTCTACTTCTGGCGGTGCTGTCCACTTCGGGCTGCTTGTTCCGCACGCGTCCGGTCGAAGAACAATATTCGAAAGCTCCACTCAAACAATCCACCCAGCAGGGATTGATCGATAGCATCAATCAACAGGCGGAAGCCATCCGCTCGCTGAAAGCCACGGTGGATATTGACTCTTCCTCCGGTGGGATGAAGAAGGGGCACTATACCGATTACAAAGAAATTCGCGGGTATGTTCTGGCGCGCAAGCCCGATGAGTTGCACATGATCGGGCTGATGCCGATCGTGCGCACCACGGCGTTTGATATGGTCAGCAACGGTCAGGAGTTCAAGCTGTGGATTCCACCCAAGAACCGTTTTGTGATGGGCAAGAACAAGGTGGAAACGCTCAACACCGATCAGCCGATGGAAAACATTCGCCCGCAGAATATCTATGAGGCGCTGTTGATCCGCCGGATTGATCCGGATTCCGAGATTGCAGTTCTGGAAAACGGATACGAAACCCTGCACGACGCGAAGGGGCATCGCATGCTCCAGGACGATTACGAACTGACAATCATCCAGAAATACGACCAGGGCTGGAGGTTGGGACGCAAGATCATTTTTGGACGCACGGACTTGAAGCCCCATCGGCAGTACATTTACAGCGAAGATGGCAAGGTAGCCACAGACGCAAAGTATGCCGAATACAAAGACTACGATGGTTTCAGTTTTCCTTCGCGCATCGAGATTTACCGGCCGCAGGAAGAGTACGACATCACACTGAACATGCTGAAAGTGGAAATCAATCAGCCGCTGAAAGACGAACAGTTCGTGCTGGAGCAACCGCCGGGCGCGGTGGTGGTGAATCTGGATCACCCGCAATCGAGTCTGGTCACGCCGCTGGGACACAACAGCAATTAGCATTTCATCCACCGGTATTCAGCCCGCAGGGGCATAGTTCGAGTCGTCGAAAGCATTTGAGATAGCTGGCATTCCTAACCTCCAATGGCTGAATGCTGACGGCTGAGAGCTTTCTTATGATGAACAAAATGGTTGTCGCCAATCTGGTGCACCGGCCGACGCGGTCGTTCATCGCGATGAGTGCGATCGCGCTGGAAGTGGTCATGATCCTTATGGTGGTGGCGCTGTTTTATGGATTGTTGAATGGGTCGAAAGAAAGCCAACTCGGGGTGGGCGCGGACCTGATGGTTATGCCGCCCGGTTCGTCGGGATTGATCGGGATGTCCGGCGCGCCGATCTCGGTCAAGGTAGGCGATGTCCTGCGCAAAGTGCCGCATGTTGTCGCAGCGGTCCCGGTGATCTGGGCGTTCACCCAGAAACCGGTCGAGATTATCTACGGCATCGACCTGGCAAGCTATGACCAACTGCCCCCTAAGTTTCGCTATCTCTCCGGCGGACCTTTTCAGGGTCCGTATGACGTGATTGTGGATGACTACTTCGCCGGCATGAATCACGACAAAGTAGGCGATAAGATCGAGATCTTGAATCACGATTTCCGCATTTGCGGCATCGTTCCCCACGGCAAGGGAGGACGTAAATTTCTACCGCTGGCTACGATTCAGGATTTACTGGGCGACCAGGGCAAGACTTCGGTCTTCTATGTCAAGCTGGATGATCCCAGTAAGGCGACTGAGGTCGAGAATGCGATTGAGAAGGTGCCTGGGATGGAACAATACGCGGTGCGCTCCATGCCGGAATATTTATCGATGATGACGCCGGATAATCTTCCCGGGTTCGACCTGGCCATCAAGATCGTAATCGGCGTAGCGGTGGTGGTGGGATTTCTGGTGATCTTCCAATCGATGTACACGGCAGTCATGGAGCGGACGCGGGAGATTGGCATTCTGAAATCGCTGGGCGCGTCGAAGTGGTACATCGTGAATGTGGTGTTGCGCGAAACTGTACTGCTGGCGATTGCGGGAATCATCGTGGGAATCGTCATCAGCATGCTGACCCGGCGCGTGATCATGTTTGAGAAGCCGGTGCTGCGGCTTTTCTGGAGCAACGAGTGGGTATTGCGGGCGACGCTGATCGCAGTGGCTGGCGCCATGGCGGGAGCCCTGTATCCGGCGTTCAAGGCCGCGCAGAAGGATCCGATTGACGCGCTGGCGTATGAATGAAGTTATTGAATTAAAGGGCGTTAGCATATTCAGAAATTCCGATTGTAGGAATTTCTGAATTATGGTACGATAGCGGTTAGGTAATGGATATGAACCGTGAATTTGCCCGCCTTCGGGAACGAAATCAGTTGACCCTCCCCGCCGACATCGTTGAGGGGCTGGGGCTAAAGCTGAACGATCTGGTGGAATTCTCCATGAATCAAGGCCGCGTGGAACTGCGTCCGGCAAAGATCGTGACTGCTGGAACGCCCGAAGCTTTCGAGGAGTTGCGAGCGGCAAAGGAAGATATTGCTCAGGGGCGATACACCGTCATTGAGAATCTCGAGCAACTGACCAAGCACGTTGAAAGGCTGCGCCAGGGAGAACGTCCTTCGGCGGAGAAGTCAAAGCCCGCCTTGACCGAAGCTCAAAGAAAAGACGTTGAAGCGGTCGTGCAAACCGCAATCGTCAATCTTCTGCAGAATCTAGTTGCACCCCGGCCTATAATCGGCCGAAATGAGGAAGCTGTGGAGCGCGAACAAGTTCGATGACGGATTGGCGAGGTTGTTTGAAGATCTCGCCGGCCGCGAAGCGGAACTTCAATCGCGCCTGAACCAGATGGTGGAGGGCTTGCTCTCCGGCAAAATCACCCTTGCTCCACGGCACCATCCACTCGACGATACGTGCTGTCTTCCTCTCATTGACGATCAGGTGATCGTGTTCCGGCCGGATAACGCAATCGAGGTAAGCAAGAGTGGCCGCGAAGTTATGCTTGATTTCAGCCACGCAACACGTTTCGACTTCCTGCTCATCGAAGAAGAGCCCAAGTAAAGCTCACCACTTCGAAATGAGATCCAGCAAGAAACCAATTGTCATGAGGCCGAAGCCGATGCGCGCCCAGAGCGCCGACTTCTGTGCAAACCAGAGCTGCACCTGATAGGCTGACGCGAACATCTTGCCGTGATCGTCCACGTATTCCCCTTGAGCCTTTTTTACCGCGTCAAGCATCGTATTCTTGCCTTTTTCGGAACGCGCGCGGCCGACGGCAAACAGCGCATCGAGTGAAAGAATGGCGCCCCCGAAAAAACCGCAGATGGACGCCGCCAGTTCACAACAGTGTTTGAGGGTTTCTCCCGGCGGAGTGGTGGATGGGTCAAGCATGGCAAATCCTGGGGCGATGGTTTCGCCTGTTTGACTGCCCACTATAGCGCCGATGAACGGCCCTTTGTTCGCAAAAAATTGGCAGAGAGCAACTGCTCTCCGCCATTCGAGCCATTCGCGCTCATTACAACTGACAATCCGCCTGCGCGACGATCAGATTTCAGGACCAGCTCTACATTCCGAGGTACGTCACGTGAACGTACGTTCCTAAACGCACGTTGTAGGCAAGATACCAGCCCACATGGTCTGGATCCTCGTAGATCACGACGTCGTCCCCGGTCCAATTCCAGTCGTTGCAGTATGCCAGATCAAATGGGGCGACGCCGAAGTAGAAGCCGCCGAACCAGAAACGGTTGGGCCCTCCTCCAGCAAGGTGCCAGACGTGGCTGCGGCCGAAGCCGCCGGTGAAGCGGCCGTGTTCCCAAGGATGATCGAGATGAAAGCGAGCGTCATCGCGTCCGTAATCGTGTCCAACCCACTGTCCGTTGTGGTGGACGTGCGGTGCCTCTGGGTGACCGGGTTCGTCGCGGCCTTCTGGTCTGGCGGGTGCGGCATGGCCATGAGATGCGGGCGGTCCGTGTTTTGGAATGAATCCGCCACCCACGGCGTGGTTGCTGGCTTGATGGTTATTGTGTTGCGCCAGGGCGGGAAGAGAAAGCAGCACAGATACCGCAAACACTACGGGGAGTAATTTCATGAGCTACCTCCGACCGTCACCTTACCATTCCCTGCTTTTGCAAGAACAGAGCGTTGACATTTCTTTGCAGGGTACGCTATCGTAAAGACTTTGGTAGTCGTGTGGTTGCCCGCCTGATGGCCTGGCGTCCTCGCCGGGGAATCAACGAGCGGTCTTCTTTCGCAGCTTTATTCAATCTGGGAGAACTCTGATGTCAACCTATTTCCCCAAACAGGGGGAAATTGTGCGCAAGTGGTACGTCGTGGATGCGGACGGGCAGATCTTAGGCCGCCTCGCGTCGCAAGTGGCGCGCATCCTCATGGGCAAAGAAAATCCGCAATACACGCCATTTCTCGATACTGGCGATCACGTGATCGTAATCAACGCCGAGAAGATTAAGACGACGGGCGTGAAAGCGGAACAGAAGCAATATCACCATTACACGGGATATCCGGGTGGCTTGCGGACCGAAGATTACAACAAGCGACTCGTGCGCAAGCCCGAGATGGTGATCGAATCGGCAGTGAAGCGCATGCTGCCAAAGAATAAATTGGCCGCGCACATGCTTTCGAAACTGAATGTGTACAAGGGCGACAAGCATCCGCACCAGGCGCAGAAGCCGCAGGATTTTAAGTTGGAAGTGCGCGAGTACAAGCCGCGCAAGGTTGCAGTTTCGTAGGGCGGGGCCGGGTTGGGGGGAGTTTCGGAATCGGAGCCGGGTCAGAGAGTTTCGGAATCGGAGAATTTCGGAGTCAGAGATTACGCGTGCGGCTTCTGGTTTCGCTAGAGGCTAGCAGCTAGGAGCTAGAAGCTAAATGGCTGAATTGGTTCAATATTACGGAACGGGACGCCGCAAGCGGGCGATTGCCCGCGTGTATTTGCGTCCGGGCAGCGGCGATTTCAAGGTCAACGGGCGCGAGTTTGAAGAATATTTCGTGACCCCGGCGCAGCGATCGGCGGCGAAGGCGCCGCTGGCGTCTTCAGAGACGGCGGCCACATTTAACGTCATTGCCAGCGTGCTCGGCGGCGGTGTGCGCGGCCAGGCCGATGCTGTGAAGTTAGGCATTGCCCGCGCGCTGATGCAGTTCAATGCCGAACTGCGCAAGAAGTTGAAGGCCGAGGGCATGGTGAGCCGCGATTCGCGCGGCAAAGAGCGCAAGAAGTATGGGCAGAAGGGCGCTCGCAAGCGCTTCCAGTTCTCGAAGCGGTAACGGCGGTTGCGGTTTGACAAGTGCCGAGGAGACTGAGATTCCTCGCTCCGGCTGAAAAGCGCCTCCGCTCGGAATGACAGAGTTTGTTTTCTGTTCAGAGGTTTTGATTTTGGCTAGAAGCTAAGAGCTAATAGCTGGTTTCAGGTGTTCAATTCTTCCCGTGCCTCGCGTGCGGGGCGGGAATGGCAATCGGGAATAACGTTTCAACGTTTCAAAGGTTTCGAGGTTTCAAAGAGAGCACCAACTTTGAAACATTGCAACGTTGAAACTCTGAAACTTTGAGTTCCCGATGCAGACTAAAAAGGAGGTTCATTGGCGACTATTACCATGAAGGAGTTGCTCGAAGCGGGCGTCCACTTCGGGCACCAGACCAAGCGCTGGAATCCCAAGATGAAGGAATACATCTTCGGAGAGCGCAACGGGATCTACATTATCGACCTGCAGAAGACGCTGAAGATGTTCAAAGAGGCGTCGAAGTTCGTGCAGGACCTGGCGAACGACGGACGCATCGTGCTCTTTGTCGGCACCAAGCGACAAGCGCAGGACGCGATTGCCGAAGAAGCGCAAAAGTGTGGAATGTTCTACATCAACCAGCGCTGGCTGGGCGGACTGCTCACCAACTGGGTTACGGTGCAGAAGTCGGTGAAGCGACTGAAGGAACTCGACGAAATGGCCACGGATGGCCGCTACGAGCTGCTGCCGAAGAAAGAAGTAATCAAGCTCGAACGCGAGCGCAAACACTCTGCAGGCCAATCTGGCCGGCATCAAGAATATGAGCCGGTTGCCGGATGCGATCTTCGTGATTGATTCGAACAAGGAACAGATTGCGGTGCGTGAGGCGCGCAAACTGGGCATTCCGGTGGTCGCGGTGGTGGACACGAATTGCGATCCCAGCGAAGTGGATTATGTAATTCCCGGCAACGACGACGCGTTACGGGCGATCCGGTTATTTACCTCGAAGATTTCGGAATCGATTGCCGAGGGCGCGCAATTGATGACCGACAAACAAGTCGCCGACATGCAGGCTGCTGCCGATGCGGCGCAGGCTGCGACTGAGGCTCCCGCCGAAGAATCGGCGATCGATGCCGGCGAAGACATCAGCATGGAAGAAGTGCTGGGTCCGGGAACGCACAAGAAGCCGGTGGCGAACGAGGAAGAGTTGCCGAAGGTGGAGAGCCAGACAGTTTAACGGCAGGGGCTAGAGGCTAGGGGTCAGAAAAACCGGGATTCTGGAAATTTGGCCCGCGCGGGTCGTCTGGCGCGGGTCGTTGTTTATATGGGAAACTAACGATGCAGGTCTTGGGTTTAAGCATCGCCGCCGTACTTGGCGCCGTCGTCGTTATCAACGCATTCTTCATGCTCGTATTCCCCAAGGTTTGGTTTCGGCTGCCTGGCTGGATCTTGGCAAAGGGGACGTTGACCGAGAAAAGATTCGCTAGCGGCTGGGGTGCAATCGAAGTACGGCTTACAGGCGCGATAATGCTTGGAACGATCGGGTGGGTGTTGTATCACTCGCTCACAAAGTGAAAAGGGAAAAACTGGAGAAGGAATAGCAATGATGAGCACTACTATGGCAAATATTTCCGCGGCACAAGTGAAAGACCTCCGGGAGAAAACCGGGGCTCCGATGATGGATTGCAAGCAGGCCCTGACCGAAGCTAAAGGCGACATGGAGCAGGCGTTCGTCATTCTGCGCAAGAAGGGCGTATCGGTTGCGGCCAAGAAGGCGACGCGCGTGACTAGTGAAGGTTCGGTGGCCAGCTACATACATGCGGGCGGCAAGATTGGTGTGCTAGTCGAGGTGAATTGCGAGAGTGACTTCGTCGCTCGCACCGACGACTTCAAAGAACTGGTGCACGACATTGCCATGCACATTGCGGCCAGCGACCCGCGGTACGTTCGCAAGGAAGACGTGACCGAGGCCGACTTCGCACGCGAGAAAGAGATTTTTCTGGCGCAGGCCGTGGCTTCCGGCAAACCTCCGCATATTGCGGAGAAGATGGTCGCCGGCAAGATGGAAAAGTTCTATGAAGAAGTTTGCCTGCTGGAGCAGCCGTTCATCAAAGACCAGACCATTTCTATTTCCCAGTTGATTGCCACTAAAATTGGCAAGCTGGGCGAGAATATTGCAGTTCGCAGATTCGCTCGTTTCAAGGTCGGCGACGCTGGCGAGACGGTAGCAAGTACGAAACCTACAGAGCCGAAAGGCGAATGATTCGGGGCGCCCAGTGGGCGCCCTTTTTTTGTCTTCTGCTCCTGCGTCATCCTGAGCAGAGCCGGTTTTCAGGCGTAGCGAAGGATCTCAGTTGCGAAGAAATCTCGCGTTCCGGAATTATGATGATCCGACCGAGATCCCTCGCCCCGCTGGAGAAAACGCGGGACTACGGGATGACGCCATTAACTTTGTATGGTCACTAAACACTCATGACTACGACCCCTGCATTCAAACGCATTCTGCTTAAGCTGTCCGGTGAAGCCCTGGCGGCGAACCAGGGTTTTGGCGTGGAGTCGGCGCGCATCCACGAAATTGCCGCCGAACTCAGCGATGTTCACAAACTGGGAGTGCAATTAGCCATTGTCGTCGGTGGTGGGAATTTTTTCCGCGGCGTGGCGCAACAGGCCAAAGACATGGACCGGGTTTCCGCCGACCACATGGGCATGCTGGCCACTGTCATCAACGCTTTGGCATTGCAGGATGCGCTGGAGAAACAGGGTGTCTACACTCGGGTGCAGACCGCGATCGAGATGAACCAGGTGGCCGAGCCGTTCATCCGCCGGCGAGCCATTCGTCATCTGGAAAAAGGGCGCGTCGTCATTTTTGCCGGGGGCACAGGCAATCCCTATTTCTCGACCGATACGGCGGCCTCGTTGCGCGCCATGGAGATCAAGGCGGAGGCGATTCTGAAAGCGACACGCGTGGATGGCATCTACGATGCCGATCCGTTGAAGGTAGACGGTGCCAAGAAGTTCAACGAAATTTCATACATGGATGTGTTGAAGCTCGGACTAAAAGTGATGGACTCCACCGCCATCAGCCTGTGCAAGGACAACAATCTGCCCATCATCGTCTTCAACCTCAATCATCACGGCAACATTCGACGCGTGGTACTCGGCGAGAAGATTGGATCGAGGGTGAGCGCGCAAGCGGCCAGCGTAGGCGATTAAATCGGCCACGGATTTTCACGGATCCACCCGGATTTTTTTGTATGTCCTATCCGCGGCGATCCGAGTAAATCCGTGGCCAACTTTCGTTTCGGTTTATAATTCGAAGTTTTGAGATCGGAATAATAACGGGGCTAGAAAATATGGCGCAAGCAACCATGTCGGCAATAGCGGGGCTGAAAGAGACCTACGTACAACTAAAAACGCGCATGGAAAAGGCAGTCGAGGATTTCCGCAAGGCGATGGCGGGGGTGCGGACTGGCCGCGCGAATGTGCACATGCTCGATGGCGTGAGCGTGGATTATTACGGCTCACAGATGCCGCTTAATCAGATTGCGCAGGTGCACGCTGCTGAGGCACAGTTGATCACGGTTCAGCCCTTCGACCCATCGCAACTGGGAGCTATTGAAAAAGCGATTCGCGCCGGCGATATGGGACTGAATCCGATGAATGATGGCAAGCTGATTCGCGTGCCGGTGCCTCCGCTGACCCAGGAGCGCAGGCAGGATATGGTGAAGCATCTGCATCGCGTACTGGAGGAGCATCGCACAGCTGTACGCAACATTCGCCGCGACGGCAACGACGCGATCAAGAGAGCGATGAAGGACAAAAAAATCACTGAAGACGAAGAGAAGCGCTCGCTCGACGAGATTCAGAAGCTGACCGATGACGAGATCAAGAAGATGGAAGAGATGAGCAAGGCCAAAGAAAAGGAAGTGTTGGAGCTGAAGTAGGCAAACAGTAAGCAAACTCGCGCGTTTCCAAGTTTCTCTGCGACGCTTCTACCTGATGCGTCGTTCTTGGATAGTCCTCAAACGAAAGTATCTGGCCCGAGGTTCGCACCGTATAATCGAAGCTCATGAAGCAGGTCGTCCATGCCGCGTGTCCGCACGATTGTCCGGATGCTTGTGGTGTGCTCATCACCGTCGAGGGCGGCCGAGCTACGAAGATTCAGGGCGACCCGGAGCATCCGGTTACGCGCGGATTCTTGTGCGCCAAGGTGGCGAAGTATCTGGATCGAGTGTATTCGCCGGATCGAGTGCTTTATCCCATGCGGAGGATTGCGGCTAAAGGGCCTGCCGCTGGCGCGGCAGACGCGGGCAGGAGTGCCCGCGCCACACGAGAGCCGAGCTCCGCTCGGCAAGGACAGCCGGGAGCGGTTGTCCCCACACACACCGTTCCTTCTCAAACTGGTTTGGAACAGATCTGGCAACGGATTTCCTGGGATGAGGCGCTGGACGAAATCGCTTCGCGCTTTCGGGCGATTGCCGCGGAGTTTGGCAGCGAGGCGATTCTGCCTTACTCCTTCGGTGGAACTTTGGGGGCGATCAATAGCGCTTCCATGGACCGCCGATTCTTTCATCGGCTGGGGGCTTCGCAGCTGGAACGAGCAATCTGTTCTGCGGCCGGAGAAGCAGGTCTGGAGTCTGTGCTGGGCATCAAACTTGGCACTGAGCCTGAGCAGTTTCGGCATTCCAAATACATCATTGCGTGGGCCGCGAATATCCATGGCAACAACGTGCATCTGTGGCCATTCATTGCCGAGGCCCGGCGCAATGGCGCGAAGCTGGTGGTGATCGATCCCTACCGCACGCGGACTGCAGAGTGCGCAGACTGGTACCTGCCCATTAATCCGGGAACGGACGCGGCGCTGGCTCTCGGCATGATGCATGTGATCATCGGCGAAAACCTGCATGACGCCGATTACGTGGCGAAATACACGCTGGGCTTCGAGCAGCTGCGTGAAAAGGTAAAAGAGTATTCGCCCGAGCGCGTGGCGCAGTGGACGGGAATCGCCGAAGCTGACATTCGCAAACTGGCGCACGAGTATGCCACCGTTCGACCATCGGTGATTCGCCTGAATTACGGCGTGCAGCGCTCGGAAGGCGGAGGAATGGCGACACGCACCATCGCGATGCTGCCGTGCATTCTGGGATCTTGGAAAGAGATTGGCGGAGGATTGCAACTTTCCACGAGCGGCGCGGCTGCATTCAACACGGAAGCCTTAAAGCGTCCCGATCTGATGAAGACTGCGCTGGGACGCGAAGCCAGAACCATCAACATGGTGAAGCTGGGGAGGGCGCTCAATACGCTCAATGACTTGCCTGTGAAAGCTTTGTTTGTTTATGGCTCGAATCCGGCGGCGGTTTGTCCGGAACACAATGAAGTAGTGCGCGGGCTGCTGCGGCCAGATCTTTTCACGGTGGTGCACGAACAATTCTTTACCGATACGACGGACTATGCCGACATCGTATTGCCGGCGACGACATTCTTCGAGCACAAAGATTTGCAGAAAGCGTACGGGCATTACTACGTGCAGGTTTCGAATCAGGCCATTGAGCCTTTGGGAGAGTGCCGTCCGAATGTGGAAGTGTTTCGCGCGCTGGCCGAGCGCATGGGTTTCGACGAGGATTGTTTCCGCCAGAGTGTGGACGAGATGATTGACCTGGCATTGGATTCGGGAACTCCGTGGCTGGAAGGGATTAGTCGAGAGCGGCTTGAGCGGGGACAGGTCAGATTGAACTTTGAGGCTTCCGGCTCTGGGCTTCCGGCTTCCGCTGCGGAGCTTTGCGCCGCTGGACAGCCGGGCGCGGCTGTCCCCACACAAGCCACTCCCGCACAAGCTCAGCCGTTTCTGCCTTTCGCTTGTGGTGGGTTTCGCACACCTTCCGGCAAGGCGGAGCTTTACAGTGACGCGGTGAAACAGTTGGGGCTCGATCCCGTGGCCGAGTTCACGCCTCCCACAGAGTCGCGTCATGGAACGAAGAATGACACATTTCCTCTCGAGCTCCTGGCGCGCAAGTCCGATAACTTTCTGAACTCAACGTTTTCCAATGTGCCTTCCGTGCAGGAGATGGAAGACACTGGCCTCTTGGAAATTTCCGGCGACGATGCCAGGCAGCGGGGTATCGTCGATGGAAGCCAAGTTCGCGTCTTCAACCATAGGGGAGACATCCTGCTGCAGGCGCGAGTCGACGGCAAAGTTCAGCCCGGAGTGGTCTCCGCGAGACTGAATTGGGCGAAGATGAGTTCCGGCTTCCAGAGCATTAATACCCTCACATCAGAAAAACTTACCGACATGGGCAACTCGGCTACGTTTTATTCCGTCTTGGTTGAGGTAGAGTTATCCAAGCCACCCCATGAGCAACCGGAAATCTTGCCAGTCGGGTCGAAGCCTCAAAAATAGAGAGCAAGACTAGATCAGAAAGAGTTGCAGTGGTGCATTTGGGCTTACGCATTAGGCCGTTTAAGCGGGAGATCCTTCGCTACGCCTGAAAAACGGCGACGCTCAGGATGACAAAGTCGTGTAAGGGCCAAACTGCACCACCACCGAAAGAGTTGCGGCTTGGACGCTTCTCACTGCGCTACCGTATAATGACAGTTTTCTTACATCCCAGAGGCTTGAGGTCGTAGCGATTCCTTTTCGCTTTCATTCGGAGAACCTTGTTGTGCCCAATGGCCCTTGCGTTCTCAGGGCCGTGATGGGGCCATCTTCTTCATTTCAACGGCTTTGGCCAAGAGTGGGGAGATTCGCGCGCGCCTGCTTTGGAATGCTGGTTGTCGCGTTGCTGGCAATGACAAGCGTAAGCTGGGCACAGACGGACGTGATTTCGGGCATCAGCGTGACCGGCAACCGGCGTATTCCTGCCGACACCATCAAGGCGCGCATCTTTACCAAGCCGGGAGATATTTACGACACTGCTGCCCTTGAACGCGATTTCAATTCTCTGTGGAATACCGGCTACTTCGAGGACATCAAGTTTCTGCGGGAGCAAACCCCCAAGGGCTGGAACATTATTGTCGAGGTAAAAGAAAAGCCCACCATCCGCGAAATCAACTACCTCGGACTCAGTTCAGTTTCGAACAGCGACGTGCTCGATCGCTTCAAGCAAGATAAAGTGGGCCTTGTGGTCGAAAGTCAGTACGATCCTACTCGAATCAAGAAGGCGGAAGTTTCCATCAAGAACCTGCTTTCTGAACATGGACGGCAGTTCGCAACCATCCGCACCGAAGTAAGGCAAATCCCTCCGGCGGCAGTCGGAATCACGTTTGTGGTGAAGGAAGGACCGAAGGTTAAAGTTGGAAAAATCAAGTTCGAGGGCAACAAGGCGATTAAATCGCGGGTTCTGCGCGCGGCCATGAAGAACTTGAAACCCATCGGCATTCCGCATTCCATTTTCCTGGAAAACATTTTCGCCAAGACTTACGACGCCACCAAGTTGGAGGAAGACACCGAGCGGGTGCGTGCCGAATACCAGAATCGCGGCTACTTTAAAGCTGCGGTGAGCGATCCTAAGACCGAAATCCACGACACCGGGCACAAAGGCTTTCACATTCCAATTTTGCAGTCCGGCGCGGGCAAGGCGGTCGACATTACGATGCCGATCGACGAAGGCGACAAATACCGCCTGGGCAAGATTACCTTCAAGAACAACAAAGCGATTTCCAACAATGCTGCGCTGCGCTCGCTGTTTCCTCTGAAGGATGGAGATATTTTCAGCCGCGACAAAATCGCCAAGGGCCTGGAAGCTTTGCGCAAAGCCTACGGCGAATATGGCTACATCAACTACACGGGCGTGCCTTCCACAACTTTCGACGACGACAAGAAACTTGCGTTTCTCGACATCGACATTGACGAAGGCAAGCAGTTCTATGTGCGACGCATCGAGTTCGTGGGCAACACGACCACGCGCGATAAAGTTATCCGGCGCGAACTGGCACTCGAAGAAGGCGGCGTTTACAACTCACGCCTGTGGGAGCTGAGCCTCCTGCGCCTGAATCAGCTTTCCTATTTCGACCAGCTCAAGCCGGACGACCCGAACGTGACCGATAAGAAACTGGACGAGAAAAACGGCCAGGTGGACCTGACCCTGAAAGTTCACGAAAAAGGCAAGAACAGCATCGGACTGAATGGCGGTGTCAGCGGCCTGGAAGGTGCGTTTGTGGGATTGAACTACTCCACGAATAACTTCCTGGGTCTCGGCGAGACGCTGCAGATCCAGCTCAACCTGGGGAACCTGGCGCGCAGCGCAATGTTTGGTTTCACCCAGCCCTACATGTTCGATCGCCCCTTGCAGTTCGGTTTCACGGTGTTTGGTAACAAGGTCAGCTACAACCAGGCGCGACAGCTTTCGGTATTCCGCGGCCAAACGCTGAATCTGCCGAACGCCGTTCTGCAAAATCTGCAAAATTATTCGCAGTCGAGCATCGGCTTTACCAGTTCGCTGAGTTATCCTTTGCGGCGTTCGTTCAAGCGCCTGGGCATCACTTATTCGTTCGACGATTCGACTCTACTCCCTCTCAGCACAGCGTCTAAGAGTCTGTTCGATTACATCGCCTTCCGCGGAATTTCCGGCCCACAAGCCGTAAATGGAATCCTCACCAGCAAGATCTTTCCCAACTTCTCGTTCAACACCCTCGATAGCGGAATCTCTCCGCATAAGGGGCATCAGTTAACGCTCGGGATGGAACTGGCGGGAATCGGCGGCACGGTCAGGTCGGTTCGGCCGATCGTGCAGTATAAGAAGTTCACGCCGGTGCAAAATCGGCGGAACACCATCGGCTATACCATCAACGGATCGTTCATCAGCGGTTACGCCGGACTGGTGGCACCGCCATTTCAACGCTTCTTTATGGGTGGCGAAAACGATATTCGCGGCTTCGATATTCGGTCCGTCTCGCCGGTGGCATTCCTCCCCAGTTCCAACGTGATTACGCTTACCAACCCCGACGGAAGCCCCGTGCCCAAGAATCCAGCCAATCCGCGGCTCGGAAACTGGCTCATACCGATTCCGGTGGATCAGATCGTATTTCCGGGCGGCGATATGAGCGTATGGTCAAACTTGGAATACCGCATCACGATTGCCGGGCCGGTAGCGATTGCTCCTTTTGTCGACACCGGCATGGATGTGGTTCTGCGGCCTTCCCAATTGCTGATTGCGCAAGTGCAATATGACCAGGTGCTGGGAACATATTTCGGCTGCCCCGTTCTTGACGCCGGATATAACTGCCAGGGTGGGCACACGCTCGAGCAACTGGGCAAAGTGCCGCCTCAAAATCTGCAGATCCTGAGCTCCACGAACTGGCGGCCGCGCATGTCTACCGGACTGGAACTGCAAATGTTCCTGCCCGTCGTCAATGCCCCCTTCCGAATTTACTGGGCGTATAATCCGCTGCGGCTCGATGAGCAAGCCAATCCGCCGATTCCGATTACACGCGCCATGTTCCCAGCCGGCGCGGCCGGGGATTACAGCTACCATCTGGCGGTGAATACTTATGCGCCCAGTTTTCTATTGCGGGAACCGCGCAAGACCTTCCGGTTTACGGTGGCGACCACGTTCTGAGGTGTTGCCTAAGTTTGTTTAGCGGTAAGTTTGTTTGACGGCGTGGGAGAGAGGCTTTTATAATGTTAACGATCCACGCGCTAATAGAGTGAGCGGACCAGGGTGGACGGCACGCCCGCAGATTTGGTGTGCAATGCTGGCAATCGAAGCCGCCGTTCCGACGGCAGCCCCCATCGCAGCGGAAACGTCATTCAGTGCAGCCCAGCAGTGCGGCCCAGCGTTGACTGAAAAAGCGATCTGAAAAAGATATCGAAGTTCATTCCCCGGAACCAGGTTCCAAGGAGTACAACCGATCCAATGAAAAGCAACTCTTTGCGAGTTTTTCTGGCCCTTGCGGTTACGCTAACGTTTTCCGCATTGGCCCAAACCGGCAGCGCCGCCACACCGTCCGGTCCTGGCGCGGCGCCTGCTCCCGCAGCATCTGCGCCTGTCACCACGGGTCCAGGCGGTACTACCAAAGTAGGAACGATCAACATTACCGAGGCCATTTTCGGCAGCAACGAAGGCCGTCGCGATCTCGAAGCTCTGCAGAAGAAGTACGATCCAAAAACAGCTGAACTGAAGAGCCAGAACGAAGAGCTCGAAGGTTTGAAGAAGCAAATGTCGACGCAGGAGGGCAAGCTGAATGACGAGGCTCTTGCGACTCTCAAGAAGCAAATCGAGAGCAAGCAGAAACTTTTCGACCGCTCGGTGCAGGATGCGCAGGAAGAGTTTGGCGGGCAGCAGCAGGAAATCGCCAACCGGGTTCTGCAAAAGATGGCTCCCATGATTGTGAAGTATGCACAGGACAACGGCTTCGGCATGGTGGTCGATACTTCTAAGCCATGGCCGCAGAGCAATATCCTGTGGTGGGGTGAATCGGCCGACATCACCAAGGCTGTAGTGGACGCTTACAACGTGCAGTCGGGCGTACCCGCACCAACGACGCCAGGAGCTGCCAAGCCGGCCACTCCGAGGCCCTCTGGCGCTGCGAAGCCAGCTGCGCCCAAACCCACAACTCCGCAGTAACTAAACCGGACACCGCTGGTGTCGGTAAAGTTCCAGCAGGCCGCGTGAAAACGCGGCCTTTTTCTTTTGCAGACCTGTTCTTTCTGCACGCTGCGTGGTGTCCAAATCAGCAAACAGATTTCTTGCTGGAGGACGCCATGCTGGAAGACACGATATTTGCTGGCAGCTTGCTCGAAAGTTCGCCGGCCCTGAGAACTCATCGGAGCTGGACAACACTGACTTCGTTCGGACTGCAGTCGCTGGTCATTGGTCTGGTTTTGTTGTTGCCGCTGCTGAGTACCGTCAAACTGCCCTCAAGCCGCGTCCTTCCGACTCCAGTGTCGTGGGGAGCACCGCCCCCGGCACCGCCCGTCCACCACCAAAATGCGACTATCATCAATCAAAGCAATTTCGTCGATAATGTGCTTGTCGCGCCGCGTGAGGTTCCGCATGATATTGCGCAGATTGAAGAGTCCGAGCGCACCGCCCCAGATGAATCTCAACACCGCGGGTGTGGCCGGGGGCACTGGGAACGGTTCCGGCGACGGAGTGTGGAGATCACTGGGCGATAGCGGGACTCACCCGGTGCCGCTTCCTGCGCCAGCGCCCATTGTCCGCCCATTCCGCAGCTCGAACCTGCTGGCGGGCAGCCTCGTACGCCGCGTGCAGCCGGTCTATCCTCCTCTGGCTAGAAACGCGCGCGTACAGGGATCGGTCATCCTTTTTGCTCTGATCAGCAAAGCCGGCGCAATCGAAAACCTGCGGGTTGTTTCAGGGCATCCGATGCTCGTGCCGGCGGCGATCGAGGCAGTCAGCCAGTGGCGTTACCGTCCATACATTCTTAACGCCGAAGCCATTGAAGTGGAAACGCAGATCACCGTTAACTTTTCATTATCGGGAAATTAGTTTGTGAACTTTGCATGAAGGCGACAAATGCAAGGTTCTCGGGCGGGAGTAGCCCCAGCGTAACCTGGGCTGGCGAGCCGCTGCCGATATAATCGCGAAAGTGGCTAGCACAGCAGAAATCCTGAGCCGCGTGGCGACCCGCCCCACCTGGGCGGAAGTTTCATTAGGCACGCTGCGGCAAAACTTCCGCACGGTACAGAAGCACGTGGGAGCGAACGTGACGGTCTGCGCCGTGGTGAAAGCCGACGCTTACGGTCACGGCGCCGTGGAGTGCTCGCGGGCGCTGGAGGCGGAGGGTGCGTGCTGGTTGGGCGTGACATCGCTCGACGAAGCGATCCCTCTGCGGGACGCCGGCGTTCGCGCCAACATTCTTTTGATGACCGGCTTCTGGCGAGGCGAGGAAAGCGAAATCATTCGCTTGCATCTCACTCCCACCGTTTGGGAACCGTGGCATATCCAGTCGCTCGATAAGGCCGCAGCCGCGCTAGGCGTGGCACGGCAGCCGGTACACTTGAAAGTCGATACGGGCATGGGACGCCTGGGAGTCAGTGTCGATCGACTTCCAGTCGTGCTCGCTGAAATGAGAGCGGCGAAGCATCTTGTACTGGAAGGACTTTCAACCCATCTCGCCTCTTCCGAAATTATGGATGCGCCTTCCGTGGCTGAACAGGAACGCAGCTTCGATTCCGCGCGAGCGTTGGTGCGCGAGGCAGGAATGGAGCCCGCTCTGGTACACATGGCCAACACCGCGGCCGTAATTTCGCGGCGCGAGACCTGGAACACGATGGTTCGCCCCGGAGTTGCTCTCTACGGGTATTACTTGCCTTTTCAGCGCGCAGGCCGCGAAGTCAGTGGGGGTACACTGCGTTTGCCGGTGAAGCCGGTGCTCACCTGGAAGACGCGCATTTTATCCCTGCGCGACTTTGGACCGAATCAACCGCTTGGCTATGGCGCAACCTATGTGACCAAGGCTCCCGCGCATGTGGCCGTGCTGCCGGTCGGCTATGCCGACGGATACAATCGACAGCTCTCCAATCGCGGTCGCGTGATTGTGCGCGAGCACTATGCTCCGATCGTGGGCAGAGTTTCGATGGACCTTACCCTGGCGGACGTCACCGGAATTCCGGGCGTTGCCGTGGGAGATGAAGTGATTCTGTTGGGCGCATGCGATGGACTAAGCGTGGATGCGCTGGAGCATGCCGAACTGGCCAACAGCACGCCCTACGAAATTCTCTGCAACATTTCGAAGCGGGTTCCGCGGAAGTACGGAAGCTAGATGCAGGTGCAGCCGCTCCAGGCTGTTCGAAAGGGCGGAGCTAGTCTGGATTTCTGCGGCATCATTGGACGATCGGCGAAGCGCTTTCACGTCGTGCCGTCTTTTCTGACTTCCATATACTTTCTTAATACCGCATTGATCGTGCTCTGATAGCCCCGGCCCTGCCTGCGAAAAAATGTCAATACGTCTGGATCGATGCGCAGCGTAATCTGCTTTTTCGGGCCGGGCCAGATAATGGCACGTGCGAAAAAATCAGCACCCAGTTCCGGCATTTCAGAAAAATCGATATCGGAGTCCTTCATGGCATCAACGCGCTTCCAGTCTGTTCTGGATCGCCTTTTCGTAGGCTTTACATTCACGGTGGCTCGCCTTTCTCAGTGAAATGATGCGAATAGTTTCTGGGCCTCGTTCAGCAAACACCACATAAGCGATGCGCGAACCTATCATGCCAAGCCCAACCCAGCGCTTTTCTTGATAGTCTTCGCGAGTGTCGGGATCAACGACGAGCACCCCGCGAAACATCTCTTGAGCGTCCGAGAGGTCCAGGCCATGTTTGCGGATGTTGGCCCGGTTCTTTGCCTCATCCCATTCAAAAACCATTGTAACTCCAAATGTAGCTACACTTCAACGGGACTCTCTGCAGGTCATCCTTTCATAAATATCTTGCTGGCTCGCATCTTCTCGGTGGTGAACCTTACCAGTGCTCGAGAATTCTCAGAATTATTCGGGACCGGTCCGTTCACGGGCAAAATATAGGTTGCCAACTGCTGATTGCGGCTGTTCGGTGATCGCCGCCGGAAAGGCGCGCCACCACTTGTTACACTCAACACTAGACATGCCTTCCCGTTACGCACAGTGGATGTACGACTGGGAACACCGGCTCACCTCGGTGGATGACAACCGCGTGGTGCGTCCGCTGGAATGGGGCGTAGAGTGGACCCGGGACTGGCCTTGCCGCAACGGATATCGCCTCGGCCACACCCCCGACAATCCAGAAAAATATATTCTGGATTACAATCGGCGCATCCTGAAGGCGAGCGATGAATTTTATTCCTACACTCGTCCCACTGATTTTCGCCTGGAAACGCGCGAGGTTCGGGTTTTTTCTACGCGTGCCGTGCCCGACCCGAAACTAGAAGCGAAGGTCAAAGGCACATTCGCAGAATTCCTGCGCTTCACTTCGCCGGTGCAGACACCATATCCGGAAAATAATCTGGTCAACGCTCGCTGGTTCCCCGCCCGGGGCCGTCGCGCCATTGTTCTATTGCCGCATTGGAATGCCGACGCGATAGCCTACACCAGTCTTTGCCGCGTACTGAATTTGATGGGCATCGGCGTGCTGCGCCTGACCATGCCGTATCACGACATTCGCATGCCCGCCGAGATCAGCCGCGCGGACTACGCCGTTTCCGCCAACATCGGGCGCACACTCGACGCCGTGCGCCAGGGAGTGACCGACATTCGCAGCTGTTTCGACTGGCTGGAGCAACAGGGCTACAGTGAGCTCGGCATTTTGGGAACAAGCCTCGGTTCTTGTTATGCATTCATTGCGACGGCGCACGATCCGCGCATTCGCGTGGCAGTGTTTAATCACGCCTCTACTTACGTGGCCGATGTGGTCTGGCACGGGCAGTCCACCCGGCACATCCGGCAAGGAATTGAGCAGCAGATTGATCTCGATCGCTTGCGGCGAGCCTGGCTGGCTGTGAGCCCCATGTCATATTTCAAACAGTTCGCGCGCTGGCCGCGAAAATCGCTCATCGTTTATGCGAAGTATGATCTGACATTTCTGCCCGAACTCTCGCTGCAAGTCGTCGAGGAATTCGAGCGATTTGGGCTCGATCACAAAGTCGTTGTTCTGCCCTGCGGGCATTACACCATGGGCGAAGCGCCTTACAGTTATATGGACGGCTGGCACCTGGCTTCGTTTTTGCGAACAGCGTTTTGAAAAAAGCTCAGCTGTCAGCTCTTAGCATTCCGTGCATATTTCCTCTTTGTAAACCGTGAGACTCACCGATCACAGTTTAGAATGTAGCGATGCAGTCGGCTCCAGCCTTGAATCCCGATATGATCGTCGAGTCCCGTCGCGGCGAGTTTCTGGTCAGCACCGACCCAGCCCGCCTCAATATCGAGGTGATTTATGGGTTCCTGACGAATTGCTATTGGGCGAGAGGGATTCCGCGGGAAGTCGTCGTGCGTTCGATCGAGCATGCGTTGTGCTTCGGCGTCTATGATGGTAAGGGCGCACAGGTGGGCTTTGCCCGGGTGATCAGCGATTTCGCTACGATCGCCTACGTTGGTGATGTGTTTGTGCTCGATACGCATCGCGGTCGCGGCTTGGGCAAGTGGCTGATGGAGTGCATTACGCAGCATCCGGCTTTGCAGAATCTGCGGCGCTGGATTCTTACTACCCGCGACGCGCACGGGCTTTATTCTCAGGTTGGATTCACACCGCTGAAATCGCCGGAGCGCTACATGGAATTACACCGGCCAGATGTTTACGAGATCAGGACGACAACATGAGAAACGCCTCTACAAATATGTACCGCTCGCTCGCTGAGAGCGATCCACTAATCGCCGCCGCCATCGACAACGAAACTCGACGCCAGCATGAAGGCCTCGAACTGATTGCCTCGGAAAACTTCGTCAGCGAAGCCGTACTAGAAGCCGCCGGTTCGGTGTTCACGAACAAGTATGCGGAAGGATATCCCGGCAAGCGTTACTACGGCGGCTGCGAGTTTGCCGATGTGGTCGAGAACCTTGCACGCGACCGGGCGAAGCAGCTGTTCGGCGCGGAGCACGCGAATGTGCAGCCCCACGCCGGATCGCAGGCGAACATGGAAGCGTACGCGGCCATATTGCAGCCCGGCGACACGATTCTGGGATTGAATCTGGCTCATGGCGGCCATCTTACGCACGGCCATCATCTGAATTTTTCTGGCAAGACCTACAAAATCATTCCTTACGGCGTCACTAAAGAAACTGAAACCATCGACTACAACGAACTGGAAAAGATTGCCGAGAAAGAACGCCCCAAGCTGATCATCGGCGGGGGCAGCGCCTATCCTCGCATCATCGACTTTGCCCGCATGCGACAGATTGCCGACAAAGTTGGCGCGCTTTACCTGGTCGATATGGCGCACTTTGCTGGACTGGTTGCGGGCGGCGCGCATCCCTCGCCGGTTCCGCACGCGCACATCGTTACTTCGACAACCCATAAAACTCTGCGCGGTCCGCGCTCGGGCATGATTCTTTCGAAAGCCGATTTTGGGCCGGCAATTGACAAGGTCGTATTCCCCGGGATGCAGGGCGGCCCGCTGGTCCACATCATGGCGGCCAAGGCAGTTTGTTTTGCGGAGGCGATGCAGCCTGAGTTTCGCGACTACGCGCGCCAGGTTGTGGCCAACGCCAAAGTGCTGGCGCAGTCGCTGGCCGACGAGGGCTTCCGCATTATTTCACGCGGCACCGACACGCATCTGATGCTGGTCGACGTTTTCTCCAAGGGGATGCTGGGCAGCGAAGCCGAGAAGGCATTGGGCGAAGCCGGAATTACGGTGAACAAGAACGCGATTCCTTTCGACACTAATCCGCCCATGAAGCCGAGCGGCATCCGCGTCGGAACTCCGGCCTTGACCACGCGAGGTATGAAAGAAAGTGAGATGACGCAAATCGGACGCTGGATCGCGGAAGCGCTCTTCCATCGCACGGACGCTGCCGTGCTGAGCAAAGTCCGCAAACAGGTGCTCGATCTGTGTGAAGCGTTTCCGCTCTACGCCGATCGCCGCGCTAAGGCGCAGGCCGAAGTAAAGGCATAATTCAGCGACCTTATTTGCTCAACATTGCTCAACCTGTCCCGAGAACAGGCCACGCATTGTGCCAAGCCTAGTCTAGAAAAGCCCGCTATGGTTAAATGCTTGCGGTGAGGATCGCCATCGACATTCGGCGGATGAGGGACTTTGGCGTCGGCACTTACATTCGCAACGTGGTGAGAACGCTGGGGCGGCTCGACCACGAGAATGAATATTTTCTCATCGGCTCGCCGGCCAAGGTTGAAGAAATCGGCGCGCTGCCGCCGAACTTTCAAACCGTTCCGCTGCTCGCGCCGACGCGGACGATTCAAGGGTACCGCGCGTTTCGCGCCGACCTGAGCCGGTTGCAATGCGATCTGGTGCACATTCCCAACCTGTTTTCGGTGCCGCGTTTTCTGCCGTGCCCGTATGTTATGACGGTGCACGACATGGTGGAGCACATGTCGGGCGCCGGCGAGCAGAGTAACTTCTGGCGCTTGCTTTACTTTCAGATGACCAAACGCGTGCTCGCCGGTGCGGCGCGAATTTTCGCGGTGTCGAATTTCACGCGGAATGAAATTGAAAAGCTATTTGAAGTTCCTTCCGACCGGATCGAAGTCATTTACAACGCCATTGACGAACGCTTTCTGCGCGGCCACGCCAGCCCCGCCGACCGCGATTTGATCGCGCGCCGCTATCAGGTGACGTATCCCTTTCTGCTCTACGCGGGCAGAGTCAGTCCACACAAAAACGTTGTACGCATGATCGAAGCCTTTTCCGCGCTGAAGACGGAACTGGAACGGGATCAGGCATATCCCGACCTCAAGCTCATCATCATCGGAGATGATCTGTCGGGCAATCCCGATCTGCGGCGGACGGTGATCCGCAGCGGCGTGCAAAACGATGTGCGCTTTCTCGGATTTATTCCCATCGAAGTGCTGCGGATTTTTTACGACGAGGCGAAGATATTTGTTTTCCCCTCGTTGTATGAGGGATTTGGACTGCCTCCGCTGGAAGCGATGGCGCACGGCACGCCGGTGGTCACCTCCAACGTGTCGTCGTTGCCGGAGGTGGTGGGGAACGCAGCCGTGTTGGTCAATCCCGAAAATGTGTTCGAGATTATGCGCGCCCTGCACCGCGTGCTCATGGACCAGCCTTTGCGCCAGCGCATGAAAGAACGCGGCTATCAGCAGGCTGCAAAGTTCTCATGGGAGGCGTCGGTGCGACGAATCTTGGAGGCCTATGGTGAGATCGCCCATGAAGGCCGTCGCCATATGGCCGAACAGCCGGTCGCAGACTGAGAGGTGAGGCTTAGTTTTCTAGTTTCGGCCTTTACTTCAACAACGGCTGGCCGGGCGACAAAATGGCTAGTTTTTGCAGCTTGGCTGTGATGCGAGTACGGTCGGCCTCGGTTTTAGCGGCGGCCAGACGCTTACGCAACTGCAGAATTTTTTCCTTACGGGTACGACGCCGGCGAATCTCCGGCCGGCGACTGGGTGCTGACATTTAGGGCTCCTGATTTTCTAAAATTTGTTGGCAGCCGGACCTGTAAGCCGAATTCTGTCCGCGGGATTGCTCCCGCTGGACGGCCATTCCTCTGGGCCGCGCATCGCTGCGCGGCTCTAGCGACCTACCCGAAGGTTTGACGCACCGAGCCGGCACGTGTCCCGCCATCGCTTTGAGCTGAGAGTCACGAGCTGTGCGCATTTGTGCGCATTCAGAACGCACGGCTCGTCGCGTGCAACTCACGGCTCGCTGAGAGCTCACAACTAAAAGCGATGACGGGACTTCCTCCCTATTTGGTCTTGCTCCGTGTGGGGTTTGCCTTGCCCGCGACATTACTGCCGCGGCGGTGCGCTCTTACCGCACCTTTTCACCCTTACCCTGGCCCGTGAAGGCCGAGGCGGTATGTTTTCTGTGGCACTTTCCGTCAGCCGGGTTTGAACCCGGCTTCCCGGACGTTATCCGGCACACTGCTCTGCGGAGTTCGGACTTTCCTCCCTCCGCGCCCGAAAGCGCGGAGAGCGACCGTCCGGTCCGGCTGCCTACGCAATCATTATAGGGCATCTTGCGCTGTGCCTCGCATAAACAGAGGATCCAGCATTTGCTAGGACGTGCATTCGCGGAAACTCATAAATGGGAAGAATAAAAAAGAGGGACGAAAAAACAAAAAGTGGCAAAAGAAAAGGCTGGTGGCAGAGCGCCGCAGCCTAACCCGCCTTGCGATTTTCGCCCAGAACTTCATCCAGCGCATTCGCTAATAGATGCGCGCGCTTCTGGTAGTCGGTTGGCCCGTGGTCCTGCCTTTTCTTCAGCAGGTGATATTCATCGGCGATATTCAAAGCTGCCAGCACGGCCAACCGCACAGTATCGATCGTATTGGTCGCCTCGGCCACGGCGCGCATCTTGGCGTCCACATATTCCGCCAGTTTAAGTATGTACTCAGGATCGGAGCCACGCAGGTTATACGCCTGGTCAAAAATCTCCACCCGTACGCTGGAGTTCTGCGGATCTCTCACCATCTGATCTTTGGTCGCCGTAGCCATAGTCGGTTTCTCCGTGGGGTCGTACCGTACCGTGTAGAGAGGTAGATTGCTACCGCTCCTCGTGCGCAGTCACTTGCCCTAGCTGGCCTCAGCAATGCTTTCAATCTGTTCGAGCATTTTCTCAACCCGCCCGCGAATTTCCTCCCGCTCCTTCTTTAGCCGCACTGTCTCCCGCCGCAGCGTTGCCAGTTCGTCTTCGCGATCCTCCATTTGCTGCCGCAGGCGTTGCGCATCGCGCTCCGCCGTGGCCTGCGCCTGTCGCGCCGCCTTGTACAGCTCTATGGTGCGATAAATTTTCTCTTCCAGCAGCTGAAAATCGTCCGTCGGAACCTGCTCTGCTACCTGTTCGACCGCATTCAAAGCCATGATTGCACTCTTCCCGCCAGGATTTTTGAAACTTCTTCGCAGTATACTCCACATCTTTGTGGACAATGCACTTCATCGCCAGGCCGGAAGTGCCTCAGTTTGAGGCATCGCCGCCAGATCGGTTACGGTGCAATTTGAAAGAAGATTCGCATCAGGGCATGCCTTCAGGCATGCCGCAAGAGCGGTAAGGTACGGTGGCTTTAGCCGCTGTGGCAAGCCCGAGCATCACCCGCGCGATCGCAACTTCTCCAATTTCTTCGCGGCCGCATCCAGCGTCTCCGGCTTTTTGCAAAACGCAAATCGCACCTGCCGAGCCCCATCCCGTGGATCGCGATAGAAGCTCGATCCCGGCACGCACGCTACCCCAATTTCCTGCACCAGATATTTGGCGAATGAAACATCATCCTGAAATCCGAACGTCGAAATATCCGTCATCACGTAATACGCGCCACGCGGACGGAAACATTTGAATCCAGCCGCCGTCAGCGCCGGCATCAGATGATCGCGGCGTACCCGATATCCCTCCGCAAGTTTCTTGTAGTATTCCGGCGGCAAGCTCAGAGCCACAGCGCCAGCCTCCTGCAGTGGCGCGGGCGCGCCGACCGTGAGAAAATCATGCACCTTGCGGATCGCATTCGTGATCTTTTCCGGCGCGACTGCCCACCCCACTCGCCATCCCGTCACGCTGTAAGTTTTCGACATACCGTTGATGGTCACGGTTCGCTCGCGCATTCCGTCGAGCGTCACCATGGAAATATGCTCAGTCCCGTCGAAAAGAATGTGCTCATAAATCTCATCCGTAATCGCCAGCACGTCGAACTCGACGCAAAGATCGCGAATCAATTCCAGTTCTTGTCGGGTGAAAACCTTCCCAGTTGGGTTGTTGGGTGTATTAAGGATGATCGCCTTCGTATTCTTATCGAAGGCCCGCCGCAACTCTTTCTCATCAAACGTCCACTCGCCATCGTCGCTGGTCGGAGGTCGCAACTTCACAAACTTCGGTTTTGCCCCACTCAATACCGAGTCGGGCCCATAGTTTTCATAAAACGGCTCGAAGATCACGACTTCATCACCGCTGTTACACACCGCGAGAAGCGTCGAAATCATCGCCTCGGTGGACCCACAACACACGGTGATTTCTTTTTCGGGATCGACCGTAATCCCCTGCCACACGCCCATCTGCCGAGCGATGGCATTGCGCAGGCTCTTCGCGCCCCAGGTGATGGCATACTGATTCACATCCGCCGCAACCGCCTGCTGAGCGGCTTGTTTGATCTCGGCTGGGGCAGGAAAGTCGGGAAATCCCTGGGCCAGATTCACTGCACCGTGCAGCATTGCCTGCCGCGTCATCTCGCGAATCACAGATTCGGTAAAGTGCCCAACCTTGTCGCTAAGAAACTGCTTGCCGGAATTTGCAAGTGCTGAAACTGCGTTCGCCACGACGGGATTGGGTGCCCCATTTCTTGCCTCTTTTGCGAGAAGTGGGGATTTGCGCTTCTGTGGCGCTGAAGTTTTCTTGGACACGAGGATCGCAGGTTTGCCTCTCTTCTTGTGCTTCGTGAAGATACGCTGAGCCATAACAGGCAAGACTAGCACAGCCGAACTGGCCTTCGGGAGCAGTCTTAAGCCCCATTTCTGATACGCAAATTCGCGCCTGTGGATTATTTTTCATCTGCAATTCATCGCGCCGTCACCTGCCCGTAACTGCTCTCCAGCTACCTTTGCACCTCTGAAGTTCCATCACAGGAGGAACATCGTATGTCCGCACCCGGTTTCCTGGCGCAAGCCAGGCAGCACGCAGCCGTTGCCACCAGCCTTGTTGCGCTTATCGCTAACCTTGGAGCGCCCCTCTCCGCCGGCGCACAAACCATGCCCGTCACTCCCATCAAACACGTAATTGTGATCATCGGTGAGAACCGAACCTTCGATCACGTCTACGGAACTTTCAAACCGAAGTCCGGACAGACCGTCGATAATCTACTCTCCAAGCGCATCGTGAAAGCGGACGGCTCGCCGGGGATCAACTACGAGCTTTCCACCCAATACAGCGCAGTGGACAGCGGATTGTATGAAATCTCTCCTGGAAGCAAGGCCGCTTACTGGAACATCCCAGCACCCGAAACTGCCGGCGCTCCTACCGCACCCAGCGACACCGACCCGGCTCCCTTTGTGACTTTGTCGTTAGCAAAGCTTGCCGAACCAGGGTTGGCTCCGGCCTACAACAAATATCTCCTCACCGGAGCAACGGGTCTGCCGCACAACGTGCCGGATACGCGTATTCCCCACGTTGAAACCTTGGGCTCTGGTACGTTCCAACTTACCTCGAAAACTCTTCCCTATGATGCCTACGCAGCCAGTCCGGTACATCGCTTCTATCAGATGTGGCAGCAGACCGATTGCAGCGTGGACAATGCGATTGCTGAGAATCCCAGCGGTTGCTTGAACGATCTGTTTCCATGGGTCGAAGTAACGATCGGAGCAGGAAGCAACGGGGCGAAACCGCCGGCAGTGCTTAACACCGGCGAAGGCTCGACTTCAATGGAGTTCTTCAACGTTGACAAAGGCGACGCTTCCTATTTCGAGGAGCTCGCAGAAAAGTACACCATCAGCGACAATTTCCATCAATCTGTAATGGGCGGGACCGGCGCCAACCACATCATGTTCGGCTATGCCGACGCACTGGCTTACAGCGACGGAAAAGGACACTTCACCACTCCTCCGACCAATCAGATTGAAAATCCCAATCCCCAATCCGGAACCAATAACTATTACGACCAGGACGGCTACTCGGGCGGCAGCTACAGTAATTGCAGTGACATCGGCCAGCCCGGTGTGCCCGCAGTTGTAAATTATCTGCAGTCGCTGAATCCTCCCATCGAGCCCCGTTGCGCTTCCAAAGCGTATTACCTGCTCAACAACTACAACCCGGGATTCGTCGGCGACGGAACTCTCGACAGCGTCTACACACAGTTCACCATTCCTCCCACCGCTCAAAAGCACATCGGAGACTCGTTGTCAGCCGCTGGCCTGTCGTACACCTACTTCGGAGAAGGATGGGATCTCTACACCAGCGATCCTACCGGCGCGAATCCGTATGATCGCTATTGCAACATCTGCAACCCTTTCCAATACGCGACCGACATCATGACCGTCCCAGCCGAGCGCGAAGCTCACATTCAGGACACAACCGCTTTGTACGAGGACTTGATCGACGGTAGCTTGCCGGCAGTTTCAATCGTGAAACCCAGCGGCTTCACCGACGGTCACCCCTCTTCGTCGAAGCTGGATCTGTTTGAAGGCTTCGTAAAGAAGATCGTTGACCAACTGCAGAAGAACCCAACTCTCTGGGCCAGCACTGCCGTCTTCGTTACTTTTGACGAGGGCGGAGGCTACTATGACTCCGGCTACATTCAGCCAGTTGATTTCTTCGGCGACGGCACGCGCATCCCACTCGTTGTGATCTCGCCTTACACTACCGGTGGCATCGTGAACCACAGCTACGGCGACCATGTTTCGATCATCAAGTTCATTGAGCGAAACTGGGGACTCAAACCCATCACCGCAACCAGCCGCGACAATTTCCCGAATCCCAAAGTCAAAAAGAGCAATCCGTATGTGCCCACCAACAGCCCGGCACTGGACGATCTGTTTGACCTGTTTCACTTCTGAGATAGGATTTTCGTTCCTCTGATCGTCCCGGCCATGAATCGCTAGATTCCTGGCCGGGACTTATGATTAACGCTTCAGGTAAAAAATGTGTTTGCCCGGGAAATATGAAATCCTCAGATGGTAATTTTGAGAGCCATAATGTTTAAGAAAACTTGCCTGTTCTGCTTGCTCCTATCATTGACAATCCTCTCTTCAAGCTTTGCGTCAGACGATCAGAATCGGTCTGTGAACGTCACGGGAAAATGGCAATTGTCTTGGGAAGCTCGCCTCGGGACGGAACATGGCAGCGTGCAGATCGAACAAGTCGGATTGAAACTTAATGGCACCTTCCAGGGAAGGTTGGGTTCGCCGAAGGTATCAGGCAGCGTTCAGGGTGCGCACATCACCCTTATCTTGAATTTTCAGGAGGCTACTCCCTTCGGTCTCGTCTTCACCGGAACAGTCGACGGCGACAAAATGGCAGGAAAATTCGAAGTCCAGGGCGCCGGGGACGGTTACGACAGCCATGGTGAAAATGCCCATCCTACGGATTATTCCTGGAATGCCGTTCGCCAGCCCGAGCAAAGTGCGGCGCGACCGTAGGCGCGGTAAGTTCGTAGTCTGTCTCAACTACATAGAATTAGAGCCTGTTTGCCTGTTTTCGCGATGAATAGCCAATGGATCTTTTAATCAAGTATTCACATTGGCCGAGGCCCAATCCGCGCCATCGATGCGAAAATTGATAGGTCCAAAGCGAACGAAACAATCCTGCTGGCGGGTTCCATCCACCGGGGAGTCCTTTGAAGTTCACCAGACGTGATTGGTTACGAATAGGGTTTTGTGCCGGCACCGGCTTGTGCTCCTCACGGCTGCGTCTCTTGGCTCAGGCTCAGCAAACCAGTACCAGAGCTACGGCCATAACTCCCGCCATGAATTCCAGTATGAACATGGCGCACAGCACTACGCGAGTCGCGTTCAAGTCCTTCCCTGAGGCGCAACCTGCCGGCCCGCTCGCCAGCTATGTAACACCGTTGTCGATCCCGCCCGTAATTCGCCCAAAACCCGGCCCTGGACCAAATAATCCGCTTGAAATTCGCATGGTCCCGTTTAAACACAATGCCCATCGCGACCTTCCCGCAGCCACCATCTGGGGATATAACGGCATGTGGCCGGGCCCAACCTTTGAAGTTCGGCGAGGCGAGCCGCTTTTCGTAAAATGGTCAAACCACCTCCCTACTGCGCACTTTCTTCCCGTCGATCCCACTATTCACGGCGCCGGAGAAGGTGTACCGGAAGTTCGCACGGTCACGCATTTGCACGGCGCTCAAGTCATGCCCGACAGTGACGGCTATCCCGACGCCTGGGTCACATCTGACGGCAAAGCGGGAGCCGTCGCCGCCGCCAATCCCTGCCACTTTCCCAACGATCAGGCCGCGACCACGCTCTGGTATCACGATCACGCCCTGGGCATCACTCGCCTGAATGTTTATGCCGGTCTCGCTGGAATGTACTTGATTCGCGATGATGAAGAAGACGCGCTCAATCTGCCGAGCGGCAAATACGAAATCCCACTTCTGATTCAGGATCGCAAGTTCGGCGTCGATGGCTCGCTGCTATATCCTCCGCCGCAAAACGGAACCCATCCCATGTGGATGCAGGAATTTTTCGGCGACACCATCTGCGTGAATGGCAAGGCAGCACCATTTCTAGAAGTCGAGCCGCGCAAATATCGCTTCCGCCTGGTCAACGGTTCTAACTCGCGCTTCTATCACCTCACGCTGGTTCCCGCCGACGCCAACGGCAAGCCTAACGGTCGTCCGGCGGACGCTCCGCCTTTTCGCCAGATCGGTAGCGATGGCGGCTTGCTCCCGGCGCCCTTGCAAACTCATTACCTGATCTTCTCGCCCGGGGAGCGCTTCGACCTTGTCGTAGATTTTTCTGAATTCAAAGGCGAAAACTTCGCGCTGATGAATGACGCGCCGGCACCTTACGCGCGCGGTGGAGAAATCGTTCCGTCTGATGTAATGCTCTTCAAAGTGACCAAGCCGCTCGCCGGAAAAGACACCAGTTCACTGCCCGATACGCTTGCACCCTGGACGCCGCTCAACCCCGCCCACGCCGACCGAGAAAGAATTCTGGCTCTTACTGAGATGGACCGTCCCTCCGATGGCTACACCATGATTGGACTGCTCGGCCAAAAACACTGGGATGATCCCATTACGGAAGATCCCAAGGCTGGAAGCATGGAAATCTGGTCCTTCGCCAACGCCACCGGCGACGTTCATCCCATGCATCTGCATCTTGTGCAATTCCAGGTTCTCAATCGTCAGCCCTTCGACGTGAAGACGTACGTAGAGGCCGGAAAACTGAACTTCACCGGCGCGCCAATGCCGCCGGAATCGAACGAACGGCCAGCCTGGAAAGATACGATCAAGACCTATGCCGGATACGTCACGCGTGTGATCGCAAAATTCGATCTCCCCGCCGGAACTGTAAGCACGCCCGGCCAGGAATTCCGCTACGTCTGGCATTGCCATGTCCTCGAACACGAAGACAACGAAATGATGCGACCCTACAAAATTGTCGCGTAAAATCGCTGCCTCAAGAATGTCCATGTCATCCGAGCGAAGCGACTGCTTCGCAACGCGAAGCTGTCACGCAGTCGAAGGATCCTAACCGCTCGGCCACGCTGCGCCAAGGCTCTACTCTGTGCTCCACAGTGTCCTCTGTGGTTATGACCGTCGGTTTCCGGCCGAATCCTGCAAGCGAGCCCAAGCATCCGTTATTCTAGTATCGGCATTTGAAATCATGACCTCGAAACCAAACGCTTCCAACGGCGGTTCCAGCGCCCTCGTCCTCGAAAACGCTTCTAATCCCGAGCGCGAGCGCGTCTTCAACGCCTACCGCCAGTTTGGATATCTCGAAGGCGATCTCGATCCTCTCGGTTTTCTTCGTCCCCGCGAAACTCCTGAGCTCGAGCGCGAAGGCGAGTACGCCCGCGAAGCCCGCGCGATTTATTCCAGCACCATCGGGGTCGAAATCAATCACATCTATCGTCCCGAACGCCGCCAGTGGATTTTCGACCGCATGGAATCGCCGTCCGAGGCTTTCGAGGTTACAGAAAAAGACCAACAGCGCATTCTCGACCTGCTCATTCGTGCCGATATTTTCGAGCAGGTCATGCAGCAGCGCTATCTCGGCAGCAAGCGTTTCTCGCTCGAGGGCGTTACCGCCCTCATTCCGCTGGTCGATGAAGTTCTCGATACTGGCTCTCGTCTCGGCGCAATCGAACTCGTCATGGGCATGAGTCACCGCGGCCGCCTCAACGTAATGGCCCACGTGGCTCAGCGTCCTCCGCAGGAAATTTTCGCCGGATTCGAGGACGTCGATCCGCGCAGCGTGCTCGGCTCCGGCGATGTGAAATATCACATGGGCGCGACCGGGGAATACAAAACCCGCAGCGGCGGCAAAGTTCACATCCATCTGGTCTCGAATCCCAGCCATCTGGAAGCCGTGGATCCCGTGACCGTCGGCCGCACTCGAGCCAAGCAAGATCGCACTGGCGAAGGCGGACGCGAGAAATATCTTCCGCTGCTCGTGCACGGCGACGCCGCATTCGCCGGGCAAGGCATTCTCGCCGAGACCATGAACTACGCCGATCTTCCCGGCTACACGGTCGGCGGCACGATTCACGTTGTGGTTAATAATCTTCTCGGCTTCACCACCAGCTATACCGAAGAGCACTCGACGCGCTTCGCCGCCTGCATCGCGCGGCGCCAGTCGATTCCCATCTTCCACGTCAACGGCGAAGACGTCGACGCCGTGGTGCGTGTCGCCCGCATGGCCACCGAGTACCGTTACAAGTTCGGAACCGACGTGGTCATCGATCTGATCGGCTATCGCCGTCACGGCCACAGCGAGGTCGACGACCCAACCATCACGCAGCCGCTTCTTTACCAGAGAATCAAAGAGCATCCGCCGCTGTGGGAAATCTACGCCGACGATATCGGCGCCAGCGACGCACCAGCGCAAGCAGTCGCGATCCGCGCTGAGTTCGAAGCCGCGCAGAAAGAAGCCGGCAGCATCAAGCAAAAGCCACTGATGCGCGAATTGCCGAAATACTGGAACAACTATTACGGTGGACTTTACAGACAGGAATATGAAGTCGAGACCGGACTGTCGCCGGAGGAACTCTCCGAACTAACCACGCGCCTCACGACATACCCCGATGGATTCCACATCCATCCCAAAGTAAAGAAGCTTCTCGAGCAACGCGCGGAAATGGGCAATGGCAAGCGTGCAGTCGATTACGGCATGGCCGAAGCCCTGGCCTTCGCGAGCCTTGTGAAAGCTGGCACCCACGTCCGCATGTCCGGACAGGACACGCGCCGCGGCACCTTCAACCAGCGCCACTCTGTTCTCATCGACATCGAGAACGAGGACGAATACGTTCCCCTGGAAAACATTGTGCCCGCGCAGGCGCGCTGCGAAATCTACAACTCCACGCTCTCCGAAGCCGGAGTCCTCGGCTTCGAATACGGCTACAGCCGCGACTATCCGGAATCATTAGTTCTCTGGGAAGCCCAGTTCGGTGACTTCGTCAATGTCGCGCAGGCCATCATCGACCAGTTCATCAGCGCGGGCGAGGCCAAGTGGAATCTGCTCTCCGGTGTCGTGCTGCTGCTTCCTCACGGCTACGAAGGCCAAGGCCCTGAGCATTCCAGCGCCCGCATTGAGCGCTTCATCCAGCTCGCCGCCAAACACAACATTCAGATCGCGCAACCTTCCAATGCCGCGCAATATTTCCATTTGCTGCGCCGTCAGGCCTTGCGCCACTGGCGCAAGCCGCTCGTCGTCTTCACGCCCAAGAGCATGTTGCGTGCCGCCGACGCGAGCTCGCCTATCGAAGATTTCACTCACAAGAATTTTCTGAACGTCATCCCCGACACCGAAGTCGGCGAAGCCGATCGCATCCTGATCTGCACCGGAAAAATCGGCCACGAACTCCAGGCCGAAAGAAAAAAAAGAAAAGACACCAGCACCGCAATAGTTTTTCTCGAGCAACTCTATCCATTCCCCGAGCAGGAGCTCGTCACCGAATTGGAGCGTCACGGCACCGAAGGCGACATCGTCTGGGTGCAGGAAGAGCCCGCGAACATGGGCGCACTCTTCAACATGCTGCCGCGCTTGAAGCGAATCGCCGGCGACCGTCCGGTGTTGTCGGTGAAGCGTTCCTCCGGCGCCAGCCCCGCGACCGGCAGTTCCAAAGCCCACGAAGTAGAACAAAAAACGCTGCTAACGTTAGCCTTCACGACAAAGTAGGACTTTGCACATGTGGGGACGGGCGCCTTCGCCCGTCCCGCCAAGCGCAGCGAGGCGAGGTGCCATTCCCGACCATGCTAAATGGAGAGCTGCAACCAGAAGATCACGGTATACTCTCTTCCTCAAGCCTGAACCGCATAGCTCTCCGAGGAACAAGAATCATGGGCCGAACGCTTTCAACGATCGCCGCGATCACCTTCCTGGGCACATACGCCGTTTGTCAGACCCCTACCCTCACTTTCACAAGAGACGTTGCCCCAATCCTTCAAAAGCATTGCCAGACGTGCCACCGCCCCGGCGAGGCTGCACCCTTTCCGCTTCTCACCTATGAACAAGCGCGTCCCTGGGCGGCCAGCATGAAGCGCGTAGTCAAGGAGAAGAGAATGCCTCCCTGGTACGCCGACCCCGCCTACGGACACTTTGCCAATGACCGCTCGCTCACGGAGAAAGAGATCGACACCATCGTGGCGTGGGTGAATGCGGGCACTCCCAAAGGCGATCCCGCGGAGATGCCTGCGACTCCGAACTTCGTCGAAGGCTGGGGCATTCCCAAGCCTGACGCCATCTTCCAGCTGCCTCGTCCCTTTTCAGTTCCCGAGTCCGGCATGGTCGAGTATCAGTACGTGATCCTGCCCACCGGTTTCACCGAAGACAAGTGGGTCCAGGCCGCCGAGGCTCGTCCCACCGACCGTTCCGTGGTCCATCACATCATCGCTTACATCCGCGAGCCGGGATCGAACTACTTCAAAGGCCAGAAGACTGGAGTCTTTTTCGAAGCGCCGCCGCCGAAGCAGGACGAAAAAACCGACACCAGCGCTCTGCCCAGCGACTTCCTGGTCGGCTACGCTCCCGGTCAGAATGCGGAAATCCTGCGGCCCGGCCAGGCCAAGCTGATCAAAGCCGGATCCGATATCGTCCTTGAGGTGCACTACACTCCCAACGGCACGGCCACCACCGACCAGGCGAGGCTGGGAATTGTCTTCGCCAAAGAGCCGCCGAAACAACGCGTGCTGACGCTCTCTGCCGTGAACGGCACGTTCAAGATTCCTCCCGGAGATCCCAACTACCGCGTCGATGCATCCTTCGAAGTCCCACGAGATGTGGAGCTGGTTGCGCTTCATCCCCACATGCACACCCGCGGCAAAGACTTCGAATATCGCCTCGTCTTCCCGACCGGCAAAACGCAGACGCTCCTGAAAGTTCCCGCCTACAACTGGCACTGGCAACTCTGGTACAACCTCGACGCTCCCATCACTCTTCCCAAAGGAACAAAAATCGAGTGCACGGCGCATTTCGACAACTCGCCCGACAACCCCGAGAATCCCGATCCCACCAAGACCGTGATCTGGGGCCAGCAAAACTCCGACGAAATGATGGTCGGCTTCTTCAACCTGGTCTTTGACGCCAGGCTCCCCGCCAAAGATCTGCTCTCACATCCCAAAGCCGATTCCTCGGTGGCGAGCAAGTAAGGTAGATGCAAGGACGGCCGGCTTGGAACGGCCGGCGTGGGGATGGGCGATCTGGGTTTGTTCTCTGTGGGGACGGGCGCCTTCGCCCGTCCCGCCAAGCGCAGCGAGGCGAGGTTTTTGATGGAGGCCACCACTCCCGACGGATGCCCCATGTCTCTCGTTCTTTGCGAGACATAGGTGAGCCGTCGGATGTTACCCTAATCCTCCGCACCCACTCTCATGCCGCCGCACTCCCGAACGCTACGAATCGCCATCGACACCGGCGGCACCTTCACCGACTGTGTGTGGCAAGAACGCGGCCGGCTCCGCATGCTGAAAGTTTTTTCCACGCCCGCCGATCCCTCGCAAGCCATCGTCGAAGCGATCCGAAAACTCGGCCACGATGGCGAACTAATTCTGCTTCACGGAACCACCGTCGGAACCAACACTTTGCTCGAGCGAAAAGGCGCGCGCACCGCGTTGGTAACCACTGCAGGTTTCGAAGACGCCATCGAAATCGGCCGCCAGGCTCGTCCCAAACTCTATGACTTCTTTTTCGATCGTATAGAGCCGCTGATTTCCAAAAACCTTCGCTTCGGCGTCAACGAGCGCACCTCCAGCAACGGCGAAATTCTAATTTCACCGAAGGCGGAAGAATTGCGAACCCTCGCCAGTCAGATCGAGACTGCCAAGGCACAATCGATTGCAGTCTCGCTCTTGTTCTCCTTCGCAAATCCAGCCAATGAACGCTCCATTGCCGGAGCTCTGCAATCGCTCAATGTCCCTTTTTCTATCTCCCACGAAATTCTGCCTGAATTCCGCGAATACGAACGCACGTCAACGGTCGTCATCAACGCCTACCTGCAACCGGTGATGCAGAGTTACCTGGAAAATCTGGAGGCCCGGCTTTCGGCTTCCGGCTCTCGGCTTCCGGAAATCGCCGCACGTCCTATATCAAAAGCCGGAAGCCGAAAGCCGGAAGCCCCCGCCCGCATCTTCGTCATGCAATCCAGCGGAGGCATTACCGCGCTCGCGACTGCGGCTCGCGAGCCCGTCCGCACCGTGCTCTCGGGACCCGCTGGAGGCGTAGTCGGCGCCGCTGCTACGGCCCGCGCCAGCGGATTTGATCGCATCATTGCTTTCGATATGGGAGGAACTTCCACCGACGTTTCCCTCGTCGAAGGCGCCATCACCACCGCTACCGATGCGCAGATCGCTGGTCTTCCCGTCAGCGTCCCGATGCTCGATATTCATACGGTCGGCGCGGGCGGAGGCTCGCTCGCCCGCTTCGATGCCGCCGGCGTTCTCCGCGTCGGTCCCGAATCCGCCGGCGCCGATCCCGGCCCCATCTGCTACGGACGCGGCACCCAGCCCACGGTCACCGACGCGAATCTTCTTCTCGGCCGGCTGCAGCCTACACGCTTTCTCGGTGGCAACTTCACGCTCGACCTCGATCGCACCCGCGCACTCACAAAAGAATGGCTGAGGAAAAATTCCTCGCCACTCACGTTGGAAAAATTCGCCGCCGGAGTCATCCGCGTAGTCAACGCGACCATGGAGAAAGCCATCCGCGTCGTCTCCATCGAGCGCGGCCGCGATCCCCGTCACTTCGCGCTCGTTGCCTTCGGCGGCGCGGGAGGCCTGCATGCCTGCGCTCTCGCCGAAGCTCTCAGCATTCCGCACGTCATTATTCCTGCGCTTCCCGGCGCGCTTTCCGCGCTCGGAATTCTGGCCAGCGATGTCGTCAAAGAATATTCGCGCACGGTTTTGTGGCGCGCCGCCGGCAAAGCTCCCATGCAGCAGTTGAACCGCGAATTCGCCGCACTCAAACAAAACGCCGCGAAAGATTTGCGCGAAGAATCCTGGCCGGGAAAATCACATTTCAACTACAGCGTCGATGTCCGCTACTACGGTCAGGGCTACGAACTCAATATTCCGTTTAGCAAAAATCTCTTGCGCGATTTTGAACAAGAGCACCGCCGCCGCTACGGATACACTCACCCGAGTCGCGCGATAGAACTTGTCACGCTGCGCCTCCGCGCAGTAGTGAAATCGAAAACGACTCACGTAGGGGCGGACGCATTCGTCCGCCCCGGCGGAGCAAAACTCGGCAGGCCTTCTGTACCCACGACCCGAGTCCAATTCGAAGGCAAGAAACTCCCCACGAAGATCTACTCCCGCGACGATCTCCACCCCGGTAAGCGATATGCCGGCCCCGCCATCATCACCGAATACAGCGCCACCACCGTAATCCCGCCCGGCAAACATTTTTCTATCGACCGCGCCTCGAACCTGATTGTGAATATTCGGTAAAAATCCACGCGTTTCTGCCTTCAAACACCGAAACCCGCCATTCAACGCTAGGTACCGGCCACCGCCTTCGTTACAATAATCCCGTGAAACCTAGTCTTTTCGTCGTCGAAGACGATCCCGATATCTCTCGCCTCGTCCGCCATCATCTCGAAAACGAAGGCTTCACCGTCCGCGTGTATTCCAGCGGCACCAACGTCCTTACCGATGCCGAGCGGCAGCGTCCCGCTCTCTTCATTCTCGATATCATGGTTCCCGGAAAGGACGGCCTGGAAATTTGCCGCACAATTCGTCAGACATCCGGGCTCGCTTCAGTGCCGGTAATTTTTTTGACCGCCAAAAGCAGTGAAGCGGATCGGGTTCTCGGCCTGGAGCTCGGCGCCGATGACTACATCGCCAAACCATTCAGCCCGCGTGAACTTGTAGCCCGCGTCAAGGCCGTGCTGCGGCGGTTCGAGCGTCCTTTGCCGCCGAGCCTCATGAAAGTCGGTAACATTGAAATCGACCCTTCGGCCATGACCCTGACTGTAGGCGGAAATCCGGTAGCCACTACGGCAACCGAATTCCGCCTGCTCGACTACTTCGCCCGCCACAAGGGACGCGTCTTTAGTCGTGACCATCTTCTCGATTCGGTCTGGCGTGACACTGCCTACGTCACTCCGCGATCGGTCGACGTCTATGTTCGCCGTATCCGCGAAAAGATCGAGCCCGATCCGGAGAATCCCCGCTATTTGAAAACCGTGCGCGGAGCCGGTTACCGCTTCGAATCTCCCAAATGATGTCGGTTAGGCGTAGCCTTGGAAGAAGGTCGAGAACGTGAAGAACCGCATCTTCTTCAAACTCCTTGCCGTTTTTCTGATCGTCATCGCTGCCACGGCCGGCATTCTTGACGTGATGCTGGGCGGCGCATGGGAAGCCTCTCTGCGCACTGAGATCGAGCGCAACCTTACCCAGAAGACGCTGCTCTTCGCCCACCGCGTGGAAACCGACCGTGCTCATAGTCTCTGCCGAAATCGCCGCGCAGGAAGCGCTGGCCGCAGGTGCTCGCGCTACTGTCATCGACGCTACTGGAAAAGTTCTCGCCGACTCCGAATCGAATCCCGCCAACATGGAAAACCACGCGACCCGCAAGGAATTTGCTGCCGCGCTCGCGGGTCAGACCGGACAGAACGTGCGTCGCAGCGCTACGCTTGGAATTCCGTTTCTCTACGTCGCGGCGCCGGTCTCCGGAGGCGCAGTTCGTCTCGCTTACCCACTTTCCGACGTTGAGGCAGTTCAGTCCCAGGTGCACCGTCGTCTGCTCTGGGGGTCGTCCATTGCTTTCCTCATCGCACTCATCGTCGCCGCCTCCGTCTCGGTGTGGACCTCTCGCCGCCTGGAGCGCATTGTCGATGTCGCGGTTCGCATTGAGCGAGGGGATCTGCAGGCGCGTGTGCAAGACTGGCCCGTCGATGAGATTGGCCGCGTCGCCGCCGCCATCGACAAAACTGCCGGCCAGGTGGAGCGCAGCTTTGCCGCCGTGCGCTCCAGCCAGCGCCAATTAGAAACTCTGCTCAACAGCATGCAGGATGCCGTCATCGCCGTCAGTTCCGATGGGCTGGTGCAGTGGGCAAACCAGGCCATGGATCGGCTGGTACCGCAGCGCACGCGTCTCAACGCTCCAGTGGTCGAAACCATTCGCGACCCTGATTTTCTCGCCGCCGTCAAAGCCGCGACTGCCACCAAGCAAGTGAAGACCGCTCGCGCCACGTCCATCGTCTCCGGTCGCGCTTTCGATGTTACCGCCGCGCCCCTGCCCGACGGCGGCGCGGTCGCCGTGCTCCGCGATCTTACCGAAACCGAACGAGTCGAAAAAACCCGCCGCGATTTTATTGCCAACGTTTCCCATGAACTGCGCACTCCGCTTACTTCGATTCAGGGATACTCCGAGACCCTTCTCGACAGCGCCGACCATCCTGGACCCAATCGCGAGTTTCTGGAAATCATCCGCAAGAATGCCGCCCGCATGGCGCGCCTCACCGAAGATTTGCTGACCCTGGCGCGCGTTGAATCTGGCGAGACGCGTTTTGATACCGAACCCGTTCCGCCGCTCGAACTCCTGCACGATGCCGAAGAAAGTTTTCGCGAGATCGCTCGTGGTCAGGAAGTAGAGTTGCGAATTGTCGAGACACCCGGAGAAACAACCTCTCTCGAGTCCTTGCCTCCCGTCCGTGCCGACCGCGAGGCAATCCATCAGGTGTTTTCTAATCTCATCGACAACGCCATGAAATACGGCCGTTCCGGGGGGCGGATCGTTCTGGGCGCGCGCGCTGCAGTTCGAGGCGTCGAATTCTATGTTCAGGATTTCGGCGCCGGCATCGCCTCCGAACACTTGCCTCGATTGTTCGAACGCTTCTATCGCGTCGACAAAGCCCGCTCCCGCGAGTCCGGCGGCACCGGCCTCGGCCTGGCCATCGCCAAGCACATCATGCTGGCCCACGGCGGCTCCATCCGCGCCGAAAGCGAACTCAACCACGGCAGCACCTTCGCTTTCACGCTCCCTTCGGCGTAAACTGATGTGACAGGAACTGATGTGACAGGAAATGACCGAAAATTCACAGGGTATTAACCATAAGTTCAACTGCAAATCCTATGCTTTAGCCGGCGATCATGTTCCACGGCCCTGCAGAATTGCGACGATGAATCCTGGCCGTAAGCTTCTCGCTAGCGTTCTCGCTCACAGGAAACACGCATGAGTACCGCGACGAAGATCCTCGATCCTGAACCCGCTCACCAGTACCTCGTGCGCCGGACCGTCGAAGCTTGCCACAAGGCAAAGGAAGCCGCAGCGGCAGCAGCTGAAGGCATTGCCATTGGTTCCAGTCCTTTACTCAACTCGCTGCGCCAGCGCGAGCGCGAACTCGACACTTTCGACGTTGAGATCGACAATGGCGTCACCAGTGCGATTACCGAAGTCGATCCCGCTCAAGCCCGCGAATTGCTCGCTTGCATGAAGGTCATGATTGCTCTTGAGCGCATCGGCGATCTTTTGCTCAGCTTTGCCAACAGCGCGCTTTCGGTTGCGGGACGCATCGATCCGGAAGATACTCGCGACCTCACACAGATGGCGACTCTGCTGGAAAAAATGCTGACCGACGGAGCATCCGCATTTTCAGAACGAGATGTCAGCAAGGCTGTCGAAGTTCTGCGCGCTGACGCCGAAATGGACCGCCTGCGCAATCTGATCTTCCTGCGCCATATTGAGAATCCGGAAGACATCCATCGCCAGGCCAGTCTGCAAGTTATTTTCATGACCCAGTCGCTCGAACGCGCCGGCGATCACGCCAAGAATCTCGCTGAAGAAGTTTGTCACTTCGTCAGCGGCCGCCCGGTCCGCCACGTCTCCATTGCTCAAGACAAACCCGTAGAGCAGATGTTTATCGACTACCTGCGACGCCGCGATCACAATCGCTGAATGTGGCGCGCGCGCCCCGCCCGCGTATAGCCGCCAAATCAGAATTCGATCCCAGAAGGCTTCTTCGAGCTAAAACTTTGGCACGAGCCAAGCGAAGCTGGGGTCGTCGACTGCGCTGGCGGTGAGCAATAGTGCTCAGACTTATAACTCCCAGGATGGGACAATGCCGATACGGGAATAAGACCCCTCAAATCTCCCCAACCGCTCCCAGGAGAATTATGTGGATCCGTTCCAAACAGTCGAAGCAATTGGCTCTCGAACATCAAGAACTTGAATCGCTAGTCCTTGTGCGGACGGCAGAACTGCAAAAACTTTCTCAGCGCTTGTTGAAAGTGCAGGATGATGAAAGGCGAAGGTTCGCGCGCGACTTGCATGACAGTACTGGCCAGACCCTGTCGGCTCTGAAGATGAGCATTCTATTCCTGCAGCAGAGTTGTAAGGAAGATCCCGCGAAGCTGGCCCTCATTTCTGACGTGGAAGTTCTGGCCGACCAGGCGCTCGAGGAAATCAGGACAATCTCCTACTTGCTGCACCCGCCCTTGCTGGACGAGGTGGGATTCGCCTGTGCCGCCGAGTGGTATATCGAGGGCTTCTCTAAGCGGAGCGGAATCAACGTCAAGGCCGAGATTGCAACTTTGCGGGAACGTCTTCCCAGAAACATGGAAATCGCTCTATTCCGCGTGCTGCAGGAGACCCTGACCAACGTGCATCGCCACTCCGGCGCATCGGATGCGACCGTCTATTTTAAGCATGAAGCTGAAACTGTAGTCCTGGAAATAAGAGATTTCGGCAAGGGTATATCCGCCGAACGGCTGCGTCTACTTCGTCGAGTCAGCGCGGAAGCTGGAGTGGGTGTGGCGGGGATGCGCGAGCGCTTGTACGAACTGAACGGCCTTCTGGAAATCGAATCGGATAGTCACGGAACCAGCATGCGAGCCACGGTTCCCCTCTATGCCGTGGCTCGACCGGCCCAGTTCGAAGGTCGCAGCGGAACGATGGAAGCTGCGGAGGCCTGATCGCACTGAAGCCGTGACGCCGGCATTCTCTTACTCGCAATAAGCAAGCAGCCTGCGATGAACCTGCAACAGCTTGCCTTTGGGGCCGTAATGGATAAATCCTGAGGCTTTGAACTTTTGCATGAAGAAACAGACTCGCGACCGTGTTGTTCCCACCATTTCCGCCAGTATTTCATGACTGATCCGTGAAATCGTGATCTCGTCCGCCGCATGACCTTCAAAGTGGGCGAGCGACACCAGGATTCGCGCCAATCTTTTTTCGCTGCGGTTGCAGTGTTGGTCCACGATATCCCGCTCGTATTTAAGATTTTTGGCGAGCATATATCCCCCGAACAAGTTCGCCAACTTTACCTGGCGGGTTAGCGCCAGCAGCATAACCTTCTTCTCAATTCGCAGAAGATTGCATTGCGTCATTGCCGTGGCGGAGGTTGTCCGGCAGTCCTGGCCGGCGATCGAATCCTTTCCCACAAAATCTCCATCGCTCAAAATGTCGAGAGTCGTTTCCTTGCCGGCCGAAGATCGCACGCTCAGCTGCACTCTCCCTTGTTGAATCACGAACAAAGAGTCCGCCGCATCTCCTTGGGCGAAAATCGTGGCTCGCGTCCGAAACGGCAGGATCGTCCGCCCCGCCCCGGCCGTGGTCAGAAACCTTTTTGTGTTGAACAGGATTGTTGGCTTGGCCATGAATTACCTAGCTTCAAGCGCGCTCAGGTGAGTGCACCACACCCAGGATTCCGCGGATGCTCAATACTGCACATATCGGCAAGAAACCTTCGCTGGCGCGACCATTTTCCGCAACTCCAGACCAAAACAGGGCGTGATAAACTGTCGCACCGTAGGCCATCGCATTCGGGTTATCGCGTTTGGGTCATCGCGTTTGGGTCATCGAGTTATGGACCAGCCAGCACCTCCGCCAATCCCTCCGTCCTGTTCCGACTGTGCCACCAAGACGCAGGCCCCTGGAGGCAGTCCGCCCACCCAGTCGGCATCGCGCATGTGGCGCTCGAGCAACGGAAGCATGCGCCTCGACACGCCCACGGCCAGCGTCATTTCCAATCCCGCCACCCAGAAAACCATCCTGCTCGACCATTTGAAAAAGGAGGCGATCGTCATTCCCACGCCACCTTCGGCCGCGCCGCCCAGCCCTCCCGGAGGCCCAAGCCCAGCCGGAGCGCCGCCATCCACGCCGCCTTTGCAGGTGCAAGAGCTAGGCAAGAGCACCATCGAGGGTCACGAAGTCGAGGGCAAACGCTACACCTTCTCGCCGCCACAGTCACCAACTCCGCCGCAAGCCGCGGCCATGCCACAAAAACCACAAATGCCGCAAATCCCGAAGATGCCGGGACTGCCATCCTTAGCCGCGCCTCCCAAGCCGCCGCAATTGCCGAAACCGACGCAGCCCACCATCACCGAAGTTTGGACCAGCGTTAAGCTGAAGACGCCGGTTCTGACGAAAGTGAGCAGCCCCGCCGGCGAGCAAACGACTTACTGCAAGCCCACATCGGCCGCAGAACCTCATCCCTCCGTATTCGAGATTCCGCCCGGCTACAAACTAAAAACGCCGTAGCACTTCGGAATTCCAATTGCTCTGTGCCTCCAGAGGATTGTCCGGCGGCCTCGTCCCGAGGCCCCGCGTCTTCATCAGCGGGGCGGGGATATGCCGCTCGGTACTGCCGTCTGCGAATCAAACGCCTTCGTCAACAAGGAGGAGCGATGCACGTTCATCCCAACCAATCCAATCCCTACATTCAGCTCGATACGCTGCACGCTGCGGAGCGAGCCGCCGCCAAAAGAGAAGCTGCAAAAACCAGGAAAAAATTGATGGAGTCTGCCTCCAGATTGGCCGGAGAAGCCGATGATGACGAGGACTGCGTCGTAAAGTTAGGTTCCCGCGAAGAATCCGAGGATCAACCGAAACAGAAAAATCGGCAAGGTCAGGACAGCCGGACCGGGCAAACGACAAAAACAGATTCAAAAGATTCAGAAGATCAGAGCGAAGCGCTATCTGACTGGGCGTGACCGAACTTGAACTTCCAGCAGCCGACGATTGATGCCCAGTCGCCAGCCGTCCGAAGTGGGCAAACTCCGGGATTCACGCAGGAAAAATTTGCCGGGTCTGCGAATCGCCGTTTGCAATCTCTATTTGTGAATCGGGTGTTCGCGAATCGATGCTTAGGTGATCAACGCTAACCGCGCTTGAAAAGTTGCGCCTGGCTCAGCACCAGCAACGCCGTCTGCGCCAGTCGTTCCAGCACAGAAACGTCGCCGTCGTCAAAGGCGAAGCTCTGCGGCGAAAAAACCTCCGCCAAACCCACCACGTCGCGTTCATAGCGGATTGGCGCCGCCACAATCGAACGTACTCCCAGCCGCCTGCAGACGGCAGCGTCAATCCGCGGATCAATTTCGGCGTCATCACAGCGCAGCGACTTTCCCGTGCGGATGCATTCCCCGGAAAAACCCGCATCGATCTCCACGCGAGTTCCGAGCGGCGGTCCTCCACTCCCTACGCTGGCTCGGCACATCATCGGACCGCCATCTATGAGCGCAATCGCCGCGCCAGATCCTCGCAACAGTGTGCGCGCACGCTCGCAAATAACCCTCAACGCGCTATTTAAATCCGGCCCCAGCGAGTTAAACTCGTACTGAATCGTGGTCGAAACCGCGCTCCCACTCTGCCCCTCGGACTTCGCGCCTTCTGCTTCCAGACTCACCGAACGTGGCTTTGCAGCTCCGTTGTCGGAAAATTTGCTGCCTGCGATCGGTCCCAACACGCGATCAAAAGTGAGCTTTGGCGCTTTCCGGCTGGGCGCTTTTTCATTCACCACCAGCCACTCATCCAGCCGCCGCCGAGCCTCGAGCGGAAGTTCCGAAAATCTCACTCCAGCCCTCCCTAGCGCATCTGCCCACGCGATATATCCCGTAGTTTCCAGGTGATCGTTGCCATCGGGCAGATCAAGGCGCAACCGCACCCGCCGCTCGGCTTCCAACGGGACGATCGTCTGCATCGAAACTCCCTGCTCGCTGAGGTCGAGAATCATCCCTCCCGTCACGCCGTCAAAGCTGGCAAATACCGGACCATTTACTTTGTGGCGCACACAACTGCGTCTCTCTGGAATCATCCTTCAGGTCACCCGCTCTTTTCTTTCTATTGCGCACCTCAGCATCGCCCATCAGATTTTTAGATTAGATGGCAAGGCACGCGGTGAATTGTTCCGAGGTTCCGAGAAACGCTCGGAGCAACATTCGGAGCAGCATTCGGAGCACCGCTCGGAGCAATGATCGGAGCAAAGCGACTACAAGGGAAGTACACGATAGGGTTCTCGACCACGGTTAACGCAATCGACGCGCTTCGCGTCAGCCCGCCACCGCTTCCAGTAAATGTGATGGTAAAGTTTCCGGCTACGCTGCCCGCGCCCGCGCTGATGGTCGCGGTCACAGGCGAAGCCGCTGTCAGAGGGGAAGAAGAAAACCGCACCGTGATTCCAGCGGGCACACCACTGGATGTCAAACTAACCGGAGATGCAAATCCACCCTGCGCGGTAAGCGTAATGCTCGCCGTACCCGAAGCGCCTCCAGCCAGCGAGAGGCTGGAAACATTGGCGTTCAGCACGAAGTTCGACGTGCTGGCGTCGCTCCAGTGGTTTACCAGAAGATTGGCATCGACGGAACCCAGCCCTGTAGCTTCGTCGTAGCCCGCTCCGGCGTTGAATCCGGTTACGCCGGGCACGCTGTTGTTGCCGCTTATGATGTCGTGGAAGACTGCGACTCCCTGGCCGGAAAGTTGCAGATTCGCCAATGAATAAAAGACTGGGTTGACGTTTCCGATCGCCCCGCCCTTATGTTCGGTCACCAACGCCATCAGACTGGCCAGCGACGCAGCCGCTGCCGACGTGCCCGACGCATAATAAACCTGCCCTTGCATTTGCAAGATGTATGCGTCTTCAATTGAGCCGTGCACGCTCACGTCGGGAACGTCTCGCTTGCCATCGGCCGGAACCCCCGGCGCAGCTTGCCATGCCGGCTTGCTGTAGACGCTGCTTGCTCCTCCACCGCCCGCCCACAACGCTCCGGTCCACGCGCTGTCGTTCCACGCCAGTTCGGGAATATAGCCCAGCGCTGAAGATTCCCCCGACCCATTCTTCGTGGACCAATACTGGCTGGAGTTGGATGCATCGTTGAAGCTCGTCGCTCCCACACAAGTGCTGTAAGGAGTAGAGCAAAGACCGTTCACCGCGCGTCCCTTTGTAGCCGCAGCTTCTGCGGGCGAGTCGCAGCCGGCCGCGCCACTATCCCCGGAACCAACCAGAACAGTCATACCCTGCGCCGCAGCCTGGGCCCAGGTGCTGTTCCAAAACGCATTCCCAGCCGGCCCTAAGGCTGCTTCACACAGGCCGTAACTCACGCTGACGATCTGCGCAATGTTGTGATTGACGGCATATTGTGCCGACAAGGCAATCCCGTCACTCGCTCCAGATTTCGATGTCACAAACTTAATGTTGGAGTTTTTTGCGATCGCGCCCGCCCATTCCACATCCATGGTCGATTCCAATTGATCGGTGGTGTTGGAAAATCCGGGGTCAGATCCGTTGACAATCATCTGCGGATCATTTGGCGCAAGACCGGCGTTACTGCGGAACGCGCGCACGTCCGCCAACTCGACGTCAGCGCGGCCTAGCACGGCAATAGTCTGTGCTGTGCCATTCAATCCCGCATTGTAAAGTGGGCCAACGTCATAAATCGTCACCCAATCTTGCGGCATAAGGTAATGCGCGCCGCCGGCGGTAGTAAAGTCAGGCGCGATCACGTGCGACGGGGCGATGTAAGACGGGGCGATATGAGATGGGGTGACATAAGACTGGGCGACATAAGATGGCGCGCTCTGAAAGTCGTGCAGCGCAACCACTCCGCGAACTACCCCAGCCAGCGCTTCTGGAATCTGAGGATCGGTCGCATTCGCATAGTGCAAATCTTCGTTTACAAGATAATTTCGGATACTGGTATGAAACGCCAATCCCACCTGCGCGGCCGTCCCACTGAAAACGATGATTCGACCCGCTGCCGGAACTTCCTCAATCTGCATGCCGTGACCTTGCAGCCACTTCGTCACTTGCCGCAAATCATTCTGCGAGATACCAAACCTCTGGCCGAATTGTGCCGGCGTGATCCATTGCTGGTAGTACGGTGAGTCCGCGTCCTGCTGTGCGCGCAACAATTCTTCGAGCGCCGCATCCTGGCCCCCATCAGCCGCGAGCACCAGAATCATCCTTTGCAGGTAAAGTTCCGGCGCAACTGAACCGATAGAGTTTCCAGGCAGGGCAGAAGGATGCCGCTGGCCGAAAAGCGTAACCCGTCGGCCATCCTCGACGGGCAGCACAACGCGGTCGGTAGGACGGACAGATAACGGATCTCTTACTCGGATCCGCCGTCTGGGGCCACGCAGCGAGTGAAAGAGAAACAACAAGAAGAGCAGCAGAACAAAGCCATTTCTACGTCGCAATAAGCACCTCGAATGATTTGCCTGGTGAAGACTGAGGGTGAGCCACACCAAGCTATCGGCCCGAGGTTGGCGACCTTAACGAAACTAAGGCCGCTTGCGATCACCGTGGTAACGACGAAATTCTAAGATTCGGCGAAACCTACTCAAAAATCAAAGATTAGACCGCTGAACACGTTTGTTAGCAGAAACTTCGAATCCGACCCGCAGTTCCTAACGCACTTCTTCATTCAGTCGCCGCGGATGCAAAGCTGAGATCGCAGCCGGAGAGTCAAGTCTCCCCACAGTATCGCCAAGGCCGCGACGAGAGTGGGGCACCCAGGGCAGGTGGTTTCAGCGCGCTGAGGTTATGGATTGGTTAGGGGACTCTGGCGCTAGCGGCAGTTGGATTTCTAACGTGCCTATGCGGTTACTGAGCTTGTCGCGGACGCCGATTCGGATCCACGCGGCGTTCAGGGGAACATCGAACTGCTGGCGGACGCGGAAGATGCCGGACTTGTTAGCTTCGGGGTACGTGGAATCTGCGGTCGCTTCGTTGACAACGCCGTTGAGCATGCGACTGTCGGCATCGAAGGCCGCGGCTGCAAATTCGAACGCTGGGGACTTGCCGCTTTGCAGATTTTTGAGGGCCAGATCGGTTACACGGTAGTCGATGGCGTAGCGCTGCAGGTCGATGGGAGCTAGCGGCTTCGGCGCCTTGTCTTTGTGGCGCGTGCGGAAGTAGGCGGGCTCGTCGGCTAATTGAGACATTTGCTCCGGAGTGGCTCGCGCGGGACCGCCATCGGCGCGGACATGCGCGGAGAAGAGAAGATCGTGGATCATGGGGGCGCCGTGCTTCATGTTGGGTTGGAGAGTGTCAAGCTCCGCGGCCGCAGTTAACGTGTCGGAGGCCTTCGAGGGCTGAGCACTTGTGGATTGTGTCTGGAACCGTAGTGCGCTGGTGAAATAGTAGCGGCGATAGGAGAGTTGGTAGCCCGGCCGGGAAACTCTGACGACGATGCCGCGACGGCCTCCGTCATCCTTCTGGTTAGAAGGGGAATAACTTAGAGAATAGTAGTTGCCGCCAAGGTCGGTTGCTTCGTCGAGCGCGACCGTGACGTCGTTGGTGCTGTAAAACGCGCGGCCGCCGGTGGAGCGGGCAATAGTCTTCTGAACGTCGTAGTCAGTGAGGACCGAATCGCCTGAACTCTCTGCCTGTATGGACGACAGCAATCCGGTGGCGTCCGGGCTGCTCAGGCTATTGATACCGGGGCCGCCGGATCCTTGGATAGGGCCGCCGGCTTGCACAGTTTGATTATTGTTGCCTCCATGCGGGCGGGCTCCAGTCAGGGCGCCTGCGGGATTGACCGGCACGCCGCCGACGTTGATGGGGTAAACCGCAACCTGGGCGCGAGTTAATATATTGATCTCCGAAATGATTTGGTCTTCGTATTCCCGGGGATCTTCTTTGCGCGGAACCAACGCCAGAGGAAACGTTCCGGCCAGCCAGATCAAGTTTTTGTGGCCGGGGATGCCTTCGAGGAATTCGGTCACTTGCGTCAGCACATTCATCATTGAAGCAGGTTCGCCATATCCCAGATTGTGCCCCATCATGAATACCCTCGGAACATGGGGCTTGGGGTTTTGCGGATCCAGAGTAGCGAACAAGGCGTCTTTGTCGGCGGTGAACCCCTGGACCAGATAGAGGCCGTCGGAGCGTACGAAAATTGCGAAGCGCGTGCCGGAAGGCTTATTGTTGATGAACTTCATCACCTGCCGGCGGCCGTCAATCTGGTCGTCGATTTCCATGTTGACGAGGTCGTAGAGGATTACGTAAAGCGGCCCGCGCTCGGGGATCGCTGGAATGTTGACAAAATGGTTGACGGGCTGATGTGGCGCGTTGGGCGGAAGTGAGATCGACGGCGAATCCAAATCGAAGGCGTCGAAGGAAAGAATGTTTTGCGGACGGCCGTCTTCGGCGACGATGAAATCGCTAGCTTTGAGGCCGTGCACGGGCTTGTTGTTGGAATCGCGGACGACGACGTCCACGATTACACGACGGACGGTGGTTCGGAACGTCGGGGTCTCTGGCGCTTCCGGCTTCTGTGCCGAGGAGTCTGACTGGGCGGGTAATGAGTTCCAACTGAGAGTGAGAAATGCCAACAAGGTCAGGGCGCGGAGAGACAGAAACATATTTCACCTGCAGGAAGATTCGCTTACTAGTGGATGCTTAAGAGCATTTGGTGTCAAGCGGCAAGAGCCGGCATTCATTTTGAACGCTAACCGGCACGGCTGAAGCCGCCCCCAGTCTTCACAACCTGACACAAAAATGGGACAGCCGAGGCGGCTGTCCCTACGTGCGCGTTCTAGCCTTTTACGATCTTCTTCGCAGATGGATCCCAGACCGCAGCGGTTTTGTTGAAATAGGAAAAGTTCGCCAGGTGGCAGCCGATGGCGGCGTTGTTGCCGAACACTTCATTCTCCACGACCGGCTTGCGCGTACGAACCGCATTGTAGAAGTTCGCCTGGTGATCGACTGTGTCGCTGTAGCCGGCGGGCGTTGCGTAAGATTCGCCTTCATTGTCAACACCCCAGTGCAGGGCCTTCGGTTCCGGATGGTCTTCATGCCATTTCTGCAGATACTGATCGCGTAGCGCCTTTGGCCAACCGTAAATCGAGTAGCTTTCGGGCTCGGGACGCGTGTCCTGCGGCGTGTAAGTCAGCGTCGAATCTTTGATGATCATCGTTCCCTTGGTCCCGTAGAAGCCGATGAACTCGCCGCCGTCGTTGTTGAGATTGCAGCGAAGGGTTACCCGGAAACCCGGATAGTCATAGAGAGTTTCGATCAGGTCAGGGAACTCGCGGCCATCTTTGAAATGGTAAAGCCCGCCGCTGGATTGTCCGCGCTGCGCAGGCTCGGTCGTGCCCGTGATGAAGTGGATGCCGGAGATCAGGTGGACGAAAAGATCTCCGCCCAACCCCTCGCCGTAATCGGTAAAGCAGCGCCAGCGGAAGAAGCGCACCGGATCAAAGGGCCGCTTGGGAGCGTTGCCGAGAAAAGTATTCCAGTCGATGGTTTGTTCGCTGGCATCGGGCGGAATGGGATACACCCAGGCGCCGCTGGGAGAATTGCGGTCCCAGTACGCGTTGATGGAAAAAACCTCGCCCAGTTTGCCGGAGTCGTAAATTTCTTTAGCCTTGGCATAGAGGATGGAACTGACACGCTGGCTGCCGACCGCGACCATGCGATTGTGTCTGTGCGCAGCTTCTACCATGGCGAATCCGTCTTCCACCGTGTGCGATAAGGGTTTTTCGCAATAGACGTCTTTACCCGCAGCGCAGGCGTCTTCAAAAATGTGCCGATGCTGGTGGTCCATGGTGGCGATCAGGACGGTATCGACATCCTTGCGATCGAGAATCGACCGATAGTCGCGCGTGGCCGGCACGCTGGGATTTTTTACCGCTTCCTGCGCGGCCGTGTGCCGGCAGTCATAAAGATCGCAGACAGCCACGCATTGAATGCCAGGGACGTCAAGCGAAGCCTGAAGATGTTCGCATCCGCGAATGCCGGTGCCGATAGAGGCGAAGCGAATAGTGTCGCTAGGCGCGACAGGACGCGCGGCCGCTGAGAGCAGATGAGGCTGCAAAACAGTTTTCGCGACCGTAGTGGCGGCAATGGCGCCAGCGCCGAGGTGGATGAACTGACGACGACTCAGGGGATTCTTAGCCATGAAATTCTCCGTCCTCACAAATTCTACAAGTGAATTTTCGCAGAGGCGTATTGCCCGTGCTGAAGATGATGCGGAGGAATTATTGCACAGCCGAAGGCAGGTTAGTAAAACGATTTTCTAAAGAGGCTGGTAGCCTACGGGGTTCCGGGGACCTGAACGCAACCGCTTTAGAAATGAGTCGGCCTCGCCGTCAATAGGGGGGAAGATGTAATCCAGACTCTTACTGGCGACCACTCTTCTCGAATCTCATCCGCGCAAATGCGCCGGCCTGCAAGCTTAATTACATCCCCCATGCACCTGAAAATACGAGGCTTGCCAGGGCGACAATTTGTCGATCAAGGCAGGTTTCCCGCCAACAACAAGGTGCGATTTCGTCATCTGAAAGATAGAAGGAACGTTCAGAAAGAAGAAGAAAGTAAGAGAAGAAAAAACGGGCCCGGAAGTGGCTTACGCTCCGCTTCGTTCGACAAAATATCGGAGGTCCTATGATGAAGAGAATTCTACAGATGATTGCGCTGCTATCGGCGTTACTGGTGTTGCCCGCGGTTTGCCAGTCCACCCGGCTTTCGGCCGACGACCAAAAAGATTTCGACAAAGCCTACACCAAGTGGGTAAACGATACGCGTAAGAACGATCGGGATGGTATCGCCAAAGAAGTTCGCAAGATGCAGGAGATCATGGCGCGCGCCGGCATTCCCGCCAATGTTCCCTACGACCGGATCGCCAGCACCGGCAGTATGTATCCGGCGCGTTCTTATGCCAGACAACTTTCGCCGGACGACCAGAAAGATTTCGACAAGGCTTATACGAAATGGGTGAACGACACCCGAAAGAACGATCAGAACGGCGTTGCCAAAGACGTGCAAAAGATGCAGGAAATTATGGCGCGCAACAACATTCCTGCCACCGTGCCTTTTGATCAAGTCGCCAGCACCGGCTCTGTGGCTTACGAAGAGCCTCGCTATGCGCCGGCTGGCACCTATGCCCGGCTCTCGCCCGAGGATCAGCACGATTTCGACCGCTACTATTCGCAATGGGTCGATGACAGCCGCCGTAACGACCAGCCAGATGCATCGCGCGACGCCGATCACATGCAGGCTATTATGGCGCGTTACAGCATTCCGTCTAACGTTCCGTATGACCAACTGGCGACGCAGGGCGCCTACCCTGGAAACGGCCAGCCCGGATACGGACCGACCGTTCCCGCAGCGACTCCCTACGCGCAGACTCGTCTCAATCCCGACGATCAGCGCGACTTCGATAAGGCCTATTCGAAGTGGGTGAACGATAGCCGCAAGGGCGATCGCGACGATCTGGACAAAGACACGCGAAAGATGCAGGACATCATGGCACGTTACAACATTCCCTCGAACGTGCCCTACGACCAGATCGCTTCGCATGACACGGTACCCCAGTACTGATCGGGAAGTAGAAGTGCCAGGAGCACGCTAAGGCGTGCTCCTTTTCTTGGTCAGATATTATGAGGAACCGATTGAGTAGTCATTGAAAGGTCTCTATTTCACTCACAACCGCTAGAGACTTCTTATCGAGGAGGAACTTCACCCTATACTGGAAGGACACTGGGAGCAGGGTTGCATGCGCTTTCGGTCCCGATCTGCTTTAGAGCTTAGAGGACTTCATGGCCGCACTCATTGATGCTATTCATATCAAACGGAAGACGTTGTTTGAGTTTGAAAACACTCCTTTCTGTTGCCTGGAAGCAGACGTAAACACGCCTACCGCTCGCGGCGGCCAGACCCTGGTGCGCCTGAAGATGCGCAACCTTCTCACGAACGCGGTCTTTGAGAAGACATTCAAGGCAAGCGACAAATTCAAGGAACCGGACCTGGAGTCGGTGCAGGCGTCCTATCTGTATAGCGATGGGGATGGTTCTCATTTTCTAGACCAAGAAAGCTACGAGACCGTCACCCTTAACAGTCAGATGGTCGGGGACGCGCTGGACTTCCTGATCGAAGGCGCATTGATCGAGCTGCGCAAATACAACGGCAATCCGATTGGGTTAGAGCTGCCAATATTCGTTGAGCTTGACGTTGCCTACACGGAACCTGCGGTTCGGGGCGAGTCGTCGGGCGGCGGGACCAAGACTGCCCGATTACAAACGGGCCTGGAAATCCGGGTTCCCCTCTTCATCAAAGAGGGGGAAAAGGTGAAAGTATCCACGGAGAGCCGGGAATTTGCGGGCAGGGCATGATTAGACGCTCGGGGCGCCGCTCCCTGGCGTGGTGAGAACTGGCATTGAATTAGGAAACGATGAAGAAAAGCGACTGGAGAGATGAATGCGGAAAAGAAGCTGGAAAAAATTGAAAGGGCCGTGACATTGGTTATGCTCTAGCTGCTCGCTCCTGCGAGGGAGCTTACAGCGTGGAGGCATGTACCGTCACGACCCCTTGATGCGATCACTGCTTTCGCAGTTCCAAACCCCAACTGCCCCTCGCAGAGCCGTCGGTTTTTTCAGGTCTGGTCACCCGGCGAGTCGCCTCGCCTTGCTGATCACTCAGTCTACTTCGCGCTGGCTCATTTTACTGTGCCAGCCCTTTCGACCGTCGACGCAAGCAACACTAACAGAGAATTAAAAAACGTCAACGCAAAGTTTTGGTGCAACCACTTCTCTTAAGCCTGTGAAAAAAGCGGAATGCAAGTTGCTGTCAGGTAAAATCTTATCCGGCGCTACGGTCAATCTGTCCCAATTTTGCACAGTAAAATGCACAAGCCTAGGGTCAACCGCAAAATGATGATATGGAATCAAATAATCGTCTTGACGCGGAACTGAGATGAGCGCATCGTGCCAATAGAAGCAAAAGTCGTGATGCCCGAGCTGGTGGCTTACGTGGATGGCGGTTGCCTGGGAAATCCCGGGCCGGCTGGCATTGGAGTGGTCATCAACGGCTGCGAAACCGGCCCGGTACGCATCGCCAAATGGATTGGTCACCAGGATAACAACGTCGCGGAATACGCCGCGCTCATGGAAGCTCTGCAGTACGCCATCGCTCTCAAAGCACAGAAACTGCACGTCTATTCCGATTCCGAAGTGATGGTGAGGCAAATGACCGGGCAGTATATTTGCCGCAGCCCACGCCTCTACTCCTTGCACTGGACTTGCCGCAAACTGGCCCGCACGCTGGCCTTCTCCATCTCCCACGTGCCGCGCGAAAGCAACGCCGAGGCCAATGGCTTGGCACAGTCGGCTCTGCGCCAGCGAAGAGCGTAAGAAATCCCTAACCTACAATAGGATTTCGCACTTGTGGCTTAATACTTCCGCGCGCAGAATTCCTTGACACCGTGTCCTCTGCGAGCGAGACTCCAGTTACTGCACCCTGCAACTTAAGTGAATTGAGGCGGACGCTCCGTCTCATTCCATCTGATTTCAAGGGTGCTGGCATGGGCCATGGCAACTCCCCCTAGTCGATATCACGCGTCCTCGGCGAACCAATCCCCGCCTGATCTGGTCTCAGCTGATCCCGCGTCCAGCGTGCGCTTTCCCGGCGAGGACGGGGGACGTTCCCTGGCTGAAATGGCGCGCCGCGACCTGGACGCCGCTTTGCAGTTGCTGGTCGATCGCGCGCAATACATTACCGGCGCCAGCGGGGCCGCGATCGCCCTGCGTCGCAACGGCAAGAATGACATGCTATGCCGTGCCAGTTCAGGCTCGAATGCCCCTGAGTTGGGAGCGCTGCTCTCCACCGAATACGGCTTGTCGGGGGAAAGCGTGCGAACCCGCCAGCCTCTGCGCTGTGACGATGCCGAGCGCGACGTCCGCGTAAATCGCGAAGTCTGCCGCCAGCTAGGAATCGCTTCCGTGGTGGTGATGCCGGTGGTGAACGACGACGGGGTTCTCGGCGTCTTTGAACTTTTTTCCGGCAACGTGAATGCCTTCGGCGAACGCGATCTCTCCGCGGTACAACGGCTGAGCGAGCTGGTTGAGACCGCGGTCCGTCTCGCCGAAGCCGCGGAAAAATTGCCCGAACGACTGCAGGCCAGCCAGACTTCCGCGCCAGCGCCCGCGAATGAGATAGAAGAAGACAAAGTTCTCGAGGCACTTGTCCTGGATGAACTTGGCTTGGGCGTTGTCATTTCCGAACCGCCGGATCCCGAAAAGTTGGTCACGGATGTTGTCAAGGACGATGAACCGGTTTTGGACGAACTGGTTCTGGGAGATATTGTTCCTAAAGAGTCCAAGCCGGCGCCGGAACTGAAAGCCAAGACTGAGGAAAAGGTAGAAGCGCCCCAAACGGAGGTCATTACCGAAAAAACTGAACGCGAAGCGCCCTCGTTGTCAAAGGCTACGCTGGAAACAAAGACAGCAGAGGCAACGACAAAAGAACCAAGAGAAGAAGCAAAGACAGCAGAAACAAAGACAGCAGAAAGAAAGACAGCAGAAAGAAAGACGGAGGATGCAAAGACCTGGGCCTTCTCAGAGGCACCGCGGAAGGACGCTGCGCCGATGGTGGTGGAAACGGCCGCCGCAGCAGTTCCAGACGCGCCGAAAACATCTGTTCCCGAAAAAGCTGTCGCCTCAGCTCAATCGTCTCCAGCGCCGTCAGCCAATTCTGTAGAAATCCCAGCGCCGAAAAAACCGTTATTTTGGACGGCTGAAATCCATCCTGGCGCTGATGCCGCGAAGGCAGAAAAAGCAGACCGCAGTCACGTTCCTCCCGTGCTGCGGAACCTGCGCAAGTGCGAAGCTTGCGGCTTTCCGGTCTCCGCCGATCGCGCTCTCTGTGTCGAATGTGAGGAAAAGAAATGGCGCGGGCAACTGAAGCCTGCGTCGGCTCTCCGGAAGCCAACGAACTCTGTGGTCCCAAACGCGACTATTCCGACAGCGAAGGAGCCGCAGGCCCCTCCACCCAATCCCGAGACGCGCACTCTGGTCGCCGAGATCCAAACGGTTGCCGCTCCAGTTCCTGCCTTCTCGACCCAGCTAACCTCTACTGCGGTAACAGAATCAAGAGATTCTGCCGATCAACCACTCCCCACTCTAACGACTGCAAATACTCCCGCAGAGCAAACAAAATCCGCAGCCGAGCCCGTGGAAACTTCGTCCTCGAACTTCGTATTGAGCGCCGGCCTCGAGCCCTCGGAATCGTGGCTTTCGGCAAACAAGTACGTCCTTGGAGTGCTCATAGTCGCGTGCATCCTGGTCGCGGTTTTCTTACTGTTGCGCTAGCCATGGCACTGGAAAGGCCGATTTTATGCCAATTTCACCCTCCGCAAGCCCGGAAACCCTTGACAACACAGGCAGGTCTGGTAAAGTGCGAGTAAGCTTGCTCACTAATACAACACAACCAGGTGCCTTGGTTATGAAGAATGTCTATGAAGTACTGCGCCAGAAAGAGATGGAACTGACCCGTCTCGAAAAAGAAGTGGAGGCTTTGCGGCTCGTAGCCCCACTGCTTTCCGAGGAAAAGGAATTGGCGTCGGAAATGGCGAAGCCCGCCTTGGCCACGGCCGTCAACGGACCTCAGGCTGCGCCCCGCATCTCGATCCCGTCGTCGCCTTCAATTCCCCCGCCGCAACCGGTTCGCGCGGCTGGCTGGGAAGACACATCGAAACGCTGGCCGTAACCGGCGAAAAGCGGGTTTAGCGGCGATGACCACGCCTAGCAGCGTGAGGCGTAAATTCCTATCTGAAAGCTTTGCAGCCTGGGATTCGTCCCGGGCTGTGCTGTTTCCAGAGGTGCAACTACGCAAACCGCTGACCGGACAGCAGCATCGAAGGAGCGGCCCATCTTACGCCGGAGGTTCGAAGCCGTGCGCGCTTGTCATATCGCCACTGTCGCGTTCCTGATTTTTAACTTCACTCTTATCTTTTCGGGCCCTGCGCTGTCGGCCTCTCCGGTTGCGGTACGTTACCGGGAGGGCATACTTCATGGTTTTGTCGTACTCAGCACAGTGGACGGCAATCCTCTCGCGGAAGGCGACCTCATCCAGGTTCCTCAAGGCAATCAGATCACGAGTCGCCTGATTCTGAACTTCAAAGACGGTTCGCGACAGGAAGAGACCGCCACTTTCTCACAGCGCAGGTACTTTCGCCTGCTTCGCTATCACCTGGTGCAAAAAGGACCCGCGTTTAAGCACGCAACAGAAACTTCCATTGATTGCGCCACGGGACAGGTGACGGTGCAGTACACAGATGACGATGGCAAGGAAAAGACGGCGAGTGAGCGCATGAAGTTGCCGCCGGACCTGGCCAACGGCCTGGTGTTCATCTTGTTAAAAAATCTTCCAGCCAATGTCTCGTCGACCCAGTTGCCAATGCTTGTGACCACACCGAAGCCGCGGTTGGTAAAGCTCGCAGTCAGCAGTGCCGGCAAAGATCCATTCTCTCTCGCCGGCGCGCAGCGCGAAGCCCTGCATTACATCATTAAGATTGAGATCGGAGGGGTTGTCGGTCTCGTTGCGCCGCTCGTGGGCAAGCAGCCGCCGGACGGGCACATTTGGATTCTCGGCGGCGACGCACCAACCTTCGTAAAATCCGAGGGCGTATTCTATTTTGGAGGTCCGGTCTGGCGGACTGAACTTGTGGCACCGGTATGGCCCAAAGCAGCTACGCCGGATGCAAAGGCTGGAAATGCGGAGAAGCACTGACTCGGTCGCGAAGTAGCTCGGGAACCCATTCGGACGAATGTGCTTTCACTTTTTTCGCAGGAGGCCTCGATCTCACTTCGGCGGCGCCGTCTTGAACTCTTCCGATTTTCCACGGGGAATCGTGATGGTCTTCCACTCGCTCGATCGCAGATGCTTGGCCAGAAATACGATCTGGCCGATGTGGTCTGCGTAGTGCGCAATTTGCCGATTGATGGCCTGCAATACGCTGTGCGGCTCACCGCGGATTGTTACCGTGCGCAACACGTCTTCCGGCTTCAGCGGATCGATTGCGGCGAAAACGCAAGCCCAGCCCTCGTCCCACCAGCGCATCACATCCGCCCGCCCGGTTTCGCCGGTTACTTCGAATTCGCGATCCCGAAAGCGATCTGGCTTTTCACCATCGCTGGTCAGGAAGTCGGTAAAACGCGAGCGCATATTGCCCGCCACGTGCTTGACGAGAATCGCAACCGAGTTCGATTCTGGATCGAGCGTCAGAAAAAAGTCGTCGTCGCGGAGTTGCGCCATCGCAGCTTCGCCCATGCGCTTGTGGCCGCGCATCTGGCGCCGCGCTTCTTCCAGATAATGGCTCGCCAGGTCGATTGCCATCGTTGCATCTCCTTCAAATTTATTTATGCCCCCAACCGCCGCCGCCGGGAGTTTCAATCGTAATGCTTTCGCCGCGGCGCAGACGAGCACTGAATTTTCCCGGCATTGTTTCGATCGAACCATCGCTGCGCGTGATAGAAGTTTTTCCCGGAGCCCCATCCGCTCCCCCCGCCAATCCCCAGGGTCCGCGGCTGCGGCGATCGGCCAGCAGAGTCACTTCGCAATCGGTGAGTACCTCTATTTGGCGAATAATTCCCTCGCCGCCCCGAAATTCTCCCCCGCCGCCGCTGCCCACTCGCAGCGAATAGCGGCGCACGCGCAGCGGATACGCATACTCGAGCGCCTCCGCCGGCGTGTTCAGCGAATTGGTCATGTGTGTGTGCACACCGGAAACGCCCGCTTTTCCCGGCCGCGCCCCCATGCCGCCGGCAATCGTCTCGTAGTAAGCGAAGGGCTCGCCGGTGCGCGGATGCATGCCGCCAATGGTCAGGTTATTCATCGTCCCGGCGGCGGCCGCTGGAATGCGATCCGGAATGGCCTGAGCCAGCGCCCGCAGGATCACGTCCACAATACGCTGCGATGTTTCTACGTTCCCGCCAGCTACGGCGGCGGGAGGGCGCGCGTTGACGATGGTTCCCAAGGGAGCGACGACCTCGATGGGCCGCATCAATCCCGCGGCGGCGGGAACGTCCTCCGCCAGCAGACAGCGAAATACGTAGAAGCAGGCCGAGTAAGTGATCGCCGCCACCGCATTCACGCTGCCTTCAACTTGCGGATCGCTTCCCGTGAAATCCACCGTAACCATGCGGGCGCGGCCACGCTCCTTGGGCTTAGGAGAATGAACTTTAATCGCGACCGCAATCTTTACTGGCCTTTCACTGACGCCATCCCCGTCCAGAAAATCCTCTGCCCGATATTCGCCCGGAGGAACGCGCAGCAAAAATGCACGCATCAATTCTTCCGAATACTTGAGTAACTCGCGCGCCGCGCGCCGAACGCGCGCGATGCGATAGCGCGAGCACACTTCGCGAAGCCGCTCGGCGCCCGTGTGGCAGGCCGCGATCTGCGCCCCGATATCGCCTTGGCGCTCTTCCGGGGTGCGCACGTTGTTGAGGAGCAGCGACAGTACGTCTGCATCCATCGCTCCCCCGCGCATTAATTTCACTGGAGGAATGCGCAAGCCTTCCTGGTATATCTCCCGGCAGAGTCCCATCGACCCGGCATAAGCCCCGCCAACATCTGCATGGTGCGCACGCGCGGCCACATAGAAATCAGGTTGAGTGTGGCGCGGGCGCTCCCGCCCGCGGATTTTGATCGCAGGGACTTGGCTGGGGCGTTGTTCCACATATACCGGCGCGACCAGCGTGATGTCGGGCAAATGAGTTCCGCCGCGAAACGGGTCGTTCAGCATCACAACGTCGCCGGGCTCCATACTGCCGGCCTCAATCGCCGCCCGCACCGACATCGGCATCGACCCCAGATGCACGGGCATGTGGTCGCCCATGGCAGTTACATCTCCTTCACCATCGAAAACCGCGCAGGAATAATCGCGTCGCTCCTTGATATTGGGAGAAAACGCCGTACGCCGCAAAGCCGCTCCCATCTCCTCGGCAATGGAGTGGAACAGATTCTTGAAAATTTCCAGCTCGACGGGATCGCGCCGCATGGGCCGAAGTGTACTACTGATCGAGCCTGTGTTCACCACGTCGATTGGCGTGGGATATGGTCGTTGGTCGGTCGTTGGGTTCTAGCCATGGGAACGTGCGAATATCGCGGCAACTTCAAATCTTCGCCGAGAAAAGGAAAAGCCAGGGGCTAGAAGACACGTGAACGACCAACGACCAACGACAAACGACGAACGACCACCGACCACCGCGCAGCAGCAATCTGACCGTAATTTATTCACGCCAAACTGCAAAATTATGTTGACACTTTGTTAATAGTGCCGCAATATCTTGTGACATAGGACCTTCCCATACTACAAGTAGGGTTGATCCTTCAAGTACAAGGGCCCGTAGTCGAGAACCTTTGCAAGGGAAAATCGTTCACGGAGGAACCTTCATGGCAACGAAAAAGAAGGCAAAAAAGAAGAAACATTAACCGTCGGCGAGACGATACCTCGCAACCACCACGAATTTCACTGGCCTCTTGAGAGAAGCACCTCTTAAGGGGCTTTTCCTCTTCAGGAAGAAGCCCCCCTTTTGACAAATGGGATTGTCGAATTAGGCCCGCTCGTAAAAGCGGAAGAACAGCGATTGCTTCGCCACCGGCGTTGCTTTCTCGGTGAGCGAAGCCATTTGCTGCTGGTTGAGCGGAGTGAACTCCCGCGCCAGTTGAACGTTCTGTTCGAGCTGAGGAATCGAATCGCATCCGATGATGACTGTGCTGACCGGCAGCGACAGCGAGTAATACATCGCCTGCCTCATATCCAGAGTGCCTGCGGTCGGCGCCAGCACCATGCCCTCCCACATATGCTTCTGCTGTTCAATGGGCGGCGGCGTCCACGAGGAAAGAATGCGTCCGCGCGCCGGAACTTTCATTCCGATGATCCCCATCTGTTTCTCCACCGCCAGCGGCAACAGTTGTTCGGAAAAGCTGAAGTGATGCGGATCGGCGGCATTCACCGCCATCAGAATCGTGTCAAACGGATGCCGGTGAATCGCTTCCATTAACGCGTCAGGCCGATAGTGCCCCGTGATGCCGAGATAGCGCACGATCTTCTGGTCGCGCGCCTGGAGCAACGCTTCCATGGCGCCGCCCTTGGCGAAAATCTCGTTGATATCGGTCATCGTGCCAATGTCATGCAGTTGCCACAAATCGACGCGATCGGTCTGTAACAGTTGCAACGATTTCTCGATCATGCGCATGGAGCCATCGCGTGTGCGCTCTTTCGTTTTGGTCGCGAGAAACGCTTCGCCTCGCCGGTGCTGCATCACCTTGCCGACATATTGTTCGCTCCAGCGCTCGGGCCCGCCATAGATCGAAGACGTATCGATGTAGTTCACGCCCAGGTCGAGAGCCTTCTCGATGATGGGCACCGCGATGGCCTCGTTGTTCGCCTTCTCGAGTGCAGCCTGCCCTCCGAGGCTGAATATGCCGACCTTGTATCCAGTCTTGCCGAGGTTTCGCGTAGGCATGGCGTTCGGAGTTGCCGAATTTGCGGGTGCCGCATGAGAAGGCGCGTTGGACTGAGCGCGCGCAACATTCGGAACAGCAGCCGAGCCGAGAACGGCCGCAGTTGCCAGCCCACCTGCTTTAAGAAAACTTCTTCGGTTGCTGCCAGACGCTGATTGCGATTTATGTTTGCTCATGAGGACCTCCGAGTTCTGAACGCCTCTACAATAACGCGAATGTCTGCCGGAAGTCTAAATCGGACGTCGGATGTCGGACCTCAGACTTTGGACCTCAGACCTCGGACTTTAGCAGGCAGATGTCAGTGGGGCTGATGTCTGAGGTCCGAGGTCCGCCGTCCGATTCTAATTCTTCTGCGCGGCATTCAGATACTGATCGACCTGGATTTCGAAGTACATCAGTTCGTTGCCCTTGGCATCGTTTACGCCAGTAATATCGATGCTCGCCCCGCTTAAAGGCGAGGCAATGCCATCCACGTCAAAAAACAGGAAACCCGATTGCGTGCCGTGAGGCTCGACGGCTTTGGCTGCGAATTGCGAAGACTCAATCTCTTCCATTTCTTTTGGGCTGACCGTGCCTTTTACTTTGCGGGGCAGCGGAAGCGGGCTGGGTCGCGTGCTGGCCTGCGGATTCGAGAGCCTCCGGTATAAATCGTTCGCAGGAACGGGAGTGAGCTTGGAATGATTGGCGGTGATGAATGTGATTTCCATATTGGCAATGGAGACGGGCTGATCGCCATCATTGGTCACCACGAAAAATATGGGAAGAAAGCCGTGCGCCGCAAAATTTACGGAAAAGATCTTCGCCTTGTCCGCAGTGTCGTAGGGGTCGGCGGCAATGGCGACTTGCGAGTCACGATGAAAGTCGTGCGCGGGATAATTAATCGCAGCCTTCGCCACCGGCCTCACGAAGTTCTTGCTCGAGCCGAGCATCGTCGAACAAAACAGTCCCACGCAAAGTGTCGCGAGCAAGGAACGGAGCGCCGAATGAAGGACGCGGCGATGCGGGAATCGTAAGGCCGGGAATGACATATTTCGCAATTATAGAAGCCCTCGCCACGCCCGGCATTCGCCATATGTAAAGAATCGAAAGCGTACCCGCGGCGCAGACCAGCCGGTTTAGAATGGCTCAGCTTGAGCTACTTCCTCTACAGTCTGGTGCTGGCGTTAGCAATGGTGGTGAGCCTGCCGTACTGGCTCTACCAGATTCTGCGGCGCGGCAAATACCGCAGTGGACTTGCCGAACGCATGGGCAAAGTTCCGCTGCGATTAGGACCCTCTCTAGAAAAGATCCGCACAACGTCGGAGCCGCCACGGCGGATTATCTGGATCCATGCCGTTTCTCTCGGCGAAGTTCTCGCTGTCAGCGGATTGGTGGAGCAGATGCGGCGAAGTTTCCCACAACATCGCGTGCTGGTTTCGACCACCACCGACACGGGGCAGATGCTCGCGCGCAAACGCTTTGGCGAAGGAAATGTATTTTATTTTCCCATGGACTTCGCCTTTGCAATCCGGCCTTATCTTCGAGCTTTGCAACCGGAATTAGTCGTGCTCGCCGAAACCGAATTCTGGCCAAATTTTCTGCGGCTTGCCTACGCCAGCGGAGCGCGCATCGCAGTCGTCAATGCACGCATCTCCGACCGGTCGTGTCCAAACTATCGCCGCTTCCAATGGGCGCTGCGCAGAATGCTATTGCAAGTCGACTTGTTCCTGGCACAGACGGAAGACGACAGCGCTCGCTTGCAGTCGATCGGCGCGGCCGCGCCAAGCGTTCAGGTAACCGGAAATCTCAAGTTCGACATGAGCTTGCCCGCTTCCCTGCCCATTGTAGAAAGTCTTCGCCAAGCGCTGGCGCAGCAGGGCGCCGGGCCGGTATTGGTGTGTGGCAGCACTGTGGAAGATGAGGAGCCGCCGCTGCTCAAGGCCTTTGAGAATCTGCGGGTCGGGCATCCGCGCGCGGTGATGATTCTAGCGCCGCGGCATCCTGAACGCTTCGATGAGGTTGCCATTCTTGTGCGCCAGTTGGGCATTCCGTTTTTCCGGCGCTCCCAATGGCAGGGCGAAGCGCTGTCTGGAAGTGTTCTTCTGTTGGATTCGATCGGGGAACTGGCAGCGCTCTATGCTTTGGCCGACGTGGCGTTTGTTGGCGGCAGCCTGGTGCCGCGAGGCGGGCACAATATTATTGAGCCCGCGCAGCACGGAGTCGCCATTGTGACCGGCACTCACACGGAAAACTTTCGCGACATTGTGGAGTTGTTTCGCAGCCGCGACGCCGTCCGGATCGTAACTTTGGCCGAGCTGCCCTTGACCCTGATGCAACTGCTCGCCGATGACGCCGAGCGAACGGCTCTTGGCCGGCGCGCACAAGAAACCATCCGGTCACAACGGGGTGCCACGCTGCGCACACTGCAAGCGCTGAAGACATTGATGGCTGAGCACGAGCATCCGCTGGCGGCTTCGGCGCAAGCTGCACATCCCGATTGAATCCTCTCTCAACCATTTACGGCGGCGTAGTGTGGGCGCGCAATGCGTTCTACGATCGAAATCTTATTCGTTCCCGGCAGCTGCAGGGCCCGGTGGTCAGCGTGGGAAATCTTTCCGCGGGAGGATCCGGAAAGACCCCGTTCGTGCTGCTTCTGGGCGAACTCCTCAAAGCGCGCCAAATTAAGTTTGATGTACTGTCGCGCGGGTACGGACGCAAATCAAAAGGCGTGTGCCTGGTCGATCCCGCAGGCCTGCCACAGGAATTCGGCGACGAGCCGCTTCTGCTGGCGCGCAAATTACAGACGGCCGTAATCGTCGGAGAAGATCGCTATGAGGCTGGCCGCTTCGCGGAATCGAGATTCGGTCCGCAACTGCATTTGCTCGACGACGGTTTTCAACACCGAGCTTTAGCCCGCAACTTCGATATTGTTCTGGTCACTCCGCAGGATGCCAGTGACCGGCTGCTTCCCGCCGGGCGGCTGCGCGAGCCGCTGAGTTCGTTGCGGCGGGCCGATGTTGTTGCGCTCGCCAGCGGTGCTGCGGCGGAGTCATTTCCGCTTGAGGGAAAAACTGTGTGGCGCGTGCGGCGTGGTATTGTGCCGAAAAATGTTCCGCCGCAGCCGATCGTTTTCTGCGGCATCGCCCGGCCGCAGAATTTTGTCTTGCAACTTCGTGCGGCAAATATCGAGCCAGTTGGACAGGCGTTTTACCGCGACCATCATGCTTACGGCGAAAAAGACATTCGCGAGTTGCTCGATCTAAAGCAGCGCAGCCAGGCTGGCGGCTTCGTGACTACGGAGAAAGACGCCGTGAATTTGGGAGGATATCTTTCTGCACTCGAACCTCTCGCAGTCGTCCCGGTAAAAATGGAATTGCAGGACGCAGCTAACGCAATCGATACCATGCTGCACAAGATCGCCGAGCGAGGGCGTAAGCCGTGAGAGAATCTGTTTTCGTCGCCATGTACCAATGTCTGACGCGCAGCGATGACCAAACATTTCAAGGAAACCGAACGGCTGAAGAAAATCGTCGAGGCGTTCCCCAATCTCACCATCACTGTGCTGGGAGATCTGGTCGCTGACGAATTTGTGTTCGGGGAAATCTCGCGGGTTTCACGCGAGGCACCGGTTCTGATTCTGAAACACCGCGAGCGCACCGTGGTTCCCGGCGGCGCGGCGAACGCTGCGAATAATCTCGCCGATCTCGGAGTGAACGTTCTTCCCGTCGGCATTGTGGGCGACGATGAGCCGGGCCGGCTGTTACTGAAATATTTTCGCCATAAGCGCATCCCTGTTAGCGGAGTGCTGAAGGACAAGAGCTACACCACGGTGACGAAGACCCGCATTCTGGCTGGCATGACGCATACTGCGCGCCAGCAAGTCGTGCGCGTCGACCGCGAGCCGCAGCAGGCGCCCAATCCTCACCTGACTCGCGAATTGTATTTGGCAGCGCGCAATTACGCGCACGCGTCGGATGCGCTGCTGGTTTCCGACTACGGATATGGCGCGGCAACTCCTGCGATCGTGAATGCGCTGCGGGAAAAAGGAAAGCTTGGATCGACCCCAATCGTGCTGGATTCGCGCTATCGCCTGTTGCAATATTCCGGCGCAACCGCGGCCACTCCCAACGAACCCGAAGTGGAAGAAGCGCTCGGAGTTCGCATCGGGCACGATTGGGACCGGGCTGTTTCCGCTGGGCAAGAGGTCGTCGCGCGCATGAAGCTGCAGTCGCTGCTCATTACTCGCGGGCGCGATGGCATGATCGCCTTCGATCCTAAGCATAAACCGGTGGATATTCCGATTGTTGGCTCGGACCAGGTTGCGGATGTGACCGGTGCGGGCGACACCGTGATTGCGGCATTCAGCGCAGCGCTGGCCGCCGGGGCAAGCACGGAAGAAGCGGCACAAGTGGCGAACTATGCGGGCGGAATTGTGGTGATGAAGCGCGGCACCGCAACTGTTTCACGCGAAGAATTGTTGCGCGCCATCGAGCAGACGCCACCGGCCACAAGAACTCATTGACTTTCTCGGGAATGAGACCTTGCAAAATAAAATTCTGAGTCGCGAAGAGCTGCGCCGGCGCGTAACGGAATGGCGGCGCGCCGGGGAGCGGATCACGCTGGCTAATGGCGGCTTCGATTTGCTGCATGTGGGCCACGTTCGCTATTTGAGCGGAGCCAAGGCGCTGGGCGGCCGGTTGGTGGTTGCCGTCAATTCCGATGAGTCCGTGCGCGCTCTCAAAGGCGAAGGCCGTCCGATCATGCCAGCGGAAGAGCGTGCAGAGATTGTGGCTGCGCTGGCCGACGTGGATGCAGTTGTCATTTTTCCCGAACTCGACGTGCGGGCGATCATTCGCGAGATTCACCCCGACATCCAGGCCAAAGGGACTGACTATACCGCGGACTCGGTTCCCGAGCGCGACGCGGTTGCCGAGTATGGCGGGCGCGTTGAGATTGTCGGCGACGCAAAAGATCACTCCACCAGCGAAATCATCCGTGCACGGCTTTCGCCGAGGAAATCTTGAGCGTGGCGGCCGAGCCTCATAGGGAGATCGAGCATCTGCTCATCGTGCGGCTCAGCGCGATGGGCGACGTGATCCATACTTTACCCGCCGCACAGGCTCTGCGCGATGCATTTCCCAATGCAATGATTGGATGGCTGATCGAAGAACGGTGGGCGGAACTTTTATGCGCGCCCGGGTCCCGGCGGCGTGGACCGCGTTCGGCGCAGAGGCCTCTGGCCGATTGGGTGCACACCGTAAATTTGACTGGCTGGCGGAAGTCGCTGTCGACAATTTCGACGTTGCAGCAGATCGCGAAAACCTGGAACGATGTTCGCGCTGCCCGCTATGACGCGGCTGTCGATCTGCAGGGAGCGATCCGGTCGGCGGTGCTGGCGCGCTGCTCGGGCGCGGGTGTGATCTACGGCGCAGCAGAACCGCGAGAATCGCCCGCCAGTTTGTGGTACACGCGCCCGGTGATTGCTCGGGGAACGCATGTCATCCAGCAGAATCTTTCCGTGGTTGAGGCAATCGCTCAGAAAAAGATCGATGTGCCGTCGGTGCAGTTTCCCCGCTGCATCGAAGCAGAGCAGCGCATCGATCAGCAATTGGGAGAAGCAGGCATTCGCGAGTTTGCGATTGCGACTCCCGGCGCGGGCTGGGGAGCGAAACGCTGGCCAGCGGAACGTTTTGGACAAGTTGCGAAAGCGCTGGCCAGCGACGGCCTCCGTACCATCTTGAACTGCGGACCGGACGAAGAGCCGCTCGCAGCCGCAGCGCAGTCTGCGAGTGACGGAGCGGCCATACCCATGAAATGTTCGATCACGGAATTGATCGCGCTAACGCGGCGGGCAAGATTATTCCTTGGAGGAGACACCGGGCCTCTGCACCTGGCGGCGGCACTCCGAGTTCCGGTGGTGGCTATCTTCGGGCCCACGGATCCCGCGCGCAACGGGCCTTACGGAACAAGCAGCGTGGTGCTGCGCAATCCAGAGAGCCCGACGACGCATGCGCGGCGCGCGGCGCCAGATGAGGGAATGCTGGAGATTCGCGTGGAAGATGTAGTGGAGGCCGCACGCAGATTGCTGGCCCGCAAGGATGGCGCACTAGAGTGTCCGCCGCACCAAGAAGGTGCGCATGGCTGAGTGGTCACGCATTGAATGGGCGCGCATTGAGTGGGCAAAGATTGCCCGCCGCATTCGCGTGCCGCTGGGATTTGTTTTTGCCGTGCTTTATTTCTGGCTGGCGCGGCCCACATGGCGGTCAATTGCGCTGGGCGCGATTTTGATTGTGCCGGGACTTCTGGTTCGCGGGCTCGCCTCGGGGCATGTGCGCAAGAACGAGGCGCTGGCTGTTTCCGGCCCTTATGCCCACACGCGGAATCCGCTTTATTTTGGATCGTTACTGATTGGAATTGGATTTGCGGTGGCGTCGCGCAGTTGGTGGGTGGGGGTTGCGCTGATCGCGATGTTTTTCGCGATCTATCTGCCGGTGATTCGCGATGAAGAAACTTTTCTGCGCCAGAAGTTTCCGGAGTTCGAAGAATATGCGCGCCAGGTGCCGCGGATGTTTCCTAAACTCTCGCGTGATGAACAGAATTCAGGAAAATTTTCGCTCCAACTTTATTTGAAGCACAAGGAATACAACGCTGCGATTGGAAGCGCGTTTCTGGCTGGTGCGCTGGTGATTAAGATGATGCTGTTTCGATGACGGGCATGAAAGACCACTTCCACTCGGGAAACCGGGCGATCATAGGGATCCTTCGACTGCGCTTTGCTTCGCATTCGCGAAGCAAAGTCTCCGCTCAGGATGACAATTTCTGGGTCATGACAGTTCTGAGTTGAAAAACTCATCTCGCGAAACTCATTACTCGAAACTCATGACTCTAAACTCGTCACTCGAAACTCGCAGTGACAAACTCTGGCGATCACTTTTTTGCCAATAATTCTTTGGCGCGGCTCAATTCTGGGCGCGTGGAATTCGAGCCGGCGCAGTCTTTCAACAGCAGCGCGTAATATTCATTGGCTTCGCTTGGTTTGCCGGCTTCTTCGGCGGCGCGGGCTGCGCCGTAGAGGCCGTTGAAGCGGTTGGGATTAAATTTCAGATCGGTCTGGTATTCGACCAGAGCCTGCTGCGGGCGCTTCGCTTCGAGCAATATGTCGGCAATCATCTCGCGCGTGGGGATGCCCTGGGGCTCGTCGCCCAGCGAGTCTTCTTTGTCGGCCATGGGACGCAGAGTCTCAACCGCGTCATCGTACCGGCCCTCGGAAAAAGCCAGCCACGCTTGCGCCTGTTTCAAATCGTTCCCGGTGCCTTCGGCGAAATCTTTCTTGTTTTGAGTAACGAACTTTTGGTGGATGGCTTCGATCGCGACGACATCTTTTTTGACTTCGTCGGTCTGATGCAGGTGGGCGGCGCCGATTGCTCTTGCCCAGTAACTCATGGAATCTTCCGCTGTCCCCGGTACCGCCATTGGCGGCACGGCCGCAGCGGCCGTCCAATCTCTCATCTCCAGCGGATATAGCGCCGCGAATTCCGCTTCGGTGGCGAGATGCGGATCGAATCCGATGCCATACATGTCATGCATCTCGGGCATCGCCTTCACTTCATCCATGAGCGCGCGGGCGTCCGCGTCACGTCCGCTTTGCATGTAGGCGTAGAAGAGAAAATCCATGGCGTGGAATTGATGACCTTCACCGCCCATGCCCATGGCGGCCGTTTTGCGGGTGGCGGCGACGGAGGCGAGGTTGGAATTAATGTCGTCTTGCCACAAGCCGACGCGAGCGAAAATGTGCGAGGGCATGTGCAGCGCATGCGGCGCGGCGGGCGCGACTTGCGCGTAACGGCGAGCGGCGGGAATGCCCAGCTCGGCCAGTTGCGGCTTATCGTAGGTGTGAATCAGATAATGCGCCACGCCGGGATGATCGGGCTCGATGGCGAACAATGGTTCCAGAATGGCTGCCGCTGCTTTTCGGTTGGCGAAGGTCGGGTCGTTGTGAGGCTCGGAGGCGAGTAGCGAGAGCGCGTAGAACACTGCGGCTTCGTGATCGTCGGGATACTTTTCGTATACCGCCTTCATCGCGTCGGAATAGGCTTTGGCGCGGGCATCATGATCCAGTTTTTGAGAATCGCCATAAAAGGCGGCGATGGCAGCGATGTAGGATTTTTCGCGCGGCGTGGCTCTCTGTTCCAGTCTCCTGGCTGAGTCCACTTCCTCCAACCCGTGCGCGATTACCTTCTCGTCGGGCTGGTTCCAGAGTTGATGCCAGATGCTCATGGCGATGCCCCAATGCGCCATGGCGCAGGTGGGGTCATCTTTGGCGATCTCTACAAATTCTTTTTCGGCTTCTTCGTACCAGAACGAGTGCAGCAGTGCGACTCCACGCGCGAAGGGCTGTTGCACGGATGCCACGCAGGAAATGGGGAAGTGAACGGTTCCCAATTGAGTCTCGGTGAGGGCTTCGTGGTGATGATGATCTTTGTCTTTATCGTCATCGGCGGCGGCGAAGGCAACGGCGAGGGCTGAGAGCAGAAGCAGAAAGCACGCTAGATTTTTCATGATGGATCCGACTGGAATGTCGTCCGGAATTCTAGTCACTGTCTCAGTGAGGGTCAAACCATTGGGGGTAGTGGTTTTTGTTTAACGGAGTGTTGCTGGCTACTGTGCCTAACGGCGAGGGCTGACGGCTGCGGGCAAACCACAGCGAAACTAATGCAGAGTGACGGAAAGAGAACAGGTGGGAGCTTTACATCTCCGATCATACGTTTACGCACGATTATATTGTTTTACGTCTTCGTAGAATACTGATTGGTCTTGATCCACAAGTTGTCCTTTACACTCTACCTGAATAGAGTCCCCCACAATCAGTTGGCCGGAACGTGCTCGTTGGCGACGGAGACGTAGGCAAGGTCATCAAGCTGCACAACCAAGCAAAATTCTTTTCGACTTCCACTGACTTCAATCGCTTTTGTGCTTTTGGTAGGTTTTCGCGCGAGCCTGAGCGATGCCGCGTGAGAAAAGCGCGATGATGCCGAGGACTAGGTATCTTTTCAAGGCCATACAGTCTACCCAGAGGCCGAGCGCGTGTCCATGCCCCCGACGTGGCCTTTCTACAGGCCCCGAGCTAAAGGTTCAATCAACGAGCGTTTCGGCGACCCCATCGGTAAAGCCCGCGATTACCTTTGCATTTCGCACCAGAAACGTCCCACGTCTTCATCTCTTCGCGGATCAACCCATCGCTCCTATCGCCTTTCCTGATTGCTTAGTTTTGCGCTGTCTCCGCAGTTGTCACCATCGATCCGGTTTGAACGATCATTACATGGAACTCAGAGAGATGACGCGGCGCTTCGTTCTGTCCCGTGCGTTCCCTGTTCTGATAGTCGAAACGAAATGCAGTTCTGCATTCGGAGCATACAAAGTTTAGAATGGGATCGCCCCTATCTGACTCTTGCAGATGCCGAATTATTCCATCAAGGATGGTTTCAGGCAGATCGATGGCGTGTCCATTTGGACAGCGAACCCCATAAAGCGCAACAATGGTCATATGTGGAAGTCTCCGAGGCGCGGCAATCTTACGCTGCTGCCAATCAGTCCGGCAATTGGCCACACGTGATGGGTTAGACCTGCTTCCGTCGCGGGGTGACGCGCAGACTCGCACGACGGGGCAGAAACTATTGAGGGCAAAATGCAGATTCACAGCAGACCCCAGAGTCAGCAATACAGAGTTAAGACACCATCCTGGAAGGCCTGAAGAGCCCTTTCTGTACAACCCGCAGGCCTCCCTTCGCTTTTCCACAGTCTTCCACAGAAACAAATCGTATTTCTGTGACGTACAACCTTTACTCAGAAAACCAGAAAGCGCAGGACTCGCTTCGTGCGCTCTATCCAGGAATTCGTCGGACGCAGGTCCCCAGGAGAAGAGCCTCGATAACTCCTTATTCCGCAATATTGTACGGGTAAGTCACGGCGTCTCAATATTTTACCGGCACAAGCGCATACCCTTTATCGCTAACCCGAAACAAATCAGGGATTTTATTCAAGGAGTATCAAAAAACGACTTGGATATAGGCAGCCACCGGGCGCCTGACGGAAGCAGCAGATTCCTCCCTTCGGTCGGAATGACAACCGAAGGTCGGAATGGCAATGCCGGAACAAGGGCATTGCCGGAACAATGTTGTCGGGAACAATGTTGTCGGGAACGATGAGCAGCAGTCGGACCCAGCTGCGACGATTGCCGCGCAAAGAGTGCGATGCCGCTCACTCCGTGCGAAGGGCGTTCATGGGTTCGATGCTGGCGGCGCGCCGGGCGGGGATGAAGCCGGCGATGGCTGCAAACAACGGAGAGCACCAGCACTGCGGCAGCGATGGTCAATGGATCGTAGGTCCGAACACCGTAGAGCTGAGTCGCCATCAGGCGCGCGCCCAACAATGCAGCCGGGATGCCGATCGCAAGGCCGATTCCGACTTGCCAGAACGCGCCGCGCAGCACCATCCCGACGACGTTGCTGCGGTTGGCACCGAGGGCCATGCGCAGGCCGATCTCGCTGGTGCGGCGGGCGACTGAGTAGGCCGTGATTCCGTAGAGGCCGATCGAGGCCAGCACCAGCGCCAGCAATCCGAACAGGGAGGTCAGGCGGCTGACGAGGCGCTCCTGATTGAAGTTGCCCGCAACCTGATAGTCCAGCGATTGGAAGTGGCGGATGGTGAGATTGGGATTGATGTTCGCCAGAGTGCGGCGCACCTGGGATTGCAGGCTGGCGGCGTCTCCGGCGAAGCGCAGAGTGACGGAGTTGGGAAACAACGAGCGCGTCTCAGCGGTTTTAAAGCTGCGCTCGGTGACCGTTGTATTCAGCTGCGTCATGGGGCGGAAGTACATCGGTCGCGCCGGCTCACGCGGGTTGGTGTATTTGGCGTCGGCGACGATGCCGACGATTTCGTAGTCGGCGGCATACTTCTGATCGAACGTTCCGAAGTGCCTGCCGATGGGATCTTCTTGGGGAAAGAATTTTTTCACGAACGCCTGGTTTACCACCGCAACCATGCGCGAAGTTTCGGTGTCCTGATCGGTGAGGCCGCGCCCGCGCACAATCGGTTGACCGATGGTCTCGAAGAAGTGCGGGCTCACCCGATCCCAAGAGGAGCCATTGTTCGCACCCGGCGCCGGCGCGGGACGGCCCTCCACAAAAACTTCTTCGCCCCAGTTATTGCCTTCGAGAGCGCTGTAGAGCGCGAGTCCGACGCTCTGGACGCCAGGGATTGCGGAAAGTTCACGCTCCAGTTGCAGATTCGCTTCGCGAATCGTGGCAATGGTGTAACCCGCGCCTTCCGGGTCAAAGTGAAAAACGTAGCGGTTCTCTGTGGCGATACCGAAGTTCTGATGTTCCAGATTGCGCAGCGACTGGGTGAGCAAGCCGGCTCCAACCAGCAGCACGAGCGAGAGCGCGGCCTGAAAAACAATGAGTGATTTCTGCGGCAGCGAGGCGCGATCGCGGGTGGAACGATTCACTCCGCGCAGGGCTTCCGCAGGATCGGAGTGCGAGCTGATCCATGCAGGGGCAATCCCAAAGACGAGTCCGGTGAGCAGCGAGAGCGCAAACGCGAAGCCCAGCACAACCAGAGACGGGGTGGCGTGGATGGGCAGCTGGGGCGAATTGGGGAAGGCCAGAGATAGAATCAGGCGGGTGCCGGCGTAGGCCATGGCAAGGCCGACAACGCCTCCGGCACAGCCCAAAAGCAGGCTCTCGACCAGCATCTGCCGGATCAGGCGGGAGCGCGCCGCGCCCAGGGCCATGCTGATGGAAGTTTCGGCGCGGCGGGTCGCGCCCTTGGCCAGCAGAAGATTCGCAATGTTCGCGCACGCCACCAGCAGAACCAGACCGGAAATGGCCATCAGCAGGTGCAGACCGCTGCCCACTTCCTGCTGCAGGTTTTGGATTCCGCCGCCACCGGGAGTTAATACGACATACTGCTTGGGAATCAGGGTTTCATTCCCGTTGATTGTGTAAGCCTGCTGTGCTGCGAGCCATTGGCGCAGACTGGCGGTGAGTTTGGCCTGCAGGCTGCCGGGATTGACACCGGGTTTGACCCGGCCCAGAACATAGAGCCAGTTGGTGTCGGGCTGTTTGAGAATGCTGGTCTCGCGCTCCACGATTGGTTCGTCGTTGAGGGGAATCCAGAGCGCGGGCGGATTACTGTTGATGCGGTCGCCGAAGAATCCGGGAGGGGCGATACCGACGATGGTGAAGGGCTGGTTCTGGATATAGAACGTGGCGCCGACTATCCCCGGGTCAGCGGCGTGGAGCGCTTGCCATGCCTGGTAACTCAGTACGGCCACCGGGGCTGCGCCCGGCCGGTCGTCTGCGGGTTCTAGAACGCGGCCGGCGAAGGCTCCCAGGCCGAAAGTGGAAAAATAGTTTCCGGAAACGTATTCACCACCTTCAGCTTTCGCGATCCCGGAGCCGACACGCACGTTAAACGTGTTGTGACCGGATTGGAAGGCAGCCAGTTGTTCGAATTCAGGAGTGGAATCCTGGAAGTTGCGGTAAAGATCGTAGGAGAAAAGATCGAAATCGCCATTGTCGTTAATGAAGCCGCCATTGACGCAGCAGTCGTCGAGATCGCCGATGCGATAGAGACGAGGCTGGATTGGAGACGGGAAGCGAACTCATCAGTATGGCGTGGACCAGGGTGAAGATGGCGGTGTTAGCGCCTATGCCGAGCGAGATGGTGAGAATCACCGTGGCGGCAAAGCCGGGCGACTTGCGAAACTGGCGCAGAGCGAGTTTGAGATCGTACATGTGGCCCCCAGCCTATGGACGGGGGGATTTCGCAAGAGTGAGCACGGACGTCGCGTTCTTGGCGGGGTTCGTGCCGCGGGAGATCTCTCACTTCGCCTGAAAAGCGGCTCCGTTCGAGATGACGCCAACTTGAATTTAAGATGACAGCGGCTATGATCTGCTTGTAGGAAAAGAAAAAGCCTCTCGCTTGTGCGAGAGGCTTCTTCCGGGGGAGGGACTTGCGGGCGAGGCGCCCGTTGTCCCAAGCTTTTGCCTCGGCCTATTTCGGTTGCTGTTGTTGATCGACGCTGGTGGCAGGGGCTCCGGAGTTGCTGGAGAGCTGCTCGAGGTCGTTCTTCAACAGGCTGATTTCTACACGGCCACCGCTCATGCGCTTGCTGGCGCCGGCTTCATCCGTAGTCGGGGCGGGAGCGTTGCCCATGCCTACGAGGTAGATGCGATAAACCGGGATGTCGTGATTGAGGACCAGATAGCGAACCACGGACTCGGCCATCTTCTGCGAGTTGGTGATTGCCGTCTGAGCGTGCCCGGAAGCGAATCCCTGGACTTCAATAATGTAGCCGCGCTGGCCTTTTACGCCGCTGGCCATGGTATCGAGAGCATCCTTGGCGTTCTTGCTCAACATCGTCTGGCCGGGACGGAAGCGAATCTCCGTTTGATTCGAGGCCTTGTATTGGTCGATGTTGCCCACCACGGTTTCAACGGTCTGGACGCGAGCGGTGACCTGCTGGGCGGACTGTTGAGCGGCGGTCGCTTTGTTACCGGCGTCGACGGCGTGCTGGTCGGCTTCGTTAGCCTTATCGGAGGCGAGCTTGATGCCTTGCTGGGCGCGGGCGTCGGTATCTCGGATGGCCTTGCTGTTGGAAGAGGTCAGCTCATCGAGTTCATTGACGCGGTCGCGGATGGGCTCGGTCTGACGCTGCACATATTTTTTGCGGGCAAAAGGATTCATGCGTCCCCAGAAACCTTCACGGGACGGGGTGGCCAGAGGAGCTTTACCACTTGCTGTGCTGGTGTCGGTCGACTGAGTCTGCTGAGTAGCGGCAGGCTGAGTCTGGTCGGAAGTAGACGAGGTGGTCTGCGCGACAGCCGGAAAAGCGAGAACGGCGGCCAGGGGCAGGGCGAAAAGTAGGCGGTTGTTCATAAAAGACTTCCTCCAAGTTGGGGGAGCTCAGCTCCCTCCGGCACGTTCTAGCGTGCTTTAATTCGATTGCGTCTTACCATTCCAGGAGCGAACGAAAAATGTATCGCCTTGCGGGCCGGCGGTGACGCGTACGCTTGCCCTACTCAGCTGGCGCCTGCAACGCGCCTCTATCTCTACTACATGTGGGATGCCAAATCGGCCATTAAGGTTGAAAGCCTAAATGGTTGATATCTAAAGACATTATAGTCTCGTGGTGCGACGAAAGACAGAGCTGCGGCGGCGGGCAGGGTAATTTTGGCGAACCTGATATAAAAACTGCGTGGGCCGTGGGTTTGGGGCGCCGGCGCATATCTTCATTGCCACCGCTGTCGAGCTTCGCTCCACCGGACAGCCGGGGGCGGCTGTCCCCACATAAATCGCCTAGATCGAACTTAGCTTCTGCACTTAGCTTCTGCACTTAGCTTCTGCCGCAGTGCTTTTCGTGTTGCTCGAAGATAAAGTTATCGGTCATGCCGGCGATGTAGTCGCAGACTACGCGCGGCAAGGAATCTTCTTTCGCTTTCTCCTGGTAGTTGTGCGGAAGAGTTTCGGGGTGGGCCATCCAGAAAGCGAAGAGTTCGTGGACGACTCGTTCGGCATCCTCTTTTTCTCCCGCTAAAGACGGGCTGTAATAAAGATTTTCGTAGAGGAACTCTTTGTTTTGCTTGCGGTCGACTTCAATGGTGGGACTGAAGGCGGCGAGACGGTCGGGATGATTGCGGACGTCGTCAAGGGTTTGAATTTTGAATTGATTCAGGCGGGCTTGCGTGTTGGTGATCAGGTCGTCGACAAAAAGATTGAGAACGCGCTTGATGGTCTCGTTGAACTTCAGTTTGTCGGGCGCGTCAGGATAGAGTTTTTCGACCTCTTTGTAGCAGCGCTCGAAGACGGGGATGCCTTCGCGGATTTGATGGAGTGTGAGCAGATGCGCTTCGTAGCCGTCGTCGAGGTCGGCGGTGTTGTAGGCGATTTCGTCGGTCAGGTCGATCAGTTGAGCTTCCAGCGGTGGGCGCTGATCGAGCAGATATTCCACAAGTTCCGGATGTTGTTTCGCGTCGTAATCGTGCGAGTGCTTGATAATGCCTTCGCGGACTTCGAAGGTCAGGTTTAGTCCGCGGAAGGCAGCGTAGCGCTGTTCGAAATCCTCGACGATGCGGAGCGCGTGCAGGTTGTGGTCGAAGATTAGGCCGTGTTCGCGCATGGCGGCGTTGAGCGCTTTTTCTCCGGCATGGCCGAAGGGAGGATGGCCGATGTCGTGGACGAGGGCTAGCGCTTCAGTGAGATCGACGTTGAGATTCAGGGCGCCGGCTATCGTGCGCGAGACTTGCGAGACTTCAAGCGTATGGGTGAGACGATTGCGAAAGTGGTCGGAATAGCGGCGCGTGAAGACTTGGGTCTTGGCTTCGAGTCGGCGAAAGGCACGAGCGTGAATGACGCGATCACGGTCGCGTTGGAAATCGTTGCGGTAGGGATGCTGGGGTTCGGGGAAGCGGCGTCCGCGGGAATGTTCTACGTGCACCGCGAAGGCGGCCAGCATGGGGAGAGTCTAACATTGTCGATTGCTGATTTTTGATTGCTGATTGGGATCGACGTGCGGATGCCTTGTTCGATCTAACAATTAAATAACAATTTCAGCGTAGATTCAGACTCATTTCGTTACTGGCTTCGAAACCTAGCGACTCGTAGAGACGACGGCCGTCGTCGCTCGCGTGAAGAGTCACGCGGGCGAAGCCTTTGCCCTGGCACCAGGCGATCATGATCTGCATGAGTTTCCGGGCGATGCCGCGGCGGCGGTATTCGGGTTCGGTGTAGACATTCAGAATAGTGGCGCGACGGCATTCGAGGTCATAGGGGTGGGCCGGCCAGGGAGAGATGACTACGGCGCCCCCAGCGATTGCACGGTCCGCGTCGCTGACGAGCCACGCTCGGAAGGAGCCGTCGGCCATGGCGGTTGCCAGATAGCCGGATGCGTGCGACACCATCGCGTCCAGCGCGGAGGGATCGTTGTAGTGCATGTCTTCGTACATCCTGCGGCGCTGGCGCAAAATTTCCGGAATGTCGGTGACCGAAGCCGCGCGGATGGTGGGGTTAAAAGGCACGTCGCTGGACATGCGGGCAGTCTAGCAAAGCGCCGACGCCCCAGCGGCTAAAGCCGAATTGGTTTGTGCGTCTTATGGCACGACTGAAGTCGTGCCCTTCCCGTTCGTGCCCGGAACAAAGCTTGTCGTGCGCGGGACGTTCGTGCCCGGACGAGGGCGAGGATTACGCGCACGAATCGCTTTGTCGACTCGTCTGGGCTCGCGCTCGCGACTCGCGACTCGCGACTATTTGTTCGATTCTTCTTTGGCCAGCTTTACTTTGGCGGCGTCTAGTTTTTGCTGCACTTTGGCGTAGGCCTCGCCGTCCTGTTCGGCGGGAACGGTTTTGCTCCACTCCTGCACGGAGCGATCCCAGTGCGCGGCGGCGAGTTTCAGGCGTCCGGTTTTCTGGTAGAGGTCACCGAGATGCTCCTGCACGGTGGGGTCAGAGCCCATGTGGGCCTCAGCCTTGGTCAGATTTTCTTCCGCCAGATCATATTTACCGAGCTTGAAATAAACCCAGCCGAGCGAGTCTAAATAGGCGCCGTTGGTCGGCTCCAAGGAAACCGCTTGCTTGATGAAATTGAGCGATTCGTCAAGCTTCACGCCGCGGTCGGCGTTCATGTAGCCAAGGTAATTGAGCGTGGCGGCCGCTTGCGGATCAGTTGGAGCAGTAACAGCGAGAACTTTTTTGAATTCGCCTTCGGCCTGATCGAACATTTTCTGGCGCTGGTAGAGATCGCCGCGAAGGAAGTCGACGTAAGCTTTGTCGTCTGGCTTGGTGGATAGCTGTTCGGCTTTGGCGAGAGCGGCCAGGGCGTCGTCCCAGCGCTTGGCGCGGGTATAGATGATGCCGAGGCGGAGATAGACTTCGCGATCCTCGGGACCGCCTTTGAGCATGGACTTGATGTCGGAGACGGCCTTGTCGTATTCACCGGTATCGGCCAACTGCCCATCGAGCACCATGCGCAGGTCGCGATCGTCCGGCATTTTCTGCACAGCTTCTTTAGCGACGGCTGTGGCTTGCGGCCACTGCTTGGCCTCGCGATAGGTATCGATGATTTCCTGGTAGCCGCTGCGGGCATTTTCCTCGCCCAGCGGCAACATCTTGCGGAAGGTATCGACTGCGGCAGAATAATTTTGCTGTTCGCGATAAACCATGCCGAGGCGCTCGATGAAGATAGCGCGATTATTGCGGTCGGCGTTGCTCGATCCGATCTCGCTCTTTTCGGTTTTCTTCAGCAGTTCCTGAAGGAGTTGAATGGCATCGTCATAGCGCCCCTGGGCCTGGTAAACCGCGGCCATGCTGTAAGGCACGTCCATGGTATCGGGAACGAGTGTGTCGGCACGCTTCAACGCTTCGAGAGCGAGATCGTACTTGGCCTGACGGCGGTAAATTTCCGCCATGCGGACATAGCTTTGCGCATCTTCGGGATTGGAATCGGCGATGACTTTGTATTGTTCGAGCGCGGCGTCGAGTTGGCCGTCGTTGGCGAGATTTTCCGCCAGTCCGCGAATCGCGTCGAGATTATCGCGATCAAGAACAATGGCATGGCGGTACGCATCGATGGCGGCTTTGAAGTCCTTGCGCTGTTCATAGGCTGCGCCGAGGGCGGAATAAAGCTTGGCGGAGCGCGCGGAATCGGGGATCGAGGCCAGAACTTTTAGTGCGTGCGCCGTGTCGCCTTCGTCGGTGTAGAGCATGGCGAGCGTAGTCACGGCTTCTTCGGAGCTGGGATCGATTTTGATGGCGGCCTTCAGTTCCGTTTCCGCCTTCTGCATATCGTTGTTCAGGCGATAGAGGCGGCCAAGCAAGAGATGGTCGTCAACGCTGTCGGGATCGAGCTTTACGATCTGCTCGTACTGATCAATCGCTAGTTTCAAAATGCTGTCAGAGCCGGAACCGCCGGGCATATCGCCGAGCGAGCGAAGATAAATGCGCCCGAGAAGCTTGTGGGCCTCCAGATTATTGGGATCGCGCTTGATGATGTCCTGCGCTTCTTTGACGGCATCGGCGATGCGGCCGGTCTTGACGTAGAGCTCGGCCAGGGCTGACGTCAGGAATTCGGATGAGGGGTCGGCATCGATGGCGAGGCGGTATTCTTCGGTCGCTTTCGTGGCGAGATCGCTGCGACCGTAGGCCGTGACCATTTCCTCATACATGTGCGCGAGCGTGTAGTGGTAATAAGCGGCGGCATGATCCACCTTGCGCGGAGAAGTTCGTGAAGTCGATGGCTGGGCCTGAGCGTCCGACTGCGATGGCGAGGATGGGGCCGTTTGGCTGAGAGCGGCGGTGGCCGCCGCCGAGATCGTCGAGATTAAAAAAGTGCGAATAATTCGGTTCATGCTCAACCTGACTGCGCTGGGAGCGCGTTTTTCTAAAACCTCAGCCTGTTTGGATGCTTCACCGCCGGGGAAGAGGTGCTTTTATTCTAACCTGCGGAGCGGCGAGATGGAAAAAACAGTGCTCATATCGTGATCGGAAGGTCAGGGACTTGGGGAATTGTTGATTGTTGATTTTTGATTGCTGATTGAAGCCTAGGCAGCGGGTCATTGGGGAGACGAGTGGCCGGTGCGTTTTCAGGTAGGGATGCTTCGACTGCGGAAGAAGGATCGCTGCGCTCTCCTTCTTCCTTCGCTCAGCATGACAATACAAATTTTTACAATCAGCAATCGACAGGGAATCAGCAATTTCTTTAGTGGCGGAAGTGGCGGACGCCGGTGAAGAGCATGGCGAGGCCGAGTCGGTCAGCGGCTGCGATAACTTCGGCGTCGCGTTGCGAACCGCCGGGCTGGATGATGGCAGTGGCTCCGGCTTTGGCGATTTCTTCGACGCCGTCGGGAAAAGGGAAGAAGGCGTCGGAGGCGGCGACGGTACCGTGCAGCGGCAGCTGGGCCTTCATTGCGCCGAGTTTGGCGGCGTCGACACGGCTCATCTGTCCAGCGCCGACGCCGACGGTCTGGCCGTCACGCGCGTAGACGATAGCGTTGGACTTGACGTGCTTGCAGATTTTCCAAGCAAAGAGCAGGGCGCGGGTTTCTTCGGGAGTGGGTGCGCGTTGGGTGACTACTTTCAGATCGGTGTCTTGGAGAGGACGAATGTCGGCGTCCTGCACCAGGATTCCGCCAGAGATATTTTTTAGCACCCAGTTCGTATCGATTGCTCCCGGACGAATGCGTCCGGGGCTACGTGGGTCGATTACTTCTACTAGGCGGAGATTTTTTTTCGTGGCGAATATTTTTCTGGCGGCTTTGTCGAACCCGGGTGCGGCGATGACTTCGAGGAAGAGCTTGTGCATTTCTTCGGCGGCCTCGGCATCGATGGGGCGATTCACGCCGATCACCCCACCGAAGGCTGAGACGGGATCGCACTCGAGGGCGCGCTTGTAGGCTCCGGCGAGAGTCTTGCCCGTGGCCGCGCCGCACGGGTTGGTGTGTTTAATGATGGCGACGACGGGTTCCTCAAACTCTTGCGCGAGATCCCAGGCGGCTTGCAGGTCGACGATGTTGTTGTAGGAAAGTTCTTTGCCTTGCAGTTGAGTGGCGTTGGCCACGCCTGCGCCGGAGCCGTCGGAGTACATGGCGGCCTTCTGGTGCGGATTTTCACCGTAGCGCAGGTCGAGCTTTTTGTGAAACGTGAAACGCAGAGTGGGGGGAAAGACGGTAGTTTCGGGCTGCAACTGAAAAGAGTCTGCGCTGATGCGTTCGAGAGTGGTAGCGATTGCCGAATCATAAGCCGCGGTTGTGGCGAAGGCTTTTTGCGCGAGTCGCCATTTGGTTTCGCGCGAGAGCGTGCCGCCGGAGCGGGACATCTCTTCGGCGATGGCATCGTAGTCGGTGGGCGAAGTAACGACGGCGACGTCGTGAAAATTCTTGGCGGCAGAGCGGATCATCGACGGTCCGCCGATGTCGATGTTCTCGATTAATTCTTCAAACTTGACGCCGGGTTTGGCCGCGGTTTTCTCGAAAGCGTAGAGATTCACGACGACCATGTCGATGGGAGCGATGCCATGTTCGGCCACCGCCGAAACGTGCTTGGGATCGTCGCGGCGATGCAGAATGCCGCCATAGACTTTGGGGTGCAGCGTTTTGACGCGGCCATCGAGCATTTCGGGGAAGCCGGTGAGTTCGGAAATGTCTTTGACTTTTATTCCTGAGTCGCGCAGGAGTTTTGCCGTTCCTCCGGTGGAGATGAGCTCGACGCCGAGCGCTGCGAGCTTGCGGGCGAAATCTGGAAGTCCGGTTTTGTCGGTAACGCTTAGAATGGCGCGCTGAATGCGGGGAGACATGCGGGGCCTCGGTTCACAAAATCTATAAGGCGACCGGAGATTCTATCAGCAATTAGCGAAGTATTTTGCGGGCACTGCATGGAGATCCCTCGCTACGCCTGAAAAGCGGCTCCGCTCGGGATTACGACCGACGATGGTTTCGACGTGGCTAACGACTCGCGACGAACGACTCAAGACGGTTCCTACGTTTTGGCTTTGGCTTTGAGTTTGACCTGGCCGTTGGCGAGTTCGACGGAATACTCCACGTCGGCGCAGTTGTATTGCTTGCGAATCTGCTGGGTTTTTTTCTGCACGAAGGTGGTGAAGGAATCGAAGTCGCCGGATACTTTTTCTCCGGCCTTTTTCTTCGCGGCGACGAGGACGTTGTAGAGGCGTTCGACTTGTTCGCGTTCTGCTTGATCTACGCTATGCAACGTGAATTGCGGCGACGTTGTTGATCCAGTGGCGGCGCCAGCGCTAGCCGCAGCGGCTTGGCTGACCCCATACACGGGATGATGCTGCTTGTGATCCTCTTCGGTGGTGCGGACTCCCTGGACGGAAAGTAATGCGTCTTGCGGGCGACGATAACCTTCTTCGCGGATGCGCGATTTCTTGCGCCACAGGTCACTGTAGACCGCGTAACGCTGGGCCATTTCGTTATAACGGTAGCGCTGGGAAAAATTCATCCGGCCACCGTCAGAAAATTTACGCAGCAGACTTAAGACTTTCCATTCAACGTCGGTCGGTGGCCTTTTGGTCGGATTGCTGAAAAAAATCTCATACTCAATCTTCAGACGGCGCAGTTGCGAGTCGAGAACATTCAGCTCCTCGTCTGTAGTCACACGTACCTCCATGCATAGTGTAGTAAGGCGATGAGCTGCGGGCGAGGTATCCGTGGGTCACTGCGGGGAATGGAACGAAAGTAAGGCAGCTTCTAGCTTCTAGCTTCTAGCTCCTAGCCCTTGGACCCTATGCATTCAATGGGTTTGCGAACGGATGAGTTTGTTGCAGTTGCCGAGATCGATTCCGAAGTGTCGAGCTAGAAGCTAGGGGCTAGAAGCTAGGGGCTAGAAGCTTACTTCCCCGAATTCGAGGCCATTTTCTTGACCATGGCGAGCACCAGCTTGCGATCGCTGTCGTTGAGGCTAGTGGAGTAGCGGCGGATCTGGCTGAGGAAGCGAACTTCGTCGTCGGAAAGCTGCGGAAGTCCTTTGGAGCCGTTGTTGTGGCCGGGTTCGGCGAAGAATTGAGACAGCGGCAGTTCCATGGCGCCGGCAATTTTCGAGAGCGTGTCGAGCGATGGGATGGTGTGGCCATTTTCCACGCGCGAGAGGTAGCAGCGCAACAGGCCGGTTCGCTTTTCGATGTCGCCCTGGGACATTCCTTTTTGCAGCCGGTAGTTGCGGATGGTCTCGCCGATGTTCATGGTTGGGAGCATGACAGGATGGGTCATAGTAACCAGATCGGTATCTTCTGGCAAGTAGGAAATTTGTGCCAAGCGTTGGACGTTGGTGCCATAGAACATTTGCGCCGCTTAACGGGACAACGACGGTTGTTTATACAGCGTATAAGTATTTGACCACGTAGTTAAATCCCGCGCCGGATGGGGGTTTTCGCCGAGGTGCGACTTCGCTGGTCTATTTCTTGAGTGTCATCGCCAGAAAGTCGACTGTACGCTTCCAGGCATCGGCCGCATCGGCAGCGCGATATCCGTCTTTGTTGTTGGGGTTTTCGAAGGCGTGGCCGGCGTCGGGATAGATGGTGACCTCGATCTTTTTCCCCATCTGATCCAGGGTGGCGCCGAATTTCTTGACATCGTCGGGAGTGATGCCGCGATCCTGCGCGCCGAAAAGACCGAGAATAGGCGCATTGATTCTTTTCAGTGCGTCGGGGTCGGTCGCGAGATGGCCGTAGTTGATGACGTCGGCGGCGAGTGTGGGCTCCTGTAGCGCAACGTCGAGCGCGTAGCCTCCGCCCATGCACCAGCCGATGGCACCGATGCGGTCTTTTTTCACGTCGGGCTGCGACTGGAGGACTTCGAAGGCAGCGTGAAGATCGCGTTTGGCGCGGTCTTCCGGGACGCCGCGCATGATTTCGTGGGCTTCATCGGGAGTGGTGGCGACTTTGCCGCGGTAGAGATCGACGGCGAGCGCGACATATCCCTGGTCGGCAAGTTTTGAGGCTTGCTCTTTCACCCAGTCGTTCAGACCCCACCATTCGTGGATCACAATCAGCGCCGGGAAAGGGCCTTTGCCGGCGGGAGTGTAAAGAATGCCTCGAACAGTTTCGTCGCCGCTTTTGTAGGAGACTGGTTTGCCGTCAGCGGCGAAAGCGGATGCTGCAAATAAGAGGAGAGCTAGCGGGATCAGAATTCTCTTCATAACAGGTTCCTTTAGATGGATTTGCACCCACGCACCCAAAATCCCCACGTCTCAATTGCAAGACCCTTCGACAGACTCAGGGCAGGCCGCGGGGCACCCATTCTTGCCGAAGTGACGGCGAAATTACAACTGGAGTTCCATGTAAAGCGCCCCGGCGATGGGATTGGCGCAATAGGGCGCGATTTCTTTGAAGCCGAGCTTGCGATACATGGCGACCGCGTCTTTCATGACAGGTTCGACGGTGTCGAGACGCATGCGCTGGTAACCGATTTGACGCGCCTCGGCGATGATGTGATTCGCGAGGAAGCGGCCTAATCCTTGTCCGCGAAATTGCGGGCGCAGATAGAGGCGCTTCATTTCGCAGATTTGCGAATCGAGCTTGTGCAGGGCTACGCAGCCCGCGAGTTGATTGTCGTACGTGGCCAGCAGAAGGCGGCCTGCGGGCGAGGCGTAGTCACCGGGGAACTCGGCGAGTTCTTTGTCGAAGTTTTGAAAGCAGAGGCTGAAGCCGAGGGACTGTGCGTATTCGAGAAAGAGTTCGCGGGCCTGGACGATTTGAGCCGGCGATTCGGCTTGTCGAACAGCAAAATCTTTCACCGCAGGGATGAGAGACGGCGACAGGTTGTTTCGTGCGGGGTTCGGCGTTTTCCTTTCAATAGTCATCGCAGCACTGTCGTCCCGAGCAAAGCGAGGGACCCCGGTTTCGTTTGACCGACGAATACTCTCGCATCATGCAAAAACCCAGATCCCTCGCTTGGCTCGGGACGACAAGGGGAAACGAGGATGATAATCAAAACGAGATCGGCGGGTTCCGCATTATCCCATCAGCATGCCGCCGTTTACGTTTAGAACGTGGCCGGTGATGTAGGAAGCTTCGTCCGAAGCGAGAAAAGCTACGGCGCTGGCTACGTCTTCGGGAGATCCTACGCGGCCTAGCGGGATATGTTTGACCGCATTCTGTTTGAATTCGTCGCCCAACCCCGCAGTCATAGCGGTTTCGATGAAGCCGGGGGCGACGGCGTTGCAGGTAATGCTGCGCGAGCCGACTTCGCGGGCGATGGCCATGGTCAGGCCGATTAGTCCGGCTTTCGAAGCGGCGTAGTTCGCCTGGCCCGCCTGGCCCATCTGCCCGAAGACGCTGGTGATGTTGATGATGCGTCCCCAGCGCTGTTTGAGCATGGAGCCGATCACTTGCTGGGTGCAGAGGTAGGCGGAGGTGAGATTGGTTTGCAGAACCGAATCCCAATCAGTCCGCTTCATGCGCATGACCAGTTGATCCCGAGTGATGCCGGCATTGTTGACGAGGATATCGATTTTGCCCAGTTGCGCGATGGCCGATTTTACAGCTGACTTGATTTGATCTTCATTGCTGACGTCGAGGGCGAATGCAGTGGCTTTGCCGCCAGCGGCGGTGATTTCGGCGACAAGCTCGTTGAGCTTTTCTTGATTGCGCGCCGCTACCGCCACGGTTGCGCCGTCTTTGGCGAGACGGAGTGCGCAGCTGCGTCCAATGCCTTGTGAGGCTCCGGTGACCAAGGCCACGTGTCCTGAAAGGGACATTTGGAAATCTCCGATGTTTACAGCTACTGCTATTGGAACGCTGAATTATACGCGAGCGAACGCGGTCGAGCTTCGCTCGACCGGACAGCCGAGGGCGGCTGTCCCCACATAAATCGGGTCCCTTCTCTTCACATAAATCGAGTTCAACGGAATCGCATTGCTAATCCACAAGCGCGACGCGTAACATTCCCTCACTCATGCCCCAGACTGTAACGAACAATGTCATTGTGATGCCACTGCCCTCCAACAACAACTCCTCTACTTCCGAGAAAGATGCAGGTCCGGGCCATCGATCTCCCTTGCGGGCCTCCAATGCCGAGAAGATCGCTGACAACACGGGCGAGAGCGCCCGCGCCATACAGGATTCCGTGGCCGCACAGACTGAACCTTCGACCGAAGTGTTCGCCGTGTTCGGCGTCGAACCGGAGATTCAGGCTTATGCCATGGCCAAGTATTCGCGGTCCGCGCTTTCGATGAAGGAGTCGCTGCGGGAAATCAGCACACAGAAGGCGGAGAAATTTCTTAACACATTTTATTTTCAGTACGGGCATCGGTCGATTGCCGACCTGGCGCACATTGCGCTGGCGGTGGAGCGGCTGTCGATTCTGGCGGCGATTGAAGTAGCGGATGAGCAACGCTGGGATGGGCAAGAGCGGTCAACTCGCTATCAGGATTTCAAGAAGAGCGGATATTACGTTCCGGAGTTTGGCTCTGACGAAGATGCGCGCAAGCTCTATCGCGAGACGCTGGACTTTCTGTTTGCGGAGTATGAAGCGTTTTCGGCGCACATGACGCAGCACTTGATCAACATTACTGCCAAGCCTGTCGACATGAAGCAGGAGGCATATGAACGCACGCTGAAGGCGCGGGCGTTTGATATCACTCGGTATCTTCTGCCGCTGGCGACGAATACTTCGCTCGGGGAAATTGTGAACGCGCGCACGCTGGAAACACAGGTGGCGCATCTGCTTTCGCATACCCATAAAGAAGTGCGCGGTTTGGGCGAGTCTTTGAAGAAGGCGGCGACGGGCGCGGCCTATAACGTGAATGCGGATTCGTTGCGGGGGTTGGTGGAGCAGATTCGGGCGGTGAGTCCGGAGTTGGGCGCGCGGGCGGAGCAGGAGTTGCTAAAAGAAGTGAGAGTGGCGCCGACGCTGGTGAAATATGCCGATCCGAATGCGTATGAGATGGAGACGCGGCGCGATTTGCGGCAGGCGGCACGCGAGTTGATGGCCGACGAGCCGCTCGCGCCGTCGAAGGCGATTGTGGATCTGCTGGACGAAGAGCCGCTGGAAGTCGAAATTGCGACCACGCTGCTCTACGAGCACAGCCATCACTCTTATCGTCAGATTCGGCAGGCGGTGCAGGTAGCGGGCGAGCGGCGGCGGCGGGAGATCATCGACTTGGGGTTGCGGCATCGCGGAAAGCATGACGAGATGCTGCGTGGATTCCGCGCCGGACAGCAGTTCCGCTTCGACATTCTCATGGATACGGGCGGCTTCCGCGATATGCATCGGCACCGGCGGTGCATCCAAGTGATGCAGGGATTCACCACGCAGCATGGTTTTGAGATGCTGCTCGATGTGGAAGACGCTGGGATGCGAGGGCGTTTCGACGCGGTGATGCAGCGGGTACAAAGCGCCGTCGAGAAATTGGCCGCGCGGAAAAGTCCCGAAGCAGAAGAAAATTCGCAGTATGCGATTCCACTGGCGTTCCGCAAGCGGGCGCTGTTCAAGATGGACTTTGCTGAGGCGGTTTACATCTCCGAGTTGCGGACCACGCCGGCGGGACATGTTTCTTATCGCAACGTGGCCTATGCGATGTATGAGGCCGTGGCGCGGAAGTATCCGGCGCTGGCCAAGTATTTCCGTGTGCACGATGTGACGGCGCCAGTGGATTTGCTGCAGAGGTAACTCCCTTGGGTAGGCGCTGCCAACCGGCGACTGGCAGCCAGTCTCTAGATTCGTCTTGATTTCGCTGGTCCTAACCAGTAAAATCTAATGCCGAGACCATGGCGCGTTCCGTCAAGATCGCTCCCGAAATTGATGCCAAGCTTTATCAAGAGCTCGTCTCCGTTGCCAAGCAGAATGGGCAGTCGCAGCGATTTGTGCTGGAACGAGCGCTGGAGCATTATCTGCACAACGTGGTCCCTTCGCAGCGCCTGGTAAGACCTGAGGTGATCGCCGCCTATCGCCGCTCCAATGAAAAGTATCGTGAGTTATACAAGAAACTGGCCAAGTGATGGCCGAGCGCGTCTACCTGACCGTGGCCGAAGTTATCGCCATTCACCATTATCAGATTGAGGAATACGGCGGCGAGAGCGGGATGCTCAATCAGGGCGCTCTGGAGGCAGCCGTCTTCCGTCCTCAAACGGGTTACTACAGCGATCTGAGCCAAGAGGCGGCTGCGCTGCTGGAGTCGCTGGTTAATAACCATCCCTTTGTAGATGGCAACAAGCGGGTTGGGTTCGCTGCAGGGCACACGTTTCTACTGATGAATGGATTCGACTTGGACGTTTCCAGCAAGGTGGCGTTCGAGTTTATGATGAATGCGATTTCCGAAGGCAAGTTTCGGTTTGCGTTGCTTCAGGAATGGATTGCGGACCATATTGTGCCGCTTTCCAGCTAGAACAGAAGCGGGTCCCTCCACTTCGCTTACCATTCCCTTCGGGAACGCCAAGCTCCGGTCGGGATGACAATCCCTAGAACAGTATTCGACGTGCCCATTTCGGAACTTATCCACCGTTATTTCTCAGATTCGCCTTTTATTCGCTTCGATCTATATGTATAATCCGGCCAGATTCATTTCATGAAGCATTTCTAAGGAGCCACTTCCATGGCGGACGAGCGGGGCAAGGCGATTGAACTGGCGGTTTCACAGATTGAAAAGCAATTTGGCAAGGGCTCCATCATGCGGCTGGGATCGAAGGAGGCGATCGTTCCCATATCGGTGATTTCAACCGGTGCGATCTCGTTTGACGCGGCGCTCGGTGTGGGAGGATTTCCGCGCGGCCGCGTGGTGGAAGTGTTTGGGCCGGAGTCTTCGGGCAAGACCACGATTACGTTGCAGGTGATCGCCGAGGCGCAGAAAACCGGGGGCATGGCCGCGTTTGTGGATGCCGAGCATGCGCTTGATCCGGGCTATGCCAAGAAACTGGGCGTGGACGTCGACAACCTGCTGGTTTCACAGCCCGATTATGGCGAGCAGGCCCTGGAGATCACGGAAGCGTTGGTACGGTCGAACGCCATTGACGTGCTGGTGGTGGATTCGGTGGCGGCGCTGGTGCCCAAGGCTGAACTCGATGGCGAAATGGGCGATTCGCACATGGGACTGCAAGCGCGTTTGATGTCGCAGGCGCTGCGTAAGCTGACGGGGACGGTTTCGAAATCGAGGACGTGCCTCATCTTTATCAATCAGATTCGCGAGAAGATTGGCGTGATGTTCGGCAATCCGGAAACGACGACGGGCGGACGCGCGCTGAAATTTTATTCTTCGGTGCGAGTCGATATTCGCCGCATTGCGGCAATCAAAGATGGCGACGTAGTGACAGGGTCGCGTACCAGAGTGAAAGTGGTGAAGAATAAAGTCGCCGCGCCTTTTCGCGAGGCGGAGTTCGACATTCTGTATGGGGAAGGCATTTCGCGCGAAGGCGATCTGCTCGACATTGCGGTCAATAACAACATTCTCGAGAAGTCCGGGTCGTGGTTTAGTTACAAGGGCGAGCGCATCGGCCAAGGGCGCGAGAATGCTCGCCAGTTCCTGAAGGACAATAAGGACGTGATGGCAAAGCTGGACGCCGAAGTGCGCAAGGCGCTGGGATTGACGCAGAGTCCGGCGCAGCCGGCCGCCGCCACGCCGACCAATGGCTCCGTCAGCCGCGTTACTACGATGCCGAGCGTGGAGCCTGTGAAAGCGCCGATCGTTGCTGCACGGCGGTAGTTTAAGGCTCAGCTCTGCAATGATTGTCATCCCGAGCGAAGCGAGGGATCTGGGTTCTTGCGTCCGTCGGCTTCGGTCACGCTGCAGGCACAAACCTAGGTCCCTCGCGTTGCTCGGGATGACAGGCATCCTAGGGGCTAGTCTCATCTTCAATAATCAGGTTTTTTCTAACGCGTCACGCTCAAGCTCATTCGGCAATTGCCATCCCTGCTCCTACCCGCATAAAATCTTCTATTGCTTGGCTGCTGTTCAGCTCGTTGCTGCAGCGCTCCAGCCACGGCCTTCTGTGAGGATGATTGACTAAGGGCATCGCGGTCTATCCCGGTTCGTTTGATCCGCCTACGAATGGGCACCTCGATCTGATTGAACGAGGCAGCAAGATTTTTGAAGAGCTGGTGGTCGCGATTCTACGGAATTCGGAGAAGACCCCGATGTTTACCGTGGCCGAGCGCTTGGAGATGCTGCGGGAACTTACCGCCGATCTGAAGAACGTTCGCCTGGATACATTCGATGGATTGATGGTGGAGTTTGCCAAGTCCATCGATGCGAAATGTGTGTTGCGGGGCATTCGCGCCATCAGCGACTATGAATACGAGCTGCAGATGGCGCTGATGAATCGCAAGCTCGAACCCACGCTGGAAACCGTATTCATGATGCCCGCGGACAAGTATTCTTATGTAAGTTCGCGGCTGGTGCGGGAAGTGGCGCAGGCGGGGGGACCGGTGGGCGGTTTGGTACCGGAAGTGGTGGAGCAGAAACTGCGGGAGAAACTCGAGCCTGCGTACAAACTCCGAGATGTAAGAGTGGTGGAAGTTCCCAAGAAAAGGAAGAGAAAAGCATGACCACGGCCAGCTTTACCCGAGAAACGACGGAAGCTCTTCGACTCACGGAGAGAATCAACCGCATTGAGCCGTCAGCCACCATGGCAGTGGTGGCCGAAGCTGAGAAGTTGCGCTCGCAGGGAATCGACGTAGTGGATTTTGGCGCGGGCGAGCCGCACTTCTCGACGCCGCAGCATATCAAAGATGCCGCGATCGCCGCGATTCAAGGGAACTTCACAAAATACACAGCGGTGGCCGGCACGGCGGAACTGCGCGATGCCATTGTGCATCGACACAATGTGGATTTCGATTCCGATTACCGCCGTGAGGAAGCGATTGCCTCGACCGGCGGCAAGCATGCCTTGTTCAACGCAATCCAGGTTCTGGTGGACCATGGCGACGAAGTAATTCTGCCGGTTCCCTATTGGGTTTCGTTCAAGGACATTGTGCGCTATGCGGGCGGGAATTGCGTGCTGTTGGAATCGGATGAAGCGCAGGGATTCCGCGTGACCGCCGAGATGGTAGCGCGGCTGATTACGTCCCGGACGAAGGTTATTATTTTGAACTCGCCGTCAAACCCCTCAGGCGCGGTGATGAGCGCGGAGGATATGACGGAGGTGGTTCGCCTGGCGCACCAGCGCGGAATCTGGGTTCTATCGGACGAGTGCTACGTGTACCTGAACTACACGCGCAAGAACTTCTCGGTAGGATCCCTACGCGAATATAAAGAGCGGATGGTGGTACTGGGGTCGCTTTCGAAGACCTATGCAATGACTGGATGGCGGCTGGGATACGCGTTGGCGCCGGCGGCAGTCGTAAGCGCGATGGCCAAGCTGCAGAGCCAGTCGACGTCGAACCCGACCTCGATTGTGCAGAAAGCCGCGGTGGCCGCGCTCAAAGGCCCGCAGGAGTGCGTGGAAAAGATGCGCCTGGAATATATTGATCTGCGCGATCATGTGGTGAAAGGGTTGCGCTCGATTCCGGGAGTGAGCTGCACGCTGCCGGAAGGAGCTTTCTACGCCTATCCGAATATTTCTTCTTTTTTTGGGCGTGGTGGATTGAAATCTGCATCTGATGTGGCTGGGCGTTTACTGCGCGAAGCCCACGTCGCAACCGTTCCCGGCGAAGGTTTCGGCACTGGCGATCATATTCGCGTTTCGTATGCGACGGCGAAAGCAGAACTGGATCGCGGACTGGAACGGATGCGGAAGTTCTTCGGCGCGCTGTAAGCGGTTGCACGCAAGACCGATGATTGATTTTGGCGAAAGGCCGTTCAGCTCGCGAGCGGCCTTTTTTGTGAAGTTCGGTTTCTGAACATCAGTTTGTAAACAAAATTACTCGCGTGAGCATCAGATGTTGAGCATAAGTTTTGTATGGGAAACCTTTATCCATTGTTGATGCTTCCGGGATTTGATCCCCGTCCTTGGGGCGCGCAGGATTTATCTCCGATTTATCCCAATCACAAGTTTGAAGAAAAAATCGGCGAAGCTTGGCTGAGCGGAGACGATTGCAAAGTCGCCAATGGACCGCTAACTGGCAGAACGCTCTCGCAGTTGAGCGAGCAGCATCAGCGTGATCTGGTGGGTGACGCGGCGCGCGATCCAAAGCGTTTTCCGCTGCTGCTGAAATTTCTTTTTCCCCACGAGAAACTTTCGGTACAGGTTCATCCCGACGACACCCAGGCTCTGCGCGTGGGCCAGCCCTGGGGAAAAACGGAGTGCTGGTACATTGCGCACGCGAAGCCGGGAGCGCAGATTGCGCTGGGGCTGAAGCGCGGCGTAACCGCGCGGCAACTGGAGGAGGCGATCCATCAGAAGCGCGCCGAGGAAGTGCTGAACTGGATCAATGTTTATGCGGGAGACATGATCTATGTGGCGGGCGGCACGGTGCACACGCTCGGGGCGGGATCGGTAGTGGTGGAGACTCAGCAGCAATCCGATACCACGTATCGTTTGTATGACTACGGACGTCCGCGCGAGTTGCATTTGAAAGATGGGATGGCGGCGGTGAAAGAAGATGTGAAATCGGGCAAGGTGGTGCGTGCGGCGCCGGAGCAGATCGATGGCAGCAAGAATCGTCATTCACAACTGGTCGGTGCGCCTTACTTTGTGGTGGACATGTTTGAAGCGAAGGAACCGCTGCAGCTTGCGACGAAAGATGAATCGGGGCGCAGTTCGGTACAGATTCTGGTCGCGGTGGAAGGTTGTGGAGTGATTGAAGCGGACGGGATGGATCCGGTGACGCTGGCCAAAGGCGACGCGGTCGTAGTGCCTGCGTGTGTCGGCGATTTTCGTGTGCGGCCGCAATGGGCGCTGGAGTTTTTGCGATCATACGTGCCCGGAAAGCCGCTGCCAGAGCCGGAAACAAGAATGTAGTTGGATTTCCAATTCAAATGTCTTTGACCCGTGAGAATCGTGGCTAAAAACCTGAACTTCTATCCTGTAATTCTGGCCGGAGGGCGCGGGACGCGCTTCTGGCCGCTCAGCCGCAAGAAGCGGGCCAAGCAATTGCTGGCGCTCGACGGGACGGAGACGATGATCCAGCAAACTGTTTCGCGTCTTTTGCCGCTGGCTCCGCCGAACAAATTCTGGATCGTCACCAACGGCGATCTTCGATCCGCCATTGTAAAGCAACTTCCGAAGCTTCCGCAGGAACAGGTACTCGCGGAGCCCGTGGGTCGAAATACTGCGCCCGCGATCGGGCTGGCGGCGTTTCTGCTGTTGCGCGAAGATCCAGAAGCAGTGATTGGCCTGTTTCCTTCCGACCATGTGATTGGCGACGAAAAGCGTTATCGCGAGACGCTCGCGCGCGGTGTTGAGATTGCGGCAGCGGGCGCGAACATCGTAGTGCTGGGAATAAGGCCGACTCGAGCAGAAACCGGTTATGGGTACATCGAAACCGGAGGACTGTTTCATGGCGATGCGTTGCGTGTGCGTCGCTTTACGGAAAAACCAAACGCCGAAAGGGCGGCCGAATTTGTTGCGCTGGGAAGTTATTTCTGGAACAGCGGAATGTTTTTGTGGAGCGCGCAAACGCTGGTGGATGCACTCAAAGAACATTTGCCCAGGACCGCCGCTTTGCTCGAACGGATCGCGGAAAGCTACGGAACCCGGAAGTTCGCGAGTACATTCAAGCGGCTGTACGGCGAGTGTGAAAACATAAGCGTGGATTATGCCGTGCTGGAGCCGCGTTCGGCGAAGGGCGAGAAGGCCGGCAACATCTATTGCTTGCCCGCCGATTTTGGCTGGAACGATCTTGGGTCATGGACTGCGCTGCATGAGCACCACACGGCGAAGAGCACGCCGCCTGAAGGCAATCTGGTTGTAAGTTCAGATGTATTTTTGCTGAATGCGCGCGAGAATTATATTCACGCTCCGGGAAAGTTTGTGGCAGCGGTTGGCGTAACCGATTTAGTGGTCGTGGAAACTCCGGACGCATTGCTGATCACGACACGACAGCACGCGCAGGATGTAGGTAAGGTCGTGAAATACCTTGACGAGAAGAAAATGAACAAGCTGGTTTGAACAATTTGGTTTGAACGAGCTGGTTTAACGAATCGATTCGGGGTTCGCGCGGGCGCGCTCCGACTGACCGCTGGGAGAGTATGGCGCAAGAAATCAAATTTGGAACCGACGGCTGGCGCGGCATCATTGCCGACGACTTTACCTTCGACAATGTGCGGCGAGTTGCGGGCGCGATCGCTTCCTATGTTTTGAAATATGAGGACGCGCGACGTGGCGTAATCATCGGATATGACGCGCGCTTCGCCTCTCCGCGGGCGGCGCAGATTGTTTCCGAAGTGATCGCTGCCGCCGGAATTCCAGTGAAGTTGGCCAATGATTACACACCGACCCCTGCCGTATCCTACGCGGTAAAGCACCAGGGCGCGGCGGGCGGAGTAATGGTGACATCGAGCCATAATCCCTGGAACTGGAACGGAATAAAGTTCAAGGGAAACTTCGGCGGCTCGGCTACGCCGGCGATCATGAAAAAGATTGAGGAAGAACTGGCTGCGGGCAGTTCGCCGAAAGCCGCTAAAGCTGCCGTTGAAGAGGTTGATCTCAAGAAGCCATACGTCACCGCGGTTTGCGGTTTCGCGGACATGGATCTGATCGCGAGGACGAAGTTCAAGTTTGCCGTGGATGCGATGTATGGTTCGGGACGCGGAGTGTTGACTGGAATATTTTCAGAGCGGGGAGTGCAGTATGTAGCGATCCGCCAGGAATTGAACCCGCTGTTTCCCGGGATCAATCCCGAACCCATTGAGCCGCACACGGCAATGCTGCAACAGACCGTGGTACGCGAGAAATGCGATGCCGGCCTTGCAACCGACGGCGATGCCGATCGCATCGGAGCCGTCGCCGAGGATGGAAGCTTTGTCGATTCGCACAAAATCTTTTGCGTATTGCTGCGCTGGTTGCTGGAGCGGAAGAAGTGGCCGGGAGACGTGGTGCGGGCGTTTAATACGACGAGAATGCTCGACCGCATCGCGGCAAAACATGGGCGCAAGTTGCACGAAACTTCTATCGGATTTAAATATATCGCCGACCTGATGATGGAAGGCGAGATTCTGATTGGCGGTGAAGAATCAGGCGGGATCGGATATTCGCGATTTTTGCCGGAACGGGACGGAGTTCTGAATTGCCTGCTGCTGGCCAACGTGATGGCCGAGGAAGGTAAACCGCTGGGGCAACTGGTGGCCGATCTGCAGCGCGAGTTTGGCCCGCACTATTATGGGCGTCGCGATCTGCATATTCCGGAAGAGATGAAGCAAAACGCGATTCAGCGCGCGCGGGCCGACGGGACGAAGGCTCTGGGGCGTTACAACGTGCTCAAGAAAGAACATCTCGACGGCGCAAAGTTTTTTCTGGATACTCCGACCAATGGAAATGGCGCAGAAGCGTGGGTACTGTTCCGCGCGTCGGGAACGGAGCCCTTGTTGAGGCTTTACACGGAGGCTTCGTCGCCTGAGCTCGTCAGCGAACTGCTGACCACGGGCGAAAACTTCGTCAGGAATAGCGGGTAATCAGTGGACATCGATCACTCGGAATGACAGCCGAATCCAATCCGGCCGCATCGGATTCGCCAGAGGCGCGACGCTACAATCGCATCCGGCGGTGGCTGGGCATTGCCGATTTCGTGGTTGGATTTGTTTTTCTGATCGTTCTACTGGTCACGGGCTGGTCAGACTGGTTGCGCGACCTGGCCTATCGTTTGGGTTTGCAAAATTATTCGTTTTCTCTTTTCATCTATCTTCTTTTGCTGTTAGGCATCGGCAAAGCGTTGGGGATCGGGCTTGATTATTATGGCTTCCTTCTGGAACGCAGGTTCAACCTATCCACCCAGAGATTCCGATCCTGGGCGTGGGATGAAATAAAGGGCTTTGTGGTCGGCATCGTCCTGGGAACGGTAGTGGTTGAAGTATTGTATTTAACCATCCGGCAGTGGCCGCAACATTGGTGGATGCTGGCTTGGGCTTTATTCATGGGATTGTTTATCCTTCTGGCGCAATTGGCGCCGGTCGTGCTGTTGCCGATTTTTTATAAGTTTGAACCATTGGACAACGAAGACCTGCGGCGGCGGCTGGTGGTGTTGAGCGAGCGAGCGGGAACACGGGTGCGAGGCGTCTACCGCTGGAAGCTTTCGGAAAAAAGCAAGAAGGCAAACGCGGCCCTTACGGGGCTGGGAGCGACCCGCCGCATCATTCTGGCGGACACGTTATTGGACAATTACACGCCGGAAGAAATTGAGGCGGTGCTGGCCCACGAACTGGGACATCACGTGCACCGTCATATCCTGAAAAGCATTTTCGTACAGGCGGCCATCACGCTCCTCGGTTTTTACGCGGCCAATTGGGTGCTACATTACGCGGTGGATCAGCACATGTTCGAGGAACTTTCGGATTTTGCCGACTTGCCGCTGTTGGCGCTGGTTTCGGTGGTGCTCTCTTTCTTGCTGATGCCGGCCCTCAACGCCTATTCGCGCTTTAACGAACGCCAGGCCGACCGCTACGCCTTCGAGTCGATTTCGAGCGTCGAGCCGTTCATCACTTCGATGGACAAACTGGCGGAGCAGAATCTTGCGGAGCGAACCCCGTCGAAGTGGGTGGAATGGTTTTTTCATTCGCATCCAGCCATCTCAAGACGACTTGCAGCGGCTAGGGAGTGGGGACAGAAACATAATATGACTCCGCAAGTTTGAGGAGAGCGAGAAAAACACCCAGGTCCCTCGCGTTGCTCGGGATGACACGCATTGCAGCATACCGCGCGGAAGAAACAATCGAGCGCGTACGATGACGGATGCGGATTGCGACGGTCTCCGGGACGACCGTGTTGAGCGAAAGTCAGGGTTTAGCAAGGATCTCGATCACTCTCTGCAGGTCTTCCTCGGTATCGACGCCGATGCTGTCATGCGGAGTCTCTCCGACAAAAATCGGAATGCCATTTTCCAGAAAACGCAATTGCTCCAGACGCTCACTTTTTTCCAGCGGAGACTCAGGCAGTTGCACAAATCGATCGAGCGCAACCTTGCGATAAGCATAAAAACCGAGATGTTTGAAATAGGGTGGGCGAGTGCGGTCGCGATCGAAAGGGATGGTAGCTCGCGAGAAATATAAAGCCCGTCCGCTTCTGTCGGTGACCACTTTCACGGCGTTGGGATTGGCAATGTCGATCGCGCTTGCTGGAGTCATCAGCGTGCCCACATGGGCCGCAGGATTTTCCATGACGCGCAACAAAGTCGCGATCTGTTCAGCCCGTGTGAGTGGCTCATCGCCCTGCACATTGATGTAGACATCGGCCACCACGCGAGTCGAAATTTCATGCACGCGCTCGGTGCCGCTGCGATGGTTGGGCGAAGTCATCTGCGCATTCCAACTGCGTTCGCGACAGACTGCCATGATTTCCTCTGAGTCGGTAGCGATGACGACCTCCGCCAACAGTCGTGAAGAAACCACCGCTTCATATACGTATCCGATCAGCGGCTTACCCGCGATTTCGCGCAGCATTTTGCGCGGAAGACGTGTAGAAGCGATGCGGGCAGGGATGACAGCAATTGTCTTCATGCAGGTTGAGTTGATTTCAGGAACGTCATTCACTTCCTTGCTGTCTACAGCCAGCTTGAGTTCCATGTCGCAGTATATAGCCGGGATGATTGCGCTGGGTTTGACCTAATTTCGAGTCGCTCTTAGAATTAGGATTGAATGAAGTGCTTCGGTTTCGTTGCGCCGCGCCGCACCGGGCGCAACGGCGAGATGATTCCTTTCGATTATCCTTCCAATGTGTAGTCATGGCGGCGTAGCTCAGGTGGTTAGAGCGACGGTCTCATAATCCGTAGGTCGTAGGTTCGAGTCCTACCGCCGCCACCAATCAAATCAGCGAGTTCCAAGGGAACCTCCATTTCGTCCCGTTTGGGCAGTTGAGCGGGAGTTGCATTTTGTTGCGGAGTTGTTTCTCCTCCCTGCTTTTCCTTCTGAGCCGAAACTTCGTCAAGGCGATCGACAAATGACACGTTCGCGCCTGGAATCAGGTGGCCGTAAATATCGACTGTCACTCGAATCGAGCTGTGTCCCATCTGCTCTTTCACGTAAACGATCGAGGCTCCGCTCTGGATCAGGAGGGAGCCGAAAGTGTGCCTGTCATCGATCATGAAATGGCGATGGAGGAGAACGCGGCCGTCTTCCTTCTAACTGTTGCACCGCTGCGCCTGATACTGTCGATATGGGAGACTTATATTTCATGAAGAAAATCGGCTTCCTCTCATTCGGTCACTGGACACCTTCACCGCAATCACAAGCACGGTCCGCCGCTGATGTGCTTCTGCAATCCATTGACCTCGCCATGGAGGCTGAGCGACTAGGAATGGATGGAGCCTACTTCCGGGTTCATCACTTTGCACAGCAACTGGCATCCCCGTTTCCACTACTCGCAGCGGTTGGCGCTAAAACACGAAAGATTGAAATTGGCACCGCCGTAATCGACATGCGGTATGAGAATCCTCATTACATGGTGGAGGACGCAGGCGCGGCGGACGTCATCGCTGGCGGCCGACTACAGTTGGGAATCAGCCGCGGTTCTCCCGAGCAAGTCATCGATGGTTGGCGCTATTTTGGCTACAACCCCAATAAAGGCGAGGACGATGCGGAGATGGGCCGGCGACATGCCGAAGAATTTCTCGAACTGCTGCGGGGCAAGGGCTTTGCTAAGCCTAACCCACGTCCAATGTTTCCCAATCCTCCGGGGCTTCTGCGTCTTGAGCCATACTCTGCCGGATTGCGTGATCGAATCTGGTGGGGGTCTGCTTCCAACGCGACCGCGGTATGGGCAGCGAAGTTAGGAATGAATCTGCAGAGCTCAACCCTCAAATTCGACGAGACCGGCGAACCGCTACACATCCAACAGGCCGCGCAGATTCGCGCCTTTCGCGCAGCCTGGAAGGAAGCTGGTCACAAGCGCACTCCGCGTACTTCAGTTAGCCGCAGTATTTTTCCGTTGCTCGATGACCGTGATCGACGCTATTTCGGACAAGGCTCTCGTGAAGAGGAGGACAAGATCGGGTTCCTTGACGAAAATACACGGGCGATCTTTGGCCGCAGCTACGCTGCTGAACCGGAGATTCTCATCGAGCAACTTAGGAAAGACGAGGCGATCGCGGAGGCCGACACGTTGCTGCTAACCATCCCAAATCAACTCGGTGTTGCCTACAATGCGCACGTCATGGAGGCGATTCTGACTTCGGTCGCCCCAGCGCTCGGCTGGCACTAAATTCTCGCCGCATTCCAGGAGCTGTTTCCCCGCGAGAGCGTGGCCTGGACGCTGCCACTGCACGGCAGAGGTCGCGGGTTCGAGCCCTGCTGATTCGCGCAATCTGATCGTCAGTAAGACGAAGAAGGAAAGAATTCAGTCACGTCGAACCATTGACGACCGTGGGCGCGGTTCGGATTCTCCTGCTTAACATTTGCTGCTTCTTCACTTCGTCTCAAAGTCGGTGGAGACGCTGAGTTTCTTCCAGATTCGTGCTTCCTCTAATCGCGCAAGATCATTCTTCTCGGCGGCGGCGTACGCATCACTGCCGAGCAAAAGTCGCAACGGAGGGTTCCGTTCTTGCGTCAACTGGACGATCGCCTGAGCTGCCTTTTTGGGGTCACCAGGCTGCTTGCCGTTGTAGTTCCGCTGAAATCTTGCGGTAGCTCCAACCGTCGAATCGTATTCAGGATGACCTTCGCGAAGTTCGGTGGAACTGCCCGCGAAGTCTGTGCGAAAGCCGCCGGGTTCAACGATGGTGACTTTGATGCCGAGCGGTGCCACTTCGCGCGAAAGCACCTCAGAGAAGCCTTCGACACCCCACTTCGCCGCCGAATAAGGCCCACGTCCCGGAGGGCCGATCCTTCCGCCCACCGATGAAAACTGAATGAAGTGGCCTGTTTTCTTCTCGCGAAAATACCTAAGAGCTGCCTTCGTCACAATAATTGTTCCGAAGAGATTCGTTTCGATCTGTGCCCGGAATTCCGACAGAGGAGTGTCTTCGACGGACGAAAGATTGCCATATCCCGCATTGTTAATGACCACATCCAGCGAGCCAAATGCATCGATCGCCGCCATTACCGCGTTTGCTGCTGCTGACTTCGTCGGTCACATCTAGCGCGAAGAGCTTCACCTGATCTCCATATCGTTCCGACAGATCAGCCAGCGACTTAATGTCCCGAGCTGTCGCCAACACTTTATTGCCTGCCAAAAGGCCCGCTTCGACAATTGCGCGACCCAGACCGCGAGAACTACCCGTGACCAGCCATACTTGCGACATTCATCCTCCTATCTGGCTTTACTCAGGAAGTTTGACGCCAGAGAAATCCGCGCAGGCGGCAATGAGTTTGTCCTGCTTGGTCGTATCTCGCGCCGCGGGATTCGGCTCTCGCAGCTTTCTGTGATAAAAATACTGTCCCGTAACCTCAGCGGCAGCGTCAGAGCTAACCGCGAGCCACACTTGTGTTCGATATCCCTCAGCTAAGTCATCGGGCGCGTGCGCGCCGCCCATCTTCGTAGCCACCCAGCCTGGCTCCAGCGCATTCGAAAATGTATCCGGCCATCGGCGCGCGATTGCAAAGGCAAGCATGACATCGTGCAGCTTGGTGTCGGAGTAAGCCTGTATTCCTCGCCACTGACGCTTCTCCCACGCAAGATCTTCGAGACTTGGATCTCCATTCTGGTGAAGGCCTGAACTCAAATACACCAGCCGCTTTGGCCTGTGGATGAGAGCCGTCAAAACGTAGGGAGCCAGCGTATTCACAGCAAATTCCAGCGGCAGGCCGTCTTCGGTGGCAACTCGTCTGGGACTTTGATAGCCCACGCCGGCGTTGTGAATGACGGCATCGAAGTGGCCGAGCGCATTCACTTTCGCGGCGACTTCTTTCATTTGTGCGACGCTTGAGAGATCTCCGATCACAACTGTCTCCGCTCCGGGTACGGCGGTCATAGCTTCGCGCCCGCGCTGTTCGTTGCGTGCGTGCAGAACGGGAATGTGTCCCTGCTCAACCAGAAGTTGCGCAGCCATTCGCCCGAGCCCATCCGCCGAACCAGTTATAAAAACTCTTGCCTTATGCTGGGAAAGCGCTGCGTCCTTGCTTAGGTGTTTGTTCTTCTGCGTCATACAATCGTCTTTTTGTGACCGTCGACTTTATTAGTTAAGAAAACACTGTATCAGGCATTCCGGGCCGCCCTTCGCCAGTCGCGCTTCTCATTCCCGACGATCTCAATTTCACGCGCCTTGAACAGTCACCCTGCGAAGATCTCTGATCTGCTCAAGACTTTATCGTTTAAGTTGCCAGTATGAAGCATCGTGAAGGTTTTTTGGCCACGGAGCACATCGAGTCGAATTAGGAGAAAGACATGCACTGGGGTATCTACTCCTTGTCCCAAAGTCCATGATTGTCCCAGACAGCGCCGGCAGCTGGGGAGCATCACTTATGAGCTTTGATCGCCGCAGCTTTATCGCGTCGGCCTTCGTTGGCGTGGACTCTTCCGTCGCAAGATCGCTTGCTTCGATTTCAGCCAGTACGCCAATACGCTGCAGAGACTTCTGGCCCGGAACAGTTTCCCTATTGCCCGTTAAATGCAAGTGTACCGCTCGGCGCGCTTCGCCCAGAAATGCGAACACGTTGACTCGCCTCGACCCCATCCTTAAGATGAATGCTCCGGCGACAAACTTTTCTCATGATCGGCCAAACCATCTCGCACTATCGCATCCTCGAGAAGCTCGGTGGCGGCGGGATGGGTGTCGTATACAAAGCCGAGGACACCAAACTCGATCGCTTCGTCGCGCTGAAGTTCCTCCCCGACGAAGTGGCGAGAGACACTCAAGTCCTAAGCCGCTTTCGCCGTGAAGCCAAGGCCGCTTCTGCCCTGAACCATCCCAACATCTGCACCATTCACGAAATCGACGAGCAGGATGGCCAGACCTTCATCGTGATGGAGTTTCTGGACGGCATCACTCTTAAGCACCGCATTGGGGGACGGCCGTTAGACATTGAGACGCTGCTTACGGTGTCGATCGAGGTCGCTGATGCGCTGGACGCGGCGCACGCGGGTGGCATTGTTCATCGCGACATTAAGCCCGCGAACATCTTTATCACCAAGCGGGGACACTCCAAAATTCTCGACTTCGGGCTGGCCAAGGTTGCAGTCGAGCCCAAAGCATTGTCGATCGAAGCCACAGCTGCCACGGTTCTTGACAGTCATGAATTCCTGACCAGTCCCGGGACTGCGGTGGGCACCATCGCTTATATGTCCCCGGAGCAGGCCAAGGGCAAGGATCTCGATCCCCGCACCGATTTGTTTTCATTCGGTACAGTACTGTACGAGATGGCGACTGGAGCCTTGCCGTTCCCGGGAGAAACTTCAGCGACCATCTTCGACGGTATCCTCAATCGAACTCCGGTTCCGCCAATACGGCTGAACCCTGCAGTGCCGCCCAAGCTGGAAGACATCATCAGCAAGCTGCTCGAGAAGGATCGCGATCTGCGCTACCAATCCGCGGCCGAGGTTAGAAGCGACCTCAAGCGGCTTCGGCGCGACACTGAGTCGGGAAGGCTGCAGGTTGCCAACTCCGCAGAGGTTGCGGTTTCGAGCGCAACCATTCCCGCCGCCGGGCACCGCCCGAGCGGCTCCGATGTTGTCGCCGCTGCGCGCCAACATAAAGCCGGTCTGGGAATCGTCACCGCTGTCGTATTGGTTCTGCTTGCCGCCGCCGCATTCGGCATTTACAGCTTGATTTTCTCCGCCCGCACCCAGCCGTTTCAAAGCATCAAGATCACCAGAATCAGCGGGACCCACAATGCGAGCCTCGGTGCCATATCTCCCGATGGCAATTACCTGGCCTACGTAATCAACAATGAGGGCAATGAATCCTTGTGGCTGCGCCATCTGGCCAGCGAAAGCAACGTGCAGATCATTTCCCCGGAACACGTACAGTATTTCGCGCTTCGCTTCTCGCCCGACGGCAGTCACATTTACTATACGCACACGCAACTCGCCAACGGCCCGGCTTCTCGGGATTTCGACCTATACCGTATTCCCGTACTGGGCGGCACTCCGCAACTGTTGGTCAAGGATGTGGATACGACTCCCAGTTTTTCGCCCGACGGGCAGCGCATCGTTTTCGTGCGTGCCAACGATCCCGACCCCGGCAAGTACCATCTCATCGTCGCCAACGCCGACGGCAGCAATGAAAGGAGCATTTTCAGCGGTCCCATGGCCAACGTGATGGCGGATTCAGCCTGGTCGCCGGATGGAAAGGCCATTGCCGCTGCAATGTTCGATCAGAACGGCAATACCATCAGCACGCTGATTTCGATTGATCCCATCACAGGTGACCAGAGGACGATATCCAAGCCACCGTACACAGTCGTGAGCAAGGTGTCGTGGCTGCCCAGTGGAAAAGCGCTGGCTGTAATTTTTTCTGCTGCCGAAACAAATTTCGCCCGGCAGCAAGTCGGACTCATTAGCTATCCCGACGGACAGTTTCGTCCTATTACTGCCGACTTAAATGATTACGCGACCTTGAGTGTCTCCTCCGACGGTGCCACCATAGCCACCGTTCTGCGCCAGTCGGTACGCGACGTCTATGTGAGTTCGGGACAGAAGGCCGACTATTCCGACGCCACACAAGTCACGTCGGGAGACCCCGTGCTGGTGGTCTCGTGGACGAGCAACGGGAATTTGGCCGCCGAGCAAGAAGCATCGATTCGTGTTATCAACTCGAGCGGCGGGCTCAAGGCTGAGGTCGCCCACGAGAAGGAATCAGGGTCTATGCAGCCTTTTGGCTGCAGTGACGGCCACCTTGTCTTCGCGCGGGGAACTTTGAAAACGCTCTCAGTGAATATCTGGCGCAGTGAAGGGGACGGCTCCGGAGTACGGCGACTCACCGAGGGCAAGAGAGACCTTTACCCTCAGTGCTCTCCCGACGGGAAAACCGTTTTTTACATAGATGAGACAACTACCGCATACATGAAGGTGCCCATCGACGGGGGCAAACCGGAACGATTTTCGAAGGAATTTGCGGAGACAACCTCCGGTTATGACATTGCCCGCGATGGAAAAACGGCCGTGCTTGGCACCTATGATTTCAAAGCCCAGAGGCCAAACATCTCCTTAGTCTCTGTCAATTCCGGCGAGCTCTTGCGAACTTTCAAATATGATCCGCGGCATGAAGGGGAACTCCGCTTCAGCGCTGATGGCAAGGGCATCGTGTATCCCGTCCGCGAAAAGGGTGTAGACAATCTCTGGCTGCAGCCGCTGGACGGCGGTACCGGCCGCAACCTGACCAACTTTACCTCGCTAAGAATCTACTCCTATCAATGGTCGCCCGACGGTAAAAGCCTGGCCCTGGTCCGGGGAGACTCCCCCTCCGATCTCGTGCTGATTCAGGAATCCCAGAAAAGTAACTGATCTCGGTACAACCAGTAACAAGTTGGGGGGCTTTCCGAGAGTTTTCCGGACAGTCATTGAAGCACCCAAGTTTCCTTGTTCAGTCGGACAAGCCGAGAAGAGAAGGGGCTCTTCAACTGGAGCACCCACCGGATACACATTGCCACAAGCAATGTCGCTTTATGGCCCCAACTTCAGCTCGCCTGCGACGCTGATCGGCTTTTCCTGGCGGGTTCCGACCTGGGAGCGTCCTATCCGCTTAATCTACTTCCGGGGACCCGATCAGCTCAGCGAGGTTCGAGTCCTACCGCCGCCACCAGATTTTCAATCCCCATTGCTGGAGTAGCCCCAACAGATCAAGCCCTACCGTTCCGCTGTACGGGCGATGGTTCTTTCCGTTTCGGTGATATCTTTGTGGAGAATCGTCAAACTGAAGCGTGCGGCCAAATTTTCATGGATGTTCTAAAGAATCTTTTTGAACAGCATTTCCGGTCCCCGGTCGATCGAGTAGAGCCGTTACAAGGTCAACTGGGCGGCTCGGGACGCAAGATCATTCGGCTGGCGAACCAGAAGATCAGCGCCATTGGCATTCTGTATGACGTGCGCGAAGAAAATACCGCTTTCCTCGAATTCTCGCGGCACTTTCACAAGCATGGCCTGCCGGTTCCGGAGATTTACGCGCAAGATTTAGATCAGGGGGCCTATCTCGAAGAAGATCTGGGCGACACGTCGCTGTTCGAATTTCTTTCCCAGAACCGCTCTGGCGAACAGATCGCACCCGATGCGATTGCGGCCTACCGGGAAGTCATTGCGACCTTGCCTCGATTTCAAATCGAAGCCGGACGCGACTTGAATTACAAAGTATGTTATCCGCGCGGAAGTTTTGACCGGCAATCCATCTCCTGGGATTTGAATTACTTCAAATATTATTTCCTGCGGCTGGCGGGTATTCCCTTTAGCGAACAGGCGCTGGAAGACGATTTCAGAAGCCTGACCAAGTTTCTGCTCAGCGCGGGCCGCGATTATTTTCTCTACCGCGATTTTCAGTCGCGCAATATTATGCTGCGTGACGGGAAACCGTTCTTTCTCGATTATCAGGGTGGCCGCAAGGGTGCACTGCAATATGACGTCGCGTCTCTTCTGTACGACGCGAAGGCGGATCTGCCGCCGGAGTTGCGGCAGCAGTTGCTCGATCACTATCTGGATACGCTGGCTGGATTCGTCGATTTGAAGCGCGAAACATTCCTGCACCATTACTATGCCTATGTTTATATCCGCATCATGCAGGCGCTGGGTGCGTACGGATTCCGAGGATTTTATGAGCGCAAAGTGCATTTCTTGCAGAGCGTGCCCTATGCGCTAAAGAATCTGCGCTGGCTGCTGCACAATGTAACGCTGCCGATCGCTCTGCCTACGCTGACGGCCGCTTTTCACAGCATGCTGGCTTCGGAGAAACTGCAAGGTCTGGCGTCGGACGCGGACAATCTAGTCGTCAGGATTTTCAGCTTCTCGTTTCATCGCGGCCTGCCGAAAGATGACAGCGGGAATGGCGGTGGATTTATTTTTGATGGGCGCAGTTTGCCGAATCCCGGGCGCGAAGAGCGTTTCAAGAAGCTGACCGGCCGTGACGCGCCGGTAATCGACTATCTCAACCAGCAGGAAAGCGTGCACCAATTCCTGGCCAGCGTAATGTCGCTGGTGGATGCCAGCGTGAACAATTATCAGCGCAGGGGATTCAAGAATCTGATGGTGTCATTCGGGTGCACCGGCGGACAGCATCGCTCCGTGTACTTGGCGGAGCAAGTCGCGAAACGTTTGCAAGGGAGAAACGGAGTCGAAGTCGCGCTACGGCATCGGGAATTGGAAAAGTTGGAGCCAGAAAAAGAAATCGTCCCGGAACTCGCCAGGACGGAGCGGGCCGGACTTGGATAAAGCGAAGCCATGAAGGCGATGATTCTCGCGGCCGGCCTGGGTACGCGCCTGCGCCCGCTTACCGACGATCGCCCGAAAGCGCTTGTGGAAGTGGCCGGTCACACGCTACTGGAAATTTCGCTGCGGCGCTTGCGGCAGTTTGGCATTCGCGAAGTGATTGTCAACGTCCATCACTTTGCCGACATGGTTCTTGCGTATTTGAAGAAGAACGACAACTTTGGCATGCGCATTGAAATCTCGCGCGAAGATGCTTTGCTCGATACCGGTGGCGGACTTAAGCAAGCGGCATGGTTTTTTCAAGAGAACTCCAACGATTCGAACGAGCCGTTCGTTTTGCATAACGTCGACGTCGTCAGCACCATCGATCTTGACCGCATGATGCAGTTTCATCGGAAGAGTAACGCGCTGGCAACGCTGGCGGTGCAGAAGCGCGAGACTTCACGATACTTGCTGTTTGACGAGCAGAAACAAGCTCTGCGGGCGGCGCGCTGGACGCGACGGGGCGCATGAGATTGTTCGATCGGCGCAGGAAACACATGCGCTCGCATTCTCCGGCGTGCACGTGATTTCTCCGAGGCTGCTACCACTGCTCACCGAAACGGGGGCGTTTTCGATTATCACTTCGTATCTTCGGCTGGCTGGAGCAGGGGAGAAAATTCTCGGCTTCCGTGCCGAAGAATACTATTGGCGAGATTTAGGCCGGCCGGAAAATGTGGCGCAAGCGGCCCAGGACGTGGAGGCGGGAGCGCTGCGGATATAAGATGTGTCCGGTGCATAGCAGTTTCTGCGGCGTCACGCGAGACTTTCCCCTTGCAGCAGGCTGCTCCCTTCGGTACCATCACTTATCGTTATTAATCTTTGGAAAAGAACATGAATCGCCGTTATCTACACCGAATTAGTGTCGTTTTGCGGGGTACAATTTTTGTATCGTCGCCGGTGTGGAGGGAACCCGTGAGCTGAGCAACACGAAATCCTGAAGGCTCCCGAATCCCGCCCCGCCAGAAATGCTGGCTCGGTGGGTTTTGCTTTTTTTAGGAAATGTAGCTGACGCAGCAGAAGGCGAGAGTTTATGACTCATAAGAGCGCGACCGACAGTCAGACACGCGATAACACCGAGCCTCGCAACGCCGCCGCACAAAAACAAAAACAAAACATGAGCGGCGGAAGCATTTTATGGGAGTGCCTGGAACGCGAGGGAGTGACCAGCGTCTTCGGTTATCCGGGCGGCGCTATTCTGCCTGCGTATGACGCGCTGAAGGGCAGCAAGATTCATCACATCCTGGTGCGGCACGAACAGGGCGCGACGCACATGGCCGATGGCTACGCTCGGGCTGGTGGGCAGGTGGGAGTTGCGGTCGCAACCTCCGGTCCCGGCGCGACCAATATGGTCACGGGGATTGCCACGGCCATGCTCGATTCTTCTCCCATCGTGTGTATCACGGGACAGGTCGGCAGCAAACTCATCGGCTCCGATGCATTTCAGGAAACCGATATCACAGGCGTTACGCTTCCCATTACCAAACACAATTATCTGGTGACACACGCGAGCGAAGTGGCGCGCACGATTCGAGAGGCGTTCTATGTGGCACGCTCGGGTCGGCCCGGTCCGGTGCTGGTCGACATCACCAAAGACGCGCAGCAGACGACTTGCGAATTCGATTGGGAAGCGGCGAAACCGCAGTTGCCCGGATATCGGCCCGATCTGTCGCCTGAGCCGAAAGAATATGAGCAAGCACTAGAATTAATTCACAACTCCAAGCGGCCAGTAATTCTGGCAGGGCACGGCATCATTATTTCCGGAGCAATGAACGAAGTGCGCGAGTTTGCGGAGCGGACGGGAATCCCAGTCGCTCTCACATTGCTGGGACTGGGCGCGTTCCCAGCCTCGCATCCGCTGAATCTGGGCATGATGGGCATGCACGGAGAGGCGTGGGTGAATCACACCATTCAGGAAGCCGATCTCTTGCTGGCGTTTGGCATGCGCTTTGACGATCGTGTGACCGGAAATCTGAAGACTTACGCATCCAATGCGAAGAAGATACATATCGAGATCGACCCCGCGGAGATTAATAAAAACGTTAAAGTAGATGTGCCTTTAGTTGGAGATTTGCGCGAAGTGTTGCAGGAGTTGATGCCGAAGGTTGAGTCCATTGACCGCAGCGAGTGGCTCGACTCGATCGACAAACTGAAAGGCGATGCCGCGGTGCGCGACATTCAGAACCTTCCGGACAGCGGACATCTTTACGCCGCGCATGTGATCAACGATCTGTGGCGCGAAACCCGCGACGGCGACACCATTGTTGTGACCGACGTGGGCCAGCATCAGATGTGGGAAGCGCAATACTACAAGCATGAAAAAGCGCGCAGCCTGATCACCTCCGGTGGCTTGGGCACGATGGGATTTGCCCTGCCCGCTGCGATTGGCGCAAAGGTAGCCAGGCCGGAAGCGGAAGTCTGGGTCGTGGTGGGGGATGGCGGATTTCAGATGACCTTGTGCGAACTTGCGACCCTGGTGCAGGAAAAACTCAAAGTAAACATTGCCATCATCAACAACGGATTCCTGGGGATGGTGCGCCAGTGGCAAGAGTTTTTCTACGAGCGCAATTACGCGGCTACGCCGCTATTGAATCCAGATTTCGCAAAGCTGGGCGAGGCTTACGGGATTCGCAGCATGACCGTCACCGAGCGCTCGCAGGTGGTGCCGTCGGTGCGGGCGGCGCGACAGCATGATGGCCCGGTGCTCATCAATTTCCGGGTGGAGCAAGAGGACACGGTTTATCCCATGGTAGCCGCGGGAGCGTCGTTGCATGAAATGATCCGGCGTCCCAGCAAGATTGTCGAGACCGCCGCCGATGAATAAAGATGAGTAAAAAAGATTACGAGCAAGAAAAATGCTGAACACCTACGTGGTCTATGTGGAGAACAAACCTGGCGTGCTCACGCGCGTGGCCTCGCTCTTTCGGCGCCGCGCGTTCAATATTGATTCCCTGACGGTCGGGCGCACTGAAAAACCGGAAGTCTCGCGCATGACCATCACCGTCGAAGCCGACCACGATCAAGCCCGCCGCATCGAAGCGAATCTTTATAAGCTAGTCAATGTGCTGCTCGTGGAAAATATCACCGACCAGCCGGCGATCGTGCGCGACCTGGCAATGATCAAAGTCGCGGCCACACATGAAGCTCGCTCTCACGTACTGGAGCTGGCGAGCGTATTCCGGGCGCGCGTCGTAGATGTAGCTCCAGACTCGCTTACGATTGAAATCACGGGAGCGGAGGACAAGATCGACGGCCTGCTTGAAGTGCTTCGCCCCTACGGTGTGCTGGAAATGGTTCGCACGGGCATCGTGGCCATGCGGCGGGGTAAATCTTCTTCTCCCGGCGCTACCGCCAGCGCCGATGAAGACGTAACCGAAGAGGATGTCTCCCATTCGGTTTGAAGAGCAGGTTCCCAGCAACTCGAGGCCTGTATAGACCGGAAATTAGAATCCGGGCACCGAGATTTCCAGAGAACTTAGGCCAACCCTAAACTCAATTTGGCAACCAAATAAAGTGTCGGGACGATTAAAGAGACACCTGCCATCGCGCTTGCATCCGAGCTTTATGAAAAGATTCTTTAAGCTTTTTCGCGCGCTGGCAACCATCGCATTGCTCATCGTAGGGGCGCAGGTTTGTGGCGCTTATTCGGTGCTGACCCACGAAGAGATTGTCGATTTGCTCTGGAAGGATGACATTGTTCCACTCCTGGCGCAGAGATTTCCAAGCGCAACCCCAGACGACCTGAACAAAGCGCATGCCTACGCCTATGGCGGTTCGCTCATACAGGACATGGGCTATTATCCGTTCGGCAACAAATATTTCAGCGATCTCACGCATTATGTCCGCAGCGGCGACTTCGTCGTCAATCTGGTCAACGAATCCTCAGACCTGAACGAATACGCTTTCGCGCTGGGAGCTCTGGCGCACTACTCAGCCGATAATCTCGGCCATCCCACCGTTAACCGGGCGGTCGCGATCGAGTTTCCAAAGCTACGAAAAAAGTTTGGCAACGAAGTAACCTATGCCGACAATCCGAAAGCCCACATTCGCACCGAGTTCGGATTCGATGTGACTCAGGTTGCCAAGAATCGCTACACGTCGGACCGCTATCACGATTTCATCGGATTCGAGATTTCGAAACCGGTGTTGGAGCGCGCGTTTCAGGATACTTATGGCATTCCTCTCAGCGATGTGCTCACGAAAGAAGATTTGGCGATTGGAACTTTTCGCAAGGCGATCAGTAACATCATTCCAGAAATGACTCGCGTGGCGCTGGTGGCACGCAAGAAAGAAATTGTCTCCGAGACTCCGAACTTTAATTCCAGAAAGTTTCGCTACAATCTTTCGCGGGCGAACTATCAAAAAGAGTGGGGCAAAGGATACCGGCGTCCGGGATTTGGCACTCGGGTTCTGGCATTCTTCTTCAGGTTTGTACCGAAGATCGGACCTTTCAGGGCGGTCGACTTCAAGGTCCCTACCCGCACTACTGAAGATCTCTACGTCGCCAGCGTTAATAAAACCATCGACAACTACAAGAGTCTTCTGGCCGAAGTGAAGACGAAGAAACTCGCCCTGCCGAACACCGATTTCGATACCGGACGAATGACCCATGCCGGCGAATACATTCTCACGGATAATGCCTATGCGCACCTGCTCGATCAGTTAGCCAAGCATAAATTCGATCAGGTCACGCCCGATTTGCGAGAAAACATTCTGGCTTTCTACGGCGACCCCAGCGCCCCGATCGCGACCAAGCGAAATACTGCAGCCTGGGAAAAAACGCAGAACGAAGTAGACCAGCTCAAGGCTTTTGCGCCCACTCCGAAAACGTCAGCAGTCCAGACTTCTACGCTTCCCTAAATCTGGAATGAAAGGATTCTGAAGGTTCACGGCTCTCGTGAGCAAAGCGGGCAGGGTCTACGAAGGCGATGGCCGTCGTTAGGCAACGCCACAAGGTTCGTGAAAGGGCACGGCTTCAGCCGTGCCGCAAAGCGCAGAAATGATTTGGGGCTTAAGCCCCGCCCCAGGGAATCATGCGTCGATTTCCCGCCCCAACCTTTCGCAAGAATTTGCGCAACTAAATAAAAGTAGTGGAGTAAATCGTGCGCCGAGACGCGCATATAAGGGAGGACTATTTCATGGCAGACGATATGGAAAAAAATCGACAGCAGGGTGGTCAGAGTGGTCAGTCTGGACAGCAGAGTGGACAGTCTGGTCAGTCTGGTCAATACGGCCAAAAGGGCGGCCAAACCGGTCAAAGCCAGCAAGGCAATCAGCAGACCGGACAGCAGAATCAGCAGAAAAAAGGCGGACAGGGCCAGAACGAAGAAGACGATAATATTGGCCAGCGTCGCGTTTCCTAGCTGAAAGCCTTTGTATTTCGCTCAGAAGTCCCGGCTCCATGCCGGGACTTCATTTTGCTCGGCAACAGACGATAATTCGCCGCGCGACTTGCGGTTTCGCTCCAGAAAGAATCGCCTGATGTCGGTTAGTTGCAAACTCCGCAGCGCATCCGATGTGTCGCGCTTCCCTCGCATCCCGTTTAGAATGTCAATGCAATTCGCACTTCAGAAACACTAGACAACAATTATGCAACTCACCTACCTCGAAGCCATCCGCCAGGGAATCTGGGAAGAAATGGATCGCGACCCAACTGTCTTTTGCCTCGGCGAAGATATCGGAATCTATGGCGGCGCTTTCAAAGTCACGGATGGTTTCATCGACCGTTTCGGCCCCGAGCGCGTCATCGACACGCCTATCGCCGAATCCGCCATCGTAGGCGCAGCTTTCGGTGCCTCTCTAACGGGTATGCGACCCATCGCTGAATTCCAGTTCATGGATTTCATCGGCTGCGCTTTCAACCAGATCTCCAACATGGTCGCAAAGACTCATTATCTATGGGGCGCGCCTGCACCGCTCGTCTTGCGTGGACCGAGTGGTGGATACGTCCATGGCGGTCCATTTCACTCACAAAATCCGGAGATGTGGTTCGTCCACAATCCCGGCTTGAAAGTGATTTGCCCGGCCACGCCCTACGACGCCAAGGGACTGATCAAAGCCGCTATCCGCGACAACAATCCCTGCATCTTCTTTGAACACAAATATCTCTATCGCCGCATCAAGGGCGAAGTTCCGGCTGAAGATTACGTCGTCCCGATTGGCGAAGCGAATATTGTTCGCGAAGGGCGCGACCTCAGCATCATCACCTACGCAGCCATGGTTCACACTGCGCTCGAAGCTGCCGAAATTCTGAAAAACGACGGAATCGATCTCGAGATCCTCGACCTGCGCACCGTCTCCCCGCTGGATCGCGAAGCCATCGCACAGACGGTGAAGAAAACAAATAAAGTCATCATTCTCCACGAGCACTCGCGAACTGGCGGCCTCGCCGGAGAAATCGCCGCTATTATCAACGAAGAAGCGTTCGACGACCTTGACGGCCCCATCGTCCGCATCGCAGGATTAGATTCCGCCATCCCCTTCTCGCCGCCGCAAGAGGAACATTATCTGCCCAAAGTTGCAGACGTAGTCCGCGAAGCGCGACGTCTGAAAGCCTATTAGAGAATCGCGCAAGAATCATGCGGCGACAGTCGCCCTCGGCTGTCGAGTCGAGCGAAGCTCGACTTATGTTTATGCTGCTTGGTGCGCATGCAACATCAACTAGCGTCCCACCCCGCCCATCTGCCACAATAGCCCGTCCGGAGGATCCATGGGAAAATTCGTTCTCGGTGTGATCGTAACGCTCCTGGTGTTGATTCTCGGCGGTCTTGGTTTGGCCATGCTCGGCTTTTTTCCGACGGCCGCCAACGTCGAACCGCCGCACCTGGAACGCCGCTTGGCGATGGGAGCCATCGACGCTTCCTCGGAACGCCGCGCGCCGCGCGTCAGTAATCCGTTAACCGCCACCGATCCGAATCTTGAAGACGGCATGAAGCTTTACACCATGAATTGCGCGCTCTGTCACGGAGGCCTCGATCGCAAGCCGTCGATTCTGGCCAATTCGTTCTATCCGCCGCCGCCCAATCTCATCTCCGACCCGCCCGATGATCCCGAATGGCGCATCTTCTACACCATCCGCACCGGTATCCGTTACAGCGGCATGCCCGCCTGGGACAAATCCCTCAGCGAACAAGACATGTGGAAGATAACCATGCTGCTCTCCCATATCGATAAGCTTCCCCCAGGCGTGCAGGAATATTGGAAGGCGAACTTCGGAGTCGAACCTACAGCCGTGGATGAAAAACCAGAGGGAGAAAAGAAGCACGACCACCATTAATGGCGGCTCGGGCAAATCCGCCGTTCTTGCTCTCCTGCTCCATCAACTCTGCCAAACGCTATAATATTCGTTTGCGTCCGGCCCTCTGTTTCGAATCCGGGCGGCGTGGAAGGAAATCATGCCTACTGACATCATCATGCCCCAGATGGGCGAATCCATCGTCGAGGGCACTATTACCAAGTGGTTGAAAAAGCCCGGAGATAAAGTTCAGCGAGACGAACCACTATTCGAAATCTCCACCGACAAGGTCGACGCAGAGATTCCCGCACCAGCTTCCGGCATCCTAAAGGAAATCAAAATTGCCGAAGGCACGACCGTTGGCGTAAACACAGTTGTCGGAACCATCGCTGTCGATGGCGAAGCCGCCGCCGTTCCCACTAAATCTTCTAGCCCCGCTCTCGAAAAGCCTGCCGCTGCTGCAAAGACCGAACAGAAAACAGAAGAGAAGAAGTCCACGCCCACTCCGGCCGCAACCGCGCCTCTAGCACAGAGAAACGAAGAGGATGAAGAAGCTCGCTCCTCACCCCTAGTCCGCAAAATCGCACGCGAACACGGAGTCAGTCTTTCCCAGATTTCTGGAACCGGACTAGGCGGACGCATCACCAAGCAGGACATCATGTCCTTCATCGAGACCCAGCAATCTCAACCGAACAACGTAGAGAAGAGCCACGTAGGGACGGACGCAGAAGCCCGCCCTGAGCGAGCGGAGCGAGTCGAATGGGTCCGTCCCCCCGAGCGAAGCGAGGCGGCGCCGCCACCAGCGCCAAGCCCCGCTCCGCGCGCCGCCACACCGGCACCCTACCCCGGCGATCTCGTTCCCATGACGAACATGCGCAAGCTGATCGCCAAGCACATGATCGAGTCGCGCCGCACCAGCGCTCACGTCCATTGCATGTACGAGGTGGACTTCACCCGCATCGTCAATCTGCGCAATAAACACAAAGCAGGATTCGAGCAGCGCCACGGCGCCCGTCTCACTTTCATGCCTTTCTTCGTGCGCGCCGCCATCATTGGCCTGCAACAGTGGCCCATTATCAACGCTTCAATCGAAGGCGAAAATATTCGTTATCATCGCCAAATCAACATGGGCATCGCCGTAGCGCTCGACTGGGGGTTGATCGTCCCAGTCGTGAAAAACGCAGGAGACCTGAACTTCCTTGGCCTGCAGCGTGGCATCTCCGACCTCGGCGAGCGCGCCCGCAACAAAAAGCTCAAACCCGAGGACGTCGAAGGCTCAACCTTCACCGTTACCAACCCCGGCCAGTTCGGCGCGGTCTTCGGCCTGCCCATCATCAACCAGCCAAACTCCGCCATCATGGGCGTTGGCGGAATTACCAAGCAGCCCATGGTGATCACCGACAAAGACGGCAATGATTCGATCGCCATTCGTTCCGTCGTTCATCTCACCCTCGGGTACGATCATCGCCTCATCGATGGCGCAGTCGCCGACCAGTTCATGGCCATGGTGAAGAAGAATCTCGAAACCTGGAGCGAAGAGGTCGGATGACAACGGGAGATCGTTTCTCACTTGCGCTTTGCTTGCCGGGTCACGGCTGCGCGCTAACGACCGGCGGTTGAGCGACTTGTTCCTTCGCCCAGGCCGAGGCATTAAAACAATCGACTGTTCCGTCGATTATTTTGGACACGCCGTTTCTAAATTTTTCAGGGTCAACGATGTCCCGGGCGGATACGGCATCCACGGTGGCCAGTGCATTTTCCAGAAAGGACATCGCGGCGCTTTTCTTTTCGGCGCCAGATTTGCTGGCGAAGAGTCCTTCAATCCCATTCACCAACGCAGGGATAAACGAAATCCCTCGCAAGAGCTGACTAAGAAAATTCATTTTGTTCTCCTCGAATCGACCGCATAGAACCATTGCTCCGCCTTCCCGCGCAATCGGAAGGAAGGCTTTTCCGGCCAAGAATTGTTGATTATCTACAGGAGATCTGACCAGCCGCCACAACCACCCTGCTCCACCCGAACTATTTTCGCGGTGGAACCTTCTTGCTCGCATTCTCTTGGCCCACAATCAGCACTCTGATCTCGGCCAGTTCATCCCGCAGTTCTCCGAGTTCGACTTCAGTACGTATCCGGCCCTCCGTATTCGTTGTCCCAACCTGTTCCAGACTCACCACCCTCGCTTTAGTTGTCTCGATTTCACTCTCTTGCCTTGCCGTGTTACGCGCATCTTGAATTACATAGCCGGCGACGGAAAGCGCAACTGCTCCCAAAGCGACCAGGGTTCGAGTATCGAACTTCACCAGTCGCTTCTCTTGAATTGTCTCCAGCTTGCCGCTCCAGCACTCCTGCAAAGACTCAGCTAAACCCTGCACCTCTTCTAACTTCCCAAGTACTTCAAGCTGGAAGTCTTTGGCGGTGTAGGGCACTGCAGGTCCCGCCTTGTCCATGCCCGCCCGACTTCTCGGCCTGATCCCCACACTCTCTTCGTTCATAATGGATAATCGTCTCCTCCATCAATCCCGTTACCGGCCGGACACCTTCTTACTCTTGCTTCGCGTTCTCGAACTCTGAACAAGATAAATGGGAGCCGCTTGGGCTCCCATCTCACCAATCAATTTCATCCCTAACCAACAGCGGTCATTGCCGGGAGTCATCATCTACCCGGAGTTATCACTAACCCAAGTGATCAACCAGAAGTTCCCACTAACCCCGACTCTTATCAGCCAACAATTCTCATTCCAATAACTATTCGATTCTGTCATCCAACAATCGAACCTATTCAACCTTGTCATCCCGACCGGACTATTCAACCTTGTCATCCCGACCGGAACTTGCGCGTGCCGAAGGGAAGCGCAAGTGAAGTGGAGAGCCTGCCCTGAGCGAAGTCGAAGGGGACCTGCTGTTCCGCACTCCTAACTCACCTTCTCAAAAATTCCTCCACGCTGCGTACATATACTTCGGCAAAATCCGCCACCGGTCGTCGTCCTTCAATCAATTCCATCGCTTTCTCCAGCCGCCATCCCATCGACCCTAAAACCGCCAGTGCCATCATCGGCGCGCGGTGTACTCCCGCCGCGCAATGGATAAATATTTTGGCGTCATTTCTTTCCAGTGCGGCGTGGGCAAAATCCACTCCTCGTTGAAACAACGCCGCCGGCTTCGGCTCGAAATCGTCGTCGGTCGGATTCCACAGCACTTCAATGCCGTGCGCCATTCCCAGCGGCCGGTCATCGAACTCAATCTGCATGTCGATGATGTGCGTAATCCCCGCCTGCGCCACCTTCGCCATGTTATCCGCCGTCCAAATCCCGCCTCCCACCGCGATCCGGTCAGTCAGCCATGTAATATCCATCCCCGTCCTGTGTCGCCTCTTGTGTGCACCCTCTGGCCCAACAAGTTTCGCCGCGGTGCTTCGCGCTTGCTTTCGCGACAGATCCCGCCAGGCGCGCGTCGCGGGGATGGAATGACTCGACTTCGGTCCAACCCAGACCGCTACCGCTATTTCTCGTCGCAATGCTCGCCTCATTTTACGGTATCACTCGCGCCAACAGAAATGTTCTTGCTTGTTTCTTCATCCTCGCCAGCGTCTGGCTCTGGCTCTGCTCGCCCGCCGCTCACCGCGCTCTCTTCTGTCACGTTCGCCGTACCTATCGGCGCCGCGCCCGTCCACGAATTCGCCCTTCTCGGTTCGTCTTCGTCGTCGCGTCCCACTGGTTTGTCCGGAAGGTCGAGTCGATCCAGCAAAGTTTTCGCCAGACAGTCTTCCTCCGTGTTGGCATAGCTGCCGTCGGTAGATGCCGGATAGATCGCCGCCATTTCGAGTAAGTACTTCACCGTCGCCAGTTGGCCCTTCTTGCCCTCGCCAATCACCGCAGCGGCCATGTTCGTCGCTTCCAGCCCCACCATCTTCGCGATGTCGCTCCGCACCTCAGCAGGATTAAATTCCTTCTTGTTCCTCTTCGAATTCTTCCCCTTCTCTTTCGTCGCCTTCGTGGTCTTGGTCGCTTTCGCTTTCTTTTTCGCGGCTTTTTTCTTCGTCATTGAGTATCCCAATTTCCCCGTTGCCTAAACTCGCAGCAAAAGCAAAAGGCGCGGCCTGAAGGCTGCGCCCTGAAAGTAGATTGTTTGTCTTCTTACTCTCTATTTAAAGAATAGCAAATTGCTAGGGGGTAACCGGAAATTTGTCGAACTTTATATTTCCCATCCTCACAATCACTTGCGGCGAATAGTGCACTTTTACCCCCTTGACACAATTTTCTTTACCAAATCTCCGCTCGCCATTCCGACTAACCGCGAAGCTAAAGGTCAACATGCCACCTACAGACCAAGCCGACTCTCGCTCACTCTTCAACTTATTAGCTTCTAATGTCCACACCTTCTGTCATCCAAAACTTCCTGTCATCCAAACCTTCTGTCATCCACGCCTTCTATCTCCAAACCTTCTGTCATCCCGAGCGAAGCGTGCAGTCGAGGGACCTGCTCTTTTCGGCCCGTAGAATTGGACGATGAGAATCGATCTGCCGCAACCAGTAGCGTAGCGTCCTGCACTCGCAATCGATCCCCTTCGCGAATCGATCAAACAAAAAAGCGCGGCCATAAACGGACGCGCCTTCACGAGACCCTTCTTTTTCGTACTCTCTATTTCAAGAATACCAAATCGCAGCAGGCTAACCGGAAAACTTTTAAACTTTATATTTCCCATCCTCACAATCACTTGAAAGGATTTGGTCGTTTTCCCCCTCTTGACAAGACTTTTTCCTCGTCTCCGACCCGATCGGCTGCAGCAATCCCACACTGAGCAAAATTTCAGTGAACAGATCCAACACGATCGGAACATAAGTACGCACGGTTCGTTCGTTGCAGTGCAGCAATTTGCCCGTCGCCGCTTGATCGTGCTCCTGCAAAATGTGCCGCGCGATCAGCTGTCGCGAAAACTCATCCAGCCGGTCCAGGCATTTCTCCATGTCGTGCACAAAAATAACACGGTCTTCGAACGTCACTACCGTGTACGAAGTTACCTTCGCTCGAAAAAACTCCCGCCCCAGCAGCGAAGGTAACCTTCCCGTTTCAATCGAGTACCGCATGTAGCGCTTCAACATCGCCACAGTTCTTGCCCGCAATGTCCTCCGCTCCCGTTCTCGATCTTCTTCCGCTTCGCGGCGATTTTCGCAGGAAGCCGCTGCTTCTATGTCCGCATCCGCTTGCACCGGTTGCGCCTCAGGAAAATTATGTCTCGGCAACTCTCGAGCCTGCGGCCGCTCCTCCGCCGCTCGCGCTCGTCGCCCAATTCCCGGGGTCGCCCCAGGCGCGGGGCGCTCTGCCTCTGCCGCCATCCATGCAATTAGATTGCTCACGCCGCACCTCCTGCCGCTTCGAAGTCACCCACGTCATCCACTTCGAGCTCGAACCCATACTCCTCCACTACCGAATGGCGACGTGCCGGCAGCACGACTTTGATCGGTTTCCGCGGAGGAACGGGTAGGTCCGCGACCTTCGGTTGACAAGCCTTGCAATACACTCCCGCGCCGCAGTCTCGCACCCACAGGCTCCCGCAGTGCTCGCAATATTTCAGCTCCACGCCGACTTCGTTGTTCGCTTTTCCGTTACGCTCGCTTTTCATAGCTCCTCCAGACTTGATTGAATTTCTGTTCGCAATTCAATGAACCCGCTCCATGCGAATGGTTGAACCGGAAGCCGAACGCCGGAAAGCGGCAGCCACAAAACAATGTCAACAAACACCCCCAAAAATAAAAACCCCTGCGCCAGCCCCCATAACTCGGGAACCGAACGCAGGGCTCGTTTCTCTTACGATGACCTGCTTATGCTATTTAGTTGGATGAAGCGCTAACACATCTGCGCCTCACCGATTTACGGCGAGCGCAACAGTTTCCTTGAAGCTATAGCTCTTGTGATTGATCACCCTCTGTATTTCCCTCCCGACCTTGGCGGAAGTAGCTTTCTTCGTATCCAGACTTGAGCACCCGCCCATTCTGCATGAGTACGGTTACTTTCCCCGTGAAATGAAGTGACATCAGCAAATGCTCCATCGATGCCGATAACACCTCAGCTGACTTGACCTTCCTGCGAAACTCTCCGAAGTTTCTCTCGTCGTTTGAGTTATTCGGCTGATTCATCATTGCTTTCTTCCCGTGGAACATAGGGCCCTCTAGAATGCGGCGATCCTATAGCTGTCATTTTTTTCAGTCAAGGTTGATCTACCAATGCGACCTGTGGAAATCTTCGAGCTTAGGTCATGTCATCCAGCGGTGCCACAAACCTGCCATGATGTGAACCTCTCGCTGCATAACCTTCGCAAACTCTTCTATCCCTAACCTATGCAGAACGTATCCCAACATCATCCAACTTCACAACGACAACAACACTGTGGATTGATCGTTCATTACAACTCGCCTAAAGCCGAATCCGCACAAATGACTTCAATGTGTACGTTGTTCTGAAAAACGATACCGCGCGGTGAGACGCATCGAAGTAGCCAGGAATCGTCTCGTCCCTCGCCCCGCAATCAGTTTTCAGCACGGCTGGAAGTCATCGCTATGGAAGAAGGCAAGGCCGCAACCGATTTCTAAATCAGTCGCCTTTGCCGCATGGGGATAGGTGTTTAGCTGGTTCCGCTCTGCCTGCGTTTCACTTTTGCACAGCGGTCGTCGCTTGGGCGTCGGAAGGCAAAGAGTCGTAGGAGTAAATCACTTGGTCGCCGTAGAGCACTTCCGTCGACCACCATCCTAGAAAGGCGGCGAAAGCGAGAACGCCTGAAAGCAGAGTCAGCCGCGCCCAGTGCGCTTTCTGCCAGTAGTATTTCGTTGCTGTTTGTTTCTCATCACCCGTGTCTTTCGCATAGCCTGGCTGCACTTTGTGATCGGCTTTCTCCGGCACTTGCTTCGACCTGCGTCGCCAAAGCAACCCCGCCCCGGTTCCCGTCAGCAGAAACAGGGTGAATTCCATGTATGGCGGATCGGGAGGAAACCCTTTTGCAAAATGGTGAATCACCGCGATCAGCCCCACCACGAAGTAAATGAGGGGCACCGGCACCAATGCCCAATAGATCCAGGAGCGCGGATTTTTGCCTCCGAGAGCCGCCCCCCAGGCGAACACACATAGCGAAAATCCGATCACGCCGTTAAAGGCGGCGCCGCGAAGCACCATGACCTGGTCGTGCAGCTGGCGCAGCCGCACGGTGTAGTCCCCACCCTTATCCATCAGGGCGTTTTCTTGAAGGCCGAACATGTCCCTGGCCCTCTCGACGAAGGGGTCGTCGGAGCTATCCTTGTCGGCCACCCACAAACCCATGGCTCCAGCGCATTCTAACTTCTGCTTTTTGAAATCTTCGAACTTTCTTGCCAGTATGCGATCGCTCGCATCCGCGGGCAGCAGATGGTTCTCGTTGCTGTCGCAGTAGACACGGGCAAGAATGCGGTCTTCGGTAATGACATTGCGCAACGTTCCCTGAAGGAACGGAACGTAAATGTAAAGGTCGTCGTCATTGAAGAAATCCTGGGCAGTGCGGGAGACGGCCGAGCCCAGCGTGTAGGTTATCGCGAACAAAACAATCCCAGCTGCCGCCTGTGCCTGTCGCTTGTTCACCCAGTCCACAACGTCTCCGAATCGATTCTCGCCTTCGAAAAAGAACAGGTGAATGACCAGGAGCACCCAGAAAAGAGCGAGCGCTCCCACGATGATGGTGTCGAATGCGATCGTGAGAGCGCCCATGCGTTCCTCGTTTCCGTGCGTGAACGGAATGTGAACCCGACTGTGACTACTTCAACGCCGTCAACAATTTGTCACCGTTGGGAGTGCCCCACCCGGTGCAGGGATCCCATCCGGGCCCAGCCTTAAATTGCCCGTCCAGGTAGCCGTCGGTGTCGTTGTTGCCTTTGGTGATGTCGTTCAGCACCTTGCCTGGTCCGAAGGTGGAATACAACAACGCGTTGAAGTTGCCCACGCGAGCGCCGAGTTCCTCATTGCAGAGCGTGATGAGCGCGCCCCAGAGCGGCGCGGCCGCACTGGTGCCTCCGACAATGCCGAACTGGCCTCCCGCATAAGTCAGATAGCCCGTATTCGGATCGGCATTGGCCGCCACGTCAGGAATCCCGCGCCCCTGAAAGTGCGTGGGATTGATCGACGGTGGCACAATACCGACCTGCCAGGAAGGAACCGGAATGTAGTCGCTGATCCCGCCTCCCGTGCCATCCTGCTTGCCATCGTTCCACACCACTTCGCTGGCAATTCCGGGTTTGGCGCCAGATTTTTTGTGCAGCGTGGTGCCGCCGACCGCGAGCACGCTCGGATCCGTTGCCGGATAGTTCACGTGCGCCCGGCCATCATCGATCTGCGCTTCTGATCCGCCATCGCCAGTCGAGACGCAGACGGTGATGCCGAGTTGCGCCGCGGCCAGAAAGCTGTCGCCAATGTGGTCGATCGCACTCGGAGTCCACAAGATGGAATTCTGGAATGGCTGATTCTCATCCCATCCCCAACTGATGGAAACCACCGACGGGTCATTGGTCTGGTCGGCGACCACTGCGCTGACGGCGTCGATCAGACCTTTTTCGTCGAAGGTGGAAAAGTAAACCGCGATCTTGGCATCGGGTGCGAGCGAGCCCGCCACGTCGATGTCGAGCATGACTTCTCCGGTCGAATCAGGATCGGAGCTGGGATTGCTGGAAACGTCGTCCACGGGAACGGTGACCACGTTAGGCGCAGGAATGTTGAGTTTCTGAAAGTACGCGGTGATGCTGTCGGTTTCCACACCGCCGCCGAACTCGAGCAGCCCGATGCACTGGTTCTTACCGGTGGCATCAGGGAAGTTGTAAAAACCAGAGCCCGCCAAATCCGGTGGCGTGAACCAAGCCTGGCGTGGCTTGGCAGTAGCTGCCGCAGGAGTGAGAACCGTTACTGACTTCGTCGCCTGGTGACGGCGAAGGTGACGATGGTTGTTGAATCCGAACACTCCGGTGATCGCGCCTTTGAGCTCAACCGGAATGGAAACCGGACCGGTGTGACCGTGAAAGTCGCCAAGCTTATCGTGATGGTAGTCAAACAGCGTCACGTCGAAAGCGTTGCTGATGTCTTCCACCGTTCCGCCCAGCCGGACGCGGGCCGCTCCCGGCTCGCTATGCGTGACTTGCAGGTTGTGTTCGTGGGCAAAAGTGTTGATCTTATCCAGAGCGTCCTCCGACGCTCCGTACTTCTTCAGCAGATCGTCGCGCGTCATGTACTTTCGGTCGCGCGGCTTCTTCTTCTCGATCCCGGCGAGGCTGGGCAGCGCCTGTTTGCGCTCGACGCCCAGAGTGACTTCAATCCATTGGCTGGGGCTGGTCTTGTGCTGGACTACGGAACCAGCAGGCAAAGTGTGCGTACTGTTGGGCAGTTGTACATACTCCATAACTCCTCCTAATCAAATGCTAACGCGAAGCAAGGCCAGCAGAGCTGGCGCTGGCTGGGTTTACTTATTTCCGGCGAGCCGGGGGCATGCCGGGACAGATTTAGCTGCAAAGGTCCCACCCTTCGAAAACTGCGAAGGGTGGGGCATCCGAGTTTAGGGCCGACGTGCAGGGCCAATGTACCGGGCCGACTTGCAGGGCCGATTGGCGACGGGGAAAGAAATTTTTTGCGACTCTTCCTGAAAACGATTCAGTTCATTCCTGCGATAACTCCCCAGCATGCAAAGGCGCTGTTCAGCGTGGTGCAATACTGGTAGACGCCATAAATGGCCCCAGCCAGCGAACTCAGCGCCCGGCTAGGATCGGATTGCTGGCCGAGATTCGGTATCACAATCTGTGGCTCCGATGCATTGCGAACGGAAAGCCACTGCGGCTGCTGCGCTTTGGGCAACTGGTCGATGGCGAAGAAAGCAAACGCATCATCGGTGTCGTTCATGATGCCTTCGTTTTGCAGCCCTTCGTTATCGGTCGCATCGTCAACCGTAAGGTAGTCGGCGGAAACGACATCCATCGGTTGCGGCGCGGGAGCTGGATTAATGCCCTCGGCATAGATTGACGGGGCCGTCGTATTTTCCTTGAGAAACGAATATCCCGGGCGGCTGCCAATGTCTGCATAGCATTTCTGCAATCCCGGCAGCGACAGCTGTGTGAAATTTTCCGCCGCATACTTGACGTACTTGTCGTTGATGGCGACGGCGTTCGTTAATTGCGTTTCGTTCTTGCTCAGCGTGTTCAGTTGAGGAAACGAACTGTAAGTTTTCTGCAGGTGGAATCGAGCCGCACTGGTAATGGCCACGTCGCCGCACTGGATGTGGCTGCCAATGCCGCCGGCCGTTCCCGTGCTGATCACAAGTTTGGGCGCAAGCTCACCCACCAATTGCTGGATCACCGGAATGAACGGTACATCGTCGCCGTTCCCCTTGGGATGCAACTCGCTTTTGTAAAACACGACGCGCTGATTACCCACCGTCATGGGAAACAAATATCCCAGCACTCCGGCCTTCAGTGCGTCGTCCTCTCCGCCCTGGATGAGCGGCTTGAACTTGTTGAAGTTGTGGCCATACCAGTACCAGGTTTTCTTTCGCTCCGTCGACCAGCTGTTGTTATTGGTGAACACGTCCAGCAGCGCGCTGATTTCCTGATCGGTGTAGAGCAGAACCAGAACGTCCGTCGCTTCGTTCACCGCCGTGCTGATGACAGTTCCGGGCGTGTGGTCTTTGAAAGTTTGTGGGGTAGGCGCCAAACCGCTGGGAAAAGCGACCTTCGCCAGCTTGACGACGACCGTCGTTTCTTTTAGTGCGGCAACAGCAAAAGCGTCGTGCTTGTCGACGCCGACAAATGGGCCACTGGTAAATTTTTCGGTTGGGGCGACTTGGGTTGGCATAGTAAGCCTCCTTGGGAGATGCGATCGAAATTCTTGGCCCAGGGTTCCCGCGACAGGCCGTTCCTGTCTGAAATCGTTTTTAATCAATTCGTCAGCAATCAATACTTCAGCAAACACTACTTCAAATCCGCCAGATCCTCCTGCAACTGCTGCAAGCTAAATCCTTGCGGAGCCTTTTTTGATCCATCCAAATAATCTGTGCTGATAATCGCGTATGCTTCATCGCAGTACGCCTCCCAGAACGTCCAGGTCATAACCTGTAGTGCTCCCCAGGTCACAACCGTTACACCGCGGGCATCGTACTCAACGACGGGAACGGCGTGTCCTCCCCACGAGCCCGGCTTGCCGTTGCCCGTCGTGCCTCCCGGCGGAACAGACCAGGGCTGATGATTCTGCGTCTGCGCTTGCGCGCTGATGGGCAACTGCAACCCGATGTAGCAGCCTTCGAAAACGTAAACCGAATCCATGATGTGATTGTGATTGGCGGGTTCGAGCGCAACGTAAGCGCCGATTTTGTGTCCGGCGATGCCAGTTTGCCGCCAGTAATTCAATACGTCGATCTCTTGCGCTCCATTATCGTTCGCCCCGGTCACGGGGTTGTATCCAGTGATGGCCGAGTACGCCGCGACGATCTGCTTATCGGTGGGCGTCACCATTTTCTTTCCTGCGTTCGCCGTCCATTCCATAATCAAATGCCCCGCAGCCGCGCAGGTGCAGTCGCCAATCTGGTCGTTGTCCATCATTCCCCATGAGCTGCCGACCTTCGCGGAGAGATCGAAATTCGCAGGAGGCGCCGGCAACGCCGTGGTCAGGTAAGAGGCCAGCAGCAGCGTGCGCGGATCGTGCCGCGCCACGCCCTTACCCAGCTTCAGTTTGCGTGGATCAATCCGCGTCGGGTCTGATTTCATGGTGACACCGCTGCGCGCATCCGTCGCGGTGCGATCCAGTTTTCTTACAGCCATAGGGATTCTCCTCAGGCAAGATTTCAAGTGCTCGCAATTTGCGAACGTACAAACGGGTCCGGCCAACGGGCGCCAGGTTTCAAAGTTTCATGGTTTCATGTGTTGGAAGATTGACACCTTGAGACACTGAAACTTTGAAACCAGATTTATTGAGGGGAAGAAATTGGGCGAATGTTAGTCCTAAAAAGCAGCAGAATCAAAAACGGAAACGAATTTGTTACGAAAAACGAACAAGAGAACGCGCAAAAGCTTGAGAGATAACAGATAACAGCTAAAGTGGTAAGAGGGATGTTTCGCTACGCGAGCGGCCTAATCCGCATTCATTTCTATCTGCCTCGGAGGCAAGGCCGGCATATCGGGATGCTGCTGGTCCCGCCATATAACAGAAAAACATTCGCCTTCGCTCTGTGAGCGCCAGCTGGATCCGTCCTGATATTTCACCAGAGTCGGAAAGAAGACCCAACCCAGAACGGTCTTCGCGCTCTCGGCGCGTATGCCCGGCTGCTCCAGTGTTTGCTCTTCGCCCGGCAGAATGGGCTTCGTCGATGACCACTCGAGGTTAAACGGCCGCCGCAAATCCTGCGGCGCCAAGAACATTTCGGGCGTGAGCCGCAGACTTGTAATCGTTTTGCTGCTGGTGTTCTTCACGGTGAGCGTGAACTTCTCCGGCTCCTTCCAGAAATCTCCTCCGATAATCGCCAGCGGGCAGGCGCGCGTGGGCGGTGCGTAGATGGTATAGACCGCCATCATTCCAGACTCCATGTGATCTTCCACGTGGCAGTGAAACATCCAGGTGCCGGGATTGTCTGCGATCATGTCGACCGTCTTCATACTTCCAGGAAGCAACTCGATCACATCGGTGTTCCTGCCGCCTTCGGTAACGGTTTCGCCGTGCCAGTGCGGGGTGTGAAGGTCGATCTCGTTTCCCATTCCCAGCAAATACCAGCGCACTTTGTCTCCCAGCTTCATCGTCAAGCCGGGAAGATTGCCGAAGATGAAACCGTTGATGGCATAAAACAGGCCGGCAGGTTTGCCGCCCATTTCGTCGAAGATCATGAAGGAAGCGACAAATTCCCGGCTGACATCCTTCGGAGATCCGTCGGGATTCGCTTTGCCCTTCGCCGTAACGATGATCGGCCCAAGCAGACCGGCGTTGATCTCGATGCCGGCATCTACGTGTGCGTGATACCACCACACAATCGAGCTCGGCTGCCCCGGCCCCGGACCGCTGGCTGCATTGGCAAACCAGTGATACGTATATCGCGCGCCGGGGGCGACAAAGCCACCTTTCGCTACCGGTAGATACAAAGATCCTTCGTCGCTCTTGTCGTAACGCAACCCATGCGGATGCATATCGTGACCGCGATGGCTGCGATTCAGAAAATCGACGACGATCTCGTCTCCAACTTCAGCACGAATGATCGGCCCGAGAATCCCGAGCCATTCAGGTTGGGGCTTTGGAGTTGTGAAGGTTGCGTCCGTGTATTCGAGGAAGCGCGTCTTCGCCCACTGCACCTTGGTCCAGGGTTGCCGGATCGGCGTGGCCGTCAGCAGATCGTGGCCGCTGGGGGCGTAGTTCCAGGTGACGTCTTCGGCGGCGATGTAGTAGTGCCGAGTCGCCGCCAGGCAAGAGGAAGCCGAAAAGAACACAAACCACAGCACCAGCGCCCGCTGCATTCTCACGAGTCCATTATCGCATTGAGCGGGCGCAGCCTGTTATTGGGTGAACGTCGCCGTAACCGCGGTGTTCGCGGTAACCGTGATGGAACAAGTGCTGGTGCCGCTGCAACCTGCGCCGCTCCATCCTGTAAAAGTGTAGCCGGTGCTCGGAGTTGCCGTGAGCGTCACATCGGTCCCAGACACAAAGGAGCCAAAGCAACCGTCCCCGCCGGGCTTGCACTGAGTGATGTCGCCAGGAGTGCCCGAGACTGTTCCCGAGCCTGTCGCACCCGAAATTGTCACGACCAAAGCAGGAGGATCGTTCCAACTCGGCGGCGGAACGAGACTGCACTCACCGTTGGTCACTTGAGGTGGCGGCGATGGAGGTACAGCCCAGGGCTTGTTCACAAAATCAAAAAACTCGGTCATGTCCGTTTGAGAGTTGTCGCGCGCGGTGAGAGCGGGCAGGCCAAAGCGGGTTTCAACCATTTTCAGAACCGCTGTGGTGTCGCGGACAGTGTGAGAGACGAAGTTCTTCACCGAATAAGGCGAAATCACGATCAGCGGTATGCGATATCCGGTCCATGCGAAATCGCACGTTCCTAGCCCAAGGTCCTGGCCGGGTTTGTCGCAAATGTCGCCGGGCATCAAATCGGTGGGTGAGAGCACGTCGCCGGGAGGCGTCGCCGGTTGTGGCGGCACGTGGTCGTAGAGACCACCCCATTCGTCGTAAGTGAAAATCATGGCCGAATCCGTCCAACTGGGGCTCGTCATTAGCGTATTGATCAGACCGGAGGCGTACTTAGCTCCAGCCTGGACGTCGGCTGGGGTAGAGGTATCGAGATCGTTGGGATGCTCATCGAGCGAAGCAGCAGAAGCGGGTTCAATGAGGGCAAACTGGGGCAATGTTCCATTCGCTGCGTCGACCGCAAATTGCGTCACCGGGACTATGTTTTGCAACAAATCCGGGGTCTGGCCAGCGCTATTGATAATGGTATTTTCGTACTGGAACATGTTGATGTAGGAACTTTGGATCAGGCACTTCGCGTTCTCATCCGTCAGGTCGTTGTTACACGCAGCTCCAGTGTTCTTATCAACGATGGCCTCAGAGTCGACGTAAATCTTCCAGGTGATGCCCGCATTCTGCAGCGCCTGAAAAATAGTCTCTGCGGTGAGCTGCTGCCCGTTATTGGCCCCTTGGCCGATGGGATAAGCCAGCCCCTGGGACGTTGCAGCCAGCATGTACATGCGGTTGAGCTGAGTTCGATCCATCAACGGAGCAAACCAGGTGTCCGACGTTCCAAAATTGGATGCCATGTAGTAGTAGTAATTTAAGTCCGTCCAGTCAAAATAGCCCATGGCTCGTACGCCGTTCACATCCAGCAACGGAGGCGATGCCGCGTAGGCATCATACGCGGCGGTGTAAACGAATCCGTTGAGCGGAGGCGGATTTTCTGCGGGTTGATCACCCTGGTTGGTGTAGTCCCAATCGTTATGCGCTTCGTTCCAGAAGGGGCTCGGCTCTTCCGTACACTCGGATTCGAAATGAAACGAGGGGACGGGATAGCTGGCGCTCGGAGTGCAGCCAGGAGTTTCAGTCGGATCGCAGCCCGGGTTCGTCGGTGCTGCTGGGGTTACACCATTCACCGGCGGATTAAACTGCGGCAGGCCGTTGAAGGTCTGACCGTTCAAGCCATACAAGGTGGAATTGGCCGCCCAGTATCCCATCATGGCGCCGAAGTAAGAATCTAAAGATCGATTCTCCTGGGCGAAGAGAATGATGTGATTCAGGTCGGCATAAATGTTGGCGGGACCGAAGGTCGCGGTCACGGACTCCGCTGCGTTCACAGTGACGCTGCAACTTCCCACTCCGGTACACGCGCCGGACCAACCGGTAAAAGTATTATTGGTTGTGGGAACTTCGTTTAGCGTGACTTGAGTGCCCTGCGTAAAACTCGCAGAGCATGTACCCGGGCAGCTGATTCCGGCCGGGGTGCTGGTGACGGTTCCAGTGCCTGCCCCCGCCTCACTCACGGCGACTGCGTAGCTGACGGCGGACGGAGCGCTGAAGGTCGCGGTGACGGACTCCGCTGTGGTTACGGTGACGCTGCATGTTGTCGTTCCCGTGCACGCACCCGTCCAACTAGCAAAGGTATCGCCGGCTCCGGGAGTTTGGGTCAGCGTGACCTGGGTACCCTGCGCAAAACTCGCAGAGCAGGTAGTCGGACAGCTAATTCCGGCTGGAGTGCTGGTGACCGTTCCCGTGCCGGTCCCGTTCTCCGCCACAGTCAATGCATAATTGGCAACGGCATTAAACACCGCAGTCACGCTTGCCGCGGCCGTCATGGTCACACTGCAGGTGCCAGAGCCGGAGCAATTTCCGCTCCAGCCGCCGAAGGAATAATTGCTGCCCGCGGTCGCGGTCAAAGTCACCTGGGTGCTCGCAGGAAAACTCGCAGTGCAAGTCGTCGGACAATTAATTCCTGCGGGAGTGCTGGTAATTGTCCCCGCGCCGGTGGCTGGGGTGGCAACCGTTAACTGATAGGACGGCGGGGGTGGCGGCGTTCCTACCCCTGAACCTCCTCCGCATCCGGCCAGAAGCAGAGTGAGTACTACGACCAGGCAAAAACAATGACGAAACTTCATGGCGCTGCTCTCCTAAAACTTACACACTTTAGACGGAGTACTTCGATTTCCCCCTGGCTCTAAGTTATTTTGGCTTTTGGTTATTTTGAAAAGATGCGAAGTTACAGGCCGAAGTTCGCCCGCCCCCGTTGAACCTCAAAAGGTGCGCCCAGTCAGCCATTCACTCAAATCCGATGGCATTTCGAGACGGCGCATTCCGAACCAGTTAGTTGCTCCGATTCCCTGTTATGTTGGCAAACATTTTCCGGTCTCGAGCTCATTTTCAGTGGCTTAAGACCGTGTTGCGATTTCCACAGTTGCTACGAGCACGTCGACCGCCACAGTTTTCCTCGGCGAATCCTGCCGATTTGCCCCTGTCCTTTTTCGTTACCCCCGTAACCTATGGATGACATTACGTTTACCGTATCCTAAGGGCGCTATGGGTTTAACGTCGTTATTGGTTTGCTCAGACGACCGCTCGCTACGGGTATTACGGTCGGTGTTGGGCGAATTGGAAATCGACGTAGAGCATTGTGCGGATGACGTCAGCGCCGCTAAAGAGCTGGCGCGCCGTAGCTTTGGCGCCGTCATCATCGACTGCAAAGATGATCGCAGTTTCGGCTTGCTCAAGAGCATGCGCTCCGGCCAACACAACAGTAAATCCATGGCCATTGCCATCATTGAAGCGCGCACCAATTTGCAGGCTGCCTTTAAGCTGGGAGCAAATTTCGTCGTCTTCAAGCCAATCTCCACCGAAAAAGCGAAGTCCAGTTTTCGTGCGGCCCGCGCTCTCATGAAACGCGAGCGTCGCCGCTCGGTGCGGCTGCCGGTGAACATTCCCGCCTATTTCCGCTTTCATAACGACGAAGGTGAGCAGGTCTCCATCTCAACCCTTAGCGAAGGCGGCATGTCGGTGCGTTTTTCCGGGTCTCCGGGAAAAAGAAGCGGTCCCATCGGATTCAGCTTCGCGCTGCCCGACACCACGACGGTAATTGAAGCGACCGGCACTATCGCATGGCAGGACAAACGCCATCACGCCGGCATTCAATTCGCCATGCTTCCCGACGCCTCGTATCAAAGCCTGAAAGAGTGGCTGCAGTTGCAGTCGGGAGAGAAGCACGACCCGCCCATCCACTGCGCTCTAGTAGGAATCACTTTTGGAGGATGCTTCCTGCGCACGCAGTCTCCCTTTCCACCGCAAACCCGAGTCGAGATGCTGCTGCGCGCGGCCGATTGTTCCGTTAAGACGCAGGGAAAAGTTCTGTTGATGGATCCCGATCTCGGCATGGGAATCGAGTTCATCCCACGCACGCCAGAAAATCGGCGGCGCTTGCAGGACTTGATTCAGAAGATGACTGCCAGTCCGGACACTGTTTCCGAAGTGTTAGTGGAACCGGAAGGAATCGATTGGGACCATAATGCGGCCACTGCCGGCGCTGCAACTCCATCGCCGGCGAACGGGGCCGAACCCGATGCGCTTCTGGAATTGTTCCGTACCGGGGCTTCGCTGACAAAGGGACAATTCCTTCTCGAACTCGAAAAACATCAACTCGCCGTTTCGACTGGCGAAGCACCGGAACTCAACCTATCCGAATCCTTCGCATATCAACGGCGTGAGCCGCGCATAGTCGTATCTCTGCCGGTTCAGTTACGCCCACACCAGGATCAGACGGCGCATACCGATTCGGCGTCCGCCGACGTGGCCACAACCGAATTGGCATCTGCCGATTCGACGCATACCGAGTTGACCTCTGCCGATTCGAGCTCTACTGATTTAAGTTCTGCCGATTTGACTCAAGAGGATTTAGCCCAGGAGGATTTCACGGTGGAGACTTGGGCGCCGGGCTCTATAGCAGACGACGCAGCCGAGGAATCGCAGAAACCCGCGCCTGCAAGCCACGCACCTGATCGATGTGAGTCACCGCGGCGCGCGGGTGGGAGGCGTGGCATTTTCGCTGAAGCCGGGCGAAGTCGTAAATTTAAGCTCCGACGGCTGTGATGCCCGCTTCCTGATTATCTGGGTCGGAGAACCCGGCACTCCCCAAGAGGGACAGATCGGTTTGCAAAGCCTGGCCACAGACTAGAGAATGTAGTTCTGGATACCGCAGATTCCTTCTGCGTGTATAGCCTCTTCTAGTAGCAGCAATCCGCAACAACGTCCCAGTATCTGGCTCTAAGATCCGCATATCGCTTCACTGATGCCCGGTAACGGACTTCAGGTAGGCGACGACGGCCTCGGCATCGGCGCGGTTCATGCGAAATTGCGGCATGGGCGGGCGAAGCTGAGCGCGGGTGGTCCAGATTCCGGTGGTCAGCAGTTTGACCATGTCGTCATCGCTCGCGGGCAGAGGAGTGCCGCCGATTCGCGGCGCATTGATCGGCCAATCGACAGCAGGCCTCGACGGTTGAAACGGAACTGGCGCACCCTGCAACCAGTGGGCGCGGTCCGGAACTCCGCCAGCGTCGTTCGGAGTGTGACACTGTCCACACATGGCCACGCCTTCAACAATGTATCTTCCCCGATCGGCGCTTGCATGATCGCTGCCGGCGCTGGCCTTCGCATGAGGCTGAGACTTTGAGCTCTGCGCCGAAGCCAGCGCAACGCACAGTAGCATCAAGACTGTCACCAGGCACGGCACCAAAGCGCATGGAAGCCGCAAATGCTTTCGATCGCTCGGTACTGACCGAGCTGAAGAACCGAAAATGACGATCGATGCTCGCGGCATGAATTCTTGACACTGGGATGTTGGCGCAGATTTCAAGGGCATGGGTTCAACCTCCACGTTGGCTTATGCTTTGCACGTCAATTTACGCTCTGCGACCATGGTATCGCGAGCCGAAATGAATTGCTTCTTAGTGAAATGATTTGGTAATGGGTTATTTGACCTTGTCATTCCGAGCGCCTTTTTTCTGGCGCGAGGAACCTGCTTTTCCAGTGGTGGACCACTAAGGTCGCACTCAAAGTAGCCCACTACGAAATGATTTGCTGGCGAGTCTTCGTTGAAAGACGTTCAGCGGGCGGCGAGCGCAGCGCTTCCCTTGGGCTTTTGTTGGCGGAGAACACGATCTTCGATCCGCGAAACGAATTGCGGAACGTGACCGGACACCATTTGCTGCACGCCAGGTCCAAATTCGTGCAATAGGTTCATCCCCGCATCGTTACCCACCGTGGAACCAAAGTCGCTCAACGGCGCCTTTGCGCTTGGCCGCTCCCAATAGGGGCGGGATGCGGCGTGAGCCGCGACCGAAGTTAATAGTCGAACGAAGTAAGCACTGTTCACACGCGCCTTGCCTGAATCATCGCGGATCACGACAATCCTGGAAGCCGCGTCCGTAGCCCTACCCACCAAACTGGTGTTGGATGATGCCTGATACCTCAAATTTTGCCGCGGCGGCTTTACGTAGAGATATTTGCAAAAGAAAGCGGCGCAATCCTTTTCCGGGCGGCAAAGTCTGGAAGGATATATTTCGGGATGCCGCCGGAATCGACTCAAAGGCGCCGGACAAGCGGCCCATTCCGGCAACCGGAAAACGATAAAAATTGATTCGCTGCGATGATCCGGCGGAAGAAAGTCGGGCGTTGGGAGTGGGGGCGTCAGGCAGCGCCAAGGTTACTGATTTTGATCTCGAGACTGGACCCGCCAGGTCTTTGCCTTGGCATAATCCTGCGCAGGCGGCTAACAGCCAGAAGGAACCGATCCCGACAACTGCAAATCGTTTCACCATAGCTGCATTTTCCAAGGCGGCAAGTCCGGTTTCCGGTCCCGCAGTGGCTTCTACCGCTGCAACCAACCTGGACACCAGCATTTCCCGTGCCAATCTTCACTGCTTCACTACCTGCTTCATCGGCACGCCTATCTGCTGCTTTAGAGTTGGAGGTGGGACATCCGCGGCAGGTTGTCGTCTGGGGAATTTTTCCACCGCGCCTCGGGTATTAACACCAGGCTTATGCGTGCTTTCTGACATTTGGTTTGTACGACGTGCGCCCTCTTGGCCGTTGCTCGATGACGGTCGGTTAAGTACGCGAGAGAGATTACCAGCCAGCCTCCAGCAAATGTTCCAGAATACCCACAGCCTCGCCAAGCTTGGAACGTTCCTGCTCGTCCAACTTCGCTAATTGCGAGGCGAGGTAGTTGATTCGCATCTGCCGCCCCTTTTGCAGTAGCCGGTTTCCCTTGGCGGTGGCGCGAATTCGTTTCCGGCGCCCGTCCTTAGGATCGGCCGTGACCTCCACCAGGCGACTGCGCGCCAAGCCAGACACGATGCGGCTCATGGTGGGCGGCTTCACCTGCTCCGCGGCAGCCAGTTCGCCCAGAGTTTTGGCCCCGCCGAAAACCAGCACCGACAGCGCCGACAGGCGAGCCGGACCTTCGCCGGTAGCAGCGTCCTGCTTGCGCACGCGGCGCAGTAAGTGGATAGCGGCGGAATGCAGTCGATCGGCGACGGCCAGCACCTCGTCGCCAGGTCGTACGGGTCGAGAGCTATTGGGAGAAGATTCAGAGTGCATTCGTTCCTCACGCCATTTTTTTGCTTGACGAGGCTTTCGAAATATAGTTAGCTATGCTAACTAAAACAGCGAGCGAGGTCAAACCATGAGCACAACAACAGCCGCAATCGGAATCTCCCGCATCGGACAGATCGCCATCAATGCCCACGACGTGGAGCGCGCCTCCGGTTTTTATGAAAATACGCTGGGACTAAAATTACTCTTCAAGGCTGGGCCGGGACTTGCCTTTTTCGACTGCGGCGGCGTTCGCCTGATGTTGACGCGTGCGGAAAAACCGGAATTCGATCATCCCAGTTCCATTCTGTACTTCGCCGTTCCCGACATCCAGAGCGCACACGCTCACATGAAAGAAAAAGGCGTCCGCTTCGAAGACGAACCCCATTTGCTCGCAAAAATGCCCGATCACGATTTATGGATGACATTCTTCCGCGACAGCGAAGAAAACTTGATGGGGCTGATGAGCGAAGTGAAGCGATAGGATCAAGGTCAAGATCAAGATCAACCACAGAGGACACAGAGAATCACAGAGGAATTACCCTGTGAAACCCAGTGCCCTCTGTGGTTGGTATTCCGGTGTGGTGCCCGTCCGCGGAATCGCGGAGGCTACCTGACCCTGTTATCATTTCTGGCGGAGTATTTCGCATCATGCAGGATTTCGAAGGCCAGAGGTTTCGAACTCAGGGTCAGGATTTCGCAACTCAAAAGTGCGAAGACGAGGACTTCGACGACGAAGAAATACCTATTCTTTCCGGAAGAGGAGAAGGATTCATGGATGAGGTTCCCGCAACAGGTTCGGGCCACGCGCGCCGCAACGAAGACATTGCACTCGATCTGATGAAATTCATCGCCATGACCACGGGCTACGGCCGAACTGCATCCTCGGGCGTTGGATTTCAAGGTACCGGCTCGGCTGCCAAGCCAGAAGACTACGCCGCCCATCTGCTCGAGTTGTACGGAAAATGCTTGGGCGCAGTGGCTGCAAAGAAGTAAAGTATCGGGTCAAAGGTAGCATCCCCCGCTACCCATGGAGGATGGTCCCCATGCCATCGATGTCTCTGCTCACTCTATGGTTTTTTGCCGGGGCTTTGCTGGCGCACGGCCAGGCGACGACTCAGGTAACGGTTCCCCCAGCTCAAACCGCGCCCGCCCCGGTTGTTGCTCCCTCGCCCGGCAAAGACGAGCTACGCAAAGACCAGAAACCAGGTCCGGCTTCTCGCGACTACTCCAAAGAAGCTTATATCATCGAGCACTATCTCACCCGCATGTCGGCAGAGGCCGATGGAACCGGCACGCGTGAGATAACGGCGGAAGTGAAGATGCTGGCCGAGGCTGGTGTAAAAACGTTCGCTGTACTGAACTTCACCTACACCAGCGCCAACGAAGCAGTCGATATCGACTACGTACGCGTGCGAAAACCGGACGGAACCGTGGTCAAGACTCCGGATTACAACATTCAGGACATGCCCGGCGCAGTCACCCGCGAGGCCCCACTCTACAGCGACATTCATGAAAAGCATGTTGCGGTAAAGGGTTTGGCGGTCGGCGATGTCCTCGAATATCTGGTCCGCATTCGGGTGATCAAGCCGGAAGTGCCCGGTCAGTTCTGGTTCGAGCACTCGTTCACCGATAATGCGATTATCAAAGACGAGCGGCTGGAGATCAGCGTTCCGGCCGACAAGTATGTGAAAGTCGTTAGCCCTGACTTCAAACCGCAAGTGACAGAGGAGGGCGGACGGCGCACTTACCGCTGGACGCACTCCAACCTGGAGGTCAAGGAAAAAGATCCAATGCAGATTCCGCGCCGGATTCCGCCGAATCCGGCCGTGCAGCTGACAACCTTCGCGAACTGGGAAGAAGTCGGTAACTGGTATGCGGGACTGCAGAAAGAAGCCGTAGAGGTTACGCCCGCCATTCAGGCGAAAGCGGCAGAGCTGACCAAGGGGCTGAAGACCGACGACGAGAAATTTCGTGCCATCTACAACTTTGTCTCACTGCAGTTTCACTATATCGGCCTGGATTTCGGGATTGGCCGCTATCAGCCGCACGCCGCCGAAGATGTATTGGAAAACGGCTACGGGGATTGCAAAGACAAACATACGCTGCTGGCGTCGCTGCTGAAGGCTGCAGGATATGACGCATGGCCCGTGCTGATTCACGCAACTCGGAAGCTCGATCCCGAGGTTCCGTCGCCAGCACAGTTCAATCACGTCATCACCGTAATTCCCAGCGGCGACAAGCTGATCTGGCTGGACACCACCCCGGAAGTCGCGCCGTATCAGTTGCTGATCCAGACTCTGCGAAATAAGCAAGCTCTGCTGATTCCCACTGGAAAAGCGGCGCTGCTCGCGACGACGCCGCCGAACGCACCGTTTCCGCAGGATCAGGAAATTTCCGTAAAAGGTAAGTTGGGCTCGGACGGCGTGTTCACCGGACATATAGAGCTGTCATATCGAGGCGACGCCGAAGTCCTGCTGCGCATGGTGTTCCGGCAAGTTTCACAATCGCAGTGGAAGCAAACTATGCAGAGAATTTCTTACGGTGTCGGCTTCGGCGGGGAGGTGAGCAACGTAGTCGTCAGTCCTCCAGGAGAGACTGCCGAGCCTTTAAAAATCTCGTATGACTACCTGCGGAAAAATTTTGGCGACTGGGATAATCACCACACCATTGCTCCACTTCCGCAGATGGGAATCGAGGTCACAAAGGATTCTGTCGAACGCAAGCCGCTGGAGCCATTGCCGCTGATGGGGCCGGGAAAATTGATTTACCGATCCCAGATGGAGCTGCCCGCCAGCTATTCGATGACCCCGCCAGCGGCTCTTAACCTGATTGAGCCTTATGCGGAGTACCACACCACAAACACCTTCAGCGGCGACGTCTTAACCACGACTCGCGAACTGGTAATCAAGAAAAGCGAGCTTGCGCTGGGTGACTGGGAAGGCTTTCGAAGGTTCGGCAGAGCTATCGGCGACGATGAATTCGGCTTCATGCCGCTTCAGGGGGACTTCGGCGTAACGGTCAGCGGCGGCAGCAGCGAGAACAGGAGTGGCTATGATCTCGATCAAGAGTTCCAGGATGGGCTTGCCGCCATGCGAAAGCAGGATTTGAAGTCCGCCGAGAACTCGTTTCAGAAAGTAATCGCGGTACGGCCGACCTACCCCATGGCTCATCTGAATCTGGGAAGCACGCTCTGTATGCAGGGCAAAATAGATGCAGGGCTGGTGGAATTTCATAAGGAGCAGGAAGTTTCTCCAGACGATTTGCGCGACTACCAGGTACCGGTGTTCTACCTGGCTCGCGCGGGGCGTCGGGACGATGCGATTGCGGAGTGGCGCAGGTTATTGAAGCTACATCCCGAGAATAACGTCGCCGCGTTAAGCGTTGGCCAATTGCTGAGCCAGGAAGGGAAGTACGAGGAAGCGGCACAGGTTTTGGAGGGCGCGGCCAAAACTGCGCCGGACAATCCCAGTCTTCAATTCACTCTGGGTTCGGCATACCTGAAGATAGGGCAGACTGATAAAGCGATACCGCACATCCGCGACGCAGTTGCCTCTGCGGAAAGCAAGGACAATACAAAGAAAAACGGCAATACGTTGATGCTGAACAATGTTGCCTATGCCTTGGCTGAGAACAAAGAGGATCTGGAGCTGGCGAGGCAATATGGCGAAGAAGCTCTGAAGCGCCTGGATGCCAGATCCGCCGAGGATGTGGAAAGCATGGGGCTTGGCACGCAGACTACATTCGAATATTCGCTGACCTGGGATACGGTGGGCTGGATTTACTTCCAGAGCGGGGACACGCATCGAGCCGAGAACTTCGTGCGCGCCGCGTGGCTACTGGGCCAGGATCCCATCGTCGGGGAACATCTGGGAGAAATATGTGAGAAGCTGTCGAAACCGAAAAACGCCGCGCGGTTTTACGAGCTGGCGCTAGCTGCGATCGGACCGACGAAATTTGGCGCGTACAGCGTTTCCCCCGAGCGGCAAGCGCTGGCCGATGAAATCACAACACATTATGAAAAGCTAACGGGCAAAAAACCTTCCCTGGGCGAAACCCGGCGCCTGTCCAATGGGGAGTGGTCGAAAACCTTGACCGAACAACTCATGCAGATGCGGACGATTGATTTTGGCAAACTGCCCAATCTGTCGGGCTCGGCGGAATTCACAATTGTATTCACGCCGGAGAAAATTGAATCCGTAAAATATGTGAGCGGTGAAAAATCGTTGCAGACCTTAGCGGGGAAGCTGGAAGCGGCACGTTATCAGGTGGAATTCCCCTCCGGCAGCCAGGGTAAGATTCTTCGCCGGGCCGAACTCAGTTGTTTCCCGGCTTCCGGCTGCATGGCAGTTCTGCTGCCACCGGGCAGCGCTCGAAACCTACAGAACCTCAGCCAAAATTGAACTGTGTCGGCAAAGTCAAAGCAAAAAAAGCCGCGCCTTGGCGGGCGCGGCTTGCATTCGGAGGCGGACGAGGCCAGGCAACAACTTAACGGCGCTTCTTGCCTTTTTTCGCCGCCTTTTTTGCGGGCTTGGCTTTTTTCTTGGCTGCTTTCTTCGGCGCTTTCTTAGCGGCCTTCTTTTTTGCGGGCTTGGCTGCCTTTTTCGCTGCTTTTTTGGGCGCGGGTTTCTTGGCGGGTTTCTTTGCCGCTTTCTTTTTGGCAGGGGGCTTGCTGCCTCCGCCTCCGCCACTGGGAGCGGCTGGTGCTGGTTTGGGCTTGGGCGCGGGAGGGGCTGTGACCGGTTCCGACTCATTCGTCTCGGGAGACGGCGTGCCGGATTCTTCCTCCTCTTCTTCTTCCTCGAAATCTTCTTCCAGCGACTCGCTGTAAGCGCCGCTGTCGCCGAATTCCTCTTCTTCATCACGTGCATACAGCGTGGGATCGTTAAACGTCATTGCTCCTCCTGATTTCAGTGGCGGCCGGGTGCGGGTAGGGCGGCCCGGCTGCGGGCACGAAGAATTTAAAAGACCACCGGAAACTTCTGCTGGAACGGCGCGCGATTATAGCACGACATTCCGTGTCGCCGGCAACAACCGGCGACTCACAAACCACTCGCTATCCTGTTATCACAGCGGAGCAGGAAAAGGGAAGAAGAAAAGGTAAGAAATGCAAAAGCAAAGAAAAATTCTTATGGGGAATCTTATCGGGAAGCTTGCACGATGAGAATCATGCCGGGACGAATGACGGCGATGTTTCGGTTGTCGCGCTTGAGCGCGGCGACGGTGGTTCGGTAGGCGTTGGCGATGGAGTACAGGGTCTCGCCACTTTTCACTTTGTGGTGAACTACAGCCGCTTGTACGGTGGGCTCGCGTTCGATCTCCGCGGACTTGGTGGCGGGTGGCTTCACGCTGGCCGTCTGCGTGGCCTTCGGATGTTTCGACTTGCTTCGCGCGGCGACTTCGTCTTCATGCGCGCCCGGCGAAATGGGCAGGTGCAGCGCCAGAACCCGGCGTCCGCGAAGGCTGTCGCCGTGAATGCCGTTCCAGCGGCGCAACATTACCGGCGAAATACCAAAGTTATCGGCAACCGTCTCAACTGTATCCCCGGAGCGAACGTGATACCGAGTGATGCGGCGGGCGTAGGTCGCGGTATCGCTGGCTGGATGCTTCCCGGGCGTGACGGGAATGACCAACTTCGCATCGTCTGTCAATTCTGCGTCTTCGAGATGATTTGCGGTCGCGATTGACTTGGCCGTAGTGTGATAGTTCCGCGCCAAAGATGCGAGAGTCTCTCCGGGTTGTACCGTGTGATAGCGCCACCAGAGCCGCATGTCGGTGGGAATAGTGGCAATCGCGGTTTGATATTGCTGTTCCGTGCCGGCAGGCAGGTGGAGCTCGAATTTACCCTCGCGCGGCGTGGTCATCCGCAACAGGCTGGGATTCAAATCCTGCAGTTCGCTCGGGGTTGAACCCACGCATTCCGCCACCAAGCGTAAGTCCACTGGATAGCTGATCGTGACCCGGTCATAGTCCACGGGTTTCTCCATGACCACATCGTCCAGCCCGTACTGCGACGGGTTCTTGGTCATGATGGTGACGGCGAGAATGATCGGCACGTAGTTGCGCGTTTCCTTCGGGAGGACATTGCGGCGATAGAGTTCCCAGAAATCGGCATAGCCGGTGCGCTTTACCGCAGCCTGCACCGTGCCGGGGCCGGAGTTGTAGGCGGCCATGGCCAGATACCAGTCGCCGAACTGGTTATAGAGGTCTTTCAAATGGCGGGCTGCGGCACGCGTGGATTTTTCGGGATCCTGCCGATCGTCAACCCACATGTTGTGCGAAAGGCCGTATCCGCGGGCGCGACTGCCCATGAACTGCCAGATGCCGCGAGCTCCTACGCGCGAAACCGCGAGGGGATGGAATCCGGACTCGGCTTGCGCGAGATAAATCAAATCCTGCGGCACGCCCTCCTGCTTCAAGGTCGCGACGATCATGTCGTGGTAGCGTCCCGAGCGGGCAAAGGCGCGTTCAAAGGAGCCGCGCCCGCGCCCCGAAAAGTAAGTGATGAAACCGGCGACTTGGTCGGTCATCATCAGCGGCAGGTCCGAATGCGTGTTCTTAATCTCGGCTTGGGCTTTGGCTTTAACGTTGGCATCGACCGTAGGCGTAAGGCCGTTGGTCTCGTCGATTGGCGCGGGCTCCGACTTCTGTTGCGCATCGGCGTCGGCTGCGGCAGGGCCGCCGGGATAAAGCTCATTCACGCCAGCAACAATGCGGTCGAATTCAGCTTGCAGGCGGCCATCCGAGCGGATATCAAGATTGCTTCCCAGCAGATCGTTCAGCGCGTTATCGAAGTTCTCTTTGGCCTCATCGGTCTTGTCCGCCTGATGGTCCGACAAGCCCGCCTGGTATTCCTTTTCAACTTTATCGATCAACCTGGCGACGGGATCTGAGACGGGATCGGCGGGCGCTGGTGAAACAGTTTCATCTGGCGTTGACTTTTGCGCTGCCGATTTTTGCGCCGACGTATCGTCTGCCTGAGCAGTTGAAGTTGTTGGAGCGGAGGCAGTTGTAGCTGGAGCGGGAGCCTGCTTCAGGGCTGGGGCCTTGCCCGGCGGCAGAAGTGAAACCGGCTTTTGGGCGGTTTGGCAGGCGGATGCGGCCAAGGCTGCCGAAGCCAAGACAGAGGTTCGAATATAAAGGCCTGCTAATCGCATATTTCTCTATCAGATACGTACTTCACCCAAGCTGCCGAGGCCCGCGGAATTCTAGCAAAATCGTACTCGGTCATCTGCCCAGGGTCAACGCCGAAACGCTTCGCGCCGGGTTACTTTCGGCATCAATGCCAGCGGTTACCGGACCTCGGACTTTGGACCTCAGACCTTGGACCTCAGACCTTGGACTTCAGACCTTGGACTTCAGACTTCGGACTTCAAACTTTGCTCTCGGCCTCTGAAATTGGATGAGTGCTCCCTAGCCTCGGTTGTCGGCCTTCGCAGCGAAGTCGGAAGCCGACGTTCTCGCGCCGGCGCGATCTGAATTGCAGGGCCGAAGTCGACGTCTGCGAGGTCCGAGGTCCGAGGTCCGAAGCCGCCGCTTCACACTCGCCAGTAATCCGGCCGCCAGTTCTGAATCGCCTTCTTGATATCGGCACGGGACAGCTTTTCATTCAGCGCGCGTTCGACCAGCTTCGGAACCTCGGCATCCGAGGCGAAACGCAAACCGCAGAGTTGATCCACGGTCAACTCGGGAATGCGCGAGCGCAAAGGCTCTTGCAGAAGCTGCATCAGTCGAAGCCGTTCTTCCAGTCGGATCACGCGATCCTGCACCTTGAGCGCGTACATACGTGTTTTGCCCAGCCAGAGCAGAAAGGCCACGGCCAACAGAATCAGCAACACGGCGTGGATGTGATCGCGCAGATCACCGTGATTGATGTGGGCAAAGAAGTGGACCAGAGTAAGGATCAGCGCCAGCACAAAGATGGGCGCAAGATAAAAATGAAACGGCGGATCAAAGCGGGTGTGATTCGCAAAAGTCTGCGGTTTCTTCTCGGCCATGAACGACTCCTTGCGATGGGACGTGCCAGTGTAGCAGAGTCGGCCCAGCTCGCATCGGCCGCAAGGAGATTTCGTCTATTCGTAGCGCAACGCGACCAGAGGGTCGACTCTCGCTGCGCGGCGCGCTGGAATGTAGCTGGCCAGAACGGCGACGCCGATCAGTGCGATGGGAACGCACAGAAACGTTAGCGGATCTGTCGGTCCTACGCCGAATAGCAGGCTGGCCATGAGCCGCGTCAGAAGAAACGCAGCGGCCAGGCCGATCACTGCACCGGCACAGGCCAGAAGCATTCCATTCTTGACCACCATGCCCAGGATTGCGGACCGGTCGGCGCCGAGGGCCAGGCGAATGCCCATTTCGCGCGTACGCTGGACCACTGTATACGAAACCACTCCATAAAGCCCAACCGCCGTAAGCGCGAATGCGAGTGCTCCGAAGGAGCCGAGCAGGAAGGCCTCGAAGCGTGTGCCGACGATGGAATCGTCCACATACTCATCCAAAGTTTTCACGTGCAAAAGAGGCAGGGCGCTATCCACGGACTGAACCTCGCCGGTGAGCGTGGGCACGATGCTCGCGGGCGCGATGCTGGTGCTAACCACTACAGACATCGATGCGAACGGCAACTGCGCGTAGGGCACATAGGATTCCGGAATGGCCGGAGCACTCAGGCCTTCCGCCTTCACGTCCCCCACCACGCCTACGATCACCCGCATAGGCTCTCCGCTCTTTCCGCTCGAGATGCCGGGCTTGATCCTCCGGCCGACCGGATCGACTCCGGGGAACACTTGCCGGGCAAGCCTCTCGCTGATGATGACCACCGGCGTCGCTCCTTCAGCATCATCCTGCAGGTTGAACTCACGGCCGCTCAAGAGCGGAATTCCGAGAGTGTGGAAATATTCCTGATCGATGATATGCAAGGTTGTAACCGGAAACTCAGAGTGCTTCATGGGCCGGCCTTCGATTTCGAAAGCAGTTTTTATGTCGTCGGCCGAAAGCGGAAGCGGAAGCGCGGCGCTGGCGGAGCGCACGCCCGGAGTGGCACGAATCTGCTGCAAGAGGTCCCGGTAGAACGCGACTCTCTGCGGCTGTCCGTAGCGGCCAGGCAAGTCGAGTCCGAAGGTAATGACGTGATCTTTTGCAAAGCCTGGATCGACTCTTCCCAATCCCAGAAGGCTTCGCAACAACAGGCCGGCGCCGACCAGCAGAACCATGGCGAGAGCCATTTCCGTGACGACTAAGGCAGACCTTAGACGGCCGCGCGCCACAGTGTCGGTTCGGCTTCGGCCACCTTCATTCAGAACCGCGGCCAGCTGCGGTCTCGCAGCCTGCAGAGCCGGAACCAGGCCAAATAAAACGCTGGTTCCAATCGCCATTACGGCGGTGAAGATTAGCACATGCAGGTTGAGGCCGGTCTCAGTAATTCTTGGCAGATCGGCAGGCGCCAATGCGATCAGCAATTTCACTCCCCATGCTGCCAGGGCGAGCCCCGCCACCGCGCCCGCGGCTGCCAGCAAAATACTTTCCGCCAGCAATTGACGCACAATCATCCAGCGCGTAGCTCCCAAAGCGCTGCGCACACTGATTTCCTTGCTGCGGGCCGCGGCTCTGGCCAACAATAGATTCGACAGGTTGGCGCAGGCGATGAGCAGAACCAGAGCAACCGCTCCCAGCAGGATCAGCAGGCCGGGGCGCATATCGCCGACAACCGCTTTCGCTTCCGGAACCAGGCTCATTCCTTTGGGCCGGTTCTCAGGATATTGGCGGTTGAGGCCGTCCTGAATTCCCGCCATCTCGGTCTGCGCAGCTTCGATTGTGACTTCGGCTTGAGGCGGGCGATCGCATCGAGGTAGGCAACGCCGCGCTGCGCGGTCATTGGCGGCGAGCCATTTATCGGTTGCCCGTCGAGAGCGATGGTGGTCCAGAATTCAACTGGAGTGCGCTGCACCGGAAATTGAAAACTCGCCGGCATCACGCCTACGACTGCAAAGGTTTGACCGTCCAAAGTCAGGGTCTGGCCAAGGATTTTCGGATCGGATCCAAAACGGCTTTGCCAAAGTCTATGGCTCAAAATAACCGGCAAGCCGGCACTGCTCGGCGTGTCTTCCTGGGGAATAAAATTTCTGCCCAATGCGGGGGCGACGCCGAGTACGGAAAATAGATTTGCCGAAACCACGCCGCCGGTGAGATGCGCGGCTTCGCCTCGTCCTGTGAGCGTGAAATCATCTTGGCGAAATACCGAGAGGCGCTTCGAAGACATGGTTCTGCGCTCGCCAATCCAAAAACGTGGGATAAGACACGCCAATATCGTCGCGCCGGCCGGTCTCGGTAGGTTTCACTTCGACCAGGCGGCTGGGGGCATAAAAAGGAAGTGGACGGAGCAAGACCGCATCCACGACACTGAAAATTGCGCTGTTCGCTCCTAATCCGAGCGCCAGGGTTAAGATCGCGACCGTGGCGAAACCCGGGTTCTTGCGAAGTTGCCGCAGAGCATAGCGAAAATCGTCGAGAAAATTTTGCATGACACTCCCTGGTGCGTGTTAGTCCTCCGTTGCTGAAAGCAAGCTGGTCGCCAACGGCGCTCCGGACAACTCTTTGAAAACGAGTCCGGACTTCGATAGCCATCCGGGAAAGTGTTCGAATTCGACAAGCGGTTGTTCGGAATCGAACATCGAATCGGCACGGCTGAAGCCGTGCCCTGATACGAATCAGCTACGCTACGAATATGCCACAGTACGAATTCGCGTCCGCCAGGGTTCAAGCTCATTCCATGTAAAATCAGCTGCGCAACTTCTTTTTCATTCAGGAATCCACTTTTATGAAAGCGATTCAAGTCAAGCAAACAGGCGGGCCCGAGGCGATGGAACTGGTGGATTTGTCGGTTCCGCAGCCGAAGGCGAATGAGGCGGTCGTGAAGTTGACCGCTTCGGGCGTGAACTTTATCGACGTATATTTTCGCGAGGGCCGCTACAAAGCTCTTCCGCCTTTTGTGCTGGGGCAGGAAGGCGCCGGCGTGGTGAATGCTGTGGGCACCGACGTGACTTCGGTCAAGAATGGCGATCGCGTGGCGTGGAGCGGGCCCATGGGATCGTACGCGGAGTATGCTGCGATTCCCGCGGCTCAATTAGTGCCAATTCCGGATGGCGTTACGGATCAACAGGCTGCGGCCGCGATGTTGCAGGGTATGACAGCGCAGTATTTGTCGCATGACACTTATCCGTTGAAGCGCGGCGAAACCGCGCTGGTGCATGCAGCAGCGGGCGGGGTGGGATTACTGTTGGTGCAGATGGCGCACAACATCGGCGCGCGAGTCATCGGTACGGTGTCCACCGAGGAAAAAGCGAAGCTGGCGCGCGAGGCCGGCGCGGACGAAGTGATTCTCTACACGCAATCCGATTTTGAAGTTGAGACGAAACGGCTGACCGGCGGCAAGGGCGTTGACGTGGTCTACGATTCGGTTGGAAAAACAACCTTCGAAAAAGGGCTGAACGTTTTGCGGCCGCGCGGGATGATGGTGCTTTTCGGCGGATCGAGCGGCGCGGTGCCTCCATTCGATTTGATTGCGCTGTCGCAGAAAGGATCGCTCTATGTGACCCGGCCTTCGCTGATGCACTACATCGCGACCCGCGAAGAATTGGTGGCGCGATCGGGTGCGGTGTTTTCCATGATCGCTTCCGGCAAACTCAAGTTGCGGATTGAACACACTTATCCTTTGGCTGAAGTGCAGCAGGCGCATCACGACCTGGAAGGAAGAAAAACCACGGGAAAGATATTGCTGATACCGTAGCGGGCGTTCAGACGATTCGAAGTTTCGGAAAATCCTGGTGATAGCGCTTGGCGTCGAGGGTCATCCTCATCGGTAATCTTTATCGCTTCGCATCTCGTCGATCCAAGCTTTTATGCCCGCTTGCCCGTCGCGAAACGGCCTCAAAATTCCGATATACCTACCGAATGGGTTGACTTCCGAGCGGGCTGGCCGCATCACGGTGCGACCTTCCTCGATGACAAATTCGACGCGATCGCCAGCTTCTAGCCCAAGGCGTTTACGAATTTCTCGGGGGACGGTGATTTGACCTTTACTGGTGATTGATCTGGAATTCTTCATCGCCTTGCCTACGCGGCAGCGATGTGGTCGTTGGACTTTTGCCACCACTGGGAAACGGCATGCACCACAACCGGTGTGGCGAACATGGCTGCGGCGAAGAGCAAATCGCCGGCGACAGCATGGCGGAAGAAAGGAACGCCCGCGCCGTAGCAGGCCAGCAAGCCGCCCGCGGTTCGCGGATACATATCCCATGCGGCCCAGACGGCAAAATTACTGACCAGAAAAAATGAAACCGACCCGGCCAGCGCAGAACCCAGAATGCGCAAGGCTCCCGCGTTTTGCTTAAGACTCGTGCCCAGCCACAGCATCCCCGCATACCACGCCCAGGTGACGAAATGATCCCAGCTGAAAGGATAGCGGTAGACCATGGTCGTCAGGATCACGTCGGAAGCCGCGAGCAGCGCCAGCGGAAACCAGATTTGACGGCGCGGTCCGCGTGCGCCAAAGAAAAGAAGTGCCGCTCCCACCGGAGTAAATGCCATGGGATGAGGAATAAACCGAAACACCACCGCAAACAGAATGAATATATATGCCAGCATGATCCACCTCGAAAGGAAGCGCCTCGACCGGAGATTCTATTCTGGGCGCTGGAGCGGCTGCCGTCAAGAGAAGGATCGAATCCGGCGGGATCCTGCTCCTATCAAAACACTAGTTGATTTCCCGGCGTCATCCCGAAGGCCCGCGCTTTTTCGAGCGGGACGAGGGATCTCCCGCGCAACTTCTATCGCCGAGCGCCACCGCGTTTCCGACCGCGCAACCAACCTAACGAGAGCCAGGCTCAGGCACCACGATCTCGCCCTTTCGTGTTTCATAAACATCTCCCACGACATTCAGCTTCGAATCAATCCGCACAGTCTTGCTCAAAGCGCGGCTACTGGAGCGGCCGGCAATGGAAATCCCGGCAAAGCGCAGATCCACGAAAACGACATCGAATCCCTGCTGCGGCGGTTGCAGCGTTTCGGTTTCAGTAATCGGATATTGCGCCCAATCCAGAAACACGCGTCCCACATAGGATTTTTTTGCGGCCAGCGTCACTGGCGTTTCTTCCGGCTTGTAGCGAATCTCCAGACGCCCATCGGGATCGACCTCCGACGTAAGCGAGTTGACCGGCGCCAGCGCAAAGAATGCGGGCGTTTCCACCACTCCATACCAGTGGAAAGGATCGATCCACTTCGGATAAGCGGAGACTCGCAGCGGATCGACTCCGTTGTAAGTGCGCGCTTCGAGGGCGTTCACCGCGCGCCGGTGTTCGTAATCGCGCAAGCCCCATAGCAGCACGACGCCAACCAGCGCCAGCGTGGCGGCAACTCGTCCACGCGGCCCGCGGTTACGAGCGCCGATTTCTTTGTCGATAAGATTGAAGATCGACGGCACGATCAATCCGAGAAGGAGAAGCGCGAACATCACCGGCTCGAAAATGAAAACGATATCCCACGAATACCACTTCTCAGAAAACGGCCAGAAAGGCCGCACTCCATAATTATTGGTGTAGTCGAGCAGAATGTGGCTGAGCCCGGCCAGGCACGCGTAAAAATAGAGCAGACCCCAGCGTGGGGGAAGATTCGGATCTTTAATCTTGCGGCCGCGAAGACGCCAAATCAAATACACGAACCCGACCACAACGAGTGCGTCAATCAGAATGCCGACAAAGGAGTGCGTGAATCCGCGATGATGCGCAAAGCCGAACGCCGGGCCGCGCACCATCCCGCCAATTATGTCGAGGTCTGGAGCCTCGGCAGCCAGAGTGAGCGTGAGCGTGGCCAGAGCCGTGTAGCGATTGAGGCCGGCGCGTCCCATGCATGCGCCGGTCAGAAAGTGAGTGATGGGTTCCAAGCGATGGGTTCCAGGAGATGGAAGGATTCTATTCTGCCCGGATGAAACGCGCTACCCGCATCGCTTCCGCTGATCGACTGCTGCAGAAGTTCAGGAGATCCCTCGCTCCGCCTGAAGAGCGGCTCCGCTCGGGATGACGCAAAACTATTTTTACTCCTGAGCGACGCCGAAAAGATCTAAGGCGACGAAGCTCAGCACGCCAACTTAAAACCTCGCGAATCAGCGCGGCGGAGCCAGCAGGGTCAGCGCGTTCGGAACCACCGTAATTTCAATTGGCAACGTGCCCAGGAGTTCGCCATCGGCCTCGACATAAATCTTTGTTTGCCCTTGTGAAGGTCGGCCTTGCGGAAGAGCCGCAGGCGACCGGTACCGGCACGACACTCGAGTGCTGTGAGCCAAATCGATGCCGCGAATCGTCCACGGCAGGCCGAGCAGGCCGCGGATCACATACGCGAGATACGCCGCCCGGCTGGCCGTGCGACAGAAAACCACGCGCACGTCATCGCGGTCTAAAGACGCGCCGGGGGCGAGCTCCTGCAAAACTCCGCCGAAGTTGCGAATGCGGACGGCCAGCAACTCGGTGACGTCGACGGCGTCAGAGGTGTTCGATCCGTCGTAGGAATATTCTGCGGTAAACCGCGTCATCGGATACGTGCACCACATATGCCACGCCTTGGCATAGTAGGCATACATGCCCATCTTTTGTTTAGCGCCGGTGTGAAGTTTGTAAAAAAGATGAGCGTCAACGCCGACGCCCGCAGCGACCACGAAAAAGCGGCTGCCGCGATTGCCTTTCATGTCCGCGAAGCTGACCTGGCCCAGCGCGATGCGCCGCGGAGCGGCCGATAACGCGGCTCTGGCTGCGGCTACAACTTTGAGTGGGAGACCGATGTCATGTGCGAGCGCGTTGGCCGTGCCCATCGGCAGAATCGCGAGCGCCGTCGAAGAGTTGGCCAATACCTGAATAATGTTGTGGATTGTGCCGTCGCCGCCGCAGGCAAAAATCGTGTCGCAACCGGCTCCGGCGGCGCGGCGAGTTTCGTCAGCGGCATGCCCTGGCGAATCGGTGGCCACCAGATCCGCTTCCACGCCTGCGCCTCGAAGCACGTCCAGCGCGGCTTCCAATTCCCGCTGGCGCTGTTTGCTGCCGCCGGAGTCCGGGTTGTAAAGCAACGCGGCCTTGCGCATGGCGGGGTCGTAGTTGGATTGTACCTGAGACCCTTTGCGGTATTGATAAAGTACACGTCGTGATGACTTCTGTCCTGCGATTTGCAAGACGAGACATCGCAGTCGCGATCTTCTCAGCCGGAATCCGACGGCTGGGCGCATACGAGTCCAATCCGCAGGCTCGGGCATCCAAACATGAAATAGGAGGTAAATTTATGTACGTTGTACTAGGAGCAAGTGGCAACACCGGACACATCGTGGCGAACAACCTTCTTACCCGCGGGCAGAAAGTTCGTGTCGTCGGCAGAAACGCAGCCCATTTACAGGCCCTCACCGCGAAAGGTGCAGAGCCGTTCATCGCGGATGTGAGCGATGCCAGCGCTCTCGCCAAAGCCTTCCATCAGGCAGACGCGGCCTACGTCATGATTCCACCGAATCCCACCAGCAAAGACCCGCTCGGCTATTCGAACCAAGTCGGCGACGCCATCGCCGCCGCCGTAAAAAATGCGGGCATCAAAAACGTAGTTGCACTCAGCAGCATTGGAGCCGATAAGTCGAGCCAGACCGGTCCCGTAGTTGGCCTCTACCATCTCGAACAAAAGCTCAACCAGATCAGCGGCGCGAATGTGCTCCACCTGCGCGCCGGCTACTTCATGGAAAATACTCTTGGCCAGGCGAACGCCATCCGCCAGATGGGAGCTGTGACCACTCCTCTTCGCGCCGATCTAAAACTTCCCATGATCGCTACGCGCGACATTGGAGCCGCAGCGGCCGACGCGCTCTTGCATCCCAACTTTCAGGGCAAACATACGCGTGAACTGCAGGGACAACGCGATCTGACTTACGCCGAAGCCACCACAATTATTGGCAAGACCATCGGCAAGCCCGATCTCAAATACGTTCAGGCGCCCGACGATCAATTCCGAGCTGTCCTGGTTCAAATGGGAATGTCCGAACAATTCGCCAAACTGCTTCTGGAGATGATCGCCTCACTCAACTCCGGATACATGCGCGCCCTGGAAACTCGCACCTCGCAGAACACCACACCAACCATGTTCGAAACCTTCGTAGCCGAATCGTTTGTGCCAGCCTATCAACAACAAGCCGCAGCATAACGGCACGGACGTATAGGGGCGGACGCATTCGTCCGCCCTTATCCCAGAATCATGTGGGTGATTCCCTGCCACCAGGAAGGATTGCCCCGCCACATGTAGACCGCAAGGCTCTGGCCCACGATCAATAACGGCAGCGCATAGCGATACACCTTGTGGACGCGCCGATCAACCAGCAGATCGCGCCCCACGCCAAGAACGATCAACAGGTCCAGGAACGGGAAGAAAAGATTATGGTCGAACACGTAGGCGAAGCGGGCAACCGGCGCATCCATCAGCCCGCAGGTGGCAATAAAGATCAACCGGCGATGCAGCTCTGGCTTCGTGCGCCAATAGATGGCAAGCGCAATCAGCACGCCAAAGGCGACCATGTCATAGAACGGAATGCTCAGAAAAGCATGCGCGTCGCTCTCGCCCTGATGGAGTCGCACCATGTTAAAGCGGGCCATGATGATTGCCGTGGCCGTGCCTAGAGGAACCATCACGGAGGCAAGCCCAGCGCCAAACCAGCCAACGGACCGATGCCAACTGACTTTGCGCACGCGGACCAACGTGGACTGAAGAATGAAAAAGATCACCCATCCGGCGAAAACTGCGCCATGAATCCACAGAATGAACGGTCGCGGGATGACTGGATGGAATAGATTCTCGTTGGCCGTACGCTGGAAGCCGCTCACCACAATCGCGGCGAGCAGCAGCGACATCCCGAAATAAAAATATCGCTGCACGATCCCGTTCCGGCCAGTCACGGGTCTCGGGCTGATCTTTTTTACCGGAACAACAGCAGTCCCCGCGGGTTCTAAATCAGTAGTCGACATGGAAGTGGGCTCCGGACTTCGATTCGCCTCGACGGCGAAGGGAGAATACACCTCGACCGCCCGGTCCGCTATCTTTTTCGCGGAGGCCGATTGCAGAAATCTTCTCCTCGCAATCCTCGCAATTTAACGGCAAGAGCCCGACCTGAGCGAAGCCGAAAGACCCGTCCGTTCCATATCTATTGGTACCTTCGTAATTCTTCCCTCGCGAATTCGCTAGGACACGCGCAGTGGCACAGCGAATACTTCCAGCATGAGGGACTTTTCCATTTTCGCGGTGCTGCTTGTCTGCGCCTTCGCCGCCAGTTCGCCCGCGCAAAATAGCCTTTACTGGAGCCCTGCCGACAGCGCGACAATCCCTTTGGAGCCCGCCAGCCTCCACGCCGGTCGCGTCTACTATCCCGCTGTCGGCGGCGGCGACATGCATGTGCAGATCGGCTCCAGATATCCCGTCACCGTGGCCATGGCTTGGGCCGACGAATGGAACGCCGCCATGCAGCGCCCCGGAATCCCTGCGAACTTCAGCTTCCTCTGCGTGAAGGAGCATGTCACCAACGCGGTTTATGAGTGTCATCTTCCCTCCGACCGCCCGATGATTATTACTTTTCGTGATGAGCGCAGGCCGGAGAGGCCCGTCGTCACCACCATTGGCGCCATTCTCGGACCCGGAGTGCGGCAATTCATTTCGCCGAACGATCTTCACATCCAGTACTTCAATTGCATTCAGCCGGAGTTCCACTGGCGGCGCATTCTCGATGAGAAATACCAGATCACGCCGGTACCCAAGGTCTACAGCCTCATGACTCCCGACCACGACGGCCAGGAACTCAGCGTGAAGATCAAGTCGCCCATCCCGCTGACGGTCGCTCTGCTGCCATCGCATCTTGCCGACCAGGTCTACGACAAGACCGTAACCCTAACCGACGCCCTCGACCAAACCGGCTGCAAGGAACGTGGCGTCCAATCCATGAGCTTCAACTGCACCTTCAACGTCGCCAACGGCACGCAAACCCTGCTGATCCTCCCCGACATTGATTTTTCCGGCAAGAAGAAAGCGACCGTCGAGGCCAACACGGTAAAGTGCGTCGACCATTGTGAACTGCTGAACCCGCCTGCGAATCCGTAGCCTAAAACAGGCGTCTATGATGTCTTCCGCTCGGTTGGTAGAATGGCCCAGTGAGGTGCACATGGCGCAGATGACGCCTGAAGTTTCGAAACTGCTGGAGCGCGCGCTCACGCTATCGGTGGAGGAGCAGGAGGCGCTGGCGGATTCGCTCATCTCCAACCTCGGCGGGAAAGTCGATGAGGGCGTGATGGCCGCATGGGAAACCGAGATCGGCAATCGCATCGCGGAACTCGACTCGGGCAAGGCAAAGACCATTCCTTGGGAAGAAGTACGGGAGCGAAACTTAGCGAAGCTGCCGCGTGCCCACTAGACGGATTGAGTTTCACGATGAAGCCGGCGCCGAATAGGACGCGGCATTTGAATGATATTTGGAACGCAGCCCTGACGCTGCCGTTCGATTCGACGCGGAAGTAGATCGCGCTCTGACGCAGATTGCCGCTGCCCCACAACGTTGGGTTTCTGGTCCATTCTCGACACGCAGGTTTCTCCTGCGCGGATTTCCCTACATTTTGGTTTATCGCGAGCAGGCAGCAGAAAAGATCCAGATCATAGCGGTTGCTCACACCAGCCGCAAACCCGGATACTGGAGAAAGCGCCTGTAATCTCTCCGAAATTTGTTTCATTGCGATTCCTGGATGAGAGGGAGAGCAGTGTGGGATGCGCCGCGAGGATGGCTGGCGGGAAGCTTCCCGATCCTACCCATAAATATGGTAATATGGGAAAGTGAAAACAACCCTTGAGATCCCCGATTTTTTGTTTCGCCGCGCAAAGTCAGCAGCCGCCCAACGCGGAATTCCTCTGCGCCAGCTCGTCACCGAGGCGGTCCAAGAGAAACTGGGAACTACCTCCCACGAAAAGCCGTGGATGAAACATCTGGGAAAGCTCAAACACTTACATAAGGAAAGAAAGCAAGTCGAAAAGCGGGTGGAAGAAGCGTTCGAGCAGATCGATCGGGAAGTCTGGCAGTGATTCTCTGGAAAATGATTCTCTAGAAATGTAGAAATGATCCTTTAGAAATGATCCCCAACAGAAATGATTCTTGATACCAACGCCTTGTCGGCGGCAGCGGACGATGACCCTGGAGTGGTTGCCCTTCTCGCCCGCGCCGAACAGATGGTGCTCCCGGTGATTGTGCTCGGCGAGTATCGCCATGGCGCCGCCCAATCGCGCAATCGGGCCAGCTACGAAAGCTGGCTGGCGGAACTGCTCCCTGACTGTCTGGTGCTGGACATTCAGGAGCCGACCACACATTATTATGCGGAGATCACTCTCGAACTAAAGCGCAAAGGCAAGCCGATTCCAACCAATGACATCTGGATTGCCGCGCTGTGCCGGCAGCATTCTCTGCCCCTCTTGAGCCGCGATCGCCATTTCGATTTGGTGGCCGGAACCAAGCGGATCGACTGGTAACTAAAGAATAGGGACAGTTCCGTCTGTCCCCGGTTTATCGATTCATCGATGTTGGCGAAAGGTGAACTTGACAGGGGAGCAGTCCCCGGCTTTTCTTTTATTTGTTGAGAACTCGTCCGGTCTTCATACTTCCCATACACTGCATAGTCTCCGACCTTACCCGCAACGCTGACCGATCTCTTAACAGAAGCGTCTTCCAGTTGATCGTGAACGGAGAGCCATCGCTTTCTTGTTCAGAGTCCCTCGGTCAACGAAGGTTTCTGTGCTGACCCCGGTGCGGTCGGTATCCTGTCCATGACGTCAAGGCACCCGCCACGCCCTTCGTATAGTTCGTCACCACGAGAGTGTTCGCAAATTTGTTGATGTCCGAGGTCTTCATCTTCTTCTGGTCTGCGTTCAAAAGCAGCAAGCCACGCTTGATGTCGTTGCCCTTGGAGATCGTGAAGAATATGTCGTCAGTCGCATCGTCCTTGAAGCAAACATATTCGTCGGAGAGTCCTTCCAGCCCGTTTGTGCGATTGAGCTCGTTGTAGTAATCGCGAGCCGTCTGTCCCGAAGCTACGCCTGTCAGCAGCAGAATGGTAAGCAGGAAAGATGCGAATTTCATGACTCCCTCCATTCCAATTCTACGAACGGCGTAGAAGATTTAGCTATACGATTTGTCTGAGGACGTCCACTTCGGTAACTCGGGCGGCGAAGAGCGCCCCACGATGGCGAGCCTTAACGCTTCGCTGGCGTCCTGCATCAACTTACCCGCCGCCTCAAACTTTTCTCGAGACTGAGCATCCTTCACAAGATTCCCGTTAGGGAAGGTCTTCTTGAACTCAAGCCTGACTTCCTCAACCGCATCGCGACTTGCGGCATACAGGTCATAGCATTTCCGAATCTTGCGGAAAATGGGCGTCAATCGCTACCCAAACCACACACTCGTGTCGGTTTACTTCCACTCACTGTTGACTATATGGTTAGTTCCCAGCCCGAGCAGGGCATGGAGAGAAGCTCAATGAAGACCGCAAAGTTCACCACTGGAGAGCTACAGATCTTCACCCACATTCAGGAACAGTGTAGCAGTTACTCCTGTAAGGCTGCCGTGCTGTACTTCAAGCGTCATCGCGATGAGCGGGAATCAACGTCCTGTTACGTTCCGAAAAAGGAAAAGGCCGTCGAGATTTCTCTCAACGGCCTTTATTAATGCCGGCAACGACCTACTCTCCCACACACTTTCGCGTGCAGTACAATCGGCCCGGCGGGGATTTGTCAAAGATGATTCGCTCTACCTCTGCCTCTCCCATTCGTCCAAATCGATGCTGCCTCGTCTGGGCTTTCCCGGCGCGTAGATGGTGAAGAGCGTCTTGATGCATTCCCCTTCACCGCAAATCGTGAAGGAATCGAAGAATTTGTGCCAGCCTTCTGGCGCTTCTTCCAGGTCTGGGCCTTCGGGTCCAGCCTTAAGCCATTCGTCGAGTTCTATCGCCATCGGAGCGAGGAAGAACCGCTTCTCGACTCGATCTAGAAGATGTTCGCGGAAAGCACGACAGCGGGCATCTCGTGGCGGCCTGATCTTGACAGCCGCCATGACTTAGCCGATGGCGTCGACAATTTGCTCGGAAATGCGCTTGGATTCCAGCGAGCCAGGTCGAGTTTTTTCGAGGCGGGCGTAAAGTTCGCGTAAGGTTTTTTTCGGCGACTTTTGCGCCTTGCGACCGCTAGCGGATGGCATCGCGCCGTTTCGACGACTCTGGGCTTGTTTCGCAGTTGCCATCTTCAAATCCTAGCAGAAGGCGGGGTGGGCATGGAAGATTACAAAAACGGAAAAGGCCACGCTCATTTCTGAACGTGGCCTTTATTAATGCCGGCAACGACCTACTCTCCCACACACTTTCGCGTGCAGTACAATCGGCCCGGCGGGGCTTAACTTCCGTGTTCGGGATGGGAACGGGTGGATCCCCCGCGGTATGATTACCGACAACTTGAGGCGCTTAGCAGGCGTGAATGCAGCCGCCGAAGGCGGCAAATGGGAGCCTGCTGCCGAAATCCTGAGCGTTCTTCGCGAAGGATCTCAACGCCAACTCGGTTCAGCTATTCAACGCGACCTCAGGGGCTAAAGCCCAAATCAAATTGGGCACCTTTACGGCACGGCTAAAGCCGTGCCCTTCCACGAACCACCTTCGCGGAAAACCTCTTTTTGCGCTGACGCTGAGAGCTTTTCAAAGATCGTGAGGACGAAACCTCACAACTGAATAGATTGGGTGTGGCTTACTTTCATCTTGCTTATTTCCGATTTCTGCCACGTGTATTACTTCGGCATTGCTTTTCATAAAAGCGTCGGCGCACAGTTATCAGTCTTGCTTCTCAGTCATTCAGTTTCTAACGACTTCCAAACACATTGCTGGATTCCAGTTCAGTTTCGAACTGGGACACGGCTGAAGGCCGCGCCCTACCAACTGAGAACTGACAACTGTTTTCTGCACCGAGTAAATTTTATGGTCAAGCCGAACGGGCGATTAGTACTGGTAAGCTACATGCATTGCTGCACTTCCACCTCCAGCCTATCAACCAGGTAGTCTTCCTGGGCCCTTCTTATCCCTTACGGGTTGGGAGATCTCATCTTGAGGAGTGCTTCCCGCTTATATGCATTCAGCGGTTATCACAACCGAACTTCGCTACCGAGCGGTGCCATTGGCATGACAGCTCGAACACAAGAGGTTCGTCCATCCCGGTCCTCTCGTACTAAGGACAGGTCCTCTCAAATCTCCTGCGCCCACAACAGATAGGGACCGAACTGTCTCGCGACGTTCTGAACCCAGCTCACGTACCGCTTTAATAGGCGAACAGCCTAACCCTTGGAACCTTCTACAGCTCCAGGATGCGATGAGCCGACATCGAGGTGCCAAACCGGAGCGTCGATATGAACTCTTGGCTCCGATCAGCCTGTTATCCCCGGCGTACCTTTTATCCGTTGAGCGATGGCCCTTCCATGCAGAACCACCGGATCACTAAAGCCTACTTTCGTACCTGCTCGTCTTGTAGGACTCGCAGTCAACCACGCTTATGCTTTTGCACTCGTCGGCTGATTTCCAAACAGCCTGAGCGTAGCTTCGCGCGCCTCCGTTACCGTTTAGGAGGCGACCGCCCCAGTCAAACTACCCGCCTTACCATGTCCCTCTCCCGGTTCACGGGAGTAAGTTAGAACCACAGATCTCGCAGGGTGGTATCTCACCGTTGGCTCCTCCAAGCCCGAGAGCCTGGAATCAAAGCCTCCCACCTATCCTGCGCAGCAAGGGCCATAGTTCATGGTAAAGGTATAGTAAAGGTGCACGGGGTCTTTCCGTCTAGTTGCGGGCAACCGGCATCTTCACCGGCACTACAAGTTCGCCGTGTCAGTCGGCAAGACAGTCGCACTTTCGTTACGCCATTCGTGCAGGTCGGAACTTACCCGACAAGGAATTTCGCTCAACTTTGTTACGCCTTCGGAGCTCTTAGCTATTAGCTCTTAGCCTTTAGCTGAAGCAATGAAGAGGAGTGGACATTTCTGCCACTCTCTGCATGTCGCCATGCAGTTCGGACTATATCTTTTCCAACCCACAAAGTCTGTCATTCTGAGCGAAGCGAAGAACCCCATGCCTGCCAGTGTTGCCACCGGCTTCGCAAGGAATTTTCACCACACGCTTGACTCTTGGATTTTGTGATTGGAATCTGGCATATAGTCTCTGAGGATTCCAGCAGGATCGGAAGCACAACCTCAGGGGCTGAAGCCCTCGAGATTTTGCCGCCTTTACGGCACGACTGAAGTCGTGCCCTTCCACAAACCTCGCGCTTCGCGCGCCAGATTCGCTTCTTCCCAAAATCACGCTTGCGGCACGGCTGAAGCCGTGCCCTGATACGAACCTCGCATCAGAGTTATGATTTCGGGCTTTCCCACTGGCCTTTCCTGCTGATTGTCTGCACCCAGCGCATTTTCACGTGTTAAGTTGACTTACTAAGTCGCGTAGCGTGGGATACTCAGATTTTCCAGCATATAGCCAGATTTTACTAAGGCTAGCGAATACTAACCTTAGGACCGTTATAGTTACGGCCGCCGTTCACTGGGGCTTCAGTTCGAAGCTTCGCCTTGCGGCTGACCTCTCCCTTTAACCTTCCAGCACCGGGCAGGCGTCAGCCCCTATACGTCGTTTTCGACTTTGCAGAGACCTGTGTTTTTGTTAAACAGTCGCAGTGCGCATTTCGCTGCGGCCCCCTCGAGCTTTGAGCGATTAAACTCTCACTCTACCGGGGCACCCCTTCTCCCGAAGTTACGGGGTTATATTGCCGAGTTCCTTACCAACTGTTCTCACGAGCGCCTTTGGATATTCTCCTCGTCTACCTGTGTCGGTTTGAGGTACGGTTCCCTTACGTTCTCCTTAGAGGTTTTTCTTGGCAGTGTGGAATCGGCAGCTTTCCTCCATACGGAGTACTGCTTTGCGTCTCAGTGATAGCTTCCCCGCGGATTTGCCTACGAGAAACACCTTGCACGCATCGACCGTTATAGCCATAGAACGGCCTGCTTATCCTACTGCGTCACCCCATCGTATAACGAACACAAGGGAGGTCCGGAATATTAACCGGATGTCCATCGGCTACGCCTGTCGGCCTCGCCTTAGGGACCGCCTGACCCTGAGCGGATTAACCTTTCTCAGGAAACCTTAGACTTTCGGCGCGGAGGGTTCCCACCTCCGTTATCGCTACTTATGCCGGCAGGGTCTCTTCTCAACCGTCCAGTAGTCCTTTCGGTCTACCTTCAAACTGTTGGGAATGCTCTCCTACCACGCACAGATGTTACTCTGTGCATTCGCTGCTTCGGTAACAAGCTTAAGCCCCGTTAAATTGTCGGCACCGGACCGCTTGACCAGTGAGCTATTACGCTTTCTTTAAAGGATGGCTGCTTCTAAGCCAACCTCCTGGCTGTCTGGGCGTTCCGACTTCCTTTCCCACTTAGCTTGTATTTTGGGACCTTAGCAGGCGATCTGGACTGTTTTCCTCTCGACGACGAAGCTTAGCCCCCGCCGTCTGACTCCCGGATTGGTTGTTCTATGGCATTCGAAGTTTGATTGGATTCTGTAAGCTGGAAAGCCCCATAGTCCATTCAGTTCTCTACCACCACGACAAATCATCCGAGGCTAGCCCTAAAGCTATTTCGGAGAGAACGAGCTATCACGGAATTTGATTAGCCTTTCACCCCTACCCTCAGCTCATCGGAGCTTTTTTCAACAAACACCCGTTCGGCCCTCCAGTGGGTGTTACCCCACTTTCAGCCTGGCCAAGGGTAGATCATCCCGCTTCGCGTCTATTCCTGCCAACTGGATCGCCCTATTCGGACTCGCTTTCGCTACGGCTCGCTTTCGCTTAACCTTGCTGACAAGAATAACTAGCCGGCTCATTATGCAATAGGCACGCGGTCAGACTTTCGGCTTGCGCCGCATAGTCCTCCCACCGTTTGTAGGCACACGGTTTCAGGTACTATTTCACTCCCCTCGCTGGGGTTCTTTTCGCCTTTCCCTCACGGTACTGGTTCACTATCGGTCAGAAGCTAGTATTTAGCCTTACGGAATGGTCTCCGTAGCTTCCCGCAAAGTTTCTCGTGCTCCGCGGTACTCAGGTATCGACTTCGAGTCCAGGTCATTTTCGTCTACGTGGCTATCACACTCTATGGCCCCTCTTTCCAGAGGGCTTCGACTAATGACTGGATTGGTAACTCTACTGTTGTCGACCCTACAACCCCGGTAGAACCCGAAGGTCTTACCGGTTTAGGCTGTTCCGATTTCGCTCGCCACTACTCTCGGAATCGAGGTTTCTTTCTTTTCCTCCTGGTACTGAGATGGTTCACTTCCCAGGGTTCGCTCGTGCGTGACTATGGATTCATCACGCCGTACGGGGGTTTTACCCCCGTGGGTTTCCCCATTCGGAAATCCCCGGATCAAAGCCTGCTTGCGGCTCCCCGAGGCTTATCGCAGCTTGCCACGTCCTTCATCGCCTGCTTCTGCCAAGGCATCCACCATGCGCCCTTAGTAGCTTGACCACAAAATTTACTCAGCACACTCGGGGAAGCTTCTAGCTCCTAGCTTTTAGCTACTAGCTAAAACACAAACCCGAACACGCCGCATAAACTCTATGGGCCTTTGATCCTGCTCCTCGCACGCTTGCTTCAGCTGCAACGCCTCCCAGTCTTGCCATCCCAGGGACAGCCCCGAGACCTTGAAACCGGAAACGCTGCAACCTCATGCTACGTACACCAGCAGGGTTTTTCAGGCACTCATAAAAATTTACAACGCCTTGTAATTTGCCCAATCTATTCAGTTGTCAAATATCGTCCTCGTGAAGAAGCTGCTAGCTCTTAGCTTCTAGCTGTTAGCTAAAACCAAGATCAACAACCTTCTCACTCACCCCGCCTCAGCGGGTATGGGTCTTACTAATCCCAGAGTGTGCAAACTCCAGAATTCCTCCAACCCAATGTTCGACGCCAACTTTATTGACGCCCAACATCAGGCTGAACTCTCACTTGCGCCTGCGCACAATCTTAAAGGGAAGCACGCGTTCAAAGCGCCTGTACGAAACCCACAAGCCAAAGCCGATACACGCGATCAACAACAGCAAGCGCTCCATCGATCCCCCTCCAAACTCTGACCTCTAGGCCTTGAGCTCTAGCTTCTGACCCCTAGCTTCGCGGTCCAGCATCCGGATCAATGCCACGCTCAATCTTCGCAATGCGCTCATGATGCTTTAGGACCAGCACCGTGATCGCAATTGCGCCGCCAACGATGATGGCTACGATCGGCACCAACAAGCCGCCTAGATTGAAAATCCGGTCGACCAAATATTCCACGTCCGCTCCTCTGCGCCGTTATTCTTTTGGCATTTCCATACACGGCAGATTTCTGGTGGAGCTGACCGGGATCGAACCGGTGGCCTCCTGGTTGCAAACCAGGCGCTCTCCCAGCTGAGCTACAGCCCCAACTGCAAAGTTTCAAAGTTGCAAGGTTTCAGAGTTTCAACGTTACACCTTGAAACCATGAAACTTTGGCACCTTGAGACCTTGATTCTGGTGGGCCTGGATAGACTTGAACTATCGACCTCACCCTTATCAGGGGTGCGCTCTAGCCACCTGAGCTACAGGCCCGCTTCTTCCATCAACATCCGGAGCCTGCATTATATCTTCGATCTGCGTACGTTTCGATCTGCACTCGGCTCCCAGCTTCTAGCCGCTAGCTTCTAGCCAAATCTTGATGGGATTCAGCTAGGAGCTAGAAGCTAGTAGCCAGAAGCTCAAAATTTATTCGAGGACAAGGTTGAACGTGCGCCCCAGCTAAGCCGGAGCTGACCATCATGCGAACGAAAACAGATAATGAAATCTGTAAATTCGAGAAAGAGAGGTCCGAGACGAGACTCCCTCGCCAAATCCTCAGGTTAGTGGTGGACTCGGCTTGGGGTACATGGCAACATCCCACGCGTGTTTAAACTTCATGTGTTTCAGAAATCGAAGTCTTCACTGAAGAAAACCGCGAATCGCGAAACGAAGTCGCGTGAGTGCCATGACGTTCTCTCTTAGAAAGGAGGTGATCCAGCCGCAGGTTCTCCTACGGCTACCTTGTTACGACTTCACCCCAATCATGAGCTGTACCTTGGAAGGCTGCCTCCTTGCGGTTAGCACACCTGCTTCTAGTACGGCCCACTTTCGTGATGTGACGGGCGGTGTGTACAAGGCCCGGGAACGTATTCACCGCGGCGTTCTGATCCGCGATTACTAGCGATTCCAGCTTCATGGAGTCGAGTTGCAGACTCCAATCCGAACTGAGGCCGGCTTTTTCCGATTAGCTCCCCCTCACGGGTTTGCGACGGTTTGTACCGGCCATTGTAGCACGTGTGTAGCCCTGGACATAAAGGCCATGAGGACTTGACGTCATCCCCACCTTCCTCCTCGTTATCCGAGGCAGTTTCACTAGAGTGCCCGGCTTGACCCGATGGCAACTAGGGATAAGGGTTGCGCTCGTTGCGGGACTTAACCCAACATCTCACGACACGAGCTGACGACAGCCATGCAGCACCTCCGCAGCAGCCTTTTAAGGGGAAGGGATATTTCTACCCCGGTCCACTGCGCTTCGAGCCCAGGTAAGGTTCTTCGCGTTGCGTCGAATTGAACCACATGCTCCACCGCTTGTGCGGGCCCCCGTCAATTCCTTTGAGTTTCAGCCTTGCGACCGTACTCCCCAGGCGGATTGCTTATCGCGTTAGCTGCGGCACAGCCGGATTGGGTACCGGCTACACCAAGCAATCATCGTTTAGGGCTAGGACTACCAGGGTATCTAATCCTGTTTGCTCCCCTAGCTTTCGCGCCTCAGCGTCAGTTATGGTCCAGTGCGCCGCTTTCGCCACAGGTGTTCCTCCCGATATCTACGCATTTCACCGCTACACCGGGAATTCCACGCACCTCTCCCATACTCCAGCACCACAGTTTCGCCTGCAGGCTCTGAGTTAAGCCCAGAGATTTCACAGGTGACTTGTGGCACCGCCTACGCGCCCTTTACGCCCAATAATTCCGAACAACGCTCGCACCCTCTGTATTACCGCGGCTGCTGGCACAGAGTTAGCCGGTGCTTCTTCCACCAGTACCGTCATTATCGTCTTGGTCGAAAGGAGTTTACGCCCCAAGGGGCTTCATCCTCCACGCGGCGTTGCTGCGTCAGGGTTTCCCCCATTGCGCAAAATTCCCCACTGCTGCCTCCCGTAGGAGTCTGGACCGTGTTTCAGTTCCAGTGTGGCCGTGCGCCCTCTCAGGCCGGCTACCGATCTTCGCTTTGGTGGGCCGTTACCCCGCCAACTGGCTAATCAGCCGCGACCCCCTCTTCCAGCGCATTGCTGCTTTGATCGGCACTTCTTAAAAGCGCCGATGTTATGCGGTATTAGCCTCGGTTTCCCGAGGTTATCCCCCACTCGAAGGTAGGTTAGTCACGTGTTACTCACCCGGTCGCCACTTTACTCATGGATTGCTCCACTTTCTCGTTCGACTTGCATGTGTTAGGCACGCCGCCAGCGTTGATTCTGAGCCAGGATCAAACTCTCGTTTGAAACCTGATGTCTGCCGACGGGTAGTTGGCAGACTGCCATCGCCGCACATCCAAGACAACTGGCAAAAGTCACCTTGGTTTCAACAGCGCGGGATGGCGCCACCGTTCAGCCTCCGCTTTATTCCGAAGAATAAATAGAAGTTCACGGTGGTCTATCTTGTGAGATCGTTTCGGACTTATGCCCGAATCCGTTCTCTCACGACTGGCACGTTCAACCTAGTTGTCAAAGACCGAATCGCCTTCCGCCTGAGCGGCGCGCCTTCAGTTCTAGACGGACTCGAATCTGCGGGCGAACCCACAAGAACGAATCCGGCTGTCCTCGAAACCCTTCAAACATATCGTTCGCGCAAAACCCTGTCAACGCATGCGTCCCACAGCATTTCCACGTGATTTCCACATTGGGACGCCGCGATCAGGAGAGCGAAAGCTCATTCCAGCACGCAACGATATTGCCTTCCGCTTTGGATTTGCAAAGACGCCGATGAATCGGCGCAGGGCTTTTTAAGCCACGCCAAAGCGGAAGACAGAAAATTGAGAAAAGATCCTAGTTGGAGGTCCTTGCTTTGAAGGTACCCTTCAGAAACCTACAAGATGTTTCCGAATCAAGTCCCGTGGCCGGGACGATTGAGAACTCTACATTCTCTGAAACCTTAGATGCCGGGCGGACACGAGAGATTCAACAAATACGACCGGCTGCCACACTTCTGCTCTCGGTGGATTGTTTATAGCAGATGAATGAGAAAAATTGCAAGCGTGAATTTGAAAAATGCATGGGGGTTTATAAATTTGGTGCCGATGCGGACGTCCCTAATCGGGCACCGACTTCAATGCGATCAAATATATAGGTCGTCGAGGAATTTTTCTTTCGCCCCTCGTGGGCTTGATCGAATGCTGGCGTGCCCTCCCCGGCTCGCGCCGTGGGCTGTATTCTTTCGCTCCTTCGGAGCTATGGGCGAAGCTGTTCAAAAGTAGGCGGGACAAACGTGACATATATCACAGACGCCGATCCTTGGCGTGTGAGATTGTGACGCTCGGCGGAATGGTTCGGTGACCCGGACAGACGGTGACCTGGACAGACAAGCCGCGACGCGGCGAAAGAATGCAACCCACGGCGGAAGCCGTGGGTAAGGCCGGCGAATGCAACCAAGCCCCGGAGGGGCGAAAGAAAAATGTCCCACACGTCGGGCAACATCCTGCTCCACGTAATCATCTCCACACATGGTCGCCGTCCGCAAATCAAACAAAATTTCCGCGCCGACCTCTTAGCTTATCTTGGAGGCATCATCCGCGAAATGCACGGATCTGCGCTCATAATCAATGGAGCCCCTGACCATGTGCATATGCTGATCCGAATTCGCCCCGCTCATTCCGCCGCCGAAATCGTTCGAGTTGCAAAGGCAAACTCATCGCGTTGGGTTCACGAGAACTGGGCCCGGGATTTTGCATGGCAAACCGGATATGGGGTCTTCAGCGTCAGCGAATCAAACGTTGCAGAGGTAACAAAATATATTGCGGATCAGGAAGAACATCATCGGAAGCACACGTTTCAAGAGGAGTTCGTCGCGTTTCTCAAGAAGAACACCGTGGCTTACGACGAGAAATATATTTGGGATTCGCGCGATCAAAATGGCCGGGCAGCAGGCAGCCGCAGAACGGCGAATGAACGCAGCCCGTGCGTAAGCCGTGGCTTAACCCCAAAAAAGCAGCCAAGCCCCGGAGTGCATAAGAAATTGTTCTCGGCGAAACGTCGCCGAGCGACGTTCTCCGAGGCCAATATCCTATCTCGACAGTTCGTCTCTTTCGCCCCTTTCAGGGGCTGGTTGAAATTCCTCGCATTAACCCACGGGCTCGCGCCGTGGGCTGTGTTCTTTCGCCGCTTCGCGGCTTCTGTACCGTCATTCCGGGCAGCGGCTAAAGCCGGACGCTGTTGCCGCTTGACGGTACGGCTGAAGCCGTACCCTGATACGGACCTTTCTGAGGCTACGCGCGGCTCGCGGCGAAGTATTTTTCTTCGAGAATCTTTCTGTGATGCAGTTCATGGCCGGCGATCAGGTAGGCCAGGGCGCGGACGCTCACTTCGTTCTTGTTGGCGGTGCCGCGGCGGTTCCAGGCTGACTCGTCCAAGTTGCGGAGCAGGGTGAGGGTGGCGCGGCGGACGGCGATGTAGTCCTCGATGATTTCCGCAAGCGGGGCGTGGCCGAAGGGGCCGTTGCGGACGTAGTCATCCTGCTCGAAACCTTCCATGGGCGTCTGGTCGCCGCGGGCGATGCGCAGGGCGCGGTAGGCGAAGATGCGCTCCGAGTCGCAGACATGGCCGAGGACCTCTTTGGCGCTCCATTTATCGGGCGCGTAGCGGAAGTCGCCATCGGCCTCGTCGCGGCCGGAAAGCAGCATGAGCATTTGACGCCGCTGCGAGTCGAGCGTCTTTAGGATGTCGGCGCCGGGCACCAGCGAAATGTAGCGGCCGAAATAGGGCGCGTACTCTGCGGAATCGGGAGGCGCGATGGTGAGGACTGACGGGTTTACTGCTGCGGATGCTGGCATATTGGCTCCTGTTTTACTTATCGCTACTCGTGCTCCGGTCGTGGTCCAATTGCAGTTTATTCCTCCGGGCTAGGCCGTCGCCCGGGTAGTAGGCTACTTTGACTGCGACCTTAGTGGTCCACCACTGGAAAAGCAGGTTCCTCGCGCCAGAAGAAAGGCGCTCGGAATGACAAAGGTCAAAATGACCCACTACTGTCGCCCGACTACGGTTGGGACGGTCCTTCGACTTCATCTCAGTCGGACATCCTTCGATTCATCTCAGTGGGAGATCCTTCGTTCCGCCTGAAAAACAGCTACACTCAGGATGACGCCGTTACTTTATTTAGACTCACGCGGGCGAATTTCGTTTTTCGTCTGTTCTCGGTTCTCTGTTCCCTATTCTCTGCTCAGCACAACGATAACTGAGAACTGAGAACTGGCAGCTGAGAACTTGAGTTCACGAGCATAGTCCCGAAAGAGGAGAATCGGAGCAAGGCAGCTCATTCATTCCGGGAATCGTTACACGGCTGCGGGCAGAAAGTATGCAGACCGGGTGGAAATCGCAGCTGGCGCTTTGCCGAAGGACGTATCGTGGGAGGAACTTTCGATTGAAAATAAAGGATTTTCCACAGCGCTTCCTCAGCAGGCGGGAGTACAATTCTTTTTGGTCACGAAAGTGCGGCCCGTGACTGCTAATCCCAACAAGGAAGGACCTTTTACATCATGTGGAAGCCGACCAATCAGCCTCAGACGCCTGCCCGCCCTGCCGAGCCGGAACGGACGACCCCGTCCACGCCCAGCGCGCCAACCATGACTTCGATGGGAAGTGAACCTGCCGTGTCCCGGCCCGTGGCCACCACTACGGCGGATCAGGCTACGATCGGCAAGTCTCTTGTGATCAAGGGCGAAGTGACCGGCTCCGAGTCGCTTTACATCGACGGCCGAGTTGAGGGTTCGATCAATCTCTCCGGCAATCGCGTGACTGTAGGACGCAACGGAGTGGTTTCCGCCAACATTAATGCGCGTGAGATTGTGGTGCTGGGCAAGGTTCGTGGCAATCTGACGGCCAGCGACCGCGTCGACATTCGCAGCGATGGATCGCTCACGGGCGACGTGATTGCGGCGCGCATCTCGATTGAAGACGGCGCGTTCTTCAAGGGCGGCATCGACATCCGCAAGGGCGGACAGCCGGCGCAGCCGCAAGCAAAAGCGAACGGGGAAGATAAATCTGCGGCCACGCCAGAGCCGGCTGCGGTGGGCGCTCGGGCGTAAGTTTCGCGCGATAGAATTTTGGCCAGATTGAATGAGCGGGCATCCGCAAGGGATGCCCGTTTCGCTTTTTGTCTAGCAGTACCGCCGCTGGCCCCGGCGGTTGTAGCGACAGCTCCGCTGCCTCCGACGAAGAATTCCGCTCACGGTTCTTCCCAGCGCTTGCTATACTTGTCCCCTTTTTCTGGAACGGCGTGGCTGACGTGGCGCAACAAATTTGGCCAAACAATGGGTCGCATCATTCTTGTATTCATCCGACGGTTGTGGCTGCCGCTATTGGTGCTGGCGGGCTTTCTGGGAGTGTGCGTCATTTTTTATGGGCGGGTGGAAGGGCTTCGGACGCTGGATGCGCTGTTCTGGGTGATTCATCCGCATTCGATTGAATACCGGGCGGTGCACAAGTCGACCAAGGTTTTTTCCTTGTTCGTTTACGCGGGAGTGTTCGCGCTGCAGATCTGGATTGCGGAGCGGGTGCTGCTGACTATTTTCAGCCGCCACGGCGTGGAGGCGTGGAGAACCATGGTCAACGAAGTGAACGTCGATCGTCTGCGGGACCATTTCATTATTTGCGGCTACGGCCAGGTTGGACGGACTGTCGTCGATCAGCTGCAGCGCTTCGATATTCCCTTTGTTCTCATTGAAACCAACGAAGGACTCTATCGCGAATTGTTGAATGACAAGACGCCCGTTATTCAAGGGGATGCCAAGCGCCACGACATTTTGCTGGAGGCTGGGATTGAGCGGGCGCGCGGTATTTGCATCGTCATCGACAACGATGCCGATAATCTTTACATCACAGTGACGGCTCGGTCGCTGAATCAAAAAATAAAGATCATTACGCGCGCCGGGCAACAACGTTACGCCAACGCGATTCGAAGCTCTGGGGCGGATGAAGTCATCATCCCGGAATATGAAGGCGGACTGATGACCGGACGAATGATTCAGAAGTATTATCCGATTTCGCTGGCCATTAAGTGACGGGCCGGCTTAAGTGAGATGGGGGATTTATCGCGAATGATGAGATTCACTTGTTGGGACAGCTTCGGTTTTGTCGACCACTGGCCCGAACCTCATCTTTACCCTTCCCAGAAACCGGCTTGCGCGGGTATGGTAGATCGATTCGCGATCTTCTCGAAGTCAGTTGCTTGGGCCCGAGGGTCATGGGTTGTAGGTTCGTGCTTTCGCCATAACCGATGGTGATATCAAATTTAAGGAGACTCAGAATGCAACGTGTACACGCGTATTTTATTTCGCTGTTGTTGGGCACTGCAATGGTCATACCTGCTTTAACGCTGGGGTGCGGTGGTAATCATTATTACCGTTCGTACGATGCCGATCACGGGGACTATCACACTTGGAACAATAACGAGACTGTTTATTACCAGAAGTGGGAGACCGAAAACCACTACGACCACAAAGATTTTAAGACGCGAAGCAAGGACGAACAGAAGCAATACTTCGACTGGAAGCACAAGCAGCCGGACGATAAAGACAAGCACTAATAATAATAAAGATAAGCACTAGAGGCTGCGTTCGGGTGGCGATATTTTGCCAATGTTGTGGGCCGGTGTTTGCGCTTACGACCCCGCTACTCCACGAACATGCAATCGCCGTAGGAATAGAAGCGGTAGCGTTGGGCTACCGCGTGCTGGTAGGCGCGCAGGACGTTTTCTTTTCCGCCGAGCGCGCACACCAGCATCAGCAAGGTGGACTGCGGCAGATGGAAATTGGTGAGCAGCGCCTGCACGATCTGAAATTTGTAGCCGGGATAAATAAACAGATTAGCCTCGCCTGAGGATGCGCGTATTTCACCTGCACTTTGTTGCGCCGCGTATTCCAGGGTGCGTACGGTGGTTGTGCCGACTGCGACGATGCGGCGGAATTCGCGGCGGGCGCGATTGATTTTTTCAGCGGCTTCGGGGGAGATGGAATATGCCTCGGAGTGGAGTTGGTGTTCTTCTACGCGCTCGCAGCGCACCGGCTGGAATGTTCCCAGTCCTACGTGCAGCGTGATCTCGGCGGTCTCGATCCCACAGGCGCGCATCTGCGCGAGAATTTCTGGAGTGAAATGCAGGCCTGCGGTGGGAGCGGCGACGGATCCTCTTTCTCTGGCGTAGACCGTCTGGTAGCGCTCGCGATCGGCGGGAGAATCTTCGCGGTCGATGTAGGGCGGCAGGGGAATGTGGCCGAGTTTCTCTAGACTGTTGTAGAAATCTTTCACGGGCGCGAAGCGAATAAGGCGCTCGCCAAAGCTGGCGCGGGCGGTCACCTCGGCCTGAAGTTCGTCATGCTCGCCGAAGTAGAGAGTTTCACCCACGCCAATTTTTCGTCCGGGGCGAACCAGACATTCCCACTCGTTGGGGTCGCTGTGAATCTGCCGCGTTAACAGGACTTCGATGCGGCCGTGGAGAAAATCGCGTGCCGCGGGATTCTGCGCGCTTAACGGTTGAGATTTAAGTCCTGCGCGCCTGCCATAGAGCCGCGCCGGGAAGACGCGGGTATTGTTAAAGACTACGAGATCCGTCGGCCGCAAAAGAGCTGGGAAGTCGCCGAAGTGCAGGTCTTGCCAGTGACTGGCCTTCTTATCAGGATCGCTCGTTTGGGAATCATTTTCATGGCCGGGCGCCGATGGGGAAATGGGCAACTGTTCGTGATTTACCTGCACATGCAGCAGGCGCGAAGCGGCGCGGTCTGCCAGCGGTTCCTGGGCAATCAATTCCGCGGGAAGTGCGTATTCGAAATCGGAGACTTGCACGAGATTTAATTATAGGGACAGACAATCTCTGTGCGGGATCTCGGGCGCTGATCCCAAGGCTGTTTGTTTTGGAACTGTGGCGTAGAGTTCTAATCTTTATGCGTTTCTTTTTTCGAGATTTGGATTGTCCGGCGAGGCGGCTGCTGATAGTATGCGGGTGCTCGACTGCGCCCTGCTTTCGTCATCTCTCCCAAGGGTAACCATTAAGGGTAATCATGCCTACGGAACGCAAACATAGGGAAGAAATCGTGCGCTACGGGCGCATGCTGCACGAACGCGGGTTCGTGGCGGCGATGGATGGGAACTTGTCCGTTCGTCTGGATGGCGACCGCATCCTCGTGACTCCGACGTGTGTAAGCAAAGGCGCAATGCGAGCTGCAGACATGGTGATCGTCGACCTGGATGGGCAGCAGGTGGCGGGAAAGCGCAACGTAACCAGCGAACTCGGCATGCACTTGCTGATCTACCGCACGCGACCGGATATACAGGCGATTGTGCACGCGCATCCGCCGACTGCGACCGGCTTTGCAGCGGCCGGTATTCCTTTGACCGAGCCCTTGGTCTGCGAAGTAGTGATGGGCCTGGGATGCATTCCGCTGGCCCGCTATGGCACGCCCGGCACTTCAGAATTGGCGCAGACGCTGGAGCCTTACGTTCCTGGTTACGATGCGATCTTAATGTCGAATCACGGCGTAGTGACCTATGGAGACACTCTCGAGCACGCTTACATGAAGATGGAGACAGTCGAGCATTTTGCGCAGATCGCCCTGGTCACGCACTTGCTGGGACGGCAACAGCCGCTGAAAGAAGTAGAAATTGAAAAACTTCTGATGGCCCGAACAAAGTATTTCGGGGCGAAGATAGCGGCGTGCATGCCCTTACCACCAGCGCCACAGAAGGTCAGCTGACGTTTCCCAAGCTTCCGTAATTTCCAATTACTTGTGACCCGCAGTTATGTAGTTACTAAAGAGAGACTCAAGTTAAGTAACATTTCTGCAATCTGTCTCTGCGCTGCTTTTCTCTCTAACTACCTGAATTCACAGGGACAGCCCAGCCTTAGGAATTACTGTACAGGCTTCACTGGATTGAAGTATGCAAACACTTTCCTTAGGTTAACCACAGGGTAAACTCCGACGCTCGATTTGTATGCATTCAGCACCGGAGTTTGCAAGTTGAGGAATGGATTCAGGGATCTTGAAAGGCATCAGCGTGGTCCGCATTCTGCTGGTCGATGATAATCCCGCGGTTCGGCGCTACTTGCGCGCGATTCTTGAGCAGCAAGAGTCGTGGCAGGTGTGCGGAGAGGCGCGCACGGGGGCGGAGGCGCTGCATCAGGTGTTGGAAGCCCCGCCGGATCTGGTTCTGTTGGATTACCAAATGCCTGATTTGAATGGCGTTGACGTAGCCAGGCAGATTTCCGAGCTCTTCCCTAAGATTCCGATCTTGATGGTTACACTTCACCTCTCGAACCAATTGGCCGAAGCGGCCCGCAATGCCGGGGTACGCGGCGCTTGTGCGAAGCAGGATATTGGGTCGGTGGTAGAAGCGGTCGATGTGTTACTACACGACAAAACTTATTTCCCCGTAATTGCCGCCGGTCAGACGGCATAGACAAACCGTAGACTACCTCAAATATTTGGCGGCAAATACAGGATTTCCTGTATTGGTCCTCTGCAGTGAGAACGTTAGCCTCGGAATGTTAAGGGGCCCTCCCCCGGCGTACAATCAACCATGTCGTTGGTCAGGCTTGTCACAAAAAAAGAAATCGTGGCGAATCGTCTGGTCTCCCCCAAAGGATTGGAACTGAATGACAATTCGCATATTGCTGGTCGATGATCACCCGATCGTGAGGCAGGGTCTCAAGACCCTTTTAGAAGGCCATTCAGGGTGGGAAGTAATTGGAGAGGCTTCGGACGGCGCCGAAGCCGTCGAAAAGGCTAAGGATTTAGATCCGGACGTGATGGTGTTGGATGTAACCATGCCGCGGATGAACGGATTGGAAGCGTGCCGTGTATTGAGGCAGGAGTGTCCCGCACTTGAGATATTGTTCGTGACCCAGCATGACTCGCCGCAGATGATGAGAGAAGCGCTGGAGGCGGGGGCGCGGGGTTACGTGGTGAAGTCAAACGCCGCTCGAGACTTATTGGCGGCGGTCGATGCGGTAAGCCAGCATCGGGTGTTTACGGCGTTGAACGGCCGGAATGTGGCCGAGCTACGCTAGATTTTAGCTGGAATTTCATCGTTAGTTCGACTGACGCTGCAGCTCCGTCCGTTGTGGAAAGAGGGAAATTATGAAGCTGAGAATCTTGTTAGCCGATGATCATGAAATTGTGCGGCGGGGGTTGCGCGCACTTCTGGAAAAGCACGAAGGCTGGGAAGTTTGCGGAGAAGCCAGCGACGGCCGCGAGGCCGTGGAAAAGGCCTTGCAGTTGAATCCCGACGTGGTGATTGTCGACATCGGGATGCCGAATCTCAACGGGTTGGACACGACGCGGCAACTGCTGCAACATGATCCTCACTTTAAGGTGATCGTGCTGACTATCACCGATTCCGATCAGGTGATTCGCGAAGCCCTGGACGCGGGCGCTCGTGGTTTCGTTTTGAAGTCGGATGCGGCGCGCGACCTGGTTTCCGCTGTGGAAGCATTGCAGAACAAGCGCATGTTCTTCACTCCCCGGGTGAATGATTTGGTATTAGCCGGCTTTTTGGAAAAAGGGCAGGCCGTTTCGCGAAACGAAGCGCCCAAGCTGCCTACCTTGACGGCTCGCGAGCGCGAGATTACGCAGTTGCTGGCCGAAGGCAACAGCTCCAAGGAAGTGGCGTCGCTGTTGAATTTGAGTACAAAGACCGTCGAGACTCACCGCAGCAACATTATGCGAAAGTTGAGTTTTCACTCGATCCGCGATCTGGTGGTTTACGCGATCAAGAACAATCTTATCCAGATTGAGCTACCGCCACCGCCTCCGAAGACTCCTACTGGTCCTACCGCGGCGTAATCGTTGGCCGCGGAAGAGATTGCCGCGTGTAGGGTGTTGCTCAGGACTCGCAGTCAACTCGTCTTGAGCAAAGTTTGTTTCAAAATACCGAATTTTCACCTACCGTTAACATTTCTTTGTTTTCCTTAAGGATGAGCCGTGCACGAAGTAATCCTTCCGCCCGGCGGGAATGCCGCTCGATCCTTTGATTGTTAAGGCAAACACCGTATTCCTAGGAGAATCAATCGCTTTCAACATAGTTCTGGTCTTTCTTGGTCTCGACCTTTTCGGGCTGTGATTTGTTTTTGGGGTTCGTGTGAAAGCAATCTCGAGCGAACCCGCGAAGTATTCGGCAGCGATACTCGGCAGGGGTGCAATGGAATACGCCTTTGGCAAGGATCATGGATGTGGATTGCGATCGCGAAGTTCTTCAGCGATTGGGAGATCGCGACTTGCTTTATTCAAAGCTTGGATTTTGAGATTTGCGCGGGGTTCGACTCATCCGCTCCATCACCGGGAGGTGACGAATGCTGCGAATCCTGGTTGCTGACGACCACGAAGTCGCCCGCGAGGGCATTCGCTCTCTGCTGGAAAGCCATCCGGGCTGGGAAGTTTGCGCGGAAGCGAGAGACGGACGAGAAGCCGTGGAGCGCGCCTGCGAGTTGAAACCGGATTTGATTCTGCTGGACATTGGCATGCCGAATTTAAACGGCTTAGAGGCTGCGCGACAGATTCTAGCGGCCTCGCCAGATGTACCAATCCTGATTGTGACCATGCATGACGCGAATCAGGTAGTGCGCGAAGTGCTGCGCGCTGGAGCGCGCGGCTTTGTGCTGAAGTCGGATGCGGGGCGCGACCTGGTCGCTGCGGTGGAGGCTTTGCAATTGAATCGAACGTTCTTTACCAACCGCGTGAGTCAGATGGTGCTGGAAGGTTTTCTTCAGCGCGAGCCAATTGATGGGCACGAGGATGACGGTGAGAAGAAAGAGCAGGATGGATCAGACGTGGTGCTCACCAGCCGCGAGCGCGAGGTGATTCAATTGCTGGCAGAGGGAAAAACCAGCAAGGAGGTAGCGGCGGTTCTTCATCTGAGCGTCAAAACCGCCGAGACTCATCGCACGAACCTTATGCGCAAGCTGGGATTGCACTCCGTTGCCGATCTGACGCTTTACGCCGTGCGCAATGGCATCGTGCAGATTTATTAAATCTAACTGTTATTCCTGGTCTACTAGTCGTAAAGTTTGCGGGGGCCGAACTTACTTACTTTACTGGATGGAAGTTTGTTGGAGTCCTGTTAACGTCAGGTGGTCACGGCGTTGACGGTTGCCCTGGAAGGAAATCAGATGCTCTTCACGATTGCTGCTATCTTGATCATTCTGTGGCTGCTAGGCATAGTCAGCTCTTACACGCTGGGCGGCTTCATCCACATCCTCCTGGTACTCGCCATTATTGTCGTACTGATACGCGTTATCCAGGGACGCAGTCCCGTCTAACCTCCCACTCTCTTTTTCACGCTCTCGAGTATCGATTTTTGTCCCGCTCTGCACCGGGGCAAAAAACGCAACAAACATTCTCTCCGCTTCGACATCTCATTCGTAGGTCTGCACATTGAATCGTGCAGAAATAAACTGCGAATCGGGAGTCCACAATGAATCGCAATCCGAGCGGGCAGAACACTTGTGAAAAGTGCCAACAAGCATTCGATTCGGAAGCAGAGCTGCACAATCATGAGGACACGGCTCATGGCGGGAACGAGTCGGGCCAAAGGCAGTCTAACTTCGACGTAGAACAAGAGCAGCCGAACGAGAGAAAGATTGCATAAAGCGAACTTGTTTTGATTTACCGCAACGTACTCAGTTTGAAAATTTCAAAGGAGGAGACAAATGAATAAGGATCGCGTGGAAGGGAAAGTAAAAGACATTGCCGGACGCGTGGAGCGGCAGGCGGGCGAGTGGACGAACGACCCCAAAGCACAGGTGAAGGGCGCCGCGAAACAGGCAGAAGGGAAAGTGCAGAATGCGTGGGGCAAGGCAAAGGATGCGGCTCAGGACGCGAGCGACAAGGCCAATTCCAAGCCGCCGCAACGCGTAGCCGACGAAACGGAAGTTGAAGAGACGGATGCGAAAGACGCTCGCCGCCGCGGCTAGTGCTTCGCACTGGTCGAAAATCCGCACGTTTCATCTTCTTCTGTGGGCCAACGCCGATGGACTGTTTCCGAAGCAGGGGTTGCTACCTTTGAGTAGCTCCGCCCTGCTTTTTTTTTCAGACCTGGGGCACTGCGGAATAGCAAAAGAGGATCGCTGCCTTATCCTGTGCGGCGAGTGGACAGAAGGTTCAGGATTTCGCGCAAGCCCTGGCGGATGTGCTGAATCTCTGACGCTGACTGCGTGGGAAAAGGGATGGCGGTCTGGGTCTTGTCGGATTTGGTTTCCGCCCGGAGCTGCTGGCGTGCGCCGGAGATGGTGAATCCCTGTTCGTAGAGCAGTTGCTTGATGCGCAGAACGCCTTCGACGTCGCGCCGGCGATACATGCGCTGTCCGGTGCTGCTCTTCACCGGCTTCAGTTGCGGAAACTCAGATTCCCAGAAGCGCAGCACGTAGGCGGGCAGGTGGCACAGTGAAGCGACTTCGCCGATACGAAAATAAAGCTTATCCGGAATCAGGATTTCATCCGCTTTGTGCTTTGCCGCGTTTTTTTTGCGCGCCGCCATTGGATGCCGTAAGCAGCAAAAGCCGCTTGCCGTGCCTATTGTGACACAGGAAGCGGCGGCTGAAGCGAAGAATTTCGCGCGAGGCAGCGGGTAGTTATCTCCACGAAAAATCTTTTATCGCTTCGTCTGGGGTCGCGGTGTGAAAGATTTCGAGGAAGCGAGCATTGCGGCCTACTCCGCACAGCCAGCGGCGTCAAGCGAATAGCCTCCGGCGGTACATGTACCGGGCTTGGGCGTTCGCTGCACTTCCGGGTCCCCCATCGGTAATCTTGCCCCGGTTACTGGGCCAACCTAGTCTGAAGGTGTATGTCGCTTCGTTGCCTGCTGTTTTCCTCCGATGAGGGAACGGCCGAGCCCATTTGCCAGGCACTGGCTGGTCTCGGCGTGGAGGCAGAATACTGCTCGGAGGCAAAAGCGGCGATTGAGAAAGTCGGGAGCCAGAGCTATCAGATCGTCATTATCGATTGGGATAAACAACCGGAAGCGGGCGAGTTGTTGACGACAGCGCGGCAACGAAAAGCCGCCGAGCGACCGCTGACGCTGGCCATTGTGAGCGACGATAACAGCGTTCCCAAGGCTCTGCAGGCGGGTGCGAATTCGATTCTGCGGAAACCGCTGCTTGCCAATCACGTGCGAGATACGCTCGCAACCGCCCGTGATTTGCTGCGTGCAAGGCAGGAATCAGCGACGGCTATGGCGCATGCGGCGGCTGCGGGAACTTCTTTGACGGCTTCGACTCAGGCACCTTCAATTCCGGCGCCTGCGTCGCTTCAGCCGACAACTGCAGGAAATGTGAAAGAGCGAGCGCTGCGCGCGGGAGAGTTTCTGAATGCTGCGCCTTCGGCTCCGGGGTCGGAGTTTGTGATTGAGTCGGGCGCGAATACCTCTCTGCATTCGCCCTCGATCGAGTTTGTAAAACCGCTGCATGACTTAGAGTCGTTCGCGGCTTCAGTGACCGATGAGGAGACCGAGGAAGACAAGCCGGCTTCGATCCCGGCTGCGTCATTCTCAAGGAGTCCAATCGCAGGAGCTTCCCCGGCAGTTTCGGCTTCGGCAACTCCGGTTGCGGGGAGCCCAGGGTCGTCATCTCCGCCGGAAGGGGCTCGCGGCCTGGATTGGTATTTGAAAACGCGTGCGGGCGCATCCGCCACAATTGCCGCAACGGAGCGTGGACCCGTTCCGGCGACTTCAGCAAAATCCGATTTACTTGGATTTGAGCAGATGGCTTCGGCTTCATCTTCATTTCCATCTGCTTCATTTCTATCTTCAGCTTCGTCTCCTTCTACATCGCCGGCGACTCAGCCTGAGCCGGAGGACTCGCCGGAAGAATCCGTTTCTGAACAGGAGTCGAAGCCGTCCAGCGTTCCGGCAGTTGTCGTTAAGGAACGAAGCAGCCAGGAGCGACAGGAACAGAAGAAAGAGGCGGAACTCTTCGCCTATATGGATGGGAAGACCGTAGAGGGCAAGACGGTAGATAGGAAGAGCGGCGAAACCGCCGAAGTTGCCCGGCCGAAATCCAGGCTGGGCAAGGGTGCATTTGCGGTGGCGATCGTTCTGGCGGGCTGCGCAATTGCGGCAGCGCCGCAAGCGCCCTGGCATTCGCAGATGCGGACCTTGTTGATACGCGGAAAGCAGTCGATGCACGGCTGGCTGAATCCGCAACCGGTCACGCCAGTGCAAGCGCCAGCGGCTCATGAAGATTTTGGGCGAGCGGGCGACGAATATAAGATGCCGGTGGAAGAAAATATTCCGGATGCCACCACCGACCCGTCGCAGATTCAAGTAGTGCCCATGGTCGATCCGACGGCTAAGAAGCCGCCGAGCGATGCGAATCAACAGCCGCCAGCGGTACCGGCGGACGGCGCAGGCGCGACCAATGGTCAAAGCCCAGGCATTCCTCAAACTTCTTCCGCTGCGCCCACTGGCCCTGCAACTGGCGCAGCGCCGAGTCCGGCTCCGGCAGTCGTTTCGGCCCCGGTGGCCGCCCCGGCTGTACCGAACCAAACCGTGCCGAGTGGGCCAACCACTTCAGGAACAGCCCCGGTGCAGGTTGCTCCGGTAAAGAATCACCCGGTCGAGGATGCGACGCCTGCCAATGTGCCCTCGAGTTTGAAGTCGCAAATCGCTTCGATGACGCCCGACGCGAGCGGAAACAGAGCGCCTGAAACTGCCATGGATTCGATCGAGCCGGTGGCTGTCTCCGAGGCTTCGGAGCGGGCGCTGCTCGCCGATCAGCCTGCCATCGACTATCCGGCTAACGCAAAGGGCCAGCAGGGGGCGGTGATGTTGCAGGTGCTTGTGGGCCGGGATGGCACGGTGCAGGACGCGAAGTTTCAGCAGGGATCGCTGGCGTTTGCGCGGGCCGCCATTGATGGGGTGAAGTTGTGGAAGTTCAAGCCCTACATCATGAATGGCCGGCCGGTTTCGGTGCAGACCGTTATGACCATGAGCTTTAAGCCTGCGCCGTAGTGATTTGTTTTGTTGAGAGGGCTCGTTTGTGTTGGACTTCGGTTTTCAAAGTAGACAAAGTAGTAGGAATCTCCCATTAATTCGTAGACTATGGGAGATCCCTCACGCGACTGAAGTACGCCGCGCCTCGGGATGACGGCATTCGTAGATGAATATGCTCAGACTGAACCATAACCAGGATTGTGGGAAGATGCACCCCGGGGACCGCAAACTGCATCTACGGATGTAGGGGCTGGGGATATAATAAGTGGAGTTTCTCAGGGAAGCATTTCTTCCGGAAGAAGACCAAAACTGATGTCCATGAAAACTAAAGCAGCGATTCTTGTCACGTCTTTCGCCGTATTACTGTTCGTCGTTGTGGGTTCGCTGGGAGGCGTGCACGCTTCCTCCAACGACGGCTCTTACCGTCAGCTCCAGGTTTACAGTGAAGTGCTCTCGCGCGTGCGCAGTGAGTACGTGGAAGAGCCGAATATTCCGAAGGTGACGGACGGCGCGCTGCATGGACTTCTGGAATCGCTCGATTCCAATTCCAGCTATATGACGGCCGACGCCTACAAGGCGTACAAGGCGCACAAGACCGAGGCCAAGGGCGGAATTGGCGCGGTGGTATCGAAGCGCTTCGGTTATGCGGCGGTGGTCGACGTGCTGCCGGGATCACCCGCTGAAAAAGCGGGCATTGAGCAAACCGATATTTTCGAATCGATTGAAGGGCAAAGCACGCGGGACATGTCGCTGCCAGAGATTCGCAACATGCTGGCGGGCACGCCGGGGTCGACGGTGAATGTGGAAGTGGTGCGCGCGCGCAAGGCGGAGCCGCAGAAAGTGACCATCACCCGCGATGTGGTGAGCATTCCTCCCGTGGCCGATAAGATGATGGATGACGGCATCGGCTATGTGAAAGTGGAAGCGCTGACCAAGGGCAAGCCGCAGGAAATTGCGGCGAAGATCAAGTCGCTGGAAAAGTCGGGCGCGAAGAAAATTCTGCTCGATCTGCGAAACTGCGCCGAGGGAGACGAGGCTGAGGGCGTCGCAGTGGCGAATCTGTTCCTGAATCATGGCACCATCACTTATTTGCAAGGGCAGAAGTTTCCGCGAGAAGCATTTAATGCCGATCCGGCTAAGGCAATCACGACTCTTCCGGTCGCCGTTCTGGTGAACCGAGGAACGTCGGGAGCGGCTGAGATTGTCGCAGCTGCGATTCTGGAGAATGCGCGCGGGGACGTCGTCGGCGACAAGACATTTGGCGACGGCTCGGTGCAAAAGACGATCGATCTGCCCGATGGCGGAGCGCTGATTCTCTCCATCGCCAAGTATTATTCGCCCAGCGGCAAAGCGATTCAGGATACGGCGATCACGCCGAACGTGCAGGTGGCAGATGCTGCCGATGACTCTATAGGTCCGGACGACGATGATAGTGCGCCCGCGCCGGATCAGGAAGCAGCGCCCAAGAAGACGGTGGATGATCAGCTGAACAAGGCCGTGGAAGTGCTGAAGAGCCGAGCCAGCTAAGGCATAAAGCAGATTCCTCGGTTGCCGTCGCTTTCGCTCCGGCTGTCCTCGGAATGACAAATGAAATTTAGAGTGATCGCGCGCCGAATTTGGCGCGCGATTTCTTTTGCGCCTCCTTTTTAGAACTTCCTAACTTTTCCTATTTTCGCATCTCGATATGTCTCTTCAACGTAACCCAGCGGATCACGCTAAAGTGCTATTCTGACCTCAATTCCCCATGATGTCTCTTCATGAAACTCTGCCGCCGGTTGAGGTGGGCGGGCGCCGGCTGGTGGGCCGCGTTCTCTTCGGTTTGCTTGTGTTGGTTGCAATTCTGGTGGGAGCGACGGCGGGGCTGTTGCTGGTTTACACCACAGACCTGCCGCAGGTTGACGCGCTGGAAGCTTACCGTCCCAGTTCCATCACCGAATTGTATGACGATCATGAGCAGGTGATCGGATCGTTTGCGCTGCAACGGCGCGTAGTCGTCAGCTATGACGACTTTCCTCCGGTGTTGCGGGAGGCGCTGGTTTCGATTGAAGACAAGGATTTTTACCGCCACTCGGGAATTAATTTCTTTCGCATCCTGGGCGCGGCCTATCGCGACGTCACTTCCGGAGGCCGGCTGCAGGGAGCGTCGACGCTGACCATGCAGCTGGCGCGAAATCTTTTTCTCTCGCCCGACAGATCGTTTCATCGCAAGGTGCAGGAAACGATGTTGGCCATTCAGATCGAGCGGCGCTTCACCAAGCCGCAAATTTTCACGCTGTATGCAAACCAGATTGCTCTAGGGCACGGGACGTATGGGTTTGAGGCCGCCTCGGAATTTTATTTCAGCAAGCCCGCGAAGCAACTGACTTTGGAAGAAGCTGCATTACTGGCAGGATTGCCGAAAGGGCCGACGGTCTATTCGCCGATCAACCATCCGGACCGGGCGCAGAAGCGGCGCAATCTGGTGATCAACGCGATGCTGGAAGATGGAAAGATTACAGCCGCGCAAGCGGCAGCGGCGCGTGCGGCGCCGCTGGGGCTGCGCTTGGCGCATGATCCCAACTCGCTGGCGCCTTATTTTGTAGAGGAGATTCGTCGCTATCTGGAGAATAAATATGGCGCCGATCAGGTACATGAAGGCGGGCTGAAGGTGTACACCACGCTCGACGTAGAGTTACAGCGAGCCGCAAACCAGGCGGTGCTTGATGGCCTGGCGGCGTATGAACGCCGGCATGGCTGGAAAGGTCATCTGGAAAATGTTGTGGCCGAGGGGATGGTTCTCGACAAATATTTTCATCCCGACTGGGACGATGAACCCGAAGTAAATGGATACATTCACGCGCTGGTGACATCTGCTGGAACTGGAATTGCTACTCTGAAATTTGGAAGATATCTCGCCGCGTTAGGACAGGCGGACGTGGCCTGGACGGGGCAGAAACTCGCAGACATTCTTAAGACCGGCGACGTCTGCTATGTCCGGATTCTCGCGCTCGGCGCGAACGGTGCGGCGCGCGTGAGTCTGGAACAGGATTCTGGAGCGCAGGGATCTCTGCTCGCGATCGACAACGCCACCGGTGGCATCAAGGCGATGGTAGGAGGACGCGATTTCAACGAGTCGAAATTTGACCGCGTCACGCAGGCGATGCGGCAGGTGGGCTCCTCGTTCAAACCGTATGTTTACACGACTATCATCGATGAAGGCGCCAGCCCCGACGATACCGTTCTCGACGAACCGGTCAGCTTTGAAACTCCCTCCGGGCCTTATTCGCCGCACAACTACGACGAAAAATTTGAGGGCATTATTACGCTGCGGCGGGCGCTGGCGCAGTCGCGCAACATTCCGGCGCTGAAGCTGGCGAACAAAGTTGGCATCAAGAATGTGATCGAGTATGCGGAGCGTTTCGGCATCACGGCAAAGTTGCCGCCGTATTTGCCGGTTGCGCTGGGAGCGGCGGAAATTACGTTGATGGAGCAGACGTCGGCATACAGCGTGTTTCCGAATGATGGAGTGCGGGTGATTCCGCGCTACATTACACGGGTAACAGATTATGAAGGACGAGTGCTGGAAGAGGATTTTCCCGACGTGAAGGATGTGATCAGCGAGCGCACCGCCCGCATCATGACTTCGATGTTGCGCGAGGTGGTGTTGCACGGCACTGGGATCGCGGCCGCGAAGTTGCCCTTCCCCGTGGCCGGCAAGACTGGCACCACGAACGATTTTACTGACGCGTGGTTCATGGGATTCTCGCCCACCATGACTTGCGGAGTGTGGGTGGGATACGACGAGAAGAAATCTTTGGGAGCGAAAGAAACCGGAGCGCATGCCGCGCTGCCGATCTGGATGAATTTCATGACGGTGGCGATGGCTGGCAAGGATGCGGGAAGTTTTCAGCCTCCACCGGCGGCGCTGCGTGCGGTCGCGCAAAAAGTGGATACGCCAGACGAAGCTCCGGCTACGGAAGAAGCGCATTAGAAGAGCGAGGACGATTTAATGAAACGAATTTTGTTGGCAGCGGTGCTGGCCGGGTCATTGTTGATGGCGATGGGAACGGCTGCGCAAATGACCGAAAAGAATGGCGAGAATAAAACTGCCATCGAGCGTGTTCTGCGCACGCAGCAGGACGCGTGGAACCATCACGACCTCGACGCCTTCGTGGCGGGATACTGGAATTCTCCCGATGTCACTTTTTTCTCAGGCGGGAAGGAAACCGCTGGCTGGCAGGCGATGGTCGATCGTTACCGCGCGAGGTATGCGAGTCCGGGACACGAGATGGGGCACCTGGAATTTTCCGGCCTGAGAATTGAGATGATGGGGCCGGAAGCTGCATTCGTCCGCGGCGAGTGGCATTTGACCATGCCGGATGGAAAAACTCCGCACGGCTTGTTCACGCTGATCTTTCGCAAATTCCCGGAGGGATGGAAGATTGTGCATGACCATACTTCGGTGGCGGAGTAGCTTTTGGCTTTTAGCTTTTGGCTTTTGGCTTTTGGCTTCTTGAATTTTCTGCTCAGCGATTCGAAAGCGAATCACTTCTTCACTCGCACTTGGACGCGCGTTCCTTCTGGCAGGGTGCCGTTCGACAATTCCACTGTGCCGTTGCGCACTATGCCTTCGAATTCCTGTGGCACAGTCGTTTGGGTTAACGGCGCGCGGACGAATGCGTCCGCGGCTACGTGAGCCGTGGTTGTCTTTAGGTTCGCGGGCGCGGGCGCCCGCGCCGCCACACTGCGGCCCATGCCTTTGTCCATTGCCTGGTTTGCCAGGTGGTCAGCTTCCTGATTTTGTTCGCGCAGGGCATGGCCGATGGAGAACCAGTCGAGTTGTGCGATAAGTTGTTTGGCGCGGCCGTGGAGATCTTGCAGCACGGCGTTCTTTACTTTGTAAATTCCTTTGATCTGCCGCACCAGGAGTTCGGAATCGCTGATGAGCTTGAGCGCCTTGGGGCCGTGCTGGATGGCGTATTCAAGGGCCGCGATGAGGCCTTGATACTCGGCAAAGTTGTTGGTCTGGTGCCCGAGATATTCGCTGAGGGCGGCGACTTTGCGGCCGGATTCGTCCTGCACCACCACACCGTAGCCTGCTGGGCCGGGATTGCCTCGCGCGCCGCCATCGCTGTGAGCGATCAGATAGTGCTGCGGAGGATTCTCGCGGGGTTCGAAGAGGGGTTTTGTTCCGGGGTTGCGGGAGGGATACATCGTTTGAGTTTACAACGAGCTTGATTTCACTGGGGCTAAAGCCCCTTCCGTTTTAGGTCGTGAACGCGGCGCTAAAGCGCCGCTCTTCCACGGATTCTTCGCTGCGCTCGAATGGACGCCCCCTCGACTTCGCGAAAATCCCCACTTCTCGCGCAAAGGACGCGCGAGAAATGGGGCACCCGAGCTTTTCATCTTCATGGGTTGGGCGGGCTGCCCTCACAATATGTTGAACTGTCCTCATCATTGTGGGAACGGGCCCGGACGAATGCGTCCGGGCTATGTAATTTTCTAGCGGCCGGAGGCTAGGCGCGTGGCCAGGCGTGGCGGAAGTTTCGCGGCGAAGATTCGGTCTTGCGCGGCTTTTAAATTGTAGGGCGTGCGATGGAAGTGAACGATCTGCGCATCGGTATCGTAAAGCGCGAAGGCGGCGCGCCAGTCGCCGTCGCGCGGTTGGCCCACTGAACCGGGATTGATCAGATAGCGGGCCTCGGGCTTCAGTTGCAATGCAATCGATTCGGCCTGACCCACGGTGCGATATTCCGGACGAAAGCCGTCAGCGGCGGAATCGTTGACAAAAAATCCGCCCTGCAGATGCGTGTGTCCAAAGAATGTTAAGGGAGTGGTCAGCGTGATCAGGGGCGCGAGCGCGTCTCCCAGCGAAACCACATATTCATCTTCGTCGTTGGGAGAGCCGTGAACCAGTTGCACACCCGGAAAATCGGTCAGTGCAACCGGCCCTCGGGGCAACAGGCGAAGCCAATCCAGATTTTGAGAGGTCAATGCATTGCGGGTCCAAATAGCCGCCGATGCGGCCATGGGATTGAAATCGTCGAGGTCAAGTAATCCAGTGACGGCCTTGTCGTGATTGCCGCGCACAAAAATTTTTCCCAGGTCGCGAGCGCGGGCGGTTACTTCATTGGGACTGGCGCCGTAACCGACGATATCGCCGAGGTTCACCACCGCGTCGAACGACGGAGCGGCAGCAAGAGTGGCTTCGAGCGCTTCAAGATTAGCGTGGATGTCGCTCAGCAGCAGTATGCGCAAGGCTTCAGATCACCGGACGAACTGCCGATTATAGACCGGGAGGAAGAAATAGGGAGTCCGGTGTTTCCGCATTCGTTCAGGATGGGGATTCGATCGAATTTTGCTGAGTCGAAGGAGAGTTCACCACCGGACAGCGGGCCCAGTGCTCCGTCGAAACCTGGATCAGCGGAGGAAAATCCTGGGCGCATTCGGGAATGCGAAATTCGCAACGCGGCTCAAAAGCACAACCTGCGGGCATGGCTTGCAGGGCCGGGACTGTGCCTTCGATGGTTTGCAAGGGACGGGCGCGATCGGTTCTGAGATTGGGTACGGCGCGCAGCAAGCCGCGAGTGTAGGGGTGCGCGGGCTGGCGGAAAATATCTGTTTTGGATCCCAGTTCGACCAGGCTGCCGCCGTACATGACGGCTACGCGATCGGCGACTTGCGAAACCACGGCGAGATCGTGCGAGATGAAGAGCATGGCCAGTCCGAACTTGATGCGGAGTTGAGCGAGCAGCTCAAGAATCTGCGCCTGGATGGTGACGTCGAGCGCGGTGGTGGGTTCGTCGGCGATTAAAAGCTGCGGCCGGTTGACGATGGCCATGGCGATCATGATGCGCTGGCGCATTCCCCCGGAAAGCTGATGGGGATAATCGCGGGCGCGGCGCGCGGCATCGGGAATGGCAACGTCGTTCATGGCAGCGACGGCGCGTTGCCAGGCGTCGTGTTTCGAAACCGAGTTATGCGCGACCACCGCTTCGGCGATCTGATCGCCTACGCGCATCACGGGATTGAGCGCGGTCATGGGCTCCTGAAAAATCATGGACAGTTGCGAGCCGCGCAATTGGCGCATCGATTCGTCGGGAAGCGTGGCTAGATTTTTGGGTTCGCCGGCGTTGGCTGCGAAGAATATTTCTCCCGAGATTTGAGCTTGTGGCGGAAGCAGCCGCATGATCGCGAGCGATGTAATCGATTTGCCGGAGCCAGATTCACCGACTAGGCCCAGTACTTCGCCTGGCGCGATTGCGAAGCTAAGGTCGCGGACAGCTGCAAGGTTTTGAGTTGGCGTAGGGATAACAGCAGGGTTTCTCCGGCCGGGAAATTCGATGCTTAAATGTCGGACATCGAGCAGTGGCTGCACGATTTCAATGTTAGCAGCGCCGGCGAAAACCGTCGTCTTGCGAGGGAGCGGCCGCGGATGGATTCCCACTTCTCGCGCAAAGCACGCGCGAGAAATGGGGCACCCCGAGTTTCCAGAATCAGATCGCAGTGGACATAAAAGGGAAATTTGAGTGCGCGAGGGTGTTCCCAGGCGCAGGCAGAAGCAGATCAAGCGAAGGACGCGTGCGGCATAAGAGACGAACCCAGACGTGAGGTCCGCAGGCAACCAGACGGATCTCATTGGCGGCCAGGCGAACGCAGTAGCTGCGAATAATGCGGGAGAACTCGGCGTCATCGGCTACGCGATCAAAGACCACTTCACTTTCCCCGCGCCGTCCAGTCAGGGCTTGCAGTTTCTGGCGCACAAAGCTGGGAACGGCCATGCAGGACTGAGTGTGGCAACCAACCATTTGCTCAATGGCATAGAGCACGCGGTAATCAACGCCTTCGCCGAAAGCTATGTGTAACGTGGCGGTGCTCTCCACATAGTCGACGGGAATCATGACAAAAGATTCGAGAAGCGTGATGGGAATTTGCCATGCGTGGCTTGCGTCAGGGGATACCGAACTCACCCGCAGCACTGGACACGACCATTGCCGCGCGAGAGCCGCCGTAACCTGTTGCTCGCTGACGAATCCCATGCTTTGCAACCACTCTCCGATTCTTCCATGGCCGGCCGAGCGTTGCGCCTGCAACGCTGCCTGCAACTGTTCCGCGGTCAATTGCTGGCGGGAGAGCAGCAGCAATCCCAGTGGGATGCGGTGGGGAGCGAGGGCTTGCCGGGGAGCGGAGCGGAGACGGCGGAGGGCAGCCAGAACGGCGCGTTCGGTGCAAGCGTCTTTGCAGTAGCGCAAGCCGTGAATCACCACGCCACGCGGTTTGCCGCGCAGCCGGCGCCACACGCTGCGGCTGTGAATGCAGTCCGAGTGAGCGCAGCGCGGCGCCAGCCGGCGCCACAGTGCCTGCCACGCAAAGCGCCAGCCATCGTACCGGCCAACGGGGTGGGGCATTGCAGTTTCCATCGGAATGATTTCCGTCGCTCTTGCCATGTACATTCAATCCGCTGCGCGATTCATACCCCAGCCGGCGCGACTTCGGTTACCCGCACGCCGTAGTTTCCATCCAAGACAACTACTTCTCCGCGCGCCACCAGCCGCCCGTCGAGCAGTACGTCGACCGGTTCTTCCACCTGCCGATCGAGATCGATTACCGAGCCGGGATTAAGATCGAGAACCTGGCGCAGGAGCAGGCTCCGGCTGCCGAAGCGCAAGGTCAAAGCCAGCTCGACGTCCAGTAGCAGATCGAGCTTGATTTTGCTCTGCTCGGGCGTAAGCGGAGTGGGCGGGCGAGCCGGAGCGGAAGCCGGCGGTGCAGCAGTCGCCGCAGCGGGGGTTGCAGCGGGGGCAGCGGCTGCCTCTGTTTTCTCTTTTTCTTTTTCTTTTTCTTTTTCCATCCGCAGGGTGGCTGCCAAAGCGGCGCTGAGGTGGGCTTCGAGCCAGGTCGGCGAGTTTTCGCCGGCTTGAATCCAAGCGCTCGATGAGGCAGTCCAGGACGGAGCGACTGCGGAAAGCTCCAGCCCGAGCTGAGTCTCGCCCCAGCTGGCGGTCAGAGTGGAGGCGACGAGACCGGCGACCTGGCGCAGGAGTTCGAGCGTGGCCTGGCCATGATCGGCGGTAAGTTGGGCCTCGGGAGCGGCCGGCTCACTCATAAAAATCTGAGCCAGACGCAAGGTGGAAGCGGCGGGCAGACGGAGGCTCATTTCGCCGCGCAAACCGCCGGAGCAAACGCAAACCATCCAAAAGTCGCCGTCGGCGGGCGGAGCCATTTCTGCGGGTGCTTCGTTGCGTACGACACAAGGAAAAGCGGAGCCGGAAATTTGCCCGAGAACGCGGGCCAGGGCTTCGGACCAAGCTTGCAAGAAATCGGTTGCGGCGGTTTCCGTCATTTCAACTTCTCCGTCATTTTGATTTCTCCCGCGATTGCTGTTGCGCTTCTTCGTTCTCAGTCACGGGACCGATGACCCGCGCTGCCCGAATATTTTCCCGGCGCGCGGGAAGGGCGCTAAACATTTCCCGCCCGGCGATGAGGAGAGACGCGGGCTCGGCCACACGGCGGGAAAAAGACAGCACCGTGCCGGGACGCATCTCGGTGAGCGCGCTCACCGCTGCCCGCACATCTTTGGCTCCGAGTTCCACGCAGAAGGGACAATCCAATAAACTGCGCATCAGCCGCTGCCGGGAATCCGCTCCGCCGCGCGGCCGGCGATGACTCCAGTCGGCGGAGATCTTGCGCAGCAGAGCATTGGAGACGACCGCCGGCACCGCGACGTTCAAGCCTCCACGGACGTCGGGCATGGTGATTTCAAAACTTAACGAGAGAATCTTTTCCTCCGGCAAGAGAAGGCGCTGCGCCGCATCGCTCGCCAGCCGCTGTTCGAAGGTTACTTCCAGCGCCAGCGCCTGCCAGGCCACACCCAGCTCGCGGCAAATGATGCGGGCCACGCTGTCCAGAATCTGTTCTTCAATCTCGGTAATTTCCCGGGTCGCGGCCATGCCCTTGCCTTCCCCGCCCAGGAGCAGATCGATGATGGGAAAGGCAACTTTCAGATCCAGTTGCAGGGCCGCATTCACTCCCATGGGATCGAGCCGGCAGGATGCCATGTAGGTGATCTCGGGAACATTCTGCAAAAATTCTTGATAGGTGAGATGTTCGGCGGAAACAAGAGTAGCCGCAAAGATGACGCGCAAATAAGCGCCCAGTGCGTTAGTCAGGTTGCGCGCAAAGCCTTCGTGGAGACCGGTAATGGCGCGCAACTGCTCACGCCCGATCTGTCCGGCCCGGCGCACATCCCACAGTTCAACGTGGATGGGCGGAGGAGCTTGTGCGCCGCGCTGGCCGCCGCTGCGCGCCACCCGTACCATGGCATCGATTTCTTCCTGGTTGAGAACTTTTTCCATGTGCTAGCACTCCTCTAAGACACTTGCTCGCCGTTCCTCGCAGTCAGGCTCGGGTTATACTCCGGCGGTCGAGGCGGCGCGGGCTTTGCCGCTGCCCATCTTCATCATTTCTTCCAGACGCGATCGCAACCGCACCACCGCGAGAGAATGGATCTGCGACACGCGCGACTCTCCGATACCCAGCACTGCTCCCACTTCTTTCATGGTCAGTTCTTCAAAGTAATAAAGAGCCAGCACCTGCTGTTCTTTTTCAGGCAACTCCGCAATCACCCGGGCCAGAAGCTCTTTCATCTCGGAACGCTGGCAGCGGAAGTAGGGCGTGTCTTCGGGCGCGCTGGGAAGGTAGTCGCACAAGTCTTCTTCTTTGCCGTCCCAGGGCGACTCGATGCGCAGGCTGCCGACCTCAAGGCTGTCGAGTTCTCCTAGCAGATGCTGGAAATCCTGTAAGGTCATGCCCAGTTCGGCCGCGACTTCGTTTTCAGTGGGAGCGCGGCTCAACTCAAGGCTTAATTTGCGGTGAGCTTCCTCCACCTTGCGCGCCTTGCGCCGCAATTCGCGCGGACCCCAATCCATTTCGCGCAGGCTGTCGAGAATCGCGCCGCGAATGCGGAACTTGGCGTAAGAGCCGAATTGCACATGTTTGGAGCTGTCGAATTTATTGAGCGCGTCCATAAGCCCGATGACGCCCGCGTGCACCAGGTCTTCGAGCGGCACGTGCCGGGGCAACCGTTCGTGAATGCGGCGAGCCAGGTAGCGAACCTGGGGCAGCTGTTCGAGCAGAATGCGGTCGCGCTCTTCTTTCTCTTGCCAGGAGGTATAGGCTTGCGCCGTGTTCTTTCTCATAGCTCTCTTTTCCCGATTCGTCAAAACGCGTTCATCGCTTATTTGTTCAAAGTTCGTTCGCACAAACTTGTTCGTTCCAAACTCGAAATCGCCGACCCGCGCTTCGTCGCCGGTAGCGTTGCGTGTCATCGCAAGACTCCTACCGACTGCACCTCAACCACCGGCGGAACCTCCAGCGGCGAGAGCACGACCACTTTGGGCAGAAAAGGTTCGAGCAGCCGCTTCAGGTGATAGCGCGCCGGGGTGGAACACAACAGAACCGGACTGGCCACCGTCACCTGCTCTCCTGCAAGCCGGCGCATGCCGTCGAGAATGCGACGGGCAAAGGGCGGTTGCAGTCCCGGCGTTCCGGCGACCGGCATAGGCCCAGCAAAGGCGCGTCCCAGCTCTTCTTCGAGCGCGTGGTCGAGCGTGACCACGCGCAGTCCTCCCGTGTCGGACAAGAGCGGCCGTACCAGAGCGCGGCCCAGGGATTGCCGCACGGCTTCGACCAGGGCAATCGGATTCTTGGTTGTCGCCGAGGTATCGAGCAGCGTCTCGAGAATCGACGGCAGGTCGCGCACCGAGACTTGCTCGCGTAACAGCTGCTGCAAAACTTTTTGTACGTCGCCGAGACTCAGAATCTTCGGCACCAGCTCTTCCACCAGCTTGGGATGACTTTCCGCGAGCCGGTCGAGCAGGCGCTTCACTTCCTGACGGCTGAGCAATTCGTGGGCATGCTGCTTCACCACCTCGGCCAAGTGCGTGGCCAGCACGGAAGTCTGATCGACGACGGCGTATCCCGAAGCCAGCGCCTGATTCTGCAGGGCCGCAGGAATCCACAGTGCCGCCACTCCAAAGGCCGGCTCTTTGGTGGGAGTGCCGGGCAGCGGGCGGGGCGAACCCTCTGAGCTGATCGCCATGAGGTTGTCCTGAAACATTTCCCAGCGGGCAATCTCCACTCCGCGTAAAGCGATGACATACTCGCGCGGCTTGAGGCGCACGTTGTCGGTGATGTGCACGGGCGGAACGATGAATCCCAACTGCTGCGCCAGGTTTTGGCGCAGTGCCTTTACGCGAGCCAGAAGTTGCCCGCCCTGATTCTGGTCGACCAGAGGGACGAGGCTGTAGCCGACTTCGAGGCTGAGTTCGTCGAGCTTTAGCAAGTCTTCGACGGAATCTTTGGCCGGCTTCTTGTCGGCAGCCGCCGCTGCGGTCGTTGGCGGAGCGGTGAGCTTGGGGGCGCGCCATGCCAGAAACGCGGTGCCTGCGGCGAGCAGCAGGAAGGAAAATTTGGGTAGGCCGGGGATCGCTGCCAGCGACAGCATGACGGCGGAAGCAATCAGCAAGGGACGGCGCGAAAGCACCTGACGGCCAACATCGACTGAGAGGGTGGAGTCGGAGGCAGCGCGGGTGACCACCATGCCTCCGGCCATCGAAACCAGCAGCGAGGGGATCATAGTGACCAGGCCATCGCCGACGGTGAGCACGGTGTAGGTTTTCAAGGCTTCGCGAAAAGGAATGTCGAGCTGGAAGACACCGATGAGGAATCCGGCGATGATGTTGATGGCGGTGATCAGGATGGTGGCAATGGCGTCACGCTGGTTGAAGCGTGCCGCGCCGTCCATGGCGCCGTAAAACTCCGCATCGCGCGCAATCTGCTCGCGCCGCGCCCGCGCCTGCGCCTCGTTGATCAGCCCGGCGTTCAGGTCGGCGTCGATCGCCATCTGCTTGCCGGGCATGGCGTCGAGGGTGAAGCGCGCCGTCACCTCGGCGGTGCGGACTGCGCCGTGCGCCACCACGATGTACTGGATGGCGATCAGAGCAATGAAGATCACGAATCCCACGACGTAGTTGCCGCCCACCACGAACGAGCCAAAGGCTTCGATCACTTTGCCAGCGGCCGCGACGCCTTCGTTGCCGTGCAGCAGAATGCGCCGGCTGGAGGCCAGATTGAGCGAGAGCCGGAAGAGCGTGAGAAGCAACAACAGGCTGGGAAAAACCGAAAACTGCGAAGGCCGCAGAATTTGAATAGCCGAGAGCAGTACCAGAACTGCCGCGGTAATGCTGGTCGCCAGCAGGATATCGAGCAAGATGCTTGGCAGGGGCACCAGCATGACGAAGATCAGGCCCACGGCGGCGATGGGCATGATCCATTCCGAAACTGAATTCGGCTTCTTCACGGTCGCGCTCGTGCCGGCGGCAGCAGCAGTGGCGGGCATGGGCTAGTTCCTTCCTGCTGCAGCTGCGGAAACAGAATGGGGTTGCACGGCGCGCGCCTGCGCCCGCCAGATCGCAGCCAGAATCTCGGCGACGACGGCATAGAGTTGCGGTGGAATGGCCTGCCCCACTTCGACGGCGCGATAGAGCGCATGCGCCAGCGGCGGATTTTCGACCAGCGGAATGCCCTGCCAGAGCGCGATCTCGCGAATCTGCTGCGCCAGCAGATTGCGTCCCTTGGCCACGACGACGGGAGCCTCCATCTCCATGCGGAACTCGAGCGCGATGGCGAACTCCGTGGGATTGGTAATCACGACCGCAGCCCGCTCGACGTCTTTGAGCATGCGGCGGCGGCGCGCCTGGCGCTGCAACCGGCGGATGCGGGTCTTTACAGCGGGATTGCCTTCGGTCTCTTTGAACTCGTCGCGCTGGTCCTGGCGGCTCATCTTGAGTTCGTTTTCGTGACGCCAGCGCTCCAGAAAATAGTCCGCCGCCGACCAACTCAAAAGCACCAGCGAGGCCTTCCACGCCAGTTCGAACATGTGGCTGGTGCTGAAGCCGAGAATCGCGCTGGAACTCGCATGCAGAAGCGAGGGCAGACCCGCCCAGTCGCGGGCCAGCAGGGTAATGGCGAGATAGATAATCACGCCGGTCGGCAATAAGGCCTTCAGCAGATGGCTGAGAGCGCTCAACGAAAACAACTGCCCGAAACGAGAGGCTGGGTTGAGCCGGTTCAGGTTCGGGGCCAAGGCCGCAGGCGCAAATACCAATCCGCCCTGCGCCAATCCGCCGATCGTCGCCACCATCCAACTCAAGCTGGCGGCCAGCGCAATGCCGCGAAAGATGACCAGATGGTTGCGCCATAACGGCAGCAACTGGTTGGGCTGGGTGGCGGCGGAATCGAGTTCCTGGCGCAGCAGACCGCGCCAGTCGGCGGCAAAGGCAGGAACTTGCCATGCCAGCAGGACTATGGCGGAGATAGTGCCGAGCGCCGCGACCAGATCGCGGCTGCGCGCGATTTGCCCCTGCTCGCGCGCTTTCTGCCGCCGCCGGGGTGTGGCTTTCTCGGTTTTATTCTGGTCCGCCATGATTTTTCTTTAAGCGATTTTTCTTTCAATGATTCGCATTTGAATCAATTCCGTTTCAGCGAACTGCGCTTCCGTGCGACCTGCTACGGCCGCAGGTCAATGCGTCAACGAGTCAAATGCAGCAACCGTTCTCCCAGTGCAATCGAAGCCGAAAAGCGTTGCGAAAAACTTTGCGGCCAATAAGCCACGACGCCAATCAACACGGCCAGTCCCAGCAGGTTCTTGACCGCGAGGCCAATGAAAAGTACGGGCAGCTGCGGCGAAGCTTTTCCGAGAAATCCGAGCGCCACGTCGGCCACCAGCGTGGCCGCCAGACCGGGCGCGGCGATCTGCACTCCCACCAGAAAAATGCCCCCGGCAGCGTGCAGCAATCCGGTGGTGGCGGCGTAATTGGCGTAGGCCGCACCCGGGGGAAGATACGCGAAGCTCTTAACCAGGGCGCGCAACAACCAGTGATGCACGTTGAGCTGCAAAAAAATGAGAAGCGCGGCGAGGTTGTGGAATTCGGAGAGCACCGGAGTGTCGGCATTGGTCTGGGGATCGAACAGGGTGGCCAGGGAGTAGCCCATCTGCACGCCCAGAATCTGGCCCGCCATCATGGGCGCTTCCATCATGAAGTTGGCGGTGAGGCCGAGCACCAGGCCGATAATGACTTCGCTGAAGGCCACTCCGACCCACTGCCATGTGTCCAGATTGAGCTGCATGGGTCCGTGCAGCGGATATAACAGCGCGGTGATCAGCAGAGTCAGGGACGCTTTCAAGGGGACGGGAATGGCGTCGCTGCCGAGGAACGGGCAGTACACCATCAGCCCGGAAACCCGCGCTCCCAGGAAGACCACCGCGGCCAGCAACTGGTCAAGGTGCAAAGTTTCCATAAAACGTTCTCACTCCAAGCGCTCGGACGCCAGACCTCGGACCCCGGACGTCGGACGCCCGGACCTCAGCGTTTCTACTTCAGCATTCTTCTTATTTCGGATCGCCTCTAGCAAAAGCATCCGAAGTACAAGAACAGGAAATGCGAAATACACTGCTCCACAACAGAAATCCTCTACCGCAGAAATGGCCGGAAGTCGGAAAACATCTGCAAGGTGAAGGCGACGATCCGGTGCGACATCCAGGGCATCAGAAGAATCGTGGCCGCGGCCACGGCAAATAGCCGCGGCACGGTTGAGATCGTGGTCTCCTGCAACGAGGTCAGCACCTGCGCCACGTTGATGAGCACGCCCACGGCGGTGGCGACGATCAGCAGGGGCGCGCCCATCCAGACCGCGGTTTCAATGGTCTGGCGAAGAATGGCGACGGTGTGCTCGGATCCCATGCGTGTCCTCCTGCTTCCTTCGTGAACTCCGGTTGAGATTTTTTTGGTGAAGCTTTCTCCGTGCAGTTCGCTGCCTCAGGTAAAACTTTTCATCAGCGAACCCACCAGCAGGTTCCAGCCGTCGACCATGACGAACAGCATGATTTTCAGCGGGGTCGAAATCACCACCGGCGGCAGCTGCATCATGCCAATCGAAGTAGTGACCGCCGCGACCACCATATCGATCACCAGGAAGGGCAGAAACAGCGCCGCCCCAATCTGAAAGCCGGTCTTTAATTCGGACAGAATGTAGGCCGGGACAACCACGCGCATGGGCACATCTTCGGGGCGCGCCGGACGCGGCGCCTGCGCCAGCTCGAGAAACAAGGCCAGATCCTTTTCGCGCGCGAACTTCAGCATGAAATGCTGCAACGGAGGCGTGCCCTGTTGAATGGCAGCCAGGGCATCGAGCTGCCCGCGTTGGAAAGGAACGACGGACTGCTGATAGATGGAAGCACCCACTGGCTGCATCAGAAAATAGGTCAGCACCAGCGACAGGCCGATGAGCGTCTGGTTGCTGGGAGCAGTCTGCGTGCCCAAAGCCTGACGCAAGAAATGAAAGACCACCAGCAGCCGGGCAAAGGGAGTCATGGCCACCACCAGCGCCGGCAACAGCGTCAGCAGAGTCAGTAGAACGACAATGTTCCAGGGCACCGACCCTGCGGCCCCTGCCGGTCCGCTCCAATTCAGTCCATGACTGGTCAACCCAGGAGCGGGCCTCGGGCGTAGCGGTCTAGCCCATGCCTGGGGGGCGGGCAAACCCAGCATCGCAATCGCCAGGATCAATTGTCCGAGCCAGCGGCACTTCACAACTCGCCTCCAGAATGTTCGCCGGCTTGCTGACTCGGCACTTCTTTATCTGCTTTATCCGCGGTATCTCCCAGGCGAGCCAGCAACACCAGCGACGCCGATGTTCCTCCCAGAAGAAAACGCGTCTGCTCAAACTCGACGACCGCCACAAAACGGCGCTCGCCGAGGGGCAAACTCTCACACAGGCGCAGACGCCGCGGGGCGCGCCGCCTCAGGCGCAAAATTCGTTCGCACAAAGATCGCGCTCGCAGCCAGAGGCTTGGTTGTCGGAGGTTCGAAATTGTTGTGGCGTGGCTCCAGCCGGATTCCTTCCTGACGTTCTGATCTCTAGTGTTCTGATCTCGGATGTTCTGGTCTCGGATGTTCTGAAATAACGACGCGCGCTCTTGCCGCGCCCCGTCGGGCAAGACTCGGTGCAGCAGTGTGAGGCAGTTCATGCCAGCTCCGTCAGGCGCACCGCCAGCCGGCCGCCCGCGCCCTCAAATTCGCCCCACGCGATCAGGGTTCCATTGATGCGCAGCGGGATGTCGCGGGTGATTCGCCACTCGGTGGCGACCACCGAGCCCGTGGCCAGCGCCAGAAAATCCGACACCTTGAAGCTGGGCAGCGGCAATTCCACCGTTAGCCGGCAGGGCAAATCGAGCGCCGGGCGCCAGCGAGCTTCGTCATGCTCACTCCCATTTTGCCGAGTCGGGTTTTGCGCCTCCGCGGGACGCGGTTTTTCCGTTGCCACGGCTGACAAACTTCGTGCTGCAGCTGCTGCCATCCCAATCCTCGATTCCTCGTTCCCTGGCGACGTTCAGTGATTCGGCGACCAGCGATTCGGCGTTCCGCAATTCGTTGCAGCGATCCCGCGTTCAACCCATTCCGGGCTCAGCGCTGAATCAGAAATTCCGTGAAATAGACTTCTTCAACTCCCAAGCGCGGCACGCGCTCCTGCAAAGCATGCAGCAGGTTTTCCTTTAGCTTCGTCTTGCCTTCCGCGGTCAGCAGGTCATTGACCTTGGCCTCGGCGAGCACGCCCAGAATGGTGTCGCGCACCTCGCCCACCGGAGCCAGTTCCTCGCCGTGTTTGATTTCCTGGTTTATTCCCAGATCGATGCCTACGCGCAGGTACGATCGCTGTTCAGGATCGGCCAGGTTCAGAACGAAGGTTTCAAGATGCACAGTGGACTTAACCGGACTGGCCTGATTGGGCGCAGAGCTGTGCTCCTGATTCGCCCGGTACCAGATTCCCATCCCCGCCAACGCCAGGAAAGGGAGAACCATGCCCATCCCGCGCGCCAGGCCGGGGCGGGAATTCTTAGCGTATTTTTGTCCGTCGGTGGGCATGTACTTCGGCAAAAGCAATCCGGGTACCGTTGCCACGAACGAATGGGGCTGCCAGACTAAGGAAAATTGTCTTTTGGTCGACTGATTCCGCCCGGGATTGACAGGTTCTCATTAAGAACCTCTGGTAAGCCAAGGCGGCTTCGCGGAACTAAGCCACGAAGCCGCCGTTTACGCGGGATGCACATTCCAGCCGAGATCAAGACGACGACGCTTGCCCGGGATCGAAGGCCTCTATTGTTTCAAGGCAATCGTGTCCTGCGTGATCTGATCGAACGTAGTGATGGCTTTGGCGTCCGCTTCAAATCCTCGCTGGGCCACGATGAGGTTGGCGAATTCGGTGGCAATGTCGACATTCGACAACTCCAGCGAGCCGCCGGCGAGAGTACCCAGTTCGCCGGCGCCCGGAACGCCGACGGTGGCCGGTCCGGAGGCGAGCGTAGGTGTGAAATTAGTGTTGCCGTTCAGTTGAAGGCCATTGTTATTGGCGAAGCTGGCGAGAGCGATCTGTCCTAGCGCCTGGGTTTTGCCATTGCTGAACGAGCCCGTGATGGTGCCGTCGGGACCGATGGCGAAACTTGCCAGGGACCCGCTGCTGCTGCCATCCTGATCCGCCGAGGTAGTGCTGTCGGGCGCCGCGACTTGGGTTAGCACGGGAGTGGTCCCATTGAGCACATTCCAGTCGAAGGTCTGATTGGTGGCGCCGTCGGCGAATCCGGTGATGGGAATTTTTGTGATGTTGGACAGGGTGAGCGGCGTTTCGGCCACGGTGATCGTATCGCCAGTAGCGAAAGCGGTTGAGCCTGCATTGATCGTGAGATTGATCTGGCCCGAGGTGAAGGGCGTTCCTACCGTAGCAGTTCCGAGTGCGCCCGACACAGATCCGACGACTGCGAATTGTGTCGCACTGGTTGCCGTCATGGTGATGGTCTGTGCCACGGTGGCCGCCGTCGCCGACATTGCGGAGACAGTTCCGTTTCCTACATTCGTTCCCCCGTAGGCAGTCGCTCCGATGCCTCCGCTGGTGCCGATCAGCATGCCATTTCCATTGAAGGTTAAAGTCCCGGTGGAGAGGACTCCACTGCCGGAGTTGAGGTCGGTGGCCGGAATGCTCAGGTTATAGCTCCAGGTGTTGGGTCCGGTATTGCTGAATGAGGCGGTCAGGGTATGAGCCGCGCCCAGCGAATCGTAGATCTGCACCGGAGTGGAATAAGCCGCGTCGGTGGGGACGGCTGAGGCGTCAAGGTTGGCGGTCAGCTCAACGTTGCCGGTGGCGGCCGGCGGGCTGATGGTTCCCGCGCCCAGTTGCAGCGGAGAAGTTCCGGCGCTGGTGTTTACGACTCCATTGGTCGCGGGATAGCCGAGCACTTGTTGTCCGGACGAGGTCACAAGAAAGTTGTTGGCGTCAACCGAAAAATCACCTGCGCGAGTGTAGTCGGTAACCCCGCTGGCGTCTTGCACGACAAAAAAGCCACTGCCCTGGATAGCTACATCGGTGGGCACGCCGGTGGCGCTGACGCTGCCCTGAGTAAACAGCGACGGCATGGCGCTCACCTCAGTGCCGGCTCCTACCTGAATCGGGTCTCCCGATCCGGTCGCCCCCAGGCTTTGGTAGAACAGGTCGCTGAACAATACGTTGGTGTCTTTGTAGCCGGTGGTGTTCTGGTTGGAGAGGTTATTGGCGATGGCTGACAGTGCGGTGGATTCGGCGGTCAGCCCGGACAGTGGAATAGAAAAATCTGGCATTAGAATACTCCTTGAATCTGATGATTGAGAATCGATGTTGTGGGGGCCGCAAAGTTCGGCAGGGCTGCCTGCGCCGCGGAAACGGCAGCGGAAACCATGGCGGAAGGAATGGGCGGCGAGGTCTGGCTGGCGGCGTTGGGCAGGTTGGCTGCAGTTGCGGTAGCGGAAGCGCTGGCTGCGGCCGCGGCCGAGCTAGAGACGCCCGAAACAGCTGTGCCCGACGCCGACCTGTCTGACGACGAAGTTCCCGAGCCGGACGATGCTGGAACGTTCTGCTGCAGGATTTGTTCGATCTGGGTAACTTCGCTGAGTTCGCTGAACTGCGCCAGCTGAGTGACAAATTGCGTGGGGTCGGTCGGGTCCAGCGGATCCTGGTTCTGCAGCTGGGCGACCAGCAATTGCAGAAACATATTGTTCAAACTCTGCGAGGTGGGCAGGCCGGAGGTTGCCGTCGGTGTAGTCCCGGTCGCCGGTGTCGTTGGAACGATGGGTGTCGTGCTCACGGTGAATCCTCCTTACGCAAGAATGTTGAGTCCGGTTTGCCGGACGCTGCTCGAGAGTTCTACGGGCTCGCTGGCTTCGCTGCTAAGTGCTTCTGCCGGAAGAGCCGTTGTCGCCATCGGCCGCGCATTGAAAGAGTGAGGTTGCGAATCGCTTCCTGACGACATCTGATTGGAAAAGGCGAAACCCTGCGCATGGAAGTTGACTTCATTCAGGCGCAGGTTTTGCTGCTGCAGCGAATTGGCAATGCCGGGAAGTTCGCTCGAGAGCAAAGATCGCAGATCGCCTTTTTCGCTGCCGATTGCCAATCCAACTTCATTAGCGTGCACCGTCGTGTGCACTTCTACATTGCCGAAGGCCGAGGTGTTCAGGCCGATGCGCATCTGCGATTGTGCGGCCGTGTTGGCCATCTGGGCCATCTGTACCGAACCGGTGGTTGGACCCGGAGGAAGCTCTCCGCTCGCGGGCAAATTCGCCGACGGATTTGCTGGCTGGTTCGCTGAACTCGACGAGCTGCCGCTCTCCGCTTTGTGGGCGGAGCCGGTGGTGGCCAGTGGATCGGCTGTTGCCGGTATCGACGCCTGCAGTGTGGGATCTGCCACAGCGCTCGCGACCGGTTGAGCGGAGGCCGGAGTATCCGCAACTTGGCCCAGGCCTGCGACGGACGCTTTGTGCAGCGATGGATCCGAAATGCCGATCGCAAGTTGCGGCTGTGAATTGTCGTCGCTTGCACCGATCGGCATTACCGTCTGCGCCGCGGGCTCGGATGAAAGTGGGTGACCTGCGGTGAGCGGTGGACCTCCAATAATTGTTGGGCTGGAGCTGTTAGCCGGGGAAGGACTTCCGCTCTTGGCTGGAAGCGGCACGGAAATGGGGGAGGTGACAGGGACAAAACTGGCGAGCGAGTTGGCAACCGAATCGGTTGCGATCTGCTGGTCGGATGAGCCAAATGTCGAGCGCGATCCAACCGCGGGATTCGCAATCGCATGACTGACCTCAGGCTGGACGGCGGTTGGTTGCTTTGGCTGCTTCTGCTCCGTCGCCGGATTTGTCTTGTCTATCGCAGGCAGAGGAGTGGCGACAAGTGGCTGGGAGGCCGCTGGCTTGGGCGCGGACGGCACGATGCCGGCTGAGACAGTCTGGGCCGGCTCGATCCCGGTCGGATCAATATTGGTCGAATCGATTTCGGTCGAATCGATCGCGTTTAAATCAATCGTCGCGGAGTACTGCGTTGGCAAGCGCAGGTTGCTGGCTTGCGCATTTTTCGAAACCGTGCTGGACATGGCGTCGTTTGAAACTGCGCCCGCAGCCGGCTGTGAAGGCTGCGCGGCGCCACTGGTTTCGCCGGGGATCGGTGCGCGGCCGGCTGCGGCCGCATTTAGGCCCGGAGTCGCAGGTGGAACGAGGGAAAGTAAGGATGACGAGAGGCTGACAAAACCAGAAGCCACCGGCGTAGCTACCTCGCTGCCGGCGACGTCCATTGAGACTTGGTAAGCAGTCGATTGATTCGAAGAGCCGCTAGGCAATGAACTGGTAAGCCAAGAGCCTGTGTGCGATGAACTAGAAACATCGGATGGATCGTTGCTCGGCGACGACGCGTTCTGAACCTGCGCTGGCTGCGCCGCTGCGGGAATGGCAATGGAGATCTGAGCTGCTAAATTTGCCACCACGCTGACTGGCGGAACAGTATTGCTCTGCCCTGGCACTACAGATACCTGCACCGGCGATGTCGTCGTTCCGTCGCTTGCAGACAAGCTAGCTGCAGTGGCGCGGTTGTGCGGCGTTGCTTCCGCGACAAGCAGGCTGGGCGCCGTCGAAGGTTGCGGATTCGGCGCTACGCTGGAAGGTTGCGCTAGATTGCTTTCCGTTTGCCACGATAGCGGCATGGCCACGGACTGAGCTGTGATTACCGTTCCGTTATTTCCCAAGGAAGCGGAAGCTGTCGCATTGGTGACCGCCGAAGTCGCGGCAAAGATGCTGCTGGAAATCTGGCTCTGCGTAATTGCTGTACTTACAATTTGATCTGTATTGCTGGTCTGGTGCGGCGGCGTGGATGGCTGGGTTTCGGACGATGCAGCTTTTTTACCCGCCCTCGGCACCGCGACCCGCGGGGGGTTCCCGCTAGCGGGTGAGGTCGTGGCGGGCAGCGGCTTCGTAGGTGGTGGCAATGGAGTAGAAGGTCCTGTCGAAGTCGTTAAGGGAAGCGGACCGACCGCTTGCGTGTCAGTAAGGTCTGCGGTCGTCATCACACTCGCGGGCAAAGAGCTCAAGGCTGGTGGAGTTTGCGGAGATGCCGAGTTCGGCGCGACCGGCGCTAGGACCAATGGCAACGGTGCGGGCAGCGCTGACGTCGCCAGCAGCTCCGCGGCTTCTTGTAACAAGGTGGGCAGGCTCACGGTCACCGTGGAAACGCTGCTCTTCTCTTCTGGATCTTTCACATTGAGTAAGTTCGGAAAGCTTGCCTTGCTGACTGCCGTTTCCAGACCGCTCGCCGATGCGCTGGGGACGGGGACAGGCACCGAGGGATCGGCATCATCGGTGGTCGCAGTCGAAAGTTGCGAGGCGCACATCGCCGCAAAGCTCCCTGGACTCCCCGCGGTCGACGCTGTGGGGCCAAAGAGTCCGGCAGCCGAGGCTGCAGAAATGTTGCTCGGACCTGCGGGTTGGATGGCGAAGTTCACAATGATTCCAAAGCAAGAAGGAATGTGCAGTCCGCACGATGCACCTGACGCACCAATCAAAGAGCGCGGAGCCCGGATCAGGCAACCGCATTGGAATCAAGAGAAATGCAATTCCGCCGATGGATAAACCGAAGGGGCGAAGCCTCTTTGCTGGGCAAGGTGTGCCTAAAGCCCGGCAGGTTTGGACTATGTTGGATCTAAGTAGGTTGATTCTAACTCTGCTGATTCTAACTACGTCGATGTTTGAACTATTTTGGATTTTGACTGCGGCGCAAGTAAGACTGGCGCAGAAGAAAAAGTTCATCCTGTTGGCGCTGCTCGCGCCGTTTCTCATCGCGCTGATATTCCCGCAATTGATGGTCGCGCAGGCTTTCGAAAGTTTCGCGCTCACGGCGCGCTTGCTGGTAAATCTTCTGTTGCTGGTCGCGGACATTTTGCCAGCGTAAAAGTTCGCGTTCGACCTCCGGGCGTTGCTGGCGAAGCGTGGTTTCACGGGAAATGGCAAAATGCAGTTCGGCGGAAGTGGTGCCGGCGGTCAATTCCTGGGATTCGCGGATTTGCGCATGCCGGATGCGGTCGTCGATTTGTTCGAGCAGGTGGCGCATTTTCGCGACTTGCTGGTTGGCGGTGCGCAAGCGCAACTCCTGCTGATGCTCCACACTCTGGCCGAAGATGAAAGACGGCTTGCAGCGGAAAATGAAAGGCCATATTCGTCGCCAGAGAATTTAGACGGGCAGCGCCATCAGTTGGCTGACACTGTCCGGAAACGACGTCGCCTCCCTGGGTTTCTGCATCAGGAAACGATGCAGTTCAGGAATCAGCAGCAGACGCTTTGTCGAGCGTGGGATCGCTTCCTTTCTGGTACGCGCCAATGCGAATCAGGTCTTCCGAAGCGGTGTAGGCCGCGAGCAGGCGGCGGATTTCATTGGCTTTCTGCAGATGCGCCGGCGGTGCAGACCGCGGGCATGAGGCGGCTGACGCTGTCGAGAATCGCGATCGGAGGATAGTGGCTGCGCACCGCCAGCTTGCGATCGAGCATGATGTGGCCATCGAGCAGCGCGCGCGCGCCGTCGACCAGAGGGATCCTGCTCGTCGTCGCCTTCCATTAAGACCGTGTAAAAAGCGGTGATGCTGCCCGAGCCAAACTTTCCCGCGCGTTCAATCAGCCGCGCCAGCATGCTGAAGCACGGAGGCTGTGTATCCTTTGGCCGTAGGCGGCTCGCCGGCGGCCAGACCGATTTCGCGTTGCGCCATGGCCAGCCGGGTCAGCGAGTCCACGACTAAGAGGACGTGCTTGCCTCGCCTGCAGAAGTGCTCGGCCACCGCCGTCGCCGCCAGTGCGGCGCGGATGCGCAGCAGCGGAGACTGGTCGGAGGTGGAGACGACGACCACGGCTCGCTTGCGGCCTTCTTCTCCCAGCGAATTTTCAAGGAAGTCGCGCACTTCGCGGCCACGCTCACCGACCAGACCGAGCACGGTGAGATCGGCTCCGGTGTTGCGCGCCATCATGCCGATTAACGTGCTCTTGCCCACGCCGCTTCCGCCAAAAATGCCGACGCGCTGTCCGCGGCCGCAGGTGAGGAAAGCGTCGACGGCGCGAATGCCGCAGCTGATGGGTTCGGGAATGGAAACGCGCTCCAGCGGCAAAGGAGCTGCGCCATCGAGCGCGCGATAGTCGCGCGCGCGGTAGGCGCCGAAGCCAGTCGAGCGGCGTTGCCGCTGCCATCCACCACGCGTCCCAGCATTTCCTCGCCGACTCGCAGCGCCGCATGCTCGCCCCAGGTCACCACGCGATCGCCAAGGCGCACGCCGCGCGGCGTATCGAGCGGCATCGACAGCACCGTCGAGCCGAGAAAGCCGATAATCTCTCCCGGCAGCACTCGCCCCTGGGCATCGTGAATGCGACAAATTTCACCTACCGAGGCGAACGGCCCTGTCGACTCGACGATGCGGTCCGACAACTTTGCGTGACCCGTCCCTGCCAGCGTAATCCCGAGCAGGTTTCGAGCCGAGCCCGATAAGGAGCGAGCGATGCGGTCGGCATTCATGATTGTGCTCTCATAATTATGTACTCATGCATTTGTATATCTTATGATGCGGCTCCGGCCGCGCCCCCAGCAAATCCATCAGTCCTTGCTCGATTTCCTTGAATTGCACTTCCAGCCCAATCGCAGCCGTGCCCATGGAGGTTTCCAGAGTGCAGCTCTCCGGCGACTGGGCGGGATCTTCGACAATTTCCGGAAGATCGGCCGCTTCGAGCTGGGTGGTCAGATAGCGGCGCCAGTCCGCGGCATCGCGGGGATGAATGCGCAGGACGACGCCGGTGGCGCCGTCGATTTTTTCCAGCGCGACGCGCGCGATCCCGGCCAGCAGCAAGGGATCGAGTTGCGCCTCGCGGTGCAGAATTTTGCGGGCAATGCTCAACGCCAGCTGCACGACTTCGCCTTCCACTTTTTGAAAATAAGCGGCCCGGTCGCGGGTAAACTGCGCCAGCGCGGAGGCCAGGGTGGAGCGCTCGCGCGTCAGCCGCTCTTCAAATGACTTGGCGAAGCTCAGCCTGCCCTTCCTGTCGGCCCTGCGCGCGAGCCGCGCGCGCGGCACTTCGGCCTCGGCGGCAGCGGCGGCGGAGAGGCCGTCCAAGGCTGGACGCGCGCAGGCTTCCGGCAGGCAGGAAGCATAGGGAAACGGGCGTGCGCGAGCCAGGCGAGGACGAAGTCCGATCTCTGGGGGTGGGAATGAGTCCCGGTTCTCCGGGCGACGGCCTGGGGGCGCGGCTAGGCGATGTACTCATCGTCTCCTCCGTCCGGATTCAGGGTCAGCTTGCCTTCCGCTTCGAGCTTTCGGGCCACCGCCACCGCCTCCATTTGCGCCTTGTGAATCTCTTTCGACTTCACCGGCCCCAGCACTTCCATGTCTTCTTTCAACATTTCCACCGCCCGCGAAGACATGGATTTGAAAACGTAATTCTTCAACTCTTCGGAGGCGCCGCGCAGCGCCGTGGCCAGCATCTTCTTATCCATCTGCCCGAGCAGTTCGCGGATGCCGGCTTCGGGGATGGTCAAGAGATCTTCGAAGGTAAACATCAGATTGCGGATGGACAGGGCCAGCTTGGGATCTTCTTTCTCAATGCCCTCGAGAATGGTTTTGGCGATGGTGATGTCCAGCCGGTTCATGACGTCGGCTACTCCGCGCAGTCCGGCATAGGCCCGCCGGCTCTGTTCGCCGAGGGCCTCCAGACGCTTGTGCAGCACGATCGAAACACGCTGCGCCATCTCGGGAGAAAACAGCCGCAACTGCGCCAGCCGCTTGATCGCCTCCGAACGCAACTCTTCGGGCAAGCGCATTAAAAGAATGGAAGCCTGCTTGGCTTCGAGGTGGGCGAGGATCAAGGCGATGGTCTGGGGATGCTCGCCCTCGATAAACTTCGCCAGCTGCTGCGGATCGGCTTTGCGCAAAGAGTCGAGCTTGCCGGCGCTCATTTCCATGCTCTGCGAGACCTGGCGCAGCAGTTCGGTGGCGCCCTCCTCGCCAAAGGCCTTGACCAGCAGCTTGTTGGCATATTCCTTTCCGCCCTGAGCCAAATAATCTCCGGTCATCACCATGCGTTCGAATTCCTCGAGCACTTTCAAGGCGGTCTCGCCATCGACCGAAGTGAGGCGGGCAATTTCGTGCGTGATCTGCTCGACGTCGGTGGGCGGCAGGTGGCGATAGATCTGGCTGGCCGCATCCTCGCCGAGAATGACTAGAAGGATTGCGGCTTTATGCAAGCCGGCATGGGCGCCCGCAGCCACGGCGCTCACTCCGCACGCTCCTGCTGTACCCAGCTTTGTACCAGGCGGCTGGCGGCCTCGGGTTCGGCCTTTACTTTATCGCTGAGGGCGCGTTTCAACTGACTGGCGCGCTTTCCATCCTCTTGCACGATGCCGGGAGTTGAGGCGAGGACGCCGCCTGCCCCGGCCGCCGCAGCTAACGGTGGCGCGCTGGCCCGGCCGGGAAGCTGTCGGAAGGCGGCCACAGCTTGCTTCTTCACCGGGCGCAGCACCAGCCAGTAGATCACCAGAAACAGCGCCGCCAGCCCGGCGTAACGCAACGCCCAGGCCCAGGGCTCGAGCCGGCTGCGCCAGCGTTCGCTTGCCGGCGGGAGGCGCAGGCGGAGCTTCGATGGGAGCCTCCTGGAACGACAGGTTCTCGACCGCCAGCACATCTCCGCGTTGCGCATCCACGCCAATCGCCGCTTGGGCCAGCTGTTCGATCTGTTTCATTTCCTCGGCGGTGCGTTTGCGGCGCGTGGTCGTGCGTTTGCCAGCCTGCTCGGTGACTTCCACCGCGTCATCGACCAGCACTGCCGCGGTTATGCGGCGCACTCTTCCCGCCGGCTCCACGCTGTGATGAAGGCTCTTGCTGATCGCGTAAGTGCTGCTATCGGACTTTGACGTCGATTGTTCGGCGGTGGCCGGCGTGCACCGGCGGCGGAGTGCTCGACGGGAACGTTGCTGGCGGTGCCAGGAACGCCAGCGGGCGTGCCGCCGGTGGAACTCTCTTCCGCATGCTCCTGGGTGAGAGTTGCGGTAGCTTTCGGATCGTAAGTTTCCTGGGTCTCTTCGCTGGTGCCCAGTTCGTATTCGACATGCACGCTGGCGCGCACATGATCGGCGCCCACGACCGGCTCAAGGGTACGAACCAGGGTCTTGGCCAGCTCTTCGTCGAGCCCGAAGGCGCGGCCATCCGCGCCATTGCGGCGCGCAGCAGCGGAGTGTTGGTGTCGGCGTCGACGACGGTGACGTTCTCCGGACGCAGACGGTCAACCGCGCTGGCCACGAGTTGCGGAATGGCCTGCTGCGCCTGATCAGAAAGACGGCCGCTGCGGGTCTTCAGTATGACGGCCGCCTTGGCTTCATGCTGCTCTTCGGTGAACAGCGATTCCTGCGGCAGCACCAGATGCACGCGCACCGCCTGCACTTCGCTAAGCGTGGCCAGGGTGCGCTCCAGTTCGCCTTCGAGAGCGCGCTGGAAGTTCACCTTTTCGGTGAAATCCGATCCCGCCCAGTTCGGCGTATCGAACAGTTCAAAGCCCATGCGCGCGCTGCGCGGGAGTCCGGCTGCCGCGGTCTCCAGGCGGCTGGCGTCGAGTTTGTCATCGGGCACCAGCAGGCTGCCGCCATCCGCCGAAATCTGGTGGGGAATGTTTTTGGCGGCCAGACGGCTGGCCAGGTTTTGCGCCTCTTCCGGACGCAGCCCGGAATACAAGATCACATATTTCGGCTGACCGAGCAGAGTTACGAACAGCCAGAGCGTTCCGCCCACCAGAGCCGCGCCGCCTGCCAGGAGCAGGCGCTGGTTGACGGTCAGCCCGTGAAAAAATTGTTGCAGGCGGTGCAGCACATCGTTTGCCGGAGGTGGAGCGTTCGCCATTTCCGTGTCCGCGCTTGCGCGCCTCAGAGTTTTCAGCCTCGTTCCAGTGCAGATGAACCGGAACGACTCAGAACTGCATGCGCGAAATCTCCTCGTAGGCGGAGACGATTTTGTTGCGCACCTGCATCATCAGCTGAAAGCTCAGATCGGCTTTTTCCACTGCAATCAGGGCGCTGTGCACGTCGGTGCCCGTGCCTGCGACCACGCCCGCAACCTTGCTCTCCGCCTGCCCCTCCAGTTGCTGCATGTCGTCCATGGCGCTGTCGAGAACGTCGTGAAAGCCGGAGCCGGCCGGGTCGGCCGACTGCAGCGAGGCCGTCGTCGGTCTCGGCGGGAAGAATGCGCAACGAAGAAATGGCGCCGTTCATGCTATGTGCTCCCGCTTGAGAATGTTTCAATCGACGGCTCAGAACAGTTTGGTTAAAGCCAGTGACTGCGGCCGAACTCCGCGAGTCAGGCTCAACTTAAGATCTGCAACGATTGCTGGATCATGCTTTTGGCGGCCTGCACCGCGGCGGCATTCAGCTGGTAGGCCCGCACCGCGCTGAGCAGGTCGGTCATCTCCATCACTGGATTCACATTGGGATAGGTCACATATCCCGAGGCATCGGCGTCGGGATGTCCCGGCTCATAGCGCTGCGGCATGGGCGATGCATCGGCGACGACGCGGTCGACGCGCACGCCCTCCCGCGGTCCGGGTGTAACGGATTTTGCAGTCGCGGCCAGCATCATGGGAAAGCGGGGCATGGGCTGCGCGCGGAAGACCACCAACTGCCGCCGGTAAGCGCCGCCCTGCGGCGTGCGCGTCGTTTCCGCATTGGCCATGTTGGCGGAGATGACTTCGGCTCGCCAGCGTTCCGCCGCCAGCGCCGAGCCGCTGACTTCGAGCATGCCAAAAAGATTCATGAGGCGCTCCCTCCAGAGTTGATCGCGGTCGCGATGAGATGGAACTCGTCTTTCAAGAGCTGCACGCCAAGGTTGAATCGCATTTGGGTGTCGGCCAGCAGTAGGCTCTCGCGCTCGACGCTCACGTTGTTGCCGTCGGGACGCTCCATCAGCCCGCGCACCGGATGCGACGATCGGGCTTAACCGAGGCCGAGGTCACGACCGCCGTGGCTCGACTCCTCGACCGCGGCCCGCCGCAACTCGGCGCGGAAATCGAGATCGCGGGTGCGATAGCCGGGCGTGTCGATGTTTGCCATATTGTTCGGCGATCAGCTTGTAGCGGGCCACGTCCACGTCGAGAAAACGGCCCAGGGCTTCGGTCATCGCGGTATCAGTCATGCTGGCACTCATGTCGCGTCTTCCTTCGAGAAAGCAATGCTTGTGAAAACAAATTCTGCCGCCTCTATCTTTATCTATCCGGCAGCCATCATTCATGCACGTAGCTGCTGCAACGGGCAGGCCGTAGCTGCGAACCTTGTTGCGCACCGTGCGCAGGCTTACGCCCAGCAACTCGGCCGCGCGCGAGCGATTGCCGCCGGTGGCTCAAGCGTCATCTCCACCAGCTTGCGCTCCATCTCTCCCAGGGACACTCCCGGGCGCAGGCTGGAATTTTCCTCTCCTGCGGAAGCGCCGCGGAGGGTCGCGGCGTTCATCGCCAGACTCGCTCCACTCGCAGCCCTCGAGCGCGCTCCATGCCGATTTCCGCGCCCGTGGACAGAGCAACGACGCGGCGCAAACAATTGGCCAGCTCGCGCACATTGCCCGGCCAGGAGTGCGCTTCCAGGTGTTCGAGAAAATCCGGCGTCAAGCGCAGACGCTTTGCCGGGCGGGGCATAGAGCCGGACAAAATATTCCGCCAGCTCGCGAATGTCGCCGGCGCGCTCGCGCAACGGAGGCAGGCTCAGCGGAATCACGTTCAGCCGGTAGTAAAGGTCGGCGCGAAATTTGCCCTCGCGCACCATCCGCCCCAGCCGGCAGTTGGTGGTCGCGATCACCCGCAGGTCGACGTGCACGGTGCGCGTGTCGCCCAGCCGGTCAAACTCGCGCTCCTGCAACACGCGCAACAGTTTCGGCTGCAGTCCGAGCGGCATCTCGCCGACTTCATCGAGCAGCAGCGTTCCCCCATGGGCCAGTTCAAATTTTCCCGGCTTGGCGTTGGCCGCGCCGGTGAAGGCGCCCTTGGCGTGGCCGAACAGCTCGCTCTCGAGCAGGGTTTCAGGAAAGGCGGCGCAGTTGACCGCGATAAAAGGACGGTCGCGGCGCGGGCTCAGGCGATGAATCAGCCGCGCGACCAGCTCTTTGCCGGTGCCGCTCTCGGCTTCCATCAGGACGTCGGCATCGCTGGCCGCGGCCTGGCGCGCCCGGTCGAGCGCGCGCAGCCAGGCAGGTGCGTGTCCGACTAGGTCTTTGCCGGCTTCCGCCTGGGCCTGGGCTGCGCCAGAATCCGTTCCGCGGTCTGCTCCAGTTGCTCAAAGCATACCGGCTTGACCAGATAATCGCAGGCGCCGTCCTTCATGGCAGACACCGCGTCGGGAACACTGGCGAAGGCGGTCAGCAGAATCACCGCCGTGTGCGGGGCCAGGATGCGGGCCTCGCGCATGACGCTGAAGACCGTCGCCGCCGGGCATGCGAATGTCGGTCACGATTAAGGGATGCATGCCCCGGCGAAAGCGTTCGAGCGCCTCCCCGGCGTCGGCCGCCGTCTCCACCCGCCATCCGCGCCGCAGGAAGCGGGCTTCGAGCGCGGCCCGCATGCCGCCATCGTCGTCGGCTACCAGAACACGATTCATTCGGCAACTCTTTCTTGGAGCGTCACGGGCTGGGGGATTGTCGAGGGCAAGATAGAAGGCAAGATGAAGGGCAAGGTCAGGGTGAAAGTCGCGCCCTGTCCAGCCGAGCTGGCTGCGGTGATGCTCCCACCATGCTGCTGCACGATTTTGCGGCATACCGCCAGGCCCAGGCCCGGACTGCCGGCGCGCGTGCTGAAGCCGGGTTCGAAGATGGCGGGCAGGTGCTCGTGCGAAATGCCCGGCCCGGTGTCCGCAACCGTGATCACGAAGCTGTCACCGTTCTTGGTCTTGCGGATGCGGCCTCCCAGTTCAATCCAGCCTCCGCCGGGCATGGCCCGTATGGCATTCAGCACCAGATTCAGCAGAACCTGCTCCAGGCGATGACGGTCCCCGGGAACGAAGCAGCCCGAGAGCCGATTCTGCAAGCTCAAGGTCACGCGCGACTGGCGCGCCAACGGGAGAAAGAAGTCGTGCCCCCACTCCAGGAGATCGCCCAAATCGACCGATGGACGGTCGGCTTCTCCCAGACCAGCTTCAGGCGTGCCAGATTCCGGCAGAGTATGAAAGTGCAGGACATTGTTGACAGTAGCGGCCAAGGTGCGCAGCCCGGCCTGCACATGGTTCACCCAGTCCCGGCAGTCGGAGTTCAAATCCGATTCCGCCAGCAATCCGGTAAACAATTCCAGGCTGCCCAAAGGGTTGCGGATTTCATGCGCCAGCAAGGCCGACATCTCGGCCAACGCCTGCTCGCGGCGAAGCTTGGCCTGAGTTTCCTCGAGTTCGCTGTTGCTTTTCTCGAGTTCGCCGCGCAGCCGTTCCACCTCCGTCCGCAACCTGGCATAGGATTGTTCGAGCGACCCCGCAGCTTCCGCAAAGGAGCGAAAGGCGCGCAGAAGAAACTGCTCATCCTCATCCTTATCCTCGCCGCTGAAATGGCCGATGTTCTCGAAAGCCGAAGCGGAAAGCGAAGCCCCCGGCAAAACTGGTTGCGAGCTGTTCGGCGACATAGGCAAAGAAGTCATCGTCGCAGGCAAGATTTGCACGGGGCATGCCAATGGGCGGTGTGAAGGCCTAAGATTTCGCTTAGGATGCGGGCGCCAGCGCCGGCCGTTCGGAGTCCTGCGCATAGGAAAAGTAAAGATGTTCGGCGGCGATGGCGTCGCCATCTTGCACCAGAATGGATGCCCGCTCCATTACATGTTGCAGTTCACGAACGTTGCCCCGCCAGGGATGAGCCTCCAAGATGCGCATGGCGTCTCGACTGAGGCCGGGAGTGGGAATCTGCATGGCCGCGGACATACAGGCCAGAAAATGTTCCGCCAGCGGCACAATGTCGGCACGACGCTCCGCCAACGGAGGCAATGCGATGGGAAAGGCAGAGAGCCGGTAGAAAAGATCCTGGCGAAACTCGCCGCGCGCGGCCCGGCTGGCCAGGTCCACGTTGCTGGCCGCCAGAACGCGCACATCCACCCGCATCACCTCCGCCGTGCCTAGGCGCTGAATTTCTTTCTGTTCCAGAAAGCGCAGCAACTTGGCCTGCATGCCCAGGGGAAGTTCGCTGACTTCGTCGAGAAACAATGTGCCTCCGTGGGCTGCCGGGATGCGTCCCATCTGCGATTGCACCGCGCCGGTAAACGCTCCGCGGGTATAGCCGAATAGTTCCGATTCGAGCAGAGCCTCGGGAATGGCCGCGCAGTTGATGACCACCAGCGGTTTTGCCGAGCGCGGACTGAGGCTATGCAGCGCCCGCGCGACCAGCTCTTTGCCCGTCCCCGTGGGGCCGGCGATGAGCACCGTGGTCATGCGCGCCGCCACAAGCCGCACCATGCGGTACACCCTCTGCATGGCCTCACTGTTCCCGATCATCTCGGGCAGAGGATTCGCCATAGCTGCGATTTCATGCTGGGGCGCCTCACGCCGTGGATGCGGCCAAAGGTCTTGCGCGGCGGCGACGTTTCGACCGGGATCGTATTTATTACGATCATTTTGATGGCTACGATCGGGGCTGGTGTTTCGATCGTTCTTTTTTTGTTGCTCTTCTTGTTCCTCGTCTTTTTCTTCCGCAAGACCGGCTTGATCGGAATCGAGCATCACGACCTTAACCTCCGGAAACCGCCGCGCGATAATCGCCAGCAGTTCCTCCGCGTCGAGATCGGGAAGATGGCGGTCGAGAAACAAAACCTGCCAGTTCCCGGCCTCCAGTTTCGAGAGCGCGTCGGCCCCGCCCAAGGCTTGCTGCAGAGGCCCGCACCGCCCCTGCAAGCGACGTAATAGCTGCTCGCGCAGGGCTTGGTTCGGACTGGCGATCAGCGCTCCGCCAGTTGGAGTCAGGATGGGCATGGTGGGCAGGGCGCTCATGGCCGCTCTCCAGAATCCTCGTGCTCGTTGCCAGCTCCAGAAAAAGTCAAAGGCAAACGGACGGTGCAACTCTGCTGCGTCTCTGCACAGCTACTGCTCCATTCCGCTCCTGCCCGCTCCCAGGCAGCCTGCGAGACCAAGAGCCCCAGTTCCGAGCGCGAAAAGGGCGAATGCTCCGGCTGCGGACCGGGATTCCAGGTCATGGCCACGCAGGCATGGGTTGGTTTGGACGTGACTGATTCGGATGGGACTGGTTCAGACGTGACCCGTTCAGATGGGACTGCTTCGGAGCTCAGCGTAATCTGCAGACTGCTTTCCGCCAGATTCAGCGCCGACTCGCACCAGCGAAAGATCAGTCCTGACAGGTGCCGCCGATCGGCACAGAGCTGGAGCGGGGCTTGGCTCACCAGCCGCAGGTCTACATTCTTGGATTCGGCAACGGGGAGCAGGTCATTCACTGTGTCGCGCAACAGCGACTCGCAGTCGAAAGACTCAACCGCGCTCGCGTCCGGAGGCTGCATCCCGGTCAACTCCCGGATCGCCTCCACCAAAATTCGCATGCGAGCGGTCAGTTCCAGAGCTCCGCGCAAAGTGAGATCGTAGTCTTCCGCCCGCCGTGGGCTGGCCGCCGCCAGCTCCAGCGAACACTGCAATCCAGTCAGCGGCTGATTCAGGGCGTGCAGCAGATGCGCCAAGGGACTGCGATGCTCACGGATCTCGACGCCCTCCGCTTCGGGTGCGACTTGAGAACCTGCGCCGCTCATATCCGCACCTCGGATGCAGCCAGCTCGGAGGGTCCGCTCAACTCATATCCCACGCCGCGCACGGTATGGATCAGCTTCGCGGGGTGGCCATCGTCGATTTTCCGCCGCAGATAATTGATGTAGACATCGACCACATTCGTGGTGGTGTCGAAGGTAAGGTTCCACACGTGCTCAATAATCATGGAGCGGGTGACTCTGCGTCCGCTGTTGAGCAGCAGATATTCGAGCAGAGAGAATTCTTTGCCGGTCAGCTCGATTCTGCGTCCGGCGCGCTCCACCAGGCGTTGCACCCGGTCGAGCTTAAGATCGGCAGCCAGCAGCACCGACTCCGAAGGCAGATGGCTGCGCCGCACCAGCGCCCGCAGGCGGGCGGAAAGTTCGCTGAACGAAAATGGCTTGGCCAGGTAATCGTCCGCTCCCGTATCGAGGCACTGTACGCGGTCCTCCACTCGCGTGCGCTGCGTCAGCACCAGCACCGGCAGGCTCGGTTTTTTCGAGCGCAAGTGCCGCAGCACGCTCACGCCGTCAAGCTTGGGCAGGTTCAAATCGAGGATGACCACATCGTAGTCGACCTCAATGGCGGCCGACCGGGCCTGTTCGCCGTCGGGAAAAACGTCGACCGCGTAGTGTTCGCTTTCCAGTCCCTGGCGAACGAACTTCGCCAACGCTTCGTCATCTTCCGCCATAAGAATTCGCATAACCTGAACCGTCCTTAATGCAACAAGGTCAGTCTAGTTAGAAATCGCTCAAGCGCAGCGAAAACTGAGAGCGAACAAAGGTATGTAGGTGCTGGAATGGTGTCGGGTTCCAAATTGGAATTGTCGGTTATGCCCTACTTGCGCGACAGCCCGAACCTGCAAGGCCATTCTTTCGCAGCTCGATCCCCGGAGATAATTCCAAAGAGAATTTTTCTCGCCGGAGTTCCGCCTTGCGCCTGTGGAGCAAAACAACACTCAAGTCTCTGGCACTGCCTGGCGGAGCTTTATTTCTTTGCGTTTCCCTACTGATCTATTCCGGCTGGCTCACGCTGGCCCTTCCCGCCATCAGTTTTTTGTATTACTGCGCTCTGCTGGGAGGGATGCTATTAGCGTGGCGATTTCATTCGAGCCGTACCTTCTTCGCCCTGCTGGTGCTTTTTCTGGCGCAGGAGGCAATTGTCATCTTTGGCGGAGGCTACATCTCGCCGGGAACTCCGGGATGGGCGGCCGTGCAGTCCGTCGCCGTGCTGGTGCCGCTCGACTTCGTTCTCATCGCCCTGATGCAGGAACGCGGATTCACCACCTCTGCCGCTGCGCCCGTGGGCTTGATGCTGTTCGTGCAATTCGTGATCGTGGCGGTGCTCTGCCGTGCGGCGGAATCAGCGCTGCCTTCCCCCGCGCATCCGCATCACCTCTCAACTACAGTTTCGTTACCGGACTATGCGTTGGTTCTCTTCCTGGCTGCGGGAGCTTTTTTATTAATACGTTTTTTCTTTACGCACAAGCCGGTCGACAGCGCGCTGCTGTGGTCCCTGGTTGCTTTCTTCTTCTCTCTGCGCTTCCTCGGAACCAGCCGGGTGTCGACGGTATATTCCGTCAGCGCGGCATGCATTCTTGCCGCTTCCATTATCGAGAACTCCTATCTTCTGGCCTATCATGACGAACTCACAGCGCTTCCGTCGCGGCGTGCCTTTAATGACGCCCTGCTGCGTTTGCAGGTTCCATATTCGATCGCAGTCGTCGATATCGATCACTTCAAGCGTTTTAACGACACCTATGGTCACGAGACCGGCGACCAAGTCTTACGATTGGTTGCCTCCAGCCTGGCGCGCGTGACTGGCGGAGGACAAGCCTACCGTTGCGGCGGCGAGGAGTTCAACATTCTCTTCCCCGGAAAAACCATCCCCGAAGTTGTGGATCACCTGGAGCAGTTGCGGGCGACGATCGAAGCCTCCGAGTTCCACATGCGCCACGGCGACCGCCGCCAACTTCCGCGCGGACCGGATCGTCGCAACCAGCGCGCGCGCACTCGCTCGCGCAAGGGAGACGCAATCCGACAACTCGCGCAAGCCGTGGACGCACCACTCTCGGTGACTGTCAGCCTCGGAGTTGCCGGTTCGGCAAAGCAAACCATGGATCCTGAAAATGTTCTGCAAGCGGCGGACAAGGCGCTCTACCGCGCCAAAGCCAACGGACGAAATCGCGTCGAAGTGGCACCGTCCGCCCGGCGAGTTCGAGTGAAAACTGCGGGCATTGCCTGAGCCAGAATCGCGATGAGAGTTTAAGCAGGCCGGACGAGCGAGACTCAGAGAAGATCAAGCTCGGGTTGGATACTCCAAATAAAAAATCTAGATACGACGCGCGGCCGGACCGCCACCCTTAAGGACGGGAAGTATGACGGCCCGGTCCGCACGCTTCGCAAGCACCGCTGGCCGTGCGGTTAGCCGGCGGTGGAGGGCGGGATGGAGCGCTTCCGGCCAGAGCCTTTGCAGGCAGGACATTCCAGGCGAATAAATGCGATGCCTTCCGACTTACCGTTCAAGTCGACGGGCTTCGCAACATACCCAGAACCGCCGCAACTCGGGCAGTCGTCGGGAGCCACTACACTCTCCCCTCCTAGATTGACCGCATTCTCAATGACGCCAGCCCAAAGTTATCCGCAGATTGTTTTGCGTTACGAATCACGAACAAAATGGCGAATCCAGCGTGAATTCGCGGCTCCGAGATAACCGAAAGGCGCCGGTCTCGAACTTTGACGACGGGCCGAACCGGCATGGTAAACTGTAGCTCCGCGCAACGGGAGAGGTGGCAGAGTGGCCGAATGCGGCGGTTTGCTAAACCGTTGTACGGGCTAACACCTGTACCGAGGGTTCGAATCCCTCCCTCTCCGCCAGATTCCTGCAATCACAGCGTTTAGCGCCTACTGAACCCTAAACTTGGACTCACGAGGCTCGTCTGCAGCAAGGATGGTCGGGCCTCGCTCGAGGTACTCGATGCCGTACGCTACCCTTTGACTGACTGCTGTCCGGTTTTTTGCGATCCGGTCGCTTCGGCGAAGTCGAGAACCACCGCCACATCCAACTTCGAATAATATTTCTTGACGTCGCGGGCCCCATACTTTTCCCGAAATTTCTCGACCACCGACGCAACCACCTCAGAATCGGTAACCAACTTAGCGGCGAATTCCGCTGAGGCGCTTCGGGTTGAAACTTGAAGCCATGGATTACGCTGCAAGTTACGATACCACTGCGTGTTTGAACCCTGCACTGGCAGTAAATACAAACTGTCTTTCTCGAGCACGAACCAGACAGGACGAGAAATCGGCTTGCCCGATTTTCTGCCGATGACGCTGATATTAATCTCACGGTCACGTTGCAGCAAATGTTTCAGCTTTTCTAAATCTGGCATAGAACCTCCGCCCGAAGAGTTATGCTTTCCCCGTAATAAAAACAGTTCCCATAATAGTACCGGTGCCCGGAGTTCCTTTCTTTCTATTGGTGCCAATCAAGAAAAGTCAGCCGGTTTTCTTTCCGCACTTACTGCGCGCCAGAGGGTACTAACACGGAACATTTACTCTTTCAAGGCGGGACAATCCCTGCCCCATTTCATACACTGTAGCGTACTGGTTTTCGCAGAGGTCATAAGGCCCCGTTGTTTACGATTGCCGCTAATAAGGCTGCCATGCCCGGTGTAAGGAGATTTCCCATGACGAACAAGCGGAATCGGTGGTTGCGCCTCGTTACCAAGGCTTGGGTATCTCCAATATCTCCACTCTGCTCACGGATAAAATCGGCATTCTGTCTAGACAGGGGAGGCACGTTAACAGTGAATATTTTCGAAGCTCCGCTGAGTCGGCATATAGCTTTTCTTGCGAGGACTGGCGCCGTACTGATGGCAGCGTTCGGACTGGCAGTTAGCTTAAGCGCGCCAGCATTTGCGCAAGGCTTTGCCAGGCCAGATGGTTCGCTTCCCGTTCCGATAGATTGGAGCTCCAAACGCGTTCTCTTCACAGCGGACTTCACCCGGGAGCAGGCAGAGAAGATGCGGAACGAACCGCGAGCCTATGCCCAATGGTTCCTGCATGGGAATGCGCCCGTAGGTTTGGGCCTGCACAAGCGTCCAACGCCGCGAAGACCGCATCGGCAATCCAGAGGCGACATGCAAAGGGATTGGGCCATTTCGCTGGGGGCTGGCGGAGTCGCTCAAGGCATGTACCCTGCGAAGTACGCCTACGATGTGAATGCAACACCGAGTTGTACCTCCGATTTCGTGGTATTCCCGGTCAATGCGTCAACCGGCAACACACGGGCTAAGGTGGTCGGTACGTTCACCAACGAACCGGCGGCGGGCAGTACAGCGTCGATCACAATTACTCCTAGCGGCGGAGCCGGCGTCACCCTAACTTTGACCTCGTCGTCTGCGTCGAACACCGGGCTAAACTTCCAGAGATCTGCGACGGTTGCCACAAATGCGACCAATCTGGCGGCAGCCATCAATCGTAATCTCAGCTCTACGGCTCTGGACCGAATTGTGGCGGTTGCCTCGGGAGCGACAGTTACCGTCTACGCGCTCACTCCGGGAACTGGCGTGACGTTGTCGACCAGCGAGACCCTTACGAATTTCACGTTTGGGGCAGTTACTCCGGGAACGAATGGTTCCCAAGCCAATATCGTCGCCTTCAACCATCTTTACAGCGGGTCGGGAAGCTCGCTGTGTAATCTTACGAATCCAGAGTTCATCTTTTCCTACGCCTCTGGCGTCGGACCGGTGGCTACGTCTCCCACCCTGTCGCTCAGCGGAACAGAAATCGCATACGTGGAGAATGATCCGAACATCGGAGCCATCCTGCATGTTCTAACATTCGGCAGCGGCAGCACCGAATATGGAAACGCCAGCAGTTGCGCCAGCAACAATAACGGTGGAGCTACGTTGCCGACCTGCGCCACCGACCCGGTGATTCCAGGAAGCACTTCGGGAAGCACGTCTACAGACTTCATGCTTCCTCTCGGTCTGGTCGCCGCCAACGCAGCCACCGGAGTGGCCGGAACGGCGGATAGCTTTTCGTCTCCGTTCGTCAACTACACAAACGACACTACTCTGGTCGGCGATAACAACGGCTACCTATATGCAATCACTCCCACTTTCACCGCGACGCCAGCGTATGCGGGAGGAAACTTTCCCGTGCATGTGAGTGCCAGTCCTACGGTCCTTAGCCCGACGGCGATTACGGCGACCACAACTACCGTGACTGTGACCGTAGCGAACTCGCTTAAGCTAGGGGAGTTAGTAGCAATTGCGGGCGAAGCCAGCGCCACCAACGGCTGTGGCGCGGCGGACCAAGCGGCCCTAAATGCGAGCCAAGTCGTAGCTACGGCGAGCACAACTCAGTTCACTTTCACTGGCACAAACCTCAACCAGACGACTGGCGCCGGATGCAGCATCACGGGAGTAACGGTCACTCCGGGCTCCAACTACCTTTCTTCCCCGGTGGTCGACGTGGGTGGCACCGGCAACATTTTTGTCAGCGACAGCAGTTCGAACTTATACGATTTGACTGCGACTGGAACTACCGCAGCCACTGCGCTAGCGCTCGGCGTGAATGGGGCCACAAACTTCGGAGCAGTCAACGGCGGCATTCGCGATGGCGCCATCATTGACTCGACCAATGGCGTAGGTTACGTCGTAGTGGCCTGCAGCGCCAGCAGTGTCGGTGAGCAAGACCAAACCACTGCGGGCAATAGCGGCCTGGTTCAATTTAAATTCACCAGCAGTACCTTGAGTTCCGTTGCTGTCGCGGGGCTCGACACTGGCGCGAATCAAAGCTGCTCGGTCCCCAACTTTCCGATTTATTCTCCCACGCCGGACGATCGCTACTACATTCTGGGAATCAGTAGTGCCACTGCTGCTAACAATGGCGAGCTCATCGCCGCCTCCTCGGGCACCGGCGGTCAACAGTTCAAAGCCTTCCAGTTCGTAAGTTCTGCCCTGCAAACCACGCCAGACGCAGGCGACAAGCCTCAAATTGGGACCGGCGCTTCGGTTATTTCGCCGCTCAACGAGTTCTTCAACAGTCAGGTATTCACCGTGACAGGAGTTACGGCAACGACAACTGTAGTCACGGTGACGGCGGCGAACACGCTGGCTGCCAATGACATGGTCACACTCACGGGCGTAGCGTCAAATGCGAATTGCACCTCTGCCGATGTTAGCGCCATCAATGGCGGACTGCAGACCGTACTTACGGCGAGCGCAACGCAATTCACTTTTGACGCTGCTATTCCAACCGCGACTGCTGGCAGTGGATGCACGGTCACCGGCGCAACGGCTACCGGCGGACCAGATTACCTGTTCGTGGGTGTGAATCAGAATCCAAGCGCAGTCTATACTCTGCTTCTGCCGAGCTCGGTTCTAGTTGCGTCAGGCGATCCGCCGATCACGGCGGCATCGAACACTACGGACGCAGTGGGCGGGACCAGCGCCATGGCGATTGACAACGATTCCACCGCCGGGCAGGCATCGAGCATCTACTTCGGTACGCTGGCGACTTCAACCACTATTTGTGGAACTACCGCCGGATACTGTGCGGTCAAGCTAACGCAATCCGCGTTGGAATAGTTCGCCTTCCGCTAGCGAATGTGAACTTATCCTTATTCACGGGGAAGTTATAAGTCAAGGCATGCCAGGAGCACGACAACCTTAGTGACTTGAGACCTCTCTCGCGACAACATAAGCTGAAACGAAGGTTCAAGCGAGGAGAGCGTCCTGAACATCCCAGCGAAGATTTCGACTCCTGTTCCTACTCCGACAAAATCGGCAATTCCGGCTGCAACCTTGCTCTCCGCTATGCTGCGGGCGTCAAACCGTGTGAGCGACCTGATTTTTTCCCCTGGCAGCCTGCCGCACATTGAAGTGAGCGGTCAATTAGTTCCGGTTAAGATCACCGGCGTACCGCCATTAGGTCCGGAAGATACGCGCCGTATCGCTGAGGAGCTCATTGGCGACAACCAACAGGCATTGACAGCCTTGCGAGAACAGGGCTCATGCGATATCTCGTATAGCCTTGCCGGGGAATGTCGTCTTCGGGTCAACATTTTTGTGCAGCGGGGTAGCCACGCTATTGTGATGCGGGTCATTCCCAAGAGCATCCCGACCTTTGCCGAATTGAAGTTGCCTCAGCAGCTGGCTGACATTGCCGATCTTAAGAACGGGATTGTACTGATTACGGGTCCGACCGGCTCCGGAAAATCTTCCACCATGGCGGCGATTCTCGACAGAATCAATGAGACCAAGGCCTATCACATCATTACCATCGAAGATCCGGTGGAATTCATGCACCGTCATAAGCGATCGATCATTCACCAGCGCGAGCTGCATAGCGACACGCCGAGCTTTGCTCTGGCATTGCGAGCCGCGCTAAGGCAAGCGCCAAAAGTAATTCTGGTCGGGGAAATGCGCGATAAAGAAACCATTGAGATCGCGCTCGAGGCGGCTGAGACTGGCCATCTTGTTTTATCTACGCTGCACACCATCGACGCCTCGAAGACGGTGGAGCGCGTGGTGGGTGTGTTTCCCATGGCGGAGCAGCACATAATTCGCAATCGGCTGGCGAAAAGCTTTCGTTACATTATTTCGCAGCGGTTGCTTCCCGCAAAAGACGGCAAGAGCCGGGTAGCCGTTTTGGAAATCCTGAAGTCAACCATGCGTACTCGCGAATACCTGGAAAAGGGAGAACAGGACGGCAAGACCTTGCTGGACGCGATGCGGGATGGCGACACCGAAGGCATGCAACATTTTGATGGAAGCATCGAACAATTAGTTCGCGCCGGAGTCATCGACTTAGAAACCGGCCTGGCTTATGCGACGAACCCAGGTAATTTTCGACTGCAAGTGGCCGACATCGCGGGGGAACCACCGCAGGAAGCAGAAAAACCGGCACCCGCTTCTGGTTCGCACGAACCCGAGTTAGTGATCGAATAGAACGCTGCCTGCCAGTTTGCCGGGCGGTTACGCATTTTGCGGAGTACCAACGGTCACCATATCCCGTCCGCCAGTTTTTGATTGGTAAAGGCATTGGTCGGCGATCTCGAGCAAGTCTTCGGCTGAGGATCCATGTTCGGGGAAAGCTGCCACTCCCACCGAGATTGTAATCATTCCCACTGTTTGTCTCTTATACTGCAACTGCAAGGCTTTTACCTCGGAACGCAAGTTGTTGGCCCGAGTGGCGGCGTCCTGTGCGGTGGATTCGGGCATGATAATGGCGAACTCTTCTCCGCCGAAACGGCAGCATATATCGGTCGCGCGAAAGAAGTTGCGAAACAAATCGGCCAAAGCCTGCAGCACCATGTCGCCTGCGTCATGACCGAATGTGTCATTGAACCGTTTGAAATGATCTAAGTCGAGAAAGAGAACGGAAATAGCCTGGTTCTTGCGGGTGGCCAATTGCAGTTCTCTTTCCAGTGATTCCTGCAAGAATCGCCGGTTGAACAAATGCGTGAGGGGATCACGAATGGACTGTTCGCGAAGAGTTTCGCGCATCTGCAGGCTGGCCAGCGAAAGAGCGATCTGCGATGCCGCGCTCAGAGCCAGTTGCTGATGTGATCGGCGAAAATCGTCGCTGCTCGGTCCTGGCGCGCCTTCGAATTCGAGATGCAGTACGCCAATTGTGTTGCCCTGCGCAACCATCGCTACGCACAATGACTTAATGCTGGAACGGTTTCCCAAATGTTGGCAGACGATTGCTCCGCCCGGAATCTCGCTCCAGTGCGGCTGACCACGACGCAAAGACCAGCAGGCATCAGGAGGGAAGGTTGGAGTTAAAGCGTCCTTCTTGCCCCAACGCACCGCAGCGTCGACGAGATCTCGAGACGATTTGAACAAATAGAGACCGCCGGAAGGAGCTTCTGGAAAGAGTTTCTGCACAAAATTGGCTGCGACAACGCATGCTTCGGCAACCGCAGAGCTGCACTGCAACAGAGAGCCCATTTCATTCAATGCGCCGATCTGATTCGTGCGCAGCTCCAATTCGTTCACCAGCCTGTCTAACGACTCCGCGTGTTGTTGTTGTGCAGCCAGCGCTTTAGCTTGTTCAGAAATGTCCTCATAAAGCAGATATGCCCCGCGTACTTCGTTATTCAAGAGCAAGGGAACGCCATGCAGAGCAAGGTCAATCAATTTGCCGTCTTTGCGCTGTTGCCGTAAGGTCCTGCGCAGTGCGTTGCCGGCGAAGACCTGCTGGATAAGCTGGGCGGAGTCTGTAGCATCTTGATCGACAGCTCCGATACTCCCAATGTCGACGGCGCTAAGTTCGCCGCGGTCATATTGGAAGAGGTTTTCGAAGGCAGAATTCACCAGCTCCACCTTGCCCTGACGGTCGAGCACCACGATTCCCAAGGGATTATTTTGTATCAGCGAATCCAGATAAGACGTCTGTTGTTGCATCGACATGGCCAGCCGCTGTCGCTCACTGACTTCGGACCCCACACTGAGTCCGACTGCGGACAGCACCAGCATGAACAGGCCAATTTTCGCGAACATGATCTCGGTAGGAGGAAAGAAATGCATGGCGACGACAATTCCGAAATTTAGCGCGAGCATAGCGGTAACGACCCGCTGAATTCCCTGGCGCATCGCAATCCAGATAATGGGAATAAAACATGTATAGAAGGGCCCATGTTGTCGATCCTCGGTTCCGAACACCAACCAGCAGACAACCAGGATCATCAGCCCTTGACCACAGGCTTCCAGCACCGATCCAAAAGTGTGCGTGGTTGGATTGGAATGGGTGCGATTGGATTGGGTTTGAATCGGCTGGGGATCGGACTGTTCCGCGGACAGCCAATTTCGAACGTGCGGCAAGACATGGACGAGAAGAAAGGGTGCGATGCCGATCAATCCGATCGCATCGCCCAAGAACCATCCGATGGCAGCGCCTTTCGACTCACTGAACCGGACACTGTGATCCGCGATCAGGCATGCAACTCCAATGAACGACGCCCCTGCGGCCGCGACCAAACTAACAAAGAGATAGCGGAGCACGTCGCGGCGGCGGCGAAGTTCAAGATCGATTTGGAATGGCCCTCGCAATACATAGGCGGCCGCCCCATAGCAGGCGGCAGTTCCGAGCACGCCTAACGTGCTGCTGAAGGAGGTGACCGGTTGGCCATAAATAAGTCGACCCGCAAGAGCGTCAGCAAAACACACCAGAAGCCCGTACCACGGGCTGACGCCTAGCATAAGAGCCATGACTGGGCCGATGGCGGGGTACCAGGCAACGAATCCGATGCGCGAAAAGAAGACGATTTCGGGTCGGTTCAGCGCCAAATAGACCAAGACGAACGAGATGGAGACCAAAGCATGCCGAACGAGATTGCGACGTGAAGACATGGCCTGGTCTCAATGCGGAGCAGCTCTTCGGATGGGTGGTCGGAGCACACCGCTACTAACTCCAGATAAACACGGCCAGACCTATTCAACGCAGTATTCATAGCCCTTGGTATTACCTTAGTAATTCCATTTTGGCGGACTTACTGCGGCTTATATCAGGGCGAAATCCGAAAACAGTTTAGGTGACCGCTATGCGTGCCTTAAGCCGTCAGTCTTGCAGAATCCATTCTCGGGCGCGTTCCACGAACTGAAAGCCATACCGCTGCCACGGTGCATCCGGAGACTCGATGCGGGCAGCGCGAACCTTGCCCACGTAACGGTCTTGTCCGGCAGAGGAGAGGAATACGTCCAAAGTCGCGTCCTTGGCGAGAGCGACGGTAAAACCGCAAAGAAATCCTCCAGCGCTCACGTTTTCGGTGGTAGCGAGCTGCTCGAAAGTTCGGCCGCCTTCGTCCGTCCCTTTGAGTTTAAGAATCAGACGCATTCGCACGCGAACATGTTTTCGCCGCTCGGAATGTTGGGACTGGATTTCGTCGGCAAGTCGTTTCTTCAAGTCAGTGAAGTTGACCGGCTTCTCAAAAAAGCCGCGCGCGCCAAGGGAGGCGACGTGTTCTCGGTATTTAGCGGCGGACTCGCCGCTCACAATAAAAATAGGAATCCGTGAAGTGTAGCTGAGAGTGTGAAGGCTCTGGCATAGCTCAAAGCCGGAGGTGTTGGGCATCATCAGATCGAGCAGGATGGCGTCCGGTTTATGCTCGAGAGCAAGCCCAAGCGCCTGAACCGGATTTCCGGTATCGATGACCTCATAAGTGCCCGTGAGACGGATCTTCATGAGATTCCGGAGCGCATCATCATCATCCACGATCAGGATCTTAGGCATTGTTCCATCCTTTTTTCATCACCGTGCTGGAAGTCATCCTACGAAGCCGAAGCCGCGATTTGGCGATCCAAGACTTCCCGAATCTTGCGAGCCAGCGCTTCGCGAGTAAAGGGTTTTTGCAGGAAGTTGCTACCTTCGGCCAGCACGCCGTGAGCTCCAACGGTTTGTCCCGTATAACCCGACATATACAACACAACAATACTAGGAGAACTCGCAAGGATCTGATCCGCGAGAACTCTTCCACTCATGCCCGGCATGACTACGTCGGTAAGAAGCAGATCTATGCGACGCTCCGGGTTGCCGCTGATTTCAAGAGCGGCCGCCCCGCCGCCCGCTTCCAGCACCGTATAGCCACATGATTCCAGCATATGCACGGCAAGAACCCGCAAGGAAGGATCATCCTCTACTAAGAGAATAGTTTCGCTTCCACGCAGGGATGCAATCACCGCAGTACCCGTATCAGCGTCGATGGCCTGATCCACCTTGGGCAGATAAATTTCGAAAGAAGTGCCTACGCCAAGCTCGCTGGAAACGTCGATATAGCCGTTGCTCTGCTTAACAATTCCATATACGGTCGACAATCCCAAGCCGGTTCCCTTTCCTTTTTCCTTCGTGGTAAAGAAAGGTTCGAAGATACGAGCCTTGGTGCGCGCGTCCATTCCACTTCCGGTGTCTGAAACTTTCAACAAGATGTAGTCGCCAACATTCACGGGGAACGGATAGCGCCGGATGAAATTTTCGTCCATGTAGAAGTTCGAAGTGGAAAGAGTGAGCTTGCCGCCATTTGGCATGGCGTCGCGAGCATTCACCGCCAGATTGAGAAGGACCTGCTCAATCTGGGTTTCATCCGCTTTGATCCGGGCCAGAGAAGTGTTCAGGTCGGTTCTGAGTTCGACATCTTCTCCGATCAGACGCTTCAACATTTTTTCAATGTCTTTGACGACAGCGTTTAAATCGATCACTTTCGGGTCCAGCACTTGCTGGCGACTGAAAGCCAAAAGCTGACGCGTGAGCGATGCGGCGCGATGCCCCGCCTTCAGAATTTCGTCGACGCTGGAGCGCAGAGGATGAGTTATGTCCAGCCCTTCTTGCACCAATTCCCCGTAACCAATGATTACTCCAAGAAGATTATTGAAGTCATGCGCGACTCCACCAGAAAGCCGGCCGACTGCCTCCATTTTCTGGACTTGGCGAAACTGTTCTTCAAGTTGCTTGCGGTTGGTGATGTCGCGGTTCACGATGATCAGTTTTTCGACTGACCCTTGCTGGTCAACGATGGTGCTGGCCATCGATTCCAGAATTAGCCAGTTTCCGTTCTTGTGGCGCATGCGGTACTCCACGCTCTGGCCAATGCCAGTACGGCGCGCCTCAGCGGCAGCCTTTTTTACTTTTTCGACGTCCTCTGGGTGAATCTGTTCCAGGCCCTCGGTGCCCTCGATTTCATTGGGGATATAGCCGAGAATTTTTTCGTACGACGGGCTGTTGTACAACCGTTGGCCATCCACCCCTACTACCGCAATCATGTCGGCGGCGTTTTCGGTGATCAGGCGAAATAGTTCTTCACGCGCAATGAGTTGCTTGCGAACCTGTTGCACCTGAAAATGCTGGTACACGGTGTAAATGTCGAACAGAAGAACCATTCCCACCAAACCCATCACCGTATCGCCGATTGGCGCAGAGTTAAAAGCGGGCCAACGCGCGTGCAAAGTGGGCAACACAAATGAAATGACGGCGAGGGTGAGCAACAGCGTGATGAGAACTGCACACGACCACAGCCACCAATCGCGTTTCTCAACCACCCGCATCCGTTCGCGGAGGCTCAGTCCCTGGAAGGGAGCGGTGACAGTCGGTTTTTTTTCGGGGACGCTACCCATGCATTTTCCGCGATAACAGGAAGTTTGTCATGCTGAAGTGAATGCGGCGGCGTGCCAACCGTTCGGCATACCAGGGCCAGCAAGCCGACGTTGGAGACTGAAGAGTCCGCTGAAGGACAACCGGCGCACCGACACTGAGGCGCTTTAGGTTCGGCATTCGACTACCTTCCAGGATGAGGCACTCGCTTTATTGTCCGGTGGATGACTGTTAGTAACTACTCAGAATTTGTTACGAAATCCGAACAAGAAATGGCAGTATCGAGTCCGGGCCTTCGCAGGTATCGACCTTTCTTCATCGCGGATCAAAATGAAATCTGCCATGGCAGGCCTCCCTGAATAGCTCCCCACGTTATGGAGCAGACCCACGCAATAGTAATTATGAGCAAGACGGCGCCAATGACAAAATATTTTGTAAGTTGCGACTGCATGAACGCTCCTTTCTACTTTAAAGTCTGCGTCACATTTGCGGTCGCACTGTTTACCATATTGCAATGTTTTACAAAATCCGGACAGTGATTGACCTCCACTCTTCCGAATTGCACTATCGTTCGCCATCAATGACTTAGTAACCGCGACGAACCAATATAGACAATACAGAATTGACTGTAGAGTAAATTAGGCACAAGCTTCGCCATCTTAGTCCCTTCGAAACTACAGGCAATCTTCATGAATTAAGTACAAACATCGGCGAGACTCCGTTACGGACTATGGTACTGAAGTAACCACAAACCTATTGCCTTTCGGCGATACCATGAACTCGACCTTCAAAGTATTCCGATTGCGGTGGAGACTTGGTATGCGAATGCAACGGATCTTCGTTTTGTTGGCAGCCAGCGCCTGTTTATGCGTCGCGCTGGCGTCCGCACAGGATGAGCCATCACTCGGAGATGTTGCGCGGCAGGCTCGTCTGCAAAAGCAGCAGAAGGAGGCCGCCAAAGAAGGCGCTTCAAAAGATCCACTCATTCAGGATGCGGCCGCCGCCAAAGCCGGCGCAAAGGGCACAACGACCAAGGCGCCCCGCGTTATCACCAACGATGACGTTCCTTCACACACGACACCTATTGTCAATTCGAGAACCGGCTCCCAGCCTCCGTACATGGCCTCGCAACCGGGCACGGACGCGGCGGCCGCAGCCGAACGATGGAAATACGCGATCCAGCTACAGAAGAATGCCATTGTTTCGCTGCAGAGCCAAATCAGCAGCTTGAATGATTCCGTCCACTACGCTGGTGCAAACTGCGTCTCAAACTGCGTACAGTGGAATGAACGCCAGAAACAGAAACAGGATCAGGCGGAAAGCATGAAGTCGCAACTCGAGCAACAGCAAAAGCGCCTCGAAGATTTACAGGAAGCCGCCCGTAGACAAGGCTTTGGGAGCTCGGTCTACGACCCATAGCTAGATAGGCCGAAGGAGGCCATGAGGCGACGATCTTCCTTCGGCGAGCTTTCGGCACTGTCCCCCGAAGCGAATCCGGGCGGAACGAGACGCACAAAAACAGTTCCTGCGCGATTTTCACATTCCCAAAAACCGTCCCGGCATGCGAAATTAAATCATGCCCCTGGTCGTCCGTCCATCTCCCATTCATTCCGTTGGTGTTTTTGCATCAGCCCTCATCCGCAAAGGAAGTCGCGTGGTCGAGTACGACGGCGAACGCATCACCGCCGACGAAGCCGACCGCCGCTATAACGGGGTGGCTCGCACTTACCTCTATGGATTGGATGACGGGAAAACCGTGATTGACGGCCACGGCCTGGGCGCATATCTGAACCACTCCTGCGATCCCAACTGTGAAGTCGATGAAATCAAAGGCCGGGTATGGATCTTCGCCGTCCGCGACATTGCCGGCGGAGAAGAACTACTCTGGGACTACAACCTGTACGACGACGACGATCCCGCCCCCTGCCACTGCGGCTCGCCCAAGTGCCGCGGAACGATGTACTCGCGGGAGTGGATGGCGAAGATGCGCCGCCGTGAAGCACGCAAGAAAAAACGAAAATCCGCAATCGTTCAGAAAGGCAAAACTAAGAGAACGAAAATCAGCCGCGAAGCGGCGGCGTAAAAAGAATCCAGCGGCAAGCCTCGAACGGCAAGCAAGGCACTATGCTTGAGATTCCGCAGGAACAACCTTAGGCGCATTGCCGTGCTCCCGCCATCCTTCGATAATCAGATACAGCACGGGAATGAAGAATAAATTGAGGATTGTCGACATAATCATCCCGCCAAAAACCGTCGTGCCCACCGAATGCCGGCCATTTTCTCCCGCTCCTGTTGCAAGCACCAGTGGCACCACGCCCAGAATGAACGCCAGAGAAGTCATCAGAATCGGACGCAACCGGATCGTTGCCGCCTGCACCGCTGCTTCCATCAAGGGGACTCCGCGCTCCCGCAGTTGCTCCGAGAACTCGACGATCAAGATTGCATTCTTGCTCGCCAGCCCGACGAGCATAACCAACCCCACCTGGCAGAAGACATCATTTTGCAATCCTCGCATCCACTGCGCACCCAAGGCTCCCAGCAGAGCCATCGGCACGGCCAGCAAAACGATAAACGGCAGCACGAAACTCTCGTATTGCGCAGACAGCGTTAGATACACCACCAACGTTCCCAGGCCAAACAGAATCAGCGAAGTTCCGCCCGCTGCTAATTCTTCCAGCGACAGCCCTGTCCAACTGTAGGCGAAACCTTGCGGCATATTCTTCGCCAGCTGTTCCATGGTTGCAATCGCTTGCCCCGAACTGTATCCCGGCGCCGGCGAGCCATCGATTTCCGCGGAGCGAAAAAGATTGTAGTGGCTGATCACCTGCGGCGTCGTCGTCTGCGTAATGCTGATCAGATTGTCGAGCGGGATCATCGCTCCACTGTCAGAGCGCACATAAAACTGCTTCATGTCTTGCGCGGTGGCCCGAAATTGCTTGTCGGCCTGAACGTAGACGCGGTAGGAACGGTTGTTGAAATCGAAATCGTTCACATACGAAGAGCCCATGTAAATGCCTAACGTATCGGTAATCTGCGAAAGCGGTACGTGCAAGCTCTTCGCCTTCTCGCGATCGATCGTCACCAGATATTGCGGATCGTTCGCGGTAAACGAGGTGAAAAGCCGCGTCAAATCTTTCTGCTGCGACCCTTGCTGGATCAGCCCCTGGGTCACGCCTGCCAGTTCATCCAGCCTGTGAGCGGCCAGATCCTGCACCACAAACTGAAATCCGCCGAACTGGCCCAGTCCTTGAATCGGCGGCGGCAATGTCGGAAACACGATCGCTCCCGAAACTCCAAACATCCGCGGACGAATCCGGGTCAGAATTGCTGACGCGCTATGCTCCTCTCCTTTGCGCTGCGAATAGGGTCTCAGCGGAACAAAAATAAGCCCCTGATTCGCCGCCGCTCCGGCAAAACTGAATCCGGCAATGGAGAAGGTTCCTTCCAGTTCCGGTTCATTCGCGAGCAGCCCTGCAACCTGCTTTCCAATGGCCTTCGTATATTCCAGCGAAGCTCCGGAAGGCGCCTGAATCACAATGATGAAATATCCCTGATCCTCGTCGGGCACGAACCCACTCGGCACGCGCGTGAATACAAAATATGTGAGTCCGAGCCCGGCAAAAAACAGGACGGCCATCGCCACTTTGTATTCCAGCACGTGATGCAGCAGCTTACGGTACCCACGAGTAAGCGAGGAGACGCCATCGTCAAATTTCTGCAGCCACCACCATTTTTTGTGGTGACCGCCGCTCAGAAAAATAGCCGCCAGCACGGGTGCCAACGTGAGCGCGTTGAAAGCGGAAATGGCAATGGAAAATGCGATGGTCAGCGCAAACTGGCGAAACAGAATGCCGGTCGTCCCGGGAAAGAATGCCACAGGCACAAACACGGCAACCAGCACCAGCGAGGTGGCGATGACGGCGCTGGTAATTTCGGCGGTGGCCGCAGCCGCAGCTTTGTGGGAGTCGTGTTCGCCCTCAGTAATATGGCGCTCAATGTTCTCGATCACGACAATCGCGTCGTCAACCACCAGGCCCGTAGCGAGCGTGATGCCGAACAGCGTCAGCGTGTTGACGGAGAATCCGAGCAACTTCACGAAGACGAAAGTGCCGATCAGCGAAACCGGAGTGGCGATAAAGTGAATCATCGTCGTTCGCCAGTCGCCGAGAAAAATAAAGATCACCAGGATGACCAGCAGGATCGCCGAACCCACCGTGTAAACCACGTCGCGGATCGATTCTCCGACTGCGTCGGTGGTATCGAAGGCAACTTTATAGTGCATGCCCGGCGGGAAACTCTTCGATAGCCGATCCAGTTCCGCGATTGCACGCCGATCCACGTCGAGCGCATTGGCAGTGGAGAGTTGCGTTACGGCCAGGCCCATCGCATCCTGTCCATTGAATTGCACGTCGTTGCTGTAAGTCTCCGCACCCAGTTCGGCATGACCCACATCTCTCAGGCGAACCAGGGTCCCGTCGGCGTTGGTTTTTAGAATGATGTTGTCGAATTGCGCGGGCTCGCTCAACCGCCCCACCACTCGCACGCTGACCTGGTACTGTTGCCCCTCGGGCGCTGGCTGCTGGCCAACCTGCCCCGCCGCAACTTCTACGTTCTGTTCCGACAGTGCGTTTACCACATCGGTCGCGGTCAGGCCGCGGCCCGCCAGTTGACCAGGATCCAGCCATAACCGCATCGAATACTTGCGTTCGCCGAAAATGATTACGTCCGCGACTCCGGGAATGCGTTTCAGCGAATCGCGCACGTACACATCGAGATAATTGCTCAGGAACAGCGTGGAATACTTGTTGTTATCGGCGAATACCGCGGCACCAAACACAAAGTTTTGCGAAGTTTTTGCGGTCGTGATGCCGACAGCTTTCACTGAGGCGGGAAGCCTGCCGGATGCCGTGTTCACGCGATTCTGAATGTCGACGGTGGCCAGATCGGGATCGCGATTCAAATCGAACGTCGCGGTGATGCTGCTGGTTCCATCGTTGCCGCTGGTGGAAGAGATGTACTTCATTCCTTCCGCGCCATTGATCTGCTGCTCCAGGGGAATCGTGACCGCGCTCTCAACGGTTTGCGCACTCGCACCAATGTAGCTGCTGGTTACGCCGACTTGCGGCGGCGCGAGATTTGGGAACTGCGCAATCGGCAGAGTCGGCAACACCGCCGTTCCTGCCAGAACAATCAGCAGCGCGCACACCGTGGCGAATACTGGACGTTGAATGAAGAATCTGACAAACATGAAGATTCCCGTGCGCGGCGGAATTCGCCGCTCGATGAAAGCTTTACAACTAAGTGAAAAATGGCTTCCGGCTTCCGCTATTCGGCTTCCGGAATCAAGCCGCTGGATTCAATCACACCACTGTTTGTTGAATTTTTCGACGCGTAAGTCCAAGCCGAGAGCCGGTAGCCGAAGCCCTAACCCTGCGGAATTACCGGCACGCCATCCCGCAGAAACTGGGTGCCGGAAATAATCACTTTATCCCCCGCCTTAATGCCGCCCTCGACCTCGTAGTCATTGCCCACAGTCTGTCCAACGGTGAGAGGTTTTTGCCGCGCTACAAACGAACCGCCATTCTGGGGCTCGGCCACGAACGCGAAATACTGACCGCCCAGTCGTGACACGGCAAGGATGGGAACTTCGGGATTGTGATGCGTCCCCCAAACGATGCGCGCTCGAATGAACTGCGATTGCCGGAGCGCGTCATTTCCATTGGCAATCGGCGCCTTGACCAGCACAGTCTGTGTCGTGTTATCCACCTGCGGCGAAATAAAATTAATTCGCGAATTAGCGAGAATTTTTCCTTCGCTATCCAGCACTTGTACCGGCAGATTCATTTTGAGCTGCGACGAGTGTTCGATGGGCACATAGACGTAAGCCTCCAGGCTTCCAGGCTGATCGACTGTGGTTAATACTGTCGAAGTCGTCACCCGGTCCCCGACGCGCACCGGAATGTCTCCCACTACGCCTGCGCGCGGCGCGACGACCTTGTAGTAATGGAGTTGCACTTCTTGTTCGCGAACATTCGCATCCAGCGATTCCATCTGTGCCTGGGCTGCGTCCAGCGTTGATTTCGCCTGTTCTAAATCCTGTTTGCTTACTACACCCGCCGAGGACAGCCCCACGGCGCGGTCATACTGTTTCTTTGCCCAATCGAGATTTGCCTGCTGCGCGGCGCGAGCGCTCTCCTGGCTCTTCACGGTAGCCTGCTGTTTCAGCGGATCGATCTCGATCAGCGGAGTGCCGGCAGCGACACGCTCACCCGAATGCACAAGAATCTGGGTCACTTGCCCTTCCACCTGCGGCATAATCACGGCCGAGTCGCGAGACTTTACCGTCGCCACGTATTCCGAGGCATCGTCCACCGGCACGGCCTTCGCCTCCAACACCTTGACGGGCATGGCGCCCGGTCCGCCGGCGTGGGGATTTTGCGCCGCATTCGAGCACCCCAGCATGATGGCAGCGGCCGCCAAGCCTGCGGTCAACAAGACAATTGCCCTATATCGTTGAAAGTTATTTGCCATAACTCCTTACGCGGTCAAGACTTTCGCTGATTCAAATTTCCGAAATGTGTGAGGGCCTGACGTTTAGAGCGAGTCCAGCCAATTTCGCTTTCTGTAAAGATTCCTCAAGTACGCTCGCGGACGCAAAATAATCGGCTCAAGGCCAAAATCGCCTCTGTTTCCTCCAAGCCGTCTGTATTACATCTCCGGAGATGATCCAGAAGTTACGGTTTCAGGCAGCCGCCGGACGGACGAATGCGTCCGTCCCTACATGCCACCTGGCGGCGGACGCATTCGTCCGCGCGGAAAGGTGGCATATCCGACAGAGGCCTACTTCCTCACCCGCTTCTACTTCTTCACCGCAATTCCCAAGTCCCGTAACTGCCGCTCGCTCACGGGCGTGGGCGCATCCACCATTAAATCCACCGCGCGCGCGGTTTTCGGGAACGGAATCACCTCGCGCAAACTTTCGGCCCCCGCAAGGATCATCACGATGCGATCGAGCCCCAGCGCAATTCCTCCATGCGGAGGCGTGCCATATTCCAATGCTTCCAGAAAGAATCCAAAGCGCGACTTGGCTTCTTCGTCGGTCATTCCCAGCGCACGAAAAATCTTGCTCTGAATATCCTTCCGGTGAATACGAATCGACCCCGACCCCAGCTCCGTGCCGTTCAGAACCACGTCGTATGCCAGCGCCCGCACCGCACTCAGCGTGGACTGCGGATCGTTGATCGAATCCACGCCCGCCTCCAACAAACTCATATCCTGATCATGCGGCGAGGTAAAGGGATGATGCGCTGCCATCCACTGCTTCTCGCCTTCATCCCATTCAAACATGGGGAAATTCGTGACCCACAAAAAGCGAAAGTCCTTCGCCGGATCGCCAGACTTTTTGAAAATTCCATGCCGCTCCGCATATTTCTGTGCCAGCGCCAGCCGCACCAGCCCGGCGGACGCGTAAATCGCCAGTTCTTGCGGCGTAACCTTGCGATGCGTAGGCATCGCGGTCTGCGGCCCGGCCTGCGCCGAACCGGCCACCAGCACGATCAGATCGCCGTCTTCCATCCCGACTTTTTTCGCGATCGCGGACGCCGCGTCGGGAAATTTGTTTCCAATACGCTTGAAGTCCTCGAAGATTTTCGCGCCGCCTTTTGCATGAAACATCGGCTTGATGTCGTCCCGTTCTTTGCGCGAAAGCTCGCCAACTTTCGGCGTGCGAATCGCAATGACCGGAAGATTCGTGTTGATCGCCAACTCCTGCAGATTCTCCTCCGAAAAACACTCGCGCGCATCCGTAAAGGCCGGCAGCCGCAAATCTGGCTTGTCAATGCCGTAGAGCCGGATGGCCTCGTCGTAATCCATGCGCGGAAACGGAGTCTTGATCGCACTGCCCGCAGCCTGAAACGCCGCTGTCAAGAATCCTTCGACGACTTCCCACACCCGCTCCGGCTGCGGATATGACATTTCTAAATCGATCTGCGTAAACTCCGGCTGCCGGTCGGCGCGCAAGTCTTCATCGCGAAAGCAGCGCACGATCTGAAAATATTTGTCGAATCCCGAAATCATCAGAATCTGCTTGAACAACTGGGGCGACTGCGGCAGCGCGTAAAACGCTCCCGGCTGCACCCGGCTTGGCACCAGATAATCGCGGGCTCCTTCCGGCGTCGAGCGCGTCATGAACGGCGTTTCGATTTCGAAAAATCCTTGCGCCGAAAGGTAATCGCGAATTGCCTTGGCGACCTTGTGGCGCGTCTCGATATTGAACTGCATCACCTCGCGACGCAGGTCGATATAGCGATACTTCAAGCGCGTCTCTTCATTGGTCAGCGCCGTGTCCGACGGCAAAAACGGCGGCAGCTTCGATTCATTCAGAACGCGAATCTCCTGCGCCACCAATTCCACTTCGCCCGTGGGAATGTTTTTGTTCACCGTGTCCGCGTCGCGCAGTTTTACCTTTCCAATTACGGCGATCACATATTCGTTGCGCAAAGAATTGGCCTTGTCGTGGGCCGCAGCGTCGAGTTCGCGATTGAGCACAATCTGGGTTACGCCTGTCCGGTCGCGCAAATCGATAAAGATGAGATTGCCGAGATCGCGCCGCCGGTTCACCCATCCCATGAGGATGGCGTTCTTGCCCGCATCCTCCGCGCGCAACGTGCCGCACATGTGAGTACGTCGTAGATCTCCCAGGAAATCGAGCAAGGCGTGTCCTTAATAGTGAGAATGCGACAGAATGCTGAACCAAAGATTATAAACGCAGCCCGCGGGTGAGAAACGGTTATGGAAGCGTCTTTCCAACAACACGTTGCGCGATGTCCTAGTGGCTATCCCTGCTCATCTCTTCGCATCTACTATAGGTAAGATGTCTCTCCTGCAGTCGCTCGACGAAATCCAGCAGCCCGTGCCCGTTCCGCAGCTTCTGGTCGAGCTGCCACCGTGGCCGCAAGTCTTCCGCGAAAATCTGCGTGACCTCATCTTTCGATCCAGTCTGCCTCCCCTTCAACTTCGTTCTACTCCAGGTTCGTTTTGGTCCGACGTATTCGTACTTCGCCCGCTCCCCTGGAATCGATTTTTTCAATCCGGCGCTTGGCACATTATTACCTTAGCGTTGCTCATCACCCTCACCCGGTTCTTTGAGCTCCAGCCTCGGGTTGTGGTGATGCCAGCTTTCGACCACTCGCAGATCATCGTTTATCGACCTTCGGAATATCTTCCGCCCATCGACACCCGCAGTTCGCAGCCGTCGCAATCGGCGAAAGGCGATCCTGAATTTTCACGCCAGCCCGTGATCTCTGTTCCGGCCGAAGCCGACAACCGCTCACAGACTATCGTTACTGCGCCCAACATCAAACTGAAACGCGAAGTGAAATTACCTAACTTGGTGGCTTGGTCAGACACGATGTCGGAACGAATGCTACAGCCTCGCCTCGCCATCCCACCGGTTCCGCTCACACCCGCAGCTGAAATCACGCGTCTCGCGCCGAAACTCGAGGACACCGTCGCGCCTCCGCCGCCCGAAGTACGTACCTCGAGCGCGGTCACGTTTCAAGCTCCGCAGCCTGCATTCATCGCGCCGCCTCCGATTATCGAGACTGCATCCGCCCGCCCGATCGGCGAACTCAACATCGCACCAAGTTCCATCATTGCCCCGGCCCCTCAGTTAGCGATTGCCGAACAGCGCACTGTTGCGGGATCACGGTCAGCGAGCTTGGGCGTACCGCGAGTGACGCCGCCACCTCCGTCCGTCGCATCTGCAGGATTTGCCGAAGAATTTGGAGCGCGCGGTCACATGATCGCGTTGAATCTGTATCCATCAATTGGCGCACCGTCCGACCCACCGGCGGGTAACCGCCGTGGCGCCTTTGCGGCAACTCCTGAAGGACATGCGGGAGCGTCTGGCTTACCCGCCAATCATTCTGGAAATTCTGTGGGAGCGGGAAGCGCCGGCAAGGATGGAACAGCTGGATCGACCCGGACGAAGGGAACGAATGACATTCCTTCGGGTCTGTACGTCGGCGTGACATCTTCCAGTGACACCGTCAATCCGAATCTCATCGCAAACGTACGGCCGCCGCGCCTGGCCGCCGCGCCGTCGCGGAGCACGGCATCGGCAGGCGCCAAGAATCTTTCTGACGAAGAACGCGCTGTATTCGGCGAGCGCAAATTCTATTCCCTGACGCTGAATATGCCGAATTTGAATTCCGCTGGCGGCAGTTGGGTGATCCGTTTCGCGGAACTCGACCATGCAATTAATATCGGTAATCATAAGCCGAATTCATCCGCCGGAGAGCTATCTCAACCGGCAGCGACGCGCAAAGTCGATCCCGCTTACCCGCTTCAACTGATGCGCGAAAATGTAGCCGGCACAGTGATTCTGTATGCAATCATTCATGCGGACGGGAGCGTTGGCAACGTGCGTATCCTCCGCGGCGTCGATGATCGTCTCGATCGGTACGCCAGCCAAGCTGTCGCACAATGGCAATTCCATCCCGCCACCAGGCAGGGCGTACCCGTCGATGTCGAAGCCACGTTCCAAATTCCTTTTCGCCCGACCCGGCTCGAAACGAATTTCTAACGTTAATCGGACGAAGCAATTACCTCTGCCAAGTCAGTGTGGATCGTCAGTGCAAAGTTGGCCTAGAATAGAGAACTTTATCGGAAGGTGATTCATGATCTTGAGCGAACGTTTCTTGTCGCGTAGCGGCAGATTGGTGCTCGCGGCCACATTCTGCGCAATTTTTATTTGCGCTTCTCCAGCCCAGGAAAGCAAGCTCTCTCCGGAAAAGCGGACACAGATTGAAGCCGCTGTCGCCAGCTTTATGGCTTCCACCCATGTGCCGGGGCTGTCAGTGGCGGTGGTTGAAAATGGAGAATACGAGTGGGGCAGCGGCTTCGGGTTGGCAGATGCCGAAAATAATGCGCCTGCCAGCGAACATACTCTTTTTCGTCTGGCTTCGATCTCCAAGTCGCTGACAGCAACCGCCGCCATGGAACTGTGGGAACGGGGGCAACTCGATCTCGACGCGCCCGTGCAGAAATATTGCCCAGCATTTCCGCAGAAGCAATGGCCAATCACTACGCGGCAGGTGATGGGGCACCTGGCCGGCATTCGGCACTACAAGGGCAATTCGCAAGACGATCCGGAAATCGGCAACACCCGGCATTTCGAGAACCCAATTCAAGCCGGGCTCGATTTTTTTAAGAACGATGCCTTGCTTTCGGAACCGGGAAAACAATTTCACTATTCGACGCAGGGCTATACCCTCGTGGGTTGCGCGATTGAGGGAGCGTCGGGCGCGAAATATGTGGACTTCGTGCGGCAGAATGTTTTCGCACCCGCCGGCATGGAGCAAACTCAGGTCGACAATCGTTTCACTATCATTCCCTACCGCACTCGCTTTTACCAGAAAACAGATTCGGGCACGGTGCAGAACGCCGACTTTCTCGATTCCAGCTACAAAATTCCGGGCGGCGGATGGTTGTCGTCGGCGGAAGACATGGCGCGCTTCGAAGTGGCAATTTTGAACGACAGGCTGATCAATCGCGGGACGCGAGATCTGATGTGGACTCCGTTGAAGCCTGCGGACGGATCGAAAAACAACTACGGGCTGGGTTGGGGCGCGGGTGACGAAGCAGGCATCATGACCATCGGTCATACCGGTGGCCAGCAAGGAACAAGCACGGCGTTCCTGTTGGCCCCCGCACAGCGGGATGGAGTGGTGGTGCTAACGAACATGGAAGGTATCCGCGCAAGGGATCTCGCGGTGGAGATTCTGAAAGTGGTGGTGGGCACGACTGCTAACGCGCCGAAGAAATGAAGCCGTGAAGCCAAATCGCGATTTGCAGAGAATGCGATCAGTGTCCCCCGTGATACGGGTGTCCTTTCAAAATGGTGAAAGCCCGATAAATCTGCTCGAGCAAGACGACCCGCGCCAGTTCGTGCGCCAAAGTTATTTTTCCCAGCGAGATTATTTGCTGTGCAGCGGCACGCGTGGCGTCGCTAAAACCGTCAGCGCCGCCGATAGCAAAGACCAGCGGTAGGGGATTGCGGTCCTGATAATCTCCCAGAAAAGTTGCGAATTGCTCGGAGGTCAATTCCTTGCCTCGCGAATCCATCAGAATCAAAGTAGACTTGGGCTTGATTTTCGTCGTGGAGGAGCGTCCGGACATTTCGAGGAGCGCAGTTTCGTCGCGCACCGGACGGCCTTCCACCAGCACATAACGAGAAATCCGCTTGCAATATTCCTCGGTCAGCGAGGCAATCGCCGGTTCTTTGGTCTTTCCGCTCTTGCCGATCCACGCGATGGTAATCTTCACGGCAGCAAAGTCATTTCGCAGCGCTCGTTGCAGGTTTTCTATGCGGTCTTCTTTTGTTTTTGTTTCTTCGGTGCGGCGAGCTTGGGTTCAGCCTTCCGCTTCTTAGGCGCCGCTTTCAAGTCGGCCGGTTCGAGGCGCTTTGCCGACTTCCACAGGCGCTCCAGATCGTAGAACTTACGGGCTTTTTCCGAAAATACGTGCACCACGAAATCAACGTAGTCCAGCAGCACCCACTCCGCCTGCTTGTAGCCCTCGATATGCGCCGGGCGCAAGTCGGCGGCCTTCAGCCGCAATTCGACTTCATCGGCAATCGCCTGCACCTGCCGAGGGTTGGTTCCGCTGCACAATACGAAATAGTCGGTGAATGCTCCCGACCCTTTTTCCATTTCCAGGATGCTGAGTTCTTCGGCCTTCTTCTCGAGGCAGGCTCCAATGGCGGCGGCAATTTGTTGTTTGAGTGAGTTCTTCTTCATGCAGAATTAGTCGACAGTTTCGTCTTTGATCGTTTGTTGCTCGGTATCGGGCTCGCATCCATTGTAACTGACGGCCGGCGCATACCATTCACGGCGCAAGTCAGCGCGTCGGAGTTGCAGCCGGCAAGGAGTCATTGAAATAGCGAGCCGCAAAGTTCAGGAAGGTGGGGAAGTTCGGCGCGGGAGTGTGCCCGCCGCTGTGTTGGCGGAAAGCAACATCGCCATCGATCAACGCTGTCTCGATGGGCGGAAACTGGCTGGTGGTGAGGCCCTTGGCGCCCAGCAATGTGTACACCGGGCTAGCCCCAACCGCGGCCAGAAACATTCCTTTCGCGTCTACCCAGCCATCTCCATTGGTCGCTCCGGCTCCGATAAACACAGGACGCGGTGCGCATAGTGCGATCAGCTCATGTGCGTCTACCGGCAGATCATTTTCTGTGAGCAGCCCGTCATACTTCAGAAAGTTGCCGGCCATCCAGTGGTACTCGCCGGTTCCAGCAATATTTCCAATCTGTTCACCGAAGTTTCGCCGATAGAGTTTTGCCCCAGCTTCGCCTGACGAACTGATGTATCCAGCGGCGAAGCGCTGGTCATATGCCATCGCCACCAGAGCCGCCTTTCCATAACGCGAATGACCTGTGACCGCGACGTGTTTGGCGTCTACCGATTTGTCGGTTTCAAAATAATCGAGTGCGCGGCTCGCGCCCCAGGCCCAGGCACGCAGTGTGCCCCAATCGTCCAGCTTGCGAGGTTGCCCCTTCTTCGCAAGCCCGATCACGCCCTCGGTTAGTCCTTCGCCGGTATCGGCCTGCACGCTGGTCGGAATGTAATTCGCGTACCCCCAACCCTTGGCGAGTACTTGTTGCTCCCAGGAAGGTCCGGGAGCCGGTGCGAACATCTGCGGAAAACGTTTCGCAAAAGCCGCCATCACTTCCGGACTCAAACTGAACTGCATGATCACGGGAACCGGGCCGCTGGCGTTTGCCGGGGTCGTCAGCGTCAGATCGATGTTGACGGTCACCGGGGGATAGGACGAGTTATCGAGGTGTCCAGCCAATTTTTTTGTGATGACAGGAACGTCCCCATTCATCTCGCGTTTGGTGCTGATAACTTCCCAATTTACTTTGGGCACATTCTTCGGCACTCGGCCGTAGATTTCGCGATCGAAGTACTCGACGATTTCCGGACGCCGCTTGCTCCACCAGATCTTGGCTGTCGTAACTTTCTTTCCGTCGTTCAAAAGTAACGGATCGGGTAACGGGGCGTTTGAATTGGCCTTGGACTCGTCGTAGTTCGCGGCATAAGGCGACTTGGGATCTCCGTCAGCCCCGCGACGTAAAGATTTGATGTGTAGCAGATCCATCATGCGCTGATGGTCTTGCTCAGCAGTCAGATGCGCCGGCGCAGCCGCCGAACTTTCGGGCGTTTGGGCTACCGCGAGGGAGAGATGAACCGCGAGTGCGGCTAAAACGATTCGGTAGGATTTTTGCATCAATTGCCCGTTACGGTGTACGGCTCATTTCAAGTGCACAGCCGCCTCGGTCTGAGTGAAATTGCCAGTTCCTTTGCGCACTTTCGGCATGCCGTATTTCGGTTTGATTTCGTGGCAGCCGTTTTCGCAGAAGACTCCACCTTCGGCTGATTCGGGCGTGGGCATGGGGGAGTTCACCGCGATTTCGCGTTCTTGCTCAATGACCCCCTCCACTTCGGAAATCAACTCGGCATTCTCTTTGCCTGACAGCCACTTTTTATCGCGGACCAAGTAATTTTCGAAGCGCGCGATGGGGTCACGCTTCTTCCAGAAGTCGAACATGGCCTTCGGCACATAGGATGCCGCGTCGTGGATGGCGTGGCCTTTCATGCGCATCATTTTGGCTTCGATCATCGTCGGGCCCTCGCCGCGGTGGGCGCGCTCGACGGCCTCATGAGTCGCGCCGTAGACCTGGCATGCATCGGTACCGTCGACGATCACGCCGGGGATGCCATATCCGATGGCGCGTTCGGCGAGATCTTTGCAGCGGTACTGCATTTCGGACGGCGTGGAGTAAGCCCACTCGTTGCTTTCGACGACGAGCACGAGGCCGAGATTCTGCACGGCCGCGAAGTTGATGCCTTCGTAGGTGACGCCGGTGGACTGGCCTCCATCGCCGATGTAGGTCATGACGGCGATTTCGCGACCTTGCAGGCGCGCGCCCAGCGCGACTCCGGAGAGCACGGGAATGAGGTCGCCGAGCATGGAGATGGGCGAGACCATATTGCGCTTTTCGATGTCGCCAAAGTGCGATGTGCCGTCGCGGCCGCGTGTGGGCGAATCGGCTTTGGCCATGTACTGCATCATGGTGTCGCTGGCACGAAAGCCGCGGACCAGCAGCGAGCCCTGGTTGCGAATCATGGGCGCGAACCAGTCGTCTTTATCGAGCGCATAGGCGGAGGCGCAGGAGCAGGCTTCCTGTCCGAGCCCGAAATAAACTCCGCCGACGACCTTGCCTTGCTTGTAAAGATTTTCGAGAGCAACTTCCATCTTGCGGTTGAGCAGCATGTAGCGGTAGATCTCGATGGCCTGCTGCTTGCTGAGATATTTCGATTCGCGGATAGGCGGGACGGGAGCGTTTAGATCGCCTTCCACCTCATAGCGGACGTGGCCATCTTTTTCTGTGGCTTGGTGCACGGTGAAGTTTGGGTGCTCAAGCCGCATGTCGGGGATGGAGTAGGTGCGGAGATCGTTGCTGGGCGAACCCGTCGAGCTTCGCTCGACCCGACGGCCGAGGCCGGCCGTCGCCACGTGAGCAGCGGCGGCTCGCGAGCCGTTCCGAGAACGGCTGCCGTTTGAGCCGGCCTTCGCGTTGGATTTCTTTTTGATCGGCATTGTGGTGCGCAAGGCGCGATTCATTGATGGTATCGCGAGTGCGGGGGATTGGGCTAGGTGATGTTAGTTGGTCTAGGAATCACGCCCAGGTTGTGTCGTCTTCTTTGTGAAACTCGCGAAGTGCTTTCGGTCGCTGCATCGGAACTCCGACGGTTCTTCCCAGCAGAGCGTCTAGCGTTTCGACCCACAGCATCTGGCTCTGAAAGACCACGCCCACGTTGCGGGAGATGGATTCGGCGACTGCGTTGAGGTCGAGTTCTTCGCCGAGTTGCCGCTTCATTGACGTGACCGGCTTTGCCGTGATGCCGCAGGGGATGATCAGGTTGAAGTAGCTGAGGTCGGTGTTCACGTTGAGAGCGAAACCGTGCGATGTCACGAAGCGCGAGATGTGGACCCCGATGGCGGCGAGCTTGGCTTCGGGGGAAGCGTTCGCTGTGGAGCTGGCAGACAGCAGGTTCCTCGACTCCAGAGAACGATTCTGCGAATCGTTCTCTTCCGCTCGGAATGACAGATCAGGCTGTTGGAGTGACAAATCGGACTTACTGAGGGAGACATCGGAGGGGTGTCGGCCCTCGGGAGCGGTCCAAACGCCGGTCAGGCCTGGAACTCGCTTGGTTGGAATGGCGAAGTCGGCGCAGGTGCGGATCAAAACTTCTTCCAGGCAGCGCACGAAATCCACGGCGCCGAGATGCTCGCGAACCGCCGAGCTTCGCTCGACCGAACGGCCGAGGGCGGCGCTTTCCGCATAGTCATGGCTCGAAGAACGAGCGTGGCCGCGCAGATCGAAAATTGGATAGCCGACGATTTGGCCGGGGCCATGGAAAGTGACGTCGCCGCCGCGATCACATTCAAAAAGCTCGACGCCCCGCTGGGCGAGCAATTCCGGCGAAGCGATTATGTTTGCGGCTTTCGCGTTGCGGCCCAGGGTGATGACGGGCGAGTGTTCGAGCAGAAGCAGGACGTCGCCGATTTTCTCTTCTTTGCGAAGAGCGACTAACTGCTGTTGCAGACGCAGGCCCGTTGCGTAGTCGACGGTGCCGAGTTGGATCAGGGAAATCAAATTACTATGGCCACGGATTTTCGCCGCTTGAACGGATCAAGAGCAAAATCTTCCCCAGACAGTAGGACGCGGCTTATATAGGGCTAGCGAGCGTGAGCTGGAATCTCGACATAGGTCGAATACGCGTGCGGTTCGGGAATAGGTTCGCCCGTCTGGGCCATGCCCTCCAAATGAAATCCAATCGCATCCCGCATCTCCCGCTCAACCTCTTCCCGCGTTGCGCCCGTTGCAACACAGCCGTCAAGATCGGGCGAGTACGCTGAGTAACCGGTTGCCGTTTTCTCAACAACAATGAGATATTTTTTCATTTCTTGAGCCCTGCCTGTTTCAAAATACTGTTCAACGTGCCCGGTCCAAGATCGTCGTTCGGCTTGCCGGGAACGGTTACGAGTCCCGCCTTCACTGAGTGTTTGAATTGACGATGACTTCCACGCGTGCGATCGAGGCGCCATCCGTCCTTGTCCAACATTTTCATCATGTCTCGTACTTTCATTTTACGCCACGACACAAGGGTTCAGGCATTGATCGCGATCCCGTACACACTGTTCGCCGCGTCCAGCATGGCTTCGGCCAACGTGGGATGGGCGTGGATTGTCCACATCAAATCTTCTACGGTAGCTTCGAGTTCCATGGCGGCGACGGCTTCGGCGATCAATTCAGTGGCTTGCGGGCCGATAATATGCACGCCGAGAATTTCGCCATAGTCGGCGTCGGAGACGATTTTGATGAAGCCCTCGTGCTGTCCGACGATGGATGCACGCGAATTCGCGGTGAAGGGAAACTTGCCAATTTTCACGTTATATCCCGCTTCGCGAGCTTTAGCCTCGGTTAGGCCGACGCTGCCGATTTCGGGATTGCAATAGGTCGCGCCGGGAATGTGTTCAGGATTGATCGGTTTGCCCGGCTTCCCCGCAATTTTAGCGACGGCCACAAGCGCTTCCATGGCGCCGACGTGCGCCAGTTGCGGCGTGCCCAGCACAATGTCGCCGACGGCATAGATGCCGGGCTCGGTGGTCTGCATCCAGGAATCGGTTTTGATGAATTCGCGATCTGGCTTGATCTTGGTCCGCTCCAGTCCTATGTTCTGCGTGCGCGGCTTGCGGCCGACCGCAATCAGAATTTTTTCAGCTTCGATTTTTTGTTGCTTGCCTTCTGCGGTGATCGTAACGGCGATGCCCGCTTTCGTCTTTTCGACTTTGTCGACTCTCGCGCTGGTATGAAAGTTGATGCCTCGCTTGCGGAATACGCGCGCGAGTTCCTTCGAGACTTCTTCGTCTTCCACCGGCACCAGCCGCGGTAGCATTTCGACAATCGTCACTTCGCAATCGAAGGAGCGGTAGATCGAAGCGAACTCGACGCCCACGGCACCGGCGCCAACAATCACAATCGATTTCGGAAGCTCTTTCAGGCTGAGAATTTCAATGTTGGTCAGGATGCGGTCGTTGGCTTCGAGGCCGGGCAGCATGCGTGCTTCAGAGCCGGTCGCGAGAATCACATTTTTTGCTCTTAGCTGAGTGGTCTTACTGTTATCCGTAACTTCAACCGTGAGTACGCCGTCTTTCGCGGGTCCGGTGAGTTTGCCGTAACCCTTAATCGTCTGCACCTTGTTCTTCTTCATCAGAAATTCAAGGCCTTTGGCGTGCTTGGCGACGATCTTTGATTTTCGCTCCTGAATCGCTCCCCAATTCAGTTTGCGCGCGTCCACGCCCTCGATGCCAAATTCTTTGGCCTCTTTCAGGTGATCCCAAAGTTCGGCGTTAAAGAGCAGCGCCTTGGTCGGAATGCAGCCGACATGCAGACAGGTGCCTCCGAGAAATCCATCTTTTTCGATTAGAGCGGTCTTCAGGCCATACTGGCCGGCGCGAATCGCCGCCGTGTATCCAGCCGGTCCGCTGCCAATGATGACGAGGTCGTATAGGGTTTCAGGCAATGGAATAATCCTCAACAGAAGAGATGATAAAAGGCAAACGAATGATTCTAGAACAGGGCGGAAGTTGGGGACAAACGGCGCACTTTAGCCGGGCGAGGGATCTTACATGCACAACGCGACGAGAGCAATTTCAAGGGAGATCCTTCACTCCGCCTGAAATGCGGCTCCGTTCAGGATGACCCCCTCGAAGCGAGAACTCACGAAAATGAAAAGCCGCCTTGGGAGGCGGCTTCGATAAAGTCCTCAGTCCAGTCTAATTGCCTTCGTTGCTGGCGCGCTTCCAGTTGATCAGTTCGCCGATGGTAGAACTGGTGCTGGAAACCGGCTGCTTGTACGCCTCGACTTCTGAGCGCGAAGCTTCTTCGCCAACGGCGCGGATGCTGAGTCCGACTTTCTTTTCTTCGGGATTCATCTTGATGATCTTGAAGTCGTGCTCCAGACCAGGCTCCAGATGAATGGGCTGGCCGTTTTCGTCGACCGCTTCGGACTTGTGGCATAAACCTTCCACACCCTCGGCAATTTCGACGAACGCGCCAAACGCCGCTACCCTCAGCACTTTGCCGTGAACCACATCGCCCACGTGATGTGCCTGGAAGAACGACTCCCAAACATCCGGCTGAAGCTGCTTCACGCCCAACGACAAGCGGCGTTTATCGGGCTCAATCGCAAGCACAATCGCCTTGACGCGATCGCCCTTCTTCAAAACTTCCGAGGGATGCTTCACTCGCTTGGTCCAGCTTAAGTTGCTCACGTGCACCAACCCGTCGATGCCGTCTTCAATTTCAATGAAGGCTCCGAAGTCGGTGAGATTGCGCACGCGTCCTTCCACGGTCATGCCGACCGGGAACTTTTCATGCAGAGAATCCCAGGGATTGGCAGCGAGTTGCCGCATGCCGAGTGAAATCCGCCGCTCGGTCGGATTCACGTTTAGAACCACGCACTCGACCTGATCGCCAACATTCACCAGCTTCGAGGGATGCTTCATCCGCTTCGACCACGTCATTTCACTGACGTGCACCAGCCCTTCAATGCCCTGCTCCAATTCCACAAACGCGCCATAGTCGGTCACACTGATCACGCGGCCGCCCACGTGCGCGCCCTCGGGATAACGATGTTCCGCATCCAGCCAAGGGTCGGGCGTGAGCTGCTTGAAGCCCAGAGAAACACGCTGCTTCTCCTTGTCGTACTTCAGAACTTTTACCTGAATCTGGTCGCCGACATTTACTAGATCTTTGGGGTGAGTCAGTCGTCCCCAGGACATATCGGTAATGTGCAGCAGGCCATCGAGGCCGCCGAGATCGACAAACGCTCCGTACTCCGTCAGGTTCTTGACGACTCCAGTCAGAATCGATCCTTCTTCCAAGTGCTCCAGCGTCTTTGAGCGCTTTTCGTTCTGCTCACCTTCCAGCAAATCTTTGCGCGAGACCACGATATTGCCGCGTTTCTTGTTCAGCTTAATCACCGCGACTTCGAGCGTCTGGCCCTTCATGCCATCCAGGTTACGAATCGGCCGCAGATCCACTTGCGAGCCGGGCAAGAAGGCATGCGCCCCAAGAATATCCACAGTCAGGCCGCCTTTAATGCGATCCACCACCACGGCCTTGATCGGCTTCTTTTCGTTATAAGCCTTCTCGATTTCTTCCCACGCATGAATGCGCTGCGCCTTCTGGTGCGAGAGGTTGATGTAACCTTCCTCGGCAGGCCCCTTCTCGCGCATTACATCGATCTCGTCACCCGGCTTGAACTTCGGCTTGCCCTCGTGATCGAGCACTTCCGCCAGCGGCAGCATGCCTTCCGACTTCGCGCCGACATCGACCACCACGTGCGTGCCGGTCAGCTTCAGCACCGTGCCTTTGATGACGCGGTCTTCACTCACTGCCTCTTCGGCTTCAGTGGTGAAATTTTCCAGCACGGAAGCGAAGTCTTCTCCCGCAGCGGCCTTGTCCTCTGAGACAGTCTCAGCCGACGGCCCCGCAGCGGAGGACGCTTCCGTTTCGGCAGTATCGTCGGTCATGGCGGCAGTCTGATTCTGTTCAGACTGGTGCTGCTGGGCTGTCGTGGGTTCTGTCTCTGTGGCGACAGAAGAGTTGGAGTCGGAGTTGTGAGCGGTGGTCTCGTCGAACAAGGTTTATGCCTCTCTGGTAACGGACGCGGGGCCTGCTCTGCGGACTGCTGGAGGAGTCGTTTGGTTGTGGTGGGCTCACCCTGGCGAGTGAGCTTGGACAATCCCAGCTGTCGGACGTTTCTACAGAGAACCCGCGTCCAATGGGAACTCTTCGACTATAGCAACGGCTCGCGAACAGTGTCAAACGCAAATCTCGCGAATGTTACAGGCAGGTTTCAGGTGTCGCGAATATTTTTTGCGAGGTACGGTTAGTTTGGAATCCCGCGGTCGCGCAACCCGTTTCCTCGATTCGCGCCCATCTGCTAACCTGCCCGCTATGGATTACCTCTGGACGCCATGGCGCTATGCCTACGTCTCCGCTACGGAGAAGCCGGGCGGTTGTGTCTTCTGCGACGCGCCCAAAGAAAAAGACGATGCCAAGGTCTTTATTGTGCATCGCGGGCAGCATTGCTTCGTGATTCTGAATGCATATCCGTACACGCCGGGCCACGTGATGATCGTCCCCTACGCTCATCTCGATGAACTGCAAAAACTGGCCACCGAAGCCGCCAACGAGATGATGAAGCTCTCTCAGAAAATGGAGTCCGTTTTGCGCGAACTCTACCACCCCGATGGCATCAACCTGGGCATGAACATCGGCAAGGCTGCCGGCGCGGGCATTGCGGGACACATTCACATGCACGTGCTGCCGCGCTGGGTCGCTGATGCGAACTTTATGTCGGTCGTCGGTGAAACCAGGATCCTGCCGGAAACGCTGGCAGAGACCTGGAAGAGGATGAAGGCCGTTTTGCAGTAATCAGGTTGTCTCGCCAACTTCGCGATGGGTGTGATGGTGATCGCGGGATTTCTCCAAGTTGCTAGAATGAAAGAAGAAAAAGATCCGACTTTTACGATCCAACCGATCATGCAATTCACTGAACAATTCGATGTGGTGGTGGTGGGCGCAGGCCATGCCGGATGCGAGGCTGCCATGGCCGCCGCGCGCATGGGCCTGAAGACTGCTCTCTACACGCTCAATGTCGATTTAATTGCGCAGATGTCCTGCAATCCTGCGGTGGGCGGTATCGCGAAGGGGCACTTGGTACGCGAAGTGGATGCGCTTGGCGGCATCATGGGCGAGATCACCGACGCAGTCGGCATTCAATTTCGGCTATTGAATACTTCGCGTGGTCCGGCAGTTTGGTCGCCGCGGGCGCAGTGTGACAAGCAGGCCTATCGCCTGAAGATGCGCGAGGTGCTGGAGTCGCAACCGAATCTGAAGATCAAGCAGGCGGAAGTGGCGAATCTGATCGTCGAAGACGATCAGACTCGCCATCCTGAGCGAAGCGAAGGATCTCCCACTCCTCGAAAGGTTCGCGGCATTCGTCTGCGCGACGGCCGCACCGTTGGCGCGCAGGCTGTCGTGATCACCACCGGAACATTTCTCAATGGGCTGATTCATTGCGGAGAACAACAATATCCAGCGGGCCGTTCGGGAGAGCCCAATGCAGTTCTACTGGGCGAGGCGCTGAAGAAGCTTGGATTGCGCGGCTGCCGGCTCAAGACCGGCACTCCGCCGCGACTGGACGGTCGTACCATCGACTGGTCGCGCTTTGCCGTGCAGCCTGGCGACGTCGATCCAACACCTTTCAGCTTTCGTACAAAGCGCGTGGCGCATCACGACTCGCAAGTGCCTTGCTATATTGCGTGCACCACGCCAGAAACGCACCGCATCATCCGCGAAAACGTGCACCGCTCGCCCATGTATAGCGGCCAGATCCAGTCGATCGGCCCGCGCTACTGCCCTTCCATCGAAGACAAGATCGTAAAGTTTCCCGACAAGGAGATGCACCAGCTCTTTCTTGAGCCCGAGGGCCTGAACACGCACGAAATCTATGTCAACGGCATGAGCACTTCGTTGCCGGTAGAAGTCCAGCTGGCGATTTTGAAGTCGATCCCAGGGCTGGAAAATGCCGACATGCTTCGCCCTGGATATGCCATTGAGTATGACTCGATTGATCCCACCGAATTGGAGCGGACTCTCGAGACCCGCAAAATTGCCGGCCTATTCTTGGGAGGACAGATCAATGGCACCTCTGGCTATGAAGAGGCGGCCTGCCAGGGATTGATGGCAGGTATCAACGCCGCGCTGCAAGTGAGAGCGCGAGCCGCCGCTGATTCTTGACCGCACTGAAGCGTATACCGCAATTCTGATTGACGATCTTATTTCGAAGGGCACGAACGAGCCTTATCGCATGTTTACCTCTCGGGCTGAGTTCCGCCTGCATCTGCGCATCGATAACGCCGATCGACGGTTGACTCCGCATGGGCGCCGCGTGGGCTTGATTTCGGATGATGCTTGGAAAGATTTTCAGGAGAAGCAGCAGCGTCTGCAAGAGATGAAGACCGTGCTGGAACGCACCAGGCTCACGCCCGCAATGTTGACAAAGTTGGACGACCTTAATGTGGGGACAGCCGCCCTCGGCTGTCTGGCCGGGCAAAGCTCGGCAGCCGCGCCACAGCTGTCGGCAGCAATCGGGCAACCGTTAGCTCAACTCCTGAAGCGCCCGGAAGTGACGGTTGAGCAACTGGTTCCAATCTTGCGCGAAGTGAAGCCGGAATTCTTCGCAAGGAATTCGGCTGTGTCCTCAGTGCCCTCTGTGGTTAAGCTTTCCTCCGAGCAACGCAACGAACTCAAGTCGGTAGAAACCGAGATCAAGTACGAGGGCTATTTGCTGCAGCAGCAGCGCGCCATAGAGCGCCTGAAGAAATCAGAGCAGCACTCAATTCCTGAATGGTTCGACTACCATTCGGTCAGCGGGCTCTCGCGCGAGATGCAGGAAAAACTCAGCCACGTGCGCCCCCGCACCATCGGACAAGCTTCACGCATTCCCGGCGTGACGCCTGCCGCCGTGTCGCTGGTAAACGTCTTTATCGAGATTCAATCGCGCCGCCGCGAACAGGCCGCGGCGCTGTAAGATCTTCTTAACTCTTACAAAAATGTCATCCCGACCCAAGCTTGCCGAAGGGCAAGCGCGGTAGCCCGCCCTGAGCGAAGTCGAAGGGGACCTGCTCTTGCAGTGGCTACCGTGCGTCTTGTTTGGTTTGCAGTTGTTCCGCGAGCTTCAGCTCGCTTTCGGCTTCCTCTTTTTTCCCCATATCGCGATACGCCTGGCCGAGCAGATGGTGGGTCGTGGGATTATTAGGATCCATCGCAACTGCGCGCCGCAACGCGCGAGCCGCTAAATCGAATTCACCTTTCTTCTCCAGCACCTTTCCCATCAGGATGTAAGGCCCCGTAGAAGTAGCATCGAGCCAGATAGAACGCTGCAACAGCCGCTCTGCATCCTCAAATCTTTGCACGCGCGAGTAGGCATCGGCTAACTTGTAATAGGTTGCCGCGTGCCCCGGGTTCAGCGCCAACTCTTTCTGAAATTCGGTAATCGCTTCCGGTATTCGCGATTTGTACAGATACAATTCGCCCAGCAGAAAGTGAACCAGCGGCAACTTTGGGTCAAGGGCGACCGCCTTCTGCCCGTATTCTTCTGCTATCGGATCATATTCCTGGCGCAGCAGCATGCGCGCCGTGAACAAATAACTGGCGGCTGAATCTGGTGGCACGTCGAACATTTTGGCGAACGCGTGGCGCGCCTGGTTGTAGTTTTTTGTCTGGATGTAACAGATACCAAGAATGTAGGAGGCATCTACGTTGGCGCGCGAAAACCAGCCCTGGACCTTCTCCAGTAAGGGGATCGCGTCCGCGGGATGTCCGCCCAAATAGTAAGAGAGACCGAGCAGTTGAATCGCCTCACTGTTCGCGGGATCGGCCGCGGTGGCTTTTTTTAGATACTCGATTGCTTTAGGGAAATCGCTTTTTTTGTAATAGGCCGTGCCCATTTCAAGAGCAAGCCCCTTCGCGCCAGGATCGCGGGCTTCGAGTGCCTGCAATTGCTCGATGGCCTCATCGACTTTCCCTTGCTGCATCAACTTCCGGGCGGTGGTGAATTCAGGCGGTGCTTCTCCTGCAGGCGGTGCTTCTCCTGCAGATTGACTCGCCTGAGACCCTTGCGTCGCGGGAGCGGGCGCAGATTGCTGCGCAACGGCCAACGAAGAAAACACGCATGTGAATGCGAGCAGCGTAACCCGAGAAACGAAAAGAAACAGCGCCGGCTTTACAACGTGTCGCATATGCAAGATTAGAGCACAGTGATTGCGGCACCATGCCGTCGTTTTAGTGCGAGTTCATTTCCTTCTGCAGGGCTTCAAGATTCTCTTTCGCAAGCGGCTGATTGGGATCAATCTGCAACGCCTTCAAAAAGTGCGACCTCGCTTCCGGAAAGTCTCCTAATTGGGCCAGCGCAGCTCCCAAATTCGCTTCCACGTTCGCATCTTGCGGCTGCAAGCGAGAGGCGAGACGAAACTGTTCAGCCGCTCCGGCAAAATCGTTCTGTCCGGCCAGCGCGAATCCGAGATTATAGTGACTGTCGAAATAATCCGGACGCGCCTTCAGAGCGGCCTGCAAATATTGAACAGCCTGTTCAGGATGATTCGTAGCCACCAATGCCGCGCCCAAAGCATTGTTGGCGGCTGCGTCGTCCGGCTGCAAGGCTAACGCCAGCTCATATTCGTGAATCGCTGCTTCGATTTTGCCTTTGGCCTGCAGCATTGCTGCCAAATTGTAGTGCGCTTCGAAGTCTGCGGGATTTTTTTCGACGTTATGACGCGACAATGCTTCCTGCAGCAGCATGCGCGGATCGCCGTGTGTCGGATCGAAATTCACGGGCAGCACCTGCAACCACAGGTGACACATCTCGTCGCTGGATCGATTGCCGCCTCTAACGCGCGCCGGCGGATGATTCGGATTCAGCGGGTTCTCCTCCGAGTTGTCGTACACATAACGCAGACTCACTCTCGTTCCCTTCGGCAAAAGCACCGGATTGGCATAGCGGTAGACTGCCTGCCAGTTCAGATTCCATTGCGGAATGTGAATCAGCGTTTCGGTTGTTCCGTTTGGCAGCGTGGCCGAGGCTTGAATGTCTTTCCCCAGATAATGGGCGTGCGGATAAATCGCCAACAACTCCACATCTGTGGGCAACGTGAAGTCATCGGTCACTACAAAATTCTTCTGCCCCGCGGGAATGTCGAGCTGGGCATCATTTTCCAGTTGCAGCAGCATTGGCTGTTTGGTCGCCGGATGCGTGGTGAAATAAATTCCGATGCTAGGCTGGATCACTTCCGGTTTTCCCGACGGCTGCAGATGCGTATTCAGGATCAAATCGGTGCCTTTGTCGAGGCGCAAGGCCATTCCGTCGGGCTCGACGTAAGGGACGGTCCCAGGCTTCCAGAAGAGCAAGTGGCTGTCGGGATCGAAGACCTGCGATTCGATGCGAATTTCCATGCCGCCGAAACCTGCGCCCGGTACGGTTTCGCGCTGCCGCGATGACCCTTCGCGATCCACAAGAATATTCGCATGGTGAACGTAGCGTTTGTCGCCGGGGCGAATCTCAATCGCCTTGACCCAGCGCGTTTCTTGAATCGGTATCGGAAAAATAAAGTTCCAATATCTGTCGGTGCCTGAAGGCGGAAGCGTAAGCGGCTTACTCGCAGTAAGAACGAGATCCGGCTTGCCAAGCCGCCAGCCTTCTACAAATTTCGGCGGCGCGGGCAGATCGGCCGGATTGCCTTCGATTTCTCCCTGCTCGACCCAGCGCTGAATCATGCGAATTTCCGCATCCGACAAGCGAAGCTCGTCGGCGAACTTCAGCTTCTGCGGCTGGGGCAGCCACGGCGGCATTGTGCGATTTTGCGTGACATCGACAATTTGTCGCCCATGTTTTTTAACGTCGGAATAATTCAGCAACGAGAACGGCGCGGCTTCTCCCGGCCGGTGACAGGTAGAACAGGACTGGAAGATGATCGGCGCAATGTCATGGTTGAACGTCACCTGCTCGTCGTGCTCGGCTCCAGACGAAGCCTGTCGCGCCGGCTTGCCTGAAAGGGACGCGACCGCCCCAGCGGCTAGCGACAGAAACACCATCCATTCCGCGGCGCGAAGCCAGGAGTTTATTCCAGGTCTGAGATGTAGCATCCCACTCCTCTGACTTCGCTCCTGGGCACGGCTTTCCCCGCTGATGCTGCCTGGATCGCATCCTCGAGCTCGTGAGTTGTAGGTGCGGGCCGCGACCGTCCCAGATCTAGATACCAATTGTCGATACGGCCGTCATAAACCAGTTGATGACTGCGGTTAAATACGGCGACCTCGGGAGTAATTTGCGCGTGCCCCAACTTCGCCAGCGCGTGCTCCGGGTCCCGCAAGGCTGGCAGATGATAGCCGTACTCAGTGAGATACTTTCGAATGTCCTGAGGGGAATCGCTCTTGTCCGGATATACCAGCCAGAAACGGGCGCGGTCCGCATATCGGTGGCTGACTTGTTGAATGACCGGAGCGTAGCGGCTTGAGACCGGGCAGTCGCGGCGCAGAAATACCAGCACTACAACCTTGCTCGATTCTGCCAGGGGATCGACGACGTGACCTTCGAGGTCGAGCGCAGTGCGTTGCGCCATCGCACCCGAACAACTGACGAGCCACAGGACAACAAAACGCAGGAATCGGGTACCTAGCAACATAAGAACGCGCGCGCGGACGTCGCATCTGGATTCTAAGAGCGCCGGAGATGAGTGTCCACCGGCTCACCCTGTATTCTCTGCGTTGCAAGGCTACAATGTCTGGACATGATTGCGCACCTTCGTGGAAAGCTATTGGCCAAGCATCCCAACCAGGCCATTGTCGAAACGTCTGGCGTTGGTTATGACGTGACGATTAGCGTGCCAACATTTTCGGAGCTTCCGGCAGTCGGCGGAGACGTCGCGCTGCACATTCATACGCATGTGCGCGAGGACCAGATTGCGCTTTACGGATTTCTGCGCCCCGCCGAAAAATTACTGTTCGAGAAACTGATTACCGTGAGCGGGATCGGTCCGAAGCTGGCGATTACTACCCTGAGTGGCATGGCTGCCGACGAAATGGTGGGAGCGATTCGGGGAAATGATATCGCGCGGCTCACTCGCATTCCCGGCATCGGCAGGAAGACGGCAGAGCGCATGGTGTTGGAACTGCGTGACAAGTTGCCGGAAGTCGGACCGGCAGCGACTCCCGCGAGTTCTGCCTGGAACGCGAATGAAGAAGATGTTCTTTCAGCTCTACTGAATCTGGGCTATCAGCGTCCTGCGGCCGAAAAAGCTCTGGCTGCGATTGCGAAAAACGGCAAAGGCGGATCGTTCGACGCCATGTTTCGCGATGCGCTAGCGGCGCTGTCGAAGTGAACTATTTCCCAATGCAGAATGTGCTGAAGATCAAGTTGAGAATGTCGTCGGTCGTGGTCGCGCCGGTAATTGCGTCGAGCGGGCGAAGAGCGTTGTAAAGATCGAGCAACAGCATCTCATGCGGCACTTTGCCGGCCACTGCAGTATTCGCCGCCTGCAGAGCACTCAGTGAGTCCTGGATCAATCCCTGATGCCGAACATTGGTGAGGAATCCGGACTCAGCCTGAACCCCGCCTTCGCCGCCGATGTGACGCAAGATCGCGCCGCGCAGCTCGGCAATGCCCTCTCCGGTGACCGCGGAAGTAAGTATGGAAATTCGGGTGCCCCATGTCTCGCCGCTTTTGCGAGAAAGCCTGCCCTGAGCTTGTCGAAGGGTGGGGTTTTTGCCCGCCATCAAGTCACTCTTGTTCACAACCACGATCATCGGCCGGTCCTCCGCCAATCGCAGAAGTTCCGCGTCTTCAGACGTTTCTTCTTGCGACGCATCGAGAACTGCCAGCACCAGATCTGCGTCGGCCAGCGCTTCCATCGATTTTCGAATTCCCATTGACTCCGCTTCATCCAGCGCATCGCGGATCCCTGCGGTATCGACGAGTTTGACCGGTATGCCCCCGATCGCCACAGTTTCGCTGACTAAATCGCGCGTAGTGCCGGGAGTCGCGGTGACGATGGCGCGCTCTCGCTCGACCAGGCAGTTGAACAAGCTCGACTTGCCCACATTCGGTCGCCCCACAATCGCCAGCGTTAAGCCCTCATGCACAATCTTGCCGTAAGCGAAGGTCGCAATCAGTTGCTCCAGCGGGGCCCGTACGCCAGTGATGTGCGCGAGAATCGTGTCATCGGGCATCACCGACACATCGTCCTCGGCAAAATCGATGCCAGCTTCGAGCACGCGCGATCAGCTCCACCAATTTTTGTTTGATGGGCTGCAGCCGCCGTGAGAGCGCGCCTTCCAATTGCTGCGCCGCCACTTTCGCCTGATACAAAGTCTGCGAGTCGATCAGGTCGCGCACAGCCTCGGCCTGCGTCAGATCGATGCGCCCATTGAGGAAAGCTCGCATCGTAAATTCTCCAGGCTCGGCTAGCCGAGCTCCAGCCGCTACACACAATTCCACAATATGCCGCAGGATCACCGGCGACCCATGCGCGGAAATCTCGACAATATCATCGGTCGTATAAGAGTGCGGCTTGGCAAAGTAAGTGACGACCACTTCATCGATGCGCTGCTCATCTGCAGACGACTCATGTGGAGCAGGCACTCCTGCCCGCTTTGCTTGCTGCGGATCAGAAGTCGCGGGCCTATGCGGTCCTCCCACAGCGGAGGCGGTTTCAGTCGTCGTTAAGCGGGCAAGAGTGCCCGCTCCACATGGCTCAACGAGTTCACCAAAGACGGCGCGGCCGGGCTCCAGATCGTGTTCGAGCCGTAACATCGGCTTCGCAATCTCCAACGCCTTCGTTCCCGCCAATCGCACCACACCGATCCCGCCACGGCCGGCTGGCGTGGCAACGGCGACGATAGTGTCATCGAGATTCATCGAGGCAGGTTCACGCGCCGATTGTAACGGGTACACTAAAGTTGTCGTTAGTCGTCGATCGTTGGCAATACGGCCGCCGCGTTCGCTCTTGACTGACGGCTAACGATCAACGACTCCCAGGAGCTCTTAACCTTGTCCGTCGCCGACGAACTGCTGCAATCTAACGAAGAATTCGCACGCAATTTCAAGCTCGGAGATCTCGCCGTCCGGCCGAAGCGGCACGTCGCTGTGCTGGCCTGCATGGATTCGCGCATTCTGTTTGAGCATTGCCTGGGCCTCCGTCCCGGTGATGCCCACATGATTCGCAATGCGGGCGGCATCGCCACCGATGACGCCCTGCGCTCGCTGATCGTTTCCCATCACCTGCTCGACACGCAGGAGTTCATCATCATCAACCATACCGACTGCGGATTGCTGAAGGTGCGGGAAGACGAACTGAAAGCGCGGCTCACCGAAAAGATGGGGAAGTCCGCAGACGAGCCGTCACACTTTTATGCATTCGACGATCTCGAAGAAAATGTGCGGACTCAGATGCAGCGAGTGAAGTCGCACCCTTGGATTCCGAAGCATATTCCGGTGCGCGGGTTTGTCTACGATGTGAAAACAGGAAGATTGACAGAAGTGGAGTAAATGTGGCGCGGGCGCACACCGCCCGCAACACGAGGGCGTCATCTTAGGGCCACGCAGGCTTCGTATCAGGGCATGCCTTCAGGCATGCCGCATCCGCAGCTCCACGAATGAGGGCTTTAGCCCCTGCAAGGCAGCGGCTGAAACCGTTCCTTCCAATCCATCCTCACAGCATCGCTGCAGCGATGCCCTGATACGAACTTCCTACCGTGCCACTACCTTCTCAATCTCCGCCTTCAGTTGGTCATACGGTAGCGCCCCCGGATGGTACATCGCCACCTTTCCCGTGCGGTCCAGCAGCACGAGCGTTGGGGTTGTGGAAGCGCCATAGGTCTCGAAGTTGTACCGACTGATGGGCACCGGCATATCGAGCAGGCCGCTGTAGAAGCGATGCCGCACCGCGTCGATGTACTGAAGTTCATCGCTCGCGGAGGCATGCTCGATCTGCGCCGTGTAGCCGTACAGCCGCGTCGGTCCGATCACTTGCAATCCCTTTCCAGCAAACTCCGACCGCAACTGGGTGATGATCGGAGCTTCGGCTTTGCAATCGCCGCACCAGTGCGCCCAGAAAAACAGCAGTACTGGTTCGCCTTTCAGCTGTGCCGCCGCCGGCAACCTGGCTCCGAGAAACTCGTCTGACTTCAGCGTGGGCGCAACCTTCCCTTGTAGCGACAGCAGGTTCAGATTTTTTTGCACCCGATCGTGAATCGAAGTATTGCCGTAGGTTCGCAGCGCGGCTTGCAGCAGCGCGACGGCTTGTATTCGCTCTCCGCGCGCCGCCAAAACCTGGGACTGCACTTCCAGCGCCGCGCCCAGCGCAATCGGCAAGTGCGTATCGGCATCCAGTGGCCTTTGTTTCAACTGCTCGAGCACCATTGCTTTCGTCTGCTTCGCATATGCGGCGGCCTGGTCGTATTGCCGCTCCTGCAGTGCGGCACGTCCCAGCCACGAATACGCTTCCAAATACTCGGCGTCGACTCCTCGCTGATTGCGATAAGAATTAAGCACCGATTCGGCGCCAGAAAAATTGTTCTGTGCCACAGCGAGGCGCACATCGTCGACGATGCCAGCCCAAGCCGAAGAAATGAGCAAAAACGAAACCAGCAGAATCCACAGGCGCATGGGTAAATGATGAAGGCTTTGCCAAAAGGTCGCAAGTCAGGTCACCTTTAGGTCGGAAGCCAGACATAACATACCTGCCATCAACTGTTTAGAGGGGTACTACAGTAAATTATGTAGCTATTTTAGGGCACTTTTCGTACAATTTACATGCGTTTGATCTTTGAGAGCTCCTTCGCAGTACAAGAATCTCCGCTTAACCCAGCGCGTGACCTGCCTGCAAAAGACCTTGAAAGTTTCAGCGCTACATCAAAGAAAAAGGAACATGCAACATCATGGAAACAGGAACAGTGAAGTGGTTTAACGACGCCAAGGGCTATGGTTTCATCAGCCGCCAAAATGGCGAGGATGTCTTCGTACATTTCTCCGCCATTCAGGCCAGTGGATTCCGCAGCCTGCAGGAAGGTCAGCAAGTGCAGTTTGACGTGGTCAAAGGCCCTAAGGGCTGGCAAGCTGAGAACGTCAAGGGCGTCTAACCCCGCTTCACAATCAACAATTCGAACAAATTAGGGCGGCCAGCAATGGCCGCCCTTAATGCTTTCAACGTGACTATTAATAGTACTAAACGATATAATACTCCACGTACTATTATGACTCTTCACGCGCCGATTTTGCAACGCCTCGCGATCCTATTCTGGTTGCCTCTACTCATGCAATTCTCCTCCGCTCAAATCGCTTCCATCGCGAAAGAGAATTTGACGACGCCCACCCCATTGACCCGCCGTTACACAGAAGGCGAAAGGCTGACCTATCAGATGAAGGGCGACAATGACGGCTGGACCTACGAAGTCCGGGTCAACGGCGTCGTTAAGAAAAACGACAGCGGACACTACATAGAAGAGTATGGCTGGTCCGATTTCAAAAGCAATGCGGGCATGACGCTGTCGCCAGCCAGTCTGAGTTTTCGACAGACTCTTTCTCTCGATCCTGCGATCCAACCTTCCATTCCCAATCTCAGTCAGGTGCAGCCGTTTCTGATTGGTCCCATTACGGATATGCTTACGTTTTACAGCGATCTGTGGCTGGCTTTAAGGCAAACAGACCTGAACCGTGCCGGCGATCACGCCTATGTCAAATTCGGCGGCCCCGCTTCCTGGGCGGATGGAAACTACGTGATTCTTGGGGAAGATTCGATCGATTTTGACTTCACGCTCAAAGATGTGAACAACACAAACCAGACCGCAACGCTGATGGTACGGCACGTTCCTCCGCCACAGCCGAAAGTGAAACTCCCGGCCCCCTGGATGCAAGTGCCAGTGGCCGACACGCTCAACAACTTTATCGACGTAAAAAAGAACGGCTCGGGGAAATATTCCGCGGAGATAGGCAAGGAAACTTTCGATGTCGAAATCAAGATCAGTTTGAAAAACGGAAGAATTCTGTCGGCCAACATGGATAATCTTGTCCAGGCCCGAAGCCGCGAATGCTCTGACGCCGCGCTGCTGAACTGCGGCGAATCCAGCGATCACACCATCCGCCGGCAAATCGAATTGCGTCTGGTGCCCTAGCTCGTGGCCCAGACTGGTGTCTGACATGAGTTCACGGAAAATTCCCGCGCTCGGCTACGCCCTTCTAGGTCTGCTCCAGCAAAAACCGTCGTCCGGTTACCAGCTGCGCAAGATATTCTCTGCCACTTCGATGAAAACCTACAGTGATAGTCCGGGCGCAATCTATCCCGCCCTGCGCCGGCTCGAAGCGAACGGGCTGATCCGTGGAAAAATCGAGCAGGGCGCCGGTCTGCGTCGCAGGCAAATCTTTCGCCTGACTTCGAAGGGCCTGGCTGAACTCGAGGCGTGGATCAGGTCCGCGGTCACACGCGACGACCTGGTTCGTGGAACACAGCTAATTATGCTGCGCGTCGCATTCAGTGAAAGCGTAGTCGGTCCCGACGGCTCGCTCCACTTGCTGCATTCCATTGAGGCCGCCCTCAAAGTTCATTTGCAGGCCCTTGGCGAAGAGTTCAACCAGATCAGAGAATTGGCGCCCACTTCCGCACGGCTCGCTTTTGAGGGTGGAATCCGCGGAACCGAGTGCCTGCTGCGATGGACGCAGTATGCGGCGTCCACTTACAAGAAAGGAAAAAGAAAAGAGGGCGGCCGATAAAACATCGCATGCATTTGCGCGCTCAGGGCTGTGCGTCGCGGATCAGCACAACATCGGCGTCGTCATGACCGCGCACCAGCGCCAACTGCTTGCCGTCAAATGACCAGTGAAAGTCGTAGATGTGCTCCGCCGTGAAACTGGTCAGCGCGTGCCCTTTCGAACCGTCGAGCGGTTGAAGCCAGAGATTGTCTACTCCGTTTTCGCGCGCAGGATAAACCACCGCCTTGCCGTCAGGGCTGAAGCGCAGCAAACCGAAGCGTGGCCGCTCAAATTCGATCAACTTCTCGGCCTTGGCCCCACCGGTGGCGACCAGGGCGAGCATTTCTTTATGCCCGGCAGAGTGTTCGAGCGTGGGGAACGCGCCGAGTTTGCCGTCGGGAGAGATGTCGAAAGTTCCCGACATCGGCAACTCTGAAATGATCTGCGAGCTTCCGCCGTCGATGGAAACTCTCGCCAGCCTTTGTTCGTCAGCCTGGCTGATGTAGTACACCCACTGCACGTCGGAAGAACATACGGGAGCGCTGGCCACCCGTTCGTTGGTTAATTGCTTGGTATCGGAAGTGGAGGTATCCATCCTACCGACGTTCTGATTTCCGTTACCGCTGTCAAAGATGTCATACAGAAGATAGCGTCCACTCGCGCAGGTCCAGGGAGCGCCGCTCGCTTGCCCCTGCATTGCCATCACTGATTTCGCTCCGGTCACAAGATCGATCAAATTCAACCGGTTCTCCTGGTCGTCGATCAGCTTGCCATCGTGGGTCCAGGTGAAGTTGGTGCCGCCGTCAGCAGGTGTGATTTGCCTCGCCTGGGCCGAGCGATCCGCAGCCGGCATTACAAAAATGTTCCAGCGGTCTTCGCTAAGGATGGTAGCTAGAATGCGGCCGCTGGCAGCTACGCTGACAGCGTAGTAATTGTTGGTATCGCGCGTGACTGGAGAGAATATTCCTTTGGGATAGGAAACGATCCCAATCTGGGAGCGGGTAAAGTTTGTACTCTGCTCGCGATAATTTCCGAGCACTCCACTTCCATCCGGCAGCCACGCAGGAAATTCAAAGATGCGTTGGTTGCTGGAGAAGAAAGGAGTCTTTTTCCCTGTCGCTATATCCACCGTCACCATTCCCACAAATCCGTTTCCGGATTGAATCGTGTTGCAGACAATCGTTTTGCCGTCGGGAGACCACGCCGGACCATACAGGTTCTGGCTCATAGGGCCGCCCGCCAATACCTTTTCCACGTCACTATCAACGGGACGCACGATCAGCTGATACTTCCCGCGCTCGGGATTGTCATCTCGCATGAAGGCGAATTGCTGTCCGTCCGGCGAGAACGTGACGTTGGAATCTACGTCACTGGCGAGCTTCTGCGGAGTGCCTCCCAGCAGTGGAGCGCGATATAAAAACTTCAGCTCAGAATTTCCCGGATCGCTGCGAACGAAATAAAAATAGTTGCCGTCGGGCGAGAAGCGGAGTCCGTTGTAGTAAACGTCGTCGGCGGGCTGCACCTGGGTATCGCTGCTGGTTGGAACATTGTGCAGCCACAGGCTGGCCTTGCCATTTTCACGCACCATGTTCAGGATGTATTTTCCGTCGGGAGAGATCGTCGCTTCCACCGACTTCCCCCCCTCAGTGACCTTCGAAACGGTGAAATTCTGAAATGGCGCAGGAGGGGTACGATTCAAAAAGGAATAGAGTCCGTAGCCCGCGGCAGCAACAACTAGCAAGATGATTGCCACGGTGGAAGCCACTTTCAGCCTGCCCGGACGCACAGCTGCAATCACGGCCGAACTCTGGGACGAACCAACACCCGATGATTGAGTCCCGGATGGAGAGGATAGTGTTGCTGCAACGGGGACGGCTGGACCCGATATGGAAGCTGCGCCGGTTGCGGCGGCGCCCTTTTTGCCGGATTCGACGTCGCGCTTCAGACGCTTCAAATCGCCGCGCAAGTCGGCAGCGGATTGATAGCGCAGGTCACGATCCTTTTCCAGAAGCTTTTCGACAATCTCCTGCAGTTTCGACGGCAGCGTGGTATTCAACTGCAGTGGCGGGACTGGATCCAGTTCGAGAATGGCGTGAAACACAACGGCAGAGGTCGCGCCTGCAAAAGGCAGCTTTCCCGTCGCCATCTGGTAGAGAACGGTGCCCAGCGAAAATAAATCGGATCGGGTATCGAGCTCTTCGCCGCGCGCCTGCTCCGGGGACATATAGGCGATCGTTCCCACGGTCGCATTTGGGCTGGTCAGGTGAGCCGGCCGGGGTGAATCCTGCGTGGGTCCGATCGTTTCCATCTCGATTTCGCGCCGGGTTAACTTGGCGAGGCCGAAATCCAGCACCTTCACCTGCCCGCGCGGAGAGATGAAAATATTCGCGGGCTTAATGTCGCGATGAATGATTCCCTTGGCATGGGCGGCTTCCAGCGCGTCTGCCAATTGGATCGCAATGTCGAGCAGGCGATCGGTCGAAAGTGCACCCGTATAAAGCTTTTGGTCGAGGCTCTGCCCTTCGAGTAGCTCCATCGCGATGAACGACTGCGTGTCATCGCCTGCTGCGTGTTCGACTGCGTAAATGGTGCAAATATTTGGATGGTTCAGCGCGGATGCTGTTCGTGCCTCGAACAGGAAACGATCGAGCGCGTTCTTATCGGATGAGAGTTGGGGCGGCAGGAATTTCAGCGCAACTTTGCGGCCGAGTGTAAGGTCTTCGGCCTCATACACCACTCCCATCCCCCCGCTGCCGAGCTTGCCGATAATGCGGTAGTGCGAGATGGTTTGGTTGATCATGTCGGTCGAGAAAAAATCGGAATCCCATCTTAAGGTTGGATAGCGAAGGGCGTCAACGCGCAAGAAAAAAGCAGAGAAGCACAAAGAAGCACGCAGATCGACCCACAGTCGTTGACACGCTTATTTCGTAGCCGTAACATTCGCCCTCATGCCCGGACCGGCCTCCCGCAGCCTGAAGACGTCGCGCCTGCGCCATTTTGTCGCTCTCCGGGCCCTGGCTTTGCACTGCAAAAAGATCGAGGACGCGACATCATGAAGAAGTTGCCTTGCTTTCTGTTTCTGGTGTTAAGCGTCGTCCTTGGTAATTTTTCCGCGGCGCAGTCTGCTACCGCACCTCCAAAAAAGCATCTTCTGATGATTGGAGAAGAAAAGGGATACCGGCACGAGGCGGTTTCTCACGCCATGGCTACCATTGAGCGACTGGGCAAGGAGAGCGGGCTCTGGGACACCACGCTTCGGACTGATACCGAGGTTCTTACTAAGAAAAAGTTGGAATACAACGCCAAGAACTTAAATGATTTCGACGCCATCCTGTTCTTTACGGGGGGCGACCTGGAAATGGACGCCCAACAAAAGGCCGATTTCATCTCATTTATCCACGACGACGGCAAGGGATTTATTGGTGTGCATAGCGCTGCCATTACTTTCGTCGACTGGCCGGAGTACGGAGAGATGATTGGCGGCTGCTACGACGAGCATCCATGGTTAACCTTCGATGCACCGATCATCGTCGAAGACCCCAGTTTTCCGGGTATGCAGCAATTTCCGCATTCTTTTGTGCTGCGTGACGAGATTTATCAGATGCGAAATTATTCGCGGGACAAGGTGCGCGTGCTGATGCGCCTCGACGTGAGCAAACTCGACATGAAGAACAAAAATGTCCACCGCACCGACGGCGACTTTGCCGTGACCTGGGCGAAGATGTACGGCAAAGGGCGCGTCTATTACACATCGCTTGGCCACGTGGAAGAGAACTGGGACAAGCCGGAATTTCAGCAGATGATCACCGGCGCCATCAAATGGGCAATGAAGCTTGAGGATGCGGATGTGACGTCCCGCCCACTACCACGAAACTAACCGCATCGAAAGCGTGGCTATGTAGCGAGAGTGTTCATGAACCCGACCAATTCAATTACGAGAAGAAGTTTTGTGAAGACTGTAGCAGGCGGCATGGCTGCGGTAGCTGTCCCCTTACGCGCGTTCACAAAGCTGAACGTGGGCATTGGCACCTATAGCTATCACAATCTCACAATGGACCAGATGATCGTCCAATTGAACGCTTTGAGGGTCGGAGAAATCGAAATGTCGCGCGGTGAGTTCATGCTGATGAACCATCCCAGCGACGACCTCTTTCATTCGGCTCGGACCAAGTTCGACCAAGCTGGAATACGTTGCGTGTCCTATTACTCGGCGACGATAAAGGAAGAGGCAGACGTCGAAGCCGCCATTCGGTTTGCCAAGATCCTTGGCGCACGCAATGTCAGCGGCGATGCCACTGGAAGTATTCTGAGCCGAATTGATCAGCGCTTTACACAGGAACAGTTGACCTTTGGAATCCACAATCATTACTTCAAGGGCCAGAAATTTGCGTACGAGAGTCCTGAGGATGTTCTGCATGCGCTCAAGGGACTTTCCAACACTATGGGTGCCACTGCTGATGTAGGACACTTCGCATCCTGTGGGCACGATCCCGTAGAGGCAATTCGAAAACTAGGGCCGAACTTGAACCTGGTACACCTTAAAGATATTCAGGCCGTGGACGGGGAAGTGAATGTGCTGCTGGGGCGAGGAATCTCGAGAATTCCTGAAGTGATGAAGGAGCTACGCAGGCAGAGGTTCGCAGAGCTCGTCGCAGTCGAGTATGAAAAAGAAGGTGACGTCGACGAAGACATGCGGCGGGACATGGAATTCGCACGCAAGCTAGCGTAGGGGCGAGCGTGCCGCGGCCGCCGACCTCGGGGTAGAGATTGCCGGACAGTCTGACTGCTGCGCTCCTATCGATCTCGCATCGCACCTGGCAGTCAATCACCGATCAATGATCAATGATTAATGACCTATGATTTATATTTGCGTTGCGCTAGGTCTCGGCGAATGAAATGAGTATGAAAGAGGCGTCATGATACGTCGGCTGGCCATTGCAATGATCTTCGCCCAGTTTGTAACCATCGACCCGCATCAGGCAGTGGCCTCACCAAGCGCCCCCGCCGGATTCGTTAACACGCTTATGCCGCAGCCGTCGCAGCTTTCCGTGCAGGAAGGCCGCCTTGCAATCACACCATCTTTTCGCATTTTTACGGACCATTTTCGAGACGCCCGCCTGGATGCCGCCATAGCTCGCACTGTGGATCGCATCAAGACCAGGACAGGCATTCTTATATCCTCGTCCACGTCCGTCGATGCAGCGTCGGCGGCGATGGTCGTCAGCGTCGATGGTCCTGGAGAAACCACCCAATCGGTTGACGAAGACGAGTCTTACTCGCTGGAAATCAATTCCTCGAGTGCGCATCTTCGCGCCGCGACCGTCGTCGGGGCCATGCGTGGCCTGGCAACGATGGAACAGCTGATTCAGTCGGACGCAGACTCATATTTTCTTCCGGCCGTCATGATTCACGATGTGCCGCGTTTTCGATGGCGTGGGCTGATGATCGATTGCGGACGCCATTTCATTCCTGTCGACGTCCTTAAGCGCACGCTCGATGGCATGGCATCGGTCAAGCTCAACGTTTTCCACTGGCATCTGAGCGAAGACCAGGGTTTTCGCATGGAGAGCAGGGCTTTTCCGAAGCTCACTGAATTCGGCTCCGACGGACTGTTTTACACGCAGGAGGAAGCGCGGGAAATTGTCGTTTACGCGCGCGACCGGGGCATCCGCGTCATACCCGAGTTCGACATGCCGGGGCACACTAGCGCGTGGTTCGTGGGCTATCCCGACCTCGCCAGCGCGCCGGGGCCATTCCACATTGAACGGAAATTCGGAGTGTTCGACCCGGTGATGGATCCCACGCGGGAAAGTACGTACAAGTTTCTCGATACGTTTATTGGAGAGATGGCCGCCATTTTTCCCGACCATTTCTTCCACATCGGTGGGGACGAGAACAACGGGGTCGAGTGGAAGGCGAATCCGCGCATCCAGAGTTTTATGCGCGAACACAATCTCAAAGACACAGCCTCGCTGCAGAATTATTTCAATCTGCGCCTGCTCAAATTGCTGGAGAAGCACGGCAAGCACATGATCGGATGGGACGAGATTCTCACTCCTGAATTGCCGAAGGACGTCATGGTGCAGAGCTGGCGCGGCTTCGAGTCGCTCGCCGCCGGAGCAAAGAACGGATACACGGGCATCCTCTCCGCCGGCTATTACTTGAATCTGATGAGTCCGGCTGAGGCGCATTATGCGGTCGATCCGCTGCCCGAAAACACCGATCTCACAGCCGAGCAGCAAGCACGCATCCTAGGCGGAGAAGCCTGTATGTGGGAGGAGCAAACGAGCGCGTTGGATATCGATTCCCGCATCTGGCCGCGTGCCGCGACGATCGCCGAGCGGCTATGGTCGCCGCGTAACGTAAACGATGTCGATGACATGTATCGGCGGCTTGTGGTCGAGTCGCTGCGGCTCGAAAGCCTGGGACTGACGCACATCTCGCAGGAGGACGTAAGCTTGCGCCAGTTGAGCGAAGCCAGGCAGATTGCCCCCTTGCGAATTCTTGCATCCGTGCTGGAACCCGTTCGCTTCCACGAGCGAGCGCACCTGCAACACGCCAATCAACTCACGCCGCTCGATCAGTTGGTGGATGCACTACCCCCCGACCCGCCGTCGCGCCACGATTTTGAGTTGCTGATGCGGGTTTATCTGCAGAATCCGGGCGGCCGAACGCAGGCGGAAACCGAGTTAACAGCAGACTTCAACGCCTGGATAACTGCGGAGCCGGGAATTCTGCGCTTGATGGCCGAGTCTCCACGGCTTGCGCAAGCCGAACTGCGGGCGCACCAACTCAGCGAACTCGGAACTATCGGTCTCGACGCAGTTTCTCATCTCTCTTCCGGTTTGCCTGCGGCCGGGGGATGGAAAGCTGCGAGACTGGCGATCCTAGACGAAGCGGAGAAGCCGCAAGCGCTGGTTCGCTTTACGGTCATCAAGCCGCTGCGCGATCTGGTCAATGCCGTTTCAGAGACGCCCCCCGGAAAATAAGAATCAGCGCTGGATAGCACTGCGCCATCCCTTAGGAAACGCGCGTAGTTCGGCGCTAACGCCCCTTATTTCGCTGTCGACAGCGGCAGGCTCTCTTCTTTTTGAAGGCGTTCTACCATTTCTTTCGGCAGGCCATGGAGTAGTTCGAGAAACGCGGCGTTGGTCCAGCCGAAGCCGACCACATTCATTTCGTAACCCAGTTCCACGTGCGCTTCCGAGGAGCGCGTCACGACGTTATATTTTTCCCGGATATTCCCGTCTCGGCGAAAATTTTCCGCGACCGTCGACAGAAATTCGTAAGAAACTTGATCGGCTTCCGCGTTGTAACCGTAGCGGCGCAGGCCCTCAATCGCCAGCATTTCAATGTTTCCCCAGCCATAAGGTAAATCCCACTGCGCGCCCGACTCGAACGTGCTCATGGGAAGACCGCCGGGCTGATTAAAAACGTTCAGGTTGCCGCTCACGGCTTTCGCCTGTTCGGGCGTCGCGAGACCCGCCCACAGCGGATAGAATGTCGTCGCGTACCGGTAATTCGACATTCGGCTGGTCTGGAAGTTGTAGTCGAAAAACAGCCCTTGCTCCTGGTTCCACAAGTATTGCGTGATGAGTTTCTTTCGCTTCTCGGCGAGCAGGTTCCACTTCTTCGCGTCTTCGGCATGCCCCAGCCATAGGCTGATCTGCTCCAGGTCTCTTTCTGTCTTATAGAGCAGGCTGTTCAGACACACAGGCGCATAGTGATGCGTGGCTGCCCCGAACGGCCCGAAACGAAAGCTCACGTCGAAGCCCGACTCACGCATCGAGCGATCGCCTTTGTAATAATCCGCGCTCAATTTGAATTGTTTTTCCTTTTCACAGCCCGGGCGCGCCATGGTCTGCGACACGTCGCACACCTCGAGTGAATACATCGAGCCCGCTACTGCTTCAGTCGTCGCCGGAGTCATCTCAACCACATAATCGTCGGCTTGCGCGGGATGCAGAAAAAAGTATTGCGCCACCTTGCGGTAAAAACCGCTTTCGTCCTGCACCGCTTCCGCAGGCGGGCCTTCGCCAAAATCGAAATAGCGCGACAATCCGGTTTCCCCGGCCAGATGCGGATCTCGCGTCCACATCCCATAATCCTTATCCAGATCCGCGTATGCCCGCTCCAGCCAGGCTTTATCAATCTGTACATTGTTTTTTCCCGAGGACTGCTCTTGCATGGCCCGGTACACATCCACGAACATCGAACTCACAAATGGAGGCTGCGACCGTGTCAGATAGTAGGTGCGGTTCGCATTGAGCATCGCGCCATAGTGCTCGATTTCAAAAAAGAAATTGTCGACCATGCCGCGCGCCAAATCGACGCGCCCCGCGCGTAGCAGTCCGCGAATAATAAAGTAGCTATCCCAGCCATACATCTCGTTGAAGCGCCCGCCGGGTACAACATATTTGTTGGGAAGGTAAAGCAGTCCGTGAGGTTGAATTTTGTTGGTGTCGATTTCTCCCAGTCGATGAATCTGCACCGGTAGATGTTCGACTCGTACATTGCATTCCGCCGACAATTTCTGGACTGCCGCAGGCTCGGCGATTTCTCGCGGCAAATACAGCACCGGCGGCACCTTGATCTTTGGATCCACAACACTCACGCACTCCGTCATCGAGCGAGTCAGCGTGTTCCACGCCGATGAAATGTAATCGAGAATGGGCTTGAGTCCCTGATCAGTTGGCGTGCTCGATGGCGCGGGAATTGCCTGAGCTTGTGCCAGGGCGCAGGCAATGGCGAAGAGCATGAGGTAGCGAAGAAGGAGGGCACAAGAGCCGCAAGATCGGGCGGAACGCTGAATGCGCATGGTGTCAGAAAGCCCCGCCATCATAACCGCGTAAGGAGTAAGCGGCAAAACTAATTTGGTCAGTCGGTTAATGGCCTGCCACTGTGACTCACGCCGGCATCGGTCCACTGGCAACGTTTCTCTGCGGTGGCGAATGCCATCGCCAGACCAATCTTTACAATGGATTTTTTGAGTTGGACTATGGCGCAGCTTTGCTTCAAAGTAAACGTTATCTTCTGCTGTGTCGCAGAAGACTTCCAAACTTTTACCGTTTGGGGTTCCCCACGAATTGGGTTCCCGTTGTGCACCTGACTTCGTTGTAAGCAAGACCTAAGGCAATTAAAACTTTCGAAAATCCTGAACTTAAGGATGAGGGGGAATCTTGTCGAAAAAATTTGCGGTGGTAAGCCTGAAGACGCTAGCAGAACACGTCGGACTCGCTTCCTGCTCGGTGTCCGCCATCCTGAACCAGACGGCCGCATCCATGGCGATTCCACAGCGAACGAAGGATAGAGTTTTTCGCGCGGCCTCCGAATTGAATTATCGTCCGAATTTGTGGGCGCGATCTCTGCGTACCAAGCGCACCCGCATGGTTGCAGTGATTACCTCTGATATCAGTCTCGCGCCCGTAGCCAAAGTATTGGCCGGAGTGCAAACTCTTTTGCAGCGCAAAGGATATCTGCTGGCGCTCGGATCTGGAGATTCCTCGAATGGATGGCGCGACATCACCTTCCACCTTCAGCAACGAGGCATCGAAGGCATCGTTGCCATCGACGCCACGCTGCCACCAGACCTTTCTCTTCCGGTTGCCTCGGTGGATCTCGATTCCATGCCGCTTCTAGGTCCGCTCTCCGATGGCATGCATACATGGCTGATGGAATTGGGCAAGTCGGCGGCGGAATCGGTAATCGACCAGATCGAGAAAAAACCTGGTTCCGGCAAAGTTAGAAGGAAGACGGTTCCGAAACTCCCCAGCGCGTATTTCGAACTACCGCACTCCATCTTGGGGGGTAACGGAGAGAACCGTAAAGGCGCTTGAAGAGGACTCTATTGGCAGTAGACGTATGTTGGTTATTCCACGATTTAGGATGGTCAGCAGTTCTCTCCCCGCCGTCATTCACCGAATTTATTACGCTCTGAGCCCGTACTCCGATGCCGCGCTTACCGCGCCTGGGCATTGCATCGGGGACTCTTTGATCCCGCCGTTGCTACAATCGCCAACGGATGTCTCTCTCGTTCCACATTGATGCCGTCAACGGCCGAGCTCGCCGTGGACGTCTGCTGACCGCCCACGGGGAAATCGAAACTCCTGTCTTCATGCCGGTGGGAACGCTGGCCTCCGTAAAGGGTGTGCCCCAGGACACGCTCGAAGAGTTGGGCGCGCAGATTATTCTCGGTAACACTTATCACTTATATTTACGACCCGGGGTCGACACTGTTCGTCGGATGGGTGGGCTGCACAAATTTATGTCGTGGCCGCGCGCCATCCTCACCGACTCCGGTGGATTTCAGGTCTTTAGCCTCAACGAACTTCGCAAGGTAAACGAAGAAGGCGTGACTTTTCGTTCTCACCTCGACGGTTCTTCTCATTTCTTCAGCCCCGAGAGTTCGATGGCGGCGCAGATCGGGATCGGCGCCGACATCATGATGGCATTTGACGAGTGCACGGAGTATCCAGCGGATCGCATTCGCTCACGAGCGTCCATGGAAATGACCGCTCGCTGGGCGGCACGGAGCAAGAAATATTTTGAGGAGCACAAGCATGAAGTTCCGTGGGCCAGCAATGCACGCGTAGGGACGGACGCATTCGTCCGTCCGGAGAAAGGTGTAGCCCAAGACCCGTTAGAATTCAAAAGCCCTTCACACCGAAATCTAGAAATGCCGCCCTCGGCTGAAGAGCCCGCTCAGCTTCGCTTCGCGGGACGGACGAATGCGTCCGTCCCTACGTGTTCAGATCAGGCGCAGACGCTTTTCGGCATCGTTCAGGGCGGCATGGATCCTGAACTGCGAAAAGAGTCGGCCAAGCGCACCATCGAAATAGACTTCCCGGGCTACGCGATTGGTGGGCTTAGCGTGGGCGAACCGCGCGAACTGACCCGCGAAATCGTCGAATCGACCGTCGAGCACCTTCCCTCCGACAAGCCGCGTTATGTGATGGGAGTGGGCACGCCCGAAGAAATTGTCGAGTATGCCAGTCTCGGCGTGGACATGATGGATTGCGTGCTGCCAACGCGCGCCGCGCGGCATGGGTTGTTATTTACATCTGAAGGAAAAATCTCGATCAAGCAGGCGCGTTACGCTCAGGATGCCGCTCCGCTCGACCCCAATTGCGCCTGCCGCGTGTGCCAGCGCTATTCCCGAGCATATCTGCGTCATCTTTATGCATCCAATGAAGTGTTAGCGCAGGTCTTGAATACGATCCACAACCTGAGTTTCTACCTTGACACTATGCGGCGGGTGCGGCATTCTATTTCACTTGGGGTAGAGTCCCGTTTTCTTTCTGGTGTCGGGTCACGACCGAAGCCTTGACCTCCACGGATGGCCCTGCCCGGATTCTAGCCTGAAAGCTGAAAGCCCGGCCGATGTCGATCTAAACTCCGTGGTGAAATTACAGCTCGCGCGGCGCTAAGCAAGGCGCGTTTTTTCGCGAAAACATACGCGCAGACCTTCATATGCACTCTTTATTGGCGGTACAGCTCGGTGGCGGCGGCGGTATGGGATGGCTCGGCATAGCGCCGCTCATCTTCATTTTCGCCATTTTCTATTTTCTACTGATTCTGCCGCAGCAACGCCGGCAAAAAAAATGGCAGGCGATGCTCGATCAGCTCAAAACTGGCGACAAGGTAACCACCAGCGGCGGCCTGCGAGGCACCATCATGGCGCTCAAAGACGATTGCGTGCACCTGCGCGTCCCTCCCAGCAATACTTTGCTGGAAGTGACCAAAGCTTCAGTGCTGCAGGTAACAACGAGCGAGGAAGAAGTGAAAACCAAGTAATGCATTTGCTGGTGAAGCGGTCCATATGAACAAGAATTTTCTAATCAAGTTCGCATCCATTGTTGCCATCGTTCTCTTCTTCCTGTTCGGAATCTTTGGCATTCCGAAGAGCCTGTCAGGCCAGGGCTTGCTCGCGGCGATTTCTGATCACATCCACCTTGGTCTGGATTTGAGCGGCGGAACACAGCTGATTCTTCAGGTTCAGGTGAACGATGCCGTCAATGTGGTCGCGCAAAATGCCATCGAAGTTCTGAAAGATCAACTGGGCAAACGGAAAATCGATTTCGCCGATATCACTCAACCCGATCCCCAGAACAATCCCGACCATGTCTTGCTGAAAGGCGTGCAGGCCAGCGCGCGCGGAGATTTGCTGAGCATCGTGCAGGATCGGCTGCCCGAGTACGATCCCCCAACCAGCGGCCCCAACGATACCTGGACTATGGCAATGAAGCCATCGATGTTGTCCGACCTGAAGAGTAAGGCGGTCACCCAGGCGATTCAGACGATTCGCAATCGCATCGACGCTCTCGGTGTGAGCGAACCCACGATCGAGGAGCATGGACAAGGGCAATATCAGATTCTGGTGCAACTGCCCGGTATCGACGATTTTGGCCGGGTGAAGGACATCATGCAGTCCACCGCCATGCTTGAAATCAAGCAGTCTCTCGGCGGTCCGTTTCCCAGCGAGCAGGCTGCGTTGCAGGATAAGGGCGGCGTCCTTCCCGCGGATTCCCTGCTGCTTCAGGGACACAGTATGCCCGGAGCTGAAACTGAGGGGCCGGCATGGTATCTGGTTTCGCGGGTCTCAGCAGTCAGCGGAAAGGATTTGCGGGACGCACAGGCCAGCACCGACCAAAACGGCCAGCCCAGCGTCACTTTCTCTCTGACCGGCGAGGGTGGGCAGCGTTTTTATAGTTTTACCTCCGCCCACGTCGGCGACAACCTCGCCGTGGTGCTCGACAACAAAGTGCAGGAAGTGGCCAGCATCAAAGAGCCGATCCGCGATCAAGGCTCGATCAGTGGCGGCCACATGACCGAGCAGCAAGCAAAGGATCTTTCCATGGTCCTGCGCTCGGGCGCACTGCCCGCCAGTATCAAGTATCTGCAAGAGGAAACCGTTGGTCCGTCGCTGGGGGCAGACTCGATTCGCGCGGGCGTGCGGGCGGCCGTGGTGGGCATGGTTGCGGTGTTGATTTTCATGCTGATTTACTATCGCGGCGCAGGCATCAACGCCGACGTCGCGCTCATCATGAATTTGATCATTTTGCTTGGCTTCCTTGGATGGTCGACGATTGCAGGAGTAAATGTCGCGTTGACGTTGCCGGGTATCGCGGGTGTGATTCTTACGGTCGGTATGGGCGTGGATTCGAATGTGCTGATCTTCGAGCGCATTCGGGAAGAATTGCGCAACGGCAAAACGCCTCCATCAGCCGTGGATCAGGGCTTCAGCCACGCCTGGGTCACGATCGTGGATACTCACGTCACCACCATCGTTTCTGCGGCGATTCTATTCATCTTTGGCACCGGCCCGGTAAAAGGATTCGCCACCACGCTCACATTTGGCTTGCTGGCAAATCTGTTTACGGCCGTGTTCGTTTCGCGTTTCATTTTCGACTGGGTGCTCAGCCGGAAACAGCGCGGAGAAGCGCTCAGCATTTAGGGATTGAGCGATTGAGTCATTGGGCGATTGAGGTTTTCAAATGACACAATCGCCCGATCACACAATCGCAAAATCGTTCTAAGTCAGATAAGGGGCTATACAAAACTCGTGGAGTTCTTTCGCAATACCAACATAGATTTTCTGGGGAAGAAGTGGTATTTTCTCGCCTTTTCTCTGATCTTTAGCGTTGCAGGGTTATTTTCCATGCTGTTCTGGCACCACATTCCGTGGGGCGTTGACTTCCGCGGAGGAACGTTGGTGTACGTGAAGTTCTCCCATAATCCCGATGAAAATGCGATTCGCTCCGAACTCGATCACGCCGGCCTGCGGAACTTTAAAATTCAGCGTTTGGGCGCAGCCGCGAATAACGAGGAATTGATCGACCTCGATGTGAGGGAGACGAGCGAACAGGCGCTTGATCTGGGAAAAACGAAGATTATCCAGGCGCTGGAGACCAATACTCCCGCAGGCAAAACTGACTTAAACAACGCCAGTTTTCTGACCCTCAAGAATTATTTGATGGACAAAGATCCGCTGCACGTTGGTCCCGATGACCAGAAATATGGAGCCGAAGCGCAGGCCATCGTGGATTATCGCGATAAGGTCCAGGGGGGCGTGCTCAATTCTGCCGACCAGTTAGGGGCCGCTCCCGGAGTTGACCGCGCCGTTGTGGCATCGCTGCCGGACGGTTTTTTTGTCTCCGATTTCGGGGTTCGCAACGTTGAGATCATCGGACCGCAGGTCGGCAGCCAGTTGCGCACCCAAGCCGCATTAGCAACCCTCTATTCGCTCCTGGGGATGCTGGTCTACCTGGGCTTCCGGTTCGAATGGATTTACGGGGTTGCCGCTGTGGTCACGGTTTTTCACGACACTTTGATCACTGTCGGGTTCTTTTCCCTTACGAATACCGATATCACGCTCACCGTGATTGCGGCCATTCTCACCCTGATTGGTTACTCTAATAACGACACGATCGTGGTATTTGACAGAATCCGCGAAAACATTAAACTCATGCGGCGCGAAAAGCTGTCGGATATCGTTAATCGCAGTATTAATCAAACTCTGAGCAGAACCATCTTGACAGCGGGCCTAACCTTCCTTACCGTACTCGCACTCTTTTTGTTCGGCGGCGAGGTGCTTCGTGGATTCAGCCTCGCGCTCGTAATTGGCATCTTAATCGGTACCTATTCGTCGATTGCGATTGCAGCACCCATCCTGGTGGCCTATCAGGACTGGCGTATTCAAAAGGGCAAGCGGCCAGCTGCGATGGCGGGCCGTTCTAGGTAAGTTACCCGATGGTGCCGTTGTAACGATTGCGTTAGGCCTTGTTGTGTACGGAATTCGCGGGATTTATGACATTTTGTCCTTCGAATGCCGGTAACGCTGCATGGGTTACGAAGCTGGGATCAAAGAAGATGTGCGTGGTGTCTAAGTCTCCGTAGGGTTCTAAAGTCCGGGGAGGATCACATGTTTGAAGACAGTCTGATTGAGTCCGGCGGCAAGCTGAAGACCAAGCGCGGGCGCACGTCGTTGGTCGCGTTTGTGCTGGAGGTCATGATCATCGGCGTGATGGTTCTGATCCCGCTGATTTTTACTGAGGCATTGCCCAAAGGTACAACCTTATTCATGTTAGTGGCCCCCCCGCCACCGCCGCCACCGCCACCGCCAGCCGCCGCGCCGGTGCACGTGGTCAAGCAGGTTCAGACCGATATTGTAAACGGCGAGCTCCGTACCCCTACCAAGATTCCCAAAAAAGTGCAGATGATCAAGGAAGATGAGGCTCCGCCACAAATGGCCGCGACAGGCGTGGTCGGCGGCGTTCCTGGAGGCATTCCGGGCGGTTCGATGGGCGGCGTCATCGGTAGCGTGCTCAGCTCGACGCCCACGGTTGCGCCAAAGATCGCGACCCCGCAGCGGGTGCGCGTTTCTTCTGGTGTATCCTCCGGACTTCTGATCCGCAAGGTAAGCCCGACTTATCCGCCCCTGGCTCGTCAGGCGCGCATTCAGGGCACCGTTATTTTGCAAGCCCAGATCAGTAAAGACGGCAGCATCCAAAATTTGCAGCTGATCAGCGGGCACCCCATGCTGGCTCCGGCCGCAATCGAAGCCGTGAAGCAGTGGAAGTACAAGCCGTACTTGCTCAACGGCGAGCCGGTTGAGGTCGAAACGCAAGTGCAGGTGAACTTCACGCTGGCCGGAGGCTAGAACCGGGCCGTTGGGTTTCTTTTCTTTAGTTCTTCCCGTCCCACAACATTGGGAAAGGGAGCAGTTCGAAGCGCGTGGCTGGCTTATTGCCAGTTTGCAAGTATCGTTTGCAGGCATGGTTAGCCGGTCTTTGTCTGGGTTGGCGGCCTGAATTGGCGGGCGTTGCGAGGCTGTTTATTGAATTCAGCCAGCGTTTAGCATCAAAAAGCGCATCAAAGGTCCAGTACAAGCAGAGTAAATGTCCAGAGTTCCGAGGAGGGAAAGCAACTCATGTTCGCAGCTCACGTAGCAGGTTTCACTCTCAGTCACGTTACCGCTGCAGCCACCTGGGTCGTTCAGGAAGGCGGCGGCACCTTGGCGACCGATCCATTGGGCCTGTGGAAGGCCATGGGCTGGGTCGCTCGAACCGTGGTCATCATTCTGTTCATCATGTCCGGTTGGTCCATCGGCGTGATGATCGATCGTTGGATGGCCTATAGCGCAGCCCGCAAGCAGTCCCGCGCTTTCGCCCCCGCCGTAGCGGGAGCGTTGCGCGACGGCCGCATTGATGAAGCCATCAAAGTTGCCGAGCGCAACAAGAAGAGCCATCTGGCCAAGGTTGTTACCGCTGGCCTGATGGAGTTCAAGGCCCACCAGGATAGCCCCGGCGCCATCCCCGGCGAGACCATTGAAGCCTCCAAGCGCGCTCTGGAACGCACCGAAGCCATCGTCCACGCCGAACTGAAGCGCGGCTTGGGCGGCCTCGCCACCATCGGCTCGACCGCTCCCTTCGTGGGACTGTTCGGAACGGTGATGGGCATTCTGAACGCTTTCATCGGCATCAATAACTCCAAGGCCACCGGCTTGGCGGCAGTCGCCGGCGGTATTGCGGAAGCGCTGGTTACGACGGCTATCGGCCTGCTCGTCGCCATCCCGGCCGTCATGATGTTCAACTACCTGACCGGTCGCGTGGAAGCGTTCGACGTCGAAATGGACAACTCGTCCAGCGAACTGATCGACTACTTCCTGAAGAAGCGCGGCGAAATTCGCCGGTAGGTTTCGAGAGCGTTCGCGGAGTGAACGGTTCGGCGGTTCCGCAGTGAGTTGCTGGTCCGGCGTTGGAGCAATCCGGCGCCGGACATTCCCAACTCGATCGCGGAAGGTTGAAAAGCGCCGAGCCCCAGGAAGAAGCACAGGAGATACCTGGCTATGGCATTAGCAAAACGAAACGAAGGCGCGAAGGTCAGTTCGGAGATCAATGTCACGCCCATGGTGGACGTGATGTTGGTTCTGCTGATCATTTTCATGGTGGTCACGCCCATGTTGCAAAAAGGCATCAGCGTGGATATGGCCCCCGTCAATAATCCAGAACAAATGCCGGATGCGGACAAAGAAGACGCACTCCTAGTCTCCATTACTCGAGACGGCAAGGTTTATTTCGGCAGCGAACAAATGGCGGTCGATAACTTAACCGGCAAAGTGAAAGATCGTCTCGCCAACAAACAAGATAAGCGCGTATACGTGAAGGCGGACATGCGAGCCCGCTTTGGCAGTGTGGTTCAGGTCGTGGATGCTGTTCGCGCAGCCGGGGTGGATGACCTCGGGTTGCTGACCGAACAGAAGAAAACCACAACCCCGCCACCACCCCCGGCTACGCCAGGGCAATAGGGGCAATAAAGGAGAACGACCATGGGTATGGCAGTCGGCCCGAGCGGAGGCCAAAGTGCAAACATTAACGTCACACCGCTCATCGATGTACTGCTGGTTTTGCTGATCATCTTCATGGTGATCTCACCGGTCACTCCGAAAGGATTGGACGCGCTGGTTCCGCAACCGCCTCCGCCGAACGCGCCCAAGAACAATACGCCCGACCGCACCATCGTTGTGCAACTGGTGGATCGTGGCGCGGGTCAATCCCCGGGCGTCAAGATTAATAACGAGGACGCGACCTGGGATAACCTGCAAGGGCGTCTGACCGACATTTACAAGCAACGAGCGGAAAAAGTTATGTTCGTGAAGGGCGATGATTCCATCCCGTTCGGCAATGTTGCCAACGTGATTGATATTGCCCATGCCGCGGGAGTCGACAAAGTCGGTCTGATTACCGCGAAGATAGAAGCGGGAGCCTGATCTGCCTGCCCAGGTCAGCTCGCAACACATAGGAGCTCGGGAGTCGCGAAATTCGTCATCGGCCCACAGCATGGGAGCTTGAGCTTCTGTGCTGTCGCGGTCGGGTCGTCGGCTTCTTATCGCGCCGGTCGTCGGCATTCAATCGGCATTCGAACCGAGCTTGTCAAATCGATGTCTCTGGGCCTAGGATGCTCTGTCGAGGGAGACTTAAACCGCAATGAATAATCATGCACGTTTGATCGCGCTGGCGGCAGTGGTGCTAGCGCTCTTCTCTTCTTTAGGGTGCGACAAGCTGCGGGCGCGCGACCAACTCAACAAGGGCGTGGAAGCGTACAAGAACAACCATTACGAACAGGCGATCGATCACTTCCAATACGCGGTTCGATTGGATCCAAGTCTGATCAATGCGCGTATGTACCTCGCAACCGCGTTTGTGTCGCAGTATATTCCGGGAGTCGATTCTCCAGACAATCTGCGAACCGCCCAGCAGGCCATCGACGAATATCAGAGGGTAATCGACGCTAACCCCGCCCGCGAGCAGAAGGTGAATGCGGCCAAGGGCATCGCGTACCTCTACTTGAATGAAAAGAAATGGGACGACGCCAAAAAGTACTACCGCATGGCCTCCGACCTTGACCCTAACGATCCCGAGCCCTACTACTCAGTCGGAGTCATTGACTGGACTGCAGCCTACCAGCCCCGCATGGAAAAGCGCGCCGCGCTCGGCATGAGGCCGGAAGAGAATCTGAATCCGAAGAATAAAGACCAAAAAAAGGCCTGCGAAGAGTTAAAGGAAAAGAACTCTCCTTACATTCAGGAAGGCATTGACAGCTTGAACAAAGCCATTCAACTTCGTCCTGACTACGACGACGCCATGGCATACCTGAACCTGATGTACCGCGAAAAAGGCGACGTGGAATGCGATGATTTGGCTGCTCGGGCGGAAGATCTGAAGACTGCCGACCACTGGGTCGACGAAACTCTTCGCGTGAAAAAAGAGAAAGCCGAAAAAGCCGCGCAAGCCTCGCAGGGTGGAATCACAGTCGATCAGAAATAAGGCAGCACAAACCGCATCGCATGAAATCAGCCTCTTTCGTCAATTCCGCGAAAGAGGCTTTATTTTTTCTTTTTAGCCGGGTTCTTTGGCCACAGGCGAGACAGTCACTTGCTATACAGCCGCAATTCCACCTTGGGGAACTCCCACCGCTGAATTTTCGGAAACGATTGGGGCAGAACTTCGGTCAGCATCGCAGTTGTCGGATCAGGTTTCTCCGCGGGCCCATTGTTCATCAGCATGACCCATATCCGCCGATGCGACTGCCCGATTGAGCCCAGTAAGTCTGCCGTAGGCTTACCCGTGAAATCACGATAGTCCAGTCCCGCCCCATGCTGCGGGAAAAGAATCTCTGGTCCCAACTCCGCGGTAAAATGCGGGCTGGCGGTGTTTGTTCCAGCCCGCAACGAACGAAAGAATTCATAAGCAACGCGGGTTCCCGCGATATGAAAGACGATGCCATCGCCTGCCTGGCTGTGATCGAGAATGAAGTCGGTTGCCGCGCCGGAGGCATCGCGCTCGTTATCGAAGTCGTGGCCGTAGACGAACAAAACTCCCTGCGAACTCAGAAATAGCACGCCGGTAAGCGCCGCGGTCAGCAACCAAGCACGTCGAAGTCGCGCCAATCCTGCTGCTGTCAGGAGTACCAGCGCGGGCAGGCAGAAGATCATATATCGCCCCAGAAACACGGGACGTGCGAACGACAGCAGGGCCGTCAACAACACAGGAAAGAAAAGCCAGATCAGCAGAAATTGAACTCTCCAAATCGGCCATTCCTGACCACGGGCTAGCAGTTTTTTCCCGCTTGGCGCAATCGCAAAACCGCACGCCAAGGCGGAGATTGCGAGCAGCACCCAGGTGCCGCCGGCAAGGTCGCGGTAAAACTGAAGTAGATCGAGCAGGTGCGGCCGTTGAATCCAGCGGATCGGTCCGGCGCCGGTCTTCGCCACAAAAATAAGCAGTGGCAGAACAGCGAAGCCGATGATGATCCATGCGCGTCGCATTTGCGCGGCTTCGTCCGCGGCCCCTCCCTCGATTTTCGGACCGCGATGGCGCACGCGCACCGCGAGCCAATGCACTGGCAGGAGCACCAAGGAATAAAAGTGCGCATAGGCCGCTAGAATACCAGTCACGACGTAGCCGAGTCGTGTGCGGCGCGAAGGCGTTCTCAAATAGGCGATCAGGAATGCGGACGACATCGTCGCCAGCAGCAGGAAAAGAGCGTAGCTGCGCGCCTCCTGCGCATAGCGAACGCTGTATGCGTTCAATGTAAACAGCGCAGCCGCGATCAAGCCTACCCGCCGGTCATACAGAAGCGTGGCCAGCCAATAAATCACCAGCAGCGTCGCCGCGGAGATTACTACCGAAAGGCTGCGAATGAAAAACGGGCTTTGCGCATAACCCCCACCAAGAGCCAGCCATGCTCGCAATAGAACGTAATACAGCGACATGTTGGCTTCGCGCCACCACAGCAGGCGGAAGAAATTCCGCCAGTCAATTCGCGCGACTTCCACGCTAAAACATTCATCAAACCAAAAGGGCTTGCTTGCAAGGTCAACGAATCGAACGGCGAGAGCAACCGCGAGAAGTAAAACGAGACTTAGGGCGCGCTCTGGATTGGAAGTCTTCCCCGCAAGCGGCGAAATGCCAGGGTTTGATTTCACCGCGTCCGGTGGCCGCATGCTGGGGCGAAGATCGTTCAATCCAAATGATACTATGCTAGAAAATCGTCGAAAGCGCATACTTCGGGGCGGGGGCCCGACGCGGGTGTTTGAACGCGAAGGCTCCGAGCGGGGGCGTCCAGACAGGCTCATTAATCCAGGATTACCAATCCGAAGGAATGGCATCACTGCAAACAGCACCGATGACTAATCCAGCAGAAAGCGAGCGCTGGCAGGGATGCGTGTCGGTAATCGTGCCGGTTTACAACGAGATCGCGCACTTGGACGAATTGTTGCAAGCGATCCAAGCTTCACCCGTGAAAAAAGAAATTATCATTGTCGACGATGGCTCAACCGATGGCACTCGGGAGAAACTGCAATCTCTGCCGGCGACTGAAAACGTTACCGTCGTGTTTCACGAAAAGAATCATGGCAAGGGCGCCGCCATTCGAACTGCCCTTGCCTATGCCCGCGGGGAATATGTTTTGATCCAGGATTCGGACCTTGAGTATGACCCGCAGGACTACGCGAAGTTGCTCAATCCTCTCGCAGAAGGCCGCGCCAATGTCGTCTACGGGGTTCGCCCTGATCGTCCCGAACGCGGCCTGCGCTTCTTTCTTGGCGCTAAATTGCTGACGCATCTCACCAATCTTCTTTACGGCGCAGGAATTCACGACGAGGCAACCTGTTACAAAGTCGTTCGCCGCACGCTGCTGGCGCAACTGAATCTGCAATGCCGGCGTTTCGAGTTTTGCCCGGAGGTCACCGCAAAATTGTCCCGCATGGGCGAGAAAATTGCCGAAGTTCCCATTTCGTACAATCCACGCTCAAAAGTTGAAGGGAAAAAGATCCGTCACTCGGATGGCTGGCTCGCAATCTGGACCTTGATTCGTTATCGCTTTGTTCCGCGGCGGCGCTGGTTACGTGGTGAAGCATCGCAAGCGCCCTTTGCCGTAAGCTTTTCTCGCACGCCCTCGCATTGAACTATAGGAGATCCCTCTCGCGGCTGAAGTGCGCCGCGCTTCGGGATGACCACCTCGATCTGGCTACCAGCTTTCGGGCAGCAAGCGCGCCCTCGCCGAATCTCCTGTAAAATCTTCAGTTCGCCGAATCGTTGTCGGCGTTCTAGAAATGTTCAAGAAAATTCTCATCGCGAATCGCGGCGAAATTGCCGTACGCGTCATCCGCGCCTGCCACGAGATGGGGATTTCCGCCGTCGCTGTCTACTCCGATGTGGACCGCGCCTCACTGCACGTTCGCAAAGCGGACGAAGCCTATCCCATCGGCGCCGCCGCAGCGTCCGAATCCTACCTCAACATCCAGAAAATTCTTGATGTCGCTTCGCGCTCCGGCGCGGACGCGATTCATCCCGGCTACGGTTTCCTCTCTGAGAACGCAAAGTTCGCACGAGCCTGCGCTGATGCAGGAGTGAAATTCATTGGTCCAACCGCCGCTGCGATGGAAGCGATGGGCTCAAAGACTCGAGCTCGACAAGCCATGGAACGGGCGGGCGTAGCGTTCGTTCCCGGCACGTCGCGCGGTCTCGAATCATTCGAGCAAGCGGAAGAGGTAGCGAGTCGCATCGGCTACCCGGTGATGCTGAAAGCGGCCGCGGGCGGCGGCGGCAAGGGCATGCGCCTGGTACATGCGCCGCAGGAATTGAAGTCAGCGCTTGAAGGGGCGCGCAGCGAGGCGGAGCGTTCATTCGGCGATGGCGAAGTTTATATCGAGAAAGCGATCATCAACCCGCGCCACATCGAAATGCAGGTATTGGCCGACGAGCATGGAAACACGGTGTACCTGGGCGAGCGCGAATGTTCTCTGCAACGCCGCCATCAAAAGGTGATTGAGGAAGCGCCTTCGCCGATCGTTGACGCGGGCATGCGAAAACAGATGGGCGAGGTCGCCGTTCGTGTGGCCCAGGCGGCGGGATATACAAATGCTGGCACGGTTGAATTTCTGGTGGATCAGCAGAAGAACTTTTATTTTCTCGAGATGAACACGCGGTTGCAGGTGGAGCACCCGGTGACTGAGTTGGTGACCGGCCTCGATCTTGTGCATCTACAGATTCACATCGCAGCCGGCGAGCCACTGCCATTTACACAGAACGAAGTGCAGATTCGCGGACATGCCATCGAGTGTCGAATTTACGCCGAGGATCCAGACAACAATTATTTCCCCAGCCCGGGCAAGATCACGCTGCTGTTGGCGCCATCCGGGCCGGGAATCAGGCGCGATAGCGGAATGTACGAGGGCTGGACCGTGCCCATGGATTACGATCCGCTCCTGGCCAAGCTGATTGGCTACGGCACGGATCGCGATCAAGCCATTGGCCGGCTCACGCGCGCTCTCAACGAATATTTCGTGGGAGGAATCAAAACAAATATTTCACTGTTCCGCCGCATTCTGAGTGATCCGGATTTCCGCGCTGCGAAGTTGGACACCGGCTTCCTGGATCGTCTTTTAGCGCAGAAACGTCCAGCGGCGGCAACTGATTCCAACGCAGCCGAAGTCGCGGTTATCGCTGCCGGAATATTTGCGGTTCTGGGCAATTCCTCGGCTAAAGGAGGCGAACAGACTCTTCCCACCGAATCCATCGTTGGAAAGCAAAGTATCGCGTCCAATTGGAAAATCGCAGCCCGCAAAGAAGCCATGCGATAACGTCAGAGGCGCTAACGGCAAAGGACGCTGAGTTTCGTGACCTACCAGATCACCATCGACGGAAAACCGTACAGTCTCGATCTCACGCGATCGGAAGGTCGCTGGTCGTGCCGGCTCGATGGACGCGAAGTAGAAGTGGACGCGGTGCTGGCTCGTCCGGATGTACTTTCTCTTCGTATCGGAAATAAGGCGTATGAAGTGAAATGCGAACATGTGTCCGGAGATCTGCACCTGTGGGTGGGGAGTGAACGTTTTGCCGCTGAAGTCCGCGATCCGCGATCGTTGCGTGGCCGCGCCCGCACGGTGGATGATCATGGGCCCAGGAAACTTACAGCTCCCATGCCCGGTAAGATCGTGCGCGTGCTGGTCAGTCAGGGCGATGAGGTCGAAGCAGGCGCAGGTGTGCTGGTGGTAGAAGCAATGAAGATGCAAAACGAAATCAAATCGCCGAAGAAGGGAACGATCCAGAGACTTCTGGTGAGTGAAGGCGCCGCAGTGAACGCCGGAGATGTGCTCGCAATTGTCGAGTGATACCGGTCGAACGCTCGTAACTATTTTTCGATCCCATTGCTGTCGAGGATTTTCTTCGCATAAAAGTTCTCGACCTTGGCCGAATCCCGTAAGACTTCATAGTAGGCGGCCTTGAGCAGCTGTTCGCGGCGGTCGTGAAGTTGTGAACGAATGGCTTGCTGCACTCGCGGATCGGATAGCTCCCGCTGCCCCGCAGGCTCTTTCGAAACCAGTTTCACGACACGGTAACCCAGGGCCTGCCTGTTGGCCGGATTCACCACCGTAATGATGGTGCTGTACTGGCCCGGCTTGAGCTTCATCACCGCGTCTCGCGTGGCCGGATCGGTTCCTTTCAGGCCAGACTCGGGCACGGTGCCAAGATCGCCGCCATTTCCCGAGGTCTCGGGATCCTCGGAATACTTCATGGCCAGCGTGGCGAAGTCGTCGCCACTATCCAGCCGGTTCGCGATCATCTGGATTTTCTTGCGCGCGTCGGCCTCGTTCTGCGCCTTGTCGTTTTGATTATGGGCTTGCGGGTTCGGAACCGGAGTGACCATGATCTGGGCCAGGTGGTATTGCGGCTCGATCAGGTTGAATTCTCCTTTGTGCGCGTTGTAGTAATCGGTGATGTCCTGGTCAGTCACGTTGATCTTGGAAGACACTTCCTTGTTCATGACCTTGTCGACCGTTATCGAGCGGCGAATATCGCGCTTAAAATCCGCCATCGTAATCTTCTTATCTTGCAGGCGCTTGTCGAATTCTTCCTTGGTAAAGGGAGCTTTGTACTCGTTGTATTTGCGATCAACCTCTTCGTCCGTTGCCAGCAGGCCAAGTTTCTCGGCGCGTCGCATCAGGATTTCGTCGTCGATCATCTGGTGCAGAATATTCAAACGCAGGGCAGTGGCCTGTTCGCCGGTGGGCGCTTGCTGGGCCGAAGCGACATTGTTGTCGTAGTACTTGTCCACATCGGAGCGGAAAATCTTGCGGCCATCCACAGTGGCCATCACGTCGCCAGTGGTTTGCTGGTTGCAAGCGACTAGGCTTGCGAGCAGCGCGGCGGCAGCCAGTGCCACCGCGAACTGGGCGAAGAAAGGTTTTTTTCTCAACGATATTTCTCCGTTCCTGACTGCAATCATAAAATGAAATTCAGCCTGGGACGCGCTCGCGTGCAGCCGGGAACCGCGAATATCACCGCGACGACGGCGTCGCTTGTGATTGTACGTGCTGGGGCACGGGTTGTCCTGCGTCTCTCAAAGCGGCGTCCAGAGCGGCGCGAACCTCACTGATGGGAACCGCGCCGTCAATCTTCTGGCCGTTGATGAAGAGTGCCGGCGTTCCGTTCACCCCCAGATCATCTGCTTCTTTCATCGATGCTCTCACCGCATCTTCATTTTGCGCTTTCACGCACGTCTGCAGCTTCGCCGCATCCAGATTGTGTTTCTGACCTTGCGTCATCGTGATCTTGTCGATGGCGTCGAAGCGCGCCGCGGGGGTCTTCTCTAAGTCCACTTCGCGCTTGTTGGCATGAATGTAATCCGCAAAATCCCAATAGGCATCGATGTTTTGCGCTGCCAGGCAGTTGGCATCGACAGCGGCATGGATCGCCCAGGGATGAATCTCAGACAGAGGATCGTCTTTGTAGATAAAGATCACCCGGTCGCCGTATTCCTTGAAGATTTCCGGAAACAGCGTCTGATGCATCCTGGAGCAAAACGGACATTCGAAGTCGTCGAAATTCACCGCGACCACCTTGGCAGACTTGGCCCCGCGTGTGGGTCGTCCCGTCACGTCGATCTTGCTCATCACATCGGCGAAAGGATCTTTGTTTAAATCAAATTTGGTCACGCGCAGCATGGTGCTGCGGTCCTTGGAAACCAAAAACTTGAAGTCCTTATGTTTGCCTTCGCCGTCATCGATATTCACCGTCACACCGTCATAACCCGCCATGTCATTGCTGGGAGTAATGGCGCCAACCGTTACTTTCACATCGATTGGGATGGAATAAAACGCGCGCACCTGATGTTCGATCTTGTGAGCCACGTCGGGCGGCGCGGACTGAGCAACACAACCGAGACAAACGAGGAGAAGGATAAGCAGAGAACGCCGAATTAGGATCAACAGAAACCGCCTCAACATCACTAGTTATATTTTGATTATCTCACAGGGGCAGGACTGTCGAACTGCTCGACCGAGGGCAGTGCTGCCCTCGTTACCGCAGCCTCCACGCGAGAAACGGCCACAACCCGCAGGCCCGCCGGTTTTAGCCAGCGCGGCGCAGTTGCTCTGCCGGCAATAGAGAATTCATCGACCCGGAGCGGAAGCCTTCCAGATCGAGAGTTACGAACTTAAATCCGAGCGCTTTGAAGATGGCAGTAAATTGAGCTGCCATGGCAGGAGTTAGAGCGCGCACCAGTTCTTCTCTTGCGATCTCAATGCGGACAATGTCGCCGTGATGACGTACGCGAAACTGCCGAAAGCCAAGGGCGCGAATCGCCTCCTCGCCGCGTTCGATGACTTCGAGGGCTTCGCGCGTCACCGGGCGACCGTACTCGATCCGCGAAGAGAGACAAGCGGAGGCGGGTTTGTCCCAGATGCGCAGACCAGCCTCCTTGGCAAGATCTCGAATTTCCTGCTTCGTGAGCCCCGCCTTGAGCAAGGGCGCAGCTACGTGGTGCAGCTTGGCGGCTTGCTGGCCAGGACGGAAGTCGCCCTGATCATCGAGATTCACGCCATAAGCAATCGCGTCAAAGCCACGCGCGGCGCGAAGGGTTTCCATTACGGCAAAGAGTTCGTCCTTACATTGAAAACAACGCTGGCCGTCGTTGCGAGCATACTCGGGGCGGTCCAACTCGGAGGTTGCAATCACTTCCAGCGGAATGTCCTTCTCGTTGGCAAAGGAAATAGCATCCGCCAGCTGGGTGCGAGCCAGGCTGGGAGAATCGGCAATTACTGCCAGCATGCTTGCCCCTAGCGCGCGATGAGCAGCCCAGGCAAGGTAAGCGGAATCGACGCCGCCGGAGTAGGCCACAAGAACTCGTCCCATCCCGCGCAAGAGTTCTTGCAGCTGAATTTCTTTTTCGTCCATATTCATTTCTGAAACGTCCATCAATCTTATGGTACCAGCCGGTGTCGTGAGAGGGAACATGGCAAGGGCTCGCGCAACTTCCGGTGTCTCGGAGTCGATCAGACAACCGCGTGGCCAGCCCTAGTACAAGCGTTCCTGCTTCCTCAAGTTTCCGAATGAGCCGATGTTCGCGAGACTGAAAGTGAAGCGAAACAGGTTCTCATTGCGCACATTAGCGATCGCGTAGCGGCGATATTCCAGAGTCAAGCCGCAACAGTCCCAGTTGTAAGTGGTTTGCGCGGTTGCGAATTGCAATTGCCGCACTTCGGTATCGAAGCCGATGCTGGTAGCGGCGCTCAATCCGCGGCGCGTCAGGCTGCCGTAACCGAGCGCCACGCGGAATTGTTGGAACTTGCAGGTCACCTGGACTTTTGGCGTCGCCGCGTCGCAAGTGCCCTCGCTGGGCGCGGCAGTCGAGTTGTTGGTCTGCGGAATCTGCAGGAACGCATCCCCGCCGCCGATCGTGAATGGTCCCATACTATGATTGACCATGAGTGTGCTCGCATTCACCCGTTTCAGCTGAAAGTCGTAATCGAGGTCCCATTCAGTATTAGTCCGGCTGGAGGTGTCCGCCACAAGGCGCGACACCAGTGGCGAAAGATGGCGCGCCTGGGTGGCAAATGCGATCCCAGTCAGATCTTCGGTAGTCGTGAACACATTGCGCTGTCCCGGAACCAAGTCTCCGCCGAATGTCGGATCGAGGAAATACTTTTGGTCCACTTGCCATGTGACCACTTCTTTGGTTTGTGGGCCGGGGGCGCAAGGTGGGATATCCAAATTGCTGTTCCGCTGCCAGGGAACGGTCTGCTCCGGCGCAGCGGCTCCTACGGCTAGACCTGTCATCGGCTTTTCGCAGTCTTCCGTCTGCGACGGCTTTCCTTTCGCGTAGAGTCGCGTCACAAAGCCATATTCCACCTCATGCGTATTGCTCAGGATATCGCGCTCATCAAAATGCAGCACGTTCGCGAAGTCGTTTACTCCAGTGACGTATCGATAGACAATGCGCGGCTCGATCACGTGTTTCCACTTCCGGCCAAAGAATTCCTTATCGAATACCTTTTCGAGCACTGGCGGCCGTACTTCCACGGATGCTTCCAGAGCCTGACGGTTGGTGGGATCTTCGACGGCGACGCCGTTGACGAAGCGTTCGGTGTAATAGGTTTCGTGCAAAGTAAGTGCTGGGCGCAAGGACCATTCATGAAAATGCAAAGGCAGGGAGATTTCGGGATTGAGATCGAAACGGCCAAGCAAGGGCCCGGTATGAAAACCCGGCTCAGTGCGCGACAGTCCCGCCATTGAGGTATCGAACGACCAATAAAATGGGGAGTGCCACACAGGCCGATCCACGCTGGATGCATCCAGGCTGGGTGCATGCAGGATCTGGATCGAATCAAAGACAGGAGGATTCGAGAGCGTGCCGTCTGAGTTTGTAGTTTGGAAATAGTTCTGATATCGCTCCAGAGTACCCCCGAAAGAAAAACCATTGTCTGATTTCGACAGAAAAAGCTGCGACTTTACTTCTGAGTTCACCGCCTGGGTAAAAACCTCGTTGAAGGCCAGGCGGAAAAGAAAGGAACTCAGGTAATCGATATTGGAAACCGCACGGAAGCCGTAGAGATTGTCTTCCGCCGTCAGCCGCGCCTCCTGGCCGCCTTCTTTTAAAGGAGGCACACCCGCGCCCTGGCTAATGCCGCGGTCGATCACCCCAAAGAAATTCAGGTCGAGGTAGGACTTATCGCTGGGACGAAGGCGGTATTCGCCTCGTTGCGACCAGCCGCGCTTGGAGAAATATTCCGCGCCGATGGTTGCGTCCATGCTGCGATTGATCACCCAATAAAACGAATCGCCGATCTCGGTTCCATTGGTAGAGGAACGGCCGCCGGTGGGAACTAAAAAGCCGGTGTCTCTGACTTCCCGCTCCACCGGATGCGTCGCGTAGGGAAAATAGAAAACCGGAAATCCGTGCAGCCAGAATGTGCTGTGATAAATCTGGGCATTGGCGCCCACGTCGACAAATATTTTATGTGCATCGAACTGCCATTTGGGATGAGGCAGTTCGCAGGTAGTGATGGTTCCTTCGTAGACCAGGTAGTGATCGGGGCTTGTCTTCTCCACAATCTTGCCAGAAAAGGCAAATGGCGCAGTTGACGTAAGTATTTCAGTCGCGTGACCGCCTTGAAAGCGGATTCCAGTAGTTGCGGTGACGTCGTAGAAACGCCCAGTCTCGGCCGTGACATTGTAAGTTCCGTGACTGGCCCTGATGTGGTCATCGTTCGGACCACCGTCGAGGGTGAAGTGGCCAGTCGCGGTCGCCTCGCCGGTGTCGGAGTTATAGGTCATTTCGTCCGCGCGCAGGATGTACGTGCGATAGTGAATTTCCCCGTTCCCGTGCAGCTTATAAGCGTCGCCGATTTTCTCCTGCTGATCGGCGCAGATCGTGGTCCCGTCCTTGAGTTGGGTAATCGCCCGGCTGGCACATAGTTTTTCTGGATCGGATGGAGGCGCTTCGGTCTTCACCGTGATTTTCGGTGCAGAGGAAACCGCGGATCGGGCGGAATCGCCCGACGGCAACTGGCTGGTTACTAGCGCAGAAGCGAGAATCTGATGACAAAGAAACAGCGCCGTGATAAGGAATTGAGTGCGAAGCGTCATCGCAAGAAAATCGACGGAAGAAGATAGTCCATCGCAGGCGTACCTGCCCTTTCGGCTTTCTTGTAGCGGCAACGTGAACTTAGCACGCCCGCAGCCGCGAGGCAAAGTGATGAAAAGGGCTAGGATTCCCGTTGCTTCCTGTGTGGTTGTATCTGATCTGGGAACTCATACGATTTCGAGAGACTCGCATTCATGAATTGTCCGCAGTGTGGAGAGCTTTGCTGTTGTAATTCGGCCTTTGTTCCGGAACTTGAATTGGTGGACAATTTGTCCACGGGGGTTTCTGACTCGGATGCTCGGCTGCATTCCGATGAAAGTTCGGCATCGCCAGTCAAGGCAGAGACCGAAGTCACGGCTTCGAGCCAGGATGGTGACGCCTGGCGCGGCGAAGTTTCTGCCCGCCTGAACCGGTACCGCGCGCGTCGCAAAGTCCGTCCGCCCCGTTACCCGTCTCTCAATCTCCGGTTTGAACCTTTTGAGCCGTCCACGCATGGAGGCGCACTCAGTAGTACGCTGCCCCATTCAGGCTTCGCATCGGTTTCGAACCATGCTCTGGCGCTCGATGGCATGACGCACGACGCCTCGCTTGCCGCCGAAATGGAAGCGCAACTCCCGCTGGCGAGCGTCGAGGAAGCTTCGCCGCCTCTCCATCACGCGGCAACGAGTCCGAGCGCAGGCTATGGCGACGGGATTCAGGCAAGCTCGGGTTATGCTTCTGCCAGTCATGCCACTGCCGTTCATACGACAGCGAAGATCATTGAGTTTCCCAGGTTCTCCTGGGGACCACCTGCGCCCCCGCCCGATCAACTGGCGGAGCCGGTCAGCGGGCGGCCGCGAATTCTCGACGTCCCGGAGGTTGAACCTCCGCCCCCGGCGCTGGGCGGAATCACGATTGAAGCCATTGAGCCAAAAGAAGCTGAAAAGCGGCCCGGCATCGATATTCCCCTGCAAAGTGCCCCTTTTGTCTCTCGTGTGGTCGCCGCTGTAGTCGATGGCACCATCGTCGCAGGGGCGTCGGCACTTTTCGGCTTTATTTTCTGGAAGATCGCAGCCGTCCGCCCGCCCGCGGTTCAGCTCTTAGAGCTTGCCGCCGGCCTTCCCTGCTTGTTTTGGGCGGCTTACCAGTATCTTCTTGTCATCTATGCCGGGAGCACTCCAGGGATGCGCATCGCACGTCTGGAGCTTGCACGTTTTGACGGCAGCGCGACCAGTCGGTCTCTGCGACGTTGGCGCGTTCTGGCTGGTTATCTTTCTGCTGCTTCGATTGGAATGGGTTACGCCTGGGTCTTCCTCGACGAGGATGCGCTCTGCTGGCACGACCGCATCACCCACACCTACCTCGCTCCGAAACGCCACAGTGCCGTCGGCTAGCAGCCGCCCAATGGTTCTGGAGCTACCGCAACGCTTCTTCTCTCGCCTGTGCTATCTTCATTGGGTTCAGCATTCATAACTGTTTTCGCCATTCATACGAAGCATGGCAACTTCCTCAGAAGGTACAAAACCGGCAGTAAAGGTCTTCGTCGCCACTACGGTGATGTTGACCTTCATTTCCTTCTGGCGGGCCTCCGCAATCGTCCTCTCCGACCTGGCCTCCTCTGCCTACTACGCCGGCGGTGACGCCGAGAAGGTTATCGGTAAAAGCGCACCTTGGTTCATTCTCGCGGTCATGCTTTTCAGCTACGCGGTGCGTGCGTTGTATATCGAATCGAGCAGCATGTTCGTCCGCGGCGGCGTGTACCGCGTCGTTAAAGAAGCCATGGGCGGAACCCTGGCCAAGTTTTCGGTATCGGCTTTGCTTTTCGATTACGTTCTCACCGGTCCCATCAGTGCAGTTTCGGCAGGGCAATACCTGGCGGGTTTTATCAAGGATATCGGCGTTTATCTCAATCGCCCGCTGCACTTTTCCGACGACTATTTTGCGGCTGGCCTGGCGATCATCATCGCGACTTATTTCTGGTGGAAAAATACGCAGGGCATCCACGAATCCAGCCAGAAGGCGCTGCAGATTATGATCATCACCACCGTGATGGTCGTCATTCTGATTATCTGGTGCACGATCACGGTCTTGCGCGCGCCCGTTGTGCTACCTCCTAATCCGCTGCATCCAGGCGTGATTCCGCTCAACAAAGAGTCACTGGGCTGGCTGAACAATACATGGTTCAGCCACATCACCTGGATTATTCTTTTCGTCGGTTTTGGGCATTCCGTGCTCGCCATGAGCGGCGAAGAAACGCTCGCCCAGGTCAATCGCGAAATCGAACACCCCAAGCTGAAGAATCTGGAAAAAACCGGGCTGGTGATTTTTATTTACAGCCTGCTCTTCACCTCACTGGTTTCATTCTTCGCAGTGATGATCATTCCAGATAAAGTCCGGCCGGATTATTTTGCCAATCTAATCGGCGGCATTGCCATGTATCTGGTGGGACCGACCAGCCTGAAGCTTTTATTCCATGGCTTCGTCGTGCTGGTGGGTGTGCTGATTCTGGCAGGCGCGCAAAATACATCAATCGTCGGCGCCAATGGGGTCTTAAATCGCGTCGCCGAAGATGGTGTGCTCACCAGTTGGTTTCAGCGGCCGCATAACCGGTACGGCACCAGTTACCGCATCATCAACCTCATCGTAGGCATGCAGTTGCTCGTGATCTTCCTCAGCCTGGGCAATGTGTATGTGCTGGCTGCTCTCTACGCCTTCGGCGTGATCTGGAGCTTCGCCATGAAGTCGCTGGCCGTGCTGGTGCTGCGCTTCACTGAGCCGGGGAACCGGGCATGGAAAGTTCCCGGAAATCTGCACCTTGGAAAGACCGAGATTCCAGTTGGCCTTGTCCTCATCTCAGGGGTCCTTTTGACAACCGCGATTGTCAACTTGTTTACCAAATACCAGGCGACGATCGCAGGACTCATCTTTAGTGCGGTTTTCTTCACGATCTTTACGATTTCCGAGCGTCATGTCACCAAAGAGCGCCATGGCAAGCCGGAACAATTGGACCAGTTTCGAGTCTACGGGAATCAGGAACTGGGGAGCGGCGCGATGGGCGTACGCCCGGGCAATATCCTGGTTGCGGTCCGAGACCCGCGCAATCTGTATTACTTGCGAAATGTGCTCGGTCGCACCAATACCGCCAAGCAGGACGTCGTCGTTATGAGTGCGCGCCTGTATCATCGCGAGCACAGTTTTAGCGGCAGCGCGGTAATGGAGGCCAGCCAGGTTTTCGACCACTATGAGCAGGAGCTTTTCACGGCGGCGGTTGCAGTCGCGGAAAAAGAAGGCAAACCGATCTCGCTGTTAGTCGTCCCGGCTACCGACGTCTTCGAGGCGATTATGGTGACGGCCCAGCGGCTCGAATCTTCCCGGGTGGTCTGCGGACTCTCTAACAAGTTAACCGCCGATGAGCAGGCTAAGCTCACTGGGGATGCTTGGGAGCGCCTGCCGGAGCCGCGTCCACGGCTGATTCTCGAAGTGTGCGCTCCCGATGGAACCATCCGCGAATTCGCGATCGGGCCGCACGCACCGCGCATGCGGCCGCAAGATGTAGAACTGATGCACCGACTTTGGCTGAACATCACCTGCGACCCGAAATTCGCAGGCGCTCACCATTACCACATTGTGGCGCTGGCCCTGGAAGAACTACAGCGCGAACTGCATACCGAACAGCGCGCGCAGCTCCTGCAAAAACTGCAGGAAGAGATGAACCGCTCCAACCCAACTTGAAAACCGTGCCTGCAAGGAGGTAATCATGGCGCGCATTTCTGGCGCTTCGGGCAACCGCGGTGGAACGTTCGACCGGTTGTTCGTGCGAATCGTCTATTTCCTCACGCACCGTCGCCTGAAACGCGTCATCATGCCAATTCAGGTGACCGCCCATCATCCCACCATCCTGCGGGGATATGTTCAGATGGAACGAACGCAGGCCGCCAGCAAACTGGTCGATGCCAAGCTAAAGGGTCTTGCCGAACTTCGCGTGGCAACGCTGGTCGGTTGCCCGTTTTGAATGGATATTGGCTCTGCCGTGGGCAGGGCGCACGGCATCTCGACGGAACAGATTGCCAATCTTAACCACTACCGCACCGACTTCAACTTCTCCAAAACCGAGCGGATGGTGCTGGAGTATGCCGACGGTATAACTCAAACGCCCGTGGAAGTTTCCGACTCTTTATTTGCCCGTCTGCGGGAAAGATTCAACGAAGCGGAACTGGTGGAACTCACCTCCGCCATCGCCTGGGAGAACTACCGCGCCCGCTTCTCGCACGCATTTGGAATTGAAGCGGAAAACTTCGCAGAAGGTTCAGTGTGCGCGCTGCCTGTGCGAGAGGCGAATGCTGAATCAGAGTAATGCCGAAGCTTCCGTGCGCTCCATTAGTGGTGAACGTTATTCTCCAGTGACGCTCGCAGATCGGTAAAACGAAACGGATATCCACTCATTACCAATTGCGTCGGTTCCACACGCTGACTGCTCAGAAGAACCGTTTCTCCCATTTCGCCAAACGCCAGGTTCACCGCAAATGCCGGCATTGGGAGAATCGCGGGGCGCGACAACACGCTGCCCAAAGTCTTGGCGAATTCTACATTCTTTACCGGCTTGGGTGCCACCATATTGACCGGGCCTTGCAGCAGATCGCTTTTCAGCATGTGATGAATGGCTCCGACCATATCCTGCACATCAATCCAGCTCATCCACTGCTGCCCGTCGCCGATTCTGCCGCCGACGCCTAACTTAAACGGCGTCAGCATTTTTCCCAGGGCGCCGCCCTTAGGGCTAAGAACAACCCCAGTGCGCATCTGAACGGTGCGAATCCCGGCGTTGGATGCAGCCTGGGTTGCGGCCTCCCACTCGCGACAAACGTCGGCCAGGAAACCGACGCCCGGCTTGCTTTGCTCATTCAGCACTTCGCTGCCGCGATCGCCGTAGTATCCAATCGCTGAGCTGCACACAAATACTTGTGGCTTGTGCTCTGCTGCCGCCAGGGCTTCCGCCAGGGTGGTAGTGCCCGCGACGCGGCTGCCACGAATCTTTATTTTCTTGGTTTTGGTCCAACGTCCAACAATGCTCTCGCCTGCCAGATGTACAACCGCATCGTAGCCGGAAACCATCTCGGGCGAAATCGGCTTCGCCGGATCCCACGCGACCTGATCCTCACCGGTAGCGCTGCCACGAACCAGCCGCGTGACGTCATATCCCCGTGTCTTGAGGGAAGGAAGAAGCGCGGCCCCGATTGGACCAGAAACGCCGCTGACAAGTATTCGCGAGATCATAGAGCGCAAATGTCACTGTAGCAGTTCGTAGGATCGGCAGCCAAACTTGCGACACTTTCAAAGAGTTCAAAACGCGTGAAAAGCGTGGCTCTCGGGTTAGAAGGTCGTTGACGGCGAAGGATTGAAACTGTACATTTTAATTAAGCGAAATGGAGAGTTCATGGGAACCCAAACTTCTTTCTCCGGCAAGAACGGCACGATCGTGGTTTCTGCGCTTCATGCCCGCGCGAATTTCGGAAAGCTTCTGCGGCGAGTGAATGATGAGCGGCGTTCCCTGATTATCCAGAAGCGCGGCGCTCCCAAAGCCGTGCTGATCAGCATCCGCGATTACGTCAGGCTGGCTGCGCCTGAACCCGAGGTTCTGCGAGTCATCGGTCAGGAGTCGGAGCGGAACCGCACCAGCGGCTTGTCCTCACGTCAAATCGACCGGATCATCAGGACTTCCCGGTCGCAACGTTCAAAGCGGTAATGCTTCCCCTCCGTCTTGTGATCGACACGAACGTCCTAGTTTCGGCTGCGATTAAGCCCGCCGGATTACCGCGGACGGTGTTGCTGCTGGCCGTGACCAAGCCGGCGCGATTGTACATTTCGCCGTCTATCTTTGAGGAATACAGGAACGTACTTGCCCGCGCCGAACTGAAGATTCGCAAGGGACTGCGCCTTCAACTACTGCAGTTCATCAAAAGCCGCAGTCATTTCGTGAAGCCTGCCGGACGTCTTAACGTCACACGCGATCCCGACGACAACATATTTCTGGAGTGCGCCGACGCTGCCCGTGCGGACTACCTGGTCACCGGCAATCAAAAGCATTTCCCAAGATTCTGGAAGAACACCAAAATCATATCGCCCGGTGAACTGATTGGCCTTGTGTCACCACACTTGATGTAAGCCAATTACCTGCGTTCGTCCTTCGGCCCGGAATCGGCTCCTTCCGCGGGCTATAATCGTACATGGCGACATTGCGCCAACAGATCGCGACCACAGCTCTTACCCTGACCAAATTCCGCGATCTGATGAAGCGGATGCAGGAGAACCGTCCGCAGGACGATCTGACCATCGTCAAGAAGGCCTACGATTACTCCCTGAAAAATCACGAGGGCCAAAGCCGCGCCTCCGGCGAACCCTATCTCGTCCATCCTCTAGAAGTCGCTCTTGTCCTCGCCGAAATGAAGATGGACCCGGTCGCAGTGGCCGCCGGCCTGCTGCACGATTCGGTGGAAGACACCTCGGTCACCATCGTCGACATTCGCAAGGAATTTGGCGAGCAGGTTGCCCACATCGTCGAAGGCGTCACCAAAATCAGCAAAATTGACTTCGCGACGCGTGAGGAGCAGCAAGCCGAGAACTTGCGCAAGATGATGCTGGCCATGGTCGATGACATCCGCGTCGTGCTCATCAAACTGGCCGACCGGCTGCACAACATGCGCACGCTGGAGCACTTGCCGCCCGAGCGCCAGCACAAGATCGCCGAAGAAACGCTGGAGATTTATGCCCCCATCGCCCACCGCCTCGGCATGGGAAAAATTCGCGGCGAACTCGAGGACTTGGGTTTTCGCTTTCTCGATCCCCTTGGGTACGAGCAGGTCGAAAAGTCTGTGAATGCGCGCCGCAAGGAAGGCGAAACCTTTCTCGCCAAGATGCAGCAGACGATTAGCGATAAGCTGAAAGAGGCCGGCATTCAGGCGCGCGTCGAAAGCCGCATTAAACGCCTTTACAGTATTCACAAAAAGCTGCAGCGCCAGCGCATCTCCGTCGATCAGGTCTACGATCTGTGCGCCATGCGGGTAGTGACGCGTTCACTCCAGGATTGTTACGCCGTGCTCGGCATCATCCACAACTTGTGGCGGCCGGTTCCGGGACGCATCAAGGATTTCATCGCCATGCCCCGGCCGAACTTTTACCAGTCGCTGCATACTTCGGTGATCACGGAAGATGGCACGCCCTTTGAAATTCAGATTCGCACCGAAGAGATGCACAAGATGGCGGAAGAAGGCATTGCCGCCCATTGGAAATATAAAGACGGCCCGGTCTCGGCGCAGGACGAGCAACGGCTTGCGTGGTTACGGCAGGTGGTCGAGTGGCAGCGTGATGTTAGCGATCCTAACGAGTTTCTTTCGACGCTGAAGGTCGATCTTTATCCGGAAGAGGTCTACACCTTCACGCCAAAGGGCAAAGTTGTGGTCCTGCCGCGCGACGCCACGCCGGTCGACTTTGCCTACAGCGTTCATACTGAAGTTGGCCACACCTGCATCGGCGCGAAAGTGAACGGACGCATGGTGCCGCTGCGCCACAAGTTGCATTCCGGGGACATCGTTGAAATTCTCACCCAGCCCGGCCACAAGCCCAGCCGCGACTGGCTGGGATTGGTCAAGTCATCGCGCTCACGCAACAAGATCAAGCACTGGCTCAACGTTCACCAGCGCGAACGTGCCATTGAAATCGGCCGCAAGCTGATCGAAAAAGAAGCGCGCAAATACCGCATCGCGCTCAAAGAAATCAAAGACGAAGACCTGCAACGGGTCGCCTCCGGATACGGGCTGGGCAAGGCCGACGATTTGATGTCGGGCATCGGTTACGGAAAATATTCCGCGCGACAAGTGCTGGCCCGCTTGCTTCCCGCCGGAGCCACGCACTCCATTACGGGTGACATTGAGTCGGAGGGTTTGACTTCGCAGCCGGGCGGCATCGCCAGCGTGGTGCGCCGCGTATTCGGAGATCACAATGCCATCACGGTTCGTGGGCAGGGCGACATGCTGGTTTATCGCGCGCGCTGTTGTAACCCCATCCGTGGCGAGGGAATTGTGGGGTACATCACTCGCGGCAAAGGCGTGGCGGTACATTCGGTGAATTGTCCCAACGTTACGAATCTTCTCTACGAGCCTGAGCGGAAAATCGACGTGGAATGGGCCCGTGATGAAAGCACTCCTACTGCCTATCCCGTGAAATTGACCGTCTTTTGCGATGACCGCTTCGGCATGCTGAAGAGCATTACCGGAGTGATCGGAGACGCCAAGAGCAACATCCGCAACATCGCAGCGCAAACCGCGAACAGTCAGGCCAGCGTCGAAGTTGTTCTCGATATCGCCGACCTGAAACACCTCGAGCAAATCATCGCCGGCCTGCGAAAAATCCCCGGCGTCCACGAAGTGCAGAGGCTGCAGAAAATCTAAATGCAGTTCCCAGTTGCCGGTTCTCAGTTCTCAGTCAAAGCAAAACCCAGACCTTCCGCACTCGCCTCTGTGTTACTCTGTGCCCTCTGTGGTTCTGTTTTCACTGACAACTGAGAACCGAGAACTGAGAACTTCTTTATGCGTGAAATCATTTCCACCAAAGACGCTCCCCAAGCCATCGGCCCCTATTCTCAAGCCATCAAAGCCAACGGATTCGTATTCACGTCGGGGCAAATCGCCATCGATCCCGCGACCCAGCAAGTCATCACCGGAGACGTAGCTGCGCAGACCGACCGCGTACTGCGCAATCTATCCGAGATTCTGGAAGCAGCCGAATCCGGCTTGGGAAAAGTCGTGCGCTCGACGGTGTACCTGAAGAACATGAGCGACTTCGGCGCCATGAACGCCGTTTACGGCAAGTATTTCAGCACTTCGCCGCCCGCGCGCTCGACGGTCGAAGTCGCGCGCTTGCCCAAGGATGTGCTGGTAGAAATTGATGTAATCGCGCTAGCCTGAAATCTCAACCACAGAGGACACAGAGTTTCACAGAGGCATTCGCTTCCTCTGTGTTCCCGCGTCCTCTGTGGTTAATTTCTTAAGCTTTAACGACTTTGCCGCTGCGCAGGCAGGAGGTGCAGACGCGCATGCGTTTTGTAACCGCGCCCACGCGAGCGTGCACCGGGCGCAGATTAATGTTCCAGCGCCGCTTGGTGACGTTGTGGGCGTGGCTGATGCGGTTTCCCGCTTGCGGCTTCTTGCCGCAGATATCGCATTGTTGTGACATGAAAACTCCCGAAAAATCAATCTTGTAGGGCGAAACTAGATTTTACAGGAATTTGAGCGAATTCGGCAATTCTGGCAGCCATTTGATCGGCCGAAAACGCAAACGGCCCCGATCTCTCGGGGCCGAAAAGGCTGTGGGTAAACAGCACCCGGCGGCAGTTCAAGTATAGGTCACCCTAGGTTCAAGTTAGGTTACTTGAAGGAGGAAAACATGAGCTCAGCCTCGCGTGCGATACTGATTCCATGCAGTCCCCGCTCCCGGCCGTCAGTGCGGCCACCGATCCGAAGTCGGTGAAGGTGAATCTCACCACCGGCACCGGTGTCGACATCGAGTGGAATGACGGCCACCTTTCGCACTATGCATTTGTTTATTTGCGCGACGCTTGTCCCTGCGCTATGTGCGAGGACGAGCGTGGCAAGGCTGGAAGGCGTCCCGGCGAGCCCGTAGCCGCTTCGCCGGGGTCACTGCCCATGTTCAAGCCCCACGCCAAGCCAGTCTCAGCCGAGGGCGTGGGCAAATACGCTATCAAGTTTTCCTGGAACGACAGCCACGATCTCGGCATTTATTCGTGGAGGTTTCTGCGAGAAATCTGCCCCTGCGACGAATGCAAAACTGCGCGAATGGTTTAGGAGCAATGGTGGCTACTGGTTGCCTTGCGCGTAAGTTCGCGACAATAGGTCGATACCGAAGATCTGAAGCGTTTTCGCAGTCCGCACCATGACCTCGAGCAAACCAACATCCGTCGCGCAATCCGTCGTGAGCGAGCTTCTGACAGATTTGCACACCAAGGGCGATTGCAAAAAGTTTGGCCTTACCCGCGAATCCCTCTCCGCGATTCTTTGCGAAATACTCTCCGCTCACTCTGCACAAACCGCTTCCGCGAGCGAAATCCGCGCGTTTCTGCTAAGCCTTCGCATCGAAGAACTCGCTCTCGCGCGCTCCTGCGCTGCCGGCAACAATTACGCCTGGGAAATCTTTCTGACCCGCTATCGCGAAAAGCTTTATCTTTCAGCACTTCGCATTGCGCGCGAGGATTCCGCGGCGCGCGAATTGGCCGACACTCTTTATGCCGACCTTTACGGCACCAATATTCGCGAAGGAAGGCGTGTTTCCAAGCTAGCTTCCTATTCCGGCCGCGGGTCTCTGGAAGGTTGGCTGCGCACGGTTTTGTCCCAGGAGTACGTCAATCGCTATCGTCGCACCAAACGCCTGGTAAGTCTCGACGAGGAATCTGAAGATGGCATTCAGTTCCAGGCTCCCGAACCTGCGCCCGTTCCTCCCGCCGATGCTCGCCTCACCCAGGCTACCGACGAAGTCCTGGCCAGCCTTCCCGCCGAAGACCGCATGGTTTTAAGCACCTATTACCTTGATGGCCGTACGCTCGCTGAAATTGCCCGCATGCTGGGCGTGCACGAATCCACCATCAGCCGCAAAGTCGATAAGCTAGCCAAGTCCTTGCGCAAGCAGATTGTTGCCGCTCTGATGCGGCAGGGAATGTCGCGGCGTCAATCTGAGGAAGCTTTGGAAGTGGATGTTCGCGACCTGCAACTGGATATTCGCCGGACTCTGAAACAAGAAAGCCTTACGCAAGAATCCTCCTCTTCTGCGTTCTCTGAGAAGAGAGTAAAAGCCAGAGTCCGCGAGGGATCGGGATAGGTGCGCTTATAAGCTGTTAGAAATACGAGGAGATCGCGAAAAGAAGTTAAGTATTCAATGGACAACATTCCCAAAATCGTACGCCAGCGGCTGAAGGCCCCGCTAGCCGAGGCTAATCATCCCCAGGCGGATGAGCTGACTGCATTTGCCGAACGCTCGCTACCCGAAAGCGAACGAATCGTGGTTCTTGAGCACCTGGCCCGTTGCTGCGATTGTCGCGATATTCTGGCCTTGGCTCTGCCTGCGACAGAGTCCACCGAAACGGCCTTTCGCGCCCCCGCTCGCGAACGAGCGACTTGGCCCGCTTTCCGTTGGGGACTTGTTGCCGCCGGGGTAGCGATGATTGCCGTGCTCGGGATCGTGCAGCACCAAAGGGGATCTGAACACAACGCAACGTCCGCTGATAGTCCTCAAGCTGTATTCGGAGAAGCCAGAAATCAGCCCTTGGCTTCCCCCATTGCGCCCGACGCCGCCAACAAAACCCAAAGTCCGATTGTTTCACCCAAGGTCAATCATTCTGATAGACAGATAGCAACGCAATTAGTCAGGAAGAATCGCGCGGCTCGCGCCGGTGGAGCTGGCGTTCCTGTTCCCAATCCCGCGCCTGGCGTCGGATATGGTGCAGCGCCGGCGCCGTTGTACAAGCAGCACGCCGCTGGCGATCTGGCGGCGAATATGCAGCTTCCCGCCACGCCTGTAGGAGGGCCGGTACAAGCCCAGTCAGCCCCGTTCCACCAGCAGACAGCTGCCGGCCGGTTCGAGTCCTCGCCCGCCGCGCCTCAACCCTCAAACCCATCAGCTGACGAGGATTATGCTGGGGATCGGGTCGGCAAGGCTAAGCCTGCGGTGACACCGCAAGCGTCCACGGCCGCAAGCGTTCCTCAGTCAATCTCTGGGAGGACTGCCCCTGCGTCGACCATTCCCCGCTGGACGATTAGTCCCGCCGGCGTTCTGCAGCGATCATTCGACGACGGCGCGACTTGGCAAACGGTTGCTGTGGAAGCTCCCGGGTACTTCACGGATGCAATGGGTGTCGACGCTTCCGGGAAGCCTTTGCAGCACAAGGTGCGCAAAATAGCATCCCCCACGTTTCGCGCCGTTGCCGCGACCGGCACAGACGTCTGGGCAGGCGGGACTAGCGCACTCCTCTACCATTCGCAGGACGCCGGCGATCATTGGATCCGGGTCATGCCCGCGGCCTCTGGCGCCACTCTCAACGGCGATATCGTCAGCCTGGAATTCCTCGACATGCAGCACGGAAAAGTTTCAACCTCGACGGCCGAAATCTGGATCACCACCGACGACGGCCAAACCTGGCAGAAACAATAGCTCGCTTCGATAAACCACCCGCATCAAACCACCTGCATCCTGACTCGATCATTCCGAATTTCGCTCTTCACTAAAACTCTATTACCAAAGTGACGTTTACACCCGGTAAGCCCCACCCTAATATCCATCTCGTAGTTTGGCAGTTCTGGGGGAGGGCTGCCGAGGCGTCCTGGACTGAAAAGTCAAGGGCGCTTTTTTCTGCTTGATTGTCGATCAGCCGCCGCTTTTCCGCGCTTCCGCACGCGATCGAAACGCAAGACCATGTGCCCCTCATCCACATACCGGCTTCCAATCTTTACGGCCGAGGGCTCGCAGCCCCAGGATTCAAATCCCAGCGAGCGATAAAGATTAGCTGCAGCCGCCTGAGTTGTGCCGACAGAAAGTTGGATTTGTTCAAGCCCGTCGATTGAGGCAGCCCGCTCCAGCAGCATTCGAAGAATCTGGCGTCCAATCCCCTTTCCGCGGGCGCTGAACGTTACGTAAACTCCCCAAACATGGCCCTTGTGAGACGTCTTCAGGCCTTTCTCGCGATAGAAGCCAGCGGTGCCTACCAGTTCCTTGCCCTCGAAAGCCCCGATCACAAAGGAGTTCCCCGGATCGACCCCTAACCGCGCCCTCACATCGTCGAGGCTGAGGGTGCGGTGCTCCTCGGCCGACGAAGTGAAGGCTTCCGCCTCACGCTCTAGCGCTTCGAGACGTAAGTCCCAGTAATCCTTGGCATCGTCCGGGGTAAGCAGTCGAATCTCGGCCATTCAAAGGGTTTATACGGAAGCGACGGCAGATCGTGCAAGCGCCGCGATGGTTTCACTCACTAGGTCATTTGCGACCCTTTGCCCTGTGCCTGCATCGAATAGCAGTGTTACGATAGTGAGTTCGGCTCCCTAGTGGGATGCACTTATCGATCGCCAGGAAGCGCAGCCCCAAGGGGAGTCGCCGGTAGCGCGACATTTACAACGAGGAGAACCAATGGCAAGTAAGGAAACGGTGGAAGTAACCAAGAAAGCGGCAAGTAATGGCATCGTGGAAGTGACCGATGCAAACTTTGACCAGGACGTTTTGAAATCGGATAAGCCCGTGCTAGTGGACTTCTGGGCAACCTGGTGTGGTCCTTGCCGCGCGATCGCGCCGATCGTGGAAGAGCTGGCGACGGAATATCAAGGCAAAATTAAAATCGGCAAGATGGATGTCGACTCGAACAGCGCCACTCCCATGCGCTACAAAGTGACCGGCATTCCCACCCTCCTGGTATTCAAGGGCGGGCAGGTCGTTGAACAAATCGTCGGCTACAAGCCAAAAGACACCATCGCCCAGGCACTCAATAAGCACATCGGCTAAGCACGGGAAGAATTTCTATCGCCTCGGGGTAAAAACCCGGGGCGTTTTCTCGTGCGTACGCAGATAATCTTGGGCTAAACTACGGGGCGATGTCCCTGCGATTTGGCCTCATTGCTGTACCGCTACATATTGTCCTGCTCGCGGCTGTGACCTACTCCCAGACTCCTGAAGTTCAGCAGCATCTGCAAAAGCAATACGAGAACAAGATATTCTTGCTTCGTGGTTTTTATTCTAACGACCGGCTAACCTACGACTCCACTGGCTCCGCTGTAGGAAAACCGTCTCCCGGTTTCTGGACAATCTATGGATTTGTCCTTGTCACCGACGCAAAGGTTGACGGTCAGAGCCTGGTGCTCAAGGGCCGGCGGATGCCGGTGATCTCGGTCGGACAAGGCTTCCGATTCCAGGCTGACAGTCCTAAGAAGAGAAAGAAGATGCCGAGTGTAGAAATCGAGGCCAAAATTGGGCCCGGCGATTCGGTCCAGGAAGTAGATGCTCTCGCGGACAAAATCTTTCTAACTGAACACGATAGTTTACTCGCGCTTGTCCCTGATTATTGGCAGACCTGTGTGTCGGCGGGGCTCAATCAGGTGAACGATCCGCGATTTTCGGGTTGTCAATTCTCTGCAGAACTACTCACGATTCCCGGAATGAGTTCTCATGCAGCCCCGCACGCTCTCGCGGGGGAAAGCCAGGCCAGTTTGCCCGAGCATCGGATGATGCATGTATTTCGGGTGGGCAAGGACATTTCTCCCCCCAAGGAAGTCTTTTCTCCAGAACCCCAATTCAGTGGTTTTGCCAGAGGGATCGGCCTTCAGGGTACGCTGACACTCGGATTGATTGTGGACGACCTAGGAGTTCCGCGGAACATCGAAATCCTATCTCCGTTGGGTGCTGGACTTGACGAGCAGGCCGTAGCTGCAGTTACGACCTGGAAATTCAAACCTGCCCAAAAAGACGGTCAACCTGTGTCGGTAGAAATCGCTGTACAAGTAGACTTCCACCGGTACTGACGAAATGAAGCTGATGGCAATTGAACTCGAAACTGAGAACTGAGAGCTGAGAACTGCCTAATACTTCCGCAACACTCCAATCACACGCCCCTGCACATCCACCGAAGCTGCCGGAACAATAATCGGTTTCATCGTTATATTCGAGGGCTGCAGGCGAATGTTCTCGCCCTCCCGGAAGAACCGCTTCAGCGTCGCGTCGCTCGAATCCACCAGGGCCACCACAATGTCGCCATTGTGCGCCGTGCGCGCTTTTTCCACCAACACGTAGTCGCCGTCGAGAATGGCCTCATCCTGCATGGAGTCGCCGCGCACCTCGAGCACAAACACTTCTTTCGAGCGCACGAAATCTGCCAGCGAGATGGTCTCGTTATTCTGAACCGCTTCGATCGGCTGCCCGGCTGCGATGCGTCCCACCAGCGGCAGCACAACCCCGGTATTCACGCTCATCGCCTGTTTAAGCCGGCCTTTGGGAGGCAGCAGATCGATGGAGCGGCTGCGGTTGTAATCGCGCGTCAACAAACCTTTCTTCTCCAGATTTGTGACGTGCTTATGCACCGTAGCCAGAGACGTCAGCTCCAGACCTTTGCCAATTTCATCGAATGAAGGAGAATACTGATGTTCCGCCACAAAGCGCGAAATGAAGTCGTACACTTCCCGTTGTCTGCGTGTGATGGCCATGCCGACATTATTGGCGAAGAGAAGGCGAAAAAGCAAGCAAGAAAATAATCTCGGTTCCCAATTTGGGCTTGAAACTTTTCTCCTCATACCCGCTCTAATTAACGAGTCGATAACTTCCCGCATAGATCTCGCACAATGAACTGACACGAGGGAAACCATGTCAACCTCCAAGCACCTCGCTCTTATCCTCTGCGCTTATCTTCTGGGTACAGCCGCCTGCACGGCCAAAGCGAATCCCTCAGCCGCAGTGCCCGCACCCGCACAAGACACTCCACGCTCCGCAGCTCCGGGAAAGCAAACCGCGGTCGTTTCTGGAGGATGCTTCTGGGGAGTTCAAGCCGTCTTCCAGCACGTCAAAGGAGTCATCAGCGCCACTTCGGGATATTCCGGTGGATCCGCTAAAACGGCCGATTATGAAACCGTCAGCTCTGGCGAAACCGGACACGCCGAGTCGGTGGAGATCGTTTACGATCCCTCGCAGATCACCTACGGAGAATTGTTGCGCGTGTTCTTCTCGGTGGCGCACGATCCTACGCAACTCAATCGCCAGGGCCCAGACGAGGGCACGCAATATCGTTCGTCGATCTTCTATAGCAGTCCCGAGCAGAAGCGGGTTGCGGAGGCTTACATCGCCCAACTCGATAAAGCCGGAATATTTTCGCGGCCCATCGTAACCCAGGTTGTGCCTCTTGCAGGTTTCTATCCCGCCGAAGCGTATCACCAAAACTATGCCGCGTTGCATCCCAACCAGCCCTACATTGTCTTCAACGATGCTCCGAAGGTCGAGCACCTGCGCCAGGAATTTCCCGATCTCTACACGGGAAAATAAGGTGGGAGACGATGATGCAGAAATCAGATCTCGCCAACCAACCAACTCATGTGGTGACAGCCGCCCCCGGCTGTCCAGCCGAGCAAAGCTCGGCAGTTTCGCCACCCAACTTCCAGCGAAGAGCATTTCTCGCGACCTCACTGGCAACGCTAGCGGGCCTTGCCTTGTGGCAGTGGAGAAAGCCCGCCGGCCTGCAAGCCGCGCCGGTCGCCGATCGGTCGCCCAAAGAAGTGACGATCGTGCTCTTCTCCGATGCCGGCCAGCGTCAGCAGAAAATCAAGATCCGCAGAGTTATCAAAAGCGACGCCGAGTGGCGCAAACAGCTCTCGCCAGGAGTCTTTGACATCACGCGCAACGCCGACACCGAAATAGCATTTTCCGGAAAATACTGGAGCCTGCACGACTCCGGCATCTACCGCTGCATCTGCTGCGACAACGCCCTCTTCGATTCCGCTACCAAATTCGAATCGGGCACAGGATGGCCTAGTTTCTGGTCCCCGATCGCCACCGAAAACGTAAGCGAAACGCGCGATACCACCTTCGGCATGGTTCGCACCGCAGTCTCCTGCACCGAATGCGATGCTCACCTGGGACACGTGTTCAATGACGGCCCCGAACCCACGCATCTTCGCTATTGCATGAATTCCGCGTCGCTGCGTTTCGTCCCGAGAGCCTGACGAGCATACAATCAACGCATGAACTCCGCGCCTCCCGTATTCCGTGAGCCCAGCGCGACTGAGAAGATATTCAATCGTGTCTTCGGATTTCTTGTGGGAATTGGTTTGGGCTTCTCTCACAATTACCTGCTCCAGGTTCGCGGAAGGAAGAGCGGCAAAATCTATTCGACTCCAGTCGATCTGCTCGAACTGAACGGAAGGAGTTATCTGGTCGCGCCCCGCGGGCGCACGCAGTGGGTACGAAACGCCGAGGCGGCTGGAGAGATTATTTTGAAAAAAGGAAGCACGCGCCGGAAATTTCGCCTGCGCGCGATATCCGACGTCGAGAAGCCGCCAATCCTGAAGGCCTATCTCGACACCTTCAAACGCGAAGTGCAAACCTATTTTGCGATTCCCGCCGGTTCGCCGCTGGAATCCTTTGCCGCAGTCGCAACCAGTTATCCAGCCTTTGAATTGATCGCGAATTAAATCGTTGGTTGGAGTTCTCTCGCCAAGTCATCAATGGAAAGTTAAGGGTTGTCGCGGTGAGCCCGAAATTGCGGCCGACGGAGAATGAACCGCATCGATTTACCCTCCGCCGGCGTTGGGGGGACTACTTGCTGCTGCTTTTAGCTGCGCCGCCAGTGCTCGTCAGAGAAACAGTATCTTCTGGTGCCTTGCTGCTCTGCTGAGTTTTGGGCTGGGGACTGGACTGTTTTGTTGCCGGGTTCGCGTTGCCGTGGTTGGAGCTGGTCACTGGACTGATCATATGATGGTGACATCGGCAGCAATTCCCGAAACTTTAGTCCCGTGGCAATAACATTTTTTTAATTCTCGCCGCCTTCCCAGCACCCACTTATGCCCCGGTAGTGAAGAAGTTTTCGTCGGGCTTGGCTTCTATTACATCCGGTACTGCATCCGCGGCTACATCCTGGGCAAATTCGCGGCGCCGCTCCGGACCCTCACGCTCCACCACGCGCACCCGGCGAGCGGGCATATGGCTGGGCTCCACGCTGACGATGCGGCCTTCGCGCACTTCAATTTGTGCGCGAAACCAGTCCGTGCGATACATCCGTCCCGCGGCATAAAATGTCATCGAGGCTGCAATCGCCCCTTCAAATTCCTCTCCCGTGCAAGCCAGAATGCGGCGTCCCATTTCCTGCGACCAGGTGAGTCCGCCGACCAGGGGATCATTCAGACGGTAGCGCTCAAAGGGCATGGCGTGCGAAAGCTTGCGCAGTTGCAGCAACTGCAGCAATACGGACGTTTTCGCCAGATTAGTGACGATAATTTTGGCTTCGCTTGCCGAAACTCGTTCCATCTTGATGTGAATATCCGGCGACCATTCCCGCTCAAACTCTTCCCGCGCCAGCGCCAGGCCTTTGTCGGTGGCTTCCACGTAACGCAGTGTGGCGCGCGCCAGAATGATGCTGAAGAGCGTGGTCACAATTGTGGCAATGACCGGAATGTAGCTGATCAGCGTTGTGAATGGGATGCGATACGAGGTCATCCACTGCATGTGCATAGACGAGTGGCTCCTGCAGATGCGGATTCGGACGCGGGTGAGCGATCTCGACGAGTCTAGCGAGACGCTAACTGGAGTTCCAGATACAGATGGTGAGAGGCGGAAACCCCGTGCTGGTCACGGCCTTTGGTAATGAGCGAATTGGAAAAAACTTCACTGAAATCGAGATCGCGCACCAGCGCTTATTCCAGCACGCTGTCGTCGAGCTTTTTCTTTCCCCAATCCGCAGCCGCCTGCACGAAGGCGAGAACGATGGGATGCGGCTTTTTTTCCGTGGACGACAATTGCGGCTGAAAAAGTGTGGCCAAATAAAATCGGTGCGTCGGCGACTCGATGGCGCGAATTTCGCCTTCAGAGCCTCGCGCCACGACAGGGAATCCCGCCTCCATCGCAGCCCACTCAAACTCAGGATTGACTTCGAAATTGCAGAAGAACTCCTCGGTTACGGTCGTTTTATCCTTGCCGTAAAAAGACTGCAGGTAGGAACCCGGGCGCAAGCGAATCTCTGGCATCGTGCCGGATAATTTCGGCGCGTCCCCTTTGCGATTCGGCACCGCGCAAGCTACCGGGTAAATAATGATGTTCTTCGAGCCGGAATTGTTCTCGGCCGTGTCGGCATCTGAAATATTGAGAACGTTGCGAGCGAATTCGATGAACGCGTATTGAAATCCAGCGCACGTGCCAAGAAACGGCCAATCGCGACGGCGCGCAAACTCAATCCCTTTGAGCATGCCGTCGAAACTCTGGAATGGGCTTCCGGGCGCGCCCCAAAGTCCGTCAAAACTTTCCAGCGTTTTTTCCGCGTTATCGGCGGCCAGAGATTTCGTTGGCAGCCACTCCGCTTCGACTTTCATATTGAGCTTGCGGGCGGCATGCTGCAAGGATTCTGTGGTGGCGGGATGCGAGCGGAAGTCGGCATTAAAATCGCCCATGATTCCGATGCGGACTGCGTCGCTCACCGCTCGATTGTACTAGAGGGCAAGAAACAGACCGTGCGGGAGTTCCATGGTGGCAGGTTAGAAGCGTGGTACGGCAGTTTGACTCGATCAGAGAAGGTGCGCAATATTCAGAAAAACATACAGGGAGAGCAGCGCGAGCGCGGGACCGCCCCAAATCATGAGTGCGCATTTCCAGCCCAGAGAGCGGGCAACTTCCTGCTGGCTGCGCCAGGAAATCAGGAACGTTTTGTTGCTCATTCCTTTCATCAGCACAACTGGCGGACGCGGATCGAAATCAGCCGCTGGTGACGAATTCGAACCTTCGCCTCTGACCGGTTCTGCATTTGCCGGATCCGGAAGCACCTGAATGCCGGGCAATTCTGTGGCGGAAGCAGACACACCCGCTGCGGTCCATGCAGCCGGGCTCGATATTCCTGCCTTTAATAACGCGGCTGCAACTTTTTGTTGTTGGGTCATCTCCGAGGATTTTGTGAGATTGGAATCTGGCGACAATCGAATTAGCTGATGCGGAGCTGATGCAGTTGCTAAGCGCTGCGCCGGCGATCCCGGTTGAATCGCCTGCTGTTGCCCACTTTTAAAAAACGAAAGCGAATTGATCGACAGCGAGAATCCCTGAGGCGAGAAAGAGTTGATGGTTTCGGCCTCTCGGATTGGCTGTGGGCTGACTTCGAGACCGGGGTTTTCGCTGAGAGTGCCCAGTACGAACAGCGAGTTTTTGGGCTTGATGCAAAACTCCTCCACCTTGATTTTATTTTTGGTGGCAACGCCGTGTCGCGCCAGAAAGCTGCGCACGTTATCCGGCGCCGGATCTTTCGTGGTGAAAAACGAATCGCAAAATTCCTGCTCGAAGTCACGGTGCAGGTCGAGATCCGCGCCGCGCGGATCGACCATGATGCGTCCAGTGTTGTCGTCGACGAAAAAGGGCACGTGCATGCATTCGCCGGCGACTTTTACCCATTGTTTATTCTTGCCGTGTTGTTTGTACTCCCATATCAGAGTTCGGTAGTAGTAACACGGGCGCGCGGTAATGGGCGCGACCATGGTGTAGGGGCCAACGGCGAGGCCGCTCACTTCGACCATCCCTATGGCTGCGCTGCGAATTTTTGAGAATGGCGTGTCGAGAATCAGGCGGCGACGTTGCAGCAGGACGAATCCATAAACGAAGCCGCCGATGCCGGCGCAGAAGCCGAGCACGCACCAGAGCAGTAGTCCGGCTGGATTCGAGGATCGAAAAATTAGGAGTGAGAGAGTCACCGGCGAAGTCCACAGGGGCTTGCACACATTTCCCTGTGACCAGCCTAGCGAACGGTGAACGCGGTGGCAGCAGAAAGCCGCGGCTTGCGCTTACGTTGGTAATGGCTCGTGCCGTGTATAAATGCGTCCTAACGGGCGTTGTGGTGGAACCGATCGCGGGATTCACGACACATCGGGGGCTAAAGCCCCTGATCTTTTTTGGCGCGTTACGGCACGGCTGAAGCCGTGCCCTTTCACGAAACCTTCGTCCCGAAGGCTTCACCACAAAAGCTTTACAAGAAACCTTCGCCCGAAAAAACTTTACCTCAAAGCCTTCGCCTCAAAACCTTCAGGTCACAACCTTCGCCTCAAAAACCTTCAAACAGACGTTGTTCCATCACACATTATTCACCACACGCGGTTCACCATACGTCGCAGCGTTTTCCTTCTGGCCGAACCATTGCGGCGTCGGCTTTGCAACTCCAGGCTGTGTTTAAATTCTGGCAGGTTTGAGAGCGGGCCGATCACTCTGTACTTTGCGATGGGGTGCGGATCGCTTTGCACCATCAGGCGTTGCGCTTCAGGGTCGGATCTCATCTCCGCGAAATTGTCCCCAGGCGATAAAGAACTGCTGCTCGGGCGTGAAGCCATCGATGTCGGCTGGACGCGGCTTGCCTTCGAGCGATTTCTGATAGGCCAAGATAAGAGACTTTGGCTCCGCCCAAATCGCCAATACTTTCGCCTAGCACTAACTTGCCGTTGTGATGAATGTCCTTCTCGATGTAGTAGTGATCGAACTGGTCGACGACGCAAGCGGCTCGTCGCCTGAAAATTTTTCAGGTCGGAATCGGTCCACCAGTTTCGCAGTCGCCCAAGATAATCGTACTGCGCCCCCTCATCGTCAAATCCGTGGGAAATTTCGTGTCCAATCACGACGCCAATCGCGCCATAGTTCACTGCGTCGACGGCCTGCATATCAAACGCTGGCGGTTGCAGGATTCCCGCCGGGAATACGATTTCGTTTAGCCGCGGATTGTAATACGCGTCGGAAGTGGGTGGAGTCATGCCCCAGCGGCCGCGATCGACCGGCTTGCCGATGGTGTAGCGATCGTCTTGCTCCACGAATTTTCTTCCGGCAATCATATCGTCGAAGAACACATCGCGGCGAATTTCGACGTGGCTGTAGTCCTTCCACTTGTCCGGATATCCGATCTTAGGATTGAACGTGGCAATCTTTGCCATCGCCTTTTCTTTGGTGTCGTCGCTCATCCAGGGACGGCTCAGAATGTCGTCGCGCATGGCGGCCAGCAGATTCCGCACCATCTCCTGCATACGGGCTTTGGCTTCGGGCGGAAAATATTTCTCTACATACTTCTGTCCCAGCGCCTCGCCCAGCAACTGATCGGTCGACTCGACGCAACGCTTCCAGCGCGGCTTCAATTCAGTGACGCCGGCAAGATACTTGCTGTTAAAAGCGAAATCTTCTTCCACGAATGGCGCCGAAAGAGAGCTCGCGGTCGAATTCAGCAGCTGCCACTTTAAATAGACTTTCCAGTCGGCCAGCGGCGTCTGCTGCATTTGCCGGTCGACTTCCTGCATGAATTTCGGTTGGTCCACGTTGACGTCGACATCGGTGGGCAGTTCTTTGTGTTTGAAATAAGTCGTCCAATCGAAATGCGGGGCCATCGCCTGCAGTTGGGCAAATGTGGTGTTGTGATCGGTGGCTGACGGATCGCGCAGGGCAACGTTATCGAGCGAAGCTTCAGCCAGCTTTGTTTCCATGCCCATGATGGTTTGCGCTGCGGCTGCGGCCGATTTTTGATCCCAGCCCGCGAGTTTTAACATCGCGGTGACGTGGGCTACGTACTTTTCGCGAGCGTCTTTGAAGCGCGGTTCGGGTTTCAGGTAGTAGTCGCGATCGGGCAGGCTGAGACCACTCGCGCCAAAATCGGCCAGCACCCATGCCGGCTTATGCGGATCCTGTTGGCTGCCCATGGCGAAGGGAGCCTGTACGAGAATGTCGTGCAGATCGGCCATTACCTGCTGCAAAGCGGCGATGTCGCGGGCCTGGTCAATCTTTGCGAACAACGGCTTGATGGGATCCATGCCGCGGGCGTTGATGCGGGATTCGTCCATGCAGGCGCCGTAGTAGTCGCCAATGAGCTGGTCGGCGCTGCCCTTCGGCGCGTTCTTAATCGAAGCAGACACTTCCAATATTTCGCGCAGCTTGTCTTTGGAAGATTCTCCCGCTGCCCAGCGCTTGCTCCAGCGAGTCATGGAAGCGGGAATGGGATTGTTCGCGCGCCAGGTGCCGTTGGCAAAGTCGTAAAAATCGGTGCACGGGTCGACTTTGCGATCGAGATCGGAGACGTCGATGCCGTGAAGGGATGAAGTTTGCGAAAGCGCGAACGGAGCGCAGAAAAATAAAAGTGCGAGCAGGGCGCGAAGTGGGTATTGCCGATTGCGCATGAATTTCTTTCTCCAGATTGTGGCGGATTGGTGGACAGCCCAACGTTTTGTCGAAGCATTGTAGATCAGGTGCGGTCGAGTGCGCTTGCAGCCGGACCCGGAGTGGCGGTTGAGCGTCCCACTTCTCGTAAATTCGGTACCCCCCTCCCCCCCATGAATCTTGGGAATCACGGGGTTAGCGCAAAATTCCCCGCAAAATCCGGCGGCCAAAGAAGTTAGATATCAAAATCCGTGAAACAAAGGATTTAGCAGCGACCGCTTAGTTTCAACCAGACTTCTCGCGAGCTGCGTGATAATGAGGCAAATAAAATCCACAGTCAAGGTTGGGCGTCACATGCGGCTGTGGAAAAGAATTGGTGGTGAGGTTTCGGCAGCATCGCGCCCCACCCTTGCAAAAAACGCAAGGATGGGGCACCCAGACTTGTTTTAAGCGAACGCCGTATGGGTAGAGATGCTTCGACTGCGCAGGGAGGATCGCTTCGCTCTCCTCGCTGCTGCGCTCTGCATGACACCGGAAAACGACGATTAGCCGCCGGCTTTTAATTCGGTGAGGACTTGCTTGGCGATTTCTTTTAGGGTTTCGAAGACGCCTACGCCCTGGAAGGCGACGGCTTCGACGATGGGTTCGTTTTTCTTGCGCAGTTCGGTCGAGAGCATTTCGATGGGAAGAATGTTGGGCAGGTCGCGCTTGTTCAACTGAAGCACGTAGGGGATCTTGTTGAAGTCGTAACCATGCTCTTTCAGATTCGACATCAGGTTTTCCAGCGCTTCGACGTTAGCGTCCATGCGCTGCTCCTGCGAGTCGGCGACGAACACGATGCCGTCAACGCCGCGCAGAATCAGCTTGCGGCTGGCGTCGTAAAAAACCTGACCGGGCACGGTGTAGAGATGGATGCGGGTCTTGAAGCCGCGCACCGAGCCGAGATCGAGCGGGAGAAAATCGAAGAACAGCGTACGCTCGGTTTCGGTGGCCAGCGAGATCATTTTGCCCTTTTGCTGGTCCGCCGTTTTCTGATAAATCACCTGCAGATTCGTGGTCTTGCCGCCTAATCCGGCGCCGTAGTACACGATCTTGCAATTGATTTCACGGGCTGCGAAGTTGATGAAACTCAAGACTTTCCTCAAATGCGGGCATACCCTCAGGGGGCTGCCGCGCGCAGCGGTTCCTTTTATGGAGGCTCGCGGCCTTTATATCACATGCAAGCTATGGAACGCAGGTTACTCAGGTGACCCTCGTTATCTTTTCGGTCAATTAATGGGCCGAGGGGGTCGCGTAATAGCCGGATTTCGTATAGATATTCAGGCCTTTCTTATCGACCAAGACCTCGATGCTGCGATAAGGCGCTCCTCCACCGATTGCCTTGGGGCTATACGCGAGCGTGTACTGGTTGCGGGCGTCGGAGGTGATTTGCGCATAGGCGTCTTCGATGGCATTGCGCGAAAGCTCCGGAAGAATCTCGCCGCCCCCAGTCGCTGAGGTGTATTTGGGAAGAATATCGCTATAACCCTGGAAAGGGATGTGATGAAGCTTCTCGATCTGGCGATAACCCGGCAATGCCCCGCTACCCACCACCACGGCTTTTAGCTGGATGCCTTGGGTTTCGAGCACCCGCAGCACTTCTTTGTAACTAGCTTTGCTGCCCAACTCGCGGCCATCGCTAATGACGAAGATTACTCGCCGCCGGGTGCGATCGCGCCGGCTCAGATCGAGCGCGGCTCGTAAGATGGCGTCGTTGAGAACATGGGATTCGCGCGGCGGAGTATTGACCGGCTGAATGGTTGGTCCGCCGACCGGGGCACCGTTTACCGTGGGACCGTCGGGACCTAAGGGTCCGCCGAGTACGGGGGGACCATTGTTGCGGCCGCGAACCAGTTTCATTTGATCCAAGGCAGAGGCCAGTCGTTGCGACTTTGCGCTAAAGTCCGTGACCTGGCTGGTGGTGCTGCTGAACGTATAAAGGGCGACTTCGTCGTAGGGACTAAATGCGCCGATGAGCGATCCGTAGGTTTCATTCACCTTCTGCAAAGTCACGTCGGCCAGTCCGGTATCGAGAACAATGGCAACGGAAAGCTGGAAAGGATCGCTACTGAAGTAGGTGAGCGTTTGTTTCTTGCCATTCTCCAGTACGGTGAAGTCCTTGGGCAGCAGGCCGTAGACGGGGCGGCCGTCAGAATCTTTGACGGTTACTGGAATTTGCACGAAGTTGGTCGAAACCGAAATGGTATAGAGATCTTCCCGGGGATTGATCTGATTTCTTGGCCGGCTGCCGGCAGGGATGGTCTGAACCGGCGGCATGGGAGGCGGAGCTTGCTGGTCCTGACTCTGATCTTGAGTCTGTGGCCGAGGCTGGGTGGTGTCTCCGGGAAAAGGAATCGGCCCATTGTTCTTGGGCGGCTTGGCCGCTTCCGGGGCTGGTTGCTGCTCATTGGGAAGCTTGGGCGCGGGCGGCTGGACGGTCGACGGGGCGTCAGGAATATCCTGCGATTGAGAACTTGCCGGCGGGGACTGGGTCGCGCCGGACTGCGCGTGCAGCGAGGGAATCGCAGCGAAAGAAGCGGCGAAAGTGATTGCCAATGCCAGCATTATCGAGGTGAGCGGCATGGATGCTGCGCGTCTCCGACAGCCTTTGTTTTCGGTTACCGGCGCCATGGCAGCCTCGTCCCGTGAAAAAATGTCAGTTTCCGCTTGTAAGATGCTCAATCCACCCTGTTTGGTGCATCTAAGGTTTAGACTAACACTACCAAAGAATCTGAAAGAGTCCTAGATGTTCAAACTTTCCTTCATGCCTTCTAACATGGAGCGGCGGATCCTGGCGGAGTTGGCATTGGTTGGGCTATTGTGCATCGCCCCATTGGCCGTAGCGCAATCGACCGCTCAGCCTGCGGGGCAAGGCCAGCAATCTGCTTCCCCGGAGCAGAAATCCGACGACTCTCAGCAGCCTACCGAGACGCTGAAAGTGAACGTCAACGTGGTGCAGCTCTTCTTCAACGTCAAAGACAAGCATGGGATGCTCATTCCCAATCTCAACAAGAATGACTTCGACATCGCCGAAGATGGCAAGCCGCAGACCGTCAAGTATTTCACTGCGGAGTCGAATCTGCCGCTGACGCTGGGCATTCTGATCGACTCGAGCGGCAGCCAGCGCAATGTGCTGGACATGGAGAAAGAAGTGGGCGGCGCATTTCTTCGGCAGATTTTGACCGACAAGGATGAGGCGTTCGTCATCGACTTCGACATTTCGGTGGACTTGCTGCAGGATTTCACGCGCGATGTTCACCGGCTGCAGGCGGCTCTGAACAAGGCAAAGATTAATGTGGACTACACCAGCGGAAGCATTCCTGGCATGGGAGGCGGGCCGGTGCCGCAGCATAATTCGCCGGGAACGCTGCTTTATGACGCAGTCTATCTTTCGGCGCATGACATGCTGTCGAAAGAAGTTGGCCGGAAGGCGATGATTCTGCTTACCGATGGCGAGGATGAAGGCAGCAAGTTGAAAATACAGGACGCGATTGAGGCTTCGCAAAAGGCGGATTCCATCGTCTACGTTCTGCTGTGCGCAGATCGCGGATTCTACGGCAGCTTTGGCGGGGGTTATTCGGGAGAATCGGAAATGCGCAGGCTTACCGAGGCGACCGGAGGCCGCGTCATCAACGTAGGCAATAAATTCGATAAGCTGCGCGATGCGTTCGACCAGATCGCCGCTGAACTACGCAGCCAGTACAACATCGGCTATACGCCGACGAACCCCAAGCTCGATGGCTCTTACCGCAAACTAGAGATCAAGAATAAGCAGGGTTATAAAATTCAGGCCCGCGCCGGGTACTATGCCGGGCGTAAGCAAGACTAGCCGAAGGTCGAAAACCTTTAACCACAGAGGGCACAGGGTTCCACAGAGGATTCTTAGTCCTCCGTGCTCCCCTGTGTTCTCTGTGGCTAATATTTTGCAGTTCTACTCCACTGCTTCGGTCCAGCGCACTCTGCGGCCTTCGCGGCTGCTTTTATGCGCCTGTAAGACTGCCCGCATGGTGCGCAATGCTTGCTCGGGAGTGACGTCTGGTGCAGCACCTTTCTCGATTGCATCTCTGACGTTGGCGTAGAAGTCGCGATAGTCGCCACGGTCGGTTTTCACTTTTCGTATTTCCCCGCCCACGCGGCTTAACGTTCCCCAGTTTTTTTCCGGTTCCTCGCCCCAATCCGGGCCCCACTGAGGTCCGTCGGGACAGTTCTGGCTGCGCAGAATTTCTTCTTGCGGATCCATTCCGTATTTTATGAACGATCCTTCGGTGCCGTGAATCAAGAAATGCGGCCCGGGAGCATACGCGATGCTGCGCGCTCGCAAACCCGCTCGCAGACTGGGATACTCCATCTGCACGTCGAAGGAATCGTCGATCTTGGAATCTTGGCGCTGGCTGAATGCCGAGGCCCAGATTGAGTCGGGCTCGCCGAATAAGACCAGAGCCTGATCGATCAGGTGCGGCCCCAGATCCCATAGAACGCCCGCCGCAGGATGGTCCGCGCGCTCGCGCCACGCGCCCGGCTTCGCCTGAAGGCGAAAGCGATCAAAACGCGCTTCGTACTCGGCGACCTTTCCAAGCTCGCCCGCTTTCACCAGCTTCTTGATTGTTTGGAAGTCTCCATCCCAGCGGCGATCTTGATAGACGGTGAGAACGCGGCCGCGATCCGCGGCCAAACCAAATAGTTGTTCGGCTTCCGCGAGCGTGGGAGTGAGCGGTTTGTCTACGACCACGTCGCGTCCGGCTTCAAGGCAGGCTTTCGCGTAGGAAAAATGCGAATCGTTGGGCGTGGCGACGACGCATAGACCGATCGATTTGTCGGCGAGCATTTCGTCGAGGGTTCGCGCGACACGAACTTCTGGATATTTTTCTTTTGCCTTCGAGCCGTGGCGTTCGAGAATGCAGGCCAGTTCCATCCCCTTGACGCCGCGAATCACGGGAGCGTGAAATGCCTGTCCCGCCAGGCCGAATCCGATTAATCCCACTCGTAGCATGCTCTTCTTCTCCGTGACTGCGTTCGTAACAGCGCTTCGTAACGGCGCTGGGTAATCGCGCTCCCGATCGCCCGGTCTTAATCGCTCGTCAGCCGCGCCGAATTCGCTTCAGCGGTCTTTTACGCGCCGCACAAATTTCAGTCCTGACCAGATTTCGGTCACCGCACAAACCTTTATGTCCACCAGTCCCGCGGCCAGTCCAATCTCGCGCACAATATTTCCATCGAGATCGGTGGCTACGCCGGAGCTTTTCTTCGGCCAACTCACCCACAACATTCCGGCGGGGGCAAGCCGCTTACTGATGCGCTTGAATTCTCTCGTCAGCTCAGTTTGCGATTTCGTGAACAGCATTGCGAAGTCGAGCGGAACTTTGCCATTCTCCACGTTCTCGCATGCGCTCAACTCTGCACTTAACTCGGATCTCACTTCAGGCGGGCACTGCACGAGACAGACGCGTGCGCCAGACTTAATGCCCAGCTTTTTCGGAAGCGGTGTTTTTGAATATCCTGGCATGGGAGTTGCGTAAGGGGGAAAGTTTACAGAAGTGCAGGGGTCAGGGGCTAGAGGCTAGGGGTCCGAGGTCTGAGGTCCGGTCTAATGCGCTGGGGCGTACCAACCGCGTCGGGAGCGTACACGTAGGTTTTTGCGGTCGTTGGCGACGATTTCGATAGTGCGGTAATGACCGTCGGCCTTGAGGTCGGCGGGTTTGTAGGAGATCGCGTACTGGCTGCGAAGTTCATCCTGAATTTCGGCGAAGGCGTTGGCAACATCGCGAATCTGAAACGGGAAAAATGGACGGCCGCCGGTCGCATCTGCAATGCGCTCGAGAACTTTGTCGCCTGCGCCTTTCGTCCCGCTCACGTTGGTGCTGATTGTATAGACGATGGCTTCGGCGCGCTGCGCCATCTCGATCGCTTCTTCGCGCGTGACGTGGCTCTGGTTATCTTCTCCGTCGCTCAGCAGAATGATTGCGCGGCGCACATTAGTCGACTTGGGAGCTTTCATCAACTTGTCGCGGCAGGCGTAATAAAGCGCGTCGTAGAGCGCCGTGCCTCCACCGGGGCGCAACTCGCGCACGCCTTTGGCCAGCAGTTCGGTGTTGTCGGTAAAATCCTGCGTCACTTCCGGGGTGACGTCGAACCCAACTACAAATGCCTGATCATAGCGGAGATGAATTGTCTGATTCAGAAACTCAATAGCGGACTGCTGCTCGAATTTGAAGCGGTCACGGACCGAATTGCTGGCGTCGATCAGCAGGCCGACTTGCAACGGCAAGTTGGTTTCGGCGTGGAAGCTGCGGATTTCCTGGGGCGGCTTGTTGTCATCGAGCACGTGGAAATCGTTTTGCTTCAGATCGGTAATGCGCCGCCCGTGTTTGTCGGTGACGGTAAACACGACGTTCACTTCGTTGGTGGTCGCCCGGATCGTAGTCAGCGAATCGTCGGCGGTCGGTGGAGTGGGGTCCGACGGCTTCTGGTCGGGCTTCACTGCGTTTGAAGAGGGCGGCACCGTGGAAGACTGGGCAACCGAGGTTACCGCGGGCGCGGCTGCAGGCGCCGACTGGGCGAGCGCGCCCGCTCCCACGGCAAGCAGACTACTCAACAGCAAGCTGCGCATCATTCTGACCGCTCTGGTCTCAAAAATTCTCATCGATACTAGTATTATATGCGTGGTAATCCGGTCTCGTTGCCTCAGCCTTGTTGCCTTAAGCGCTTCCAGATTTGAATCTGGAGGCGTTGCCTGCGGTGTCCTTGGTGATCGTCACGAGAAATGCCTGCAGCTCATCTGGAAGCGGACTCTCCAGGGCGATGAGCTTTTCCGTACGTGGATGCGACAGCTCGAGGCGCGCCGCATGCAAGAAATTTCGCGCGAGCGAAATCGCGGCGCCCTCGTCGGTGGCGCGGCCGTGCCTGGCTCTCATTTCGCGCGGCGCGCCGTACAGCACATCCCCCACCACCGGATGACCCAGCGAGGCGAGATGCACGCGAATCTGGTGAGTTCTGCCGGTATCGATTTTGACTTCAAGCAGGGTGAACTTGCCAAACGCCGTATCCATGCGCTGCACTACGGTATAGTGCGAGATAGCATCGCGCCCGCCTGTGCCTCGCGTGGTCATTCGTATACGACGAACGCGATCGCGGCTGATGCTGGCCGAGACGGTTCCGCGATCGTTCTTTAGCCAGCCGTGAACCAGCGCAATATAAGTCTTCTTCACTTCCCGGCGTGCAAATTGCGCCGCCAGTTTGCGATGCGCCTCATCGTTTTTCGCGACTACAATCAGCCCGCTGGTTTCCTTGTCTAACCGGTGCACGATTCCCGGCCGCGTCTCTCCGCCTACCGACGAAAGACTGGCGAAATGATGCAGCAGCGCATTGACCAGCGTACCCCGATTCCGTTGATCTTCCGTGGCGCCTGCTCCCGCATGCACCATCATTCCCGCAGGCTTGTTGATCACTGCGAGGTCGTCATCTTCATAAACAATATCCAGGGGAATTTCCTCGGCCATCGCGCGCAAAGGTGGCCGCGCCGCCGAACCCAACACCCGCACGCTCTCTCCTCCACGCAGCTTCGTGGAAGCTTTCACCGAGTCATCATCGACCAGAATCTTTTCTTCCGCGATGAGCTGCTGAACCCGGGCGCGGCTCACCTCCAGATGAGATGCCAGAAATTGATCCAGGCGCTGGCCCGCATGGTCAGCGCCAACGCGGATAAGAATCGGAAACGTTTCCGTCATTCGGAGGGAAGAATACTACGGGTGAATAGCAGCCGTTTCTGCCGGGGCAGCGAGACGCAAAAACTGCGAGATGTGTACGCTTTCGTACCGACAAAACGCCGCTCGCACTGAATACTTTTACTCAACGCAGTTCCCCCAAAGAAGGCCCAGATGCACGCCATTTCACTATCCGCTGCTCGTGTTCCCCTTTGCCCTATCTGCGACTTGCCGGTTTCATTGGATACTGCAAAAACAGATGAAGACGGCAACGCCATTCACGAAGATTGTTACTTGATGAAACTTGGCCTGACGCCAACAACCCGCGGTGTCGATATCTCCAACAAAAAGCTCACATCCAACCCTGAGCACAAGCGATTCCTGGGGCACTGATTTGTGCTCGGTTCTTGAGCTCGCAGCCACATACCATTTTCACAGTATTCCCACGGACCCCTGGCGAGCGCTAAATTGCCCGCCAAACCCCCACAACTAATCGCAGCTGTTACGGGAGCTGAGATGAAAGATCAAGAAGACTCTGGCCGCTTTCAGCACTGGGAAAAACTCTACCGCGAAGCGCTATTCGAAGCCGACCTGCAAGAAATGCCTAGACGCATTCAAGTGGCAAAGCATGCGATTCTCGATCGCCTGGAGGACATCCACTGCATGAAGAAGAATCAGAATTTTCGTTCGGGCGAATTGGCCGCCCTGCGTAACGCGCATCGCGCGCTGAGAACGCTGGAAGAAATTTACTTCAATGAAACGGGCGGTAAGATGATCGCGTGATTGCGGCCGCTCTCGAATGAAAGTTTTGAGTTTACTCGTAGCACTCATCTCGCTCTACCAGTCCACCACAAAACCTTCCCTACGATCCGCCAGTCGGAGCCGGCCGTGATCGAAACGGCTTCGTACTCCCGCCGATCGGAGACGAGCGCGTCCATGTGATCGAAGCGAATCAGGCGCGAGACCAGCAATCCCTGTTCCCGGTGCCAGGCCACGACGATCTGCCCCACCAAGTCATCGTTTTCTGTGGCCGAGGTGTCGATCGCGATGATGTAACCATCCAGGATCAGGGGAGACATGGAATTCCCCTTCACGCGAAGACACACGGTAGAAACTGGATTGGGACACCAATCTTGTGGAGCGGCCAAGACCGACTCGGGCGAGATGTCAGTCAGGTCGGTGGTGTCGCCCTGGGATCCGGGAGTTCCGGCGTGCACGGGCAAGAGCGGGATTGCAACCAGATCGGCCTGCGCGAGCGAATGTCTTTTCTTGCCGCCGGCCTTCACCAACTGGACGTCAAAAACTCGATTTTCGGCGTAGCGGCGATTTGCCTCGGGCAAGACGCGAGTCACGTCGGAAAGACGCAGGCCGGCCCGCTTCCAGAAAAACCAGCACAGGGGCGCCTCCGCGAGATTTCCTAGTCGAATGTAAGTCTCGCCCGTGGGTTCCGCAACGCCCCGCTCCCAGCGCGAAACCGCCATGGCCGACACTCCTACGCGGCTACCGAAGCCTTCCTGGCTCAGCTTGCGAGTCTGGCGCATGTCTTCAATTTTCCGCGCCCACTCGGGAACGACGGTTTCAGATTTTCGACGCACAGCCTGTCACCACTAGAGAAATGTTTGCGGGCCGGAGCGAACCCACGGGCTGTCAGAGGGAACGATCCGAACGCCAGTTCACATTGTACGCTTCCGTACGGCGATTGTCTGGCCTCAATTGCACATCCAATTTAACAATTTGAGCTAGTATTAAAAGTTACGTAATATCTTTGAGCGGCGCAGGAGCCTTGTGGCCAAAACTCCGTTGGGATTCTCCGAAAAGTTTACCTCAAAATCCACTTCCAAGGCTATCGATCCGCGATCCGTACAGAATGAAATTTTGCTGTCGTTGCCGACAAAGGAATGCGCGGCCCTGCTCAGTGAATTGGAGTTCATGCCAATGAATGCCTACGACCTGCTCAACGAAATGGGAGAAACGATCGAGTTCTGCTATTTCATGAACAGCGGAATGACTTCCATTCTGACGGTAATGAGCGATGGCAAAGGAGTCGAAGTTGGGTTGACGGGTAAGGAAGGATTTATCGGCCTACCCGTTATCGTGGGCCTGAAAACCAGCCCCACGCGAGCCGTGGTGCAGATCACGGGAAGCGCATTCCGCTTAAGTACGGAAAAGCTTAAAGAGGCCTTGGCGAAATGCCCACAACTGGGAAAAAGGCTGAACCGTTATTCCCAGGAGTTGGCCATGCAGGCTACGCAGGTTGCGGCCTGCAACCGCATCCATAACGTAGAAGAACGACTGGCTCGATGGCTGTTGATGAGTCAGGACCGCGTGGGCGGAGAGATAGTACCTTTGACGCAGGAATTTCTTTCCCACATGTTAGGTACACGCCGGGCCAGCGTGACCGTAGCCGCGGGTACGCTGCAGAAAGCGGGCCTGATTAAGTATGCCCGAGGTTCGGTGACGATCGTGAACCGAAGCGCTTTAGAGGACGCGGCGTGTGAGTGTTATGGCAATATCAGTCGCCAGTCGCAAAACTGGCGCAGCGAAGCGCAAGCGTAGAGCGCCGCCACGCCCCATTTCAGACCGCAATTACTAGCCCTTTGGGTCTCAAACCTTAGACGAAGCGATCTCCCACTGGTCGCATCTATGGGAGATCCCTCGCGCGGCTGAAGTGCGCCGCGCTTCGGGATGACCGCCGCGCCCATGTATTCTGTTTCTAAGCATGAACTCGGATGCGTATCAGCGTGGGATTCGCCTTTTCAATGCCCGACACTTCTATGACGCGCATGAGGTTTGGGAAGACGCTTGGCGCGAATCGGAGGGAATGGAGAGGAGATTTCTGCAAGGGCTGATTCAGACCGCGGTCGCGTTTCACCATTATTCGACGGGCAACGTGGTGGGTTCGGCTTCGCTCATGGAACGAGCTCGCAAGAACCTGGCGGCGTGTCCGGCAGAATTTGGCGGCATCCGGGTAAGCGAATTATTAGATTCGCTGGCGCAATGGCGCGACTCACTGGCGCGCGGCGAAACCGCGCTGCAGCATCCGTCACTCGTAGTTGAGGATTGAGATTGAATCGCGGCTATTCGTGGCGGGTAACGCGGATCCACTCTTCCATCTGGTCCAGATATTCCGCCAGGGCGCGGCGGCCGGTAGAAGTCAGCCGGTACTCTGTGCGCGGCATGCGACCTTCAAAAAATTTCACACAGGAAATGTACTGGGCTTCTTCGAGCTTGCGGGCGTGTACGCTGAGATTGCCATCGGTAGTTTTGAGCACACGCTTCAGATCGTTGAAACTGAGGGAATCGTTGGTAGCAAGAGCGCTCACGATACCCAGCCGGATGCGTTCGTGAATCAGTCGATCGAGTTCGGGAAGTTCAGCGGCGCGCGGCTCGGTCCGCTCGCGAGTCTGTTCGCGAGCCTTCGCCCGGAGCTGCATCTCGGGCTTAGACTTGCCGCGGGATGGAACGGCTCTACCCACCGTGCCTCCTGGCGATCAACATGCCGAATAGGATGTGCAGACCGCCGAATCCTGCGGCAAGAAACCAGTTGCCCCAGGCGGCCGGGCCAAGCACAGCTAAACCGCCGAGTAACATGAAGCAGACCCCCATGACAGGGACAATGGGAACGGAGAAGGCTCCGCCGGTTATGATTCCTGCGCCGTAAAGCAGCAGCCATGCGGCCGGTAGCGCGGACTGCAAGCCGGCGCGGAACAGAAGAAACGTAAGGAATGTTCCTGCGACCAGCGGAGGCGCGAGTCCGAGCGCGACTTTGCGCGCGGGGCCGGAGAATAGCGGGAGGCCGCGGCGATTCGCCTTCCAGCTACAGGCGAGCAATCCGATCGCGGCTGCAAGCAGAGCCTCCGCTAACCACACGCGCAGCCATGCGAAGGGCGAAACCTGATGCGCTGCCAGCCACGCCGCACCTGCGGCCGTAATTCCGAGAAGCACTTGTCCCCAGCCGGAAACCGCGGTGAAGGCCGCGGACCGCTCCATGGTGTCGCGAATGAAGCGCAAATCCTCGATCACTTCGGGCGCGGTGCGGGTGGGCGGAGTCCGAACGACGTCCTGCTGCGCAGAACGTTGAAATCTCCGCGTGCGGTGTGGACGTGGCTCGAACATCTCCAGATGCTAATCGGCCGCCGCCAAGAGGTCAAGTACTTTGCGTCGCAAAGAATATCGATTTAGTAGTGAACTGAGCTTTGCCCGCGGAGAAATCGGCGCACGTTAAGCTTATGGCTTCTATCATCCATTAAACGGATGTTGTGGAGGAAGTGTGACGGATTTGGGCAAGCTTCTGATCGTCGTTGGAATCGTGCTGCTGGTGGCGGGAGTTTTACTGGTTGTTCTGGGACGAACCAACCTGCCGGTGGGACGATTGCCGGGAGATCTTATTTACCGCGGTAAGAACGCAACTTTTTATTTTCCTCTGGCGACTTCGCTGCTGGTGAGTTTGCTGCTTTCCATTGTTCTTTATGTTGTTGGGCGCTGGAGAAGATGATCCCGTGCGGCTGCAGTTTGACTATGGGTCTGGCTGGTTAAGCTGGAGTCACTTCGGGTACGCTTTGGCGAAAATCCCCACTTCTCGCGCAGAGGGCGCGCGAGAAATGGGGCACCCGAAATTCATCTTCTTAGGTTGGGCGGCAGCGCATGGACACTCTTTACCGGTTCGCGCCGAGGATTGACTTCGGCATTCGCAACCGTTAAATTCTTCGCACTGTAGTTTTTGTTCTTTGCCATCTCGTTCGGAACGCGCGTCTTCGCCGCTCGGCGAAGACAGGGAAGCGGGTGTAAATCCCGCGCTGCCGCGCAACTGTAAGCGAGGAAATTGCCTTCGGCCACTGGGAGAGATTCCCGGGAAGGCCATGGGCGGTACCGGATGTTGTAATCATCCTTACTCGCGAAGCCAGGAGACCGGCGCGATCCGTCTACCTCAACCTCTTTCGCGTGAAAAGGAGGAATGTATGCGTGTATTCCCGGGTATTTTTCTTGCCTTAGTTTTTGCTGCAACCGCTTCGGCCGCCGATCTCAAAATCAAAGTGCTCGATCCGCAATCTGCCGCCGTGGCTGGTGCACAGGTGTCGTTGCTTTGCCCAAGCGGTGAAATGAAACAGCTTGTCGCCACGCGAAGTACTGCCGCCGACGGTTCGGCGACTTTCAATCTGCCGACAAAGACACCGTGTCAGATTGAGGTGCTTGCTCCGGGCTTCGCCGCTGAGCGGGTGAACATTTCATCTCAGACGGAAATTACCGTTGCTCTTCATCTCGCCGTCGCCGCCGAAACGGTAGTCGTGAGCGCTACGCGGACTCCCGTCATTGGCGAAGCGGCGGGTGCGGACGCTGACACTCTCACTGGTGAGCAGTTGACGACCTTGCACCCCATCGCGGCCAACGATGCGATGCGGTTTCTTCCCGGCGCAGTCATCAATACCGCCGGCCAACATGGAGGGTTGGCTTCTCTGTTCGTGCGCGGCGGCGAGTCGAATTACAACAAAGTCATTGTCGACGGCGTCACTATCAACGAACCCGGCGGCACGTTTGATTTCGGAACTCTCTCGCTGACGCAGGGCGATCGCATGGAGTTCGTGCGTGGCGCGCAGAGCACACTGTATGGATCGGATGCGATGACGAGCGTGGTGCAAGTGTGGACTCGAGCCGGCAGCACCAGAACTCCGGAATTGCTTTTCGGCGCGGACGGTGGAAATCTCGGAAGCGCGAGCGGCCAGGCTTCGCTGGCGGGGGCACGTGGAATTTTCGATTACAACTTTTTCGGCGACCAGTTCAACACGAACGGATCGAGCGTGAACGATGCTTACTCCGACTCGCTGGAAGGCGCGAATCTGGGCGCCCGGCTGAGTGACTCGGTTTCGTTGCGTGCGAATTTTCGTCACGCCAACAACCATAGCGGCAATCCGGGCGAATGGGATTTCAATGGATACGTGCCGTTGGTGCCGTCGAATGGGCCGACCGCGCCGCTGGCGCCGCTGCAGCCGAATCCCACCGCGTGGTCGCAGCTCAACAGTTTGCTCGGCAGTGTGCAATTGACCGTCGCCGCACCACATGGATGGCAGCATCGGTTCACGGGATTCGATTATGTCTATCGCTATAACGATCTCGACCCCGGCGACCCCGCACGGGTCAATACCGACGACGAATCAATCGATTACTCTTCCCAAGAGGTTGATCACATCAACCGCGTTGGATTCGAATATCAGGGCGACTATTCCGAGAAAAGCTGGGCGCACACCACGTTCGGCTATCGCGTGGAAAACGAAAACGGATTCGTCGGTGATGTCGACTACGGCCCGCAGAATCATGGCCAGAGATTGAATCACGACATCTACGCACAACAAGAGCTGAACCTGGGGCGGCTGGGAATCATCGCCGGCGGACGATTCATCCACGACAGTGCTTTCGGCAATACCGGCGTACCGCGAGTTGCGCTAACGTTTCGGGCCTGGGACGGGAACGAAAAGTTTTCTGGCACGCGGCTGCGATTTTCCTACGCAACCGGATTTAAAGAGCCGCGTCTGGAAGAAACCTTCAACGGCATTCCCTCCGACCCATACGACATTCCGAATACAGATTTAAAACCGGAGCGCGTCCGCGCTTTTGAAGCCGGCTTTCAGCAGGATTTCTTCAGCAATAAATATGAATTGACCGGCACTTACTTTAACAATCTATTTCGCGATCAGATCAACTATGTGACCCAGAACATTCCTCCCAATTATCCGGGAGAGTACGTAAACATTAACCAGGCCTTTGCTCAGGGCGCGGAATTTGTTTTGCGAGCGAAGCTGCGCTCGCGGCTTTTGCTGAATACTGCCTACACGTACACGTCCTCGGAATATCTGGAAAATCCCGCGCCTTATGACCCGGTTTATAACCCCGGCCAGCCTCTGCTGCGACGGCCCAAGCATTCCGCCACGGAATTACTTTCATATCTGGGAAATCGCTGGGGCGCGAACTTGAGTGGCAGCTTTGTCGGACGCCGCGCCGATTCAGATTTCGATGGCTTCGGTATCGATCATGCTGCAGGTTACGTTCGCGTTGATCTTGGAGGATGGTACGCGGTGCATCCGCGCGTCACGGCCTATATCAACATCGAGAACGCTTTGGATGCGAAGTACAACGAAGTGGTCGGATATCCTGCGTTGCCGATCAACTTCCGCGCGGGAGTCAGATTTAGAATCGGCGGGGATTAATTTTCGAACCATAATGGCGGCTTGCATTCACAGCGACTGCCAGGAAAAATCCGCGACGCTCTTGTAATTTATTGCGACCCGTCCGTGAGCCGTACGCGCAACATATTCTGCCGAGCGCTCGAAGGGTCCGTCCCGATTCAGGTATTCACCTTAGGACCAAAGTACCCTACAGCAACCTCCTCCTGCCCTTCGGTAATCTACCCTATTGACATTTTCTGAATTATTTTGTGGGGAGTTCAACCCAAACCCATTTCCAGGAAGGAATACCATGAACTCCCCTTGGGACTTTTTGGCACTCCACGTTTGCAAGAAAGACGCGATTCAAAGCAAGGAAAGGGAAAGCGCGAAGCGTGCGTACTTCGCGAAAACATTCACATATCCACTTATCCTCGGCTTGTTGGCCCTTGCGGTAACCTTGCCACTGGCGACGAGCGCTTACGGCCAGGTCCAGTCAACGATCTCCTGCCCCGCTGGGCATGGATACTGGGACGTTTTGAGCGTGATGATGATGGACCCGAGCTTGGCGGCCCATTACCACATGGAGGGAATCACCAACGGCCATGCATCCTCCTACATGTACACCAAGTGGGTTCCAAGCGAGTCCAAGATTTATTACACCAAAAATCCCCAAGGGAATCCGTGGGACATCAACCTTTACGATTCAAATTACATTTATCAGTGGGTCACCGAACTGGACGATTTCAACGGCGTGAACCACTGGAACGACCCCAAAAGTTGCCGGAAATTCAACAATGGTCTGGAGAAGAGCACATCGGACTACTCTCTGCGTTGGGCGGCACGCTGCGTAGCTCCGGGCGGTGAGAATAGCTCCATCTGGAATTCCAAGCCATCCAGCGCGGTCAGCACAAAATACTTCACCTATGTCGATCACGTGCAACAGAGTCTGGTTCAGAACCTCGACTATGCTTTGTTGGAGATAGAGCCCACCGGCACGATTGATATTACCGATCACCGTGCCAGCCCGCCGCGGACGTTCTCGATTACGACGCTGCCCTTGCAATACAACTACAGCTGCACGGTGGAGGGGAATGCCAACTCGTGCAAGTTTCGCGAGGTTTTCGAGTACGGCATAGATACCAATGCGAATCCCGTCGACCACGTCAGGCACACCTATGGCTGGGTTCGGTGGCGCTACTACATTAATTCGACCCACGGCAACGAAAACCTCGATGCTGACTGGGTGCTCAACAATAGCTCAACCAACGATAACTTGATGGCGGGACAGCTGACTCCTAAGTTTGAATGTTTCTGAAGCGCACGCAAGATTTCTTGTTAACTTACAGAACCGTCTTACTTTCCTAGGCTAATCGGCATTCCATTTCGATTTGCCTGGGAAGTAAGGCGGGCACATCCGGATTGCGTATCCCGCCATATTCCAGCAAAACACTCCGCCCTCAGTGAGCAGCTCTGCCTCGGACGGTGAGCTCGGCTTCCGTTGAGACGTCCGACAAAGTCATGTGCAGAGCATGTTGCTTGGCATCGTACAAGGTCTTCAGCGGGTAGGTGCTGCTGGAAAACTTTGCCTCCGCGTGCGCTGACGGCCAGTCGTAAATCACTACCTCGATAAACTTCCACCAGGGCGTGAATGAACCTTCGCGCGCATGGAACCTCACGGTCATCAAGTTCTTTTCGGAATCGCAGGAAAACGTCTGCCGTAGATATTCGCCGTGCTGATAGCGGAAAGTGTGGCCGTCGTCAAAATAGATGACGCCGCTGCACTGCGAGCCGGGATAGACGCGGAGTTCAAGGGGCCCGCTGGGAGTTTCGTCGGTGTCTTGGATCAAAGGCTGCAAAGGCAGGATGCTGCCGCCGCGAACATAGACAGGCATGGTGTCGAGCGAGGGATGGATTTCGCGCGGCACGGGAAGACTAGCGTCGCCTGCCTTGTTGACGACATCGACGATCGAGGGCGGTTGTGGCGAGGCGGCCTCTTTCAGGCCAGTCCAGAAGTCGTACCATTCGTGATCTTTGGGAAACGAAACCGCATAGCCGTCGAGCATCTCGGCGAACGGGGGCGGAGCGATGAGCAGGCTGGGGCCGAGGAGAAATTCGGTATCGAGATGGTCGAAGCCGCCGGAAGCGGGCGCGAAGATTTCGGGGAACTCGAGAAAGACCGGACGCATGAGGGGAAGGCCTGTGCGGGAAGATTCGTCGGCGAGCGAGTAGATGTAGGGCAAGAGGCGGTAGCGGGTTTCGATGTAGCGGCGGCGAATCGCTTCCTGCTCGGGACCGTTGTTCCAGACCTCATGCGGCAGCGTGCCTTTGGCGGCGTGATCGCGGAAGAATGGCGAGAAGGCGGCCTGTTCGACCCAGCGGGTGAGCAGCGCGGGAGATGGGGAGCCGTTGAAGCCGCCAACATCTGCGCCGACAAAAGGGATTCCGCTTACGCCGAGATTGAGAACCATTTGCGTGGCGAGACGGAGATGGTTCCAGGTGGCGGAGTTGTCGCCGGTCCAGGTAAATCCATATCGCTGGCCGCCGGCGTAGGTGGCGCGGGTAAGAACAAACGGACGCTCATCGGGCCGCAATTTGAGCAGTCCATCGAAAGTAGCGCGCGCGTTTTCGAGCCCGACGATGTTGTGAATTTCGGCGTGAGTCGCGGTGCGGGTCGTGAATCCTGGTTCTTCGATGCGATGCACCGTATTCAGCGGCATGGTCTTGCCGGGGCCGTCAAAGACTGACGGCTCGTTCATGTCATTCCAGAATCCGGCGATACCGTCTTGAACGAAGTCATGGTAGAGTCCGCCCCACCACTGCCGTGTTTGCGCGCGAGTGAAGTCCGGAAAAACCGCAGGGCCGGGCCAGACGACGCCGACGAATTCCGTGCCGTCCGGATTTTTCACGAACTGGTCGCCGGCGTGGCCGGAGTCGTACGGCGCGTAATTCTGGTTGGGAACATGCGCGATGTGCAGATCGGTGATGTTGACCAAATGAAAATGTTGCTTGCGCAGATCGGCAACGAGACCGGGAAAGCTGGGGAACGTCTCTGAATTTACGGTGAACGGTCGATTCTTGTACTGGTAATCGATGTCGAGGTAGACGACGTCGGAAGGAATCTTGTCGGCGCGAAGGCGGTCGGCAATCTGCCGCAACTGCGATTCCGGAGTGTAGCTGTAACGCGATTGCTGAAAGCCGAGTGCCCAAAGCGGAGGGAGCGGGGGCGTTCCGGTGAGATAAGCATAGCTTTCGACGACTTGTTTGGGCGTCGGCCCGTAGAGGAAGTAGTAGTCGAGCGGGCCGCCTTCAGCGCCGAAAGAATACGCGTCGCGGGCGTTTTTGCCAAAGTCAAACCAGGTGCGCCAGGTGTTGTCGAGAAAAATGCCGTAGCTGCGCGTGTTGTTGATGGCGAGAAAAAAAGGAATGCTTTTGTAGAGAGGGTCGACAGATTCCTGCGGACCGATGTCGGTGTTCCAGAGCGTGTAGGCCTGTTCGCGGCGGTCGAAGGAACCGGCTTTGTCGCCGAGGCCAAAAAAGTGCTCGTCATCGGGCATTTGCTTGGTGACGGAAAATCCGCCGAGTTGAAATCTGACGGGTCGGCCCTTGGCATCGGCGCAGAGGATGTGGCCGGCGAGATCGAGAATGATTACGCGAAGCGGATCGCGTTCCACGCGAACTTCGAGTGCGGACGTACGAAAACCCACGGCCGAGGACTCCTGAACGGGTGTCACGTCGATGGACTTGCCGCGAGGGCCGGAAAGGGCGGCCCAGGAAGCGTCTTCGGGCAGATTGCTATCGGCGGAGATGCGGACACGAACGATATCGTCGCGAAGCGCCGTGATGCGAACGGAAGCGGGCCCTGCGTGAAGTTCAATACCGTCGCGAAGCGGATGAGAATCGGATACGGCTTCCAGAGCAATGCCCGGTTGCGGATTGGCGCTGGTCTGCGCCGCCGCATCGGCCGAACTTACGGCCACGAATGCTAATGCAAAGACCAGCAAAACAGGTCGCGGACGGGAAACCGGCATTGGTGAATGTTTTAGACAAAATTCTTTAAGCATCGGCCCCATCATACTAACTCCAACGCGAACGATTCGATAACTTCGTTGGGCAAAGCCGAAAAGTGAGACGAAATCGGGAAAAGAAAAAGATGGTTGACAAGCGACTCCCAAAGATGTATTTAACCTAATAGTTATGTAACTAATCGGTTTATTACGACGGGTGGTTACGAATGAACGATCGATTGAGCGAAACTTTTGGAGCACTCGCGGACCCAACGCGGCGCGCAATTCTGGCGCGGTTGGCATCGGGTGAGGCATCGGTCACGGAACTGGCCGGGCCATTTTCCATGAGCATGCCGGCAATCTCCAAACATCTGAAAGTGCTGGAGCGCGCTGGACTCATCGCCCGCGGGCGAGAGGCGCAATGGAGGCCATGCCGTCTGCGGGCCGCGCCTTTGCAGGACGTGGCGGGATGGGTGGAGCACTACCGGCGTTTTTGGGAGGAGAGCTTCGACCGGTTGGATACCTATCTGCAGGAACTGAAAATGCAAACTTCAAAAAATAAAAAGAGGGAGAAGAAGCATGTCCGCACACAACACAAGGATTAGTGCTGCGAAAGAATTCTCGCAATGGGATCTGGTGATGACACGCGTCTTCGACGCGCCCAGAGAGCTGGTATTTAAGGTGTGGACCGATCCAAAACACCTGCGGCAGTGGTGGGGGCCGACTGGATTCACCAATCCAGTGTGCGAGGTGGATTTGCGAGTGGGAGGCGCGATCCGCATCCACATGCGAGCGCCGAATGGCGTGGTGTATCCAATGACAGGCGTGTTTGAAGAAATCGACGAGCCGGAGCGGCTGGTTTTTTTGAGCAGCGCGCTCGATGAAAAAGGCGATCCCATATTCGATGTGTTGACCACGGTGACCTTCGCCGACCAGGGCGGTAAAACGGCGCTGACGATGCAGGCCCGTGTGGTTAGGACTACGGTGCAGGCGCCGCAATATTTGCAGGGCATGCAGGCGGGATGGACGCAAAGTTTCGAGCGGCTGGGCGCTTATGTGGCCTCTATGCCGAAAGACTTTTAATTTCCGGCGCGTGACTGTTAGCTTCGCAACAGTGGACGCGTTAAGCAGGTCGGACCGCCGCTGCCGTTGATGCAGATTTCGCTGCCGGGAAAGGTGCGAACGTCGAATCCGGCTTGGCGGAGGCGGGTATTCGTTTTGCGATTTTCTTCGATGGCGAGAAGCCGTTTTTCGCCGAGCGCGAGAACGTTGCAGGCCAGCGTATCGCGTTCGGAATCGTCGATGGGGATGAAGCTGTATCCGCGCGATTTCAAGAGTTCCACTGTTTCTACCGCCAACCATGGGAGATCGACGAGCGCAGTTTGTTCGTCGAGCAAGCTGATCAGCGACATCAAATGCAAACACGCCGACGGGCCGGGACCGTAGGGCAGCGGCGCGGTTAAGACCTCGACTCCTTTCGGCGCGAGCAAGGCGCGCATTTGCGCGATGCCGGCTGCATTGGTGCGATAGCCCTGACCAATGAGCAGCGTCTTCGAATCGAGCCAGAGGATGTCTCCAGCTTCTGTGGCTCCCGGCGGCGTGATCGTGCCGAAGGTTGGAATACCCTGCGCCTCGCAGGATGAGCCGTGATGGCGGGCTTCCGCAACCCGGTTCGCTTTGCCGGGATGCATGAGGATCAGGCCGAAATCGGTGGCGAGCGAGGCATCGTGGGCGTAGACGGCATCGAGCGAGAGATGGTCGTCAGGAGGCAGTTCGATTACTTCCGCGCCGGCGAGTTTGAGTTCGTTGGTCAGAGCGGCGTGTTGAGATTGCGCGTCAGTGAATACCGGTTCGTGATGAAAGCCAAGTTCGCGCCAGGCGGAGAGGCGTTTGGGCTGATTCCATCCTGCGGTTTGAGGCGAGCAGACCAGTACGCGCCGAAGTGGGCCGACCATGGAATGGCCGTTAAAGGCTACGGTAGTTGGTGAAGATGTGGGCAGTGGACGACTTCCTTTTCGCGATCAGAAGAGCTTGCACGATTTTACGGCAGAGTTGGGATAACGCAGAAATGTCGGGGACCGTTCTTTCGTTCTTTTTCTTTCTTTCTTTCTTTCGCCCCGCCGGGGGTGGTTGGTCTTTTACTTGTGTTCCCACGGCTTGCACCCCTCCGACAAGCTCAGAGCAGTCAGGGGGCTACACTCTTTTGCCGCTTCGCAGCTGTGGGAGCCTTCGATTTCATGACAACGACGTTATTCCGAGACGGAGAACGAGACGTGGGCGTCTTCGGGCGGCATTAAGTCGTGAACCCCATGGCTTTCCTTTTGTTTATTGTAAGCACTCCGCTTGCTGAGCCATTGCTTCAAATGCTTGCGGGCTGCGCTCGAGAGTTTGGTGAAGAAAAGTCCGGCGCGCCCTTGATCGCTGGCCCACATCACGTCGGCTTGTCCTTGTAGAGTAAAGTCGGTCCCGGGCAAAACGCAGCGAAATGCCAAATTCGAAATCACCGGAACAGGTTCGGTGGCTTGCACAGCGAGGCCATGCTCACCGATATCGATGCTGACGGCGGGCAGCGTTCCGCTCTTGAGGTCAAGGTAGACGAGGGTTTTCACTTCGTAGCGGCCAGACTTCCGGCGATTGGATTTAGGCGCTTTTTTTTCGGTCAATAAGGCGTCTTTCAATTGGGCAGCTTCAATTGGACGGTAAAGAATCCGGTTGGCGCCCGACTGAAAGGCTTGGCCAGTGCCGGGCCATGCCCGGCTGGCGACCGCCAGCAGCGCAGGCTTTTGGCCGGCAGGCAACAGGGCGGCCATGCTGATTACCTCTTTGGCCCCTTGAAGATCGAAGTCCACAATGAGTGTGGAGCAGCGGCCGGCCATCACCGACTCGAGCGCCTCCTGACCGGAGGAGCAATTCACCAGATCGATGGCCATATCTTCGAGCGTCGATTGCAAGGTTTGCAGCGATCGTTTGTCTTCACACAGGACAGCGGCAGATGGGCGCATGAGTTACAAGGTACGGGTGCCGGCGAGATGGGTAAATGTCACAGTGGTAATCCGGGAATGGGTTACTGAAGCACTCTACAAATGGCGGAAAATGCTGGAGTTGGCTCAGTTTCACTTTATTCTCTCGGAGGCGGTCATCCCGAAACGCGGCGTACTTCATCCGCGTCTGGGATCTCCCATAATACGATCAGAGGGAGATGCTTCCCTCCGCCTGAAAAACGGCTACGGTCAGCATGACGCCTGACTCTGGCTGCCGGGCCGCTCGGGCTGCAACGCAAGGCTCGGCTGACATCCGCTGTTATAATAAGGGATTGCGCTCATGACTACGAAGCGACTGATACGATCCACTACAGTTTTGTCGGTGCGGCGGGACGGTAAGGTCGTTCTGGCCGGGGACGGGCAGGTCACGCTGGGTGAGTCGGTGATCAAGCACTCGGCCAAGAAGATCCGGCGGCTCTACAATGACAAGATTGTGGCCGGATTTGCGGGATCGACGGCGGATGCGTTCACTCTGTTCAGCCGGTTCGAGGCCAAGCTGGAGCAATATCACGGCAACCTGGGGCGGGCGGCGGTGGAACTGGCGCGGGACTGGCGCACTGACAAGTTTCTGCGGCATTTGGAAGCTCTGCTGCTCGTCTCGGACAAGGAACAAACCTATCTGTTGAGCGGGCAGGGCGACGTGATTGAACCGGACGGTGCGGTCGCGGCGATTGGCAGCGGTGGACCTTACGCGCAGGCAGCGGCGCAAGCACTGGCGGAGCACACGGAGCTTTCCGCGCATCAGATTGCCGAAGAAGCCATGAAGATTGCGGGCAAGATGTGCATCTATACGAATGACAAGGTAACGATTGAAGAACTGTAAAATCGGACCTCGGACCTCAGACCTCGGACTTCAGCAAGGCTCTGCCGAGGGCTGAGGTCTGAAGTACGAGGTCTGAATTTCTATGGCTATCTACCTTCCCTCATCTGCTGAAGAAGAACAGCTGGCGCTGGATGAACTGACTCCGCGCGAGATTGTGGTTGAACTCGATAAACATGTGATTGGCCAGAAGGACGCGAAGCGCGCCGTGGCCATCGCCCTGCGCAACCGCACACGCCGGCAGAAGCTCACGCCTGAACTCGCCGAAGAGATTATTCCCAAGAACATCATTATGATTGGGCCCACTGGCGTGGGCAAGACGGAGATCGCGCGGCGGTTGGCGAAGCTGGCAAATTCTCCGTTCTTGAAGGTTGAGGCTTCGAAATTTACTGAAGTCGGTTACGTGGGGCGCGACGTTGAATCGATGGTGCGCGATCTGGTGGAAATCGCGATCGACAATGTGCGTGAAGAAAAGTTGGAGGATGTGGCTGACAAGGCTGAACTGAACGCCGAGGAGCGTCTGCTGGACATTCTGCTGCCGCCGTCGCCTCCATCACGGTCCGACGGTAGCAGTACAACTTCTGGCGGAGTCGTCATCGACGGAAGCACGTCTCTGGCAGAGTCTTCGGGCCGCACGCGAGAAAAACTGCGGCAGCAATTGCGCGAGGGAAAACTGGACGAACGAACGGTTGAGATTGATGTGCGCGAACGCAATTTTCCGTCATTTGAGATTCTGACCAATCAGGGCGTGGAGGAGATGGACGTCAACATTAAAGATATGTTGCCGAACATCTTCGGCCAGCGAACCAAGAAACGGAAAATGAAGGTCAATGAGGCCTTTGAGTATCTGATTCAAGAAGAAGAGCAGCGGCTCATCGACATGGACCAGGTCACGCGCATGGCGATCGACCGCGTGGAAAATTCGGGGATCGTGTTTCTGGACGAAATCGACAAAATCGCGGGGCGGGAAGGCGGCCATGGGCCGGACGTTTCGCGGGAAGGCGTGCAGCGCGACATTCTTCCGATTGTGGAAGGGACTACGGTGAATACGCGCTATGGCATGGTGCGCACCGATCACATTCTGTTCATCGCGGCGGGCGCGTTTCATGTATCGAAACCGAGCGATCTGATTCCCGAATTACAGGGTCGCTTTCCGATCCGCGTGGAGTTGCAGTCGCTGACTATGGAAGATTTCGTGCGAATTCTTACCGAGCCGAAATCGTCGCTGGTGAAGCAGTACACCGCTTTGCTCGAGACTGAAGGCGTGAAACTGGAGTTCACGCCTGAGGCGCTGGATGAGATTGCGCATTTCGCCTTCCGGGTGAATGAGAGCACCGAAAATATTGGAGCGCGGCGCCTGCATACGATTATGGAGCGTGTATTGGATGAACTGAGCTTTGACGCGCCGGAAAAGAAGGGCGAGCATATTACGATTGACGCGGAATATGTGCGCAAGATGCTGACGGATATTGTGAAAGATCAGGATTTGTCTCGGTATATTCTGTAGAGAAGCTTTTAACCACAGAGGACACGGAGGAACACAGAGGATCTCTAGAATATTTCCTCTGTGCTCTCTGTGCCTTCTGTGGTTTAGTTTTTACTTTGTATTCTTCTCTAAATCTTTGCATGAGACGTTCTGCGCCGAGGCTGCTACTGACTGTGGGTGCGCCGTGGATATTGACGGCGTGTGCGACCATTGGGCCTCCGCAACCTCCGTCGCTGCGGCTGCCGAAACCGCCTTCAGATCTTCGGGCCACGCGCAAAGGCGAAGATGTTGTTCTCACTTGGACCGTTCCCAGCGTTACCACCGATCGGCAGACGATTCGAACTTTCGGCACCGCACAGATTTGCAGAGGACTGGAAACGAAGATGACGCACTGTGCCGTGGTGGGCGAGATCGCTCTAGGGGCGACGCCGCGCCAGTCGTTTACGCAATCTCCGAAACCGAAAACTACGAGATCCTATACGGATTCGCTAGCCGGGCAGTTGCAAACCGACGAGCCCGAAAAGTTCATTACTTACGCCGTTGAAGTGCTCAACGCCGAGGGCCGCGGAGCTGGGCTTTCCAACCAAGTCAAAGTTTCGATGGCTCGCACTCTTCCGCCGCCGAGTGATTTTGCTGCGCGCGTTACGGATCTGGGAGTCGTACTGAGTTGGACTGGCGAAGCTCCGGCGTCGGCTTCCACACCTTCTGAGCACTTTGTTTACCGCGTGTATAGACGGCTGGAAGGGAGTACGCAGACGGTTGTAGCTGGCGAGGTTCCGGCGAAAAGCGAGCGCAGTTTCAGTCATTCCAGTTTCAGTCATTCCAGTTTCACTTTCACGGACTCGAGCATCGAATGGCAGAAGACCTACGTATACCGCGCAGAAACAGTTACGGTAATCGCGGAGGAGAACAAGCCGAAGCTGGAAATCGAGGGTGACGACACGCCAGAGATCAAGGTTTTCGCGAACGATATATTTCCTCCGGCGGTTCCTGTCGGGCTGCAGGCGGTATCTTCTGGGCCCGGACAGAAATTGTTTGTCGATTTGGTTTGGGCTCCGGTGAGCAGCCTAGATCTTGCTGGATACAGCATTTATCGTCATGAAGAAGGGACTCCGGCGATAAAGTTGAATGCGGAATTGGTGAAGACGCCCGCGTATCGCGATACCGAGGTCGTATCGGGAAAGCGGTATTTCTATTCTGTTTCAGCGGTCGATATTCGCGGGAACGAGAGTATGCGCTCGGACGAGGCCAATGAGTTAGTACCGTGAAAACCGCTGTGCTGAATGCTTGAGAGACGTTTTCATCTCCAGTGTGCTCAGTTCGACACCGCAGCCAGACGAGCGCGGTAGCCTTTGCGGGACCGGACCTGCAAGTGTTTGCCGTCTTTCTCGGCGACGACGCTGATGGCGCGGTAACTTCCATTGGGCAGAAAATTGGCAGGTTTGTAGGCCACGAAGTAGCGGCTGCGGATTAAATCGTGCAGCTTATCGAACGACTTGCCCAGAGTAAGGATATCGCCGGGAAACAAGGCCTCGCCTCCGGTTCGCTCCGCCAGTACTTCTAAAATCCGGTCAGCATCGGTTTTGTCGCCGCGATCTTCGCGTGTGCTGACGGTATAGATGGTTACGCCCGCGCGCTCGGCGGCATGGAGACTCTGGTTCAGGCTGCTATGGCTGGAGTTGTCTTCGCCGTCGCTGAGAACAACCAAAACTCTCGCTACCCGCTGGCGTTCGGGATACGCTGCCAGCTTTCGACAGGCGAACGAGACCGCGTCGAAGAGCGCTGTTCCCCCTCCATTTGTGAGCTTATCGATTCCATTTCCCAATTCGCCGGATTCCGAAGTGAAGTCTTGCGTCACGATTGTGTCTTCGGAAAAGCCAGCTATAAACCCCCGGTCGGAGGCGCCACTTAACATTTTCTTAACGAACTCCGTGGCAGCGTGTTTCTCGAATGAAAACCGGTCGTGCACCGAACCACTGGTGTCGACGAGCAAAGCCAGGCGGAGCGGAAGCTTTGATTGAGGAGCGAACTGTTCAATTCTTTCGGGCGGCTTGTTGTCGTCGAGAATTCGAATGTCGGACTGCCGCAAATCGTCAACCATGTGTCCGTGACTGGTGACGGAGAAAAAGAGTGTCACCTGGTCGACATTGGTGTGAATGGTCCATGGCACAGCCGGACTGGAACGAGGCGTGGAGGGCGAAGGAGTCGCGGGCGAAGGCACGCCGGCCTCTGCTTCAGTGTCGCATTCTACACAGCTCTCGCTGTCAGACTCTTCGCCAGCAGTGCTTAGCTGCGATTTCAATCTTTCGCTGTTGGGGAAACTTTGAGGGCGGAGGGAAGCAACCAGAGTTGTGTTGGCCTGCGTTGGACCGGCAGCCGCGGCCGCGCGAACTGCCTTGTCATGGGCGAGTGCTGCCAAATTTTGGCGGGCCATAGGTGCGTAGGCATTGGTTGGATCTTCACTCAGAAAGAAATTCAGCTCCCGCTCCATGGCGTCGTAATCTTTGAGAGACATAGCTGCTGACGCAGCCACGTAGTGCACGTTAGCCATTCCTTTGTGATTGAGCGTGTGCACTAATGCCGCGGTTTGCAAGGCTTCGTGATATTGGTGAGTTCCGTTTTGCGCGTACGCCAATGAGGACAGTATCCTGGGGTCTTTGGGCCGCAGAGAGACGGCCTTTTCAAGATCCGGCAGAGCGGTGGCAAAATCGTTTCTCGACAAGGCCACGAGCCCGAGATTCAAAAATGATCCGGGAAATTTTGGATCGAGCTTGGCGGCTTCTTCAAATTCAGCGCGAGCCTGAACCACATCCTCCTGATCGAGGTAGGCGAGTCCAAGGCCAATATGTGCCGAAATAAATTTGGGATAAGCAGCAATCGCTTTTTGCAGATGCTTGACGGCCTCTTTCGACTGCTGCGCCTTCATCAAAGAAGTTGCGCGGTTAAACTCCTCGATTGCCTTGTTGGGAGCTTCCAGGTCAAATGCTGAAACGGCACCGGACTGAATCAGTTCGTCGTTTTTTGCTTTCTGTTTTTCTCGTTCCTGGGCATGCCGGTTGACCTGATCTAGATACATTTGCGCGAAGTCCACCTGCGCAAACCCTCCATCGAGTCCCATGTTTATATTCGGCACCTGAGCGAAGGAGGAAATCTGGCTATAAAGCAGGCAGGTGACAGCGCATGCCAGGCGAAGCGGCATCTCCTTCCATGGGCGTTGGTGAAGTGGCGAGCTGCACGGAATGACTCCTGCGAGGACGGGGGATGCCCTCAACTTATTCGGGTGGGTAGTCACGCGAGATTTCGGGAAATCTTCGGTTTCGTGAACCCCAACACGTCCCGGCGCTTACTATATCAGATATCCCGGCGGCTGCTGATTTCATTGGTTGAAAGCAGAAAGCAGACTGCGTGCGGGTCGTTGGGAGGCAGAAATATTTCGCTTCCTCGCGCTTCGCTTTCGATAGATATGGTTAGATAGATGACGATGAGATATTGCCGATTTCAACTCAATGGACAGGTTCAATATGGGCTGGTCGAGTCTCTTGGCGGCCGGGACGCGATTGTGCGGATACTGCTGACTGCTCCCGAGGATGCCGACGGAGATATGGAAAGCTTGCGCACGCGGCGCATCGAAGCGATTCCGCTGGAAGAGGCTACTCTGCTGCCTCCGGTGCGGCCGTCGAAGATTGTTTGCATCGGACGCAACTATCGCGAGCATGCGGCCGAGTTGGGACATGATATACCACAGGAGCCGTTGATTTTTCTGAAAGCTACTTCTTCTTTGTTGCCGCCCGGAGGGACGGTGCGGCGTCCAAAGATTTCGCAGCGCGTTGACTATGAGGGCGAACTGGGAGTGGTAATCGGCAAGACCTGCTACCAGCCGCCTGCGGATGCGGACATCCGGCAATACATTCTCGGATATACGTGTGTGAATGACGTTACGGCCCGCGATCTGCAGAATAAAGATGGGCAGTGGACACGCGCAAAGGGCTTCGATACGTTTTGCCCGGTGGGGCCGGTGGTGACGGACGAAATAGATCCGTGGGCCGGAGTCGGCGTGCAGACGCGCGTGAACGGCGAGATTAAGCAAGACGGCAATACGCGGCATTTCATTTTCGCGCTGGATGTGGTGATCCGGCATATCGCGCAGGCGATGACTTTGTTTCCCGGAGATTTGATACCTACGGGGACACCCGCGGGGGTGGGGCCGGTGGTGGCGGGAGACGTAGTGGAGGTTAGCGTGGAGGGAGTCGGGACGCTTAGGAATTCCGTGGTGGATGAGTAGGAGTGGTCAGTCGAGGTTGACAGGCTCTCTTGCAGTCGCGCAGGATGGGGCGTCATGAGCCCGGTGTTGTTCGCGCTGCTTGTTGCGCTACTCGCGATGATTGGATGGTGCGTGCGCAGAGTTTCGCGACGCGGCGTTTCTGCTGCGGCTGTCCGAGACTGGTCGATCTACTGCGTCGTTGGGTTTCTTATCGTCGTGGGGACTGTTCAATTGGCACGCGCTGACATTAATACATCCATTTTGATGGGGTGGGTTGCGCCCGTCATCACGGCTGGATTTGTATTCGGTTTTCCGGCAAGGACCTATTGGCCATACGCTCGCCGTTCAACATTCTGGGCTACGCTGTCCGCGGCGGCGCTGCTGCATTTTCTGCTCTTTCTTATCCTTCTGCCTCCCGCTTGGCGCGGGAACCCATTGCTCGTCGTGGTCCTAGGTTTGCCCGAGATGTTCATAATGTATATCGCGTTGATCCTCATCCTGGGGCAACCCCCGAGGTCTCCGGGATGAACGCGAAAATTCGCTCATAGTCTCAGCTGACGCAAGATCGCAATTGCACAAATCCCTGCTGTGACCTGGGAACTGTTCGATTTGTCAGGCCGATCCGCTGATAGGGCTATTGCAACCGGAAGCGCTCTTTCATCAGGCGCTGCAGGCGAGGCTTGTAGAGCAGGTCGTAGGCGAGTTCTTTGTCGGGGAACATGGCGAGGGCGGCGCGCTTGGCGCCAGCGGCCAGTTCTGAAGCTTCTTCAACGGTGAGGTTTGGATCTTGGCCGATGACGGACATGACCATACTGATCATCACTTGCAGGCGGCGGATCTTTCGGGCTTCCTCTTCGCGTTCGCGCAAGGCCTCTTGATCCGCTATCGGAAAGTTTGGTCTCTGCCCGGCTTGGTGATGAATGTTCACGGTATCCCCTTTTCTCGTCCCCATGGTTTTGGACGCGCCACGCGAGAAGGCGTTGCGGCCTGTTAAGCCATTCTGCCGCAGTTATTAGAGAAAGCAATAACACGAAGGTGTCGTGTTGAACCTTTTTGAGTGCGTTCTCCCGAGACCGGTGTACTTAGCCACGGGTCGGATCTCCCACAGATGCGGCAAGTGGGAGATCCTTCGTTCCGCCTGAAAAACGGCTGCACTCAGGATGACGCCGGACTATGGTACGAAAAACTCGATTGAGTCACGAGCCCCGAAATGGGATGTTTCAACGACGCCCGTTGCCAACGGGCGTCGGCTTCACAACCCTTGTCTGCGAAGCCGCATCCACCCTGTACGCCAATTCAGTTTTGCAAAAAGACGCATCGGCTGAGGAGTAAAATCACTACACGGGATTGGTGGGTAATCGATTCCAGAACTGGAGATGTTCATGGTTGAATCTGGCAATACTTCCGCTGACGCGCAGCAGCGTCCTGATCCTAACGAGAAACTAGTCAAGGTGTTCGATTCGGAGCAGGAACCGGAAGCGCTAGTGGTGAAGGGATTGCTCGATTCGGCGGGCATTGAAAGTGATCTTACTTCGGCGTCGCTGGTGCAGGATGCGTTTCCGGGTTTAGGTGGAACGATTCTGCTGGTGCGCGAAGAGGATGCGGAGGCCGCACGGCGGTTGATTGCGGAAGGACGCCGGTCGTCGCCCGAGGATGACGACACTGCGGACATTCAGATTATTGAAGAGCCGCCACCGCAGGCGTGACCGAGTGGCCGTCGAGATAGAAGGAGACCGCGCCATCGAGATCGGTGCGATAAACTCGAGTGCCGGCGTCGGTCAGTCGTTTCAGAATTTCGGTGCGCGGCAGGCCGAACGAATTGCCGGAGCCTACGGAAATAATCGCGAACTGCGGTTTCGCGGATGCAACCAGTTCCGAAGTGGTGGCATTGGAGCTGCCATGGTGCCCAACCTTGAGCAGACTCGCGGTGGGATGATGCAGCGCAGCCACGCGACGTTCCACCTGCTTCTCCGCGTCTCCCTCGAGCAGAACTGACGAGTCGCCTAAGCTTACGCGCAATACCATCGAGTCGCTGTTTTGTGGGGCTGGGCCTGCAGCCCAATCGCGCGGCGGAAACAGCACGCTTACCGTTGCTCCTCCGAGGTTGAACTCATCGCCTTCCCAATGGCGTACTACCTTCACCCCGAGCGCTTCTGCCGTGGCAATAACGTTCTCCAGCGCCTGACTTGGCGGCAGCAAACCCACCCATAATTCTTTCGGTCGAAAATTTTTCAGCACGGCGATCATGCCGCCGATGTGATCAGAATGGCCGTGGGTAATTGCGACAGCGTCGAGGCGGGAGATCCCGCGCTCCCACAGATAGGGAGAGACTACATCTTCACCGAAGTCGAGTTGCGAGCCGTTGGGACCGATGGGGCCGCCAGCGTCGACCAGCAAAGTGCGGCCTTGCGGTGTGACCAGCAAAATGGAATCGCCCTCGCCCACGTCGATGGATGTGACTTCCAGGACACCCGGGTGCACGCGTGGCGAAGATGGGATGAATGCGAGCACAAAGGCTGCAGCAAGAATGCCTGCCAATCCGGCGATGACGAACAGTCTGCGACGGCGCGCGGCGCACATCGCCAACACCAGCGCGCCGGCGGCGAGAGCAATTACAAGGGCCGAAGGCATGGGCACGCGCAGGTCGGCGACTCGGAGGAGCCCCAGTCTCAGGGAACCGAGCCCGTGGACGGTGCCGGTCATGGAATGAAGTGCGATGGTCGTTAAAAGCGCCGGAAGTTTCGCCAGCCAGGGTGAAATGTATCCCAGGCCAATCGCTGCGACGGCCATGGGCATCATTAACTGCGTTAAGGGCACGACGATGGCGTTGGATGGCAGTCCGATGGTGGTGGCGCGATGGAAGTAATACGCCATGGGCAGCGCCAAACCCATTTGCATAATCGCTGAAATGAAAAGCAATTCAACCGCTTGAATACAGAATGCTGCGCCGAAGCGGACCAGCCGCCATGACCATTTCTTCCCCACAAAACGCGCGAGCCGCGCGGCGATGAATTGCAAGTCCACGCGAAACTGCGCCACTCGCGGCGGAAGATGCGCCGCGTAGTCTCTCGAATTCCAGTTGGCCAGCGCTTGCTTCTGGAGTTGCGACGTGCGTTGCAGAATCGGAATGCCGATGGCGGCTACGATGAGCACGCAGACGAAGGTCATCTGAAAGCTAGCGGTGAAAAGCTGGCGTGGGTCAAAGACGAGCAATCCCAGAGCGGCTGCACCGAGAGCGTTGACCATGGCGCGGCCACGGTAGAGCAGGCGCGTGCCCAGGTAAATAGAGCACATTAGTGTGGCCCGCCAAACCGGCGCTCCGACTTCGGTGGTGAAGGCATAGGCAACGCAGAATAATACCGTCAGCAGCGTGGCCGGGACATCGCCGAGATGCAACCGGCGCAGCGTCCAGAACACGACGAAGGCGAGGATGCTGACGTTCATTCCTGAGACGACCAGAACGTGGTAGGTGCCGGAACGCTGAAAGTCAACGCGCGTATCCCGGTCGATGAAGGCTTCTTCGCCGATGACCATGGCATCGATGAGGGCAGCCTCACGCGCAGGCCAAAGTTCATGCACCTTGTGGACAACTCCGCGGTGCAGACGGCTGCGCCAGAGTTCCATTCGGCTGCCAGAAAATCCAGGCAGCTGCTCGACATTTTCCTGTTTGGTCGAAGCCAAGGCGACAATGCTTCGATTGAGAAGATATCCCTGATAATCGAAGGCTCCGGGATTGCGAAAATTCCGCGGTAGCTTGAGCTTCGCGAGAAATCGGATGCGGTCTCCGTAGTGGTAAAGGCGGATGGAGTTGGAAGCTGTTGCCGTCTCGGCGTTTAGGTTTGGACTCGGATCGCGCGGACGCGGGCTGTAGATGCTCAGGCGGATTCCGGAATGTACAGCTTCACTTTTTCCGGAGGGGGTTTCAATTTCTTCGGACTCGACATCGACTGTTTGACGAAGTTCGTTGAAGCCAGCTGGCTGCAGGCGGCCGTCGCGAGTGACATGGGCGACGATTTGCAGTTCCTCGCGGTCGGCATAGGGTTCAATATTGATATCGGTCCGGGTTGCGGCCTCCCGGGCCTGAATTTGGAGTGCTCCAGCTAAAAAGATAGATCCCAGCGCGAGCGACCACCCTAGAGCGGACCGGCGACCGGCGAAGTAAGCCGCAGCGGCGGCGAATGCGGCCGCGGCGACAAGCCACCACAGGGCAGGACGCCAGAAGTAGAATCCGGCGACAATTCCCAGAGAATAGGCCAACGCCGCCCACAGCATGGGTTGACGGCCCGCCTTGTATTGGAAGGCAGCAGGTCCGACGGATCTGGGCGGCGAAATCATGGGTTGGATGGTGCCGCCTTGTCTATATCTACTACCAGGTCAGCTACGCCGCGAAATTGCGCCAGGGCCTGCAGCCGGGGACGACTATCCGATGGGATCTCATTGAACTAGATCTCGTCGAACCAGATCTCATCGAACGAGGTGAACCACAGTTTCCATGTGGAAGGTTTGCGGAAACAGGTCCACCAAATGAATTTGCTCCGTGCGATAACCGGCGGCGAGCAGGATCACTAGATCGCGCGCCAGCGTCGCCGGGTCGCAAGAGACGTAAATAATGCGCGGAGCGCCCATATTCCCAAGCGACCGCGCCACGCGTTCTCCCAAGCCGGTGCGTGGCGGGTCGACGACCACCAAGTCGGGTTTCACGCCGGTCGCGTCTCCACTCTTCCTTGTGCGCACCGAATTCTTTGTCCGATCCAAGTACTGTTCTGCGGTGGCCTGAACTGCCTTTCCGTTTGCGGGAAGATTGTAGGAGAGATCGGCTGAGGATGTCTGTGACGACTCAACAGAAACGATGTGATGAAAGTCACAAGCCAGGGCTGTGGAAAACAATCCAGCGCCAGCATAAAGATCGAGAACAAACTGGCCTGCTTGGTTCGCGGTAACGATTCTTATGAGTTCGTCGGTGAGGTAACGGTTGGTTTGAAAAAACGAACCCGCGCTAACGCGGTAAGCTGCTCGCTCAGTTCGATAAGTAAGAAACGACGCGCCGACGACAACCAGGATTTCCTGTGTACCGGCTTTGCGGTCGCCGGGATTCGGTTCGCGAAAGGCTACGATTCCGGCAACCTCGGGCAGGGCGGCGCGAAATTCTTCCGTCCACTGGCGCACGGCAGCGCGGCGAGCCGCTCCTGCGCACCGTATCTCCAGCAGGAGTTGTGTGTCCTCTGCGTTGGCGAAGAACTCAACCTCCCGAATACCCTGCGGAACTTTGCCGGCTCGGCCGCTTTGCCATAGTGCGGCGATGCCGCGATTGATCAGCGGCGAACTGATGGGGCACTCTTCCACATCCAGCAGCTCGTGAGACCCCAGTCTGAAATATCCTGCCGAGAATTTAGGAGTGAACTGCACCTGCAAGCGCGAGCGGTTGCGATAGTTCCACGGCGGTGAAGGATGCACCTGAATGTCGAACGGCAATTCCAGCTTGGCTGTACGCCGCAGAGTCTCGCGTAGAATTTCTTTCTTAATCTCAAGCTGATGCTCGTACGCGGCATGCTGGTAATGGCAGCCGCCGCAACGCCCGTAGTATGGACAACCCGGCTCGACGCGGTGCGGAGAGGGATCGATTACGGTTTCAGCTCTGGCTCGCGCGAAGCCCGGCTTCTGTTCGGTAAGGGAAGCTTCGATTTTTTCTCCCGCCAAGACGAAGGGGATGAATACGGCTTTGCCGCGACTGGGGTCTGAGGTCGTTTGAGGATCGGCAGGTAGACGGGCGAGGCCGTCGCCACCATAAATGAGCTTTTCAATTGTAAGTAGCAAGAGTTGATTCTACGGCATGAGGAGAGCGGACTCAGGCGTTCCGATTTGTGCGAAAATGCTTACCCCGCGGATTCGACCGTCAGTCTCAATCCGACTGCTTTGGTCACCGCAGCCAGTGTGGAGAGCCTCGGATTCCCCCGTTTTGAGAGAGCACGGTAAAGACTTTCGCGTTCGACTCCTGCGGTCTTTGCAACTTTGGCAATCCCGTGTGCCTGCACCACGCGGCGCAGTGCGATCAGCATAACTTGAGGTTCGCCGTCTTCCTCAAGTGCGGCTTTCAGGTATTCCACCGCAAAACGCGGATTATTCCGCAGTTCACGAATCACGGCCTCGTCATGCGAAATACTGGTCTTGCGCTTCATACTTTTCTGATCCTTTCTTTGTAGTCCTGCAGATAAGCGACCGCCCTTTCGATGTCGACCGATTGTCTGCGCTTGTCCCCGCCTGTCAGCAACAGAACGCTGGACTTGCCTATCGTGGCCTAGTACACGCGGTAACCCGGTCCCCAATCGATCCGTAACTCGCTGACCCCACCGCCCAGCGTCTTGCAATCCGCAAAGTTACCCGCAGCAACTCGATCGAGACGAATTATGATCTTTGCTTGGGCACGAGCATCCTTCAGCCTTGCCAGCCACTCGCCGAACACATCCTTGCCTTCGGAAGTGATATAGCGGCGAAGATCAATCACAGTTCATTGTAACATATAAGTTACACTGGCCGAAATCTGTTACGTTGCTTCACGCTCTACTGGGTTGCGGTCATCATCGTGCGAACGTGGCGAGCGATCTGCAGCTCTTCTTGCGTGGGGACAATCTGAATTTTGTCTGGCGTAAGGCCAAGAGTTTCGAGGCCATCCGTTGCCGCCGAGCGAATGCGGCCGCTGTGCTCTCCAATGCCGCCGGTGAAGACGAGCAGATCGATGCCGCCAAGCAGAGCTATGTATGCGCCGATTGCCTTTCGTATCGCGAGAGCGAAGACATCGAGAGCGAAAGACGCGTTGGCATCGTTCCGGTTGGCCCGTTCGGTCAGCGCCTTCACATCGCTCTCGCCGGATGACAGGCCGAAGAGTCCGCACTGATGATTCAGCAGGTCTTCTAATTTGTCGGCAGCTTTGCCGGCGTCGAACTTTTCCGTTCGCAGCAGGTAAATAATTACGCCCGGATCGAGGTCGCCCGATCGTGTACCCATGGGAATTCCGCCAGTGGGAGTGAGCCCCATGGTTGTATCGATGGATTTTCCACTTCGCAGCGCGCAAAGACTGGACCCGTTACCTAAATGCGCGAAGATCGCGCGTTCAGGGAGTTTCGCGCCGAAGTGATGCACAAGCGATTCGTAGGAAATACCGTGAAAGCCATAACGCCGAATTCCGGCGTCGAAGTAACGTTGAGGCAATGCGAAATGTGAAGCGACTTCAGGAATCGTTTGATGAAAAGCGTCGTCGAAGCACGCGAACTGCGTAGCCGACGGAAAAATCGATTGTGCGGCTGCGATCAGTTTCAAAGCCTGCGGAATGTGCAGCGGTGCAAAGTGGGTTGCCGCGCGCAGATGATCCAGCACTTGCGGAGTAATGATTTGATGTTTGCAGAGATTCGGTCCGCCGTGAACGATGCGGTGTCCAACTGCGAGCGGAGTGTCGCCGCTATGTTCGCGTATCGCAGAAGCGAGCGCATTCAGTGCGTCACTTTGGGATTCGTGAATGCTGTCGCGCTGCAGAAGCGCCTTTCCGTCTGAAGCACGAATGTTCAGCGAACCATTGTCGCGGCCGATTCCCTCGGCACTTCCAGTGATCCGAGGTTCTTCGTCGGTGTCGCCAGGAAGGTAGATACCGAACTTGAGGGAAGACGAGCCGCTGTTGAGGACGAGGATGGGGCCGTCGTTGCCGGCGGTATTGCTGGTTGGCTCTTTTGCCATCCCTACCCCGGCCACTTCCAGTTTCGAATTTCTTCTTTATCGATGCCTTCGGCGTGAGCGTAATTGACGCTTTCGATGACCTGGCCTTTCAGCCATTCCTTGACGTGGGCTCCAACGGACTGGAGGCGTGGAACGCGGTCGATGACGTCGATCGCCAGGTCGAAGCGGTCGATCTGATTGATGATGGCAAGTTCGAGGGGCGTATTGATGTTTCCTTTTTCTTTGTAGCCGCGGACGTGAATGTTCTCGTGGTTCTTGCGCCGGTAAGTGAGCTTGTGAATGAGCGACGCATAGGAATGAAAGTTGAAGATGACCGGCTTGTCGACGGTAAACAAGGAATCGAAATCGCGATCGGAGAGCCCGTGCGGATGTTCGCTCTCAGGCATGAGCCGGAAAAGATCGACCACGTTCACGAAGCGAATTTTCAGATCGGCGAAATGTTCTTTCAGAATGGCGACTGCGGCGAGCGACTCCATCGTCGGAATATCGCCAGCGCAGGCCATGACCACATCAGGGTCGCTCTCATCATCGGTGGAGGCCCAATCCCAAATGCCAATACCTTTTGTGCAGTGCTTCACCGCATCGTCCATCGACAAATACTGAAGATGGTCCTGCTTGTCGGCGACGATGACGTTCACGTAATCGCGCGAGCGCAGGCAATGATCGGCCACACTCAGCAGACAATTCGCGTCGGGCGGTAAATAAATTCGCACTATGTCTGGACTCTTGTTCGTGACCACGTCGAGAAAGCCGGGATCCTGGTGGGTGAAGCCGTTGTGATCCTGTCGCCAGACTAGTGACGTGATGAGAATGTTGATCGAGGGTACCGGCGCACGCCAAGAGATCTCTTTCTTCGACTTCTCCAGCCACTTCGCGTGCTGGTTGAACATGGAATCGATGATGTGGATGAAGGCCTCGTAGCTGGAAAATAGGCCGTGGCGGCCGGTTAGAACGTAGCCTTCGAACCAGCCTTCGAGTGTGTGCTCGCTCAGCATTTCCATCACACGGCCCGCCACATCCAGTTCGCCGCCGTCGGCGTCTTCCGGCATGTATTGAGCGAGCCAGGTCTTCTTGGAAGCGGCATAGATCGCTGTGAGCCTGTTAGAGGCCGTCTCATCGGGGCCGAAGACACGAAAAGAATCCATATTGCGGCGCATGACCCCGGCCAGAAAATGCGCCAGCACATCTGTGGGTGAAACATAGGATGTGGCCGGCATTTTAACCGTCGTAGCATAATCGCGAAAATCGGGCAGTTCGAGTTCTTTGCGCAGCAGTCCGCCGTTTGCATGAGGATTGGCGGAAATGCGTCGCGGACCCGAGGGCGCGAGATCTTGCAGTTCTGGTACAAGCGTTCCGTGGGCGTCGAATAGTTCTTCGGGCTTGTAGCTGCGCATCCAGTCTTCGACAATTTTCAGACTCTTCCTGTTGGTGACCGGATCGGCGACAGGAACCTGGTGCGCTCGCCACGAGCCTTCTACTTTGTGCCCGTCCACTTCTTTCGGCCCCGTCCAGCCCTTCGGGGAACGAAGAACGATCATCGGCCAGCGAGGACGAGCAACATCTCCAGTCGCGCGGGCATGCTTCTGGATCGAACGAATCTCCAGAATGCATTGCTCCAATGTCGAAGCCATCTTCTGATGCATGGCAAACGGATCGTCGCCCTCGACGAAGTAGGGTTTGTGGCCGTATCCAATCAGAAGCGATTCCAATTCATCATGTGGAATGCGCGCAAGGACCGTTGGATTCGCGATCTTGTAGCCGTTGAGGTGCAGCACCGGCAGAACGGCACCATCGCGAATGGGATTCAGGAACTTGTTGGAATGCCATGAGGTCGCCAGCGGACCGGTTTCGGCCTCGCCGTCGCCTATGGCGACGGTGACGATAAGATCAGGATTGTCGAACGCCGCTCCGTAAGCATGCGAAATGGAATAACCGAGCTCACCGCCCTCATGAATGGAACCGGGCGTTTCCGGCGTGCAGTGCGAGCCAATTCCACCGGGAAATGAAAATTGGCGAAAGAACTTGAGCAAGCCGGCTTCGTCGCGACTTTTGTCGGGATAAATTTCGGAGTAGTGACCCTCGAGATAGGAGTTGGCTAGCGTGGCCGGTGCGCCGTGACCGGGGCCGGAGATGTACATGACATCCAGGTCATATTTTTTGATGAGTCGATTCAGATGCACCCAAATCAGAGATTGCCCCGGATCTGAGCCCCAGTGACCAAGCAGCCGATTCTTGATGTGCTCCGGCTTCAGCGGTTCGCGTAACAGAGGATTCGCGCGCAAGTAAATCATTCCCACCGATAGATAATTGCAGGCGCGCCAATATGCATGGATTTTCCGGAGTTCCTCCGGGGGGAGAGGCGAAGAGATTTCGTTTGAGGCTGCCACTCCGTGATTGGCAAGACTTGAAGATGAGGCTGTCATGGAAGGAACTCCTACTAACAGGATACCTCGTTTGATGCGGCAGGCTCGCCCGATGACTTACGAACATTGCGCCGACGCGTGCAGCGACACCTCAATGTTACAGCTGTGTTAATCGAAGAATTCACAATCTGGATCACGCTGGTTCAGGCCAAGGACATCGGCGCTTGAGTTGAGTGGTTACGATACGTTCAGCGAAGCTAACAGGAATACAAGCGGAGAGTTCCAGTTGATAGCGATTTCATTCAGGGAATATGCTGCTTGATCATCTTTGTACATTTGCATTGGCGGACGTTTCGGAAGCGACGCAGCCACGCGGTCGCCGGGACGGGCGTTTGGGCCGCCAGAAAGCAAGCCGGGCCACGGAGCGGCGATATTGTCAGCGGTGCTTGGCCGATGATGAGGATGCTGGAACGCTTTTGAGCCCAACTGCGTGACCCACGAGAGACCGAAGCAATTGCGTCCGATCAAGTAATGCAGATTCTCCGCGGCGGCGTGACGAAAATCATCATTTTTCTGCAAGCGATCGGTGACAATCAATTGCAGCGACTGATTTCCGGCTACTCCATTCGAGCCCCAGACATAGTCTGCGAGCGACAACGTGTTCCCGTAGCCGTTCTGCCGGCCGTTCTGAACCAACTTTTCGGCTGCATGGACACTGGAGTCACGAATCTGCGCCAGCAACGCGTTTGAGGCCCCTTTTCTGTCAGCCATTGCGTAGGTCCATAACGCGAAAGCTGAAAGGTCGTTCCAGGAAGGCGTCTTCACGATGAGTTCGTTGTCGCTTCGCAAATACGAGACGCCGCTTTCGAACGCTTTGCGATATGGTTCCTCGCCGGTGGTGCGCCACAGTTCTGCGGCAGCCCAGAGCATCTCGTCACGGCAGTCGGTGTCGCCGTACTCACCGGTGCGAACCCCTTCGGGATTTTGAAAGATTACGGCTGGATTTTTGCTGGCCCATGCATAGGCTCGCCGCGCCGCTTCCAAACAGTTCTTGGCATAGGCATCGTCGTAAGAGCCGTAGCAACGGGCCGCAATGGCCGCTGCGGCTGCGAGATCGGCGGTCGCGCAGGTGTTCTTATAGGGAGCCGATCCAGTGCCGATGACGTAGCTGACAAGGTGGTCATCCTGCGGCATGATGAAGCCGCAGAAGTTCTCGCTGGTCTGCTTGTGCCATACGCCGCCGTCGGCATCTTGCAGAGTTAGCATCCAGTCGAGATTCCAGCGAATTTCAGCGAGAAAGTCGGGGATCTTTCCCCCGGATTCCGGAATCTTCAGATCGAGTTTGCCGACCGCTCCGTTTAACATTTCCCAGGCCCACAACAAAGTTCCGGTCGATATTCCGGAATTCACAATGTAGCGGCCGTAGTCGCCGGCATCGTGCCATCCGCCGTGATTTTTGTATGGACCGCTCTTCCCAGAACTCGAATGAAACTGCGCATTGAAGTGGCAGGCGGGATGCGAATAGCCGTCGCGCAGATCTACATTGCAGCCGCAGCGCTGGCCATAATATCCGCGCATGGTTAGCCAGAGCGCATGGCGATAGACATCATTTCCGATTTCAAAGGGCGCAGCTTTAGCGGCATCGGTTTCAAGGACATACATGCCCGGCTTGCGAATTGCAGAAAGATCACAGATTTGAACGTGGTCACCCGATGCCGCGTCGTCGCGGACGTTGCCGGGCTTTCCTTGCAGAACAATTGCTCCGCTGCTGAGCCCACGCACTGTGAACTTTTTGGACGGAGCGCGCAGCGTGAAAAACTTCGAGGCGTTGGGAAGATATCCGAGCTGATTGAATACGATCGGGCTGGATTCAGGTTCCGCTTCTGCGCCAGCCCACTTCGAATTCATCCATAACGCGGGGAGAGCGGCCGCGCTGGCCACTGCCACTTTAAGGAATTGTCTGCGCTGCATGAATTCAGTGTATTCCTCTGAGTTAATCAAACCCAATTAATCAGGCCCATCTACTCGGTTGAGGAATGAAGCTGAAGTGGGACGGAATTATCGTCGGCGGAAATTTTTCCGGCATGCACCCAGGCCCAGCGCGTGAGAAGCGAGCCTGCGATGGAAGAAATGGCAGCGGCGCGACGCAGTTTTCGTTCTCGAGTATTGCTTGTTCCCAAAGACAGCAATCGTAGCGCGAGTGGAAGCGGGCCGGAGAGAACGCCTGCTGCTCGCATGGCCCAACCACTGACGCCGGATTTAAGCGCTTTCGTGCCGGGCGACGAGTTCAATTCAATCGAAGCGCCCATGGCAGTTTCTATGGCTGCTGCACCAAGGGCGATTCGGTTGAGCGCTGCCGACTCGTTTCCCGACAGCTCCAGAATTGCCGCGGCTGCGGCAGTGCCGGACGCAGCGAAGTGGATCGGGAGGGTCGAGACGTGCTCGTTCCACGCTGGGATTGTCGTGGCTCCGATCAGAACTCCGGTATAAGTGGACAACACCAGACCAGTCAGAGCGGAGGCGATTTGCGATGCATCGGTCAGCACACTGACTGCGCGGTTCGGACGACGCTTTTCGAATTCGCCTAAAACAGCCGTGGCCGCGGCGCTGTTGGAGAATGCAACCAAGGTCCACGATCCCACCGACATGGGGCTTTGAATTTTGAAAACGCGAAGCATGTTCAGAAAACGTGAAGGTACGCCAAGGTCCGCGATGAGAAGCGCTGGAGAAATCAGGCCGCCGATGGCCGCCAGCCAACGTGAATGACGGACGAGCCGAGCATCCTCCGACGACAATCGAGCTATCGCGGCGATTAGAGAGGCTGCGCCCGATAGTCCTCCGACGAAAAAGTACAATGGAACTTCTTGGGTCCATTGCGGCCGCTTTAACGCCGGGGTTCCGTAGTAGCCAGTTTGTGCGGAAGCTCCCGCGGTCACCGGTTGCATGGATTCGGTTTGCTTGGGCTCAATTCTGGGCGAGACACTGCCTTGCACTTCCGCTTCGCGGCGAATTTCGAGGAGTCGTTGTTCCCGCGCTTCACGGCTGTTGGCTGCGATCGGAGGGTTCATCGAATGTTCCCTTTGCTGAACGCAAATAATGTTCCGGCCAACATCAATCCAGCTGCGATGCCGGCAGAGATCCAGCCTTTGCGCAGATATGTAGTTGGAACTTCCGGCCGCGGAGGCAGATTGTATGTTTTGGGGTCGCCGCGAACGATGAAGAAAGCGTGAATGCCGCCTACGCTGGATTCCTGCGGATCGTATAGATGGACGTCGGTAAATCCGTCTTCTTGCAGTTTAGTCAGACGCTGCTGAGCACTCACTCGAAGTTCGTCTATCTCGCCAAATTTGATTGATTCGGTCGGGCACGCGGTTGCGCATGCGGGCTTCAATCCTTCTTTTTGCCGGTCGTAGCAGAACGTACATTTGAATGCCCTGCCATCGGCGGGATTGCGCTCGACTACACCGAATGGGCAGGTCACAACGCAGTAGGCGCATCCATTGCAAACATCCGGCTGAATAAATACTCCGCCAAACTCGGTACGCACGATCGCGCCGGTTGGGCAAGCCTCGAGGCATCCTGCATTTTCGCAGTGTTTGCACACATCGGAAGAGAATCCCCAGGAAAAATTCTCCGGCGAATTCCCTCCTTGCCCGGGAATGACGCCGCCTTCGACAAACTGGACGTGGCGCCAGGTGGAATGCCCGAGTTGACCGGTGTTGTCGTAAGAGAATCCGGTCCAGTCGAAGCCATCGCTCGGAAGCTGGTTCCACTCTTTGCAAGCCACTTCGCAGGCCTTGCATCCGATGCAGAGAGTGGAATCGGTAAGGAATGCAGTTACGCTCATGCGATCGCTTTCTCCTTTGGTCCCGAGTGCAAGTGCCGCGAAGACTTATGTTCTTTTGCGGGTGTCAAATTACACAGAAGCGACTTAGTTTCCATGATGCGAACATTCGGCTCTTCGGAAAGAGCGATGAGATCGTTGGCGATGTCGCCTTTGATCAGTCCTTTGTATCCCCAGTGGTAAGGGAGGCACACCTGATGCGTAACTTTTCCGGCGATGTGAATGGGAGCGATTCGCGGCGTGACCATGGCGCGAGCGTGAATTCTTCCCCGAGGCGTCTCGATGGTCACAAAGTCGCCGTGTTGAATTTTCAGTTCGGCGGCGAGTTCAGTGGAGATCTCACAAAACAGTTCTGGCTGTAACTCGGCCAGATGCGAGACATAGCGGCTCATTCCTCCGGCGGTGTGATGCTCGGTCAGTCGATAGGTGGAGAGGACGTAAGGAAAACGCAGGTCGGGAGAATCGGCGTAACTGTTGTCGGCCGCTTCCATGCGCTTGGCCGCGGGATTGGTTACGTGCTCCGGATAGAGCATGTTGCCGACGGGCGATTCCAGTGGCTCGTAGTGAGTGGGAAGCGGACCATCTTTTAATCCTGTGGGAACAAACAGACGCCCGAGTCCTTCGGGGTGCATGATGAAAGGCTTGTCGCCATTCAGCGCGTCGTCTCCGCGGCTGCCATTACTTGGGTGATAGTCGGGCGCTTTTGTCGCGGTGAAATCAGGAACATCGTTGCCGACCCATTTCTTTTGATCCGCATCCCACCAGACCAGTTTTTTTCGCTCGCTCCAGGGCGAGCCGTCGGGGCGCGCCGAAGCTCGGTTGTAAAGAATGCGGCGGTCGCTGGGCCACGCGAATCCCCAGCCGTGTCCGTAAAAATCTTTAGGCTCACGCTTCTTCGCGAGATTCTCTCCGGGCTTGGGAAAGATGCCGGAGTAGATCCAGCAGCCGCAGGCGGTTGAGCCATCGGCTTTCAAATCTTTGTAGCCGGAGACAAGCTTGTGATCGGAGGTCGTCCAGCCGTTGATTTCCTGCAGAACTTCTTCGACTTTCGGCTCGCGGATCCCGCCTTCCAGCGTGTAATCCCAAGTCAAGGCATTGAGTCCTGCATTCTTCTTCGAAGGATCATTCCTGGCTTTTTCTTTTAAGCGTCGTCCGAGATGAACCATAAACCAGGTTTCGCTGCGAGCGTCGCCGGGAGGGTCGACGGCTTTTTCGTGAAACTGATTTAGTCTTTGCGTGTTGGTAAAGCAGCCGTCTTTTTCTGCATGACCAGCAGCCGGGAAAAGAAATACCTCGGTATCGATTGTTTCGGGAGCCAGTTCGCCGCGCGCGACTTCCGGCGAATCGAGCCAGAAGCTCGCGGTTTCGGTCTCGACCATATCTCGCACGACAAGCCATTTGAGCTTGGCTAGCGCTTTTCGCTCCATGCGAGAATTTGGCGCGCCGACCGCTGGATTCTGTCCCATGACGAAAAGGCCCTCGATGTTGCCTTTTGCCATTTCTACCCAATAACCGAGATGCGAATGGTCCCCAGTGACGCGTGGCAGCCAGTTGAATCCGAAATCGTTTTCCTTGGTGGCCTGTTCGCCGTAGTAGGACTTGAGCAGACTTACGATGTATTTGTCGAAGTTGTGCCACCAACCAGCCTTCGGAGTGTGTACTTCAATGAATTTTTCCAGCGTCTTCGAATCTTCTTCGAAGAACGGCATCGGCAAGTAGCCGGGCAGAATATCGTAAAGAGTCGGAATGTCGGTTGAACCCTGAATCGATGCGTGCCCGCGCAGCGCGAGAATGCCGCCGCCGGGGCGGCCGATGTTGCCGAGCAGCAACTGAAGAATCGCCGCGGCACGAATGATCTGCACGCCATCCGAATGTTGCGTCCATCCGACGGCGTAGCAGATTGCGGCAGTCTTTTCTGGGCCGGAGGCAGAGCAGAAAGTTTCTGCAATGGTTTGAAACACGTCCGGCGAAATTCCGCAGGACTGCTCGATTATCTCCGGCGTGTAGCGAGAAAAGTGTTTCTTCAGAACTTGATACACACAACACGGATTTTGCAGAGTCAGATCTTGCTCGTAAATGCTGGCTTGAATCTTTTCTCCACCGCGGTCTTGGGCGTGACCGCCACTCGAACTATGCTCGGCGACATCCTTTTTTAAAGGCGATCCTTTATATGCCCACGAATCGGTCTTGTAGGATTTCTTCTCGGGATCCCACCCGGAAAACAGGCCGTCCAAGTCTTCCGTGTCCTGAAAATCGTCGCGCAAGATGATGGATGCATTCGTATAGTTGACCACGTATTCGCGGAAATCTTTCTCGTTTTCAAGAACGTAATTGATCAGGCCGCCGAGCAGAACGATATCGCTGCCCGCGCGCAGAGGCGACCAAATGTCGGCCATGGCAGAAGTTCGATTGAAACGCGGATCGACGTGAATGATCTTCGCGCCTTTTTCACGCGCCTCCATCACCCATTGAAAACCTACCGGATGATTTTCGGCCATCGAAGAACCCATGATCAGAATGGCGTCGGAATTCACGAGATCCTGCTGCGCCGTCGTGGCGCCGCCTCTCCCGAACGATGTGCCCAGACCGGGCACGGTAGAGCTGTGTCATATCCTGGCCTGGTTGCTCACGCAAACCATGCCCAAGCCAGCAGCGAAGAGTTTCTTGATCAGATAATTCTCTTCGTTATCGAGAGTTGCACCGCCGAGATGAGCGATAGCGGTCGTCTGCATCAGGGCTTGGCCGTCGCGCTGCTCAACGAAAGTTTTTTCTCGCGAAGCCCAAACCCGCTCGGCAACCATATTCATTGCAGTTTCGAGATCGAGAGTTTCCCAATGCGAAGAACGAGGCTTTCGGTAGCGAACCGTCTTAAGCCGGTTGGGATGAGTGAGGAGTTCGTAGCTGGCAGCGCCTTTGGGGCAGAGATGTCCACGAGAAATCGGAGACGCGGGATCGCCTTCGATCGACACCAGCTTTCCGTTTTTGTGATGAATAAGCTGGCCGCAACCGACGGCGCAATACGGGCAGATGGAACGCGATACTTGCGTTTCATGCGTGCGGGCCCGAAGGCTCAGAGTCGCGTCGCTCATGGCCTCCGCGCCGGTTCCGTCGGTCCCGGTCATGATTTGGCGGACCAAGGGCCACTTCTGCAGCAGGTTTTTCAGCACGGCCGTTACGCAGCCTTCTTCTTGGGAACCTTCGCGCCTTTTTTCCGGGCTTCCGAAAGGCCGATGGCAATCGCCTGCTTGCGGCTCTTTACGGTTCCACCTTTGCCACCGCGTCCCGACTTCAGAGTGCCACGCTTCTCGCGGTGCACTGCACTCTTCACGCTTTTGCCAGCGGCCTTACCGTACTTTCGACTTCCAGAAGATTTTCGCTGTGCCATGATTAGTCTCCTTGAAAACTTAGAGTGTTCAATCGAGCAAGAGGTTGGCGCTTGATTCTGTGCTCTCATTCTCGCGAGTTGTACGCGAAGGTCGAGCAAAACTTGATGAGACCGGCGCACGGTAAAAGGCGCCGGTTTCATCGAGTCAGTCAGTACATCTATGCAGCTTTCTGCTTCCCGAAGCGAATCACTACTTTCGTATATCCATCAATGCGGCGATCGAATTTTTCATATGCTTCCGGAGCTTCTTCGATCTGGATGCGATGGCTGATGATTTTGCTGGGTTTGGCGCGTCCGTTGACAATCAAGTCGCGCAGATACTCGTTGTATTTCTTGACGGGAGCCTGTCCGCTGCCCATGGTGATTCCTTTGTCGAAAAATTCTGCGATCGAAAAAGGAAAAATTCCTTGCTTCGCGTGCTCGCTGTTGGCGCCGGGATCAGGGGCAATATAGACGCCGATGATCCCTACGCTTCCAGTCGCGTTAACGACGCGCACGCAGTTTTCGAGAACTTGCGTTGCTTTTTCCCGGCTCGGATCGTCGTCGCTGCGAGCCTGGTAGCCTACCGCATCGATCGCGCAGTCAACGCCTTTTATTTTCTCCTCGCCGGGCCGCAGGCCCTGCTGGATTCCCTTGTTCTTCTTCCGTAGTTTGAAGATTTGCTCGACTGGATCGCCCTGACTGAAGTCGACCGCCGTAGCGCCGAGTTCTTCGGCCTTCGCCAGGCGTTCCGGGATGCTATCGACAACGTAGATCTCCGATGCTCCTTTCAGAACTGAGCAATAGGCCGACAGCAAACCCACCGGACCTGCTCCGAAGATTGCGACTGTCTTGCCGGCAGCCACACAGGCCAGTTCGGTGGCATGAAATGCGGTGGGAAATACGTCGGATAGAAGCAGAAAATCATCTTCCCATTCGTCACCCGGCTTGCCAGGTAATTTCAGACAATTAAAATCGGCGTGGGGAACCAAAACAAATTCTGCCTGACCTCCCTGATACGGCCCCATTCCTGCGTAGCCGTAGGCCGCGTGAGGTTCTTCGGGATTCATGGTCAGGCAAGCTTCGGTGTGGCCGCGATGACAATTGAAGCAGAAGCCGCAAGCAATGTTGAAGGGCAGAACAACGCGGTCTCCTTTTTTAATGCTTTCGACAGCTTCTCCAACTTCTTCAATCACACCCATGATTTCGTGCCCCACAACGGTTCCAGAATCGAGCGGAGTGCGGCCGTCGTACATATGAAGATCGCTGCCGCAGATTCCGCTGGTGGTGACTCTTAAGATTGCGTCGGAGGGTGATTTGATTTTCGGTTTGGGGTGGTCGGACACTTCCATCTGCTTAACACCTTGATAGCTCACAGCTTTCATAAATAAATACTCCTAAATCGAATAGTAAGGTTTCACATCTATTCGTCGCAGGCTTCGAATCGAGGCGGGATGGAGGCTGCTGGCGGAATCGAGAATGAAGCTCCTACTTCTTAGAGTCAGCTGAGCGGAGGGGGGTTGGGCGAAAAGATTTAGAAAGCAACGTCCGTTATTCGCGTTCCATCAAAGAGCTGAGTACAAAGACTGTGCGCGGGTTTCTGAAGGAGCGTTGGATGACACTGCCGATTTCGAAGACATATCCTCCAATGGAAGCGGCATCGGCTACGAGTCTCCCGGCTGGAGCTGAGTGGCAATACGAGCCTAAGTGGGATGGATTTCGTTGCCTGGCCTTTCGCGATGGCAAGAAAATTGATCTGCAATCGAAATCGGGCAAACCGCTCACTCGATACTTTCCAGAACTGGCAACCGCTTTGGCCGCGCTTCCGGCCGCGAAGTTCGTGCTGGATGGCGAAATTGTAATTCCCTTCAACGGAGATCTTTCCTTTGATCAGTTGCTGATGAGAATCCATCCTTCAGCCTCGAGAGTAGAAAAGCTGAGCCGGGAAACTCCTTGCATATTCATCGTTTTTGATTTGTTGGTGAACGCGGAAGGAGAATCTCTAATCGCATTTCCGTTAGAAAAGCGGCGGCAAGAGCTTGATCGATTCGCGTCGAAATATTTGAAGAAGAACGAAACGGTCCGGCTCTCGCCTTTTACGCTGGAGCTGTCCGGCGCTCGGAAGTGGTTTCAGATGGGAACCGCCGTGGATGGGGTGGTTGCGAAGCGGAGGGATCTTCCCTACCGGAGTGGAACCCGGGACGGGATGGAGAAGATCAAGAAGATGCGAACCGCGGATTGCGTAGTGGGAGGGTTCCGCTATCTCGAAAAGAAACCGTTGGTCGGTTCGCTCCTTCTTGGACTGTATAACGAGGCTGGCGAACTCGATCACGTGGGATTCACTTCTTCCATCGGCGCAGAAGCTCGACCCAGCCTCACTCAGAAGCTGAAAAAGCTGATCAAGCCGCCGGGTTTTACGGGCAAAGCTCCAGGAGGACCGAGTCGCTGGAGTACCAAGCGCTCTTCGGAATGGCAGCCGGTCAGTCCGAGGTTGGTGGCGGAAGTGCGATTCGATCACTTCACCGGCGGAAGGTTTCGCCACGGTACGAAATTCCTACGCTGGCGTCCGGACAAGAAACCTGCGGAATGCACAATGTCTCAAGTGGAGCGGGAAAATCGATCCGCGCTGAATCTGCTTTGAGATGAGAAGAACACAGTCGTGACGTCTCAGTCCGCAGCCGCAGCTTTGTCGGTCTTCGTGATTATGGCAACGGCGCGCCGAGCGCTCGCAATCGCGCCGTGTACGGTTCCATTATTTCCCGTGACATCGGCGGCTTCTCCCGCGAAGAATAACGTGTCTTTCACCGCCCGGCTCAGGATTTCCGGCGCATCGGCAGCACCCGCTTTCACATAACTGTACGCGCCTCGTGAAAACGGATCAGCCTGCCAGTCATGAAAATACGCAATTTCCAGCATCGACTCCAATTCGGTCGGGTTCATTCCTAGTAAACGACCGAGAGTTTGCAGGGCGCGGGTAACTATGGGCACATTGTCGGATTCCAGTTTTTCCGCGCATCGCCATGGAGCCCAGGCCGTGATGATAGGAAGTCGATCGGGCATCGCCGTCCACCAGGTGGGGAACCATTCGTCCTGTGAAAAAAGGAAACTCATGTTCGCCAAGGTGCGGTCTTGACGGCCGCTCGGGTGGATTTGATCCCAGAAGCGCTCGCGAAAATGGAGAACGACGCGAAGAACTTTTCCCATCTCCATACCGGCGATCCACTCTAGTTTTTCTTGGGGAAGCGGCGGATTGAACTCGATTGCCCCCGGACTGCCTGGCTGAGCTTGCAGAACGCCAAGCGGAACGGTTACGAGTAAACGGTGTGCTTGAAGTGAAATCGTTTGCTTCGCGCAAACGGCCTCAACAGAAACTTTGCCCGGAGCCCACACAACACGGTTCACGACGGTGTTGGTTCGTACGCTTGCCCCTGACTTCACCACTCGTTCCCGCAACAGCGATAGGAACGATTCGTATCCGCCGCGCGCGTGAAATGCGCGTTCGCCCTCTATCTTTTCTTCGGCTTTCATCTGGTGAAACAACCAGTGAACCCCGACCTTTCGACGGGTCCGCCGCATTGAATCCGGCAACATAGCTGAGCGCGTGTTTTCTTGCCTCGTCCGATACGTCGCGGCAACAGCGCTCCAAAAAACTCGCAAAAGATTCGTCCGGTCCATCGTCATTCATGCGCTGGAGAATGTCATCGACGTCGGAGAAGAAGTCGCACGATGTGAGACAACCGTTCTGAAAACACCAGTTATCTCCGTCGACTTCCGTTATCGGAATATTGTTCTGCCGGAGTGGGTCCAATATCTCCGGAGTGAGGCCGTGAATAAACTCGGCTCCCAGCTCGATCGGGAATTGTTGCCCCAAGTCGTGCAGGGTATACATCCGGCCGCCAATGCGTTCGCGAGCTTCGACGACTATAACCGACCGACCGCTCTCGGCCAGTTCCGCTGCCGCGCTTAACCCAGCCGCACCAGCGCCAATCACGATTACAGCGGTGCCGATAGCTGCGGGATTATCATTGTTTTGAGACATATTGTCTGGATACAGCGCGTTTGGAGACACGAGGCTCCACGAAGGCCAATCTACGCCGCTTCCCCTTTTCTGGCCAGTGCAGCTACCTTCCGTAGATCGTTAACAAACGCTTGCATTTGCAGGTCGCGAGCATCCGCATCCGGCGCTCGCAGAATGGACGACGGATGAACCGTGGCGATTACAAACGGGGCGAGCGGTGATTCGATCAACTCTCCCCGCTGCCGCGTTACGCTAAACTCGCGGCCTAGCAACGACTGCGCGGCAGTCGAGCCGAGGCAGACCAAAATTTGAGGTCTTACCACACGAAGTTCAGCGTCAAGCCAGGGCCGGCAAGCATTGATCTCCGAGTAGCGAGGCTTTTTGTGAATACGCCTCTTGCCGCGCGCAGCAGCGATCCACTTGAAATGTTTCACGACATTGGTCACATATACCTTCGTGCGATCGATGCCCGCCTGTTCCAGAGCCTGGTCAAGCAGTTTTCCTGCAGGTCCAACAAAAGGATGGCCGGCCCGATCTTCCTGATCCCCGGGCTGCTCGCCCACGAACATGATTTGCGAGCGCGAAGGACCTTCGCCAAAAACAGTTTGCGTCCCCGTCTTCCACAAGTCGCAAGCCTTGCAATCGCGGGCAGCATCACGCAGAGCTGGAATTGTTTTGAGAGTTGAGGACGCGCTGGCAATGTTTTCGGCATTGCCTTTATGGCGAGCATCGATTACGTTCGGGACGATCTTCATTGTTCTGTTCGCGCTGTACGCGGGCCGGTGGCCTGTTGGCATCGCTCACTGAGGCATAATCAGCGGTTTCTGTTTTGGGATCGCCTGTAACGTTTCGCGACTAATGCCCAAATGTTGCATCACCAACTCCGGCGGTGTGTTGGAAACCCACTCCGACAGCGACAAGTCCATAAACCGTTCGGCTTTAAACATTTCAAGAAAGATGAGGTCAGTATCGCCGACATTTTCGATGTAATGACCCAGCGTTTTCGGAACGTATCCGACATCCCCGGCATTGAAATCCGCTGTGCGCGCCTTAGCGCCGTTGAAAAATACAGTCATTCGGCCTTTCCCGGCCACGTAGTACTGCCATTCGTCGGCATTCTGATGCCAGTGCAGTTCACGTAGACCTCCGGGCTTAACAATCACATGGGCGGCTGCAATCGTCGTCGCGACTGGAAAATTTCTTGAGTCAATAATCCGAACCTCGCCAGAATGAGTTTTTCTCGACGGCGGCATCTTGTGCATCGCGAAATCGAAGGCGACCGGCGACGGCCCGATTGATCCGCTCGCGGCTTTTATATCTTCCTGCAAAGAGCCGGGCACGGCGGCTTGAAAGATATAACGCCCGTCGGGTGGGACTTGGTAAACGCTCTCCAATGCAATCTCAGCTACGCCCCAGTTCTTCGCCAGCACTTCAGGAGGAGTGTGCCGCGTCCAGTCTGAGATAAGAGTGGTGTTGCCTTCGGAAAACTTTCCGTCATCGAAGACGAGCAAAAACTCGCAGCCGCCGGGCTCAAGGCCTTGTATCGAGTGAGGAGTGCCTGTCGGGAAAAACCACAGATCATCTTTGGCTACATCCTTCACGGCGCTTTTTCCGTCGTTGTCGAGGGCGGTAATGCGCGCATTCCCGCTCAGCATAAGCGCCCATTCGGCAGCGTTATGCCAATGCAGTTCGCGGATTCCGCCCGCGGTCAAACGCATGTTTACGCCGGCTATATCTTTAGAAATCGGGAAATCTTCAACCGTAACCTGTCGCGACCAGCCACCCTTCTGAATTCGGCGGTGTGCGGCCGAGAACGAACTCCAGAATGTCTGCACCTCGCCATGGTCCGTGGAAGGAGGCATAAAAGTATTGGGGCTCGAATCTTTCAGAGCCTGATTTTCTGGGCCGAGGTCGGTTGCGCTCTTGTCATGCTGCGCCTTCTCGATTTTTTGGATGTCCTGCGCGCCTTGCGCCTCCATGCGCCCCGCGAGCGCCGCACTGAGAACTACGGCGGAGCTCTTGCCGAGGAACCGGCGACGATCCCACGATTGGTCAGGCGATTCGGTGACAGGGCCGGAACTTGCGGTTACAGCTTTCTCTTCTTTTTTCATTTGTGACTTGGATGTTAAAAGGCAGAAGGAAGTTTGCAGAAATACTGCTCTGCTTTGCGGCCTTCATGGCAAAACTCACCACTCTGGCTACCTTCAGAGAAAGCATAACTCGACCGCAGTGCCCCTAGTCTTTAGCGTTGTTGATTCGGAGTGAGCGGCAACACGACTCTAACAAGGCAGCCGCGCGCGCCGGTACGGTTGGAAATCTCAATCCTGCCGCCATGGGCCTCAGCAATCTGGCGCGAAAGGACAAGCCCAACGCCGCTTCCGCTCGGCTTCGTCGTATAAAACGGCGTGAACACATTGGCTGGGTTGAGAAGGCCAGGACCATTGTCTTCGATGAGCAGATTCACATCTGAATCGTTCACATCCCATCGAACCCTGACTTTCATGTCGACCTCAGAGTCCGAGCTAGGCTGCGCGCAGGAGTCCATTGCAACCGCGGGAGTCGGAAGTTCAAGAACGGCATCGGCTGCGTTGCGTACCAGATTGATCAGCATCTGCTCCAGTTGATCGGGGTCGGCAATGAAGATGAGGTCTGGACCTTTGTGCACGCATACTTTGATTCGAGTTTCCAGAGTAGCCACTCTAGCCACTAGTTTTGGCAGTTCCACCTCGCGCAGAACCGGTGCCGGCATTTGTGCCAGCCTGCGATAAGCCTCCAGGAAACGATGCAACGCAGCCGACCGCGCTTCAATAATCTCCAGCCCATGCTGCACGTCATTGCGAACTTCTGGATCCATGGCCGTGCCGGAGATTCGCGAGTTGAGGCTACCGGCAATCGATTTGATGGGAGCGAGGGAGTTGCTCAGCTCGTGGCCCAAGACGCGAATCAGCCTCTGCCAGGCCCTTCGTTCTTCTTCACGCAGAGCGCGGCTCACATCGGAGAGAACGATTAGAGTGTGCGGCACACCGTTTTGACGAAACGAACTGCGCCGCAATAACCATCGCGCCTGCGAGTCGTTGAGATTCAGATCGAGATCTAGTTCGACCAGGGTTTCATTATCCGCGGTGAGGCACTTTTGTAATCTCAACTCCGCCGCGTTGTGGCCAAGCATGCGTGATTTCGACTGCCGAAGCAGGTGCTCGCCCGCGGGATTCACAAGGCGCAATACGGACGCCGGATCGAAGGCAAACAGGGGCGCATCGATCTCGTCCACCACGCGTTGCAGCAATGCGGTCGCTTCAATGGCGCGAATCTTCTCATCGGATAGCATGTCGGCCAGAGCGTTCACTTCCAAGGAAAGCTCGCCGAGCGCGTCCTCTGCGACGGCATTGCGCGCGCGAAACGAATAGTCTTCCTCGCGCAAGGCCCCGATCACGTTAGAGAGAGTTTGCAATGGCCGCGTAGTTTGTTCCTGCAGCGCCAGTGCCAACAACCACCATACAAATAGTTCCAGCGCAATCAGCGCAAGCCGCGACTCAAGCGCCCAGGGTTGCATCCACACGAGGATGATGCTGACGAGAAGTCCGGGAAGCGCAACCAGGAAACAGTAGAGATTGATTCGGTGTTCGTAGAGGAGTCGAACGCGTTTTCGCGGGGGGAGTTTCGGCGCCGGAGGGCTAGACGCCATATTTCTCCATACGACGATAGAGCGCGCCGCGGCTCAGGCCTAGAGCCTCGGCCGCCTGGCTCACGTTGCCCTGATAACGCTGCAGCGCTTTACGAACCAGCATCGCTTCAACCGCCTCCAGACTGAGATCTTCTAACCCTTGACTTTGCACCCGTTGGGCGCTCAGTGACAAGTCGGCCGGTTGGATTTCGTCGGTGCGGCACATTAAGACGGCGCGCTCAATGGTGTGCTCAAGCTCGCGCACGTTGCCGGGCCACGAATATTGCATCAAAGTTTGCACCGCGGCGGAATCGAAACCTTGCACCGAGCGCCGGTAGCGAGCCGCATAGCGCGCCAGAAAATGAGCCGCCAGTGCGGGAATATCTTCCCGGCGTTCGCGCAGCGCAGGTAAATGAATCTCGACCGTGTTCAAACGAAAAAGCAAATCTTCACGGAATTGTCCCGAGGCACATGCCGCCGAAAGATCGCTGTTCGTCGCGGAGAGAACGCGAACGTTCACCCGCCGCGAGCGCGACGACCCCACGCGTTCAATTTCTCCAGATTCTAGAACGCGCAACAACTTTGCTTGCTGGCGCAGAGGAACATTGCCGATTTCATCCAAGAAGATCGTACCGCCATCGGCCAGTTCGAAACGCCCGATGCGATCAGTGCGGGCGTCCGTGAATGCTCCCTTCACGTGGCCAAATAATTCGCTTTCGAAAACACCGTCGGGAATCGCCCCGGTATTCACCGCCACCAGAGGACGTGGCGCTCGCGCAGAAAGCGCATGCAAGGTCTGCGCCACAATTTCTTTGCCCGTCCCATGCTCCCCCGTAATCAGCACATTTGCATCGGAGGGCCCGACGCGTGCAATGGTTTCGAGCACGACCTGCATGGCCGGAGCTGCGGCAATAAACTCCGGCCGGCCTTCGGCACGCAGCAGCCGGTTTTCCGCTTCGAGTCGAGCCGCGCGTTGCAAAGCGCGATGCAGTTCCACCTGAGTGCGGAGAATCGAGAGCAGACGTTCATTCTCCCATGGCTTCTGAATAAAATCTCTGGCCCCACGACGCATGGCTTCGACCGCCAGTTCAACATTAGCCCAGGCAGTCATTATGATCACCGGGATGGTCGATTCGAAAGAAACGATCTGCGAGAGCAGATCGAGACCTTCTTGTCCCGAGGTCGTGTCGCGCGTGTAGTTAAGGTCGATCAGAACCGCATCGTATGAATTACTGCCCAGGGCTTCGCGCACCAGCGCCGGGGAACGAACTTTATCGACCTTGTAGCCTTGAGGACGGAGCAAAAGCTCCAGAGCTTCCAAAATATGCTCTTGATCATCGGCCGCGAGAATGCGAGCCGGCGCCGCCGACTCATGCTTGAGAGCCGATAAGTCCAGTTCTGCGGATTTGGTGGAACTCGGCATATGAATTACGGCGAACGGCGAGACACGACGCCGGTAATTGCATCCTGCAACAGTATGCCATTATGTTCCAAAGTTGCGCCCGTGGTGCGGTCCAGTTCAACTTTGGCCTTTTCGTAGGTAGTCTGCGCATTGACCAGATCGAGTTCTGCCAGGGCGAGATCGTGCTGGGCTGAGAGAGTTTGATAGCTCGATCCTGAGCCAAGTTCCTGTTCCTTTTTTGTGATTTCAAAAGTGCGCTGTGCCAGATCGCGCGCCTTGCGCGCAGCCTCCACTCGCGCGCCGGTCTGGTCGAGGGCGTACTGAGCATTGCGCACTTCGATGCGAACCTGCTTTTTCAGTTGCTCCATCCGCAACTCTGCCTGGCGGTATTCCAGTTCAGAGCGATATTGGTCCGCTTTGGCGACTCGATTTCTGAAAGGAATGTTCAGATTCAGTCCCAGATAATAGTCCGGAGAGCTGTTGTTGAAAGCGTTTTGCAAAGCGCCGCCGAAGTCGCCCGGAACCACCGATGAATTTGTCCCGAGATTGTAAATAGGATTCAACGGGCCCCCCAGACCCGAACCTCCGTAAAAACCCACCAACGAGAGTTGCGGCAAGAGGGCGTTGCGAGCCGCGCGGCGGCTTATTTGCCGGTTCACCAGGTCGATGTCGGATTCGGCGAGCTCAGGCCGAGTGTGGAGCGCGGCAGAGATTAGATCGGCGATGGGAATCGCTGCTTCGGCTTCTACCGTCTGCATTGTGTCGGTAGGAATCACTCGCATCGCTTCCAGAACCGGATCGTCCAGACTTTTGGTGACCGCGTTCTTCATCAGAGTCTCTTGCAACTGAAGACTCGTGCGGGCTACGGTTAAATCCTGGTCGCGGCGCGAAACCTCCGCCTCGGCGCGCATTACATCCATGGCGGGAACGCTTTCCAATTGCAACTGTTTTTTTGTGTTATCGAGAGTTTGCTGCGCGAAAGCCGACGATTGTTCATTGACCTGCGTTTGTTCATAGGCACTGACCAGGTCCCAATAAATATTTTCGATCTGGGTGACAGTGGCGACAACCTGATCTTTAAAAGCGATATCGGAGATTTTTTTGTTGTTCTGGGCGATCCGCAAATAACGCAGGTTCGGACCAAAGCCGAAGCCGGCGAGCAACTGTTGCTGAAATTCAAAGCGAAACGTAGAACTCAACGTCGGAGACAAATTGAAATAAGGGCTGTTGGTTGTTTGTCGCGAGTTGACGAATCCAAAGCTAACGCTGGTTCCGGTGGCAAACGCTTGCGTGAACTGCGCACTTATCTGTCCTGTATTGAGTTGCAGCGAGGGCACACCGTAAATCTGAAAGTTCGCGACCGGAGATGTTTGATGCTCCTCGCCACCGCTGACACTGAGGAATGGATCGTAGGATGACACCGCCGTTCCGGTGCCTAGCGTGGATTGAACCAGGCCGGAAGCGCCAGCTCCGGCGCCGCCGGCGCCGCTGGTTGTTCCTCCTGCGCCCGCGCCGGGGGCGCCCGTTCCGAATCCTCCAATGCCACCGCCTGGAGTTCCCTGCACCACGCCGGTATTCACACCGCGAAAAAATCCTCCCGCCTGCGTACGCAGAATATCTGTGTTGGCGATCGGCAGATTGTAGCGAGCAATGGCCAGGTCGAGATTGTTTTCGAGCGCCAGGTCGATCGCATCTTTGAGTGAAAGATAAAGTTGGCCGTTCCGAATCAGTTGGTCAAGACGCGGGGAGTTCACCAGCACCGGCTCGGGAACGCGCTCACTTTCATAAGCGTTCAGCGGATTGTGGGACTTGGGCATCTCGTACGGCACTGGAATCGCCGGTAGCTGATTGGTCGCTGCACTCGCGTCACTCGCCGTGCTGGATGGCGCTGCGCTTTGCGCGGCAAGACTCGTCATGAGAACGCCGCACGCGCCGAGGATTGCGAATTGCCGTCTGAAGAATCTCGAGGAGAATAAGCTCACGACGCGCTGACCTCCACTGGTTGGGTCAGTGCGGGATTCGCCGTATCTCCCACTAGCCATCCGTCACGCAACTGGATTGTCCGGCTGCCGTAGCCCGCGTTTGTTTCTGAATGTGTCACCTGCACGATGGTCGTGCCTTGTTGGTTGAGTCCTCGAAACAGTTCCATAATCTCCTTAGCCTGACCGGAGTGAAGGTTCCCTGTCGGCTCGTCCGCCAGCAACAGCGGCGGCTTGTGAATGACGGCGCGCGCAATTCCCACCAACTGCTGCTGCCCTCCGGAGAGCTGGTTGGGATATAGATCTTTTTTCGCAACGATCTGAAAACGATCGAGCGTATCGGCCACCAGACTTTGCCGCTCCCGGCGCGGAATGTCTTTATAAGAAAGTGGGAGATCGATATTTTCCTGCACCGTGAGATCGTCGAGCAGGTGATAGCTCTGGAAAACCATTCCAATATTCCGCTTGGCCAATTCGGCACGCTGCTTGCGCTTCATCCCGTGCACTGCCTCTTCGCGAAACCAGTATTCGCCTTGCCAAGCGTCATCGAGCAGCGCCAGAACGTTCAACAAAGAAGACTTGCCGGCGCCCGAGGGTCCCATGATGGTGATAAATTCACCTTCTCGAATTTCAAGATTCACGCGGCGCAGCACCCAGGTTTGCCCCGCGCCGGCTTTGTAGATGCGTTCGATATCTTTCAGTTGGATCATCGTTGCTCCCAATTTGCCATCGACTGACTCCTACTCATAGCGCAGCGCCACCATGGGATCAATCTTGGCGGCACGCCGTGCGGGAATAAATCCAGCAATGCCGGCAACAAATCCCAAGAGTAAAATCACTGCGATCAACGAGAGTGGATCGGTACTCTTCAAGCCGAATAAAAAGCTGTGCAGAAGGCGGGCGCTAGCGAGCGCCAATGGAATTCCAGCCAAAAGACCGATCGACACCAGCAGCATGCTCTCGCGAAGCACCAACCCCATCACGTCGCCACGCCGCGCTCCGAGCGCCATACGCACACCGATTTCGCGCGTGCGGCCGGCGACGGTGTAAGAGATCACGCCGTAGAGCCCGACGCACGCGAGCAGCAAGGCCAGTCCGGCGAAGAATGTAGAAAGTTTCGCCAGAGCGATCTGATCCCCGGCGCTGTCCTTGACCAGGATGTCGAGCGCTTCAATGAAAGAAATTGGCAGACGAGAATCGGCGGTTTTGATTTGTGCTTGCAGGTTCGCAATCGCCCCAGAGGGTGGACCGCCGGCCTGGGCTTCGATGACAATTTGCTCAGGGTCCGGCACCTGCTGGTAAGCCATATAAAAACGCGGCCTAACCTGTTCGCGGATAGCGCTGCCGTGATCCTTGGCATCGCGAGAAATCCCAATAATCGTAAGCGGTTTGTTGACCCAATCTGGATCGTCGATCATGAACTGCCGCCCAATCGGATCCTGCCCGGGAAAGTAATGCTTGGCCATCGCCTCGTTCACCACGGCAACGCGCGTAGACGTGGCCGTATCCTGTTCTTCAATATCCCGTCCCCTGAGAATGGGAATGCCTACGACTGAGAAATAATTCGGCCCAACGTAATCTTCGCGAGCACTTCGGTCGCTGGGGCCGCTCGCGCTGAAACCAGGAACGATAATGGCGTCGGCCGATTCTGATCCCGCGAACAATCCATTGGTCGAGTATGTAACCGCGCGAACTCCGGGCGCGCTGGCCAGGCGAACTACTAACTGCTGCGCCAGCGACTTCATGGTTTCGCTGGTGTAACCCGCACTGGTAGGATCCAGGCGCGCAATCACCAGATGATCGCGGGAGTAGCCAAAATTCTGCGTCATCAATTTTTGCAGGCTACGCACCAGTAAGCCGGCCGAAAACAAAACCAAAAGCGAGACCGCGACCTGACCCGCAATCAATCCTTTGCTCCAGCTGAATTTTGTGCCCGGTTCTGCAGCGGCTCGCGTGGCATTTCGAAGAGCAGGAGTGACGCGTACTTTCAGCGTCTGCAAGGCAGGCATCAGGCCAAAGAGCAGTCCCGTGAGCAAAGAGATTGTGATCGTAAAGGCAAGCACCCGCCAGTCGGGAAGCAGCGGAAGAGTTGTATGGGATCCGAGCAGTCCGACGAGAAGCCTTACCCCCCAAATTGCAAGCAGCGAGCCGGTCACTCCGCCGAGAACGCCGAGGAGCACGCTCTCGGTAAGAAGCTGTTGCAGCAACCGCCTCTGCGTGGCGCCAATGGCCAACCGCAGCGCAACCTCGCGATGGCGACTCGAGGCGCGAGCGAGCAGCAGGTTGGCAACATTGACACAGGCAATCAGTAGCACCAGACCAACAATACCCATCAGCAGAAGCAACGGACCCCGGTAATCACCGCGCAGATCCGAGAGCCCGTTCCCGCCGCCAGCTACGCTTATATGTAAGTCATGAATCGCCTTCCGGTCATCGGACGAAAGCGTCGCACCGTAATCTCCCTTCAACGCCTGCTGAAACACGATATTCAAATTGGCTTCCGCCTGGGCCGGAGTAACATTCGCCTTCAGGCGCCCGATGAGCGACAGCCAGGAATTATTGGGCGCATTACGCCAGTGGCGTCCGCGAATAATCTGCGGTTGCATGCTCAACGGAACAAACAGTGCCATGCGTTCACCGACGACATCGCCCTCAAATCCTGCCGGCGCCACTCCGACGACGATGAAAGGATAGCCATTCAAGCGGATATCTTTTCCGATGATCGCTGGAGACAGGCCAAACTTCCGTTTCCAGTAGTCGTATCCCAGCACCACACCCGGATTCGCACTTTCCGTTGTATCGTCCGCATCGGAGAACAAACGTCCTGCGGCTGGTTCGAGGCCGAGTAACGGGAAATAGTTCCCGCTCACCATGCGTCCATTGAGTTTTTCGTCAGGCAATTGACCCTGTCCAGCATCCACTTCCATGTGATGATCAGTAGCGCCCGCGCAAAGTCCGGTGAAGACCGCGTTCCGGTCTCGCAGTTCCTTATAGAGTGGGTAAGAAAAAACGTCCGCGCGCGGCGTTCCGTTGGAGCGGGAGTTGGCGCGCGTCGGGTCGCCGACTACCACCAACTGCTGCGGGTCTTTGACCGGTAGCATCTTAAGCAGCAAGCCGTTCACTACGGTGAAAATGGCGGTATTTGCCCCGATGCCGAGCGCCAGAGTAATAACGGCGACGGCAGTGAAGCCGGGGCTCTTGCGCAACTGGCGAAATGCGTAGCGAAGATCTTGCAATAGTCGCGTCATGATTTTTTCTTTCGCCCCTACTCGTCTCTCAGCGCTGCCACAGGATTGAGGTTGGCCGCGCGCCGCGCCGGAATGTAAGCAGCGGTAAGTGCCACCAGCATGAGCAGCAAGGCAACCCCGGCAAAAGTAAGCGGATCGGTCGGGCCGATACCATAAAGCAGGCTGGCCATGAGCCGGGTGAGGCCAAGCGCGGCAGCGAGGCCGACCACTACGCCGATCCCGGCGAGCTTTCCTCCACCACTCAGAATCAACTGCAAAATATCCTCAGGCCGAGCTCCCAGCGCCATGCGGATGCCGATCTCATGTCCACGCTGGCCCACCACGTAGGAAATGACGCCGTAAATTCCGACAGCCGCGAGCAAGAGCGCCAATACCGCGAAAACCATGAGCAGGATCATCGAGAAACGCTGTGAGGCCACGGAATCCGACATCAAAGAATCCATCGTCTGCGCGCCAAAGATGACTTGCTGGTTACTCAGCTGCGCACTCATCTGCCGAATGGAACCGAGAAGGTTGCCCGATGCATCCTGGGCCCGCACCATCACAGCCGAACCTGAGGGAGTCATAGCCACGAAGGCATTCGGCATCTGCGCGCATGGAAAGTACAGGTCCGACCGCAGCGACTGCTGATCGTCGCTGCCCAAGCCCCATTGCCTGACGTGACCGACGACTCCAACGATCTCCGCCAGTTGATTGGATAGATTCAGGTTGATTCGCTTGCCCACCGGATTCTGGCCGGGAAAATATTTCTGGGCAAAGACTTCATCGACCACTACGACGAGCGGAGAATGTTCATTGTCCTGAGCAGTAAAGAAGCGGCCGCGCAGCAGCGCTATTCCCATCGCCTTCAGATAATCCGGTTCGACAATGTAATCGATAGCCCAGTTCATTTCGTTTGTATTCGTCGGTTTTGCCTGTCCCTCAAGCCAAAAGAGTTGTTCGTCGTCGCTGCTCAGCGGAATCGCTCCCCAGCTCTGCGAAACCGCCTGCACTCCCGGGACGGCTGCGAGCTTGTCGTCAAAGTCGCGAAAGGCTGCGCGGATCGCATCTGGATTTGCATTCATCATCGCGGGCGGCAGCGAAAGCCCAAAGGTGAGCACATTATGCGGGTTGAATCCCGGATTAACGCTCCACAGCTTCATCAGACTGCGAATAGTCAATCCCGCCCCGACCAGAAGCACGAGCGCCAGCGCCATCTCAACAACCACGAACACGCCCTGCGCGCGATGTCGAACTCCGCTCGCGCCCCGGCCGCTCCGCTTCAGAGTTTCGTGCAAGTCAGGCTGAGATGTCTTGAGTGCGGGAGTCAAGCCGAAAAGAATTCCGACGAGCAGCGCGATGCCAAGCGTGAAGAACAGCACGTGAAGATCAATTCCGATTTGTTCCGCGCGCGGCAATGCCGCAGGCAGGACCCCGAGCGCGGCGCGTGTTCCCCACCCGGCCAGCAACAATCCCAGTCCTCCGCCCGCCAGAGCGAGCAAGAGACTTTCGGTGAGCAACTGGCGAATTACGCGCCCCCGGCTGGCCCCAAGTGCCGCGCGAACCGCGAATTCCCGCATCCGAGCGGTCGAGCGCGCCAGCAACAGATTGGCGACATTCACGCACGCAATAAGAAGCACGAAGCCAACCGCGGCCAGCAGCACAAGCAACAAAGGCCGCACATCCCCAACCATCTGCTGCTTCAATGGCGTTACCTTGGCAGAGATGCCTTTATCGGAATCCGGAAACGCGTTGGCCAAGTTGCGCGTGACTCCTGCCATGTCAGCTCGCGCCTGCTCAATCGTAAACCCAGGTTTAAGGCGGCCGATGCCATGAAATCCCAGGCCAGCGCCGCGCTGTAGCAGCAGGGGATTGCCCCACTGCCCAATGGGCGCGTAGATGTCCGCTTCGCGAAAGCCCGGAATCAGCAGATGGAAGTTCGCTGGAATTACTCCGACGATGGTGTAGTCCCTGCCGTCCAGAGTAATGCTCTTGCCTAAAATATCCGGTGCGGAACTGAACTTGCGCTGCCATAAGCCCGCGCTGATCAGCGCTACCGGGCCGGCACCCACGGGCTCCTCATCCCTGGCAAAGGTGCGGCCCATCAACGGCTTCACACCCAGCACCGGAAAGAAGTCTGAAGAGATAAATTCTCCGTTTACCTGCTCCGCTTCGCCGATGCCGGTCAGGCTGAAGGCGTAGGTACGCGCCAGGCCGAGGCCCGAAAATGTGTGGTTGTCCGTCTGCCAGTCACGGAAATTTGGATAGGAAACAGATCCGCCCTCGAAATTAGGCTTGTTCTCGTGCAGCGTCACCAATTGGTCTGCGTCGGGAAAAGGCAGCGGACTGAGCAGCACACCGTTGATCACGGAGAAGAGCGCAGTATTCGCTCCGATGCCCAACGCCAGCGTGATGATCGCCACCACTGTGAAGCCGGGGCTCCGCAGCAACATGCGAAAGCCGTAGCGCAGATCCTGAAACAGAGTTTCCATATTCGCTTTCGAAGCTCTACTCGTAGCGCAGTGCGACCAAAGGATCGACGCGCATCGCGCGCCGTGCGGGGATGTAACACGCTGCCATAGTGACGGCGGCCATTATGGCCGACACCGCAGTGAACGTGAGCGGGTCCGACGGGTCGAATACCGTAAAGCTGGCTCGCCAGTAGTCGTGTAAGCACAAAGGCTCCGACCAGGCCGAGCGCGATCCCCGCGATGGAGAACTTTGCGCCTTCCTTCATTACCAGCAATAAAACGTCTCGGCGCTGCGCGCCCAGCGCCATGCGGATTCCCATTTCTCTGGAGCGCTTGGATACGAGGAAGGCGAGGACTCCGTAAATGCCGACCATGCCGAGCACCAGGGCCACTCCGGCAAAAGTGGTGAACAGAAAGGCTGTCGAGGCCGGAGTCGAGGCGGCTTCGGAAACGACCGTGCGCATACGCCGGACTTCGCCAACTGGCACATCCGAAGCGAGCTCCTGCACAATGTGCCGAAGCATTGTTCCCGCTTCTTTCCCATCCGAAGTGGTGCGGATGGCGATGGTCATCTCCGCCGGCACGCTGCCATCTTCCAGCGTAGCTTGCGGGGAATATGGCACGTAAGCCGTTCCTTTCATGTAGTCGGGAACGCTGTTTTGCAAATCATAAGCACGCACATCGGCAACCACTCCAACGATGGTGCGCCACTCCTTTTCTCCGACAAATCGCACGTGCTTACCGAGCACATCGCGCTGCTTCCAGAAGCGGTGAGCAGTTGCTGCGCTGACGATAACGACCGGGGGCCCTCCGGATTCGTCGGCTGAGCTGAACCACCGGCCGGAAACGAGCGGAATGCCCATGACGCGAAAGTAATCGGGAGTGATAACGTCGAGCCAGAACAGCGGCTGCGTCGTTCCGGCAGGAAGATCCATATAATCTTCGAGATCGAAGGAACGCTTGCTGACCCGTCCCCCGAGTGGGAGCGTATTCACCAACGCCGCGCCGCTGATACCGGGAGCTGTTGCCGTGCGTTCCAGCGTGCTGCGATAGAAAGCCAGGCAGCGCGCCGTGTCGTTACAGAAGGATTCGTTCGGGGTAATGCGGGCGGTCAGAATCTGTTCAGGCTGGAAGCCTGGATCCACGTGGGATAACATCCAAAAACTGCGAATCAATAGTCCCGCTGAGATGACGAGCAATACGGCGAACGCCACTTCCGCGATGGCCAGGCTGCTGCGCAGCCATTGCGACACCGAGACTGATGCGCCGCGCCCAGCTGAGTTTAGCGATTCCGCCGGTGCGCACCGCGATAGCTGAAGAGCGGGCGCTAAACCAAAGACGAACCCGGTGACGAGTCCCAACGCGCCGGTAAACAGAAATACGCGCCAGTCCAAGTGCACGTCCGCCAGGCGAGGGGTATCTGCCGGAAGCGCGTTCTTGAGCAACGAAAGTCCCGCCGCTGCAAGGGCGAAGCCCAGCAGTGCGCCCAGCGTGGATAAAAGCACGCTCTCAGTCAGCGCTTGCCGGGCAATTCTTTTCCTGTTTGCGCCCAGCGCCGACCGGATTCCCATCTCTTTTTCACGCGACGCGGCGCGCGAAAGCGATAGATTGGCGACGTTGGCGCACGCAATCATCAGAACCAATGCTACGGCTCCCAACAGAAGCAACAGCCGCACTCGGACGTCGGCAACCATGCCATGTCGCAACGGTATGGCGCTGACATCGGCGTTCCAGTCAGCGTTCATGCGCCAGGGAAATAGCGCGAATGCATGGGACTGAAACAGGCGGATCTCCGCCGCGGCCTGCGCAATGGTCGAACCCGGTCTCAATCTGCCAATCACGGGCATGAAATCGCCGGCCCAATAAGTCTCGGGATTGCTCGGTTCGTTATGTAAGGGAACCCATAACTGCGTTTTGGTGGATGGGAAGTGGAAATCCGCTGGCATGACGCCCAGGACCTGCCGGCTCACGCCTTCGAGTTCGATCGAGCGTCCGATGATTCCAGGATCGCGTCCAAAGCGCTGCTCCCAAAGCGCATGGCTCATGACCACGTATCGGTCGTTGCCGGGAGCATCTTCGCCCGGTTGAAAGGTTCGCCCCAGCTCTGGCCGGGTTCCTAAGATGGACAGCAGTTCGGCGGAAACTGCCGTTCCGCTGAGCCGAACTGGTTCTCCAAATCGAGTGAGATTGAATTCGTGACCTTCGGCGTACGCGCCCACGTCCATGGTGTGGACTTGCTCGCGCATGGCGACGAACGCGCCCTTGGGATAAGTCCCGGTCACGCTAACGAGTTCAGCGGGACTCGGATAGGGCAAAGAAGCCAGCAAGATTCCATTGACCAGGCTGAAGATGGCAGTATTGGCGCCGATACCCAAGGCCAGCGTAATGAGTGCGACCGCGGTAAAGCCGGGACTCTTGCGCAACTGGCGCAGCGCGTAGCGAATGTCTTGGAGTAACCCATTCATTAGTTTGTCTCGTTCTACGTTTGCCTCGTTTTACTCGTAGCGCAGTGCCACCATGGGGTCGACCTTTGTCGCGCGATAGGCTGGAATCACGCTGGCGATTAAGGCGATCAGCGACAGCAGGAGTGCCACGGCGACAAAAGTTATGGGATCGGTCGATTTGACTCCATAGATGAGGCCGGACAAGATGCGTCCCAACGCCAGTGCGCCGGCTACTCCGATTGCGACGCCGAGCAGCGTAGGCTTCATCCCCTCGAAAACGACCATACGCAACACATCGCCAAGCTTGGCGCCCAGGGCCAGGCGGATTCCGATTTCCCGGACGCTACGTCTCACGCTGTAGGAGAGCACGCTGTAAATGCCAACCGCGGCCAGCAACAAGGCGAGCCCTCCAAACGCGCCCAGCAGCAGCATGTTGAACCGCTGCTGCGAAATGGAATTCGCTACTACATCGTCCATCGCCTGAATGTCACGCAACGGCATCTCGGGGTCGATTGCATGTACGGCATTCGTCACGGCAGGAACCATTCCTGCGGAACCCGAGCCTGAGCGCACCACCAGTGTCATCGGAAATGAGCCCCAGTCCCCATTTGCGGGAGCGGACAGCTGTTCCAGCGGGAAATAAAGTGATGCGGCCGGGCGGGTCTGATCAAGGCCGTCGAGTTTTACGTCGCCAACAATTCCAACCACTTCACGAACTGCACCTGGAAAGAATGTCATAGTGAGCCGCTTGCCCAGAGCGTCTTCGCCTGGCCAGAACTGCCGGGCCATCGCTTCGCTAATCAGAACCACCGCCGGCCTTCCGGCGATATCGGTGTCGCTAAGGTCGCGGCCTCGCAGAAGCGCAATGTGCATAGCGCTCATATAACCCGGACTGATAAGACGGACATCGACCTCCGGCTGTTCTGACATCGGTACCGTAGGCCGCCCTTCGATCGCAATCGGTTGATGCGAACCTCCATTGTCCAAAGGGACGTCGTCGATCACCCCCGCCGATTCGACTCCAGGAAGGGTTCGTATTCGCTGCAGCACTTGCTGAAAGAAGCTTATCTCCTGCGAGGGCGACGAAAACTTCGTTCGCGAGGCCATGGCGGTCATGGTCAACACGTTGCGCGAATCGAAGCCAGGATTCACCTCGTGGAGCTTCTGAAAACTGCGGATCATCAGCCCCGCCCCCACCAGCAGCATCAGTGACAGCGCGACCTCCGACACGACCAGAACGGCGCGAGTTCGATGTCCACTCGAATCCGCATCGGTGCGTCCGAGTCCTTGCTTCAAGGACTGATTCACGTCGCTGCGAGTTAAACGGAATGCCGGAAGAACTCCCGCCAAAACTCCGGCGGCTATGGAAATTAGGGCAGTGAAGGCAAGCACCTTCGAGTCCAACGTGACTTCAACGGAATGCGGAACCTTATCCGCCAAAAACGCCATGATCAGCCGGACGGCGGCATGGGCGTAGGTGAGGCCCAGCGCACCCCCGGCAAGCGCGAGGATGATCGATTCGGTGAGGATTTGCCGAAGCACACGGGCTGAGGTAGCGCCGAGCGCCGTCCGAATCGCAATCTCTTTCTGGCGACCGAACGTTCTGGCGAGCGCAAGATTGGCGACATTGACGCTCGCGATTAAAAGAACGAAAGCCACAGCTCCAAGAAGGACCAACAATGCAGGCCGTACATCGCTTACGAGATCGTCATGCAGGGGCACGACCACCGCTCCCCATCCTTTGTCATCCTCTGGGTACTGCTGCTGCAGACGGTCCGAGATCGTATTCATTTCCGCCTGAGCCTGCTTGACATCGATGCCTGGCTTCAGGCGGGCGATCACCACGGAATGGTGTTCTCCTCGAACGGCTCGTTCTTTGTCCGTCCATGCCATGGGGGTCCACATTTGCGCAAAGTCAGGAAACTGAAAGTTCGCAGGCATGACCCCGGCCACGAGATAGCTCTCGCCGTCCATCTTGACGTCGTGGCCCACAATGGCAGGATTCGATGCGAAATGCTCTTGCCAGAGACGATGGCTGAGAACTACTACATTGGAGTGGCCGGGTTGATCTTCCTCGGGAAGAAACACGCGGCCCAGCATGGGCTGAACTCCTAAAGTCGAAAAGAAACCGGCAGTCGCGGCACAGCCATCCACTTGCTCGGGCTTGTCACCAGTCAGCGTGAACCCGCGATAGCTATAAATCGCCATCCGTTCAAAGACATGGTTCTGGCGCTCCCAGTCCAAATAATTTGCTGCCGAGACGGAGAAAGTCGTCATTCCAGGGAAGCTCTTCGCGGGCGGAGTATGCCAGACACGAACGAGTTGGCCGGGATCTTTGAACTCCAGAGGACGAAGCAGAACTCCATTGACGACGCTGAAGATGGCAGTATTGGCGCCGATGCCCAACGCCAGCGTGATGAGGGCCACCGCGGTAAAGCCGGCACTCTTGCGCAACTGGCGCAGCGCGTAGCGGACGTCTTGGATCAGGCCATTCACGCTTGGGATTCCTGCATAAGCTTATGCAGTTCTTCTTCGGCGACGACTTTGCCGTCGAAAAGGTGGACTTCACGCTGCGCATGCTTGGCGAAGCGAGGATCGTGGGTCACCATGCAGATGGTTGCGCCCTCGCGATGCAGGTCGGCCAATAGTTCCATCACGGCTTCGCCGTTGCGCGAATCCAGATTTCCGGTAGGCTCATCGGCCAGCAGAATCGACGGTTTTCCAGCCAGCGCGCGAGCGACTGCCACACGCTGCTGTTGACCGCCCGAGAGCTGCGAGGGATAGTGCCGGAGACGATGCGCCATGCCCACGCGCTCCAGCGCTTCCATGACTCGCTTCTTGCGCTCGGGGGAGGGCATTCTCTGCCGGTAGGTCAGTGGCAATTCCACGTTTTCGTACACGGTGAGATCGCCGATCAGATTGAAACTTTGAAAGATGAAGCCGATTTCCTGGTTGCGGATTCGCGCGCGTTCGGCAAAGTCGAGATTTTCGACTGGCTTCTCATTCAGCTGGTAGCGCCCACCAGTGGGAGTATCGAGTAATCCGATAATGGAGAGCAGGGTTGACTTGCCGCAGCCCGATGGTCCCGACATGGCTACGTATTCGCCCTTGGCTATGGAAAGATGCACGCCCGAGAGCGCGTGGGTTTCGATCTCCTCGGTATAAAAAACCTTGGTGAGATCTGTGATTTGGATCAGAGGTTGATTCGCTTCGATCATTGTGCCTCGCCTCGATTTTGAATGTTTTAGTCTTGCAGCCGAATGCGGTCCGTGTTGTCCCACCGAGACATATCCGAAAGAATGACGGTATCGCCTTCGTGCAATCCGTCGAGAATCTGAATCGAATTCACCGAAGCCCGGCCTACTTTTACCGAAGTCCTGGTAGCTTCATGTCCGTCGGGACCTACTTTGAAAAGACTGATGGTGCTGTTCTCTTGTCCGAAGGCCGGTCGTCCTACATACAAAACGTTGTCGAGCCGCTCCAAGTCGACGGTGCCATCCACGCTAAGATCGGGCCGGGCCCCCTTGGGCAGTTCGCCCGTTAGTTTGACGTCGACGGTGACCGTTCCGTTTTGTACCGCCGGATCAACCCGCATGACCTCGCCAGAAATTATTCCGTTATGGGTGTCGACCGAGGCCGGTTCGCCGATTTGCACATCGCGCGCCTGAGTTTCCGCTACTTTCAACTCCGCCATCAAATGATTCGGCTGCACAACTTTGGCTAACATCGTTCCCGGCGTGACGTGTTCTCCTACGTGTAAAGGTAACTCCACGAGCACGCCGTCGATCCCGGCTCGAACTTTCAGGGCGTCCAGCTGTTTCTTCTTTAACTGCGCCAACACTCGCATCTGCTCCACTTTGGACTGCTGCTCGGCAAGTTGCGAGTCGATCGACTTTTGCGTGCTGACCAGTCTTTCCCCTTCGAGCCCGTGCCGGGTAGTCAATTCATCAGACTTGCCTTTCGACGCTTTGTAAGCAAGGCCGGAGATTACGCCAAGATCGAAGAGAGCTTTATCCGTCTGCGCCTGCAGTTGTGCTTGCGAATAGTCGGCCTGCACAGTCGCCGCACCGGCTTTCTCATTCATTAGATCGCTTTCCAGCTTCATGCGCTGGGCCTGATATTCGGCCTCCGCTTCTTTGAATTGAAGCTGCGCGTCAATGGCAGCTTGTTCGACCGCCGGATCGCTCATTTCCAGCAGAACCGTGTCAGCTTTGACCAGCGAGCCCGGGAGCATGCGAATGCGGACTACGGTGGCTTCCGTTTCGGCAGGAATCTGCAGAACGGCTTCCTGAGAAGGAACCAGCGAACCGACTCCGCGCACCTGCCGCAGCATGGAACCGCGCTTCACGGTGTCGGGCCAAACAGTACCGCGTTCCACGGTGGGGGCGGCGGGCCGAAGGCGATAGACGGCGACGGTTACAGCCGCAATGACGAGAATGCCTACAATCGACGCCAGGATTTGGCGCTTGCGTTTTTGTTGTTTGAATTCGGGACGAGCGATATCCATCACAGAGAGTAGTGGCAACTGCTGCGCCACTCCAGTGTGGAATCCAAGTCACTGAAACGGAAGACGCTTACACAAGAGCTAGCTTTCCAGCCGAGGCCCGAAATGTCCAGATGAGGATTCGACTGTCCATCTTCGGACAGTTTTGTAGAGCCTAGAACCCTGGATTCGAAAATTGGCTTTTAACTCTCCCCACCATTACTCCACGGGCTTGCCATCGGCATCGATCTTGTGAATTTCGCCCACCTTCAGTTCACGGATGCCAGCTTCGACCTTACTCATGTCCCCGACGACTACCCAGACGAGATGCTCCGGCAAAATGTATTTCTTCGCGATCTCATTCGCGCTGTCCGGCGTCACGGCCAGCGCCTTTTCTGTGAAGGTGTTGTAGTAATCCTCGGGCAATCCGTACTCGAGAATCGTGCCGTAGCCGGTGCTGAGCTGCTGGTCGGTCTCAAAAGAGCCGGGCAATCCCAGTGTCGCATTATCTTGTTCGTCTTTGAGTTCTTCGGGCGTGATCGGCTTTGAGCCCACGAACTCCTTGTACTCTTTCACCAGTTCGACCATAGACTCTTTTGTTTTATCGGTCTGCACTGGCGAGATGCTGATGTAAGGCCGTTGTCCGCGCGCCGCCGGCAAAAGGGAGCGCACGCCGTACGACCAATGTTTGTCCTCGCGCAGGTTCATGTTGATGCGTGAGCTGAAATTTCCGCCAAAGATGTCATTCACAAGTTCCAGGGCGATGGCGTCTGGGTCCTTCCGCGGAGGTGCCAGTTGCGCGCCGATAATCACGCTCTGCCCCGAGCCTGGGCGGTCAATCAAATAGACGACATCTTTTTCCGGTTCGTCCACGTGCGGCACATTCCTCTGCGGAACGTCCCCGGGCTTCCAGGAGGCAAACAGGCTTTCGAGCTTGGGTTTGATTTCAGCAAGCGTCGTATCGCCAACAACTAACAGTGTGGCATTGTTCGGCTTGAACCAAGTCTCATGGAACTTAGCCAAGTCCGCGCGTGTCATCTTACTCACCGCGGCTTCAGTTCCGGTTCCAGTAAAAGGCACCGCATAGGGATGTCCCTGGCCGTAAAGCAGCGTCGGCACGATCCGCAATGCCGACGGCACGGGGGTGACTTTTTCCCGCCGAATGCCGGCCAGGCGTTCCTTTTGTAAACGCTGAAATTCTTTCTCTGGGAACGCAGGATGCAAAATCAGATCCGCATAGATATCCAGCGACTTGTCCATCGTGCTCTTCAGCGTGTTGAGATTGACCAGTGAATAGTCGAGATTGGCGATAGCGCTGAAGTTGGCGCTGAGCGATTCCAGTTCCTCGCCAATTTTTAGGGAATCGCGCGTCGGAGTTCCTTCCTCCAACATGCGCTGCTCAAAGCTGTCCGTCCCGCTCGCTTCCGGCGGATCGGCAGAGAATCCGCTGTCGACCAATAAAGTGAAATTCACTACCGGGGCGCTGTGCCGCTCGGCCAGCACAATCTTCAATCCATTGCTGAGCGTGGATTTTTGTAATTGCGGAAGTTTCAGTGACATGGGCTCGCCCATGGGCGGCTCTTTGGTGCGGTCGAGCTTCGCTTCCGTCTTAAAGGTGGTCGGATAAGGATGAACTTCGAGGATATAGTCGCCATCACTGAGCCAATCCACGGCAGCTTTCTTCACGCTCGCGGGCGTGGCCGCCTTCACCCACTTCAAATAATCCTTGTAACACTCGGGATTGCCCCGGTAGGTTTGGCAGCGCGCGAGTATGTCGCTCGTGCCGCCGAAGCCGCCAATGCGTTCCACGATGCGCGCATAGCGCCCGAGAATCTGTGTCTTGGCCAACTGCAACTCGGTAGGCGTAGGACCGTTTTTGAGAAAGTTCTGCAATTCTTCGTCCGCAGCTTTTTCTACCTTACTCAGGTCCCCGCCCGGAGTAGCGGTAAGAGTGAAGTCGAACTGACCTCCAATTTCGTTGGTGTCGTTATCCGCGGTCGCGCTGGTGGCAATCTGGTCTTTGTAGACCAGGCGCTTGTAGAGCCTGGACGTTTTTCCCTGGCCCAGCACTTCGGCCGCTAAATCGAGCACGGCTTCTTCCGGCGAACCATATTCCGGCACATTCCATACGCGATAGAGACGCGCCTGCGGCACGCGATCCTGTACCCAACCGCGGTGCGTGCCGGTCCGCTTGGCAATCCAGACTTCTTGTTTAGCGATCGGCGGTCCGGGCGGAATTTCGCCGTAATACTTCTCAACTTTTTCGCGGACAACGTCCGGCGTCACGTCGCCAGCGACCACTACCGTGACGTTGTTCGGACCGTAATAAGTCTTGAACCATTCCTGCACGTCCTTGAGCGAGGCTGCGTCCAAATCGGACATGGAACCGATCACCGTCCACGAGTAGGGATGGCCAACCGGATAGGTATTCTCGGTGAGCAGTTGTTCGGTAACGCCGTAAGGCTGGTTCTCGCCTTGCCGCTTTTCGTTTTGCACCACGCCGCGTTGCAGATCGAGTTTTTTCTGGTCGAGCACGCCGAGTAAATGCCCCATGCGGTCGCTTTCGGCGAACAGCGCGTAGTCCAGCATCGAAGTGGGTACGTTTTCGAAATAGTTGGTGCGATCGTTGTTGGTGGTCCCGTTCAAATTCGTCGCGCCAATTTTTTCCATCGCATTGATGTAAGTGTGATTGAAGTCATCGCTGCCGCTGAACATCAGGTGCTCAAACAAATGGGCGAATCCGGTCTTGCCCGGTTTCTCATTCTTCGAGCCCACGTGGTACCAGGTGTTCACGGCCACGATCGGCGCCTTGTGATCCTCATGCACCAGCACCGTCAGCCCGTTCTCGAGAACGAACTTTGTGTAGCGAATGTCGGGGATGGGAATGTCTACCCCCGCGACTGCGGCGGATGCTTTATGCATCGGCGCAGTTTGGGCTTGCGCCAGAGCGATGAGATGGCCAATAAGCAAAGTTATAACTGCGAGCAGGCTTATCGCAAAGAATCTCAGTAGGTTTCTCAAAATGCCTCCACTTGAGGAAAAATCAGGGCTGGCGGTGCGCCCAACACTTTACACAAGAAAGCTGCCCGTCGTCACGCTTCGCAGAAAAGAGTGGTGCTCCAGCTTTTCCTAATGGGAATCATCCCGAAGCGCGGCGCACTTCAGCCGCGCGAGGGATCTCCCATAAATACGTACTAGTGGGAGATCCCTCCTTTCGCCTGAAGAACTGCTCCAATCGGGGTGACCTAACTGCCAGCCGGAAATTAAGACTGCCGAAAACGAAGCGGCAATAGTCGGGCACTCTCAGCCATAGGTTTTTTGTAACGATTTCGACAGACCCCGCACTATCCCAATAAGTGGAGGACATCGGCTTAGAAAGCGATGAGCCACAGTTCAGAAAATTCAACCTGGCAACCACCCGGTTGAGTTCAAGCAAGTGCCGGAGCCGATCCGGGGGGAAGCGGCTCCGGTACTTCTGAATTTTGGTTTCCGCGCAAACGGCGCAGGCCCTTTCCGTCTGATCCGAGGTTACAGGAGCTTATCGTGCCGCTGCACAATACTCGGCCCACCGCACCCACCGTTTGCCGTCGGAGTGTTCACTCCATTCTGAATCGTCCTGCCCTGTCTGCGCCAAACCCCGAAAACGGCAACGGTGGGCCACCTCCAGTGCTACACTTTCCGACACTTCAGAATCCTCGGGGAAAGTGCTTGGAGTTCCAATCTTTTGACGAGTCCTATCTCAGCCGCTTACGGTCTGGGGACTTTCGCACGCAGGAAAATTTTTCCGCGTACTTCAGCGCGCTGATCAAAATCAAGCTGGGCTCACGCCTGAAATCGCCCGAAGCTATCGAGGATGTGCGCCAGGAGACTTTTGCCCGATTCTTTGTGGCCCTGCGCGACGGCAAGATTCATCATCCCGACCGGCTGGGACCGTTCGTAAACTCGATTTGCAACAACGTCCTGCTAGAGCATTATCGGTCGGCGGCCCGCAACACTTCTCTGGACGAAGAGGAAGAGAAGAATTTTCCGGCTTTGAATATCGATATGCTCGGCGCGCTCAGCGCCAAAGAACGAGAAAAGAAAGTCCGAGAGATTCTGGACAAGCTTTCCGAAAAAGACCGCCGGCTGTTGCGCGAAGTTTTTCTGGAGGAACGCGACAAGGATGAAGTTTGCCGGGACTTCGGCGTCGATCGCGAATATTTGCGCGTGCTTTTACACCGTGCCAAGCAAGCATTCAAGGCAACGTATCTCAGGCATACGGGAAAAAATCCCCCAGATTTTGCTCCAGCCTGAGAACGTTCGAATGCTGCAAGGCGCTCAACTTTTATGAGGGGGTACAAAATCATGGACCACACAGCGGTGGTTCGAGACAAAATGACGGAAAGGTATTTGCTCAACGAACTCGATCCCGGCATCCGGGACGAATTTGAGGAGCACTACTTTGACTGTCCGGATTGTGCGCAGGATATCAGCGCGGCAGCGCAGTTTGTAGCGCACACCAAGATAGTTCTGGCGGAAAACACAGAGCCCAGCCCTGCTCGCGCCAAGCCCGCAACCCGCGTGGTCAGCCGCTCATGGTTTGCCTGGTTCCGTCCGACATTTGCCGCGCCAGTCCTGGCCCTTCTGCTGGCGGTGGTTGGCTATCAGAATCTGGTTACTTATCCGAGGTTGAAATCGGATCTCAATCAACCGCAGATTTTGCCGGCGGTCTCCGTGAACGTCGGAACATGGGGTGGAAGTGGAACGGCCACCGCCGTGCCCTCGGGCAAAGGCCTGCTTCTTTTTCTGCGCATCCCGCCTAACTCCGTCTATGTCCGCTACACCGCGGATTTGTACGATTCAACCGGCAAGCTGAAAAGTTCATTCGGAATCACGCCTGCCGCCGGGGAAGATCAGTGGCCGGTGCTGGTCCCGGGGATCCAACGGCAAGCGGGGACGTATTCTTTGAAGATTCATGGCGTCAGCACGAATGGCGAAAGCAAGGATGTTGGGAACTCATCGTTCGAGTTGGAGATTCAAAGGTGAAGTATCAGAGTGAAAAATATCTAGCCGAGAATATCGAGCTTAAAATTTCGATGACGGGTTCTAAGCCCGGCAGAGTACACTAGGGCGATTATGAGCGACACTCCGCAAGAAAACGACGCAGTCAAACCTTCGCATAACTATCATGCCGAAGCGCACGTGCTTAGTGGTCACCTGCAGCGCCCGATCAATCAAAAGATCGAACCGCAGGCCGCCGTTGCCTTGAATGACCGCCGGGGCGGCCATCTCACGCGCTATGCCCAGGACGTCAGCATTGAAGGTTTAGTCTCGTTTACTCGCGGCGAAACCCGAGTGTCGGGCGCACGCAGCCTGAAAAATAATGGATGGGTCACGCTGTCCACCGCGATCCTGAAGGGCTTGAACGTTTTCGAAATTATTACCGCGGACCGCATCGTATCGCAGGTTTCTACCGACCATCCTTACAAGAATGGCCATTTCCCGCACGTGACTTTTCTGGGCACTCAATTCGAGAAGTTGCGCATCGCCGGTTTTCCGCCTGTGCTGACGCTGAATCTCGACATCTGTGGCGATCGGCCAGCCGGCGACAAATCCTATTTTCAGGACGTCAACTTCCTTCGTGGCGTGCAAGCGCAGACGGAAAAAATTGCGCAGGCTCCTGGCCTTCCCAAAGAGTTAAAGGAACAGTACGATGGGAAGCTTGCCTACATCAAGAAGCTCATCGGAGCCGCCGGCTCTAGCGCTGAATCCGCCGCCGGCCAAGGCAGTCACGAGCCAATTACATGTTCCCTGGTCGAGAGCATCGGCAAGATTCCGATCCCCGGAGTGCAGATATTCGGCCACATTCTGGTGATCCCGGAGTTCGGCACGGTGGCCTTGGGCGAGATCGAAGTGGGCGAAAAAATGTACGAACCTTCCGACAGGCCCTGCGTCTACTTCACGCTTTCGGCCGTCAAAATAAAAATGGGCTGCGTCGGGGACGGTCCCCTAACGGCTGGAGTCAGCGTGGCAAACGGACATACCGTTCCGTAGTTCTTATTGTCTGCTCTCTTCTGGCCTGCGAACTAGGTTGCCTTCGGGAGAACCCACAGGCCGCTTTCGACAATGCGCAGAGAGCTTTTCAGCGCGGGAACCTCCAATCCTGTCAGGATCAAGCAACTCGGGAACGAGAACGCCTTCAACGCTCCGACCCATCGCTAGCCTTTAAGTTCAGGGTGCTTGAGGCCGAATCCATGCTCTGGCGCGGCATGAGCCAACCGGCTCTGGATTTGCTCAGCGCAACCCCTGTTCCTGACGCCAACCGAGAATTAGTTATTCACGCCCTCGCAATTGCGGGCGTGGGGCATACACGTCTCCATTCGTTTCGCGAAGCTGATGGAACTCTCGCCCAGGCTGAAGCGATGTGCGAATCCCATGAGGAGCCGAGTTGCGGGGACGTTTCGCGCGCGCAGGGCATCTTGGCTGTAGAGCGCGGACAGCTGCCCGAGGCCCGTCGTTTCTTTCAGCAAAGCCTTTCTTTCGCCCGCGATCACGGAAATCAGTTTCTGCAGGCGACGGCTCTCAGCAATCTGGGATTGGTTGCCGTTGCGGAAGAACATTTCGATGAGGCCAAAGATGAGTCCGATGCCGCATACCAGGCAGCCAGTGTCCTCTCTGCGGATCGGGTAGCGCTGGTCGCGCAAGGCAATTCGGGCTGGGCCTCTTACCGTCTTGGAGACTCCGAGAAGGCGCTGGCATCGTTCGGCGAGGCGAAAAGTCGAGCCGCGCAGCTTGGCGATATCTTCGACCAGGAAAACGAGCTCACCAACATCGGCTACATCTACATGGACCAGCATCAGTTTGATCTGGCGGCGAAATCCTTTCAGGAAGCACTGCAACTCGCGGAAAGTATTAAAGCGAAGCAAGACATCTATAACGTGCTTCGCGTGTTGGCCCGGCTCGGAATTCAAACCGGCGAACTCGATAAATCGTCTGACTATGCCCAAAGGGCTTTACGAATCGCGCACGAGAGCGGCAGCCGAGTAGATGAACTCTACCCCACGCTCGTGCAGGGGCAAGTGGCAGCACGGCGCGGCGATTTGGTCAAGGCTCGACAGATTTTCGAATCGGTCCAACGCGACCCCGCCTGCCCGGTTTCTCTTAAATGGGAGGCCGATCTTTCGCTGGCGCGACTATACGCAAATCAAAATCGCGCTGATGCGGCCGAGCGTCAATACCGCGCCGCCCTCACTACCTTCGAAACGGCGCGGGCCACTGTACGTCATGAGGATTTTCAGCTTTCGTTCCTTACGAATGCTGCGCACATCTACGACGATTATGTTCACTTTTTGGTTGAACACGGAAAGACAAATGAGGCGCTTCGCTGGGCCGATTACAGCCGCGCGCGCACTTTGTCAGAAGGTTTGGGACTACTTTCGAAGGCAGGTTTGAACGCCTCCCAAACCGAGCCTCCGGCGCTGAACTCTCAACAGGTTTCCCGTCAAGCCCACGGAGTGCTTCTGTTTTACTGGCTGGGCGAGAATCAATCGTATCTTTGGGCGATCACGCCGCTAAAGACCGTTTTATTTCCGCTTCCGCCGGCCGCTGAGATCGATTCCCTGGTGCAGCGTTATCGGAAAGCATTGAACGGTCCACAGGACGTCCTCGAATCCGGCGGAGAAGGCAGCACTCTTTATCGCACGCTGGTCGCACCGGCGAAATCGCTCCTGGCGAAGAATGGGAAAGTGTTCATCGTTCCCGACGGCAGTTTGAACAGCCTGAATTTCGAAACGTTAATCGTCGATCAACCCAAGCCGCACTTCTGGATTGAAGATGCGGACGTTGCCAATGCCAGTTCGCTGCGCGTTCTGGCCGCGTCCTTCAACCGCCGGAATGCCCGCTTCAACCAAAACCAGCGCAGGCTTCTTCTCATCGGCAATAGCGTTGCCCCCAGCAGCGAATATCCGGAACTGCCTCAGGCCGGCGAGCAGATGGCGAGCGTCGCGCGGCATTTTCCCGGCCGTGAGGAACAAATTTACCAGCGAGACCAGGCAACTCCTACGGCATACTTGGACAGCCATCCCGAGAAATTTTCCCACATCCATTTCGTGGCCCACGGCACCGCCAGCCGGTTGAGCCCTCTCGATTCGGCGATTGTGCTCTCCAAAGACACAGTCGGCACGGATTCCTTCAAGCTGTATGCGCGCGATATCGTTCAACATCCGCTGCATGCAGACTTAGTTACCATCTCAGCATGCTACGGCGCAGGCTCGCGCTCTTATTCCGGCGAAGGCCTCGTCGGACTTGCCTGGGCCTTTCTGCGTGCCGGGGCCCACAATGTAATTGCCAGTCTCTGGGAAGTAACCGACGCATCTACGGAACAACTGATGGATCGTTTCTACGACGAACTCAATCAAGGCGCCAGCCCCGATGCCGCCTTGCGCTCGGCGAAACTCTCACTGCTGCACGGCAGCGGTTTTCACAACCCTTTTTATTGGGCTCCGTTTCAGCTCTACACTGGCTCATGATCGCCAATCTTTGAGGTCGCAGACCAACTCGGATACCTGTCTCGGGTCCGTGCTAAACTTTTTCCTGCGCGAAAGGTCGGATTCCTGAGTCCGGCGTTTAAGCCTCGCCCATGGTTTGCGGGAGGCCAGCAAACAAAAAGCTGATGAGAATCCGAAAGTTGATTTTGTTTGCTTTCCCCTGGTTCTGCCTCTTTTCCGCCGCGAACTGCATCGCCCAAAGTTCAGACGGCCAGCCATACCATGCAACCGTAAAAGCTTCAAAGCACTCGCATTCCAAGCCCGATTTCAATCGCGACATCTATTACAAGAACCGGCGCGATTTCTCCTTTGAATCGGGATGGCTTCCCTTCAATATTCCTTTTGTGTTTGACGTTTTCCTTGGCGGTGGCTACAACATGACGCCACTTAAATATACTTTGGTTCCCATCTTCCCTTCGTTGCGATGGCAAGTAAACGATGTTGGGGGACCTTGGATTCTGCGCGGCAACTTCGATTTCACGTTTACGGCCTCAGTTACCGCGATCCCCAGGGGACCCGAGACCCGCTATTTTGCTTTCATCTACGGCATCCGGCGAAACTTTGTTCATCCCCACTGGAAAGTCGCGCCGTATTTCGACATGCGCGGCGGCATTGGCGAAATTAATGCCAAGGAGCCTTTGGGTGTGGCGTTCGCGCAGGGACAAGACCTCACATTCACCTATAACATGGGTGCCGGTGTGCGCTACAACTTCAATCCCCGCTATTCCATGGAGGCGGGAATCAACTACATGCACATATCGAATGCTTATTTGTCGCAACCGGCGTTCCTGAATTATGGAATCAACGTTTATGGGCCGATGTTTGGCTTTAACATGCGCTTAGGCAAGCCGCATCATGAGGTCTCACAATAGTCCGGATCTAAGGCAATTGTTCTTTCAAACAAATACTCTTTGCATGGGCAATAGCGAACGTTCACTTTTCTGATTTTTCATGGGGAGAGTTATCAACCGCCGAATTCCGCCGTTAAAAGACGGCACCAACCTGGGGCAAGTGTTCCCCGCAAAGGGAGGGTTCTCGGGATTCCGTATCAGACATCTAGGGAGGTTTGTGCCAGCCGGTTTGTGGAAAATGCTGCGGCTTTCGGCGCTATCGCTTGCGGTAGCAGGACTGATGAGTTTCGGCTGTGGTACCCATGCGATTCTTCAAATCACTGCCCCACCCAATGTCGCGGCAAACTCGCCCTTTACCATCACCGTAACCGCCATGGTCGGCGCTAGCCGGGATACGATTATCAACAGTGCCATACACTTCACCAGTTCCGATCCGGCTGCGATACTTCCCGGGGGATACTCTTTCACTGCGAGTGATGCGGGTTCCCATACCTTTACAAACGGCGTTACTTTGATGACGTTAGGAAAGCAGAGCATAACCGCCACCGTCTCTGGGGCGCCCGGCATAAACGGAACTGCGGAAGTCACTGTCACTTCCGCGAACGCGGCCAGGGAGTCTACTGCGTCCGACGCCTCCATTGCGACCGGGCAGCCGGGTTCCACACCCTAGCTCTGCGAGTCGCTGGTGTTGCATGAGGGGCCGTTCATTCTCTCTGAATGGAAGCGCGGACTTAAGACCGACGGGAGGAAGCGGAGAAAACAGGGACTTGCTGCACCGCGACGGAAAGCCATAAGAAATTTAGTAGGCGTTCCGGCTGTTGAAGATTCGCAGCAAGGTCATGGTGATGATCTGGAGATCGAAAGTCAGGCTCCAGTTGCGCAGATAGTACAGATCGTATTCCACGCGCTTCGCAATCGAAGTGTCCCCGCGCCAGCCATTCACCTGGGCCCACCCGGTAATCCCAACTTTGAAGGTGTGGCGGAAATTATAACGATCGATTTCCTCGAGAAATCTCTCCACAAAATGGGCTCGCTCAGGCCGCGGACCGACGATGCTCATATCGCCACGTAAGACATTCAAGAATTGGGGCAGTTCGTCAAGATTAGTCTTGCGCAACAGGACTCCCACGGCCGTACGTCGGGGGTCGTTAGTGGAAGTCCAACGAGTGTCGCCTTCTTCGCGGCTTCCCACCCGCATGGTGCGAAACTTCAGCATGCGGAAAACCCGGCCGTTCAGGCCCACGCGCTCCTGAACGAAAAAAATCGGGCCACGGCTGGAGGCCTTAATCGCCAAGGCAATCAGAAGGGTAAGTGGCAGAGTGAGCAGCACGATGAACGCCGAAAGCGCGACATCGAAAGCACGCTTCTGAAAAAGGTACGGACCGGTCTCTGACAGCGTGGGCCGCAGATCCAGCATGTGAATTCCGCCCAGATCGATCAGGCGGTCACGGATGCCCACTCCGTCTCCGAGGTCTATCACCACCCGGGTAGGTACGCACAATTTTTCCAGAGCGGGTGCAATTTTCTGAACGTCGCTCAGGCGCGCCGCCGGCAGCGCGATCACCACATCGTTGATCGAGTGCCCGTTGGAGAAAATCGGAATCTGGTCGAGTTCATAGACGGGCCCTTCGACTACAACTTCCTGATCGTGTACGCGGACGAAGCCCACCACTTTGCAGGGAAGCACCTCGCCATGAAGTAGCGACGTGGCCACCCGGCGGGCGAACCGGTCCGTGCCCACCATCAGAATCTTGACTTCGTTTTTGCCGTTCTTCCGCAGTAGCTCAAGCAGAACCCTCGACAGGATGCGGGCCGCGGTGGCCAACACGAAGAGAGCGACAGCACTGAGGCCAATCACGACGCGCGAATAGCTCGCCTGCCGGTACAGAAAACCCGCCGCCATCACCACGGCGTAGGTGAATGCTAGCGCCTCCAGCAGTCGTCTGGTCTTCCCGCCCGGCGCGTACAGCTGCTCAACGCTCCAAAGGCCCGACTCTTCTGCCGCGATTGCCCAAACAATCGTCGTCAGCAACACGATGCCCCAGTAGGAGGGCAATCCCGAAGGCGCGGTCCTCAAAAAGAACAGGTTGAACCCGAAGCGCACCTTCACCGCAATGAAGTACGAACAGGCGGGCAACATCAAAGTCAGGATTTTCAGGTGGAAACGGACATAGCTAAGGCGGCTACGGATCATGACAAATGACTTCTCTTAAAATAAAATTGCTTTCATCTCGTTGACTGCCCAGGGAATAACGCTCGCACTTAGAGACAAGCGTTTCTTCCGCCACAAGAACACAGAGATAGGTCCCATTATCACGATATTCATCTGTTGGGGAAATCCGGTAGAAAACTGAGGCGTGATTTTGTCACTGCGAAGAGACAACCTTCTCAAGAGATTGCTCCAACTCTGCGAGGACACAACCTTTGGCCCACTGCGTCCCGACCGATGACAGTTCTCTGTACTGAGGGAAGCAACGATATTTACCGGGCGGAAACCGAACGGTCCGTTGACGCCTAGGCATAATCCGTTGTTGATTGTGGGGTTAGCGTAACCTCCTGCCAAGAGTCATGTCAACAGAAAACAAACATGTTGCGTTGGCACCCGTTGCTCCTTCCCGGAACGATTGTTCAGTTCATTTATGGTCTTAGGCCTGACATCGTCCCCAATTTTTACCTAAAGTTTGCCGCTCAGTGAGGCTCGGTCAGGTTTCATTACCTCGTGTGGGGAGTCGGCCAAAAGCTGAATTGAAAGGATGCTGCAACATTGGACTGCAGCCCCGTCGCCAAAAGAGGAATCTGCCAGCGCTCATATTGTAGGGTACCCTGAAAGCGAAAGCCCGGTCCGGCGAAAATATCCGCATTCACAGCCACATCATTCTGGCTGCCGCCCTGTGGAAGATAGCCAGGGTCGAGGGTTCGGTGGCGGAGTTCAACGCCAATCTTCTTGCGAGCGCTGAGCCAGTAGTTCGACCGGATCAACTCTCCTTGTGCGGCGCGCCCGATCCACGTACCGATCAACCGGCCGTCATTGGTATATCCGCTGTTGTATTGACCGTTGTAATAAATGCAGATGCCGCAAAACGCAACCGGATTGGTGTATCCGCCTTCGAGTCTTAGATCCAGCTTCGAAATTCCCGGAAATTTCGCGAGATAGAGACCTCCCTGGGAGGCGTTCCTCCGCATGTAAGGGATCGGCGAGGGCTCGTCTTCACTGAGGCTTTCGCCATATAGTGTGAGCCAATTCCGCAGGCCCGGAATGCGATAGGAAAAGTCGGCACTCGTACGGCCATCGCCCAGGACATCGCCACGGTAGTGCTTACCGAAAGTGCTGTCCAGAAAGGTGGTTACGTCCAGCGGGTTTCCGGGTCCTCCGTAGACGGTCGTTTTCGACATCCCGAACTCGAAATTCGGGGTTAACTTGAAGCTTAGCTTTCCGCCACTGAGAAATGGCTGAGGATGCAAATTCCTGCCGTACTGTCCTAGAACTGTGGGAGTTGTTGTGCCGGTGTTGAATGTGGTCTGAAACTGCAGACCGGTCATGTGTCCGATAAAACCTTCGACGCGTATATCTCCCAAATAGCTGAAAATCCAAGGCAATCGGAACGGAGTGACGCGATCGACGGTGAACATATTATTGAGCGGAGGGGCGTTATTGGTTAGGATCATGTTTCCGCCTTCGCTCGGTCCCCACCACAAGCTATTTCTGCCGAATGAGAATTGCCAGTTGCCCAGATTGAAGCCCAGATAAGTATCCAGCAATCGGAAGCGGTTGATGGACGCGACGGGCAGCGCCGGACCGGTCGGCCAGTTGTCGGTTCGGTTGAAGAAGTCGAGCATGGCTTGCGTCGGCGCCGGAGCCGAAGGTGCTGACTGATATTCACCTCGAACGTACAGGACGAAAGGACCTGCCATGGCGTATCCGGATGCGCCGTCGACCGCATTGAAACCCTTTTCGTAGGGACGGCCGTAGTCGTTTAACAAGGTCTGGCCGAAATGATAGTTGTCGGTGAGTGGGGTGCCCGATATCCCGAGGAAGCGGGAATAGGCTGATTCGAATTGGGCGTCGAGATTGCGTTCGCCATTCATCAGCCCGGACTCATAGTCAAATTCCGTCGCAAGCGACCCGTACAGTTGCTCAACTTCCTGCGGGGCATCGGTGCCGGCATTATTTTTGGCAGCTTCGGAGAGCAAGCGCGCGCATTCGAGGCGCGTCCAGGGGCGAATGCTTAGCGATTCCGACTGAATATACCCGAGGGCACCCAGTCGCTCCAGAGCCGGATAGACCCAACTATCCAAGGGGACGTAAGGGGAACCCATGATGTGAGTCTTGCGTAGAGTCTCAGCCTCTTCGCTTTCCTCGGTTTTATAGAAAGTGCCATAACGGGCAATGTCTTCGCCGCTGTAGTGAGAACGGGAGTTAAACACTTGCCGTCCCATGTACCATCCCAGCGCACTTCCGATTATTACGTCGGAGGCGAAATGCTTTTGCCCAGCCCAACGCGCGGCGCTCACACCACCAGCAGCACCGTAGGCAAGAAACTGTGTAAGCGGACCCGGATATTCGTGGGCGATTACGCTGGCGATCGCCCAGCTCACGGTGGCGTGCATCGAAGGAAATGAATCGCCGCCCACAAAGAAACGCCCCGGACTGCTGCCCACAAAGGGCCGTTCCCGTCCGGCAGCGTATTTAAAAATTTCTGTATCCAGAACTGCACCGAGAGCAGCCTCTCCGCTGAGAATGCCAGTTTCGCGTTTCTGATCATCGTTCTGAAGGTGCCCCAAAAGGAATAAACCGGCGCCCGCGCCGGCGAAAATACCGACCCCTGCATTGGACGCCGTGACAGCGCGCGAGACAGTGGTAGGGTTTGTGGGAACATGTTTTTCGATCGTGTTGTCGGCCGCGATCAGCCCGCCTCCAACCAGAACCAGAGGCACCGCCCACTCCCAGTCTTTTTGGGACATGTGTAAAGGGGCCAGCCACAAATCCTTCTGATCGAGAAAAAGATTCTTCGGCAGCGATTTGATGTTTACGGGGTCGGACGAGGGATCCCTGATTAGCGGCTCAATTTGCGAAGGGGAAGCTGGCGTTCCATCTTTAGACTTTTCCTGCGCGCGAGCGAGCTTAATACTTCCCGCAAACAACGTTGCCAGGAGTCCTAACGAGACGAGATTCTTAATGCGGGAACGCACGATCTCCAACGGCCGACAGAAAGCCGTTTCAGCAACCTTCATCCCTATTTCCTCGCGATGGCCAATGTTTAGCGGTTGTCTCAGTTGCTTTTCAATGTCAGAATGTAGCAGCGTGCTCGCCGGGAGGAGGATGTGTCAGCCTCGGGATAATACCGTCCGATGCACCCGATACAGATCGTCGCTTTGAGAAGAATACACTAAGCAAACGCGTGAAGAAGGAAGCAGAAGAATTCTCGTTGCGACAGCTCTCACAGTAGCCCGGGGAGCTAATCGTCGTCGAAACAGAATCGGCCAATCTGATGCGCAATCCACCTCCAGTGGAGTTGTCGAAACTTCGCGTTGCCATTGTTCATTACTGGTTCGTTGGGCGCGCTGGAGGAGAGCGGGTTGTCGAAGCTTTGGCGGAGATATTTCCTCAAGCGGACCTATTTTCGCTGGTCGCCGACCCCACCGTGCTCGCGCCCGTTCTGCAAGACAGAAAATTACAAACCTCGTTCCTGCAGCGCATTCCCGGTTCGAGAAAATTTCACCGCCATTTCCTCTTTCTTCAGCCTCTCGCGTTAGAGCAGTTTGATCTTAGCAATTATGATTTGGTAATCAGCTCCGAATCCGGCCCGGCTAAGGGAGTCATCACTTCTTCTAAAACTTGCCACATTTGCTATTGCCACTCCCCCATGCGCTACATATGGGACATGTATGCGGAATACCGGCGCGCCATGGGATTTGTGGTCGGCACAGTCTTTTCGCTGACGGCTCATTACCTGCGGCTATGGGATCAGGCGAGCGCCAGTCGAGTGGATTATTTCGTGGCCAATTCGCGTTTCATCGCTTCGCGAATCCGGAAGTGCTACGGACGCGAGAGCACCGTAATTCATCCTCCCGTCGACGTCTCGGCGGGCAAGATCAGCGCGCAGCGAGGCGAATACTACATAGCGATCGGCCGGCTGGTTGAGTACAAGAGGTTTGATTTAGCGATTGCAGCGTGCACAGAACTGGGACGGCAGTTGAAAATAGTCGGTTCTGGTCCGCAGGAAAAAGCTCTTCGCCGGTTGGCCGGATCTACGGTGGAATTCCTTGGGACGTTAAGCGATGCGGAACTGCAGGAAAATCTTGCGAACTGTCGCGCCTTACTTTTCCCCGGAGAAGAGGATTTCGGAATCGTTCCCGTAGAGGCCCAGAGCTTCGGCAAGCCGGTGATTGCCTATGCTTCCGGCGGCGTGTTGGAGACCGTGCGAGGCATCTTTCCCAGCGAGGGCGAACTGGAAAACCGCACGGGAGTCTTCTTTACGGAACAATCAGTCTCTAGTCTGGAGAAAGCAATTCTCGATTTTGAGTCGATGGAGCAGACCTTCGATCCTGAAAACATTCGCGAGCACTCACTCCAGTTCGACAGCGCGATATTCAAGCGGCGGATCTCAGAATTCATCGTCTCCGCCGTCACCGACTTCAGAGGAAGAAATCAGCCAGAGAACAATTGTTCCGATAAAGTTTTCGATTCATTCGCGCGGGCGTGATCTGCCCAAGGTTCACATACGCAGCGAGAGTTTTCTGAATAGTGTCTCGTCTTCAGCTTGCTGGAGTAAGTTTGCCGCGAGCGGGATGTGTCATGCTGGCACATTTCCCATGAATGAGAGCACGCGCCGGCCGCCGATTAGAAAAAGAGGTAATCCAATTCCCATCACAAACCAGACAATAAAAATTCCCTGGTGGAAGAGATCCAGCCGCCACAACTCCGCCGAACCATAAAGGATCGCGCCGCAGGGTAGCAGGAAAAATGTTTTGCCCAGGGATGCCAGCGCCTCGAAGACGAATCCCATGAACAGACAAATCGCCGATATGTACACCCAGCCTGCATAGCCCATCTGCTCCTGCACATGAACAAACGCTGAGTCGGTATTCAGATTTGTTTCCACATCGGCATAATCGCGGAAAGTTTGATCCCCACCCGCAACCAACTGGTCCGTAACGGGCGCCGATGCGATTGCGGCCTGAAATGGAGCACCTAAATAGGCCAGGATCTCGGAGACGCCGGCCAGCCCAAAGGACAAATCGTGGCTCTCATAATAATCTGCGTTGCGGGAGAAATTTAAACCTGACAGTATGAGGAAAATAACTGTGGCGACGATGATCCACCTGGAAAAGCTAATTCTCATTGATCTTTTGCCAAAACCAATCAGGAAAACCACCGTCAGCAGTGTGGCGACTAACATTAATCGCGAACCTAAGAAAAGAGTGGCCGCCACCAGCATGAGAACATTGAAGATGTTTAAAAAACTGAAGGATCTCCATCGAATCATGCGGTAGAGTGCGATGGATGCTGGAAAAAGCACCAGGTAGCGCAATGAAACGATGCCTATGCTGTAATCTTCGTAGACCGCGTCTTTGAGCGAATTGATCTGTCCTAGAACAATGAAGACGATGATCTGCTGCATGGACAGGAGCTGAACTATTCTTACTATCGTAACGGTAAGCCCGAGCGCGCTGAGAACAGAAAAAACGTAATACAGAAAGTTGGCGTCCAGGTCTATAAAGTTCTCTACAGAAGCACTCCTGCGGTGTACGATCAGCCTGCCTGCCTTCTCTCCTATCGCGAAGCTCATAAATATCAGCAGATACCAGCAGGAGAGGACCACGATTGAGTTGAAAGTAATGCGCGATGGGTACTCGAAGCCCTTGCGCAAAACCCCGAAGCTTGGAAACAGCCACGCGGCGAGGCTGGCAAACATTGCCGCCATCGAAACAAAGGAGGGCTTCAGCATCACTGTGGGAGCTATGGATATTCTCATATTGATGCGCTAAGACGCGGGCGCCGAAACCGTCGCCGTCTAACGAACGAAACGAAATCCGCTTCTCAGGCGAGCGATCTTGATCGCATACTCCGGGACCTCGGCGGCACGACGGAAAGCACGAATGACTACGGACAGCAGGTAGCCGAACCAGAATCCGATGAATGCGCAGCCAAGCAGTATCCAAGATCTGTGCGGGCCTGACTTCCTATCTGGAGGAATAGCATGGTCCACGACCTGAATAATCGGGGCGGCCTTCGCCTCGTCAATGCGCGCCGCCTCATACTGCTTCGCCAGCAACTCGAAAAGACTCTCGTGATACTTAACCTCGCGCAGCTTGCGGGCATATTCGAGGCTCACCTCGGGAACCCGTCCCGCCGGAATTCCGACCGTACCTATCAATTGCGAATTTTTAGGATCGTTTTCCAGCTTAGCCAGTTGCTCACGTAGCGAGTTAATCTCTTCCTGTGCCTTGATTTCCAGCGGATTCTGGTCGGTGGCGAAAAGGCGCATGGAATCGATCTGTACTTCCCGGCTCGCGATCTCCGCCCTTAAAACAGCCAGACTTCGGATGATTGACTCGGCCTGACCACCCAGATGTATTACTCCAGTCCTCTCGGCAGTCTGCTTCAAGTCGTTTTCGGCGACTTCCAATGCAGACCTTTCGCCGGCCAGTTCCTGATCAAAAAAAACGCGCCTTTGACCCGCTTCCGTTGTTGCCAGATGAGAATTCATTTCATAGAGCTCGTCCACATACGCGTTCGCCAACTCGCTGGCACGATTGGGATCGTGATCGTCCACGGTGATGCGAATCAGCCCATCTTTGCCAGCCAAAAACCGCGTATTGCTCTTTAAGGCGGTGCGAGTATCCTCCATTTTGCGAGTCTTGTATAAATCCTGAAGATGAAATTTCGAGATCAGCTCGTCAGCAATGGTCCGGCTTCCCAGCATCCCGATGTACATGTCGGCCGGAGTTTTCAGTTGGCTTCCTCCGCCCGCGGCGCTGCCGGTCAGCGATACGAGAGCACTCAATTGCCCCATCATCGTCGCCAGCGATTGACCCTGCTGGGGAGGCAAGATAAGTGCGCTGGCGCTGAAAGTGGGCTTCACCAAGATGCAAATCGCTGCGCCGATAGCAATAAAGACCAGCATGCAAACCCCAATAGTTTTTCGGGACTCCGAAAGAACGAGCAGAAAATCGAACAGATCTGCGCCCTTCTGCTCAGTGCTCACCCTCGAGTATTCCCGCTCGGCATGATCCACTGGGTTCATAACTTGCTTAATCCTAGTGCATCCCGATATGGCAGTGCAATCAGGCAGCCAATCGGACTGGAAAGCTCAATTTGATATTTTTGGCCTTCATCTTCAGCCGACAAAGCGCCTGCCGCGTGAGACGAAGTCGAAGGAATCTCCCGTTGATCATATTTATGGGAGATCCCTCACGCGGGTGCAATACGCCGCGTCTCCGGACGACGGCGGCGTTCCTACCTTACGTTGTACCTTCGTAGCTTTTTACGGTCCGCCAAAAGCCTTCGCGTACTCCTATCGTCGGCTCCCACCCAAGCGATCTTATTTTACTCAGGTCGAAGTGGCCTCCCGCGATTGGACTTGCGAGGTAAGGGTCGCCGGGATTCCGTTCCTGACGGACCACCCGGCACTTCCGTTCGGGAAATAGCTGGCACAGCAGTTCAGCTAATTCCAGAATGGAGGTCTCCGATTCGGCGCCCACGTTGTACGCCTCACCATTTTTTCCCTTCAATAACACGCTGAAGATGCCTTCGACTGTGTCGGCAATGTAACAGAAAGGACGACGGGCGCTGCCATCGCTTTTCATTACGATGTTGCGCCCCGCGACCACGTCGGCAACAAAATCGGCGAATACCCGGCCGTCGTTCAGATCCATTCCCGGTCCATAGGTGTGCGATAAACGCGCGATTTTGATTGGAATCCCAAACTGGGAATGCCAGCACGCACACAGGGTTTCGCCGGCCCGCTTTCCCTCCGCATAACACGATCGAACATTGAGTGGATCGAGAGATCCAAATGAGCTTTCATTCACCGCGACCGCAGGATCGTCCGCTCGACCGTACACCTCCCCGCTACTGAAGAACAGGAACCCCTCACTTCGGGAATCTCTAGCGACCTCGAGCATTCGCCACGTTCCCAGCGTATTGGCGGCAAACGTACCCACGGGATCGCTGCTGTAAAACTTAGGACTGGCCTGGCTCGCAGCATGGATAACGAAATCAACCCGCTCCTTACCGGGGTACGCATCCCGCACATCCTGCACAACAATATTCAGACCAGCGCGCCCGACGAAAGAACCCAGTCTGCGCATCGCCCTCTCTTTGTTTCTGACTAAAGCAATCACATGAATGCCGGCACGCGCAGTCTCGTTGAGATAAAGGAGTGTATCCAATACATAAAACGGAACGAATCCGTTCGCACCGGAAATCAAAACTGTTTTTCCGAACAACCGATCCCAAGGGAGACCGGAAGACACGATTTTCTTTAGGTCTTCTTCGATAATCGGGTGTCTCGTCGTCGGCAAAGATTTTCCCTTCAAAACACGCTACCCCGACCGGCGGGCATGGTCCCAGAATGACAATTAGTTCGGGGTCTTCCTGAGTGTAGCCGTTTTTCAGACGGAACGAAGAGCCTAGCCTTGATAGGAAATCGAAGGGATCTCTCGCTGGCGGTATCTATGTGAGCCCTCACGCGAAGTCGAAAAACCCAGCGTTTTGCGAAGACGGCCCGTAGAAGCCAAATTGAACCTATGCAACCCAGCCCGAAGTTTCAGCTGGCGCGTACAAAGCCCTCAAGTCCATACCGCAGGAGCCGATTGTCCAATTCTATGGGCTCAGTTCGCGACTTGCATCGGGACCCCAAACGACTCCAAAAACGCCGCAAGCTGATGGAATGTGGTACCTTGATTTCCGCGCTTTTGAGGTCGCAAACGTTCCAGGCGTTGAGGCAGAAGATATAATATTGGTACCCGCTCTGATATCACCCTGCTGCGCAGTATTTAAAGGAGTTTTCAATGAGTACAATCCGGATTGGCAACCGGTTGATCGGGGACGATCAACCCTGCTTCATCATTGCGGAAATTGGCATCAACCATAATGGTGATGTAGATCTTGCCAAGAGACTGATCAGCGTGGCCTTGGCTGCCGGCTGCGATGCGATTAAGTTCCAGAAACGAACCGTCGACGTAGTTTATACGCCCGAAGAGTTAGCCAAGCCCCGCGAGAATCCATTCGGCCCTACCAATGGAGACCTCAAGTATGGACTCGAATTCGAGCAGGAAGAGTATGAAGAGATCCATGCCTTCTGCAAATCGGTCAAAATGCTTTGGTTCGCCTCTCCCTGGGACGAGGCCTCCGTGGACTTCCTGGAGGGTTTTCAGACTCCGGTTTACAAAATCGCTTCCGCGTCGCTTACCGACGATCAACTGCTGCGGCACGTGCGAAGCACTGGCAAACCGATCATTCTCTCCACCGGCATGAGCACTTACGCCGAGATTGACCACGCAGTGGAAGTTCTAGGCAAAAAAGATCTGGTTCTGATGCACGCCACAAGCACGTACCCGGCGGCCTATGACGAGTTGAATCTCCGCGCCATACCTACGATGGCCGGACGATATGATGTACCCATCGGCTACTCCGGACATGAGACCGGGATTCCGACCAGCGTGTGCGCCGCTGCACTCGGCGCCTGCTGTGTAGAACGCCACATCACCATGGATCGGGCGATGTGGGGTTCCGATCATGCGGCTTCGCTGGAGCCGAACGGCATCTCGCGGCTGGTGCGCGATATACGGTTGTGGGAGCAGGCCAAAGGCGACGGAATCAAGCGCGTCTATGAGCGTGAGGTTCCTATCATCAAAAAACTCCGCCGGGTCGGCGCCACGGTTTAATCACATGGTGCCGAACTGAATGGTGCCGAACCACATGGTGCCGAAGAATTCCGCAGCCGTGGGCCTGGAGACGATCCGTGCCGTCGCCATCGACGTCGACGGCGTACTCAGTGACGGCGGCCTGTGGTGGGGGCCAGGCGGCGAAGAGTGGAAACGCTTTTGCTTCGCCGACATCATGGGCGTCTCTCTGGCACGCCGAGCCGGACTTATTCTGGCGCTGATCTCAGGCGAAAACAGCCCGCTGGTGGATCGTTACGCGGAGAAGATGCTCATCCGCCATGTCACCAAGGGATGCCGCGATAAGGCTGCGGCGCTCCGCGAATTCGCTGCTGCCGCCGGGCTTGAGCTCAACCAAATTTGCTTCATCGGCGATGACGTTAACGATCTGCCGGCAATGGCAATTGCGGGTTTAGCGGCCGCTCCAGCCAACGCGACGGCGGTAGTATTGGAACGCGCGCACTTTATTGCTAAAGCCCCCGGAGGCAATGGGGCGGTGCGAGAGTTGATGGATGCGTTGCTGGCCGCGCGAGGCCTCACTGCACAGGAAGTATTCGCGAGAGATTGAAGGCTCCGCCATTCCAAATATCTTCTAAATCCCATTTTACGAATCGAACACTTTAGAATCGAACATTTCACGAATAAAAATGAAGCTTTCCGATTACGTACTGCGCTTTGTCGCCGACCAAGGAGTAAAGCACGTTTTTCTCGTCACTGGCGGCGGCGCCATGCACTTGAATCACTCGCTCGCTTGCGAAACGGCGATCGAACCTGTCTGCAATTCGCACGAGCAAGCCAGCGCCATGGGCGCGGAGGCCTACGCCAAGGCAACCAATCATCTGGGCGTATGCATGGTTACGACGGGGCCAGGTGGCACTAACGCCATCACCGGCGTTGCGGGCGCATGGTTGGATTCAACGCCCCTGCTCGTAATATCCGGTCAGGTGAAGAGGCCCGATCGCATGTTCGCTAAGGACGGTCGGCCGCTCGGCATGCGTCAACTGGGAGTACAGGAAGTCGACATTGTCTCGATCGTTAAGCCGATTACGAAATACGCTGTCACCGTGCTCGACCCGAACGATATTCGATACCACTTGGAGAAGGCCGTCTATCTTGCCTTCCACGGCCGTCCAGGTCCGGTGTGGATCGATATCCCGCTCGACGTCCAGGCTTCACCGATTAGCGAGCCGTCTACTTTGCGCGGCTTTGATCCAGCGGAATTGGCGGAACCTCGCTTGGATTCGTCGCTGAAGGACGAAGTCCGGCAGCTTATTCAGAAATTGAACCGCGCGGAACGCCCTCTGCTGTTCGCGGGAAATGGGATCCGACTGGCGCGCGCGGAGAAGGAATTTGAACAGCTGCGGACACTTCTTGGAATACCCACGGTTGCTACCTGGTGCGCCGCCGATCTGGTTTCGAGCAATGATCCCTTATATGTCGGCCGACCGGGCTCGGTGGCGGCACGCGGTGCGAACTTTGCCCTGCAGAACTCGGACTTTCTTCTCGCCATTGGCGTACGGCTGGATTTTGCGATCACAGGGTACGCCCCGCAGAATCTGGCGCGAGGCGCTCATAAGGCAGTTGTGGATATCGATCCGGCGGAACTCAATAAACTCCATCCGCACGTGCAGCAGCCAATTCAAGCGGATGCGAAGAAATTTTTGACTGAGCTTTTGAGTCAAGCAGACTCGATTCGACTCTCGAATCATTCTGCCTGGGATGCGCGCTGCGCCGATTGGAAGACTCGCTATCCGGTGGTCACGGAAGAACACCGCAAGCCCGAGGGACTCGTCTCGGTATTCAACCTCGCCGAGGTGATCGGCACGGAGGTCAAGCCGGAAGACAGGCTGGTAGTTGGAAGCTCCGGGTCGGCCATTGAGATTTATCTGCTCGCCTTTCCTACGCTGCATTCGCAGCGTCTGTTTCACACGGCTGGGCTTGGTGCCATGGGCTATGCCGTCCCCATGGCGATCGCAGTCGCGATGGCGAATCCGGGCCGCGAGGTAATCGCCGTAGATGGCGACGGCGGATTCATGTTCAACATTCAGGAATTGGAGACCATCCGCCGCCTGCAGTTGCCGATCAAGTTCTTTCGTGATGAACAACGATGGATATTCTTCGATTCGGGCATCGCAGAAAGCCTATTTCGGCGAAGCGAAGTTGGGTTCCGACAAAAGCAACGGCCTTACCGTTCCCAGTCTGACTCAAGTGGCCGCGGGCTTCGGCTTGAGTTCCACCGTAATAAAAAATCAGGAGAATCTTCGCGCTGACGTTCGGCGTGTCCTGGAGATGAAAGGGCCGGTAGTCTGCGACGTCAATGTGCTTCCGGATGAGATTGCGAGCGCCGCGTCTTCAGTCGTATCAAAAACCAGATGGCTCATTCGTCTCGAAACCCCTGGAAGATTTGTTCCCGTTCCTTCCACGCGAGGAGTTTCTGGCCAACATGATCGTAGAACCTTTGCCGGAATGAGAGAGAGCTATGCGAAGCTGTGTTCGGAATTATGCAAGGGCGTCTGAGCCCGCCCGAGGACGGCCGTTTTCAGTCTTTCCCCGAGTTATCCTGGCGCCAGGAATTGACCCGCGCGCGCGAAGCCGGGCTCAGCTACATCGAGTGGATTTATGACGAATACGGCGCCTCCGTCAACCCAATTGCCAGCGAAGACGGCATCGCGGAATTGAACGCTTTGAAAGAAGAGAGCGGAGTTCAGACGCCCGCTATTTGCGGGGACTGGCTGATGGATTATCCGCTAGTACGCTGCTCCGAAGAACAGCGAACGCTGCGTGAGCGCGTGCTCCATGATCTGCTTCGTTGGGGCAAAAAGATTGGAGCGTCGCGGCTGGTGCTCCCATTCGTGGATGCCTCATCGATCCGGACCGAGGAAGAGAAGGGCATTGTGCTCGGGGTTCTCGAGCGGGCTCTTCCGATATCGGACGAAGCGGGGGTCGAAATGCATTTGGAAGCCGATTTTAGTCCTGCCGAGTTCGCATCTTTTCTTGCCCGCATTCCACATCCGAGCGTCAAGGTAAACTACGATACTGGAAACAGCTCTGGTCTCGGTTACATCGCTGAGCGAAGAATTCGCGGCCTATGGCGATCGCATCGGCAGCATTCATATCAAAGATCGTCTCCGCCTGCCAGATGGAAGAGTGGCAACCAAACCTCTGGGTGAAGGTAGCGCAGAATTTCGACGACGTTTTCACGAAGTATTCGCAAGATCGGCTATTCCGGCGGATTTACTCTGCAGGTGGCGCGGGGAAAGGATGGCGACGAAGTGAACTGGATTAAGCAGCAACTTGCCTTTCTCCGCCGCTACGTCACTAGGACTAGTGATTAGAGAAATGGAACTTCAACTCAGCGATCAGGTGGCTTTTGTCGCCGGTTCCTCCAGAGGAATCGGCAGGGCTATTGCATTGGCATTGCTTGGCAGAAGGCTGCCGCGTGTGCATCACAGGCCGCAATAGCATGGCGCTGGATGAGGCGACCCAACAGTTTGCGCGCGCAGTTCGGTGATAAGATTTTTGGCATTCCAGGAGACCTGACCGACGCATCCGTTATCGACGATGCATTAGCCGCCGTTCATCGGAAATGGGGTGGTCTGGACATACTCATAGCCAACGTGGGGAGCGGCAAAGGCAAACCGGGCTGGCAACTCGAGAATGTTGAATGGGAGCGGCTGTTTAACTTGAATTTTTTCGGCGAGCGTGCGCCTCGCGCAAGCCGCGATTCCGTATCTGCAACATCGCGGCGGCAGCATCTTGTTCGTTGCTTCTATCGTTGCGTTAGAGGCCACGCCCAGCTCCCCTGCCTTACAGTGCTGCGAAAGCCGCTCTGGTGAACTACAGCAAGAACCTGTCGCGGAGCGTAGCCGCCGACGGAATTCGAGTAAACTGTCTTGCGCCCGGCAACATATTATTCGACGGAGGCTCCTGGGAACAACACCTTAAAGCACGTCGGGAGGAAGTTGAGCGTTACATCTCGACCGAAGTACCGCAGAAGCGTTTTGGCACGCCCGAGGAAATCGCCAGGTTTGCCGCGTTCCTGGTTTCCCCCAACTCAAAGTTTGCCACCGGCGGATGTTACATCATGGATGGCGGCCAAACACGGAGAGTCGTGATGGTGGAGCATGGTTCCATGACCGATGCAAAAAGCAGCCGAGTTGCGACGCTGTTCGATCTGCGCGACCGGGTGGCGATCATTACAGGCGGAGCGGGTCTGCTGGGCTACTATCATGGAGCGATTCTCGCATCAGCAGGAGCGCACGTCGTATTGCTCGATCTCCCAGCCGCCAACCCCGTGGCCCGGGCGAAACAGCTAACAAACGAGTGCGGTTCGGAATCTCTCGGTATTGCAAGCGACATCACGAGCGAGTCCTCGCTGGAGAACGCACGAGCGCATGATTCTTGAGAAATTTGGCCGCATCGACATACTTATTAACAACGCCGCCAATAATCCAAAAGTGGAAGACGGAAACACCACCTGGTCAAGGCTGGAAAATTTTCCACTCGACGTATGGGAGGCCGATCTCCGTGTTGGCTTGACCGGCGCGTTTCTCTGCTCTCGTCTCTTCGGAGCCGAAATGGCGAAGCGCAAATCGGGAGTCATTTTGAATGTGGCGTCAGACCTCGCGTTGATCGCGCCCGACCAGCGCCTCTATCGCGTTGAAGGCCTTCCGGATGACCAGCAACCGGTCAAGCCAGTGACTTACTCCGTGGTTAAGACAGCTCTGATCGGACTTACACGTTACCTGGCCACCTACTGGAGCAGCGCCAATATCCGTGTTAATGCAATCTCTCCCGGAGGGGTTTTCAACGGCCAATCGGAAGTTTTTCTAAGCCGGTTGAAGCAACTCATCCCGATGGAGCGCATGGCCAACCGGGATGAGTACCAGGGAGCAATTCTTTTCCTTTGTTCAGACGCATCCTCGTACATGACGGGAGCCAATCTTGTGATCGATGGAGGTCGTAGTTGCCTCTAGCCTCAGCTGAATTGAAAAGTTCCGAATTGTTTTCGGTCGCCGGAAAAACGGTTGTACTCACCGGAGCATCTGGATTCTTGGGCCGAACCTTTGTTCGCACCCTGCTGGCGAATGGCGCGCGCGTGGTCGCGATCGGACGGTCCGAACGGCTGATGCGCGAGGCGGAGGGATGGTCTGGGGAATTCGGCTCCGAGAAGCATTTCGGTTCACCGAGTCGATATGTACGATGTGCCGGCGCTTAGCCAAACTTCTGGATCGGATCGTCGACCAGGAACACTCGATTGATGTATTGGTCAACAACGCTCATGAATTGGGACCTGGCACTGGCTTCAACGTGCCGGAAGGATCTCTGGAAGCGGCAACTTTCGACGCCTGGATGCGTAATCTAACCGGAGGGGTTTACTGGGCGGCTCTGACCACGCAAAAACTCGGAGCCAGGATGAAGCAACAGCGGGCGGGCAGTATCATCAACATTTCGACGATGTATGCGTTGGTTGCCCCAAGACCGCAACTCTATCAAGGCACGGAATTCGGTAATCCACCTGGATATTCCGCGGCGAAAGCGGGATTGCTCAGTTTCACTCGATATGTAGCATCCTTTTGGGGACTGCACGGCATTCGAGCCAATGCGATCCTTCCCGGACCGTTTTCCAATACCGAAGATATCGGCGGAGCCAATGCGGTTCAGCCGAACAGCACATTCGTGGAGCGACTAAAAGGATTCACGTGCATGGGAAGAATCGGCAAGCCGCACGAGTTGGCGGGGGCGCTACTGTTCTTAGCCTCCGATGCCTCGAGCTTTATGACCGGCCAGGCGATCGTGATCGATGGAGGATGGACCGCCGTTTAAAGTACGATTATCCGTCATTTCTAATCATCCCCTGCGATCATCCCGTGGCGAGTTTTACGATTCTTTTGTGGTCCGTTCCGGAATTTCGAACTCGGCGTTGAATTGGAAACAGATGCGAAACGATCGATGTCCGATCTGCGGATCGAAATCAGCAGAGATTCTGCAACTTCACTTCAATACGAAGATGAATCTGCCGACCGAAGTGGCCGTCAGGCATTGCGCCTTGGACAACTTTCTTTTCGTGGCAAACGGTGATCAGAACAGTTACGACGAGTACTACAAGTCCCTGGCAAATGATTCCTACCATGCGGAGCTAGCAGGTGGCGATCTTCATTCACCCATTTCGAAGCTGCAGCGAGCTCAGCTCTCGAGTCTGCTCGATGGGTTCTTCCGTCAACCAAAGAGGGTGCTGGATTTCGGATGCGGGGAAGGTTGGCTGCTAATAGAACTCGCAGGTGAATTCCCGTCATCTATTTTTCGCGGGTTCGACCCAAGCCCTGGTGCGCGGGTCGGAGCACTCAAAGCGCAGACGTTGGGCTTGAAAAACCTAACCGTTTCCGATCAAAAGCCGAGCGATGCTCCATACGACCTGATCATTGCCTCGCATGTGGTAGAGCATTTGCTCAATTTCGATCTGCTGGACCTGTGGAATTCTCTTCTAGCTAACCAAGGGCTTCTTTATATTGAAGTTCCCAATTCGCTTCAGTACGCAACCCATGAGCGCCGCGAGTTCCTTTACTATTTTGATCGGATTCATGTGAATCACTTTACTCCCCAGTCTTTGGTTCGGCTTCTGGCACCGCATGGGTTCGGTTATGTTGGGCATTTTGAATATCAGTTTCCCTATCGCGATGGCGGTGAGTATCCAGCACTGGGAATGTTGTTCAGAAAGGATGACAGAGAGGCTGTGGATTTATCGTCACCCAGCATCCTTCAAACAGCAATGCTTTATCTTTCCCAAGAAAAGGTGAGGGCCAGAACGATCATCGAGCAGTTGAAGACGTTCGAGGGTGTGCTGGTTTGGGGAGCTGGCGACAACTTTCACCGATCCAGCGAAAACGAGGGACCGCTCTCGAATCTGAAGAACATAGTCGTTCTCGACCAGCGCCCGCAGGAAATTGCAATCGGCGACCGAAGATGGACAACGGAAATTCCCGCCGACGGCATCGGGCGCTATAGTTGGCCAGTACTCATTACCGTTTCAGTGGGAAGGAATACGATTTGCCGGCAGGTGAAAGAGATTGATCCTTCAAGACAAGTATTCTTCCTTTAGCAAGGCGCTGCGCCAGGTTACTGCCGGACCCATCGAAAGACTCCATCGGGTTGGCCCGCTGTTTTCTACAAATAGGATTCGCCCTGTGCGATTCAGTGGCCTTAAGCGCCCACATGCACTTCACTTGCTGTTGGGGCCGGAGAGCGCCGCGCTTCGAAGTAGCGCTTCAGCGCCAGGAAATGGCGCTCGAAGCATTCGTAACTGATTTTTGCAACCAGGAAGCTGGTAGCGAATAATAATGCGACACACAGAGCGCCAAACCAAAAGTCGCCACGAACTAAACCGAATGGACCCCTGCGAATCGCAATAACAAAGAATCCCAGTATAGGCACGTGGTACACGTAAATTCCGTAACTGTACTTTCCAAAGTCGGTCAGAACCTTGGTGCGCAGAACGCGCTGCATGAGCGTTGCCGTGCCATCGCCATCTGCGGCGTGCAGAATCCAAGATGAGAAACCTACAGCCAGCAATGAAAATCCGATGGTTTCAGCAAAAAAGAGCTCCCCGCCGATTCCATGTGCCACCCGTAACGCGACTGCACAGACGGCAAAGGGCGAAATCGTGATCAACGTGACCCAGGGTAACCACTTACGGTAAACACTCAGCAGCGCAAGGTTGCGGAATAGAATCGCCGCCAGGGCTCCGCAGAGCAGGGCATCCATCCGGGTCACGGTTGCCATGGCAATCGCCTGATCGGGCCCGGTACGTGCGATCCAAAAGATTCGAACCAACAGGGCGATCACAGATGCGCCCACCGCGACCTTTGCCAGGTTTCGCCGGACCAGCAACCAAACGCATAAGGGCCAGAGCAGGTAGAACTGCTCCTCAACCGCGAGAGACCAAAAATGGCCGAGGACGTTTGAGGTCCAGGGTCCTTTCCAAAGTACCAGCCAATTGGTCAAATACAGGTAGTATAGTTTCTGGTCAGCTACGAGCGGGACGCCGTTCGGCCGCGGGTGCACGAACGCAGCCGCCGTTAGGACGACCGTCAGGACCGCGTAATAGAGGGGGAAAATCCTCAGGATTCGTCTAGCATAAAACGCCCCAAAGTAGTTGCTTGCATTGCGCGTGTCCAACAGAATGCCGGTGATGAGAAAGCCCGAAAGCGCGAAGAAAAGATCAACCCCAACCCACCCAAAACTGAATACCAGCTTGGCGGAGTTTATCAAGGAATTGGAGGCAGGGATTAGTGGCTCGAAGTGATGAAGCATCACGAAAATGATTGCCAAACCTCTGATTCCATCGAGCGCCCGAATATTTTTCCCGCGTGAACTCATACTTCATCAAATCGTGCGTCCATCCGTTGACCGGTGGAGCCGCACACTTCCGCAAGAATCTCGCGACCAGGGTTGGCAACCCCGGCTGGATTGGAATCCCACCTGTGCCAACGAATTTACCATATTTGCGGTCGCACTCCTCTGCCACCAAGATTGTCCTTTCAGCCTCAGTTTCTGCGGAAGCTCACTCCTATCTGTTGCCCACGAGCGGGTTACATTTTGGGTCGGGGGATTGGCTTCCCGACTCGGGAGGCCGCTAAATGTCTGACGGCCGCCGTATTCGTCATTGGTTACGAACCGTAATTGGACTTGACCGAGCCGTGGGATTCACCGTGCTTGCGAGATTCTGGGGGAGTGCCGCGGGCCTGGTCACTATTTTCCTGATCGCGCGCTTTCTGACCCCTGGCGAGCAGGGATATTACTACACCTTTGGCAGCCTCGTAGCCATGCAGATGATCTTTGAGTTGGGCTTCTCATTTGTGATTCAGCAGATGGCGAGTCACGAGCGAGCCCGGCTCTCCATCTCAGTTGACTACGAAATCACCGGTGACCCGGTCGCGCACGCCCGGCTCGCATCGGTAATCCAGAAATCGGTTCGTTGGTATTCGGTGGCGGCGGTGCTTCTGGCTGCGACGCTGCTCCCCGTCGGTTTTTATTTTTTTTCCACGCACCAGCATGCGGGACCGGCCGTTTTCTGGCGTCTTCCCTGGTGTTTTGCCGCACTGATGGCGGCTCTCAACTTCCAGATTGATCCGTTTCTATCTTTTCTCGAGGGCTGCGGATATGTTCCGGAAGTTGCGCGGCTTCGATTCCTGCAGTCCGTCAGCGGAAGCTTGCTGGCATGGTGCGCCCTAGCAAGCCATCACGGCTTGTTCGCCCCTTCGATGATGCTGTTGGGAATGGCCTCTACTGCACTGCTATGGCTGGCTAGCAGACGCAAACTTTTACTCGGACTGTTGCGATATCCGACCGGAAGCGATCGAATCCGTTGGACTGAGGAAGTCTGGCCGTTTCAGTGGAGAATCGCCGTCAGCTGGTTTTGCGGCTACTTTATTTACTGGCTTTTTAATCCGGTTCTTTTTGCCTATCGCGGTCCCGTAGAGGCCGGGCAGATGGGAATGACTCTCAGTCTGGTAAACGCGATTCAGAATATTGCCGTTTCCTGGGTGAGCACGAAGTCTGCGCCCTTTGGAACTCTCGTAGCTCGCAAAGAGTACGGCATTTTGGACCACACCTTCTTTCGGGCGCTCCGCCAGACGTTTGCGGTCTCGGTCGCCGGGGCTTTGACGGCATGGATCGGATGTGTTTACCTGAATTTACTGCATCTCCGATTTGCGCAACGTCTCCTCGATCCCTTTTCCCTGGCCTTGTTGCTTGTATATATGATTATCAATGTCATGATCTTTGCCGAAGCCTTTTACCTTCGAGCACATAAGCAAGAAGTATTTTTCAGCAATTCAGTGGTTGGAGCGATAACGGTTACCATCACTACGCTAACTTTTGGAAGATACTACGGAGCCAGAGGTATCGCAGTCGCCTGCTGTGTGGGGAATATTTTCGGTCTGGTCTGGGCGACTTACAAATTTCGAAAGTACCGAAAACTCTGGCATACTCCCGAGCGCATAACCGCGACGAGCGTTTAGATAAGAGCGGGCCGCTGATCAGCCTTAGCCAAGCTGGTCGACCGTCGCCGGTATTTTTGGCTGCGCTTTGGACTGCGCAACGAATGCCGCGATGGTTTCTGCCACGAAGTCGAGCATTGGCGCGGTCAGCCCGGGATATACGCCGACCCAGAACACATTGTTCATCACAAAATCCGTGTTACGCAGCTCCCCGGCAACGCGGTATTGGCAATCCTGGTAGGCTGGCTGCCGAAGAAGATTGCCACCGAAGAGAAGGCGCGTTCCGATTTTCTTCGCCTCCAGGACGCGAATCACATCCTCGCGACGAAATGGCGCATCCTCGCGCACGCCAATTGGAAATCCGAACCATGAAGGATCGGAATGCGCTGTTGCTTCCGGCAAGATCAAATACTCCTCAAGGCCTGCGAGCGCCATCTTGAGCTGTCGAAAGTTTGCCTTGCGGCGCGCGATAAATTCGGGCAGCTTGTTGAGTTGCGACGCACCAAGGGCAGCCTGCATATCGGTGGCTTTCAGGTTGTAGCCAACGTGCGAATAGGTGTACTTGTGATCGTAGCCGCATGGCAACGAACCCAACTGCCATTCAAAGCGCTTTCCGCAGGTGTTATCTTTGCCGGGCTCGCACCAGCAATCACGGCCCCAATCGCGAAAGGATTCGATCAGCGTCTGCAAAGCCGGCTTATCGGTGAGCACGGCTCCGCCTTCTCCGGTCGTGATGTGATGCGCGGGATAAAAACTCAACGTGGCGATATCGCCAAATGTGCCCACATTGCGGCCTTTATAAGTTGACCCAAGCGCGTCGCAGCAGTCTTCGATCAGCCACAGATTATGTTTTCGGGTAAACGCAGTTACCGCATCGAGATCAAAGGTGTTTCCCAGCGTGTGGGCCAGGAACACGGCTCGTGTACGCTCGCTGCGAGCGTTCTCGAGTTGGCTCACGTCAATCTCGTATCCCGGCACCGTGACGTCTACGAAAACCGGAACAAGACGATTTTGAAAGATCGGATTTACGGTGGTCGGGAAACCGGCCGCGACCGTAATTACTTCATCCGCTGGCTTCAGCCGGCGATCGCCAAGTTTCGGTGAAGTCAGGGCGCTAAGGGCAATCAGATTCGCTGAAGACCCAGAGTTGACCAGCGAGGCCGAACGGACGCCGACAAACCGCGCCAGATTGCGTTCGAAAATTTCCGCGAAGCGGCCGGTCGTAAACCAGGCGTCAAGGACAGAATCCACTACCGTGCTAACATCGGTTCCGTCGATCACTTTGCCAGACACGGGAACCGGGGAAACGCCTGGAATAAACTCTCCGGGCTGGGATGATTCTGAAAAATATTGGGCAGTCAGGTCGAGAATCTGCCTGCGAAGCTGGGCCGTGGTGTCCGCCATATTTTTCGGTGAGGGTGTTCAAATCATACCATTCGCGCTTCCCGACCGCTTGATTCCAGCGCGAACAGGCTTATGATGTCAGAGTTTTTTCCATTCATTTCGGTACACGCTTTGGGCGCAAGCTTGGAGAGCAAATGAAGGCAGTGATTCTTGCAGGCGGCTTTGGAACACGTCTCAGCGAGGAGACGGCCATCCGGCCCAAACCGATGGTCGAAGTGGGAGGGCGGCCGCTTCTTTGGCACATCCTCAAGCTGTATTCGCACCATGGGATCAACGATTTCATCATCTGTTGCGGATACAAGGGATACATGATCAAGGAGTATTTCGCGAATTACTTGCTGCACATGTCCGACGTGACCTTTGATATGGAAAAGCGCTCCATGGAAGTCCATCAAAGCGTTGCCGAGCCGTGGAAGGTAACGCTGGTGGATACCGGGGATCAAACCGGCACCGCAGGGCGGCTGAAGAGAATAGCTCGCTATATCGAGAACGAAGATGCTTTCTGCATGACTTATGGAGATGGATTGAGCGACGTCGACATCTCGGCAAGCATCGCTTTCCACAAGCAGCACGGCGGGCGAGTGACGATCACTGCCGTGCAACCGCCCGCGCGATTCGGCGCACTGGGCATGGAAGGGACGGCCATCACTTCGTTTCAAGAAAAACCAGAAGGGGAAGGTGGATGGATCAATGGCGGCTTCTTCGTGTTGTCGCCGCGCGTGCTGGACGAAATTCACAATGATGCGTGGCTATTTGAACGGGAGCCGATGGAAAGCCTGACCGCGCAGCGCCAGGTGCATGCATTTCGGCATCGCGGATTCTGGCAGGCTATGGATACTTTGCGCGACAAGCAACGCCTCGAAGAGTTGTGGGCCGACGGGAGGGCACCCTGGAAGACGTGGTGAAAATCTGGCGAGGCAGGCGTGTTTTTCTTACCGGCCACACCGGCTTCAAGGGCAGTTGGCTCGCGCTTTGGCTGAGTAGGCTCGGGGCGCAGATTCGCGGGTATGCTCTGGACCCCTGCATGGAACCCAATCTATTCAATCTCGCATCCGTAGGTGCCGTGGTTGAAGACGTTCGCGGCGACATCCGCGATTATGCGAAGCTTGAAGCTTCCATGGCTGAGTTTGCACCGGAAGTGGTATTTCATCTCGCGGCGCAGCCGCTGGTTCGGCGATCGTACGCCGACCCTGTAAGTACGTACGCGACGAACATCATGGGTACGGTGCACGTGCTGGAAGCGGTTCGCAAGACTCCGAGTGTGCGCGCCGTGGTATGTGTCACCACCGATAAGTGTTATCAAAATCAGGAATGGATCTGGCCATATCGCGAGTCAGACCCGCTCGGCGGATATGATCCGTATGCTTCCAGCAAGGCCTGCGCCGAGATTGTCAGCGCAGCCTATCGCAGCTCGTTCTTTCCGCTCGATCGGCTTCACGAGCATCATGTAGCTCTGGCTACGGCGCGCGCGGGCAACGTAATTGGCGGAGGGGATTGGTCTGAGGACAGGCTGATTCCAGATCTGATTCGCGGATTCACTTCCGGCCAGCCGGTTCTGATCCGGCGGCCCAACGCGATTCGCCCGTGGCAGCATGTGCTGGAGTCTTTGCAGGGTTACATCATGCTGGCCCACGAACTCTTCAGCCAACATGCCCGCTTCGCGTCCTCGTACAACTTCGGGCCGAGCGAAGATGATGTCTGGCCGGTGGAGCGCATCGCGACCAAGCTGGTGGAGTTGTGGGGAAACGGCGCTTCATGGACCCGCGATTCAGTTCCGAGCGTGCACGAAGACCACGTTCTCAGGCTGGACGCAAGCAAAGCTCGCCTCGAACTGGGATGGAAGCCGCGCCTCGGAATTGAAGCGGCGCTGGAATGGACGATGGCGTGGTACCGCGCATGGAAGCAGAACGACAACATGGCCGAGTTCACCAGGAAACAAATCGAGGACTATGAAAAACTCGTCACTCGCTGATGCGCGGTTGGTCGGTTCTCGATTTGAGACGAATCTTAATTCTCGCGATTCGGAAGTCGCGCCGCTCCACATGCCACTCTGGAACTGCCCATCCCTTTCGTGATCGACAGAGCCAGTACCACCAACTGACATTCCGGCGAATTTCCTCTTCTGTTGATAGAATTACCAACTTGAACGCTGCATCTTTTGAGACCGTAGGTGTTCCGACTCCATGATGAGAGAATTGCGTCTGCTTGTCCTGTTTTGGCTGATCGCCGCTGGAGGATGTCTTTCGCAAACGACGAACGAACCGAACGACTCTACCGACGCTCTGCCGCAAAACTCGACATCTCCGAACGGATCGGTAGATTGCACCGATCCGACCGAGGCTCTCAGTCCCGAGTGCAGTTCCCCGCAAGCGCAAGTTCCCGGCTCTACTCAAGGACGTCAGTCGCCATCCGCAACCGGTTCGAGCGGGCGCGTTCCGCAGTTGTTCTCTCCTTTGGATAACAGTCAGAACCCGTACTTCATGGTTCCTCTCAACCCTTCTCAGAGGCCACGGAAGAAGACCGCGATTGTGCCAGAAACTGAATTTGAACAGATGGTCGCCGATTCGGCAGGACGGCCGTTGCCCTTATTTGGCCAGTCATTGTTTGACCAGCCTCCGAGCACATTCGCTCCCATGGACCTGCTGCAGGTCCCCAGCGATTACATCATCGGTCCCGGCGATGGATTGCAGGTCAGGATCTGGGGCCAGATCTCGGCCGACTTGCGGGTGGTTGTGGACCGTTCCGGGCAAATCTATATTCCACAAGTGGGGCAGATTTCCGTGGCTGGGATTCATTACGGAGATCTGGAGCAATATCTGAAGGGGGAAGTTTCAAAAATATTCCGGAACTTCAACCTCACCGCCAACGTCAGCCGAATTCGTACCATACAAGTTCTGGTAGTTGGCGATGCGCGTTATCCGGGAACTTATACCATCAGTTCTTTAAGCACTCTGGTGAATGCGATTTTTGCCTCCGGCGGCCCCACGCCGCAGGGGAGCTTACGCGACATTCAAGTCCGGCGGGATGGCGCAACCATTACGCATTTCGATTTGTACGACCTTCTGATAAAAGGCGATAAGTCGAAGGATGTGCGTCTGCAGCCCGGCGATGTCATTTACATTCCGCACGTTGGTCCTTTGGTGGCTATTTATGGCTCGGTGAATACTCCCGCGATTTATGAAATGAAAGCCGACTCTACTCTGAAGGAACTAATCGAGGACGCCGGCGACCTGAGTAATGTGGCCGACACCAGCAAGATCACAATCGACCGCGTCGCAAATCATTCCGTTCGTACCACGCTGGAGTTTCCCTTCGACGATCAATCTCGTGCTCAGCCAGTAAAAGATGGCGACATCGTTCGTGTGTTTTCGATCGTACCGCGTTTCGAGGATACGGTGACTTTGCGAGGCAATGTCGCCAATCCTGGACGTTATCCCTGGAAGCCGGGCATGCGCATCCGCGATCTCATCCCCGACGCTCAATCGCTGCTTACTCGCCGGTATTGGCGCAATCGCGCGGCGATCGTGAACGGCACGGCAACTGAATATCCAGTGCGTGCGCTGCCTTCGCAGAATGCCCGCGCAAATCGAAATCAACAGCCGGCCACCCCGTCAACCTCGAATCCCGGGGCAGCCAATGGCGCCACCACGCCACAGAATCCAGATACGACTCAGAACAATAATCCGCAGAACGAATTGCCCGAATCTGGGAACGCGGTCGACTCCCTGTATGCACAAAATGAATTAAATCGCTTCCAACCAGTCCCCGAACTCCACGAATCCCACCACCGTAAACCAACCATCTTTACAGATGTCGACGGCGACTCCTTACCCGAACGTGGTCAGGGATATTGCGGAAGACGTGCGGCGTTATGCTCCCGAAATTAATTGGGACTATGCGATTATTCAGCGGGTCAATCCCGTTGACCTCTCTTCCAAGCTGCTTTGGATGAGCCCCAGGAAGGCAATTATTGAGAAAGACGAAGCCAGCAACATCGAGTTGCAGGCAGGCGATATCGTAACCATCTTCTCTCAGCGGGATATCAGCGTGCCCCAGCAGGATCGCTCGCAATACGTCATTATCGAAGGCGAAGTGATGCGACCGGGCGTCTATAAACTCGAAAATAACGAGACGATGCGCTCGGTTCTGGAGCGTGCAGGAGGATTGACTCCAAACGCCTATGTTTACGGTTCGCAATTGACGCGAGAATCGGCCAGGGTCGACCAGCAAAAAAGTCTGGATGAACTAGCCCACACTATGGAAGTTCAGATCCGGCAATCGGCTTTGTCAGTAGCCGCATCCAGCAATCCTGGAGATCTCCCGCAGATGCTACAGGCCCAAGAAGCGATGATCATGCAACTTCGTAACACCCGTGCAAGCGGAAGGGTCGCCCTTCCCGTCAGGCCCACGGACAGTCATCTCACCGATTTCCCCGATATGGTAATGGAAGACAACGATCGGCTGTCGATTCCGCATGTTCCTTCGACGGTTTCGGTTGTCGGCGATGTCTACAATCCTGGCTCGTTCATTTTCGAGCCGCGCAATAACGCTGGGTCCTATCTCGAAATTGCAGGCAAGGGAAAACCGCAGTCTGACCTTCACCACGCTTTTGTGCTGCGCGCGAATGGGGTTGTGGTAGCGGCCAATAACGTGAACGGTGTTTTCACAGGGCCAAAATTCCAGCGCCTGCGCTTGTATCCCGGCGATGAGATTGTCGTCCCCTATAAGCTGCCGACCGGAGCCTTCGTACGCGGGCTGCGCGATTGGACGCAAATTTCCTCGCAGTTGGCGTTGACCGCCGCCGCCCTGGCGATTCTTCAGTAGGGACAGAGGTTTCTGAGATGAAAACAGTTTTGGCTCGCGCGGCCAGGGTTTTGATGCCACGCGGTCGGAGTTCCGCTCACCACGCATGATTTACGCCGATCAGCGATGGATTGGGCATCATGGCATTGGTCGTTTTGCACGGCATGTACTCGCCGGTTTGGATTATCGGCCTATTCCGCTGTCATCCAATCCGGCCGCGCCGCTCGATAGTTGGTTCCTGGCGAAAGCTCTAAGTAAATTGACGCGCAGTGATTTATTCTTCTCTCCCGGCTACAACACTCCGCTTTTTTGTCGCTGCCCATTCATTTTCACCATTCACGATCTGAGTCATGTTTACTGCCCTGAGGCCAGCAGGCCGCTGATCGGCCTGTACTACGAAACGATCATGAAGCGAGCCTGCCACAGAGCAGCAGGGATTCTTACTGTTTCCGAGTTTACGAAGACGCAGATTATCCGCTGGTCTGGTGTGTCGACAACCAAGGTTGTGAGTGTCGGCTGCGGCGTTGACCCGGCCTACCGAGCGGAGGGCGATTCTTACGGACTTCCGTTTCCTTATTTCCTGTGCGTAAGCAACCGCAAGCCGCACAAGAACGAACTCCGCACGGTGGAGGCGTTCGCGAAGTCAAGCTTGGATCCGCGTCTGCATTTAGTATTCACCGGCGAACCCGTCGCCGACCTTGTTCGCTGTGTTGAAGCCCACCAATTGAGCTCGCGCGTCGATTTTGTCGGCGTCGTCTCCGAAGCAAGAATGCCTTCCCTCTATCGGGCCGCTGAAGCGTTGATTTTTGCTTCCCTGTACGAAGGATTCGGCTTTCCCATCGTGGAAGCGATGGCTTGCGGTACCCCTGTTGTGACCTCAAAGGTTACCGCTATGCCGGAAGTGGCGGGAGATGCTGGCTTGCTCGTGGACCCGACCTCCGTGCAAGAGATCGCCAACGCGATGGAGCGAATTGCAAGCGATTCAGTATTACGACAACAACTTCGAGAAAAAGGCTTTGCGCGGGCTGCACGGTTCTCCTGGCAAGGAGCAATTTCACGAGTGCACGAAGTGCTCACAAAGATATGATTCCCGATAGCAACCGCTCAGGTGCGATACATCTGAGTTTCGGGTCTTTAGCTTCTAACGGGCTTTTATAATTTCAGCGAACCGCCACTCGTGCATGAAGAATATTGCTAACACCGTCTCCGAGCTCCTTAAAGATAATCCCACTGGAATTGCACTGTCGATCATTGCTGGCCGATCCTGGAACAGAATGACTAGCTTGGTCAGGGGCTTGCAGCTTAACGCTCCTGGGCTGCGCCTTGGCCGCGGTTGCCGCATCCTCGGGGGACGCCACATATCCTTCGGCAGAAACGTTTCTGCGGGGCGCGAGCTGTGGCTTGAAGCGGTTAGTTCCTATGGCTCGCAGAGTTTCCATCCGGAGATCACAATCGGCGACTCCGTTTGTTTTTCCGATGCAGTGCACATCTCGGCAAGCGCGAGCATCTCCATTGGCAACCATTGTCTTTTTGGCAGCAGGATTTACGTTTCCGATCACAATCACGGAGTTTACAGCGGAGAATCACAAAGCAGCCCGGAGGAAGCGCCGTCACAACGTTTACTAGGCGGGGGAGGGCCCGTCGTAATAGCTGAGAATGTATGGGTTGGGGATAATTCCGTTATCATTGGTCCTGCGACGATCGGCCGGGGCGCGATTATCGGCGCGAATTCCGTGGTGCGCGGCGTGGTTCCCCCGAGTACGATCGTTGCCGGAGCGCCTGCGAAAGCGATCAAGGTTTTCAATTCCAAAACAGGCGCGTGGGATAAAGTGTGACCGAGACTCGCAAACTCTTTTCCGTTTGTATTCCTGCGTACAATCGGGCGCATTATCTTTGCGCTCTTCTAGACTCAATTTTCACACAGGACTACAGGGACTTCGAGGTTGTCGTCTGCGAAGATTTCTCCCGCGAGCGCAAGTTGATCGCACAGACTGTCCACGAGTATCGGTCGCGCTATCCCGAAGCAGTGCGCTACTTCGAAAATGAAGAAAATCTTGGTTATGACGCCAATGTGCGCAATCTGGTTCAGAAAGCATCTGGCGAATTCTGCTTCTTCATGGGCAACGACGACATCATGTGCCCGGGTGCTCTGCAGAATGTCGCAAGCATCGTCCATCGGTATCCAAACGTAGGGCTGATCTTAAAGAGCTATGCCTGGTTTGACGAGACTCCAGAGAAAGTGAACCAGGAGATTCGCTGGTTTAAAGAAGAAAAAGAATTTCCCGCGGGAATTCCTGCGATCCGTTTTGCTTTTCGACGATCTGGCGTCATCTCCGGATACATCGTGCACCGCGATAGTGCGCAGCAAGCCGCAACCGCCAAGTTTGACGGCACTCTGTATTACCAGATGCACCTCACGGCAAGCGTACTGGCCAGCAAAACGGCGGTCTGCACTCCCAAAGTGCTCGCGCTTTGCCGAGGCAATGAACAACCGGAATTCGGAAACAGTGCCAAGGAAAAAGGGAAGTATGTTCCAGGTTGTTACACCGCACAGGCTCGCCTCAATATGATCAGTGGGGCGCTGTCGATCATTCGAGACTTGAAGCAGACACAAGATATCGACGTAGTCGACGATGTAGTCCGCGATTACGCCAATTATTTTTTCCCCTACATCAGGGACCAATTGAATTTGCCGCTTCGAGAATATTACGCGCTGTATCGAGCCTACGGGCGCATGGGCTTTGCCCGCTATCCGCTCTATCACTTGTACTTTTTTCTGGGCTATCTGCTGGGGGAGAAACGTTTCGATTCTTTGACCGCGCTGGTCCGAGAGCGGCTAGGACGCAGCCCTCGATTTGGCAACGTACACTGATTCGGCGCGGCGCTTCGCTTGGTACGCACAACTTAGCTTGGTTCGCCAGAACGCGGAATACGATCCTTTGGAACGCCCCAGCCAAGTGTGGGAAATCCCGCAGCCCTATCCAGCCGATTGAGAATTCGGACGCCGAATACCCACGCCGCCGCCAGTGAAGCAGGAAGTACGATCACAGGGTAGGCGAACAGCCAATACCGAGGATTGTCCTTAAAAAGTGGAGTCAGAACTGTTTGTGGCGCGGTTTTGTCGGCAAATGCGCTTGCGTTCTTCCGGTACTCCAGCAACATCAACGGCCAAAACCTTTGCAGGGCTCCGTTCATGACAATGCGGCCCAAGTTCTCGGACTTCAACCAATCTCTCGTGATAGTCGCCAACGTCGGTCCGAAGACCTGAAACAGCTTGTAACCACCAGTATTATTCTCCCGCATCGCGACCAGTTTCTCGCGGATGTAGAGTCCGCGGCCGAACTGGTTCAACGCTGTGTAGGTCCATCCCAGCTGCCCTAGGCTTGTTCCCACTAAAGTGGAAAATGCCTGCGGGCCAGCTTTCAGCACGGAATCCTTATTGATAATGTTACCGGTGATAAAAGTGAACAGAACGTGGACGTGTTTGACGTATGTTCTCGACTCCAGGATTTCGACTGCGTCCCGCCGCGCCTTAACTTTGCGAGGTTCGTGAAAATCTCCAAAGGAATAGGCGTTCACGAAAATGAGGTCGTAGTCAGCAGCCGCGCAGTAATCGAGGATCTTGGCCAGACCGCCGGGAACAATAAGATCGTCATCGCTGAAAAGCCAGACGTACTTTCCGCGCGCCTGTTCAAAACACTGAAGGAAGTTCGCATCTGCGCCTATGTTTTCATTATTTCGGAGATAGCGAACGCGCAGTCCCCGATCTACAAAACCTTGCACCACAGCCGGCGTCTCGTCCGCGGATGCATTGTCTGCGATTATGAACTCGACACGCTGCTCACCTTTCAGCTGATCGGCAAAAGCCGATAAAAGTTCTTGTAGGCAGCCGGCGCGATTGTAAGTTGGAATCGCAATGGTGAGTAACGGCTTTGTGATTGGGAAAAGCGGTAGTTCCTCAGGCATCAGCTTTTGGGTTCGGTCGCGGCATTCATCTTTGACCCGTCAACACTATTGTCGCAAACCCCAAGGATACAATTCATCCCGAAACCCCGAGCACAATACACCGTCCAGGCTCCAATTGCCACTTAGCTACTGGATATCTATTGCGGTTTTTTGTGTAAGCGGATATTCTGCGCGTCAACCCCTAAAATCCATGCATCGCCGGTCTGGTTGATCCCATATGCAAAAGCAGCCTGGCCGGAGGCGAGGCGAACATATATTGGCAAGAGGTCACAAGCTAAGCGCAGGACCGATGGACAGACGCACTTTTATTCTCAAAGCAGGCCTGCTGGCGGCTGGTTCCGCGTTCGGCTGCTCCTTAATCGGCTGCAATGATCCCGATCTCCATATACCCTGCCTGGGCCCGGCCCCGCCGCCGGTGCCTGTCCCGGGGATGACTTATATTCATGCGTCGGAACTCGGCTGTGCTCTCGATTGCAACCTGAGCAATGGGCGCAACAAGAACATCGACGGCCCTGCCACCGACGATGCACCGCTTATCAACGCAGCCATGGCGGGGGCATCGGCAGACAATCCGATCACATTGATCATCGATGGGAGCGCGCTGATCTCAGGCCTTTTCCTTCCCGCTGGCGGCCATTGGAGCATCGCGGGATTGGGTTGCGGCACGGGATTTTTCGTGAAAAGGGGAGCGAATAACGACGGAATTCACAATGGTCCAGTAACCGTGCCCTACAATCCCGGACCTCCAGCTCCTGCGCGAGGATCGAACGTTTCCCTCAGCAACTTCACATTGAACGGCAACCAGGGAAATGGCTTTAACGGGGATTCAACAAGCGGGATTCGCCAGGGAAGCGAAACAGCGTGGTATTGCGGCATCAATCTTGTGAATTTGAATAACATCACGCTTCAAAACGTGGTGGTGGTGAATACTCCCTCTTTCCACTTTCGCCTCTCCAATGTTGGCAATGTCGTAGCGACCGGATGCGTGATGAAAAGTCAAGGCCTGAGCACGGACGGACTTCATTTCGATGGGCCGGCAAATGACATCAAGATTTCCAACTGCCACTTCGCAACCGGCGATGACTCCATCGCCCTCAACTGTCCCGAAGGGTATTTTGGCGACATCTCGCGGGTAGCAGTTTCTGACTGCACGTTTGACAGCTTGTCGCTGATGCGGCTCTATACGTTCAACGGGTATGACAAATTCAATATTGATACGGTGAGTGTAAGCAATTGCAGCGGCACGCTTACGGAAGCCGCATTCCTGATTGGCCTAGCCAATGGCAGCAATCCGAACTCGGTCACCGGTTTAACCATTTCCGACTGCACTCTTACAGCGCCCACTATTCTTGCAATCGCGGAAAACTTCGGGTCCATCGCGCTCAAGAACGTCACCTTTACCCCATCCCAATCCAATGTTGCTTGGGTCGATCCTCAAGCCAACCGCGTGTGCGCGTTCGTCCGGCCGTCTCCCTTGTACGGTGGAATAACGTCGACAGGGGCGAGCCTTTCTTTCGAGAACTGCCGAATCGAACGGTATGACGATATCAACGTCGCCGCAGTCATTCTCGAAAATGACTCGACCATCAGCAACGTTACCTTCAACGGGTTTGACTTGCGCAATGACGAATCGCATGTGCCCGTGCCGGATCTGCTCGACCTGGGCGCGGGTTCAATCGGACAGCTAGTTTTCAACCTTATCGGGAGCGTCAACGTCCTTGCGCCGGTGGCGGCCAATGGATTCTCGAACATCGGGTCGGTTTCTGGCGCCGGCGTGCTGGCCACCGGTTGGGAGTTTCCTGACGACGTGATGGCCAACGGAGTCCCGTACATCTCAGCGGCCACAGGTTTGCCTTCTATAAAGGTCGCGGGAGTGGCCGGTCCCTACGTGCCATCCTGATTTTGAAGATTCCAGGGTAAGAGGACTCCAGGCGGAAGATCGCCTTGGTCAGGCTGCGCTCACATCCGCTTTCGAATGTGCCAAAGCAGTAGAGCAACCGCCAGCCACACAACGGTGGCGCTGATTAGAACCTCCCATGCTGGATGGTGATCGAGTCCAAATTTCACCAGCAGCGCAAAAGGGATGAGCGCGAGCGCTCCCATCGAGGCCCCTGCGGCATCCACTGCGGCTGCCTTTCTGCCCCGCACGGTTCCGTGAAGACCTTCGCGTTCTTTCTTTTCCTCTTCGTGCTTTTCAATTAGAGTCGCGCCCGCGGGAAAGATCGCGGGAAACGCTAAGAAAAGGCCGCCGATGCCGGGGCCGTACCGCCTCGCGATCAGGCCTGCCGCAGCGGTGATGAGTCCTCCGGTCAGGAAACGAACTCCAAACTCGTACCAGCGAGTTTCTTTTGGTCCGGAAAAATCAATTTCGATTCGCATCACTTTGCTTCGCCTCGTCGGGCTATTTTACGAAGGCGTACCACAACCCGAATGCCAGCGACGCCCAGACTGGAAGCGACCCGAGCGCTACCCAGAGAGCAGAGAAGCGGCCACGCATCAGAATCCAGCTGACGCATGAGACGTAGATGAAAAATGCCACTCCCCCCGCGATCATCGACTTTGCTTCAGTGGCAGCATAGCGGCTTCCGTCGCTAGCGACTGTGAGTCCAAGGGTGGCTAAAGCAATGCTTGGAGCTGCTCCAAAAAGACCGGCAAAACTCTTCGGCTTGAAAAGGTCGCCCAAAACAGAGAATACGGAAACTGTCAATCCTCCGATTAGAAACCGAATGAGAATGTCTTTCATAGGACTGAGCTGTTAGAGCAAGATCTTTTTGAGATTCGCGAAGCGAGCGTTCACAAACCACATCTACAGAAGACTTTTTTTCACCATCTTCAACGCTTGCCCCGGTCCTCTCATCCGAAGGACTTTGAACTTCTTGCCTTTCTCTTTGTTGTAGGTGATGAAGAACTGCTCGATTTCCTTTAGCATGTTGCTGTTCAGATCCTTCAAACTTTTCATTTCCGAGTAATCCCTGCTCTGAGCGGCCACCGCGATTAGTCGGTCATTGCGCTCACTCTTTCCGTCCTCCGTCTGTTCCGCCTCCATTACACCCAACAGACGGGTTTGAATAACGCATCCGGTAAAGGTCGGTTCATCCATCAAAATCAGAATGTCTTCCGGATCGCCATCGGCTGCCTCAGTGCCCGGGACGAACCCAAATGCGTGCGGAAAGACCATGCCCTCCGGTAGAACCCCGGCAAGAGTATAGAACCCAAGTTTCTTGTCGTACTTGAATTTGTTGCGGCTTCCGCCTGGAGTTTCGATTACCGCCAATATCACACCGGGCTTTTTGCGATCGAATGGATTTAGAAGGATTGGATCGGAAATGTTTTTCTTCTTTTTCGTTTTAGCCACGAGTGTCTTACCCTGCACTTGGAGAAGAGTACGCGGCAAAAAGTTGTTAACAATCTTGTAACAATCCCGTCCAGCCCGCACTTGCCCCGGCGGAACGAAAGCAGTGAACATTCGAGGCCTCACAAAATCCGATACGAACCATTCGATCTCATCCAGGCGCGAAATTACAGTGAAGACCTGATGAAAACCACCGGTCGCGCACGTTATAACGCTAGCTATACTACTCTAGGTAATCCGGGGCATCGCAATCCGATAAATCAGTCATTGGAGGAATCCATGAGCCGTCACTCTCGCAAATCTGAAGACGAACGTTCGCCGGAGCTGAAAGGCGACCTCGAAGCGCAGCTGGACGAATTGGGTACGGATCCGGGACAGGTCGGCGAGGACAGTGCTGGCCAGAGCGGCGATTCGCAGGCTTTGTCCTCTGTCGAAGACGCCAATGACGAATCGGTAGAGGAGTTAGCGGAAAGTGAGCAGGCGCTCGAAGCCGCTGCTGTCGAAGGTGTTGAGGATGCCGCCGACCATCCCGAGCGCCCGGTCCATACCCACGAAGAATATGGACGTCCCGATGACGCACCGCCAAAAAGAAAGCGGGACGTTGCGTAACGGTGTTCGGACAGATTAAGTAAGGATCAAGCAAGAAATGGCTGAGACAACAACGGGCAGCGTTCCCCTTCGACAATTTGGCCGCTCCGACGCGAAAATCTCAATACTCGGCTTTGGTGGGCATCATCTGGGCGAAGCAGCGGATGAAAAAACTGCCGTCCGTATCCTTCAGGAAGCGGTAGACGGCGGAATTACTTTCTTCGACAACTGCTGGGAGTACCGGCGCGGCAAAACCGAACTGTGGATGGGCGCCGGCCTGAAAGGACGCCGCGACAAAGTTTTTCTAATGACAAAAACTTGTCCGCACGGACGCGATGCCGGCCTGGCTCTCGAAATGTTGGAGGAATCGCTGCGCCGGTTGCAGACCGATCATCTCGACTTGTGGCAGGTCCACGGAATGGCCTTCGACAACGATCCTGCTTTATTCATCCGCCCCAACGGCGCGGCCGAAGCCTTGACCAAGGCTAAGAAAGACGGCAAGGTTCGCTTCGTGGGTTTTACCGGCCACCAGAATCCCATGGTGCACCTCGGAATGTTGAACACCGGGTTTCCATTTGACTCGGTGCAGATGCCGCTGAATGCCTTTGATCACAGCTTCACCCGAAGTTTTGAACGGCAGGTTCTGCCCGAGCTGAACAAGCGTGGAATCGCGGCCCTCGGCATGAAGCCGCTCAACGGTCACGGAGAACCCATCAAGAGTGGCGCCCTGACGGCCGAAGAAGCTTTGCGTTACGCCATGAGTCTGCCGGTCGCCACCACCATCACCGGCATCGATAGCCTTGACGTGTTGCATCAGAATCTGCAGATCGCGCAAAATTTCAAGCCCATGACTGCCGCGGAAATGGATGAACTTCGCGACCGATGCAAGGTTTACGCCGCCGATGGACGCTACGAACTCTACAAGCTGTCGTTAAAGTTCGATAATCCCGAATCGCGCCTTGCGCACGGCTTCCCACTCGATACCAAACAGTCGGAAGTGCAAGACATGCTGGGCTCCTCCGAGAACACGGGGCATCCTTTTCCGGAGAAGAAATTCTAGGAGAGAAATGTGGATTCAAGGCCTCCGGCGCATCTCAGCAGAAGAAAATTCATGCAAGGTGCAGCCATGATCGGCGCGGCTCCTCTGGTGCCGAAGCGTGCTCTTGCGCAAGAGAACGCAACCCCGCCGCTGAAGCTTGACGGCTCCGTGCCCAAAAAGCCTCTGGGAAAAACTGGTGTGCAGATTTCCGCGCTAGGTTTGGGCGGCTATCACCTGGGCTCGGCCAACACCGATCAGGTTGCGAACGAGATTGTGGCCAAGGCGCTCGATCACGGGATCGATTTCTTCGACAACGCCTGGGAATATCACGACGGAGCGAGCGAAGAAAGGCTGGGACGCGCGCTCAAAGGCAAACGGCAACAGGCTTTCCTGATGACCAAGGTCTGCACCCATGGCCGTGACAAGAAAGTCGCCATGCGCATGCTGGAAGAGTCGCTTCGGCGCCTGCAAACCGATCATTTAGACCTTTGGCAGATTCACGAAGTCATCTACGAGAATGATCCTGATCTTATCTTCGCCCATGGCGGCGCAGCGGAGGCTTTGCTCGACGCCAAGCAACAAGGCAAAGTTCGATTCATCGGATTCACCGGTCACAAAGATCCTGAGATTCATCTGAAAATGCTGGCCCACAATTTTCCCTTCGACACCGTGCAGATGCCCTTGAATTGCTTCGACGCTACCTTCCGCAGTTTCGAAACTCAGGTCCTGCCGGAGGCAACGCGCCGCGGAATCGCCGCGCTGGGAATGAAAAGTCTGGGCGGCAGCGGAGAGATGGTTCGACACGGGGGCATCACCGCCGAACAAGGTTTGCGCTATGCCATGAGTCTGCCGGTCGCAACCACCATTAGCGGAATGGACTCGATGGAAGTCTTGAACCAGAACCTGGCGGTGGCGGTGAATTTTCAGCCCTTCACGACCGCCGAATTAAAAGAATTGCGTGAGAAATGCCAAAAGCTTGCCGCCGACGGCCGCTACGAATTGTTCAAGATGTCGGTGAAGTACGACGGCAAGGTCGGGCGCGAACAGCATCATTTTCCCAACACCGAAGAACTGCCGCTCTGATCAGTCTTAAGACCTGCTGCCAATCGCACTTTTTCCAGCAAGGAAACCGCGTCGCCATATCGGGTAAGCGCTGTATTGGTACCCCCGTGGCAAAGCGAGAGAATTTCTACAGTCAAATTGATCGCGCTCAAAGAATGGCGTGCATTCAATCCGAGAGCTAAGGAAATACAACGAACAAGCTCACTTGGAGGTCGCATATGCGACAACTATTATTGCTTCTTTCCGTGCTGCTGCTCGGCGCCTGCTGGGCCGCTGCGCAAGACACGAACACTCAACCAAACGCAGATCCGAGCCAGGCCAGTCAGACTTCGGCAAGCTCTGGTCAAACTGGATCGGCAAACACAGGCGGAACTACCGTTGAAGGCTGTTTGAGCGGTTCCAGCGGGAACTATATTCTCACCGACAAAAACGGCGTTAGCTATCAGTTGACCGGAGACTCGGCCAAACTGAGCGAGCACGTAGGCCACACCGTGAAGATCATGGGAACTTCCAGTTCGGCGTCCCCGAACGGAAGCGGAACAGATACGGGCACGGCAGCCAACGGCGCTGCTCAGACCATTGAAGTCAGTTCCGTGAAGCATATTTCCAAGACCTGCCACAATGGCGGCATGGCGAAGTAGATTTCGCCGTAACGCAAGAACGAAGCCCGGCCAAATGGCCGGGCTCTTTTTCTGCGCAGGTTTCCAATCCGAGCTACGCCGCTTCGCGGGAGGGCGGCTTCGCCTGCACAATCTGGGGTTTGCCGTGAGCCGGCCGGTGAATTTCTTGATCCAGGCTTGGCCTCCTCTTATCCGGAAATTCCGCAGGATGAAGTTGAACCGGTTTCTTGCTGCGAGCCGATTCGTAAATTGCCTCCACAATGCGAACGTCGGCCAGGCCCTCAAGTCCCGAGGGCTCCGGCGTCTTGTCTTTGAGAATGCAGTCCGAAAAGTAGAAGATCTGCGCCGCGAACTGATCCCTCTTAGGGAAAGTCTTAGTCTTCGTTTGTTCGCCAATCTTGATCTGATGCTTCAACGCCATGGCATATTCGTACGCAGGATCCGCCACCAGCACGCCTTTCGTACCGATGAGCGCATACCGCCCAATGTCGGCAGCTCCAAAACTGCATGTGAACGTCGCTAAACGGTTTTCGGGAAAGCGCAAGGTGACCGTCGCCATTTCCTCCACCCGTTGAAATCGCCGGTCGCCGCCGTTAGCAGTAACCGCGAAAACCTCGGTCGGCTCCGCGCCAAACAAATATCGGGAGGCATTAATGCAATACACACCCATGTCGTAGACGGGACCGCCTCCACGCGCTACAGATTCCGTGACGCGAACGTTATCGTCCGCCACCTGCTGCGCGAACTCCGAAGTGAAAACCCGCAACGCTCCCAGCTTTCCGCTTCTTGCCACTCGAATGGCCTCAAGATTCCCGGCCTCAAAATGAAGACGATAAGCGACCATTAATTTCGCGTGGTTTTGCTCGGCTGCTTCAATCATGGCCTGGCAGTCTTGCGAGGTGACCGCCATGGGCTTTTCGCAGAGCACGTGAACTCCCGCCGCTGCCGCGCGCACCGCGTATTCCCGGTGCAAATGGTTAGGAAGCACCAGATACACTGCGTCGACATTGGATAAAGCGCGACTGTAATCGTCGTAGGAATAAAGATGATCGATCGCGTACTTCTTGCCCAATTTCTGAAGTTTTTCGGCATCGCCTGAGACCAGAGCGAAGAGTTCGGAGTTGGCTGCACTCTTGAATGCAGGCAAGACTGCGACTTGGGCGAGGTGCCCCAACCCGACTACCGCGTAACGAACTCTGCGTTTCGATATTCCGCGCCGTGTCATTCACTCCTCCTGTTCGATTTATTTTTGGCTCCTGAGACGGCCGGCCAGAAGAAGTCAGAGGAATTTCCTGTCGTCCCCCTATTTCGATGCAATTTGCGCAGAAGGGGTGGGTGTCCAATTATGGGCCGACTTTACTGTTCCCTACGAGCAACGCGACTAAAGTCTTAGCCCCAGATGCCGTAAGGAGACTGTAGTAGCGATATGCGGAAAAGTACGGGCCGGTCTACAGATTAGAAACGATGGCTCGGGGGAATTTTTTGTCCTAAGAAAGTAAGTGGCGCGTGCAAGCCTCGCGGTTGTGAAAGGCAGGTTTGCCAGGCGGTGAAAGATGCCGGGCCCAAAGCCAGAAGCAGTTGCTCTAAAGGTTCTCCTCAGTATCGTATTTTTCCTCACCCTGCTGAGCCAGGCGAGCCTCAGCCAAACTAACGTGAATGACGTCCATGTCCTGCCCCGCGGAGTCTCGGCGGCGGCAACTACTGTAGCCTCGAGCGCTCTGGCTTCCATCAAAGCCGTCGACGGCTCCATGCTTCATGTGGTCAAGACTGATGCGAGACTGGTGCTGATTCCAGTGAGCGTCACCGACCCCAGGCAGCGCCTGGTGAGCGGTCTACAGGCCGAGAACTTTGAATTATTTGAGGGCAAAAAGCCGCAACAAATCCGCCACTTTTCCGCTGAAGATATGCCGGTTTCCGTAGGAATTATTTTGGATGCCAGTGGCAGCATGCACAACAAGATGAATCGAGTTCGCGATGCGGTGACCGAATTTTGTGAAGGCGCAAATCCTCAGGACGAGTTTTTTCTTGTCGAGTTTTCCGATCAGCCTCGCCTGGTGGAAGATTTCACGTCGAACTCCGAAGATATCGAAACGGCTCTTCTCTCCACGCAACCCAAGGGCCGGACAGCCCTGCTCGACGCCATTTACATGGGCCTGCATAAAATGAAAGAAGCCAGGTACGCGAAAAAGGCTCTGCTGATTATTTCCGACGGAGGAGATAACCACAGTCTCTATTTGGAAAAAGATGTAAAGGCCGCGGCGAAGGAATCGGACGTGATGATTTATGCGATCGGAACCTTCGATCGCTATGTTCCCACCCCTGAAGAATCACGCGGGCCAGCCTTATTATCGGAGATTGCCGACCCGACCGGTGGACAAGCATTCACGCTGGAGAATGAGAGGGAACTGCCGGCCGTAGCCAGCCATATCGGCAGAGCGCTTCGCACTCAGTACGTGCTGGCCTACCGTCCCGAAGAAATGCCGCATGATGGGAAATGGCACAAAGTCCAAGTGAAGCTGCGATTGCCCAAGAAACTTGACTTCCTGCGCGCCCATGCCAAGACAGGATATTACGCGCCTGCCGACTAAGATCGTCGCGCCAGTTCCCCAACCTGCTGTTCGCAGGTGCGCCTCGCATCGTGTGAGGACTTCATGACAACTCCCTTGAAATCAACCGCATCACATCTGCCCAGGCTGTAGCTTCTTGGATATTTCCTGAATGACGGAGGCTGGATCACCGGCCTTTGCTGACTTTTGGCTTGGCGGTTACGTATGCGCTTGTTAAGTGTCGGGATTTTGTTGTGCAGCGCTGCATTATTCGCGCAGGTGGCACAGCAAGGACCAGAAACCGCATACAACGGTCAGAATGTCAGCTCAGTTTCGCTTATAGCCAATCCCCATCGCGATCTCAAGCCTTTGCTCCCGCTCGTTACGCAAAAGGCGGGTACGCCTTATTCACAGGCCGAGATTCAAGCCACTGCGCAGGCATTAAAGCTGGCTGGCGGTTTTCCTAAAGTCGACGTAAGCGTTGAGCCCGAAGTCGCCGGCCTGCGCGTCAATTTCCTGTTGGAGCCGGCTTACTACCTTGGCGTAGTTGAATTTCCTGGAGCTACAAAAGAGTTTGCCTATACACGCCTTCAACTGGTCGCAAACCTTCCCGATGAAGACCCTTACGACCCGTCGCGCGTTCCCATCGCCGAAACTGCTCTCACCGATTTTCTGCACAAAAACGGTTACTTCCAGGCGAAAGTGCGCAGCGAAATCACGATTGACGATGCACATCAGCTGGTCAACGTGAATTTCGTGGCCGAGATGGGTAAGCAGGCTCGCATTTCGTCGATAAAAATCGAGGACCGGATAACCCGGAAAGCACTCGCTTGCAGCACGCCTTCAGGTCGTTGCGCGCGCGGCTTTCCGGTGGCCTGCTGAAACCGGGAAAACCTTATTCTCCAGAACGAATCAGCGAAGCCACGAAGCTGATGAAGGGCGCTCTGACTAAGCAGCACCGCCTGGCCAGCAGCGTTCACGAAAATCTCCCGCAATACAATCCGGCCACGAATCGCGTGGATGTTTCCTTCAACGTGAAACTGGGACCGTTGGTCACGGTGCGCGCCGTTGGCGCCAAGCTGTCGGCGATTCCCTTCCTGGCGAACCGGCAGATGAAGAAGCTGATTCCGATTTATTCCGAGGGAACGATCGATCAGGATTTGGTGGACGAAGGCCAGCGAAATTTGACCGACTATTTTCAGAAAAAAGGTTTCTACGACGCCAAGGTGACCACGAATTTCCAAAAGCAGCCGGATCAGATTCTCGTGATCTACACCATCGATCGCGGCAAGAAGTACAAAGTGGGTCAAATTTCTTTTCATGGAAACTACGCCCTTACCGCAAAAGAACTCATGCAGCAAGTGACGGTAAAGAAATCGCACATCTGGACGCACGGTAGTCTAAGCCAGAAACTACTGAACCAGAGTGCCGACAATATCGAGGCCTTGTATCGCGACCGAGGCTACGAGGAAGTCAAAGTCAAATCTCAAATCATCGGCCGCGAACCAAAAATCGCCGTCGCTTTCGACATTGACGAAGGCGTCCAGACCATAGTGGAAAATGTGGAAGTGTCAGGAAATCAGAATATCGCGACCGCGCAGCTCACCGCGCCGAAAGGTTTCCAATTGCGCGCCGGAACGCCGTTTTCTCCGCGAAAATTAACGGATGATCGCAACCGTATTTCGGCGACATATTTGAACCGCGGCTACCTCAATGCCGAAGTGAAAGCTTCAGTGAAGCAGGATCCTGGCGATACGCACCGCGTGAAGGTCGCGTATGCGATCACCGAGCGCCAGTTAGTTCGCATCGGTGAAGTCACCTATCTGGGACAGCAGCATACACGTCTCTCGCTTCTCAAGAAAACAGCTAAAGTTGCCCCCGAAACGCCCATGCGGCGCGACCAACTCCTGGAAGCGGAAAGCCGCCTCTATGATCTGAACATTTTCGACTGGTCAAGCGTTGGTCCGCGCAAGCCCATCACCGACCAGCCGGAAGAGATGGCGCTGGTCAAGGTGCACGAAGCCAAGCGCAACGAAATCACTTACGGATTCGGATTTGAAATATCGCACCGCGGCGGAAACACTCCCACCGGGACCGTTGCCGTTCCGGGTGGTGGCGGCACCATTGGATTGAACGGTTATCAGATCGCCCCCAGCCAGGCAACCTATGCCAGTCCTTTGGGCTCGATCGAATTCGACCGCCGCAACATGCGCGGCTTAGGCGAGACTGCCAGCGCTTCTATTCTTTTGTCGCGTCTGGATCTGCGCGGCTTGATCAGCTATTCTCAACCGCATTTTCTTGGCTCCCAATGGACGTCGTTGACCAGCTTTTCGCTGGAACGGACCAGCCAGAATCCGCTTTTCACAGCCGGCCTGGGTGACATTTCGTTCCAATTGGAAAGAGTTCTCCGGCGCAAGTCGAACACGCGGCTGCAACTCCGTTACGACTTCAATAAAACCGACCTATCCCATTTGCTGGTTCCCGAGCTGGTTCTGGCGCAGGATCAGCATGTGTTGCTTTCCACGTGGTCGGCAACGCTGATCCGCGATACTCGCGACAAGCCGCTCGACGCGCACCGCGGATCGTATTCAACCGTCAATCTCGGCATTACCCCGACTGCATTCGGATCGAGTGCGAATTTTGCCAAGTTGTTTGGTCAATACGCTTTCTACAGGCCGGTGCATTCCGTCGTGTTCGCCGACAGCATCCGCATCGGATTGGCATCGCCTTTTGCCGGAAGCTTCGTTCCCACCAGTCAGCTTTTCTTTTCTGGAGGCGGCACATCTCTGCGCAGCTTTCCCATTGACGAAGCTGGCCCGCAACGACTGGTTCCATTCTGCGACGTCTTACAAGGCCAGTCCGGGTGCGTCGACGTGACCGTGCCTGTGGGCGGAAAGCAGCTTTTCATCTTGAATTCTGAGGCGCGCTTCCCTCTCGGCATTACCAAGCCGCTGGGCGGAGTAGTCTTTTATGACGGAGGCAATGTCTACAGCGCGATCAACCTGAACAATTTCGCAAACAACTACACCAACACGGTGGGAATCGGATTACGTTATGCGACTCCAATAGGCCCGGTGCGCTTTGATATAGGACGCAATCTGAATCCAGTTCCGGGAATCAATCCGTTGCAGTACTACATCACAATTGGGCAGGCTTTTTAGCAAAACCATGTTTTTAGGGATTAGGGCCTAGGACTAATAATAGGGACTGATGATTAAGACGAATTGGAAGCGGAAACTCGGATGGACGCTGCTGGGACTTACGGCGCTGCTGCTTGTGCTGGCAGTGGCTGGATATTTCTATCTTCGCAGCAGCGGCTTTCAGCAATATGCGCTGCGCAAAATCGCGCAGGAAGCGGACCTGGCGACGGGCGGCAAAACTCATATCGGCGGACTTGATTTCAGTCTGTCGACTTTGACCGCGCATCTTTACGATATTACTTTGCGCGGTACCGAAGCCCCCACAGAGCCGCCACTGCTGCACGCAAATGAACTCACGGTGAGCGTCAAAATTCTCTCAGCCTTGCATCGCCAGGTCGCAATACGAGAACTGCTGATCGCCCATCCGATCATTCATTTCCAAATCAATCGCGATGGCAAGAATAATCTGCCGACGCCTCCGCCTTCTCAAAACAGCACCCAAACCAGCGTTTTCGATCTTGCCGTGCAACACGTCCAAGTCACAAACGGCGAAGTCAATTACAACGACCGCAAGACTCCGCTCGATGCCGATCTCTACAATCTCGCAACCGATATTCATTTCGAGTCTCTCGCCAAACGCTACCGCGGCGTTTTTTCCTATAACAATGGGCATGTAAAGTACGCTCAATACGCGCCGCTGGCCCACGATCTGACCTTGAAATTCAGTGCAACGCCACAACTCTTCGAACTGGAATCTGCCCTTTTTCACGTTGGATCATCGCAGTTGACGCTGCATGGCGGCGTTTCGAATTATGCAAATCCTGTTGCCGATGGCGATTATCAAATTCAGATTCACACTCAGGACTTCGCTCAAATGTCGCCGCAGGTCCGGCCAGCCGGTGATGTGTCCTTGACAGGCAAGCTGCACTATCAGTCAGCCCGAAACGACCCGCTGCTTCGCGACATCTCGATCACCGGTCAACTCGCCAGCGAAGCGCTTTCGGCTGCGGCCTCCGGCAGCCACATCGAACTCAGAAAACTCCAGGGAAAATATCAGCTGATTCAAGGCAATCTGAGCGTGAGCGAATTCGCCGTCGATTCCCTCGGGGGACGCATCACCGCGAACGCCGACATCAAACATCTCGACACCACTCCGCAGGCGCAGATTCAGGCATCGCTGCGAAACATTTCTCTTAAGGCCATTCAACAGGCGGCGCGAACGCAGGGAATCAACGGCGCGCTTCTTTCGGGAACACTCGCTGGACGGATCAATGCCGCATGCTCCGGAGACATGACCAATCTTCGCGCTCGCTCCGACCTGACCGTGCAGGCTCTGGCCAGCAGCAAATCAAACCCATCGGAAAGCCCAGTTCCCGTCGATGGCGCGATTCATGCAGATTATGACGGAGCCCGCCAGACGATTTCGCTGCGCAACACTTCCTTGCGAATTCCCTCGGCGACTCTGACCGCGCAAGGAACCCTCAGCAATAATTCGAGCCTGCAAATCCAGGTTGCCGCCACTGACCTTCATCAGCTGGCCGCCTTAGCGTCTTCGTTCCGTCCTCAGCAGACGGCCATTCCCGCGATTTCCGGTTCAGCCACGCTCAATGCAACCGTGAGTGGCTCCATGCGAAAGCCCGCGGTCTCCGCGCAGTTGAATGCCCGGAACCTGCAAATCGAGGGCAGCCAGTGGGCGAGCGCAAGTTTGCAGGTGCGCGCGAATCCCTCGGAAGTCACCATTCAAAACGGATCCCTGGTCAACCTGCAGCAGGGCCGCGCGAACTTCAGCGCCAGTGTCGCGTTACAGAATTGGTCTTATGAGGATGCTAACCGGATCGAAGCGCATCTCGACGTGCAGCAGCTTCGCATCGCCGATTTGCAGCAGCTGGCGCATCAGCACTATCCGATTTCAGGCGATTTTTCGGCGAAATTAACTCTGGGAGGTTCGCAACTCAATCCCTATGGCTCCGGTTCGGCGCAGATCACAAACGCTCGCGCATACGATGAGCCCATTCAGAACTTTACCGCTCAATTCAATGCCGCCAACGGTTCTATTGTTTCCACATCGAATCTCGCGGTTACCGCCGGTGCCATCAACGCGAACCTTTCCTATACACCGAAAACCAAGGCATACAAGGTGAGCCTCAACGCGCCCGCGATCGTGCTGCAAAAATTGCAGACGGTGAAAGAAAAGAGTCCGTCCCTCACCGGGACCGTAACCGCATCGGTGAATGGCGAAGGAACGCTGGATGATCCGCAACTGACCGCGGTCATCCAATTGCCTGAACTTCATGTGCAGCAAAATTCCATTTCCGCAGTGAAGGCGAATCTTAATGTCGCCCACCATTCCGCGGACTTCAATCTCGACTCAAGCGTATCGCAGGCCACGGTTCACGCCCACGGGCGCGTCGCTCTCAGCGGCAACTATGATGCTGAAGCGGTCATCGACACGAGTACGGTTTCATTGAATGCGCTGATGGCCTCTTTCGGCGAGGCCGCTCCGCAGGGGTTTCAAGGCCAGACCGAGTTGCATGCAACCCTGAAAGGCCCGCTGAAAGATAAATCGCAGCTTACGGCGCACCTCTCCATTCCTGTCCTGAACGCGAGCTATCAATCGTTGCAGATTGGAATCGCCAGCCCGATCCAGGCTGACTTTTCAAATTCGGTAATAACGCTACAACCAGCGGAGATTCGCGGCACCGACACATCACTTCGCCTGCAAGGTCAGTTTCCTATCGCTGGGCAAAGTTCCGCAACACTCTCTGCCAACGGATCGGTGGACGTCCGAATTCTTAAAATCCTCGCGCCCGATGTAAACAGTTCCGGCACTCTGGCGCTCGCTGTTCACGCCTCGGGATCGGCGGCAAACCCGGTAATCCAGGGTCAACTGCAGTTCAAAGACATCGCAGCGAATACTCCCGATGCGCCTATCGGCGTCGAGAAACTCAATGGAACTCTCGATATCAATAACGATCACATCCTCATCTCGAAGATGACGGCGCAAGTGGGCGGCGGTGAGGTCTCTCTGGGCGGTTCGATCGCGTACCGTCCATCCGTGCAATTCAATCTCGCATTGCAGGGCAAATCCATGCGGCTCCGCTACCCCACTGGTTTGCGGTCTCTGCTCGACGCCAATCTTGCATTCAGCGGCACGACCCAGGCCTCCACCCTAAACGGACGAGTCCTGATTGACAGCCTTTCGTTTACACCGGACTTTGATCTGAACAAATTAGGCGACCAGTTCAGCACGGGCAACGTCCCCTCTCAGCCGGGATTTGCCGATACCGTAAAACTTGCCGTCAGCGTGCAGTCGCAAGCCGATTTGAACGCCACCAGTTCGCAACTCAGCATTGCCGGCCAGGCTGCCCTGCAAGTGGGAGGAACCGCGGCAGACCCCGTGATTACCGGCCGCACGACCTTGACCTCCGGAGAATTGTTTTATCGCAATTTACGTTACCAACTGCAAAAAGGCGTGATCGCCTTCAACGATCCCACCGAAACAAATCCTGTGCTCAACGTTTCCGTGACTACCACCGTGGAGCAATACAATCTCACGCTGAACTTGCGCGGCTCGCTCGACAAGCTCACCACTTCCTACGTTTCCGATCCGCCGCTCGCGACCGCCGACATCATTAACTTGATTGCGCGTGGCCAAACCACGCAGGAGTCGGCCGCGTCCAGCCAGAGCACCGATTCGATGATCGCCTCGCAGGCCGCAAGCGAACTGAGCAGCAGCGTGCAGAAACTGGTCGGAATTTCAAGTTTGCAGATCGATCCGACGATCGGCGGCAATGGCCAGAGCCCGTCGGCCCTTATCGCTATTCAGCAGCGCGTAACCAAGAATCTGCTCTTTACTTTTTCCACCAATGTTTCTCAGCCCGGAAGCGAAATGGTGGAGGGAGAATACCAGATCAACAAACGCTGGTCGGTCAGCATGGCCCGCGATCAATTGGGCGGAATTTCAGTAGACGGCCGCTATCACACGCGATTCTAGCGTGCTCGAGATCCTGCGAACGGACTACGCCGCGCGGTTGAGAGCAGCGCGACGAGTAATGCGGCGCCGTTCCACTGCGGGCGTTCCCTTGGGCTGGACGCAGCCTTTCTTGCTCTCCTTCGCCAATTCTGCATTCAGCTCAGCGCCGACCAGCAAAACGAAAGAAGTCCAGTACAGCCACGTCATGAAGGCAATGAATCCGCCCAGAGTCCCGTAGGTTCGGTTGAAATTGGCCCAGTGGCGAAAATAATATCCCAGTAAGAGCGAAAGAACATTCCACACCACTACGGAAAGAACCGCGCCCGGCAGCGTAGCCCAAAAGCGCTGTCTTACATTAGGACCGAGGTAGTAAAGCACCTCCACGGCAAGAATCGTGAAACCAATCGCGATCATCCAGCGCATGACGGGCCACAAAGTTACAAACATGGCTGATAAAGCAAGCCGGGTGGCCAGCCAATCTCCAAAGCGTGGCCCAACCACCATCACCGCCAGAGCGACCAGCAAAAGCGCGCCGATAATCACCGCCAGAGCGATAGCGAGCAGACGCGTTTTCCAGAAGGGCCGCTCATCGTTCGCGTCGTAGGCAATGTCCAGCGCTTCGATCATGGTGTCGAATGCCGCCGATAGCGTCCACAGCATGCCCAGCATGCCGAAAGAGAGCCATGTGCCTCGATGTGCGGAAAGCACATCCCCCAGTACTGCGTACACCATCTTCATCGTGTCTGGTGGGAGCAGCCTGCCCATCAATGAAAGAACATGGTTGAAAAGATCAGGAAGAGAAATGAAGGCAACGATTGCGGAAAGGAAAATGAGCGCCGGAAAAACCGAGAGCACGAAATAGTAGGAAAGCCCCGCCGAAACTGTAAATAAATGATGCCGTACCAGGTCACGGTACGTGCTCGCGAGCGCGCGCTTTATACCGCCGAAGTCCACGCGCCCACGGTATTCCTTAAAACGGGGCGCGAGAATACCCGAAAGACGGTATTCCAGTCTCTAAGAAACAATGGTGACGATCTCGATATCGTCCTGTTTGTTCTCCAGGTGAACCAGCACCGAGTCGTTCCGTCGCTCGAGCAGCAAATCTACCGCAACTTTCCCGCAGCGCAGCCCGCGAATGGACAGCTGAGGAATGCCTTCGGGAAGAAAGGGCCGGTCGAAGGTAATGCGTCCGCGATTCGCTTGCACCGAAATGCCCAGACAGCCTTCGAGAATCAAGAAAGGCGCCGCAGCCGCCCACGCTTGGGGCGAACACGCCACCGGATAAAGAGTAGGTCCCTCGGTGGGCCGCCGTTTCAATCCACAAAATAATTCCGGCAGACGGCGCAGTTCCACCTCGCTGCTCAAATCTAACAATGCCAGCAATACTTTCCCCGCCAGTTGCTTCGCTCCGTATTTCGCCATGCCATTGGCGATGATGGAATTGTCGTGCGGCCAAACCGAGCCGTTGTGGTAAGACAGCGGATTGTAGCGAGCTTCCGTCGAAGCCAGCGTCCGAATCCCCCAGCCGGTAAAGGATTCCGCATTCATTAAAGTCTCCACGACCCGGCGGGCTCTCTCTGGCGAAACAATTCCCGTGTAAAGGCAGTGGCCCGCATTGGAAGCGCGAACCCGGCAGGGACGCTTTTTCCCGTCGAGAGCCAATGCGTACGTGCCCAGATCCTCGCACCAGAAGGCTTCTTCGAATTTTGTGCGCAAATTTTCCGCCTGGACCTCGAGTTCACTGCACCCGGTGACGTCGCCCAGCATGCGGGTCAGGCGGGCGGCAGCCAGCTTTGCCGCATACACGTAGCCCTGCACTTCGCAAAGCGCGATAGGCGGTTCCGCAATTTTGCCGTCCGCATAAAATATGGAATCATTCGAATCTTTCCAGCCTTGCTGTACCAGTCCTTTTCCCGAATGTCGCGCATACTCGACAAAGCCATCGCCGTCTACATCGCCAAATTTGTCGATCCAGGTGAGAGCGCGCTGTATATGTGGCCACAACTGATTCAGGAACGGACGGTCCGCCGTGCGATCGAAATAAGCTCCAGCCAGCATGATGAAAAGCGGCGTAGCATCGACGCTTCCGTAATATCGGCCAAAGGGAACTTCGCCCAGATTTGCCATCTCACTGCGACGCATTTCGTGCAAAATCTTGCCCGGCTCGGAGTCTGCAACGGAATCAGTCTTCTCTGCCTGCGACGCCGCGAGAAATTCCAGTACGCCTTTCGCGATGTTCGGATTCAGCCACAAAGTTTGCAGCGCGGTGATGATGCCGTCGCGGCCAAAAACCGTGCTGAACCAGGGAACCCCTGCATAAGGATAATTTTGCTCCGGGTTGCCTGCGATCATCATCTCCAGATCCGAAAGCGAGCGGGCTATCCAGTCGCTAAAGCGCGAGTTTGAACTCGTGATCTGGGGAAATGCCCGCGCCATTTCCGAAAGCTCGAAACGTGCCGAGGACAGTGCCTCGGTGTAGCCAATCGAGTCCCTCGCGGGCTCGGAACTGCAGCAGATTTCAAGTTCAAGCGTGGTTTGTTCCTTGGGCCGCAGCTCGAGTTCGAATTCCATCGCTGTCGGTGAAACTTTCACATCGTCGGCGTCACTTCGAATGCTCGTCTGGCGGACAATACGATCCAATCCTTCGTAAGCGAGAGTGACGGAGCTGCCGTCGATCAGTTCATCCAATCTGCGACCTTTGCGCTCTCTGTTCATTCCGCGGACCTCGAAGATATCGGTAAAATCCGCATCGAATCCAATGCGGACCGGAACGTTCAGATCTTCGAGTCCGTGATTTACGAAGATAAGCTTTTCGAAACACGAATCCCGCCACAGAAAACGCGACCGGACCAGGTGAAGCGTCCCGCGATGAATCACCATGGCTCCGTCGCTGAAAACGTCGAGGTTGGCGAGGTCCGCGGTAAAAAGAAAGTTGTTGGTGGCAACGGTCGAGCTCAGCAACAGCGGGCGCGCATTCCACAGTTCCAGCGACAGTTCGGAGAGGTGCCGCATGCCGTCATAAAACAGGCCTTCCTCGCCCAGGCCAGAGGTCTGCACGTCGCCCAACCGATCGAAGACAAAAAACATTCTGCCGTATTTGAGGACGCGAGCGCGGTCATCCGCGGGCGACGAGGTGGTCGCTATGTAGTACTGGGGGTGTGCGATTCCAATTCCATCCAATTCAACGCTCCCTCTTCGACCGTCATCGAGGCCGATTTTGGACGAATCAAGCGATTGTAGGCTTTGACGTAGTCACGCGCCATACGCTCATCGGTGAAGTTCAGTTCAAAGTGCTGGCGGCATTCGCGCCGGTCGAGATCGCCGATTCTCTTCACCGCCTCGACCGCTTCGTCTAAGTCGCGAACCAGAAATCCTGCCACGCCGTCAGGAATAATTTCAGGAACGGAACCAAATGGATGCGCGATCACCGGCGTTCCACACGCCATCGACTCGATCATCACCAACCCGAAAGGCTCGGGCCATTGAATGGGAAACAAAAGAGCGGCAGCGTTCCCCAGGAATTCCTGTTTTTCTGAGGCGCCAATCTCGCCAATGAACTCGACCAAAGGATGGTTCAACAAGGGTTTGATTTTCCTTTCAAAATATTCCCGGTCGCCACGATCGACCTTCGCCGCAATCTTTAACTTCATCCCGGAACGAATCGCAATTTCAATCGCGCGATCCACTCCCTTTTCAGGCGACACCCGCCCCAGAAACGCAAGATAGTCGCCCTTGCCTTCCTTTTGCAGTAGCGAATTCACCGGCAGGCCATGATGCACTGTTCCCACCCAGTTCACCCAAGGCAACGGTTGTCGCTGAGCGTCAGAGATGGAGATGAGCGGAACTTCGGAAAACTCCCGGTAAAGCGGAACCAGGTCCGGCAGGTCCTGCCTTCCGTGTAACGTTGTGATGCAGGGAACCTGGACCCGTCTGCTCAAGGAGAAGGGAAGATAATCGATGTGGAAATGAATCAGATCGAACTGATCCGCCCGGTTAAACACCTGTTCCACCATCAAAGTGTGGTGCGCCATCGGATCAATGCATTGGGAATCCAGCCGGAGCGCCTGCTTGCACACGGGAACTAATCTTGCATTGGTCACCGAGTCGCCGCTGGCGAACAGAGTTACGTCGTGTCCCAGCGAGACAAGTTTTTCCGTGAGCCACGAAACCACCCGTTCCGTTCCTCCATACAGGCGAGGAGGAACGCTCTCATAAAGTGGCGCGACTTGGGCTATCCGCATTTCGCTAGGCTCCTTTGACAAAAATCTTGCAAGGCTCTCCTCAAAAACTTCAGCGGGGAAGTATTCTGACGGTTGTAGGTCATCTATTCAGATGGCAATTTGGCGAAAGCTGTTGTTCGCAAAGATGTTCAGCAAACAGGAAGGCCCGCTTACAATTGCGGGCCCACTTGAAGTGGGTGCCCCATCTCTCGCCTCTTTTGCGAGAAGTCGGGGGCTTTTCGTGGTCGTATTGCGTCGACGGTTCGATTTGCCATTACGCGGTGGGCGGTCCGGGCTTCGAGCTGGCCCTTTCAAGGTCGCCTCACAACCTTTCCGTGCTCCTACGCAACCCAAGGCCGATGAAGCAGCCAAAACAGTCTTCTCAAAGTGACACTAAGTCCGCCACCAAACCCGCCCACCGCGAATCGCCCGCCGTCTTGTTCGATCTCGACGGCACTTTAATCGACAGCAATTACCAGCACGTGAATGCGTGGTCGGAAGCGCTGCTGGCGGCGGATATTGTGATTCCAAGATGGAAAATCCACCGCCGGGTCGGAATGAGTGGAAAATCAATGTTGCAGGAGTTGCTGCGCGAAATACCGCGCGGGAAACACAGAATCGATCTCGACCAGCTCGAAAAACAACACGACAGGAACTTTCGCCGAACGGTACCGCATTTACAGCCCTTGCCCGGCGCCAATGAGTTACTGGCGCATCTTTTCCGCCATAAAATCCGGATCGCGATTGCCACCACCGGAGGTAAGGCGGCGACTACGTTACTGTTGCGACGGTTGAAGCTGCCACCTCAAATGCCAGTGGTGACCGGCGACGATGTTAAAAAAGCCAAACCTTCCCCAGACATTTTCGAAGAAGCCGCGCACCGTGTCGATGTCGAAATCAACAACTGCATCGTTGTCGGCGACAGCGAATGGGATCTGCTCGCCGCGGTACGCAAGAGCGCTTTGGGCGTGGGATTCTTGTCCGGCGGATATGCGCAGGCGGAACTGGAGCGCGCCGGCGCATTCCGCGTTTATTCCGATGCTGCGGACATGCTCATGCATATTGAACAGCTTGGCTTGCCCGGCAGATGATCCCTGGTCCCATGGACCACGTCCAATTCCTCGCGTTAATTGCAAAACTCCCTCTACAGGAAATGGCCCCAAGGATTACAGAAATTCTTTGATGCCTTTTCCCTCTGAAGCCGCACTAATTTAGAAAGAGGAGGTTGAACATGCCAGAAAAAGAAACTTTGGAACGCGCGCGCGAGGATGCCCGCGAAGGAAAGTCTCCCAGTACGCAAGCTGGCGAATTCGTCCGCGAAGAGATGCACCATGTGCGGGAGGGCAAGCATGGCGCTGCCTCGACCAAGCAGGCCATCGCCATCGGCCTCTCCAAGGCTCGCCGCGCCGGCGTGAAGTTGCAGGCTCCCAGCAATGGAACTTCGGCCCAAACCAAGAAACAAGCCGAACGCGATATTGAAAGAGGACAGAGCCACTCCGGCAGCAAACCTTCTGCCAAGCGGTCGCGCGCCACCACCAATGCTCTCAAGAAAGAAGGCCACAGCGCAGCCTCGCATCGCGCTCTTTCCAGGCAGGCGCAAGCCGCAGCCAAGAAGCGTTCGGCGTCCGCTCGTCACGACTCGGCCATGAAGGCGAGCCGCACCCGGCGGAACACAGCATGAAATATTAGAAAGTGGCGAGGATTTTGTATGATTCGAAAAATGAAGACTGGCGAATATCGTTTGTACTCACGCAAGAAGAATGCGAAGACCGGAAAACGGCGAAACCTCGGGACATTCTCAACGCGAAAGGCGGCAGAGGCGCACGAGAGAGCAGTCCAATATTTCAAGCATCACTAAGGTTGTGTAGCGGCGGACGCATTCGTCCGCGAGCCGAACGAGTCCGGAACGCAAGGAAGGCCTAAGGGAGCCGCAGCCAGAATCGTGTAGCCGTCAACTTATTCGGTGGTGTAATTGATTTCCATGCGCCGCACCTGGATGCTTGAAACGTAGAGCGCAATCAGTGCCACAATCAAAATTCCGAGGATCGCGGTCGCAGCAGGCACGGGATTCGAGTTCGAAATCAGCAGCGCAAACACCGCCGGAGTTCCCGGTGAGGCTGGGATCTCGACCGGGCACAACGACTTCAGATAATAAATCACGCTGAACTGTCGCAACACTGACGGCAAGAACGGATTGATGCCTTCCCAAATTAATATTGCCGCCGCCGGCAGAATCGGATTCCGGAACATCATTCCAGCCACGAGAAAAAAGGCCCCGTAGCCAACACAGGCAAGCAGCGTCACTCCCAGGTAAATCGCCGCATACTCAAGACCGTGATTGTGATAGAGGTAAAAGTCCCGCACTGCCGGGGGGAAGTGCCAGACGAAGGCAATGGTTTGCAGAATCTCGCTGATTCCGAATATCGTGCAAGTGGCCAGCAATCCAGCCAGAAATTTTCCCGCCATCAGAACCTCGCGCCGCATGGGCGCAAGAAAATAAAAGTGCAGGCTGCGGTCGAGAATCTCTCCGCGAAATAAGTTCATGAAAATTCCCAGGCATCCGAAAAAAACAGCCAGTCGCAGAAAAAAGAACTGAAAAACCGCGGCAAACATAATCGAGTCCTGGCCTAAATTGTTACCTTGCCGAATATTGAGACTCTCGACTTTGCCGTTTGCCAATCCCACGAATAAATCGTTCTGCCCGTCCGAATAATGAAAATCTTCGTGGCTCACGTGAATGGTGGCGCCCTTTCCATCCTCCGCGGGCCGATCCTCAGTCCAATGAAACCTAACCGGAGGGTTGCCCAGAATGCCCACCACCTCCTCGCTGCTCATGCCCGGTTTCACCGCCAGCAAATCCTGATAAGAGAGCCGCCTCTCGCCCTGCCGGGCCACGCTGGCGCTTCGATTCTGCTGGCTCGACATAGCTACTGCATAGGCAACAAAGAGCAACACGGGCAGTGCTGCGACCAGATAAATCCAAAGACCTCGCTTGGCGAAAAAAGTCTTCTTCATTTCCAGTCGAATCACGGCTTTGATCTGAGCCCACCAGATTCTCTTCATGGTTAATTTCATCGAACCGCCTCTTCGTTGCCGATCAAGTATTCATAAACGGAGAGCACATCGTCGTCTGCCGGCGCGATCGATTCGATGTCGATGCCGTTCACCGCCATCTCATTCAAAGTCAAATAGAAACGGTCGGCGTCCCGCGTTTTCAGCAGTAAGCCGCCCTCATCCTTGTGGATGGCAACTTCGATCGTTTGCGGATATTCGAACATCTTCGCCGCCAACTCCCGCGGCCGAGTGCACCGAATCAATATCTGCGTAGGGTGCTCCTGAATCTCGCTGCGCACGTTGTGAATCGGTCCCTCTGCCACCACGTAGCCATTGCTCAGCAAGATAACTTGATCGGAAATCACATCGACTTCGTGCAGGATGTGGCTGGAAATGATCACGTAACAACCCTGCGCCGCGGTGGAACGAAATAACGCAATCATTTCCGAACGGGCCAACGGATCCAGGCCATTCAGCGGTTCGTCGAGCACAACTACCTTCGGATCGTGCGCGAGCGCCTGCGCCAGCCGAATTCGCTGCCGCATTCCCTTGCTGTAGCCCGCAACGTTTCGTTTGGCGGCATCCACCAGATTCACCCGCTCAATGGCTCGCCATGCCATTTCTTCGGCGCTCGCGGAACTTCTTCCCGCAAGCCGCAAATAGGAATAGACAAATTGAAATCCCGTGAGGCCTTTCGGAAACGCGTCGAATTGAGTGGAGTAGCCGAGAATCCGAAACAAATTTTCCGGGTCATCAGTTTTGTAGTCGAGCACCTGAATGCGCCCGCGCGTCGGCCTCACCAGGCCCGTCATCAGGTTCATCAGCGTGGTTTTGCCGGAACCGTTCGGCCCCACCAAGCTCGTAATGCCGGCGGGAATCGATAAGTTGATCCGATTCACGCCCAGGATCTCTCCGTAAAATTTCGACACATCCTCGAATACGACGCGATCGTTCACTTGGTCACACTCACTTGTTCACACTCACTTGGTCACACTCACTTGTTCACACTCACTTGATCACCTCATAAGCCCGCACCTTGCGCATCAGCAGCCCGAGGCATATCGCACAGTAGACCAGAAGGGCAATCCAGGCTTCGCTGACCGGAATGGCATGTTCCGTATCCACGCGAAACAATGAATTCCACACTGTCGTCATCAGATAGCCAACGTTGAAAAAATGGCCCCATTCGGCGCGCATCACCGTGTTGATTGCCTGGGCGAAGCCCGCCCCGAAAAACATTACGCCGAGCAGCAACGCGCCAGCCACAATCCTCCACTTCACCCAGGCTGAGAGCGCCATGGCGAGCAGAGAAAGAACCGCAATCCAAATCAACGAAGAAAGCACCAAGCTGCCCGCAATCCACAGATTGCTCCAGGTCCAACTGAGCCCGGCAAAACTGGCCTGCACGGCGAAAAGAATTAATCCTGGAATCCACGTGATCTGCGAAAGCAGGATGGCCAGCACCGAAGATTTGCCCAATACGTACTCGGCCCGGGAAAACGGCCGGCAGAAATACAACGGCAGAGCGCCATTGGCCAGGTCCGGTGAAATCAGTCCCGGCCCCGCCAACGCGGTCAACAAAAACGCCAACACTCCTTGCGCGCCCATGAAACGAAAAAAGAATTCATTATCGATCGCGATCACGCGGCTGGGAATACCGATCTGCTCCAGAAAACTTACGCTGTGAGCCAGATAAATTTGCAGCAGGCACAGCATGGGATAAAAGAAGCAGACCACGAACAACCCAGTCATAAACTTCGAACGGAAAAGGTTGCGCCGGGAATAACGGAAGAGAATGAACCAGCGCGACCAAGCCGGGGTTAGCGGGCCCGCGTAAGGCTTATAGTTGCGCCGGTAAATTGCCATTCCTTCTCCTCTGCTTCGCAGTCCTGCGCGGAATGCTAACTTTCCATTGCCTTCAGAAAAATATCTTCCAGCGAATCACGGCGGAAGTTCATGCGCCGGATACGAACCTGGCGTTCCACGGCAAGGCGAAAAATGTCGCGTGTTTCTACCCCATCCGCCAGAATCATCTTGATGCGATTCCCCGTCACCGCGCACTCGCAGCCGAGATTCTCCATCGCTTGCGTGAAGTCGCCATTCGCGCCGTAAATTTCCATTTCCAGAAAACGTTTGTTGGCGCGACGCTCTTCGTCGAGATTCGAATAATGTGCAATCCGCCCATCTTTGAGAATCAGAACCTCGTCGCAGGTATCCTCCACGTCGCGCAACAAGTGCGAGCACAGGATAATTCGCATTTCGCGGCCTTCGCGAATTTCGCGGATCATGCGAATCATGCGCTGCCGCGCGGAAGGATCCAGCCCGTTGGTCGGCTCGTCGAGAATCAGCAGTTTGGGCCCGTGAACAATGGCCTGCGCCAACTTCGCCAATTGCTTCATACCCAGCGAGTAGGTGCCCAACTGGCGATAACGCGCCTCGGCCAGCCCAACATAAAACAGCGCCTCATGCGCTCGTTCCAGCGCCATGTCGGCCGGCAAGCCGGAAAGTTCACCCATCATTCGTACGAACGAGACTGCGCTCATCTTGGAAATGAAAGCGTCGTTCTCGGGCATATAGCCCACCAGGCCGCGAATCTTTCGTACTTCGCTCCCTATGTCGTAGCCGAAAACTTTGGCCGAACCCGCGGAGGATTTGTAGAAGCCAAGAAGAGTATTGATCAGCGTGGATTTTCCGGCGCCGTTCGGGCCCAGCAAACCGATGGAGCGTCCGCGCAGCGAAGCAGTGAGTCCGCGCAGAATCTCTCGTGGGCCAAAGCGCACGGACAGATTCTGCAATTCGACCAGCGGCGGCAACGGAGCAGCAGGCGGCTTCTGCTCAATCTCGCCGCTGGCTGCTCCGTTTTGTATCGTCGTGCTCACTGCGTTGGTTGAGGCATGGGCTCGCGAGATATGGGCTGGCCAGGTATGGGCTGGCGCAAAGCTCCGCCCAGAAACATCTGCGGCAGCAACGGCCCGTTATGGCCCATGGTTAAAAGCGTGCCCAAATCAAAGCCCATGAACCCGGTATTCGTCGCCACCACAATGCGGTCGGGCTCGCCATAGGCATAAATCAAGCCGGGTGCAGAGTTCGCGGTAAGCGCGTCAACCGACTGCTGCTGGCGCGCGTTCAGCGCTCCGCTGGATTTCACTTGCGCGACCAGCGGACCTAACACCGGACCGATGTTGTGATAGAAAATTGCCGAAAAATTAGTGTAGCCATCGCTCGGCAACAGCGCCTGAAATGTGGACGAATGCGCCAGTGTGTAGCCAGCCGCTCGCGATTGAATGGCGGCTGAGAGCGTTGCCAAATCCGGCGCCGCAATCAGATAGTTGTCGACATAGGTATAGTCGATTTCCGAATTCGGCCGGTTCGAACTGCTGATCGAGTAATAGGTGCGCGAGTTTACCTGCTGCGAAGTCAGCTGCAACGAGTGACCGTGTGTGCTCGCTTCACGGTTGAAACTCTCGACCAGCTTCGCCATCGTCGATTGCAAAGTCGTGGGATCGTAAACCTCGAGAATCAGCTTCCAGCGCGGCGTGGGCAGCACCGGACCATCGAACGCCATGGTCACTTCGCCGCCCAGCGGAGCGGCAATGTCATTCAGTACGTTCACTCCGGTCTTGCTTTCGAATTCGGCCAGATGATCTGCAAAGTTCTGGTCGCCGCTTCCGATCATCGCAAAAATTTCTTCCATGATGCTTTTCGGATTCTTGATCACGGCCGAGGTCACCATGCTGGCGTCGGGAGAAACAAATTCCAACGAGCCCATGGATGCCGGCGCGGCCAGCCACGATGCTACTCCCTGCCGCTGCGAAGCGAACATCAAGTCTGCATGACTTTCCGTCTTGCCGCCAACCTCCCGATGTTCCATAGTCAGATATCGCACGTCTTCCATCCCCCGCGGTAAATCGTGGCCCTTGCTACCAGCTTGTACGTTGGGCGCGATAATTTGTTCCATGTCGGCGCAGAAAATCCATTCCGCTCCCTGCTGGTAGCTGCGAACAATCTGTTGATAAAACGGAGTTCCAGCAAAAGCACTGGAATTGCCCTGCTGGGCGTGGGCCGCCGCAGCTTGCAGTTCGGCCGCATCCGGGCTGGCAATTAAAAGATTGTTGCTGATGTAAACCAGCAACGGCCGGTTTGCCGCCGGTGTAATCGCCCACGGATCATGCACCATCTGTAAAGCGGCGGGCGACGCACCGGAACTGAGCTTGCCATTTGTTTTCTGCAGGAATTCTTCCAGCCCGCCCTGCTCCACTTTCGCCAGAATGACGGGGGCGCTGTATTGGCGTCCGTCTTTTGCTACGGCAAAAACGATCTCGCTTCCCAAATAACCGCTGAACGTTTTTACGTCGTTCAACACATCTTCCAACTTCGGTCCACCGCTTTTTTGCTGCTGCGTCCACCAATTGCGCAGCTCCGGACTCTGTTGCAGCCTATCCTGAAAAATCTGCCCGGCTTCTCCCAAGGTGTTGGCAAGATTCGGAATGGCAGCGAAGATCACCGTGTGATCGGGAACGTATGGCAGCAGGTCAGAGCTGTAGCGCAATCCCGGACCCGGAATCGCGGCAAATTGTTTTTGCAGCACTGCAAAGTCGCCCAGCAGCGCAAGATATTTCGCGGAGTTCTTGCTCCATGCAATCTCGCTCTGGATTGGCACCTTCACAACGCTCGGGCTGGAGGTCGCTTCCTGGCCCGACGGTGAGTTCACTCGCATTTTCCGCGAAATTCACCCGCACCACGCCTTCAATCACGGCTACGCGCGAACCTTTCACCCCGTGATTCACCGAAAAAATTGTGCCCTTCACCGAAACCAGACCGTCATCGGTCGCCACATACAGCCGGTGCCCGGCGCTCTGCTTGGCCGCCTGAACAATGACTTGGCCCCCGTCGAGATGGATGGTCGTGCCTTTCCATCCCTTAGAGAGCGACAGGTCGGAGCGTTCTCCCATCTCAACCAGCGTGCCGTCCAGCAATCGAACCGCTGCCCGCGATCCCTTTGCGGTTCGAATCTCATCCTGGTTGGTGATCACATATCCGGCCGGAATCAACCGCATGTTCGCTCCCGATCCCGCGTAGAGCGATCCGTCCACTGTCTCCACTTCAGCGCGAACCGGGCGCTGTCCAGGGAGCATGCCCTGGCTAAACCACAGTCCGCCAATCGTTACCGCCAGAACGGCAACCGCGCCCAGCGCCCAGCGCCAGGCCATGCCATGAGTCAGGGAACTCGGCCGCTTCGATTCCATTCGCCAGACTGGTTGCAGTTCGCCGGTGCGAGCCTGCTCCAATGCGCGTCTGCATGCAACACACGCATGCACGTGATCGTCAAACAGCAACCTGCGCGCCGGCGCCAACTCCTTCGCCAGGTATTCTGGGATCAGCCGTTGAAAATCTTCACAGCTCCGCAGCGCGTGGTGACCGGCGACGACGCTGGAATCTTCCCCGCTAATTGATTTCCATACGCGCTCCCGTGCCTGCAGAACGGCCTGGTCATCTGCCGGTTCATTCCGGATTTCCGCCAGCAAGCGGTCGAACTTATGGTTTTCGAATTTCTTGTTCATGATCTGTCTCCTGAATATCCGGCGCTCGAATCCTTTGAAAGATACGCGCCAAGCTCCCTGCGAAGCTGTTGCCGAGTGCGGTGGACGATGACCGCCACCAGCACCTGTGAAATGCCGAGCATCCGCGCAATCTGCGGATTGCTGAAACCTTCAAAAAAGCGCAACGCAAAAATTTCCGCCGCCCGCGGCTTCAGCTGCGCCAGCGCCCGCCCCAACACTTGCCGCAGCTCACGCGGATCCTCGCGTCCAACATCCGCCGGCAAGTCTTCCAGTTCCACGGTGCGATCGGATCGCCGCGATCGCATGACATCTAATGCAGCGTTGATCGCGGCACGCCGCAGATAACTCTCTTCGTTCTCCAACACCTCAGCCTGCGCCTCGCGGCGCAGCAGGCGCAGAAATACTGTCTGCAGCACATCCTCGGCATCCGCGGCGTTGCCCGTGATGCGGTACGCTGTACGGAAAACTAAGAGATGATGCGCCCGAAAAACTCGCTCGAACTCGGATGGGCTTGTAACTGCTCGTTCCTCTGCCAGTGCGCTTTGCAGGGTACGCCTCCAATCCCGCTTTTCATAACTAAAGACGACCCCGCGCATGGATTATTACAGTCCATTCAAATTTATTTTGCGGCCCCTGTCATTCCCGGCAGCGGCACATTTCAATTCACTCCGCTTTGAGGCAGTCATCCCGAAGCGCGGCGTACTTCGGCCGCGAGAGGGATATCCCATAGATACGAACCAATGGGATACCTTCGAATTCATCTCATGGGAGGTCCTTCCCTTCGCCTGAAAAACAGCTACGGTCAGGATGACCCCCGAATTATCCTCCGAAAAATTCCAACTCTCAGTTGCAATGCTCGCTCGCGGTATCATGTTTAGACTTGAAGAGTTAGCCAGAAACATGCCCAACTTGAACATTAAACCGAAAGGCCAATGCGCCTGGGACCTGGTGAGCCTCGGCGAGGTTATGTTGCGTCTCGACCCGGGCGATGAGCGCGTTTCCACGGCCCGCCATTTTCGTGCCTGGGAGGGCGGCGGCGAATACAACGTGGCCCGCGGACTGAAACGCTGCTTTGCAATGGATACCGCCATCGTCACTATGCTCGCCGACAATGCCGTGGGCCGACTGGTGGAAGATCTGATGCTTCAGGGCGGCGTCGGCCAAAAGTATGTTCGCTTTACGCCTTATGACGGCGTGGGCCGCAGCGTGCGCAATGGATTGAATTTCACCGAGCGAGGTTTCGGCATTCGCCCCGCGCTCGGCTGTTCCGACCGCGGCCACACTGCCATTTCCCAATTAAAACCGGGAGAGATCGATTGGGAGCAAATTTTCTCGAAAGACGGAGCACGCTGGTTTCACACCGGCGGAATTTTTTGCGCACTCTCTGAATCCACGCCGCTGGTCGCGCGCGAAGCCATGGAAGCGGCCAAGCGCGCCGGAGTCGTGGTCTCTTACGATTTGAATTACCGCGCGTCGCTTTGGAAATCGATTGGCGGAAAATCCAAAGCGCAGGAAGTGAACCGCGGTCTTGCTCCTTTCGTCGACGTGATGCTCGGCAATGAAGAGGACTTCACCGCAGCCTTGGGATTTCCAGTCTCCGGACTGGACGAAGACCATTCCAAGCTCGAAACCTCAGGTTTCAAAAAGATGATTGAAACCGTGGTCAAGGAATATTCTGCGCTGTCCGTAATTGCCACCACGCTTCGCTACGCAAAGACCGCTACGCTCAACGATTGGGGAGCGCTGTGCTACTGCGATGGAAAGTTTTATGAGGCGCCGGTGCGGGAGAATCTGGAAATTTATGATCGCGTGGGCGGCGGAGATTCTTTTGCCTCCGGTTTAATTTATGGATTTCTTTCCGGCAAAGATCCGCAGTGGTCGGTGGAATGCGGCGCGGCCCACGGCGCACTGGCCATGACCACGCCCGGTGACACCACTATGGCGACACTCGCCGAAGTTTTGCAGGCGATGAAGTCGAAGACCGCTCGTATCGAACGTTGATGAAGAGGCTGCGCTGATTTTTAACAAAACATGACGATTGACGAAGTAATCCGCAGGATTGAAGAGATTGGAATTGTGCCCGTAATTCGCGCAGCCAGCGTAGAAGAGGCAACTCGCGCGGTCGAAGCGATTTGCGCCGGCGGCATTCCAGTGGCCGAAATTACAATGACCGTCCCCAACGCCGTTTCGGTCATTCGCGAAGTTTCGCAGCAGTACCGGGGCAAAGCACTGATCGGCGCCGGCACGGTCACCACCGCTGCGCAGGCCGAGTCGTGCCTAAAGGCAGGAGCCGAATTTCTGGTCAGTCCCGGCCTGGCGCCGCCGGTTCTTGAGGTCGCAAAGGCCGCTGGGAAATTAGCGATCCCGGGAGCATTGACGCCGACTGAGTTGATGAACGCTCACAATCTTGGCGCGAAGCTCGTTAAAATTTTCCCCTGCGGCAACGTGGGCGGGCCGAAATATCTGCGCTCACTGAAAGCGCCGTTCCCCCATGCGTCGCTCATTCCCACCGGAGGCGTGAATGCGGCCAACGCGGCAGATTTCATCGCCGCCGGCGCATTTGCTCTGGGAGTGGGCGCCGATCTGGTGGACGCAAAGGCCTTGCGCGACGGGAACCTCGAAAAAATCGTTTCGGCGGCGAAAGAGTTGGTGCAAGCCGTCGCTACGGCGCGCAAAGCATTGCCAGCAAGTCACTGAGTTCTGGTGCAAGTGATTAGGGCGTCATCTTGAGCGGAGCCGGTTTTCAGGCGGAGCGAAAGATCTCCGGGAGCAAGGACCTCCGACTTCAAGAGCGGTGGAGCGGGAGATCCCTCCGGCGGCGGAAGTACGCCGCCTGTCGGGGATGACGCCCGTCCTTGGATGGCGCTCAGAACACAGGAGCAAAGCCCCGTTGGCTTGTTTTTTATTGATTCACCCCACTCGCCAACACTCCACCGTCCACCGGCAGAATGACGCCGGTGACGAAGCTCGCTGCGTCTGAAGCAAGAAAAACCGTAGCCCCAACCAATTCTTCAAGTTCGCCAAAGCGTTTCATGGGAGTGCGCATCATCACTTCGTTTCCACGTCCCGTGCCGACCAGCAGTTTTTCGCTCAGCGGAGTGCGAAAGTATCCCGGCGCAATCGCGTTCACGCATATTCCATGCCGCGCCCACTCGATCGCCAGCGATTTGGTGAGTGACGCCAGGCCTGCCTTGCTCGCAGAGTACGCAGCAACCTCGAACAGCGCCAGGAACGATCCCATGGAGGCGATGTTGATGATGCGTCCATACTTGCGCTCAATCATGTGGCGTCCGAATACCTGGCAAGTTCTCAATGTGCCTGTCAGATTCGTATCCAGGATGCGGTTCCAGTCAGCCTCAGAAACTTCGAGCGTAGGAGTGCGTTTCGTGATGCCGGCCGCATTCACCAGAATGTCGACTTTTCCAAATGCCTCCACGCACGCTTGGAGCAACTTCTCCAGCGAGTCGCGGTCGGCCACATCGCAAGCCACTCGCAACGACCGCCGGCCCAGCGATTCGATTTCGTCGGCTAACTCTTTCACCAGCTCCATGCGCCGCGCGCTGGCCACCACATCGGCGCCAGCCTGCGCCAATCCGACCGCCATTGTCTTGCCGATTCCGGAGCTTCCGCCAACTACCACGGCGACCTTACCCTCGAGATCCAACTGCTTGTAACCCATAATTTCCTCAGATAATGCTTTGAAGTGAAGCACCCAAGAAAAGCCAGCACAACAAGCGCGGCCGTTTTGCGCCGGCTACCAGTTGAACATCGTCCCATCGAGCTTCCGATTCACGGGCAAGTAGGCCCGCTCGTAAGGAAACTTTGCCGCCAGCTTCTCGTCATAGTCAACCCCTAATCCCGCTGCGTCGCCCGGATGCAGAAAACCTTTGCTGAATGAGTAGGAATGCGGGAAAACTTCGTCGGTCTCGCGCGTGTGACGCATATACTCCTGAATTCCGAAATTGTTTATCGAAATGTCGAAGTGCAGCGCTGCCGCCATCGCCACCGGAGAAAGATCGGTCGCGCCGTGCGAGCCCGTCCGCACATGATAAATCTCAGCCAGCGCGGCAATTTTCTTCAAGTGCGTCAGGCCACCACCGTGCACCACCGTCATGCGCAGGTAATCGATCAGCTGTTCCTGGATCAGAATGTGTGCATCCCAGATTGAATTAAAGACTTCGCCGACCGCGAGAGGCGTGGTCGTATGTTTGCGAATAATGCGGAAGCCTTCCTGCAACTCCGCGGTCACGGCGTCTTCCAGCCAGAACAAATGGTACGGCTCCAAACTCTTTCCCAGCCGCGCCGCTTCAATCGGAGTCAGGCGATGATGAACGTCATGCAGCAGGTGCAGGTCGTCCCCAAACTTCAAGCGCAACGCTTCAAACAACTTGGGAACATGTAACAGATATTTTTCCGTCGACCAGACATTTTCCGGCGGCAAACCTTTTTCCGCGGGCTCGTAATAAAGCTTGTTGTGCGCTACTCCGTAAGTGGAGGGAAGGCCCGGAATTCCCGACTGCGCGCGCACCGCGAGATATCCCATTTCTTTATACTTCGCGACTTCGTCGACCGTCTCGGCAATGTCGTTGCCGTTGGCGTGTCCATATACCAGCACTCCGGTGCGACTTTGCCCTCCGAGCAGGTTGTACACGGGCGTGTTCAGCGCTTTGCCTTTGATGTCCCACAGAGCCATGTCGACCGCGGCAATCGCCGTCATGGTCACCGGTCCTCGACGCCAGTACGCGCCGCGGTAAAGGTATTGCCAGACGTCCTCGGTCTGGAACGGATCGCGCCCGATCAGGCACGGAATCAGATGATCGGTGAGGTAAGAGGCGACCGCCAACTCGCGCCCGTTCAAGGTCGCGTCCCCCAGGCCGTAGACGCCCTCATCAGTATAAATTTTCAAGGTAACGAAATTCCGTCCGGGGCAGGTGACGAATACTTTTGCATCTGTGATCTTCACAGAAATCTCCTCAGCCGCTTTCGTGAGAGTGGTGCTGCCAACATTACACGGCACGAGTGTAACGAAAACGTCATATGCGGCGCACGAAGCCCTGCTCTGTCGCCTGGCTATTCCGGATCAGCATCAGTACCAAAATCATGCCTAGAAACGGAACCACTCCCGCCACAATCACAACCGGATCGAAGGAATGCGTGCCGGCCGCCTGCCGCGCGTCGGAAAAATATCCAATCAATTTGAACGCAACAATCGTGCCAATTCCCGCGCCCGTGCCGCCGAGTCCGCTCACCGAAGCCACCGACTCGCTACCGAACAAATCCGAAGGCAACACGTTCGCCATAGTGGTGAAACCGGCATAAGTGAAGGTCACTACGGCAAACAAAAAAGCGATCAGGTACAGGTTCGTGGTAAAAATGGTGGTCACGAGCAGGGTCATGCCTATGCCGGCGTAAATGATCGGAACTTTCCGCGCGGCGCCCAACGACCAGCCCCGCTTGATCAAATAACCCGACAGGGCTCCAGCGAAAAAACTTCCCAGATCGGCGGCAATAAATGGGATCCACACTGCGATCAACCCGCTCTTCAGTTCGATTCCTTTCGCCACCAAATAAATCGGAAACCACTCCGCGATAAAAAAGTAGACCGGGTCAGTAAATGCCTTGGCAATAATGATTCCCCAGGTTTGCGGAAGCCGCAACAGATCGCGCCAGCGTGGCCGCGCCGTTCGTTCTTGCGACAACTCGGTATGCGATGCCTCGGTATGCGATGCCTCCGCCTGCGATGTTTCGGCGTGGCGCTTATCCGCCTCGATCATCGCCAGCTCAGCTTCGCTGATGCGGCTGTGTTTCTCCGGGGGATAGTACAGCCATCGCCAGGCGATCAGCCAAACCACGCCGAGCGCTCCCGGCACCATGAATGCCGGACGCCATCCCCAGCGAAAATAAATCCACAAGACAATAAACGGAGCGACAGCGCCACCAATCGACGATCCACTGTCAAAAAGCGCCGTCGCCAGCGCACGCTCGCGTTTCGGGAACCACTCGGAAACGGCCTTGGTCGCAGCCGGCCAGTTCGCCGATTCACCCGCGCCCAGCAGAAAACGAAACATTGCGAAGCTGTAAAATCCGCTGGCCAGCGAAGTCAGCATCGAAATCGCCGAATACCAGATCACCGTGAGCGTCAGGCCGCGCCGCGTGCCGACGCGATCCATCAGCCGCCCAAAGCCGGTTTGCCCGATCGAATAGGCGATTCGAAATGCGATCGCGATATTCGCATAATCGGAATTGGTCCAGTGATATTCGAGTTTGAGATAAGGCGCGAGAAGCGAAAGAGTCTGACGGTCGATGTAATTAATGACCGTAGATGCGAACAGCAGACCGCCGATCCACCAACGTAACGACGGAATCGGTTTCCGGGCGCTCGCCATTTCGAGAGATTCAGAAAATCAGTTCGAGGGCTTCCGAACAATATTCGAGAAAATCAGGAATCGATCATCGCCTGCGATTCCTGATTCAACTTAGAAAGCAAGTCCGGCTGTAGAAGCAAGGCCGAATCCGCGTCGAGATAAAGCGTGGCATTGCCGTGCTCGCGGAGAATGGAGGCCGGAACCTGCGGACTTATTTCTGCCTCCAGGCATGCCTTCACCGCCCGCGCTTTGCGCTGGTCCGGAACAATTACGATGAGTTCACGGGCCTTGAGAATCTGTCGCGGAGACATTGAGATGGCGCGCCGCGGCACTCGTGAAATCTCGGCGAACCAGCCTTCGCCGACTTGCTGCCGGCGACATGCCTCGTCCAGGTTCACGATGATATACGGAACTTCGGTTGTGAAATCCGCGGGCGGATCGTTGAAGGCGATGTGACCGTTCTCCCCAATACCCATGAATACTACGTCGATCGGGGACGACGCCAGTTTCTTGCCCATCTCGTCAGCAACCGCCTTTGGATCAGCGGCGTCGCCCTCAATGAAGTGGAAATCGACGATTCCAGTTTTTCTTGCCAAGCGTTCCAGTAGAAACTTTCGGAAACTGGCGGGATGAGTCGCGGGCAAACCGATGTACTCGTCGAGATGAAACGCTTCCACCTTGGGCCAGTCAATTCCTTGCGTTTTCGTCAGTGCATCCAGAAATTCAAGCTGGGATGCGCCCGTGGCGGCGACGATTCGAGCTTGTCCACGCTCTTCAATTGCGCGGCGAATTGCCGCCGCAGCCTGCTCTGCAGCCGCGCGGGCCATCGAGTTTTTATCTTTGAATAGTCTGACCCGCATGGGGGGAAATTTATTGTTGATTGTTGATTGTTGATTGTTGATTGTTGATTTGAAGGCATCGTTACCTGCGGCACTTCAATCAAAAATCAACAATCAGAAATCAGCAATCGAGTTTGAAATTATATTCAACGCGTCTCCAGCCGCCTGCTAAACCCGCGCCGGTTCAAGCCGCGGGGCCAGCAGTTGCACAAAACAGAATGCGACCAGATAAGCTAGGCCAGCCATTATGAACACGGGCACATACGAACCGGTGCGCTGCAAGATATCGCCCACTGCCTTGGAGACCAACATCCCACCGATCATTCCGATCATAGTGGCAAATCCCACGACGGCCGCGACCGCACTGCGCGGAAACATGTCGGAAGCCAGGGTATAAATATTTGCCGACCAGCCCTGGTGCGCTCCGGCGGCCAGCGCGATCAGAAAAACCGCCAGCCACGCACTCTTAGTAACCGCGGCAATCATAATCGGCATCACCGCCAGCGCGCATACCAGCAGCGCCGTTTTTCGGCTCGCATTGAGCGTCCAGCCCCTTTTTAGAAGTGCAGACGAAAGCCATCCCCCGGCGATGCTTCCGACGCTTGCGCCGCTATAAATTATGAATAACGGCAACGCCATCCCGCGCAAATCTAGCCCCAGATTTCGGCTCAGAAAGTCGGGCATCCAGAACAAATACACAAACCAGATGGGATCGGTAAAAAACTTTCCCAGCGCCACCGCCCACGCCTGCCGGTGAGTAATCATGGAGCGCAACGAAATGGTCGCCGTCTGCTCCTGAATATCGCTCTGTATGTAGGCAAGTTCAGCCGGCGAAATGAATCTGTCTTCCTCCGGCCGGTGATAAATGGCCAGCCAGCACAAGATCCAAAGAAATCCCAAGGCTCCGGTCGCAATGAAAGCCATGCGCCATCCGTAACGATAGGTGAGCCACGGCACAACCAGCGGCGTCACAATGGCGCCAATATTCGAGCCGCAATTGAACAGGCCGGTCGCCAGCGCTCGCTCGCGCTTCGGAAACCACTCCGCGATCGCCTTCACGCAAGCCGGGAAACTGCCGGCCTCGCCAATACCCAGGCAGAAGCGCGCCACCGCGAATTGAAATACCGAGGCCGCTGCGGCGTGAGCCATGGCTGCGACGCTCCACACAAGAACTGCCAGCGAAAATCCCTTGCGTGTTCCCAGCTTGTCGATCAGTTTTCCAATGAAGAGCAGGCCCGCGCCGTAAGCGAACTGAAAAGCCAGAACGATGTTGCTGTAGCCAATTTCCGTCCAACCGAATTGCAGTTGAAGGGTCGGTTTCAAAAGCCCGATCACCTGCCGGTCCATGTAATTGACCGTGGTCGCAAAAAACAGCAGGCCACAGATCATCCATCGCCGGCGGCCGATGGGGCTCGAGGGCTGATCTGAAACTTCTTCAGGAACGGGTAAAGGGCTCGAGCTCACTGGATTTGTGGTCGCCCACAACGTGGGCGCGGTAATTCACTACAGGTACATCACTACACGTGCTTCGCTAGACGTGCATCACTAAACAATGCGCGGGGCCTCGCCGTCAAGCAGTTCCTGAACTGATATCATTTCCTCGCTTGACTCGCCTATTGGAACTCCCGCGAATGGGCGCCGCAGGCACTGACCATGGCTGGATTTCTTACCGAAGACTTTCTGCTCTCCAATGACGCAGCGCGCCGGCTCTACCATCGATTCGCCGAGCCGCAGCCCATTTTCGACTATCACTGTCATCTTCCTGCGCGCGACATTGCCGAGAACCGGCGCTTCGCCAATCTGTTTGAAATCTGGCTGGAGGGTGACCATTACAAATGGCGGGCGATGCGGGCCAACGGCATCGCGGAGCGCTACATTACCGGCGATGCGACTCCGTATGAAAAATTTCTGGCCTGGGCGCGAACTGTCCCTTACACCCTGCGCAATCCGCTTTATCACTGGACGCATCTCGAACTGCAGCGCTACTTCGGAATTACAGAATTGCTGAATGAGAAATCGGCTCCGGCGATTTGGGAGAGCGCCAACGCGCAACTGGCCGGTGGCCTGACTGCGCAGGCCATTCTTCAGAAGTTTAACGTGGAGGTTGTCTGCACCACTGACGATGCCATTGATGACTTGCGGCATCATCGAGCGCTCGCAAACTCGAAGCTGAAGACGCGAGTTTTTCCCGCCTTCCGCCCCGACAAAGCGCTTGCGATCGGCGAGGCAGAATTCGCGCCGTGGGTCGAGAAGCTTTCCCAGGTAGCGAACGTCGACACACGGGATCTGAAAAATTTTCTGCGGGCGCTGCAGAGCCGGCACGACTATTTTCATTCCCTGGGTTGCCGTCTCTCCGACCATGGTCTGGATCATTGCTATGCGACCGCGTGCTCCGAGCAAACTGCTGCGGCAATTTTCTCCAAGTCCCGCACGGGCGAGAACATTGCGGCCGAGGAGCGCACGCAGTTCGCTTCGTTCCTGATGCTCTTCTTTGGCCATCTCGACGCCGAGAAGAAATGGACCAAGCAGTTGCACCTCGGCGCTCAACGCAATGTGAATACGGTTGCCCGGCGCAACATCGGCGCAGACTCCGGCTACGACGCGATCGGAGACTTCCCGCAAGGCAGCCACCTCGCGGCCTACCTCGATCTGCTTTCGCGGGAGAATTCTCTGCCGCAAATGATTGTCTACAATGTCAATCCCCGGGACACGTTTCAGTTCGCGACGTTAATCGGCTGCTTTCAGGATGGAGAGACTGCGGGAAAGATTCAATATGGCAGCGCGTGGTGGTTCCTGGACCAAAAGCAGGGCATCACCCAACAAATCGACGCGCTTTCAAATGCCGGGCTGCTGTCACGTTTCATCGGCATGGTGACCGATTCCCGCTCGTTCATGTCCTATCCTCGTCACGAATATTTTCGGCGGGTTCTATGCGACATTGTGGGCCAGGATGTAATGCGCGGCGAATTGCCCGATGACGATGAGCTGCTCGGGCGGCTCATTCAAGATATCTGCTACCGCAATGCGAAACAGTACTTGCAACTTCCGGAGGGTGGTATCTGCAAGCCCGAGATCGCATAAGCCCTCGAAACGCGAACGCCAGTCCGTGCGAGGCCCGCAGAATACCCGCGGTTGAGATGGATTGCAGGCTTCCGTAATCCTATTCAATACGTCCAAGTAATGGAGGATTTCAGTTCTTGAACATTCTGGAGGTCTTGCGCCAGACCGTAGCCTCGATCGCGGCGCACAAGCTGCGCAGCTTCCTGACCATGTTCGGCATCATCTGGGGCATCACGTCTGTCATTTTGCTGGTCGGACTGGGCAAGGGATTCAGCCGCGACCAGAAAGAACATCTCAAGACGATCGGCGTCGATCTGGCGATCATCTGGGGCGGGCGCACCAGCGAACAAGCGGGCGGATATGCCGGCGGGCGGCCGGTCCGCCTGTCGATCGAAGATGCGTACATCATTAAAGATGAAGCGTATCTGATCAAAACCGTCAGCCCCGAATTGCGGCGCAGCGTGGCTGAAGTCAGCCGCTACAACGCGGCCTCGCGTCCCGTGCGTGGAGTATGGCCCGACTACCAGCGCTTCCGCTCGCTCAAAGTGCAGGAGGGCCGCCTGATGAGCGACGACGACGAAAAAGAAGGCCGACGTGTGGTAGTGCTGGGCGTGGAATCGCGCGACCAGTTGTTTCCCGGCAAACCCGCCATCGGTGAGACACTCACCATGAACGGCTCGCCCTACACCGTCATCGGCGTGCTGGAAAAGAAAAAACAGAATGGCAGTTACGGAAGCGGACCTGACAACACCCAGCTCTTCGTTCCTTACGCGTCCATGGCCCGCGATTATCCGCCGCCCGAGCGCCCTGGGATTTCCAGGGGATGGATCAATAATCTGGTGGTCGAAGTCGCCGATCCTGAACATCATGAAGAAGCCATGCACCAGATTTATCAGATTCTTGGACGCGAGCATCATTTCGATCCGCGTGACAAAGACGCACTTTTCATCTGGGATACTCTCGACGGTTCGAAGCTGGTCGAGCGCATCTTCGACATCATGACGATCTTCTTCGGGGCAGTTGCCCTGATGACGCTGTCACTCGGGGGCATCGGGGTGATGAACATCATGCTGGTCGCGGTCACCGAGCGCACTCGGGAAATCGGAGTGCGCAAGTCGCTGGGTGCGACCGCGCGCGATATCCGCAACCAGTTTTTTGCCGAGTCGGCCACACTCATGCTCATCAGCGGAGGGCTGGGACTCGGTATCGGGCTTGGGATTTGCCTGGTCGTGAGCAGCGTGGATTTGCCGGATATTGTGCCCCATCCGGTAATCTCGCCGCTGGCGATTGTGGTGTCGTTATTTACTTTGGGACTCATTACGATCGGGGCCGGAATGTATCCAGCGCAGCGTGCCGCCGCGCTGAGCCCGATCGAATGTCTGCGTCAGGAGTAGTAGGAGCCGTTGCTATGCGTATCAAGGAACTCATTCTGCAGAGCTGGGACGCGCTGGCCCGCAACCGCCTGCGTTCCATTCTGACCATGATGGGAATCGTCTGGGGACTTACGACGGTCGTGCTTCTGCTCGGCTACGGCCAGAGCGTGAGCGAGGGCGTACTGGCCGCGTTTCTGGGAATTGGCAATAACGTCATCATGGTCTGGGAAGGCCAGACCAGCATGCAGGCGGGTGGACAGCGAGCCGGTAAACGGATTCACTTCAAGTACGACGATCTCCAGGCCATCCGCGACGAAGCCCCTCTGGTGCGACTGCTCAGTGGCGAATGGGACGATGGCCTCGCCTACAAATATGGCGACAAGATCATCAGCGTTTCATCGAAGGCGGTGCAGTATCCCTACGGGGAGATGCGGAAGCTGAATATCGCTGAGGGGCGCTACTTCGAGGAAAGCGATTTTACGGAGCATCGCCACGTTCTCATCTTTGGCCCCAATGCGGCGAAGAAAGTATTTGGCAATCGCGATCCGGTGGGCGACCACGTCACCATCAATGGCGAAACCTGGGACGTAATCGGACTGCTGAAGTTGAAGATCCAGGATTCCTCCAACAACGGTCCCGACAATGAGAATGTTTTTCTTCCTTTCGAAAGTCTGAGCGACATCAACGACCAGCGCGATCCCGAGATGATTGCGTTCCAGCCCGTGACCGCGCTGCAGCATAAGGCAGCGCTGGCGCAGGTACGAGAAGTACTCGCACGGCGGCACAATTTCAATCCTAAGGATGATAAGTCGAGCCCGGAGTGGGACACCGTCGACGACACCAAGCAGATCGAGCAGTTCGGAATCGCCCTGCGACTGATCCTGGGATTCATCGGCGTGCTGACGCTGGGCGTGGGTGGCGTTGGCGTGATGAACATCATGCTGGTCAGCGTCACCGAGCGCACCAAAGAAGTGGGCCTGCGCAAGGCGCTGGGGGCGCGCAACCGCGATATCGCGCTTCAATTTCTGGTGGAGGCCCTGGTACTGACCTTCGCCGCAGGCCTTGTAGGAATGTTGGTCTCGGTTCTGCTGGCGCACGCGATCCCGCCCATGCCGCTCTACTCCGAGTTGTACAAAACGGCCAATCACGAGGGCGACATCGTCTTGAAGACGTCCAGCAGCGTCATGCTGACCGCCTTTGTGATTCTGGCATTTGTCGGAATCACAGCCGGCATGTGGCCAGCACTGAAAGCTTCCCGGATGGAACCCGTCGAGGCGTTGCGTTACGAGTAGACTTGAACAAGGCGAAACGGGTTGCAATTTGGTGATGTTGGGATATGCTGATACGTAATTTTCGCGGGTACCTTCGTAAGTGGAATAGCACTCCCGTATCGGTCATCCTGACGGATATATGAATATTGAACGTAAACCGCCGCAAGGCGCCAGGAGTAAAGACTTGCGATTCATCATCGAAACTGAACTTGAAAGTGATGGGCGTTGGATTGCGGAAATACCACAAGTTCCTGGCGCATTGGCGTATGGAACAACCAAGGAAGAAGCAATCAACAAGGCCTACGCTGTGGCGCTTCGGTCAATCGCGGACGACGTAGAACATTCACAGACCGCTCCACCTGATTCGATCAGCTTAGAGCGCAGCATCGCATGAGCCAGTGGTCGAGCACCAAAGCTCGAATCGTCTATAAGGCGCTCCTCAAAATCGGCTGGACGTATCTACGCCAGGTTGGGTCCCACAAAAAGCTAAGCCATCCTAATTTTCCCAACTACGCGTGGGCGTTTGGAGATGGCGATGAATTGGGGCGGCGATCCTCGCTCGCAATCGCAAAGAAGACCGGTTTGAAGCCGACTGACTTGTGAGCTTAGTCTTCAGGTTCAACCACTTACGGGTCGTTAGACCCCTCTGCTGGAGATCAATCGATCGGCGGGCATCTCAAGTCCCTTTTCCTGCAACTAACAAATTAGTTGACGTTTCTGATTCGACCACGTCAAATATTTAGAGACGAGCACTCATCGCAGGAGGAAGCATTGGCCCGCAGCAAGTCCGCAACCCTGACTGAAGCCGAGTTGCGCATCATGAACGTACTCTGGAAGCGGGGCTCGGGAACCGTCCATGAGGTGCTGCAGGGTCTGCCCGAAACCACGCCGCTGGCTTACAACTCCGTTTTGACGATTATCCGCATCCTCGAAAAAAAGGGGTACGTGAAGCACCTGAAAGACAAGCGCTCCCATGTGTACATGCCGCAGGTCGACCGCAAGGATGCCACGCGTTTTGAAGTGCGCCACCTGGTCAGCCGTTTTTTCGGGAACTCCCACGAAATGCTGGCGCTAAACGTTCTGGAAGAGACCAGCATTGATGCCGAGGAATTGGCCCGGTTGCGCAAGTTATTGGAAGGGAGCAAGTGACCAACCCGCACGATCATGATTGAGCCGCTGACAAATTTGGCACTGACAAATCTGATGCCGGCATTTCTCGCGCCCTTCCCTTGGACCACCGTGGCGCGAACTTCGGCGATCCAGTTAGTCGACTGTCTGTTTGAGGGCACGTTGATTGCGATGCTTGCCGCGCTGGTTCTGGCAGTGTTTCGGCGGCAGAATTCGGGCACGCGATTTGCTGTCTGGTTTTCCGCTCTCATGGCCATCGCGGCCCTGCCCCTGTTCGGCGTTTCCTTGTGGTCGCATCTTGGAAATTCTCCAGTGCGGCAATGGAACCATGCGGCGCTTACTCTACCGAGTTCGTGGGCGACCTATTTATTCGCAGCGTGGGCGGCTGTCGCAGTCGGATTGCTAGCGAGAATCGGCTGGGGAATTTGGAACTTACGGGTTCTGCGCGCCAGTTGTGTTGCCGTTGATTTCTCCGCATTCGATGCCGGCTTGCGGGCGACTCTCGCCCGCGGCCGAGCAAAGCGGCCGGTTGCTCTTTGCACTTCCACACGGGTGAATGTTCCGACTGCGATCGGTCTGCTGAAGCCGGCCATTGTCCTGCCTCCGTGGGCGCTGCACGAGCTCTCCGGCGATGAACTCCGTCAAATCGTGTTGCACGAACTTGCGCACCTTGATCGCTGGGATGACTGGACCAACCTGGCACAGAAGATTGTGAAGGCGCTTTTTTTCTTTCATCCCGCCATATGGTGGATTGAAAAGCGAGTCTCGCTCGAGCGCGAGATGGCCTGCGATGACGCCGTTTTGGCCCAGATCGCGAATCCTAGATCTTATGCGGAATGCCTGACGCATCTCGCCGAAAAGACGCTGATGCAGCGCAGCATCGCCTTGGCTCAGGCGGCGTTAGGACGAATCCGTCATACCTCGCTGCGAGTGGCGCAGATTCTGGATGTGAATCGGCCCGCAAATGCGAATGGCGCGTGGAAGCCGGCGGCGGTAGTGGCGTTCGCCGTTGTCTGCGTGTTGAGTCTTTCGCGAGCGCCGCAGCTGGTTGCCTTTCGTGACATCCAGAATGACGCAAGTTCTACCCTCGCTGCCGTGCAAGAGTCTGGAAGTTCCCGCGCTTTACTTGGTAAGAACACGGCGAATGTGGCGGTAACTAATGCGGTATTTCGAAGCCAGCCAATTCGCGTTATGCCGACCAGCTTGAACCTGAACTCAGCTGACTCGAACTCAGCTGGGGTTCTTCGCAATTTAAATCAATCGCAGAATGCTAGTGCGAAGCGCTCTCGCCCTGCGCGCCCGAGTGTAATTCGGCTGGCCAACACGCGTAGGACGGATATTTCTCGAACGAATTTTCATCAAACGAATCTTCGTCAAGCAGGTCTTCGTGCAGCAGATCTTCGTCCCACAGAGGTTTTGTGGACTGATGCCAACACTCCGGTCGCCGTCACGGAGACGTTTTTCGTAGTCATTCAGGACGGCAATAACCTTTCGACGGGGCAGCCGGTTTACCAGATCCAATGGTGGCGCGTGACGGTATTCCATCCGGCGGTCAGTTCCAGCACTAACAAAATTCCGGCAAAACAAACTTAGACAATGAGGACAGCAAAAACATGGACAAAGAACCAATTTCACAAACTAACGAATTAGTTGATTCAAACTTCAGAAAGGAAATGACTCCAATGAATGTAGAAACGCAAGACCAACAACAACAACACAACCAAGCTCAGAAAAATGAGCCGAAGAAAAAATGGACTCGGCGATTAGCCATGCCAATGCTTGCACTCGCACTGGCCGCCTCGTTCGCGACATATGAATGCGTGAAGCCAGCGGCAGCGCGGGCCGCAGCCACGGCTCCATCCGCCGCGCCACTCGACATTGACAGCGTCAGCTCGCTGATCTCACTCGATAAGGCCATGGAAACTTTGGCGGCGCGAGTGACACCTGCGGTCGTCAACGTCACCGTAACCTCGAAAACCAAGTCGCAGATGGCCGGCAAACAGATGCCGGAAGACATGCAACAGTTTTTTGGACAGGGCGGCCCGTTTGGCCAATTCTTTGGACCGCACATGCAGCAACAACAACCCCAAATTGAGCACGGCATGGGCAGCGGCGTAGTCATTTCGCCCGACGGCTACATCGTAACCAACAATCACGTGGTGGATGGAGCGGTCGACATTCGGGTGACGACTACCAATCGCCGCGTGCTGAAAGCCAAACTGATTGGAACGGATCCGCTGACGGACCTGGCAGTTTTGAAGGTAAATGCAACCGATCTGGCGAGCGCTCCTTGGGGCGACTCCAAAGAAGTCCGGCCGGGTGAGACTGTTCTTGCCTTCGGCAATCCATATGGATTTAACTTCACCGTTACGCGAGGAATTGTCAGCGCCATCAACCGGGCGAATCCCGACTCTGACAATCCCAGCAAGCCGGGCGAGTTCATCCAAACCGATGCAGCCATTAACCCCGGCAATTCGGGCGGCCCGCTGGTCGATGCCCGCGGCGAAGTGGTCGGCATCAACACGTTCCTGATTTCTCCATCGGGAACATTCTCCGGCATGGGATTTGCGATTCCCACGCAGATCGTGCGGCCGACGGTGGAAACTTTGATCCGCTACGGCAAGGTCAGCCACGGTCACATTGGAATCGGAATCTCCGACGTAACTCCCGACAACGCGAAATTCTTCAACAACTCGACGACCGGCGGAGTGGTGACGCAGGTTGATCCAGATTCTCCGGGAGCCAAAGCCGGCTTGCAGATCGGCGATGTCATCACCCAGATCGATGGCCAGAAAGTCACCGACGCGGGCGAACTGCAGGTCGTGGTCGGACAGAAACAGCCGGGAACGAAAATCGAACTCACGGTTTTGCGCGACGGCAAGACCATGACAATTCCGGTCACGCTGGAAGCGCTCGGCAGCCATTCGGGTGAAAACGGTTCAGCCTCGGGCGAAGGCCAAGGGAAGGCGCGTTGGGGCCTCGGTCTCGCGAATCTGACTCCTGACGTTCGAGAGCAGATTCAGGCGCCACACGACATAAAAGGCGCCGTAATCGAGCAGGTGCAGCCGGGAAGCTCTGCCGATAATGCCGGCTTGCAACAGGGTGACATCATCATGGAGGTTAATCGCCACAAAGTCCAAAGCGCGGGCGACGTGCAGCAAGCCCTGGGGAATGTTCCCAAGGGGCAGGATGCATTAGTTCTGGTTTGGGCCAATGGCGGAAATTCCTTCCGAGTTTTGCATTCTCCGGAAGGCTCATAAACCTTCCCGCCTTACCACTCACGCCGCACTCTGGTTTCGTCAACAGAGTGCGGCGTTTCTTTTTGTTCCCTCAGCGCACTCCCGCTATTTGTACAATCCCATTTTCTTGATGTACTCGGCCACGGGCGCGTCCACAAAACGTCCGAGCGGCTTGCCGGCCGCTGCCGCCTGACGAATCGCGGTCGCCGAAGCCGGTTGACGCAAGTCTCCCAGCAAATGAATAGTCGCGCCCTTCAACACCAAGTCCCCCGTGGCCGCCTGCTTCTGAAATAATTTTGTCAACTCCGGCCTGGGGCGCAGACTCTCAGGCAATGCGTTGGCCACGTCGGCTAGCGAATATCCGGGACGGTTCGCCACAATGAACTCGCATTCGCGAAAAACTTCTTCCGCCTTGTGCCATTTGGCAATGTCGGCAAAGGCGTCCATGCCGATCAGCAGGAAGAGTCTGTCGCTGGATTTGAAGGACTGCTTCAGCCGGCGGACGGTGTCAATGGTGTAATTTGGCTTTTCCTGACTCTGCCGATTTTTCGCGTTTCGAACTGGCCCATCCTCCTCCGGAGCCTCAAGCAATGACGGCACGAAGCACTTATCTTCGGCGGTCGCCAGCGCCACCATGGCAAAACGATGGAGGAAGGGTGAAAGCGGCTGCCGCTGTTTATGCGGTGGGATGTGCGCCGGCACAAAGTAAATGCGATGCAGTTTGCAGCGCGCCTGCGCCTCCCGCGCCAAAGCCAAATGTCCGCGGTGGATGGGATCGAAGGTGCCGCCAAACAGTCCGATGTTCATGGGCGAAATGGTCTTAATCCGGGCAGTCTAATTTACCACTCACCATCCAGCAGTCGGTTCAGACAGACATTAGAACAGGTCAGTACGATGTCCGAATTCCCATTTCGGGAAACAAATGGAACCGTCCTCCCACTGTCCATCTGGCCCATGTTTTCCTGAAGTTACGGACATTCCCACGCACGACCATCCTCAGACAACAGAATGAACTCCTGTAACTATCGCAATTCCCATTTCGGCACTAGGATTAGTCCCCATGCGAGTAACCCTCCCCCTACTCCGCATTCCTGGTGCACGTGCGCCCATACTGCGGTATGGGGTCGCGGTGCTCAGTACGGCCCTGGCATTAATTCCTACCGTGCTGCTAACCAACGTCTCAGAAAGCCGGCTCGCCCTTTTTGGCGTGGCCGTGATGGTGAGCGCGTGGTATGGCGGCTGGAAGCCTGGAGTGGTCGCCACTTCATTCGCGCTCACTGTGGGCGCCTACTTCACCCTCACCGGCGCTCGCACTGCCGCCGAGACACGCGCAGCCATCGTTCGGCTTTCACTCTTCTTTTTTGTAGCCATGCTGATTTGCTGGCTCAATGCTGCCTTGCGCGCAGCCCAGGAGAACCTGCGCCGCTCCGAAATGAATTTCCGTTCGCTGGTGACGAACGCTCCCTACGGCATCTGCCGCTGTGACCAAACCGGCAAAATTCTCGACGCCAACCCGGCATTCCTTGAACTGCTGGGGCTTGATTCCGCCAATCAGATCGTCGGAGAGCACATTTACGGACTCTATGCCGAAACCGATCACTGGTTTGCTTTGGCCGATTTTTTGCGGTCCGCGCAACCCTTCAAAGGACTGATGGCGGAATGGAAAAGGAAAGACAATATCACGACCCAGGTTCGCGTTTCGGGCCGCTCGGTCACCAACGCGCCGGATGGCGAGATGATCTTCGAACTCTTTGCCGAAGATGTTACCGAACGCCGCGCTCTTGAGGAGCAACTACGGCAGTCGCAGAAGATGGAGGCCGTGGGCCGGCTCGCCGGAGGGATCGCGCATGACTTTAACAACCTCCTGATGGTGATCTCGGGTTACTCGGAATTTTTGCTGGAACGCCTGGGAGCAGAGCCGCATCTGCGCGGTCCGGCGCAGGAAATCGCCAGCGCCGCGGAACGCGCGTCATCGTTAACTCGGCAACTTCTCGCCTTCAGTAGAAAACAGATGCTGACTCCCCGGATCGTCAATCTGAACGACGTGGCCACCGAAAACATCAAAATGCTCACCCGCATGATCGGCGAGGACATCGACCTGGTCATGGTCCCCAGCCCGAATCTCTGGCCCGTGCGCGCGGACGCTGGACAGATCGAGCAGGTCATCATGAACCTCGCCGTCAATGCGCGCGACGCCATGCCTTCCGGCGGGAAGCTGACGATCGAAACGTTAAACGTAACTCTGGACGAAGACTATGCCCGCTTCCACGCGCCATTGCCCGCAGGCGATTACGTTGTGGTCGCGATCAGCGATACCGGCAACGGCATGGATAACGAAACCCAGTCGCACATCTTCGAACCATTCTTCACCACCAAAGGACCGAAGGGAACCGGCCTGGGACTCTCAACGGTGTACGGCATTGTGAAGCAGAGTGGCGGATATATCTGGGTGCACAGCGAAGTCGGTCGAGGAACGACTTTCAAAATCTATTTGCCCCGTGTCGCGTCGACGGGCGAAACCTCCTCGCAAGTCGCGGCGCCCGTTCAGGATCGCAAAGTAGAACGCGGCCGAGAAACCATCCTGGTAGTGGAAGATGAGGCGAACCTTCGCTATCTAGCTCGGCAGTATCTTGAGAAACAGGGCTATCGCGTAATCGAAGCCGCCGATGGCGCGGTCGCGGTGCAGATTGCGGTGGCGCACGAGGGCGTGATTCATCTGCTGCTCACCGACGTCATTATGCCCGGCATGAATGGTCGCGAGTTAGCCCAGCGCATCTGCGAGATTCGCCCTAACGTGAAAGTTCTCTACATGTCCGGCTACACGGAAAACGTGATCGGACACAACGGCATGCTGGACACCGGCACGCGCCTGCTGCAGAAGCCCTTTAACCTTCGCGACCTGAAAAACATTGTGCGCGAAGTACTGGATGCAACTCCCACTCCCCCGGAGGTCGCTATGTCAACTCAATTTGAACCGCTGCAATCCGCGCCTGCCACTCAAGATGCACCGGCGCGCGCGCAAAGATTTTACATTCACTTGCCGTTGCGCTATCGCCGCCTCGGCGAGAAGGACTGGCACACGGGCAAAACCGAAAACATCAGCCGCTCGGGAATGCTCTTCGAAGCTGACGAATTATTGCAGCCCGCGGTTCAACTGGAAATCAATCTTGTGCTTCCCGCAGAAATCGCCGGACTCTCTTCTACCGAAGTAGTATGCCGCGGAGAAGTGGTGCGCACCGTGGAAGATCGAGGAGCGACCATGAATCCCGCGCTGGCGGCGCGCATTTTGCAATATCACTTCCAGCACGGCCCGCTGCACCAGGCGTGAATGAAGTCCTCTTAATCACGATTGAAATTGAAAAAAAAGACGAAAAAATGGCGGCCTGTAAAAAGGCCGCCTCTTGATCGTTTTCGAATTCCGTCACCGCGCTGATTGGCGGTAAGAAAACTACAACCTCGCCTGCGCAGATTCCTGCAAGTCTTTCTCGCGAAGTTCTTCCACTGCCGTGGCCATCGCATACTTCAATTCCTCGATGCCCTTGCCCGTCACCGCCGAAATTTCATACAGCTTCAACTTGTGTTTCTTGCAGTAACGTTTTAAGTCAGCCAGCTTGTCTTTGTTCACCGCGTCGATCTTCGACGCCGCCATGATCATTGGCTTGTTTTCCAAGCCCGCGCCGAAGCTGCTCAGTTCGCCGAGAATCACTTCGACATCTTTGGTCACATCAGGGCGGCCGCTGGCGTCAGAGACGTCGACCAGATGCACCAGCAGACGGGTGCGTTCAATGTGCCGCAGGAACTGCGTGCCCAGACCGGCTCCGATATGCGCTCCTTCGATCAACCCGGGAATATCCGCAACGACAAAACTGACTTCATTTTTCGCGTCGCCCACGGCAACCACTCCCAGGTTAGGCTCGAGCGTGGTGAAAGGATAATCCGCAATCTTCGGCCGCGCCGATGAGATGCGAGAGATGAGCGTGCTCTTGCCCACGTTGGGATATCCCACCAGCCCAACGTCGGCGAGCAGTTTCAATTCCAGCCGGTAGGTGTGCTCCTCTCCGGGACGCCCCCCTTCGTGCTCACGAGGCGCTTGATGCACCGACGTGGCAAAGCGCGCATTTCCGCGCCCGCCGCGCCCGCCGCGAGCAATCGCAAATTTCTGGTCAGCTTCAGTAAACTCGAAAATCTTATCTCCAGTTTCGTCGTCGTACACGATCGTTCCCACCGGAACTTTGAGAACCACATCGCCGCCGTCGCGGCCGGTTTTGTTCGAACCTTCGCCGTGGCGGCCGCGCTCCGCTTTGTGCTCAGGATTGAAGCGGAAATGCACCAGCGTGTTGTGACGCTCGCTGGATTCCATGACGATATCGCCACCCTTGCCGCCGTCCCCGCCCGACGGTCCGCCGCGCGGGACAAACTTTTCCCGCCGAAAGGCCATGCAGCCGTTGCCGCCGTCCCCGGCCTTGACTCGAATTTTTGCCTCATCGATAAACATGGTGTATCCGTCCCGCGTAGTGTAGCTGCCCCGTGGTAATCAAGAGTGTCATCCCGAGCCACGCGAGGGACCTGGGTTCTTGCTGGCGGCACCGAGACTGCCTCCGCACGCAAACACCCAGATCCCTCGCTTGCTCGGGATGACAGGCGGAGGGAACGCGAGCTTGCAAAACAAACGGCCTCGTCCCGAAGGCGAGGCCGAACTCTGCTGCCTTAAGCGGATCCGAGGAGCATCGAGATCGCAAGGAACTCTTCGGACCACCGAGACGTTATTCGATGGCGCTTACTCGATCTCCATGGGCTCGACCATCACGAACTTGCCCATTTGTCCCTTGTTCAGGAACTTGATGCGTCCCGTAATCTTGGCGAAAAGCGTGTCATCTTTGCCGCGGCCTACGTTCAGTCCCGGCTTCACCCGCGTGCCACGCTGGCGCACAATAATTGTGCCGCCGGGCACGACCTGCCCGCCAAAGGCTTTGAATCCCAGCCGCTGCGCGTTCGAATCGCGGCCATTTCGTGAAGTGCCTTGTCCCTTTTTATGTGCCATATCGGAGTTCTCAGTTCTCGGTTGTCAGTTAGTTCGCGTGGGGACGGACGCATTCGTCCGTCCAAGGTTTTTAATTCAGTTCCTACTTCTTCTTCGACTGCGATTTCTTCTTGGCTTTCTTTGCCGAAGTCTTCTTCTTCGCATGTTTCTTTGCATGCGGATGAGTTGCGTGAGCCGCATGCTCTGCGTGCTCCTCATGCTCGTCGTGTTCGTCCGCCGATTTCACCTTCTTCACCTTCGGTTCTTTCTTGGGCAACTCCGGCGCCTTAAAACTCTGGCCGTCAAAAGCGATCTCAGAAATGCGCACTGCCGTGTAAGCCTGCCGATGTCCGCGCAGTTTCTTGTATTGCTTCTTGCGCTTGTAATGGAAAACCAGGATTTTCGCGCCGCGGCCTTCGGCCACAATCTCGCCGACCACGCGTGCATCGGATTGCAACCCGACTTTGCCTTCTTCGCTCGACACTGCGACCACGGGAAACTCCACCTGTCCGTCGGTGCCGGTGCCAAACTTCTCCACTCGAATTACATCTCCGGGCGCCACCCGGTACTGCTTTCCACCGGCGCGGATGACCGCGTACATACGTCTGCCTCCGTCAAATGTCGTTGAAATTCAGCCCGTAATCGAATCTGTGAAACGGACCCAGTGCGCACACGGGCGCTACCAAGGAGTGCTGATATTTCCGCTGCTTGCTGTGTTTTCTGCCACGGCGCTTCAGCAGCCACGACAGGCGTCCCCGGAACGGGTCGGCGAGTACAGTCAAACTCAACTATTCTAGCGTGTGCTGTGGAAATCGGTCAAACGCCTCTGAATGATAGCGAACGTCCTAGCTTCACATCCTCAGCCTTAATCAGTCCCCCGGAGTCATCCCGAAGGCCCGCCTTTTCTTCAGCGGGACGAGAGCCTGCCCTGAGCGAAGCCGAAGGGGATCTCCTCGCCGAAGACCTCGCCTCTCACAGTGAGGTTTGGCGGTTCAGCCATAGCTGTGCGAAAATTCCGCGGGATTCTTTGGAGGAAACCGATGCTGAGACGATTTATCTCCGTTGCGTTGTGCTTGCTCACCCTGACCCTGTCCGGCCTCGCGCAAACGAAGAAACCAGCGATGAAGAAAACCGCGGCCGGCCCTGCTCCCGACAAGGCTTACTTACAGAAGATCTGGGACGGATGGTCCACGCTCGATACCGCCAACGTGGAGAAATATTATGCCACCGGCCCGCACACGTTTTTCGATATTGCTCCGCTGAAATATGACAGCTGGGAGGACTACGAAAAGGGCGTGAAGAATGTTGTCTCCGGTTACAAGAGCGCGAAGTTCACTCTCAACGACGACGTCAGCATTCATCCGCACGGAGATCTGGTCTGGGCCACGGCCACCGTCAAAGAGGAAATGGTCACCAAGGCGGGCAAAGTAGAGATGGGGAATTTCCGCTGGACGGTCGTCTTCGAAAATGAAGACGGCAAATGGCTGATCGTCCACGAACACGTTTCCGCGCCGGTGCAGTAAACGGTTTCCATTTTGTCATCCCGAGCGTTCCATTCTGTCATCCCGAGCGAAGCGAGGGATCTGGGTTTCTGCCGACGCCGCCACTTCTGACGTAGCACCAGCGGAACCTGGATCCCTCGCGTTGCTCGGGATGACAATGGGGTGATTTTCAATACGACTTCCAGAAGAAGTAAACGGTCATGGCAGCGCCCACCAGCACCACAAACATGCGAATCCATGCCTGCGGCATCTTCAGTGCGTAATGCGCGCCCACGTATCCGCCTGCGATTCCGCCGGCTATCATCACGATGCCAGGGTGCCAATAGACAGCGCCGGCCACCACGAATGTAACGACCGCGACTCCGTTGATCACAAAACCCAACACACTCTTCAGCGCGTTCATGGCGTGGATGTCGGTCATACCGAGCGTTGCCAGCATGGCGAGCATCACGATTCCCATGCCGCCGCCGAAGTAGCCTCCGTAAACCGCAACACAAAACTGAAACAAAGTTGTCCCCACCAGCGCGGCGCTTGAGGCCTCATGCTCGATCACCGACTTGCGGCCCGCAGCCAGCTTCCTGCCGAAGGCAAACAGCAGAGTCGCGCCCAGCGTGAGCCATGGCAGCACTCGCATAAAAGTTTGCGCCGGCGTCTTTAAAAGCAAGAGCGCTCCCGCCAGTCCGCCCAGCAAACTCGCCGCCAACAGTGGAACCATCACCCGGCGGGGAACGTCCAATTGTTTGCGATAAGCGCCGCCGCTGGCCGCGGCACCCGTCCACAAGGCAATTGTGTTCGTGGCATTGGCGGGAATGGGAGGAACACCCGTGAACAGCAGCGCCGGGAAGGCGATGAAGCTTCCGCCCCCGGCCACGGAATTCAACGCGCCTCCCAGCGCACCAGCGAAAAAAAGAAAAATAGCGGTCTCAAGCGTCAAGCCATCAGGTGTACCAGAAACTATGTGGCCGCGCCAAACCTCGGAGTTCTACGATTGCGTGAAGCTGAAGCGGGCGTCCGATTACCTCTGTAATCACCCGTAACGGGCGATATCTGGCAGAAACATCCCGGCTAAGGCAGGGTTAGTATGAACATCGTCGAGGAGCATCTTATGCGAAATGAAATCGTGGCCGTTTCCGCCCTTCTGCTGTGCAGCATCGCCTGGGGACAAACATCGAGTGCGCCCGCGAGTGGAGCGCAATCCAGCGGCTCGCAATCAGGTAATTCCCAAACAATGTCCGACATGCCCGGCATGCAGATGCAGATGAAAGATATGCCCATGGGATCGGAAAAAGGCGACAAAGATGCCGACGCCGAAGCCAGCGCGCATGTCATGAACTCCATGGAAGGGCACATGGATATGGGCCCGCACATGAAGATGACCGCGTTGCGCCCGCCCAAGCCCGGCGACGCTGCCCGCGCGCAGCAAGTGGCCGAAGCCGCCCGCAAGGCATCGGAAAAATATACCGACTATCGCGTTGCTCTGGCCGATGGATTCAAGATTTTTCACCCGGAACTTCCGCAGAAGATGTACCACTTCACCAATTACGGCTACGCAATGGAGGCGGCTTTCCGTTTCACTCCCGAACATCCGACTTCGTTGCTCTATGAAAAGCACGGCGACGATTACAAACTGATCGGCGTCATGTACACCGCGCCCAAGCGTTTTGGCGAAGAACAGCTCGATGAGCGCATTCCGCTAAGCGTGGCACAGTGGCACGAGCACGTAAATTTCTGCTCAGCTCCGGCTGGCCGCAAGTGGGAAGGGCTAGGAGCGCATCCGCAATTTGGATTGCGAGGGTCAATCACCACGCAGGAAGCGTGCGACGCCGCTGGCGGAACATTTCATCCTGTAGTCTTCAACTGGATGGTCCACGTGTATCCCTTCGAAAAAGATCAGGCTAAGGTATGGTCGGTTGAGCGCCAGCACGGCGACGCCGACTGATGCATCTGCCGTTGTAGAGTCGTAGCTGGCTACGCCTCTACAAATCTCTACAGCCCGCGTGGCGCCCTGCCTCGCTTCACAAAACTACACACAAACACACCTCTGCTGTTGTCTTCCTTACATTTTCTTAACTGTGAATTCACAAAAGCTCTGCTACCGTAAAGATCGTCAACACGTCCAAACTAGTGAATGCGGAAAACAAGTGAAACGAAAAGCAGCGCACCGAAATCGCGGCGAGCGCAATTCACTTGGAACTTTGAATATCGGCAATCCGTAACCTTAACAGTGAAGAAACAGCCGGCGCAGGGGTGACGCTGGTTAGCACTGATTCGAAAATTTCATGCGGGGTCTGGGGATTCTCTCACACTCGGTTTGGCGGCCCAGATGAGAAAACCCCCATCGCGGCAGGGCAAGTCTGTGACTTGTGTGCACAGCTTGTCTGCACAACCCCGGCGGCAGCATTCTAGGCGATTCGCGCTGAAACACAAGTGTTTTCTCGCGCCAGTCGTGAACCGGGCCGCCCCAGCCGATTCCCGACGTGACTTCGGGAAAGAAAATAAGGAGCAGCTATGAAGTTCGCGACAATTTCGAAGAGTTTAGTAATGAAGAGTGTGATGATGGGGTTAGCTCTGCTGCTGGCCTCCAGCGCCTTCGCAGCCACAAAAGCCAGCTTGAACCTGCAAAGCTCGACCAGCATTAACGGAACCAATCTCAAGGCCGGCGAATACAAGCTCGTGTGGGATGGCAGCGGGCCGAACGTAGAAGTCAGCATCATGCAGGGCAAAAATGTAGTTGCCAAAGTGCCCGCAAAAATCGTCGACCTCAACTCACCATCGCGGAACACTGCAGCGGTCGTGACCATGAACGGCGACGGGACCAGCCGGCTCTCCGGTGCCCGCTTCGAAGGCAAGAAGATTGCTTTAGACCTTGCCCCGTCCAGCGACCAGATGCAGTCGGGATCGAGCAAGTAATCTCAATCCGCACGCAGAATAAAAAGGGAGCGCGAATGCGCTCCCCTTTTTTCGTGGCTTCATGCATGCCGCAGCGCCTAAAGGCGCTTCGCCAGTCGACTCATGTCGGTATGCCTGAAGGCATACCCTGATACGAATCCTGATGCCACTGCTGAGGCCCTGATACAGATTCTGATGCCCGCTGAAGGCACACCCTGAATCCTGAGACGAGGACGCCATTCCCGCTTCGGTACGATCGGTCCGCAAATTTTTCGCTTCTGTGACAAATGTCACAATCAGACCTGCCTCTCAGGTGTACAGATTCGTATCAGGCGTATTCGGGCCGCAAGATTCGTATCAGGCCCGATCGGTGGTAGCCGGATTGGGACCATCGATTCGGAGCAACGATTCGGACGAAGTGCGATCTGGGTCACGCAACATTCGTGTCGGGCTCAATTCGCACCATGCAGATCTGATCAGGCAGGTTCGTATCAGGGCACGCCCTCCAGGCGTGCCAAAATAGGCAATCTCCAAGGAGCCGTTTAGCCGCTGTCATGTCGATTCCATCTCGTCACGCCGATCCTGCGCTAATCGTTGCCGGCGCCCGAACTTTCTTTGTAACTTCGTCGATCGATGGCAAGCGAAACCTTCTTCAGTCCGACCGTTCTGCGGGATTGTTTATTCGCGTTTTGTACGACTACCGTGCCCAGGGAAAATTCCGGCTGCATGAATTTGTCGTGATGCCCGATCACTTCCACGTTCTAATTACTGTCGATAGCGACTCGACGATCGAGCGCGCCATGCAATTTATTAAAGGAGGATTTGCCTTCCGGGCGGGAAAGAATCTCGGATTTCGGGCGCCAGTCTGGCAGAAGGGATTTTCGGAAGTTCGCATTCGTGACCGCGAAGCGTTCCTGCGATCCGCGGAATACATTCAGAATAATCCCGTCGCTCGGCATCTGGCAGAGGGGCCTCGCAGTATCCGTACTCGTCGGCTTATCCCGGATTTGAACTTGATCCTGCGCCGCAGGGGCTGAAGCCCGTTCCCAACGCAAGCATGCAACGGTATGGCTAAAGCCATACCCCGATACGAACCACCCTGATACGAGCCAACTGATACGAGCCAACTTGATACGAACCAACCGTCAGTACTTCGGCACCTTCGGGTCCACGCGATCGGACCAGGCGGTGATGCCTCCCGCCAGATTCTGCACTTTTGTGAAACCGGACTGCTGCAGAAATGCGGCTGCCTTGGCGCTGCGGCCGCCCATCTTGCAATGCACCACGATTTCTCGGCTGGGGTCGAGTTCGTTCACCCGCTTCGGCAAATCGTTCAGCGGAATCAGATATCCACCGATATTGCAGATCTGATATTCGTGGGGCTCGCGCACATCGAGCACAAAAACGTCGTCCTTCGCATCCAAACGACGCTTCAACTCTTCTACCTGAATTTCGGGAACGCCACTGGCCACCGATTTTTCCTCCCCGCGAATTCCGCAAAACTCGTTGTAGTCTATCAGCTTGGTCACCGTGGGATGCGTGCCGCACACCGGGCAATCCGGATTCTTGCGTAGCTTGAGTTCGCGAAACTTCATGCCCAGGGCGTCAATCAGCAGCAAGCGGCCAATCAGCGGATCGCCGATGCCAAGAATCAATTTGATCACTTCCGTCGCCTGCATCACGCCGACGAGCCCGGGCAAAATGCCCAGCACGCCGCCTTCGGCGCAAGAGGGAACCAATCCCGGCGGCGGCGGCTCGGGATAAAGGCAGCGATAGCACGGCCCATCTTCGGTGGCGAATACGCTCGCCTGCCCCTCGAAGCGAAAAATCGATCCGTACACATTGGGCTTGCCTGAGAGTACGCACGCGTCGTTCACGAGATAGCGAGTGGGAAAATTATCGGTGCCATCGGCGATGATGTCGAAGTCGCGAAATAATTCCATCGCGTTGGCGCTGCTGAGTCTGGTGTCGAATGTTTGCAAATTCAAAAATGGATTGATGCCCTTGAGCTTGTCAGCGGCGGAATCGAGCTTCTTGCGACCAACGTCAGCGGTGGAATGGATAATCTGCCGCTGCAGGTTGGTGTAGTCAACCACATCGAAATCGACCAGGCCGAGTGTTCCCACGCCAGCGGCCGCCAGGTACAGCGCCAGCGGAGATCCCAACCCACCCGTGCCGATGCACAGCACGCGCGCGGCTTTCAGCTTCTGCTGACCTTCCATGCCCACCTCGGGCATGATGAGATGGCGCGAGTAGCGCAGGATTTCGTCTTTGTTGAGCGTTACCGGAATTTCTGTGGTGGTAGCCATAAGTCCTCAGATGAAGTTGTGTGGGCGCCAGTGCGCGGTTCACCAAAAACGCTTGACACTAGCAGCGCGCGCCGCCGGCAATCGACGGTACGATGGAAATGTTGTCCCCGTCTTTCAATTCGGTGGCTTCTTTGTGCAGGTAGCGAATATCTTCGTCGTTCACATACAGGTTGACGAAGGCGCGAAGCTTCCCGTCCTCAGTATAAAGATGCTTGCGCAGGTCGGGATGCTGGGCCACCAGCGAGTTCATCGCCTCGCCCACCGTCGTCCCCGGTACTTCCACCGAAGCCTGCTTGCCAACATACTGCCGCAAAGGTGTAGGAATGTTGATTTTGTTCATGGACTTACTGTAAGAGATGCGCCGTCAGGACGGCAAGATTCACCTAGCCCTAAAGTCCGGCTTCCGCCTGCCGATGAGAGCTAGGGTGGGTGATTCAGCCGAAATCCTAAGGCTGATTATCTCCAAGAGGATCGGCGGCACATGGATAACATACGCGCGCTTATTGTGGATGATTCCTCGGTGATGCGGAAAATCGTGGAACGCTCGTTGCGGCAGGCTGGTTTGAACATCGCGCAGATCTTCGAAGCCAGCAATGGCGCCGAAGCGCTGGCTTCGGTCCAACAGAATAAGGTGGATCTTATTCTTTGCGACATCAACATGCCGGTCATGGACGGCCTGGAATTTGTGAAGCAGCTCGCCGGCGTGGAGAATGCAAAAGGCGTTCCAGTTGTAATGATTACTACCGAAGGCAGCGAAGGTCACGTGGTGCAAGCGCTGTCGGCGGGCGCCCGCGGCTACATCCGTAAACCTTTTACCCCCGATCAGGTCAAAGAGCATGTGCTTCCCATACTTGAGGTGAAAGCATGAACGCTCCCAATCCAGCACTGACTTCAGCCCCCGGCCGCGAACTTTGGCTTCCAACGCTGCAACTCGCTATGCAGGAAGTCTTCGAACTCATGCTTGCCTCGCCGCTGGAATTAACTTTCGAATTGCCTCCTGAGCAGGGCCTCGACATCACTTCCATGGTGGGGCTGGCAGGGCAACTGTGCGGAATCCTGACCGTCCGCTGCAGTGCCAAGGCGGCCGCGCGTATGGCTTCGAAGATGCTTGGAGTGGAAACCGAAAAAGCCGGCCCGGAAATGTGGGATGCAGTGGGGGAAATCTGCAACATGGTGGCCGGAAATTTCAAAAACAAGATTCCGGGTTTGGGGGATGGCTGCATGCTTTCCGTCCCCACTGTCATTACCGGCACGGAATACAATCTTCACTCCATGGTCAACGACGAGATGCATGCAGTCTTATTGTTCGAAGGCGAGCCCGTCGTACTTTCGCTGGAAGTGCATAATTAGGTGCCTCGCTCAGTCAGTGCATTAAGTTAAGTTGGACTCGAACACGATCTTGATTCAGCTCTATACCCGCAAACGGAAAAGTTTGCCGGGAGCATAGCGTCCCCCGGCAAGAACTGCCGTTCGCCTTTGCATTCGAATTTTCTCAGAAATCGTCTGCCGATTTTTCTTCCTCTTCTTCTCAAGCTTTTGCAGCACTCCGCTGCATTTCCCAGCCCTCATCTTCGATGGAAGTCTGCGTGCTTTGATCGAGCCGCGGGGATCAATCATGGATAGTGGATATTACGCAGCTTGCGCCGGGCTCGCGGCTCAGACTCAAGCTTTGGAACTGGTCGCGAATAATCTGGCGAATCTTGGCACCGCCGGGTTTCGCGGCGAGCAAGCGACCTTTCAGTCGATGTTGGCCGGCGGCGGAACCGTGTCGTGGAATCCGCTGAATGCGGCGGTTAACGACTTTGGCGTGCTGGGCGGCAGCCGTGTCGATCGCAGTTCCGGCAACCTGGTCGCGACCGGCAACCCACTTGATTTGGCGGTCGCCGGTTCCGGTTTCTTTGTGGTCCAGTCTCCAGCCGGACCGCTTTACACGCGCAATGGCGCGTTCCATCTAACCCCCGCCGGACAATTGGTGACCGCCGAAGGCGATGCCGTGATGGGCGACCAAGGCCCGATCATTCTGCCCAGCGGCGCGGTCACGGTCAGCGGCGATGGCACGGTTTCGGTGAATGGCGATGTGGTGGCTACGGTGCGCGTGGCCGAGTTTTCGCCCGATACCAGCCTGCGGGCGATGGGCAATGCCATGTACGCCGCGCCTGACGGCACGGCTCTACCGGCAGCGTCGTCCTCGCTGCGCCAGGGCATGATCGAAGATTCCAACGTGAGCCCGGTTGAAGGCGTCGTGCAGCTGATCAGCATCCAGCGCAACGCAGAAATGATGCAGCGCGCACTCACCTTGTTTGACAGCCAGTTTAATCAGACCGCGGTGCAGGATTTGCCGCGGGTTTGAAGCAGGACGGGTCTGCAATGAGACGCACTTGAAGCAAGAGAAGCAAGAGAGGATTCAACCCTTATGATTCGAGCACTCTACACCGCCGCCAGCGGCATGCAGGCGCAAGAACTGAATCTCGACAACGTAGCCAACAACCTCGCGAACTCCAGCACAGCCGGGTTTCGCAGCCGGCGTCTTCAGTTCGAGGATCTCATCTACCAGAACCTGATCATGCCCGGCGCCGCTGCCTCGCAACAAACCACGCTGGTCGCGGGCTTGCAGGTTGGACTGGGCACCCGCTCGGCCGCTTCCGAAGTGCTCCAGACTCAGGGAGACTTTACCCAAACCGGCAATCCTCTGGATTTGACCATTCAGGGCCAGGGATTTTTTCAAGTGCTTCTGCCCGACGGCCAAACGGCGTATACCCGGGCGGGCAGCTTCCATCTCGATGCATCCGGCAATCTGGTGACGCAGGACGGAAATCCGGTTCAGCCCAATATTGCGATTCCGCAAGGCGCCTTGTCGGTTACTGTCGCCCAGGACGGCACGGTCAGCGTGACTTTGGCGGGACAAACCGCGGCCCAGCAGGTCGGCGTGCTGCAGCTGGCGCTGTTTAACAATCCTGGCGGGCTCAACAGTACCGGCAGCAATCTTTTTCTCGCCACCACCGCCTCGGGCGATCCGATCATAGGCGCTCCGAACGGCAGTGAAGGTCTGGGTTCGATCATCCAGGGCATGCTCGAGCAGTCCAACGTGAGCGTGGTCGACGAATTCGTCAACATGATCGTGGCCCAACGCTCTTATGAAGCCAGTTCGCGGGTAGTCAACGCCGCCGATCAAATGTTGCAGGACATCAACAGCCTGGGCCGCTGAAGGCTCGAGGGGTAGCTACGCTTAGCGAAAACCAGTGAAGCTCAACCTCTCGAGATAGCCTCGTCGATTTCGTTTATGAAGACGCTTCTCATTGCCGGCTTGCTCGCGATTCTTCCGGCCTCAACTCAAGTTTCTCTGGGACAAGCCTCCCCCGCGTGTCATTTTGTCTTCGAGCCCAAGGTCGAAGTACCGCCGGGGAAATTCACGCTCGCGGACCTGCTGGCGCCGGATACCTGCGCCCGGCTGTTGCAGGCGGCCGCGGGCGTGCCGCTAGGGAACGCGCCGCTAGCGGGCAGCGTGCGCGTGCTCGAAGCCGGTGAAGTTCGGGGTTTCTTGCAAAAGCTCGGCGCGGCGGTGGACGCCCAGATCCCGGAACGCATCACCGTTCGGGTCGCGGGAATCCGGGCCTCTTGCGCTGACATTGAGGCACAGGTGTTGGTTCTGAGCGACCCGCAGGGGCAGACTCGCGAAAGGTCGCAGCAGAAAAAGAAATCGGCGTCCTCATCCAGCCCGACAGTCTCTGCAGCGGGCCCCGTCTTGCCTGGAGATTGCGGGGCTGCGCAGCGGATCGCGCAGAAAACACCCCTCGCGCTCACAAGAACCGTTTGGGACCCGGCGCTGCGAAGCTGGGAAGTTTCCACTCGCTGCGTCCATCCCGAAGACTGTGTGCCCTTCTTGGTGCGCAGCCGCGCGCTCACCGCCGATCCCTCCGGAAGGCCGACGCTTCCCGCCATCGTCGCATCCTCGCAGGTGCCGAGCGACAATCCCACCCTCGCCGGCAAGGTGGTGAAACCGGGTCAAAAGGCCACCCTGGTATGGGATGAGGACGGATTTCGCATCGTGCTGCGCGTCATCTGCCTCGATCGCGGTGGAGTCGGAGAATCGGTGCGGGCGCGGGTGGAAAACAGCGATCGCATTTTGCGCGCTCAAGTTGTCGGCGCGGGAAATCTGCGGGTGATGCCATGACCGCCAGCGTCCAAAGAGCCGGCATCCGCGGCAGACGCGCGGCCAATGCCACCCCGCTCTTAGTCTTGCTTCAAGCGCTTGCACTGGTCATGTTTCTTGTCCCACCGGCTTATGGACAGAAAAAGGGAAAGGACACCGCCAGCAAGCGGGACGCTCTGGACAAATACATTCAACATGTTTCCTCTCAGGCTGCGGCGGCGCAGCCGGCTACTTCCGGCAGCTTGTGGACCGATTATGGACGGCTGGCCAATATGGTCGCCGATTACAAAGCGTCGCGGGTGGGCGACCTGGTGACCATCAATATTTCGCAGAACCTTTCTGCTTCGAGCGCCGGCAACGTGGCCACCAATCGCGCCTTCTCGGCGAGCTCTGGCATCACCGCCCTGGGCGGCCACATTACCACCAGCGGAGTCGCCAATTTGTTTTCGCCCAATTCCACACAGGCGCTCACCGGCAAGGCGCAAGCGACCTCGACCACCTCGTTGAGCACCACTCTCACCGGCCGGGTTGCGGCGGTGCTTCCCACGGGCACGCTGGTGGTTGAAGCGGAGCGGCAAATCACCATGAATAACCAGCACGAGACCGTCATCCTGCGCGGTCTGGTTCGTCCCGGCGATCTCGATGCGACCAATACGGTGGCTTCGAACAGCGTGGGCAATCTGGAAGTGGAAGTTAAAGGCAAGGGTGTGATCAGTGAAGGCATCCGTCCGCCCAACCCGATCATGAAATGGATTCTGCGCATCGTCGGATTCTGAAAAATCGGACTTCTAAAAATGGCTTCTGAAAGTCGGATTCTCAAGATGGTTTTCTAAGAAATGGCCTTCTTCACAAAATCGCTGGGTTCGAGAAGAGCGGGGGTTCGGGTGGCCAACAGGATTGCAGAGAGAATGAAACGCACGTATTTCCGGCGCAACTGGCTTCTGCTGGTCACGTTCTCGATCGCGTCCGCGCTCTTGCTCAGTGGGACCGCGATCGCGGCAGAGATGCCAGCTGAGAATGAAAGCCACACCGTCCTGATTCGCGATGTGGCCAGCGTGGAAGGCATCCGCAATAACTCGCTGGTCGGCTATGGGCTGGTGGTCGGGCTGAGAGGCACCGGAGACAAGCAACAGACTTACTTCACGATCCAGACCCTGGCCAGCATTCTGCAACGCATGGGAGTCGAGATTCCGCCCGCAGTGCTGCAGACCACGGTACAGGTAAAAAATGTGGCCGCAGTCTTCGTAACCGCCAGCCTCGCGCCTTTCTCCCGGCCAGGCATTGCCCTCGATGTGACGGTCTCTTCCGCGGGCGATGCTCGCAGCCTCGAGGGTGGGGTGCTGTTGCTGACTCCTCTCTATGCCGCCAATGGGCAGGTCTACGCCTCGGCCCAGGGCCCGCTGGTACTGGGGGGATACGCGGCCGGCTCGTCGGCGAATTCCAAAGTGCTGAATCATCCTACGGTCGGCCGCATCCCGGGCGGGGCGCTGGTCGAGCGCGACAGCTCGCTCGACCTCGCCCGCCTCGATCATCTTTCCCTGCTGCTGAACGACGCCAGCTTTTCGACCGCCGAGAGGGTCGCCGCAGCCATCAACCGCGAATGGTCCTTGCCAGTGGCGACCGCCATCGACAGCCGGAGGATCGAAGTCAAGTTGGCCATGGACTCGCCGAAGGCGGTGCCGGCGGTTCTGGCCCGCATCGAGAACCTCGAAGTTGAGATCGAACGCCGCGCCAAGGTCGTGGTCAACGAGCGCACCGGCACGGTGGTGCTGGGCAAGGACGTTCGTCTGGGCGCGGTCTCCATTTTGCACGGCAGTTTCTCGATTGAGGTTACGACGTCTTTAGTTTCGGTTGGGGTTCCGGCTGAGGTTGCGGCTGGCACGAGCCCTCAGTTGGGCGGAGCATCCGAAGTGGTTCCACAAACAAGATTAAGCGCCACCGAGGCTCCGGCGCGCAATATCGAGCTCAGCGAAGGCGCCAGCGTCGAACAACTCGTTACCCGCCTGCAGGCAATTGGGGCAACGGCTCGCGATGTAGTTTCGATTTTGCAGGCCATCAAGTCGGCTGGAGCACTCGAAGCCGAACTGGAGGTTGACTGATGAATTCCATTCCCACCTCACTCTCGCTTTCTCCTCCCCTGGCGACGGCCACGGCGCCCTTAGGCCGCGGACCAAAGGCGGCCCGCGACTTTGAGGCAAGCCTGATCGGTTCGCTGCTGGAGTCGATGGAAAAAACCTTCGCTGCCCTGCCCGGCGAGAGCACGCTTTCCGGCACGGACGATTACAACTACCTGGGCACCAGGGCCCTCGCCGACGGTCTGGCGGCGCGAGGAGGCTTCGGTATCGCCGCCATGATTCAGAAGCATCTGCCTCTGCACGAAGGTAAGGGGTAGAACCACCGATGTCCGTGCCAGAACCCTAAAGTTTTCCTAACTCCTGCCGATAGAATGACATGAAGGCACTTGAAGGACGGCATCAAAGACCCCGGGCAAATAAAATTAAAGCTTTTTAACCTTCTGCCGATACTTGAATTGCAAGGGCAATTCAAGACGAGGGACGCCATCATGAGAGTCGATTTGAATGCGGGACCGCAATCCCTGCCAGAGAATGATCGCGCCGCATCCGCCAGCGGTTCGAGTAGCGCTTCCGCGAGCAGCGGGGCGGGCGGAGTGGCCAACGGGGTGAGCAGCGGGGTGACGAACGAAGACCAGGCCGAACTTTCCGGAGCGCATGTGCAAGTGCAGGCGCTCGCGGCCCAGGCGGCGCAGCTGCCCGAGATACGGCAGGAGCGGGTGCAGTCCTTGCGGCAGGCCATCCAAAGCGGCGGCTACCATTCCACGCCAGAACAGATTGCGGGGGCGGTGTTCGAGCACATGCTTAGCGGGACCGCGGCTTAGAGATTTTCGCCCCGGGAGGTTGCACTTATGGCAAGCAGCGATCTGTCCGCTGGGCTGAATGTGGGAGCGCTGACGCCGGCTTCCGGCGTGCGAGAGGTCAAAGACCAGCCGGGGAACGAGGATGCGAGTGCAAAACCGCCTCGCCGCGTTCCAGCAGAACAGGAAAAAGAAAATCGCGAAGAGAATCGTGAAGAAGGTCATGAAGAGGCAAATCCCGAGGAGAAAGATCCATTGGCCGAGGTCAGCGACCAGCCGCCTCATGAGCTTGACCAGATGCTCTGACGCGATTCTGCGCCATATTGATCAGCCGCGCGCGTGATCGGAACGGTGGTCCGAACGGAAACTGATCTGAACCCTGCGGGAATCTGAACTGATACTGAAGTGAACGGATACGAATCTGGAACATGGCCATGCCGCTTTCTACTTGCGCTCAGCGTCCGCCTTCGCGCGGTTGGCATCCCGATGCCGGCATGGCTCAGGCCAGTCTCGCTCTCTTGCGCCAGATGGAAGACAGCCTTAACGCCAGCCGGGAGGCGTTGCTGGCGCGCGACCTTGCCCGGCTGGAGCAGGGGACGCAGGAACAGATTCGCTTGCGCCGGGCGCTGGAAATTCTGTGGGCGGGCAAACATAATGAAGACGCAGATGTTCCCGAGACTCTGAGGGATCCTGTTCTCGCCGAGAATCTGCGCGCAGCGCAGCTGCGAGTGTTGCAGCAGGGCCGAGTACAAGCGGCGCTTCTGCGGCGGGCGCAGAGGTGGCTAAGAGTTTTGTCGAACCTGCAGGCCGGACCCGAAGCCGGGTACCTTGATCCGACGAGCAGCGAGACTCGCCGCCCGTGGCCTGGCACAACCCCGAGTGCCGAAAAACTTGACACAGAAAACCTGAAGACAGAAAACTTTCCGGAAGACGACGCATGTCGGGTCTGAATGCCAGCCTAGCTACCGCTCTCAGCGGTCTCGCGTCCGAACAGGCAGCCCTGCAGACGACCACCAACAACGTCGCCAACGTCAACACTCCCGGTTATTCCCGCCAGGTTCCGAATCTGGTTTCAAGCGATCCCATCGTGATCGATCCCCTGACTTTTGGCAGCGGGGTTACTGTGCAAAGTATCGAGAGCATTCGCGATCCTATTCTTGAGGCCAGCATCCAGCAGGAAACGCAAACTCAAGGCCAGCTGAGCTCATTGGTTTCCGCCTTGCAGCAGACCCAAGTTCCCTTCACCAGCAGCAGCGGGGGCATTGGAACCGCCATCACCAATTTCTTTAACAGCGTTAACGAATTGGCGACCACTCCCTCGGACCTCTCCGTCCGCCAAGGCGTGCTGACGGCCGCCAACAACCTCGCCGCCAGCTTCAATAGCACCGCCAACAGCTTGACCCAGCAGCAGAGCAGCCTGGATCTCAGCGTGGTCCAGACTGTCGGCCAGATCAACCAGCTGAGCCAGCAGATCGCAGGTCTGAATGCCCAGATCAATACACTCGAAAATGTGGACGAGAGTGCAGGCAGCTTTGTCGATCAGCGCACCCAGGCGATTGATCAGCTGTCGGCTCTGATCGATGTTTCCGTCATCCCCAGCGACAACACCGTGACCCTGACCACGGGAAATGGCACGCCGCTGGTGATCGGTCAGCAGAGCTTTCAGCTGCAGACCGGAGCCAAACCGAATTCGGCGGGACTGCACGATGTTTTTTCGCAGGGACCGGAGAGTCCGGCCACCGACATCACGTCTTCGATCACCTCGGGACAGTTGGGCGGAACGCTCGAGGCCCGGGATCAGGAAATTCCCGCGATTGAGACCCAGCTCGATACTCTGGCCGCCGGTCTGGCCAACAGTGTGAACACGGTGCAGACCGCGGGATACGATTTGAACGGCAAGCCTACCGGCAGCCTCGACGCCAATGGCAACCCGCAAACTCCAGTCGACCTTTTTACTCCTCCGCCCGCCAATGGAGTGGGCGCGGCGGCCAGTCTCTCTGTCGCCATCACCGACCCCGCGCTCATTGCCGCCAGCTCCGATGGCACCGAAGGCAGCAATGGCAACGCGCAGAACCTGTACACCCTGAACAGCCAGAACATTATCGCCAACCAGACTCCAACCGATTACTACTCGGGCATCGTTTTCAATGTCGGCAACGATGTTTCCAATGCGACCGCGGAACAGAGCGCGTCCAGTTCGGTGCTGCAACAGTTCAACGATCAGCGCGCGACCATCTCCGGCGTTTCTCTCGACGAAGAGGCTGGCAACATGGTGCAGTACCAGAACGCGTATGCGGCCTCGGCGCAGGTGGTTACGGCCATCAACGACATGATGTATGACGTCATTCAAATGACGACCTTAACCGGATAGACGAGCATGCGCGTGAACCCCAATCCACTCCCCGACCTGCTGACCGCCCTCGGTGAGACTCAGCATCAGATCAACAGCGACGAGCAGCAGATCGCTTCCGGGCAAAGCGTTAACCTGCCCTCCGACAATCCGACGGCTGCGGCCATTCTGATCGAGAACGCCGCCCAAACTTCGCAGGCCGATCAATTCGAGCGCAGCATTGGCAGCGTGCAGGGGGAAATACAGAACGCCGATTCCGCGCTGAACTCGGTCATTACCTCATTGCAGCAAGCCATCAGCCTGGGCGTGGAGGGAGCCAACGGCACGGTCAACAACGCCGACCGGGCCGCGCTGGCGACCCAGATCCAGGGGATTCAGAGCCAATTATTGAGCCTCGCGAATCTTTCCTATCAAGGCAATTACGTCTTCGCCGGCACTGCAACCCAAACCGTCCCCTACGCTCTCGATAGCAGCTCCCCCTCCGGCGTCACGTACTCCGGGAACTCGCAAGTTAACCAACTCACGATTGGCGACCAACTTTCGGTGCAGACGAATCTTCCCGGCTCGCAGCTGTTTTCCGCGTCCGGAAACGATATGTTTCAGGCCATCCAGGATCTGATCACAAACCTGCAAAACGGCGATGCCGTCGGTGTGGGCACCGCGGTCAACGAGGTCAGCAACGCCTACAACTATATCGACGCGCAACGGGTGTTTTACGGCAACGCAGAAAGTCAACTCACCGCGCAGCAAACCTATCTCAGCACCGACACGACGAACCTGGCGCAGCAGGCAAATACCATCGGAGGAGCCGATCTCCCCGCAGTCATCAGCAACCTCACCACCGACGAAACCGCACAGCAAGCTACGCTCGAAGCCATGGCCGGTACCGCGCAAATCAATCTCTTCAGCTATCTCAAGTAAATGAGAAGCCGGCGCGCATTGGATTCAAACCTGGAGCTTCAACCACAGAGGGCACCGAGGTTCACAGGGTAAGTCTTCTCTTCACTGCCTTTTCTGTTTGAGTGGGCATGCTTTTCTTTGGAGTCAAGGACGGTGCGAACAGAGGCAAAAATCCTGCTGAGAGATTCCTTCGAAAAATTTAGAATGTCTGGCGGGAAGCTCGCGCCCATTGCGCCGACGCTTCCACTCGGCTTCGTTCGGATTCGAGACGGGCTTTTTCCTGCAGCAAGCGGCTGTGAATCGAGGGCAGGAGACGGTGCAGCCGTTTGACGTGGTTGCGATATACCTCCAGTTCCATTTCCAATTCCGGGTCTCGGTCTGCGGGCAGTCCTGTTCGAAGCCATTCTCCGGCGCGCAGAAGTTCCGACAAAAGTCCCATCATTTGCTGCGGCGTAGCGACCACTGGTTCTCCGTGGTCAGGCAAGAGACTTTCCAGCCAGAAATTCAATCTCTGATTGGTTTCGCGCAAGGTCTCAGTTTGCGGGTTTAAGGATGGCGCACGCATCATGCGTCCCAGCCTCCGCCCGAACCTCCAGGATCGGAGGATGGAGTTCGTGGCGAACCGGCTTGGGCAATCGACCGGTTTTCCTGCTCTTGCTCAACCACCATCCAGGCGTCACGCAAGTCCAGCAGCAGCGAAATCTGCTCGTTCAGAATATCTTTCGATACCCAGATTTGGGCTTCCAGCAACTTGGTTCGCAGCAGGTTGTAAAAACGCTCCAGATTGCGAGCGACTCCGCCGCCTGCCTCCAGGTTCAACTCGTTTTGCAAGTGGCTGACGATGAGCATGGCATGATCGATGGCCTTGGTGCGCACTTCAATGCGGTTTTCGTCGATCGCCCGAGCCGCCCGGCGCAAATCTTCGACCATCTGCTCGTACAGCAAGACAACGAGTTTTACCGGGCTTGCTCCCTGAACGGCCGCTTCGCGATATGAGAGTCCTGCATCCATTTTCTATAACCCCGAAGTGAGAGTAGGTTCGCTGGAAGTCGGGGAACCCGAACTGGAAGTACCGGAACCGAGCGTGCCTAACGTCTCCGTCACTTCTTGCAGAAGAAGCGGATACGCTTGCAGCGATGCATTGACGGAGTCATACTCCGACGTTAATGCGGTCGTCTCGGTGGTTAACTGGGTTTCGAAATTGGAGATCGTCGTGGTGAGGTCGGAACCTTCGGCCTGGTCTTGTGCCAGATCTACATTCAACGGCCCGGTCGTGGGAGCAGTCAGGTGCGTAAGATCGGTGTTGAAATTGTTGGCGAATCCTGTCCCGGATGCGTTCTGAAAAAAATTTACGACGGCCGAAGGGTTGGCGGCCAGTACTTGGGCAAATGTCTGCCCAGACGAATTAGTATCTTGCGCTGGAGTCGAACCGACGGTTAAGGTGCCGTCATTGTTCATATTAATGCCCAGCGAAGCCAGGTTGACCAACCCGCCGTTGCCGCCGATGGCGTAAGCCGCGTCGGTCAGAATCGAAGATTGCAGGGAGCGCAAGGAAATATCCGATTCCAGCGGAGGCGCAGGCGTGGCGCCGGTGGGATCGACGACATATTGCGTATTGATGGTGCTGACCACGGTGTTATAGGCGGAGACGAAATTGTTGACCGCGTCGGTAATCTGATTCTGATCCGGTCCAACCGTCAGTTGCACGGGAGTACCGCTGGTTTGTCCCACCAGAGTGAGTGTCACTCCCTGAATGGCTCCCGTCACCGTGTTGCTGCTGCTGCTGAAAGGGACACCGTCGACGGTCAAGGCTGCGTTGGTTCCCCCAACGGGCGTAGCGAAGGTCAAAGTCGTGTTGGTATTGGAGGCGATGGACAACGCTCCCGCACTCCCCGAATTCTGACTGAACAATGCCAAGCGAGAACCACTGCCGTCGCTGACCAGACTCGCAGTGACGCCCCAATTGTTTGCGGTGCTTTGGGTGTTGATGTAGTTGGCCAAAGTATTGAGCGTGTCGTTGCTGCCCTGAGTAATGGGAATATCGTCGGTGGTGCCGCCGCTTCCTCCGACCAGCAACTTGATGTCGCCCGTAGTTTGACCGGTGGCGAGAAACGAAGTAGAGGCGCCAGCGGCGACGGGATTGGTATAAAGCGTGCCGGAAGTCGCCAGGCTGGTCACCGTAATCTGGTGAGTTGCGGTGACGGCCGAGGTTTGAGCCGCAGCGTCCAGAACCCCGGTGTTGGACGAGGTTGCCGCCTGCGCCGCCAACGCACCCGTCGGATCGGCGAGCGCCGCAACCGCCGTCTGCAGGTTTGTCAGATTATTTTCTTCCCCCTCCAACAAACCCTCTTGCGTAGCCAGGGTAGTTTGCTGTCCTTCCCACACACTTAGCTGCCCGCTCTGTTCCGAAACAATCTGCGATACGATCGAGCTAACATCGATTCCTTGTCCAGAAAGGATCGTGGCAGGATTCAGACTGATTCCCATGGGTCTTCTCCTTCGATCGCTGCCGCGGCTTTCGATTGCGGCTTCCCGAACCAGGCCCTCGGAACACGTCATTCCTAGGCTGACACTGGAAGAGTGCGATCTACGATCCTGTCTTTTGCACTTTGACTTCATCCTGCGAAGTGCCGGGCCCCGAAGCTCTATTTTGTGTCTGCTTAATTTCCGCAGTTGAAGCGGTTCCCAAAGCGGGAAAATGTGACGCTAGTTTTGCTCGCGCTGCGCTAGCAAAATATACGAACGGAAGGAAGCGGGCTCACCGCTTCCTTCCGCAGCAAACTTACTGCAGCAGTTTCAAGACGAGTTGCTGTTGCTGGTTGGCCTGAGCCAGAGCGGAAATGCCGGTCTGTTCCAGGATCGAATATTTGGTGAGGTTGGCCACGACCGCCGGAATGTCAGCCGCCGTGATGGTGTTTTCCGCCGACGTCAGGTTTTGCACTTGGCTGTTGATGACGTTGCTGGCGGCGGTGAGCCGGTTCACACTCGCGCCTAAGGTGCCGCGAACGCTGGCAATGTTGGTGATCGCTGAATTGATGAGAGTCAACGCGGTTTGTGCATCGCCCTGTGTGCTCAAGTCGGTCGTAGCCAAGTTCACCGCCTGAGCCCCGCTGCCGTTGGTCAGCGCTGCCGTGGACAAGCCACCAATCTGCACTGCGATCTGGGCCGATCCAATGGCCGTCGAATCACTTAGGAAAATGTTGGTGGTGGTGGACCCGGTAGTACTTGGGTTGGTGTAGGTTCCGAGTAGAGTTTCGGTGTTGCCCGTACCGACTGCCACGTCGTTGTTGGCGTTGGGATCGGTAATGATCAACTGCGCCGCAGTGCTGCTGCCGACCGTACCCAGATAGGCGTGCAGACCGGCCGCATCGCTGGGATTATTGATAGCAGCGATCAAAGCTCCTACGGTTTGGCCAGCAGCCGCCGTGAAGGTAAAGGTCTTGCCACCGGCGGTAAATTGGTCGACACCGCCCGTGGTTAGAACTGTGGCAGCTGTAATCGGCGTGCCAACGGTCCCGGCGTTGCTCGCCAACTCGTTCGTATTGACGGTTGCCGCAGCCGTAGTGGTGGTATTGGTGAAAGCGGTAGGAGCACCCGCGACTGGCGCACCCAGCACGGTATCGTCCGTGGTCACGGCGAGATCGGCCCGGGCCTGCGGATCGGTGATTTGCAGTTGGCCGCCGACCAAGGCTGCCTGCGCTCCGACCGTGGTGTTGCCGTTGATCGCATTGATCAGGTTCTGGACGGTTGGGGCGGTTGAGGCGGCAAAGGTAGTAGTGGCCGCGGAAATGATCGAAGCCTCACCCGTCACCGCAAGATTATTGTTATTTACCGTGTCGGTGATTTGTAACTGCCCGCCGACCAGCGCGGCGTGTAAGCTGCCCGCCGGTCCGGCATTGGCCACCGTAATGGTGCTGTTGGCGCCGCCTAACGCGCCAACAATAGCACCGTTACTGTTAGAGTTGATGGCATTGATCAAATCTTGCACGGTTGCAGTCGTGGTCGCGTTCGTGGTGAAGGTTGTGGTTACGCCGCCATGTGTGACGTCCAGGGCCCCAATTCCCGTCACGAGCGTGGTGGCCGCAGTGATTGCGGTGCCGCCGCTGATAGCCACGTTGGGGTTTGCCACTCCAGCCGCCGCGGTGTAAGTGAAGGTGACGCCGCCTGCGGTAACCGCAGTTGTGTCTCCGACCGTCAGAGCGCTGCCCAGGGTTAGAGGTGCGGTCGTGCCGCTATTCGCGCTGACCGTTTGGTTTACGTTGGTCGAGGTGCCGCTCTGAAACACGGACTGCCCGTTATAAGTAGTCGCGGTTCCGATCTGATTGATTTCCGCCAGGATCGACGCATACTGCGCCTGGATAGCCGTGCGTTGCCCGTTGGACACCGTGCCCGTAGCCGATTCCGTGGCCAGCGTGACCGCCGTGTTCAACAGGTTCGTTACCTGAGCGAGCGCGCCATCAGCGAGCTGCAATTGTCCAACACCATCATTGGCGTTCGAGACAGATTGTGTGAGCGCGCTGATATTGGCCTGCAACCCGTTTGCAATCGACAGGCCGGCAGGATCGTCGGCCCCGCTATTGATACGCGACCCTGATGCCAACTGCTCTAGTGTGTTATTGAGAGCGCTGGCCGTCAGAGTCAGTTCGTTTTCCGCCTGAAGGGACGGAATGTTGTTCAGGATACCGAGAGGCATTGTAATTCTCCTTTTCGTGAGTTGGTTCCAGCTGATTGGAACCGCCTCCCCAGCACCGGCGGAGTCGCTGTTCCATTGCGTTTGCAGGGAACCCGATTACTTTCTGTTCATCGGCAGTTCTTCGTCTCCCTTTAGCGCATGCTTTTATTTCAAGTCCCTCTCAGTTGCGCGACCAACGTAATGGCGCTCCGCGGCTTCTGCCCTAAACAATTGTTCCTCCTCGCCGATGTCCCCCTTAGGAAGCCGTGAATTCGCTGCCCCTGGCGCAGGAAAGGCGGAAACAATGATTCAGCTCACTCGTCTGAACAAAAAGCCGCTCACGGTGAACTCCGATTTGATCAAGTTTGTCGAGGAATCTCCCGACACCCTGGTCACTCTGATTACCGGCGAAAAAATCGTGGTGCTTGAAAAAGCCAGCGACGTTCTTGCCCGCATTATCGAATTCCGGCGCTCCGTGCTGCGCGGTTTGTCCCTCACCTGGGATCCATCTTCCGCACACGCTCTGATTGCGCGGGCTTCCGAAGCGGGCCGCAATGAGACAGAGAGGTAACACACGTGGACAAGTCCAGTCTCGGCGGGCTCGTCCTCGCGATCGGGGGAATCATTGCGGGCCTATTGCTGGAGGGCGGAAACTTTCGTCAGATTCTGCAGCCCACCGCCGCCATCATTGTTTTTGGCGGAACTCTGGGCGCGGTGATGTTGCAGTTTCCCATGCCGGTCGTCATGAATGCGGCGCGACGCTTTGGTTCCGTGTTTGTCACTCCGAGGCAGAATGCTCAAGAGACGATTCACCGCCTGGTGCAGTACGCGCAAAAGGCGCGACGAGAAGGCATCGTCTCTCTGGATGCGGAACTTCCGTCGATTGAAGACGAGTTTCTAAAAAAATCTTTGATGCTTGCAGTCGATGGGACCGAACCGGAAGAACTGCGCAAGATCATGGAACTCGAACTGGATAATCAGGCGGAGTACGAAGAGCAGGTGCCGCAGGTTTTTGAATCGGCCGGAGGCTTTGCCCCGACCATCGGCATCATCGGAGCAGTTCTCGGATTGATTCAGGTGATGCAGCACTTGGACAAAATCGATGAAGTCGGGAAAGGAATCGCGGTCGCTTTCGTGGCTACCATCTACGGAGTCGGTTCCGCCAATCTGGTTTATTTGCCAGTGGCTGGCAAGATGAAAATCCGCATTCGCGATGAGCAGATTATGCGCGAAATGACACTCGAAGGCGTCGCCTCCATTCTTGAGGGAATGAACCCCCGTATGCTGGAAACCAAGCTGCTCGGCTTCCTCGTCGATCCCGACAAATCGGACAACAGCGCGGCCGACGAAGAGCAGATTGAGCCATGAGCCGCCGCCGACGCGCGCGTCCCCACGCCAACCACGACCGCTGGCTCATTTCCTATGCCGATTTCATCACGCTTCTGTTCGCTTTCTTCGTGGTCCTTTACGCCTCCGCGCAAGTCGATCAGCGAAAAGTGGGCAGGCTGGCGCTGGCCATTCAGGTAGCCTTTCAGGAACTTGGAGTTTTTCCGGCCTCGACCACCAATATTCCTCTCGACGACAGCGAGCCGATGCCGTTCAGTACTGTGCAAGCGATAGAAAACGCCAAGCACAATACCGAACTGGGCCGTCTCGCTTCCCATCCAGAAGGTTCGCTGACCGCAGTATCCGAAGAGGCGAATCTTTCTACCCTGCAAGCGGAGCTACAGCAAGCCTTGCAACCGGAAATTCTTCGCCACACCGTCGCTTTGCACCGCCAGAATGAAGGCCTAGTAATAAGTTTGCGTGAGTTCGGTTTTTTTGACAGCGGCTCTGCGGGCTTGAAGACCTCAGCGTTGCCCGCGCTGGATCGCATTGCCTCCATCCTCGCACTTCGGACTTGCCATCTGCGGATTGAGGGCCACACCGACAACATTCCCATTCACAGCACTACGATCGCTTCCAACTGGGAGCTTTCCACCGCCCGATCCACCGAGCTGGTGCGTCTTCTTATTCTGCGCTACAGCTTCGCCCCCGAACGATTATCGGCCGCGGGATATGCCGAATATCACCCCATTGCCAGCAATGACACGGCGCAGGGCCGAGCCCAGAACCGGCGGGTGGACATCGTGATTCTCAGCAGTCCGGTGGTTGAAAGAAATATTGTCGCCGAAGCCGACCCGTCAAAGCCCTCCGCAGCCGTTCCTTAATCTTTACTCAAATCTTTTTCTCGTTCGGTGTCTTTGCAGAGGATTCTTACTAAGGAAGTCTGGCCCAGCCCGCCCTAAAGTCCCCCTGCTCTTCGCCGATGGATGCTTCATCACCTGGGAAAAACTGCGCGAAGAGCCTTTTCGCTAAATAACGCACAACGTGAGTAACGGCCCGAGGCTAAAGACATAGCTGGCATCGAGCCGAAGCTCTTGCAGATCGAACGAAAGGGTTTGTGCATGACCACAGCCGCGGTGCAAACCGGTTTCGTGCCGGAGGCGCCTCCTGATCCTGACCTCGTACGCATTCGTGACCTGGTTTATCAGGTGGCTGGCATTTTCCATCCGGACAACAAACTGAGGCTGTTATACGACCGCTGCGGCCGGCGCATAAAAGAGTTGAAAATCCAAAGTTTGCGCGAGTATTTCGAATGCCTCACTGTTAAACCGACGCGCCAGACGGAACTGATCGCGTTGCTGAACGAAATCACCATTGGCGAAACCTGCTTCTTCCGCAGCCCGCCTCAACTCGAGGCACTCCGGCAAATCATCATTCCCAAGGTTCTGGAGAGTAAAGCCGCTCTACCTACGCGCCGGCTTCGCATCTGGAGCGCCGGATGCTCCACCGGCGAAGAGCCTTACACGCTGAGCATGCTGCTGCTTGAGGAAGCCCGCGGCAGGTTAAAAGATTGGACCATTGAGATTCTTGCGACCGACCTGAATGAGCGCTCCCTCGCCCATGCCAAGAATGCGATCTACGGCACCTATAGCACCCGCAACGTGACTCCAGAATATCGCAGCAAATTTTTCGTTCCTGCGGCCGAGCTTCTTCAGGTCCAGCCCCAGGTTCGCGCCAGTGTCGCCTTCAGTCGTCTGAATCTCTCTGACGACGGTCGCATGACCTTTATGAAAGGCCTGGATGTAATTTTCTGCTGCAACGTGCTGATCTATTTTGATCTGATTTCCAAGCGACGCGTGATTCAGCACTTTTATAACAATCTTCTGCCCCACGGCTATCTCTTTCTGGGCCACTCCGAATCGCTCTACGGCGTCAGCAACGACTTCCAGTTGGTGCATTTGCCGGGCGCCACGGCATACATCAAAGGACAACGCACTCCGGCGGGAAAGTAGGTCCACGTGAATACAGCCGCAAGCAAAGCCTCGCTGCTCAATCGAGTCCAAGGACTCCAGCAGATCCCTACCATCCCTGCGGTTCTGGCACCCCTGCTCCGCTACCTACAACAGCCGGTGGAAGAGCTCGACGTGCAGAGAGTCACTGCCATGATCGCGCAGGATAAGTCGCTCGCTGCCCAGTGCCTGCAAATGGCCAACAGCCCGCTCTTCGGGCGCTGGCAAAAAGTTGACTCGCTGCGTGGCGCCATTGTCGGCCTTGGCTTTCACCGCATCAGCGATATTGCCATGTCCTGCGGAGTGCTCAACATGATGCCCAAAGAGTCCGGCGGCATCGACCCGGTAGCCTTCTGGGAACATTCCCTGGGATGCGCGCTGGTCTGCCGGCACTTCGCCCGCCAGATTTCTTATCCCGACCCCAGCAAGGCATATCTCGCCGGATTGCTTCACGATATCGGCATCATCGCCAACCTGTGGATCTTGCCCAAAGAATTCGGTGAAGCCTTCGCACTGGCCCGCTCCGAAGGAATTCCGCTGCACGAAGCGGAACAAAGAGTGCTGGGATTTACTCACTCCGACAGCGGCCGCCTGCTGGCCGAGAAATGGGAGTTGCCGGCTGATCTCAGCGAGGTGGTCTCGCTGCATCACACGCCCCAGCAGTCTAAGAATCACGGGGCCTTAGTGGCTCTGGTCGAGATCAGTGATCTGCTCTGCCGCATGAGCGGCCTCAACTATGGCTACATCGAAAACCGCCAGGTAAATCTATTCGAACAGAGCGGCTTCGCCGTCCTCACCCAGCAATGCAAAGGATTGCAGGATTTCGATTGGGCCCGCCTCACCTTCGAACTGGATTCCTACATGGACGAGGTGCATACCTTGGTGCGCTCCATCTACCGCACCTCAGCAGCAGGATGACAGAAACTGTGAAGATCGAAAATGTCCGTACTTAGGCCACAAGCGAGATTGCATTGGCCACCCCGTCCGCGTCGTTCTCTATGCTTTATCGCAGGCCAGCGTGCCCGTTTCGTATTTTTGAGGCGGAGTTCGGCCGCAATCCAGAACTTGCCTTACCTTCTTCAGCAGCGCCACCGTGGTGAATGGCTTCGCCAACAACTCCTCAGGCTTCTCCGCGCACACTCGTATCTGCTCGGCATATCCGGTGATCAACAGCACCCGGAGTGCCGGGTCTTTTTTCTGCAGCCGCTGCGCTAGTGTCGGTCCTGTCTCTCCCGGAAGAACTACGTCCGTCAGCAGGAGCTCGACTTCCCCGCCACATTGTTCATAAAGGTGCGCCGCCTCGGCTGCAGTCTTCGCAGTTAAAACCTGGTATCCGGCCGATTGCAGTACTTCGCGGGTAGCCTCGCGCACGAACCCTTCGTCTTCTACGAACAGAATTGTCTCCCAGCCTCTCTCACGCCCGTCGTCCGCGAAGTGGCTTCGTTCGCCGGCTTGCTCGATCAGATCCGTCGTTCCATCCATAACCCGCTCCCTCGATTACCGATCACTTTGTGTGTGTCCAGGTCGGCGCACATTTACAGATAAGCAGGTTGGCTGCCACACGGGAACCAACACAAAACTCTGCAAAAACCGGAGAAATGCCGCATTCGAGCCCGAGTTGGCTTGAGATTGCAGCCGGTCCTCTTCTTTTTGAGTTCAGATCGGGAACTGCGCGGGAATTAAGAACCACTTCGGTACAGGCAATCCGTCGCGAAAGAACAACTCTGTCAGAGTCGTGATTATTTTTCGGACAGATTATTTCTAAGAACGATTACGGAGTCGTCAAGATCGTCTCATTGGGGTCGAGCACGATTTTCCGCGCACCGGCTGGCGCAGCCAAATGAAAAGAGGATTCTTCGCCGTCGGCAAATACTCGTCCCAGCAGCAGCGGCGGTTTGCCGGCCGCAACCGCGTACACCGGAACCGACGTCACCAGATCACTCGGCGCGTCCTTTTGCAGAATCGTTCCACTCACCACCGAGCCACTGCCCTTCGCCGTGAACTTCACTCCTCTGAGCTCCAGCTTCGGCAACGCCGTGCCATTGATCCATCCATTCACAAACCACTCCAGCGAACTCTTGCCTTCGTAACGCAACGAGGCCGGAAGCTCCTCCGCGAATACGTCGAGCAGTTCGCTGGTGCTGATGGACTTCCCTTCATACCGTTCCCGAACTTTTCGCAGCGCCCGCACGAACGGTTCGTCGGCGTCACTTTTTTGTCTGCCTCCCTGCGCGGCGGCGTCTTGCAACATGGTTCGCAACATGTGAAACAGCCATGTGCTGCGGCCATAAAGGATTTCGTCATAGCCCTCCGGGAATTTTGACGAGAACAGCCGCACGCCCAGGGTCACCGGACCTGCATCCACGGGAGACATGCCATCTTTATTCTTTGCCAGCAAATCCCGGCGATATTTTTCCATGACTAAACGAAAGCCGGCCGGATTTTTCTCCTGCAGCATCATCAGAGCGCAATATTGCGCCAGCCCTTCAGAAAACCACTGGTCGCGATAGCTGTTCCAAGTGACCAGATCGCCCCACCATTGATGACCTGTTTCGTGCGCTGGGATCGATTGCTGGACCAACGCGCGTTCCGCATCGAAATGCAGTTGTTCGCGCTGCTCTCGGTCAAGGAATGCATACGACGAAAGAAATATCAGGCCGGGAAAGCCCTGGCTTTCGCGCCCCGGCATTTGCGTGAGCGCCAGGTGACTATACGGATAGGGACCAAAACGCGCGGCATAATACTGAATGGCGCGCGCGGCCGCTTCACCCACGGAAACCTCGGTCTGCACCGGCGACGGATGACTCGGCACAATCAGCGGCTGCCTTGGGGCGCTTCGATCCGAGGGATTTGGCTCAAGAAGCTGAATTTTCGGACTGGGAAAGTTTCGCTCGACGCCGGTCGTCGCATACGTCTCAACCGGCACGTTTCCCGCCTGTACAGTCACTGCTTTGTACTTCCCCAGGTTAAAGCCAGCCAGCGGAATCGGTCGTTCCGAAACCCACCGGGACCTTTGCAGACCGCTGGCGCTCGCTCCGTTCGCGGCGGTGGGAGTTGTTGGTTTTCCCGTTGCCACCAGTGTCCAGCCCGGCGGAGAATCGAACTCCAGATCGTAATCCGCCATCGCCATTCCCCGATTCGGATACCACGTGCCTCTCGCTCCCACATAAAGCAATCCGCTGCCGGCCTCCGCTAGCACTTCGCCGCCGTAAGTAAATTCCAGGTTAATTTTCTGCCCGGTCCGCGTTGGCTCCGGAAGAACGAGCGCCAGAAGATCATTCCCTCGTCGCGAGAGTTGCGTGCCTTCGACCGCCGGATTGTGAATGAATTCAATCGCCTCGCCGTTGAGCGTGACGTTTTCGACCTGCAGGAATCGCGATAACTCGAACAGCAGCGTGCGCGGGCCGCCTTGTATTACTTCGCACTCCACCCGCGCTCGCGCATGAATCCGTTTTGGGGGCTGCACTTCGGTCGTGATCGAATAGCGGCGAATCTCGACGCGTCCTTCCCGCAGTTTCTCGCTCGCGGGCGACGGCCTACCATCGACACTCGCTTTGGAAGTTGCGGCGTTGCTCGTCGAAAACGAAGTCCACACGTCGTAGTAAAGATCTTCGTTCTCGGCAGCCTTCCCCTGTCCTGCCTGAACCTGTTCCGAGGCGGTTGAATCGACGTAAACGTCAAAAACACCGAGATTCACGCCCTGCAGACGCGCATGCAGAAAGTGATCACCCGCGCTCATTGCCGAAAGCCGGCTCGCTTCCCTCGCGTCATCGGAAGAAGCAGAAGAAACGGAGGAAGATCCATCGTGCACCGGAAGCATCCGGCTGAAAGTCATGAGCAGTCTCATAGCGTCTTCGCTCGCCAGGTTCTTGGCGGTTGCTGTCCATCGTTCAACAAACTCCTGCGCATCGTCGGTTGCCCGCAAATCGGGACGCAACTCGTTGGCTGCGTCGTCGTTGAAACGAAAGTATGCCGAGGAAAAGTGCTCCTCCAGAATCGCCATCCCGGTGAAGAGGCTCATCGACTTCCGCTCGACTTCATTCGGCGGCGTCAGCAGGATTTCGCCCGTACCCGAGAAAAATGCGCCCGTAATCCGGCCCATCACATCCTGTGTAAATGCAATGGTCCCATCTTCCAAAGTGATCTCTACGGACGATCGATTCAGGGTCGCCCCCCGAACGTGAAAGACCCGCTTCGCATCGAGGCCGACTTGCCCCAGTTGCAGATACAGCGTTTCGCCCGGTTTTTGAGGAGGATCCTCGGCGGCGATGACCGGCAAGGCCACGACCGCCGCGAAAGCCAAGGCGGCCGCCAGCGGCAAACCTCGGCGTGCAGATAGTACTTTCGCCAGTACCTTCGTCACCTGAATTCGGTCGCCCCCATTGCTAGAATGCGCCTGGATGCGGCTACGTGTCACTATTCTCTTGATCGCGCTGTTCGCCCTGGCCGGTTGGCCGGCGGTGGACAGCGCATGGGCTGACGCCATCCATTTGAAAAATGGCCGCGTGATTGTCGCCGATCAGGTTCGCGAAAACGGCGTCCACTATGAATACGAAATTGGCGACAACTCCTATGCCATTCCCAAATCAGCGGTCGATCACGTGGACGCTGGAGTCATCCCCGGCATGGCCTCGTCCGGCGCTGCCAAAGTCGGCGATCTTCCGGCGTTCGCTCCCGCGGACAGCCTGGCAAATGAAGGCGATCTAGTCGCCAAGCTCATCAAAGAGGGCAAGGTCGACCCCGACGCGGTCGCCAGCCTGGAACGCAAAGGCAACGCGGAACTAGCGGCGACTGCCGATTTTATCGCCGGCAAATTTGAATTTGAACACGGTAATATTGCGCAGTCCCGCCAGTATTTCGAGAGCGCTCTTCGTTTTCAACCCGATAACTCTACGATCCTTGTCTACTACGCCGCTTTGCTGGTTCGAACCGGAAATGCCTCGCAGGCTCTGTTCTATGCCCAGCGCGCCGTTCGTGCCGCGCCCGATTCCCCTGACGCCTATACCATGCTCGGTTATGCCCAGTTCGCATCAGACCACACCAAAGATGCCATCGCCTCCTGGAAGCGCTCCCTTGAATTACGTCCCGACGCCAAGGTCGAGCAGTTTCTGGCGAAAGCGCAGCGCGAGCAAACTGTCGAGTCCGACTTTGCCCAGGGCGAAAGCAGCCACTTCGTTCTCCACTACGAAGGTAAACAGACGAATGAAGCCTTCCGCGCACAAATCCTGGCAGTGCTGGAGGCCGATTATGACGATCTGGCTCGCGATCTGGGCAACCCGCCCCGTGACAATATTCTTGTCACTCTTTATACCGAACAGGCCTTTTTCGATGTCACGCACGCCCCCGGCTGGTCTGGCGCCATCAATGACGGCAAGTTGCGCATCCCCATCAGCGGCCTGACCTCTGTGACTCCGGAACTGGCGCACGTGCTGAAACACGAACTGGGGCACTCGTTCATCACTCAGCTTTCCGGCGGCCGCTGTCCACCTTGGCTGCACGAAGGCATCGCGCAATTCCTTGAGCCGAAAAGTCTCGGCGGCGAAGGGCATCAGCTCTCTTTGCTGTACAAAAATCAGCGCAATATTCCCCTGAACGTTCTGGAGGGGAACTTCCTGCAATTCTCCGGCTCTGAAGCTTATGTAGCCTACGCCGAATCGCTGGCTGCCGTGACCTACATCAACGACTCCTATGGCATGGGCGATATCCAACGCATCCTGCAGCGCATCAGTCAGGGTAGTTCCACAGAAGCGGCTCTGCGCGCCACCATCCACTCCGACTACGGCCAGCTAGAGTCTGACTTGGCCCGTTATCTCGCCGATAAATACGGCGAATAGAACCTAAGTGCTCTCGCACAATTTGCCCGACATCCGTTCGTGTGCTAGCTTCGGCTTATCCCTTCATGTGCTCCCTTTTTCACTCTCACGATCCCGAGCCCGTCCCCGCGATTGAACCTGTCCCAGCCCCATTTCCCAAAATCGCGGGAGCAGACATGGCCGCCGACTTTCTGGGGACTCGCGTCGCAGGAGATTTCTATGACTCCCTGCGCGTCGGGACCGAGCGCATTTTGTTCGGCCTTCTCGATGTCGCCGGACGCCGCGAAGAGAACCGCGGCATTCTCACAGCCGCTCAGGAAATCTTTCGCAACCTGGGAACGGAGCTTTTCTCGGCTCCCGATATCAACGAATCCGAGGCCATGACCGAGCTCAGTCTCCGCATCAATCGCGGCCTGATCGAAACTTCTCAGAGCGTCCATCCGTGCCCCGCCTTCATCGGTTGCTATCACGAGAAGTTCGGCACCTTGTGCTATAGCAATGCCGGACATTCTCCGGCGTTGCTGCGCGATGGTAGCGGCATCACAGAACTGGGTTCTACCGGCCTTCCCTTGGGACTTTTTTCCCATGCCACGACCGAGGCTCCGACCGTAGGCCTGGCGAAAGATGCGGTATTGCTGCTGGTTTCGCGCGGCGTGCTGGAATGCGAAGGTCGCAACGGGGAATCTACGGAGGAGTTCGGCCTGGTACGCGTCAAAGAACTTTTCCAGAAAGCCCCGGCCAGCAGCGCCCAGGATCTCTGCGCTCTCATCCTGCGATCCGTGGGCGAGTTCGGAGTGGAAATTCCACCCTGCGACGACCGCACGGCTCTGGCCCTGGCGCGCACCGCGTAGACTCCGCCGAGCAACTCCGGGGCTCGACCCGGCCTCAAACGAAAAGGAGCAATTAACCGGTGGCAATGCAGTTTGGGGGTTTATATGACCGTGTCATCCCGAGCGTAGCCGTTTTTCAGGCGTAGCGAGGAGCCTGCCCTGAGCGAAGCCGAAGGGATCTCCGGCTTAACCGGCCTGATGCGTAGCCAAACTGCACCACTACCAATCAGCCAAACAGAGTTTCCGGTCTGGCTCCGAAGTAGTAAAATGTCTGGAATCGGCTTGCGTTCTTTGCCCGTATCCCAGGAAGCGCAGCGCCCAATCAATCTTTTATGAACAAACTTTCCCTGGTTCTTATTGCTTCTGCGTGTCTGCCTGCCTTGGCGGCTGGACAGGCTTCCACCACCGTCTCCACCCAAGGCGCACAGGTCCCCACTCAGGGCGGACAAGTCGTCGAAGAAATCATCGCCCGCGTGAACAACGAGATCATTACGCGTTCCGAATTCGATCGCAGCAAAGATCAGCTGCGGGACGAAGTCAAGCAGCAGGATTCCAAAGATCCCGATAAGGCCTATGCGGATCGCGAGAAAGATGTGCTTCGCGACCTTATGGACCAGCAACTTCTGCTCGACAAAGGCAAAGACTTGGGCATTACCGGCGATACCGACCTGATCAAGCAACTGGACCAGATGCGCAAGGACATGAAACTGGATTCCATGGAAGCGCTGGAAAAGGAAGCGCAGAAGCAGGGCATATCGTGGGAAGATTTCAAACAGACTCAGCGCAACCAGATTATCACCCGTAAGGTGATTGGCGAGGAAGTCGGCGTACACCTTGCCAATACTAAAGAAGAAGAGCAAAAGTTCTACGACGATCACAAGGCCGAAATGGAGCAGCCGGAATACATTCGGCTGAGCGAAATTCTGGTCGCGCCGAAAGCGCCCTCCATCACTCCAGCCACCGATCCCGGTGCTGCGGGTGCAGCTCCACCCGATCCCGCCGCCCAAGCCGCGGCCGACGCGGCTGCGCTCAGCGCCGCCGAAGCCAAAGCCAATGACCTGCTCAAACAGATTCAGGCCGGCGGCAATTTTGAAGATATCGCGAAAAAATCTTCCGACGGCCCTTCTGCCGCCGACGGCGGCGCGCTGGGCATTTTCAAGCGTGGCCAATTAGCCAAAGAACTCGAAGACAAGACCTTTGTCATGAAGTCCGGGGAAGTTACCGACGTGATTCGCACCAAACAGGGCTATGTGATCTTGAAAGTCATCGATCACCAGCAGGCCGGCATCCCTCCCATGAAGGACGTACACGACAAAATTCAGGATGCCCTCTACTACCAGAAATTGCAGCCCGCTCTGCGCGCCTATCTCACCAAACTGCGTGAAGATGCCTACATTGACGTCAAGCCGGGTTATGTCGATACCGGGGCCAGCCCGAATCAGACCAAGCCGATTCTCACTGCGGCAGCCAAAGAATCCGACGCGAAGAAACTGGGAAAAAAGAAACACAAAAAGTTGGGCATTCTCTAATCCCGGTTCTCATGATCGAGCTTTTGTAATTCTTGCTCTCGACGCGTCCGTTATACTCAGACGACACGTACTCCGATACCTATGAAAGATTTTTATATCTGCGATTGCTCGCGACAGGAAAACAAGGTCATCACTTCGACCTTCGTCGTCGTCGGCAAGCAGATCAAGCCCAAGAAAACCGGCGAGCCTTATCTGGCGCTCACGCTGGGCGATCGCAGTGGCCAGCTCGAGGCCAAAATGTGGGACAACGTGGAAGAAGTCCTGGAAGCCTTCGAGCAGGATGACTTCCTCAAGATTAAAGGTCTCATCAACAAATACAAGAATCGATTTCAACTTACCGTACATAAGCTGCGCAAGCTGGGTGAGACTGAGATCGACTTCGCCGATTACCTTCCCAAGACCACCAAGGACGTCGACGAACTGTGGCGAACTCTATCGGCGTATATCGCCTCGTTTCAGAATTCCCATCTCCGGTCACTCGTTCAATCTTTCATGGACGATCCTGAAATTGCCGCCGCCTACCGCAACGCTCCCGCAGCCAAAACCCTGCATCATGCCTACATCGGCGGCCTGCTCGATCATGTGGTGTCGTTGTTTCGCTCCTGCGACCTGATGTGCAGCAATTATCCGCAAATTAATCGCGACCTTCTTCTCACCGGCGCATTTTTGCACGACATCGGCAAGATTCACGAACTCACTTACAACCGTTCGTTCTCCTACACCACCAAGGGCCAGCTTCTCGGCCACATGATCATCGAACTGGAAATGCTGCAGGCCAAGCTCGCTCTTCAGCCCGGCTTTCCCGACGAACTGAAGACGCTGATCGAGCACCTCATCATCAGCCATCACGGCCAGTACGACTTCGGATCGCCAAAGCTACCGATGTTTCCCGAAGCGCTAATGCTGCACTATCTTGACGACCTCGACTCCAAGATGGAAGCCATGCGCGCCCACTTCGAGCGCGAGTCCGGCTTCGATAGTCCCTGGAGCAGCTACAACGCTTCTCTCGGCCGACCACTGCTGAACACGGCAAAGTTTCTCGCGCCGAAAAAGATTTCACCGCCAGAAGATCCCGCCGCGGCTCTAGAGGCTGACCTCGAGGAGTCCTCTGATCCCACTCCTGCCTTGCCGGGCAACGGAGCCAGCGATAAGGTACATTCGTAATCGAGTTTTATGTCCGCTATGAGGCAGTCATTCCGAAGCGCGGTGTAATTCAGCCGCGAGAGAGCCTGCCCTGAGCGAAGCCGAAGGGGATCTCCCATAGACACGAACCGAGGGGAGATTCCTTCGACTTCATCGAAGGGTAGGCTCTACGCTCCGCCTGAAAAACGACGGCACTTAGAGTGACACCAAGCGATTAGCCGAAAACTCAAATTGACCCGCGACTCCAAACTTCCTATGCTCGACTTTACCCGCTTCGAAATCCTCACCTTCGACTGCTATGGAACGCTGATCGATTGGGAGACCGGCATTCTTTCGGCTTTCCATCGAATCCTCTCAGCCCACGGCAAGAAAATCGACGACGCCACGATCCTCAAACTCTACGGAGATTTTGAGCAGCGCTTCGAGCAGGAACCGTATCGTCCCTATCGCGAAGTTCTGCAGTCAGTCGTGCGTCAGTTTGGCGCGGAATTTCACTTTACCCCCAGGCCAGAAGAACTAAGCTCCCTACCCGACTCGCTTCCCTCGTGGAAGCCATGGCCCGACACGGTCGAGGCCCTTGCGCAACTGAAGTCCCGTTTTCGCCTGGGAATCATCTCCAATGTCGACGATGATCTCTTCGCCGGAACTCGGCAGCAACTCAAGGTCGATCTCGACGAAGTCATTACCGCGCAACAAGCCCAAGCCTACAAACCGTCTCTGAAGTTTTTTGAGCAGGCCCTGAGTCGTGTTAATGCCCCGGCCCATCGGGTGCTGCATGTAGGGCAGAGTATTTACCACGATGTGATTCCCGCTCAGTCGCTGGGCCTTGCCACCGTATGGGTGAATCGTCCATCCGCCCGACCTGACATAGGCGCCGTTAAGAGTGCCCAAGCTACACCCGATCTGATCGTTTCCAGTCTGGCCAAACTTGCCGCCGCGGCAGTCATGGATTAGGGCAAAAACTAGAAAAAGATGCCAAAAAAAAAGCGGCCGAGAAGGCCGCTTCTTAAGATTAATCGAAACGAGGCGATGTGACTGCCACGGCATGGAACAGTCTAACGACCCGCTCCCGCGGCTGCCGCTAGCAGGACGCCGGGAATTTTCATCTCTTCAATGTGGTTGAGAACGGATTCCAGGCTCGCGCCTGTATCCGTGCACGCATCCACGTAAGGATGGCGGCTGCCGTCGGCGTGCATCACCAGCACCTTGGTTTCGGTGTTCACTTTCTTGACCATGTAGGGCAAGTGATGACGATCATTGCGGGTCAAGCTTCCGCCCAGCACGACCAGATCAAACGCGGCTTTTCGAATGGCTTCGTCCACGGCCTTGCGGCCGAGAGCCTGTTGAACCGTGTGCCCAGCTTTTTCCATGGCTGCGGCTTGTCCCTTCAAAATGTCCTCATCGCCTTCGCCATAAAGAATTCTCAGCTTTGATTTCGGCATGGATCGTCCTTTGGAAATCCTCAATTTGAATGTTTCGCGGTCTTGCTCAATACCTCACGCACAACTAGCCCGCAATTCACGGTAACAACTGGAGAATCCCCGGGAAACGTCACCGAAGACACACGACGAACGGGCTTACGGAAGGCACGGATCGATTTATTGCGGCCTAAAATGCTTTCCTTTAAGTGCTCTGCGGCTATACACTTCTGCGCGGAGGCCTTCCAACCATGTTCGCAACCCTCGTCTGGAGAGGTGTACTGATATCGTTATTGTGGACCCCCTGGCTGGCGGCGCAATCCGGCGGCGCGCCCACGTCCACCACTACTTGCAACCTCGACGACGGGCGACAGGTCTATGTGCGTTACACCCCGGTTTCTGTCAAGCAAGAAAGGCTGGTCAATGGCCGGCCTTGGGCTCCCGGCGGCTCACCCATGACGTTATTCACCGAAGCCCAACTTTCTTTGGCCAGTTCCACCATCCCGCTTGGCGCGTATTCGGTCTATGCCATCCCGGCAAAAGATCATTGGACTCTGATCGTGAACAAGAACGTCACGGCCGGCGCGCCTTACGACCAAAAGGAAGACATCGCCCGCGCGCCCATGGAGACCGCGCAAGTGGACGAGCCTTCGCAGGCGCTGGAGGTTGCGTTCGCCCACGTCGGCGCCCGCTGCACTTTACGAATTTATATGGGTAAGATTGCCGCCTTCGCCGATTTCACAGCGAAGTGAAAGTGTGCGGCTCTTTTACACGTTTCCGGGCTGACGAAATGCCTCGATGCTTCAGTCGGTGTTTTCGCACTCTCATCATGCAGCGCTTTGCGTTCATCGTTGTTCTCTTCTTGCTCCCGGGCGCATCCGCTGCTCAATCCGGACCGCGAGTGCTGTTCTCCCACACCCATGAAAGTTTGCGCGGAGTCAGCGCGGTGTCACGTAAGATTGCGTGGGCCAGCGGCACGCATGGCACTTATCTTCGTACCACCGATGGCGGCGCGATCTGGACGCCCGCACAGGTGCCGGATGCGGGCATGCTGGATTTCCGCGGGGTCGTAGCATTCTCCGCCGACGAGGCATTCCTCATGTCGGCCGGGCCGGGCCAGCAATCGCGGATTTATCACACCAGCGACGCCGGAAAACACTGGCAGCTTCAATTCACCAATATCAATCCTCAAGGTTTTTTCGACTCTATGGCGTTCTGGGATTCCACCCACGGAGTGGTCTTGGGCGATCCCATTCCGGACGAATCCGGCAAGCTAAAATTCGAAATTCTTCTCACCGATGACGGGCAGAGTTGGCACGCGGTTCCTGGGACGCAACTCCCCGAGGCAATCGATGGCGAGGGCGCGTTCGCGGCCTCGAACACATCCATCGCGCTGGCTCCCTCTGCCTCCGATTCCAACATCTGGTTCGCTACCGGCGGCCAGGCCGCGCGCGTATTTCACTCTGCCGATCGCGGAAAAACCTGGCAGGTTTTCGACACTCCCCTCGTGCATGGCCTCGCCTCGACCGGAATTTTCTCAATCGCCTTCCGCGACGCAACTCACGGCGTAATCGCCGGCGGCGATTACAAGCGTCCCAAAGACGATGGACCCAACCTCGCCTTCACCGAAGATGGCGGGAATACCTGGACCCTCTCAACCATCCACCCGCTCGCTTATTTCTCTGCCGTGGCCTACGACCGCAGAATCAATCAGGCCGCAATGCGCGAGCAAGCGAACGAACAACGCCTGACTCACGCTTCCAAAAAGAAAAGTCGCGTCAAGTCGATCCCCCCCGAGCGCCTGTTTATTGTCGGCACTGATTTTGTCTTCGACTTGCGGCCTCCGAATAATCCGCGCCGCATAGGGGGAAAGGCAAAGTTGGACTTAGGTTTTACCGCAGCCAGCGCCTATCCCGAAGGCGGCGCGCTGGTAGTAGGCCCAAAGGGAAGCATGGCATTCATCCCATAAAAGCCGCGACCTTTGTCATGTTGAGCGAGGAAGGATCGTCCAAAGGACGATCCTCCGCAGTCGAAACATCCCTACCTATAGAATGCACTCGTCCTTTGCCGACCTCCTGAGCCCAAAGACGTAAATCAGGCAAAAGCCCAACCCACGTTACTAAAGGGCCATCCCTTCCTGTTTCTTTTCATTCAGCGTCCCATGAACGAAGATTACTACGAAGATTAGAAGAGTCTTATCCTCCCCCAGATCGAGAATCCCGTGAAAAACATATCTCTGGCCATTGCTATTTTTGCGGTAGCTACCCTTGCGTCAGCGCAGACGCAAAGCGCCCTGCCCGCGGCCTCACCAACGGCGCCCGTGGCGCCCGCGAGCACAGTCTCGCGAACCACGAAAGCCGTGCATTACCGGTTGCAGGGCGGCACGACCAAGGTGGATTTTCGCGGAACCGATCTCTCCCAACGCGCCTCGGGTGAGGCGAAAGTGGAAGGCAAGAAAACCAACTTCGAGATCGACGCCAAATTTCAAGGCCTGGAAGATGCCACGAAGTTTGGCCTCGAATTCCTGACCTACGTTGCCTGGGCAGTTTCGCCGCAGGGGCGGCCGGTGAATCTTGGCGAACTGTCGCTCGATCACAGTGGCAACGCCCACGTCAAAGCCTATACCGACCTGCAAACCTTCGGCATGATCGTGACTGCCGAGCCGTATTTTGCGGTCACGCAACCGGGAAACATGGTGGTGATGGAAAGTGCGTCCGTGAGTGGCGGCGGCGAAAACATCGACGCCAAATACGAACTGGTCACCCGCGGCACGTACTCGTCCACGAACACGCATATTCAAGATGCGATTTTCGGAATCGATCCCAAGACTCCGCTGGAACTGTTCGAGGCGCGGAATGCAGTCCGCATCGCGCATATCGCAGCCGGTGACAAATACGCCAGCGCGATTCTGCCCAAGGCCAACCAGCAATTGCTGCATGCGGAAGAACTCTACCGGCAGAAGCAAAAGAAAGAAGCAGTCGAAGCCGCCGCCAAGGAAGCCACCGAAACTGCGGAAGAAGCGCGGCTGATGGCGGTAAAGCAAAAAGCCGAGGATGACGCACAGGCCGCCGCTGCCGCTCGTGAAGCCAAAGCTCGCGCCGACGCAGACGCAGAAGCCAAACGCCGCGCCGACGCCGAAGCAGCACGCGCGCTGGCGGAACAGGCTCGCGCCCAGGCGGAACAAGCGCGCGCGCAGGCCGAATTGGCCAAGGCCGAAGCCGAGCGCATGAAACAGGACGCGATTGCCGCCGCGCAGGAAGCCGCGCGGCAAAAAGAAGAAGCGGAAAAAGCCAAGGCCGAAGCCGTAGCCCAACAGCAGGTGCTGTCGGCAGAAACGGATAAAGCTCGCGCCGCCGCCGCGCAATCAGACAATCTGCGTCAGCAGGCAGAAAAAGAAAAGCAAGAATTGCGCGCGCGCTTGCTGCAACAACTAAATTCGATTCTGGCCACTCGCGACTCCGCCCGCGGCCTGATCGCCAACATGTCAGACGTACTCTTCCGCAGTGGAAGCTTCGAGCTGCTGCCGGGAGCCCGCGAACGTCTGGCCAAAGTTTCCGGCATTGTGCTCGCCTATCCCAGCTTGCATCTTGCCATTGAAGGGCACGCCGATAGCGTGGGCGGCGACGACTACAACCAGGACTTGTCCGAGCATCGCGCCGAAGCAGTTCGCGATTACTTCGTGCAGCAGGGAGTTCCGGCAGGCACCATCGAAGCACGCGGCTTCGGCAAGAGCGAGCCCATCGCCTCGAACGAGACGCCAGAAGGCCGCCAGCAGAACCGCCGCGTAGAGCTGGTGCTGTCCGGCGACGCAATCGGCAACGCCGGCGACAAACTGACTCCGACGCCAGCCGCGTACAAGCCGCCACAGCAGTAACGCAGAAGAAACGGGGAGAGTAAGCACCAATCCCAGCTCTCGGTGTCAGCGATCTTTCCCAACACGGGCGAGCTCCCAAACACCTGGCGTCATCCTGAACGGAGCCGCTCTTCAGGCGAAGTGAAGAGCCTGCCCTGAGCGAAGTCGAAGGGATCTCCCGCATAGCAACTTCAGCGGTTCTTTCCTGCAAATCCAAACTTAACGACCTTCTTCCAGCAGCGTTAAACTAAAACATTCGCCGAGCCCGGGAGGAACGGATGACCAAGAACCACGAACAATCGTTGCGCCAATACCTGCTTGATTTTCTCGAAGGCGGCCAGGCCCACGCCAAATTTGAAGATGCAGTAAAAGATTTGCCGGCGAAGTTGCGTGGCGCGAGACCAGGAAATTTCCCACATTCTCCGTGGATGCTGCTCGAACACCTGCGGATCGCGCAGCGCGACATTCTCGAATTCAGCCGCAACCCAAAGCACGTCTCTCCGGATTGGCCAAGCGGATACTGGCCAAAGACGGAAACTCCCCCGAATGCAGCGGCGTGGAACAAAAGCATCCAGCAATTCCGCGATGACTTGAAGGCGATGCAGAAACTGGTCGCAAATCCCAAGACGGATTTATTCGCGAAGATTCCCTGGGGTGACGGCCAGACCATCTTGCGTCAGGCCTTGCTGGTGGTCGATCACAACGCCTATCACATCGCGCAGTTAGTCGATGTCCGGCGCATGTTAGGTGCCTGGAAGGGATGATTCTGTCAGTTGGTCTAGGCTTGCCGCGGCTTGGCAACGATCTCAAATTGCGGCCCGAGTGAGTAATTCGATGCCACGTCTCTTCGCTCGTTCCGGGCGTTTGCGAAACACGACTTTTACTCCTTCGCGCCAGCGCTCGTCAATGCCCACGAACTCCCACTCGATCTCCGGAGAAATATAGCGCAACAAAATGTCTGTTGCGGGGTGCACATGCAAGGCCGGCGCCACCAGATAAAGCAGCGGCTTCTCGGTCGAAAGCTCGCGGCCGCAAAAATATCCGTAACGCGGAAATTCTCCGCGCGCGTGGTGCCACTCCACCCGCGACCAATAATCCAGCCCCTGCAGCGGCAAATGAATATCTTCATCCGCCTTCAGTTCCACGACCGCGAGGCGGCCGTCCCGGGTGGTCGTCAGCACGTCGAGCATGGCGCGGTCCGAGGCGGAAAACGCGGGCACCTGCGAATACAGCGCCTGGGGCTCAAGTTCTCCGTCGATCACACTGACATCCGACACCACCAGCGACTCCAACCAGCGCTCCGGACGAAGCCGAAACAGCGCATTCTGCCGCGGTCCGTAAGGATGCCGGGAGTCGCGCAACGCGGCAATCAGTTGCAGAAACAATGGAAGGTTGCGCTCCTCCAAAACGCGCTCCTCGGCGCCTACTCCGAATACGATTTCCTGCTTGCTGCGGAAAGTTGCCGCCTCGGCGCCCATGCGCACTCGCGCGAACTCGAGCCCACGCCAGCGAAAGGCAAGCTCGGCAGCCGAAAGCACGGCGATCTCGCAATTGGGCAGAATGCCGCGAATCTTGGCCACCGACTCCGCAAACCGTTCCTGCGCCGCATCCTCATTCGTAGCCTGCACCAGGCGCGTGGCCACATTGCCGCGATCGCTGCAGTCGATTCGCGTCAACGCATCGTGACGCTCATCGAGTTCAAACAAATTCCACTTCGCCGCCATGGGATTGAGATTGGCCATCCGGTCCCGCACCAGAGCGGACCCTCTGTGCGGAACAAATAAATGCAAACCTTCCACCATGAATTTACCCGCCGCAGACTGCCGGCTTGCTTCGAGCCACAGAATAGCGAACGTCAGCGCCGCATCGACCGAAGCCTGAGTTTCCGACCCGTTGACGCCCAGAACGGCGAACGCCGACTGTCCTTTCCGCAACAGGCCTCGCGTATAAATCGGGCCGAAAGATTTTTCCAGATCAACCGCGCTGGTTAACCGTGCGACGGTGAAGTCTGGAAAATGCCGGTCCAGAGTACGCCTCAGCTTCTGCTCGTACCGGATCCTTGCCGTTTTTTTTGCCGACGGCGATCGCCGGTCATATTCGCGGCAAATTTCCAGCCGCGTCGGCCGCGGCTGTCCCAACCGTTGCACCGACAGTTTTAAGACGCCGTTCTTCACCTCAGCCTCCACCACGCGCCGCACCGTATTGCGCTCCGCCGACCACAGGTGCAGCAGGCACCTGTCGTGCTCGCCGGAAATCGAGTACCGTGCCTGCCCCAAATCGAAAGCGACGGCGCCGTTCTCCAGCACGACAGCTCCAGAAGCTTCGTTAAGAAAATCCTGCACCGTCCGGCTAAGCGCGTCTGGGTTCATGACAAGCATTATCCACGTTGGCCGGGACGCAGTCTGTGACGTATGACCATAGTTATCTGCGGGGCATGTGGAAGACTTGGCTGGCCGGGCTCAAGGCCGAAGGCGTATGGGATAATGGAATGAAGGGGAGTGCCAGTTCCGAGTCTTCGTCGACTCGCGGACATCTAATTCTGGTGGGTCAATCACCTTGCACAAAGCAAGGTTGGCAGATCGAGCATTGGATAAATCAAATTGGACAAATCAACTTTGGATAAACCATCTTTGGACAGACAACGATTCTTCTTCGACCACTACGGGCTGACCGAGCATGACCTGGAGCGCTACCTGTCGGCCGCGCTTTCCGCAGGCGGCGACTACGCCGATCTCTACTTCGAATATCTTTCGTCCACCTCTTTGATGGTGGATGAATCCATGGTCAAGTCGGCGTCGCAGGGCATCTCCGCAGGATGCGGTGTTCGCGTCGTTTCCGGCGAGCGCACCGGCTACGCCTATACCGACGATCTTTCCTCCGGGCGCATTCTGCACGCGGCGCGAACCGCCGCCTTAATCGCCAGCGCCCCGGCAAAAGCAACTGTAGCCGGATTTCAGAAAGCGGCAGCTCGTAGCTTGTATCCAGTGACGCTGCCATCGGTAGACGCAGAAATCAGCGCCAAGGTTGAACTCGTGATGCGCGCCGACAAATCCGCGCGTGCGTACGATCCCCGAATTCGCGAAGTGCGGGCCAGCTATGCCGACGAATTGAGGAATATTCTCGTGGTCGCATCCGACGGAACTTTCGCGGAGGATTCGCAGCCGCTGGCGCGCATGAACGTCTCCTGCATTGCGAAGACAGAAGGAAATTCTGCGCGCGGTTCCTCCGGCGGCGGGGGACGCGTTGCTCTCGATTTCTTTTTCGGCGAGAAGACTCCAGAATTCTTTGCGAAAGAATCCGCGCGGCAGGCAATTCTGCAACTCGACGCGCGCGAGGCTCCAGCCGGCGAAATGGAAGTTGTGCTCGGACCGGGATGGCCAGGAGTCCTCTTGCACGAAGCCGTGGGCCATGGACTCGAAGCCGACTTCAACCGCAAGAAAACTTCCGCCTTCGCGGGACTGGTAGGCAAGCGCGTAGCCAGCGAAAAGTGCACCGTGGTCGATAACGGCACCATGCCGTGGCGGCGCGGATCGCTCAACGTGGACGATGAAGGCGAACCTACGCAGGAAACCGTGCTCATCGAAAACGGAATTCTGAAGGGATATCTCAGCGACAAGCTTTCCGCGCGCTTGATGGGAATTTCCGATACCGGCAACGGGCGCAGGGAAAGTTATGAACACATTCCCATGCCGCGCATGACCAACACCTACATGCTCGCGGGGCAAGACAATCCCGAAGACATTATTCGCTCGGTAAAGCACGGCATCTACGCGGTGAATTTCGGCGGCGGCCAGGTCGACATCACGAACGGGAAATTTGTATTCTCGGCCTCCGAAGCCTACATGATTGAAGATGGCCAGATCACCGCCCCCATCAAGGGCGCTACGCTGATCGGCAACGGCCCCGATGTTTTAACGCGAGTTTCGATGGTGGGCAACGATCTGAAACTCGACGAAGGCGTAGGCACCTGCGGCAAAGATGGTCAGGCGGTCCCGGTCGGCGTTGGCATTCCGACGCTGAAGATCGATCGCCTCACAGTCGGCGGAACCGCCAGAAAAGATCCCGGCGGCTTCATGCAGTAAAAATTCTTTGCCACGGATTCACACCGATCACATGTATCCTGAGCGAGGACTGATCTCTGCGCCTAAGCGCAGAGATCAAACGCAGTCGAAGGATCCCTTGCAGCCCCGCAACACTCGCGGCTCGTCAAGGAGTTTCTTCCAATGAACATCTCGTTCGAGGTGCTCTCCGGGTCGAATCAGTATATAAACTCCCACGAAGCGGTACTGATAATCTCATAACAACCGGGCCGCTTGGCCTTGTTTCTTCAGCGTCTCAACCGCCATCCGATCGAACGAAACAAATGTTTCCGAACCAAGACATCGGCCTTCGTATGCAAGCACGCCATCGGCAAAATCCCCGCCCGCATCCAGCATAGCTAACCCCGCTTCTACTGCGGGCCGGTTCGTTTCCACATTGTCAGCCGACGTGAGCGCCCGGATCGTGTCAGCCACCTCCGTAGCCTTGAAGCCATAGACCCGCCGCAACACCCATACGAGCTCGCAAAGCGCCGACATGGCGACTGCAAGCAGGCTGGAATTCCGCAACCACTCCGCCGCGATCTTTGCCTGCACCTTGTCGTCGCGCACTACCGCTCGCACCAGAACATTCGTGTCGACCGCCACTCTCATTTCCGGCCGCTTATCCCCGCCCAGCCATTGACCGCAGCTTCGTTGATCTCTTCGATGGTTGCAACTTTCTTTGTCTTTCCGGCGAGCCGACCGATGAAGTCCTCGATCGTCCCCGAACGCTTGGCCGCGCGGATCATGCCCCGGCCCTCAGGCAGCAGGTCGAGCTCAATCTTTTCTCCAGCCTTAATTCCCAGGTGTTCCAGCACCTTTTTCCGAAAGGTTACTTGCCCCCTCGTTGTGACAGTGAGTGTGGCCATGGCTGAATATCTCCCGTTTCGATTATAATGCATTATTGCATTACAAATACATATTTTCCCTCATACAGTCCTCTATGATCCTCCGCGCCCTCTGTGGTTAAGCCCCTCGCAAGATAGCTCCTCAAGGCCAACAGGACAATCACCCGCATTTGTTGGGATAATGAATATATGCCTTCAGTCGAATCTGAAACTCGAAACCCAAAACTCGAAACTGACTTAAAAGAAATCGCCCAGGACATCGTCGCCCGCGCCATGGCCGGAGGCGCCACTGCTGCCGAATGCGTAGTCCGCGAGGGCGATGAATTTTCCACGCTGGTCCGTCTCGGCCAGGTCGAGACCCTGAAAGAATCAGGCTCCAAGTCGATCGGAGTTCGCGTCTTCTTCGGCCAGCGCGCTGCCAGCACTTACTCCAGCGACTTTTCTCGCGCCGGTCTCGACCGCCTGGTCACGTCTGCTCTCCAGTTGGCAAAAATCACCTCCGAAGATCCCTTCGGCGGAATCCCCGAAGCCTCGCAACTCGGCCAACTCGAAGGCGATCTCAATCTCTATCACGAAGACGTTTATTCCCTGCCCGGGCCCGACCGCATCGATTACGCTCGTCGCGCCGAAAAGGCCGCGCTCGATTTCGACCCGCGCATCAAGAATTCCGATGGCGGTTCGTTCGACGCCGCCACCGGCCACAAAGTTCTCGCGAACTCTCACGGTTTTGTCGGAGAATATCGCCGGTCTTACTGTTCGGTAGCTGCGGTTCCGATTGCGCAGACCGAATCCGGCGCCATGCAGCGCGATTACTGGTATTCCGTGGCGCGTACGCTGAAGAAGTTGGACGCGCCAGAGAAAGTGGGCAAAATCGCCGCCGAGCGCACGCTGCGTCGCTTGGGCGCGCGCAAGGCGAAGACCGCCAAAGTTCCAATTATTTTCGATCCCATGGTTTCCACTTCGATTCTCGAACACATTTTCGAAGGGGTGAACGGAGACTCGGTGTACCGCGGCGCGTCCTTTCTCGCCGGCAAACTGGGCCAGAGAATCGCCGGCGATAACGTCAATATCGTCGACGATGGCACGATCGTTGGCGGATTTGGTTCCAGTCCCTTCGACGGCGAAGGCGTTCCCACTCGACGAACCGTAGTAATTGAAAACGGTGTGCTGAAATCCTATCTGCTCAACACGTACACGGCGAAAAAGTTAGGCTTGAAAACCACAGGCAACGCATCGCGCGGCTTGGCGGGAACACCGGGCATCGGTCCGGGAAATTATTTTCTGCAACCCGGCTCCAGAACGCCGAAGGAAATGATTTCCGGAATCAAAGAAGGACTTTACGTCACCGAATTTCTTGGCCAGGGCGTGAATCTGGTGACCGGAGATTATTCTCGCGGAGCCTCAGGCCTGTGGATTTCAGGCGGAGAATTCGCCTATCCGGTGGAAGAGATTACCGTCGCCGGCAATTTGAAAGAATTGTTTTTTAACATTTCCGAAATCGCCAACGACCTGGAATTTCGTGGATCGGTGGCCGCACCGACCATTCGCGTCGACGGGCTCACAGTGGGCGGCGAATAAGGAATTCTGTCGGGTGGATCTGTCCCGCACTGATCGAGGGCCTTCCGTTAAAGGTTTCGGCACTAAAATTTGCCGCGAAGCGGCAAAAGGTTTGTGAAAGGGCACCGCTTCAGCCGTGCCGAAGAGGGTAGAAATGATTTGGGGCTTTAGCCCCGGGCAGCGCGACGGACCTTCTGCCGGTCGAGGCTTCCGATTCTGTTTTTGCATCAATCAACGGTTCCGTTAAGAAACTCGGCTAAGAGACAGCCAAAATGAAATTCGCCAAAATAGTTTTCTGGATTGCCGGCATCTGGGGTGTTTTAATCCTCACGCCGCTGTATTTCATGTTCGATACGATCGGGCGGCAGGATCCTCCGGCAATCACCCACCCCGGCTTTTATTACGGATTCGTCAGCGTCGGCCTGGCGTGGCAAGTTGCGTTTTTCGTCATCGCGCGCGATCCGCTGCGCTTTCGCATGATGATGATTCCTTCCATGCTCGAAAAATTTGGCTACGGAGTCTCGCTCTTAGTTCTATTTCTCCAGCACCGACTGCATCCGTCAGACCTGGGCTTTGCTGGCGTCGATCTCCTGTTTGGCCTTTTATTCCTGGTCGCATTCTTGCGAACCGCGCCGTAATTGGAAACCTGTTTCTGCTACAAGCTAAGCCATAACGGCGCAACTCGAAGAGAGACTCGTATCAGGGCATGCCTTCAGGCATGCCGCAAGAGCGGCAGAGACGAAACGGCTTGAGCCGCTGTGCCGCAGGGCAAGTCCTCTTGCGGCTGAAGCCGCTTGGAGTCGTCGCCCTTGCGGCTGAAAAGCGACTCGTATCAGGGCATGCCTTCAGGCATGCCGCAAGAGCCGGAGAGGAAACGGCTTTAGCCGCTGTGCGGAGGGCAAGCCTCCTGCGGCTGAAGCCACCTGGAGTCGTCGCCTTTGCGGCATCGCTGAAGCGATGCCCTGATACGAAGCGTTTCCCAAACTGCATCATTTACTTCCACAAAATCGACAATCAAAATACAACAGCCTACAATTCCTTTCATGGGAAGTCCGGGTCAACCAAATCTGGGCCAGCCAACGCCGGCCGCCGAAGAACGCGACTCCAGCCGTTTGATTATCGGAATAGCGGTCTTTGTCGTCATTGCGCTGGCGCTCGCAGCCGCGTTTCTCTTGCGCGAACCGCCCAAAGTCGCCAAGACGGCCTCGCCCTACATCGCCAGCCTGAAGCTTTCCGATTTCAAAATGAGCGCTGCGGAAAATTTCATTGGCGCGACCGTAAGCTACATCGATGGCAGCATCACCAACACTGGCGACAAAACCGTCACGCACGCCGTGGTGGAAGTCACTTTCAAAGATGACATTGGACAAGTGGCGCAGCGTGAAGAACTGCCGCTGCGCGTGCTGAAAACGACCGGCGCCTACCCCGACGCCGTTGATCTCAGCGTCGCTCCGCTCGCGCCGGCACAGACGGAACATTTCCGCCTCACCTTCGACAGCATTTCTGCGCAGTGGAACCGCCAATATCCCGATCTCCGAATCACCGATGTAACGGTGAAATAGTCGTCCCGCTCTCGCAGCTTTCCTTCCCGCTACAATGAACCCATGCCAGAAACGAAGCCCTTTCGGCTAACGGAATCTGTGAAAGCTGCGGGTTGAGCTTCCAAGCTGAGTCCGGCGGCGCTGGACACGGTGCTTGGGAAATTAGCCCGGCAACACGACCCCAATGTTCTGGTCGGCTTCGACCACGCCGACGACGCCGGAGTGTATCAACTCACTGCCGATCAGGCGCTGGTGCAAACCGTAGATTTTTTCACGCCCGTAGTCGACGATCCCTACACCTTCGGACAAATCGCCGCGACCAACGCCCTCAGCGACGTCTATGCCATGGGCGGAAAGCCGGTCACCGCGCTTGCCCTCGTTTGTTTTCCTGAAAAAGCGGATCTCGAAATCTTAGAACGCATTCTCGCTGGCGGATTATCCAAGATGATCGAAGCGGGCTGCAGCGTGATCGGCGGCCACAGCATTCGCGACGAAGAAACGAAATTCGGTTATTCGGTGACAGGCGTGGTGCACCCGAAGAAAATTCTTACGAATGCTGGAGCCAAAGTCGGAGATTCTCTGCTCTTCACGAAAGCATTAGGCACGGGCGTAATTGCCACGGCAATCAAGAAAGGAAAAGCCGAGGCGCACTGGACCGACGCGGCGGTTCGATCCATGACTACGTTAAACAAGCGCCCCGCAGAAGTGATCGCCGCAGGCAACTTCGAAGTCCATGCCATGACCGACGTCACCGGCTTCGGCTTGATCGGACACGGCCGCGAAATGGTTCTGGCGTCAAATGTTTCACTCCACATTTCCGCGGGAAAAATCCCATTGCTCGACGGAGCTCTCGAGTGCGTGCGCGCCGGATATATCCCTGCCGGGCTCAAAAGCAACCGCGACTTTTCCGAATGTATTGTCGAGTACGAAGGAGCAGTCTCCGAAGACCTCAGAACGATGCTCTTCGATCCTCAGACCGCAGGAGGGTTGCTGATCTCCACGCCGCAAGGTCCGCAACTCACACAAGCTCTCATCGATGCAGGAATCTCCGCCGTACAGATTGGGGAGGTCCTTCCCAACGCGAAACCTCGCATTCGCATAGTCCCATAATGCACCGTGGAAGAGCGGCGCTGAAAGCGCCGCTTCGTGCGCCTCCTGGAAACTGGGCTTTAGCCCCCGCACACACACCGAATCCGCGTCACAAACATTCGTAGCACCCTCACCAACTCCCCGAGCATCTACTAACCTATCCGCTCACATTCATCCGCAGAGGGTCTTATATGCAAATTCGCGAACTCGGACGCAGTGGTCTCAAAGTTTCCGCCAAAGGCTTGGGCTGCATGGGCATGTCGGAGTTTTACAGCGGACGCGACGACGAGGAGTCGATTGCCACCATTCATCGCGCGCTCGAACTCGGAATCAACTTTCTCGACACCGCCGATGTCTACGGCCCGCACACCAACGAAGAATTAGTCGGCCGCGCCATCAAAGGCAAGCGCGACAAGATCGTGCTGGCCACAAAGTTTGGCATCGTCCGCGACCCAAGCAATCCAAATGCGCGCGGAGTGAACGGCAAGCCCGACTATGTTCGCAAATCGTGCGATGCCAGCCTCCGCCGCCTGGGAGTCGAAACCATCGACCTCTACTACCAGCATCGCGTCGATCCCGACACGCCCATCGAAGAAACCGTAGGCGCCATGGCAGACCTGGTCAAGCAGGGCAAGGTGCGCTATCTCGGCCTCTCCGAGGCTTCGGCCCAGACTTTGCGGCGGGCCGTCAAGGTGCATCCCATCACGGCCTTGCAGACGGAATATTCTTTGTGGACTCGCGACCCCGAGCAGGAAATCCTCGCGACCTGCCGCGAATTAGGAATCGGATTCGTGGCGTACAGCCCGCTTGGCCGCGGCTTTCTCACCGGCCAATTCAAGCGCTTTGAAGATCTGCCAGCCGACGATTATCGCCGCAACAGCCCGCGCTTTCAGGGCGAGAATTTCCAGAAGAATCTGGATCTAGTCCGCCGCGTGGAAGAGATCGCAAAAGAAAAAAACTGCAAGCCCTCGCAGTTGGCGCTGGCCTGGGTCCTCGCCCAGGGAGACGACATCGTTCCGATCCCAGGCACGAAGCGGCGCAAATATCTGGAAGAGAATGTCGCCGCGCTCGACATCAAACTCACAGAAAGAAGACTTGCGCCAAATCGACGAAGTGTTCCCGCCGCAGTCAGCCGCCGGCGAGCGTTACCCCGAACACGTGATGGCGCTGGTGGAAAAATAGAAAAAAACCTTCTTGCCGAAATCTTGTCAATAGGCAGAAACTACACGATCGGCCTTAACCGCATGAAAGGAATGACAATATAAAGTCTCCAACCCTTTCCGGTTTACCCCGTCGAAACTGATATTCTAAAAATATAGAGACAATTCATGGTCCAACAGGCGCGATCCACCGGTCGCGCCTTTTTTATTGGCCGCACTGCAGGCAAGGCGGGCCAAACCTGCTCGCGTGGCGGCGGACGCATTCGTCCGCCCGCAGCCGAATACGAGCGCAGCGAGTGAGAGAGCCTAGCGGAGGGCGTGGGATGAGCATAGGGAAAAGCACTAATTCCAAGCGACACTGGGAACGATTCACCAGCTTCAAGCAGCGCGGCGAATGGGTCGAGCTGCAATTCATGGCGCAGGCCGCGCAGCGCCGCTTCATCGTCAGCAAGCCTTGGGGAGACATGCAGGCTTACGACGTCGGCATCGAACACGCCCAGAACTTTCTCAGAGTCCAGGTCAAGTCCACAACCTCCCGCTCCGGCGCGGGCTATCGATGCATGTTCACGCCCAATTACCTGAAGAAGCGCGACTACTCCCTCGACCAAATCGACCTGTTCGCTGCCTACGTCATTCCAGTAGACGCCTGGTATCTCATCCCCGCAGCCCTGCTGCTCGGCGCACGACGGCTCACCATGGCAATGCTAAGCCCAGTCACGCCGCCAGTGAAGAAAGCCTGCTACCGCTACGAATGCTACCGCGGAGCCTGGAACCTGCTAACCAGGAGCAGGCAGGAACTAGCGAAGTTCGAACGCTGACTTCCCGGCCCGTTCCCAACCCCGTAGGGGCATAATAGCCCAGAGCCTGCCCTGAGCCTGTCGAAGGGACGTAAGTCTTGGGTAAGTGTCAGAAAATAGGAACTAAGTCCCGTAGGGACGACAGAAATTCTCATATCGCTCCATCTCCGCCGCGTGTTAAGTGTGGCGATGCGCATTGCTCGAGCCGTGGCGACCGAAAATATGCCCTGCACGTATCGATTACAAACGCAAAGCTGTCAATCCTCCCGAGGAACATTGGCAGACTCACATCGAGATCGAACCTCTTTATTTCATAGGCGTGTACCATTAAACTATTGACACAGGAAGATGACAGACTATTATCATGTTCGCCACTCCGAACAAATGGCGAAAGAAGGTGATGGAGCAATGGCGGACCGCAAACAATTCATCGGAGACATCAAAACTGACCCTGAACTGGCAAAGGCATTGGAAGCAGCGCGACAAAAACCTGTGACGGAAGACGATTTGCGAGAGCAGAGAATCAGCTTTGCATTCGGCAATGCCCCAGCCAATGCCAAAGCCATTACCAAAGATAGCGTGCGAAAGGCGTCCGAGCACATTCGCCTTCTACCGTGAAGTCTTTCTATTTAGCACGGTCCGCAAGATCCGTAGCGGGCCAATTTTTTATACAAATGTCGGTACGCGAAAGAGACAACCCCACGCTGTACACACGGATTCAGGAACAGAACCTTCTGAGACAGTACGATCTCCTGTCCAATTGCATCGAAATCGGCTTAGAAAAGAAAATCGAAGCGTTCGACAAATACACATTGTGGGCGCTCAATTATGCTGCCGTTGCAAATATCGCTCAGTTTGGAGGGCGATACCGAGAAGACCCGATTTACGTAGGCAAACACACACCACCTCATTTCAATGATGTCCCAAATTTGATGGATCGCTTCTTTTCGCTCATCCACGAAAATTGGACCATCGTAGATCATCCTACATGGCTGGCTGCATATGCCCTTTGGAGATTGAACTGGATTCACCCTTTCGTTGAAGGGAACGGGCGGACAGCGCGAGCAGCTTGTTACTATTTAATTTGTCTAAAGCAGGGTACGCTTCTCCCGGTAAGAGAATTGTTCCCGAGCGCATCCGAGAAAACCGACAACCATACTACGACGCGCTGGAGGCTGCGGATCGAGCATGGGATGATAGGAAAGCTCGACGTCTCGATGATGGCGAAGTACCTTGAAGACCTTCTGAGAGGTCAACTCACGGAGCCATAACCTTTTCGTCGGCCCCATCCTTGGGTTCAATTGCAAGGTGGCCAGCGATGCTCCCCTGAGACGTTGCCGGTCACGGCCAGCCCTTTGCGAAGAACCGAAAACCCCGGCGCGCTACGCTGATCGCAACAGCGAAGTCAAGAGCCAGAGAGAGATCCGCCGATTTCACTCAATCGAGAGATGATTGTCTACAATCAGGAATTGTGACGGTCAAAACGGGTAGGCGAGATCACTATCTCCCTCAAGGCTATCTGAGAGGGTTCATCGACCCTGCCCGCGAGAATCTCCCTCAGCCACTTTGGCACCTAGCTATTCCACATGAGAAGTGGTCGATGAAGAGCACAAAGCAAGTCGCCTATGAAGAAGGGTTTTATGATTACGCCGGGGAAGACGACGTTTTGAAATCTGTGGAGACGGCAGATTCGGCCTTCCTAGAGTTGGAAAACGAGTTTCCGAGCATTCGTGCGCGACTGCTTTCCAAGGGATTTAAGAACTGGCACCGGCATGTCGAATTTCTCTTGAGATATATGCAGATGATACGAGTCAGGTCTCCTCTGTTTTTCGCGCAGAAGGAAGAGGAGGGAAAAACTATTCTCGCCTCAGTAATTAAGGAAGTGCATCCTGAGGGGAGAACGTTGACCGTCGGCGACGCTGCTCCGCTGTCTGCACCCTTGATTAAGAATCGGGCTATTACGCAGATGCGCGAGGAAATTGCTAAGGGAGCAGATTGGCTCTGGAATTTCAATTGGGCAATTCGGTATTGCGAATCGGTCGCTGCGCCATTTGTCACTACCGAAGCACCGTTCATTGTTGAAGGCCGGGCAGCAGAAATCGTCGAAGCAATAAGGCATCCGGATACCCTTCTCATCTTTCCCCTTTGCTGGCAGGCTTGTTTGTTTGGAAGCCTCCAACGTTTTCATAAGGGCACCGACAGATTCGAAATGGAGGACATGAAGACGATTCGCCGGAAGTACAGGCATTTCGCTCAGGTATTCTTGTTGTCCCCAACGAAGCTCGACGATATTCAGAATCCGATCGCCTAATCGTGCCTCCTACTGAATCAGCGTGCCCCCATTCGCCCCCTCAGGAGCGGCATCCGGAGCAATGACCACCGCCGCGGCGACGCGATCCCCGGGTTCCATGTTCAGCAGGCGGACGCCTTGCGCGTTGCGGCCCGATTCGCGGATCGTCGTCGAGTCCATGCGGATGATTTTGCCGTAGTGGCTGATCAGCATGACTTCGGAAGTTTCGTCGACTTGCGCGATGCCCACGACTTTGCCGACGCGCTCGGTGGTCTTAACGTTGATCACGCCCTTGCCGCCGCGGTTGGTCAGGCGATATTCATCGGCGGGAGTGCGCTTGCCGTAGCCGTTTTCCGTGACCGAAAGAATGAGCTTGCCTTTCACCGCTACGTCGACCACTTCGGCTTCGCCAGCTTCGGGAGCTGCTTTTGGCGCAGGAGCGTCGGGTTTGGTCGTAGTCGCCATGCCGACTACGTAGTCCTTCTCGTCGAGGTCGATGCCCCAGACGCCGTATGCGCCGCGGCCCATCGGACGCACGTGGCTTTCGTCGAAGCGCACCGCCATGCCTTCGTGCGAAGCCAGAAAGACAATCTGATTGCCGTCGGTAATGCGGGCGGCCACCAGTTCGTCACCATCTTCAATGGCGATCGCGTTGATGCCGTTCGAGCGCACGTGCATGAACTCGCGCAGCTCCGATTTCTTGACCAGCCCTTTGCGCGTGGCGAAGAAAACGTATTTATTTTCTTCCTCGAGATTGCGAACGGCCAGCATTGTCTTCGTGGTTTCGCCCGGTTGCAGGCCAATCAGATTGCCGACGTGCTTGCCTTTACCGGCGGCGCTGACGTCGGGAATTTCATAAACCTTCAGCCAGTAAACGCGTCCCTTGTTGGTAAAAATCAGAATGTAAGCGTGCGTCGAAGCGATGAAAAGATGCTCGACGAAATCCTCATCGCGAGTCTTCATGCCGGTGCGCCCCGTGCCTCCACGGCGCTGCATGCGATACGTTGAAATCGGCGTGCGCTTCATGTAGCCCGAGTGGCTGACTGTAACCGCGACCTGCTCGTCGGCGATGAGATCTTCGAGAACAATTTCCGCAGCTTCATCTTCCAGACGCGTGCGGCGTTCATCGCCGTACAACTTCTTAACTTCTTCCAGCTCTTTGATGATGACGTTGCGCAACTTTTTCTCGGAGCCGAGAATCGATTCGTACTCGGCGATGTTGCCGCGAACATCTTTCAATTCGTTCGCAATCTCATCAATCGAAAGTTTGGTCAAACGATGCAACTGTAGTTCGAGGATTGCGTCGGCCTGCCGGGTGGTGAAAGGCTTTTCGGCGTCGAGCTTGGGAGCGCGGCCGGTGGTATTGATGTCGATCTTTTTGCCGCCGAAATAAAGAACCAAATTTTCGCGGGCGTCGGCGCGGTTGGCGCTGCCGCGAATGATGGTGATGACATTGTCGAGATGATCGAGCGCGGTGAGATAACCCTCGAGAATGTGCTCGCGGTCTTTCGCCTTCTGCAACAGATAAGCGGTCCGCCGGCGGACGACATCGACGCGATGCTCGATGAAATATTTAATGGTCTGGATCAGCCCCATTTCGCGAGGCTGCCCATTCACCACCGCCAGCAGGATCATGGAAAAACTTTCCTGCATCTGCGTGTGCTTGAAAAGCTGGTTCAAAACAATTTGCGGTTCACTTCCGCGCTTGAGTTCGACGACGATGCGCATGCCGTCGCGATCGCTTTCGTCGCGAATGTCGGAGATATCCTCGATATCTTTGTCGTTTACCAATTGCGCGATGCGCTCGACCAGACGCGACTTGTTCACCTGGTAGGGAATTTCGGTAACGATGATCGCCTGCCGGTCTTTGTTAATGTTTTCAATCGCAGCTTTGGCGCGCATCATGAAACGGCCGCGCCCCGTGCGGTAAGCCTCGAACACTCCGGCCCGCCCGTGAATGATGCCGGCCGTAGGAAAGTCAGGGCCCTGAACGAATTTCAAAATCTCGGCGAGCTGCGCGTTGGGGTTGTTCACCAGCGTAATCGTAGCGTCGACGATCTCGGTGAGATTGTGGGGAGGAATTTTTGTGGCCATGCCGACCGCAATTCCGTCGGAACCATTGATCAGAAGATTCGGAATGCGCGCGGGTAAAACATCGGGCTCGATTTCACTGCCGTCGTAGTTGTCGTGGAAGTCGACAGTTTCTTTGTCGAGATCTTCGAGCAGCGCCGTAGAGACCTGGGCCAGTTTGGCCTCGGTGTAACGATCGGCTGCGGGCGGATCTCCGTCAACCGAGCCGAAATTTCCCTGCCCAAAAATCAGTGGATAGCGCATGCTCCAGGTTTGCGCCAGCCGAACCAACGCGTCATAAACTGCCAGATTCCCATGCGGATGATACTTGCCCATCACTTCGCCGACGATCCTCGCGCACTTTCGCGTAGCCCGATTCGGCTGCAACCCCATCTGCGCCATAGTGAAAAGTATTCGGCGGTGGACGGGCTTTAGGCCGTCACGCACGTCGGGAAGTGCGCGGCCGATGATCACCGACATGGAATAGTCGAGATAGGACCGCTTCATCTCCTCTTCAATGTTGACGGGTTGAATGTTCAACGCGCCGGGGCCATCGCCGCCGGGCGGAGGAGTGAGGGGAAGTTCGGGATTTTGATCGTCAGCCATGATTCAGCTTCTAGCTCTTAGCTCTGCTTTCAGCGGCACTTTATACGACATGAAGGCAATGACGCGGAGTTTCGCGAACCTTCTAACTGGTTGCATTTACAGGACGTTAAGCCTTTTGGAAGCTGTCTTGATTATACCACGTAAACGAGTGCGGTTCGGGACACATGTTGACGGAGATGAGGCCGCTTTCGGCACTCTTTGTCGTCCCGGAATCGGGCGCGGAAGCATGAGGATCGAGGACTCGCCAAAGAGGCAATATCGCGAAAGAATTTTTATGGACGGACGATCACTTCGTTTGGAGCGGTGGGAAGCTGAAATTTTACATCGGCTTCTTGATTCGACTTGAGAGTCTCAGTCAGGTCCAACGATGAGAGTTTGATTTTTCTATTCCATGATCCGCCTGTATACGGATCGCCGCTGGTGTAGAGGACTCCGTCTGCGATGGTGTAGTTGGAAACCGCCTCGCGATGACCGTCGCGAAATACCAGAACTGCGGGAGCTAATTTTCTTGCAGCCACTGGCGCGCTCTCAGCGCCAAATCGCCATTCCTGCCTGCGCTGCGCTTGCGGCTCAATACTTTCTCCACCAGTCCTACGCGAGTCCGCGATTTCTCCGCCGCTCACTTGCACGTAGCGATCGCCTTGCAGTTCGATCATTAACGGCTGATTCGGCGCGGAAGGCTCGAGCGCAGATGCGGCCGAAGGAGCTTGAAGAATTATTACTGGCGGCTGCGATGCGACGGGATATCCCGCACTTAGGAAATCATTGCCGTAAAAAATATCGGAGAATGCCAGCGGAAAAAATGAAGAGCGTCCATAACCGCTGCGGTTGTAGCTTCCACCGAAGTGCGCAGTGCCGCCGCCGCCCATCCTTTGCGCGTGGACGCATGGCGGAATTGCGGCCAAGATTATGACGAGAGCGACCGGTTTCAAGTAGCGAGGCATAATCATCGAGTATGGAACATGATACGCCAGCCGAGGACTGACCCATATGGGTCCGGGGTACCCACTCGCCGAAAGCCGCGGCGAGTGGGGCAGCCTTTTTCGTGGTCGTGCTAGGAGTCAGGATTCGGATGTGGGGAACCAGCCCCCGGCGAAGACTAGGATCTCCATTTGGGAGATCCCTGGCGCGGCTGAAGTGCGCCGCTCTTCGGGATGACGCCAATGTTATAACTGGATTTACAAAACTGGAATTCGATAGGCTGAGACTCTGAATTCGATAAGCTGAAACTCTCTCGATGAAATCTGCGATTCGATTTGCGTTGCTGGCGCTGGTGCTGATTATTGTTGCCATGATATCGGCGCTGACGGCGATGCAGTTTGCCATTCATGGTCAGGAGGTCGCAGTGCCTCCGCTGGTGGGGCTCGCTCCCGTCGAAGCGGAGCGGAAAGTCGCGGGACTCGGATTGCAAGTTTCGATCGAACGCCAGTATTACAGCCCGCAAATTGCGGAGGGAAGAATTATGTCGCAACTGCCGCTGCCGGGAACGAAGGTGCGGCGTGGGTGGCAGGTTCGCGTAGCGCAGAGCTTAGGGCCGACGCGAGTGACCATTCCAGATGTGACAGGCGAAAGCGAACATGCGGCGGAGCTGAATATCCGCCGCCGCGGGCTGGATGTGGCTTCTATGGCGCAAGTCCAGGCTCCGGATATTCCGGCGGATCAGGTGGTGGCGCAAAGCCCCACGGCGAACGCAACTCAGGTGGCAGCGCCGAAAATCAGTTTGCTGGTGACCGTGGCAGCAGAGCCGCAGGCATTTGTTATGCCGAACTTTGTAGGACAGGCTCTCGGGAGCGTGAGCCGAAGTTTGCAGGACGCGGGATTTCGGTTGGGAAACGTGAGCGTAGTCGTGCCCCCGACTCCAGCAAGTGACACTGCGAGTCCGAGCATTCAGCTTGCGCCATTGTCACCTGCACCTCAGGTAACGCCTCCAGTAACGGCAGCGCCGCCGCAGGCCTCGCCCGCGAGCATCGTCGTTTCGCAGAATCCTGCGGGCGGACAAAAAGTGCTCGCGGGAGCGGCCGTTAACTTTGACGTGCGCTGAGTCATTTGCCACGGATTTACACGGATGTCCGCCGATAAACCAGAGTTTTGCCCCGGTTGTCCGACGAAATATGTACCACCACAATACTTCTTCAAACTCTCTCGAGGATTGCGGCAAAGAAACCGTCGCAGGGGTGCACGCCCGGCACGGTGCGAAGGTAAGGTCCGCGCGTCAATGAGGCTGTATCAGGCCACGTGAGCACCTCACGCTTCTTCAGTTGATCCAATACAGCGCGGCAATCGTGCAGACGGAAGGAACCACTTTCCGACCCTTCATTTTTAGACAAAACTTGCTCGACGACGTCTTCGTTTTCTTCTTTTTCCAGCGAACAAGTTGAGTAGACGACGCATCCGCCGGGAGCGACTTGGGCCATGGCAGAGCGCAGAATCGCGACTTGGCGCGCGTGCAGATCAGTAAGATCATCGGCTTTGAGTCGCCATTTGATTTCGGGATTGCGCGCGAGCGTGCCCGTGCCCGAGCAAGGAACATCGGCGAGGACGCGCTCGAACGGGGAGGGCCGTCCTGGGAAAGACAAGGGGAGATGCTGCACGTCGGCGAGGACGATTTGGACGCGAGGTTCCTGCCCGTGAATCAGTTTTTGCAGCAGGCGCGCGCGGTGGGGGTGAATTTCAACTGCGACGATTGTGGTCGCAGGATTTTGGTCGGCCATGGCGAGAGTCTTCATGCCGGGAGCCGCGCAGCAGTCGAGAATTCGCGAGCCCAGAATTCTCGATCCTTCGTGAGAGGCTTGAGAACTGACGAGCGCGGCGACGAGTTGCGAGGCTTCGTCCTGAATGACGATGCGACCGGCGCGGAATGCTTCGGTGTTTGTGACGTCTCCGGTTTGGACGCGGCGGGCTGATGCGAGAAGGCCACCGGAAGCGAGAGCAATTCCTTCTTCTTTCAGTTCTTCTTCCTGGCGATTTCCCGTGCCCGGCACGCGCAGGCGAATCGAGGTCGTAGGGACTGCCTGGTTGTGTACGCAAATTTTGCGGGCGACGGCGAGCCCGTATTCGCGGCCCCAGCGTTCGACTAGCCAGGGCGGATGCGCAAAAGAGTGCCCTATGTCCTGCGGAGTTGGTTGGTCTTCGGTCTCGTCTTCGATTCCATTTTTATTTCGTGGCCTTGCCGAGAGCTTGCGTAGTACGGCATTGACGAAGGGAGCAGCCGAGCGCTTGCGAGCGCGCTTCGCCAGCTCCACACTTTCGTGAAGAGCTGCTCGCTGCGGAATGCGATCGAGCCAGAGGAACTGGTAGACGGCCAGACGTAGGGCAATCAGAATTTCGAGATCGAGCTTAACAAGCGGCTGCGAGGAAACAAGCGCAATCTCCGCGTCGAGGCGCGAACGCCAGCGGAGAACGCCCATGACTAACTCGGTGGCCAGCGCGTGATCGGGAATAGAAAGGCGATCGTAATTGGCCGAGTGCAGAAGATCTGAGGCGTAAGAGGATTCGCGCTCGACTCTTAGGAGGATGTCGAAAGCGGCGGCGCGACCGGGCGAGACGGACATTGTTTCCGATTGTAGGCTTCGGGAGGGAAAAGCTTAACCACCCTTCCCGCGTCAGGGCAGGCGCCGAGCACGGAGTGACACAGAGTCTAACCCAGCTTCTCACCTGGCTGGGGGCGATATCCGCGAACGAAATCGTCTGCGGCCGTGCGCTTCTTGCCCTCGAGTTGGATTTCTAACAGTTCGAGAGATGTGTTGTGGCCGCACCCTACCAGCAAGTGGTTGCTATCTGCATGTAATTCTGCAGGAGGCAACAGCTGCTCGGCTTGCCGCGCTTTCAGAATTTGCAAATTCTTGCCGCGGAATTTCGTATGCGCGCCAGGCCAGGGCTGAAAGCCGCGGATGCGGTTGAAAATGTCCGCAGCGGAGCGCGAGAAATCTACGATGCCATCTTCCTTCTTCAGAATCGGAGCCAGGCTGGCCCGCGAATTATCTTGTGGGCGAGGTTGAATCGTGCGCGCTTCCAGGCGACGCAAAGTTTCGACCAGCAGATTGGCGCCGATGAGCGCCAGGCGCGGAGAGAGAGTTTCCGCAGTATCGTCGATCTCGACTGCCATTTCGCGTTGCAACAGAATGTCCCCGGTATCGAGCCCGGCGTCGATTCGCATGGTGGTAACGCCGGTTACAGTTTCGCCGTTCGCGATGGCCCACTGGATGGGCGCAGCGCCGCGATATTTTGGAAGCAATGATGCGTGCAGATTAATGTTGCCGAATGGAGGAAGATCGAGCATCCACCCCGGAATAATGCGGCCGTAGCCAACGATAATGATCGTATGGGGCTGGAGCGCGGCGAGTTGCGCGCGGAATTGTTCGTTACTCTTAATGCGATCGGGCTGCGTGATGGGGAGATTGAGGCGTAAGGCCGATTCTTTCACCGGCGATGCGACGACTTCGAGACCGCGTCCTTTCGGACGGTCCGGCTGCGTGACGACGAGCTTGATGCGGAATCCGGCTTCGACTAATTTCTCGAGCGCAGGAACGGCGAAGCGCGGCGTACCGCAAAAAACGAGATCGAGGGACATTTTGTGATCTTGTGATTTGGTAATTTTGTAATTTGGTAATTGAAAAACGGGCGAGGACCAGGCCCGTGTCAGCATCTTCTTGAGCCGCTTCAGCCTTTTCTTAAATTACTCAATTACAAAATTACCCGATTCAATCTGTCTCTACCATTCTCCCGCTTTCACCAGCTTGCGGATTTTGCGTTTCATCAGATCGCGCTTGAGGGCGCTGATGTGGTTGAAGTAGAGCTTGCCGTTCAAATGATCGGTCTCGTGCAGGAAGGCTCGGGCGAGCAGTTCTTCTCCGGTTTTTTCGAAAACCTTCCCGTGAACATCCTGGGCGCGGATGGTCACTTTGTTGGGACGAGTGACGTTCTCGCGAAAATCTGGAATGCTCAGGCAGCCTTCACTCTGGCTGTGCCGGCCCTCGGTATGAATAATTTCGGGATTGATCAGGACAATCTTCGCGCTGGGATCTTCCTGAAAGGTGACGTCGACGACCGCAATGCGGCGTCCGATGCCGATTTGCGGGGCGGCGAGGCCAACTCCGTGGGCTGCGTACATCGAATCGAACATGTCGGCGACAAGTTTCTGCAACGCTTCGTCGAAGACGGTCACGGTCTCGGAGGGCTTTTCGAGAACCGGATCGCCGAATTTTACGATGGGATAAATCATCAATAATTTTTTAGCTGCTGACAGTAGCCCTGAAAATTTCTCAGAGTTTCAGTCATGGAATCGCCGCCAAATTTTTCCAGCGCCGCGCGCGCGAGCGTGAGCGCCACCATGGCCTCGGCAGCGACACCCGCGGCCGGCACCACGCAAACATCGGAGCGTTCGTAAGCAGCCTTGACGGGCTCGCGGCTGGAAAAATCCACCGACTGCAAGGGGCGCCGAAGCGTTGAAATGGGCTTCAGGTAACCTCGCACCCGAATCTCCTGGCCGTTAGAGACTCCACCTTCAATGCCGCCGGCATTATTTCGAGTGCGCGAAAACGCAGTGTAACCGGAGGTGGCAGTGTAGCCGATTTCGTCGTGCACGGCGGAGCCCGGCGCAAAAGCTGCCGCGACGCCCGCGCCGATTTCGACTGCTTTCACGGCCTGCAGTGACATGACGGCGGCGGCGAGCATGGCATCGAGCCGCTCATCCCATTGCGCGTAGGTGCCAAGGCCCGGAGGAACCTGGTGAGCCACGACTTCGAAAACTCCGCCCAGTGAATCGCCGGTTTTGAGAACTTTGTCTACTTCTTCTTTCATGCGCTGCTCAGTTTCCTCGTCGGCGCAGTTGAGAAGAATCTCTTCACGAGCCTGGTCGCGATCATGAAGAGCGCGAATTTTGTCCCACGCGACTTCGTCAGAAACCGTAACGCTGCCAGTGGTGATGACGTGGCTGAGGACTTCGATCCCAAGTTCGCGCAGGAAAAGTTTGGCGATGCCCCCGACTGCCACGCGGGCGGCGGATTCTCGCGCGGAGGCGCGCTCGAGCACATAGCGAGCTTCAGGAAAGTTGTACTTCAACGCCCCTGCGAGGTCGGCGTGGCCCGGCCGAGGCGAGGCGACTCGCTTGTGTTTTGCCGGGTCGCCTGTGCTGACCGGCAACGATTCCTGCCAGTTCTTCCAATCTCGATTCTCGAGTTGAATGGAGATGGGCGAGCCAATCGTCATTCCCTGCCGCACACCGGAAAGAATGTGGGCGGAGTCTCGCTCGATCTTCATGCGGCCGCCGCGGCCATAGCCCTGTTGGCGACGCCACAGTTCGCGGTCGAGGAAACTCTGATCCACTTTCAGTCCTGCGGGAACGCCGGAAAGAAAAGCGACCAGGGCTTCGCCGTGCGACTCCCCGGCTGTGAAATATCGCAGCATAAATTTTTTCGATTGTACCTGATGGCAATGAGATCGACGCCGACCGAATCGTGATGCGCTGGAAAAAAATGCGCGCATTTTTCATGAGCCGAATGGCCAAACAAACAGTTACAATGAGTCAACGACCTTTCAGTGTGGGCTCAACCTGAGCCCTACCCGCGCCGCATCATAATTTCTCTGGCCCGAAATCGAGGAGCGGCTTTTGTGCCCCACCCTACAATTTGAAGGTGAAGAAGTCTTTGGTCATAAAGAAATCTTCTGCATGCTGGTGCACGATCATGTTTTGCTTCGCCAGGGATTGCGTCGCTTGCTGGAAGATGAACCCGGCATTCGGGTAGTGGCGGAGGCAGGAAATGCTGCCGAAGCCCTGCAAAAGGCATCCGAGCATCGGCCTGACGTGGTCATTACCGATCCGCATATATTTAATTGCGCCGCCGATCAGACCGAGCGTTTGATTCTGCAAACCTCTCCATTCAGCAAGGTAGTGTTTCTGATCGCGCATGACGACAGCCTCGCGGAATCGCCGTCGGAGGGCAGCAGTTACGCGGTGCGTCAGACCTCGTCGGAAGAGTTAGTGGAGATGGTGAGAAGAACGCGCGCAGCTGGCGAAGCGACAACCGTCGCGATTCCGGAAAGAAGGCGCGGGGATTGGCTGCCTGCCGAGCTGCATCCCCGAAAGCGCGTCTTGACGGCGCGCGAACGTGAAGTGATGAAGCTGCTGGCCGAAGGGCGAACGGTGCGTTCCGCTGCTGACGTTTTAGGAGTAAGCGTCAAAACGGTCGATGCGCACAAGTTCAATCTGATGCGGAAGCTGGGAATTCACAACAAAGCGGAGCTGGTGATGTGGGCCATTCAGAAGAGAGTGGTAAAAGTTCCGGCAAAGTTCTAGCCCTCGTAAGGCTGGCTTCTTCTTGAATCAGCATGGATAAGACTCAAATTGATCAACAGGTGGGAAACGGAAGCGACTCGCACGGTGAATGCTCGTAAGTAACGACTATGAAGCGCAACAAGTGGGAATTCAGCGTCGGGGGAATTCTAAGCGCGAGAGTGGATTTCGAGATTTTGTGCCTTAACTTCGACTCACCGAGTCCCGGTGCTGCCGCCAGCCCAGGAATCTAACTCATAAACTGTGGGACGCCTGGCTCGTTTCGCAGGCGAATAGCGAGGCGGAAGAAATCATTTTTGCCGGCCAAGGGACAAGAAAGTGGTCTAGAACTCAGCCGAGCTTCGCTCGGCACGGACAGCCGAGGGCGGCTGTCCTCACAAGTATTCCTAACGATCCATTCATTGTGCAATCTGTCGATTAATGATCGGTTCGCGGCGCTGTCCTTCCGGTAGCCTTGTAGTCTTTGGGATAGACGACCAGGCATCGCCGCATTCCCTCGCCCTCACTTTCGGTTCGCAAGTCGGCCTCCTCGCGCAACGCCAAATGAACGATGCGCCGCTCCCGTGACGACATTGGGCTGAACTGATACGGCGTTCCCGTCTTGCGCACTTTGTCGGCGGCGACGGTCGCGGCGGTCCGCAGCTCTTGAATGCGCAGCGAACGATGATTCTGGCAGTCGAAGGAAATTTTCTCGTGCTCGCCGGAAGGCAAACGCAACATTTCCAGAGCCAGCAACTCCAGGGCGCGCAACAGTTCTCCGCCCCGGTCTAAAAGCAGAGGCGAATCGGGCCCGGAGAAATCTACCAGAATCTCTGGTTTCTCCCAATCGCGATTCTCGGGCAGCGGCGGATCCACAACGATGCGGTATTTGAATCGCAGTCCGCCGTGCGTGACCACAGCCTGCAGAAATTCATTGATTTTCTTAGCGGCAGCTACTTTGTCAGGAATGGACATGAAATTCAGCTCTCAGCTATTAGGTCTTGGCCTTTAGCTTAAATCTCTTTCACAGAACCTCGGATTCACCACTCTGCTACAACCGCGTCGATCATCCTTTTCTTGCTCGAAAAAAGGGTTCAAGCTAAAAGCGAAGAGCCAATGGCTAAAAGCTCTCACTTCTCCTTCTTTCGGGCGCGCTTCGCCATCATCTCTTGCATCTCGCGTCCCAGAGCCGTCCGGTTCATCACCGCCTGCTGGGCGATCGAAATAAAGTTCGCTTCCGCATAATACAGATTCAAGCCTGCGGCCAGCCGGAAGAAGATGAAGCCCATCATCAGCGGCATCATCAGCGTCATCATTTTCTGCTGTGCCGGGTCCATGCCCGCTTGCGGCGTCATTTTCTGCACCACCAGCATGCTAACGACCATGAGAATGGGAAGAATATAGGGAAACGGCTCGGCTGCGGACAAGTCATGAATCCACAGCCAGTGTGCGTGCCTCAATTCCAACACTGCGCCGAGCATCCTGTAGTACGCAATCAGAAACGGAAACTGGATGATCATGGGCAGGCATCCGCCCGCCGGGTTCACGCCTTCCTTCTTATACAGCGCGCTGATCTCCTCATTCATCGGCGCCTTGCGGGGATCGCGCAAGCTGTATTTTTTGTACCGCTCCTGAATGGCCTTAATCTGCGGCGCTACGCGTTGCATCTTCAGCATCGACTTCATCTGGGTAATGCGAAGCGGCAGGAGCAGTAAGCTGATGATCAGCGTTTGCAGTATGATCGCCCATCCCCAGCCCGACTTCCAACCGAAGAAAATGTGGTTGTACGTCCATTTCAACCACACGAACAGCGGCTTGGCGATGATGCCCCACCACCCGAAATCCACCAATCCGTTCAGGTCATTGTCTGCGCCGGACACACCGGGCACATTCACTTTCTGTAAAACTTGCAGTTCCTTGGGACCAACAAACACGCGCTCGGTCGTGGGACCGTGCAAATTTCCCACGGCCGCGCCGATCACGTCGACATTCACAGTCTCTTTGGAGTCGGCCTTCTGCGGATCGCGCAGCACCGCCAACGGATTGCGCAGCGTCACCATTGCGGTTGCCGCGGGATCATCGGGAATAAACACCGCGGCAAAATACAAATCTGTCGGGCCGGCCCAGTGGAACGGACCCGGGTTGGTCCCGCCGCCGCTGATCTTTTTTATCGGAACGCGCTCGATATTCTTGTTGTACTGGTAGTCGATCGCCCCTGCGGCCCAGAAGGCCGGCGTCACTTGATCTCCGAATCCCGAAGGCCACGCTGGCAGCGCTGCTACGGGACTGCCTTTATAAGTCACGCTGGTATCGACATTCACCACGTAGGTGTCGTCGAACTTGAAAGTCTTGCGCACCGCCAAATCCTGGTCTGCATATTCGAACGTGACCGTCGTCGGAGAGGTCTGCGCGCCTTCGCGCGACGCAACGTACAGAGCGGAACTCAGCCTGCCGCGCAGGTCCGGGTCATAAGTCCACAGTGACAGCGGGTATCCGTACTGCGAGGCCGCGGCTTGATTGACCAGATCCAACGGCCCGTTCTGTGCATCGTTATCAAATTTCTTGAGAATCCACGACTTCACCTGCGCGCCGCGATTGGTGAATGTGATTCGATAGAGATCGTTTTCGATTACGGTTTCGGTTTCGCTGGTGGCCTGTTTGGTGACTCCGTGAGCCGAAGTCTTAGCCGTAGCAGCCGCGGCAACGCTCGGCGCAAGCGGCGCAGCCGCGGCGGGGGCCTGAGGTTGTGGCTGCGAGATTTGATTCTGCTGCTGGGGCGTGACCGTTTGCGGAAAATATTTCTTCAACAACGGTTGGAAAGCCAGCATCACGATAAACGTCAGCAAAAAGACCAGCATCAGCCGCTTCTCGCTGCCCGGTTCGTGTTGTGGATTTTGAATGTCCGGCAAAGTTACCGCTTCCTCACGGATGCCCCACTTGTCGCTGCTGCGAAAAAGCTTCTCCCGAGCCTGTCGGAGGGCAGGATCTTTCGCAATTCAATTTCTTCACCACCGGGTCGTAACCCCCGTGCGCAAAAGGATGGCATCGCATCAGCCGCCACACACTCATCAAACCGCCGCGCACCGCGCCATAGCGCTCCACAGCCTCCATGGCATATTCGGAGCAGGTGGGAACGTAGCGGCAGGCCGGCGCAAACATCGGCGAGATCGCCCACTTATAGCCTCCCAACAATTGAAGCGTGATGAGTTTGGCAAACGATCGCATTCGATTCGATTCAGCTTCCCGGCTTCCGGCTTCCGGAACCTCGTTCTCGTCCCGACGAATAACTCTCCCGCATTTTTCCTGCGAGCTTCTGTTCTATTACTACGAAGGCGCGGCTCACTTCGTTCACTACCTCGTCGAAGTCGGTCGTCAGCAACGACTTCTTCGGATTGATGACCACGTCCGCGGCTGGGCCCGCCACCGGCCTGGTGAGCCGCACGGCCTCGCGCAAACGCCGCTTCATCCGGTTACGCTGCACGGCGCCGCCTAAAGCGCGGCCTACGGTGAATCCGACCCGCAACCCTGAACCAGTGGCCGACGGAGCGGTTGTAACCTCAGTGGCGATGACACTCGGGCTTGGCCGCGATAAATAAAATACAGTCATGGATGCCGAGAAATGCCGCCGCCCCAGCTTGTACACGCGCTCGAAATCAGCGTGCCGCAAAAGCCGCGCGCTGCGAGAAAAAGTACCGCGGCCGGATCGCGCCGCGACTTGGGGCCGCGATTCCGGTCCATTCGATTCTCGTCCCGTCGATTCTCGGCGATTCGATTCTGCAGGCACACTGGCGGTCACAATGACTCTAGTTTCCCAGCGCTATTTCCAGGTCACAATCGCACATGTCTTCACCACCGACGGGTCGACGAGACTGGAACAATGCTGGATGGGCGCGGCGGTACACTCCGCGCCGCTGGATTATTCGCGGAAACCTGGTTTTACTGAGACCCGCTTGCGCCCCTTGGCGCGACGGCGGGAAATAACTTTCTTGCCGCCCTGGGTCTTCATGCGCGTGCGAAATCCGTGCACCTTCGATCGCTTGCGCCGGTTGGGTTGGAATGTACGCTTGGGCAAAGTAGCTCGCTCCTGATTGCTGCAACAGTGTTAGGGCAAACTGTAAGTATAAATGACGGTGAGCTTATGCGCCAATCGCCGAGGCTCCCGTGCTCACAGATCTCCGCAAGCTAGCAACTTCCGCTGACCGGCTGACCGCAGGCGGTGCCGCTAATGGTGCAACTACTCTGCGAATTAATGGTGAGGGCCACATTCAGGCTACAGGTTCCTGAAGGCTTCGGCCCATAGGACACGGCGCCTCTTTCGTTGAATGTCAGCGGAAACTCAAGCTGATCATCGGCGAAACTGACCTGCGTCGTCACTGTGACGTTAGGGTCTCCGTTGATCGTCAGGTTCGATACGGCACAATTCGTTGGCGTGACTGTGATGGAAGTAGAGTCAGTGCCGCCGCCGGAATTGTTTAGAGTGAAGTCCAGATCGCCAGAGACTCCGATGGTTCCTCCGCCAGGACAGGGGCCAGTATAAGTAATCGGGATGTTGCAGGTTTCACCGTTCGAATTGATGGTGCAATCCGAAGCCTGCGACGGGGTAGCCTCGTGCATCAGTGTTGCGATGCTCGGATGCGCGGACTGCAAGCCGGTAAAGCCTGATTCAGTGGATGCCAGAGCACCCTGCAAGGCGGTCACAACCTGCTGCGAGATTGCCTCGGCTTGTGCCGGCGAAAGGTCTTGATTGCCGACGCTGGAGCTACCACAGGATACGCACAAGAGCGAGAGCAACGTCGTGAGGAGAATCCAGAATAATTTCTGTTGGAGCAGTGATTTTGAGGGGAGAAGTGATTTCGCTGGGAACACTTTCGCTGGGAACATGGACACCTTCTGCGCGAACCTTGGAACGGCTTCTGGGATGTGAACGTTAGCATGGAGAACAAGGAGGGTCAATCGCTTCAATCACATCGATAAATCATGGTGACCGTAGCGCACGATCTTTGCACTATCTGCGCGGCAGTTACCATCGCGCTACTTGACAGCGCCACGAGAGCGGGTTCTGAATATTCATTCGCGGAAAAATTGCTCTTGAACTTTTTTACGCGACAAAAAAATTTGTGCTACTATGCCGCACTGATCGGGCTTCAAAAAATCTTTTGCTTTGGGCAGCCGCGCACCGTAAATCGGTCGCTTTCCGCAGTAAACTTAATGTTTCCAGCTACGCCGTAAAACGAGAGTTTTGAACAGGCGCTCTCTAACCAGCCGCCGGAGCGCCGTGGTGAATATTTCATATATGTCAGTTCCTAGCACAACTATCTCCCCGAACCCCTGGGCGCGCATCCTCGATGCGCTGGAAAAGAAAATCAACCGCCACTCCTACGACACCTGGCTCAAGCCCACGCGCTACAGCCACTCCAGCGGCGGCGTTCTTTTCGTTCGCGTTCCTACCGTCGAGTTCCGCCACGCCGGCGATAAATACGCCGACCTGATTCAGGAAGCCATCGACAATCTGAATCTCGGCTTCAATGACGTGAAGTTCGTCACTCAGGAAGACGATCCTGCCGCGACTCCGGTGCGGCACGATGGCGGACTCACTCCCGCGGCCTCCGGCTCGCCCTCGCAATCGCGCTTCGACTGGGACGGCGCCGCGCAACTGAATCCGCGCTACACTTTCGACGCCTTCGTCATCGGCAGCGGCAACCAGTTCGCGCACGCTGCGTGCCAGGCCGTCGCCGAACGGCCTTCCAAGGCTTACAATCCGCTCTTTCTCTACGGCGGAGTCGGCATGGGCAAGACGCATCTCATGCAGGCTATTGGGCACGAGATCAAGCGCCGGCAGCCGCAGACCGCCATCTCTTACGTATCCAGCGAAAAATTCACCAACGACATGATCAACTCGCTGCGCTACGACAAGATGACCAGCTTTCGCGACCGCTTTCGGACTGTTGACGTGCTGCTCATCGACGACATCCAATTTCTTACCGGCAAAGAGCGCACGCAGGAAGAATTCTTCCACACCTTCAACGCGCTGCACGAGTCGATGAAGCAGATCGTGATTGCCAGCGACCGCTCGCCGAAGGAACTGGCGGAGATCGAAGACCGCCTCCGCAGCCGCTTCGAGTGGGGACTGATTGCCGACATCCAGCCGCCGGATCTCGAAACCAAAGTCGCCATCCTGCAAAAGAAAGCCGAGCAGGAAAAAGTAAGCCTGCCTACCGACGTTGCTCTCTACGTTGCCTCCAACATCCGTTCCAACGTTCGCGAGCTTGAGGGGGCGCTCATCCGTCTGGTTGCGCACTCGTCTCTCATCGGCGCCGAGATTACGCTTCCATACGCGCAGCAGGTGTTGAAAAATTTCATCGACTCCCAGGCGCGCAAGGTTACGATCGAGTCGATCCAAAAAATGGTGGCCGAACAATTCGGCCTGCGCCTGGTCGAGATCAAGGCAAAGAATAATTCTCGCGCGATTGTTTATCCGCGGCAGGTTGCCATGTACCTGGCGAAGCACATGACCGAAGCTTCGCTGCCGGAGATCGGTCGCCAGTTCGGCGGCAAGCATCACACTACCGTGCTGCACTCAGTCGAAAAGATTGAAGAGCTCCGCAAGAACGACAAAGATTTAAACAGGCTCATCAACAAACTGACCGAGCAATTAGGCGGGTGAAACCCGTGCGCGATTGATTTTTCCACTCACCAGTCCAGTCTTCCTTTAAGGGACCTGTGAATACGATGTGGAAGTTGTGCAAGGCAGGAAAGAAATCGGAAGCGTGGCCGCTTTACACTGCCGGCTCCGCCATGTTCGGGACCGATTTCTAACATCAAGGGAAGGGCGGAAACGCGGTGAGAACAGGGTAGTTGGCGCGGTTTTCCACTTCTCCGAAGGCCCTTCTGTTACTGCTGGTTTTATAGGTTTTGTATTTGATATAAGGTAGTAACAAAAGTAGCAGCAAGCCACTTGATAGTGATTGGGCAGGGCTTCAAGCACTGACCAAGAAGGGGATTCCGGCGAAGGGTGCGAATTTGAATCGTGCCGCGAAGCAGGCACAAGGTTTGTGAAAGGGCACGGCTTCAGCCGTGCCGTGAAGCGTAGAAATGATTTGGGGCTTTAGCCCCGAGCATCAGGGAGACGGACTTTATGCCGGTCGAGGCCGCGGTTGCTGCGGGGACGGGAACGATGGAAATCACGGTCAGCAAATCCGAGTTGCTGCGGGAATTGACCGCCACCCAAGGCGTGGTCGAGCGCAAGACCACAATTCCCATCCTGTCGAATTATTTATTCGAGGCCGCGGGCGACCGCCTGTCGCTCACCGCCACCGATCTCGATCTGAGTCTGCGAACCTCGTGCAGCGCCAAAGTAAAAAAAGACGGATCCTGCACCATCCCGGCGCGCAAACTTCACGACTACGTAAAGCTGCTGCCCGACGCCGACATCACCATTAAGCTGCTGGAAAATCATTGGGTCAGCATTCGCTGCGGCCGTTCGAACACGAAGATGGTTGGCATGGCGAAATCCAATTTTCCCAGCCTGCCGGCGTTTCCCACGGGAGGCACAGTCACGATTCCATCTCAGGTGCTGCGCGGTTTGATCGCCCGCACCGGCTTTGCGATTTCCAATGAAGAATCGCGGTACACGCTGAATGGCGCGCTGATGCTGCTTAAGCCTGAGTCCATCACCATGGTCGCGACCGACGGTCATCGCCTGGCCCACTGCGAGCGCGCCGGAGAAAAATTCGAGGGCGTCTCCGGCGAACTGAAAACTCTGGTCCCGAAAAAAGCGATGGACGAATTGAAATCCCTGCTCGACTCCACCGACGCCGAGACCATCGAATTTGCGAAAGACGATTCGACTTTATTCTTCCGTATCGGTAGCCGCCTTTTGACGTCGCGCCAACTCACCGGACAATTCCCCAACTTCGAAGCCGTGCTGCCGAAAGACAACAGCAAAGTCGTTCCGCTGAATTCCGATGAATTAAATTCCGCGATTCTTCGCGTGGCTCAATTCGCCGACGAGCGCTCGCGCGCCGTCCGTCTGCGCCTGGAAAAAGGCGAGCTCAAGCTTTCCGCATCTTCCACTGAAGCTGGCGAGTCTGAGGATTCGATCGAAGCCCCCTACACCGGCGAGCCGCTGACCATCGGCTTCAACGCGCAATATTTAGTGGATTTTTTGAAAGCGGCTGGCACCAGCGAAGTCCGCCTGGAACTGAAAGATCCCCAATCCGCCGGCCAATTCCGCCCCGCCGAAGGCGACGACTACAAGTACCGCTACATCGTCATGCCGATGCGGATCTGACGGTCGAGCACTTCCCTGGCGTCATCCCGAATGAAGAGGTTTTTCAGGCGAAATGAGGGATCTCCCAAATATCTGAACTCTTCGCGGAAGATTTAAGACGTTCCTGCGCACCTCTTGACCTACCGCTGCGCCTGCCTTACATTACCGAACACTTGCATTTCGGAGAGCGATGCACATGCTAGACGGCTTTAAAAAATTCATCCTGCGCGGCAACGTCGTGGACATGGCGGTGGGAGTCGTCATCGGCGCGGCTTTCGCAGGCGTGGTCGCGGGCCTGACTAAGGCCTTTATCACCCCGCTCATTGCGGTGATCGTCGGGAAGCCGGATTATTCGAGCCTGAAGTTTTATGTCCACGGCACCGAGTTTCCCATTGGTGATTTCGTCAATGCGGGCGTCTCATTCATTCTGATCGCGGCCGTGGTTTACTTCTTTGTGGTTCTTCCGCTCAATGCCCTCGTGGCTCGCATGAATCGCGGTGCAAAGCCGCCTGACCCCACGACCAAGAAATGTCCTGAATGCCTGAGCGAGATTCCTATTGACGCTCGCCGCTGCGCTCACTGTACTCAGCCGGTGATGGGGAAAGTGGCCTAGCGCTTCACTTGCTATGAGCCGGCCCGGGAGTCTGGCGCATCCGCTAATATGGCAGAATGGAATTGCGGCGGACATATTGTCGCCCGATTGTTGTCGCCTTGATAGCGTTGGCGCTATTTCGTTTGGCGGCGGCTCAAAGCTCACCGCCATCCTCTTCGAATTCCGCGAAACATATCAGCAAAGGTCCCGCCAACTCTGGGCTTGAGGCCGGCAGCGCAATCAACGGCCTTTACCGCAATAAAACGCTCGGCCTCGCCTGCAAAATTCCGGAAGGTTGGGTGCTGCGCACGGATGAGATGAACGCACGCGATGATGGAAAGGAGAGCGCAGACCCTGGCCAGTCTGCCTCGAGCCGTGGCGCGAAAGTCCTGCTGGCTGCGTTCTCGCGGCCGCCTGAGGCGCGCGCCGAAGATGTGAATTCTTCCATCCTCATCGCTGCCGAGCCGATGGCCGCCTATCCAGGTCTGAAGGACGCGGCGCAATATTTCGGTCCGCTCGGGGAAGTCGCGAAAGCCCAGGGCTTTACCGAAGATGAAGAACCGTACGAAATTGCGGTGGGCACGAAAACCTTAGCCCGTGCCGATTTTCACAAAGACGTGGGCTCGCGGGTAATGCACCAGTCCACGCTGGCACTGCTGTCTCACGGCTATGCAGTTTCCATCACGTTGATTGCCGGAACGGAAGACGATGTAGAAGAGCTGATCGATGGCCTCACGTTCGGTGCAGCTAAAAAGTAAGTGTTCGATGGGCCGCTGATAATTCACTAGTTCTACTGACGGGAAAGCCTGGAAAAAGGAAAGCGTCCGCCGGGGACGCATGAAATCTCCATACAGCTCAGATATCACTCGAGCGGCTCCGGATGCAGACTCAAATCTTTCTCGCCGGCGGCCTTTTTTTCGGCGTACTTCTTCATCCAGGCTTCCCAACTCTTGCCTGCCGCCGTATCGCGGCCCGAAAACGCGAGCGCTGCAATCTCCGCATACCCAACGGTAATCTTCTCTGAAGAATTCTTCGGATAGAGGCGCACGAACGATTCCTTCAGCGTGGCCCCGGTCCGCCGGTCAAATAAATACCCCTCGATCTTCGAACCGTCCTTGCGCGTGATGGTGACATCGCCACGATAGTCAAACGCCTTCTCCAGAGCATCCCGCAGTTCCTCTCCGCTGGCCAGCTCTGGAATCCATCCCTCCAGCCGCTCATGAACAGTTCCCGGCGCTACCTCGAGCGCCTCTGGATTCACCGCATTCGCATGCGGCGGAGTAGTCTCTGCCGACGCATGATCGACGTGCCCGCCTTCTTTTCCCGTCATGATTGTTCTCGCGGAAGGCTACTCAGCTCTGTCATCCTGAGCGAAGCGCCGACAAGCGAAGCGCAGCGGCGCGCAGTCGAAGGACCTCGTGCCACCGGACGGCGCCACCGGCTGATCAGGGGGTTTCTGCTCCCGAACTAAACCCGCGTCTCGTGCAATGCCTCCGGCGCCGCAATCTGCACCAGCGGGTGCACCGCGGTCTGCGGCTCATCCAACAACCGCAGCGCCTCACGATCCTGATACTGCGAGAACAGCGTTCCCTTCACCGTGGCCAGAAATCCACTCAGCGAGCTGAACGTCGCGTTCACCGCCGAGGCCTCATATCCACTATGCACCATGCAATTCGCGCATGCCGGATTGCCCGACTCCGTTCCGTAATTACTCCATTCCGTCGTGGCCAACAGCTCGGCGAAAGTTTCCGCATAGCCGTCCTGCAGCAGATAACACGGTTTCTGCCAGCCAAAAATGTTGTAAGTCGGCATACCCCACGGCGTACAGGGATACGTCCGTTTTCCCATCAGAAATTCCAGGAACAGGGGTGACAAATTAAACTTCCAGTTCTTCTTCCGGTTCGACAGAATTGCGCGGAACATGCGCCGCGTTCGCGCCCGTCCCAAAAAGTGCTTCTGATCGGGCGCTTTGTCATACGAATATCCGGGCGAGAGCATCATGCCCTCGACGCCCAGCTCCATCATCTCGTCAAAAAACGCCCGCACCGATTTCGGATTCGCGCCGTCAAACAGCGTCGTATTCGTCGTCACGCGAAAGCCGCGCCGCAGCGCCTCTTTCACCGCATCGACCGCAATGTCGTATCCGCCTTCGCGGCAAACCGCCAGATCGTGCTCTTCGCGCTGGCCATCCAGGTGCACGCTGAAAGTCAAATACTTGCTCGGCTTGAAAAGGTCGATCTTCTCTTTGAGCAGCAGCGCATTCGTGCACAGATAAATGTATTTCTTGCGCGCCACCAGCCCCTCAATGATCTCCCCGATCTGCGGATGCATCAGCGGTTCCCCGCCGGGGATGGATACCATCGGCGCGCCGCACTCCTCGACCGCCCGGAAACACTCCTCGGGCGTCAGATCTTTCTTGAGAATGTGCGCCGGATACTGAATCTTGCCGCATCCCGCGCAAGCCAAATTGCAGCGAAATAGCGGCTCCAGCATCAGGACCAGCGGATACTGCTTTCGCCCGGCGAGCTTTTGCCGCAGCACATAGCTCGCCACGGTCCACATTTGTGACACAGGAACAGGCATGAATATTCAGGAACCCTTTTGTTTATCTATTTTATCAGGATTTACCGGCCCCGCCAGAGGGGTTATCGGGTCGCGGACTCCTTTGGACAACCTCTCGGAGTCACCACTAGAAGGTCAGAGATGCACCGTTATTCCTAACTTTCGAGTCGGTGGTCAGTCCACACTCGCCGGAGCCACTGTCCCGTCGGACCATTTCCCGACCAAAACAAGGAAAATGGTCGCCCGTTCTTCTGGGTCGTTCGCCGCCATGACGGGCGAGCCGGGCAGATCGGCTCCCCAGCTTTTCGCGGCCTCGCCGGGAATAAAAAACATCAGATGCGGATGCCAGCTCTTGCCGCGGTCGTTCAAATATTGCTGCTTCGACAGCATGTAGCACATGGCTCCCGGCTCGAGCGCGGGCAATTCCTTTTTATCCATTGCCGATGCGGTCGTCTCGACGATCTCCGTCTTGGATTTTCCCGCCAGCACCAGTTTGGTCTTCATTAGGAAGATCGGGACAAAGGTCCTTGCGGCTGCCGGATTGAAGCAGATGGGAGCGTGGACTTTGGGATTCCAGAACTCCGGCTCACCGGTAGCGGCGCCCCACGACCGTTCCACGATGCAGAGAAACCCGTTCGTGCCCTTGACTGCGGTCGTATATCCCTTCGGTCCCAGCACCATCACTTCGGCTCCGTCCGCAATGGACGCCGGGGCAGCAGTCCGAGCCAGTGCGATTTCAGAATTCGCGTCGGCCATCAGATATTGATCGAGAGGAGCCATCGCTGGGTACGACGCCTTTTCGGCCTGCGCTTGCGCCTGACTGGTTGCGGCGGCTACCACAAGCTGTGCGACGAATGTGAAAACCAGGAATGCGAAAGCAAGCAAACTGAGCGTCTTCTTATGCATTGGAATCTTATGCATTGAAATCCTCGGTGCGCGCACCATCCGCCTCTGGTCTTGGGAATAAAGCTCCGGGAATTAAAAGGCGGTCCTGAGGCGCATATTAGATCACAGAAAGCCATCAACAATCCCTCACCGGCGGCTGCCCGAGTCCCAGCTATCGGAAAATTCTGCAACCCTGCCCCCTGCCCGCACCTCTAACGTGCATGTCCCCCGTCCTAAAGGACTCTTGTCGTCGGCCTCGAAAGCGGATACCCTTATTCCCTGAAACTCAGGTTTAGCCCCAATGTTTAGCCCCCACCCCAACCTCGCAGACGACGTGAATCGCGGCATCATTCAGTCCGAGGTAGAAGGCGGCGTTTACCTGGGCGATCTTCCTCCGTCTACGGTGCTGCAAATCCAAACTCTCAATCACTGTTACACGGCAGTGCTTCTGGGCGGAAGCGAAGCTCTGCTTTCCGGCCATCCCGAGTTTTGTCCCCAGCCCGTGCAGGTCGCAATCGCCGGCTCGACCTGGGGAGGCTCGATGCTCAAGCTTCAATTCGTGGGCCGCGGCATGCACCTCGAATTTCGGCATCCCCGGTACCCCACTCCCATCATCACCTCCGCCATCCAGGAAATCCGCGACTGTCCTGCGGAGTAGCTCGAGCTTCGAGACGAGAGCTACGAGCTAAACGCTTTTACGTGGGGACAGCCGCCCCCGGCTGTCCACCGAGCAAAGCTCGGCAGGTTTTGATTTATGTGTTTCACGCTTTCGGCACGCGGCAGAGTCCAACGGTACTCTGTCGCTCCAACAACGGCCGCTTGCATTTGACTTGACCACGCACTACCATTCCCGCACTACGAGCCTGACATGTCTCTGAAAATCGATAGCCGCGAAGTCTCTCACGTCACCATCCTCGACATCCACGGGCGCATCGTCCTGGGTGACGAGATTGGGGAACTCCGCGACGCGGTGCGCAATCTCCTCGCCCATGGCAAGAAGAAAATCATCCTGAACCTTGCCCACGTCGACTACCTCGACAGTTCGGGCGTCGGCGAGCTCGTCAGCTGCTTTACCACAGTCCGCAACGCGGGAGGCGAACTGAAACTGCTCAACCTTACCCAGAAAGTCCGCGACGTGCTGCACGTTACCAAGCTCTACACCGTCTTCGATATCAAGAACGATGAATTCACCGCGGTAAAATCCTTCGACTACTTCTTCGCGAAATAGTTTTACTATCGTCATTCCGAGCAACGCGAGGAATCTGCTTTTTGTGTGGAGCGGGCGCTCCCGCCCGCGTCCTTCGACCTTCCCAGCCTCCGCGAACCGTCCTCGACACCATACAGCTCTTACTCTGCCGCCGTATTCGCGGTACTATTCCGATGGTTTCCCCCATGGGCCCGGCAGGTGCGGAGACGGGAATCAGCTCATGGATCGCGTTAAAGAAGATCGCGTCAAAGAAGATCGCGCCAAAGAAGACACTCGAACCGCGTCACCAAAGACCTCGCGGGAGCTGGTCTGGACGTCGAGCCATGCCTTTCGTGGATGGACGTGCTCGCAGTGCGAATGGAATTCCCCAATCCCCACGCTGCTGGAAGACCCCGAAGCCAAGACCGCCTTCGACCGCCTGGCAGCGGCCAAATTCCGCGACCACAAATGCGCCGACCACCTCTCGCGCCTGGGCGCCGCCGACGATGTCGACAGCTTCACGCCCCGCATCCGCAAGCTGGTGACGCAAGGCTTCAAGCCCAAAGATGCGGTCGAACTTTTCCTGCAGGAAGTTGCCCTCGAATATCGCAACCAGCCCAAAGTCCTGGCCCAGGCCCAAGCCGACGGGGAAGACTTCCTGCGCCGAGTCCGCGCGGGGCTGATCTAGGGAGGATGAGCGTTTGGTTTTCCCATGACCTGGGCCTGGCAAAGTCGGAGCAGATGCAAGCGCAGTGAGGGAACAAATACGCTTGGTGGCAGGAACTGCTATTGCAGCGCAGCAACGCGTCGCAGGAAATCAGCACGCACAGCAGGGTCGCCATGGTTCAGCAACTGGTCGAAGAAGTAGGAATATTCTCCGTCTGGAACTTGAGTCGGGGGGAAACTCAGCGCCTATCTCAGCCAGGGCGTGCTGCAAAGATTGAGGAGTGATCAGGAACCATGGGGTTGGAAACGAACTCCAAGAGGAAGCGATCTTCGAGGGAAGGAAATTGGTCTTGCAGTTGTCACGAGAGTACGCGCCGCTCAAGGAAATCGGCCGATTCGGTAGCGCATTGCACAATTCCGATCTTCCGTCTTTGTATGCGAGGTGGCTGAAACATAGAAACCGCAGGCGGACCTTTCCTTGGAGCACAACGGCATTGGGGGAAATCTTCGCGCAGAAAACTGGGTCGTGATTGTCCAGAGCCATTGGATAGTAGAGGTACTCAAGGTCATCGGCTTGTCGAAGTCTTTCTTCAGACAGCGGTTCATCAAAACCTGGTGATGCCCTGAGCCGCTGCTCGAAGTCATGATCCCAGGCAAGTGCGATTTCAAGGCGCGAATTGCGGACATAATACTCGGAAAGAATTTCCTGTCTGTACCCTAATTCCCCCATGAGTTGGGCTAGCACCTCCGGTTTAACCGGATATGATGAAGCGATGCGCCTGCTCGCCTCTTGTCGGCATGATTTGGGAGAATATTTGCTGCCATCCGCGAAGTCTTTGTGGGCTGTTCTCACCTTGTCGCAAAGGCTAAGGTTCCCAGTCTCGTGGGCTACGTCGAAATAACACTGCGACTGAAGATAACTTACCTGATAGCCCGGCGCCGAAAACGCACCTCCACTTCCCTCTACGGTAGCATTAATCTTGTCGCATATACCCGGCGCCTTGAATTTCACGGCGACATTCAAGAAGAAGTCGTCCTTCTCCATCGGCGGAGGCATGGGTTTGTACACGAACCGATGTACAGCGTATCCAATTAGCAGGACGGATGCGCTGCTTACGATCCATACAAGCACTGCGCGGAACATCGGAACGTATGATATTAATTTTGCAAAAATCGAGTTCGCATTCCTGCTGATAGCTTCCATTCTGAATTTGTGCCATTCGATCATCAGCAATAATCCGGTGATCCACACGACGTGCCCGACCCAAATTCTCAAGTGCATCAGGATCAGAGACAGCCAAGTGATAGGTATGAAAAGAAGAATAGCGGCTGAGAGCGCGAAACAGGCTCTTGGTGCGCGGTTCCGCACCTGTAGAAGAATGTAGGTAACCGCGGCGGGATTTATCAGGCCGCCGAAAACAGCCAACAGAGACACATTCGGAACCACCAGTCCATAAAACGCCATCCAGGCACACATCCAGCCGGCCAGATGTCCGGAATCGTAGAAGTCTACGGCGGGCAGGAAAAAGCTCAGAACCTAGAGCAGCAGTCCAATATAGAAAACGGCGGACTTCTTGGGCTTGTGTTGCTCAGATTCTCGCCAGTAAAGCACCGCCATGCGCGAAGCGTATCACTTGCACGTTCACGCAGCGGAGTTACCGCAGTAATTCCCAGCAGGCACTCTGTAGGGCAGGCTAGGGCCTTGGCCGTGCCGGACCTACAGTTTGCGCAGAGTTTGGCTGTGTTGCCTTTCCGCCGTCTCACCTCGGCGACGGTTTGACCCTTCTTTTCTCTGACCTGTAAGATCGAACTTCATCGCCATAGCATCGATATCTTGAGCGCAGTGGGTCGTGCATCTTCTGCCGAGACGTACGCAGAGCACAATAAAAGAATCTGTAGCCCACTTCACATTGCTTGTTACAGTGATGGTTTTCGTCGATCTGGCTTCAACGTCGCCGTCCCATGACTGCTGATTGCTGACTTCTCATGCCGCACGAACTATCTAAATCTTACGAGCCGGGCGCGATTGAAAAGCGCTGGGCGGAGTACTGGGTCAAAGAAAAACTTTTCTCGGTCAAAACTCCGCCGCCTGGGGAGACACGCCCCGTGTTCACCATCCTGTTGCCGCCGCCCAACGTGACCGGGCGCCTGCACATGGGCCACATGCTCAACCAGACTCAGATGGACATCGTCGTCCGCTGGCATCGCATGCGCGGCTTCGTCACTCTCTGGCTTCCCGGCACGGACCATGCCTCCATCGCCACGCAAATGATGGTGGAGCGACAGCTCGCCAGTGAAGGCGTCAATCGCCGCGACCTGGGCCGCGAAAAATTTGTTGCCCGCGTTTGGGAATGGAAGAAGCTTTACGGCGGTGCCATTCTCGACCAGATGAAGCGGCTGGGCGCTTCGGTGGATTGGGACCGCGAATATTTCACCATGGACGAAGATCTTTCGCGCGCCGTCCGCGAGGTTTTCGTTCGCTTGTATGAAGATGGCCTGATCTATCGCGGCAAGTACATCGTGAACTGGTGCCCGCGCTGCGGCACGGCCATCTCCGACCTCGAGGTGAAGCACGAAGACGTTCCCGGAAAGTTGTGGGAGATTCGCTATCCGGTTGTGGGTAGCAACGAATTCATCACAGTCGCGACGACCCGCCCTGAAACCATGTTGGGCGATGCCGCCATCGCAGTTAACGCCAAAGATCAACGCTATACGCATCTCCACGGAAAGAAAGTGTTGCTGCCGCTGATGAACCGCGAGATTCCCGATCATCACCGACGAACTGGCGCAGCCCGAGTTCGGCACCGGAGCGGTGAAGGTGACTCCGGCGCACGATGCCAACGATTTTCAGGCAGGCCTGCGCCACAATCTTCCACAGATTGACGTGATGGACGAGCACGCGCGCATGAACCAGAACACCGGCGCCTACGCCGGCCTCGACCGTTTCGAAGCCCGCAAACGCGTGCTCGCGGATTTGCAGGCCCAGGGATTTCTGGTCGGCGAGAAAGACTACACGCTCGGCCTCGGCAAATGCGAACGCTGCGGAACGGTCGTGGAGCCGAGGCTTTCCGCGCAGTGGTTCGTGAAAATAAAGCCGCTGGCCGATTACGCCATCAAAGTCGTCGAAGAGGGCGAGATCACCATCGTTCCCGAAAACTTCAAGCAGATGTACCTCAACTGGATGTACAACATCCATGACTGGTGCATCTCGCGGCAATTGTGGTGGGGACATCGTATTCCTGCGTGGCACTGCCAGGGCTGCGGTAAATTCATCGTCGCCCGCGAAGAGCCCACGCAGTGCAGTTGCGGCGGCAAACTCGAACAGGATCCCGACGTGCTCGATACCTGGTTCTCGTCGGGATTCTTGCCTTTTACCGCGCTGGGCTGGCCCGAAAAGACGCGCGACCAGGAGGTTTTCTATCCTTCCACCCTGCTGGTTACCGCTTACGAAATTCTTTTCTTGTGGGTTTCGCGAATGATCATGACCGGCTGCTATTTCATGAAGGGTCACAAGCAAGATCCGGCAATCAAGCAGGCCAGCGGCTGGGCGGACAAGAAAGATGACAGCGTGCCCTTTCGGCAGGTATACATTCACGCGCTGGTGCGCGACGCCGAGCGGCAAAAAATGTCGAAGACCAAGGGCAACGTAATCGATCCGCTGGAAATTATCGAACGCTTCGGCACGGATGCGACGCGTTTCACGCTGGCGGCCATGGCCGCGCCTGGCACCGACATCGCCTTCAGCGAAAGCCGCACCGACGGCTATCGCGCCTTCGCCAACAAGATTTGGAACGCCGCGCGCTTCATGTTTATGAACGTCGACCAGAGTCGAAGCAAGGCACCAGGATGGCAGTTGCGCGACCGCTTAGAGGCCGATACCCGCGACCGTGCCCATCAAGGATTTCCCCTCGATTCCAGCTTGAGGATGCGTTGGATCAGTTCTCGCGCTTCAACCTTGCTGCAAAACAAGTGGGCGAGTCCCTGTTAGAGCTACCGTTTTGATCATGCAGCCAACCGCATCTACGATTTTTTTTGGGGAGACCTTTGCGATTGGTACATCGAGCTGACTCAAGCCCGCCTGAATTTTGAGCAAAATGGAAACATCGCGGCCGCCAAGCTCGCGTGTGAGCAACTTGGTAACCCTATTCGAAGCCTCACTGCGACTGCTCCATCCATTCATGCCATTCATCACAGAAGACATTTGGCATGCAATCTATCTGACGGCAAACCCACCGGCAAAATCCATCGCACTAGTCACCTATCCGCAGTTCACTGGGTTAGGCAATACGACGGTCGCCGGCGGGAACTGCCATGTCAATCTTGCAGGATTTGATCGTGAGCATCCGCAATTTGCGCGCCGAAATGAAAGTCGAACCTAAGGGTGAAGAGTGCCGATTGAAATTTTCGCGCAGGAACCGGAGATACGCCACCTGATTGAGCAGAATCGCGGCGCCGTCGAGCGCCTGGGAAACGTCGAAACGATCACGCTTCGTGGAAAACTCGTCTGGCCAATCGGGCGGGAGCTCGCGGCACCGCCCGCTTCGATGTACATATAATCTACGAACGCAAGATCGATGTCGGCGCGGAATGCGATCGCCTCAAGAAAGATCTGGAGAAAATCGAAAAAGGGATTACCAGCGGGCAGCGGCAGCTGAACAATGAACAGTTTCTGGCGAAAGCTCCGAGCCAGGTTGTGGAGAATCTGCGCAAGCAACAGCAGGAACTTGCAGTGATGCTGATAAAGACGCAGAGTAAGCTGAAGGAGTTGGGTTGCTAAATGTTGGGACAGCCAGCCTCGGCTGTCTCATAACCAAATATGGACTGGAATTCAAGACGCCTGACGACGTTGTTGAAGAATGCGTTGCTCGAAGACCGGGCGACGAGCGACGCGACCAGTTATGCCTGCATCGATGCCAATCAACGCGCGTCGGCCACCATCATTGCAAAGGAAGATTGCATCCTCGCCGGCATCGGCTGCGTGGCGCGCATTCTCGATGTCTATGCCGCGCTCGATGGCGCCGTGACCGCGCACTACGAAGTCACCACTCATCCCGAGATCTTTGACGGCGTGCGCCTGCACAAGGGGCAGTCGGTCGCGGTAATTCGCCACAATGCGCGCGTCATACTTTCCTGCGAGCGCGTCATTCTCAACTTTTTACAACGTATGAGCGGAATCGCGACATTGACCCGCAAGTTCGTGGAAGCGGTCTCGGGCACCAAGGCGCGCATTCTGGACACCCGCAAGACTGCTCCCGGCCTGCGCGTAATCGATAAGAACGCTGTGCGCTGTGGTGGCGGCCAGAATCACAGGCTCGATCTTTCCGACGGTGTGTTGATCAAAAGCAATCACATCTCCCTCGACGGTGGCATCGCTCCCGCGCTGGAACGTGCCGTGCGCAATCGCCGCGGGACGCAGATTATCGAAGTCGAAGTTCGCACACTGGCAGAATTGGAACTGGCGCTGGCCCACGGCGCCGAAGCGATCTTGCTGGACAATATGTCGGTTGAGGATGTGCGACGCGCCGTCGTCCGCTGCGCTGAGCCCGATCTGCAGAAGCCCGATTTGCGGAAGGATGTACAGCAAGACCCGCAGAAAAAAAATGCGCAAAAAGAAGGCCGCCATATTCCGGTGGAGTGTTCCGGCGGAATCCGCCTGGAAAATGTTCGTGCTTACGCGGAGACTGGCGTCGACTTCATCTCCGTGGGTCTGCTCACCCATTCGCCCCAGGCCGCCGATATGAGCATGCGCGTCGTCCCCGCCTGAGGCTCGATTATCGATCGTTGCTTGTCAATTCTGGTTGGCCGATTGTTGTTTGCTCCCGATTCGCGCATAATCTCGGCATCGCAAAGTCCATTCCAATTCGCAAGCAAAACCCACGCGCCAAAGCGCCTGCCGCGCATCAACTCCAAGCCACCGATCTCCGTCTTGGCCGCATTGTGCGATTGCTGATGGAGCACGCCACCGTCGTGGTCAGCGGCACCAAGATTGCCCAGGAAATTTCTTCTAACCGTTCGGAGGTGTGGCGCCTGATCCAGCAATTGCGCGGCCTGGGGGTCGATGTCGCCGGCCATCCCGCCACTGGATACCGACTGCGCTCGGTTCCCGATCTGCTTCTGCCGGAAGTTCTGCGTCCGCTGGTGCGCGGCACTCGCTTCGACCAGCATCTTCATCACTTTTACAAAATCGGCTCGACCAACACGGCCGCCATGGCCGCCGCGGCTGAGGGCGCACCAGAAGGCAGCGTATTTCTCGCCGAAGAGCAAACTGCCGGACGCGGGCGAGGAGCAAACTCATGGCAGTCCCCGCGCTCAACCGGTATCTATTGCTCCATCATCGTTCGTCCCGCGTTGCCTCCATCGGAAGTGCTGGTTCTGTCGCTCGCTGCGGGATTGGCGTTGCGCGCCGCGATTGAGCAGGTCGACTCGCGCGTGAAGGCAGACTTGAAATGGCCCAACGATCTGCTCATCGACGGCAAGAAAGTTTGCGGAATTCTCACCGAGATGAATGCCGAAGCGACGCGTGTCCGCTACATCGTCGTGGGCGTGGGAATCAATGTGAATCAGACTAGTTTTCCCGCAGACTTGCCCGCAACTTCGCTGCGCCTTGTGACCGGCAGCGAGTGGTCGCGAGTGGAGTTGGTGGCGGCTTTGTTAAAATCATTCGACCGCGAGTATCGTCAGTTGCTGGAAGATTCACGCGCGCGGGAATCGATTCTGCGGCGTTTCGCGGAGAATTCTTCCTGGGTGCAGGGCAAAGCCGTCCGCATCGAAGACCATGGCTCCGGCTTCGAAGGAACCACAGAGGGCCTGGATGCGCGAGGATTCTTGCAAGTTCGCACTGCGCAGGGAGTGCGAGTCGTGCTAAGCGGCACCGTGCGTGAAACGAATACGCCCGAAGCTGAGACCGACGATAAAATTCGAAGAGCTGATTCGAAGATCTAACACGCGAAAGACATGCTACTCGTCATCGACGTCGGAAATACCAACACGGTTCTAGGCGTCTACGCGCGCTCGGCCGAGGTGGTTCAAGCAGCCGAACAGGGCGCGACCTCGCGCTACGAGCGGCTTGTGGCCAACTGGCGCGTTGCTACCTCCCGCACCAGTACCGTGGATGAATACGGGGTGTTGTTCCGAAATTTGTTTTCGATGGCGGGCCTGGAGTCCAAGGGAATTCAGGGAATCGTAATTTCTTCCGTAGTTCCGCCGCTCGATTCGGTGTTGCGCCAGGTGTGCGAGCGCTATTTCAATTTGCGGCCGCTCTACGTCGAGCCGGGAATCAAAACCGGAATGCCCGTCCACTATGACAATCCGGCGGAGGTCGGCGCCGATCGCATCGTGAATGGCGTCGCGGCCTTTGAAAAATATGGAGGGCCTTGCGTGGTGGTCGATTTCGGCACGGCGACCACCTTCGATTGCGTCTCCGCAAAAGGCGAATATCTTGGCGGAGTGATTTGTCCCGGCATCGGAATTTCTGCCGATGCGCTGTTCGAGCGCACCGCGCGATTGCCGCGCGTCGAAATTCGCAAACCTGCGCGCGTGATCGGCTCAAACACGGTGGGCAGCCTGCAATCCGGTCTCTATTACGGATATTTAGGGCTAGTCGATGGCATCCTCGAACTTTTGCTGACCGAGTTAGGCGCGGAAACTCGCGTGATTGCGACTGGTGGTCTCGGCCCCATGATCGGCACCGGATCGAAATACATCAAGAATGTCGATGATTTTCTGACGCTCGATGGCCTGCGCATCATTTGGGAGCGCAACTCCGCGCGCAAAGAGTCGACTTCGGCGAATACTCCATCCAAAGGCAAATCGAGCTCTTCGTCAAATCCTTCATCGCAACAGGAGCAACTACAATCGACGCAATCGAAACCGCAGGCAAAAATTCAGCCGCCGAAAATCCAGCAGTCAAAGTCACCGCAGTCGAAAGCAAAGAATGGCGGATCACCGGCGCTTTCGCCACGTTCCGTCCGCTAACCTTCCGTGGAAAATTATTTCAATTACTTCACAGAAATTGAGGAACACTTTCAGCGCCGCTGGGGCGGAATCCTGCGCCTGTCGCCGCTGGACTGGGTGCTCATGGAAACCTGGCGGGACGCGGGCATTCCCCTGCAAGCCGTGCTGCGCGGCATTGACGTCACCTTCGAACACTACGAACGCCGGCCTTCCAAAACGCGAAAGGTAAACGGCCTGGGATTTTGTTCGCAGGAAGTGTTGGCTGCCGCAGAAGATATGAAAGAAGCGGCCGTCGGCGCCACTGCCGGGGACGCCGTTGTGCCAGCAAAATCCCGTAGCGCTCAGGGGCTTGAACCAGAAACGCTCGCACCCTATCTGCGCCGCAATGCGGATTTGCTCGCAGCTGCGAAATTGCCGGGCGCAGTCTCTGCCCTTGCCCAGAGCACGGCAAAAACTCTGCGCCAGCTTGCCGACGAGATCGAAGCAAAACGCGCGACACATTTGGAAGATCTGGAGCGTCGCCTGACCGTGCTCGAAGAGAAACTTTTTGCTTTACTGCTGGCCTCAAGCCCCGATGATGAGATGGTCTCGGTTCGAACTGAGGCCGATCGCGATCTCGCCCCTTATCGCAGAAAAATGTCCGCCGCACAGATCGACCAATTGCAGAGGCAGTACATTCACAAGCGCTTGCTGGAAAAATATCGTTTGCCGCGCCTCAGTTTGTTCTATATGTAAACTGCATGCCTAGCCGCTGAGGTCCCACTCTGCAAGCCAACAGTATTCAACGTTTCGACGCATTGATTCTCGGCGCAGGCGCTGCGGGCCTCATGTGCGCGATCGAAGCGGGCAAGCGCGGCCGCCGGGTCGCTTTGCTCGAACACGCGGATCGGCTGGGAAAGAAAATTCTCATCTCTGGCGGCGGGCGCTGCAATTTCACCAACATTCACTGCCAGCCCGAGAATTTTCTCTCCGCCAATCCGCACTTCGCCAAATCCGCGCTGGCTCGCTTCACCCCCGCAGATTTCATCGCGCTGGTGGAAAAACATCGCATCCCCTACCACGAGAAGATTTTGGGTCAATTATTTTGCGATCGCTCCGCTCGCGACATTCTGGGCATGCTCGAAGACGAGTGCAGCTCCGCAGGCGTAAGTATTTTCCTGAGCACAAACATTCGCCGGGTAACCCGCAATAACGAATTCGAAGTCGAGACAGCAGACGCTCACTTCTCTGCGCCGGCTTTAGTGGTTGCAACCGGCGGTCTATCGATTCCTAAAATCGGTGCGACATCGTTTGGATATGATCTTGCCCGCCAGTTTGGATTGAAAATTCGCGAACCCTGGCCCGGGCTCGTGCCGCTCATACTGAGCGCCGACGATCAGTCCTGTTACTGCGATCTCAGCGGCGTCTCCGCCGAAGTGATCGCCTCCTGCAACGGACACCAATTCCGCGAGAAGATGCTCATCACCCATCGCGGCCTGAGTGGCCCTGCGATTCTGCAGATCTCGTCTTACTGGAAAAAATCGGAAGAGATCAGAATCGATCTTGCGCCGGGCAGCGAATTCACGGCAATTTTTCGCGATGCGAAAATGCCGAGAACTTTGACCGCCCTTCGATCAGAATTCCGCAAGACACTGCCGTCTCGCTTTGCCGATCGCTGGCTCGAATTGCACGCGCCAGCTTCATGGACGAACAAAGCACTGACCGAACTCGAAAGCCAGTCGCATTCGTGGGCAATCGTCCCGTCGGGAACCGAGGGCTACGAAAAAGCCGAAGTCACCGCAGGCGGAGTCGACACCAACGAACTCTCGGCCAAAACCATGGAATGCAGAAAAGTTCCGGGCCTGTTTTTTATCGGCGAAGTCGTGGACGTGACCGGACAACTTGGCGGATTTAATTTTCAATGGGCATGGGCGTCGGGGGCGGCTGCCGGAAATGCGGTGTAAACTAACTTTCCGAAATCTCGAAGGACGCATTTCGGGCATGTCATTTTCGGGCATGTATGGAAAGCATCTGTGAGGAAAAGAATGACGAGTACAAAAAATTTCCTGCGAGCGGCCGCCGCAACCGCTGTAATTCTGTTTACCGTTAGCTTTGTGTCTGCACAAACTTCTTTCACTCTTCTGGCGCTGGCAAAAAGTGACCACACCGTCGCCATCGTCGACCCGGCGACGTTAAAGATCCTGGCGACGCTTCCCTCCGGTCCCGATCCTCATGAGATCATTGCCTCCGACGACGGCAAATTCGCGTACATCTCCAATTACGGAGGGCTCGACAGCGATCTGCATACAATTTCCGTCATTGATCTGATCACCCGCCAGGCGTTGCCTCCCATCGACCTTGGACCTTTGCATTCCGCCCATGGCCTGGCGTTTGCCGGCGGCAAACTTTATTTCACGGCAGAGACGAATAAAGTCATCGGTCGATACGATCCCGCTGACCAGCATGTGGACTGGATCCTCGGAACCGGTCAGGATCGCACGCACATGGTCTCTGTCTCGCAGGAATCTCGAGCCGTATCATCACCTCAAATGTTAACTCTGGCACCATCAGCATCATCGAACGTGTGTCGCAGACTTTCGCTCCTCCACCCGGTGCTCCGCCGGGCGGACCACAACAAGGAAATTCACCAAGGCCCGGTCCGGGACCGGGTGGCCCTCATTTGACGTGGGAAGTAACGAGCATCCGCACGGGAAATGGAGTCGAAGGCTTCGACATATCGCCCGATGGAAAAGAAATCTGGGCAGCCAACGCCCGCGATGCGACGGTCACGATTATTGATATCGCGAACAAGAAAGCTGTTCAGACATTTCCTATCTCCGTGCGAGGCGCCAATCGACTGAAATTCACTCCCGACGGAACCCGAGTGTTGATCTCCGGCCTGGGAGCCGGTCAAAGCGCTGGAGCCATCAGCCTTCTGGTTCTAGACGCTTCGACGCGGAAAGAGGTAAAGCAGTTCAACTTGGGCGGAGGTGCGGCAGGCATATTGATTGCCCCTGATGGTTCGCGGGCTTATGTGGCCGTCAGCACGGCGGACAAAATCGTGGTCGTGGATTTAAAGACGCTGGAAGTTGTAGGACAATTCTCCCCAGGCAAACAGCCAGACGGAATGGCCTGGGCGGTTCGCAAGTAAAATCCCGTTTCGTTCTCTAACATGCGGGGTGCCCCATGTCTCGCGTCCTTTGCGAGACATGCGTCTTTCCAGCTTCCGCATCACTCGGAGACCGCCTTCCTCTTCTTAGCCCAGAAGGATTATGATGTCGGCAGAACACTTGGATGCCGACTGCGGGAGGCGTCCTTCGCCTTTTCTTTTGTGACCGCGAATGAACACTAGCTGCAGAATGCAAAATCACGCCCTCATCAAGAAAAGAATTCTCGTGGTCGATGACCATCCCATCATCCGCCGCGGCTTGGCGCTCATGTTGGAGGCTGAAGCCGACCTGGTAGTTTGCGGCGAGGCGGAAGATGCGAGCGGAGCCATGCTGGTCATGGCCTCGGCACATCCCGATGTTCTCATTCTCGATATCTCGTTGAATGGGCCCGACGGCCTTGATTTGCTGAAGAATATTCGCACAACAAACCCATCGCTGCCGGTCCTAATTCTCTCCATGCACGATGAAACAATCTACGCGGAGCGTGCCCTGCGAGCCGGGGCCAACGGCTACATCATGAAGCAGGAGGCGACGGAAAGAGTCCTCATCGCCCTGCGCCGCATTCTCAACGGTGAAATCTATGTCAGTGAACGCATCGCCAATAAGATGCTTAAGCATTACATCACCGGCGCCGGCAGCCTGAAGAACTCCTCCATCGCCGATCTCAGCGACCGAGAACTGGAAGTCTTTCGCCTGATTGGCGAGGGCCATGGAACCCGGCAAATCGCCAAGGAGTTGCACCTCAGCATCAAAACGGTTGAATCCTATCAAGCCCACATCAAAGACAAGCTTTCACTCCATAATGCCCGCGAACTCATGCAACACGCTATTCAGTGGAGCATGAGCGAAAAAGCGGCATAAACTCACCATCCGCTCGAATCAGCCATCAAAGATCCCCACTACAGGCGTCGCCCTAAGGCGGTCTCTGTAAGAAAATCCCCGCTCCGAATAATGGGGATTCCCTCCGTAGAGAAAATGTGGTGCTCCCGCTTGTTGGCGTCCACAGATTGTTTGATTCTACTTTTTGTACGCGTAGAGATTCCGCTCGCAAAACGGGCAGGGACCCTCTTTCCGGTGTTGATTTGCCGCCGATCTCGCACTTGGAACGCGGGGCGGGTGAACTACGCTGTGAACGCAATTATTGTGAAAGGAGCACCCGTCATGCCAGCGGAAACAGTCCCCTATGGCCGGGTTACGCAGAAACCATCGCCAGTCGCCGAGGTTCATATTCTCTGGATCACCGCCGGTCTGGGCTGTGATGGAGATTCAGTTTCGATTACCGCCGCCACTCAACCCAGTATTGAAGACGTTTTACTGGGAGCCATTCCGGGACTTCCTAAAGTGCATCTGCACAATCCAGTTCTGGCCTATGAAGTCGGCGACGACTTTATGAAGTATTGGTATCAGGCCGAAGAGGGGAAGCTCGATCCGTTCGTCCTGGTGGTGGAAGGTTCCATTCCCAACGAGAGCATCAAGCAGGAAGGGTACTGGGCGGCGCTCGGCACCGACCCCAATACCAAGCAACCGATCACGACCAATGAATGGATTGACCGCATCGCGCCCAAGGCTCTGGCGGTAATCGCCTGCGGAACCTGTGCGACTTACGGCGGAATTCACGCCATGGAAGGCAATCCCACAGGTTGCATGGGCTTGGCGGACTACCTCGGCTGGGATTGGAAGTCGAAGGCTGGCCTGCCTATCGTTAACGTTCCCGGCTGCCCGGTGCAGCCCGATAATTTCATGGAGACCGTGCTCTACCTTCTCTATCAGGTGGCTGGGCTCGCGCCCATGATTCCTCTCGACGATCAACTGCGTCCGACGTGGTTATTCGGCAAAACCGTGCATGAGGGCTGTGATCGCGCCGGCTACTACGAGCAGGGCGATTTCGCTGAAGTGTATGGTTCGCCCAAATGCATTGTGAAGCTGGGCTGCTGGGGTCCGGTAGTGAACTGCAACGTCCCCAAACGCGGTTGGATGGCCGGAATCGGAGGCTGCCCCAATGTCGGCGGCATTTGCATTGGCTGTACCATGCCCGGCTTTCCCGACAAATTCATGCCCTTCATGGATGAGCCGCCCGGCGCTCACGTCTCCAGTACTGCTGTCGGCATTTACGGGCGTGCCGTTCGCTCGCTGCGCTCAATCACGCAACATACCGTGAACAAAGAACCCAAGTGGCGTCACCCGCGCCCGGAGCTGACCACCGGATACCGGCCGAGAACTTACTGAGAAAAGCTTACTGAGAAATTAACGAGAGCTTACCTAGATACCGAGATAAAGATCAAAAGGAGCGATTCCATGAGCACCACTACCGCACCGACCCAGGATATCTCCAGCAAAAAAAAGAATATTGTGGAAATGAATTGGGACCCGATCACTCGCATCGTGGGCAGCCTGGGCATCTTCACCAAGATCGATTTTGCGAATCGCCATGTGGTCGAGTGTCACAGCACATCGTCCATCTTTCGCGGCTACAGCATTTTTATGAAAGGCAAAGATCCGCGCGACGCTCATTTCATTACCAGCCGCATCTGCGGAATTTGCGGCGACAACCACGCCACCTGCGCCACCTATGCGCAAAATATGGCTTTCGGCGTCCGACCTCCTGACATCGCGGAATGGATTGTGAATCTTGGCGAAGCCGCCGAATACATGTTCGATCACAACATTTTCCAGGACAATCTGGTTGGCGTGGACTTCTGCGAACAAATGGTCAAGGAGACGAATCCCAAAGTCTGGGCCAAGGCGCAATCCACCACGGCGCCCAATTCCAATTTGCACGGTCATCGCACCATTGCCGACATTATGACCGCGCTCAATCCCTTCACCGGCTCGTTCTATCTGGAAGCGCTGCAGATGAGCCGCATGACTCGGGAAATGTTTTGCCTCATGGAAGGCCGTCACGTGCATCCCTCCACGCTTTATCCCGGCGGCGTCGGCACCGTTCCCACGATTCAGCTTTTCACCGACTACATCGTCCGTCTCATGAAATACGTGGAGTTCATGAAGAAGGTCGTTCCCTTGCACGACGATTTGTTCGACTTCTTCTATCAGGCTCTGCCGGGATACGAAGAAGTTGGCCGCCGGCGCATTTTGCTAGGCTGCTGGGGATCGTTCCAGAATCCGAAAGTTTGCGATTACAAATACGAACACATGACCGAATGGGGCCGCGCCATGTATGTCACCCCCGGCGTCGTCGTGGACGGCAAGCTGGTCACCACCGATCTAGTCGATATCAACCTGAACATGCGGATTTTGTTGGGCAGTTCGTATTACGACGATTGGAAAAACTCCGAGACTTTCGTCAAGACCGATCCTCTGGGGAATCCGGTCGACAAAAACCATCCCTGGAATCAGACCACAATTCCACGCCCGCAGAAACGCGATTTCGATGGCAAATATACCTGGGTCATGTCGCCGCGCTGGCTCGATAAACGCACCAATGACCATCTCGCTCTCGACACCGGCGGCGGACCCATCGCCAGACTCTGGGCCACGGCGCTGGCTGGAATCGTCGATATCGGCTACATCAAAGCTACTGGTCACAGCGTAAAAATGTATTTGCCCAAGACCGCCACCAAGCCGGAAGTGGAGTTCGAATGGAAGATTCCGAAGTGGAGCAATGCGATTGAACGCGACCGCGCGCGCACCTACTTCCAGGTCTACGCAGCTTCTGCGGCTTTGTATTTTGCCGAGAAGGCGCTGGCAGAGCTGCACGCCGGCAGAACCAGAACCTGGACCGACTTCAAGGTTCCCGAAGAGGCCATCGGTTGCGGCTTCCATGAGGCGGTTCGCGGCGTGCTGTCGCATCACGTGGTCATACGCAAGGGAAAAATCGCCAACTATCATCCTTATCCCCCGACGCCCTGGAACGCGAATCCACGCGACATTTACGGAACTCCTGGGCCCTACGAAGATGCCATTCAAAACACCCCCATCTTTGAAGAGAACGGTCCGGAAAAGTTCAAAGGCATCGATATTATGCGCGCGGTGCGCAGTTTCGACCCGTGCTTGCCCTGCGGCGTGCACATGTATCTGGGAAATGGCAAAGTGCTGGAGACGCGCCACTCCCCCATGTTCGGAATACAACCATGAAGTTGCGTGATTGACTTTGGAGTGAGAATGCCCACGTAGCGGCGGACGCATTCGTCCGCCGCGCTTGGATGAAAGCACAGAATCTGGCGGATCAAACTTACTCTGTTTCAATAACGCGACGCAGCAACAGAAACCGCAATCGAACAAGGAGCCCTGTGGCCGAAGCCAAAGACGTTCGCGAAGACATGCAGCGGATCGGCGAGCTGGTTCAGGAAATCGAATCGATCGCCGATCCCGCGACTCGAGCAACCACGAAAAATCTGGTGCAATCGCTCATGGACCTTCACAGCGCGGCTCTCGAAAAAGTGCTCGACATTACGGCCGACGCCGGCGAGCCTGGAATGAAAATCATCGATCTGCTCGGCCGTGATCCGCTGGTCAGCAGCTTGCTGGTTCTCTACGGGTTGCACCCTGACGATATTGAAACTCGCGTCGTGAGAGCGATCGATAAAATTCGCCCGCAACTTAGGAAGCAAGGTTGCGAAGTTGAGATTCTTGCCAGCAGCGATGGCGCGATCCGTTTGCGCGTTGAAACCGGCTCGCATACGTGCGGGTCAACCGCAAAAACCGTGCAGGCAAATTTAGAGGGCGCCATCTACGACGCAGCCCCCGACTTGTCGTCTCTCGAAATCGAAGGCTTCGAAGAGAAGCCGAGTTCCGGCTTCGTGGCTCTGGATAAATTGACGGCAGGCGAAAAGCATGTGCCCATGATGCTGGAAAGCAATGTCGCCGACTGAAACACGACGCAGCCAAATAGCATGAGCGCAGAAAAATTCACGCAATCCACCGATGGCTTTGGCGCGTTGCGCCAGTTTGCCCGGCGTGAAAAACGTCCCCTGGAGCGTTGCGAATTATGTAGCCTGGAACTTCGCGCCGACCACTCTCACCTGATCGAACTGGCGCAGCGCAGGATCCTTTGCACCTGTGAGGCCTGCGCGATTCTGTTCAGCGGCCAGGGCGTAAAGTTCAAACGCGTTCCTCGGCGAGTGTGCTCTCTTTCCAATTTCTCCCTCAGCGATGCCGAGTGGGACGGCCTGATGGTTCCTATCAACATGGCGTTCTTTTTCAAGAACAGCCTTGAGAATCGAGTGATCGCTATGTATCCCAGTCCCGCGGGTGCCATGGAATCGCTGCTTGCCCTCGAATCGTGGAACGACATCGCCGCCCGCAATCCCGTGCTTAACGAAATGGAATCGGACGTGGAAGCTCTGCTCGCGAATCGCCTGGCATACTCCCGCGGCCAGTCGCCAGCGGAGTATTTTCTGCTGCCCATCGACGAATGTTACAAACTCGTTGGTCTGATTCGCCTGCACTGGAAAGGTTTGTCCGGAGGAACGGAAGTGTGGCAGGAGCTGGCGCAGTTTTTCGCTAGTTTAAAAGCCCGGGCGGTCGAGATCACAGAAATATCGAACGTCGAAAAATTACATGCCTAATCTTAATTTTCAGGTCGAGGGAGTCGAAGTAGTGCAGCGCGCCGCCTCGCCATTGCTGGCTTTTAAGCTTCGCCTGACCAACGAGAATCCGGAAGAGATCATTCATACCGTCGCCCTACGATGCCAGATTCAACTCGAAGTCACGCGCCGCAAATACACGCCTGAAGACCAGGTTCGCCTGCGCGACCTTTTCGACGAACCCAGCCGCTGGGGACAGACTTTAAAGAATCTGCTGTGGACTCACGCCAGCGTCGTGGTCCCTTCATTCCAGGGCACCACCGTTGCTGACGTGCCCGTGCCGTGCACTTTTGATTTCAACGTCGCGGCCACAAAATATTTTCACGGCCTGTCCGATGGGGACGTTCCGATCTGCCTGCAGTTCAGCGGCACCGTTTTTTACGCAGCGCCCGAAGGCGGTTTGCAGGTCGCACCCATTTCATGGGACAAAGAAGCGCGTTTCCGGCTTCCCGTAAAAGTCTGGCGCGACATGATGGACTATTACTATCCCAACAGCGCGTGGCTGTGCCTGCGCAAAGACGCCTTCGAGCGCCTGTATCAATACAAAGTCCGGCATGGAATTCCCACTTGGGAAGAAGTTGTCGAGAGCATGATTCCAGTCGAAGAAACGGTAATGTGATGGATCTCGCGAGCGTAGACAAAATCGCAAAAGCGGTACTTTACGAGGGATACATGCTCTATCCCTATCGTCCATCGTCGGTAAAAAATCAACAGCGCTGGAATTTCGGCGTGCTCTGCCCGCAAGCTTACTGCAACGCGCAGGAGGGCAGCGAAGCTTCGATCATGCAGACGGAATGTTTGCTAGAAGGCAGCTCCCGGAGCACACTAGAAGTTCGCGTGCGCTTTCTGCAATTGATTTCGCGCTCGGTGGGCAAGTTTGAAACATCGGCGGACGAATTTTCTACGGACGCCTCCCAATTGCCAGCCTTTCAGTTAACAAACCGATTGGAAGTAAATGGTCGCGTCTACCAGCCCTGGCAGGAAGCCGTGGAGCGCGAAGTCATCGTACCCGCTTGCGGCCTCGAGACGATCGGAGGCAATCCATTCATCCAACCTTTTAGTTTCTGTGCAGGGAAACAATTTGAACCCTTGCGCGACGCCGCCAACCAAATCGTGGGAGTTCTAATCCGAGAAGGCGAGATAGTTTCCGGCGAAGTGGCAGTCTCCGCGAAGCGGCTCGACGACGGCCTCTTCAAGATCAATGTGCAAATTCGCAACCTGACGCCGTTCACCGTAACCGCGAATACAGTTCGCGAAAACGCGCTACAACTTTCATTGGTTTCCACTCACACGGTGGTCGGCGTCGAACAAGGCGCGTTCGTCTCCTTGCTCGCGCCTCCTGACTGGCTCACCGAAGTCGCGGCAGCCTGCAAAAATATTGGCACTTGGCCCGTGCTCGTCGGGGACGAAGGCCAACGCGATACCGTTCTCTCCTCGCCGATCATTCTCTACGACTATCCACAAATCGCGCCCGAAAGCGCCGGGGATTTGTTTGACGGAACCGAAATCGACGAAATTCTTTCCCTGCGAATCATGACCCTCACCGACGACGAAAAACTCGAAATGAGTCAATCGGATGAGCGAGCACGCCAGATGCTGGAACGCACCGAAGCCATGCCGGCTGAACAATTCATGAAGTTGCACGGAGTACTGCGCGGACTGCGCCCCATCGAATCTCGTACAAGCGAGCCTCGTGTATCCCAGGAGGAACGCTTATGAACGAATGGGAATGGCAACTTCTCGAAGAAAAAACTTCTCTGGACCATCTGGAAATCTCCGGAGCCCAGGTCAAGACCGGCAGCCGTGTGCGCCTTCGTCCCCGCAAAGGCGGCGATGTCATGGACATCGCATTGACCGGGCAGATTGCGACCATCGAAGCCATCGAACAGGATTACGAGGGAAAGCATCACGTCTGCGTAGTGTTGGATAACGATCCCGGAAGAGATCTGGGCATGCTTCGTCAACCAGGTCATCGCTTCTTCTTCGATGCCGAAGAAATTGAACCTCTTTCGCCCGACGAAAGTTCTAATTTGCCTGTCGTGGCAAAGCCAACCATCCTGATCGCCGGAATCGGCAACATTTTTCTCGGCGATGACGGCTTCGGCGTCGAAGTTGTTCGCCGCCTCGCAGGCCGCAAATTGCCAGAAGCCGTGCGGGTGACCGACTTCGGCATTCGCGGCTTCGATCTCGCCTACGCCCTGCAAGACGGCTATGCAACCACCATCCTAGTGGACGCCTGCCCGCGCGGCCACGCTCCCGGCACTCTCTACGTCATCGAGCCCGACTTAAAAACACTGGACGATCCCGCGGCGCCACAGGCGACCATCGAAGCGCACGCCATGAATCCGGTAAGCGTGTTGCGCATGGCGCGGGCAATGAATATCGAAGTAAAAAATATCTTGCTCGTGGGATGCGAACCGGAAACCCTAGGTGGAGAACAAGGTCAGATGGGCCTCAGCGCGACTGTCGAGGCCGCGATCGATGAAGCGGTGAACATGATCGAGTCGCTCATCGGGAAGCTTCTGCAAAAAAGTGGGCCAGATTCCAGTTAGTAAATATCCTGTAACTGCTGATAAGGAGATTACGACAGCACTAAGTAAATCGACGGCTTCCTTCCAACGAACGAAGTCATCCTAACTTTTTCACGAGTCTAAGGAGCTCCCTATGAGAAAAGCATTCTCGGTCGTTACGACTGTAGCCGGTGTCGCAACCTTGGCTTTCGCTGGATATGTAATTCTGGCCTCGCTTCCTGACCTGCGTCGCTATATCAAAATCAGCACGATGTAGAGATCGAACCGGGTAGGTCGTGTCTACCGAATCGGCTGCACTAATCGCGCGGCGAAGATGAAAGCTGCAAGTAGTCGCTCGCGCCTATCAACCGCAAAACGACCCGCACCACGAGCGGAAATTGCTGCCTTGCCGGGTCATGCACGACAGTAGGTGCGGACAGTTGATACCGCACCCCGCGGGTCTCCAGCTCCGCCCCGCCAGCCGCCAGCACATTCTTCACCCACTCGCTTTCCCGCCCATAAGTCAACGCAATCAGGAAACTCCCCTGCTTTCGAAAGACATTAATCGGCGTGCGATAAATCCGGTGCGACTTTCGCCCAACATGAGTCAGGATTCCAAAGCCCGGTAAGCGCGCGGCAAATCTGCTCGTGATGCGGTTCGTAACCGCCAGATTGAAAGCGGCGACCCATCGCTTGCGAAACCGGACTAGAAGGACCGGAACGAGCAGAACTACTAGAAGCGACAAGATCGCCACGATCATACCCAAGGTCCCCTCCTGACTGCATCACGGAGCGCCTAAGTGCGTAATGCCGCAGAAACGAGATCATATAGCTCTTAACAACAACATGGTAGCCACGCCTTCTTCTGTACCCTTCGATTCATCCAAGAAGCTGATCCGTGCTGGCAAAATTTGCGATTGGTATGCCTCTACGATTTGTGCGAAATTGCGCAGCACGTCGACAATTCTCAGCGCGAGCGAAGGTACGCAGGAGTACTCCTTGACAAAAATATACAGATTCGCCGTCAAGGTTTGCTTGAACTCGGCCAGAAGTTTTGATAGAAAGCTTAAATCGGCCCTCGCTTCGTCCATGGTTGGGGATTTAGAAAAAGCCTGCAACGAGTCGTTTGGCTTTCTGCATCCCAAGAAGTAACTCTGCAACTCCGGCGCCCCCGGGACTTCCTCGAAGCAGTCCCGCCGGTGTAACACTTCGAACCTCCTAACCCATTGTTGGAGTTCGGATGCTGTACGATGTAAAGTCGTTAGTGGCCGGGATGTCCTCTCATCCCAAAAGCCGCTGTTTTCTGTGTTCTGTCGATACTCCGCGCCCGCTGACAAGGCCGCGATTACTCCGATCTCACACTCTTACCCTGCACGCCTCTATCTTTAAACTCACCACTCAAATTCCACATATTGCCGGAGGATCCTATGGCGACGTTCGTCCAAATTGAAAATGATTCCGAAATCAAGCAGCGCCTGGAAGCGGAACGCATGCGATTGCGCAAGATCGCCGGCCTCGACCAGCCGACCCACTTCCATCGGCCGGTGGAGCGCGCGTTTACGGCGGAAGAACGCGCCAAAGTCACCATCCTGTTCGGTGGTTTCACCTGGAAGCATGAGGATCTGATTCGCGCCGTATTTCAGGGCTGCGGATATCGCTGCGAAAAATTGCCCGTCCCCGACGTGCCCGCATTCCAGAAGGGCAAAGAATACGGCAACAACGGCCAATGCAATCCGACTTATTTCACGGTTGGAAACCTGGTGCAGTATCTCCAGTTCCTCGAAAAAGAAGGCATTCCGCGCAAAGACATTCTCGACAACTACGTTTTCTTCACCGCCGGTTCATGCGGCCCGTGCCGCTTCGGCATGTATGAAGCCGAGTATCGCTTCGCGCTGAAGAATGCCGGCTTCGACGGTTTCCGCGTGCTGCTGTTTAAAGACAGCGACGGCATCAAGGCCGCGTCCGGCGAACCAGGATTGAAGTTCACCATCGACTTCGGATTCGGCATGCTCAATGCCATGCATCTGGGGGACGTGTTCAACGACCTCATTTATCAGATTCGTCCATTCGAAGTGAACAAGGGCGAAACCGATCGCGTGTTCCGCGAAACCGTCGACGGCCTCTGCGACGACCTGCGCAATCGCGATTCGTTTGAAATCGAAGAGCGGGCTCCGAATTGGGCCAAGCCGAAGTTTAAGAGCAACAAGATCCTGCGAAACACCTTCAACGTCTTCGGCAAAATGAACGAGCATCTGCGCGGCAAAGACTATCTCAACGCACTGGCCGCGGCTCGCGAGAAGATGGACAGCATCGAAGTCGACCGCACCAAAGTGAAGCCGGTGGTGAAGATCACGGGTGAGTTCTGGGCGCAGATCACCGAAGGCGACGGCAACTTCCACATGTTCGAATTCCTGGAGCGCGAGGGCTCGCAGGTATTGGTTGAGCCAATCGCGACGTGGGTGGCGTATCTGCTCTATCAGGCGAAGGCCCATGCAAAAGCGAAGTGGCCGGCGAATCGTCCACACCGCACTCCGCAGTGGTGGGAACTGAAAAAGCACCTGGCCAATGATCTGGGATTACGAAAGAAACTGATTGGTCTGGGCATCGGTCAGTGGATGTGGAACGGCCTCTATCACCGCACGATAAAAAATCTCGGCGGCCTCACGCATCACCTGGTGCCGCAAACAGAGTTGGCCGAAATGGCGCATCCTTTCTACAACCAGTTCGCGCGCGGCGGGGAAGGCCATCTCGAGGTCGGAAAGAACGTTTACTACACGGTCCATCATCTCTGCCACATGGTGCTGGCGCTCAAGCCCTTCGGATGCATGCCGTCTTCGCAATCGGATGGCGTGCAATCGGCCGTCATCAACAAATTCAAAGACATGATTTTCCTTCCCATCGAAACCTCCGGCGAAGGCGAGGTCAACGCCCACAGCCGCGTGCAAATGGCTCTCGGCGAGGCCAAGGTAAAGGCCAAGACTGAGTTTGAACAATGTCTGAAGTCGACGGGAAAAAGTCTGGACGAGATTCGCGAATTTATCGCGGAGCATCCGGAACTGAAGCGGCCCTTCTATCACGTACCGCATCGCGAAGGCATTGCCGGAACGGCAGCGCAGTTCGTGCTGCATGTCAGCGATCGCATGGACAAGAGCACTCGGCTCTGGCGTCGCGAGCGCGTGCCTGTAGCGCTTGCGAACGCCGCTTAATTCATCGGACCGGTGGCACTCTCAGCGCCGCCGGCCTTTTATCGTTCTTATTTTTCTTGCTGAATCCGATCGGAGTATTACATGCACGATCATCTTGCCGGAAACGAACCCAAACCGCCCCAGCTATTTCAGATTGCGACGGCGCCCTATCAAAAGCCTCACGACCATCACACGAAATTTCTGGTGGGGCTCGACGTTGGCTCAACCACGGTGAAGGCGACGGTGGTGGACGCCGCGACCGACAATATCCTCTGGCAGGACTACCAGCGGCACGAAACCAAGCAGCCGGAAAAAACTTTGGAATTTCTGCGCCGCATGGAAGCCGAGGTCGGCATTAACCGGCATAACACGCGCATATTCATGACGGGCTCCGGCGGCGGAGGGATTGCCGAGCAGATTGGCGCGAAGTTCGTTCAGGAAGTAACTGCCGTGTCGCTCGCCGTCGAAAAGCTTCATCCCGAAGTGTATTCGGTAATCGAGTTGGGCGGGCAGGACGCGAAGATCATCGTCTTCAAAGACGACGATGAAACGGGACGCAAGAAAAAAATTCCCTCGATGAACGACAAGTGCGCGGGTGGCACCGGGGCCGTCATCGACAAGATCAATGCGAAATTAAAAATTCCGGTGGCCGAGCTCGCCCTGCAGGGCTATCACGGAATCAAGCTGCACAAAGTCGCCGGCAAGTGCGGCGTCTTCGCCGAAACGGACATCAACGGCCTGCAAAAAGTCGGCACACCGCCCGATGAGCTGATGGCTTCGCTTTTCGAAGCAATTGTTCTGCAAAACCTGAGCGTTCTCACGCGCGGTCACACGCTGCGGCCGCACGTGCTGTTGCTGGGCGGACCGAACAGCTTCATCAAAGGCATGCGAGAGGCGTGGCAGGCGAACATTCCCCGCATGTGGCAGGAGCGTAAAGTCGCTGTCCCCGACGGCTCGAAGCCGGAAGATCTCATCAAAGTTCCCAACAACGCGCAGTATTTCGCCGCCCTCGGCGCGATCGAGTTCGGCAAGAGCGAAGACGATTGCATCGGCTGCTACCAGGGCTCAGAAAAACTTGTGTATTACATCGAATTCGGCCGCCAGGAGGAGAAAGCGAAATCGGGCGCCAAAGGCCTGGTTGCGAAAGATGGCGAGCTAGACATATTTAAAGACGCCTACCGTCGCAAGAAATTTACGCCCGCCACGTTCCGCAAAGGCCAGACTGTCGGCGGTTTTATCGGCATCGATGGCGGATCGACTTCAACCAAAGCTGTCCTGCTCGACGATCGTGGCGACATTCTCTGCAAAGCCTATCAGCTCTCGAACGGCAATCCCATTCAGGACACGATCGAAATGTTCGAAAACCTGCGCGGACAAGTCGAAGCGCAGAACGCCAAATTAGAAGTGTTGGGAGTTGCGACCACTGGCTACGCGAAAGACATTCTGAAAGACGTTCTGCACGCCGACGTTGCGCTGGTCGAAACCGTAGCTCACACCGAATCGGCGCTCAAATTTTATGAAGACCCTCACGTCATTGTCGACGTGGGTGGGCAGGATATCAAGATCATCATTCTGCATAACGGCCGCGTGAAAGATTTCAAACTCAACACGCAATGCTCCGCAGGCAACGGATATTTTCTGCAATCGACTGCCGAAGGATTTGGATTGGGCGTGGAACAATACGCCGATCTAGCTTTCTCGGCGCAGTCCATGCCGGTATTCGGCTACGGCTGCGCGGTCTTCATGCAGTCGGACATTGTAAATTTTCAGCGCCAGGGATGGCGCGCGGAGGAAATTCTCGCCGGGCTGGCGGCTGTGCTGCCTAAAAATGTTTTTCTCTATGTTGCCAGCATTCCCAATCTTGCGGCGCTGGGCACGCGTTTCGTTCTGCAAGGTGGAACGCAAAACAACATGGCCGTGGTGAAGGCGGAAGTGGATTTCATCCAGAACAGCTTCCGTGCTGCCGGCAAAAAGCCCGAGATCATCGTTCACGAATTCTGCGGCGAGTCAGGCGCGATCGGCGCCGCTGCCGAGTCTCTGCGCTTGTGGCGGAACGGCCAGCAGACCACATTTGTCGGGTTGGAGGCGGTGCGGAAAATAAAATACCGCACCACTCGAAACGAAGAGACGCGCTGCCATTTCTGCAAGAACGATTGCTTGCGCACCTTCATCGACATCCGAACCGCGCCCACCGACGACATGAGCTTCATCCCCATAAAAAAAATCACCAAAGTTCCGCTCATGCACGGCGAGCAACGGTTGATTATCTCGACTTGCGAAAAAGGTCAGGTCGAAGATGTCAACGATATGAAGGACATCAAAGCCGGTCTCGATGAGATCAAGGGAAAATACCCCAACTTCGTGGACTTCGCCGCCCGCGAAGTCTTCCGTCCGGTAAACGCAAGGAACGTGGCCGACCCAATTCCGTCTGCGAAATTCTGGAACAAGTCCGCGAAAGAGCGCATTCCGCTGATGGAGAAGCGCAAGAAACTGCGCGTCGGCATTCCGCGCGTGCTCAACATTTACACCTACGCGCCGCTCTTTAACGGATATCTCGAAAGTCTCGGCGTCCAGCCCGAGAACATTATTTACTCCGACTACACCAGTTCCGATCTGTATCGTGCGGGCGCGAGCCGCGGCGCCATCGATCCCTGCTTCCCCGCCAAGATCGGCATCTCGCACGTTTATAACCTGATCCAGGAAAAGCACCGGAAGAAGCCGCTCGACGTAATTTTCTTCCCCATGTACGACGTCTTGACTTCGCCGCTGGTGAAGATTGTCGGCGCCAACGCCTGCCCCACGGTGACTGCAACGCCGGAAACGGTGAAAGCCGCATTCACCAAAGAGAATGACGTCTTCGCCGAGCACAACGTCAAGTATGTCGATCCGGTTTTGAATTTTGCCGATCGCAAGTTGTTCGCGCATCAAATGCTGCAGGCGTGGCAGCCCCTCCTCGGCCTTTCGTTGGAAGAAAATGATCGCGCGGTTGAAGTCGGCTTCAAAGCGCTGGCCGATTACGAAAGCAGCATTCGCCGGCGCGCGCGCGAAGTGATGGATCAGCTGGAGCGCGAAGACCGCATCGGCATCGTCATGCTGGGCCGCCCATATCATCACGATCCCGGCCTCAATCACGAGATCATGGAGGAGTTTCAGAAGCTCGGCTACCCAATCTTTTCGCAGAATACTTTACCGCTCGACGAAGATTTGCTGGAGCGTCTCTTCGGCGACGAGGTTCGCGCCGGCGTGATCACTCATCCACTCGACATTACCGACGCGTGGAAGAATTCTTACTCCTGCAGCACCAACCATAAAGTGTGGGCGGCGAAATTTACCGCGCGGCATCCCAACCTGGTCGCGCTGGAAATTTCCAGCTTCAAGTGCGGCCACGACGCGCCCATCTACGGCGTAATCGAAGGCATCATCGAGCAGTCGGGCACGCCCTACTTCTGCTTCAAAGATCTCGACGAGAACAAGCCCTCAGGCTCCATCAAGATTCGCGTCGAGACCATCGATTACTTCCTGCGCCGCTATCGCGACGAAGTCATCCGCAAGCGCAAAGCGGCAGAAGACATTGAAGCGCAACTGGCGGCATACGAAAATCAGCTTCGCACCCAACTAGAACCGCAGCCCTTAACCCAAGAAATGGCCGCCGACTGATTCTCTTTTGCATATCAACCTGTGGCGCCGGCGCCCCCGCCCGCGTTCTGGTCGGCTAACACAACGGCGGGGGCCCCGGCCGCCGAACCATAGATCGCCCAAAAGAGTACTACAGTAACCTTGCCCCCAACCCCTCCCTATCGGCAACATGGTAAAAGCAAAAATAAGAAGGCGCTCATGAGATTGACACTATGAGCCCTCGCCCTATCGATATTCCCCTGGGCAACGCTTGAGATTGCCTATATGAAACGTATTGTTATCGCACTTTTATTAACTTTCACTTCTCCACTGCTTCGGGCCCAAACGACGCCACATGTCCCTCTGGGAATCGTTTCTGATTGGACGCACCATCACGTTCTCTTCCCCGATTCGACCGACTATCGTGAAGTGCTCGAAGTCCGCAAAGATCCGCGCTTTCTGCATAATTGGTATCTGCGTCATCCCGAGGCGTGGTGGCCGCAGCGCCATCGCCTGCCCAGCGAAGGTAGCAGCAGAGATTGGAGCTTGGCTCTCGGATCGCCGGCTTTTCAGCCGCTCTTCGATTTCTCCTTCACCATCGGTCCCGACTCCGGCTACGGCAATCTCACGGTAACCGACGCCGGCAGCGGGGAGTTCCTCGCTACCGCCGGCAACCTCACCGTAACCGCAGGCACAGAAATGGGCTCTTATACGCTGTATCCAGGTGGCCCGGGCACCATAGTCAGCCCAAGCGGATTCTTTGACTTCAACGATCTTCTCTACCCCTCGGTCAGCCCCCTGATCGACCTCGAGGGTCTGCTCTTCACCGGCAACGGAACCGAGATCAACATCTGGGGAAACGTCGCCACCAATAACTACACATTCGACAACAACAAAACTGGAACGCAAGACACGGGCGAGCCCTTCACCCTGATTGCGGCTCCCGGCGGTGGCCAGACCTTCCCCGCGAAATATGCCTTCGATGTGACCGCAACTCCGAGCTGCGCGAATGACTTCGTCGTGATTGGCATACCGGCCACTCCCGCGTCCGGCGGCCAAGCCAACATCCTGGGAATGAACAATCTTTACAGCGGCGGCAGCAGCCCATTATGTTCCACCGGCCCGACCGTAAAGTTCGCCTATGCCTCGGGCACGGGGCAGGTCCCGGCATCCGTAGTCTTGTCACAGACCGGACAGCAAATCGCTTACGTGGAAAATCTTCCCACCGGCAGCTCATATTTCCACGTTCTAACCATTGGCACTACCGGCAGCAACGGCACCAGCGCAACTGCCGCGGTCGTGCCCGGAACCGGCAACAACGCGGTCGATAAGAGAGTTCTGCTTTCGCCGAACGGCGGCACAACCAATCAAAGCTCTACGTCCACGGCTTTCGTTCTCTACACCAACAACGACGCGAACGACGACGCCTACGTCACTACCTACAGTACAACCGGCACTGGCTCGGGCTATCTTTACAAGGTCGGAAACGTGTTCAGTGGCAGCGCCACTCCCACCATCGTGTGGAGCGCTCCCATCAGCGCAATTCCTTCCACTCCCGTATACGATTCCGTATCGAACAAGATTTTCTTTACCGATAGCAATGGACGCATCGACTACCTGATCGACAGCGGTAGTTCTCCGTCAGTCGTGTACGGAACCGTAGTCGCCAGCGGCAGCACCTCCGAAAATCCAGTCATCGTCGATAGCACCCATCAAATGGTTTACGCCTCTTTCAACTCCAACGGGAGCAATGCCGTAGTTGTGCAGGCTCCGACCAGCCTGGCCAGTTCCGTCTCCGTGCCCGTCGGCACCAAGACCAATATTTACTCGGGCCCATACAGTCCCAGCTTCAATAATGCGTGGTACTCCGGTTCAGGAACTCCGCTCATGTACGTCGCCGGAACCGGCACCGGAACGCTTCCAACTTTATATAGCGTTGGCTTCAACGGCAGCGGCGTTATGAATAGCACCACCACATCTTCCACGGCTCTAGCCACCGGCATAGCGGATGCTTCGCCCCTCACCGAGTTTTACAATGCTGCGCAAGCCAAGGATTATCTTTTCGTGGGGGTCACCAACCATTGCGTCGCTACTACCGGCGGAGGAACTGCCGGCTGCGTCATGAGCTTGAATATCACCAGCGGCTTTCCTACCGTTAACGCCGCCACCACGGCGCTGGCCGCCGGGGGTGGAACCAGCGGCATTACCGTAGATAATGACAGCGGTCTTTCCGAAGCATCCAGCATTTACTACGCCACCAAAACCGGAGCGACGCTGGTCAAAGCCACACAATCCGCACTGAACTGACACCCACGGTAGTGGGTTATTTTGACCTTGTCATTCCGAGCGCCTTTTTTCTGGCGCGAGGAACCTGCTTTTTCAGTGGTGGAGCAGTGAGGTCGGAGTCAAACTAGCCCACTACGACACTCACTTTAGGCAATGAAAATCAGGGTGTTCTATTTCTCGTGCGTTCTTGGCGCGAGAGGTGGGGATTTTCGATCGCGGAGCCGAAGCGGCGGTGCGATGCAGCCGGTAAGCGGTTCGTACCATCAGTGACACTCGAAGAAAGCACTCTCCTGTCATACCATTTGATAAAGGAGTTGTGCGGAGTCGCGGCCGCCAGTTTGATTGTTTTCGTCTGGCGCTGCGCGCATTGCTATGGCTGACCAGGACGAGAACACGAAGGAGAACACCGTAACCGAGAGCCCCCGCGCGGCGAAAAAGCCCTATCTTGAACCGACATTCCGTCACGAGAAAGTTTTCGAAACCATGGCGCTGTCCTGTGGCAAAGTCCAATCTACTCAGGCACAGTGTCAGTTCAACCGGCATAGCTCGTAGTTTGCAGCCATCCATGGGATCCCCCTTGAAAGCTCGCTTCTTCGAAGCTCGCGGCTGGAATGTTGGCGAAGACCAGAAGCTTACTCTTGCGGTGGAAATGCTTCAGCGTCAGGGCGCCGTTCAACTCAGAGCCTGGGGAACCAGCATGCTTCCCATAATCTGGCCTGGCGATCTTGTCACCATCGAATCCGCCGTGCACAACGAACTCATTCCCGGGGACATTCTGCTACTTCTGCGCGACAAGAGCTTCTTTCTTCACCGACTGGTCGAACGAAGCGAGACTGAGAATTCTTTTTCGTGGATCACCCGGGGTGACGCCATGCCCCAGAACGATCCCCCCGCAGCCGCATCCCAGATCTTAGGACGATTGGTTCGCATTGATCGCGGTGATGATCGCGGTGATGATCGTGGTAATGATCGCGGTGATGATCGCGCCGGCCATCGCAACAACGTCCGCACGAATCGAACCATTGTTCCCGCGCGTCGTGTCTCACAAATTCAATTAGCCGTGGCCTGGATACAGTTCCGCAAGAATAGGCTCCGCAATCTCGTGTGGTCCAGTCTGCGAGGAGTTCGCTTCATCTCTCAATCAGGTGCTTTGCGTCGATGACCACACCGATGACCACTTCGATGACCACCGATTTTGCCGCGCTCGCCAAGCGCACGCTCGCAAACGACGCCGTATCGGTTGAGATCGGAGGAATGGCGATCGCCTTGCGCACGCCCGACCGTTCCTTTCGCAGTCTGATCGAGAAACGCTACGCCGGTTTCGTCGGAAACTCTTCCCGTTCGCACCTTGCATTCGATATCGATCTGTTTGAGCCATCCGAACCTGTTTCTGCCAGCGGTTATTTGCGCACTGACTCGGAAGCTAATTCGCTCCCTCATTCAGACGATGAGTTCGACAATGGCCTGCAAGTGAAAATGGAAGCCGGAGAGTGGTTGCTCGAAAGAGGCGATTTTCGCGCCCGTTGGAATCAAAATGACAGCCACGGCCGCATTCATCAGTCGCGCAGCCCCTACGCCATCGATGCTGTCCTGCGCATTGTTCACAGTCTTATGCTCGCGCGGCAAGGAGGATTTCTGGTTCATGCCGCCAGCGCGATTCGCAACGGCAAAGCTTTTCTCTTCTCCGGAGTTTCCGGTGCGGGCAAAACTACCATCTCTCGCCTCGCTCCGCCCGACGCAAAATTGCTCACTGACGAAATCTCTTACGTGCGCCGCGAAGGCGCAAAATATATAGCCTGCGGAACGCCTTTTGCGGGAGAGTTGGCACGCGTCGGCGAGAACCAGTCGGCTCCTCTTTCTACCGTGTTCTTGCTTGAGAAAGGTTTGCAGAACCACGTTGAGCCGGTCAACCCTGCCGAAGCTGTACAACGATTGCTGCGGAACATTTTGTTTTTCGCGCACGACCCCGAGTTGGTCGAACTTGTTTTTCAGGCGGCTTGCGAGTTTGCTAGTTTGGTTCCCATCCGCCGCTTAATATTCGTTCCCGACCAGCGTGTGTGGGACATAATAGGCTAGTCTCTAAAAAATCATGGCCGAGAAATACATCGCGAAAAGCTCGGCGATCGCCGCCCGTATGCTCGCCGGCGAAATGATGGTGATGTCGATCACAGACTCCACTTTTTTCACGCTCAATGAAGTCGCCTCCGTGATCTGGCAAGCCGCCGACGGCTGCACCCCGTTGTCGGAAATCGTGACTGACAAAATCTGCCGCGAATTCGATGTCGATCGCGAGCGCGCCCAGCGCGAAGCCGAGCGCTTCGTCGACCAACTCTCACAGCACGGCATCCTGCTGGTATCGAATCAACCGCTAATGGATTCTTGCGAGCCTGTGGAGAGTCGATGAGTCTTTTGGCCGAGATGAATCAGAAGGCTCTGAATTTAGGCCTGCCCCTCAGCGTTCATCTCGATATTACCTACCGTTGCAACGAACGTTGCATCCATTGTTATCTCGATCATGACGACCATGGCGAGATGACCACGGCGGAAATCTTCAACATTCTTGCCCAACTCGCCGATGCTGGCGTCTTCTTTCTTTCTCTCAGCGGCGGTGAAGTTCTTCTGCGCCGCGATTTTTTTGAAATCGTGGAGCGCGCGCGGAAACTTTTATTCAACGTGAAAGTAAAGACCAACGGCGTCATGATCCGCGAGAAGCAAGCCGCTCGCCTTCGCCACCTGGGCGTCGAGCAGGTTCAAATCAGCGTCTACTCGCATCGCGCCGAAGTTCATGATGCCATCACCAAACTTCCCGGATCGCTGCGGCGCACCATTCGCGCCATTCGATTCTTAAAGGCACAAGGGCTAAAGGTCAGCATCGCGAACGTCCTGATGGCAGGAAATTTTTCCGACCAGCCCGGCGTAATGGCTTTAGCCAATGAACTGGGAGTCGCCTATACGCTCGACCCCACCATCACGCCAAAAATGGACGGCGACCGATCCATTCTCGCCTCTGCGAATTCCAGCCTCCGATTTCAAGCAGGTCCTGCATAACGAAAAATTAGTTGGCAACGTTGAAGAATTCTGCGCCCCGCCCCCACCACCTGGCGAAGATATTATGGACGGCTTTCCTTGCAGCGCCGGCCACACCGCTTGCTACATTTCTCCTTACGGCGATGTCTTTCCCTGCGTGCAATTTCCTCTTCCCAGCGGCAACTTGCGCCGCCAAAAGTTTCTGGACATCTGGCGTCATTCACCGCAGTTGAATGAAGTGCGCTCCATCCGCGCTCGCGATCTTCCTACCTGCTCCACCTGCGCCCACGTAGGAACTTGCTCACGCTGCCCCGGCCTGGCGTATGCGGAGGGAAACATGCGCGGCCCATCCACTGCAGATTGCGAGAAATCTTTTCAGAGAACTGGCATCGCCTCAGCCAACATGCTGGCGCGGGGCCGCGCCAATTCATCAGGCCCGCTCATTCAAATCCAATTCCTAGCGGCGTCATCCCCGAATCCGCTGTCTTCAAGCCAGCTGCCATCGAGTCCCGACAGTTTCCTCACCGCCTGAAGGCCGCGCGCAGCTCATCGCGTCGCCAGAAATTCAACTTCCTCCTCGATCTCCGAAATCGCAATCGGCGCCAGCTTCGCCCCAGAAAGTTTCTGATTCAGCGCCGGAAGTTTAGTTTTCTTGAACTCCCTCCATTCGCCAATGCCCGCCTTCACTCGCGGGCTCGATTCTTGATACACCGCCATCGCCTGTGCCGGCACAGCGCGATCTCCACCTTCCACCACCCGTAGCGCTGACGCCATATCCGAATACGCATCCTGCAAACCTGCACCTTCACCCGCAACAGTCTCCGGCTTCTTCACGATTGTCGCGATATCGTTCTGCGCATCCACCAGCGCCGACTTCACTGCCGCATCTCGCTCGCCAACTTTCCCCTGCAGTTCGGTCAACTGCTTCTGCAAGGCCGCGATTTCAGCCAGTGCTCTTCGCGCCTCCACCGCCTCCGCAAATATCTGTTGTCCGATTTGCAATTGCTGGCGAAGGATCTCGGGCGTAGCCGGACAACGCGGATCCATCACAATCTTCAGCGGCTGGCTCTGTATCTTCCCGTCCACCGTCAGTCTCACCGTGTAAATCCCCGGCACAACTTCCGGCCCCTTCGGATTGAGATAATCGGAATCTTCATCCACGCCCGCCGCTCCCGAACTTTTCCACGTCAGGTTCCATACAAATCGATGCATCCCCGCAGCCGTTTCCAGCACCTCGGGCTTCGGAAACCAGCGCTCTGCAATCGCAAGCGGCGGATGTTTCTCCGTTCGCTTCTCTCCCGAAGAAAATCGATGCACCAGTTTCTGTTGCGCATCGAAAATCTCCAGAGTGACATTCGCCGTCGGAGCCTTCAGCAAATAATCGATTACCGCGCCTGCCGGTGGATTTTCAGCCGTTGGCTCCTCCGGCGGAAGCGGCGTTCCGGGGAAGGAATCGTTATCAATGCGATACGCCGTCGCCGGATGATAAAGCCAGAATCCATTCTGCTTCTCCCCGTCGAGCGCCTGGCGCAGCGGCGTGATGTTGTCCAGAATCCAAAAAGAACGCCCGTGCGTCGCCACGACCAGATCATCTCCATGAATCGCGAGATCGCGGACGGAACTCACCGGCAGATTCAGCTGCAAAGACAGCCAGTGGTCGCCGTCATCAAAGGACACATAAACTCCAAACTCAGTTCCCGCAAAGAGCAGTCCTCTTTTCTTGGGATCTTCGCGAACGCTGCGCAGAAAAGCATGCGCCCCAATTCCACTAATGATCGGTTGCCACGTCGCGCCATAATCGCGAGTTCGATAAAGATAAGGTGCCTGGTCGTCAAGCCGGCTGCGATCCACCGCGGCGTACGCCGTAGCCGCATCAAAGTGCGAAGCTTCAATCAGCGATATCTTGCTCCAATCCGTCACTCCCTTCGGCGTAACATCTTTCCACGTTCTTCCGCCATCGCGCGTCACGTGAATCAGTCCCGTGTCGCTTCCCGCCCAAATCGCATTGCGGTTCAACGCCGAGGGCGCAATCGTAAACACCACGCCGTAGCCGCGCTGCTTCGCGTTTTCAACCGTCGGCGGTCCCTCCACTTTGCCCTTAACCGGTTCGGCTCCGGTCAAGTCAGGGCTGATCGTCTGCCAGTGCAGGCCACCGTCCACGGTTTTCATTACATACTGCGTTCCCAAATAAAGCGTCGTCGAATCGGCGGGAGAGAAAACCAGCACCGGCGTCCACGGATCTCTGTATTTGCGCTTGTTAATTTCAGAACTAAACGTCGGCACCGGCCACGGCGCTATGTTCTGGCTGAGTGACGTCCGCCGGTCGAAGCGGTCGACGGTGCCATACGTTCCACTCAAATAAATAATGTTCGCATCCTTCGGATCGGGCGCCATATATCCGCTCTCGCTTTCGCCGGAAGGAAACCAATCGCGCGGAGTAATCTGCCCGTGATCGGTGCGGCTGAACACCGCGGCGCTTCCACTATCCTGCTGCGCGCCATACACCACATAAGGAAACTGGCTGTCGGTGATCACGTGATAAAGCTGTGCCGTAGGCTGGTTGTACCACGTGCTCCAGGTCTCGCCGCGGTCCAGGCTGATCGTAGTTCCCTGGTCCGTTCCCAAAACCATGTTTGCGGAATTTCTCGGGTCAACCCAAATTTGGTGATAGTCATCGCCGCCGGGCGCGCCGCGCACAACCGAAATTGTTTTTCCTCCGTCCTCTGATCCGTAAAGCGCGACGTTCGGCATGTAAATCACATCCGGATTCTCCGGATCAATCGTGATGCCATTGAAGTACCACGCCCGGCTCGTCAATCGGGGATCCGCGTTTTCTAAAGTCCAGGTATCGCCACCATCGTCCGAGCGATACAACCCCGCCTTCTTTGCCTGAATGAGCGCGTACACGCGTTTCCCATCCGGCGCAACGTCAACACCAATGCGTCCCCAATCTCCCTCCGGCAGTCCGTTGCCATTCAATCGAGACCAGGTTTTTCCCGCGTCCTGCGAGCGGTAAAGTCCGCCGCCCGGCCCATCGATCGGCGCATAAGTGCTCCATGGCGGGCGATGCGAATTCCATGCGCCCGCGAATAACAGCTGAGGATTGCCCGAACAAATCGCCAGATCGGAAATGCCAATTTCATTAACGGCACCGGGAATGTTTGCGCCGAGAAGGGATGGGCCGAGAATGTTGGTCCAGCTATTTCCGCCGTCGACCGATTTGAAAACTCCACGCTGCTCATTCGGTCCATATGCGTGCCCAAGCGCGCCCACGTAAACCACATTCGCATCGCGCGGATCAATCACGATCCGGCTGATCTGCCGCGTATCCTCCAGGCCGATATGTGTCCACGTAACGCCGGTGTCGCCGGATTTGTACACTCCATTTCCAGAAGACAAATCCGATCGAATGTCCGACTCTCCGGTGCCAACGTAAATCGTCTTCGCGTCCGACGGCGCAACGGCAATCGCCCCGATCGAACCCACGCGCTGCGTGGCTCCATCATCGCTGGGTTCACTACGAATCGCCTGCCCATCAAAAATCGGTCTCCACACGGTTCCGGCATCCGTGGTTTTCCAAACGCCGCCATTCACTCCGCCAAAATAAAAAGTCGTCGAATTTCCCGGCACTCCTGCCACGGCGACCGCTCGCCCTCCCCGGAACGGCCCGATCAGCCGCCATTTCAGGCCGCCGAATAATTCCGGAGAAACTGTCTGCGCAACAATCGCGCCGCTGGCGACAAAAATCGCCGTAACCAAAAGAAGAAAATAAACGATGAAACTCTGCTGTGAACTCAACCTAGGCTTGTGCAAGTGGCTCCCTCACTGGGTAGCCAGTTTACTGGAAAAACGCAGCGCAAATAAAACGCAGAAAATTTCTGGGATGAGACTACGATTTCAATTCGTGACCGTGATCGTCACAAACGTTTTTCCCACATGTCCGCAGTTATCCCACGACTGCACAACTGTGTTGTAGGTCCCTGCCGAAAGCGCGATCGAAGTATTCAAGCTGGGGCCGTTCACAGTATATGCACTCACTCCAGGCGCGCTATAAATCCGCATCGATGCAATGCCATTCGCGCATTCTGGGTTCGAGGCCGACGCTGTGAAACGAACCGGCGATGTGATCGCCGACCCATTCACCGGCTCACTCACCGTCACCGCCGGAGCCGGAGTGAAATCGTACACTTTGTTATTCGCCGTGCCCGGCGAAATTTTGTGATAGCCAGATCCCCAGTAAAGATTGCCGCTCACAATGGAAGGCCCGTCGATGACCGAACCACCGCTCGCGTAACTCCACAAAACTTTTCCCGTGGAGCTGTTCAGCGCGTACACGTGTCCCGATGCATCGTACGATCCCGCGTAGACCACTCCGTTGGCAACGCTTAAAGCTCCCTCATCCATTGTGCCTTCCGTGGGGTCTGCAACCTGCCAAAGAATTTTGCCGGTCGACGCTTGCACCGCGCTCCAAAATCCCCACGTGACTTCCTGTCCGGAAATCAACGTATATTCAGTCTTCTTTGAATTGGCGCTGGCGATATAAATATTCGTGCCGTCGCTGGCCGTCCCCCACTGAATTCCTCCCAGCGGTCCCGCCGGCCCAATCGCGTCGCTCCATTCCGTCGCGCCGGTGCTGGCATTCAGCGCCCAGTAGACTCCGCTCTTCTGCGAAAATCCAACAATGTTGCCAACTATATTCGGCCCCGATCCCGAGAGATCGTAATCCGGTCCCGCCGGGTCAGGACATCGCGAGGGATCGTCCGAACCCGCCTCGCATCCCGCATTCCACGCGTCATAGCCATACAGACTCCGCGACCATTTGATCGCCCCGGTAGTCAGATTCAGCGCCAGCGCGGAGTCGAAATAATCATTCGCCGCGTCGCACGCATTGTCATTGGAATTGTTGAGGCGGCATGTTTCCACACTGCTGGGCACGCTGTAGTTATTGCCGGTGCCTACATAGAGAAGATTGAGGGAGCTACTAACCGCAACCGGCTGCCAGATCGGACCGCCGCTGTAATTTCCAGTGAGCCCATTATTGTTCGGCACAGTATATTGCTGCCAAAGAATTTTCCCCGTGTCGGCGTTCAGAGCGACCACGCTTCCGCGAAAAGTACAGCACGCATAACTCTTGTTGTTCGCCAGCGACTCTTCCATGGAAGAAATTCCCTGGTAAATCACACTCCCCACCACGACGGGCGAGCCGGTAATAATCGCTGCAGGATGCGCTTCGACCTTTGTAATCCACAGCAGCGCGCCCGTTTGTTGGTTCACGGCCATCACGTTGGCCCCACTGTGAGCCGCGCTGATGCTCTGCGTGTCGCCAATAATGATGGAATTCTTGTACAGCGCCGGACTGACACGCGTAACCGCGCCCGCATAGCCGTCATATTCCGAAATCTGATGAGACCAGATCTGCTCTCCCGTAGCTAAATCGATCGCGAAAAGATAGCCCGCCCAATCGGGAACGAACACCGTCGACCCTCCCACAGTTGGCGTCGCCGAAACGTCACCCTCAGTCGTAAAAATCCATTTCGGAATCAGCGAAGCGGCGTTCGACGTGCCCAGAAAACTCTCCGCTGGCTGGCTGCGAAGATTCGCCGCGCCCTGGCCCGCAACCGGCCATTGCACGACTTGGCCGAACGCAAATGGGAACGAGCTGAAGAAAAAACTGGCAAGAAGAAGAACTCGAAGACGAAAACGAAGAGAGACGAGCAGAACACGCAACATCGAAATGGGCCTCATGGCCGTCGTAACGGATACTGGCCCACAATTCCCGCGCCGTCAATCGAGCGAACACCGTACCGGAACCGCTCAAACCCGCCCCACCAGCCTCACCTTGCACACGAGAAGTTCGAGACTCCGCCGACTACTCCTGAATCCCCATCTCCTGCAAAATATAAGAGTAATCAAACGCCGCCTCATGCAGCCGGTCGTAACGACCCGAAGCCCCGCCGTGCCCCGCCGGACTCAAATTCGTTTTCAAAATCAAAGTATTGTGATCCGTCCGCAGCGCGCGCATCTTCGCCACATATTTCGCCGGCTCCCAATACATCACCTGGCTGTCGTTGAACGAAGTCTTCACCAGCATGTCCGGATAATTCTTCGCCTCCACGTTGTCATACGGCGAATAAGTAATCATGTAATCGAACGCCGCCTTCTGCTTCGGATTTCCCCACTCCTCAAACTCTCCCACCGTCAGCGGCAAAGACTCATCCAGCATCGTATTCATCACATCCACGAACGGCACACCCACCAGCGCCGCCTTAAACAAGTCCGGACGCATATTCAGCACCGCGCCCATCAGCAATCCGCCCGCGCTTCGCCCTTCAATCACCAGCCGATCCTTCGATCCATATCCATTCCCCACCAAATATTCCGCGCAAGAAATAAAATCGGTAAACGTCGTCTTCTTATTCATCATGCGCCCGGCATCGTGCCACGTCTTGCCCATCTCGCCGCCGCCGCGAATATGCGCCACCGCCACCGTTACTCCGCGATCCACCAGACTGAAATAATTCGGATTGAATCCCGTATCAATCGAAATTCCATACGACCCATACCCATACAAATACAGCGGCTCATTCCCGTCGAGCTTCGCATCTTTTCTTCGCAGCACCGAAATCGGAACCTTCACTCCATCCGTCGCCGGCGCGTAGATCTGCTCGACCACATATTTCGTCGCGTCATATCCTCCCGGCACTTCTTTCCGTTTCAGCAGCGTCGACGTCCCCTTCTCCATGTCATACGCAAACACCGACGACGGCGTAATCGGTGACTCGTACCCATAACGAAATTCCGTAGTGTCATACACGCGGTTCACATAAGGCCTGCTCATATAAGCCGGCTCCGGAAATTCAATTCGCTGCGACTTTCCACTCCGCAAGTCCGTTACCTGCAGCTGCGGCAATCCATGCTCCCGCTCCACCAACACATAAAAATTCTTAAACATCTCCACGTGATTCAGCATGACGTTAGGATCATGCGCCACCACTTCCTTCCAGTTCTTGCTCGAAGCATCGCCCACCGGCGCCTTCACCAGCCGGAAATTCCGCCCCGTATCGTTCACCCGAATATAAAAATATTCCCCGTTGTGGTCGGGATAGTACTGCACATCCTGCTTCCGCGGCTCTATCACCTTGAACTCCGCCATCGGCTGATCCGCGCGAATGTACCGCGCCTCGCTCGTCGTGTGACTGCCGCAAATCAAAAAGATGTATGCGGCACTCCGCGACTTCACCGCATCCACTTCAAAGCGCTCGTCTTTTTCTTCATACACCACCGGATCATTTCCCGCCGTTCCCACCGTATGCCGGTACAGCCGGTACTGCCGCTTCGAAACCGCATCTTCCTGCGTATAAAAAATCGTCTTGTTATCGTTCGCCCACACCACCGACCCCACGCGCTCCGCATGATCCACCAGCGTCTTGCCTGTACGCAAATCTTTCACCGCCAAATTAAATTGCCGGAAGCCAGTATTGTCATACGAATACGCCAGCAAATTCCCGTCGGGACTCACTGCATATTCATTCACCGACATGAATGCCAGCCCCCTGGCCATCTCATTCACGTCCAGCACAACTTCTTCCGCTCCCTCCATCCCGCCCTTCCGCCGGCAGCGAATCCCATACTGCTTCCCCGCTTCCGTCCGCGTGTAATAAACGTACTCACCTTCTCGATACGGAACTTCCACATCCGTTTCTTTTATTCGTCCCACCATCTCCGCATAAAGTTTTTTCTGAAATTCCTCAGTCGGCTTCATCACCGCGTCGGTATACGCGTTCTCCTGCTCCAGATAACCACGCACCTCCGGATTCGGCTTGTCCCGCAGCCAGAAATAGTCATCCTCCATCCGGTGCCCATTCACTTCGCTCACATGCGGAACTTTCTTCGCCACCGGCGGCGCCGGCAAATTTCCCGCATCCGCCGCTGTCAGCCCCATCACCGATCCCACCACCAATCCGCCCACCTGCACATGTCGCATAATCCTCAGATTCATAAATCCCCTCAAGAGTGCGAATTAAAATCCTTCTAGATTCCAGAATGTCGGATGCCCTGCCGGACGCGGGGCACGCATCTTCCCGCCCTTGCGAGACCTGAGAATGTTCGTGGTCCGACCCACAGCACTCCGCACCCGGACCACGCTGCAAGGATACACGAGACCATGGCAGTACTGTCACACGAGAGAATCTCTCCAGGCCTCAGCAGGTCAACGAGTGCAATCGCCTGATTACGTCACTGACGGTCGACTCTGACCACGTACCAGTACCAGAACTTACCAGCGTATGGCACTTTGTCCATGATTACGTACTCTTTGCTGGTCTTTCCCCCGCAGGTCACTTCTGCATAGAACATGGTTTTGGTGAAGTCGCGGTTGAATCCAGCTTTCGTAAAAGTTGCCCAGAAGTCTGGGTTGCTCTGTCATGGGCGCATAGTGAAAATCCTTCACCATTACAGGCGTTTCACCCTTCGAATCATGGAAACCTGCGGCATCCAATGTCTCCGTAGAAAGATTCCGAACGACAAAATTGCTAAAGACTGATGTCGGCACCCATCGTGCGGCTCGTTGCACTTGAGGAACACGCCACAAAACAGATGGCCGGGAAAATCCTGAGATTGTTTTGTCCGAGACGAAGTATTTCCGAATATCCGCGACTCCTTCACCGCCGGTGTACTTTGGGTCTTCACGGCATTCAGTGGGCAGCGGCTTTTCGAGCGCGGGGATGTTAAACAGATAATCCGAATAAACACTGTACTGCTCTCGCTCTGTCCGAGCAGAATCACGGCAGTCTCTCAGTTTAATGGACCACAACAGAAGCAGCAAGAAGAATCAGCAGTGTGGCTAAGTCCTCGTTTCGTCGTGACCCACTGAGGTATTGAGATACGTCCCATAACTTTTAGAGACACCGAATGCGTCAAGTTTAGACGGTGAAATCTCCGTGAAGTGGTGAGCTGGCGTAACATCGCCATATCACTCACTGAGGTCGGAAAAGGCGAAGTAAAAGCGCAAGCTTGTGATAAGGCTGATACCGACAGTTAACCTCGATTTGGCATATGATTCTGCCGGGTTCGGCCTCGGGGAGCAGTCACATGTTCGCTATCGCATTCTCTGCAATGGTCATATTGGCTCTCGTCAGTATTGCCGTCCATTGGACCATGAAAGTCCGGTTGATGAGACTGGATTCAACTAAAGACAGAATCGAATGGCTGAGTTTCCATGGCGGCGATGATGTGCTGAACACCTACGAAGCGCTGTTCCCTCGGAGCGTGCTGCCGCGTTTTTGCCGCCTCGTTTTCTGGACGGCAATCGTAGTTGCCGCTGTTGGACTGTGCGCCTTTGTCATTCTGAAGGTATTAGGCCGGTAGCTGGCGATACTATCGACCCCGGTCAAAACGTGCAATCGCCCGATAGCGTCAGATGATGGAAAGAATCTGCCCTCTTCGGGTAGAGTGCTTGGCATGGATCAGCCTCAATCGCCGGACCTGTTTCCTTCGGGATTCCCATCTGAACTTGCTTCAGCCGCTTTCGTCGCCTCCAACGCAGTGGCATGGCGCCCAGCACTCGCAGCACGCTGTATCGAATGGTTCGGGACGCACGGTTATGCGGTTCTCGGAACCGAGCTTTGGCTTCCGAAGGATGGCTCGATACAGAGCTTGCCTTATTTCCAGAACATAGACCGCCAAGGCGATGAGGCGTGGCATTCGTTTGTGGCCAGAGGAGCGGCGGAAACCTTGGCTTATCTCAGAACGTTTACCCCGAAGTTCATTGAGGAAGGCGATGTCTACGTCAACGTGACGTTTGTGAGCGAGACGGAATTTAGAAATCTGAAGGCTTGAGGCACCATAGTTGCCGAAAAATCGCCATTACACTCACTGACTCAGTTATGGGTCCGATGGCCGAGGCGGTCTACCCAGCCTATTCGGGATATTCATCGGCGGACTTCCGCTTACCTCCCATACTCCTTCACCTTCCCATCCACCGCGACCGCCACGTACTTCTGCGTCAACAAATCACGAAACTGCACCACCCGACGCCCGTCCCGCGCCAGTTTGCCCCACTGGCTCGGCTTCTCCGGATTCTGCTCAATCGCCTGATACTCGTTTCCACCAATCAAAAACCGCACCGTCCGCAGCCGCTGCGACCCAGTCCGCGAAACGCGAAAAGTCCGATCCTCAAGGCGAACCTCAGCGCCATTCAACATCTGCTCTGCCACCGATTGCAACGCTGCATGATCGATCACTTCGCCCTCACCCATCGGCCGCGGCCCCCACGGGATTGAGCCCAACCAACTGCGTCGGATTCCCGGGACCCGTGGCCGCGCCAAAACTGCGCCGGAGGCGCACCCGAAAATAGCCCGGCGTTTCAACGCCGGGTAAGCAAAAAAACAAAAAACCGTCCCGTAGGGACGGCTGAACAACCGAAGGAACCACGGGAATCACCGTCATCGATCAAAACAACCGTAACGCTCCACTTTCGATCCAAGATCCAGACTATTCAACCGCTGCATCACAAAACATGCGTCCTTCACTCCACTCAATAACAATCTTGATACTCGCCTCGGGAATCCGACCGTCCTCCACGGATGGCCGGAAGCGCACGACCTGTGAATGAATGCTGGCTGCGAGCGAAACACTCCACTCTTGACCACATTTGGACCAATTCAACGCCTGAATCGAAAAAATATGCGTTCTTCATTCCACCTGATAACAATCTTGATTCTCGAAACTCAGTACTCGCAACCGCTACGCTTTCCCCCGCAACATCTCCACCACCCGCTCATAATCATCCACCGTGTGATACTCAATCACAATCTTTCCCTTACCCTTCCGGTCGCGAATCCGCACCCGAACCCCCAGCGTCCGCTCCAAATCCATTTGCGCCGCGCGCACATTCGGGTCCACCCATCTCGCCCCTGTATTCTTCCGTTCCGTCGTCAGACCCGGCATCCCCGGTATCGGATCGAGCAATCCATTCATTCGCAAAACCAGCATCTCCACCTGCTCCACGGTCATGCCTTTTTTCACCGCGAACAGCGCCGCTTCCGAAATCTTGTCGTCGCCTTCAAGCTTCAACAACTCCCTGGCCTGCGCGAAGTTGATCTTTTTTTCCGCCAGCAATTGCATCACTTCGCGCGGCAGCTTCAGCAGCCGCATGTAGTTCGTAATCGATGCCCGCGACAGCCCCACCCGCTCGCCAATCTGCTGCTGCGTCAGATGAAACTCGTTGCTCAATACCCGAAACGCCTCAGCCTGCTCCAGCGCACTCAAATCTTCCCGCTGCAGGTTTTCGACAATCGTCATCTCCGCCGCCTGTTGCAGTGAAACTCGCCGCACCATCGCCGGAATGTGCGTCTTGCCAGCCTTCTTCGAAGCCAACAACCGCCGCTCGCCCAGAACTAATATGTAGCGTCCCTCTTCCTCTCCGGGACGCACCATGATGGGCTGCACCACCCCATTGGCCTTGATCGAATCCGCCAACTCCTCGAGCGCGTCGTCGTCCGCTACATACCGCGTCTGAAAGGGATTCTTGTCGATGTCCGCAATCGCCAGGTTGACCACAAGATTCGCCGGCATCCGCGACTCCGCCTGCGCATAAATAGTGATGGTCTCGTCGGAATTCGCACCGGGTGCCCCATTCTTGCCCTGAGCAGAGTCGAAGGGTCTCACGTCCTCTGCGAGAAGTGGGGATTTTAACGTGGCCTCACCGTGTCCCCCGACCGCTTCTGGCTCCTCCACCACAGCCTGCATCGAAGCAATCCTTCGCGGCACAGGCAAGTGTGGCGCGGACGACGCCCGCGAAATTTCGTCCTCCTCAACCTGAGCACGAATAAAACCAGCGACCGGTTCACCAATTGCTTCGGCAATTGCTTCGCCAGTCCGTTCGCCCCCGACGCTACCTTGATGGTCGTTCGATTTGTCATTGGACTTGTCGTTCGCTTTGTCATTCCGAACGAAGTGAGAGCCTGCCCTGAGCGGAGCCGTGCCGCCAGGCGCAGCGGAGCCGAAGGGAATCTGCTGTTTGCCGGCAGCGCCACTGCTTTGGCCGACAGGCACCACTCGCGGCCCCGGCAAGAGCGACTCTAACCCCCGCCCCAAAGCCCGCCGCTTCTCCACCTTTTCTTTGTCCGCTTTATCGTCCGACCGGGCTGCGACATTCCCTGCACTCGTTGTCATCAGTTTTCCCCTTTAAGGTTGTCATCCTGAGGCGCCGTTCTTTGGCGCCGAAGAACCTATGAAGCTCGTTCGATATATCGACGAACATCAATTTAATATATCGACGAATATCGATATTCAACGGAGCCTCAAGCCGTCTTATCCATCTCGTCCGCGGAAGCAACCTGCTCTTCTCTGTGCTCCTCTGTGCCCTCTGTGGTTAAGCTTTCTCCCGCCAGCTGGGACGGAACCTGCCGCTCAATAATTTCTTTCGCCAGGCGAATGTAGCTCTCCGCGCCCTTCGACCGCGGATCATAGACCAGCGCAGCCTTGCCATGGCTGGGCGCCTCTGCCAGACGTATGTTTCGCGGTATGGTTGTGCGGCAAAGCTTCTCGCCAAAATAATTCTTCAGCTCAGCCATCACCTGCTGCGCCAGGTTGGTGCGATCGTCAAACATAGTCAGCACCACGCCCTCAATTCCCAACTCAGGGTTCAACGCCGCGCGAATGCGCTCGATGGTATCGAGCAACTCGCTCACACCTTCCAGAGCAAAGTATTCGCCCTGCATAGGAATCAGCACCGCATCAGCAGCCACCAGACAATTCAATGTGAGCAAATCCAGCGCAGGTGGACAGTCCAGCACGATAAACTGAAATCGATCACGCAGTGAAGCAAGCGCCTCGCGCAGGCGAAACTCACGCGACTCTACGTCAACCAGTTCCAAATTTGCGCCGATGAGATTCTTGTGCGCAGGAATCAGCCACAGCTGTTCCAGTTCAGTGGTGAGCAGCGCCTCTTCAGCAGAAGCATCCTTCATCAGCAGATGATAAGAGCTGATGCGTTCAGGATCCTTCACGAAACCCAGACCGCTGGTAGCGTTCGACTGCGGGTCGCAATCGACGAGGAGCGTATTCACTTCAGCAGCCGCGAACGACGCGGCCAGGTTGATGGCGGTCGTGGTCTTGCCTACGCCGCCCTTCTGATTGGCAACCGCAATAACACGTCCCATTGAATTGTTAGGAGAAGCAGAGCTAAGGCAGCATAATCCGCATGCCGTTGCGATTGCAATGAACATTTCTGTGCAAAGCGACGATTTGTGTGCAAAACCCATCCAATGTTCCTGAAGGAACATCGCGTATGCAGTGGAACGGAGTTAGCAAGGGTAGGAATGGAATGTTCCGTAAGGAACATCGCGGTGGCCGTTGCCACTCCCCGCGAGGGTGTCGGATATGAGTGGCGAAATGTTCCGAGAGAACATCCCGCCCTTCAACTTTCGGGGATGAAGGCAGAGAAGATTAGAGCGCCTGTCAAAATGTTCCTTAAGGAACATTGGTTCGAACGACTGTGGCTTAGAGGCGGTCTCACGCCTTGCTCAAGGCAGTCTCCCACTTATGACCATGGCTGGGACGATATTGAGCATCAAACGGGTTGTTCGCCCCCACTTTTGGCTCGGTTAGGCCACTTAGTAACTCTCGAGGTGCTGGCTATATCAGGGGCGGTGCGCCGGTTAATACGATCCGGTTGCGAGAGTTTGGGATGGGAAATGCTTCTGACCATACGAATTTCGGCAACAGCTTGTGAGCCTGGGCTTGCTGGGAATCACCGATCAGCAAGGCCAGGCGACCTGACGGAGCCAGCAGCGAGGCGGCTACGGGAAGAATGGAGTCGAAGCGCTCGACGGCACGAAGGGTGACTACGCTGAAGCTGGATGGGGGGAGAGTTTCGGCGCGGGCGTTTTGTATATCGACATCCGTCAATGTAAGAGCGCGGGCGACTTCGCGAAGGAACGCAGCTTTTTTGTGGTTCGACTCGATCAGCGTGACTGCGAGTTGCGGCGCCCAGATTTTGATGGGCAGGCCGGGGAAGCCGGCGCCGGAACCCACGTCTGCGAGGGTTTGAGAGGCACCGCTGGATGGGCTGGGAAACAAGCATCGGGCGGCGAATAAACTCTCTCCGAAATGGCGGGGGACGATTTCCTCGGGATCGCGGATGGCTGTGAGGTTGATGCGGGCGTTCCAGCGATGGAGTATATCGATGTATGTCGATATTTGCTGTAATTGCAAGGGCGAAAGAGTTGGCTGGCCTGTAGCGGTGAGAGGTTCGGAGGGGTGAAGGAGCGACGCCTCTTCCGGGCCGGGTCCGGGTGTCGCAGGGCCGGCAGCAGAATGGACGAAGGGTTGCAACAACTGTGCGATCCGCGCGGTGTTCATAAACTAGGGTTGAGTTCGTTTAGCCGGACAGTATATATAGGAACCCGCTTCCGGCTTTCGCTCTGTCGAAAATCCCCACTTCTCACGCAAAGGACGCGCGAGAAATGGGGCACCCCGAACTTTTCGTCTTCTTAGGAGGGCCCGGAGCCCATGGATGCTCAGTGGCAGAAAAGTTGTAGCGCGTCCAGAAACCGGAATTCGATAAAGCCGTTAGCTTTCAGGCCGATAGGGATTGTAGTCTGAACAATGCTGGGTTGGGTTTAGGTCTAAAGCCTTTGAATTAAGCCCGAAAGAAGGAGCGAAGTGGCGCAATTTCCTGACAAGCGGGAGTCTCGGCGGGAGGATTTGGCATCCAACCCTGGTATGAAGGCGACTGGGGAAATCTTTGCCGAAAAATACCGTGTGGTCGCGGTGGAAAGTCAGACACTGACCATTCGGGGAGTTCGCAGCGGCAAGGTGCTGACGATTGTGAATCCCGACCCTGATACTCCTCTCACTCCTGCTGAATATCCTCCTGGGAAGTTGATTGCGTTGAGCGATCCTTCCGCTTCGCCGTTCAACTAGCCTCTGGCTCGTTTTCCTGGGTGGTTCTGAGCAGTCGAGCTTCGCTCGACCGGACAACGGGGGCGGCTGTCCCCACATTTTTGACTGCTGTTTCCAAGATCTTCAACTTGATGTTTACCGCATTTTGAATTGCTCGCCTGTTGCACTGTTGACGTGGTGTTCCAGGGATTCGTGGAAAAGTCAGTCAGAACCCCCACTTCTCGCGCAAACGACGCGCGAGAAATGGGGCACCCGCACCTGAGTTCATGGCGTTTTTTTGGCTTGACTGGCGCTGAATATTCTGTATATTCAGTCTGTACTGAAAGAAACGATATGAGCGAACTTACCGGAGTGCAGAAGCAGTACATTCTTCATTGGGGCGAGATGGGGACGCGGTGGGGGATTAACCGGACGGTGGCGCAGATTCATGCGCTTCTGTATTTGTCTCCGCGGCCGGTACCGGCGGAGGAGATTGCGGAGACGCTGAGCGTGGCGCGATCGAATGTGAGCACGTCGATTCGCGAGCTGGAGACTTGGGGAATTGTGCGCGCGGTGCATGTGCTGGGCGACCGGCGGGAACATTATGAATCGATGAAGGACGTGTGGGAGATGTTCCGGCTGGTCATTGAGCAGAGGAAGCGGCGGGAGATTGATCCCACGCGGGAGATGTTGCGGCGTTGCCTGGCCGACCTGAATCCGAAGGAGGCCGGCGCGGAGTATACGCGGGAGCGGTTGGCGGCGATGGCGGGCTTTTTTGAGGCGGTGACCGAGTTGCACGATCAGATGAAGCAGTTGCCTACGGGCACGGTGCGGAAGTTGTTGCGGATGGGGACGAAGATGCGGAAGAAGGCCGGGTAGGGCCTTTTTTTTGGCCCATGCGTTCTGGTCATACAGAACTGTCAGACACAAGTGGCGTGTCCGGGGAGCTGTGGCGCCATTCTGCGAAGTCAAAGTCTTGAACCACAGAGGGCGCAGAGGTGCGCAGAGGAAGTGCGGGGTGGGATGAATGCGGAATCCCAGGTGGGGATCATGGCGGTGAATGTGAATCCGATGGGATTTTGTCTTCAGGACGGCTGGGGTGGAGAAAAGTTGTGGGTAAGGATCGCTAGGTTGGCCGAAAAATCCCCACTTCTCGCGCAAAAGACGCGCGAGAAATGGGGCACCCGAACTTCTTCCTCTGCGGCCCAATGGGTCAGGCAGAATTTGTCTCTATGCGTTATTCGAATATGAGCACGTAACCTAGGTAACTTTAGCGCTTGCGAAGCGCGTGCTAACCTCGGCATGTCCGTTTGAATCAGCAACTTCCGAAAAACTCAAAGGCAGGATGCCAAGGATTCCTATTTTTCGATTGGGTGGAGCGCCGGAAAAACCGGCGCTGCCGACGCTGGCTGAGTCGACGCCTGTGGTTTCGTTGGAAGGATTGTCGGTGGGCGTCGACAATTTGCGGCACGACGTGGTGCTGAGTTCGCGTTTTGCGGAGGCGGGACGGGCGCAGATTGCGCGACTCATTGCGCGGCACGGGGAATTGGAAGGATTGCTCTCGGTAGACGCGGCGCGCGCGAGGACACAAGGTCCGGCGTGGATGACGAAGCAGGCGGGCAGGACAGAGAAAGCGGCTGCCGATCCGGCGGATTGGAAATCAGCAGTTACAGATTTGCAGGTCAATTCGCTCAACCGGGCGAAAAAAGAATCTCATCTCTCGGTGGATTTGCTGGCCCGGCTGGCGGTGACGAAATTTGTGCGCACGGAGATGAACCAGCAATTTTCGCAGGTGCTGGAGCGTTGCCGGGCGTTGCTGAAAAACTTCGACAATGTGGCGCAGGAGCGGGCGCACGAATATCGCGAGCGCCTGGCATCGTTTCAGGTGCGCAAGAGAATCATTTTGCGCAAGGCCGGGCAGGAATTGTTTGAGACTTTGCGCGAGGTCGAGAAGAGCACACTGGCGCGCACGCGACGATCGCTGTTTGGAACGGAAACCAGCGATGGAGCTTATTTCACGTATCCGCTGTTTCTGAACCGGCTCTTGTTTTCCGAAGATGGGCGCGACGATTACTTGTGCGCCGAACACTATGTGATGCTGGGAAATTGGGATCGCGATCCGGACCGGTATGGCCGGATGCGGGAGATTGTTTCGGGATTTTTGCGGTCGTTATATGGCAATGAAGTAGTTGCGGAAACTTTGGACGCGTGGATGAATGTGCCGGAGAACGCGCGGGAGTTGGTGGGAACGGGAACGCCAGAAGATTCGGAAGAAGGCGAGGCGCAACAGGAGCGGCTGGCGGCATGGGTACGACTGCTGGAAGACGAGCGGGTGATGGAGAATGTGATTGCTTCTTATCAAGTGGTGCCGCTGCTGAGCGAGTATGCGCCGCGAATCAATCCGCAGCAGTTAAAAAATGCGCTGATCGATCGCACGGAATGCGACCGGGTGGAGCGGATGATTCAGGAGCACGGCAAGCTCTCGCCCAACAGCTTGTATGCGGCGGTAGCGAAGGTGGCGAGTTGCCGCGGAGCGGAGCGAGCCAAAGTGGGGGCGCGGTTCCTGGGAGATTTTTTTCACTATCATCGCGATTTGCGGCGGCTGGAAGTTTTGAATGCGGCTCTGGATTCCGTGAACCTGGTGTCGAACGAGCGCCTGCAGGAACTCTCGCGCGTGAATGGAACGCTGTATGAATTTTTGTTGCCGGAGGAAGAGGAACAGACCGACTCGGAAAAAGTATTGCGGCACGTGGTGCTGAAGGCCGACGTGCGCGACTCGACGCGGCTGACGCGCACCATGATGGAGAAGGGATTGAATCCGGCATCGTATTTCAGTTTGAATTTTTACGATCCGGTGAACAAGCTGCTGGAAAAGTATGGCGCGCAGAAAGTGTTTCTGGAAGGCGACGCGATTATTCTCGCGATTTTGGAGCGGGAGGGCGAACCTGGGCTGGCGGTGAGCCGGATGTGCGTGCTAGCGCGCGAGATTATTGAAATCGTGCGCGGATATAACGAACTGATGCAGCGCTCGGGAATGCCGCAACTGGAGTTGGGCGTGGGCATTACGCTGCAGGAGTCGGCTCCGCTGTATTTGATGGATGGCGAACACCGGATCATGATTTCGGAGGCGCTGAATGAAAGCGACCGGTTGTCCTCTTGCAACAAGCGGGCCCGTAAGGTGATGGAACCGCAGGCGGGGCCATTTCATGTGTACGCGTTTCAGGCGGCGGAGCTGGACGAGAATGGAAACCCGGAGGATGTGATTCTGAGTTTTAACCTGGGCGGAATTCGCATGAATGAAACGGCGTTCCGGAAGTTGCAGCAGGAGATTACGCTGGAGCCGCTGAAGGTGCGGCTGCCGGCGTCGCTGGCTTCGTCGGATAAAGGGGATTACAAGTTGTCGAGCGGGGTGGTGCCGGTGGATCGGGATATTTTCCGCAAGATTGTGGTGCGGGAGAGCCGGATTCCGAGAATCGATCCTGCGGATTTTGCGGTTACAGGATGGACGGAGCGGTCGTATTTTGAAATTTGTACTGACCCGGCGATTTATGCGGCGCTGGAGAAGAAGAAGGGCGCGGCGAAGTAAGGGGGCCGATACCGAGGTGGTACTCCTTCGAGTTCATCTTTCAGGAGATCCCTCTCTTCGCCTGAAGAACGGCTCCGCTCGGGATGACACCGCCAACAATTCAAATTGAGCAACGTCATAATTTCACGTGGCGTGGGCGCTTCTCATCTCGCTTTATAATCTTCGCCTTATAATCGGGGATTATGGCTGCCACGCCCGCCGATTCTACTGTTACACGCACTACTTTTGAGCCGGTGATTGGACTGGAAGTGCATGTTCAGTTGCTGACGGCGACGAAGATTTTCTGCTCGTGCTCGACGCGATTTGGCGCGCGGCCTAATTCGAACGTCTGCCCGGTCTGCCTGGGAATGCCTGGGGCGCTGCCGGTTCTCAACAAAAAAGCGGTGGAGTTTGCTACGTTGGCGGCGATGGCGCTGCAGTGCCGCATCAATGAGACGTCGATTTTTGCTCGCAAGAATTATTTTTATCCCGACCTGCCCAAGGGCTACCAGATTTCGCAGTATGACAAGCCGCTGGCGGAGTTTGGCTGCATTGAAATTTCGGCGACGAAAACTGGCTCGCGGAATTTCGAGTCGGGGACAGATCAGCGGGCGACGAAAAAGATCGGCATTACGCGGGTGCATCTGGAAGAGGATGCGGGCAAGAGCCTGCACGAAGGGTTTCCTGACTCCGAGGAAAAAACTGCCATTGACCTGAACCGCACGGGGGTGCCGCTGATTGAAATTGTCAGCGAGCCGGATATTTCTTCGCCGGATGAGGCTTATGAATATTTGACGCGGCTGAAAGAAATCATTTTGTACACCGGTGTGAGCGATTGCAACATGGAGGAGGGGTCGCTGCGGTGCGATGCCAACGTGAGCGTGCGTCCGCGGGGACAGAAAGAATTTGGGACGAAGGCGGAGATCAAGAATGTGAATTCGTTTCGCTTTATTCGCGAGGCGCTCGAATATGAGATTGGGCGGCAGATCGAAGTGATTGAGTCGGGCGGCCGAATCAGGCAGGAGACGCGGCTTTACAACGCGAATGAAGGAAAGACTTACAGTATGCGCTCGAAGGAGCAGGCGCACGACTACCGGTATTTTCCCGAGCCGGACTTGCTTCCGCTGGTGATTGACGAAAAATGGAAGGCGGAAATTGCGCGCGCTTTACCCGAACTGCCGGAGGCGCGGCGTGGGCGCATGGTGAAGGATTACGGGATCACGGAGTATGACGCGCAGGTGCTGACGTTTTCAAAATCGCTGGCCGACCAGTTCGAGGAAGCGGCGAAAGCGGCGAAGAATCCGAAGCGGGTGGCGAACCTGGTGCAGAGCGAGTTGATGGGACGGCTTAAGGCGCAAGGCATGGAGATTGAGCGATCGCCGATTTCGATGCGGGGAGTGGCGGCGTCCGCCGATTTGGTGGAGGCGGGAACGATTTCGGGGAAGATGCTGAAAGATCTTTACGACTTGTGTTTCGAGCGCGGGAAAGATTTTTCCGTGGTGTATGAAGAAGAAGGTTCTCCACAACAATCTACCGACACTTCGGCGCTGGAGAAGTTGATTGACGAAGTTCTGGCTGCGAATCCTAAACAGCTGGAGCAGTATCGTGGCGGGAAGAAGACGATGCTGGGATTTTTTGTTGGGCAGGTGATGAAGGCGTCGAAGGGGCAAGCTAGTCCGCAGTTGGTGAATGAATTGTTGGGGAAGAAGCTGGGATAGGCCTCGCCTGGGGCCATTGCGGGCGCACACTTTCGTTATCTAACTTTCCTGGGTGCGTTCTCTACCATGGGATGGGCGGTTCGCAGGGATATCCCCTTCGGCTTCGCTCTGTCGAAAATCCCCGCTTCTCGCGCAAAAGGCGCGCGAGAAATGGGGCACCCGAACTTTTCATCGCGCTAACCTCCTGCGGAGGGCTGGCTGCGCGGATTGGATTTGGCAATGGCGATGAAATTTAAAATTGATCGCATTCTCACTATCGCGACCCTGGCGTCGTCGCTGGTTGCGATTGTTTTGGTGTTGAAGAAGCCTGCGCCGGTGGCGCATAGTCAGGCGCCGGCTGCCGTGGCCGAGCATGCACAGGCGTTTGACGAGAAGATGGCAGCGTTTCAGGCGGCGACGCAGCAGGCGTCGGCGAACGGCGGCAACGATTCATCTCAGTCTGACTCTCGGTATTCTGACGGCCAGCAATCTAACGTCCAGCAATCTGGGACGCGGCGCTCGGCGGGATTGGACGCGGCGAGCCCGAAAGCTGAGGTGCATATCAATTCTGACGAGATTAGCGCTGTGCTAGCGCAGTCGTTGGGAATGGCTTCGGCGGATGGCGGCTTGTCGGCAAATTCGAATATTGGGAGCGCCGCGCCGACAATTAAAGACCAGCAGGTCAGTTTCGATGGCGACGTGGTGCATGGGCAATTTCTGACCGAGGTTGCGGGCAAAGATGTGTGGATCACGGTGTCGGGCCACATTGGCGAAAAGGATGGCTATGCCACGTTCGATCCGACGGAGTTCAAGGTCGGGGATTTGAGTATTCCGGTTGCGCTGGTGAATCCGGCGCTGCAAAAGAAGCTGGCGGACCAGCGCGACCGGCTGAAGCTTCCGGACAACGTGGGCGCGATGAAGGTGCAGAACGGCGAACTGGTGATGCAGCAGAAGTAGGATTTGCGTAAGTGGCTCAGTCTCAATTTACTTTCCTAGAAGGCCGTCATCCCGAAGCGCGGCATACTTCAGCCGCGTGAGGGATCTCCCATAAATACGATCAGAGGGAGATCCTTCGTTCCGCCTGAAAAACGGCTGCACTCAGGATGACCCGATCTATCGGCCGAAAAATTCAAATTGAGCCACTACCAGAATTTGTCTCTCTACCCGACGTTTTGGCCTGTGATATTGTTCCGGCATCAGGATGGCCGACTCGTCGGAACAACCGGTAAGAGCGAGATCAGTTGTCGGCCGCTTCGCGCAAACCCACCCACTGATTCTTTTCTTTCTGCTCACGTACGCGTGGAGTTGGACTTTCTGGCTGGTCGTGCCTCCTTTTGTCTCCGACAAGCACTCTGACATTGTTTACATCTCTCTCTTTATTGCGGGCGCGACTGGGCCGACGGTCGGGGCCTTGCTGACCCGGTGGTTGTCGCACCGCGACCTGAAGATATGCCCGGTTTGGACGGGATGGTCCCGCGTGACTACCGGGCTTATGGTCGGACTCGCGTGCTTCATTGTCGTCACACTTATCGCGCCATCGATTGCAACCACCCGTGCGCCTGCCCGCGCGCTGCACTGGGGATCGCTGCTGCACTGGAGCGTTTATGGAATCAATTATTCGACTTTGCTGGGTGGCCCGTTGAATGAAGAACCGGGATGGCGCGGTTTTGCGTTGCCCAGGCTACAGGCGCGGTTCGGGCCGGTGTTCGCGACAATCATTCTTGCGCCGCTTTGGGCGGCGTGGCATCTTCCGCTGTTTCAGATTAAAGGCTGGAGCAGCGCCACGCCGTGGCAGTTTCTGCTGATTTTGATTGGAATTTCTTTCTTGATGACGGCGGCGGCGAATCTTTCGAAGTTCAGCGTGATTGTCGCTGTCGTCCTGCATGCATTTTTTAATACCAGCAGCGGATTGGGGAATGCGCTGAAGAGTGGGTTGCCGATCCGAGCGCATGAGATGACGATTTATACGTTTACCGTGTTCCTTTGCGGGACGGTGATTGGGCTGGCGATTATCGCCAATAGATTTTCGCGGATCGCGCGCTTGGTTCCCGCTAAGGATTTGACTGCGTAGTAATTTTCACTCCGGATTCAGACTGTCGAACAGCTTCCATAACTTGTCGGCGGTGGCGCGATAGAGAATCCAGCCGGTGGCGTTGTCGGAGGTTTCGCGGAAGAGGAGCTCGCCGCGGCCATCGCCATCGGCGTCAATGGCGTCGACCAGTTGGAGTTGCGGCGTGAGGTCGAGGTGATACTTGTCGGTGACGGCGAGAAAAAGCTTGTGCAGGTTGTTGTAGATGTCGGGATTGGCGACTAGCACGATGGAATACTGGAGATCGGAATCGGCTGAATGCGGAGCGCCCGCGGGCGGCGGAGGCATGTGGGCGTCGGCGGTGAAAACCAGGATTGGCTGGCCGTAGCCCCACAGGTCGTAGGCTTTCATTTGCACGTTTTCGAGGACGGGATCTTTCAGCTTGGGAGTAGAGTGGGCGGTTCTTGAAGTTGCGGGCTTGGGCGCGGGCGTGGCGGGGATTTTGTTTTTGGCCTGCTGCACGATGTAGGCGCGAACCTGAGCTGTGGCAAGCGCGGTCATTTGTTGCAGACGTTCGCCTTCTTCCTCCTTGAGCCACTGGAAGGCGAAAGATTTGGGCTGAGGGCCGCCGGCATCGGAGATGGCGGGAATGAGCCTCGGGGGATTGGTCTCTGGCGTGGAACCGGGCTTCGCGGCATCGCCGGGCTTCGCTGTCGTGGCGGATGCGGTTGTGCCAGGCTTGCTGTAGCCTGGGACATCATCTTCGGGCAATGGATCGACGGGCTTGCCGCGCCGCAGCCTGGGTCGGTTGCTTTCATCGGCACCACTGTCGGAGGTGGGCGTGGAGGACTGCGCGGCGGCGACCGTGGCTGGCTTCGCATCGGCCGTTTTCGAGTCGGTGGGCTTGGAGTCAGGCGGCCGGGTATTGCCGGTTGGTGTGGAAGAGGAGTTGGGCGCATGTGAATTCGAGGCCGTGGGACTCGATCCGGTTTGGCTGGGAGCGCTCTGGTTTGGGTTGGTCGAACTCGGATTCGTCGGGGACGGGGCTGTCTTACTCGGAGCTGAAGATCCGGGCGGTGTTGTCTGAGGTGGTGCCGATGGCGGTGCGCTCGCTGCCGGCGCATCGCTGGAGGTGCTGCTACGCCGCGTCAGGCGTGGCGGCGCGTCGTTGGGGTCGAGTCCTATTGGCGCTTTTTCCGCCTTGAACGCTTTCTTCGGCGTGTTGGCGCCTTCTGGAACCCAGGCGCCGGTTCCGAGCCAGGGAATTTGCACATTGACGGCATTGCTGTGGAGGGCGCTGTTGACGGTAAAGAGGCCGAGGGAATTGCCCGCCTGTTCGGCTTCGTAGACTGTGCCCGGCTCAAGGGCCATGGGGACGGGGTCGGCCTTGTACTCGCTGGCATCCCAAAATTTGCCGTTGACCAGGATGGCGACGGGCACCAGCGAGGCTTTGCCATTGGCCGCGAGTTGAAGCACGGCGAGGGCACGAGGTCCGGAATCCTTCTTTTTCGCCGGCGGCCGCTCTCCGGGCGTGATCTGGGGACGATCTTCCTGGGCCGTGGCCGCTCCCGCCAAGCGCGGCGACGCAGGTGAGCAGGGCGACGAAAAACCATGCACGGTATAAAATCTTTTGGAAAGCCGGCCTGCTGAGTGCCGCGTAATCAGCATTTGCGATTTTTAGCTTCGATTTGCCTGGAGAAACTGCCATGAAGGTCAATGATAAGGCTCCGGACTTCACTTTGCAGGACGAGAGCGGAAAAGAAATGGCGCTGAAAGACCTGCGAAGCAAGACCGTGGTGCTGTATTTCTATCCCCGCGCCGACACTCCGGGCTGAACTATTGAGGCTCGCGGGTTCCGCGACACATACAAAAAGATGCAGAAGACGGGCGCCGTGCTGCTTGGCATATCGCCGGATACCGTAAAGGCGCAGAAGAAGTTTCAGGAAAAGTTCGATTTGCCTTTCACGCTGCTGGCCGACGCCGACAAGAAAGTCGCCGAGGCCTTCGGCGTGCTGAAAGAAAAGAATATGTATGGCAAGAAGGTGATGGGAGTGGCGCGGACGACTTTTGTTATTGGTCCAGAGGGGACGATTGAGCATATTTTTGAGAAGGTGAATCCGGAGGGTCACGCGGAGGAAGTATTGGAATATCTGAAGGAATCGGCGAAAAAACCGGTTTAGGCGGGCGGAGCCGGAGGAACATTTGTTGCGGGCTTCCGTACTAATACAGTGATGCGATGTTTCAGATAATCGGTCCATTCGGGGAGGAACCATGCGCGGTTTCGTGCGAGTTGTGGCTGTTTCAGGAATGCTGACATTGGCTTTCGCCGCCGCGGTTGTGAAACCGGCTTTGGCCGCAGAGGAGCGGAACTCGCTGGTGATCGTTTTCAAAGATGGGCACCGGCAGAGCTTTGCCATCGGCGAGATTGCGCGCATGGACTTCAAGGCTCCAACGGTGATCGTTTATAGGGACGGGCATCAGGAAAAGTTTTCCGCCTCGGAGATTGCCCGCATTGAGTTTGGAGAGAGTTCGGGCAGTGAAATGATGCCGGGACGCGGTCACTTTATCGGCAAGTGGGAAGTGGGCGAAGGCAACGGCGGCAGTACGTTCTACATCACTTTGGATGCCGATGGGGAAGCCAGGAAGACGCTGGGCGCCTCCCATGGAACCTGGACGGTGGTGGACGGAGAGGCGCGCATTACCTGGGACGATGGCTGGCATGACGCGATTCGCAAGGTAGGAAGCAAGCATGAAAAACGGGCCTACGAACCGGGAAAATCGTTTGACGATCCGCCGTCGAACGTAACGGATGCGAGAAACACTCAGCCGAAACCAATTTAGCCTCTGGCTGATTTAGCTTTGGCAGCTAAAATTCGCTTCATGCGCAAGCCGCAGAGCCCAGGGCAGATTCGTCCTCTGAATCGAGCGTTTTTCGACCGCGATCCGCGCCGCGTGGCGCGCGCGCTGCTGGGCAAGGTGCTGGTGCGTGAGGCGCTGGCGGCCGAGCAGGAGTCCGCGCGAACGAATGCGGACCGCCGCGTGGGGCGGATTGTTGAAGTCGAGGCTTATCTGGGAGCGGAAGATCCTGCGGCGCACTCGGCTGCGGGAAACACTGCGCGCACGGCGGTTTTGTTCGGTCCGCCGGGCCATGCCTACGTCTATTTCATCTACGGAAATCACTACTGCCTGAATGTTTCGTGTGAGCCGGAAGGCCGCGCCGGCGGCGTTCTGATCCGTGCCCTGGAGCCGCTTTCCGGGATTGAGGCGATGGCGCGAGCTCGTGGCATTGAGATTCACGGGCCGAAAGATCTGATTCGACTCACCAGCGGGCCGGGACGGCTGGCGCAAGCTTTTGGCATTACGCGAACCCGCGACAATGGATGCGATTTGACTTCCTGCGCCAGCAGTTTGTGGATGGGCGAGGACGAATACCGGGCAAAGGGCATTCGCACGACGCCGCGGATCGGGATTACCAAGGCTGCCGACAAGGCCTTGCGGTATGTGCTGGCGGGGAATGCCTTTGTTTCGGGGCGGAAGGCGCTGTGAGTCTATTTTGAACCCGCGGGCGGACGAATGCGTCCGCCGCTACGCGGTTTGCCGTGGTGGGATCGCTGAGGATTTCTGGCTTGAGCCATTCGTGCTGCGATGAAACTGCCGGTGCTTGACACGAGGGTGTAGACTTGCGTCCGGGTCGACTAATTCAAAAGCCTTGGTGGGAAAGGCTTTTCGCTCGCTACTTTGTGGACAGTTTGTCCGCAACCCCTGCCGCGGCCCGAATCATCTCATGCTTGGAGCCCGCATGCCTCGTCTGGCGCGATGTCGGATTCTGGTTTCTGCACTCACCATTCTGATCGGAACACCCTGGCTGCTGATGGCGGCGGACGGCGCCGTGGGCGTTCACCCTTCGGCTGCTGGGTCTTATATTCTGATCGGTTTTGCGGGCGGCTTTGTGCGCCACAACAATCCTAACCACGGCCCAGTGAAGCTGGCGCAACGGATTCGGCTGGGACTTCCGCAAGGCGACTCGATCCAGGTGTTTGAGAACCGGCACCGCAAGGATGCGTATAAAACCATTTTGCGGATGCTCGATCGCAATCATGATGGCATTTTGAGCGCGGCGGAGAAAGCGCAGGCACGGATTATTCTTTTCGGCCACAGTTGGGGAGCTTCGGCGGTTGTGCTCTTATCGCGTGAACTGGATCGTGCGGGAATTCCGGTGCTGCTCACAGTTCAGGTTGACAGCGTGGAGAAACCCTGGCAAAGGGACAAGATTATTCCCGACAACGTCGCCGAGGCGGTGAATTTCTATCAGCCGCATGGACTGGTGCACGGGCGCTCGCTGATTACTGCTGCCGACGATTCGAAGACGCAGATTCTGGGAAATTATCGTTTTGATTATCAGAAGACGCCGGTGAAGTGCGAAGGGACCTCGTGGTTTGAGCGCACATTCATTCCTGGCCCATGTAGAGAGCCAGTGCGATCCTCGACTGTGGTCGCAGGTAGAAGATCTGATGCGTCAGCGCGTGGAGCCTCCGGCCGCTACTGCGCTGGCGATTCCGTAACGCGTGGCCGCGGGAGAATTCAAATCATAATGTTGTCAATCAAGCGGGTGCTGCCTACAAAGGCTGCAACGGCTACGAGTGCGCCGCGGGAAATATCATCCACCGTGTCGAGCGTGTTGGGATCGACAATTTCAAAATAATCGAGGCGAACGGAGCTTAAGTGGGGCGCGCTTTCGCGGGAGAATACTTCGCGGCCGGCGGAAATTAGCTTTGCTGCGTTGCGCTCGCCGGAAGCGGCTAATTGCTGCACGTGCAGAAGTGAACGATGCAGTACCAGCGCCTGTTTTCGCTGCGCGGGATCGAGGTAGGCGTTGCGCGAACTCATGGCTAATCCATCGGGATCGCGCACAATGGGACAAACCACGATTTCTACGGGCAGATTCAGATCGCGCACCATGCGGCGAATGATCGCGACCTGAGCGGCATCCTTCTGGCCGAAAAATGCTGCATCGGGTTCGACGGCATGGAACAGTTTCGCGACTACGGTGGTGACGCCGCGAAAATGCCCGGGGCGCGAACGCCCGTCGAGTTTGTCGCTCAGGCCTTCGACGGTCACCCAGGTCGCCGCGCCGGCGGGGTACATTTCTTCCACCGAGGGCGCGAAGAGAAGTTCCACGCCTTCCTGCCGCAGCAGTTCGCAGTCGCGCTCGAAAGAGCGAGGATATTTCGCGAGATCTTCGTTGGGCCCGAACTGAATGGGATTTACGAAGATCGAGGCGGCCACACTACCCGAAGCCGCGCGAGCAGCGCGAACGAGAGACAAGTGTCCGGCATGCAGAGCTCCCATGGTGGGAACAAATCCGAGCCGCTGGCCGTCGCGCCGGAGAGCGCGAGATGCGGCGCGCACTTCGCTAATTGTGGTGCAGAGTTTCAAGGATGGAGGTTGCGTTGGCGCATCACGAAGAAGGTACCCACTTTACCGCGACGTGCGCGCCCTGGAGAATTCCGCCGACAATTCCTTTGTTGCGGCGAATGGCAACGCTATCTTGAGCGGAACTTTTCGCGCTGTTTTCCGCGGCGGCGACGACGCGACCGTAAGGCCAGTAAGAGGCGGGCAGGGCGGCGAGAGCGGGAAGCAACTCCGCGGGCTTGAGCTGGATTTCGGCGTTATCCGCGACATCGAGCAGGACGACACCCTCGGGGCGAACGATGAGGTAAGGGTTTCGCCAGGTTTTCATGTCGTGAATGCGCTCGAGCTGCGCGGAGTCAGCGGCCGGGATTGCCTGCAGCACGACTTCAGGAGCCGGCGGCGGCGGAGTCTGATGGGAACAGGCGACCAGAGAGATTCCCAAGAGCAGAATCAGTGACAAGCGCAGGCGAAGAGACGTGCCAATCACGGGCCGCGGCTACCTCACCATCGCGGGGACGTCGTTTTTTGCTGCCCAGACCAGCGAGACGATCCAGCCAATCACGGTCCATCCCAAGAAAAAATTGAGCAGAAATATCGCGAGAAGGTCGCGCTTGCTTCGGGCCAAGGCGATAATCGATGGCAAAAAATACATCGCGAAGCCGAAGCCGAAAAATGGGAAGAAGAAAAAAGTTGAGAAAATCATAATCGCCCTCCCTTGCTATAGCGTACACCAAATGCCGTAGCATTTCGGCTACGTAAAATGTCGCTACCGAAGTTCCCCTTCGCGATCGACGACGCGGCGGTCTCGGCTTATCGACGCATTGCCCTTTTGCGCTGAAGAATCTCGTCCAGCCCTGCGCTTGTCTCCCTGGGGAGATGATACGACTCTTCGTCCGAAGGGTATTGGTGCGAGCGCACGTCGGCGCGAAAGGCCTGCACGGCGTGCGTGACGAGCGCCGCGGCATCGCCATAACGGCGGACAAATTTTGCCGCAGGCCCAAACGTGAGATTCAGGATGTCGTGAAATACCAGCACTTGCCCGTCGCAGTCGGGGCCAGCACCGATTCCGATGGTAGGAGTGGCGACTTCAGCCGTAATCATCGCCGCAACTTCGCGCGGAATGCCTTCGAGAAACAGGCAGGCTACGCCGGCGCGGTCGAGCGCAACCGCGTCACGCATAAGCTGTTCAATGCCGCTCAGGCTCTTGCCCTGCACTTTGTAGCCGCCCATCACATTCACTGATTGCGGCGTCAGACCGATGTGGCCGGCCACGGGAATTTCGGCGTCGATGATCTGGCGGATGACATCGACGCGCTTTTCGCCGCCCTCGATCTTCACCATCTCGGCGCCGGCTTCCTTCACAAACCGGGTCGCATTGCCGAGTCCGATTTTGGGGTCAATCTGATAAGACCCGTAGGGCATATCGGCCACTAGGAGCGCGTTCCTGACGCCGCGGCGCACGGCTTTCACGTGGTGCAGCATCTCGTCCATGGTGACGGAGAGAGTGTTCTCGTAACCTAGTACGGCTTGGGCCAGTGAATCGCCCACCAGAACCACGTCGATGCCGGCCTCGTCGACCAGACGCGCGGCAGCGTAATCGTAAGCGGTGAGGCAGGTGATGGGATCGTGGTGAAGTTTCTGTTCCCGCAGAAATGCGGTTGTGATCTTGCGGCGTGATCCGTCGAACGGGGACGGGCCAATCGGGGTCAAACTCATGATGTCCTCCAGTGCCCCTCCGCTGGCGGCGGATAGAGCCTGTACACATCTGAATGCTACAGCTTGGATGATTGTAGCCGGAAAAGGGTTTGCAGTCGACTAGCCGTAGGATCTGCCTTTTCAACGGGTTAGTGCGGCCGCGTGGGCGGTGCAGATGCTTGTCGATCAACGCGCTGGCAGCGCGAGAGATGGGTAAGACAAACCTTACTTCGTCTTACATTATGGTAAGATATTACGATGTCTATCTACCGCACGGTGATTAGTTCCAAGGGGCAAGTCGTGATTCCCGCAGAGCTACGAGAACAACTTGGGCTGGGCAAGGGCACCACTGCTACTTGGACCGAGGAGAAAGGCCGGCTGGTTTTGACTCCGATGACGGAGAAGCGCCTGCGCGAGATTCGGGGATTTCTGAAGCCCAGGCCCGGAGAACCTTCTGCCTTCGAAGGTTTGTTTGAGGAGCGGGAGCGCGAGCGCAGGAGAGAGAAATAGTGGCTCGGACGTCGCGCGCGGAGAATCGCCGGTACGTCCTCGATGCCAATGCGCTCGTAGGTTTGTTCGAAGATCGCGAAGGCATCGCCAAAAAGGTTGAGCAACTGCTACGCGACGCGCTTCTTCGGGAGCTTCCACTGTTGATGTCGGCGGTCAATTGGGGAGAAGTTTTCTACGCAGAGTGGAAGTATCGTGGCGAGGTCAATGCTCACGAAGCTAAAGCGACGTTGCGAGAACTTCCAATTGTGGTGATTCCTGCCGACCAAGATCGCGCCACTCGCGCCGCTGCCTTGAAGCAAAAGCACAACCTGGGATATGCCGATGCTTTCGCAGCCGAGCTGGCGATTGAACGGGGAGCGTGGCTGGTTACCGCCGATCCAGAATTTTCCAAGCTGGGGAAAATATTGTCGCAGTATTCGCTACCCCGGCATGAAAGATGAATCGCCGCTACGCGCCCGCGGCGTCTTGACCGCCGAGCGGGAGAAAATATTGCGTGCCTTTGATGGGCTCGGAGACTTTGCGCAGCAGCTCCTGCAGGTCTTCGTTGCGGTCGACGAAATCTATTTCTGACGTGTTGACGATGAGCAGGTCTGACGATGTGTAGTGAAAAAAGAAGTGCTCGTAGGCCTTGATCACTTCCGCCAGATATTCGTCGCTCACGGCGCGCTCGCCGGACACATTTTTTTTCTTGAGGCGTTTCTTCAGAACTTCCGGCGTGGCCTGCAAATAAATTACCAGGTCGGGCGTGGGCAACTGCTCGCGAAAATGGTTGTAATAACGGTTATAGGTGTCGAGTTCCTGGTCGGTGAGATTGAGGCAGGCAAAGAGTTTGTCTTTTTCGAAGATGAAATCGGAGACGACAACTTTTTGCGATTGCGGACCGAGGTCGAGAGACTTCAGCTTTTCGAAACGCTTCACTAAAAACGTGAACTGCGCTTGAAAGGCCGCACCGCGATCGCCGTCGTAGAAAGAGTCGAGAAATGGATTGGCGTCGGGCTCCATCATGCGCTGCGCATTGAGGCGCTCGGCCAGAATGCGCGCCAGTGTGCTCTTGCCCACACGGATGGGCCCTTCCACAGCGATGTAGCGGGGCGATTCGAAAAGATTGGCCATGAGTTCGTGTGCGGTCTTATCCGGTCATCGAATTGGCAAGGATATCTCGGTTGGGCCAGACTGGCAATTGTGGGAAGAGTTAATAGGAAGATTGAGTCATTGGGAGATTGTGCCATTTGGTGATTGAAGATCCCCGCATCTGAATTTCAACTGCACTTTTTCCGATCTGCAATCCGTTTACAATTCGTGCATGCTTCGCGTTGCCCTCACCGGTCTGGCTACACTTGGCGCGGTCGCCGCTGGGTATCAGTCGATGGCGCCGACTGGGCAATGGTTCGGGCGAACGTTTACCGGTCTGGCGCGCGGAACGAGGCAACTGGCGGTGACTTTCGACGATGGGCCGAATGATTTGCATACCATGCGCTTGCTTGAGGTTCTTGCGAAGCACAATGTGCTGGCGACTTTTTTTGTGATTGGGCGCTATGTTCGGCAGCGGCCTGAAATTGTGCGCGAGGTTGTAAAGGCCGGTCACGTGGTAGGCAATCACACCTTCACGCATCCTCGTTTGATCTTGAGGAGCGCGACCGAAATTCGGCGCGAACTTTCTGATTGCCGAGCCGCGTTGCAAGACGCTCTTGGCGAGAACGCGAATCTCATGTCCAATCTGTTTCGTCCGCCGTTTGGCGGCCGGCGCCCTGCCGTGTTGCGCGTTGCGCGTGAGATGGGATTTGAACCGGTGATGTGGAATGTCGCGGGCCGCGACTGGGAAGCGCCCGCGTCTGCGGTGATCGAAGAGAGGGTTGCGCGGCGGATTCGCGGCGGCGACGTGATTCTGTTGCACGACGGCGGGCACAGGCAGATGGGAGCGGACCGCTCGCAGACCGTTCTGGCCACGGATGGGCTGGTGAAGCGTTATAAAGCTGAGGGATACGAGTTTGTGACGGTTCCCGAGATGATGCGGAGCAAAAACTCTATCGCATCGACGCGAATGCCTGCTTCGCAGCGGTAATCGTGCGTTCAATATCTTCTTCGGTATGTGCGGCTCCGAGGAATGCGGCTTCGTATTGCGAAGGCGGAAGGTAGACGCCACTCTCGAGCATGCTGCGAAAGAACTTGCCGAATTTTTCTGTGTTGGATTTCGAGGCTGAATCCCAATCGGTGACCGGTCCGGGATTGAAGAACCAGGTAAACATGGAGCCCACGCGATTGTGGCAAAGCGTGACGCCGGCATCTTTCGCTGCAGCGGCTACGCCTTCCACCAAAGCTGCGCTCAGCTTTTCCAGGCGCGGGTAAATCTCCGCTTTGCGATCACGCAACTGCTTCAGCATGGCGCAGCCTGCAGCCATGGCCAACGGATTCCCGGATAAAGTTCCCGCCTGATACATCGGTCCCAAAGGGGCGACGAGATCCATAATCGCTTTGGGGCCGCCGTAGGCGCCTACGGGCAACCCTCCGCCAATAATCTTTCCCATCGTGGTCAGGTCCGGGCGAATGTTGTACAACTCCTGCGCTCCACCGAATGCGACGCGAAAACCGGTCATCACTTCGTCAAAAATCAGCACGGAGCGTTCGCGCTCGGTAAGCATACGCAGGCCTACCAGATAATCATCTGCCGCGGGAACGCAACCCATGTTGCCCACAACCGGCTCCACGATCACGCAGGCGATCTGATGTTTGAACTTCTGAAAGGCATGCTCGACCACGGAAAGATTATTGAACGGCAAGGCCAGCGTGAATTGCGTGAACTCCTCAGGCACGCCGGCAGAACCGGGAATGCCGAGAGTAGCGACTCCGGAGCCCGCCTTAACCAGCAGGGCGTCGGCATGGCCGTGATAGCAGCCTTCGAACTTCACGATGTATTTGCGTTTCGTATAAGCGCGCGCCAGGCGGATTGCCGACATGGTAGCTTCGGTTCCGGAGCTGACGAAGCGGACTTTTTCCATCTGCGGAAACGCTCCCAGCACAAGTTCGGCTAAGTCGGCCTCTGATGGAGTGGATGCTCCGAAGCTGGTGCCGTTGCAGGTGGCGGCGACGATCGCATCCAGCACATTGGGTTCAGCGTGGCCCAAAATCAGCGGGCCCCATGATCCGATGTAGTCGATTAATTCGTTTTCATCGGCGTCCCAAATATGCGCGCCTTTGCCGCGCACGATGAAGCGCGGATCGCCTCCGACCGAGCGAAAGGCTCGGACCGGCGAATTGACACCGCCGGGAATCATGCTCTCCGCCCGCAACTGCAGGCGGCGCGACTGCTCGGTCTTAGGCGAAGTTGTGGACGGCATCGAATCCTCTCGACCTGGAGAAATCTCTCGACCCGGAGAAATAAAATGTCAACGAAAGCGGCCCATGCAACCGACTACTATACAGCGCCTGCCGCGAGGGATTCATCCGATATTCATCTTTCTGTAATTCCTTTGCAACATGACCCGAGTACATTGAGGACATCAAGTTGCCCTTCTAACCGGGAGGGTTTTGAGGGACAGTTTCGGGGGCTCCGAACTGTCCTTATTTATTTGCGGGCCGTGAATGGCTGAGAAACAGCAGGTTCCTCCACTACGCCTCGCTGGCGCTCCGGCTCCGGTCGGAATGACAGGAATTGTTTTAGGTGGATGGGTGCTTTTGCACGATGGCTTTGCCCATGTCCTGTCCAGGCTGGCGGCGCAGAAACAGCAGGTTCCCCCACTGCGCCGTCGCTGGCGCTCCGGCTCCGGTCGGAAATGACAGGGCTTGCTTTAGCTAGATGCGTTCGGGTTCGAGCCAGATGACGTTCTTCACGCGGCGCCTGCCGCTTCCCGCCGAGGCTGGTCTCTTCCTTTCTTTCATCTGCGATGATTAACCATAATTAATACTCCGTCGTATAATCAGGGCGATGATTACCGTTTCCAAGGAGGATTACCTCAAGTCGATCCTCGAAGCGGAAAGCGAGGGCGAACAGGTTATTTCTGCGCGCCTGGCGGACCTATTAAAGGTTTCACCTCCGGCAGTGACCATGGCTTTGCGACGCCTGAAAAAAGATGGCCTGGTGCGGGTGGAGGGCGGCGGTGAGGTGCGCCTGACCGCTGCCGGACGCAAGATTGCGCGCAAGCTGACGCTTCGCCATCATTTGATCGAGCGCATGCTTTCTGAACTTTTTGGCATGGAGTGGTGGAAAGTTCACGATGAAGCCGAGCGCTTGGAACATGCCGTCTCGCCGGATTTCGAAGCCAAACTGCTGGCGAAGCTGGGCTCGGGTGGCGCGTGCCCGCATGGAAATGTGAGCGAACTCGAAGGTCCGACCAGCCGCCGCCGCCGCGGTTTGGTGCTGCTTGCCGAGGCCCCAATCGACAGCAGTTACACGGTCAGCGGAATTTACGAGCGCGACCGGCACCTGCTGGAGTTTCTGGAGCACCGGGGCATCCGACCGGGAGCGCGATTGCGGCTGCTGGAGCGCAACTACGACCAGACCCTGACTCTTTCGACAGCCTCGGGAACTTTTTCTCTCGGCCCTGCGGCGTCGGAGCGTGTGTGGCTGGCTTCCGCGCCAACTCGGCCCAAACATTGACTGCCCGTTGCTTGCATCGCAGCAACAGTTAACTATAGTTCATCTCTTGTTGTATACTTCCGCTAACATGTTGCCGCCTGGGCTCTTCTGTCGGACCCGATCCTTAGTGCATTCAAAGTAGCTAGACGCACATTGACTAGATGAAAGAACGGAAGACAACGACACCGGACGCAAAATTTGCGCCAATCGCCGCGAGCGGCCAGGGAACCGAGCCTGACGGCGTCGTTATCACGCATGAGGATATCGACCGCGCCCACGACCGCGAACGCGTCTTAACTACCCGCGCACAGCGAGGTATGTGGTCGCGCGGCCGATTGCTTTGGTTGCTCATTGGGCCGGGCATTCTCGTCATGCTGGGAGAGAACGACGGGCCCAGCATGCTGTCGTATGCCGCGACGGGGGCGCGGTACGGCATTGGTTTCTTCCTGCCGTTCGTGGTGCTCACGTTCGTCATGGCATGCGTTGTGCAGGAGATGACGGTGCGACTGGGTGCGGCCACGCATCGCGGCCACGCGGAACTCATCTTCGACCGGTTCGGGCCGTTTTGGGGATGGTTCTCGATGATCGACCTGATGGTCGGCAATTTCCTGACGCTGGTGACGGAATTTATCGCCATCCGCGCCGGCCTGGGATTTTTCGGAGTGCCTCCGGCGGTATCGGTGATTGGAGCGTGGCTTGTGTTGTTCGTCGCGCTCATGGCGCATCGCTATTGGACGTGGGAACGCGTCACGCTGGTGGCGGCAATGTTTAATCTTGTGTTCGTACCCGTGGCGTTATTGAGCCATCCGCATTGGGGAGCAATCGGCAGCGCGTTGCTCACGTGGAAGCCGCTTCCGGGCGGGCTCACGCAGGAAACGGTATTGATTCTGCTTTCCAATATTGGGGCCACGGTGACGCCGTGGATGTTGTTTTTTCAGCAGAGCGCCATTGCCGACAAAGGCTTGACCACGCACGACATACGCTACGGCCGCGTGGATACGGTGCTGGGCGCGGCTTTGGCGGCTTTGGCGGCGCTGGCTACGATTGTGGCTACTGCGCCGCTGTTTGCACATGGAATGTCTACTGGCAATTTTGAGGCGGCTGAATTCGCGCAAGCCTTGCAGCCCTTCGTTGGCCACTGGGGTTCGGCGCTTTTCGCACTTGGAATGTTTGAAGCCGGGATGGTTGCCGCAGTGACGATTTCTACTTCGTCGGCTTATGCGTTTGGAGAAGTCGCGCACCGGCCGCACAGCTTGAATCTTCCTTTCCAGCAGGGAAAATCTTTTTATCTTGTGCTGATTCTTGAAGCGGCTGCCGCCGCCGGATTGGTTTTGATTCCCGGCATTCCTTTGGTTTACATCGTGCTCCTGGTGAATGTGATTGCGGTGCTGGCCATGCCTCCGGCGCTGCTGTTTCTTTATATGCTGGTCAACGATCGCGAAATTATGGGAGAGCTCGTCAGCCCGCGGTGGGCCAACGTTCTGGCGCTTGGAGTGGTGTTCGTTTTGATTGCGGCGGGAGTGCTGTTCGGTGTGAGCGTAATCGCTCCGCACTCCCTGGCGTTGTTTGGAGGGAGATAGATGGTGCGACGACTCGACACGGAATCGAGCGACGAGATCAGCGGCGAAGACCTTGCTTCCGTGGTGGCGTCTCTGGAACCGGATCAACTGATTTCGACCAAGGAAAAATATCATTGTCCGCGTCGCAAGCTTACGACGACGGAAATGATTCTTTTCTGGGCCCTGAGGCTTTATCTGGTGTTCACGTTTGCGGTGGTGATTTATCAAGTGTGGACCAACGTTCGCTAGTGGCGCAGCGTTTGCCAAACGAAGCTCGATCTTCTTAGCGCTCCAATGACCCCGCCCGCGCCGGAGGCATCTTCTACCGAGCATGAAGAATCTGCCGACCGTTAGCTCACGCCTGATCCCGCGGTCTCAGCTCATGACCGGCTTCACGCAAAACGTCGAGCGCCCATGCAAACTCTTCCGGGATGAGCACGTAGTCAGTGTCGAAAGTTGAAACGGCGAAGATCGGGATATTTTTTGTCGATAGAGGCTCGATGAAGGAGAGCAGCACTCCGGTTTGCGAGAACGGGAATGGGCCTTGGAGTTTCAGGCAAAACCAGCGCTGGGGAGAGTTTAGTTCTGGCGGGAGATTGTCATAGGCGCAGACGATGGAGAGTTCGTCGGCAGTGCGGGTGATCGAGGTGAAGTCACCCTTTGTCGCCCAGTCGGGAATGGACGAGCCCGCAGCGAGTTGCACGATGGCGTGGGAACCGGGCAGCCTGCTGAATTTGAGTTTCTGACGTTGCATCAGCGAGCCTTCTAGCCTTCTACCGCTTTGCGCAGCGCTGCTCTGGCGAGAATGCGCGTGGAATCAAGCATGGGGAGCGGAGAAGATTCCGGGGTCATCAGTAAAGGAATTTCAGTGCAGGCGAGAGCGACGGCATCGCAGCCTTCATCTTTGAAGTTGCGAATCACTTCGGTGACATAGGCTTGAGTGCGCGGCAGGAAAGTTCCGTGGACGAGTTCGTTGAAGATGATGTGGTGGATGCGCTCGCGCTGCTCCGCGCCGGGAAGGCGTTGCTCAATGCCGGCCGCCTTTAAGGTTTCGCGGTAGACAGGACCGTCCATTAACGACCGCGTGCCGAGCACGCCCAGGCGTTTGTAGCCTTTGCGCTTGGCTTCGTTGGCGACTTCGACGGCAATGTGCAGCCAGGGGCGCGGCGAACGATGTTCCACTAGATCGAACGCCTGATGCACGGTGTTGACGGGAGCGATGAGGAAGTCAGCGCCGGCTTTTGCCAGCTTTTCAGCGGAGGAAAGCATGAGTTCGGCCACGCCGGCCCAATCGTTGGCGTCGATGCAGTTCTTGTAGAGAATGAAGGGATGGCCGTGCATCGACACTTCGGGATGATTGTAGGGACCGAGCAATTCCGCGCCTTCGACGCAGATGATGCGATAGCAAAGCGCGGCGCCTTCCGCGCTGGATGCGACGATGCCGATGTGCAACATCAGGTTCCCAGTTCTCAGTTTCGGCTTGGGTTGTGACCTTCGCTTTAGCTTTTGATTGTAGCTGGATCGACTGCGTAGGGGCTGGTGTCGCGGTAACGCTTTTCGAATTCTTCGCGGGTGCAGATAGTTTTGATGTCTACGACGCGGTCGACTGCAAGGATGCCGTCGAGGTGATCGATTTCGTGCTGCAAAAGTTCGGAGAGATTGCGTTCGTCTCCAGCTTCAACTTCGAGCGTTTCACCTTGCAGATTCTGATAGCGGACGGTGACGTGGCGATGGCGTTCGACTTGCATGAAGATCGAAAGGAAGCTCAGGCAGGCGTCCCAGACAATGATTTTTTCTTCGCTCGCGGCGATGATTTCCGGGTTAATGAGTGGCCAAGGTTCGCTGCGCGGGAGTTTTAGAAAAATGACTCGCCGCAACTCGCCCAGCTGTGGAGCGGCGATGCCGCGGCCGAAGCCGGTAATGGAGCGCCAGTGAGCCAGTGTGTCGGCGAGATCGTGGACCAGGGCGAGAGTTTCGCGGGCCGTGGGGTCGTCAATTCTTACAGACTTTTGCCTGAGAACGGGATTGCCGAGTTGCAGGACGGGACGAATCGGCATGGAAATTTCTCTTGTGCTGACTCTCTCAGTTCATGGTCGAGATCGCGCGCCTAGCTTGCGATTTTACAGTATTCATGATCTGCTTCACTATTTCGCGGCGGCCGCGTCGAACAGGCTCAAGAGCTCCAGCTTTTTTTCTGCCGGCAGGAAGGATGCTTCGAATGAGTTGCGCGCGAGTTCGCGAAGATGCTCATCGCTGAATCCGAAGGTTTCCTGGGCGAGCTGATACTCACGCGACAGAGTCGTATTGAATAGTGCCGGATCATCCGTGTTGAGGGTAACCATGACGCCTTGATCGAAATAGTTTCTGGTGGGATGCTCGGCGATGGTTTTGCAAACTCCCGTGCGCAGGTTGCTGGTGATGCAGAGCTCGACTGGAATTTGGCGATAGGCGAGTTCTTCGATCAGGTCCGCATCGTGAGCGGCGCTCAAGCCGTGACCGATGCGTTCGGCGCGCAGGTTCAGCGCTCCCCAAATGGATTCAGGAGGGCCGGTTTCACCGGCATGCGCAGTCAGGCGTAAACCGTGATCGGCGGCGTAGGCATAGACGCCCCGGAAAAGTTCGGGCGGGGCTTTGATTTCATCGCCACCAATGCCTACGCCCACGACGTGACGATCTTGGTAGCGCGCGGCGAGTTCGAAAACTTTTTGCGCTTCTTCGACTCCGAAGTGGCGGGTAGCGTCGAAGATCCAGAGAAGCGACACGCCGAAATCACGTGCGCCGCGGGCGCGTCCGCGCTCCAGGCCCTCGAAAATTGCGGCAAAATCCTGGTTGCGATAGAGGCAGACGCCGACCGCGACGTAAACTTCCGCGTGGAGCACGGTCTCTTCTTTTAGGCGCTGCATCAGGCGATAGGTGATGAGTTCGTAATCGTCCGGACCGCGCAGGTGCGCGCTGACTTCCTTGAATGCCATCAGGAAACTTTGGAAATCGGTGTAGTTGTAGAGTGCTTCGACCTCGGCGAGAGTAGTGTGATCGCCGTGAAACTTGCGCAGTTCGAGCAGCGTTGCGGGCTCGACCGCGCCCTCGAGATGCAGGTGCAGCTCCGCCTTAGGAAGTTGGCGGATAAAAGCGTTGGGCGAGTGCACGGACGAAGAGGTCATCGAATTGATTGTAGATTCCTGGGGAAAGATTTGCGAGGAGCGGAAATGCGGGCGACGCGAAATTTTTCGGGTACAATCGGCTGTTTCTTAGATCAAGCGCAGGAGATCTCATGAAGGCGAAGTTCGTTTGCGGATTGCTGCTTGCGAGTGGAATGCTGGCCATGCCGTCGGTGTTATTCAGTTCGTCGGCGCTTATCGTGAAGACTGATTCGGGGAAGGTCGAAGGGAAAGAAGATGGGCCGGTGCGCGCGTTTCTCGGAATCCCTTATGCCGCGCCGCCGGTGGGAGATTTGCGCTGGAAACCGCCCGCACCCGCGGCGAAATGGAAGGGTTTGCGCAAGGCTACGGAGTTTGGTTCGCACTGCATGCAGGGAAGAGTATATGGCGATATGAACTTTCGCGATGCCGATGGAAGCGAGGATTGCCTGACGCTGAACGTTTGGGTTCCGGCGAATGCTGGCGCGAAGCTGCCGGTGATGGTTTGGATTTATGGCGGAGGCTTCGTGTCGGGTACCACGTCGGAGGCGCGCCAGGATGGCACGAAACTGGCGCAGCAGGGCGTGATTGTGGTGAGCATGAACTATCGGGAGGGCGTGTTTGGATTTTTTGTGCATCCGGAACTGGTGAAGGAGTCGCCGCATAAGGCTGCGGGAAACTACGGTTTTCTCGATCAATTGGCGGCGCTGCGATGGGTGCATGACAATATTGCGGCGTTCGGCGGCGATCCGGGGAATGTGACGATTTTTGGCGAAAGTGCGGGATCGTTTTCGGTGAGCGCGCAAATGGCGTCGCCGCTCAGTAAGGGACTTTTTCAAAAGGCGATCGGCGAAAGTGGGGCAGCATTTTTCAGCAGCGGCCTGACATTTGAGCCACTCTCCGTTCGGGAAGAAAAGGACGTGAAAATAGTCACTGCGAAGCTTGGAGTGAGCACGCTGGCCGAACTGCGGGCCATTCCGGCGCAGAAACTACTCGAGCCATTCGCGCCGCCGCAGTCGCGGGGATTTGATTTCGAGCCGGGTGTGGATGGTTATTTTTTGCCGGAATCGGTGCCGGCCATTTTCGCGGCGGGAAAACAGAATGACGTTCCGTTGTTGGCCGGCTGGAACCACGACGAGGGCAGCTTTGAGATCGCGTTTTCTCCGCAGAAGCCGACGGCGGAAAGCTTTAAGGCGACGGCACAAAAAGAATTTGGAGCGAAGGCGGATGAGTTTCTGAAGCTCTATCCCTCCGATTCGCTGGAGCAGACGCTGCGCTCGGCACAGGATTTCGCTGGCGACAACTTTATTGCGTGGTCGACCTGGGAGTGGATGGAATCGCAGTCCAAAACGGGCAAGCAGCCTATTTATCGTTACCGCTTTGACCTGGGGCCTCCGTCGGATCCGAAAAGTCCGCAGTTGGGTGCGTTTCACTCGGCCGAGATCGAATATGTGTTTGGACAGCTTGACTCCAAGGCTGGCGTGTCATGGAGACCGGAAGATCGTGCGCTTAGCGCGGAGATGCAGAAATATTGGACGAACTTTGCGCGCAGTGGTGATCCGAATGGGCCGGGGCTGCCGAAGTGGGCGGTGTATTCGGCGGCGGATGGATGGCCGGTGATGTTTTTGGATGCGATGTCGGCGGCTCACAAGGATGATTTGCGGGAGCGGTATTTGTTCTTGGCGGGGGCTTGGGCGAAGTAGGAGGCGACGCCAGGGTTGCGATTGAGAACTCCTCTTGGGGCTGGTGATGGTCTATGCGATTACGGGGTTCCTTCGACTGCGCAGACCGATTCGCTTCGCTCATCGGGCTGCTCCGCTCAGGATGACAGCGCGGTTTTGCTGACGGCTGATAGCTGATAGCGAATAGTGAATAGCTGATAGCTGATAGCTACTTCTTAGCGAACTCGCTGCGGTGCCGGCTGTAGAAGAAGTAGATTAATAAACCGAGCCCCAGCCAGATTACGAAGCGCAGCCACGTGATGATCGTCAGGCCCATCATCAGGCCGCCGCAGAGGATGATGGAGATCAGCGGGAACCATGGAACCAACGGAACGCGGAAAGCACGCTTGCGATCGGGCTGCTTGCGGCGGAGAAGGATTACTCCCAGCGACACCAGAACGAAAGCAAACAGCGTGCCGATGTTGGCGAGGTCGGCGGCGTCTCCGATGTCGACGAGGCCTGCCGGGATTCCCACGGCGAAGCAGGCGATCCAGGTGGAGTAGTGCGGCGTCTTATATTTCGGATGTACTGCTGAGAATAACTTCGGCAGCAAGCCATCGCGGGACATGGCATACCAGATGCGCGCTTGCCCGTATTGAAACACGAGCAAGGAAGAGATCATGCCCGTTAGCGCGCCGATCACGATGACGGAGCGGAAGACCGGGTGCACGCCTAGATATTTCATGGCGTAGGCCACGGGCGCTTCGGCGGCTGCGCCAGAGACGAAGGTGGTGTACTTCATCATGCCCAGCAGCACGATGGCTACGCCGACATAGAGCAGGGTGCAGACCACCAGCGACATGATGATGCCGAAGGGCAAATCCTTTTGCGGATTGCGCGATTCTTCGGCGGCGGTGGAGACGGAATCGAATCCGATGTAGGTGAAGAAAACGATGGCGCCTCCGGTGACGATGCCGGCAAAGCCGGAAGGCGCGAAGGGCACCCAGTTGGCGGGCTTGACCAGCATTCCACCCACGACTAGGAAGGTGAGAATAGCGCCGATCTTCACCATGACCATGATGTTATTGGTCTCGGCCGACTCCTTCACTCCGCGCACCAGCAGCAAGGTGAGAATAAAAACGATGAGGAAGCCGGGAAGATTAAAATAGGCGCCAGTCCATTGCCCACCTGCCCAGACCGGACTCGCCCATCGTTCCGGCAAATTCAAGCCGAAGACTGCGAGTTGCGCCTTCGTATAGCCGGCAAAACCGACTGCAACTGCGACGTTGGAGACGACGTATTCGAGGATCAGGTCCCAGCCGATGATCCAGGCAAAAATTTCGCCGAGCGTTGCGTAGGAATATGTGTAGGCGCTACCGGCGATGGGGATCATCGAGGCCAGTTCGGCGTAGCACAATCCGGCGAAGCTGCATGCGACAGCCACCAGTAAGAACGAAATTGCAATCGATGGCCCGGCGGGCGGCCGGCCGTGCATAAGCGCTCCCGCGGTGCTGCCGGTGCGCAGAAAATTTATGATTACGTCGAGCGCCTGCGCGTGCAGCAGTGACGGAGCCTGAAAATATTCGCCTGCGGCCGCGGTGCCGGTGAGGATGAAAATTCCCGAGCCGATGATCGCGCCAATGCCGAGCGCTGTCAGCGACCACGGGCCCAGGGTTTTTTGCAGGCGTTGCCCTGGGGTCTCAGAATCGGAGATCAGCTTGTCGATGGATTTGCAGCAGAAAATCTGTTTGTCGGAGGTACGGATGACGGCAGCGGGTTCCGTAGGTTGTGACAAGCGGTTTGTGGTCTCCTGGGTGCCCAGCTTCTAGCTATTAGCTCTTAGCTCAAAACCTGGATCGCTTCGTGGGGGAGCGGGCGAGGTGCCCGCTTCTTCACGTTTGGCACTGGCTGCCCCACCCTACGCGGTTTTCGTAGGGTGGGACTCCGTTTTCTTACCGCTTGGCTTGACCGCGAGCCAGCTTTTTAACTTTGGGCTTTTTCGATCCGCGGGGATAATCGCGGGGCTTGAGCGGCTTTTCGGCTTTGCGTTTCTTACGCGCCGTGCGTTTCGACTTCTTGCGTTCTTCTTTGGTTAGCTTTGATGTATTTGCCATGAATCCTTTTGAATTGTGAGATTAAGTGGTTGAGTCATTGCGCGATTGAAGGACAATCGCTCAATCACCCAGTCGCTCAATGTCTCAATGCTTTCACGCCCTCTCCAGCTGGGCGTACTTCTCGACCAATTTCTTTAATCCGAAGCGAGGGAATTGTACCGTAATCTTGGCTTCTTCGCCTTCTCCTTCGCGCTGGTAGACCGTTCCTTCGCCGTATTTCGGGTGGCGGACTTTCTGGCCGGGACGAAATCCGCGCTTGCCGGTGGGTTCTTCGACCACATGCTTCGGGACTGAGAACTTCTTGCCGCGGCTGGCGAAGAACTCGGCGATGTTCTCGATGGAGTTGTAGGGACGGGCGGGAGCCGTGGGCTTTTGAGTGGCGGACGGACGAATGCGTCCGTCGCTACGTGAGTCGTGCCAGGAGGCACTTTGGTCTTCGTTTTCGTAGGAGTAGTGAGTGCTTTCAGCGTAGGCTGCGGAGCTTCGCTCCGCTGGACGGGCAAGAGTGCCCGTCCCCACACGGCTCGTGCCCGCGCGGGCGCTGCGCGTTCCCAGTTCTTCTATTAGCGGGGCGGGGACTTCCTCCAAGAACCGCGATGGGACGCTGGCTTCCGGCAGGTCTGTGCCATATCTCCGGCGATAAACCGCGCGCGTGAGAATGAGTTGGTCCATGGCGCGGGTCATGCCGACGTAGCAGAGGCGGCGCTCTTCCTCAATGTCTTCGGGAACGAGCATGGTGCGGGAATGTGGGAACAGTCCTTCTTCCAGACCGCTGAGAAAGATCAAGGGAAATTCCAGACCCTTGGCGGCGTGCAGGCTCATGAGTGTGATTTGCGCGCGAGCGTCGTAGTCGTCGGCGTCGGCGACTAGCGCGGCGTGGTCCAGGAACTCGTCGAGAGTTTCCGCGCGATCGCGCGAGTCCATGGCGGCGTTGACCAATTCGCGAAGATTCTCAATGCGGGAGAAAGCTTCCGGCGTGTCTTCTTCTTCCAGCAGCTTGATGTAGCCGGTGCGGTCGATGAGAAATTTCAGAATGTCGGCGGTGCTGACTGTAGGCGCGGGAAACGAGTTGGGAGTTGAGCCGATTTCAGGATCGGGGGGCTTGTTATTGTTTGGAGCATCGGCATTCCGGTCGGGGATGCTTGCCGCTTCGGCTGTGGAATTTTGCTCGGCGTGAGGCGTTTCGTTTTCGGCTGCTCCGAAATCGAAGGAGAAGTTTCCGAATTCTGTTGGGTCGAAGGCGGTGGCGTTGTCGTCGGAGGTCTCGCCGGCCTCACTGGAGGGCCGCGGAGCTTCGCTCCGCTGGACAGCCCCTTCGACTGCGCTCAGGGCAGGCTTGGGGGGCTGTCCCCACATGGGCTGTGCTGACTCTGCGGGGTAGTCACTCGCGCCCACACTTGCGCTCTCTTGCAATTGGTCGGCGAAAGTTCCGGCCAACATGGCGCGGGCATCTTGGATCAGCTGTTGGAAATTCTGCAGCGACGATAACGCTCTTTGCGGCAACAGCTGGCGGCGGATGGCTTCGCCGACGGCGCCCCAGAGCGACAGTCCGGTTTCGAGGGCAATGCGCTCCAGAGTATCGATAGTTCCTTTGCCGATGCCGCGCGTGGGAGTGTTGATGACTCGCAGCAGAGAGATGGAATCGTCGGGATTGTGAGCGACTTTCAGGTACGAGATCATGTCTTTGATCTCGGAGCGCTCGTAGAAAGAAAATCCGCCGACCACGTGATATTTCAGGCCGTATCGGCGCATGGCCTCTTCGAACAAGCGCGACTGCGAGTTGGTGCGGTAGAGCACGGCGGCGCGTGGAGTTTCGCCATGCTCGGTCGCTTCGCGCAGGTAGCGGGCGATCCAGTCGGCGGCGAAGAGAGCTTCGTTTTCGCCGTCGGGAGCTTCGTAGTATCCGATCTTGGTGCCGCCCTGGCGGGATGTCCAAAGATTCTTGCCTTTGCGGCGGATGTTGTTGGCGACTACGGCTGATGCCGCTTGCAGAATGTTTTGCGTGGAACGGTAATTCTGTTCGAGGCGGATGATTTTAGCTTCGGGAAAATCTTTTTCGAATTCGAGGATGTTGCGAATGTCGGCGCCGCGCCAGGAGTAAATCGACTGGTCCTCATCTCCGACGGCGCAAACGTTGTGGCGCTCTCCGGCGAGCATGCGCATGAGTTCGTATTGCGGGCGGTTCGTGTCCTGATATTCGTCGATAAGAAGATATTGGAAGCGGCGGTTGTAGTATTCGCGAACGGCCGCGGAAGATTTCAGCAGGCGCACGGCCTCGAGAAGCAGGTCGTCGAAATCGAGGGCGTTGGCTTTGCGCAGTTCTTTTCGATACTCCTCGTACAAGTGCGCGATGCGCTCGGTCTTGGGGTCGGTGGACTGCAGGTAAAGTTCCTGGGGATCGAGCATGTGATTTTTGGCCCAGGAGATGCGTCCCAGAACTGTGCGCGGCGTGAGTTGCTTGTCGTCGACGCCGAGGCGCTTCATCACGCCTTTGACCACGGATTGCTGGTCGCTCTCGTCGTAGATCACGAAATTTTTCGTGTGGCCAATCGGCGGCTGGCCAGGCGTGGCGGAGGGGATGCGCATGGCTTCAATGTCGCGCCGCAACATGCGCACGCAGAAGGAGTGGAAGGTTGAGATGACGGGCTTAGCGATGCTGAGCCCGCCGACGAGTTTTTCGACGCGCTCGCCCATTTCGGCGGCGGCTTTGTTGGTGAAGGTCATGGCCAGGATGGATTCGGGCATCACGCCTTTGTGCTCGATCAGGTACGCGATGCGATACGTGATGACGCGCGTCTTGCCGCTGCCGGCGCCGGCAAGGATGAGCACCGGGCCTTCGGTGGTTTCGACGGCTTCGCGCTGCTGCGGATTTAATTGATCGAGAAAAGACAATGCGAGGGTGGCTCCAGAATCGCTGATTTAATTTTACAGGGAATGGGGCCGCGCGCCGGGCGCGATTCGAGAAGAAATTAACCACAGAGGACACGGGGGACCACAGAGGAACTACTCTTGAAAGATTAGCCGCTGGCTTTCATCGTCTTGCCCCGCAACGCTGAAATGGCGGGGAAAGATTGAGGCGGAATCAAAGTGCGATCGGGAGGCATGGTGCCGGCGTTGAAGGCCTTGGTGAGAATTTCGAGTGCAATTCCGGCGGCTGGAGCGGTAATGATTGTGGCTTTCAACAGCCCGTGGCGCACCCACTCCTGACCGGTACGGGTGACGCCGTCGCAGCCTGTGAAAGGAATGCTCAACCACTTCTCACGGTCCTTGTCGGTGAGGCCGGCGAAAGCTTTTCTCGCGCCGATGGCCATGGCATCGTTCTGGCAAATGACGGCGCGAATCTGCAGTAGCCGCGACGAGCCTAACGACAACCACGACTTGGCTGCATTGTGCGCGCTGCGCTCCGTCCAATCGCCTTTCAGGATTTTCAATTCGACTGCGGATGGCTTGGTGGCGAGCATTCCTTGCGTCCGCTGTTGAGTCGCCGTGCTGTTGAACGGACCCTCCACATATAGAACGTTGCCTTCGGGAACGAGAGCAGCCAGTTGTTTCCCCTGGATTTTGCCAACTTCGGTTTGATCGGTGCTGACGGAAAAGACGGGAACGTCGCCATCTTGCCGGAGTTCGGCGATATATTCGGGATCGCTATTGATGATTCCCCAACCGATACCTGCGCCTACTGCCGCTTTGGCGACTTGAGGCATTCCAGTTCCAACGGGCTCAACCAGAATCGCCACGGGCCGGTGGGATGGATCCTGAATAATTTTGATGAGTTGCTGAGTTTGATTGACCGCGTCATTGTCGGCGTAAATGATCTGAATCTTGATGCCCAGGCGGGCGGCCATATCGGCTGCCGCGACGGCCTGTTCGGCCTGGTAATCGTTCTCTCTGGTGGTGAGAGCCACTACAACGTTCAGTTTTTCCATGAGGCCTCGAGGGGGAGTTTTCCTCGCTGCGACTTTTTGGGGAACAATCTTTATTCGTCCTTCACTGAGCTTTTTTACTGAACTTTCTTTGTGGCGATTAATTCGCAACTCCGATCAATGTTGGGGATCAGTCGGCCAGTCGGCCTTGGCGGAGTTGTACCAATTTCTCCAGGCATTGGCGTCGTTACCGAAATGCTGGTGAGTAATGTCGGTCAAGGCTTGAGTCGCCCAGGCGCGTGTCTGTGCGTCCAATGAGGGATCGTCAGTATAGTTCAACAATTGGGGAACCGCGGTCATGCGCTGCTGTGGCGTAAACATGCCGGACTCCGAGAGGCCGCAGGCGGCACTTTCACGCACTCTGGGAGAAGGATCGTCGTGCATGGACTGAAGCAGAGGCGCGATTGTTTGGGTCGCACCCGTCAGCGCCAGCCCGTCTACAGCCCAGCGTCGCGAGTCTTCGTCCTGATCTTGCAGATGGTTGGTTAAGACTTCTACGACGCGATCGGTTCCCACGCCACGATTGCCCATGAGACCCAAGGCCCACAGTGCCCAGATTTTTCGCGCGTGATCGGATGAAGCGGCGGTCCGAATAACATAATCGAGGCTGGAGGAATTCTTGGCGAGGCCGTAGGCTGCCAGTTCCACTTCAATGCCGGATTCGCGCACGCGCATATCGTTGGAGTTCAGCGCGGCGGTGGTCAAGGTGGCGATCTGAGGGGTCCAGCGTACTCTGCCCTGCCAGCGATCGACACGGGACGAAATCTGCTCGACGGCACCGTCGTGCTGGCCAACGGCAAGTTCCAGCAAAGCTTCGGCTTGCTTTTGCGGCTTGAGGCGATCCAGTTGGTGAACGTCCTGAGCGGAAGCCGGCGAGGGTTCTCGCGAGGAAAAAATATTCGAGAGGTCGCCTTGAGCTCGGCCAAGGTTAGCTGCTAACAGCGCGCCAAGCAGTCCAATTCCCGCGGCAAGAATCAGCGCAGGTCGTCGCGGATCGACCGGACGCCCGAGAGAACGCGACTTCGAATCGAATTGCGTCAGAGCGATGTCAGAGCCCGGGCCGAGCGTGCCGTAGTCGGGCGTTGGCTGCAGGCGCGGATCGGCCAGCGGCGCAACTTCCAGCGCCGGAGCTTGCCTTGAAAATCGATTCTGCGGTACATCCATATTAAGAAGTCTAGATTTAGCAGCGAAATAAGGTAAAGTTACTTCGGTTTCAAGCCCCGCATATGGCGCAAAAGGCCGGGCACAGAAAACCCAGTGGTGATCGCAGTTCCAGGAGGAGTGGATGCTTATGAAGTTCAATGGGCTGGTGTTGGTAACGTGTTTGGCACTGGCGCTGCCTGTGGCCGCCGCCGGTCAGGGCTATCACGTAATAAAAACTTACAAACTGGGCGGCGATGGCGGGTGGGATTATTTAACGATAAATTCCGAAACCCGGCAGCTTTTCATTTCGCGCGGAACTCATGTGATGGTCATGGATGTGGATTCTGGCAAGAACGTTGGCGACATCGCCGATACGCAGGGAGTTCATGGCATCGCACTGGCGGCGGAACTCGGCCGGGGGTTCACCAGCAACGGGCGAGAAGGCACGGTCAGCATTTTTGATATGAAGACGTTCGCTACCAGCAGCAAAGTAAAAGTTGGCGAAGGCCCCGACGCCATCCTCTACGATCCGGCTACGAAGCGCGTATTTACCTTCAACGGACACGGCCACGATTCAACCGCGATCGATGCCGCCGGAGGGACCGTGGTGGGAACGATCAAACTGGATGGCAGGCCGGAGTTTGCTGCCAGCGATGCCGAGGGCGAGGTCTTCGTCAATATTGAAGACAAAAGCGAACTGACGGCAATCGATGCTAACAAGCTGGCGGTAAAGGCGACTTGGCCTCTGGCGCCGTGCACGGGACCGAGCGGGCTTTCGATGGACCGCAAGAACCGCCGGCTTTTTGTGGGCTGCGATAACAAAATGATGGCGGTGGTGGATGCCGACAGCGGCAAGATTCTGGCCACGCCGGCGATTTGTGAAGGCGTAGATGCGACCACGTTCGATCCGGAGACGGGGCTTGCCTTCGCATCCTGCGGCGATGGCACGTTGACGGTGGTGAAAGAGGAATCGCCCGAGAAGTTTAACGTTGCGGAAAATGTGCCGACGCAAAAGGGGGCGCGCACGCTGGCGCTGGATGCGAAGACGCACAATATATTTGTGGTGACGGCGCAATTCGGGCCGAGGCCAGCGGCGACCGCGGATAATCCGCGCCCACGCCCGCCCATTCTTCCGGACAGCTTTGTTGTGCTAGTAGTGGGAAAGTAAAAGACTCGCCGGCAGGGCCGGGTACGTCGGCAGGATCTTCACAAAGGAGTCAATTACGGCTAGGATAGCGGGACTCCATTGCCGTACGACCGTTCGGTTTGTGCGATGAATATGACAAAGGAGCTTGGCCGCCGCGAAGATGAGCTGGGAAGAACTGGGAATACAAAGAAAAATGACGGACTTGAGCGATAAGTTCTATCACGCGCAGATTATGCGGCGCGTCGATTTTTCGCCCGACTTGTGGATGATACGAGTCCGCTGCGATGGCGAATTTCATTTTGTTCCGGGACAGTATGCAACGCTTGGGGTCGAAGCCGAAGGGAAACGGATCGAGCGTCCTTATTCGATTGCCTCGTCTCCCGCGGAGGACGAAGTGGAATTCTTCTTCGAACTGGTGCCGCAGGGCGCGCTGACTCCTCTGCTGCACAAGTTGCAGGTGGGCGAACAGATGCTGATGCGCAAAGTTCCGAAGGGAAAATTTTCGCTGGACACACAGAGCGGCCGCACCAACCACCTGCTGATTTCAACCGTCACCGGCGTGGCTCCCTTTGTAAGCTATGTGCGCACGTTGAGCAAAGACTGGAAGGAGGGCCGGTTCGAAGGCAATCACAAACTTTTTCTGCTCAACGGGGCGAGCCGGCCCTGGGAATTTGGCTATCTCGACGAATTAAATCATTTCGATAAAGAATTGCCATGGTTTAAGTATGTGCCGACGGTGAGCCGCCCGTGGGACCATTCAGACTGGTCGGGCGAAATTGGCCGCGCGGATGACATCCTGCGCAAATACGCCGATCATTGGGAGCTGGATGCGAGCAATACTACAGCTTACCTGTGTGGGCATCCGGAGATGATTGAGCACAGTAAGGCGATTCTGAGACGCCGCGGGTTTATCGACAAGGCAGCCGTCAAGGAAGAGATTTACTGGATTCCGCCGCACAAGTAGGCCGTGGCACGGCGGCGGGCTGACAGCCTTATCAGAGCTTTTAGACTGAATTAGCTTTCCGCGGGCGCGAAGAAAACCAAGACCGCTAGTTCTTCCGTGATGTCGTGGAAGCGGTGCTCGACTTCCGCGGCTACGAAGAGGACGCTGCCGGCAGAAATTTCGTGGTCTTCTTCCGCGGCTTTGAAACGCGCCCTTCCGCGGATCACGTAGTAGACCTCATCTTCGTGGTGCGGTTTCTGCAGGTCCGTCGCACCGACGGGCAGAACGTACACGCCCGCGCTCATCGATGGCACGCGCAGGAACTCACGGTACGGTTTATTCCTGTTGATTCCCTGCGGACGGATCTCGGAAACGAAAGCGAAGAGCGCTTTCACGCGAAGATGCCTCCGAAAATGAGATCGGTGAATTGCGGGATGAGGTTTTGCGCCTGCAGATCGCCTTCCGGCTTGTACCACTGGTAAATCCAGTTGATCATGCCGAGCAATGCAAACGCCGCGGCGCGCGGGCTGACAGCGGATTTCGCGTGGCGGCTTCGTTGGGCCGTCGTTTGAACATCAGTAATCAGGCCTTCGACGAAATGAATGTATTCCTTCTTGCGGGCGTTGATGCGCTTGCGCAACGCGGGTGGCAAAGGGTGATTCTCATGCAGCATCACGGTGATTTCACGGTCGCGGACGCTGAGCACAACTTCGATGTGCAAGCGGATTAGCGCGCGCAGGCGTTCCTCCGCACCCACGATGCGGCGGACGGGCGCGATGACCATCTCCTGCGTAATCTCCATGGCATGGTTCATGATCTCGAAGAGGATTTCGTCTTTGCTTTGAAAGTGGTGGTAGAGGCCGCCCTTGCTGAGTTTGAGCGCGGCAGCGACATCGTTCATCGAAGTCGCGTCGTATCCGCGCTGCTGAAACAGCCGGGCGGCCGTGCGCAGGATTTCCTGCCGGGAATCGACCACAGTGTCGCGAGCCATCGGGGGACATGGTAAACAGTTGCGAACAGGAATGCCAACCATGCGAGAGTTATTCGGCTTGTACGGAAAAAACGACTTCACTCTTGACACTGTGAAGCTGGAAAGGTAGCATTTTCAGATACCGACCGACCGGTCGGTTTTGCGGCAATCATAGCTGTTGTTTTGAAGAACCGATATTTTCGTCGAGAGCTTTCAGATCGAGAGGAGCACCAGTGGTCAAAATTTTCTATGAACGTGATGCCAAGCCTGAAGCGCTGAAGGGCAAGACAATCGCCATACTCGGCTACGGCAGTCAGGGGCACGCGCAGGCGCAGAACCTGCGCGACAGCGGACACAAGGTGATCATTGGCCTTGATCCGAACCGCGGTAGCGCACAACAAGCGCGCGCCGACGGCATGGTCGTGGTTGCGCCGGATGAGGCGGCCAAGCGCGCCGACTGGATTCACCTGCTCACGCCGGACGAGACGCAAGGCGAGCTGTACGAACAGCACGTCAAGCCGTATTTGCATCCGGGAAAAGTTCTCGGCGTCTCGCACGGCTTCAGCATTCATTTCAAAACCATCGTTCCGCCGTCGGACGTCGACGTCGTGATGATTGCACCCAAGAGTCCCGGACACTTGGTGCGTCGCATATTCACCGAGGGGCGCGGCGTACCGTCGCTGATTGCGATTCAGCAGGATGCGAGCGGTCATGCGCACGAACTCGCATTGGCCTATGCGCATGGGATTGGCTCGACACGCGCTGGCGTGCTCGAGACAACTTTCAAAGAAGAAACTGAAAGCGATCTGTTTGGCGAGCAGGCGGTGCTCTGCGGCGGGCTGACCTCCTTGATCAAGAAGGGATTTGAAACGCTGGTCGAGGCCGGATACGCGCCGGAGATCGCTTACTTTGAATGTCTGCACGAAGTGAAGCTGATCGTGGATCTTATCTATGAGGGCGGCCTGAGCCGCATGCGCTATTCCATTTCGAACACCGCGGAATACGGCGATTTAACGCGCGGGGAACAGGTTGTGGGTGATGCCACGCGGGCCGCGATGAAGAAGACTCTGGCCGACATTCAGAGCGGCGAGTTCGCGCGCGAATGGATTGCGGAAAATAAGAGCGGCGGGCACAAATTTAATGCTCTGCGCGAAAAAGAGAAGCAACACCCTATTGAGATTGTAGGCGCGCAACTGCGCGGCATGATGAGTTGGCTGCCGAAAGACGGCAAGAAGCCGGCAGAAACGCCCGCACCCAAACAGGTGGTGAATGCTTAAGGGAGCGGACATTGTTCTGAAGTGCCTGCGCGGCGAAGGGGTGGACTTGGTGTTCGGTTATCCCGGCGGCGCGATCATGCCGTTGTATGACGCGCTCGAGGGCAGCGGCGTGCGGCACATTCTTACGCGTCATGAGCAGGGCGCGGTATTTGCGGCGGAAGGTTATGCGCGGGTCACGGGCGAAGTTGGCGTCGCCATGGCGACGAGTGGTCCCGGCGCGACGAATCTAGTTACGGGCATTGCCGACGCGAAGATGGATTCCGTTCCTCTGGTCTGCATCACGGGGCAGGTGCGCAGCGCGCTGATCGGCACCGATGCGTTTCAGGAGACTGACGTTTTCGGCGTTACGCTCTCGCTGACGAAATGGAGCCGACTGGTTCGGACCATCGACGAGATTCCTGAGGTGATTGCCGAAGGGTTTTATTGGGCTCGCAGCGGGCGCCCGGGACCGGTGGTGATCGACATTCCCACGGACCTGCTCAAAGCGAAGAAAGAATTCTCTGGCCCTGTGAAGTTCAAGCCGCATGCGCGGCCTGCCGACGCGAAGGCCGACGGCGGTTTCACCGACACAATTGTGGCGTTGTTGCAGTCGTCTTCGAAACCTGTGGCGCTGGTCGGCGCGGGAGCAAAACTTTCGGGAGCGATTCCGGAATTACGCCGGTTGCTCGACCATCTGAATATTCCCACCTTCGCTACGGTTCATGGATTGGGCGCGGTCCCGCCGGAAGCGCCGTATTACCTGGGCATGGTGGGTATGCACGGAACGCGCGCCGCGAACATGGCGCTGCACGAGACGGACCTGTTGCTGGTGTTTGGCGCGCGGCTCGATGACCGCGTGACTGGCGATCCCACGCGCTTTGCGCCACATGCAAAAATTGTTCACTTTGAAATTGATCCCGCACAATTGGATCGCGTGCGCCCCTGCGATCTTTCCGTGATTGGAAATCTTTGCGATACGATTCCCGAGTTCCAGGCGGAATTGCGGCGGCATTCTCTTCCCGATTTCATCCAGTGGCGCGCGGTGGCGTGCGGCGCAGAGCGAGCGGAGCTTGATCCGCGAGGCCTGGCACAGCCTACGATTCGTTTTCTCGATGAACTCTTCAGTCGATTGCCGCAAAACAATGTAGTTCTCGCCGATGTTGGCCAGCACCAGATGTGGGCGGCGCAGCGTTACCGGTCTGCTTCGCCGCGGGGATTCATTACTTCGGGGGGACTGGGCGCGATGGGATTCGCTTTGCCGGCGGCAGTGGGAGTGCAACTGGCAAAGCCGGACACTTGCGTGCTTTGCGTGTCGGGCGATGGCGGATTTCAGATGAACATCCAGGAACTGGCTACAGTGCACCGGCTCGGGCTTCCTATCAAGATGGTCATTATCGATAACAAATATCTCGGTATGGTGCGGCAGTGGCAGCAGCTTTTTTACCAGCGCAATTATGCTGAGACCGATTTGAGCGACAATCCGGATTTCGTTGAGATTGCCAAGGCGTACAAGATTCACGGATTTCGTTTGAACGAAGAGGCGATGCGGGAATTTCCAGTGTCGAGCGAGACGGGAGACGAGATCGACAGATTTTTGCGGTCGCCGGAACCGGAGTTGCTGGTATTCGATTGCGCTCCCGAGGCCAATGTTTTTCCCATGGTTCCGGCGGGCGCGGCGCTTTCGGAGATGTTGCTGGAAGAAGAGTAGATCGCAAAGCGGCGGGCGAGTTGCCCGCCAGACAGCCGGCGAGGACGCCGGCGCTACAAAAACTGGGGGACAGGCATTCTATGCAGATTTTTCATATCCGTTATCGCAATACGCAGGGAACGTTGATGCGCATTTTGAATGCCGCTTCGCGACGGGCGCTCGATTTGGCGTCCGTTTATGCGGAACCGACCGAGCATGATCATCAGGTCGTATTGTCACTGGATGTGAACCATAAGCAGGTCGGCCAGTTGTATCGGGAGTGGTACTCGATTGCCGATGTCGTCAAGGTGAGCTCCGGCACTGCGCACGAAAGCGTGTGGGCTGCGCCACGTCATCCTGCGGGAGTTACGATGGAAGAAGCTCGCGCAGCCGCCCGGGCTTAGGGTTTCGATTTGTAGCTGGCAGGCATGACCGCTGCGGTGCAGCGTCGTGCAACTGGGAGCCTGCTGCAACGGCAGGCTCCGTTTTTCGTTTCGGCGAATTCGGTTACGACGAAATCCGTTTCCCAACTGCGTTGCGCGTCTTGTAATCTTTGAGTTGTAATTTTTTTAATTTCTGACTATGGATCTCAAGCACATCAGCCGCGGAATTACCGAAGGACGCGATCGCGCCGGCGCGCGTTCCATGTTCAAGGCCATTGGGTTCACCGACGCCGATCTGAGCCGGCCGTTGATTGGCGTGGCCAACACATGGATCGAAACCATGCCCTGCAACTTCCATCTGCGGCGCTTGTCGGCCAAGGTGAAGGAAGGGATTCGCGAGGCAGGCGGCACGCCAATGGAGTTCAACACGATTGCGATCTCCGATGGCGAGACCATGGGCACGGAGGGGATGCGGGCGTCACTGGTGAGCCGCGAGCTGATTGCCGATTCGATTGAGCTCGTATGCCGCGGCCAGATGTTTGACGCGGTGGTTTGCGTGGTGGGATGCGATAAGACAATTCCTGCGGCGGCCATGGCTTTGGCGCGAATGAATTTGCCGGGCATGGTGCTGTATGGCGGCACGATCGCGCCGGGAAACTATCGCGGCAAAGACGTCACGATCCAGGACGTTTATGAGGCCATCGGCGCGAACGTTGCGGGCAAGATGAGCGATAAAGATCTGCGCGAACTGGAAGACGTGGCGTGTCCGGGTGCGGGCGCATGCGGCGGCCAGTACACGGCGAATACCATGTCGACGGTGATGGAGATGATTGGACTGTCGCCCATGGGATTCAACAGCGTCCCGGCGATGGATCCGATGAAAGACCAGATTTCATTTGCGTGCGGCAAAGTTGTGATGAACGTGCTGCAAAAAGGAATTTTGCCTCGCGATATTTTGACACGAGAAGCTTTTGAGAATGCGATTGCGTCGGTGGCCGCAACAGGCGGATCGACCAATGCCGTTTTGCATTTGTTGGCGATTGCGCGGGAAGCGGGAGTTGCGCTTGAGATTGAAGACTTTCAAACTGTAAGCGTGCGCACGCCCGTGCTCGCCGATCTTAAACCTTCGGGCCGATTCGTGGCATTCGATATGCATCGCGCGGGTGGAATTCGGCTGCTGGCGCGGCGGCTGCTGAACGGCAAGTATCTGCATGCCGAGGCAAAGACCGTGACCGGCCTCAGCATTGGGGCTGAGACTGAAAGCGCGATCGAGACTCCGGGACAGGAAGTGATCGTTCCTTTGGACCGGCCGCTCAAGGCGACTGGCGGTCTGGTGATTCTCAAGGGCAATCTTGCGCCGGAGGGTTGCGTGGCGAAGATCAGCGGGCATGAACGCCTGGAGCAGCGCGGTCCGGCGAGAGTTTTCGACTCCGAGGAAGATGCTATGGCTGCGGTAACGGCCAAGAAAATCCAAGCAGGAGATGTCGTGGTGATTCGCAACGAGGGACCGAAGGGTGGTCCTGGAATGCGCGAAATGCTGGGCGTGACGGCGGCGATTGTGGGCGAGGGATTGGGCGATTCTGTGGCGTTGCTGACTGACGGGCGCTTCAGCGGCGCGACTCGCGGGCTGATGGCGGGACACGTTTCTCCCGAGGCGGCGCTTGGCGGCCCTATCGCAGGGGTGCGTGATGGAGACATGATTCGCTTCGACGTACGCGCGCGCATTCTGGAAGTCGAAGTCAGCGACGACGTATTACGGCAGCGAATGGCGCAGTGGAAGGCTCCGCAGCCGAAGTATCCTACTGGTGTATTTGCGAAATATGCGGCGCTGGTATCGTCGGCCTCGCAGGGGGCGATTACGCGACCGCATTAATCGCTGAACCATTCGCTGCGATAGGCGACCCACCAGGAAATGAACACGATGGGGATGCTGGCGAAGAAGGCCCACCAGAATGGAAGGATAAAATCGGCCAGCAGGCCGAGCAGAATGAAGGTCAGCCAGAATATCTTTTTCTGCATTAAAGAGATTGTAGGCTAAACAGCAGCGGCAGAAAACTGTCGAAGGCTCGATAGCCGAGGCGGCTGGCTCCGCATAACTTTTTTTATGGCAACGGCACAAACATTATTCGAAAAGATTTGGAATGCGCATCTGGTGGCGGAGCCTGCGGGGCGTTCGCCGATTCTCTACATCGATTTGCATCTGGTGCACGAGGTGACTTCGCCGCAGGCGTTCGATGGGCTGCGCGTGGCCGGGAGAAAAGTGCGGCAACCCGCGCGAACCGTAGCCACCGTAGATCACAACATTCCTACCGAGCCGCGTGGAACGCCGATTACCGATCTGATTGCGGCAAAACAGATCGCGGCGCTGCAGCAGAATTGCAAGGACTTTGGCATCCGGCTGTTTGATATGGATTCGCCCGACCAGGGAATTGTTCACGTGATTGGTCCGGAGCTGGGATTGACGCAGCCGGGGATGACGATTGTGTGCGGCGACAGCCACACCAGCACGCACGGGGCGTTTGGCGCGCTTGCGTTTGGGATTGGCACCTCAGAAGTGGAGCACGTGTTGGCGACGCAGTGCCTGGCGCAGCAGCGCCCGAAGACGATGAAGATTGAAGTACACGGCGGGTTGGCGGATGGAGTTACGGCGAAGGATTTGGCGCTCGGGATTATCGGTCAGATCGGGACCGACGGCGCGACGGGCCATGTCATCGAATACGCCGGGCCGGCAGTGCGAGCGCTGTCGATGGAAGGGCGCATGACGCTGTGCAATATGAGCATTGAAGCTGGGGCGCGCGCCGGGATGATTGCGCCGGATGAGACCACGATCGCGTATGTGAAGGGAAAGCGATTCGCTCCGCGGGACGCGGAATGGGAAAAAGCCGTCGCGTATTGGCGGAGCCTGCCTTCCGATGAGGGAGCGACGTTTGACAAGGTCGTGGAAATTGATGGAGCTCAACTTTGTCCCTTTGTGACTTGGGGAACGAATCCGGGGATGGTGGCTCCAGTGACCGGACGTGTGCCGGAAATAAAAGGGCTGGAGGAATCGGATCGTCGTGCGACCGAATTGGCCTTGCAGTACATGGGCTTGGAACCGGGGCGGCGAATTGAAGACATCGGCATTGATCGTGTGTTCATTGGATCGTGCACAAATTCGCGTATTGAAGATTTGCGGGCTGCGGCGCGAGTGGCGCGCGGACATCGCGTGAGTTCGAAAGTTCGAGCGATGGTGGTGCCGGGATCGCAGACGGTGAAGCGTGCGGCTGAGCAGGAAGGATTGGATCGGATTTTTCAAGATGCCGGGTTTGAGTGGCGCGAGTCGGGATGCTCGATGTGCCTGGGAATGAATCCGGATATTTTGCAGCCGGGCGAGCGCTGCGCTTCGACCAGCAATCGTAACTTTGAGGGACGGCAGGGGCGCGGCGGGCGAACGCATCTGGTGAGTCCGATGATGGCGGCAGCGGCGGCGATTGCCGGGCACTTTACGGATATTCGGAATTGGAAGTTTCAGTGATGGAGGATAGAGCCGATGCCCGGGAGATCCCTCGCTCCGCCTGAAGAACGGCTCCGCTCGGGATGACGGCAGCGACGATGGGACATGAAGCAATCGAAGCATTCAGAGGAACTTAGATGAAACCATTCACTGTGCATCGCGGCCGCGTGGCGCCGCTGGACCGGATCAATGTAGATACCGATCAGATTATTCCCAAGCAGTTTTTGAAGAGGATCGAGCGCACCGGCTTTGGCCAGTTTTTATTTTATGACTGGCGTTTTGGCGCGGACGGGAAAAAGAATGCTGACTTCGTGTTGGATGAACCGCGCTATGAAGGCGCCAGCATTCTGGTTGCGGGCAAGAATTTTGGCTGTGGATCGTCGCGCGAACATGCGGTGTGGGCATTGGCCGACTTCGGCTTTCGCGCGGTGATTTCATCTTCATTCGCGGATATTTTCGCCAACAACAGCACGAAGAATGGATTTCTTACGGTGAAACTGACCGAGGATGAAGTTGCGCAGTTGATGCAGCGGGCGCAGGACATCGACGACTATCAGGTGACGGTTGATTTGGAAAAATGCGAAGTGCGCGACGATCGTGGATTTCAGGCGAAATTTTCCGTCGATGAGTTTGTGCGCCACTGTTTATTGAATGGATTGGACGACATTGGGCTCACACTTCAGCATGAGAAAGAGATCGCGCAGTATGAGTCGCATCATCCGGCGCCGGCTGCGTTAATCTCCGCTTAAAGGACGATTAACATTAAGGACGAGTAAAGATTTGTAAAACTTTCCTTCGATCCTTGACCCGCTCCCCACCCGCAGTTGATGCTGGTTAAGCGCTGTTTTAGCATGGAAGCTGCGTTTTGGTTCCTATCTGTGCCACTCGATTGTGGGGCTTCTGCTGAACTTTCCTGCCTCCATGGGTAGAGTTTCCGAAACCGAACATGTCATGCGTGCGTCTAATAATTTGTATTTCCTCCCGACTTGGCCACAAAAGAACGGACCACGGACTAACCTGTGAATATGACTGAACCGAGCGAAAGAAAATTCCGCGCCACGAAGTTTTGTTTTTCGCGCATTACTCGTCTCCTTGTAATCTCCGCGCTCACCGCATTTTTCATTGGCTGCAGCAGCGGCGCCGACGCCAGACAGCAGAAAGCGCTGGCTGCCGGTACTCATTCCGTATCCGTGGCGATTGCGCAAGTGCAGCGGCAAGATGTTCCGGTTTATCTGACGGGCCTGGGAGCGGTCACGGCATTCAATACCGCCAACATCAAGAGCCGGGTTGACGGACAGATTATGAAGGTCAACTTCACGGAAGGGCAGAATGTGAAAGAAGGGGACCTGCTGATCGAGATCGATCCCCGGCCCTACCAGGTTCAACTGGAGCAGATGCAGGCGCAGTTATTTCGCGACCAAGCCCAGTTGCGCGACGCCAAGCTGAATCTCGAGCGTTACACGACCCTGATTCCTTCTGGCAGCATTGCGCAGCAGCAGGTGGATACGCAGCGAGCCTTAGCGGACCAGCTCGAAGGCACGGTGCGCACCGACCAGGCGCAGATCGATAACGCGAAGCTGCAGATCGTTTACTGTCACATCACCGCGCCGTTCACCGGGCGCGTGGGATTGCGCCAGGTCGATCCCGGCAACATTATTCACGCTACCGATACGAATCCCATGCTGATTCTGACGCAGCTGCAGCCGATTGCCGTGATCTTCACGCTGACTGAGGATGTGTTGCCGACGGTCGCGCAACACATGAAGGGAAAATCGCTCGAGGTGGATGCCTTCAGCCGCGATGACCAAACCAAACTGGCTACGGGAAAATTGCTGACCATCGATAATCAGATTGACCCGACAACGGGAACGGCCAAGCTGAAGGCCGTGTTCGACAACAAAGATAATGCGCTGTGGCCAAACCAGTTTGTGAACGCGAATTTACTGCTGGAGACGCGGAAGAACAGCACAGTCGTGCCGACGGCTGCGATTCTCCGCGGTCCCCAAGGCACGTTCGTTTATGCGGTCAACTCCGACAAGACGGTTCAGGATCGTCCGGTCACGGTTTCGCTGACGCAGGGCGATACGACCGTCATCACGGCCGGAGTGAATCCCGGCGATACGGTGGTTACCGATGGCCAGGACAAACTGCAAAGAGGCAGCCGGATTGAGCCGCGCGCAACCGGGCAGAGTGGCCGGCATACGCTGCCGAACGATGGGACGGAGAGCACAGATTCAGCTACGGCAGGTTCATGAGCCCATCGAGAATATTCATTCTCCGCCCCGTCGCGACCATGCTTCTCATGGTCGGTGTGCTTCTTGTCGGCTGGGTTGCATTCATGCAACTCCCGGTGTCGGCGCTGCCTGAGGTCGATTATCCAACTATTCAAGTCGTGACGTTTTATCCCGGAGCGGATCCCGAGGTGATGGCCTCGTCGGTAACGTCTCCTCTCGAGCGTCAGTTTGGCCAGGTTCCAGGCCTGAGCCAGATGACATCGACCAGTTCATTTGGCAGTTCGGTCATCACGCTGCAGTTCGGCCTCGACCAGAATATCGACGTCGAAGAGCAGCAGGTGCAGGCGGCGATCAATTCCGGGTCGACGTATCTGCCGGCTGATCTTCCCAATCCGCCGATTTACAACAAGGTGAATCCAGCGGATGCGCCGATTCTTACGTTGGCGTTGACTGCGGATTCGCTGCCACTATCGAAGGTCGAGGATCTGGCCGACACTTCGCTGGCGCAGAAAATCTCGCAATTGCCCGGCGTGGGGCTGGTTTCCATCAGCGGCGGGCAAAAGCCGGCGGTGCGCATTCAGGCCAACCCGACCGAGCTGGCTTCCTACGGGCTCAGTTTAGAGGATCTGCGTGCGGCACTGGTGCAGGCAAATGTGGACCAGGCCAAGGGCGTAATCGACGGCGCGCGGCAGTCCTACACGATCGGCGCCAACGATCAACTCTTTTCCAGCGCTCAATACAAGCCGATTGTCATTGCTTATCACAACGGTGCTCCGGTTCGAATCGGAGATGTCGCGAACGTGATTGATGGAACCGAGAATGAACGGCTCGCTGCGTGGATGAATCTGACGCCGGCGGTAATTGTCAACATTCAGCGCCAGCCCGGCGCGAACATCATCAGCGTCGTCGACCGGATCAAGAAGCTTTTGCCGCAATTGCAGGCGTCCTTGCCCTCGGCGGTGAAAGTGCAGATTCTTACCGACCGCACCACAACGATCCGCGCTTCCGTAAAGGACGTGGAATTTGAATTGATGCTGTCGATCGCGCTGGTCGTGCTGGTCGTCTTCCTCTTTCTGCGGAATTTGGCTGCGACGGTAATTCCCAGCGTGGCCGTGCCGCTCTCGCTGATTGGAACGTTTGGCGTGATGTACCTGCTCGGGTACAGCTTGAACAATCTGACGCTGATGGCGCTGACGATCTCTACCGGCTTCGTAGTGGACGACGCCATCGTCATGATTGAGAACATCGATCGATATCTGGAGGCGGGAGACACGCCGCTGGACGCGGCATTAAAGGGCGCGGGGCAGATCGGCTTCACGATTGTTTCGCTGACGGTTTCGTTGATTGCTGTGCTGATTCCGTTGCTGTTCATGGGCGACATTGTCGGCCGTTTGTTCCGCGAGTTTGCGGTCACGCTGGCGGTGACGATTCTGGTTTCGGCGGGTGTTTCATTGTCGCTGACGCCGATGATGAGCGCCAAGCTGCTAAAACATCGCAAAGAGGGTGAGAAGGGACGCTTCTACGAGGTCACCGAGGACTATTACAACCGCATCATCGCGTTTTACGGACGCACGGTGAAAATAGTCCTACGGCACCAACCGGCGACGCTGCTGGTGACCTTCGCAACTCTGGTGCTCACGCTGGTTTTGTATGTGATCGTGCCAAAGGGATTTTTCCCGGTGCAGGATACGGGAGTGATTCTCGGAGTTTCGGAGGCGCCGGATTTTGTTTCGTTCGACGCTCTGGCGCAACGGCAGCAGGAACTGGCGAAAATTATTTTGCAGGATAAGGCGGTCGAGAGTCTTTCGTCGTTCATCGGAGTCGATGGCACGAATACCACTCCAAATGAAGGCCGCATTCAAATTAATTTGAAACCGCGGGATGAGCGCGCGGACGATGCTTCCGCAATCATCCGCCGCCTGCAACCGCAGCTGGCGAAGGTAAACGGCATTACGCTTTACATGCAACCGGTGCAGGATTTGACCGTGGAAGATCGCGTGAGCCGGACTCAATTCCAGTATTCGATTGAAGACGCCGACGCGCAGGAACTGGCGCAGTGGACGCCGAAATTGGTGGCCAAACTGCAAACCTTGCCTGCATTGCGCGATGTGGCCACGGACCAACTGAACGGCGGACTGGAGACGAAAGTCACCATCGATCGGGATACTGCGTCGCGCCTGGGAATTTTCCCGCAAGCCATCGACAATACGCTCTACGACGCTTTCGGACAGCGGCAGGTCTCTACCATATTTACGCAGCTGAACCAATATCACGTGATTCTGGAAGTGCTGCCCAGTTTCGCGCAGACTCCAGCGGCTCTGGACAACATCTACATCCGGCCCAGCACGGTCACGCCCAACACTGGTGCGCCCTCGGCCAATGGCGCAGCCGTGGCCACCAGTGGCGCGCCTGTTCCGATTTCGACGTTTACACGCATGCAGTCGGGCAACGCCTCTCTTGCGGTCAACCATCAGGGGCAGTTTCCGGTGGTGACGCTCTCGTTTAATCTTGCGCCCGGGGCGTCGCTTGGGGATGCAACTAAGCAGATTCAACAGGCCGAGAAAGACATTCAGCTTCCTCCCAGCATTCATGCCGCCTTTCAAGGAACGGCTGCGGCATTTCAGAATTCGCTGGCGTCCGAGCCGTATCTGATTCTGGCGGCTGTGATCACGGTTTACATTGTGCTCGGCGTTTTGTACGAGAGTTACATTCACCCGATTACGATTCTCTCTACCCTGCCTTCGGCGGGAGTCGGCGCGATTCTGGCGCTGATGATTACGGGGAACGATCTGACGGTCGTGGCCCTCATCGGCATTATTCTTTTGATCGGCATCGTGAAGAAAAACGCCATCATGATGATCGACTTCGCTCTGGAAGCGGAGCGCGAAGAACATAAGCCTCCGGAAGAGGCGATTTATCAGGCGTGCCTGCTGCGCTTCCGGCCGATCATGATGACGACCATGGCGGCGTTGTTGGGCGGATTGCCGCTGGCGCTGGGATCGGGAACGGGGGCGGAACTTCGTCGGCCGCTGGGCATCACGATTGTAGGCGGATTGCTGCTCAGCCAGTTGCTTACGCTTTATACAACACCGGTAGTTTATTTGTGGTTCGACCGGCTTGCACATCAGGTTCTCGCGCTATAGCATCGGCAACCCGATTCCGCAAGAGCCAGTGTCTGCGGATTAGATTTGTTGAAATGCATTCGGTGAACAAAAATAGAAGATGAGTATCTCGGCTCCATTTATACGGCGTCCGATTGGAACGTCTCTGCTGGCGGCGGCCCTGCTGCTATCCGGAATTCTTGCCTTCAATTTTCTTCCGGTAGCGTCTCTGCCGAGAGTCGATTTCCCGGTGATCAGCGTGGGCGCGAGTCTGCCCGGAGCGGACCCGCAAACCATGGCATCGGCCGTGGCTACGCCGCTGGAGCGCCAGTTCGGGCGCATTGCCGCCATCAACCAGATGACTTCTTCCAGTCAGCTGGGCTCGAGCGGCATCACAATGCAATTTGACCTGAACCGCAACATTGATGCCGCCGCGCGCGACGTACAGGCCGCCATCAATGCCGCCCGCAGCCAGTTGCCGGCAAACTTGCCCAGCAACCCCACGTATCGCAAGGTCAATCCGTCGGATTCTCCGATCCTGATTCTGGCCTTGTCGTCGGACACCGTTCCGGTGGCGCAAATGTATGACGTTGCCGACTCCATACTTTCCCAGAAACTTTCGCAAGTAAATGGAGTTGGACAGGTTTTTGTCTGGGGTTCCGCTCAGCCCGCGGTGCGTGTCGAAGTAAATCCGATGCTGTTGAATAAGCTCGGCGTCGGGCTTGATACAGTCCGGAATGCTCTGAATGCCGTTAATTCGAATACGGCCAAAGGCGAGGTTGCCAACGGCACAAGATCGTTTTCATTCACCGATAATGACCAACTTTTCACTGCGGACCAGTACCGGCCGCTGATCGTTGCCTACAACAATGGCGGCGCTGTGCGGATCGGCGACGTAGGTGACGTAAGGGATAGCGTTGCGGATGTCCGCAACATTGGCTTGGCCAACGGCCAGCCGGGTATTTTGATTCCAGTTTTCCGCCAGCCAGAAGCCAACGTGCTGGACACGGTCGACCGTGTGCGCGCAATCATGCCGTTTCTGCAGGCCTCGATCCCGCCGGCCATCAAACTGACCGTGGCAATGGACCGGACAATCACGGTGCGGGCGTCGGTGAAAGACATCGAGACGACGCTGCTGATTTCCATCTTTCTGGTCATCCTGGTTGTGTTCATGTTCCTGCGCACGGTGCGGGCCACGATTATTCCCAGCGTAGCCGTGCCCATGTCGCTGATTGGGACCTTCGGAGGGATGTATCTGCTGGGATACAGCCTGGACAATCTGTCGCTCATGGCCCTGGCCATCTCGACCGGATTCGTGGTGGATGACGCGATTGTGGTGCTGGAGAACATTACCCGCTACGTAGAACACGGCATGGATGCGGTGAAAGCGACTTTCAAAGGAGCGGCTGAAATCGGATTTACGGTCGTCTCTATGAGCGTGTCGCTCGTAGCCGTGTTTATTCCGTTGTTATTAATGGGCGGAATCGTTGGAAGATTGTTCCGCGAATTTGCGGTCACGCTGAGCGTGGCGATTGGCGTGTCCCTGATGGTTTCGCTGACCGTGACGCCGACCATGTGCGCCAAGCTGCTGCGAGCCGAAACCAAGGGCGAGAAAAAGCACAACTGGTTTTACCGCACCAGCGAATGGGTCTTTGAGCGGATGCTCGCCCTGTACACGCACGCGCTCCGGTGGGTACTGCGGCACCAGCCGGTTACGCTGACAGTCACTATTCTGGTGGCTGTTCTCAGCGTTTTTTTGTACATCAAGGTTCCCAAGGGATTCTTCCCCCAGCAGGACACTGCACGAATCGGTGGGTCGGTCGTGGCGGCGCAAGATACGTCATTCCAGTCCATGAGCAACAAGATGCATCAGTATGTGGACATCGTGATGAAAGATCCGGCGGTTGAGACCGCCGTTGGATTCGCAGGCGGCGGGTCGCCTTTGAATCAGGGGCGCTTCTTCATGATGCTGAAGCCCCTGGAAGAGCGCGGCGGCTGCAAAAAACAGCACTTCTGGGACACCTGCCGATACGTAACTGCCGATGACGTGATCAATCGTCTGCGTGGAAAACTGGCGGTTGTGCCGGGAGCGACGCTGATCATGCAGTCCTACCAGGATTTGACCATCGGCGGCAGATATGGCAACGCCCAGTATCAGTACACGCTGCAGAGCGCGAATCTGGACGACCTGAACAAATGGGCGCCGCGTTTGCTGGACAAGCTGAGAACCCTGCCCGAATTGCGCGATCAGAACTCCGACCAGCAGGATAAAGGTCTGCAGGCCAAGTTGGTGATCGATCGCGATACGGCCAGCCGCATGGGAATCACTCCCACGACGCTGGACAATGCGCTCTATGACGCGTTCGGACAGCGTCAGGTCTCGACCATGTATCGACCGCTGAACCAGTATCACGTGGTCATGGAGGTTGCGCCGCAATATCAGCAGACTCCCGAAGCGCTGCAAAATATATATTTGCGCTCGAGCTCAGGAACGGCCGTGCCTTTGGCGGCATTTACTCACTATGAGCCGTCGAATACGCCGCTCGAGGTGAATCACCAGGGCCAGGTGCCTTCCGTGACGATCTCATTCAATCTCGCGCCGGGGATTTCTCTCGGGCAGGCCACGCAAGCGATTGAGAATGCCGAGCGTACCATCGGCTTCCCGCAGACCATTGAAGCCAGCTTTCAGGGAACTGCCGCCGCATTTAAGGATTCGCTTTCGAACGAGCTTGTCCTGATTTTCACCGCATTGATCACGGTTTACATTGTCCTCGGGATGCTTTACGAAAGTTACATTCATCCCATCACCATTCTCTCGACATTGCCGTCGGCCGGCGTGGGCGCGCTGCTCGCGCTGCTTTTGACGCACAACGAATTGAATGTGATTGGAACTATCGGGATCATTCTGCTGATTGGGCTGGTGAAAAAGAATGCCATCATGATGATCGATGTGGCGCTGGACGTAGAACGGACGCAGGGCAAGCCGCCGGTAGAGGCAATTTTCGACGCTTGCATTCTTCGTTTCCGCCCGATCATGATGACGACCATGGCAGCCCTGCTGGGCGGGCTTCCACTGGCGTTGGGCCATGGAACGGGCTCAGAACTGCATCGACCGCTGGGAATTACGATTGTGGGCGGTCTATTTGTGAGCCAGTTGCTGACCTTGTTCACGACACCCGTCGTTTACGTATACATGGACCGCTTGCGTTTGGCATTGGGCGGGGGTAAAGAAGAGATGGTGCGTTCCGTGACCGCGCCGCCGGCCGCGCGTCCCAGTCCTGCTCACTGAGCGGTTGGTCTTGCCATAACACAACTAAACGAAGTGCGCTAGCGTCTACAATGGCTTCATTCAGGCGAAGCAAATCGACTACACTGAGAGGGCTTGTGCAACCCCGCTGAAGAAGTTCCGCATCGCACCAGCGAAACCATAGTTGCTTAGGCGGAGTGGATGGGCGGGAGCGGCATGTCCCGTATGATAGAAGTTAACGGTCTTCTTAAGAGTCTTTTTAATGGTCTTGGTTAACGGTTTTGCTGCTTGAGAGCGACGCGTTCGTCCCGGGATTGCCGGGAGCCAGCGATTTTCCAGTTTTCGTTTTCAATTTCCACCAGGAGTCACGGATGCTAAAGAAGGCAGCGGCTCTGTTGCTTGTTTGCGCGAGCACAGCCATTTGGGTGAGTTGTGGTGCGGTCAGCAGCAACTATTTGTACATGACGATTCCCGGCTCCAACGAAATCGTCATTTATCGTGAAGACCCTAACTCGGGCATACTTACCCAACTTGCGGGAAGCCCGATAACGGCGGGTTCCGCGGTGGAGTCCCTCGTGATCCATCCCAACAAGAAATTGATGTTTGCCGCGAATACCGGAGAGAGTGACGTTTCGATGTTTACGATCGCGGCCAGCGGCGCTATCACCGAGATCACGCCCCGTACCGTCGTCGGCACCGCTCCCACTATTCTTGCCATGGACGCCGCAGGGCAGTATCTCTACGTCGGGAACTCCGGCTCGTTCGGGAGTATTTCAGTTTTTTCTATCAATGCGACCGCTACGCCGCCGACACTGACCCAGGTTGCCGGTTCTCCTTTTTCGGTTGGACTGAGTCCCATCAACATGGCTGTTGCGCCGTCGGGAAACTTTCTCTATGTGACCGGCACAGGATCGCCTGGGTACGTCGAAGCGTTTAGTCTGAATCAGGGAGTGCCTACGGCGATTGCCGGCTCACCGTACTTTACCGGCACGGGCCCGTATGGGCTGGTCATCGCGCCGGGCGGAGGTTTTCTTTATACCGCGAATAAGCTGGACAATTCACTCTCGGAATTCACGATCAATGCAGACGGCACGCTGACGCAATTCTCGAACTCTCCGATTGGCCAGGCGTACGCGGGACCGGTTACGCTGTTGATCGACAAGTCGGGAAAGTTCATGTTTGTGGCCGACCAGGGCGCGAGCAATGTAGCGGCGTATTCGATTGGAACCAACGGCGCGCTCACTCTGCTGGCCAATTCGCCATTTGCAACCGGTGCGCAACCAAGCGTGTTGGCCACGGACGCTGGCGGAAAATATGTTTTTGTCGGCAACCAGTCGAGCCCGGTGATTCAGTCCTTTAATCTAGACACCGGCAGTGGGACGCTCACTTCGGTCTTGAAATATTCGCTGCCGGGTTCGCCAACTTCGATTGCGACTACACCGTAGTTTTGAGCAGGGCGTACCGACAGCGCGGTTCCCAGGTACAACTGCGAACAGCGTCCGGCCATCTAAAGGCTTAAGGCAGATGACTGGCGGAGAATGGCGCTGACTCCGTTTCGGGACTAGGATTACCCGGACCAAGGTTTTCCAAGCACATGAAAATAGCCAGCGCCGCGAGCGCCTTTCCGAAGCATTACTATCCTCAGAAATTTCTTCTGGAAAAACTGCAGGAATACTGGGGCGATCAGCTGAAGAACCCAGCGATGTTAGCCCGTTTACACCGCAATGTTGCGGTGGAAGGCCGGCATCTGGCAATTCCTCCGGATGAATATCACGGCATCACCACGTGGGGCCAGGCAAATGATATTTGGATCCGCGTGGCGCAGGAATTAGGAGAACAGGCGCTATGCCGCGCGTTGCACCATGCCGGCATGGAGTCCCGCGAACTCGGCGCGCTATTCTTCACTTCCGTGACAGGCATTTCGAGTCCTTCGATCGACGCTTTATTAATCAACCGCATGGGACTGCCGGCAAATATCCGGCGTGTGCCTATTTTTGGATTGGGCTGTGTAGCCGGAGCGGCGGGCATTGCGCGGGCGGCGGACTATGTGCGCGCCTATCCACAACAAGCGGCCGCGTTAGTTTCGGTGGAGCTGTGTTCGCTGACGATTCAACGGGATGATCTTTCGGTGGCGAACCTGATTTCTTCCGGGTTGTTTGCGGATGGTTCCGCCGCGGTCATCGTTACTGGCGATGACCTCGACGCGAACGGACCTGAAATTCTCGCGACTCGATCCATCTTTTATCCTGATACCGAACAGATGATGGGATGGAAAGTTACGGAGAAGGGCTTTCGCATTACGCTTTCGCCGGAAGTTCCAGTGCTCATTCGCGAGAATTTGGGAAAAGATGTCGACGCGTTTCTCGCCGACCACGGTCGGCAACGCAGCGACATTGGAAGTTGGGTGCTGCACACCGGCGGACCGAAAGTTCTTGAGGCGACGGCGGCCGCGCTGGACCTGCACGACGGGCAACTCGATGCTTCGTGGGATTGCCTGAAAAAAGTTGGGAATCTTTCGTCCGCGTCGGTTTTAGTGGTGCTGGAAGATGTGATGAAGAACCGGCGACCGGAACCGGGAACCCTGGGCATTCTTGCCGCTATGGGGCCGGGATTTTGCTCCGAGCTGTTGCTGCTCCGTTGGTAAACATGAGTCAGAGCCTGCCAGAAGCGACCGACGTTTTCGTGGTTGGCGGCGGCCCGGCTGGGCTGGCAGCGGCAATCGCGGCGCGAGAGCGAGGATTCCAGGTGTTGCTGGCAGACGGTGCGCAGCCACCCATCGACAAGGCCTGCGGGGAAGGATTCTTGCCGGATGGCTTGAGGGCGCTGGCGCGCCTGGGAATCCACGTTCCGGCGAGCGAATCGCAGCCGTTTTATGGAGTTCGTTTTCTGACTTCAACCTTGTCCGCCGAAGCGAAATTTCCCTGCGGGGGATCGGGGTTGGCGGTTCGCCGCACGGTTCTGCATAGCGTCATGTGCGAACGCGCCGCACAACTGGGCGCCGGGTTATTTTGGCGCACTTCGGTTACCGGCATTTCTTCACAAGGCGTACATCTCGGCGATCGCATGGTTCGAGCGCGTTGGATCGTTGGCGCGGATGGATCGAACTCACGCGTCCGCCGGTGGGCCGGTCTTGATCGCGGTCCGCAGCCGAGCGTGCGATATGCATTCCGTCAGCACTTTCGAGTTGCTCCCTGGAGCGACCATATGGAAGTTTATTGGGGCGAGCGCTGTCAGGGGTATGCGATAGGCGTGAGCCGGGATCAGGTTTGTGTGGCGTTGGCGTCGCGCGACTCCGGCCTGCGTTTAGAGAGCGGACTGCAAGAATTCCCCGCGCTGCGCGCTCGCCTGCGCGGAGCCGAGGCGCTCTCTGCCGAGAAAGGCGCTCTGACTGGCAACCGCAGATTCAAGCGCGTACGGCGGGGCAAAGTCGCGCTGATCGGGGACGCGGCGGGCACGGTGGACGCGATTACCGGAGAAGGCGTTGGTTTGGCATTCAGCCAGGCGGTAGCGTTGGCGGAGGGTTTTGAGTCGGGAAATCTGGCTCGTTATCAGGCCGAACATCGGCGACTGGCGTTGCGCCCGCGTTGGATGGCGCGAATGATGCTGAGTCTCGACGGTCGATCCTGGCTACAGCAACGCACTCTTCAGGCTTTTCGTAAGCATCCGCAAGTTTTTCCAAAATTGCTTGGCCTTCACGTTGGAGCGGTGCCGCCGCTGCATGCTGTAGTCGATGGCTTGGCGCTGGGATGGGGCTTGTTCACAGCGTAACTTCATGAACCTGTTCCGTACAACTTCAGGCAGCATTCTCTGGCACGGATTTGGGTTGGCAGTTTTGACTTCGCTGGCTGTCTCGGCAGCGGCGCAGCAGACATCATTTCAGCTCGATCCCGCACAAACCAGCGTCAGGTTTACGCTCGATGACGTTTTGCACACCGTGCATGGAACATTTCGTTTACAGCAAGGATCATTGGAGTTCGAGACGGCTTCGGGAAAAATCTCGGGCGAGATCGTTGTGGACGCAAAGAGCGGCGAAAGCGGCAGCGGGATGCGGGACCGCAAGATGCATAAAGAAATCCTCGAAAGCGATCGTTATCCGGAAATTTCTTTTCGCCCCGATCGTATCGAGGGCTCGGTTGCGAATCCAGGAAAATCTTCGGTTCGCGTACATGGCATGTTTAACCTTCACGGCGTCGATCGCGAGATTACGGTGCCGGTCGAAGTAGAGATGGCCGCAGATCGCTGGACGGCCACGGTTCATTTCACGGTTCCCTATGTGAAGTGGGGCATGAAAAATCCGAGCACGCTGTTTCTGAGAGTTAACGATTCGGTAGAAATCGATCTGGTGGCGGCAGGGAGCTTAGCGCGGCCGAGGGCGGCTTCGGCCCAGTAACGGACGCTCATTAGTATCGATCTTTTTAGTATTGATCTTTTTAGTATTGATCTTGCGGGGCGATTCCTTTTCCTTCCGTGCATTCATAGCAGCGCCCCGCAGCAAGATTCTTATATTCCTCGGTTCTTCCGCTCGGCCAATCGATCACGAGGCGATCGATGCGGTCGCGTTTTTCCAAGCCAAAGGTTACGGGAAGTTCCGACTGCGACAGGTAACTGGACCCGCCTTTTACGGTTCGCTGCTGCGTCAATCCACCAGTAAACACGCGCACTATCGCCCCGATTCCGTCGCGATTCGATTTTGTTCCGACTAGATGAAACCGGATGCTGCGATTTCCGTTCTGTAGATCGTTACGATAAAGATAAGCGGGTCCGTTGTTAGTAGTAACCAGCAGGTCGAGATCGCCGTCGCGATCAAAGTCGGCGTAAGCCAGTCCGCGGCCAACTTTCGGCTGATCGAAGCTTCCGCCCACTTCTGCTGCGACCTCGCGAAACATTCCTTTGCCTAGATTCAGAAATAGTTGAGGCGGTTGAGCGTAGCCCACGTTGCCGCGAATGTTGCGAACAGTTTCGTCGATGTGTCCGTTGGCCACCGCGAAATCGAGCCAGCCATCCAGATTGACATCAAGAAAAGCACAACCAAAACCGAGGCTGTTTCTGGAGGCGATTCCGACGCCCGACTGCGGGGCGACATCTTCAAAGCTCTTACCGCTCCAGCGGTAGAGTCCAATCATTTCATTATCGAAGTTCGTAATGGCGACGCCCGGCGTTCCGGAATTATCGAAATCAGCCACGTCGACACCCATGCCGGCGCGAGCTTTTCCTTCGCTGCTGAACGCGAGACCGGCTTCTACTGCGGAGTCTTTGAATGTGCCGTTATGCTGGTTGCGATAAAGTTTGTTGGGCTGAGTATCGTTGGCCACAAGCAGATCGGGCCAGCCGTCGTGCTGATCGTCATTGTGACGATCGTCGAATAACGCGACTCCCAGCGATTTCGAGCTGCTATCGAAAATGCCGCTCGCCGCCGTCACATCTTCAAAGGTGCCGTCGCCGCGATTATGAAAGAGCCAGCAAGTTGCGCCCCGATATGCTTCTGGCGTGCAGTAAGACTTGTGTTTGCCATCGAGACTGCAAAAGACATCGTGCTCCGGCGACCACTTCACATAATTGCAAACAAAAAGATCGAGCAAGCCGTCGCGGTCGTAGTCGAACCACAACGCCGACGTGCTGAATCCCTCGCGCTTGCCGAGGCCGCTGGTGCTGGTGACATCGACAAATGTTCCCTTGCCAGTATTTCGGAATAATCGATTCTGTCCCACGCAGGTGATGAGAATGTCGGGGAAGCCGTCGTTGTTGTAATCTCCAACAGCAACTCCCATGCCGTACATCTCGACGTCGAGGCCAGCGCGTTGAGTCACATCGCTGAATGTGCCATTACCGTTGTTGTGATAGAGGTGCAGGGTGGTGCGGCGCTTCTTGTGGCCGGGCCAATCGGTGCCGTTGATCAGCAGAATGTCCTGCCAGCCGTCGCGGTCGTAGTCTAAAAACGCGCACCCAGATCCGAGAGTCTCCGGCAGGAATTTCCCGCCGAAGGCGCCGCTGTTGTGCTCAAAGTGAATTCCTGCCTGAGCAGTTACATCGGTAAAACGAACGCCAGGGGAAGATGCCGCTGCAGTTTGCCCGACCAGCGAATCCAGTCGTGAAGAAAACTGCGAACATGACGCCACGCCCGCCATTCCCGACAAAAACGACCTTCGATTCACGGAACGTTCACCAGCCCGGCGCGAATCGCATAGACCACCAACTCCGCAGTCTTATGAATTCCCAGAGAGTTCATGATGTTCGCACGGTGAACGGCAATGGTGTTGGCGCTCAAGTCGAGCGCGATCGCGATCTCCTTGTTCGATTTGCCGTCGACGATCATCTGCAAGACTTCCAATTCCCGTTGCGTGAGCGCCGCGTTGCGTTCGCCCTTCAGCGGGGAGCGCTGCTCCACCTGCGGATCGAACAGCGTTTCTCCCGCGGCAACCTTGCGAATCGCCGCCCCAAGTTCCAGATCCATGGCGTTCTTTAAAATGTATCCCTTGGCCCCCGCTTCAATCGCCTGCCGCACCCAGGTATTTTCCGAATGCATGCTCAGCATGAGGACTGCGGTGTCGGGAGATTCTTCAATAATCCGCCGTGTCGCTTCCAAGCCGTTGATACCGGGCAAAGCGCAATCCATGACCACGACCCTGGGATGGAGTTTTTTTGCAATCTTAATGGATTCTTCGCCGTCGCCGGCTTCCCCCACAACGTCCATGTCCGATTCGTCTTCCAACATGCGGCGAAAGCCGCGCCGCACCAGGCTGTGGTCATCCACCAGCAACACTGTGATCTTCTTTGCCATAAGCCTCAACTTTCTCCCTTGGAACTTCCAGATGCACTCGAGTTCCGCCCTGGGCTGGACGGGAAAAAACAATCTGCCCGCCCATCAACTCGGAACGCTCGCGCATCGCAACCAAACCAATGCCACGCTTGCCAGGACGCTCGTCAAATCCAACTCCATGGTCTTCCACTTCCAACTCGAGAACGTCGGGCAAAAAAAGCAAACGCACCCACGCCTGCTTTGCTCCGGAGTGCCTCGCCACATTGTTGAGCGCTTCCTGCAGCACACGATAAATATGCACTCCCGCCGCGCCGTCGACCGGGAACGATGGGCCTTGCTTCTCATAGGATATGGCAATTCCCGTTTGTCGTTCTATGGTGGGAATGTACCAGTCGAGGGTGCTTTCCAATCCTGCTTCGTCCAACATCACCGGATGAAGCGCCTGCGAGAGACTGCGAACGCTCTCGAGCGTAGTCTGCACGATCTGAAGAACCTCTTGCAAATCAGCGCGCAGTGACGAACCTTCGGGCGCGTGCGTGCCAGCGCGCCGCAGCATCGCACCGACGGCGGTAAGAATCTGGCCGAATTCATCGTGTAGTTCCCGCGAAATATAGCGCAGTGTCGATTCCTGCGCTGCGATCAGTTTCTGCGCCAGTTCGCTGCGGCGCGCGGAAACCTCGGCCAGACGCGCGAACAAACGCCGGTTCCAGCGAATGACGGAAAGTCCGTTGAGCAGAATGGCCAGCAGGGTCGCGGCCAGAAAAACATAAACCTGCCGCTGCACGCGATCATAAATTTGCACAATTCGCTGACCCGCAAGCTGCTCATTCTCGCTGTTCTGTACCAACAGTCTAGCGACGGCTGTGCTCAGCGCGGCTTGCCGCTCCTGCAACGACAACTGGATTTGCTCTCGCGCCTCCTTCTCTTTTCCATTAGCCGCGAGAGCGAAAATGCGATTCACCGCGTCCCAGAACTGGTTTAAATTTCCAGCCAGAAATGCGCTCTGCTCGGGAGTTCTGCTGGCAGCAAACTGTGCTTCCAGGCGCATGGCATCGTCCAGGTCAGTGCGGATGCGCTGGAACTGCGCGGACCAGGCGGTCAGCGGATAAGGCTCGTCGCTGCTCACCATGTCGCGCATGGCCACGGCGAGCAGGTTGAGGTCATTCTGAATTCTCAGCAGCTGTAGAGAATCCTTTCGGTTGCGGTCGACCAATTCGGTCTGCAACTTGCGCAGGCCGGTGACTTGCCACGTAATGTAGGCTGAATAAGCCACCACGGCAGACAGCGTAATTAGCAGGCCCAGCAACAGGCCCAGGGTTGGCGATCGCTCCGGCGCTGACGGGCGGGACACGCCCCGAGCATACAACGTCGGCACACGCGCTGTCACAGGCGGCTTTCGGGCTGATATGGGACAATGCAAGCGTGACAATGCAGGGGTGACAATTGCAGTAATAATGAAGCGAAGCAGCGCCCAAGGGAGTCAAACAGTAGATTGAGTTCTCCAACCAAAGAAGCAGCCAAAGAAGCGCCGAAGCCTCCGAAGATGAAGCGCCTGAAGGCGGTCTGGCCGGAGGTGTGGAAGCTGATGCGCCCCCGCAGAGGCCTGCTGGCGATTGGCTTCCTCTTAATGGTGATTAACAAAGTTGCCGGATTCGTGCTGCCCTATTCGTCCAAGTTCTTGATCGATAACGTTGTGGGCAAACATCAAACGGGGCTGTTACGCCCGCTGGTCTTGGCAGTTTTATTGGCGACGCTCGTTCAGGGCGTGACGTCTTTTTCGCTGACGCAGTTGCTTTCGAAAGCCGCGCAACGTCTTATTGCCGATCTTCGCGAGCAAGTGCAGGCGCACATCTCCCGGCTGCCGGTTGCTTTTTACGATGCCAATAAAACCGGCGCTTTGGTGTCGCGCATCATGAGCGACGTGGAAGGGGTACGCAATCTGCTAGGAACCGGCCTGGTCGATTTTGCGGGCGGACTAGTCGCGGCGAGCATCGCCGTTGCGTTGTTGATTCGCATTAGCGCTCCGCTTACTTTGATCGCGCTAGGCTCTCTCGGATGCTTTGCTTTCGCACTGAATCGGGCTTTCTCGACGATTCGTCCAATCTTTCGCGAACGCGGCAAAATCAATGCGGAAGTTACGGGCCGCCTGACGGAATCGCTGGGCGGCGTGAGAGTGATCAAGGGATATCACGCGGAAGAACGCGAGGAGAATATTTTCGCGAAGGGCGTACGCCGCCTGCTCGATAACGTCATGCGTACTCTGACGGCGACATCTCTGATGGGACTGTCCGCCAGCGTGCTGCTGGGAGTCGTGGGAGCCGCTACCATGTTCGTGGGTGGCCGCCAGATGGTGGCCCATACGCTGAGTCCGGGCAGTTATTTTTCCTATAACTTCCTGCTGGTATTTTTGATCGCGCCTGTGATGCAGGTTGTGTCGATTGGGACGCAACTCACCGAAGCCCTGGCCGGCTTGGAGCGAACGCAGGAAATCATGTCGGAGCGGCCGGAGGATCTGGATCCGAAACGCTCGGTGCAGCTGGACGATATTGTGGGCAAAGTTGAATTCGAGAACGTAACTTTCAGCTATGACGGCACTCACGATGTTCTGCGCAATATTTCATTTCGCTCGGAACCGGGAACGGTGACTGCGTTGGTCGGTTCTTCTGGTTCCGGAAAGTCCACGACGATTGGATTGATCTCTGCGTTCTATGTGCCTTCGAGCGGCAAGGTGCTGGTAGATGATGTGGACTTGAGCACGGTGCGACTCGACTCGTTCCGCACGCGCCTGGGAGTTGTGCTGCAGGAATCATTTCTCTTCGATGGAAGCATTCGCGAGAATGTCGCTTTCTCTCGCCCGGAGGCGAGCGAAGAGGAGATCATGCGCGCCTGCCGGATCGCGCGCGTCGACGAGTTCGCCGAATCTTTTGCAGATAAATACGATACCGTCGTGGGCGAGCGCGGCGTAAAGCTATCGGGCGGACAGCGGCAAAGAATCTCGATCGCGCGCGCAATCCTGGCGGAGCCGCGCATTCTAATTCTCGACGAAGCCACCTCCAGCCTCGATTCTGAATCAGAACATATGATCCAGGAAGGGCTTTCTTATCTGATGCAGGGACGCACCACGTTCGTCATTGCGCATCGACTGTCGACCATTCGCCGTGCCGACCAGATTATGGTGATGGAGCAAGGGCAGATCGTGGAACGCGGCACGCATGCTCAACTCTATGCGGCGCGCGGCCGTTATTACGACTTCTATACGCGGCAACACGGAGTGGAAGAGAATCTTTTCCTGGCTCCCGGCGAAGGAGACGCGGTTGCCGTAAGTGGCGGCGGCACGAATTCCAAAACTGGTGATGTGAAAGCCGCCGACGCTTTGCGCGTGCTGCGAGGGGAGATGCGCTAGCCCCTATGACGACAGTCCCGGCAGTATCCGTAGCGGCCGGTACGGTCGCGATCTGCAGCGAAAATCTTTGCCGCCATTACCGCATGGGTGAGACTTTGATCCGCGCCGTCGACGGCATTTCGCTGGAAATTCGAGCGGGAGAATTTGTCGCGCTGCTGGGAACTTCCGGCTCGGGAAAATCTTCGGTATTGAATCTGCTCGCAGGTCTCGATCGCCCGACCTCGGGAAGCGTGATCGTGCAGAGTCGCGACCTGGCAAAACTGTCGCGCGAAGAATTGGCCAAGTACCGGCTGCACGTTGTAGGAATGGTTTTTCAATCGTTCAATTTGATCCCCAGCATGACACTCGCTGAGAACGTGGAACTGCCGCTGCGTTTTGCCGAGGTCGATCGCAGCCAGCGCCAGAAACTTTCTCGCGAAGCTCTGGAGCGAGTGGGATTGGGCGCGCGCATGGACCATCGCCCCAGCGAACTCTCTGGCGGCGAACAGCAAAGGGCCGCGCTGGCACGGGCTCTGATCAATCGTCCGCAACTTCTGCTGGCCGACGAGCCCACAGGAAATCTCGACAGTCATACGGGAATTGAGATCATGGAAATGGTGCGCGGATTTAATCGCGACTTGGGCATGACGGTCGTAATGGTGACGCATGAGCGCGCCCTGGCCGAGCGGTATGCGCAACGCATGATCTTCCTGGCCGACGGAAAGCTCATCGATGATCGGCCGAATAGTCCCGTTGATGCGGTACGAGTGCACGGAGGACAGTCTTGAAGATTTCAGATCTTTCCGAACTCGCGCTGCGAAATTTGCGGGAGTCCGTGCTGCGGAATTCGCTGACTACAGTCGGCATCTCCGTGGGAGTTGCGTCGCTGGTGGCAATGCTTTCGCTGGGCACCGGCCTGCAGCAGCTGTTTTCCCGCCGCCTGGCAAAGTCCGGATTGTTCGACACTGTCATCGTCTCGTCGCGCCGCGAATTGCGCGGCATGGGACGGCAGGAGGAACGCGCAGGCCCGACGCCGGGCGAGAGTCGCGTGCTCGATGAACCGGCGCGGCAGGAGATGGAACGCCTGCCCAACGTGAGCGAGGCGTATCCCGATATTCGTTTCGTCACCGAGTTGCGCTTCGAAGACAAGCCTCATCTCACCATGATTTCGGCGTTGCCGCAGTCGGCAAAATCCAACGACGCGTTCGATGGAATGCAAGGTAAGTTTTTTTCGTCGGACACGGAACCTGCGGTCATCCTGCAAAAATCGTTTGCCGAGGAATTATTAGGGAAGACGCCGGCGCTGGGAGCGCCCGAACCCAATGTTGCCGAGCTGGCGAAGCCTTTGCTGGGCAAGGAATTGACAATGAGATACGCGCAGCGGCAGAACACGCCGACTGCGCCGCTCCGCGCCAGTGAGACTGCGCCTACGGATAACGGCAGTGATGGCGCGGCATATTCCGTGGTGTCGCGCGAGCAGAAGCTCAAAATTGTTGGCATTTCCGATCTCGATCCGGAAAGCATGCGCGGTCCCATGCGCGCGAAAGTTTTCTTGCCGCTGCGGCTGGCAGAGGACCTGCACGTGATGCAACCGACCGATCTGCGCGAGATCTCGCGGGCCGCAAGCGATGAGCCGGTCTACTCGTCTGTGAGCGTGCGAGTGAAAAATCCGGCCCAGGTCGAGAGTGTGGAAGATGCCATCAAGAAAATGGGATTCACGACGTTCTCGATTCTCGACGCCAGCAATAGTCTGCGGCAGGTGTTTCGAGTCCTGTACGCATTCCTTGGAATTTTCGGCAGCCTCGCGTTAACCGTCGCGTCCATCGGAATCGTCAACACGCTGGTTATGGCGATTCTTGAACGGCGTCGCGAAATCGGAATCATGAAAGCGATCGGCGCCAGCGACTCGGACGTAAGAAAATTGTTCTTCGCCGAGGCCGGCGCCATGGGTATTCTGGGCGGGATCGTGGGTGTCGTGCTCGGCTGGGCTATCGGCCAGGTCATCAATTTCGGCGTCAACATCTACTTGAAAAGTCAGTCCGTGCCTCCCGAACATTTCTGGTCGGTGCCGTTGTGGCTGGTGGTATTCAGCATACTTTTTGCGTTTGTTGTGAGTCTGGTTTCCGGCCTTTATCCTGCAGGACGCGCCGCCAAACTCGATCCTGTGCAAGCGCTGCGTTACGAGTAACAGAATCCGAGTTACAGAATTTCGATTTACAGAATGATGAAGCGCGCCCTCAGCCTTTTCTTATTCTTTTTAAACTTTGGTGCTTCCGTGGCCGCGCAAAGCCGCATCGATTGCAACGCCTTGGATAGTCACATCCTCAACCAGTCGGTTCACTACTGCGTTTATATTCCAGAAGGCTACGATGCAGGGGCGGCGCAACAGCCGCCCAAACGCTATCCCGTACTTTATTTTCTGCATGGCTTGGGCGACAACGAGCAGACACTTTTCAACAGTGGCGGCTGGACCATGCTTGCCGACCTGCGCAGCCAGCATAAGCTGGGCGACTTTCTCATCGTCGCGCCCGAGGGAAAACGCAGCTTCTACATCAACTCCGCCGACGGTTCAGTTCGTTACAGCGATTTTTTTCTGCGCGAATTTCTTCCTCACATTGAGAGCAAATACCGCACTCGCCCCGGCCGCGCGGGCCGAGCCATCAGCGGAATTTCCATGGGAGGCTATGGCGCGCTGCGTTTCGCGTTCGCGCATCCTGAACTCTTCTCGGCGGTGAGCGCGCAGAGCGCCGCGCTCATCACAGAATCGCCGCAGACGCTGGACGCGGCCTCCCGCACTGGAGCGCCTTTAGGTGGGGTGCTTGGCGCGGTATTCGGCAACCCGATTCAAGTAACGCACTGGAACGAGAACAGCCCATTTGTGCTGGCGAGAAGAAATGCAGCCGGACTCAAGACAATGGCAATCTATTTCAACTGCGGCCAGGACGACAATTACGGATTCGAAAAAGGCGCGGCCGCCTTGCACGAGGAACTGCAAAAGCTGGGCGTGAAGCACGAATATCATTCCTATCCGGGTGACCACAGCTTTTCTTATTTCTTATCGCACTTCGACGAAGTCATGGAATTTCATTCAAGAGCATTCGGCCTGCGGCCGTGAAGCTCAAAGCACTGTTGTAAACTAACGCCAGCGACAAATTGTTTTAGACTTCGTAACAGCCGGAGAGGTGGCCGAGTGGTTGATGGCTCCGGTCTTGAAAACCGGCGTACCCGAAAGGGTACCGGGGGTTCGAATCCCTCCCTCTCCGCCATTTTTCTTGCTATCTAATTGTGATGATCCGGCGGGTGCGGCGCAAGCCATTCCGGTAGTCGATCGTGTTCGATCGGCTGGATGGGATCTGGGATGCGAGTCAATCTTTACTTCTTCTTGCCCATCTTGCGGGAAATTTCTTCGAAGATTTTCGGCCGTAGGTCTGCGAGGACGCTGTCCACAATGTTGGCGATGTCGGCGGGGTCGGATTCTGCCGGTGCTTCATCGGGAGCTTTCTCGGCACCGGCGGCAACGGCCATGGCTGCCGCTTCCTTTGGGGTCGAAGCCTGTTCCTGATGAGTGGTTGCGTCCGCATTAGAGTTGGGACTGTCGGATTCCCGGATTCGGCGCCAGCTTGCCCAGGCGGCAGCCGGGTTCGTGGCCTCATCGGATTCTTTTTTAGTCGCCTCTCCCCTGCCCTCTTCAGTACGTTCGCCGGCGGTTGCGGTCACGTCGGATGGAGCCGCGCTGATCGGAGATTGTTCGTTAGAAGATTGTTCGTTAGAAGAGTGATTGACGAGATTTGACGCTGCGGCCTCTTGAGGAGGCTCAGTCATTTCCAGCGGCGTGGCTGCAACTGCGGTTATGAGGCGATCGTCATTGCGGTGATCTTGATCGCGAAGATCGTCCTTCGGACGATTAGTATCTTCATTTTTCCGATCTTCAGTTCTTGCCGTTTCGTCCGCCGGATTTTCGTGTTTCCAGTCTTCGGTCTTAGGTTGCTGAGCCTCGGCGACCGGTTCCTCCGGCCTGGGGCTATCGAAGTTTGCACTGCCTGTCGGCGGCTCGATGGGAGCAGGCGCGGGAATTTCGGATGCGACCGCTTCGGGCGTTACTTCCGGCGCAGAGACGGAGGATAGCGCGCTCTCTGCCTGGGTTGGCGATGAAGCACCGTCAGTATAGGGTTCCGCTACCATTTCCAGTTCTTGTACTGCGGCGCGAATCGCTTCGGTCGAACTGCTAGGCTGGGCAGCATCCGGGGTGGTTGCGGAAATTGTGTGCGCTTCTGAAAGTGAAGGCTCTGCCGCGGCGGAAGACTCGGTTACTGCGGAATTTTCGGTCGAGCTCTGCTGCATCGTTGACGCTGCGATCGCTGGTGCCTCAAGGGCGGGGGGATTGTTCGCTGCAGCGAAGGCCGCATATGCCTTTTGCATCTCGAGTTCGAGGGAAATGGCAGTGTCTTCCGGAGCCAGAGTCAGCGACACCGCTTGCCAACGTGAGGCGGTACCTGAATGCTTCTCCCCTGCGTTCGTTCCCGCTAGGGCCATAGTCACCGCCTGGTTTTCAGCCAAGCCGGCACCGCGCGCTGAAAATTCGTCCCCTAAGGTGGCCCCAGATGAGGCGACAGCATCCTGATTTGACCCGGCGCCGGCGGTAACTGCCTCCGCAGCACCCGTAATCAGTGGTTGCGTTTCGTTCGACCTGGCCTGAATCGTTTCAGCCGTGTGGTCATTTTTCTCTTCAATCTTTTCTTTGCTTGCCTCTTGCTCGCTCTCTGCTGGTTTGGACTCCGCTTCGAATTTGTATCCTCGTTTCTCTTCGGCCTTCGCAGCAACGTTGTCTTCGTACTTCGGTTCGGAAATGGCCGTCATTGGCGCTGCGGCAAACTCCTGCGGCAGTGCCGGGATTTCTGGCTGGAACTCGCGTTCGCTCTTAAATTCAGGGGATTGCGCCGAACCGCTGTCCAGGATCTTGCCTTTGACCTGCGCCGCAGCGGCCGCCAAAGCCGCAATTTCTTCAGGTGTTACGTCTTTCGGTAAGCCCTCGGGAGCGAGCGCACCAAGGTCGACTCGGGTCTCCTCTTTCTTGAGCAGTTGCGGCTTTTCAGCGGACTTGCGGTCTCGGGCGCCGACGGCTGCTGCATCGTCTTCCTCGGACGCAGCTTGTTCTTTCTTTTTGGGAGGAAACGAAATCCGATTTTTCCATCCATTGTCCTCATCCGCGGCCACGGTCCTGTCGTAGCGAGCCTCTTCGATGGACGCAGTGACACGAGCAAAGCGCCCGGGCTTCGAGGTCTCTGCGCGAGGAACAATTTTGTCCTCTAGTTTGCTAAGAGAACTGAGCAATTCACTGGCTTCAAAGGGTTTGACAATGAAGCCATCGGCGCGCACGCGCTTGGCCTCTTCCGGCTTGAAGGGTTCCAACTTACCCACGGTCAGCAGCACCGGAACCCGCGATGTCTCTTGCGCATCTTTCAGGCGCTGGCATACTTCCAGGCCACTATAGCCGGGCATATAAACGTCGAGGATGATCAAATCCGGCTTGAGCTCGGCAATCTTCTTAAGCGCGGCGGAGCCGTTATTGACAGTAATGACCTCGTACCCAGCGTCCGCAAGGATTTTCCGCCCCATATTTTGGGCGGTTACGCTGTCATCGGCGAGCAGTATTTTCCTGGCCAAGGTTTCCTCTAATGAGGGGGATAACGCGAAGGTAACCCGGCCCACACCCTAAGTCAATGATCCAGAAGGGAAGTAACCAGTTACCACTGGTCAACACCTAGTGCGTGGACCGGAAAGATCGGTCAGGCGGCGGCTTTACGTTCGCAGAAAACGCTGCGCTCTTTTGGATGCTGGCATCGCTTAGCCTGCGTTTTATAGCTGACGCCGGAGCGATTGTCAGAACAGCTTGGACGGTTCTTTAAAACGGGATAACCTTTTTGAGTCCCTTCTTTTTCTTCTTACTGCTGGAGAGATCTTTGTCGCTGGCCGGTGTGTTATCGGCCATAGCGGCGGCGGAAGAGGAAGGCGCGCCCGACTGAATCTCGTTGACTTGCGGCGGGGGCGGAGGCAGCGCCTGATCTCCGGCGCTATCCGACGGCTTTAACTCATTGGGGTCGGATGCCGCAGTCGGTTTAAGCTCGTTTGGATCGGCTGCGCCAGGAGCAGTAATCGCGGTCGTAGTGCGGCCGAATGGCGAACCGCCGCCGGGAGCCGTATTGTCCGGCGCGGCTGCGGTGTCGGCGGGCGGCTGATCGGGCTTGACGACTTCCACGCCTACGCCGGTCGTGCCTTTGTCGGGCAAGCCAGCGGCGCCGAACGTTTCCGATCGTACTACTGAAGTCGCAGCCACAGGCTCGGGATCGGCCAGGGGCGGATCCCCGACTCTTGCCGCCGCCGATACATCCGGTCCTTTCTTTATGATTCCCATCATCTTCTGGGCTGTGCTGGACTCGCTGCGGCTGGCCATTTCAGCCCGATTTCGTGCAACGGCGCCCTTGGTCGGCCGCGGCACCGGTTGATGCAAGGATGCCAACCGTCTCCTGGCGTCATCGGAGCGATCCATCAGCGGATAACGGGTAATGATCTGCGAATAGGCTTGTGAGGCCTTCTTGGTCAGCTCTCCAATGTAACGCGCCTTGAGAGCCTCACTGGCGCAGCCGCGCGGCAGGCCGTGGGCGTCGCAAGTGGGCGCCGTCCGCAGACGTGCGATCTGCCCTTCATAATCCTGCCCCAGCAGAAAGAGCGCCTCATCGGCGCGGCTATACAAAGGATATTTTTCCACCAGGGATTGCAAGCGAGCGATGGACGCCGGGTAAGACTGACGCAAATAATAGAAGCGGCCGATTCCGAACTCGCGTTCGCCCAGAACTTCCTGCACTTCCAGCAAACGCTCCTTGGCTTCCGGCACCAGCTTGCTGTCCGGATATTGCAGAATCATCTTCCGGTATTCGTCCTCGGCTCGCTTGGCGTGAGTGTAGTCGCGGTCTGCCTTTTCCATTTGCTGGTAATGGATGTTGGCGATCTTCAACTGCGCTTCGGCCGCCTCCGGCATGTTGGGGAAGAAGATTTCGAAATCGTTGTACTCCTGCTCGGCTTGTGCCAGAGCCGCGGTGCCACCTTCCGCGTACCAGGAATCGCCGACAGCCAGTTTGGCGCGAGCGATGTACTCCGAATCTGGGTACGTGTTAATCAGAGTCTGCAGAGTGAGCCGCGCCACGTCGAAGCGGTTATGCCGCATGGCGTCCATAGCTTTGTCGAACAGAACTTTGTCCGGCTGCTTCGATCCGACGTTGGCCAGCGGGTTTACTGACTTCTTATTGGAGCAGGCAATGGTGATGACCAGCAGCATGCCCAACACGGCAACCAACGGAACTCGACGTGACATTCTTACCTCGGTATCGGTAAATGATATGAGACAGCCTGAGCTGTCCGGCCGAGCTCAGTTGACTAAAACGCTCGGCGATTTCAGTTGTGCAAACCTTCCACTCGCACTGGATCCAGCTTGTTCTGGCATCCGATAAGAGAATTAAACCTTCAGCATCGCAGCTTCTGTGGCCGCCTTCAACAGCGCCTGCGTATTCTGTCTTGGATCACCTTTACCGAACACGGCGTTGCCCGCCACCAGAATTTCTGCACCCGCACGAACCACGTCGGCGACCGTATCGAGCCCCACACCGCCATCGACCTCGATCCGGTATTGCAACCCACGTCGGCTGCGAATTTCCGCCAACTGCCGCATTTTGTGGACGGTAGAAGGAATGAACTTCTGCGCACCAAACCCCGGATTTACCGACATCACCAGCACATAGTCAACAATGTCCAGAACTTCCGACAGGGAATCCACTGGCGTGGCCGGATTGATCACCACTCCCGCGAGGCAGTTGTGGCTCTTGATGAGATGCAGTGTCCGATTCAGATGGCGGCAAGCTTCCTGATGCACCGACATCCAATCCACGCCCGCTTCCGCGAAAGCGGGAATGAACTCGTCCGCATTTTCGATCATTAAGTGGCAATCGAGCGGCAACTTCGTGACTTTGCGCAGCGAACTCACCACCGGCGGCCCAATGGTTAGATTGGGCACGAAGTGTCCATCCATGATGTCGACGTGGATTACACTCGCCCCACCCTCTGCCGCGGCGCGCACCTCCTCGCCCAGCCGGGCAAAATCAGCCGAAAGAATCGATGGTGCGAGATCGATCAACGATGGACTCTCAGAGCGAAATTCCAGGCCAAAATCTGGAATTCCAGGGAGATCAGGAAATGACGTGCAGAAATTCTATCACGCGTTTAGCAGCTCGGGCCTAGCAGATCGTGGCTTCGGTACTGTTACAGTTTGAAATCCGGTCCGGAGGGCGTCTGTTCGGCTTTACGCCAGCAATCCCAGTGCACTAGCTTTCCGTCCTTGTTGGTCACTGCAACGGACTGTTCAATCCACGTTATTGGATTGCCACAAACCGCGCATAGAACGACTGGTGGGTAGAGGGCCATAAAAACTGTACCAGTACCGTGGCTTCAGCATATCAAGGATTCAGCGAAGCTACGTACGCCGCGAGGGCTACCATGTCGTCGATTGACAGCTTGGCCACCACTGGCCGCATGCGATTACTTGCCGCTCCGGAGCGCGAGCCGTGCTGGATATCATAAAGCTGCCGCACGAGGTAACTTGGAGACCGTGCCGCGATTCGAGGCACATTCCCGTGACCTTTCAGGTCGCGGCCATGGCAGGTTGCGCAGCGAAGTGCCTTGCTGACGCCGCTTGCGAGCATCTCGCCTTTCTTAATGCTGCCCGGCGGCACATAGGCGATGAATCCGGACTGGTCGTCACGCAGTTCCGTGCGTTCGAGATTTTCCGGCGTTTCGATAATTCTCTGACCGATCGGCTCCGTCCCGCCATTTTCCGAAGCGACGAACATCCAGCCGGCCACATGCGTCTTCGGCACCGTGTCTGTTTCGACTACGCGGATCCAGGGTTTCGGTTTTAAGGATGAAAAATATTCGGCCGCAGAACGTGTTTCCTGCGGAGTCGCTTTGGTCTCGTGCGTGATCATGTTGCTGGTGGGCGCGTGGCGGGGATCGGAGGACTTACGCCGGCCATTCTTGAAATCGTCGACTTGCTGCACGATATACGCGGCCGGCAGGCCTGCGAGACTTGAGTTCTCAGGCCGTCCCTCGCCGTTCGGCAGATGGCAATATCCGCACGCAAAAACTTCAGGAGGTCGGCCGCGCGACACAATCGAAGGCATAGCGGGATGCTCGTCAGGATGCCAGTCCGGCGGAGTAAAAAGATCCGCAATTTGCGCCAAGGTGAAGGCTGCCGTGCTATTGCGTACGTGCTGCGGAGCGGTGTCGATTTTTCCGGCCGGCGTTGCCGAGGCTCCGCTGGGTGGGTTGATGACAAAAGCCCAATCCGGAGGGGCCTCATGCAAGGATGCCGCAGCACTCGCCGAGACTGCATTCTGGGCGACCGGCGACTGCGAAGAAGCTGAGATCAAGACTGCCGACAGCAGGCCGAACCAATATCGACCGCTCATTGCTGAGGTGGCTGCGGCTCAGAGTTAGGCGCGGTTGTCTTTTCCATTTCCTTCATCTGCTGTTGCGCGTGATTTTTCCAGCCGCTGATATAGTTTGCGAGAATCGGCATCGCCGCCTGCATTCCCTCCTGCATGACCACTGGCAGCTCCTCAATAACCTTTTGCCCAACTGGAGACGAATAGAACGTGTTCATGGCTTCGATATCATTTTTTGTGAAGTGCTTTTGATAGGTCGGAATCATGGCCTGCGTGATTTCATCGATCGGCATGTTCTTGATCAGATCGTCCATCATCTTCTTCATGTGCTGATTGAAGTCAGCCGGGACGGTCCCTTTGTCCTGCAGAATCTGATCGCGAAATATCTTCTGCATGGATTCGGATTGTACTTCCATTACTCTCTTAAACATGTCGTGAGAGTGCATGGTACGGAGGTAGAGGATCACATCATCTCGGGAAGCAGGTTCGTCTGCACTTTGGGCGAGACCAGAAACAGTGAAGGCGAGGCACGCAAAGGCAATCGGCAAAAGTTTCATCACACTCCTCCGTGAAGGAATCAGCGTATCCCAAGAACTGGCAGAAGTCATTGGTTTACTGGGATCAGCTGTCGCAGCATGGTAGGCTCGTCGAACGTGATTGCGACCATTCATCTCGGCCCCGCAGCTTACAGTGTGATTGCGGTTTTCATTTGGGGTACATCCGATTTTGCTGGGGGATACGGATCTCGCCGCGCGAACGCGTTCGTACTCACCGCGTTTTCTCACCTTTGCGCTTTTGCCTTGATGTTCGCAATTGCAGTCGGCACACATGCCGAATTCTTGTCTCGCGCCAGCGTTGAATGGGCGCTGATGGCGGGCGCCTCGGGAGGATTTTCGCTGGCGATCTTTTATCGCGCACTGGCTGCCGGACAGATGGGACTAACGGCTCCTGTTGCGGCCTTGGTGGGCGCAGCTATTCCGACTTTGGTCGACATCGCACTCGAGGGCGCGCCCAGCCGCTGGTCCTTCGCAGGGATCGTGACTGCCGTCGTTGCCATTTGGCTCATAACGCGCCCGGAGCCGTCTCAAGAAAAAATGCCCGGTCGCCCCGCCGGAGTCGGCATGGCCGCCCTTGCAGGAGTAGGATTCGCGGGGTTCTATCTGTGTATCCACCAGGCAACCGGTTCACCGGCGTGGATCGCGGCGACTTCTCGCGTTGGTTCATTCACGGCGACCGCTATCGCGGTGATTGCGACCCGGGCTCCGTTACGCCTCGACCGTCCGCGCCTGGCGCTGGGCATGCTGGCTGGATTTTTCGACATCGGCGGCTCTCTCTTGTTCATTATCGCCAGCCAGCGCGGACGACTGGATGAAGCGGTGGTCATCACATCGCTTTATCCCGCCGTGACCGTGCTGCTGGCGCGTCTGATTTTACGGGAGCACTTCAGCCGCTGGAAGTTCATTGGAATCCTGGCTGCATTGGCAGCGGTGCCCATGATTGCTGGAGGCTAGGAAGGAACCACCGGAGGTTTCATTCCATATTCTGGAATGTGGAATGCTAAGGTTTGGTGATGAAACGCATGCAACAATTAGTCGCAGAAGAGCACCCATAACCACAGTCCATGCCAATACTTGAAATCCGCGATTTAACCAAAGTGTTTCCGCATGGCGAATCCGCGTTTGGCGGCAAGTCGCGCGGCGAAGTTCGCGCGGTGGACGGCGTTTCGCTCGACATCCGAGCCGGCGAGACCCTGGGACTGGTTGGGGAATCGGGTTCGGGAAAGAGCACGCTGGGGCGGCTCATCCTGCGTTTGATCGAGCCGACCTCGGGCAGCGTAAGGCTGGAGGGGCGCGATCTGCTGGCCGCCGGCCACGGCGAAATGCGCCGCTTACGCCGCGATTTGCAGATTATTTTTCAAGATCCGTTTGCCTCGCTCGACCCGCGCTTTCGCGTGTTCGACATCATTGCCGAGCCATTGCTTATTCATGGAGATTCAATAGGCAATACTTCTTCTGTGGACAAGTCCAACGCAAGGTCACGGCCATCCGGCCAAGCGAAAGCTCGTCTGCGTGCCCGCGTGAGCGAGCTTCTTCGTGCCGTCGGCCTCGATGAATCCGCCGCTTCACGCTATCCGCACGAGTTCTCGGGAGGACAGCGGCAGCGCATCGGTATTGCGCGCGCGCTTGCACTGCGGCCGAAGTTCATTGTGTGCGACGAGCCGGTTTCCGCGCTGGACGTAAGTGTGGGCGCCCAGATTGTGAATTTGCTTGCGCAATTGCAGCGCGATTTTGCCCTCACCTATCTGTTCATCTCGCACTCCATGCCGGTGGTGCGCTATCTCTCCACGCGCATCGCAGTTATGTATCGCGGCAAAATTGTTGAAGTCGGCGACACTGAGCAGATTACCGCGCGCCCTGCACACGCCTACACGCGTACTTTGCTGGAGGCTACTCCTGAGCTAGCCGGTTAAGCGAAACATTTGCTGCCGGCGGCTCAAAACGCACGCAAAAAAACCTTACCGGCACAGGCAAGCCATCTGCGCTACCGCCGTGCCATACTTTCTGCATGTCGCGCGCTTCCGTTTCGTTCCGCGATGGAACAGAGCTGGTCCTCGGCTACGGGCTGATCGTCTCGATCATTTGGATGCCCGAATTTCCGCAACGAATCCTCTCGCCAGTCGCGCTCGTCTTGACTCTATCCATCGTTCTGGCGCGGCGACCCACTCTAAGCGATCTCGGGCTGGGAGTCCGCGGTCTGGCGTCATCCCTGTGGATCTTGCCCGCAGCGATCCTCCTCGCAGTTGCGGGCGTGCTGGCAGCGAAACACATCGGTACTCTTCATCCGCTTTATAAAAGCGATTTCAAGCATGTGACTGGCTACGTTCTGTGGACTCTATATCAGCAATTCCTTTTGAACGACTATTTCATGCCGCGCCTTACACGGATTTTTGACAGTGAGAATGCGGCTATCGGCTTGACGGCCATACTGTTTGCAGCGGCACACCTGCCCAATCTTCCGCTCACAGCGGCTACTTTGCTCTGGGGAGGGATCTCATGCATCCTCTTTCGGCGACACCACAACCTTTATGCCCTCGGCCTTGCTCAGGCATTGCTCGGCCTGAGCTTTGCAGTGTGCTTCCCGAATTCAATGATTCATCATTTGAGAGTAGGCCTAGGTTATTTGCGCTACCGGTCCCCGACTCCTGGTCCGTAAAGCGGATAGGGGCATCGTTTTAATAAATTTTGCTGCGGTCCCGGGGACACATGGCGTTTACCGACCACGAGATTCGAATCGTAAAACCCGGCGAAGCTTATCCCGATTGAAACCCAGTCAAAACCGGCCCGATTAGAACCACCATGACCACAACCAATCCACACAGGCGTGGGTAATCGTCGAGGCGGGCACGCGGCGGCGCTCACGCCAGGCGCGGCCATAAAAAATTCCTGCTATCGTCGCCAACAGAACATAGCGCCAATTGAAGTGCGCGCCAACGCTCAGGCGCTTGTTGAAGTGCGACAGGCCGAACAAGATAGATGCGACCACCAGCGCCGCAATTCGCCCGAGTCGTCGTTCCAATAAATTTTGCAGCCACGCGCGAAAGAAAAGTTCCTCGGGCACGGCTACAAAAACAAATATGTAGACCCAGGCAAGAGCCGCCCTCCCTATTCCCGGCAGGTTGGCATGAGGATGGATAAAGCCGAGCACGATTCCGAACAGGAGCACAGCAGGAGCAAAGAATAGGAGTTCGCGAAGCCCGGTCTTCCAGTCGCTCCAGTGCAGGCGAAAATCAAATCCCGTTCCGTTCAACTGGCGAATCGCAAGAAATCCGTAGAGGCCGGCATCGACCAACAGCAAGTTATTTAGCCCGCGCAAACCGGCAGGCCATGCAACATCGAACCAGCGCAAATCGACAGCCAGGCCCAGGGTGAGAAGAATGACCGCGTCGCGCCAGTTGCCGCGTTGTTCCGGATCGGCTGCCGCCGCCCGCGCCAGCAGCCATGCAATGACGACGGGAAGTCCCGCGAATAGCACGCACCATTGCCAGCGCAACATGTGTTGCGACGCCGCGATGACGACATGGGGAACAACCAGAATTGCCGGAAGCGCCACACGCAGCGCGAGCGGCAATCGTTGGACGCCGCGCGCCACGCGTTCCGCCGCAAAGGCGAAAGCCGCGGCAGGAATCAGTTCCACCAGCAACACCGCAATCACAACCGGGGATAGATTCGACATGCCATACCATCCTATCCGGGCAACTTTGACCGGGCCGAACTATCTCCCCTGGCCGTATCTGTAGGAGATCCCCTCACGCGGCTGAAGTACGCCGCGTTTCGGGAAGACTGCCTCGTAACAGAATAAATTGGAACTGAGCCACCACCCTCAGCCGTATCGCTTGTGTATAAGCCAGCTCGCGGCTAAAATGCCGTGAATCTAAACAGGAGTTATTTATGGCCGCCGCCCCGGTTCCGCCAATTTCGCCTGCCGTACCACCCCAAACTCCGCCACTTTCGGAAGCAGCGCGCATTGTCGACACTTTCGTCGCACCCTCAAAAACTTTCACCGACTTGCGCCGCAGTGCCAGTTGGTGGGGGCCGTGGCTGTTGATCTCGATCGTCTCGGTCCTCTTTATCTATGTCATTGGACGGCAGATCGGATTCGAGCAAATCAGCAGAAATCAAATCGCACATTCCTCTCGCGCCGACCAGTTCGAAAAACTTCCGCCCGATCAGCAGGCTCGGCAGATTAACATCTCCACTAATTTCATTCGCTACTTCGCCTACGGCAGCCCGCTGCTCATCCTATTTTTCTCCCTGATCTCGACCACGGTTCTTTGGGCGACTTTCAAAATTGCGGCTGGAGCCGAGACCACGTTCGGACAGGCCTATGCCATCATCATGTATGCCGGTCTACCCGGCATCATCGGAGCGATCCTGGGAATAATTTCGTTATTCGCAGGTGTGAATCCCGAAGGCTTCGACATCAACAATCCGGTCGGCACAAATCTTGCGTATTACCTGGACCCGGCGACTACAGGCAAGTTTCTGCGTGGCATGGCTTCTGCGCTGGACGTGATCACGATATGGACGATCATCCTCCTTGGCATCGGTTTTGCCTCCACCAGCAAAGTCAAGCGTTCGACGGCGATTGGCATCGTAGTGGCCTGGTATCTCGCGTATAAACTCTTGGGTTCGGGACTCGCTGCGGCTTTCTAGGCGAATGAAGGGTTGCACGCGGGAGCTGGACTGCAGGCAGTCAAGTCCACTTTAGTAGCTATTCGACGTCCTCGAAAGTAGACATTTTGTCCACAGCCTAACTGCTTGAAAAGGCTAACTCGCAAAAAGTCCGCCGAGAAGATTCAATGCCTTGGCATGGATCGATTTTGCGTTTTGCACAGCGTTCCTTCAGGAACATTCGCAGGTCGTAACGCGCAGGGGCTAAGCGTCTCAGCGCTCTATGCGGCTTGGTTCGCGTGCCAGTGCATTTCGTAGCCCAGGTATCGGATTGCGGCTTCGTGCACAGCGGCTGCGGTGGTCGAGAAATTCGCGGCCACATGATGCTCAAAGCCGTTCTCGCAAATGTAATGAAGCAGCTTCTGCAGATCGGCAATCTGGACTACGCCCACGCCGCCAAAGGTATTCAGCGAATCGCTGGTGAACGAACCCTCCCCAACATATCCGCGAATCACTCCGGCGGTATCGTCGGTCGAGAAGCGCGCAAAGCTCATCGCGCCGGGTTTCACGCGGCCGACCACGGTGCCGAAAGTATTTTCTTTGCCCACTGTGCCGGCGATGATCTCCTGAAAATCCATGCGCACATCTTGAAAGAAATGTTTCGGCAGGTTGCTGCAATGAAAGCACACGGCTTTATTGGGATCGTTGCCGTAATTATTATTCCAGTCGAGCAGCGCGCTGGGAGTTTCCGAGGCCAGCGCCAGCGCATGCATGCTGAGCGTGCCGCAGACGTCGACTTCGCAGGCCGCGGGCAACAGATTGTTGCTCATCATGCTCATGATTGTGCAGGGGACAACGCCAAAATATTCTTCCATCGCGGTCCAGCATTGTACCGCGCTGACTTTTACGTCCGTCGATTTCATCCAATCGTCAATCACGTAGCCGAGCTTCGACATCTTGATCAGTGCCGCGTCGGGAACGCCGCCTGTCGTGACGTACTTGCGAATCTCCGCCAGCTTGGCCTGCACTCCCGCATGATCGTCTTTCAAGCGCGCGATGCGGCCAAGAATTTCCGAGAGGTCCACAGTTTCCGTGGTGATGCCGTGGGCTTCGAGCAGCTTTTCGCTGTAACGCACGGTGTTGAACGCCGCCGGACGCGCTCCAATGCTGCCCACGCGTAGATTGCGCATCCCGTTCGTCACGCGGCATACCGCTGCAAACCACGCGAGATCGTTCCGGAAATCATCCGAGTCGGGGCTTACCGTGTGCAGCCGTGTCAGCGAATAAGGGATTCCATACTGCCGCAGGTTGTTGCACGCCGACATCTTTCCGCAGAAGCTGTCGCGGCGATGCAGGATCGTCATATTCGCGGCGTCATCCGGCGTCGCTTGCACCAGAACAGGAACGTCCAGCCGCGCCAAACGCATGGTGTCGGCAATGGCGCGTTCGTCGCCGAAGTTCGGCAGCGAAACAATCACTCCGTCGATCTTTTCCCGATTTTTTTGAAACAGCGCCGCGCACCTTTTCGCTTCTTCGTGAGTCTCTACTGCGCCATGCTTGCTATCTTCTGGACCCAGCACCACGCAGTCGATGCCGGCCGCCGCCAGCGCCCGGATCATTTCTTCGCGTCCAGTCTTTGCCAATTGGTCGGGAAAGAATCCGCGGTTCCCGATGATGACGCCCATCGTCATTTTCTTGTCCATTTCAATCTCCCGGAAAATGACGTGCTTCTAACTGCGGGCTCGCGACGGAGCGTAGTGCCAGGTATAGAAACCGCCAATCAGTGTGAGCAAGCCGCCCCACCACACCCCGGCATGAAGTTGAAACAACACAACCTGGGCGCCGGGAGGTGGAGGATTGATAATCTGATAGATTCCCGCGCCCAGAATCAGCACACCATTGACCAGCAGCGAGAGACCGATGAAAAACCAAATTGAAGCCGAACGTCCTGTTTTTGTCATCAATGCCTCCTACCAGAAAATGATGTTCAGAATTACAAAGACTACCGCCGCGATACATGCCCAAAAAATTGGCTTCTTGTACAAAGGCATATTCTCGATAGGAGGAATCGCGGTTTCACCGTATACCAAACCGGCCAGCGCGCCGGCTGGCATTGGCTTGGTTGCGAGACTCACAACTACAGTTACGATCACGCAGGTAGAAAACGACCAGAGCGCCTGGTACATATCCTGGGCAAGAGCCTTGGCATGCGGCGAGAGTGCAACATACCTGAGCGCGGAGGGATCCACTTTAACCCATGTCCACATGCCGACCGAGCAAAGCGTTCCACACAGCAGTCCCCAAAACCCTCCGGCGCCAGTAGCTCGCTTCCACAGCATGCCCAAAATAACCGTGCCAAATAATGGAGCGATGAAGAAACTGAACAAGGCCTGCACGTAATCCATAATGCTGGCCGACCGCATCACCAGATACGCTGTACCCACGCTGATGAGCACGCCGATGATCGTCGTCCAGCGCCCCATATTTACGTAGTGATGGTCGCTGCCTTTGCTGTTGATCAGCGGGCGGTAGATGTCGTAAGTCCAGACGGTTGTGAATGCGCTTACGTTTCCCGCCATGCCCGACATGAAACCCGCGATCAATGCAGTAATGCCGAGGCCTAATAAACCGGGGCCGCAGTAGCGCGCCAGCATCAGCGGCAGAACATCGTTGTAGCTATAGCCATGCGTTACCGTAGCCACCGATTCCGGAACCAGTTTCATGGGCAGCACACCCAGGCCGAGCAGTCCGGGCAGGATCACGATGATCGGCACCAGCATTTTGAAGCCCGCGCCGATAATGGGGGCCATCTCCGCGCTGCGCATGTCTTTCGCGGCAAGAACGCGTTGGATCACCAGGAAATCCGTAGTCCAGTAGCCCATCGAAATCACGGCGCCCAATCCGAATACGATTCCGGTCCAGTGGATTCCCATGGGATTGTTGGAGAACGATCCCAAGCCAGCCCAAAGGTGGATGTATTGTGCCGACGCTCTTTGCGTGATGAGCACTTTCAGATTGGACCAGCCGCCGGCTTCGTATAAACCGAGAATCGGAATCAGCAGCGCGCCCGCCCAGATGAGAAAGAATTGCAGCACTTCGTTAAAGATTGCGGAACGCAATCCACCCAACGATACGTAGATCGCTACAGTCAGAGACGAAACCCAGATGCTGAAATTGATGTCCCATCCGAGAACGATCTGCATGACCTTCGCCATGGCAAACATGTTGACGCCGCTCATCAGCACCGTCATAAAGGCGAAGGAAACCGCGGAGAGAGCGCGAGCCGGTTCGCCGAAGCGGAGTTTCAAATATCCCGGGACCGAATGCGTTTTGGAAATGTAATAAAACGGCATCATGACCAGCGCCAGAAACAGCATGGCCGGAATGGCGCCGATCCAATACCAATGAGTGGCGAGAATGCCGTACTGGTAGGCCGAACCGGCCCATCCCATCAACTCCAGTGCTCCCAGATTGGCGGAAAGAAAGCTGAGCCCGGCGACCCACGCCGTCATTTCCCGGCCCGCCATAAAAAAATCTTCTCCGGTATTAGCCTGGCCTTTCAGATAAAAGCCAATGGCGAGGACGAGCGCAAAATAAAAAGCGACGATGGCCATGTCCACCGGCGCAAGATGAACCAGGCTGTTGGAAGCGAACAGCGCGAGAGCAGGATTCATTGAGGTTTAACCTGTCCGTAGTAGGCATTGCGGCCATGCTGGCGCAGGAAATGCTTGTTGTGCAGTTCGCGCGCTCGCGGCCGGGATTCAGAGTTAAATTGTTTGTACAGCTCCAGATGAGTCGTGAGTTCGGAGGAAGGGCGAAGATTTTCGTTGACGATTTTTCCGGCCAAGTCGGAAACAACCATATGCGATGCGGTCAGCTCTCCGTACGGAATGCCGCTGGGCTTAATGGCGACCAATCCTTCGCCGCGATCCCTTCCGCTGACGTTGCCAAAAGTGTAAAGCACAAGGCTGCGTCGAACCAGTTCCAGATTCGCTTCCAGCACCTCTTCGCGCAGTGTCTTCAGCAGCATCGGATCGAAAGATGATCAGTAATCAGGAGGAGCGTGTGCATGCCTGTAAACGTTTACGCAACGGAACATTAACGGACCCGCTAGCCTTTGTCAAAGCCGCTTCGCCTGGCGAGATCGATCATTCTCGATTGTCTGTCTCGCGTTGCGACTCGGAATGCAGATAAAATGTTCGCCGAAGATTCCAAGCCTTGAGTGGCGGCTTGAGTCGGGATGGGCATCGCTAAGAATGACCATCGCTAAGTACGACGTAATCATTGTGGGCGCAGGCATTGTTGGCGCTGCGTGTGCCGACGAGTTCGCGCGGCGCGATATGCGCGTGGCCCTGATTGATCGCGACGTCACCGGCGGTGCGACCGCTGCCGCCATGGGGCACATCGTCGTCCTCGATGATTCCGAGGCGCAGTTTGCTCTGACTCGCTACTCACAGCGCCTCTGGCAGGCGCTTCGCCCCGAATTACCTGATGATGCTGAGTATGAACAGCCGGGAACAATCTGGGTAGCGGCTGACGAAGAAGAGATGGCTGAGGTGCGGCGCAAGCATGAGTATTACGGGCGGCGCGGCGTCCCTGTCACGATGCTCGATTCGCGAGCTTTGCGAGACCTGGAACCGAATCTGCGAGAGGGTTTATTGGGCGGATTGCTGGTTCCAGAAGACGCGGTGTTGCAGCCTCTGTGTGCGGCGCGCTTTCTGCTTCAGCGCGCGCAAAAACGCAGTGCGGAGTTGGTGAGCGGCTCGGTCGCGAGACTAGGACAAGGGCGCGTTCAAACCGCCGATGGTCGCGAGTTTTCCGCGGAGATCCTGGTGAACGCCGCAGGAGCGTGGGCTTCTGCGCTGACTCCGGGAATTGAAATCAAAAAACGCAAGGGGCAGCTGGTAATCTCCGAGCGTTATCCTGGCTTTCTGAATCATCAGTTGGTCGAGCTCGGATATTTGAAGAGCGCGCATTTATCGACCGGCGATTCCGTTGCCTTCAATGTGCAGCCGCGTCGAAGCGGGCAGATCTTGATTGGCTCGTCGCGGCAATATGCAGAGGGTACAGATATCGATCAGGAAATTCTGGAGCGCATGTTGGCGCGCGCTGAGGAATTCATGCCGGCGCTGGGTTCGATGAAGACGGTGCGCGCCTGGACGGGCCTGCGAGCGGCCACTCCCGACAAGTTGCCGCTGATTGGTCCGTGGCCCGAAGATAAGTCGTTATTCCTGGCGACGGGGCATGAGGGATTGGGAATCACGACGTCACTGGCGACCGCAAAAATTCTCGTAGATCAAATCACAGGCACGAAAAGCGAAATTCCCATCGAGCCGTATTTGCCGTCGCGAGTGGCACAAAGTGTGATCGCAGATAACATCTCTTGAGGAGGGCCGCAATGGATTGGAAGGGCGTGATGCCCGCCATCACCACTTGCTTCAACGACGATCTCAGCGTCGATCATCAATTTATGGTCGAGCATTGCCGGTGGCTTCTGGAAAATGGCTGCACTGGGGTGGTTGCGCTGGGATCGCTGGGCGAGGGCGCGACGCTGTCTTTCTCAGAAAAGGAAGCCATTCTTCGTAATTGTGTGAAGGCGCTGCGGGGGCGCGGTCCGGTGGTGGCCGCTATCTCCGCGCTTTCGACTGGGGAAGCCGTGGCCTTAGCGAAAGCCGCTGCGGATGCAGGTTGCGACGGCCTGATGGTTCTGCCCCCTTATGTATATAAAGGAGACTGGCGGGAAATGAAGGCGCATGTCAGCGCAGTTTTCAGTGCGACGCCGCTTGCCTGCATGCTCTACAACAATCCGGTCGCGTATGAGACAGATTTTCTGCCCGAGCAGATTTGCGAATTGGCCAAGGAGCACGAGAATCTGGTGGCGGTAAAAGAATCGAGCGAAGATGTTCGGCGGGTTTCGGCGATTCGCGCGTTGCTAGGCCCGCGGCTGCAAATTTGCGTGGGCGTGGACGATGCCATCCTGGAAGCAGTCGCCATCGGAGCCACGGGCTGGATTGCAGGATTGGCAAATGCATTGCCGCGCGAGTCGGTGGAGCTATTCAATTTTTGCCTCAACGGAGAAAGCGAAAAGGCGTTCGAGTTGTATCGTTGGTTCCTGTTATTGCTGCGCATGGATACGGTCCCAAAGTTTGTTCAACTGATCAAACTGGTTCAGGCTGAAGTTGGGATGGGAAATGCGCGAGTTCGTCCTCCGCGGCTCGAGTTGGCCGGAAAGGAACTCGAGCAGACGCGGAAAATTATAAGAGACGCATTACAGCACCGACCGCAGTTGGCCGGCAGTTATTCGCTGCCGATTCGAAAGTGATGCTGTTTTCATAAAACCATGCTCGCGTCGCAAAGTCCCATGACAAAACTTTCAGGTCGTTCACTTATCGGTTTTCGGGAAGGCTCGGGCACGGACGCAACCTTGTTCGCTACGAATCCCGTTATCGGCGAAGATTTGCAGCCGGCCTTTTTCTCGGCGACGGTTGACGAAGTAAAGGTAGCGGTCGAGTTAGCGGCGCAGAGTTTCGAGGCATATCAGCGAGTAACCGGGCGGGAGCGCGGGGCGTTCTTGCGAAAAATCGCCACGAATATCGAATCGATTGCCGGCGAAATAATCGATCGTGCCACGCAAGAGACCGCTCTGCCGCAGGCGCGGCTGCAAGGCGAGACCGCGCGCACATGCGCCCAGCTTCGGATGTTTGCGCAAGTCATTGAAGAAGGATCATGGGTACAAGCGCGCATCGATCGCGCCGATCCCGATCGCAAGCCATTGCCGAAACCGGATATTCGCTCCATGCTGCGCCCTCTCGGCCCGGTGGTGGTCTTCGGCGCCAGCAACTTCCCGTTGGCATTTTCTGTTGCCGGAGGAGACACAGCCTCAGCCTTAGCTGCCGGCAATCCTGTCGTTTTTAAAGCGCATCCGGCTCATCCTGGGACCAGCGAGTTGGTGGGACGCGCGATTCAGGAAAGTGTGCGCGAGTGCGGCCTTCCGGAAGGAGTCTTCTCACTACTCTTCGATTCGGGAAATCGCGTGGCTGCCGAACTCTTGCAGCATCCGCTGATCAAAGCGGGCGGTTTCACGGGATCGCGCGCGGCTGGCAGAATCCTGATGGACCTCGCGGCGTCGCGTCCTGAACCGATTCCGTTCTATGCGGAAATGAGCAGCACGAATCCTGTATTCATCTTGCCCGGTGCTTTGCGCGAACGCGGAGAAACGATTGCCGCGGGATTGCACGCATCGTTCACCATGGGAGGCGGACAATTCTGCACCAAGCCGGGCTTAGTATTCTTGCCGCAAGTTTCCGAGGCTGTGGCATTCGCGAACAAACTGCAACAGATGGTTGCAGCATCGACGCCGATTCATCTTCTAACCAGGAATATTCAATCGGCCTACGACACGGGGACTGGCGCGCGCAAAAAGCACGGCTCGGTAAAACTGATGGCCGAAGGGCAGCCGGCCGCTGATGCAGGTCTCGGCGCTACCCCGGTGCTCTTTGAAACGGATGCAGCTTCGTTTCTCGATTCCGATCTGGATGCGGAGATTTTTGGCCCAACGACTCTGCTGGTGCGCCACTCCAGCCGAGATCAAGTTCTGGCGATCGCGCGCGCACTGGAAGGTCATCTCACCGCAACGATTCACGGCACCGAAGACGATCTGCGAGATTTCGCTGACCTGCTTGCGATTCTCGAAAACAAAGTCGGCCGGCTGATCTTCAATAGTTTTCCCACGGGAGTCGAAGTCACGCATGCTATGGTGCACGGCGGACCTTATCCTTCCACTTCAGATGGCCGCTCCACATCGGTTGGCAGCCAGGCAATTTTCCGTTTCGCTCGGCTGGTCTGCTATCAGGGATTTCCCGACAGCGTTTTGCCCGACGCGCTGAAAGATGCGAACCCGCTGGGTATTTGGCGGATGCTTGACGGAGAGATGACCAAAACTCCTTAGCGTAAGTCTTTACGCTCGGCTTCAATTTGAGAGATTGCTGCAACTTCTAAATCTGGTAGTCAAGATCTTCCATAATTCTTTGCAGTGACTCCGATAAGGGCTCGCCTTTTACGCCGGAACCTTCGAGTTGCTGCACTCGCTCGCGCAGCTTGTTTACTTCTGTCACCACCGACGCCAGCGCTTCCGAGAGCGGATCGTTAATCAACTTGGGATCGGTGATTATCACGCGCTTGCCCTCACGGAAAATGATGTGCCCGGGCACGCCGACCACAGTGGAATCTTCCGGAACATTGCGCACTACCACCGAGCCGGCGCCGATGCGGCAATTTTTGCCAACGGTAATATTGCCGAGGATCTTCGCGCCGCCGCCGACGACTACGTTGTCTTCGATCGTAGGATGACGCTTGCCATGCTCTTTGCCCGTGCCTCCTAAAGTCACTCCTTGATACAGAGTGATGTCGTTACCGACGATCGCAGTTTCGCCGATCACTACGCCCACGCCGTGATCGATGAAAAGCCGGCGTCCGATAGTTGCTGCGGGATGGATTTCAATCCCGGTGAGGAAGCGCGCGATCTGCGAGAGGAATCGGCCGAGCAGAAAAAAACCATGCGTCCAGAGCCAATGATTGATGCGATAGAACCACACTGCGTGCAACCCGGAATAGCACAAGAATACTTCCAGCCGGGACTTCGCAGCGGGATCGTGCTCCATCACCATTGCCACATCTTCGCGAATTAGCGAGAGCAGGTGCGGCATGGATTACTCGGACGGCATAATCAGGATGGATCGAATTCCGCAGATCATTTGAACGAAGCCCTCACAGATCAAATCAGCCGGGCAACGCCGCTGTGGGAATTTGTTGCGCCTTGTCGCGCAACTCCGAAAACAGAATGCTGCTCAAATAGCGTTCGCCAAACGACGGCAGAATCACGACGATCAGCTTACCTTGATTCTCGGCCCGCCGCGCCACTTTTAAAGCTGCAACCACAGCGGCGCCGGACGAGATGCCAACCAGCAATCCTTCTTCGAGAGGGAGCCGGCGCGCCATGGCGATAGCATCGTCATTCGTGACGGTGATGACTTCGTCGATGTAGTCGCGGCGCAGAATGCTGGGAATAAATCCCGCGCCGATGCCTTGAATTTTATGCGGAGCCGGCTTGCCGCCGGAAAGAACCGCGCTATCCGCGGGCTCGACGGCCACGGCTTTGAACGAAGGTTTCTTGGGCTTGATGTACTCGGAGATTCCCGTGATGGTTCCGCCGGTACCTACGCCTGAAATCAGAATGTCGACGCGGCCATCGGTGTCATTCCAAATCTCAGGTCCTGTGGTTTCAAAGTGAATCTTAGGATTGGCCGGATTGTCGAATTGCTGCAGCATGTAACCGCCGGGAGTGCTTGCCAAAATTTCTTTCGCTTTTAAAATGGCGCCGGTCATTCCTCTGGGGCCGGGAGTAAGAATGATTTCCGCGCCGAAGGCGAGCAGCAGAACTCGCCGCTCCAGGCTCATGGTTTCGGGCATGGTGAGAATCAGCTTGTAGCCTTTTACGGCGGCGACAAAGGCGAGGCCGATGCCGGTGTTGCCGCTGGTCGGTTCGATGAGCACGGTTTTGCCGGGATGAATTTTTCCTTCGCGCTCGGCCTCGCCGATCATGCTTACGCCGATGCGATCTTTGACGCTGGCCAAAGGATTCTGGCTCTCGAGTTTCGCCACCACTTCGGCGACGCAACCTTCCGTGACTTTGTTCAGGCGTACCAAAGGCGTCCCACCGATTAGTTCCGTAACATCCTTTGCGATTTTCATGATCGGTTCCTGAAGTTCGAGATTCGTGCGCGGCGGAATCGTTTCCGTCGAGTAATACTACCAACCCGCGGCAAGCTTAGGGCCCCACTACAAGTCGCAGCAGAAACGGACAGGTTTTTCGTTTTCATCCCCTCGTGCAAGTTTCTCGACTGTTTGGTTGAAAAAAACGGTTGCTGGCGGGATGCCCAGCGACGAAGCGTGAATCGGAACAGTAACAAAACAGGCGCAACAAGTCTGGCGGTCCCTCTCCTCCGGCTCTCTGTATCGCGCACTGGCTCAATCACTTAAGGTGATTCGGATGCAAAAAGCGAATCTCAACAATTAATACTTGTTTTTGTGCATTCAATAGTGTTAGTGTTCCCGACCTATTAGGGGATTTCGGGCTCGGGTTGGAACATCTTCTGAAGTTTTGACCAGAGCAGGGTCTCCGATTCCCAGGGCCTCTTAAAGTAAAAAGTAGTGGCGTGAAAGTTTTTCCCGCGAATATGCGGGATCACTCTTCGTTCTTGGAGGGCTGTGCAATGCGCGTCCGTCGCCAGATTTTCTCTTCCCTGTTCGCTTGTTTCCTTCTCTGTTGCGCCATCGCTTTGGTCAGCAACGCTGCGCCTCTATGGGCACAGTCGACATCCACCGGCACTCTCGCAGGGACGGTGACGGATCCATCCGGAGCGGTTGTGGCCGGAGCTACGCTCACGTTGACTGATCCTTCGACCAAGACGTCGCGCTCGGTCACGAGCAACGATGCTGGGCGATACATCTTCGTCGACGTCACCCCTGGCGCTTACGATTTGAGTATCACGAAGCAAGGGTTCTCCACTACCAAGAGCCAAACCACGGTTCGGATTGGAGAGGCGACCACGGCGAATATGACGTTGCAAGTCGGAACCAGCAACGTCGTCGTCGAAGTGACGGCGGTCGGCAACGAGCTGCAGACCATGAACGCCACCGTAGGAAACACGGTGACGTCCGAGGCGATCGACAACCTGCCGAGCATCGGCCGCGACGTCAATACGTTCATCGAGCTTCAGCCCGGTGTCGGCCCAGATGGCAGCGTTGCCGGCGCGGTGGTCGACGAGAACTACTTCTCGCTGGATGGCGGCAACAACACCAACGACATGGATGGCGCGGGTAGCGTTTATACCTCCGGCGTCTCTGCAAACACAATCGGCGATCCGACCGGGAGGCGTTTCCGCTCAGTACACCTCGTATAACAAACCGTCTGGCGTGATGCCGACTCCGGCGGACAGCGTTGAAGAGTTTAAGGTCAATACGGCCAACCAGACGGCCGACTTTAACAGTTCTTCAGGCGCCGAAATCAAAGTCGTGACGAAGCGCGGCACGCAACGCCTTCCATGGCACGGCATATGAATATTACAAAGACAACAACTGGTCCGGGAATACATGGCAGAACAGCTACAATCAGGGATTAGGTCGAATGGCAAATCCCCCGTTTGAAACGGGCGGCCTTCCCAGTTATCACTACAGCCGTTTTGGCGGCGCCATCGGGGGTCCACTTATTCCCTGGAACGTTCTCGGCGGCAAGACCTATTTCTTCTTCAACTATGAGGGCTTCCGCTATCCTCAGGCCGAGACATGGAATAGGAACGTTCCTTCCGCGGCCTTGAAGTCTGGCTTCTTGACTGACATCAATACAGGCCAGCAATACAGCATTGCCGCCGCAGACCCGAATGGCATTGGACTCAACCCCATCGTGTCGCAAATATGGAACACGTACATGCCGGCGTCCAATTCTACTTGCGCAGCGGGATCTCAATGCGATGGGGTGAATGTTCAAGGTTTCCAAGGCACGCTTGATCTTCCGCTCAAAAGTAAATTTGCTGTAGCTAGAGTTGATCACGACTTTGGTTCCAAAGAACATTTCATGGTCAGCTATCGCTACTTTAACCAACAGCAGGCGACTTCGGACCAGGTGGATATCGGTGGGGCTTTACCCGGCGATAAGTTAGGCACTCCCACGTCGGCGTCGAGCGATCCGGTCGAACCCTGGTATTTAGTTGCAGGTCTTACGACCAACATCACTACCAACACCACCAACGATATTCACTATAGCTTCCTGCGAAACTGGTGGGCCTGGAACCGCAAAGGAGACGTCATTCAGAATTGCGCATTGTGCGCGGGCTTGGGTGGCGCGCTCGAAATCGAGGCTGGCCAATCGGAGACTCAGGACCTAGGTCCCTACAACGTGAATACGCAGCAGACCCGTACCCGCTTCTGGGATGGAAAAGATCACATGTTCCGTGATGATGTTTCCATGCTGAAAGGTAATCACCTGTTACAGTTCGGCGGTACCTATCAGCATAACTTCAACTGGCATCAGCGCACCGATAACGGCGGCGGGATCAACTACCAGCCTGTTTTTGAGCTGGGGAATGGATCGTCCGGATCGGAATTGAGCAAGCCCTCTGGGCAGACGACTGCCTTTTCCATTTGCTCAACTGCGGCTGTTATGACTTCTTCCGCGAAATGCGATTCCTTGATGGCGGCAGCGCTCGGGATCGTTTCTATCGCGCAAACCGCCTATACGCGTTCTGGAGCGAATCTGGCTTTGAACCCTCCATTAACCCCCGCTTTCGACCAGAGCACGATTCCGTACTACAACGTCTACTTCAGCGATACGTGGCATATGAAGCCGACCTTCACGCTCACCTATGGACTGGGCTATGCACTGGAGATGCCGCCCGTAGAAAAGAGTGGGAAGCAGATTGAAGTGGTGGATGCCTCCGATCAGCAGCTCGACGCGATCGCTTACTTGAAGTCCCGGGAACGAGCGGCGCTGCAGGGGCAGGTCTACAATCCTCAACTCGGTTTTGCCCTGGTGGGCGATACGGCCAACGGGTTGAAATATCCTTATGAACCGTTCTACGGTCAGTTCAGCCCGCGCGTTGCTGTGGCGTGGGCTCCGAAGGCCACCGATGGCTTTTTGGCCAACACGGTGGTTCGCGGAGGCTATGGTCGCCAGTACGGGCGGCTGAACGGCGTGGACCTGGTGCTTGTGCCTCTGTTAGGCACTGGCCTGATCCAGCCGGTACAGTGCATCGGCTCGGCGACGGACGGCGGTTGTGTGGGAGGCAACAACACGGCTACCCCCACTAATGCATTTCGTGTCGGTACGACGGGAACGCCATCCATTCTGCCGGCGGCGAGTCCGACTCTGCCGCAGCCAGACTTTCCTGGTTACAACGCAATCGCGGCTGGCGCCGGCGAAGGGCTGGACCCGCATTTCCGGCCGAATGTGATTGACTCATTCGACTTCACCATCCAGCGCCAGTTGGCCCGCAAGGTCACCTTGGAATTAGGCTACATCGGACGCAGGATCACTCACGAGTATCTGCCGCTGGACATCAATGCAGTTCCCTACATGATGACTTTGGGCGGGCAAAGCTTCGCCAACGCTTACAAGAACGTAGTTTTGCAATACTGCGGCGGCGTTGCCGGAATGGGCGGAGGCGCCTGTGCAGGAAGCGCAGGTGCCGTAACGCCACAACCCTTCTTTGAGCATGCCATGAATCCCAGCTACTGCACGGGTTTCACAAGCTGCACCGCCGCAGTGGTGTCTAACGAAGGTGGCAATCTAGCCAACGCGCTGGTGTGGGACATGTGGAGCGACCTCGACAATGGCGGCTTCAACTTCCCACGCAGCATGCAGAACACGCCCATCCCCGGAACTGCGCCGTGCCCGGGCTCGACCTCCACGTCACCGTGCGGAGCGCAAGGCCAGCTGACGTCGGGCGTAGCGCTCAACGCCAGCGTTGGCACCGGGAATTACAATGCGGGCTTCGCCTCGCTCAAGTTGGCCGACTGGAAGGGATTGACCCTGCAGTCGAACTTTACCTGGTCGAAAGCTCTCGGAGAGGGAGCGTTCGTCCAAGCGACCAGCGAATACACTGCTGAAGATGTCTACAACTTGAAGGAGATGTATGGTCGGCAGGGCTATGACCGCAGGTACGTCTACAATGCGTTCCTGGTGTATGCCCCGCCATTCTATAAAGGGCAATCCGGCTTGATGGGACGGGTGCTGGGAGGATGGACGTTTGCGACCATCTTCACCGCTGGATCGGGTACCCCGAATGAGGTTTACACCACGACTGGAGACAGCGAAGAGTTCGGGTCAGGCGACAATACCAACTATTTCAGCAACCAGAACGCGGTGCCGATTGGACCGTATAAGAGCGGTCACGTTTACAACCAACCCGGCCCACTGCCCCGCAATATTTTCGCGCTTGGGACAGCTGAGGCGGACAACTGGCGCAATCCGATCCTGGGATTGGACACGCGCAATGGTGGCGCTGGCGCCCTCAACGGCCTACCCTACTGGAATATGGATTTCAGCCTGAAGAAGACGATTCGGCTTGCTGAAAGCATCAACCTGGAATTCCAGGGCGTCTTCGCTAACGTGCTGAACCATAACCAGTGGCTCGATCCACAAGCCCTCGGTGATACCGGTCTATTTTCCGGAGACTCAGCGGGCGGCGGTTTCGGAACCCTGGGCGGCGAAGCACAGCCGAGACAGATTGAACTGGGGGCTCGCGTCCGCTTCTAACTCTCAACGCATCATGAACAAAGGCCGCGCTTCCTGAGCGCGGCCTTTTTACTTTCGATTCCTTGGAATCAGAGTGATACCGGGGGCGAGTAATCCAGTTTCGTTACCACCTTCTTAGCGATGCATCAGGTCGTAACTCACCGCGCCGGCGGAACTGGCGATGTTGAACATCGACACGGCGCGTTCCAGCCTGTGATGACCTGTCTTATGAAAGAAATAGCTGAGACTTACCACTCCCACGGTTTCTCCAATGAAGTTCACCGGAAAGTCCCGCCGAGCTGCGGCCGAACATGCGAACCACGGGATTCAGTTCCTGTCCTCCACCTTGCAGGTTGGCGCGAGTCACGGCGAAGTCGGCTGTATTCAGAGCGGCTGCCGCGGCGAATAAGGCGTAGTTCTGTTTGTCCCAAAATTTGTGTTCGGGCGCCAGGTCCGCTGGCCTGGAGACAACCGTCCTCGAAGGCTCAATGAACAACGCTGGAGCGCCCGGATCGGCGGACGCAAGCGGGGCCTGCGCATGCAAAGTGGAACACGCACCGCATGCGATTAGAACTGTGGCCGACAAACGGAGGAAGCGTGGATGTTTGCGGACTATCATAAGTGCCCGCCGGAAACTGGCGTAGCACTTCGATAAGCGCAATCCATCGTCCACGGAAATGACAGTAGAATCGCGCCAAACCGCTTGCAATTAACTAGTTAGTGTCACTCTCCATGGCTTGCGGCCGAGGGGTATGCAGTCTTTTGCAGCTTTCGCCGTAAGTTTACCTCTACGCATTTGACCAAAGGTGAAGATGTGCCTTCACTTTCCGACGCCTTCTTCGCTTACTTCTCGCTCATTTCTTGGCTTCACCTTTAAAGACCACGCCATTCTTCATTACAAAGGTAACGTTCTGCACGACTGCGATGTCCTGAAGGGGATTGCCCGGCACGGCGATTACGTCGGCCAGGTAGCCGGCTTCGAGCGCGCCGATCTGGCCTTCCCATCCCAGCAGTTTGGCGCCATTCAGCATATCGGCCTGCAGGACGGCGAGCGGCGACATGCCGTATTTCACCATCAGCACAAATTCGCGCGCCTGCGTACCGTGGGGAAACGGCCCTACGTCGGAACCAACTGCCATGGGTACTCCTGCCGCGACCTGCTTCTTGAATTCTTCCACTTTTAAATCGAGCACCTGATGTTCGCGCGCACCCTGGGCAGGCGTGGCCGCATGCTCGGCAAAATATTCAAAGATGGTAAAAGTTGGCACGGCGTAAATCTGTTTTTCCTTCATGAGCCGCATGGTTTCGTCGCTCAGCTGGTCGGCGTGATCAATCGAAGCGACTCCCGCTTGAGCGGCGAAAAGAGTGCCGGGCTCGCCAGTGGCGTGTACGGCGACACGCTTTCCAACCCGCGCCGCTTCTTTTACGGCTGCTTCCAGCTGTGCCTCGGTGTACTGGAACGGCGTGGTGAATTTTCCGTCGTGAATCGAATCGTGGCCCGTCTCATAAATTTTGGTGAAGTCGGCGCCTTCTTTAATCTGCTGTCGCATCACTGCGATGATTTCGTCTGCGGTGTTGGCGTAATTCGCGTTGGGCAACACGTGCTGCTCGGGGTTGTAGCCGATAGCGTCCTCGTGGCCGCCGAGAATATTGATGGCATTGCCGCTGATGCGGAGTCGCGGTCCGGGAATACTGCCGTCGTTAATCGCGTTGCGCACGGCTGTGTCGGCCGAGCCTGCGCCCTCGGTCCCCATATCGCGCTCGGCAGTAAAGCCGGCCATCAGGTCGTCTCGCGCCGCCAGAGTTGCGATGATTGTGCGCTGTGGCACCGATTCCTCCACCGTCTGCAAATCTTCCGCGCCGGGATGCAGAAATAAATGAACGTGAGCGTCGATGAGACCGGGAAGCAGCGTGCGGTCGCCGAGGTCGATCACTTCCGCGCCTGCCGGATGTTTTACCGACGCGCCGACTTCGACGATGCGTTCGCCCTGCACCAGAATCTCCGCCGGCATGAGCATGCGGCCAGTTTTCACGTCGAGCAGACGCGCCGCGTGCAAAACAATCGGGTGGGAAGGCGAGGCTTGCGACTGGGCGGCAGCAGTCGCGTTGAAAAATGACACGAGCGAAACAGCGGCGATCCAAACAAGTGAAGTACGCGTTGGCATATCGCCCGCGATGGTACCACCGTGATTCGCTGAGCGCCATATCGCTCTGTGACCGGAATCACGGGTCGTCGTATGAAAGCTCACACTTAAATTTTGGCGCACAGGCGAAACTCAGTCATTCTATGAACGAGTTTGGGATTCTGAATAGCCGCAAGCGTGCACTGATCGCCCTCATACACTCGGTCGTCTTCTGGGGGATTGCGATGCATGGCTTTGTTTCGCCTAAGCCTGGGATCCTGGTGCGGGCATTCGCCGCTACGCCCGATCTGCTTCTGATTGCGATTTACGTGACTGTGGCGTGCATTCTGGCGTGGCTGGTGCGTGCTTCGCGTTGCGCGCAGGAACGTGTTTATTTTGCGCTGTGTGCCGGTAGCGCGAGCTTTGCTCTTTTGCGTACGCTTTTCGGCGACAATGCTCTGCCCGCTGCGCAGTATTTGCGCGTAATCCTGCTGACTTCCGCGGTCGGCTTCGGCGTCTGGATTTTTCGGTCTTTCCCGCGACCGGCTGTCGATCACTAACGCTACTGCTACTTCTTCTTCTCACCCGTTCGATTCTCCATTTGGTTATCATCTGTTGGGCCAGATTCGTTAAGACTATTGATTGAGGTGAGCTATGCCGCAGAGCCAGACCGCTCTGGTGACCGGCGCGAGTCGGGGAATTGGGAAGGAAATTGCGTTGGAGTTGGCGCGAAACGGATATCGCGTTGCCGTGAACTACTACAACGAACCGGCAGCGCAAGTGAACGCCACTATAGCCGAGATTCGTTCCTTACAGCCCAATGCATCCCCCGAGGATATATTTCCGATTGAGGCGGACATTCGGTCGAGCAGTCAGGTGGCGGCAATGTTTGATCGCGTAATCGGCGCCTTCGGTCACCTCGATCTTCTGGTGAACAACGCGGGAGTCCAGACGTGGAAGCCGCTTCTCGATGTAACCGAGGAAGAGTGGGACCTGGTGGTTGAGACCAACCTGAAAGGATGTTTCCTGTGTACGCAGCAAGCCGCGAGATATATGAAAGACCATGGAGGCGGTTCGATCGTGAATCTGGGATCGGGTTGCAACAAGCTGGCGTTTCCGTCTCTGGTGGCATACACAGCGAGTAAAGGTGGAATTGAAATGTTCACCAAAGAGGCGGCGGTAGAGCTGGGACGCTACGGGATACGAGTGAATTGCATTGCTCCCGGTTCGATCGAGTCCGAGCGTACGCGAGCGGAAGATCCGGATTACGCCGGCACCTGGTCGAAGTTGACGCCCTTGGGCCGGGTAGGCACGGCCGCCGACATTGCGCCCACAGTAGTTTTTCTCGCCAGCAAAGGCGCAGCCTTCATCACCGGCCAGACGATTTGGATTGATGGAGGATTGTTCACGCAGGCGCAATGGCCGTATAAGAAATAGTTTCCGCCTTCGTCTTCGTAGTAAACTTTCCCGCATGATTCCAAGACACTTGATGTGCGTATCCATTACCACACTGCTGCTGCTGTCGATGGGCGGGACTGCCCGGGCGCAGGCCAGCAAGCGACATGATCAGGCAGTTCAACAAAAGCCTTTTGGCACGGCCGACGGGAGGCCAATCACTTTGTATACGCTCACCAACGCAAAGGGCATGGAAGTAGATGCCATGAACTATGGCGGCATCATCGTTTCAATTCGCGTTCCCGACCGCAAAGGCCAGTTCGCCGATGTTGTTCTCGGTCACGAGAGTCTTGATGGCTACATTCCGAATCCGCCTTATTTCGGCGCCATTGTCGGGCGTTATGCCAACCGCATCGCCAACGGCAGCTTCACACTCGACGGTAAGACATACACTTTGCCCAAGAACGACGGCCCCAATACGCTGCATGGGGGCACGGAAAGAACTTTCAACAAGGTTGTGTGGGATGGAGAGCCGCTGAAAGGCAGACCGGGCGTTACTTTCACATATCTCAGTAAAGACGGCGACGACGGCTTTCCCGGCAATCTGAAAGTCAGAGTCACTTACACGCTGACGAATGAGAATGAGATTGTCATCGACTACGAAGCAACCACCGACAAGCCGACGCCCATCAACCTGAGCCAGCACAGCTATTTCAATTTGTCGGGCGAGGGCAGCGGCGACATCTTGAATCACGAACTCATGCTGAATGCCGACCGGTTCACGCCGGTGGATAAAACTCTTATTCCTACCGGCGAACTTCGCCCCGTCAAGGGAACGCCAATGGACTTCACGAAGTCCATGAGAATCGGCGAGCGCATTGACAGCGATTACGAACAAATTGTGCTCGGCCACGGCTACGATCACAACTGGGTCATCAACCGCACAGGCGGTGGACTTGTGCTCGCCGCGCGAGCCTATGATCCCAGCAGTGGCCGCGTTCTGGAAGTCTCAACCACGCAGCCCGGCGTTCAGTTTTATACAGGGAATTTTCTGGACGGAAGTGTCACCGGCAAGAAAGGTCACGTCTACAAGAAGCATGATGGATTCTGCCTGGAGACACAGCACTTTCCGGACTCTCCGAATCATCCTAGCTTTCCCAATACAATCCTGAAGCCGGGCGAGACTTTCCGCGAGAAAGCGGTGTTCAAGTTTTCGACGAAATAGTTTTCGGTCGAAGGGATGAACGTGGATGAAGCATCCCGCAGGGATGCCTGATAATAGCCCGGCGTTTCCAACGCCGGGTACGCACTAATATAAAAGGCTTTTCGTCCCGTAGGGACGACTGAAACTGCTCCACCGGATCTCCGAACACGTTTCAGCCGTGCCTACGGCACGAGATGGTTTAAGAGCACGCCCACCCACCGTTAAAACGGTGGGCTACTTTCAAAGGTCCCTCCGGGACCGGTCGGGATTCCTTACTCCCTGCCCAAGTCTTCGGTTAGCGCCCTCTGTACTTCGCGGCAATGTTCCGCCTTCAGCTTCGCTCCGCCAGATGTTAGATAAAACGTATCGATCGCCATCTGGCCCTCGGTATCGATCAATGCGATCTCGATGTTGCAGTGCTGATCCGATAAACACGACGCAATGCGATGCAGCAGCCGCGGGCGATCCTGCGTAATCACCTGCACGAGCGTGCTGGTCGACGAACAGGAATCATCAAACTCAATTTTGGTTTCTACTTTAACTTTCGCGATCACACCTTTTTCTGCGCGTTGCCGGTCGCGCAGCATCTTCGCCAAGTCAGCTTCGCCTAGAAGCACGCTGGTTACGCTGCGCCGGAAGCGATCCCACTCAGAAAGATTCAACTCCAGCGTTCGAAAGCGATCGGTAAAGTAAAGCGTGTCGACCACGGTCCCTGCCTGATTCGAAAATGCATTGGCCTTCACAATATTCATCCCCCATGCCGCGAGCACTCCGGCCAGCTTGGCGAACAGGGCCGGACGGTCGCGCGTGACCAAGCTCAGCTCGTACCAGTGCCGCCCTCGTTCCAACTGAACCTGCACCGGGTCGTTGCCTAATTCGTCAGCCATCGCCATGTGGCGCATGACTTCTTCCGCCGAATGAACCAGCAAATAGCGCTGCGGAAACCCTTCCAGAAACTCCTTAAACTTACTCCTGGTCACTGGCGCCAAAGAGCGCAGCCGCGCCAGTTTTTCATCATTCACGTCGGCGTGGACGCGCTGATCGGCGCTATGGTTTAGGTAGTTTTCCGCACCCATATAAAGCTGCCAGACGTTCTCAGCCTTCCACGGCGTCAGCGCTTCCGGGTTCACGGCCTTGATGTCGGCATAGGTCAGCAGGCAGAGCATCTTCAGACGCTCCGGCGTTCCGACCTTATCGGCGAAGGCTGCGACCGTTTCGGGATTGAAAATGTCACGCCGCAGAGCTGCCGACATTTCCAGATGGCTGCTGATTAAAAACAGAACCTCGGAGCGCTCCTTCGGATCCACATCCAGACGATCCATGGCGCTGCCTGCAATTTCCAGGCTGGCCTGCACGTGATCGGCACCGGGAGCGCCCTTGCCGGTGTCGTGCAGCAACAAGGCCAGGTAGAGCAACTCCGGATCTTCCAATTCGCCGAGCAATTCCGCATAGCGCTTGTCCCATTCCGACTGCGACTGGCTCAGGCGATGCAGGCTTTCGATCGCCAGAAACGAATGCTCGTCTACGGTGAAGCGATGATAAAAGTCCCGCACCACCAGCGAATCGATAAGCTTCAGTTCGGGAAGAAGAAGCGTCAGCAGGCGCAACGAATGCATAGCACGCAGAGCATCGGCGGCGTGCGGCTGCAACATTGTCTCTTGCAGATAAAGCCAGAGCTCCGCTCCTCTCGGCGGCATGGAGGCCAACGCCGGGAGCGCTTGCTCGATGCGGTACTCAGTCGTGGCGCTCAATTTCAGGCCGTGGTGGGCCATGAAATGGAACAGCCGCAGCAACACCTCGGGATCCTGCAGCGAGGATGGTTGCTGCAGAAAAATCAGTCCGTCAACTACGGAAAAATCCCGCGTGGCCAGGCGGGATCTCCAACTTTGCACTTGCCGGTACAACGCCGACCACGCCTCGGGAATTTCTTCCAGCAGTTGCGTAACCGTGCGCTGCACAGCGCGGGCGTGCCCGAAATAAATGCGCATCCAGTCGGCGGCCGAGAGCTCGGATTCCGCGGCACCAGTCGCTGATTCCGCAAACGTTGGGCCCGCAATCGCCATTCCGGCGATCGTCGTTCCAACTTTGCGCGCCGCCGCCTCGTCCTGCGCTTCCCAAGTCAGGGTGTTATCGTCGCGCCCATGCCGGAAATGAAGAAAACAGCGCGCCGACATCAGGAAATCCAGCGCGTCATCGAGTTGCTTGCGCACCTGAGGCCGTAATGAACTTGCATCCGGCCAGGCGCGCAGCTTATCCATCGCCGAAATCAAAGCCAGCCAACTGGCCACGTTGCAGTCGCGCAACCCGCCCGGAGTTTCCTTGAGATTCGGCTCAAGGTGATAGAGCGTCATTCCATATTTCGCGTGCCGCTCGCGCGTAACCTCCGCCAGCCCCTGCAGCAGGGCCTTCGACTCCCGCATCACCAGCTTTGGGATGACCTTGTCATGAAGCCGCCGAAACAGGTCGTGGTCGCCGGCAAGATAGCGGCAGTCGAGAAGAGAGATGGTGAATTCGGTATTGTTGGGGTCATAGCGGTCGCACTCGCTCAACAGTCGCGACGCCGGACTCAGCTTCAGCCGCAGATCCCACAACTCCTGGGAGAACCGGCGAACCGGATCTTTAAAGGCTAGCTCCGCGGCGCGGTCGCCAAAAAGAAAAAGAAGATCAATGTCGGAATAAGGGAAAAGCCATCCCCGGCCGAACCCACCGGTCGCCACCAGGGAGAAATTGGCGGGCTTGGCCGGCTCCGGAGAAACCAAATCACGCCACAACCGGGCCAGAATATCTTCTACCAGCCGCGTACGCTGAGCTACCGCGGCGCGACCGTCCCCTGAGGCCTCAAACTCCCGCTGGATGCGCGCCGACTCGTCGTTAAGGGAACTGCGTAGTTCGCTGATCAATGAGGACGCCGACATCATGAATGTAATTCACCCTTGTGACACGAGCCACCAGGGGAGAGCCAATTCAGCACCGCGTCGTCAAGTAATTTCCGCTTGCATCCCTTTTCAGAAAGCTGCCACTATTCGCTGAAAGCTTGGCAGAGGAATCTTATAGCGCCCCCTCGCCGCGCTCATCGTTGCGAATGCGGATGGCTTCGTCCACACGGGACAGAAAAATCTTTCCATCCCCAATTTTTCCCGTGCGCGCAGCAGTTACGATGGCCTGTACAGCCTTCTCCACCATTGCCTCTGCCAGCACCATCTCAATCTTGGTCTTGGGGATGAGATCGACACTATATTCCCGCCCGCGATACACCTCTGTGTGCCCTTTCTGCCGTCCGTGCCCTCTTACTTCAATTACCGTCATGCCTTCAACGCCGATTTCATGTAAAGCAGCTTTCACCGCTTCCAGCTTGGAGTTTTGAATGACTGCCTCGATCTTCGTCATATTCTTGCTAAGTCCTGTTTCCTCGTCTTCACGGCTTGCTCGGCGGAGGAACGTTGGAAGTCCAACGGCTGCGCCGACGCTTCCCAATCATATCCTTCTTGCGGTTTCGGTTCTCTATTTTGCAGGCGCTGTATCGCCTATGCAAACACACCATTAAAGCAATCCAAGACCGCCTCACTCTAACGTCCGGGGCAGGTTCTCGGAAATTGAAACTATTTATCGTAGCTATCAGGTTTTGTTATTCAATTTCGAGAAATTCAGCTTGCGGAGGCAATTCTCCGGGCTCGCAGCAGATCCCAGCTCGGAAGAGAACCGTAGAGATTATTTGGAAATTCAGGTGTTTTCCCTGATCATCTACGGTGTTTCCCCGATGCCATTTCGGTAGAATCCAGTAGAGCATATGCTTTCCGGCGGCGGTGGTGGTTCGCGAGGTCGCAAGCCGGATGTGTGCATAAGTCGAGTGGAGGGCCAATCGTGTCCAGTGCAAAGGCGAAAGCAAGTACTACGCTCCCAGGCAAAGTAGAGAAAGTTATTCATCCTCATCCCAGTTCCGGCGAACCAGAAAAAGCCCAGATCGCCGTCGAGGGTGCGGATCACCTTTATCGAGAAATCAGAGTTCCGAACACATTGACTGACGCCAGTGGGCAGAAGGTAAAACTCAAGCCAGGAGCGGAAGTCGAAGTTACGATCGAGGCCGATCCCGTAGTGACCAAAGCGGTGCTGCAGGATACGCAGAGGAGCAATCCACCCAGCGCGTAAAGTTTGCCGCGATCCTCTGCTTCGCCATCATTCGGGTCGGTAAAGCCCTCCCCCTGGCCCGGTTAGTGTCCCGCGTGCTCGTCCGCCGGAGGCTTGGCGAACTTAGCCTCATCAATGGGGACGTTCTGCTTCATTTCGGTCACTTGAATTGTGAATCGCCCGCTGGGTCGTGCCAGCGTCCAGCGGTACGGAATCTTTACCCCGTTGAGGTCACGATAGTCGGCATAATCAATCTCCGTGGGATTCCATCCTAGCGCAGTCTCTCCGTAGCGAACCAGCCGCACCAGCAGACCGGATTGCTCGTCGAAATACAATCGCACGGGGGGCTTTCCCTCCCGCTGTCCCACGACTAACCATGCCTCACGGTCGTCGACCTTCTGCGTGCCTTGAACCCGCATCGCACTGAACATCGTTTTGAAATGTGTGGCCAGGTGTAGATCGGCGTCAAGTGCGGCACCATCCAAATCGCTGCCATGCATCTCCCGTGGCGGATGACCTGGCGCGCCCAGCCAACCTTCATGTCCGTTGAATGCAGTAACGCTGTCTCCTTCCGGCATGTGCGTGAACGAAATACGCTGCTCCGGTTCTTTCGAATAAATATCGATGGGCATGGATTTTCCGCCAAAGTCGATTGTGCCCTTCATGACGCGGCTGGTGATCTTGTCAATCGCCGCCGCGCCTCCAACCGCCTGCACATACTTGTCGATGAGTTGTTGGCCTGTCGGTCCCGTTTCCTTGGCCGTCGACGTCGAGGCTGGACTCATCTCGTCATTGGCTTCAGGATGGGCCTCAGGCCTGAAATCCTCCGTCATCACCGCCGGGATCGCCTGCGGTCGTATGTTGCCGCGGTGGCACGAATAGCACGTCACCTCGCGATGGCGGTCGAAGTTATCCGCATTGATAGAGAACATCATCTCCATCATTTTTCTGGCCGTCTGCTTCGTCTTCTTATCGTCTTTATCGAATGCATTTTGCACATGGCAGAAATTGCATTCCACTCCCAGCGATGCGGCGATGAATTGCATCGTGGGAAAAATCTCTTCTGCGGGAACTCCCTTGAGAACTTGGATGTTCTTGAATTGCTCTTCGGCCTTTTTGGGTGCGGCTGAGTTTGCTGTTTGCGGTGAGCCCGGGCCCTGTGCCATTCCGCCCGATTGTGTCTTGGCTCCAAGGATGACGAAGCCAAACACCATAACGAAAGCCAGAATCATCAAAACTTCAGCCCGCTTTGCCATCATCGATATCTTCCTCTACAAAGTGTGAACAGATATACAGTGTCTTCGTGTTCTTCGTTGCACGGTTCTTGCTTTTAACCTTTCACGTCGGAACCGCCGGCCCAGATTGTAACAGTCCGCTCCCTCGCTCATGGTCGGTTGCTGTACACGAACTTGCCGGAAACTTCTGCCACCACGAGCTTGTCCGGTAAAAGCGCATCTACCTTAGCTTTCAAATGCGGAGGGACGAACAAAAATATCCGACCTGGCCCCTCCCACTCTCGCTGCAAGTCCGCAGCACTCAGGAAAATCTTCGGCGCGTCTGGAAACGTCGATCCAAACCACATGGAAGTCGTTCTTCCCTCCACCAGATCGATGCGGCGCTGCAAATAAAACAGCAGCGACGAACCAAAGGCTTGGTCTCCGTAAATCATCACGCGATCGTTGGGACCCGCCCTGGCGGCGATTGCGCGCGCCAAATCTTTCGAAGACAAATACGGACCGAACCGTGCGAGCGCAATATGCGCAGCCATCAGAAAAAGCGCCATGCCTGCTGCCAGCGCCCATGTCGCAGCAAAGTGCCGTCTTCGAATCCGCAAGAAGAGCGACAGCAACGGAGCCACCATCAATGCCGCAGCGGCTAGTGCCGCAGGCAAACGCAAGGCCGCAAAAGATGCATAACTCAGATCCAGCATATGCGACGTCGAGAGCGTGTCGGTAGCCATGTTGTGTTTTGCCAGAACGGTTCCAATGTCAGGCTCGAATGGCAAGTGCCGCGACTGCCACAAAACGGTCAGCAGAGTCGCGCTCGCGGCGACTCCTATCAATGCCAGCGCGCCAGCAGAGATCCGCAGCCATCCCGATCGCACACCGGTATCGCACTCGCGCGCTTCAGATTGCGCGAGTCCATCGGCCAACAGCATCAGTAGCGGGAAGTAAGCCGGGAAAGTGTAATACTCCTGGTTGGTCGAGATGGCGAAGAAAACCAGCACCAGCCCTGCCAGCAGCCAGCATAGCAATCGCGTGCGTTCAGCAAAATCGCCGGGGTGTGATTCTGCGCGTTCCCGCGCTCTTCGTGCATCGATGGCGGTTCGAATCGCCGCCGGCAAATAGAAACTCCACGGAAACAGCCACACCAGATGCAGCGACCAATAGAGCGCCCATGGAAGTTTGTTGTAATCCCGCGGATAGCGCTTGCCTATGAATCGTAGAAAATGTTCATTGACAAAATAAAACCAAAAAAATCCGTGACCACCCTGGCCGCCTGTATTCCGCAATCCGGCGAGAATATGCCAGGGCGCGGCGATCAGGAGAAACAGTGCCGTTCCCGACACGAGCCGGAACTCGCGCCAGCGTCGCCACTCTCCGGTGACTGCGACATATAAAAAAGCCGCGCCCGCCGGAAACGCCAACGCAATCAATCCCTTGGTAAGCACTCCCAGGGCCACGCACGCGTATGCCACATACCACCGCCAGGCATTTCGCTGAAGCTCCAACGCTGTCAGGAAGAAATACAACGACGCCGCAATCAATAGACTGAGAAGCACATCGGGAATAAAAACGCGAGTGAACAGGAAAACGCCCGCGCTGGTGTAAGCGAATACTCCCGCATAAATGCCGGCTCGTTCCCCGAACGCGCGGCCAGCCCAAATCACGGCAAGCACTCCGAGCAGTAGCACCGACAGCGCCATGGGCAGCCGCGCCGAAAATTCGTTTACGCCAAAGATGCGATAGCACAGCGCGACCAGCCAATAAGGCAGTGGAGCTTTCTCCAGATACCGCACTCCATTCACATGCAGCGTGACGTAATCACCGCTGACGAACATTTCGCGCGCGGCTTCGGCATGGGTACTATCGGCATCGTCGAGCAAGGCAGGCGAGAACAAGGAACCGAAATACACCGCCGCGAAAACCGCAGCCAGCGCCCAATAGGACGCGGCGCGCAGCCGCTCGGGCAGTCGAGTCGGATTTTCAAGAATTTCTGGCGTAGAAGTAGCGTTCAATTCGCGTGGACCCATTCAACTTCACAAATGAAATCACTCTCAAGCGTTAGCACTACTTCTGTGGAGCGTCAGGCCGCAGGTTTTTCACATCGGGATTGGTCCCCGCACGCTGCGCAAAATACTGCCACTTATCCATATTCGCGGGAATCGCCACATCAAAGAATCCGACCATCATCTCATCATACGTCTGATCGCCCCACGTTACCGTCTTCGTAGGATCGGGATTATGCGGATTGTTCGTGGAATTGTCGTACCAGGCAATCGCGCGCAGCCGCATTCCCGCTTTCAGACGCCGAGGCTCAGCCAGCTCGTAACTCAGTTGCCAGTGGAAGTGATAGTTCACGCGCAACAATACTTCCACGCTGCCGTCGTCATGCACAATGTCATACTCAAAGCGCTTTCCGCGAAGGTGCATGTGCGGGAAAAAACTGAGTAGAGTTGCATTGCCGGGCAGCGTTCCCTGCACTTCTACCCGAAAATCGTCCGCGCCGGGAGGAATGATCAGCGCATGATTGTTCAACTGCAGCGTGATCACTTTCTGCCGTGGCGTCGCCTTTGCAAATACGAGCCCAATGCTGGTCCGGTCTTGATCCGCCGAACCATTGGTGGTGTAGTGCATCTGAAACACGAGATCGGAGCCTGCGGGCACAAACTTTGCCATTCCATCTGGCCACTCGTCCGGTGAACTCCCCGGGGCGTAAACGAGCAAAAGATCGCTGGTGGTTTCGTGCGCCTCGCGCCGTTCCAGGGGATCGTTCAGCGTGGAAGCCGTGAATGGCTCGCCGATGGGCGCGTGTTGCAACCACTTCGACCCGGGCGGACGAATATAGACCACGGCGTGATGCACATGCGCCGGGCTGCCCGGCCGGAACTCCGACATTTGTATCCATCGATCTTCCGCAAAATGCGTTGGCACAATCTCGTAGGTATATTCAATTTCGCCCTGCGCCGGAATCGGCACCGGTTTTGCCATCTTCACCACAAGATCAGGCTGCGAAATATTCCATCCCTTTGTCCACTGCCTCGGCGGCGGCGCATCCTGCGCATTGCCCGCAGGCGCACCCGCTTCGGCCCACGCGACCATCGTCGCGATTTGTTGCGGAGACAGAGACACGTCATTGGAAAAATGCCCGTACCGGGGATCGGCAAACCACGGTGGCATCATTTTCGTCGCGACCGCATGCGCCATCGCTTGTGCCCACGGCTTTGTTTGTTCGTAAGTCACGAGCGGCATCGGCGCAATTTCGTCAACCCGATGGCAGCTCTGGCAGTGACCCTGCAAAATCGGCAATATGTCTTTATAAAAACTGGGAGGCGAACTACCTTCTGCTCCGGCGGAAGGCGCCCGCCATGCTCCGGCCGCCAACGACAAGATCGCCACCGGCACAATCCAAACTTTATTCACGAACGCAAAAACTCCAGGGTCAAGGCCCACGCTTGACGTGCCGCGATGGGCTGGTACGCTCCCCGCTCATCGCAAAAGAATGCATGATCGGCGTTGGAAAATACTACGTTGACGTAGATCTTTCGCTCGGCATCCAGCGCGGCAGTCACGGCTCTTCGCTGCTCCGGCGGAATGTGTTTGTCCAGTCCACCCCAAATCAAAAGCGCTGGCGCGTGCAGTTTGGCGGCTCGGTCAAGCAGACCGGGCGCGATTCCGCCGCCGTAGAAAGAGACTGCCTTGCGCACAGGGACAACGCTGTTCGCAACATAGGAGACGCGTCCGCCCATGCAAAACCCCACGCAGGAAATATCGTCCTTGTTCACTTGCGAATTCGAATGCAGCCACTCGAAAGTCGCGCGCACGTCCGCCTCCGCGGTTTCATTCGTGACCGCCTGATAATGCGGCATCACCGACGGAAAATCTTTGTAATCTCCCTCGTATCCCGGGGGCGCAGTGCGATGAAATAATTCCGGAGCTACAGCCAGATAACCCTGCTTGGCAAATCGCTCGGTAACATTGCGAATATGTGAGTTGACTCCGAATGCCTCCTGAAAAACCATCAAGCCCGGATGCGGACCATCCTCCGCCGGCCGCGCCACATATGCCTGCATGGTTGTGCCGTCGGAGACTTTCAAATCAATTGTTTCTTTTGTAATTTCATCTTGCATTGCTTGCAGCCTCTCCTCGAATCATTAAATACTGGTGACCTTTTCCACCAGTCTCGCACAAAACACGGGTGCAAACCGCAATCACAGCGTGTAGCGTCCAAAAATGCTACATTCATCACTTCATGTCCGCGCCGAATTCCAACTTTGTTCGCGCCTGTAAGTGTCTGCCCGTAGACCGCACCCCGGTGTGGTTCATGCGGCAGGCGGGACGCTACATGCCGGAATATCGCGCGGTCCGCAAACAGCATTCGCTGCTGGAAATCTGCAAGAAGCCTGCGCTCGCGGCGGAAGTCACCATCACGGCGGCAGAAATTCTCGGCATTGACGCCGCCATTATTTTCGCTGACCTGTTGCTTCCTCTCGAAGTCATGGGCCTGCCTTTTCATTTTTCCGCGGGCGAAGGGCCGGTGATCGAGAAGCCGGTGCGCAGCAAAGAAGATATCGCGAATCTGCGCACCGATCGCGCCGCCGACTTAGGCTATGTTTCCGAAGCTGTCAGCCTGGTCGCAAAGCACTTCGCCGATCGCGTTCCGGTGATTGGATTCTGCGGGGCTCCTTTTACTCTTGCCAGCTACATGATCGAGGGCGGCGGCTCGCGCAATTACATTCACGCCAAGAAAATGATGTACAACTCTCCTCTCGAGTGGGACGCGTTGATGCGTAAATTGGTTGTCGTCACCGCCGCGTACGCAGCGGACCAGGTGCGCGCCGGTGCCGACGTCATCCAGATTTTCGATAGCTGGGTCGGCTGCCTGAGCGTGGAAGACTATCGCGGCTATGTGCTCCCGCATGTGACCGGAATGGTGCAACAACTTCAGAAGACCGGAGCGCCGATTATTTATTTCGGCACCGATAGCGCCACTCTTTTGCCCGCGATGAAAGAGACCGGAGCCGATGTGATTGGGCTCGACTGGCGCATTCCGCTCGATGAAGGCTGGGCGCGCCTCGATCACGAATGCGCGGTTCAGGGCAATCTCGACCCGGTGTTATTGTTCGCCGACTGGAAAGAATTAAAATCGCGCGCCGAAAATATCTTGCAACTCGCCGCCGGCCGCCCTGGACATATTTTTAATTTAGGCCACGGCATCCTGCCAGAGACGCCCGTCGAAAGTGCAAAAAGCCTGGCACGGTTTGTACAAGAATATTCTGGTGTCGCGTCAGGTGCCAACGCTCCGGCTGCGAGCCGAAATCCGAAGGCTGGAAGCCGCACTCCGTGAAACGCATTGCCATTATCGGCGGCGGCATTTCCGGGCTCGCCGCCGCCTTTGCGCTTGAGCAGCACCGCCGTGCCGGCATCGATCTCGACTATGTCTTGTACGAAGCGTCCGCAAGTCTGGGCGGAGTTTTGCGCACCGACCACGTCGATGGCTGCACCATTGAGCAAGGGCCCGACTCGTTCATCAGCGAAAAACCCTGGGCCGCCGATCTCTGCCGCGAGCTGGGGTTGGCGGACCAACTCATCGGATCGAACGATGCAGACCGCAAGACATACATTCTGACCAACGGCCGTCTAGTTGAGATGCCTGACGGCCTGATGTTTATGGTTCCGACGAAAATTATTCCGACCGGGCTATCGCCGCTCTTTTCATGGAAAACTAAACTGCGGATGACGAATGAATTGTTTCATCCTCCACGCGCCAGCAATGGTGACGAATCGGTTGCGGCTTTCGTGGAGCGGCACTACGGCCCAGAGATGGTCGACCGGCTCGCCGACCCGCTACTTTCGGGAGTGTATGGCGGCGAAGCGGCCCATCTCAGCATTCGTGCCGTTCTGCCACGTTTTGCGGAAATGGAGCGGACGTACGGCAGTCTCGGTCGCGCGATGCTAGCCGCCCGAAAAAAAGCTCGCAAGAAAAGTGCGGACGGTTCGCGACAGTTTGCGTCTTTGCCGCTTTTCACGTCGCTCAAGAATGGAATGCAGCATCTGGCGGAGACCGTTGTAGCGAGGCTGACTCCCGGATCGCTGATGACGAATACGACCGTTCAGTCCATTCAGCCGGAAACTGAAGGATGGCTGGTGTCGGCTAACATGCGATCGGATCGCTTCGATCGAGTGATTGTCGCGCTACCCGCCCCCGCAGCGGCGCAAGTAATTCGCGTCGCCAGCGCAAAGCTGTCTGCCGAACTCGCTGCCATGCGGTACAGCTCTTCGATCACGGTGGGCGTGGGTTACGGTCGCAATGTGCGGCAATCTCTTCCGCCGGGCTTCGGATTTCTCGTGCCGCGCAGCGAAGGCAAGCAACTGCTGGCCGCAACTTTCGTTCATAACAAGTTCCCCCATCGCGCTCCGGAAGATCGAGCGCTGCTGCGATGCTTCTTTGCTGGGAAGAATGCGGAAAATGTCTGGGCTCTTGCCGACGACCAGATCATCGCAATCGTGCGCGAAGAGCTGCGGCAAATCCTCGGCGTGCGGGCCGACCCGCTCTTTGCCCGCGTCTACAAATGGAAATCGGCCATGGCGCAATACGGTGTGGGACATCTCGATCGGCTCGACCGCATTGAAGGCCTGCGCCAGCAGTTGCCAGGCCTGGCTCTCGCCGGCAATGCTTACCGTGGCATCGGCGTCCCAGACTGCATCCGCTCCGGGCGCGATGCCGCTAAGCAAGTCGTGGATTTATAAACGGCGTCTCTGGTTCTTATTACGAGCGGAGAGTCTACGCGCTGACCTCGCTGTGGGTTTCCGGTGTAGCTGCCTCTTCGTACGAAACTTGGCCCTCAGGCCGCCGCGGACGCCGCACGTTTCGCCCGAACACCGCTTCCTTCACCAGCTTGAAAATAGTGCGACGGTTCTGCGCTACCACCTTTGCCCATGCCAGTTTCCCCATCATGGGGAAATAAATCCCGCGGAAACATAACCGCGCCAAAAAGATATTGACGCGATATCCGAGCGGCTCATCATCCAGCGCATCGACAGCCTGCGCCAGCGCGTCCGAACTGTAGGCATGCGCCCATCCATACTTCACCTCGGCATGCGCTTCATCGATCGACATCTTCAGCGGAGTGTGCGCCATGGCGAAGGGAATAAACTCCTGCCAATGTTTCGGCCGGGTCAGCCGTCCTGCAACTTCCAGCCGCTTGTACAGAGGAGTTGCGGGCAACGGCGTCAGCAGCCCAAAAATAGGAAGTCCCGGCGGCCAGGTACGAACCTGCGAGAGAGTTCTTTCGGCGACACCAGTCGTGTCATTATCCATGCCAAAAATAAAGGAAGTGATCGCGTAAACATTCCTCTTCGCCAGGCGCTCCAGCACTTGAGCATATTCGCCGGGCTTGTTGAATCCTTTGTTGACGTCTTTCAAGTTCGCCGGGTCAATCGATTCCATGCCAATGAATACCCACTTCCCTCCCGAGGCTGCGATGAGATCCACGAGTTCTTCATCGCGCAACAGGTTGGCGCTGATTTGCGCTACCCAGTGCACTTGCGCGCCCGCGGCGATAATGTCGCGCAGCAGCGACTTCGTGCGCTTCACATTAATGGCAAAATTATCGTCAATGAAGAACACTGCCATCTGACCTTTTTCTTTGCGAGCGCGAGCCTTCAGCAGCAGAAGTTCGTTGACCACGCTTTCATTGGTACGAAATCGAATGGAATCTCCAAAGAATCCGGTCACGGTGCAAAACTCGCAGCCATAAGGGCAGCCTCTTCCCGATTCGACGGGAATAATGCGAAACGTGCCCCAGCCTTCCCCAATTTTCTGCAGCATCTTGGTCGCGGCTTTGGGAACCAGGTTGAACTGGTCAAGATCGATCGACTGCCACGGAATCACGGGATACTGTTTCAGCGAGGGCTTGCGCTCCTTGCCGGTCTCATCGACTGGTGTGTAAATTTCTTTCAGTTCGCCGCGAGCCGCATCATTCACCATCTGCGGCCAGGTCTCGTCGGCTTCGCCAAGCGCGACAGCGTCGGCATGTCGCGGACCGCCATCGCGACCCAAGGCCTCGTCGGCCAACTCGGTCACATGAGGGCCGCCCATCACCACTTTCACGCCCGTGGCCCGAATTGCGTCGGCAATGCGATAAGCTTTCGCAATCATGCGGGTCATCGCGCCAATGCCGACCAGGTCGATCTTTTCGTCGCGGACATACTGCGCGATCTGAGCCTCGTCCATGGGCTTGGCGTTGCCGTCAATGAGCAGTACTTCATGCCCCGGCGGAGTGAGCGACTGCAGCAGAAACATCCAAAGGTGCGGCATGAAATTGCGAGTCACCCCGTTGTCGGGGTTATAAAGAAGAATTCTCATGACTGCTCCCTCCTGGAGAGCGGACGTGCTCACCGCACGCAAGCGTCACGAGCGATGCCAAGAAATGGCAACATCTACGATGTTCGGAAGAGGTATGGCTGGATTCGGAACCCAGCGAAATTGTACACTATCGTACAATTTGGTTTGCGCCACAAACCCCGCGCTTTAACGGATCCCGCTAGATGAGGCTGTTTTGGGAATGGAGTCCGAATCGAAAATCTTGCTTTAAACAGAGATCGCTGGGCTGTTTTTATTTGCCTTCCCGCGCCATTTCGCTACAACTAATCGGATTTCATCGTAGGTAACCTCTGGAGGCAACATATCTTTCAGCGTCTTTAAACGCTCCAGCCGCTCCAGGCCGAGGTTGCTGCAAGCTGCCTCAATCACTGCGAGCTTATTACGGTCGATCCATTCCGCCCGAAATTCCAGCGAACCGTTCTCGACCAGTCCCGCCGCGGCGTTGATTACGGTCGAGATTTGCCGCCCGCGGATCCGCGCAATGTCCTCAAAGCTTTTTCCCGCAGCCAGCAGTTGCAAGGTTTCCAGCGCCGGAGCGGTCTGCCTGCCGGTGGGCGCAGCCGCTCGCGCGCCTTCGCGATACTTTTCTAATGCCGCCAGAATTGACTTGCCGTACATCGCCGCTTTGCGCTCGCCAATCCCGGTAATACCAAGCAGTTCTGAGATCGAACGCGGTTTTAGCCGGCAAATCTCGTCCAGCGAAGAATCGTGCAACACGACGAATGCCGGAGTCTGTTGTTCCTTCGCGGTCATGCGCCGCCACTCTCGCAAATATTCGCGCAGCTCCGAGTCACGGCCTGATGCTGAGCTCGCGCGGACCTTCACGCTACTCATACCGGCGCCGGCAACGCGCTGGCGCGCAGCGCTGGGAACGGTTGTCAGCCACTCCGGCGAGGCTCCGCAAACATCGCAGCCTTCACACGAAGTCCACTTCGGCGTTTCGCCGAAATGAGTGCAGATTTGCCGGTGGCGGCAGACTGCGGATTCAGCGAAAGCACGTATCGTGTGATATCTCTGCCAGGCACGATCGCGCTCCGCCGGATCGAGAATTTTGTTTGCGAAGTATCCCAGCAGGCCCGCATCCTGCTTACGCCACAGCAAAACGCAGTCGGCTGGATTTCCATCGCGCCCAGCACGTCCCGCCTCCTGGTAAAACTGCTCCACTGACTTCGGCAAAGCCAGATGAATGACGGCTCGCACCGTGGCCTTGTTAATTCCAAGCCCGAAGGCAATGGTGCCAACCAGCACGCGTACTTCGTCCGACATCCAGCGCTCCTGGTTTTGGCGCCTTACGCTGCTATCCATTTTGGCGTGATAGCCGACTGCAGCGATTCCCTGGTCGCCCAGAAAGTCGACCGTCTCTTCCACTTTATTAATGGTCGGAGAATAGACGATCACGTTGCCTTCGTCGTAGCGGCTCAACGCCGTCACCAGCAGCGCCGTGTGCTCCGCGCTATTGCACTCCCGTACCAGATAACGCAGGTTGGGGCGATGAAAGCTGGCGATGTACTTATCGGGATTACGCAGTTCGAGCTGCGTGAGGATGTCGTGCCGCACATGCTGGGTCGCGCTCGCGGTAAACGCCGCGATGGGACAGTCGGGAAACTTTCCCCGCAAACTTTTCAGCTGACGATACTCGGGGCGAAACTCATGTCCCCACTCTGAAATGCAATGCGCCTCATCGATGGCAAAAAATGAAATCGGTACTTGCTGCAGCCATCCCACGGTGTCAGCGCGCTGCAGTCTCTCAGGCGAAAGATAAAGCAGACGAAACGCACCCTCACGCGCTTGTCGCATGACGCCCATTTGTTCCTCGGCGCTTACTGAGCTATTGAGCACAGCCGCAGGAATGCCCATCTGCGCCAGTTGCGCAGCCTGATCCTGCATCAAGGCAATCAAGGGAGAAATCACTACCGTAGTTCGCTTCGAAATGACTGCGGGCAATTGATAGCAGAGAGACTTCCCTCCACCAGTGGGCATCACCACGCAGGTGTCGTGCCCGGCGAGCAGGCTGCGCACAATGCGCTCCTGTAGTGGACGAAATGAACTGTATCCCCAGTAGCGACGCAACGGAATCAGCAGGTCGGCTTCTGAGGTCATGAAATCAGTATAGGGGGATTGGTCGAATCTTCCTTCGTGCTTTCGTCATTCCCGTTTTCATCTTTCCGGATTGGTACTGGGATGCGTTTTTTCAAATGCAACCCACAGCAGCGCAATCAGCAGGAAGCAAAGCACGCTGCCTTCGGGACCGACCGAGCCTCCACTAAGCCATTCCGCTCCGTAGAGTTTCGAACTCAAAAGGTGGCCGGGAGCGACCATTCCGCTGTCGGGCACGGAGTAGAAGAACGTTTCGCCCCAATCCCAGGCGGCGTGAAAGCCGACGGCAAACCAAAGACTCCCGGTGCGCCGCAATGTCAGACAGAAGAAAAAGCCGATGAACGCGGCAGCCAGCAGGCCTCGCCATTGTTCGCCCCCATTCGCCAGGTGAATTAATCCGAAAGCGCTGGATAAGACGAGCGCGGCCGGCCAGAAGCCGATACCGCGGGCAAGAGTAAACTGGGTGTAGCCGCGCAGCAGAAACTCTTCAAACAATCCCACCAGCAAAAACATCCCAGCCCAGAAGGCTGCGAAGCGAGCCAGCCGCGCTCCCCGCAAAACCAAATGGCCAAAGGCAAAGTCGTGAAGTCCATAAAGCGCGAGCATGAGCAGGCTGATCCCGGCAAATCCCCACAACGCACCAACCCAGAACAATCGTCCAAAGGCTTGCCGCAAGGGCAACCCATACGCTTTCCAGGGACGATGCTCGACTCGCGCGAGAATTATTGCGGGGATGAGCGCGGCGACAAGACTACCGAACTCCTCCAGAGCCATGACTCCACAGGCCACTCGATCCCGAAATCCTGCGACGAGGCCACAGCGACCACCAGTTTTTGCAGCAAATAAAATGCCGCTACGTAGAAGGCAAATCCCCAACCGGGGCGCAGGCCGTCCGGTCCGAGAAAGAGAGTGTGGGTGTAGGAATCTTGCGTGGCGACAGAAAACTCGGGAGACGTCGGAGCCGGGACCGGATCCGTCTCAGTTGCAGGGCTCGCACCGCTTACCGAACTATCTTGTTCATCCATTCCGAATGAGCCCGCGCAATCTTTACCGCAAACTGCCTCCGACATGGTAAAACACTCGGCTCGACCTTATGCGGCCATATTTCACGCGCGAACGTTATGGGCGCCCTCAGTTTCTGGCCGGTTTATTACTTCTTTGTTTCCTCGGTCAGGCCCTGTGGCTGATCTATGCCGAGACCCATACAGGTCGCGAACTCGAGAGCTCCGAAGCGCTTCGCATTGGAGAAGGATGGAAACAGTGGCATGCGCGAGGAATTGCTGGGGCGCCTTTCTCGGATCCCGCCGTTACCGCCAACGATCCTTTCCGCTCCGATGACAGCGGCTTCGATACCGAACATTCGCCGCTTCTTTACATTGCCTCAGCCGCGCCATTGCTGGTCTGGCCGCATGACTTCAGCAGCAACTCGGCGGCCTACTGGGGCTGGCTTCCGCGCGTTCCTTTTCTCGCCTGCGGGGTTTTCCTGGGGGCGTCGCTGTGGTACGTAGCGAGGCGGCTGTGCGGAAATACCGGTGGATTTATCGCGCTCACATTTTATTGTTTCTCGCCTTCGCTGATTCAAGCCAGCGCGGTGTGGCACACCGAACCGGAGATCGTCGTAGCCTGGGGAGCGTTCGGCACTATCTTTACCGCGATCGCAGTAGCACACACGCTGTACGCGCCGCGCGAGGTCGTGTTGTGGAACTGGCGACGCATCGTCTTGCTGGGAATTGCCCTGGCCATTGCAATTGCATCGCAGTTCTCCCTGGTGATTCTGTTGCCCATGGTGTTGGGCTTTCTCTTATACGTCGCTCCCGTGCGCAAGCAGGCCGGAATTGTAATTTGGGTCGCGGCTTGCGGTGTCGGATTCGCGCTTCTGTTTGCGGTGTACTTCTTCCATCCCCATGCCTTTGCCGAGAGCATGCGACGCGCGGCCTTCTGGGGCGCGACCTGGCGTGGGTTCACCATCTTGGGAGTGTACAAACAGGTCGCAGTTGAGATTGGACGCGCCTGTCCCGCGATTGCTTTAGCGCTCCCAGTGGCGCTGATTACTTATATTGCGTGGCCGCGCACGCGCTACTTCGGCAACACTGCGCCGCTGATGGTCACTGTGCTGTTTTTGCTTCTCGGGATCGCCCATCCTCACGTCGCCGGCGCAGGATTTCTTCTGGCGGCAATTCCATTTCTTTTCGTATTCGTATCTGGAGTTCTGGCGGACTTGTTGGAGACCCGCTACCGCTCGCTGGTGATGGCCTGTGTCGTGGGAATGCTGGCGGCTTATGTGGTTTGGAGCGTGCTCAATCTGGCGCAGGTGCCGCAGGGCTGAAGGAGCCTTGGCCGGTTTGGCCGAGCGAATGTAGAGAAGCGTCGAGCTGTTTTCGTCTCAGGCGCCCGTGGGCGGATGTTCCCACGCAACCAACGCTGCTGCAGGAAAGACCTGATTGGCCCTTTTGCCGTTGGTGAATAAGCTCGGGTGTTTCAGGTCCGTCTCGCCTTCCTGACGGGCGTATCCTTACACTTATGGAAGCTCAACGACGTTCCCGCAAATGGCGTTGGATCGTCGGAATCCTTCTTGTCCTCGCCGCCGCCGCCGTGGTCGGCGTTCGCATCGTAATCAAGCGCGCGCAGCCGATTCTGCGCGCCCGCGTGATTGAGACGCTCTCGGCACGTTTCAAAAGCCGGGTCGAACTTGCCGATCTCCATGTATGGGTCGCGGATGGCTTGCACGTCGACGGCAAGGGCCTGCAGGTTTATGGCACTTCCGATCCGAATCCGTGGCAACCCGGCGTTCAGCCCCTGCTTGAAGTGGGAGAATTCCGTTTCCAAACGTCGCTGCGCAGCCTGTTTCGCGATCCCATGCATGTGGACACGGTGTACGCAACCGGCATGATCGTGAATATTCCGCCGAGAAGCAATCAACAGATGAAGGACTTAAGGCAGGGCGGCCGAAAGATGAAGATGAAGATATTCGTGGACCACTTCGTCTGCGCAAATACGAAACTTATCATTAACACAGATAAGGCTGGCAAGCCGCCGCTGGAATTCGACATTCGCGACCTGCGAATGAAGGACATTGGACCCGGCCAGCCGATGCACTTCGACGCCAGGCTGATCAACCCCAAGCCGCAGGGCGACATTCATTCGACGGGTCAGTTCGGGCCTCTGAACGAAAAAAGCCCGCGCGACACAGCCGTCATGGGAGATTATTCGTTTACCAACGCCGACCTTGGAACCCTTCCCGGCATTGGCGGAATTCTCTCCTCCACCGGCAAGTACGGCGGCACTCTGGGCCGCATTGAAGTCGAAGGCCAAACCGATACCCCCGACTTTCGCATTGCGGTAAGCGGACATCGCGTCCCGCTGCACACCGATTTTCACGCGATTGTTGACGGTACCGACGGCGATACCTATCTCGACCCCGTCAAGGCCAAGGTGCTGAACTCGTACTTTACGGCGCGCGGCAAGATAGTGCGGATGAACAATCCTCGTGGCCACGATATTGAACTCGATGTTGTGCTCGACGGAGCTCACATTGAAGACCTGCTGAAGCTGGGCGTTAAGACCGATCCGCCCATCATGACCGGAACCATAGCGATGAAGACCAGTCTCGGTATTCCGCCGGGCGCTCAAGACATTGCCAATCGCCTGAAGCTGCAAGGTAATTTCCGCATCCCTGCGGCTCATTTCACCAGCGACAAAATCCAAGACAAGATTGATTTGTTAAGTAAGGTGAGTCAAGGCGTGAATCATGCGACGCCGGGGCAGCCCGATCAGGTAGTGTCGTCAGATTTAACAGGCCGGTTCGCGCTGAACCAGGGCATTCTCACTTTTTCCTACCTGCATTTTCTCATCCCCGGAACGCATGCGGACTTAACCGGACAATACAGCCTGGATGGAAATACGTTTGATTTTCACGGGATGCTGCGGCTGAATGCCAGACTTTCGCAGATGACGACGGGCTGGAAGTCAAAGTTGCTGCGGCCAATCGATCCTTTCTTTCAGAAAGACGGCGCCGGAACCGAAATTCCATTCAAGATCAGTGGAACGCGCGAAGCACCTCACTTCGGCTTGGACTTCGGTGATAAAGACCAGTTCAAAAAAGACGAGTCCAAAGAAGATCATCTGCCACACGCGCACGCGCAGCCCCCGCTCAATAGCCATCGCACATTCCGTAGGGCATTCATACAGCATCGGGGGTATTGATTGCGCTGACTCAGGGACATACTTTTCGAGAAGGAGTCCAGCGCCTCCGCTGCGTCGCTGGAATCACTCTAAGGAGGATAAGAATGCCAAAGGAATCATTGCGGGAACTATATGTGAATGAGTTGAAGGATCTCTACAATGCTGAGACCCAGTTGGTAAAAGCGCTACCCAAGATGGCAAAAGGCTCGTCGAATGCCGAATTGCGCCACGGTTTTGAAGAACATCTCCGGCAGACCTCGGAACACGTTTCCAGGCTGGAACAAATCTTCGAGATGCTCGGCGAGAAACCCACCGGAAAGAAATGCGTGGGAATGGAAGGGATTGTGAAAGAAGGCGCCGAAACCCTTTCCGAGGATTACGAGGGCGCAGTGATGGATGCGGCAATCATCGGCGCGGCCCAACGAGTGGAACATTACGAGATCGCGGGCTACGGAACGGTGATTGCTTTCGCCGAATTGTTGGGCGAAGACGAGCATGTTTCGCTGCTGGAGCAAACCTTGGAAGAAGAGAAAGAAACGGACGAAAAACTGACCCAATTGGCTGGACAAATTAACCCGCAGGCGGGACAAGGCGATCCAGAAGTCGAAGAAGAGGACAGTCGCCAAGCCTCGAAGACTAAGTCTAAGCGAGCTGCGTAGTTACGACCGGGAGGGACGCTTCGGCGTCCTTCCACAGCTTTTCCTGCCTCATGTGCAAAATACGGTAAATACCCGATAACAACGCCGTTCCCTCCTACAGTAACTTGCCTAGGTCAATAACCGATTTCACGGACACCAGACCCGCTACCTGGAAGAGCCGTACCTTCAAGGATTGTGACTATGAATGCTGGTATGTCCCAAGCCGCCGTTGCGTCTACGCCCGCTCCCTCCAGCCCAGCATGGCACATGCTGTATCAAGCCGCGCTTTTCGAAACGGATCGGGCCAAGATTCTCGCGCGGATCAGCGAAGCGGAGCAAGCCATACTGCTTCGGATGAGAGAATTGTTTGTGATTCCCACGGACCACATTGAGGAAGATGTGGTGTTGGACGATGCGTTGTATGGCTTGCGGGCGCTCCGAAACTGCGTGCATAGCGAAATCGCGGTTGCCTGAGTGCGACTCGTGATTTGATTACGAGTCGTGAGTTCAATACGTTTTCTCCCTCCCCCTGCACTTTCTTCCGGCACAAGCGCGCATATATTTTCCTAATTGGAAACAGCAAGGACGCCGACTGATCTAAAGAAGAAACCTGATGATTGCTAAGAAACGCAGCGGCGCCGGTTGCATGCATCGCTGTATTGTTGGGCATTACAGTTCGTCTTACAGTGCTTAAAACTAGCGAGAAAGCGAGACCTTCTCATGACGAACAAAAGCGCACAGACCCTCCACCCGGCAAAGAATCTCAAGCGTTCCTTCGAATGCGCCGTACGCGACATTTATCAAGTAGGGTTAACGGGCAAGGTTTCACAATACCGAACTCCAATCGCGCAGCGTGCAGGGACCACGCTTGGCGGATCGCCGGTGGATGCGGAAAAGCGCGCTTTATCGGATGCGGCCAGGGCGCTCGCGCAGTTGTGGAAAGTTTCGCCGAGCCGGTAGCCGCCAGGTCGGCTCAGTCGGTTTTTGCTTTCAATCCAGAATCCTCGTTAACAAAGACTCGCTAACAAAGATAAGAGGCGCTCCAAGGGGAGCGCCTCTAATTGTTTCTCCGCTGATTTGTCGATCGGCAGCGGAATGCCTACACCGCTTTCCGCAAGGTGTCGACGCTTTCCGATCCGCGCTTCACGGCCGATTCGCCCGAGCACGTACTGCACCCAGTTACGGCTTCTTTGCGGCGCTCGCGCAGGCGACTCTGGAAGGTGTCCCAGCGTCCCCCGATTCCGACGGCGCTGTTGCTGATAACGACCGAGTCGGTTCCAGCAGGAACCGCGCGATCGGTCTGTGACAAGTCCGATTCAATGTTGTCTCTGCGGGTGCCGATATCGATGGGTCGGGCAGCACTGGTGGGTTGTCCGTGCGCTCTCGCTGCAGCCTGCTCCGAGTTGGCATTGCCGAAGGTCTGCTCTGTGGTCGGCGTGATGTTGCGATCGGTTTCCGCACGATGCAGCACGGGATCGGCAACCCATTTAGACCGATAGCGGCCTTCGTAACCGGCCCACTTGCTCTCCGACTCCAAGTCTTTTTCATCGTAAGGGGGGAAGCTCTCGACTTGCTGCTTAGTCAGACTCGCCTCGAAGTCATTGTCATGCTTAGCCGAAGCACGCAGGCCTTCGGCGGGAACAAGGAACTTCTTCGTGGACAACCAGCCTCCCGTATCGACCACCACGTATTGAATGTTTCCATTGGCGTGGTCGAAGATAACGTCGGCAATCTTGCCCAACTTTTCATCGTTTACTCCATACAAATGAGAGCCGCGAATATCCTCAGCAGCGTCGGCGAAACGAACATCTTTCAAAGTGCCGTAGTGTGCCATTGTTTCCTCCTGATTATTTTTTTGGATTTGATTTCGTGCGAAGGGGACGAGCCGCGTCCTGGAAATGATGGAATCGCATTTGTCTCAGTATGGAATCGGTGCGGCTGGCACACAATCCGACGTTCCCTGTAGGGAATTCTCGAGTGCGCGTTCTTCGCTGCCGATCTGACTAAATCCGATCTAACTAAATCTGGTTGGGAACATCGGGCTCAGGTTCGCGCACGGGCAGGTCTGGGTTCTCGGGTGGAGCGGGTGGTTCTTGAATTGGAAACGGCTCTGGCCCGGCTGGAGTGCGAAACTGATATTCAGAATGGTGATGATTGGAGTGCATCTCATTCTGATGCAGGTGGCAAAAGAACGGAAGCCGCCAATTATTCGCGGCCGCGTATACGTTAGTTTCGCTATGAGATGTTTTAACCGAGGATTTTCTGATTCCCAAAAAGCTAACGGGCGCCGGTAAGAGCGATATAGGTCAGGCCTGTGATCGAGATAATGATGAAGAGATAGGGCCATAACTCAATGGCGCGCCTGAGTATGGAGAGGTCGGAATCGGCTGGCACTCTCGGCATCAAAGGTTCTTCTTTACAGCGCTCTTCGGTATTTTCGAATGCGATCACTATGTGCGATTAAATAAAACATCTCCAGCATGCGACAATACAGCGCTTTCTGTAGAAAAAGATTTTTGACCTGCGGTACATCTTTGGAGACGCTTGCGGACATTTAGGAGACGCTTCGCCGCTCAACTTTCAGGGACGATAGAAGCGATTCGGAGCGTTTTTCCATCCAATTCGCCGACAATGCGGGCCCGTTGCCCCGCCAACCTTGCCAGGACGCTGATGTCGCCATCAAGCCGGTAAGTGGCATCCGAATCGACCAGGACGAAGCTGGCTCCGTCGCGCACACAGGTACGAACGCAGTCAGCCGCCGTCTGGCCGAGGGCCGCGGAATGCCTCGCGCCACAACGGGAGCAACTTACAACCCCTTCATAGGTCTGTTCAGCGGCCGCAGGCCCCGCTTGCCGTGGAGTAGGAGCGGAATTTGCTGTGTTTGTTCCAGCAGCCACCAGGGTCAGAATAAATAAGGCCACCAGGCAGGCCACTGCCGTCGTCAGAAACAGGCTCTCCATCCAAACGCGCTGGGTTCTCATAGTCACCTGATCGCGAAGCAAATGACGAATGGACGCCGCGGAATCTCCTGTTGTTGGCCGCATAAATAAATGCAACTAAGTTTCCGAGGCTCGCACAAAGCTTTCACAGTTGTAAGTTGGTGATAAGACGACGCCATCGGCTCAGTCAGAACGGAGCTAGATTTCTCAAACCGGGAAGAAATTTCCAACGAGTGCTGGATCCGCGTAATCGAACCGGGCGATGCAATAAGTGCAGGGTTCAGGCTGCCGCAGCCCTCGCCATTCCCAAGCCCGCGGCTTCGCGGGCGCCGGCCTTACGCAGCAAATCGATGGCCCCGTCGGCTTTATGGCCCTCGCGGCATGAAACGTATACGAGAGCCCCCACATCGCAGAGTTGATGGCCTAATCTTTTTGCTTCATCCTCAGAAAAGCCGAGCCCGAGCAGGGTTCGCGAACCCCGGGAAAGTGCAGGAAAATTCTGCTCCGCCAACAGGGCCTGGAAAAAAGCATGAGATCGAACGAAGAAACCTACAGTAGGAATTACCACAGCACCGAACTTGGAGAACCACCCGATCATGCGGGCATTGCTCGCGCTATCATCCTTCTCGGCGCCGCCAATCTTGGCGTCTCCAACGCCGGTCGCCACCGGATGCGCGGGCGACAATACCATGCAAATGTCTTCGTTCTGAAAACCCGCCTGATTCAAGGCGGAGACAACGTCAGGTAAAGCTACATTGCGGGGGTACACAGCGTAGGCGGCAGTTCCATTCACGCTCATGTGCTAACCTCCAGCCGGAATCGCGCAAGAACGGTAAGATCCCTTACAACAACACGTCTAACGGATGTCCTAAACTACAAAGTTTATGGTTTAGGTGCACTAGGGTAGATTCTGTAGATTTTGGAGTGGTAAATGCAGCCGCGTTAAAACGTTACAATCCAGCGTCATTCAGGTACCCCAAGTGGAATTACTTCCCCGCAGACGACTCGGCAGTGGGCGATCGCTCTTGAGGAGGTTGAGGATGAGCCGGTTGGGTTTGCTTGCCATCCTGACCGGGTTGCGGTACGCGCGAGTCTCGCGGGGGCATGGGCTCAGGCGTCGGCTGCGGTGTCTGCAATCGCGACCAGGCGATGAGTTGGTTTACAGGGAGCTCATCTTGGGGAAATTGCGGCGCTGGCTGAACCTGTTGGCCAAATGCCAACGCTGTTGCTCCTAACACAAAACTGGCGAACCAAATCGTCGTTCGATTCATATTTATCCTCAACCAAGACGAAGCGGTTGCCAAATAAGGGCGCCATCAACCTGTACAGCACTTCTACTCTGACAACTCGGCGGCGGTCCATCAAGCGTTCTCTGTAGTGGTGGAGAACACGGAAATATCGCCTTCAATTTCCATGCAAAGTGACACCAGCCATTCATTAGGATTTCGGTAGATAATTTCGGCAGATAAAGTGTGAAAACCAGGTTAACAGCAGCAAAACCCGGGAATGCGGCATCGAACTAGAGCTATAAAAGCAAGGGCGGTTACGAACTTAGGAACTTCCCTGCCACGCGAAAACTGGAAGCATCGTCGGAAGCTTCTTCGCATTAGGGGTCGCGTTTTCAAGCGGCCAGCTTCCCTTATTGGCCGGCTTCCCTCAGGAACTAAACCATGCGATTGTTTAGCGCCCGGCTAATCGTCTCCTTGATCGTGGGCGTGATGCTGGTCTCGCTCTGCTCGTCCGGATATGAAGTCTGGGTGGGCAAAAGGAGCCTCAGGCACGATATGCAAAGGCGCGCCGAAGTTCTGGCGGAGAGCCTGGCGGGAAGCGTGGAGCGCGATATTGAAAGGCACGCATTTCAAACGCTGCAGAAAACCGTGCAGCACTTCGCCAATCGCGAGAACCTGATGGGCATGGCGGTATACGATCCTCAGGGCCGCGTCATTGCCATTACCGAGGATCTGGCGCCAAAGCTCACCGCTGCGCCGCCCGTGGTTCTCGAAACCCTAAAAGACAACAGCGAGGCGGACGCCTTTCAGAGACTGGCAGACCAGCCGGTGCACATTTGCGTTCTGCCCCTCTACAGCCCGACGCAATTCCTCGGCGCGCTGGCGGTTGTTCATGACGCCGGCTACATTCGCGCTCAAAGCATGCGCATCTGGCGCGATACGTTCTTAAGCGGTCTCGTTCAGGTGATTCTGATCGCGCTGATTACTCTCCTCATTGTGCGTTGGAGCATCGAAGGTCCCATCGCACGAACGGCTCACTGGATGAGGGCTTTGCGAATGGGACACATGCCATTCTCGCGAATGGGACCTCCTGACGAAAAGTTATTCCCGCCACTGGCACGGGAAGTTGCGACTCTGGCCCAGAGCCTGACTACGGCCCGTACCGCAGCGGAACGGGAAGCGAGGCTACGGGCCGAGGGGCAGTCGCAGTGGACGGCGGAACGGCTCGCTGCGGATCTGCAAGCGCGCCTGGTAGCGAGCCGGCTCTTTGTGGTCTCCAATCGCGAACCCTACATGCACATGCGGCGCGGCAAAACCGTGGAAGTGAAGGTGCCGCCAAGCGGTCTGGTGACGGCCCTCGAGCCTGTATTGTGCGCCTGCAACGGAACCTGGCTGGCGCATGGCAGCGGCACCGCCGATCGAGACAGTGTAGACAAACATAACCGGCTGGCGGTGCCCCCGGACGATCCCAAGTACACGTTGCGGCGCGTTTGGCTCACCAAAGAAGAAGAGGAAGGATATTACTACGGCTTCGCCAACGAAGGAATCTGGCCGCTCTGTCACATCGCGCACACGCGTCCTATTTTTCGAGCCGACGATTGGGAACAATATCAGGCCGTCAACCGTAAGTTCGCCGATGCCCTGCTCGAAGAAATGAAGGACACCGAAAAGCCTGTGGTTCTGGTGCAGGATTACCATTTCGCGCTGTTGCCGAGAATGATCAAACAAAAGCGGCCCGATGCCAGAGTAGCGATTTTCTGGCATATCCCCTGGCCGAATCCCGAGGCGTTTGGCATTTGCCCATGGCAGCGCGAATTGGTGGATGGCTTGCTGGGAGCGGACCTGGTGGGATTTCACATTCAGTCGCATTGCAATAATTTTCTGCAAACCGCAGATCGCGTCATGGAATCGCGCATCGACTGGGAACATCACACCGTTCAGCGCCTCGGTCATAAGACAACTGTGCACCCATTTCCCATCAGCGTCGAGATCGCAGATGTGGACCCGTCGTCTTCTGACATTTCGGCCTATGACAGTCGCTCTGCGCTGCTTAAGAATCTGGATGTCGAAGCGTTATTCCTGGGAGTTGGCGTCGACCGCCTCGACTATACGAAAGGAATTCTCGAGCGCTTTCTGGCTGTGGAGCGCTTTCTTGAGAAGTATCCTCGATATCAGGGTCAATTTACATTTGTGCAAATTGGCGCGCCCAGCCGCAGCCATCTCAAGCGCTATCACGACCTGGAAGCTGAGATCGAAGCGGAAGCGGGGCGCATCAATTGGCGATTTCAGAAAGACAAGTGGAAAGCGATCGTCTTGCTCAACCGCCAGCATAGTCACCGCGAGATTGAGCCGTACTACAGAGGCGCCGATCTATGCCTGGTGACATCGCTTCACGATGGCATGAATCTCGTGGCAAAGGAATTTGTGGCCACCCGTGACGATGAAAACGGGGTCCTGATTTTGAGTATTTTTACCGGGGCTGCGCGGGAATTGAGTGACGCTTTGCAGGTCAATCCGTACGACATCGACCAGACCGCGGAAGCGATTCGGGCCGCACTCGAGATGGACCCGGAAGAACGGCAATCGCGAATGCAACAAATGCGGCGGACGATTCGCGAACACAATATCTATCAGTGGGCTGGAACTCTGATCGCCGAACTCTGTGAACTGCGCTTGGATAATGAGGAAAAACCGAAGGGTCGAACTCGCCTCGGAATCCCGGCGGCGTAAGGGGATCGTCCATTTTCTAACTTTCGAGTCTTAGAACATTTCGAGTCTTAGAACAAAGGCTCGCCCGGAATTCTGGAAGAGCGAGGAGCTTTGGCAAACTGCGTGGCCAATTCGCCGACGACGAACAACGCGAGTGCGCCGATTCCGAACACGCCACTCAACACATCTAAATTCACCAGCAGACTCAGTATCGAAAAAACTGCAAGAAATGCGCCCAATGCCCGTGCCATGGTTAGGCCTCCTTAAGCGAACGCAGAAAATGCAGATTCTAGTTTGAGTGCTTGAGTGTGAGTTGAGAATACAGCGAGCCCCTCAAATAGCAGGACATCAAACCTGAACCACTGCAGTCGATTCCTCGTCTGCCCCCGATAACACCGCTAATCGTTTTGCTGTGTCGATATCGGATTTTGACCGCGGTGCCGTCGATGGCTGCTGCTGCGTTTTTTTCGTGCAGTGCCTACTTCGGGGTAATCCCAATCGTTAGCAGCCACCTCTCTACCAGCTTGGGCCATTCCGTAATTGGAAACTCCGTACGCCGCAACCCAAATGCATGACCACCTTCCGCGTATATATGCATTTCCACCGGAATGCCAGCTTGTTTCAGCGCGGCCCAGTAGGCCAGCGAGTTCTGTACGGGATCGATTGGGTCGTTTTCCGCCTGCAGCAGAAATGTAGCGGGCGTTTGGCGGGTGACGCGAATGCGCGGATTCAACTCAAAGTTGTTTTCGGTCCACAGATGCCCGGGATAGATTGCGACTGCAAAATCGGGCCGGCAGCTCTCTCGGTCTGCGGCATCGACAGCCGCGTACAACCGGTGATCAAAATGCGTGCTGATCTCCGCCACTAGATAGCCGCCTGCAGAAAACCCCAACACCCCAATCTTGTGAGGATCGATATGCCACTCGTTGGCATGAAGGCGTACGAGCCCAATCGTTCTCTGCGCATCCTCCAGCGCCAGTGTCGATATGGCAAGTCCGTTGGGTCGGCAGTCGCAGTGCCAGTCATAGGGTAGGCTCGGCACGCGGTATTTGAGCAGCACGCACGTAATCCCTGCAGACGTTAGCCAGTCGCAAACCTCCGTGCCTTCCAGATCGATCGCCAGCCTCACATAGCCACCGCCTGGAAATACAACCACCGCGGCGCCTGTATTCTTTCCTTCCGGGGAGTAGACGGTCATTGTAGGCCGCGAGACGTTATCCACCTCGAGCCATGGCCTTCCGGCGACCGGCTTGTTCCCTTTTGTCGTCGCGAACTCCGCCCCCGGGAGAGACTGTTCATCCGGCACCGCTCCCGGCCAGATCGACAGTTGTGTATGTCCGGGCGATGGCTGCCAAGAGGCGGTTTGCGCTCCCAAAGAAAGAACACCCGAGAAAACGAAAAACCCGAGAAAAAGGCGGTTCATTATCCCACCTCGGCTCATTTATGGAACTGCAATGATCAAGGCAGCATTCTAAGAGGCTCTAAGGATCTGAAGACAGCGAGGGAATCTAGATAGTTAGAAAGTCAGGTTTTGGCTCAGGTAGATTTGTCGATTCCTTCAGCAGACGCGATGCACCTATTGTAAGCAGGCTGGTATCGAACCGATACATTCAACACGGATAGGCATCGCCGAGAGTAGTGATCGAGAATCCATGGCTGCGATGCCAACTTGAACCCAGTTGAGTTGTAGCCTAGAATCGCTGCGCCATGAGACCGGAACCATTGGAGATCGATCGTCTCGACCGCGGAGTGCTCAGCCTGCGCGGACCGTTAACCATGGAGAATGTTTCACCCTTCCTCAACGCAGTGCGCCGCGAAAACGCTCCCACCGTGATTCTGGATTTCACCGGTGTGCCTTACCTCGACTCTTCTGGTTTAGGATCGCTGGTGGCCGCTTGCACTTCCTGCGCCAAGGCCGGCCGCCGCATGGCTCTGACCGGAGTGAATAAACGAGTAATGAAGGTTTTTGAAATTACGCGGGTCGAGCAGATTTTCCTGATGTTCCCCACACTGTCTGACGCGCTGGAGGCGTTTACCAACGCCGGCACGGCATAGCTCGTGGAAAATTACCACACCGGCTGCAGTGTAGGCAGTCTATTGGGCCGCCTTACCGCCAATCGAAAGCCTGTGGACGTCACGCTACGCGCACAGGGTTCGTCTTCTTCGAATTCCCGGCGTTCACAGCGTCCAGTCGAATTCGTGTGACGCGGGCGGTTCCCTGCACCAGATCGCTGGAAACCTTGGCGCCCTCCCCTGCCATCACCGAACCTGCGGCCAGGGCGAAACGCAATGCATCTGCCTGATCCTCGAAATACAAAACAACTTGTCCCGACATAGCACTTCTCCCTGGGCTCAGACCTTTAGTCGGCATTTGACTCGACTGGTAAGGTCAGCCTAAAAAGATCAATTTACAAACGCACGGCGTGCAAATCTATCTACAACAAACCACGGCGCTTTTGACGAATGACGTGGCTCGATCTTTCTACTGATTTTCGGCTCACGGACGCCCTGAGTCAAAGTGATTCTCTTGGTTCCACTTACTCGGTAGGGCATGCCGCACATTGATCGGCGGGCCAGGCGCATGAAGGTTTGGCGCAAACTGATTCGGTATGGTCAAGTTCGGCGCAGCAGCATATCGTCTGCGCTCAATAGACGCTATACTGCCCCCTCATGCCAGTACTGATATCCATGCTCCGGGGCATCAACGTAGGCGGCCACAACAAAGTCGAGATGGCGGCCCTGCGCGCTCTATACGAGTCCCTCAAACTCAAAGACGCGCGCACGCTCGTGCAGAGCGGCAACATAATCTTCCGCAGCAAAGAGAAAAGCTCCGCTGCGCTGGCGAAGAAGATTCAGCACGCAATCGAGAGCCGCTTCAGTTGCTGCCCTGAAGTTATCCTTCGCACGATAGCCGAAATGAGAGCAGCCATCGCTGCCAGCCCGTTTGCTGGCCGCGATCTTCACCCCGGCAAACTCCTGGTAACATTTCTCGCCGCCGAGCCCGGCGAAGAAGCGCAAGCCGCCCTGCTCCAGTTGCTAAAGCTGAAATCGTATCCCGAAGAAGTGCATCTGAAAGGCCGCGAACTCTACATTTATTTTCCCAATGGCGCCGGCACGTCGAAGCTGCCCTGGCCGAAAATAGCGCAGCTGCTCAAAACAACGGGCACCGCACGCAACTGGAACAGCGTCACCAAAATGCTCGCGATCGCGGAAGAGATGGAAGCGTCAGAGTGAATGGCTTCTACGGGCCAGTACGATCTTCAGGGGGATTTGTGCAGCGGAATTCAAAAAATCGGTAGGCCCAGGCAGACGATTTTCAGACTTCTTGAAGATTTAGAATGGTCTCTGCATGTTACCGCGGAGAACATTGTGCTGGCTCGGCCTGACAGTTTTTGAGTTTGCGCTCGTAGGACCCGGCACCGGCCAAAGTGCAACTCCAGCGGCTCGCGCTCCAGCCCCATCAGCACCTATCGCTCCCGCGCCTCGAGTCGCGGTGAATGTACTTGTCGATTCGGCGATCCGCCAGGAGCGCCGCCTGATCGTTTTAATGCGCAACTTCAAACCGATCATCGAGACTTACATCCAGCAATATCCGAGCAAAGAATCTCCGGGCAAAGAAGCTCCGGAAAAATCCTTTAAAGGCGATGACTATTTCTTAAGCCGCCTCGACCTGACTGGCAATTTCCCAGTCACTGTCGCCTTTGCCGATCCGGAGCGTACGAGAGAAAGTTGGGAAAAGCGATTACTTCCGACTCGCCAAACTTTCACCGCAGCCGGCTTCGCGCAGGCGATCTTCCCCGACCTGAACCACTTCGATCGCGAGAACTACACCTTCGAATTTGTCCGCTGGGAGGTTCTTGGAGAAGTGCATTGCGGCGTCGTAGACGTGAAGCCGCGTGAGAATTCCGACAACCGCGGCTTTATCGGCCGCGTATGGATCGAGGATCAGGACTTCAATATTGTGCGTTTCACCGGCACGTACACCTCGAAATCGTTATCCCAGCGTGCGTTTCATTTCGATAGTTGGCGGCTGAATACGCTGAGCATCATGTGGATGCCAGCCTATATCTACACCCAGGAATCGGCTTCGCCCGATCCCGCCAACCACGATCGCGCGAATCATGATCCCGCGAACCACGATCGCGCGAATAATGACCTCTGGTTCAAGGCTCAAACCCGCATCTGGGGCTACGACCGGCAACAGGCGGGCGATCACCGGGAATTTGCCAAACGTCTGACGGACATTCCAGAGTGGGTCGATCCCAAAGAGCACGAACCGTCGCAGGATCTCAGTCCGGCGAACACTCTGGGAGAAACAACCTATACGTCGGAAGACAACTTGGTGGAGCGGCTGCAAGTCGCCGGACTCATGGCTCCCGATGGCGAAGTCGACCGGGTCTTGCAGACCGTCGTCAACAATCTCTTGCTCACAAACAACCTCTACCTTCCGGCGGTTCGTTGCCGTGTGCTGCTTACCACGCCCTTAGAGTCATTCGTGGTAGGCCGAACCATCATTCTCAGCCGCGGCCTTCTCGATGTGCTCCCGGACGAAGCCACACTCGCCGCCGTGCTGGCACACGAACTGGCGCACATCGTTTTGCATCACTCCGTCGGCGATGAACTCTCGTCGGGCTTCGCCTTGCCGTTCTCCGATCTGGAAATCTTTGACCACTTCGACTTCCATTTCGATCCCGCGGAAGAAGCCGACGCCGACAAAAAAGGCCTGGAACTATTTTCGAACTCGCCGTATAAAGCTCAGCTCGCGAATGCCGAACTCTTCCTGGAAGCGCTCAAAGCCCGCTCGACGCAGTTACCGAACCTGCTTCACGGGCGCTTCAGCAACGATTTCGCGAGCACTCACCTGGTGCAAATGCAGTCGCTATCGCAAATTCCCAAGCACCTGCAAACGGCCCGGCTCGATCAAACCGCAGCCTTGCCGCTGGGCTCGCGAATCAAGCTCGATCCCTGGTCAGACCGGATCGAAATGCTCAAGAGCCAACCCGCCCGCCCGCTCTCGGCCTCCGAGAAGATGCCGCTCGAGCTCTCCCCGTTCTTCCCCTACCTCAAGCGCCTGAACGAAAATGAAAAAGCTCAGAACGCAACCCATCCGTGAGCGAGAATTCCATCCGATCTTCGAATATCGTTTGAACTAACGTTCTCCTTCTAAAGGCGCACTCCCGCGGCGGGTACGGAACGGGAGCTGTTCCTCTCTTCCGGTATCATGAAATCCGACATTTCCCAGGAGTCTCCTTGAACGTGAACCGCCGTCGATTCCTTTTTCTTTCGCTAGCGGGAGCGGGGCATCTGGTCTGTGGGGCTTCATCCGCATGCCCTGAAACCGGCACGAAGAAAGCGCAGATCGTCATGGGACGGGAAAGCCTGGGACGGGTGCCCGTCGACTACACCGGGCTTAGCTACGAGGCCGCGCAGCTTTACAACCCCGCCTACTTTTCTGCAGGCAATACAAGCCTGGTGGGTGCTTTTCGCCGACTGAGCTCGCACGGAGTGTTGCGCTTGGGTGGCAATTTGAGTGATGTAACCCGATGGAAGGGGCCGAGCGGGGATTTTTCCACGCCCAAGCAGGCTGCCGGCATTGAGTACGGCAAGACCTACTGGGAGTGGAAGCTGACCGATCCCAGTGTCCGGGCGAACCGGGACGGTGCGATCACGCCGGAAGCGATTCGAAACCTCGGCAATTTTCTCCGTGCCACGAACTGGAAACTCATCTACGGCTTGAACTTCGGGTGCGGTTCGCCGCAGCGTGCTGCCGACGAGGCCATGTGCGTCACACAAGAGGCCGGTGATCGTCTCCTGGCCTTTCAGGTTGGCAATGAAGTGGACTTCTTCGGAGCTCGGCCGCTCTTTCGGCAGAAGCCATACGAATTCGATCAGTACTTTCGGGAGTATCAGGAGTTTGTGGACACAGTGCGCGCAAAAGCCCCGCAGGCTCCCTTTGCCGGACCGGATACGGCGACGAACATGGACTGGGTCGACCGTTTTGGCGAGCGCGCGGGAACCTCGGCCGTGATGCTTTCAAGTCACTTCTATGCGATGGGCCCGGCAAAGGACCCCAGCATGGACGCAGCCTTTCTCCTCTCGCACAACCAGCGGCTCGACCAGCAGATCCAACTGGCGAAGCAAGCCTCTGCCCACTCAGACGGTTTGCTTTTCCGCATGACCGAAGGAAACTCCTGCTTTGGAGGAGGAAAACCGGGCGTCAGTGACGCATTCGCCTCGGCGTTATGGGGAGCGGATTACATGCTGACATGCGCGTTGGCAGGATACTGCGGGGTAAACCTGCACGGAGGCGGTGACGGCCTCTACACTCCGATTGCCATTGGTGAAAGTCTTTCGGCTGAGTTGCGACCGCTCTATTTCGGCATGCAATTCGCCGAACAGTTCGCCGGGTGGGAACTCCAGAGTTGCACCGCTGAAGGAGAGGCAAGCCTCACAGCGTGGCTCGCCCACAACGGTGAAGAACATCAGCTTGCATTGATCAACAAGGACGCCGCGCCAGTTAAGGTGCAACTCAATGGCGCCTTGGCCGCGCACCGTGCCGGCCACGCCATGTGCTTGAGTGGACCGGGACTCGATGCGAAGGACGGCGTCGCTCTGGCCCAGGTGAAAGCGCCTTCTGGAAGCACCTTCTCTATTCGCGGCTATACAGCGCTGCTGCTACGTTGGCCGTAAGCCGACCCTGAGTCGAGATTGAATGCTTGCGCGAAGGTGGAAACCGGCCGAATTTGCTCAGCTGTTGCTCAACAAGTGGCGTATGGCAATGACCCTTTTGCAGAAAACCATTCGATCTGAAATTCGAAACTAAAAATGAAGATTGTTCGGTCCGAGCAGACGATTTCCGAAACTTTCCTGCTCTCAGCTTGAGCGGAATGGCGATGTTGACACCAAGCATTGCTCTGAGACGTCACCCAGTTCCCAGTCGTCATTGACTTGCCCTACAGCTAGACCTAAGATTTCAGTCCATAAGATTTCAGTCCATGATCGGCCAAACTATCTCTCACTACCGCGTCCTTGAGAAACTCGGCGGAGGCGGGATGGGCGTAGTCTACAAGGCCGAGGACATAAAGCTGGGCCGCTTTGTTGCCCTCAAGTTCCTGCCTGACAATGTGGCCAAAGACCTGCAAGCTCTCAGCCGCTTTCAGCGAGAAGCCAGGGCCGCCTCGGCACTGAATCATCCGAACATTTGTACCATCCACGAAATTGACGACGAGCACGGCGACGCATTCATCGCCATGGAGTTCCTGGACGGCGCGACCTTGAAACATCGCATTGCTGGACGGCCGATGGAAACCGAGTTGATTCTGTCGCTGGCCATTGAGATTGCCGATGCCCTCGATGCCGCTCACAGCGAAGGCATTATTCATCGCGACATCAAGCCCGCGAACATTTTCGTCACCAGGCGCGGGCACGCCAAAATTCTGGATTTCGGGCTGGCGAAAGTCAGCCTGGTGAGTACTCCTTCGAGCCACATTGCTTCGCTCAACACCGCAACTGGTTCCATGGACGCGGATCATCTCACCAGTCCCGGTTCCACGCTCGGAACCGTAGCCTACATGTCTCCCGAGCAGGCCAAGGGCAAGGAATTGGATGCCCGCACCGATTTGTTTTCGTTCGGCACAGTTCTGTACGAAATGGCAACGGGAACATTGCCATTCGCCGGCGAGACCACGGCGCTGATTTTCAATGCCATCTTGAATTCCGATCCGCCACCTGCGATTCGGTTCAATCGCGATATTCCGCCCAAGCTGGAAGACATCCTCAACAAGGCGCTGGAGAAAGATCGCAATCTTCGCTACCAGAACGCAGCTGACATGCGAGCCGACCTGCAACGGCTGAAGCGGGATACCGAGACGGGACGAGCCAGAGCAGCGAGTTCGGGGGCGGTGGCAGTGGCGGCTGACGTGGATCCAGTCGAACTGCGCTCCACCGAACGGACGAATGCGTCCGTGCCCACACAGACCTCGTCCGCCACGGAACATGTGGGAACGGCCGCCCCCGGCCGTTCAGGCCGAGGCTATTTCGGAAAAAAGCTCGGCGGCTACGTCGCTGCTGCCATCGTGCTCGCGCTCATCCTCGCCGCTGGCATTTACTATCGCTCGCGACAACAGACCGCACACCGCCTGACCGACAAAGACACCATCGTGCTAGCCGACTTCAGCAACGAAACCGGCGATCCCGTCTTCGACGACACCCTCAAAACCGCGCTCAGCGTCTCTCTGAACCAGTCGCCATTTCTGAATGTGCTCCCGGACAACAAAGTCGCGGCGACCTTGAAACTGATGACGAAGCCACCCGACACCAAACTCACGCCCGACGTTGCCCGCGAGCTTTGCCAGCGAGCGGGCAGCAAGGCATACATTGCCGGCTCGATCGCCAGTCTGGGCAACCAATACATCCTGGGATTGAAGGCCGTGAACTGCCAGAGTGAAGACCCGCTGGCCGAGCAGCAGGTGACGGCGGCGTCCAAGGAGAAGGTGCTGGACGCGCTGGGCGACGCGGCCTCGAAGCTGCGTGGCGAACTCGGCGAATCGCTGGCCACGGTGCAGAAACTTGATGTTCCGCTCGCAGAGGCCACCACGTCCTCCCTCGAAGCTCTGAAAGCATACAGCCTCGGACAGAAGGCCCGGAACGAGAAAGGCTACGCCGCAGCACTGCCTTACCATCAGCGTGCCATTGAGCTTGATCCGAATTTTGCCATGGGCTATGAGGGAGTGGGTGGCGACTACTCCAGTCTCGGCGAGTTAGGGCGGGCCAGCGATTACTTCGCCAAAGCATTCCAGTTGCGCGAGCATGCCAGCGAGCGGGAAAGGCTGGGGATCGCCGCCACCTACTATCGGAGTGTAACCGGGGAAATAGGCAAAGCGGTCCCGGCGTATCGGGAGATCATTGAGAGCTACCCACAGGAGTCCAGAGCGTACAACAGTTTGGGCGTAGTGTTCTCTTGGCAGGGGCAGTATGAGCAAGCTACGGAGATCACAAAGGAAGGCCTGCGCCTTGCACCGGATAAGTTGGTTTTTTACGGGAATCTTGCCAACTACACTCTTGCCTTGCAGCGCTTCGACGAAACGCGGCAGATCATTCACGAAGCGCAGGCGAGAAAACTGGATCCTTTTATTCTCCACGATGCCCTCTACGCTCTTGCCTTCCTGGGAGCGGACTCGGCGGCGATGGCGGAACAACAACAGTGGTTTGGGGGCAAGCCCGACTATGAGAATTTTGGACTGGCGCTCGCCTCCGACACCGAAGCCTACGGCGGTCATCTCGGCAACGCGCGGGAACTAACCAAGCGGGCTGTGGACTCGGCCATTCGGGCGGACAGCAAGGAAAACGGCGCAATCTGGCAAGCGATCGCCGCTCAGCGGGAAGCCGTTTACGGCAATCCTGCGGAAGCCCGGCAATCTGCAGCAGAGGCTTTGAAGCTGGTTCCCACGAGTCCGGGCGTTGAGGTCGAAGCCGGGCTCGCCTTGGCCATGGCGGGCGATACGGCACGAGCCGAATCCCTGGCCCAAGATTTGGGGAAACGCCTCCCACTGGACACGCAGATGCAGTCGCTGTGGCTGCCAGCGATTCAGGCGCAATTGGCACTAAACAAGAAGAACCCCGTCTCCGCCCTGACTGCGCTGCAAGCTGCTGCTTCACCGGCCGAGCTAGGGACAATCAGTTTCGTCTGCAATCTTTCCTGCCTCTATCCGACGTACATTCGCGGGCAGGCTTACCTGGCCGCCGGACAAGGCAAAGAAGCCGCCGCCGAGTTCCAGAAGATCATCGACCACAGCGGCATCGTCTGGAACTGCTGGACCGGAGCCTTGGCGCATCTGGGCGTGGCCCGTGCCAACGCCTTGCAGGCGAAAATTTTTCAAGGACAGGGGCAGGGAGCCGTCGCTGACCTCGCCCGCACTCGCGCCCTCGCCGCCTACAAAGACTTCCTTACCCTCTGGAAAGACGCCGACCCCAGTCTCCCCATCCTGAAGCAAGCCAAAGCCGAATACGCGAAGCTGCAATAACCGGGACAAGCTCGGCGGCCTCGCCTGTTGTGTGTCAGCATTCGAAAATGTGGGTTGGCCTTAGCGGACGATTTTCAACCGTTCTGTTTTTCACGGACAGTTTTGAACCAGTTTTTCAGCGGTTCAAGACCCAACCGCATCGAATCTTCAAACCCCGGCTTGACGACGCTGGCAGCAGGGTGTGCAATGCCCATAAGAAATTAAGAATGACAAGGAGAACCGATGAGCCGATTCTTGAGTGTTTGCTTGCTGGCAGGCTGCGCAATAGTCTCCGCCCTGGCGGCGTCTGACTCTCCGCAGCGGACTTCGATGGCAGGCGCCCGGGCTAATGCTTCGCAAGCAACCATCGAGGGCCTGGTTCGGGATGTTGCCTGTCCCATTCAGAACCTGGATGGAACTGCGACGAACCTAAGCCTCAAATGCGTGAGGGACTGCGTGAGGGGTGGTTCGCCGTTGGTGATTCTGACGAAGGACGGTTACTTGTATTTCCCCATCTCCGACAAAATGCCGGACACGGATCAGCGGCAGGCACTGATGCCATTCGTCGGCAAGTACGTGCGGGCCAGCGGAACCGTATTTGAGCGCACCGGGACGCATGCGATTGTGATCACGGAAATTAAGGAAATGAAAGAAATCCACTTGACGATCGATGAAGACTAAGTCGGGCTCACCGAGAACAAACGACTGAATGCTAGTGGGAGGAGTCAGCTGTTTTGCCGTTTAGGGGCGGGAGCGCGCTGGCGAAATCCTGAACGAAGTGAAGGACCTTGCGAACAGCATTAAAGGAGAATGGTCGGGACGGGCAGATTTGAACTGCCGACCCCTCGCACCCCAAGCGAGTGCTCTACCAGGCTGAGCCACGTCCCGACTAGGAAGGGTTCCGCTGATTGTGACGGTCGCGGCAAAGCATCGTCAGCCTCCAGCGGAGGGGTTAACTCAATCATCTTACACTACAAACTCTACTCTAAATCTCTCCAGTTCGGCCCCACTCCCATCTCCACCTGCAACGGTACGGCCAAGGCGTGGACTTTTTCCATGTGCTCGCGAACCAGCGGCTGCATCATCTCCACTTCATTCTCAGGGACTTCGAACACCAGTTCATCGTGAACTTGCAGCGTCATTCTCGACTTCATTCCGCGCTCGCGCAGAGCCGCATCGATGCGAATCATCGCGATCTTAATCAGGTCCGCCGCAGTTCCTTGCAAGGGGGTATTCACCGCGGTGCGCTCGGCAAATCCGCGCTGGTTCGAGTTTTTGCTGTTGATGTCTGGGATCGGCCGCACGCGTCCGAAAAGAGTTCTTACTTTCATCACTCGCCTGGCTTCTTCTAAAGTCTTGTCGATAAAGGCGCGCACTCCGCTGTATTTTTCGAAGTATGCCGCAATAAATTGTTTGGCTTCGCTGGGCTCGATGCCCAAGTTCTGCGAAAGTCCGAAAGGCGAGAGTCCGTAGACAATGCCGAAGTTCACTACTTTGGCCTGGCGGCGATGGTCCGCGGTGACCATCAAAGGCGGCACGCCAAAGACTTGCGACGCGGTCAATGTGTGCACATCGTCGCCGCGACGATAAGCTTCCGTCAAAAGCGGGATCGTGCGAAAAATGCGCCAGCAGGCGCAACTCGATTTGCGAATAATCCGCAGTCAACAGCACATGTCCAGGCTCGGCAATGAACGCGGCGCGGATTCCGCGGCCGAGTTCGGTGCGAATGGGAATATTCTGCAGGTTCGGATTCGCCGAAGAAAGCCGTCCCGTCGCGGTTCCCGTCTGCCCGAACGTGGTATGCAGACGGCCGCTTGCGGGATGAATCAACACGGGTAGAGCATCCACATAAGTGGACTTGAGCTTCGTCAGCTGGCGATAGTCCAAAACCATGCGCGCGATGGGATGATTCTCAGCCAGCTCTTCAAGCACGTCGACCGCGGTAGAAATCGTCCGTCCCTTGCCATATTTCACCGGCTTCGGTAAGTTCATGCGATTGAATAAAACATCGCCCAACTGCTTGGGCGATCCCACGTTAAATTCCATCCCTGCAACTTCGTAGATCTCTTTTGCCTTGGCCGCAATCTCGCGTTCCAGTTCGCTCGACATCTGCGAGAGCGCCGCGGTGTCGATTTTTACTCCCGCCTGCTCCATGCGCGCCAATACAGGCGCAAGCGGCAAGTCGATTTCTTCGTAAAGTTTGGCTAGACCCGTATGTTCGACTTCGCTGCGCAGCGCGCCTGCCAAACGCCCGGTCATGTCGGCAGATTCGGCGAGTTCTTCAGCCAGTTTTAAATTGAACCGGCGCAGTGCGACATCCGCAAGCCGGTGCGAGGAATAAGTGGGATCGAGCAAATAGGAATACAGCATCGGATCATGACGTACACCAGCAAGGGAAATGCCAAGCGAGTCCAGCGTATGAATCGCCGCTTTATAGTCGTGCACGGACTTGGCCACAGCCGGATCGGTCAACACAGCTCGCATTCTTTCGCCGGCACTATCCGAGTCAAGCCGCACGATCACAGCCGTTCCCGCCGCAGCCGATATTGCTACGCAACACGCGGGCGGCGCAGGGTTCGGGCGGATTACAATCCCGCCCAAAGTCCCCATCGATCCATCAAGACCTCCTCCCATATCGCTTTCCAGAAAGGAAAGCTGGTCGGCCTGCTGTTCTTCTTCTTTCTCTTTCTCTTTTTCTTTTTCCGGTTCTTCCTTTTCCTCCGCGACTACATCTTCTTTCTGCTCGACCGCGACTGCGAGCGTGCTTCCAACGGAAACGGCACCGAGTACTCGCTCCACATCGGCGGCCGATTTCGCCTCCGTGTAGTGGGTCTCGCTCACCGCGACCACGGGCAGCAATTCTTTCAGCAAAGAGGTAAATTCGAGTTCGGTAAACAGCGCGCGCAGCGCATCCAGGTCCGGGTCACCGGCGCGCATCGATTCCACATCCAGCTCGATGGGAACATTGGTGTCGATGGTGGCCATGCTCTTACTGAAGAGAATTGTGTCGCGATTGTTCTGCAACGATTCGCGGTAGGTTTTCCTTTCGACTTCGGCCGCTCGTTCGAGCGCGTGCTCGACGGTTCCGAAGCGCTTGATAATTTCCACCGAACCTTTGTCGCCGATGCCCGGCGCGCCGGGGATGTTGTCGATGCTGTCGCCGCGCAGCGCCATCACATCGATTACGCGCTCGGGAGGTACGCCGAGAATTTCTTCCACCTTCGCCGCGTCGCAGATCAGATTGTCCTTGGGAGGATTGAGAATCTGAACTTTGTCATTGACCAGCTGCATCATGTCCTTGTCGCTGGAAACGACATAGACGGGATGCGAGGCCTCAGACGCCTTGCGGGCCAGAGTGCCAATCACGTCGTCGGCTTCGAAGCGCACCACTTCCAGGATGGGAATGCGATATGCCTCCAGTGCTCGCCGAATGTAAGGAACCTGTTGCGCTAAATCCTCGGGCATGGCCACGCGGTTCGCTTTGTAGCCTTTGTATTCCACTTCAGTGAAGGTCTGCGTCTTGATGTCGAACTTCTTGATGCTGGTTACGGCATCGGCTTGTTCGTCGCGGAATGTCGGGCCGGCCACATCAAACACTGCGGCCAGAAATTCCGGAGAAAAATCGTCGCGCAGTTTGCGCAGCATGTTCACGAAGACATAAATCGCTGCCGTCGGCAGACCGGTCTTGGTCGACATGGGCCGCTGCCGCGCCATGGCGTGATAAGCGCGAAAGATGAACGACATGGTATCGATGAGATAGATGCGGCCATGCGCCGACGGGGCCTCAGATGCCCGGATGGGCGTGGTTTTGGCGTCGGCTGCTCCTATTGAGGAAGCCGCGGGCTGGGTCGGTTCCGATAATTTTTTGCGAGCTGGCAACAACTTTAGTTTAGCAGCAGAAAAGCGGCTAGAAATCGACGCGGAAGTTCGCTTCCACCGCTTTGCCGCTACTCGTGGTGCTGGTGCTGTTGCTGAAGACGATGTAGTACTTCACGGGTTCGTTGAAAGAAGGTGGTAGATCGATGTTGACTGTCTGGTCATGCGACGGTTCGGCAGAGAAAACAGCGTCACTCGCGTGACCATCGGCCGATTCGTTCTGTTGATCCTGGTTCAAGACAGCGAAGTCGATATTCGCGGAATCGTCGGAATCCCCGTGTATTTGGCCGACAAACGATTGGAAGCTTCCGCGAAGATGCGGTTGGGCCGCATGAGCGGGGAGTTCGAAAGCGAATGTGGCGGAAGTCTTCAGGGTGAAAGTTTTCTGAAGAACCGTCTGTGTTGTTCCCACTGGCGACGCGCCTACACGGTCAATCCGTGGGACAGCGTGGCTATCGGGGGGAGCTTTCGTACACGCTGCATTCGCCAAAAGAAGAATTACGATTACAACCGCAAAATCTATGCGCTGATACATCGACAATCAGTGCTCCACATTTTTTCCGTACGCAGTATTGAAGTGCAGCTCAATTTCCCCACAAGTACCCTGTTCGGGCGAATAGACCACGCAGGTGTCGAAGGGCCGCGAATAAACGTGCAGACTCACCGCGCGTTGATTAAAGGCTCGCGGATTTACCACGCGATGCACGGGATCCGCCGGATCGACTGCGCACGGCTGTGAGATATTCATCTCGACCGTATTGCTGGGTTCGAGCCGGCAACGCCCACTTTGCAAGTCCTGGTGGACGAGATGGAAATTTTCTACCTGCAAGCGCCCGATGGGCACCGCCATCCAACAATTCTGGTCGCGATGGTTGTGCACCGAACTTGCCTGCCCGACTTCCCAGCAAATGGCCATCAATTCATACAACGGAGTTCGGTCGATGAGATTTCGTGTGTAGTGTTGCCTGCTCCAGGTGAGATAAGGAGAGAGTGACTCGGGGTTGACCGGCATTTCCTGCAAGAGCTGTTTCACGCGATCGGTACGGTCGAATGCCGACTCCGGCAACTGGCCAAGTGCGGCCACGAGAGTTTGAATTGAAACCGCCTTGATTGCGGTAGTCATAGCGCTCTTCGCATTTTTAGTATAGCGTGTGCTGTCGAGTAACGGCCCTGTTCTTACTTCCCGGACCCCAGAATTTCCCGGGTCTCGACCTGCGCGACTTCCGGATAGACCGCGCCCTTGCGTCGCCGTAAATCTCCCGGCAGTTCCGAGCGCAATAGCCACAATCCGGCAGCCACGGCCGCGGCCCACGTCAGCGATACCATCGCCAGTTGCATGAGATCTGCAAGACGGCTGCCATGGCCGGAGATGGTGAACGGCACGACTTTTGCTACCTCAAAACTAATCGCGCCGGCAACAATGGCTACCAACAGTGCTTTCCCCAGTTCTCCCCAGCGCATCTCGGCCAGTGAAACCAGTTTCCGGTAATGCAGCAGGCAAGCCAGCGCCAGCAAATTTATGCCAATCCCAATATTCGAAGACCACGCCAGTCCCACTACGCCGAACCGGTGAAACAAAGTACTGTACACGGGCAGCGACGCGACCGTAATTATGCTGACGGCTGCCATGGGCGTGAACGTATCGCCCGCCGCGTAAAACGCCCGCGCGTAAAGACCCTGCGCCGACCACAACGCCAGAGAAAGCGAGAACCAGAAAAAATAAACGGCGCTGGTTTGCGAATCGCCGAAAAGAAATTTTCCGCGGCGGTATACCAGATCGATCAAAGGCAGGGCCGCCACCATCATCCATGCGCTGGCCAGAAACGATGCAGCCGACACGCGGTAGACCGAATCATTCACCGTCCCGGCAAATTCTTTCAGTCTCTTCTCATTAAACAGGCGGGCAAAAAAAGGCAGCGAGGCCTGGCCGGTGGCTTGTCCCAAGACGGCGATCGGCACGGCGAACAATCGTTTGGCAAAGGTAAGGCGCGTGATGTCGCCCACGCCGCTGGATGCGTAGTGCCGCAGAATCCAGTCATCCGCCGTCACGAGTGACACTCCCAGCATCAGCGGTATCGATAATTTCACCCACTCGCGAAATGCTGGATTAGTCACATCAAACGATGGGCGGTAACCGGTGCCAATGCGCGCCGCGCCAATCACGCTGGCGAGGAACGGCCCGGCAATGCTTCCGATCAGCGCTCCATAGGCCAGAGAAGCGATGCCAAAATGCTTTCCGCCCAGTACTCCGCCGAGGATGATGAACAGGTTGTAGATCAGCGGTCCGAATGCTGGAAACAAAAACAGGCGGTGAGAGAGCAGGACAGCCGAGACCACTCCGCCCACATAAAAGAAAATCTGCGCCGGCAGCAGAATCCGCGTCAAGTGAACGCACAGTTCGATCTTGTCCGGCGAAAATCCTTTCACGAACCAGCGTACGAACTGGGGAGCGAAAATTTCCGTCGCGATCGTTCCCACGATCATTACGGCCGTCATCACAGTGATGATGATGGAGAAAGTTTTCTGAGCGTCGGCGTCGCGTTTCTCAGCCAGGAATCTCGTGTAGATAGAAATGAAGGTGATGGAAGCCGCGCCGCCGGCCACAATGTAGTTGAGAAAGTCGGGCAGTGTGAAAGCGGCGACGTAAGCGTCCGTCGGGCCACCCGCGCCGTAGGCCCATGCGATGTATGCGTCGCGAGCGTATCCGATGAGGCGCGACAACATCACTGCCGAAATCAGCAGCACCGTCGCCGAGAACACCGTGTGCTGGTGCGACGGCTGAAAAAAACGAGGCAGTTTCTTCATTGAGACCCGATCGGAATGCTCAATCTTATCGGAATCTCAAGCGATCAGACAGTTACGTCGGGCAGACCTCCACTCGGCTCGGCTAATCATTCCTATCCTTGGCTCTATTCCGGCGGCGGCGAAACCCAAACTCGATCTGCCGAAACGAGGTCGACGTTCTTCACTTCCGTCCTCAGCCTGACCTGTACAAATCCTGCTTTCTTCGGCGGCTTGGCGAGGAAGTTTAGGAAGTACTGATGTCCCAGACGATTTTCGAGGTCCTTCAGATAAGGCGCAAACGACACAGGCGGCCCATTGAATCCAATGTAGTAGGCTTCGCCGCCGGTTTTTTCCGCAAGCTCCGCCAGATAAAGCTGGCCCCAATAGGTCTGCCAGTAGCTATGGCCAAAGTGACCTACGCCGGGTGTGTAGATCGCTGAGACGAGGACGCCGGCGCGCACGGAATCGTCGATCGCATTCTGCAGATATGGATCGAGCAGATCATTAGTCCCGTAGTATCGATCAATTCCGTCAGAGGCCATCAATACTTCGCGGCGGGCATCGGTCGCCGGCCAGCGCTTAATCAAATCGGTTAGAGAAAAATACGGGCTGCCGTTGATTCCGCGTATTCCCATGGGAAGACGCAGTGCTTTCTCCGCCTGGGCATGGTCGCTGGTCGGGTTCTGTTCAATTTTGGCGACACCATTCTGCATGTAGGCAATGCCGATCTTGGTCGATGCCGGCTGTGAGTCGATAAACTTCCGAAGATCTTGCAACTGCGGTCCCAGGCTGGCATTGGATCCATCGTCCAGCATGATCATCAATTCGAGCGCGGCATGATCTCCGAGCGCGGGAACCCATTCGGTAACCGTGTCGCGATCTTTTCCCTCAAACACCATGACATCTTCGCGGTTCACGTTGGCTACATCGGAGCCATGATGCGGTTCAACCGTTACAACCATGTGCGCGGGGACTCCGTTGGCTGTTGCCTGCTGGGCAGCGAGCCGCGGAACTGCGCACCAGCAGATCGCGAGAGCTAAAATTGCAGTGGGGAAAGTTGCACTCGCTAAAACCTTGCGTTTATTCATAACCGTTCCTTTCAAAAGCGTGCGTGAAAACGCTCGCCGCGGTGGTCGACCGTTTCAACTTAAGCGAAACCGACTTTTCGCGGAGAAGATCTCGCAGGTAAGCGACGTCCAGACCATCCAACCTTTTATTGAATGTCTCTCAATTTAGATGTTCTGGACGAGCAAAAGGTGGGACAAAGTGTACTTTTGTCCATCAGCCCGAAGTCCGGCCGACGTTTAATGTCTGATCGACGCCTGCCACTTTCGGAGGAGATAGTATTCGTTGATGGGGCGGTCGTCGGTAAGAGCAGGGGTTGAAGGAGACCGCTCAATCATGTCGTCGATTGAGATTTCGCCTGCCAGAAGGCTGTTGAAAGCCGACAAGGCAGCCTGATCGCGCGCGTCCGGATCGGCCCATTCCGTGAGATCGGCGGCAGCTGCCGCAGGCAGCCGGCGCTGAAGCTCGGGTCCGGTCAAATTGGGTAGAGGTTGTTCACTGCACAGGAAGTGAAAGCCCCAGCGCGGTCCGAAGTGGGTTGGCCAGCGGAAGACGCGAACGTAGGGGAATGAGTTGCGCAGAGATCGCGCGACAGCAGTCAAATCCTCGTCGTCACCGTAGGGTAGCCACTGCGCCAAAATTCCGCCCGGTTTCAAACGTTTGCGCGCCGCAGCATAGAACTCTTGCGAATAAAGCATGCTCGATCCCGCAGCTTGAACCGGCGGCGGAGGGTCGATGGTAATCAGATCGTATTTCTGCGTGCTGCGCTCCAGATAGCGCCGTCCGTCGTCGACCACGACGTGCGCCCTGGGCAATCGGAGAAGCTCGGGACCATCGCTGTGAAAATATCCAAACAATTTCGGCACGCTGGGCACGAGTTCCACTGCCGTCGAGTCGATGTTCCAGCTGAGCAGAGAGCGGAAGGTAGTTCCCATGCCAAAGCATATGTCGAGCGCGTTCTGCGGGGGACGGTTGAGAAAAGCCAGGGGAAGATGCGCCATCACTTTGGTGATGGGCGTCAGGCTCGTCATGCCGTAGCCATTCACCAGCAACTGCTTTCCCATACCGCTGCCGGAGGCAATCACGGTGGCAGTTGAATCACGCAACACTTGCCCCTGCGGATATTTTTCATCGTAGCCCTTGCCCACGAAAACGAGCAGCCCTGCCAATGGCAAGAGCGCATAAGCTGCCGCGCGTGCCATTGAACTGACGCGCGCTCCCGGCAGAACCGGCTTCAGTCCGACGATGAGCCAAGGCGATGCGAGGATGATCAGCGCCCAGCGTTCGCTCATGTAGGGCAACAGGCAAAATCCGGCGAGAAGCGGTCCGAACAGGCATCCCAGTACGTTGATCGCGTACGCACTTCCGGCACGGCTGGGGTCTCCACCGGAACGGCGATCGACCAGCATCGGAGTGAGAAATCCGAGCAGGCCGGTGAATCCTGCAATGCCCAGGATCACTCTTGGAATGTGGCGCAGTTCGATAGTGGGACTCGACGTGACCAGCGGAAACAGAGCGGAGAGCGCCAGGAGCATCCACAGCAGGGGGCTTTCCTGCCGGTCTTTTTGTAGATCTCCGCGAGCGCTCCAGTTTCGATAGACGGCGGAGCCGATGAAGGTGGCCGTGAGATAGATTGCCAGGATCAAAGCGAAGGCATAGACCACGGTTCCCAGGTAGGGAGTAAATTGCCGCACCCACACCACTTCCATGCCCATGCTGCTGAGGCCGGTCAGGAAAAGGAGCAACAGCAACGAGCTCCCTTTCGTTGCGCTGCGCGCCGGTACTTCCGGCACAGGGACATCGGCGCCTTCAACTCGCTTCACGCGGCTTGCGAGCATCATGGCCGCAAGAGCAATCAGAGAGTTACATAACGTTCCAAAACTCAACGTTCCGCGGAAGCCCAATAGCTCAATCAGAAACAGCGGAAGGATAGTTCCGGCCACGGCGCCCATTACATTCGCCATGTAAAGATAGCTGAACGAGCGCGCGGCCTCCCGAGGCAGACTTTGTCCAATGGCACGCATGGCCACCGGAATGGTTGCGCCCATCAGCGCGCACCACGGAATTAAGGTGCAGCCTACCCACAAGCCCGCAATCGAGTAGTAGCCCCACGAAGACGTAACGCCCAGACTTTCCAGGATGCGCCGGCCCCAGGAAAGTTCATAAGGAACTGCAACTGCCGACACTCCGATCAACAACTCGATGATGGCGTAGAAGCGAAGAGCGAAGAAATCTGTGCCACGAGTGCGCAGCCATTTGCCGCTTCCCCAAGATCCCAACCCCATTCCCGCCATAAAGACGGAAAGAACAATCGAAACCATGGCGGTGGTAACGCCAAATTGCGCCATGGAAAGCCGCAGCCACACCAATTCGTACAACACGCTACAGAAGCCGGAAATGAAGAAGAAGACGAAATACCAGTTCATGGAACGGCCGTTCGCGGCCGAGGCGTTCACCGGCGGCGATTGAGGTTGGACGACAAGAGTTTCCGGCATGAGGTTCATCTGAGCACAACGAAAGGGAGTTCCACAAGTTACTTCTGGAAGTGATGCTGACTCGTAACCCTTTCCTGCTTAACGAGTTCTCCGATGATCTCCATTTGAGTTTCGGTTGACGGCCAGTGCATTGCCGCTAGCGTCCGGCCGCGGCAATCTGAGCCTGCGAAGAAAGTAAAAACCTAGGAGGTGAACCAATGGCAACATCAAAGCAAGCCCTCATTTCCCAAACTACTGTCAAAGCGCCGAGGATACACGGACTACGGTCGCATCGGGAGATGCGGCGCGTTCAGGAAAGCTGGGTTGCGTCCGCCGAACGACGAGCGTTGCTGTGGCTGGCCGCGCGCACTCCGCGTAGCGTCACGTCCGACCATTTAACGGGCATTGGTTTCGCGGCGCAGATTTGCGCCGGAATCTGCTATGCCCTGGCTCGCTACAACCGCTTCGCACTCCTCGGCGTGATTGTTTGTCTGGCCCTGAACTGGCTGGGCGACTCCCTCGACGGCACGCTTGCACGCGTGCGCCAGCGCCAGCGCCCGCGCTACGGCTTCTACGTCGACCACATGGTCGATACTTTCGGCGCGCTGGCATTGATGGGCGGACTGGCCGAGTCGGGATTCATGCATCCCTCGATCGCCATCGGCCTGCTCATCGCTTTTCTCGTGCTTTCAATCCAGTCGTATTTGGCGACTTATGCTTTGGGAGAATTTCACCTGTCATTCTGGCGATTCGGCCCCACGGAACTGCGCATTCTCCTCTCTGTCGGAAACGTTGTCCTGTTCTGGAAGCCGGTGGTGCATCTTTTCCATCGGCGTTACCAACTGTTCGACGTCGGGGGAGCAATCGGCCTGGCAGGTATGGGATTGATGCTCGTAGTTTTCACATTGCAGAACACGGTACGGCTTTATCGCGAAGAGAGGATCTCGCAATGAAAGCGATCACGAGCCTCGCGAGAAAAAGCACGGCTCCCGGAACGAAAAAAGAAAATACAACTAGAAATAATATTTCGCCTTCCACGTTTGTGCGGTGGTGCAAGTTCAATCTGGTGGGCGGAATTGGCATTCCGGTACAGTTCGCCGCGCTGTTTTTTCTGAAAAGCATCCTGCACTTTAATTATCTTGCGGCGACAGCGATGGCCGTCGAAGGCGCGATATTGCATAACTTTGTCTGGCACGAACGCTTCACCTGGGCGGATCGAACCCAGATCGGGCGAACCCAGAGCGGGCGATTACAGATAGGTAAACCTAGTGGAAAATCTAGTTGTGACTGGCTGCTCCGGCTTCTTCGATTCCATCTCGCGAACGGAACCATTTCTATTGTCGGCAATGTGGCGCTGATGAAATGGATGGTTGGGCAGATGCATGGGAACTATCTCGTCGCCAATGCGATTGCCATCGTTATCTGCTCGCTGGCAAATTTTCTGGCCAGTGAAGCGTGGGTATTTGGAAAGGAAAGCGGAACCGTTAAGTAGAGCGGCACGGTAGTGGCGAACACACTGCAGACTTGTCAGCTAATTTTCAGTACGACTTTGCCGTAGTTCTTGCCATCCTGCAGAAGTTTGTAGCCTTCCACCGCCTGTTCGAAAGGAAAGACGTGGCCAATTTGCGGAATTAGTTTGCCTTGCTCAATCCATGCCGAAAGCTGATGCCATGCCGGTTCCATGATTTCTTGTTTTTGCGACAGATAAGTCAGCCACAATCCCTGCACGCTGGCCGACTTCGCGTACAGGGCCCGCACGTCGATTTGGGGCTGCTTCCCGGTTGCCGTTCCATACTGAATGACGCGTCCGAAATCGCGCAGGCAGCGCAGGCTTTTTGCGGTATGCTCTCCGCCCAACATTTCGAAGACTGCGTCGACGCCTTCGCCGTGAGTTAAATTTTTCACGGTCTCTTCGTAATCGTGCTGCTTGTAGTTAATGCCGTGCTGCAAGCCGAGCGCTTTCACGCGCGCGAGTTTTTCGTCGGACGACGATGTTCCGTACATGTCCACATCGAGCAAGCGCCCAATCTGCACGGCTGCAGTGCCCACTCCTCCGGCGACCGCGTGAATGAGGACGCGATGTTTTTTCCCTTTCGCCGCAGGTTGTGTCATTCCTGCCTGCCAATAGCCCAGGTATGCGGTGAAGAAATTAACCGGAAAGGCGGCAGCCTCTTCGTCAGTCCAGCGTTCGGGAGCGGGCCACACCATGTTGGAGTATGTAGACGTCTTCTCCGCAAACGCGGCCCACTGAGCGTATCCCATGACGCGCCGCTCGCTGCTTTCTTCGATTCCTGCGAACTCCCGCCCGGCAATCATGGGAGGCGGCGGAGTTCCAGGATAGCCGCCACGCGTGGTCATCAGGTCGGCGAAGTTCAAACCCCCGGCTCTCACCCGAACCAGGGTTTGCCCGCTTTTCGGCGCCGGTTCGGGAACATCCTGAATAGAGAGCGCATCTGGACCCGACAAGCGGGTGAGAACTAAAGCTTTCATGCAGAAAAGTCTAGCAGGAGGAGAGCAGTGCGAAAACTTGCTTGAGCCCGTGCCGGATGAAAGTGAAGGTCAAAAGAATTGGGTCCGAGATGTTCATCGCTCCGGATGTTTTTCCGGAACTCCGAACGCCTCAGACCCACTCATCGTAAAGAATGCAAGCGCAGGGCTCCCCGAACTACATAATCGTCAGAGCGATCCGCACTCCTGGGTGACGCAGGTCAAACAGGAAATATTCGCCGTCAATGTAGTCGATATAGCAATCGTCGTCGTAGGACCAATCTGCCGGCCAGGCATCGGCGAGTACAAATGAATAGCCGCCATATTGAAACTGCGGGCGGCCGCTGACGACCTGTGGGTGGGGCGGGTGGAAGTGATGTTCTCGACCGAAATTCGCGCGGAAGCGATCGTCGGGAATGCGGCCGTGCTCGGCGGCGGGGTGGGCGTTATCTGGCCGCCCAGCTTCCTGGCGCGCTGGCTCAGGACGAGCGTTGTCTTGACGAGCATTGTCCGGTCTCGCCTCTTGCCGAGCCTCGGGGTGATCCGGACGCGCCGGTTCCGTGGCTGGTTTGGCTTCCTCCTGCTTGGGAGCCTTCATGTCGTCCTGCTTGCCAGCAGGTTTCGCTTCATCTTGCTTTGGAGCCCTCATATCCTCTTGCTTTGCGGCAGGCCTGGCCTCATTTTGCCGAGGCTGTGCCGGTTTCGCCTCTTCCTGTTTCGCGGGTTTATCCTCTTGTGGTTTGTCGTCTTGCGCGTAGACAACCGCCGAACTCGCGATCAGGGTCGCGAGAAGTCCTAATTGTAGAAACCTAAAAGCTCGCATACATCCTCCAAGAACGTTCTTGAATGGGCTACGGGCCGTGGCAATCCACTCCGGCTGAGAGCGGATTACGAATTGCTACACTGAGATGCCCGAATGGGCAAAGATGGGGCCCAGTTCTTGCTGTAGATGCCGCGGAAATGGACTGTAGAAATCGCGACCGGCAGCATCGATCGCTCCCCGTCCTTCGATGTTCCCCGCCCTTCCTGCAGAGGTATATACTCAAGGGGTTGGCTTACTGCCGGTCGAGCCCCAGCGGCCGGGACGGGGCGTTCCTTCATTCCCCTAATTCATGCGCCCCGCATGCGAAAGCGAAGGGCCGATTTCCGCCCGGGGCGTGCGGAAGCGGCACGGGTGCATGGCCTGGTGGTATGGGCAAGCATTCGCGGGGAGGTTTACCGTGGATCTCATTTTTGTACGTCTTCTTTTTATTGTTGTTGTTGCCGCAACCTGCTTCGTCATTGAACCTTTCGGACTGGCCCGTAATGCAGACGCGGGAGTCGGCGCATTGTTGGGTGCCGCGATCGTCCTGTTCGAATGGAAGCTGCGCACGATCAGCCTCAAGCGGCTGATTGGCGCGGCCATTGGGAGCATTCTCGGCATCTGCGGCGCTTATCTTTTTGCTTTGGTCATCCGCAGCAGCATTCCCCAGGGCCACACGCAGAGCTTCCTGCAAATTCTGGTGATGCTCTTGATGGCGTACGTGGGCCTGATTGTCGGGGCTAACAAGGGCGATCTGCTGAACCTGGCGGCATTGGGAGGCATCTTCGGCGGCGAGAAGACCGGCAAGAAAAGCTACAAGATTCTCGACACCAGCGTGATCATCGACGGCCGCATCGCCGACATCGCCGAGACCGGCTTCCTCGACGGCATCATCGTTACGCCTCAGTTTGTGCTGCGCGAGTTGCAACTGGTGGCCGACTCCGCCGATTCGCTCAAACGCAATCGTGGCCGCCGCGGCCTCGATATTCTGCAGCGCCTGCAAAAAGTCGCCAACCTCCAGATTCAGATCGTAGAAGACGATTTCCCTGCCGTCCGCGAAGTCGACCTCAAGTTGATCGAACTAGCCAAAGTGTATGAAGGCAAGATCATCACCAACGACTTCAATTTGAACAAGGTGGCCCAACTTCAGGGAGTCGAAGTCCTGAACATCAACGAATTGGCCAATTCGCTGAAGCCGATTGTCCTTCCCGGCGAGACGATGCGCGTCTTCATTCTCAAAGAAGGCAAGGAATACAACCAGGGCGTCGCTTATCTTGACGACGGCACGATGGTTGTCGTGGACAACGCTCGAAAAATGATTGGCAAGACGATCGACGTTTCGGTCACTTCGGTGCTGCAAACCACTGCCGGGAAAATGATCTTTGGCAAGTGGGACGAGCGCGCCGCCTATGGCCGGCAGACTGTGTCGGTCGCGGCTCCGCCGATCCCCGTAAGTGGGCCGTCACCTGCTCCGCTTTCGACGTCGGGTGCGCTGGAAACGAAACCAGGTACGACGTAATTGGGTGGGAGTTCGGCAGGTCGCCGTGAATAATTTGAAGTCTTCCTCTGGCCGCTCGTATACTTACACCCCGCCATGAACGTAATCGTCATCATTCCGGCAGCCGGCCTTGGGACTCGCATGGCTCCCATGCCCAGCGCGCTCGACGCGAAGACGAAAAAGCCGCATCCTTCCAAACAATTCACCGATCTGGCCGGGACGCCCATCCTGATTCACACGCTCCGCAAATTCGCTGCCGTTCCTGCGGTCACGGAAATTTGGATTGCCCTGCGCGAAAACGAAATCGAAGGATTCCGCGAACGTCTGTGCAAAGAAGCAAAAGACGTGCTGAAGAAAAAAATCGAACTGGTTGTCGGTGGCGAGCACCGCCAGCAATCCGTCGCCCAGGCATTAAGCGCACTCTCCGCCGCTTCTGACGATGTAATTCTGGTGCACGATGCGGTTCGTCCGCTGGTGACGCCGGAGATCATCAACGACGTGATCGAAGCCGCGAAAAAATATGGCGCCGCCATCGCCGGGCTTCCGGCTGTCGATACCGTGAAGCAGGTGGAGCGCACTGCCGAAGGTGCGATTGTCAAAGCTACTATTCCCCGCGCCGGAGTGGTGTTAGCCCAAACTCCGCAGGGGTTTCACTACGGTGTGATCAAGAAAGCCTTCGACGAGGCCTCCGCCGACGGATTCCTGGGCACCGACGAAGCCTCGCTCGCCGAACGTTCGGGACACGAAGTCGCGGTGGTCATGGGCTCTGCAAAAAACATCAAGATTACGACACCGGCCGACATGGAACTGGCGGAGTTCTATTTAAGGAAATGAGCCACGGATTGGCACGGATTTTCACGGATAAACCGTTTGGCAGCGTAGACTCGCTGGTGATGGATTCGCAGCCGAATAACCTAAAGCATGCCGAATTAACCCAAAAGATCATCGGTGTGTTTTACGACGTTTACAACGAACTCGGTCACGGATTTTTGGAATCCACTTACTCTCAGGCATTGGCAGTCGCTCTGCAAGACTCTGGCCTGAGAGCCGATTGTGAAGTTCCCGTGCCGGTGTGGTTTCGAGGCAGACAAATCGGCCAATACTATGCCGACATCATCGTTGAGGGCTTTGTACTACTCGAACTGAAGGCCTCCCGAACTTTGGAACCTGCCCACGAGGCGCAACTGCTTCACTATCTGCGAGCGACCGAAGTGGAGGTCGGTTTATTGCTCAACTTCGGGTTGCGACCACAGTTCCGCCGCCTCCTGTTTGACAATGAAAGAAAAAAGATCCGTGGAAATCCGTGCGAATCCGTGGCCAAGGAAAGTAGCCACCGCTTTGCACCGATTTCCACGGATTAACTCTAGCCACTCATGCCTTTCAACAAAGACCCACGACCTAACCTCCGCATCGGCTACGGCTTCGATTCGCACGAATTCCGCGCTGGCACTCCCCTCAAGATCGGCGGCATCACGTTGCCGCACGATAAAGGACTCGGTGGCCACTCCGACGGCGACGTTTTGCTTCACGCCCTTACCGACGCATTGCTGGGCGCAATCGCGGCGCCCGATATCGGTTCGTTGTTTCCTCCGTCCGATGCAAAATGGAAGGGCGCCGATTCCGTTCTGTTCCTGCGCGAAGCCCTGAAGCGGGTGCGCGAAGCGGGTTATCGCGTTTTGAACGTCGATGCCAGCCTGATTCTTGCAGCGCCCAAGATTGGTCCACACACTTCGGCCATTCGCACTCGCGTAGCTGAGTTGTTGGGAGTGCATGCCGACTGCGTTGGCTTGAAAGCAAAAACCCCCGAGGGGCTCAACCTGGATGGCGCGGCCGTCGCACACGTGGTGGTCCTGCTGGAAAAATCCGCTAGCGAAAAGGGAAAGCGAAAAAGAAAAAAGGGTGGTGGCCGATAATTCGGGTCATCCCTTCAACAAGTTCAGGGCAGGCTCTGCCCGGAGCCGTTTTTCAGGCGGAGGGAAGGATCTCCCACCGGCTCGTATCTATCGGAGATCCCTCACGCGGCTGAAGTACGCCGCGTTTCGGGATGACGGCCTCCAGGAGTCGGTCATCGCGATGACTGGCTTGCCGCTTTCACAAAAGCCTGAAAAATCGCACGCGAAGCGGCGTCCGCATCCACCGATCTCTCTGGATGCCACTGCACTGCAACTACAAAGTGGTCCGGCGCGGTTCCCTCCAACGCTTCCACGATTCCATCCTCCGAGCATCGCGCCACAATTCGCAGCCCGTCTCCAATCACATCCGCAGATTGATGATGCGAAGAATTAACCGGTACGATGATCGGACCTTGAACGTCCGAGGTCGGACGATGCGCTGCTGGATACACAATCTCGCTCAGTCTGGAGCCTTGCTCAATCGCGGCCGTATGCGCGACCGCAATCTTTGAGCCAGCTTCGTGATCTACCTTGGCGCGCATTTCTGGCGGCAGAAAATCCGGGATATGCTGGATCAGCGATCCGTGACGGTAAACATTTAAACTCTGCAGCCCGTAGCAGATGCCCAATATTGGTTTGCACGACTGGTATGCGTCATCCAGCAAAAGATTATCGGTCGCATCGCGCTTGGGGTCAGCCGCAGCGGTGTGCGGCGAGCGCGCTGCCTTGAACCTCTCTGGATCGACGTCTGCCTTGCTTCCCGGCAGAAGAACTCCGTCGCAGCTCTCCATCAGTTTCTTGATCTCATCCGGCATTTGACCGAGATGCACGCGCACGGCTTTCCCGCCGGCCATTTCAACCGCGCGCTCATATTGCGGGATCGACCGCTCGGCATAAGCAGAATCAAAAGAATGCGGCAGGGGGATCGCGATCCTGGGAGGCGTGTTTAGCCGAGGCATGCTTAGCCCAGCCTCTCAATCGCCGACAAAGTTTTCGTCTGGCGGTAGTGCCGAATCTCCATCACGAGGGCGAGCACAAAAATAATTCCTCCTGCAACCAAAGCAACCGGCAGCGCAATCTGCCGGTAGGCGATCCGCATATTCGGATGCACGCCGCGCATCGCGGCAACAATGACCGTGCCTAAGATACCGAGCAGCAAACTGACGGCGAAGCAAAGCAGAGTTCCAATAAAGGTCACCGCACAAACCCGCACCACAATTCCATACAAACGAGGGGCATGCGCTGCGCGTGTAGGGACCATTTGCGAATCTATTCTACTGGTTCGCATTTAGTTCGAGTCCTGCTCGGCTCGCTTCGCGCGCTGCCCGCCGAAGCAGTGAATGGTTCGCGTTCCGGCTTCCACTTCGCCGCCATGCAGCGTTCCGCGTGGAATGACATATTCCTCTCCCGCCTTGATGCGTACTCTCTGCTCAGCGCTCTTCGCCGGCGAAATGATTAACGTATAGCAGCCCTGCACTACGAGCATGTACTCATCGAAGTCGTGCACATGGGCCGCCGAAGGCATGGTTTGGGAGCAGGTCCAGAATGCCATCTGGCTCCCATCCGCTCCATCGAATACATATCCCTCCACTCCCGGCGTCGCTTGGCTGCTGGTAGCGATCCGGTTGGCAGCGTTTTTCATAAATGCCGGAAATTCATTCATAGCGAAGATCCCTCTGTCTTCCCGCTTCATCGCGGACTCGATTTCGTTCAGACCAGGCGCCGCAGCGCTGTGAGGCGCGGTTTCGCAGCCGCGCGCGATGGTGTGTAGAATAGTTCAGCATGTCGCAAGCCGCATCCGCCATCACGCGCAGCCCGTCTGAAGTCGTCCGGCTCACGCCCGTTTCCCAGGCTTCCAATGGGATCTGTTATGCCTTTGCGGGGGAAGTCGCGGTCAACTCCTTCGACCTGGAGCGTATGGTTGCCGCCGTTCCCAAAAAAATCGCGGCCGGACTTGAGCGCAAGGCGTACTACTTTGTTCCATTGACTGTCAGCCAGGGTGATGAAACCGTCATCGCCGATCGCTACGATGTGGCGCTCAGCGACAACGCCGTGTGCCATCGTAATCTCAATCTCGGCGATTCGCAGTGCGTCTTCATCTCCACGAGATTAATGGATGACAAATTTTCCGTCGCCTTCGAATTTTATATTAACGTTGGCCACGCGCTGGTGGAGCGCGCCGGAGTTTCGCGCGACTTCAGCGAACTGGCGTGGGCTCAAGTCGAGGCCGGAATTCGCGGGGAAACTTCTCTCGATGCCTGGGAAGCGCGCAAGCTGGCGACGGCCGACGGTCCGGACCACGAGCGCTATAAGAACGAATATCTCGACGCAACTTTTTCCGACACGATTTCGATCTATCTGCTATCGCTCTATCTTGACGTGGACTATTACGATTTGCGCGAGCGAGACTATCCTTTGCTGGCGCCTTCCGCACTGGCCGAGCGCTTGCGGAAAATTGCGGAATTGTTTCCGCCCAATCCTGGATTCGAATTCGCGGTTCTGTACAAACGCCGCGGTTAAATAAGTAACCTCGGACCTCAGACCTCAGACCTCAGACCTCAGACTTCAGCCCTCAGACTTCAGCCCTGAGGCCTGAAGTCTGAGGCCCGAGGTCTGAAGTCTGAGGTCTGAGGTCTGTTTTTATTTGCTGTTCGAGAGCACAAAGTCGACCGTGCTGCTCTGATTCCCGCTCACGGTTACCGATTTTGCCCAGGTTTTCGCTTCGGTGAAGATAGGACGTTGCACGCTGTGCTCGGTCAGCACGTCGTAAGCCTGTTCTTTCCCCGCCAACCCCCAACCTTCATGCCAGGCCACAATCTGATACGTTCCCGGCGGGACATTTGTGAACTCGAAACGTCCGCTTTCATCGGTGACGGCGTAGTAGGGATGCGCGACCACCATCATCTCCGCGTTCATCCACACATGGCCGCCGTTGCAGCGCAAGTGTACAAGTCCTGGCGTTGACATGGTGCGCGTGGTAGGACGGTCGACGAAGGGAAATGGCAGATTATACGAGGCTGCGCCATCCATGTGAATGGTGTGCAAAGTCGCGTCCGAACTCATCATGCTGAGGTTGCCATTCTCGGGAACCAGAAGAATGTGCGGAATGTAGCGGCAGTGTTTCTGATCGAGGTGCCGCCGTTGGTCGGGCAGATCCATGGCTTTCCCTTGGGAAATGTCTTTCAGGTAAACGACGGTGTTCGCAATGCCGCCTTGCGGTCCAATGATCAACCGCTCCATGTCGACCGACTTCTTCGCGTCCGGATCGCAAATCGCTGGATCTTTCGTGACCGGGAAACTCAAAACGTGCGGGACCGTGCCTGACCACTTCACCGTACCGGAAATTGTTCCGCCATCCACAACGGAGATGACCCGGTAGGCGCTCTGAGCGAAGGCTGCGACCGAAGTTACCAATAAGAAAATCAAGAAAAAATATTGCCAAATGGCGCGACGCATATTAATCCCCCCAGACTCGTAGCCAGTCGGTGAGCCGGCATTCGCACGAGCGTGAAATTCGCTATTCCCATCTGATTCCGCTTGCGTCCCGACTCGCGGGAATGCCGAACAGGGGCCCCAACAAATATCCGAGGCGGCAACGGTCTTGCCAATGTGCTCCAGTTTCAATGGGGAGGGAATGGCCTTGTGACTGGAATCACAATTTAGAGTGCTCTTACTTTGGGGCGTAGTCGAGATTACTAAGGTGGTGGAACGCCTAGGCGAGATTAGAGAACCCGAGGGATTGCTTCGCAAAATCCGCGTTCGAGAATTTACAATCATTCGTCCATGAGCGTTACCCCATGACCGTCACCGTGCGATCATTCGCGAAGATCAACCTTGGCCTGAGCATCGGAGCTCCTCGCGAAGATGGATTCCACGAACTATTAACCGTCTATCAGACGATCGGGCTGCATGATGTGATTCGCATAAACGTGGAGCGCGGAACGGGAATTGAAATTCGATGCACAGACCCGCGTGTGCCAAAAGATGAGTCCAACACTTGCTTCCGCATCGTGGAGATGGCTATGCGTGCTCTACGGGTGAAGGGGCGCGTCATCGTTGACATTGAAAAGCGGCTGCCAGTGCAAGGCGGGTTAGGAGGGGCTTCGGCCAATGCTGTCGCCACTCTCGTTGGCCTGGAGCGCGCAACGAAAAAAAATTTGCCGGCTGCGGAAAAACTTCGGATTGCCGCGGAGGTTGGTTCGGACCTGCCATTGTTTCTGGTGGGCGGGACGGTATTGGGCGTGGGGCGCGGTGAGCAAGTGTATCCGCTTCCGGATTTTCCGGCGACGGCCTGTGTGGTGGTCACCCCAGAGGTGGGTGTATCAACTCCGAAGGCATTCGCGGAGTGGGATCGATTGCGTGGCGCGGGAGGGGAAGGGCCTGCCGAGCTGCGCTCGGCCCAGACGGGCGAGGGCGCCCGTCTCCACACAAGCGATCTCCACACTCCCCGTCCCAACACCACCCGCGGGAACCGCGCTGCGCTGGCGATGAAATTGACGGAGGCGATGGCCTCCGATAGAATGAGTGAGCTTGGCTGCAGGTTGTCGGCGTGGCTGAGCGAATCTTACTCCAGTGCTCCTTCTGATTTCTTGGCAAGCGGGGGCCGGGCCGAGAATCCGCTTCTCTGGCTTGTCCGGGCTGGGATTGAAAACGACTTCGAGCAGGTCGTCTTTCCTGAATATCCCGAGCTGAGTAGTGGCAAGCGCGCGCTTTTGCGCGCGGGTGCGAAGTGCGCGTCTTTGTCGGGTTCCGGTTCGACTTTGTATGGCCTGTTTGCTTCGCGGGCAGCGGCTGTGGGTGCGACTGCCAAGCTTCGCAAGCAAGGCTGGTCAGCGCAAACGACGGCGACGCTGCCGCGGCGGGCGTACTGGCGGCGGATAGTGGCGAAGTAGGGTTAATCACTGGCGCGGTCGGCATTTGTGCCCCTGAGCGCTCGCCTTCGGCTTTGCTTGGACGGGCGAAGGCGCCCGTCGCCACACGGTCCGTGGTGGGCCGCGAAATTTTTGATTGTTGATTTTTGATTGTTGATTGAGAATCTAGGAGCGCCCCGGTTTAGGGACAATCAACAATCGATAATCAGCAATCAACAATGGCTTACTGGGCCGTCGACTAATGGTAGGTCAAGTGCCTTTGGAGCACTTTGTCTAGGTTCGAATCCTAGCGGCCCAGCCAGAAAAAGCTTTTAGCTCTTAGCCTTTAGCTCTTAGCTTTGTCGAGCACGAGGTCGACAGGTTTGGCTAAAGGCTAAGAGCTAGCAGCTGAAGGCTGAAAACCTATGGCTACCTTGGTGACGCCGACCGACAAGGCTGTTGAGAAGAAGAGCCCGCCTGTGACCGATGAAAAAGGCGAGCGAAAGCAGCGTCCGCGAACCGACGAGAAGTTCAAGATATTCAGCGGCACGGCGAACGAGCCTTTGGCCGATGAAGTCTGCAACTTTCTTGGCATGCCGCGAGGGCAAGCCCAGGTGACTCGGTTCGCCGATGGCGAGTGTTACGTTCAGATTCAGGAGAATGTGCGCGGGGCCGACGTTTTCGTGATGCAGCCAACTTGCCGCGCCGTGCACGGAAACCGAAGCACCAGCGTTGACGAGAATTTGATTGAGCTGCTGTTGATGGTCGACGCCTTGAAGCGCGCGTCGGCGCGGCGGATCACGGCCGTGATGCCATATTTCGGATATGCCCGGCAGGACCGCAAGGACAAGCCGCGCAGTCCGATCTCGTCCAAGCTGATGGCCGATTTGCTGACGACCACGGGGATTCACCGGGCCCTGATTGTCGATTTGCATACGCCGCAGTTGCAAGGCTTTTTCAATATCCCGGTGGATCATTTGTTCGCTTCGCCCGTGCTGGTGGATCACTTCCGCAAGCAGGCGTTGCCGAACTTGACTGTGGTTTCGCCGGATGCGGGCGGTGTGGAGCGGGCGCGATTTTTCGCGAAGAAGGTCGACGCTGCGCTGGCGATCGTTGACAAACGGCGCGTGGAAGCAAACGTTGCCGAGGTGATGCACGTGATCGGCGACGTCAAGGGCCGGACGTGCTTGATCATTGACGATTTGATTGACACCGCGGGAACGCTGGTAAAGACCGCAGCCGCGTTGGTGGAAAATGGCGCGACATCAGTGTATGCCTGCGCTTCGCATGCGGTGCTCTCGGGGCCGGCAGTGGAAAATATTCGAAATTCGGTGATTCAAGAAGTAGTGGTCACAAACACGATTCCACTGGCTGCCGAGGCGGATGCGGCGCGAACGCAAAACGGAGGAAAGATCAACGTCCTCTCCATTGCGGGATTGATTGGCCGGGCGATCCAGGCGAATCACGAAGAGACTTCGGTGAGTAAGTTGTTTACGTAGTGGACGGCAAGAATATTACAGGCGTCGGCAAGAAGCAGGTTTCCTTCGGCGAGCTCAGGACAGGCCCTCCACTGCGCCGTCGCTCTGCTCCGGCTTCGGTCGGAATGACAACATTTTAGATTATTGAACAAAAGGGAATTGGAATATATGGCGACTACATTGGAACAGAACACACTGGAAGCGCAACCACGCGAGGCAGGGACAAAGAACCATGCGAGGCGTGTGCGCCGTGAGGGAAAGATTCCGGGCGTAATTTATGGAGCTGGCAAAGACTCGCTGTCGATCAGCGTGGATCCGCGGCACGTGCTGCGAATTCTGAACTCGGAGACGGGACACAATACAATTTTTGAGCTTGCCCTGAGCGGCGGCGAGCGCAGCAAAGCCATGATCGTCGACTGGCAGTACGAGCCGATCAAAGGCAAGCTGCTGCATATTGACCTGAAGCGCATCGCGCTCGACAAGGTTTTGAAGGTGAGCGTGCCTATCTTCCTGGTCGGCGAATCGGCGGGCGTGAAGCAGGAGGGCGGCATCATGGAACAGATGTTGCGCGAACTCGAGATCGAATGCCTGCCGGGCGATATTCCCAGTCACATCGATGCCGATGTTAGCAACCTGACCTTTGGCAAGGTGCTGCGCGTCTCGGAGTTGCCGCATTCGGAGAAAATCAAGGTCCTCACCGATGCGAATCAACCCGTGGCGCACGTCACATCTGTGAAGGAAGAAGTTGTGGCCACGCCCGACGCGGCGGCGGCAGAAGCGGGAGCTCCAGCTGAGCCTGAAGTCATTAAGAAGGGCAAGCAGGAGACGGATGAAGACGGTACTGCGGCCCCGGCGGCGAAGGGTGAAAAGGCAGAAAAGCCCGAGAAGGCTGAGAAGAAGGAGAAGAAATAGGGAAACGAGCCAAGCGCGCGGTTATTGCGTCGCAAAGGACGCGACGCATCGCGCGGCTCGCTCGGATCGCTCGCTGCGCAAAGAACGCTTGCTCGGGATGACAATTAGACTTCAGCACAGGCGCGAGCCGAGGGAATTGACAGGGCGTGAAACTGATCGTTGGTCTTGGCAATCCCGGTATTGAATATCAGTTCACGCCGCATAATCTGGGCTTTTTGGCGATTGATCGAATCGCGACGAGCCTGGGAGTGGAAGTCAGAAATCGGCAATGCCGGGCGCTGACCGCGCGGGCCGTAATTGCCGATCAGCCGGTGCTTCTGGCCAAGCCGGAGACGTTCATGAATTTGAGCGGTCTCTCGGTGCGGGAGCTGATGGCCGAATACGAGGCCAGGCCGGAGTTCGACCTGATCGTAATACAGGACGAACTGGATTTTCCGCTGGGTACATTGCGCATTCACACGCGGCGCAGTTCAGCGGGGCACAACGGCATCGAATCGATCATTGATGCCTTAGGCGGTCAGGATTTTTTGCGCATACGGATCGGCGTTGCGCCGGATCACAAGGTCAGCGACGGCCGAAGCTATCTGTTGTCGCCGATGCGCAAGGCAGACTTAAAGGTGGTGGACGAAATTCTGGATACCACCGAAGAAGCAGTGAAGATGATTTTGAAAGAAGGTCCGGCGGCGGCAATGAATCGCTTTAACCGCAAGGAGCCGGAGGAAAACGGGAAAGATTAGCCACGGATCGTACGGATTCTCACGGATCAAAAACCTTGAGAACTGATTTATCCGTGGCAATCCGTGAGATCCGTGGCCGGGTTTGTGGCTAGGAATTTGGAGAAGAGAATGAATCGTGTCTATGAATTGATGTTCATTGTTCGGCCAGATATGACTGAGGAAGATCTGGACAAACTGATTTCCACTTTGCAATCGGTGGTGCCGACGGCGGGTGGAAGCGTGCAGCGCGTCGATAAGATGGGCAAGCGTCGGCTGGCTTACACCGTGCGGCGCTTTCACGAAGGCATTTATGTGCTGATGATCGTGGAGGGCGGCGGCGCGGTGGTTCACGAACTCGAGCGTCGCCTGCGCGTGACCGAGCCGGTGATCAAATTCCTCACGGTGCGCATCGACGAGGAGCAGAAGAGGCTGGATAAGATCAAGCAGTTGCGCGACTCGAAAAAGAAAGTTAGCGCGCAACCAGCCCCGCCGGCGGCGGCGGAAGCTCCTGCGGCTCCGGCAGCAGAGGCTCCGGCGACAGCCTAGGACTAGAGGCTAGGGACTAGGGGCTAGGGGTTAGAAGATCCTGATCCCAAACCTCAACCCCTAATCCCTGAACCCTAGCCCCTGATTCCTAGCCCCTGACTTGGATAATCTAGATTTGCGAAGGAGAATTATGGCTGACGAAACAAAAGCAGCAGAGCAATCGGCCCCGAGCGAGCGGCCGCGATTCGGCGGAGATCGCCCGGGCGGTGACCGTCCGCGATTTGGCGGCGGCGGCGGTGGACGTGGGCCCGGCGGTCCTCCGCGCGAAGGCGGCGGCGGACGCAAGTTTTTCCGGCGCAAGAAAGTTTGCAAATTCTGCGTCGAGAAAATTGAAGACATCAACTACAAGGATTACCGCATGCTCGGGCAGTTCGTCGCCGAGAGCGGCAAGATCGTGCCACGGCGCTTGACCGGCGTGTGCGCGCCGCACCAGCACCGGCTGTCGGCGGCCATCAAGAAGGCACGCAACATCGCATTGCTGCCGTTTGCGGGAAGAGCATCGTAAAAGTTATCGCCACGGATTTGCACGGATCTTCACGGATTCGCAATACATTTGTCATTCCGAGCGCAGCCAGGAATCTGGGTTTCTGCCGGCGGCAAGGAAAACCAAGATCCCTCGCGTTGCTCGGGATGACAACATTTGAGGCGTCGAATAACCAGAATTGGAGTCATTCATGGAAGTCATTCTGAAAGAAGATGTAGCCAAGCTGGGTTCCCGCGGCGATGTGGTAAAGGTCGCGGAGGGATACGGACGGAATTATCTGTTGCCGCGCAAGCTGGCCATCCAGGCCAACGAGGGCAACAAGGCGGTCATCGTGCAGATGAAGGCCGCTTCAGTGCGGCGCTCTGCCAAGGAAAAGACGCAGGCCGAAGAACTGGCCAAACAATTTGAGGGCGCGTCGGTGTCGTTCCAGCGGCGCACCGGCGAGCACGATCAACTTTTCGGCTCTGTCACGTCCAGCGACATCGGCGACGCGCTGACCAAAAAGGGCTTCAACGTGGATCGCCGCAAGATTCAACTGCACGAGCCGCTGAAGACCGTAGGCGAATTCAGTGTCCCGGTCAAGCTGCACAAGGACGTGACTGCGCATTTGAAAGTTGTGATCGAGAAGGAAGCGGTCGCGGAGTAGGCTCGAAGTCTTCTACGGGGCGCTTACTGCGTCAGGCTGAATTCCCCGTGTAATTTCGCGGTGGAGTCTTCTCCGACCCATACGTCGAATTGCTCCGGTTCGACCACCCATTTCTTTGCCAGCGGACTCCAAAACTGGAGTTCATCTTTTGAAAGCGTGAAATGCACGGTGCGTTTCGCGCCGGGATCCAGCACTACGCGTTCAAAGCCTTTTAACTGCCGCACCGGGCGCGAGGCGCTGCCTGCGCGCTGGTGAATGTAAAGCTGGACGACCGCATCGCCTGTGCGGCTGCCCGTGTTGCTGACATCGGCGGAGACTTCGATCGGATCCCCGGCCCGCGCCGCGCGGCTCACCTTCAAATTGTCGAACGAAAAAGTCGTATAACTCAGGCCGTATCCAAATGGGTATAACGGCGTGCTGGGCAGGTCCCAGTAGCGCGACTTGAAGTCGGGCGACGACTCCGGATTCTGCGTCAGGTTGTGGTTGTAGTAAAGGGGAAGCTGTCCGGAGCTGCGAGGCCAACTCACCGGCAGGTGGCCGGAAGGATTGGCATCGCCAAAGAGCACGTCAGCGATGCCGTCACCACCCTCGCTGCCCGGGTACCACGCTTCCAGAATGGCGGGGACATGCCCGGCGGCCCAGGTTATGTTTAGTGGACGGCCGTTGATCAGCACCAGAACCACGGGCTTGCCCGTTGCCGCGACGGCTTCCAGCAGTTCTTCCTGGCCGTTTGAAAGTTTCAGCGAGGATCGCGAGGCGTACTCCGCACTCATCAAGTCCAGCTCCCCGAGGACTAGCACAGCCAGGTCGCTGCGGCGCGCCAGCGCTACCGCGTCATGGATCGATTGCTCGGCATCCTGCGGCGTCTGCGCCGGCTGTTCCTTGAGGGGAACGATAGGAATATTCTCGAACGGCGAAGGGATCTCCCGCGTCAGGTTTGGTCCATGCGCGTAGGCAACGCTGATGGACGAGCCGACTTTTTTCCGGATGCCCTCCACCACGCTGACGGTTGGCCCTGGCTTGGTCATCGCGCCCCACATCGAGAGCAGGTCAGTTTCGGAATCGCCCAGCGGGCCGATTACCGCGATGGAGTGAACCTTCGCGCCGCTCTTATCGCCGTTCTTTTCGAGCGGCAGCAATCCGCCGTCGTTGCGCAGGAGCACGACCGAGCGCTGCACGGCGGCACGCGCCAGTTGCGCATGCGCCGGATCGTTCAGCGTCTGTTCGATGTGGGATTCGTCGATGTAGGGGTGTTCGAATAATCCCATGCGGAATTTGGTTTCGAGAATAGGCAGCACGGCTTCGTCAATCTGTCCGATCGAGATATGTCCTTGCTTTACTTCGAGGGGCAAATACTTGAGGTAGGTGCCGCTGGCCATGTCCATGTTCAGGCCGGCAGTGAAGGCCTTGTGTGCCGCGTCCTGCGAATCGCGCGCGTAGCCATGGGTTACCAAGCTGCGGACCGCAAACGCATCGCTCACCACGAAGCCCTGAAAGTTCCACGACTCGCGCAACACTTCGTGTAACAGCCACGGATTGCCGCTGGCCGGTACATCGTTGAGATCCATGTAGGCGCTCATCACGCTGCCCGCCCCGGCGTCCAGTGCGGCTTTGAACGGGGGCAGGTAAACATTCCACATTTCTTCCTCGGGAATGTAAGAGGAATCGTAATCACGTCCGCCGTCAGCCGCGCCGTAACCGGCGAAGTGCTTCACGCAGGCCAGCACGCGATCGGGCGCGCCAAACTTCTCTCCCTGAAATCCCAAGACCTGGGCTCGCGCCATGGCGGCGCCGAGGAACGGATCTTCACCTGCGCCTTCCACCATCCGTCCCCAGCGCGCGTCCCGCGCAATGTCGACCATAGGAGCGAATGTCCACTGGATGCCCGCGGCACGAGCCTCCTTTGCCGCCACCGCTTGGGCGCTTTCCACCAGCTTCGTATCCCACGATGAGGCCATGGCGATCGGCGCGGGAAAGATCGTATGGTAGCCGTGAATCACGTCCAGGCCGAACAGGACTGGAATGTGCAGCCTCGATTGTTCGACGGCGACGTGCTGCAGCCGGTTGATTTCCTTGGGATCCGATACCCACAATACGGAACCTGCACCGAAGTTCTTTAAAATTTCTTCCATGGTCTGGCTGACATTCTCGCGAAATTCGGGAGCGGGAAAACCGGGGAGCTGCGAGAGCTGGGCAATCTTCTCGTCGAGCGTCATCTGCCGCAGCAGGGCGCTGGCTTTATCCCGAACCTGCTGCTCCGTGAGAGGGTTGGCAGCGGCCTGACCCGAGAGGTGCAGGGGCTGGCAGAGAAAAATTCCCAGTAAAATCAAGAGGCATAGATTAGATCTGCCTGCGGACCGTGTGGTCATGTTGGTCTCCCGATTGATCTCCCGGGTTTTCTCCGAGATGGAACTCAACGCAACGCGAACGGGGGCGAGTATACACGCACGCGAGGCCACGTTCTGCCTACCGCTAGGATAGAAAGGATTTACATGTGCCGAGAACCGGCGCGGCGCCAAGGCGACAGCATAGCGATTGCAAAGCGACATCCCGCTGGCGCATACCTGCCTCACAATCTGGGCACTTCATGTGCCAAATCGCCGGCCGCACTTGTCCTCCATTGTTCTGTTTCACCCTAAATCTTTGCCCCAGAGCAACCTAGGCCCGCAAAAAATCCCGTTCCAGCCTATAATTTCTGCTCACGGTTCCACTCGCGACTCGTCTATTCCTGTGCAAGCCCGGATATGGCATAAATACCGGGCAGGTAGAGGACACCATAGAAATGCCGGTCGGTGCATGGGCAATACCAATTGCGATTGGCGGACGGGCCCACTCGAAAGATAAGAGTGAGAGAGTAGACAGAGGCGACAGGAACCAGGACCCCGCGCGGGGCCGCATGGCTGGGCTAGATCGTCAAACTCAAGATCGCCGCATCGATGACACGATGCTCATTCGGGAGGCCCAGCGCGGAAGCCGCGCCGCCTTCGAGGAACTCGTCCGTCACTACGATCAGTCCGTGTTGCGGCTGGCTCTGCATCTCACCGGAACTGAGCAGGATGCTCAGGACGTCTATCAGGACGCATTTCTAAAGGCCTACAAAAATATTGGTAGTTTCCGGTTCGAGTGTTCCTTCTACACCTGGATTTACCGGATCGTGACCAACCTGTGTCTCGATCATTTGCGCAAAAAGAATGTGCGCAAGGAAGACGCGCCGGTTGCGAAAGATTCTTCCGGCGGCGAGTACGATCTGCTCGATCAGGTGCCCGACGTGCGGGCGGGAGCGAATCCGGAGCGCGATTTGCTGCGCCGGCAGCTGGGCGCGCGCATCGCCGGAGCTCTCGAGAAGCTGACGCCGCGCGAGCGCATGGTGTTTGAGTTGAAGCATTACCACGGCCTGAAGCTGAGAACGGTGGGAGAGATTTTGCAGACTACGGAAGAGACGGCGAAGAATACTTTGTTTCGCGCTACGCAGAAGCTGCGCGGTGCGCTGGCGGATATGCGGTAGGGAGTTGGGATTGAGTTTCTGGGTTGGGTGGCCGCGCTTCGCGCTGGCCGGACGGGCGAAGGCGCCCGTCGCCACATGGCCGATGCTTCTGGCGAGGGCCATCCGGTACGTGATTGTGAGTGATACAGGGTGCGACGATGAAATGTGAATGGGTTCGAGAAAATATCGTGCTTCAGGTTTATGGCGAATTGGCGGATGACGCCCGCCATGAACTGGAGCAACACGTGGCCCGCTGCGCCGACTGCGCAGCCGAATTCAAAGCCGAGCAGGAATTTCACGCTCTGCTGGCGCAGGATCGCTCCGTCGAGCCGTCCCCCAATCTGTTGGCGGCTTCGCGCATGCGCCTGCAGGAAGGTCTGGAGACGGCGAAGCAAGGCAGCGTTTGGAGCCGGCTGGCCTTCGATCCTGCCAACTGGCTTCGTCAGGTGCGCTTCTCGCCCGCGCTGGCATCGGCAATTTTGATTCTCGGCTTTGCCGGTGGAGTTACGGCTACTTACAAGCTTTACGGTTCACGACCCATCACTACCGCCGGAATCGCAAGTACGGCGAGTCCTTCTACCATTCCCACAGAAGCTTCGATTACCGGCATCAGTTCCATCGTGCAGCAACCGGGCACAGACCAGATCAGCATCAAGTACAACACCGTATCGACGCAGGAAGCGCAAGGCTCGCTGAACGATCAGCAGATCCAGCAATTGCTGCTCTATGCCGCACGCAACAACTACAACACTGGCGTGCGCTTCGATTCGGTGGACCTGCTGGCACAGCGTTCAGGCGATATGCAGGTGCGCGAAGCGCTCATTTATGCGCTGCAGAACGACACGAATCCGGGAGTGCGCCTGAAGTCATTGAGCGCGCTGGGCAATTACGTCAAGAACGATACCAATGTGCGCGACGCGGTTCTGCGGGCTCTGGTGAACGATACCAATTCCGGAGTGCGCATTGAGGCGCTGCGCCTGATTGAGCCGGTAAAGGCCGACGGCAGTGTTCGCGGCGTGCTCTTGGCGCTGGCCGCGAAAGATCAAAGCACGTATATCAAGTCGCAGGCTCGAACCATGCTAGCGCAGTTGCCGGAGATTGATTAAGCCTGGAGCGGCGCCTAGGCGCATGAATTGTTAGACCGTTCGGTATGCCTGAAGGCATACCCTGATACGAACCACCTTGATACGAGCCGGGTTCGCCCGGTGCAGAGTTGGGAACCAAGAGTAGAAACGGCGTGCTAGCTGGTAAGAAATCGAAGCTGGTAAGAAATCGAAGAAAGATTCGCTGGTGTGCTGCGGAAACGAGGAGAATATTTTGAAACGCGTGCTACAAATCGTCGGGCTGGCCGGAGTGCTGGCTCTGCTTGCGCCCCTGGGCTTTGTTCCGGCAATGCAGGCGCAGGAAACACATATATCCCGCGAAGGCGGAGCCTGGGCTCAGGAGATTACCGGCTCGCTGGCGGCGGTCAGGAATTTGCGGATCAAGGTTGACATGGGATCGGTGGTAGTGCATGGCAGCCAGCAGCAGGGCATCAATTATGTGGTTCATACGCACTTCGGCAATTCTTCTGAGCAGGATGCGCGCCGGCAATTCGAGCAGTACAAAATCACCGCATATGTAAAGGGCGACACGGCCTGGGTCATGGGCGATTGGCAGGGTGGAAGACGTCCGCGGCATTTTTCCGGCGAATTCAACATCACGGTACCGCGCGAAATGGCTCTGGTGAAGCTCGAAACCGAGGGCGGCAATGTGGAAGCCACGGGAGTCGCTGGCCGCGTGGAAGCGGGCACTGGCGGCGGCAGCATGCGGCTCGACGACATCGGAGGCGGCGTTTACGCGGAGACCGGCGGCGGGTCGATCGATGTCGGCACCGTTAGCGGTGACCTCGGGCTGCACACGGGTGGTGGATCGATCGAAGTGCATCGCGCCAACGGCAAGGTCATCGCGGAAACGGGCGGAGGCGGCGTCGAAATTCACTCCGGGGCGCAGGGTGCAATGATCGAGACCGGCGGCGGCAGCGTTGAAGTGCGGCAATGCAATGGCAAGGTGAAGGTTTCAACCGGCGGTGGCAGCGTGGACCTGAGCGACATTGGCGGTCCAGCCGAGATTGAGACTGGTGGCGGCAGCATCAAGTTGTCTTCCGCCAAAGGTCATGTGCATGCGGAAACCGGCGGGGGTGGCATTGAACTTTTCGGAGTGCCATCGGCTCAAGCGGAAACCGGAGCGGGTGGGATCACGGTGAAACTAACGAACACAGGTGGCGACCGGCATGATTCCGATCTGGAAACCGGGGCCGGGGATATTACGGTGTATCTCGCTTCCGACGTCGCAGTTAATGTGCGTGCGAGTGTGGACATGGGCAACGGGCACCACATCACGTCCGACTTTTCGGATATTCGCATCGGCAGCGAAGGCGACAAATGGGGTCCGAAGATGCTCACTGCCGAGGGCAAGCTGAATGGCGGCGGGCCCACGCTGAAGGTTCACACATCGAGCGGCGACATCTGCTTTAAGCGGGCCACTCATTAGCGTAGATTCATCAGCGTGACAGTTCTTGAACCGATGCGATCTGCAACAACAGGGGGACAAGCCATGCGGACATTCATTGTGGCAAGCGTCATATTATTGCCGTTGCTGGTGGGCTTTTCGCACGCAACGCAGAACGGGTCGCTCGACTCGGCGGAAAATCCCGTAGTCTTCGCCAGTGAAGAAGAAAGCAGCAGCGGGCATCTCGGTGTCAGCGTTGCCGATGTGAGTGCGGACCGGCTCAATGCTTTGAAACTGAGTGAAGAGAAGGGTGTTGAGGTGACGATGGTGGATCAGGATGCTCCTGCGGGCAAGGCAGGCATCAAAGAGCACGACGTCATCCTCACCGTGAATGGTACGGCTATCGAAAGCGCCGCGCAGCTGCGCCGCGTGATTCGCGAGACTCCGCCCGGACGCGTGGTGACTTTAGGCTTGAGTCGGGCCGGACAACCCCTGACGATCAAAGTTCAACTGGAGGCCGGAGAAAAAGACTATTCCATGTTCGGCCCGAACATGAAGGACTTTCATGTCAATATTCCAGCCATTCATATTCCGGATATCGACATCCCGTCAATGAACATGGTTGTTGTGACCTCCTCTGCGCGCAGCGGCTTGACGGTGGAAAATATCACGGCGCAACTGGGCGAATTTTTCGGGGTGAAAAATGGCAACGGCGTTTTGGTACGTGCCGTGGAAAAAGGCAGCCGCGCGGAAAAAGCCGGCTTTCGCGCCGGCGACGTGATCGTGAAGGTTAACGGCCAGCCGGTGCACGATACCGGAGATTTCACGCATGCCGTGCGCTCGCGCAACGGAGCGGCAGTCAGCGTGTGGGTAGTTCGCGACAAGAAGGAACAAAACCTGAATCTGCCTCTGCCCGACAACAAAGAATCTGGAGAATTGCTCGACGAAGAGAGCTTCCAGGGTCCGCTGATTGATGCTGAATCCGCCGTTGAATTGAGCCAGTTGCAACAGTATGTGGCTAAATTACAACCCGAGATGGAACTTGCGCGCGAAGATGCTCACACATCCGTAAGGGAGCTTCATAACGACCTCTGTCGCGATCAGCGTAAAGTGCGCCAGCAAGCCGAGAAACTCAGGAATCAATCTCGTTTGCAAGAGAAGCAACTCAGGAAGGACCAGCAAAAGTTGCGGATGCGATTGGATCAATTGCGCCAGGAATGGGAACACTGGACCGAGATTTAGCGGCCTTGCGAGCGGTTACTGAAAGCTGGTAGTGGCGAGCGCAATATTCGCCAGGCATATGCGATTCCGTCCCGCCTGTTTTGCCGCATAAAGCCCGCTGTCCGCCGCCCGGACGATTTCGTCGCGAGTCTTGCCATGAGCCGGGAAAGCCGCGACTCCGGCACTGATCGTAATAGTTCGGGGCACGCCCGGGAATTGAAAACTGGCAACCAGCCGGCGTAATTTTTCGGCAATCGCGACCGCCTGGTGTGTGGTGATCTGGGTTAGCAGGATCGCGAACTCTTCCCCGCCATAGCGGCACACGACATCAATCTTCCGCAGTTGCTGGTGAAAGAGTGAAGAGACCTGCCGCAGCACCTCGTCGCCCAGAAGGTGCCCAAACTCATCGTTCAACTGCTTGAACTGATCGATATCAGCCATGATTACGGCCATCCCCGACCCGTAGCGGCGAGCCCGCTCGATTTCTTCCAGGATCCGCAGTTCAAAGAAGCGGCGATTGAAAATACCTGTCAGGCCATCCAGATATGCCAGTTGCTTGACGCGCTCGATATAGTGAGCATTCTGAATCGAATTAGCGCAAATGTCGGCGACCGATTCCAGCGACTGCAGTTCATTCTCGCGGAAGGCGTTGGGCTGCGAACTATGCAGGGTCAGCACTCCGAGCGTTTGTCCAAACGAAATCAGCGGGATGCTCATGCGCGACGCGGACTCGCGGAAAAGCCTGAGCGGCTCGGGCATTCCCCTCAAATCTTTCTCGATGATGGTGCCGCTGCTTGAGATCACGCAGGCCCACGGCTCCTGGTTAACGGGGAAACGTCCGCCCGGCGGAGTGCAGGGAGTGAGCGCACCCTGGTGCGCTCGCATGACCAGGTCACCGTCCTCGCGCAAAAGCAACGATACGTGCGACACCTGAAAAGCCTTTTGAATCACTGCACAGACACGAACCAGAAGGTCTTCCAGTTCCATGACGGCCGTGCTTTGCTGGGCGATGGTGTTGATCGCCTCCAGTTGCCGTGCGCGCTCCCGTTCCAAAGAGTACAAGCGCGCATTCTGTAGCGCGATGGATGCCTGGGTTGAGAATAAAGTCAGTAATTCGATGGTTTCCCGATCGAAGTAATCAAGACGATCACTTTGGCAGTCGAGCACGCCCACCACTTCATCGCGCGCCATGAGCGGAATTGCCAACTCCGAGCGGGTGGATTGCGCGGCGCAAATGTAGCGCAGATCCTCGCTTACGTCGGGGGCGTACACGGGCTGCTTCTTCAAGACCGAAGCTCCGGTGATGCCCTCGTGCCATCCTAAACAAATCGCATCCTTGCCGGGATCCCATCCGATCTGCGAACGAACGCGCAACTGCTTCGCATCCTTGTCGAGGAGAAGGATGGCCACGTTCGGCAAATGAAAATAGTCGCGCGCGATTGCCAGGATTCTCTGCAGCACCTCGTCCAAATCAAAGGTGGAGAGCACCGCCTGGCCCGCGTCAAAGAGCACCGCGAGTTTCGGCATGGTGGATCGAATTGTACGAAGCGGGATAGCGGTTACCAAGGTTCCAAAAGTAACTGCACCTCTGGGATGCGTAGCAGGCCTTTTCTTGAGCCTATCGCCACCTTCTCGCCGTCCGGATCAACCCATAGGCCACGACACAAAAAAAGAAATCCACGAGCGTACCCAGGTCCAGCCGGAAGGGATGGTGCCGCGCCGCCGGCGGCAATGAGGGAAGCAGAACGAAGTAAATCACGTTGCCTAATAGGATCGCCAGCAGAGCCTGAAGAAAGTTGGCCAGCACCGTTGACTTAGACACCGCGGATCTCCTGCGAGTTTCCTAGAAACGCGATTCGTATCGGATAAAAAATATGTCGCGCTCCTCTATATTGTGCAACGGGATTCGGCACAAGCGGGCGCCGGTGGCATCCTGCTACCATTCTGTTGCCGCGCCACGGAACCTTAGCATGCTGGAACTCTCCACCCCGGTTCAATATGTCAAGGGAGTTGGTCCGCGCATCGGCGAAGTCCTGGCTGGCAAAGGAATTCACACAGTCGGCGACCTGCTTCATTATCTTCCTTTTCGTTATGAAGACCGTTTGAACCCGCGCGGGATTTCCGAGCTGCGCGCTGGCGAGATGGCCACGGTGGTCGGCGAAGTACGCAACTCCGGGCTTTTCCGCACCCGGAGTATGCCAATATTTCAGCTTACGGTGGGGCAAGGGCGCTCGCGTCTGCGCTGCCTGTGGTTCAACGCCACGTATTTGCGCGATAAATTCGTCCCCGGACAGATGATCGCGCTGTATGGCAAGGTCGAAGAGGACCAGCGCAGCCGGGAGTTGCAAATCGTTCAGCCGCAATTCGAGATTCTGGGAGAGTCAAGCGGCTCGGGCGAGAGTGGCGCTGAAAAGAAAGCCGCCGAGTCTTTAGAAATCGGCCGCATCGTGCCTATCTATGAAGCGATTGGCAAGCTTACTCCGCGGTGGTTCCGGCGCGCGATTCGCACCGCGCTCGATAACCTGACGCCAGACTTGGCAGACCCGATTCCTGCCGCAGTGCGCGGCCATCTGGGACTGATCTCGCCGAGGGCCGCGTTATGGAATGTGCACTGGCCCGAGCCCGGAGAAAGCTTCGAGGATTTGCAGTCATCGCGTACACCCGCTCACATCCGCATGATTTTTGACGAATTATTTTTCGTGGAGCTGGGGCTGGAGTTGAAGCGGCGCCAGCAGAAGGCGCAGACCGGAATCGCATTTCGACTGGACGACCGGGCGCGGGCGGCGATCAAAAAGATTTTGCCGTTCCATCCCACGTCCGCGCAGAAACGGGTGCTGAAGGAAATTGCCGCGGACATGGAAAAGCCGTACCCGATGCGGCGTTTACTGCAGGGAGATGTGGGATCCGGAAAGACAATCGTCGCCTTCGAGGCGGCCATCATCGCGATTGAAAATGGTTGCCAGGTCGCGCTCATGGCGCCCACCGAGATTCTTGCGCAACAACACTATTTTTCCGCCCGGCGGCTTTTGGAAAATGCCGGTTACCGCATCGTTCTTCTGACGGGCTCGCTCGAATCCGATCGCAAACGCGAAGTCCGACGGCATATCTCGCAAGGAAACGCGCAGCTGGTGATTGGCACGCACGCCTTGCTGGAAGAAAAAGTCGAGTTCGACAAACTGGGGTTGGTGATCGTGGACGAGCAGCATCGTTTCGGAGTGTTGCAGCGGCTGAAGCTGATGAGGAAATCTCCAGACGAGCCGGGCCGCGCTTCGCTTGGCCGGACGGGCGAAGGCGCCCGTCCCCACACCGATACAGCCGCTGAACCCGACGTTCTTGTCATGACCGCCACACCGATCCCGCGCACGCTTGCGCTCACGCTCTACGGCGATCTCGACCTCAGCGTGCTTGACGAATTGCCGCCCGGGCGCACGCCGATTGCGACTCGTTGCGTGAGCGACGATCAGTCGCTGAAAGTGTGGGACTTCGTGCGTAAGCAGGTGGTTGCCGGACACCAGGCCTACGTTGTCTATCCCGTGATCGCCGAAAACGAAGAGAGCGAGCTCAAGGCCGCGATCAAAATGTACCGCGAGCTGAGCGGCAAGATTTTCGCCGACCTCAAAGTGGGACTGCTCCATGGCCGCCTCGACCCGGAATTGAAAGAGCAAGTCATGCGCATGTTTCAAAGAGGCGAGTTGCAGATTCTGGTCGCTACCACCGTTATCGAAGTCGGCGTGGACGTACCCAATGCGACCGTGATGGTGATCGAGCACGCCGAGCGCTTCGGCCTGGCGCAGCTTCACCAGTTGCGCGGGCGCATTGGCCGTGGCGGCGCAAAGTCCTATTGCATTCTGATGACGGGCGGCAAAGTGAGCGAAGAAGGCCAGCGTCGTCTCGACGCCATGGTAAAGACCAACGACGGTTTCAAGATCGCCGAACTCGATCTCGAATTGCGCGGTCCCGGCGAATTTTTTGGTACGCGCCAAGCAGGGCTGCCGAGCTTTCGTGTCGCCAACCTCATCCGCGATGCCAAATTACTCGAGGCCGCGAAGCGCGAGGCCGCCGCCGTAATCGCCGGGCCCAACGCAGAAATTTCTGGCGAAGAAATCAGCCGCGCGCTGGTCCATATGCGTGCCCGCTGGCAACACACCTACGGACTGGTCGAAGTTGGGTGACGATTTGGCTGCGCACTGATCCGTAGCTGAAAGCGAAATAGTTCCCAGCGCGGAGCCACTTTCTTAGAGCGGCATGGCGTCGTATCATAAAGTAGAAATGGCTTTCCCCATCAAAACTTGCGCCGTTTGCGGAGAGGAATTTGAGCTGAGGCCGGATAAACCTGGTTTCGCGAACCGATGCCCAGATTGCAGTTCTCCCGAAGAAAATCCCACGCCGTCGAAGCGCCCCATGGACGCAGTCGAGCGCACAAGCGCCAGTGAAGCCAATGCGGCTCGCCGGCAGGCAATGCGCGATTTGCTATACCGCAAAGACAGCTGATTGTTCTCCCAGCCGCGGCTACAGGGCCGCCATGAAGCCGGCAGCCCTGCTCCCCGAGCTCGTGCACCTCAGTTCTTACGAAGGGCGGTTCGCCGGGCAAGGCGATCCGTAGCAACCCGCATCACGGAATTCGTTCGAAGATTCGCTCATCTGCGGTCGTGCCGCTCGAATTCTCGAACTTCTCTAGCGCTTCGAACTACGCCGTTGATCGGCTGGGCTCCGAAATGGGCAGGCGCATCGCCCATGAAGGTCATCTGTATATTCGAGTAGGTGACGCTGTTCCCTCCGGTGATATCGATTTGCACGGTAGAGGATCCGCCAAAGGGCGGCGGGTAGATTCCGTTCCCAGTTATTACCGCCGTGCCGGTCACCCGAAAACCATTGGTGAGAGTTTCCACAGTCCCGTCGACCAAAGTCACGTGGTGGGTGTGCGCGTTTCTCGCCTTGGGAGTGTTCAAGTCGCCGCCCGTTACCCCTAGATCGGAGTGGACCATGGTCAAAGCTGCTGAAAACTCCACCTTGTCCGAGTCGCCCTTCAACTCCAGGGACCACTCGCCACCTACCTCCCACGGACCCGCAACCGTCGGCGGAATGTTTGCCGGCGTGTAGTCCCTGAATAGACCACGAAATCTCATGTGTTGCGGAGTTTGGGCTAGCGCGCTGATGCTGAGCGCCAGCACAAGGCCAGCGATGGGTGCTGCCTTCCAGAAATGTCTACTCTTCATACGAACGCCTCCAAATCTGATTTACTACCGCCCCGCTTATCGCTCAGGAACGGCTGACACGCAATGCAGCTTCTATGAAGGCGGGGTAAAGATTGGCTGAACCGCTAAGTTGCTGATGCAGTTGCTTCCTGGCGGATGTTGGCGCATTATGGCAGCGACACAATGCCAGGCCTGTGTGGTGATTTACGGCCCAGGAATTCCATTTCGGCGATTTCACGCTCGACGAGTCCCGCTACCGGTTGCAACGGGGTGAGCGAACCTTGCGGCTGGAAAAGCGCCCGATGGAGTTGCTCATCCTGCTGGTCCAGCGGCGTGGGGAATTAGTAACTCGTGACGAGATCGCCGGACGCCTTTGGGACACGGCGGTGTTCCTTGACGTCGATCACAGCATTAACACCGCGGTCCGCAAGGTCCGCGCCGCGCTGCACGACGACCCGGACAAACCTCGTTTCGTAGAAACTGTTGTAGGGAAGGGCTACCGCTTTGCCGCTCCGGTGATCTGCGGTAACGGAAACTTCAGCCAGCTGGCGCAGCCAGTTCCATTGGCAACCCAGGCAATCTCGCCGCCTGCAATTGCCGCTACTGCAGAGCGAGCCGCTTCTGTCCCGTTCCGCTTACTGCTGCTTGGAGCGGCGGTACTCGTACTATTTATCCTCGGGTTGGCGCTGAATCGACGCGGCAACGCTAAGAGCGCAGTGCAGCCAGCCATCCAGTCCCTGGCCGTACTTCCTCTGAAAAATCTATCGGGCGATCCATCCCAGGAATATTTTGCCGACGGGATGACCGAGGCAGTGATTGGCCGCCTGTCCATGATCCGCGGCCTCCGCGTCATCTCCCGCACATCGGTAATGAATCTCAAAGACACACACATGTCTGTGCCAGAGATAGCCAGAGCACTGAATGTCGATGCCATTGTGGAAGGTTCTGTAATACGGCAGGGAGACCGCGTCCGGATCAACGCCCAGTTGATTCGTGGAGCGACTGACACGCACTTCTGGTCGGAGGCCTACGACCGTGATCTGGGCGACGCGCTTGGCCTGGAGAGCGAAGTGGCGCAGTCGATCGCTCGCAGGGTCGAGGTGACAGTTAACGGCGATGAACATTCCCGGCTGGTCGCTGCGCGTCCGGTTTCTCCGGAAGTTTACGAGAGTTATCTCAAGGGCCGGTTCGTGGGAGGCGGCGGCCGGGCCGACCTGGAAAAGAGTGTTGCTTATTTCGAGGAGGCAATAAGGAAGGACCCCACGTTCGCACCAGCTTACGTTGGCTTGGCGGCGGCGTACGACGACCTCGGCACGATTATGGCTGGAGTCCGCCCTAGTGACGTGCGTCCAAAAGAGATCAGCGCATTGCGGAAGGCACTGGAACTTGACCCGGGGATTCCTGAAGCCCATGTCCTGATGGCGTATATGCAGCAGAAACAGTGGCAATGGGCGGCAGCCGAGGCTGGATACAGGCAGGCTCTCAAGTTAAGTCCGAACAGCTCTGCTGCGCACCACGGATTGGCTCAATGGCTGCTGTGTCAGGGACGTATGGAGGAGGCGCTGTCACGGGCACGGCGCGCCCGTGAACTTGATCCGCTTGGGGATTCCAGCACCGAAATTGGGTGGATTCTATTCCATTCCCACCGTTACGAAGAGGCTTTGCACGAGTTTCGCAGCGTGCTCGCAGTTCAACCAGATGACATGGACACCCGCTGGAAGCTTGGATTCGTACTCATCGCCAACGGTCAACCCAAGCAGGCGATCCCAGAGCTGGAGAAGGTTGTTTCTGATTCTCACCGAAGCCCCGGCGCCATTGCGGTACTGATCGGGGCTTACGCTCACGCCGGTCGGCGCGCCGACGCACTTCGGCTGCTCGAGGAAATGAAGAAACGCAAAGAAACAGGTTACGTTCCTGCCGGCGCCTTCGTGAACGCTTATTTGGGACTCGACGACAAGGAGCAGGCATTTGCCTGGCTGGAGAAGGCGTACGCGGAGCAGTCGAACCTTCTGCAATATCTCAAGGTACACCCCTTTTTTGATCCGCTGCGCGACGACCCTCGTTTTACGGAGCTGTTGCGGCGCATCGGGCTGAACTAGTCTTGGCGAGGATCCAATCCTGCTGCGTTGGGGCCGTCATTCCCATTTCTGCCATGCGGCTGCAGATGCCGCATAGTCGTGATCCAGCTGAAGCCGTTGCTGAACCCGAAACTGGTAGAATCGAATCCGATGGCCGGTTCTTCCCAACTGATTCAGATCGAGCTTGGCGCTCCGCCGCGACTGCCGAAACCGCACTGGCTGCGGGCCAAAGCTCCCGCAGGCGACAACTTTCATAATCTGAAGAAACTGGCCCGCGGCCTTGGATTGCATACGGTATGCGAGTCAGCGCAGTGTCCGAACATCGGCGAGTGCTGGAACCACAAAACCGCAACCTTCATGTTGCTGGGAGATATTTGCACCCGCCGCTGTGGTTTCTGTGCGGTTCCCAAAGGACGACCGGAGGCCATCGATTTGGACGAACCGCGCCGGGTGGCGGAGGCCGTTGCCACTTTGGGGCTGAAGCATGCAGTCGTGACCAGCGTCAACCGTGACGATGACAACCTTGGCAGCGCCAGGATTTTCGCCGAGACCATCCGCGAAATTCGTGAACTCACGCCCGATTGCCGCGTCGAAGTTCTCATCCCCGATTTCCAGGGCCTCGAAGAATCGCTGCGCATTGTGCTCGATGCCAGGCCGGACATCCTTAACCACAACACGGAAACGGTTCCCAGGCTGTATCGCGCGGTTCGATCCGGCGCGCGCTATCAGCGCACGCTCGATCTGCTGGAGAACGCCAAGAAATTTTCGCCCGGAATGGTTACGAAAAGCGGCGTCATGGTAGGTCTCGGCGAGTCATCGGAAGAATTGATCGAAGTCTTCCGCGATCTCGGTATGCGGGGCGTCGACATTCTTACCGTGGGGCAGTACCTGCGTCCGTCGAAAGATCATCTACCGATTGCCCGGTTCTACGAGCCCGCGGAATTTGTTTATCTTCGGGACCAGGCGATGCGCTTCGGTTTCCGCCATGTCGAATCCGGACCGTTGGTACGTTCCAGCTACCACGCGCACGAGCACGCCGATGCCGCTGCGCGGCCGCGCCCGTCCTAACTCAAAGAAGAGTCTCGCCGAAATTGTTTTGAAATCGTTCAAAAGGCCTGGCCTGAATCCAGCTCATGAAACCTTCTTCAGAAGATATGCATTTTAATGCTGAGATATTTTTTCGGATTCTGACGGAAATTCGCGAGTAAGTTGCGGGTCTCGACCAACGCTTCATTGGCGTTGTTGTAGAGCGTATCGTCCTTGATCAGCTTGCCGACGGTTCCTTGGCCGGCTTCGATTTCGGTGGTCAACTCCGAGAGTTTGCTGATCGTAGTATCCAGCTTCTTGGCGAGTTCCTCGTCCTTGGTCAGCTTCCCGATCGTACCTTTCCCGGCGTTGATATCGTCCGTAAGCTTCTTCATATTGGCGATGGTGTCGTTCGCATTATTGTAGAGTGTCGGATCTTTCAGAAATTTCCCGGCCGTGCCTTTGCCCGCCTGCAAGTCGTCGATGACGCCGTTCATCTTGTCGAGCGTGGCGATAAATTTTTCATAAGCGTCGTTGCGGCTGATCAGCCGCCCCAGACTACCCTCGCCGCTCCCGACCTGCTGAACAATCTGCTGAAATTCCGCGATCGTAGAGGAAAGACGGTTGTAAAGCGTCGGATCGTAGATAAGTTTTCCCATCGATCCTTTGCCGCTTTCGGCGAAGGCGAGGATGCGATCCGCTCGTTTCAGCAGAGCGTCCATGTTTTGGAGCGTGCTCTGGCTGGCTCGAACCACCTCATTAAAGTCGGGATGAACCTGCGTTTGCAGCGTATCTCCATCCTTCGCCGGAGGTCCCAGCGCCTGAATGCTGTCAATGTCGAGGTAGGTCTCGCCCAGCACTCCGGCGGTTTCGAGCGATGTGACTGAGTCGCGGCGAATCGCGTAATTGTATTTGGTGCTCAATTTCATGACGACTTCAACCGGGGTCAGCTGCTTGTCTTTATCCGGAACGATAAGAATTTTGGTCACGTTGCCGATATCCACGCCGCTCAGGCGCACGGGCGCGCCCGGGCGCAAGCCCTGAGCGTTATCGAAGTAAGATTTCAAGGTAATACGGCGAGTGAAAAGACCATTGGTTCCAGACATAAGGAACAGCAGGAACGCCAGCGTCAGAGCGGCGACAATCACCGTGATCCCGACGCGCAGTTGTGACCACTTCAGCTGCTTCTGGCTAGGCAAATAAATTCCTCATAATGCCAGTCTGGATGGGATGGCGCCGATCACGCGAATACCAGGATCGAAATCGGTTCCTCGCATGATAACAAAAACGGAGGGAGTTCTAGACCGCTTTCGCTCGTAATGCCGGTATCAGAATCAGGGCGAGCAGGTAGGCGCCGGCGCCACAGGCCAAAGTAATGCTCAAGCCGAACTGAATGGCGATCACCATGGCCAACACCGATCCGAGAACGCTGGCTGCCGCATTCATGGCCCAAGCCCATTCCACGGCATTATCAGAAGCGCCGTTCACAGTCGAAAACTCAGGCGCAAGACGGGCGGCAAGCATGCGCAGGCCTGTTGGGAAAGGCATTCCCATAACGAACCCCAGAGGAATCAGAAGAACGCCGCTGGCCAGAACGCGATATTTAAAATCCATGCCAACCAGAGCTGACAAGCTGTCGGGCAGAAAAGCGACTGCCGCGAAAAGGGTCACAATAACTGCAACCAGCGGAATCCAGCGCAAGCCGCCACGCGGCTGCCATTGCCGCGAAAACAAGCTCCCTGCGCCGCTGGAGACCATCAGCAGGAAAATCACTACCGTGAGCGCGTAGGTAGGATGCCCGAGAAATAAAACGAAGCGCTGTATGAAGGCGATCTCGACCAGAATGTAGCCGAGTCCGACCGCCACAAAGTAAAGCAAAGTAACCGGCGAGTGTCGGCCGTTCCGAATGCGGCTGTTCAGGGCGAGAGGCAGAACCAGAAATGCCAGCACCGCAACAACTGAAATAGCCAGCACGAGAAGAAGCACGAGTACCCCCAGGTTTACCTTCCAGTCGATGCCGCCACGCAAGCCTTTCTCGCCGAGAATTTGTCCGGCCTTGAGAGTGAAGAAAAAGAATGGAGCATTATCGGTCACGGGCGCGACATTGTAAGCGTAAGCCCGCGCGAAGGCGTAAGGGTCGTTACTGGCAATGAGATCGGAGAATGAGTTCTGCCCTGGGTTCGTAGGCGGTGGGCCAAAAGGTAAGTAGAGCGGTTCGAGTTGCGGATACTGATCGAGATGTGCCGCGACGGCTTCTTCTTCCCCCGCCGTAAACGCGCTCTTTTTCGCCAGTACGACAACCGGAATGCCATCTTCGTCGAGCGATCCCTGTGAAGCGACGATAAAGTTGCGTTCCGGATGCGGCACACCCATGCGATGCAATGCTTCCATGGCGACCGCGACCACGCGCAGCGCCTCCCGCGGATGGCGAAATTCCCAGCGCGTGATCGCGATGATCCCATCCGGCTTTAAGTGATCGAAATACTCGCGGAAGGCTTCGACGGTATACAGATTATTTTCGCTGAGCGCGAAGGCTCCGGCGGCCGTCGATGCCCAGGTGTCAACCAAGGTCATCTGAACCACGTCAAAGCGCTGCGGCGTAGACCGCAAAAAAGATCGGCCGTCGGTAACGTGGATGTGAACGTCGGGCCGCTGGTAAAGATGCTGCGAGTAGTCGGCGTAACGCCCGCGCATAATCGTGGTCGCGATGATGGGATTGATCTCGATGCCGGTCACGCTCGGGCTGCCGTTGGCGATGGCGCGCAGAACATCCACCCCACCGCCGGGGCCGATAATCGCGAATTCTCCGTGCGGACGCAACACATTCGCCAGCGCGGGCGGCGCCGACATCAGGTCGCGCTCCCACTCCGTGTCGTGCCAATGCGCGAGATCGGCGTTCATGATGTAAGTGTTGGCGTCAGCGTCGATGACCACCACCTTGGCTCCGTTCTTGCGGTCTACCTCTACGCGGGAGAGCGCATTCCAGCGCGCGAACTCCACTTGCGCCGGATCACGGAACATGCCCTTGGCGTAAACCACATCGATCAGCCGTCCCGAGTAGTTCGCGCCAATCAAAACCAGCAGCGCGAGCGCGAGCACTCCGGCGTTTCTGCGGACCGGGCGTGATCCGGCCCAGATCGCCGCCGCGGCGGCCATCGCGGCTCCGGCGAATACGATGACGTTCGGCCCTCCGATCCAATTCAATAAAGGAACGAGTGCCAGGCAAGCCAGCGCTCCACCGCACAAGTCGGCCCCGTAGAGTCGCGGAATCAATCTGGTCTCGCGCGCGAAAACCACTGCGAAAAGAAGTCCGGTCAGAAAAAACGGAATGGCAGCAGCCAGGTAAAGTGCTGTGAGCCTTCCAAAATTTGCCCAGGAAACCTGCAGCGCGACCGGAACATGCAGCACGAGTTCCAGCACACCGACAACAATGAGCGAATTCATTGCGCATAATCGTGCCGCCAGCGAGCGAGTGTCATAGGGCGCGAGCCGAAGCTTCAGAATGTAAGCGCAAACGCCGCCCGCGCCCAGCCCCAGCAAAGCAATCGAAATCGCAAGGAATGCGAAATGATAAAACAGCACCACGGAAAATAGCCGGGTGAGGGCGAGTTCCAGCAATAGCGCGGCGAAGCTGGTCAGTCCCAGTCCCGCCAGCAAAGTCTTTTGCGAAATTTTCGCTCCGCTCAACTCCGGAGCGGGAGTCGCGATCATTACCGCCATAGGGTTGGAGGCGACAGTCTAGCAGATGCCGCCCCAGCAAATGGTCGCCCGCGCATAGTGAATCGAAATGCGGTTCTTCAAGAATTCGATGAAAATCTCGATGAGAATTCTGGAAGAATTTCAGCTCTCGAGAATCACTTGTGCGAAAGCCTGCTCCGCGGTGTGCGTGATGGAAAGCGCGGCATTGTTCGTTCCCAGCTTGGCCGCGAACTCTGCAGCCCTGCCGTGAAATGCGATGGTAGGCCGGCCTCCCGGCATGCGGACAACTTCACAATCACGCCAGCGCACGCCATGATTCCAACCAGTTCCCAGGGCCTTCATGGCAGCTTCCTTGGCGGCGAAGCGCCCCGCATAACGCTCGAAACGATTCGCCTTCGAATCGCAGTAGCGAATCTCTCCAGCGGTGAAGACGCGCTGCAGGAAGCGGTCTCCAAACCGCTCGATCGACTGGCGGATGCGAGGGACTTCGGCGATGTCGATGCCCGTGCCTACAATCATGTGCGGTTGGCCTTGGCCTTTAAATCTTACAGCGATGTTATAGCAAGCGGTCTCCGCGATAGATCAATCGACCGTCCAGGATGTGGACTTCGGCCATCAGTTTATGCGGTTTGGCGGGGCCTTCAGCATCAATGTGAAGCACTTCGTGGCCGTGCGCAACCAGCCAGTCGGAAACCAGCATGCGATGACACTGAAAATATAGGCGTTCGGCACACATGTAGGTGGTATGAGAGTTTTCCGCCAGCGCAAGCAGTTCTGACATGGCGCGTTCGAAGTCCGGGGTCAGCATGTAGTCCGCATAATTGCGGAAGCTTTGATTGCGCAGCGCGATATGTGGCGACTCTTCGAGAATCTTTTTGCGGTAGCCGCCCAGCGCTGTCATCGAGATGTATCGAATTCCCGCTGCGGGCAGGCTTTGTTGCAGCGAATCGCGGTTGAACTGCGGCAGTCGCTTCGAAGCCGGGAACGCGCGGATGTCGACGAGAGTTTCAATCCGGTGTGCCTGCAAAGCCGCGACCAGTTCGTCAAGCGAGCGAGTGGAGTGTCCGATGGTGTAGAGAACGGCCAACATATTTTGATGCTGAAAGGTTATGACGAGATTCGGGCCAGCGATGTGGCGATCATTTCATCCTGATCCGAAAAAACCGTGCGCAGATCCAACAGCACTCTCCCCGCCTCGACGCGCGCAATAACGGGCGGCTCAGAGGCTCGCAGGCGGGCAGACAATTCGTCGGCACTCAAGTCACCGCAAGTTAGAGCCAGCAGGGGTGTGGGCAGAACGGACGAAGGGGCAGCGCCCCCGCCGATTACCGATTCGCCGTCGATGATTTCGATTCTCAACTTCGATGATCTGATTTGACTTGCAAGGGTTCCCGCACGCTCGCCGATTTCCTCCTTCGTCAGGCGCATCATTCGCAGCGTAGGAATCGCATTGTAATCGCGCTTTACATAGGCAAGCAGCGTGGCCTCCAAGGCGGCATAGGTGAGCTTGTCAACGCGCAGCGCGCGAAACAAGGAGTTGGCACGCATACGCGAAACCAGATCGGCGCGGCCGCTAATCAGCCCGGCTTGCGGTCCGCCCAGCAATTTGTCGCCGCTATAAGTCACCACGTCCATGCCGGCTCGCAGACTGTCGAGCACGCTGGCTTCGCCGCTAATGCCAAAATTGCGCAGATCGACGAGTGCGCCACTGCCCAGATCTTCCACTAACGGAATTCCCCGCTGGCGTGCGAGCGCGACCAGTTCGGCAGTCGATGCCTGCTCGGTGAATCCTGTAATTTCAAAATTAGATCGATGCACGCGCAGCAACAGCCGCGTCCGCTCCGTAATCGCGTTTTCGTAGTCGGCCACGCGGGTGCGATTCGTCGTGCCCACTTCGCGAAGCGTGGCTCCGGACTTCGCCATAACATCCGGGATGCGAAACGAACCTCCGATCTCGACCAATTCGCCGCGAGAGACGATCACTTCACCATCATCCGCCAAGGTATTGAGCGCCAACAAAACTGCGGCAGCATTGTTATTCACCACGATGGTGTGGAGGTCAGCGCCGCTTTCCCCAAGCCAACTTCGAAATAGCCGGTCAACGTGAACATCGCGCTTGCCCCGCGTGCCCGCCTCGCAATCGAATTCAAGATTCGAAAACCGCCCGGCAGTTTCGTGAATGTGCCGCAACGCAGCCTCGGCCAGTGGAGCGCGACCTAAATTCGTGTGCAAGATCACGCCGGTGGCATTGATGACCGGGCGCAGCGAATATCCAAGAGCCTGCTGAAGATGGCGTTCGAGCGCCTCTCCGATTCCGTTCAGTGCAATCCGCAGGGACGATTCGTCCAGCAAGCCGCTGGATATTTCTTCCCGCAGACGCGACAGTACAGCTCGCGCTGCGTCGGTAACAGCGGGCACTCCATGAGTGCTGGCTAGCGCAACCACGGCCGGCGTGCGCACCAACTCATCCACCGACGGCAGTTGGCGGAACAGTTCGGATTTTATGGCGCTCTTCATTCCTGAATCTATCCTCTCGACGATCTCACGAAAACTCACAAAAGCCACACTGCGCGAACTACTCTACAAGGTATGCAAATAAGCCAGCAGGTCCTGAATGTCCTGCGAACTCAAAGTCTGGCTATAGCCCGGCATTTCGTTGCGGCCGAGTCGAACGATGTCGGTGACGCGTTCGTCATTGGCGGGCAACCCGCTTAACGACAAATATTTATGCTGAAACATTCCTTTAAGCCCCGGACCTTTTTTGCCGTGAGTGGAATACGGCTCATGGCATCGGTCGCAGTTGGAATCGTAAATTTTGCGTCCAGCGGATTGCTGCGCATTCAAGCCAAGCTCGGCATCCGATTTACGGCGCTCGATATCGCAACCAAAGAAAATGCAAAGCAGAATAATTAAGGCGGCGAAAATGAATATTTTGTTACCGTCGTTGAACAGTTCCCCCAGCGACATCTTTTCTTTCAATTGCATCCATCATCCCCAGGTCAGGGCCGCCCGCCGCGCCGACAGAAAATTATCGCTAGTCAAACAATGATAGAGCAAGTTACACCCGCCGGCGCTTCTTCACTCCTGAGGCTTGCGGCGGAATCTTGTCTGCGCGATTGATTTAGAATCGAGCCGCATGAGAGCCGTTTTTCAATGGAATCTGGGTGTGCGCTCGCTGGAACTTGGCAAGCGCACGCTCATCATGGGCATCGTCAATGTCACCCCGGATTCTTTTTCCGACGGCGGGCAATTTCTGGATCCCCACACGGCTATTGCGCATGCGGAGAGGTTGCTGGAGGAAGGAGCGGACATCCTCGACATTGGCGGCGAGTCCACGCGTCCCGCCGCGAAGGTCGAAGCCGGTTCGGCAAAGCCTGAAAATAGCGCACATGCGACGACTGCTGAGGAAGAGTTGCGCCGCGTGCTGCCGGTGATTGCGGAATTGAAGAAGAAGCACCCATCTGCGGTGCTTTCGGTCGATACCTATAAAGCGGACGTGGCCCGCGCAGCAGTGGGCGCGGGCGCCGAAATTGTGAACGACGTCAGCGGATTTCGCTGGGACGCCAGGATGGCGAAGACCATCGCCGAATTGAAGTGCGGGGCAGTCCTGATGCATTCACGCGGGCGTCCCGAAGACTGGCGAACTTTGCCGCCGCCAAGCGACATTGTCCTGCTGGTGAAACGCGAACTGAAAGAATGGGTGGAGAAAGCGGTGCTGGCGGGAGTGCGGCGCGAGCGCATCGTTCTGGATCCGGGCTTCGGATTTGGAAAGAGATTTGAAGAAAATTATCCCTTGCTGGCGCGCTTCGACGAATTGCAGACGGCAGGATTTCCGCTGCTCGCGGGGACATCTCGAAAATCTTTTATCGGCCGAACTCTAGCCAGAAACGGAAAAGAGGTTCCAGTCGAGGCTCGACTGTTTGGAACGCTTGCGACTCAAACGGCGCTGGTTTTAAAAGGCGCGCACATTTTGCGGTCTCACGACGTGCAAGCGGCAGTGGACGCGGCTCGTGTAGCCGATGCCATATTGCTGGCGCGATAGGCGAAACCCTCGGCAAAATTGAGGCCCAGCAAAGATGAGGTATTGGCGGAACTACGCTATCGCCGGTTTTTCCGCAGGACGGGACCGCTCGCATACGGGGTTTCTGCGACTTCTGCTTGTCTGCGGTAATCGAGAATGCGCGACGTCAAGGTGTGCGAACCGACAACGCGCACATCGGCAACGGCCTCCATGCTCTTTTGCACCCAGATTCCATCCAGATCGGCGAACACGAGTTTAATTTGAACCGTGCGCAGCCACCACGAAGGCGTTTTTTCTACCTCGCCCTGCACCTGGCGAATCAAAAATGATTGCTTGTCCACCCAGGCCTGCCCAGCGATTAAGTCGCTGGCCGTTCTCTTCGGTTTCAACCCCAGAACGTAACAGGCATGTCCATCGAGCGTGGCCTCGCCCACATAGTTGAAGCTGTAGTTCTCGTTATTAATGGCGCTGCTGGCCTTGTGGTTCTGGGAGGTTGCTGCTATTTCGTGATCGAGAATACGGCGGACCAGCTGCGGCCCTTGGCTGATGCCCGAGGATCGCTGAATGGCGTAGCCCTTGGAGGCGGGTGGCGTGAAGTTAATCTCAGCCACCACTTCGGATTCCGCTTTCGAGTCTTTTCCTCCGAATAAGCGATACTCGCGGATGATCTGATAGGACGATTGAGGCTGCACTGCAGCCTGTGCTTTTTGCACCGATTGGATAATCTCGTCCAGCCGCACTGCCTGCGAAGGTGCAGTTCGTTGCGCGACGGCGCCAGAGCCCAGCAGCGCGACTAGCATCCCATTGATTACCCACTGGTTACTTACGCCCACAAGCATCCCTCGCACTCTAGGATGCAGAAGCACGTCCTGGGCCAAAATAAATCTCTGTAAAAAGAGGAATTTCCCCCAACCGGAATGGAAGAGAGTGCAAATCTGTGCCGGGGTAGAGGACATTCTTCCTAGGCGGAATGCCTTAAACGGCGCGGGTTTAGACCCTATGCCGCTCCAGGCACTGGGCATTGCCATCTTGAAAAGATGCAACGCCACCCTGATGTGGCCTAAAACGCCTTCCGCGAATCCAGAAGGATGGTTACAGGCCCCTCATTCACCAACTCCACCTGCATCATTTCCTGGAAGCGGCCGGTCTCGCAGCGCAGTCCTGCGGCACGCAAGCGCTCCACAAAAAATTCAAACAGCTGCCGCGCACGATCGGGGCGAGCCGCGGCGTCGAATGATGGACGCTTGCCGCGGCGCACGTCGCCATAGAGAGTGAACTGTGAGACCGCCAGCACGCTGCCGCCTGCGTCCTGAACACTGCGGTTCATTTTTCCCTGCTGGTCTTCGAAAATTCGGAGGCCGGTGATTTTTTCCGCCAGATACTCTGCATCCGTCTCGCTGTCTTCTTCTCCCACGCCCAGCAGCACCAGCAATCCCAGACCAATTTCGCCGCTGACCCAGTCGTTGCCCGAACGATCCTGCACCGTAACCTTGGCGCGGCTCACGCGTTGCACCACGGCGCGCATACTTTCTCCTCGTCTCCGGCCGGCTCATCACAACCACGTTTGACCCCGGCAATGGCCAGCCTTTAGGATTCAGGAGTGCAATCGCAAGTCAATCGAGGCTTTGCCGAAATGAGCAGAGCACTTTCTTTACACTAAATCCTTGAGACAATTACACTACACATTTGCCTTTTATCGTATCCGGACGCGCTAAGAAGGATGACTTGTGTAGAGACCAGGGCCCGAACGGCAGCGAATTAGGAGCTGCGATTGCGCAACCGGATATTCCGAATTCAAATCTAATCGAGGCAAGCGAGGAGACACATGGCAGCCGTTGAGGAGAAGGTAAAGCAGATTATCGTAGAGCAGTTGGGAGTAGACGAAGGCGAAGTCACCTCCAGCGCGTCGTTCGTGGACGACCTGGGTGCGGACTCGCTCGATACGGTTGAACTGGTGATGGCTTTCGAAGAAGCCTTCGACATCGAAATCCCCGATGAGGACGCGGAGAAGATTCGCACTGTACAGGACGCGGTGGACTACATTGGCAAGCACGCGAAAGCGGGGAAATAGTTGGGACGCAGGGTCGTAGTTACAGGCCTGGGTTTGATCTGTGGCGTAGGCAATACCACCGACGTTGTGTGGAAGGCTCTGCTTGCGGGCAAGAGCGGCGTGGGACGCATTACCAGCTTTGACCCCACCAACTTTGCCTGCCAGATCGCAGCCGAGGTTAAGAACTTCGATCCTCTGAACTTCATCGAAAAAAAAGAAGTCAAGAAAATGGGACGCTTCATTCACGTGGCCATCGCCGCCGCCGATGAAGCGTTCAAAATGTCACAACTGAAGATCACCCCGGAAAACGATGAGCGTGTCGGCGTTCACATCGGCTCGGGGATTGGCGGATTCGACATCATCGAACGCGAACACACCGCGCTGATGGAAGGCGGCCCGCGCAAGATTTCTCCTTTTTTTATTCCGGCGGCCATTATTAATCTTGCAGCCGGCCAGGTTTCCATGCGTTACGGCGCTAAGGGTCCGAACGAGGCGACCGCGACGGCCTGCACCACCAGCGCCCATTCCATCGGAGATTCCTATCGCATCATCCAGCATAACGATGCCGATGTCATGATCGCCGGCGGCGCGGAAGCCGCGATCACGCCAATGGGCGTCGGCGGATTCGCCGCCATGCGCGCGCTTTCCACGCGCAACGACGCTCCCGAAAAAGCCAGCCGTCCCTGGGATCGCGACCGCGATGGCTTTGTCATTGGCGAAGGCGCCGGAATTTTGATTCTGGAAGAATTAGAGCACGCGCGCAAACGTGGCGCACCCATCTTGGCCGAGATTGCTGGCTACGGCATGTCCGGCGACGCATACCACATGACCCAGCCTGCGCCGGAGCACGAGGGCGGCTTCCGCGTTATGCGCAATGCGGTGCGCGACGCCGGCATTACGCCCGACGCCGTCGGCTATGTGAACGCGCATGGAACTTCCACGCCCATCGGCGACACGCTTGAAGCCCACGCCATCCGCAATTTTTTCGGCGAACGCAAAATCGCGGTGAGCTCCACCAAGTCCATGACCGGGCATTTGCTGGGCGGTGCGGGAGGACTCGAAGCCGGTGTTACGGTGCTGGCCCTGCGCGATCAGATTTTGCCTCCGACCATCAATCTGGAGAATCCGGACCCCGATACCGCAGGCATGGACCTGGTTCCCAACCACGCCCGCAAAGCGGATATCGAATACGCCATGTCAAACTCCTTCGGCTTCGGCGGCACCAATGGCGCGCTTCTCTTCCGCCGTTGGCACGAGTAAGAATGGACCTCAGACCTCAGACCAGACTGTTTCCGTGGCATCGGAGCTCTGAGGTCCGAAGTCCGAGGTCCGACGCCATATCTCCCTTCCTAAGTTATTCATTCCAAAAACTTTTACTACGTAATGTCCCGTCTCCTGCGGCTTCGGAAAAAGTAACGCGACTTTGGTACTTCCCGCTTTGGTCCTTTGTGCCTTTTCAGTCCGGGGCGTCGCATCCACAATGATTTTGAAAGTGGAGTCATCCCTAGACTATGCAAAAAGCATTCGCTACCACATTCGCCCCAGCTCCTACCGTCCGCAAAGCAGCTGCCCGCACCGCTCTTGTAAACCTGAACGACCAGTGCCGAGCGTTGCTGGCAGAGTGCTTTCGCCAGTTCAACATTGAAACCGTAGCGGTATCGTCCAACGCGCCCGAGCGCCTGCACAAAGAAAAATTCGAGGCCTGCGTCCTCAGTCTGTCGGATGGAGACAACGCCGGGGCAGTCATGGAATCGGCGCGCAGTTCTCCCTCCAACAGCCGCTGCGTAATTTATGGGCTGGGCGGCAATGCGCAGGAATGCATGCGCTTTTCGAAGTACGGCATCAACGCCATATTCAACGAGCCTTTGGAACGGCCCGCAGCTTTGAAATTAGTGCGCGCCACGCGCATGCTGGTGCTGCATGAATTCCGGCGCTACGTGCGCATTCCGGTCATCACCGAAGTGTCGGTGGTGGGAGACGGCCGCCGCATAAGCGCCTCCAGCATCGAGATCAGCACGGGTGGAATGTCCCTTACAAGCGCCGAGGATTTTTCCATTGGCACCAACGTGGAAGTTTCTTTCTCGCTCATGACCTTGCCGCGGGTCAATGTGCGCAGCGTGGTCAGCTGGCGAAAACCGAAGTCGTTCGGAGTGCGCTTCGATGCATCCGATGACCGGCGTCAGAAAGTAAAACTCTGGATCGATTCTTATCTCGAGAATTGAGCGGTCCTCCGCAGCGCAAAAGCGCTGAACCGCCGAGATCGCCGAGATCGCCGAGGTCGCCGAGAAAGATCACCGGGGAAAAGATCGCCCAGAAGATGGTTCTTAGATTCTTGACTGCTTTCACCACAGAGGCACAGAGAAAACCACAGATAGCGTTTCTCCCTGTTTTGGTTTCTCTGTGCCTCTGTGTCTCTGTGGTGAAGGATCTTCTCATTTCATTTCTCGGGTTCTTGGCGACCTCGGCGGTGGATGCTTTTGATCGAATCCGAACCGCGACCCCGACTCCGTCCCGTTAGAATAGGCCTGTGCCTGAAGCCAGCACTCGTATCGCCGCCGCGCCCGCTCTTCCGGCTATCGATCCGCGACGCTACACGCTTCGCCAGCGCATCACTCTGCGCCTTATTATCTGGCTGGGCTACTCGATCATCCGCCTGATCGGTCCAACCCTGCGGGTCGCGGTCTCCTACGAAGAGGGCGCGCAGAAGACTTTAGATCAGCGTCCGCTCATCGCTTCGTTCTGGCATTCCTGCATGATTCCGGCAACGTATATTTTCCGCGACATGGGCATCCGGGTCATGAGCAGCAATAGTTACGACGGCGAGTACATGGGCCGCATCATTCACAAGTTCGGCTTCGTGGCAGTGAAAGGCTCCAGCAGCCGCAACGCCGTGCGGGCCCTGCTCGGTCTGCGGCGCGCTCTTGAAGAAGGATGGACCGTGGCCTTTACGCTCGACGGCCCTCGCGGCCCGCGGCACAAAGTGAAGCCTGGACCAGTCGCGCTGGCACGATCCTCTGGCCTGGCTTTGACATGTTTTCACGCTGCCGTCGATCGAGCCTGGGTATTGAATACCTGGGACCGCCTGATGATTCCGATGCCTTTTTCGCGGGTGCTGGTGCGCGTGGCGAAACTGATTCCTGTGCCACAAGACGCGACCGATGAGGATTTGGAGCGCTACACCGGTGAACTCCAGGCCTCGCTCGATCGAGTCTGCGAATTCGCCGAGGCGAACGTGAAACGGGCGGGGACAGGTGAATTTCCTTACTACAGACGGGGATAGGAAGACAAAACTTTAACCACAGAGGACACAGAGGAACACGGAGTAAGAGCCTGATAACCCGCACACCCGAGACTTACTCAGTGTTCCTCGGTGTCCTCTGTGGTTAAGATTCTTGATTGTCGCCTTACTCCAGGCTAGAGCCCAACTGCTCGTACTTATATTTCTTGCCGTCCCAGTATAAGACGGAGGAAGTCTGATCGCCTTCGCCGGTTTCGTCCATGTAAATTCCAAGAATCGTTCTTTTCTTTAACGCAAGTCTCTTCACCGCCAGGGTGCTAAAAGGAAGGTTGATCAGAAGAAACTTGGCCTCTGGCTTCACCGCTCGCCACGCATCTTTCCCTTCGCCGTGAATGATCAGCAGGCTGATTCCTCGTCGCTCCGGTGCATCGGACGCGAAGGTTGACGTAACTTTTACGTCGCTGTATCCCAGAAAAGCGTCGTAAGGATCGGCCACCACGAAGCTGTATTCGGCTCGGTCCACCATGGGATTCCTGCATCTGGCCGCGACCACCAGATCATCGACGCCATCATCGTTAAGATCAGCGACAAATTGCTGTGGCCCCGCCAATAGAGAACAGTTATCCCCAAACTGCTTGTGAATGAATTCATCAGTCACGGCGGGCGAAGGCGAGGTCGCGTGCGCGGGCGGCGGTGGCGGTTGCTTCTTCTGCGCGGCAGCCATCAACAAAAATGCTGCGAATACTGGGAGCAATAGCAATTTTCGGAACGACATTCCCTTACTCTAGTACGGTTTCGACTGAGCGGGTAGACGCAGGTGGTAACGAAGGTAACACCTAACGCCGAAAGTGCTGCCAGCCGAGAGCCTTCAATTCCTGCGACCAGTTGGGCTGGGTATGCAGAACGATCTTGGCCCCGCGGGTAATGCGGCCAATCTGCGTCAAAGGAATTCCAGCAATCTGAGAGGGAATTTGCTTGCCGGGCCGGGCGGTGAAAAGAAGTTCATAATCTTCGCCCCCGTGCACGGCGAGATCGAGATCGACCTTGATTGCAGGCTTTCCAACGCGGGCGCGAGGAATGAGCGCGGCATCGACCTCTGCACCCACGCCGCTCTCTTCGCAAAGGTGAGCCAGGTCGGTCGAAAGGCCGTCGCTGGTATCGATCATGGCAGAAACCAGTCCCTTCTCGCGGAGGATGCGGCCGAGTTCGATCCGCGGTTGGGGATAAAAGTGCCCGGGATAGCGCCGCTCCCATTTGTTCTTTTGGCTCTTTGCTTTTCCGCTTCTTGCCTCGGATTGCATTCGCGCAACGGCTGCGGCCGCACTGCCCAGTTCTCCGCTTACGAATATGCGGTCGCCGCGCTTAGCGCCTGACCGCAAAACGGACTTGCCGGTAGGCGCCGTGCCGACGACGATGATGTCGGCGAGGATTCCGTTCGGGGATTCCGCAGTGTCGCCCCCGGCGAGAGTCACACCATATTTTTTTGCCAACCTGATCAGGCCATCGGCGAAGCGGCGAACCCAAATTTGTGGCAGGTCTGGTGGCAACGCCAACGAAAGAAAGGCCGCAACGGGTTTGCCGCCCATGGCGGCGATGTCGCTGAGTCCACGAGCCAGGCAGCGATGGCCGGCCGATTCCGGGGAGTGCCAGTCGCGGCGGAAGTGAATCCCTTCCAGCGAAAAATCTGTCGTTACCAGAATCTCTTGCCCCGGCGGCGGTCGCAAGACAGCGCAGTCGTCCCCAATTCCTGTAAAGACAATACGGCGGGAGCCACCAGGGCGAGAAGAAGCTTTCGCCCTGCGGCGGATTTGGGCGATTAGCTCTTTTTCAGGGAGCGGCACGGCGCAACTACTATACCGCCCTGGCAGCTCTCAGCGTGCTCGCACAGGCCATCCCGCGACTCCCAGATGCCCAATCCGCGTCAAGACTTCCTCGCGCACTGCTTCCCGGGCGTAATCTGTCCCGTCAAACTCTTGTTACCCATCCTTCCGTAACTGAGATTGGCCTTGCGCGTCGTTGACAGGGGGAACCTGGTTTGTTAACGTTGACCAGTCATTCACATAACCTTTGGCCGAGCTAAGTTCTGCAAGCGGTTGGAATTGCAGACGAAAAATAGTTTTCAGCTTGGTCCCAGTTCAAGGTAGGCGTAGGGCGTGCGCGAAGGCTCCATTGCCAGAATCGCGAGATGAGATCGCGAAGTTAAATCGCGAAGATGAGCGCGCAGCCCAAAGAAATCAGGTATTAAAACGGGCTTTCTTGTATCAGAAAATAGCCTTTGCTCCAAACCTGAAGTCTTAGCGCCTGATCTTCAGAAGATGTTTAGAAGAAGATCAGAAGATTTTCAAAATTAGAGGACCGATTTGCAAAAACGCTTCTACATTTTATTCGTGGCTCGCGGGGACGACGGGCAATTGCGTAAGATCTCTATCCCCGTCCACTACTTATACGTCTTTGTCGTGGGGGCCGCGATTGGGTTCCTGAGTTTGACCGGCATTGCCAGTTCTTACACTCGCATGCTGTTGAAGGTTTCCCGCTATAACGAGCTGCGAACCGAAAAAGATCAGCTCAAAAGCAATTATTCCCGCCTGGAACAGGTTGCCAAGGAGCGTGACGTGCAAGTGGCGTCACTGGGTTCAATCGCCGGTGAAGTTTCGGCCCTGTACGGTCTGAAAGCGCAGCCGACGCTGGTAACGGCGACTGCCGAACAGATTCAGGATGCAGACGTAAGTTCTTCGCTCGATCAGCTGCATGCCCTGAGGAGCTCCGCTCTAAGCGGGGCCACGATGGTCGGTCTGACCATGGGCCTGACAAAAAACGCCACTACCGCAGACTGGTTCAAGGCGAACTCCGCTCCCAATCTATGGCCTGTGGAGGGCCAGGTGACGGCGAGCTTTGGGGAACGCATCGATCCCTTCAACGGTGAAGGAGCTTTTCACAGCGGCGTCGATATCGGCAGCAGCTACGGAGCCCGGGTTTTGGCTCCTGCAGACGGCATGGTTACATTCAGCGATCAAATGGGCGGGTACGGCAGGGCGATCATGATCGATCACGGGAACGGCATCAGCACCCGCTACGGCCATCTTTCCGGTTTCGCCGTCACCGCCGGGCAGAGAGTCCACCGCGGTGACGTCATTGGATATGTGGGCACGAGTGGTCGCTCGACTGGCCCGCATCTTCACTATGAAGTCCGCATCAACGACACCCCGGTGAATCCTTACAAGTATCTCCGCATGACCGTCGCGCATAACGGCGGCTTCACCACAGGAAGCTAACTTACCCCTCACAATCAAGAAATCTTCCTTCCGCTTGATTCCGTCATTCCTAAAACCATAGCCGATTACCGGATTATTACCAGTAATGTTACTGCCGTAACGGCTTGCGGCAAACACCGTGCAGAATCAGCGCGCCGATAGCGATAACATAAGAAAGTCTCTCTCCCTTTATTCCGTGGCCGACGTGGAATTGCGGCGCAAGAATTCATGGAAACTTCCGAAATAAAACGGTTTGGCCGGTATGAGATTGTGGCTGAATTGGGCCGTGGAGCCATGGGCGTGGTCTACAAAGCCCGTGATCCCCAGATCGATCGCTTAGTCGCCGTCAAGACCGTTTCCATGTGGGGACAGGAACGCGAAGAGGAAACGGAATTTCGTATGCGCTTTATGAATGAGGCGCAGGCCGCCGGACGACTCCACCACGCTGGAATTGTTTCCATTTTTGACGTCGGTCAGAATCCTGAAAACCAGGATCCCTACATTGTTTTGGAGTACGTTGCGGGCGAGTCTTTGAACCGCATTCTGGCGCGGGAGAAGAAATTTCCCTTGCCGAAAGCATTGCAGCTTGCCGGGGAAATCGCCGAAGCGCTGGACTATGCGCACGGCCAGGGCGTTGTTCATCGCGATATCAAGCCCGGAAACATTCTGGTGACCGAAGAAGGCCGCGCCAAAATCGCCGACTTCGGCATTGCCAAATTAAACCTGGCTCACTTTACCTTGCCCGGCCGCGTGCTTGGAACGCCGGCCTACATGGCCCCGGAGCAGTTGAGCGGCGAAGGCGTCGACGGCCGCTCCGATCTATTTTCGCTGGGAGTGATCCTCTATGCCATGGTCACGGGTCATTCTCCGTTTCAGGGAAACAGCGCTACCACCGTCTGCTTCAAAGTGGCGAACCGGGAACCCGTAGCCGCCAGCGCCTTTGACCTAACCCTGCCGCCGGAACTGGATCAAGTGATCTCCAGGGCCATGGCCAAAGATCCCGAGCAGCGCTACCAGACTGGCGCCGAGTTCGCCGAAGACCTGCACCAGTTGCAGCAGGTGTTCAAGGTAGGTTCGACCACAACTTCGGCAAGGGCGGCACTTTTGACGCCGACCAAGTCGACTGGGATGTTCTCTCGCTCGACCGGCCAGCGGCCCGCAACGCGCTCGTCGCCGAAGACAGCAGTCGCTAACAATCGGATGCGTCAGATCTTTCGCCAAGATCCTGTCCGTTATCTGATTCTGAGCGCCGTAATCGCGGGTTTGTTTGTTATCGGCATTTGGTGGAGTTCGGCCCTGCTTTCTCAAAAGCAGGCTGTGAATGCGCTCTCTCCAGCCCCGAACACGCCAGCAGCGCCGAGTGCGGAAAGTCTGCGGCACGCATCGGTTCCGGCTACTTCCAATGACGCGTCCAAACAGGAGAGATCGGCAGAAGCACCTCAATCGCAGCCAGTAGTAGCTACGTTAATACCGCACAAAGCGCGGCGACCGGTTTCACACGAGACGGCCTCCGCGGTCTCGGCGGAACCTGCGGCACCAGTTTCTAATCTCGACCTCGCGGTGCAACATCAATTCAAAGATGCCACGCTTTTTGTTTGGGTCGATGACCGCCTTGCTCTTACCCGGTCTCTGCATGGTGGCACTCAGAAACACATGGTCGTCTTCAACGGAGTGCGCGGGGTCGATTCTGAAACTCTCAAAATCCCGGCAGGAAAACACGCGCTTCGCGTGAGAGCATTATCGTCCGACGAGACCATCGATCTTTCGAAGACCATCTCGGCGGAATTCTTCGGCGGCGGCGAGAAGTCGCTGCAAGTCACCTTCGACAAACACAATACCTCAATGCATCTGAGCTGGCAGTAGACAGTCGGCTACTGCCGCAGTCCCATCCAGTTTTCTGAAACCACCAGGGAATTTCCAGGATTCTGCGGATCGTATCTCACCGAAGTAGGCAGTCCGAGACGGCACGAGTGCAGATTGATCCATTGCCGCAGGTAAGTAACGTCCTGCGAGCACTCATAAGAGACGCCGGCCACGTCGTACTTATAAATCAGCATGGTGGCGGCATGATAATTGTTGGCGGGCGCCAGTTCCTGCACATCGATCACGGTGCCGTCGGTAATCCGCCCAGTGCCCTCCAGCCAGGCCCTTCGTTGGCGCTCGAGTTCGTCGGGCGACTTTGGCTTGCGACGCAGAAACAAATACGCAGCCAGCAATGCCGCCGCACCAATTACCAATCCATAGAGTCGAAGCGAAATCATACCTGGGGGTGAAGTTGAATCGAACCGCCAACCAAATCTCCTAAATCAGAATAAGGCGAAAGCGAGACGCGTGGAAGTAGTGGGAAGGTTACGGAGGTGCCACACCTGTGAAAATTATGAAGAAGACCATTTCTCGGGAAGTTTCCTCTTGTCTTGGCACGGCTCGACTGGAATACTGCGTCGGGTGCGAGCGGAGCAGGAATGAGATTGGCAGCGGTTATTCTGGCAATTGTTTTCGCAGTCTCGCCTCCGGCGATCGACGGAGCCCAATCCTCAAGCAAATCCTCCGATAAAGAACGGACTCGCGACTGGCCCATCTACGGCGGAACGCCGGAAAACAACCATTATTCTAGCTTGACCCAGATTAATCGTCAGAACGTCACTCGCCTTCAAGTCGCCTGGACGTTCGACACGGAGGAATCCGGCGGCCTGCAGACCAGTCCAATTGTCGTGGACGGCGTGCTCTACGGGTTGACTCCGTCGCAAAAAGTGTTCGCCTTGAATGCGGCGACAGGCAAGTTGATATGGACGTTCGATTCCGGAATCCGGGGCACGCAGCCCGATCGCGGATTGGCTTATTGGTCGGCCGGAAGCGACCGCACAATTCTGGTCGGCGTAATGAACTTCGTTTACGCGCTCGATGCCTCTACCGGCAAAGCCATCGCAACTTTCGGAAAAAATGGAGACGGCCGCATCGATCTGCGCGAGGATCTGGACCGCGATCCGGCCGCGCAATCCGTTTACATAACCAGCCCGGCAGTAATTTACAAAGATCTGATGATCGTCGGCGGCCGCGAAGCGGAAACTTTGCCCGCGTCCTACGGCGACATCCGCGCCTATGATGTGCGAACCGGCAAGCTGCGCTGGAAATTCCACACCATTCCACGCCCAGGCGAAATTGGCTACGAAACTTGGCCGAAAGATGCCTGGAAGACCAGCGGCGCAGCCAATAACTGGACCGGTATGACCGTGGACGCTGCGCGCGGAATTGTCTATGTTCCTACCGGCTCTGCTGCATTTGATTTCTACGGCGCCGACCGGGTCGGCGACGATCTTTTCGCCGACACGCTGATCGCGTTGAACGCTGAGACGGGCGAGCGCATCTGGCATTTTCAGGGAGTGCGGCACGATCTTTGGGATCGCGATTTCCCATCTCCACCTGTCCTGTTAACGCTGGAACGAGACGGCAAGAAAATCGACGCGGTCGCGCAAACCAGCAAGCAGGGTTTCGTATTTGTCTTCGACCGGGCGAATGGCAAGCCCCTATTTCCGATCGAATGCCGAAATTTTCCACCCAGCGACGTGCCCGGAGAAGTTGCCGCATCCGAACAATGCCTGCCCACCAAACCAGCGCCCTTCGCACGGCAGATGCTGACTGAAAATCTTCTGAGCGCAGCGTACTCCCGAAGTCCATCAATGGGCGCTTCAGAAATTCCGTACCTTCCGCAGCGAAGGTCAGTTCGTTCCATTCGGCGTAGGGAAAGATACCGTGATTTTTCCTGGCTTCGATGGCGGGGCCGAATGGGGTGGCGCGGCAGCCGACCCGGAAACCGGCATCCTCTACGTGAACGCCAACGACCTGCCCTGGACCGGCGCGCTGGCCGAGAACACGCCCTCCGAAAACAAGGAAAACACTCCTCGTGCCTTGTACATGAGCCAATGCGCGGTTTGTCATGGAGAAAATATGGCGGGCTCGCCACCAGCCATTCCCACCCTCGTTGGCGTGAGCGCGCGCTTAACCCCCGCGGAGATCACTGCGACCATCCGCAATGGCAAAGGCCGGATGCCAGGTTTTTCCAATTTAACCAACGATCAGATTGCCGGCCTGCTCGGATTCTTGACGAACCCCGCCGCAAAGGAAGTCGCGAAAGAAATCGTGACGTCAGAGCCAACTCCCGCAGCCATCAAATATCACTTCACCGGATATCAAAAATTCCTCGACCCTGACGGATATCCCGCCGTAGCGCCGCCGTGGGGAACACTGAACGCGATCAATCTCAACACCGGCGAATACGCTTGGAAAATTCCGCTGGGAGAATATCCGGAACTGGCAGCGCAAGGCCTCAAGAACACCGGCACGGAAAATTATGGCGGTCCGCTGGTCACCGCCGGCGGACTGCTATTCATCGGAGCCACCAACTTCGACAAGAAATTTCGCGCCTTCGACAAAACCACCGGCGCGTTGCTCTGGGAAACCATGCTGCCGTTTTCCGGAAACGCAACTCCCGCCACATACGAGGTGAATGGTGTGCAGTATGTAGTGATTGCGGCAGGTGGCGGAAAAGATTTGAAGTCGAAGTCGGGCGGGGTGTACGTGGCCTTCGCGCTGAGAAAATAACTACTTCATCTGGCTGCAGACGCTCTTGCTCACCAAAGCGGCAAATCCGCCTTCCGGATTCTTGCCGAACTGATCGTCGTGAGCGGCCTTCTTGCTGACCACGAACCGTCCGCTGTGATCGCGCGAGTAAAACCATTCCGTCGTAGGAGCGGCGGCGCCGTTGGCACAGTCAAAGCGAACCCGCGCGCGCATTTCCACAAACGGACCGCCTTGCGGCAGTTCCGCCGGTGCTTTGAACTCGACGCGTACCAGCGCGATGCGTTGATTATTTTTCAGAATGCGCACAGAACTGACTGACACCCTGTCGCCCGCGTCAGTTTTCCCGACGCTCCGCCAGTCTCCGGCCGCGAAGACGACCAGGCTGACCGCCAGCATTGGCGCCAGCACGACTGCAAAAAGAATGAACAGGGACTTTTTCAACGGTTAGTTTTGTCTAACGCTCGACGCAACGCAGACACTCTCGTCGAAAATGGCCAATCTGTCAATCAATTCCGCGACTACAGGCCTCGCGAAACCCATTTCGTGCTATGTTGATCAGCGCAGCGGGTTCGTTCCATACCCGTCAAATTCAATGGAAATCATTCATTCCACGACCTTTAACTCGCCTGTGGGGCCTTTGTTCTTGGCAGCCTCTACTCTAGGATTGGTGGCCCTTGAGTTTGATGCCCGCCTTCCCGGCCAACAAACGATTCGCCCCAATCCGCGCGATTTGCAATCCGAGGCCAAAGCAGCCAAAGAAGCGCTTAGCGTCGAAGAATCTCCAGACACACTGCGGCCTTACGTTCAGCAACTGGAAGAATATTTCGCAGGCGAACGGCGCGAGTTCAGCTTCCCGCTTGACCTGCGCGGAACCGATTTCCAGTTGGCATGCTGGCGCGCCCTGCTGGCAATTCCTTATGGCGAAACTCGCAGCTATGGCGACATTGCGCGCGCAGTGGGAAGGCCTCAAGGTTTTCGCGCGGTCGGAATGGCGAATAATCGCAATCCGCTCGCCATTGTCGTTCCCTGCCATCGAGTGATCGCCTCCGATGGAACGCTTTGTGGCTACGGCGGCGGTCTCGAAGTGAAACGAAAGCTTCTGGAACTCGAAGGCGCGCTAACCCGAACGCTGGCGGCTTAGAATTGCTGATTGTTGATTTTGATTGTTGATTGAAAACCCAACAGCCTTCTCGGCGGCAAGGTTGATTTTCAATCAGCAATCAAAATCACAAATCAGCAATTGCAGTCTCTCCCCGTACTCTACTGCGTAACCGTCGCCTGATAACTCACCGCCACCCAATGCCCTGCGCGCCGCACCCACACTCGCGTATAGCGGTATGGACCGCTGAAATCTTCGCCGAGCTGGTGCCCTTTTACATCCGCCCGAGCGGTGACCACAGCCGTGTCGCCATACACGCGCACGACCATGTCACTCACGTCGATGGTGTCATAGCGGAGCTGACCACTCTTGCGGGCCGACAGAGTGTCCTGTTTCGTCGTCACTTGGCCGAGTGGAGTAATGGCAACGTAATCCTCGGCCAACGTGCGCTGGGAAAACTCGGCATCGCGGCGAATGCTGGCTTCGCGCGCCTGCCGTTCCATGTCGACGACTTCTCGAATCGTCGATTGTTCGGCCGCATCGAGCGATGCCCGGGGACGAACTACGCCGCGTTGCGCCGCAAATGCCGGAAGCGCAAGCAACAGCCCACACAATAACACTGCACACTTGTTGATCGCCATGAGACCTCCGCGAGTGGCAAGGAGAACAGAAATCTGCTTGGGCCCAGTTACGAAACTTTGGATGCGCAAGTTCAGTGGAAATGACCGCTTTGCAAAATTTGTGTCGGCTTCATAATCTGTCGGTCCTTCCCACTTCGCAAAATCCTCGCCGCATCCCAAGCATCGGCGTCATCCCGAGACGCGGCGCACTTCAGCCGCGTGAGGGATCTCCCTTTACTACGACTCGGGGAGATTTCTTGCCTTGGCTGAAAATCAGGATATTTTTCTCCGCGAGGTTGCCTGGAGCGGCAGACCACACTCATCGCCAAGGATAAAGACGCCCGACCAAAGCTACGGCAATGAAGTGCAACTTCACTTCCATGCTCGGCGGCGACTAAGTACCTGAAATGCCAGAGAAAATAGAGTCGATCACCCTCAGACTCCATCTCTTCTTGTTCACTGCGGGACTTCGCTGTCCACTAGTGGACAAACAACGAACCGCTGGAATCGCAGCCCGCGGGCAAAACGGACCCTCGGGCCAGTCAACTTCTAGTAGAATCGAAACTCCGACTGCAGGCATGGCCGACATACGTCGTGGTTTGATCATCGTGAATACCGGCCCCGGGAAAGGCAAAACCACTGCCGCGATGGGGACCGCGCTACGAGCCGTCGGCCAGGGAATGCGGGTCTTAATGCTACAGTTCCTGAAAGGCTCGTGGCATTACGGCGAACTCGATGCCGTGCAAGCCTTCGGCGACAAGTTTGTCATGAAGCAGATGGGCCGCGGATTCGTGAAAGTGGGCACGGAAAAGCCTGATCCCGAAGATGTTCGCATGGTGGAAGAAGCCTGGGCCGAGGCCGACCGGGCAATCCAATCCGGAGAGTGGGATCTGGTTGTCCTCGACGAGATTAACTATGCCATCAGTTACGGCATGCTCGACCCGGCCAAAGTGGTCGAGAGTCTGAAGAAAAAACCGGAGATGGTGCACGTCATTTTGACGGGCAGGAACGCTCACCCAACCATTATCGACGCGGCCGACACGGTAACGGAAATGCGCCAGATCAAGCACGCCTACGAAAAAGGCGTAATGGCGCAGAGAGGCATTGAGTACTGACGTTGAGCGATTGAGCGATTTGGTGATTGAGCGATCGAACTGCCAGTCGGAAGGGGCGCTCAATCGCGAAATCACTCAATCGCATAATGGCTAAATTCTATGGCTTGGTTTAAGCGCGAATCCGGCGAGCTGGATAACTCGGGCGAAAAAAGAGTCCGCACCGAAGGCTTGTGGGTAAAGTGCGAAGGCTGCCGCCAGATCATCTGGAAAAAAGATCTGGAAGAGAATATGAACGTTTGTCCGAAGTGCGACAAACACTTTCGCATCGACGCCCGCACCCGCCTGTCGCATTTGCTCGACGACAATCAATACGAGGTTTTCGACGCCAACATCTCCTCGACTGACCCTCTGAAGTTCGTAGACTTGAAGCCTTACTCCTCGCGGCTGAAACAGGCGCAGAAAGAAACCGGCCTGAAAGACGCCGTCATCAATGCGCACGGCAAACTGCTGGGCAAGCCCGTGATCGTCAGCGCAATGGAATACGCTTTTATCGGCGGCAGCATGGGGGCCGTGGTGGGAGAGGCGATCACGCGCGCGGTCGAGCGCTCGGCGGAGTCTCGCGCGCCTCTCATTATCGTCTCCGCATCCGGCGGCGCCCGCATGATGGAAGGAGTGATCAGCCTCATGCAACTGGCCAAGATTTCCGCGGCGCTGGCCCGGCTGGATAAGGCCAAGGTTCCTTTCATCTCGCTTCTCACCGATCCCACCACCGGAGGAGTCACCGCGTCCTTTGCCATGCTGGGTGATCTGAATATCGCCGAACCCGGCGCTCTCATCGGTTTTGCCGGACCGCGCGTGATCGAACAAACTATCCGCCAAAAACTGCCGCCCGGCTTTCAGCGCAGCGAATTCCTGCTCGAACACGGCATGCTGGACGCGGTAGTTCCTCGCAAACAGCTCAAGCCGTACATTGCGCGCGCGCTGGAGTTTATGAACTGAAGCCGAGAGCTGTTAGCCCTCAGCCATCGGCCATCACGATCACAGTTCCTGTGTGGGGACAGCCGCCCTCGGCTGTCCGTGCCGAGCGCAGCTCGGCTGCCTCCTCTGTCGTCGACTCCACTACCAGCTCACGGCCGGCGAGCTTTGCTCGCTTGGACAGCCGAGGGCGGCTGTCCCCACAAGATCCCCCAAACATTCTCAGCCGTTCGGAAGACTGATAATCTGAGGATTCAAGCTGACAGCTGACGGCTGATAGCTGACAGCTGTTTCTCCATGTCCTACCAAACCGCAGTCGCGAGCATGTACGCGCTTGGGCACGAGCTGGCCCATACGCCGTCGAATAAATTCGACCTGGCACACATGCGCGTGCTCCTGAATGCCATGAATCATCCCGAGCAGGCGTTTCGCAGCGTGCTGATCGCAGGAACAAATGGCAAAGGCTCGACGGCGGCGACGCTTGCCTCTATCCTTCAGGCCTCCGGCTTGAAAACAGGCCTCTATACTTCGCCCCATCTGGTGCGCATCAACGAACGCATTCGCGTGAATGGCGAAGAAATCGGCGATGATGAGTTCGCCGATTTGCATGACCAGGTCGATCGCGTCGCCGAGCGGCTGATCCAGCAAAGAGAGTTGCCGTGGCATTCCAGCTTCTTCGAAATGATGACGGCGATCGCGTTCGCCTACTTCGCGCGAAAGCAAATAGAAATTGCCGTGCTCGAAGTCGGTATGGGCGGCCGTGCTGGACGCCACCAATGTCGTAGAGCCAGCAGTCAGCGTGATTGCCGATATCTCGCTCGATCATCAGAAATTTCTCGGCAACACCGTGACCGAAATCGCGCGGGAAAAGGTAGGCATCATTCGCCCCGGAGGCGTCGTTGTAACCCTGCCGCAACAACCCGAGGCCAACGACGTAATCGGCCATGCAATTCTCGATTTGAATGCGCGTGCGGTGAGCGCCGTGGAGTACGTTCCGCCGGTTTCGCCTGGGAGTACGATCTGCGAAGATCTCGCTTGCCCCTATCCGCTGCAGGTGATGGGCAAGCAGATTCTGGTTGAGTCGCCGTTAGCGGGACGCCACCAGTTGCGCAACGTGGCTTTGGCGATTGCCGCCGCCAACGAGCTATCCCGGCAAGGGTTCACTCAAATCACTCCCGAATCGATCGAGCGCGGGATTCGCCAGACGCGCTGGCCGGGGCGTTTTCAGGTGCTCCCCGCGCGTGCAGGCTGGCCAGAAATGGTGCTCGATGTGGCGCACAATCCGGCGGGAGCGTGGGCGCTGCGTTCTACGCTTTCTCAACGCTATGACGGCCGCCCACTCATTTTCGTTTTCGGAGCCATGCGCGACAAAGCCATCGCAGAGATGACCGAGATTTTGTTTCCGCTGGCCGAGAAAGTCATTGCCACCCGGCCCGGCAATCCGCGATCGGCGCCGCCAGAAGAGATTCAGCAAGCGGCCGGCCGTACCGGAACTGAGATTGAAACGATATCCGAAATTGGACCGGCGCTGGAGCGGGCTCGTGCTCTATCGACGGCCCAGAGCGTCATTGTAGTTTGGGGCTCGATTTACCTGGTCGGCGAGGTAATGACGGCTCTCGGAGTCAAGAATTAGCCGTTGTACGTACAAAATTGTACGAAAAATGTTCCTTAAGGAACATTGTGGAAATCTTCTGGCCTATGTTCTGTCGGCGCTCCGTTCGCGCGACCGCAACTTTCACAAAATAAAGACCCTGGGTGCCTGCGCTCCTTATTTCGCCTAGAATGGAGGTGTGCAGGACGCGAACTCATCGGTCGAGCAGGCGGAAAGCGGTGGGGCTCAGGGAGCCGCTCGGCGGCGACTCTCGACCGCTGGCGGTTGTTCCTTCGCGGCGAAGTCCGCATGCCATTCCAGGTACGAAATATGGCTGGCTCAGCCGGCTGCGCTCCTATTTTTTCTTCGATCCGCTGATCTGGTTCTACACGCTCTTCATGGGTTTGCTCGCCCTTCCCGGCGGCCTCTTCGACCGCAGCGGAAGGCGTCTGCACTGGTTTTCAACCACCTGGTCGCGGCTGATTATGAAGACGATCTTCTCGCCCGTATCCGTGACCGGGCTCGATAAGATCGACACCTCGAAGCCCCACGTCTACGCGGTCAATCATGGCTCAGCCATCGACATTCCCGTGCTCTATGCGAACCTGCCGTTTCAGTTTCGCATTGCCTTCAAGAAAGAATTGCTGTCCTATCCTGTAGTCGGTTGGCAGTTGAAACGCTCGGGGCAAGTCTGCATCGATCAGCAGAACCCATCGCACTCAGTTCACAGCATCCGCGAGGCGCTGAAGGGGCTGAAAGCGGGGCGGCCGCTAGTAATTTTTCCAGAGGGCGGGCGCACGCCCGATGGTGAGATCAAGCCATTTCTCGCCGGCGCATTCTTTCTTGCCATCAAGGCTCAGGTGGATGTTGTTCCTGTCGCGCTGGTGGGGACCTATGAATTGCTGCCGATGAATACTTATCACATCAAAAGTCGTCCGCTGGAAATGCGCGTGGGTGAACCCATTTCAACCATTGGGTTGAAGAGCCGCGACCTCGAAGCGCTCTCGGCAAGAGTGCAGAAAGCCGTCGAAGATTTGTATTACAAGAATTAGAGACTGCAGTCGAGCGTAACGCGTACTATGCAGCCTTTTTGTCCTGGTCGCAAAGCTGCTGATAGTAATCGCGCCCACGCTGGTAGCCGCGTGTAAACGCGTCTTCGAGGTCCACTCCCGGGTGTTGACGCTGAGCATCTTCGAGAGCGGCGTTCATCTCGCCTGAAACCTGGTCAAATTCCATGCAGCGCGTTTTCGCGTGCAATGCGGCCTGGAATCCCAAGCGATAGTACTTTTCATCGTTGGCGAAGTTCTTGCCGGAGCCGGAATAGTGGTTCTCTTCCGCGCTGCGCAAACCGACCCACCACTGCTCACGGGCTGCGTCGACTGATTCCGCTCCTTCTCTGGTCATCGCTTCACGAATTTGCGCGGCCGATTCTTCATTCTCCGCCATCGCAACCACTACGCTGCGGCCTTGTCGTAAGGCATCTTCATAGACGAAGATTTCATCTTCCGGCAGTCCCTCGACGGTCGCCTTCTCCATCCGGTCGCCCACGGTGGCTCCCACCGTGGCGCCAGCCGCACCGACAATCGCCGCGCCCAATAGACCAATCGCAGTAATCGGTCCCACTCCAGGGATGAGAGCGATCAGCAACGAACCACCGGTGATGCCCACCCCGCCGCCCAGCAGGGCGCCGATGGCTTTTCCCATGCCCGGCTGCTCGGTGGTGTCTACGGGAACGGATTGCGCTTCCTTCTCAACCTGTTCCTGACTGCCGGGGGTCAGCAGCGTGATTCGGTCAGCAGGAATGCCTGCCTGGGACAAATCGTGCACGGCGCGCTCGGCAGCCGCTCGGGTTTTGAACACTCCACTGACTGCTTCCATAAGTCACCTCGTTATAAGTCTCTTTGCACTCCGATTAGGTACGATACGCCCGAATCTGGCTGCCAATACTACTCCTCCGCCGGGCACACGAAAAGCCGTGATTTCAGATGCAAGAAACCGCAGGCGGAGCTATCTGCAAAATCAATGGAATGAATTTTTCTCGCCGTAACCTTTCGCATTGCCCAGGCGTTACCCTATCTGTAAGGCCAAACCGCGGAGAACTCGTTGAAGGCTCTGAAGAAAGAAGCGGACGAACGGCTTCTCATTGAAGCTGCACAGCAAGACCCCGCCCGCTTTGGCGAGCTCTACGAGATCAACTTTGAACGCGTCTACGCCTATGTTGTCAGACGGGTGGGGAATCGCACTGAAACCGAGGACCTAACGTCGGAAGTATTTCATCAGGCTTTGGCGAATTTGAAGCGGTTTGAGTGGCGCGGGATTCCGTTTGCAGCCTGGCTGTTTCGCATTGCGGCGAATTTAATTGCCGACCGCTGGCAGCGCACCGGACGCGAAGTCTCGGATGACGGCGCCATCGAGACGGCGCAGGTCAGTCCCGTGGAGATTGAAGAGGTGGAGCGCCGCGCCACACTGTTTCGCCTGGTCGACACTTTGCCTGCCGAACAGAAGCGGGTGGTGGTGCTGCGCTTTGTCGAACAGAAAAGTATTAAAGATGTGGCGCAAGAGATTCGTAAGACTGAGGGTGCAGTGAAGCAATTACAGTTCCGCGCGCTCACCAGTCTGCGGGCGCGCATGGAGGGTGCCGATGCCTAAGCGCTCTCTGAATCCGGGAAACGATCCCAAAGGGATCGACGCAAAAAAGGTCGAGCAGCTTCACAAAGCCGTCGAGGCGATGCTGGGCCGCACCAACAACAAAGCTCCAAAGGCAGAGGCCGCAACCGAGCCGCTGCTGCGCCTCGCCGCCGATTTAAAAGATCTGCCGCGAGAAAGTTTCAAAGCACGTTTAAAAAACGAACTTATCGAAGGGAGAAAAAAGATGGCTACAGCTGACATGGTCGTCGCCTCGCGAAGCACGCGAACCGACGCAATCCCAACCATTGCTTTCAAAGATGCCGCGAAAGCGATCGAGTTTTACAAGAAAGCCTTTGGAGCGGTTGAGGTCTTCCGTTTCGAGGCGGGCGGAAGCATTCCTCACGCCGAGATTCAGATCGGAGATTCGGTGATCGGTTTACGCGACGAATGGCCCGAGGGTGGCCGCTTCGGCGCCGAAACCTGGGGACATTCGCCGGTGGAGTTCCGGATCCACGTGAAGGACGTGGATTCGTTTGCGGCTCGCGCCGTGGCCGCAGGGTTGAAGGTTACGATGCCGATTCGAGACCAGTTCTATGGATATCGTGAAGGCAACTTCGTCGATCCGTTTGGCTACGCCTGGAACATTGCCACGGTGAAAGAAGAAATGTCGGTGGAGGAAATGCACCGGCGTATGGGCGGGATGACCACGGGCCCCGAGGGCGGCCGAATACCCTCGCAAGGCGGCGAGGCGCGGGGATCTGGCGCTGTCGATCCGGTGCGCAAAGGTTTCAGCACGGTAACTCCCTATATCGTGACGCAAAACGTGGATAGCGTGATTGATTTCGTGAAGCAGACCTTCGGGGCCGAGGAGACGGAGCGCGCCGTGATGCCCGGAGGAGTTCACTGCGAAGTGCGCATCGGGGATTCCATGATGATGGTTGGCGGCGGCGTTCCGGGCGTGGAGTGGAAGCGGGATTCGCAGTTGGGGGCATTTCATGTCTACGTTCGCGACTGCGATGCAGCGTATGAGCGGGCGCTGGCCGCGGGCGGCAGGTCGCTACAGAAGCCGGCGGACCAGCCTTACGGTGAGCGCTCGGGCAGCGTGGTGGATGCCGCTGGGAACTTCTGGTACATCGCGACGCGCTTAAGTGGGGATTACAGGTGGGAGGGTGCGCCGACGGTGCAGCCTTATCTGCATCCCTTGCGGGCAGATCCGATGATCAGCTTCCTGGAGCGTGCATTCGGGGCGGAGGATTTAGGGCGACATACGTCCCCCGAGGGAGTGATGCATCACGCTACGCTGAAAATTGGGACTTCGCATCTGGAAATGGGTGAGGCGCAGGGGCCATATCAGCCGATGAAGTCGATGTTCTATCTCTACGTCCCCGACGCGGATGCGGCTTACCGGAGGGCGTTGGCGGCGGGAGCCACGTCGCTACACGAACCCGCGGATCAGCCTTATGGTGACCGAACCGCGGCCGTGAAGGATGCGTTTGGGAACATCTGGTATGTGGCCACGCATGTAAAAGGACGTGGCGATGTAACACCGAGCGCGCATTCGGGCGCTGATCCTTTGTTAGAGTGAGGATGTTAGAGCGATGGCCAGCGCTTGATGGCGTGGAGCTTGAACGATGGGCTCAGCGAAAAATGATTACCCCAAAAATATCAGACCACGCGTGCGCGATCATCCCCGGCCTCAGGCTTTTCCGCCACAGAGCGAGCAATCCGAACAGCACGCCGAACAACATGATTCTTGCGACTTCACTCACGCCCTCATAGAGATGGCCGACGCCGAACACGATTGCCTGGAACAGGATTGCCCATCCGACGCTCCCAGTCACCGCCTCAAACTGTTTCTGAAGATAGCCGCGAAAGGCGAGTTCCTCACAAAATCCTGCTGACAGCGCAACCGGTATCCACACGAGGCTTTCAAGAATGCCTCTGGGAAGAAGGCCCCGCGCTGCATTTGTTCCACCGCCGAGGAGATGAGGATTCATCAAGCCGATCCACAGCGCCCACAGGCCTGCGCCGAGGGCGACATCTTTCATTACCGCTTGCGGTGTGGTCCACCGGCCGCCAACCAAATCGCGCAAGCGCACTCCGCGCTTGTTCACTCCCATGCGTACATAAAGCACCAGTAGCCCTTCAGAGATGACAATAGAGATGTAGCCTGGCACGGCGCTGCCCCTCGGCGCTATGGCCTGCGGCTGGCGCTTTGCGGCGTGCTGAAAGAAACCGCCGATAACGGACAACCCTACAAAAATAGCGATGAACACGATGGTGTGCCACCTTGGGGCGATGAGCGGGCGGCTTGATGGCGGTGAAGCGGGGTTCGCATCGGTGGTCAACGTGCCTCGAACTGCGTTACTAGACATCACCCGTTGTCACCATGCGGCGTGTACATGATAGGACGAGGCCAAGCAGAAAAAAGGTCAATTTTGCACACGGAACAAAAATGGTTTCCTCTTCATAGAACTCATCCACAAGGTTCTGAGTGCGAACGCTGCTGGCGATAGGCAGCCGGCCGCCGCCCGGTTTGACCCTCTCTCATGGCTCCAATAAACTGAAAGATTCAGAACACCCGCAGGCCTCAACCTTATGGCAGAGAGTATTCATGTAAAGCTCCCGGATGGGAGCGTGAAGGAAGTTCCTAAAGGCACGACTGCGCTCGAGATCGCGAAATCGATCAGCCCGCGGCTGGCCGATGCCGCCCTGGTCGCCAAAACCAACGGCGATCTTATCGACCTCACCAAACCGCTGGAGAAGGACACCGATCTTCGTTTGCTGAAAGACACTGATCCGGAGGCGCTGGAAGTCTACCGGCATTCGTCGGCGCATCTACTGGCGGCGGCTGTGTTGGAACTTTTTCCCGAGACCAAGCTTGGCCACGGGCCCGCGACTGAAACTGGATTCTTCTACGACTTCTACCGTCCGACTCCCTTTACGCCCGAGGATTTGGAGAAGATCGAAAGGAAAATGCAGGAACTGGTGCAGCAGAATGTTCCGTATGCGCGCGAGTTTCTGCCGCGCGACCAGGGGCTGGCCGAATTTAAAAAAGAAGGCGATTTCATGAAGTGCCATTTCATCGAGCAGTTCACCAAGCCCGATGAAAAGATTTCCATTTATCGCACTGGGAAATTTATCGACTTCTGCCGTGGCCCGCACATTCCATCGACGGGAAAGATCAAGGCGTTCAAGCTGTTCAACGTTGCCGGTGCCTATTGGCTGGGGGACGAGAAAAATCCGCAACTGCAGCGCATTTACGGGACTTCTTTCTTCTCGAAGAAAGACCTCGACAATTATTTGAAGCAGCTCGAGGAGACCAAGAAGCGCGACCACCGCGTGCTGGGCCAGCAGCTCGATCTGTTCTCGATTCAGGAGTTGGCGGGGCCAGGCCTGATTTTCTGGCATCCCAAGGGCGGCATTATCCGCAAAGAGATGGAAGACTGGATGCGCGAGCAATACGTGAAGCGCGGCTACTCGCTGGTCTACACGCCGCATGTGGCGCGGCGGCAGTTATTTTTTACATCGGGGCATGAGGGGTACTACTCGCAAAATATGTTCGACGCGATGGAGCTCGACGACGCCGAATACCGGCTGAAGCCGATGAACTGCCCTGGCCATATTCTGATTTATAAAGATTCGCTGAAGTCGTATCGCGATCTGCCCGTGCGGCTGGGCGAGTTGGGCACGGTGTACCGCTATGAGCGTTCGGGCGTGATGCACGGGTTATTGAGGGTTAGGGGCTTCACCCAGGATGATTCGCACATCTTCTGCACGCCGGAGCAGGTCGAGGGCGAGATTACCGGTTGCCTTGAGTTTGCCCTGGATGTGCTGAAAGATTTTGGCTTCGAGCAGTTTCAGACTGAGCTTTCCACCTGGGATCCCAACGACCGCAAGAATTTTGTGGGCAGCGAAGAACAATGGATTCATGCCACGCAGTCGCTCGAGAAAGTTTTGAAAGGCCGGAACATCGAATACAAAACCATGCCCGGCGAAGCCGCGTTTTATGGGCCGAAGATTGACATCAAGCTGGTGGACGCGATCGGGCGGTTGTGGCAGCTCTCGACGGTGCAGGTCGACTTCAACCTGCCGCAGCGGTTTGGATTGGAGTACGTGGCGGAGGATGGTTCGCGCAAACAGCCGGTCATGGTGCATCGCGCGCTCTTCGGATCGATCGAGCGATTCTTCGGCGTATTGATCGAGCACTACGCGGGGGCGTTCCCCGTATGGCTGTCGCCGGTGCAGGTGGCGATGATCCCCATCAGCGAGCGTCACGCGGAGTACGCGAACAAGATTGCGGATCAGCTCAAGGCGATCGGTGTGCGTGTGGTCGTGGACGCGCGCAATGAAAAGATGAACGCCAAGATTCGCGAGCATGCCATGCAGAAGGTGCCGTTCTTACTCGTGGTGGGAGATAAAGAGGCCGAGGCGGGGAATGTGAATGTGCGTACACGAGGAAAAGAAAAAACGGAAGACATACCAGCGGCGGAGTTCGTGGAGAAGATCAGGAAGCTGATCGCGGAGAAGAGCGCGGGCCTGTAAAAGGGGTTCAGTTGTGAATGGTTTTATGTGGGGACAGCCGCCCTCGGTTGTCCGGCGAGCGCGAGCTCGCTAGGTGTTAGGCAATACGACGCTTTCTATCGCTTTCCGAGTTGGATTCAAGAACACATGCGCTTTGTCGAGCCCGCTGAGCTTACGCCGCGGAGCTTTGCTCCGCCGGACAGCCGGGGGCGGCTGTCCCCACATAAATCTTGCGATACCATGATCCCGTGCATTCACTGCCGCAGCGCGTGCTTTCTCATATTCGGCGGGAGGAACTGCTGAAGGCTGGGGATCGCGTGGGCGTCGCCGTCTCTGGGGGGATTGATTCGGTTGCGCTTTTGCGACTGCTGCTGGAGTTGCGGGGCGAGTTGGGGATTGTGCTTTCTGTTGTTCATTTCAATCACAAGCTGCGGGGTGCGGAGTCGGATGGCGACGAGGAATTCGTCGCGAGGTTGGCTCGCGAATATGATTTGGAGTTTCATTGCGACAGCGATGACGTCGCGGTTCGTGCCCGTGAAGAACACATTAGCGTGGAGACGGCTGCGCGGGAGTTGCGGTATGGATTTTTTCGGTACTTGCTTGGCGAAGAGGGCCCTCAGGGGCTAAAGCCCGCTCCATTTGAGGCGCTTGACGGCACGGCTGAAGCCGTGCCCTTTCACGAACCTGCTTCGCTGCGCTCGCCGGCGCAAGATCCGGCAGCACAAGGCTCAGCAGCACAGGGCTCGGCAGCACAAGGCTCAGGTCCACAAGACTCTGGTTTACAAGAGCCCAAGCCGGCGCGCGGCAACCTGACCAAAATTGTAACCGGGCACACGCTCGACGATCAGGCTGAGACTGTGCTCATGCGGATGATTCGCGGCGCGGGCTTGCGCGGGCTGGGAGGGATTCATCCGCGGATTGTGGTTGACGATGCCGATGGAGAAATTTGCGGCGAGATCGTGCGGCCTCTGCTCTCGATTCGCCGCCGCGAATTGGAACTTTATCTTAAGGAGATTCGACAGGCGTGGCGCGAAGACGCGACCAACGCCGATGATCGCTTCACGCGCAATCGCGTGCGCAGGCTGGTGGTTCCCTTGCTGGAACAGGAGTTCAATCCATCGGTTGCCGAGAATCTTGCCGAGTTGGCGGAGATTGCGCGCGGCGAAGAAGATTATTGGGAGAATGAAATTTCCGGTTGGCTGGGGACGACCGTGCAGTGGTCGCAGCCGGAGTGGGCGCGGGCGGTGATTTCTCCCTCGGCACTGGTTCAAATCCAAACGAGCGAGAAGGGAAGCGAGCCAGGCGCGCCAGTTATGCGTTCGCAAAAAACGCGAACGCTGGGCGCGGCTCGCACAGATCCTGCGACGGGCAAAGAGCGCCCGCCACAGGATGACAGCCTACGGGGGAAAGTCGAGAATGCTCCGTGGCTGGTGATGAATGCTTCTGTGAATCGCATGTGGTTTCTGGGCGAACCGGTCGCGGTGCAGCGCCGGCTGGTGAAGGCGATTGGCGACAACGCGGGCTTTCCGCTGGAGTTCAAACATGTGGACGAAATCTTGCGCTTCGCAGCCGAAGATGGAACTTCTGGCAAAGAATTGTCACTGCCGCTGGGATGGAAATTGATGCGGCAGCCCGAGGAGTTGGTATTCATGACTCCCGACTTGCGGGAGCCGGTTGAGCCGCGGGATTATCAATATGAGCTTTCCATCCCGGGACGAGTGAATGTTTACGAAGCAGGCTCATCCATAGAAGTGCGGATCGTTCCGGCGCATCCGGCGGCGGCGTATAATCCAGATCACCTGCTGGACGCGGAGTCGTTGCCCGGACCGTTATGGGTAAGGAATTGGCGTCCTGGAGACAGATTTTTTCCGGCGCATACCAAGTCCCCCAAGAAGATTAAGGAATTGCTGCAGGAGCATCACGTAGCGCAGGCGGAGCGCAAGTCTTGGCCGGTGGTTGAGGGCGGTAACGAGATCGTGTGGGTGCGGGGGTTTCCGGCTCCGGCGAAACTGCGGGCGAAACCGGGGCGAACCGCAATCACGATCGTCGACGCGCCTTTAAGCCAGCCATCCGCTGAAGACTAAGCAGCAATCCGGGAGGCATACCAATCTCATGAATGCCGCGCGCGTCGAACCCCTTCGGCCAGTCATCAGCAGCGATCAGATTCAGAAGCGGGTGAAAGAGCTGGGCCGCCAGATCTCCGACGATTACAAAGGGCAGACCATCCAGATGCTGGCCGTGCTGGAGAATGCGTTCATGTTTCTGGCTGATTTAGTGCGGGCGGTCGATGTGCCGGTGGTGTGCCAGTTCATCAAACCGAAATATACCCGCAGCCAGGGCAGCTCCCAAGGCGGATCGGCCACCGAAGTGATGGAGATTATGTTCAGCCACGAGCCCGACATTCGGGGGCAGCATATTCTGCTGGTAGAGGGGTTGGTGCACTCCGGCGTGACCAGCGAATTCCTGATGAGCGATTTGAGGTCGCGCGGGGCGGCTTCGGTAAAGTTGGCGACGCTGGCTGACCGGCAGTCGGCGCGGCGCGTGCCCTTGCAGCCGGATTATTTCGGCTTCCTCGTCGACGAGACATTTCTGGTGGGCTACGGGCTTGGGGGCGGTCGAGCAGACCAACCGCAATCTTCCCTATCTGGCGGCGGCTCGTTAATTTGACAAATCGAAAGGCGACGATCTGAGCACTATGATCAAAACCGTTGTTTTCTGGTTTGTCATTGTCGTTGCCGCGTTTTTGCTTTGGGAGATTGTGCATTCCACGCCTGCAAGTCGTGCTCCCGAAATCAGTTATTCGCAATTCATTGCGGAAGCGGAAGCCGGAAAGATCGCCAGCGTTGTTATCGAAGGCAGTCACATTCGAGGCCTATATCGTGACGGAAAAGGAGAATTTCAACTCATTGGTCCGAGCAACGACGCGGCTTTTCTAGGCGTGCTTCAGGACATGGGAACTGAGATACGGTTCAAGAATTCCGCTAACGAATCAACTCCCGGCAGCCTTTTGGGCACTTGGGCCCCGCTGATCCTGCTAGCGGCACTGTGGTTTTTCATGATCCGGCAAATGAAACGCAGGAACGCGCCGCCGGGCTTGGAACCTCCTGAACCCAAACGTTTCTGAGGAGGCTCGGGTGTGGTATGCAAATGCTGGAAGCTCAGTCACTTAACCTGCAAATTACGAACGCGCCTTTTTGCCCCGGAGAATGTAGAATAAGGTTCATAAAGTATTCGACAATCGAAAGTTGCTATAAGGGCATCTAAACGCTATATAAGCCTTGCGCCGGTTCAGGAAACTAGCCGTGGTGAATGAGGAGTTTTCTAGGTGAACTCAACTGTAAAGACCGTATTGTTCTGGTTGCTGATTGGGATCTCTGCGCTACTGCTCTGGGAAGTCGTTAAGGGAGCACGCGACGGCCAGAAAGACAAAGAAGTCAATGCCACTCAGTTCATGAGTGACGCCGACCAGAACAACATTCGCGAGCTCACGGTTAATGGCATGGAAGTTCGCGGCAAGTATCGCGACGGCTCCGCCTTCCATACCACGCTCACCATGAACTATTTCACTCCTGAGGTGCTTAAAGACCTGCACGCCAAGGGAGTGAACGTCAACTTCCGCGACGTCAACAGCGGAAGCCTGCCCTTGCAGCTGCTTGGCACCTGGGCTCCGCTAATTCTGCTCGGCGCGTTGTGGTTCTTCATGATCCGGCAGATGCAGACAGGTGGAAACAAGGCGCTGTCGTTTGGCAAGAGCCGGGCGCGATTGCTCTCCATGCAGCAGAAGAAAGTTACGTTCAAAGACGTAGCTGGCGTGGAAGAGGCCAAAGAAGAGCTGCGCGAGATTATTGAGTTTCTGCGCGAAGCGCAGAAGTTTCAAAAGTTGGGCGGACGCATTCCGAAGGGCGTATTGCTGGTTGGGCCTCCGGGAACGGGTAAGACGCTGTTGGCCCGCGCGGTTGCGGGCGAAGCCAATGTTCCTTTCTTTTCGATTTCGGGTTCGGATTTTGTGGAGATGTTTGTTGGCGTCGGCGCCAGCCGGGTGCGCGATCTTTTCGAGCAAGGCAAGAAGAACGCTCCCTGCATTATCTTCATCGACGAGATCGATGCGGTGGGACGCCATCGCGGTGCAGGCCTGGGCGGCGGACACGACGAGCGCGAACAGACTTTGAATCAGTTGCTGGTCGAGATGGACGGTTTTGAGTCGAACGAAGGCGTCATTCTAATGGCCGCGACCAACCGCCCTGACGTGCTCGATCCCGCACTGCTGCGGCCTGGTCGGTTTGACCGGCGCGTGGTGGTGAGCAGGCCTGATGTTCGCGGTCGCGAAGAGATTCTTCGTGTACATACACGTAAGATTCCTCTGGCAGAAGATGTTGATCTTTCCGTGTTGTCGCGCGGGACTCCCGGCTTTTCGGGAGCCGATCTCGCGAACATGGTGAACGAAGCGGCTTTGGCGGCGGCCCGGCAGAATCGTAAAGCAGTTTTGCAATACGACTTCGAATTGGCCAAAGACAAAGTGCTGATGGGCGTGGAGCGCAAGTCGCTGCTGCTTACCGACGAGGAAAAGAAGAATACGGCGTATCACGAGGCGGGACACGCGCTGGTGGCGGCGAAGATGCCCAACTCCGATCCTCTGCACAAGGTGACGATTATTCCTCGCGGCATGGCGCTGGGCGTCACCATGCAGTTGCCCATCGACGATCGCCACAACTATTACAAGAACTATCTGGAAACCGAGATTGCCATTCTGATGGGCGGGCGCATTGCGGAAGAATTGTTCCTGAACTGCATGAGCACCGGCGCAGGCAACGACATTGAGCGAGCCACGGAGATGTCACGCAAGATGGTCTGCGAGTGGGGCATGAGCGATTTGGGTCCGATGACGTTCGGGAAGAAAGAAGAACAAATCTTCCTGGGCCGCGAAATCGCGCAGCATCGCGATTACAGCGAAGACACGGCGATCAAGATTGATCAGGAAGTGCGCAAGCTGGTCAATAAGGGCTACACCACCGCGAAGCAGATCTTGTCGGACAATCGCGACGTGCTGGAGAGAATCGCCAGAGCTCTCATCGAGCGCGAGGTTCTCGACGCCAACGAAATCAAGATGCTCGTCGAGGGCCAGCAACTGCCTCCGGTGCAGCCTCCGCCGACGTCGAAGGATGACGGCGTGCAGCACGTCATCAAGCCGGAGTTGCAGCCGGGACGCGCCAAGGGCGGGGAGCGGCCGGCTACGGCTTAGCAGGGGCTAGGGATCAGGGGCTAGAGTCAGGGCTCAGTTTTCGGGCGGCCATGCGGCCGCCCTTTTGTTTTGCCGGCTAAGCGCTGTTCGTTTGTGGACAACGAATTTCAATTCTGGATAGAAGTGATACGCGGAATTTCCGCCTGCGGCGATAACTCCCTGATCGCGAAGTTCTTTCGTCGCGAGCAAGTTGGCTAAGAAAATGCACTGGGGAACATTCTGATGGTGGTGTGCCCGGGAGGTTTTCATGCAAACCTTTCTTCAGGACCTGCGTTATGCGTTGCGACAATTGCGGAAGGCGCCCGGCTTCACGCTGGCGGCCATTCTTACTCTGGCTCTTGGGATCGGAGCGAATTCCGCCGTATTCAGCGTGATGGATGCGGTTTTGTTTCGGCTGCTTCCGGTACAGGAGCCGCGCCACCTGTACTACGTGCATGAAGCGAACGGGCAGTGGCAGCCGCTTGGAGCCGAGAGCACGGGAGATTCGGCCACAGCTTTTTCCGAACCAGTGTTTGAAGCGCTGCGGCAGCGTCATGATGTTTTTGACGACGTAATCGCCTACGTACCGCTTGGCTTTAGCAAGGTGGCGATACGCTATGGCGACACTCCCGAGGAAGCCCAAGCGGACGAAGTCAGTGGCAACTTTTTTAGTGGCTTGAGCGCGCCCATTTCGCGCGGACGCGGCTTCACGCTTGAGGATGAAAAGAACCACAGTCAGTTATTGGTTCTGAGCTACGACTACTGGACGCGCAGATTTTCCCGCAATCCTTCGGTCTTGGGCGAAACGGTTTATGTCAAGAGCGTCCCCTTCACGGTAATCGGAATCACGACGCAGGGATTTCGGGGCGTAGAACCTGCCATCTCGACGGACTTTTGGATTCCACTACAAAACCGTCCTGAATTAAATGCGTGGGGCGCGCCGGGAGATGGTGACACGCTCTACGGAACGCCCCGCTGGTGGAGTGTGAAGATGATGGCGCGCCTGCGGTCCAATGTCACGCCACAGCAAGCCCAGAACGCGCTTGCGTCCACATTTCTGGAAGCCGCCAAGATCGGCGTCGGTAACATTGATGCGAAAACATGGAAGCCCCTGCTCGACTTTATCCCGGCCAAAGGAATTGAAGGCTATAACAGCGATTATCGTGAGCCTGTGCGCGTTTTGATGGGGCTGGTGTTGCTCGTCCTGCTGATCGCTTGCACCAACGTTGCCTTGATGCTGGTTGCGCGAAACACCGTGCGGCAACGTGAATTCAGCCTGAGACTGGCGATTGGAGCCGGGAGGGTTCGTCTTTTCCGGCAGCTGATGGCCGAGAGTGGTCTCCTCGTAATCGCTGGTGCAGGCTTGGGATGGATTTTCGCGATCTATGCGACTCGGCTTCTGGCATTATGGGCGGAAATTGAAACTGGGTTGAGTCCCGATCGCAATGTTCTTCTCTTCACCCTGGGAATATCTGCGCTCGCGGCTGTTGCGTTTGGCTTGGCGCCGCTGTGGAGCGCAGTCCACGCGCCGGTGGCCGGCGTGTTGCGAGCCAGCGCCACAAATCTCACGGCCGATCGACGGGGCGCGTTAGGTGGAAGACTGGTGATGGCGGGGCAGATGGCAATCTGCCTTATGTTGCTGACCGCTGCGGGACTTCTTCTTCGCACGCTGCAAAATTATCAAAATCAAAATCTCGGCATGAGCACGCGAGGGCTGATGGTCTTCGGCATCACGCCACAAGGAATGCAGGGACGCCAAGAAGCCCTCAATTTCTACCACAGTCTTTTGGAACGCTTGCGCGTGCTGCCCGGCGTTGAATCGGCGACCCTGGTCGAGAACCGGCCGGGAGGAGGATGGACTGACAACAATAGCCTCACTCTGGATGGCGTTGAACAGCGCGACGTTTTAGTTCGCTCCAACGACGTGGGAACCGATTTTTTTCACGTCATGGGAATTCCAATTTTGCAGGGCCGCGATATCTCCGACGCCGATATGGCATCGAGTCAATCGGTAGTGATTGTGAATGAAACTTTGGTTCGGCGGTTTTTCCCGAAGGCCAATCCGCTGGGTCATTCGCTCGGAGACAAGCATCAATGGACGATTGTTGGAGTGGTGAAGGACAGCAAATACCACTCCGCGGATGAACCGGCCATGCCCATGGCGTACTACGCTTTTGCGCAACGCGAAACCATCGGGCCCATGCAGGTCGAGGTTCGGACGCAGGGCGATCCGATGAACTTGCTCGCGTCGATGCGGCGAGCGGTACGGGGAATCAATCCGAATATTCCGCTCGAGCAACCCATCACACAGCAGGCTCAATTTGAAGAATCTTATGCGCAGCCGAAAATGTTTGCCCGGCTTGGAGCTCTGTTTGGCCTTTTAGCCGCAGTGTTAGTCGCAACCGGCTTGTACGGGACTTTGTCTTATCGAACCAACCGCCGCTTGACGGAAATTGGCGTGCGAATGGCCTTGGGCGCGCGCCGCCAACAGGTGGTGTGGATGGTGGTTCGGGAAAGTCTTTTGCTGGCGCTGATTGGATCGGCGACCGGATTGCCGCTGGCTTTCTTCTGCACGGGGTTTTTGCGGTCGATGTTGTACCAGCTCTCGCCCTTCGATTTGTTGAGCTTTGTGGGGGCGCTGGCGGTCGTGACCTTCATCGCAATATTGGCTTCGCTCTTGCCTGCCGGTCGCGCCGCATCGGCTGACCCGATGCAGGCGCTCAGAACGGAGTGAACGCGGCGGCTTTCGCTGCGATTCATGATTGGCAAACACGCGTCAAAATCTTACTTTTCCCACTCCGGAACCGGCCTGTTACTCAGTCGATTCGACGCCTTTTCCGGACAGCATTTGAAGCTCATTTCGTGGTATAATTTAAACATTGTGAGTCTGCTCTAAGTATTAGGAATTTCAATAACTTGAAGTCTTTGGCAAGCATTTCAGGGGACTCGAGTCGAGGCAGAATTTCCAGCCGAATTCCAGGGAATCCGTAACACCAGTTCAACGATATTGGGACATTTTCGCGGAGCGGAATGGCCACTAAAGAAATGAATACTCCCATCGCCGACACCAAGACAAAAAGCGGAATCGTAACGCCCATCGCATCAGCGAATGGCGGAGGCAACGGCAGCAACAATTCTTACAATGCCGACTCCATCAAAGTTCTCGGCGGCATGGAGGCGGTACGCAAACGCCCCGCGATGTACATTGGGTCGACGGGCGAGCTGGGCCTGCATCACCTGGTGTACGAAGTAGTCGACAATTCCGTCGACGAAGCTCTCGCTGGATTCGCCACTAAGATTGAAGTCACGATCCATCTCGACAATTCGATCACGGTGATCGACGACGGGCGCGGCATTCCGGTTGACGACATGGTGATCGATGGCGATAAAGTTTCCGCGGCGCAAGTAGTCATGACGACGCTGCATGCAGGCGGAAAATTTGATTCGTCGACTTACAAAGTCTCAGGCGGACTGCACGGCGTGGGCGTGTCGTGCGTGAATGCGCTGAGTGAAGATCTGGAGTTGGAAATCTGGCGCGATGGCGCGACTTGGCAGCAGAACTATTCGAAGGGCGATCCTACCAATAAGTTAAAGAAAACAGGCGCGACCAAAAAGCGCGGAACGAAAGTGCACTTTTTGCCCGACCGCTCCATCTTTACTGCGACAGAATACAACTACGATACGCTGGCGCAGCGCCTGCGGGAACTCGCATTCCTCAACAAGGGATTGCTGATCACGCTGACCGACGAGCGCGCGACCGATTCAAAGACCGGCGAGCCCAAGCAAACCGACTTCAAGTACAACGGCGGCATCGCGGAGTTCATCAAGCATCTCAATCGCGGCAAGCAAGTGTTGCATGACAAGCCGATCTACATGGAAGATGACCGCAATGGCGTTCACATGGAGATTGGGCTGCAGTACAACGACGCGTATTCCGAGTCGGTGTTCAGCTTCGCCAACAACATCAACACTGTCGACGGCGGCACGCATCTCTCAGGATTCCGCACCGCCCTGACCCGGACGATTAACTACGCCGGGCAGCAGATGGGCTTGTTCAAAGACGTCAAAGAAAATTTGACGGGCGACGATGTGCGCGAAGGACTGGTTGCCGTTATCAGCGTGAAGCTGCCGCAGCCGCAGTTCGAAGGCCAGACCAAGGGCAAACTCAACTCAGACATCGCCGGCACGGTTACGCAATTCGTGAACGAACGGCTGGGCGCATTCTTTGAGCAGAACGCGACCGTCGGGCGGAAGATCATCAATAAGGCAGTTGACGCTGCACGCGCCCGAGAAGCGGCGCGCAAAGCTCGTGATCTTACGCGCCGCAAGGGTGCGCTCGACTCGGGTGGCTTGCCGGGCAAGTTGGCGGATTGTTCGGAGCGCGACCCGAATCGCTGCGAATTGTTCTTAGTCGAGGGCGAGTCGGCCGGTGGGACCGCGAAACAAGGCCGGGATCGGCGCTTTCAGGCGATTCTTCCGCTGAAGGGAAAAATTCTGAACGTAGAAAAAGCGCGCTACGACAAGATGCTGGCGCACGAAGAAATTCGCGCCATGATCACGGCGCTCGGCACCGGCATTTCGAAAGAGGATTTCGATCCTACGAAAGTTCGGTATGGAAAAATCATTTTGATGACCGACGCCGACGTGGACGGAAGCCACATCCGCACGCTGCTGCTGACATTCTTTTTTCGCCACATGCAGGAACTGATAAAGCGCGGAAACGTGTTCATCGCGCAGCCGCCGCTGTTCTCGCTGAAAAAAGGCAAGTCGCAGCAGTACATCAAAGACGAGCGCGAATTCGTCAAAGTGATGGTGAAGCGCGCAGCAGATGGACTGAGCGTTCGTTACGGCGAGGGTGCTGCCAAAATCGAAGGTAAAGACCTGGCGCGCTTCATGACCGTGCTTGACGAGTATCTCGGATTTTTCGAAAAGCTCGACAAGCGCGTGCGCAACGAGCGGGTCACCGAACTTGTTCCCAAACTCGACTTGGCCAAGCGCGCGGATTTTGAAGGCGACAAGAAAACGCCGCCCAAGAAAATCGAGCGCCTGGAAAAAGAACTGAAGAAACTTCAGAAAGATGAAGGCTTCAAGAGCGTGGAGGCGCGCTTCGACGAGGAACACAATCTGTGGGAAGTAATCTTCGTGAACAAGCATGGCGCCGAACACGTCATCAACTGGGTGCTGGCTTCCAGCGCGGAGTGCCGCCAACTGATCTCGAAATACAAGCAGATCGAACCCTACATGCAGCCGCCCTTCGTAGTCGAGACGCTGGCGAAAGCCGCCCCCACGGCGGGCAATGGCGATGCTGCGGATGGGGAGTCTGCTGGAGACGAAGAAAAGTCTGAAAAGAAAGCGGCGAAGGCGGTCAGACGCAAGACGGAGACTGAAGTTGTCGAGAAAACGAATGTACGCGAGCTTCGCGACTACGTCATCAACGAAGGCCGGAAGGACTTTACGATCCAACGCTACAAAGGACTTGGCGAGATGACGGCACCGCAACTCTGGGAAACGACGATGGATCCTGAGCGGCGCACGCTGCTGTCGGTGAAACTGGAGGACATCGCCGAGTGCGAGACCATCTTCACCACGCTGATGGGTGAGGACGTGGAAGCGCGTCGCAAGTTCATTGAAGAGAACGCTCTGGATGTGAAGAATTTGGACATCTAGAATTTGTTGCCACGGATCTTCACCGATTCACACGGATAAAAATTAGGGCGGCCTTCGGGTCGCCCGTTTTGTTAGCGGATGCCGATCGCTGGGCAGCGAAATCTTAACCACAGAGGGCACCGAGCGGCACGGAGGAGAGCTTTCTTAGGCGCAAGTGTTTTGGACGCAATGCAGTGGGATTATTTTCCACCTTCACGCTGATTTCAAGATGGCGGCGGTGCAAGTGCCTCCGGCGATTTGCTCGATTCCGGTTCCGGTTTCTCGCCGCGAAATACCCGCGAAATTCCGCGCACGATGCGGCGCATGGGCAAGTCGCCTTTGGCGTCGGCAAAAAAGATTTCACCGGTGCGCGTGCCGCGATAATACCAACGCTTGAGCAAGGCGAGATGCTCCATGATTTCCAACGCGCTTGTACCTTTCGCAGGCGCACACAATTGCAATAACTCTTGCACTCGCGATTCCATGGACTGAGACTTTGCGTGTTCCATGGACTGAATACAAAATGAGGTCGGCCCCGAGATTTTGCCAGCTTCGATACGGAAGAATGCGACCGAGCCCGCGAGATGACTGGGCTGAATTATGAGCGCAGAGAGTCGGTCGAGGCGTTGGACGACCTCGGGCAGTTGACTCAGAATGGGCTTAAGTTTTTCAACCCTTGCGTGGATCGCCGCGGCTTCCTCAAATGCAAGGCTGGCGGATGCGGCTTCGCGCTCCGCCGAAAGTTCGCGGGTCAGGGAGTCTCCGGCGGAATCAAAGTAGGTTTGCACCCGTTGAACTTCCGCGGCATATTCCTGGTCGCGGCAGCCTTTGAAACAGGGCGCCAGGCACATTTTCATTTCGGAATAAATGCAGCCGGGAAATTTCGGGTCGGGATGCAGATCGTCGATGCAGCGCCGCATCTTGAAAAAATCGAGCGAGTCGTTCATGAATTTTTCGGCGGAAAGGCGTGAAACAAACGGCCCATAGTAAACGGAACGCCCGCCCAGACGGCCAAGCCGCGTCGTAATCGATGCGCGCGGATATTCGTTGTCCAGATGCAGCTTTACGAAAGGCGCGAAGCGGAAGCGCATGCGAGCCGCGTAAGTTTTCGGAAAGCTTTCTTTCAGGGTGCAATAGAGCAAGAATCCGGATTCAAAGTCGGAACCTGTCGGCGCAAACTCGATCACGTGCACGCGATCGCGCAAGTTCAGTTTCTTGGTTCGTTCTTCGACGGGCCCGAGCAGGCGCTGCAGGCGCCGCCGCAGATTGGCAGTTTTGCTGACATAGGGTTCGGCCTGGGGATCCAATCCACGTAGTAGAAAGACTGCTGGGGCCGCGGGGACTGCGGAGAAAATCTCCGCATCTCGCTCGGGCGCGAATTCCAGGCGCTGAGTCAGCACGACTTCATTGTAAGCAAGTCTTTACCACGGAGGCACGGAGACACAGAGAACACCGCTGAATTGTTTTCGTGCTTTGTATCTGCCGGGGCTGGTTTTATCTGAAGTTCGCGCTGCGGAATTTCTGGCGGAAATCACTGCCTTCCAGAGTGACAATGCGGCACATCTCATGCAGCCGCGAGCGCATGCGTTCACCAATTCGATCACCCAGGTTTTCGCCCCGGCTGGCAGCGCGGGCAGGTGAGATGGAGCCAGTGGCGCCCGCTGCGGGCTGATCGTCAAAGTTGGTGGTAATGATGGTTGTGCGATTGTCGTTGTAGCGCGTGTTGAGAATTAAGCTCACCGTGTCCCATACCCACTCGGTCGGTTTTACCGCTCCCAGTTCGTCGAGCACGAGGACGTCGGTTTCAAATATTGGCCGCAGAACATCGAGTTCGGTGGTCTGGACGGTCGAGTTGTATGAATTCTGAATTTCCTTCAGCAATTCGCGATAGTCATAGAAGAGACACGGGATGCCACGAGTGACGATCAGTTCTTTGATAATTCCGACCGCTAGATGAGTCTTGCCGGTCCCTATCTTGCCGATGATCAAGAGACCTTTGTCGCCTCGCGGATCGCATTTCTTGGCAAATCCGGACGCAATGAAATGCGCTTCCTCCAGCGACGGATTGGCGCCGGGAAAGTCGGTATCGTAGTTGGAAAGTTCGCAGTGCTCATAGCGCCGCGGAATGCGGGCGGCGCTTAACAGGGACTGCCCGCGCGCGCGTAGGCGGCAGTCACAACGCGTAACGCGGCGATCGTTCGGGCTGCCACCGGCGCTCACCGGTTTCCATCCTGTCCCCCCGCAGAGCGGGCAAATATCGGTGGAAGCTTTCAGTTCACGGGGCGCGTCCATCTTCGAATCGATCCTTTGCAAACGAAATTCTCCTCTTTCGACTGTGCACCCGAGAGCTGGTTTCGCGCAAGCCGTAAAGCCGGTCCGCCTGTGTACAACCTGTGAACCGCGGCTGTGCCTTGTGGAGAGCATAGGAAAACCGGCCAGGCAGGCTGAAAAGCCGCTTGGGTAGGCCCAATTCAGGCCCAGGGAGTGCAAAACAGGCTTCCGGCGCGGATTTTCACAGTTGACTTTCGCCGCAGAGGGAGGAGAATACGAGCCGTCAGGTTTCCCGACTCAGCTCTAGCCGATATTTCCCGCCGGTACAAAGGCTGGATGAGCTACGCTGGGCATGAAAAGAAACCTGCGAGGAGAATCATATGAATAAGGCCGATCTGGTTGACAAGATCGCAGGCGCGTGTGAAATCAGCAAAGCGCAGGCCACGACCGCTATTGATACCGCCGTGGACAGCATCACCTCCGCACTCCGCAAAGGAGATCGGGTAGCATTGATTGGATTTGGAACTTTCTCCGTGTCGCAGAGAAAAGCGCGCAACGGGCGCAATCCGCAAACCGGCGCCACCATTAAGATTGCGGCGCGCAAAGTCGCAAAGTTCAGCCCGGGCGCTGAACTGAAGAAGTCTGTAAACAAGAAGTAGTCATACGAATTGAGAATGGAAGGAACGGCAGGGGGTCGGCCCTGCCGTTTTTTGTTGTGGACGCCAATCGATCGCCGGCGTCCATTGGAGTCTGAGAGATGATCCATTTTAAATTCCCGAAAATCTTTTTCCTGGTTGCATCGCTAACCGTATTGGTGGCGCAAGGAAATCCGCCGATGCCCTTCGGCGCATGGCATCGATTGGCAGAAACCCCGGTGATCGCGCCGCGAGGCAACGGTTGGGAGTCCGCTGGAACTTTCAATCCCGCGGTAACCATGCGTGGGAACAAGATCGTGATGCTCTACCGCGCACAGGACAAGCAGGGCACGTCCCGCCTGGGGTATGCCGAGAGCGCCGATGGAATTCATTTCACGCGACGCGAACAGCCGGTTCTGAGCCCTACCGAAGAATACGAAAAAGACGGCGGCCTGGAAGATCCGCGCCTTATTCAAGTCGGCAACACGTACTATCTGACCTACACGGGCTACAACAAGAAGGACGCGCAACTCTGCATGGCGACGTCGACCGATCTCATTCATTGGCAGCGCAAGGGCGTTATCATTGCGGCGAATAAAGGAAACTGGAACGTGAAGTGGACGAAATCAGGGGCCATCGTTGCGGAGAAGATCGATGGAAAATATTGGATGTATTTCCTCGGCACCAGTGCCGACAACAAAGATCAGGCAGGCCTGGCGTCTTCCACGGACTTGCTTCACTGGACGGAGGCGACGCGGGCTCCAGTGTTACCCGTGCGGCCAGGCCGCTTCGATTCGCGCGTAGCCGAACCGGGGCCGCCGCCGATCGTCACACCCAATGGAATTGTTCTGATCTATAACGGCGCAGATGACAAGCTGGTGTATCGGACGGGAATCGCAATCTTCGACCGCAACGATCCTCGGAAATTACTGTGGCGAAGTGACTCGCCAGTCTTCTCTCCGGGAAAATATTGGGAAAAAGTTGGCCAAGTGCCGAATGTAGTTTTCGTGGAAGGCATGGTGCAACGGGGAGATCGATATTTGTTCTACTACGGCGGCGCGGACAAGTATGTAGGCGTGGCCGAAGCCACGACAAGGTAAGGCCGAGCGAAATCGTTCATGGTAAGTTCCTGCATGCAACGTGCGCTTGACCGCATGGCTTGACCCCGACACAAGCCCAACTCTAACATCGAGTGGGCCCATGCGAGTTCCTTTCTTCCCGACGAGCCATCTGATTTATCGAACGCTGATTTATCGAACGCTGGTTTATCGAGCGCTGGGCCGATCATTTCTGTTGCTCCTGGCGCTGAATGTATATGCAGAGCAGGCGAAGTTGCCACCGACGCCCCCCGTTCCAATCGCAACTTTCACTGACATCGCTGAAAAAGCCGGCCTGACTGCGAAGAATATATTCGGCGGTCTCGACACCAAGAAATACATCATCGAAACCACTGGAACCGGCGTTGCGATTTTCGACTATGACAATGACGGCTGGCCTGACATTTTCCTGGTGAACGGCACAAAGCTCGAAGGTTTTCCTGCGGGTCAAGGCCCGAGCAATCGCCTTTATCGCAACAATCATGATGGAACTTTCACGGATGTAACGGCCAGGGTTGGTCTAACTGCAACCGGATGGGGACAGGGCGTTTGTGTTGGCGATTATGACAATGACGGTTGGGAAGACTTGTACATCACTTATTACGGGAAGAATCGCCTCTACCATAATCAGCATGGCGTGTTCACCGAAGTTGCCGAGAAGGCGGGCGTAGCCGGAACGGGCAAGGCCTGGGGCACGGGTTGCACGTTTGTTGACTACGATCGCGATGGCCGGCTCGATCTGATTGTGGCGAATTATGTTGACTTCGATTTAGCGACCGCTCCCGCTCCGGGCGAACGCCCCACCTGCATCTGGAAGGGAGTTCCAGTGATGTGCGGCCCTCGGGGGCTGGCCGGCGCGAAAAATATTCTTTATCACAATCGCGGCGACGGAACGTTTGAAGATGTCACGGTTAAGGCGCATATTGACCGCACTGATGGCCATTACGCCTTCAGCGTCTCCACGTTCGATTTCGATGAAGACGGATGGCCCGACATTTTCGTCGCCTGCGACAGCACGCCCAGCATTCTCTATCGCAACAATCACGACGGAACTTTTACCGATGTCGCCGTGATCGCGGGCGCAGCTTTCAACGAGGACGGGCGCGAGCAGGCAGGGATGGGCTCAACCATCGCCGATTACAATGGCGACGGTCATCTCGACATTTTCAAAACCAATTTCTCCGACGACACTTCCACGCTTTACAAAAACAACGGCGACGGTACTTTTACCGACGCGACTTCGGCCGCCGGCTTGGGCCTCTACACGCAATATCTCGGCTGGGGAACTATGTTCTTCGACGTCGACAACGATGGCTGGCCCGATTTGATTCTGGTGAACGGGCACGTCTATCCCGAGGTCGATAGCGAACACTTGGGCAGCAGCTACAAAGAGCCGAGAATTCTTTATCACAACAATGGCGACGGAACATTCAGTGATATCTCCGCTTCGGCGGGTTCGGGGATCACGACGGCGGCGTCTTCGCGCGGGCTCGCCGTTGGCGACTTGTGGAACGATGGCAAACTGTCGATCGTCATCAGCAACATGAATGCTGAACCGAGTCTGTTGATCAATCAAGTTCGCAACTTGAACCATTGGATTGCGGTTCACACTGTCGGAACGAAATCCAATCGTGACGGAATTGGAGCGCGGGTTCGAGTGAAAACTGCGACGCGCATTCTGGTGGACGAAGTGCGTAGCGGTTCCAGCTATGTCTCGAACAGCGACATGCGGGTGCATTTTGGGCTGGGCTCCGTTGCAAAAATCGAATGGGTTGAAATTCGCTGGCCGAGCGGGTTGACCGAGCGCTTTGCGAATCTGCCGGTGGATCGGATTCACGTGCTCACAGAGGGATCGGGAACGGCGCTGGGGGCCGAGACAAAGAAATAGTGGGCCTTCCCGGTGCGAGTTTCTGCCCAAGCTAGCGTCGTTGCAGAGGAGATCCTTCCCTCCGCCTGAAGAACGGCTCCGGTCAGGATGACACCGATACAGAAAGTTTCTCGGTTCTTCAGGCGGTCCTCATATCCAAAAGAAATTCTATTTGCCGTTCTTAGGATTCTTCGCAAACTGCATTGTGCGAGTAATGCCTGCGCCTTCTCTCACAAATATCACTTGATTCACTTTGATATCTTTTAGTGTGTCGACTTGGCCGCTGGGCCAGCGAATCTCCAGTAGGTCGAGCTTCTCGGCCTTTCCCAGCCCAAAGTGAACTCGCAGATCGTTCTGCGACAAATATCCGCCGCCACTGCGCACTTCATCGATCTGCTGATGTGGTTTCGTTTCTCCTGGAGAATGCGTCACGCATTTCAGGCGCGCTCCGATTCCGCTGCGATTCGATTTCGTGCCGATGGCGCGAATCTTGATCCAATTGTTTTGTAGTTTTAAATCACAGCGAAGCAATTGCGGATAATCGTTGACCGTATTCACCACGACATCGATGTCGCCATCATTGTCAAAATCGCCAAAGGCCGCGCCTCGCGAAGGGCTGGGATCTGAGATGCCCGGGCCCCCCTGAAACGAAACATCGGAAAAATGGCCGTTGTGCAGGTTCTGATAAAGCAATTTACGTTGCGCGTAACCAGCTTCTGTTTTGAGTTGTTCAACTTCAGGATAGACATGGCCGTTGCAGATGAGAATGTCGGCCCAGCCATCGTTGTCCATGTCGAAGAAGCCGCAGCCCCAGCCCAAGTATTGTGTGTGCGCGCCTAACCCTGCGGCGAATGTGGCATCTTCGAAACTTGCGCCGCCCAGATTGCGATAGAGAGAAGGCGTGTCGCCGGCGAAGTTTGTTTTTACAATATCGAGGTTGCCATCGAGATCGTAATCCGCGGCCGAGACCCCCATGCCGGCCTGCGGCTTGCCATCGGGGCTGAGAGCGCATCCCGCTTCAATGGCGATGTCCTGAAATTTTCCGTTCTTCTTATTCTGGTAAAGCGCGCTGGCGGTCGAGTCGTTGGCGACATAAATATCCGGCCAGCCATCGTTGTCGAAGTCGGCGGTGAGCACGCCCAGACCGTAGGTGCCATTCGCATTGAGAATTCCAGACGCCTCGGAAACATCGGTGAACGTTCCATCCCCGTTGTTGTGATAGAGAATATTTTTTCCGCCCTGCAGACCAGGCGGTCCGCACGCGACCATCACACTTTTGTAGAGGCACGGACCGGATTCAGGCACCGGCGCCGTTGCCAAATCGAGATCAATATAGTTGGCGACGAATAAATCCAGATGACCGTCGCGATCATAGTCGACGAATGCGCAGCCCGTATTCCAGCGCGCGCCTTTGCCCGCTATGCCCGCCTTCTGGCTGACATCGGTAAAAGTTCCATCGCCGTTGTTGTGATAGAGAACGTTCTTTCCGAAGTAGGTAACGAATAAGTCGTCCCATCCATCGTTGTCGTAGTCGCCGACGCAAACTCCTTGTCCCCAGCCTGAATGCGCGACTCCGGCCTTGGCGGTTACGTCGGTGAAAGTGCCGTCGCGATTATTGCGAAAAAGATGCGAAGTCGGTTCGCTACCGGCGGGAAATCCCTCCAGCCGCGTTCCATTCACCAGAAAAATATCGAGCCAGCCGTCGTTGTCGTAATCGTAGAAAGCCACGCCGCAGCCCGTGGTTTCGAGAAGATATTTATTTTTGTGCTCGCCGCCAAAAATTGTTTTCGCATTCAAACCAGACTCGCGCCCCACGTTGATGAAGTTGACGCCCAAATCGTGCGCCGGAGTCGGCGATTCGGCTTGCGAGGAAGTTGCTGCCTGCTGCGTCCGTGGCTTTGCCCACAGCTTGGACGGGCGCGCCAAAGCCAGCACGTTTTCCAACGAAAGAACGAGCGCCGAGCGGCTGAGAGATTTGAGAAAAACGCGGCGTGACGGAAACAAGAGGTCGCTACCTGGTCCATTCGGCTCGTGCTAGAATTCGCCCCTACTTCTTATATTCAGGGTACCGCGACTTTGCAAGCTTCGGCCAGTGCACCTCCTCTCTCGATAAGAACGGCCGCTATGAATCCTGACCTTATTCGTATGTCGCTCTCAGGCGCGCGGGCGTTTATTGCGCGCGGCTTTTGGGGCTTGCTTATCTGCCTGGTATGCGGGGTAGTGTCGGTTGCCCAAGAACCGATTGCAGAGCCGTCGCCGGAGTTGACGAGGACCATTCGCACCTGGGAGTTTCTTCCCATTGTCGGTACGCGGGCGGGAATCTTCGGCAGCGAAGCGGGACGGTTCGAAGCTTGGGTCTATCCGCTGAAGATTTTCCGTGATTTTCATCTTACGTTTCACGTCGGCGATCGCGCGTTGCCTGCTGAAAGTCTGGCGCGCACGTTGACCGTTCGTCCTGAGTCGGCTTCCATCCTGTACGTCGGCGATTCCTTTCGCGTGCGTGAAACATTATGCGTCCCAGTGAACGAGGCGGGAGCGGTCATCTTGCTGGACGTGGAGACCGAGGAACCACTGGAGGTGGAAGCTGCTTTCGTCGCAGATTTCCAACTGGAATGGCCGGCAGCACTGGGCGGAACGTTTGTGAACTGGGATGCGAAGCAACGAGCCATCGTCTTCGGCGAAGAGGCGCGCAAGTATGCTGCACTTCTAGGATCGCCGACCGCGGCGGACGCGCGACTCTCCTATCAGACGAACTACTCTGCCTCTGAAGAGAATTCGCTGCGATTGGGCGTGACGCAAAAAGGAAAAGAAACCAAAGTTCTGGTTGTCGCTGCTTCGGTAACCGGTCTCGCTGACGCCGAGAAAACTTACCAGCATTTGTTGACAACTTATGCGAAGTTAATTTCCGACTCGTCCGACTATTACCGCACTTACCTCAACAAGACTGTAAGTCTAGAACTGCCAGACCCGGCGCTGCAGCAGGCTTTCGACTGGGCGAAGATCAGCACGATTCAAGGATTGGTCAACAATCCGTATCTGGGCGCAGGATTAGTCGCGGGCTACCGAACCTCAGGGGTGGGACAGCGTCCTGGCTTCGCCTGGTTCTTCGGACGCGACTCTTTATGGACATCTTTCGCTCTGAACGCCGAGGGAGATTATTCCACAACACGCACTGCTCTCGATTTCATCAGCAAATTTCAGCGCGAGGATGGCAAAGTTCCGCACGAGATTTCGCAGAGTGCAAGCCTGGTGCCGTGGTTTAAGGATTATCCGTACGCGTATGTTTCCGCCGATGCCACGCCGCTATTCATTATCGCGATGAACGATTATGCGGTTCAGAGTGGCGATGTGGCTTTCGCGCGCGATAAGTGGGACAACGTTTGGCGAGCCTATCAATTCATGCATTCAACTTACGATGCGCAAGGCTTCGCGCAGAACGCAGGCGTTGGTCATGGTTGGGTCGAAGGCGGTCCGTTGCTTCCCGTGAAAAATGAGTATTACCAGGCGGGACTTGCGGTTGAGGCATTGCGCGCCGCTTCCAACCTAGCTCGGCTCGTGGGCAAGCAGGACGTGAGCAATCAGCTCGCCGCGGAGTTCGCGGTGAAGCAACCTGCGCTGGACGAAGCCTATTGGTCGCCTGAGATTAGCGCTTATGCATTTGCTTTGAGGCCGGATAATCAGCGAGCGAATGAAGCGAGCGTGCTCACCACAGTGCCCATGTGGTTTGGTCTTTCCGACCCCAATCACGCGAATCAGACCATCACCCAACTTGCTGCTCAAGATTATGAGACCGACTGGGGGATGCGGATTATTTCGAATCGCTCGAAGGTCTATGACGCGTCCGGCTATCATTTTGGCTCGGTCTGGCCGCTGTTTACCGGCTGGGCGTCGGTGGCTGAGTACCGCTACCATCGGGCGTTTCCGGCTTACTTCAATCTGCGCGCGAATGCTTTGCTCGGCGCGGACGGCGCACTCGGACATTTCACGGAAGTTCTGTCGGGAGACTATTACCAATCGTTCGCCACCAGTTCGCCGCACCAGATTTGGTCGGCTGCGATGGTGATCAGCCCCATCTTGCGCGGCATGTTTGGCCTGGAGAGCGATGCGGAGAGACACGAGATCACGTTCGCTCCGCACATTCCTGCAGACTGGACGTCGTTCGCGATTCGCAATGTCCGCGTCGGCGATGCGATTGTGGAGTTTCAATATCGCAAGACTCCCGAGAGTGTCGTGCTTGAAACCAAGCGCACCGGACCCGGTGATTGCTGGGTCGATTTTTCTCCTGCGTTCAGTTTCCGCACTCGTGTCGTCGGCGTAGAGATGGAGGGGCGTCCGGTGTCTTTTAAAATGCAGCCGAACAGTAACGATCAGCATTTATCTGTGCGTTTCTCCGTTCATGCGGGATCGAACAGTCTGACCATTCGCCTGAAGAATGATTTCGGTTTATCTCTCTCCAATGAATTGCCCGCTCTGGGAAGCGCGAGCCGGGGGCTTCGCATTCTTTCCGAATCATGGAACAGTTCCAGAACTGAATACACGGTTGAAGTTTCGGGACGGGCGGGAAGCAGCTACGAACTCGATGTTTGGAATCCTGGACAGATTTCTTCTGTGGAAGCAGCGGTCTTGACCAAACCCGGTAAGCTCTCCATTCAAATGCCAGCGGGCGATCGTGACTCCTACGTGCGGCAAAAAATCGTCATCCATTTCCGGCTCTGAGCGAATCTCTCGCGATCATTTTCGAACTAAGCGTGAGCAATCGCGATCGGCGATAAAATAAGAAAGATGCACGAATTATCGATCGCGATGGGAATCGTCGATGCTGCTTTAGACGAATCGCAACGTCGCGGTGTGCAGGTCAGCGCGGTACACCTTAGGCTGGGCGCGCTTTCTGGCATAGTCAAAGACGCCTTGATGTTTTCTTATGAAGTCGCCTGCCAGGATACAGCGCTGCAAGGTTCGCAGTTGATCGTGGAGGACGTTCCCGTGATTGTGTTTTGTGCACAGTGCCAGCAGGAGCGGCAGTTGATGTCGGTGCAGCTTTTTGCATGTCCGGAGTGCGGCGTTCCCACGATGGACGTGCGTCACGGCAAAGAACTTGAAGTGTTTGCGCTGGAGGTTTCCGAGTGAGTGAGCCCCGTCTGGTGGAAGTGCGCAGAAATGTTTTGAAGCAGAATGACGTAATCGCGCGCGTGCTGCGCGAACAGTTCCGCTCCGCAGGAGTGTTTGTGGTCAGCCTGGTTTCAAGTCCGGGCGCTGGGAAGACAATGTTTCTGGAAAAAACGCTCACCCAGTTGCAGCCTCGCTATCGTGTGGCCGCGTTGGTTGGAGATCTGGCTACCGAAAACGATGCGGTGCGACTGGCACGGAGCAAGGCTCCAGTGAAGCAGATCACGACGGGAACGCTTTGCCATCTGGAAGCGGCGATGGTGCAGAATGCGCTGAGCGATTGGGATTTGCATTCACTGGATTTCTTATTTATCGAGAACGTGGGAAACCTGGTTTGTCCGTCTTCTTACGATCTAGGAGAAAATCTTCGCCTCGTATTGATGTCGGTGACGGAAGGCGAAGACAAGCCGCTGAAGTATCCGACAATTTTCAATAGCGCGGACGTCGCGGTCGTGAGCAAGAACGAACTCGCGGACGCTGTAGAGTTTGATTGGAATGCGGCGCGGACGAGCATCCAGTCGGTGCGGCCGGGAATGCAGATTTTCCGACTGTCCGCAAAAACCGGCGAGGGCATGGAAGAATACTTAAATTTTCTCGCTCAGCAGCTGGCCGAGCACAGAGCTATCGCGCATATCTGATCACAAAACAGCCGGTGCTCGGCCCTCGGAAGTTTGAACTCTTCGCGCGAGATCCTTCCGTCGCCTGAAAGTCGGCTCCGGTGAAGGGATCGAGTTCGACCGATTGGGCGACCCCCGCGGCCGCAAAGCTTTGGCAATCGACTTGCCCAATGTTTTTCGCGACAAATAGTCGTGGAGGCTCCTCATGGCACACTTTGAACGGATTCGCGATGTGATCTCGGGGCCATTCAGTCCCGAGATTATGCGGCAGCGTACGGCAGCGGGCTGGCAGTTGGTGTCACTCGAATGGCGGCGCGAGTTACCAGAGTCGGAAGCTCCGAGCGAAGGCGCATTTGCCGAGGATATCCCTTATGGACTGCGCATTTCGGACGACTGCCAGCGGCTGGAGATCGACCCGACCGAGAACCGTGTGCTGCTGCTGATGATGGAATTGCTGGTGCAGGACTTCCCTTATTCCAGCATTGTCAGCGACTTGAATGAAAAGGGCTTTCGCATGCGGAATGGCCGGCCCTGGAACCGCATAGCGCTCTTCAACATGACGCCGCGCCTCATCGAAGTCGGCCCGCGCCTATTCTCCACTGAGGAGTGGAGGAAGGTGCGGCAGAGATTTTCGGGATCCAGGGAGCAAGAAGTACTCTAGAGACCGTTCTCCCTGACGTGGGAGTTGTTCAATTCCGGCCACTGGCTTCTCAAATTTGGACACTCGTTGGCAGCACTGAACCCAAGATGCGTTCATTTTGAGAGGGTTTCTTGGTGGTCGATTGGCGGCGCAGTTGCGGTTGACTCGGCGGGCACGTCTGCCACAAAGGGAATGCAGTGCAGAACTGGTTACGCGATCTTCGATATGCCCTGCGGCAGTTGCGCAGGTCTCCCGGTTTTACGACCACCGCGGTTCTGACCCTCGCGCTCGGGATGGGCGTGAATACCTCCATTTTTACAGTGTTCAACCAGGTCTTGCTGCGCACCTTGCCGGTGCGGGGTCCGGGCCAGTTGGTGTTGCTGCAGGAACACTCGCGATATGAGACCGGCACTTTGAACACAACGGGGGGAGACGCGGAGATGTATTTTGCTTATCCCGCCTACCAGTCTCTGCGTGACGGCAACAATGTGCTGGAGGGTCTGGCGGTATCGACGGTTCGATCGGCCACGGTGGTTACTGCCAAAGATGCTGACAAGGTGAAGATGCAGTTGGTGAGCGGCAACTACTTCACCTTGCTGGGAGTGCAACCGGTGCTCGGCCGCTTATTGACCCCGTCCGATGACGTGTACCGCGAAGGCCGAGCGGTTGCGGTGCTCAGCGAGAATTACTGGCACGCGCACTTTGGCGGCGATCCTTCGATTCTCAATCAGGAAATCCGCATCAATGGCTCGGCGTTCACGATTGTGGGAATTGTGCGACACGAGGGATTGATGGATGACTCGCCCTCGGCAATCTTTCTTCCGGTCACAATGGTTGGAGCGGTGACGCCGAGGAAAGCGGATGTTCTGAGCGACCAGCTCAACCGCTGGCTCAATGTCATTGGAAGGTTATCGCCGGGCTCAACTCGTGCGCAGGCCGAAGCCCAGTTAAATACAATTTGGTGGAACTGGCGGCGCGATGTTCTGAAAATACGCGAGCACAATATTCCCGATCGAAAAGGCTGGCTGGAGACTCATCTTTCGGTGACCGATGGCGGACGCGGCATGCCGCTGCTCGAAGGTAAGTTAGGCCAGCCGATCAAGATCCTCGAAACGATGGCTCTGGTTGTACTGCTTATCGCCTGCGGCAATGTAACCAACCTTCTGCTGGCGAAAGCGGTTCGCAAGCATTCCGAGCTTGCGGTGCGGGGAGCGCTGGGAGCGAGCCGCCGCCAAATTTTTCAGCAGGTGCTCGCCGAAGGTCTTCTGTTGGGCTTGATGGGAGCGGCTTCTGGGCTGCTTCTCGGGTGGGTCAGTTTGCGGCTCCTGCTAAGGATGGTGCCGGCAACCAACACGCTGCGCGACGTGCTGGAGGTGCATCTTGATTGGAAAATCATCGCGGTGTGCGCGCTTGCGGGCCTGCTCACCAGCCTGACCTTCACCATCGCCCCGGCACTCCTGAGCATGCGCACAGATCCAATCGATGGATTACGCGGCGAAAGCCGTACCGTGATCGGCGGAAGTGGAAGGCTGCGGGATTTTCTGATTACGGGTGAGATTGCTCTGAGTCTGGTGCTGCTGACGGGGGCCACGGTCTTCAGTTGGAGCCTGTATCAACTGCGAAATACGAAGCTAGGGTACTCCACGGACCACATTGTCACGTTTAATGTGGACGCGTCCCAAGGCACGCCCGATGCGCAAGTAAAGAACGAGTACGCGAGTATTGTGGATGCCATTCGACGGCAGGCCGGTGTTCATGGCGTTGCCTACGCCGCGGCAGGGTTACTCGAAGGCGATGAGATGGGAGACAACATCACCCTGGTTGGATACAAGGGTACAGAAGATGATCCAACCCCAGACCAGAACTGGGTTACGCCCGGCTACTTCTCGACGATTGGCGCTCCGCTGCTGGCGGGACGGGAATTTTCCGAGCAAGATACAGCGACCTCACAAAAAGTTGCAATTGTCGACCAGGCTTTCGTTCAACACTACTTTGGTGGCGATGTAGGCAAGGCGTTGCAAGGTGTATTCGGTTTCGGTTTAGGAGATCGGGTCAAGCTGAATATTCAGATTGTGGGTGTTGTACCCACCATTCGCGCCACCAGCGTAACCAGCGCGCCAGGAGTGCCGTTCCTGTATTTGCCTTACGATCAGACCTACGCTGCAGATAACTCCGACCGGCGTAATCATCCGGCGAGCTTTTACGTCAGTACGACTGGCGATCCGGCGCAGTTGGTGAGCACGGTTCGCTCTTTAGTGCGCGATATTGACCGCGATCTTCCGATCACTGGCCTGGGGACCATGGAAGAGCATATCAACGGGACGATTTTTGAACAGCAAATGGTGAGTACGCTGTCGATTGTGATGGGAGCATTGGCGCTGGTGCTGGCCGCGATTGGCCTTTACAGCCTGCTGGCGTTTGTGGTGACGCAGCGAACCCATGAGATTGGAATCCGCATGGCGTTGGGAGCGCATCGTCGGCACGTCTTCGAATTAGTTGCAAAACGGATGGGGTGGCTTTTACTGGCGGGCCTCGGTGCCGGTTCGCTAACGGGTTGGGCAGGGCTGCGGATTCTGGCTAGCCGCGACGCCACGCTGGCGCGGCCTCCAATATGGCTGTTTGGCATGATGGGGCTGGTGTTGGTCGGGCTGATGTTTCTGGCGGCGGCGATTCCGGCGCGGCGTGCCGCTGCGATTGATCCCATGCTGGCACTCAGGTCGGAGTGATTCGGAACAAGGCCGTGTTATTCGTTTGTTATAACCCCGAGCGCGCCTCGATGTAGGCGGCGCCCGCGCTATCCGGCCGGGACTCTGAAGCCTCAATTTCCTGCTGCTCTCTTCTCCTTCATACATTCAAGGCGATCGCTGCGAAAGATCGCACCCCTCGCGCGTCGCGGATCGATGACCTAGAGAAACGATTTTGTAAAGGTCGGAATCGAGATGCGCAGGAAGAAAAATGCGGGAAAGCGGAGGAGGACGATGCTATGATGGCCGCGTTCCTGGATTCATACAACAGCTGAAGGGCAGGATACTGAACTCATGGCGATTGCGGCTCCTAACACTTCTACCACGACCTCGGCGCCCAGTACGGGTCAAAGCTACGGCGCTGCGCTGGCTACAGTAACCACGCTTTTTTTCATGTGGGGATTTCTCACCTGCCTGAACGACATTCTGGTCCCACACTTGAAATCGATTTTTGACCTGAATTACAAGCAGTCGCAGTTTATTCAACTCGCGTTCTTCGGAGCGTATTTCGTTTTTTCGTTTCCCGCTTCCAAGATTGTGGACTGGATTGGCTATCAGAAATCGATGGTGGTGGGGTTGGTGACGGCGGGCGTGGGGGCTTTCCTGTTCGTGCCTGCCGCCCTGGTTCCGTCGTACCCACTTTTTCTGGGCGCGTTCATCGTTCTTGCGGCAGGGATAACGTGCCTGCAGGTGGCGGCGAATCCTTACGTCACAGTATTGGGAAGACCCGAAACGGCTTCGAGCCGGCTGAACCTGACGCAGGCATTCAACTCGCTGGGAACTTTCCTGGCACCGTTCTTCGGAGGCTGGCTGATTCTGAGTGCGGCTCCGAAGACAATGGCAGATATTCGAGCCATGGCGCCCGACGCCCTGCAGGCTTACCGCTTGCATGAGGCGGCGACGGTGAAGATGCCCTATGTTGGTCTGGGTGTGGCGCTGATACTGTTGGCGATTGCCATCGGCAGTTTCAAGTTGCCCACGATCGAGCATGCTCAGCACAAAGTTGGGGAGAAGGTAAACGACTCGATTTGGAGACATCCGAACTTGATTTTCGGCGCCATCGCCATTTTTGTTTATGTGGGCGCGGAAGTTTCCATCGGCAGCTTTCTGGTGAACTACTTCACACAGCCCGAGATTGGCGGTCTGACGGAAAAAGTCGCGGCGAGCTTCGTGGCCTTCTACTGGGGCGGGGCAATGGTAGGCCGCTTCATCGGTTCCGCAATTTTGCAAAAGGTGAGTACGCGAGGGCTGCTTGGCATATGCGCCGTGTGTGCGGCTGCGCTGGTCGCCATTTCGATGATGAGCACTGGGCACTTTGCGATGTACAGCATCATCCTTGTGGGTCTGTTTAATTCGATCATGTTCCCTAGCATCTTCACCTTGGGAGTGGCTGAACTCGGTCCGCTCACGGGAGACGGCTCGGGAGTCATGATCATGGCGATCGTGGGCGGGGCAATTATTCCGGTAGCGCAGGGCGCGATTGCCGACCGCATTGGCATTCACCATGCCTTCTTTCTTCCTGTTATCTGTTACCTGTATATCCTGTTTTTTGCCCTGAGTGGGTCGCGGCCGAACAGCCAACGTTACGCCAAGGCGTAGGATTTTGAACGCACTGTGGGGCTCAAGCGCTAATTGATGGCAATCATTTGGTAAGATAACCCGGCGGCGCAACAGGATCGTTCGACTAAAACGATTTAACGAATCATGGGCCAAATCAAGACATCCGGCCAAAAGCCCTCCGTGATTACGCTCAAGGCGGTCGCTCAACACATAGGGCTCACTCCGGGAACAGTCTCTGCGGTTCTCAATGATTCGCCGTCGGCCCGCTCCATTCCGCAAGAGACCAAAAACCGCATTCACGCTGCCGCCAAGGAACTCAATTACCGGCCCAATTTTTTTGCCCGCACGCTGCGTAACAAGCGCACCTACACCATTGGAGTCATCGCGGAAGAAATCGGCGACTCCTACAGTTCGCCCATCATCAGCGGCATTGAGCAATATTTGCGGCAGCGCGATTATTTCTTTCTGACCGTGGTGCACCGCCATGATCCCGTCCTGCTGAATCGATATTCGCAAATGCTTTCCGAGCGTGGAGTGGAAGGCATCATCACAGTCGACACGACTGTGAATGAGGCACCGTTGCTGCCCACGATTGCCATTGCCGGGCACAAGAAGTTGAAAGGCGTCACGAATATTGTGCTGGATCATGAACGCGCGGCCGTTTTGGCTCTAAACCATTTGAAGGACCTTTCGCACGACCGCATCGCTTTCATGAAAGGAAATCCTCTAAGCTCGGACGCGCAAGAGCGTTGGGATGCGATCTGCACGGTGGCCGCCAGGATAGGGATCAAGATTGACCCGGAGTTGACAGTGCAAATCGACACGGACGATCCAACGCCGATGTTAGGCTATCCATTTGTCAAACAACTGTTAACGCGCCAGAAACCCTTCACCGCACTGTTTGCTTACAACGACATGTCCGCGATTGGCGCGATTCGCGCATTGCAGGAAAAAGGCTTGCGCGTTCCGCAAGATGTCTCAGTGATTGGTTTCGACGACATCCCCGGGGCGGCCTTTTACACGCCAAGTCTAACGACGGTGCGCCAGCCCTTGAATCGAATGGGAGAGGTAGCGGCGCAGAGTCTCTTGGAACGAATTGAGGGAAAGAAAGATTATCCTTCCGAAATAGCGATCGAGCCCGAGCTGGTGGTGCGGGAGTCTACGGCACAAGCTCCGAGTTCCTCCTAATGCAAAGTTTTCGATGTATGAGCGCTGTTGCGCCGTCGCATTCATGTCTTCCTCTGACACGTCAAACGCCGCAACCTCGGCAAGGTCCCTGACGCTGGCTGCTTACGCGTCGTTCGTGCCCATCGGAATCGCGACCGTGCTGCTTGGTCCCATGCTGCCAACATTGTCGGCGCGCTGGTCGCTGAATTATTCTCAGGCTGGCGCTCTATTCACTGCTCAGTATCTGGCTTCGACTCTGGCGGTAGCGCTTTCGGGCGTGCTGGTTTCTAAGTGGGGCTTTCGATTCGCGATCAACGCCGGATTGCTGCTGATGAGTGCGGCCCTGGCGTTGCTGCTTTCAGGACCGAAGATCATGGGCGTCCTATGCATCGCGGGTTCCGGCGCGGGCATGGGACTGGCGGTTCCGGCGGCGAACTTGTTAGTGGCCGAAGTAAATCCAGGCCGGCGAAGCGCCAAGCTGAATCTGCTGAACTTCTGTTGGAGTGCGGGGGCGGTGGCCTGTCCTTTCCTGGTGGCGGCCGCGGCCAAGACTCATCGGATTCCCCTCTTCCTGGCTGCAGTGGCGGGGTTCTCGGTTTTGGTGACCATTGGAATTGCGGCCATGCCTTCGTCCATCGTGGAACCGTTTACGACAAAGGGCGTTGGGAACAAAAACGGTCCGGCGATGGAATGGAAGCGAAATGTGTTGATCGCTTTGGCGGCCTTATTTTTCCTCTACGTGGGTGTCGAGAACGGTTTTGGGGGATGGATTGCTTCTTACGCGAAGAGTCTTCGGACTTTGACGCCGCCCTTGGCACTGATGAGTCCTTCTTTTTTCTATGGCGCGCTCATGCTGGGGCGATGGCTGGCTCCTCTGTTATTGCGACTCATCGATGAACTTCGGCTGGCGCAAGCCGGATTGCTTTTAGCTTGTGCCGGCATGGCGGCCCTGATTTTTTCGCAGGGACTGCGCGGGGTGGTGGCAAGTGCGTGTCTCGCGGGACTGGGCCTTTCTTGCGTTTATCCGATCACAATTTCGCTTCTGTCGAGGGAATTTGGGTCCGTGGCGGCGCGAGTTGGGTCAGTGATGTTTACCATGTCGAACATTGGAGGCGCCACAATGCCGTGGACGATGGGAGCGTTATCGAATCACTTCGGCACTCTCCGGGTGGGCCTTGCTGTGCCTTTGCTGGGATGCGTAGCCATGTATGGGCTCTATTTGCGAAAATGGAAGGCAGTGGTGACGCCGGCTTAGAGAGCTTGCGGAAAAGCCGATTAGCAGCATCTAACCTACGAATCAAAGCATCGTTCACGATTTAGATCGCACACCGTACAATAGATAAATCCCTACCCTTACGGCTCGGCCGAAGTGCCGAAGGTTCAGGTCTTAGACCTCACGGAGGCTGGTGAATAGATTGGACGGATACGACGAGGTGACAGAGGAGCAAGAAGAAAGTCTGAGCCAGGTCAGCAACGTTCTGACCATGGAAGAGATCGGGAATCTTGCGGCGGAGGGTGGCCAGCCAGCGGAAACGCTGATGAACGTAGTGGCCCTCATCGCCAAACGGTTTCGTACCGACGTGTGCTCGGCGTACTTGCTGGAACCGGATCGCGCGAATCTCGTATTGGCTGCCACGGTGGGGCTTCGCAAGGAATGTATCGGCAGCTTGCGCATGGAGGTTCATGAGGGACTCACCGGCCTGGTGGCAGAACTGGTTCGACCGGTCGCCGTACAGCAAGTGAAAACCCATCCCCGCTTCAAGTACTTCCGCGATGCGGGCGAGGACGCCTACCAATCGTTCCTGGGTGTTCCGTTGATCGATCGCGGAGTTCTGCAAGGCGTTCTCGTAGTGCAAACTGTAGAAGCCCGGGTTTTCAGCGAAGATGAAATTCGCATGCTGACCGAAGCGGCGACTCAGGTCGCGCCGGTGGTGAGTGAAGCCCGAACTCTGGACCGCTTTATCGCTCCACTCCAGGAGCGGCTGTGGGCGCTGGCGCGCAATCTGTGGTGGAGCTGGGACCACAATTCCTCAAGTCTATTTCTCGATCTCGATCCAGCCCGCTGGAGCGAGCTCAATCACAATCCGGTTGCGTTGCTGAACGAGATACCACTGGCAAAACTGGAGACTCGCGCGACGGAGCTCATGCTGCATAGCCGCGTGAATTACGCCTACCGGCGCATGCTGGAATACCTGGAAGCGGATCGCACCTGGGGCGCGCAGCGTGCCGGCGTGTTGCGTCCTCACCCGGTGGCCTATTTCTCCGCTGAGTTTGGTTTGCACGAATCGTTGCCGGTTTACTCTGGCGGCCTCGGAGTGCTGGCCGGGGACCACATCAAGAGCGCCTCCGATCTTGACATTCCTTTGGTTGGGATTGGTTTGTTTTATGGCCAGGGATATTTTCGGCAGCAGCTGGATCTCGGCGGATGGCAGCGGGAAGAATATTTGAAAACCGATGTGAATCAGATGCCGATGGAAGTGGCGATCGGCAAAGATGGCCGTCCGGTGGTGGTGGAAATTGAAACGCGCAGTGGACGGATTCGGGCAAAAGTCTGGCGGGTGAAGGTTGGACGCCGCGACCTGTTGCTTTTGGACTCCGACGTGGAAGGCAACGCGCCAGAAGACCGCCAGCTGACTTCGCGCCTTTATGGTGGTGACCTGCGCATCCGTATTCGCCAGGAGTTGTTGCTGGGTGTCGGCGGATTGCGAGCGCTGAAAGCTTTGGGAATTTCTCCCGGCGTTCTTCACCTGAATGAAGGCCATAGCGGATTTGCGGTGCTGGAAGCGGTTCGCATGCGCATGGAAGAGGAAGGAATTTCCTTTGAGGCCGCGGTTCCGCGAATTTCCCGCGAAGTGGTTTTTACCACGCACACTCCCGTGCCGGCTGGACACGATCGTTTCGACGCGGGCCTGGTTGAGGAACATATTGGGCCATTGCGTGAGGCCCTCGGACTCTCGCCAGAAAGCTTGCTGGGATTGGGCCGGGAAAATCCCACGAACGGGGAAGAACTATTTTGTATGACGGTGCTGGCATTGCGGCTTTCGCGGCGCGCCAACGCCGTTTCGGCGCTGCATGCCGAAGTATCCCGCGCCATGTGGACGAACTTGTTCCGAAATAAATTGGAAGATGACGTTCCCATTGGTCACATTACCAACGGAGTGCACGTTCCTTCATGGCTGGCGCCGCAAATGTATCGTCTCTATGATCGCCACTTGGGCACGAACTGGAACCAGCACGGCAGCGAAGCAAAAATTTGGCTGGGGATTGAGAATGTGGATGATGGCGAACTCTGGGAGACTCATCTCAACCTGAAGTCGCAGTTGATCGAATTTGTGCGCCGGCGCGCAGTCGCTCAGTCCCAGCGCCGAGGAGAATCGCGCGAAGTGCTGCAGCGGCTGGAGCGTGTGCTCAGCCCCGATGCTCTTACCATCGGATTTGCCCGCCGCTTTGCCACGTACAAAAGAGCGAATCTGATTCTGAGCGATATTGAGCGCCTCGCGTCTATGGTGAACGACCCGAATCGGCCAGTGCAGTTTGTATTTGCCGGAAAGGCTCACCCGCTGGACGAACCCGGCAAGCGAGTCTTGCAGCAGATCGCAGAACTGATGCGCGATCCGAAGTTCCGCGACAAGTTTGTGTTTGTCGAGGATTACGACATTAATGTCGGACGCCACTTTGTGCAGGGGGTTGACGTGTGGCTGAACAATCCGCGCCGACCTCTGGAGGCCTCTGGCACCAGCGGACAGAAAGTCGTGTTGAATGGCGGCCTGAATCTTTCCATTCTCGATGGCTGGTGGGCCGAGGCCTATGATGGCATGAATGGTTTCGCCATCGGGACTGGCAGAACCCATTCCAACTTGAACATTCACGATGCCCGCGACGGCGAAGATCTGATGCGGACGATTCGCGAGGAAGTAATTCCACTCTATTACCAGCGCGATCGCGACGGCCTTCCGCGTGGTTGGATCAAACGCATGAAGCGAACGATTCGCACTTTAGGCTGGCGCTTCAATGCCGATCGCATGGTCATGGATTACACGCTGAAATGCTATGTGCCCGCAGCGGGCGGCACTTCGAGCGACATGAGAGCAACTTCGTAGGAGTTCCGCGACTCAGGCCATTTATCTTCGACGTTGCTCTCGTCTTCGAAAATTGTTCGCAGCCTCATTCTCTTGAGTATTGCGAGATCAACGAATCCAGTTTCCCGAGCAGCGCAGCATTGCCTTGTCGCGGATATTCAGTGAGCGCTTGCCGGTAGTGTGGCAGGTTGTAGAGAAATGATTCGACTCTCTCTTTGTTCAATTCTTCCCAGTAGGCTCCATAGCCGGATTTTTCCAGCCAATAGGCATTGAAGATTTGCTCGAACTGGTGGCTTACCGGAACGGCCAGATAAGGCTTGCCGAGATGTAACGCCTCGGTGACCAGGGAAAATCCAGAGTTGGCAACAATCGCACGGGCGCTGGTAAGGTCAGCGAAGAAGCCATCGCCCGAAGGCTTCTTATAAAGAATGTTCTTGTCTTCTCCTTCGCGGCCGAAACCGTAGGCGATAAAGCGGCAGCGGATGGAAGACAGCAACTTTGCCAGCGCTGGCGCGGGCGACGTGACATAGACGAGAACGTGATCGCCCTCTTTTGGAGTGGCCTCCAGGATTTCCTGCCGCAGCAGCGGAGGAAACAGAAATGTATTGCGTTTGCGGATAGGCGCAGTAAAAAAAGAAATTACGAAATACATGTTGGCGTGCGGAGTCATCAAGCGGGTTACGAGTTTGGCTGCGGCGGCATCGCCACGGTATTTTCGCGGATAAGAAACGACCACATTCGTCAGGCAGTGCTGGTTATCGATAGAGATGACTGGAATATGTTTCTTGTGCCCGACGTGGCAGGTAAGCGGTTCGAAGTCGGTGATGATCAAGTCGATCTTTCGATCTTCGACTATTTGTTTCAAAATGTGCAGACTCTTAGCGGCTTGTGGAGCGCTAAGCAGGTTTCTTGCAATCGTGCGTTTATAGCGCACGCGATTGTTGACGTAGGCGATGCGAAAGCCATAAATCTCGGTGACGTCAAAGTGCGGCTTCAAGTTTTGCAGTCCGCGGTCGAAGGTGGCGACTTGGACCGTGTGTCCCTTGCTGACGAGATGAGAAAGCACTTCTTTCGCGCGGGTCGAGTGTCCCGCGCCTTCCCCGTTGACTCCGTAGAGAATGTTCGCCATCAGGTTTGAACGGCGAGTATATCGCGTGCGCGAAGAAAGTTGTCGGCTACCGTACGCAACGGAGCCTTTCGCCGTGGCTTTACTGTTCCGCCGTGGGGATTGGCAGATTGACGGTATCGATAGTATTAGGATCGTCGCGAAGTTTGATGTAGAGCATTTTTCCTTTAGGCGGCGGTATCGCGAGCGCATCCTCCACGAATCCCTCAGGAACGGCCACGGAATTGGCGAAATCAGCATCGGCGCTGACCGAGTCGAGCAGGAAGAGTTTGTCGCCATTCAGCGTGCACTGCTTTTCTGGAGCGGACTCGCACCGCACCGCCTTGAGCGCCGGCACGCGTACTAACTCGACCAGCGGCTGCCAGTCCCCGTCTGTTCCATCCCCGGCGACCGGTCGAAACTTCAGCGGTCCAAAGGCCGATGGGCCGAGAAGTTTCATAGGATCGAGAACTGCAAAAAGAGTTTTCGAATCTTGCAGCGTGAGATTTCCATCCTTGAAACTCAACAGCACGCGGAAGGATTCGTCGGCGGTCGCAACTTCAATTTTTTCCGTGGACGCGAAGCTCTCCGGCACCTGAGTCTTCAGGAAAAAATTCAGGCGGCCGTCCTGCGGCAACTCGTCCTGACTACCAAGACGAACGGCAGATGGAGATGAGGTCTGATCCACTTGCACGCTGCGGCTAAGCACGCTCACCTCCGGCCGCTGGGCCTCGACGTTCGCCTTAAGATCGAGAATGCGTCCGTCTTTGAGCTTTACGTGGACGACGATCGAGTCTCCGGCGTGGAGCGTCGTTTTAGCGCTGCTGTCGGTAGTCGTCACTTTCAGTTCGTCTTGCTGATTGGCGCGCGCAAGCGTATCGGACTTGAAGCGCAATCCATTCAATTCCAGGCTGTCGACGTGATCGAGACGCGTGCCTTTGAGAATGCCATCCATATCGCCGGCATGAATGCTGAAACTATCGAGGCGGCCGGCCTCAGCGTAAGTATGCAGCGGAACTTCGTCGGCATCTTTCAGGCCAAATTTCTTGATCAACATGGTGACCGACCCCGCATCGGCTTTCTGCAGCGGGACTTTCAGCTCGAGTTCGTCGGGCTTCGCGATCTTCCATTCGGCGTCCAGCAATTTTCCCTGCTCGTCTTTAAGCTTCACTCCGCTCACGCAACAAGCGTCGGGGGACTGCAGGTGAAGCGTGTCTTCGCGTCCAACGATCAGCGCGCTGGCATCCTTGGAAGCGACAATCCACTGCCCAGGCCGCGAGGTGCGCAGCCGGTAGTGCGGGCCATCGAAGGTATGAAACCCCCAGGAGCCGCGCAAAATACCGGTGACTTCACCGTCCAGATCCGCCGATTGAAGAGCTTGGGTCTGAATTGAAAAACCACCGAGCATGGGGTCCGGCTTTGCCGGCATGTCGATTCCGGGCCCCGATTTCGTGTCGACGTGAAGAACAAAGCCGTGCGCGAGTTCTGTCGCATAGACCAGCGGCGCGCCCTCGGCGGGAAGCACCAGCGAAGGCTTGCCCGCGCAGAAGATTTGAGTCGCATCCACAGCACGCAGCGGCGGAACAGGAGCGGGACGAACTGGCGGAAGCCCGATCACCAGCACCGATTTCGGATTGCGAAACGATGGCGGATTATTCAGGCGCAGATTGAGTTCCTCGTGCTTGGGCAAGGCCAGCGCCGGGATGTACTGATATTGCGCCGTGTGCGTTGTGCTCAAGATACGGGCCACGTCCACCACCGCGCCGACGTAGGGACTGTAGTAGCCGCTGCCCGCCCTGGGCGTGGAACTGATTTGCGCGAGCAAATCGCTGGATGGACCTGAAGTCAGAGTTGCAACCATGGTCTGGCTGTGCGCGTCATCCAGAACGAGTTGATCGGTGTTCTGCGTGAGGCACGGCCCTTGCTGAGCCGTCGGTTTGTCGAAACACTGCTGCTCCAGCCGAATGTTTAAACTGCGCGCCAGTAAAGTCGTACGCGCCTTCAGTTGCTCCGGATCGCTCGCGGAAATCTCGCGCACCGCATCAAGATATTTATCGAGACGTTGGCGGTCGAAACTGGCTTGCTCCAAATCCTGCGCCGCGCGCACGAAAGCGCCGGGCTTTCCCCGCACCGCAGCGCGAAGAGTGGTAAAGGCCCCGCCGGTTTCTGGCGCCAGAAAGATGAGAGCCTCCTCCGCCTCTGCTGGCACCGCGACATAAATGCCCTCCTCGTGAACCGGTTTGCTCCAGGTTTCGACGCGGGTAAACCATGAATCCGGCGGAGGGTTGGTAGCGCCACGCAGAAAAACCACAACCATTAAGTAGCGAACGGACTGACTGTCGGGCAGATCGGGATGGATCCACAGGCGATCCCCGGCCTGGAGATTGGGCACCTCGGCAATCGAAAGCGTCACACCGGCCCGTTGAACCTTGACGTCCACTTTGGGACCAATGAGGTCGAACGCAGCGGCATCGGCAGCGGCGCGGCCAGCGAAGGCAAGCATCCCCGCCGCAAGCAGGAGGAGCAACACACGGCCACGCGAAAGCGTCATGGCACGGTGTGCAGCTTTATTCAGGGTGTGTCCTAGGTCGCCCAAGCGCTTATTTTAACTGATTTACCGTCGAAGATTTATTAGGAAGGTCCGGCTTGCGCGGCCCTGGCATCCGTCGCGCGGCAGTTTCGTGCAAGACAAAATGCTGCAAAACAAAACGCCCCAGGCTCGTTAGAGCCATGGGACGTTTGTTGATCAGCCCTCCCCCAAGTGCTGCTCGAGAACAAGAATACGACCCAGCCTTGAAAGAGGAAATGGCCCGTCCGTGCCATGTTTTGGGACGGGGCGGCCGCGGCTGTTTTCGGCTTGTTCAACCATGCTTTGGCCGTACGTTTAACACTCCGGTCTTAAATTTCTTGTTAATCCGTATGAATTTTTCCGGCATGAGCAAATGGCGGAAGCGAATGGGGGTCGAACCCATCAACGACGGGATTGCCCGCCGTTCGCCGGTTTTGAAGACCGGGACGATCACCGGACCGCATGCGCTTCCATCAAAGCGAAAAATTTGCCACGGATTTGCACGGATTCTCACCGATCACAATTTGAGCGCGGAGCGGGTCGCGGAAGTGTCCGTGCAAATCTGTGGCCGACTTATTTTCTGCAACCCTGTTACTTCGGCTGCGCGACGATGCGGAGATACGGCTTCGGCGTCTTCCATCCGCTGGGATACAGTTTCTGCGCTTCTTCGTTGGACACGTTGCCGCCGATGATCACGTCATCCCCGGGCTTCCAGTTCGCCGGTGTTGAAACTTTGTGCTTCGCCGTGAGCTGAATCGAGTCGATAACGCGCAGAATTTCGTCGAAGTTCCGCCCCGTGCTCATAGGGTAACTCAGCTGCAGCTTGATTTTCTTGTCGGGGCCGATTACGAAAACGGTGCGCACGGTGGCGTTGTCGGCGGCGGTGCGGCCTTCGGATGTGGTTCCGCTTTCCGCGGGAAGCATGCCGTAGAGTTTCGCGATGGTGAGCTGCGGGTCGCCGATCATGGGGTAGTTTACTTTTGCGCCCTGGGTCTCTTCGATGTCGGCGGCCCACTTGCTATGGCTGCTGACGGGATCAACGCTGAGGCCGAGAATCTTAACGTTGCGCTTGGCAAATTCCGGCTGCAGCCGTGCCATAGTGCCGAGTTCAGTGGTGCAGACGGGCGTGAAGTCCTTGGGATGCGAGAACAGTACGGCCCAGCCGTTACCGATCCAGTCGTGGAAGTGGATTGTGCCTTGTGTGGTTTCAGCAGTGAAATCTGGCGCCGTATCATTGATGCGGGGAATGCTCTGCGTCTCGTTCGCGGTCGCGGTAGTCATGATCTTCTCCTTTATGTTCTTGATGAATTTAAATTGCTCAAGATTCGGAAAGTCTGCCGCCCGGCGCTCATATTCGAAAAAAGCGGATGAAAAATAAAACCCACCCGCTTTACCGGGTGGGCTGGGAAGAATCTCGGTGTTTCCCTTAACCACACGCCGGGGCCAGTCGACAACAACACATGGCACAGGCGGTGCAGCAAAGAAACATAGATACAGGATAAAAGCGCAGCCCGCCGGTGTCAAACGCTGCCGGCGGATTCGCGTAGGGGATGGACAGCCTATGCAGGATTCACGTGCGGGATTCACGCCCAAGGTTCGTTCCAAGGACTCGCGCAGGTTTCGTATCAGGGCATGCCTTTAGGCATGCCGCGAAGCGCCACGTGAACCTCGGCTTTAGCCGCTGCGGTTGAGCCGGTATATCGCGACTCGCGCTCTTTAGCGGCATCGCCGAAACGGGGAGCCTCACTGGGAACAATCCCGAGCACATTTTCTGCATCTCGCGATGCTCGCTGGCATCCCTTGTGGGGCAACGGTAATTCACTTCGCAGGGGCGGTCATGGGTAAACAGACGCGACGGCTGGCTATGGCGCAGTGGGATGTGTTCACGGCAAAGCCGCTGGAAGGGAATTCTCTGGCGGTTATTTTTGACGCACGCGGCCTGAGCGATGCCGAGATGCAGGCGATTGCCAAAGAGATGAATCTCTCGGAAACGACTTTTATTTTTCCGCGCGACGCCGAGACGGAACGGGCAAGCGGCGTCAGGGTGAGGATTTTCACCGTGCAGGAAGAATTGCCGTTCGCGGGACATCCCACGCTGGGCACGGCATTCGCATTGCGCGGAAACTCTGGCGGGGAACAAATCACTCTCGATCTGAACGTGGGAAAAGTTCCGGTGGGATTTGAGCAAACTTCCAGAGAGCCGCTCTTTGGCGAAATGACGCAAGTGGATCCGAGCTTTGGAATGCAACACGACCGCGAGGCCGTAGCCCGCGCTACCGGATTGCGCGTTGAAGATTTCGATGCCGAGTTGCCGATTGAGACCGTATCAACTGGCGTTCCTTTCACTGTGGCCCCGCTAAAATCTTTGCCGATCATGCAAGAGTTGAAAGTTGACGCAAATGGATCAGTCGAGTATCTGGAAAAGACAGGGGGGAAGTTTTTCTATTTTGTGTGCCGCGAAACCGTAGATCGGGCAGCCCGTTTGCACGCGCGAATGCTTTTCCATAACGCAGAAGATCCGGCCACGGGATCGGCTGCGGGTTGCGCGGTCGCGTGGATGGTGGCGCACGGCGTGGCCGAGCCCGAGGAGCGCGTGCTCATTGAGCAGGGGATTGAAATGCAGCGGCCCAGCCGAATTTTTGCGCGCGCATCGCGCGAAAGTACTCGTGGCGATAACCGGATAGTTAACGTACGCGTTGGCGGCAACGCAATTGAAGTAATGCGCGGTGAAATTTTTCTCTGAAGTCTTTCACAGAAGCTGCGGAAAATGCGGATGGGCACTCACGGCAAATAAAATCAATAGCCAGAATGTCCCATTAGCATCCACGCTACTTTACAGTCGGCGCGCTTCCCGCTAGGATTCTTTTCGCTCTGAGATTCTTCATATTGAGAAAAGCCTCTGTTGGTTTCGCGGGCGCGCTGGCCGCCGCAGCCAATAGATTGTGGAAGGCAGATGAAACCTAAACGCACGATTCTGTGTGTCGATGACAATGAACAGTCCCTTTCCCACCGCAAAATCATGCTGGAAACCCGGGGATATCGCGTAGCGAGCTTCTCGCGTGGCGAAGAGGCGCTGGCGCGGTTTAAGGATGGCGGGGTCGACCTGGTCATCGCCGACATGTCGATGCCGGGCCTGGATGGGTCGCAGCTGATCGCCAAAGTGAAAGATTTATCGCCGCAAACTCCCGCCATTTTGATCTCAAGCAAAGTCTGCAGTTACAGTCACGACTCGCAAGCCGACGTCTTTCTCACCAAAGGGATGTACGCGCCGGTTGATCTACTTGAGCGGGTTCGGCTGTTGTTAGTGCGAAAGCGTGGGCCCAAGCGTATGCAGCCAAGGGTTCAGGAAATTCCTCGTCAAATCGGGATCGCATAAATCAGCTTCCATCGTTGCGGAGTTTCTCGAAGGGCGTGCGCGTGCGTCGCGCAGAGCTGAAAGCAAGAAGCTGGCATTCCGCTGGCTTCCGCTCCTGTGCATTCGTGTAAGATTCTTGCCAGGCATGGCCGAAACATTCATCGAAGCTAAGAACCTGCGCAAGACCTATCACGTTGGGAAAATCGAGGTTGAGGCGCTACGCGACATCTCCTTCAATGTGCAGAAGGGTGAATTTGTCAGCGTGGTCGGGCCCTCAGGCAGCGGCAAGTCGACACTTTTTTATTTGCTGGGCGGGCTGACGCGGGCGGATGGAGGCAGCGTGGTGCTCGATGGCGAGGACTTGGCCAAGCTCTCCGATGCGGAACGCACCCGCATGCGCAAGCGCAAGATTGGTTTCGTCTTTCAGAAGTTTAATCTTTTGCCGACGCTCGACGCGCGTTCCAACATAGAAATTGCTCGGGAAATCTCCGGCAAGGGTGATGGAGATCCCGCGCACTTCACTCGCATTACCGATCTGCTCGGCCTCACCAAGCGCCTGGGGCACAGGCCATCGGAACTTTCCGGAGGAGAACAGCAGCGCGTCGCGTTAGCGCGCGCCCTCATCAACAAGCCTGCCGTCGTTCTGGCCGACGAACCTACAGGCAACCTCGACTCCAAAAATTCCGATATCGTGTTGGGAATGTTACGCCGCTCGAACCAGGAACTGGGTCAGACGGTTTTGATGATCACGCATAATCCGGAAGCGGCGAAGTATGGCGACCGCATCATTCACATGCGCGATGGGCAGATCGTGAGGCCGGAGGATGATCCGCAGTGGGTGGCGCGTTAATGTGCAACCGCCGTACGACCGCGCGACCTGCGATGTTATCCTAGTGGATCGTATCCCGCGACCATAGGGCTGTAACCTTTCATGTCCAATCCAGAAAATTTCAATTCGGAAACCCAGATCGTCCCTGAAAGCACGGAGTCTTTCGGCGAAATCTTGTCGCAGTTTCAGAAGAGTCACTCGCGCAAGACCGAAGGCAGCCGGCAACTGCAAGCCACGGTAATCGCGGTGAATGCCGAGTCGATATTCTTCGATATCGGATACAAATCGGAAGGAATTCTGCCAATCGCGGCGCTGCAAGGCGAAACCCTGAAGCCTGGCGACAAGTGCCTGGTTACCGTAAAAGGCCGCGACCTTGACGGTTATTACGAACTATCTCGCTTCAAAGTCGAGCGACCCATGGATTGGACAGGGCTGGAGAAAGCCTTCACTGAGAAAACTACCGTGCTCGGCACCGTGACGGGCGTGATCAAAGGTGGATTTAGCGTTGACGTGGGAGTGCGCGCATTCATGCCGGCATCGCGAAGCGGGGTCCGCGAAGCGGCCGAGATGGAGAAGTTGGTTGGGCAGGAAATTCGCTGCCGCATCATTAAGCTCGATGTTACCGACGAAGACGTGGTCGTGGATCGGCGCGCAGTAGCCGAAGAGGAAGAACGTTCTGCCAAGGACAAGTTGCTTTCGAAAATCAGCGAAGGCGAAACCGTGAGCGGAACTGTGCGGAGTCTTACCGACTACGGCGCTTTCGTTGATCTGGGCGGAGTCGATGCCCTGCTGCATGTGAGCGATATCGCCTGGGGACGCGTGAACAAGCCAGCCGATGTGCTCTCGGTCGGGCAGTCGGTCGAAGTGAAAGTACTCAAGGTTGCGCAGGATGCCGACAAGCGGCGGATTTCAGTTGGGCTGAAGCAATTGCAACCGCATCCATGGGAAGCGGTTGCAGGAAAGTTCAAGGCAGGCGACCGCGTGCGCGGAACGGTTACGCGACTGGTTGATTTCGGTGCGTTTGTGGAACTGGAGCCGGGCATTGAGGGCTTGATTCACATCTCCGAAATGTCGTGGTCTAAGGGCAAGATCCGTAAGGCGAGCGATGTCGTGAAGCAGGGTGAGACCGTCGAGGTCGTCATTCTGCAAGTCAGCGCTGCGGAACATCGGATCTCGCTGGGATTGAAGCAGGCATTGGGTGATCCGTGGGCCGACATTGGTGAACGCGTTCAGGTGGGTTCGGCGGTCGAGGGACCGGTCACGAATCTGACGAAGTTTGGCGCGTTTGTGCAGATATCGGAAGGAATTGAAGGCATGGTTCATGTGAGCGACATCAGCGCCGAGAAGCGGATCAGCCAACCGCAGGACGTGCTGCGAGTGGGACAAACCGTCAAAGCGCAGGTGCTCGCCATTGATCTGGAGAAACGGCAGATCCGGCTAGGAATGAAGCAACTCGTCCCAACTGGCCTGGACGAATATATTGCGGAACACAACGAAGGCGATGTGGTTACAGGCCGTCTCATGGACGATTCCGCCCAGGCAAAGGTGGAACTGGGCGAAGGGATTCATGCCAAGTTCAAGATGACTGCTGCCAGCCCGGACGTAGCGGTTCCAACAGAGAGCGCCGCTCCGAAGCAATCAAAAGCGGATCTTTCTTCGCTCAGTTCGATGTTACAAGCGCGCTGGAAAAGTGGCTCTGTTGCAGTTTCTAAGGCAGAACCCGTGCATACGGGTCAGGTGCGCAGTTTTCGCATCGTGAAGCTGGACCGGGCGGCGAAGAGAATTGAAGTGGAGTTGGCTTAGTCGAACAACGGTCTGGCCGTAAGCCTTCACCTTCCCACAAGCCCGTTTCTGAGGTCTGGTTCAAGACCTATCTCTCGCTCTGCTTTATGCCAACGCATAAAGATATTCGACGAAGGAGTGAACCGCTCCATCAATCCCCGTAACCTTGGCATTCGTTGAATCGATCAGGTAGTACTCATTCGGAGCATGTGCTCCGGTGCCGTGCCCCAGTCCAAAATGTCCGGCGGGAAGATTCAAGGGTTCGGAAGTGAAGATGTATCCCGGCCAGGATCCGGCAGATCGCGGCCACAGCACAGGATCGAGACCCAGCTTGCGGTAAGTCGAAATTTGCGCCTGGATGAGCTTTGAATCTGGCGAGGTCTGCGTCGGATCGTAGCCACCAGTCATGTTGACCTCGATATCACCGAAGCCGTGTTTGGCAAGATGATCCTTCAGAAGCGCCAGTGTACTGGCAGCCGTCATGTCAGGCACCAGCCGCATGTCGATCTTCGCGACCGCACGGTGCGGCAGGATGGTCTTGCCTCCGGGGCCCGTGTATCCGCCGACCAAGCCCTCGATATTGATGGTGGGTTTGGATTCGAGCAGCACGAGCGAGTCCAGCCAGTTTGTGTCGTGCACCCAATGCTCAACTCCTAGCTGCTTCTTAACCATGGCTTCGCTGCGGCGAGCGGCGGACTCCTGAACCATCTTCATTTGTGCGGCAGTAAGCGGCTTGGCCTTGTCAAAAAAGCCCGCCACAGCCGGCGTATGTCCATCGGGCTCGATGAGTGTGTTGAGCGCTTGCACCAGGTGCCACGCCGGGCTGTCCACTTGTGCCTCAAGACTAGAGTGAACGTCGTGTTTGGGCCCTCGTCCCCATCGCTCTCCACTGGAAACCAATTCGAGCTCAACGACTCCTTTTGCGCCGAGCGATATCTGTATCCCCCCGTCCGCATCCTGGCCCGCTTCTGGCATGAACACACCCATGCACTTCTTCAACGCAGCGGTGACCTTGGGTTGGTGGATTACCTCCGGAAAGTGGGTCGACCCAATTTCTTCTTCACCTTCGCAGACGAGCACGAGATTCACGGGCAGCTTTATTCCCGCCGCCTTGAAGGCATGAAGGGCACCGAGGAAGGCCGTTTCAGGACCTTTCTGGTTCACTGCGCCGCGACCAACGCAGATTTTTCCCAGCCCTTCTTTCTCCACGATCCGCCCTTCGAGCGGTGGCGAAGACCACTCCGACGGGTCAAACTGTTTCACGTCGTACATAAAATAGATGCCGACGGTGGTTGCCGCACCAGCATCGAGAATGCCGAAGACCCCCGGCTTGCCCGAGGTTGGCACAATCTCAACGTTCGCGAATCCGGCATCGCGAGCGAGTTGCGCCATATACTCTGGGCCCTGCGGGTAATTGCGGTTCTCGGCCGCAATCGAGGGCAAAGCGATCCAGTCCTGCAGCCGCTTCACATTCTCATCATGCATTTTCGGTATTTGGCTCAGCACCGACTGAATGCCGGGATTGTCTAACGAGAAAGCAGAGATAGGCAACGCGGCGAAGGCGGCTCCAGCAAGCGCGCCGTGGATGAACTCGCGACGATTGAAGGCGTTATGGCTCGAGTCAGTCAATGCATCCCCCATTGGCGGAATTAGAAAAGATTATCCTTGCTTGACCTCAGATTCAATTTCAGAAAAGCAACCATCTGGCTTTTGCCGAAGGCCATCATAATACCAGTTCGTTCCCCGCGGACCGGCCATCGTTTCTAATGAATGCAGCGAGATAACTCCCGCTCTGCCGGGCAAGCCGAGGCTATCCAAAACCTGGCTGAAGCGGTCAGATCATGCGGGGGGCTGGCTCTCGCCCTCCGGAAGTGGTCGGCCTGCGGCAACGGCCGCCCAATTACATCGAGCGCCCGAACAGCCGTACTGTGGCCGACAAAAAAAGACGCGTGCCGAACAACGGGTTGCGATGCGGTGCAGTGAATTGTCGGGAAATGTACAAGTGCTGTAAAATGAGAGAGCGAGCGGGAGTAACTCAGTGGTAGAGTGCGACCTTGCCAAGGTCGAAGTCGCGGGTTCAAATCCCGTCTCCCGCTCCAGAATTTTGCTTCCAGGATGCTCCCAGCGGGTGGACTTTTTCCGGACGGAACGCTAACGTAGGCAGCAGGGGCGCGGTACCCAAGTGGTAAGGGAGAGGTCTGCAAAACCTTTATGCGTCGGTTCGATTCCGACCCGCGCCTCCAACCTTTTCTTCCAGTTCCCCGACGGCTTGCCTGCAACTAGCATCTGCCTCTCGATTGGTCTTGATGGATCGCGTCCCGTCACCGCTCGTAGGAAGACGTTGCGACATAATCGGTATTATTTTTGGCTGATCGTGTGCGCCATTTCTTTATGCGATCCGGCATACTGGGCGGCAAAATCAGTTTACGGCAGCCAGCCATTTGATTTTTCATTTCTGATCAGCACTTCTGAGCAGCACTATGTTCTGGGTTTAGGAAGATTGTTCGAGGAAGATTGTTTAGGAAATATCGATGACCGGCGTGCGGATGGATGTTTGGCTCTGGGCGGCGCGATTTTTCAAAACGCGTCCGCTCGCCAAGCGCGCTTGCGAACTGGGCAGGATTTTAGCGAACGGTCAACCTGCCAAGGCGGCTCGCGAAGTGCGAGTCGGAGACCGGTTGCGCCTCACCAACGATGGCGGTGAATTTCAGATCGACGTCCTCCTTTTGAGCGACGTCCGTGGGCCTGCGTCCGTGGCCCAAACTCTATACCGCGAAACCGCCGAAAGCCGGGAATTACGCGAGAAGGTGGCGGCCGAACGGAAAGCGATGCGCCAGTTCGAAATCTTGCCCGAGGGCCGGCCCTCGAAACGCGATCGCCGGCACATCATTCGGTTTCGTGGCCGCAGTTAGATTGTGGGTTGATTTAATTTCCCTGGCGTAAACCAAGAGGCACGCGACTTGACTTTAGGATGACTTTGTCGCACTATGGCGTTGTACGACATGTCGCTGGAGGTCATAATGGCGTTCGTCTCGCTTTCCGAGCCGGTATTGCTGATTCTTCTGAGTCTCGCAGCGCAGCCCCGGCACGGATATTCGATTCTGAAAGACGTGGAGCAGATGAGCGATGGCCGCGTACAGCTCAGCACCGGGACTCTCTATGGCGCGCTGCGGCGATTGCTGGATGACAAATGGATTGAGCGATTCAAGGAGCAGGAAAGCTCCAGGGGCCGACAGGCCTATCGTTTGACGGCACAGGGGCGGAGAAACCTGCAGCTCGAAGTCGGGCGTATGAAGCATTTAACGCGTCTCGCAAACTTGCGGATTGCAGTGAAGGAGGCGTGAGCCGATGCTCGGTCTCAGGTTCTATCGACTTACGCTGCATCTTTACTCGGCGTTTCACCGTGAACGTTTCGGCGACGAAATGACTGAAGTGTTCCGCGAATTGCAAGCGGAAGCCGCTGCGAAGGGAATACTCGCATGCAGCCTGTTTTGCGCAGGTGAAATTGCCGGAGTCGCGGCTGGCGCCCTGCGCGAACGTCTGTACAGTCTGGGTGGCGAGGATATCTGGGTTCTGATTTCAAATAGGAGGTTTAGGATGCGCACCGGATTCCGTTTTCCGAGAACAACAGCTGTGCTGATGACTATCATTCTCGCGGGAGTTGTGCTAGCGATCGAGAAAGGCGAAGCAATTGAGGGGTCGCTGCCTTATGCGAATCCGCCCATTGGCCCGATTCATCCAGTGCACTCAACGCTATTGCCGGGCATTGTGATGGGGTTCGCGCTTTTCTATGCCGCGGGCTTAATCGGCTGGGCGATTCTTTTCGCGATGCGCCGCTCGGGCGTGCACAGACTCGACGAAACGTCTTCCAGGTAACGTCGGCGCGTGATTGCTGAATTTGACGGCCAGGCGTTGCCACGACTATGGCTTGCTGAACCCGTCCCGCGGCTCTAATTGCATTCGCATCCCGTATTTGGGGCGCAAAGTAATGAGCGGCTCGGGTTCAACGCGATGGCCCGGAACCAGCTTCAGCCGCCACTTCTGCGCCAACGTGGCAAGCAACAGCACACCTTCCATCCATGCAAACGACTCGCCAATGCACTGCCTCGTTCCGGCGCCAAAAGGAAAATAAGTAAGCTTGCTCCGCCGCGATTTGGCTTCTGCAGTAAAGCGTTCAGGATCAAAGCGCAGCGGATCGGCGAAGAACCGTGAGTCGCGATGGGTCACGAATTGGCTCATTAGTACCGTTGTTTTAGCCGGAAGGACGAAGTCGCCCAGCTGAAAATCACGCAGCGCATAACGGCCCATGGCCCAGGCGGGCGGGTAAAGGCGCATGGACTCAGCGAGAACCATTTCCACATAACGCAGGCGGGGAAGATCGTCGAAGGTGGGCAGACGGCCTTGCAACTCCAAATCAATTTCTTTGTGGAAGCGGCGTTCGCATTCGGGATTCTGCGACAGTAAATACCACGTCCAGGAAAGCGCGTTCGCAACCGTTTCATAGCCAGCCAAAAAAATCGTGATCACTTGATCGCGCAAAGACTGCTCCGCGGCTAGGCTTTCATCAGGAGTTGCCGCGAGCATGAGATCGAGCAAGCTGTTGCCCGGAGTTGAGCGCTGGCGATGCGCGGCAATCATGCGATAGACGACCGCATCGATGCGCTTCCGCGCTCGAACGAATGCTGCCAACCCCGGAGGTCGCACGTGCACCAGCCACTCCGCAGCCGGCAACATCACAAGAAAATTGTAAAGGCCCATGATGCGGTTGATGGCGCTTGCCAGTTCATCCACTTCCGGGCGAAGATCGGCGGCGAACAAAGTTTCGGCGACTACATTCAGCGTCAGATGCATCATGTCGATGGCGGTGTCTCGTTGCTCTCCGGGCTGCCACCGGTCACGCAATCGCGCCGCCTCCAACACGATCGTGTGGGCATATTCCGGAATCCGCTGGCGATGAAACGCAGGTTGCGCCACCTGGCGCTGTACACGATGTTGCGCGCCCTCACTGGTGATCATGCCCCTGCCCAGCAACATTTTTGTGCGCTGCACGGTGCGCTCTTTCACGAAGTTGTCGTTTTGCACCACCAGCACTTCGCGAATGTAGTCGGGATGATTCAGGAAGACGATATGATTCCAGCCGATCTTGTAGTGCGCGATGTCGCCGTACTTCTCAGCCAGGTGCTGGAATAGCAGAATTGGATTCGCAGGCCGGAATCTGCGGAACGCAAACCACAGCAAGTTCCGCTCAAAGCCGGGCGGGAAGCGGTATTGGGTGCGACCGTGCACCTCATTCCGAGGGACGTCGTTTCTGGCTGCAGTTGCCATGCTTCAGTTTACTTCCAACCGGATTGTGATAAGGAAGCGTCCCTACATTTTTGTCGCTAGCGATTCCGTACATCGCGCTTCTGCAACTGATCCAATTCCGATAATACTTCCGCGCTATGCTTGACCGGATCGACGCTCGTGTATACTCTTGCGATTTTGCCGTTGGGATCGATAACAAACGTATGGCGCGCGGCAAACTTCGCCACTCCGAGATTAGTCAGCGATCCGTACGAATCCGTCACCTTATGTTCGCCATCGGATAGCAACTTAAAGTTCAAACCTTCTTTCGCGCAAAACTTCTTGTGAGAGTCTACGCTGTCGAGGCTTACGCCTAGTACGACCGCATTGCGCTCGGCATACTTCGGCTGATCGATTTGAAAGTTGTGGGCCTCGCGCGAACAGCCCGGGGTCTGGTCTTTGGGGTAGAAATAAAGCACGACCCACTTTCCCCGGTAATCCTTCAAGCTGACAGACGACGTGTCTTGCGAAGGCAAGGTAAAGTCGGGCGCGTCGGTTCCTTCCGACGGCGTGGCTGAACGAGACAACAGACGCGGGACTAGAACGACGAGCACGATCACGACTACAAGAAGCAGCACGATCTTTAGCATTGGATTCCTCTTAGAACCGACGCGAGAAGCGATTCTAAATCAGGACGATGATCCGCTTCGTCGACGTCGCTATCGCGAACTGCGTGACTAGCGGCCGAGTTGCTGACTGGTCCATCACTTAACTTTCGTTGCGATCCCTTCGGAACGCCGCCCGCCGGAAAATCACGAATACCGACCTTTGGTCTCAGCAAAAATCCCAGAGTTTGCACTATGATGGAGTGTTGCGCATTCGGCAATGGAGAAACCATACGTGGCTCAGACGGAAACTGACGGCTTAGAAGTTTTGGAAACCAGGGAGTGGGTCGATTCCCTGGATTATGTCCTTTCGCAAGGCGGACCGAACCGTGCGGGGCGCTTGCTGCAGCAGTTGGCGCTGCATGCCCGGCGAGAGGCCGGCGTCAATTTGCCTTTCACGGCAACCACGCCGTACCAAAACACGATTCCTACCAGGCAGCAAGCTCCATTTCCCGGCAGTCAGGAGATGGAACGGCGCATCAAGAGCCTCGTACGCTGGAACGCGCTCGCCATGGTGGTTCGCGCCAATAAGATTCAGGAGGGTATCGGCGGCCACATTTCAACTTTCGCGTCAGCGGCCACGCTGTACGAAGTTGCGTTCAATCATTTCTTTCGCGCGCAAACGGAGAGCGGCGACCGCGACGTTGTCTACTTTCAAGGTCATGCAGCGCCGGGAATGTATTCGCGCGCTTATCTGGAAGGACGTATTTCGAAAGAGAAGCTGCAAAACTTCCGGCGCGAACTGAAACCTGGCGGAGGCCTCAGTTCTTATCCCCACCCGTGGCTTATGCCGGAGTTCTGGGAGTTCCCCACGGTCTCTATGGGACTGGGACCGATTCAGGCGATCTACCACGCGCGCTTCATCAAGTATCTAGAGAATCGCGGGCTCAAACAGTCCACCGGTGGCAAGGTGTGGGCGTTTTTGGGCGATGGGGAAATGGACGAACCGGAATCGCTGGGCTCGATCACGTTGGCATCTCGTGAGAAACTCGACAACCTGATCTTCGTAGTGAACTGCAACTTGCAGCGGCTGGACGGCCCGGTGCGCGGCAACGGGAAGATTATCCAGGAACTGGAAGCGATTTTCCGCGGCGCCGGCTGGAACGTGATCAAAGTAATCTGGGGCACGGATTGGGACAGCCTGATCCAGAACGACCGCGATGGCCTGCTGGTAAGGCGATTAGGAGAAATCAGCGACGGGCAGTATCAGAAATATTTTGTCGAAAGCGGAGCCTATTTTCGGCAGAATCTTTTTGGCAGCGATCCGCGCCTGCTGAAAATGGTCGAGCATCTTTCTGACGATCAACTGGCGCGCATGCGCCTGGGCGGGCACGATCCTATCAAGGTCCACGCGGCATACCGGGCTGCATTCGATCACACCGGCGCACCGACGATCATCCTGGCGAAGACAATCAAGGGATATGGGCTGGGCGAAGCTGGTGAAGGCAGAAACATTACGCACCAGCAGAAAAAGTTAAACGAAGACGAACTGGAATTGTTCCGCTCGCGATTTGGAATTCCTATTCCGGACGACGAACTGCACGAGGCTCCGTTTTACCGGCCCAGCGACGACAGCGCCGAAATCAAATACATGCAGGCGCGCCGCCAGCAACTTGGCGGGTACATGCCGACGCGCAAGGTGCGAGCCGCTGCGCTAAAATCCGTTCCCGATTCGCACTTTGAAGAATTTCATAAAGGCACCGACGGGCGTGAAGTTTCCACCACCATGGTCTTTGTGCGCCTGCTGGCGAAATTGTTGCGCGACCCGGAACTGGGCAAACTGATCGTGCCTATCGTTCCCGACGAAGCTCGCACATTCGGCATGGAAGGACTGTTCCGCCAGGTTGGAATTTATTCGAGCGTGGGCCAGAATTATGAGCCCGTCGACATGGATACGCTGCTTTACTACAAAGAAGCAAAGAACGGACAGATTCTCGAGGAGGGCATTACCGAGTCGGGCTCGATGTGCTCATTCATCGCGGCCGGCACGGCGTATGCGAATCACGGAATCAATACGATTCCGTTCTTTATTTATTACTCCATGTTCGGTTTTCAGCGGATTGGCGACTTGATCTGGGCTGCGGCCGACATGCGCTGTCGTGGATTTCTTGTTGGCGGAACGGCTGGCCGCACCACGCTGGCTGGCGAGGGATTGCAGCATCAGGATGGGCACAGCCATGTGCTCGCGCTGCCGGTGCCGAATCTGCTGGCTTACGATCCGGCTTTCGCTTACGAGATTGCCATTATTATTCAGGATGGCATCAAGCGAATGTATGTCGATCAGGAATCGATCTTCTATTATCTGACCGTGACTAATGAACCGTTGCCCATGCCCGGAATGCCAGCCGAAGGAGAATATTCGTGAAGGCGTGCTGAAAGGCTTGTACCGGTTCAAGACCTCCGCCAAGAGTGATAGCAAGCTGCGAGCCCAGTTGTTGGGCAGCGGAACAATCATGTTCGAAGTGTTGAAAGCGCAGCAGATTCTGGAAGAAAAATATGGAGTCGGTGCCGATGTTTGGAGCGTGACGAGCTACAAGCAGCTCTATCGCGACGGCAACGATTGCGAACGCTGGAACATGCTGCATCCCTCCGAGCCGGCCAAAGTTCCTTACGTCACGCAGACTTTGAAAGATGCTCCGGGCCCGTTCATTGCGGCATCGGATTACATGAAGGTGCTTCCCGAGAGCTTGGGAAAGTGGGTGCCCGGACAACTTGTTTCTCTGGGAACCGACGGTTTCGGGCGGAGCGAGAATCGATCTGCTTTGCGCGATTTTTTCGAGGTAGATGCCAAGCACATTGTACTGGCGACACTGGGCGCTCTTGCGCGCGAGAACAAGATTGGCACAGACGTCGTGAAACAGGCTGTACAGGAATTAGGGATCAACCCGGAAAAGGCGAATCCGGCAATTAGCTGAAAACCGGTTCCGCGGCGATCGGATTCCGTGATTCTTATTAGCGCCTTCGAGTTCGCGATTCGTATCAGGGCACGCCTTCAGGCGTGACACTAGAGCGGCATTCATGGAACGCGCCTTGAGGCGCTGCGACGAAAGATCATGATCATAGAAAAGGAACGACGCAGTGATTGAATTCAAACTTCCCGAGCTGGGAGAAAACATCGAGCAGGGCGACCTGGTTCGCCTGATGGTTGCGCCGGGAGCGAATGTCAGCACCGGCCAGTCGGTCATGGAACTGGAAACTGACAAGGCGGTCGTCGAAGTGCCGTCGTCGGTAACCGGAACGGTTCAGGAAATTCGAGTTAAAGAAGGCGACAAGATTAAAGTTGGCCAGGTGATTTTTACGGTGGATGGAGCGGAGGCTAAAGCTTCTCCCGAGTCCCCGGCACGCGCCGCAGCAGCGCCCGCACCAGTGCCCACACCAGTGCCCGCCCCAGTGCCCACACCAGTGCCCGCCCCAGTGCAACAAGAGCGCGTTCAGCGAGAAGGAGTTCATCAAGAGAAAAGAGAGCAAGCGCATCCTGAGCCTGCATCTTTCCCATCCCCGGCAGCAGCCAAACCGGATACAACTCCTGCCGCGCCCTCTCCTGCCTCAACCGCGGCGCCCAAGTCTGGAGCCAGCGAATTTAAACTTCCCGAACTCGGGGAGAATATTTCGCAAGGCGATCTGGTTCGTTTGATGATTTCGCCCGGCACGAAAGTTGCGGAAGGCCAGCCGGTGATGGAATTGGAAACCGATAAGGCCGTAGTCGAAGTACCTTCGTCGGTGAGCGGCGTGGTCAAAGAGGTCAAAGTAAAAGAAGGCGAGAAGATCAAAGTTGGGCAGGTGATCTTCACGCTGGAAGGCGCGCCTGCGGGCCCAGACAGAAGCACGCACAGCGCCCGAAATGCGCCCGGTGGAACATGTTTCGGGACAGCACGGAGCGCGGCTGGCGTTTCAGGCAGCGATTAAGGCTGAGGGAAAAACGGAAGAGCAGGCCTTGCCGCCTGATCAACCCCACTCTACGTCGTCTCCCTTCAGTATGCCGGCGCAACTTGGCAAGGTCGCAGGCACTGAACATCGCCAGGCCATTCCAGCCGCGCCGCACGTGCGACGATTCGCGCGCGAAATTGGCGTCGACATCTACGAAGTGAAGGGCAGTGGACCCGGCGGCCGCATCAGTGAAGACGACGTCAAAGCTTACGCGAAAGGATTGCTCTCGGCAGCGGCGACCGCCGCACAAGCGCCGCCGCGCGCCGGCCACTTCGCTCAGCCAGTGCTTCCCGATTTCTCCAAGTGGGGCAAGGTTGAGCGCGTCTCCATGCGTGGAGTTCGCCGGAAGACCGCTGAGCATTTGGCCGAAGCCTGGAACACGATTCCGCATGTCACACAGCATGATCGCGCTGACATCACCGAACTGGAACAACTTCGTGCCCGGTTCGCCCCAAAGGCCGAAGAAGCCGGGGGCAAGATGACGGTGACGGCGATTGCGCTCAAAGTTTGCGCGGCGGCGCTCAAAGTATTTCCTCAGTTCAATGCCAGCATTGATATAGAGAAAGAAGAAATCGTTTACAAGCAATACATCAGCATTGGCGTGGCCGCCGATACCGATCGCGGACTGCTGGTTCCGGTGATTCGCGATGTCGACAAGAAAAATATTGTCGAACTGGCGGTCGAGCTGTCGCAACTCTCCAAAAAGGCTCGAGACAAGAAGCTCACTCCCGCCGACATGGAGGGCGGGACTTTCACTATCACCAATCTCGGCGGTATTGGCGGCGTTGGATTCACTCCTATCGTGAATTATCCGGAAGTCGCGATTCTTGGTCTTTCCCGGTCGCGCATGGAGCCGGAGTGGATTCAAGATAAGGACGGAGGCAAGTTCGAGCCGCGCCTGATTCTGCCGCTCTCGCTGTCCTATGATCACCGTCTGATTGACGGTGCCGATGCGGCCCGCTTTCTGCGATGGATCGCGGAAGCGTTCGAGCAGCCGTTCTTGTTGTCGGTACAGGGGTAAGAAAATCATGAACCACAGAGGACACGGAGGAGCACAGAGGAAGATGGGAAATAAACGTCTTGTCTCTCCCCTGTGAACCGCTGTGCCCTCTGTGGTTAAAACAATGCCTGGAAGCATAAACCTCGCTGTCGTCGGTGCCGGACCCGGCGGATACGCCGCCGCATTCCTTGCCGCCGATCTTGGCATGACCGTCACGCTGATCGATCCAGAATTGAACCCCGGCGGCGTGTGCCTTTACCGCGGGTGCATCCCCTCGAAAGCGCTGTTACATGTGGCGAAGCTGCTCGAAGAATCGCAGCAGGCCAAGGATTGGGGGATTGATTTTCCCGCGCCAAAAATCGATCTCGCGCGCTTGCGTTCGTGGAAGGAAGGCGTGGTCAAGAAACTCACCGGCGGCCTCGGCGTTCTCTCCAAGCAACGCAAGGTGAAGTACCTGCAAGGGCGCGCTGCTTTTGAAAATTCTACGACGCTGCGCGTAACCAAGTCCAACGGCTCGGAAGAATCGCTCAGTTTCGATCGCATCGTCATCGCAACCGGTTCGCGACCGGCGATCGTCCCGACTCTGAAGCTCGATACGCCGCGCATGATGGACTCCACGGGCGCCCTGAATCTGGAAGACATTCCCGGAAGTTTGCTGGTCGTCGGCGGTGGATACATTGGCCTCGAGCTCGGTTCCGTTTATGCGGCGCTGGGAACGCGGGTCACCGTAGTGGAAATGCTTCCTGGACTTTTGCCCGGAGCGGATCGCGATCTCGTGCTTCCTCTGCACAAGCGCCTGGAAAAGATGTTCGAAGCTATATTGCTCAACACGACTGTCGCTTCGATGAAAGACGAGGGCAATGGCATTCGCGCGACTTTCGAGGGGCCGAACGTCAAAGAGCCGGAGAAGATTTTTGATCGCGTCCTGGTGTCGGTGGGCCGCAGACCAAATTCTGAAATCGCAGGTCTCGACAAAACACGCGTGCAAGTGGGCCCGCGCGGTTTCATCCAGGTAAACAAGCAACTGCAGACCGAGGATCCCGCAATCTATGCAATTGGCGATGTGGTTGGTGAACCCATGCTGGCGCATAAGGCATCGCACGAAGGCCGCACCGCCGTTGAAGCCATTGCCGGACACAAAGTTGCCTTCGAGCCGAACGCGATTCCGGCGGTGGTGTTCACCGACCCCGAAGTCGCGTGGTGTGGACTCACGGAGACGCAGGCACAAAAAGAAAATCGCGAGGTCAAGGTTGCGAAGTTTCCCTGGGCTGCCTCGGGCCGCGCCGTCACACTCGATCGTCCCGAGGGTATGACCAAGCTGTTGATCGATCCGCAGAGCGAGCGTGTGCTCGGAGTCGGAATCGTAGGCATAGGAGCGGGCGAGATGATTGCGGAAGGCGTGCTCGCCATCGAAATGTCTGCACTCGCAAGTGACGTGGCGTTGACGATTCATCCGCACCCTACGCTTTCGGAAACAGTGATGGAATCCGCCGAAGTTTTCTTCGGCACCAGCACGCACATCTACCGGCCGAAGCGCGGATAGCGCGATCGGCCTCCAGCGCAGTCTAAAAACCGCACCGCTGCCCAAGGGCGTTGCATCCCTTCCGCCTCTCAGGCATTTCGATACAATGAGTGCTTTCATGCTTCGATTTCTACACAGGACATGCGTGCGCCCGGGCGAAGTCGGGCGAAAGCAGATTTGCACTCCTCGGTCCGCACTCATCCTGGTTGTGCTTCTTGTAGCTGGCCTCCATTGCGCAGGCGAGACCGCCTTCAGCCAGATTCTGCCAACTTCGACTTCCACAACTCCCGCGAATACTCCAGTCGATCCGCTCGGGCGCACCACGCCGTCAGGAACGATGCTCGGTTTTCTACAGGCGGCGCAATCCGGCGACTATGGCATCGCTGCGCAATATCTGCAGATGAGCCCAGCTCGCCGCCAGTCCGAAGGCCAGCAATTGGCGATGAAGTTGAAGGTTGTGCTGGACAATGCGTTTACTGGGCGATTCAAGAACTTTACGCAAGCCGATGGAGTTCCTCAGGAAGGCGTGCCGCTCGGCAGACAAAAGCTCGGCACCATGTCGTCGGGGGATGTCGAGGCGGATCTGGATCTTGTTCGTGTGACGGACCCGAACGCCGGCAAGATCTGGCTGATTTCGTCCGACGCGTTAGCAAAAGTCCCCGAACTTTATGACCAGGTTCAGGCTCGCCAGGTAGAGAGCCGGCTCCCGAATTTTCTGGTCAAACACGAATTTGCGGACATGCCGTTGTGGCAGTTCCTTGCGCTGCTGCTTGCCGTGCCTGTGGCAGGTGTGCTGGCCTGGCTGGTGCTGGCTCTGCTGGAAGTTCCGATCCGTTGGTGGGCGCGCCGTCGTGGAGATTTGGATGTCGCGAACTGGCGTTCGGTTTCGGGTCCGGCGTGGCTGCTGGTGGGAACGCTGATTCATCAGCTCTTCGCCAGCTACCTTCACATTCCACTGCTGCCGCGACATTACTATTTTCAAGTTTCATCGATTGCACTCATCATCGGCGCGACCTGGATTGTCTGGCGGGTGCTGCAATGGTCGCTGCATCGCGTTCGCATTCGCGCCCTGGCCCGGGGACACGCCGGGACGGGGTCGCTCATGCTGCTGGGCGAGCGAATTGTGAAGGCCGTGATTTTTGTGGTGGGCGTTCTGGCAGTGCTCAGCAACCTTGGATTCAACATGAGCACTGCCCTCGCCGGCCTCGGCATTGGCGGCCTGGCCATCGGCTTCGGCGCGCAGCAGACCATTGCAAATCTCTTTGGCGGCGTTGCCGTTCTCTGGGATGAAGTGTTTCGTGTGGGCGACGTTTGTCGCTTCGGCGACCGCACTGGAGTAGTGGAAGACATAGGTTTACGCTCCACGCGCATTCGCACCGACGAGCGAACTTTGGTGGCGATACCCAACGGAACCGTCGCCACAATCAATCTCGAAAACCTAAGCCGCAGAGACAAAATTCTTTTCAAGACGACGCTCGGGTTGCGCCCTGAAACCAAGGCCGACCACGTCCGTTTTGTAGTGTCGGAAATTCGACGCCTTCTTTACAGCCATCTTAAGGTGGAAACCAAAACCGTGCGCGTACGTCTTACCGACATTGCCGGAACTTCTCTCAGTGTGGAGGTGTTCACGTATATCCTGACTCGTGATTTCAACGAATTCGCTGCCGTTCGCGAAGATTTGTTGCTGCGCATAATGGATGTGATGGAAGACTCCGGTGGCGGCCTGGCGCTTCCCGCTCAGACGCTGTATCTAAGCCGCGACAGTGGAGTGGAAAAAGAGAAAGCCGAAAAGGCCGTCAAGAAAATTGCGGAACTGCGCGACGGAAACAAGTTGCCCTTCCCAGATTTTCACGAGGAAGATATTTCGTCATTCAAAGGATCCATCGAATATCCGCAGCCGGATTCTGCGGTACGCAAGCAGACGGATGGCTCTGATAAGGCCCGCTAGTCCCGCAGTATCATGGCTCGAGGAATAGCGAGCGTGACCGCGCGTCAAAACAAAAAAGTTGATCCTGGCCTCGGACCATCCGCAGCCCGGATGTTTGCTGCCAACGACCGCCTGAATCAGATCCTTATCGAACATCTCGAACCTGACGCATGGCGTGCCAAACCGCCGGGTAATGTCCGTCCCATCGCGGCGATCTTTACCCACATGCACAATGTGCGCTCCAAGTGGATCAGGCTGACCGCTCCCCACATGAAAGTTCCGGCACAGCTCAACCGCGCACACTGCACGCCGCAGCAGGCCCGTGCGGCACTTGCCGAGAGTGCCGCTCGTTGCGCGGAGATGCTTGCGCAGGCGCTCGGCGTCGACACCCGCGTTCAGAAGTTCGTTAGAGACGGATGGGCCAAGCCTTGGCCTGTCGGCGTGGAAATGCTGTGCTACATGATCGCTCATGAAGCCCACCATCGCGGACAGGTTTGTATGCTCGCACATCAACTCGGATTCCCCTTACCGAGTAAGGTGACGTCCGACATGTGGAATTGGGAAAAACTATGGAGAGAAGGCGTTTCGCCGAGCCGGCCAGCGGCGGCTAAACCAACCCAAAAATAAATGAGTAGGAAAATAAACCAGCAGCGGAACTGTAATCAGATAGACGAGCAGATAAGCCCATCCTGGGATCGTGTGTTGTTCGCGAAAAAATAATCCACGCGCCCAGTTCACGTCCTGCTCAGGCCGCCAGAAATAATTGATAGGAACTACGATCCAAGCCATCAGCGTCTGCAGTTTCCATCCGCGGCGGTCGTAGCCCAGGCGCCAGATCGCCCACAAAAGCAGCGGTGGCGTGACAACGTGAAACAAACTCAGCAGGCGAATGAAAAGAGGCAGATGCGGATCGAACATGTATTCGGTGCCACCGACGATGATGGCGGCCTGTGAGTAGAGCACCCGTAAGATCGATGGTGTAGATCGTCTGAAACAGAAGCTAGTCCGGAGGCTGCCCAGGAGAAAATCAGAGGGCTCTCGGACCATAATCCGATTCCGATCAACACATTCCCTAGATCGCAGAAGAAAAGAAAATTCTGCAGCCCCAAATTGCCGCCAGTAGAGCGGAGCCCACACCAGCAGCCAGATCGTCCAGCCAATCTTCAGCCACAACGGAAGACGCGAGGGCATGGCTCGCGATTGTATACCGAGCCATCGATGCCACTGAATCTTACCTGAGCGTCGTCACGCTGACTTTTTCCGCTCTGTCGCATACCCGACACAACTTAAAAAAGCGAATTACCTGCGTAACTTGCTGGAGATAACACCTGTACTTACGATGGTTTCAGTATGGGTTATCAAGCTCTCCTCTTCTGTCCCGACGAAAAAACGGCTCGCACGGTGACGCAGGTTTTAAGCGAGTTGGAGTTCAACGTCGACTCCTGCACCGAACCATTCGCTGCAGTCAAGAAGTTGATGGGCCAACACTTCGACGCTGTCGTGGTCGACTGCGATAACGAGCAGAATGCCACATTGTTGTTCAAGAGCGCGCGCAATTCGACGTCCAACCAGGCATCGCTTGCCGTAGCCGTCGTGGAAGGTCAGGCCGGGGTAGCAAAGGCGTTTCGCATCGGCGCCAATCTCGTCCTGACCAAACCCATCAATATTGAACAAGCCAAGGGGACGTTGCGCGTTGCTCGAGGCCTGTTGCGTAAGAGCGAGCCGCCCAGACCGGTGACTCCGCTGTCAAGCCCGTCGCCTGCAGTCGCAGTCACGGCGAACCCGGCATCGCCTGCCAGGCAAATACCAGCAGTGGAAGTTGCAACCGCACCCGTATTACTGACACCTTCCAAGCCCGATACCAGATCAGTAGCGCCCGCGCCCGCCGCAGCGCAGGCCTCTCGGTCGGACGAAGATTTGCTCGAAATCAGCACAGGGAATTCGGCGACTGGATCTTCCGCGCCTCCAGCATTTACGCCGACGTCCAATAAATTTATTACGCCCGCGCCGCAGGGCGACAAATCTTTCGCAACAGCAGTTCCGGCTGCGGCCGCGAAGCCGAATATAAGCTCCGGATTGCCGACGGCGACTAAAAGCGGCGCTGCCAGCGCTCCCGCTCCGGCCCGCGAGCGTCAGGACAATCGCAGTGCCGAGGTCTCGCCGGAGCGTCCCGCCGCAACGGATGCCTCATCGAAACAATTGGCGGCGGCGTCAGTTCCAACCGAGACCTCCAGCTTCCCAGTTTCCGCATCCTCCGCCGCGCCCTCATTCAGCTTTGGCGGAGCCAATACTCCGTCGGAATCGATTGGTGGTAGCAAAAAGATCTTTCTGGGAATTGTTGCAGCCGCACTCATCGCCGTCGCAGCTTATGCAAGTTGGGCGCACTTCCAGGGACCCTCGAATAGTCCGAGCATAACCCAGACGGCGTCCAATCCCGTGTCGACTCCTGCGCCCGTCGCGATTCCACAAACTGCGAGGCCGAGCAAAACATCATCCGCGCCCACGTCAGCAAAGCCATCAGCAACTTTACCGAGTTCTCAAACTACGGCTTCTAACGCAAAAGGCCATGCTTCGGAGAACGGCAGTCTGGCTCAGGATGAGCTTGCTTCCTCAGCTACTTCTACGAAAACATCGAAATCAGGTTCCTCTGCGAGCAAAGAAACTGCCGACTCAGCCGATGATTCTGAGACGCCGCTCGTGGTCAAAGGGGGAAAGACGCCGGGTCGTCATGCGAAGGTTGGAGTCGCTGATGTCGCGGCTCCTAGCATAATCGGGATTGCGACCGCAGGCGCTGGTGCGCCACCGCCCGACCTTGGCACTGGCACAACCGTCGCGCCCAAACCTGTTCTGCAAACCATGACCGTCTCGCAGGGCGTTTCGCGAGGGTTGCTCTTCAAGAAAGTGCAGCCTGTGTATCCCAGGAACGCGCTATACATGCGGATCGAGGGTGCGGTCGAGTTGGTTGCGACCATTGCAAAGACCGGCGACATCACTCATGTGAAAGTGGTGAGCGGGGATTCGGAGCTTGCCAAGGCCGCTGTGACTGCGGTAAAGCAATGGAAGTACAAACCGTACTTGCTTAATGGCGAGCCGCTCGAGATTCAAACCCAGATTACAATTAACTTCAAGTTACCCAACTAGCGAGCTTTGAGTTCTGAGCTTTGAGTTCTGAGTTCTGAGCACTTAGCGGTTCTCCCCCGGGCATTGTTGCCTTATTTGGCTGCGTTACCGCTATTCCGTTCTGCTGCCGAGTACACTTCCACGGCGCACCTAATGCTCTATCAATCTTTGCGTGATCTTCGTGTGCCTTCCAGCGGGCAGATTCTTCTCCTTAACGGAAAGATAGTTTCGGCAAGAATGACGGCCAAAGGAAAGAAGAACAAAGGTGTGAGTGTTGAAGCGCAGCCCGCAAACTAAACGTGCGCTGTATCGTCGAGGTGAGATTGCATTAGCAATGCAAGCTCCAGTTCTCCGCGAGCGATCCCAACGACGCGTCAAGCCGCTTAGAGTCAATCAAGATTGGCCGAGCGACCTTATTGCCGCTGCAGCACTTCGTCGATGACTACCTTGCCGCCTTTGTCGGCGGTGATGATCTTATGCAGCGGCGCATATCCAGTGAGTGTAATGTCGACCACATAATTGCCGGGATCGAGCAATATATCGGCCGGCGAACCTTTTTCCACCAGACGCTGATTGATAGCGATCTGCGCCCCTTTCGGCTGAGTCCGTATACTTAGAATTCCCTGTCCTGCCTGTCCTTTTCCGCCAAACAGCTTCGACATTTTTCCGACGGTCTTAAGGTCATCGGTGTTACCGAGCGGCCGCAGCGCGGGCGAGAAACTGAACGCCTGGCCGACCGTAAACTGCGTGTTCATGGTTTCATCCAGGTATCCTGACATGCGAACCAGCACCACATGTTGGCCTTTCTCGACGCTGACTTGTCCCGGCGTTCTGATGCCCATGTCGCGGCCGTCGATGTAAATGTTGGCTCCTTCGGGATTGCTCTTCACGATAAGAGTGGCCATTAATTTCGCCAGATGAACCGTCGCCGTTGCACGATTTCCCGCTGTGATGCTGAGCGTACGCGAGTCGCTGGCATAACCCGCCTTGCTCACCGTAATGGAATGCTGCCCGGGCTGCAGGTTCGTCAAAGACAACGGCGTAACCCAAGTCGGGTCGCCCCTTCCATCAAGCTGAACCAGCGCTCCCTGAGGCGTGGAGTCAATCGCCAGCTGGCCTGGAATGATGATCGGCACCACCTTCTTGTGCGCGCTTCGCGTTCTAGCAGCCGCAGCTGGTTCAGCGACCGGGCTCTCAGGTTCGGCAACCGCGGCTGACTGGTCTGGCGATGGCTGAGACTGCACAGGAGCAGCAACCACAGGCGCGGGCGCAGTCACCGGCGGAGCTTGACTGGGTTCAGAGGTGGTCTGAGTCACGGCAGAGCTACGGCTGCTGCCGGAATCGTCATCGCCGTTCAGCGAGTGGATATAAAGGGCGACGCCAAGTCCGATGACTAAAATCAGCACTGCGGCCCCGGCTAGTGAATAAAGCATCAGTCTTGCCGGAACGTTCCTGATCTCCTTGATTGCCTTTTGAGCTACTTCGCGTGGCTGTACCTTGGGTTTTTCGTCGACCTTGCGGTTTATTTTCAATTCCGCCGGCCGTGAGTGCTGCACTGGCTCGAAAGAGGCTTCGGCAGGAGGTGTCGGAGGCGGCGGCGCTACATATTCCTTCAGCGGCGGCAGTTCGGTCATTTCGGAGAAGCTCACACCGGTGCTGGCCCTCGCTTTTCCTTCGGCCATCAAGGGGTCGACCGCAATCTTTGGGGCGGAATTCTGGGGCTCGAAAGTTTCGACCTGTGGCTCATCGCTCACGGCGGATGACATCTGCGAGGGTTTTGTTTGCGAAGCGCCAATGGCTGGCTTAGCGTATGAATCCGACGGCACTCCTCGCGGCGCTGCGGATGAAGAAGCGATGCCGCTTGCGCCTACGGCCGCCGCAGCAACTTTCGGAGCGGCAGATCCAGGAGTCACTTTCGCCGGAGCCACGGGACGAGCCGGTGCACTCGCAGCCTGGGCGGGCGCGACTTTCTTCTCAACTGAGGCGCTCGGGGCTGGGATGGCCGCGGCAGGCGTCACAAACTTCGCCTGGGCCGCCACATTTGGCTTGACCGGACTCGCTACCGCCTTCGGAGCCTCAATCTTCTTAGCAGCCGCCGGCCTCGCCTCTTTGCACTTTTCCAGATCCTCCAGAAGTTCCTTGCCATCCTGGTAACGCTGCGCCGGATCCTTTGCCAGCGCCTTCATAATCAGGTCGCTCAAAACAGGATGCACTTTGGCATTTACCTGTACGGGCGCAGGAGGCGTGCTCTCCAAAATGTTCTGCCGCAGTGCCGCGGCATCTGCCCCATCAAATGCTTTCCGCTCCGTCACCATTTCATAAAAGATAGCGCCCAAACTGAATAAATTGGATCGAGTATCGGTCGGCAGTTGCTGAACTTGTTCCGGCGACATGTAACAGAGAGTCGAAGGGATTCCTTCTGGGGCGTACTGCGCGAAATTGCCTACGCTGGAAACTCCGAAGCCGAGAATCTTAACCGTGCCATCCCACCCGCACATAATCTTGGAAGGTTCCAGACTGTAATGAACAATGTTGTGAGACTTGGCATGTTCGAAGCCGCTGCACAGCTGGCGCCCGATGTCCAGAAGATCCCAGATGGAAAATCCTTCTTTGCGTGCCAGCATGGTCGCGATGCTGTTGCCCTGAACGTAATCCATGGCGGCGCAGAACTGGCCTTCGATATTAGTCGCTCCGGATACGTTGGTGATGTTGGGACTGCTCAACACTTTGGTGTTTTCGGCTTCGGCGAGTAGAGCCTTTTCGAGCGCGCCTGCGTTCTCTCCAAATGCGCTCAACTGAATCGCCTTTAAGGCGACAGTTTGCCCGCTTTCCAGGTCGTTCGCTTTGTAGACGGTGCTGGTTGGCGACTTCGCCAGTTCACTTTGAATTTCGAAATGGCCGATTTTCGTAGGCATTTATTTTTTCCCCGCTCCAGACCATCGCGAGCCGCTCGCGTCGCCGCAATAAAGCACGCTGTTCGGAAATCCGTGGAATGTGCAGAGTTAGGATATCTCCGCTCGTGTTCGACTTCGAGTTACCAAGGTAAGCTGGGAATGGCGGCGAAACGGTAGCTTCAGCGCTTATGGGTGATCGCAATTCGACGGTTGGCAGGCCACAAGTGTTTCTTGCACCACAAGAGATTCTTGCAAACGACTGCGTAACTTTACGGATGCGGGAGCGGTTCTGCTGTTATCGGTTCTCGTGTGACATTTGTCATCCTGCTCTGATGACGATCTCCACTTGTGATCGAGGACGAACCGCGAAATGATAGGGCGCAAGAGAAAAGGACTTCCTATGGCCTTGCAAAGCTTGGAGATGGCGCGAATCGAAAGTTCGGTTGTCGGCGGCCAGCAAGTTCGTCTATTCTTGGTGGGCTGGAACGCGCCTGTCGCCTGTGCTACGTTCCCAGTCCCCTCTGGAGTACGCCGATGACATTGACCCGGTTCGTGACTAAGAACGCGTTTCGCAACAAGCGTCGCAGCACGCTAACCGTGTTGAGCATCGCTTTTTCTTTGCTCTTGCTGACTCTGATGATGACAATTTGGCGGGCATTCTACTTGAGCGACGGTAGCGCCGAATCCTCGGAGCGGCTGGTCGTCCGGCACCGGGTTTCTCTCACCTTTTCTCTGCCGGGCTTTTATCGGGAAAAGATCCGGGCGATTCCTGGGGTTGTGTCGGTAGTGCCGGTTTCCTGGTTCGGCGGCATCTACAAAGATCAGAAGCCAGAAAATTTCTTCGCGCAGTTCGGCACCGATCCCGATGAATTCTTTAAGACATTTCGAGATCTGCAAATGCCCGAGGATCAAATCAAGGCCTGGCAGCGCGACCGCCAGGGCGTCATCGTGGACAATTCGCTGGCGAAAAAATACGGATGGAAGCTGGGTGACCGCATCGTGCTCCAGGGGAATATCTATCCGGTCGATCTTGAACTGAATGTACGTGGCATCTTCCATTCCGTCCCGGACAACAAGTCTGTCTACTTCAACGCAAAATATGTGGAAGAAGCCGTTTCATTTTTCAAAGGCCAGGCCGGAACATTCAGTATCCTGGCGGCTTCACCAGCGGATGTCAGTAAGATTGCCGCCACCGTGGACGACATGTTCCGCAACTCTCCCCAGCCCACCAAAACGGAGAGCGAAAAGGCGTTCGGCCTCGAATTCGTGGCCATGATGGGCAATGTGAAAATGTTCATTCTAAGCATCTGCTCGGCGGTCGTCTTCGCAACTCTGCTCGTATCGGCCAATACCATGGCCATGTCGATTCGCGAGCGGACGCGCGAAGTAGCTGTACTAAAAACTCTGGGTTTCACCAAGCGTGGAGTGCTGGGGCTATTCGTGAGTGAAGCGGTGGCGCTCTCGTTGGGAGGCGGCGTGCTCGGGGCGGGGCTGGGCTGGCTGATGGTCTATGGGCTGACACATTCTCCCCAATTCATCAGCTTTTTCCCGCTGCAGGTAACTCTTGGGATATGGATTGCTGCGCTTCTCACGTCGGGCATCGTGGGGCTTCTGAGTTCGGCAGTTCCTTCTTATCACGCTTCGCAAATAAATATTGTCGACGGTTTACGTCACATCGGTTGAGATTATGACGCTGGGCAGTTTTGTGGTGCGCAACACGTTTCGCAACAAGCGGCGCAGTGTGCTGACCGTGACCAGCATTGGATTCTCACTGCTTCTGCTCACCATGATGATGTCGATCTGGCGTACGTTCTACATCGATCCCGGCACTCCCGACGCGGCGCGGCGAATTGTTACCCGCGACCGAGTGTCGCTGGCTTTCTTTCTTCCGGCGTATTACCGGGACAAGATTCGCAGCATCCCCGGTGTGCAGGCGATCGTACCCATGACTTATTTTGGAAACCATTACAAAGACGATCGCTCCGCGAATGCTTTCGCCCAGGTTGCGACTGATCCTGACGAGTACCCGAAGGTCGCGTCCGACAAGATCGTTCCGCCGGAGCAGTTGGTAGCATGGCAACGCGACCGCACCGGAGCCATGGTGGACGTTGAACTGATCAAAAAATATGGATGGAAGCTTGGCGACCGCATCACTCTCGACAGTCCATATTTTCCAGTGAAGCCCGAGTTGACGATCCGCGCGATCTACAAGATCGATCCGCCCGCGCGCGCGTTGTATTTCAACACTAAATATTTGGAAGAGTCGGTGCCCTGGTTCAAGGGACAGGCGGGCTGGTATATCACGCAGGTGGCGTCGCCCGGCGACGTGGCGCCAGTCTCCTCGGCGATCGACCAGATGTTCCGCAACTCGCCGCAACGCACCAAAACAGAAAGCCAGCAAGCCTTCCTGCTATCCTTTGTGGCGACGTTGGGGAATGTGAAGACTTTTATCCTCAGCATTTGTGGCGCGGTAGTCTTTGCCATTCTGCTGGTTTCGGCGAACACGATGGCGATGTCGATCCGGGGACGAACCCGTGAGGTCGCCGTGCTGAAGACGCTGGGATTCACGCGCCAGCGGTTGCTGGCGATGCTGGTCGGGGAAGCTGTCGCTCTAGCACTCGCGGGCGGAATCTGCGGAGTTCTCGCGGCAACCGCGGCGCTCCAGTGGTTAACGCACTCTCCTTTGGCGATCGGGATTCCCGCGGGCATGCGAGTTACTGTTCCCACCATGGTGGTGGCCTTGTTTGTGGCCGCGACTGTGGGATTCATTAGCGGTTGTTTACCGGCGTACAGCGCGTCGCGCATCAATATTGTGGACGGACTGCGTCACATCGGCTAGTAGCGCCTGTTGTCGCGGGCTAAGGATGGGATTTACTTATGGCGATACCGATCAGTTACAACGTTCGCAATTTAAGGCTCCGCAAAGGGCTTACGCTCATGACCGCGCTGGGAATCGCGCTGACCGTGACCACAGCGATCTTTCTTATGGCATTGATCGCCGGCTTGAACCGCGCCTTTGTGAACAGCGGGAATCCATTGAACGTTCTCGTGCTGCGTAAAGGCTCGGAGGCGGAGCTGTCGGGCGGATTCGACGCTTCGCTCTACCCCACGTTGAAGACTCTTCCCGGCATCGCGAAAGATAGCCACGGCGAACCGATGACCTCGGGCGAGTGGGTGGTGGTCATCATCCTGCCGCGCAAAGATGGAACCGGCGAAGTGAACGTGACTGTACGCGGAATGATGCCCGACGGCCTGGAAATGCGAGAGTTACCAGGGCCGGACAATCATCCGGGAGTGAAACTGATCGCGGGACGCTGGTTTCAGCCGGGTCAGCGCGAAGTGGTCGTGAGCAAATCAATTCGCGATCGCTTCACTCACGCCAACATCGGCGACACCATGGAGTTCGGCAAAGGATCATGGAAAGTTGTGGGAGTGTTTGACGCGGGCGGCTCGGCGTACGAATCCGAAGTGTGGAGCGACGTGAACCAGATGGCTTCGGACTTCGATCGCCAGGGAGGATACTCGTCAGCATACTTACACGCGACCGATCCCATCGCCGCCGACGCCCTCAAGAACCGCGTGAGCGATGACCAGCGGCTGAAACTCGAAGGAATGCTGGAAACCGACTACTACGCCAAGCAAACCAGTTCCGGCACGCCCATCAAAGTGATCGGAATTGTGGTCGCTGTCATCATGGCGATCGGATCGATCTTCGCGGCCATGAATACCATGTACGCCGCTGTAGCGTATCGCGGACGCGAGATTGCCACGCTGCGCGTGATTGGGTTCTCGCGGCCCTCGATTTTGACTTCATTTGTTCTGGAATCTTTGCTGCTTGCCTTGCTCGGAGCCGCCGCCGGAATTTTACTGATGCTGCCGTTCAATGGGATGCAGACCGGCACGTCGAATGCCGTAACGTTTAGCGAGGTTGTGTTTGCCTTGCGCATCACGCCGCAGGTAGCGATGTATGCGATTCTGTTTGCGTTGATTATGGGATTCGTGGGAGGACTGGCTCCGGCGTGGCATGCGGCGCGGCAGAATATTCTGAGCGCACTGCGCGGGTAGTAAGAAGCGTGCTTGAGCGGCAATTCCCCACTTCTCGCGCAAAGAGCGCGAGAAATGGGGCACCCGCCGGCGAACGATTTTGAGAGTTCTAACGTAATCATTCTTATGGCGATTGACACAAAACATGAAGACCTGCAGAGCCTGCGCATTGACCGCTCGCAGCGCGGCGACTCCGGCGGAGAACCGCCCGCCTGGGCTCGGCGATACATCCTTGTCGGCGTGGCGGTGGTCGCCCTGCTTGGCGTGATTACATTGGCCTACCGCGCGTTCTCGTCGGACGTGCCGGAAGTCGAGGTCGTACGTGCCACTGCGGAAACGAGCGGGAATGACGCAGGTGGCACCGTGCTTTCCGCAACGGGCTACATTGTGGCCCATCACACCATTAACGTGAACTCTAAAGTCACTGGCCGTCTGTCCTGGATCGGCGTGGAAAAGGGCGACAAAGTAAAAGAAGGCCAGGTGCTGGTTCGCCTGGAGGATCAGGAATTCCGCGCCTCGTATGAACAGGCTCGCGGCGCTCTCGAAAATGCCCGTGCTTATCGTGACGAACTGCAGCACGGCTCGCGTCCAGAAGAGATCCAGGAGGCGCAACACAATCTCGACGAGGCTCGCGCCACGTTGGTAAACGACAAGCTCACGCTCGATCGCACGAAAGAACTCGCAAGCGGAGGCGTTGTATCGAGACAGGCGCTCGATGACGCGACGGCGAAATTCGAGTCTGACCAGCAGCGCGTGAATTCTCTGGAGAGAGCGTTTCAGCTCTCCAAGATCGGGCCGCGCGCGGAGGAAATTGCGCGCGCCCAAGGCGCACTGACGCAAGCTCAAGGTCAGCTTGACTATGCCAAGTCGCAACTGGACGCCACCGTGATTCGCGCGCCCGTCACAGGAACGATTCTTGACCGTACCGCAGAGAAAGGCGAATTGATCACCGCGCAGTTTGCCAGCGCCGCTGCGGGCGGTCCGCAAGGGTCAGTCGTATCGCTGGCGGATTTGAACGATCTGCAAGTTGAACTCGACATCGCGCAGGCGGACTTCGCCCGGCTTAGCCCCAATCAGAGGGCAAAAGTCACAACCGATGCCTATCCCGACAAGGAATACGATGGCGTGATCGCACAGATTTCGCCCGAGGCGAACCGGCAGAAGGCCACCGTGCAAGTGAAAGTGCAGGTATTGAATCCGGATAAATATCCGAACATTCAGCTGCGGCCAGAGATGAATGCGACCGTAAAATTCTTGGCCAACGACACTCCGAAGAATGCGATAGCGCCATCGGGCGTGTACGTGCCATCAACCGCAATCCACGATCGCGATGGGAAGAAAATTGTGTTGATCGCCTACAACGGAAAAGCGGTCGCGAGAGAGATTCGCATCGTGGGCCAGCGCAGCGATGGAGCGCTCGTCGATGGACTGGTGGGAGGCGAGAGCGTAATCACCACGGCGCCGGCCACGTTGAAAGATGGAGACAAAATCAAAATTAAGGGGCAATCATGAGCACTGTCGCACAACCGAACGTTGCTACGGGAACGAAAGTCGTACAGGTTCGCAGCGTCAGCAAAATTTTCAAGCGTGATGCCTTTCAGGTGACGGCACTCGACGATGTGTCGATCGACATTGCCAAAGGTGAATTCCTTGCCCTGATGGGACCATCCGGATCGGGCAAGACTACGCTGTTGAATATGATCGCAGCCATCGACCGTCCCACCAGTGGAGAACTGCTGGTGCAAGGTCAAGATATTTTCCGTTTTAGCGACTCGCAGATTGCTCATTGGCGCAATGAGCACATCGGCTATGTCTTTCAGACGTTCAATCTGATTCCGGTGCTCACCGCGTTTGAAAATGTGGAACTGCCTTTACTACTGACCAAGCTAACGTCGCAGCAGCGCCGCGACCACGTCGTGACCGCGCTTAAACTCGTAGGGCTGGAGGACCGTGTTAACCACCTGCCCAAGCAGCTCTCAGGTGGTCAGGAACAGCGGGTGGCGATTGCGCGCGCCATTGTGAGCGACCCTACGCTGCTGCTCGCCGATGAGCCTACCGGCGACCTGGATAGTCACTCGGCTACTGAAGTGTTGGAAATCCTGAAGCGGCTGAATGAGGATTTTCAAAAGACGATTGTGATGGTCACGCACGATCCCCACGCAGCCTCCTACGCACACGTGACCCGGCATTTGGAAAAAGGTATGCTGTTGCCCCCGGCCTAGCGCTCGGAGCACGAAAATTCCGCCTAAGCTCCGCATTTGAAGATGGTGAAGTGAAGCCGTCGGATTAGCTCGGCTTAACGACGAATGGTGATTCATCGTGCAAGCGCGGCGCTTTTCCTGCATCTTCCGCAATCCATAGCCACGCGCGTCTTCCATTCGACAGCACGGCCTGCGCCTCGCCATATTCGACCAGGCGATTCAGCACGGTCGTGACCGAGGCCATTGGATCCTTATGACGGGCGAGCATCGCCGGCATTTTTTGCTCGAAATAGTCGCAGATGTCGCGCGCAGTCATGGCGCGGCCGCCTTCCATTAAGATCATGCGGCAAGCCTTGGTAAAGCCCGGGCTGTCGACCGCTGCTCTTGCGATCGACCATTTCCAGCAGTTCTTCGCTCAAGAGTTCGTCGCCAAAAAGATTGGCCAGACCAGAGATGGTCTGCTTGACTGTGCCAATGCGCTTCATAATTTCGGCGCGCTGTTGCAATAGATGACGTAGTTCCCCGTGAGCCTGCTGAATCACTTCCTGCACATGGCCGGCATCATAGCTTTCCGCCGATTTTGCCAAGCCATTGAACCTCTGCCCATTTTCCATACAACCCCCACAAAAACGTTGGATGCCTAATTCCTGGGCTGTCGCCGCCCAGCACCGATTTATTCTGGAACGGCCGTCCGAAACCCCGCACTCTGAGCACCACGCCCTGCTTCACGCACACATGCCCATCTCTTAATACGCAGGAGGCGATTCCAGCGTTCCCTCAATCTTCTACGGCAATCAAGTTCACAGAACCACAGCATTAGACGGAGCAACTTCAGATTGGTTAACCCAGATTGGTCCTCACTCGGAGGAAGGGAGTCATGAGCGCAGGATATGGAGTCAAGATGCCGTTCGTGTTGTGAGGCCGATTTTGTCCCATTTTAAGACTCGCTTCCATTTGGGAGACGCCTCTCCCGATATCGCTATAAACTCCCGCGCGAGGCGATGTGAGTACGATCACATTCCGATAGTAACCAATGAGGAAGCCATTTTAGTGTCAGCCGCCGCAAAACCCGTTTTGGCACCGAGCCCGCTGAATCTTCTGCTCGTCGGGAAGAAGGAAGAGGACTTCTATCTGATTCGAGAGATTCTTGAGCGCACGCGCAGGCTGCTTCCGGCAGATCTCGACCACGCCCACTCTCTCGAAGAAGCCAAGGTTAAGTTGCAGGAGAAGAGCTATGGCCTGATTCTGTTCGAGCACGAAACTGGGAACGCGGAAGCCGTGCACTTTGTGGCTCAGTTTCTGCACGCCGGGATGTCGCTGCCTTTTATTTTGTTGACGGAGGATGCCGACGAGAAATCCGTGGCCGATCTGATTGAGGGCGGGAGATGGAACTGCGTGGCAAAATCGCAACTGGACGGCGCGACTTTGGTCCGTACCATCCGCAACACCTTGACGGTGCACTCTTTGCAACGGGAGCAGCAGACCGCGGAGCACGCTCTGCGAAAACTATCCCGTGCGGTCGAGCAATCGGCGGATGCGATTATGGTCACCGACGTTCACGGAATCATCGAATATGTAAATCCCGCATTCGAAACGATGAGCGGGTACCGACGCGATGAAGTCTGCGGAAATACTCCGCGCATCCTGAAATCGGGCGAACAGGGAGTCGATGTATATCAGGGAGTCTGGAAGACAATTCTCGCGGGCAATGTGTACCGCGGAATTCTTGCCAATCGAAAGAAGAACGGGGAAGTTTATTACGTTGAAGAAAGCATTGGTCCGGTGCGGGATGCGACTGGCCAGATCACCCACTTCATCTCCAATGGGCGGGATCTCACCGAGCGCATGCGACTGGAAGCGCAACTTCGGCAGTCGCAAAAAATGGACGCAATTGGAAATTTGGCCGGCGGCGTCGCCCACGATTTCAACAATCTCCTGACCATCATTACCAGTTACGCTGAACTGGCTTTGGATTCCGTTCCCGAAAACAGTCCTCTCGAAGCCAAAATTGAAGAAATCCTTCTGGCAGCTCGGAGAGCTGCGGAATTGACCCGGCAACTGCTGGCCTTTAGCCGCAAACAGCCGCAGGCGTTGCGCGTGGCAGATCTGAATCAGGTAATCGCGCGCATTGCGCATACACTCCCCCGGTTGATTGGAGAAGACATTGAGTTCAAATTTGCGCGCGGCGAGGGGCTGGGTCGAGTGCGAGTCGATCCACTGCAGATCGAACAAATTCTAATGAACCTGGCTGCTAACGCGCGAGACGCGATGCCGCAAGGCGGCCACTTCCGCATTGAAACAAGCGACGTCAATCTGGGGAAAGACGACGTTCATTGCAAAGAAGGCGTTGTTCCTACGGGACGCTACGCTCTCGTCACTGTCAGTGATGACGGTCTGGGAATTCTGCCCAAGCATCTTCCACATATTTTCGAACCGTTCTACACCACCAAGCGCTCGGGCAAAGGCACCGGTCTGGGTCTGGCGACGGTGTACGGGATTGTGAAGCAAAATCATGGATTCATCTGGGCTGATAGTGAACGCCGAATGGGTACCACCTTCAAGATTTATCTGCCCTGTATCGGAACCAATATTAATCCGGGCGAGATTGAGGAGAGCAAGAGCGAGGCCATTGCTCGAGGATCGGAAACGATATTACTGGTGGAAGACGAGCAAGCCGTACGGCGCGCAACGGCGGAATTTCTGCGGTTGCAGGGCTACACCGTGATTGAGGCAAAAGATGGACTCGATGCTTTGTCGCTGGCGAAAAGTTATCGCGCTGCCATCGACTTGCTACTGACAGACGTTGTTATGCCAAACATGAGTGGTGGACAGTTGGCCAAGGAAATCGCTCTCCTGCGTCCGGATACAAAGCTGCTTTTCGTCTCCGGCTACGCCGGCAAGACCGTTCTCGATCATAACGTCCTGGATATGGACACAAATTTCGTGCAGAAGCCTTTCACTTTGAAACACCTTTCTCAAAAAATCCGCTCGGCGCTGAAGCAGTCGGTGACCATCGCGGAGCCTCAACCCAGCTAGGTATAATAACCGTGCTTGATCGATTCAATGCTTGCTGGCGCAGGTAGTGCGCTCCCTTCATCCCTTTTTCTTTTCGCAGTGCAACCGGGAAAAATCCTGGCGGGCATTCTTCTTCCTGTTCTCAGCGGAGCCATCGTTTATTCGTTGCTGCAGATTTTCGCGGCATTCCGCTACTTATCCGTGCGGCCCCCGGCCTTACTCTCTTCCGAGTCGATCAGCGTACTTAAACCCCTTGCTGGTCTGGACCTCGATCTCGAATCGAATTTACGCACATTCTTCCAACAGGATTACCCGGCATTCGAAATCCTGTTCGCCGTTCGAACGGTAGACGATCCCGCTGTGGTCGTCGTAACGCGATTGCAAGGAGAATATCCGAAAGTTCCCTCGCGATTGGTGATCACTGGCGAACCGCTCTACCCCAACGCCAAGGTGTTCAGCCTCGAACGCATGCTGGCCGCTGCAAGCAATGACCTCGTGGTGATGAGCGACAGCGACATCCGTGTGACCCCCAGTCTGCTGCGCACCGTCGCGGCTGAATTTAAAGACGCTCATCTCGGAGTGGCGACCTGTCCTTACCGCGCGGTTCCGGGAGAAAGTTTCTGGTCTCGCCTGGAAGCTACAGGAATGAATACTGATTTCTGGGGAAGCGCCCTGGTGGCGAGAATGATCGAAGGAATGCGCTTCGCCGTCGGCCCTACCATCGCGGCCCGACGCAGTGTTCTGCAATCGATTGGAGGCTTTGCGCGGCTCAAGGATTATCTCGCCGAAGACTTTGTTCTTGGCAAGTTCGCCGCTGAGGCTGGCCACGGTGTAATCCTTTCGTCTTATGTAGTGGAACATCACATCGGCAACGCGACGCTGCGGCAAAATGTGGAGCATCGGCTGCGCTGGGCGCGGAGCACGCGGCGCTCGCGTCCTGCCGGATATTTGGGACAACTGTTCACGATGCCGTTGCCGTTGGCGTTGCTTGTCAGCGTGGCATTACCCGTGTGGTGGCCGGTTCTCCCCGTGACATTCCTGGTGCGTGCCGTGGCGGCGTATACGGTTTCGGCGCGCGTTTTGCAGGCGAAGATTAATTGGCTGCTCTTGCCGATCGAAGATGTTTTAGGTTTTTGTTTTTGGATCGCCGGATTTTTCGGAAATACGATTTCATGGCGCGGCCGGCGCTACAAGCTCTTTTCGGATGGCCGCTTCGAATTGATTCGCTCGCACGAAAAGTAATATCCGCGACTATTGAGGCGCAATCCGGATCAGCTTGCCATTCTTCAATTTGAATCGATCGCCGCGCCAGGTCACCGTGTGCCCCGCGAAGCTTGCGATCCATACACCGACCGCGATTAGATCCCGAACCGGCAGCAGCCACAAGTTCTTCAGCAATTGCGAATCTTGCAATACGGACTGGCCGATCACGATTGCACTTGCGAATCGTAGCAGGACCGTGACCCCAAGCACCCACCAGGACCACGGCGCTGCGCGGCTGGCGAGCAACAAGAGTAATGCCCACATGAGGCCGTAAGTGGAAGCTAACCCGATATAGCCTCCAGGTCGCGAGTCGCGCACGCCGCGCGCCCAGCGTAACTGATGAGCCACAAATCCCCGAAAATCGTAAGCGGGAAGATGTGTTTCGACCACCACGTCGGAGAGAACAACTTGCAGCCCGAGTTTGGAAATGCGGCGGCCGAGTTCGTAATCGTCGGCGAGAAAATCGACCATCGATCGGAATCCGCCAATTCGCTCGAGGTCGTTCCGCCGGAAAGCAAGCGTAGAGCCGAGTCCGAAACGAAGTCCGCCTTCCAGTTGACGAGCCACCAATACGCCCGCACAAAAATCTGTGCCAATGCCCAGCGACTCCAATTTCGAGCCCAAGGTCGGCGCGGCCACTCCGCGATAAAGACATGTGACCATACCCACGTGTTCGTGTTCATTCGCGAGCGGCGTCATGACGCGGCGAAGATAGTCGTGCTCCACGCGAATGTCACTGTCATTTACCAGCAAATGCGCATAGTGGGCCACTTGCAACATTTGCTCGAGATTGCTCACCTTTACGTTCGGTCCCAATTTCTGCGGGCAGACGACCAATTGAATCGCGAGATCAGGAAATTCTCGTTTCAACTTCCGCACGCTGGCTACCGCCGGATCGTCGGCGTCGCTAATCCCGAAAATTATTTCGAATTGAGGATAATCCTGCAGACAGTGACTGCGGAAGCTTTGGTAGATATCGGGGTCGGTCCCCTTCATCGGTTTCAGAATTGAGACTGGAGGCAATGCGCTGGCGGGTGCAGGGTCTTTGTCGGTATGCCGTCTCCGCAGGAACGCTGCCCCACTCCACAAACAAATCAAGAAGTAAGCCGAACTGGAGAAGCAGCCGAGAATTGCAACGAGCTGCAGGATTCGAACAGTGGTATGAATCATGCCAGGCGCAGGCCTATTCGTATCGCAGCGATTCGATCGGATCGAGATTCGCCGCTTTCCACGCCGGATAGATACCGAAGACCAGACCCACGCCAGCCGCGGCACTGAAGCCGAAACTTGTCCAGAACATCGACATTCGGGCCGGTAACGAGGGCCACATCACCGGAATCGCCCAGACGACGAGCGCGCCGGCCGTTATGCCAATAAGGCCGCCAACGGCCGTCAGCATAATCGCTTCCAGCGTAAACTGCAGCAAAATATCCCGCTTGCGCGCGCCGATCGCCTTACGTACTCCGATCTCACGTGTGCGCTCGGTCACGCTGACCAACATAATATTCATCACGCCTACGCCGCCCACAATCAGAGCGACGCTCGAAATGGCAAACATGCCAACGAATAGTGCGCCCGTAATCTGGTTCCACGCATCGGAGATAGAGTCAGAAGTAAAAACCGCGAAATTATCCGGCTTGTCGGGCGGAACCTTGCGCCGCCGCCGTAATAATTCACGTATCTCGTCGATGGCTTTCGGCACATCGTCGTGGGACGTGGCCTTGACGCTGATCCAATGCTGCTTGAGTTCTGGATGAAGCTTGCGCAAAGTGCTCAGCGGGAAAATAGCTTTGTTGTCCTCCGGATTTTTGCCCCCGCCAAATACGGATTTCACCCGCTCCACCGTTCCGATCACGGTAAACAGCTGTCCTTCAATATTTACTTCTTTTCCGAGCGGATCCTGCGCCCCAAATAATTCCTCGGTAGTATCCGCACCTAGCAGAACTACAGGCGAGCGGTGCTCTTCATCAACCTCGCTGAACCATCTGCCCGAAGCGATCAGTAAATCGAAAACTTCTTTCGCGGAAGCCTGGTCGCCTTCGAGAATCGTATTCTTAGCTTTTCGGTCGCCATACTTCACCGCGAACGTTCCCACGCCCAGTTCTGGACGGACGTACCGTATACCCGCCGTCACCGCTTTCACGTGGGGAAGATCGCGCATGGCGACTGCATCGTCATAGGTGAGCTCCTTGCGCGTGCGCATCTCTTCCGTGGGCCGGCCAAACGTAAAGGGTTCCAGGTGGAAGGCAAAGATTACGTCGGAGCCAATGCTGCTGACAATCTGCCGCACATTCTCATCGAGCCCGCGCCCAATCGAGGAGACGCCAATGACGACGGCCACGCCAATCACAATGCCCAAGACAGTCAGCGCAGACCGCAGTTTGTTGCTGCGAATCGTCTCCACCGCCATGCGGAAGATTTCACCGAATTCGTCTTTGCGGATCATGGAAGAAATTGTGTAATTTCGTAATTTGGTAATCTCGTAATTTAAAATCCAGAATCCCCTGCCGATTTCAAATTACAAATTTACCAAATTACAGACTTACTAAATTCCGTCTACATTTCAAATCGCAGCGCCACAATCGGATCCAGCCGCGCCGCCTTTCGCGCCGGGTACACTCCGAAAAATACTCCTACACTGGCCGCCACCAGAAGCCCCGCCGCCACTGCCCACAACTTGATGGAAGACGGCATTCCAATCAGCAGGGTAACGAACTCCGCCACCATAACCCCCGAGAGCACTCCGAGCACTCCACCAATCAACGCCAGAATCACCGCCTCAATTAAGAACTGAAGCAATACATCATCCCGCCGCGCGCCGAGCGCCTTGCGAATGCCGATTTCGCGGGTGCGCTCCGTCACCGAGACCAACATGATGTTCATGATCACGATGCCACCGACCACCAGCGACACGGCTGCAATGCCAATCGTCGCCATAAAAAATGTGCTGCTCAGTCCTGACCAGATACTGAGCAGGCTGGCATTGGTTTCAATTTCGAAGCTGTCTTCTTCGCCCGGCCGGTCGTGGCGATGAGCACGGAGCGCTACGCGGGCCTCATCGATGGCCTGACTCAGCGGGGCTCCGGTGGCAGTGGCTTTTCCCCAAATTCCGATGCTGCTGTTGTGCGACCCGTATTGTTTCAAGTAGGTGGTGACGGGGATGAGCACATAGTTGTCCGCGCTCTGCCCCAGGGTCTTGCCCTTCTTTTTACCGACGCCGATCACCTGATAGGTCCAGCCATCCACACGAATTTCCTGCCCCAGCGGGTCGGCGCTGCCGAGCAAATGCTCCACAATGTCGGTGCCGACCACAGCCACCTGCGAATGATTGTTCAGGTCGGTATCGTTCAACATGCGCCCGTAGGTCAAATCCGTATCCAGAATCGATGCCACCGATGGCGTAATTCCCTGGATGGTGGTGTCGCTGATCGATTGCTCGTTGTGCTTCACCTTCCCGCTGCCGCGCATCAGCGCACCCACGTATTCACAGTGGCGGCAGGCCTCAAGCACCGCCTGATAGTCCTCCAGCACAAGATTCTTGCGCTTTTCAGCCGCGAGAAAATGTTCAACGTTGGTTTCAACCGGAGACATCTTGCCAATAATGAAAACGTCCGCCCCTAGGTTGAAAATCTTCTTGGCCACATAATCTTGAATGCCCGAAACGAACGTCACCACGGCGATCACCGCCGCAATGCCGATCACCACGCCAAGAAGCGTGAGCACGGAGCGCAGCTTGTTCGCCCACAGCGACCGCAGCGCGATTCGAATGGCTTCAGCGACGTTCATGGGGTTCGGCTTCCGGACTTCCGCTTTCGGAAAGACAGTTTCAGCGTTGCACTCAAGTTTATCAGCCTACTGAAGCATACGCTCCAGCAGGGATTTTGGTTCCGCAAGCCGGCCTCCAGAAGCCAAAAGCCGGAGGCCGGAAGCCCTTGTTACGTGCGCCGACGGGCGACATCGTTCTGGCTCGAAGCAGCTATTGGCCTGAAGGACCTAAGGAACGAATCATGAGAACTTGGCCAGCCCATATATGAACTGCGCGTTACTTTGGTAGCAAGTAGCCTGCCGAGGACAGGTAGCAATCTCCCCGTCTACACGGTACGGTACGACCCCACGGAGAAACCGACTATGGCTACGGCGACCAAAGATCAGATGGTGAGAGATCCGCAGAACTCCACCGTCCGGGTGGAGATTTTTGACCAGGCATATAACCTGCGCGGCTCTGATCCAGACTACGTTTTAAACTGGCGGAGTATGTGGATGCCAAGATGCGCGCCGTGGCCAAGGACACCAATACGATCGATACTGTGCGTTTGGCGGTGCTGGCGGCTTTGAATATTGCCGATGAATATCACTTATTGAAGAAAAGGCAGGACCACAGGGCAACCGACTACCAGAAGCGCGCGCATCTATTAGCCCATGCGATGGATGAAGTTCTGGGCGAAAATCGCAAGGCGGGTTAAGCTGCGGCGCTCTTCCACCAGCTTCTTTTTCCACTTTTTGTTTTTCCGTCCCGGGTTTTTTATTCTGCTCGTTTTTCCGCTGCTTGGCGGCTTTGCACATCCCCAAGAAACCACTCTCCGTTCCCAATCGAATGTAGTGCTGGTTCCGAGCCTGGTGAAAGATCAGGACGGCGGAATTGTGTATGGACTGCAGGCCAACGACTTCATCGTCGAGGACGATGGCGTCGAGCAAACGGCGCAACTGGATGAAGCGCCCGAGGGCCAGCCCATTTCTTTGGTGGTGGCCATTCAGCGCGGGCGGAGGGCCGCTTATGAGTTTCCGCGAATGCAAGGTTTGCGCACCATGCTGGATCCACTATTTTCGCAAGGCACAGCCCGGGTTGCAGTGTTGGAGTTCGGCAGCCAGGTTGAACAGACGCGCGGTTTTACCAAGGATGCCAGCCTGGTGGAAGACGATTTGCGAAATTTGCAGCCGGGAGATGACGGTGCGGCAATCCTTGATGCAGTCGACGCTGGCGTAAAGCTGCTCGACCAGGAACCCGAAGGACGTCTGCGGGTGTTGCTGCTGATCAGCGAAACCCGCGATCACGGCAGCCACGTAAAGATTGACGATGCGGTAGCCGCGATTGGCCAGAGCAACGCGGTGATGTACGCACTGGCATTTTCACCCGCGCTCTCGAACATTCTGGACACGGAGAGGGGCAATAACATGAACGAGATGCATCCCGGTATCAACTTCCTCGATCTTCTCTACCAGACATCTCAGGCCATAAGGAAAAATGTCCCACACACGATCGCGTCGATGACAGGCGGAGAGTATGAACTATTTGCGACGCGAAAAAAGTTCGAGGTGCGGATGAATGACTTCACCAATCATCTGCACAGCCGTTACCTTTTGAGTTTCGCGCCGAAAGATCCACAAGCCGGGCTGCACCAAATCCGCGTGCGGTTGCGTACACCGACGGGCGGCGTGGTTCTGGCTCGAAGCAGCTATTGGGCGGAAGGAATTAAGTAATCGATTAAGAACTTGGCAAGCCCATATATGAACTCCGCGTTACTTTGGTAGCAAGCGGCCTGCCAACTTTTTGCTATCTTCCTCTTGCCAAGTCGCCGGCTTTTGCCTAGCATCCAACTTGAAAGCCGGCCTGCCGGGTTGGTGATGGCGGTAACCGATTTTTGAACCAATGCTGAATGAACGGGGACTCGACTCGAACTAGGATCCGGTGTGCGACGCTCCGCCATGCGGAGATGCCTAAAGGGTCTCGGCGGGTTCCCAACGTCTACCGACGGGTTCATTCTCGGCCCGTCACACGGCACAGTGGGTCGGCTTGATAAAATCGGCCATTAGCTTTTGGCTTTTAGCTCTTAGCTAGAAGCCAAAGGCTAACAGCCAAGCGCTGCATTCCTGCTAGACTGTCCAAGTAGCAGATCGCTTGTTTCCAGCATCTAATTAAACTGTGTATCCGCAACTCTTTCATCTAGGAAAGTTCTTTCTCCCCACATACGGATTCCTCGTGTCATTGGGCGTGTTAATTGGCCTGTGGATCAGTGTGCGCAACTCCGAGAAGCTCGGAATCGACGGCGACAAGGCGTGGAATCTGGGCATTCTGGTTGTGCTGTGCGGCATTATCGGGGCAAAAATACTCTACGTTGTGAACGAGTGGAGCTACTACTCGGCTCATCCGGGCGAGATTTTCAGCATCAATACCCTGCAGGCGGGCGGAGTTTTTTCCGGAGGTTTGCTGGCCGCGTTCGCGGCGGCGGCCTGGTATGTATGGAAGCATAAAATGCCGCCGCTGGGGACATGCGACGCCTTTGCGCCCGGCCTCGCGCTGGGCCACTCGATTGGCCGCATCGGTTGCTTTGCTGCGGGATGCTGCTACGGGAAAGAAACGCATCACTGGTGGGGCGTGGTGTTTCACAATCCGCTGGCCAACTCAATTACCGGGACGCCGCTGGGCGTGCCGCTCGAACCGACGCAGTTGTTTGAATCGGCCGTGGAGCTGGCGAATTTTTTCTTCCTGATGTGGCTGCTCAAGCACAAAAAATTTGATGGCCAGGTGATTGGCGCGTTCATGTTCATCTACGGCGTCGCCCGATTCTTCCTGGAATACTTGCGCGACGATCCTGGCCGTGGTTCTGTGTTTGGTGGGGCGATGACGGGCACCCAGCTGATCGCTATCGGATTGGTACTTGCTGGCGGCCTGATCTGGTGGTTACGGTCCGGCTCGAAGCCGGTGCCCGCGCGGACCGTGAGCGCGACACGCTAAGAATTCCAGCAGCGAAGTTAAAAAAGAATATCGTGCGGATTGGGACATTCGTGTCCGGCATTTCCTTGAGACTAATCCACTACAGTCTGGCTGCGAATGCTGCGGCCCGTCAATAGGCACGGCGTGAGGTATGCTGAAAGCTGACGGCTGATAGCTGACAGCTCTTCCATGGTTTCTGATTCAGTCATTCTCAAACAGATTTCACGGCAGCCCAAGCGCACGGCGGGCTTCAAGCAACTGGTGCGCGAACTCGGCTTGCGTGGCGACGAGCGTCGCGAACTTGATGAGCGTTTGCAGAAATTGGTGGCCATCGGTGCCCTGATTCAAGGCGATTCAGACCGTTACGCGCTGCCGCAGCCCGTTGCCGACAAGAATCTGGTTGCGGGACGGTTGACGATGCACCGTGATGGATTCGGCTTCGTGATTCCAGACATCAAGTCTCTGAGCCCGGCGCTCAAGTCGCGGCTTACCGGAGACATTTTTGTTCCGCCGCATCTCATTGGCAACGCGATGCACGGCGATCTCGTGCTGGTTGACGTGACCAACGTTCGCCCGGATGGACGTGCGGAAGGACGAATTGTGCGCCCGGTAAGGCGTGCTCACCCGTCGGTGGTTGGCATCTTTCATTATGGGAGCCGCGGCGGCTACGTAAAACCGATTGACAGCAAAATTACGCAAGAGATTCTGATTCCGCCGGGGATGGAACGGCCCGAGAGTTCTGCGGCGTCTCTGGTGCAGGAAGAATCAAAGGCTCAACCACAGAGGACACAGAGATCACAGAGGAAAAAATCTGTGGATCGCGTGCTGGGCGACGAAGCTGCCCGCCGCACCCAGCCGGACGATCTGGAGGGCGTAGTGGTTGATGTCGAGATCACCGACTGGCCCTCACCAACACAAAATCCGCGGGGGCGCGTAATTGAGATTCTGGGGCGCGAGGATGATTTCGGCGTCGATGTCGAGATCACGATTCGCAAGTTTCATCTGCCGCATCATTTTCCCGCAGCGGCACTCGATGAAGCACAAAATACTCTGGCTACAATTCCGGAACAAGAGTTGCAGCGGCGACGCGATTTTCGCGCGCTGCCGATTGTGACGATTGACGGCGAGACGGCGCGCGACTTCGACGATGCGGTTTACGTGCGCATGCTCGCCAACGGCAATTTCGAACTGCATGTGCACATTGCCGACGTGGCGCAATATGTAACGCCAGGATCGGCTCTCGACCAGGAAGCGCGGCTGCGCGGGACCAGCGTTTATTTCCCAGACCGCGCAGTACCCATGCTGCCGCTGGAACTTTCGACCGACATTTGCAGTTTGCGGCCTCAGGTGGAAAGGTTGGTGCTCTCGTGCGTGATGGAGATGGACCACCGCGGCGAGATCGTGAGCTACGAGTTGAGTGAGGGCGTGATCCGCTCGGCTGAGCGCATGACGTATACCGCAGTGAACGCTGTGCTAGAGGGCGATACGGCTGCGCGCGAGCGCTACGCACCGTTAGTTGCGACGTTTGAACTGATGCGCGACCTGGCGCTGATTTTGAATCGCAAACGGCAGCGGCGAGGATCGATTGATTTCGATTTACCGGAGCCGGTAATCGAGTTCGACGATTTCGGATTAATGAAGAGCATCTCACGTTCGGAGCGCAATGTTGCGCATCGGCTGATCGAAGAGTTCATGCTCTCGGCAAATGAATGTGTGGCGCAGCACTTGGAATCGAAACGCATTGCGTCACTGTACCGCGTGCACGAGAAGCCGGACGCAAAACGGGTTTACGACTTCGAAGTGATCGCCGCAACGTTTGGATATTCGCTCGGCGTGGGGCCGTTACCGATTCATCGCGTGCAGATGAAGACCGATCGGCGCGCGGCTTACGGCACGGGCAAACGCGTGCGCGAAATCGAGGTGCCGCAAGAAGTGCATATCACACCACGCATGTATCAGAAATTGACCGAGAAGATTGCGGGCAAGCCGGAGGAGCGTATTTTGAGCTACCTGATGCTGCGTTCGTTGAAGCAGGCGCGCTATTCGGAGGAGGATCTGGGACACTTCGCGCTGGCGGCGACCAGCTATACGCATTTCACATCGCCGATCCGGCGATATCCGGATTTGATTGTGCATCGGATTTTGAAGAGTGTTCTGAATGAAGATCCCCACTTCCCGCAAAAGACGCGAGAAATGGGGCACCCGGCAATCTCCACGGGAGCTTCTGATGAGGCACCAGCGCCATGGTCGAAGCGGCGCGATCACGCGGAGCATCGTAAATCGCTGGAACCGTTGAGCGCACCGATTTCTGTGGAGGAGCTCCATGAGATTGCGGAAGAGTCGAGCCAGTCGGAGCGGCGCGCCGACGATGCCGAGCGCGACTTGATGGAGTGGAAGAAAGTGAAGTTCATGCAGGATCGAGTGGGCGAAGACTTCGACGGGCTGGTCACCAGTGTCACCAAGTTCGGGTTTTTTGTGGAGCTGACTGATTTATTCGTCGAAGGCCTGGTTCCGCTCAATACGCTGACCGACGACCGCTACACCTTTCATGAAAATACACGCGAGATTATCGGGCAGCGATCGCGCAAGCGATATCATCTGGGCCAGAAGATTCGCGTGCTGGTCGACCGAATCGACCCCGTGGAGAAGAAGATTCAGTTTGCGGTGGTGGAGGAAGAGCCAGTAAGAGTGGCGGGCAAGCGGCGGAAAGCTCGCTAGAGCCGTAAACCAAACCGGGCTTCGCCCGGTCGGACAGCCGAGAGCCTGCCCTGAGCTTGCCGAAGGGGCGGCTGACCGCACATAGCCTGTCCCTACCTGATCTCTTTACACACCCAAGGTTTTTTGAATCGCGGCCGCGATTTCTGCGGTGAGTGATTGCATTTTCGCTGCCGATTCGGCTTCGACCATAACTCTGGCTAACGCTTCGGTGCCCGAGTAGCGGACGACAACGCGGCCGTTGCCGTTCAGTTCGCGCTCCGCCGCATCAATGGCAGACTGAATCGCGGGGATTTGAGCGAACGGAATCTTCTCGCGCACACGAACGTTCTGAATTGTTTGCGGAAACACTTTCAGGTCGCTCACCAACTCCGCCAGCGGCTGGGCTGCGCGAGCGATAATATCCATCACGCGGAGTGCGGTCAGCAGGCCATCCCCGGTTGTTGCATCGCCATCGCGGAAAATAATGTGGCCCGACTGCTCTCCGCCAAGGGTGGCGCCGGTTTTCAGCATTTCTTCCAACACATATTTGTCACCAACGTTGGCGCGCAGCATGCGAATGCCCGATTTCTTCAGCGCGATTTCCAGGCCCATGTTTGACATCGTGGTGGAGACGACGGTATCGGCCTTCAATTTTCCTTGCGCGTGCAAGTCCCGAGCCGCCGCGAGCAGAACGCCATCTCCATTGACCACACGACCGGCCGCATCGCAGAACAGGGCGCGGTCGGCGTCGCCGTCAAAGGTGACACCGAGATCGAACTGGCCGGCAGATTCTGCCACAGCTTTCCCTAACGTTTCCGGGTGAAGTGCTCCGCAGCCTTCGTTGATATTCTTGCCATCTGGCGAGACGTGAATGAATGTTGCCTGAATGCCAAGGCTGCGAAACAATTCCGGCGCCTCCGCTGTGGCCGCGCCGTTGGCGCAATCCACCAGCACGCGGAGATTGCTCAAATCGGAGCTCACGTCTTTCCGCAGCGCCTGGACATAGGCGTGGCGCAAGTTGGCTTCGCCGGGCAGAGAAGATTTTGGAGATTTGAGCGCAGATTCATCGGCGTCCGCCTTACTTTGCAGCAGCGCGAAAATTTCTTTTTCAATCGCCAGTTCGCGTTCGTCGGTGAGTTTGAAACCATCGCCAGAGAAAACCTTGATTCCGTTATCGGTCCAGGGATTGTGCGAGGCGGAAATCACCACGCCCGCCGCCAAAGCTCGTGAACGCGCAAGATAAGCGACACCTGGAGTAGTAATCACTCCGGCGCTATGGACGATGACGCCTACGGTCGCCAGACCTTCCGAAACGCGGTCCGCAATCCATCTGCTGGATTCACGCGTATCTTGGCCGATCACGGCTTGAGGGTCGTGATTGGTTCGAAGAAGATCGTGGCCCAACGCGCGCCCAATCAAATAGGTGCTTTGCTGGGTCAAAGGAAATTCGCCCGCTACACCACGAATGCCGTCGGTGCCAAACAACTGCCTTTGCTCGCCCATAGAAGATCAAAAAATGAAGACAGAAGATGATAAATGAGAGAGAGGGGAAGATAGCGGCGCCAAAACTCTTTAGTGCGCTGCCGTACTGCCCACTTTCTGCACCAGCACACGCACGCGAATGGAACTTGATTGCATGACCTGCACTAAAGGATCGGCGACATACACATTCGTAGTGAAAACCGCACTGCCGCGGGTGCCCGTGGCGTCGATAGGGTCGGTCGTCGCCGCCTCAATTTTCTCTACATGCCCGCGCGGGCCGGTGATCGTGACTTGAGCTGGGTCGGCATCGACTTTCACAATTTGATCACCGTCGGCAAAGATGCCAGTCACGCGGGGATGGATTTCGATATCACGAGTCAGGCGGGTATCGAAAGCGAGCCGCAATTGGCTGGGAACAATCTGCACTACCGTGACATCGCGGGGATGGCGCACCTGCAACGAGGTGAGTTCAAAGGTGCGTTCGCCGGGTTTGGCATCCGCCAGCTCAATCTCGGCATGAATTTCATTGGCCTGTAATTGCCGGATTACGCGCTCTGGGCCGCGTACGCGAATCTGCGCGTCAGGAATAAGCTCGGAACTGATCTCGAGATGAGGGGGAACGTGTTGAAAGACGATTGGCGCGCGAATAGCGACCTCCGCGAGCTCCTCGTCGGGTGAAATCAGCAACCACAAGCCGGCGGCTAAGAGTAGGGACAGCAATTTCAGTCCGAAGTTGTGCAGCACATATCGCTGAAAGAATCCGGTCATGGCTGTGACTCCGGCTCTGCGCCCGGTTCTGATTTTCGTTGCGGCACGGGCTCCCGCAGAGGAGAATCCAAGAGCGCATCCGAGTCATCGGAACCCTGCGCGATCGGGGTTGGCAGGGTTACAGGAGCCATAAAGCGGCGTAGTTCGCTGCTGAGGCGCTCGCGCAATTGTTCGACTGTGAGATCCCGTTCGATTTTTCCTCCGATTGCGAGGCTGATCGCGCCGCTCTCTTCCGAACAAATCACGGCAATTGCGTCGGTCTCTTCGGTAATGCCGATGCCCGCACGATGCCGCGTGCCCAATTGAGTGGAAAGCAATGGATTCATGGATAGCGGCAGGAAGCATGCGGCGGCCGCGATGCGATCTTTTTGCACAATCACAGCGCCGTCGTGCAGAGGCGCGCTGGGACGAAAAATAGTGGCCAGCAAATCGTAGGACAGGCGAGCGTCTAAAGGGACTCCGCTTTCGATGTGGGTGCGCAGTCCAATTTCGCGCTCGATCACGATCAACGCCCCTGTCTGATGCTGAGAAAAAAGATTTGCCGCCAAAACGATGTCGTCATAGGAATCGCTTTCGGAAGAAGAACCGCCGAACAACGTCAGGCGGCGTCCTAAATCGGCTAGCACGTGACGGATTTCAGACTGAAAAACCACGATGAGCGCGAACACCAGATAAGGGAGTACGTGGCCTACTACCCAGTTTAGAGTGGTAAGTTCGCCGATGCGCGCCAGGTAGAAGATTATCGAAACGACGACCAGGCCCACTAGCATGGGTGCCGCGCGCGTGCCACGGATCATCACCAGCACCTGGTAGATGATGAGGGCGACGAGGAAAATATCCAGAGCCACCCAAGCGCCCTGCGTCCATGAGGTGATGACTGGCACCACTCGAATTGCTCCTGCGGTTAAATCCCGCTCCGAGAATCCATTGTAATGCAGGGGATTTGCTCAATCGCCGGGGATACGAACTTTTACAAGATGACGTGAAAAAAGCATGGGGAGCTGGGTTTTCGAGATTTTTCGACTCTAACGGATTATTCCTGTTTCTTGGTCACGGCGGCGCGAAATTCCCCGTGTGCCAACCTGGCGGAAATCTCGTCTCCGGCGTTTATGTCACGTACATCTTTCAACAACCGCCCGCGAGCATCGAACACGAGCGCGTATCCCCGCGCGAGAATGGCAAGAGGAGACAACGACTCAAGCGCGGTCTGCAGGCGCTCACTGCGCACTCTGTGCTGTAGCAGAACGTTGCGCATCAATGCGACCAGCGCACTGGTTCCACTTTCCATTTCTTTTCGAATGCTGGAAAGGACACGGCGCAAATCATAATGCCGAACGGCGGCGGAGAAGATTTCCCAGCGCCGGCGATTTTGTTCCAGTAACTGGCGCTCGGCCAGCTCGATGCGGTGGGTGAGATCGTCGAGCTTTTGCTGGCGCTGACGAATCGCTTCCATCATGCGGGTAAAAGCCCCGTGTTGTGCCAGTTCGGTGAGAGACTGGCGACCGATTAGAAGGCGATAGCGCAGGGCGCGGCCGAGGCGTTCGTGCAAAGCGTTCGCCTGTTCCTCGACTTCCTGACGCGAGCGGATCACTAGTTCCGCAGCTGCCGATGGAGTGGGAGCGCGCAAGTCGGCAACGAAATCAATAATGGTGAAATCGGTTTCGTGGCCGACCGCGGAGATAACTGGAATTTCGGATGCTGCAATGGTTCGCGCTAACGCTTCGTTGTTGAATGGCGCCAGATCTTCGGCCGAGCCGCCGCCGCGCGCGACGATAATTACATCCACATTGTCATGCTGGTTAAAAAACCGTACGCCAGCCGCGACCTCTTGCGGTGCCATTTCGCCCTGCACCTGCGCCGGGTAGATCACGACATTCACGGAATGATGGCGGCGCTCGAGAACGTTCAGGATGTCGCGGAGAGCCGCGGCCTGCGCTGAAGTGACAATGCCAATGCGCGCTGGCAGAGGCGGAATGGGCTTCTTGCGCTCAGGCGAAAATAATCCCTCAGCTTCCAGTTTCGCCTTGAGTTGCTCAAAGGCTAACTGTAACGAGCCTGCGCCTTTGGGCTCGATGTATTCCGCGGAAATCTGCAATTCGCCGCGGTCTTCGTAGACAGTGACTCGGCCGCGCACCACGACTTGCAACCCGTCCGCCGGACGAAAGCGCAGCAGCCGTGCCGCCGAGCGAAACATAACGGCGCGAATCTGCGCATTGCCATCTTTGAGCGTGAAGTAAAGATGCCCGGAATCGGGGGCACGAAAATTTGAGATCTCGCCTTCCACCCAGGCGTCCGCGTATTCGCGTTCGATATGCGAACGAACCGAAGCCACCAACTCGCGAACTTTCCATACCCGGCGCTCCGGCGGCCGGAAGTTGAATCCCATCTGATCGGCAAGAGAAGACATTGTGGGCAGTGTATCGCAGGGAGACCATTGGCGTGGATCGACTCCCCGTGCGTAGCCATCAACGCCGCCTTTAGCCGATATAATTCTCCCGCCATGAATCTCGAACAGAAAGTTGCCGAACTGAAAAAGCGGAATCAACTCGCCGAAGACGGCGGCGGCGCCAAGCGCCGCGAGCGCCAGCATAAAGAAGGCAAGATGTCGGCCCGCGAACGCATCGAATTCCTGCTCGATGAGGGCACATTCGAAGAGACTGACAAGCTCGTCACTCACCGGTGTAACGATTTCGGTATGGCCGAACAGAAAATCTACGGCGACGGATTCATTACTGGCTACGGCCGCATTGAGGGCCGGCTGGTTTATGTTTTCGCTCAAGACTTCACCGTGTTCGGCGGCTCGTTATCGGAAACCAACGCGGCAAAGATTGTGAAGATCATGGATCTGGCGGCGAAGATGGGTGCTCCCGTAATCGGGCTGAACGATTCCGGAGGTGCGCGGATTCAGGAAGGTGTGATGTCGCTGGCAGGTTATGCGGACATTTTTTTGCGCAACACGTTGTATAGCGGAGTGGTGCCGCAGATCTCGGCAATCATGGGACCGTGCGCCGGCGGCGCTGTCTACTCGCCCGCCATCACCGACTTCGTTCTGATGGTCGACAAAACTTCCTACATGTTTATCACCGGGCCCGATGTGATTAAGACGGTCACCCTCGAGGAAGTGACAAAAGAACAGCTCGGCGGTGCTATGACGCACAACGAGACTTCCGGCGTGGCGCACTTTTTGGCGCACGACGACGCGGAATGCCTTTCGATGGTGCGCGAGCTCTTGAGTTTTGTGCCCTCGAACAATCTAGATGAGCCTCCGCGCAAGGCGTGTAACGATCCGATCGACCGCGCCGACGCGGCGCTCGACGCAATCGTTCCTGCGCAGTCAAACCTGCCGTACGACATTAAGGACGTGATCCACGCGGTGATCGATGACACTTATTTTTTCGAAGTGCAGGAACATTACGCCAGGAATATCGTGGTCGGATTCGCCCGGCTCGACGGACGGCCGGTCGGCATCGTCGCCAACCAGCCATCGGTGCTGGCCGGAACGCTGGACATCAACGCTTCGGTAAAAGGCGCGCGCTTCGTTCGCTTCTGTGATTGTTTCAACATTCCGCTGGTGACGTTTGAAGACGTTCCCGGATTTCTTCCCGGCACCGCGCAGGAGTATGGCGGAATCATCAAGCACGGGGCGAAGTTGCTGTACGCCTTTGCCGAGGCAACCGTGCCCAAAGTTACAGTAATCACTCGCAAGGCTTACGGCGGAGCGTATTGCGTAATGGCGTCGAAACATATTCGCACCGACGTGAACTATGCGTGGCCGACAGCGGAGATTGCGGTGATGGGGCCGGAAGGCGCGGTCGACATTGTTTACAAACGCGAACTGGATGCGGCCGCCAACCGGGAGCAGCTGCGCCGCGAAAAAATCGACGAATTCCGCGACCGATTCGCCAATCCCTACGTCGCCGCCGATCGCGGATTTGTGGATGCCGTGATTCAGCCGCGCGAGACGCGGAAGAAATTGATTCAGGCGCTGGCGATGCTCGAGACCAAACGCGATAAGAATCCGCCGAAGAAGCATGGGAATATACCGCTGTGAAGGGACGTTCGCGAGTGGGATCAGAGACGTCAGGGCTAAAGCCCTACTTCTTTTTAGCGGACTTATCGACGCGACCAAACCATGCCTTCTAACGAAACCTAAGAGGCCACGATGAAGATGAAGAAGCTGTTCGTTCTCCTCACCTATTGTTTGCTCGCGCTGCCGGCTCTTGCGCAGGATCCTAGTACTTGGCTGGCGAACCTGCCGCAGGCGAAAGACTATGTTCAGAGGCGGGCTTCCAGTTATGACCGGAGCGGCGGTAATGCCGACGCTCGGACCATCGCGGCTGGAGAGACTCTTACGCTGCTTGATGCAACGGGGCCGGGGCTGATCAGCCATGTTTGGTTCACCATCGCCAGTGATGATCCTAATCATTTGAAGGCGTTGGTGCTGCGCATGTATTGGGACGGCGAATCCACCCCCAGCGTGGAGACGCCGGTGGGTGACTTCTTCGGGCTCGGGCTGGGCGATTACTACATCTATCAGTCTTTGCCGTTATCGGTCGGGTCCGACAAGGCGCTGAACAGCTTCTTCCCGATGCCTTTTCAAAAACATGCGCGCATCACAGTGACGAACGAAGGCTCACGCAAAGTCGACTCGTTTTATTTCAATATCGACTATCGCGAGTACAGTAAACCGCTGCCGGCGGACTTGCTGTATTTTCACGCGCAATATCGGCAGGCCGCACCGGCTCATGGCTGGACGAATCAATGGCATTCGAACGGCGATCCGCTGGTGAATGACAAGAAGAATTTGAATGGTGAAGGCAACTACGTGTGGATGGAAGCCACCGGACGAGGCCATTTCGTGGGCGTGACCATGTCGATTCTGGAGAATCAGGATGGCTGGTGGGGCGAAGGCGATGACATGTTTTTTGTTGACGGCGAGACTACGCCCTCCATCAACGGAACCGGCTCGGAAGATTATTTTCTAGGCGCGTGGGATTTCGGAGGACGCGCGTTTTCTTACGGATTGTATGGAGCGCCGGTGGTCGGAGAGGAACGCGTTGGCGGTCGCTGGTCGCTTTATCGGTTTCACCTGGATTCGCCGATTCCGTTTACGAAATCTCTGCGCGCGACTATCGAACATGGGCACGCCAACCATCGCTCGGATAATTATTTCTCGGTCGCGTACTGGTATCAGACGGAGCCGCACGCGGCGTTTCCAGCGCTCCCGCCGCTGGAGCAGAGAATCCCAAGGATTTATGCGGTTGGTGGGCCGGGGAATGAGGGGAAGTGACCTTCTTGCCACGGATTCACACGGATTCCCACGGATTCCCACAGATCGCCCAGATCGACCTTGGAAAGGAACGAGTTTTCGGACATCGTTTGAACGCCAGGCATGGTTCGGCTTCGCGGCGAGGATCGCTTCGCTCTCCTCAGATCCGCTCAACATGACAGAAGATTGACGGTTCGAGCGCGCGGCGGGAACGAGATCTGACAACTCTAGGAAAAGTAAGAGAGTTCCGAGGTGGTGTAAGGTCCATTCGTCTCGGCCAGTAGCTCGCGTTTGACCCTTGCTCGACCTGCTCTCGCAACTTCCCTTGCGGGGCGCTGCGCGCGATCTTCGCTTGGGCTCCGGGCTCACCGCCAACCGGATAAACCTACCTTACGCCTCGGAACTCTATCCTGCCTTCAACATTTCTTCTTCGTTCTCCTCAACCAGCGCTTTGCTATAGACCCTCGCTCACCCTCCTTCCTAATCTTGCGATCAGGAAGGTGACTCCGCTTGAGCCCCGGACGCCGCACCAACCGGAAAAACTTAAGAAGCTGTCAAAGAACGATCTTGTTGTACTCCTTCTATAAATCCAGTCAACGAAAAATCACGCTTCGTAACACACGTATTTTCAATCGAGTGCAGCTCGTTCACAGGCATATGACCGGAAATTGTGCAAGCGTTCACGTGCATTCTCGCGCAGAGCCGCGCCAGACAAGGCTTTTCGCGCCATTCATCGCCTGAAATCGATGCGAGTGCGCCGGAGAGCTCTTGATTTGGTTGTGAAAATCACGCGCTTGGCTCGACTGGCGCGGCATTTGTGTGACCGATGGATGAGTGGAGAAAGAAGCAGAGACAAGCCCGATGAGCTAGAGCGATTCCTTTCTTGCAATCGGCTGGATTGAACTCATGACCTGCCGCGTCTTGCTCGTTTCGACGGCTGAGGAAGACTCTGAAGCTCGGCAAGATTAATTCGCGATGTCTATGCGTTCATCCTTTAGTTCTTTGTCGGATTCCTGAGAGCCAGACAACTCGAACGAGTTCGTAATGGCGGCTTTGCCTTTTTCTACGGCCGTAATGACATACGAGCAGCCGATCCAGTGAGCCTCGGCGAAGTCGGTTGGTGACCAGCGCGCCGGATGGTCGGGATGGGAGTGGTAGAAGCCGACGATGTCTTCTCCGCGCGCGCGGCCTTCGCGCTGGATGCGCACCAACTCTTTGGGATCGATGTTGTAACGGTTGTGGGCGGAATCGGTGCGGGTGTTGCCAGCGCGCGCGACTGAGGTGACGACTCGCGTGCCATCATCTTCGACCCGGCCGAGCAGGATGCCGCAACATTCGTGCGGATAGGTTTCTTCGCCATGACGGCGAAGGGCGTCGTAGTCGTTGCGGGTTAGTTTCAGCATTGGGAGGAATTGTTGAATTTTGATTGCTGATTCCGATTGAAACGCCTTGCACCCTCAAACGGCAGCGCCTAAAGGCGCTCTGATTTTTGCAGTGCTGCGGCACGCCTGAAGGCGTGCCCTGATACGAATCTCATGCAAGCCTTCGGTTCTTCAATCGGCAATCAAAAATCATCAATCAGCAATTTTCATTCGCCTTCATTCCAGAACCTCTCGCTCAGATACTTGTCGCCGGAATCGCAGAGTATGGTGACCATTACAGTTTCCTGGCCCCCCGTCGGCGAGAGTTCGCGGGCAATCTTCAAGCAGCCTACAATGGCCGCGGCCGAGGAGATTCCGACCAGCAGTCCGGCCTTGCGCGAGAGGTGCCGCGCCATGGCGTACGCATCTTCCGTAGAAATTTCGAGGTTCTGATCGGCGAGTTGGGAATCGTAAATTTTCGGCACGATCGCACTGGCCATGTGCTTGGCGCCTTCAATTCCGTGAAACGCGGAATCCGGTTGCAGCGAAATGCATTGCACGGATGGATTCAATTCTTTCAGCCGGCGCGTAGTTCCGACGAAGGTACCGCTGGTTCCCATCATGGAGACGAAATGCGTGATCCTTCCCTGAGTCTGCTGCCAGATTTCGTTGGCCGTCCCGTGATAGTGAGCTTTCCAGTTGGCCTCGTTCGAATACTGATCCGCATAAAAATACTGGTCGGGATGATTGCGAGCTAGTTCACGTGCCATGCGAATCGCGCCATCGGATCCGTCGGCAGGATCGGTATAGAGAATATTTGCGCCGTAGCCTTGCAGAATCTGTTTCCGTTCACGCGAAACATTTTCCGGCATGCAAAGTGTTACGGGAAATCCTTCAGCCGCGCCCAGCATGGCATAAGCGATGCCAGTATTGCCGCTGGTGGCGTCGAGTAGAATGCGACCGGGACCTAATTGGCCACGCCGGCGAGCCTCGGAGACGATATTGGCCGCGGCGCGATCTTTTACCGATCCGCCTGGGTTATACCATTCCGCCTTACCCAGGAGTGCTACGGCTGGCAGGTCGCGGGTGAGCGCATCCAGTCGCAACAGCGGCGTATTGCCGATGCGCTCGATCAAGCTATGACCGAGCGTTTCTCCCAGTCCTACGGGCATTTCTCGATGTTCCTCGGGTTTTGCCGCAGTGGACGGTGCTGCCAGTCGTGTAGATACGTATGCCATCTAGGTTCCAAGCCGCTGTGACCAACGTAATGTGCTATATGGCCGCAAACAAGATATGTAGTAGCTTGTTAGATGATAAGCTCCGCCCGGCGATGCAGCTTGTGGAAAGTTGCGACCGATGGTCATAGAGGCCGCATCCAATTAAATGCATAGGCCGGCTAGGAAAGGTCCACGCTAAACATAATGGCCAAAACCATTGAAGCACGAACTTATGAAGAAGCGCTCTCCTGGTTACGCGATCACGGCTTCGACGTGACTGAGGCGCCCGGAACCAGCGGCCGGGTATTTCTGCGAAAGTACAACGTCTCCGCGGCGATTCAGAAAGATGGAGATGATGCCGTAAAGATTTTTGCCTATCCTGGATATTTAGTTGGCAGTGAGATTTCGAAGCTGGTAAACCGCGGATATCAGCAGTTTCTTAAGACTTCCAAGGGGGAGATCCCGGCTACTGCCGATCACCTGAAAGCGCTACAGGCCTTTTCTGAGGAGTTGAAGGAAGCCCTGGGCCTTCCCAGCCTCTACAACGAGTCCCTGGGAACAGTGAGCGAGTCTTATCAATACGATCGCATCGAGAACCGGGATAAAGGACCGGTCGATCGTCCGAAGCGGCCCTGGGAAGTTGCCGGCAAGGCGACGGTGAAGAAGGGGCGGGCATTGGGCAGGGGCTGAAGCCCTTGCTGTCGCTTTCGTGACGCGGCGCTGAAGCGCCGCTCTTCCACGCAGATCTCCAGCGCTGAAGCGCCGCTCTGGCGCAATGGCTTATCGCACGCCCAGCAGAATATCGATCGTCAGCTGATCCAGCTTTTCGTAGGGCAGGCGTTTCTTCATGATCTCGTCTTTATTGAAAACGTGAGCCAGCAGCCCCGCTGATCCCTTATCCGAATAGCCGCTGACTTTTGGAGCTCCCGGCACAGCCGCAGAGATTTCCTTGAGAATCGACTGAATCTCGCCATCGGCATTCCAGCGTGCCGCCTTCTCTTTGAGAATCAAGTAAGTGCGCATGCAGCCGCGAGCAAAATCTTTGACTCCCTCGTAATCTTCGGTGCGGTAGGCATGAGCGTCGAAGTGCCGAGAGCCGTCGTAGCCTACATCTTCCAGAAACTTCACAAGCCAAAATGCAGACTTCGGATTGTTGGAACCGAAACGCAAATCCTGGTCGTAACGCCCCGGAGCTTGATCGTTCAAATCAATGTGAAACAATTTGCCGGCATCCCAGGCCTGCGCAACTCCATGCATGAAGTTCAGCCCAGCCATCTGCTCGTGTGCAACTTCAGGATTGACACCCACCATTTCAGGATGATCGAGGGTAGGAATGAAGCCGAGATAATGGCCGGTGGTGGACATATAAATGTCGCCGCGCGGTTCGTTGGGTTTGGCTTCCAGGGCGAAACGGTAGCCGTATTTTCGGGCAACGTTGTACTCGCAAAGATAGTTGACGGCCTCGCGCAAATGCTTGACGGCATCGTCGGCGCGGCGGCAGGCATCGGTCTCGACGCCTTCGCGTCCGCCCCACAACACAAAGATTTTCGCGCCCAGCTCCGCCCCGAGATCCATGGCGCGCATGGTTTTCTGCAAAGCGTAGGCACGTACCTCAGGATCATTGGCAGTAAATGCGCCGTCGCGGAAAACTGGATGGAAAAATAGGTTGACCGTCGCCATGGGAACGACGATCCCGCTTTCCTGGCAAGCTTTGCGAAATTCGCGGACAATGCGGTCGCGCTCGGCGGCTGTAGCGTCGATCGGGACCAAATCGTTGTCATGGAAATTGACGCCCCAAGCGCCAATCTCGCCGAGCACAGATGCAATTTCGTTCGGAGGAAAGGTAGGGCGCACTGCGTCGCCGAAGGGATCGCGACCGCGATTTCCCAGTGTCCACAATCCAAAGGTAAATTTATCTTTAGGCTTGGGCTGGTACGGTTTGCCCTTATCGCCGGTTCCCACGCTCTTCGCAGCTTTCATTCGTCCTCCGACCTAGGGAATTGTAACTCTGAACCGCTACGTGATGGGCCAAGTCTATCTTTTTCATTAGGCTGGAGAGGAATCGTTGAAATTGTCGGCTTGACCGAAGGAGTCTACTGTGCTACAAGCGACGGTCGACCGTAATCGTTAACGGGAATGCCAGCTAGATAAAGATTTTTCGCCGCTGGTATTCGACAGCGCCCGGGTTTCGGAGGAAAAACTTCGATGAAAATGCGTGGAAGCAATCTCCAGTTGGCTGTGCTTCTCGCCGCAATTTGTTTCCAACCGTTGATTCAAGCCGCTGCCCAGACGGCCGGCGGCGCGGTTTACCTGGATCCCTCCCAGCCGATCAATGTGCGGGTCGACGATTTGATCGGGAAGATGACTCTGGAAGAGAAAGCTTCACAACTGGTCAATCAGGCTCGCGCCATTCCTAGACTGCAAGTGCCGGGTTACGACTGGTGGAGCGAGGCCTTGCATGGAGTGGCGAACGCCGGAACGGCAACGGTTTTCCCTGAGCCGATTGGACTCGCGGCCACCTTTGACGATTCGCTGATTCACCGGATGGCGATTGTGATCGGCACTGAGGCGCGCGCGAAACATAACCAGGCAATTCGAGCCGGACGCCGCGACATTATGGAAGGTCTGGACTTCTGGTCGCCGAACATCAATATTTTTCGCGATCCGCGCTGGGGGCGCGGACAGGAGACCTACGGCGAAGATCCGTTCCTTACCGGGCGCATGGGCGTGGCATTCGTAACCGGACTGCAAGGGGACGATCCGAAATATTTTCGCGTCATCTCCACGCCGAAACATTTCGCCGTGCACAGCGGGCCGGAACCGTCGCGACACGCCATCGATGTGCAGGTCTCGAAGCATGACATGGAAGACACCTACCTGCCCGCGTTTCGCGCCGCAATTACCGAGGGCAAAGCGGAATCGATCATGTGCGCCTATAACCGCGTGAATGGCGAACCCGCCTGCGCGAATACCTTTCTATTGAAGGACACGCTGCGCGGCGCCTGGAAGTTTAACGGCTACGTAGTATCGGACTGCGACGCGATCGTTGACATTTATCAGGGACATCACTTCGTGAAAAGCCAGGCGGAAGCTGCTGCTGTCGCGCTGAAGACAGGAATGGACAATGAATGCGCCGACTTTTTTACCATTGCCAAGGACAATCATGATTACCAGCCGTTTATCGATGCAGTGAAGCAGGGATTGCTCAGCGAAGCTGACATCAATGTGGCTCTGAAAAGATTGTTTACAGCGCGCATGCGGTTGGGAATGTTCGATCCTCCGAGCATGGTGCCCTATGCGCAGACGCCCGACTCGGAGATCGACAGCGCTGCGCATCGAGAGCTGGCGCTCAAGACAGCGCAGGAATCGATGGTACTGCTGAAGAACGATGGAGTACTCCCCTTCTCAGCCAACGTGAAAAAGATTTTAGTCGTCGGCCCTTTGGCCGAGTCGGTTGAAGTGTTGCACGGCAATTACGCCGGCACAGCTTCCCACGCGGTCACGGCGCTCGAAGGCATTCGAAAACAATTTTCCGGTGCGCACGTAACTTACGTTGCTGGAACGAACTTCCTGCGTCAGGAAACTGTGATTCCAACCTCTGCCCTGTCGACTGACGACGGCAAGCCCGGACTGAAGGGCGAGTATTTCGCGGGCAACGATTTCAGCGGTACGCCACAGGTTGTGCGTAACGATGCCGTGGTCGATCTGCAACTCTTCCATCCCAAGCCGGACGCGATTGTTCCTCCGGCGGGCATGAAAGAATTTTCCGCGCGTTGGACCGGTTTTCTGACTCCGGCCGAATCTGGTATGTACAAAATCGGGCTGGTTGGTTCCATGAATCGCATGTGGCTCGATGGAAAATTAATTGTCGACGATGCCGTGTTGCACGATCCCAATTCGCAGGCAGTTACGCTCTCGTTGGAAAAGGGACATCGCTATGCGGTCAAGATCGAATTCCTGCGTGGTGGATTTGGCACCAAACTAGTGTGGGTTCCGGTAAGCGTCGACCCCAGTTTTGAAGCGGCTTCTGCGGCGCGACAGGCGGATGTGGTGGTCGCGGTTGTCGGCATCACTTCCCGGCTGGAAGGCGAAGAAATGAAGGTAGACCTGCCCGGATTCAAGGGTGGAGATCGCACCAGCCTGAATCTGCCGGCAGAAGAAGAAGCTCTGCTGGGCGCTTTGAAGGGAGCGGGCAAACCGTTAGTGGTCGTGCTGATGAACGGCAGCGCTCTGGCGGTGAATTGGGCCAACGACCATGCCAACGCGATTCTGGAAGCCTGGTATTCGGGAGAAGAAGGTGGAACGGCAATCGCGCAGACTCTGGCTGGAACAAGCAATCCCGGCGGACGATTGCCCGTAACTTTCTATAAAGGAATCGAGCAGCTACCGCCATTCGAAGATTATGCGATGAAGAACCGCACTTATCGCTACTTCGACGGAGAGCCTCTATATCCTTTCGGTTACGGGCTCAGTTATTCGAAATTCGAATACAGCAATCTGAAACTATCGAGCCCGGAACTCGACGCGGGTAATCCTCTCGACGTGGACGTAGACGTGAAGAACTCAAGCCAGCGAGCTGGCGATGAGGTCGTGGAGTTGTACATTAACTTTCCCAAAGTGCCGGGCGTACCTCTGCGCGCGCTTCGCGGCTTTAGCCGGGTTCATGTGGGAGCGGGCGAAGTGCGGCACGTGAAGATCGCGCTGCAGCCGCGTGACCTGAGCTACGTGAATGAGTCGGGAGACCGGATGGTCTCGGCGGGAGATTACACGATCACTGCGGGAGGGGGACAACCGGGCACGGCCGCTGTGCAGGCGAGCGCGCAACTTTCCATTCACGGAGAACAAAAATTGCCGGAGTAATTCCTTCGCTAGTTGAATACCTGGTGAAGCGCAGGATAGATTTTGCGGTAGGTGGTGTAGGAACCTTGCATCGTTTTGGAGTCCGCCTGATTCGGAGCGATGCGCGACGCTACGCGTACGACGCTGTCGCAAGCCTGATCGACTGAATTCCATGCGCCGGCACCCACGCCTGCCAGAATCGCCGCTCCGTAGGCAGCGCCTTCTTCTGCCGCCACAATTTCGACTTCGTGTGCGTATACATCCGCCTGGATCTGTCTCCACAGCGGCGATCTTGCCCCTCCTCCGCCGAGACGAATCGAGGTCACAGGAATCTGCATCTCCTCGAAAATCGTGAACGTGTCTTTCAAGCTATACGCCACGCCTTCCATCACGGCGCGAATCAGGTGCCCGCGCGTGTGGGAAGCAGTCAGTCCCAGCAGCGCTGCACGAGCGTTGGGATCGAGATGGGGCGTGCGCTCGCCCATCAGATACGGCAGCCAGAAGGCGCCTTCTGCACCGGCGGGAACCGCACTGGCTTCTTCCGCGAGAATATCGTAGGGATCTCGGGCAGTCTGCGCGACGACTCCGAAGCGATCACGAAACCAGCGCAGAGATAATCCGGCGGCCTGAGTCACGCCCATTACGTGCCAGCGTCCGGGAATGGCGTGACAAAAGGTATGCAAGCGGCCTTTAGGATCGAGCGCCGGACGATCGGTAGCAGCAAACACAACTCCTGAGGTTCCAATCGTGGCGCTCACCGCACCGGCCCGCGCGATCCCCATTCCAACAGCGCCAGCAGCCTGATCCCCTGCCCCGGCCACGACTGGGGTGCCCGCTCGCAGTCCAGTTGCCGCTGCTCCGGCGGCGGAAACTTTCCCGCATACTTGCGACGATTCGTAGAGAGCCGGAAGCAACCGCTGATCAATTTCCGCCTTATGCAAAACTTCCGCGGACCAGCGGCGGTTGGCCACGTTCAGCATTAGTGTCCCTGAGGCATCCGCCATGTCAATCGCTCGTTCGCCGGTGAGGCGGAATCGCACGTAATCCTTCGGCAGCATCACGTGCGCCACGCGCGCCCAATTTTCCGGCTCGGTCTCGCGCACCCAAAGCAGTTTTGTAAGTGTGAAGTTGGTGAGCGGAGGATTACACGTCAACTGAATCAAAACGTCGCGACCGAACGAAACGGAAAGCTCGTTACTCTGCGCTTCGCTACGCTGATCGCACCAGATAATGGCACTGCGTACCACGCTGTCGCCGGAGTCGAGCAGGACTGCGCCGTGCATCTGGCCTGAGAAGCCAATACAGGCAATGTTTTCCGCTTTGAGATCGGACGAAGCGAGTGCCTTGCGAACCGCGACTCCGCAGGCCCGCCACCAGTCTCGCGGATCCTGCTCTGCCCAGCCGGGGCGGGGGCTGAGGAAAGGTTCGTGCTCTTCCGATCCGGACGCAATAACTTTTCCGGTCTCGTCCATAACCAGCGCCCTGGTCCCGCTGGTCCCGACGTCGATTCCTAGAAACGCGATACTTCCTCCTCAAGCTGCAAGACAAGGCGCCACCACTAAGCGAAATCCCCTGCCATATCGCGAGCGGCTTCCTGCTCGGGATCAAGCTTTTCGTTAGCGGACTCCCGCGACTGTCTCTGCAGAAAGAAATCTAAATTCCCGCGCATCACCAGATGCGGGGCCAGCGCGACTTGATGCGACTGGTTCTCGCCCTCGGCCAGGAACTGGTGCAACATGCGGAATGCCATCTCCCCCTGCGCTCTGGGACGCTGATAGATAGTCGCGGCCACATCGCCAGACCGGATGTGAGGAACAAGATCGGGAAACAGGTCCGTCGTAATGATGGTCAGACGTTCCAGCAGTTTCGCATCCCGGGCAGCATTCAACACCGGGATCGAAGCTTCCGTCATTACATACACTCCCGCAAGATTCGAACATTCTTCAAAGACTTGCCGGCAATTACCGTACGCCTCCGCCTCTACGCCGTGATCTTCAATGGGTTTCAGCAGGTGCAGATTCGGATAATAGGAACGCAACGTTTTTTCAAACGCAGCGCACTTTTCGGCATGCTCTGTGATCGCCAGATCGAACAGAGTGATTGCAACCGAGCCCTCTTGCCCACGCAGAAATCTTCCCATGAGATCTGCGGCGATGGAACCGCTGGCGAGAGTATCGACCGATACAACCCCCAGGCGGCCGCTATCGGGAGCGTCCGTCGCCACGCAAACCACGGGAATTCCGGCGCGGGAAGCGCTGCCGATCCACGGTCGTAAAGCTTGCGGACGGCTGGGAAAAGTAATAATTCCGTCGACCCGGTCGCGGATGGCCGATTCAAAAGCTTCCTCCTCGCCTTCCCCAAGTTGCGGGTAAGTTCGGAATTCAATCTCTACATTTTCCAGCGAGGGAGACGCTGCTTCCTCGCGAATACCTGCGCGTACCTCGTCCCAAAAAGATGTGGTTCCCTTGAGCGTGTTTACGGAGATGCGCAAACTTTTCTTGGAAGATAGAAAACGGGCGGCAAGGTTAGGACGGTAGCCCAGGCTTCGCGCCATTTGCAGAACCCGTTCTTTGGTCTGAGGACTAACGCCGGGATTGTCATGCAAAGCGCGGTGCACAGAACCGATTGAAGTGCCGAGAGCGTTGGCAATGTCACGAAGCGTGGTGGGAGGCTTGCCCATTTTTGTTACCGCGTGCTTGCGCGGAGGTTAACCCGCACATGACTTTGTTTTATCTTTTGTTCCCGGCCCGTGAACCGGCTTGTTTATCCAACGCGAGATCGTGCGTTAAGTCCCGCAGAATCGTAAACGTTAACGGAAGTCGACGAATTGCGCAAGCCATCAGCAGTACTTAATCAGGCACAGCTTTACTTTGAGGCCTGAGACGCAATTCGCCCTTTACTGTCCGGAATGCCCGACAGGTGATAAATCCAGTTGCAGATGGTGTCGCGCCACACCACTGCTTCCTCCGCCTGGTACTGGAAACGAGCCAGAATGTCACGATAGCGTTCCTCATCGATGTGACCCTCCACGGCCTTCCACTGGGTCACGAAGGCGCGGGCGGCCTCGGCACCGTCATAGTGTGAATCGTAGATATGTTGAATCACCGTTTTTCCCGAATGAAGGACATAGGTGTAGGGCACATGATGAAAAAATAAAAGTAAGTTGTCAGGACAACGCGCGAGAGATTCATACAAAACCTGCACTTCGGGCGGATATTGACCAATAAACCCGGTGCCCGTCGCCGTAGTGCGATCCATACCGATGCCCAGATGATCGGCGCGGTGCCATTGCCCCCAACCATTTTCTTCCGACGATTCCGGCCCGGGATCGTAGTGATTGCCTGTGATGTTGGTCAGCGTTCCCGCGCCCAGCGGCCCGGTATAACTTTCGTAAACGTGCCAGGAGTTTAGCTGCATGTCGTCGATGGTCTTAACCACGAGCGGATTACTGCCAAAGGTGAGTCGCGTCCATTCGTCGATAATGTTTTCCGCTCTGAGATTCGGGTTCCACGCCAGCCGTCCGAAGCCAAAAAGATTTGCCATGGCTAATGGACTGCCGAGCCAATTCTCATCCATGCCGACGTTGGCCACGCCAACAAATCCCCCGACGGGGCGATGAAAAACGCGGCCAGCCACGAGATCCTTCACAGGCGTAGCGTTGCCGTCGACGCGCATATCGAAATCCAGAACTTCTTTCCACATGGGAACAAGAAAACAGAGTTGCCGTTGCTGCCCTGTATATTCCTGCGTGATCTGTAGTTCGATCGCTTCGTTGGTACGGCGAAGGCCCGCGAAAAGCGGCGATGCCGGTTCGCGCACCTGAAAATCAATGGGACCATTCTTGATCTGAATGATTACGTTGTCATCGAAGTCTCCGTCCAACGGGTGGAAGTTGTCATAGGCTGCCTTCGCGCGATCGTTCTTCAAGTTGTGCCAATCGAGATGATGGTTGTAGACGAAGGCTCGATAGAGAACGACTCCTCCGTGCGGCTTGAGCGCGCGTGCAATCACGTTGGCAGCGTCGGCAGGGGTTCGGCCGTAAGTGGAGGGCCCGAGCCGCCCCTCGGAATCGGCTTTTACGACGACACCGCCGAAGTCCGGAATCTTCAGGTAGATCTCATCAACTTTCTTGCGCCACCACTCGGCCACTCTTGGATCGAGAGGATCAAACGTGTCCAAGCCTCCCATCACCTTCGGGCTGCTGAGATCGACCGAGAGAGAAAGTTGTACGCCCCAGGGGCGGAATACGTCTGCAATACGGCTGACTTGCGTAATGAAACTATCTTCGAGAACTCCCGGCGCAGCGTTTACATTATTGATCGTGCACCCGTTAATTCCAATGGAAGCCAGCAATCGTGCATATTGCCCCGCGCGAGTTAGGTCGCTGCGGACTTTGCCATCGGAAAAAAATATCGACAGACCGCCGTATCCGCGTTCGATACGGCCGTCTAGATTGTCCCATTGATTCACCCAGCGGATTGGCGCGAAGGGCTGCTGCAGTTCATCGATGGGAGTTATGCTTTCCCCGCGAGCGATCTTGCTCAGCAATTCGAATACGCCGTAGAGCACCCCGCGATCTGTGGCCGCAGTGACGATCAAACATTGATGATGATGGATATTCATTGTCTTCAACCAATATCCGTCATCTTTAATTTTCGCGGACAGGAGTTCTGGAACCAAACGGCGCAGGTCTGTGAGCGTTCCTACCACCAAGGCGTTTGCACGAGGCAAATGGCTGCTCACGCGCAAGGTCTTCCCTGTCATTTGTGCCACACCACGAACAAGCTCCTGTTGTGCGCTCTTGAGAACGGGCGAATCGCCAACCACAACCAACTCCGGCAGTCCCTCGTAAGCTCTGGCCGCTTGTTGATCTAACGCCGAGTAGCGCAGCCAAGCCTCGGCTCCGATTTCGGCAAGAAGATGTGTCGGGAATGATGTTAAGCAAAGAAAAACTGCTGACGCTAAGAGCGAGCAACGAAAAATTGTACGCATGTGGTTGGTCATCAGGCAGCCTTCGAAACAACGGCATGGGAACAGCTTACCTTCAAAGTCTCCAGTTCGCGGCGCTCGACCTCGTCAAACTTGGAAGATGGTAGCGTCCCAGAAGAGTATTCAACAATAATCACATTAGGATAATCACATTGCTTTTAGCTCGGGAAAGGCCTACCATTCGCGGGTATGGAGGCCCACGATGACTTCCTCCGCCCGGGTTTTCAACCGACTTCTCAAAGTTGCAGCAATCAGTTTTCTGGCCACCTACGCGTTTGCACAAGCGCCGCCTAAGTACGACACCGCAACCGAAGGCAAGTTTAAGGGAATTGTTGAAGAACTAAAGTTCGTTCCTCCGACCGGCGCAAAACCGGTTGCCTATCTGGTGGTGAAGAGCGGTCCGGATGACCTGCAGATATTTCTTTGTCCCAAGAAATTTCTGAGCGACATGGGCGTAGATTTCAAAGCGAACGACGAGGTTGAGGTCACTGGTTCCAAGATCAAGCAGGACGGCGCAGACCTGACTCTCGCCCGGGAAGTCGTCAAAGGCGGGGACACGTTGACATTGCGCTTTAAAGACGGCAAACCCGCCTGGTAGCCGGCGTCGGCGACCGTGAGTCCGTTGAGTCCCGCGACGGGAAATTAACCAACTCTCAACTCCACCAAAGACCTAAGTGAACTGACACTCCGAGCATCCACTCCGCTACCTGATACTCTGAAAAGAGACCATTCAGGGAGCCATCACATCATTGCCGCCGCTGATTAACGTTCGCAGCATTTCAAAAGCCTTTGGAGCCGAGCCTCTTTTCCAAAATGTTTCCTTCACTGTGTCAGAAGGAGATCGCATTGGGTTGATCGGCCCTAACGGCTCCGGGAAATCCACTCTTCTGCGAATTCTTGCCGGCACGGAAGACACCGATGACGGAGAAATCGCCGTCCGCAAGCGAATTCGCTTGAGTTATGTGGAACAGAAATCAGAATTCCGCCCCGAGGAAACCGTCCGTTCCGTGGTCGAGGCTGCGATGAATAGCTCGGCGTTGCCGGAGTCCGAACGCGGAACGCGTTTTGCCGAGACACTCGGACGCGCCGGTTTTGTGGATTTGGAAGCCGACGCTGCCGCGCTCTCGGGAGGCTGGCAGAAACGTCTCGCGATTGTGCTGGCGCTGGTGCAGGCGCCGGAGATTCTTCTGCTCGATGAACCCACGAATCATCTCGACCTGGCCGGCATCGAGTGGCTGGAAGAAGTGCTGAAGCAAGCGGCGTTCGCTTGTGTGGTGATCAGTCACGATCGCTATTTTCTAGAGAATGTCGCGACGGAAATGGCCGAGCTCAGCCGCGTCTATCCCGATGGAATGTTGCGGGTGAAGGGACGCTACAGCACGTTCCTGGAAAAGAAAGAAGAATTCTTGCACGCGCAATCGAAGCGGCAGGAGGCGCTGGAAAACCTGGTTCATTCCGAAATCGAATGGCTCCGTCGCGGCGCCAAGGCACGCACCCGAAAATCGAAAGCGCGCATCGACAAAGCCGGCGATCTGATGGAGGAACTCGCGGACTTGAACACCAGAACCCGCAGCAGCGCCGCGCAAATTGATTTCTCGGCGACCGATCGCAAAACTAAACGACTCATCGAACTCCAGAATGTGGCCTATGAGATCGGAGGCCGCCGCCTGTTCGAGGAACTGAATTTCATCATCACCGCCGGGCTGAGAGTTGGCCTGGTAGGGCCGAACGGTAGCGGCAAGACGACCCTGCTGCGCTTGTTGCGTGGAGAAGTTGCCGCGACCGAAGGAGAGATTCGCCGGGCGGACAAGTTGCGCATCGTCTATTTTGATCAGCGCCGCGAACTCGACCCAAGCGTGACGCTTCGGCGGGCATTGGCCCCGGAAGGCGATTCGGTGATCTATCAAGATCGAGTCACGCATGTGGCGTCGTGGGCGGCAAAATTTCTCTTCAAAAGCGAACAACTCGAGCAACCTGTTGAGCGATTGTCAGGCGGGGAGCGGGCTCGCGTTTTGATTGCGCAACTGATGTTGCAACCTGCTGACGTTCTGTTGCTCGACGAACCCACCAACGATCTGGACATTCCGACCCTCGAAATCCTGGAGGAAAGTTTGCTCGAATTTCGCGGCTCGCTGGTGCTGGTAACGCATGATCGCTACATGCTCGATCGGGTCTCGACTGTCGTGCTTGGCCTGGATGGTCAAACCAGCGCCGAACGTTTTGCAGACTATTCCCAGTGGGAAGTTTGGCAGGCGGAGCGGGAGCAATCGACGCGAAGTAGCGCGAGAATTGATGTCCGCGGCAGCTCCGCTTCCAGACCTGCGGCCGCTTCGAAAAAGAAGCTTTCGTATCTGGAGGCCCGTGAGTATGCCAGCATGGAGAGTCGTCTCGCGGCTGCCGAAGAGATGCTTCAATCCAAACGGGCCCAAGCCGAAGATCCCGCGATTTCCAGTGATAGCGCCCGCCTTCTCAGTGCCCACGCAGAATTGGACGCGGCGCAGCACGAAGTTGACGAACTTTACGCGCGCTGGGCAGAGCTGGAGAAAAAACAAGCTTGATTTGATTCAGGAACAAGCCGTTGCCAAGTATGCCGATAATCAGCACCATGGAGATGACCATGGTGATGACCGCGCCACGCTCGGCATGCATAGCTTGGCCAAAAATAAAAAAGAAAATCAGCGGGAAGAGATAATTGAAGAAAATGACAGAACGGTTGCGCAGAGCCAACTTCAGGTCAATACCGATAAGAGCCTTGTAGCTTTTCATTGGCGAAGGCTCTTTCCCGTCATCTCGATGAAAACATCTTCCAGGCTCGGCTGTTTCAGGCGAACGTCGGTGAGTTCGAGACCTTGCTGGTCAATCCACTTGACCAGATCGACGAGCGTAGCCGCGGGACGCCGCGAATGTACCGTCAAGGTATGGCCGGTGGAATCCAGAATGCTCTCGGTGGATTCCACCCACGCCGGCCGGGATTCAGGAAATGGCGTAGCGCAAGTTACCACAATGCTGGACGCATTGCGGCTCTGCTGCTGCAGGCGGCTCGGCGTATCGAGCGCGATGATGCGGCCTTCGTCAACGATGGCGACTCGATCGCACAGGCGCTCGGCCTCTTCGATGTAGTGCGTGGTCAGCAGAATGGTTCGCTGCTCCCGCTTCAGCTCTTCAAGCAGAGTGTGAATTTCCGCCCGAACCTGCGGATCGAGTCCAGTGGTAGGTTCATCGAGAAAAATAAGTTGCGGATCGTTAATCAGTGCCAGGGCCAGCGCCAGCCGCTGCTTTTGACCTCCAGACAAAGTTTCGTAAAAGGCATTCTTCTTTTCTTCGAGCTGCAAACGCTTGAGCAACTGTTCAAGATTGACGTTGCGGCTGTAAAAAGATGCGAATACATCCATCGCTTCATGAACGCGAATTTTCGCCGGCAGATTCGTGGCCTGCAGGCATACGCCAATGCGATCTTTAAGCCGTTGGCGCTGTTTGTCAGGATCGAACCCGAGGACCGTGACCTGACCGCTGGTGCGCGCGCGTAGTCCCTCGAGAATTTCTACCGTCGTCGTTTTGCCCGCCCCGTTCGGCCCCAACAACCCGAAGACTTCGCCCTGCTGAATCTCGAAATCGATTCCTTTCACCGCCTCGACCGGTCCGTAGGACTTCTTAAGACCTTGGACTGAAATTGCTGGCGAAGCAGAACTCATAAGGAGACCGACAGGCTACCGGAGAATGAAGTGAGAGTCAAAAATCACATTCCCATCAGGTTGGTTTGCAATTTGGCGTAACCATGTTCCTGCGCCCATAGATCCAGCGGTGCCGAGGCAAGTTCATCGACCAGCGGTTCGGCTCGTCCGTTTTTCGTGAGGTCGATGCTCTTGATATACGTCTTGCAGGCGTCGCAACATTCCACGCGGATGTAATCGAATTCACTGGCCGTGAATACAGGAAGCTTCTTCTCGTCTTCCTCGCCACATCCCGCACACACGATCCTGCGAAACTCCCACTCCGCAAGGCAAAAGGAACAAATCATGAATCGCGCGCCGCCATCGCCCATTTGTCGCAAGACACCGAAGCCCGGCTTGCGATTGCAGAAAGGACACAACGCGTAAGCCGTTGAGGCCGGCCGGAGCGAGACTCGAGAACGCAAGAGCTCGGCGAAGGGCTGAAGAAATGCCAAAGTCAGCAGGCTTTGTGCGTCGGAGAATGTGCAAGCAATCCAGGCCCCTTGCAAGAACTCGGACCAAGAGCTCTTGCCGCGGATGCGCCATTCTTGGCTCAATTCGGCGAGGCCCTTCGGCCCATGCGCTTCCGCTACGGATAGAAAAGACTCAAATCTGGAACTGAGAATCTCCAGTTCATCCGCGCTGAGTTCGCCATGAAAGCTGGATCGAGAGTCTCGAGGGATAGCTTTGGCCAATTGCCGATATAAGTCCTGCTGATAGCGGGCAACGTGAGCGTAGTAGCCGAGCATTTCCCTGGCGAATGGATGTTTGCGGGCCAGTTCCTCCGCGCGCTCAATACGACGCTGCCAAGCAGGTACGTTCATTGTCAGAGTGAAGTGAGCACGGCCACGAACGCGCTGCGACCTTGGCTGTCAGTAAATCGCGCATTATAGCTTCTCCGGGATCGTTTGACGGCATGGCCGCCATACTTTAAAGCAAAAATTCACGAGATTTTAACGTTCTTTGGTTTGACTTGCTTTCCGACGCAGGACTATAGTCTCGGGAAATCGGTTGGAAGTCTTTCAGTCGTCGGGAACAGATAGGGTGCTGGAGGTTTCAATGGAATTCTCCCGCAGAACATTCTTGAAGGGCAGCATCCTCGGCGGAGCCGGCCTCTCCGTTCTGGGATTCGATCTCACTCCGGTCTACGCCCAAACTCAAAACCTGAAAATCTCCCGCGCCAGCGAAACCCGCAGCACGTGCCCTTACTGTTCGGTCAGTTGCGGCGTCATTATTTACACGCTCGGCGATAAAGCCAAGAACGCGATCCCGCAAGTAGTGCATGTCGAAGGCGATCCCGATCATCCCATCAATCGGGGGACGCTCTGCCCTAAAGGCTCGTCGCTCGAACAGGACATCATGAACGATCGGCGGCTGCTCAAGCCGCAGGTACGGCGGCCAGGCGCAACCGATTGGGAAGATATTTCCTGGGATCAGGCTTATGCCGAGATCGCGCAGAAGGTAAAGAAGACGCGCGACGACAGCTTCACGGAGACCGACGCTTCGGGCAAAACCGTGAACCGCTGCGAGGGCATTGCCTTCACTGGCGGCTGCACCGACACCAACGAATTCAATTATCTGGTGGTAAAGACCATGCGCAGCCTGGGGGTCTGCTACCTGGAAAACCAGGCCCGGGTTTGACACGGCCCTACGGTCTCCAGTTTGGGGCCAACATTCGGACGCGGGGCAATGACCAATGGCTGGATCGACATCAAGAACACCGACATGATGTTGATCATGGGCGGGAATCCCGCCGAAAACCATCCCTGCGGCTTCAAGTGGGCAATTGAAGCCAAGATTCATCGCAACGCGAAAACCATTGTCGTGGATCCGCGCCTCACGCGGACCGCGGCGACTGCGGACATGTACGTGCAGATCCGCGCCGGTTCCGATATTGCGTTTCTCGGCGGGTTGATCAACTACGCCGTTCAGAATGGCCGCATCGCTCACGAGTATCTTGTCAATTACACGAACGCGGCGTTCATCATTAAAGATGGATTCAAGCTTCCCGAGGACGGGCTGTACTCCGGCTTCAATTCAGAAACGCAGGTTTACGACAAGTCGAGCTGGAATTATGAAGAAGGAGGAGACCTGACTGGCAAGCCGGTCATGCCAACTCCGGCCTCCCAGCAATCTGCTGCGCCGCACAGCCCGGGTGGCGGGAAAGAAGGGCAGCCCAAACAAGAAGGACAGGGATATCAGGGAGCAAGTCCGGCGGGAGCGAAGGGTGGCGCGGCGCCGGCGCCGATGTTGCCGCCGAAAATTGCCTTTGATCTTTCCCTGCAGCATCCGCGCTGTGTGTTTCAACTGCTCAAGAAGCAGTACGAGCGTTACACGCCCGAGATGGTCGAGCGCATTACCGGAATTCCGCAGGACCAGTTCCTGAAAGCTGCCGACCTTTACACTTCCGTGCGCAAAGACGGCGACATGAAGAAAGTGTCGACCATTATTTATGCGGTCGGCTGGACCCAACACAGTTTCGGCACTCAGATCATCCGCACAGCCGCAATGCTGCAGTTGCTGATGGGAAACGTGGGCCGCGCGGGCGGCGGCGTGAACGCGTTGCGGGGACACTCCAATATTCAGGGCGCCACCGACATGGCCGGCATCTTCGATATTCTGCCCGGATACCTGAAGATGCCGAGCCCGGCCGACGTGAATCTCGCAGCCTATGTGAAGCGAATCACTCCGACCGCTTCGAAGCCCGACCCGTGGGATTCGTACAACTATTGGTCCAATACGTCGAAGTTTGCCGCGTCATTTCTCAAAGCGATGTACGGAACAGCGGCGACCAAAGACAACGACTTCGCCTTTCACTACCTGCCAAAAATCGATCGCAACTATTCCTGGGTGAATATTTGGAATGACATGTACGAAGGCAAGGTCAAAGGCATCTTCGCCTTTGGCATGAACGGAGTCATGATCGGCCCCGATTCCGAGAAAAACATCACCGCCTTGAAAAAGGCCGACTGGCTGGTGGTCTGCGAGATTTATCCCGACGAAACCAGCGAGTTCTGGCGCGCTCCTGGTATCTCCACCGACGAGATGAAGCAGATCAACACTACGGTCTATCGCTTGCCGGGCGCGGGTTTTGCCGAAAAAGATGGAACATTCGTAAATTCCGCGCGCTGGCTGCAGTGGAAAAACGTTGCCCTGCCGCCCCCGGGTCAAGCGCGGCTGGACCAGGAAATTCTGGCGACGATATTTCTGAAAGTTCGCGAACTTTATCAGAAGGACGGAGGCAAGTTCCCTGATCCCGTTCTCAACGCATCGTTCGCGTACACCGACCCGTACAGCCCTTCGCTTGCGGAGGTAGCCAAGGAAATCAACGGAAAAGCGACCGCGGATATCACCGATCCGAAGACCAATACGACCATCAAAGCGGGACAACAATTGCCGAGCTTCGCCTGGCTTAAAGACGACGGCACAACTGCCTGCGGCAATTGGCTGTACTGCGGATCATGGACCGAGGCCGGCGCGATGACGCAGCGTCGCGGCACGGAGGATCCATCTGGTCTTGGCGTGTATCCGAATTGGGCGTGGTCTTGGCCGTTAAACCGGCGTGTGCTCTACAACCGCGCTTCGTGCGATGTTGACGGCAAACCGTGGGACCCAACTCGACGCCAGGTCTGGTGGGATGAATCGAAAAACGCCTGGGCTGGAGTTGACGTTCCCGACTTCAAAGCTGATTCTCCGCCGAAAGATCACATGGGACCGTTCATTATGAATCCGGAGGGGATTGGCCGCTTGTTCGTACCGTTGGGAGCGATGGCGGACGGGCCATTTCCTGAATTCTATGAGCCCTTCGAGAGCCCGCTGGTGAATCCGCTGCATCCGAATCAATCTACGAATCCGGTGGTGAAGAAATACAAGACCGACATGGATAAGTACGGGACTGTCGAACAGGGATTCAACGTCATCTGCACGACGTACCGTTTGACCGAGCACTATCATTACTGGACCAAGAACAATCCCATGAACGTACAACTGGTCCCTGAGCCCTTCGTGGAAGTTCCCTTCGAACTGGCCGATCGCATGGGAATTTCCGGAGGAGAAAAAGTCAGAGTCACCAGCGCGCGCAGCCACTATATCGCGAAAGCCATGGTCACGCGCCGTATTCGTCCTATGAAGATCGATGGCAAGGAGACGTTTCAGATCGGCATTCCGATTCACTGGGGATTCCGCGGGATTGCAGAAGATGAAGGCAAAACCGCAAAGACGCTGGCAAATCAGTTGACCCCGACGGTGATTGACCCGAATGCGTTCACGCCGGAGTTCAAGGGGTTTCTGGTGAAAATCGAGAAGGTATAAATCACGTGGAAGAGCGACCCTTTAGGGCCGCGCAAAACGTGGAAATCCGTGGGCTTTAGCCCTGCAAGTAACCAAGGGTAAAGAATGAGCGACCGCAAGACACTTCAGATCAAGCAAATCTCGGGACACTCCGGGCCGTCCCCTGGTTTCGACATGCAGCGCGACGCCGAAGTGTGCAAGCTGATTGACACCACGATTTGTATTGGCTGCAAAGCTTGCGAGGTCGCGTGCGTCGAATGGAACGACATGCCGTTCAGCCCCACCACATTCGATAACACTTACCAGACGATGCCGGCCACCCGCTGGAATTTCTGGAATCTGATCAAGTTCAACGAGCACCAGCGCGAAGATGGCACCATCCAGTGGCTGATGCGCAAGGACCAGTGCATGCACTGCGCCGATCCCGGCTGCCTGCGCGCTTGCCCCGCGGATGGCGCGATTGTGCAGTACACCAACGGCATCGTCGACTTCCAGCAGGAAAATTGCATCGGTTGCGAGTACTGCGTCTCGGGATGCCCCTATGACATTCCGAAATTTAATCCCGCAACGAAAAAGGTGTACAAGTGCACGCTCTGCTCCGACCGCGTCGGCGGCGGTCTTGAGCCCGCCTGCATCAAAGCGTGTCCCACGGGCTGCCTGAAGTTCGGCACCAAAGACGATATGAAATACATCGCAGAAGAACGCGCCAAACAACTCCGCGACAATTTCGGATTCGATAAAGCCGGAGTCTACGATCCGCAATCAATCGGCGGCACGCATGTAGTTTACGTTCTGCATGACGCAGAGAATCCCGAGCGCTACGGCGGCTTGCCGAAAAATCCGGTCATCCCGTGGAGCTATACGGTCTGGAAATGGCTGTTCAAGCCCGTGCTCGGCACGTTCGCGCTGTTCGGATTAGTAGGCGTGCTCTTCCACTACGTGACGGTGGGCCCGCGACTGCCGCAACCGCAACCGCCGCTAAAAGACTCCACACCGCGAGAGAAGGAGATCTGATGTCGACTGCCATTGACCGCTTCGACGAAAAAGCTCGCGACACTTTCGACCGGATCGGACAGAACGAAGTCTATGAAGGCGAATTGCTACGGCACCGGGTTTATACGCGCTTCCTGCATTGGATGGTCGCTCTGTTCTTCTTCCTCGCGTTGTTCACCGGCTTTGGAATTTACATGCCGTGGCTCTTCCGCTGGTTCACTCCCATCTTTGGAGGTGGCCCACTTGCACGCGCCATGCATCCCTGGTTTGGCCTGGGATTCGTAGTGTTTTTCGGCTTGCAAATGCTGAATTGGATTCAGCCGATGACGTGGACTAAAGCCGATACGAAATGGATTCGTAATATTCGAAGTATTATGAGCGGCAAGGAAAAACAGGATCCGCCCGACACCGGTTTTTTCAACGGCGGGCAGAAAGCGCAATTTTGGGAGATCGTCGGCGGCTCTATCGTTTTCCTGATCACGGGGATCATTTTGTGGAAGGGCGCGCGTACCTTCGGTCGCTGGCCGGTTGCGATCAGCTATATTCTGCACGACATCTCCGCTGTGATCATGCTGGGCGGAATCTTCGTCCACATTTACCTCAGTACCATCGGAGAACCGGGCACGTTCCAGGCGATGATACGCGGTGCGGTTAGCGAAGCGTGGGCCTGGACGTTTCATCCTGCCTGGTACAAAGAGGTCACTGGCCGCGACCCCGTCCAGGCGCTCGAGGAAGCCCGGAAGCGCGGCCAGATTGCGAAGCAGTAATCAGGAACTTCGTAAGAAATTCAAGATGATCTGGCTCGCAATCCCTGAGCGGCTGCACGCTCACTGCCGTTTTGGTTTACTCTAGATAGTTTTCCATTTGATTTCTGAGGGAGCGCTAATTGAACCGATCCCACGTGGTTCTTCGTCTACTGGTGTGCTTCGTTTTTTTTCTCGCCGGAACCGAAAGCTGGACGCAGGTTCCCGAAAACACTTATCAGGATTTGCACTGGCGCATGATCGGCCCATTTCGTGGCGGCCGCACTCGCGCCGCGGCTGGTGTTCCCAGCCAGCCTAACGTGTTTTACATCGGGCAGGTCAACGGCGGCGTTTGGAAGACCGATGATTACGGCCGCACCTGGAATCCCATCTTCGACCACGAATCCACGCAATCGATCGGCGCCATCGCCGTCGCTCCTTCCGATCCCAACATCATTTATGTGAGCAGCGGCGAAGGATTGCATCGTCCCGATCTTTCCGTTGGCAACGGCATTTACAAATCCACCGACGCGGGCAAAACCTGGACTCATCTTGGACTGCGCGACGGGCAACAAATTCCTGCGCTTGCCATCGATCCGCGTGATCCCAATCGAGTTTTCGCCGCAGTGCTCGGTCATCCTTACGGGCCAAGCGAAGAGCGCGGAATCTATCGATCGACCGACGGCGGGCAAAACTGGCAGAAAGTAATTTCGAAAGACGAAAATACCGGCGGCTCCGACGTTGAAATCGATCCTTCCAATCCCGACGTGGTTTATGCCTCGATGTGGGAAGTGCGTGAGGGGCCGTGGGAAGATGGCAATGAATTCAATGGTTCCGGAGGCGGACTCTTTAAATCGACTGACGGCGGCAGCACCTGGCATCCGCTGACGAATGGACTGCCCAAAGATCTATCGCAAATTTACGTGGCCATTGCGCCCAGCGATTCACGCCGTCTTTACGCGACTCTTTCCACCGCCTCGGGAAAACTGGGCGTTTATCGATCCGACGATGCCGGAGACTCGTGGGCACAGATCACGACTGATCCTCGCCCATCCGGCCGCATTGGCGGCGGCGATCTTCCTATTCCGAAAGTGGATCCCAAAAATTCCGACCTGCTCTATGTAGTCAGCACGGTCACGATGCGCTCTGCCGACGGCGGCAAGACCTGGACGGGATTTCGCGGCGCGCCCGGCGGCGACGACTATCAAAATCTTTGGATCAATCCCAACAACGGAAACATCATTCTGATTGTCAGCGATCAAGGCGCGATCATCACAGTAAATCAGGGTGCGAGTTGGAGTTCCTGGTACAACCAGCCTACCGCGCAGTTCTATCACGCGATTACGACGAATACATTTCCGTATCAGGTGTGCGGCGGGCAACAAGAAAGCGGTTCGGCCTGCACATTGAGCCGTGGCAACGACGGCGCTATCACCTTTCGCGACTGGCGCCCCGTGGGCGTGATCGAGTACGGCTACGTTGCGCCCGATCCGCTCGACCCGGACGTGATCTATGGCGGAGGCAGAACCGAAGTCTCCAAATTCCACTTCTCGACTGGACAGGTACAAAACGTTACGCCGATTCCGCTGCGCAATCCGAAATATCGCACCGACCGCACTGAACCGCTGATGTTCTCGCCGGTCGATCCTCACGTCCTTTATTTCGCCAGTAACGTGCTTTTCAAAACAACTGACGGCGGCAATTCCTGGCAGGCGATTAGCCCGGACTTGACGCGCGACGACCCAGGCGTGCCCGAAAGTGTCGGCACTCTGGTCCCTAAGGGCGCCGAGAAACTACGCGGTGTTATTTACGCGCTCGCGCCGTCGTTCAAAAGTCTCGAGACTCTTTGGGCCGGAACTGACGACGGCCGACTGTGGATCACGCACAGCGGCGGAAAGGCTTGGACGAACATCACGCCCAAAGAACTGACGGCATGGAGCAAGGTCACACAAATCTCGGCATCGCACTTCGACGAGCAGACGGCGTATGCTTCTGTCAGCCGATTTCGCATCAACGATGTGCATCCTTACATCTATCGCACCCACGACGGCGGAAAGAATTGGACGCTGATCACCGCGGGCCTGCCCGAATTTGGCCCAGTCGATACGGTGCGCGAAGATCCTGTGCGCAAAGGCTTGTTATACGCGGGAACAGAAAATTCTGTGTGGGTTTCGTTTGATGATGGTGACCATTGGCAGTCACTGCAGCTAAATCTGCCGCACACTTCCATGCGCGATCTGTGGATTCACAAGACCGATTTGATCGTGGCGACGCACGGGCGCTCGTTCTGGATTCTCGACGACATCGCGCCGTTGCGCGAGACTGCGGCGAACATTTCGAATGCAGTGCATCTGTTCAATCCCACACCTGCTTACCGAGTGCAACGCGATACGTACACCGACACGCCCCTTCCGCCCGACGAGCCCGCAGCAGCCAATCCACCCGATGGAGCCATCATTGACTATTATTTGCCCACATCAGCTTCGACCGTGACGCTGGAAATTCTGGATGGGCGGGGACATTTAATACGCCGCTTTTCGAACACCGATAAACCCGACATTACCCAGGAAGAACTACAAAAGCAGTTGATTCCACTCTATTGGGTCCGCGAGCCACGACAGCTTTCGACCGGCGCGGGAATGCATCGCTGGATATGGGACCTGCATTATCCCGCGCCAGCTTCTCCGCGCCACGACTATCCCATCTCGGCAATTCCGCACGACACGCCTCGTTATCCGCTCGGGCCGACCGTATTACCCGGCACCTATTCGGTCCACCTTACGGTCGATGGAAAAACCTCCACGGCCGCGCTGAGAATCAAAATGGACCCGCGCGTAAAAACTTCCTCCGCTGGCTTGCAGAAGAAATTTGAAGCGGAAATGCGCATGGCCGCCATCATGAATAAAACTGGAGAGGCCTTGCGTCAAGGCGGATCGATTCGCGCGCAAGTCGAAAAGCTGGACGCTCAAGCGAACGGTTCTAGCAAAGAATCGGTCGAAGCTTTCGAGAAAAAACTAAATGCCCTGTTAGGCGCCACTGCCGGCTTCGCGCCGCCTTCGCAGGAAGTCACGCTCGGCCGGGTCAATGGGCAAGCCGGCACGCTCTACTCGCAAGTGTGGCAGGCCGATGCCGAACCAACATCTGCTCAAGTGGAAGCGATGTCGGCGACGGCACGGGACAGCGAAGAGATCATGAAACGTTGGGCTGACTTCAAGAATACGGATTTGCCAGCGTTCAATCGTCAGTTGCGCGAGGCGAAAATTCCTGAAGTCCATTTGGAAGCGGAAATGTATCAGGAAGAACCACAGGTCGACGAAGAATAGGATCGAAGCGGGTAGTGGATCGATCGCGAAACAAATCAGAGCGACTCGACAGCCTTCTGTAACTCAGCGCCAATTTGTTTCGCATCCGTGCCGGGCGCAAATCGCATCGGCTCTCCGATGCGAACTGTGATCGCGCCAGGCTTCGCGAATTTCTTGCCGGCTTGCTTGACTTCAAATAATCCGTCAATTCGCATAGGCAGAACCGGAATGCCGAGATTTTCGGCCAGCAGCCCAATCCCTGCTCGAAACGGATTCATCTTCCCGTCCGTCGTGTACCGACCCTCCGGAAAAACAAGCACGCTGTAACCGCGATCAACCGCCTCGCCGGCATAGGCGAAGCTGCGGCGGAATCCAGCTTCGCGGGGCAGTGGAAATAAATTGAGCAGCGAAACTCCTAGAGCCCACTTCACGCGATCATAAATCTGTCCGGAAAATCCGCGCTCCGGCGCAGGTGTGCGCAGGGCTTCCAGCGCCTCTCCGCGAGTCGCAATGGCCAGGCGATGGCGAAAACGAGCCGGCAGCGCGGTCAGAATAAATCCCGGATCAACATCTCCGATGTGGTTTGAAATTACGAGCAGCGGGCCTTTCACTCCACTTAAGTGTTCACGCCCTTCAATTCGCGGCCACGCCAGCAACAGAATCGCAGGACGCATTAGCAAATAGTGCGTCGACAGTCGAGCCCAAGTGATCGGCCACCGCAGCGTCCACTTGGGATAGTGAAATCCCGGACCCGGGGGCGCCGCATCGCCACGCAACAATCGTTCCAGGTCGCCGACTGTACGCACCGCGTTGAAGCGACTCTCGCTCAGATCCACCTGATAGCGATCTTCCAACGTGCTCAACAATTCCACGCGGTCGAGCGAACTCAGGCCCAGGTCAGAATCAAGACTCGCATCTTCACGCAAGCCAGCCAGTGCTCGTCCCGTCACTCGCTTAATCAGCTCAGCGAGCGGGGTCATTGCGCCGCTTTCGCCAGGCTGTCCCAGCAACTGTGCCTGTGCGACGTTCTGTATCACATTTCGCCGGGGCTTCTGCGTGTTGGTTCGCGGAAAATCTTCCTCGGGCCATTCAATCCACATGCGCATTCGTTGATATTCAGCCAACGACTGATTCGCCTGCTTCACGACTTCTTCCAGCTTTATGTTTTCTCTCCGACCCTCCGCGTTCAGAATCACAACCGCGCACGGTTCCGCATTCCCATCGCGATCAATTCCGACCACAACACAATCTTTCACTTCCGGTTGCTTGCGCAAGGCCGCCTCAAGATCGTCGGGATAAACATTCGTCCCGCCCGGAGTGACGATCACTTCCTTCTTTCGTCCCTTGAAATACAGATTGCCGGCTTCATCGAGCGCGCCAATATCACCAGTTCGATACCATCCCTGTGCATCTGAGACTCGATGCGAGCCCTGTTCATCCCAGTATCCAGACGCCACGCCACCGCCGCGAACCAGAATTTCGCCATCCTCCGCAAGTTTCACTTCGCGCCCGGGCAGCACCTTTCCAATCGATCCCTTGCCTAACCGAAACGGATGGTTCACGCTGACCAGCGAGGTTGTCTCCGTTAATCCGTATCCCTGAATTACGGCGTATCCCAGCCGGTCCCAGAATTCTTCGGTCACGCTATCCAGGGCAGCACCACCCGAAATGAAAGCCCAGAACTTCCAGCCAAACTGCCGGCGAATCGCGCGAAAAGTCCACCAGCGCCGCAGAAAGTGTTGCCCTTGCGCCCCGCGAAACCGTTGCTGAAATTTTTCGCTATCGTCGCGGTCTTCTAAATCGCGTTCGATTTTTTGCTTCAAAGACTGCAGCACTCGCGGCACGCTCACCAGCACTGAGACGCGCTCGCGGCGGATGGTATTCATCACTTCCGACGGCTTCAGCTCGTCCTGAAAAATTACGGTCCCGCCCAGCAGCGGAGGCAAAAACATTCCCAGAAATTGTCCGAACACGTGGCTGAGCGGCAGCAGGTTCAAAAAGCGGATCGGATGCACCCAACGCTCATACTTCAAATAAGCGCGCATTTCACGCTGCAAAGGATCGATGTTCGACAGAACGTTCCCGTGAGTGATAACGACGCCTTTCGGCTCGGCGGTCGTGCCGGAAGTGAAGACAATCTGGAGCACGTCGTCGCGGCCCAGAACGACTTTCGGCGGATCAGACCTCGCCTCGTCCACCTGACCGAGATTCTCCAGACTGACGGGTGCCAGCGAAACTTTCGTCTCCACGCATTCTTTCGCATGACGCCGGGAGGCAACCAGCAATTTGGCAGACACTTGCTGCGAGACGCGCATCGCAAAATCGGGCGAGGCCCCGTCATCCATCGGCACAACAATTACACCGCACAGCGCAGACCCGAAAAACGCCGCGACCCACTGCGCGGAGTTCTCCCCCCACAGCATTATGCGATCGCCCTTTGCTATACCCCGCGTTTCGAGGTCGTGCGCAAAAGCCAAGGCCATCTTCAGAATCTGCTTGTAAGTAAACGATTCTGTACGGTATCCGCGGCGCTGGCGATAGGCGCACTCTTGCGCATGCGCTTGAAAATTTTCCAGAAAGAATTCTGCGATTGACTCAGCCATAGCTACCGAGACGTTCACACGGTCCCGCTTCAAGTCTAGTGGAAGGTTTCCACAAAAACCGGAAGCTGGCCAGCTTCAAATTGTCCCAACGTTCCCAATTCCCCGCGAAGATGCTTTTTGCGGTGCGGTTGTGTACTCTGGCTGTTCCGATGCGCGTTCCGAACCCAGCGCGAAACAACATCCTTTCTCTCCTGGAAGGAGGAGACCGCAGGACAATCGGCCGCTCCGACGAAGTGGCCGCAGTTTTATCGCGTGATCCAGAGCTATTCCCGCAGTTAATCGTAGGTTTGTGGGCAGAGGATACTCTGGTGCGAATGCGGGCCGCCGATGCGGCCGAGAAAGTTACGCGCCAGCATCCCGAACTCCTCCAGCCCTACTAGAAAGAACTTCTTGGGTTGATGAGGAAGGCCACGCAACAGGAACTACGCTGACATCTCGCCATCATGATGCCGAGGCCGTCGCTGAACCCACGGCAAAAGGGACTTGTAGTCAGTTCGCTGATGGCCTATCTGAACGATCGAAGTTCCATTGTCAAGGTCTTCGCTCTACAGGGACTGGCCGATTTGGCCCAGGCTGACGCCAATATTCGACCCGCAGTACTAAAAATTCTGGGCGAGGCGACTCGGAGCGGCACGCCTGCCATGAAAGCGCGAACTCGCAAGCTTCTAAATCGCGTTGAGCCGTTTGATGGTAAGCGCTGATGAAGCTACTCCCGCCCCACTCCCAGCGCATCGGCCACGCGATTGATGTAGTTGAACCATGACGCGATCAGAGTGATCTGCAGAATCCCGCGGTCGTCGAATCCGGCGTTGCGCAATCCTTCGATATCAGCCTTCTGAACCTTCGTGGCATCCTTGGTCAGCTTAATCACGTAGTCGAGCATCACGCGATCCTGAGTGGGGATTGGCGCGGCAGCATAGTCCTTCTGCAGCGCCTCCACCAATGCTTTATCGAGCGTCACCCTACGCAGAAACTCTGCGTGTGACTCGATTCAATATACGCATCGATTCGTCACCGAGACCATGGTGGCGATCATTTCGTGCTGCCGCCGTGCCAAGGGCAGTTCGGGCGACATGAGCGCTCCGAACGTGCTGAAGGCGTGATAGAGCGCCTCGGGAATCAGCGTATGAGATCCCACAATCGACGAGGCTCCCGAAGGATCCGGATGCACCGGATCGCCATATTCCTTCGGATAAAGCGACTTCTCGCCCTCAATCGCCCGGCGCAGCTTTTCGTCAGCCTCGAGCAGCGAAACGGTTCGAATCCAAGTCATAACTGCATTGCCCCTTCGTTCCCGCTTTTTCTAGAATTCCCGTCGAAAATACACTGCCCTGACGCTGCTTCCTATACTGCATTGATACTACCGGCAATCGACGAAAAGTCGCCGACCTTAGGGTCTGTCACTCCTCCCTCTGATTCCCTTGGTAACCCATTCGTACACTCCCTTCTGGTAACCCTTGGTAACCATGCGGTTCATGACTTCCAGACGTACAATTGGCCTTGTCCGGCAGGTCCATCTGCCAATTTGTGAGATGACCTTCCGAGCATGCCTGTCGCACTTGTCATGGCGTGCCGGGAAAAGTTTCCCGAACTTTCGGCGCTTTTGGCGCCAAGACCAGGGTCTGGAGTTCGCACTCTTATGGCGTTGTTTGGATTCAACAAGCAAAAGGCTCTCAGCAATGCGGAGAAGTACGTCCAGCAGGGCAAAATCCAGAACGCCATTGCTGAGTACGAAAAGGTCCTGAAGAACGACGCCAAGGATCTGACGGTCACCAACACCGTAGGCGATCTTTATTCCCGCCTGGGAGAAACCGATAAAGCGACTGTGTGCTTCAAGACCGTAGGCGATGCCTATGCCAGCCAGGGTTTCACGGTTAAGGCTATCGCGATGTACAAGAAGATCTGCAAGCTGCAGAGCTCTTTGGAGAGCCTGCTGAAACTTGCAGAGCTTTACTCGCAGCAAGGTCTTTTCAATGACGCCCGCGCCCAGTATCTGCAAGTCGCCGAAGAATTCCTGAAGGCCGGCGAGCTCGAGAATGCGGTCCGCATCTTCCAGAAAATTCTGGAAATGGATCCGGAAAACAGCAACATGCGGGTCCGCCTGGCAGAAGTTTATTTGCGGCTCAATAAGAAAACGGAAGCTTGGCAAATCTTCTCAGCCGCAGCCGAGAGCTTACGCTCCAAAGGATCGCTGAGCGGCGCCGAAGAAATTCTGCAGCGCATGCTGACTCTCGATCCCGGCAACAGTTACGCATTGCTCATGCAAGGCAAGAACATGATCGAGTCAGGCGACGCGGCGGGAGCGGTTGCGGCGCTGCAAAAAGTTCCCGACATCGATTCCAATCCCGACGGGTTGAAAGATCTGCTCAAAGCTTATTTGCAGACGGGACAGCTGTCTGAAGCCGGAGCCGTCGCCAGCAAACTGCTCTCGGTGCACAACGATCTGGCAGCGATTTCCAGTTTTGTCGATGCGCTCATGCAGGCCGGCCAGTACGAAAACGCTCTCCAGGTTTTCGATCAACACGCGGAACGGCTATTGGGAGAAAACTCCGACAAAGTTGTCGACAGTCTGCACGCCATCATTGGCCACGTGCGCGACAATCCGAACTCGCTCCAGAAGTTGCTGGACCTGTTTCACAAAGCTGGGGACACCACGCACGTCAGCGAAGTTATGGAACTGCTGGCTCATGCCAGTGTGCAGTCGGGTGACCTAACACGGGCTCGCGATCTTTACCAGAAGCTGGCGACCGTCGAACCGGCGAATCCGCTGCACATGCAGAATTACCAGCAGGTGGTGAGTCAACTTGGCGGCGGCACTTCCGGAAGTAAGCTGATCACGCCGGAAGAAGCCGTGGTGCTGGTTGAGGATCTGGAAGCCCAGGCACCGTCAGTCCATCAGCACTATTCTGACGAGATTTCGCTAGCGGTCCGCTCTGCTCTCACCGATGCCGAGCTCTTCATTTCATATAACATGCCCGCCAAGGCATTGGGACCGCTGGTGGGCGCTTTGCCCATGGCGCCCGACGATCTCCGCATCAATCAGCGACTGGCCGCGTTGCACACCCGCGCGGGCCGTTTCGGCGAGGCTGGCGTCTGCTGCCGCACCCTGCAACGCGTCTACTCCGAAGCTGAATATCCCGAAGAAGCGACTCGCTACGGCGAATTGGCTGAGCGCTATGAGGAACGTTCCTCGATCGCCGCCCCTGCGGCGGATACGACTGGCGCCCCAATTTTGTCGACGGCCGCTCCCGCTGTTCCCTCAACCCACATTCAAAGTGCCGACGATCACGATGCCGACATTGGCGTGCCTGAGTTTTCCATCGGAGAACCCTCCGCCGACGAAGTCACGCTCGAGGAAGAAGCGACCGAGGAAGAAGCAACCGAAGATGCTACGGCTGCCGTTCCGGCAGCTTCGCCGTGGCCGACAGCGCCTCATGCCACCGAAGCTGCGACCAAAGCTACGGCTGAAACGGAGTTTGCTGTCGTTGACGCGTCTTCTGCGCCCTCAGACGGAACAGATGCGTCTTCCACTGAGATCGATCTCTCTTCGGAATGGGATGACGCCATCACGGTTGAAACTGACGCTCCCGAGACAGCGCCGGCTGAAGTGGAGGGCGCCGAGGCCGCCGCGACCGATGAAGTGCCCGAATCCAGCAAAGCCGCCGAGACTGTAGACGAAATTCGTTTCTATGTTGCTCAAGGCATGCCCGCGCAAGCCATGGCGGCCCTTGCCAAACTTCAAACTCTGACCAGCGATCAAGCCAAGCTCGATCAGCTCCGGGCCGAAGTGGAAGCTGCCGCGGAACCGGCGGAGGAAGACGATTCAGCGCCCGCAGAACCAGTATTCGAAGAACTTACGGCTGGCGATATTCCCAGCATCGAGGTTTCCCTTGAGGAACCTCCCGCAGCCGAAGCTACGGCTGAAATGCCTGCGGTCGAAGAACCCGCGATTGTTGCCGCCGAGCCCGAAATCGAAGAGATTCCAGTCGTCGCCGAAGCTGCGGTTGAACCCGAGCCTGTGCCCGTGGCCCATGAGACCACACCGGAACCCGAACCAACCGTTCTGAAGGAATTCGTTTCCGATCTTGAAACCTCTTTGGGCGATGGCTTCCTGCCCGAGACGGCAAAGATGGTGCCCGCCGTAGCAGCACCGGCTCCATCGATCTCATTTCCGGCGATTTCATCCCCGGCCGCTCGAGTCGCACATGCTGAGCCGGCAGCCTCAGCTGAAACCGTCGCTCCAGTTCTGGGTGAGTTTGTCGCTGACATTGAAGCGTCCCTTGGAGAAGATTTCTTGAAAGCGGCTCCGGTCGCTCAAGTGGAGCCATCAGCCGTCGCAAAAGCTGCGCCTAAGCCAACACCTGCGATTTCTGCGCCGGTAGTCGCTGCACCGGCCGCCGTTCACTCGGTCGCCCCTCTGCCGGCGATCGCCGAGCAGGCTGCAAAGGTCATTCCGCCGCTGGCTGCCAGTGCTGCTGCCTCGGCTTCGCCGGTCCATCACGTCGCACCGCCTCTCGCAACGGCACCGCCGGTGCCAGAGCCCGCTCCGGCCGCCGCTTGGCAGGCTCCAGCTATTCATGCTCCTACGCCGCAGCCCCCAGTTTCCCATGCGCCGGCCGGTCATGCTTCCGTCCCGGCTGCGGTAATCCACACAGCGCCTGTTTCTGTTTCGGCTCACGTTCCCGCCGCTCACGTAGCGCCCGCGGCCCCCAAGGCGTCGCCGTTTGGCGACGACGCCGGGGTTGATCTCGCCGAAATGTTTGGCGAACTTAAACATGATCTTGAGGCCGACGTCGCCTCGAGCGACGAAGATCCCGAAACCCATTACAACCTGGGCATCGCCTTCCGCGAAATGGGCTTGCTGGACGAAGCGATTGGAGAACTGCAGAAGGCCTGCCAGTCTTTCGATCATGGAAAACCGTTTCCGCAGATCATGCAGACCTATACCTGGCTGGCGCAGTGCTTCCTGGAAAAGGGCGTGCCCGAAGCCGCCGTTCGCTGGTATGACAAAGCTCTCAAGGTTTCCGGCATCGATAGCGAAACCCGCGTCGCCCTCCACTACGAACTGGCTGCGGCCTACGAGGCTTCTGGCGACAAGCCTGCCGCCTTGCATCACTTCATGGACGTCTACGGCAGCAATATCGATTACCGCGACGTCGCCGAGCGCATCAAGGCCCTGAAGTCGTAGAATAGCCCGATGGCTTTCCTCCCGAATTTTCTTCAACCGGGGTCCGGTGTGCGCTACGGGGATATCTTTGCCGTCTCTCCGCGGGGCCGCCGATGACGGAGCGATCGCCCTTTTCAGGAGCATCCGGGAATCCACCGCAGCCGGTTCCTTCGCAGGAAACGCGTACCGCGCTCCTGACTCCTTCCGCTGAGTCCGACGCCCAGAACCATGGTCCCATCAAGGTGTGGATGCATCGTGCATCGGTCTTTCTGTTTGTATTGGTCAGCGCCGTGGCGGGAGTGCTTCTGATCATTCTGCCCTGGACGCCGGAGTGGACCGACAATTATTTGCTGCTTTCGTTTCCCGGTTTGCGATCAATCGTTTCCAATGGCTTTTTCCGCGGCCTGTGTAGCGGCCTCGGTCTGCTCGATATCTGGATCGGTTTCTGGGAGGCGCTCCACTACCACGAGCAGCAATAGTTTAGAACCCCGGCGCGATCACGAAAAATCCAAACTCAGAACCCGACTTCTTCTATGACCGACCACCTCAAATCCGCGCCCGTGGCTTATGAAAACCCTTCTTTCCTGAACAGTCCCGACGGCCGCATTCTTCGCATCCTGGCGGAATATCAGGAACCGCTGGCGCGCTTTCGTCGCGAGCAGATTCAAGACACCGTCGTCTTCTTCGGCTCCGCTCGCTTTACAGGACAGAACCACGCCGCAAAAAATCTTGACGTCATCAAGCAGAACGAATCCGCGCGGCCCGCGGCTGAACTCGAAAAAGACCTGAAACTCGCCCAAGCGGGCGTCGACATGGCTCATTATTACGAAGATGCGCGCCGGCTCGCTCACATGCTCACCAAATGGTCCATTCAGATTCCGGCCCGTCGACGTCGTTTCGTCGTCACGACCGGTGGAGGGCCCGGCATCATGGAAGCCGCCAACCTTGGCGCCCACGAAGCCGGCGGAAAAACCATTGGCCTCAACATCCAGCTTCCCTTCGAACAAAGTCCCAATCAATACATCACTCCGGCGCTGAACTTTCAGTTCCATTACTTTTTCATGCGCAAATTCTGGTTCGCATATCTTGCCAAAGCCCTGGTCATATTTCCCGGCGGCTTCGGCACCATGGACGAACTTTTTGAAATCCTGACACTCGCGCAGACCGACAAGCTGGCCAAGAAAATTCTGGTCGTCATCTACGGCAGCGAGTACTGGCATCGCATCATCAATTTTCAAGCCTTCGTTGACGCCGGCACCATTTCTCCGGCTGATCTTAATCAATTTAAAATCGTCGACTCACCCGATGATGCCTTCGAGTTCCTGCGCGACGGCCTGACGAAATATCATCTCGGCGGCGCGCCTAAGAAAGAAGGCGAAGCGCTGCCGGAAATTGCCAAGACTAGACCGTAGGAGAAGCATCGAGTTTGTCGTAATGAATAACCAGAAGATCGCCTTCCAGTAAACTTGCTGATACCTGATGTCCGCGCGCTGCCTCCTCTACTACATTACCGATCGCACGGCCTTTCCAGGCGACGAATCCTCGCGCCGAAGCCGCCTGCTGGAAAAAATTGCCGAAGCCGCCCTCGCCGGCGTCGACTACATTCAACTGCGCGAAAAAGATCTCCCCACATTTAGTCTCGAATCCTTGGCGCGCGAGTCTGTAAGGATCATCACCCAGCTGAGAACTGAGAACCGGGAACTGAGAACTGCTCTGCTGATCAATTCGCGAACCGATGTCGCTCTTGCCGCTCAAGCCGATGGCGTCCATCTCCGCTCCGACGACGTATCTCCCGAAGATCTGCGAAGAATGTGGCCCAGCGGCGCGGACGAAAGCTCACGACGGGAACCGCTGATCGCAGTCTCCTGTCACTCGGCAGCAGAAGTAGCTCAGGCCGCCGCCCGCTCGGCAACCTTTGCGGTTTTCTCCCCCATCTTCGAGAAAAAAGACGCGTCGCCGGCAGGCTTGAAACTTCTTCGGGAGGCATGCGCCGCAAATATTCCAGTTCTCGCCCTCGGCGGAATCACTGTAGCCAACGCTCAATCCTGCCTGGCAGCAGGAGCGGCCGGCATCGCCGCCATCCGGCTTTTCCAGGAAAACAACATTGCCGAAGTTGTGAAGCGATTGCGCGGCTGAAAGATGCTCTGCTCAACCACGCGCTGCTTAACTAGCCAGTCCACTTCGTTCCGGTCTTCAAAACCTGCATTGCTTTCGCCACGCGCCGCTTCTTCGTTTCGTCCTGCTTCGCCGCCGAAATCCAAAGAGCAATTTCTTTTTTATGCGTGAATGCCAACTTGCCCCACCGTTCCCGCGCTGTCTTGCTCTTCGCCAATTCTTTCTTCAGTTCCGCCGGAGCCTCCACGGTGCGCGGCTCGGTATCTCGTTCCAGTACCACCTCGACCACGTCGCCCGCCCCGGCCTTCGCTCCCTCGCGCATCGCCTTGTTGACCGCCATGCCGTGACATCCTCCCATCGGCATCAGCGACGACCGGACGGGAAAGCCGTTAATCGTTCCCCTCACCGGGACGCGGGCCCGCGTGCCAAACGTTTCTGGAACATCAAATGGGGCGTTGAGCCAGGCCGTCGAGTTTCCTCCCTCGCCTTCCAACTTCACCTTGAATCGCAGCTTCTTCTCCGCCATTGCACTCCTCCCAGCCATCGGCCGCTGGTAAACTTTATCTCTGTTGAAGAAAATCCGGCAACCTCAATGACCACTCCGGCCATTTCAAGTACCTCGGTCCTCGCGCTCGAACCACCGTTAGTCGAAATTCCGGCTGCGTGGTTTCTGATGGGCTCCGCCTCAGGCCAGGATTGCGAGCGTCCAGTGCATCGCGTCTGGGTCGACGCTTTTTTGCTGGCCGCCATGCAAGTCACCAACGCCGAATACGCCGGTTTTCTCGGCGCCACCAACACCGCGCCGCCACCGTTCTGGCGAGATCCCAACTTCAATCATCCGCAGCAGCCAGTGACGGCAGTCTCCTGGTTCGAAGCCACGCGATACTGCGAGTGGCTCAGCTCCCAAAGCGCGCGCATCTACCGTCTGCCTACGGAAGCAGAATGGGAGCTCGCCGCCCGCGGCGGCCTGGAACAGAAGAACTTTCCCTGGGGCGATGCTCCACCGCAGTCGCTGCCCGATTACGCCACGCGCTGGCAAACCGGCCCCGAGCCGGTCGCGCGCTATGCTCCCAATGCTTTCGGCTTGTTCGACATTGGCGACAATGTCCACGAATGGTGCAGCGACTGGTACGATCCGAACTATTACAGCATTTCTCCTGAGCGCAACCCGCGCGGCCCCGGCGAGACTAAGCGCAAATCTTCCCGCGGAGGATCTTGGCGGCACCACATCAAAGTAGCCCGCTGCTCCGCCCGTTCCAGCATCCCTCCGGAGTTCCAATATGCGGACTACGGTTTTCGAATCGCATGTGATGCACGGTAGATACGGCGGCGTCGCCATCGACCGTCGCGAGGCATTCTCGGATTAATTTCTTCCGTACTAGAACCTCCTCCAATAAATTGAGTGATATTGTTGTTCGGCAGAACACTCGAGAGAACAAAGATGAACCGAGACGTACGCTGCGCCGCAGTTTTCAAATGCCTGCTCGCTCTAGCGGCGTGCATACATCCCGGGCTTACGCACGCGCAAGCCGTTGAACACGCGCCCGAGAAAATCATCATCGATACCGACATCGGCGACGACATTGACGACGCGTTTGCGCTGGCTCTGGCTGTGAAAAGTCCAGAGCTGCAGATTCTCGGCGTAATGACTACATTCGGCGATACCGAGGCCCGTGCCAGGCTGACCGATCGCTTCTTAGCCGAATTAGGACGTCCGGAGATCCCCGTGCTGGCGGGAAAGGCAACGGCTCCGAAGAATCCAATGTCGCAGCGGAAATATGGCGAGGCCACGCATTTTGCCAAGACCTCGCACGCAGACGCCGTGGAGTTCCTGCTAGAACAGATCCGCAAATATCCGGCAGAGATCACGCTGATTGCGATTGGTCCGCTGATGAATGTGGGAGCGGCGATCGATACCGATGCGGCCACGTTTCGGAAACTGAAGCGCGTGGTACTGATGGGGGGATCGATCCGCCGCGGATATGGCGATTTGGGATACACGGCGCCCGTTCCGCCCATGCCTGAATGGAACATTTTGAACGACGTCCCATCAGCGAAGAAATTATTCGCCGCCGGCGTTCCGCTCTTCGTAATGCCGCTCGATTCAACTCAACTGAAAATGGATGAAGTGAAACGTGCATTTTTGTTTAGCCGGGGAACCGCGGTTTCCGATCAACTCGCAATTCTCTATCACTTGTGGGGGCAAGAAACTCCGACATTATTTGATCCCATGACCATCGTCTTTGCATTGCGCCCGGATTTATGTCCGGTCCGGAAAATGCACATAGCCATCGATGAAAAGGGCTACACCCGCGAAGAACCGGGTCCGCCGAATGGAGAGGTCTGTCTCGATTCAAACGCGGAAGATTTTTTCAAATTTTATTTGAAGCGCGTGGCGGCACCGTAACACTGGTAGCGATTGGTCTTCACGAGGGACTTATGCGATCCGATGAAATCGCAAGACGCGGATTTTTGAAAACGGCAGGCGCAGGAATTGTCAGCGGAAAACTGCTTGCCTCGCCCGAGAGCGCCCTCGCTCAAGACGCGGAACGCAAGGCAGTCTATGACGTGCGGGCCTACGGAGCCAAAGGCGACGGGAAAGCGCTCGACACGCCGTCGATTAACCGCGCCATCGAGGCAGCCGCAGGAGCCGGCGGCGGAACTGTTTGTTTCCCGGCGGGAAATTATCTTTCTTATTCCGTCCATCTTAAGAGCCACGTGGGTCTTTATCTCGCGCACGGCGCGACGCTGGTGGCGGCAGATTCACCCGCAGAGGGCGCAAGCGGCGGCTATGACGCGGCCGAGTCAAATCAACCGTGGGAGAGCTATCAGGATTTCGGCCACAATCACTGGCACAACAGTTTGATCTGGGGCGAAGGCCTGGAAGACATTTCGATTTGCGGCCCGGGACTCATCTGGGGTAAAGGCCTGAGCCGCGGCTGGGGAACTGGGCCCAAGGCCGAGCAGCCCGGCGCCGGTAATAAAGCCATTGCTCTTAAGAACTGCCGCAACGTGTTGCTGCGGGATTTTTCCATTCTGCACGGCGGCCACTTCGGCATTCTCGCGACTGGCGTCGACAACCTCACCATCGACAATTTAAAGATCGACACGAACCGCGACGGCATGGACATTGATTGCTGCCGCAACGTGCGAATTTCAAATTGCAGCGTCAACTCGCCTTGGGACGACGGCATTTGCCTGAAGAGTTCTTTCGCGCTGGGATATGCGCGAGCGACAGAAATGGTCACGATCAGTGATTGCCTCGTCAGCGGCAGCTTTCAGCAGGGCGCACTCCTGGACGCAACTTGGAAGCGGTTCGGCCCCGACGAGAAAGTACCGCGAACCGGCCGGATCAAATTCGGAACGGAATCGAACGGCGGTTTCAAAAACATCTCCATCTCCAATTGCGTTTTCGACGGTTGCAATGGGCTGGCCATCGAATCCGTGGATGGCGCGGTGATTGAAGATGTGAGCATCACCAACATCACGATGCGCGATCTGGTGGGCGCACCCATTTTTCTGCGGTTGGGCGCGCGCATGCGCGGGCCGGCGAATGTTCCGGTCGGCGCTCTGCGCCGCGTGATTCTGAACAATATAACCTGCCAGACCGCCGCCTCGCCGCTTATCTGCTCCATTCTCGCGGGAATTCCAGAGCATCCCATCGAAGACATCAAGTTGAGCAATCTCTTGATTTTTCACCAAGGCGGAGGAACCAAAGAAGATGCCGCGCGCCAGCCCCCAGAGAAAGAAAAAGATTATCCCGAGCCCAATATGTTTGGAACGACTCCTGCGCAGGGATTTTTTATTCGCCACGTCCGCGGTCTGGAAATGGAAAGAAGCAAGATCGAACATTCCACGGCGGATGCGCGCCCGGCCTTCGTTCTCGCGGACGTTCAAGGCGCTGACTTTGCGCGTATAAAAGCTCCTTCAGCCGCCGGCGTGCCCACGTTCGTGCTCAATGACGTTCGGGATTTCACTGTCTCCGGAAGTAAGCCGGTGCCCGACACCGATGTGCAAACGGCGGAACATACGCAACTGTAACCTTAATCTCGCCGGTTCGCTGGATGGATTACACTTTCCGCATGAAGAATTCGCTTCGTCGTTTCCCCTGCCGCGCAACTCTGGTGGCCATCTGTTGCTTCGCACTGCTCCAACTTTGTGCGGCGCAAAATGTCGCAATTACATTTGACGATCTGCCGCTGAATGGAGAGCTTCCACCGGGGATGACGCGGGTAGAAATCGCCGGGAATGCCTTAGCGATCTTGAAATTACGCCATGCTCCTCCCGTGTATGGCTTCGTCAATGCCAAGCGATTGGAGGGCAACGAGGATGCCGCGCAGGCACTGAAATTGTGGGCAGACGCGGAGCCCGTCGGAAATCACACGTACTCGCACATGGATTTGAACGTGAATCCGGCAGAGGCCTTTGAACGCGAGATTGCAGAAAACGAGCCGGTACTGGAATTGGTGGCTGCAAAAGATACGAATTGGCATTGGCTGCGGTACCCTTTTTTGCGCGAGGGTGACACGGTCGAAAAACGGCGCGAAGTGCGAGCTTATTTGGTGGCGCATCAATATCGCGTGGCGCAAGTGACGCTCGATTGGGAAGACTACATGTGGAACAGCGCCTACGCGCGCTGCGTAGCAAAGAAGGATGCGACCTCGATTGCGTGGCTGCGATCGAGCTATCTCAGTACCGCCTCGGCCTATTTGGATGCGGGACGAGATTTAGCAAAGTTGGTATACGGGCACGACATCAATCATGTGCTGCTCCTCCATCTGGGAGCGTTCACCAGCACGATTCTTCCAGACGCGCTAGATCTGTTGCAGAAGAAGGGATTCAAACTGGTCACCTTGGAAGAGGCCGAAAGCGATCCCGCCTACGCGACCGATCCGGACATGGGATCGAAGTACGGTGGCACGTTGCTCGAACAATGGATGGACGCGAAGAAACTCAAATATCCCGCGGTCGCAGAGAAGCCCTACAAAGCCGTGACTGATATCTGCAAGTAATATCAGTTGGTCTTCTTACGGCGAAATGGGGATCTCCTCGCAGTGCTCATCGCGACCGTCTCTCAGCGACGGCTGGTTCGACTCGCTGGCGCTCGAAAAAACTCGTAACCTTCTCAGTCCCTTATAATCAAAAGATTCTTTATGGCTGCCATTCTGGAGCGGATTGTTGCAGCGACGCGGGCGCGAGTGGCCGAGGCCAAGCGCGAGGCGGACTTCCACGAACTGGAGCGAAAGTCCGAACTTCATGTGCCGCGCGGCTTTCGGCGGGCACTGCAGTCGAAAAGTCGTGATGAAGTGGCCATCATTGCGGAATTGAAGAAAGCATCCCCCTCTAAGGGCCTGATTCGGGCGGACTTTCATCCCGCAAAGTTGGCGCGGGAACTCGAAAGCGCGGGAGCGGCGGCCCTGTCCATTCTTACCGATGAAGAATTCTTTCAGGGCTCGCTGGAAAATTTGCGAGAGGCTTCGGCGGCGGTGAAGATTCCTTGCTTGCGAAAAGATTTTATCGTGGACGAGTTTCAATTGCTGGAGGCGCGGGCAAACGCGGCCGATGCGGTGCTGTTGATTGTGGCGGCGCTGTCTTCGCAAGAGCTTACTGCTCTCGCGGCACGTGCACGCCAGCGCGGCCTTGATGTTTTGTGCGAAGTGCACGACGGTGAAGAATTGCAGCAGGCAGTGGATGCAGGATGCGATCTGATGGGCGTGAACACCCGTGATCTGCGAACCTTTAAGGTGAATCTGGAAACGGCGTTTCAACTCGCAGATCGGTTTCCGGCGGGCACTCTACGCGTGGCGGAGAGCGGGCTTCATTCTGCCGAAGATGTTGCCCGGCTGCGAGCCGCGGGGTATGACGCATTTCTGGTAGGGGAATCGCTGATGCGTGCAGAGTCGCCAGGCGACGCTTTACGGGAATTGATGCGAGTGCCGAGTGGCGAGGAGCGAGTGCACAGCGGGAGGTGAAAAAACTCCCACGTCTCGCAAAAGCCGCGAGACATGGGGCACCCGGCACCGGGATTTTACCCACGACTGACAACTGCCCTTATGACCTGGGTGAAGATTTGCGGGATGACAAATCTGGAGGACGCGCTCATGGCTGTGGAAGCAGGCGCGGACGCCGTGGGGTTCGTGTTTTACGAACAGAGTCCGCGGAGGGTTGAAGTTGAGGCGGCGCGGGAGATTGTTGCGAAGTTGCCCGGCGGGGTGGAGAAAGTGGGAGTCTTCGTTAGCGATAGTTTAGCGAGAGCGGAGGAAGTTGGATCTGCAGTCGGGCTAAGCGCATTGCAGATTTACCCGACGTCCGGTCCAGAGATTCTGGAGGTATTGGCGAATGTGGGAGCCTGGCCTCCTAGCCGGAGAAAACGTGGACAAAAGAAAATTTATCTCGCTTTACCGATTTCACAATTTCTTGTGGACCAAATAGAGGACAAAGGACTAGCTGTCGAAATGCAGGATCGCGAAGGAGAGTTCGTGGCGCTTCTTGTTGACTCCGGTGCCGGCCAGCAACCAGGAGGCACAGGCGTGGCGTTCGATTGGATTCGGGCTGCGGCGTCGCTTGCAGATCTAAGCACGCGCCACAGGGTCGTCATTGCTGGCGGCCTGAGGCCGCAAAATGTGGGCGAAGCGATTGAAATCTTGCGTCCTTGGGGGGTCGACGTCGCTTCTGGAGTGGAATCGCGTCCGGGCAAAAAGGATCCGGAGAAGGTGCGAGCGTTTGTGAGGGCAGTGCGCGAGATGGATCGGAAGGTGAGTTAGTAATGGCTACAAGTTTGCGAACAACGAAAGTCAGGGTCTCCTTGGTCTCGCCAAAAAACGGCGCGGCTAGAGTGGGGCAGTCGCAGGGCGACAGCAGGTCCGTCGACTCCGCGCCATCTTTGCTTCGCAAAGGTGACGCTGCGCTCGGGATGACAGGTAAGAAGAGGAACGAGCCGGGCCGGTTTGGGGTTTACGGCGGACGCTATGTGCCGGAGACTTTGATGGCGGCGCTGGAGGAACTTGAGCGCGAGTACGAAAAGGCCAAGTGCGATCCCAAGTTTAAAATGCGACTTCAGGAACTGCTGCTCACGTACGCCGGGCGTCCGACGCCGCTATTTTTTGCACGGCGCCTCACGCAGAAACTGGGCGGCGCGAAAATCTATTTGAAGCGCGAAGATCTGCTGCATACCGGGGCGCACAAGATTAATAACTGTCTGGGGCAGGGCTTGCTGGTCGAGCGCATGGGTAAGCATCGCGTGATCGCCGAAACCGGCGCCGGGCAGCATGGAGTCGCGACTGCGACAGTATGCGCTCTCTTGGGTTTTGAATGCGTCGTCTACATGGGTACCGAAGACATGAGGCGGCAGGAATTGAACGTTTTCCGCATGCGGTTGCTGGGAGCGGAAGTGCGTGGAGTCAATTCCGGATCGCGCACGCTCAAAGACGCGATCAATGAGGCGATGCGCGACTGGGTCACCAATGTTCGCACCACACATTATTTGTTGGGAAGCGTGTTGGGAGCGCATCCCTACCCAACCATGGTGCGCGACTTTCATCGCGTGATTGGGCGCGAGACGCGGGCGCAGATTTTGAAAGCGGAGGGAAAATTGCCCGCCGCCATCATTGCATGCGTCGGCGGTGGATCGAATGCTATCGGAATCTTTTACGACTTTCTGAATGACAAAAAAGTTCGCCTGATCGGCGTAGAAGCCGGCGGACGGGGCGACGCGCTCGGCGATCATGCAGCGCGGTTTCGGGGAGGTTCGCCGGGAGTTTTGCAGGGGACATATTCTTATGTGCTGCAGGATTCCAGGGGACAGATTGCGCTAACCCATTCAGTGTCGGCGGGACTGGATTATCCATCGATCGGTCCCGAGCACGCCGCATTGCGCGATGCGGGGCGGGCCGAATACGTGCCTGCTTCAGACGCGGAAGCGCTCGAGGCGACGACCCTTCTGGCGCGAACGGAAGGGATTATTCCGGCGCTGGAATCTGCGCACGGGGTCGCAGAGGTGTTGAAGCGCGCGCCCAAGATGAAGAAATCGGAGATCGTGATCGTAAATATTTCCGGCCGCGGAGATAAAGATATCGGCATCATGCGGGAGAATTTGAAAATTGATTGATGATTGATGATTGATGATTTTTGATTGCTGATTGAGAAGGTCGCAATAAGGTGACGTCAGCTCTCAATCAACAATCAGAAATCAACAATCAGCAATTCTTGCTATGCCCCTGACCTTTTACAAACGGCCGGCGCTGGTAGTCTACGTAACCTGCGGCGATCCTGACCTCGCCACCACGCGTGAAATTGTGTTGGCGGCGATCGAGGCCGGTGCAGACGTGATTGAACTCGGAGTACCATTCAGCGACCCAGTGGCCGACGGTCCGGTGATTCAACGAGCCAGTGAGCGTGCCCTGAAACACTCGACTTCGCTGGGGCAGGTGCTGACGCTCGCGGCCGAGATCAGGCAGCACGCGCAGTCTACGGGACTGATCGTCTTCACCTATCTGAATCCGATTTTGCGCATGGGCATGGAGAGATTTTGCAAAGTCGCGCGGGCGGCTGGCGTGGACGGCGCCCTGATCACCGACCTTCCCGTGGAAGAGTCGGCGGAATACTTGCGTGTGATGCGAGCGTATGATCTTTCTCCAATATTTCTGGCGGCGCCGACCAGCCCGGATGATCGCTTGAGGCGGATCGCGGACGCGTCTCGCGGATTTGTATATGCCGTCTCCCGAACCGGTGTGACGGGCCAACGGCAGCAACTGGCCAGCGATGCGCAGAAGCTTGTGCGACGGTTGCGCCGTTTCACCAAACTACCCATTGCGGTGGGCTTTGGCATTTCCACGGCCGAACAGTTCGCCGAAGTGGGCGCGTTTGCCGACGCCGTAGTGGTGGGCAGTGCAATTGTAGAAACGGTTGAGCGCAATCCGGGCCACGAGGCGGCAGCGGTGGGGAAGTTCGTAAGAAGCCTGTTAGTGGCCAAGCCGCAATTGCTGGCCCGTTCCGAAGCTTAGACCGCAGCTGGTAGATTGTTGAAGCTGAGCACAGCTTTTATGGACATTGAAGACTGGCGAAAGAAAATTGACGCGCTCGATAAGAAGCTCGTAGAGCTGCTGAGCGAGCGCGCGCGCGCAGCGGTTGAAATCGGACGGCTGAAACGGAATACTTCTCTGCCCATTTATGAGCCGGATCGCGAGCGGATTGTCTTTGCGAATGTCCAAGAGGCGAATCCGGGTCCGTTGACGGGTCGCGATCTGGTGCGAATTTACGAGCGCATCATGGATGTGATGCGAAATGTGCAGAAGGAAGAGATTGTGCCGAAGAACGCAGGCCGCCGAGGCGGAGACTGAATTCGATTCGGAAGTAAATGATTGAGTGTCGTGCTGGTGGAGCGAAAAGCAGATTCCTCGACTTCGCTCGGAATGACAGAATTTTGTGGAAGCTAAAGCTAAGAGCTAAAGGCTAGAAGCTAAGAGCCAGGAGCTGCGTTTCTATGATTGTCGCAATGCAGGAAGGCGCGGACGAAAAGCTGATCCAGCAGGTGATTGAGCACCTGGTGAAGATTGGTTTTGAAGTGCATCGTTCGACCGGAGCGCGTATGACCGTGCTGGGCGCGGTCGGCTCCGGAATTGATTTCGATATCCGCAACATCGAGTTGTTGCCAGGAGTGCAGGAAGTTCACCGCATCAGTTCACCCTACAAGTTGGCAGGGCGAAGTTTTCGCCCCGAGGGAACCATCGTTAAGTTGGCCAATGGAATCGAAATCGGCGGAAACAGAATCGTAGTTATGGCAGGGCCGTGCTCGGTGGAATCCCGCGAACAAATCTTTTCCACGGCAGAGGCTGTTGCCAAAGCCGGCGCAAAAGTGCTGCGGGGAGGCGCATTCAAGCCGCGCAGTTCTCCCTATTCGTTTCAGGGGCATGGCGAAGATGCGCTGAAGTTAATGCAAGAGGCAGGAGAGAAATTCAAGCTGCTGGTAATCAGCGAGGTCATGGAGATTTCGCAGATTCCAATGATGCTGCCGTATGTCGACATCCTGCAGGTGGGTGCGCGCAATATGCAGAATTTTAATCTGCTGCGCGAACTCGGGAAAGTGCGCAAGCCGGTGCTGCTGAAGCGCGGCATCGCTTCCACGTTCGAAGAGTTGCTGCTGTCGGCGGAATATATTATGTCGGGCGGGAATTACGAAGTCATCCTCTGTGAGCGCGGCATTCGCACCTTCGAAACCTATACCCGCAACACCATGGACATTTCTGCAATCCCGATCATTCACAAGCTCTCGCATTTGCCCATGACCGCAGATCCCTCCCACGGAACCGGACGCCGGGACAAAGTTTCGCCCATGGCGCGGGCGTCGGTGGCGGCGGGAGCGGATGCGCTATTAATTGAAGTCCATTCCGATCCAGACAAGGCGTTATCGGATGGGGCGCAGTCGCTGTTCCCCGAGCAGTTCGCGAAATTAATGGATGAGTTGCGGATGATTGCGCCGGCAGTGGGACGGGAAATCGCTTAGGATGCTTTTACCAGAGAGGCACAGAGACACTGAGAAAGACAAACGCGACCTCCGGCCATAAACTCAATATTTTACTATTTTGAGGACGCAGCCGAAGTCGAACATCCAAAATATTGGTTCTCTCTGCGCCTCCGTAACACTGTGGTGAGATATTCTTCATGTCGATTCGGCAAATCACGATTATCGGTACAGGGCTGATTGGCGGATCGCTGGGGCTTGCTCTCCGAAAAAAGAAATTCGCCGGCCGAATTGTGGGATGTGATCGCGAAGCAACGATCGAAAAGGCGCGCAGGCGTGGCGCAATCGACGACGGCAGCGCGAATCCGGGCGACGCAGTACGTGGAAGTCAGGTGGTGGTTCTGGCGACTCCCGTCCTGGCAATCGTTGATCTGATCGAGCGCCTCGGGCCTTCCCTTCCGGCGAAAACTTTGCTCACCGACGTCGGCAGCACCAAGAGTGCCGTGGTCGAGCGCGCGGTGCAAGTCTTCGGCAAAAATGCTGGCAAGCGTTTCTTGCCGGGGCATCCGATGGCGGGACGCGAAATGAGTGGAGTGGACTATGCGGATCCGGATTTGTTTCAGAAAGCAGTTTGGTTTCTTACACCGCTGCCGGAACAGAATTTGAACGAAGGATTGTTTGCCGAGTTCTCCGGATGGATCGATCAGATCGGGTCGCGCATTGCCATGTTGCCCGCGGAAGAGCATGACCGGCTCTGCGCCTGGATCAGTCACCTCCCGCAAATGATTTCGACTGCGCTCGCCGCGGCGCTCGTCGAGGAGTTCGGCGATGAAGCTCCGCTGCTGCCTGCCGGTGGACGCGCGTTGCAGGAGATGACGCGGATTTCGGCGAGCCCCTATTCGATGTGGCGCGACATTGCGATCAGTAACAAAGGCAATCTGGAAAAGGCCTTGTGGAAAGTGGAGCAGCGGTTGGCACACATTCGCGAGAATCTGGCAAAGCGCCAATTGGCGGAGGAATTCGAGCAGGCACATCTGTTGCGGAAGCCTGCGATCAAGAAAAAATAGTTCACCACAGAGACACAGAGGCACAGAGAAAATCAATTGGTGTTTTTGGTCTAATCTGCCTGCCTCATTCTGATGCATCTCTTGTTCTTCCGTGCCTCTGTGCCTCCGTGGTGAAATTCATTTAGAATCCTGTGCGCTATGAATAAAGTTGTCGCCAATGCGGACGAAGCTATTCGCGATGTGTTTGACGGCGCGACCATCATGATTGGCGGCTTCGGACTGTGTGGGATGCCGGAGAATCTGATTCGCGCACTGGTGCGCAGGGGCACGAAGAATCTGCACACCATCAGCAACAACGTAGGCGTCGATGGCGTGGGCAATGGATTGTTGCTGGCCGCGGGCCAGATCGTGCATCACATTGGATCGTACGTGGGAGAAAATCGCCTGCTGGAGGACATGGTGCTTAAGGGCACGATCCGGCTGGATCTGGTGCCGCAGGGGACTTTTTCCGAGCGCATTCGCGCAGGGGGCGCGGGAATTCCAGCGTTCTACACGCCGACTGGTGTTGGAACTGTGGTCGCCGAAGGCAAAGAAACACGCGAGTTTGATGGCCGCGCTTACGTGATGGAGCGCGGCCTCAAGGCGGATTTTGCATTTGTGAAAGCGTGGAAGGGCGATCGCGAAGGGAATTTGATTTATCGCAAGACCGCGCGCAATTTTAATCCTATGATGGCAACCGCGGCCAAGATCACGATTGCCGAAGTGGAGAATCTGGTGGATGCGGGAGAGTTGAACGGAGATCAGATTCACACGCCTTCGATTTATGTGAAGCGTATTTTTCAAGGCGAACTGTATGAGCGACGCATTGAACGGAAGACAGTGCGCAAGGCTTAGTGGATCTCTCAGCTGCGCCAACCCCATTGATCGTTGCAAAAAGTACTTCCAGTCTGAGCGGCCCGCTCTTGTGTACAAGAATTGACCATCATTCTAATCTCACCCCTCTTAGGCACTTTTCAGATTGAATCAGTTGGCTGCCGGCATGCCTCCGTATTTTTGCAACCACTTCAGTTCTTCTCTTACTTTGATTTTTCCGTGCCAAGGATTTTTGCTTAGGCTGTGGCCTTCGCCGGGGAAGACTAGTAATGCATTCGGAATGCCTAGCGAGTAGAGGGCGTGCTCTAGCAGGTAGTCTTCGAGGACTGCGACTCTTATGTCGTCGGCGCCGGCGACCATGTGGGTGGGCGTTTTGACTTTGTCGATTTGAAAGATGGCGGCTTCGTCGTGATAGCGCTGCGGGACTTCCCAGGGGCGTCCGCCGAGGAAGTAGGCGTCGTCGTAGGTGGTGTCGTCGTTGCCCCAGTTGCCGATGTGCTCGACCGCGCCCGCGCCGGTGACGGCGGCTTTGAAGCGGGTGGTTTGGGTGATGAGCCAGTTGGTCATGTATCCGCCATAGCTGTAGCCGGCGATGGTGAGGTGGTCGGGGTCGGCGATGCCGTCTTTGACCAGGGCGTCGACGCCTTCGAGAATGTCTTTGCCTGGGCGCGAGACGATGACGGGAACGATCTGCTGGAGGAATTTGTCGCCGTATCCGGTGCTGCCGCGGTAGTTGGGCTCGAAGACCAGCCATCCGTTGGTGGCGGCGAGGGCGGACCACTGGTACCAGTCGGCTTCGAAGTGGTTGCCGTCGGCGTCGGCGGGACCGCCGTGGATCAGGGTGAGCATGGGGAGATGCTTCTGTTCGAATTTATCGGGAGGATAAATCAGCATGCCTTCGACGGTGGTGCCGTCGTCGGCCTTCCATCTATAGGGCTTGCCTTGCGGGAGATCGCGTTCGGTGAAGAGTTGATTGAAGGAGGTGAGGGGACGGGCGCTCTGCAGCAGGTTCGGGCCTTCGGCAAGGTAAACTTCAGCGGGCTGAGTGAGCGAGGAATATCCGAATGCGACTCGCTTGGTTCGCTCGCCGGTGGAGAGTTCTTCGTAGGTTCCTTTTTGACCGCTCAAAGGATGCAGGGGATCGTTGGGGTTGGCGGCAGTGTACAACTGGACTTCAGTGCCAAGGCGTGCGTTCATAACGACGCCGTTTCCGTAGATTCCATAACTCATGATCTCGCCGGGGAAATCCTGGCCCCATTGCTCAACCTTGCCCGTGTCCGTATCGACCCAATAGAGATGCGGCTGAAGATCGCGGTAGGGAGCGGAGACGTCACCGATTTCAACGGTGAAGAAGAGGTGGCGCGAGTCGCTGGCCCAGCGGGGCGATGTTTCAACGGCTTCGTTGTGGGTGATGCGGCGCGAGGGAACGAAGTTTTGGATGGGTGAAGGAGCCTGCGGCTCGACGACGTAGATTTCTACGTCTTCGATCTTTTCCTGACGCTGGTTGACGGCATTGGTGAGAAACGCAAGTCTGTGGCCGTCGGGGGATAGGCATAGACGATCCACTCGCAGCGGAGATGTAGTCACGGGCAGCGCCCCGGGCGTCAGATCCTCAGTCTCTTTGTGAACTTCGGAACCGGCGTCGGTTTTGGCGGGCGCGGACGCGTGGCGGGCAATCGCGGCCGGAACGTCGAGGGCGAAGATGGTGTCGCCGCGCTCGGCGGTGCGGTATTGGATGACATCTTTCCACTTTTTCTTGTAGTCGTCTTTCTGCTGCTTGGTCCAGGGCTGGCGGGTAGCGAAGTAAATGGTTTGCGAATCGGCTGACCAGGAAAATGTGTGGACTTCTTCTTCGCCCTGGGTGATGGGGAAAGCTTCGCCGCCGTTGGGAGAGATTAGGTAAATCTGCGCGGGTTCGTCGTTATTCTTAGAATCGGAATCGGTGTCGGAATCGCCACTCTTTTCGGCGGCGGGTTTGCGCTCGGAGAGGAAGGCGATCCAGCGGCCGTCGGGAGACCACCTTGGCTCGGTATCGTGGCCGGATTGCGTTAATTGGATCAGGGGGCCGGCTTTGGTGTCGTCGTTCTTTTCTTCATTGTTCTTGCCGGCGCGATAGAGCCAAAGATCTTTGCGGAAGATTTGCTGGTCCCAGTCGGCGCGTTCGGTGGCGATGACCACGGAGTTGCCGTCGGGGGAAATCTCGATCGACGGAAAACTGACCGAGTTGAAGAATTCGTCGAGCGTGAGTTTGGGTTTGTTTTGAGCTGCGACGAACTGCGCGCAACTCGCGAAGATGAGGAGAATAATGGCGGTTTTGTGGATTCGCATAGGGTCCCGGTAAGAAGAAGGGTTATACAACGGCGGATTCGTTTGGGGCAAGTTTGCGAGTTGGAATTTTTGAGAGCCGCCAGAGAAGCCACAGCAGCGCGGCGAAAATGGGCACGGAGATTTGGAGATGAGTCCAGCGCGATAGCGGTCCGAACAGAGGCAAGATGTAGGCGAGATACAAAAGAAGTTGCAGCGTGGAAGAAGACAGGACCTCGGAGTTCGATAAAGTCCAATTCGCAAGCAGCATCAGCGCTGGCGCGAGGACCAGTAGGTCGTAGACGAAGAGATGAGGGTTGACGAGGACGGCGGCGAGCGTGAGCGCGGAAAAGCGGATTGCGAGTGGAGTGGAAGATTTCCAGATAGCCGTGGCGACGGCAATCGCGGCGATGGAAGTCAGGATATAGAACAGGAGCGCAATTTGTGGAAACGGAATCAGTAGGGTCCAGAAGGCGCGCAGGGAGTGCATTTGGGTGGGAGCGAGGCTTAGCTCTGACGCATTGACCATGCGTGAGACCTGTTCTAGCGTCTTGAAATATTCGTGCATCACCGCCGGGCCGAAATAAATTCTGGTGAGAAGAAGTTGCGCGGCGGCGGAGAGGATGAGTCCGGCGAATGATTTCCATGCTTGCGACAGCAGCAGGATTAGCGGGATCGCGACCAGGAACTGCGGCTTGAAGATCAGGAATCCGAAAGCAACTCCCGCGAGCCAGTTTCGATCGGCGCGGAACGCTAGAAAGCTCGCCGTGAAGCAGGCCAGCACAAGAGCCGACAACTGGCCGCGCACGACGAAATGAAAGAGGGGTGGAAACGCGATGGCGCAGAGAGCAACGAGCCCTAAGTGTGGACGCAAGCCTGAACTCGACCGCCAGAGAAGATAGATGCATGCCGTGAAGATGAGAAGGCTTGCGGTAACCCAGATTCGCGCTGCGATTGAGAATGAAAATCGAGTCAACGGAACGAAGAAGAGCGCGACCTGTGGTCCGTAAAGATTGGGCAGGCGGACGTTTGCCGGTTGATGAGCGATTGCCTGGATCGCGTTGACTGTGACTTGATGGTTGTACAGTTCATCGGCGCGGCCCTGCGCCACCAGCTTCGCGGAAACGTAAACCGGCAGAAAATCCTGGAATTTAATGTTGCCGGCGCGATCGAAGAGGCTCGGAGTGCCGAAATCGATGGCGCAGGCTCCCCACAAACAAACTGCCAGAACAATCGCTTGCGCACGAATCCGGTTCAGTGTGAGCAGCTTTGCGGCGGAAACAATCCAACTGGGCGCGTGCGCGAGTTTATTCGTCTGGATGGTTTTGACTGGCGATGTCACTGCGCTGGCTCGGCGTTTTTGAGGGCATCGTCAAGCGACTGGTTGGAATGAAAAGCGTTCAGCTGGATGCGCCAGCCGTCATCGTAGTCGCGAAAGTTGACGGTGGAAACATAATGCTGGTCGGAGGAATAGAGCGCGGCCCCCACTTCATTCAAGGGAACCCATTTCCACGCGAAGTCTACATCGGCTGCGTTGCCTTGCTTGCTGATGCCGGTTACGGCCAGAAGTTCTCTGCGTGTGATAGGGATGAAGAGCAGGGCTTTGTCGGTCGCATCGGCGGGAATTAAGGTTCGCACCGTGTCGACGCCGGAGGGAGTGAGGACTACATCCCAACATGGCGGTGTGAGGCCTGGAGAACATGGGGCTTTTGTGGCTGAGATCCAGCCGTGCTGTTGGAGGACCAGATATTCGGGGGATGCGTAGTCTTTGTTGGCGACGATTCCGGTTTGAAGAGTGAATTGTTGCGGCGTTTGGAAGGCGGGGGATGCGGAGATCAGGTCGGCGGCCAGACGGCGGGTTAGGAAGTCGCGGGGGGAGCAGGATGCTAGTAGGAGCAGACTAAGTAGCGAGAGGATGGATTTCATCTGCATAGTGAGTGCAAAAACTACTGGGCTTTGCCCGGCGGACAGCCGAGGGCGGCTGTCCCCACATAAAATCAAAGTCTGCCGCTTACGCGTACAGCACGTGGCGTGGGAGATCCTTCCCTCCGCCTGAAAAGCGGCTCCGGTCAGGATGACGTCAAAATCTGGCGACTGCCAAAATCAGCGACGGACGAATGCGTCCGTCGCCACACGACCATGCTTAACGACTGGTGATTGTAAATAAACGGGAGCGTTTGTGGGGAGAGAACGGGCGGGAGGTGATTTGGCCATCGAATTTTGTGGCCCAGCGGCCCGGGATTTGCGTGGAACAGCGGGGACAGCGGCCTTCGGGGGTCAGGCAGTAGTCTTGAATGAAATATCCATAGCGGCTGATCAACGTCTCGCTGCATTGCGGGCAGCGGGTGTCTTCCCAGGGGCCGACCCTGCCTGGAAGATTTCCGGCGTAGATGTAGCGCAGGCCCGCCTGCTGGCCGATTTCGGCGGCGCGCAATAAATCTTCGGGGGTGGTATCGCGCTGGCCATCTCCTTGCATTTTGTAGTCGGTGTGGAATGCGGTGACGTGCCAGGGAATGTCCGGGGAAATGTTGGCGAGGAATTCAGTCAGGCGGCGCAGTTCTTCGCTGGAGTCGTTGAAGCCGGGGATGAGGAGGGTGACGATTTCCAGCCACAGTCCCATCTGATGAATGCGGCGAATGCTGTCGAGGATGGGGCCGATGCGTCCGCCGAGTTCGTGGTAATGGCGGTCGTCGAAACTCTTGAGATCGACTTTGTAGAGATCGAGATGCGGGCGCAGATATTCGAGAACCTGGGGAGTGCCGTTGCCGTTGGAGACGAATCCGGTGAACAGGCCGTTGGCGCGAGCTTCCTTGAAAACGGCGACGGCCCATTCGCTGGTGATGAGCGGCTCGTTGTAAGTGCTGACTAGGACTTTCGCGCCTTGATCGAGAGCATCGCGAACTAATGCTTCGGGAGTCGCTTCGAGCGGCGGCGATACCGCATTGGGATCACGCAGAGCTTGCGAGGTGACCCAGTTCTGGCAATAGCCGCAATGCAGATCGCAGCCGAGCATGCCGAAGCTGTAGGCTAGCGCGCCGGGGTGAGCGTGGAAGAATGGTTTCTTTTCAATGGGATCGCATTGCATTCCGGCAGTGTATCCCCAGGGAACGTAGAGCGTGCCACCGCGGTTGAAGCGGACTTTGCAAACGCCGGGCTGGCCTTCGGGAATGGGGCAGCAATGGCCGCATGAAAAACAGCGGACGCGATTGTTATCGAGTTTTTCGTAGAGCGAGGCGTCGGCTTCGCGGACTCTCTGGTCCAGGACATCGCGGAGGGTGGGCACGGAATCCTCTTGTTAATATTTTAGCGCGGGTGGATGGTGTGATGTGTGCGCCAATGGGGTCGCCAGTGGTGCAGTCCGGCTTACGCAACAGGCCGGTTAAGCGGGAGATCCTTCGCTACGCCTGAAAAACGGCTACGCTCAGGATGACAGAGTCGTTTAAGGGACAAACTGCACCACCCCTACCAGAACCGCTTGCTCGTTAGTAGCCTGCGCCTGGTTTTTTGCCCAGGTGCTCTTGCAGCCAGAGGTCGGCTTGGCGTTCGATGACTGTGGCTTGGGGGCGGGTCATGCCTGAGGCCAAGACGGCTGCTAGATCTTTGCTCTGTTCATCGCCGCGGGCGCGGGCCAGTACCGACCAGAAATACGCTCGATTCACATCTTTCGAAACGCCGCGCCCGCCCCAGTAGAGAAAGGCAAGTTTGGCCTGAGCGGTGAGGCTGCCGTGGTTGGCCGCGCGGTTGAACCAGTAAAAGGCTTGCTTTTCATCGCGCTGGATACTGTTTTTTTCGTCGCCCTGAAAATAGCGGAGGCCCAGGGCGTTCTCGGCAACGGCGTCGCCATCCTGCGCCATCTGGCGCATGAGTTGGAAGGAGGAGGCGTCGCTGGCCGGGGTGGGTGACAACTGCGGGTGATCGGATGCGGAGGAATCGGGCGCGGCGGAATCTGGCTTGGCGCGCTCGGATTTGGGCGGTTGAAAGGAAGCCAAGACCGACTGCATTGCCATGTGTCCGTGGCCCTGCATCTTGCTCTGGATTAAAGGCGCGAGGTTGTAGCCGAGAACCAGTGCGATCGCGGCGGCAGCACAGACGAGAAGGATCAGGTGAGAACGCGGCAGGCTGATACCGCTAAACATTTTCTCTTCCGAACTTTTTGCCGGCTTTTTTTCTAGGCTGTCGATTTTCTTTTCCTGTGCGGGCAGGGACGCGAAGAGGACGCTGCCCGGACTCGGGGAAAAATCAGTCGAGACGGCGACGGGAGTGGGGACCAGTAAGTCCTGGGCGCGAGCGGCGCGGTTCAGAGCGGCCTGCACAATTTCCGCGAATCGCTGGAGGAGTTTTCCGTCGCTCTCGGAAAATGTATTTGGCTGCGCGGAGAAGACCTCGAGGATCCCGACCGATTTTTCGGCCGGCGATTTTTCAGCGGTCGATTTCTCGTTCGTCGATTTCTCGCCCATGCGCACGGGAACGGCGAGCATGGAGCGGATGCCCAGAGCGCGGCAGCTTTCGCGATCGACGCGTGGATCGTCCTCGGTGTCATTGCAGCGGAGCAGCGCGCCGGTCTTTACGCACTCCCCGGAGAAGCCGGAGCCTACTTGCAACCGTGCTCCGACGGGAGGAGCGTCGGGACCGGAACTGGCGCGGCAGACCATATCGCCACCAGACGGGAGATCGGAGTCCGATCCATCTTCCGACAGAGCGATGGCGGCGCCGGAAGCTCGAACCAGGGTTTGAACGCGTCCCGCGATGAGTTGTAGCGCGGCGGGAAGATCGGAACCGAGGGCCTCGACCTGACGCTGCACGGCGGTGGCCGCGGCCAAGGTGTCGCTGAAATTGGGGAGTAGAGGGATGTCTTCCTGGGTGGGAACTGGATAGGGCCGGGACTCGCCGTGGGCGACCGCGGCGGTCACGTTCACGAAGAGCCACTGCCGCAGGCGGGACAAAGTTTCCGGAGGGAGCTCGGAAAAACGCAGACCAGCACGGCCAGAAGGATTGGACCAGATCACTTGGCCGGTGGTATAGATCCGCTCCGGACAGTCGGCGAGATCTAGGCACAAATCCACACGCTCTTCAGATTTCAGCGGAGCGTGGCACTGAATCGCCATACCGTCTTCGCTGATGTCAACGATCTCATGCAGTTCGAGCAGGGCGCTTTGGGCCTCAGCGGTAAAGCTGGCGTAGGCGGGGGTCTGAATCTTATGGCGCACACGGCGGCGCCGGTTGGGGGAGATCGGTCGCAATGCCGAGTTCATGACAGCCATGCGGGGTAGGGCCCAAAATTCCTGCTCCATATTACCCTGAGAACGAGGAAAAGTAAGTAGCGAAGAAACTTACGGGCTGGTGGGTCAGTTTGAATTATGAATCTCACAAGGCGTCATCCCGAAGAGCCCGCGTTTTTACCAGCGGGCCGAGGGATCTCCGGTGGCAGACAGTGTCGTAGCGGGAGATCCTTCGCTCCGCCTGAAGAACGGCTACGCTCAGAGCTTGCCCTGAGCTTGTCGAAGGGATGACGCCATCGGCGGGCGAAGGTGCCCTAAAAATTCAAACTGACGCACTACCAACTTACAAGTGGGACCGGGAGCGGGGGACGCTGCCTACCGAGCCGATAGTTAGCCGGCTTTGCGGACGATTTGGGCTTGGTGCAGGCTGGAAATGCGGGAGATGGCAGCGACCATCATGCTGGAAAGCAGTTGCATAGTGGCCACATCGCGCTCGTCGAATGCTTCGGGCGAGGAGGATAAAACTTCGAAGACGCCCAGGGTGCGGCGGTAATGGCGCAGCGGGGAAACGAGAATCGAACGGACGCCGAGGCGACGGCAACTGGCGAGGTCGACGCGCGGATTTCGCTCGGCATCGTGACAGAGCATGATTTCGCCGGAGCGCACGGCTTCGGCAGAGATGCCGGCGTCGGTTTGCAGGCGGACTCCGAGGTCGGGAGCGGTGCGGCCGGCGCGGGCGCGGCAGACAATTTCGTCTCCGGCTCGCAGGGCGATGGCCGCTCCGGTGGCGCCGGTGAGATGTTGAGCGCGTTCGGTGATGGCGCTAATTGCGGGCTCAAGGTCGAGTTCGGCGGGATGAATTTCGGCTTCGTCTCCTACGGCGACTGCCCGGAATCCGGACACGGGATGGGCGGCATTGGCAACGCGAAGCTGGCTGCGCTGGGCCAGGGCCGGGGTGTGGTAAGGATCGGCGGCGGTGAAGTCTTCATGGTCGGGCACGGTGCGCAGCAGGTCGCGGACGAGATTGTTCAATTCCATGTCGATGATGAGATGAGCGGTTTGCTGAGCGCCCATGGATCCGCCGAGCACACGAGACAGGCCGAGCAAGGCGCGGCTTCCGCAGGCCAGGCAATAGGGCTTGCTGTTGTTGCTGATCAGCTCACACTGTACGCAGAACGTGGCAGACTGAAGAGGAACAAAATTGACGTCCTTGAACGCCGTGCCGTACGCGGTCTTGCCAAACATAATTGCGGAATCCTCGCTTCTAACATGGTGCCCGTGCACATGATCTATTGAAGGTAACGAGAGCGGGCGATGTGAGGGAATAACGGGGGTGGTTCGCGGGTTGTGGAAAAGTTTTATCAGCGTGGCGTCTTCCCTGGAGGATTTTCCGATCAATGGCATCGAAATAATTTGGTGGACACGGCTCACTCTCGGGATAAAACTGTTTGTAGCTTGCCATACAAAGCGCGGCTAGAAGTGCTGTGACGGCCTATCGTCGCAGTTTGCCGGTTAATCGGCAGATGCAGTGCCGAGAATGTTCTGATCGAAATATCCGCCTATCCGCGCCGATAGTGCGCTGTGGAATTCTGTGGCGGGCCAAGTGCTATCCATGCAAAATTCAGCCGCTCGCTAAGGCTGTTTCTGAGCGAGCAGGAAGTAGTAGGAAAATGCTGAGCTGCTGTGCCAATCCTCAATGTGGAAGACCCTTTCTAAGACTTCGAGAAGGCAAGCTGTTTTTGGTCGAGACTGAACGTGTGGGCAATGGGGATGGAGATGTCTCTTCTGCCACGAATCGCAGCCGAAAACAGCAGCGGGCCGTAGAGCATTTCTGGCTGTGCGATGTTTGCGCCGCGCGCTGGACATTGAGTTATAAGCAAGGTCAAGGAGTGACCTTGATTCCCTTGCGGCGGGCTGTGCTGAGCGCAGGAGCCGCAGTGACCGGAACCCGAGCGGAAGCGGCCTAGGCGCAATTCCCTCTAGGTGTATCCATCTTTTCTCCACAGCTTCCAGTCTGCGCGGACGGCAGTCACCATTTCTTCCGCGGCTTTGTGCAGCCACTTTGGCTTCTGCTTTTGCAGGGAGCGGAGGATGGGCTTGCGGGCGCTTTGGCTTCCGAGATGAATGTTGGCGGTTTCCCATCCCATGGCTTGAAGCAGGCGCAACTCCTTGCCTGTGGCGCGGAGCGTAGCCAATTCGATGCGCGAGCAATGCGGACTCAGGCGGCGGACGATCCAACGTCCGCGCAACTGAACGAAGGGATCGACGCAGCGCACGGCGCGGCTGATGATAGTCTGATAGAGAATTTCGGGGGATCCGCGAGCGTCTTTGGCCCAATAACATGCCGAGGAAACCAAAGCTTTGGCCTCGCGTGCAATGCGGCCGCCCTGCCAGTCGGCAATGGCGACGTAGCGGGCATGCCCCAGACTGCCCAGGCCAGCGACGCGTCGAGCCAGCCGATAGGCTAACTGGCGCGCCGGCATGAGATGCTCAAGTGCATCGATGGCACTGACGGGTATTTCGCCTTTCACGGTGGGCAGAGCGTCGATTTTCGCCCAGAAGTGGACCGGATCGCGGAGCTCGCTTTCGGCAATCTCGCGCAGCCATTCGTGATTCTCGCCCAGGACGAATGGAGTTCCACCAGTGGACATGCTTTCGCGATAGCCTTCGAGAATGGAATCGCAAATGTCATTGTGTTTCAAGGGCAGGTGCCCGGCCTCGGCGGCCAGGTGCGCGCTGACGGCGAGACGAACCAGATCGTTGGCGTAGGCCATGGGATGAGTTTCGTCGAAGTCGTTCACGCCCCAGATAAGACGACCCTCGATATCGCGCCAAGTACCGAAATTTTCCACGTGCAGGTCGCCAACCGCGAGCACTTGCGGCCCCTGAGCAAGTTCAGGACAAACCTTGGGCCAGATTTGCGCCCAGCGGTAAAACGTGGCGCGCAGAAAAGGAAAGATTGCCAACTTCATGTTGGCGTGTTTGAGGCGAAGATCTTTTCTTACGAGATCGGTCCGATGCCCCAGCCACAGCTCGAAGTTACGGGTCGCTTTAACGGCGTTCATTGCGCCCGCAACAATAGCGGGGAGAGCGAAGAGAAGTCAACGGGCCTTGACTTCATAAGCGTTAGCTAAAGAACTACTTTCGGATCGGCTCCGACTCGGGTGGTTGCCGAGGCCGTCGGCATTCTTTATCTCTCTTGCCTGTTAGTGTTAACTGTGGTTAACTATGGAGAATAATCTCCGGTTAACGGGCCGCAGCGGTGGCCATTGCTACTTGGCAGAGGAGTGGGTTCATGGCGCGGGCAGCGAAGTTCGCTTTTCTTGTATTGACGATGGCCAGTTTTCTTCCGGCGAAAGCGCGGGCACAGGGAGAAACCACCAGTGCCATCCTTGGCGAAGTGAGGGACACAACTAACGCGGTCGTGCCGGGCGCCACTGTGACGATCACGAATCACGAGACCGGCCAGCAGCGTACTGCCCGCACAGATGACGCAGGGCGGTTCAACTTTCCACAACTGAAGCCAGGCACCTATTCGGTTAAGGCAGAAGCGCGGGGCTTCGACGCCCAGCAAAGTGACAACGTTATTTCGGGACTGGGCCAGAAGCAGACAGTGAATTTAACGCTTAAGGTCGCCCGGTCCAATGAGGCGGTAGAGGTGAGCAGCGAGGCGCCGCTCATCAACCCGGAAAACGCAAATACATCCACCACTTTGAATGCACCAACCCTGGAAAATCTGCCGAATCCAGGCGGTGATTTAACCTACCCGTTGCAGTTTGCTCCTGGGGCGCTCATCAATACGGCGGGCAGCGGGAATGATTTCGTTGGCGGCACCAACGGCTATGGCAACGTGGAATTCAATGGCCTACCTGCTCTCTCCAACGGCTACATCGTGGACGGGTTGGAAACGAATGACCCGCTCACCAATCTCAATAGTGGCCTCTCCACTAATCTCGTGCTGGGCTTGAATTCGATTTCGGAAGTCACGGTCAACACACTTTCCTATTCTGTGGATCAAGGACGGTATGGAGCATCGCAGGTCAACTATGTAACCAAATCCGGTACGAATCAGTTTCATGGGAACCTCTATGAACTGTGGAATGGTTCGCTGCTGAATGCGGCCGACTACTTCACCAATGCGACTCCGGGGAACCACAAGCCCGGATCAACCGTGAACCACTTCGGAGGCAGTCTTGGCGGGCCAATTGTGCATAACAAACTGCTTTTCTTCTTCGACAGCGAGTGGGTGCGGATCGCACTGCCCATCGTCACGCCCACCATTGTTCCCAGCTCGGCATTCCAACGATACGTGCTGCAGCAGCTTCCTTCCGCCTCGGTCCCGTTTTATCGGCAGATGTTTTCGCTGTACGAAAACAGCAGCGGCACATCGACCGCGATACTGGGATGCCCGCTCGGCGCCGCCGGGGATGGCTGCGCCAACCGACAGAGCGTCTCGCATTCCAGCGATGACCATGAACAGGTGCAGACCGTCCGCTTCGACTACAACGTGAACCGGGAAGATGTGGCCTGGTTTCGTTTTCAGGCCGACACGGGCGTGCAAGCTGCCTATACGGATCCCATCAACTCCCTGTTTGATGCGGTTTCACCGCAGCCCCTTTATTCTTTTGCGGCCGGGCACACGCACGTCTTCTCGCAGAACCTGGTGAACTACTTCAATCCTGCATTCTCCTGGTACGAAAGCTTATTTGGGCCCAGCAACCTTCCGAAAACGCTTTCGGCGTTCCCGATCGTATTAGAAGGCACCGGCGCCAATGCCTTCACGCCGATTGGAGGGCTCGATAACACGTGGATTCAAGGACGGCGGGCATCCCGGTTTTTCATCAACGACAACCTCGCCTGGAGTCACCGCGCTCATGAACTACGATTCGGAACCAATACCCGCATCTTCCGCCTGAACGACTACGACTTTGAAGAAGGCACGGTTCCAACAGTGACCTACGTGAATTTACAGCAGTTCATCGCGGGGGTGGCGAATACCGCGTCGAAGACGTTCCCTTCAAATGCAAATGAGCCCTTCAACTTTCTCAATCTCGATGTCTACGCGCAGGACACCTGGAAGGCGACTCGAACTCTGACCTGGACGTTCGGGCTGCGCGATACATTTAATTCCAATCCGCTGAATCCGCACGATCAGGTCGCCCGTCTTCGCGGCTCTTTCAGTTCCATTTCGCATGATGTCAGTCAGCCGCTGAATGACGCCATACAGACTCATCTCGGCAAAGTTTTTTCATCTACACCTATAGCGATCCTGCAACCAAGAACTGCGATTGCGTGGCAGGTCGAGCCAAAATCTGTGCTCCGCACGGGCTTCGGGATTTTCAGCGATATCTTGCCGGGCAGTGTCGCCGACCTGATCGGCACCAACCCCCCATACGACAAGACGTTTGAGGGAGGGCTCCTCGGCACCGTCGGCGGTACTGCGGTCGCGCCGGGAGTGCCGAACAGTGCCGTCGACGCAACCGTTGCCGCTAATCAGATTTTTACATCGGGATTTCCTCAGGGACAGCTTTCGTGCGCAACTCCACAGTCAACTCTCGCGAGCTGTCTTCCTCCGGTCGCGATCACGGCCGTCCCGGATGGCAAGCTCCACGCACCGTACTTCATGGAGTGGAGCCTGGGAATGGAACATCAATTTGGAACGACGGCTAGTGTGCAGGTGCAGTATGTAGGCACGCGGGCGGTGAATCAACCGTACTCAACCCAGGTCAACGGCTATCAAACCGTGTGTCAGGGTTGTTTTGCGCCGTTCCCCTACCTCCAACCAACCGATCCACGGTTCGGCTCGGTGACGCAGTTCTCTACCGGCGCGAACAGCCACTACAACGGCCTTCAATTGACCGCGATGAAGCGCCTCGGACATGGCCTGCAAGGGCAGGTCAACTACACCTGGAGCCGTTGCATGGATACGGTCTCGAACGGAGGGTTCCTGTCTTTTTCCGCAGGAGGGATTCTCTCGCCTCTGCCGGGAGACCTGGCCCGCGACTACGGTCCTTGCGACTACGACATTCGGGACAATCTCAACGCGCAATATGTTTATCAGCTGCCGGTCCGCGTCAGGAATCATGCGTTAGGTTACATGCTCAACGGCTGGCAAATCTCCGGGACAGCGTTCTGGCACAGCGGAGTTCCGTTCTCGGTGTTGAGCACGCCTTATTCAGCAAATGGAAACGGCATCGTACAGGGCAGCGGGCCGCAGTTTCCCAGCGCCGTTCCGGGCGTTCCGCTCTACGAGCATCATGCGATTCCGGGCGTAACGCAGGCGGGAACGCTGCAGTGGCTTAATCCAGATGCTTTCGTCTCGGCCGTCGATCCGAGCACGGGGCACTGCTATGGCGGCGATAACCTGCAGACTTGCCAGTTTGGAAACCTCGAGCGCAACTCACTGCGCGGTCCGGATTTCCTGTGGAGCGACTTTTACCTGACAAAATTCTTTCCCTTCAGCGAGCATGTGAAGCTGCGGCTTGAGGGGCAGTTCTTTAATGTTTTCAACCATCCGAATTTCGGCCTCCCCAGCGTAGTGCAGGCGGGCATCCCAGGAAACTCTTCCACGCAGAGTGGATTTGGAGCGCTCACGTATACGACTTCTCCGCCGACCGGATTGCTAGGCGTTGGGTTGGGTGGCGATAGTAGTCCACGCATGATCGCTTTCCAGGCGCGGGTGGAGTTCTGAGCGCATAGGTCTATTCTGATGCATTGGTCGGCGAATCGAAGTCACCTCCGTGCTCCAAAGGGGGGGAGTGGAAGTCATCGGCTGGATAAGCGGGAGTGGGTGCGGGTTGACAGCGGCGGTTGCAAAGTGCAGACTCTCCTCGACTCGACAGAACTAATTGGAGGGAGGAACCTTGACACACCATTTCGTTGCGGCGGCGGTTATGCCCACTATTTCTGGCCAGGAGGCGACGCAGCTCATACTGCGGTGGTTCCATTTCATCGCGGGAATTCTGTGGGTGGGACTGCTTTATTTTTTCAACCTGGTGAACGTACCGTTCATGAAACAAGTGGACGCGAGCATGAAACCGAAAATATTTCAGAATCTGACTTTGCCGGCGCTGAACTGGTTTCGCTGGAGCTCGCTGGTCACGGTGTTCATTGGATTCTGGTACTGGTCGCAGTTTTATGTGGCTCCGGATGCGCGGCGGGTAGGCTCGAATCCGGGTGCGACGATTGGATTTTTTCTGCTGCTCTGGATTGCGGTTTGGTTCATTCTTTTTCTTGTGATCAAGAAGATGCCCTCCAGCGGAATCATTCTGGGCGTGATCACTGCGGTGCTGGTGTATGCGGCGGGATGGATCTTTGTGCACTACACTCCGGCCGGCGGCGATGACAATCACGTAGTTGCGATTGGGGTGGGCGGTGGCATGGGAATTGTGATGCTGTTCAATGTGTGGGGCATCATCTGGCCGAACAACAAGAAGATTATTCGCGGAACGCTGGCGGGCACGCCTCCTGCGAACGCGGCTACCATGGCGCGACAGGCATTTCTGGCGTCGCGCACAAACTTTTTTCTATCGGTGCCGCTGCTGTTTTATATGGCGGCCAGTTCGCATTTTTCCAGCACAGTGATTTTCGGGAAGTAGATTCGTGGGAAGCTACTTCGCGGCGACTTCAGCCTGAAGTAGCAGCTGCGAGCCATGATCGAGCTTGACGGTCTTTCCGTCGGAGCGGAGTACTCCGTCGCTCCCGAGGCTCAAATTCTTGATTCCGTGGGCGCCAACGGACTGTTCATCGAGAATCGCTACCGGTTGAGACTGGTCTCCGGGCTGGGAATGCGAGACGGTCTGCTTCAGATCGCCGTAACCAATGCCCGCATCGGATTCGCCCGAACTCGGGTTGGGAGCTACAGCGCGAGGCGAGGCATTGATTTTTATTGTGCGGCCTCCAGGAGCGGCGATGCTGTCGAACACGAGACCGAGAGAGGATTCCGTATCTCCCTTGGAGCGCGCCTTGGCCTCGGTAATGTGACCCAAAAGCTTTGCCCCTCGCGGGATTAGGGTTCCATCCGGCAGGTGCACGGGAGCTGCGGTCTTGGCTTCAACTTGGTCACCTGCGTTCCTCTTTTTGGAGTCCAATACAGTATTCAGGGACGCGGGGATAACAATCTTCGTTGCCTTCTGGTCTGCGGCGGCAGGGGCTTCCGGTGCGGACGTCCTCGCGGCACTGCACCAGGCTCCCTGGCCTGCGCATATCAAGATCGTCGAGAGGGCGAGAACCGCTACGGCTAGTCTCTGGACGCGTATCTGTGACGGGCGAGAACAAAAGCTCCATTTCCTGTAATACGGCAGTTCGCAATCCGGCAACTGCGCCGAGCGCGGTTTTGTGCCGCTAAATAGCATATTAACCTCCCTGCCTAGACCATCTTGGCGTTACCGTTCGTTCTCACTTTTCCGGAACATTCTATCCGATTTTCTTACATCCGATAGTTCGCGCCTTGATGTAGTGCTTGCTTCGATCTGCAAAAAAGCGGTCCCGGAAAACCGGGACCGCGAGAGAAAATTCAGCGATTGTTAGAACACGATCTTGCCGACCAACTGGCCTTCACGCCCAGCCGGTAAGCCGTTAAAGAATGAGCCATAGGCGCCGGTCGGCGGCGCTGCCTGGCCTGTGATCTGTCCGCAACTGGCGGCCGCCGAACAGCCTGAACCTGTCCAGGTGTTGACGGGGTTTTCGAAGTTCGGATGATTGAAAATATTGTAGATATTAGCTCCAATATTCAGATGCACCCGCTCTCCAAGATGGAAGCCCTTTCCGAACGAGAAGTCCGAGGTAAAGAAGCCAGGTCCACGGTACTGGTTACGCCGTTGATTCGGAAAAACGCCCAGCCCGTTCGCGGTCGTGAAGTTCCCGGAGTTGAAGCATTGACTGTCCCCGTTCACGCAAGGTTGTTGCGCCGGCCCGAGAATTTCGGCCGGGGTGGCATTGGTTGCGGTATTGCCCCCGGTGGTGCCGCCGTTTGAGATCGACGTGGTTCCATCCACAACCGTAAAGGGCAAACCAGTACGGGCAATGAAGTTCTCTGAGAACAGCCAGCCCCCAAACAAAGCGCCGACGAACCGGTTGTTGAAATGATAGGGGTCGGTCCAGACGTAGTTCGCGTTCATATTGTGGCGAATGTCGTAGTCGGCATTGCCATAATTGTTCGCGCGCAGACTGAGAGGATTAATCTGCCCCTGGATTTCGCGTACGCCAGAATTCAGCAGCCCTCCGTTTGAAATTTCATCCAGAGCGTGAGACCACGAATAGCTGGCGTTCACGACCAGGCCAGCCGACATCTGGCGGCTGTAACTAGCACTTAAGCCGTTGTAGTTGGAAATTGCGCCTGAGTACCATTCAGTGAAAGTGCCGAAGCGCGAGTCCGGGGTCGTGGTAGCGTAACCGTAAACTCCGCTGGAAGTGGTTGCGTTCAGAAGGGAGTTCGGGTATGCCTCGTGAATACCATGGTTTCCTGTGTACGCGATGGTCAGTTTGCTCTTGCTATCGAGAGCCTGCTGCACCGAGAAGGTCCATTCCTGAACCTGCGGAGTGACCAGCCGGCCCGGGAATCCGGTAACCGATGGCTGCGCACCGCCCGCTGCCAGCAATTGCGACTCAGTCAAACCATTAGCAAGCGATGGAATATTGAGCGCAGCATTCCCATTGCGAATGGTATTGGCCGTGGCAAGGGTCACGGCAGCAGCCCCAGCCGGGTCAGCCCAAGCCACCGTGGACCCGCCAAAGTCCGGCCCGTATTGATTGACGCCAATAGAGTACGGAACGTTTACGAACTGGTCGGTGATAAAGGCGGGAAAGGCATCGTAGAGGAGGCTGAACGCGCCCGTGACCACGGTCTTGCTGTCGGCCCGGGGTGACCAAATAAAGCCCACTCGTGGAGAGAGATTCACTGTCTGCACGGAGTTGAACGCGTCTTTCCGCCCGAAGTTCAACGCCTGGTTATAAGGAGCGTTTGCACCTTGCGCAGCGATGGTTGAAAACTGCGCCTTCGGCATAGTGAAACAGTCGGTGTCACAGGTTGGATTAAAGTTATGCTCGCCGCGCAAAGCCAATGTCAGCTTAAACCTTGGGTTAATCGACCACCCATCCTCGGCATAGATACCGAAACCGCCAGTATTCATAGGTGCCGACTGATGAAGCGGATTATTCTGCTCGTATATGGTGGAGCTGCCGTTGAAGAAATCCACCAGACCTGGCACGACTTCGGGCGTCACGAACTCGGATGCATCATAGTTGGTAATGTCGTAGCGCCGGAAGTTTGCTCCAAACTTTAGAGCATGGCGTCCGAAGGTTTTGGCAAAATCATCGACAAACTGATATTGAGTAACGTTCCGGCCCTGAGGGAACGCGAGATTATCGGCGTTCAATCCATCCACGGGAGCATCCGCCTCCAAGTAAAGGGAGTAAGGAAATGGTGAAGTTGCTCCGTTTGTGAGTTCGTCAAAAATGGCCCGGTAATAACTGATCGCGGCGACGAACTGGTTGGTTGCCGTGCCCGAGAACGCGTGATTCCAAGTCAGGCCGTTATTGTATTCAGGCTGGTAGCTCGCTGCCGAGAACGCTTTCGGATCGATTGGGTCGGCATAGGTAGCCTGCGTGCCGGTATCAATATCGAAGCGGAAGAACGCTCGATCTTTGGCGCCGAAATTCTGATCGAAGCGGCCGATCAACAGCGTTTCCTTGGCGGGGAGAGCGGGACTGGCCTGATAGGACTGTATGCAACCAGCAGCCAGCGTTGCGGCGCTCAATCCGGTGGGCATGGATCCGGTGAACGCATCCGTGCAACTGCCCGAGGCGATCGGCAGCGGCACGCCCGTGTTGAAGCCGGGGGCAGCCTCCCAGATTTTCGCGGCGGTCGTGTAAGTCGCGATGGTCGCGGCAGACGGCGCGGAGTAGCCATTGGCCACCGGACCGCCACTGTTCAGGTTATTTAGGACATCGGTTAGGAACGAAGCGGTTGGCGTATAGACCGTTTGAGATGCGGGAACGATGTAGCGAATGCCTTCGGTATCGATGAAGAAGAAGGTTTTGTTTCTTCGGATTGGTCCGCCGAAAGACGCCGCCCATTGATTGTTATTCGCAAATGGACGAGGGACCGCAGGCACAGATTGCGTGTTGAACCAGTCGTTCGCGTCTAAGTAACTGCCGGTCCATTCATAATTGACATTACCGTGAAACTGGTTCGTGCCGCCCTTGCTGACGAAATTGACTTGAGCTCCGGATTGCTGGCCATATTGGCCGGAGACTGAATCGGTAACTACGGTCGCTTCCTGAATGCTGTTCTTGCCGAGCATCAGGTTGGTCGGACCGGAGTTGTTCAGGTTGAGGAAGGGATCCATCTGATTTTCGCCGTCGACGGTGAACATATTCGACGTAGCTGGCAAGCCGTTTACATTGAAGTTGCCATAACCGCCGCCGGTGTTCATGACAACGCCGGGCGCAGTGTAGGCCACGGCCGTCAGATCGTTACCGCCATTGGGGACGTTCTCCACCAGGTTCTGATCAAAACCGGTCGAGGAGTCGGCGGTGTCGACGTTGACCAGCGGCGCCGCCCCGGAAACTTCCACTGTAGTGGCAGTTCCGCCCACCTCCAGTTTTACGTTGACGGTAGTTGATTGACCTACCTGAACGGACGTCTTGGCCGTGTACTGCTTAAACCCCTCGGCGCTGACCACAACCGAGTAATTTCCGGGCTCGACGAGCGGGAAGGAATATCCGCCCTGGGCGTTCGTATTGGCTGTCGCCGAAAAGCCCTTGTCCAGACTTTTTAGGGTCACTGGAGCATTCGGCACAATCGCGCCGCTCTGATCCTGAACAGTTCCAGCAATAGCGCCTTGGGTGTTGCTTTGTGCCAATACTGCGCTGGGCACAAATAAGGCTATCATTGCCGAAACTGCCAAAAGCTTGCATAACAAAGTAAACCGCATTTTCCTGCCTCCTTAGAATTCGTCGTGCTCAGGGTCGGATCAAGCGCTTTGGCCGGGGTTCCGGGGAAAAATCGCGCGATCCGATGGACTTGCAAACTTCGAAAGCCTTGAATGTCGCTAGATTTGTCGCTGCAAAAGCCTCATTAGCGCTTGCCCGTCTGTAGCGGGCTATCATCGTCCTGAAAGTGGATTCGCTCTCTGCAGTGCAACTCATGATCCAAACAGAACCGATAACAAACATTTTGTTTTCAATGGTTTGCTGTTAACTCACGATATGGCGATCCTGAAATCAGTAGGAATACGAAGACGACAATATGAGATTTGGAAGGCTGAGGGAAAATCGGCCCTTATTCCTTACCTGCGCCGTTTGGCGGCTGGCTTCGAGGTAACCTCTCCCGGCGCTAACACTCTTCTGACGATCGGGGTGTTGAGCTTGTATTTTCGTTCGCTGACGTTGCCGGCGTCGTCTTTCACGCGCAGGATAAATACCGGCAAAGTTCCTTCTTTGTCGAAGTTCTCTTTGGTGACGGTTACGGGCAGGGTTCCGTTAAGACCGTGTTCGCGATAGGCGGTTTCATAGCGATGTTTGCGGGCGTTCCAGGTGAAAACGCGAACTTGATCGAAGTCGTAAGGCAGGCCGTCGTGGGGATCGGTGAGGACGCACAGATATTCCGGAACCTGCTTCTGCACTCCTTTATCGTTATCCGGCACCTGATCGAGGACAAAGAACGCGACGAAGCGCTGGCCTTCGGCGTATTGCGCGATATCGAGGGGAAGGTCGACGTCGACCATGCGGGCCAGGACCCAACCGACGCGGCCTTGACTGTCGCGGTCTTGTTCGTCCCGAACCAGCAACCAATCTTCCAGGAGAGAGGCGGCCTGGGCTTTTGCTGCAGACTTCGTCATGGGTTTGGTTGTGGGTTTGGGCGGAGGCAGCCCGCCAGTCTGCTTGTCGGCGGTCGCCCGCTTTAAAATCGCGACTTTCGCGCCGGAGGCGAGTTGGTACAGGTGCTCGGTCTCGCGTCCCGGGGATACGTGCAGATTGGTTTCGTTGCGCAGCACGCCGGGAGCCTGAACGGGGTCGTTCTGATTATCCTGCGTAAGCTTTTGCAGGGCGTCGAAAGTCTTTTGATCGACCAGGTTGCGTTGCTCGATCCAGCCTTCAATGCCGCTCGCGGTACGCACGCGCGCGAAGCGCTTTTCGCGTTCCAGCACTTCGACCCGCTCGCCATTTTTCACGTTGCCAACGCGGTTGTAAATGGCGGCAACCTGATCGCGAAGTGCGGCTTGCGGCGCCGATACGTATGCCACTTCCAGCACCCGATGACGGCCATGATTGCAGGCAGGAAGCAGAAGCATGGCCGCGACTGCCGCAGGCAGTAGCCAGTTGTAACGAGATGAAAACGTCGGCGTCATTGTTATGGTGTCATGGTTACGGTGTCATGACGGATGAATGAAATGAACTTTCTACTATAGCGCGTGCAGGTCGGGAGTTTTCCGCACGAAGGTTTACGATTCGTGGACCGGGCAGAGGCATGGAACCGGGCATTTCGGGGCGGTCCCTGGAGACATTGCTGTTCGAGACATGACGAAGCGATGTCGGTTACGATATGCAGATGGGAGTTGCAGAACACACATTTCCTGCTTCTAAGATATTTATGAAAGATTTCTTAAGACGAGAACGAACGGAGATAAAGAACGCCTTCCGCAGCCGTTTCCTATTCCTGACTGTCGCAGTGCTGATGGCGTTTGGTCATTGCTATCACGCTCTGGCGCAAGATACGCTGGATTCGGTGCTGCGTCCGCCTAAGGGGGCGCAGGTTGCCATAATCGTATTCGAGGATTTGCAGTGTCCCATGTGCAGCCGCACTGCGCCGCTGCTGGAGCAGGCTTCGAAAACTTACAACATTCCCGTAGTGCGTCACGATTTTCCGCTGCCCATGCACAATTGGTCTTATCAGGCGGCGATCATGGCGCGCTATTTCGATACTCATTCTAAGACGCTGGGCAATGAGTTCCGCGATTACATTTTTGCCAACCAGATGGAAGTCAATCCGCAGAACTTGCGCGCCTACGCGGAAAAATTCGCCGCCGCGCATAAAGTGGAGTTGCCGTTTGTGATTGATCCTGGCGGCAAACTGGCCGCGCTCGTGAATGCGGACCGCGATCTGGGCAAAGCGATCAAACTCGATCACACGCCCACAGTTTACATCGTGAGTAGCCGCAATCCGAACAAGCCGTATGTGGAAGTCAAAGACAACAGCCAGCTTTACCTGACTATCGACACGATGATGAAGGAATAAAGCGATTGCTGATTGCGAATCGCTTGCGGCATGCCCGCCACACGAAAACTCTTGGCAGCAACACTTTAATCTCCGAATCCGATCCCGATGGCGCGGGCCGTGCGTACCAGTTCGCCGTCGGGGCGAACCGACTTCAATTGGCCGATGGCGTCGGCCATGTTGACGCCAACGATGGAACTGGCGCGCAGGGCGACCATTTTTCCGAACTCGCCGCGCGCAATTAGCTCGACCGCGGAGACGCCGAAACGGGTCGCTAATACGCGGTCGAAGGGCGAGGGCGAGCCGCCGCGCTGGATATGCCCTAAGATGCTGACCCGGACTTCTTTGTTCGATCCGGCGGCGATCGCATTGCCGATCAAGTTGCCGACGGGGCTATTGCGCCGATTCTCTTTCAGCTCGGGAGGAGTCTTCACACCTTCCGCCACCACCACAATCGTGAAATCCCGGCCACTCTCTTCGCGCTTGGCGATGCAGTCGCAGACGCCTTTGATAGTGAATGGGATTTCGGGGATGAGGATGATGTGCGCGCCACCGGCAATGCCGCCCGCCAGCGCGATCCAGCCGCAATCTCGGCCCATGACTTCCACTACCATCACGCGGTGATGAGATGCTCCGGTGGTGTGAATCTTGTCGATGGCATCAGTAACCGTGTGCAGCGCGGTGTCGAAGCCGAAGGTGAGTTCGGTGGCCGATAAATCATTGTCGATGGTCTTGGGCACGCCCACGATCTTCAGGCCTTTTTGGAAAAGCTCGTGGCCGATGGTTTGCGAACCGTCGCCGCCGATAGTAATGATGGCGTCGATTCCGAGCTTCTTCGAATTGGCGATGACCTGATCGGAAATGTCGGTCACAACGCACCGGTCGTGGTCTTTTGATTTGTACTTGAACGGATTGCCACGATTGGTGGTGCCGAGAATGGTCCCACCGCGCGGCAAAATGCCGCTGACTTTGTCGAGCGTGAGCTCGAAGGATTTTTCCGGCCAGATGAGCCCATCAAAACCATCGGGAATGCCGATGACCTTCCACTGGTGTGTGAGGATGGCGGCTTTGGTAGCGGCGCGGATGACAGCATTGAGGCCGGGAGCGTCCCCGCCTCCGGTGGCAATGCCGATGCAGCGAATATCAGACATGGGAAATTGATTGTGAGTAACGACGATCATAAAGCTGGGTCGAGTGGCGGACAAAGTTACGAGAGGGCATTGCTGAAACTGGGCTTGCGAGCGAACTCCGAAAATAAGACGGCTCGAAAGACTTGCCGCGAACTTTCGCGGAGAGCGAATGCGAAATTGGCGCGCCGGCCGTTCTTCAAGCTTCCGCAACGCAAGAAAGATCGACGGAACTCGACGCTTACGACGCAGGGGCTACGTTTAGCGTGGTCTGGAAACTACTGTTCACGCCGTTGCAGGTATAAACAGCAAAAATCGTAACGGGAGTTGAAGAAGTTATCGTAAGCCCGCTGGTGTCGATGGTCGCGGGATCTCCAGCGACAACCGTAACTCCGGAATTGCTGGTAGACCAGGTGACGCCGGCACTGATATCGACTGGGCCGGAGATTCCCGAAACCACCGTCGTGGCGGTTGCAGTGGCGTCGGCACCGACGGTGACGCTCGACGGATTCAACGTGATGGTGAAGTTCGTTCCATTCTGCACGCAAACGGTGGCGGAAGCGGTGGCGCTGATTCCCTGATATTCGGCAGTGATGGTGGCCGGCGTGGAGGCGAGGTCGTTGCCGGTGAGGACTCCCGAACTGCTGACGCCGACGGCGCCGCTGCTGCTCGACCACGATACTTTACCGGTGATATTTCCGGCCGAGGACGAGTCGGTATTGGTGCCATACGCCGTCAGTTGCGAAGTGCCGCCGAGGGGGACGTTGGGACTGGTGGGAGAGATGGTGATCGATGCCAACTGTTCGGGCACGAAAAATCCGGTGCAGCTGACGCCGAAGGCCAACAATGCGAGTGCGGCGATTGCGCCCGCCACTTGAAGTTTTTGTTTCCTGGATAACATAAGCGTAACGAGTCCTGACGCCCCAGTTCGGTTCCTATCGGATATTCCCACCAATCAGCAATGCAAAAATTGTAGCAGAGAAGATTTCTTCCGGCGTAGCCGGCAGTACCTGCACCGCGGGCTTGGAACCATCTCGGCCACCGCGCCGGAGGCAGTCTGCTTCTCGTTTAGAACGCCGCCGCCAATGAGGCTTGCAGGGAAATCTTTGCAGGACGTCGAAGTTCGGGCGTCGGACCTCGGACTTCAGACCTCGGACCTTCAGACCTCGGACTTCTGCGTTAGGGCCTGAAGTCCGGAGTGCGGGGTCTTGAAGTCCGAGGTCCGAGGTCTGAGGTCTGAAGTCCGAAGTCCGAAGTCTGAGGTCTGCTGTCTTTACTTGTGCTCTTCCTTGGGGGTGCTCTGCTTTTTAGGCGGAGCGCTGGGTTTGAAAGAATTTTTCGGCGCGCTCTCGTGAGACGGAGGACGAGACTGATTGGGACGAGATTCGTTGGGACGATTGCTATTTTCCCGCGCGTTATTCCCGGCAGTTCCGTTTTTTGCGGGCGGCGTAAAAGGACGAAACCCATCGTTGGATCGGGGCCGGTTCGCCGCCGGTGAAGCGGCGCGGGCCTCCCGGGGCGAGATTTCGGGCGCATGATATTCGCCGCCGGCGGAGCGCGCGGGAACCGCGGAACGACTGCTGAAATCGCCGGGCCGTGCCGTAGCTGCGATGGCGGGACGCCCGTGATTCTCGGAGGCGAAGTTCACGCGATTCTGGCTGGCAATCCGCTCGTGCTGCACCTGCTCTGCCAGCGGAGCGACGTGACGGTCGTGCGCGGCCGCTTCTTCCTGCGGAGTGGGACGGGCGTCAATGCCGCCAGCGCCTCCGTTGTAGCTGACGACTCTATTGTTGAGCACGACGCTTCGGTTGTAGACGTGAGTAACGTTGGTCACGCTCACGTTGGTGACGTAGCGGTTGTAGTAGAACGCGCCGCCGCGCCACTCCCCGCCGACAAACCCCACACCCGTGTAGCCGAATCCGTAGTTGATTCCGCCGTAGAAGCCGATGTGCGGGCCCCAGTATCCTGGATGCCACGCATAGAACCCTCCACCCCAACCCCAATATCCGGGCGTCCAGAGCATGCCGACCGGGGCCACCACCCAGGTGCCGGGCACCCAGTAATAACCATCGTCATCACTCCAGGCCCAATAACCGGGCGTCCAAAGATAACCTGGGCCGGGGCAGATGGGTTGCGCGTAAACCGGCAACGCTGGCGGGCCGATGCGGACTGAGATGCCCACCGCGATCTGCGAAAATGACGCCGCGGAAAAAGATAAAACAATGATTGCCAACGACAGCCAGCGCGCCGTCCCCCAACTCCTGGTCATTACCCCGGTCCCCCTGATGTTTCTTTAGAACATGTTTCTTTAGAACATGTTTCGTAAGACATGCTTCAGGTCACGCGAAAAGGAAGCGGAAGTGGGATCCACGCATGCCCTGATTACAGTTCAAACCTGTTAACCCAGAACCGGGAAGTATGTTGCTCGGAAAGGAAATTATTTGGAGGAAGGATTTTGGAAAGCTAACTGGTGCTGGGAAGGCAGCGGGCATTTGATGTCCGAGTCGTGGAAGCAGGCACGACTAATTGATTTTTTTGCCGCGGGCGATGCGTTCGTCGATGGGCTTGCGGCCGGCGAAACCTTCCTGGGTTCCGTGCCAGTGGGTAATGGACTTCTCGCCCAGCTTCCAGCACAGCAGAATAACCTGGCCTTCGAAATCGCAGGGAAAATCGAGCAGGCCGATGTCGATATCCTTCACCTGGACGCCAATGGAGTCGATTTCCGCCAGCGCATCTTTGGCGCGCTGCTCAGCTTTCGCTCGCTCGGCTTTGCGCCGGGCGAGAGGGACGACGTTGAGAAACATTCCGCCATTGATAGAAATCCTATGGGCCAGTGCATGTTGCTCAGCCTCAACTTCTTCCATCAGCTTCTTGGCTGCGATGGCGCTGCGCAAGAGCGACTCGAGAACGGGTAATAGAGAATGCGCTTCGTCGAGAGTAAAAGTACGGGTGGACATGGAAGAGTTTATTTTAGCGCAGTTAGGAAATCGTCGTTGGTCGTTCGTCGTTGGTCCGTCCGTCGTTGGTCCGTCGCCAACGATTGCTGACATTGGTGTGGATTCTCAGATAAATGATCAGCGGGTTCTGCCTTGCGAGGGATCGGCTGACGTTGCAGTGTTTAGATCGAGGTAGAGCGGCGGACTTGTACCGGGCGCATTGCAGTTGCCGTCGGGGCTGTAGTTGGTGCAGTGGCCGGCCACATCCTTGCGCTGCGGCGATTGCGCGAACTGCCAGACTTCGGCCAACGGCACTCCGCTTTGCGCGGGACTGGGCGGATGCTGCGAAAATTCGCATCCCGGCGCGGGCGGGCATGCGTCATTGATGGCCCAGTAGACGATGGAGCGAGGACCGGCGCTCTGGCGTATGTCTTCGGCGGTGACCACGTTGTTGTCGTCGGCCGCAGGAATGCCGGAACAATAGATTCCCGCGCGAAATCCGGCAGCGGTAATGCCGTCGACCCAGGCGTAGATGTAAGCTTTTTGTTCGGGCAGCATGCGGCCGCCTTGTTCCTGATCCAGAAAAACAATGGCCTTTGCGGGGAATCCTTCGTGATGCGCCGCCGATGCGGCTGCTTGCGCATCCGATCGGCCTAATCTCGTAGCCCGGGAGACGGTTTTGAGTTGGGCGTCGAGCCGTCCGTTGAATAGAACGAGGAATCCGAATCCTGCGGATTCGACGGCGGCGCGGTGACCGGCCCAGGTGTTTGCTTTTTCGCCGGGAGGGTTGTTGAGCCAGTAGCCAGTGTAGGCGAACGTTTGATGGAGAGTTTTGAGATTCGCGTCGCCGGGATAGTCGTTGCGGTCGAAGCCGAGGTAAGTTTGCGCTGATAAGAATGTGGGAAGCAGGCAGAAAGCAAAGGCGATGAAAAACTTCACACTCTGATTTTAAATGAGCGAACCTCAGCGGCTAAAGCCGCCTTTTCTGGTGCGTCCTGATTGGCACGAGTAGAACTCGTGCCCTTCCCGGTCTTAATGCATTTTAGGATTTTTTGTTCTCGGCGAACGCCGCGTTCTCTGCGGTGAAATGGTTTTGCTGAAGGCTGACGGCTGATAGCTGAAAGCTATCCCCCGATATGCACCATGGTTCTTGACGCGGGCACGAAGTCGGGCTCCCCGATGTGGTGGCGTTCTTCTTTTTTCGCTACAACACCCTGAATAAATTCCGCCAGATCTTCATCGCTTGCGCCGCCGCGCATTTGGGCGTGGAGGTCGTGATCCCAGACGGAAAACAGGCAGGTGCGAATCTTGCCGTCGCTGGTGATGCGGATGCGGCTGCAATGTCCGCAGAAGGGATGGGACACGGGAGCGATGATGCCGATCTCGCCGATGCCATCTTCAAAGCGGTAGCGACGCGCGGTTTCCGAACGCGCGTGCGGGATTTCGACCAGCGGGCGGTATTCGGCCATGCGGGCGAGAATTTCCTCCAGAGTAACCACGGTTGACGGCGCCCAGGTTCGTCCCTCTTCGAGTGGCATGAATTCGATGAAGCGAACCGTGACGCCTTCTTCGCGCGCGAACATGCCGAAGGGAATGATTTGATCTTCGTTGAATCCGCGCATGAGCACGCAGTTCACTTTCAGCGGCCAGAGCCCGGCTCGGCGCGCGGCACGAATGCCCGCGAGGACGTGATCGTATCCGTTGGGAACGCGCGTGATGCGGGCGAAGCGGTCGGGATCGACCGCATCCATAGAGACCGTAACCCGGGTGAGGCCCGCGTCTTTTAGCGGCTGCGCGAGTTCGGCGAGCATGTGTCCATTGGTGGTAAGCGCGATGTCGAGGGGTTCGGCGTTCTCGAAAGCGTGGGCCGCAGCGGCTAAAGCCGGGAGTGCTCCGCCGGCACTTCCGGCATCGCTAAAGCGATGCCCTGATACGAACCGCCCTGATACGACCTGTGAGTCTTGGGATACGAGCCGTGAGTCTTCTGATACGAACTGTGGGTCTTTGGATCCGTACCGTGGGTCTTTGGATCCGGACCGCGAGTTTGTGGATACGAACCCTGAGTCTTGTGCAGAACTGGCGGGGGCTTGCGGGGTCAGTCTCGCAAGTTCGCGGACGAATTCGACCACACCTTTGCGCAAGAGGGGCTCGCCGCCTGTGAGGCGCACTTTCGTGATCCCCATGCCGACCAGCACGCGCGCCATGCGCAGATAATCTGCGAAAGGCAGGTCGCCATAGAGCGCGCCTTCGTTCCCCGTGCGGCAGTAGACACACTTGTAGTTGCAGCGATCAGTGATGGAGATCCGCAGATCGGTGATGGCGCGGCCGAATTTGTCGTGGAGAGGCATTCAGCATTTCAGCCGTCAGCGTTCAGCCGGCTGGCCTTGACGGCTACTCTTCATTGTAATGGCTGAATGCCAAGTGCTGAGTGCTTTGCGACTACTTTAGCGCCTTCTCGATCGCGGCCTCGGCTAATGGCGCCATGATCTTGAATCCAGCGGCGTTCGGATGCAGGCCATCGTCGGCGAGATCTTTTTTCATGAGGCCCTTGTCGTCAACCATGGCGGTGAAATAGTCGAGATATAGGCAGCCGTTCGACGCGGCCGCGCAGTAATCTTTCAGCCAGCGATTGAGCGCGAGAATTTTTTCCGGCGACCGCTGCGCAAAAAAATCCTTTGAGCGTTCCGTGTAGTCATGTATCGGCAGGACCGAAGAGTAAATTACTTTGATGTTGTTCGCCCGCGCCAGTTCGGCGAGAGAAGCGTAGTCGGCTTCGATGTCCTCGAGGCGCATGGGCCCGGTATTGCCGGCAATGTCGTTGGTGCCGGCGAGAATGATGACGACCTTGGGGTGCAGATCAATCACATCCTGACGAAAGCGCACCAGCATTTGCGGCGTGGTCTGCCCGCCGATGCCGCGATTGATGTAAGGCTTGCCGGGAAAATATTCGTCGAGGTGCCAGATGTCGGTAATGGAATCGCCGAAAAATACGACGCGGTTTTCGCCGAGGGCGGGCGGTTTCAGCGCGGCGTCGGCCTCGTGATAGCGCGCCAGCTGGCCGAAGTCATCGGTAAAGACGGCAATGCGCCTTGCCCGATACTGATCGAGGCCAGCAAAACCGCTGGAGGGAATGCCGGGGGTTGGAACTAACTGCGCCGCTGGGGCTGGAGCCTGCGCGGGTTGTTGAGCTAAGGCGGGAACAAGAGGCAGCAGAAACGAAATGACCTGTCCTGCCCTTTCGACGCGCATACGCATGACGTCCCTTTCTAATGCGAAAGCCAGTCGCCTATCTTGCTGGCAACTTACGCGACAGCAATCTACGAATCTCGTCGGATTGATCGGTGGCGAGGAGTCTTTTCGGCAGAATAACAAACGCGCATGGGGAAAGGAAGGCGAGAAACAGCTTCTCCGCCTCGATAAATTTCACAAATGCAGCCCATCTCCACTGCATTCGGCTGATCGATCCGTTGAACGCCACCCCCGCGTCATCAATGTCTACCGTATATTCCTGGGCGAGTTCGGGGCGTCCAGAAAAGGCCCGCCGGCCAGCCCTGGACCAAACTGTCGACGCGGAATAGAACAGATATGCCGAAATCAAAAATAACGGTACAGCTGGGCCAATGCTTCCCTTGGGGCCGATGCTGCCGAGAATTCCCAAGGCAACTCCGGCAATCGCCATCGCCCACAACAGCCGGCTAGCCCACTTGCGCGGCCCTCTTCGCGCGTAGGTCTTGTAGCCTTGTACATAATCTTCGGCCTCATATTTGCACTGAAATCGCATGCGTCCCCCCTGATCACCCCAGGATAATAAGGGAAACGAAGGAACCGGTGAATAGATTTCTCGCCGTCCCGCCCGCGCCTCGCTTTGCTCGGCTGGACGGGCGAATGCGCCCGTCCCCACACGTGCATCACAGCTTACATGCCGTCATAGTTCGGGCCGCCGCCGCCTTCTGGTGGAACCCAGGTGATGATCTGGTAGGGGTCGGCGATGTCGCAGGTTTTGCAGTGGACGCAGTTGGATGGGTTCAGGCTGATGCGCTTGCCGTTGGGCTGGCTGGCGTCGTCGACCATTTCATAGACGTTGGCGGGACAGAAATTCTGGCAGGGGCTGCCGAATTCTTTCACGCAGCGCGTGTTGCAGATATTCGTGTCGTGAATGACCAGGTGCGAGGGCTGATCTTCTTCGTGCTTGGTTCCCGAGTGGTATAGATCAGTGAGTTTGTCGAAGGTGAGTTTGCCGTCGCCTTTGGCCGCGCCGAGAAGGTGAGCTTCGGCGCCTCCGTCGGCAGGAAGATCGGCGAGCTTGCGCATGTGTTCGTAGCCGGCCTTTGCAGGATAGCGGTTGCGCAGGCCGCGTCCGCCGGTAATCATCTGCAAGCCGGTGTGGAACATGCCCGCGAACATGCCGTGCTCGAAACCCTGATGCAGGTTGCGCACTTTCCATAATTCTTCTTTGATCCAGCTGGACTCGATTTTTTTCTGGAAGGCGCTCAGAGTCGCGGCCGACGAATCATTTTTCGTCAGCGCATCGAACGACGTTTCGGCGGCGAGCATCCCGCTTTTGATGGCGAGATGAATGCCCTTGAGCCGCGCGGAATTGAGGAAGCCGGCGGAATCGCCGAGGATCATCCAACCATTGCCAGCGACCGGCGGAATCGCCCACCAGCCGCCGTAAGGCATGGACTTCGCGCCATAGCGAATCATCTTGCCGCTTTCGAGCAACTTCGACACAAAAGGATGCCGCTTGAATTGCTGCAGCACGCGTTGCGGATCGAGCCGCGGATCGGCGTAATCGAGCCCCGTGACGAAGCCGAGCGAAACGATGTTGTTGTTTGATTCGCCGGGCGAGCCGTAGATCCAGGCACCGCCGTATTCGTGCGTCGTCAACGGCCAGCCCAGGGTGTAAATCACTTCGCCTGGGACGATGCGGCCGGCGGGAACTTCCCATAGCTCTTTTATGCCGACGCCGTAAGTTTGCGGGTTGGCATTTTTGGCGAGATCGAATTTCTGGATGAGCTGTTTGGTTAACGACCCTCGCGGGCCTTCGGCGAGAATGACGACTTTGGCGTGCAGATCGTATCCTGGCTCAAAGTTGGATTTCGGTTGACCTTCTTTGTCGACGCCTTTGTCGTCGGTGCGAACGCCGCTGACCCTTTCGTCGTCATATAAAAGTTCGGAGCCCGCGAATCCGGTGAAGACGGTGATGCCGGTTTCCTCAACCTTGCTGCCCAGCCACTTTACGAAGCGGTTCAACGAGATCACGTAATTGCCGTGATCGCGCAGGAACGGCGGCGTGGGAATTTTGAACTTGCTGTTCCGGGTCAGGAAATAGACGGCTTCTTTTGTAACCTCGGCGTCGAGCGGCGCTTCCTTTTCAAATCCAGGAAGCAGTTCGCGCATGGAGCGCGGATCAAGCAATGCTCCCGAAAGACAGTGTTGCCCGATCTCTCGAGCTTTTTCGAGGACATAAATATTTTCTTTGCTGAGCTGTGCTTCGGGATGCGCGGCGTTGTGAGCGTCGATCAACTGCGCCAACCGCAGGGCGCAGGCCATGCCGGCGGGACCGCCGCCAACGATGACTACGTCGGCGGGCATCTGCGGACGTTCAACACCTTCGATCGGTTTGCGGAAGATCAGCATGCTATCGGTTAGCCAAGCTTGCGATTTCGCCCAGTCCTAGCAATCTTCGATCTGCGGTCAGCAGGGTAAGCTTCAAGACCTTTGCCGTGGCCGCCAAAAAGCGGTCTGCAGGGTCGGCATGCGATAGAGGCAATGCCATGCCGACGCTCACAATTTCGCGGGTCAGAGGCGCTTCCCGCAATTGTTCGGCGGCCCGCTCGACCCAGATATAAGGATTCTCCACGCGGACGCGGCCCTTCTGCATCAGTGTGAGAGCTTCCCATACACTCACCGGCGAGAGCCACAATTCATTACCGCCGGATGACAGCAGGGCAGCAGCATGCTTTCCTATCCGCGCCGGATCAAGCTGGCTCCAAATCCAGATATGCGTATCGAGAAGCAGATTCAATCGCGGTACACCTCGATCTCGTCGAGGTCGATGATGGGAGAGACGATATCACCGACGATTTCGCCGGTTCCGACCATGCCGCCCAAAAACTTTCGCTTGCGATCGGGTCCAGCCGGGATGAGTTCTGCAACCGGACGCCCGTGGCGCGTAATTTGAAGCGGTTGCCGGGTTTTATCCACCTGTTCGATGAGTCCGAGACACTTCGCCTTGAACTCGGAGATCGAAATACTCTTCATGACCATTATTTTATCTATAGTCAATAAAATGGTCAATATCGCGTCTACCCTCCCGCCTTCACCTTCTTTACTTCTTCAATCAGCGGCGGGACGATGTCGAACAAATTGCCGACGATTGCGTAATCGGCAATCTCGAAAATTGGCGCTTCTGAATCTTTATTCACAGCGATGATGGTGCGGGAACCCTTCATGCCGACAATATGCTGAATCGCGCCGCTGATGCCGAGAGCGAGATACAGCTTGGGGGCGACGGTTTGACCGGAGGAGCCGATCTGGCGATCCATGGGCAGCCAGCCCGAATCGCAGATCGGACGCGAGGCAGCGAGGTCGCCACCGAGCGCGTCGGCTAGCTGCTTCGCGATCTCGATATTTTTTTGTTCTTTGATGCCGCGTCCGACGGCCACAATAATTTCTGCCTGAGTCAGATCGACCGATTGCTTGGCTTCTTTGAAAACTTCCTGTGGCTTGGTGCGAATGGCGGCATCCGCAATTTCAACATTCACGGTCTCGACGGGAGCGGGACTGGCGCCGGCTTCGGCTTTGTCTCCGCGGAAGGCGCCGTTCTGAAAAGTCGCGAACCAGGGAGCGTCGCTGGTGAAGCTAACGTCAGCGGCCAGCTTGCCTTGAAACATTTGCCGGGTGAAGACGAGTTTGCCGGCGTCGTACTTGAAACCGATGCAGTCGCTGATCACCGTGCGCGCCATGGCCGTCGCGAGCTTGGGCACAAAATCGCGCACCTGATAAGTGTGCGGCATGAGCACTAGCTTGGGCTGCTTCGCGGCGAGGAATTGCTTTAACGCGACGGCGAAGGCATCGGGCGTGTAGGGATCGAGTTTCGAAGACTCGATGGCGTAGACCTTCGCGACCTTTTTCGCCGCAACTTCTGCGGCGAGCGAGGATGCCGCGCTGCCAACTACTGCGGCTTCTAAGGTCCAGCCCGTTGCGGCCGCGATGGCCTGACCCGCGGTAATAGTTTCCCAAGAGACGCGATTCAGTTTGCCTTCGCGTTGTTCGACGACGACGAGAATAGTGTCAGGCATTTGAACTTCTCAGTTCTCGGTTCTCAGTTCTCAGTTCTTGGTTCCAACCCTCGGCTCTCCGGCCGCGCAAAGCTCGGCCCGCGGACGAATGCGTCCGCGGCTACATTCAAAGCACGCGTAACTCATTGCGCAGTTTGTCTACTAATTTTTTCGCGATTTCTCCCGGCGGACCCTCGATATGTTCCGTCTTCTTGGTTTTTTCCGGAACGTAGAGGCGTTCGATTTTTTGCAGATTTTCGCCGATCGCTGATTGCACTTCGGCCAGCGCGACCTTGCGCAGCGGTTTATTTTTCGCCTGCTTGATGCCGATGAGTGTCGCGTAACGGAGCTTGTTGATGCCGGACTGGATCGTCAGCACGGCGGGCGTGGGCATGTCGACGAACTGAAAATATCCGGCTTCGAGTTCGCGTTTCACGCGGATGCCGCTGTCGGTCTTCTCGATCTGCATGATGATGGTAGCGTGGGGCAAACCCAAAAGTTCGGCAAGGATCACGCCGGTCTGCGCGTAGCCATAATCGTCGGATTGCAATCCGGTAAAGATGAGATCGAAAGTTTCATTTTTGATAGCGGCGGCAAAGGCCTTGGCGGTGTTGAAGGCGTCGAGGGTGACGAACTTCGGGTCTTCAAGATGAATGGCGCGATCCGCGCCCTTGGCCAGAGCTTCGCGCAACACCTGCTGGGCCCGTGCGGGACCGCTGGTAATGACCACAACTTCGCCCTTATGTTTTTCGCGCTGGCGTAGCGCCTCTTCCAGCGCAAACGCATCGGGTTCGTTCACTTCGTAGGAGACGTCTTCGCGAATCCAAGTGCCGCTTTCGTTGAGCTTGAGCGGCGCATCTTTCTGCGGCACCTGCTTCATGCAGACCAGGATTTTCAAAAAAAACTCCTTCTCCCTATGATTCTGGGAGCCACCGGGAAAACTCAAGATTATAAATGAGCCAGAGAAAGTGAATGGTCTTTACTCGGTGATGACCGTCGACTGGCCGGTGAGTTCGAAGCGCTTGCGGCAGCGAATATTCTTGCAGGCCATCATGTCGTCTTTACGAACCATGTAGGAGCGGAATTTCGCGAAGCGGGCGCGATCTCGCTCGTCGGCGCGGCCGGGGAGTTGGCGTTTCTTGGTGCGCACCACCCAGGTGATTTCATAGTCCCCTGCCTGATGACAATGGGGACAGTTCAGCGAAGCGGGTTTCTTCTCCTGCTTCTCGTCGAAAAAATCGCGCTCTTCCATAATTTCGGACTTCGGAAACTTCGGACGTCGGATTCCCGACCAACTATGAATTATTGCACATTTGATGACGCCCGCGATTCTTAAACGCCATTCGCCGAGCGCAGGTTACACTGCGTTTGTTCGGTTCGGTCGAGCGAGATTGTCAGAGGCGGGACGGAAGATGGTCAAAAAGAAAAGAGTAAAGCGCTTTCGCGCCGTGACTGCGGTGAAGGAGTTGGCGCGCGAACGCGTGGGCGCGCCCCCGGCAGGGCAGATCGTGGTCGAAAAAAAGAAGAAGCCGGAAAAACACAAGGCTACGCTGAAGCAACTGCTGGAGGGAAACGAAGAATAGAACGACTCTGCTATTGGCAGGACGCCGATCCGTTGTTCGCCCCTGTTACCGGCGCGCTCGCCGCCATCACCGACCCCGCGGTCGGATTGCTCGAATTGCTGTAAAAGGTCGCCGTAACATTTCCGCTTCCACAGCCATCCGTGCGGGTATAGGTGAGCTGGCCTGTTGGCGTAAGGGTTCCGAAATTTGCGATATCGAGACTCCAAACAACTTTATCGGTAATATCTTTGGTCTCGGGGGGATGGATGTAAGTGCCAAACGCTGTGAATTGCCCTTGCGCGCCATAACCTTCGAACACGAAACCTGCAGACGGCTGCACTGCGATCGAAACCAACTGCTGATCGCGCGCGCAACTCACCAAGGTCAGCAGAACTCCACCCATGGCTAAAACTAGAACGCTCAACCACCGCGCATTCATGGCTACTCCTGGATTCTTTCAATCGGGACGCACATCCGGGGGATTGGCCAATTTAGTCAATGGTGGAGCAGAAATCAATAGCTTTTCGGGCGCACAGTTCAGCTATTTAACCGCTTCCGCCACCACCTTCGCGAAGTCCTTGACGTCTTCTTCGGTCGTATCGAACGAGCACATCCAGCGGACAATGCATTCTTCTTCGATCCAGTCATAAAAGAAGTAACGGTCTTTGATCTTCTGAATCGCGTGCCGCGGAATCTGCGCGAAGACGCCGTTGGCTTCCACTTTCCACACGATTTTGATTTGCGGAATGCGGCGCAGTTCGGCTTCGAGCAGGCGCGCCATGCGGTTGGCATGTTCAGCGCTGCGCTGCCACAGTCCATTGCTGAGAAGCGCCTCGAACTGGGCTGCGATGAAGCGCATCTTCGACGCCAGTTGCATCCCTTGCTTGCGCAGATAGAGAAAATCCGTGCAGAGCGTGGGATTGAAAAAGATCACCGCTTCGCCGCCCATGATTCCGTTCTTGGTCCCCCCGAATGAGAGCACGTCTATGCCGAGATCGCGCGTGGCCTGGCGCAGGGTTTGTCCCAGCGAAACAGCGGCGTTGGCGATGCGAGCGCCGTCCATGTGCAGAAACATTTCGTGCTCATGCGCAAATTGGGCTAATGCTCGAATTTCTTCTGGCTGGTAAACCGTTCCCATCTCGGTGGATTGTGTGATGGAAATAACGCGCGCCTGAACATGGTGCTGATCGCCGATGCCGTGGTAGGCGTGGCGCACCGACTGGAGCGTGATCTTGCCATTCTCATGCGGCAGTGGAATCAGTTTGCATCCCGTATGTTTTTCCGGAGCGCCGCATTCGTCGGTATAGATGTGCGCGAACTCGCTGCACAGCACGGCATGGTAAGAGCGGTTCAACGATTGCAATCCGAGGACGTTTGCGCCGGTTCCGTTGAAAGTAAAAAACACGGCGATGTCAGGGCCAAAGTGTTCTTCGAATTTCGCAAGCGCCGAGCGCGTGTAAGGGTCGGCGCCGTAAGCGACCACATGGCCTTGATTGGCCCGCGTTATCGCTTCTAGAACTTCAACATGCACTCCGGCATTGTTGTCGCTGGCAAAATTGCGCGTGGGCTTGTTCGGAACCTGCGGCATCACGAAACAATGTAGCAGAGTGGGCGGCTGAAAATTGTTTCACGTATGAGCGGACGCAGCCTGCCCTGAGCACAATCGAAGGGCCCTCCCGCGAAGCGACGCTGGCTTTCCCGGACGAATGCGTCCGGGGCTACGTGTTTTCGCTTCGGCCGCGTCCATTCGATTGGCTTATGCGGCGCGTAGACTTTACAATCCAGAATTCCCGGAGGGGCCTTGGTAAACGTGCGTAACATTCGTTGCGGACTGATTATCGCTCTTCTTTCTGCTCTCGCCGTGGCTCAAAGCGCCGAGCAGAAAACCGCGCGTTATCTCGACTCGATCCGCAGTCAGCCATCGTTGCTGGTGGCTTTTCTGCATGACATACCAAAGGGCGGCGACCTGCACAACCATCTGGATGGCGCGATTTATGCCGAAGATCTGATCGACTTTGCGGCGAGCGATAATTTCTGCGTCGATCGCACGACTTCGCGCTTGTCGGGCGCACCCTGCGACTCCTGTGAAAGTTACACGCCCCGGCCGGCGATCCGCTGCGCCTATGACGACCACATTCTTTACGGCCAGATCGTGGATGCGTGGTCCATGCGCAACTGGCGCCCCGGCGACGAATCAGGCCACGATCATTTTTTTGCCACCTTCGACAAATTCGGGCCGACGTCGCACAACCACGTCGCCGAGGGGGTCGCCACGGTCATCGATCGGGCCGCGCGAGAACACGTGCAATACATCGAGTTCATGCACACCGCCGATGGCCGCGCCGCGGCTCAACTTGGCATGCGCCTGGGATGGGATAGCGACTTCGCGAAAATGCGCGACAAACTTTTGTCGGGCGGCCTGAAAGGAATTACCGCCGCTACCAGCAAGACTTTGGCCGAGGATGATGCTCGCGCCCGCGCGGAACTGAAGTGCGGAACGCCGGACGCGGAGCCTGGTTGTGGCGTTCGTGTGCGTTATCTTTACCAGGTGCTGCGCGGCCTACCGCAGGCTGCCGTATTCGCACAGATCCTGCTCGGCTTCGAACTGGCTTCGTCCGATCCGCAATTTGTGGGATTGAATCTGGTGATGCCGGAGGATTGGTACGTTCCCATTCATGATTTCAGTGAACATATGGCGATGCTCGATTATCTGCACGGAGTTTACCCCAGAGCGCACATCAGCCTGCATGCGGGCGAACTCGCGATGGGATTGGTGAAACCGGAAGATCTTTCGTTTCACATTCGCGATTCGATCGAGCGCGGCCACGCGGAACGGATTGGCCACGGGGTAGACGTGATGCTGGAAAAAGATCCGATCGGCCTCATGAAAGAAATGGCCACGAAGAATGTGCTGGTGGAAATCAATTTAACTTCGAACGATCAGATTCTCGGCGTGAGCGGCGACGACCATCCGCTGCCGGTTTATATGAAATACGGCGTGCCGGTTGCGGTCTCGACTGACGATGAAGGCGTAGCTCGATCGGACATGACGCACGAATATCTGCGGGCGGTTGAGGGATATCACTTGTCGTATGGCGATTTGAAGCGCATGACGCGACAGAGTCTTGAGCATAGTTTTTTGCCGGGGCAGAGTTTGTGGGCCTCGACAAAAGACTCGTTCCGGCCGGTTGCCGCGTGTGCGGCGGATATTGCGGGAACTGAGAAACCTTCCGCGGGATGTGCGAAATTTCTGGCAGCGAGTGAACGTGCGCAGGAACAATGGCGGCTGGAAAGCAACTTCACAAAGTTTGAGAAGAAATATTAGAACCGCAAGAGCCAAGCGGCAGAAGTAAGAAGGAGCAGGTTTAAGCGGAGCAGAATTAAGAATGATCATGTGGGGACAGCCGCCCCCGGCTGTCCGCCGAGCGCAGTTCGGCAAGTTTCTTGCACTGCTTGGCACAATGGCGCGCAGACGAACTTTAATTCCGACACCGCTGGCCTGGCCGCCACGCGCGGAGCCAGTGCCGCATCCGCCGCTGCCAGTACTGGCTGAGCGCGGAGGCACACAACTGCGCACCCCGTTGCCCGTCGCCATCATCGACACGCGCGAGCAGAATCCGCTTTCGTTCCGCCGCTTTCGGGGATGGTTCGCCGGCATCGAGGAGCGCGCCTTGCCGCTCGGCGATTATTCCGTCAGCGGCATGGAGAATACTTGCGTGGTCGAGCGCAAAGACCTGGCGGACCTGATTTGTTCTTTCACCTCAAACCGTTCGGTATTCATCCGGCGCCTGCGCCGCATGAGCGATCGTCCGCACAGCCTGCTGGTGATCACCGCATCGTTGACCGAGATCAAGTCCGAATATCCCTACCGCGCTGCTAATCCCAACCGCATCACGCAATCTCTCATCGCCGTGCTCGCCGGCCTGCGCCTGCCTTTTATCTGCACCGAAACTCACGAACTCGGCGAGGAAATCGTCGCCTCTTATCTCTACCAGACATTTCTGTATGATTGGCTGGAACGCAACGGCCACGGCCGCCATCTGTCCGACGGCGACCTGTAGAGTTAGCGCCGGTGAGAGTCGTTCCACGCAGACCTTCTTAGAAGTTCGGGGCTCCAGTGCCAGAAGGACTTCACTCATAATGACTGATCCATTTGCACTCGCCGATAAGGCCGCACAATTCATTCTGGCGCGCACGCCGCTGCGGCCAAAGATTGGACTCGTCCTTGGCTCTGGCCTGGGCGCGTTCGCGGAATCGCTGGCCGATGCAACGCGTGTTCCCTACTCGGAGATTCCCACATTTCCGCGCTCGACCGCGATCGGACACGCCGGTCAAATGGTCATCGGAAATGCGGGCGACGTGCCCGTGGCGGTTATGCAGGGGCGCACACATCAATATGAAGGATATTCGGCGCAGGAGGTTACATTTCCCATTCGCGTGTTTGGACGCATGGGGATTCGCGCCGTGATTCTTACCAATGCGGCGGGGGGCATTGACCGCGGCTATTCGCAGGGCGCGCTGGTTCTGATTCGCGACCACATTAATCTTCAGGGGACGAATCCGCTGGTCGGGGCCAACGACGACCGCTTTGGCGTCCGCTTCCCGGACATGACTCGCGCCTATGATCGGGACTATCGAGAGATTGCGCGAGAAGAAGCGCTCAAGCTGAATATCTCTCTTCACGAAGGCGTCTATGCCGCGCTGCTCGGCCCAAGTTACGAGACGCCGGCAGAGATTGAATATCTGCGGAGAATTGGCGCGGACTTGGTCGGGATGTCGACGGTGGCGGAAGTGATCGTTGCGCGACACATGGAAATGAAAGTTTTGGCCATTTCGTGCGTCACCAATATGGCAGCCGGAATTCTCGATCAGCCGCTCTCGCACGCGGAAGTAATGGAAACTGGCGAGCGCGTCAAGACGATTTTCGAATCGCTGCTGCGCGCGGTTCTGCCGCCTTTAGATGCGTCAGGCTGAGTCTTACTTTGCCCGCGGAATAAACAGATCGACCGGCGGTTTGATGCCATAGGTCGCCGCGAAACTGCCCTGATTGACGGCCAGGGCGAAATGTCCGCGCGAGTCGATATACAGCAACGGCTGATTCAGCGGCACATCGCTGAAAGTCCGAACAAATTGAATCTTCATTTCTTTCCCGCCGACCGTGACTGGAACTGCCTGCCCGCGTGAGTACCCAAGTTTAATGAAGTCGTCTGCATCCACGTTTGTAACCAGGTTGCCGAACGGCCCATCGGTCGCAATCACCGTGCCTTCCAGTCCGCGATCGTCGAGTTTGGCAGCCTTCAACTGCAGCCGCACTAAATCTTTCACAGGCACTTCAGGCCCCGCTTTGGTCCAGTCATCGCCGCGGGCCACGTGCGCGCCCGCCGGAGAGAAAATATCGCGCCCGTGGAATGTGGATGAGAGCTTGCTGCCAATCATCCATTCCGGATTCGCTATTTCGTGAACTGCTTCGATGCCGTCACGCTGCTCGACCAGAGTCAGCAGCCCGTTATCGGGGAGTACAAAATATTGACCGCGTTTCGACCGGGCAACGATGGCTTTGCGCGTGCTGCCCACAGTCGGATCGATGACGACAACGAAGACAGTTCCCGAGGGAAAATACGGCGTCGCGCCATAGAGAAAGCGGGCTCCATCGAGAATCGAAAAGGGCGTGACCTGATGAGAGAGATCGACAATTCGCACGCTGGGCATAATGCCGTACATCACGCCGCGGCAGAGGGCGACGGAATCATCGACCAAACCGAAGTCGGTCATGAACACGATTGTGGGCGGATACTTCTCGGCGGATTCGGCCGCCCGCAGCGGCGCCAGAAGAATTGCAAATACGAGTACAGCAAGACCAATCGAAACGAAGGCGGAACTGCTACATGTGCGAAGCCGGACGGTCATGGAGTTCTGTCCCTGTGGTTGAAATTGTTTGCACGCTTGCCAGACCACTATAATGCTGAAATCGAATTTCGGAGGCTCTTATGTCGCAAGTTATCCCCGAGAAGTACCGAGATCTGTTTCAGAAACGGGCCTTTGCAAGCCTGGGGACGTTGATGCCCGACGGCCGGCCGCAGGTCACTCCTGTGTGGTGTGACTTTGACGGCGAGCACGTAGTTTTTAACTCCGCCAAAGGACGCCAGAAGGACCGCAACGTCCGCCGCGATCCGCGTGTCTCTCTCGCCATCATCGATCCTGAAAATCCTTACCGCTATCTTGAGATTCGCGGGCGCGTTGTTGAAATTACCGAAGACGGCGCCGACGAGCATATCAATAAACTGGCGAAGAAATATTTAGGCGTGGATAAATATCCCTACGCGCAGCCCAGCGAAGTGCGCGTGATTTACAAGATTAAACCTGAACACACCACAGTGATGGGATAGAGAAGGCAAAGTTTTCAAAGTTTCAGCGTTTCAAGGTTGCTGAGTTTTTGGACGATCTTGTGGTGTTTTCTTGAAACTTTGAAACCCTGAAACTTTGAAACCTGTCTTCAATCTCTGTTTTCTCGGCTTCGGCAATGTGAACCGCACGCTGATGCGTCTGCTGGCGGACCGTGAGGCCGAACTTCGCGATCGATACGGAATTACATTTCGCGTTACGGGAATCGCCTCTCGAAGTTTGGGATGGATCTCCGATTCGAGCGGCTTCGACCTGACTGCACTGTGTAGCGCGGGCGCTCCCGCCCGTGAAAAGCTGGAAGCCAATTCAAAGTTCAGCTCGAAGAACCCAAAAAACGTCCGTGATTGGCTGGCGGTCGCCCAAGCCGATATCCTCTTCGAAGCGACGTCTCTCAACGTGAAAGATGGCCAGCCCGCGGTCGATTACATTCGCGCGGCGCTTGAGCACGGGGCGCATGCCATCACCGCGAACAAAGGGCCTATCGTGCACGCTTACCGCGAACTGCGCGACTTGGCTGCCACGCGCGGCAAGCGGTTTCTTTTTGAATCGACCGTGATGGACGGCGTGCCGATTTTTTCTTTGTTCGATCAGATGCCGGCGATTCATCTGCAAGGCTTCCACGGCATTCTCAACTCGACCACCAATGTAATTCTCGGCGAAATGGAAACTGGCCTCAGCTTTGAAGAAGCGCTGAAGAAAGCGCAGGCGCTCGGCGTCGCCGAGACCGACGCCGCCCATGACATCGACGGCTGGGACGCTGCCGTGAAAACTGCCGCGCTGGTTATGGTATTGATGGGGGCCACCGAAAATGAAGTGCCGATTCGCCTGGAAGATATCGAACGCGAAGGCATCCGCGACCTGACGCCGCAAGCCCTGCGCAATGCCCGGCGTGATGGTTGGCCATTCAAACTGGTCTGTCGGGCGAAGCGGGAGGGCGACAAAGTGAAGGCAAGCGTTGCTCCCGAGAAAGTTCTTGCCAGCTCGCCGATGGGGAAGATCGCCGGTACATCGTCCTACATCTATTTCGAAACCGACATCTTCCCTGGCTTGGCAATTACCGAAGAAAATCCCGGCTTGTATGCCACAGCGTATGGCTTGCTGGCTGATTTTGTGAGGGCGGTTTCTTGATTAGGGACGTCCGAAGGACGCGTGTAAATAGCCCGGGCGCCTTGAGCGCCGGGAAGGTCAGGCAGATGCCTGAGACTCCTTCGCGGCGCAGTCATCGAGAATGGGACGATTTCAATCGTCTCTACGGGACGCCGTTCCATCTTCACATCTCGGACCCGGCGTTGAAACGCCGGGCTATTATCAGGCGTCCTTCGGACGCTCGGCTTCTGTCTGCAAACATCCTGTCCCTGGTGGCGGAGTTTCTTTATCCTGATCGTGATAAAAATGGAATGATCATGCCGACCACTGAACATGGCGTCGCTCCCACTCTCGACCTCGCGTACATCCGCGCTCAATTTCCTTCGCTCGCGCAAACTGTTAACGGCCATCCTGCGGCATTTCTGGATGGCCCCGGCGGGACGCAGGTTCCGCAGCGCGTGATCGACGCCATTGCGAACTACTTGCTGAGCGACAACGCTAACACTGGCGGAGCTTATGCCACTAGCCGCCGCACCGACGCGATGGTTGCGGAAGCCCGCAGTGCCATGGCCGACTTTCTGCATTGTGGTGCTGACGAAGTCGTGTTCGGACCGAATATGACGACGCTGACCTATGCGATGAGCCGGGCCATTGGCCGTGCGTGGGAAGCCGGCGACGAAATCGTGGTCACGCGCCTTGATCACGACGCCAACGTGTCTCCGTGGCTGGCGATGGCGGAAGAAAGAGGAGTGACCGTCCGCTGGGCCGAGATTCATGACGAAGATTGCACACTCGACGTGGCCGACCTCGCGTCAAAAATAAATTCAAAAACCAAGGTGGTCGCTGTCGGGTACGCCTCGAACGCCGTCGGCACGATTAATCCGGTAAAAGAAATCATCCGCCTCGCCCATTCCGTTGGAGCGCTCGCCTACATCGACGCGGTGCACTACGCGCCCCACGGACTGATCGACGTAGAAGCGCTGGATTGCGATTTCCTGGCCTGCTCCACTTACAAATTCTTCGGGCCGCATATGGGCGTGCTTTTCGGCAAGCGCGAACACCTGCAGCGGCTGCGTCCGTATAAAGTCCGGCCGAACACGAACGCGATCCCTAATTGTTGGGAGTGGGGCACGCTCAACCACGAGTGCATCGCCGGCATCGCCGCCTGCGTGGAATATATTGCGGACATTGGCCGCCGCGCCCGCCCCGAGGAAAATTCCCGTGACGTAGATTCACGTGGGGTTAGCAAGAGAAGGCGCGCTATTGAAGGGGCCTACGAAGTCACGCACGAGCATGAGAGCAGACTGCTCGAGAGAATGATCACGGGCCTGCAGGAAATTCCCGGCCTCAAGATCTACGGCATCACCGATCCGGCGCGGTTCCACGAGCGTTGCGCCACGCTGGCAATACGAATCGAGAATCACGCTCCTCTCGAACTGGCCACGAAACTCGGCGAGCGCGGATTCTTCACCTGGGATGGCAACTACTATGCCCTCAACCTGACTCTACATCTCGACGTGGAAAAATCCGGCGGATTCCTGCGCATTGGCCTGATGCACTACAACACGATGGAAGAGGTAGACCGCCTGCTGGCCGCGCTGCGCGAAATCGTAGGAACGTAGGAAATAACTCGGGACAGCAGGTCTCTCCACTACCCATGCCTTTCCCAGAAGGAACGTCAAGCTTCGATCGAGATAACAGGTTGCGTAAGCCAGTCCTGTGGCAAAGATGGCTTCGAAAGTGAATCGACTCGCAGTGCTAGAATCATATGTTTTGTGTTCAGTCGGTTTTTGCGTTCGTAATCGTGGTCTATAGGCGGCCAGAATGGCGACAACAATGCTGGCGGTGGTGAAGCCAGAGGCGGCACCGGGCGCGGAGATTCGTGAAGTAAAGATTCCCGCCTTCGGACGCAGAGACGTGCTGGTGAAGGTAAAGGTCGCGTCCATTTGCGGCACCGATCTTCATATTTATAACTGGGACCGCTGGGCCCAGAATCGGATTCATCCGCCACTGATTCCGGGGCACGAGTTCTGCGGCGAGGTGGCAGCTTTCGGCGATGAAGTAACCAGCGTCAAAGAAGGCGACTTCGTCTCCGCCGAAATGCACGTGGCCTGCGGCAAGTGCCTGCTGTGCCGTACAGGCGAAGCGCATATCTGTCAGAACGTAAAGATCATTGGCGTAGACGCCGACGGAGCCTTTGCCGAATACGTCGTGATTCCGGAGTCGAATATCTGGAAGCTCGACCCCGCCATTCCGCAGGAGTACGCCTCCATTCTCGATCCTCTGGGCAATGCGGTGCATTCCGTGCTGGCCGGGGAGATCGCCGCCCAAAGTGTAGCCATTACCGGCTGCGGGCCAATTGGATTGTTCTCCATCGCCGTCGCCAGGGCGGTCGGGGCGACTTCCGTATTTGCCATTGAAGTTAACGAATACCGCTCGCGCATCGCGCGCGAAATGAAGGCCGATTACGTGCTCAATCCGGCGAAGGAAGACGTACACGCGGTCGTGATGGAAAAGACTGGCGGCCTGGGCGTGGACGTTGTACTGGAAATGGCCGGACATCCCGACTCGATTCGCACCGCGTTCGACATCGTGCGACGGGGCGGAAGAATCTCGCTGCTGGGTCTGACTTCGAAACCGATCTCGCTGAATTTTTCCGAAGACATCATCTTCAAAGGCATCACCGTGCAAGGCATTAACGGACGGCGCATGTACCAGACCTGGTACCAGATGACAGCCTTGCTGAAAAGCGGCAAGCTCAATCTGCATCCCGCAATTACCGATCGCATTCCAATGAAAGATTTCTCCACAGCGATGGAGCGGCTGAAAACCGGCGAGGCCAGCAAAATCCTGGTCTACCCGAACGGCGTAAGGTAAGACTCAATATGGATATTCAAATGGTATCAGGATGGTCGTTGACGCTGAACAGTATTAGGCAGATCGCATCGCGTTTATCCGTGCAAATCCGTGTTGATCCGTGGCAAGGCTTCCTATGACTACGGTATCCCGCACCAATCCGCTCTCTTATCTCACTGATCAACTCAACGAACTTAAGGCCAAAGGCACGCACTTCAAGCTGCGTGTACTCGACGATGAGCAGGCGGCGGTCTGCACCTTCGACGGGGAAAAAGTTATCAACTTGGCGTCGAATAATTATCTGGGACTGACCACGCATCCCAAGCTGCGCGAGGCCGCGCTCGAAGCCACGCGTAAATTTGGCGTGGGTTCCGGCGCAGTCCGCACCATTGCCGGCACCATGAAGATCCACATGGAACTCGAAGAAAAGATCGCGCGCTTCAAAAACGTCGAGGCGTGCGTGGTCTTCCAATCCGGCTTCGCGGCTAATGCGGGCACGGTCTCCGCCGTCTTGGGCAAAGATGATTTCATCATCTCCGATGCCCTGAACCACGCGTCGATCATCGATGGCGCTCGGCTCTCGAGGGCGAAGATTCTGGTGTTTCGCCACAAAGACATGGCGCACGCAGAAGAACAGCTCGCCAGTATTAAGAATGAGCCGGGCAAGAAACTGCTGATCACCGATGGCGTGTTTTCGATGGACGGCGATATTGGCCCACTGCCCGCGCTCTGCGATCTGGCCGAGAAATACGGTGCGATCATGATGGTCGACGACGCGCACGCCTCCGGCGTCCTCGGCCGCAACGGCCGCGGCACGATCGATCATTTCAAGGTGCACGGGCGAGTCGATATTCAGGTGGGAACGCTATCCAAGGCGATTGGCGCGCTCGGCGGCTACGTTTGCGGCACACGCGATCTCATCGATTTTCTCTATCACCGGGCGCGGCCGTTTTTGTTTTCCACGTCACATCCGCCTTCGGTGGCCGCTACGTGCATCGCCGCCTTCGATGTTTTGGAGAACGAACCCGAGCGCATGGAGAAACTCTGGGACAACACGCGCTTCTGGAAAAAAGAACTTGGCCTGCTGGGCTTCGATATCGGTGGGCGCAGCACACCACCCAGCGAAACTCCGATCACGCCGATCATTATTGGCGACGGCAAGCTGACCATGGACTTCTCCCGCGAACTGTTCAAAGAAGGCGTGCTGGGCACCGGCATCGCATTCCCCACCGTGCCCGAAGGCAAGGCCCGCATCCGCACCATCATGACCGCAACTCACACACAAGAAGAGTTGGAACAGGCATTGGCCGTGCTCAAGAGCGTTGGAAAGCGCATGGGTATTTTGGCCGCATAGCTGTTCTCGCATTGCCGCTGCCTACGGAGCATTGAACACCGGCCTCGCCATCTCTTCCGGCGATGCCGCTTCCAGATTCTCCGCTTTCCAGCGCATCGCAGCGGTGATTCGAGTGCGGCCGCTCGGATGGTCGAAGAAAATAAATTCCTCGATCGGACCGGGGTCGAGCTTGCGATATTCTCCCAGCATCAAATCCACATTCGCTTCCCCGTCGGGCTGGCGGGCCGCGTTCAGGCCATACATATCCGCTTCGAACTCCATGGTGCGCGTGATGGTATTGGTTACCGGCGTCAACAGAAAAAAGTACAGTGACAAAATGATCATCGCCAGCGGAAGAACTGCGACATCGGTGATGCCGCGAACTTCCCACGACGCGCCCCAGCGCGCAAGCGCAAATTCCAGCCCCCAGCTTAGAAAAGCGAAACCGATCACGATCAGGACTCCGATCATGACCAGGCCCTTGTATTCATGATGGAGAACGTAGTGCCCCATCTCATGCCCCATAGTGGTTTCGATCTCGGGCAGAGTGCAGCGCTTGAGCAGATTGTCATTCAGCGAAATCCGCTCCGTGCCGCCGAAGCCGCTGACGTTAGCGCTGACCCGATTAGATTGGCGGGAAGCGTCAAATTCATACACGTCGGTGGCGGGAATCCCGTTGGCGCGCGCCATACTCAGGATTGGATCCTTGATTTTCGGATCTTCGAGCTTTTTATATTGATTGAAGAGCGGAGAAATATAAACCGGCGCGATGAGACTCACGAAGGCGGCGAACACAATCATCACCACTGCGCCCCACACCCACCAATTCCTGCCCAGTCGTCGCACTAGCCCGAACAGCGGTACGATCAGGATCGCACCCAAGATGACTCCCACAGCCAGACCCACGAACTGGTCGCGCATCCAAGCGCTGAAGTTTTGATTCAGCAACCCGTACTTATGCTCGCGAAAGTATCCTTCGTAGACCGTGAGAGGAAAACTGAGCACTGAGGTCACGATAATGAACTGGATCCAATAGAGAGCGGTTTGCGCAGGTCGGAAGAGAGTGATGCGCTCCGCGAGGTTCCGCATGCGCGCCGACCACCGGAAATGAAGCAGCAGCCACATCACCAAAACAGTCGAAATAAAATCCCACAAAATCAGCCAATAGCCGCCCTCAAAATAAGCGTCAGAACGCGCGCGCAACGCGGGCGGCATCTTCGCGAGATATGCGTTGACGGCGGCGTTGATGTCGAAAGACTGTGTTTGGGAAGAATTCGCGACAACTGACCCGGCTTGTGCCAGGCTGACCATTGAACTTGAAACAATGAAAATCACGACCACAGCCAGTGGAAGAACAAAGCGCGCAGCGCGAAGCATTTGAGCCCCCCCGAGTTGGCGAGAGTATACGCCATCCTTTGCGCGAAGTTGTCGTTTATTCGATGCGGTAAACCATTTTGCCGCCGACAACTGTCGCCACAACTCTTCCTGTGAACTGCCAGCCGTCGAAGGGAGTGTTGTGCGAGAGCGAATGCGACTTCGCGGCCTCGAACGTCCAGCGCTTCTTCGGATCGAAAATGGTTACGTCGGCGTGGTTGCCTTTAGCCAGCGATCCGCGGCCGCGCAGATCGAAGACTCGCGCCGGTCCTGAAGTGAAAAGTTCAACAACGCGCGTCAGAGGAATCTTGTGCTCGCGATGAAGCTTTGTAATCGCCAGCGCCAGCGCGGTTTCCAGGCCTGTAATGCCGAATGATGCGCGTTCGAATTCAACCTGTTTTTCATGGGCCGCGTGCGGGGCGTGGTCGGTGGCAATAGCGTCCACCGTACCATCGGCCAGTGCCACCAGAATCGCTTCGCGGTCCGCGGCAGAACGCAACGGCGGATTCATTTTAAAATTCGTGTCGTATTCGCCGACATTCTCGTCAATCAAAGTGAAGTGGTGCGGCGTGACTTCGCAGGTCACGCGGACTTTCGCGCGCTTGCCGCGCCGCACGGATTTGAGTGCGTCGGCCGTGGAAAGATGCGCCACGTGCAGACGCGAATCGCGAATCTGCTGCGCCAGAGTGACATCGCGCTCCACGATGAGGGCTTCAGCGGCGGCCGGCATGGCGCGCAGGCCCAGGCGAAAGCTCGTGGGTCCGGCGTGCATCGAACAATTTTCGGTGAGGCGCGTGTCTTCCGCGTGCTGCACCACCGGAAAATTCAGCTCAGCTCCCAGGCGCAACGCCATGCGCATCACGTCGTCGTCGAGGATCGGCTTGCCATCGTCGGTCACGGCGACGGCTCCCGCGCGTTGCAGGGCGGCAAAATCGGTAAGCGTCCCTCCACGGCTGCCTCGCGTAGCAGCGGCAATTGGAAAAACGTTCACCACGGCCGCGCGCTCGGGATTGCGCAGCCACGCCACCCACTCCGCAGTATCGACCACGGGCGCGGTGTTAGGCATGGTGCAAACGGAAGTGAATCCGCCACTAGCCGCGCCGGCCGTACCGCTGGCGATGGTCTCTTTATAACTCTGCCCGGGCTCGCGCAGGTGAACATGCAGATCGATAAATCCCGGCGCGACGATGAGGCCGCGCGCGTCGAACTTGTCGTCGGCCCCGCCGCGAATTTTATTGGGCAGAGCCACTTCGGCCACGCGGCCATCGCGCAGCAGAATATCCATGGCAGCATTGATCTTTGCAGCAGGATCGATCACGTGGCCGCCTTTGATAAGCAGGCTCGCGCTTTCGCGTCTTTGACTTTTAGCAGTCAGCATTTAGCACTCGGCATTCATCTTTTGGCATTCAGCCGCATCATTCTGAAACTCGATACGCGACGCACTATCCGTGCAGATCCGTGCAAATCCGTGGCTCATTTAGCCTTCCCCAAAGCCCGCGCCAGAATCGCCATTCGCGTGGGCACGCCATTGTGCACTTCCTCGACGATCGCGGATTGCGGGCCGTCCGCAACCTCTGCTGTCAACTCCAGCCCGCGAATGATCGGGCCGGGATGCATCACGATGGCATCGCGCTTCGCCAGTTTCAGCCGCGCGCCCGTCATTTGATAGCGAGCAATGTAGTCCTGCAGGCGAATTTTCTGGCCGGCGAGGCGCTCTTTTTGCACGCGCAGCAGCATGATTACGTCGGTGCCACGCAGGGCTTCTTCAATGTGACGTGTGATGCGCAGCCCTGGAACCAGCGTGGCGGCAACTTCCGGGACAAATTCCGCCGGGCCACAGAGCGTTAGCTTCACGCCCAACTTAGTCAGCAAGTGGCAAGCGCTGCGGGCCACGCGGCTGTGGAAGATGTCGCCAATAATTGTGGCCTGCAGGCCTTTCAGGGATTTCTTGTGCTTCAGAATGGTGAAGGCGTCGAGCAAGGCCTGCGATGGATGCTCGTGCATGCCATCGCCGGCATTGATGATTGGAATGTCGAGATGCTGCGCCATCAGCTGCGGAGCGCCCGCGGAAGGATGGCGAATGACGATGCAATCCGCGCCCACGGCTCGCAGCGTGTAGCCGGTATCGAGCAGCGATTCGCCTTTTTCGATACTCGACCCCGACGATTGAATCAGGGTGGTCGTTGCACCCAGAGACTTGGCAGCGAATTCAAACGAGGAACGCGTGCGCGTGGAAGCTTCGTAAAACAACAGCACGATGCGCTTGCCGCGCAGCAGCGGACGCGCCTTCTGCGGATTCATGCGGCGAGCCAGCTTCAGCAGGCCCAGGATTTCCTTCGCTTCGAGTCGTTCGATTCCTAGCAGCGAACCGCGAGCGGGAGTATTCATCGGGAAAAGTGCAAACGGTAGATCATAAAGGGCAGGGACAGCCGCGGCAAGGGTCTGCCTACCCACTTCACTTATTACGGCTGATTACGTCGACCGAAAATTGTTCCCCCGAGCGCCCCGCCAACACTGGCCAACAGGATGCATATCACGAAGAGAAATATGCTCCCCACAATAAGAGCCATGACCAAGCCTTCCGGGGTTTTCAGTTGATCGAGCGCGGCTTGAATTTGCGCATCGGCGGGGCGCGAGGCAGCCCACTTTTGCGCATTGTCAATGAATTGTTCCCGAATCTTCGTCCGGAAGTCAGAACTGGTGGATGCCAACGCAATTAATATCGATGTGAAGCCGAAGCAGAAAATTCCGCTCAGCGCGCCAAGCCTCGCTCCGGTTCCGGCTTTTACTCTCCACTCGGGATGCCGCTGGCGGTAAAAAACCACCGCAAGAAATCCTACACAAAGCATGGCCACGAAAGGGTTCAGCCCCAACGCCATGAGTATGGTTGCGACCAGTGCAGCCAGAGCGCAGGGCCCCAGCCCCTGGGACCACTGCATAGGAACGGCAAGCACGGGAACTGTTTCCGAAGCGGAAAGCCCAGATGATGCAGAAGATCCTGTAGATGAGCCGCTAAATGAGACTGAAGATTCCATTGCCGCGGTGGCGTAGACCGGGGAAGGCGAAACGGGCTCAGCCACGACCACTCGGATCTGCGGGGCCGAGCAATGCGGACAAAAGGCAATGCCTTCTTCAACTATTTGGCGGCACTTGTAGCAGGATTGTTCCATCGGAGACGACGCACTGACTTTAAAGTATCGCACGTCGCGTACGGACAGGGAGCACGAGGCCATGGCGAAGCGACAATTCCTGAAGGCAGCTACCGATCCGAGTCAAAAGAAGCAAATCAGCTTCTCAAATATCTCCGCGCTGGCCGCGAGTGTGGAGATAAACAAGAGCAAAGGTTGATCCCTTGCCCGTATCGCCGGGCTCGATAGCGACGATGTGCTGATTATCTTCAGTGCCAACTTTCAGCTCAGTGACCGGACCTGAGTTTTCTTCGCATTTCAATTCATTACTGTCGTTAGAGTCTTTGCTATCGACGTGCGACTCAACCTGGCCGCCGTGCTTCTGCGAATGGCACTCCAGAACCTTGCCGTACTTTTTCAGTTTGTCGCGATAGAAATCGATGAGCTTAGCGGGAGCGTCGTCGGAATCGTACTTTACGACGACCAGCTTGATTCCGAAGGCCTCCGTCAGAATACTGAGATTTGCCGGATCATTCCCTTTGTCTTTGTCTTTATCTTTATCTTTACCGTTTCCTTGAGTTTGACCGTCGGCCTTGAGGTGAGCCCCGGGGTAGAGCGGCAAGCCAGCCTTTCGCGCATCCGCGTCGCTGCCGACGTGCAAATCGCCGACCGGACTGGTGATATCCAGGTTCTTGTTCTGCGGACTGGAGTTTTGCGCCAATCCAGGCACCGTCAGGGCCACAGTCAGGACGAAAGCTATTTCGAGATTTCGCAGCATAATGGTTCTCCTCAAAAAAATAGACGAAAAAATTTAAATATCTGTCTCTTTGCCGTGCGTGCGCACAAAGACCAGCGAAAAGCTTGATCCGTTGCCCTCGGGCTGCACGTCGACGATGTGCTGGTTTTCGTCGGTGCCTACTTTCAGTTCAATATCGCGTCCGCTGGTTCCTTCGCAGGTCACTTCGCGCGGAGGGTGATCGTGCCGGTCCATGTTGGTATTCACATCGAAGTGACTCGTGTGACATTCGACCACATGTCCATACTTGTGCAGTTGGTCTTTATAAAAAGCGATCAGCTTCGAAGGTGGATCGTCGGACTGATATTCCAGGGCGACAACTTTCAGCCCGAAGCCGAAGCTGGAAATGTTCACGTTGGCGCTCTTGTCTTCGCCGTCAGTATCTTTTTGTTTCAGTCGCGCGCCAGGATAAACCGCCAGGCCCACATCGCTAACGTTGGCGCCCTTGCTCACGTGAATGCCGCCCACAGGCGTGTCAATATCGACTTGTTTGTCCTGTCCGTCCTGTTCCTTCTTCACATTAATGCTGCAAGCTGTAGAGATCAGAACAGAGGTCAAAACAATGATCGTCACAAGCCCTGAAGCGAGCGTGCTGAGAATTTGCGATTTAGTTTTGTACATTTGGAGACCCTCCATTTTCGGCGTGCGCCGCGCGTTCCAGCCCGCTGCCGCGCTGGGCAACATTGGGAATGCTGACGGGCAAATGGCCGCGAATCGGAATCTCCCCGAAGAGCGCCTTGATTGCGGCCACTTCCGAGACGCTCGCATTGGAAAACGTGCACATGTAATTCTCAATCTTCGGAAAATCGGCGGCCAGATAAGGATTGCCCATGGCGACGACCGCGGTTTTTTCTGCGGCATGATCGAGTAGTTGCTGAAGCAGCGTTCCGGTAGCATCAGCCATTCCCATTGAATTGCCGATCTTGCCCGCCGTAGGAATCACATACACTACAGTGACCACGGTCTGCGCCTCGTCGACCGCTTTCAAAATCTCATCGCTCATGCCGGCGGCGATGCGCGGATCCACATAAATCACGTGCGCATCCGGAATTCGTGCGCGAAACTCGCGCCCAAAAGCGCGGCCGGAGTCAGTGCGAACGTCGTCCGAAAAAAGGACGGCCACCACCTGGTTGTGGGTCTCCTCTCTTGTCATATACGGAAGACCTGCCTTCGCGGTTCCTTTTGATTTCAGAGGAAGCACTTTCCCATTGTCGCGCACCAAGGTGATGGCAGATTCCGCAACGTGTTGCCCGAAAGCAATATTTCCGGGTTTGCCTACCAGCGTGGCAACGGCGCTCAGGTCGACCGTGCGGGACTTGTTCAGACCTAACTCGCCCTTTATTTTCAGTATCTTGAGCACAGACCGGTCGAGCCGCTGCCGCGAAATCTCGCCTGACCGCACAGCCTTGAGCATGGAATTGTAGGACGCGCCGAGATCGGGAGGAATGACCAGCAAATCGTTGCCGGCTTTGAATGCCTCCACCGCGGCGCGCCCAATATCGTCGACGAAAAGATGTGTGAGCCCGGCCATGTCCAGCGCGTCGGTCACGACGAGGCCTTTGAATCCCATTTGCTTTTCGAGCAGATCGGAAACGACTGGCGCCGAAATCGAAGCCACATGGTTCGGATCGGAATCGAGCGCCGGCACGGTGACGTGAGCCACCATCACTGAATCCACTCCAGCGGCAATCGCTTGGCGAAAAGGCGGAAGCTCGATCGAATCCAGGTGAGCGCGGTCGCCGTTCACGCTGGCCACGCCAAGGTGCGAATCGGTCGCGGTATCGCCGTGACCGGGAAAGTGTTTTACCGTGGTCAACATCCGCGCCTCGTGAGCGCCTTTGATGTAAGCCGTGACCAGATCTCCGACTTGCTTCGGATCTTCTCCGAATGAACGCGTGTTAATAATGGGATTCGCTGGATTGGAGTTCACGTCGGCGTCAGGAAAAAAATTCCAGTGAACGCCAATGGCGCGCGCTTCCTGGCCGGTGACCAGGCCGAAAGTTTCTGCGTCTTCCACGTTGCCGTCTGCTCCGAAGGCCATGGCATGGGGGAAATTGGTGGCCCCCATCATGCGCATGGAAAGACCGCGCTCGAAGTCCGCCGCAAACAGCAAGGGCAGCTTGGATTTCTCTTGCAGCCGGTTGAGCAATTCCGCCACTTCATACGGCTCGGTCCGTAGCAGAAACGGCCCGTCCACATGCACTGACATGGTGAACGAACCCACATGATATTTCTGCATCGCCTCCAGCCACTGTAGATATTCGGGGCTCTCCACATTCAGAAAACTGGCGCGGCACCAGATCATGAAGACCTGGCCGATTTTTTCCTCGAGGGAAAGATGTCGCAGAGTTTTTTCCGCCCACTTATCTCCGCGCGCGGCGTTGAAAGGAGCGGGACGCGGATGCTTATCTTTAGAAAATACGGGCAGCGCAAGAGTCAGGAGCAAAATTAGGGCAGGGAAGATTCGCGGCATGCAGGAACGATAGCAGAATCAGAGTCCGCGGTCGCGGCCCTCGGGGAACTCGATCCTTAGCCGGTGGCTTTAAAAATAATCCACCGCACCCGGCCTTAAACGAAAGGCGATGAAGACTCCGCGGCCGTAGTCCTCACCACACCTGGCAACGGTTCTGATTGACCATGGGCGAACCGGCCTTGCAGTGAAACGCCTCCTGAAACTGCGGCATGTTTGAAACTACGCCGTTGGTACGATATTTTTCCGGGGAATGCGGGTCCACGGTGGCGCGCATCCGTTTGGTTTCATCGCGAGTTTCACCGCACCAGCTTTGGCCGTATCCCACGAAGAAGCGCTGATCGGGCGTGAGACCGTCGATCGGTTCCAGCGTTTGCCCTTTTGTGTCATCTTTCCACGCCTTGTACGCTAGCAGCAGCCCGCCCAGGTCGGCGACATCTTCGCCGAGCGTGAGCTTGCCGTTGATTTTGATGTCATCGATGACGACGTAGGTGGAGTACTGATCGGAGATGCAACTGGCTCGCTTTACAAATTCCTTTCCATCCTCCGGCGTCCACCAGTCGCGCAGATTGCCCTGCGCATCAAACTGCCGCCCTTCATCGTCGAAGCCGTGCGTGAGTTCGTGCCCGATGGTGCCGCCGGTATCGCCGTAGTTGGGTGCCGCATCCGAAGTCGGATCGAAGGCCGGAGGTTGCAACACGCCCGCGGGAAAGTTAATGTCATTCATCTGCGGATTGTAATAGGCGTTTACGGTCGGCGGCGTCATATCCCATTCGCCGCGATCGACTGGCTTGCCGATCTTGGCCAACTGCCGGTCAAATTCGAATGTACGCGCTCGCTCCACATTGCCTAATTCGTCTCCGCGCACCACTTCAAGCTTGCTGTAGTCGCGCCATTTATCGGGATAGCCGATTTTATTGGCCATGCCTTGCAGCTTAACCAGCGCCTGTTGCCTGGTCGCCGGCGACATCCACGCCAGATTGTTGATGTCCTGGTCCATTGCCATCTGGATTTCTTTCACCATCTTCAGCGCTTCCTGCTTCGCCTCGGGACTGAAATATTTTTCTACGTACGCCTGGCCAAGCGCTTCGCCCAAATTGCGATCCACAGATTCCGTGCAGCGCTTCCAGCGCGCCTGCAACTCCTGCTGCCCACGCAGAGTCTTGCCGTAAAATGCGAAATTTTCATTCAGAAAACGAGCCGACAAAAAATTGGCGTCGGCATGCACCAGGTGCCATCGCAGATAAATTTTCCAGTCAGCCAGATTTTCCTTTTCCAATACCTCGCTCAGCGTTTTGAAAAAAACCGGCGCAGTAACATTCAGTGATGCGAGCGAAGGCACGCCCACCTTCGCAAAATAAACCTGCCAGTGGAACTGAGGAGATATCTTCTCCAGTTCTGCGCTCGTCATCTTATGGTCCAAAGCCTTCGGGTCGCGCCGTTCCACCCGCGTCATCGAACCTCTGGCCAGTGCAGTCTCGATACGCATAACTGTCTGTGCCTCGGCCGCGGCGTCTTCCGGCTTGTCTCCCAGCAACTCAAACATCTTCTGCACGTGCGCCACATATTGCTTGCGCAGTTCGATGGACTTGGCATCGGTCTTGGTGTAATAGTCGCGATCAGGCAAGCCAAGCCCTCCTTGATCAACGTCGGCGATAACCTGATTGGCATCGCGAAAATCCTGAATGGAATCGAAGTGGAAGAGGACGTTCTCTTCAATCATGGCCGCGGCCACATCGGCGATTTCCGCCTTGTTGCCGATCTTCGCAATTCTTTCCAGGGAAGGCTTCAGCGGGTCCGCGCCCTTGGCATCAATCGCTTTCTCGTTCATGCAGGAGGCATAGTAGTCGCCAATCTTCTGGTTGACGGCATTCCGGTTCGGGTCCGACACCGAAGCCGCTTCCAGAATCCCGCGCAAGCGCCCGAGATTCTCGTCCTGCATTTTGGAATATGTTTCCCACGACGATTGATCGGGAGGAATCGGATTTTTCTTGATCCATCCGCCACACGAATAGGTAAAGAAGTCCACGCACGGATCCACGCTGCGGTCCATGGAGGTGACATCCAGCGCGGGCTCAGGCTTTGCCGCGTCCGGCTGCTGCGCATTCGCTAGGGAAAGGAACGAAACCAAAATAATCGCAAACAGGCCGCTGAATTTAACTGGCATGAGAAATATCCTTCTTTCAACTAGGGGTAACGAATGCAGAGCCCACACTACGACATTTCTGGGACAATACGAAACTGAGTTCTGCGTCCCGATCGATAAATGGAGAAATCGCGCCGGTCCAATGTAAAAATCGTCTCAATTTTCTCGCGGCCGGCAAGATAAACCAAGGCCGCGTCGGCGAGTTGAGGACGAATATCCTCATACCGCTTCATCAGCGCCGCAATCGCCTCGGCTTCCGCGCCGGCCAAAGGCAGTAGATCGAGAAAACGTCCATCGATGCTCCGTAACAGATTCTGCACCGCACGCTGAGACTTTCTTAGAAGCCAAGCCACCTCGGTAATTACAGGCCAGCACGAAACTAGAGGGGCCGGCATCTCTCGCAGCGCATCCACGCAGACAGTGTGATACTCGTCTTCGCGGGAGAGAATGGCGACCAGCGGTCCGGTGTCCACCAAAATCCGCTTCATTTGTTCTTTCCGAAACCTTCGAAGTGCCCGCGGTTTGTGCTGAGATCTTTCGGTGCGCGCTTCATACTGCCGATCAGCCCGGCCTCCTCTGCCAATTCATAAGCTGACAGCATGCTACTCCCGCGGCCCAGATAGGTCTCCAATGCGACGCGCACTACATCGGAAGAAGTCTGTCCCTGCGCGCGGGTGTGGCTTCGCAGAAGAGCCCCCAGAGCCTTCGGAACGCGGATTGTGATGCGCTCGGACGCCATGCTGTCAGACAGTATACACCAAAGTGTCAGACAGATCTTGCCCGAAAGCCGGCCGCCGACAGCCGGAAGCTCCTAGCTCTTCCGCAAATGAATCGAACCGTCGCCGGTATGAATGACCAGCGAACTGCCGCCGCCGTTGAGTTTGCCGTGGATCTCGTTCTTTCGAATCTGGCCCTCGGTCACGATCGGCATGTCGAGATCGATGTGACCGTCGCTGGTATGCAAATCCACATCGGCCGCCAGATTGCCGGGGACCTCGAGAGAGACGCTGCCATCGCCGGTCTCCAGTCGCCAGCCCGCGGCCAACGACGATCCGCCTGCCGCCCGCACGTCCACGCGCCCGTCGCCGGTCTTCAGTTCGAGTTCATCAAAACGTCCTTGCGCATTGATGTGACCGTCTCCGGTTGAGGCGTGCAGCTTGCCATCCACCGATTCCACGTTCTCCGATCCATCGCCCGTGTGCAGATCCATCTCACCTTTCAACCCGGCAACTTCGATCCTTCCATCGCCCGTCCGCAAATTAATGCGTCCTTCGCGCGGCATTTGGACAACGATATCCACCCGATGATTGCCCCATTCGACATTGAAGGCACGGTGCGGAAAGTGAACGTCGATTTCCACCGAGTTTCCATTCTGGTGCTCTTCCACGCGAATGCCGCCCTCGCCAATTTTGTAATTGGTAGTGATGACCTTCGCCTCAATTGTGTTCTGATCCCAGGTCGTCAAGCGGATATTCGCGTCGGACGTGTCAATACGCAGCTCGGGGCTGCCACTGACAGAGTAGGTCTTCGTCCATTCGTCGGCAGCTGCAGGCGTCGCTGCAAGCACGGCAACGGCGCTGCTTGCGAGCAGTAAAAGAGTCAAACCCTTCAACCCTGAAAGTTTCATAGTTCCTCGTTTCTCGCGGGCACACTCTCGCCCGGCTTGTTAGACGTGGTTACGGGCGAACGGTGAGGATAGTTCCATCAAAAATATCCGCTTACTTCTTCTGCGATTGTCTCAGGTGCTATTGCGGCTAAACATATGCCATGCGAATCAAGGTTCGCTCCGAGAATGGAACATATAAGAGCGCCGCACATACGGCGAAAGCCGCGCCCAGTCCAATCTCTTGGATCAAGAGAAATGGAGCCGCCGCCCACAATTGGTCCAGCGCTAAAGCGAAGGGAAAGATTTTCCGGAAGGTCTCCCCCAAGCGGCGATAGTCGAATCCCACCGCCGACATCAGATAAAATCGTAACGGAATGCCTACTCCGGCAGTTACCATCACCGTTCCCGTGAGAAACGTCGCCGCGCGCACACTGAGAAACAAATCCGCCACTGCCTGCACCTGATGCAGGCGAAACAGAGCCGTCAAATAGAAAATCAGGTACATCAGTTGAATCAATGCGAAGAGCCCGCGAGTGAATGCTCGCCGAGGAATAGGAACTTGAAGTTCGGGGTGAACGGGCAAAGCCGCAGGGTTGTTTAAAGTGGATGCAGATGATCCCTGTGTGGGCGCCGCCGTGCCGTTCGCATGCGCAGATTCCCCCACGTCACTCTGAACCAGACTCTGCACCGGCGCGATAAACCGGTATCCCCGCCGCGCCACCGTTTCCACATACCTCGGGCTGGAAGCGGAATCTCCCAGCGCCTCGCGCACCTTGTTGATGGCGGTGTTCAGGCTGTGGTCGAAGTCGACAAATGTGTCGGCCGCCCAAAGGTTCTGCTGCAGTTCCTCTCGAGTCACCACGTCGCCCGCCCGCTCCAGCAGAAGCGCCAGCACTTGAAACGGCTGCTCCTGCAAACGCAACTTCACGCCGCTCTTGCGCAGTTCGCCCGCGCTCAGGTCGAGCTCAAACACTCCAAAGCGTGCGATCCTCGCATTGTTGCGCGGCAAAGGCATGGACGACGCCGTAGTGTAGCATCATGCTGCGTCAAGCCGGCTACACGGTGCCGTACGCGGCCTTGCCCTGTTCATCACTCGGCAGCGCTACAATATCCGCGTGCCCTCGCCCGAATTACAGACCGAATCCGAACTGAAGCATCGCAGGCACGCGGTTTACGCGTCGGAAGCGACTGGTCTTCTGCTGATCGCAATTCTGCTGCTGGCCCTCATCCTGCTTCGTTACGGGCACGACATTCACTGGAGCCTGCGCTGAACTTGGATCCAGAACGCCGCAAGCAAGCCGCAAACGAACCTCTCCTGGTGGTGATCCTTGGTCCGACGGCCAGCGGGAAAACCGCACTATCGCTCGCGCTCGCGCAAAAACTCAACGGCGAGATCGTTAATTGCGACTCGCTCGCTATGGTGCGCGAGTTCGATCTCGGAACCGCTAAACCCGGTCCTGCGGAGCGCGGACTCGTTCCGCACCATCTGTTCGATGTCGTCGAGCCCACTGAGCACATGACTGCCGGCGAATATGCCCGGCGGGCTCGCGGAGCGCTCAAAGAAATCAATCTCCGCGCGCATCTGCCGATCATCGTCAGCGGCACCGGACTGTATTTGCGGGCTTTGCTGGAAGGCTTGTTTCCCGGCCCGCAGCGCTCGGAAGAGATCCGCCAACGCTTGCGTGATAGCGCTGCGAAGCGCGGTGCAGATTATCTACACCGAATGCTGCGCCGTCTTGACCCGGCGGCCGCGGAAAGAGTCCATGGCAACGACACGCCGAAATTGATTCGCGCGATTGAAGTCTGCCTGGGCTCGCGACAAAAAATGTCGGTACTCTGGCAGCTGGGGCGCGATCCCTTGCGCGGCTTCCGCATTTTTCGCATTGGTCTCGATCCCGATCGCGCCGCACTCTACGAGAGAATCAACCAGCGCGCCGAGCGAATGTTCGAAACCGGATTAGTCGAAGAGACTGATCATCTGCTTCACAAATACGGCGACGCCGCTCGCCCACTCGCATCGCTGGGATACAAACAGGCAGTTCAAAATCTTCGCGGCGAAATGACGAGGGAGCAAGCGATTCAAGCTGCCCAGCAGTCCCACCGCAACTATGCCAAGAGACAGATGACATGGTTCCGTCGCGAGCCCGCGGTGCAATGGCTAAGGGGTTTCGGCGACGACCCGCAAATTCAGGAGCAAGCCTTGCAAGGGGTCATGGCCGCAAACCAGTAGGATCGCAGGCGAGATTATTCAGCCGCAGCCGTGAAGGTCCGTGAACCTCTACTGAAGCTCACCTTTATCCGGGTTGTAATAAAAACGGAAGCGAAGCGCGAGAAAAGGTCCCGTAAATTCGCTGGGCAGCGGCGGAAAAGGATTGGAAGCTGTGATGCTGCCCCAGGCTGGCCGATCCAAGGCAACGTCGCCCGAGCTCGCAATCAAGCGCATGTCCGCAACTTTACCGTCTTTGGTAATGGCAAACTCAATAGCAAGTTTCCCTTTTTTCATTTCCGCAGATTCCGGAATCAGGTGGTACCAGTTTTCCCGAACGTCCTGCAGAATGCGTTGCAGGTACGGACCAAAATCGACGCCCTGCGTATCGCTAAGAATATCGAGTGCGCCCAACTGCCGGCCATGCGCTCCCGTCCCCAGGCCGAAGTCACCTTCCTGCCCAGCAGCGCCCGCGCGGTTCGCCGCCGCTCCTTGCGCGGCCTGCTGAATCGCCTGTCCCGGCGTCATATCCGCGTACTTGCTGAATGAATTGTTCGGCCGAGCCGGCATCTGCAACTGCGCCTGCTGATCGCTTTGAAATTGCGGCCGAGTCTGCGGCTGACTCTGTTGCGGCTGCGCAGCCGGCGGCTGCTGGTTCTGGGCTACAGGCGGAGATGCTCGCGACGCGCGCGGAGCCATCATTCCCGGCGCGCCGGCCGGAGGCGACGGCAAAGTTTTCCGTAATTCTTTGGGATCCAGTTCGGGATGTCGCGACATCGCGATGCGGTCTTTATCGGAAGCGATGTTCGTGTTCGGGCGGCGCGGAACTTTCTGCAAATCCGGCGGCAACGCCAGGAACGTCACATTCTTGTCTTTGCTCGCATCCATGGGCACAACCACTACGGTGTGCCATCCCAGTGACTTCTCGATCAGGTTGAGATTCCACAGCACAATTGCCAACACCAGGTGCACGATGATCGAGATCCAGATCGCTTCGCGCCAGCGCGAGCGCTCCAGGTCATCCTGCAACTGGATGAGCAAGTGGGGGACATGGGCGTCAAGATCGCGATACGCGGCTTCCCAGTCTTGTTGATCGTAGAGTCCAAGCTGTTCCGGTTGCGGCTTTTCGGGGGCGACCGGATCTTGGAATGGAATTTGCGTGATCGGCATGCGCTGGGCTTTAGCTGAACTTAACTGTAACTGTAAAAGCCAAGCTCTGAAAGCTTAGCCGTATCCGCCAGTCATTAGACACCGAATACACTCGCGGCGTTGCATCCTGGCCTTTTAGGAAGTCGTGCATGCGCGCGCGATGCTCTACAAGCAAGTTCCCTCTATTTTCGCATCTTTCGCGGGATTACGCTCTCCCACAAATGGGCCGCGACTTCGGTGTGTAAACATATGTAAAACGGAGTGTTAGATGAGATGAGATCAGATCCGTTGCGATTCGAATGCTCACTCTGCTCTGATGGCGTCATCCCGAAGTCCCGGCGCACTTCAGCCGGGCGAGGGATCTCCCGTCAAACCGCTGTCAGGCGTTAGCGTCAGACGCAACCGGCGCGCGCGCAACGCCCTTTCCCTGAAATACGGCTTCGCTCAAGATGACAGCGATAGGAGCTAACTCAAATTACTCTTTTGCCCGGCCCAAGCCGGCAAGCCCGACTCTCTTTCCGTGATCGCGAATCGTCCCCACAATCTCCAGCGCCAGCGCCAAAGCGCGACGGCCATCTTCCAGAGGAACCTCCGGCGCCGATCGCTCTCGAACCGCCCGAAGAAACGATTTGAGCTCCGCGTGCAACGGTTCTTCCGAAGCCACGGGAGGCTTCGCAACCCCAATCTGCGGATTCACCGACGGCATTCCTTCCACGTCTCCGCTAGCTTTTCCATCCCCGACGGTGAAAACCAGAACCTCTTGCCGTCCGTAATCGAGCGAAACATATTGCCGCGGCTGGAAAAAACGCAGCTTGCGTACTCGCTCGGTCGAAACCCGGCTGGCGGTGAAGTTCGCCACGCAGCCCGATTCCAGTTCCAGCCGCACGTTCGCAATGTCCACTTTCCCCGACAGAATTGGCAAACCCACAGCGCGTACTTCTTTGACCGGGGACTTGGCAAATGCCAGCACAATGTCGAGATCGTGAATCATCAGATCGAGAACCACGTCCACATCCAGCGAGCGCGGAGTGAACACGCTCAGCCGGTGCACCTCGAAAAACATAGGCTGAGTCAATAAAGGAAGCGTGGCGCGAACCGCGGGGTTGAAGCGTTCAAGATGCCCAACCTGCGCGACCCGTTTGTGCTCCGTCGCCAGCGCGACCAACTCTTCCGCTTCGGCGAGCGTTGCCGCCAGCGGCTTTTCGATCAACACATTCACGCCCGCCTGCATCAACTCGCGCGCCACGGCCAGGTGATGTAGCGTGGGAACGGCAACCGACGCGGCTTTCAGCCCAGGATGCTTGCCCAACATTTGGCCCACTGAAGCGAAAGCCTCACAGCCAAATTCGCGCGCCACAGTTTCCGCTCGATTGATATCCGCGTCGACCACCGCCACCAGCCGCACCGCCTCCCCTTGCTGTTCGAGTTCTTTGTAAACTCGGGCATGATTGCGCCCGAAAACGCCCGCGCCGACCACAGCGATAGAAATCGAATTTTGCGCGGGCAGAAAGGATTCTCGGTGGCTGGTTGCCGAAAGAAATTGTAAACGTAAAGGCGTGAAAGAGCATCTGCATCACCGCGCCGCTTCGTATCAGGGCATCGCTTCGCACGAAGGTGCCGCTCCGTACTTGAGACTTGCCTTGTGCTAAAGGGCCGCAGCGTATTCGGGCATCGCTTTGCACGAAAGCGGCGCAGCGTATTCGGGCATCGCTTCGCATGAAAGCGTCGCTTCGTATCAGGGCATCGCTTCAGCGATGCCGTAACTGCTCGACTCGGAAGCGGCTTCAGCCGCCGTTTCGCGGAGTTCCTCAAACTTAACGCAGAAAGGATTCGCATGCGAACCATCGCGCTGCTAACCATCTCCAACATCTTCATGACCTTCGCCTGGTACGGACATCTGAAATATCGTTCCGTGCCGCTCTACAAAGTGATCGTGGTCAGCTGGCTGATCGCCTTCTTCGAATACTGCTTCCAGGTTCCGGCCAACCGCATCGGCTCCTACGAATTCACCGCCGCGCAACTCAAGACCATCCAGGAAGTAATCACGCTAACCGTCTTCTCCGTGTTTTCGGTTCTGTACCTGAAACAGCCGCTGCGCTGGAATTACCTGGCAGGCTTCGCCTTAATTGTCGTAGCCGTCGGCATAATCTTCAAAAAATGGTGAGCTCGGACCCCCGAAATTCCCTGTCTGAGGGTGAGACTGCGAGGTTCGACACGAAGCTAGCCTGTCCCGCAGGGACATCTGAAAATAGCCCGGCGTTTCAACGCCGGGAACAGCTGCCGGACTTTAGCCCCCGCCGGCCTTCTTCAAAATCGCAATCTGCCCCGCATGATAAAGCTCGTGCTGCGCAACCCCATGCAAAAGATGATAGAAATCGTACCGTTTTCCCGGAACCCGATCTCTGAGCCGAGACTCGGGAAGCGAAGCGACCATCTTCACCAAATTCTCGTGGATACGTTTCGTCTCGGCAATCGTCCTGCGCCACGCCGCCTCATTCGTCGTGGAGACTAACGGAAAATTCGCCCGCCCGGTCGGTTGACATTTCTCTCCGTCCAACCGGCGCAATGCCGCCCCATCCCAAACCGCAATGTGCAGAACCAGTTCCCAAATGCTGTGAACCTTAGGCAGCAGACTGGCCGCGGCCGTGGCAGCATCCACATCTTTCAGCAATTCCATCAGGGCCGGACCATGCCAGGCGCTTCCATCGAAGGCGCGCCGAAGCTGATCCGCAATGCGAGTCGCTTCGGATTCAGGTCGCGATTTCATCCGGTACACCCTAACTTTCCTCCGCGGCAATCGCAATTCCCGCGGCATCCGCCGCATCAATCACCTTCTGCCCATCGAGCAGCAGGCATTTGCCTGCGTCCAAAGCCAGACAAGACGCTCCCGCCGCCCGCATGACTTCAATCGTCTTTACTCCAACCACCGGCACATCAAATCTCATATCCTGATTCGGCTTCGCAATCTTCACCACGGTCAGATCACGGCTGAGCGTGGAAGCATCGCTGCCTGACGCATTCCGATCTAACGACCGCATGATCTCTCCCGCGCGTGCGATGGTCGCGTCCGTGCCCTCCATCGCTTCCACCGCAACGCAGGCAGATTCCGCGATCACGACAGTCTGGCCAATATCGTGTTCCGCCAGCCGGGACGCCACCGCGCGGCCGTATTGAATATTCTTCCGCTCCTGCTCGTTCGGTTCGCGCATGGTCAACACTCCAGCTTTTGCCAATAACGGATCTAGCAGCCACGTGGATTTTTCCAACGTGATGCCTTCATCCGCCAACACTTTCGCAATCGCACCCAGCAGCGAATCGGTATTGCGCGTAGTCAGCGAAAGCAAAAGTTTCGCCAGCCGCCAGTCCGGCCGAATGCTGGAAAAAATCTGCTTGTGCCGCACCTGCCCCGCCATGATCGCGCGCCGCACGCCTTCGCGCTGAAAGGTCTCGATCAGCTTCGACAATTCCCCTAACGAGAGCCAGTGCACCGCCATCGCGCCATGCGCTTCAATCTCCGGAAAAGTTTCCTCACGAATCGCCGCAACGACTACGTCATACCCCTGCGCCCGCGCCGCATCCAACACCAGAAACGGAAACTTGCCATTGCCGGCAATCAATCCCAGTTTTTCGGTTTGCGAAGCCATGAGGGTCGACGCCACGGGCCAAAAGTCCGGCGCGGAGTCAGTCTAGCATCTGCCGTTGTAGAAGAATTTTCCGTCTTGCAGTGTTCAAGACTGGCGGTTTTGTTGCAGACATTTGCGTAGAACCTGGAACCTCATGGAAGAGGAATGTCAAAGGGGCAAGATAGTGAGCGCGATTTGTGAGTGGGACAGTTGGTTCGGGTTTTGGCTTTTCCATTGGAGTGACCGCGGCTTCGGGAACGTTTACCCTTTTTTACTCGGCGTAGACGCTCGCTCGAGCGCCGAACATCATCCAAATACTGCGCCGTGAAGAATTGGTGGGCTCACACGGCGGGAGTACGCCGGTTGGAGATGACGGCCTCATTAGGAGAATCGATTGAAACTGGGCAGCCAAAACCGAACGTCGTCGTCTGTAGGGCTGGCTTTATTCTGTTTGACCCTCTGCTTGTCGGGCTGCACAAAAAAACAAGCCGCTGCGCCTCCCGATGGCGCTGCCCTGTTCACGAAGAAATGCGCCAGCTGTCACCAGCCGAACAATGACATGCGCGCTCCGGAGCCGGACGCATTGCGGCAAATGACCAGCGCGTCGATCATGGCCGCGCTCGAATCGGGCAGAATGAAATGGGAGGGGAAGCTTCTCTCGAAGGCGCAGAAAACTGCGATTGCCAATTATTTGGGGGTTGCGAATGTTTCTATCGTAGCGCAGGCCAATGCGTTCTGCGCGCGCGATCTCGATCCTCCGCCCAATCCGCCGGTGTGGTCGGGCTGGGGAGACGATGTGAAGAACAGCCGCTTTCAGCCGACGCGCGCTGCTGGACTGGATCGCGATCGTCTCAAGAACTTGAAATTCAAATGGGCGTTCGCTTTTCCTGGAGCGGCGGCGACTTATGGTCAACCAACTTCGTTTGCCGGGAAATTGTTTGTGGGCAGCGAAGATGGAACCGTGTATGCCCTCGATTCGGCGACGGGCTGCATGTGGTGGACTTTCAAAGCGTCGGCTACGGTGAAGACTGCGATTTCGGTGGGCGAGAACGGCACGGCGGTTTTTTTTGGCGACACCAACGGATTCGTTTACGCGGTCAAAGTGGCGGATGGCTCGGTAGTTTGGAAGGTGCATCCCGACGCGCATCCGGCGGCGCGCATTACCGGTTCGCCGTTATTAGTCGGAACGCGGCTATACGTTCCGATTTCTTCGGGAGAAGAAGGCTCTGCGGCGGACCCGACTTATCCGTGCTGCACTTTCCGCGGCAGCGTGGTCGCGCTGGATACGGCTTCCGGAAAACAGTTGTGGCAGGCCTATACCATCGCCGCCGTTCCCAAGCCAACCAACAAAAATGCTCTGGGAACGCAGTACTGGGGACCGTCGGGTTCGCCGATATGGTCGACTCCGACTGCGGATTTGAAGCGGCGCGTGATTTACGTCTCGACGGGAAATAATTATTCCGATCCGCCCACGGATTCTTCGGATGCGGTGGTGGCGTTTGATATGGATTCGGGCAAGAAGTTATGGTCACGGCAATTCACCGCCAAAGACGTGTGGAACAGCGGTTGCGTCGCGGAGAAAAAAGATAGCTGCCCTGGCCAGCACGGGGATGATTACGATTTCGGCGCTCCGCCGGTGTTGAAGTCGCTTGCTGGTGGGCGGGATATTTTGCTGATGGCGCAGAAGTCGGGCATGGTCTTCGCCATCGATCCCGATCGGCGAGGAAAGCTGCTGTGGCAAAGCCGCATTGGGCACGGCGGTCCTTTGGGCGGGATCGAATGGGGTGGGGCGGCGGACAGCCGGTACGGTTATTTTCCGCTGTCGGATTTTGATTTTGATCATCCTCTGGTGGGCGGAGGTTTGTTCGCGCTCGATCTGCGCAATGGAAAGCGGGTATGGTATGTGGCTCCGCCGATGCCTGGATGCGCCGCAAAATTTGGTTGCAGTGCGGCGCAGATGGCGCCGCCGACTTTAATTCCCGGCGTTCTTTTCGCTGGTTCGCTGGATGGACACTTGCGCGCGTATGACACTCGGGACGGCTCGGTGCTGTGGGATTTTGATACGGCGCAGGAATTTCATACGACCAACGGGTTGAAGGCGCATGGAGGATCGTTGAACGGGGCTGGTCCGGCAATCGTGAGTGGCATGGTTTATGTGAACAGCGGATATGCCAACGCGATGGATGGGAATGTGTTGTTGGCTTTCGCGGTCGAGTCGAATTAGGCGGCGTTTCAGGGGCTAAAGCCCCAAGTCATTTCTGCGTTTTGCGGCACGGCTGAAGCCGTGCCCTTTCACGAACCGCACTTAGTTGGCCATGTCCTTCTGACATTCATTCGTGCGCGAATGGCCCGTTGCAGACGCTGCGCTCTTATGAGAATCTCTGTTGACTTAATACACCGGGGAATCCCATGAAACGTCTGCTTGTTGTCGCTTCGCTGGCTATGACTTTGAGCCTGGGACTGGCTGGTTTGACCGGGTGCGGCAGTGGGTCGGCGAGCACCGGAACGACGCCTCCGCCGGCATCGCCGACGATTACCAGCTTCAGCGCAAATCCGACGACCGTTACGGCGGGATCGAGCTCGACTTTGACTGGAGTCTTCGAGAACGGGACTGGCGTTATTACTCCCGGCAATCTGAGCGCGACCAGCGGCACGGGCGTGAGTGTTAGCCCGACAGGGACCACCACTTACACGCTGACGGTGACCAATGCCAGCGGCACAGCTGTGACTGCGATGGCTGTGGTGAGCGTGAGTGTTCCGGCGGTGACCGCTTCGGTGACGGTGGACCTGACGAGCAGCGGCGCGGCCGTGACTAACAAATTGCTGGGAATGAATATGGCTATCTGGTATGACCTGGTTTCGAACCAGACCGGAATTCTGAATGCTTTCAAGACTGCGGGCATTACGCAGGTGCGTTGGCCGGGGGGATCGGATTCCGACCTTTACCACTGGTCGACCAATACTCTGTGCGATGGCGGCTATGCCGATCCGAATGATACCTTTTTGAATTTCGTCAACGATATGGCCGTACCCGCGAAGCTCGACGTGGCGTTGACGGCGAATTACGGTTCGGACGCAGCTTGTACCGGGGGCGGGCAACCAAGCGAAGCTGCCGCCTGGGTGACGGCGGCATTGGGCGACGGCATCACGCCGAGCCATATGACGGTGGGCAATGAGGAGTATGGGAGTTGGGAGTACGATCTGCACTCCACTCCGAACGATCCGACGATCTACGCGGCCGCAGTGGTGGGAAGCAGCGGCTACTACCAGTCGATTAAGACGGCCAGCCCGAACACGCTGGTGGGCGTGGTGGTGGACGCGGATAACACGACCAATGGATGGGACAATACGGTTTTGTCGGAAGCGAAGGGGTCGTATGACTTCGTGGAGTACCACTACTATCCGGAGACGCCCGGGCAGGAGAACGACGCCTTCATCGTGCAGCAGGCGGCGCAGGAGTTGACCACGAATATCAACACGCTGCGGTCGGAGCTGAGCAAGTGGGGCACGCCCGACACGCCGATTTATGTGGGGGAAATCGGAGGAGCTTATACCAATCCGGGGAAGCAGAGCTGGTCGATCACCCAAGGCTTGTATGCCGGGCAGGTGCTGGGCGAGATGATGAAAGCCGGAGTCTCGCGGCTGACTTGGTGGATTGGCTTTGGAGGATGCAGCACGACTGGAAACATGAGTACGTCGCTGTATGGATGGCAGGACTTCGGAGGCTACGACGTGTTCTCCGATGGACCTGACGACGGTGCCGACTGTCCGGGCGCGGGGGCGACCGGAACCATGTCTCCAACGGCGCGGGCGTTTCAGCTCTTCAGCCAGATGGCTGTAAACGGGCAGACGGCGCTAACGGCGACCGTCACTGGCGATACGACTGATGTGCGCGCTTACGCGGCAACTAACCCCGGCGGCACGGCGCTGCTGCTGTTCAACGACAACGAAACTGCAGCGCAGCAGGTGATGGTCACGTTGTCGGGCAAGAGTTCCTCTCCCAGCGTGAACGTCACCACTTATGACAAAGCTATTTATGACCTCTCGGGTTCGCCGACCGGGACTCCTCCGGACCCCGCGGGGACCAGCACCTGGGCAGCGCCGATTCCCACCAGCATGGGCGCGCAGACGCTGCCGCTTAGCTTATCTCTCACGCCGTGGAGCATGAATGTGGTCATCATTCAGTAAGCGAGTTGGGAAGCGCGCGCCAAGTCTTGGTCTGCCATTAATCCAATTCCCCGACAAAGGGATACACAGCAGCTAAACCTGCGACATTTTGCTGGGGCTCAAGGGACGGTCAGCTTGGGTACAATTAAGGATGTTGAGCAATAACGGACAGACCCGGCAACCTCTCGGTGGCATTCTGTCAACTCACAAATACCGCTCAAATCCGCCCCCCGTGAGCTTCTCGCCGTACCGGGCAACAAATTAAAGGATGAGCCGGAAAAGGAAGAACAATGCGTACTAGGGTTGCGATTCGCTGGTTGCTGTTTTCGTTTTTCTTACTGATTTTCTCCCACGGTGCATTCGCTCAAGTCGGTATCGGCATTTCCGTAAACTTCGGTCCTCCGCCGCTTCCCGTCTACGAGCAGCCAATCTGTCCCGCAGACGGCTACCTGTGGACGCCCGGTTACTGGGCCTATGACGACGAAGATGGCTACTATTGGGTACCCGGTACATGGGTCGAGGCACCCGAGGTTGGGTTTCTGTGGACCCCGGCATATTGGGGCTGGGGCGGCAGCGCCTTCCTATTTCACGAAGGGTATTGGGGTCCGCATGTGGGTTTCTACGGCGGCATCAACTATGGTTTCGGGTATGGCGGCGTTGGCTATGAGGGGGGCCGTTGGGACGGCGACCACTTCGCTTACAACACATACGTGAATCACGTAAACACCACCATTATTCACAACACCTACAACACAAGAGTGACGTACGTGTCGGAAAGTCACGTCAGCTATAACGGAGGAAACGGTGGAGTGGAAGCGCGACCGACATCGCAAGAAGAGTCTTACTCTAAGGAGCGCCACGTAGGGCCGGTTGGAGCGCAAACGCAACATGTTCAGGCAGCCCGCAGTAATCCTGAGCTGCGCGCCTCTGCTAATCGGGGCAGGCCGCCGATCGCGGCTACTGCCAAAGCTGGTGATTTCAAGGCTGGCGTTGTGGCGTCCAGAGCAGCCGGCGGCGAATACAAGGCTCCTCCGGCGAATGCGGCACGCGGCAATGAAGCGCGTCCAGCAAATGAAGCTCGCCCCGGGACGGAAAATCGTCCCGAAAATGCGACCGAAGCCCGCCCCGCGACCAACAGTCACGCCAGCGAATTACAGCCGCATAAGTTCACGCCGCCCAGCACCGGCAACGCTAAAACCGACAAGAAATATCAACAGCAACAGGACAAGCTGGCTGCCAAGCAAGCGCAGGATCACCAGAAGCTGCAGCAGCAACAGAACAAGGAACATCAGCAAGCCACCGCAAAAAACTACAACGACGCGCAAAAACAGCAGATGGAACAGCGCCACGCCCAACAGACGCAACAGGTCGAGCAAAAGCACGCCACGCAACAGAAGCAGATGGAGCAGCGCCAAGCGCCGCGCCAAACTGCACCCAAGCCGCAGAGCCGTCCTCCGGCGGAAAAACCGCATTGATTGCGCGCTAGCTGCGGCAGGCAGGGCTTGATAGCCGTAGTCTTCGCAGAATAAAGGACTGATCGGGCTGGTAGCGTTTGCGTCCATCGCTGCCAGTCCTTTTTTTGTGCGCGCGGACGGAGGACGCGATCGAAGGGGGCTGCTCGCGATTACTCGAAATCGGTGACTCCTAGTAATTAACTCCCAATAATGGGTCGGCAGAACAGACCGCGCACGAGTCTGGTAGGCTGTCGTGAGCCTTTCTCAGTGGCTCGTTGGCTGCGATAGGCATAGATCCATCCTGTGCGCACTCTCATGCAAAGCCGCTTCGCGATCGCAGATCAATTGCCGCTCACATCTGACCGACACTTCTGACCGAACGATTCTTGATGCCTGGACCCCATAACCCGAAGGGAATTTTAATGGCTCGGAGGTTTCACACGGTGCTGCGCTCTGTGGGGAGGTTTGTTTTTTGGAGCCTCATGATGCTCGCGGTTTCACTCCACGCGCAACAGGCAGGGATGACTTGGAGCGGTGTCGTTCGCACGTCCTCCGGTCAGCCTGCGGACGGAGCGAGAGTGACGGTCTCTACGGTCGAGTGGTCTGAAAACCGGGTGTCTGAAATCGACAGACAACGAACTGCTGTCACGGGAATCAACGGAGAATTCGCGATTGAAGGACTAACAATCGGACCGCATACCGTGATTGTGCAGATGGCCGGTCGCGCTGCGACCGCACCCGTGCCGGTGAATGTCACCAGCGCTTCCGTTGTTCTGACGGTATCCGAGCAAAATGTGCTGTCTTTTTCAGACAATACCTCAGGCAATATCGCAGTCAGTCCGCAAGCGGGCTCGGGAGTTTCCAATGCGACCGGCGGAGCAAGTGGCGAGAAACTCTCCAGCCAAAAGGTAAGCGAGTTGCCTTTGAACGGCCGCGACTTTAGCACGTTGCTGTTGTTGGCAGCGGGGACGATGACGGATGTGAATGGGCAGACAAATTTCACTCAGCAGTTTGCCATCAATGGACAGCGCGGCGTTGAGGCAGTGTTTGCGATGGACGGCGCCGATATTAGTGATCCGGAGATGGGGGGAAGTACATTCACGAATTTCGATGTGGACGCGATTCAGGAGTTGCAGTCAAGCTCGGGCTGGATGCCGGCAGACATTGGGCGAGGCGCGGCAGGTTTCACCAACATCGTGACACGATCCGGGAACAGCGGATTTCATGGTTCCTTCTTCGAGTTCTTAAGAAACTCCGCACTCGATGCGCGGAATTATTTCGATCATCCGTCGATTGCAGAGCCGGGCAGAATTCCTCCATTTCGCAGAAATGAGTTCGGCTTTACGAACGGCGGACCGATTGTGTTGCCGCACGTGTATGACGGTCGAAAGCGAACATTCTATTTCGTGCAGTACCAGGGATTCAGGCAGGAGCTTGGGACAACCCAGGTGCTGGCTGTGCCGACAGCAGCAGAGCGGGCGGGCCAGGATGTGGTGACGTATCCGGATGGCACCACAGACACGCTGCAGGTACCGGTGAATCCGGCAATTGCCGCGGTGCTGGCCCGCTATCCACTCCCCAACAATCCCACGGGTGCGTATGGAGCGCGTACCTATGCCGCGCCTTCGAACGTGGTGACGAATGCAGATCAATTCTCGGTTCGCATCGATCAGAAATTGGGTACAAAGGGGCAGTTGTTTGGCCGATTCAATTACGACAATCTGACGGGACCGACAACCAATCCAGACCAGACGCTGCTCGATCCTACCTTCGGCGTGACCTATGTGGATCGGCAACGAAACGCGGTAATCAACTACACGAGTACAGTGTCTCCACATTTTCTCTGGTCAGCCTCGGTGAGTTTTACGCGGACGACCCCGTCGTTTGTGACGCCCAACCACACGGATGCGGCGCTGAAGTTCAATGACGGTCTGTACGAGGCTTACAACAGTGCGGCGGGCTCGGTAATGTCGGCGTTCGGGAATTTGTTTCAGGGGCAATCGAATTTTGCATGGACGACACCGCGGCACGCGGTGAAGTGGGGTGCGGAAGCACGCTTCAATCGCGACACGACATACTTTGGGATCAGCCCGAACGGGGAATATGATTTTGGCGGCGGAACGGTTTATTCGCCAGTTTTCATTCCTTCGGCGAGCGGACAGCACGACGTGCAGCCGGGCCAGCCTCTGCCAGACACTTTGAGCAGCCTGCTGATCGGCTATCCCTACGGTTACACGATCGCGGTGGCGCCGCCCTACGCATCGAATGGCGCGCACATTGGGCCGGCGGCAATCAACCGCAATGATGTGAATGGCTACGTCGAGGACACATGGAAAATCAATCCGCAATGGACGCTTGATTATGGGCTGCGATACGAGCTCTATACGCCGATCTCGGAACGGGCAAACCGCACGTCGAGTTTTCTGAATTCGTTCCCACCCGCGGGCGTTGATCAGGAATACCTGATCAATCCGCGGCCTACTTATCAGACCGATTGGAACGGCTGGGGGCCGCGTCTGCAAGTGGACTGGAACGCGCCCCATGCAGTGCATGTGCACATCGGCGCGGCGATCACGGTGATTCCGCCGAATATCTGGCAGGACAATCTTCTGACCGGGTCAACGCCTTACGTTGTTTATCCGCGTGTGAATGCGGCGCAAAATGGGGAGATTTCCTACGGATTTCAAATTACGCCCGACGAGTTGCCGCCGGTCTATAACACCGCGGGGGTGAACGTGTTGGCCAGCGGCGATTCGAAAAAAGTGCCGGCGAACACGGTGATGGACGTGAATCGATACCAGCAGGATTTGGCAGCGCTGGCGCCGAGTCATCAGCTCTCACTGCTGAGTCTGGCCGGGATCGACCGGCGCTTCGGCAATGGCTCCTTGCAAACCTGGACGCTGGGACTGGAACGGGCTTTCGGCGGCCTCACGGCCGATGTCGCGTATGTTGGAACCTCGGCATTTCGACTTCCCAGAATGTCATATCCGAACGCGTATCCTGGAGCGGATGCGGAATTTGCGCGCTTTACAAACTTCGACGGAAGCGGAGCGGTGACGGGTGGTTTCGGATTTGAGTCTGTGCTGACGGGGACGTCGCACTCGTCGTACAACGCTTTGCAGAGCTCGTTGTCGGGAAATGTTGGGCACGGCGGACCCTCATTGCAGGCGGGCTACACCTGGGGCAAGTCACTCGACGATGTCAGCGGCATCCTGGGAGGAACAGGATCCACGGGTGCTGTGACGCTGTTTAGTCCGCAAGACCCGTTCAATACACAAGCGGAACGAGGGCCGTCGAGCTTTGATGTGACCAACGCGTTCACCTTGAGCGTGGCCCAGGATCTGCACCTGGAACATTGGGGACTGCAATCGGATCGAACGCGGCTGTTGACGAAAGGCTGGGAGTTGCTGAGCATTTCGACGATCACCGGGGGCTCGCCGTTCACGGTGTATTCGGGAATCCAGCAGACGGGCGCGGGAACGGTTGGGGCGGACCGGCCGGACCAGGTCGGAATACCGGACCTTTCGACGGCCGGGAATTCAATGCGCCCGCGGGATGATTATTTTGGACTCGGTGCGAACAACGGAAGTTTCTTCTCCATTCCGATTGGCATAGCGGGAGGAACTGGACCGAACTCCGGTCGCTTTGGAACGCTCGGTCGGAACACGTTTCGCGGACCGGCATACTACGACTTCGACTTTGCTCTCATCAAGACGACTCCCATCGGCCATCGGGAAAGCGGTCTGGAGCGCGCCGATCTTCAGTTTCGCGGGGAATTTTTCAACCTGTTCAACGTCGTCAACATGGGGCTGCCCGCAAATACTATCAAGGGTTCAGGCTTTGGCATGATCAGCAAGACCGCCGGAACTTCGCGGCAAATTCAGTTTTCGCTCAAGCTCATTTATTGATGCTTGTACGGCGGTGAGTCAGGCGCAGGGGAGACAGAAATCCGTCTTGTCCGGTTGCGCAACGGAAGACGAACCCCAGTAGGTGGTTGAGAATTGGTCGGGGCGATAGGATTTGAACCTACGACCCCCTGCGCCCAAGGCAGGTGCGCTACCAGGCTGCGCTACGCCCCGACTGGTTTCATTATAGATGAGGCATGCGGGAGGCTTTGAGGGTGCTGGCTTGTCGGATGTGCGAAAAACTCTTTGCCATTTTTCTCTTTACCATTTTTTATGCGAGCACTGATGCGAGAAAGTCTTTTGGCATCTTTTCGGAGAAGTTCGCATTAACGATTTTTCTCTGGCCTTGACGGGTTATAATTTTGTATCAGAATGCAAAAGCCGCGTTATGCGTTGGTGGCGTACCTTAAGAACCCCGCGGGAGAGTTCGTGGAGAAGCTTCGGCGGGAATTGCATCCTGATCTGCCGCATCTGCCCGCGCACTTGAGCATTCTTCCGCCACGCCCGTTAAACGGGACTGAAAGCGCCGCGTTGCAGATCCTGGAACAGATCTGCGGCCATGAAGAGCCCTTTGAGGTAACGCTGGGCGAAGTGGAAACATTCGTGCCGGTGACGCCGACCATCTACATTCGGGTGCAGGGCGGAGCGGCGCACATGAGCGAATTGCATGGCAAGCTGAGTACCGAAGCGCTGGCGTTTGAGGAGCCGTGGCCTTATATTCCGCACCTGACGATTGCAAAGATGAGCGCCGAGCCGGCCGCCCGCACGGCTTTTGAGATGGCCCGGCAGCGCTGGACGGAATACTCCGAGAGCCGACGCATCCTATTAGAAAGACTCACCTTTGTGCGCGAAGACGATGAAAATTGCTGGGTAGACCTGGCGCCTGTGCCACTTGGTCCCCGGCTGGCCCTATTTCACGATACCCTCCGCTTTCAAACTCCTGTAATCGTTTACGCAGTTACTCCCGACTGCCCGCGGCTGGCGCAGGTACATCTCCCTTGCGTGCGTTGAAAAGGCGGCGAAGCGGTTGTAGATAAAGAAGAGGCGAAATTCCGCCTTTGCGGTCAAACGCCACTCGGGACGCGGGTTTCCGGTTGGGAAACGGGGAAAACGATGCAGATCGGAGTTTACGGTTCAGGATATTTGGGAACGGTGATTTCGGCTTGCCTGGCGGATTTTGGTACTCCGGTTTCGTGCTGCCATCCGGACCGGACGCGCATGGTAGAGATGGCGCAGGGCAATGTTCCTTTCTTCGAAAAAAATCTGAAAGAGATTATCCGGCGTAATGTGCGGGCGGGAAGGCTGGCGTACTCCACCGACATTGAAACGTTCGCTCGCAGAACGCAGGTGATTTTTCTGGCCGAAGATAAAGCGGATAGCCTGGTCGAGGTAGCAACGCGCATTACGCGGCTCTCGTCTAAGCCTCCGATTCTGACGATTGTGACTCCGGTTGCGGTGGGCACGGCAAACCGGCTGGAAAAAAGTTTGGCCGATGCGGGGTTGCAGGCGACGATTGTGTCGCAGCCGATGTTCTTCACCGATGGCTGCGCGGTAGAAGACTTTAACTGGCCGGATCGAATTATTCTGGGATCGACTTCGCTCGAAGCCGTGCACATGCTGAAGCAGATTTTTCATCCGCTGGTGATGCGCGGGGTTCCGGTGATTGTGACCAACCAGGCGACGGCGGAGCTGGTGCGCGAAGCGGCTACCGCGTTTGTGGCGACGAAAATTTCCTTTATCAATGAAGTGGCCGCGCTGTGCGAGCGAGTGGACGCGGACGCGGTGAATCTGGCTTTGGCCTTGGGTCTGGATAAGAAGATCGCTCCGCGCTGCCTGCAACCGGGAGCGGGGATGGGCGGCGTGTTTGCCGAGTCGGACATGGACTCGCTGGTGGAGCTGGCGCAGACGCACGGGATGCCGCTGAAAGTTTTGAGTGCTGCGCGCGATGTAAATCATTATCTGGCCGACCGGCTGGTCGACAAAATTTCGCACGTACTGAATTCGGTGGAGAACAAAGACGTGGGCATTCTCGGCCTTGCGTTTAAGCCGAATACGAATTCGGTGGCGGGATCGTCGTCGGTGCGGCTGGCGGAATCGCTGTTATCGAAAGGTGCGCGCGTGCGGGCGTATGATCCAGTGGCGATACCCGAAGCGAAGATACGGCTCAACGGATCGGTGCGTTATTGCGAATCGGCGTATGCGGCCGCGGAAGGTTCGGACGCGCTGGTGGTGGGCACGGGCTGGCCCGAGTTTCGTGCGCTTGATTTCGATCGCATTAAGCATCTGCTGAAGAAGCCGGTGATTGTGGATACGAAGAACCTGCTGGATTCGACGCGGTTGCGGGCGCTGGGATTTGAGTATGTGGGCGTGGGGCGGGGCTAGCACTTCGGCATCAGACCTCGGACTGCGGACCTCAGCCCTCAGACCTCGGGCATTCGGCTTCCGACCTCCGCGTTTGGGCCTTTGACGTTCGACCTTCGATTGTTGCCTTCCATCTTGCGGGATCCTTTTGCCGTGCTGAGGTCTTGATGGCGAGGTCTGAGGTCTGACGTCCGACGTCCGCGGTCTGATGGCTGACGTCCGAGGTCTGAGGTCCGACGATCCGCAGGTCCCACGATCGGCGAAGCGCAGGGTCTCTAACATCCCGTCAACAGCGTTGCTATAATCGAGAGTGGTGGTGGGAATAGCTCAACTGGCAGAGCACCGGACTGTGGCTCCGACGGTTGCGGGTTCGATTCCCGTTTCCCACCCCAGAATTTCCTGGCTTGCGCTGAATGTGAAGCGCTTCCTTCGGCGTAAAATCCAAAGAAGGATTGCTTCGGCGTAGCGATTCATTCCCACGCACGATCACGGCCCTGTAGCTCAATTGGATAGAGCATCAGTCTTCGGAACTGAGGGTTGGGGGTTCAAGTCCCTCCGGGGTCACCATTTCTTTTTAACTTGGCCTGGAAGAGGTTGTCCTTCGCGGCACTTTGCTCGGCACAAATTGTCATCAGCATAACCTGTCAGCGCAAATACCATCAGCACAACTTGTCATCCCGAGCAACGCGAGGGATCCTGGTTTTTGCGTGCACCGCAAGACTCTCGCCGCAAGCAAAAACCAAGATCCCTCGCGTTGCTCGGGATGACGGACGTTTTCAGCGTCCAGCTAATCTATCGCTTAGTCTCACGCTCAATCTGACCACTTCTGCGGGGTGCGATCCCAGCGATGTTTTTTCAGCTCTGCCAGCAGGGATTTGTCGAGCGGGCCGGCGTCGCTGGTGGCGATGTTCTGGCGGACGTGCTCTGGTTTGCGCATGCCGACGATGGTGGTGCTGACGGCGGGATGCGACAGAATGAAGCGCATCGCCATCTCGGGCAAAGTCATCCCAGGGGGAAGAATTTGTTTTAATTTGTCGACGCGCTTGAGGGTCTTGCCGAGATTTTCGGGGCCAAAATATCCGGCGCGCCAGTCGCCTTTGGGGAAACGGGTTTCGAGCGTCATCTTTCCGCCCAGGCTGCCTTCGTCGAGCGGCACGCGGGCAATCACTCCGATATTTAATTCCTGACAAACGGGAAAGAGTTCGTCTTCGGGCGCCTGATCGAAGATGTTGTAGATGACCTGCACGGTATCGACCAGGCCGGTGCGCAGGGCTTTGATGCCGTTCTCCGGCTGCCAGCGATTGATGCTGAGGCCGAAGAAGCGAATCCATTTATCGTGCTTCAGCTTTTCGACGGTAGAACGAAAATCGGGCTCGCTGGTCCAACTGTCGTCCCAGACATGAAATTGCAGCACGTCGATGGTATCGACGCGCAGCTGCTTGCGAATAAGGTCGGCGTATTTGAAGACATGCTGCGGGGAAAAAACATCCTGGTATTTGTATTCGGGCAGAGCCGGCCAGCGCTCGTTGGCGGGAGGAATTTTCGAGGCGGCATAGAGCCGCTTCTGGGAGTTGCGCGCCATGATCTCGCCGAGCAGGCCGTCGCTTTTGCCCTCGCCGTAGGCCCACGCGGTATCGAAGAAATTACAGCCGAGGTCGACGGCGAGCTGCATGGCGGCTAACGATTCCTGATTGCTGGAGCCGCTCCATCCGCTCATGCCCCAGAGACCGTGGGCAATGTCGCTGACTTCAAAACCGGTGCGGCCGAGCTTGCGGTATTTCATGTTGGCGTCCTTTTGCTTAGTGGCGGACTGGACAGTATATAGGTGAGGGAGATCCCTCGTCCCTCTGGAAGGCGCGGGCCTTCGGGACGACGCCCGTTGTGGTGGCGCTCAAGGCCGATGAGATAGTCCAATACGGTGCGTCATCCCGAGCGGAGCCGCTTTTCAGGCGGAGTGAGGGATCTCCCGCTACACCGCTGCTGCAGGTTTGTATTCATCGCCCCAATTCCTCGCCAGGTCTTCCCACTTCGGATTCGTGGCCTCAATGAGTTTTATCTTCTTGCTGCGCCGCACAGCTTTTGATTTCCTTCTCCCGGCTGATGGCAGCGTCGGGATAAACGAAGCGGTCGTAGTAGACGAGCTGCGTCAGGTTGTGGCGACTGGTGAAACTCGGGATCAGTTTGTTCCTGTGCTGCCAGACGCGATACGGAAGATTGCCGATAACGCCTGTGTACAACACGGCCGACTTCGGACCATTGGTCATGATGTAGACAAAGAATTGCCTCGTGGGGCGCACTGCTCTTCTCTAGCAGACCCGGGCTGAGATTGTCTGTGACGGGGGAACATCAAATCCGATTAGGGGGAGATCCCTCGCTACGCCTGAAAAGCGGCTCCGCTCGGGATGACGACGGCGTGTTTCGCCGGCGATTCGAGGGAATTAGAAGCGGCTGGAGCTGTGCGGGATTTTCGATAGCAGCGATCAAAATTTTGCCGACTCAGTGGGAGGATTGGAGGTGTTTAATGAACCTAGATCATAACGATGGAGGTATGGCAATGAAATCGGAATACCCTTATAATCCGCCGCCCGGAAAAAGAGACGAACTGACGGCTCCGCCGACGTCTCGTTTGATTGACGAGAAGATCTCGGACGAGTCAGGCGCGGAAACCCAATCCAACAGCGCGCTCGCGCCGGCGGAACTCAAAAATCCTTTCTGGAATTAACTTCTGGTTAACTCGGCCAGCGCCGGTCGTCCCAGCGCGGAAGTGGACGCGACGACCGGCGCTTTTTTATTTCTACAGATTTGTCCCACTGATATATCCGCACGGAACGCGTTCAACTCGCTCGCCGCGTAGCCTATCGCAGGATGGGGAGGCAGAGGCACGGGCGGATTGCGAAATCGAGGCTCGCCATTTCTTCCAGCGCGGGATGCAGCAGGGAATCGCGGCAAGGCTCGAGCGTAATTACAAAGGGCAGCGAGGCTTTGTCGAAGCCGGGCTTCTGCAATAGAGAGTCGATGTTCAGATGGTGCGCGGCCATGATTTGCGCCAGCCCGGCAACGATTCCTGGCTGATCGCGGACGAAAAAGCGAAGATACCAGGGGGTCTCGAAATCGCTGCTCGGATTTGCCGTTGCGTTCGCGATGGAGACGGAAGTCGGGCTGGGGTTTCCTCCGCCTTTTCCGTTCGGCGCGGTGGAGCGATTTTGCGCTACGAACATTAAATCCGAAACGACGGCGACCGCCGTGGGGTCGCCGCCTGCTCCCGCGCCGAGAAACGCCATGTCTCCGCCGTACTGGCCGGAGGTGAGGACGAGGTTGAGATTTCTTTGCACGCGCCCGAAGGGCGAGTCGGCGGGAACCAGACAGGGACCGACTTCGGCGTAGAGAATATTTTGCTTGCCGCCGTCTCTTGGGTCTGGCTTTAGATCGGCGCGCGAAATCTGGCGGATGGTGCAGTTGAGTTCGGCCGCGTAGTCGAAGTCGACCGCATCGATGGCGCGGATGGTGCGGGCGCGAATGGATTCGGGCGCGACCTGCGTATGCAATCCAGCGAGCGCGAGAATTGCCAGTTTGGCGCGGGCGTCGCCGCCATCGAGATCTTCGGAGGCGTCGGCTTCGGCGTATCCGCGAGCCTGGGCTTCTTCGAGAGCCTCGCTGAAGGGAATTCTGGCGTTTTCGATGCGGCTCAAAATGTAGTTGCAGGTTCCATTCAGAATTCCGGCGATGCCGTGCAGGCGGTCGCCGCACAATCCGGTGCGCAACGCCGGAAGAACCGGAACACCTCCGGCGACGGAGGCGCCGAACTCAATCTGGCAGCTGTTGCTACGCGCCAGTTGCAACAGCTCGGAGCCATGACGGGCGATTAGTTGCTTGTTGGCCGTGACCACTGACTTTCCACACGCGAGCGCGCGGCGGACGATCTCTCCCGCAGGATGAAGACCGCCGATCAGCTCAATGACAACATCGACATCGGAATTCAGAATCGAGTCAACATCGTCGGTCCAGATCACATCGCTCGGAACCCAGGGCTGTTTTTTTCGTTCGACGTTGCGATTGCCGATGTGAGTGAGGCGGAGGGAGGGATTAGCGTTCTCGCATAAAATTTTTGCGACTGCGCGGCCGACGGTGCCGAAGCCAATCAGGGCTACGCGGCAGGTGGAGCTGCGCTGCGGATCGCGTGAGGCAGGCGACTTCGTGGACGGTTTTGCAATTTGTTTCGCCAAGGAATCTGTCTCGCTGGAAAAACGAATCCTTATCATACGTGCGATTCGCAGTTCTCGGGAACTGCAAAGCAGGGGGCACTGGGCGGGCACGTGCAGTTTGGCTTACGCGTTAGGGTGGTTAAGCGGGAGATCCTTCGCTACGCCTGAAAAACGGCTCCGCTCAGGATGACAAAGCCATGTGAAGGCCACGTTGCAGATGACAAAGTCGTGTGAAGGCGAAACTGCACCTAGCGCGGGGCGGCTGGGCGGACACTATCAGCATCAAAGTTGGTAATATGGTGCCTGCCTGCTGCGAGTGCAATCCCGGCGGGAGCATCGCGGACAGTTCTTTGGGGAAGCGCCTCTTGTTGCCTGGGGGGCCGAGCGCTACGTCCGCAATTACGCCCGGCAGCGGGAGGAGAATGAATGAGTCGAAAGTTCGCGAGGGTTCCCGGATGCAGAATCGCATTGGTATTGATAGGGATGGCGATTCTGGCGGGAGCCGCTACGGTTTACGCGCAGGACACGCCGGCGCAGGCGCCACCATCCAATCCACCTTCGGCACAGCAGCCGGCCGATCAACCACAAACCGCTAATCCGCAAGTCGCTAATCCGCAGAGCAGCAATCCGCAGAGCAGCACCCAGGAAGTTTCGGCGGAAGAGTTGCCGGGGCGAAAGCCAAAAGAAAAAGGCTATAACACCTGGTCGTTCAATGTGGGCGGCGGCGGAAGCCTGACCAACGGCGAGACCACAAAATTTGTGCGCGGCGGCGGAGGCGTCGGGGCGGCCGGAGTGGCTCGCAACGTCAGCAAATATTTTGGATTGCGTTTCGACTTTCAGTATGACAACTTGCCCTTACGTACTTCGGCGCTGGACGAGGCGCAAGCGTTGAGCGGGACGAGTCAGGTCTATTCTTTCTTGCTAAATCCCATCATCAATATTCCGGTAACCAGACTGTGGAGCGGATACATCGTGGCGGGCGGGGGATTTTTTCATCGCTCGGGAAAGCTGAATTCTTCGACCGCGATTCCAGGATCGGCCTGCAACGCGTTTTTCACCTGGTGGGGCAATTGCTTCAACGCCAGCCTTCCGCTGAACGAGAGTTTTGTTTCCACCGGGCAAAACCAGTGGGGAGAAAGTTTTGGCGGCGGGATTGCGCGCAAGGTTCACGGGAATATCGAGATCTATGGCGAGTTCCGCTACCTGCATGGGATCCACAGCGGCATTACCACGGATTTGCGGCCGATTACGGTTGGCGTGCGCTGGGGAAGGTAGTGATACGGAAATCCTTCCTCGGCTAGCATTTCAGTCCGAAACTTCTACGCGCTCAGTTTTTGCGCTGTTCTCGATCATTTCGATCACGCGTTCGCTGGGCGAAGCCTCAGAATCTCGGGTGGTTGGCAGAGGCCCGTTGACGGTGTGATAGTGCGCGCCCGCGACCAGAAGTTGTTCGGCAGGGAAGCGGGTGATGACCTCGTGCCCGGTGGGCGTGACCACGATTTCTTCTTCGATTCGCGCCGCACTCCAGCCGTCGGTCGATGGCCAGAAGGTTTCGAGGGCAAACACCATGCCCGGCTTGATTTCGACCGGATGCTCGAACGAAACCATGCGGCTGATCACCGGCTTCTCCCAGATCGCGAGCCCGATGCCGTGGCCGTATTGCAGGGCGAAGGCCGCTTCTTCGTCGGGAAAACCGAAATCCTGTGCCTTCGGCCACACTGCGGCAATTTCGGCGGTGGTACGGCCCGGGCGCACTAATTCAATGGCCGCGTCAAGATAATCGCGGCAGCGCTTGTAGGCGTCGACCATGGCGTGCGACGCGTAACCGACCGTGAAGCAGCGATAGTAGCAAGTGCGGTAGCCCATGTAGGAATGCAGAATGTCGTAGTAGACGGGGTCGCCGGGGCGCAGAATGCGGTCGGAAAATACGTGCGGATGCGGATTGCAGCGCTCGCCGGAAATCGCATTCACGGCTTCCACATATTCCGAGCCGAGATCGTAGAGAACCTTGCTGACCAGGCCAACGGCTTCGTTTTCGCGCAGACCCGGCTTCATGGCGCGGTAGAGTTCGTCGTAAGCCGCGTCGACCATCATCGCGGAAGTATTGAGCAGTGAGATTTCGTCTTCTGTCTTGATGACGCGGGCCTCGGACATGAGTTGCTGGCCATCGACTACGTCAAGGCCTTCGCGCTGCAGCGCAAACAACACCGGCAATTCGATGATGTCGATGCCCACCGGCTCTTTGTGCAGGCCGCGCATCTCCAGTTCAACGCGGATTTTTTTGGCGACGTCTTCGGCGCGGCCCATTTCCGGCGTCATGGCGCCATGCAGCATCGAAATTCCTGGCCGCGAACGGTCTCCCAGCCACGGACAATTCATTTGATGATGTTTGGCCGCCGATCCGAAATCCCACAGGATCGGCTCGTCGTTTTGCGGCAGCAGCGTGAAGCGATTAGCTTTGTCTTGTGCCCATGTACCGATGTGCGTGGAGGTGAGATAACGCACATTGTTCATATCGAAGCAAAGCAACGATCCCATCGACGAGCGGGCGAGCAGATCCTTGGCTTTTTGCAGACGCTGGCGGCGCAAGCGATCGAAGTCGATCCGATTTTCCCAGTCGACCGCCATAGTCCCGTGCGTTTTGAGCGCCATTGTGACTCCCGCTTCTAGTTTCTAGATTTCTTCCTGGCTTCGCATTCGGATATTTGCAACGTTCACTTTCTGCCTTTCGCAGTCAGCGGTGTGGTCACTCCCGACATGGATGCCAATACGTCGAACATGCAGGCAAAATCGTACTTCGCCAAGCCCATGGCGCGAGCTGCCGTGAGGATTTCATTGCTCGCGGCGGTGGTGGGTAAAGGCACGTCGAACTGCCGCCCCAACTCCATTGCCAGCAACATATCTTTCTGCATCATGTTGACGTCGAACCAGGCTTCTTCCGGCTGTTGCAGCACGAAGGGGCCGCGATATTGAATCATGGGAGAAGCGATGGCGCTGTGGGTGAGCACATCGACGGCGACTTCGCGGGCGATGCCACTTTTTTCCGCCAGCAGCACGCCCTCGGAAAAGGCGAGCATCTGCACCGCGAGACTCAAATTGGTTGCGATCTTCATGCCCAGCGCCTGACCGTTGTCGCCGAGATAAGTAACTTTCGGGCCGAGATCGAGCAGCAGCGGTTTGACGGCTTCAAACGTCTCTTTGCGGCCGCCGACCATGACCGCTAGTTTGCCTTCCTGCAGAGTGACCACGCTGCCCGAGACGGGCGAATCGACCATGTCTGCGCCGGTGGCGCGTACTTTTGCCGCCAAGGCACGACTCACGTTAGGGCTCACCGTGCTCATATCGATAAAAATCTTCCCCTTCGTCAATCCTGCGAGCACTCCGTTGGGGCCTTCAGTGATGGCCTGGGTTGCGGCTGCGTTGGTGACCATAGCGAAAATGAAGTCGGAAGCGTTGGCGACTTCACACGGAGAATCTGCCCAATGCATTCCCTTCTCCACGAGCCACTGAGCTTTGGCGCGGGTGCGGTTGTATCCGGTGACGGTGTGACCCTTGGTGAGCAACCGCTCCGTGATGCGTCCGCCCATTACCCCGAGACCGATGAATCCGATTCGCGCCATTGGTTACCGCCTCCGACCTTCTGCATCGGCTTTCGTCATCGCTGCACTCTTGCTCGCTTTGAAAGATTCTAATGGCTGCTGCGCTTCGCCGGTGAGCGGGGAGCAGCCGGCGTTTCACTATCCTGACATATCTGGGAGAGGTGGGCGCGCATAGCGGCGCGCGCCTTCTCCGGGTCCCGGTGCTCGACGGCAGCGAGAATCCGTTTGTGATGACCCTGTCCGCGCTCCGGTCCGCCGGGCACGCGAAAGATGCGCAAGCGCTGCTGGCGAAGCAGGGCCACGATGGAATCGATCAAAGAAAGGATCAGAGGATTGGACGCGCCCTCGGCCAGAGCGAGATGAAAATCGAGATCGGCTTCAATGTAGATATCGGGATTCTTAAAAGCGCCATCCATGATGACGACGGCCTCGCGCATGGTAGAGAGTTCAGGTTCCTGAATGCGCAGGGCGGCGAGCGCGGCGATTTCTGGCTCGAGGATTGAGCGAACTTCAGCCAGATGCGTGGAGCCTTCAGGTTGGCCGATCTTTACCATGAGGTCGAGCGACTGGCGCACGGCCTGCTGAGTGCCATCGGTGATGAAGGTGCCGCGACCAGAGTAGGCCTCGACCAGACCTTTTTCGCGGAGGGCTTTTACGGCTTCGCGCACCGCCGTGCGGCTCACGCCGCAACGCTGGGCGAGTTCGCGTTCGGCCGGCAGTTGATCGCCGGGTTTCAGATCACCCTTAACGATGGATTGCTCAATTTGTCGTACGATTTGTTCGTAGAGGCGCGACGTCCGTACTAACTTGTACACTGCCCTGCCCTCCCTACGAGGAGACACGAGGCCAGCCGGAATTCCGGCTGTGGTCTGGTTACTATACCGCAAAACCGCGCGGTCTCTTTAGTTCTTTTGTTGGTAGAGACTAAGGGAGGCGCGGCAAAGGCGCGTGTCAAAGATGAAGGCTCCAAATTTCGATGTTCCACGGCCAACGAGTTTGGGGTTTGCTACGTAACCCTTTCGTAACCCTCCTGCGTGCACAATTTTTGTTGCACTTTAACCTTAGTGAAATATCTTGCATATAGACTTCTCTGAGGAGGCCGCTATGGGGTCAGCCCGCGCCGGAAAATCCTTGCCGCTGCAAGTGGCTGCCATCTGCTATCGCAGGCGCGGCGCGGCAATTGAGTTCCTGTTGGTGAACACCAACGGCGGCAGCAAGTGGACTTTTCCCAAAGGATCGACGGATCCGCGACTGTCGCACAGTCAGGCTGCGGCGCGCGAAGCCTCTGAGGAAGCGGGTGCGATTGGGACGATTGAGGCGCGCCACTTTCATCTCTATCTGCATTCCAAAGGCGTCTTTTGGCAGCCCGGCGGCGTGCAGGAATTTGTGATCAAAGCCTTTCTGATGGAGATTCACCAGATGCGGCGGCCGGATGAAGGCAATCGCCGACCTACCTGGGTGAGTGCAGAAGAAGCAAAGCGACGTCTGGCCAAGGGCCGCGAAGTCAAATATGCACGCGAGCTCGAGGCCGTCGTTGACCGCGCAATGGAACGCATCCAGGTCCACCACGGCGTATTGGGAACCTATTCCGACCCGCACAGTGGCCGCCCAAGCCATTCTTCCAAAGATCCCATCGCCGAGGTCGTCTGGCCGTAAGCCGCGGTCCTGGGGCACCACTCCTCCAACCCATTCTGAGTGTAAGCTTTTACCAATCGACCTCTGGATTGGCCGTCATTCGCCCAGAATCATCGCCAGGCGTCTATGGAACGGTTGGACTCGAGGAAGGCGGCGACGGGGTGTGTGTCTCTTGGTCGCAGCCAGTGCTATCCATTATTTTTCCCGCAGCAGGACCACGTCGGAGGTGTTTTGGGCCCGGGCGACAGCGAGAGTTTTTCCATCCGGCGACCATCGAAATTCGGCGATGTGTTCGGAAGTGAAGTTGGTCATCTGGTGTCCGGGCCCTCCGTCGAGCGGTTGCACGAAAACGTTATCCACCCCCTGATCGCGAACGATGTAAGCCACGGATTTTCCGTCAGGAGTGAAGCTCATCGCGTTGGTGAAACCAGTCCCACCTCCCGTCGCTATCCGTGGATCGGGTTGAAGCAAGATGGGGGCGGACTGCGAGCTCGAGTCTAAGGTCACCAAACCCAGTTTGCTCACGACCGGTATGCTATTTATGTCTGCGACGAAGGCCAACCGTTTCCCGTCAGGCGAGAGAGCTTCGCCTGCGCCCATCCCATACATACCACGAACATCGCTCGCCTGCACTGCCTCCGGCTGTCCGCCTTCAAGGGGCACTCTCATGGAATAGTGCGGGCCGGTACTGTCGTAATAGTAGACCCATTTTCCATCCGGGGAGCACATCGGGTAATCTGCAAAAGCTCCGTTGGTGAGTTGTGTCGGATTCGAGCCGTCGGCATTGGTTCGCCAGATGTGAACCTGGTTCGTTCCTCCATGGAACGCCCACGCGAGAACAATGTAGCGCTCTCCGCAGCGCGCCATGTCCATGATCCACGAGTTCGGATCACTGACGATGGTGGATTTCTGGCCGCCATCAGCATTCATTTGTAGCACGCTCTGCCCGTCAGAAATGAGCAGCTTGCCATCGGCCGCCCAGGCAACGGACTGCACATCCTGGACTTGGGTCAAAGGTTGGACGGCAGCATTTCCCTGGACTCCGGCGCCGGGAAGCAGGGTGAGACTACTGGCGTTCCTTACCTGTACTGTGGCAGCGGTCTTGCCGTCGGCGGACATGCTCAGCGTGTCGTAGGTATTCGTATCGCGGGTGATGGGTTGAATTGGCCCTCCGGCCTGAGGAATCAGACCGAGTTGCGCCCGGAGATAGCTCGGTCCCTTCTGTTCGTATCGGGCTAGAAGCCATTGGCCACCTGGGAGCCAGGCGATGTCGAACACCAATTCGTTCTTGAATGTCGCTAAAGGCTGCTCTTCCTTCCGGGCAACATCGAACGATTTGATGGTGCCCAACACGTCGCCGAGAGTGATGAGGCTGTAAGTAATCCGCTTGCCATCCGGCGACCAGGCCATAAAGCGAGGCAAAGCGCCGGGCCCGTTGACGGCGATCTGCAGGATGGTTTCGTCGCTGCCATCGGCATTGGCGGTCAGCAGACGATATTTGCCCACCTCTGGATCATTGGCGCGTGCATAGGCGATGCGATGGCCGTCGGGCGAGAATGCGATCCCGGTATCGAGGTCGTGAAGAATGAGCTGCGGCGTGCCCCCGAGCACCGGAGTGCGGTAAAGGTCCCACTCGCTTTGAGTGCCGATGCCAGCTTTGCGAAAATAAACGTAATTCCCGTCTGGCGAGAAAATCAGGGTGTGGTAGACGGCGGCTGCCGGAGGGACGATTTGAGTATCGCTGCCCGTTGGCACGTTGCGCAGCCACAGGCTCTGGAGGCCATTATCGTTCTGCACATTCAAAACATATTTGCCGTCGGGCGAGATTGCAGCCTGTTCGGCTTTGCCCGTGTTCGTGATCTGCGTGATCGTGAAATTTTGAAATGGTACGGGCCCGCTGCGGCTGATCAGTGAGTAGATGCCGAACCCCCCGGCGGCAAGCAAAATCAAGGCCACCACGACCACGGCCGCCAGGCTGAACTTGTGTTCCCGCGCCACGGCACTCACACTCGAACTGCTGGCCGTCACATGCGACGCTGAGACCTGAGGCGCTGAGGACTGGGCGGCGACTGGGACAGTCCCGCCCGCTGGTGTCTGCCCCGACGTTGCACCCTGCTGTGCAGAGCTTTCTGCTTCCCGCGTTGGGACCACGGACTGGTGGCCAGAACCGCTGTCCCGCTGAAGACGCTTTAAGTCGCTGCGGATGTCCGAAGCGTGCTGGTAGCGCAGGTCGCGGTCTTTCTCGAGGGCCTTGTTGATGATCTCTTCCAGCTTGGCTGGCAAATCGGGATTGAAGCGCAGCGGCGGGAGCGGGTCGCGATTGAGGATGGCGTCGAAAATGACCGCCGACGTATCTCCTCGGAATGGCACGGCGCCCGTCACCATTTCGTACAAGACAGCGCCGAAAGAGAAGAGGTCGGTTCGAGAATCGAGTTCTTTGCCCTTTGCCTGCTCTGGCGACATGTAGGCGACGGTTCCAATGGCTGTGCCGGGGCTGGTGAGGTATTCGAGACTGACGCCAGCGGTGACGTCGATTTCTCCCGCCCCGGCCGTCTTTCCCGTCGCCGGCGTGAGTTTGGCGAGGCCGAAATCGAGAATCTTGGCGTGTCCGCGCTTGGTGACAAAAATGTTCGCCGGTTTGATGTCGCGATGAACAATGCCTTCGCTGTGAGCGGCATCAAGAGCATCGGCAATTTCAATGGCCAGAGACAGGACGGTCTCGATTTCCATCGGCCGCCCCGCGATGCGGTGTTTCAGCGTCAGGCCGTCCAGAAACTCCATGGCGATGAAGGCCTGGCCATCCTGCTCGCCGATATCGTAAATCGTGCAGATGTTCGGGTGGTTCAGGGCGGACGCCGCCTGAGCTTCGCGCTGAAAACGGGCGAGCGACTGCGGATCGCGAGCAACTTCTTCCGGCAGAAACTTGAGGGCGACGAAACGGTGCAGCCGCGTGTCTTCGGCTTTGTAAACTACGCCCATGCCTCCGCCGCCGAGTTTTTCGACGATGCGGTAATGCGAGATAGTCTGGCCGATCATTCTGGAGATGAATAGTTGTGGGTCGCTTCATATTACGGAGGCGCGATCCTTGAGTCAACGAACGGCGGTCTATCTGCTCAGCACGACAGTGGGACAAATGAACTCTCCGACAGTTTTATGAGACGATAATTCCAGCAACGATCTCGAACGAAATATGATTCAGCTTTCTGGTGCCGGAAAACGCTTCGGCCACAAACTCCTTTTCGAAAACGTGGACTGGCTCATCACGCCGCGCGACCGCGTCGGGCTGGTGGGCGGCAACGGTACCGGCAAGTCCACGCTGATGAAAGTGCTGGCCGGAATGGACACGTTCGATTACGGCTCGCTCACCATCGCCAAAGGAACGTCTGCCGGATATTTGCCTCAGGATGGTCTCACGCTTTCCGGGCGCAGCGTGTTCGCCGAGTGCATGTCGGTGTTCGACGATTTGCGCGCCATGGAGACGGAACTCGAGTCGCTCACCCACAGCATGGCGGAGCTTGACCATACCAGCGCGGAATATGACGCCGTCGCCGAGCGCTACCAGCGCGTGGAACACGAGTTCCGCACCCGCGACGGATACTCGATTGAGTCTGAAGTGGGGCGCGTGCTGATGGGTCTGGGATTTACCAAAGAAGACTGGCCGCGATTGACCGACGAATTTTCCGGCGGTTGGCAGATGCGCCTCGCGCTGGCCAAGCTGCTGTTGCAGAAGCCCAACCTGCTGTTGCTGGACGAGCCGACGAACCATCTCGACCTCGAAGCGCGGAACTGGCTGGAAGAATATTTACAGAATTATCCCAACGCGTTTGTGCTGATTTCGCACGACCGCTATTTTCTCGACGTCACCGTCAACAAGATTGCGGAAATCTGGAACAAGCGTTTCTGGTTCTACACCGGGAATTACGATAAGTTTCTGGCGCAGAAAACACAGCGTAACGAGCAGTTGCAGGCTGCGTACCGCAACCAGCGCGATCGCATTGAGCAGCTGGAAGTTTTTATCAACCGGTTTCGCTATCAGGCCACTAAGGCCAAGCAGGTGCAAAGCCGCATCAAGGAACTGGAAAAGATCGATCGCATCGAGATTCCGCCGGAAGAGAAAACCATCCATTTTTCTTTTCCGCAGCCGAAGCCGAGCGGCCGCATCGTGGCCGAGTTTGAAGGCGTGGCGAAAAGTTATCCGGGGAAAAATGGCGCTGCCGATAAAGAAGTATTTCGCAACGTTGATTTCATGATCGAGCGCGGGGACCGCATCGCGCTGGTGGGCGTGAACGGCGCAGGCAAATCGACGCTGATCAAACTGTTGGCCGGCACCGAGCCCGTGACGCGCGGCGAATTTCGCCTCGGCCATAACGTGGAAGCCGACTATTTCGCGCAGGATCAGTACAAAGAGCTCGACGCCGACGCCCGCATGATTGACGATCTCGGGGATGCGTCCCCAGGATCGGGCGAAACCGAGTTGCGTAGCCTGCTCGGCTGTTTTTTGTTTTCTGAAGACGACGTGTTCAAGAAGATTGGCGTGCTTTCGGGTGGTGAGCGCGGCCGTTACGCGCTGTTGCGATTGCTGCTTCATCCGGCGAATTTTCTGTTGCTCGACGAACCGACCAACCACCTCGACCTGCGCGCGAAAGACGTACTGCTTGACGCTCTCGTGAAATATACCGGCACCGTGGTCTTCGTTTCACACGACCGCTATTTCATCGACAAGCTGGCGACAAGTGTCTTCGAAGTCGGCGATGGTAAGGTCGAAATCTTTCCCGGCAATTATGAAGATTATCTCTGGCGAAAACAGGGCGGGCAGCACGTCGCGCCCACGCTCGCCGATGTTCCTGGAGCTTCCAAAAAAGAGACATTGGGCGGCCCGCCTCCGGCCGACGTTGCGAGAAGTGCGAAGAATGCGGCGGACGCTAGGAACGGCAATAACGGAAACGCGGCGACAGATGCGTCAAAAAAACGCCTGAATCCCATCAAGCGGAAGCAGATCGAGGATCGCGTCAAGGAATTAGAAGAAGATATTGGTCGCGCAGAATCGGCCATCGGCCAATGCGAAACCGCCATGCAAAATTTCGTGAGTGCCGAAGAAAGCCAGCGCCAGTCGCAGGAACTCGACCAGCACAAGGCGAACCATGCCGCGTTGATCAAGGAATGGGAAGAGGCAGCCGCGGCGCTCCAAGGACCAGGGTAGCCGAGATTAAGGCTTCCTCACCTGTACAACATCTTCCGTAATCTCTCACCTCTACTTACGTCTGTGCGATATTCAGAGTGGCCGGTAGGACAGCAACTGCCGAAGGCCCAAATTTCAAACGCCCGCATGACCAGGTGTCAGGCGCTTTGCAGGTTCGCAATGCAAGGGGTAAAGCGCTACGCGGAGACCCAAGGAAGGTCCAATGCTTCAGTCGTCGGAGAACTCTTTCAACCCAAAGGCCGGATCGCCGGCTTCCAACTCTAACGCTTACAATCCCATTAAAACCGTGACTGCTCCCGTGGATCAGGCCACCATTGGCCGCACTCTTTACATCAAGGGCGAAGTCAGCGGTTCTGAGGCTCTTTACATTGACGGCCGCATTGAAGGCAAAATCACTATGCCCGAGAGCCGGGTGACCATTGGCCGGAATGGCAAAGTGGATGCCAGCATTCAGGCGCGCGAGGTTGTGGTCATGGGCAAAGTGACCGGCAACATCGAGTGCAGCGATCGCGTGGATATTCGCGCGGAAGGCTCCGTCCACGGCGACATTTCCACTTCCCGCATCAGCGTGGAAGATGGAGCCGCGCTGAAGGGCGGAATTCAGGTTCGCAACGAAGGCAAACAGAAAGAACCTCAGCAGCAGCCAAAGGTTGAGCAGAAGGCTCTGGCGGCCACAGCCGGCGCATAATTGCCGGAAAGATTCTCCGATCACAGATAAGGGGCACGCTGGCGCGTGCCCCTTTTTTAGTAGCGCCGCCGTCCCGGCGGCTATCAGGCGAGCGTCCCAGGATGTGGATCTGCTCGCTAGGCAGCCTCGCGACCGCCGGTAGAGCTTGCCCTGAGCGAACTCGAAGGGATGCCGGCGCTACTTCTTCTCTGCGGGTTTGAAATCCAGCGCCGCAGAATTCATGCAATAGCGCAGCCCCGTCGGCGCGGGACCATCTTCAAACACGTGCCCCAGATGCGCATCGCACTTGGCGCAGCGGACTTCGGTGCGAACCATGCCGTACTGCGTGTCCCGATGCTCAACCACATTGCTGCTCTCGCCGGGCTTATAGAAACTCGGCCAGCCCGTTCCAGAATTGAACTTCGTATTCGAGTCAAATAGAGGCGCGCCGCAGCATACGCAGTGGTACATCCCCGGCTCTTTCGTGTTCCAGTATTTTCCGGTGAAGGCGCACTCGGTGCCCGCCTCCCGGGTGACGTGATATTGCTCGTCGTTTAATTGCTTCTTCCACTCGGCTTCAGTTTTGGTAACTTTCTCTGCCGTGTTCTCGGCCATTGAGTCAACTCCATTTCTATGATTTGTTTATCGGTTATTGGATGTTTCCGCGGTGTAAAAGTGGCACTACTTGGCCACATCCTCTCCTACCTTGCGGTACTTCCCGCCGAAGAACAGCAACGGCTCGCCCTCGTGCACTACAACGTCTTCGACCTCGGCAATAAAAACTGTATGGTCACCGGCATCCTGAGCCGAATGCAGGCGGCATTCCAGGTAGGCCAAGGCTCCGCGCAGCATCGGCGTGCCATGGTGGGTACGATCAAAGCGCGCACCGGCTTCTTGCTCGGCGTGTTCGTGATCGCGTTCGGGGCGGGCGTAATATTCCGAAATCGCCCGCTGATTCTCGCACAGCACGTTGATGCCGAATCGCTTTTTGGCGTGCAGGTGCGCGTGCGTCCGCGTGGTGTGATCGACGCAAACCAGCACCAGCATAGGATCGAGCGACACCGACGCGAACGCGTTCGCGGTCATGCCATGCACCTCGCCATCGAGATCGACCGTGACGATGGTCACGCCGGTGGCGAAGCGGCCCATGGCTCGCCGAAACTCCGATGTATTTAAGCTCATATCGTAGGGACGTTGCTGGCAACGTCTCTCTTACCATCGTGCCGCACGCCACCAGCAAGACGTAGCAAACGACGTCTCTACGGCAACTGGACGGTACGATTTGAATCAAGGTCCGTCAGTGCACGCGAGCCTCGTATCAGGGCATGCCTTTAGGCATGCCGCAAAGAGCAGGTCGTGGCGCTGGCTTTAGCCGCTGTGCCGTGAAGGACCGCCCAGGCGGCTGAAGCCGCTCACAATTGTCGTCTCTAGCGGCATCGCTGAAGCGATGCCCTGATACGAATCTTTTCTCAATTGCACGATTTCCACCCTGCGCCATTCCACGCTGCACCTTACCAACCAGACCATTCCAAGCGCACCGTTACCAACCGCCTACATTACCACGGCGTGGCGTTGTATCATTCCATTCGAGTGAGCCTGACTGCAATCACGCCTCCCGCGCCGAGAACCCGCGCCGCATTCTCTTCGGCGCTGGCCGAGGCGCGCTCAAGCATGCCTATTTCGCGCGAGGCGGCTGTGCGCCTGATTGGCTGCGGGGAAGACGAACTTCCCGAGCTTATGGCCGCTGCGTGCGCTGCGAAAGAGCGATTTAAGCCCGGCGTGATCACATACTCACGGAAGGTTTTTCTGCCGTTGACGAATCTATGCCGCGACTATTGCGGATATTGCACCTTTCGGCGTGATCCCGGCGACGCAGGCGCGCACACTATGACGCCGGAAGAAGTACTGTCCGTCGCCCACGCTGGAGAAAAACTGGGATGCACCGAGGCTCTCTTCTCTTTAGGCGACAAGCCCGAATTGCTTTTCCCGGAGATGCGCGAAACTTTGCGCCATCTCGGCTACAAATCGACGTTGCACTATCTTGAAGCCATGTGCGAGCTGGTGCTTCGCGAGACCACGTTGCTGCCGCATCCCAATCCCGGGTTGCTCAGCGCGGAATGGATTGCGCGGCTGGCCGCCGTTTCGCCCAGCATGGGGCTAATGCTTGAGACCACGAACGCCGCGCTGCTCGCCCCGGGCGCGGCGCACGATAACGCTCCCGACAAAGTTCCCGCCAAGCGCCTACGCACGATTGAAGAGGCGGGCAAGCAGAATGTTCCTTTTACTACGGGCTGCTGATCGGAATTGGAGAATCGCTCGAAGATCGGGTGGATACGCTGCTTGCGATCCGCGAATTTACACGAGCTCCACGGTCACATTCAGGAAGTCATCGTGCAAAACTTCCGCGCGAAGCCGTTAATTCCCATGGCGAACTCGCCGGAACCAACCGCTGGTGAAATGCTGCGCACCGTGGCAGTAGCTCGATTGTTACTGCCTAACGTCAATATTCAAGCGCCACCGAACCTCTCGGCACCTTATGATGACTTACCCGACGCGGGCATAAACGATTGGGGAGGAATTTCGCCGTTGACCCCCGATTACATCAATCCGGAAAGGCCCTGGCCGCATGTGGAGCAACTGCGTCTGCGCACCGAGGCCAGGGGATTTGAATTGCGCCAGCGTCTGCCGGTGTATCCAGAATTTCTTTCGGGCGTGATCGCACGTCCGGGGCTGCTGTCAGAAAGACTAAGCGCTGCCGCCAATGATCAGGGTCTGGCCAAATTAACGAGGGCGGCATGATCTGCGTGCTCAGCGGCGGCACCGGCGGCGCGAAGTTTGTCGACGGGCTGCGCCAGGTGATGCCTGCAGAACAGATCACTTTGATTGTTAACACGGGCGACGACCTGCTCTGGTGGGGGCTTTATGTTTCCCCGGACATCGATTCGATTACCTATGTGCTCTCCGGAATGCTCAGCCGCGAGCGCGGATGGGGCGTGAAGGGCGACACATTTCTTTGCCTGCAGGCGATGGGACAACTGGGCGAGCCCACGTGGTTCCATACGGGCGACCGCGACCTGGCCATGCATCTTCTGCGGTCGCGCCTGCTCGCCGAAGGCAAGACGCTTTCGGACGCGACTCGAGTGATTTCGGAAAAACTTGGAGTGAGGGCGCGGGTGCTTCCTATGAGCGACTCACGGGTGGAAACCCGCGTGGACACGCCTATTGGCGAATTGAGTTTTGAAGAATATTTCGTGCAGCGCTGGTATCAGGATCCGGTGAACTCGGTCCGTTTTGCGGGCGCCTCTGACGCGGAGCCCGCGCCCGGAGTCATCGAAGCGATTCTCGGCGCCGACGCTGTAATTCTTGCCCCGAGCAATCCCATTACCAGCATCGGACCGATTCTGGCCGTGCCTGGAATTCGAGAAGCGCTGCTGCGCTGCCGGGGGAAGGTTGCCGCGATTAGCCCGATCGTGGGTAATGCTCCGGTGGCAGGTCCGGCGGGAATCCTTATGGCCGCGCAGGGGCTGCCGTGTTCGATTGGAGGGGTTGCGCATGCCTACGAGGACTTTCTTGATATTTTGATTTGCGACACGCGCGACGCCCGCGCCGCCGAGTCGCTGCGCTCGAGTAGCCTGCGGGTGCAGTGTGCGCAAACAATCATGCGCACCGCGGAAGACAAGGCAGCTTTGGCGCGCGAGGTGCTCTCGTGCCTGAATGCCGCCGATAACGGATCGGAAGAACTGCCCGCGACCGGCACCGACTTCCGGCGTGCGGACGAACAATCGTGATCCTGATTCCGGTAAAGAATCTGTCGGGCGCGAAGCAGCGATTGGCGGCCGTTCTCGATCAGGCGTCGCGAACCGCTCTGGCGCAGGCGATGCTGCATGATGTGCTCGCCGCGCTGCACAAGTGCAAACATTTTTCTGAAGTTGCGGTCGTGAGCAGCGACCCTTACGCGTTGAAGCTGACGAAAGAATATAGATTTGAAGCGATTCCGGAACCGGATAATCCCGGCGAAACGGTCGCGATTGAGATGGCAACCCGCCTCTGCGTAGAGCGGGGCATCGACAGCACGCTGGTCATTCCGGCTGACATTCCGCTGGTGGAGGCGTGGGAACTGGAGGAAGTTCTGAAGCGCGCTCCCAAGGAAGGCAGCGTGCTGGTTCCTGCCGCGGATGGGCGCGGCACCAACGCAGCTTTCCGGCGTCCTGCGAATTTGTTTCCGCTGCGCTTTGGCAATGATAGCTTCAAACCGCATCATGCCGCTGCACAAGCGACCGGCAAACCGTGCGTGGTGCTGAAACTCCCGGGAATTGCGGTCGATGTAGATAATCCCGAGGATCTGCAAGAGCTGATATCGTTACCCGGCGAAACGCGGGCGCAGCGGCTGGCGCGGAAGTATTCACAAGGCATGCGAATCGCATAGGGACGACCGGCTTGCCGTCCTTCTTTTATGCCAAGCGCTCGATCTTCGCGAACAAAAAAATCTGGCGGTGGTTATGGGGAACTTCGTCTCATCCCGATTCCCTTGGCCGATGAGATCCGTCCCGGCGATTCATCTTGCCGACAAACTAATGAAGGCTCTTCGGCGGCTGCGCATTCGCTTTCTATCCGGCGACATTCTCGTGGTGAAACATAAAATTGTTTCCAAAGCGGAAGGCCGCCTCGTCGATCTCGCCACGATTCATCCTTCTGACGAATCCATCGCGTGGGCGAAACAATATGGGCTCGACGCCCGCGTCATCGAGCTGGCGCTGCGCGAGAGCCGCTTTATCATCCGGCGCAAGAACGGCGTGCTGATCACGGAAACTCGCCACGGCTTTCTCTGCGCCAACAGCGGCGTCGACGTTTCCAATGTCGACGGAGGCAGCCACGCGCTGCTGCTTCCCGAAGATCCAGACCGCTCCGCTGCCGATCTTCGCCGTGCGCTCAAAAAACAAACCGGCCTATCCATTCCTGTAATCATCACCGATAGTTTTGGTCGCCCGTGGCGCGAGGGGCTAACGGAGTTTGCCATAGGGATAGCAGGAATGAAGCCTCTGCGCGATGACCGCGGGCGCCGCGACTCTCACGGTTACAAGCTGCGCGCCAGCGTCGAGGCTGTAGCCGACGAACTGGCCTGCGCTGCCGGGCTGGTCTGCGGCAAACTCAATCGCGCGCCCGCGTGCATTGTGCGTGGATTTCGCTACGAGCCGGGCCGCGGAGAAATCCGGGATATGCTTCGCCCCCCAGCCAGCGATCTATTTCGGTAAGAATTCCGCTACACTGTAGGGGCGTTTCCTGCTATGTCTTGCCAGCGAGGCAGAGATGTAGCCTAGCGTATCCACGGAGGAAAGCATGGCCCGTGAAGTCCCCCCTTCTGAACTGGAAGCCTTCCCTTCGCTCGAATGGTCTGCGATTGCGCCGCGTCTCACTGCGGCGCTGCGGTCTTCGTTAGAAAAAGTGCTGGAGACGCAGAATGGGGCTGACTTGTCTTTGGAAGAGTCGTATGCCCTGGCGAATTCCGAGGGCGATGACCTGCTCGGGTTGCTGGTGGCCGCCAATTTATTGCGCGCCGAGCTTGCCGGCAACATTGTTACCTACGTCGTCAATCGCAATATTAATTTCACCAATATTTGTTTCGTGGGTTGCAAGTTCTGCGCGTTCAGCCGCGGGCCGCGCGAGGCTGACACTTACTTTCTGACTCTCGACCAGATGGCGCAAAAAGCTGTGGAAGCGTGGCAACTGGGCGCGACGGAAGTCTGCATTCAGGGCGGATTGCCGCACGATCTTCCCAAGTTTCACTACCGCGATATTCTCCGCGCCATCAAGAGCGCCGTCCCGGGCATGCACATCCATGCGTTTTCGCCGATGGAAATTGTTTATGGCGTGGAGCTGACTGGAATGCCGCTGGCTGATTATCTTTCCATGCTGCGCGACAACGGGCTGGGAACGCTGCCCGGAACCGCTGCGGAAATTCTTGATGACGAGATTCGGCATATCCTCTCGGCCAACAAACTTTCTACGGCGCAGTGGCTGGAAGTGATTCGCACCGCACACCGCTGCGGCATTCGGACGACTTCGACGCTGATGTATGGACACACGGAGACTCCAGGCCACTGGGTGCGCCAGATGCGGCTGCTGCGCGAGCTTCAGGCTGAAACGGGCGGCTTCACCGAATTCGTGCCGCTGGGTTTTGTGCACCAGAACACGCTGCTTTTTCATCAGGGATTGGCGCGCACCGGGCCGACGCTGGCCGAGCATTTGAAAGTTCATGCGCTCGCGCGATTTTTACTGGCGGGATCGATTAACAATATTCAGGTTTCGTGGGTGAAGCTGAATCGGCGGCTTTCGCAACTCTGCCTGCATGCCGGCGCCAACGATTACGGTGGAACCTTGATGGAAGAAAATATTTCCCGCGAAGCCGGCGCGACCGCGGGACAATACACCAGCCCTGAAGATTTTCAATCGCTGATTCTGGAGATGGGACGCATTCCCGCCGAGCGGAACACTACTTACTCGCGCATCAACATTAAGTTCCCGCTGAATGAAGAGGAGTGCACCGCCGAACAGTTGCTGGAGGCTGAATTCGCATGAACTCCAGTGTGACGGGCGCGCGTCCCATCGCCGTGATTGGCGGCACCGGCCCGGCCGGCATGGGACTGGCCCTGCGTTGGGCTCGGGCGGGGGAAACCATTATTATCGGTTCGCGCGAGGAACGGCGCGCAAAACAAGCCGCTGAGTCCATTCAGAAACGAATTGGAGAAAACGCCAAAATATCGGGGATGGAAAACAGCGCGGCCTGCGCCGCCGCCGATATTCTGATGCTTACGGTTCCTTTCGAAGGCCAGGCGTCGCTTCTGAAGAAACTCAAGTCTGTAATCACAGAAGGCAGCATTCTCATTGACGCAACCGTTCCGCTGGCGATTGGAGTGGGCGGGCGCGCCTCGCGAACGCTGGGCGTGTGGCAAGGATCCGCGGCGCAGCAAGCTGCCGAAATCGTTTCCAGCGAAGTGAGCGTGGTCGCGGCGTTTCACAACGTTTCCGCCGAGTTGCTGGGCACCGACACCCCGCTGGATTGCGACGTGATTGTGTGCAGCGACGATGCCGATGCCGGGCAGCTTACGCGGGAACTGGCGGCGAAGATTCCTGGGGTGCGCGCCATTGATGGCGGGAAACTCGAAAATGCCCGCATCGTCGAGCAGATCACTGCGTTGCTCATCGGCATGAACTTCCGCTACAAGGGGCATGCCGGCATCCGCATCACCGGGCTGCCGCCGAACGCCTATCGCTGAGATGAATTTCTTTCCAAGGACAAGTCAGAAATGAGCAAGGAGAAAAGAGCTCCTCTTTTGACTGAGATCGATCATAAAAACAATCATCTCGATGCGGGCCTGCAATATCACAGCGGCACCAAGCATTCCTATCAGAGTCTGCGCATGCATCCGCACTCGCTGGACTGGGAGAACAAGCCGCTTCTATTCAAGATTTATCCCACGCTTGAAGTCACGCGCCTGCCGCGCGATTTTAATGACACGGGACGGTCCGCGCTAACGGCGATTGCGGATGTGGGTGCACCGACGCAGGCGGAAAGCATTCCCGATCTTGAAACGCTGGCGCAGTTGCTGTTTTTTTCCGCGGGAGTCATTCGCAGCAAACGGCACGAGCAGGGAGAAACATTTTTTCGCGCGGCAGCCTGCACGGGCGCTCTCTACGAAATTGAACTCTATGTTGTTTGCGGCGACCTGCCGGGCAGAGCCGTTCCGGGCGTGGCCAATCCTCCAGGGCTGGCTGCTGGTGTCTATCACTTTGGCGCTGCTGAATTCGGCCTGCGGCAACTGCGCTCCGGCGATTTTCGCCATGCTCTTGTCGAGGCCACTGGCAGCGAAGAATCTGTTGCGCACGCTCCGGTCATAATCATTTGCACGGGAACCTACTGGCGCAACGCCTGGAAATATCATTCGCGCACGTATCGGCATTTCGGATGGGACAACGGCACGATCCTCGCGAATCTTTTGGCCATGTCTGCTGCGTCGAATCTGCCCGCCAAAGTTATCGCCGGTTTCGTCGACTCACAGGTGAACGAATTGCTCGGGCTCGATACCCAGCGTGAAGTCGCGTTTTCGTTGGTCTCGATCGGACATCAGCAGGCGTTGCCGCCTCAGTCGGCGCAAATCACGCCGCTGGAGTTACCGATTGTTCCTTATTCCAGCGAAGAGGTCGAGTATCCGGCCATGCGCAAGATGCACGATGTTTCCTCGCTCGACTCGGCCGACGAAGTAGCAGCATGGCGCGGAAAAAAAACGCCCGCGCACTCATTTCACGCGCCGAAAGGAGCGACGACCGTCTTGCAGCTGGTCGACGACTCGCGCACTTCTCGCGACTCCATCGAGCAGGTGATCTCGCGCCGGGGATCGACTCGGAAGTTCGCCCGCGATCCCATCACATGGCCGCAACTTTCCACGTTGCTAGATCGCGCTACGCGCGGAATTCCAGCCGATTTTCTCGAACCTTTCGGCAGCCATCTCAACGATCTATATCTGATCGTGAACCACGTGCTGGGACTCACGGCGGGAGCGTATGCGTACGACTGGGAACGTAAGCTGCTCGAACTGCTCAAGCCGGGAGACTTTCGCGAACGAGCCGGCTATCTTGGCCTGGAGCAACAGCTGCCCGCGGATGCTGCCGTGGATGTGTTCTTCCTGGCTGACTTGAAGAGAATTATGCAGCGCTACGGGAATCGTGGATATCGCGCCGCACAGCTCGAAGCCGGCATTGTAGGCGGAAAACTTTATCTCGCTGCCTACGCGCAGCGACTCGGGGCCAGCGGCCTCACTTTTTACGATGATGACGTGGCCAGCTTTTTTTCTCCTCACGCGCGCGGAAAGAGCGCAATCTTTCTGGTGGCGCTGGGTCGGAGCGCGGTGAGTAAGTAAGGCATCCGGCTCTCGGCTTCTGAAGCACGGCGCACGATGTCCGCACCGCAGAAGCCGGAAGCGGAAGCGATCACCAGATGTCGGAAGTCTGAGGTCCAAGGTCCGAAGTCCGAGGTCTGTTCCTATTCCACTGGTCCCGTGGTTTCTTCCGCCGGCTCTCCGCCGGCCATCGCCTGCGCGACGATTAATTTTCGCGCTTCCACGCGTATTTTCGGCAACTGCACGCTGAACCACCATGCGCCCGCCACGGCGGCTAATCCTCCGATGGACACGGTCAGCGGCGCTCCCAGACGATCCGATAACGCACCGCCCAGCAGCGCGCCAACCGGAGCCATACCCATGAACATCATTGAATAGACCGCCATGGTGCGGCCCCGCAGTTCATCGGGAACCATTACCTGGATCAGCGTGTTGGACGACGACATCTGCAGCATGATGAAGTATCCCACCGGCAACAGCAGGAACACGGAAAGCCAGAAGGATTTCGACAAGGCGAAGAGCATCAGGCTGACGCCAAATCCCCCGCAGCATACGGAAACCCATTTCCCCAGGCCCTTCACGCCGGTGCGTGCGGCCAGGGTGAGCGCGCCCAGCAAGGCTCCCACGCCGGCCGAGCCCATCAAGATTCCCAAGCGCACTGCGCCCAGATCGTGCGATCCGATGAGCGAGGCAAATTCCTGTCCACCGCCGCGCAAGATTTTGTCGGCAAAAATCGGCATCAGGACCACGTAGGGCATTCCGGTCATACTGACCACGGCGAGCAGCAGCATCAGGGCTCGAATGGGCGCGGTGCGATTCACAAAGCGGAATCCTTCCGCCATATGCTCCCACGGCGACGTATTTGCCGAGACTCGCACCGGACCGGTCACTTTCATTAGCAGTAATCCGGCAATTACCGCGAGATAGCTTGCGCCATTGACGAAAAAGCACCAGCCCTCGCCTAATCTCGCCACCAGGACCCCAGCGATGGCCGGCCCGATTACACGTGCGCCGTTGAACATGGAAGAGTTGAGCGCGATGGCGTTCATCAGATCTTCCTTGCCGACCATATCCACTAGAAACGACTGGCGTCCGGGGATGTCGAATGCGTTGACCACTCCCAGCAGCGCCGCCAGGACGAAGATGTGCCACACCTGCACCTTGTGCGTAAGGGTGAGAGCCGCCAGAACAAACGCCAGCAGCATGGACGCGACCTGGGTGGCAATCACGATGTGTTTTCGGTTGATGCGGTCGGCGGCTATTCCACCGAGCGGTGCGAACAAAAACACGGGAATCTGGCTGGCAAAGCCAACTGCGCCCAGTTTCAGTCCTGAGCCTGTCAGCCGGTAGACCAACCAGGATTGCGCAACAGTCTGCATCCAGGTGCCGATCAGGGAGATCAGTTGTCCGCTGAAAAAGAGCTGAAAGTTGCGATGCCGAAGCGCGCGTACCGCGGCCTGCCAGCGAAGTTGTGGGGCTTCCGGCACCGCTTCGCCAATAGCGGTTGGACTTTCTTGAATGGAGGGTTTCAGTTCGGGCACAGTGACTTTGGATGACCACGCGTCATCTTATGTACCACTATATCGTGAAGGAGATTTCACTTTTAGTTCTCGTTTTCCGTTCTGAGTTCGCCGCTCTCTTAGGATGCGAGGTCCGACATAATAGCCGCGGGCAGCGATCCTCTGCCCTTTGTAAATGTCCACTTGTCTATGGCCACCTTCTTGCAGGCGGATCTAGAGTAGGAGCGGCCTGGTTAGGCTGGCAGGGTTAGAAGTGCGATCTGAATCCCGGTCTGGAGTGGCCTTCCCGTTCCAGAACCGGGGACGGAAGTTCGCTCTTCTCTTATTGTCTGGGTTGAGCTAAAGTAGCGCCTGCGGTTGGGCGCTGGCAAAGGAACTGAAGCCACTATGAGCACTCTGGGTGGGGTTGAACGGCGCGTCGGTCAACGATTTTCCTATCTTCTCCCTGTCTCTCTCCGGCTACCCGCAACCTGCCTGGAGGGCGTGGGGTTCACTCAAGATCTGAGTTCGCGAGGGGTCTTCTTTTTCACGGACGCACCTCTGACCGAAGGCAGCGAAATTGAGCTCACGCTTAAGATGCCCTCCGAGATTACTCTGGGCGAGAGTATGCCCGTTCGCTGCCGAGGCCGCATTCTAAGAGTAGTTCGGCCATCTGCAGCCGGCAACCCGGCTTCGCCGGAAGAAACGAAGATTGGAGTCGCGGTTCGCTTCGACGGGTATGAATACCTGCCCGAGTCCGATGCTGGATTAGGCTCATCGCGCGTAGCGCCACTTCACCCTCATCACGAGGAAGAACGGCCGGTGGAACAGTCTTCCGCTCGAACCACTCTGGGCTAATCTGTCGATCCCAGAAGTCGTGCGATCTCTGCTTGGGAGTTCTGCGCCGGGAAGCCCCCTTAAAGTTTTTTTAAGATTGCAAATGAAATTCTTTTCAACTTTGCGATCTTGCCTTACAATGCTTACCAATAGGGGCAGTAAACAGTCCCAGGTTTTCAACGTCGTGCTCTTCCTCCCAGGGGCCTTCATCATGCAGTTGCGCTGTTCCAGTTCCACGCGGCTCGCGTGCCTGCACGCTTTTGTGCTATTACCTAGGTCACTTGGCGGGGGTAGGTTCTCTTTCTAACATGCAGACACCAAGAGAAATCAGCGAGAACCGCGCTATGCATGGGATCGGCGTCGCCCTCCTCACCGAGGACCAAGACCGTTTATCTGCGTTACAGCATCGTTTAGAAGCGACGCGACTGGGACAAGCCGTATTCAGTCATCTGGGATTTCCGGCCGGCCCGACCGATGCGGTTCTGCGGCAATTGCAGGATTCGCGCGCCGAAGTGGTCATTGTCGATATTCCCTCGCATGATGTAGAGCGTGCCGTCCATACCATTGAACTGATTCGCGCGACTACCCAGCAGATTGCCATTTTCGCCAATGGTGAGATGACCCGGCCCGCCAGCATTGTTTCCAGCATGCGCGCCGGAGCCAGCGAATTTCTCGATCATGCGGCCGGTTCCGAGCCCCTGCTCGAAGCTCTGACCCGCTTCAGTTCTTTGCGGAATCGCGCTCTTGGAGGGGCAGGGAAGGCCCGGGTGTTCACTTTCCTGGGCGCCAAAGGGGGTGCGGGATGCACCACGGCCGCTGTCAATACGGCCTTGGCGCTGCAAAAGTCTCACGGCGACGTGGTTCTCGTCGACTTTGCTCCGATAGGCCACGCCTCTCTGCACTTGAACCTGCGGCCTCAATTTGGAGTTCACGATGCACTGCAGAACCTGCACCGGCTTGACGCTTCTTTGCTGGAAGGCTTGATGACGCCGACGAAAGACGGCTTGCGGCTGCTGGCCGGACCGCAACAGCCCTATTCCACGCAGCCCACGCCGGGCGAACTGGCGCGGCTGTTTGATTTGCTGGTGAACCACTACCGCTTCGTCATCGTCGACGCTTCCAGCCGGCTCGATCCCATCACTCATCTCCTCTCCGACCTTTCGAACGCTGTGCTGGTGGTGGCGCAGGCGGATGTTGTTTCTCTCTGGAGCGCGGGACGAATTCACGCTTTTCTCGAAGAGGGCACTGGCCGGGACCGCCTCCGTTTGATCTTGAACCGGTACAAAAAAATTCCCGGCTTCAACGAAGAGGATGTCGAGCACGCGACCAACTGCAAGGTTTTGTGGAAGGTTCCCAACGCTTTCCAGGCGGTGTCTCCGGCGATCGATCACGGCACCCCCGTTGTATTGCAGGAGGGGCCGGAGATCAGCCGGTCCTATCGCGCTCTGGCTGCGACTTTAGCCAACGCCTCGTCGCGGGCCGACGGTGGCCCCGACCTTGTCTACGGTGAAGAAGTGGCGCCGAAGAAAGTCCCTGGCCGCCTGAATCTGTCTCCCATTCGCGCGGGACAGTAAAACCCCAGTACCGAGTTGCGAGTACCTTGTACCGAGTACTGCAAAAACGCACGCCTTCATGCGATTTCAACTTAGCTTAGTTTGTGCTTGGCTTTGATTCGTCCGCTCGTAGCTCGATACTCGTTACTCGCAACTCGGTACTATTTCTCTGCAGCCTGGGGAAATATTTTGAAGGTAACTTCCTGCTTCTGCGATGTAACTTTTTTGTTGGCGTCGGTTGTGCTCTCGGTCAGCGTGCCCTTGAGGACGTAATATCCCTCGTCGGCGGGATTTTTGCCTTCGCCTCGTTCCACCGCTCCCTTGAATTCGAAGGCGATGCCGTGAACGATCTGGGTGGTAAAAGTCAGACGGTTTCCGTCGAGGCGGGCACTTTTGAAAAACTGATCCTGAAACTCTCCTTTGCCGGCTTCATCGTCAAAACGAGAAATAAATCCGGTGACGCGATCCGCATCTTCCACCGTGACTTGCACGAATTCTCCTTCCTTCAAGAACGAGTACATCCCCGAATAGGCCTTTTCGTCCTGTTTTGCGGCCGGAGCGGAGTCGGCGGATTTATTGGCTGCATCGACCGTGGCGTTTGCTTGCTGCGCGCATGATCGTTTCGGCGCGGTGACACTTGCGAGTGCGAGACACACGACAGAAACCGGTAGAAGAATTTTCGTCATAGGATTGTCCGAACAATCGTACACTGCGCAGGATGTTAGACAAAGTTTGCGGATCGGCGCACCGCGGGATGGCTGCAGGGATGCTTCGACTGCGCGGGAGAATCGCTTCGCGCTTCTCCCGCTTCGCTCAGCATGACAGTGGGTTCAATGTCAACGTGGCTACTTCTTCGTAGCCTTCGCGTCCATGAATGTCATCCAGGTGGTGCCGTCGAGCGAAACCTCATACTTCAGACTGTAGCTTGTGGGAGAAATAGTTTTCGTCGTCATTCTGAGGTTCACGTCTTGACCACCGTAGTTTTGCGTGTGCGTCCAGGTCCAGGTTTCACCACTCACAGTGCCTTTCGAAGACTCGTGACGCCCCTGGCTGTTGAACTGGTCAAACGTATACGCGTTCTGTTCCGTGTCGTATCCAATGAACGAAACCGCTTTGCCGTCGCCGCCTAATTCCGCAGGCATTTTGAAATCGGAGTGGCCCTCGACAAAATAGTTTCCCGGCATCCACTGGCGGGTGTCGGTGGAACTGAATTTTCCGCCCGCGCCCCACGGACCTTGCCCGATAGTGCCCTCGACGGTCCAGTTGCCGACCAGATAGTCGAGTTTCTTCAGTTCCGGGCCCGGCGGGGCAGTCATCTGCGCCCAAGCGGAAGCCGTGAATAAAACAGCGGTAAATAAAACCAAGGTGGAAATCAGAGGTGCTCTCAGATGCATATACGCTCCTTAGCAGAATGTCGATCATGACATGTCGAACACCACGGATGGTAGAGGAGTCGCCGCCGTTTGCCCAGTGGGATTCGTCACCAGCAGGTTATGACAATTGTCACGAGCGCTTGCCCGTTTCTCGAGAGATCTTCAGGTCAACAGAATTGTTGATTTCTGATTGCTGATGGTTGATTGTTGATTGAGGATCCGGCGACGATGCAATGTCTCGTTGGGGTTAATCGAAAATCAGCAATCAGCAATCAACAATCAGAAATCGCCCTACCAGTCTCCCCAGTGCGATGCGGTCATCTGCTGGAACTTCATCTTCCACTCGCCCCCTTGTTTCACCCAAACCGTGCTGAAGTGCTGGTAGCGCGGCGGCGGACCTTCATCCTGCGCGGGAGGAACGCGCAGCACAACGTCATAAGTGACAATGCCTACGTCGTCGCCGATCGTCACCACCTTCATATCGTAGGGCTGCAAATTGAGACCGCCGCCGGCAAACTGATCCAGCATGTCCTGGCGATCATTGAGCTGGCCGTCGAAGGCGACGAAGGAAAAATCATTGGCGAGCGTATGTTTGAAAAATGCCACGTCACCCTTCTTGGCCGCGTCGACAAAACTTTTCTCGGCGTTCATCAGCGTTTGTTCCACCGGACTTGGCGCCTTGGCTGGCGCGCTTGCATTCTGCGCACTCACGGTACAAGTCAGAGATAACAACGCAAGGCACGCCGCGAAATAGTTTTTCATTTTCTCCTCGTGAATACAGTTCGCCCTTAGCCTCGGATCCTGTGGGCCAACTCCGCTCGGGGTACCGAGACCTGCTCGCCTGTCGCCAGATTCTTTAGCGAAAATGCGTCTGCCTTTATTTCGTTTTCGCCAACGATCAGAATGTATTTCGCTCCCGCCTTGGTCGCTGCTTCGAACATCTTCTTCAGGCGAAAATTGCGATCGCCGAGCTCGACCGCTAAACCTTCGCGGCGCAAATCTCCAGCCAAGCGCAGCGCTTTGCGATTCATGCCGTCGCCAACCGGCGCGACGTAAACATCCAGAGTCGCGGCCGCTTCGGACGCTCGCGCCTGCAGCGCCATGACCAGCCGATCTTCTCCAATTGCAAATCCAATGCCGGGCGCAGGCTGCGGGCTGCCGAGCAATTCCGCCAACCCGTCATAGCGTCCGCCGCCCAAAATTGCGTTCTGCGCGCCCAGTGCCCCGTGGGCGAATTCGAAGGCGGTACGAGTGTAATAATCCAGGCCGCGCACCAGCCGCGGATTCACTTCGAAAGCGACTCCAGCCTCTTTCAGCAGCGCCTGCACATTCTGAAAATGTTCTCGACTGGCCTCGCCGAGATAACTGCTGATTAGAGGCAGCGTCGCGATCACCGGCTGATCTTCCGGAACTTTGCAGTCAAACACGCGCAGCGGATTGGTTACCGCGCGCCGCTGGCAATCGGAGCACATCTGTCCCACGACCGGTTCGAGCGCCTTGCGCAGCGCGTCATTGTACGCGGCGCGGTCCTGCGCGTCTCCCACGGAATTGATGTAAAGCGTAAAGTCCGCGATGCCAAGCCGGCGCAGCAGCGTGTCGAGCATTTCCAGCAACTCCGCATCGCGAATGGGACGCTCGCTTCCTGACGAGGCCGGGCCGATGACCTCAGCATCGATCTGATAAAACTGGCGATAGCGGCCTTTCTGCGGACGCTCGCGCCGGAACATGGGGCCAATGCAATAAAGCTTGTTCAGTCCGCGGTCGCCGAGTTCGTGCTCGATATAGGCTCGCACAATGCCAGCCGTGGCTTCGGGACGAAGTGTAAGAGACTGGCCTTTGTCGCTCTCGGCTTTCCCGCGATCCTCCCACGTGTACATCTCTTTCGAAACGATATCCGTCTCTTCGCCTACGCCGCGAGCAAACAGTTCGGTGGCCTCGAAAATCGGCGTGCGAATTTCCTGGAAGTTGTAGGCGCGGAAGACCTCTCGCGCCTGCGCCTCCACAAAATTCCACAGCGCCGTTTCCGGCGGCAGAAGATCGCGCGTTCCTCGGACGGCTTTAATCATTCAGTTCTCAATCTTCCTGTCCCGGAGGCACACCTGACAATAGCCCGCCGCTTCAGCGGCGGGTAAGCCGTCCCTCCGAGTCCGTGCCGTAGGCACGACTGAAACATAATAATCGTACCGAAGAGATCTCAAGCGTCCCTAACGGGACGCTGCTCCTCGCATCGCAGCGTACCCGGCGTTGAAACGCCGGGCTATTATCAAACGTCCCTACGGGACGTCTTGCGTTTCGGAAGGTCCGACGGTTCACGTCCGACGGCGGACATCCGAGGGCCGAGGTCCGAGGGCTGACGTCCGACGCCGAACGTGGGGGGCCTATCGCTCCCGCAAATACTCGTCTTTGTAGCCTAAATAATTTTTCGCGTACCGCATAATTGATTCTTCGTCTGCGGCTTCCAGTTTGCGGCGAAACTTTCCGGGAGAGCCCATCCATAGCGATCCCGGCTCAACCACCGTCTTCTCTGGAATCAGCGTGCCTGCGGCGATAATCGATCCGGCGCCGATTTTTGCGCCATTCAAAATAATCGATCCCATCCCGATCAGGCAGCGATCCTCGATCACACAGCCGTGCAGCGTCACCGAATGGCCCACCGTGACGTACTCGCCCAGATAGACTCCCCACTGATTTTTCATGCCGTGCAGCACGCTGTTGTCCTGCACGTTGGAGTGCGCGCCAATGCGAATCTCGTGCACGTCTCCGCGGATTACCGCATTCATCCACACCGAAGCGTGCTCGCCGAGCACCACGTCGCCAATAATCTGGGCCGAAGCGTCGACGTAACAGGTTTCTGGAATGGTCGGCCGCACACCTTTATACGATCGAATCATAATTTCGCGAGGAATCTGAAAATACCACGAGCGAGCCATGTGGGGACAGCCGCGGTTCGGCAAGCTCAGGGCAGGCTCCCCGTCTGTCCAGTCGAGCGAAGCACGACCAGGTTTGTCCTTATACGCTTCTCCGGCTTCGGCCATGCAGCTTGCCTCTGTGCCCTCGGTGTCCTCTGTGGTTGAAAGTTTGCGATTCCCACTCCGGGAACCATTCCAAAAAAGTAGCCGTGAAATGCAGAAATCCTCCTCCCTCCATGCTATACAGACGTTGGTTTCTTCCTGTCTCGCGTCCGGTAACGCGCGTCGGGCTGTCCTTCCGAGTTTGCTGCAAAACTCAGAGGCGAGTCTATGTCTTCCACGTGCAGGATGCCGGCCTTCATTCTCTCTGTAATCTCATTGTTTTTACTCGCTAGCTCCGCATTCCTTACCGCGCAGGACGCGACTGGAACCATCCGCGGCACGGTGCTCGACTCATCCGGAAGCCGCATCGCGCAGGCTTCGATTGCGATTGTGAACTCGGCGACCGGCAAGCTCTACACGGCAATCAGTAATGCTGAAGGCGTGTTCGCACTCGACCTGCTTCCGCCCGGCGATTATTCCGCACGCGTGGTGGCAGAAGGAATGTCGCCTCAAGTCACACCCCAGTTGCGGGTTGAAATCGGCGGCGTCACCAGCCTGGAATTTCGCCTCACGATTGCCGGCGCGCATGAAAACGTCACGGTGTCAGCGGAGCCTGCTGTGGTCAATACTCAGCCTGCTGCCGTCTCCACACTGCTCGACGAACGCGCACTGAACGATATGCCGCTCAATGGCCGCCGCTTCTCCGATCTCGCGTTGTTCTCGCCCGGAGTGACAAAAGATCCCCGCAGCCTTACCTCCGCTACCAATGGCGATCTCTCGTTCGGCGGCATTCGCGGATTCCAAAATACTTTTCTGGTGGATGGCGGCGACTATAACAATGCCTTTTTTGCCCAGCCTCGCGGCCGCGATCGAGCGCCCTTTGAAATTTCCACCGAAGTAGTGCAGGAGTTTCGCGTCTCCACCAATGCCTACGGTGCCGAACAAGGGCGCTCCGGCGGCGCTGTGGTCAATGTGGTTACCAAGTCCGGCTCCAATCACCTTCACGGCACTTCGTTCTATCACTTCCGCGACAGCTCGTTAGGCGCCGACGATCCTTTTCTAGCGTTTCGCCCGCATAATCGGCAACAGCAGTTCGGAGGCACCATTGGCGGTCCGCTCAAACGCAACAAGGTTTTCTTTTTCGCCGGCTTCGATCAGCACATCTTTCATTCACCCAATGTGGTTGAATTTCTCGATGGGAGTTCGCAGGTTATTCCGGCAGCCGGCACCGGACCTTATACTCCTGGAGATTACGAACCTTCCGATCAGGCTCTGGTGTTTGCCGCCGCGGCGCAACTGACTTCGCTGGCGGGAGAATATCCCGCAGCGCAGATCGGCAATACCGCTTACATCAAGCTCGACGCCAATCTCACACCTCACCATCAACTCGCGCTGCGGTTGAACACCACGAATTATTGGGGCGCCAACAACGTTTTTCTCGATCCAGCCAGTCCTGTTACGTATGACTCGATCAGTGACAACGGTCAGGAGCAAGTTGCCACCGAAACCGCAGCGATCTCACTGACTTCCAGCCTCTCGTCGCGCTGGATCAGCCATCTGCGAGCCCAGTTCTCGAACGATCTGCAGCAGTCGTATAGCAATACCGACAATGTGCTGATCAAAATTCCCGACATTATTGACGGCATTGGACGCTCCGACCTTCTTCCCCGGCAGACTCGCGAGCACCGCGTGCATCTTGCCGAAACTCTCAGCCTGGAAGCGGGGCGCAATTCATTTAAGTTTGGCGGCGACGGGCTGCTGACCACGATTTACGATTTTTTCCCCAGCCAACAGAGCGGCGAATATTTGTTTTATCCCATTAAGGTCAATCCTTTTACTTACGAACCCATGGAATCAGGTCTGCCGCTTTCGCCGTTGCGTGCCTACGCCCACGAGATGCCGCACTATTATCTGCAAAGTTTTGGCGGTGCAACCTCGACTCCCAACACCAACGAATACGCCGCCTTCGCGCAGGATACGATTCGCGTGACCGATCACCTCGCGCTCAATCTCGGCGTGCGCTGGGATTTGCAAACTTTTACTACCGCCGGACTGATCTCCAATCCGCTGTTTCCACCCTCCGGCAAAGTTCCCTTCAAGCCCTATAATTTTGCCCCGCGTTCCGGACTCGCTTATTCGTTCGGCGACAAGCGTCCTTTAGTCGTCCGCGCCGGATACGGAATCTTCTTTGTGCGGATTCCTCAGATTTACAACTCCGTCATTCAGACTGACAATGGCATCAGCGACTCGCAGGTCTTTCTCAACAATACGAATTATTACGACCACGAGTTTTTTCCCAGCTACCCGAACGCGCTGGTGGCGTGTCCACTCACTTTCACAACCTGCTCGCTTCCCACCGGATTCACCGAAGGTGTGACTCACGACCTTTCGGCCTTCGCCACAAACTTTGTTACTCCGCGAGTGCAGCAGGCCAACGTAACTTTTGAAAAAGAGATCGTCGAACACACCACCGTTTCTTTAAGTTTCCTGACCGTGCGTGGCGAACATCTGATCCGGGCTCTCGACGTGAATCTTCCCGAGCCGACGCCTGCGACCTATCCCATCTTCGATTCCACAGGATCTATTTTTCAGGGCGGCTACTACACCGTCGATTCGTTCGCCACCTGGCAGTTCACCAAATCGCTGACATGCCCATTTCCGCCGTGCATCAATCCTTTGGGCCGTCCCATCGCCGAGCTCGGCTCCATCGATGAATTCCAGAGCGCAGCGTCTAGCTATTACAACGGAGCCACACTTTCCATCAATCGCCGCGTCTCGCGCGGAACTTATCTGCGCCTCGCGTACACTTTCGCGCACGCGATTGACGATGGGCAGGACGCTCTTGTCGCCGGCCAACCCGCCACGGTGCAGAACGCCTACGATCCCAGCGCCGAACGCGGGCCGAGCACCACCGATCAGCGACAGCGGCTGGTGGTCGCATTCTCCGCCGAGCCCCATCCGTTTCATCGGGGTCAGGAGTTTCTCGGCCACATCTTTAACAATTGGCAAATCTCCAGCGTGGTCAACTACGGCAGCGGACGCCCGTTCAGCGCCACCGTTGCGGGCGATCCCAACCAGGACGGCAACGACCTCAATGATCGTCTCCCCGGCTACAGCCGCAACGGTTTCACCGGACCCGACTATGCGACCGCCGATCTGCGGCTGGCCAAAACCATGCACCTGGGCGAGCGTTACAAACTCAGTCTCGTCGGCGACTCGTTTAACCTATTCAATCGCAATAACCAGCGTGTGACCATCACCTCCAACGGCCTGATCAACAGTGCGAGTACGTTTGTAACCAACTCGGTCGTGGCCAATATTGCTCCCTATCCCGGCTACTACGAGTTGCCCACTAACTTCATGAAGCCGACGGCCGCGTTTGCTCCCAGGCAAGTGCAGCTATCGCTGAAATTGGTGTTCTGAAACCTGAATCAACCGAAAGAAAATGTCATCCCGACCGAAGCTGCCCTGACGAAGGAAGGGCATGCGCAGTGGAGGGACCTGCTGTTTCCCGCGTTCATCTCCGTCGAGCGCACCTCGACTCAGGGAGTCGCAGCACATGCTGATGGAAGGCTCGACTTGCAGTTAGTGCTGAAGTGACGAAATCACTCTGACCTGGAATTGTCTGACGCACGCCGCAACTTCCGCCAGCGATAAAAGAACGGAACTCCCGCGGCAATCACCAGCAGCCCCAGCGTTGACCGCACCGGCCGCACCATCCACAAATTTACTGTCAACGCCAATGCCGCAAATAAAAAGATGAGCGGAGTCCAGGGATAACCCCAGGCGCGATAAGGCCGTGGAAGCGCGGGCTCGGTCCGGCGCAACCGAATCACTGCAATCGCCGTCAACGCGAAAAAAATCCACACCGCAAACACGAACAGCGAATACAGTTCTTCAAAAGTTCCCGTCAAAGCCAGCAGCGCGGCCACGCCTCCCAGAAAAATCAGCGAGCCGCTGGGAGTATGAAACGACGGTTGAATGCGCTTTGCGAACTGAAAGAAAACTCCATCCCGCGCCATCGCGTAAGGAATACGAGCCCCCGTCATGATCACCACATGCAGCGCTCCCAGGGCCGAGACCGCCATCGCCACCGTGAGCCACGCGGCTCCGCGCGACCCCGCAAATGAGCGCACCACATCCGACGCGACGTGCTGCGAAGCGGAAATTTCCTCGAATAGCAGAGTGTGAAAGTAAACCACATTCGCCAATAAATACAATCCACCGACAGTGAGCAGTCCCAGGATAATTGCAATTGGAATATTTTTTTGCGGCTGCACAATCTCTTCGCCCAAATCGCCCAGATCGTTAAATCCGTTGTAAGCCCACATGGCAGGAACCAAGCGCGGTCAGCACGGCGGCAATCGTTCCCCAACCCCAAGGCTGCACTATAGGAATTACTCGACTCCCGTGATGAGGCGCTAGCAAAACGCCGGCAATCACAATCGCCAAAATTGTTCCCATCTTTAAACAGGTCAGAAAAATCTGAATGGCACCGCCCATACGCACACTAAAATAATTGACAGCAGTAACGAGCAGGACCACGACTGCGGCCAGCGGCTGAGCCACGGTAAAAACAAATTCGTAGCTCCCTGCGTGTCCGCGAAACAGCGGGGTGTCCACGACCGGAAATAAGAATCCAGCGAAGCGCAGAAAGCCCGCAGCCAAAGTCGCCATAGCCACGGGCCGCTCCAGAAACGAACTCATCCAGCCAAAAAGAAATCCCCACAGCGGCCCGAGCCCGCGATTCAGATAGACGTAAGGCCCGCCGGCCTTGGGAAACGCCGCGCCCAGCTCGGCATAGCAAAACGCGCCGCACAGCACAATAAAGCCGCCAACAATCCATGCCACAAAGACAAGCGTGGTTGAGCCGACGATGCGAGCCATGTCGCTGGCGACCAGAAACACTCCGGTACCGATGGTGTCGCCGATGACAACGGCGGTCGCCGACCACAGGCCCAGGCCACGAATCAAATCCGACTTTTCACTTTGCTCTGCCAGATATGCCTCAGCGCATAAGAAGTTCCGTGAGCCTACTCTCAGCGAAGTGTGCCGTCAATCCGAGTGGAGCACTAGCACAGCGATCGACATGTGGGGACGGCCGCTCCTTCGGCAAGCTCAGGGCAGGCTCTCGGCTGTCCGTCGAGCGAATCTCGACCTTGTTGGGCGAACGCATGCCTGCGCGGTATCATCAGAGTCGCAATGGCCGAGCAGAAAAATATGTTGCAGCAGTTGGGCTGGGACGCGCGCTACACAGTCTCTGCAATCGCGGACATACTCACTCCCGCATTGGTCCTGTATCCCGACGCGATAGAAGCTAACATTGAAGCTACTCTGCGGCTGCTTTCCGGCGACGCCAATCGATGGCGTGTGCACATCAAGACGGCCAAGCTCGATTACACGGTTCGCATGCTGCTCGGTCGCGGAGTACGCAATTTCAAATGCGCGACCACGCTCGAACTGCTGGTCGCCAGCCGCGCCGGCGTAGCCGATATTCTGTTGGCATACCCCGTCACGGGCGCAAACGCGCGCCGCACCCGCGAACTAGCGCAGCAATTTCCGGAAGTTCGCATCTCAGTGCTGGCCGAAAATGACGCTCAGCTCGAGCAGTGGCGCGGAAGCGGCATCGGAATGTTTCTGGATATCAATCCGGGCATGAATCGCACCGGCATCGACCAGTGCGACACCAATAAAGTCCTGACGCTCACTCGCGCGATCGAGAAATCCGGTCTTGAATTTCGCGGACTTCACTACTACGACGGGCAATATGGCAATCTGCCTGAGCCGGAAAGAACCCAAGCCGCACATCGTGGCTACGACGCCTTGCTGAAAATTGCCGGTGAGCTGTTACGCAGCGGCACGGATGTTCCGGAGATTATCACGGCAGGCACACCAACGTTTCCGTGTTCGCTCAGCTACGGAAATTTCCACCGTGGCAATTTCGTCCATCGCGTTTCACCCGGAACGGTCATTTATTGCGATGCCACCAGCCTGCAGCAGCTTCCCGCGGAATACGGTTACCGGCCGGCTGCGCTGGTGCTGACCCGAGTGGTTAGCCATCCTCGTCCTGGCATGATCACCTGCGATGCGGGCCATAAGACCGTATCCGCCGACGCCGGAGTTCCCACGTGCGTAGTGCTGGGACACGAAGATTTGACGCCGCTTTCACCAAGCGAAGAGCATCTTCCGATGGCCGTAAACGAAGGAGGAAAAACTCCGGGAATCGGTGAAGTTCTTTATCTTTTGCCGCGGCATGTTTGCCCTACGGTAAACAATTTTGATGAGGCGCTGCTGGTGCGAAATGGAAACATTGAGGCGATCGAGACCGTTTCAGCCCGCGGCCGCGAAGCCCCGCTGCAGCAAGGCACGCCGACTTTTCTCACAACTTCCTAGCGCTTTTTCTTCAAAGCTTTTCTCGGCGATTTCTTCGCTGTGCAGTAAGCGATGCAATCCATTTCAATCAGCATTCCTGGCGAATGACCGAGATCGCTGCCTACGGTGGTACGCACCGGATACGGCTTCGAAAAGCGGCGCGCGTAGACTGCGTTGTAACGCGCAAACAGAGCAGTATCGCTGAGGTGAACCGTGACTTTGACGACGTCCGCCAGCGATGCGCCATCCGCTTCGAGAATCGCCAGAAGGTTGTCGATGGTCTTCTCGGTCTGCCGTTCAATCGTATCTCCAACCAGCTCGCCGGTCACCGGGTCACTCGGCCCGGTGCCGGTCACGAAGATAAAATCTCCCGCGCGCCATCCCTGAGAATATGCGCCCCGCGGCGTCGCCCCGTTCTTGCTTTGAATTTCGTATTTCGCCATGTTTCATGCTCCATCAACGCTGAGAAGTAATCGCAAGAATTGAAATTATCGCTTCGATCTGCGGAAGTATAATGCTGCGCAGCCGAGGCGCCCGATGCGGCAATCTTCTTTATCGTTAACCGAGAAGCAACGTATTGCCGTGGCGATCGCCATCTTTATCGTGTGCTGCCTTTTATCGAGCGCGCGCGTGCTCACAGAAACGCCCACTCCCGGCCGCCATATCGACGATATCGCGGAACGTTCCGACAGGCGATTCGCAGCTCTCAAAATGGCGCTGCCAAAACAGGGAATTGTCGGCTACGTGGGAAATTCCGGTAGCCCCGACGATTATTATCTCGCGCAATACGCGCTGGCTCCCCTCGTCGTCGACAATTCCACGGACCACGCTTGGGTGGTGGGCAATTTCACTGCCCCGGCGCCAATGATTCGATTAGATGACCTGCAACGTGTGAAAGATTTTGGAAATGGCGTCATGCTTTTTGCGCGGCATCCGGCCACCTCATCCGAGGTGAAGCCTGCACACCTGGATTCAGCCCAGCCTGTCCTAATCCACGCAAACAAGGGCGCACAGTAAATGCTGCTGGCACTGGCCGCGCTGCTTTGTATCGCATCCGGCTTTACTGTGGCCAGCGTCGGCCGGGCGCGTCGTGCTGCGTTCGCTGTGGAACTGCTGTGGCTTGCGTCGATGTCGGTGGGATACGGGCTGGGAATCTTCTCGGTCAGTTTCTTTTTTTCGCGCGTCTGGGGCATCACTCACCTGGCGGCAATGGATCTTCTGATATTCGGATTTCTTCTCGTCTGCCTGTTCACGTTTCGAACGCTTTCGCGGCCTCGCATCGCGAATGAGATTATGCCGGCGATAAGGTTCGAAGGGCCGCCGTGGATTCATGCTTTTCTCACAGCCGCAATCGTGATTGCACTCTGCGTGGCTGTTTACTCGGCTGTGCTGCACACCTGGGCTCATCCCTCCGGCGATGGTTGGGACGCCTTCGCCATTTGGAATCTGCACGCTCGCTTTCTTTTTCTCGGCGGCGCGCATTGGCGTGACGGCTTTAGTTCGCTTATTCCCTGGTCTCATCCCGATTATCCAATGCTGCTCCCCGCGGCCATTGCGCATTTCTGGGCTTATCTCGGCCACGACGGCCGCTCCGTTCCCGCGGTCATCGCTCTCTGTTTTACCTTCGCCACAGTGGGATTGTTGTTTTCGTCGCTTTCCATGCTTCGCGGGAGCACCTTAGCCATGCTGGGATCGCTCGCCCTGTTGACCACTCCTTTTTTCATTGAGCAGGGCACGTCGCAGTATGCGGATGTGCCGTTATCTTTTTTTATACTCGCGACCGTGGTACATCTTTGTTTTCACGACCAAGATTCTGCGGATGGCCATGCGTCTTTTAGTTTGCTTTTCTTGGCAGGTCTCTCTGCCGGTTTCGCCGCTTGGACGAAGAACGAAGGTCTTCTATTTTTATGTGCAATTCTCGCCGCACGCGCTCTGATTTTTCTACGCTACAGGCTCACACGCGTGGCTGCACGCGCGGTTCCGGCAAGACTGCGTGAAAACTGGATGGCGCCCATCGTTCTGCTCGCAGGGGCGATACCCGCACTCCTCCTCATCGCCGGTTTTAAACATTTCCTGGCGCCGCCCGGCGATCTCTTCTCAAGCTCCACTCCAATCATGCACAAGCTGCTCGATCCAGTCCGCTATTGGATTGTCCTGAAATGGTTTACAAAGGAATTCTTTCTATTTGGTCATTGGCTGATTCCCTGCAGTTTGCTCTTGGCCGGTTTTTACTTTGCATTTGGCCGAGCGGAGCGCCGAGAGGCGCAGCCCGGCTTTCGAACTTCGAGGTTGGCATTGATTTTCACCCTCGCCGGCTTTTTTGCCATCTATCTAATCACTCCCTACGATCTCTACTGGCACCTGCGATTCTCTCTGAGCCGCCTGTTTCTGCAACTCTGGCCGAGCGTGATTTTTCTCTTTTTCGTTGCTCTTCCGGTGCCTGCTACCGGCCGTCCCAAAACCGTCTCAAAATGAGCCGCGTTCCTTAAAGGGACTTAGCGGCCATATTGTGCCCACTTCCTCTTGACTTGCAGTCAAATCCTTGTAATAACTATTCGGTCCATCCGGACGGGTTTGGGGGTGTATTTGTTTGGCAGAAGTCAGATTGCAAGAGGGTGAATCCCTCGAGAACGCTCTTCGCCGCTTTAAGCGCAAGGTGCAACAGGAAGACATAATCAAGGAGGTTAAGCGCCACTCCTTTTACCTGAAGCCCGGCGAGAAGAAGCGTGTTAAGGCCGCACTAGCTCGCAAGCGAGCTCGCAAGAAAACGCGCAAAGAACAGGATTAATGCAGCAAAGGGCCGCTCCTTCCCGGGGCGGCTCTGCTCGATCTGGCCCCCCACTGTCTCGAGCTGCAACAGGGATTTCATACTCATCATTCTTTTATTCTTTCGGCATAAAACAGCAAGATAGTTTGTACCCACGCCCATCCTGGCGCGTGGCGGGCCGAGTCCAAGGGGTTTGTTTAGGGGGAGTTGTTCACGACCTGTGTTTTCGGTGTACCACCGCAGTTCTTTCCCCGCGGGTGGGCGCGCGGAAACGGGCTGAAGGGAGCCATCCTCAATGGAATTTCAGGACAAGGTGCTGAAGTGTATCGACTGTGGAAGTGATTTCATTTTCACCGCCGGGGAACAGCTTTTCTTTCACGATAAGCAGTTCAAGAACGAACCCAAGCGTTGCAAAGCTTGCAAAACCAAGCGGGTCTCGGTCCTGGGCGCGCCCCCCGCACCCGGACAAACCTATCGCTATACCAAAGTCGAGACCCAGGCCACATGCTCGGGATGCGGAAAACAAACCACCGTTCCTTTCCGTCCCACGCAAGGCCGCCCCGTTTTTTGCCGGGAATGTTTCCAGTCTCGCAGAACTGCAGCCACCGCTTAATGCAAAGTGTGGCGCGGGCACTCTTGCCCGCGGCTTTTGATTTTGCCCTTCAACCTTGCTCCCCCAAGGTGATGCAGTAATCTGCGTTACCATAGGGACGTGTCTGGATACTACGTAGAAAATTTCGGTTGCCGGGCCACGCAGGCTGACGGCGCCGCTTTGGAACGTCAATTCCAGCAGCGCGGAATGTCTCGCGCCTCAACGCCCGCGCAAGCGTCAGTCGTGGTCATGAATACCTGTACGGTGACGGCAAGCGCCGATCAGGACGCGCGCGCGGCGATTCGCCGTGTGCGCCGCCAGAATCCTCAAGCGCAAATTGTAGTGACCGGATGCTATGCCCAGCGCGCTCCCGCCGAAATCGCTGCGTTGCCGGGCGTTAGTCTCGTCATCGGCAATTCGCACAAGCATCAACTGGCGGAAATTGTCAGCATGCAAGCTCCGACCCCGGACGTCGGACCTCAGACCTCGGACTTCAGACATCAGACTCAAAACACTGCCTTCATTCCTCTCGCCGTTTTGCAATCCGAGAGCGAACCCTCACGCGGAAGTCCGGGGCCCGAGGTCCGAGGTCCAAAGTCCGAGGTCCAGTTTTTCGTTTCCGACATTTTCGCCCACACCGAATTGCTCGCTGCACCCGTCTTCGATGCCGCGAATGAACGCACTCGCCCGAACCTTAAGGTGCAGGACGGCTGCGACAACCGCTGCTCGTTCTGCGTAATTCCTTTTGTTCGCGGACAAAGCCGCTCGCTTTCCATCGACCGGATTATTCGAGAAGTGAACGGCTTAGTGGAATCTGGGTATCGCGAGGTGGTGATCAGCGGAATAAATCTCGGCAGATGGGGACGAGACTTGGACCCCAGACCTCAGACCTCGGACCTCAGCCGAACTCTCATATCCGAACTCCGACGTCCGAGGTCCGAAGTCGCTTTTCAGAATTTCCCGTCCCTCATCCGCGCCATACTCGCCGAAACCGCGCTGGAAAAACTACGCATCTCATCTGTCGAGCCCATGGACTGGACTGACGAATTAATTTCTTTACTCGCTTCGTCGCCGCGCATTGCCAGGCACGCGCACGTACCTATGCAATCCGGAAGCGATGCCGTTCTGCGGCGCATGCATCGCAAATATCGTCCCTGGCACTATCGCGAGAAGATTGAAAAAATTCGCGCGGCCATGCCGACCGCGGCAATCGGGGCCGATGTGATGGTCGGATTTCCCGGCGAGACCGAGGGCGAATTCGAAGCGACGCGCCGCATGATCGAGGAACTGCCCTTCACCTATCTGCACGTTTTTACTTATTCCGCGCGGCCGGGAACTCGCGCAGCGGAGATGCCAGATCAAGTGCCCGTGCACATTGCTCGCGAGCGGAATCGAGTTCTGCGCGAGTTGGCGGCAGAAAAGAAGTTAAGATTTATGCGCAGCTTTTTAGAAAAAGAAATCGATGCCATCACGCTGAATATTTCAGGCAGTAGCGCTCGTGAAGCGTTTACCGAAGCTCTCACCGATAATTATTTGAAGTTGCGTGTGCGCGGTCGCCACTTTCCCAACCAGTGGTTGCGTGCACGAATCATCGATGTGGTGAATGGATCCCTGATAGGGATGAACCAGATCGCAATCCGAAGCGCAGAACTGGCCGGCGCCTGTTCGGCCCATTCTTAATTCCTAAAGCGACTAATTCACATCGGGACTAATTCATATCTCCCAAGGAACATGCGCCCGGCCCGCGCGGATCGCCGCAAGAACCGCAGGCACCGCGGGGTGACGATGAGGCTGACGGTGACGATCCCTTCGCCGACACGGCAAAGACTGAGAGTTGCGGTTCGAGCTTCGTCGCGTGACACTTTGGACACTCGGCACGTTCCTTACCGTACACAAGAGCCTCGAACTGATGATGACATTCCTTGCAAATGTATTCGAAGATGGGCATGGGCGACTCCAGATCAGTCTCTATTAGAATCAATTTGTGGCAAGTTCGCAAATTCCTGATTCTTCCCTCGAAGATTCTGGCCGCTGGGTGGTGCGCGCGCCGTTTCGTTCGCGGCGCTGGCTGGGCGGCGGCCATGTGCAGACGATCGCCAGCTTTCTGCTGCCACGCAAAATCCAGTTGCCGGCGGCGCAGGAACGGCTGGTTGAAGTTGAGCCGGGCATCAAAGTTCGCTGCTGGTGCCACTGGCAAAATGCAGTCCAGCGGCAATCGGCGCTGACGCTGATCGTTGTGCACGGCCTGGAAGGTTCCTCCGATTCCCAATACATGCTGGGCGTGGCGCGCAATGGCCTGGCGGCGGGTATGAACGTCGTGCGGATGAACCAGCGCAACTGTGGCGGCATGGATGCTTGCGCGCCGACGCTCTACAACTCAAGCCTGTCGAGTGATGTGGCCGCGGTGGTGCGAAGCCTGCTCGAAAACGATGGGGTCTCGCGCTTCGCCCTGGTCGGCTTTTCCATGGGCGGGAATTTGGTATTAAAGCTGGCGGGCGAGTGGGGGAAAAACGGACCGCCGCAATTTCGAGCGGTCGCGGCAGTTTGTCCGGCGATGGATTTGGCGGCATCGGCCGACGCTCTGCATGAGCCTCGCAACCGACTTTATGAATACTACTTTCTGATGGCCCTGTTCCGCAGATTCCGGCTGAAAGCGCGGCTATTTCCCGGTAAGTTCGACATCGCGCGCCTGCGCGGGATTTCCAGCCTGCGCATGTTCGACGACCGCATCACGGCCTACTACTGCGGTTTCACCGGCGCCGATGATTACTACGCGCGAGCGGCAGCGGCCAACGTGGTCGATCGCATTGCGGTGCCGGCGCTGATTATTCATGCCGCGAACGATCCGTTTATTCGCATGCGGCCCGAGACGTTGCGTCGCATCGCAGAGAATCCAAACATTACTTATGTGGAAACGGACGATGGCGGACACTGCGCATTCTTAGGCGAACCGAACGGCCATCATGCTGGCGATCATCGTCGTGACGATCATCATCCTAGCGATCATGATCATGGCGATCATGCTGTCGATCTGGCGGACGATGGGCGATGGGCCGAGCGCGAAGTGGTGGAGTTTCTTACCAGTCAAAAAGAGTAGCTCGAAATTTTGATCAGCTAATGATCAAACATGATGATCAAACAAAACGTGACAATAGGATTTGAATCTAGACTTGCAGGTGCGCCATGCAATTAAAACCATTCCTGCTGGATACGTGGCTGGCCAAATACGAGCACGAAGTCGAATTCAACCTGGCGTCGAGCGAAGGGCCGGGTTGGACGGTGAATGAAGTATTGAACCTTGGAGACGAGAAAGCGAGGCAGCGATTTCTCGGACATCGATTGGCCTATGGCCGCCCAGCGGGAGCCGACGGTCTGCGTGAAGCGATCGCGGAAATGCACGGCGTGAGCGCAGAATGCGTGCAGGTCGTGACCGGCGCGTCGGAAGCCTTGGTCGTCCTGATGTGGCTGGCGGCGGAGCCGGGAGCCAATGTAATACTTCCTCAGCCTGGCTATGAGCCCTTCTCTGCGCTGCCCGAGTCGCTGGGTCTTGAGACCCGCTTTTACGAACTGCGCAAGGAGAACAACTTTCGCGTCGACATTGAAGAGATCATGAAGGTCGCGGATGCAACGACGAAACTGATCCTGGTGAACAGTCCGCATAATCCGACCGGCGCGACCATGAGCGATGCGGAGATGGACAGACTGCACGAGTTCACCTCGGCGCGCGGAATTCAACTTGTGAGTGACGAGGTCTATCACCCGATTTATCACGGACGAGAAACGAAATCGGCGTCACGACTGCCGCACGCGACCGTGATCCACGATTTCTCGAAAGCATTCGCTATGCCCGGCGTTCGCACCGGATGGATGATCGAGCACGATCGAAAACGCCTGCAACGCTACTGGAATGCACGCACCTATTTTTCCATTTCGAATAATTCCACGGGAGAAATACTTGCCGAAATCGCAATGCGCAAACGCGATGTGATTCTGGGAAAAACACAAGAGACCGCAACTAGAAATCTGGAGCACCTGGATGGTTTCATGTCCGATCATCGCGACACGCTCGGATGGGTTCGTCCTCAAGGCGGAGTGACAGCATTTCCCTGGCTGGCCAGCGGCGAGAATGCCAGGCCTTTTTGCGAGGCCGCGGCGAAACGAGGAATTCTGCTTGCTCCCGGCGACTGCTTCAATTCCCCGTCGCATTTTCGACTTGGCTTCGCCGCCAGCGGAAGCGATTTCCCAAAGGCTTTAGATCGATTCGGCGAATTCGTCAAAAGCTGGCCAGCCATGGCGAATAGCCTGTCTGCGTGATCTACACGTTTCTTTTCCAAAAACTAAGAAGAATCTCATGTGACCAGAAATGGTCACGTTAGTTACCTTGCAGGTTACTTCGGCCTTAGGCATTCTTTAGATCAGGCGTTCTTCAAAGAAAATGAAGGAAATCGATCAGCTCGCGGAATTGGACTCCGGGGACAGTTCGCCGGAATCGATTGGCGCCTGTGTCGCCAAGATTTTCCAGGTTAAAGAGACTGAAGTCGGATTGCTCGAGCGGACGGGGAGCCTGTTGAATTTCCTATATCCTGTGGAGCTGAGAACGGCTGGCGCCATCCCTCTTTCCAGTGAGGCCGTAGCGGCTCGCACAGCTCGCACGCAGCAGGCCGAGCTCTTCAATAGCTTCGCGCAGGTAAAGCACTCCAGCATTTTTGAACTTGTCAAACTGGGCGACACCGGCCTGGATGCACAGGTGATTCAGAAGCTAATGTCGGCGCCCGTGCTCAACGAGAACCGCGACGTCATCGGAGTCATTCAAATCTCGCGCAAAGCGCCACGCCCAGCCGCAGCTGGACCGGACTTCACTCCGGACGATCTGCAAAAGCTGGAAGCCGTTGCTCTTAGGGTTGGCGTTCTGATGGCGAAGAACCGAAGCAAGGCCCACGCCAGTTCAACCTAACCCCGGCCCATTTGAACTGAATGGAAGAATCGGCAAGGCACCGCTGGCCGAAACAACCGTTCTCTCCAAACAAATCTCGGTAGAGACTCAACTCCGCGCTGGAGCCTGATGAAACCACGACCACGCGACCGCGCCGCGGCCCTTCTTCTTCATCCTGATGCGAAGGTAAGCCAGAGCCAGCATGGCGAGACAGATTATTGAGAGGCCTACCGAAGCGCCGCCGATCGTCATGGCGCGCTTGGGCAAGATCGATACTCGCCCATAAACAAATTCCAGGTGCACCCAGTAAACCAGCAGAGAAGCCTGCCCCAGTACCATCAACGGACTGAAGCCCCACTCGCCCGCGCCCCACTGGCACCATGCGTAACTTGCCGTCAGAATGACCAGCAGCATTCCTACGCGGATCAGAAAAAAACTGGGACTGGTATGCCAATAATCGTCGAAGGCATAGAATTGCCGCGGCTGCGCCTCCAACCAGCGCGCGAACTCAATCAGCAGGCTGCCCGCCAGGCCCAGAGAAAAAAATGCCCGCGCCTCCTGCGCGCGCGCCCATGCGCTTTGCAGAATAAATCCCACGGCTAATCCGGCGAAGGCGAATCCCGTCCACGGAAAAACTGGGAAGAGCGCGGCCTGCGGTGCTCCCAGATTGTGCACGCCATCAATGTAAGATTCGATTGGCCAGGGAAGCCATGTGGCTCGCCAAGTGGTCCACAGCGGCGGGCTGAGCAGCGAAATCAAAAGCGCTGTACCCACGGCTGCGGCAATGAGCGCGCCACGACCTTTCAGGAACGAATTCCACGGACGGACGTTAACCGGTGCCGCAACTGCGGCGGCACTATGCGCCGCCTCTCGCTCGGATGTTAGCGCAAGAACCAGCCAGCAGACGATGCCCATCAACATCATCGACAGGCCGATAGTATTCAGAATGTCGACGCGGAGCAGATCGCTTTTCGGCGCCCATCCCCAGGCAATGAGATATTCCTGCAGACGAAAAAGAAGTCCGAAGCCGAAAATTTCCGCGCCGCGCAAAATGGTCGTGCGACCGATTTGCGCAGCAGGAAGATCTTTCTGCCGCAGTTTCTCCGTTACCAGAGCCAAAGAGATTCCTGCCAGAAACAGAAACAGCGGCGCAGGAAACGTCCCGCCCAGCTGCGAGTACATAAACCAGCGGCTCTGGCGGGCCTGAGGACTAAGCCAGGAATCGTAACAATGCGTCTGAAACATCAGCACGCAGGCGAGTCCGCGCGCCCAATCAATGTAACCGAGGCGTCGTTTTGCAGGCGCTAGCGCGGGCATGTGCTGGCTGGAATTCGCAACCGGCAGTATACCAATGTGGCGCGGACGCTCCCGTCCGCGCATAGCTAGACCACGGCCAGACACGGGCGAGGGCGCCTGCGCACCGGGACCCTCTGGCTTTCCGCCCTGACTTTACAAATCGTTCGTACGGCAATCGCAATAACTTTTCCGTTAAATTCTCCGCGACATTCCCAGGACTTCGGGGTTGTTACTTTCCAGCATTGTCATCTTTTGTCAGTCGTACAACCTTCGTCACTGTTGTTTGATCGAATAGAGACAAGCCTTTATAACTTACAATATCAACAAGATGCCGATCTTCCCCGGAGCTTGCATGCGACTCGTGAAGTCCCTAATACCCACCCTTTTGCTGGCAGTTACCTTCTCCGCTGTGGGCCATGCGGCCGTGGCCGATCGCGTGACCGGCCCCCTGAGCGCTGGCCGGACCATTACCTTGAAAGGGAATGTTTCCCACAAGGCGCTGCCTCAATATGACGAAGGCCCAGTGGATCCCGGTATGCGTCTTGGAACGATGACCCTGCTCACGTTGCCCACGGCGAGCCAGCAAAAGGCGCTCGACCAGCTTCTTACCGACCAGCAGAATCCCAAGTCGCCCAGTTACCGCAAATGGCTGACGGTCGATCAGTTCGCCGACCGCTTTGGACTGAGCCAGAACGACATGCAACAGATGGCCGCCTGGTTGAAGTCGCAGGGATTCAACTCGATTCAGATCGCGCACGGGCGCAACTTTATCTCCTTCAACGGAACTGCCGCGCAAGTGCAGAGCGCCTTCGGCACTGAGATCCATCGTTACAACGTGAAAGGCGAATTGCACTATGCCAACGCAACCGCGCCTTCCATTCCCGCCGCGATGAGCGGCGTGGTGGTCGGCATCCGCGGACTCCACGATTTCAAGCCGCGTTCCCATGCCATTCGGCGAAATTTTGCGGCGCGGCCGTACTATTACAACTCGACCTACGGAGACTTAGTGGCGCCCGGCGACGTCGCCACTATCTATGACGTCACCGGGCTTTACAACTCCGGGATCACAGGCGCTGGGCAGAAGCTGGCCGTCATGGGACAAACCGATATTTACCTGTCGGACATCACCGATTTCCGCACCGGCTTCGGGCTTTCCGCCATCGCTTGCACCACAAACGCCAGTGGAGTCATTACCGCCTGTAATGATCCGCACTTTCAATACGTGCTCGGCGGAGCAGACGGCGGCCTTTCGACCAGCGGCGATATCAGCGAGTCCGATCTGGATATCGAATGGGCCGGGGCGACAGCCCCCGAGGCGCAGATCATCTTCGTGACTTCGAATAACGCCTTCACTTCCTACTACTACGCCATCGACAATCAAAGCAGCGGTGCTAACCTCGGGGAGACGGTGATCAGCCTGAGTTACGGGCTCTGTGAATTCGAGGACAACACCCTTTCCAGTGATGAGATTCAACTCAAAGAAGCGAATACGGAGGGAATCACATTCTTGAACTCCGCCGGAGACGACGGCGCGGCCGAGTGTGATCCCGATGCTCCCGGCCCGGGTACCACAACCGTCGATCCCAATGGAGCTTCCGCCGAAGGCGGATTCGCCGTCAGCTACCCCGCCAGCAGTCCCGAAGTAACCGGCGTCGGCGGAACGGCGTTTTCTTTGGCTGATTTATCGAGCAGCACGTATTGGGGCACAAGCAACGGGACGAACGGCGGCACGGCGACCGGCTACATTCCCGAGGTCGCCTGGAATGACGATGCTGAGTTTGCCGCGTACTGCCAGGGCCAGACCTCGAGCAGTGATCCAGGCTATGATTTCTGCAACAATGGCAATGGGACGGCCGGCTGGGTTCCTATCACCAACGCCCAAAATGTGCAAACTGACTTCGCCATTGGAGCCAATGCCGATGGCATTTCCTCGAGTGGCGGCGGACCGAGCAATTGCGCTCAGCAAACCTCAGACTTTTCAGCGTGTGTCTCCGGCTTTCCGCAGCCCTCGTGGCAGACCGTGACTCTTTCGGGGCAGACGGCCGCTCGCTTTTCACCCGATGTTTCTTTGCTGGGAACGCCGAATTTTCCTGGATTTATTTTCTGCACCGAGTTGTCGGAACTGGGCGACTCCGGCACAGGCAGCAGTTGTGCGCCGGGAGGCAGCGCGGGCATTCAAAACGCCCTTAGCGCAAACATAGGCAATCCTTCCATCATCGGCGGCACTTCAGTGTCTACGCCGATTTTTGCCGGCATTGTCGCTCTGCTCAATCAAAGCCTGGGAGCCAATGGTTTGGGAAATATCAATCCCATGCTCTACAGCCTGGCGGCGACCACGTCCAACGGCGCTTTTCACCAGGTGACCAGTGGCAGTAATCTTGTGTACTGCACGGCAGGCACGCCCAGCTATCAGCCGGCCTCACCTGCCGACTGGCAGTGCCCCAGCAGCGGAGTGCTAGGTTTCCAAGCCTCTAATGCCGACTCCACGACCGGCTACAACTTGGTCACTGGTCTGGGTTCCGTCGACGCCGATAAGCTGGCTGTCGCGTGGGCCGCGACCACGCCGGCACAATTTACTCTTACACCCACGGCCGCGAGTTTCCAGGTGACCCCGGGGGCGAGCGTCAATGCCACGATTAACGTAGCCTTTACGACTGGCTTCACCGGAACATTAACGTTTACCTGCAGCGACTCGGCGCCAGATTCAATCTGCACCGTCCCCTCGCCGATCAATGCGGCGGGACAAGTCAATTTCAAGATCAGCACCACGGCCCCGACGGCGCGCCTGATGTCGCCCTCCAGTCCGCGGATTTTTTATGCGGCGCTGTTCCCGGGATTGCTGGGCATCCTATTCACCGCCGGTTCGCGGCGACGCTCGCTGCGCGGCATGCGCTTCCTGGGACTGATCGTTGCTTTGACCTTCTCTACGCTCTGGCTGGCCTCCTGCGGCGGCAGCAGCACGACCAACGCGAGCGGCGGCACGACTCCCGGCAATTACTCCGTGAATGTGAGCGCTGCTTCCTCGGGCACTCCTACGCAGACGGCCACGTTCCAACTCGTGGTCAAGTAACCACCGCTAACAACAAGTAAAGAAAAAAGCGCTCCGAGTAATCGGGGCGCTTTTACCTATTGCGAGTCTCGTCGTTAGTATCACGACTCGCGTTACCATCACGACTTGCGGTAGTCATCCCGAAAGCCCGCGTTCTCTCCAGCGGGCCGAGAGCCTGCCCTGAGCGAAGCCGAAGGGGATCTCCATCCCCCGATTTCCGGTGCCTAGTCCACATCTGCAATGAACAATCGACAGTCCCGATGCGTATGAAACAATGGACAGCTCCACTTACGGAGAGCCGCCACACTATGCTCGAAAGATGTTGAATGAAAGAGGCTCCATGAAAAAGATCATTCTCGCGCTGCTGGCACTGGCTGCATGCGTGGCGCTGCTGGCTGCCGCGCCCGGGGCAAAAATGCCGAAGCCGCAATACAACGCAAAAGGCCAACTACTGCGCCCCGCGGACTATCGCGAATGGATCTTTCTCTCCTCCGGATTCGGTATGAACTACAGCCCCGCGCCCGGCAGCCACGAAATGTTTACCAATGTGTTTGTGCAGCGCTGGGCCTACGACGAATTTTTGAATTCCGGCAAGTGGCCCGAGCAGAGCATGTTCGTGATCGATGAACGCGACGCGGCCAGCCGCAGCTCGATCAACCAGAAAGGTCACTATCAAACCGACTTAATGGGACTGGTCGTTGAAGTGAAAGACTCAGTTCGCAATCCGGACAAGTGGGCCTATTACATCTTTGACGCCGATGGCAAAATTGCCGAAGCGATGCCCAAGGGCAATCCATGCTGGTCCTGCCATGAGGCTCACGCCGCAGTCGAACACACCTTCGTGCAGTTTTACCCCACGCTGAAACCGGTCGCGAAGAAGTTCGGCACCTATAACGAAGCCCGCGAACAAGTCGCCGACGCAAAGTGAACCGGTGAAATGATTATGCAGAGCCGGCACTATGTGGAGCCGGCACTCTTGCCCGCTGTATTTGATTCTGTTTCAAATTTCGATCTGAAGTGAGTTACTTCGCCGGCGGCACATATTCTTTGGGCAGGGCCGAGCCTTCGCCGAAGAAAAATTGTTCTAATTGCTTGACGATAACTTCCTGATCCTCGCGCCGCGCAGGATTCAGCCGGTATTCATTCAAAAGCATTTTGCAATGCTCCGTCCACATCCGCCACGCTTCCTGGGAGACATTGTCATAAACTTTTTGCCCCAGGGCATTGTCGAACGGAGGTTCATCCAACCCCGGCATTTCTCTTTTCAACTTCACGCAAAAAACAGTGTGCGCCATAATTCCCCTCGAAATAAATTCAATCTCGAATTTCCATACTTCGAATCAATCCGTCCCGAATATCGTAGACATGCTGAACCATCCGGTCGGCCAGCAGATTTCCAGCCGTATCGTGCACGACCTGATGGACGGCGATCGCGACCCTTCCATCTTCTTCTCTGGTGAAAGTTTCGGGCTCCACGCGAGAATCGATGACCTCGAACTGACGCCGCCAATACTCTCGCACCGCCGCAGTTCCATGCACTCGGCCGCCTTCCATCCCGTTTGGCCAATCGACGTCGGCATGCATCACCCCGAGCACCGTCTCAATTTCTCGGCGGTTGAACGCCGCGTAAACTCTGCGAAGTAACTCAATCTCTGCAGGAGCGATCTGGACTTCTGCCATACCCTCTACCATAACCGGACCAACAGATTATCTTACACGCAGAGCGCTGTGTGGCAGTCGGCCCAAGACGCGTAGTCTCCTAATTTCGGACACTACCAAACCCGTGGTGCTGATTTTGATGGCTCAACCCAATCGCATGTAGTGTCTTAAACGTGCAGGATGCAGCGCTGACGAAAACAACGGTGTGCCAGCGCCGGAGGCGCTTCCGAAAATAGCCCGGCGTTTTTAACGCCGGGTCCGCCGCAAAGTACGAACCGCGTCCCGTAGGGACGCTTGAAATGTCGCGGCCATTACCTATCATGTCGGCGAAGCCGTCGCCAAACCACCGCCGCGACTCCCCACATCGCAAACAACGGAATCAAACTCGCCAGACCATGCAGTCCCATTACCTGGCCAAGATTGAACGCCCCACGTCCCGCTTCGCCAACCGTCAACATCGAATCCCGATTGAGCGCCACCCCCCCCGACCAAAACGCCGGCCACGTGGAATGCACAATCGGACAACTATCCTGCATCGATAACTGCGAAGTCGTCGACACCACCATCAAAGCCACAAACACGCCGCACAGAGCCAATGCAATCATTATGCGGCGCAACATTGGCGACGCGCTCCTCCACGCCACCGGCAGCCCGACGCACAGCAACGGAATGCTAGCGCCCGCGTACCGCGGCCCGAACGACAATCCCGCCTTCCACCAATAGAACGAAGCGTTGAACAAAAAGTAATAAGCAACAATCGCGGCCGCGGCGATCGCAGCCGCCGAATAAACTTTCTCCTTCCACAACCGCCAAAGTCCGATCGGAGCAGCCACCAGCACGGGCGAAGCAAACAACAATCCTCGCGAGCAACCAAACAATATTTTCAGCAGACGATCCGGATGCGGATAAGTCAGCCCCAAATATCCTTGCTTCTGCATGAATGAAAACGAATTCGGATCGTAGTACGAGTAGCTGGGACGAAACGTGCCAAATGTCGCATGCAAATATCCAAGCAACACCACTACACAAATCCCCGCGCCCACGCTCACTCCGGCCAATGCCCGCCAGCGAGCCCGACTTTCCCGCGCGCCCCCGCGCGCCCAAACCTGCGACAAAGCCAAAACTGCGAGCACCGCAGAAGCCGGCGCGGCAGGATATTCCGTGACTGTCGCCCAGCCTGCGGCGAGTCCTACCGCCAACCCCCAAACAAAATCGCCGCGCGCACTTTCACTCCCGCGCAACTTCAGTGCCGCCGCAAACGCAAAGATCAGGCATGCACCTACCAGCGCGTGCGCCCAAAACAAGCTGGCATAGGCCCACATCGGAGTGCCCAGGCACATGACCAACGTTGCAAACGCAGATCCGTTGACGCCGCCGCCAAATCGCAGGCCCAAAAAAAATAAGCAGACTCCCGCCAGCGCTGTCGGCAATGCGACCACACCCGCACTCACCACATACGACAAGATCAACTCGCCTCGCGCCGATTCCGGCTCGACTCCCGCAATCCTCATGGCAGGCCGGGCGGCCAACGCAAACGGCAGCGCGAGAAAAACCAATCCCGGCGCCTTATCGGAATAATAGTGTCCGCGGAAATGCGCCTTGTCCTGCGTATTCTCGTGGTAAGCATCGATCTGCAGGGTGTGGCGCTCCACGATGGCGCGGAGCAAATCGAAGCGCGAATTTTGATTCCATCCGCCACCTTCATAAAAATAAGTGAACGAAAGGAAACTCACGACTCCGAGCAGGATGGCAGCTTTGCGATGGAAAGAAGGCAAGAACGCGCTCACGCCTTTTGTGACGCTATAAGATGCGAGAAACCTAGGCCACTCTACTTGCCACTTCCCAACGTGTCAACGACTGGGTGAGCTCGCCATTCCTTGCCAACCGTTCTTCTCCAGTCCGCCTCCAATACGCATCAGCTTGGGCGCGTGAAAATTCTTAAGCCTGCGGAGAGCGGCTTTGCTGCACGGTTTGAAGACGGCTGCATTGTTGGCGATGCTTTGCACGTGTACTTCATTGCTTGCGCAAGGCTCTGCGCAACCCTCAGAAAACGCATCGGGTCCCGCGGAGTATTCGTCCGACCCCCGGCTTGTGCCCTTGCGCACGACGCGCGAAAAATGGCGGTACTTTATTCATGAAACCATCAGTCCGCTAACTTTCGGCGGCGGCGCCTTCAACGCTGCATTTTCTCAGCTCACCAACACCGATCCGAAGTATGGAGTCAATCGGGTTGCGTTCGGCGAGCGCTTCGGCGCTTCCATCGCCGATACTGTCAGCCAAAATTTCTTTGGAGATTTCATGGTGGCGTCGGCCATGCATGAAGATCCGCGCTATTTTCGCAAAGGCGAACGCCACTCTCTGTTATATCGGAGCGGATACGCAATTAGCCGCGCGCTGGTGATTCGCAGGGACGATGGTGGCAACACTTTCAATTTCGACAACGTACTCGGCAGCGCGCTCAGTTCCGGCGTCTCGAATATTTACTACCCCGCTGCCAGCCGTACCGGACACGCCATTCTCGTGCATTTTTCGATCGACATAGCCGACAACGGCTTCGTGAACCTCGCCCCCGAGTTTTGGCCCGACTTCCGCCGCAAAGTACTACGGCGGCGTCATCCGCAATGAAAACGCCAGAAAGAGTAATTACGTAGCCCCGGACGCATTCGTCCGGAGGCATCACGCGAATATCAAGCCCTCAACTACAACCCAGCCCGCAGCCGAGCCTACAAGTTAGGATCCACGCGCACCCAATAATCAGCCGTAGGCGGTGCTGGAAACACAACCCGGCTTGTCCCCACGCGTTGACTGACCTTTCGCTGCAAGCACACGTCGAAGGGGCTGTCTCCGACAGTCATCATCTGGTCGACTAGGCCATCGTTTCCGATGCGGACGAAAATCTTGTCAACGAAGGGACAGCTCAAACAACCTTGGCAGGAGCAATATTGTGGACCGCCTCAGATGGATGGTGGACCCACCAGGATTTGAACCTGGAACCAACAGTTGAAGCGTCAACAACCTGAAATCAATTGTTTCAGCGACTTCCGGACGGTTTCGACCGTGCAGTTTGAGGCAGTGGTGCTGAACGTTGCTACCAACTTTGCTACCACGGGGCTTCCCTCCCCGTCGCTCCGCCTCTGCCGCACGAGCACGATTATCCCAGCCAACTTTGGGAGCATTGCGCCAAACTGAAGATTATCGTGCCCACGCTAAGCCATCTGCTCCTTTCCCGGCTTCGATCAAGTTCACACCCCAGTTGTTGATCTGAATCGCCGCCACCTGATGGCTGTGGTCGCAGGACACATAAGCTACTTGCCCGTTCGGTCGGATTACCACTTCTTGAGGAGCCGCTGGCACACTGATGGTCTTGACCACCTGCAACGTCGCCAAATTGACGACCGCTACGGTATTGGCCTGCGGCAACGCTACCAGCAGCCATTTTCCATCCGGCGTGGATGCAGTGCCATATCCTGTTCCCGGCAATGCGATCCAGCGATCAACTTTATTCGTCGCTGTATCGATTACCGCGAGCCGGGGCTTCTGAGTGTCCGAGGTAAACACCCAACGGTTGTCCGGCGTGATCGAGATGCGCTGCACGTGCCCGGCTACGGGAATCACCGTCAGTGTTTTTCGTGCCGCAAGATCGAGCACCGATACTGTCCCCGGCCCCACGTTCGCGGTGTAGCCATAGCGCCCGTCCGTACTGATCGCTAGCATGTGGGACTCAGCCTGCCCGGTTGGGATGTTCCCGACAATCTTTAGGGTCTGCGGGTCGATGATGGTGACCGACTTGTCTAGCTCCGTGGTCACGTACAGCAAACCGTCTTTCGGTCCAAAGACGGCGCAATGGGGACGAACGCCGTGCCCAAAGTCGATGGTGTGAATTACCTTACGTTCACCGAGGTCGATCACGGCTAGAGTGCTTCCGTCCGTGCCGGGCATGCCGACTCCAGAGTTGCCATAGATCGGCACGAATGCCCGCTTGCCATCGGGAGATGCGACGACCTCATGCCCAGTCACGCCCCGCTCGGCGACCGTCGCAATCTGCCGTCCAGCGGTTGGATCAATCAGACCAAGAGTCTGGTCGCCTTTGTTGGCGACGAGTAGAAGGCCGTTCGATGGGGATGAAGGAGCGAAAACTGCGGTTAACAATCCAGCAAAAATAAGCGCCAACGGGAGAAAGTTATTCACGGTGGTTTCCCTTTCGTTCTCCTGTCCCCAACTTCTCGCGACATACTATAGCAGCGCGGACTTCGAAGCTAAATCAGTCCGTTTGTCGCCTTTTTCAGACGGCGACTAAGGGGGAGCCAGAGTTGCGGCTGTCACGGGGAACTTCGTGTTCCGACCGCTCACAACAGAATGCTGCGCTGCTTGCCGCTGGAGACCGTAGCCGGCCGCTTGTATTTCCTTGTCGCCAGCCTCAGGCTCCAACCCCAGCGGTTGGCTTCGCGTCGATCGTCGAGGCAACGTTTGCCACCCGCCTATACGAGTCCAGCCTGTCCTCATGCTCGTAGGTATCGGTAACAACAATTATCTCGTCCGCCTCGGTGTCATCCACCAACTTTTCCAGTCCCGCTTTCACCGTCGCATCCGATCCTACAATCGCCGCATGCAGCCTGCTCTCAACGGCCGCCCGCTCCCCGTCGTCCTGCCACAGCCCCTCCATGGAATCCACTGGTGGCAACAGCTCCACTGGTTGATCGCGTATCAAGCGCAAGAAGCGTTGCTGCGGCGTCGTGAACAAACGCTGGGCGGCCGCATCCGTGTTCGCCGCAATCACCTGCACCGCTACCATCAGGTAGGGCTTCCGCAGCACATTGCTTGGATGGAAGTGTTCGCGGTAGAGCTGCGTCGCTGCGTATAGATACTCAGGAGCAAAGTGCGCTGCGAATGCAAAGGGCAACCCTAGCATCCCAGCCAGTTGCGCGCTGAAACCGCTCGATCCCAACAACGTGATCGGCACATTGCTCCCTTGTCCGGGAATCGCCTTGACTCCTTGGCCCGGCTTCTCGGGTCCCAAGTATGTCCGCAGTTCCTCCAACAACAACGGGAAGTCGTCCCCGCTCTGCTGCAAGTCTCTCCTCAGAGCCCGCATGGTTTGGAAATCACCGCCCGGAGCCCGCCCCAGCCCGAGATCGATTCGCCCCGGATACAGCGCTTCCAGAGTTCCAAACTGTTCCGCCACCACCAGCGGTGCGTGGTTCGGAAGCATCACTCCGCCGCTGCCAACTCGAATCGTCTTCGTCGCTGCCGCCACATGCCCAATCAGGACTGCCGTAGCCGAGCAAGCCAGTCCTGAAATCGAGTGATGTTCGGCAAGCCAATACCGTTTATATCCCCACGGCTCGACATGCTGCGCCAAGTCTACCGACCGAGCAATGGCGCTGCCCGCTGGCTCGCCAGCCCGCATGCCCACTAAATCCAACACCGAAACTGCTAGCCCTTTGCTCATGCCTGATTGGATGAGACGGAGGGGAAAGCGGTGCGAAGGATCGGCGGTGCCACGATGTGGGTTCTTCATCTTCTGACCGACACGGAAGATTAGACCTCGCAGGATGTTACCGCCAGAGGGACGGCGCCTCCGCTTTGCGAATTTCTATTTTTCCTTAATGTCTCCTGGGGAGCGACCCTGCGTGCGGGTAGGAAGATGACCGCGCTGTGTCGTAGGCCGGTGCACAATCGTTTCAACGCTTTGGAAACGGGTGGGCTCGGCTGACCGATGCGGATCTAGTGTTTAAGAGTTATGGTTCTCGATTCGGCGCGGCCTTATCAATTGCAGTCGCTACAATAACTTATGTCCTCGTTGTGCTACTGTCCGCCAACGCTATGCGGCCTGGACTCTCGCTAATAGCCATTCCTTCGGCACTGACTGAAAAATCAGTTCGTCTTCAGGAACGCTAAAGTCAATACCGCAGTGCAGACACGTGAACTCACACCACGATCTGGCGCTGTCACGTCCGGTGCGTATTGGAGGCCTATAGGAAATTGCAAGTGCTCCGCAGTCGGGAACCGGACAAATCGAACCTGCTGCCACCACGTCATCGCGTTCATCCCAGTCGTTTAGCATGGTGTTTACCGCTACATTGCGTACCTTCACTGTTATTAAGAACGCGCGACCGAAGGAAATATTCCCGATATCTCCGCAATTCTTGCGAGATAGCGCACTATCACGGCTATTCCCTCGAAGCCGACATACTGGCCCGCATGGAATTAACGACAATGTGGTTATCCCTACTGAGAAGCAACGTGGTTTCAAGCAAAGACGGTTGAACGAGGCTGAGGACGATGTTAGTAGGACTGACCGTCTGCAGCATCGACAGGGACAGTTGCGCGAGCAACGAAGATTCGGGACCGTCTATGCGAGGGGTACAGCGCCAGCGACGCGACAGCGCTGGGTCTCTAAAAGTATAAAGACGGCAGATTTCAAGCGGGAAGGCCAATGCGGCGCAGAAGGTCTTGGAAGCGCGGGTTGGAGCGGAGGGAATCAAAGCCCGGCCGCAGCAGGACGCCAGGGTTGAATCGCTCTTCATAGCCTTTTTCAAGCCAAGTCATGGCTTGATCGGCATCACCGAGAGAGGCATAGATCATGGCAATCTCCGCAGCGTTCGAATGGCCCGGGGTGGACCGTTTCTTCAGATCGTCCAGCAGCTTTACCGCTTCGCTCCTCTTCCCCGATGCGACGTAGGCGCGAGCAAGATTAGCCATGCATGTCGGGCTATCCCCAGAAAGCTGGACGGCTTTTTTCAGTTCCGCGACCGCTTCAGCGTACATGTGTTTTTGAAGGTACGCCTGGCCCAGTTGATTGTGGGCCAGAGCAAAATTGGGATCCATCTCGATCGTTTTGCGGCTCTGCCTAATGGAGTCGTCATAAGAGTGCGCGAGCCCCAGAAGTTCTGCCAAATCGGTGTTGATGATAAGAGAGAGCGGATCGAGATTTTCCGCTTTTTTCATTTCCACAATCGCTTCGTCAAAGCGACCCACTAAACTCAAGTGCCAGGCATACCAATGGTGAGCGGTAGCGTAGCCCGGATTCAGTTCAATGGCTCGCTGGAATTCCTTACCGCCAGAACTCAAATCCCAGTCGAAGCCGTCTAAGACGAATGCAAGCGAATTGTGGGCTTCGCCAAGCGTGTTGTCCAACTCGAGTGCTTGGATCGCCGCCGCCTTTGCTTTGGGGAACGCTTCCTTGGGAGTCATCACTGCATACTGCCAGTCTCCCAACAGAGCATAAGTGTCGGCTAAGCCTGAATAGGCTTGGGCGTATTTCGCGTCCTCTTCAATTGCCTGTTTGAAATAAGCTAGAGCAACCTTCAAACCATCCGCCGTTCGCTTATTCCAAAAGTAGCGCCCTTTGAGATAGGACTCGTAGGCCTCTGGATTAACAACTCTTACGTTCTTCAGCGCAGCTTGTTCCCGGGGTGTCAGATTGATCCGAATTTGATCTGCAATCGAGCTTGCGACTCTGTTCTGAAGCGCCAACATATCACGCAACTCACCCTCATAGCTCTGGGACCATAAGTGCTTGTCCGTAGAGGCCTCGATCAACTGCGCCGTAATACGGACCTGGTCGCCGGAGCGGAGCACGGTGCCTTCTACTACTGCATCCACGTTCAGTTCGCGAGCGATCTGCCGTAGAGGCTTGCGCGCCCCTTTGTATACCATTACGGACGTACGGGAGATTACGCGTAAAGCGCTGATCTGCGCCAAGTCGGTGATCAACTCATCCGTCATACCGTCGGCGAAGTAATTCTGTGAAGCGTCACCAGAAAGATTTTCCAGCGGAAGGACCGCTATCGATCGGATTTCCGCGGCGGCAGGGCCACGCGAATGAAACGGCCAAACGGAGAGAATCGACAAACTGACAATAGCAATAGTGACGAGCGCACAGGCGACGATGATCCCAGGCGTCAGCCAGAGCTGGGGTTTGGGTGCAACCGTCAACCCAGTGCCCTGAAGCTTATAACTAGGCTGTCTGCCCGGCAGATCTCCAGCTGAAGATTCAGGCCTTTTTGGGCGGCCATCTGCACCGACAACCGACACTTCCGCAATAAAGCGATACCCGCGTTTTGGAAGAGTCTCGATGAATCGGGGGTTCTCGGCCGAGTCCCCTAAAGCGGTCCGCAACTTCCCGATGGCGATATTGAGAGCCTGATCGAAATCACCAAAATTATCGTTCGGCCAGACGCGGCTGCGCAATTCCTCACGCGTCACGACCTCACCTGGATGTTCCAGCAGGACTTCCAGCAGTTTCATCGGTTGCTGCTGCACTTTGATTCTCAAGCCCGCTTTGCGCACCTCGCCCGACTGGAGAGACACCTCGTAAGTTCCGAATCGAACGACTGAGTTGGGCGGCGACGATTCCACTGGGCACCTGCGCTTTGCACGAAGTCTAGCATTTCGCGCGTAAATCCTTCCGAGTTCAGCATACGCGGAGAGCTAAGTGACTAGCCGCCAATCATTTAGCAGGTAATGAGTTGGATATATCGAAAAGGTCCTCAGTAAATTGACGCCCAGCGACTGGCACGTCACATTGGCTACACCGGGGTTCGAGCGGGTTCAGGAGAAGGCCCATGAGTCGTATTGGATTTGGCTCCCAAGTGACGTTCCGAGTTAAGCAGTTGTCCTCGCGTTAATGATCAACCGTTGGCGGGTTTCGAAGAATTAGCCACGCCTCTGTTCGACTCCCTGCACAACTTCGCGAGCTGGCTTGTACATAACCAGAGCAACGCCGAAGACCTCGTACAAGAGACCTACCTGAAGGCCTTGCGCAGTTTCGCCTCGTTTCAGCCGGGCACCAATTTCCGGGCGTGGATGTTTCGGATACTGAAGAACACGTTTTTAAGTTCACGCTCAACACTCGCTCAACGCATGACTGTTGAGATCGATTTGGAGGGCGACGCTCCGGTGTTGCCGACAACTTCCGCCACTCCTGAATCTCTGTTGATCGAGCGTTTCCAAGACAACGCTGTTCGGAAAGCGATTGAACAACTGCCAGTCATCCTTAGAGAAGTCCTTTTACTGTGCGATGTCGAAGATGCGTCTTACCGCGAGATTTCGGAAATATTGTCAATACCGATAGGAACGGTTATGTCGCGCCTGGCCCGAGCGCGAAAGGCGGTTCGCGCGTCACTATCTAGCGTTCCGCCGGCATCTCTGCCGAAAGATTGGGCTCATCCGGTCGCGGCGCACGAGGAAGCTGCCGGGCCGGCTTACACGACTCACAAAAAATAGCTCGCTGGCATGGCACCTGTCGTTGTCGGATCAGAGACAAGAATCGGATTATTCGCGCGAGTCGGGCACCCCGAAGGCTAGCGCTGCAAACTGTCCCTTACTTCCCTTGGAATACAAAGGTTTCCTCTTCGGCGACTAAGAAGATCGGTGCGCCGCCAGAGGAGATCGCCACTGCATTTGCGATCGTTTGTTTGCCGCCCTCCGACGCGGCGCACGCCTGCAGAGCTTCTATAGTGGGAAAATGGATTTCTGCAATGCGATGGAAAGGGGGTGCGCCTTGCGGGGAACCAGCTACTTTGCTTGCCACAATCTTTGTCTTGCCGTCCAACTTCTCGACGGCCATGGGCACATGTTGGTTCTGGTAGACGCGCTCGAAGGTTTCAATGTCTGTCGGAGGTGGGTAAATCACAATCAACTTAGCGCCAGCCATATCAGTCTCCTTAAGATTAAACGTATTGGATCTGTGAATATTTGATAACTTCGAAAGTGCTGTGCGACTTCTCTCCTTAAGACAAGAAACTGTGAGTTGCGATGGCAACACCGCAACTCACAGGAAGAATGAGTGGAAGTTAGAACGCTGCTATTCCGTTGAAGCCGCTGAGTGGTGAAATGCCACCGGCAGACCCAACATTAAGAAGCGTCCCGTCTTTCTGGACGGCGAAAATGCCAATGGCCCCAGCCACCGAGTTCAAGGTGTAAATGAACTTGCTATCGGAACTGACCGTGATATCAAGATTGGTCGCTCCCTCGGGATTCGTGCCGACCACCGTTCCGGGCAACGCAGTCAATGCCCCAGTGTTCGCGATATCGAATCCTGAGATGGTGGACGAGCCGGCATTGGAGGTGTAAACGAATCTGCCGTCAGGGGTGACCACATTCCAACAATTCGCAGCTCCTAACGTCGGAACGCCAGTGCTGATAGGGGTTAGTGTGCCATTGCCGGCGACCTCATAGGATGAGATAGTCGAGCCGTTAACTGCTCCAGAAGGACCGGTTTCTGAGACCAGAGCCGCTCCGTTCGAAGCGAAACTCACCGAGAAAGCGCCTTGACCTGCACTCGGGTTCTCGACGATAGGAGATAAGCTGCCGTCACCTTGGACAGCAAACACGTCAATCAGGTTAGTCAAGCGCTCGACCACAACCAGGAACCTGCCGTTCGGAGTAAAAGCTAACCCTCCCGCACCCGAATTATTCGTGGAAAGAAAGCGAGTGGAATCGGGAATTTGCTTAAGCTTGCCATGATCCAGTGTGAAGCCAACGACACTGCTGCTGCCGCCTACGTTGATCGCGTACACCAGATTTCCGTGCTGCGCCACGGCGTTCGGTTCGCTGCCTCCGGAGATTACTTTGTCCACCAGAGATAGCTGGTCGCCGTTAACACTAAACACGGAGATATTGCCGCTGCCAGCATTCACTGCGAACAGCAACGAGTGGTCCTGGCTGAGAGTTAACGAGCCTTGAGATTCCAGGGGATCGTTATTACCACCGCTTCCCCGGCCTCCGGTTGCAAATCTTCCGCCTTCCTGCAACGTGCCGTCGGCAGCACGACGGTAGGCGATCACTTCATTTCTGTCGATTGCGTTGGTCATAACAAACACAGCGCCTGCATCGCGTGTATCTCTCTCTTGTGCTTTGCTAAGCCCCGGCGAAGCCAAACCAATAGCGAGTCCGGCCATGAATAGCGTGCGAGTTACCTTACCCATTCCATTAGCTCCCACAGTTTGAGTCGCATGCCACCTGATCAATAAGGCAATCGAAAGCAATTAATTTGTTTACCAATAGTTCAGGCGCTGCGCAGTAAGTAAGACTAAGTTGCCGGGAAAAAGTTACAGAGTGCGCACGATTAAGTGCACAGCACTGTACGACACTGGCACGCGAACACCGACATTAGCTGTTGCGGATCACCAAAGAGTTTGGAGGCAGGGCTTCGCCGCAAAGAAAAGGCAGCTTCCGTCCTGTGTCATTGGATTTGGAGAGCGAAATCCTGCAGGCCCGCACGAGATAGCAGAGTCTTCGACAATTGAACCTACGACGCCGCTTTAAACAATTTTGCAAGACTGTCGATGTCGGTAGCACTGGCATCACCGATCACGAAATAGCGAAGGCCGCCTTGACTCCACGTTTCCATGTTGAACGACAATTTGTCCGGCTTGGAGGAGCTATCAATCAACCTTGCTGGCAATGACCGTTCCTGAAATACGAAAACGGAAATGTGGTGTTTCCGCACGTCGTAAATGAGATGCGCACCGGGCGTTTGCTCAAGATAAGTCATCCGTCCGCCGAGCAGAGAAAACCCGCTATTCTGGAGTTCTGGCAAATTGAAGGCAAAAGGAATCTTTCCCTGGAACCAGGGTTTCACCGTGTGCCGATCGGTCGAGATCACATCTACCGGCGATGCGCTGGCCAGTGTCGCCACGTGCAAATCTGCAATCTCGCTGAACACCTGGTCTGTGCCGGAACGATTGGCCAGATAGTTTGAAGTCAAGGTTCCGACCACGAGAACGACAGCTGCTGCCACGGCTAACGTCCATCCCAGGCGGAAACTATGCCGCGGCTTGGACGCAATGCTCTGCTGCACTCGCTTTCGGAACTCAGCAGTGGGGGTGAAACGTTTTCCAGCCACCTGAATCGCCCGCTTCAACTGCACGCGCGAGAGGGCATCGGCAGAGCACGAGGGGCAATTGCGCACATGAGAGTCGAAACTGCGCATCTCCTCCGCCGGAACCTCTCCGTCAAGATAGGTGTCGAGTTTTGCCTTCCAAGAGTCACAGACCATGGTTCGTCTCCCTAGCAATTCATCGTGCTGCTTCTGGTTGCGAGTGTGGCCGCAATTGATTCCGTAAAGTTCGCCGCGCCCGCGATAAACGTGACATTACGGTTCCGATAGGAACCGCAAGCGTTTCGGAAATTTCTTGATACGACATCTCCTCTACCTCACACAAAAGTAGGATCTCCCGGAAATGAACCGGAAGCTCATCGATCGCGTTTTGTAGAAATTCGCTGCTCGATCTGCGCCAACAGAAGCGTCTCTGGCGTATCGCGCTCAATGGCGGGTTCCGGTGCCACTTCGTCTTCGTCGAACTCGAGAGGCACGGTCATAGTAACTTTCAGTCCCTTGCGGGAGGTCAAGAACGTGTTGCGCAGGATGCGATAGATCCATGCCCGGAAATTAGTACCCAATTGAAAGGAGGAAAATCCTTTCAATGCCTTGACGTAGGTTTCCTGGACTAGATCTTCCGCTTCGTCGCGATTCTGCGTAAGCCAGTGAGCGAAGTTGTAAAGCTGATCGAAGAGAGGGGTGGCCAGTTCTTCGAACGAGTCGAGTTGGAGATTCGCTCCTGACAGGTCCACATGATGAGAACTTCAGAATCCTGGATTTATTCCCTTCAAAACGACAAATTTTTGACAAAACTATGCGGTAGGCTGGGGATTGGCATGACAGATGCAAATATGGCGATCCTCTCTGAAGCCCCGCCAATCCCGATTACCGTTGAAAACTAGCTTTCCACCCAAATATTCCATTGAAGTGGAGTCATTTTGTCGTGCTGCTCGACAATTATGCAATCAAGCGGAATAAAGCGGCAAAAATCCGTTATCCATGGTGACGCTCAGGTCACCGGGCCGGAATCGTGAACTGTAGTAGAAGCAGATTCTTAGAAGGGGCGAGGCGATGGTAAATCCTTTCGATCTAAAGACGGCGCTCTTGGCGAAGCACGCACAACATGTGGTGCTGATCCATTTTCCAATTGGTCTGTTTATTGCGGCAGTAGCGTTCGACTTCATAACAGTCTGGAAGAAGCGCCGTGGCCTGGCAGACGCGGCCTACTACAACTTGCTGGCGGCGGCGATTTCAACGCTCCCGGTTCTCGCCACGGGGCTGCTCGCGTGGAAGTTCCAACTTGAGGGACAGAAACTGAAGGGCACTCTATTGCTGCACCTCGTTCTGGGTTGCGTTTCGACGCTGATGATCTGGCTGGTGTGGTGGGTGCATTTCCGGGCTCGGCGGCGGACGGTATTCTTGCCTCGACTATCGCTTCGCTGTGGAACTACTGGCAGTGGGCATTGTTGCGCTGACCGGCCATCTGGGCGGCTTTCTGAGTGGCGTGAACCTCCCTGGTTAACGTGCTCCGGCGAGATCCAGCTTAGGAACACTTACAGGACCTCGCCACAGCTGTGCCTCGGTTATCTCCCTGCACAAGGCAAAGCGGCACTCCAGAAGTTTCTAGCCTCTCTGTTATTTCCACCTGGAATAAAACCGACTCAGTCCAGTTATCAACTGTGAACGCTACAAAACACCGGAGGCCAGATGACGGACAAAAACAAAGATCTTATCGATCAGAAATTGCAAGACCTCAACAATGACGGCGTCGATCGTCGAGGATTTCTGAAGTGCATGGCATGGGCGGGCACAGGGCTGGTCTGGACCATGAGCGGCGGCATTCCAATGTCGCGGGCCTTCGCTAAAGGCCACGGCAAGGACGCCGGCAAAGGCGGGGACTTCAGCTTTGTGCAGATCAGCGACAGCCATATCGGCTTTAACAAGCCGGCCAACCCGGACGTCACCGCTACTCTGCAGATGGCAATCAACAAGATCAACGCGATGCCCCAGAAACCGGATTTCATCATTCACACCGGCGATCTGAGTCAGCTCTCGAAGCCGAGCGAGTTCGATACGCTGGACCAGGTATTAAAGGGTGCGTCGGCGAAGCAGGTCTACTTTGTGCCGGGCGAGCACGACATGCTGAGCGACAACGGCGAGCAATTTCTGCAGCGCTACGGAAAAGGCACAAAAGGGACCGGCTGGTACAGCTTCGATCAAAAGGGCGTCCACTTCGTGGGGCTCGTGAATGTCGCCAATCTCAAAGCCGGCGGCATGGGATCGCTCGGTCACGAACAGCTCGAGTGGCTTGAGGACGATCTCAAGGGCCGCTCAGCCAGCACTCCAATTGTGATGTTTGCGCACATTCCACTGTGGACCATCTATCCGGATTGGGGATGGGGAACCGACGATAGTGAACAAGCGTTGTCTTACGTCAAGCGCTTCGGTTCCGTGACCGTGTTAAACGGCCACATCCACCAGATCATGCAAAAGGTGGAAGGAAAGGTGTCGTTCCACACAGCGATGTCGACGGCCTTCCCTCAACCCGCGCCGGGAACTGCTCCCTCGGCCGGACCTATGAAGGTGCCAGCTGACCAGTTGCAGAAGGTGTTGGGAATCACTGACGTGAACTATCTCGTCAGCGGACGCAGCCTTGCGGTTGTCGATTCGCCACTTGCGGACTCGGAGGCTTCGGCTTCAGGAAATGGCAGCGGCTCCGGTGGTCGTTAACTTAAGTCTTGCGTGGACCGCCAACGATCCGGTCCCCGAGCAGTGAGAATCAAGGAAGAAAATCAAACTATAAAGGAAACAGAACAATGAAACGGAACAGTGTCTGGGTTGCAAGTTTCACAGCTTCGGTAGTCATTGCGATCGTACTGCTCGTCGCGGGATCACCGACCGTTACGGCCAATGACCAGCCCTCTGCGGCAAACGCAGCCGTGAACATCGACAACTTCGTCTTTGGCCCGCAGACGATCACGGTACCTGTCGGAGCGACAGTCACATGGACAAACAAAGATGACATTCCCCATACCTCGGTCAGCACAGATGGTGTATTCAAGTCCAAGGTGCTCGATACAGATGAAAAGTTTTCCTACACGTTTACCAAGGCGGGAACCTATCCCTACTACTGCACCATCCACCCGAAGATGACAGGGAAAGTCGTGGTGCAGTGAGCTCAGACTTCTAACTGGTGTACAGAGACGGGATCCGACTTGCAGCCAATTCGGTTGCGCTGCCAAGGTCATTCTCCAATCGCGGTAAACGGCTATGAACGCAAACTCGGACACAATTCGCAGCCAATAACGACCTGGAGCTTGTCCACGCGTGCAAGAAAGGAGATGTTGCCGCCTTCGAGCAACTCGTAAAGCGACACGGTCGCAGGCTTCTCCGAATCTCTCAAAATGTGACGCGCAACAGGGAAGATTCCGAGGACGCGGTGCAGGAAGCACTGTTGAAAGCGTTCCAGAACCTGGCAGAATTCCGAGAAGATTCCCAGTTCTCAACCTGGCTGATTCGCATCACCGTGAACCAGTCGCTTATGAAGCTGCGAAAACGGCGTACCCACAAAGAAGTTTCGTTGGATGCAGCTTTCCAGGCGGATGAGAACGTGCTTCCCTTGAACGTCCCCGATCGAGCCCCGAATCCGGAACAACTATGCTGGGCATCCGAATTGCGGGACATTCTTGTAAGAACCGTAGCAGAACTGCGCCCGATCTTGAGAACGGTCTTTGTGCTTCGTGATGTCCAGGGACTCTCAATCGCACAAACCGCACAAAAGCTAAACCTAAGCCAGTCCGCGGTGAAGGCGCGTTTGTGGCGGGTTCGCCTTCAGCTTCGCGAACGCCTTAACAGATATCTTCGCCGAACGGACTAAGCTTAAGGCCCGAATATCCCGATTCGACGAGCAGGAGGACGAAGAAGATTATTGGTCTTTTTGTCGAGTGCCTTCGTTACTCAGTCCCTCAGACGTACTCGACCGGTGTCGCCGGGTAGCCTAATCTTCTGCCGAATGAATGTTTCGCCGATCTCGTAAGACAAATACTCCCTCCTGCTAATCGCGATGTGCGGCGATCACTATGACGCCGGCGATGAATATTGGCCTTCATGCCGGTTACAGCTATTCGACAAATAAGTGACAAGCAAATGACATTAGCGCTGCATCTCGTCATTCATGAGCGCGTCTAACGTAGTGACGCTGACATGTAGGTAGATGACTGAAGCGTGCGAGCCAGCAGACACGGAATAAAAACAACACGAGTGCAGTTATCAACTAATGAAAGAGTTAACACAAATAAATAAGGAGAAGTTATGAAGAAGTCGTATTTGATGGCATTACTTATGTTCACGTGCTTACTTGGAGTTGGGGTAAGTGCTCGTGCTCAAGACGCCGATGCGGTTGTCGTGAGTGTTCCGTTTGAGTTCGTGGCAGGAGGCGCAACTCTTCCTGCGGGAGAATACAGGGTAAGTCGCGTGAATCCTGGCCTGAATCGGGAACTAGCCATCAGTGGCTATAACAAAGGTGGCGCATTTTTGCTTCCTCTGGCGTTCGACAATGGTCCCAACGATCAGCCAACGCTCAGCTTTGAGCATCTCGGTGGCAAGTACTTCTTGAGCAAGATCAAAACACTCAGCGGCGTTTATACCATGCCGACCTCACGGGAGTTGATCATGCTTGGCAAGACAAACTCTCCGAGCTCGGGCACTCCATCCGCATCTGGCGGTCAATAGGTTGGAATTAAGATGTCGGGCTTTCGCAGTTGCGACAGAGATTTCGAGGGTTAGGGAATATCAAGCAGATTCTCGTTTCTCTGTCCAACTTGCGTACTTAACAGCGAACTATGGTTCAGATTAGGGCCACACAATTTCACACGCAAGAGTTAAAGGAAAACACAATGAAAAACGCAATCTCGTTCATCGGGCTGCTGATGACATTAGCAATTCCCTCGGGATTGCTTGCGCAGCAGACGGGTTATTCCCAGACTAACCTGGTCTCCAACGTTGCCGGCGTAGCCAATACCACCGATCCTCAACTGTTGAACCCCTGGGGAATATCTGTTCTTCCCGGGCAAGATTTCTGGGTCGCCAACAATAACAGCGGCACTTCCACGCTCTACGACCAAAGCGGAAACAAAGACACCGGGCTGATCGTGACCATACCGGGGGCGTCGAGCAATCCTAACGGCAACTGCAGCCCCGGTTGTCCAACGGGAACCGTGGCCAACCCCAACGGCACATATTTTGCCGGCGGCTCTTTCATTTTTGATACTGAAGACGGCCTCATCGTTTACTGGAACGGTGCCAGCAACACCGGGATCGTGGGCAAGGATAATTCCGCCAGCGGAGCAGTTTACAAGGGTCTAGCTTTACTCGGCACCAACCTGTTGGCAGCAAACTTTAATAGTGGCAAAGTCGACGTTTATGATTCCAACTACAAGCTTACTTCGTTAGGCGGATCGTTCACTGATCCCAATCTTCCTGCGGGATTCGCTCCCCATGGCATCCACGTAATCGGTAACCAGGTCTATATCGCGTACGCGTTGCAGGATGGCGCCAAGCATGATTCCGTGCCCGGCGCTGGCGCTGGTCAGGTGGATATCTTCGATACGACAGGCAACTTCGTGAGTACCTTCGTCGCTGCCGGTGCTCAGAATAACCTCAATGCCCCCTGGGGTGTGGTGCAAGCTCCGGCTAGCTTCGGAGCATTCGCCAACGACATCCTGGTAGGAAATTTTGGCGATGGCACGATTAGTGCATTTGACACGACCGGGAAATTTCTCGGGCAGCTCACCAACTCTGCAGGTAATGTATTGGTGAATCCAGGCTTGTGGGATATGGTATTTGGAGGAGGGGGTGGTGCCAGCAATGATCCGGGCACTCTGGGTACTCTCTATATCACCGCTGGGGGCAGCGCCGGCCAACCCAATTTTCCGAGCGGTGGCAGCGCAACCGCTGTGTTTGCTGCCCTTGCGCCCGCAGCTACGGCCGGTGCCGGATTCTCTCTGAATCTTTCTGCTGCAAGCACTACTGTAGCTGCAGGAGCGTCGGCCAACCTTACGGTCACTGCTGCTGCTGTGGGAGGATTCAATGGTCAGATTACGCTTACCTGCTCCGCACCCGCTGGGCTGAGTTGTGCTTTAAGCCCCTCGACGATCTCTCCAGGATCTAGCGCTGCATCCTCTACTTTGACCGTTTCGGCTGTCTCGACACCACCCCCCACTGGCTATAGCTCGTCCAGTATGGCGCTGCTCATACCTGGTCTGGGCCTATTCGGAACTCTGCTCACTCATCGCAAACAGAAACCGCTTGCGCGCAAGAGGATTATCGGGATGAGCGTACTTGGTTTGCTACTGTTCGTATCGCTATTCGCCCTCGGATGCGGGAGCAGCAATTCAAACAAACCAACAGCGGCTGCATCTCAACAGGCCACCATAACGGTAACGGGAACTTCCGGCACAATTAGTCACTCCAGCGCAGTGACTGTCACCATTAATTGAACAACAATCTGGCAAGGGCGCACCTTATGCGCTCTTGCCAGGCATTTCTCGCGCATGCAGTTTCAAAATCATTCATACGTTCAAACTCTCAAAAGAAACGTGGAGCTTAATATGACAAATGATGATCGGCAGAGGTGGTCGACTGCTTTCTTATTTGCGCCGCTGGTATTGGTAATCGTGTTCCTGATGACCGCTGTCGCCAGCATTTTTGCACAAACCGCTACTACTGGAGACCTCGCTGGTCTTGTTACGGATCCAACGGCAGCGGTTGTCACCGGCGTGCCTATCACATTGAAGAAGGTTGATACAGGCAATTCGACTTCGACAACAACCAATGCACAAGGATCGTACAATTTCTCTTTCCTGCAGCCTGGAAAGTATTCGGTGTCGGTGAATGCCACCGGCTTTCAGAAGGTCACCAAGACTGTAACAGTCACGCTCGGGACCAGCACCACGGTGAACCTGCAACTATCTCTCTCGTCGCAAGTCGAATCTGTGGACGTCAGCGATGAGGTGACAGGTGTGCAGACCGAAGATGCCAATCTTCAGACCAACTTCAATGCCCAGCAAATTGCCCTCTTGCCGAATCCGGGAAATGACCTCAGCGCTGTTGCCTTGACGGCTCCTGGAGTGGTGATGAATACGACCGGAGGTTCGGTGTTTGGCGGCGGCAACTATGAGTTCTTCGGTTTGCCGTCGAACTCCAATGTGTTCACTTACGATGGGGCCAATGACAACGATCCGTACTTCAACATTAACAATAGCGGCGCGACCAACTTGACGCTCGGGCTGAACGATGTGCAGGAGGCCAGCGTAGTAACCAACGGCTACAGTGGTCAATTTGGCGGGCTGGCCGGTGCGAATATCAATTACGTGTCGAAGTCAGGCACTAATTCCTACCACGGCAATGCGGAGTACTGGTGGAACGGCCGTGCTCTGAACTCTAACAACTATTTTAGGAATCAGGCGAATGGTATTGCCGGCAGCGATGTCGCTCCGCGGCCCTTTGTGAACGCGAATCAGTATGCTGCCTCATTCGGCGGACCGATCAAAAAAGACAAGTCGTTCTTCTTTGTCGACTATGAAGGCATCCGCCTTGTAATTCCGTCGCTGTTTTCCGTCAATCTTCCGACTCAACAATTTGAAAATGCCGTAGTCGCCAACTTAAATAACGTTAGTCCCAGTCTCGGTGACGTTTTACAATCAGCTCTTCGGAATCTGGAATGCGACTCCGGGTGCGGCCCAGGCTCAAAATACCCTCGCTGGAGGAGGTTGTTCGAACGTTACTGCCTTGGCGGGAGTCACATTTGGAGCAGCCAACCCTTGTGCCGTCCAACTGCAGGGCGGAACGTCGCAAGCAACCAATGACTATCTGATTGTCGGCCGCTACGATCAGATCATCGGCAACAACGACAAGCTATTCGTCCGAGTGCAACATGAAAGCGGCCTCCAGGCAACCTACACCGACCCTCTAAGTCCCGCATTCGATGCGCATAGTGCTCAGCCGGAATGGCAAAGCCAGTTGAGCGAAACCCACACACTCGGCAACAACAAGGTGAATAACTTCATCGCTTCGCTGCAGTGGTACAGCGCGCTCTTCACCATCACGAATCCCACTGCCGAATTTCAAACTCTCCCGCAGACGGTTGCGTTCGGCGATAACTCGCTATTCCCCTTGAACAATGATGGTACTGCCTTTCCGCAAGGGCGGTCGGTGACGCAGTATGGCATTGTCGACGACTTCAGCTGGACTCGCGGAAGACATGGTCTTCGCTTCGGAGTGAATTTCCGCCGTGACGATGTAAGCGACCACAATTTCACCGGCGTGATTCCCTTCGTTCAAGAAACTTCATTGAACGACTTCGCATTTGGCGGGGTCGCGCCTGGCAATACGAGTGTGGGGAATCTGATAGCGCAGAACTTTCCTCTCAACACCAACGTGCCAATAGCGCTCTACCAGCTTGGCTGGTACGCGTCAGACGAGGTCAAGGTCAATTCCAACTTGAAGCTGACGCTCAGCATGCGGTTCGACCACTTGTCGAATCCAGTCTGCCAGAGCAATTGCTTCCAGAGTCTCTCAGCGCCGTTTCAGAACCTGGACCCCACCGCCCCCGTGAATCAGGCCTTGAGGACGGGTTTGAACACCGCATTTCCGTCGGTCACTTCGATTGTGTATGAGCCGAAAGTAGGCTTCGCATGGTCGCCCTTCGGTGCAAAGAATACGGTTGTCCGCGGAGGAATCGGAATCTTCAGCGACGCGATTCCAACCGGAGGAATCGATGACATCTTAACCAACGCACCGAATGATCCGTCGTTCGTGCTTTTTAACGGTGCTCTTTCGCCGGCGGCGGCAGGGAACCTGAATGGGCAAGCGACTGCGGCCAATGCCGCCTTCCGTGCCAATTTTGCCAGCGGCGGGGCAGTTCCGGCCTTCAATTTCTTTAACCCGGGCAAAGTGCAGATTCCGCGTTATGACGAGTGGGACCTGGAAATACAGCAGGCTCTCGGTTGGCACAGCACGCTGAGCATGAAATATGTGGGCAATCATGGCGAGCATGAAGAGATCACCAATCCTGCATTAAACGCATTTAGTCCAACCGGCTCCCCATTCGGGAGTCTGCCGCTCACGCAACCAGATCCGCGATTCGGAGTGGTTGCCCAGACCCAGAACTCCGGAAACTCGAATTTCAACGGCGTTACGCTGACTGCTGCACACACGATGAATGGCGGCTTTCAGTTCCAGGCGTCCTATACCTATAGTCACGCCCTGGACGAGATCTCGAACAGCTCGTTGAATCCCTTCGGCTTGAACGCCAACGGCAACGTCGACGTCGTCACACCCCTGAATCCATTCAATGTTCATCAACTCAACTATGGAAATGCTGACTACGATGTCCGGCAGTCGCTCGTTATGAACTACGTCTGGAGCGATGCCGTCCGCCACCTGACGACGCGAGGTCCGAGTGCACTGGCGAAAGGCTGGACGCTCTCGGGAACGATTTTCAAACACACCGGATTCCCTTACTCGATTTGGAGCAGTAACGAAACAGCCGCGCTACAAGGGAGCTTGTTCGGAAGCACAAGTCCTGCCACTACCTCCACGGTCCTGGCTGATGTGGTGGGCTCGCCAAACATTAACTGCGGTGCTTCGGCTGCGCAACTCGTGAACGGGCAGCCGAATCCCTGCTATACCGTGGCCAATTTCGTGGATCCAACAAATAATTTCGGCACGCAGCGCCGCAACCAGTTCCGCGGCCCGGGTTACTTTGACACAGACTTCGACCTGGAAAAGTCATTCGGTTTACCGAGGTGGGAGAACGCGCAATTTTCCATCGGCGCACGATTCTTCAACCTGTTCAATCACCCGAACTTTGCCTTTCCCAACACCAACGTGGACAGCAATCAATTCGGACAAATCACGCAGACCGTCAGTCAGCCCACGACCATCTATGGTTCAGGTCTGGGCGCCGACGCGTCGCCAAGAGTTATTGAGCTGCAGGCTAAGTTCGTCTTCTAAACGAGGCGGACTTTTTTAGGGCGGCCCTCCCCGGGCCGCCCCTTTTTGTCTGCGACTTACCGGCCACTGTTAGTGAACTTTCTTAGCGTCATCTCGGTTGAGAAGAATATTTCTTAAAGGATGGGAATAACGACGACTGAGCTGGGTTGTACATAGCGTGAAGACAGAATCCTGGAAGTAAGGCGAACTGGCGATCCCAAAACATTGCGACGTCAAACATCGCTCGGTCGAGCTGCCAGCTTAGAGAAAAAGACAATCAAATGACATCCTCGAAGTATCTCGGCCCTGATCGCCGCCGTCTAACGCACAGTAACGCTGTAACAAAATCATGAGGAAGGAATATGCTTGGACTGCTGGTATTAGGTCCGAAGCAGCTGCACACGTTGTTGGGGCACGTGGCGCGGGCTAAAGCCCAGTTCGAAGTGGCCAGCCGCAGCTTGAAGTCTCAACTTGCGGCGGAACTCGACGCTGCACAGCAGGCGGAAAAAACGGATGCTTCGCACGAATCAGCTGGAGAGCAATGAACCATCGTAGGATCCTGATATCGGACCAGCGGACCCCGCGGTTAGGCCCACACTCGTAAAGGAAAGGACAGCGCGGTGGGCCCTGCGCCGGCTTGGTGATATTGTTCCCATGCAGACGGTTGGTTTGTAACTTTTCGCTGGTTCGTAAATCTCATATAGCCTGTGTCTTAGCTTTTATCCTCTGCAACGGAGAGCGGTTATGTACTCACGGACCGACAGCCGCAAGTTCAAAACCATCAGCCGGCGGGAGTTGTTGAAACTCACACCGGTGATAGCGCTGGGCGCTTTTGCCCTCCCGCAATTGCAGAAGCCACTCCTCAAGGGCGGCCTTGGCTTCAGCGATTGGGCCTCGGCCCGGCTCTTCCGCTCCGGCCATTTGGCGCCCACATTTACTGACTCCGATCTAACCCCTTTCGATAAGTTCCCAATTAACGACTACGACGTCGATGATCCTCAAGTGGATTTCGACAAGTGGACTCTCACGGTGACGGGCGCGGTACAAAAGCCAGGAGATTACACGCTCGCGCAGATTCAGGCTTTGCCGAAGTATGCGCAAAACACACGGCATGTTTGCGTCGAGGGGTGGGACGTGATTGGCCGGTTCGGCGGCGCGCGCCTTTCCGACTTCCTCAAGATGATTGGCGCTGATCCGACCGCCCGCTTCGTGACCGTCGAATGCGCCGATGACTATTACGAGTCGCTCGACATGGCGACCGCCGTACATCCGCAGTCTTTGCTCTGCTACGAAATGTACGGCCAGTTGCTGACCCGCGAACACGGCGCTCCGCTGCGTCTGAGCATTCCTACGAAGATTGGCTACAAGCAGGCAAAATATTTGACCGACCTCAAAGTGAGCCATGTACTTGAGAAGGCCGGGTACTGGGAAGATCAAGGCTACTCCGAATTCTATGGTCTGTAGCCAGGAGCAATGACTATGGCAACTCACGCGGTTGCAATCGAAAATGTGAAGACAGGAGAAGTAACAGAAGCGGTGTATGAACACCCTTTTGTGGTTCGTCTTTGCCACTGGGTGAACGCCATCTCGCTGTTCGTGATGGTTGGAAGCGGTCTGCAGATCTTCCGTGCCTTTCCCAGCTTCGGAGCAAAAATCCCACAAAAAGATCTCCTCAACTGGCCCAAAGCTTTTGCGCTCGGCGGATGGCTGGGAGGCGCGCTTCAGTGGCACCTCACCTTTATGTGGATCTACATGGCGACCGGGCTGCTATATGTCGGCTACCAGATCTTCAGCGGAAACTACAAGCAGCTGCTCTTTGTGCGACGTGATCTCCCAGGCGTGTGGCCGATGGTGCGCCACTACTTCTTTTTCGGCTCCAAGCCGCCCGCCCGGGAAGCCTACAACGCGCTACAGAAGCAGGCATACACCTCTGCGATCGGACTGGGCCTACTGTCGGTGCTGACTGGTCTTGTTATCTGGAAACCAGTCCAGTTCTCGTGGCTGGCGTGGATCATGGGCGGCTTTCACTGGGCGCGGTTGTGGCATTTCCTGATTATGTGGGCGATGCTGGCGTTTGTGTTCGGGCATCTGGTAATGGTGGTGCTCCATGGCTGGAATAACTTCGTCTCTATGTTTACAGGATGGAAGAAGGACCCGGAGTACCGACCAGAACAATGACGGTCAGTAACTGCAGTGACGCTCACAGTGAGGAACGATGCCGGAAGAAATGACTTCGCTGGAACCTCCGGCGAACCTATTCGACGAAGAGATGCTGATCCAGCGTATTCGGAACGGCGAGCGCGATCTCTTCTACGAGTTGATCCGGCCTTACGAAAGGCGCGTGTACGCTGCAGCCTTTGCCATCCTGCGCAACGAGGCCGATGCCGAAGACGTGGCCCAGGAGGCGATGCTGAAAGCCTTTAAGAACATCCGGCAGTTCCGTGCGGAGGCGCGATTCAGCACCTGGCTGACCCAGATCACCATCAATGAGGCGCGTATGTGGAGAAGGAAAGAACACGCCAACATGATGGAACCCATCGATGACCGTCACGACGAGGAAGGCAACTATACGCCACGCGACTTTGCCGACTGGCGCGAAATCCCTTTGGAGACCCTGGAACGGAAGGAAGTCCGGCAGAAGCTGGCCGAAGCACTGGGCGCACTCGGAGAGAAGTACCGCGAAACGTTTGTCCTGCGCGACATGCAGCACTTGAGCATCGAAGACACCGCCAAGGCGCTGGGGATCTCAATCGCATCGGTCAAGACGCGCTTGCTGCGGGCGCGGCTCATGCTGCGCGATCTGCTGGCGCCGGGGTTCGGCGGCAGCTGGAGCAGTAAGCTCTTTCATGCTAAGGGGACCAAGCCATGGTAATCAGCTGCGAAGAAGTGTGGCGGGAGATCTCGAATTACCTTGATGGTCAAGTCGATGCAGGCCTGCGCGCTGCCATGGAAGACCATCTCCACGGCTGCAAGCACTGCACAGCTGTGCTTGAGGGTACGCGCAATGTGGTTCAGCTCTACGGCGACGAAAGGATGTTCGAAGTGCCGCTGGGATTCAGCCACCGTTTGCACCGCAGACTGGAAGAAAATATGCCTGGTAGCCGCCGAAGCTTCCTCGGATGGATGGTTGCCGCTGCCGCCACGGTCGTGGTCGTCGGTAGTTTCGAAGTGGCTAGATCCTCAGTCTTCAGCCATCCAGAATTGCGTTCCGAACATGCACAGCCCGGAGCTGGCGTGCCCCCGGATATGTTGGTGATCGTTTCAACGGATGGAAAACTTTTCCACGCAGCTGGATGTCCCTTCATCCACGACAAAGCCCACATTCGGACCATCCAGGCCCGGGAAGCGCTGCAACAGGGATATGCCCCTTGCGTTCGCTGCATGAAAAAGTATTTGACCGCCTGATCTCAGCTCGTGCCCATGGACCAGTTCGCGAAAGGTCGCACGGCAGCGAAGTATTCTTGCGCTCTTGCGACTAGTAACTGCCTTCCAAAAGGCGCAATTTTAAGGCAGGGCTGTAACTTTCCACGGGACTTCACATCCCATGTATGCGCCCAAATCCGGCGTCAATTCGAACGTGAATAGGAGAAAAGTTTATGAGCAAAATCATTCGCAGGTTGATGGCAATGTGTCTTCTGACAATGTCGCTTTCGGCTTTTGCACAGTCTGGCGACGCCATGAAGCAGGACAGCATGAAACAGGATGACAGCATGAAACAGAGCGATACCATGAAACAGAGCGACACCATGAAGAAAGACGACATGAAGAAAGACAAGAAATCCAAGAAAAAGGCGAAGAAGGACGACAGCATGAAGAAGGACGACATGAAGAAGGACGACATGAAGAAAGACGACAGCATGAAGCACGACGACAGCATGAAGCAAAACTAGCACCAGCTACGTTCCTCAAGTTCGAGGTCAGGGTAGCTGGTGCGGACATCACCGACTACCTTGAGCCATTCGCCGCCGGCAGTTCGCAGTACTTCGAGGGGACTATTTCTAGGCCGTGAATTACGCAGCAAGTGCGAGGATTAGCTTGGTGGGCCCACCAGGATTTGAACCTGGAACCAACAGATTATGAGTCTGCTGCTCTAACCGTTGAGCTATAGGCCCGCGAAACTCAATCTAGCATATTCGCGGACTCATCGCCCGGGCGGTTCTCGTGTGCCCTAGACTGCGGGGGACTTGGCCTTGCCTCCGGTTTCGTCCCAAATGCGTATGCCCTGCGTCTCCTTGAGCAGCAGGCTTCCGATGATAAACGTCATGCCGGCCACAATCATCGGATAATACAGGCCAGCATAAATATTGCCGGTGGCCGCCACCGAGGACAATCCAATCAGAGGCAGCAGGCCGCCGAATACTCCGTTGCCGATGTGATAGGGCAGCGACAGCGAGGTGTAGCGGATCTTGGCCGGGAATGCCTCAATCAAATAGGCTGCGATCGGGCCGTAAATGAGGCACACGTAAAGAACCTGCACAAACACCAGCAGCACCAGCATGGTCTTATCCGGATTCGGAGCTTCTTTAACCGCGACCAGTGCGCCGGTTGCGTCGGTGGTCATGGCTGTCAAGGAGATTGCCCCGGTTATCTTGTTGCGCGCGGACTTTACCGTGACCACATTATTTCCGGCCGCGCGTTGCATCCCTTTGTAGATTGGAATGTAGGTCAGTACGGCGAGCAGGCAGCCCGCCATCATGAGCTTCTTGCGCCCGATGCGATCGGAGAGCGCGCCTACCACGGTGAAGAATGGCATCCCGAGCAGCAGTGCAATCGCGACAACGATGTTGGCGGTTTTGACATTCACCTTGAGAATCGTCTGCATGTAAAAGAGAGCGTAGAACTGACCGGTATACCAGATCACGCCCTGCCCCGCCGTGGCTCCGAAAAGCGAAATCAGAACATTTTTCAGGTTGGGCCACTTAGTGAAGGCATCCTTGAGCGGCTGCGTCGAGGTCATGCCCGTGGCCTTGAGCTCGGCGAAGATGGGCGACTCTTTCATCTTCAAGCGAATGTAGAGCGAGATCGCGACGAGAAGGATGGAGATGAGGAAGGGAATGCGCCAGCCCCAGGCGGTAAACTCTTCCTTCGACATGGAATTCTGCGTGACCAGAATCACGATCAGCGAAACGAACAAGCCCAGCGTCGCGGTGATCTGGATGAAGCTGGTGTAGAAACCGCGCTTGGTGTCGGGGACATGCTCGCCCACGTAAACCGCGGCGCCGCCATATTCGCCGCCCAGCGCCAGCCCTTGCAGCACGCGAATGAGCAGCAGCACGATGGGTGCGAACCATCCTGCCGTCGCGTAGGACGGAAGCAGTCCGATCGCAAATGTAGAGAAACCCATGATGGAAAGCGTCACGAGAAATGCGTACTTGCGCCCCACCAGATCGCCGATGCGGCCAAAGAACAACGCGCCGAACGGCCGCACCAAAAAGCCTACCGCGAACGTAGCGAGGTAAGCCACGTAAGCAAACGTGTCATTGCCCGGAGGATAAAACTTCGGCCCCAGGATGGCCGCGAGACTGCCAAAAATGTAGAAGTCATACCACTCGATCATGGTGCCGACCGACGAGGCCATGATCACGCGCCAGATCGCATACTCCGCCTTATTGGTTCCGGCCACTGCAGCAGCATTCGCCATAGATTTCTCCGTGAACAAGGGTGTGAGTGCCTGACGTGAATGGGCGGCCACGAAGACGGGCAACACCTGGGACGACGTGGGTTTCACCCAGCGCTGGGATTTATAACACGAGAAGGGTTGGAAAATTAAGAATAGTCTGCGAATGCTGTTGGAGAAATCGTTAAGCGGGAATCCTTACCCCGAAGCCCGCGCATTGGGGCAAAAAAAATGGGCGCCTCCGCAAGGGCGCCCTTCATCTTACGCGAGTCTCGATCCATCAGACTCCAACCGACCGCTGCATTCTGCCGCTTGCCGATTTCGTCAGCTCCGCCAACGACGGCACTGATTCCGGCGAAGTCACTTTTCGCTCCGGCAGCGCTGCCCCACCCTTGAACCACCCCACCAACATTTCTATGGCCAGGTCCGTATTTGGAGAGATGTAAATCGTCGCCGCCAAAGTCCCGTTGCGCACCCAGGCCTGCCCTGTTTTTGGCATGCCGTCGCATCCGGTAATCGGAATCTTCATCCACCGCGGCCGCTCGCTCTCTGTAATCTCGCCAAACGCTTTTCTCGCTCCCATCGCCATGCTGTCGTCCTGCGCCCCCACCAGGTCCACCTGGCTTTCCTGCGACGTCCGCAAACGCAGCCACGAGCTCACGGTGCGATACGCGCTCTCTTCAGTCCAGTTCGCCCGCATCGTCTTGACGCGAATATTCGCCGGCTTGGCCTTGAGCATCCCGGCCGTTCGTTCTTTCGCCGCCGAACTATTTGCCGGACCCTCGATGTACAAAATCGATCCGCCGTTCGGCAGCAGCGCCGCAAATTGCTGCCCTTGAATTCTGCCTACTTCTTCATGATCGGAAGTGATGGCAAATACCGGCACCTTATATGCGCGCCGCAGTTCGGAAACGTAATCGACTTCATGATTCAGCACCACCCAGCCGATGCCCGCCGCCGCCGCCGCCCGCGCCACCTGCGGAAATGCCGTGCCACCCGCGGGTTCAAACAGGATTGCGTCTGGCCGCTGCACCCCGGAATCCTGAACGTAGTGCAGCAACTGCTGGCTTTGCGCCAGGGCATCGTTATCGGCATGAACGATCTTCACGTCCACGCCGAAGCGCCGCGCGGCCTTCTCTGCCGCCGCAGCTTGTTCCTGCTGATAATCGTTATTGTCGTTGGTCAGAGATACAACAAAAGAGAGACGTTTCATGAAGGGGTCCTGGTGACTATCATACGTTCGGTTACCGTTCTTACCAACGTAACCGGAGTAACGACGCCTATTCCGAGAATTCAGGAAGATGTTTCGAATGCGAAAGAGATCCTAATGACCGGATCACGCGAGGATCGTCTAAAAAGGGTCTATAGAGGGAATTTCGAGGAATGGGACTCTGCACTCTTAACGGCCGGCTGACGTCTTCTTCGCCGCTTCACCCACAAAAGACTTGAGTTTCGCTTCCAATATCTCTCGGTTCGCATCGCTCAGATCGACAAAGCGAAAAGGTTGCATCCACCCCTGCGTCGCCCACATAGGAAACAGCATCTGCGCCTTACCGCGGATCGTGGTTTCCGAGATGTGAAAAATTAATTCAACCTCCAGTTTTTCGTCCAGCGGTTTTTCCAGATGAACAACTCCACCCGACGTCGAAAGCTGATGAAATGCCGCTCGCACTGCGCGCCGGTTGGGCAACCGCACCAACGCCAACACTGCACCGCGCAGCTTCACGCGAAAAGGACGGTCGACTAATTTCCTGTCGCCGGCTGAAAGCGGAGTCTTCGCATTGACCTCTTCGGCCATATTCCGAAGTATGGCAGCGGGAGTGGCGTTGGCGAAGTTACCAAAGAACAAGACCGCGCTGCCACAGCTAGAAGAGATCACTCGCAGAGATGGTTTTTCGTGGAATCAGCTACGCTTCTTACTGACGGCCGCTATATTTTCGACACCTTCGGTGAAGAGATTGTAAGGCCAAACTTTCTGGTTCACCGTCAGTTTGCCAGGCGCTCCCACACTACTTCCAGCGGGATTGGAAGAGTCAGCACTCGACGCATCGGACTTCCAATCTTCCGGCGGATTCGCAATCCCCCAAACATTTCCGTGGGTGTAGAGCGAGACTCCAATGAGAAAATATTTGCCGTCATTTCCCAACGGCAAACAACTCGCCACATGTCCCGTCACACTGGCGCCGCCGGGCAGATCGTTAATCATGATCGGAGTCTCCATGGGGAGTGCGCGCGAACTGCGCAGCCCGCATCCCTGGGCGCTTATAACCAGCACCACGCACTTCTCGGCAAACGATCGCCTGCGATCAAGACTGGTTACGTTTACAGAAATCTCCACTCGTATCCGCGTACTGCGTCGAGTCCCTCTGGGTGTCAGAATTTCCATTGCACATGCATCCGATCGAAAAGGCTTTCCCTGATTCAGGGATTTCTTGCTCCTCAATATTGTGGCAGAGTCCGCTGGTGCCGGATGGTGACTAAGGTAATGGGCGGCGCACAAAGATCATGCTCCGTATCGGAATGGGAATGCAGGCGCAGTTTTTGATTTATTGATGATTGACGACCGGAGCGGACGATTCATAACACTGGCTCGATACCGCGGTGACGCGGGTTCGTGCAACAAAAAATCCGAAACTCACAGCCTCGCATTGCGCCGCGCGCGCTTGATGCCGGCACGAATCCCTTTCTCCACCGCTCGCACGTATCCAGCCTCATCCATCGCAGACATCGTCGCCGCCGCAATTCCTCCCGGAGTCGCCGCCTCCAGCAGCAAATCATTCAGACTCACTCCACTCGCTCGCCAATAAGAAATCGACTCACCCAGCGCATGCGCCGCCGCCGTCATCGCCGTGGCGCGATCCAGGCCCGCCCGGTCCGCAGCCTTTACCAGTGCCGCCAGCGCGTGATATCCGTGGCTCGGCGAGTGGGTTGCAGTAATCGCATCCATCTGGCGATCTGGAATTTCCATGACCGCCCCGACCTGTTTAAATATTCGAAGCACGCGTGTGCGTTCTGCCTTCGTAACGCTTCGATCGAAGCTTAACGGCGTCAAGCCACCGCCAATGCGGCACACCGGACTCGGAATCGCCCGCGCCCAATGAATCGCGCGCAGACTCGATCGTCCCAAACTTGATCGTCCAAAACTTGATCGTCCCGCATTCGCGCGCAACTTTCCCAACGGAATCCCGGCCGCCAGGCTGACGCAAAGCCTCGGCGGCGCGGCGCCGCAAGCCGCAACTTCATCGAGCAGCTCCATGACCGACGCAGGCCGCACCGCCACAATCAGCATCTCCGCCCGCTCCACTGCCGACTTCAAATCGCGCGCCGCTTCCACCCGCGATTCCCGCCGCAGCGCCCGCAATTTTTCCGGATGCCGATCGTAGACCACAATCTCCCGCTCATCTCCAGCCAGCCGCAATCCCGCCACCAGCGCGCTGGTTATTCTTCCTCCCCCAAGAAACACAATTGATTTCATGAAAGTTGTATCGCAAACTTTTCTCTAATCTTCGATGTTCACTTACTCAACACGTTTTCAATCGCGATACCCCGTTTGACCTGTCCTTGTTCATCCAAAAGTTCGATTGCCGGCTTGCCCTTTTTATCAACACTTAGGCGCAGCCGCACGCGCCCGTTTCCGTCCTTCAGCTCCAGGCCAACCGAGCCATCCGCATCCCGCGCTAAAGCGGCTCTTTCTTCTCCAGAGGGATACTTTTTCTGGAACGCCGCCCATGCCGCCGCCCTGGCGTCACCGTGCGGCATGGCTTTAATTCGCTCCGCCTCGTCGTAAACGTCTGGAGTGAGCGGCTGGTCTGGACGGTCGCTCAGAGAAAAGCCCGCAACCTTGCTGCCGTCCGGATACAACGCAGTTCCCATCACCAACGTCTGATCCTGTTCGTACTGGTCAAAACTCAGATGGCTGAAACTGGAGCGCTTTCCATCCGCAGTCGAACCGCCATAAATCAGCCCGCCGTCCTCCGTTCCCTCATCATTGATGAACAGCATTCCCGCCGAATCCCGCCGGTCCGGCCGAGCGATCTCTTTTCCTCGATAAAAGCTTCCGGGATAGTCCGCTCGCGACGAGATAATCAGCCGCGGCGTTCCATCCGGCTCGACAACATCAATGCGATGCACGCGTAAACGATCCAAATCCGTAACTCTCGAGGTCCCATGTGCCGCCATGAATCCGGCGGCCACGGTAACCGCAAACGCAATTGTTACGATCGCCGAATAGAACACCAGAAAACGTGGATGTGAGAACAAGCCTGCAATCATCAATCCTCCTTTTCGCCTATCCGTAAAATTGGCAACGGCGCATCATCGGCTCGCCAACCCTCCCGCAGTCTCGCCGCCATCCATCGTGAAAACCTGCCCGGTAATAAACGCCGCATCATCCGACGCCAAATACGCAAACAGCCCCGCAACCTCTTCGGGCTTCGCATGCCGCCGCAACGGAATCTTCTGGTTCACTTCCTCCAGCATCGCATCCGAATATTCCGCGCGCTGCATCGGCGTCAACACATATCCCGGAGCCACCGCGCACACTCGCACCTTCGGCGCCAGCTCCAGCGCCATCGACCGCGTCAGCTCAATCACGCCCGCCTTGGTCGCGTTGTAGTCCGCGTAATACGGATATCCCGTCATTCCATTGGTCGACGCCGTTTGCAGAATCACTCCGCTGCCTGCCTTGCCGGAAGAAGCCTTGACCGAAAAACGCTCCCACATGTGCCGCGCCGCCGTCTGCGCCACATAAAACATTCCAGTCAGATTCACGGAGATGACTTGCTCCCATTCCTCCGGAGTAATGTCGAGAAACTTATGCCGAATGCTGATGCCGGCATTGTTCACCAGCACGTCCACTCCATCCATCAACCGGATCGCCTCGGCAAACGCCGCCTCCACCTGCATCAGGTCGGTCACATCGACAATGATGGCCGAAGTAAGGCCCGCCGAAGTAAGGCCCGCCTCGCCGAGTCCCGCCAGCTCCTGCCGAATATGCTCGCAAGCCTTCTCATCCCGATCCAGCACGCACACCCGCGATCCCTCTTCCAAGAACCGCGCGGCCGTAGCCGCCCCAATCCCGCTAGCCCCGCCAGTAATCAGAACGCGCTTGTCTTTTAATCCTCGCATCGCAGCCCTCGCATGGAATCTCGCACCTAGACTCTATTCTGCGAAAAGGAATTTGTCATGCTGTGGAGTGCACATTTGTCATTCCTGGGAAATACACCTTTGTCATTCCGAGCGCAGCGAGGAACCTCGGTTTTTGCTACTAGCTCCAATTCTCAGGGGGGACAGCCGCCTTCGGCTGTCCGGCGGCCCAGATGTACCGGGCCCTCGCTGCTGTTGTCGCCACGAATCATGTCAAATCCTGCTTAATCCTGCTATACAATATCCATATGCGCAACACCCGAACGCTTTCCGTAACTCTTCCGCCCGACATGCTGAAGCGTGCCCAATCCATCGCCAGGAAAGAAAGCCGCACCATGAGCGAACTGATCCGCGAGGCTCTCCGTCATTACGAACGACGTTCTTGGTGGGACGATATCAACGCGTACGGCCGCTCTAAAGCCGACGGCCAGGGCATCCGCGAGCAAGACGTAGACCGTCTCGTTCACGAATTACGCACTGCCAAAAAACGCGCCGCAAAAAAGTGATCCGCATTGTTCTCGACACCAACGTAATAGTGTCGGCGCTGGTCTTCGGCGGCGTTCCTCGCGTCCTTTTGGAGATGGCCGAATCAGGACGATGCGAATTCTTCTATTCCGAGCCAATCCAAAGCGAAGTTCACCGTGTTCTCGCACAAAAATTCGATTGGCCCCAGACTATGCTGCGCGAGGTCTTACCGGTCGTGTGGGACATGGGCGAACGAGTCGTGCCCCGCACGTTGATTAAGGCAGTCCCAGGCGATCCGGACGACAATCGCATACTGGAGTGCGCTGTCGAAGCGGAGGCGCAAGCCATAATCTCCGGCGACCGTCACCTGCTATCGATGCAAAAATACAAATCGATCCCAATCGTTACGCCGCGCCAATTCATCGAACTTTTCCTCGCACGATAAAGGGGCGTGCCAGTGGGATTTTTTCCACAGCCTTCCACAGCTCACCCTGTGACCAACAACCTTGACTCAGAATTTCAAAAGTGCCAGCTTGGAAACATGCACCAGCGGTCTACCAAACCTGGCAGCAGGGCACATGTGGGCAGTTACCGTAACTCCATATTCCGCAGTATTTTAGCTGTAAGTCCTTATTTGGGAGTATTTTACAGCGACGCAAACATACCGCGAGGTCCTAACTCTCTTAGGCTCAGGATTTTAGCTAATACCAGCAGAAAATTAAAAGCTATGAGTGAGTGCGGTTGATGGAAAGCCGTAACCCAACAAATCCAGGTAGCTGGACAACCGGGGACAGCTGTCTCACAGGAATGCGTTAGATCGGTTTTCCGCGGAAGAAATACACCAGTTCGATGATCAGAATGACCACCACCATCAACTCCAGAACGAATGCCCGGCTTTGATTGAACTGGTCGACCATGAAGCGGTAAAGGTCTTCGGCGGTCTGCAGTTTTTCTTTGACCAGGTCTTTGTAGTCGGGCACGCCGACTTTCATAGCCGCCAGCTTGTATAGCCGCGCCGAGAACATGTCGCTAAGAAACTTGATGGCGTTGTCGGCGCGCTCGGTCAGTTCGTTGACGTCGAGCAGGACGGTGTGCAACTTGGACGCGGCCTTGGCCGTGCGCCAGCGCGACCACCATCCTGTACCGCCAGTTTCAAGAAAGTCGTAGACGTTTTCCAATTCCTTGGTGAGCAGTTCGTCGTAGTGGCGGAACTCGAGCAGCTGCGAGTTCGCGTATTGCAGAAGCTGGATCGCGGTTTCGGCGCCCTGCGCCGTGTCGTAGATGAAGGCTGCGTTCCATCCGATCACCGCGAGATCATTGGGATAGTAAGAGATGCGGGAGAGCAGAATTTCCTGGCGTTCATCGTCGGAAAGCGGACAGGTTTCGCCGCGCACCACCTGCGCTATCTCGGTGTCATGCGCATTGAGCAGTTCGTTGGCCGAGGGCGCGCCCTCCACTTCGCGCACGTGGAAGATGTAGTAATCCTCCTGCAGCCACTCGGTGCTGTAGGGCTTGACGAGTGCCGCAGCGGCGCGCTCCAGCTTCTGCTTGACCACGCGCAGAGCGAGCTTCTCGAAATTCGTATCTGAGCTCCAGCGCGAGGAAAGCTGCACCAGCGTCTCCCAGTCGCCAGAAAAGGGAAGCTCGAAGACGAGACTAACGACTCCGTAGTCGTAGTACTGGAGCTGGCCTTCGAGGCGTTCGCCCGATTCGAGCAGCAAAGGCTCGAGCGTCTCTTCGACCGGAGTGCGCTGGTAGCGAACGTACGCGGGTGCCTTCTTGAACTTGGCTTCGGCGCTGCGGGCAGAGAAGAGCTGGCGAAGCACATCGAGGCGGATCTCTTCGCAAATGTCGTATTGAATCAGGACCAGCACCGATCCCCGCAAGGGGCCGACTGCCTCGGCCTGTCGAGCTTGCTGCACCGTACTGGAGAGATCGCGGGATACGTCGGTCCCGGCCATGGTTGTAACTTCGTGGTTCATAAGAGCGTCCCTGCGGAGTGGGCGCGAGGCGGCGAATGCGGCTTGCTGCTTTCTTATTGTTTCAGAAAAGGCTGGAATCGGAAATAGGAGTGGTCTTCCGGAGGGCTAGTGATCGCCAAATTACGCTGAATCAATCATTTCTGGCTAGATACGCGAGCAGCAACGCTCCCGCGGCTACAGCCCCAAGGCCAAAGGCGGAGCGCTTCATAGAGGAGCGGATTTCGCTTTCTCGTTGCCGAATCATGGCGGATTCGGGGGACGGGGTGGCTGCCTCCCAGGCTGGATGCAGCGCCATTTGCAGCACTTCGGCGAGATGCAGCGCGTGCCGCCCGGTGCCTTGCGCGATTTGCTCGCGGCAACTGAAGCCGTCGGCAATGATGAGCCAGTCCGGCGGAGCTTTTCGGACGGCCGGCAGAAGTTCGAGTTCGCCGATCGCCATCGAGATGTCGTACTTGTCGCGCTCAAAGCCGAATGAGCCCGCCATACCGCAACATCCCGGTGCAGGAGATTGGAAGTCGATGCCGATGCGGCGCAGCAGAGATTCCTCGGCGGTCATCTTCATGATCGACTTATGGTGGCAGTGCCCGTGAAGGAGGGCTTTGCGTTCGAATCGCGGCAGAGGCGAATTGCCTGAATTGTTCTCAAGAAATTCGCTGAGAAGAAAAGTCTGCCGCGCCAGCGCTTGCGCGCGAGCGTCATTTGGAAAAAGGTTCAGCAATTCGTCGCGGAAGACGGCCACACAGCTGGGCTCGAGTCCGATGATGGGGATTCTCGCTTCGATTTCGGGCGAAAGCGCGTCGAGAATTTCAAGGAGCAATGCTTGCGCGCGATCGAGCATGCCGAAGTCGTAGAGAGGACGCCCGCAGCAGAGATTGGCGCGTGGGAGAATTACGTGAAAGCCGGCGGCTTCGAGAACATTGACGGCGGCTTTGGCGGTCGCGGGTTGGAAGTAGTTGTTGAAGGTGTCGGGCCAGAGGAGAACTGTGCGAGCGTCGGGGGCTAAAGCCCCGTTCCTCTTCGGGTCATTCTGCAGCACGGCTGAAGCCGTGCCCTGATACGAGTCGGAGAACACCGTGCCCTGATACGAGTCTAACCACTCTTCGGGCCACGCTCGCTTCGCTTCGCGGGGCGGACGAATGCGTCCGCTCCTACGCGCGTTGCTTGACGGTCGCGTGCGGTGGAACCACTGCCGGAAGGTTTCGGGAGCGAAGGCGGGGATGCTGCGCTGCGGCGGGATGCCTGCAACCATCTTCGCGATCTCACGCAGGAACGGCAGTTGCGTGGTGAGGTTGACAAGACCTGGAGCGTTCGACGCCAGGCGCGCCCACAGGTCGATGTTGCCGAAGGCATATGCGCTGCGCGGGCGAATGCGGCCTTCGTAATAATGCGAAAGAAATTCTGCTTTGTAGGTGGCGACATCGACGCTTACCGGGCAATCGCTCTTGCATCCTTTGCATGCGAGACAAAGATCGAGCGACTGCTTGACCTCTTCACTGCGCCAGCCGTCGCGAATGACCGCATCTTCTCGAGCTGGTCCCTGCGTCATCTCCCAAAGCAGGTGGGCGCGGCCGCGCGTCGAGTGCTCCTCTTCGCGGGTCACGCGATAGCTGGGACACATCACTCCGCCTTCTTCGCGGCGGCATTTGCCGACACCCACGCAGCGCAGCGCGGCGTGCGACAAGCTGCCGTGATCGGCGGGAAACTGGAAATGTGTTTTTGGGTCCCAGGGCTCGTAGTTCGGACCGAGGCGAAGGTTTTCGTCGAGCTTGTAGGGCGGCTTCTCAGGCAGACCAATGAGCTTGCCGGGATTCATCTTCCAATCCGGATCCCATGCAGATTTGAACTTGCGAAAGGCCTGCATCAACTCCGGGCCAAACATTTTTGGAAGGAGTTCGGCGCGCGCTTGTCCTTCGCCGTGTTCGCCGGATAGCGAACCGCCGTAGCTGACGACGAGATCGGCAGCCTCTTCCACGAACTTGCGGAACTTGGCGATGCCATCTTTTGATTGCAGATCGAAGTTGAGGCGCGTGTGCACGCAGGCGTGGCCGAAGTGCCCATAGAGCGAGCCTTTGTAGCCGAATGCCGCCATCATCTTGCGCAGGTCACGCAGATATCCGCCAAGTTTTTCGGGAGCGACCGCGGCATCTTCCCAACCTTCCCAGTTCAGCGGTTCGCCAGGAACGTGCGAAGTTGCGCCGAGACTGGCTTCACGGATTTCCCAAATGCGTCTGGCTTGCACGCCGGAGTACAAGAGCGTGTTCGGTGGAGCTGGGCTGTGATTGAGCGCGTCCACCAGACCGCGAGCTTGAGACTCGGCTTCCCGCGTAGTTTGGCCGCCGAACTCAACCATCAGCCAGCCTGCGCCTTCGGGCAGCAGCGCGAGTCCTTCGGAATTCATCTTCTTCGTGCGGTTGTAGTAGACGAGCAGATCGTCGAAGCCTTCAAGGCCGATCGGTTTGTGCGACAGAATTTCCGGAACGTGGTCGGCGCACTGAAAAATGTCGGGATACGCAACGACCAGAAGCACGCGCTCGGGAGGACTCTCGACCAAGCGGCACGTCGCTTCGAGAACTGTGGCGCAGGTTCCTTCCGATCCGACGAGGGCTCGCGCTAGGTGAAAGCCGTTTTCCGGGAGCAGGTAATTCAGGTTGTAGCCGGAGACGCGGCGCGGGATGTTGGGAAACTTTTTGCGGATCAGATCTCCGTATTGATCCGCGATCTGCTTCAGCGTGTTGTGGATTTGACTGGCACGGTTCGAGGCGCTGCGGCCCGATCCTTCTCGGCCGCCGGACCCATTCGACTCCCCTCGTTCCTCGGGTTCGCTCAGGGCAGGCTTTCGAGGGCGGCTGTCCCCACATGATTCATCTCGCAAACCTGGGCGGACGAATGCGTCCGCCGCTACGTTAGCTGAGCCGAGGCCGGCATGGCCTTGAATGAAATTTTGGCCGACTTTCATGCGCACGCCGTCGTAGGTGACAATTTCGAGTTCTTCGATGTTGTCGTCGGTCTTGCCTGCCATTACGGAATGGACGCCGCAGGAATTATTTCCGATCATGCCACCGATGGTGCAGCGGTCGTGACTGGCAGGATCGGGAGCGAAGGTAAGGTGATGTTTTTCGGCGGCGTTGCGCAGACTGTCGAGTACGACGCCCGGCTGCACGCGGGCTACGCGACGCGCGGGGTCGATCTCGATAATGTTTGCCATGTACTTGGAAAAATCCAGGATTACTGCGACGTTGCAGCACTGGCCGGCAAGCGATGTGCCGCCGCCGCGGCAGAGGAGTGGAGCTCCGAATTCGCGGCAGACGGAAATTGCAGCCAGAACGTCATCGGCATGGTGAGGGAGAACAACTCCGATGGGAACCTGGCGGTAATTCGATCCGTCGGTCGCGTAAAGGGCGCGGTTTCCATTGTCGAAGCGAACGTCGTCGCGAGCTTTGCTGGGCAGTCGTGCGCGCAGAGCTTCGGCCAGTCCCGCGGCGTCAGCTCGTGCGAACTTCCGGACCGGCTGGGAATCTGCAGCAGCATCTTGCATGAGGCCGGTTTCTTAGTCGGACGATTTCTTGCTCACGTTGGTGATTTGAAGCCGGGTGTTGTCCCCGCCGGGGGTGACGTTGATGGTGATCATATTCTTCTGATTGTTGGAAACGATGGTGCAGCGGTTCTGATCGGAAGACGACACCATGGCGCCGGGAAATCTGGATTTGTAAAAACTGCAGACCTTATCGGTCGGGTCGCTGGTTTCGAAGAGTGCGGTCGCGGTGTGAATATTTCCCATCGAGACAGAAGATGCGCCGTTGCGCTGCACTTGCGCTCCGGGGTAAAGATCGACGCCCAGCTCTTTCGCCGCCTGGTCGGGGTCTTTGGAGGTTTCTACTTCCCCGAAGGGAGTTTCCACTTTCACGTGGTCGCCGTTTTGCGTGATGTGCGCCTGCTTGGCGATGTGATATCCGATAATGCCGACAGTCGCGATGCCAAGAATTCCGAAGCCGATAATTACGGCCACAACGATCAGAATAATTTTGAGAGCGCTACTGCCGCCCGTGGGAGGCGGAACTGGTGCAACTGCGGCCGGAGGGACGCCCGGCGCGGACGATGCGGCAGGGGCAGTCACGGGAGCAGGAGTGCTGGCGGTAACTGCAGCGCCGCACTTGTTGCAGAACCTTGTGCCTGGGTTGAGAGTTGCGCCACAAGAATTGCAGAATGCCATAGTCACCTCGAGATCGCGTGCTGGGAAAATCGACGGCGCGAGTATACCTCAGATCAGTCCGCAAGTAGAGCAGTCATTGAACGATCCCAGCTTACTGACTCCCATGTCTCGCAAAGGCGGGGAGACATGGGGCACCCACCAGTCACGGGGTACCCCTCTAATCTCTGCTAGCTCCAGCTTCGGGTGCCGTAGTCGGCCATGGAAAGAGCTAAAAGGATGAAGAGAAAGAAAACTGTGGAGATAACGACCAGCTTCAGCAGTTTTTCGTGGGCGCCCTTGATGTGCATAAAGAACAACGCCACGAGCAGCGCTTTGATGGTGGCGATGATCAAAGCGACGGCGGCGTTGAAGCGACCCAGTTCGATGAAGGCGGCTTTGTACGTGAGGAAAGTACCCAGGAGCAGCGCGCCCCACACGCTGAAGTACATTTTCAAGGGCGACGATTTTGAGTGATCAGACATATTGCCTCAGATAGAAAACTTCGAGCTACGAGCCTTACGGATGCCGGTCAATTAAATACAGCAACGGGAACAAGTAGATCCACACGATATCGACAAAGTGCCAGTAGAGACCGCCGATTTCGAGCGGCGTGTGATACTCGGGCGTAAAGTGGCCCTTCCAGGCCATGTATAACAGCCAGGTGAAAAGGCCGAGCCCGATGATCATGTGCAGGGCATGCAGGCCGGTCATGATGAAGTAGAGAGCAAAGAAAATCTCCGCGTGCTGCGGGTTGGCGTACTGATCGGGGTGTCCCGGAATCGGAACATGATCGAAGCTGAAGGATGGGCCCGGAACGTGGTGCTCCTCAAATTTATCTTTGTACTCTTTACCCTTGATGCCGAGGAATGTAAGACCAAAGAGCATGGTGACGATGAGCATGGCGACCATAAGACCGCGGCGCCCTATCTGCGCCGCCCATATGGCGAGCACTACCGTCAAGCTGCTACAGATGAGGACGGCTGTGTTGGTAGCGCCCAGCGTGGCGTCGATGGATTTGCTGGCTGCGCCGAAATCTCCGAAATAGGCGCGTCGATAAATCAAGTAGGCGCAGAACAATCCGCCGAAGAACATGACTTCAGTGGCGAGGAAGATCCACATGCCCAGGCTGGCTGCGTCGCGTTGCTGCTGCGGTTCGGCAAAGTGGTGCAGCAGTTCCGGATGATGCTCTTCCTGATGATGAAGGCCGATGAGCGTGCTATCCGACAACTTTGACCTCCTCTGGCCGTGCCTTGTCCAATTCGTCGTAGTTATAAGCTTCCCAGGTCACGACGGGCTCGGTTTCAAAGTTATAGGTGGTGGGCGGAGACGATGTCATCCATTCCAGGCCGGCCGCGTTCCACGGATTGTCAGGCGCGGGCTTACCGTAGCGCATGGACCACAGGAAGTAAACCATGGGCAGCAGATAGCCCACACCAAGCACGGTTGCACCGGCGGTAGAAAGAACGTTCAACACCTGAAATTCCTGCGGATAGTGGAAGTAGCGGCGCGGCATGCCGAGGTAGCCGAGAATGAATTGCGGGAAGAACGTGAGGTTGAATCCCAGGAAAACGATCAGGGCGGCGAGACGTGCCCAGCTTTCGGGATAGAGCCTTCCGGAAATTTTCGGCCACCAGAAATGGAGTCCTCCCATGTATCCCATGAGCGCGCCGCCGACCATGATGTAGTGAAAGTGCGCGATAACGAAATAGGTGTCGGTGACATGAACGTCGATTCCCAGTGCGGCAAGGAACAAGCCGGTCAGGCCGCCCATGGTGAACAATCCAATGAAGCCGAAAGCGTAGAGCATGGGGGCGTCGTAGTGGATGGATCCTTTATAGAGCGTAGCCGTCCAGTTGAAAACTTTTACGGCGGAGGGAACGGCGACGGCATAACTCAGTAAAGAAAAAATCAGCGCGGAGTACAGGGAAATTCCGGCGACGAACATGTGATGCGCCCACACGAGGAATCCGAAGACGGCGATGGCGATCGACGAAAATGCAATGAAGCTGTAGCCGAAGATGCGCTTGCGCGCGAAGCAGGCAATGATCTCGGTGACTACGCCCATCGAGGGCAGAATCATGATGTAGACGGCGGGATGAGAATAGAACCAGAACAGATGTTGAAAGAGCAGCGGATCGCCGCCCAGTTTAGGGTCGAAGATGCCGAGATGCAGAGTGCGCTCGACCGCGACCAGCACGATGGTGATGGCGATGACGGGAGTGCCGAGGATCTGAATGATGCTGGTGGCGTAGTGCGCCCAGATGAACAGAGGCAGGCGCGACCAGGTCATGCCGGGGGCGCGCATGCGATGAATGGTGACCACGAAGTTCAGGCCGGTAAGGATGGAAGAAAATCCCGCGACGAAGATGGCGAGGCCGGCTTCGACAATTTTTGTGTTGGTAAATGCGGTGCTGAACGGAGTGTAGAAAGTCCAACCAGTATCGACGCCGCCAGTCAGTATGCAATGCAGCATCATGGCGCCGCCGATGATGTAGAGATACCAGCTCAGCAGATTGATGCGCGGGAAGGCGAGGTCTTTGGCGCCGATCATCATGGGCACGAGGAAATTGCCCAGCGTGGCGGGAATCGACGGAATGAGGAAGAAAAACACCATGACCATGCCGTGCATGGTGAAAAGTTTGTTGTAAGTATCGGCCTGCACCAGGTCGCCGGCGGGAGTGAGCAGTTCCAGGCGGATGAGCAGCGCGAAGAAGCCGCCAATGAAAAAGAAAAAAGTAATGGAGATGAGATAGAGCAGAGCGATGCGCTTGTGGTCGGTGGTGAACAACCACGAGCCCACGCCGTACTCTTTGTTCAGATAATTTTCGCGCTCCACGGGTTGAATCGTTGCGGTAGCCATACTCATTGCACCTGACTTCCTGCGGCTTTGGAATTGTCCTGCTGCGCGGTGGCCGCCGTACTTGTCGGGGTAGCCACGGGTTGCGACAGCGACTTCACATAAGCCACCAGCGCGTTCAATTGTTCTTCACTCACCAGTCCCTGAAACGTGGGCATGACCGGCTTGAATCCGCTTACGATCTTCGCGCCGGGATCGAGAATGGATTCGCGAATGTAGTTTTCGTCGGCAGTCACCGTACGACCGTCTTGCAAGAGCACCGGCTTGCCGAAAACTCCCTGCAGGTTCGGGCCGCGGCCTTGCGTGTCGGCACGATGGCAGGTCGCACAGCCCAACTCGGCGAAGATTTTTTCTCCCGTGGCGGAGAGCGGTCCCGTTGAAGCGCCGCTCATCCAGGCTTCGTATTGCGCGGGTTCCATCACCACGATGGAACCGATCATGCCGGAGTGTTGCGTGCCGCAATATTCGGCGCAGAACAGGTGATAGGTGCCGGCCTTGGTGGCGTGGAACCACGCCATGGTGTAGCGGCCGGGAAGCACATCCTGCTTCATGCGGAACGCAGGAACATAAAAGCTGTGAATCACGTCCTGCGAAGTCATGATCAGCTTCACGTCCTGACCGACGGGGACGTGTAGTTCGTTAATCTCGCGCTGACCCTCGGCGTGTTCCAGTTTCCACATCCATTGTTTTGCGACCACGTAAACTTCGGTCGAGTCGCGCGGAGGCGTGCGGCTTTTGAAATAAACCACCGCGCCCCAGGCAAAGATGACCAGAAAGACCAGGAAGGGAATTGTGGTCCAGGTTAGTTCGAGCGGCGTGGAACCTTCGATCTGCTCGGCCGGAACGCCGCGGCGATAACGATAGCGCGCGGCGAAATAAACCAGGGCAGTGAAAATCAGCAGGGTCATCAGTCCCGACACAATCAGCAGGAAGATGAACAGGGCATCGACGTTACCCGCTGCAGTCGAAGCCCGAGCCGGCCATAATGGAAAATTATCGAACATATTTGGCGTGAATCGGTCTTGCTTGACCCGGTTGTGCTTGATCTAATTTCGATTGAGCCCGGTCGCTTCGCCGCGGGGCCAGTTTCTCCAGCCGGAACAGAATCAAAAGGAATACTCCGACGATCAGAATAGTGAGGCCGCCGCCGAGCCGTAACATGTTGGTGACGACAGCCCCATATTTTCCGGTCGCTGGATCGTAGTGATAGCAGTAGAGCAGGACTTGATCGACGGCGTTGCCGATCTTCCCCTTCGAGGCTTCCACGAGCCCCATGCGCAAATCTTTCGGCGGATAATCGACGCCGTAAAAATATCGCGAGATGCGGCCCTGCGGCGTCAGCACCATGATGGCGGTGGCATGCGCGTACTGATTAATCTTGGGATCGTACTGATACTGAAAGCCGACCGCTTTGGTCAAAGCGTTGATTGACTCCGGCGGCCCGGTTAGGAAATGCCAGCCTGCCGCCGCACCGGGACGACCGTAGCGCTTGAGGTAATCCTGCTTTTTCGCGGCCGCAATGGCGGGAGTTTCCTGAGGATTGAAGCTCACCGTGATCACGTCGAATTCATTGCCAACATCGAACTTCACCATCTTCATCGCGCCAGTGAGTCCGGCCAGAGCTTCTCCGCAAAGCATGGTGCAGTTGTAATAAACGAGGTTCAAAATTAGCGGCTTGCTGCCGAAGTAGTCGCCAAGTTTCACGTTGCGGCCGTCGGAGTCGACGAAGGCGAGACCCGGAGGAACCTGGCCGTCGAGATGCTGTTCTATGCCAACGTTTTGTAAATATGGCGGCCGGACGTTGGACGGCGGCGACATGATGCCTTTGGTCATGGCTTGTGAGAAGGCCTGAGTTGAAGCCATGATCATAAGGATCGCCAGTATCGAGAACATTTGGAAACAGCGGCGATCTCTTAGCGAGGGAGCCGTCGAGCTTCGCTCTGCCGGACAGCCCCTTCGGCTTCGCTCTGCCGAAAATCCCCACTTCTCGCGCAAAGGGCGCGCGAGAAATGGGGCACCCGAAGTTTCCACCTTAGCAATTGCTGACGTCGAATTGTGGTTCTGACGGATCACTTCTTGTTTCTCCCCGATTTTTCCGGCGGCCGCTTGGAAGCTTGCGGTGAAGCTGCTGCGGCGCCGGCGCCCGCTGCGTAGACGGGCAGCCCACGCTGCGCGATCAAGTCCATGGCGCGATCGATTGGAATGCGGACCGTGCCAGCTTTCTGGTCGACCCAATCGTAGGTGCTCAACGTTTCCGCTTCATCGATGCGAAGCTTGTCGAGTTGGCCGCGCTCATCGACCTCCAATTGCGGAGCGGGGAAGTTGTGCTTCAGATAGTCTTTGTAATCGGTCGGAAGCTGACGAGTATCCACTGGCGCGTTCGTGACCAGAGGATTCACCGCAGTTTGCTGCGCTTCGTAACGCTTTTCCAGATAGTGATACAAACCATCGACAACGAAATAAATGATCAACAACGATAGCGCTAGGCCGCCGAGGAAATACAGAACTCCAGCGGTACCGATGTCGCGGTGTTCGTAGCCGTCGTTGCCGGCCGAAGGTGCGGAATGGATTTCGTTGCTCATGCTGAGTTGCTCATGCTTCGTTGCTTATGCTTCATGGCTCATGCCTGCTCCGGCACTTCCGGGTGATGGGGTGGTTCCAGAACTTCTCCCGCAGATGGATCATAAGCGGGCAATAGCGGCAGCGAGCCGAGATTGTGGAAGAAGTAGGCCAGCCAAAAACCACCGATCGCGATGGGCACGATAAGATCGGCGACCGTAACGGTGAAAGTCTTGGAAAAATTCGGTTCGATAATCCAGAACAAATCCACATAGCGCATGAAGAGCAGCCAAACTGCAAGCCACACCAGTTTGCGGATGTTGCGCTTGAACGAACGCGACAGCAAGGTTGCGAAAGGAATGGCGAAGTGGAAGATCACAACGAAGAGACCGACGTATCCCCAGCCGCCATTCAAACGCCGTAAGTAATATGTGATCTCGGTGGGCAGGTTTCCGGCCCAGATGATCAGCCACTGCGAGAAGTTGAAGTAAGCCCAGACCATGATGAAGGTGAGCATCCACTTGCCGTGATCGTGCACGAAGTCGGGACGCAGCATCTCGGACATGGGTTTGTAGTCAAACAAAACGCGCTCAACCACAACCGCGAAGCACATAGCCGCTAAAACCTGGCCAATCAGAATCACTAGACCGAAGATGGTGGAAATCCAGCTGGGATCGAGCGACATGACCCAATCGATCGCGGCGAAAGAAATCGTGAAAGCATAGAGGATGAGCCCGGGGCCGGCGACGGCTTTGAAGCGCTCAGTATTGTCGGGAGCGCCGGCGCGGTCAGTTTCTTTGGACCATCTCGAGAGCAGGAACGAAAGCAGGTTCCAGATGGCGAAATAAATGATGGCGCGAATCAGGAATCCCGAGAAGTTGAGATAACTTTCGGTAATGAATTTGTTTTTCGCGAGATGTTCGCGAATGTGTTCGTCAGCGATGGCCTGGAGCGGCATGGCCCAGGGGTACAAGCGATGAACGCCGATGAGGATCGGAATGAAAAGCACTGCCAGCAGTGGCACGGTCCGCATGGCGGCGCCGAGAATCCGGCGGATGACCATACCCCAGCCGCCGCCGGTCAAGTGACGGATCATGAGAATGGCCATGGAACCGAGCGCGACGCCGAGCCAGTCCATGAAGCCGAGCAAATAGGCGCGATAAAACTGCTCCGGTCGAAAGAAGGCGAGGATGATCGCGACAATTCCGCAAACGACGCCGACAATCAACGACCGCTGCGCAATGGTCTTCACCACGGGCGGCGGCGTCAGATCGAGATGTTTCACTGGCGCCGTGCTCATTTCTCTTCCTCTGGTTTAGAACTCTCGGGCTTCGAATTTTCGGGCAGTACTGCCGGCAAACTCGCGCCCGTGCCCGGTTGGCCGAACTTCAACGGCTGCGATGGAATATTTTGTCCCGAAGGCACATCGTTCATGGTCGCGTTCTGGCTGAGTTGTAAGGCGCGAACGTAGGCCACGATGTCCCAGCGATCCTGCGGCGGAATCTGCGCGGCATAGTCAGGCATGATTCCGAAACCTTCAGTGATGATGTCAAAGAAATATCCCAGGGGCGCCTTCTGCAAGCGAGCGATGTGAAAGGAGGGCGGCATTTTGGAAAACCCGCGCGAGGGCACGAAGCCGTTGCCGTCTCCCAAACGGGAGTGACAAGGCGCGCAGAAAATGTTGTAACGTTCCTGACCTCGTTGCAGCACTTCTTTGGAGACGGCGAACGGCATGGCGTCGCCAGGATTGTTGCCGATCTTTCCGGTATAGAAATAAGAATTCTCATGCAACTGTCCGCGGGCGACCGTGCCGTCGATCACAGGGCGTTCGGAACGCTGATCGGAGAAGAAGTCGCTACGAGAAAGCGGGTTCTGGCGCGGCTGGACCTGCATGTCGAGGCGGCAGGCGGAGAGAAGCGTCAACGTAATTAATATGATTGCGAGGCGCGAAATGTTTGCGCTCTTGAGAAAAACTGATGCCGTCGGCGTCTGTGGAATCCCACTCTTGCGCAAAGAACGCGCAAGAATGGGGCACCCAACTGTCGGAGCGGGCCAGCGCTTGGCGGTCGACGGACTGTCGAGCTTCGCTCGACCGGATTTGCGGAGGTGCAGCATTAGCTGGGTACCTCCGAAATGGAGCGCGGGTCAAGGCTTTCGAGGAACTTGCGTGTGTCCGCGGAAGCGTACTTCTTGTCAGAAGAAAATATGATCAGGAAGAAACGATCTTTGGTCGCGAACGCGAAACGCGGCACGTTGAAGACCGGGTGATACGGCATGGGCAGGCCATTCAGGGCGAGCATGCCCAGTACGGCGGAAATTCCGCCGAACAGAATCGTCATCTCGAAGGTGATTACGATGAACGCCGGCCATGAATGCGGCGGTTTGCCGCCGATGTTCAGTGGATAGTCGACCGCGGCCATCCAGTATTGCATCAGGTAGCCGGTCAAGCCGCCGACAATGCCGCCAATCAGGACGACGAGCGGAACCGCGTTGCGATGGAAACCGATTTCATCCGCCAGACCTTCGATGGGGAACGGACTGTAGGCGTCGATCTTCTGATAGCCCGCGTGGTGGGTCTTGCGCGCGGCCTCGACCAGTGCGGTCGCGGAATCGAACTCCGCCATCATGCCGTAGATGGGATCGCGCTTCATACTGTGAACCTCGACACCGAGCTCGACGCACAGGAAAGCAGGTTTCTCGACTCCGTAGAATCGCCGGCTAGCCGGCAATTCCGCTCCGCTCGAAATGACAAATTCTTAGATTGAAGTGACAAAGTTCTAAGTCCAAGTGACAAACGCTTAACTCGAAATGGCAAAGACTTAAAGAAAGCCGCAATGTTCCTGAGCCTCTGCGCGTCTCGAGGTCGTTGCATCATTCCTTCACCTCGGCTTCGGGCAGCAGGGTGCGCATCTCGAAGATCGAGATTGCGGGCAGCAGGCGCAGGAACAGGAACATGGCCGCCAGGAACATTCCGATGGTGCCGATGTAAGTCATCCAGTCCCAGCGCGTGGGGTAGTACATGCCCCAGGACGAAGTCAGGAAGTCGCGGCTAAGGCTGACGACGACAATGATGAAACGCTCGAGCCACATGCCAACGAGAATGACGAAAGAGATGAAAAAGAGCGCAACCGGATTGGTGCGCAGCCTGCGAATCCATAGCACTTGCGGAATAAAAATGTTGCAGGACAGGAGCGCAAAGTACCACGGCGCATACGGCCCATGCAGGCGATTCCAGATGGTAAAAGCATCGTAGCGATCGCCGCTATACCAGCCCATGAATGCTTCAATGCCGTAGCCGTAGGCGACAATCAACCCTGTAGCCAGCATGACCTTCGCGGAATTCTGCAGATGGCGCTCAGTGATGAAATCTTCAAGACCGTAAATCTTGCGAATGGGAATGGCGAGCATGAGCACCATGGCAAATCCGGAGTAGATGGCGCCAGCGACGAAGTACGGCGGGAAGATGGTGGTGTGCCATCCCGGAACGATGCCGATAGCGAAATCGAAACTGACCACAGTATGAACCGAGAGGACCAAAGGCGTGGCCAGTCCGGCGAGCAGCAGATACATGGTTTCGTAACGGTGCCAGTGCCGCGCCGAGCCGCGCCATCCGAACGAAAGCATGCCGTAAACAATTTTCAGCGCGTGATTGTCGGTTCGGTCGCGCAGTGTGGCCAAATCGGGGATGAGGCCGACGAACCAGAATAATGCCGAGATCGTTGCGTAGGTGGAAACCGCGAATACGTCCCACATTAACGGGCTGCGAAATTGCGGCCACACACCCATGGTGCTGGGGTACGGGAACAGCCAGTACGCCAGCCAGGGCCGGCCGACGTGAATCGCCGGAAAGATTCCAGCGCACGCTACGGCAAAGAGAGTCATTGCTTCGGCGAATCGGTTGATGGAGTTGCGCCACGACTGACGCAGTAATAAGAGAATCGCGGAAATTAACGTTCCGGCGTGGCCGATTCCGATCCACCAAACGAAATTGACGATGGCGAAGCCCCATCCGATGGGGATGGTATCGCCCCAGATGCCGATGCCTTTCAGGAATAGGTATCCGATGGCATAGAGCATCATCATCGTCAGCATGAAGGCGATGCCGAAGCCGAGGAACCATCCGTTGGACGCGGGACGGGTCAGCACGATGGCGCTGATTTTTTCCGTGACCGAGTCGAAGGTATGCCCCGGTTCGATGACTGGAGCGCGATCGAGTTCGGTGCTCGTTTTGTATTGCTCAGGCATGCGGCTTGTGAAATCCCTCAGGGGCTAAAGCCCCTTTCACTTTCGACTCTTAACGGCGCGGCTCAAGCCGCGCCCTGATACGAACCCATGCGGCGGCAGCCGCGCCCTGATACGAACCTATGCGGCGGCAGCCGTGCTCTGATACGAACCCATGCGGCTCAAGCCGCGCTCTGATACGAACCTTTTTGCGGTTCGTATCGGGGCGCCGCTTCAGCGGCGCCGTTGCAACGCTCAAACCTCTCGCGCCTTCAGGCGCTGCGCTTCACCCTTTCAACTCCGGGTTCGGATTACGTACTTCTGCCAAATACGTAGTCCGCGGGCGCGTGTTCAATTCGCCCAGCAGACTGTAATTGCGCGCCTGCGCCTTCAACTTCGAAACCTGGCTATTCGGATCATTGATGTTCCCGAAGATAATGGCTCCCGCCGGACACGACTGCTGGCAGGCGGTTTGCAATTCGTTCGAGTGCGCGGCGTCATTGATCTTCCGGTCTTCCCTTTCCGCGTCCATGCGGCGCTCGTTGATGCGCTGCACACAGTAGGTGCACTTCTCCATCACGCCGCGGCTGCGCACGCTGACGTCGGGATTGCGCATCATCTTGTATTGCGGCGTATCCCAATCCTGGAAGAGCAGGAAGTTAAAGCGCCGCACTTTATAAGGGCAATTGTTCGAGCAATAGCGCGTGCCCACACAGCGGTTATAGGTCATGTCGTTCAGGCCTTCGCTGCTGTGAACGGTGGCGCCGACCGGGCACACCACTTCGCAGGGCGCGTTCTCGCATTGCTGGCACGGCACGGGCTGGAAATACGCCTTGGGATTGTCGCGATCGCGGGCCGCCTCATCCGGATACTGGTAGTAGGTGTCGATACGGATCCAATGCATGTGGCGGCCGATGGCGCACTGTTCTTTGCCGACCACCGCAATGTTGTTTTCCGACTGGCAGGCGAGCATGCAATTGTTGCACCCCACACAGGAGTTCAAGTCAATCGCCATGCCCCACGCGTAATCTTCCTCTTTATACGGATAAGGCTTGTAGAGCGTGAGTCCGGGCGCGGGGTCTTCGTCCTGTTCCTTCGCGAAGTTGGGATTGTTGCGGTATTCCTCGAGCGTGCCTTCGCGCGCCAGCGGGCGGTGGTTGCCGTCGGGCGTGTCCATCCACTGATAGCCCTGCGTGGAGGCGAGCACGTATTTGTCGCCGGTCTTGCGAATTTGTACGCCGGTGGCGATCCACGGATTGGCGCTGGTGCGCAGAGGATAAGCGTCGAAACCCTGACCGGTGCCGACGCGGCCGGCGCGCTTGCGGCCGTAGCCCAAAGTGACGGTGACCGAATTGTCGGGATGCCCGACCTGCACCCAAACCGGGCCCGTAACTTTTTTGCCGTTGAGTTCGAGTTCGACTACGTCGATGGTTTTTATGCCCAGGCGGTCGGCCATCTTGGGACCCATGAGCATGGCATTGTCCCAGGTGAGCTTCGACATCGGCTTGGGCAATTCCTGCAGCCAGCCGTTGTTGGAGAATTGGCCGTCGTAGATGGTGGGGTCGCGACGGATGTTGAGTTCGATGGCGTTGGGATCGGACGCGCTCGTCGCGGGGGCTGCGGCTGCGGCTCCCGATTTTGCGCTTAGTGATTTGGGCGCGAATGTCGTACCTTCGATCCATCCATCGTGGAGCGACTTACGCCAGAATTGTTCGAAGTCTGCGCCGGTGTGCTGCTTCTTGCCAGTAGGCGCGAACCAGATCGTACCCATTCGCTTCAGCTTGGCCAGAGAGCAGCGCAATAAATTCGATTGCACTCTTGCCGTTGTAGAGCGGCGCAATCAGCGGCTGAATGATGCTCGCCGTGCCGTCGTAGGCGCGGGCGTCACCCCAGGATTCGAGCTCGTGCGTCGCATTGACGTGCCATTGGCAAAGCTCGGCAGTTTCGTTCTGGTAGAGGCCATAGTGCACGCGCAGAGGCACCTTGTTGCTCATCATCGCGTCGGCAAAATTAAGATCGGAGGGCGCATCGTAAACCGGATTGCCGCCAAGAATGATCAGCAGATCGACTTTGCCGTCACGCATGTCGGCGACGAGGTCTTTAATAGATTCCGTTTGGTTGACTGGATTCGCATCGACCGGTTCGGTGTAGAAGACGGTTTTGCCGACGTTGCCGAGCTTTGCGTTTAGAGCATGGGCCAGCGCATGAATTGCTGGCGGTTGGTGGTCACCAGCGATTACTAAGCTCGCACCGCGTGTCCGACTAAGGTCCGCGGCCAGAGCATTGACGAAGTTAAACCTGCCCGCATTTTGCGGTTCGGCTGTCATCGTGTACAGCGCTGTCGATTGAATTGCCATCATCTTTTGGAGGTCTGCTATCACCCCTCCAAGATCAGACGCTCGCGCTGGCAGCCGATGATCGGCCTTCGCGCCGGTTGTGGTCGGCGTGCTCTCGATCACGTACAGGCGGTTCATGTTGCCATCCGGATTGCGGCGCTTCGCGAAGTCGCAGATGTACTTCACGTTGCCGGGGAATCCGGCGTAGAGGAAGTCGGCGTCGAGCGAGACGATTACGTCAGCTTTCGAAAAATCATAGCGCGTCTCGACGGGCTGGCCGAAAGCCATCTTCGCGCCTTCGAGCACGTTGTCGCGATTGACCGGCTCGTAGACGTGCCACTTCGCCTGTGGATAAATTTTCAGAAAGTTGCGCAGTTGGTCGGCGAGCGTGGGCGAAGAAATGGTTGGCGTCAGAATGCGAATGCCCGCGCCCTGCAGCGCTTTCTGCGCGCTGAGCGGACCACGCATGGCGGTTAGAAATCCCTGCCACGACCGCAGATCGCCCATGGAGATCACGCTCTGCGAACGGTCCGGATCGTACATGCCGAGAAGCGAAGCCTGGGCAAAAATATCGGTGCCGCCGAGCGAGGCCGGATGCTGATCGTTGCCTTCGATTTTTGTCGGACGCCCGAGATGGCTCTCGACCAACAGCGGGTTGGCGTACCCGCCCAGTGTCATCGCTGTAGCGTAAAACATGGGGCGCCCGGGGATCACTTCTTCCGGCTGGCGAACGTAGGGAACGATCGGTTCGAGGGGAAGCTTCACGCAGCCGGTCATGCCGGCCAGGCCGAGCGATGCACCCATCACTTTGAGAAAACCGCGGCGCGAGACCGAGTCGAGCCACTCGGAGGCGCCTTTGGGAAATTCGCGATGCAGGGCTTCTTGAAAATCTTCGCTGCGGGCGAACTCTTCGAGGCTGCGCCAGTATTCCGGGCCGGTTTGTTCGGCCTCGTCGTGCGCCGTGGCCTGGTCGATGCGCGCGCGAACGGACGTCAGGTCGAGCTGGCCTTTTTGGCTGGGGCAAACATCTTCGCGCTTGGCGCGGGCGTCTTGGTCTTCGATCTTCATTGTTTAAAGGTCTTGTGACACGTCATACCTACTGTCATCCTGAGCGGAGCTAGAGTTCGCGAAGCGACCTCTAGCGCAGTCGAAGGATCCCTGTAATTACCGCACTGCAAAACACTCCGCAAGGCATTCTTGCGCCGATCGAGTTCTCGTGAGAACTCCCTGAGATGGCCGTGAGCCCGCCAAGCTCGTAGGGGTCCTTCGACTCCGAAATTGCTTGGCTGCGCCAAGCAATTTCTCCGCTCAGGATGACAAGTTTTCATCGTTCTTCTCGACAAGTTCTCATTGTCCCGCTCGACAAGTTTTCGTAGTTCTTCTCACCTGTGACACGTGCTGCAATTGGTAATGTCCTTCACGCTGCGAACGTTGTACTTCTTGATCAGGGCGAATCCTAATTCCTCCTGATCGGTGTAGCTTTTTCCGTCGACTGCCACCGGCTTCGCGCTGGTTGGCGGCTGGTAGCGCATGTTGAATACCTGATCTCGCGGGCGAAGATTTTTCTGCGCCGCGCGGTGACAGCCCAGGCACCACTCCATTTGCAACGACTCCTGCTGATACATATAGGGCATTTGATCAACCGGACCGTGGCAGGTGTTGCAGCCGACTCCTTTGTTTATATGAATGCTGTGGTTGAAATAAACGAAATCGGGAAGCTGGTTGACGCGGGTCCACTGCAGCGACTCTCCCGTTTTATAACTGGCGCGCACCGGCTCCAGCAACTGCGCGTTGGTCCAGATCTGTGAGTGGCAGTTCATGCAGGTCTTTGTTGGCGGAATTCCGGCGAAGCTCGAAGTTTCAACCGAGGTATGGCAATAGCGGCAGTCGATGCCGAGGCCACTCACGTGGTGCTGATGGCTGAAAGGGACGGGCTGCGGCTTGCGTACTCCGGCGTAGGTAATGTAGGGCGAACGCTGGATTTCCATTGCCACCCAACCCAGGGCAGCGACTACAAAGACCGCGCCAAAAATAGTGGCGCGAGACAATGTATTCGTACTGCGATGAAAGATCTGCGACATTCCCTTGTGAGACCCAGCGTAAGAGAGACGCGGCGGAGCGTCCGGAATTCGGTTGATGATTCGTTCGGCGTAAAAGAAAACCACCCACTGGTTTTCTGAAAGTCATTTGCGAAACCAGAGATTATAAATACTTCAGTGGAGTTTGTCGCGAAGAATTGAAGTTCCCAGGAAAGAAAAAAATTAAAACGGAACAGCACTCAAAAAAATGTTGAATTTCGTGACGTGCACGAATGTACGGAGATGAGCATTCCGGCATCCAACCCCGATCCTCACGACGTTCTAACGCAGATTCATCACCATGAGCTTGGGTTCGGTCATTTCTTCGATTGCGTAGCGGAGGCCTTCGCGGCCCAGTCCCGAATCTTTTACGCCGCCATAAGGCATTTGATCGATGCGGAAGGAAGGGACGTCTCCGGCGATCACAGCGCCGACTTCCAGTTCTTCAAAGGCCTGGAAAAGTAACTTCGCGTCCCGCGTGAACACGCCGGTCTGCAGGCCGTAACTGGAATGGTTGACCTGGCGCAAAGCTTGATCGAAATCTTTATAGGGTTCGACGGTCACGACGGGACCGAATACTTCCTGACAGTTGACTTTCATCTCGGGCTTGGTGCCGGTAAGCACGGTTGGTTCCACGATGAGCCCCTTGCGGCCGCCGCCGCAGAGCAGGCGCGCTCCGGCGCGGACTGCTTCGTCGATCCAGGCCACGGTACGAATCGCATCGCTTTCGCGGATAAGAGGGCCCACGTCGATGGATTCGTCCAACGGGTCGCCAGTTTTCAGCTTCTTGACTCCCGCGACAAAAATGTCGGTGAATTTTCCGTATACCGAATGCTCCACCAAAATGCGCTGAACGGAAATGCAAGTCTGGCCGGCATAGCCGAATCCCCCGGCCACGCAGCGATCGGCGGCGTACTCAAGATCGGCGTCGCTGTGCACGATTACTGCGGCGTTGCCACCGAGTTCGAGCACGACTTTTTTCTTCCCCGCGCGCTTCTTGATGTCCCAGCCGACCGGCGCGCTGCCGGTGAAAGAAATGAGTTTGAGGCGATCGTCGGTGACGAGCAGGCCAGCATCTTCATTCGAGAGTGGGAGCACGTTCAGTCCGCCGTCGGGCCAGCCCGCTTGCTGCACGCACTCGGCGAGAAGCAGCGAGCAGAGCGGCGTTTGCGGCGCAGGCTTCAGCACCATGGAGCAACCGGCGGCAATGGCCGGCGCAACTTTGTGGGCAACGAGATTGATGGGGAAATTGAATGGAGTGATGCCGGCGATGGGTCCCAGCGGAAAGCGGCGCACAATGCCCCAGCGGCCGGCGGTAAATTCCTGCCAGTCAAGGGGAAGGACCTCGCCGTAGATGCGGGTGCTTTCCTCCGCGGCCACATTGAAGGTGAAGATAGCGCGGTCGACTTCGCTGCGGGCGGCTTTAATGGGCTTACCGGCTTCCTGCGCAAGCGTGCGGGCAAATTCTTCTTTGCGCTCCAGCATGGAGGCGGAAATTCGGCGGAGAACGCGCTGGCGTTCAAAGGCGGGCAGACGGCGGGTGGTGCCGAAAGCCTTGACAGCGGCGGCAATGGCCGCCTCCGCGTGTTCACGACGGCCCTGCACCACGCGGGCAACAATGCTGCCGTCGTACGGGGCGCGAATTTCTACGATGTCGCCATCTTCGTGCCAGCGGCCATCCACGAAAAAACCGTGCGTTGCAACGGGCGCGATCGTCATCTCTGCCATGATTATTCCGCTCCGCAGAACCCTGTCACGATTATAGGACTTTTGGATGACTGGCAAGCGGTGTGGGTTTAAAGAAAATCTTCGCTACCAACTTAAACCTTTAACCACAGAGAACACAGAGGAGCACAGGGGAGTGCGAGCGCTACCTTTACAATGAGTCGGCTCGATGACTGCTCCTACAACCATTTCCGAACTCGCGCCGCGGCTGCGGCGGAAAGAACTTTCTCCCGTTGCGATTACGCAGGAGTGTCTGCGGCGGATTGAGAAGCTGAACCCCACGCTCAACGCATTCATTACGGTTACGGGAGAGTCGGCGCTGGCTCACGCGCGAATTGCGGAGGCTGAGATTTTGCGTGGGGAGTGGCGCGGGCCGCTGCATGGCGTGCCCATGGCGCTCAAGGACCTCATCGACACAGCGGCCGTTCGTACTACGGCAGCTAGTGCTCGATTGAAGGATCGCGTTCCGGATCAGGATGCGGAAGTGGTTCGCCGCTTGCGGCAGGCGGGTGCGATCATCGTGGGAAAAAATAATCTCCACGAGTTTGCTTATGGCGGCAGTTCTTTGATCAGCCATTTTGGCGACGTTCACAATCCCTGGGACGCGGGTCGAATTGCCGGAGGATCGTCGGGAGGGTCCGCGGCCGCGGTTGTTACCGGCCTTGCCTATGCTGCGATTGGCACGGACACAGCAGGTTCGATTCGCGAACCGGCAGCGCTCTGCGGCTGTGTGGGCTTGAAGCCGACATACGGGCGCGTATCGAGCCGCGGAGTGATACCACTTTCATGGTCGCTCGATCATGTTGGTCCTTTGACGGCTAGTGTTGCGGATGCCGCGACTGTGCTGCAGGCGATCGCAGGCTACGACGCGGCCGATGTTACTTCGGCAAATGTTCCCGTTGCGGATTACGTTTCTGCGCTACGCGACGACTGCAAATCGATGCGCGTGGGCGTGCCGCGCGAGTATTTTTTCGACGATCTCGATGCGGAAGTGGCCTCGGCAATGGAACACGCGTTGCGCGGGATCGCGACTCTGGTTGCGGAGACGAAAGAAGTGCGACTGGAGGTGCCCCCGGATCGCACTTTGCAGGCTGCGGAGACCTATGCGTATCACGCCGAGAACGTTGCCAAGACTCCAGAGTTGTACCAGCCGGAAACCTTGCGGCGCATCCGGTCTGGAGAAAATGTTTCTGCGGCCGAATATATTCAGCGCCGTCGTGAACTGGATGAAGCACGCCGCAATATCGCGCGAGTCTTTGCTGAGGTGGATGTACTAGTGACGCCGACCATGCCGATGCCCGCACCGGCGATTGCGGATTTGAGGTCCGATCCCGACGCGTTGCGGCCGGCGGAGCTCAGGCTGCTGCGCAATACGCGTCCGTTTAACGTTTGGGGATTGCCGGCGATTTCCGTGCCTTGCGGGTTTACGCAGAGTGGCTTGCCCATCGGCTTGCAGATCGCCGGGCCACACTGGCGGGAGGATTTGGTGTTGCGGTTGGCACATGCCTATGAGCAGGCGACGACGTGGCACAAGCGGAGACTTCCTGAATAGATTCCGCCGGGCTTCGCCCCGGCGGGACAGCCCCTTCGACTTCGCTCAGGGCGGGCTATGGCGGCTGTCTCCACATGGGTCGTGGCTGTCCCGACTCGGGTTGTTAGTCGCAAACGGCTTCAGTCTACCGTTCTCACTTCATCGGGAAGAATCAGCACGAACGAGCAGTTGCGCGTTGTCATGGAACAAGACAACGTTCCGCGGCGGAAGACTTTTACGGGTGTATCGTCGGGAAAGGTGAGATGGTAGTCGGCGGTGCGCAGCGCTTCGGTGTATGATTTCAGCTTCTCGTCTCCGCTTACAAATTTCACCGCGTCCACTTTCGCGGTGGACCCTCCGCCGCCGCTCACGAGGATGAAGAAATCGGCGTTGCCGGTTTGCGTCGCCTTGCCCAAGTCGATAGTGCTCAGGTGCTGCAGTTCTTCTTTATAGTGCGCGACGGTCGCGTCGGCCTTGGCGTCGCCACCGACCAGCGAAGATAGCCGGCCTCGGGTCTCGGGAGCGGGGCGCACTCCATTCATCGACAATGCATAGGTGCGCAGAGCGCGATCTTTTTCGCCGCGCTTCTCATAGATTTGTCCGAGATGGTCTCCCACTTCGGCGTGATGGCCCAGATCCCATGCTGCGCCGACGTATTTTTCCGCTTTGTTGAAATCGCCCTCGGCAAAGTGGACCCAGCCCAGCGTGTCCCAATAGGCGATCAGCGATGGCACCAGCCCTAAGTCGTTGCGCGACAGGCGATCGAGCGAAACATTGCGCAGCGCGGCGGCGGTTGCAGAAACCGCCGATTCAGCATACTGCTGCGCGCGGTCAAGGTGAGAGTCTTTCAGCGAGAGCTGGTAGGCGATGTTGTTCCACACCATCGGCGTGGCAGCCAGTTCCACGGCTTGATCGAAGGCGGCCAGCGCTTTTTTGTCCTGCCCAAGATTCAAATACGCATTGCCCAGATTGACTTGCAGTTCCGGATCTTCCGGAGTGAGCGACGCTGCCTTCTCCAGTTCCGCGACCGCCAAATCGTATTTATGCCATTCCTCGTACATCGCGCCGAGATTGGCATGAGCGAATTTATCGAGCGGATTATTCTCCAGTTGCTTATTGAATGCCTTCACCGCATCGTCATACTTGCGCTCGGTCCAATACACTCTTCCCAGGTTGTTGTAGGCGTACTCGTCGTAGGGATTGACGTCGAGTTGTTTTTGAAAATTGACGATGGCCTGATCGTCCTGATGCATAGCCAAATACACCAGACCAAGATTGTTCCAGGCGAATTTGTTTTTGGGATCGACTTCGGTGGCCCGCTTGAGAAGCGCCATCGCCACTGGCAAGTTGCCGTTGTCGATAGCGGCGCGGGCGCTATCGACCAGATCGTCCGCCTTCATATCCGCGGGAGGAACCGGAACGCCCGCGACTGCGCTTTCCACCGAAAGTTTCTGCGCAAGATCGGCGCTGACCGCGTGACGGAAAGATTCGTAATCGGCGGCCCGCGCGACCGGCAGCTCATCCTGACGAAGAATCAGTTTGCGGCCCGCGGAGAAGACTTCACCTTCTACCTTGTAGGTGGCGTCGTATTCCGCGTAATCGCGTTTCAGCGAGAAAGCCAGCGGCAGGTGCGCGCTGTACTTGGCGGGCAATTGCAGTTTGATCTGGTAGGAATATTCCGCCTTCGGACCGAGCTTTAAAGGCTCGGAGTCGGTGTCGCTGTCGTCTCCGCTGCCAACTTCCGGCAGATTGAACTGCACCAGGGGCAAAGCGATTTCGCTTTTCTTCTTGGACCAATCAAGAAAATTAACTTTGGAAACATCGTAGGACATGGTGAAAGCTTCGCGGGTCGCTGCGGGATCGCTGATTTTGAGATTGGTTATGTCCCCGCCGAGACCGGAATTTACGTTTTCCACCACACGCTGCCAATTCGCCTGGGGCACACGGCGAAACACCGAGCGCAGCAGCAGTTCTTCATCGCCGCGAAACTCATAGTGCACGTGCGCCTCGAGCTTGCCGATGTCATTAATCTTGCCATCGATGTTGGAAAGTTCGGTGTCAGGCATGGGAGTGTCGGCGGGCGTCTGTTCGAGATGTGGAGGGACGGAAGACGGCGGTTCGGCGGGAGGAATTACCAGTGCCTGCTTGTTGCGCAAGGAATAGGCCAGCAGGCGGAACGGCGCGACCTCGGCGGTCGTGTCCATCCAAACTTCTTGTTTGTCTTTATCTTTGTCATTGCCAAGCGGAAGCATGGTGATGACGTGATCGAACTGCGAGGGCGAAGGAACGTCGGGATCGAGTTTGCGGGTGGAATTAATCAACACCGAAGAAGCGTGCAGGCCCTCGGCCTCCAGCAGCGACGCGAGCAGAGTGTGCTTGTCTTTGCAGTCGCCGTACTGGTCGTGAAGCACATCCGACGCCGCGTGCGGCTGGTAGCGGCCAACCCCAAGCGAGAGGCTGACATAACGGAAGTTCTTGGAGACGAAATCGTAAAGCGCTTCAGTCTTTTCGAGATCGCTGTTCAGGCCCTGAGTTAACTCTTTTGCCTTGGCGCGAACTTCAGGCGTTGGCGCGCGCCGGTCTTTCTCCAGGGTCGCGTACCAGCGGCCGACCTGTTCCCAACTTGCGAAGGTAGTTAATTGGATATCCGGCCGGTCGTCGTCGGGACGGTGTTTCTTTTTCTGCTTTGCTTTGTCGGAGTCATCTTCTCTCTGCAGGTGCGAACTGGACCAATGATAGATGCGGCGGCCGTTGTCTTCTGTAACTTTCGGATCCATCCCCGGCTTGCATTTCAGTTTGAGCGTGCGGCCGGTGGGCACATCTACATCGACAGTTTCATCGAGCGAAATATTGCTTTTGTCAAAATCGTAATCAGCCCAGAACTGATTCGCGGCCAGCGGCGTATGAATCACCGTCACCATGTCATATTCCAGAACTTCGCCGGGACGCAGGCCCGGGACGGTGATGTGTTTCTGGCGATAGTCGGTGTAGACGGGCGCTTCGCGCTCGACCGGAGCGGTCAGATCCTGCACAGCATCGTCGCCGGCCTTCACGACCGTGCCATCCTCCTTAAGGACTCGTACGTACGGAATTTCGACGCGCTCGTTGGCGGAGTTGTATCCCTCTTGTAACTGTCCCCACTGCTGCACGCCGGCTTCGCTCTGCACGCGAATGCGAGCTTTTGTTTCTTTGCGTCCGGTGCCGTCGGCCTCAAAGCGGTAGTAGGAATGCATCTGCTCGATGACGAAACGATTCCTCCGGATACTTGGAAGACTTGGCCGGATTCAGGGCGTCCGCGGCTTTTTCCGCGGCAGTGCCGGAGGGGGCAACGTCAGTCTTATTCGATTGCCCCGGCGATTGGGCCGGCGCCTTGGAATTCTGAGTCGGAGGCGTGGAACCCGGCGGCGTGGCTGGCTGTTGAGAATCGGCGGCGACAACGAACAGGCAGGCGCAAGAAGCGAGAACAGCGAGGCAACGATTACGCATAATTAAGTCAGGAGGAAACCTACTTATTATCCCACGTTGCGACGAGTGGGAGCGCGCGGTGCAATGCCGAAGGCTCGATGGTTTACCATTCAGTTATCCTGCGGAGAAGACTGATTGCATAAATAATGTGATTCAGGTCACATTTTTTTTCTCTCAGAATCGCCAATCCGGGGTAAAATCCCGTTCAGATAGTCTTGCCTCGCCATGACGCGAGGCAGGCGTGACGCATAATGTAATTGCGCCACGATCTTTCCGTCGGAGGTTTTTGCATGGAAGATCGGGCCCCTGTCGTTTCCGCTGGTGATTCGGAACAATCCTCTCCTTCTAACTCTGCTCTTCGTCGACACGAAGGCCGGGGAGCGTGGGTTCTTACCGCCTACGGCATCTCTGGTCTGGCGCTGTTCGGAGTGCTGGCCTACTTTTTTTCGGACTTCATCGCGCATTAGTCCAGGCCTGCAGTAGTGAACGGGCGTGCGCGCTCGCGGCAGCGCTGTAAGTGTATCTGCTGCAAGCGACTTTGACTGCGAATCCTTCCTGCGCGTCTGCCTCGACTCTGTACGGAACGTGCTACAATGAGCGGCCCTTAGGTTGTCGCTTCGACACCCGGCACTGACCTCCACGCAAGCATTGAGAGTAGAAACGCAGGGAAAAAAATCTGTGGCTAAGACTCCCACCCCCAGCCCGACGCCGGTCACCTACGCCGACGCCGGAGTCGACATCAGCCGCGCCAACCGTACCAAGCAGCGCATCAAGTACCTGGCGCACAAGACTTTTACGCGTGGCGTGCTCAGCGAGATTGGCGGGTTTGGCGGACTCTTCGCTATTGACAAGACGAAATATACCGACCCAGTGCTCGTGTCGAGCGTGGATGGAGTGGGCACCAAGTTAAAGATTGCGTTTGAAATGGATTTGCACTCGACCGTAGGGGCCGACCTGGTGAATCACTGTGTCAATGATGTTGCGGTGCAGGGCGCGGCTCCGCTTTTTTTCATGGATTACCTGGCGGCCGGTACGCTCGATCCTTCGATCGCGGAAAAAGTTGTAGAAGGCATCGCCGACGCCTGCAAGCACAACGGCTGTGCGCTGATCGGCGGTGAAACCGCGGAGATGCCAGGCTTTTATCCAGATGGAGAGTATGACCTGGCCGGCTTCATTGTGGGCGTAGTGGAGCGGGAGAAAATCATTACCGGGAAAGATGTGCAGATTGGCGACATTATTCTGGGAATGCCTTCGAATGGCCTGCACACGAATGGATATTCGCTGGCGCGCAAATTGTTGTTCGAGGTTGCGCATTACTCCGCTGACACTTACGTGAATGAAGTTAAGAACAAAGTTGGCAACGAACTGATGCGCACGCACAAGAGTTACTGGCCGGCGCTGAGAAAGCTGATTGATGGCCAATGCGTTTCGGCGCTGGCGCATGTGACCGGCGGCGGCATCACCGAAAATTTGCCGCGTGTTCTGCCCCGGGGCACAGCCGCTGTAATTGAGATGGGGACCTGGCCGGTGCTTCCGATTTTTGAACACTTGCAGCAACTCGGCAACGTGCCGCAGGATGAAATGCTGCGCACTTTCAATATGGGATTGGGCATGCTGCTGGTGGTGCCCTCGGCGAAATTCAAGAAAGCGCAGTCGGTTCTGGAGCGCGTCGGAGAGAAAGCTTACACCATCGGCCGCATTGTCAAAGGCGAGCGCAAGGTCACGTACAGCTAGCGAGTGCTTTCACCACGGAGGCACGGAGACACAGAGAAAATCTCTACCTGAATCGATAAACTGAAGACTTACACTCTGCGTTTTAAGTTTCTCTTCTTCTCCGTGACTCAGTGACTCCGTGGTGAATTAAGATGTTTCCCGAATGCATTCCCTCGGCATCCTCCTTTCCGGGCGCGGCTCGAACTTCATTGCTATTGCTGACAGCGTCGACGCCGCCCGAATTTCCGGCGCGAAGATCTCGGTGGTAATCGCAAATAAGGCTGACGCGCCAGGGATCGCAACCGCCCGCGAGCGCGGCCTGAACGCGCTGGTGATTCCGTCGAAGGGCAGGCCGCGCGAAGAGCATGACCGTGAAGTTGTCGCCGCTTTGAAAAAGAATGATGTAGACCTGGTTTGCCTGGCCGGATACATGCGGTTGCTCTCGCCCTGGTTCGTGCAACAATTCCCGCGGCGGATTCTCAACATTCATCCATCGCTATTGCCCGCATTTCCCGGCCTGGAAGCACAGGAGCAAGCCTTTGCCTACGGAGTAAAAGTCTCGGGCTGCACCGTGCATTTCGTGGACGAAGAACTCGACCATGGGCCAATCATTGTGCAGAAGGCGATTGATGTGCTCGATGGCGACGACGAACATACGCTGGCAGTGCGCATTCTAGAGCAGGAACACATTGCCTACACGCAAGCGATCAACATTGTGCTGGGCGGAAATTTCAAGGTGGTGGGGCGGCGGCTGATCATTGATAAAAGATCATGAACAAAAAATCTTGAAGTCAGATGCTGTAAAAATCAACTTCTACTTCGTGCTTTTCATCATTCTTACGATCGACAAGAGTTCTCCATTTCCCAATGGAACCTGCTGGTTTTCAACCGCTACGTATCCTTTGGCTTTATAAAATGCAACGCCGCTTAATGTCGCTCCCATCTCCAGCCGGGTAAAGCCGGCGGCCGTCGCCGCATCTTCACACTGTTTCAGGATCATTCCTCCAATGCCGCGCCGCGCATGGTTTGGGTGCACGAAGAAAGCGCGAATTTTCGCGGCATCGCAGGCCGGATCGAGCAGTGAATCTTCGCGCCCTTTGTATTGATCGCCACCATATAAGGTTTTGCGCTTGCTCCAGCCGCCACATCCCACAAACGGGTGGCCTTTGTGCGAAGTGTCTTCGACAACGAAATAGCTACCGTCGGCAATCAACTGGCTATCGACGCCGTAGACTGTTTTGAGCGCCGCTTCAATCTGAGAGGAGGAATAATCTCCGGCTTGCAGCCCACGCACGGACGCCTCAATCAACGGGCGCAGTCGCGGGATGTCGTCTGCATTTGCCTTGCGCACGAGGTATGGCATGGTCGTCACAAATGTGAACGGCTGTCATTTTACTGGCGCATTCCGATCCACATCTGCATTCTGACTTCCGGCGTTCGACATTCCTTATAATGTCTTTTCTCATGTCAACCTTCGCGCCTGTCGACGAACAGCTTACCTATCTCAAGAAGGGCTCAGCGGAGATCATTCGCGAGTCCGAACTCCGCGCCAAGCTGGAGAGATCGCGGGCCTCGGGCAAACCGCTGCGGGTGAAATTGGGTATGGATCCGACCGCTCCTGACCTGCACCTGGGGCACACGGTCGTGTTGCGCAAGCTGAAACATTTTCAGGATCTCGGGCACACCGCGATTTTTTTGATTGGCGACTTTACGGGGATGATCGGCGACCCCACGGGGCGGACCGTGACGCGGCCGCCACTGACACGCGAGCAGATTGAGCAGAACGCGGAGACTTATAAGGCGCAGGTTTTCAAGATTCTCGATCCAAAAAAGACTGTAATTGATTTCAACCGCCGCTGGATGGGTGCGTTCACGCCCGACGATTTCGTGCGGCTGATGTCGAAGTACACGGTGTCACAGTTGCTGGAGCGGGAGGAGTTTCACAAGCGCTTCAAGGAGGAGAAGCCCATCTCGGTGCACGAACTGCTGTATTCGCTCGTGCAGGGATATGACTCGGTGGCGCTCGAAGCCGACGTGGAACTCGGGGGCACCGACCAGAAATTTAATCTGCTGGTGGGCCGCGAACTGCAACGCGCTTACGGGCAGGAATCGCAAGTTGCGCTGACGACGCCGATTCTCGAAGGGCTCGACGGCGTGCAGAAAATGTCGAAGTCGCTGGGCAACGCGATCGGTATCCACGAACCGCCGCTGGAGATGTATGGAAAAATCATGAGCATCTCCGACGAGATGATGTGGCGCTATTACGAGCTGCTGACGGATGTGCAAGTGGCCGAGATCGAGAAGATGAAAAGCAGCATGCACCCGATGCAGGCAAAGAAGGATCTGGCGCGGCCGATCGTGGCGGACTTTCATTCAGCGGAGGCAGCCGCAAAGGCGGCCGAGGATTGGGCGAGGCAGTTTCAGAAAGATGAAGTGCCGGAAAGCATCGAAGAGGTCTTCGTCAATTTGGCCGAGATTGCATGGTCAATCAGTGAAGCCTCGGGGGTGAACGTTGCTGGCGACCAAGCACTCGGCATAAGGTTGGATCGTCTATTAGCAAAATGCGGGCTCGCAGATTCTGCAACTGATGCCGCCCGAAAAATAAAGCAGGGCTCGGTGAGGGTCGGCGACACTGTATTCCGCGATCCTCGGATCGGTCTTCCTTCGTCTCCAGTAAGTCCTCTGAAGTTTCGTCTCAGAGTCGGCAAACAGCTGCGAATTGCCGTTATCAGCTGGTAACCACCAATGTCCATTGTGGGTACACCGGCCCCGGCTGTCCGGGCGATCGAAGCTCACTCACAAACAACATCTAAGCAAATGTCATCCTGAGCGCAGCAGAGCGATTCGCCTCGCGAATCGTTCTGCGGAGTCGAAGGACCCCTTGCCCTGTGGCACTGGCAGCGGCCTTGCTGGGCGTTTCCAGATGCGGGCTGGGCCCCGTGCGGTCCCCTGACGCCAGGTAAAAGAACTCCTCTTAAAGCCGTCACGCCGCACGCAGACATGGGGTCCTTCGCTTCGCTCAGGATGACACAACTTCTATAGGCTGTGCCCGCTGCTGTGTGTCCGTACTGAATTCTGCTACTCTCGTCCGCGCCTATGCGCGTCGCTGCTATTCTCGGGCTGGGATGTTCTGCGAAAGACCTCAAGCCTTTTCAAAAGTCCGATCCCGGCGTCGAATGGCGCATGGGCATGCCCTCTTCCGGCGACCAAGCCGATGTGATTCTGATCTTTGGCGGCGACGGGACTATTCATCGTCATCTCGGGCCGATGGTGCGCCTCGGGCTGCCAGTTCTAACCGTGCCTGCAGGAAGTGGGAATGATTTTGCCCGGGCGCTGGGATTGCGGCGCGAGCGCGACTCGCTTGCGGCTTGGAAGAAGTTTTGCGCGGGCGTGGGCAACGTGCGCAGCATTGACCTGGGAGTCATTTCTGTCATGGAAGACGCGGGCGGGTCCCCTTCGACTACCGCTCAGGGCAGGTCCGCGCCACATGAGCGTTATTTTTGTTCGGTGGCGGGAGTTGGGCTCGACGCCGAGGCTGCGCGGCGCGCCAACCGGCTGCCACGCTGGCTGCGAGGGCAGGGAGGATACTTACTTAGTCTGGCTCCAGCGATTTTCAGTTTTGCTCCGGTGCGAATGAAAATTCTGACGCCGATCGAAAGTCCGAACAAAACTCCTCTGAATTTCCGCGTTCAGAATTCCGACTGGAGCACTCGCAGCGATCAGCCTACCCTCTTGGCGGCCTTCGCCAATACTCCTTTATACGGCGGCGGAATGAAGATTGCGCCCCGGGCCAAAATGGACGACGGCTTGCTTGATGTCTGCGTTGTAGGTGCAGTCGCGCCCTTGCGGCTCTTGCGTTTATTTCCTGGCGTCTATAGCGGTAAACATTTGAAGGTTCGCGAAGTTTCGTATTTTCAGGCGACGCGAGCGCGGGTGGAAACGGAATATCCGCTGGATGTTTATGCGGATGGAGAATATGTTTGCCGCACGCCGATTGAAGTTGGAGTGCAGCGCGCGGCGCTGAAAGTGGTTACGCTTTAGCGGGTTTTGCCGAACGGCAGCGGCTGAAGCCGACAGTTCTTTCGAATACATTTTCGGCATCGCTGAAGCGATGCCCTGATACGAATCCAAGGCTTGAGCGACGGCGTGTCTTTGGCCGGTGCCCAATCCCGCGAAGTGCTAAACTTTCCCCATGGCTGAAGGACGCTCGCGCACTCTACTGTGGGTTTTGATTGGCGGGGGAGCTTTTTTTCTCTTCGTGCTGGCTGTATTCACGCTCGTCTACCTCACGCTGCGTGCGGGTGGAGGCGAGGCCACCAGCATTACCTCGTTTGGTGACCGCATTGGCGTGGTCGATCTGGATGGAGTGATCCTTTCTCCACAGCCGGTGGTGAGTGAGCTGAAGAAGTTCGGCGACGACTCGTCGATCAAGGCCATTATTCTGCACGTGAATTCCCCTGGCGGCGGCGTGGCCGCTTCGGAGGAAATCTACCGCGAGGTCAAGCGCCTTCGCAGTGAAAAGAAGAAGCGCGTGGTGGTTTCGATTGAGACGGTTGGAGCCAGCGGCGCGTACTATGTGGCCTCGGCTTCGGACAAGATTTATGCCGACTCTGGCAGCATCGTCGGTTCTATTGGCGTGATCGCCGAGTGGATGAATTATGGCGATCTGCTGAAGTGGGCCAAGCTGAAAAACGTCGTTATCAAGACCGGTGAATTCAAAGATACCGGGAATCCGGCCCGCGATCTCACTCCGGCTGAGCAGGCCTATATGCAAGACCTAATCAATAACATGTTTGGACAATTCGTGAAGGCGGTGAGCGACGGCCGCGGTCTGAAGTACGACGATGTGAAGTCCATCGCCAACGGCAAAGTTTGGACCGGCGAACAGGCTATGTCGATGAAATTAATCGACGGCGTTGGGGATTTCGAGACCGCTGTCGCGGACACCGCCAAGTCGGTGGGCATCCATGGCGAGCCCACGCTGGTGCATCCGGAAAAAGACCGCAAGACGCTGATGGATCTACTCCTCGGCGACATCTCTCAATTTCTGCCCGGCCGCGAAAAGATGCTGGAGCAACAGGTGGGCTTCTACTATCTGTGGAAGTAGTTCAGACCTCTTATTCGGCCCGGCCACGGGCGTATCCGCGCCGTAACTTGCATTAACCCCCTGAAATTTGAGAAGGTTATGCAGGACGCGGCTCGGGTCTTGCCGAACCGAACTGGCCTGAGAGTGTCCATCTTTTCGACTGACACGCCGCGCAGCGCTGAGTAAGCATCAACTAAAGAAATTAAAGAACCCGGAACGAAGAGGGCGTTTATGACCAAAGCCGATCTGATTGACGAAGTCTCGCGTTTGGCGGAACTTACGCGCAAAGACAGCGAAGTGATCGTGGAAACGATTTTCGACAGCGTGGTGCGCTCGCTGCGCGCCGGCGATAAAATCGAAATCCGCGGCTTTGGCAGCTTCCGCACGCGCCAGCGCAAGCCTCGAGTCGGACGCAACCCCAAGACCGGCGAACGCGTAGAAGTTCCGGCCAAGAAGATTCCATTCTTCAAACCCAGCAAAGAGCTGAAAGATTTAGTGAATGAAGCCGCAGCGGCGACACCAACTCCTGCCCCGCCCGCAACTTCCGTCCCACCATCCGTTTAGCATTTAAGGAACCTGAGACAATCTGCGGGCAGTCTGTTTGACGCCGTTGCCACTGAGAAGCTCTGGATTCTTCCGGCAGCGATACTTCCACTTACGGCGCGTTTCCCAAATATAGATTGGCGACCTTCAGCGCGAGAGCTTCGGGATCTACATCCTCCCGATTCGCCAGCACGATTATCGTTAATTGATCGGCGGGGAAGCGCTGAATCGTGGTGCGGAAACCGATGGTGCTGCCATTGTGGAACATGCGAGTGTGTCCCTTGTAGGGGTCGAGAAACCAGCCAAAGCCATAGCTTATTGCCGAGCCATCGTCGAACTTCGATGGTCCGCCGGTGGGTTGAACTGGAGTCAGTGCTGGACGCATCTCCTCTGCGCTGAGCAGCGTGTGCTCGCGCAAAGCACGATCCCATTTCGCCAGATCGTCGAGCGACGAATAAATGCCGCCGTCGCCCAGTACGGCGGAAGTCGGGCTCTGATCGGTTTCGCGCCAGGCTCCGTCCCCCTTGCTATGGCCGTAGGCTCGGTGCGGTACGTTGTTTTTTCCCTTCTCATAGGCCAAAGTGTTCTTCATTTTCAGAGGGGTGAAGATTTTTTCCTGCAGAAAATCTCCAAAGCTTTTGCCCGAAACCTTCTCCACGATCATCGCCAGCACAGCATAACCTGAGTTGCTGTATTCCCAGTGCGATCCCGGCGCAAAGTCTCCGCTGTTCTGTTGTTCCAGCAGTTGCAAAACACCGGCGTCATGAATCTGCGGAATCTTTTCAGGAGGAATCCCGGGATATTGCTTCATCAGCAGTTCCTCGTAATCGCGCAGGCCGGAAGTGTGGTTGAGCAGATTGCGGACCGTGATGGATTTTCCGTAGGCCGGAAATTCAGGAAAGAAATCCGTGAGATGGTCGTCATAGTGCAGCTTGCCATCGCGCGCTAAGAGCATGATGGTGGTTGCGGTGAACTGCTTGGTAAAGGAGGCCAGGCGGAAATTTGTTCTGGCGTCGATCGAATGCAGCGTGCGCGAATCGATTACGCCGTATCCTCGGCGAAAGATCGCTTTTCCATTTTGGACGACAAGGACCGCGGCACCTGGAGCATTGCTGGATTTCAACGATGAAAAGATGGCGTCGATAGAAGCTGGGGAGACCTGGCCATAGGTCGTGACTGCCGAAAGAGTGAGTAGTATGGCAAGCACTGACACAGCCAATTTTCGATCCAAAGGGAAAGTCCTCCATGCTGGAACCCCAGCTTCAGCGGCACGCTAATTAAAAGTTCGCGGACGTCCGAGTTCTCGCGGCATTGCCGGCCGTCTCAAATGTCTGGCTACTCTTGCATCCCTACCACCGCCATCATCCGTCCCGTTTGGCCTTTTTCAGCGCGATAAGAAAACAGCAGGTCCGTACGACACTGGGTGCAGTGCGGAGACATTTCAATGCTCTGTGCCGGCACGCCCGCAGCGAGCAGCTGCTGACGGTTAGCTTCCACCAGGTCGAGAAAAATCTTGTGGAGCGAATCGCTGTGGCCGGGAGGTCGGGCGCTGAGAAATAGAAGAGGGTATTTTTCCCGCACCGGGTCAGACTCTTTGACTTCGCGAAACAGTTTAGCGGCATAGGGAAATTGGGATTCAAATTTGACGCGAACTTCTTCTCCGACTTCATAGCAGCAACCTCGAATGCCGGGGCCGATCACGGCTTTCAGATCGCGAGGACGGGTACCGAAGCAGCGGTGCATGTCGCCGACGCCTTTCTCCACGATTCGCAGCGCCGAGCCGCGCCAGCCGGCGTGAAAAATTCCGACGGCGTGACGCTCGGTGTCGACCAGAATAACGGGAAGGCAGTCAGCGGTTTGAATTCCCAGCAGCAGGCCGGGAGTTGCGGTGATTAGTCCGTCGCCCGTGAGCGGTTCTCCTGGGAGCGCATCCACGTGGCGAATGACGTCGGAGTGAATTTGGCGAATGGTGATGAGCGGACCGGTTGCAAGCTTGCGCAAAGCATGCCGAGTCTGAATTTCAGCCCCCAGTTCGCGGAGAAAAGCAGCGCGGTTTCGTTCCACCGCCGCGCGGGAATCTTCTTTCGTGAAGCCGAGATTTAGATTCTGGCCGCCGTAACGGCGCGAAAAGCCCCCGAGCCGAGTGGAGAATCCGTGGACCAGCCAGGGCAGCCGGCTCAACTGGTCAGCGCGAAGGATGGTCAGTTTAGATTTGTTCGGGGCCCGGGTTGGCACGGTTCCATGTTACGACATCGGGCGTCGGACTTCAGACCTCAGACTTCGGACCTCAGACGTCGGACCTCAGGCATCAGACCTCAGGCATTGGACCATCCGGCCTCAGCGACATCAGATATCACCATTGCGTCCGAGCCGAAGTCCGACGTCCGAGGTCCGACGCCGCCTTGAAGCGTTTGCCGGTTCCATTCCGCTCCGTTATAGTTTTATGCATGTACCGAGACTTTCACGCTACCGATCGCTGGACCAAGAAGCAGGTGCACTGCCTGTATCAGTCGATCATTGTTGCCATCGCCACGCGCCACGCCGATGCCGTCGACATTAAATTCCTGGTGGACGGACGAACCGTGTGGGTCGCGCTGCCGCATCCGGCGTGGGTAGAATATAAAAAGCGAACTGGGAAGGCGATTACGGATTCGCTGGCGGTGGAAATTGCCGGACATTATTTGAAGAGCGCGCTGCAGGCGGGGGAAGGCTTAGGACGCGAGATGTATTCGTTGACGGTGGAAGAGGCGCTGGCGCATCTGGACGGAGTAGTCACGGACATGCAGGCCCAGCCGGCGTGAAAGTGTGGCGCGGGCGCTCTCGCCCGCGAAATGCGTACACCGCACGACGGCTAGCCTCGCGGCTGCGAGGTGGCTCTCTACAAGATATTTCTAAATCACAACCGCTTCTTTGTATTCCCCGAAAACCCGCCGCATGGCGTCGGAAATTTCTCCTACGGTTGCGCGGGCCTCGACCGCGGCCAGAATGCGTGGCATGACATTTGCGCCTGACCGCGCTGCGTCTTCAATGCCTGCTAGTGCCGATTTCCACGGGCCGGCATCGCGCTTGGCACGCAGGGCGCGCACCCGTTCGATTTGCTTGGCTTCGAGCGCGGGGTCGATGCGCTGGATGGGAATCGGCTTTTCTTCTTCGACTTCAAATTTATTTACGCCAACTACGACGGCTCGCTCCTCATCAACCGCCTGTTGAAACTCGTAAGCGGCGTTTTGAATTTCCTGTTGCACGTAGCCGCGCTCGATGGCTTTCAGCATTCCGCCAAGGACTTCGATCTTGCCCAGATATTCCGCCGCGCGCTTTTCGATTTCGTTGGTGAGCGATTCGACGTAATAAGAGCCCGCGAGCGGATCGATGGTCTGGGGCGCGCCAGATTCGTAAGCGATGATCTGCTGAGTTCGCAGCGCGATGCGCGCCGCCTGCTCAGTTGGCAGGGCGAGAGCTTCGTCGTAAGAATTGGTGTGCAGCGATTGCGTTCCTCCCAGGACGGCCGCCAGCGCTTGAATCGCGGTGCGGACAATATTGTTTTCCGGTTGCTGCGCGGTGAGTGTCGAGCCGGCGGTTTGGGTGTGGAAGCGAAGCATCCACGAGCGCGGATTTTTGGCTTTGAAATGCTCGCGCATGATGCGGGCCCACATGCGGCGCGCGGCGCGGAACTTCGCGACTTCTTCGAGGAAATTGTTGTGTGCGTTGAAGAAGAATGAAATTCGCGGGGCGAACTGATCCACATCAAGCCCGGCTTTGATTGCGGCCTCCACGTAGGCCATGCCATTGCCCAGCGTGAATGCGACTTCCTGCACCGCGGTGGATCCGGCCTCCCGCATGTGATAGCCGGAAATCGAAATCGTATTCCAGTCGGGAACGTTCTCATTGGCCCAGGCGAACATATCGGTGATGACGCGCAACGCCTGCTGCGGCGGATAAATGTAAGTCCCGCGCGCGATATATTCCTTCAGCACATCGTTCTGCACCGTACCCGAAAGCTTGCCAATGTCCACGCCCTGGCGCCGCGCGACGGCCACATACAAGGCCAGCAGGATCGATCCCGTGGCATTGATGGTCATCGATGTAGAAATTTTGGTCAGATCGATGCCGTCGAACAGGCGCTGCATGTCTTCAATGGAGTCGATCGCGACCCCGACCTTGCCGACTTCGCCAGCGGCCAGCGCATGATCGGAATCGAGGCCGATCTGGGTGGGCAAATCGAAGGCTACAGAAAGCCCGGTGGTGCCGTTTGCCAGCAAATATTTGTAGCGCTTGTTGGATTCCTCGGCGTCGCCCATACCCGCATACTGGCGCATGGTCCAGAGGCGGCCACGGTACATGGTGGCCTGAACGCCGCGAGTGAAAGGATATTCGCCGGGATAGCCGACTTCGGATTCGTAGTCGGAGCCCTTGAGATCGCCGGGAGCGTAGAGCGGATTGACGGCAATGTGGGAGGAAGTCTCGATCTCCGGGGCACCTTGTGGGCGGCGCTTCAGCTTTTCCATCATCGATCGTTCCCCAAACGTAACTCGCTGGCTGCCGGCTGTTTCGAGTTTCTTACTTCTTCGCCCATATGAGCCAAAAGCCCAGCGCAGCCGGGACGATCCAACCGTAGAAAAGGACAGGTGGTATCAAGCGGAAAAACATGGCGGCTGTAGCAGGACTCCACCCGTGTAAATGAATACCAAAAACAACTCTGTCGAGAATGCCTGCGACCCCGATCCACACGGCTCCGAGTATCAGGAAATAATAGCCTCTCATTTCGGGCTGCCTCAGCTTATTCTCGGATCTTATAGTCCCAACTGCTTCTAGTTTTTTTTTAGCTCTAATAGTTGCTCACGAATCCGCCATCAAAAGGCCATTCACTGACGCTGACTTTTTCTGCGCGCCCTCCAAAACGAACTCACGCCGAACCACGCGAAAACTACGGTGAAGCAAATTGCAGTCGCCATGCGACCCCCGCCCACACCTGCGGCATGATACTTTTCGTACTCCTTCACGCTGGCGCCCGCAAAACTGAGCGCCAGGATAAGGAAGATGACTCCCGTCACCTCCAGCCACAACTGGTGTGCTGCCCGTCCGAACGATCGACCCGTGGTGCGGACCCCGCTCATTACAGCGCTGAAAGTACGGCTGCGTCCGGCCTGCTGACTGGCCACTCGCGCTGCCACTCCCAGCTTTCGTAGGGTAGAAACCTTGTTCACGGCCTCGATTTTAACAGCCCCCAGGGATACAATGGCGCAGCCATACGGCAACGAACCGTTCCTTCTCGGCCGGCATCTAAAGGATTGGTGTCATGCAAACGGTCTCACCCGATCTAGCGCGCGTGAAGTCCGGTATGAAGGCTGCCTGGATGGCCGGGGATTTCGGCCAGATTGCTCCTTTCATCTCCAGCGAAGGCGAAGACTTTGTTCAGCGCATCGGCATAAAGCGCGGCGATCGCGCGCTGGATGTCGCCTGCGGAACCGGAAATACCGCGCTTCCGCTTGCCAGAGCCGGAGCTAAAGTGATCGGAGTTGACATTGCTACAAACCTGCTCGAACAGGCCAAGCAGCGAGCCGCCGCCGAAAAACTCGATATTCATTTCGAGGAAGCCGACGCGGAGCAACTTCCCTATCCCGACGGCTCATTCGACATCGTGCTAAGTATGTTCGGGGCAATGTTCGCGCCGCGGCCCGATGTCGTTGCATCCGAACTGCTTCGGGTTTGCAAACCCGGCGGGCTGGTCGCGATGGCGAACTGGACGCCTCAAGGCTTCGTAAGCAAGACATTTCGTGCCACGGCTGAGATGGTGCCGCCTCCGCCCGGAGTTCCGCCTCCTATTTTATGGGGAGATGAAACGACCGTACGCTCACGGCTGAGGCAGGGGTCGAGTGAAATCCGCTGCACTCGACGAAAAGTACGAATGGCGTACCCGTTTCCGCCGAAGGAAATGGTGAGTTTCTTCCGCCAATACTTCGGTCCAACTCAGGTGGCATTTTCGAGACTGGACGAATCCGCACAGGCTACCCTGGCTGCGAAGCTGGAGGCGTTGTGGGAAGAAGAGAATACAGCGACGGATGGTACAACCGCGGTGGAGGGCGAATATCTGGAAGTCTTGGCGACTCGCGCCTGACGCCGCGTCGTGATAAGTTGGGTATTAACAGGGGGACACAGTGGATCCACAACTCAAGCAACTGATGAAAGAGCTCGGCGACGCGATCAACGAATCCCTGTCCGATTCCGAGCAGATCTCTGAAGTTGTCTCCCGCATCAAGGAAGGTGGATACGACATTTTTCTGGTGCTCGAAGCCACGATTGGCGTGAGCAAGCAGGGCGAAAAATCGTCAGATAAAACTTCGCTGGTCACTACTCTTTCCACGAATCCTGAGTTCAAAATCAATGACCAGGATCTGAAATTCCTGAAGTCGCTTCGCATCAAGATCGACGAAGAGAAGCACGATAACGACAAGCCCGATAAAGACAAGAGCAAGTAAGCTATCGAAATTCCTTCCGCAATCTCAGGTAGCCAACACCTGATCTAGCAACTGCCCCACGGCGCGATCTGCCTCAATAATGGATGAGCGATGGTCGGCCACTCCCGATAAATCTGTGTTCGCGAATGCGATTCTGCCGAAGGGCGCCGCCCGTAGAACGTCTCCGGGTGCGGGATTTCCGTTCTTGCCGAAAAAGAATCCGGGCGCGGGGCTGAGATAGGCGTGTCCCCAACGGTTGAGGATGATTCCGGCTATATCGCGCGCGGAGTCGAATCCCGACGGGGCGAACATCTCGGTAAATTGCTGACGAATCTGCCGTTCGTAATCGCGGAACGGAGTGGAGAGTAATTCCGCCCGTCCCATGTTTCCTTGCTGCTCGGTGGGCTGGCCGGGGTATGGATATAAAACTTTGATGGAGAGCACCGTCGGTGAGTCGGGGCCGATGGTGGGCGAGTCGGCGCCGCAGAGCGCCAGCTTGCGCACCTGCATGTAACTTCCTAGTCCCTCAAACCACTGGCAGCCCGAGATTCCCATTTTGTAGAGGAAGCGCCAGTTGCGCACGGCGACATTAGCCATCATGCAGGGAGCGCGATAGAACTGGCTGTATGCGGCGGCACGATCGTTTGGAAGATCGCGGACGATGTGGCGAGTGGTCCAACTTCCGCCTGCCATCACCACAGAGCGCGCTCGCACGCGATACGCCTTTCCGCCGCGCGTGTAGGCAATGGTGACAGATTCGGATTTTGCTGGATCGCCGTTTTCTTTCGCGTCGCCATGCCTCACCCATACCGCAGTTGAATCCAGCCGAATGCGCGCCGGCGCGCCAGCGCGATCGAGCGCGGCGAAGTTTACAGCGTTGCGGCATACGTCTTCCAGCGATCCGCTTCCGGCAATCGATTCCGGGATCAGCGTCTTCGTGATTAAACGCGCAATGCCGCCGTTCCCGTCTGGAAACATTTGCGTCCCGGTCTCATCGCTGATGTCGAGCGGATGCAGCATATCGGCCGCATACGCGGTGAAGGCTGAAAGCGCGTCGGGACCGAGTCCGTAGCCTCCGCCTTCGCCGGGGGACAAGAATTCGCGGATGGTTTCGCGGCTGATTCCATGGCGCTCGATCATGTAATCTTCGAGGGTGATAGTGTCGAGCCGCCGCGAGATGGCGTCGCCGGAATATTCTGGCGCGCGGGCGCCGGAGTCGCGAGCGGACTCATACTTCATCAACTCTTCGCGTGCCTTCGCGGAAACTGGCGCTTGGCCGGCCTGCTTGCCCCATGGGTCCGTAAGCCACAATCCGCGCGGATGGCCGAACTTGGCTCCGAAGTAAGTCGCGCTCGGCGCCGAGCCGAGGTAAGGCGTGCGGCTGAGCTGCATCTCTGGGGCGGAGCCACCCCATTTCTGATATTCGAGGCGCGGGGTTTTCAGTCCGATCGATTCGTAGAACCGCGCAATAAAGCTGTGGGGATAGGGAACAGGAAAGAACGCCGAACCCTGGTGCGCCATCAAGCGGTGACCGTCCACGAGAAATTCGTTGCGCTTGGCCTCGCCACCGAAAATCGGATGATTGTCGAGGAGTAGGCATGTCTTATTCGGGCCGGCCAGCCGCTGAAAAATCAGGGCGGCAGCCAAGCCACTGATTCCGCCGCCGACCACCACGCAATCGTAGATTTCGCCAGTATCGATCACGCTGCCGGGAAGGCTCTCAAACACGGCGTCGCGAATCTGGTGTCCCGCCTCCATTACCTGCAGCGTGTTGCCGTTGGAGTTGGCGTAGTCGCCAATGCCTCCGTAACCGGTCCAGTCGTCTTCGCTTAGCTTTGCGTCGGATGGACGTGTGCCGGGCCGCGCTGCCAGCAGATCAGCTGGAGATGCGGCATTCAGTAGCAGAGTTCCGGAGGCGAGTAGGGTTGCGTTGAGAAAATCGCGGCGAGTGATGTGCGTTTCCATACCGAGGAGCTTGGCGGTACGGGAATTTTTCGTTCTGAGCATCCGCCTCCGGTGGCCCGGCAACTTCCGCATTATACGGATTCGGTCTCCAGGTTTGCTGGGTTCCGGGTAATGGGTTGTTTTCTGCGCATTCGGTAGTGGGCAACTTTGACCGCGACCTTAGTGGTCCACCACTGGAAAAGCAGGTTCCTCGCGACAGAAAAAAGGCGCTCGGAATGACAAGGTCGAAATACCCTACTACTTGCGCGTTCCACCCGGTGCTAGCAACCCTTCCGGCTGTGCTACCATCTACTGTTTTCTTTTCGTATCTGCCGAGCGAAAAGCAAGATTCCGGCGGGTGAGCGCCGGAACGGAATCTGAGGGATGGAATGAAAGATACTCTCGGGGTTCTTTTGGCAGGCGGCGCCGGAGAACGACTCTATCCTCTAACTCGCGACCGGGCGAAGCCCGCAGTCACCTTCGGCGGCATCTATCGCATTATTGACGTCACCCTTTCCAATTGCCTGAATTCGGATCTGCGCCGCGTTTACATCCTCACTCAGTACAAGGCCCTGTCGCTCAATCGGCACATCCGCGAAGGCTGGAATATTCTGGGCCGCGAAGTGGACGAATTCGTGGAAGTGTTGCCGCCCATGAAGCGGGTGAGCGACCAGTGGTATCAGGGCACCGCCGACGCGGTGTATCAGAATATTTATTCCATCGGCTCCGAGCAGCCGAAGCACGTGCTCATTCTTTCCGGCGACCACATCTACAAAATGGATTACGGCAAGATGATGAAGCAGCATCAGGATTCGGCTGCCGACATTACGCTGGCCACGATACAGATCGATCCCGAAGAGACTTTCCGTTTCGGCGTAGTGGACGTGGACAAAGACGGCTGCATCAAGGGCTTCGAGGAGAAGCCGAAAGAAACTAAGCTGCGCTCACCCATTAATCCGGCGAAAGTCGCGGGGTCGATGGGCATTTATCTTTTCAATGCCGATGTACTCATTCCCGTGCTGCTGAAAGACGCGGAGAACCCGCAGTCCAGTCACGATTTCGGAAAAGATATTCTGCCCAAGATGGTCGACGATTACCGCGTCTATGCCTATGACTTCGTCGACGAAAATAAGAAAGAAGCGCTGTACTGGCGTGATGTAGGTACCCTCGAGGCCTACTACGAAGCCAACATGGACATCGTTTCGGTGTCGCCGATTTTTAATTTGTATGACGAGCAGTGGCCAATTCGAACGCACCAGCGGCAGTATCCGCCGGCGAAATTTGTTTTTGCGGAATCGGGGCGCACCGGGACTGCGCTTGATTCAATCGTCTCCAACGGATGCATCGTTTCCGGTGGAGTGGTGAAAAACTCAATTCTTTCGCCGGATGTGCGCGTGAATTCTTACACGGAAGTGGACGATTCCATTTTGTTCTCGCACGTGAGCGTGGGAAGGCGTTGCCGCATTCGCAAAGCCATTCTCGACCGCGATGTGCATATTCCCGAAGGCACCACGATTGGCTACGACGCCGAGGCCGACCGCCAGCGTTATTTTGTTACCGAGAGCGGCATTACCGTGGTGACTCGCGACTATTCACTGTTTGAAAACCCCGTCACCGTGGATTACTTCACCAGCGAGTAATCGCGATGGCTGGCTCCTCGCGGCGAGGTAAGACTTTTCGTAAGAAAGTTCCTGGCAACAACTCGAGTCCAGTAGTTTCTTTTCCTCCGGCGCTGATATGCTTTCCTTCATTCGGAGGAAACAGTTCAGAGGAGTGGTTATGTTCCAGAAAGCATTTCCCGCGATTTTTCTGTTGCTCACTTCGCTCGCGTCTCAAGCTGAAAATCCGCGCCATCCTTTCACCTTCGAAGATGCGGCTTCACTCCATAGCGCGGCGGCGGTTGCAGTTTCGCCCGACGGCAAGAATGTTCTCTACCGCGTCCGGTTTGGCGGCGCCAAGGGCCCCGACAATACAGAGTGGCACTTGATTTCAACTTCCGGTGGCGAATCCCGCAACCTCAATCTTCCCGATAAATTTCATCCAGTGGGATTCACTCGTGAGGGGAACGCGCTGTATGGCGTGTACGAAAGCAACAAGACGGCACAGCTCGCCACCATGCCGCTTGCGCCGGCCAATACGCCAGCCGCGGCGGCAGCCGCGCCGGTTCCGCTCACGGCGCTGCCCAGGGGCATTCATTCTCCGGTGATTTCTCCCGACGGCACGCATTACGCGGCCCTGGCCGATCCACGGCTGCCCGATCCGTTGGCCGAGGTGCACACCATTGTCGAAGATCCGCCCACGAGCCTGTATGTACTCAACGTCGACGGTTCGGGCGGGAGCTGGTGGTGTTCGACATTGAAAGATATTGCGGAGGTTGCCTGGTCGCGTGACGGCTCTTCGATCGCAGTGCTGTCGCAAACACGCAAGATTGGATTTCATTATGTGCGCTCGTTCATCGATGTGTGCAGCGCGACCGGTTCGCGGCATGTGGCTACGCTCGACGATGCAACCAGCGGTATTGGCTGGATCAACGGAGACAAAGATCTGGCATTTCTGAGCACGACTTCGCCCGTTTTGACGCCGGACCATGTGTGGACCGTCGCCGCCGCTGGCGGAACTCCGGCGGATCGCACGCCCAAGCTCGAAGGCAGCGCAGAGCAGCTTTCTGTCGATGCGAAAGGGAATGCCTGGGCGATCGTGGCCCGCGGCGTCAGGTCTGAAGTCGACGCTTTTCGGAATGACTCGCTGACCTCGACTTATCAGTGGCCGGACGGGACCGTCAATAATGGTCCGATCTCTCCGCAGATGGCTTCGGCACCTGACGTGCAAGCCTTCACGGTCGCCGATCCGCAACACGCTTCGAATGTCGCCATCGCGCAGGACAAAGCTCTGCAGCGGATTACCAAAGAAGGCGACGACCAGCTCGCGAAAGTTGCATTGGGCGACGTGCGCGCGGTTCACTGGACCAGCAAAGAAGGAATTGCGCTGGAAGGCATCGCTACGTTTCCGGCGGATTACAAGGCTGGCCGGCCCTATCCCTTTATGGTGTTTCCTCACGGCGGGCCGGAAGCGAACGACTCGCTGCGGCTCGATATATTTTCGCGGACTTTCGCCGGAATGGGATATATCGTGCTCCAGCCGGAATATCGCGGCTCAACTGGCTATGGCACTGATTTCCTGAACGCGATCTACCAGCACTTTGGAGATCGCGCCTATCGCGATGTGGATAGCGCTACCGACTATGCGATCGCGCAGGGTTGGGCTGATCCGAATCGGCTGACGATATTCGGTTGGAGCGCCGGCGGCTTTATGACGTCGTGGACGGTCACTCAGACCCATCGCTACAAAGCCGCCATTGAGGGCGCGGGCATTACCGACTGGCTCAGCTTCATGTGGACCAGCGATCTTCAGCAGATCGATTACGATGCTCGCTGGCCCGACAAAAATCCGGAGGCGTTCCTGGTGTTCTCGGCCGTCATGCATTCCGAGAACGTGACCACGCCGCTGCTCATACTGCATGGGGCGGCAGACGAGCGCGTGCCAACCTATCAGGGGCGGGAACTGTTTGAGGTGCTGGCGGCGCGGGGTAAGACGACCCGCATGGTTACCTATCCCGGTTCGCCGCATTTTCCTACGCTATGGGAGCAGCGGCAGGACGTATTTCGCGAAATTGCCGCCTGGCTGGCACACTACAATCCCTGATTGCGTGGCGCAGTTCGAGCCTGGGAACGGCGAAGAAGGTTCTATCTAATCATCCATTTCTTCGATTCTCCAGCTTATGACTTCGCCAAATACTTTGCCACCAGATCAGCACAGGCTTCGATGAAGCCCTGTTCCGATTTATCGAACGCCCGAGAGAAATAGCTTTCAATGTCGAGTTCGCCCGCCAATTTGTTTTTGACGATAATAGGAACGACAATTTCGCTTTTCACCAGCGGCGATCCCGCGAGATAACGCGGATCCTTGGCGACATCATCGACAACTACGGTCTGTCCGGTACTGGCCGCGGCACCGCACAATCCAATGTTGAGAGGGATGCGAGCGTTGGGTGCGAAGCTGCCGACATAAGCTCCCACCAGCAAAACGCCCGAGTCGGCGGGATCGACAAGATAAAAGCCGACCCAGTTGTAACGCGCCATTTTCTCGTGGAGACGCTGAGCAATATGTTCCATCACGGAATTTGCCGTGGCCGCGGTTGAAGCAAAATCGTGAAATTCCCTCAGCAGTTCTTCCTGGATCGGCATCATAAGTTTGGCCCTTGGACTCGCTTTGACCCTCGACTCGCGGTTTTATCCGTGCGCACAGCTCGTAAGACTTTCGCAAAACTCGGCTTCGTCCAGATGCCCCGTGAGTGCCTGCGGAGTCAGGCGTTGGCAGTGACATTGATAAAGACAGCTCCGTAGCAATGAGAATCGCGTGGCCGGGTGCGACGCACACCGTGGCGTGATTGCAATCACAGCACCGGCGCGACTTCGCGAGCATTATGAAAATGAAATTCAATTTCATTTAGACCCGGTGATGAAGTTCGACTTATACGAAAGCAGTCGCCTGGGAAAGGCAAGCGATAATATGCGGGGCATCAAAACTGTCATGTCCAGCCGACTGTTGAGAGTCGGGGCAGGCCTGTTGCTGGCGGCGTGGCCAATCGGCGCCTGGGCTGCGGCCAATGGCGGCATCGCAGGAACGTTGACCGATCCTACCGGTGCAGTCGTTTCTGGCGCGACGATTACGTTGGTTAATACTGCTCTGCGATCGGAATATAAGACGATTTCGAACGGGCAAGGCTTTTATTCGTTCCCCAATCTTCCGGTGGGGCACTACGACCTGACCATTGCCGCAGTAGGGTTCAGGACTCAGATAAAAACCAACATGGCAGTCGATACCGATGCGGCCTTGCGAATCGACGGCGTGCTCGAACTGGAACGGCAATCGGAGACCGTAACGGTAGAAGCCGGTGGAACGGCGGCAGAAGCGCAAGTGGAAACGGCGGCAACGCACCTGGGCGAACTGGTAACGGCCCCGCAGATGACAGCTCTGCCTTTAAACGGCCGAAGTTATACCGACCTGCTGCCGATCCAGCCCGGAGTAGCTCCCGTGTCAACGCTGTTACCAAATTCCGTGATTATGGCGGGAGTGACCGGAACGATTTCGCCTTCGGGCGACTTGAATCCAGGAAATCTGTCGATTGCCGGGCAGCGAGAATCGTCCAACGGTTTTCTGGTCGACGGCATTGATGTGCAGGAACACATGAATGGCGGCACGTCCGTCATCGCGAATCTCGATTCCATTGAAGAGTTTCGCGTGCTGACCAGTAATTTCGATCCGGAGTACGGGAATTATAACGGCGGCATGGTCACCGTGATCACGAAGTCGGGAAGCGATTCCTTCCACGGCAACGCATTCGAATTCATGCGCAATACGAATCTCGATGCCCGCGGTTATTTCGACCCTACCCGGCCTGCCTTTCGGCAAAATCAATTCGGCGGCACGCTGGGCGGCCCGCTCAAGCATCAGAAAGTTTATTTCTTTGCCGATTATCAAGGTACAGCGACCAACCAAGGAGTGGAAACGGGATTGATTTCAGTTCCTTCCCAGGCAGAACGTACGGGCAATCTTTCCGACATAGCGAGTTCACTCACGGGACGAGTGAGCGGAAACTCATTGGCAGAGTTGCTTTCTCAGAAACTGGGTTACGGAGTGTCGGCCGGAGAACCTTTTTATACGCCAGGATGCGCGAGTAGTTCCTCCTGTGTGTTTCCGAACGCGGTCATTCCACAGAGCGCGTGGTCGTCGCCGGCGGTGGGTCTGCTCCCCTACATTCCTTCGGCCAACAAGGGCGCCGATCAATTTTCGACTTCGGCCTATGCACAAACCGTGCGCGATGATAAGGCGTCTGGCAGGGTTGATGCCAACAGCCGCTGGGGGCAAACGACCGCATATTATTTCTTCGATCACTACAGAGTTGATAATCCATATCCGCAGCAGCAAGGCGGCGCGAGCATCCCTGGTTTCGACGCGCTGACGTACGGATCGGCGCAACTGTTGAGCATCGGCGACACCAAAGCTTTTGGTACCGGCACGGTCAACGAATTCCACGTGGGCTACCTGCGCAACGCGAATGTAATTGGACAGCCTCGTGGCGGCTTGGGGATCAGCCTGGCATCGCAAGGATTCGTGAGCAGTTCCGGGATGCCGGGATTCACCGTTCAGGCGCCGCAATTTGAAGGCATGGAAAATACTGTTTTCCCTTCGTTCGTCATGGGGGTTCCGACCACCAACGAAACTCAAATCAACAACACAGGATATTTAAGCGACACGGTCGCAAGGGTGATGGGAACGCACACTTTGAAAGTTGGCGCCCAATTTCATGTTGATCAGGTGAACGAGCATCCGAACGCAACCTTTAACGGAACTTTCAACATCGACGGCACCGAAACTGGCTCTGCCTTTGCCGATTTTCTGATCGGCGTGCCCAGCAATTTCACGCAGTCGTCAGGCCAGCCTTTTTATTTGCGAAACCGATATGCAGGGCTGTTTGCGCAGGACAGTTGGCGGGCGCGAAGGGATTTGACCATCAACGCCGGAGTGCGCTGGGACTACATCATGCCGTTCTGGGAGAAGTACAACCAGATCCAAACCATTATTCCTGGAAGACAATCGGTGCTCTATCCGGGTGCACCGCTGGGGCTGGTCGTGCCGGGCGATCCTGGAATTCCGAACTCGATTTCGCCCGCGCAGGGTAGAAATGTTGCTCCACGCTTAGGGGTCGCGTACTCCCCAGAATTCGAACGCGGAATTCTCAGAGCGCTTTTCGGAGACGGTGGGAAGAGCAGCGTTCGGGCCAGCTACGGAATGTTCTACGCGGCATTTCCAGGGCTTTCGGCAGGCGTTATGTATGCCGTGCCACCGTTTGGCTACACCTATCTCAGTCCCCAGTTGCCGCTTTTTGCTACGCCCTTTGTTAACGCTGCGGACGGCGGGCAAAATGCGAATCCGTTCCCCTTTGCCTTTCCGCCGCACAATGTTTCGGCGAAGAATCCCGATACGGGGTTCGATTGGGCGAACGTGCCCCGCATCGCCGGCGACCCTTATTTTTATTACCGCAACACCGTTCCCTACACGGAAAATTATATGCTCTCGTTCGAACGGCAGATCGCGAGCAACACGCTCCTGACCCTGAGCTACGCAGGGAATCAGGGCCATCATCTGCTTGGAGTGGTATCGAGCAATCCTGCCGATCAGACGCTGTGCCTCAGCCTGAGCCAGCCCAGTGAAGTCGCGCCCGGCAGTCCCACCTGCGGACCGTTCGGCGAAGACGCCCTAATTACCAGCAGAGCTGGACAAATCTATCGCGGGACGCGAGTTGGGTTGGGACCAAACTATGGAGAAGTAACGGCGCAAAAAACCATTGCGAATTCGAGTTATAACGCGCTGGAAACGAATCTGCGTTTTGTCGGAAAAAGGTCGGACTTTCTGCTGGGCTATACGTACAGCAAATCGATCGATCAAGGTTCGAACCTGGGCGAACAGCTCAATCCTCTCAACCCGGCGGCAACCCGCGCAATTTCGGCTTGGGACATGCGGCATAACTTTGTAGCGAGCTATAACCTGGCGTTGCCGTTCGATTTGCTTTTGAAGCGATCAGACCGGCTGACCAGCGGTTGGAGCATTGCGGGCACCACTCGTTTCAGCACCGGTTTTCCCGTGACCCTTTACGACGACTCCGACAATTCGCTGCTGGGCACGCTGGGAAACGGCATCAACAATTTACTTCTCGATACGCCGGCCTATCACGGTGCGCCGCTCGACATCAACACCAATCCCAGAAATCGGCGGCCGGAGTTTAACAATTCGCCCGCGGCATTTACGACCGAAACGGTTGGGCAACTCGGGAATGAGCCGCGCCGGTTTTTCTACGGCCCGGGAATCGAGAACTTTGACATGACCCTCATCAAGCAGGTGAAAGTCACTGAATCGCAGGCGCTGGAATTCCGGCTGGAAGCATTCAACGTATTCAATCACGCCCAGTTTTACGGACCCGGGTCGGTCGACGGCGAAGTCAATAACGATCCCCATTTTGGCCAGATCATCAGCGCGGCCTCCCCGCGGCTGGTCCAGCTTGCCGCCAAATTCACTTTCTAAACCTTCCTGAACCAGGCTTTCCCGCGAGTCTTGAGCGGTGATCGCTTCCTACTGGGAACGCACTGATGACCAGCTCCCTTGTGATCAATATTGAACAGCTAAGGTTTTCCGTCTCGGGCAGAATAAGCCTTCGATCAATGTGATTTGATCCAGTTTGAACAGTGAATCCCAATTCGGGCAGCGCTGTCCTTTCGTGCAATCGCTTCTACGATGCGCGCATTGATTTCAAAAAACAGGTGGCCGATTATCAGCTTGGTGTTATTCGAATTTGCTTTGCCAGAGCACTGCCGCTCGGCGGCCATTCAGGGAGCGCAGGAATGCCAGCCAATTCTCGGATGCGTTTTTTTTCATTCTCCGTCTTATTTGTTCTATCAGCCGTTTTCTTCGCTGCCGCCCAGGCTCCTCAGCAAACCGCCAAGCCGAGCGCGCAATCCGCCGTCACATCCGCAACTGACGCTGCCTCAGCCGACACCTCCCAGTACGTAGGAGCGGACACCTGCAAGACGTGTCATGAAGAGATTTACAACGCCTGGGCGAAGACTCCGCACTGGAAAACCACGCTGAACAAAGCCGGCGGCCCGGCGAAGCAGGGTTGCGAGGGCTGTCATGGCCCGGGCGCGGAGCACGTGGCCGGCGGCGGCGACATCAGCAAGATATTCAATCCCGCGAAGCACTCGACTAAAGAGGTTGACGCCAAGTGCCTGACCTGTCACGCGGGAGCGCACCCGAACTTTGACCGCTCACCCCATGCCAAGGCGAACGTCGGCTGTACCAGCTGCCACAGCGTTCATCACAGCAAGGAAGAAACGCTGCTCAAGGTTGCGCAGCCTGCGCTCTGCTTCCAGTGCCACGCCGACACGAAGCCGGCCTTCAATATGCCGTTCCACCACAAGGTGAACGAAGGCTTGATCAAGTGCAGCGATTGCCATGACGTGCACGGCACCTTCCTGGCCAACAACGTGAAGTCCACCGCCGACCAGAACGCGATCTGCACCAAGTGCCACACCGAGACCCGCGGGCCGTTCGTCTATGAACACGTCGCGGTCAAGGCCGAGGGGTGCATGGGATGCCACACTCCGCACGGTTCCCAGAATGCCCGCCTGCTGAACATGCCGGCCATCAACCCGCTCTGCAACCAGTGCCACAGCGGTGTAGCTGCCAACACGGTTCACGGAATGGGCGCGGGGTCGTCGGAAACCATAACTTGTACGAACTGCCACACCTATATTCATGGCTCGAACATGAATGTGGCGTTCATCCGGTAGGAGTCAGGGATGGCAAAGCGCCTGGAGAATTTGCGGAGGCGCGGCCCGGTTTCGATTGCGCGTAGGGATTCAAGGTCTCGACGAGCAATGTTTTTCGAGTGAGGTTTTCAAGAGGCTTTCAATATGAAGAACCCAGGATGGATTATCCGGCAGTTGAGTGAAAAACATTCTCTCGCGGCGCGACGCATTGTCGGGAGCATGGCCGCTGCGATTTTGGGCTTGACGGCGGGCATTGCCGCTGCGCAGATCCCAATATTTGTGTCTCACCAGCCCGCTCCGGACGGCTACACGCTTCATGAGTCAATCGATCTGGGCGGACATGTGGCCAACATCGACGGCAGCGGCGCCATGTACGACACTCTAGTCAACCAGCAGTCCGGTCCGCGCATCCTGGGCGAAACCTTTGAGCTGCGCGCGCTGCCGGGCACAAAGAACACCCTCGTCGATTACCTGAAAGCCTTTACTACCGGGCTGGGCGGCGATCCCTACAACGTTGCCAAGCTGGATGTTTCCAAGGGAAAGCTCTACGACTTCTCCGGACTCTTCCGCCGGGACCGGCAGTACTTCGACTACAACCTGCTGGGCAATCCGAACCTTCCCCCCGGCCAGTCGATTCCCATCGGTCCCACCGTGGCGCCCACGGGTTCCTACGCGTGGCCGCAGGTGACCGAGTCGCCGTTTTTGTTCAACACGGTGCGCCGCATGACCGACACCAACCTTACATTGCTGCCGCTTTCGAAGGTGACCTTCCGCGTCGGCTATTCACAGAACGTCTTCCAGGGTCCGAGCTTGTCGCCCAGCGGTTATCAGGTTGCCGGCTCCTACGACGTGCTGCTCCAGGAGTATCAGCGCAACAGCACCGATGACTGGACGGGATCGGTCGAGTGGAAGCCCGTATCGCGCACCCGGTTGACCTATGAAGAGCAGATCACTCAATACAAGGGCGATTCCTATTTCAACATGGCGCCCCAGTATTTCAACCTGCAGGAAGCGAACGGATTCAGGGTCGCAGTGCTCCAGAACTACGACAATCCGATCAATGCGCCGGTCCGCATCACCTGCAACGCCGGCGTTGGAGCCGCCCCCATTTCCCCGAATCCGAATCCGAACGGTTTACCCATCGTCGATCCGGCGTGTAATGTGATGACCAGCTATTCGCGTTCCCAGCCGACCCGCGAAATCTACCCGACCGAAATCTTCCGGTTACAAAGCTCCAGCCTCAGGAACGTTACGATGAACGGCAACGTTCGCTACACCTACGCGAACACTAGCCTGCCGAACTACTACGACGACTTCCAGGGTCTGGCGGCAAAGAGCCACGAAATCACGTATGCCGGGGACGCCAGCGCCAAGCGGGAAGCGATCGCCTCCGACTACGGCGTCACTTGGCAGATGCTGAAAAAGTTCAGCATCTCCGACCAGATCGACTATTCGAATGTGCACCAGCCGGGGGTTGCCAACATCACGAGTCTCACCACCGTGGCTTCCGCCACCCCGAACATCAATAGCACGGTGTTAACCACCACCGTGATCAACACTCCGCTCAACCCGGCTACGAACAAGGCAACTTCTACGTTTGCCGGCAGTCCGAGCGTGGCTACGCCGCAGTTCGATTTCTTCGGTCAGAAGTTCCTCACCAACAACCTCACAGCGGCGTACGACCTTACGGCTCGCACCACATTCACGCTCACCTATCACTACCAGGAGCACACCATCGGCGAAGGTGCCGCGAACACTACGGGATACCTGTCCGGCATCTCCAACTTCGCCATCTACGAGGACGGCGGTACCTTCGGGGTCAACATGCAGCCGGCAAACGACTGGCACATCAACGGTTCGGTCGAGCTTCTGTACGCCGACAATGTCCTCACCCCGGTTGCACCCCGCCAGCTTCAGCATTACAGAATTCACACCACTTACCGGCCGAAGACCTGGGCGACGCTCTCTGCCGCGTACAATGACCTCGAGCGCCACAACAATACGAACAATACTGGCATACCGTCCGTTGATGGCCCGCTGCAACACGTCGATCATAGCCGCGTGGTAAGTTTGAACGCCGACTTGATGCCGAACGAGCACTACGGGTTCGACATCAGCTATGCCTACAGCGACGTGTACACGGCGACCAACATCTGCTTCCTGGGCACGGCTTCAAGCGCCACCATACCCGGCGCCGCGACGCCCGCCGGGGTGGCCTGCCCGTCTCCGGCTCCCCGCGTGGCGGGAACTCCTTACACTTTTGGTCCGGCTAAGGACTTCATAAATGCTCCCACGCAGTACGCGTCGGTGGCCTTGGCTCTTTCGCCGATCGACAAGCTCCACGGCAACATCGGGTACCGCATAAGCTCGGTCAACGGCAGCCGTTTTTTCAATGATCCGCGCGATGTGAACGGATCGCTGGTCTCCAACTACCAGACGCCTTTTGTGAATCTCTCCTATGCGATGCGCAAGAATCTGATCTGGAAGGGCGAGTATAACTACTTCGGCTACGGCGAGGGTGGTGCTTCGGGAGCGCAGTATTGCAATCCCTCTACCACGACCCCGACCCTGACTAACCCGGCTCCGGTCGTGCCCTGCAGCACGCTGCCGAATACTGCGATGAGCGGTCCGGCCTACGGGTTCACCGCTCCGCGGAACTTCCATGCCAACAACCTAACCGTTGGAGCGCATTACGAGTTCTAAAAACATCCGTTAGCCTTCATCTTGCGCCAGGTCTCGCTGAAAACCTTGGTGCCACGCTAAATCGCCAGCAGAACTCATCCGTGCGTCGCCCGCCCACTGCTACAATGCCCTGTTTCATTCCCAAGCCGCGGTAAGCCGAACTTCAATGACAACAATCTCGTACTGTCTTGTGGATAGTGCATTCTAGCGGCGTGAGTGCCTGTAAGGTGTCTCCAGCAGTCTGAGGAAGAGGCAGCGCCCAGGCCGCAGTCTCAGGATTTGAGCAGATTTCCGGGGAGTACAAGTGGAAGACGTCCAGGTCGTTGCGATGCTGGTCCGGCGCTGTATTGCCGGAGACGCTGCCGCCTGGGAGGAAATCGTGCAGACCTATCATCGCCGTATCTACAACATTTGCTATCGTTTCGCCGGTTCGGCTGATGACGCCCAGGACCTGAGCCAGGAAGTCTTCATCAAGATGTACCGAACCCTGGCGAGCTATGACCACACCAAGGGAGCTTTCGTCACCTGGGTGACGACCATTACCCGCAACCTTCTGGTCGACCATTTTCGGAAGACGAAGCAGGATCGGCTGACCGATTCCATGGACACCCCTGCCTCCGAGCGGGAGGATGCGCTGCCGCTCAGCGAGCAAATTCCTGACCACTCCCCGACTCCAGACGCTAAGGCGCGTAGCCGGGAGGTTGGTGAGGTGGTGCATGCGGCCTTGGGCAGACTTTCGCCGGAGCTTCGAGAAGCTGTGATTCTAAGGGACTTACAAGATATGGACTATCGTGAAATTGCTACTGTTTTGAAGGTACCGGAGGGCACCGTGAAATCAAGAATAAACCGCGGGCGTGCGGAACTTGCGCGCCTGTTACAACGTACCTATAGGCAGGTGATGTGATGCCAGACCACACCAGTAACGGAATGCAGTGCAACGAGTTCGATCTGCTGCTCTCTGACGCTCTCGATGGCGTCCTGAGTGGTTCCGGACTCGACCGCTTCCAGGCCCATAGCCAGACTTGCAAGGTCTGTGGGCCGCTGCTCGCTGAAGCTGAGGCGGGCCGCAACTGGCTGAAAGGTCTCACGGAGGTGGAGCCTCCAGCCAGCCTGGTCACGAACATTCTGGCATCCACAACCGGCGTTGACACCCAGCGCCTGCGAGTCACGGCGCGTTCTCCGCAACCGCGAGTTTCGTGGTGGGAGCACGTGCAGGCAGTGTTGTCGGAGTCGTTGTTCGAGCCGATCTGGGCCATGGTTCGCCAGCCGCGCTTTGCCATGTCGTTCGGCATGGCATTCTTTGCGTTGTCGGTGGGCCTGACCGTAGCTGGCGTGAAACCCGCCGACTTGCGCCAGATCAGCCTGCGGCCGTCCGCGATCCGGCACACGTACTACACCACGCAAGCCAAGGTAGTGCATTACTACGAGAATGTTCGCATCGTTTACGAAGTCGAGTCGCGCGTGCGCGAGATTAAACGCAACGTTAGGCCCACCGAAACGGCTCCACGGGAATCTCGGCCAGCTAAACAGAAAGACGACAAGAACGACACAACACAACAGCCCGAGCAGAAGCAGGAGCGCAATTACAGCCGGACCGATAACCAGCTGATTCTGGCCAGCGCTCCTGTGGGTCCATCTCCATCTCTCCCTCTTTGCGATCTGCCTGTAGTGTCGGTGACCACTGACGGGAGGTTCGTATGAACTGCGCTAACCACAGCGATACTGCTGCCGTGGCCTTCTGCCGGACGTGCGGCAAGCCACTTTGTAACCAGTGCACCCGCGACGTTCGCGGCGTGATCTATTGCGAGTCATGCCTGGCGGCACGTTTAGAAGGCACCGTACCCGCTCCGGGATTTATTCCCCCGCAAACGCCGCCTCCGACCGGCTATCAACAATTCATGGATCAAGGACCGGGAGTGAAAGTGAAACCCGGCCCGACTAGCGGACCCAACCCGGCCGTAGCCGGAATGTTGGCCGCATTTTTTCCCATCGGCGTGGGAGCTGTCTATGCCGGCCAATATGCCAAGGGCCTGTCGCATCTTGTGATTGCCGTGCTGATGATCATCGGCGTGAGTTCCGACGATCTTCCGTGGCAACTGAAGACGATTATCGGTATTTCGATGGGATTTTTCTACGTCTATCAGATCATCGACGCGGTGCGCAGCGCGAAAGCAATTCAGATGGGCGAGCCCGCTCCCGATCCATTTGGACTGGCGCAGAGCTTTGGCGCCGGCGAGAAACTGGAAGGCACCAAGGTACCGGCTGGCGCAGCGGTTCTCATCGGTCTCGGCGTGCTCTTTCTGCTGCATACGGCCGGACTTTTCGAATTTGGCCTGGATCGCTTCTGGCCGCTGATTCTGATTTTTCTAGGCGTTTGGCTTTTCGCCAAGCAGTGGGGACTGATCGGCGGCGTTCGTGTCGGTTGCCAGTGCGAACACTGCCGCACTCGCAAGTTGATGGGGCCGGCGATGCTGGTCACGTTAGGCATACTGTTCCTGCTCGACAGCGTTTCCCGCATCGGCTTTGGCAGAACCTGGCCCGCCATTCTGTTGGTGATTGGTGTCGTGAAGCTGATGCAGAGCAATGCGTCTTCCAGCGGACATATCGGGCCGTTGCCCCCTGCGCCATCGTCGGGCTTGCCTTCTAATCCTCCGCCTCCCCCAGCAGTGCAAAGCACCGTTGAGAACACGGAGCCACCCTCTTCTGGCGAGGTGAAAAATGTCTAACTCAGTCGTCACTCCACCAATCCCGCCGGTTGTTCCTCCGCCGCTGCCACCGCGACGCCACCGTTCCCTGGCCGGACCGTTCGTGCTGATTATTTTGGGCACGATCTTTCTGATGGCTACCATGCGCGTGCTTTCCGTTAGCCGGCTGGCGCACTTGTTCGCCAACTACTGGCCTGCGCTGCTCATTTTGTGGGGCGTGATCAAACTGATCGAGCACCAGCGCGCGCAGCGCGAAGGCTATCGCGCCGCCGGCATCGGTGTGGGTGGGGTGGTACTCGTCGTTGCCATAATATTTTGGGGACTGATCGCGACTCAACTCGAACACCTTAACTGGTCTGGCCTGCACGATCAGTTTAATTTCGACGACAACGACTTCGGAGACATCTTCGGTCAAAGCTATAACTTTAGCGACAATCTGCAGCAAGACTTTCCCGCCAACGCTAGCCTGAAAATCATCGACAACCACGGCGCGGTAAGCGTCCATGCTGCCGACGATAATAAGATCACCGTGGTGATACGCAAGCGGATCGGCGCCGACAATCAAAGCGACGCCGATAAATACAACGACGAAACGCGGCCTAACATTACCGCGATTGGCGGCCTGGTTACTCTCGACGCCAGGACTGAAGCCGCAGGCGATCACCCCGTGGAAAGCGACCTCGATATTTCTGTGCCGCGGAAAGTTCAGGTGTCGATCGTCTCGCGCCGTGGCGACGTGAACCTATCCGGCCGCGATGGAAACGTCGACGTTGCTGCCCAGCATTCCGACACCTCGATCGACGACGTAAATGGGAATGTGAAAGTCAGCCAGGAAAAAGGTTCGGTGAAGATCGAGCAGATTACCGGTGATGTGCACGTCGAAGGTAGAGTCAACGAAGTCTCGGTAGCCGACGTGAAAGGCGCAGTGCAACTGGACGGCGACTTTCAGGAGAGCATCAAGCTGGCGCGAATTTCGAAGAACGTGATTTTCAAGTCCTCGCGCACCGACATGGAGTTTTCTCGCATTGAAGGCACGCTAGATCTTGACTCCGATGAACTGCATGCCGAACAGATTACCGGGCCTCTGCACTTAACGACACGATCTAAAAATATCCGGCTCGAAGATGTCTCTGGCGACGTCCGGATGCAGGACGACAATGGCGCGATCGAAGTAGGAATGCGCACACTCGGCAACGTTCAGATCGACAATCGCAATGGCGACATCCAGTTAAGTCTTCCTGGTAAGGCTGGGTTCCGGCTCGACGCGCACACCCGTGACGGCGAGATCCAGTCCGATTTTCCCGAACTGAAAGTAAACAACGACGAGCACGAAGCCAAAGCCAGCGGCAGCGTCGGCAATGGCTCGTCGCACATCGTGCTCAATAACGAGCACGACGGCATCGAAATTCGCCGGGCCCCGGTCAACGGCGGACCAAAAGAAGGAGTGTCGGGCGGAGTCACGGATGGAGTGCCGGGATCAAAGCAGTCGAAGTCCGGCAAATCTCTGCCCGAACCAAAAGAGAAAGTCGAGCCGACCGAGAACTGATGAAAAGAGTGCAGCACTATGAAATTTTCGCCGGTCCTGCTCTTTCACATTTGCGCTGGTATCATCGGATGTCTCTCCGGCTTTGTCGCCGTGTCTCTGCGCAAGGGGTCTCGGCGGCATAGCATCGCTGGCCTCGTGTTTGTCGTGTCTATGCTGAGCATGTCGGCGAGTGGAACATATTTGGCGGTCGCGAGGCACCAGCAGGGAAATGTTACGGGTGGCCTGCTCACTTTCTATCTGGTAGCAACCGCGTGGATGACTGCCAGGCGCAAGGACGGGACAACCGGCCCTTTGGACTGGGGTGCCCTTCTGCTCGTCTTGGCGTTCGAAACGACCACACTAACCTGGGGGTTCCAAGCGGCGATGAGCCCGACGGGTTTGAAGTATGACTACCCGCCTGGGCCTTATTTCTTCCTTGGTTTCGTGGGTCTGCTTGCGATTGTGGGGGACATACGCTTGCTGATGAGCGGCGGCATCTCTGGCGTACAACGTCTGGCGCGGCACTTGTGGCGCATGTGCTTTGCGTTCTTCATCGCGGCGGCATCCATATTCCTGGCGCGGGCACGAGTGTTCCCCGCTTTCATGCAGAAGACAGGCCTGCTTTTTCTGCTGAGTTTTCTGCCGCTGATGTCGATGGTTTTCTGGCTGTTTCGCGTCCGGTTTGCAAAAGCGTACAGAAAAGCTTATCCGCAGTTTAAGGCTGGACCTATGATGAAAAGTCTTGACGCCGTGAAATCGTGAAAGACGAACGGCGTCAAGCCTGCAACAACTCGGTTTTCTTCTGCACTATTTTTCTTTTTCTGCTGCATCCATTTTCTTTTGCACCAGTTCTTCCACGCGCGTCAGCACGTCGTCTTCACTCATCGCCGAAGAATTAATTATTACTGCGTCTTTAGCTGCCACCAGCGGAGACGCGGCCCGGGTGCGATCGCGCTGATCGCGCTCGCGCAGATCCGCAGCCACATTGGCGGCTACGTCACCTTTGATGTTCTGCTGCGCCATGCGCCGTTGTTCGCGCACTACAGGGTCGGCATCCAGGAAAATTTTCAGATCGGCGTCGGGAAAGACTTCGGTTCCAATGTCGCGGCCCTCCATGACTACGCCGCCGCCCGCGCCCAGCTCGCGCTGGCGCGCCACCATCCACTGCCGTACCTTGGGATGAACCGACACTCGCGAAGCTCCCTCCGACACGTCGCGCTCGCGAATGCGCGACGATACATCGCGCCCGTCGAGCAGCGTGCGGTTTCCGCCGATCGTAGGCTCCAGTTGAATGTGTGCATCTTGCGCCAGTTTCACCAGCGCCGCTTCATCGTCGAAGGAAGCATCTTTGTTAATCGCCTTCAGGGCCAGCGCGCGATACATCGCACCGCTTTCCAGGTTTACGTATCCCAACTTGCGTGCCAGCCGCGACGCAATTGTGCTTTTTCCCGCTCCCGCCGGCCCGTCAATTGCAATCGTCAACTTGCGAGAGGGCTGCTGCTCTTGTGATTTGTCATTCATGCGAAGCTACAGATTGTACACGCTGCCCAACAGGATTCGAGGAAGAAGGGTTTGGGAAGGGTGCAATGACCTCTAAACAATGACCTCTAAACTCCCGCCGACACGATTTGCCCCGGACTCGCGCGAAGCGGCTCGCGCTCAGCCAGCCCTCGCCGATAGCGCACATGACGCCAGCGCGTCATTTCCACCAGCGGCTTCCACACGGGGTTCACCAGATCGTGCTTGATCAACAGATGCCAGAAGCGGTTGGAGCGCTTGTAGAGGTACGACATTGCCAAATACAGCGGGATGGCCTGCCACTGCTGGGGTCTCCGCCGCCAGATCGAGGCGTGCGAGAACAAGCGTTGGTAAATCCACGCATATCCCTGCTCAAGTTCCTGGGGAGTCATGTGCTTTGGTTGAAAGACGGCGTGGCCGGTGTCGTATCGTTCCCAGTCGCGATGCAGAATGCGACCTTGCGCTTCCATCTGCCGAAAGAGCGGCGTGGCCGGATATGGCGTGAGGATGTGAAAGGTCGCACACTCGAGTCGATTCTCTTCAATCCATTCCGCCGTGCGCGCAAAAACATCCTTCTGGTCGTGATCGAAGCCGAGGACGAACGATCCGTTTACCTGAATGCCGTAGTCGTGCAGAATTCGCACGCGCCGGGCGTAGTCGTTGGTCTTCGGAGTCTTCTTGTGGGAGTCGGCAAGATTGTCGTCGGAGAGCGATTCGAAGCCGATGAAAACACCGGTGCATCCCGCCAGCGCCATGTTGCGGATCAGGCTGGGATCGTCGGTGACGTCGATGGTGACGGCCGCGCTCCAGATCTTGTTGAGCGGGCGCAAGGCCGCGCACAGCGAGTGGAGATAGTCGCGGCGCGAGCCCAGATTGTTGTCGATGAAAACTGCATAGGGCTGATCGTTTTCTAGAAACTCGGAAGCGATCTGTTCCGGAGCCTTCATACGATAGGGCATGCGCAGACCATCGGTGGCGAGATAGCAGAAGCCGCAGCGGTTATGACATCCGCGGGTTGCGATGAGGCTGGTGGTAGTGAGAAAACTGCGTCGCGGAAGCAGCGATCGTAGCGGCGGTGGATCGTCACAATAATCGTTCTCGTAGGTAGCGACATAGCGGCGTTGCAGATTGTTTGATTCGCTGTCGCGCAGGATGCGCGGCCAGAGTTGCACGCCATCGCCGAGCGCGAGTGCGTCCGCGTGCGGGGCGCACTCATCGGGGCAGGAGAGAACGTGCAGGCCGCCGAAGATCACCTTCGCGCCGCGGGCGCGGTACCAGTCGGCAAGTTCGTAAGCCCGGCGGGCAAACGTCAGGTGCACCGTAATGCCGACAACTTGCGGCATGGGCCGAAATGGCGGGCGGCCATGGAGAATATTTTCATCCCAATACTCGACGTGCCAGTGTTGTGGAGTGGTGGCGGCAAAGCTTGTGAGCGCGAGCGACGGAGTAAGCACGTGCTTGCCAAAACTGGCGTTCGCGTCTTTGGGATAGAACGGGTTGATCAAGAGCGCGTAGTGCGGCTCGATGGATCCGGCCGATACTGGTCCGGCTGATTCGTTCGAATCAAGCGCGGTCGCGGTAGTCATTTCGCGGGGGATCCAGCGTTTTGAAATTTGGCGAAAGAACGGCTCATGCGGGTCGATCATGGACGTACTTTATAATGCAAAGTACTTCATGTCAATCGCATTCCGGGTTCGCAAAAAGCGCAAAAAAATAGGACCGGCAAGATTGCTCTTACCAGTCCCATTCTGCACAAACCTTCATTTCGACTTTAAGTCTACGCACTCATGGTGAGCACGACTCGAAACCTCGCTTTGCCTCTGATCATTTGCTCGTACGCCGCCGCAGCTTTCTCCAGCGGATAACGCTCGATCAAGGGGCGGACTCCGCTCAGCGAACTGAATCTAAGCGTATCTTCGGAATCCTTGGCGGTTCCTGAAGGCCAGCCCTGAAGCGCTTTTCGCTGGCCAATGAGCTGGAGCGGAGTCACCGTTAGCGATTCAAAACCTGCGCCCACGACCAGCAACTTTCCGCTGCCCGCCAGGCCATCGACGAGAGCGGAGATGGATTTCGAATCGGGCGCGGTAGCGAGAATCACATGCGCTCCGCCGAGTTTCTGCAACGCGTCGGCAGGCGCGCCGGCTGCCGTGTCGACATAGTCGTGCGCGCCTAACTTTCGCGCGAGTGCTTCTTTGTCTTTGCCGCGGCCGACGGCGACCGTGCGAAATCCCATCTGGCGGGCATACTGAATTCCGAGATGTCCCAACCCGCCGATGCCCTGCACCGCTACGGTGTCCCCGGCACGTGCTCCGGAGTTTCGCAGCGAATTAAAGACGGTAATTCCGGCGCACATTAATGGCGCAGCTTCGGCGGCGTCCAGATTGTCCGGCATCGCGGCGACCGCCTCGGAATGCGCAATCGCGTACTCGGCGTAGCCGCCATCGAAGTGGATCGCCGTAATCTTTTCGAATTGGCAGAGAACAAAGTCGCCGCGCCGGCACGGGTCGCACTGAAAACAGTGGCCGCCGTGCCATCCCAGGCCGACGCGCTGGCCTGGCTTCCATTGAGTGACGTCTGGACCGACGGCATCGATGCGTCCAGCGATCTCGTGGCCGGGCACACGCGGATATTGAATTCCCGGCCAATGCCCTTCTTTTACCAACGCGTCACTGTGGCAGATGCCGCAAGCTTCAACCTTAATGCGCACTTGGCCGCGACCCGGTTCGGGGATGGGACGTTCGACGACTTCAAAATTTCCGCCCGCCTTGGAGATTTGGACTGCTTTCATAGGAGACCTTTCTTCGTTCTTTGGCAAAGATTATGGGGAAGGTGTGGGCATTGACCGCGCGGCAGGACTTCCTGTTCACGGAAAGAATGCAAAACCCTATAGATCACCAGGGATAGGACAGGGATGCAGCAAAATTGCAAAAACCGTTCTTGGACGTAATCTCTATGCGATTTGCGAAATCGCCAGGTCTATCCGCGCCAGCGTTGTTTCTTTCCCCAGCACTTCGAGAGTTTCGAACAGCGGAGGCGCGTTCTTTCGCCCGCAGACCGCGACGCGAATGGGTTGAAACATTTGTCCGGCCTTAACGCCTAGTTCCTGCGCGGCCGCGCGCAGAGCCTGATCGAGCGGATCGTGCTTGAATTCCACATTCGCGAGCACTTCCTTCGCTCGGGCTAAGACTTTCTGCGCCATAGCCGTGTCACCTTTTTGCGGGATGAGTTCGGCGGAATCGTAGGGCGGTAATTCGTCGACGAAAAAAAAGTCTGCAGCGGTCAGAACATCGCGCAACAGCTTGATGCGTTCGCGAATGAGCGGCGTGATGCGAAGCATTTTTTCTTCACTAACATTGAAGCCTGCTTCGCGGACGATTGGCAGCAAGCGCTGAGCCAGGTCTTCGATCGCCAGCCCGCGAATGTGCTCGGCGTTGAGCCAAAGTGCCTTGGGATCGAAGGTGTCTTCGTTGTACGGAACACCCGGGTCCCTCGCTTCGCTCGGGATGACAGAGCTTTTCGGGGCGATAGAGTTTCCCGGCGTGACAGAGCTTTCCAGGATGACAGAGCTTTCTGAAGCATTCTCTTTGAAGTTGACAACCGCATTGGCGCGATTGATTCCTTCCAGCGAGAACACGTCGATCAATTCCTGCAGACTCATCTTCGTGCGATCATTTTTCGGCGACCAGCCCAACAGGCAGAGAAAATTGATAAACGCCTCGGGCAGGAAACCTGCGTCGCGGTACGTGGTCACGCTGACCACTGGACCGTGGCGGCGCTTGGAGAGCTTGGTGCCGTCGGGCGCGACGAGCAGCGGAAGATGCGCGAACTGCGGTGGCGTGAAACCGGCGGCTTCGAAAATCAATACGTGTTTGTAAGTGTTCGAAAGATGGTCCTGGCCGCGAATGATGTGGCTGATGCGCAGATCGGCGTCGTCGGCGCACGAAGCCAGGTGGTAGGTCGGCATGCCATCGGAGCGCAGAAGCGCGAAGTCCTCAATGTCGGCGGCAGCCTTGATCTGCTCGCCGTACACGGCGTCGGTGAAACGCACCACTTCGCCCGCGTCGCGGGGTACGCGAAAGCGCAAGGCGAATTTTTCTCCTGCCGCAGCTCGGCGGTCGCTTTCTTCTCGCGAAAGCTCGCGCATCCCGGGATTGAATAACCACGTACCTTGCGCGCCCGATCTCTCGCTGTCGCCGGTATGCGCGGGGGTGAAATCGCGATAGGCGAGCCCTTTCCGAAAAATCTCTTCCGCCATTTGCCGATGCAGTTCTCCGCGCTCGGACTGCTTGTATTCCTCGTCCCAGTTCAGGCCGAGCCACTTCAAACCTTCAAAAATCGAATGAACCGATGCGTCGGTGTTGCGCTCAACGTCAGTGTCGTCAAGCCGCAAAATCATTGTTCCGCCATTTCGGCGAGCGTAGAGCCAGTTAAAAATAAACGTGCGCGCACTACCCACATGAAGGAAACCAGTGGGTGAGGGCGCGAAACGCACTCTTGGGCCAACCTGCGAAACGGAATCCAAAGGTTCTGACATGAGTTTTAGTTAGATTGTTTGCGAGACGGCAGCGCCCGGCATTTGCGACGATTCACTGCGGCTGCTGGTTCCCGACTGTTTCTTTTTAGGCTGACCTTCGATGGTACGGGCAGTCCAAAAGCCCGTCAAGCAAAGTACGATAACGTTTACATGTGCAACCCATTGATTCGAAAAGATATCTTAGACGGTCATTGTACTTAAAAGCTGTTGTCTTCGGGGGCATGATGTGAAAGCATTAATACACCGTTTCCCCTCGAACTGACCCGGCAGTTTGCGGTACAGGTGTCTCTACAGGCTCTATGAACAGTGTTGTCATCACGACCGTTTTGATTCCCGGTTTTGTCTCGGTTCTGCTGTTTCTCGTTTTTACATATTTGCACGAGCAGAGCCGGCAAGCCTATTTCCGCGCGTGGCAATTGGCCTGGGCGGCTTATTCGCTGCATTACATTCTCGATACCTTTCCTAAATCATCGCTTGCGTTTTTTGTCAGCGAACTTTTTCTGGTGGCAATGGCGTTATGTATTTTTGTCTCCACACGGCTGATGCGCGGCTCCTACCATTTTCGCTGGTATGACGCCGCCGTAGGGACGGTTGGCGTCGCGCTCGCCTGCCTTACTCTGCGCGGTCACATCGTCAACGGCGTGTTCCGGCCAGACGTGCAACCGGCGATTCGTTTGGGTTTTGGTTTAGCAGGAGTTTTGCTTTACTGCTCGGCCGTCTTTTACCTGAACAGTCACCGCCGCAAATCGCTGGCCTTCTGGGTGCTCGCGGTTTCATTGGCCTTCTGGGCGGTATTGATGGGCGTGGGGCAGTTGCAGAATCCGTGGACTGAAATGTTCGGCAACGCCAGCCGTTTGTTCGGTCCAGTGCCGCAGATGCTGCTGGGAATTGCCATGGTGATGGTATTATTCGAAAACCAGCGCAATGCCGTACAGGAGAATACGCTGGCCTTGTCGACTCTGGGGGTTGACCCGCGCCGCTTGCTGTTCGCAGAAGATCTGGTGCCCAGCATGCAAGCCGCGCTGGAGCGCTTGCGCAGCGCTCTGCCCATGGAACGCGCCGCCATTTTTATCACCGAGCGCTGGCGCGGTCTCTTGCCGTCGGTACAACACGGCTTTCCAGATGGATTTCTGCACGCGCTGGAAAAAAGCGGCGCTGGAGATTACATTGCGGAACTGACCTATCGCCAGAGCGGAATTTTTACCGCCCAGCGCTTGGCGGAGATGACTGAACCGGTTCCGGTGGCGTCGGTGGGAACTTTCGCGGAGTTGAAGAGGATTCTTACCGAAGCGGATGTTCGCAATCTCACTGCAGTCAGTCTGCAGACGCGCGAGCATAATTTCGGCGTGATTCTGTTTCCGCATGCCGAACGCCGCCCCTTCGGCTCATCGGGGCCACGTTTGATGGTCGGGCTCGCCTTGCAGCTCGGCCTAACACTGGAGAACTACGTGGTCAGCCACGACGCGCATCGCCGCACCAAAGAATACGAATTGTTGACCGAAATCGGCAAGGCGATCAGTTCGCGGCTCGATCAGGATGAGATCTTGCGCACCATTCAGGTCGAACTGGGCCAGATTTTTGATACCAGCCACTTTTACATCGCGTTTCAAGAGGGAGAAGAACTTCGTTTCGAACTTGAAGTCAGGGACAATCGTGTCCTGCCCAAACGCACACGGGAACTTAGAAATGCCTTCAGCGAATATGTAATTCGTACGGGCGAACCGCTGCTGATCCGCTCGGATCTCGAAAATGTCCGCAACAGTCTGGGCATCGGATATGTTCCCGGGCGTCCCGCCAAATGTCTTATCGCTGTGCCGATTTTCACGGGCAGCAAACCTTCCGGAGTTATGGTTGCGATGCATCCCGACCGCGAATTCGTCTTCGAGCAACGTGACTTGGATGTATTGGCAACGGCTGCCGGGCAGGTTTCGGTTGCCGTAGAGAATGCGCGGCTATTTGCCGACGAGCAGCGCCGTTCCCGCCAGCTCGCATTCCTAAACAACGTTTCGCGCACGGCTATTTCCAGCGACGATCCCGTGCTCATGTTGGGCCAGATCGTTGCCGAGATTCAGAAGAATTTCAGTTTCGATCACATCGGCATCGGCTTGCTCGATTACGGCACCAAGGAAATCGAAATCAAGGCCGAAGCCGGAGTCACCGCTCATTCCGTGGGCAAGCGCATTCCGCTAGGAGCGGGCATTCTCGGCCGCGTGGCTCGCACCGGCGAACGCGCACTCGTGCAACATGCATTGGCCGGAAATCTAAGCGGGATCCTGCCCGACTCGCGCGCGATTCTTTGCATTCCCATCACCTACGGCGAGTCGCTGCTGGGCGTGCTGAACATCGAGAGCCGCAACGAGAATGCATTTTCCCCGCAGGATGTTCTGATTCTCAACACGCTTGCCGATTTGCTGGCCACGGCGCTGCACAACGCATTCGTCTTCCAGAAGCTGCAGCAGCAATCCATTACCGACGGATTGACCGGAATCAAGACGCGGCGATTTTTCTGGGAAGCGTTGTCTGCCGAGTGGAAACGGGCTTCGCGTTCCGGCCGGCCGTTCTCCGTTGTGCTCATTGATCTGGACAAATTCAAAGAGGTCAACGACACGATGGGCCACTTCGAGGGCGATCTGGTGCTGGCGCGCGTAGGGCGCCTGCTGGAGCAAAAGTCGCGCCAGTCGAACGTGGTCGCTCGCTACGGCGGCGATGAGTTCATCATTCTGATGCCTGAGACCGGTTCCGAACAGGCCCAGGTACTGGCTGAGCGTCTGCGCCAATGGCTGGCCAGCGACCCCATGCTGAGTGAGCACCACATCACCGGGAGCTTCGGCGTGGCCAGTTTCCCCATGCACGGGTTTTCGATTGAGGACATCATCCGTGTAGCCGACGCGGGCATGTATGTATCCAAGCGGTCGGGAGGGAACTCGGTTTCAACCGCGCAGGAATATGTCGAAGGCCAGGATTTTGCCCGCCAACGCCAACAAATTTCTTCCTACATCGAAGGTTTTCTGCAGCGCGAACAGAGCGGTCCCGAGCATCTTGAGGAGTTGACTTCGACCCTCTATAAGCTGTGCGGCGGACCGGAAGACTGCAACGTCCCCGTTCTGAAGGAAGCGATTGAATCTCTCAGCCGCGCTGCCGAGTCGCGCGAGTTGCAAACCGCCGGGCATGGGGACCTGGTCGCGCGTTATACGGAAGTGATTGCGCGAGCCCTGGGGCTGTCGTCAGAGGAAACGGCCGATCTGGTCTACGCCGCTCGTGTGCACGACGTCGGCAAGATTTTTATTCCCGAGCGCATCTTGAATAAGCCCGGCCCTTTGAGCGACGAAGAGTTTCAACAAGTGCGTATGCACGCTCACGTTGGCGCGGAGATTGTTGGCACACTCCCGAACAGCGAGTTAATGCGGGAAGCGATCGAGCACCATCATCAGCGCTTTGATGGCACGGGATATCCCGATGGCTTGCGCGGTGAAGAGATTCCGTTGTGGGCACGCATTATCGGCCTGACGGATGCTTACGCCAACATGGTCACCGAACATTCGTTTGCCGCCGCCCGCACGCCCGAACAGGCGCTCGATGAACTCTCGAAGATGAGTGGAACGCGCTTCGATGGCATGCTGGTGCGGCTGCTTCTGCGGGGATTGAAGTCGGAGCGCATGCCTTTCGGTACAGGAGACTGATTCCGCTCCGCTTGCAACAGCAGACAGGAACATCGAAACTAGTCTGCTATGTCGATTCCTCTTTCTCTCTCCGGTCAGGTCGCTCTCATTTCTGGCGGTTCCCGCGGCATTGGCGCGGCTACGGTGCGTATGTTCGCCGCTGCTGGCGCTAAGGTCGCGTTCAGCTATCGCAGTGCAAGTGCCCAAGCCGGAGCCCTGGCCAAAGAATGTGGCGCAACGCAGTGTTATCCGATCGCTTCCGACCTGAGAAATCCTGAAGCGGCTCGAAAGCTCATAGCTGAAACGGTGACGCACTTCGGCCGCCTCGATATTCTCGTCGCCAACCACGGGGTTTGGCCGCCTGACGATGTGCCCATCGAGCGCATGTCCGATGAACAATGGCGCTCTACGATGTCCATTAATCTCGACGGAGTTTTTGGCTTAGTCAAACACGCGGTCGCGCAAATGAAGACGCAGAGCCGAAACAAAGGGCCAGCCGGACACATTGTGCTGATCAGTTCTACCAGCGGCCAGCGGGGCGAGGCTTTTCATTGCGACTATTCCGCGACCAAGGGCGCGCTCATCAGCATGACTAAGGGATTGTCTACTGAACTCGCCCCTGCCGGTATTTACGTGAACTGTGTCGCTCCGGGTTGGGTGGATACGGAGATGAGTGCGGGGGCGCTGCAAGATCCGATAAGCGGAGAAAAGATTTTCAACACGATTCCTTTAAGGCGGGTAGGCAAACCGGAGGAGATCGCGGCTCCGGTGCTCTTTCTGTGTACGGAGTACGCCGGCTTCATTACCGGAGAAGTTTTCAATGTGAACGGCGGGGCCGTGCTTGCGGGATAGGGTTCAGCGAAAAAAGGCAAAAAACGCTCGTCGAACGGCTGGAGCAGGTCATTTTCTTGCATCCAAGCAGGGAAAGGAGCTTTACCGCCGCGTTTAGAAGGTCTTCAGGAAACGCTACAATTCTAATTGCACGCGATCCATTGCAGGTCGATCATTGCAGGCGACCATCCTTAAGGAATGAAAAGATTTCTCCCGATTCTGATTTTGGTGTGTTCGGTGTGCGCTCTCGTCTGGGGCGAGCCCCAGAGTTCTGCGGCCCAGGCATCTTCTCCTTCCGCATCCGAGCCCGTCAACGCGCCATCTGGCCCGTCTATCCCGCTCGATCAGGAAAATGCCCGCAAGGCCAAGGCCGTCATCGAGCAAGGCATTCAGGCGCTGGGAGGACAGACATTCCTTACTATTCGCGACCGCGAGCAACAGGGCCGCGGTTACAGCTTCCATCATGGTCGTGCCACTGGCGGAGGCGGAGTCTTCTGGAGTTTCACCGAATTTCCCGACAAGGAACGTGTCGAAATCACCAAAGAACGCGACATCGCTGAACTTTACGTTGGAAACAAGGCCTGGGAGATTACTTACAAAGGCCCGCATCCCATCGAGCAAAAAGATCTCGACGACTACTTGCGCCGCCGCCGCTTCTCTCTCGATACCATTCTTCGAACCTGGGTCAATGATCCCAGTGTAGTGCTCCTCTACGAAGGCTTCGCCATTGCGGCGCAGCATCCGGCGACTCAAGATCACTCTGATCAATGCAAAAGATGAGAGCGTCACGCTCTTTTTCGACAACGACTCCCACTTGCCAGTCAAGAAATCGTTCTCGTGGCGCGATCCGGTCGATCGGCAAAAAAATATTGAGGAAGAAGTTTACGAGAATTATCGTCAGGTTTCTGGCGTGATGGCACCGTACAACGTCACGCGTCTTTTCAACGGGGATATGTCGAGCCAGCGCTTCCTCAACTCCGTCACCATTAATCAGGGACTCGACGAGGCTATGTTCGATCCTCGGTCTGGATATAACCCGAACAAACCAGCCGGCAAAGGCAAGCGCTAAGAACGATTACTCCCAAACGCTGATCACGGTGTAGCCCGAATTCTTGGGGGAAAATACCTTCAACACCTAAAGATATTGGTATTCTGGGTTCACCCTCACAGCCCTCCGCGGGCGTGACTCAATAGCTAACCAGTTGTTATTCAGTAACTTATGCGGCCCCCCGATATTATCCTGACGGTGCGCTGCACCCCACGGAGTGTGGCTTTTTTACCACAGACGCCTTTCCGGGCGCTGGGCTTAATCTATTGTATTCATTGGAAACTACTTAGATCGTTCTTGACTCCCGAGCAGACAATCCGCTCCGCGGTCGAGTGCAGCGGCATAGGCCTGCACAGCGGAGCTCCCGTTTCCATGCGCATCCTGCCGGCTCCGTCCGGCACCGGCATCGTTTTTCGCCGCACCGATCTCGATGGCTTCGAGATCGAGGCGATCAGCCGCAACGTGGCGCGCGTCAGCTATGCCACCAGTCTCATGAAGAAGGGCGTGCTCATCTCTACCACCGAGCACTTGCTCTCTGCCTTCATCGGCCTGGGAATTGATAACGCCGTTGTCGAACTGGACAACCTCGAATTGCCGATCCTCGACGGTAGCGCGCGACCATTCGTCGAAATGATTCAGAAGGCGGGCATCCGCAAGCATCGCCGTCCGCGCAAATATCTGAAAATCCGTCGTGAATTGGAAATGCGCGAGGGAAATAAATTCATCGCAGTGTATCCCTCCGACACCTACTCCGTCTCTTATTCGATCAATTTCCCGCATCCGCTGATTGGCAAAGAGACATTCCAGGTTGAACTGACCAACGGAAGTTATCTGCGGCATATCGCTGGGGCTCGGACCTTTGGTTCGCGCCAGGACGAGAAAGCCATGCGCAACATGGGATTGATTCGCGGCGCTTCGCGTGAGAATTGCATTGTGCTCACCCGCGACGGAATCGAGAATGGTCCGCTGCGCTTCCCGGACGAATTCGTCCGCCACAAGGTTTTAGATCTGGTCGGAGATCTGGCGCTCCTGGGAAAACAGATCCTCGGGAATGTAGTCGCCGACCGCGCTGGTCACGCCATGCACACCGCGCTCGTATCACGTATTTTGCGGGATAAAACGTTGTGGGAGGAAGTGACATTTCCCGCGGAAGATCAAACCACCGCCAGCATCCCTGCTTCAGAAGCTGCTGCTGGATCATCTCTGTAGCAATGCCCTGTCATTTTCTGTAGTAACGCCCTGTCATTCCGACCGAAGCCGGAGCGCTAGCGAGGCGTAGTGGAGGAACCTGCTTTCTTCCGCGCAGAGCGGCACTAATCCGCTGGCTCGCAAGGCATTTCGCTGCAATCCGGCGGTTCGTGTGCCCGAGCTTGCATTAGTCTTTCCAGTTCCGCGCGAGTTTGATCAATCACAGCAGCCGCAAAGCGGCGCGCTGATTCCTGCCGCTCTTTCGACAATTCCTTCACTCGCATATTCAGTAGCGGGATGTCATTTTCGAACCAGCGCAGTGTGCGCTGCACTTTGGCAATGCGGAAGTCATTCGTCATGGTGAATTCTCCTGGAATGATCTTTCAGATTGCCACGTGTAGCGCCGCGCGCAAGTCTACAGTCAGATACCTCAGAGGCGGCGCGCCTATTAGATGGAAGTAGATTTGTTCTGGAGGGCGAAGCGCTGGATAAGGCCAGGATTACTCGGTGTCGCCGGCCTTTGCGGCCGCCATTCGCTCTTTGGCTCCGGGAAATTCCTGGCCGATCTGCTCGTCGAGCCACTGTTCGAGCTTTTCCTTCGCACTTTGCGGAACGTTTTGAAAGCGGAATCCTGCGAGGCCCTTTACGTCGATCCAGGCTACTTCGGCCTCCAATTCGAGCTGGCCATTGGTGCCAGGCAAAGAGAACCTCAGCCGCGGTACGACTCCCTTGGGCAGCGGTTCGCGTAACATGAGGGCGAGACCACCTTCGCTGATGTTCGTGCTGGTCGCGTTCAAAGTTTTTTCGTCGAGCAATACTTTCACCAGCATCTTTACCGGCTGGCGGAAATAACGGCGCCGCTCGTTGACCATGAAATTTAGTGCGGCGTGAAAACAGCGCGACGCGTTCAGAGCGCTGATTGGTTTCTGCAGAACAAAATTGGCTCCCATGTCGAAAGCTTCCTGCGTCGTGGTTCTCTTTCCGTTGAGGATGGCAAAGGTAACCGAGTTTTTGTTGCTGGGAGTGGTTCTGAGGCCTTGCAGGACAGCCAGTCCACCATTTAAGTCGTCGCAGTCGACAATGATCGCGTCGAACTTATCGGTGATCAGAATATTGGCGCCGGCTCGCGCTTCATTGCAGATTTCCACTTCAATCGATAATTTTTCGAGCGTGGGCCGGATCACACGGAGTACTTCCGGGTCCTTGCTCAAAATGAGCGAATCCAACGTCATATCGAGATTTTAGTGTTGGCGCGAAGTCGAGGATAGTGACCAAGGTGATGGACCCTCGGTCGAATCGAGTATTTGAGTAACGGGCCTAAATGTTGCTCAGAGTGTTATAGGTGCGCTACGAGCTCCAAATCGGCAGGATTGTGCGATTGGATTTCGCGGAGTACAACTGACGCTGGATGCTCGACCTTGTCTATCTATCTCTGGGATCGAACATTGGCGACCGCGAAGAACATCTGCGCGACGCCATCGCCCGATTGCAAAGGGAAGGTCGTGTAGTCGCCATTGCTTCTTTTTATGAGACTGAGCCGGTGGAGTTCACCGAGCAGGCATGGTTTCTCAATTGCGCAGCGGCTCTGGAGACGTCCGCAACTCCCGAGCAGTTAATGGCGGACCTTCTTGAAATAGAGCAGGAAATGGGCCGGCATCGCGTCCAGAACAAGGGACCGCGCGTAATCGACATCGACATTCTTCTTTTCTCTGACAAGATTCTTGAGTCGGCGACGTTAACCGTGCCTCATCCCGCCATGCATTTGCGACGTTTCGTACTCGAACCGCTGGCTGAAATCGCCCCCGGAGTACGGCATCCAAAGCTGAAAAAAACGATCCGCGAATTGCGCGATGCTTTGCCGGCGGGACAAATAGTACGGAAACTTCAAACAAACTAGCCACGGATCACACGGATTGGCACCGATCAAATAAAAAAGTTGGTTTGATCCGTGAAAATCCGTGGCAAGAAGTTCTTACGGCAGGATGATTCGACTGCCGGTTTCAGCGGTAGCCGCCGCCGATTGCTTGTCGGGAAATTGAGCGAAAAGAAAGTCCACAAAAGCCCGTGACTTCGGCCGTCCTGAAGTGCGTCCGTGCGCCAGCCGCACGAGAAATACTAAAGCCTTCAGAACATCGGAATCGCGCAGCGTGGAAAAGCCGGTGTGCTGCTGCTCTGCCTCGCGATACTCCTTCACCATGTTTTCGATCTCGACCGCTACTCTGCGTTGCGATTCGCCGGTGTAAGGCTGTTCATAGTGCAATCCCGAATTGACTCGCCGTTCATAACCGTTCGCCAAAACTGAAAGCGCCGCAATCAGATCCTGATCGTGCAGGCCACGGTCGGACCGGGCAGCCTTAGCCAACGCAAACGTCAAACCCATCAGAAGATGTTCTTTCTCATACATGAACTGATCGGAAACCTCGACCTGCAAAAACAAAGCCGCGGGGTCGATCTGATCTGACGAGCGCGGCTTTTCATGCTCGCGTGCTTGTAACAGATATGGGCAATCAGTCGGACAGTCGAGCGTTACCTCGCGCTGTTCGCCGCAACACTGCGGGCAGATGCGTCCGTGGACCGCGGGACAGAAACGTTTCTCTTTGCGAATTTCACAAATGGCACAACTCAATGCAGTTCCTTCCAATCGCGCCTGATCATCTCAGGCCTAACCGAGGTTACCACGCTGATGCGCGTAATCCGCTTCCTTCCGCGTTGTCATGCGTGGAAAAGCCTGTGAAAATGCCTCGTTTCGCATTTGCGAATTATAAAACCCTTGTAAAATAAGGTGTTTTCCACAGGCTCAGGGGTATAAGATAGGCGTCATCGGTAATTTAACTGATTTCTGTCGAGGAGAAAAATTATGGCAGCAGGTTTAACCAAGACACAGCTCATCCGGCATCTCGCCGAGAAAACCGAGCTTCCCAATAAAACCGCAGCGGCGTTTCTGGAGCAGTTGGCCGACACCGCTATCAAAGAAACCAAGAAAAATGGCATCTTCGTCGTTCCGGGACTCGGACGCCTGGTGAAGGCGCACCGCAAGGCTCGCGTGGGACGCAATCCGCAGACCGGCGAACCGATTCAGATCAAAGCCAAGACCGTCGTCAAGTTCCGCGTCGCCAAGGCCGCGAAAGACGCGATCGCTCCCAAGAAGTAGTTTCGGATTTTGTGTGAATCGAGGCCGGCCTAGCGCCGGCCTTTGATTTTGTGTCAATCCAGGTTTCAAAGTTTCAAGGTTTCAGTGTTTCAAAGTGAAGGCAGCGCGATGGGGTTTCTAGACCATGACCTTTGGAGCTTTGTTACTTTGAAACCTTGAAACTTTGAAACCTTGAAACTTTGCTTATGCTCAACTGGATCGTCATCGGAATCGGCGATATCGCTACACGGCGCGTCATTCCGGCGATTCAGGCAGAACCACGAAGTTGTTTGTACGGCGTCGTCACTCGCGATCCTGCGAAAGCCGCTCCCTTTGGCACCCGCGCTTGGCCGACGCTCGAGGAAGCTCTAGCTGATTATGAAGTGCAAGCGGTTTACGTTGGCACGCCGGTGTTCCTGCACGCGCCGCAGACTATTCAGTCTCTTCGCGCCGGCAAGCATGTGCTCTGCGAAAAGCCGATGGCTATGAGCGAGGTCGAAGCCCGCACGATGCTGAGTGCGGCCGAGCAGAGCGGCAAGACTTTTGGCGTGGCGTACTATCGGCGCTCGTATCAGAAAGTGCAGCGCGCGAAAGAATTGCTCGCGGCGGGCGCGATTGGTCAGCCGGTTGTGGCTGAACTCACGTCCCACAGTTGGTTCGATGGAACCGACAGCCGTAGTTGGCTGGTCGATCCAGCCAGGGCCGGCGGCGGCCCGCTGTTCGACATTGGTTCGCATCGCATCGACGTGTTGAATTTTCTCTTCGGACAGCCCCTACGAGTTAGCGCGCAACTCTCGAATGCAGTGCACCACTACGCGGTGGAAGATAACGCGACCGTGATGATCGAATACGCCCACGGGGTGCGGGGCATCGTGGACGTTCGCTGGCACTCCAAAGTTTCGCGGGACGAATGCCGCATTCGCGGCACGGATGGGGAAATGGAATTATCTCCGCTGAATGGCCCCAATCTTATCTATCCTGGCGCGCGAGAGAATCTTCCGCCCCACGCCAACCTGCACTATCCCATGCTGCAAAATTTCGTGGATGCGGTGGAAGGGAAAGCCCCGTTGCTGGCTAGCGGAGCTTCTTCATATTGGACCGACTGGGTCATCGAGCGAGCACGCGACGGCCATTAGAGTTTCATGTGGGGACAGCCGTCCCGGCTGTCCGCCGAGCGAAGCTCGGCTTCTTTTTGCTCCTGCTGGACCCATGCACTGATGTAGCGCTTACTTCCCGTACTCGTTCTTCACCACCTCGCCGCCCTTCATCACAAATTTCACGCGCTCCAGAGTCGTCACATCCTTAACCGGATCGCCATCCACGGCGACAATATCCGCCCACGCCCCCGGCTCTAGCGTGCCAACTTTACCAGACCAACCCAGTAGGTCCGCGGCATTGATGGTTGCCGCCTGGATGGCCTGCAGCGGCGTCAGCCCCAGCTTCACCATCACCGCAAACTCGCGTGCGTTCAGCCCGTGCGGATAAACCGCCGCATCGGTGCCGAAAGCAACTTTCACTCCGCTGGCAAATGCGTGCGCAATGTTCTGCCGCGCAGCTGGCATGACGGCTTTTGCCTTGGCCAGCAGAAAATCGGGCACATGATTTCTTTCGGCATTCTCCAGAAACCAATCTCCCAGGTAGAGCGTGGGCACAAGATAGGTGCCATTCTGCTTCATCTCCGCGATGGCCGCATCGTCAATGTAAGAGCCGTGCTCGATTGAATCCACGCCGGCTTCCGAAGCCCAAAGAATGGCTTGCGCACCGTGGGCATGAGCAGCCACTTTACGGCCTAGGCGGTGGGCGTCGCTTACAATGGCCTTCATTTCTTCCAGCGTGTACTGCGATGCCTGCGGATTGTCTCCCTTCGAGAGCACCCCACCCGAGGCCATGAACTTGATCAAGTCCGCGCCGTACTTGATGTTCTGCCGAACCATGTGGCGCACGGCATCCACGCCATCGGCCACGCCTTCGTTGGTCGCGTGATATTCGAACGGCAACAGGTTATTGTCGGCGTGTCCGCCGGTAATGGTGAGCGGAGGCCCGCTTACCAGCATTCTTGGTCCGGGGACGTCGCCGGCATTGATTGCATCTCGCAGAGCGACGTCTGTGTAACCGCTGGCCCCAACGTTGCGCACCGTGGTGAATCCCGCCAGCAACGTAACCCGCGCATTCTTCGCGCCGATCAAAGTTTCCCGCGGAATCGAAATGCCAAGCTCCTCATAACCGAACTTGGGATCCATGGTTAGATGCGTGTGCGCGTCGATCAATCCTGGCAGCACGGTCGCGTTCGGCAGGTCAATGCGAACGGCATCGGCAGGAATCTTCGCCTCCGCCGCGGCGCCGATGCTCACCATGCGGCCATCTTCGATCACCAGCGTCTGATCGGCCAGCAGTTTTCCGCTCTTCACGTCGAGCATATGTCCCGCGTGAACCACCAAGTTCCGCGGGGCCTGGGCGAGCACCTGGGCTGCTAGAAAGACCATCGCCACTGCAAACACAGTTGGGCAGGACTTCTTCTTCATGGATTTTCCTTCTTGAGAAGTTGGATTGACGACCACGACTGGTACAACCATTGCACTGCGCGGGCACGGCTGTTGATCCATGCCGCAAATTTTTGACCAAAAAAATCTGTTCAGACCTGAGTCTCTGTACCCGAACGCTGACGTTCCTAGCCTCCCGGGCCGTCGTTGGAAACATATTGCTCGAGCGATTCGAGTTCGCGGCTCAGATCGTCTACGCGCCACTCCAGCAGATTGCGAATGGAAAGAATGCCCAGTAATTTACCATTGTCATCGGCTACCGGCAGGTGGCGGAAGTGCCGCTCCAACATAATGCTGAGAGCCTCTCCGGCACCCGTAGCGCGCGTGGCCATCTCGACTGGCGTGGTCATCAGCTCGCGCACCGAAGTCAGCTTCGGGTCCACATGGCTGAGCGACATCTTTCGGAGTACGTCGCGTTCGGTAAAAATTCCTGCGACTCGATACTCGTTGTCGACCACCGCGACCGCTCCCACATGGTGGTCGAGCATTTTATGAATGGCATCGGCTACAGTGGCTTCCAATCCCACCGCTGCAATCTCGCGATCACAAAGATCCAGCACGCTCATAAAAACCTCCTCCGGCCTGGAGACAGCTTGGAACCGAATTCGACCGGCTCAAACCGGACTGACGCATTATGCCCGCAGCCAAGCGCTTGTCAAGAAAATTGGAATGAACCGCCTTTTTTATTTTGCCCCAGGATGGGGCTGGTCTAAAGGGAGGTGGCGGTCGCTTGAAACTGACTCGCACAAATAACAAGCGGCTGATTCCAGTTGGTCGAAACGAATGCAGGCGGGTGTGCTTGATCCTGAGTGTGCCGGGAAGCCGCGAAACCGGTCGCGGCCTCCTGGCGTACGTTAGGTTAGTTCAGTCTTCAGGAACACTTAGTCCTTGTGGCTGCCTTTCTTATCCTTGTCAGGATCGCAGCAGCCCTGGCTACCATCATCATGATCGTTGTTATTGGCACAGCACAGGTGGATCTCGATGCGCCCACGTTTAAGCTCACCAGATGCGCTGTAGCCGGTTGAGAGGCGTATAGCGAACGTTGCCGGAGCCGACTCGTTGTCGCTTACGTCCAATTGGTACGTACCCTTCTTGCCATTAATTTCGGCAGTGCCCTGAATGCGCCGCGCGTTCGGTCCCTTCTCAAGATATGCGCTGACGCTCGTACTCCTCATTCTGAGATCGGTGCCGTGGTCATGGTAGAAAACCACTCCACGCAGCGTATCATCCTGGTCTTTGCCTCCGTCTTTATTCTTGTCTTGGTCTTTATCGCATTTGCATCCAGCGTCAAATCTAAAGGTTGCCTTCCCGCCGGATGGCCCCGCGATAAAGCCGGAACCGGTCGTGAAGTCCGTGCACTGCTGGCCACCGCCGCCGGTACCACCACCGCTGCTGCCGCCGCTAGCCACTGCTGTGATCGCGTCGCTGTCGAGTGTTACAGCACCATTCAAAGCGAATACATGGCCGGTCACGCTGGTTCCGGTAGTGACTGTATCGCTGGTGAGCGCGAGAATGCTTCCTGCAAAAACAGTGTCGGTCCCTAGGGTGGCAGAGCTACCAACCTGCCAGAAAACATCCGCTGCTGCCGCTCCGTTGGCTAGAACAATAGAGGAATTGCTCGCTGTAGTCAGCGTGCTTCCTATCTGGAAAACGTAGACACCGTTTCCGTCGAGCGTGAGGGTTCCCGTCAACTGCGCCGAAGTAGCAGGAAAACAATAGACGCCGGGCGCGAGCGTGACCGCACCCGGACTGGTGCCTAGAATCATTCCGGTCAGGTTGGTCCCGCAGGGTTCCGCTACCAGATCATCGTAGGCTACAACGGCCGCACTCTGGGCCGGGCCCGCAAGAGAGCCCGCGCCGGTGTATATCGTCCCGTTCACAACTCCCGTGCCGCCGGTGCAAGGGGCTGGGAATCCTGTGCACGAAGTACCTGGACTTACACCCAAATCTCCCCTAATGATCGTCGGGCCTGTATTCGTGACTGTTGAGGCTCCTAAAACCGCAAAACTCTGCGCGGAACCGAGTGACGGGGCGGTCTGCGTCCATGCCAGAGTCGCCATGCTTAACGAGCAAAAGAACACGAAAAACCTTCTCATTACGCTTCCTCCAAGATTTTGTATTAGGTAAGTTGTCAGGTGACCGGCAGCGCCGCGACGTACCCGTTTCTTGGCGTGAAACCGGATTCACGCACGCTTCGGGTATCCAAAACTCTCGCAGGCAGCGATTTGAACGGACTGAGCAAAAGAGAACACGATTGGCGAATCAGGCAACCGCGTGACTGAAATGGCACTGGCAATCGGAGATTGTCCCAAATAGGGCCGAGGAAGTGCGGAATCGTTCAGATCATTCTTAAGTCCGAGAGCGGATTCCACGAAGTGAAGGAACAATCTAAGAATGGGCGAATCTCTCGAAAAAACTCTCCGTGGGCCTTTCCGACTTTTTCCCACTCCCCGATGTTGTTACATACATCCGAGAACGCACCGCGTGAGTGCGTTCTCAATGTTCCTTAAAGCTTGTACCGCCTGCGCGTAAGTGTCAGCGACGCCAATAACAAGCATAGGTGCCCCATAGCTGATTTGAGTTCGTAAGGTACAAGCTCTAGAGCAGTGACCTGACTGATGCGCTGCCGGTACGGTTTCAAACGGATTGTCTTCAAAAGCCGTTCAGTGCAACCTTCTGGCGGAATGCCCTCTCCGCTCCCCAGGAGGCTTTTGTGCGCCGTTTCGCCACTCGTTTTTCTCCACCTCGTCACCCATCCACTCGTCACCTTGTAGGCTTAGTTGTCTGCACTGGTCTCTTGAGTTTCGCAACTGCAGCATTCGCAGCCCCCACCGTTACCGTGCTTTCTCCGAAGGCCAACTTAGATGCAGGATCCCCCGTTTTTTATGAGGCCTATGCTACCAGCGCATCTTGCGCCAATGGCATCAACGCGATGCGCATCTACACGGCGCCGGGTGTGAATGCTTACACCGTCGACGGCGACCACATTGAAACGTTCATTCCTTTGAAGGCTGGAACCTACAGCACCGTGGTGCAAGCCTGGGACAACTGCGGAGGGGTGGCAAAGACGCCGGTTAACATCAGTGTCAACTCCAACGCGGGAGTCTCTGTTTTCTTGCCCAGCAGCAGCTCGGCCGGCACTCCGGTTCACGTCGCGGCCTCTGCCCAGAATCCAGATTGCTCGGGTGGAATCAGCGCACTGCGCATCTACACCGCGAACGGAACGACCCCTTACACGATCGATTCGAATCAGCTGAACACCTTTGTGAACCTGCTGCCGGGCACGTATGGCTTGACGGTGCAGGCTTGGGACAACTGCGGTCACGTCTACAAGAGCCAGCTCACGGAAACCGCAACCGGAAAGGCCGATGGTTACCTCTACGCGGTAAATGGTTCCGGGGTGGTCTCTGAATTTGAGATCAACGCCGGCGTCCTGACGAATGCGAACGGCAACGACAATACCCCACCTGGAGTCGCTATACCATCTGCGCTTACTTCCATTGCGATCGATCCCGGCGGCTGGTTCGCCTACGTTGTGGGGCAATATGGCATTTACGGATTCCAGATTGACCAGAGCAGCGGTGTTCTGCGAGCCATGCCGGGTTCGCCTTTTGCGCTAAACGGGACTTTCCCGACGGATGTCGCGGTTGATCCGAATGGGAATTTCCTGTTCGTCGCTTACAACAGTTCGAACGCAGTCGGGGTCTATGCGATCAACCGGTCGAGCGGAGCCATTACTCAGACTGCCTCGGCGACGCAGTCTGGCGGAACTTACGCTGTGACCGCCGATTTCACCGGCCAGTATTTGTATGCCATCAACCAGAACGACACTTCCGCTGAGATTTGGGGTTACAAGATCAACCTCAATTCCGGAATACTCACGGCCGTTCCAGGAAGTCCCTACACCATCGCAAATTCGTATAGTGGCGTTGCTGTTTCTTCCACCATGCTTTCGTCGGGATCACGGTCATCCCCGCTGCTCTACGCACAAACCGACGGCCCCGGCTTTCCCCTGATGGGATACTCCGTCAACTACGGCACGGGAGCCCTGACAGTAGTACCCGGGTCGCCATTCGATTTCGACGAGACTACGCATTATGCGCAATCGATGCTTGCCGACAATCAGGGGAAATGGGTGTGGTCGGCGGCGATCGCTCCCACCAATCCTCCGCAGAACTGGTTTAACTATGCCAGCATCGGATCGAATGGAACTCTATCTCCAACCTCGCACTCGAATGCTCTGGGAGGGAATCTCTATATCTTCGCCTTAGGTGAAGATGGTACCGGGCAATATTTGTACGGGACCGGTAATGACTGTCCGAGTTCCGGGTGTAGTCCGACCTACAACGGTGCGGTGGGCTCGTGGAAGCTTACGGATGGTGATCCGGTGCTGCTATCAGGCCCATTTTCTACTGGAGTGAATGGCACGACCGCGATCGCAGTTGGAGTGGCACAGAAGGCCGGCGATTAAAAGCCGGCTTTGGGTGGATCTCCTAAACGGGTTCCGGCATCGAGTTCAACCGATGCGGAACCCTTTTTTCGTTATTGGCCTCTCGCGGTGAATACTCCCATTTGCCAACTAGACACGGTCTCTCCTCTAGGACGCAATATAAATAGTGTCAATCGTAAGGATCGACGAGCGGGAAGGTAATAGCGATTGGAGCAGCGCGTCAGACCGGCGATTAACAGCTGGTTTTGTCGATATGTCCTTTGCGCGTTCCGAAGTCGGGCTGAGGCCGAATCGGAATCCGCTTTTCTTAGTCTCAAAGAATCGCCTGGTGCATTTCGCCGTCCGTATATACCACCCCCCCGGCGTTTGACCCTCTGGCTTTGAGACCTTAAACTGAATGTGTTCTCCGCCTATCGTGAATTCAGCGAGTTGAGTGGGCTTTGAGTGGCCATCCTGGATTGGTCATTCTGGATTGGCCATCCTGCGGGAGGGATTCCTGAGCCGTTTCCTGGGTTGTGAACTTCGAAGTGAGATTCGTGCCATGCTTCGGTTTTTTCTTGCGGCGGCTTGCTTTGGGCTGCTGGTGCCGCTGTGTGCGGCGGACAACGATAATCGGATTTCACTGGACACGAGCGAGACTTTGTTCACCGTGCTGACGGCGATGAATACCTGCGGCTACAACGTCGACCTCAACGTTTCCGATGCGCAACGGCTGAACATTCGAGCCGAAGTGGAGCACAATCTTAGAAACTCGGGGGAGGCGCAGACCGTCACTGCCACGATGTGCGACTGGTATGTGGCGCATCAGGCGAGAGACGCTGCGCATGACCTTTCGCAATACGTCTCTCTGGCCTTGTATCTGCATGGGCCGCCGCAGTTTCTTCCCAAAGTCAGGGAAGATGATTTGCCTCCGGATGCGGCGCCGATCGCGGCCTTTGGCGCGCAGCTCGAGCAGTTTTATGACAAGGCAGGACTGCACGCGATCTGGGAGCGGCACAAGGCGAATTACGCCGCGCTGGTCGAGCGCTACCACATGCCGCTGGCCAAAATGGTGTTTGACACCGATATCTACCTGAAGCTGCAATCGGGCGGATATCTGGGACGGAACTTCACGATTTATCTCGACTTCATGGGAGATCCGAACCAGGCCAACGCGCGCAATTATGGCAGCGATTATTACGTGGTGCTGTTTCCGTCGCCGGACCCGAACTCGCTGGATCCGCTGAAGATGCCGCAGATCCGGCATACATATTTGCATTATCTGTTGGATCCGATGGCGGACAAACATCCGACGTCCATCAAGCGGCTCGATCCACTGTTGCTATCGGTGAGGCGGGCGCCGTTGGAGGAGAATTTCAAACGCGATATTTCGCTGCTGGTGACGGAGTGCCTAGTGCGCGCGATCGAGATTCGGACCACGGGTAACAAGCAGACGGCGGAAGCGATGCGCTTGCAGGCGGTAGATGATGCGGTAAAACAAGGCTATATTCTGACGAAATATTTCTACACCTCCCTGTTGGCCTTCGAAAAAGATCCGGCGGGGTTGCGCAGCGCTTACGCGGACATGCTGGACAATATTGACATCAAGGCGCAACAGAAGGCGGCGAACGAAGTGCAATTCGCCGATGTCACGTCGCCGGAGTTAGTGCAACTGTCGCGCATGGAAGATCGCCGGATTTTGGTGACGGCCGAAAAGCGCCTGGAAGCGAACGATCCGAAAGGAGCGCAGGAGCTAGCGCAGCAGGCGCTGGATCGCAAGATCGGCGACCAAGGGCGGGCGCTTTTTATCCTCGCGCAAGTGGCCGTGGCTACTAAGAACCGCGATGGCGCTCTCGATAATTTTCAGAAGGCGATCCAGGCGACGAAAGATCCTAAGGTGGTGGCGTGGTCGCACGTGTACCTGGGAAGGATTCTCGACATGAAGGAAGATCGCGAGGCGGCTATGAACGAGTATCGCGCAGCCTTAACAGCTGGAGCGGAACTTCCGGAAGTAAAAGCGGCCGCGGAGCGTGGGCTGCAACAGGCGTACGAGCCTCCGGCGAAACCGCAGTAGGGCGATCCGTTTTGAGAGCTCTTGTACGAACTGCCGATCTTGCGAGGCGCTACGATACAATGCACGCTTGCGTGTGGCATGGGGCCGATATTGACGTCGGAATCGTTGAAGTTTGAGGAGATCGCATGAAGCGAGCAGGGACTGTGACTGCAGTGCCGGGTGCAGGGTTGATCATGAGGTCGAGCATTGTCTTGGCCGCCGTCTTGGCCGCAGTTTTGGTAATGTGCAGCTGGAGTTTGGGGCAGAGTGCCGGTCAGCCGGCAGCGCAAACTTCGCCGGCAGGGCAAGCGGCGCCCGCCGCCGGACAATCTGCGAATGGACAAGCCGCAGCCCCTGCAGGGAAGCGTCCCCCGAAGGTCAACAGCCAGGAGGAATTCACTGCTTACAAAGCCGCTTCGGCGTTGACGGATGCCGCCGCGATGGAAAAAGCATCTGACGACTTCGCTGCGAAATATCCTGACAGCGAGTTGCGGCCTTTGCTCTACCGGACGACGATGCAGCGCTATCAACTGGCGAATAATGGCGACAAAATGCTGGAGATGGCAAGGAAGGTTCTGTCGATTGATCCCGACGATCCGGAGGCTCTGGTGGGCGTGGCGCAAGTGCTGGCGGAACGGACGCGCGACGCGGACCTGGATCGGGATCAGCGCCTTGCCGAATCAAAAAAGGATGCGGAGCGGGCATTGGTGACGGTCGAAACTGACATTCCGACATCGGGATATCCGCCGGAGCAGTTGGCGTCCTACAAAGGTTTCTTGCGTTCGGAGGCCTACGCGGTTCTCGGGAAGCTCTCTTCGGACGCTAAGAACTGGCCGGAGGCGGAGGCTGATTTGCGGAAATCGATCGACGCGTTTCCGCAGCAGGTCGATGCCATTGCGGTGCTGCGTTTGGCAGTAGCTTTGGATATGCAGAATAAGGTTCCAGAAGCTTTGAAGTACGCCGATCAGGCGGTCGATCTGACTAAGGACCGGCCGGATTCGGGAGCGGGCAAGGCTGCGCGCGATGAGAAAGATCGGTTGACGAAGCTGAATGTAGGAACGGCGCCGGGTGCGACGCCTCCAAAAAACTAGGTTCACAAAGATCTTGGTCTGCGCTCTTGTCGGTTTCGCTCTTATGAAAGAACGGGAAATTACCGCGCTGGAGCATGGGCTGGGCTACCATTTCCGCCGGCGGGCCGTCATTGAGCAAGCGGTCACGCACAGCTCCCAGGCGCGCGAGCAGGAAGCGCAACAGGCCGGCGAGAGCAAGTATAAAGTCAGCGATAACGAGCAGTTGGAATTCCTGGGAGACGCAGTGCTGCAGTTGGTGACGAGCGAAGAGCTGTTTCAGCGCTTCCCGCATTTTCGTGAAGGCGAGCTCTCGAAATTGCGTGCACATCTGGTCAGCGAGCGTCACTTGATTCGAGTGGCGCAGCAACTGGAACTAGGCCACTATTTGCGACTGGGACGAGGAGAAGAAAAAAGCGGCGGACGCAGCAAGACCGCGTTATTGGTGGATGCTTTCGAAGCAATTCTGGCGGCGATTTATCTCGATGGAGGGCTGGAGATCGCGCGCGATTTCGTTCTCCGTAATGTGATTGCGCCCGAATTGCAGCGCATGGAGCAGGGAGGCGGAGCGCTGCCGGTAACGGATTTTAAGTCTGCGTTGCAGGAAGCGCTGCAGAGCCTGGGTCTGCCCCAGCCCTCGTATGTATTGGTCGAAGAGGCGGGCCCGGAGCACAGCAAGACCTTTACTGTGGAAGCTCGTTTGCAGGCTAAAAACGGAAAAGATGCAGAGTTTGTAGGACGCGCGCAAGGCTCAACCAAAAAAACGGCCGAGCAGGATGCGGCGCGACAACTATTGACGTTCCTGGCCTCTCGACCGAAGGCAGCAGAAGAGAAAGCAGCGGTAAGAACTGTACCGGCGATGGTGTCGCAGGCGATGCATAAGTAGCGGCTCCCATCTTACGAATAAGTAGACTTCATGAATTTGTCAAACCATCCCATCGCCTCTCCGGACCGCCCTCTGGTTGCCCCCGGCGCGGCTCTCGATCCGCCCGAGGTTTCTGTGGTTTCGCCGCAGGTCTCAACTGCGCCCTCGCGCCCTCGGGTGGTTACCACACTCGGCGCCGACATGATTGGCTCGCTGCAATCGTTGCTGGGCACGGTGATCATTGCCATTTTCGTGATCACGTTCGTGGTGCAGGCGTTTCAAATTCCTTCTGAATCGATGGAGAACACGCTGCTGGTCGGCGACTATCTGCTGGTGAACAAACTTTGTTATGGCGGACACGGGCTGGGCGATCATCTCATGCCGTATCAGAAGATCGTGCGCGGGGACATCATCGTATTTCATTATCCCGTAGATCCGACGCAACACTTCGTGAAGCGAGTGATTGGCGTGCCGGGCGACCGCCTGCGAATGATCAACAAGAAGGTTTTTATTAAGGGCAATCCGCTGGACGAACCTTATGTTCGATTTCTGGAACCGCCGGTCAATATGTTTCGCGACAACTTTCCGCGCACTGACATTCCCGCTTTTGGCTTGGAAGGGAAGTGGTGGCTGGAGATGCGGAAACTGGTCCAAGACGGCGAATTGATTATTCCCGAGGGGCAGTATTTCGTGCTGGGCGACAACCGTGACGACAGCCAGGACAGTCGTTACTGGGGTTTTGTGCCGCGGGAGAATATTATTGGAAAGCCGCTGGTGATTTACTGGTCGGTGCGGGACTGGGACCGGAATCCCTCAAGTTCGCTGCAGGGCAGACTCGTTCATCTGGCATACGGCATCACTCACATCTTTCAGCTCACGCGCTGGAACCGCACTCTCCGGCTGGTACACTGAGTACTTCTAATTGAGGAAGGCGCGGTCGGTAGATTTCAGTCTGAACTTAAAGTGATTACCGAAAAAAAATTACCGAAGAAAGAAATTGTCGTAGAGTCGGCGGAGGAAGAAAAGCCCAAGGAATCTACAGTCGAGTTTCTCTCGTCGCTGGCCGCGGTTTTAGTGACCGGCTTATTCATCATCACGTTTGTGGTGCAGGCGTTTGAGATACCCTCGAGTTCCATGGAGAACACGCTGCTGATTGGCGACCATGTTTTTGTGAATCGCATTCAGTTTGCCCCGAAAAGCTCGTGGATTGGACCGCTGCTTCCCTATCGCGACCCGCACTTTCGGGACATTGTGGTGTTTCTATCGCCATCGGAGCCAGGACTGTACGTGGTGAAAAGAATTATCGGCCTGCCCGGCGACCGCATTCATTTACGCAATGGGGTGGTATATCGCAACGGCGAGGCTTTGGATGAACCCTACGTGTTGCACGACAAAGACACATACGATCCTTACCGGAATAATTTCCCGGCGGTGCCGCCCGACGACGATCCCAATATCACTCCGAACTGGATGGTGGATCTGCCGTCCTACGTTCACGGCGAAGATATTGTCGTTCCGCCGAATCACTATTTTGCCATGGGTGATCATCGCGGCGTGAGTCTTGACAGCCGCTACTGGGGATTCATTCCGCGGGAGAATGTGATTGGGCGTCCAATGTTCATTTATTGGTCGTTTGAGACGCCGGATGATCAGTATCGCAAGACGGCCTGGAGCGATCGCATCCTTTTCCTCGGCAAGGTTGTGCTGCACTTTTTCGATGAGACGCGGTGGAACCGTACTCTCAAGGTTGTAAGATAAGTTTCCTGATTTGAGATGAAGCCCCTCGAAGATCCAGCAAGGGTGCAGTGAAGCTCCTTTCTTCCAAGCGGCGAATCGCAGTGGCGGCAGCGGTGCTCGTGCTGGCGCTTTTTCTGCTTCGTCCCGGCGCCTCCCGTTTGAAATCGCGGATTATTTTTTCCATCAGTTCGGCCGTGGGCCGTCCCGTGGATATCGGCGCGGTTCATTTGCGTCTGCTGCCGCGACCGGGATTCGATCTGGAGAATCTGGTGGTCTATGACGATCCGGCATTCGGCGTCGAGCCTATGCTGCGCGCCAGCGAAGTCACGGCAGATCTTCGTTTGCTTTCTCTTCTGCGCGGGAGATTGGAGATCGCGCGGCTCGACTTGACCGAGCCCAGCCTGAACCTGGTGCACTCCGACAGCGGACGCTGGAATCTCGAAGCCTTGCTGGAGCGCACGGCCCACATGCCGCTGGCGCCGACTGGTAAGCCGAAATTGGAACGCCGTCCTGGATTTCCTTATATTGAGGCCACTTCGGCGCGGATTAATTTCAAGAACGGGCCGGAGAAAAAAAACTACGCCCTCACGAACGCGGATTTTTCTTTGTGGCAGGATTCCGAAAATAGTTGGGGCGTCCGGTTAAAGGCACAACCGTTTCGCACCGATTTAAATTTGAACGACATGGGCCTGTTGCAACTAAGCGGGACGTGGCAGCGTGCCGACGCTCTGCGCGACGCTCCGCTGCACTTCAGTATGGAATGGAGCCGAGCGCAACTCGGGCAGTTTACGAAGTTCTTCACCGGCAACGACCAGGGATGGCGTGGCGAACTTCTATTCGACGCGACGCTGACCGGGACTGCCGCTGACCTTCAGATTACGAGCAACGGCTCCATTCAGGATTTTCGGCGTTACGACATTGTGAGTGGCAAAGCCTTGCGCCTCGCTGCCCAATGCAATGGCGCATACAGTTCGCTCGACCATCAGCTTCACGGGATTGCATGCCAAGCCCCCGTGGGAGATGGACTCATCTCTCTCAGCGGCAATGCGGGTCTTCCTGGAAGTCGTGACTATGATCTGTCGCTGACGGCCGAGAATGTGCCGGCAGGCGCGGCGGCAGTTCTGGTGCAGCGCACGAAGAAAAATCTGCCCGACGATCTGGTTGCGGAAGGAAGCCTGCACGGAACTCTTCGAATGGAGCATAGGAGCGGGAGTCCAACGCCGCCTCAATTCGAAGGGCGCGGAGAGATTACAGGCTTGCGTCTAGCATCTGCGGCGAATAAGGCGGAGATCGCGGCTGAGACGGTTCCGTTTCTGTTGACTGCCGGCGATGCGTTCGCGAATGCCGGGAGGAACCGGGCCGTTCATCGGGTGGGGACCTCAATTGCGTCTGCAGAAGGTCCGCATTTCGAATTTGGTCCTGTTCCCGTGGCGATGGGGCATCTGCAGCCCGCCACTGTTCGTGGATGGATCGATCGCGCGGGCTACAACATTTCGCTCGCCGGAGAGGGCGAGATTCCAAGAATTGTCCGGATGGCGCGCCTGTTCGGGCTTGCTCCATTGCAGTCGGCAACCTTGGAGGGTACGACGCAGGTTGCTTTGCAAGTCGCGGGATCGTGGGCAGTTCGAGTAGACGGCACGGCCTCGAACTTTTCCCCGCCAGAAGTAACTGGCACGGCGAAGTTGCGTAACGTTCGCATCGGAATTCGCGGCGTGGGCGGGCCGATCGAGATTATTTCCGCCGACGTGCAACTCATGCCCGAGGAAGTCCGTATCGCCAGGTTAAACGCCAAGGCAGCCGACACATTGTGGACGGGTTCGCTCTCCGTGCCCCGCGCTTGCGCAGGCCCCGCAGCATGTCAGACCCATTTCACGTTGAATGCCGATCAGATTGAAATCGGCGCGTTGCGGGAGTGGGCAAGCCCGAGCGCCAAGGCGCGGCCCTGGTATCTGCTGCTTGAGCCGAACGCAAAAACTGGTCCGTCTTACCTCACAAGTGTGCATGCGTCTGGCGAATTGACCGCGGAACACTTGCAGTTGCCACGCCTGCAAGCAACGCATGTTTTCGCGAAAGTAAGCCTGGAAGGTGGGAAGCTCGAGATCGCGAAGTTGAGCGCGGATTTTCTAGGTGGTCAGCATCGCGGCGAATGGCAAGCCGATTTCAGCGTGAAACCGGCAATCTGCAAAGGCACTGGAACTGTGACCGGAGCTTCGCTTGAAAACATCGCCGATGCGATGAACGATGAATGGATTGCGGGAACCGCGAATGCGCGCTACGAAATAAAAGGACCATGCCCGGCAGAATTCTGGACCTCAGCGGAAGGAACGCTTTCGTTTGAGTTGATGGACGGAACGCTGCCTCACATTTTACTCGGTGAAAGCGCTGAGCCGTTCAAGGTCACAAGCTTGGTGGGTCAAGCGCAGCTGCACGCTGGCACGATTGAAATAAAGAGCGCGAACCTGAAGTCGCCTGAGGGGAAATTCGAGTTGAGCGGCACGTCATCATTAAAAGGCGAACTCGATTTCAAACTTGTGCCCACCCCGAATGCCCCAGCGCCGGCAAGCTATGTGATCACTGGAACGGTGACTGAGCCTCATGTGATCCGGCTGAATTCCCCGGAAACCCAAGCCAAGCTAAAACCTTAGCCTTGGATTCGTGTAGGTGATAATATATTTCATATGAGAGAAGCTAAGAGCTTTACGATTAGCAGCGACGTCCTAGCAGAGATTGCAAACACGAGAGGAAAAGCTTCTACCAGCGAGCGCGTGAATGAGCTTCTGAAAAAGGCTCTTGAACTGGAACGCCGCGAACGTCTCGAGCGCGAAGCTGCGGAATTCTTCGCCAGCGACATTGATGATACCGGAGAGAGAGCAGCGTATCGAAAAGTGGCTAAAACTGTGTTGTCACGAGGCTGAGGTATGCCGAAAATTCCGGTTGGCTGGTACCCACGGCGCGGAGAAGTTTACTGGTTACGCTTGGACAAAAGTCGACCGGCCTTGATCATATCCAGTGATGCTCTGAACCGGCACGCTTTGGATGTCTGCGTTGTGCCAATCACATCGGTTGCTCACGGGCAATTTAGTCTGCGCGTACGCATTCACGCCGGTGAAGGCGGTCTAGGCAAAGACTCATGGGCGAAATGTGATCAAGTCACGACCGTCGAGAAACAGGTCGTGTCCTATCCTCCTTTGGGCAGGCTGTCCCTCGCGGTGCTTCGTCCCATCGAGCAAGGAGTCCGGCTGGCTCTCGACCTCTCGTGACCGCGATCTGCTTACGGAACGTATCCCTGCCCGCGCAGAACTTTTCCTGGCAAAGCTCCCGTCATCTTCCCCTGATCGATGACCGGAACCCCGTTGACCAGCACATACTCCATACCCTGGGAAAGCTGGTTGGGATTGTCGAATGTGGCTCGATCGCGCACCGTCGCAGGATCGAAGATGACTACGTCCGCCCACATGCCGGCTTTGAGAACGCCGCGATCGGTCAAGCGCATGCGTTGCGCGGGCAGCGCCGAAAATTTACGAATCGCGTCTTCCAGGGTGAGCGCTTTTTCTTCGCGAACATACTTCGAGAGAATGCGCGGGAAGGTTCCATAAGCGCGGGGATGGGGATGTGCCTGCCCCAGAATTCCCTCGGGCGACGTGCCTTCGGAGTCGTTATCGATGGCAACCCAGGGCTGCTGTAACGCCAGGGTAACGTCCGCTTGCGACATCGCGAAGACCGCAACTCCCGTGGATGGATCCTGAATGAGAAAGTCGAAGAGTGCATCCATGGGATCTTTGTTCCACAATTTCGCAATCTCGGAAAGACGCTTGCCCTGCATCGGCAGCAAACTCGGATTCTCGACCGCTCCAATCATCACTGCGTCCGGACTGGGAATCTCCTGCCATTCGTTATCCCAGTCTTTGGACGGAGTGAGCATGTCTTTGCGAATCTTTTCGCGCGTGGCCGGGTCTTTGAGGCGTTCGACGAGTTTCGCGGTTCCTCCGTCGTGAGCCCACGGCGGAATGAACGCGGAGAAATCGTTGTACCAGGCGGTGTAGGCATAAGTGTCGGCGCTAACATCGGCGCCGGCCGCGCGTGCAGCGTTGATCTTCGCTACAACTTCTGGCATGCGTCCCCAATTATTCTTGCCTGCCACTTTGATGTGCCAGATCTCCACTGGAATGTGAGCTTCGCGGCCAATGCGCAAGGCTTCGTCAATTGCCTCCAGAACCGAATCGCCTTCGTTGCGCATGTGCGTCGCGTAGATGCCGCCGGACTTGCTGGCTTCGCTAGCCAGCGCAATCAGTTCCTCGGTTTTGGCGTAGGGCGCCGGCGGATACTGCAGCGCCGTAGAAACGCCGACAGTTCCGTCTTTCATCGCTTCGCGCACCAGTTCCTGCATCTGCTGCAGTTGAGCGGGGCTCGGCTGTTTATCGTCGTCGCCCAAAACCATGCGCCGGACCTGGGTTGCACCAACATAGCTGGCAAGGTTGATGCCGATGCCTTGCTTTTCCAGGCGCGCGAAGTATTCGCGAAAAGTGCGCCAATCGGGATTGATCTTGTAGTGATCGTAGCCGCTATGGTCGGACTGGATGATCGCGTCATTGAGCGGAGCAACCGAATTACCCTCCCCGGTGATTTCAGATGTGATTCCCTGGAAGATTTTCGAGGGCAGCCGCGGATCGACCAGAATCGTGAGCTCCGATTGACCGAGCATGTCGATAAATCCCGGCGCGACAACCTTGCCCTCGGCGTCGATCGTGCGCTTGCGCGGCGCAGCCGACAGATTGCCAATGGCCGCAATTTTTCCGTTTCGAATGCCTACGTCGCCGGAATACCACGGTGAACCGGTGCCGTCGATAATGTGTCCGTGGGTGATCACCAGATCAAAAGGCTGCGCAGTTTGAGCGGGAAGAATGGCGACCGACGCAAACAGCAAGAAGAAAAGCGTAAACGTCAGTGCGATCCCGGACTTGTCGGATCGAGATTGATCGGATTGAGTGCTGTCGAAAATGGGATTTGCCAATTGTTTCTCCTTTGTTGTTTCAGCAGCGCGACGGGCAAGACCACGGCATCAGTTCGGACTCAATTTTCGGGACGCTGTTGCCGACGCGCCCAGCGCAATCCAAATCCCCAGCGCCAGCCATTCATAAACGCTGAAATGGCCAGGGACCATCGGGACCATTTTCATGAGCGCCATCGCGATGCCAACTGCCAACGCGAACCATGCCACACTTTGCCCGCCTGCCGACACAATCGTCCCATTGCGTCGAGCGCGTCCCAGAGCCAGGTAAGCTGCGCAAGTGGCGGACCAACCGATGGCGCACGCCACCGAACCCACCTCCGTGATGGGAACGAGAATCGCGTCTCCCAGCAGCATGCAGGTACCGGTTGCGAGGCCGATGCAGAGCACCGCGGTTGACGGCGTCCGATAGAGGGCGTGAATCGTTCCGACACGCGGATTCACCATGCCGCGCCGTCCCAGAGCAAACAGCAATCGACTGGCGGCTACGAAATTTCCGTTGAAGCATTTGAACAGCGAGAGCAATGCCGCGGCCAGAATGATCTGTACGATCCACTGCGAGCCCAGAGCTTGCCGAAAAGCTACAGCGGTCATGAACTTTTCGCCAGTCAGTTGCCGCCAGGGAGCCACGAAGACAACCGCCGCGACAATGCTGGCATAGAAAAGAATGCCAATAAAAATCGCCATCCAGATCGCGCGAAAAAAGCCGCGGGAGCGGAAGTCGGGGCTGGCCTCTTCCGCGGCCTTGCCCACCGATTCAAAGCCGGTCATGAAATAAGGGACGATCTGAATGACCAGCAGAATCGAAATTAACGGAGTGTGGGTGAAGAGTGGCTGAATATTCCTTGGCGAACCGTGTCTCACGCCGAGAAACACAAACACAATAAATAAAGCGAGTGTGCCGAAACTGGTCCAATTCTGAAAGATTGCGCTCAGCCGGATGCCGCGATAATTCAAGACGGTGAGCAGGGCGGTAAGCGCAAGCCCAATAACGAGGTGCGGCAAATACACTGGCCGCCCGGCAATGCGATAGAGTTCGATCGAATCGAGGCTGGGAACGATGTAGCCAGCGATACGGCCAACCGCGACGGCCTCCCACGGGCAGACGATGAAATAAGCGAGCGTCATCATCCAGCCTGTAGCGAAACTCACGCGAGGCGAAAACACGGCGGAGGTGTAGGCGATTTCTCCCGCAGCATCGGGCATGGCCACCACCAGCTTGCCGTACACCCATCCAATAGGAAGCAGGAGCGCGCCGCCAATCACGAAACCCAGCAGAGTGCCGAGCGCGCCGCCGCGCAGCAGCCAGTCATCCATGACGACCAACCAGCCGACGCCGACCATGGTTCCCCACCCGAGTGTGAAGTAGTCCACGGCGCGGAGCTGGCGGGCGAGAGTGTTCACAGGGCTTAGGTATTCGCGGAAAGAGCGCGGCGAATTATAAAGCATGCCGCGCCGCGCGGCTTCCGGCTACCGCTTTCCGGCCCCAGGCCTTATCGGACAGCCGAAAGCCGGCAGCCGTCATGTTAGTATCGAACTCAACCCTGCATGACACTGCAACAGTTGATCTGTCCGGATAGTTGCATACTCCCGGCCGCATTTCCGGGTACTGAAGAACCGCGAACTCCTCTGTGTTCCTCCGTGTCCTCTGTAGTTAAGCTCGTTTTTTTCTAGCTATGACGGATCCCTCCAAATCGCGAAAGCGCGTGCTCAGTGGCATGCGCTCGACCGGCAAACTGCATCTCGGCAACTATGTGGGCGCGCTGCAGAATTGGGTACGAATGCAGGACGAGTTCGAATGCTTTTTCATGGTCGCCGACTGGCATGCGCTCACCACGGATTATGCCGACACGTCGCGGATCAAAGAGAACTCTCTGGAAGTTGTACTGGATTGGCTGGCGGCGGGACTCGACCCCGAGAAATCTGTAATCTTCATCCAATCGCACGTTGCGGCGCACGCGGAGCTGCATCTGCTGTTTTCCATGGTTACGCCGCTGGGCTGGCTGGAACGTGTGCCCACCTATAAAGAGCAACGCGAGAACATCAAGGACAAAGATCTGGGGACCTACGGATTTCTGGGATATCCCGTTCTGCAGTCGGCGGACATTTTGGTTTACAAGGCCGGCGTTGTTCCCGTGGGCGAAGATCAGGTGGCGCACGTGGAACTGACGCGGGAAATTGCGCGGCGGTTCAACGGATTCTATGGCTCGTCGAACGAGGTGTTTCCTGAGCCGCAGGCGCTGCTCACTCCCGCCGCGAAGTTGCCGGGCACGGACGGCCGCAAGATGTCGAAATCGTACGGCAACACGATCATGCTGACCGATCCCGAGCCGGTCGTGCGGCAGAAACTGAAGACGATGGTCACCGATCCGGCGCGAGTGCGGCGAACGGATCCCGGCAATCCTGATGTGTGCCCGGTGGGCGATCTGCACAAAATATTCAGCGACAAAGAGACCATGGCCAAGGTGAATGATGGCTGCCGGTCGGCGGGCATCGGCTGCATCGAATGCAAAAGCTGGGCGGCCGACGCTCTGGTGAAGCTGCTGAATCCGATGCAGCAACGGCGCAAGAAATTTGAGGAGAATCCGCGCCTCGCCTGGGATATTCTGGAAGCAGGAACCGCGCGCGCGAGGAACGCGGCGGGCGATACCATGAAAGAGGTACGCGCGGCGATGGGCATGTCGCTGGAGTATGAGGGATCGGAGAAGCGCACGCTCTGCGGCGAGGAACGCAAAAATGATGGGCCGCCGAGTTGAGGTGAACTTCCCCACTTCTCGCGCAAAAAGCGCGCGAGAAATGGGGCACCCCCAGCGAACACAATAATGGGCGCACGCGCAAACTGAATCGAGATGATTGAAGAGACAAAACTCGTTTCGAACGACCGGGAATCGACGGAAATCCCGGCGTCCGTATTGGCTGTTGAAACTGCGGCGAGGTCTGCGCAGATCCAGAAGAAACGAGAAGAAAGCGATTCGCCTTTCGCGGTCTCGGTCACCGATGTTTATGAGGGGCCGCTCGACCTGCTGCTGGACCTGATTCGCAAGCAGGATATCGATATTTACGACATCCCCATCGCGAAGATTACGTCGCAGTATCTGGCTTACGTGGAAAAGATTCGCGAATTGGATGTGAATGTGGCCGCGGAATTCATTTACATGGCGGCGATGCTGATTCACATCAAATCGAAAATGCTGCTCCCGCGAGATCCGGACGCACCGGCTGATGAGCAGGAAGATCCGCGCAACGAATTGGTCAATCGCCTACTGGAGCATGAGAAATTTAGATCTGCCGCGCAGATGCTGTTGCAGAAACAGCAGATTGAAGATGCCGTGCTCTCCAATCCGTCGCTGAAAGAATTTATGGAGGCGGAAGGCACCGAGCCGGAGATTGCCGCCGACGTAATTGACCTGGTCAAAACTTTTCAGCAAGTGCTGGAGCGGGTGCGAACGCGCCCCGTTCTCAACGTGGACGAAGAAACCGTCACGGTGGGTCAGATGATCGATTACCTGCGGCGTCGCCTTTCGCTGGAGGACCGGCCGATCCGGCTGAAGCAACTTCTGATGCGGATTCCGGCGCGGCAGACTCTGGTGTGCATGTTCCTGGCGCTGCTTGAAATGGTGCGGCTGCAGGCGATTCAGGTGCGACAGGAAAAAATGTTTGGAGAAATCGCAATCCGAAAGCACACGCACTTCGACGAGATCATGAATGAGCAGTCAGCCGTTCGCGATGACTGGAGATGAAACAGGGACTAGGGGCTAGGGGTTAGCCGTCAGTTGCCGTGTCGGTTTTGCTAGCCCCTAATCTCTGATCCCTAACTACTATGTCTTTAAAAGCGCAACTCGAAGCCATTATCTACGCGGCGGAGACCCCGATCACGCTGGAGCAGATGACTCAGCTCGTTAAAGAAACGCTCATTGCCGAAGGAACGATTGACGAAGAAACTGGTCAAGCCGCGGCCGCGAGTGAAGCGGAGATGAAGTCTCGCGTGCGCTCATGCCTGGAAGATCTCGTCGCAGAATATGGCGCGCCCGATCACGGCATAGAGATTCGCCAGGTTGCGGGTGGATATCGCATGTCGACCAAGCCCGAGCAACACGAGGTCGTTCGGGCGTTCGCCAAGAGTTTGAAGCCGCCGATCCGGCTCTCGCTGCCAGCACTCGAAACCCTGGCGGTGATTGCTTATAAGCAGCCGGTGACCGTACCGGAGATCAACGACATTCGTGGCGTCGATTCCGGTGGTGTGATTGGCACGCTGCTTGACCGCAAGCTGATCACGACCGGAGGACGCAAGCAGGTGATTGGGCGGCCGATTCTCTATAGGACGACGAAAGAATTCCTGATGCGCTTTGGCTTGAAAGATGTGAACGAACTGCCCAGCATGGAGGAGTTCGAAAAGCTGGTGGCAGAATCTTTTCAGTCGGAGCTGATTCCGGCTGAGAGCGCGTCGTCTGAAGAAATTGCGCATGACGAAATTGCGAAGTCCGACGAGCATGACTCTCCCGCTGCCGCGGTGGTATCGGCGAGCGAAAGAATCTCGGAGACTGAGAAAGCTGGCTGATAGTGCCTTCAGTAGCCGCGAAGCGCGGAAGATTGCAGCCCACGGCGCGAGCCGTGGGGCACGATCGTCAAATGGGCGAGCCCTGAAAGGGCGAAAGAACATCTCCGACGAGCGCGTGATTGCCCTGAAAAGCGAAATTCTTTATGCCAATGGAACGCCTGCAGAAAATTATCGCTGCCGCTGGGGTCGCCTCCCGCCGCAAGGCTGAGGAACTCATTTCTTCAGGCCATGTGCAGGTGAACGGCACCGTCGTCACCGAACTCGGCACCAAGGCGGATCCGGAAACAGACCATGTGCGCGTGAACGGAAAACTTCTTCACGGCGCGCAGCGCCATATTTATCTTCTGCTGAACAAGCCCAAAGGTTACGTCACGACCATGAGCGATCCGGAGAAGCGGCCGACGGTCATGGACTTGATTCGCGGGGTGAAAGGCCGCGTCTATCCCATCGGGCGTCTGGACTACGCCAGCGAAGGTTTGCTGCTGCTAACTAACGACGGCGAACTCGCACACCGCCTCATGAAAGCAGCTTCGCACGTTGCCAAGACTTATGTCGTGAAGGTTGCAGGAACGCCGAAGGAAGAAGCCATTGCCAAATTGCGCGCTGGAGTTTCCATCGCTACCGACGATGGCAAGCGCGTGAAAACCGGACCAGCACTGGTACGGATCGTGAAGGAAGCGGCCAATCCGTGGTACGAAATTACATTGATCGAGGGCCGCAATCGCCAGATTCGGCGCATGTTTGAGGCCGTCGGGCACCATGTGGAAAAAATCAAGCGCGTGAAGTACGGGCCTTTGGCTCTCGACGTCGCTCCCGGTAAATTTCGATCGCTTACCTTAAAGGAAGTGGAACGCTTACAATCGGCGAGCAAAACCAGTGCGACCGGCAATAAAAAATCCCTGCCATAGTGTTCTTCCAGCATGAGCCGATTTTCTGATCTGGTGTCAAAGCCGGCGCGCGACATGGTCGATGGTTTTCCGGCTTCGGCTCCGTCGCAGGTTCGGACCGGTGTGCAATCCCCACTCATCAAGCTCGACTCTAACGAAAATCCGTTTGGCCCGTCTCGCCTTGCGATCAAAGCGATGCGGTCGGCTTCGGCTTCGTCTAACTTTTATCCCGAGGATGACTGCTTAGAATTGCGCCGTAAGCTTGCCGCGCGCAACGCGCTATCGATCGATCAAGTTCTCGTGACCGAGGGCTCGACCGAAATGATTGCGTTGCTTTGTCACACGATGCTCGCTCCGGGCCTGAACGCGGTCACCAGCGAATGTTCATTTCTCATTTATGACATGGCGGTGCGCGCCGTGGGCGCAGAGTTGCGAAAAGCTCCGCTGCACTGGGACGGCTTTGATCTCGTCGCGATCCGGGCTGCGATAAACGAAGATACGCGTATCGTATTCCTGGCGAATCCCAACAATCCAACCGGAACCATGGTTGAGGCTGCCGCGATTGACCAGTTTCTTGCCGACGTTCCCGCACATGTGGTCGTCGTTCTCGACGAGGCCTACTACGAGTATGCTTCGCACTTCTCAGCACTGCGCAAGGTGGAGTATTCGCGCTCGCTCGAATATGTGCGAAGCAGCGCGAACCTGGTCGTGCTGCGAACTTTCTCCAAGGCTCACGGCTTGGCAGGATTGCGCGTGGGATATGGCTTGGGCCCGGCCGAGCTGCTGGCTTATTGCGCACGCATGCGCAATATGTATTCGGTTTCGTCGGTTGCACAGATTGCGGCTCTGGCAGCGCTCGACGATCACGACCACATCCTGCAAGCGGTTTCGAACAATGCCTCGCAAGCCGTGTTATTGACCGAAGAATTATCGAAGCTGGATTTTCGTGTGATCCCGACTTCGGCTAATTTCTTATGTTGTGACGTCGGACAAGATTCCGGCGCCGTCGCGGATCGTTTGCGCGACCAGGACATCAGCGTTCGTGCGCTCACCGCATGGGGCGCTCCAACCTGTATTCGCGTGACCATCGGAACGCCCGAACAGAACGATTCTTTCCTGCGGGCTATGAGAAAGGTCAGAGCTGACAGGCCGCCACGCAATACTTAGCTCGCCCAAGGCAGAATCGATCGTAACTCCGCGTCGATGACTTTCCTGCAGCGCCTTGGCAGCGTATGCGGTGAATGGTATTGCGAGACGCCCGTTTCCTTGTTGAAAAGAAAGAGCTTATCTTTAGAACCATTCTAGGGAACTATAAAGCCCTCTGCGGAGTCTATCTTGTGTAAGAGTTGCGGCTCCGTTTTCACTTGCCCAACTCGACCAGGCAGCAAATTTTCAAGGGCGCAGTAGGGTGGAAAATCCTATAATCAGGAGACGCCGTTATGGCGGGAGCAACCACCTTGGGTGATTTGGCAAGTGCGATTGGCGCGGGGTCGCAGGAAGCGGCGATCGTTGCGGAGTTGAAGGCTGGCTCGGAAACGGCCTACGCCTGGCTGATCGGCGAATTTCAGCAGCCGGTGTATGGGTTGGTCTACCGCATCGTGAACGATCCGGCGGACGCCGCCGATACTACGCAAGATGTATTTCTGAAAGTGTTTCGTGGAATGAAACAGTTTCATGGTGGGTCCAGCCTGAAGACGTGGATCTACCGCATCGCATTACATGAGGCGTCCAATCGGCGCCGCTGGTGGTTTCGGCACAAGGCGAAAGAAATGTCGATTGAGCCGGCTGAATCCGAGGGCTTCAATATGGGTGAGAGCGCAATGCAGTTAGCGCTTACCGATCATGCCAATTCTCCTTTCGACAGCGTCGCTCATCATGAAGTGCAACACCGGGTGGAAGAAGAATTGAGAAAAGTGCCGGAACCGTATCGCACGACTCTGATTCTGCGCGATCTGGAAGAGATGTCGTATGACGAGATTGCCGAGGTGTTGGAGATTTCGCTGGGCACGGTAAAATCGCGGATCACACGCGGCCGGGACGCGTTGCGGCAAAGGCTGGCGCCGTATGTGCGCGAGGTTGGAGATGAACTGGGGTTGACCGCTCCGATTTCAGATTGTAAAGAACAGAAGAAAGAAAATCAGAGTGTGCGCTCGCAGGTTGCTGGAGGGGGTAGAAGGGTCGAGGTGATGCCATGAAGGGCACAAAAGAAATTCTGGGATTGGAGTGCCCCCAGGCGAAGCGGTTATTTTCGCCCTATTTGGATGGAGCCGTGACGGGGGCGGAGATGCTGGCTTTGCAGGCCCACTTATCCGACTGCGCAACGTGCGATCAGGAATATCAAGGCATGCGGCGTGCGCAACAGTTATTGGCAAAACTGAATCGTCCAAAGGTTCCTGCGGATCTGGGGCTGAAGCTGCGGCTGGCTATTTCTCGTGAAGCGGCCCGCGCCAGGCGTCCGGCGTTCGAGTCGCTTCGAGTGCGGCTGGAAGACGCTTTTCAGATGTTCATGGTTCCGGCGACAGCCGGGTTTCTGAGCGCGCTGATTATTTTCGGAATTGCAATGGTATATTTCGTGGCGCCGTCCACGTTGCAGGCGGGGAGCGATGTCCCGTTGGTTATGGTCAATACCGCGCCACAGCTCGAGCAGAGCGCGTTTGGCATGACGCTGGACACCATTGATGCCGACTCGCTGGTGATTGAGGCCTATGTGGACGCCAACGGGCGCGTGCAGGATTATCGCATTCTGTCCGATACCAAAGACTCGCAGGAAGTATTGCCGCAAGTGAAACAAATGCTGATCTTCACAACGTTCCATCCGGCGCTGTCGATGGGCCGTCCAACGCCGAGCCGCGCCGTGTTGTCATTCTCGAAAATTAGCGTCCGCGGTTGAATCTCTCAAGTTGTTCTCGCCAATGTCATGCTGAGCGGAGAAGGACCTTCGCGAAAGCGAAGGTCTTCGAGAGTCGAAGCATCCCTAGAGTGACCACAAGTTTTCAGGTTTTGCGCAGGCGGGACCGTCCTTACATTGTGGGTGCGCTGCCGATCGTAGGGATGCTTCGACTTCGGGATGGGGATCGCGCCGCGATCACCATCCCTCCGCTCAGCATGACAAATGAAATTCTTACTTAGCCCAACAAGAAAGTTGCGCCTGGTTTCGGGCGGCGGCGTTTAACTTGTTTTACTCTCGGACTTATTCTGCCCCGCATACTTCACCGCTAGAATTGACGACACCGGGCAGAATACTCGCGAGCCATCCGATTCCGTCCAACGCGCCCCGCGCGTGCCGTTTTCCTGCCCTCGCTCCTGTTTGGCTTGGCGGTCTGTTGGCTCTGGGGCGCTGGGATTTGTTTCTGCTTTCGGGTCCTGGAAATCGAAAACATCGATTCCGAACGAAGATCTTCCATCGCCCACAGCCGTGACTTTATGCCATCCATCGGCCAGCAGCACTTCTGAAATCTTCTCCACATCAATCTCAAGACCCATCGGACGCTCCTTTGGCAGGCTTCGGTCCCGGTGAAGAAAGAACGTTCCCTCGTTAGACCGGTTCTAGGATGCGTTTCGGCGGGAGAAAGTCGGCAGGATTGTTTCTGGAGTGGATTTCGAATCGCCGGGCGATGTTCTTTTGCCCGTGGAATCCGGCTGTCTACTTTGCCAACGGTCGGGCCGGAACTTCCAGTTTCAGTTTTCGCAGAATCCGGGCCAGTGCCACCAGCAAAGCCTGTGACCCGTGTTCGAGTCCCAGTTCCGCTTTGTCCAGAAAGGCGCACGCGCCGTCCTGTTCAAGCCGGCCGGCGTTTTTCTGAGAGAGCCCAGTGAAGGCCACAACTGCAATTCCAGCCGTTGACGGATCGTTCTTCAGCGCCTTCAGCACCTCCGGCCCGGACATCTTCGGCAGCATCATATCCAGCAGGATTAGGTCGGGCTTTTTTTCTCGCGCAATTTTCAGCGCATCATCCCCGTCGGGAGCCGTCGTGACCTCGTATCCTGCCCGCGCTAAGGCACGCTCCGTTGCTAGCCGTAGAAATTTGCTGTCGTCCACCAGCAAAATCTTCGTCATTCCAGTGGAGCCTCCTCAGCTCTTGAGTCCCCGGCTCGGCCCGAATAGCCTTCACTTTCCTAATCGGCAAATGCCTGCATAAATCCAGCATAAAGCAGAGCTAGTGACTTGGAGCGCTTTTCTGCGATTCGACCAGAGCCTAACCGTAACGCCGGGAACGCCCGCATCCCTGGTGATGCGCATTCCTTCATGGGGAAGAACGGGCTTTTCGTCCATTTTCCTCAGAACTCAATCTACCCGCAACGGGCCCTTGGCTTCTGCACAGGGAATCCCGTTCTATCCTTGCGAGAACATGGCCGCGCTCTGGAGAAGCGCTGTTACCGCCGATCGGCAAGCGGATCGCAGTTCCGCCGCATGTTCGTGCGACACCGATTCTGACAATAGCAGCGTGACGGTGCCGTGCAGCGTGGCCCAGAGCGCCAGCGCCAACAGTGTGTGATCCGCGGGCGAACCGCCTAGCCGCTTCGCCAGTTGCGCCTCCAGAAAAGCGAAGTTCGGTCGAAACTCACGAAGCGGCTTTGCTCTTGCTGCGCCCCTTGCGGGCAACAACTCGCGCCCGTAAGCGTAGAACAATTCGTATTCATGCGGAAAGCGCAGCGCCTCCTCGATATAGGCCTCCGCCAGGCCCTCGACGGTCTCACCGGCCTCAAAGTGCCTGCGCAAGCGGGTTGCGGTGCGCAGCAGCAAACCTCGCACCAGGTCTCGCCGGTTCTTGAACCTGCGGTAAACCGCCGGAGTATTCGTTCGGGCCGCGCGCGCCACGGCCCTCATGGTGAGCGATTTTTCGCCTCCTCGCGTCCACAGCCGTTGTGCCGCGCTTAGAATGCGGTCTTCGAGGTCCGGATCGGGGTGCCGCGGCATTGTCTTTCCTCCAGCGTCACGTTCATTTGGCGCCTACTCAGCCCGCCATTACATTTACGACGTATACATAACACTGTTATACAAATCGTTCAAGTGCCTTGCCCGCGCGCGCCCCGGAAACGAGGGTTTTACTACCCCATGCAGCTATTTCGTTGACAACGTATATATAACGATGTTTAAATAATGACGCACAACACTATGCGCCCGGGCCCTGAAATTCGATCGAGCTTATTTCTTCAGGAGTGTGCCGCTTCAATGTTTTCGTACGACAATCCCGATGACTGCGCCGCCATGGCGCAAATGAATTCCGCGCTGCAACACGCTCAACTGGAGCTGTTGACCGCCCATTGCGCCTCGCACCAGCTGCGTCTGCATTATTCCGTCGACGACCTCGCCAACTTCGGCCGCCGCGACGTGCTGCGCAAATCGGTCGAGGCCGCCAGCGCGCTGCACGATTTTTATTCCTCGATTGAGAAAAAGATTCCTCAGACTGTGTCCAGTCTCAATCCGCAACTGACCGGCGCGCAAATCTCGCATGCCGTTCAATGTGTTTCTGCATATCTGTCGGAGCAGCGCGGGCACTATTTTCGCACCGCCCGTCCGCTCAGCAATCAGCACAAAGCGCTGATGTGGCCCTATTTTTCGGCGACCTTGCTCGAGCAGGTCCGCTGCGTTGAACTCCATGGCCAACGGGTTGCCCCGCCTGCGTTCTACGCGCAGGCGCGTGCAGTCGGATTCGACAACCTGCCCGAAGTCACGCACATGGACTCTCTGACATTCGTTGACGTCATCGTCTTCAACCAGAAACTCACGGAGCGTTCACTGTTCCATGCTTTGGTGCATGCGGTCCAATTCCAGGTGCTTGGCCTCGATCGTTACGCTGAACTGTTTGTGCAAAGCTTTGTGAAGACCAAGGCCCACTTCACCGTGCCGCTTGAGGCTCATGCCTTTTCCCTGGAGTCGAGATTCATGCGCCCTTCAGCGGAAAGATTTTCGGTTGAGGACCACGTGCTTCTCTGGGCCAACGAAGGCCGTTACTGAATGAAAGCCTTTGCCCACCACTTCAAATTTGCCTCCCCGTCACGCAGCCGGGCGGCCGTACGCCGCCCCGCGTGATCCAGTTTGTTTGTTCCCCCCGTCAAAAGAAGGGGCGGCTAAGTACCGCCCCTCATTTCTCAATATTTTTCCCGGCAGCCGGAAATCTGCTCGCGGCATCGAACTAACGGCAAATCGTCGCCTATGAAGTTGTCCACTCCAAAGCCCGAAACTTCTTCTGGAGTTCTGAAAGGATGGCGCGAGATCGCCACATTTCTGGGACTGCCAGTTTCAGCGGCGCAGCGCTGGGCGAGATCCGGGATGCCGATTACGCGCGAAGACCGCCGCGTGCAAGCTTCCTCTGAAGAACTCAACCGCTGGATGGGTCGTGAAACCTCCAAACCCGTACACATCGCAACCGAATCCACCGATCTGAGCGCAGAGTTGCGCCGCGGCCTTTCCTACGCAAGGAAGCGGAAACACGCAGAAAGTAAAAAGAAGGCCGCGTAGATTCTAAAAGAGGAAATCGCCGCGGTCACTCAATGCCGCTCTAAACGATTGTCATCTTGAGCGCAGCATGCCGATGAGCGAAGCGAATCGGAATGCGTAGTCGAAAGATCCCTATCTTCTCGCCGGTCCCTGAAAACTCGGGGAATTCTTGTCGTTTCCCTCACCTTTTGGAGGCTGGAATTTCGACCGTGGCCCGCGATTCCTGAAGTGACTCTCGGCACCCAGCGAGCCCTTACCTTCGTAATTGAAATGCGCGGTTCCCAAACTGCTAGATTCTTTTTACTGACCACTCTCAACTTTGGAACAAGCGACGAACAGTCCTGAGCTTGCGTCAGTCAGAATCGCATTCCGGAGGATCGAAAGAAGTGCAACCTCGGAGCAAACTCGCGGCCAAGAATGGGATCCGCTTGCTCCTCACAGTGTGCCTCGCGCTCTTTCCTAAGGCACAGCAGGCGCGAGCCCAGGACGCCCCGCCGCAATCTGTCGCCGCAATCGCGAACTCTGCTCGTCAACGTCAGAAATCCACTACGCCGGCGCGGGTCTTCAGCAACGAAGACGTTGATCCCGCCGCTAGCGACGGTCCTGTTGCCAACGACCAGCAACTTCGGGAATTTCTGGATCGCACTTACCGGGGTCCGCTGACCAAACAACTTTCCAAAGCGTTTGAGCAGGACGCGCGGGCCTTTAGTTTTCAGCATTTCAGTCCCGAATTCGCCTACGCCGCGGAGAGGCGGGGCTCGCTGCGCGAATATTCCGACGTGTTCTTTCCCGGTCGAGGTGAGTGGGAAGATCAGCTGCGCGCGGTTTTCAATAGTAATATCGAAGAAAGAAAAAAACTCCTTGATGCCATCCTTTCGATCGAAGATGCAAACCGCGAACTCATCGATGGCGGCGGCGGAACACCCGAGGCAAGCGCTCGCCTGGAAGAAGTGCGCCAGCAGTTTATTAGCGCCCGGATGCCCGAATTCAGGTCGGAGCAGCGGCTGGGCACTGTGCAACGAGACGGTTACGAGCGCGCCAAGGCCTACCAGTCCAATCCTGAGGCGGCCACCGCCGCCTACCGGCGTAACCGTATTCCTGTCGCGGAAAAAAGTGTGGGTTCGGGCATGATCGCGCTCATCGGTGCGGAGCAGGACTACCACAAGACGTACGGCCGCTATACTTGCAATCTGCGCGATCTGCTGGCCGGCCCAAAGAACGGAATGAACAGCGCCGGTGTTCTCTCCCTTAAAATCATTGCCTATCAGAACTATGATTACGAACTAATCCTCCAAGGGTGCGACGCTTCGCAGGGCCAGCATTATCAGGTCCTGGCGACAGCGCCCAGTCCCGACGGAACTGAGGGCCGAAACTTCTGTTCCGACGACTCCGGAACAGTCCGCATGGAGGCCGAGGGCAAAGTCGATTCATGCCTTTCCCGTGGGCTGGCGTGGCGTGCAGAGGAAAAGACTCCGTAGTCGCTGTCTGGGTTTTCGTTGGCTTTTGTATGGCCAAGCGCTTCGCGCCTGCCCTGTGTAAACCTAAGCCCAAAAAAGAAACGGGGCAGCAAAATGCTGCCCCGGTCAAAGTCAAAAGCCGCGGGCGAGAGCGCCCGCGCCACATAAGCTACGTTCCTTCGCTCCAGCCTGCCAGATATTCTTCCTGCTCTGGCGTGAGGCGGTCGATCTTGATGCCCATCGACTCCAGCTTCAGCTTGGCAACGCGCTTGTCGAGTTCGTCGGGAACACGATAGACCATCTTCTCCAGCTTCTTATGGTTCTTCACCATGTACTCGACCGAGAGCGCCTGGTCGGCAAAGCTCATATCCATCACCGATGCGGGGTGACCTTCCGCCGCGGCCAGGTTGATCAGGCGGCCTTCGCCCAGCAGGTTGATCTTGCGGCCGTCTTTCAAGGAGTACTCTTCGACGAAGCCGCGGGTGGTGCGCTTCGATGACGACAACTTTTCTAGTGCGTTTATGTCGATTTCCACGTTGAAGTGGCCGGAGTTCGAGATGATTGCGCCGTCCTTCATCAGGTCGAAATGTTCTTTGGTGAGCACGCTCTTGTTGCCGGTGACGGTGCAGAAAACGTCGCCAAGCTTCGCCGCTTCCGTCATCGACATCACGCGGAAACCGTCCATCACGGCCTCAAGCGCTTTCGTGGGATCAACCTCGGTGATGATCACTTCCGCGCCGTTGCCACGCGCGCGACTGGCTAAACCACGGCCGCACCAGCCGTAGCCGGCAACCACGAACTTCGAGCCGGCCAGCAAGAAATTGGTGGCGCGAATAATTCCGTCAATGGTCGATTGCCCGGTCCCGTATCGGTTGTCAAACAGATGCTTGGTGTCGGCGTCATTGACGGCGACTATGGGAAACTTCAGCACGCCTTCTTTGGCCATGGCGCGTAGCCGGATAACTCCGGTGGTCGTCTCTTCCGTGCCGCCGATCACGTCTTCGAGAGCGTCGGTGCGCTTGGTGTGCAGAATCGTGACCAGGTCGGCGCCGTCATCCATGGTGATGTGCGGCTTGTGGTCGATCGCAGCGAGGATGTGGTTGTAATAAGTGTCATTGTCTTCGCCCTTGATGGCATAGACGGGAATATTGTGATCGCGCACCAGGCTCGCCGCGACATCGTCCTGCGTGGACAAAGGATTCGACGCGCACAAAACCACGTCAGCTCCGCCGTCGCGCAGGCAGATGCCCAGATTCGCGGTCTCTGCGGTTACGTGAAGACAGGCAGACACGCGAATACCCTTCAACGGCTGGTTCTTGATGAACTCTTTGCGGATAATCTGCAGCACTTTCATGGACTGGTTCGCCCACTCAATGCGCTTCTTGCCCAGATCGGCCAGTTCTACGTTTTTGATATCGCAATTCACTGCTGCTGTTGACATGCTTCTCCTATGTGGCGCGCGGTAAGCGCAGAAAAAATAAATTGAATTACCAATAAGTAACTATGCTTGTCATCCCGAGCGAAGCGAGGGACCTCGGTTCTGGCGTCGGTCGAGGTACAAAGCAAACACCAAGATCCCTCGCGTTGCTCGGGATGACAATTTTATTGCCGGATATGCCCCATCCTATCGCCGGGTGCCCCATTTCTCGCCGGGCGCCGGGTTTCCCATTTCTCGCCTCGTTTGCGAGAAGTGGGGATTTGCCGGATCTACTTCCGAGCCGCTCCAACGGGTTCACGCAATCCCGCATCGCTGGCCAGCTTCGCCGCTTTGTCGGTCGACTCCCAAGTGAAGTCAGGGTCGCTACGCCCGAAGTGGCCGTAGGCTGCGGTCTTCTTGTAGATCGGCCTGCGTAGATTCAGCGAATCGATGATCCCGCGCGGCGTCAGCTTGAAGTGGGAGCGAACTAAATCCGGGATAATCTCCGGATCCACTTTTGCCGTACCGAAAGTTTCAACCAGCACGCTGACAGGATCGGCAACGCCAATGGCATACGCCAGCTGAACTTCGCAGCGACCAGCCAATCCGCCCGCGACTACATTCTTGGCGATGTGGCGCGCCATGTAAGCTGCCGAGCGGTCCACCTTCGTCGGGTCTTTTCCGCTGAAAGCGCCGCCGCCATGGCGTCCCATGCCACCGTAAGTGTCGACAATAATCTTGCGTCCGGTGAGTCCGGTATCGCCCATGGGCCCGCCAATCACGAAGCGCCCCGTGGGATTGATGTGATACTTCGTGTCTTCATCCAGCAAGTGAGCGGGAATGACCGCTTGGATCACATGCTTCAGAATGCCCGCGCGCAATTCGTCGTTAGCGACCGTTTCCGAATGCTGGGTGGAGATAACGACCGCGTCCACGCGCAGCACCTTGCCCTTGGCGTCGTATTCCACTGTAACCTGGGATTTTCCATCGGGACGGAGGAAGGGAAGTGTTCCGTTCTTGCGAACCTGCGAGAGCCGCATGGTCAGCTTGTGCGCCAATGAGATGGGAGTCGGCATCAGTTCCTCGTTCTCATCCACTGCATAGCCAAACATCATTCCCTGGTCGCCGGCGCCGCCGGTGTCTACGCCCATGGCAATGTCGCCAGATTGCTTGTTGATGCTGGAGATGACTGCGCAAGTATTGCAGTCGAAGCCGTGGAGGGCGTTGTCGTATCCAATCGATTGGACCGTGCCGCGGACTACCTGCTGGAAATCGACGTAAGCTTTGGTGGTAATTTCCCCAGCAATGACGACGAGGCCGGTGGCAGTAAGAGTCTCGCAGGCGACGCGGCTGAAGGAATCTTCGGCGAGGCAGGCGTCCAGGATAGCGTCTGAAATCTGGTCGGCAATCTTGTCGGGATGGCCTTCCGTCACAGATTCAGAGGTAAACAAGTACCGGTTTTTGGATGACAAATTGTGTTTCTCCTTGTGCACGTTCCGTGCAGAAAAGACTGACTGGGGGGACCGGAAATCCGAGCGTTCGCAGCAGGGCGACGCCTTGAAGGGAAGTCCGATAAAAGGCTATCAGAGCTGTCCTTATGGCGCAACGATTTTTGCCTTAACTGGCTACAAACCAATCGAACAGCGGAAATAGCAAGGTAGACGGCACGAACCCGGGGTTGTAAGACTCAAGTCTTCAATGGATTAGCCGTCATCGATTCCAGGTTTGCCCTCGTGCTAAGGCGCGTTTTAAATCTCTAAACATTTCGAAAATAAGCGATTAGTGGATGCGCTTTTCAGCCTGGCGCGCTAGGGGTTCTGGGTTGGCGATGGAGCGGGTGCGCCGGCGCGCATGCCGTTAGCGTCGAAGATAAAGGTTTTTACTTCGCCTTCGGAGCCGTTGGCCGGGATTTCCTGGCCATTCCACAGGAAAGTGACGCCCGCCGCGTTTCCAATTTTAACTACGATTTCGCGGGTTGCGCGGATGGAGGCGTGAGCGGGCGCGATCAGAGTTTCCCGGCTGACAGTTTGCCCATCCGCCAGAACAGAAATCCAGGAAGTTTCTTCCGCACGGATCGTGAGCTTCAAGGGTGCGTCGGTTTTCGCGGCGGCCTGATGCGAAGCGGGCGTGGGCGTCACATTCTGCTGGTTCTCTCCCGTTTTGCCAGCTCGATCGTTACTTCCGGCAAAACTATCGGAGGGTTTGACCGTCGCTGAAACGGAGGATTTCGTGGTTGCTGTTGACGCTCGAGCTTGGGGCACGTGCGCGGCGACAGTGTTGGCGGGCGCAAGATTCGTTTGCTGGCCCTCATTTTGTACCGGCACTTTGGGTACGGGAGCGGGCACGACTGGCGCGCTAGTCGGCGTTTGCAGCATGGCCGGAGCTGGGTTGAGCGCAGCTTTCCCGATCGTGTGCGATCGCCGAATCCAGAGGATCGCGGCAAGAACAACGACAATCGCCGTGATGGCGAGAATGTTCCATGGAATCTCTCGCTCTGACTTCGACGGAAAGTTATTCTGCGCCGGCCGGACGTGTTCGGCACGGGGGAGTTGCAATTCGGGAAGTTCCTCAACTTGCACCGGAGATTGCGACTTCTCGGAGGACTTCTTGCCGCTGATCAGATTAGGTTCGTCCAATCGCTTTCGTTCGGGCGATTGGCGTTGGGTCGAGTTTGTTTTTGCGGAAGCTTCCGGCTCCCAAACCTCATGGGCGTCAATCTGCGCCTGGCGCAGGCAGGCCAGGTAATCGGTCACAGCCTCTTCGTCGTTCAGGCCCAGGTGCTTGGCATAGGCGCGAATGAATCCCTTATTGAACACGCCGCCGGGCAGTTGATCGAAGTGTTCCTCTTCAATGGCGCGGAGCATGCGCGCGCTGATCTTGGTGACGTTGGAAACGTCGTCGAGGGAAATTTCCTTCTTCTCGCGTGCCTTACGGAATTTATCTCCGAATTCGCCCACTCTGTCCTGCCCAGGAAGCAATGTTTGCCGGATGAAGTTTGCCGGATGACGTTCGCCGGAGAATGTTCACCGGATGACGACGGGAACATCATAGGACAACCCGAACGGGTGCGCCACAGCCAAGAGGTCAAGGGCGAGGTAACCGGCGAAAATGATCCTGGAAATAAACGTCAGGATAAAGTCAGGATACGGAAACCGTTTACGGTTTCTTGCGGAGCGCCAGAGTGAATTGCGCCTTGCAGTTTACCGCGGGATCGTCGAACGCTTCGGCATTGCGGTCCCCGAGTGAGGCTTCGAAAAACATTCCGCGTTTGAGGCGACTGGGAAGGCCCGTAAAACGGGCTTTGCCGTCGGCGTTCGTGCCCACCTCCAGGTCAAGTTTGTGAGCGCTCATAAATCTGATAAGCAATATGGACATCAATCTTCGCTGCGTATACGGGGGCACCCTGTTCGTCAGTGACTGTGAAGTCGGCTGTGCACGGGCCGATCCCGCCATCAACCACGGGAATGGATTTCGGATCGGGCTGGCTGATGGTCGCTTGTGCAAAGGCGGGGAGCGAAAATCCCGATATAAATAGTGCGGCAAAGAAAAAACTGGAGGGCAAAGCGCGTTGTCTTAGTTTGTTCTTATTCCAACGCATGATAGGTCTTAGGGTATGCCATTTGGCGCGGGAATCCTAGATGGGAAATAAAAAGGATCGAGAAGTGCAGGAGCGCAGCATTACGACAGCCCCGTCTTCGGGTAGCTTTACGGGTACTGGTTACCAACGGTCATTGCCGGGGCCCGAAAGTGCCGCATATAATTTTTCAACACCACCCAGTAGTAACGAGGACATTGGAATTCTTGCATGCCTGAGGCCGGCACTCAATTGACGCGGCAGAACCAGGAATTGACGATCTTTCACGACGTGGCCAAGGCGCTGACGTCGTCGCTGGATCTCGACTCGATTCTGCAAACCATCATGGACAAGATGGCGGAATATTTTCGTCCGGATACCTGGTCGTTGCTGATGGTGGACGAAGCGCTGGACGAACTCTACTTCGCCATCGCAGTTGGGGACAAAGCCGAAGCCCTCAATAATGTACGTTTGAAGATGGGCGAGGGCATCGCCGGCTGGGTTGCGAAGCACGGCGAGTCGCGAATTGTTCCGGACGTACAGGCCGACCCGCTCTTCGCCAGTCGCGTGGATCAAACCACCAAGTGGGAGACGCATTCGGTAATTTGCGTGCCCGTACGCTCCAAGCTGCGCGTGCTGGGCGTGATCCAGTTAGTGAACGTGGATATGGAGCGGTTCAAAGACGCGGAACTGTTTTTTCTGCAGTCGCTCTGCGACTATGCGGCGATTGCGATTGAGAACGCTCGCTGGGTCGAGAAGATTCAGGAACTGACGATCACCGATGACTGCACGGGCTTGTATAACGCACGTCATCTCTACAAGACGCTGGATACCGAGGTCTACCGTTCCTCGCGCTTCGGTTACGAATTCAGCATTCTATTTATCGATCTGGATCACTTCAAGTCTGTCAACGATACTCACGGTCATTTGATCGGAAGCAAACTGTTGGCGGAGATTGGATATTTAATCAAGGCACAACTGCGGCTGATTGACTTCGCATTTCGTTATGGTGGAGATGAATTTGTGGTTCTCTTGCCGCAGACGGGAAAAGATCAGGCTCTGGTCGTGGCCAAGCGTTTGCGCGATGGTTTAAGGGCCAGCAGTTTCTGCCGCGAGGAGGGTCTGAATCTGAATGTGCGGGCCTCGATCGGGCTGGCGACCTATCCTCACGACGCGCGTACGGCGCACGACGTAATCCGCCAGGCGGACGGCATGATGTACGTGGTAAAAAATTCCAGCCGGGACAATATTGGGATCGCGCAACGGGGCACGTTGAAGGAGTAACGGAGCGGACTTCGGACTTCAGACCTAGGACCTCAGACTTCGGACCTAGAACCTCAGACCCCTAGGCCCTAGGCCCTAGCCCCTTCAAGCAAAGCCCAAAGCCCAAAGCCCAAAGCCATTGCATCTCTAATGCGGCCCCGCAGGAGTATCGGACTTCGTCTCCGAACTTGCAGGCTTCCACGGATTGGCGTTTGCCGGGGCCTTCGCGTTCACGCCAAAATCCCAGACATAAAGGTTTATGCCCGCTTTGCCCGAGGAGTCCATGGGCGTCATTTCCGCCAGCGCGTATTCGCCGAGGGGTAAGGGCTCGGTGGGAGTGACTTTCAGCCAGCCGCTGCCAATGGGTGTGACCGTGGTTTTGACGAAATGTTGCTCCTGGCTGATCTTTCCGTTGACCTGGCGTTTCACGTCGCCGAGGATTCGCTTGCCATTTTTCGCGTCGGTGCGAATGATTCGAAAGCGGTCGGAAGCGTCGGAAGCGATGGGCTGCTGGGATTGTTGAGGTTGCTGCGGAGCTGAAGCATTGTGCGCGGAATCTTTCGCGGCGGACTGCCCAATCTGGCTGGCTTGGCCAGGAGCGTCGTCGTAGTTGATATAGAGCGAAGGAACTTCCACGTGAGATTGCACCTGAGCATGCGGCCCGTCGAGAACGATGGCTTGTTTAAGACCGGCGATGGGATTGATGGCGTCACGAAAAATATTGCCCTTGGTGTTTTGACTGACATCGCCGGCGGTTTGTTGAAGCTCAACAATCTGCGGCTCGCCCTGGAAACTATCCAGCAGAAACACGCCGGAATCCTGGGGCAGACGCAGTCCGGGGGCGACCTGCGGAAGCAACCTCTCCTCGCGAGCCCGCTCCGCTTCGATGTCCTTGTCGAGTTGCACGGCTTCTGGCAGAGCCGCTCCGGCGACGCGCTCTTTTTCGTACTTCTCGGTTGCGGGCCAGTCGACCAATGACTCGGGCAGTTCCTCCCACTCATTCCGCTCTGCGCTCAGATAACGAACGCGGTCGCCTTTCGTCTCATATTTCGTGACCAACTGGTAAGAACCATCTTTGAGAATAAGGCGGCGCGCCAGATCTTGAGCCGGGGAAACCGCTGGAAGTGCAAGCACGACGGTGAGGACAACGGCCAGCATGAAAGCGAGGTATCTGCTGTTTCTCCTCATTCCTAATATTGTACGATTGCGGGCTGATAGGAGGCACGTTGATCCAAAAATTGCGTGTGATGCGACGCACCCTCCGCCCTGCTGTGTTTCTGCTCCTCACACTGACAGCCATGGCGGTCGCACAAGCGAAGCAGGGTATGGAGAAAGGAGTTCCGCCGTCCGATGTCGATATCCGCAAAATTCTCCAGGATCGAGTTGAGCTGGTTGCTGGACCGGAGGATGGCGTTGGCATCGTAGTCGGGCTGATTGCGCCGGGAAGCCGAAGGATCATCTCATACGGCCATCGAGACCGGAAAGATTCGCGCGCGTTAGACGGTGATACTGTTTTCGAAATCGGATCGGTGAGCAAAGTGTTTACCGCGCTGCTGCTCGCTGACATGGTTCGAACGGGTGACGTGGCGCTCGCAGATCCAGTTAGTAAATATCTGCCTGCCGGAGTGAAGGTTCCCGAACGCAACGGCCACGCGATCACACTCGAACAGCTTGCTACGCATACCTCGGACTTACCTTTTATGCCGGATGAAGTTCCGGTTTATAACGCTCCGGCCGCGGCGAGCGTATCCTCTTCGGCGCAACTCTATCAGTTTCTCGCGCGCTATCAGTTGACGCGCGACCCCGGAACGGAGTGGGACTACTCGAATATCGGTTACTGGCTGCTGAGCCAGGCGCTCGCAACCCGCGCCGGAATGGACTATGAGAGCTTGCTGCGCACGCGTGTTCTCGTTCCACTCAAAATGAAACGTACGGCCGTCGTCGTTTCACCGGAACTGAAGCGCAAACTCGCGATGGGCCACGATGCAGCTTTGCAGCCGGCGCCACCATTTTCCTCGGTCTCGCTCTATGGGGCGATGCCGGCGGCGGGTGGGTTGGTCTCGAGCGTCAACGATCTGCTGACATTTCTTTCCGCGGCCATGGAAAACCAAAAAGATTCGCCGCTGTCGCAGAGTATGTCGGCCATGCTGGAGACGCGACGCCCCATGGACGGAGGTGAACAGGCCCTGGGTTGGGTCGTGCAAACGGAGGGTGAAAATCGTTTGATCATGCATGACGGTTTTACCTGGGGATACGCCAGCTGCGTGGCCTGGGATCCAAAGAGTCATGTCGGAGTAGTCGTGCTCTCGAATCAATTGAACGGCGTTAGCGACATTGCTTTTCATCTGCTGCGGTCGAGCAGCCCGTTGCAGCCACCGGCCGTGGCCAGGCACACCGAGATTGCGATTGATTCGAAGGTCATAGATCGGTACGTGGGTCGCTACGAAGCGCCGGAAGTCGGCATATTCGACATCGTGCGGGACCACAACTTTCTGACGATTCAACTTCCTGCGGATTGGGGACTTCCGAAATTTCGGCTGCGACCGGAAAGCGAACACGATTTTTTTGTTGCGGAACTTCCGATTCGAGTCACTTTTCAGGCAGACGCGAGCGGCCAGGCGAAAGTTCTCGTTTATCCGCCGCGCGGCCAGCATGCGATTACTGCGCACCGGAAGCTCGAAAAGTAGTCGATGCACACCGTGGGATGGCAACCTCTCAGTAGAATGCCTGATCTACGGGGGCCTGGCGTTGTAGTATGCTGTTGCTCGCGAAAACCAAATGCTGCAAATCATGAAACGCGCTTTTTTCTTTCCGGCTTTCCCTCTTCTGTTAACCGCAGCTTTCGGCGTGGGAACTGCGCTGGGCCAGGCGAATACGGCGCGCACCCCATCACCTACTGGGGCGTCGGCGGATGACCAATATGCAATGCAGGCCAGAGGCGGATCAGTGGCTGCATCTGCCCCGGCGAGCCAGCCCGTATCCTATGCGTCGATGACGCAGTTGAACGGAATGCTGTCGCAACTGGAGAGCAGTTCGAGCAACACTCAGACTGATCTTGCGAAGTTGCGCATCGAACGCTGGAAGACCGACGGCGGCACCAAGAAGCAGATGCTGGCCAATGTAGATTCCATTCAACGAAATCTTCAGTCGGCGCTGCCCGGAATTATTGCCCAACTGCGCGTAGTGCCGGAAGATCTGCCCATTACTTTCAAGCTCTACCGCAATCTCGATGCTTTATATGACGTGGTCGGGACGGTGGTGGAAGGGACTGGAGCCTTCGGGTCGAAAGACGACTTCCAGACGCTCTCGAATGATCTCAATGGATTTGAAAGCACGCGCAAGGAGCTAGCGCAACGAATTGAGGGCTTGTCATCGGCCAAGGAGGCCGAAATCGCGCGGCTGCGTACCGATTTGAAGACTGCGCAGGCGGCGCTTGCGGCCGCTCCTCCCAAGAAAATCGTCGTGGACGATAATGAACCGCCCAAGAAGCCGGTGGTAAAGAAGAAGCCAGTCGTCAAGAAGAAGCCAGCAGCCAAGCCTGCCGCAACGCCGTCGGGCCAAACGCCGCCAGCCCAGACTCCGGCCAAGCCTCAGTAAGAGTTAGAAATCGGACCTCTGACCTCTGACCTCGGACTTCGGACCCACGCTACGGCGTCATGCCTTGCTAACGGCGCTTCGGGCGGCGACGCTGCTGCGAATCTGATAATCTTCCCACCGCATCTACATTTCGTTCATAACGTAGGCGTTCTTCGATCAAGGTCCAAGGACTGAAGTCTGAAGTCCGAGGTCCGAGGTCCGAGGTCTGAAGCCCGAAGGCTGAAGCCGAATTTATGCATCCCCACGCCAGCATCGTCGCGGCCGCGGTCGGCCTGATTATTATTTGGTCGGTTCTGCTGGATGCGTTTGAGACCGTGGTGCTGCCGCGGCGGGTTTCACGTCACTTCAAACTGACGGCCTGGTTCTACCGGCGAACGTGGATTCCGTGGCGCGCAATTGCCCGCCGCATCAAAAAAACTTCGCTGCAGCAGAATTTTCTGGGATATTTTGGTCCGCTATCCCTGATTCTTCTCCTGGGATTCTGGGCTGCGGGGTTGATCTTCGGATTCGCTTTGGTGCAGTACGGCATCGGCGGACATGAACAGCTGAACCAGGAGCCGTTGACCTTTGGCCGCATTGTTTATCACAGTGGAGAAACTTTTTTTACGCTCGGCTACGGCGACATTGTGCCCACCTCGGGAGGGGCACGGGCGCTTTCGGTGATCGAAGCCGGAATGGGCTTCGCGTTTCTGGGCGTGGTGATCGGCTACATTCCCGTCGTGTACTCGTCGTTCTCGCGCCGCGAAATTCAGATTTCTATGCTCGACGCGCGCGCCGGATCGCCTCCGTCGGCGTCGGAGTTGCTGGTGCGGCTGGCGGGAAGATCCGAAGATCCGGGGGTCGAGCAGAAAGTTCTGGATGAAGTTTTGCGCGACTGGGAGCGCTGGGCGGGCGAATTGCTGGAGAGCCAAATTTCTTATCCGGTGCTGAGTTTTTTTCGCTCGCAACATAGTAATCAGTCGTGGGTGGGGGCGCTGACCACCATGCTTGACGTGACCTCTCTGGTGCTAACCGGGATCGAAGGAGTGCACCCCGGCCAGGCCAAGCTGACATTTGCCATGGCGCGGCACGCCGCCGTAGATCTGGCCCAGGTAGTGAATGCAAGGTACGATTCCGCGGCGCCGGACCGGCTGAGCGAGGCGGACGAGACTACGCTGCGCGAATCACTAGCAGCCGCGGGATTAAGGCTGCGAAGTGATGAATACGGCCACGACAAACTGGCGAGATTGCGCTCGATGTATGAGCCATATGTGCATTCGACGGCTCGCAATCTCATGCTCACGCTTCCGGCGTGGAGATACGAACAGAAAACGCGCGACAATTGGCAAGCGGGGCCGTGGGATCGAGTGATTCAGGCAAGGGGACTGGGAGCGCTGGGGTCGAAATCGCAATCGCCTCCATCGGTTATGACGGGCGAGGATCATTTTTGAGAATTGCTCAGAGCACTTGACGCGGCTTAGCCCTCAAGGTCGATAACGGCCGGTTTCGTTGCGTGCTAACATCCTTTTCATTCAATCTTTTCATTCCATGAAGCATACGGGCGAGAACGTGGTGCGCATTGAGGCGGAAGCTCTGCGAGCACTGGCGGATCGCCTTGCGGGGCCCATGGCGGCAACTTTTGACCGGGCCGTAGAGTTGTTGTTTTGCTGCGCCGGACGCGTGGTCGTAACTGGAATGGGCAAGAGCGGATTGATCGCCCGCAAGATTGCGGCGACCTTTAGTTCCACCGGAGCTCCGGCTTTGTATTTGCATCCGGTGGAGGCGCTGCATGGGGACTTGGGCATGGTGGTGCGAGGGGATGTCGTATTGGCGCTTTCGGCGAGCGGAGAGACGGAAGAAATTCTGGCGCTTCTCGCGACCATCAAGCGCCTGCATGTGCCGTTAATTACGATGACCGGCGACGAAATTGGCGAGAGATCTAACAGCAGGGCCCTCGACTCGAATTCGTCCCGCGAAAACGCGGGACGAGTCGTCGCTCGGGATGACAGGGCAGAAGAGAAGGCTACGGCGAAGTGTTCTACCCTGGCGGCCGCGGCGGACGTCGCGTTGGATTGTTCGATCACTCAGGAAGCGTGCGCGCTGGGGCTGGCGCCGACCGCTTCGACCACTACGATGCTGGCGCTTGGCGATGCTCTGGCAGTTACCCTGAGCGAGCGGCGCGGGTTCAAGGAAGATGACTTCGCTAACCTGCATCCCGGAGGCAAGCTGGGGAAGCGGTTGGCGCGCGTGGAATCTCTCATGCATTCCGGCGAAGCGTTGCCTTCTGTTTCTCCAGCAACGAAAATGCCCGACGTGATTTATGAAATGTCGCGCAAGAAGCTAGGTGTAACCGCGGTCGTGGAAGGTGAAAAGCTGGTGGGAATCGTGAGCGATGGAGATTTGCGGCGGCTGCTCGAAAAGCGCGGGAAAGACGGGATGGATTTGACCGCAGGCGAAGCCATGACGAAAGATCCAAAAACAATTTCATCGACAGAATTCGCGGCCACCGCCCTGGCTTTGATGGAAGAAAAGAAAATTACATCGCTGATGGTGGTAGACAGCAGCGGAAAGTTGCAAGGGATCGTGCACCTGCATGATTTGTGGAGCACGGAACTGGTCTAGGGATTGAATCATTGAGAGATCGAGTCATTGAGTCATTGAATAACAATGAATATGCTGGACCAGACCGACGCGATGAAGTTGCGGACGAAGCAGTTTGCGTTTTGCGCGGCTTCGGTACTGCCAAACACAATAAAGGAGCTTGAGAGCCGGGTGGCAATGAGTCAATCACTCAATCTCTCAATGAATCAATCCCATGTATCACTACGATCCTAAAACCGCGCTGGAAGAACTGAACGAAGACGCCACGCTGCCCAACCCGGTGCATGTGCGCGACATGATTCTGCGGCAGAGATTGTCAGCCGACAAGTCACTGGAGTTGAATCGGCTATTTGTCGAATATCAGAAATTTTTCGGCGAGGCGCAGAAGCTGGGAAGAGAAATCCTGAAGCAATTGGCAGGGTAGGCCGGCAACGCTTCAGGCCTTGCTAGAGGCCCAGGGTATTTCCTGTAGTCAACAGAGTCGCGCTCCCCTCGCAGGCTAATCCCATTTTCGCCGACCGCAACATTTAAACAACTTAAATGTCCGTGACGGGTTCAATCCTAACGAGTCCGCATCTTTTTCGGGAGGCAGTCAAAGGAACACTCCATTGCTATATAGCCAGGTTCCCTGGGAATGGTTGGAATTCCGTCGCTAGTCGACTTCCAGACCAATGGCAAAGAAATATGAATCCCGCCCTACCTCCGCGGGGCTTTGGGAACGTGCGAAACAAAAGCTTAGGTGCACGGATGCCCCTCTCTTAGGAACTGGCGGGACTGTGCGCGGAAACATCCGAAAAGGAAAAGGTCAATGTTCAAAGCATATAATTTTCTCCGAACTCTAAACCGGGAAGCGGCGATTGATTCAATGAAAAACGTTCTGGCCATTCTAGGAGCCGGTACAATCCTTGCCGATTTCTCCACCATGAAATACTGGTTTATGCTGCCAGCTCTGGGCTTTGCTTTCGTGCTGTGGTTTGCCGATTATGTGAGGCACGAGGGCTTGTGAGAGGGGACGACAGAAGTTTTTCGGTGAGGCGCAGAGAATTTGGGAAAAGAAATCTGAGGCAGTTTGGGATTGGTTGGATGTCAGATGGGTACTCGATCCAGAGGGACAATGAATTGAATGCCTGGCACGTGCTTGTCCTGTAAATGCCCGTCATTTGTGATGAAGAGATCAGTTGCGACGCTGGCGGCACAGGCTAACTGGATCGCGTCGGGGGCTTTCAATAGGCGGTCGCGCCGGATGGACGAATATATCTTTGCCACCTTGACATCGAGCGGAACGAGCAACGCGACACCCGAGATGGCCTGCTCATACTTCTTGCAAAGCTCGGCATCGCCCGCTACGGTCGGCTTAACCAGTATCTCTCCCAGCGTGAGGGTTGAGGTTACGAGTTGATCGCCCCGACGAAGCATTTTCGTGCGAAGATCGTTCACGACCTGTGACAATGCTCCATAGTCCTCCCAGAGGTAAATGAAGAGATTCGTATCCCAGAAGATGCGGCTCATTCCCAGCCCTCGCGGAGCCGGCGTACATATTCGTCCGCGTGTTCGTCGGCCCAGAGCTCCTTGCCGGAGCCGCGCAGAGCCAGCAGCGGATCATTCTTAATTCTGTCCTCGACGCTGCCTTGGTTCCAGTCTCGATACCAGTCCAGAAGACTCGCATACTCAGAGGGAATGTCCTCTTTGGCGGGGACCGTCTTAGCATCTTCCCGAGAAGGATCGTAAGCGTCCCCGTTGCGAAACAGACGGCGGCGACCCGGAACGGTTTCATAGAGCATTCGATAACGGCCAGGGTTCGGCGGACGGTTCGCAACGCAGTGTTGAACGACATGAACATAGACTCCCGGGCGAAGCGGTTGTGTGCCTGCCTCCTTAGCAACGCGCTGAACGATATCGTCAATGCTGAAATCCGATTGCCGCGGATGCTCCCGTTGCAGTAGAGCGGCTGCAATCCAGACTTCGTCGGCGACCTTGATTTGAATTCCCGATGCTATGGTCATCTCATCCTCCTGGAGATTGGTCGCTATAGCGCTCGAATGACCAGTCTCTCATTTGCCTCGGAGTGAATCCTCGCAGAACATCTTCCGGATACTCTCTGAAATCCGTCACACAAATTTGTCATATCTACCTCCATGTATGCTATATCAAATGAAAGTAATTAACAACAGAAATTGGTATTAATGAATCTATTGGGTTGCTGGGCATCCACGCGTGTGATCAGCCGTTAACGCGATCATTTACAATGGCAAATCTTTCAACAGGAATTACACCTCTATGCATCGTTGGTCACAGCTGTTTATTCCTACCCTCCGCGAGGCGCCGGCCGACGCCGAGGTCGCCAGCCACAAATTCCTGGTTCGGGCAGGATACATTCGTCAGCTCGCGGCTGGAATTTACTCCTATCTGTTTCTAGGCAACCGCTCGTCTAACAAGATCATGCGCATTGTGCGCGAGGAGATGGACCGCATCGGACAGGAGTTTTATTTGCCGGCGCTTCATCCGCGGGAGCTTTGGGAGGCCAGCGGCCGCTGGCAGCTGATGGGCGACCATCTGTTTCGATTGAAAGACCGCAAGGGCGCCGACATGTGCCTGGGCATGACCGAAGAAGAAGTCATGACGTCCATCGCCTTGAAGGAATTGCGCAGTTACAAGCAGTTGCCGCAGATCTGGTACCAGATCGCGCCGAAGTTTCGCGACGAGCCGCGGCCAAAATCGGGATTGCTGCGCATACGGCAATTCATGATGAAAGATTCCTACTCCTTCGATATCGACGCTGCCGGGCTCGACGTTTCTTACCGAAAGCATTATGACGCGTACTGCCGCATTTTTGACCGGTGCGGGCTGAAATACATGGTGGTGGAAGCCGACTCGGGAGCGATGGGCGGGAAAGAATCGCACGAGTTCATGGTGCGGACTCCCGCCGGCGAAGACCAGATTGTAAGCTGCGACGGATGCAACTACGCGGCAAACCTGGAGAAAGCAACTTCAAAGCTCGAGCCGTGGGGAGATCTTGCCCCGGAGGGCGAAGGCAAACCGCTGGAAGTACACACGCCGGGACAGAAAACGATCGAAGATGTAGCGAAATTTCTCGGAGTGTCGCCGAAGAACAAAATTAAAACGCTGGCGCTGATGGCCGAGGAGAAAGACGCTTCCGGAAAAACGAGATTGCGCGAAATCGTCGTGCTCATGCGCGGAGATCATCAACTGAACGAAGCCAAGCTGAATGCTGCGGTCGGCGGCGCCACGCGTTCAATGGAAGAGAGCGAAATCAAGGCGCTCTTCAAATCTCCGGCGGGATATTTGGGACCGATTGGAATTGACTGGGCGAAGGACCGAAAGAAAGATGCGGAGAAGCCTGTTCTTCTCGTCGATAAAGCGCTGGAAGGTCGCACCAATCTCATCGGCGGTGCGAATAAAGAGAACTATCACCTGAAGAATCTGACTCCAGGAAAGGATTTTCATCCGACGGCTTATGCCGATCTGCGCGCGGTTGTGGCTGGCGAGGCTTGTCCGAATTGCGGGAAGCCGCTCCGCATCGATACCGCGGTAGAGATTGGCCACATCTTCAAGTTGGGTTACCGCTATTCGGAGTCGATGGGCTTGCGGGTGCTCGATAAGAACGGCAAGGAAGTCATGCCGATCATGGGCTGCTACGGAATTGGAATCGAACGAATCCTGACTGCGGCAATCGAGCAGGGCAACGACGAAAATGGATTCTGGCTGCCACCAGCCATTGCACCGTTTGATGTCGTAGTGTCGCCGGTCAACGTAAAAGATGAAGCTGTGCGTTCCGCAGCGGAAGATATCGCTAAGCAGATGGAAACGGCGGGATACGACGTAGTTCTCGACGATCGGGATGAACGCCCCGGTGTCAAATTCAAAGATGCCGATTTGGTCGGTATCCCGTTTAGAATCACTGTGGGAAAGAAAGTTACCGAAGGCACTGTGGAAGTCGTTCTGCGCTCGACTCGCGAGGTGCGCGATGTTAGGATCAGCGCAATTGCGGGAACGTTTGAGGAGTTGCTCCGCCCTTCGGGATGAGACTTCTTTCCCGGCCGGAGCTGAGCGCATTACCATGGGAACAGTCAAAGCGATTGTCGGGTTTCTGGTCGTCGTCGGCGCGATCTATGGTGGCTTTCAAATCATTCCGCCCGAACTCAACAACTATTCGTTTCAAGATGACATACGCAATGTGGCCATGGTAGGCGGCGGAAATCCGCACCTCACCGACCAGGATTTAACCGACGCGGTCATGAAAAAAGCTCAAGAACGCCAGATACCGCTGGCGCCCGAGCATGTGACCGTGCAACGGATCGGCACGCCGGGAGCGCTGGCGGTATATGTAGCTGCCGATTACAGCGTTCCGGTCAACCTGCCCGGTTATTCTTTCGCTCTTCACTTCACTCCTTCCAGCGGAAATAAGGGCTACTAGAGTTCCGCCCGAGCTCCCCTGACTTCCAAATCGTCGATGACGAGAAGGTGATTGTCGTGGGAAAAGTAAAAATCATCCTCGCATTGGCTCTGCTTGCATTGGCAATCTGCACGGGATGGCAAATCGGAGCCTGTGAGTTGGCCAATTATGAACTGCAGGACGAATTGAAAGACGTGGCATCGCTCACTGCCACACGGATTGGTTGGGAACCTCCAAGTTCCGACGATAATCTGCGCGAAGCCGTGATTCGTAAGGCCGCGCAACACGGCATTCGGCTCGAACCTCAACAGATCAAGGTGCAACGCTCCGGTCCGCCGGACGCTCCCAAAGTCGAGATCGCAGCCGACTACCGGGTCCGCGTGGCTTTGCCGGGCGGCTCTCTGTTTCTGCACTTCACACCCACAAGCCGAAGCAAGGGTTTCTAGTCAACCTCCGAAACGAAGAACCAATCTGCTAATTAAATCAGCCGCACAAATGTAAAAACCGGTTCTGCCATTTTGCCTAAATCTTTTCTACGCCGCGAGCAGAGGCGCTGAAGCATTAGAAGGGGCCATCGAACCATAACAGCAGTGACACAGGTTCCAGCGGCTGAAGCAGTGACACAGGTGCGCGGCAAATGACGTTCGTAACTTGTCACGTGGTTACGGTGCGACCTAACATCGGCGTGGGAAAAAGAGTTTTTCGCGCGATCCTGTACGGCTGGAGACAGTCGTTTCACTGGGAGATGTTTATGGCGATGAAAGTTCGAGTGCTCCTGAGTTCCGTTTTGGCGCTGGGCATGATTTGTCTCGCCAGCTGCAACGGTCATTACCACTGTGGCACAGCGTTTGGCGGCACCTGCGGCACAGGAGGCTCCTCCACCGGCACTGGCGGCACCGGCGGTACCGGCACGGGGGGCAGCGGTACTGCTGCCGCGTATGAATACCTCGAGAACGGCGCTTATATCAACGCGGCTGTCCTGGATACCTCAGGCAGTTTCGGGCTGGTTCCAGATTTCGTAATCCCTGAGGGTACTTACAGCGGCATCGGCGGGATGATCGTCGTCCAAAAGCAATGGCTGTATCTGGCTCTTACCGGTGGTTTGGCGATCGAGGGCTTTACCATCAATGGCAGCACTGCGGCTTTGACCACTATTCCCGGCAGTCCCGTTACCTCAGCGGACACGAACGCGATCACTTCCGATCCGGCGGGAAAGTTTCTTTTTCTTTGTGGCGCGGACGCAGACGAAGTTAGCGTTTTTGCCATCAACCAGACTACCGGAGCATTAACTCTGGTGGGCACATATCCTGCGAACGTCGGTTTCGCAGAGCAGGCGACCACTGACGGTCTGGGGAAATTTCTTTATGTCACGGCGGGCAACCTTGGCTCTGTGGTAACAGTCTTTTCCATCGGTTCAGACGGATCGCTCACTATCGTGTCAGGAAGTCCATTCTCCATCAGCATCGCGCAACTCAAAGGCGAGCCCACCGGCAAGTTCTTGTTCGGTATAACCGGGAATGGAGCAAACAATGGCGGCTTCGGGAACGATAACCATGTATATGTGTACTCCATCAATCAAACTACCGGAGTGCTCACGCCAGTCTCGGGCTCACCCTTTGCGACAACCTATATACCCGCCACTCTGACGGTTCATCCCAGCGGTACTCTCGTTTACACGTTCAACAAAACAGCCACGGCCGCCTCTCCAATGGAAGGCTTCTCGTTCGACATTAGTACTGGCGCACTGACGCCAGTGGCGAATTCACCATTCAACGCCTTTACCGAGCCCGAGGGATTCTTTGATCAGACGGGCGCTTACCTTTTCCTGGGTGCGTCGGCGGCGAGCGTCGATACCACGACGGGCGACTTGACCGCAGTTGGCACTAGCCTGACCGGTGTCGGATCACCGATATGGTTTGTCCCGACCGATCCGAACTGAACTCCGACCCCGTAACTCTGCCGGGCGGAGATCATCGTCTCCGCCCTTTCTTTTTCTTTACTGGCCAGGCATTGAGGGCCTGTTGATGGCATTGGCACCTCGGACTGCATGCAATCGAAGGCATTTGCTGGAACCAGGCATTACAATGAAACGGTAGGTTCGAAGTTCGTATCGCAGGCATGAATCCAGAAAGTGAGTAACTCGGACCCCTCGTTCCCGCATCTTAGCCGTCTAAGATCAGGCCGTCTAAGATCAGGCCCTCTAAGATCCGGCCGTCTAAGATAAGGCCGTCTGGGCTCAGGCCGTCTAGATTAGGCCGTTCAAGAACGCGAGGGCCCTTCACCAGGCAAAAGTGGCCATCAGGATAAAAATTCCGAAGGGACGCAGCGATGGCGGCACTATATTGCGCTGGCTCCCGCGCGACCCTGTGCTGCGCGCCGCCCTGGTGGCATTTTTGATTCTGGCCGTGTCGTTTACAGTTTTGTTTTCTTACTTTTACATCAAATACGACCGCATTATTGAAAAGCGCTTTCGGTCGCCGGTTTTCGCCAATTCCGCCAAAATTTATGCCCTGCCCCGGACGGTTCGAGAGGGTGAGAAGCTCGAACCTCGTGAGATCGCCACGGACCTGCTGCGGGCTGGATATACCGATAAAGAAGGGCAGTCTCCCTTGGGCAGTTTTCGCCTTCTGAAAGATGCCATCGAGATCACTCCCGGGCCAGAGTCTTATCACAGCCCAGAACCGGCGCGCATCAGCATCCACGACGGCAAGATCGATCAGATCACCAGCAACGGGACCGACCTTTCGGCGTACGAACTGGAACCGCAGCTTGTAACCGCGCTGTTCGATGCGGAACAGCGTTCCAAACGCGAAGTCGTAAAGTACAACGACATTCCTCCCATGATGGTGCAGGCTGTGCTCGCCATTGAAGACCGGCGCTTCTTCGAGCATAGCGGCGTGAACTTTGTGCGTACGGCCGAGGCGGTTTGGGGCGATGTAGTTCATCAAAGGCGCGAACAGGGCGGGTCTACTCTGACCCAGCAGTTGGCTCGAGGTTTTTTCCTGACTCCGGAGAAGACGATCCGGCGCAAGGTGACGGAGATGCTGATTGCGGAGGAACTGGAGCAGAAGTTCACGAAGCAGCAAATTTTCGACTTTTATGCGAACTGGGTCGACTTAGGACAGCGGGGTTCGTTCTCTATTAGCGGTTTCGCCGAGGCATCGAAAGCATATTTCAACAAGGATTTAAAAGACATCACGCTGCCCGAAGCTGCTCTGCTGGCCGGGTTGATTCAGCGGCCGAGCTATCTCTCGCCCTATCGGCATCCGGAACGGGCCATGGATCGCCGCAACCTGGTTCTGGAAGCGATGGTGGATACGCATGCCATTACGCGCGAGCAAGCGGATAAAGCCAAAGCCGCTCCACTGAAGCTGGCACCGCCGAACGTCGAAGCCAGCGACGCACCTTACTACGTTGACATGGTGCGCGACACGCTGATCAGCAAATTCAACGAGAGCGAGTTGAATGATCAGTCGTATCGCATCTATACAACGCTCGACCCTGAACTGCAGAAGGCTGCGGCGCAGGCGGTGGAGTCGGGCATCAAGCTGGTCGACGAACAGGTTAAGAAGCTGCGCACGAAGAAAGTAAAAGTCGGCAAGAAAACAGAAATCAAAGTATTGCCCGGCCCGCAGGCTCAGGTCGCGCTGGTGGTGCTCGATCCTCACACGGGGGACGTACTGGCTTTGGTAGGAGGGCGGAACTACAGCTGGAGCCAGTTGAATCATGCAGTAGCGAAGCGGCCCACGGGATCGATCTTCAAACCATTTGTGTACACAGCGGCCATGAATACCGCGCTGGATGGTTCGCAGACGGTGCTGACACCAGCGTCGATCGTGACCGATGCGCCCTCAAGTTTTAGTTATGGCGACCAGATCTACGAGCCGCGCAATTACAAAGAGGAATACAAAGGCGACGTTTCGTTGCGCTACGCGCTGGCCATGTCTTTGAACAATGCGACAGTGAAAGTGGCCGAGGAAGTGGGCTATGACAAAGTAGCAGACTTGGCGCGGACCGCGGGAATTGCGTCGGTAAAAGCGACGCCCGCCATGGCTCTCGGTTCTTACGACGCATCGCCGCTGGATATGGCGGGCGCGTATACGATTTTCGCCAACAAGGGCGTGCGGCTGTCTCCAATTCTTTTGCGCTCGGTGCGCAACGGCAAGGGCGATGTGATCGCCAACTACAACACCGACCAGCGGCAGGTGCTCGACCCGCGCATCGCGTACATCATGACGAACATGATGGAAGGTGTAATCAACAACGGCCTGGGATTTTCGGCGGTTCGCGGACGTGGATTCACGGAGCCGGCCGCGGGAAAGACGGGCAGTTCCCACGATGGATGGTTCGCCGGCTACACTTCGAATCTGTTGTGCATTGTGTGGGTTGGATATGACGATTACAGCGATCTGCGTTTGACCGGGGGCGTTACGGCGGCGCCGATTTGGGCCGAGTTTATGAAGAAAGCGGCCGCGCTGCCGGAGTACTCCGACATGAAAGCATTTCAGCAGCCGACAGGCGTGGTGGATGTGCAGCTGGATAAAATCACTAATCGTCTGGCGACTCCAACCTGTCCTGACGATTATGTTTCCGCATTCGTGGCGGGAACCGAACCGCACGAGACCTGCGACACACAGGACGGAATGAAGGGATTTTTCTCGCGCATGTTCGGCGGCGGGAACAAGGCGTTACCAACGCAGGCTCAGGGTGAGCCGTCGATTCAGGAAGACCCGAATAATCCACAGGATCCCAAGAAGAAAAAGGGATTTTTCGGCAAGATCGCCGGGATCTTCAAGGACGACAAGAGTTCGACTCCGGCGCCCAAGCCGGCTGACAATACGCAAGCTGCCCCTCACTGAAAAGTTTTTGGCGTTGCAAATAGAGTCGGTGGCGTTATCCCGGCAGGCGGAGCTTCGCCTTGGCGCGTCGAAAATCCCCACTTCTCGCGCCAAGGACGCCCGAGAAATGGGGCACCCGAAACTTTTCATCTTCAATTAACTGGTCGCGGCCCATGGAACTCCAGGCAAGCTAGCCGAGGTCGTGTCCCCATATACTTATTTTCGCGCTATAGTAACCATTCCGCGAGATTTGGAAAGGACTGAAGCAATGCAAACTGGCTACAGCGCTGGCAGAATGGTGGCTCACAACATGGTGACCACGCAGTTTGAGCTCGATGGCTTTCGTGTGACGCGCACGCTGGGAGTGGTTCGAGGCATCGTGGTGCGATCGCGCTCGATTGTTGGAACCATCGGCGCCAGCCTGCAAACTCTGGTTGGCGGCAACATTACGCTGCTTACGAATTTGTGTGAAAAGACTCGCCAGGAAGCTTTCGATCTAATGCTGGTTCATGCGGCCGAACTGGGCGGGAATGCCGTGGTGGGAGCGAGGTACGATGCGACGGAAGTGATGCAGGGCGTAACCGAAGTGCTCGCCTATGGCACGGCCGTGTTCGTGGAAACCGCGAAGTGATTCAGTTTCGCTTCGACTCTATCCGCAAACGAATCGAATGTGGCACCACGTGCCGTCGAAGCTGCCCTTTTCCACACTGCCGTCCTTGAAATAAAGTTCGTATTCCCCGGCAATAATTTTTCCGTCGACGAATTTGTTGAGATGCAGCGTGCCGGAAGTCGCGGCCTCGTATGCACCTGACTTCAGGCAGCGGCCCGCGCTTGCCTCCGGGCCGCGCACTTGAACTGAATACGGCGCCGATTTAGGAAGGTTTTGCCAGATCGAAATCCTAAGGTACGGTTCGCTGATTTTGCCGCACTCGCTCTGGGCGGCGGTGAAATATAAGTCGAGAGCAAGGGCGTCAGTCGGGGCGCAACCGTATTGCGCGCGCGCGAAGGGAAACTGCGCGGGGGAATCCGCGTGCCCATGGCCACTCGCAGAGCCAGTGAACAGAATCGTGCCCAGAAGGCAGGCGAACGCCGTCGCTTTCAGCCAGGCCATGAATTTTGTTCCTTCCGCTAGCGGATGGTTCGTTCCTTGCGTTTCATTCTTTACGCTTCATTCTTTACGCTTCACTCTTTATAGAGCGCGCCTGCCACCAGCGCCGCGAGAATTGCGCCCAGCCACATCTCGACCATCCAGCCAAAGGGAAGCGCACGACTTACCGGAGACCAGGTGGCCTGCGCGAAGTTTCCGGGGAAGCCGGCGAAGAATCCTGAGAGGAAGCCGACTTTGAGGGCGGTTCCGGGGCCTGGGCCCAATCCCGCGCGTGCCCACGCGTACAGATGCGCGACTGCAATCGCCAAAACGAACAGAAGAGCTATCCACTCGCCCACAAAAAACGGATAGCGCGGCGTCTTCAGAAATAGACCCGCATTCTGCGCCGCCGTGTAACGCGCGTCAGTAATCACGTAACGGCCGACAAAAAAACTCCACCCCAGCCAAACGATACCGCCCACCACACCACCCAACCAGATTCTTCCTCTGTTGAATGCCATGCGCCGCCTCCTCGATTGTCAATTGAGAACAGGGCCCTGGGACGTTATGGCGGGAGTGTACACCAAATTGTTGGGGAGTAAACAGTTAGGGGCGTGCTCAGGCGGATTCCCGAGCTGGCGGGAACGCGATCCGCTGATTGGCTTCGAATAGTGTGGCATGAAAGCAAGAACTCTCGCTTCGACTCTCCCGCCTCGCTCCGCTTCGCTGGACGGACGAATGCGTCCGTCCCTACGTGAGTTTTCTACGTGGCTTGATTTTGGCCAGCGAGCGCCTAAAACCAGGCTTTTGGCCGGCTCGTTCGTGATTTGCACAGGAGAATCCGCGCCGGGCGCGGAGAGCAAGAAAAATCGTAGCGAATGGATAGCGAAGGACTCAAGGCCGTAAACGCTAGCCCTTGTGGTCGCTCGATGAGTTAACCACAAGCCTTCGTGCTTTCCCGAAACGATGTCTAAGTGGGTTGGCGACCATCAAGTTTCTGCTTGACAATAAACGACTTACGGCTAAGATGTGGTACAAAGTGGTAAGAAGTGGTAGCAAGAGTTGGATCGTGGCACGCGAGAGCTGAAAACGAGGAGCCGGTGGAAATCCGACCCGAAAGCACGACAAACAGCCCGAATCGCCCGACTTTGAACGAACTTTGCAGCGTTTCGACCTTTCTGGTTGCAGTAGCAGCAGCGGTTTATAGGGAAGCGCGTCAAACGCGCGATTTGTTCGCCCGCAAAGAACGCGGGCGATTCGCGCGACGCGCCCAGATCCTTCGGCGACGAAAAACATGTCGCCTCAGGATGACAAAAAATGTTTCGCGGCAATCATCCAACCCGGGTCGACGAAAAAGGACGGCTCAAGGTCCCAGCCGAGTTCAAGCGGGTGATCGACGAGAAATACGGTCAGCAATTCTACATCACAAGTTTGGATGGCAGGGTTGCTCAAGTGTATCCCTTCGAGGAATGGGAGCGGATCGAGCAGAAGCTGGCCGGGCTCTCCAATTTCAACCCTACGAAGAAAAAGTTTCTCGACCGGACAAACTACTACGGGCAGCAGGTCGAGATGGATGGGCAGGGACGGTTGTTGCTGCCGCAGTTGTTGCGCGAGACCGGGCAGATCAAGGGCGAGGTCGCGGTTCTGGGGAATTTGACATATCTCGTGGTCAGGAACCTGGAGCTGTTTAAACGGGAGATCGAAGAAGAAAAGTTCACGCCTGAAGATGAGAAGACGCTCGACGAATTGGGCATCTAGTGGACCATCGATCGGACGGGGGATCAACAGACACCCCTCAGGGGGTTGGGCATGGTGGTGGAAGAGCAGTCAGCCGTCTTTCACCAAATCATGTGCCGGTTCTTTTAAAAGAAGCGATCGACTTTTTAGCCGTGCGGCGCGGTGGGACGTATATCGACGCAACGGTGGGCTTGGGCGGACACAGTTACGAAATCGCAAAACGCCTCGGCGCACCGGGACATTTGATTGGCCTCGATAAAGATCCTGCGGCGCTGAAGATTGCTCGCATAAAGCTGGCAGGCGACAGGCTAACAGCGGGTTCCTCGACTGCGCTTTCGTCCCCTGAGGGGGACGAAATGCTCGCTCGGAATGACAGAGATGTGAAGAGCGAAGTGAAGAGCGATGAACTGAGGGATTGGCCGGAGATTACGTTGCTGCAGCGATCTTTCGCGGCGATTGCGAAAGGTCATAAGGCAGCGACGGTTGACGGCATTCTGGCTGACATTGGGGTCAGCAGCCTGCAGTTGGACGATGCGACGCGCGGATTTAGTTTTCAGGCGGATGGACCGCTCGACATGCGGATGGACCCGCGTGGCGAGCGTACCGCCGAACAAGTGGTAAACCACCTCGACGAGCGACAGCTTGCCGATGTGATTTACGAATTCGGAGAGGAAAGGAGGTCGCGGAGAATCGCCAGAGCCATTTGCCGGTCGCGGCCGATACGATCTACCGCACATCTTGCGGATGTCATATCAGCCGCGGCCCGGCCAATGAATCAGGCTGAGAGAAGAATTCATCCCGCGACTAAGACCTTTCAGGCTCTTCGAATCTTCGTAAACCGCGAACTGGACGATCTGAAGGCGCTGCTCGAAGCGGCGCCGCGGATCCTGAAGCCAGGAGGACGCGTGGTGGTGATCAGTTTTCACTCGCTGGAGGATCGCATCGTAAAGGATGCCTTCCGCGAGGGCGCGAATAAGGACACGTACTACCGGATTTTGACGAAAAAACCGGTGACGGCATCAGAAGACGAAAGCGATCGCAATCCGCGGGCGAGAAGCGCGAAGTTACGAGCGGCGGAAAGGGTTTAGAAGCGGGCATCAGACCGCAGACCGCAGACCTCGGACCTCAGACTTCAGTAAGACAGGAGTCCGAGGTTGGGAGACGTAGGTACAAGGTCTGAAGTCCGAGGTCCGACGCCGATTTTAGAGTTTGGCTCCGGAAAACCTGCCGGAGTTCCCGGCACAGCTGTTATGGGGTGCCGGGCCTTCAGGATTCAGGTTAGTACTAAGGCGGACGAAGATTCGCCGAAGAAATGCGGCGTCGGACCATGGACGTCGGACCTCAGCAAAGACCGGCTGAGGGCTGAAGTCCGAGGTCGGGTTTACGGGTTCCGTGGTAGGAATCCAATTGAGGTACGGGAACATGCACACGGGAACACTGATCAGCGATTTGGTGGCGACGGTGGAGCGGGCCGAGCAGAAAGCGCGCGAGATCGTCATGGAAGAGGAACTACATGCGATCTATGCCATGCAGATTCCAGTAGCAGACGGCGACCAAATTTTCATGGGAGCAGCATAATGGCGGCAGCGGCGGCAACATTTCGCAACGCAGTTCAGGTGGTCGAGCGTCGTTCCTTTTGGTCGGGCACACCTGAGATTTACTTCTCCAAGGCGATCGACAATTCCCGATTGGTCAAAGTGGAAGACCCGCGGCGCAACCGCGAGATGAAACAATTTGGCACCGCACTGGCTTGCCTGTTTCTGCTTGTGTTTACCTACGCATGGCAGCACTTCAAGGCAATCGAGTACGGTTACCAGATTGAATCGGCCAAGCGTGAACTCGCGGAAAAAACCGAGATGAACCACGCATTGCGCCTGGAAGATGCATCGTTGCGCGATCCGGAACGCATCGATGTGCTGGCGCGTCGCATCGGGCTGGTACCGCCGGAGCCGGGACAGGTAATTCGCATGGACGCGACTGCGGGTGATGGTCAGGGTCCGGTGATGGCAAGTGCCGCTCCAGTGATGGTGATTCCGGGGCAGTAGGTCCATTGCGTAGTGGCGGACGCATTCGTCCGCTAGCCGAGCTTCGCTCGGCAGAACACGGGCAGGCTAACGAGGGCGGCCGTCCCCACATGAACTTATTTGGCGGTCCGCCTGACGGTGGGCCGCCATGTTTGTCTCGGGACAGGAACGGCGGTCTCGATGGAAACTCCCTTCGGCGCATGAGTGACTAGCGAGTGGAAGGGATCCTTCGACTGCGCATGCCGATTCGCTTCGCTCGTCGGCATGCTCCGCTCAGGATGACAGGAGACGAAGGCGAACGACCAACGACCAACGACCAACGACAGTTTTTAATGGCCACCAACTCCAGCCCCGGCAAGAATTCCCGGCTCTATCTCCTAAGCGCCATCCTGGCGCTGTGGTGCGTGGCTATTTGCGGACGTCTGGTTTATCTGCAGATCTTCAGTTACGGCAAGTTCGTGAAGCAGGCGGGACATCAGCAGCAGCGGGCGATTCCTCTGGCTGCCAAGCGCGGAGTCATTTACGACCGCGCCGGCCACGAGTTGGCCATGTCGGTGCTGGTCGATTCTGCGTTTGCGGTCCCGACCGAAGTTAAAGACCTTCCCACTGCTGTCTCTCTCATCACGCGTATTACGGGCGAAGATTACAACGTGGTGCTCGCCGACTGCCGCGCTCACAAAACTTTCTGCTGGGTCGCGCGCAAGGCCGATGACGACACTATTCAACGCATCAACTCTCTGAAGTTGCAGGGAATTCACTTTCAGAAAGAGCCGAAGCGCTTTTATCCCGCCCGCGATTTGGCGGCGCAGGTGCTCGGTTCCGTTGGCATGGAGGATTCCGGACAAAGCGGCATTGAGCACGAGTTCGACGATGAACTGCGCGGCCGGCCGGGAAAGATGTTCATCTCGGTCGATGCGCGCCGACAGTGGTTTGCTGACGTCGAGACTCAGCCCGACCCGGGCGACAATCTTGTTCTGACCATCGACAAGAACATCCAGTACATCGCCGAAAAAGAGTTGGATCAGGCCATTCACGATACGCAGGCGATCGCCGGCACCGTGATCGTGGAGAATCCACACACGGGAGAAATCCTGGCACTGGCCAACCGGCCGACATTTAATCCAAATCAGCGCAAGCAGATTACGCCGGGTGCGTTGACCAACCGCGCTGTGAGCTATGTGTACGAGCCGGGATCGACATTTAAGCTGGTCACGATTTCCGCGGCGCTCGAAGAGAAGCTTACCAACCCGAACGAAATCTTCGACTGCCAGATGGGGTCGATCGTCTACAACGGCATGCGTATTCGCGACTCCAAGCCGCACGGATTGCTGCCGGTGTGGGGCGTCCTGGCCGAGTCGAGCGATGTGGGATCGATCAAGATTGCGTTGCGATTGGGTGAAGAGCGTTACTACAAGTACATTCGCGCCTTCGGGTTCGGACAGCGAACCGGGATTGAACTGCCCGGCGAGACCCGGGGATTGACCAAGCCCCCGAGCCGCTGGTCGAAAGTTTCGATCGCTGCTATCTCGATAGGCCAGGAGATTGGCATCTCCCCTCTGCAACTGACTGGGTTGGTGTCGACTTTTGCGAACGATGGCGTTTGGGTAGCGCCCCGCATCCTGGCTGGCACGGTGCAGCCGCAGGGGACGCCACAGACCGTGGCATTTCATCCCGGCGCTTCGCACCGCGTGATTTCTTCGTACACGGCTGCGGAGATGCGCGCGATGATGCAGAAAGTTGTGCTTGAGGGTACTGGCCGCAAGGCGATTCTGGAAGGTTACACGTCGGCGGGAAAAACCGGAACCGCGCAAAAGGTCGATCCTGCGACGGGCGTGTATTCAAAGACAAAATATGTTGGATCCTTCGCGGGATTCGCTCCGGTTAATAATCCGCAGATTGTGGTCGCGGTGATTCTGGATTCGGCAGTCGGACTGCACCAGGGGGGCCAGATCTCGGCGCCTGTGTTTCATCGAATCGCACAGCAGGTGCTGGAATATCTGCATGTGCCGCATGATTTGCCGCTGGCTCCGCAGCACCAACTACTTCTGGCGAAGACGAAAGATAAGGATCTGGAAGAGGGAACGCCGGATCATCCTGGCGAGACTTTGGAGACGGCGGAAGTGAATGGCGATTCGTCGGAGCCGGCGAAGTCCAGCGTGGCGCGGGCGGCCACGCCCGCGAATGCCGGCGGCAAGATGGTGCAAGCGGCCATCCGCGAGCCAGTTACATTCAATAACGCAGAGCCGGGCGTGCAGGAAGTTGCGGCGAAGGCTTCGGAGTCACTACCCACCTCGCCAGTAAAATTGCCCGTGACCGGGACAGTCGTGCTCGATGTGGAGCAAGGCGGAATCGAAGTGCCGTCATTCGTGGGCAAGACAGTACGCGGCGCAGTGGAATCCGCTCAAGATATCGGACTAGAACTGGAAGCCGTTGGGAGCGGCGTCGCGCGCCAACAAACGCCGCCCGCCGGAACGCACGTGGCCGCGGGGGCGCGGGTCACGGTGCAGTTCGGACGTTGAACCCGAGCTCCTGGGCATAAAGGTGTTACTTTGTGTTGCGCCGTATCCACTCTGCCAATTCCAATTCTGTCATCTTCCCTTCAGCCAGCCGCATGATCACGGCGATCGCTTCGACCGGATCGGCGACAAGTTCCTTGTTGTTGATGGAAAGAAAAAGTCCGATTGCGAGGAAGCCCGCCCGCTTGTTGCCATCGTTCAAAGGATGGTTCCGGACAAGGCCGAATCCATACGCGGCAGCAAGTCGCGCTAAATCTGAGCCCGGTTCGTACGCGTGCAGATGTTGAGCGCGCGCCAGGGATGCTTCGAAAGCGTTGCTGTCGCGCATGCCAGCCAATCCGCCATGCTCGGCCAGGCTCTCCGCGTGCAACAGAAGCAACGCGCGGCGGTCAATCCACTTCGGCGACTTCATTTTCCTGGCTTCGCTTCGCTGTGCTCACTTTGCTGGGCTTTACTTTGCCAAAGCCCGGAAGGTGTCACGGTACTTCGCCATGAAATCTCTGCCCTTGACGATTTGCCGTTCAACTTCCGGGTCATAAGGAGTCAGCAAATATCCTTCCGGAGTCTCAACGGCGAATAGCATATCGTCTTTCTTGACCTTCAGGCGAAGCAACATTTCCTTGGGAAGAAGAACTCCGGTTGAAGTGCCTACGGAGCGTAATTTAAGCTTCATTGGGCGATGCCTTTCAGGTTGACATAGAAATTATAATGCTAAACGATGAGAACAAGCCAATCCTTACGAGGATCGGCGAGGCTGAGTTGCCTCGATGGATTCAAGTCCTCGCAGGCATCATCGTGGCTTTGTTTGCATTGTTCTGCGCATTCGCTACGGTCGACATGCTGCTACTCGCCGGCATCAAGCGTAGCCCCAGCCCACTTTTGGCCCTCGCGGTTGTTTTAGCTCTATTGCTCGGCTGCCTGTGGGTACTCGTGAAGTGCTTCCGTTTGGTCACGGGTCGCAAAAAGGGCGGCGGACCACTGAGCTCCAAGATACTACGAGTTGTCGCCATCTTCGTTGTTGATTATCCCGGTGGCGGGTCTGTTTACGGGGTACTACCGGGCAATGGGCCTTATCGCGATTTTTCAGGCGGTAATGTATATCTTTGGTTTCTTTGGGCTTTGGAAATTGGCCTGGGAACGCGAGGCCAGTCGCGACGAAAATCCCAAATCGGAAGAGACTGAAACCTAGAGCTCGCTAAGCTTGTTCTAGCTTCTGTGACCGCATCCTGCGAGTTTAGCCATTCCGGTTTGACCCGCCGAAAAAGCTCGTGATACGGTAAATAGTTATGCTCATCGCAGCGGACGATTCTGTGCCGCTACTCGAGGCCCATTTTGTCTTCGGTTGAGGCGAGGCCCGCCGGCGTCACGACGAACATTCGCAAAACCGCGTTGAACGCTGTCCATCGCCAGATGGGGGCGAAGATGGTGGAGTTTAACGGCTGGGATATGCCCGTGGAATATCCTGCGTCGCTGGGCGGCGGCATCATTGCCGAGCACATGGCGGTGCGCACCGGCGTTGGCATTTTCGATGTCAGCCATATGGGCGACATTCGCCTGGCGGGTCAGCAGGCTCTTGCCGCAGTGCAACACATCTCCATGAACGACGCTTCGCGGCTGGCGGTTGGCCAGGCGCAGTACTCGGCTTTGCTTTATCCGGAAGGGACCTTTGTCGACGATGTGATTGTTCATCGGCTGGGTGAGGACGAATACCTGCTGGTCATCAATGCCGGAACGCGCGAGAAAGATTTCAACTGGGTGCGAGAGAATACGCGCGAGTTCGACTGCGTCGTCGAAAATCTTTCCGACGACTTCACGCAGATCGCGATCCAGGGCCCGAAAGCAGTGAATCTGCTGCAGAAACTTACTGATGCCGATTTGAGCGCGGTGAAGTTTTACTGGGTAACGCGGGGGAAATTGTGCGGCCTGGGCAATATTCTAATGGGTCGTACGGGATATACCGCCGAGGATGGATTCGAGATCTACGTTCCCGCCGACGAGACAACCAGCGCACGCGTCTGGTATGACATTCTGGCGGCGGGCAAGGAATTCGGCGTTGTAGCTTGCGGACTAGGCGCGCGCAATACTTTGCGCTTGGAGGGCAAACTTCCACTCTACGGCCACGAGATTTCCGATACCATTAATGTTTGGGAAGCGGGACTCGATCGTTTTTGCAAGATGGAGAAGCCGGAGTTCATTGGCCGCGCCGCTCTCGAGAAAGCGAAATCCAAGGGCGTGAAGCGAACGCTGGTAGGGTTGGAGATGACGGAACGAGGCATTGCCCGCGATGGTTACAAAGTGCTCGACACCGACGATGGGGAGATTGGATATGTCACAAGCGGATCGCCGGCGCCGTTCTTGAAAAAGAATATTGCGCTGGCTTATGTGCCGCTGGAGCTGGCAGCAGTCGGCACGCCGCTGAAGGTTGAGATTCGCGGCCAAGGCGTTGGCGCGGTGGTTGTGCCGACTCCTTTTTATAAGCGACCGAAGAAAATTGCGTAACCACCAAGAAAATGCTTAACCATCCTTCGGCTTCGCTCAGGACAGGCGCCGAACACAGAGTGGCACAGAGGATTTTGCTCGAAGCGAAGAGCTAGGAGCTAGAAGCTTTCATGGCCTACCCGACAGATCGCAAATATACGAAAGAGCATGAGTGGATTCAGGTGAACGGAAACTCCGGCACGGTCGGCATTACCGACTACGCGCAACAGTCGCTCGGGGATATCGTGTTCGTCGAAACGCCGAAAGTGGGCGCAGAACTCACCGCCGGCAAAACTTTCGGCACGGTCGAATCGGTGAAGGCGGTGTCGGATCTTTATGCGCCCGCTTCTGGCACTGTGACTGAAGTGAACGCGGAACTGGCTACCTCGCCGGAAAATGTAAATAAAGACGCTCATGCCTCGTGGATGTTGAAGATGACGCTGAAAAATCCCAGCGAACTGGATAGCCTGCTCTCCCCCGCCGACTATGAGAAGTTTGTAGCAGAAGAGGCAGGACACTGAAACACCGCGACCTCAGACCTCCGCCCTTAGCCCCTCGATATTTCTCGCTGATGGCTGAGGTCCGAGGTCTGACGCCGGTTTGAAATCCAACTGACCCTAAGGATCATCTAAGCAATTTCATGCGCTATTTACCCAAATCTCCCGCCGACCGCGAAGCCATGCTGAAAGCGATTGGCCTGAATTCGGTCGATGAACTCTTTGCACCGATTCCCGCGGAATACCGCCTGAAGCGGGACCTTAATATTCCGCGGCAGATGGCGGAGTCGGAGATCGTCGACTTCTTCCGCCAGCGTTCGCGCGAAAACGGTGAGGGCTACACCAGCTTTCTGGGCGCGGGCGCCTACTTTCATTACCGCCCGGTAATTATCGATTCGTTGATTTCACGGGGCGAATTTCTGACCGCCTACACGCCTTATCAGGCCGAAATTTCGCAAGGCACGCTGCAGTCGATTTTCGAATTTCAAACCATGATCGGCGAACTGACCGGCATGGAAGTAGCGAACGCCTCAATGTATGACGGTTCAACTGCTGCCGCCGAAGCAGTAATGATGGCGGTTCGCCTCACCGGGCGACGCTCGGTTGTGGTGGCGCGCAGTTTGCATCCGGAGTATCGCGAAGTACTGGCGACCTATGCGACGCATCAGGGCATGCCGCTGTCTATTGCAGATTTCACCGATGATGGCCGGGTGAATCTGGAAGAACTTGAGAAATCGATGACGGCGGAGACCGCGTGCGTCATCCTTCAGTCGCCGAATTTTTTCGGCACGATTGAAGATGTCGCTGCCGTCGCCGACATCGCGCATAAACATGGTGCGATGCTGGTGGTGTCGATCGCGGAAGCAGTCTCGCTCGGAATCGTCGAACCTCCGCGGCAAGCCGACATCATCGCCATGGAAGCGCAATCGTTCGGCGTGCCCCTGGGTTTCGGCGGACCGTACTGCGGAGTGATTGCTACGCGCGAGAAATATGTGCGGCAAATGCCCGGCCGGCTCGTAGGCCAGACTGTCGACAAGCAAGGCAGGCGTGGATTTGTTCTAACGCTGGCAACGCGCGAACAGCACATTCGCCGCGAACGGGCAACTTCGAACATCTGCACCAATCAGGCGCTGATCGCGCTGATGGTGAACATCTTTATGAACGTCTACGGCAAAGTGGGCCTGCGGGAACTGGCCAAACAGAATCTGGCAAAGACGGCTTATGCGGCGGCGCAGTTCGCGAAGCATGGCAAAGTTCTGTTTAGCGGTGCACCCAGATTCAACGAATTTGTTGCACAGACCAGCGAAGATCCCTGCGCAATTAACGAACGGCTGCTGGGGCACAAGCTAGTCGGAGGGTTACCACTCAAGAAATTTTTCCCAGAATTGGGCAATGCAGCATTGTGGTGCTGCACCGAATTGACCACGCGAAGCGCGATTGATACCTCTGCGGGGCTGGTCGCCGAGAGCGAGCGCTCGGTGAGAACTTTCAAGACTGAGGACGTGGCCGAGGTAGCGCGATGAAGCCCACGATTCGCAAAGCGACGACACAAGTTAATCAGAACGAGGGCTTGATTTTCGAGAAGTCTTCGCCTGGAAAAGCCGCATGGAAGTTGCCTCCTCTCGATGTGCCGGAAGTGGATACGGCTGAACTGTTGGGCGAAGCAGAAAGAAAAGATCTGGGCAACATGCCGGAAGTGAGTGAGATCGAAATCATCCGTCACTTCACGCGACTATCAACCTGGAACTATGCCATTGATCTTGGTATGTACCCACTGGGCTCCTGCACCATGAAATACAATCCGCGCGTGAATGAGGCGGTGGCACGAGTGGAGGGAATTGCGAACGGGCATCCCTACCAGCCCGAGAAGATTTCGCAGGGTGCGCTATACATCATCAAAACGCTAAGCGAGCAGTTGATTGAAATCACCGGCATGGATGCGATCACGCTGCAACCCGCGGCTGGCGCGCATGGCGAGATGACTGGGTTGCTGATGGTGCGCGCTTATCACCAGTCAAAGGGCAATGCGCGCAAGAAAATTTTAATTCCTGACTCCGCGCATGGAACAAATCCGGCCACGGCTGCGATGGTGAATTATGCAGTCGAGAATTTGAAATCGGACTCGCGTGGAATGGTCGACATCGCCGCGCTGGCATCGCAAATGAATGAAGATGTTGCCGCGCTCATGCTGACGAATCCCAACACGCTCGGCGTTTTCGAGCAGGACATTCACAAGATTGCCGACATTCTGCATGCCAAGGGCGGGCTGCTTTACATGGACGGCGCCAACATGAACGCGCTGGTGGGTAAGGTTCGTCCCGGCGATTTCGGCGTCGACGTGATGCATTTAAACCTGCACAAGACTTTCTCAACTCCGCACGGCGGAGGTGGTCCCGGCTCAGGGCCGGTGGCCATCAAGAAAGGTCTCGAACCGTTTTTGCCGACGCCGGTGCTCATCACGAAATCGGATGGAACGCTGGCTTTTAACTATGACCGCCCTCAATCTGTGGGCAGGGTGCGTGCCTTCTACGGCAACTTTGGAATGTTCGTCCGCGCTCTGGCTTACATTCAGGCGAACGGTCCCGATGGCTTGCGGCAAACTACGGAAGATGCGGTTTTGAACGCGAACTATATTCGCAAAGGCCTGATGGGCAGCTACGATTTGCCTTACTCAACTCCGAGCATGCATGAAGTAGTGTTCAGCGATAAGTTGCAGTTGAAAAAAGGCGTGCGCACCATGGATATCGCCAAGCGGCTGATCGATTACGGATTCCATCCTTACACCACCGCGTTTCCGCTGATCGTGCCGGGCGCGCTCATGATCGAGCCGACCGAGAGCGAATCGAAGGAAGAAATGGATTTGTTTATCGACGCGATGAAATCGATTGCGGAAGAAGTTGAGGAAGATCCGCAGACGGTTCTGAATGCTCCCCATTCAACTCGCGTTTCGCGGCTGGACGAGACGGCAGCCGCGAGGAAGCCTGTGCTGCGATGGAAGCCGGCGAGCTAATAAATTGTTGATTGCTGATTTTTGATTGTTGATTGAAATTACATCGAATTCCAGCCTATCCGGTCATTAATCAAATCAGCAATCAATTGCGTTGGTTACTTGGCTGTGATGTCTACCGTAGCGCGCGTCGTGTCCCACTCCTCGCGCAACGTGCAGCCCGAGGGCGTACTTGTCATACGCGATGGTGAAGTTCTCGACGGGCGACGGGGGCGTGGAACATGTTCATGTCGATGCGAGCGAGTTCGTCGCTTTCGTATGTGTAGGGAATGCCCCATATTGGCTTTCCCGCGTTTGTGGTCTTCTTGTTGAAGATGAGGGTCCATTTGTCTGCAGTTGGGAGAACGAACAATGTATAGCTGCCGGCAGGCACTTTCGTTCCGCCCACTACGATATCGGCGCTCGTTACGAACGTTGTTGCCGCGTTGGCTCCGTTACGCCAAACTTTGCCGTAAGGGTCAACGCCACCGACAATCTTGCGGCCGCGCAGGCGTGGGCTGGAGTAGTCCGTCTTGATCGTTTTGCCGCCACCAAGATCGCAGGTCGCGGAAGCGGCTGGGCTGGGTTTGCTGTCCTGGCCGGCTGCGATGATGGTAAGACCGAAAATCATGGCCACGGCAATAGCGATTTTTTTCTGCATGGTCTCTCCTTTGAGTAACTGAATACTAAGTTCGTTTGACGTGTGAGTTGGATTTATGTCAGCGGCCCATTATGCCCCACGGGTGGTCACGGGTACAATCTTGGCATGCCGGTATTCGAAGAAAAGCAGGAAGAGCTGGAACATTACGAGACGATGATGGGTGTGCCCCGTGGACGCCTTGCCGTGACGATGGATACGATCACCGACGCCATGGCGCTGGTTGGCCAGCACGGCGTGTATTGCCAAAGCCAGCGTTGGCCGGGCAAGCCCGTCATGGATATTCAGATCATTATGAAGAGCCTGACCGACGCGAAGGAACTGATTCAGAGCGTGATGGAAGAGCTAAAAGACAAAAATAAGAGCTGATGAGAATTTTGTATCCGTATCCTGCGGGCCGCATCTCTAGATCACATCTTTCAGGAGGATGTGCATGCAAGCAAGAAATACCAAGGCAATTCTGATCCCCGTGATGTTTTGTCTAGCGCTGGCGTCGGCAGTCGCCCAGACCGCACCAACCACGACGACCAGTCTTACTCCCGAGGAGCGCGCATTCGCGCTGCAACAGTTTCAAACTACGCGCGACAATTTCCTCAAGTCGATCGCCGGCTTATCCGAGAAGCAGTGGACGTTCAAATCTGCGCCCGACCGCTGGTCGGTAGCTGAAGTAGCTGAGCACATCACCGTCGCGGAATCAACCATCTTCGGTCTGGTGCAGAAGATGATGCAGTCGCCGGCGGCTCCGGAGAAGCGCGAATTGGTGAAGGGGAAAGATCAGATGATTCTGCAGAGGATGGTTGACCGCAGCCACAAGGCGCAAGCTCCTGAGATACTACGCCCCACGGGCCGGTGGGCGACGGAAGCCGAGCTGACCAAAGCGTTTGAAGCCAGCCGCAAGGCCAACATGGACTACATTAAAACCACCAACGATGATCTGCGCGATCACTTCTTCGACCATCCGGTATTCGGGACGTTGGATGGCTACCAGTGGCTGCTGCTGCTCTCGGCCCATAGCGCCCGCCACACCGAACAGATCGAAGAAGTGAAGGCCGACCCGAACTTTCCCAAAGAGTAAAACCAAAGAATAAATGTTTCGTTCTTCAGGCGTGGTGCAGTTTGGCTTGCGCATTAGGGCGGGCAAGCGGGCGATCCCTTCGTTCGCTCAGGGCGGCTCTTCGCTACGCCTGAAAAGCGGCTCCGCTCAGGATGACAGCCCTCGTGTAAGAGTGAAACTGCACCACTACCGTTTTTCAGGGTTTGACAGCGAGCATCACCACACCATGCGAGGCCACTGGAGCAGAGAACTTCCCCGTGAACTTCCCCAAATCTTTGTGCAGCCACAGGTCGCGCACGGAAGCATTGACCGAGTTCGGATAACCGAGATCTTCCCAATTCGCTGAAATCTGCTGTTCGGATCCTCCGCGATTCAGCAGGATCACGGCGCGGCTTCCATCTTTCAATTGCTTCGCCCAAACTTCCAGGTCGCCGTTCTTTGCAACGCGCTGGCCTTGACGACCGAGCGGGTCCTGATCCACGGCAATCACTTCTTTGTTGGTGAGAATGTCGTGAATCTCCGGTGGCATATTGCGCAGGTCGTTTCCGGCAATCAATGGGGCCGCCAGCAGCGCCCACAAACTGAAGTGAGAGCGGTACTCGACGTCGGTCATTCCCCCGTTGCCGACCTCGAGCATGTCAGGATCGTTCCAGTGGCCAGGACCAGCATAGGAGTACAGTGGCGCTTCCTGATCGATAATCGACAGCACTCCATTGGAGCAGCAACTGCCATCCTTCCACTTTTCCTGACCACCCCAGCGGTCATTGATGTCGCCTGTGCTGCGCCACAAATTTCCGCCCACTTCCTTGCCCCACAGCCAAGGCTGGGCCTTCCCCCACTCGCAAATGCTGAGCACGATCGGGCGTCCGGAAGCGTCGAGAGCAGCGCGAATATTGGCATACGAAGCCTTCGCATCCTGCGTGGTCGTGCTGCACCAGTCGTACTTCAAATAGTCGACGCCCCACGACGCGTATTGAATGGCATCCTGATATTCATGGCCGAGGCCGCCGGGCCGGCCAGCGCAAGTCTTTGAGCCTGCGTCGGAATACACTCCGAATTTCAGCCCGAGAGAATGAATGTAATCGCCCACAGCTTTCATGCCGTGCGGGAAGTGCTGCGGGTCGGGCACGATGTTTCCGCTTGCGTCGCGGCTTACCTGCCAGCAGTCGTCGATGTTGACGTAGATGTAGCCCGCATCTTTCATACCCGACTTCACGACCGCGTCGGCCATGCCCTTAACGAGATCCTCGCTTACGTTGCAGGCAAACTTATTCCAGGAGTTCCATCCCATGGGCGGCGTGAGCGCGAGATTCGCGGATGGACCGTGGCTTTCCTGTGCGTGAATACCAGGAATGAAAAGCGGCATGCAGAAAAGCACAAAGATTACGGACATTGCGCGAATCGTTTTCATGCGAACGTTTTATCAGAAGCGGATGCGGATTGGTATCAAAAGATATTTGTGATCGAACCGCACACGCGCTCTACGATGATCCGTTTACAATTCCGAGTGATCAAATCCGGCTTTACTCCACGGAGGATTTCCATGCGCAGTTTTCGCACGTTGGCTATGGTGGGTATGGTGAGTTGCGCTTTAGTAGTGGCCGGAAATCTCGCGTGGGCGCGAAGTACCGCAGAGCCAGTCGGAATCTTCGAGAGTCACGGCGATGTGGGCACGGTGTTGCATCCGGGTTCGGTAGACTACGACGCTGCCCGGCGAAGCTATACCATTACCGGTAGCGGCGAAAACATGTGGTTCGCCGCCGACGCTTTTCAGTTTGTGTGGAAGAAAGTTTCCGGCGATATCACATTGACGGCCGACATTTCTTTTCTTACCACGACTGGAAATCCGCACAAGAAAGCTACGCTGATGTTGCGGCAAAGCCTGGATGCGGATTCCGTTTATGTGGACGTGGCCTTGCATGCGAGCGGAATGACCTCGCTGCAATTTCGCGACGAGAAGGGCGCGCTTACGCGCGAGATTCAATCCAGTATTTCAGCTCCCAAGCGCCTTCGTATTGCCAGGCGCGGCGACTATTTTTATATGTCGCTTTCCGCGGACGGTGGAGAGCCCAAAGTTGCCGGCGGATGGCTTCGTATTCCACTGCAAGGCGAATTCTACGTAGGGCTCGGCGTTTGCTCGCACGACAAAGACGTGGTGGAGAAAGCGACTTTTTCCAATGTCGAACTGACACAGGCCGGGCCGGCCGAAGCCGCAAAGCCAACTCTCTATAGCACACTTGAGAATGTTGCGATTGATTCCGCCGACCGCCGCGTCGTCTATCTCGCGCCGGGACGCTTCGAAGCGCCGAATTGGATGCGTGATGGCAGCGCATTTCTTTTCAACAGCGAGGGGCACATCGAGCGGCTGGGGATTGGCAGCGACAAGCCGATTACTATCGACACCGGCTTCGCGACCCGTTGCAATAACGATCATGGAATTTCGCCCGATTCGACGCAAATTGCCATCAGTGACAATTCGCAGGGCGATCACCAATCGCTCGTCTATCTTGTTCCAATAGGTGGCGGCACGCCTCGCCGCATCACCCAGAATTCTCCGTCGTACTGGCACGGATGGTCGCCCGATGGCAAGACGCTCGCATTTGTCGGCCAGCGCAATGGTGATTTTGATATCTATTCGATTCCGGTAACCGGCGGCGAAGAGACAAGACTAACCACCGCAAAGGGATTGGATGACGGGCCCGAATATTCGCCGGATGGAAAGTACATTTACTTCAACTCCGAGCGCACTGGCCACATGCAGATCTGGCGCATGAAGCCTGACGGCAGCGAGCAGGAACAGGTCTTTTCCGACGATCTCAATAACTGGTTCCCGCACATTTCACCCGATGGCCAGTGGATGGTGTTTCTGACCTACGGAGCCGACGTAACCGGCCATCCGGAGAATAAAGATGTAATGCTGCGCCTGATGTCGCTTGCCGATGCGAATGCGAAGGAGAAAAAGATCACGGTGCTGGCGAAATTATTCGGCGGACAAGGAACGATTAACGTTCCGTCGTGGTCGCCGGACAGTAAGCAGGTGGCGTTCGTGAGTTACATGCTGGTGCCGGAGCAGAAGTAAGCGAAGAAGTTGCTGGCGTTCTCACTCGACACTTGGGCCGGAGATCTATTCAGCGCCGTGAGGTAGCCCGCGCATCACAGCCCGCACATCACTCGGGTGCTTGAAACGGCGATGCGGGCAGGCCCTCGCGGTTGACGAGATTGCACGTCGGGTTGGCCGCCCACCCGTAGCGAACTGAAACCGGGGTCTGCACCGCAGAGCTGGTGAGGACGACGGCTGCGCCTTCGATCCTCGCTTCCGCCGGCGAGTATTTTCCGTCTGCTCCGGCGATTTCAAAGCCGGTAAGCTCAGCGCCTTTCGCGGCCAATCCGCCGGCGTGGTCGAACCACACGCGAAGAGCATGATCTTCGCGCGTGAGCTGACGATACAGCGGGCCGGACCATTCCAGCTTTTCACCGTATGCGATCGCCCGAGCCGCCAGCGCCAGCCGCAGACCCACATCCCGCTTGTTTTTCGGATGAATGTTATCGGGGTCGCCGATGTCGATGGTCACCGCCATCCCAGTATTTCTTAACGCCAACGCTTTCCGCTGGGCGTCGCGAACCTCGGGCCAGCGGGCATCAGGTTCGGTGTTCCAGTTCGCAATTTGAACGAAGAGGAAAGGGAAGTCGCCTTCATCCCAAGCTCGTCGCCAATCGTTGATCATGGTTTGAAACAGATGCGCATAGAGCGGCGCTCTTTCGCCGCTATTCGCCTCGCCCTGGTACCAGATGACGCCGCGTATTGCGAATCGTGAAAGCGGAGCGATCATTCCGTTGTACAGAGCGGCCGGAGCCCAAGCGTCGAAGTCCGGTTGCCACGGGAGGGACGGAGCGGGTTTGCCGTCGGCCCGCGCTTGCTCGACAGCCCGCTGAAAATCGCGCTCTTCCTGCTGGTGCAGCAGAACGCCATATTCCCGCTTATCGACGATCTGCGAGCGCGCCGCAAAAACCGGCATCAGCGACGCATCTACCGATAGCGCATGCAGGCTGGTCCACGATTCCGCTGGAGTTCCACCCCAAAAGCTCTCGACCAGACCGATAGGAATGTTCATTCTCTGCTGAAGATCGCGGGCGAAGTAATATGCGACTGCGGAAGAATCGGCCACGCTTTCGGGGGTACATAGCGCCCACGTCTTTGCATCCACATCGGACCGCGGATATTCGGATGGACGATGTTCGACTCGAAAGATACGAATCTTAGGATACTGGGCCGCGGCGATCTCCGCGTCGGCGTTCGTGAGTTCCTTCATGGGGAACTCCATGTTGGACTGTCCCGACGCTACCCAGACATCGCCTACCAGCACGTCATTCAACGTAAGCGTATTCGCAGCTTTCACCGTCATTTGAAACGGACCGCCGGCCTCGCCGGGAGACAAGTACAGGCTCCAGCGCCCGAGTTCGTCGGCATTGGTGGACTTGGTTTCGCCGCGAAATGTCACCGCTACGCTCTCTGCCGGGGCGGCCATACCCCAGAGGTGAACTGGAAGTCCGCGCTGCACGACCATGTGATCCGCCAGCAACGAGGGCAGAGTGACGTCAGCATAGGAAGTTGTTGAGACGGCAAATGCGAGGGCAATCAGCAAGAGCGGAACATAAAAGCGAGGACGCCGAAAAGTCTGGTGAATCATGTGTGCGATCTCCTGTGAAAGGGGAGGGTGAGTCATTCGAAGGACGGAGAATTCTATCGTGCCAGCTTTCCGTGGAAGAACTTTGCCATCAGTTCCAGTGCTTCTTTGGTTTCCGGCAACTGGAAGTGATACCAGAAGGCGTGCGGCAGCGCTTCGAACACGACCAGCCGCGCATCCACTCCGGCGCGTAACAGCGCGCGTTGCAGTGTACTCGTGTCGCTCAGCAGAATATCGCGCGTGCTGGTGATGAGCAAAGTCGGCGGCATGCCATGCAGGTCGGCGAAGAGCGGCGACAACACAGGGTCTTTACGATCCGTGTTACCGACATACTGATCGTCGGGCAGATGATTGGGATCGATCGGCTGCATCTCGCCTGGAAGTCCATTCAGAGTAAAAAGCTGGCGCGAGTCGCCGACGCGGGTGAAGTCGCCGAGGCCGGAAAATATGCCCAGTGCTCCCGGCAACGGTAAACGTGACTGTTTGAGCTTGACTGCAACTTCCGCAGTCAGAATCGCTCCTGCCGAGGTTCCGAAAATTCCGATGCTGCCGGGCCTGTAAGTCTTCAGCAGTTCTTTGTACACCGCGACCACATCGTCGACCGCCGCTGGGAAGGGATTCTCGGGAGCTAGTCGGTAATAGACAGAGACAACCTTTATCTTCGCCAGATTCGCGATCGGAATACCTTCGATCAAAGAGCCGGAATCGGAATTGAATCCGCCGCCGTGCAGGTTGATCAGCACGCGGTTGCGATTGGCTTCGGGCATGGCGAGCGGAGTGATGATGTCCGTGCGAACGCCTGCGGTCGTCGTTTCTTCAACGTTGGCGGGATAATATTTGCGCGCCTCGCCGGAGCCGAACCGTCGCCATTCATCGGTGCCCGCGCGCCGTTCTGCCAGCGTCTGTTGACCGCCTTTGTATTGCTCAAGAGATTTCAGCCATTGCTGGGCTTCCGGACTGATGGTCGCGGGCATTGGCACTACTCGAGTGATGTGAGCGGTGCCCTCGGGATCGAAGGTGGCGGAATCTTGCGGCGGCGCTGGATTGGACTGAGCAGTCAAAAACTGGGAAAGTACGAATGCGGCGATAAGGGGCAGCGCTCGGATTTTCATCGTGACATTTGTATCAGAGCATTAAGGAGATCGAAAAGCGCTTCGGACGGGGAAGAACCTAAAGGCTCACGATAAACTCCTCCGCGGTGATGCCAGCCAGCTTCAGAATTCCGCGGAGCGTTCCAGTCGCCAATTCCGAATGCATTGGAACAACGCACCCGGTAATCTTCTGCAGATCGCACGCGCTTTAGAACAACGTGGCTGCCACTGTCGAACTTGACAGAATCCCAACCGTTCCAGTACCCGAATCGCTTCTGCCCCTGAGACTCGAGGCAGCTTAGGCATAGTGTGCCTCGAAGACCGTCACAAGCGGCCGGCTCGAATTTTCGGGAGGGAATTCCTCCAAATATAATTCAGTTGCTTCCTTCAGATTGGCTACGGCCTCTTCAACACTCTCGCCTTGGCTGACTGTTCCCACTTCGGGGCAATCTGCCACATAGAGATCCCGCTCTTTATGTAGGACCGCAGTGAATGTTCCGACCGGCATTCAAACCTTCCGATAGTAGCTCTCTGTTCATCTCCAATAATCTTTTAGGATGAGATCCTAAAGCCAGTGAGGATTTTCATCGCTCATAATTTGTATCAGAGGCCAGAGGCAAAACAAAACTAACCACAGAGGACGCTGGGGGCACAGAGGAACCGCTCTGTGAAACTCCGTGTCCTCTGTGGTTCAGATCTAAGCCGTTAACCTACGCCAGAGAATACTTCCCCCGTTCGATCATCTTCTGCGCGATCTGTTGACGCAGTTCGATGGTGTTGAACGGTTCGTACTTCGCCAGGCGGCGCAGGATCGCAAGTTGCGTCCGCATCATGTCGCCGTCGGCCACGGCGGCGATTACTTTGCGTGCTGCCGACTCCACTTTTTCCATTGCCTGCGAGAGATAAACTCGCGTCATCGCGATGGGCAAAGCCGCCCGCTCCTCGCCCTTTGCCTGCACAATTTTCTGTGCCCGCAGTACGGCCGATTCCATGGCGTAGGTCTCAATGGTCATGTCGGCAATTGCGCCCATGATTTCCTGCTGATCCTGAATTGCCTGCATGTATTTCTGAGTGGCCGTGCCAGAGGCGAACAATCCCAGCTTCTTGGCTTGCGATACTAGTTTTCGTTCTTCCGGCAACGCGCCTTCGAGTTCCTCCGCCATTGACGGGCCAGAAAGAACTTCATCCATCAGCTTTTTAATCGCCGGCATCAGCGGCAATTGCCCGGTCATAGCGCGCTTCAGCAGGAAGCCGGTGATGATCAGCCGGTTAATTTCGTTCGTGCCCTCGAAAATGCGATTGATGCGGGCGTCGCGATAGGCGCGCTCGGCGGGGTACTCTTCGACAAATCCATAGCCCGCATAAATCTGCACGGTTTCATCGACCACATAGTCGATCATCTCCGAGCCCCACACTTTAATAATGGAGCACTCGACGGCGTATTCCTCAATCGCTTTGAGCGTTTGCTTGCCTGCATCGGCGGCCGATTTGTCGACCTCGCCGAGTGCAACATCCATCATTCCAACTGTGCGGTAGACAAGCGACTCGCCGACATATAGCAGCGTCGCCATGTTGGCGATTTTTTCCCGCACGAGCCCGAAGTCGGCAATGACTTTGTTGAAGGCCTTGCGCTGCTTGGCATAGCCGATGGCATTTTCGAGCGACACGCGACCGCCGCCCACGCACATCGCTCCCAGCTTGAAGCGGCCCACGTTCAAAATGTTGAAGGCGATGACGTGGCCTTTGCCGATTTCTCCCAGCAGATTTTCGACCGGAACTTTGCAATCGTTGAGGAGGATGGGACAGGTGGACGATCCGCGAATCCCCATTTTGTGCTCTTCGGCGCCGACGGAAAAACCGGAAAAATTTCTTTCGACCAGGAATGCGCTGAACCTTTCGCCGTTAACCTTGGCGAAGACAGTGAAGAGGTCGGCGAAGCCAGCGTTCGTGATCCACATTTTTTCGCCGTTCAGGACGTAGTGTTTTCCGTCCGACGAGAGTTCGGCGCGCGCGCGGCAGTTCAGAGCGTCGGAGCCGGAAGACGCTTCCGATAGCGCGTACGCGCCGACAATCTCACCCGATGCCAGACGCGGCAGATATTTGTTCTTCTGATCTTCGGTACCGAAATACACGATGGGCAACATTCCGATGCCGCTGTGCGCGCCCCAGGTGGTGGCGAAGCCGGCATACTTCGCAATGTGATCGGCGATGACGGCAGCGGTGACTTTATCCATCTCGAGGCCGCCATAAGCTTCGGGAATCTCGACGCCACTGAGTCCGAGTTCGCCGGCTTTTTTTAGAAGCTCCCGAGAAACTGAAAAATCCTTGTGTTCAATCTGCTCAACGTTAGGCAGGATTTCGTTGACGGCGAACTCCTCTGCCGTCTGGCCAATCAGTTCGTGCTGCTCTGTGAAGTCTTCAGGGGTAAAAATCTCTTCGGGCTGTCTGGAATCCAGCAGAAAACTGCCGCCGGAAATTTTGCTTTTGGGAACTGCCGTGGTGGTTGCCATGTCCCTCCCTAAGTGAAGACCCGCCGAATGAATCACCGCGGCGGAAGTACAAAGCAATTCTAATCTGGACGGCAACGGAAGGATAGAGGAGGTACTCCGGCGTTTATGAGGGTTTTAGCCGTTATTTTGGATGCGAATCATCTGGCGGAACTGCTGTGCGGATGTGCGCGATCGTACTCTGCGATGATCGAGCCGAGCGCTAACTCAGCTCAGCGGTGATCCGATTCCAAGCCTGAAGGGTCGGATCGCAAGCCCTGCGAAAATCTCGAGCTGCCCACAGCGCTGAAAGAATGTGCCGCCTGCGACTGCTGGCGGCACGTCTGATATTTTTTCTGTAACGTTCGGTAAAGATCGGATTCACTTTGGGCGTCGCGCATCGTGTTCGAACAATCCTGCGACGTGCCGGCGGCGCAGGCGCTTTGTCGCGCCGACTCGGCCGCTTGCGCTCGTTGTTCCTGTCGCGCCAAAGCAGCCCGCAACCCGTTGCAATCGTCCAGAAAATTGGCCTGGAGCAGACAACTGCCTCCATTCCAAATCTCCCCAGCGGAGCAGATTCCGCGTCTACGCTCAAACAGTCCGGCGCAGCCACCGGCGCGGCTCTGTCCTGCTGGGCACACCAGACATGGGCCTTTGAAGCAGATTCGGTAGCGCAGGTCGGCAGTCTTCTCAGGCTTTGGTTCGGATTTTCGAAACGGATGACGCAAAAATGAAATGAATTTCTGCCTGCCAGACATTTCCGGCCTGGCTAGTAATCGCATATTTGGATCGCGAACTTCGTGCGCGGCATTTTCGGACGGACTCATCCGTGCTTTCGCGTTTGACGTGTGCGATGCGGACGATCCTCGCGAAGACGAGCCGCGTGAAGACGAACCACTCGCACCGTGGCTGGTCGCGGAACTTGAGGAAGAGCCGCCACCAGAGGAAGCGTGAGATCCTCCGCCGCTCGAAGCGCCGGAACTGCCTCCACCGCCGGAGGAGTGCTGTGCTAAAGCTGACGAGGAGAGAACTAGAATCGAAGCCAGACAAAGGCTGGAGAGCCGCATAGAGCACCTCTGCCGAACCAAACACAAGGAAACCGAAAGCAAGGCTGAGGATACCTCGCCTTCTTGAACCTTACATTCCGAGCAAAAGTATAGCCCTCAACCCTGTCAACGAGCGTAGCGATTGGGTAAAGAAGTGTTACGAAATCGTTCAGCGTTCCAACAAACGTGGTCCTTGTTCTGTTGTCTTCACGCCATAACGTGCGGCTGGCTGGCAAGTTGAATAGCTGACCAGGTGCGTGGAATCAGAACCCTTGGAATCGCGTGCCACCACGTAACTGCGCATGGTGTAGCAGGTCGCATCGCCGTCGAGTGAATCGTCCCAGCGCGGACGCCGCTTTAAACGTGAATGTGGGCGCGCTGGTGTAGACCTTGCCCTGATCCAGACGGAACTGATCAACCCGAATATGGTCTTGACCGGAACTCAACTCCGCAGGCGGATTCGGAACGATCTGCCAAGGTTGCGACGGCGCGTCCCTGAGCGTGCTGAAGTCGGGCAGTGTCTTGGCAGATTTGTCTACTGCGAAAAAATCGGTCGATTGTTGTGCGACGGCGGGCAAGCAGCAAAAAAGGAGCAAAGCAGCGAGGCGGGCGAGAGTCATGGGAACCCTCCTGACGCGAATTATAACGCCATTCTCAATTCAGATTTTCGAAAATCCCTGCCGCGCCCATGCCTCCGCCCACGCACATAGTGACCATGCCGTAGCGACCCTTGCGACGCTTCAGTTCGCGGATCACGCTTGCCGTCAACTTGGCGCCCGTGCATCCCAGGGGATGTCCCAGGGCAATCGCGCCGCCATTTGGATTTATTTTTTCTGTATCCAACTCTGCCTGCTGAATCACCGCCAACGATTGCGCTGCGAACGCCTCGTTTAATTCGATGACGTCAATGTCAGACAACTTCAATCCCGCCAGTTTCAGCGCTTTCGGAATCGCGAACACCGGGCCGAGCCCCATTTCTTCCGGTTTGTATCCGGCGGTCGCGAACGAAACATATCGCGCCAGCGGTTGAATGCCCAGCGCCTTTGCACGCTCGGCCGACATAACCACAGCCGCGGCCGCGCCATCCGACATCTGCGAGGAATTGCCTGCCGTTACCGTGCCCTTCATATGAAATGCCGGCTTCAACGCGAGTAGAGCTTCCAGCGACGTGTCGCCACGCGGGCCTTCGTCCGTTTTGAAAGTAAATTCCTGACGTTTCGGCTTTGATCCGTTGGGCGTACTGAAAATTACGGGTACTGGCACAACTTCATCGTCGAACTTTCCCGCTTGAATGGCCGCCAGCGCTTTCTGATGGCTGCGCAGGGAGAATTCATCCGCCGCCTGCCTGGTGATACCGAACCGCCGAGCGACGCGTTCGGCTGTGAGTCCCATCGTAAGGTATGCATCCGGATAATGATCGACCAGCCAGGGGTTGGGCGAGATTTTGTGCCCGCCCATGGGAATCATCGACATGGATTCCGTTCCGCCAGCGACAATTACTTCCGCACCTCCGCCCATGATGCGTTCCGCCGCCATGGCGATGGACTGCAACCCGGAAGAACAGAATCGGTTGATGGTGAGCGCGGAAACTTCCACGGGAAGACCCGCGCGCAACGACGCAATGCGGGCCACATTCATGCCCTGCTCGGCCTCTGGCATGGCACATCCGAGGATGACGTCTTCAATTTCTTTGGGATCGAGTTGTGGCACTCGCTCGAGCGCAGCTTTGATGGCGATGGCGGCGAGTTCATCGGGACGAGTAGAACGCAGTGTGCCTTTGTAGGCGCGTCCTACGGGTGTGCGGACTGAAGAGGCGATGATGACTTCACGCATGATGGCTATACCGTGATATGTTCCGTGATGGCGGTCGGGGGCGGGGATTGGGTCGCCGTGCTGGCGCATTCCTTCGAGATGGAACTCCATCGCTTCCCGAATGAGGTCCTTGGTTTCCTCGAGTGTCGTACCAGCGACGCCCAGGCCAGGAAGATCGGGCGCAAACGCGCCCCAACCGTCCACAGATTTTTCGTAGATGACGAGATACTTCATTTCAAGCCCGCCTGCTTAAGGATATTGTTCAACGTTCCGGGCGGAATGTCCACTGACGGATGGCCTGCCACGGTTACTGTCCCAGGCTTTGTCGGATGATGGTACTGCCGATGGCTGCCTCTGGTGCGCGCGAGTTGCCAACCATCCCGCTCCAGTCGCTTGAACCACCCCGCGCACTTCATGAAAACATCACTTCGAAGGTGCGTAGAAATAATAGTCGGCGGTATAGTCGCTCTTCGTTTCCGCGCCTTTGTGCGACTCGTCGCATGGATCGTTGCCGGGTTTGCCGCCATGCGTGTGAACGCGCTGAATCGTAGTTGCATTTGCGAGCACACCTTTGCCCGAATTATTCACCACATTCACCAGGAGCCACGGAACGGAATCCGGATCGAGCGAGTCAACGTGAGCCGCCGCTTTGCCCGTGACCTCGCTGCCGTCTTTCAGCTTCCAGGTGGGGCCGGCGACGTGCTGTCCGATCACTTTATCTTTGCGATCTTTCAATTCCGCGTCGGGTCCTTTGAGCGTCCAACTGAACTTGCCGTCGGCTCCAGCCTGGCAGGTGTAGATTTGCGATCCTTTGGCGCGCACGAAGAGCACCGGCTGCAAGCCAGCAGGGACGGCGATAGCGTCGGGAACGTCAGGGGCGGACTCCTGTGCGGGGGCGTCTTTTTGCGCGTTGGTTTGCGCGTTGGCGAGTGATGCAGAGAAGAAGACGGTCAGACCGAGGGCCGCGGCGGCCGCTAGGAATGGTCGGGGCATGAAACGATTGTAGCGCAGAGGCGAAGGCTGCCACAAAGCTTGACCTGCTGTATCGCGTAGCGTTACGATATACAAGCGTGATCAAGAGCTTCCGGCATCGAGGCATGGAGAAGTTTTTCCACACCGGATCGAAGGCCGGAATTCAAGCAAAGCACGCCAGCAAGCTACGCCTGCAACTATTCGCCCTTGATAACGCGAAACATCCCGGAGATATGAACGCTCCGGGATGGAAGCTTCATCCGCTGGCCGGAGAATTCAAAGGTCACTGGGCCATCAGCGTGAGCGGAAACTGGCGTCTGACTTTCCGGTTTGAAGGAGAGGATGCTGTTCTCGTTGATTATCAGGACTATCACTAGTTAGGCAATCACGGTCCCGCCGGACCGATACAGGAGCAAGTTAATGCGCATGTACAATCCACCTCACCCTGGACTAGTTCTCCGGGAGTATCTCGGGAACCTGGCTGTATCCACAGCAGCGGCTCATTTACGGGTAACGCGTGTTACTCTGTCGCGCGTTTTGAACGGTAAGGCCGGTATCTCCGCTGCGATGGCGATCCGTCTGGCGGCGGCATTGGGTACGACGCCGGAGCTATGGATGAATATGCAGTCGCAGTATGACCTTTGGCGGGCGAGGCAGGCACGGCAACCGGCGGTGCGCAGATTTGCGCACGTCGCCGCGGGATGAGTTTCCGAAGTTCGAGGTATTGCAGGGAGCTCTAATTTCTTAGCGTCTTCCCCGTCTTCAGTGTGTACTGAATTCGTTCCTGCGTTTTCTTCTCGCCGCAAAGCGATTTGAAACCTTCACGCTCCAGGTCGAGGATGTATTGTTCGCTCAATGGAGTGCCAGGAGTGACGTTGCCGCCGCAGAGTACTTCGGCAATCTTCCCGCCAAGTTTTACTTCGTAGTCGGTGATGAAGTCGCCTTGACGCATGAGATGAACACCCATTTTCAGCGCGGCCAGAAGGCTTTCGCCCGGGGCAGGAATGTCGGTGCGGGGAACTGGCGGTTCGTATCCTGCGCGAGCCAGTTCCAGGGCGCGTGCCTTGGCGTCGGAGAGCACGCGTTCGCGGTTCATGGTGATGCGGTCGGAGTCGGAGAGGAAACCAAGGCTGCGAGCTTCATGCGCGGATGTTGCTACCTTGGCCGTGGCGATGGCCTCGAAAGCTTTCTTCATGGCCTCCATAATTTCGACCGAGCCAGCGAGAGCTTCGCCGGAAACTTTTCCGCGCGACGACGCCGCGCTGTCCACGGCGCGCAGCAGCATCTCCTTGCAGCCACCGCCGCCGGGAAGCAGGCCAACGCCGACTTCCACCAATCCGGTATAGAGTTCGGCATGCGGTTGCCGGGCTGCCGCGTGGAGGGAAATCTCCGTACCGCCGCCGAGGCACAGTCCGAACGGTGCAGAGACGACCGGCTTCGGCGAAAACTTGATCGCCTGAGTCATCCCCTGAAATTGGCGGATCGCGAGGTCAACGTCGTCCCACTCTTCTTCCTGCACGCTCATGAGCAGCAGCATCAGGTTCGCGCCCACGGAAAAATTCGTCGCGTCGTTGGTGATGACGAAGGCGTCGAAGTTATCGCCGGGACCACCCGGCTTCAAGGATTGAAGAATCAGACCAACGATGTCTCCGCCGAGCGAGTTCATCTTGCTGTGGAACTCGATGCAAGCCACGCCGTCGCCGAGATCCACAAGCGATGCTCCGGAATTTTTCTTCACAACGCCGTTGGATTTCTTCGCGACCGTTACCGACCACACGCCGGCTGGAACCTCGACTGATTTCCAGTTGTTGCTGGCCAAGTCCCAGAACTTGCGTCCGGCAGGCGATTTCGGGTCGTCGGCGTACCACGACTTTTGGCCTGCGGCCAGCAGTTTCTCCACATTGGCTGCCACCGGCTTGCCCTCTTGTTTCATGCGTGAGGTCGTGGCTTCTACGCCGGCTGCATCCCACAATTCGAAGGGGCCGAGCTCCCAGTTGAAGCCCAGCCGCATGGCACGGTCGATTTCAACGATGGAATCAGAAATTTCCGGGACGCGGTTCGCAGAGTAGGTCCAGAGATCGGAGAGCGCCGCCCACAGAAACGCGCCGGCCTTGTCGTTTTTTTGCGGACCGCTTCCGGTCAATCCCAGCAATGTGCGCAGGCGCGTGCCCGTGTCTTCGATATTTTTCGCCATATCGAGCGCGGGAAATTTCGGCTTTTGGCGCGGGTGGTATTCCAGCGTCTTCCAGTCGAGCGCGAGGCGTTCGTCTTCGCTGCCGGGATTTCCTTTAACTTTCTTATAGAAGCCGCCATTGGTTTTATCGCCCAGCCATTTCCGCTCCAGCATCGTCCCGAAGAATTCAGGCAAGCGAAGATCGCTGCGCTCGTCGTGGACATTGGCCGTCATATTCGCAACCACGTGGCCAAGAATGTCGAGTCCAACCAGGTCGATGGTGCGAAAAGTCGCGGACTTCGGCCATCCAACGGCCTGTCCAGTGAGTGCGTCAGCTTCTTCAATGCTCAGGCCCATCTCCTGCATCAGGCGCATGACGTTCAATACGGAAAATGTGCCAATGCGATTGCCAATAAAATTCGGCGTGTCTTTGGCCATAACGACGCCCTTGCCTAAACGTATATCGCTGAGGTGAGCGACGGCCTCGATGGCCGTGGGGTCGGAGTTGGGCGTCGGAATAATTTCCAGCAGACGCATGTAGCGTGGCGGATTGAAAAAATGCGTTCCAAACCAGGCGCTGCGGAAGTCGTCGGAGAATCCTTCGGCGATCTTGCCAACGGGCAAGCCACTGGTGTTGGTAGTAATAATTGTTCCTGGTTTGCGGACGGCCTCGACCTTCCTGAGCAACGACTGCTTGATCTCTAAATTTTCAACCACGGCTTCGATGATCCAATCAACCTCGGCAAGCTTCTTCAGGTCGTCTTCGAAATTGCCGACGGTAACCAGGCGGGCAAGAGATGCTTCCATAAAGGCAGCTGGCTTCGATTTTTTTGCAGCATCGAGTCCGGCAGCGGCGATCTTGTTTCGTGCGGGGCCGTCGGCGTCGGGTGGAACAATATCGAGCAGATAGCTGGGAATGCCGGCATTGGCGAAATGTGCGGCGATGCGGGCGCCCATAGTTCCTGCGCCAAGGATCGCGACTTTATTGATGCGCTTCATAATCAGGCCTCGAGATGAAAAGTCTTAAAAGTCTTAGCCACGGAGGACACAGAGAGCACAGAGGATATCGATCGTTTTGGTTTGAGTTATCAAGACAGCGTCGGATTCGCTCAGAACTTACAGGGAACCTGCAAATTGGCAATGGTAATTGCTCACAGGACAATTTATCCAGCGACGCAGTCACAGTTCCGCATGGACGGCGACATATTCCAGCGCTTTGCGCGCCATTTGTTTTTCGCCGCTGTAAGCCAGCAACTTGGGTGCGTCTTGCAGCAATACCCATTTCGCTTCCCCGACCTCGACTCGCATGTCTTCGGAAATGTCGTCGATATCTCCTGACTCGTAACGCAGCAGGTAGAAGCTAACAATTTTGAACACACGCTGGCCATCGCCCCACGATCGCACGTAGGCATATTTGATGTCCGCGAGTTTGGTGATGGGCAGCGCCATGATTCCGGTTTCTTCACGAACTTCGCGCAAAGCGGCCTCCAGCACTTTCTCGCCGGGATCAATCAAGCCTTTTGGAAGGCACAAAACCGCTTTCGGTTTTGTGCGAAGCGGACGTTTCGCTGCGGTGGATGCCACCGCGGAGGCCAGTGGCAACTCGATAGCGGCCATCCACCACGCGCCGTCTGTCTTTCGGATTACAACTCCGCCGGCTGAAATCTCGCGCAACATACTGTCAATTACGGAGCGGCCTACAGGTCTTTACCATGCGCCTGACGGGGCCGTGGTAACGGTTACTCTTCTTCCCAACGTAATCTCCCAAGGTAATCTATCGTGGCACCGTTGTGCTCTACAAACCCTTGTGGAAATGTGGCATCTTATTTGCTAGGTCCGGGTTGTAGTACCTGAGACTGGTTGTGGCCGGACTGCGGGGTTTTTGTGAATAGTCTGGGGAAGATTATTCGGTCAGTACAAGCCTTTGGACGGGAGCTTTCCCGCCAGGCTGTCCCCATTTTGCCTTCGCGCACTCCCGCCATCGGCTTGGCGCTCGGTGGAGGCTTCGCCCGCGGCATTGCTCATGTAGGAGTTCTGAAGGTCCTTGAACAAGAAGGCATTCCGGTTCGCGTAGTCGCCGGAACCAGCGTGGGCGCGCTCATCGGCGCGGCCTATTGCAGTGGCGTGACTCTTCAGGAATTGGAAGATATGGCTTCCAACGTCCGTTTCAGCAACTTCGCTCGTTGGACGCTTTCCCGCTGCGGCTTCGCTTCGAACGATCGCATGATTTCGTTTCTGACGCGCATCCTGAAAGTGAAGACTTTCGAGGAGCTACGAATCCCCCTCGGCGTTGCCGCAACCGACTTCAATACCGGCGAGGGCGTAGTGTTTCATTCCGGTTCAATCATTGATCCGGTTCGCGCTAGCTGCGCCTATCCGGGAATGTTTCTACCCGTGCAGATCCGCGGGCGCTATCTAGTCGACGGCATGCTTTCGCATCCGGTGCCTACGCGCCCCGTGCGCGAAATGGGCGCGGAGCGTGTGCTGGCGGTGCATTTGAAAGGCACCTGGTCCAACGGCGGACCGCCGCGTCATTTATTTGACGTCATTGGACAGTCGTTTGCCATTGCGCAGGATGCGATGTCATCCCTATGGCGCGGAGCTGCCGATCTAGTCATTGAACCCGACGTCGCGGGATTCGCCTACGACGATTTCAAGCGTGCCAAGGACTTGATCGCCGTGGGCGAGACCGCCATGCGGCAGGCGATGCCCGAAGTGCGCAAGTGGCTGGCGGTGGCGGAAGAAGAATCCCCTGTTACGAAAACCCGCGCTTTGGCGGCGCGTCCCGCGCCTATGTCGGCGGACTGAGAGAGGCTGTTCATCCTCAGGATATCGGCTTTCGGGGTAGACACTCCTCTGCCTGGATGGCGGGTGCCAATTTGCGCTTGACTTGGTCTGTGCCAACGGTAGAATAATAACTAGTCAGACTAGTCAGAAAGAGAAGTGATGGCTAAAGCCTTAAAGAATCTCACGCTCGGGATACTGCCCGTACCGGCCAACAAATTGGAATGGGGCCAGCGTTTGGCTGAATTCCGAGAGGCGAATAGCGAAGCGAGTTTTGCCCGCCTCATCAGGGAGGTGTTGTCCCGTGGGACGTCTACTGCGACTGTACATCGCTGGATGCGCAGAGCTCGAGCATTGGCAGATGCGGTTCCCTATCGGATCGCACGCAAGGCACTGTCAGAGGTAACGGCCGGGGACGGCTTGTTCAGCGTGGCAGGTGGAGATACTCGTTTGTCTGACGGATACGCTGAAGGGCTACGCAGGTTTCCCATCCCAGCCGAGGAATCGTCCTACGAGGATTTCGTGAATTGGGCGAGAGAGGTCTCAGTCGTCGCGGCCCACCATGTCGATTTGAACGTTGCTCAAGAATCCTGGCAGGTTCAGACCGCCAAGGCCCGCTTCAGCGAAGTGTTCCGCCGCGCGCGAACTGAAGGGCCGCAGCGGATAACGAAGCAGGGCAAGGAAGGCGTGGTGATGGTGGCCGAAGAGCAATACGAGCGACTGGTTGGAAAGGCGCGGCAGCCTGTAAATATCGTCGACTTCTTCCGGCAGTCGCCACTCATGGGCCTCGATCTTGATCTAGCGCGGGATCGGAGCCCGGCTCGCGACCTCGACCTATGAGCGGATTTCTGCTAGACACGAACTGCATCTCCGAGCTGATTCGCGGCCGGCCTGAACCGCGCGTCGTGGATTGGCTGAGGGCGGCGGACGAAAGCCTGCTATACGTGAGCGTCCTGACTCTGGGAGAAATCCGCATGGGCGCCGCCTTCTTACCGCAGAGCAAGCGCCGCACCCAGCTCGAGATCTGGCTGGAGTTGGATCTGCAGGTTCGTTTTTCGGGAAGAATTCTACGTATTGACGGGGCGATCGCGGATCGGTGGGGATGGCTCACAGCCGAAGCCAAGCGAAGGGGCCGTCCACTCGCAGCCATTGATGGCCTTCTCGCCGCGACCGCACTTCACCACAATCTGACGATGGTTTCCCGCGACGTCAGCGACTTCGCAGCCGCTCAAGTCGCCGTTCTGAATCCTTGGGAAGCATGAGGGCTCATCGTCAGGCCACGATTTTCCCAGTTTCTTCCTGAATCCTCATCCATGCGCTCTTTACATGTCGCGCTTGCGTGTTCGTCTGGCCCACGCAAAGGCGCAGCGTGAGCTTGCCGTTCAGCTTCGTGTGGGTCAGGAACAAATCACCGCTGCGGTTGAGTCGCTCCATAATCTTCTGATTCATCGCATCTCCGCCTTTATGCCGAAAGCAAACCAGATTCAGCGGCACAGGCGCGGCCAATTCGAAATGGTCATCGTCCCGAATCCACTCCGCGAATTGCTGTGCCAGCTTCACGTGCTGGCGAATATGGTGCTGCAAACCTTCAACGCCGTAGTGGCGAATCACGAACCACAATTTCAGCGAGCGGAATCGCCGGCCTAACTGGATGTGCCAGTCGCGGTAATCGATCACAGCGCCCGACTCCGTCGCCTGATTGCGCAGATATTCCGGCAGAATGCTAAGCGTCTGAATCAACGACTTTCTTTCCGCGACCCAGAAGCAGCTACAGTCGAAGTTGGTAAACATCCATTTGTGCGGATTGAAGTTGTAACTGTCCGCAAACTCGACTCCGTTCTGCAGGTGGCGAAATTCAGGGCAAAGCATGGCTGTGCCCGACATAGCAGCATCCACGTGCAGCCAGAGATTTTGCTGGCGGCACACTTCGCCGATCGCGCGAACCGGATCCATTGCGTTTGACGAAGTCGTACCGACAGTAGCGCACACAAAAAACGGAGTAAGTCCCGCGTTGCGATCTGCTTCGATTTGGCGCGCCAGTCCCTCTGGCTTCATGGCGAGATTCTGGTCGACTTCGATCAGCCGCAGGTTTTCCACGCCGATGCCGGCAATCATCGCAGCCTTTTCCAAAGAGGAATGAGTTTGCGTCGAGGCGTACGCCACCAACTTTCCATCGCATCCCTTTTTATTGCTCACATAGTGAGTCACTCGCTCGCGAGCTGCAAGTAATGCGCAAAGTGAGGAGCTGGATGCGGTATCCTGAATCACTCCGCCGCCTGTGCTCGACGACAGAAATTTCTCAGGCAAGCCGAGCATTCCCACCAGCCAATCCATCATGTGGGTTTCAAGCTCGGTGCAAGCCGGGCTGGTCGACCACAGCATTCCCTGCACGTCTAATCCCGATGAAAGAAGATCGCCCAGAATTCCGGGGCCGGAAGCGTTGCTGGGAAAATACGCGAAAAAATTCGGCGACTGCCAGTGCGTGACGCCCGGCAGAATCAACTGCTCGACATCTTTCATCAGCGCTTCAAACGGCTCGCCCTGCACCGGAGGATTCGGCGGAAGCGACGCTCGAATTTCCCCCGGCTTCACTTGCGAAAGTACCGGTAACGACTCGACGCGTGCCTGGTAGTCGGCGATCCAGTCCACCACGGCATGCCCGTGACGGCGGAATTCGTCGGGCGTCATGTGAAACGATTTCTCGTTGGGCACTTTTTCTCCAGTTACTACAATCTTCCAAAATACATTCGCGTCTTGTAGTCGAAAGTTGCGCGTCCAGCGACGGCATGTGCGTCAAAAATCCTCCGCAGTTCGCGCAACATCGGCGCGTGACTCGGGTGGTCCGGGCCGGGAGCATAGGACGAAGACAGCAATCGACCTTCGATTCCGGTGTAGTCGAACTCCTGTCGCATCTCAAACACGCGCTCTTGAAACGGCGCCGGATCGAAGAACTCGTTCACTGCGTCGGTCTCCTGACGCACTTCCTGGTAATCCGTGCCGAATGTCAATAATAGTTGCTCGTACTCACGCAGGAATGGCGTTGAATCGGTCAGGCGCTCGTTCCAAAGAAGCACCAGCCAGCCTCCGGATTTCAGGATTCGCATAAACTCGCGCCGGGCTGGCTTACGATCGAACCAGTGCGCCGCCTGCGCCGCAGTGACGAAATCCATGCTCTTGTCCGGCAACGGTGTGGCTTCTGCAGTTCCGGCAACGCTGCTGAATTTCGGAAATGGTGCCAGAAGGCGCTCGCCCGCTTGCCGCATCTCGGCGTTCGGCTCAATGCCGAAAACATTATTTCCGTTCTCCAGCAGCATTCGGGTCCAAATCCCCGTGCCCGAAGCAATGTCAGCGACCGCATGGTGCGGCGAAAGCCCGCACTCGCACTGCAGCGTTCGCAATGCCTCGGCAGGATAGCTGGGGCGATAGCGAACGTAATTCTCGACGCGATCGGAAAATCGGCTGGTAGCGTTAGAGACAGGCATAACGTGTGGCCTGGCGAGATTTATCGCCTTGCCAGAAAGCCATTCTAACGGCAGGATAGAAGTGTTGTCCCACGGTTGAAGTCAATGGGTAGTGGGTTAATTTGAAATTCTGATGGCATGTTCGCTTGTCGATGGCGTCATCCTGAGCGTAGCCGTTCTTCAGGCGGAGCGAAGGATCTCCCGCTACGATACTGTGTGGCGCGGGAGATCCCTCGGCCCGCTTGTAAAAACGCGGGCTCTTCGGGATGACAGCCTGTGACATTCATAATGTCAAACTGACCCACTACCAAGTTAGTGCGGTTCTTTCCAACCGCAATTTTGCGGCGGTGTGTTGCGCTGGCAAACGACGAAAAGTGAATTCGCCGCCGAAGACTATCCACCTATGCGAGTCGTGATCAAAGTCGGCACCAGTCTTATCGCTCCCGGCGGGAACATTGACGTGAACCTGCTGCGCGGCATTGTCGATCAGTTCGATCTGTCGAAGAACGAATATCTGATTGTTACTTCCGGCGCCATTGCCGCAGGTATGTCGGGGTTGTCGCTGCAGAAACGTCCCGGCAATGTTCCCCGCATGCAGGCGTGCGCCGCGGTTGGGCAGAGCAAGCTGATGCACACTTATGAACGCCTATTCTTCGGCAAGAAAGTGGTTGCGCAACTGCTGCTCTCAAGCGATGACTTTACTTCTCCCGTACGCTATCGCAATTTGCAGAACGCGCTGGCGGAGTTGCTCGCACTGGGCGTGGTGCCCATTGTGAATGAAAACGACAGCGTGTCGGTACGCGAGTTGGAGGGCGCGTTCGGCGATAATGATGAATTAAGTTCGCTGCTGGCGAGAGCAGTAAAGGCCGACTGGCTTCTGCTGCTAACCAACGTCGACGGATTTATGCTTCCGAACCGAGGCAAGAAAACGCGTCTGCAGCGTGTGATTCGCAAGCTGACTCCGGCGCTCGAAGCCAAATGCAACGGCAAGAGTTCTCTGGGACGCGGCGGCATGATTTCGAAGCTGCGCGCCGCAAAACTCGCGAGTGAAGGCGGAGTTCACGTGGCAATCGTGAATGGGCGAGATCCAGGGGCGATTACGCTGGGGTTGAAACGCAAAATTGGAACGTATTTTCCGCCGCAGAAGAAAGACTAAGCAATGGCGACCACTCTCACTACCGCACTATCGACCCAGCAAAAGTTGTTGCGCGCCCGCGTGGCATCGGCCGCGCTTGCGTTGTTATCCACGGCAGAGAAGAATGCGCTGCTGCTGGCGATGGCCGATGCCATTGAAGCGAATGAGCGAAGTATTCTGGAGGCGAATCGCGAAGACTTGGAAAAATCAGGTTTCGATGGCGCGATGCGGGACCGCCTGCTGCTGACTTCCGCGCGCATCCAAGAGATGGCGCGTGGTGTGCGCGAGGTTGCCGCCCTTCCCGATCCCATTGACGAAGCTTTGGCAGAGTGGACGAAATCGAACGGCTTGCGTATCCGCAAAGTGCGGGTTCCGCTGGGTGTGATTGGAATCATTTATGAGTCACGACCGAATGTCACGGTCGATACGGCGGTACTGGCGCTGAAGGCCGGCAATGCCATCGTTCTGCGCGGCGGAAAAGAAGCGGCGCGAAGCAGCCAGCGACTGGTGGAAATCATGACTTCGATCCCTGAATTGCCCGACGGCGCAATCGAACTGCTCGATTCGAGCACCCGGCAATCGGTAGAAGAGTTAATTAAGGCCCGAGGTCTTGTCGACGTCATCATTCCCCGTGGCGGCGCCGGACTCATCACGTTTGTCACGGAGAATTCGTCGGTTCCGGTGATAGAGACGGGAGCGGGGAATTGTCACATCTTTGTCGACGAGTCTGCCGACTTCGAAATGGCCGACCGCATTGTCATCAACGCTAAAACGCAGCGTCCGTCGGTGTGCAACGCTGCCGAAAAGTTGCTGGTGCATGAGCGCATTGCTGCCCAGTATGTCCCGCGCATCGTGAAGAAGTTAATCGAATCTGGTGTCGAGGTGCGCGGCGACGATAAAGTCCGCACCCTGGCGGCGGGATTTAAAATCGTCCCCGCCGCCGAACCAGACTGGCACGAAGAGTATTTACGGCTGTGCATGGCGGTTGCTATCGTCGCAAATGTCGATGATGCCATTGCGCACATCAACCGCTATTCGACCAAGCACAGTGATTCTATCGTCACCACGAATGAAGTAAATGCCAGTAGATTCTTGCGCGGCGTGGACTCGGCTGCCGTTTACTGGAATGCCTCGACTCGCTTCACCGACGGTGCGGAGTTCGGCTTTGGAGCTGAAATGGGCATCAGCACTCAGAAACTGCACTGTCGAGGACCATTCGCGCTGGCCGAGTTAACTTCGTCGAAGTACGAAATTATTGGGACGGGGCAGGTGCGGTAAGGCGACTGCTGGTGTGTCAAGCACCTTCTTCACCGCCAAACGGGAACGCGCATTACATCGAACTGATGGTCGTAGGTCCATACCTCGAGGCCCAAGCGTGTCGCTAGAGCGCCGACCGTCGCGTCGACAAGAGTGATACGCTGATCCGGTAGCGTACGGACCCTTGTGAAAGCCTGCCGATAGTCTTCCTGCGTTGGATTTACCAGGACTGCGTCCGTCATATAACTCAGCCACTTTAGGGCGGCGGCTGTGCCCATCCGGAAGATCACGAGGCCATAAGCTTCCAGCAATATCGGATAAGCAATGACCACTTCTCTCCCGCCCCTCGCCAGTTCCTCTAACTGGTGCTGGGCTTGTTCGTGGTAGGCATCGTCCTCGTCGGCAGTTGCATATAGCGGACCACTGTCAGCTAAGACGGCGTGTTTCATTTTTTCATGCCTGTCAGATAAAGGTCGTGATTCACGCTCACATCGCTGCGTCCGCTGCGCCCCACAGGCCTGATCTTCAAAGGCCGATACGTCCGAAGATATCCGCGTTCCCGCAAGTATTCTCGCAACGCAGCCTGCACTACGGTCGTTAGCGCGGGTGGCGCTTCCTGGGCCTGTACATATTCGTCAACGGCTTTGGCGAGATCATCGGGAAGTGTCATCGTGGCTCGCTTCATGGAAGTAGTATAGCCCCTTTCTGCACCAGATGGTGAACTTGGTGAAGTTGGTTCTATAAGCGAATAAAAAGCGAATATATTTGAGTCTGTCCGTCGCCAACACGACAGCCGCGAGCACCTGTGCTACCTTACTAACTTTCACCGCGAACCTATGAAATTCTTTCCTGCGATATTGCTTGCGTCAGCAATCTTCTTATCCAGTGAATCCACGAATGCCGGGCGTAGTGCGCCGGCTTCTTCCAACGCCGCCGCCATCTTTGGTTTTCGCGATGCCGCTGCCGAGCAGGCTACAGAATCCCGCTTCCTGGGCGTGCCCGATTCCAAGCTGGCGGAAGAGCATCTCCGCATCCTGACCAAGGTTCCGCACATGGCGGGGACCGTCGAGGACAAGGCGACCGCCGATTATGTGGCGCAGAAATTCCGCGATGCCGGCCTCGACACCGAAATTGTCCAGTACAAAGTCTGGATGAATTATCCGGCGGAAATTAAGGTCGACATGACGGCGCCCGCAGGCGTTGAGATGCACGGCCCCACGCGCGAGCGGGTTGACGGCGATGCTTATCAAGACGATCCTCGCGTGGTTATGCCATTCAACGGTATGTCACCCTCCGGCGATGCCGAGGGCGAGGTTGTCTATGCGAACTACGGCACGCCGGAAGACTTCGACAAACTCGACAAAATGAAAATCGACGTGCGCGGAAAAATCGTGCTGGTGCGCTATGGCCAGAATTTTCGCGGCGTAAAAGTTTTTGTGGCGCAGGAGCACGGCGCCGCCGGTGTGATTATTTATTCCGATCCGGCAGATGATGGCTGGAAGCGCGGCGATAAATATCCCGAAGGGCCGTGGCGGCCGGATACCGGCGTGCAGCGCGGTTCGGTGGGATACATGTTCGAGTTTCCCGGAGACCCGACCACTCCGGGAGTCGCGTCGCTGCCGTCGTTGCCCGAATCGCAGCGCATCTCTCCCCAGCAATCGGCGCAGATGCCAAAGATTCCGGTGACTCCATTGTCTTATCACGACGCCTGGCCGGTGCTAGAGCATCTGGGTGGACCGGATTCGCCGCGCGAATGGCAAGGAGCGCTTCCGTTCACTTACCACGTAGGCCCTGGGCCGGCGAAGTTGAAAATGCATTTGCGGCAGGATTATCAGTTCCGCACGCTGTGGGATGTGATTGGCCGCGTTCGCGGCAGCCAATTGCCGGATGAATGGGTAGTTGCTGGCAATCATCGCGACGCGTGGGTGTACGGCGCGGTCGACCCCAACAGCGGTACGGCTGCGATGCTCGAGGCGGTTCACGGTGTTGGCGATTTGCTGAAGTCAGGGTGGAAGCCGAAACGCACCTTGATCTTTGCCAGTTGGGACGGCGAAGAAGAAGGCCTGATGGGCTCGACCGAGTGGGTCGAGCAGCACGAGGCAGAACTGGCGAATGCGGCTGCTTATTTCAATATGGATGTTGCCGTTTCTGGATCGAAGTTTGGCGCGTCCGCGGTTCCCAGCCTGAAACAATTCTTGCGCGATGTAACCAAGATTGTGCCCAGCCCGAAGGGCGGCACAGTTTACGAAGCGTGGCAGAAAGCGGCGCAACCCGATGCTCCTGCGACGCAATCTCCCACCGAGGCAATCGGAGACAGCCGCCGTCTTCCGGCGGCGCAGGTAAAGAGTGACGTGCCGGTTGGAGACTTAGGCAGCGGTTCCGATTACACCGCGTTTCTGCAGCATTTGGGCATTCCTTCGAGCGATGTGAGTTCAAGCGGGCCGTACGGTGTGTATCACTCGACATTCGACGATTTTGCGTGGTTCAAGAAATTTGCCGATCCGGATTTTGTGTACGAGCAGCAGATGGCGCGCGTCTTTGGGCTGGAAGCGATTCGCATGGCGGATGCCGACGTTCTGCCTTATGACTACGAGGAGTATGCAAAAGAGATTGCCGCGTATCTGGATGCTGCACGCAAGCGCGCGGTGGATAAGTTTGGTGAGCATGCTTTGGACTTTCACGCGGTGGATGCTGCTGCGCATCGTTTTCAGAACGCGAGCGCGAAGATCGGAGCCAAGCAGAAGAATCCTCCACAAGATGCAGCCCGCCTGAATCAGGCTTTGCGCGCGGCGGAGCGTGGGATGCTAAACGATCAGGGTTTGCCGCATCGGCCATGGTTTCGCCATGTGATTTACGCGCCTGGCGAATATACCGGCTACGCGGCTGTGGTAATTCCGGGTGTGAATGAGGCTCTGGACAAGGGCGATAGCGAACGGGCGCGGGAACAATTAGCGGTGCTCGCGGCCGCTCTGGAGCGCGCTGCGAAAGCGTTGGAGAGTTATCGCTAACGGGTAGTGGGTCAGTTTGGAAATCCTGATGGCATGTTCGCTCGTCGGTGGCGTCATCCCTTCGACAGGCTCAGGGCAAGCTCTGAGCGTAGCCGTTTTTCAGGCGGAGCGAAGGATCTCGCGCTACGACGCTGTGTGCCACGGCAGATCCCTCGGCCCGCTGGTAAAAGCGCGGGCTCTTCGGGATGACGCCTTGTGATATCCACCGACCCTTATCCCCTATATTGACTAGTCAGATGACTAGTCATAGAATTGCAATTAACCGTGGGGTTTGGTTTCATGAGTTCGTGGCAACTTCAAGAAGCAAAAGCTCGATTTAGCGATTTTCTGAATGCGGCGCTGCAAAAAGGTGCGCAGGTCGTGACGCGCCGGGGCGTGGAGGCAGCCGTGCTGGTTCCGATCGAGGAGTGGCGGCGCTTGCAGAAGATGCGCCCGTCGGGGATTAAGGAATTGTTGCTCACGGGTCCTCGCTTCAAAAACCTCGTTCCGCGGCGCCGAAAGTTGAAGCGCAGGACTCCGGTGGAGTTTGAGTGATACGGTATCTGCTAGACACCAACATCATCTCTGAGCTTCACAAACCGAAGCCTCACGGTGGGGTGGTCGCCTGGTTCATGGGTCTGCGAGATGAGCAGATTTGTCTTTCAGCAGTTACGCTCGGCGAACTGCAGGAAGGAATTGAGCGCACGCGGAAACAAGACTCAACCAAGGCCCGAGCGATTGAAGCCTGGGTCGACACATTAGAAAATTCGTCGAACGTGGTGCCCATGGACCGTCGTTCGTTTCGCGAAATGGCACGCATGATGGTGGGTAAACAAGAGTACTTGTTGTATGACGTCATGATCGCAGCCACCGCGCGTTTGCACGGTCTCACGGTCGCTACACGCAACGAGAAAGACTTCAAACATTTGGGCGTAGACATCATCAATCCCTTCAGGGCCGGCTAACTTCAACATGACTTCCGCTCATGCCTTCGGACAGTTCCTGCGCACGCTACCGGCTTCCGCGGCGGCAACGTTCTTAGCGCTGTTTCCGATTGTCGATCCGTTCGGCGGAATTCCCATCTTCTTTAGCATGACCTCGACCTGGAGCAGTCGAGACCGGAACCGCACTGCGTTCAAGACCGGCCTCTGGGTGTTCGTTATTTTAGTGACGTTCCTATTTTTCGGGCGCTTTGTGCTGCACTTCTTTGGCATCTCCCTGCCGGTGCTGAAGATTGCCGGAGGCTTGATCGTTGCCAACACCGCATGGGGAATGGTGACTTCGACGGCCCGCATCACACCAGCGGAAAGCCACGAAGCAGAAAGCAAAGAGGACATCTCCCTTGCGCCGCTGGCCATGCCGCTGATGTCAGGGCCGGGCGCGATCGGCGTCGTTATGGGGCTGGCGGCTAATGTGGACAACTCCGCGGCGTATCTTGGAATGGTCATTGGTATCGCCGGGATTGCGCTCAGCGTTGCGCTCTTCTTTTGCCTGGGCGGACCGCTGGTGCGGCGTCTCGGTCCCAGCGCAGTCGGCGCGATCAACAAGATTTTCGGCTTCCTAATCCTGGCCATTGCTGTCCAACTGGTATGGGACGGGGTTGCCGATTTCGGCAGATAATTTTCCATAGAGATCGGCTGACGTTCCGGGGAACTTCAGTCCTTGCCGTCGCGTACCCTGAGTAGCGTCTGCATTCGGGAGGTGCTTCGTGCCCGCAAGCTTAGGTGTCCGCTCCAACTACCTTCACAGAACAATTCAGCTCAGTCTGTTCCTGGTGACATTATGCGCGGCCTCGTTGTGCGCGGCCAGTGACCGGAACTATGCGGAGACACACACGGACGGCCGCGAGTTTGTTAGCGGCGGTTTCGTACACCTTCGTCTAAGCGTGGGCGATGTTCATGTTCGGCGCTCTGATTCTACGAAAATCAATTTGCGCTACACCGTCAAGTCTGATCGCGAGCGGAACGTGAAAGAGGCGCGGGTGGATTTCGACGTGCACGGCAGCGACGCGACCATCAATCTTCAGGCGGCTTCTGGCAGCAACACGGAAATTGATGTGGAGCTCGAAGTCCCGGAGAAAACCAATCTCGAAGTACACGCCAAAGTCGGGGATGTGACCGTCGAGGACATTGAGGGCGACAAGGATCTGTCTTTAGGTGTCGGTGACATCCGCGTATCGAGCGCCGGCGCGCAGTATCGCTTGGTCAACGCCAGCACCGGAATTGGCGATGTGAGCGGCGATGGTTACGGCGAGACTAGCGGTTGGCTGGGCAAGAGTTTGAAGTATCGTGGCGAAGGCAAATACGAGTTGCGGGCGCACGTGGGTGTGGGAGATATTCGTTTGGATGGGAAGTAAAGTTGCCTCGCGGGGTGGGAGCGCAATCGATCAGCGCCGCTTTGCCGACCGACGATGCTCTTACACCAGATTATTCGTCCAGCTTCATCCGCTAATTCCGGGAATTGGCGCTTCCACCTGGCTATTCTCCGCCTCAGCGGCGCCGCTATTGGCAACCGGCAGCGTCACCGAGATTTTCGTCCCGCTGTGACCGGAGTCGATCCGGAGGGTCCCATTGTAATGACGAACCCGTTCTCGCATTCCTGTAATCCCCACCCCGGAACGCGCGGCGCGAATTCTATCCAGTTTCTCCGCCGGTATTCCCTTGCCCTGATCTTCAATTTCCAGTGTAACCATAGTGCCCGTACGGGAAAGGCGAACCGTTGCCGTTTTGCTGCCCGAATGGCGGTGGATGTTAGTGAGGCATTCCTGAACGATGCGAAACATCGCCAGTTCCATCTCGTCCGGGAGTCGGCCAAAGTCGTTGTCAATTTGCGGATCTACCGTCAGCCCGCTGCGCTCCATAAGTCCCTGCAAATACCAGCGAACCGCCTCCGGCAAACCATTTTCATCCAGAAGCGGAGGATGCAAGAGGTATGACGTCGTGCGTATCTCTTTGTTCAGTTGTTGCAGCAGGGTCTGGCTGTCGTCGAGCACCTTGCCCAGCACCGGATTCTTTCTCGAGTGCTGAGTCATGCTGGCCAGATTCATAGCTAGCGCGGCGATGATTTGTCCAGCGCTATCGTGCAATTCGCGGGCAATATTACGGCGCTCATCATCCTGGGTCTGCAGCAGACGGTTGGAAAGTTCGCGAAGCTGCTCCGACTGTTGCAGCACTTCGGCGTTGCGCAGTTCCAGTTCTTGGGTTCGACTTTCCACCTGCTTTTCGAGCTCGTCGGCCAGGGTTCGCAGCCGTTCCTCGCTTCTTTGCAGTCTCTTTTGGACTTCAACGCGTTCTGTGATGTCTCCTGTAATGGCAAGCTGAACAATGTTTCCATCCGCCAGTCGCAGGGGAGCGGCGTGGCTTTCCATGCGATGAACCTTGCCGTGAAGATCCACGAGGTCAAATTCCAGCGAGCCTTTTTCCCCACGACAGATGCTCTCATTGAAGGCGCGAAAACGATCTCGGTCGTGAGCTGCAATGAGGTTATAAACATTCTTGCCAACGACTTTTTCTTGAGAATCGACGCCCACTATGGCGAGGCCAGGCGGGTTCATGTGCAGCAAAGTGCCGTCGCTGGCCACCAACTTGACGCATTCCGGCGTAGTTTCAACAATGGCACGAAAACGTTCTTCGCTCTCGCGCAGGGCGCGTTCCGCGCGCTTCCGTTCGGTAATGTCGCGCGCTACCTTTGACGCGCCCACGATTCTGCCCGTTCCGTCCCTGACCGGCGAAATCGAAAGGGAAAGATCAAGTAAAGTCCCGTCTTTGCGAACTCGAACCGTTTCGAAATGATCGACCCGCTCGCCACGCTTGAGTTGCCCAATAATCTTGGTTTCCTCGTCCAGACGATTGGACGGAATAATCAGAGTGATGTGTTGGCCAACGGCTTCCCGCGCGCTATAGCCGAACATTCGTTCCGCGGATTTGTTCCAGCTGGTAATCATGCCATCCAGGTTCTTGCTCACAATGGCGTCATCGGAAGAATCGACAATCGCGGCAAGCAGATTATTGGCTCGAGCCGCTTCCTTCGCCTGTGTGATATCGATGTTCGCTTCCATGACCATGTAGCGATCGGTTTCTGAGTTGCGCGTCAACGCCCACCGCGAGAGCACGGTCAGGCTTGTTCCATCCTTCCGGGTTTGGATTAATTCTCCTTGCCATCGTTGGTCGCGGTGCAAATATGTAGTAATGGAAGGCAGCGGTTCCGGGAATTCGGTTCGAAATAGTGTGTGGGTGACTTGCCCCAAAGCTTCGTCCTGCGTCCAGCCGTAAAGTTCCTCCGCGCCTCTGTTCCAATAGGTGATGCGGTCCTCTTGATCGCGCAGAATAACGGCATTGAAACTGAGATCTAAGAGTTTTGCCTGCTTTGACAGTTCGGCATCTTTTTGCCGTGCTTCTTTTCGCTCGACTTCAGCGCGATCCGAACTCGATAACTTATCTTGCATTTTCTTATTTTTCGCGCCGTTGCCTTGGGCTATGACTCTGTCGACCGTAGGTAATAACTGCTTTGAAATTTCGTTCTTCGCGACGAATCCGCTCGCATCCACTTCATTCGCTTGTCTCGCCACGATCTCTGGGTCGTTCTGACTGACGATGACAACTTTCGAGTCGGGAAGGTCCCTGCGGATTATTTTGGTTGCCTGCAGGCCATCCATGCGCGGCATGGAGATGTCCATGAGAACGACGTCAGGATGCAGGTCCCTGGCTTTTTCTACGGCTTCGACGCCGTCTCTGGCTTCGCCGCAGACGAGCCAATCCGCTCTCGACGATAAGAGGGAGCGGACGCCGTCCAGAACGGCGCGATGGTCGTCAACGATAAGAATGCGCAGAGAGCTCATAGTCTTTCTTCGCGCGATTGGCCAAGTGCCGCGAGACGTATGCGAAGCGATGATAATAATCCAACTTCAACATACTCTGAAATACCCTTCGGTTTCTCGGCTAATACAGGAATTACTGTACTCGCGCGATCCGGTCGCCGGCGTACGCCGTTATGAACACACGTTTCAAATCAAATCCCGAGCGTGGCCATGGGCGAATCGTTGACGCGACGATGGAGGTGCCCAGCTGATCAGGAACCTCAACGATGCTGCCCGCGACTGTCCACCGGGATGAAGAGTTCTGCACACATGCTGCATTTGTTCGTCGCAATACCGACTTATCATGTTGATGTTGCGCTTGCAGCTTTGGCCCGCTAAGTGCACAATCTAGGAGGTCGTGGAAGGCCTGCTTGGAATGAAGGCTGCGCATCCACCGTGGGAGAAGATTGAAAATGACACTTCGGAAATTCCTACCATTGCTCTCGGTTCTCGTATTTGCGCTTCCCGGGTCGGCGCACCAGTCGAGCTCGAATATGAGCGCGCAACCCACCGCCAACGGGCAAACTGCTGCTTCGTCGTCGACTATGAGCACTGGCGACCGTCAGCCGATTCCGCCTCCAACTGCAACGGACTTCTGGGACGGCGACAATCCGAACCTGGTGAATCTTGTAACTCACCCGTTCGCCAATAAGAGATACGTTCAACGGCGAGTAGGACCGATTCGTGATCGCATCAACGAACTGGAGGAGTTGACCCAGGAAAACGGCAAGACCATCAAAGACGTCGACACCCGCGCGCAGCAGGGTATTCAGTTGGCATCAGAGAAAGTCAACCTGGCAGATCAGCATGCAACGGATGCCAACAACCGTGCACAGACAGCACAGACCGCAGCCACCGACGCGAACAATCGAGTGGCGACAGTCGAACAGATGGTCGGCAACATCGATCAGTACAAAGGGACAGCGCAAACTGAGATTCGATTTCGCGCCGGTCAGAGCGTCCTGAGCAAGGCGGCGAAAGATGCGCTCGACCAAATGGCCGCTCCGCTAAAAGATCAGCGAAGCTACATCATCGAAGTGCATGGCTTCGCCTCGGGCCGTGGTCAGGCGGCGATTGCCAGTTCACAGAAAATGGCGGACTCGGTGGTTCGCTACCTCGTGCTCAACCATGAGATTCCGGTTTACAGAATTTACGTGATGAGTATGGGAAATGCGTCCATGGCTGGCACAGATGGAACCATGGCAAAAGCAACTACCGGAGGACGTGTAGAGATCAGTGTGATGAAGAATGATCTGGTGGGCGCGGTGCAGCACTGAAGTTCGCACGCTGATTCGCGGCCAGAAATACCTTCTTCAAATTTGGCGGGCAAGTCGATGACGACTTGCCCGCTTTTTATTTTCCGATCGACCTTTCTCTGACTGCACGTCGAGCTGGTAACTGACGCCGGAGTGTCCGTTAGTAATTTGTAATTATTCAAAAGCAAAGCCAGAATCAATTTGCCCACCACTTCGCAGTCAGCAGAGTGCTTGTTCCGTCGGGCCCGCTGCTGACCAACCAAATCTGGCCGGTCGGAAGTTGAGGAATTATGTCGCGGGCAAAGGCAACAATTCTCTGCATCGACGATCACTGGAACGGACTCATCGGCCGCAAAATGCTGCTGGAACAAAGCGGCTATAAGGTTCTGGAAGCTAGCGGCGGGCCCGAGGGCTTGAAGTTGTTTCGCTCCCACCCGGTGGATGCGGTAGTGCTTGACTATCAAATGCCGGGGATGAACGGCGACGTTGTAGCGGCGAAGATGAAGCGCATGAATTCGGAAATACCGATCATGCTTTTATCGGGTTATGAGCCTTTGCCCACGTACAAATTGAGCTCTGTCGATTCGTTCCTCTCGAAATCGCAACCGCCCGACATTCTTTTGTCCAGACTGCACGACTTGCTGGGCGTCCGTTCCAAGCCTTTTTTTTCCCGCTGGCTGGATCATTGGAAAAGCCGAAACCAGGTGGTGACCCATTGAACTTTCTTAAGAATATTCTGCACCGAGGTTGTGCGCACCGGTTTTCATGGCCGCGCATCGATGACAATGGCCGCCATTATCAAATCTGTCTGGCTTGCGGAACGGCCTATGAGTATGACTGGAAGGGAATGCGCCGTACCGACCGTTTGCTGACGGCGATTATTCAACGTGGTCTGCAAGGGGATAGTTGCTCTCACGTTCGTGGAACACGGCATTAGAGGTAGTGTGATTCATGAATGACATCTCACAGCAAGGGCCAGTCCGTGCTCCACGGGTAAGCCTGCACGGCAGTGTTTCAGTCCTGGTTCAACTGGAAAATCTTCGACGTATCCCAGGCAAGTTACATCGACTTTCGGTCACCGGAGGGCTGATGGAACTGGCGATGTATGTGGATGAACGAGCCAAAGTTGGCTTGACGATCTCACTTGGCTTGAACACGCTACACCCCAAGGCTGAAATGCTGTTTCCCATGCGAGCCGTCCACGGCTATCTGCAGCCATTTCGTTTTACTTCTCTCTGGGCAGAGGAGCGTCAGATATTGGAAGCGGAGATAACGGAAATGCTCAAGCTGACCATGACGCCAGCCTCGGGCGGCCACGGAGCCGGTTTTCGCCCTCCCCGCTTCTTTCTTGAACCGCAATAGACCCCGCCTGACGCCATAACCCCTTGGCTGGAATATTTTTGTGGTCCTTTGTGCTCCAGACACCCCTCAGAGGCCTTCCAAAATAATTGCAAAATGAGCACTTTTGCTCAGTTTGTCCTGGCCCTGCGAGGAGAGACTAGGACTAATTAGTGCGGAATCCCGTGAACTTAGGGTTGGCTATGCGTATTGCCGATCAAAGAGAGAGTATTAAAGAACTGGTGTTTTGGCTGCAGTCTTCGCCTGGAAGCTACGGATTCGCGCTGCTCGCCATTTGCACCGTGGGTTTGGTTCGATACGGCCTGGATTCTTCTATCGGGTTTAACCACCGTTTTATCTTGTTCTACCCCACGATTATGTTGGTCGCCCTGCTGGGTGGTTTCGGACCCGGCGTGTTTGCCACGTTTCTTTCCACTGCGATTGCCGAATATTTTTTCATCAAACCGATAAATTTGCTCGTGTTCAGCAACCCTCGCGACATCGTGGGATTGACGCTATTCATCGTCGTGGGAGTTGCGATCAGTGGGCTAGGCAATCTGTCTCGACGAAGCACGAAACGATTGGGAGCGCTTGAAGCAGCGGTGGAGGGGTTGGAAGAAATGATCACTGTCGTAGATCGCGACTACCGTTTTCTCATTGCGAATCGTGCTTTTCTGAAATATCGCGGAATGAAGAAAGAAGAGGTGGTGGGACGCCGAGTGGCGGACGTGTTGAATCCGGGAGTTTTTGAGAGCACGGTGAAACCCAAGTTGGACGAATGCTTTAAGGGCAACGTCGTGCAATACGAATTGCGATACAAGTACAGCACGCGAGGCGATCGAGCCCTGCTGATTACTTATGTTCCGGTTCACGGGCTAAACGGCGTGGACCGTGTAGCGAGCGTATTGCAGGATATTACGGAACGAAAGAAGACAGATCGTTCCCTCGAGCTATTCCGAACGCTGATGGACCACTCGAATGACGCGGTAGAGGTGGTCGATCCGGAGACGCTACATTTTCTGGACGTCAATGAGAAGGCCTGTGAAGACCTGGGCTACACGCGGGAGGAATTACTGGCACTGACCGTATTTGACGTTGATCCGGGAATTGACGAATCGAAACGGGTACAAGTGCAGGCCGGGTTGCGCGATTGCGGATTTATGGTGCTTGAAGGGGTGCACCGGCGAAAGGATGGCTCAACTTTTCCAGTAGAGACCAGCCTTGGGCTCGTCGAACTGGATCGAAGCTATATCGTCGCCGTCACCCGCGATATCAGCGACCGAAAACGTGCGGAAGACGCGCTGTGCGACAGTGAAGACCGATATCGTGACCTAGTCGAGCACAGTGAAGATTTAGTGTGCGCCCATGATCTGGAAGGCAGGTTTCTGTTTGTCAATCCGGCCTCCGCACGAATTCTGGGATACACGGTGGAAGAACTGCTGAAGCTGCCGATGCGGGAATTGGTCGCGTCTGAGTATCGCGAACAGTTCGACGGATATTTGGAGCGCGTCAAGACGAACGGGACCGACAACGGATTGTTGTGTGTGGCAGCGCGAAATGGTGAGCGCAGGATTTGGGAATATAACAACACTCTGCGCACGGAAGGAGTGGCTTCGCCCATTGTACGAGGCATAGCGCACGACGTCACAGAACACAAGCGGGCTGAGTTTGCTCTGAAAAATGCGAAGGAGTTTTCCGAGAATCTGATTCAGACCGCCAACGTCATCATTCTCGGCCTGGACACCCAGGGCAATGTCAACCTGTTCAACAAATCAGGAGAAGAAATCACGGGCTATTCCTTCGCGGAGCTGAAAGGAAAAAGCTGGTCAACTCTGGTACCTAGAGACCGATTTCCATTCGCGTGGGATGAGTTCGACAGACTTATGGCGGATACAGCGGGCGCAACATTTGAGAACCCGATTGTCACCAAGGCGGGGGAAGAACGCCACATAGCCTGGCGAAACAGTATCGTGAAGGTTAAGGGCGTCGTCGTTGCCACAATTTCGTTCGGAAATGACATAACCGAGAGGAAAAAGGCGGAAGAGGCATTGCGGCGGCGCGAAGAAGACTATAGCCGTTTCGTGGCGCAAACCTCCGAAGGTATTTTCTGTCAGGAGTTGGATACGCCGCTCGCCATCAATCTGCCCGAAGACCAGATGGTGCAGCACATTCTCCATCACTCCTATTTGGGGGAGTGCAATGACGCTCTGGCAAAAATGTACGGTTTCGCTTCCAGAGAGGAACTTTTGACCAAGAGGCTCACGGAACTTCTTTCTGCGGAGGATCCGCGCAACCTGGAATTAACTCGCGAATATATTCGATCGGGATTCAATGTACTGGAACGCGAATCGCACGAAATGGATATTCACGGCAATCCCAAGGTATTTCGTAACAGCATGATTGGAATTGTCGAGAAGGGAATGCTGCTGCGTACCTGGGGCATACAGCGCGACGTTACTGAGCAGGCGAAGGCAGCCGAGGGCCAAAGGAGAGCGGAACAATCCCGGATAGAAAGCGAAGAGCGGTTTCGCGTGGCCCTCAAGGATTCGCCGATTACTGTGTTCAATCAGGATCGCGAGCTGCGTTACACCTGGATTTATAACCCGCAAAGCTACTGGCAGCAGGAAGTGATCGGGAAGACCGATGCGGAAATCATTGGAGCCAAAAAAGCGGCAGGTCTGCTTGAATTGAAACGGAAGGTTTTGAACAGCGGCGTGGCGTCGCGGCAGGAAATAGTGATATCCCACAATGGTAGAAACGAAGCATTCGATATCACCATTGAGCCCTTATTCAATGCGGCGGGAAGCGTGATTGGAATCACGGGCGCTTCCATGGACATTGGGCGTCTTCGCGAGCTGACGGATCGGTTGCAGGACGCACGGGAAAAGCTGGCCCAGGAAAAAACGTACCTCGAAGGCCAGATTCAGACAGAGCTTGGGTTCGAAGAAATCATTGGCCAAAGCGCGGCGCTGCGTGACGTCCTGAAGAACGTGCGGGTCGTTGCCCCGACCGATTCCACAGTCTTGTTGTTGGGAGAAACAGGCACCGGAAAAGAACTGGTCGCCCGTTCGGTGCATTCGCTGAGCTCCCGGCGCGAGCAGACTTTTATCAAGCTGAACTGCGCCGCTGTTCCGGCTGGTTTGCTGGAGAGCGAACTTTTTGGGCATGAAAAGGGCGCATTTACGGGCGCCGTCAGCCAAAAAGTGGGACGTATCGAACTCGCAGATAAGGGAACATTATTTCTGGACGAGATCGGCGAACTGCCGCTGGAACTGCAACCGAAACTGTTGCGGGTGTTGCAGGATCGCGAATTTGAGCGGTTGGGCGGCGTGCACACCCGGCGCGTCGATGTCAGAATCATCTCTGCTACCAATCGCGATCTGCATCAGGATATTGCCGACAAGAAATTTCGTGAGGATTTGTTCTACCGTCTGAATGTCTTTCCCATCGATTTGCCGCCGTTGCGGCAACGGCGCGGCGACATTCCGATTCTGGTGCGCCACTTTGTGAATAAACATTCTGCGCGCATGGGAAAACACATTGACCTCATCCCGCAGGAAACGATGACGGTGCTGCAGAACTGGAACTGGCCCGGTAACATCCGAGAACTGGAGAACATGATTGAGCGCATGGTGATCCTCACGAAAGGCCACGTGCTGGCCGCCCCGCCCATGGAATTGGACGCGGCGGAGGATTTCAGAGCGGAAACCCTCACGGAAATTGAGCGCGAACACATTGTTCGTGTTCTGCGCGAGACCAATGGCGTGCTCTCTGGTTCTGAAGGCGCAGCCAGCCGCTTGGGAATGAAACGCACCACACTGCAGTCTATGTTGAAGCGTTTTCGAATCGAACCCCAGGATTACCGGCGCGGGAGTGGGGCGTACGGGCCAAGCTAGGAGCCGCTTCGTTTGAAAACGGTTACCAGTCTTTCTCAGATACCTTTATTGCGGCCCCAGATTTTCATCTGGGCGGCGCGCTGGCCGCCCAGACTTTTATTTTCCAGTCCGCGACAAAACCAAGCTTTATGCCGACTTGCGAGCCTTTGTGTCGCGTTTCCGTTTTTCTGATTGAGCGGCCGTGCTGCTGCGTTTTTCAGTAGTAGCTTTGCTGCCTTGGTCACCGTTCAAGTTCTCCACGCCCTCTTCCAGTTCTGGAACCTCGAGCAGTTCCCAATCGCCGCCTTCGTTCCACGGACCACGGGAGTCGGCCTCGCCTTCATCTCCGACTCCAGTCGAGTCATTGAAATATTGATCGACCAAAACCGGGGTCGGTGCAATCTTGCCGATGGAGAAAGGATCTTTACCCAGGCTCTCAAGAGCAGCCGTGAATGCCTTCATGTGAGTAATCTCACGCGTCATGAGAAATTGAAGCGCATCTTTGGAGCCGGGGTCGTCGCAGAAATCAATCAGACGCTCATAGACGATCTTCGCGCGTGCTTCGGCCGCGATGTTGCTGCGCAGATCAACGTCGAGCTCGCCGGTGATTTTCAGGTAATCCGCGGTCCAGGCATCGCCCATGGAGTTGAAAAGTCCCACACCGCCGCCACCAGCGATGGCGATGAGTGGGTCTTCCGCCGCCGCATTCGGGTCTTTCTTCATGGGCTTTAAATGCATGCGAGCCAGGGTTCCCACGATTTCCAGATGGCTGAGCTCTTCGGTACCGATATCCATCAACAAATCTTTTCGATCGGGATCTTCGCAATTCAAGCCTTGAATGGAGTACTGCATGGCCGCGGCCAGTTCTCCATTTGCTCCACCAAATTGCTCTAACAACATATTTCCAAATCGTGGATCTGGAGTTCCGACATTCACTGTGTACATGAGTTTCTTAATATGGTGATACATGGTTTCCTTCGAAGAGAGATTTGCGCGTCTGAGCAGGAGAAGCGCTGTTTTTGGTTGTTCAATAAGAAATATGCTTGGGGGCGGTTCGAAACAATCGAGGGAGAAGGGTAGGGCCGGTAAGGGGAATCCCGTAACGCGTCTTGATCTGCGATTACGGGATAGTCAGGACAACGAATGCGAGAAAAACGAAACTCTGATTGTCTGCTTGGTATTTATCATTCGTGCTAATCGCAGAGTGCGTTGCCGTACACAGGAACAATGCGAAACCGCAATTCGTAAAGGCGCCAACACTTCGAAACCATCCTTGCATCTTAAGGAAGCGCAATCCGCGGGAATGGCGAACCTGCCTCCGCCTTGCGCACGATATCTAGCTTGCGGTTGATTTTGAAACGGAACTGACGATGTTGTCGACGGGCGAATACATTAGTTCCGAACCCTGCAAACAGCAACGCAACAGAATGCTTCCCCGGCTCATATCGCCTAAGCCGAGAAAATCGCTAGGAAATAAGAGCCGTTGCCCGAAGACTTGCTGTATTGGTGCAATGTATTTGGGAGTCGCAACGCTCCCTAATAGAACTACGTCGGTGTCGTGACCTGCCCGTTCGTGCAATCGCAGCAGGTCGAACTCCAACGGCCGCCGATACTCTACGTTCTTTGCGTCGATCGCGGTAGAAGAGATTCTGTGAAGATCGCTGAGTGTGACGACGGTTTCCGGCAGCATCAAACCGGCTCCGGTAATGATGTAAATGCCCGCGACGCCGTCAGGCGGATTTTTAAATTTCTCGGCGTAGTCGAGCTTTCCTCGGAAATACAGACTACTGATGTAGCGATACACCTCGCCTAAGGGCACGCCCGAATCTCTGAGGCGCAAGGCCAGTTCGCACTGCCCGGTTGGATTGAGAAGCCTTTGTCCCTTGATTCCGGAAACGTTGGCGGGCGACAGCAGAAAAATTCGCGAGCGAGGAGTTTCGGCGCTTCTTACGGCAACGGCCAGCATAGGATCATTTTGCAAATCTTCATCCTGATTTGCAAATCCAGATTCCGTAGAGGATATCCAGCCATATCGTGCAGGTTCTCACAATTTTTCACTCGACTTCTAAACTTCATGCCCCGCCAGGAATTGTTGAACTGGGCTGCGAGCGTGGGAAATAAGGTCGCACGATCAGCCTGCCATCAGAGCAATTTGTCAGGCGTAATCGGAAGGTCGCGCACGCGCTTTCCCGTGGCGTGAAAAATTGCATTGGCGATGGCGGCTCCGGTTCCCGTAATTCCGATTTCGCCAATGCCCCGCGCGCCCAATGTATCCAGCTGCGTGTCTGGGATATCGATCGCGGAAACATCGATCTCTCCAATATCCGCATTCACGGGCACATGATAATCCGCAAGATTGGCATTCACGATCCGGCCATCGCGCGCGTCGACTTGCGTGTCCTCCATCAGGGCCAGGCCAACGCCCCAGACAATTCCGCCGATAAACTGACTTCTCGCAAGCTTCTGATTCACGATTTTCCCGACATCGTAGACGGCGACGATGCGCCGAGTGCGGATAATGCCGAGATCGGGATCGACTGCAACTTCCGCGAATACCGCGCCAAAGGAATGGCAGGAATATTTTTTCTCATCCAGTTGCGGTTTCACCCTGGCCGTTGCTTCCAGCGGCTGGTTTCCGTTGCGCACCAGCAGGGCGGTATATTCTTCGCTCTTCAGCGGTGCAGACTTTAGAAAAACCTTGCCATCTTTGAATTCTATTTCTTCCGCGCGAGCGCCACTTACGGGAGATTTCTGATCATTTACCGCCATCTCGAAAAGTTTCTGGCGAACCTGCAGGGCCGCTTGCTGCACCGCCGGACCGACGCTGGCGGTGCTCATGGAGCCCGCGGAAATAGGGGCCTCTGGGTAATTCGTGTCACCCAGCCGGGCATCAATGAGATCCGGCGAAAGATCTAACACATCGGCAGCGACTTCGGTCATTACGGTATACATGCCGGTCCCAATTTCCTGGGCTCCTGATTCGACCAAAACTCTGCCATCCGGCTGCAGCCGCACCAACGCCTTCGCGGGGAGATTCTTTCCCGGATAAGTTTCCGTGGCCATGCCCCATCCAATCATCTGCGAGCCTTCGCGCATGGAGCGGGGCTCGTGCTTGCGCCGGGACCATCCGAAGCGTTCGGCAGCGCGCGTATAACACTCTTTCAACGATTTTTCTGTGAACGGGACTTTCGTGTGAGGATCGACGTCGGTGTAGTTGATGAGCCGCAGTTGCAACGGGTCCATCTTGAGCGCGTAGGCGAGTTCGTCCATGGCGACCTCCACCGCATAGGTACCAGTGGCCACGCCAGGCGCGCGCATGTAAGTCGGCGTTCCCAGATTGAGCGGTACGAGGCGATGGGTCGTGCTGATATTCGGGCAAGCGTACATCACGCGGGTCGGGAAGGCTGAGGACTCGAGATAATCCTCGAGCTCGGATGTGTGGGCGTGAACTTCATGGCGAATCGCAGTCAGCTTGCCGTCACGAGTTGCGCCCAGAGTCACGCGCTGATGAGTCATAGGGCGAGCGCCCACCGGCCCGAACATCTGCGGCCTGTCGAGCACCAGCTTCACGGGGCGGTTTGTCTGTTTCGCAGCCATCGCGGCGAGAACTACGTGGGACCAGATTTGTCCCTTGCAGCCAAAACCGCCGCCCACAAACAAAGTTGTGACGTGAACATTTTGCTTCGGTATCGCGAAAATTGTCGATAACGTTTGCTGCACGCCGGTGATGTGCTGGCTGGCATCGTGCACAAGGAGTTGATCGCCTTGCCATTGCGCAATGGTGGCGTGAGGTTCCATGGGATTGTGGTGCTGAATGGGCGTGGTATAGATCTGATCGACCTTGATCTCGGCTTGTTGCAGGCCGCTTTCCACATCGCCAAAACTCAGGTCGCCAGGAATTCCAGTGTGTTGGCCGGGATAAGAAGAAGGAAATCCTGCGACGAAATCGAGCTTGGGAGCTTTCTGTCTAAACTGAGCGTGGATTAGCGGAGCCGCGTACTGTGCCTGATGAAGGCTCTCCGCCACCACCACGGCAATGGGCTGGTTGTTATAGTGCACGGCATCGTCTTGCAGAAGCGAGATGCGCCCGGGGGCTTTCGGAAGCTTGGGAGCGTTGCCGGGCTTCAGCACGGCAATCACACCTCCCGCACGCTCAGCCTTCACGGTGTCCAGGCTGGTGATCTGGCCGGCGGGAATTGTGCTGAGAACCATGACTGCATAAGCAAGATTGGGAATTTCGAATTCGGCCGTGTACTTTGCCGTGCCTGTAACTTTCATTCGACCGTCGACGCGATTGAGTGGAGCACCAAGCAGGCTCATGCGATTCCTCCCGCGAGGCTGAGAGTGCGAGCTACGGCGCGCCGGGTCAACTCAACTTTGAAGGCATTGTATTTGTAAGGTTTGGCGCCGGTGACTGCGGCCTTGCCGGCTTCCTGAAAAAGTGCGGCGTCAAGATTTTTGCCGGTGATCAATTTCTCGGCGTTCTCACATCGCCAGGGCTTGTGTGCGACTCCTCCCAGCACGATTCGGCAGCTGCGAATCTGCGATCCTGTAAAATCAAGCGCCGCCGCCACAGAAACCAGGGCAAACTCGTAGCTGGCTCGGTCTCGAACTTTCAAGTAGTGCGAATGACTCGCATACGAAGATGGAGGCAGATCGATAGAGACGATGAGTTCATCCTTACGAAGATTCGTATCGATCTGCGGAGTATCGCCGGGCAAACGATGAAACTCAGCGATCGGAATCGTGCGTTCTCCTTTAGATCCGCGCACGCGAATCACCGCGTCCAGCGCAGCCAGAGCAACGCACATGTCCGAAGGATGAGTCGCGATGCATTTGTCGCTGGCGCCAAAAATAGCGTGCGAACGGTTGAAGCCTTCGAGAGCTCCACAACCGCTGCCCGGAGAACGCTTGTTGCATTGCGATTCGGCCACATCCATGAAATACGGGCAGCGCGTGCGCTGCATCAGATTGCCGCCATTCGTGGCCAGGTTTCGAAGTTGAGGCGAGGCGCCGGAAAGAATGGCGCGCGACAGCAAGGGATAGTTTTTCCGTACCAGAGGATGATTCGCAGTATCGGCGTTGCGCGCTAGCGCTCCCAAACGAAGGCCGCCGTTGGGTAGCGCTTCAATCGTCGCAAGCGGCAGCCGATTGATGTCGATAATTCGTTCGGGACGTTCGACCCCGTTCTTCATGAGATCGACGAGATTGGTCCCTCCCGCGAGAAACTTCGAGGAACCGGTTGCAATCGCGTCAATCGCTGAGTCCGTTCCTCCCGCGCGTTCGTAGGCGAATGGATTCATTCTCCTGACCTCTTTTCATCTTGAGACTGCAAAAGTTTTTGGATCGCACTCACGATTCCGGGATATGCGCCGCAGCGGCAAATATTTCCGCTCATGCGCTCGCGGATTTCGTCGGGCGTAAGTTCCTGTGAATTCTGCGAGTCGAGCCGAGGCGTGACAAAGCTGGCATCGCCACGCTTGTGCTCCTCGAACAAAGCTACAGCCGAGCACAGTTGGCCGGGCGTGCAGTAGCCGCATTGAAAGCCGTCTTCTTCGAGAAAGGCCGCCTGGATGGGATGAAGCTGTTCGCCCTGTGCGAGTCCCTCGACAGTGGTGATCTCGTCACCCTCGTGCACCACCGCTAGCGAAAGGCAACTATTGATGCGCCGACCGTTGGCTAACACCGTGCAGGCGCCGCATTGCCCGTGATCGCATCCCTTCTTTGTACCAGTGAGCGCAAGATTCTCACGGAGCAGATCGAGCAGAGTAACCCGGGGATCGATCGACAGAGCGTGCGGCTGCCCGTTGATCTTAAGTTTCAAACCGATCAAGCTGCTGGAAACCTGTTGCCCCGGTTGCGTTGCCACCGTCGCGGCTATCTGAAATCGATTTCCGAGGCAAACCCCTCCGGTCAACGCGCCTACCGTTGTCACGAAGCCTCGACGCGTGAGGGATTGCTGGAATACAGAATTGGTCTTGTCACTCCGCTGTTCGTGATGGAGTTCGCGCGCCGCTTCGTCCGGCCGGTCATCATTGCTTTTCGTCATCTCAGTGTCTCGATTAGTTCATAGGACTGTTTGCGTGGATCGACGTGTCGAAGATAATTTTCCTGGCTTGGGCGGAAACCGGAAGTCGTTTTTCCTGAGATGCCGAGTCGTTCTGCTAGGATGGTTTCAATCTTTTGAGTCAGTGCGAAAAATCCATCGGGTTTGATCTGTAGCGAACGCCGATGATCTTCTTTGCATCATAACGATGCCAACTCCGTCTCGAAGGCCATGCTTGGGGCCTGGACTTCAATACAAATTCATTGGCGTGCCGAGGGAGGCCTACGCCTCACTCTAAAGGGGATGACTTCACCATGAAATTATTACCGAAAGGTTTGCGAGGCGCGATTGCGCTTTCTGTACTCACCCTGTTGAGCGTTGTGCTGGTGCGGCCAGCGGCAGCGCAGGACGATCAGGAAGATCCACCGAGCCGTGTGGCGCGGCTTGGATACTTGCAAGGTTCCGTTTCGTTTCAACCTGCCGGCGAATCGGACTGGGTCGATGCGGTGCAGAACCGGCCGATGACCACGGGTGATCAATTATGGGCCGATCAGGATTCTCATGCGGAGGTTTCGCTGGGATCGGCTGTGATCTATCTCAATAACAGTACTGGCATTTCATTTCTCAACCTGGACGATCGCACGGCGCAGATTCAGCTGAGTTCAGGATCGATCAATGTTCGCGTTCGCCATTTGAATCGCGACGATGACTTTGAAATCGACACGCCGAATCAGGCATTCACAATTTTTCAACCAGGCCGCTACCGCGTGGAAGCGAGCGAGGACGGCAGCTATACGGTCGTGAGCATTCGCGAAGGTGAAGGCGAATCGACCGGCAACGGGCAGACGTTTACTCTGCGCGCCGGACAACGAGCCACCTTCGACGGCACTGATACTTTGAACGCTCAAGTTGAAGATCTTGGCGGTCCCGATGATTTCGATAATTGGAGCGACGGCCGCTATCAGCGCTTCGAAAATTCGCGATCGGCGAGATATGTGTCGCAGGATATGGTCGGATACGAAGATTTGGATGACAACGGAGACTGGCGTCCGGATCCGACCTACGGCAACGTGTGGTATCCGCACGAGTCGGCGGGCTGGGCGCCGTATCGCGAGGGGCACTGGGCATGGGTCGATCCGTGGGGATGGACCTGGGTCGATGATGAGCCTTGGGGCTATGCTCCGTTCCACTACGGCCGCTGGTTAGCCGTTCAAGGGCGATGGGGATGGGTGCCGGGACCGGTAGCAGTGGCGCCGGTGTATGCGCCTGCTTTGGTCGTCTTTATCGGCGGAGGCGGAGGATTTGGCGGCAACATGGGTTGGTTTCCGTTGGGGCCTCGCGAAGTGTATGTGCCGTCCTATGGCGTGAGCCGGGCCTATGTTGAGCGCGTCAACGTCAGCAACACGACCGTCAGCACTACCACCGTCACCAACATCTACAACACGACCATCGTTAACAAAACGACCGTGATCAACAATGTCACCTACGCGAACCGAAACGTATCGGGAGCGGTGACGGCTGTTCCGCAGCAGGCCTTCACCAGCGGACAACCAGTTGGAAGAGCGGCTGTAACTGTAAATGCGCGCGAGATTGCTTCGGCGCCAGTGAACGCCCGCGCTTCCGTCGCGCCGACACAGAACAGCGTTTACGGATCGCACGCCAATACCGCCAACCATGTGAAAGCTCCTCCGGCGGCGGTAATGAGCCGTCCCATCGTAGCCAAAGCAAAAGTACCGCCTCCGCCAGTTCCGTTTGCGGCCCGGCAACAAGCGCTTGCCGCGCATCCGGGACAGCCGATTGCCCGCCAGGAGATGCAACACTTGCAGGCCGCGAATCACACGGCGCCGGCAGGCCGACCTGCAGTGAAGCAGGCCCCTCCGGGAAAACCGGCAACCGCCACCGCGGTCAAGCCCGGAACGCCACCCCCGGGAAGACCGGCGGGTAATCAGCCGGCAAGTCGGTCTGGAGGTCCTCCGGCGGCGAACGAGCGGCCCGCTGGAAATGCGGCACAACCGAATCGTCCAAATAATCAACCGGAGCCCAACAATCGACCAGCGGCCGCGCAACCGAATAATCGTCCAGCGGAGCCGTCGGCACGCACCGATCGAACACCCGCTGCTCAACCCAACAATCGGCCGGAACCGAATCGACCGAGTCAACCGGCGCCCGAGAATCGCCCAACTGAGCCACCGGCGCGAACCGATCGTCCGCCCGCGGCGCAACCGAATAACCGCCCGGAACCGAGTCGAACGGAACCGAACCGTCCGGAACCGAACCGAGCTGAACCCAATCGACCAGCGCCGGCTCAACCGGCGAATCGTCCGGAACCGGCTCGCCCCGAGACGGGTCGTCCGGCGGAGACACCCGCGAACCGCCCGGCGCAGCCACCACCGCAACACAACGCGCCCGCTGCGCGTCCTGCAACGCCTCCGCCGAGTGAACGGCCGCAGCAGCGTACGCCGCCGCCTCCGGCGAAGGCGCAGCCTGCAAAGCCGGCACCGCACCCGCAAACCCCTGAGGAGAAGAAAAAAGAAGAAGAAAAGAAGCCTCAGTAAAAAGGCAGTCCTTCAACGTGATAAGGGGCGTCCGAATTTCGAGTAGTGGGTCAGTTGAATTATGAATCTCGTAAGGGCGTCATCCCGAAGAGCCCGCGTTTTTATCAGCGGGCCGAGGGATCTCCCGTGGCACACAGTGTCGTAGCGGGAGATCCTTCGCTCCGCCTGAAGAACGGCTACGCTCAGGATGACGCCATCTGACCCAACACCGAATTTCGGACGCCTTTTTGGGGGAATCCGCCCGTGTCGAGAGGCGCACTTTCAAATCAAGAGTCAGTGCACGTGGAAGAGATGATCAAGCAGAAAAAAGAATCCCGCACCCACAAAAACGAGCAGGGCCATTTTCATTGCAGGTTCTTTATTGACCTCAGGAATGAGGTCAGAGGCTGCGACGTAAATCGTAACGCCGGCGGCAAGCGGCAGTCCCGCGCCCACGTGATGACGAAACAGCGCCATGGTCAGAACGCCGGCAATCGTGGATCCGCCAAGAACCACCGATGCTCCCCAAGCTGTGCCCCGGCTGCGTCCGCTGGCCAACATCACGGAGCTAACTGTGAAGCCTTCGGGAATCTTATGCAGAAAAATTGCCAGAAAGATTAGCCAGCCCAGCGAGTTCGACACCAGAAATCCGGAAGCAATGGCAATGCCGTCAAAAAATGTGTGAATGATGAGGCCGAGCAGCACGGAATATCCCTTGTGGGAATGAATGAATTCGTCGCGATGAGTTTCTTCGCCGAAGTGAAAATGTGGCGTGACCGTATGCTCGAAGAAGTGAATGATCAGATAACCCAGTAGAACAAGAAATGCCGCGGAGCGTCCCCGCAACTCAAGACTTTCCGGAACCATCTCGATCAGAGCCGTGGCAAGCATGAATCCCGCGCCCAGCGCGACAAAGTAGCGAAGATAGCGCCGCTCCCAGTGGCGCTGCACAATGATCGCCCCCCCGAACACGTTGGCGGCGGCAGCGGTCAGGCCGAGAAGTATGCTGATGACGATCGGGTTCATTAGAGTCGTTCCTGCACTCGGTACTCGGTACACGCGACTCGGTACTTATCCCGAATGCCGAATGTGCATCACATCGCCGTCTTGCACGATGTAGTCTTTGCCTTCCAGGCGCAACGTACCCTTTGCGCGAGCGTTTGCTTCTGAACCGGCTTCGAGCAGCTGATCCCAGCGAATCGTTTCGGCGCGGATGAAATGTTTTTGCAAGTCGGAATGAATCGCTCCCGCCCCTTCCTGCGCACGAGTGTTGGCGGGAATCTGCCAGGCGCGGCACTCGTCTTCGCCGGCGGTGAAAAATGAGATCAGTCCCAGCAGCTTGTAAGTCGTGCGGATGAGCCGGACCAGGCCGCTTTCCGTCAGCCCATAGCTGGAAAGAAATTCGGCGGCATCGGCGTCGCTCATCTCGGCGAGCTCGGCTTCGACTTTGCCGCAGATGGCCGTGGCTCCTGCATTCGGCCGTGCGGCAATTTCCGTGAGCTTGTATTTACTCACCGCTTCCTCAAGTTCTTTGCCCAGTTCCGTGGATTCGCCTATGTTGAGCACGTACAAGATCGGTTTCTCGCTGAGAAACATAAAGCCGCGCAGGCGCTTCTTATCCTCTGGTGTCATCTCCATTTCGCGCAGTGGTTTTTCAGATCCCAGATGCGCGTTGGCCCGCTTGAGCAATTCGAATTCTTTTTCGAGTTCCGGGGTCTTCATCTTCTTGAGATCTTTTTCCAGACGCTCGAGACGTTTTTCAATCTGGCCCAGATCGCTGACCATCAAATCGAACTCAACATTCTTGATGTCACGCAGCGGGTCGATCTCGGCCACCAGCGGAACCGCGGGGTCCTCAAACACGCGCACCACGTGGGCCAACGCATCCACTTGGCGAAGATGCCCGATGTAGGCGGATTCTTTCAGCGCGTCCTGCCCAATCGCGCCAAGGTCCACGTATTCCACGGAAGTGTGCGTCAGCTTTTTCGGATTGTAGAGAGCCGCCAGGCGGTCGAGGCGGCCGTCGGGAACTTTCGCCACGCCAATGTGAGCGTCGCGCGGGTTCGCTTGCGCGGCAAGATGCGCCTTGGTCAGAATCCGGAACAGAGACGTCTTGCCCACTTGGGGCAGACCGATGATGCCAGTTTTCATAAGAACAGCTTCTAGCTGCTAGCTCCTAGCCGATGCTTCCGTGAATGTAGGAAGGGATTGACGCTGCGGTCAGCAAGTGTCAGACAACATTCAAGGATAAACGATGGAATGCAGATTGCCCAAACGTGCCTCCGCAATCCTGCTACTGCTTCTCGGCAGGAAAATTCATCCGCAGGCCAATGCGATACAAAGTTGGAGGCCCGATGTTGAACAACGATCCACCGGCAGGGTTCGGGGTGTTGTCGACGTTGTAGCGCTCGTCGGTAAGATTTTCTGCCGCGGCAAAGACTTGCAGATTGCGCGTCAGATTGCGGCCAACTTGTAGTTCCATGGTGTAGAAGCGGCCCAGCGGATACTGATTCTGATCGTCATCGAATTGATTGCCCACGAAGCGTCCTTGCACGCTCAGCATGATGCGCGATGGATTCCAATAGCGCGCTTCCCAAGTGAAAACATTGCGCGGAACTTGCGCCACCTGGTTTCCCAGAAGAGAAGGTTCTCCCGCCGGAACCGTATAGTTCACAACGGTCGCCGCCGTGAACTCATAGCCAGCAGAAATCTGAATCGCACGGCTGACGTGCACCACGCCATCGAACTCAACTCCACGCGAGCGGATGCGTCCCAGATTTTCTTTTTGCCGGAGAACTGGGTTCGATGTCGGATTAATGGTGACGTTCTGAACCGGATCGACAATGTCACTCCAGAAAAATGTTCCTCGAAGATCGAGTTTGCGCTGCAGTGTGGTCACGTTCATTCCTGCCTCGGCGCCGGTCAGGCGTTCGGCGTTGAGGTAAGGATTATTCTCAGTGAGAACATTCGCCAGGCGGAAGCTGCGATACAACTCATTTAGAGTGGGCGCCCGAAATGCCCGGTACATCGATCCCGTGACGGAAACGTTGCGGCCTAACGCGCGCAGCACCGAAAGCCGAGGACTGAAAGCAAAATCGCTCCGCGACCCGTAGAGCGCGCTGGGAGAAGCCGCGCATGTGCCGGAAACCGGCGTGCAGATCAAACTGGCATTGAAATTGTTCCAGTCATCGAAGCGCGCGGCGAGAATGACCGTCCAGTTGTCCCAGCGCGCCAGATCCTCCCCGAACCATCCGATAATGCGCTGTCGGCCGCCGGAAGCATTGTCGTGGGTATTCGCTCCAGAGGAAAAAAGTTTTTCATCGCTGGCGCCCATCACCTCCATCAGGTCCGCGCCAGCAATCAGCGTCTGATGTTTGCCCAGGAAATGATTCCATTGAGCGGCGCCTCCGCCAACCTGTTCGGGAACATACTGAAGATCGGTGAGTAATTCGCTGTCCCGATTTGCCGCGACAGAAGAAAATCGCTGATCGTATCCCTGCACGAGTCCATAGGCTCGAACGGCGAGAGAATCGCTGCTTCCGAATTGCTCATCGACTCCGAGTGCGCCTTCGCCCAAGTGTGTGTCGTTAGTCTGAATCAGAGTGCCGTTGTGGCGGAATTCGGTGTAAAAGCTGCCGCGCGCGAAGACTCGACCTTTCTCTCCGAGCTTATGTCCTGCCGTTAGCTCAACCGTCGCATCTCGCGAATTCGCCGGAGTGTCAACGGTTCCGCGTTGCCATGTCGGAACGATGATGTAGCCATCGGTGCGAAACATTTCCGACGCCAAAGATACCTCCCATTTTCCGACACGGGTTCCCGTCCAGAAAGAAAGATCGGGAGTGCCTTCATTGCCATAGGAAGTTTCCAGCACGAATGCCGGCTGCTGCGGTTGACGGGTAGTGAATTGCACCACTCCGCCGAGCGCGTCGCTGCCATAGAGATTGGACGCGCCGCCGCGAAATACTTCCACATTGGCGAGCGCAGCGCGCGGAACACGATCCCAGTAAACCCAGCCGCCAAAGGCATCGATGAGCGGGAGCCCGTCCTCCAGCACCAGCGCACGGCTGGCCGCAGTTCCGCCCAAACCCCGCAGCGATACACCTTGATTCGACGCATTGGCGACGCGGCTGTCGGAACGGCGATACAGCGAGAATCCGGGAACCTGCAGAAGCACATCGTCAACCCGCAACGCGGGAGTCGAGGCCACATCGGCGCTGTTCAGAAGAACGGTACTGCCTGGAGTTTCGGAGAGGCGAATCTCCGTACGCGCGGCAGAAACGGTGAGTTCTTCGGTCGCCGAAGCCGGCTGCAGAACAATTTCGAGATTGACGGTTTCGCCCGATCCAATATTCTTCGATCCAACATTCCACGACTGGCGAACCGGAGTGAATCCTTGCTGATTGATCTCCACTGTTCCAGCAGAAACCGGGACAGCAGGGAAGAGAAAATGTCCGGCAGCGTCGGTGCTGGTGGAGAGCTGAGAGGCGCCTGCTTTTAAAACGACGGACGCGTTGGCAATCACCGCGCCGCTGGTGTCACGAACCGTTCCCTCCACACGCGCCGTTTGTGCCCACAGGCAAGGAGCGAAGCCTGAGACCAGCAAACCCAGCCACAGGATCGTTTGTCGATTCAGCATCGGCGAAGGCGGAACGTTAATTCGAAATTTGGAATTCGAAATGTCGATTTGAATCTCAATTGAAGTTTGGTTCGATGTCGCGAACTGACATTTAGACGCGAATAGTTTAGCGGCGTAATCCCACAAGAATCCGTTCGCGCAAGAAGCGACCCCTTGCGCGCTCGGCAGCCGCTGTATGTGATTCTAATCACATCAAAACGTGACGCGCAAAACGGTGCAGGCATGGCACTGCCAATAATCTCCATTCAGAAACAGTTCCACCCAGCCGGCCGGAGGCCAGCGGGGAAATTGTGAACTTTGAGGAGGTGCGCCAGTGGCAGCCAATGTTGCGGCGAGTTGGTATCACAGCAATCAATACACCGCGGAATCGGCGTGTGAACATTGTGGCGGGGTTGTCCGGCACGAGCACTGGTGCATTACTTGCGATCCGATCGTCCACTACGCTTATGGAGCCGTGCTTGACCCCGGAACGCTGACGCTATCGGATCAGTTGATCCTGCACGCGCTGGGCGCATCGTGGGCGGAGAATCGCTGCCAAGGGACCTGCAAGCGCTCCTAGTCTGTGTTCTTCAAAGAACCTGCGAGCTGGGCGCGCGCGAACTTCCAGCCACGTGCCGTGAGGCTGCCTCATAATCCAGCCTCACAATTCCAGACGAGTGCATTTAGTTTCGGCATTTATCGTGACCGAACAGCATCGACTCGATGAATAATATCGGGACGGCTAATTCAAATTCCTCGAGGCATCTCACACGCTGAAAGAAACTGACAGAGACCGAACGCCTGCCGTACAATAAAACAGCCTTCCCAAGCCGGGATGGCGGAACTGGCAGACGCAGCGGACTCAAAATCCGCCGACCTTCGGGTCTTGGGGGTTCGACTCCCCCTCCCGGCACCACAGCTTCATCTCATAATTTTTCTTCGGTGCTTACTTCATTCAGACTCTCTTTTGCACTTATGCCAGCCAATGCGTGTAATTTATGCAGGGGTTTGCCAGAGGGCGGGAATTTTCGTCTAGGGGGTTTACCTGAGTAACTGAATAATTAACCCGGTTTTGAGGCCTCACTCGGGGGACGTTGCAAAACTTTCTTCAGCTGCCCGGATTTCTCGCCCTGGAGGTCTTGCCATCGGTCTTTACGCCTTCCCAGTCGCAAATGCTCCATATTTCGTTCTTTTTAGGGCACTAATACCGAAGTTGGGAGCCATCGGATATCCGGACTCGACCGGCTGGGTACGTTCTCGTACTCTTCAGGCCGCGGCATTCTTTGCAAGTGCCTGTGGAAAATGATGTTTGCACGTCACAGCCTCCTTTTTGACGCAAGATGGCAACGTGGATGCTATGGGATTTAGTAGTTCAGCCGCACGCCTACTGGCGGTGCAAAAAACAGGGGGAATGGATGAAGGATCAGACGGTTCGGCTGGGCCCAAGAGAACAGCAGATCGTCGAATTACTCTTGCAAGGTGCTGATAACGCTGAAATTGCCAGCCAGCTCAATATGGCTCGGCGCACTGTAAAAGCTCATTTCAACCGGCTGTTTCTCCGCTTTGGAATCACCGGGGGCATCAAGCGAGTAAAACTTGCAACACTACTTTATCGGAGGCAAGAATGTCAGCAAATGAACGGTATGGCACCCGTGTCCCAAATGAACGTGAACATCGAGTCATCCAGCTCGTTGCCGAAGGTCTAAAGAACAAGGAAGTGGCAGATGCTATCGGGACGACCGAGCACGTCGTAAAGAACTATTTGCGCGTGATTTACGACAAACTCGGACTTTGGAACCGTGTCGAACTCGCCCTGTGGTATGAGTCCCGGCGCTTGATGCCGGTCATGGTCGCACAATAATTCTTCTTATCCCGGTGCCAAGGAAGTTGCTCTGAGCGATACGAATAGCAGTTTCCCGGGCACCGGGCCTAATCGCAATACACTCATCAGTCCTTGAATTACTGGCAGCCAAATGCCTGCAGATGTCGCAGGCGCTCGCCTGCACCTTTCACACCTTTGAGCGTCGCGGCGTCAAGCAATACGTGCGCCTGATCGCAATTCTTCGGAACTCCGTCGCCCCTTAAATACAGTTCTGACAAGAGAAAAGTCGCATCGGCATTGTGCTTAGCAATCGCCTTCCACAGCCACTTGGAGGCTTCCGTAGTGTTGCGGCCCTGTCCATTTGTACCGTTGAGATAGCCTTCAGCGACGGCCAGTTCCTCAGCGCCAGCTCCCGGCCCGGTCAATGGTTCAGCCGAATTTCTCGCAGGCTGCGGAGTGGCCGGCACTTCCGCCTCGGCTGGATTGGAACTTGGTTTCTTGAGCACCGGATTCGCGGGCGCAGCGTTGCTGCGAGTTTCTTCTGCAGCGTTGGGAGACGAGTTGGCAGGATTTCCAGTGGCCGGAGTTGTAGGTGGAGTGTCGTTCTTAGGTGCGTTCGCTGCAGGAGCGTTGGCCGCAACCGAATCGGGGCTTACCGGCTCTTCGGTTGTCGCATACGAATCGGGTGGCTTCGAATTGCGGCTAGTTTCGTGCGCATTGCGCCATGCCAAGTACGCCAGAATCGAAACCACGATGACGAGCGCGATCGCTACATACATGCGGGCCGGCCTTGGATTGACGTCTGTGTCGGTGTCATAGTCCTCAGGCCCTGCTTGAAACAGAGACAATTCGTTGGTACGGCCTCTCGGCGCATAATCATCACGACGAGGCAAGAAATACTGCAATTCCTGACTGCGCAGGGATGGAGCCGGTTCCGGCTGAGCGTGTGTTTCCAGATTCCGATCGTCATTGCGATCATGATTCCGATCCTCGTTCGGATCGTCATTGCGATCGTCATTCCGATCTTGGGCATCGCTCTCACGCTGCAGAGCTTCGCGGCGCAACTCCTCCCCCTGCAAGTCTTCACCCCACACCTGCCGCTGTTCCTGCCGCTGCCACATGCCTTGTTGCTGCCGGTCTGCTTCTTGCACATTCTGGTGCGAATTTTCCTGGTAATCGGCGGCACCGCGTTCTTCGCGGCTGGGAAAGTCGGCGATGGCGTCTCGACGGATTGTTTCGCCTTCGAGTGCTTCGAGTGCTTCGTCCGCGGCAGCATCCGGCTCTCCCAGTCGACTACCGCACATGCCACAAAAGCGCTGAGGGGCCGGGTTCTTTTTTCCGCACGAGCGACACTCAAGAAACGCCGGCTGAATCTCTGGCCGTTGGGCTGGTGAAGGGGGCACAGCTTCTGCCCGTCGTTGTGGGACAGGAGCCGGCGCGACCGAGGACGCATTTGCGCCGGACTTTTCCGCTTCCAACACGCGCACTAATTCCTGCACGGCCTGTTCCCGTTTTTCCGGCGGACTGGTGAAGTAAACCTGGGCCCACCGGCCCATATTCTCCGCCAATAGGGGATTCAGTAGAGGATTCAATTCGGGCGGCGGCAAAGTGCCGGGACCGTCAGGATGATCGGATTGCGACAATAGGTTCTCCCTTAGACCGAGGCTTGGCCAGAGTGGGCGGACGAAACTTATAAGTATGATTGCACTCCGGCAGATCAGGGTTGTCAAATTAAACCAGCGGGATGCGCCACACCGATAGGAAAACCTGGTTTCAGTCGCAGGCCTTGCGATAGGCGGGTTCAAACTGGTCTAACTGGGCTTCGCGCTGCGAACTGAATCTTCCCTTTGGGGTCTTTCCATACAGATCGGAGCCGGGACAATAGTAAAGCGCGGTGTGCAGATCGACCCAGACCTGGGTTCGCGGATTTCCCCTGTACTCCGGCGGGTCAGGAGCCTCGGCCAGGCCGAGCTTGATCAGGATTCGGTCGAAAAGCGGAAGGTCGGCCTCGGGAGCGGGTTTATGATGTGCGGCGGAAGCGGCCGGATTTGCGGTCACGGCGACGGTATGGTTTGACCAGATTCCCCACCGAATGACCGCCAGAACCAGCAACACGGCAATTGCCAGATAGATGTCTCCTCGCCTCCGATCCCAGAATTCAGACCACGCGCCAGGATGCCTGACACCGGCCAGTTGCTCCAGGAAATCGAGGGCGCTGGCGGCAGAACTCCAGGTCGCGGCGCGTTGGGGCTGCGCGGAATCCACTCCTTTGCGTAGAGCAGCCTCTTCTGATTCAGGAATGTCTTCCGGGATATCCGCTAGCGGGATCTCGAGATCTGCCGACGTACTGTTTTCGAAGTCGGCGCTGACCGAAGCTTCGCGCGGCTCCGCGGACCGAGGTCTCTGCTCTCGAAAAGGCTCAACAGAAGCAAACAGCTCCGGCGCTTGCGCGGCAGTCGGGCCGCGAATGGACCCATTGGGCGGACCAACAAAAGACTTTTTATCCTCGAGAACATCCTCAATATCGTCATCCACATGGGGGGCGATTTCATCGAGACTTCTATGGAGCGCCTCGGGCATCACTTCCGCATCCGCCAGAGGCGGGGGCGAAGTTTGCGTCGCCTCCTGCATTTGCCACAGCGCCGCGACCTTGCTTTGCAAGCTCGGAGCTTCGAGAGGGTTTTCGTTCGAGGGATCGGCGCTGCGCTGTGCTCCGCAATTTCCGCAAAATTGTTCTTGGCCGACGAGTTCGTGCCCGCACCTGCGGCAAGTAAATGTTGGCGTGAAGTTCGCGAGAGATGGAACGTCGCCAATCGGCTCACTCTCTTTTCCGGGCGCGCCGGACGTGCCCCCGGCATCTACGAGTGCCGCGAGATTGGGCCTTAATTTTTCCAACGCTTCTAACATCACCGCACGCTCGCTGGCGATTGATTTCTTCCATGTGACTTCTTCATTCCTGGCGAACGCCTCGGTAATCAGACCGGCCACGAGTTGGCAGGTATGCACGTCTTCCTCGGTAAAAGCGCGGGGGCCGGGGAAGTAGAGCTCCAACCCTCCAGCTACGCTGCCATCGCGAAAAACTGGAACGGCGATCAGGGATTGAATCCCCCGGCGCAGACAATCATTTCTATCGATCACGGGTTCGGCATTCACATCATCGCAACAAAAAATCTCACCGGTTTGAAAGCAGGGTGCGCAAAGAGCCTTCTCCACGGAGATTTCGCTTCCGACCGGAGGAGCCATGACTCCAGTGGCGGCCCGGTAACACAAGTTTTTGTGTTCAAGAACGCCGATGGCGGCGCCGCTCGCCCCGGTAATCTGCGCCAACCGCTCCGCTGCCAGCGACATCGCAGCCTCCAACTGCAGATGGCGAATCTGAATTTGTTGCTGTATCTCGACAATCTGGGCGAGCACAGAGGTGGAAGCGGAACGGGAAGATGGATTTGCATTTGGCGGTGGTGGTACAAGTGCCATCTTCGGCTTCTCTGGGGGCTTCTCGGCGGGCTTGTCTCCGGGCTTGTCTGCAAGCTCCTTTTCGCGATTCTGCTCTTGCATCACGTAGGCCGCCTCCAGCACCTTTGCCAGCGTCTGCTCGTCGCGAATTGGCTTGTTTTTTTCCTCTGCCACGATGTCCATCCAACACTGCTGAGCGCGGCCCGGCGGGTCACTGCGGGATGCAATTACATGTAGTGCAACTTTCGGCTGACGAGACTCTAAACTCTTCTTCGGATTCAGCCGAAAAAACCTGGGACGCCGGCAGCACGCTCGAATTGAGCATAGTTTACCCCGGAAAGTGCGAGCCATACGAGTGTTATTGGCAAGAGAAATCCGCCTTCCATGGGCATGATCGAATCACAGAATTGAGAGGTACAGAATTTACTTTGCTTGAGGCTCGGGCTTGGATAATTCGGGATTCGGCTCATCGCGATTGTAGGACTTCGGCGGCAACAAGAATTGAAGTCCAAAATACCCCACGAAATAGGATTGATTGCTGCGGGTGGGCTCGAGGCTACGGCCGGCCATGAGCAGCAGGATCACCGGACTGTGAATCTTATAGCGGGCTCCGAAGTCGAGCGTGGGCTGATTTTCAGAGGAACGAAACGTCCCCTGATAGTAGAACTCCATGTCCATTTCGAGTTTCGGAGTCAAATCGTGCCCCAGCACCAACCCTGTGAGCAGGCTGTTCGGTCCTTTGCGGACAAACTCATAGCCAATCTCATAATCGACGTCGACGGGCCCGAATTTCTTCGAGAACTCGAAGGGCAGCAGAAAGCCCTCACTCGCCGGGGTGATTCCGCGGCGGACGGCATCGTTCGGATTATTGAGGAAGAACTGAGGGAAGGCCGAAACTGCAAGCCCCTTTTCACCTCCGTCATAAAAACGCCACTTCACGCCGGGATTGGATTGACCGAGTCCAAACTGCGTAGCCGAGCCCGGATTCTTCACGCGCAACCATGCATTTTCATAGGTGAGCTGAATGCGGTCGCCAAGGCCGAAGTTGATATCTACGTCGGGTGTGTGGGAGACAGATTGATCGCTATAAAAAAAAGGCATGTAGCCGAGATTAATCTCCCAGTTCAAATGGCCGGGAGTGCCGGGATCGTTCGTGTAATAGGGCGGCCCGCCCTGAGCAAAGGCGCAAGCGGCGGCAAAAAGAAAACCGAGAATTAGGATTAGTTGCTGCAATATCCGAATGGGGGCAGGGGTGGACACGGAGCGTCAGTTCTAAGAATAACCTGCCGCTGCGGTTCGGAAAAGGCTGATGCGGAAGACTACGCGGACAGGCAATGAAAACGCAGGAACCGCCGCGACCAAGATTTGTCATTTTGAAAACCGAAAGGTTTGGCATCAAGCCGTAGCGGTTCTCGCCTGTGGAGAACTCGGCGGTTGAACCCATGTGGTGCCAAAGTGACACTCGAACGGTTTTGCCTTGTTCAATCCAGGAAACCTCTTGCGGCAAGCCCTTCCGCTTCGAGTTGACGAAATCACCTCCCGAGGTCTGCGGTTACGGATTTGGGCAAGAACCGCGATGGGAACGGGAAGCGCGAGGGTCTGCGCCTGATCGGGAGATACGGATCGCACTCCAAACCCAGGTTCAGAAAGTACAACCGGCCGAGCAGGAAGGCATTTGAAGTAATGATCGTCGACAGCTTCGGACCGTTTTGGAACTTATCAGTCGGAACTCTACCCTTTTAGCGGCCCGGTCAAACCCTGGTTCTCGCCCCCAAGTGCTAATCCCCTAAGGTACTTAGCTGAAATCGCACCGAGGTGCGAACAATTGGCGAAGGCCGTGCAAAGGAAGCAGAGTGTCAGCGCGAATCAGAAGGAGGAAAACAACGTGGTCAATCTCGATCAAGTAAAAGTGACGCCCCGCGATCAGCAGGTCTTGAACTTGCTGGTGCAGGGTTGCAGCAACAAAGAGATCGCAGGCCAACTCCGCATCAGTCCGCGCACGGTAAAGCAGCACCTGCGCACACTCTTCTTGCGGGCTGGAATCCGCGAGGGCCGCAAACGGGTGAAATTGGCGATTGCGATGTTCGCCAGGAAAGAAGGACAGTGATGATACCGCGCGAGCGACTTACTACGAAAGAAATTCAGATCTCGATTCTGGTGTGGCAAGGCCTGACCAATCGCGAGATCGGCAAAATTATCGGAACCAGCGAGCAAGTGATCAAGAACCATTTGCGCAGCACATTTGACAAACTTGGGGTCTGGAGCCGCCTGGAGCTGGCGATGTATGTTGCCAGCCACGGAGGGAAGGATTGGCCGTCCGAGACCGCCAGCGCCGACTCGGCTTACAGTACCGCGGAAGCCGATTCATGTAGAGGCCCCGCTTAGTCCCGCAGCCATAAGCTGGCAGCAATAGGGGCAGTGTCGGTCGCTCGATACAAAATCGCATTCCGCCGACCAGCCCCCTTACAATCTCGAGCTTTTGGTTTCATGCGGCTCGGTCAAGGGTCTTAACTTCTGCAAAAAATTTCATGATCGCAGGAGTCCGATGTTCATTCTCGGGGCATAAATCGATGACCCACAATCACTTGCGAGCTAGAAAAAGGCGGCCTGTGAATTGCAACAAGGAATCCGAAGTGCCGAGTGCGCGATTAAACTACAGCCGCGAGCCGGCATCGCTACCCGGGGCGAGATCTGTAATGGCTTACAAGGAATCTTTCTGGATGACGTGCAACTCCACCGAGCAACTGCGGGCGGAGTACGGCCCATTTCACACCCGAGCCGAGGCCGAAGTTGAGGCCAAGAAGCTCGGTTTCGGCTACCTGCTGCGCTACGAGCACATCCTCGGCGAGGCCGAAGAGGTTCAGGAAGTGCGATGCATCTTCGTCGAGCTGGAAGGGGCGGCTCCCATCGGCGTGGATGCGGTTCCGGTCACGCTCCATACGCGCTGCGCGACCTGCGGCGAATCCGCCGCTCATGAGAAGAGCTGGCAGGCCGAGGTCTGGGCCGATATTCACGAATTCGAGCATTCCCGCCACCTGGTCCGCCTTTTCGAGCACGCTCGCGGCAAGGGTCTGAAGGAAATCTGCGACTGGCGCGGCTAAGGATTTATTCCACAAACAGCTGGTTCTCTTGCTCCATCAATGGTTCGTCTGCACTGGAACGTTCGCGAGATGCAGTGCCGGCGGAAATTCCGGCTCTGCCGAGCCGTCGGTCCGGGCGTCGGAGGCGGCAAAATTCAGGCCGGTTTTCGTGTTGTGGTCGATCGCCTGGCCGCGCCCCATGTAGAGTGAGAAATCGCCGCGGACATCGAATTGATGCCCCATGGTCGTCAGTTCCTGTCGCACCTCTGCGGGCACGCGATCTTCGATCAGAATCTTGCAGCCGATATTGAAGTTGCTCCGCACTGTGAAACGGGCCGTCTCCATGGCGGCTTGAAGATTCATCCCGTAATCCACGACGTTAGAAACGAACTGCGCGTGCGCGAGCGGTTGGTTCGCGCCGCCCATAATGCCAAAGCCGATGTGATCATCCCCTCGCTCCATGAACGCCGGAATAATCGTATGGAATGGGCGTTTATGGCCGGCCAGCGCATCCGGTTTCGCGGGATCCAGCATGAACAGTGCCCCGCGATTCTGCAGCGGAAATCCCATGCCGCGCACGGTAATGCCCGAGCCAAAACTGGAGAAGTTACTCTGAATGAGCGAGACGATATTGCCTTCTCTGTCTGCAACCGTGAGATAGGTCGTGTCACCCCCAGGCGGACGCCCGGCATCCGTGTCGCAATTTGCCTTCTGTGGATTAATCAGTTGCGCCCGCTGTTTCGCGTATTCCTTCGAAATCAAGCCGGCGACCGGCACCTTGGCGAAGCGGGGATCGGCGTTGTAGCGCGCTAGATCGGCATAGGCTAATTTCATTGCTTCGATTCTCTTGTGCAACTCTTCTGCACTCAGGGGCCCGGCTTTGGCAGGTGAAAACTGCTCGAGAATGTTCAACATTTCGAGCGCTGCCATGCCCTGACCATTGGGCGGCAATTCGTACACTTTCCATCCGCGGTATGTAGTGGAGATGGGCTCGACCCACTCCGCCGAAAAATCCTGCAGGTCTTCCGCCGTCATCGTGCCGCCCAGTTCCCGCTCAGTGGCCAGAGTCGCTTTCGCAATCTCGCCGATATAGAACGCCTGTGGACCTTCTGCGGCGAGCAGTCCGAGCGCCTTGGCCAGGTCAGGGTTTTTGAATACTTCACCCATCGCCGGCGCTTCATCCTGCACCAGAAAGACGCGCCGGGTCTCAGGATCGTTTTTTAGCTTGGCGCGAGCGGAATCTTTCCAGTCCATGCCGATCAATTCCTGCACCGCGAACCCGTTCTGTGCGTAAAAGATCGCCGGAGCAAAAAGTTCCTTCCAGGCCATGCGGCCAAAGCGTTCATGCAATTTATTCCAGCCCTCGACCGCGCCGGGCACGGTAACCGTGTCGATTCCAGCGTCCGGCATTTTCGTGAGGCCCTTTGCTTTCAAGTAGTCGATGGTGAGCGCTTTGGGAGCCCATCCGCTGGCGTTGAGGCCGTAAAGTTTTCCGGTCTTGGCATCCCAGTAAATCGCGAACAAATCACCGCCGATGCCATTCATATCGGGTTCCATCACACCCAGAACGGCGTTGGTGGCGATAGCTGCATCCACTGCCGAACCGCCGTGCGACAGAATCTCCGCTCCGGCCTGTGAGGCCTGGACCTGGCTGCTCGCCACAATGCCGTAAGCGGAGATCACCATAGAGCGCGCATTGCTTCGATCTTGTGAGAATGCCAAAGTCCCGAGTGCGATCAGCAAAAGACAATGCAGGAACTGGCGCATGTTTGATCTCCTTTTCGGCGGAAGGGAATTCTTAGTGGAATCGTTAGGAGATGTCAACGCTCCCGCGAAGGGACAGGTCGGCCCGCGGTTTGGTTCTTGGCGCTCAGTGCGACTTTAGCTGGCTGGCTGCGGCGCGATCGATCATCCAAATCAATTTCCCGTCGCTGGGTTTGATGAGCTTGGAGGGATACTGCTCGGCGGGAACATTTTCTTCCAGCACGGCGTGGAGCGCCGGGGCTTTGTCCGTTCCGCTGACCAGAAATGTTACGCAACGGGCCGCGTTGAGAACCGGCAGCGTCAGCGTGATGCGGTGAGTCTGCATCTTTTCGACCCAGTTGGCCACAACGAGGCGCGATTTCTCTTTCAGCGCCGCCGTTCCGGGGAAAAGCGATGCCGTATGTCCATCCGGTCCCATGCCCAGAAGGATCAAGTCAAAACGTAGGGAACTTGTCCGGGCTGCAGCTGGAAAAACTTTCGCAGAGTTTGCTCATAGGCTTCGGCTACGGCTGCGGCATCAGGATTCTCCGTCTTGATCCGAAATACATTGCCGGCAGCTACCGGAATCTTCGCCAGCATGGTCTCGTCCGCCATGCGGTAGTTGCTTTCCGGATCGGTGGGAGGAACGTGGCGCTCGTCGCCCCAGAAAAAAAACATACGATCCCACGGCAGAGCCGTGCGGGCATTCGTGGCTAGTAAATTGTAGAGATTCTTGGGAGTCGATCCGCCGGACAGCGCGATGCGTGAATCGCCCGTCACGCTTCACGGCTTCATTGGCGGCGTGTACAACCTCTTCCGCCGCGGCTGCGGATATCTCCTGAGGAGTGGTAAAGGTTCGAATTTCAACCGCCGAACTCACGCGATCTCGCTCACGCCACTGGGTACGGGCGCACCCAGCAGTTCACGGCCACGGACGGCGGCGCAGCGCGCCGCGCCCAGCAATCCGGCTTTCTCGTTGGTAATGACCTGAACCGGAATCGCTTCCACCAGCGGCCGCAACCGCCCTTTTTCTACGAAAGCCTGCATGAAGATGGTACCGGTCAGCTTGGCAAGAATCTTCGGAGAAATGCCTCCAGCCAGAAAAAGACCGCCGGTCGCCATTATCTTGAGAGCTAGATTTGCGGCTTCCGCGCCGTAGACGTCGATCCACAAATCCAGCGCCTGCTTCGCCAGCTTCTCAGTTCCGTCGAGCGCTGCGCGGGAAATGACCGCGGCGGGATCGCCTTTCTTAAGGGCGGCGGCGAACTCAGCAGATTCCTTTTCGCATCCCTTGTCACGCAAGAATTCATAAACGTTGACCAAACCGGGGCCGGAAAGAATGCGCTCGTAGCTCACCCGTCCGAAGCGGGCTTGCAGAAAGCGCAGCAATTCGATCTGCAAATCCCCACGAGGACCAAAGTCTGTGTGGCCGCCTTCGCAGGCAAAAATATGGTGCCGGCTTCCATCCCAGAAAAGCCCGGCTTCTCCTAATCCCGTGCCCGGCGCGATCACCGCCTGATTGCCCACTGCAGGTCCGCTCACCCGATTCAAAGGGACCAGATCTCCAGAGGTCAGTTCGCCAATACCCCAGGCACTGGCTTCCAGGTCGTTAATCAACAAGGTGGCTGGAACACGAATATCTTCCGCCAGTTGGGCGCATTCAATCACCCACGGCAGGTTGGAGGTTTCGACCCGCCCATTGCGCACCGGACCGGCAATCCCAAAGCAGGCGGCATCGGGACGTGTGCCGGACTCCTGCAAGAATTTGGTCACGATCTCGCCCAGCGTACGATGCTCGCGGCTGGGAAAGACGCGCTCCGTCATTAGGTGAAGATGCCCGTTCTGGGATTGAAAATAAGCCAGCCGAGCGTTGGTGCCACCAATATCGCCGGCCAGAATCATTTCTCGAAGTTCCTCCAGCGGCGGCCGTCGCGTTCCAGCAGTTCGTCGGCTTCTTTCGGTCCCCAGGTGCCCGATGCGTAGTTCGGAAAATTCCGCGGCGGGAGCGCCTTCCAAAGATCCAGCACAGGATTCACCACCGACCAGCCCGCTTCCACCATGTCGGCGCGCTGAAACAGCGTCTGATCGCCAATCATGCAATCGTGCAGCAAGCGTTCATAGCCGGTGCTGGGCTGCTTGCCGAAATATTCCTGATATTCGAAGTTCATGTCGACCGTGCCCAGTCGCATGACCGGTCCAGGCACCTTGGCTGCGAATTGCAGCGAGATTCCTTCCTCGGGTTGAATGTGCAGCACCAGCTGATTTGGCATGAGATGTTCCACGGGAGTGTCGCGGAACAGCACGAACGGCGCCCGCCGGAACTGTATCACGATATGCGTATTGCGGACCGGCATTCGCTTGCCAGTTCGCAGGTAAAAAGGAACGTCGGCCCAGCGCCAGTTGTCGATCAGCAGTTTCATGGCGACAAAAGTTTCAGTGCGAGAATCGGGCGGAACATCGGGCTCGCTGCGATAAGCGGTGACTCGTTTTCCATCTTCGGTTCCATCGCCGTATTGGCCGCGCACGCTGCGGCTGAGAACCTCTTCATCGCTCATGGGCTGAATCGCGTGCAGGATCTTGGCCTGCTCATCGCGCACCGCATTGGCGTCGAACGAAATGGGCGGCTCCATGGCGGTCAGGCTGATGAGCTGCATGATGTGATTGGGCACCATGTCGCGCAACGAACCGGCTTGATCGAAATAACTTCCGCGCCCTTCCACTCCCACGGTCTCAGCCACGGAAATCTGGACATGATCGATGTATCGCCGATTCCAGACGGGTTCAAAAATTCCGTTGGCGAAGCGGAACGCCATGATGTTCTGCACCGTCTCTTTGCCGAGATAGTGGTCGATGCGGTAAATCTGTTTTTCGTCGGCCACTTTGAGCAGTTGCTGATTCAGTGTCTTGGCCGATTCCAGATCGTGCCCGAAGGGCTTCTCGATGACCACGCGGCGCCAATGGTTATTGCTCTGCTCCATCAACCCGGCTGCGGCAAGCTTTTCCACGATGGGGCCAAAAAAACTCGGCGCAGTGGCCAGGTAATAAAAGAAATTGTCGTGCGTCGAGTGTTCCTGATTCACTTTGCCCAGGAAGTCCTTGAGTTGCGGATACAGTTTGTCGTCGTTGAAATCTCCGGTGAAGTAGTAGAAACGGCGGGCGAACCACTCCCAAAGATCGTCGTCCACGCATTCCCCGCAGTATGCTTTGACGTCGTCGTGAACTCTTTTTCGGAAGTCATCATTCGACATCTGAGCGCGCGCCACACCGACCACGGCAAACTCGCGCGAAAGCAGACTGGCCCGCGCCAGGTTATACAAGGCGGGGATCAGCATGCGTCCCGTTAAGTCGCCGGCTGCACCAAAGATCACCATGACACAGGGATCGCCCTGCTTGCCGATGCGTGGCGGCGCTGCCGCCGGATGTTCCGCTAGTTCAGCCATGAGTAAGTCCTCTGCAACCGATGGAGAATTTCCCGCACCGAAGAAGTTCCACTAAAGAAATTCGCTGGAAAAAGTTCACCGAAAAAAGAAGCGGCCCAGCCTATGCGGACTTCTTCACTTTATCGGCGCCCTGTTCGATGTGTCCGCCAAATTTCTGCCGCATGGCAGAGAGCATCTTTTCGGCAAAAGTGTGCTGCTGCCGCGAGCGGAAGCGCACGAACAGTGCCGCGGATAACACATCCACCGGCACCGCTTCTTCGATCGCCGCCTGGATCGTCCATCGACCTTCGCCGGAATCTTCCACGTATCCTTCGTATTCGGAGAGCGTGGGATTCTCCGTCAGCGCCATCGCGGTTAAGTCGAGCAACCAGGAACTGATCACGCTGCCCCGCCGCCAGACTTCCGCAATGTCCGGCAGATTTAAATCGTAGCGCATGTTCTCCGGCAATTCTTTGCTGGTCGCGTTTTTGAAAATGTCGAAACCTTCGGAGTAGGCCTGCATGATGCCGTACTCGATGCCATTGTGCACCATCTTCACGAAATGCCCCGCGCCCGACGGCCCGCAGTAAATGTAGCCATTCTCTGCGGTGCCGCCCAGTTTTTCTCTTCCCGGCGTGCGCGGAATGTCGCCTTTACCCGGAGCCAGCGTCTTGAAAATTGGATCGAGCCGCTGCACCGCTTCTTTTGGACCGCCAATCATCATGCAATAACCGCGATCGATGCCCCACACGCCGCCGCTGGTCCCCACGTCGATGTACTGAATGCCCTTGCTCTTCAGTTCCCCCGCGCGGCGGACATCATCTTTGTAATAAGAGTTGCCGCCGTCGATGATGGCATCGCCGGCCTGCAGGTGCCCTGCGAGTTTCTGCACCGTTGCCTCAGTCGCGGCTCCAGCCGGAACCATGATCCACACCGCGCGCGGAGGCGTGAGCTTGCCGATCAGATCGTCGAGTGAAGTCGATCCCGTTGCACCCTCGCCTGCTAATTTCTTCACCGAATCGGCGCTCAAATCAGAAACGACCACTTGATGTCCGCCGCGCATGAGGCGCCGCGTCATGTTGGCGCCCATCTTGCCCAAACCTACCATTCCTAATTGCATCGCCTTGCTCCTAAAATTCGTTGCTGCCGAATTATTCTCCGAATGAGTGCCCGCGTCTCGCCGCCGGTCGCGAAGGCACGAACATTTGTTGGCGGATAAGTCTAGAGACCCTTCTGGACGGCCGCCTGCAAAACCGCTAACCCTGCCTTCAGATTGCTCCCCAGATGAACCCGCAACGCGCGCCGCCCACGATCAGCCAATACTTGAAAATCCCCGCGCGCCTGCGCCGCTTTGACGACGCCGAAAGTATATTTTTGCCCCGGAACCGGCAGCTCCACGGCATCATCGCAAGTGATTTGCAGAAAGACTCCTGAATTCGGACCACCCTTGTACGCCTGGCCGGTCGAATGTAGAAATCGCGGACCGAAACCTAAACAGGTAGCCACGCGCTTTTTATCGCGCACCAGGTGGCGTAACGCTTGAAGGTTGGCTTCGTGCTCCGCGTTCATTTGAATGTAGCCCAGGACAGCGAAGTAATCGCCAGTCTTAATCCGCGAAAGATGAGCCTTGAGATATCCGGCCAGTGATTTGTCGCTGCCGGCAGCCTTCGCCAGTTCCGCCGAATTTTTTTCGTCGGTGAATAATTTAATACCGCTGTCTTCCAGGATCGGTTTTTCCGGCGGCAACGATCCATTCTTCTCGTATTCGGTGGTCAGCTTGCGAGTCTCGATCTTGCTGGCCTCCACGTCGGGCTGATTGAAGGCATTGATGCCGATAATCGAGCCGGCCACGGCAGTCGCAATTTCCCAGCGGAAAAATTCCGCGCCTAACTGATAAATATCTGCCATGGAAATACGAACGACTGGATGCCCGGCCTTTTCGATCGCAGCGACTTTCGCATCCTGATCCGCGTCGGGGCCAGATTCCAGCCGAACATAGACGAAGACCCGATCGTTGCCGTAAACCTCCGCGTTCGTCAGACCCTCTCGATCGACGGGAATAATTCCTTTGCCGACTTTGCCAGTCGATTCGGCGAGCAATTGTTCCAGCCATGCCCCAAGGTCTGAAATTCCGGGAGAAGTGATGAGCGTAACTTTATCGCGTCCGGCATTGGCTGCCGCTCCCAGAATGATGCCCAGCACCGCGCCGGAATTTTCTTCGACCTTCACACCCGCCCCGCAAGCTCGCACCATCTCCGCTGCCCGCGCCAGAAATTTCTTGGTGTCGATACCGATTATCGCGGCCGGAACCATTCCAAAATTCGACAACGCGGAATAGCGTCCGCCGATCGATGGACGCCCGAAGAAGATATGCAGAAAATGATCCGCCTCCGCCACCTGCTGCATCTTCGATCCCGGGTCGGTGATGGCAATAAAGTGACTGCCGACCTTTGCCGCGCCCACGGCCTGCTTCGTGCGCTCGAAAAAGTACTGTTTAAAAATGTTAGGTTCGAGAGTGCTGCCGGATTTGCTGGAGACGATAAAAAGTGTCGTCGGAATATCAATCTGATGCTCGAAGGACTTAACCTGGGCAGGATCGGTGGAATCGAGCACGTGGAGGGTAGGGAAGTGAGGAATCCGGCCAAAGGTCAGGCGCAACACTTCAGGACAAAGACTGGACCCGCCCATGCCCAGCAACAATACCTGCTGGAAGCCGCGGTTTTGAACCTCTTTCGCAATCTTCTGTAGTTGATCGTGCTGGGCAGTTTGTTCTTCGACAATGTCCAGCCAGCCCAGCCACTTGTCTTCGTCGCTGCCCGTCCATAGCGTGGCGTCGCGCTGCCATAAACGCTGCATATTACCGCGCGATTGCCACTCTGCAATTGTGCTTTTTACCGTCGCGGCCAGCGATTCCGGCAGTGAGGTTTTCAGTCGGCTCACGGTCTATCCTTTTTGTTGCGCGACTTTTTGCTGCGTGTTCTTTTTGACTGCGGCGAGCAGCTTTTCAAAAGCGTCGGCGAAGAGTTTGACGCCGTCGGTGGTGAGTTTATCGGTTACTTCCTTAATGGAAATTCCCGCGCGGCCCAAATCTTCCATCACCTTGGCAGCGGCCGGCACATCTTCGGTAAGGCTGTTGCGCAATTTGCCGTGATCGCGGAAAGCATCTACCGTCGCGGGAGGCATGGTGTTCACCGTGTCGGGTCCGATGAGTTCTTCGACGTAAATCACATCACGGTAGTTGGGATTCTTTGTGCTGGTGCTGGCCCATAGCACGCGCTGGGTCTGCGCGCCCTTGGCGGCCAGAGCCTGCCAGCGCGGTCCGCTGAAGATCTTCTGGTAGCGCTGATAGGTGAGTTTGCCGTTAGCGATGGCAACTTTTCCCAGCAGGCTCTTCAGTAGCGCTTGTTGCTTCGGATCGGAGGTTGCTTTGATCTTTTCTTCCAGCTTGGAATCCACCAGGGTATCGATACGGCTGATGAAAAAGCTGGCGACGCTCGCCATCTTTTTCAAATTGCCACCGCGCGGGGCCAGGTCTTCCAGTCCCGCGATATAGGCTTCGGCAACTTTTTCATAGACTTCCTGCGCAAACAATAAGGTGACGTTGATATTGATCCCTTCGCCAATCAGTTGACGAATCGCCGGAATGCCTTCCGCCGTGCCCGGGACCTTAATCATGACATTCTCGCGGTTCACCGCCTTCCACAGGCGCCGCGCTTCGGCAATCGTCTCGTCCTTCTTCAGCGCAAGTAATGGCGAAACTTCCAGACTCACATAACCGTCGCGAAAATGGGACTCCTCATAAACGGAGCGCAGCGCATCGGCGGCATCCTGAATGTCGCGAATGGCAACCTGCTCGTAAATTCCGGTGGCATCGAGATCACCGCGAGCGGCGAGCGAATGCACCATGTCGTCGTACAAAGAGCTGTCGCCAATGGCCTTCTCAAAAATAGAAGGATTCGAGGTCATTCCCCGCAATCCATCTTCGTTGATCAGCTTGGTCAGTTTGCCGGTGGTGAAGAGATCGCGCCGGATGTAATCCAGCCACATCGATTGTCCATAGTCGAGCAATTGTTTCAGCGGATTTTTAGTTGCTTTCGAATTTTCCAAAACTCCAGTTGGCTGCATAAATATTCTCCTTAGCCTCGCTTCGAGGCTATTTCTGCTCCATCGCCGCGTGCGCTTCCTTGATCACGGCGTCTACGGTGAATCCGAAATACTTCAAAAGATCTTTGAGCGGCGCGGAGGCCCCAAATCGATGCATACCGATGTTGCGTCCCTTGAGGCCAGTGTAGCGCTCCCAACCAAAAGTCGCCGCCATTTCCACGGAGACGCGAGCGGTCACGTCTGGCGGAAGAACGCTCTGTTTATAAGCCGCATCCTGTTTCTCAAAAATTTCCCACGACGGCATGCTGACAACGCGCGCCTTCACGCCCTCGGCCTTCAACTTCTCGTAAGCTTCCACGCACAGCGACACTTCGCTGCCGGTCGCTAGCAGAATCACATCCGGTTTGCCTCCGGAATCTGCCAGCACGTACGCGCCTTTGGCCACACCAGAAGCCGATGCGTATTTTGTGCGGTCGAGAGTCGGCAGATTCTGTCGCGTCAAAACCAGCGCAACCGGCGAGCTCTGTAATTGCATAATGATCTTCCACGCTTCCGTAACTTCGTTGGCATCGCCAGGACGCAGCACAATTAAATTCGGCATTGCCCGCAACGAAGCCAACTGCTCGATCGGCTGATGGGTCGGCCCATCCTCACCCACGCCGATCGAATCGTGCGTGAAAATAAAAATCGATGGGCATTGCATCAGCGCCGCCAATCGAATGCTCGCCCGCATGTAATCGCTAAAGTTGAAAAAAGTTGCGCCGAAAGCTCGGATGCCGGAAACAGTCATCCCGTTCACGCTCGCGCCCATCACGTGCTCGCGCACGCCGAAGTGCAGGTTGCGTCCCGCAGGCGTGGCCGCCTGAAAATCCCCGGCGCCTTCAAATTTCAGCGTGGTCTTGTTGGAAGTCGCCAGGTCCGCCGATCCGCCAATGACCCAGGGAATGTTCTGCGCGACGACATTCAAAACTTTGCCCGAGCTTTCGCGCGTCGCCACGCCCTTGGCGTCGGCTGGAAATGTTGGAAGGTTTTTATCCCAGCCCTCTGGCAGTTCATGGTGCTGCATCTGATGCAGTCGTTCCGCCAACTCCGGATACTTTTGAGAATACTGATCGAAAAGACCGGACCACTCCGCGTGCAGATCGCGCCCGCGTCTCCCAATTCCATCCCGAAAATGTTCGCGCACTCCATCCGGCACCAGGAACTTCGCATCTTCTGGCCAGCCGTAGAATTTCTTGACCAGCCGCACTTCTTCTTCGCCCAAAGGCTCGCCGTGAGCGGCGTTCGTATCCTGCTTGTGCGGAGAACCGTAGCCGATGTGGCTATCGACGATGATCAACGTTGGCCGGTCTTTCGTTTTATGGAAAGTTTCAAACGCACGCGCCAGCATGGTCAGATCATTGGCATCCGCAACGCGGGTCACATTCCATCCGTATCCAACAAAGCGGGTGGCAACATCTTCACTAAACGACCAATTGGCCGGGCCGTCGAGCGTGATGTGATTGTGGTCGTACATCCAGCAGAGATTCGAAAGCTTTAAATGCCCGGCGAGCGAGGCCGCTTCGCCTCCAATGCCCTCCATCAAATCTCCGTCCGAACACATGGCGTAAACATTGAAGTCAAAGATTTCGAAATCTGGGCGATTAAAATTCGCAGCCAGCCATTTGCTGGCAATGGCCATCCCGAGGCTGTTGCCGACACCCTGCCCAAGCGGACCAGTCGTAGTCTCAACTCCGGAAGTGACATGCGACTCGGGATGACCTGGGGTCAAGCTTCCCAACTGCCGGAAGCGCTTGATGTCCTCCATGGGAACCGCGAGTTCTTTCAACACGTTCCCGTTTTTGTCCAGCCGCCGCACCTCGGTAAGATTGAGCATGGCGTAGAGGAGCATGGACGCGTGTCCGTTAGAGAGCACGAAGCGATCGCGATTCAGCCAGGTGGGGTCCGCAGGATCGTAGCGCAGAAATTCCTGCCACAAGCAATAAGTTACGGGGGCCAATCCCATGGGAGCGCCGGGATGGCCTGAGTTCGCTTGCTGTACCGCGTCAATCGCCAGCGTTCGAATGGTGTTGATGCAAAGCGTATCCAGTTGCTGTCCTGTTAGCAAAACTTGTTCACTGGCGACCATGCGATTGCGCTCCTTAATTGGGAGATTCCCGCCGGAGAGAATAGCCTCAACTATTTAGAGTTTCCGCTCATAGAAAGGGTTCAACCAGGAAGGTTCAACCAGCAGAAAGTGTATCAAGTTCTCGCGGCGCATGGATTGCGCTACGGTGAAAAACTAGAGTGGATCGGGTCTTTACTTTACTTCAATAGTCTGAGGTATGTGTTTTCGTTTTGGGAATCCTGGGTTGTTTCCTGCACAAACTTGACGAACTGGCGCAGGCTTTCGCGCTCTGCCGGCGCCATTCCACCGAAACGAATGCGAACTCCGTTGGCGGGCCCGCCACGAGTGACAATGCCGTTCAGCGCAAACCCTTTCACCCAGATTTTTCCATTAGGAACCCATAATCCGATTTCCACTTTCGCGCCAGGATTGACCAGATGTGCGGTGTCTACCAGACATCCGCCGACACTGGTATTGGAAAGATTGCCCCAGATGGGATTCGGGGTTTCGTCTACGCGAAGTTCGACCGCAACGAAGCACTTGATTCGTGGATTGCGCCGCCGGTCGCTACCCCAATTTGGAGTGAACAGATCGGGTGCAAATGGAGGAGGATCGGAAATTGGCGTAGGAAGCGGCTGAGGAGCGGGAGCTGAATTAGTCGACGACTTCTCTTCGCGCGACGCCCCCGCCTTGATCTGCCGCATAGCCGTCAGCAGCGCTTCTTCGCGCTTTCCAGCCGGGGCTTCGCGGTAGGCCTGCAAGAGCGTTCCGACGTGCCGGACAAGGTCCGGATCAGATAATATCCGGGTCCAGTCAGTTCCTGTTGCTGCACTCATCAGCACGCTCTTTCATTACTGTGGTGTTCGCTTTCCTACCAGCTTGAACCGTCGGTTACCTTCCTTCAAGATGACCTAAGTCACAGACTTGTGGTATCTACCGTGTTGAGCAGTTCGCAGGTTTTTTGTCCTTCTTCCGACTAGGTTTGTAGCCAACCTGGTGTACTGACGCGAATCCTTTGCATCTCAAAGGTCTGCAAACGAATCAAATTGGACGAGTTATGCTAGAGGCGAGGAAGGGCGTAACGGTTTTCCGCAGCTACCGAACGTTCTCAAAATCTAAAGAATGCATTGCTCATTGAAATTTTCTTGGAAAGCTTCTCGACTGGCCGTGTTCACTTTTTTGGCGGCGGCTTGCGCCGCGAGCCTGCTGGCTCAAGCCACGCTGGCTCAGACGAGCGAAACTACATCTGCCCCCAATGTTTCCTTGCCGGGACCACAAAACCCATTCCTGGGCAGCGCCCCTGAGGGCAAGGCGACGGCGGAAGTCCTGCAGATTGATTTCACGGACGCGATTGACCGGGGGTTGCGCAACAATCTTGGCTTACTGCTGGCTTCCGACCAAACCCAGACCGCGCGTGGAGAACGATGGAAGGAGCTCGCCGAATTACTCCCGGACGTGAGTGCGCACATTATAGAGAATGTCCAGACTGAGAGCCTGGCGGCGCTGGGGTTCAACAAGCTCGGGTCTTTTTTTGCTTCTCCCGGCGGCAAGCCGTTCCCCGCGGTGATTCCAGCATTTAATTACTTTGACGCGCGGGCTTCTCTCAGCCAATCAGTCTTCAATTTTAGAAATCTTGAACGAGAACGTTCCGCGGTCGAGAGCCTGAAAGCCTCCCAATTCAGTTATAAAGATGCGCGAGAAATGGTCGTGCTTGCCGTGGGCAATTCATACCTGCAGGCGATTGCCGCTGGAGCGCGCGTCGAGACCTCGGAGGCCCAGGTAAATAGCGCCCAGGCCCTTTTCGACAAGGCTTCCGACCAGCAGAAAGCAGGGCTGACTCCGGCGATCGATGCGTTGCGTTCACAGGTCGAGCTTCAGACTCGCCAGCAGCAATTGATTGTGGCCCGTAACGATCTGGCCAAACTGCGGTTGAGTGTAGCCCGCGTTATCGGGCTTCCGCCGGGGCAAGAATTCGTTCTCACCGAAAAAGCGCCTTACCAGGCACTGACGCCTCTACCCTTGGACACCTATTTGCAACGAGCCTATGCGGGGCGAGCAGATTATCTGGCCGGGATCGCGCAGGTGCGGGCGGCAGAACTTTCCCGAAAAGCCGCTTCGGCGGGACATTATCCCACTCTGGACGTCGATGCGAATATCGGCGATATCGGTGTGACTCCATCTCATTCCAATGGCACTTGGCAGGTGCAGGGCGGCATTAACATTCCCATCTTTGCCGGCAATCGGACGCACAGCGATGTACTCGAGGCCGACGCGCAGTTGAAGCAGGCGCGTTCGCAGCTGGGGGATCTTCGCGGCCGCATCGATTATGAGGTTCGCACCGCCTTGCTGGATTTGAACGCAGCTGCCGACCAGGTGGCGGTGGCGCGCAGTTCCGTCGACTTGGCCGAGCAGGCGCTCAAACAATCGCAAGATCGTTTCACTGCAGGAGTTACCGACAACCTCGAAGTGGTGCAGGCGCAAGAAGCGGTAGCCGGCGCTCACGAGAGTTATATTGAGAGTCTTTATGCTCACAATCTCGCCAAGGTAGAACTGGCGTATGCCATCGGCGATGCGGAGCGGGGCGTAAAACAATATTTGAAAGGCGTTCAATAGCGTATGGAACAAACCACACAGAGTCCGCCAAGCAAAGACGCAAGAACCGAAAATGAAAAAGCCGACGCCGAAAAACCAGCGAACTCGACCCAACACCTGCCGGCAACTGAAGAAGATTTTCGCAGCGGGCGATCGCGCACGCAAAGTTCCGGCTTTCGCATCGGGGTAGGGATTGCGATCATCGTTCTTCTAATCGCGGGCTTCTTCGCATATCGCTATTTCACCAGTTACGAATCGACGGACGATGCCGAGATAGATGGCCATATCAATCCCATCAGCGCCCGCGTCTCGGGCCACGTCGTAAAACTGAACGTCGATGACAATCAATATGTGCAGGCGGGAACGGTGCTGGTCGAGATCGATGCCACCGATTACCAGGTCGCCTATGACCGGGCCAAGGCTGAGTACGAAAACGCTCAGGCAGCGGCACTTGCAGCGGGCGTGAATGTGCCCATCACAGGGGTGAACACCAGCAGCCAGATTTCCGCGACTGAAGCTGATGTCAGCAGCGCCCGGGCTGGCATTCAGGCTGCGAAGCAACAGTTTGAAGCGGCCAAAGCCCAACTGCAAGAAGCCGAAGCCAACAATGTGAAAGCGCAGAACGACCTTGGCCGCTATAAGCAGCTGGTCGAAAAACAGGAAATTTCCCAGCAGCAATTCGATCAGGCTACCGCGGCGTCGCAGGCCAGCGCCGCAGCCGTTGCAGGCGCGAGAGCCAGCGCTGATGCAGCCCAGCAGCAGGTCACGCAAGCTCAGGGCAAGCTGGTTCAGGCCGAGGCTAACTCGCGCTACGCGAATACCGCGCCCCGGCAAATGGAGATTATTCGCGCCCACGCTTCCTCTGCGCTGGCCGAGGCGCAGCAGAAGAAAGCCGATCTCGATCAAGCCGCATTGAATCTGCAATACACCAAGATCGCGGCGCCGGTGAACGGAGTCGTTAGCGATCGCACCGTGGAAGTGGGACAGAATGTGTCTCCTGGTCAGGAGTTGATGAAGATTATTAATCTTGACGATGTTTGGGTCACGGCGAACTTTAAAGAAACGCAGCTGCGGCGAATGCGGGTCGGGCAACGCGTGACGATTGAAGTCGACGCCAACGGCAGAACCTATTACGGGACCGTCAACAGCGTTGCCGGGGCCAGCGGCGCGCGCTTCAGTTTGTTGCCTCCGGAAAATGCTACTGGCAACTATGTGAAGGTTGTACAGCGCATCCCGGTCAAGATTGTTCTTGATCCTAATTCGAACAAAGATCACCAACTGCGTCCCGGCGAGTCCGTAACCCCGAAGGTCTGGATTCGTTAAATGGGTTCAGCCAGCGCAACCCTGAATCGGGGAGCCGATCGTGGGGGCGACCACGCCGACACGTGGCGTCCCGCATACAATCCGTGGATTATCGCCATGGCGGTCACGCTGGCGACGTTCATGGAAGTGCTCGACACTTCCATCGCCAACGTCGCCCTCCCGCACATTGCAGGAAGTCTTTCGGCTGGCCAGGACGAAAGCACCTGGGTTCTCACTTCCTACTTAGTTTCCAACGCCATCGTTCTTCCTCTGAGCGGGTGGCTCTCGTCCATCGTCGGCCGCAAGAACTTTTACATGGGCTGCGTCGCTCTGTTCACCATCAGTTCATTTCTGTGTGGACTCGCTCCGAACCTGACTGTGCTGATTATTTGCCGGATTCTGCAGGGCGCTGGCGGCGGCGGATTGCAGCCCAGCGAGCAGGCCATTCTGGCGGATACGTTTCCGCCGGCGAAACGTGGGATGGCTTTCGCGGTTTATGGAGTCGCAGTTGTCACGGCGCCAGCCATCGGTCCCACGCTGGGTGGTTGGATCACCGACAATTTCACCTGGCGCTGGATTTTTTTCATTAACATCCCGGTTGGAATCATTTCCATTCTCCTCACAACGAAATTGATTCAGGATCCGCCGTATTTCCGCCGCCGCAAGCTTAGCGAAACCAAGATTGACTACATTGGCCTCGGCTTTGTCGCGCTGGGCTTAGGCGCACTGCAGGTTGTGCTCGACAAAGGGCAACGTGATGACTGGTTCGAATCTCACTTCATCCTGTTTCTAACGCTGGTCGCAGTTGCGTCGCTGGTCTTCGTCATCTTCTGGGAATGGAGACACAAAGATCCGATTATCGATCTGCACTTATTTCGAGACCGCACTTTTGGCATTTCGAATTTATTGATGTTCATGCTCGGCTTCGCGCTGTTGGGCAGTACGGTTCTTCTGCCGCTCTTCATGCAGACGATGCTCGGATATACGGCACAGCAATCGGGAATGGCGCTGATGCCCGGCGGATTCGCCATCATGCTGCTGCTGCCTCTGGTCGGTTTCCTATTGTCGCGCTATGCTCCGCGCTGGCTGCTGTTTTTTGGCCTGGTGGTTCTGTCCTTCTCGTTATTTCACATGACGAATTTCAATCTGCAGATTGACTTTCGTACTGTCGTGGTAGCTCGTATTTTTCAAGCCGTGGGAATGGCTTTCCTGTTTGTTCCGATCAACACGGCTGCGTATGCGTTTTTGCCGCGCGAGAAGAACAACGCCGCTTCTGGCCTGATGAATCTGGCGCGTAACATGGGTGGTAGCGTTGGAATTTCGGTAGTGGCTACCATGCTCGAACGCCGCACTCAAGTGCACATGACCGATCTCTCCAGCCATCTGAGTTCATCCAATTCCGCCTTGCAATCCATGATTCAAGGAGCGTCGCGCGCCATGCAGATGCACGGCGCCAGCGCTTCCGGGGCAACGCGGCAAGCCTATGCGCTCATCCAAGGTACGGTGCTGCGGCAGGCCACGATGCTGGCGTATATTGATTGCTTCTGGTTTCTCGGAGTGGCTATTCTGGCGATGGTTCCCATGGTCTTCCTGATGAGAAAGTCGAAGCCGGGAGGAATGGCAGTACACTAAATACAGCCATGTTCCGCCTCATCACTATCGAGCGCGAGTACGGCTGCGGCGGCGCTGCCATTTCCGCGCAACTGGCTAACCGGCTCGGCTGGAAACTTTGGGACCGTCTTCTAACCGAAGAAATTGCTCGCCTTGCGAATGTGGATCCATCGGCCGTAAAGCGCTGCGACGAGCGCATGGACAGCCGCTTTCACCGCTTTGCCAAGACCTTCTGGCGTGGCAGCTACGAACGCAGCGCTCAACTGAGCAATCAAATGTTCGATACCGACCGCATGATGGCGATGATGCAGGAAATCATGGATCGAATTGGACGCGAAGGGAATGCGGTGATCGTGGGCCGCGGCGCTCCATTTTTTCTGCGAGAGCATCCTGCGGCATTCCACGTTTTTTTGTACGCGCCAAGATCGGAAAAGATACGCCGCATTGTTGCCGATGGCCACAGTGAAGCGGAAGCCATCGAACTGGTGGATTCCATCGATCGCGAGCGCATCGCTTACGTGAAGCACTATTTCAACGCCAACTGGCCCACGCGCTCCCTTTATCACGTGATGCTCAACACTGCCGTGGGCAACGAATCGGTGGTCCAGACCATTTTCGATGCCATGCGGCTGGTTGAGGGCCGACCCAAAGCTACAGACTACGAGCCGCAAAACCTGACTGCGTCCGTAGAAAATTCTCGCGTACTTTAGTTACTTGTGGCGCGCCCGCGCCACCAAGAGCGGTGTCTCACATCTAGTGAACGATGTGCGTTTCTTGCGCAGCTTGCGGACGCGCGGAGCGCTGCGGCGCGGGGCAGCAGTTTTCAGGGCAGACCTCTTGCCGTGGCCCCAGCGATCCCAGCGCTCGCCGCTCAGCACTCGGATCCGTGCGCTCAACGATCAGCTCGCGAATCATCGCGATGAACTTGGGATGCACACCTACCGTCTTCGCCCGAACCATGGGTAGAGCGAGCGAATCGCAAAGTTGCCGCGCCTCAATATCGAGGTCGTAGAGAACTTCCATGTGATCGGAGATGAAACTGATCGGAGCTACCACAACCGCGCTCGCCAGGTTGCGGCTCTTTACTTCGCGGAGGTAGTCGAGTATGTCCGGCTCCAGCCAGGGTTGTCCCGGCGCGCCGCTGCGGCTTTGATAGACCAGCGCATCATTTTTGATTCCGAGTCTTGATGAGATCAGCTTCCTCACTTCTTCCAGTTGGCGGACGTAATCGCTGGAATTGGCCATCGAGAGAGGAATGCTGTGCGCGACGTAAATGACTTGAATGTTTTCCTGTGCGTCCGCGGGAATTTTCTGCAATGCAGCGCGCACGCGATCTTCGCTTGCTTCGATGAAGCCGGGATGATTGAAGAATGGGCGCAGCTTGTCGATCTCGGGAGCGCCCGAACCTATTTCTTCCTGTGCGCGAGCAATGTCTTCGCGATACTGTCGACATCCGGAATAAGAACTGTAGGCCGAAGTCACGAAGGCGAGAGCGCGGCGAATGCCATCTTGGCGCATCTGCTGCAAAGTTTCGGCCAGCATGGGATGCCAGTTGCGATTGCCCCAATAGACCGGCAGCTTTGGGCCGTGCTGCTCGAGTTCGTTCTTGAGGGACGCGATCAGTTCGCGCGTCTGCTGATTGATCGGGCTTTTTCCGTCAAAGTGATAGTAGTGTTCGGCAACCGCCAGCATGCGCTCGCGCGGAACGTTTTTTCCTCGCAGAACATTTTCCAGAAAAGGAATGACGTCACCCGGCGACTCAGGGCCGCCGAAGGAGACAACGAGAATGGCGTCGCAATTCATGAGTCCAGGTCAGCGATGAGTTGTGGATATCTCGCGAAAAAATAGTTTGAAGTGGCGGCGTTGGGTAAGATTTCTAGTCGGAATTTTTTGGGAATGGGGAGACGCGGGCGGTATTCCCCCACCCCCGGGAAAGGCACGACTGGCGCGGTTTACAAAAAGTGTCTGCAAAATTCGGAAGGCAAAAGAGTTAAGGGTCAAAATCTTGAAACGCGAGAGCTAAGCCGCTTCCCGCGGTCTTGCTCTTACACTCGCTCCCCCGTGACCATGATCCGTCAATTTCCCTGTGGAACGCAAGGGCAGATGTCACATGGGGGCTGCGGTTAAACGCAAGGCGTGGAGTGTGATGGTCTGCTTACGTGGTCGTGAGTAGGTTTGAATTTCCGACCGGTCATTTCGCGGCATCTCCTTGGTTCGTGTCTCTACGAGATGCCTCGCGCGGCTGAAGTACGCCGCGTTTCGGGATGACTGCCTTCATGGAGAAACAAATTCAAGCTGACCGATTACATCTCAAGTGATTATTTCGCCGGCTTTCTTGGGGTGGTGTAGAATTGCGGCCTTAGCGACGCACCCCCCGGACCGTCGTCTCCGATACATTTTTTATGGACGAGACGCTCGACCGCACTCCGACTACAACCCCGCGACCCGACTTGACTGGTACGGTCCTCGGGCGTTTGCAGGTTGTCGCCCGGCTTGGGGCCGGCGGCATGGGCGAGGTGTGGCGGGCGGAAGATCCCACGCTGCGACGCACGGTCGCAATCAAGCGGGTTTCGGCCAGCGGAAGCGGCGATCCCGCGGAGGCGGCTCGCCTGCTGCGCGAGGGGCGGCGCCTTTCGGCGCTGAACCATCCTAATATCGCCAGCGTTTATGACCTGCTGGAACAAGACGGGGAAATCTTCCTCGTCATGGAATACGTTGAGGGTCAAACGCTGCGACAACGCCTGAATCAGGCGATCAACGTCCATCAGTTTCTTGACATTGCGATCCAATGCGCCGATGCGCTCACGGCCGCGCACGAGCGCGGCATTCTGCACGGCGACATCAAGCCCGAGAACGTGATGCTCACGGAAGGCGGGCAGATGAAGTTGCTCGACTTCGGCCTCGCCCGGCACGTTGCCGCTGCAGGCGTGACCAATACTGCCGCTACGCAATCGCTCTCTTCATTCGCGGCTAACGGCTTCGCGGCCGTCGGCGGGACCCCGAGTTACATGGCGCCGGAAGTGCTGATGGGAAGTCTGCCCGATTTTCGAGCCGACATCTTTTCGCTCGGCGTGGTTTTTTACGAAATGCTGGGCGGTTGCCATCCTTTTCGCGGAGCAACTCCGGCGGCGACGGCCATGCAGATTGTGCAGCAAGAGGCGACGCCGCTCGGCAAACTGAGCCATTCCAAACTCGGTCACTCCAAGCCCAGCGACTCCAAGCTCAGCCAATCCAAACGCAATCAACCCATCCCCGCGCCTCTGGCGCAAATTGTCGCCAAGATGCTGTGCAAGAAACCCGACGAGCGATACCAGACTCCGCGCGAATTGGCCGCGGACCTGCGTGCGGTGCGATTGGGATCACGCCCGGCGATTTCCGCCTGGCAAGGTTTTCTGGGAGCGCAGAACTGGAAAGTTTCTCTCTTCGGAGGTATCGCTTCCGTCCTGGTTCTGCTGGCAATTTTCTTCGTCCGCCATCGGGAGGCGGTCTTGCACGGCCTTCGTTCACCGGCTCCGCCAGCGGTGAAGACGCGGCCATCGGTAGCTGTGCTCGGCTTCAAGAATCTTACCGATCGACCCGACCAGGCCTGGCTTTCCACGGCGCTGGCGGAGATGTTCAGCGCCGAACTCGCGTCGGGAGGACAGCTGCGCCTGGTGTCGGGCGAGCAAATTGCGCGGGCGAGCCGTGACGTCCCCTGGAGCCTGAGTGATATGCCGAAGGACTCTTTGCCTCGGCTGCGGGCGAACCTCGACACCGATTACGTCACCACCGGTTCTTATGCAGTGGTCGGCGAGGGAGAGAAGAGTCAGATCCGGTTGGACTTCCGTTTGGAAGATACGACCGCGGGCGATACCGTTGCCGAAGAGGCTGCGACGGGAAGCGAAGCCGACCTCTTTGATCTTGTTTCGGAAATTGGCGCGCGCATGCGCGAACATCTGGGTGCCGGGCAGATCACAAGCGAGCAAGCCAATCAAGTGCGCGCTTCTTTGCCCTCAGACCCGAAAGCGGCGCGGCTTTATTCGGAAGGTTTGAATAAGCTTCGCGCCTTCGAAACGCTGGCCGCGCGGAATTTGTTGACTGAGGCAGTGGCGGCGGATCCGAAGTCTCCCCAGCCCCACTCTGCACTCAGCTCGGCCTGGCTGGAACTTGGTTATGACGGCAAAGCCAAGGACGAAGCGCAACGAGCCTTCGAACTCGCGGCACCCCTCAGCAACGAAGAACGTTTGTGGATGGAAGCGCAATATCGCGATCTGAACAACGAGAAGCCGAAGGCGATCCAAATTGTTCGGACCCTGGCTGATCTTTATCCCGACAGTCTTGCCTACGGGCTCCGCCTGGCTAATCTTCAGGATACGGGCGGTGACCCGAAGACCGCGTTCGCTACATTGGAAAGCTTGCGCAAACTTCCGTCGCCCTCGGGAGACGACCCGCGAATTGACCTGGCGGAAGCCACAGCGGTCGAAGCGTTAGGCGATTACAAGCGCGAACAGGAAATATCGGAGGCGGCCGCAAAGAAGAGTGAAGCGCGAGGCATTCGTTTGGCGCTCGCCCAGGCACGGTTATATGAGAGCACGGCTCTGCAGCAACTCGGGCAGGGCGATCGCGCCAACGCTGCCCTGGGTCAGGCCAAGGTTTTGTTTGCCGGCGGCGGGGATCTCAAGCACTCGGGGATGACGCTGGTATGGTCCGCCGATTTTCTGAAAGAAAAAGGCGACTTGGCGGGAGCGCGCAAGCAGGCTGACGAAGCGCTGGTGGTGTTTCGCCAGATTGGCAATCAGCTGTATGCCGGGCAGGCGCTGAACGAGATCGGCAACATACTTCTAGCGCAGGGAAAGCTCGCCGAAGCGAAAGATAACTACGAGCAAGCGCTTCGTGCTTATCGCGAGGCAGACTACAAAGTAGTCATGGGAGACGAGTTGGGAAACATTGGCGAAGTGCTCGAGCGCATGGCAGATTTTGCCGGAGCACGAAAAAATCTGGAAGAAGCCCGGCAGATTTTTGACGATGCCGGGGACAAGAGCTCTGCCGGAATCGTGGAGATCAAACTTGGGGATGTTCTCGAGGAACAAGGCGACTTGCCGGAGTCTGCTCAGCACTTTGGGCGAGCATTGCAACTGGAAATTGAAACCGGGCATAAATCCGCGCAGGCCGCGACTCTTTATGCTCTAGCCGATGTTCTGATTGAAGAGGACGATTTGAAGCAGGCCCGCGAAAAGAGCGATCAAGCGCTTGCTATCCGCAAAGATCTCAAACGAGCTTTATCCATATCCGGAAGTCTGCTCCAGTCTGGAGAAATATCGCTGGAAGAAGGCAAGGCCTCCGAAGCCGAAAGGTTGGCTGGTGATGCCTTGAAGCAACTGGGGGCAACAGTTTCCCCGGCTCGTTCCGCCGAGATTCATTCACTGCTGGCGCTGGCTCTGCTCGCCGAGAATAAACAGTCCGAGGCGCGAGATGCCGCCCAACAGGCGGCTGCGTTTGCCGCCAAGGCAGGCGACCGCAATCCGCAGTACGATGCCGCGTTGGCTCTCTCCCGCGTATCTTTGGCTGGCGGCAAGTTTGCCGAGGCCCGCAAGCAGCTAGCGCTCATCCTCTCTCAGCCGAGCAAGGCCGTCTCTGTGCCGTATCTATTTGAGGCGCGTCTGACACTCGGTGAAATTGGCCTGAAGTCTGGTCAAGCCGCCACCGCCCGCGCGCAGCTCACCTCGCTCGAAAAGCAGGCGCGCGAGAAACACTTCCTTCTTATCGCACGCAAGGCGGAAGCGCTGCTCACGGCGTCATCGCACTGAGTTCCGCGTTCGTTACTGCGTGTGCCAGAATCGGGAAAACTCGCCGCCGTGGATTCACATTATGCCTTCTGAGCACTTATCCCCGGTGTAGAAATCTCGCTATTAAGCGTACAGGTCAACGAGCTGCCCGCTCCAGATAGCGGGACTGGCCGCATAGGAAAGGTAGTGGGCGATCGCCGTACCTTCGACAAGATGGTTCCAGGCCCAGCCAGAGACATATTCCCAAGCGGATGGTCCTGTCTCATCGCTCTGGGTATCCTCAACGGGCGTTCCGTAGATGAATTTCGCCTCGTCTTGGCGCGTCGAAGAGGACCGAGCGAAAGAGTCGGCGGAGGGAGCAAGACCGATTTCGCCGGTCAGCGTGGCGATTGCTCTCGGAGTGACAGGCACGAGGCTCGTCGACACATCGAGCACCTGCGACGGGTCGACTGGATTCACCGATGCCGGGAGCAGTTTGATCGCCATGGGAAATCAGTTTGCCACCTCTTAATCTATCGGCAGTTCTGGGACGATCTAAAGAACACGGCGGTACTTTAGCGCCGCGCCGCGAAGGCCCCAGCTCGTTTTGGATTTGTTATGGCCACCGGACTGCAATCTTCCACACGGCCGCGTAATTGGTGTAATGGCGGGTCTTTCAACAATCATCCTTATTGAGGTGTTGGCAACTTCACTGCCCTCATTGACTTGCCCCATTTCGCAGTCGTAGGATTCTGCTCCACTGATTGGCCAGGCTATTTCGCACTACCGTATCGGCGAAAAATCCTGGGCGAAGTTGACTCGCTTCTGAAGGAATACGCCGAGGAGGGCGCGATGACTCGAGAAGGGGCACTGAAGGTTGTGTTGGTGTTGGTGGGGTTGATTTTCTTGCTTGGCGTCTATCCTCTGATGATGTTTTTTTGGCCCAGCGGGTGGCGATGGCAGCCGAATCAGCCGGAATACGAGCAGATGATCCTCGGCGTGTATGCCACTCTCGGGATTTTTCTGCTGCTCGCATCCCGCAACCCGTCGGCGAATCGCAGCCTGATCGCCTTCACGGCCTGGTCGAGCCTGGTGCACGCAGCCATTATGGCGGTGCAGGCATTCCAGAATGCGAGCGAACACGGACATCTGATGGGTGACATCCCTGCGCTCGCTATCGTCGGCATTGCGCTACTCGCGCTCGCGCCAGCAAAGCAATCGGCGTAGGGGCATCGGCATACGTTGAGTAGTCCTAAACAGGCTAGCGCTCCAAACCCCGTCGCGGTGAAAGATGGGTGCAATAGAGATGCTACGGCAACGACTGCTCACGTGCTACTTCTGCGAGGAAGACACGTTGCGAACGAATGAGTATGTATCGCGTGCTTCTTCGGGATCATCCGGCCATCCTTTACCGGATGAGTTCGCCAGTTGTGAGAGTTTCTTGATGTCGGTCTGTCGGATGGCGTCCGTTACCTTACAACGCGAACTGTCTAAGGTTCTTGCCCCAATAGCCTTCAAATACTCCGAGAGTGCTGCGGCCTCCACTAGAACTCTTCCTGATCCAGCCCAATGGCGGTCTTCCCCATTTTTTTTTACACCCGAAACCCAAAACGATTCACCTGTCTCCATGTCAACGTGATTACCGCCCGATTCACCACGTCGCTGACCCTTCAGCTTCATCAAAGCCCGGCCATTGAAGTACAGCGTCCGTCCGGTCTTTGACGGAGTGACATAGGCAATCCAGGCTGGGCCATTGTCGGAATGGCCACTCTTTAGCTCGATGTACCTTAGGAGCTTCACGACTCCGAGTGTGCCACACGATCGCCGCTTGATCAATTGACGTTAACGGGCGACAGCCCTCAAACCCCCTCAATAGCCTAATGGGGATTCTCGGCCAACGATCCGCCAGAATCCCAGTGACGTTTTTCAAGCGTCACTTTTTATCGAATTGGAGAAACTCGACTGGGACTCCATTCTCGACAATAAAAGCGACGGTCACGCCCGGTGAGGGTGAGTTGGGCGCAATCAGTATCTCTTTTCCTGCGATTTCAGCGGAGAGATCGTCCACTTCGCAGGCGACATGAGGAACGGTACGCACAAGTTTAGGGACCGACGCTTCAGGTTCGAAGCGCATCCATTCGATTCCGTAGGCGCTGGTTTCATATCCAGACACGTAGGTCGCACGGTGCGGGATCAGGCGTTCATCTTCTCGACGCTCGGTAGTGGGAATTCCGATGTGATGGTACCGGCGCGTGGAAGCAACTGGTGACGTTTTCACGGGAATGAGTTTAGCTCAAGACGTCATCTGTTTCTGTCCGTTGTTCAAAACGGGCTATGACGCTCACTGTGCGCGGGGCGAAGCCTCGCGAAGCTGAGAAATGTTGGAAGAAGATCACTTCATCCGAGTGAGGAAAACAACTGCCAGTGCTATCAGGATGACCGCAAGCGCCATCAGGACAAAAGCTAATTGCCGTTGGCTCGAACTCCTCCCTGAGGTCAAGCTGCCATTCTGGGTTTCCGGGATTGCGTACGATTCCAGGTACCCGCAGTTCGGGCAGCGGAACGTAGTGATGGGAACGACTATATCTTTATTCTCAACTTTCAGACCCGTCCAGACACTCGGCTGGGGCTCCCCCGGAGACCAGTTTTCCTGCTGCAATCCAGCGTGCGTGTTATCCGGCACCCAGCCTGACTCCATGTGCGCGTGACACCTCGAGCACTCGACCGTTCTATTCATGTTCATCTCCAGACCCCTCGGTTGAATCGTCTTGGCCCTGACGAGGGCAAAGGCGGGCCAATCATCCAGTTATTCGGCAAAAATCTGCGAGAGCTCACTTTGCTTCGGCAGCGCGGGCCAGTTCCCTCCAGGTGATCAGCTTAATTTTTTGCTGCGCCAGAATATCTCGGAACTGGGCACTGGTAAAAAAATCGTAGTCGCGTTGCCTCCAGGCTGAGCCCCAGGTGGAGCGTTCCCTGGTCGCGGCGCGCAGTTCATCGTCGTCGAAACCGGGATGGATGACGAACTCGGTCACGCCCGGCTTCAGATTCTTCAATGCGGTGAGATAAAACTCTGCCCATTTTTCCGGTGGAATTTCCGGTTCAATCGTAACCGTATGGTCGAGCACTACATCGCTGGGATCGAGGCTGGCCTGCAAATAGGGGTGGTCGGCGAACCAATCTCTGGTCACGAAAACCGGCAGCTTATACTCGTGAGCCACGCGCAAGAAAGTGTCGAACAGTTCCTTGCCGTTCATGATCAGGCGGTACTGGTGCGAATCGAGGTGTGTGGGATGAACGCCCATGGCGAGCGCGCGCTCGATCTGGGCGCGCAGCTCAATCTCGACCTCTTGGGCGTTGATCTGCTCGCCGTGTTCCCAGTCGTGATGGAAATATCCGTTTTGATCCACAAGACTTGGCACCTTGTCAGCGGGCGCCACCGGACCCCAGCGGTAATAGACTCGTTCACTCGTCAAGGTGAGATGCAGGCCAAAGTCCGCCTCCGGATGGGATTTGGCATAGTCGGCAATCTCTGGAAACCAAGGGCATGGCACCATCAGGCTCGCCGAATTGATCGAGCCGCCTTGCAGAGCTTTGATGGCAGCGGCATTCACCGAGTGAGTTTGGCCGAGATCGTCCGCGTGAACAACGAGTAGTTTTGTTCCCGGAGGGTATCCCAGCCGCTCGGCCAGTGTCTGCGCAGAGGGTGTGGGCGGGAGAGTGCAGAACAGACAGCTGAGCAACAGTGCTCGTAGGATCGATGAAGGAGTCATTGTCGATTAGTAAACCACACCCTCGTTTTTTTAGGCAGTCGGGTCCATGCCCCCCCACCCTTTCGCACAAAACGCGAACGGATGGGGCAGCCTTCGTGGGAATGGCGTCAGCGTCAAAAGGGCAAAGGGCGGCCGCTCCGCCCAGAAGCTGGCCGCTGTCACGACAATTAAGACTGAGGAACCGTTGCAATGATGACTTTTGACCGGGCGTGTCCTTCTTCTACGTAGGCGAGGGCATTGGCGGTTTGATCGAGCGTGTAGCGTCGGTCGATCTGCGGGGCGAGTTTTCCGGCCTCGATAAGTCCGCAAAGTGTCGTCAGGTCGTCTTTATTCATTTTCGCGATAAAGAACTTGAACTTCTGCTTGCTAACCCGCGACCATGCAAATGCTTTGAGCAATCGGATCAATACCAGCCCGAGTTTCTTCGGCGCTCCCGCCATGACACACCTTCCGCTCGGCGTCAAAACGCTTTTCATCGCTGACAGTGCGCGGTTCCCCACGTTATCTAGAATCAGGTCGTAACGTTCGCTGCCCTGAGTGAAGTCATCGCGAGTATAGTCAATGACGCAGTCGGCGCCGAGGGAGCGCACCAATTCGACATTCTTGGTGCTGCATACTCCAGTAACGTTAGCCCCAAGAGACTTCGCGATCTGCACGGCAAACGTGCCGACTCCTCCCGCTGCGCCGTTAATCAAAACCTTCTGCCCCGGTTGAATGTGTCCTTTGTCGCGAAGTCCCTGCAACGCGGTAAGCCCTGCAACCGGCACGGCAGCCGCTTGATCGAAGCTCAAATTTTCGGGCTTCTTGACTAAATTGGCTTCACGAGCGCACGCATATTCGGCAAATGCTCCCTTGCATAGGCCGAACACGGCATCGTCGAGCTTGAACTGCGTCACAGCACTCCCGACCGCCACCACCTGACCGGCGACATCGACTCCGGGCCGCTTGTTCTTCATGCGCCAGTCCAGAGGATTGACGGAAGCGGCACGAACCCTTATGACGACTTCATTGTTCTTCGGAACCGGCTGTTCAAGGTCCTTTATTTCGAGGATCTTCCCGGTTTTGGTTTTTGTGTAGACGGCGGCCTTCATATGAGCCGGGACGGTACCTTGAAGAATCTGTCCTACTCAGTCTTCCTTCTACTTTTTCGAATTATCGCTGCTGTGGATAAACTCCGCGACATTGTCGTGGATCGCTTTCAACGAGGCTGCGTGCGCATAGACCATGTGTCCGGATTCGTAGAACTTGAATTCGATATTTTTTTGCAAGTCAGGCGGAATCGGCAAGTGCTGCATTTCATAGACGCCTTCGTAAAAAGGCGTGGCGAGATCGAAATACCCGGCGTTCAAGAGAATTTTGAGTTGCGGGTTGTATTTCATTGCGGTCGCGAGGTCTAGCATCACGTTCGTTGCTCCGGGCAACGCAAACGGAACGCCCGGAGGCTTATGGGCAAAACTCCACCACTTAAAAAGTTCAATCTCCGGTTTGTATTCCTTGTTCTCGCCGTATTTCAGATCTTTTCGCACATATTCATTGAAGGCGGAAACATAGGCGGAAGAGATGGCCGCCGATTGCGGATCGTACTCTGCTTCTTTGCTGAGCGGATCAAAGGCAGGTCCGGAAAAACGCGTGTCGAGGCGGCCCGTGGTGAGATTGCTTTCGTCCTGCAGGTTCTTCTCGAATTCTCCGCCGCTGATGCGCAGGTCGGCTTTCTCGATGTAGGCAACCGGAAGGCCGGTGTATTCATGCAGCTTGGCGGCGATGGCGTGGCGTTGTTCTGCAGGAAGTGACGACCCGGCTCCAAGCGCCAAGGCGTAATCGGTCATGGCGAAGTGCTCGACCTCGGTTAACAGAGGCGCGAGTTCCGGATGAGACCCAGGCAGTTTGTGGTGATACCACGCGGAGGCGGCATAGGTAGGCAGATTGAGTTGATAGGCCACATCGATGCCGGGATTGAACTCAGGAAAATCCGAATCGAGCGAGAAGTTTAAAATTTGCGAAAGAAGGATCACGCCGTTGAAGTCGACGTCGCGTTCAGTTTCCAGGAGATTGCTGAGGACGGCCGATCGCGTGGTTCCGTAGCTTTCGCCGAACAGATATTTTGGCGAATTCCAGCGTCCATATTTGGAAAGGAATTGATAAATGAAATCGCCAAAGGCCCATGCGTCCTGGTCAACGCCGTAGAATGCCTTCTCCTTGTCCTTGCCGGCGAGGCGGCTGAAGCCGGTGCCGGGCGCATCCACAAACACGAGATCACTCACGTCGAGCAGGCTGTATTCGTTGTTGACGACGGGATATGGGGCGGCGGGGGTGTGGGCGTCGTCGGCAGTGACAACGCGTTTCGGTCCGAATGCGCCCATGTGAAGCCACACGGTGGATGAGCCGGGTCCGCCGTTGTAAAGGAAGGTGATGGGACGCGGCGCACCCCTGTTGTCGGACTTGAAATATGCGACGTAGAACATGCTGGCTTCGGCGGGCTTGTTCTTATCATCTTTGTCCGCGTTTTGTGGGACGTCGTCCCAATCCCTGGCATGCACGATCAGCGTGCCGGCGAATGCGTCGTAATTAATAGCGTTGCCGCCGATGGTGACCGTTCCTTTGCTGGCCTGCTGCTCTACTTTGAATTGTTCGGGGTTTTGTGGTTCGGTCTTGGCCGGTTCGGGCTTGGCTATGGGCGTTTCCTGTTTTACCTGGGCAAGAACTATCGTGAGCGGAAGGACGAGAGTTGCGATGGCTAAGGTGACGAGCTTCCGTCTAACGATGCTCAAGAGGTGCATTCGCATTGAGAGTTTCTCCAATGGGTGGGAGTGAACTGATCTCGATTCTTTGAGTGCGAAAGCAATTTATCACGTTCCCGAAAATTGAGCACCGGCCGTGGAGATGGCGGTCAGAACTGTGGAGTATGTCTGGCGGATTGGTGAGGAGGGAAATGGTGCGCCCGGAGAGATTCGAACTCCCGACCTGTTGCTCCGGAGGCAACCGCTCTATCCAGCTGAGCTACGGGCGCGCACGGGTGCTTACAGTCTACACGGGGACGGGAAATCGCTTCAATGTTGGTCGGTGATGCAGTTCGAAGAAGTTTGTCAGCATTCGCTTCAGCCGTGCCAACGGTGGCTGAGAGACAATTGCTTTATGCCCCGCGCGCCTTGGGCCACGGCCGCCAGCGGCTGAAGCCGATTCGAGCGTTGCGGCGAGATGGCATGCCTGAAGGCATGCCCTGATACGAATCTTTTTTCAGACTCCACCGCTTCCCTGTGTTCCTTCGAGACTGCGTGCATCCGACATTATGATTAGTCGAGTTTTCAACATTACGTTCATTCGAGATTTGCAGTTGATCGAGATCGCGCACGCAGGCCGCACTCCACCGGCAGCCGCTGGTTCAGCGGCTCCGTCGCGGAAGTTAAAAGGTGCCTCGTGGAGGCAGGCGGGATTCGGTCAGAATTTCCTGGGACACTTTAATCAATATCGGTCGCGCCGGCCACCGCCACCGCCGCCGCCACGGCCACCACGGTCTCCGCGATCGCGGCCACCACCGCCTCCTCCGCCACCGGCGCGCTCAGTCTTGGGCCGCGCTTCGTTGACGTTGATGGTGCGGCCGCCCACTGACGAACCATTCAGAGCGGTGATTGCTTTTTCTCCATCTTCGTTGCTGGCCATTTCTACGAAACCGAAACCGCGGGAGCGTCCGGTATCGCGGTCGGTCATGATGCTGATGCGGTCTACTTGTCCGAACGGTTCGAAAAGCGTGCGGAGCTCGTCTTCGTTTGTGTTGAAGCTCAAATTTCCAACAAAAATATTCTTCACGCGTCTGCCTCTGCATTGAGCTGTCGGAAGTGCAAGCAATTCGGCGGACTTGGCAGGTCGGGAGGGCCTTCCTGAAAATCGAAACCGCAGCTGGCGAACAGTCGAATGCGGCGAGCAGTATAGCAGGTTTTCCGAAAGCCGCTTGTTAAATGATTTTGAAAAGAACAGCTTGGCGAAGTCCCGCGCCGATGGCTAGCACTCGTCCACCTTCCAGTATCCCTCGGGGTGAAATCCTATTTGCAGCAATCGATTTTTTGGATCGTGCCGTTTGCCGCAGCTTGGGCAGACGAGATAACGGCCCCACGCAGTGCCTTGATGGTCGTAGTTTTCGGCGACGGCGAAAGTTGTTCCGCAACTGCACGGGATCAGGAACATGCGCAGCGGGAGTTTGTCTTTATCTTTATCTTTGGAATTCTTTTCGGTCTTCTGCGGGTGTGCGCGCTGGCGTTTCACGATTCTTCAACGGTCGCGTACGAGGTTCTTTTTCGCTTGTTCGACTGCAAAGTTTTCTTGCGCAGCCGCAGCGATTTGGGAGTGATTTCCACGAACTCATCGTCGGCAATGAATTCGATGGCCTGTTCCAGATTCAGAGGGCGGAAGGGAACCAGGCGAATGGCTTCATCGGCGGTTGAGGCGCGCATGTTGGTCAGCTTTTTTTCGCGGACGGCATTCACGTCGAGATCGGTGTCTTTGGCGTTTTCTCCGATGATCATTCCTTCGTAGAGCTCTATACCCGGGCCGACGAAAAGTTCTCCGCGCTCCTGCAAACCCCAGAGCGCATAGGCGGTTGAAACTCCGCCGCGGTCGGCGATGAGGGCGCCGGTGAGCCGGTGCGGAATTTCGCCTTGCCATTCGGTGTAGCCGTCAAAGAGCGCGTTCATGACAATGGTTCCGCGAGTGTCGGTGAGTAACTGACTGCGCAGGCCGATCAAGCCCCGGCTGGGCACGCGAAACTCGATGCGCACGCGTCCGTAGCCGTGATTGTGCATGTTGGTGACTTCGCCTTTACGCGATCCGAGTTGCTCCATCACCACGCCGACGAAATCTTCGGGCACGTCGACGGTGAGATGCTCGACCGGTTCCATCAGCTTGCCAGTTTCTTTGTCGCGTTTGGTAACGATCTCCGGTTTGCCCACCATGAGTTCGTAACCCTCGCGCCGCATCATTTCAATCAGGATGGAAAGTTGCAGTTCTCCGCGACCCAGCACTTTGAACGAATCGGTGGTGCCGGTGTCTTCCACGCGCAGAGAGACGTTGGTGAGCAACTCTTTTTCCAGGCGCTCGCGCAAGTTGCGGGAGGTGACGTAGGTGCCATCTTTTCCCGCGAACGGGGAAGTGTTGACCGTGAAGAGCATGGCGATGGTGGGTTCATCGATTGCGATGTGCGGCAGCGGCGCGGGGTTTTCGGCTTCGGTGATGGTTTCGCCGATGGTGATGCCTTCCACACCTGCGACTGCGATGATGTCTCCCAACTCGGTTTCGGTGATGTCGGTGCGTTTTAACCCGGAGAAAGAAAATAATTTTGTGATCTTCGTTTTGTGCAGCGTGCCATCGAGCTTGGCGATGGCGACTTCTTCGCCGGTATGCATTTTCCCACTGAATACGCGTGCAATCGCCAGCCGTCCCAGGTAGTCGCTGTAGTCGAGATTCGCGACGAGAATCTGGAGTGGCCCCGACGCATCTCCTTTGGGAGGAGGAATGGTTTTTATGATCGCATCGAAAAGCGGCCGCAGATCTTCGCCCCCGCCTTTGATGTCGACGCTAGCGGTGCCGGTTTTTGCATTGGTATAAAGCACCGGAAAATCGATTTGCTCTTCTTTGGCGTCGAGATCGATAAACAGGTCGTAAATTTCGTTCAGCACTTCCTGCGGACGCGCGTCGGCACGGTCAATTTTGTTGATGACCACGATGGGCGGCAGATGCGCTTCCAACGCTTTGCTCAGAACGTAGCGTGTTTGCGGCAGCGGGCCTTCGCTGGCATCGACCAGCAGCATGACGCCGTCGACCATTTTCAGCGCGCGCTCGACCTCGCCGCCGAAGTCGCTGTGGCCGGGCGTATCGACGATATTGATTTTTACGTCGTGATAGAAGATGGCGGTGTTTTTGGCGAGGATGGTAATGCCGCGCTCACGCTCCAGTTCGTTCGAGTCCATCACCCGTTCGACGTGGTGTTCGTTGGTGCGAAAGGTGCCGCTCTGTTGCAGCATGGCGTCGACCAGCGTGGTTTTGCCGTGGTCAACGTGCGCGATGATGGCGATATTGCGAATGCCTGAACTCAAAAAGGTCCTTTCAGAAATGTGGTCTGTTACCACTTTACTATGTGGCGGCGAAAGCAGCCAGAAAAGCGCATGTTTGCGAAGCTGACGCGCCCCGTAACAGGACAGGCTTTCATGTGCGGCGATGGAGAAACGGTTACCTCACGTAGTACCTATGCACCAATATTGATGCACTATTCATGGGGCTGTAACAATCGGCTGTTAGAACCGGAGTATGGATCTGCCCGCGTATAACACGCTGATCCTTTCCGATCTGCATCTGGGAGCGGAGACCAGTCATGCGCGCGAGGCCACGCGAGTTCTCAAACAGAACCGCTTTCAGCGCGTGATTCTGCTGGGCGACATTTTTGCCGATCTGAATTTTGCCCGCCTAACGAAAGATCACTGGAAGTTTCTCGGCTATATTCGCAAGCTTTCGAATCCCAAGCGCAACATTGAGGTGGTCTGGGTAGAAGGCAATCACGATCACGGGTTGGCGAATATCATGTCACACCTGGTGGGGGTTCGCGTGTATCAGCATTACACCTGGGAATACGCAGGCCTGCGGCATATCGCGATTCATGGCCACCAGTTCGACGGATTTCAGGTGAGCCGGGTTCGGCTCAGCCGCTGGGGCACGTCGCTTTATCTGCAGTTGCAGAAGATGGATTTGAAAGGTAAGCCGCTGGCGAGGCTGATTGACCGGCTGAACACGCGTTGGCTGCGAATGTCGCCGAAAGTGGCGTCGGGAGCGCTGGCCTTTGCCGAGCAGCGGGGGGCGGACCGCATTTTTTGCGGGCATACCCACGAGGCGATCCACGTGGAAAAAGCGGACGTGCATTATTACAACTCAGGCGGATGGGTTGATTCACGGCTTACTTATCTGACGATCGATGAACAGGGGGTTCGAATTCATGAATACTCAGAGCACGATTATCCCGAGCATGACGCCAACGAACAGGCAGACCGTGATCGACAAAGCGAACGCGACCGAGTTGACGATTGTCATTTCGGCGAAGAACGATGCCCGGCTGATTCCGCACTTGCTGACTTCGCTGACGACTCAGGATTACTCGAAGATGTCGAGTACGAAAATATTGGTGGCTGATGCTGACAGCGCTCCGCGTGCTTAACTTTTTCAGCGTCATCAGGTGGTGTTTGGTGATTTTTGCCGGCGGTAAGAAACGGGATTCAGCCAACCAGCTGAATCCTGCTTCGTTTTGAGGTTGATCAGATGAGCGAATCTAAGTACAGGTGATGATGCCCGTGCCTAGAAGCGAAAAACAACTCCAGCCGACAGGCGAAGATTGTTCTGCGTGGAGCTGAAGAATTTTGTGCGTAGATAATCGCCTTCTACACGGACGGCGATGGGACGAAAAATTTTATAATCCAGTCCGCCGCCGACCGCGGTTGCAAATGAAGTATTGGAAGGTCCGGGCAAAGTTCCGCCGGTATGAATATGCGCAGCGCCAGCCATGAGCTCCGCAAACGGCGTGAATTTGCTGATGGGTATGGAGAGTCGCGGTCCAACCAGATATTCCTGCTCATGGCCAGTCACATTCACGGTTAGCGGACCATTGGGCGTAAGTTCGGTGAAGTCTTGAGAACCGTAGTGCCCGCTCACGTCGCCCACAATTCCCAGAAACGGCACGATCTTTCCTTCAAACGAGGCTTCCCAGCCGTGCAGGTTGGGCCCAGTTACGGTCGAACTGATCACATTGGGGCCGAAAGCCGTGGTGTTGGTGCGTTCGTAAGAATATCCAAAGAAGATATTTCCGGAAGGCACCTGGGCGCTTGCCAGTCCGGCGAAAATAAATAGTGCGGCTGTGAGTCCTACAGCTTTCAACATGAAAAGATTCTCCTTCTTCGCATCCATGAACCCAACGGCAGTTGCAAAGTTTTGGACGTTTGGAGAAGAGATTCGTATCGGAGCGGATTGGTTGATGAAGAAATGCTTGATGAAGAAATGCGTGATGGGATAAGGCCTGAGATAGGCGTTGGGAAAGCGGCATCAGAAACGCCAGACGGGTCCAGTGGAAGCCCGATAATCGCTTTGGCGAGCGGTGGCATAGTGCCCGTATAAATAGTCTGCTTGAAAGCGCCAGGAGAGCTTCTTGAAGCGAAGTTTGTAATCCGTGCCTCCGCCCACATCGATCGAAATGGGGTTGTAGACAAAGCCGTCGGAATTGATGTGGCGAATGCCGCCCAAGGCTTGCACGAACGGGCTCCATTTTCCGTAACTGAAAGTGATGCGCGGACCGCCCAGAAAAACATATTGCGTAACCGGAGTGGAACCGCGCCGATAGTAGCCGCTGCCGTCGAGGATAAAGCCGAACTTCGGGAAACGGCTTAAGGGAAACAATTCGATGGTTCCCTCAAACCCGCGATAACTCTGCTTATTAATAACGTCGGTGAGCTGGCCGTAGGAGACGCCGGCGTAGACATTGCCATTGGGAAGAAGTCCCTTAAATTGCGCCGCCATGGGAATCGAGAACAAGATGAAACTTACGAATGCCAGCACAGAGGCTGCAGTCTTCGACACGAATTATTCCTCCCCGGCGCATGGGCCGGCAAAAAATGCAATTTAATCAACGAAATCCGTTAGATGCAGTGTACTGGATGCCCAAGATGTCCCAATCGGCAAAAATTGTTCGATCCGGATCCGGGACCAGGTTAACGAAAATTTACGTGATTTTCATGGTGCCAAAAACCATTGACCCGCGTCTATCTATTAGCATGCAACCATTAGACATGAATTGGCAAATCAGGGTTCACGCGCAGCCGGCGGTTGCGGTTGCCTTTCAATACCCCAAGGAGTTGAAGTTGAAACTCAGTCTGGAAACACGGAATTGCGGCGATGTTGTGATTGTGCTCTGCCAGGGGCGCATCGTATATCGCGATGAAGCGGCCGAGTTGTCGCGGGTTGCGGGTGAAGTGTTGCAACAGGCGCGGCATCTGGTGCTGGACTTGAGTGGCGTGAGTGCGATGGACAGCGCTGGAATTGGGGAATTGGCTTTGCTGCAAACCTGGGCAGAGCGCAAGAGCGTGAATGTGAAATACGCCGGGGCGACTCCACTGGTTCGCAGGTTGCTTGAACTCACCAATCTGAACTCTGTGCTGGAAGTTCATCCATCGCTGGATGCGGCGTTGGCTTCATTTCGCGAGGAGCAGATCTGCGCCGACTGCTAAAGCTGGGTGAATTTCCGATCAAGGAGCAAAGTTCGCTTTGCTCCTTTTCTTTTATGAGTTCAATCTTTGATCTGTCGCGTTAGTTTTCACGTTGAAAGCGATAGCGTCCCTTGCGATCGAGGGCCATCGCTTCGGCGACTTTCAGAAATGCCCGGGCCGCGTGCGAGAGGTTCGCGTCTTTTCGGTAGATGAGGCGCAGCTTGCGCTTTAACTGCAGTTCGCGCACTCGAATAGCGACCAATTCTCCCCTGGCAAGCTCGGTTTCTACACTGATTTCCGGGACGAATGCTACTCCGTGCCCCATGGCGACGAACTGCTTAATGGCTTGGAGTGTGGGAAGTTCCAGGTCCATGTGTAGCGGAGTTTTGTGCGTCTTGAAGAGTTGCAAAACCTTCTCCCGATAGGGCGACGAGACGATGTGGGCGACAAAGGACTCCGCGCCCAACTGGCGGATGCTGACTTGCGGCGCGGAAGCCAGCGGATGTTTGGGTGGTACGACGAAGACGAGTTCGTCCAGGTACACAACCACGGAGTGCAAACTGGCTTCCTGCGGTTCGTAGGACAGCACGCCGAATTCCACGGCGTAACGCAAAACATCATCGGGAATGTGGCTGCCTAAAGCGCGCTCGACTTTGATTTTGATCATGGGATGCAGGCGGCGGAACTCCGCCAGCACCGGCAGCAAATAGAGCACAGTGAATTCGTTGGCGGCGATGACCAGTTTGCCTTTTTGCAATTCACGCAATTCAGTCAGAGACTCGGCCGCTTCGCTGCGCAGGTTGATCAGTTTCTCCGCGTACTCGAGCAGAACCTTGCCGGCATCGGTGAGCACGCCCTCGCGAGACGAGCGATCGAATAAGGCTTCGCCCAGCTCGTCTTCAAGTTTGCGGATGGTTTGGCTGACCGCGGACTGAGTGCGGAAAAGCTTTTCTGCGGCGCGGGAGAAGCGCCGTTCATGGGCAACCGCCAGAAAGACTTCCAATTGAGCAAGTTCCAAGACACCTCCTAATCAAATTGACGGATTACATTAGTAAAACTTATTATACAACTATTGCTAATGATTACTGAAGAATTATAAGTTTTGCTTCTGCCCGCGCGTGCCCGTACCATAAAGATTCGAGGAAATGAAATTATGACCGCAGAGCGGGCTCATATCACCATTTTCGACACAACTCTCCGTGACGGGGAACAGTCGCCTGGCTGCAGCATGAACCAGCCGGAAAAGCTGCGTCTGGCTCATCAACTCGACCAATTAGGCGTGGATGTGATTGAGGCCGGTTTTCCCATCGCTTCCGATGGCGACTTCGAATCGGTGAAGGCGATCGCCTTGGCCGTGCGCCGTCCTGTTATTGCGGGGCTTGCCCGTGCCTGCCGTCCTGACATTGAGCGTGCGTGGGAGGCATTGCAGCATGCGGCTCGGCCGCGGATCCACGTCTTTCTGGCGACCTCCGACATTCATTTGCAGTACAAGCTGCGCATCACGCACGATGAGTGTGTGGAGCAGGCGCGGGAAGCGATTCGCTTCGCGAAATCTTTGTGCGAGGACGTGGAGTTTTCACCGGAAGATGCGACTCGCACTGATCCTGATTTTCTATGCCGCGTGCTCGATGCGGTTGTAGAAGCTGGTGCGACTACGCTGAATATTCCCGACACGGTCGGTTATACGGTGCCTGCAGAGTTTGGCGAGTTGATCACGACGATCCGGCGGCGGGTGAAAGGAATTGAGAACGTAACTATTTCGGCGCACTGCCATAACGATCTTGGCATGGCCGTGGCCAACGCGCTGGCGGCGGTATCGGCCGGAGCGCGGCAGGTGGAGTGCACGATCAATGGGATCGGCGAGCGCGCGGGGAATGCGTCGCTGGAAGAAATTGTGATGGCAATGCGAGTTCGTCCGGATCGCTATCCCTACGAAACGGGTGTAGTCGGCGAGCAGATTTTTGCCGCGAGCCAAATGTTGAGTGAGATCACGGGCGTGCCAGTGCAGCCGAACAAGGCGATCATTGGGCGCAATGCTTTCGCGCACGAAGCCGGAATTCATCAGGATGGCATGTTGAAGAACCCGCTCACGTACGAAATCATGACGCCGAAATCTGTCGGTGTGCCGGATTCGAAGCTGGTGCTGGGCAAGCACTCGGGCCGCCACGCTCTCAGCATTCGCTGTGAGCAGTTGGGGTATCAGTTCGACCGCCGCGGGCTTGACGATATTTATCGCCGCTTTGTCCGATTGGCCGACAAGATCAAACATGTGGAAGATCATCACCTGATGGAACTGATTCGCGATACGCACAAGCCGTCGGGCTCGGCGACTCCGCTGATTGAGCCGCTTGCCCCGGCGAAAGCGGCTGCTGTGAATGCCTCGTCGGTCACTCCCATCGCGCCGTCGGAGCCTACGCCCGAGCCGGTGCAACCGTTCCCCATGGCGCCGAAAATTCCTGCGGAGCAGCAGCCGAGAGCTTTCGCTGCGTCGGTGCACGGCGACTCCCGCCACGAGCAGACGCAACAGGAAGATTATCTCTGGGGCGTTTAGCTCAAATGGATCCAGCATGAGCGACGGTCAGCAAGCTCGTGTTGGTTTTGAAGGCAGTCAGCCCATCTTGCGCGTGGAGGATATGCAGGCAAGCCTCCACTTTTATGTCGATCTTCTCGGTTTCAAGAATCAGCCGTGGGGCACGGACGAATTTACCAGTGTCAATCGCGACCGGGCGGGGATTTATTTGTGCCGCGGCGGGCAGGGCGCGGGGCGGGCGTGGATCTGGATCGGCGTCGATGACGTGGAGAAGTTGCAAGAAGAATACGAGGCCCGGGGCGTTAAGATCCGCCTTCCACCTACCAACTATCCTTGGGCGCTCGAGATGCACGTCGAAGATCCCGACGGCAACGTAATTCGGTTCGGCTCTGAACCCAAGTGAACCAGTAAGTGAGGTAAGAAACGAGCGTGCATCCGCTTTCCTCGCTTAGACTAATTCCAGCATGCTTCTCAAACTAACCATTCTTCCCGGCGACGGCATTGGTCCGGAAGTTACGGAACAGGCCGTGCTCGTTTTGCAGGCGATCGCGGATGGCTTTGGGCATCATCTTCAACTTCAACATAAGTTAATCGGCGGAGCGGCGCTGACTGCGGCGAACGATCCGCTGCCTGCGGACACTCTGCAAGCCTGCCTGAGTTCGTCCGCCGTGTTGCTCGGCGCGGTAGGAAGTCCGGCGTTCGATCATAATCCCGGTCATCTTCGTCCCGAGGCGGGACTGTTGCGCATCCGGCGCGAGTTGGGCTCTTACGCCAATCTGCGACCTGCGGTTTTCTTCCCTGCGCTTGAGGATACTTCCCCGCTGCGCGCGGAAATCGTGCGCGGCACCGACATCATGATCGTGCGCGAACTTCTGGGCGGAGCTTACTTCGGCCAGCCCAGGTCGATCGAAGGAAATCCGGGTTCGCGCGTTGCTGTCAACACTATGCGGTATAGCGAATCGGAAATCGAACGCATTGCGCGCGTGGCATTCGAATTGGCGATGAAGCGGCGACGCAAAGTTTTGTCGGTGGACAAAGCCAACGTTCTCGAATGCTCGCGGCTGTGGCGGGAAGTTGTCACGCGTGTGGGCAAAGATTATCCGGAAGTGAAGCTGGGTCATCAGTACGTGGATTCGGCGGCCATGCTGCTGGTGCAACGGCCTGCGGATTTCGATGTTCTGCTTACCGAAAACATGTTTGGCGACATTCTCTCCGACCAGGCCGGAGGCGTCGTGGGATCGCTCGGGTTGCTGGCTTCGGCGAGCATCGGAGGGCCGGTTGGCTTATATGAACCGGTGCACGGTTCTGCTCCGGACATTGCCGGGAAAGGAATTGCCAATCCGCTGGGAGCGATACTGTCGGTGGCGATGATGTTGCGGCATTCGTTTCAGTTGGAGAAGGAAGCGGCGTGCGTGGAGAGTGCGGTTGGGTCAGTGCTGTCGAAAGGCGCGCGAACGGCGGATTTGGCGGGAAAATCGCCTGCCGCGATTTCTACTGCGGAAATGGGGAGGCGAGTTCTCGAAGCAACGAGGGCCTCTGCCGTTTCCTGTGCAGGACAAGCAGAACGATCTGCCTAGGACTTCAAGGTTTGGGGGCGCCCTGCCCTCAATGGAGTTGAGGTTAGGTTCTGGGTCGAGGCGCGCGGCTTTGAACCACCTTCACCGTGGGCGGTGGACTGCCGTACTTTCCAGTCAAGTCATTCCAGCGAATGTGAAGCATCTCCATAAACATGCGGGAGCCGTCGATCAGAGGATGAATGCGGGTGCCCCCGCTGTGTCCCCAGACGACGGGAATTTCCTGCACTTTAAATTTTAATTTTCGAGCTAGGAAAAGAATTTCGGGATCGAATCCCCAGCGCTCGATTTTCTGCAGCGGAAAGATCGCCTGCACCGCCGGTTGCTTAAAGGCCTTGAAGCCGCATTGCGTATCTTTGAATTTCAGTCCCAGGGTGACGCGCAACAGCATATTGAAAATTCGGCCGAAGAGCTGGCGATGCAGCGGCTGGCGCTGGGTTTGAGTTTCGGCGCGGAGCCAGCGCGATCCGATGGCAATATCCGCGCCCTGCTCCAGAGCGTGAAAAAGTTTCGGAGCTTCTTCGATTGGAGATGACAAGTCAGCGTCGCTGAACAATACAAAACGGCCACGGGCGTTGAGCATGCCGTGACGCACGCTGTATCCCTTGCCGCGATTGCCGGGGTTTTCTAGGAGCCGCAGCGCGGGTTCTTTAGCGGAAAAAGAGCGAACGATGTCTGCGGTGTTGTCTCGCGAGCCGTCATTGACGACGATGACCTCCGCATCCCAGCCTTGCGCATGCACATAGGCGAGAACCTTTTCCAGGGTTGCGCCCAGGCGCGCGCCCTCGTTATAGGCGGGAATCACGATGCTGTAGGCAGGATGCAATGGCAGTTCTCAGGTCTATGCCTAAATCGACGCGGCGATTCTAAAGGCTGGCTTAAGCCAAGCCGTAACGGTCATTGTACGTTGTGCTTTCGAAATTTCGGAAATCGAAATTCTCGAAACTTGATGGTGGGAGCTTGGAAACAGCCGTCGGGTGCGGCATTAAGGCCGCTTGCCAGAGGGAATTTTGTGCGCCCACTCATGGTTTCGCTGTAGCAACTGCCTTTCGGACAGTCGCACCCAATGTTTGTGATGAATACCGAACCAATGCGGCGATTCCAGGAACTTTGCGATCTGATCGTGATCGAACGGGACGCGGAGAATTTTTCCGCTCTGGTGACGGAGTTGAATAAACTCGACCCCACTCACCGGATGCCAGTGATTTCAACAGAGCCGACTTTAAATTAGCTCTGCGAAATTCACCGACGCGATTTTGCTCGCTGCTGTTTTGCGCCGTTGCTCGGCGCCACTGGGCTGCGATTGCGACGGTGGGTAGCGATGTTTCGACTGCGCTCAACATGACAGGTCTTCTTCTGCTTCACTCAACATGACAAGGTAAGCGGCTGCTTATTCTCAGCTGCGGCAATACCACTCCACTGTGCGGCGCAGGCCTTCTTCAAAATCTACTTTGGGTTTGTAACCGAGAGCGGCTTCGGCTTTCGAGATGTCGGCGAGAGAATGTTTGATGTCGCCGCCGCGCTCGGGGCCGTAGTTGGGTTGTCCCTTATAGGGCGTAATGCCCTGCAGCAGCTTGAAGGTTTCATTCAGCGTAAATCGTGTGCCTGTCGCGACGTTGAAGACCTGGCCCGCGGCCTTGGATGCTGGAGCTGTGCAGGCAAGCAGGTTTGCGTCGACGGCATTGTCGATGTAGGTGAAGTCGCGACTCTGTTCACCGTCTCCGAAAATTGTGGGCTGTTCGCCACGCAGCATCAGCGTAATGAACTTCGCCAACACTCCCGAATATGGCGAGGAGGGATCCTGGCGCGGGCCGAAAATGTTGAAGTAGCGCAGAGCTACGGTTTCAAGCCCATAACAGCGATAGAAAGAAATCAGATAGTGTTCGCTGGCCAGCTTGGCCACGGCGTAGGGAGAAATTGGGTCGGGCTTCATGGCTTCGTGCTTGGGTAGCGTGGGCGTGTCGCCGTAGGCGGACGAAGAGGCCGCATAGACTACGCGTTTTACTTTCGCATCGCGCGCAGCCACGAGCACGTTCACAGTTCCATCGACGTTCGCGCGATTGCTGCCGAGCGGATCGAGAACCGATTTCGGTACAGACGGAATTGCGGCCTGATGGAGAACGAAATCAACGCCGGCGCAGGCCTTGTGCATGGCATCGAGATTGAGAATGTCGGCCTCGCGAAAGTCGATGCGATTTAATATTTCGGCGATGTTTTGCCGGTTGCCAGTGGAGAAGTTGTCGACGCCGCGCACCTGGTCGCCGCGTGCCAGCAGGGCTCGGGCGAGGGATGATCCGATGAATCCGCCGATGCCGGTGATGAGATAGAGAGCCATGGGTCTTTATCATAGCGAACAGCGCGGTCCGAAGCCGTAAGACAATTGGTTCTGGCGGTTGGAAGGGGATAGGGATGCTTCGACTGCGCGCGAGAGTCGCTTCGCGATTCTCGCACTTCGCTCAGCATGACATTCGCTTCGGCGCGATTTTTCTGGAGTTGCAAACGGCTTCAGCGCGCTACGGATTTTGACTCTTGCGTAGGATTCTGAAGAAATCGTCGCGCATAAGCATCTGGCGGCTTTGGAAGAATTCGGTGAGCGCCCGGAGTGCAGAAACGGGATCGGCGATGGGGATTGCTTCTACCGATGGTCCACTGATGGTTTGTGAAGTGTCCCTTGCGGGACCTATGACCCGGGTGCGCCGGGAAATGGTACCCAACAATCCTTTCAACTGAGTCCGATTCGGCTCCGAGATTTCCGCGAACGCGATTCCCATGCCGAGATAAGGATAGTTCACGCGCACATTGCCGTTGGCTTCAACGCGAAAGCCATTGGCTTCCAGTTTCATGTGCAGAAGAGTATCTACGGGATACGTAGCCTGCGACTCCACGTAACAGCCGTGCAGGCTGACGTCGGCGAATGTGGACCAGGTGGAAACATCGCTTCCATACTTGAGCAACTCGGCGGTGCCTTCGCATCTGTAGCGAGGGCTGCGACGTTTTTCCGCGCCGTGAAACTGGTCGCTGGTGTTGGCTTCAGGTTCACTCAGCGTTTGTGGCGCTGCTGCAGTTGCAGTCGCGGCGACCGGAGTGTCAAAACGCTTCAATGCCGTGAGATAAGCAATGCTTTGATCTGTGTCCTCTTGCATGGCGCTCCTGGATCCATCTCCGCACACCTAAGCGACAAGCCACGCCCTTTTCGACTTAAATTGACGGGCGAATCCTTGAAGTCTCTATCGGACAAATCGGATTGAACATTAAGCGGTCGATAAAGGGGATAAGAAAGTTCTAAGGAGAGGTCGGTCCGGGAAATTTTTCTGCCGTGGCCATGGACTCCGCCGCCTGGCGAATCTGCTTCCACAACTCCTCGCGTCCAGCGCCCGTTTTGGCTGAGAAGGGAAGCAGACGGGCGGCGGTATACTCTTGCGCCAAGGAGCGTAAGGCATTCTGCAGCTGATTATTGGAGAGCCGGTCGCTCTTGGTGGCGACCAGCAGAAATTCGCGGCCCGAAGCGCTGAGAAAATCCAACAGCTGGCGGTCGCTGGGTTGAGGAGGAATGTTAGCGTCTACCAGAACGATGCACAAACTCAGGGTGGAACGCTGATTCAGGTAGGGCTCAATGAATTTCGGCCATTCCTGAGAAATTTCGCGCGAAATCTTGGCGTATCCATAGCCTGGGAGGTCGGCGAAAATGAGTTCCGGACGAGGCTTTCCCGGCCAGCGAATCTCGAAGAAGTTGATGCTGCGGGTGCGGCCGGGGGTGGAACTGGTACGCGCCAGCTTGGTGCCGACCAGGGAATTGATGACGCTGGATTTGCCGACATTGGAACGGCCGAGGAAAGCAATCTCGGGCAGGCTGGCGACGGGGAATTGCGCAGCATCGGTTGCCGCCGCCAGGAATCGCGAGAGAACCCTCATGGTCAAGTTTGCAACGTGGCGAAGGATTTTGGCAAGCGGTCGGGCGTGCGCTTTAGTTTGGACCGACGGTCGATCGACAGGGAGATCCCCTTCGGCTTCGCTCAGGGCAGGCTCTCGTCCCGCTGGAGAAAACGCGGGACTACGGGAGGACTTGAGCTGATAGTTCTAGCGAGTGCTCACTGGTAGCTGAAGGTTAAGTCGTCGAGATAAACAGTGTAGGGCGCCTGTTGGTAATTTCCATCCATCTGATAGTTAACGGTAATTCCGTACCAGCCCGCCGTTGAACCGGGATTGTAGGTTTGGTTCACGGTGCCGGTCACGCCATTCAGAGTGATGGTCTGAAACAGCAACTGATTGTCGGAAGTGCGTTGCACCTGAATGGTCAGATGATTCCAGGAATTGCTGATGGGGTTGCACGCGATGCCGGTGGGAACCCAGTGCTGGTTCACATTGTCCCAAATATCCCACTCGTGGCCGCCGACAATGCGGCACTCGTGTCCCCAGATGAACCCGAGATTATCGAAGAACTGATTGATGTCGAACTCGAGTGCCTGCGAAAGTTGCAGGCTGGTGCTGTAGAAGTACACGTCGTAGGTAAAGTTATGGTAGCTCGGCACCAGGGTATGTTTCGGGTCGGGCAGTCCTTGCGAAGAAAAGTCGCCAATTAAATGATTGTTGAAAAGAGCGTCGGCGTAAAGCGTGGTTCCGGCAAGATTAAATTGCGTGGCGTTTCCGCTCATCGACGGAGAATTGATGCCTTGCGACATGGAGTACACAATCGCGTCGCAGGGCGAAGGTGAACAGGTCGCATAGGATGGCGGAGTTAGGCCATAGGCTGCCCACCCGGCGCTTTGCTGAAGGCTGGAAAATGAATTGACGGGGGCAGGCGCCGGAGCCGGGGGCGGCACCGGGGCAGGGGTTGTCACCGGGGCACTGGCTACTGCGATTTGTAAGGATTGCTGCTTGGTGAGTCCACTGGCATCGGAAACCGCAACGGCAAAATTGAAGCTTCCGGCTGCGGCCGGTGTGCCGGATACAGTGCCGCTGGCAGAGCCAAGAGTCAGGCCGCCGGGCAGTTGACCTGAGGCAATGGAAAAAGCGTAAGGTGACGTGCCTCCGCTGGCGTTTAGAGCCCCACTGTAAGCGGACCCGACCGTCGCGGAAGGAAGCGTGGAAGAAAGCGTCAGGCTGGGCGTTGGATTATTTGCCGGTGGGGTGGTGGCATTGCCAGGCACCGAGACGCCTGAACAGGCATTGAACAAAAAGAGCGAGAAAAGGACGATGAACGCAGCGGCGCACTGCAAGACAGCTTGATTTGAATCTTGCTTCGCCGATCCCGGTTGGCGCCTGGACATCATTGCCCTCTCGGAGGGGGATTTGAGAACGACGCTCAAAAGCGAGAGTCTTTGGGGAATCTAATTCGGAGGGAGCGAACGAAACAGATAACCAAAGGCTCAGGTAGGGATTAATACCTGCGGGCATGCCGGAGGGCTTCCAGGACGCGAATGGAGGCAACTCTAACGGTTAAAGTCGGTCAGTACTGCCCCGTACAGCCGTCAGAAATACAAAGGGAATTGATGAATTTGTCTGGTGTCTCGCTAGACGTTGGCTGGGGATGAAAGTCTGAGATCGGCGAAGACAAATCCGTCTCTCGAGACGATTTCGCCGACCTCGACGTGTAAGTTCTGCTGGAACATGGGACCTGCGTAGACAAAGCTATGGAACTCTCCGTTTTCGCCGCAGGGGTCGACGTGGCGGGGCAGCTCCGATAAAAATTGCTCATCGAATTCTCTGCCAACAAACTCGGGGGCCAGCTGCCTTGGATCAACGCACGTCAATTTGGCTCGCACGCCAGATTTGATCATGGTCGAGGCAAGTTCGCGTGTAGGTAGGCCCCAGACTGGAAAAAGAGGTTGCAATCCGGAGTTTTCTAATTGCTTCTCGCGATAAGCGCGCACGTCGGTCAAGAACAAATCGCCGAAGGCTACGTGATCGATTCCCGCCTGCACCGCGGCCTGGCACGTCTGTTTCATAAGGCACTCGTAGTCTTCGTTGGAGCAAGGCCATGGCAAATCGACTCCCCATAAAGGAATGCCCACGGCGCGGGCTTGCGCTTCGACCAAGGTGCGTCGGACAGCATGCATGGCAACACGATCTGCAGCTTTGTTGAATGTAGTCAGCAGGCCGGCAATCTCGCAGTCTTTCTGTTGCCGCAAGAGATGAAGGCTCCAGGCACTGTCTTTGCCGCTGCTCCAGGAAAGGAGGGCTTGCTTCGTTGCCATAGGATGGTCTTTCCGAAGTTATGGTGCGCTTGGATTGTAGGGGCCGAGCCCGCAAAAGAGCCGACGTATAGGATAGTGCGAGACGCGTTTAGACAAACCACGTCGCCATGACGAGCGCTTAGTCCGCTGCGGGGCCGGTAACAAAGTTACTTTTCAATGTCGAAATAAATCTTAGTGGTGGCGCGGTAGCGGACGACTTTCTTGCCGTCCAATTCCATCTCCAGTTCCGCCACTCTCGCCCACTTCATGCCGCGAACCGTCTTTGCCGCTTCTGCGACTGCGTTTTCCGCAGCTTTGGCAAAGCTCTCTTTTGATGTTCCCACTACATCGATCACTTTTTGTGCCATTGCGATCTCCTTCGAATTAGTTGAACGCCTCTGGATTGTACTGCCGTTTCGCGCGTGCCGACAGTTCTAGGCGCTTTCCGCCGATCTGTGCCGTCCGATGATTCTGTCGAAGGCATTGCTCAGTTTTGCTCTGGACGCGGTCATGGTAGCTTTCGACAATTTGACGGTTCCATCGCGAACAATAGCGCCCAGCAACTTTGCGGCTTTCAGCGTAGCCGCGCGGCGCAGACCTGTTTTTTCAACGCGCACCGTGCAGCGGCAATATTCCTTGGTGATCATTCCTACGCGGAGAGTAAGAAAAGCATTGGCAGAACCGGACAGGACGGAACTGGCGAGAAGATGCATTCCAGGAATTGCCGCCACAGTTGAGCCAAAGATAGTGCTGACCAGTACGTCGACATCAATATCCTCAATGCCTGCTGCGATAAAGGCTGTGGAAGCCACATTTGCGTACAGTTGCACAAAGTCTCGCAGCGACGGCCGCTGATAATAGACATGCGCCACCTGCCAAATCAGGCGAGTTTGAGCGGCGAATACCACTAAGACATCTAATCGGCCGCTTTGCAGAACGGCGGTGCTCAAAAAAACCGCGGAGGCAGTTGACGTGACGACATCATCCGCGTGCTTATCCAGAGTTTGCAGAGCGCATTCAATGTCCTCGGTGGAACTCAACGGCAGCCCGCGGAGCCGGGGATGCCGCGACAGCCGCTTTTTGAAATCGAGAAGAAATCGGTCATACGCAACTCCCTCGGTTGTGGCGGGCGGCAAGATGCGTTTCGGTAAACGGAACCAAAGCACGAATGGAGTCGATAGCAGTGTGCAGTAAAGTAAAACGAGCCCCCACAGCACTGCATTCCCGAATGAAAAGCTGACCGTTCGCGCCGATTGCACGATCTGCATGGTTTGGTTGAACAGAAAGATGACGAAGACGACGAGCATGAATGCGGCGACGGCTACGGCGATTCTTTTTGCGGTTTTGGGCATGGAGTTATCCCTTCACAACTGAGCGGAATTTAGGACTCCCGGAGACGGCAGCTTTTACTGCGGTGTCGGTCTCAATCAATTCCAGAACTTTCCGGGTCATCTGCTCGTCGGTGTCTGGCGCATTTCGGATCTCGACTGGATAGCGAACCAGCAGTTCCAGTCCAGCATCGGAGAACTGTAGACGGGCCTCCGGACGAGGCATTTCCACCTGAATATCGACGTGGCGCTCGATCTCGGCGTGTTGTCGCTCAATATTATCGCGATATCGCGCATAGACTTCCTGTACCGCGGCAACTAATTTCTCCTGCGCCAATTTATGGTTTCCATTGGGGGCAATCGTCACCGCAACTTCGTGCCAGGCATACTCGGTTCCGGGAATCTGCTTGAAGAGAGGCGTACTGGTTTGGAAAAGAACCGCATTGGAGAATACGACGATCCGCCCGGTAGGATAGAAATCCAATCCTGTGCCGGCGAGTTCCATCAGATATAGCCGTACCAGGCCGATGTCGACTACATCCCCAGTGACGCCGGCGACACTGATTCTGTCGCCGACACGGATGCCATAGCGGCCGATAATAAAGAAATACGCGGCGACGGAAAGAAGAACAGCCTGTAATCCAACGGCGATGCCTGCGGTAATGAATCCGGCAAAGGTTGCTAGGGAACTGAATTCGCTGACGAAACCGAGCACGAGAACGACTGCGATCATGAACCCGATCACAACGCGCCGCATGACCAGAAATTGGCGGCGGCGGCGGGGATCGCTGACATAGCGGAAGGTAATGCGGCGCCAGACTTGAGACAGAACTAGAATGATGGCCAGCGCGACCACAATTGCAATGACTCGGGTAAGTACAGAACGAAGCACCTGCCTGGATTCCCGCGAAATCGAGTTACGCCATTCGCTAGAGTTGGTCTTGCTGTCGTTGAGTACGATAATTTCCTGGCTCAGCGGAAGAAGAGCGGCCGAAAGTTGTTTGAAGCGCTCGGTAAGTTCCCGGAACTCTTGTTTTTCTGACTGAAGTTGCTGGGGATCGGTGGCCGCTGGCTGACTCGCCAAGGTCTGGCTGCGTTGGATGGTGATCCGCAACGCATCGCGGAGTGGGGTGCGCAAGCGGTCCGCCACATCTCGAGTATGGTCGGTCTGCTGGATTAGCCCATCAATCTCATGCATGGCGGTGACGTAGTTATAGAGAGTCATCGCTTCACTGATCAGGCCGCCGGAGTTGGCCAGCGAAGGTTTGGATGGCGCGGGCGTAGTGGTTGTTTTTTGCGGAGCGGCATTGGCGTTGAGGACATCGGGAATGGAGCGCGCCAGTTGATTGATGCCGCCGGCGAGACCACCAGAGATTTCACCATTAGTCTCCACGAACGATGACATTTTGCGAATCGCATCGAGCAGAGCCTTCTGCAGCTCCAATTCGCTCTGCATCGCGTCCCGCTGCGAAATCAAATTTCTCGGCGGGAGGCTGGCTTGCTGGTTATTTGCGCATTTAATGATTCGATCTGCGATTGCAATTGGTCAATTTGAGTGGAGGTTCTTTCTTCCAGCTGCGCAAGATTTTGTTGCTGGCTGGTTTCGGCGGAGGGTTGGTTTCCGCTGCTTTTTTGCTGGGCAGCGATGAAAGCGGCTTCGGCCTTCGCCGATTGAAAGCCCAGCTGCACCGCTTGAGAGGCAAGCGTTTTGGCGTTGTCCTGATAGATGGCGTCGCTGGGTAACCCCACCGACTGAATGCTGGTGGTCGACTGACGATACCAGCGAATGAGTTGGTTCAGGTGTTGCAAGACGGCAGAGTCGTTCAATGGAATCTGGGGCAAAATGCTGGGCGAGGCCTTTGGATTCGAAGGCGCCGGGCCGCTCGCGGGCTGCGACGGCTTGGATTTCTGCGCGAATAAAACCACCGCACCCACCAACGCGAGCGCGAGTCATTGCTGCAGTGGGTCTAACGCGACGACGCAGATTTGTGGCTAAGTACTGGATGATTTCTGACATAACTTGCACTCTTAATTGTATTCAATGAGAGGACAAAATCTGCGTCCCGGTTGGTGTGCGACTCGATTTTCAAAGCCCGCCGGCAGCGATTACTTGACTAAGCGATTGTATTTTTTCAGCGCTTCCCGTAGACGGTCATGCGGCAAAGCGATGACCGTGTGATTATCGATGCCGGTCATGGTTTCGGCCGCGACCATGGCGTTCACAACCGCCTCTTCGGTTGCCTGGACAGTCGCCAGAAAAAGCGCATCCAGCGAATCGTTAGGCAGCATGGTGAGCTGATGCAATCCCTGACTGCCCACAGCGCCGGGATTCGCGGTGGAAAATGCTATGAAGATGTCCCCCGACCCATCGCCGGAATAGCTGCCGTCGCGGCCCAGTCCCAGCGATATCTTTCTGGCCATGCGCTTGAGTTGGGTAGGAATCAGAGGAGCATCTGTCGCCAGGACGACAATGATGGAGCCTACATCTTTCTGCCATACAGTATGCTCAGGAATTTCGCGGCCGACATTGACGCCCGCAATCCGAAGCTGCTCGCGCGAGCCGTAGTTGCATTGGACCAGCACTCCGACGGTGTAGCTGCCGCCCTTGGCACTCAACACGCGCGACGAGGTTCCAATGCCGCCTTTGAATTCGTTGCAAATCATGCCGGTGCCGCCGCCCACGTTGCCTTCCTCGACTGGGCCTGAGTGAGCAGTGTCGAGGGCATGGAACGCGTCTTCTGGCTTAACGTGGAAACCGTTGATGTCGTTGAGATAGCCGTCCCAGGTTTCGGCAACCACGGGAAGCGACCACCAGTAGCCTTCCATGTCGGGCGTGCCGTGCTTGACCTTCCACGCAATCACCGCATCGCGGACCACGCCAACGCTGTGCGTGTTGGTGATCATGACTGGACCGTTCAGAAATCCGGAATCGTCAACCCACGTTGTGCCCGTCATTTCGCCATTGCCGTTGAGCGTGAACCAGGCGGCAAATACAGCGTCATTGCTGGCCTTTCCGCGAGGATGGATGGCGGTAACGCCGGTACGAACCGGGCCTTTGCCGACTTCGAGTTTTCCTTCACCGGAAATGAGCGTGGTATGGCCGACTTCAACTCCTTTTACGTCGGTGATGGCATTATTCGGGCCCGGAGTTCCATCGAAGGGAACTCCCAGATCGCGGGCGCGCGGCTTGGATTGCGCCGCTAGGGTTGTGGCTAGAGCGAGGATGGGCAGCAATGCGGTGAGGCGTTTTCCAGATGAGAACATGCAAGCCCCCGGCGAAGGAGGAAGTATAAAGGAAAGGCACGAAGTCAGCTTAAGCGCACAGGGAGTAGTTGAAGTTCGCGCGGTGGTTGCTACAATTTCGGCAACACGGCTTCCTTTTTTTGCAACCTAGATTCCTTTGAGGGACAACTATGGATTCGTGGAAGAAGGTTCTGGTTCTCGCATCGATCGGCGCAGCGGCGATTTGTTTTGCCAAGAGAAGATATCCGGCAGGAGTGCTGGCCACCGGGGTCAGTCTCGCATTGCTGGCGGCGGAATACCCGGACCAATTCGACCAGGTGCGTCAATCGATGCCGGACTATTTCGAACGCGGCATGCGCGTGATGGAAATGGCGGGCCAAGCCGGCAAGCGGCTTACCGCAGCGGCGGGGCGAGGCGGCGCGGGTTGGGAAGAGTTCCTGGGGTGAAAGGGCTGACCTCAGACCTTGGACCTCTGACTTTCGAGCACAAAGCTAGAATCTAACTCTTCCGGTCCGAAGCCTGAGGTCCGACGTCCAAGGTCCGAATTCGGGCCTTTACTCGATGCCCAGCTGTTTTCTGGCTTCTGGGCTGAGGCGTTCGGGGGTCCAGGGGGGCGCCCATACCACATTCACAGTGCAGTTGCCGACGCCGGGCAGCTGCTCTATGCGGGATTTGACTTGTGCGCTAATGTTTACATGCTCCGGGCAGCCTTGTGCGGTTAATGTCATTTCCACGATGACGTCCTGTTTCGAGTCTTCAGGATTTATGTTTTGAGGTTCGGCCAGCGCGGGAGCAAAATTCACGTTGTAGATGAGGCCGAGATCGACAATATTGACCGGAATTTCGGGATCGTAGCAGCTTTTCAAAGCGCTCAGAACGTCATGTTCAGTAATGGCAGCCATCGCAGCAGTACCTCTCTTCCAGTTTACCTTATAGCTGCGTGCCCATACGTTGAGGTTGGCCGAGCCAGAAAAGTTGGTAGAGTTCTGCCATGATCAGTACTGAGGCGAAGCAGAAGATACAACTGGCGCTGCTGCTTGCAATAGTGGTTGCGGGATTGCGAACGGGCTACATTCTCTACCAGCGCCATGAAGACAAGTTGGCTGCGGACAAGCAGAAGCAAGCCGCGAATGTCGGCTATTCCAATCCCGATTACTACGTCAATCCGAAGAAGCTTTATCCCTACGATGTGAAGAGCGCGAAACAACTTACCCAGCAACCGGAATGGGTAAAGGAAGGATATCGCTACACGTATTACCCCTATCAAGTAGAAGAGAAGCGTGTGGACTTTGCGCACGAAGCCGGGTTGTTGCTGCCGATCGAAAAATTGCAGGTCAAGGACGTGCTTACGGCCAAGCCGCAGGGCTCAGACCAACGAGTGCAAGTGATGGCTGTATTCGAAAAAGATGGAAAGAACTACGCGGTTCCGATTGGCTTTGAAGCGGACGGGCAATACAAGATTTATTCGGACGAAATGTTTTTCGTCGAGGATCCGCACGATCTCTACAAGCACTGGCCGCCGGATGTTTGGCAGGCCGTGGAGCAGCATCAGGTCAAGCCGGGCATGAATGAGATGCAGGCGGATTTTGCGATTGGCATGGGCGTGCCCGACGCGGGCGACAGTTCGGTGGAAAAAACGGTGCGTTATCCGAACGGAGGCAAGCCCCTGGTGATCGTGTATCACGACGGCAAGGCAGCGGAAATCAAACCCGGCGCGGCTGGATCCTGAACCATTAGGGGATCGCAACCACCTGTTTTGAAATGTTCCATCCCCGCAAAGCTATCTGCGCGCGCTCCTGGCAGCCGATTTTGCGGGATACGCGATTTCGATCTCCCGGCTTTCGCCAGGAAGAAGCGAAACATAATTGTCGCTGAAGTATGCGGGAAGAATGCGGGAACCGTCTCCGGCGTTCAAGAGCGTCAACTTGCTCTGCAGCGCGACCGCCGTTCCCGTATTTCGCAGTTCAACCTGCACGTGGATTTCGTCCCCGGCCCGAGCGGACTTTGCCGTCGCCGACAAAGTAGCAGCAGGCAGATGAGTCAAGCGGCGGTAAGAAGAATTGTCCTGTCCCAGCCAGTAAAGATTCCTGGAAATTACTTCTCCCAACGAGTTGCGCAACTCCAGATTCACCAGCACCATTCCTTGCGCTGCGAGCAGTGGTTGAAGTTCCAGGCGGAAGCCATCGGTAACGGCATCCGCGGCTGCGTCTCGTTTTTCTTCGCGATGGAATAATAACTTATTGTCGAGCGAATACACGCTGGCGCCGACTAGCACGAGCGGCGTTCGGATCATTCGTAGTATTCACTACGGCGACGTCGTAATTCGACAGATCGAGTTGCACATGAAGCGGCTCACAAGCTTTTTTCACCGCATAAAAAGATGATTGCGTATCGTAGTCGGCGTTCAGAATTTGCCAGGTGTTGCTCGGCCATGCGGGCTGCGTCATCCACAGAAGGCGTCCGCTATTCGGCGCCCAAAGGTGGGCGTTCATTCCTTCGAAGATTGCGCGGTGATCCACATAATCAAGCATCTGCGCCTTGCGTTCGAAATCTTCAAGACTCACCGGAGCGCCAAACTCGGCTTGCATCTGCGCCATGAACGGAGCCATGTCGCCGTTCCCGCTCTGGTGCCAGTCGTGGTAGGCCCAGTCATCACTGATGGGCCACTGATCTTCTTTCGGAATCCACGCGCGAAAAGATTCCAGCGTGGAAAACGACGGAGTTCCAGTTTCCACCGAGAAACCATGGTTCAGAGAGGTGTAGTAAAGCGTGGGATCCATATATTTATAAGGCCCGCTGTTTTGCAGATTGACCTGATTCGAGCTGGGAAAGTAGTAGCGGGTTCCATCGAGAGTGCGGGTCAAATCGATCAGCCCTTGATTAATGATGGGCTGGGGCACGCCTTCATTGCGCCCGCACCACACCACGATCGAGGGATGATTGCGGAAGCGCAGAATGGTATCGCGAGCGTTATCCAGAAAGAGCGCCGGATCTTCGGCTTCGACGTTATAGTTCTGCGTCGATTCCCAAAAATCGTTCCACACCATCAGACCGTATTCGTCAGCAAGATCATAAAAAGTCTGCTCGGTATCCTGGCCGACCCAGTTGCGAATGATGTTTAAGTGGGCATCGCGATGCAGACGAAAAAAAGGCTCGAGATGCTCGCGGGAAACTCTCTTGCGCGAATCGTCCATACCCCAATTCCCGCCGCGGCACGCGATGCGAACTCCATTCACTTTAATCACCAAATACGGAGAAGTTCTTGTGTCGTCGAGCATTTTTATTGATGGAGACTGCTCGGCGCCGGGCATGAGCGATGCGACCCAGGATTTCCATCCATCCTTCCACTCCTGCGGAAAAGCCGACGGGAATGGATCGGCGGCAGGAATCTGGCGCATGCCGTCGTGGCGCACGTCGACGACCTGTTCTGCCGTCAACCTGGCGGTAGTCGGAGAATATTCCAGCCTGCGCAGGTGGCCTGTGTTGTCGAGCAGGCTCAATTCGTAGGTGATTTCTCGAATGCCGAAGCGCAACTGTTTCGAATCCGACTCGCTGTTGCCGTCAGAAAAACTCAAGTGCAAGTTGTATAACTCCGGCTTGCCATAGCCGTTCGGCCACCACAGGCGCGGATGCTGTACGGTGAGTTGCGCAAACTCCGACGGCGCCAGCGAGATTGTAGTTTCGCCTGCCGGCAATGTGATTTGTTTGGTCACAGTGATGTCGCCGAAGCTAGCTTTCAAAGTTCCGGTGACGGGCGCATTCGAAACGTTTCTGAGTGGCAGGTTAATTACAACGTCAGCGCGCGTGGTATCGGGCAGAGGTAGCGACGTGACCACTTGCGGGTCGCCGATTTTCACGGTGCTAGTTGCAGTGAGGGTTACAGGCTGCCATATTCCTGTATCGCGGTCGCGCACCGCCGGAATCCAATCCCAACCTTCCGTTGCTACAAACGTTGGGCCATCGAGGCACATAATGCCGCCGTTTTCTCCAGGACCACCCTTGATCGATTGTTCGTTCGGGATGCCCGGATGAGGCGGCGGCGAGACGCGCACCGCCAGAACGTTTTGCCGGTCCGGCTTCAAAACAGCGGTCACATCGAATGTCCCGCGAATGAATGCTCCCTTGATCGAGCCGACGGAAGTGCCATTCAGCCACACCTCTGCCCTGTAGTTGATGCCCTCGAAAGTGAGCGTGAGCCGCTGCGCCTGAGTTGTTTTGGGCGCGTGAAATTCCACTCGGTACCAGTAATCCTGTTTGTTCAGACTTTCTGGAATAGCAAGATTATTCAAACCGTAATCGGGATCGGGATAGATGCCGCGATCGACCAGCGTAGTAAGAACAGTTCCCGGAACGGTGGCAGCCATCCAGTCTCTGGCATTGAACCCGACCTGCGAAATTAAAGAACCGCCGGCGTCCAACTGCGGAGCGGGAATCATGGTCCAGCCCGGCGGCGAGCGTCCAGTGACCGTCACCGTTTGCCTGGAGAATCTCGTGCGTCTGCAGCGGCTTTGCTACTGCATGCGAGAACGCCGCCTTGGTGTGCGGCATGGTTGCGGGATCTTGCGGTGCGCGGTATCCGGCTTGTCCTCGAGTTTGCACCGGCCACGGCTTCGAGCCTTCTTCAAACTCGATGAGCGAAAAGTCCGCGGGCTTCTCATAGAGCTGTTTGATTTCGTCGCTGCTCAATGCGCTGCGGATCACGGTGAGCGAAGCGATGGATCCTCCGAAGTGCCGCCAGTTGGGGGATGGCAAATAGGGAGGCGCCATTTCGAGTGTGGGACTCACGCTCCCCGATTCCAATTGGCCGCTGGAAATTTGTGCGCCATCGCTGTAAAGGCGAAACTCCTCGCCGTCAAATGTCGCCGCAACAAAATGCCATTTCCCGGGCGAGAGCGCGGCGGGTGCGAAAATACTGTTGTCTTTGCCAATCCAAAGAATCAGGTTATCTGCGCTCAACGCAAGATATCGGGAAAATTCCTCTTCAGGCTCTCCTAACCCCGCCACCAGACTCGGCATTTTCAGCGCTTCCGCAGGCTTCACCCAGGCATAGATCGACCATGGCGAATCGGCGCGCAGAACCGAATCGTTTTTCGCCAGCGGCTTCTTCAGGCCATCGCCGTCCGGCAAGAACACGCCGTTAAACGGGCCATACACAGGAGGGTCATTTGCGACCTGTGCCTGCGTGCTAGCGTGAAAAGCGGTTGCGATCAGACCGATTAAAACGATTCCAGTGCGAACCAAAAAGCGCGAGGCAGGGAACGAATTCTTCATGATTGCTCCGTGTCAGCCTGAAGACGTTCAACGATACGGAATTCGAATCGTATCAGGACAGGGTCGCAGCATCCTAGGCCGCATGCAAAATCTCGATGGCCAGAATCAAAAAAATAGATGCGATTGGAATGTTTATAGTATTGACCGGCAAGGGCCGTTTTCGTACCCTGAATAACGGATGTCGTCTCATTTCCATCACCGCCATCACCATCACGCGCATAGCGCGACGGCGGCGATGTGCACCTGAGATTGCAGATTTGATCTAACAGCACTTTTCAGGAGTTTCGGCCCGCTGACGCGACAATGCTCAGCGGGCTTTTCATTTTGATGACGGGCTTTGCAGGAAAGGAAAGTTATGAACGTAGACTTTGACTTCGAAAAGATGAGCGGACTGCTTCCCGCCGTGGTGCAGGATTCCACAGATGGCGAAGTATTGATGGTGGGATTTATGAATCGCGAAGCTCTTGAGCAGACGCTAACGGCGGGGTATGTAACGTTCTTCAGCCGGACGCGGCAGAAATTGTGGATGAAGGGCGAGAGTTCAGGAAACCGGCTGAAGGTTGTTTCCGCTCACACCGATTGCGATCGCGATACTTTGCTGGTGCGCGTGGAAGTCGAGGGAGCGGGGGTGGTGTGCCATCGCGGCACTCGATCATGTTTCACGGAAAACATTTCTTTATCCGAGCTAGCGCAGGGTGCAAGTTTGCCGAAGGAGTCGCGATGAAGCTGCGCATCGGGATTCCGAAAGGTAGTCTGCAGGAGGCGACCTTACAATTATTTGCGCGAGCCGGGCTTCCCGCCTATACCGACGGCCGTTCGTACTTTGCCCGCACCTCGGATCCAGAAATTGATTGCATGTTAATCCGTGCCCAGGAAATGGCCCGCTACGTCGAGCATGGTGCCATTGACGCGGGCTTGACCGGATTTGATTGGATCGTTGAGAGTGGGCTGGAGGTGGTCACCGTCAGTAATTTGATTTATGCCAAGCGCAGCCGCGGCAAAGTGCGATGGGTGCTGGCGGTGCCGGAGGATTCTTCGGTTCAGCGAGCGGAGGACCTTGAAAATAAAATCGTTGCCACCGAACTGGTAAAAGTTACGCGCGATTATTTTCGTAAGAAAGGCGTTGAGGTGCGGGTCGACTTTTCCTGGGGCGCCACGGAAGTCAAGCCACCCATGTTGGCGGATGCCATTGTCGAAGTCACCGAGACCGGAAGTTCGTTGAAGGCGAATCGGCTTCGCATTTTGGAAACGGTGCTCGAGTCGAACACACAGTTGATCGCCAATCAACACTCGTATGCGGACCGCGACAAGCGGAAAAAAATCGACAATCTGGCGCTGATGCTGCAAGGCGCGATGGAAGCGCAGGACCGGGTGGGACTGATGTTAAATGTCCGCAAAGAAAATCTCGCCGCTGTCTTGGCCGTATTGCCCGCGCTGCAGAAGCCGACAATTTCTCATCTGAGTGACGAAGACTGGCTCGCGGTGAACACCGTGATCGACGAAGGCTCCGCGTGGGATGTGATTCCTCGCCTCAAAGAGGCGCAGGCGCACGGTATTGTGGAATACCCGCTGAATAAGGTGGTGTTGTGATGCGGATCGTCTCCGGCCGCGAAGCCGGTGCGATGGTGGAACGGCTGGCCACTCGCGGGGCAAAGTTGAGCGGCCTGGAACCGCAGGTCCGGCGGATCATTGCGAGTGTGCGCAGCGGCGGCGATCGGTCGTTGCGCCCCTATGCCGAGCGTTGGGACGGATTGGCTGCGAAACAATCGTTGCGGGTTTCCGAGGAAGAAATGACGGCGGCGTGGGGCGCGATTTCAACCGACTTGCGTAAGTCTCTGCGCCAGGCTGCGCGAAACATTCGCCGTTTCTGCGAGTGGCAAAAGCCCAAGAGTTGGATGCGCACGCACGACGGGATTTCTCTCGGGCAAATTGTGCGGCCTTTGGAATCGGTCGGCTGCTATATTCCGGGCGGGCGCTATCCGCTCGTTTCGACCGTATTAATGACGGTAATTCCGGCGCAGGTCGCGGGCGTGAAGAATATCCGGGTAGTATCGCCAAAGCCTTCGGCGGAAGTTCTGGCGGCGGCACAAATGCTGGGCGTAGATGAATTTTATCGTGTGGGCGGCGCTCAGGCGATTGCGGCACTGGCATATGGAACTGCCACGATTTCACAAGTCGATAAAATTGTAGGGCCAGGGAACGCGTACGTCACGGTCGCGAAAAAAGTGGTTGCATTCGACTGTGCGATTGATTTTTTGGCGGGGCCGACGGAGGCCGTCATAATGAGCGACTCTGGTAGACCGAGATTTATTGCCGGCGATCTAGTGGCGCAGGCGGAACATGACCCGCAGACGCTGGTTTTATTCATTACTACAGCTGGCGAATTAGGGCGGCTTGTGAGCGAGAGTGTGGCAGAGCTCGCAAAAGGGAATCCAATCGCGTTGAAATCTTTGCGAGCCCGCGGCGCAGTATTGGTCGCGGCGTCGCGAGAGCAAGCGAGAGAATGGGCGAATCGAATCGCTCCTGAACACATCACGCTAGCGGCCGATGACGTGCCGTTTATCCAGAATGCCGGATCCATTTTTGTTGGCGATTATTCGGCGCAAGCCGCGGGCGATTACGCTGCCGGTCCCAATCACGTGCTGCCAACCTCGGGACAAGCGCGGTCGCGCGGAGGGCTGAGCGTAGCAGATTTTGTGAAGGTAATTACCGTGCAGCGGCTTACCGCAAACGGGCTCAAGCGGATTGCGCCTGCGATCGAATGTCTGGCGAGTGCCGAAGGATTGGCTGCGCATGCGCAATCGGTGCGTGTGAGGTGCAAACATGCTTAGTCCGCGGGAAGCGGTGCGTACTCTGCCTTCCTACCATCCGCCGCTGGCGGGAAGGAATGGACTCCGTTTAGATTTCAACGAAAATACAGTCGGATGTTCGCCGCAAGTGCTCGAACGCCTGCGTCAGATAACTCCGGAACAATTGGCAAGCTATCCGGAGCGAGAGCCAGTGGAAGGGAAAGTGGCCGAGTTTTTAGGAATCGTCCCGGCGGAAGTGCTACTGACGAATGGCGTCGATGAAGCCATCCATCTGCTGTGCGAAGCGTATATCGAACCGGGCGACGAAGCGCTAATTGTTGTGCCGACTTTCTCGATGTACCGAATTTACATGATGGCAGCGGGAGCGCAAGTCATTACCGTACCTGCGGGCAAAGATTTCGAGTTCCCCACCAATGATCTTTGCGATCGCATTTCGCGGCGAACCCGGATGATAGCGATTGCGAATCCGAACAATCCCACCGGAACAGTCGCGCCTGCGGCGGATCTATTGCGAATTGCTCGTGCGGCGCCAGATGCGGCGGTGCTCGTGGACGAAGCCTACTTCGAGTTTTATGGGGAAAGCCTGCTGGCCGCACGCGCCAAAGTTCCGAATCTTTTCATCGCACGCACGTTTTCCAAGGCATACGGGCTGGCTGGGCTGCGTAGTGGTGCGCTGATCGGCGATGCAGAGCAAATGCGAGCGGTACACCGCATTTGTTCGCCATATAACGTGAATGCAGCCGCGCTGGCTTGCCTGCCAGAAGCGTTGAGCGATCAAGCTTACATTCAGCAGTATGTCAGCGAGGTTCGTGAGTCGAAGGCTCGCCTTGAGCACGCGCTCGAAGGCAGCGGAATTCAGTTTTGGCCGAGTCAGGCGAACTTTGTGCTCGCCCGCGTGGGCGCGGCGGCGTCTTTTGTGGAGCACATGCGCCGGCGCGGCATTCTGGTGCGCGACCGTTCGAGCGATGAAGGGTGTGAAGGATGTGTGCGCATTACTCTGGGCTCTCGCGAACACACGGATCGCCTGCTGACTGCGTTCCAGGAGACGTGCGAAGAGCTAGGCATAGCGCAGGGAGCGTCGCAGCGTTGAGAGAAGTGAAGAGGAGAAAAGCAGAGTTGAGAAAAGGGAGTTGAGAAAAGGAAAGATGAGAAAAGGCAGCATCAATCGCGTCAGCAAAGAGACTCAGATTGCGATCTCGCTCGCCATTGAAGGCCGCGGCCGCTATCAGATTTCGACTGGCATTCGATTCTTCGACCACATGCTGGAATTGTTCGCTCATCACGGCGGATTCGATTTGACGGTGAAAGCGCACGGCGATCTCGACGTAGATCAACATCACACGGTCGAAGATGTTGGCATTGTGCTCGGGCAGGCGTTCGATAAGGCGCTGGGCAGCAAGCGCGGCATTCTGCGGGCGGGATATTTTCTGATGCCGATGGACGAAACCATGGGCATGGCCGCTGTGGATTTTTGCGGGCGCACAGCCGCCGTCGTCGACACCAAAGTGCGCACGCGACTGGTTGGCGACCTTCAGGCCGAACTTGTTCCCGATTTCTTTGAAGGTTTCGCGCGCGGCGCGCGCGCCAACGTCCACGCCCGAGTGCTCTATGGACGGTCGAGTCACCACAAAATTGAAGCGCTGTTCAAAGCATTTGCGCGCGCTCTTCGAGCGGCCTGTTGGCGCGACCGACGCATGGTCCGCCTTCTGCCGAGCACCAAGGGAGTGCTGTGATGATTGCGATTGTCGATTACGGCGCGGGAAATCTGGTCTCTGTGAAAAAGGCGCTGGACTGGCTGCAGCAGAAGTGCGCGATCACTTCTGATCCGGAAGAGGTTGCCAAGGCTTCGAAGATTGTTTTGCCCGGAGTGGGTCACTTTGCGTCGACCGCGGCGCTTGCGCGATCAGGTTTGCGGCAGGCGATTACCGATGGCATCGATCGCGGGATTCCGTTTCTTGGCATCTGCGTGGGAATGCAGTGGATGTTTCAGCGGAGCAAGGAATCGCTGGAGACGCCGGGATTGGGGGTGTTCGAAGGCGATTGCGAGCGCTTTCCGGGCAATGTGAAATCTCCGCATGTGGGCTGGAACCAGATTGAAATTTCGTCCTCCTCACGGCTCTTCCAAAATATTCCGTCGCGATCGTTTGTCTATTTCACGCATTCGTTTCGCGCTCCTATGAGCGATGCGACGGTCGCGTGCTGCGAATATGGAGGGTCGTTTTCCGCGGCGGTGGAGCGCGATAATTTATTCGGCGTGCAGTTTCATCCGGAGAAGTCCGGAGAGACCGGATTGCAGATTCTGCGCAATTTTTGTTCACTCTGACATGCTGACAAAACGCATCATCGCTTGCCTTGACGTGGACGGCGGCCGCGTTGTGAAAGGCGTGCAGTTTGAAAATCTGCGCGACGCGGGCGATCCGGCTGAACTGGCGAAGGCACACAGCGAGGCAGGCGCCGACGAGGTCGTACTTCTGGATATTTCGGCCGCGCACGAGCGCCGGGCAACGCTACTCGATACGGTGCGTCGCGCAGCCCGGCAGTTATTTATTCCTTTCACTGTAGGCGGCGGAATTCGCACGCTCGAAGATGCATCCGCCGTCTTCTCCGCGGGCGCGGACAAGATCAGCATCAATTCCGCGGCGCTTCATGATCCGACTTTGATCACGCAAATCGCGGCCCGCTTTGGTTCGCAGGCGGTCGTCGTCGCCATCGATGCTAAGCGCTCCGATGACGGCTCGCACTGGCAAGCGTTCTCGCATGGCGGACGCGCAGGCACTGCCAGAGATGCGATCAGCTGGGCTCAAGAAGCGGAGTCGCGTGGCGCCGGAGAAGTCCTGCTGACCTCCATGGATCGCGACGGCACGGGCGCGGGATTCGATTGCGAGCTGACGCGAGCCGTTGCCGATTCGGTTCGGATTCCCGTGATAGCTTCGGGTGGCGCAGGCGGCGCACAACATTTTGTAGAAGTATTCCGCGAAGGCCACGCCGATGCCGCATTGGCGGCATCTATTTTTCATTACGGTTTCAGCCGGCTCGCTGACTTGAAGCAACAAATCGGTGCGGAAGGAATTCCGGTAAGGTGGCCATGCTGATTCCTTCGATCGATTTAATGGGCGGCAAGATTGTGCAGTTGGTACAGGGCCGCAGGAAAGCGCTGGAGTTCGACAACTTCGAAACGTGGATCAAACGCTTTTCGACCTATCCGCTGATACAAGTGATCGATCTCGACGCGGCCATGGGAACAGGTGACAACCTCGACCTGGTGCGCGAACTGGCGCGGCAATTACCGTGCCAGGTAGGCGGCGGCATCCGCTCCGTAGCGGCCGCTGAAGCTGCACTTGCGGCGGGGGCGCAACGAGTCATCATTGGATCGGCGCTGTTCGCGCAAGACGAACTGGATGTGGGCTTCGCAGAAAACATAGCGAGTGCTGCTGGTCCCAGTCGATTGGTGTTTGCTCTGGATGCCGTCGGCGGGCGAGTGGTTACTCACGGATGGCGCAAAGCGACAAATGTGAGTCCATTGCAAATGGTGCGAGCGCTCGAGCCCTGGTGCGGCGCTTTTCTTTATACCCATGTGGAGACCGAAGGTTTGTTGCAGGGATTTCCACTCGATGTAATCCGTCCGCTGCGTTCCGCCACGAGCCGGCAACTCATTGCGGCGGGGGGCATTCGTTCGCAGGAAGAGATTGAAGCATATGCAGGCACTCGCCGTAGATGCGGTGGTCGGCATGGCGATTTATACGGGATTGCTGCCTGGATTTCTGACGGCTATCGAATGACGCTGGCCGCAGATCAGATCACGCTACTTCAGAGAGAATTACTTTTGTAACTCGTTGAGGGCAGCTCAGATTGCGTTACATTCCCAGACCTCCTAAGCTCTCCTTAGTAGCGCAAAAATTACGGCGCCGCCACGCCCGTGTGATGGAGTCATTTGGAACAGCCTAGTCTGAATCCGCGCGTCGACCGCCCGCAACTCAATCGCTCGCTGGTCGTGAAGATTGGGCTTGCCGCGCTGCTCTTCGTTGTCATCCTTGGGTTTGCTTTCAATCGAGAGTTTTACGACGAGACGATGGTCTCGGCGTATCTTTCTCTAGCGCTGGTCAGTGCGCTGATTGTTCTGGCGGTACTGCGCCGTTCCTGGTTTGATTTGCTTTGGGTAATAGCCGGCGGATTGCTTTTGGCGGCGATTGATTATCGCCTCCTGCATTTTCCGCCCAAAATTATGGCGGGATTTTCCTTTGCCGGGCTGGCTGCCTTCGCGGTTTTGGGTATTCACACCATTTGGGCAGAGTCGCAGGATCGCAAGTTGTTGCTGTATGGATTCCTGCCCGCGGTTTTGTTTGTTGCCTCAGAATGGACGGCGAGCACTCTGCTCGACATCACCGAGAGGCTGCATCCGAAAACATTTGATCTGTTTTTGTATTCCTTCGATAGCAGCCTGCGGGTGCAGATCAGTTTTTTGGTGGGCCAGCTCTTCTGGAAATTTCCGTGGATTCGAATTGCCTGCCTCATCATCTACATCGCCCTGCCATTACCGTTGGCGCTGGTGTACGCGGCCCAGTTGCGGCGCAGGCGCGAAGGTGCGCTGGCGGTCATGCTGGCGTTCCTGGCAACCGGACCGTTGGGCGTACTTTTTTATAACTTATTGCCGGCGTGTGGTCCGGTACATCTTTTCGGATCGGAATTTCCGTTTCACCCGTTCTCGACCGCTGTTGCCATGCACATGCGAGTCGTGCCCGTGCTCATGCCGGGTGCGCGCAACGCCATCCCTTCGCTGCACATGGCGTGGGTGCTGCTGGTATGGTGGAACTCCCGAGGTTTGCCGCGCTGGATCCGGGCTGTCGCGCTGGTATTCGTCAGCCTGACCGTGCTCGCGACTTTGGGCACGGGCGAGCATTACTTCATCGACCTGGTCGTCGCGTTTCCTTTTTCTTTAATGGTGCAGGCCTTGTGCTCGTACCAGTTGCCATTTCAAAGCGGCGAAAGGCGGGCGGCGTTTCTTTTTGGAATCTTCGCGACCTTATTCTGGTTAGCGCTGCTTAGCTTTACGACCACGTTCTTCTGGAGTTCTCCGATAGTGCCATGGGGAATGATTGTGGCAACGGTGGGACCATCTGTTTTCTTCTGGCGTCGCCTCGCCGGTGCTCTCGATCAGGAACAGCCGTTTCGCTCCCGAGCCGCAGCCGCGACAGCCTGACACTCGAGACGACAAAGTCGAATGGAGGCGCTGGCGCGCCTCCTCGTATTCACGCTCTCACTGATTTACTTTCAGCAGCAGAAACGTTCCGCTTTCGACCTTAACGTTATTTTTGTCCGACGTTAAAACCGAGCCCTGCGCTCCCGTCTGCGCAGATTCCAGCTTCAGGTCAGAAATGCCTATGACGCCCTGAGTGTTTCCGTTGATTTGCGGGCGTGAGTTGCTTTGCTGTGAATTGTCTTGCGAACTGTTGGTACCTTCATTGCCAACTGCATTCGGAGACGTATTCGTCGAAGACTGAGTTTGGCCAGCTCCTGGCGTGGAACCGCTGCGGCCAGCGGCCATTGGAGAGGGAGCCGGGCTGCCAGCTCCAGCCGGAGCACTCTGATCAGAAGAGCCGGCATTATTTGCATTATTCGTAGGCGGGGCAATGACGGCCTGGATTGACATGGGCAAAGACACTTCTCCGCCATTCAATTCCGCGCGATCAAAGGAAATTCCGACTTGAGATTCTTTCTGTTCTTTGTTGCGGGGCTGGGCTGCCGTGACGTGTCCTAGAACTTTTGTGTTTTTGGGCACGAGCACTTCTCCGCTGCTAGTTTTCATGTCCATGGTGACCCTCGCTACAACCGGATCGCCGGGCTTGGCTTTCTTGGCGTCGACCGTCTTTATGAGTTCAACCGGAATCACGCTACCTGGAGCGATCTTCACTGACGACGCGGCTTTACTCGGGACCGTGGAATTGGGAGCCGGATTCGCCGGTGACGGCGCTGCTGGCTGAGGCTCGGGTTGGGCCGAAGGGGTGTTTGGGTTTTGCGAGGATGGCGTGGTGCTTTGCGCGAGTGCTGTCGCGCAAAGCAATGCTGCGGTTATTAAAGCAGCGAAAAAACTTTTGTTCATCGGGCAATCTCCTTCAATTCAAATTGCGAGGAAGGCGCGCAGCTCAATTTGCATCTAATTTGTAGATGCAATTTTCGCCGCAGAGGTAGACGAGAATTGTCGCCATGCAAGGGAAGAAAAAAAGAATTCGCGGCCAGGCCGATGCTGATGTCTTGCCAATCCGTGCAGTTCCGTACGGATCGTGGCCTTTAGAGCGGTCCTGCGATATCATCAAGTAAGAATGACGGTTCACGTTTATCTCACGCTTTTCAGACCGATGACGGGCGACTGGCGCCCATCCTTGAAAAGGTTGTTGCGGGCGAACGGCTGAACGCCGACGATGCCCTCGCTTTATATCGTACAGGGGACATTCTTGCGCTGGGCTGGATGGCCAATTCCGTGCGCGAGCGCATGCACGGGGACAAGACATATTTCAACGTCAACCGCCACATCAATCCGACGAATGTTTGTGTGGCGGCGTGCCGGTTGTGCGCCTTTGGACGCAAGAAAGACACGCCCGGCGCCTACACCATGGCGCTTGAGGAAGCTTTCGAGACAGCCGCGTCGGGATATTCCGAGGCTGTCACCGAGTTTCACATTGTGGGCGGATTGCACCCCGACTTGCCGTTTCAATATTTTCTGGATTTGTGTTCTGGCTTGAAGCAGCGCTTTCCGCAGGTGCACCTGAAGGCCTTTACCATGGTCGAGGTCGCATATCTTTCGAAGCGCGCTAAGTTGTCGATACGCGAAACTCTCGAGCAGTTAAAAGCCTCGGGCGTGGATTCGTTGCCCGGAGGCGGAGCGGAAATTTTCGCTGACCGCGTGCGCCATATTATCTGCGATCACAAAATCGATGGCAGCCAGTGGCTCGAAACCGCCAAGCTGGCGCACCAGATCGGCTTGAAATCGAATGCGACCATGCTCTATGGGCATGTGGAAAATGATGAAGATCGCGTCGACCATCTCTTGAAATTGCGTGCGCTGCAGGACGAAACTGGCGGCTTTCAGACCTTTATTCCATTGGCCTTTCATCCGGATAACACGCCGTTGCAGCATTTGCCAAAAACTACCGGCATGCTCGACATCAAGCAGATCGCGGTGAGCCGGCTGGTGCTCGACAACTTCCCGCACATCAAATCGTACTGGCAGATGATGACCGCTAAAATCGCACAGATCTCGCTGCGCTTCGGCGCCGACGACATGGACGGCACGGTCATCGAAGAAAAGATTTATCACGATGCCGGCGCGACCACTCCGCAGGGCATGCGCCGGCGAAGAACTGGAACGCCTGATCCGAGCCGCCGGGCGCGAACCCATAGAGCGCGACACGCTTTACCGGCCGGTAACGCGGACCGAGACCTCAGTTACGGTTGCGGTGTAGGCCAGCTATCTGTCTAACCCTAGGGACTCAAGCATGGGCGATGGGTTTACACACCCAACGGGGCTATTGGAGGCGTACCCGGCTCATGACCCCTTGACTAGATCGTCGACCGACATTTTTACATCGCAGAGAATCGCTCACAATAGGCCTGGGCCAATCGTTTCGCCCGAATGCAGAGGTACGACTGTCGCTCGTCCATGTGGATGTTTCAGGAAAGTATGGCTGCCTTTGGTGCGGATCGCCTGAAAGCCTGCGCGCTCAAGATTGCGGATGATTTCCTTGCCCTTGAGTCGGGGAAGGCGCGTCATATCGAGATTTGTTGAACTCCTACCAGCTCAAGTGAACGAGCGCCGTCTCCCTCACTCTCCAGGCATAACTCCACCGCTTCGCGCATTCTCTTCATCAGCGTGTCGAGGGTCTTCGCTTGGGTGTGGCAGCCCCGGAGGGTGGGTACCGTTCCGACATAGTAGCCATCTTCGTCCCGTTCGATGACAACCGTAAATTTTCGCTGACTCGGCATGGTTGGCTCCGGGTTCAATGTTATCACTTCGATGCTCTGTCACTGAGGCGGCTGCATTGCAGTTAACTTCCGCAAGTCTTCCACCGGCGCATTCAGCAGGTTCCGCAACACCGCAACTTCCGCGATGATTCCGGCATGCAGCGCCGGGTCAACATCGGGCGCGAATAGTGGCGAGTGATTCGACGGCAGATGCGTGCCGGCTGCTTTCGCCTGCGCGAATTTCTCAGGGTCCGCTCCTCCCAGGCTGAAATAGAAACCGGGAACACCCTGTTCGATGAAGTAAGAAAAATCTTCTGACGGAGTGATGGGCTCGGCAATCACGACGTTGTCTTTTCCGACTGCAGCTTCAAGAGGAGTTTTCAGGCGTTCGGCTAATGCCGGATTGTTGTAAACGAGGTCGGTGCCTTCGTAGCGTTCCACCAGCGGTTCCTGTGGCGCGCCGGCCGCAGCTGCTTCTGCCTTGGCGATTCGCGTAATGGAGGCGAGAATGTGCTGGCGAACGTCCGGCTTGAAGGTTCGCACCGTCAATCCCATTTCAGCATGGTCAGGAATAATGTTGTTCTTCGTCCCGGCTTGAATGTAGCCGACAGTCACAATTGCCATCTCTCCGGGTTTCACTTCGCGGGAGACAATGGTCTGCAGCGCCAGAATCGTGCGCGCCGCAATCACGATGGGATCGATCGCCGTCTGCGGAGCGGCGCCGTGCCCGCCCTTGCCGTAGATGGTGATGCGCACCGAGTCGGAATTGGTGTTGTAAACCCCCGGAGTGATGGATACCATCCCTGCCGGCAACTCATTGCCCACATGCAGAGCGACAGCCACATCGGGCTTCGGGAAGCGTGTAAACAAACCATCGTGAATCATTCCTTCGGCGCCGCCACTTGTTTCTTCGGCAGGTTGGCCAATCAGAATGAGCGTTCCGTGCCAAGTGTTTTTACTCCGAGCCATGATCTCAGCCGTGCCCAGGATTGCTGCCATGTGCAGATCATGCCCGCAGGCGTGCATCACCGGAACATCATGTCCGGCGTCGTCTTTGGCATGAACTTTACTGGCATAGGGAAGGCCCGTTTTCTCTTCCACCGGAAGCGCATCGAGTTCTGTACGCAGCATGATGGTCGGACCGGTTCCATTTTTCAAAATGGCAACTACTCCTGTGCCACCGACGTGCTCGGTCACCTCATAACCCGCGCTATGCAATCTCGTTGCAAGCTTCGCCGCGGTTTGTATTTCGTGCGCCGAAAGTTCGGGGTGCTCGTGAACGTCTATATAGAGCGCGTGCGCGTCGGGATAAACAGTCTCAACTTCTTTCGAAGAGGGCGCCTGTGCAAAAGTGAGGGCGGTGAGCAAAGGAAAGGACAGGTATCTATACATGGCCCCGGATCATACCTGTGCATTCTGAAGTCTGCAAATTTCAGATAGTGCGCAAAAAATATTTCGCTGCAACGATTTCCGAAATGAGACCATCTTAATTAGCAAGCAGAGTTATTCTCGATTATTCTTCTTTTCACCGGGTGTACAATCGGCGTAAGAAAGCACTTGGTTGCGCACTTCGTTAGCAAGGCCGAGGCGCTATGAACGTTCACGTCAGCTACCGTCTTCATAAAATTCCCGCCGTCGAAAAAGACATTCAACATCAAATCGAAAAACTGCAAAAGCGGCTGCAGGTCTTCCGTCCTGAACTCGTACACCTGAAGGGATCGGTGGAAGAAACCTCGCAGCGCGAAGGTACTAGTGTGTCGCTGAATCTGCGATTGCCGTCAGGGCAGATGGCGGTGCAGGCTTCCGCAACTACGGCAGCCGCCGCCGTGAAGAGTGCATTTGAAGATCTGCTGCATCAGGTAAATAAACATAAGGAACTCTTGCGCGCGTCGCACAAGTGGCAGCGAGGAAAGCGTGGCGATAGTGTGCGGCCGGGCGCGCGAGTCCGTGAAGTTCCCTTCGAGCAAACGCTGGCTGCGGTTTTTCCTGCAACGATCTCCGCCGAAGATATTCGCTCGTACGTGAACGTGAATCTCTCGCGCCTGGAGCGATTCGTGGAGAGAGAAATCTATTTTCGCGAGGCGCAAGATTCCATCGCAGCCGACAGCATTTCGAAAGAAGAAGTGATCGATGAAACCATCGCTGCCGCGCTCGGTGATGGCCAGGAAAAGCCAGAGCGTCTGGCGCTGGAACCCTGGTTGTATCGCTTGGCGCTTCGAGCTTTGGATGAGCTCTCGCGTACCGAAGAGAGCAATGGCAATGCCCGTCCTTTGGAAGATTCCGCGCGCCGGCCTAACGTGAAGGCCAGCGATGAGTCTGAACTGCAATTTCATCAGCCGGACGAATCAATGACGGGAGCAACCGTCATTCCCGACGGGCGCGTGGCCACGCCGGAACAGATTCTGGCCTCGGATGAGCTATTACGTCTGATCGCATCCGCGCTCCGCGATGTTGGTTCCGCACCGCGCGAAGCTTTTATTTTGCATGCCATCGAAGGTTTCAGCGTGGAGGAGATTGTCGCCATCACTGGCCTCTCGGCCGAGAAAGTCGTCGCCTTTGTTTCGGTCGCGCGCGACCATCTGCGCAAAACGCCAGGACTGGCCCCGCAATTTACGGGCCGGTTGGCTCGTACTGGCACTGCTTAATTTCAATTTGTGGGGAGATCATCCATGAGTATTAGCCGCGAACAACTTCGTGAATTAGCTGAATTTCAAGATGAAAAGTCCTGTGCCGTCAGTTTTTATTTTCAACCGTCCACGCCCCGCAACAAGGCGCACAAAGAAGACATGATTCTGATTAAGGATCTCGCCCGGGAAGCCCTTCATGGACCGGAAGGCGAAGGCAAGAAAGATGGCGCGCGCGCCGATCTGGATCGGATCTTGCGCCTCTCCGATGAATTGCGCAGTAACGGAACTCATGGCAAGGCGGTCTTCGCCTGCGCCGCTCAAAATCTCTGGCGCGAATATGATGTTCCGGCCGGTTTGCCCGGCACGCAGCTTTTTGTGGACCGTCGTTTTCATCTGAAGCCGATTGCTCACCTGTTGGGCGCTTCCCCGCTGCTGGGTGTGGTGTTGGTGGATCGCCACCGGGCTCGCATTTTCGATCTGCGCCTGGGCGAGTTGACCGAGCGTGAAGATTTGTTTCATCCGCTGCCTCGCCGTGGCCGCGGCGACGGCTTCGCCGGATATGACGGAGGCCACGCCCAGCGCAGGGTTGAGGACGAAGTTCGCCAGCATTTCAAGAATGTGGCTGAGACTTTGAAAGCGTTGCTGGAAAGAGGCGTGTTCGAAAAATGGATTCTCGCATGCCAGGATGCGCATTTCCCATTGTTCGAGTCTCAACTCCACTCTTACGTAAGCCAGTCATTGATCGGCCGTTTCCACGCCGACGTCGGACACATTTCCTGCGATGAGATTCGTAACGACGCGGAACGAATTGTGGAACAATGGCAGAGTGATCGCCGCCGCGAAATGCTGGCACAGGCTCTGACTCAAGCGCGCAGCAAGGGACGCGGTGTTTCAGGATTGCGTCGCGTTTTGCGCTCGCTAGAATTAGGAGAAGTGCAGACTCTTTTGCTGAGCGAAAATCTTCAGGCGCATGCCGTCGAATGCTCCGCATGCGGGCATATCGATGCCCACCTTATCAGTTCGTGTCCCGTTTGTGGGCGAGCCACACAGGAAGTAGTTGACGTGGCAGAAGCGATTTTGCCCTGGGTTATTCGCCGCGATATTGAAACTTTTTACGTGAAGGATGATGCGGAGTTCGACAAGGTCGGCAACATTGCTGCGCTGCTGCGTTTCCGCTCGGAAAATGTGCAGCCGATCTCGACCGCCCGTGCGGACCAACTGGCGAAAGCCGGGGCTGCCTATCCGGGCCGGCTGCGGAGATTCGCCAGTCGCTGAGTGTGCGTCGGTTCTTTTTGAAACTACGCCCGCCAGATTCCGTGTTTGTGTGACTTCGCGCAGATTGTCCCCAGCCCTGAAGCGCGCGTTGCGCTTATCTGTGACCAATGAACATCATTGGATTTAGGCAGATCCCTTGCGGCCTCTAAGAAGCCTCTACGAAAATGAAAGGTTCGGGTGCCCCATTTCTCGCGCGTCCTTTGCGCGAGAAGTGGGGATTTTCGACAGAGCTAGCCGACGGGGATCTTCCGCTGGCCGTGAATCTGCAAACGCCGCGTGATATGCTTCCCGCTTCGCCTGCGAGCGAATCTGCCTCAGAGGAAATATCAAACTCGCAGGAATTGAAAGTGCGTTGGATCAGGAGGATCTTGTGACATTTTCGCGCCGCGATTTCGTGAAGACGTCAGTGTTGGGAGCGGTTGCCGCCGGAGTCGGTGCGAAGGGAGCGGTTCCTCAGGCTCAGGCTGAGAACGCTTCGCAGAGTCCAGTCTCGCCAGCTTCGCCGAAGCGGCCGATTATTATCTGCGCGAACAACGGCTACAACTACGTCGAAGCGGCGTACGCGTTTCTGAAAGGCGGCGGCGACACGCTTGAGGCCGGCATCCGCGTGGTGCAGGGGCCGGAGAATGATCCCAACGACGACTCGGTTGGTCTCGGCGGTCTGCCGAATGAAGAAGGGGTGGTTGAGCTCGACTCCTGCTGCATGCACGGTCCAACCCGGCGAGCGGGCGCGGTGGGGGCGGTGCGCAACATCAAGAATGTGTCAATGGTGGGCCGGGCGGTAATGGAACATACCGGCCACGTCATGCTGGTGGGCGAAGGCGCAGAGCGATTCGCCGTCGACATGGGCTTTCCGCGCGAGAATCTGCTGACCGACCGCTCCCGCAAAATCTGGATACTGTGGAAGCAATTCAATTCCGACCGCGACTGGTGGGGACCGGGAATTGCCGATCCACATTGGCATGCGCCTGCAACAGACGGCAAACCCCAGGCCGAAGTCTGGCGCGACCGTATTCAACAATTGCAACAGCGCGCCGCCGAACTCGGCATTGAGCCGGAGTTTCAATTAGCGGCGGTGCGACGCGTTCTGTTTCCGCCTACCGGCACGATCCATTGCTCTGTTCTCAACGAGAAAGGCGAAATGTCGGGCATCACCACAACCAGCGGATTGGCGTTCAAACTTCCCGGCCGCTGCGGCGATTCTCCGATTATCGGCGCCGGCTGTTATACCGATCAGGACGTGGGCTCTGCCGGTGCTACCGGGGCCGGAGAAGAAAATATTAAGGTCGCGGGCGCGCACACCATCGTCGAGAACATGCGGCATGGCATGTCTCCCCAGGAAGCAGGCATGGACGCGCTCAAACGCATCGTCAGAAATTACAACGGCGACATGAACAAACTGCGCTTCATGGATATGACGTATTACATCCTGCGCAAAGACGGCGCGTATGCGGGCGTGTGTTTATGGGAGGGATATTCCGCGGGCCATCCGCACAAATTCGCAGTGCACGATGGGACGCTGCGCTCCGAAGTCGCGACGCCGCTGTTCAAAGGATACTCACAGGAGTGGCCGCCGTTCCCGCCCATTCCGGAGGATTTGAAAAAGGATTCGGAGTATTTGAAATAGAAGACTCACTGCAACACATGGATTCCGGCTCGCGTCGCTGCGTCCGCCAAAGCACGATCTAACGTGGCGATGGGCAATTTCTCGTGCCTCGCGAGGGATAGATACGCGGCGCCGTAGGCCGTCAAGTGATACTCCCGTGCCGTGGCTATAACCTGCCTCGGGGAGACGCGTTCAGACTTAATCTCTATCAATTCTCCCAAAGTAAACTCAAACTTGCTTAGTATTTCGGTGATGTCGGAGAAGGTGAGCATACCGCGGCGCTCTGCAATAACAAACGCATTCGCGATCTCCCATTGCCAAAGCGCCGGCACTATCGCGCGGGCGCCTTGCTCGAGCCGTTGCCTCACGCGCAAGGCGAGAGGGGCCGGTGCTCTATCAACCAGCCAAGCCAACGCAACCGAAGCGTCCAGAACGAAGACCTTCATCGGCGACCTTCCTCGATCAGATCTTTCACGGTCATTCCCTTAGGCAGAGGCTTTATGCGGGCGCGGATGCGATCAATGTCGGCGAAAATTTGTTTAACATCAAGTTTCTCATGGGCTGGCGCAATAATAGCGGCCAGTTTGCCTCGTTTCGTAATGCCTATGCGTTCGCCTTGAGCAGCCCGCTCCACCAGCTCCGAAAGTTTTTGCTTGGCTTCGAACAAGCCCATAGTCAGCATTGGACGCTCCCGTTCATCCAGATGAATAGTCTAGATGATTAAATGCCAAGCGTCAACCTGCGAGCTCAAAAATAGTGAATCCAGAGGGTTTATCTTGCGAGTGTTCCGGTTTACGATTGGGTCGCTATCCACTATGACCCGCAAGCGAAAAATCATCGTCCACATTGCCACCAGCGCCGACGGCTTTATTGCCCGGTCCGACGGCTCCGTCGACTGGCTCGACCGCCCCAGTCCAAAGGGCAACTACGGCATGAATGCGTTCTATAAGTCGATCGACACGATCCTGTGGGGCAGGAAGACGTGCGATATGGCGCTCGATTTTCAAAAGAAAGGCGTCGCCGGATCGGCCTTCGATAGCAAAGTCAAGAATTATGTATTCACACGCGGCCCGCTGCCGGCAGTAGCTCCGCCGGGCGTGGAGTTCGTGAACGAACCAATCAAAGCGTTTGTGAGCCGTCTGCGGAAAGCAAAAGGGAAAGACATTTGGATGATGGGCGGCGCCGGCATCATTGCGTCATTTCTCGACGAAAAAGAGATTGACGAGTTCGTGATTCACCTGATTCCCACATTTATCGGTGAAGGTATTCCATTAATCGCTCCCGGCCGTCGCACCGTGCCACTCAACCTCATCTCGTCCAAGAAGTTCCCTGACGGGGTGGTTGGGCTGCACTATGCCGTATGCAAGTGAACGCGCGTGGAAAACGGAACAGGCGCACCGCTCTTTTCGTCCAAAAACGCGTGTCGTCTTTTACTGCGTCGTGTCATCCCGAGCAAAGCGAGGGATCTGGGTTTTTGCCGGGAGCCAGAATTCCGCCATAAACAATCAAAACCGGGTTCCCTCGCTTCGCTCGGGATGACAAGCGTTCTTTCGAGGAGTTCAGTTCCGCTTAAAGCGAGCTGATCGCTACGAGAACCTAACCTTCACATCCGGCCCCTTCTCGAGGTGAATGCTCTCCACAAAGCGAACCTTGCCGGTGCGTAGAGTGAGGATGACCGATGAGGTCCGTGTGCCTTCGCCGAAGAAGCGCACGCCTTTCATCAGCGCGCCGTCAGTGACGCCCGTGGCGGCGAAGATGAGTTGTTTGCCGGGGGCGAGATCTTCCGCTTCGTAAATTCTATTTTTATCTTTGATTCCCATGCGCGCCAACCGGTCTTCCTGATCGGGTTTTATCACGAGTCGGCCGAGCATGTATCCATTGAGGCAACGAATGGCGGCAGCGGTGATGACGCCTTCCGGTGCGCCGCCTGAGCCCATGACCGCATGCACGCCGGTGCCGATGACGGCGGCTGCGATTCCTGCGGAAAGATCGCCGTCGCCGATCAGGCGAATCCGGGCTCCGGCCGCGCGAATTTCAGAAATGAGTTTTTCGTGACGTGGGCGCTCGAGTACCATCACGACCAGGTCTTCCACGTCGCGATCTAGACGCTTGGCAATGTTTTTCAAATTCTCGGCGACGGGTGCGTCGAGATCGACCGCGTCTTTGCAGGATGGGCCGACGACAATTTTCTCCATGTAGCAGTCGGGCGCGTGAAGCAGGCCTCCACGCTCGGAGGCAGCCAGAACTGTGATTGCCCCGGGCGCGCCCGTGGCACAAAGGTTGGTCCCTTCGAGCGGATCAACGGCGATGTCCACTTCTGGGACTTCGCTGCCATCGGGAAATTCGGCGCCGACTTTCTCGCCGATATATAACATCGGCGCCTCATCGCGCTCGCCTTCACCGATAACGATTGTGCCGCGCATGGGAATGCTGTCCATGGTCCGGCGCATGGCCTCGGTCGCCACTTGATCGCTGAGTTTGCGCTCGCCCTGGCCCATAGTGCGAGCCGAAGCGATGGCGGCTACCTCCACCACGCGCAGAAACCGCGACGCGAGGTCGCTCTCAATATTCTCTCCGTAAGTGCGGGCCTTGCCTTCTGGACGAGTCTGCGTGACCATTTCTGATCTCCCGGCGCCTTAGGATGCGGCGGACGCGCGCCGGGTTGAGACTATAACGCAAGCACGAGGGAGATGGAAGATTACCGCACCTCGGACGACACGGTGCTTAAAGGAAAATTAAGACCGTCGCTCTTGAGATCCCGGTGCGGCGCACCCGCTTCATCGCAATTGTCTGGCTGCGGCCAGCATTTCATCCGCTCGCGCGCGCACGCGGATGTCTTCGGTGAAGTTGGTCCAACGAGCGATTTTGGAAGAGTCGACAAGAAACTCCGCCGGCCGTGCGATGTCGTGCTCGTCCGGACCGCCTGCAGGATGTAACAAATGATATTGGCGAATGACTGCTGTGTCGGGGTCGGAGAGAATGGGGAAGGTGTACCCGGCTTTGTTGGCCAGGTTACGCGAAACTTCCGGCGGATCGACACTGATCGCCACGGGCCGAACCCCGGCCGCCTCGAACTCTGGCAAATTTTTCTCAACCCCTCGCAACTCGAGGTTGCAGTAGGGTCACCAGTAGCCGCGATAAAAAATCAGCAAGACGGCCTTGGGCGCGGGCGCTCCGGGGCTGGCGGCGAGAAGTTGGTCTAGCGAGACGGGTTTTCCAGAAATATCCGCAAGCGTGAAGTCTGGAACCCGCTGGCCAACTTGCGGTGCAGCCGCTGAACTGGGCAATGCACGGGAATGGACGAATGCGAGTGTAGATAGTCCCACTACGAGAAGCGTGACTGCGGACAACACAATACTCAGTGCCTTGCCTGCTTTCTTGCTAAACGCGCGCCACAGTCCAGCGATCAAAAATATCATTGCGAGAACGATGAACAACACACTCAGCCAGGGGATCTGTTCCTGTAAGGGAGGCCTCGCAAAAAATACGAAGTTGCACCCGATCGCACCTACGGCGAACAAGAGTGCCCACCAAGGCGCGAGATTCCTGCGGTGGTCTGTGGCGTTCGGCATTGGTAGCGAGTTTATCAGAGGATTATTCTCGCGTTCTCGCGGAGCTTCGGCAACGCCACTTACTAAAACGCGCCCCGGAAATGCAGTAATTGCGCCTCGGCCGCCCTACGCCGTGGTATTCTCGCAGACCTGCTGCGAAATGAACGCCATGCCTGATCCGCGATCTCTGACGTTCCTCTGCATCACCACCTACGAAAAAGGTCAGGAATTCATGCGCGAATGCAAGCGCCAGGGCTGCAGTGTAATCCTGCTGACAGCGGAAAAACTGCGCAACGCCGACTGGCCCCGCGAATGCCTCGACGACACTTATTACCTGCCGGAAAATTTGCCGATTGCCGACATTCTGCAGGCGGTATCACACCTGGCGCGCACGCGAAAAATAGATCGCATTGTTGCGCTCGACGAATTCGACATGGAAACCGCAGCCACGCTGCGCGAACATTTGCGCATCCCCGGCATGGGGCTGACCACTTTGCGGTATTTTCGCGACAAGCTGGCTATGCGCATGCGCGCTCTCGACCGCAACCTGCGCGTGCCGGATTTTGTGCCAATCGTGAATCATCAGGACATCCGCTATTACATGGAGCATGTGCCTGGGCCGTGGGTGCTTAAGCCACGGCAAGAGGCGTCGGCAATCGGAATCAAGAAAATCCAGACGGCAGAAGATTTATGGCCTGTTCTCGATCAACTGGGCGACAAGCAGTCTTCGTTTCTGTTGGAAAAATTTCTTCCCGGCGATGTCTATCACGTGGACTCGGTGGTATCGGAGAACGAAGTCGCATTCGCCAACGTCAGCAAATACGGCAAGCCTCCAATGAACGTTGCGCAGGGCGGAGGAATTTTCACAACGTTTACCGTGCCGCGTGGAGGCGAAGAAGATTCCGCGTTGCGGGCGCTGAACCGCGAACTGCTCTCGGCCCTGGGACTGCTGCGCGGCGTATCGCACGCGGAGTTTATTCGCGCCTACGCCGACGGACATTTTTATTTTCTGGAGTGTGCCGCGCGCGTCGGCGGAGCCTACATCAATGAGATGGTCGAGGCCGCGACCGGAATTAATTTGTGGCGAGAATGGGCTCGCATTGAAATTGCCGGCGGCGATGGCAGCTACAGGTTGCCACCAGTGCGGGAAGAATATGCCGGCGTGATTCTTTCCCTGGCGCGGCAGGAAGATCCAGATACTTCGGGTTACCCGGATCCAGAAGTGTTCTTGCGCATCAAGCGGCATCACCATGCCGGACTCGTGCTGCGATCGCAGGATCCGCAGCGAATTCCAAAATTGCTCGACGACTACGCGCGCCGCTTCGCGGAAGAATTCCTGGCCGTGGAACCGCCCAGGGACAAGCCGACAGCGTAACGAATGTGGCGCGGGCGCCCGGCCCGCGAACTAAGTTTGGCAACGCGTGTGACCCGTGCCGAGCAGGAAGAGCGGCTGAACATTGCGCCGGTGCTAGGGGGAATCATCGTGATTCCGCATTTGCGGCGGGCGTATGAGTTGCCGCGAAGAGATGTACAGGTGATGGCGCCGCTAGATTCAGCTCTAGAAAAATACTTCTGGTGACACTCCGAAGCGACGGCTCAGCTTGCGGATATGATCGGTATTCAGCTGGCGTTTTCCGCTAAGCACTTCAGAGGCGATGCTGGGTGTGCGAAAGACATCGAGCAGGTCTTTTTGCTTCAAATTGTTCGCCGACATTAGTTCCCGCAAAACCTCGATGGCGCCGGCAGCCTCGAGTGCGTAGTGCTTCTCCTCGAAATCCTCGATAAGCAGCGTCAGCAGTTCGGCTATACGTCGCTCGGCCGTGCTCATGCGGCTTCCCTTACGATCCAGCACTTCGAGCATGGCGATGAACCGTTCGTTCTCCGCCTCGCTGCGAATCACAGCAGGCAGTGTGTTGGTGAGCAGAGAAGCGTATTCGGATCTCGCTGCAGTGGCACTCATTGCTTCCAACCTCCACGGTCATACTCGGAATGCGTCAAAACGTGGCGAATGTAAATGCGACCAAATCTGTAGTTGATTTCGGTGATCAGCCGATATTGGTTGCCTTTGACATTGAAAACTGTCCATTTTCCGACCGCATCCGCGCTTGCGAGAGTCAGTCGGACGTCCGCCAGGCTTCTCCATGTCGCCCTGTTGCAAATGCGAAACCACGCGTCGAGCGGCCCCACGAGCTCAGTGTGCCTCGCAGCGGCCTCTTTGAGTCTCTTGCGACTGATAACGTGCATGCCGCTTTCTCGCAAATTCGCAATATGCGAAATTATACTTCGCAAATTGCGAAGCTGTCAATCGCTTTCATCCTGGTTAGGCGCATCAGACCGCAAGGCTGGTCCTGGAACATCCCTAGAACGCGTCAATCCCCGTCACGCTCTGCCCGATGATCAGCGAGTGCACGTCGTGCGTGCCTTCGTAAGTCTTCACCGACTCCAGGTTCATCATGTGACGCATGATCGGATAATCATCGGCCACGCCGTTAGCGCCTAGAATGTCGCGCGACAGGCGGGCGCATTCAAGGGCCATCCAAACGTTGTTGCGCTTCGCCATTGAGATGTGCTGATGCTCCACCTTGCCCGCATCTTTCAGGCGGCCGACTTGCAACACCAGCAGCTGCGCCTTGGTGATTTCGCTGATCATCCAGGTGAGCTTGTCTTGCACGAGCTGGTGCGAGGCTATGGGTTGGTCGCGCCATTGCTTCCGCAGCAGCGAGTATTGCAAGGCGCAGTCGTAGCAAGCCATGGCAGCGCCAAGCGCGCCCCACGCAATGCCGTAGCGGGCCTGGTTCAGGCACATGAGCGGAGATTTCAGTCCGCCGGTTTTCGGCAGCAAATTTGCTTCCGGCACGCGGCACATCCTGCAACGAGAGACCGGAGGTGACCGATGCTCGCAGCGACCATTTGCCGTGAATGTCGTCGGCCTTGAAGCCGGGCCGATCGGTCTCGACTAAGAATCCCCGAATCTTATCGTCTTCGTTTTCCACCTTGGCCCAGATGATCGCCACGTCGGCAATCGTGCCGGAAGTGATCCACATCTTCTCGCCGTTGATCACATATTCATTGCCCACTTTCCTGGCGCGCGTGCGCATGCCGCCGGGGTTCGAGCCGAAGTCGGGCTCAGTCAAGCCAAAGCAGCCCAGTTTTTCGCCTTGCTGCATCGCCGGCAGCCAGGTCTGTTTCTGTTCTTCGCTGCCAAACTCATAAATTGGATACATGCACAGGCCCGATTGCACGCTCACAAAGCTGCGCACACCAGAGTCGCCGCGTTCCAATTCCTGCGTCATCAGCCCGTATTCCACGTTGCCCATGCCGGCACAGCCGTAACCTTTTAGCGAAGCCCCGAAAAATCCCAGCTCGGCCATGGGTTTTACCAGTTCGCGCGGAAAACGGCCGGCGCGGTTGCATTCTTCAATGATGGGAATCAGATTGTCTTCGATGAACTGTCGCGTGGTGTCACGCACCAGCCGTTCTTCGTCGGTCAGCAGCGCGTCGTATTGAATGAAATCGACGCCGCGAAATTTAATGGCAGGCATAGTGATCTCCCGAGGATAAGGAAATTTCTGCAAACAATGCAGCGCAAGCTGTTTGCCGCCTACAGAATCGGGCCATACATCGGAGGGCAAACAGATGACGGTAGCAGGCACGAGGGAGCGTGGTCAACGCGGGCGCGATGCCTGTCAAACTGCAATCGAGCGCAAGACAGCATTGACATCCTTACTGTAAAATCAAGAGCGAGCAACAGAACAAAACTGCAACGCAGCATGTTCCAAGGTGGATTCCCAGATTCTGGTCAGTTTCGAAGACAATCTATCCACAAGGGAATTTCCAACAAGAAGATTGCGCTGCGTAAAAATGAAGGATTAGGAGACATCAACCATGGCCGTAGGCCCTAAGATTGCAAAAACAGCAGACCGCAAGAAGGTGATGGACACCACCAAGAGCACCGATTGTCCCAAGTGCGGCAAGGCCACGCGCATCGTGAAGCGGGTGAAAGACCGCGAACGCGGCGTCCCGGGCGGGGTTTACATCTCATGCTCGGCGTGTGAGTTTTTCGAGAAGCTGTAAGAACAAAGTCCGCAATCAAGTAGCGGATCGCCAAAGCTAAGACAAACTCCGGCGCTGTTTTTTGGGGAATCCCGCTGCTAATCCAAAGCCAGAGCGATCTTCAGCGCTTCATCCAGTTCAGCGAGTTTAGCGTACGAAAGCGACCCCAGGAACTGCGTCAACTCCGTTTTCCGAAGACTTCTGAGGTTGTCACATACGATCCAACTCTCGTGCTTGAGTCCCTCGTCTACCCCGACAGCGACTTGAGTTGAGAGCCCTTCTCCGTCGGTAGACACCGGAGCGCATACGACAGTCGAATAACTAGAATTGATCAGGGCTTGTCGACTCACGACAACGCAAATTCGGTGCCGTTTCGGATCGCCTTCCGGTTTGTAAGTACGGTAAATGTCTCCGCGCCTCATTGCCGTGAAAACCCCACCTACCACTCGTCCGGAGCTTGATCTTCCAGACCATCTTCGGCGTCGCGGTTTAGCCTTTTGGCGTTGCGATTGATAATTTCGACGTCGCGAGCCTCCCGCACGACTTTGGTTCGCTCCCGCAAATATTGACGCAGAACCTCGTCAATGAACGCGGACCGCGACCGTTTCGAGCCGGCGAGCCGATCGATACCAGTCAGCACCTCGGGCGAGAGTGTGACCGATGTCTTCTCTTTCATACCACCATCATACCACCACGAGTAGGAGCGAAGGAATACCCTGACGCCATTGAAGAAGGACACACCTGGAGACTTTACGAAGTCATTTGACTGAGAATTGCGTTTGCCGCGGCTGCCGGGTCGTCGGCTTCCGTGATGGGGCGTCCGACGACGATGTGCGTCGCGCCAGCGGCCATGGCTTGCGCCGGTGTGACCACGCGGACTTGATCCGCTACATTGGCGCCGGCGGGCCTTATGCCCGGAGTCACAATTGCGAATCGGTCACCCAGTTCAGCGCGCAGAGTGGAGGCTTCGCGGGCGGATGTGACCACCCCCCCACACCCGTTCGCCAATGCGAGTCGCGCGAGGCGCACCACGCTTTCCCCCACGGTTCCCTGCATGCCGATCGCTCCCAGGTCGTCGCCATCCATGCTAGTAAGTACGGTGACAGCGAGAATCGTAAGCTCCGGACGCACCCTTGCCGCTTCGACCGCAGCTTTCAGCATCTTGCTGCTGCCAGAGGAATGCACAGTCAGCATGCTGACCCCAAGCTTGGCCGCTTCGGCAACGGCCGCCCCAACGGTATTTGGGATGTCGTGGTATTTCAGGTCGAGGAACACGCGCCGCCCGGATGCCACCAAATCTCGCACCACCTGCGGACCTTCGGCGGTGTAAAGCTGCATTCCAACTTTATAGGTAAGGGCGGAGTCTCCCACCGCAGCCACGATCTTCTGCGAGGCGCTGGCGGTCGATACGTCTAGGGCGACGATGAGCCGCTGGCGCGGATCATCGTCCCCGAAAGGATTACCGAGGCGGCTTGCGCCACCCTTCGGGATGCTTGGCAGAGTGCTGGGCATCCCGGTCAGTGTACTGGATCTATGGGAGTCTGGCCAGCGGAGGATGGTTATAGGCCACGGTTTGGTAGGCTGACTGTTGGTCGCCAGGATGCACCAGATCCAGACGAACTCGTTGCAGGCCTTTTTGCTTGAATTGCAGGGCCTGAGCCGCGCCGTAAGACAGATCGATAATGCGGCCGGGAACGATTGGTCCGCGGTCGTTAACCCGGACCACAACAGATCGTCCGTTGCGCAGGTTTGTGACCTTCACATAGCTTCCCATCGGAAGCTTGAGGTGGGCCGCGGTCATTCCATACATGTCATAGGGTTCGCCGCTGGCGGTCGGTTTGCCATCGAAAATCTGCCCATACCACGATGCCGTCCCTACCTGGTAGGGTTTCGTCTTGTGGAGCTGCTGGCCCAAGTGGGCATTACTTTGGATTGAACTAACGGGGGCCGCTTTCGCCTCCGAGATGTTCGGTCCCTGAGCCGCTCCCAAGCCGACGATCAAAGAAGCAATCGCCAGTCCATGAGCTAGGTATCTTCGCATTCAGTTCTCCTCGCATTCTCAAAAGTGCTTTTGGCCTTAAGGCTTTCGTTCCTGCAGTCTGTTGATGCTAGTGGCGTGCCAAACCCCTGTCAATACGAATTGGGGGGTATACGGATGACCGCCTAGTAATAGACTTCTTACGTAACCTATTGGGAATATTGACAGATACAGGAAAGGCCCTTTGTTCTTGGGTGCTTACGCATTTACTAAATGGTAAATGGCCCGGAAGGGAGCAGAAGGTAGTTTTTACAACAACTCTGGAATCAATGACTTACAGTTCGTCCCCCGCTAAACTACGCGAAATCATGTATTTACGGGCCTATCGCCTTGGCCGGGGAACTGAAGTTTTTTCTCGCGAGGTAAGTCTCGAAAGTAATGGTGTTTCCAGGTCGATATGAGATGCTGAAGCGCCGACTCGATTACTATTGCCTGCAGCAAAACAAAGGACCATGTCCGAAAAACCATCCATCGTCCTCACCATCGCGGGATTCGATCCCTCCTCAGGCGCTGGCGCCACGGCAGACATTAAGACGATTGCAGCCCATGGCTGTTACGGGGTGGCATGCATCACCGCGATGACAGTACAGTCGACCCGAGGCGTAAAACGGGTCGAGGCCGTCGATCCAGCAATTATCACCGAGACCCTCGAGGAACTAACCGCGGACTTGGACATTGCTGCCGTGCACATCGGCATGTTGGCCTCGGTCAAGGTCGTCAAGGCGGTGGCGGATTTTCTGAGCAGTCGAACGGACCGCGGCGGAAGCGGCGTTCCGAAGCAGCTGGGACGGTCACGTCTGCCCAATGCCGTGCTCGACCCGATTCTCAAGTCATCTTCCGGCGCCGAACTCCTCGACGTTTCAGGCGTCAAACTGCTGATCGAACGGCTGATTCCGCTAGCCGACGTGATCACGCCCAATATTGACGAAGCAGGGGTGCTTACAGGAATTCAGGTGAAGGATCTGGACGACATGAAACTTGCTTGCGGCAAATTGCACGACATGGGGGCTTCCGCTGTAGTGATTACCGGTGGCCATCTAGAAAAGGCGATTGATTTGTTGAGTTTCAGGACCACTCACGGAATCGAACAGGAGACATTCCGGGCCGAACGGCAACGCTCGAATTCAACTCATGGGACGGGCTGCGCTTTCGCGACCGCCATGTCGTGCCACCTGGCCCTCGACAGGGGATTGGCCGAGGCCTGTCTGCTCGCGAAAACCTATGTTTCAGCCGCAATTTCTCACGGCCACCCCCTCGGCCGGGGTATTGGACCGGTTCACCACCTCTACCGAATGAGCCAGCAGAAGCGCGCGGCGGGGTCGGGCGGCGCAGGATCGGGTAGCGAAAGTTAGTTGCGGTCGCGGCGGGTCGGCTTTTTCAACAGAATGCCTGCCACAAACGAAGCGGTTGCCGCCAGCAGCCATTCGCCACGGTAAAACTGGATCGCCTGCCACTCCACGAAGTTCTTGGCCGTAAGCAGGCCCACGAACAGCGCCCCCACGATGCACCCTACTCCGATCATGAAAGCTATCAGCGATGCCGGCGACAGACCGATTCGCCGTTCAATCTCGTGGAAGTGAAGATAGCGCAGCCAGGAAGGGAAGTGAATTCCGCTGGGGGAAAACTCCGCAGCCAACGAACCTACTTGTTCGATAGTGCGCGCCCAAAGTCGGCTCCGAGAGCGCCGCATCGGCCTTGGTAATAGGGCCACCCGCTTCCGGACGGCGACGACCGCACGAGTGGCAGAAGCCGGAGCCTAACAGAAACTCACTGCCGCAACGCCGGCAGGCTTCCGCCATGGCGGGAACGGTCTCGCGCAGGATGATTTCCTTGGCGAGTAAATCTCTGGCCAGCAAATCGTTGCTAACTAACGGGGAGGGCGGCCGCCAGAATTCCTGCTGAGTATCTTGCACTACTTCCGACATAATTGAGGCCTTCTCGGGGGAGCTACGACTGCCTATCGCATTCCGAACACCAAAGTTGTGGCCAGACTAAATACCGGTACCACAAATACTTGCAATCTTGCGAAGTGCTGCCTGCCTCGCTGTTCAAGCAATATTTACAGCCGTCAGCGAGTAAAGATGCGCTGGTTACGAAAGCCCAGCGACTGTCTAACAGCGACACAAAAACTCGTGAAGCTGCGCGAATTATAGAAGTCCTCGGCCAATAAGTGAGGTGCCGTTTAGGGCACCTCGATGACAGTCTTGGTTCCACGACTCTCTGATATACGGTTTTTGGCCTCTCAGGTCACGGTAAGCGGGGTCTAGTTAGCAAGGCCCGGTAAGCAAGCCAGGATGAGTTCGTTTAAACTAAGGGCAAGCGAAGCATTCCGGTGACAGCGCAAAGCAGAAACCTCTCGTCGAAGTTGAAGCAAAGCGGTGAAGTAAGAATCTTCATTCTTTGCCTTCTGATCGCATTCGGCATTCCCGCCGTCTCCCAGTCGCATCCTGCGTCCAGCCGTTCCCATGGCGAAGCCCGCGATTCCCAAGTCGAGGCTTCTCAGGTCGAAGTTGCGTACGATCACTTTTACAACATGGACTACGACCGCGCGACGCAGGCGTTCGAGCGGATCTTAGAGAAGCACCCCAACGACCCTTTTGCCGTGAACCATTTGCTAACCGCCATACTCATGCGCGACCTCTACGACACCGGGGCGATGAACACGGGGGATTACAGCAACGACAGTTTTATCGGCCGCACTCCGCGCCCCACGCCGCCAGAAATCAAGGATCGCATCAAAGGGCTGGTTCGGCGAGCGGAAGACCTGGAAGAGCAGCAACTCAAAGCGAATCCAAAAAATGTCGACGCTCTGTATTGCCGCGGGGTTACCCGGGCCCAGTTCTCCGTCTATACCGCTCTGGTCGAGCGTGCATGGTTCTCAGCCTTAAGGAACGCGGTGGGAGCGCGTCACGATCATGAACGCGTTCTGGAACTCGATCCCAGCTATGTGGATGCCAAGATGGTTGTGGGTACGCACAATTACGTGATCGGACATCTGCCCTGGAGCGTCAAAGTCGCAGCCGCCATGGCAGGGTTGAGCGGATCGTCGGAGAAAGGCCTCGCTTATCTGCGGGACGTGGCCCGGAGCGACGGCGAAAACTCAGTCGACGCAAAAGTGGTACTCACTCTGTTCCTGCGACGCGAGCACCAGTACGACGAAGCTCTCGGCTACATGAACGAGCTTTCGGCGAAGTATCCAGGGAATCATTTGTTTCTCACCGAAGTAGCGAATCTGCAGCGCGCGGCAGGGCATCTCGAGGAAGCCGAATCCGTATATCGCAAAGTCTGGCAAAACGGCCGGCAAGGAAAATACGGCAACCTGCATTACGAGTTAGCGGCCTGGGGCCTGGGCGAGCTGTTGCGAAGCGAGAAGAATCTGGCCGGCGCAGCTGCCGCCTATGACCTGGTAAACGAAGCTCCAAATCCAGATCCCGATGTCCTGCAAAAGGCCAACCTCGCCGCCGGCGAGATGTACGACCTGCTGCAGAAACGCGACTTGGCGATGAAGAAGTATGAAACCGTCCTGGCCGGCAACGCGAATACCGGCCCGGCCGACCAGGCGCGCCGCTACATCAAAGAAGCCTACCGGGAGTGAAAGCCAGGAGTTTGCTTAAAAGGCTGTATAATTCAATGCATCAATGGATCAATCGACGGAGTCCCTATGAATCGCCGCGTCGACGCGCACCTTGCCCGAACGCAGTTCGGGCAGATTATGGATCGCGCCGTTGAGAACAACGAGCGTTTTGTTGTCGAGCGTCGCGGAGAGCCGGCCGTGGTCATCATGAGTGTGCAGGACTTCATTCGAACCGCCGCCCCAGCTCCTGATTGGTTAGAGAAAGCTTGGAAAGGGGCGAAGAAGAGAGGCCTGGATAAGCTTTCCCCCAGTGAGATCGCCGCCGAAATTTCCGATTCCCGACGCGAAAAGCATAAGTGATCCGCGCCGTTATCGACACGAACGTTCTCGTATCGGCCATGATCTCATCAGCTGGGAATGAAGCTTTGGTGCTCATGGCCGTCAACGCGGGACTGGTTGCCCCTTGCTTTTCGCAAGAGATTCTCGGCGAGTATTCGGACGTTCTGCTTCGACCGAGATTTGGGTTTCCCGCAGACGAAGTAGGTGCATTGCTGGATCTGATGCGGAGTCGAGGTATTTTTGTTAAGCCCGCGCCGATGGCGGGCCTTTCGCCCGATCCCGAGGACGATAAGTTCATCGCTTGTGCACTGGAAGGAAAGGCAGATTTTCTGGTGACCGGCAACAAACGCCATTTCCCGCAACGTAAGAACATGACATTTCAAGTGGTGAATGCTGCCGAGCTTTTGGAGTACATTACCCTCGAACTGTGAGAAGAACGGGAACCTTTCGGCTGGCAGCTGCGTACTCTTCTGTGGGAGCGGAACTATGTACTGTAACTATTGCGGAAAACTGATTCAGGACGATGCGGCGGTTTGCGCGTATTGCGGCGTTCGCGTGGGCGCTTCTCTCGCCAGAACAAAGCTCGTGCGTCCGCGGCTCGGGCGTAAAGTCGCGGGCGTTTGCCTTGGCTTCTCCGAGTATTTCGATATCGACGTCACCGTAGTCCGGCTAGTCTGGCTGGTCACGGCCATCATGACCTGTATCGGTTTTATTCCTTACATCATCGCCTGGATCGTGATGCCGGAAGAGCCCTTGCTGCTTCCCGCGCCGGTAGTGGTCCAACAGCCCACCACGACATAAACATAGGATTTCAGCTGCCGATGTGCACCTTAGGATCAATGAGCGTAATGGCGATTAAACGCCAATCTGCCTCCGAGCCGCTGCGCTGCCACTGTCATCCCCTCGGGAAAAAACCCGTGAAAAGAAAATGAGTGTGGTTTCTGCCCTCGTTACGCCACTCCCGGCGCGACTGCCTCTCGTTTTGCCGGCAGAAGCGCTAACAGGACGACTCCGATCACAAGGAATAGGATCACATCAGTAAAGTTCCTGTGGACGCCGTGAGTCCACGCTTCCACGGTTTGGATCGCCATCACAGTGCCATGGGAGATGCTCCACCAAGCTGCCAGAGCAATCATCGAGCGATGCTCAGAGGGTCTTCTTGCGGCCATGACTAGAAAGACCCCGACCGGAATAAAAAAGCTCAGAAACATCGGTTCGCACTCATTCTTCTGCTCCAAAAGCCAGCTGGAATGCCGCAGATCCGTATATAGAAAATAAGTTGGGACCAGATACAACAGCCCCACGATCACCAGGACGATCTGTGTCAGGCGTTCTCTTTTCACATTGACCTCATTATTTGAGCGACCAGTTACGACACGCGGACAGTCTCAACCCCTGACCAGGTCCACGCCTGCCAGACGATGGCCGAGGTGCATACGGTTTCGATCGTCGCGAAGAACAAGTATGCAGGAAGAGCGGGCGTCCGGTAACCGAAAAAAGGCGGGACGTAGGTCAGGAAGCCGTTTACAAGAGTCAAAATTATACCCGCGATAACATTCGCCAGCCGGTTCGCCCTAAACGGAAGTAGCCGACACGCCACAATCATGGCGATGGGTATTTCCATCAAGACCGATGAAGCCAGCAGAACCCATGGTGAGAAATGTGGGGCTTCGGATAGGTTTGGCGAGCCAACAATAGCAAACAGGGCAGTACAGTCCGCATACAAGTAGTTCAATAACGCGAAGAGCCAGAATAGCGACAACCGTTCCTTTGTGTCATGCATGTCAACCTCCTATGGAAGAGCAATGCAGGATCTGAGTTGCGTCCGTACTGTGCATTTGCGCACTTTGGGAATACGGGCGAGAACATCAAAAGGATTCAAGATACGAGGGAGTATCCGAAAATTTCTGTGATTGAGATAATTAAACCCCGCATGATTCGTTGCGCCTCCCAAGGAACAAACAGGGGGATCTATGACTTGTAGAGCAAGCACGCTGACAGCTCTCATACTCTTCTTACTCACCGGCTCGGAAACAGCGCTCTCCCAATTTCCTCAGTTCCAATTTCTGCAAAGGCCCGGGCCTTATCCCGTGGGCCTGAAGGTGGTGAATCAATATGATTCCTCACGAAAGTTTCCCGTCACAGCTGATCGTTCCGAAGCACCAGCACGGCAAGGACGCCGTCCTCTGCAGACGCTCATCTGGTATCCAGCGCTGCAAAGCAGTAGTAGGACAATGACGGTTGGTGACTATGTGGCCTTGGCAGATACCGAGATTTCTTTCGACGTGCCTGATCCAGAGCACAACAAATGGCGCAGGCGATTGAAGAGTTCCTTCGATATTTCTCTGTGGGCAGTGCGCGACGCGAAACCGGTTGAACAACACTACCCGGTTGTCATTTACGCTCCCAGCGATTCATCCATCGCCTGGGAGAACGCTGATCTGTGCGAGTACCTTGCCAGCTATGGCTATGTCGTTCTTGCCAGTCGATCGATGGGAATGTCGACGCACGATATGACTGACGACCTTGCAGGGATTGATTCCCAAGCTCTCGACATCTCATTCCTTATTTCTTATGCAGCTGGGCTGCCTGACACGGATTCATCGAAGATCGCTGTGGTGAGCTTTAGTTGGGGAGGAATATCGAGTTTGTTCGCGGCGGCGCGCGACCCCCGCATCCAGGTCATGGCTGAGATGGACGGCAGCATGCGCTATTATCCAGGACTTGTCACCAGCGCTGGAGACATTCATCCAGAGCTGTTGAAGGCGCCGCTTCTGTTTTTTACCGCAAACGAGATGAATTACATTGAGGATCTTGATGCGTACCGTGGCCCGCCCAATGAAAGAATAGGACGCAGCGTTCTTAGCGAATGGACACACGGAGATGTCACAACCGTAAACATGGTGGGCATGTCCCATCCTGAATTCTGTTCCATGTTTCAGCGCACGAAGAACGCCGAAACATTCGCGGAAGATCAGGTCGCAGATTATGGACGGGAGGACGCAAATACAAGTTACTCGTGGGTTGCACTTTACACGCTTCAGTTTCTGAATGCCTACGTCAAGCATGACGCTTCGGCGATGGCGTTTCTGGGGAGAACTCCCGCTGAAAACGGCGTCCCCATGCACATCATGGGAATCATATTCAGGCCGGGATCGTTTGCCGAGATCATGCGATCGGCAGCTCGAACTGGAGAGGAGAGCGCGTGGAAAGCGTTCCAAAGTTTCGCTGCCGATCCCAGGCACCGTTTCATGCCCGGCGAAGAGAGGACGATCAATAGCCTTGGCTATGCCCTCCTGCAGGAAAAAGACCCTTCGTCAGCCGTCGTGCTGTTCAAATTGAATACAAAGGCTTATCCCGATTCCGCAAATGCGTGGGACAGCCTTGGAGATGGTTACGAGGCGACGAACGCTATCCAGGATGCGCGTATGGCCTATGCGCGGTCTGTCGAGTTGAATCCTGACAATGAGCACGCGAAGGGTGAGCTGGTTAAATTGCGCAAATAGCGTCTACGCGATAGGAGCAAACTGTCTTCCCATATCCTTCAGTAGACAGTTCTCATACCTGCCTACAATCTGGCAACTGCATCTCTTGCGTCTTTTTTGGGCACTCATCCGTATTACCTGTATGGTGGGGGCGACCGCACTATCGCTGGAGGGGCTCGTGGCAGTGGATGCGGACGTGGTCCGGCTTCGCCGAGGCGACCTGAACGCTCTCTCGGAACTGATTACCCGGTACCAGAATCGGCTGTATCGGTACCTGCTGCGCATCGTGCGGCAGCCCGCCGAGGCGGAAGATCTGTTCCAGCAAACATGGTTGAGAGTGGTCGAGAAGATTCGTTCCTTTGATGCCAGCCGCAATTTTGACGCCTGGCTGTTCACGCTGGCGCGCAACCTGGCGATCGATCATTTGCGCCGGATTCGTCCGCAGAGCCTTGACCAACCTCTCGACGAGCCGCTCGCCAACACCTGGCACAGCGAAACCGTGGCGGACCGGATTCCAAGTAAAGACCACACGCCGCTCGATCACGCGCTCGCGGCCGAGCGCCGAACCGAGATCAGCGAAGCGATGGCAGGGCTGCCGATGATATATCGCGAAGTCCTCACACTGCGGTTTGAGGATGAGATGAAGATTGAGGAAATCGCGCAGGTTACAGCGGTTCCGGTATCAACGGTGAAGTCGCGGCTGCGGCGTTCGCTGGAACAATTGCGTTACGCGCTCGAAGCGCGCTATCCCGGAGGTACATGGCAATGAGCGAGCACGACAAGATTCGAGAACTGCTGGCGCTGGCCGCAGCCGAAGCGCTGACGAGCGCGGAAGAAAAGCAGGTTGCGGAGCATGTGCGGTCTTGCACCGCCTGCTCGAACGAGTTGGAGGATTGGCGGCCGATTGCGAGCGAACTCCGCCGATTGCCGACGCCGCAGCCTTCTTCGTGGCTGGTGCAGGCCACGCTGGCGCGTGCACAGGAGAAGCTCACCGAACAGGCCGAGCACGACTGGAACCGCCGCGTAATGATTGTTGTCGTCGCGTTTGCGTGGCTGCTGACCATTGCGAGCTGGCCGGTTTTTCACTTTGTGAGCGGACGTTTCGGGAGCTTGCTCGAGCAGTTCAGCCATACGCAGCTCAGCCATACGCAGTTCAGCCATACCCAGTTCAGCAATCCATGGATCAGCTTTGCCGCGTTCACCGCGCTAGAGTGGCTCGCGGGAGGGGTAGCCGCTGTCATGCTGGCAATCCGGCAGCGCGGCGAAAGGAGGCTGGCATGAGCCGCTTCACAAAGGAATTGCGCGTGATTCCAACGGCAGCGTGGATCGTTGCATGCCTCATCAATTTGTGCTGCACACTGCCCATGTTCTTATTCGCGGCGCCAACGGATCCGGTGGTGGGCAAATGGCCGCGCTGGGGACAAGCGCTGTGCGTGTGCGCGATGTTCCTGTTCATGGCGACTTGGGTTGCGCTGATCGGATACGTCTACGGCGACGCGAAGCGGCGGCAGATGCGGTACGTAATGTGGATGCTGCTGGCGATCTTCATTCCGAATGCGATTGGGATAATCTTGTACTTCATTCTCCGCGACCCTCTGCCGAAGCCGTGCCCGGGCTGTGGGCATCTCGAAAAGGCAAAGTTCTCATTCTGTCCGCACTGCGGCACTTTGCTGCAGCCACCGTGCCCGAAATGTCATAAGCCCGTTGAGCCGACTTGGGCGAACTGCGCGTATTGCGGACAGCAACTGCACGAGCGGGGGACGCGAGCTACACAAAATCCCTCTGTGGCGACGTGACGCCGCGCGCCTTTGCGCGAATCTTAGAGTTTCCACCGGCGGGGTGGCCCACGCTTTTGATCTTGCTGCTATCGACCAACACAGTGGGTGCCCCGTTCCTTCGCGTTCTTTGCGAAGGGCGGGTACCACGAAGGCCTGCGGCTGCGAAGCTACGCCACCCGATCCCGGAACGAAATCATGGGCCATCCCTGATTCACCGGACTCTTCGACTAAATAGAAACGATAACTGCTCCAGCGCCACTGCTCCGGTGCGGCATAGCCGACGACTACGAAGCGATAACGCTCGCGAGTCAGTTCCAGAATCGTAAGAAAGGCAGGTGGCCCATTCAAGCCGTCTTTTGGCTTGAGTGGGGGCAGTTCAGAAATTGGACAGAGACACGGGACATTCCCCATTTTTCTGCTTCGACCGTGCCTTCGCGAGAATCTTAGAATTTCCACAATCACCTTGTGACATCTGACCTTGTCCACAGGCCATCACTTGTGCAATCGTGGTCGAGGCCGTGACGGTCGGCATAAGCCCATTCGTCGTGCCTCGAAGTCCTTTGTTTCACGGATTTTAGTATTTAAGTTCTTTGACATCTGGATTTTGCGGAGCATTTTTTGCTAACTCCGAGATTCCAAAGATTCGAGGGGGGAGGGGGGATACCCCGATCTTCAGAGCGAGAGTGCACTATCCACCGCCACAGCGCGCGAAGTCGCAATCTTTATTTTCGCGATGAAATGCGGGATGAAGTACCGGGACGAAGGACCGGCTGAGGTACCGAGCGGGACGCTCACCGATTGTCGCGATCGAACTTCCTGTCAGTCAAACGGCGGAAGCCCTAGTTATAATCGCCAGCATGGAGCGCAATCCTCCTCAGCGCATCAAAAGTCGCGACGCCGAGATTGCTTATTGGTCACTCGGCAATGGCCCGCCAGTTGTGCTGCTGCATCCTTTTCCTGTCAATCATGAGTTCTGGCTACCGCTGGCCGAAGCGCTAGCCCCGCGTTATCGAGTTGTGATGCCTGATCTGCGGGGACATGGCGACTCCGGCATTGGCGAAGGCCCGGCCACCATGGAAAAGCACGGGGCCGACATCGCTCAGGTAATGGACGATGCTTCGATTGGACGTGCTCCGCTGATTGGAGTTTCGATTGGCGGCTATGCGCTATTCGAGTTCTGGCGCAAATATCGCGGCCGCGTGGCTGCACTGGGACTATGCAACACAAAAGCGCAGGCCGATGGTCCCGAGGCTCGCGGCGCACGATTGCAGGCGGCGAACGATGTTCTCGATCGCGGCACCGAACCGTTTTTCGAATCCATGATTCCGAAAGTGCTGGCTAAGACCACGCGAGAAATGCGTCCCGACCTTGTAGATGGCGCGTTGCGCATGATGGGAAAAATGTCGTCGGAAGATGTCGCGCAAGTGCAACGCGGCATGGCCGCTCGCCCCGACTCGGTCGAAACGTTGAAAACCATCAACGTTCCCACACTGCTGCTCACAGGCGATGAAGACATGATGACCGGAGTGAATGAAGCCGAGTTGATGCGCCAGCACATTCCTGGCAGCCAGATGCGAGTCATTCCGAAGGCCGGACATTACGCCGCGTGGGAGCAGCCAGAAGAAGCAACCAAGATATTGCGAATCTTTCTGGATAATTTATAAAGACAATTTATAAGGGAACTTCAATCGTGCCAGTCGCTTTTCTTCATTTTCGCCAGGAATAATGCGCGCCTTCGAACACTTGGTCTAGAATCAAGGCGCTATGAAGAAACTCGCCATCCTCCTTGCCTTCGCAGTCCTATCGATCATCGGAGCATACTGTCAGGTTTCAGCGCAACGGCCGAAGATTCTGGGCATCGACCACGTTTCGTTTTATACGACCGCTCCCGATGGCGTGAAAAACCTGTACGTGAATATTCTAGGTTTGGCGTCAGCCGAGCCGGTTGAAGCCGAGAACATGCGTTATATCGTGGGCAAGCAATGGATCGGTTACAGTCCTGCGCCCGATCCCAAAGCCAGTGACCGCATGGATCATGTCGCCTTCGCTACCGATAACATTGTCGCGCTGCAAAAGTATTTGACCGCCAACGGAATCAAAGTTCCAGAGATTAAGGAACGGCCCGATCATAACCGGTATTTCTTCGTCGAAGATCCCGAAGGGCACCGCATCGAGTTCGTAGAGAGAAGTGAAAGTACAGTTCCGCCGCCCGCGTCTTCCGCCGTTTCGCATCACATCATTCACGCCGGCTTTCTGGTGTATCACCGCGACGCGGAGGATCATTTCTATCGCGACATTCTCGGCTTTCGCCCTTACTGGCATGGCGGAATGAAAGACGACCGCACCGACTGGGTGTCTATTCAAGTTCCTGACGGAACGGACTGGCTGGAGTACATGCTGGGTCAGCCAGAGCATCCCGATCTGCGGCTGACGGGAGTAATGAACCATGTTTCTCTCGGAGTTGCGGATATGAAAAATGCGCAGGCAATTCTCGAGTCGCACGGATGGAAGCCGCACGGCGAGGAGAAAGCGCAGATGGGCAAAGACGGAAAGTGGCAGCTCAATCTCTACGATCCAGATTTGACACGCATTGAATTGATGGAGTTCAAGCCGGCACAGAAGCCGTGCTGTTCGGAATTCACCGGGCCGCATCCGTCCGATTGACGCTTTACTCCAGCTTGAAATCGACGTCGACGATTTCCTTCGTCTCGAAAGCCATGGGTTCCCACTTGGCTTTCGCAATCGCGTCCATAGCGGCTTTTAATAGCAAAGGACTGCCGCCAAGTTCGTCCATGCGCAGCGGATTGCCACCGGTGGAAACCGTGACTCGCAGGCGCACCATGCCGCTGATCTTTACTTTCCGCGCCAGTTGCGGATAAACCGGCCGAATTTCAACCGCAAGCTTGCGATTCCCCAGGCAATGCACGGTCTGGCAGAAACTGCCGAGAGAAGTGGCGAGCAAGGTCACGACGACCGCGCAGCAGAAGGCCAAATCGCGCCGCCTCAGCATACTTTCTCTCGCGGGAATATTTCGCGAATGGGTTGGTTCATGGTGATGCCCTTCAACGTATCGGCAGAATTAGCAGCAATCTTTACGTGAGCATGGCCATGAAGCTGGCCGTTTGGATTGTTCTGGCTATGCCGCTACAGTCATGGGAATTGACACGTGGATGCGCGTGCCTTCCGGCCCGGATTGCAAATGAAAGTCGCCGCCGATTTCACCGACTCGCTCGCGCATCCCAGTCAGTCCGACTCCGGCTGCGCTGGCCCGGTTTCCCACGCGCTCGAGCAATTCCTTCGGCATCCCTTTGCCCTGATCGGTCACTTCGAGCACGACGCGGGAGTGATTGGTGCGCAGAGAAACGTCCGCGGTGGGGCTTCCCGAATGCTTATGAATATTGGTGAGAGCCTCTTGAATGATCCGGAATAGCATGGTCTCGACGAGCGTGGGCAGGCGCTGCTGGCATTCGAAAACCAGGGTTACGCGAATTCCGCTACGCTTGCCGAATTCTTCCACGAACCACTTCATGGCGGAATTCAACCCAACCTCGTCGAGAAGTGGAGGGTGAAGGAGATGCGAAAGAGTGCGGGTTTCGCTCAGGCAGAGCTGAATAATATTTTGCAAATCGTCGGATCGTTTCTTATCGATCGACGGAGTGTCAGAAACCAGCGCAGCTAGACTCATCGACATGGCAGCGAGGTATTGTCCCATGCTGTCGTGCAGTTCGCGGGCCAGGCGTCGCCGCTCTTCGTCTTGAGCGCGCATTAATTTCGTAGAAAGCTGTCGAAGCGCGGCGGTTCTTTTCCCCACTTCCGCTTCTAGTCTTTCCTGATTCGACCGCAACATCTCCCGGGCTTCGCGTTGCACGTGAATGTCGGTACTCGTGCCCAGCCAGCGAGATATTTTCCCTTGCTGATCTCGCACCGGAGTAATGCGGGTGAGAAACCAGCGAAATCGGCCGTCCGCACCCAACAGCGGAAACTCCATCTCGAAAGGAACACCTTTCTTGATGCAATCCTGCCAGCGTCTCAGAACCTCGGGCAAAATGTTGGGATCATGCAATGACTGCCATCCCGAGCCTTGTAATTGCTCGAAACTTTTGCCGGTGTAGAGATACCAGCCCTCGTTGAACCAAACGCTTTTTCCCTCGGCGTCGGCAATCCATGCCAGTTGCGGCATAGCGTTGGCGAGTTCACGAAACTGTTCTTCTGCACGGCGAAGCGCGTCTTCGCGAGAGCGAATTTCCGCCAGGTGATCGCGCACCTCATATTGTTTTTCTCGGGCGCGAAGCGCAGATTGCACCGTACTCACTAAAGTTACCGCACGCAGCGGACGCTCCTGCAGCGTGATATTGCCGAGCGGAATGCGCATGAGAGCGAGCTGCCGGCTGGCGCGATTGGGCTCGCCGCCTCCTGTCATCACGATGATGGGAAAGTCGGACCAGGGTGGCTGGTTCTCTACTGCCGCGGAAATGCATTCTATTTCCGCTTGCCCCAGGGCTTCTTCACCGATTACCGCAGCCGCAGCGCCTTCTTGCAATGCTTGCACCAGGGCGGACGCGTCCCGACAGATGTGGCAAGACATTCCCACTTCAGTGAGTGCCGTGGAAATGAGATGTGCATCGCGACCGCTGGGGGCAAGCAGCAAAACCCGCGAGTCATTGTTGGCGTTAGTTTGCGGGCTCATTCTCGTTGTGTTTATCTCTATCTCGGCCGTCGACTTTTCGGCGTTTGGCAATTAATATGTCGGGCACGCCGGTGAGGATGCCTTTGAAATCGAATAAAGGATTGCCCACGATGATTCCATGATGCAGTCGAAGTTCGCGAATGGATCTTTCATGATGTCCGCTGCGTTTCTTAATCATGGAAATCGCCTGCCGGACTTCTCCTTTGGCCTCAAAGAATCGAAGCAGAAGCACTGAATCGGCCAGGTAGCTGACGTCCACCGGGGTTTGCATCTCCCGCCCAATCAACCCGTGCTGCGCCAGAACCATGAAACTCGCCACTCCTTTTTGATTCAGAAAAGTTGTGAGTTCATGCAGCTGCATCGGTAGATATTTTTCTCCTGGCATCGCATTCATAAACCCGTTCAGACTATCGATCACCACCACTCTGGCGCCATCGTCTTCCACGGCTGAATGCACACGATGCGCAAATTCACCCGGCGAGAGTTCTGCCACGTCGATCTGATGAAGAAGGAACAGCCCGTTTTTTAAGAAAGGCTGTACGTTGATCCCGAGGCTTTGCAGCCGGGCCAAATACGATTGGATTCCTTCATCGAATAAATAGACGGCAGCGCGCTCACCTCGCTCCATGGCGGCAAAGGCATATTTCGCCGCGATTGTCGATTTACCGGCCCCAGCTGGCCCCATTATCAGCGTGCTGGTTCCCCGATTAATTCCACCCCCCACGAGGTCATCCAGTTCTCGAATCCCGCTGGAAATCTGTTCCCGCAGGAAGTCTGATTTGTGTTCCGCGGCCACCAGCCGGGGATAAACTGCCAGTCCCCCTCTGCGAATGCCGTAATCATGGAATCCTTCGCGAAACGACGAGCCGCGCAATTTCAGTACCTCCATGCGCCGCCTTTTAATTCCGTAATCTCGCGGAAGATTTTCCAGCGATAAAACGCCGTGAGCTATGCTTTGCAGTTGCAGATCACGGTCGGTGTTGGTTCGATCATCCAGCATTAGGACAGTGCATTGCTTCCCGGAAAAGTATTGTTTAAAGGCAAGAATCTGACGGCGGTACCGAAGCGGATCCTGCGCCAACATGCGCAGCTCGGAAAGTGAGTCGATGACCACGCGTTTCGGGTTCAATTCCTCTACTTTCGCTACGATCGCTTTGGTGGTATCTCCCAGTTCCACTTCCGAGGGGTGAAAAACGGTATACTGCCGTTCTGGTCTGAGGTGTTCCTCGTCGGGCAATAACTCAAAAATTTTAAGCTTTTCCAGCGACCATCCGTGCGAAGCCGAAACGTCTTCCAGTTCTCTAGCCGATTCCGACAGCGTCACGTACAACACCGATTCCCCCTGGCTGGCGCCGGAGAGCAAGAACTGCAGAGCCAGGGTGGTCTTCCCAGTGCCTGGGTCTCCTTCGATCAGATAAAGGTGGCCCGCGGGCAGTCCGCCGGCCAGGACATCGTCCAATCCTTCAACGCCGCTGCCAAGTCTGTGCTGGTTTTTCATCGTGTTTCCTTACCGGGGTCGCATGTCTCCTTTGGACTGGCGAGCGACCGTCCGCATATATCGGTTTTCGTCAAATGTCGCGAACCCTTGAACTGGGTGCGCCTTGCCGCTTTGGAATTCGATTAAGTCGTTGAGTTAGAGAGAAAAAGCCTTTAAGGGGTTGGCCTTGCCGAAGAACTGAAGCGGAAAAGATCTCGAGAAGATTGTTGTACCCCAAGGTTTTCTTTGAAGTACAAGGTTCGCCGTACTGACACTTGCTTGCGGGTAGATTTACGCTCGATAGCGGTGCCACTGAAGGTGGTGCCAGTTATCGCGTCGCGGCCAGACGGATCAGACTAAGGTCCGGGAAACCGCGAACAAATCGACTTTGGAGGAGAGCCACAATGAGCATTTGGACAATCTTATTCGTGATTCTGTTGATCGCTTGGTTGTGCGGCTTCACAGTGTTCCACGTGGCGGGTGGATTGATTCACTTGCTGCTGGTATTCGCCGTGATCTCGTTGATTTTGCATTTCGTATTGGGACCACGCGCCGCATAAGGCAGGCGGACACCAAGTTTCCGCTCGTGTCCGCTGGTGGTTCAAGTCGTGGAGATTGGTAAGTGCAAACCGATCAGTAAGCTAAACCCAGGGGTCTTGACCCTGTTAATGTCGAAAGGATGGAATCAGATGAAATGGAACAGCATTCTTAAATCGCTTCTGAAAACCGCAGTTTACGTTATCGATCAGACGTCGGAGCAGGTGGATCGTGCCTCAGAGCGCGCGTCTGACTTTGCCGATGATGCGCGAACAGCTATTTTCCCCGAGGAAGATCACACCGTCCGCAATATTCTTCTTTTCGCCGCCGGAGTAGGCGTGGGCGTGGGAGCCGGGATGCTCCTGGCGCCAGCAAGCGGTGAAGATATTCGCAACACTATCACTGAGAAAGTTCAGGACATCAGCGATAAGGTAAAGGGCCGCCAACGGTACGAGGCGACCGGCACCGAGTAAGACTCGGACTTGTAGACACCTGTACGTTGAAAGTAGGGACGTCGCTCCTGCGCAGTGGCTGGCAGGAGCGATGCAGCATTTATGTTTGAACCCTTGCGTCGTGAGGGCACAGCAGCGACTACAAAGCCCGCGCATGCATTCCCGCCAGAGGCAATGGAGAATCCGAATGAAAAGTCATAAATCAAAACCGACTTCGAGTGATCCGATTCCTGCGGCGGGACAAAAGCTTTCAATTTCGCCGGTTCCCTTGGTCCTGATGGCGCTGCTGGCGTCCTCTCTCAGCCTCGTTGGATGTACGACAGACGATCACAGACAAAACCCGGATGAGCTGCGAGAAAAAACGGCCCAGGCGACGGCCGAAGTGAAGAGCGATGTGAAGGCGGTCGCGCAAGGCGTGCGCGATGGTCTAACCCGCGACAAGGATCACGTCGATCTGAACACGGCGACAAAAGATCAGCTCATCGGAATCGGCCTGACTCGCGCTCAAAGCGATCACGTTATTGCACACCGTCCTTACGCGAGCACGCACGAACTTCTCACGAAGCATGTGCTGTCTGAAGACGAGTACAAAACGATCGAACCGCACGTTCGGGTCGACGCCTCGTCAAATCAGTAGCATCCGCGCCAGTCGCACATTTTCAATTTGATGTGGGGTCATCCCGAAAGGCGGCGCATTTCAGCCGCCTGAGGGAGCTCCCTTCGACTTCATCCAGGGGAGGGCTCTCCGTTTGAAACCGCTGCCCCCAGCCCTATCGGGCCGAGCATGAAAAAGTCCCGCCCGGAGGCGGGACAGAAGTTGCATGTTGTTCAGGCTAACTACTCAACAGGTCCACTTTTATTGCGGACTCATCGCAGGCGAAGACGACGGGGATTCCATATTCTGTTTCCCAATCACGTCCCCTGAAACCACCATATCGACTCGGCGGTTGAGCTTCCGTCCAGCGGCGGTGCTGTTGTCCGCAACCGGATCTGCCTTTCCAAATCCCTGAGCAACGACGTTGTTGACGGGAACGCCAGAGCTGACCAGGTAGTCGCGCACCGTGCCCGCGCGCTCCTCGGACAGGGTCTGATTGTATTCATCGCTGCCAATACTGTCGGTGTATCCCTCGATCTGCAGGTGAAGATCGGGGTACGCGAGCACGATACCCGAGATTCGAGCCAGGCGTTCACGCGCTTCCGGCTTCAACGTGTATTTGCCGAAGGCGAATAGCACATCCGGCATGCTGACAATCAGGCCGCGAGCGGTGTCTTTGGTCTGCAATACCTGGTTCAGCTGATTTAGCAGCCGAGCTCGCATTTCTTCTTTTTGCTGTACAGCTTGCTGTCGCGCCTGCTCGGCTGCGGCTGCCTGCTGCTCGGCAATTGTCGTCTGCTGTTGCAGTTGGGCGTTTTGTTGGTCGGCCTGTTGCGCAGCCAGGCGTGCGGCATCCGCTTCAGCCTGAGCTTGTTGTTGCGCGGCTAGAGCTGCGGCCTGCTGTTGTTGTGCGGCTGCCTGGGCAGCCTCGGCTTCCGCACGCTTCTGCGCATCCTCCGCGGATTGTGCCTGGGCCTGGTCCGCGCGCTGGCGGGCAGCTTCGGCGTCGGCCTCGGCTTTCGCCTGCGCTTCCTGCTGGGCGCGGCGCTCGGCATCCAGACGTTCCTGCTCTTTGCGGCGGAGCGTTAGCACGCGAGCGTCTTCGGCCATTTGAGTGGCGCCGCGGGCCGCGGTGCCAATCGGAGTGCTGCCTTGCTTCCTCTGCAGATAATCTTCAGCGCGCTGCAACATGTCTTCGGCTTTGGTAAGGCTGTCAGGCGCGTACTGCTGGGCTCCCGCGGCCTTCGCGATGGCGACGGCATTGCGCGCTTCAAGCAAATCGAGAGTAACGTTGCCGTGTGCCTGCGTCGCAGGAAGCTGATCGGCAGGAACGTCGATGGTGTACTGGCTTCCTTCCAGCACGTCAAACTTGGCGTCAATCGGCTCTTCGAAGCCTTTCGTCTCCTGACGAATCACATTCTCCGCAATGACTTTATTACTTGGGCGAATAACGGCGTAGTAAGGCTCGGCCGTTACGATCATGCCAAAGGCCTGCAGGTCGGTAGTGACATCAATCTTGTCCTTGCCGCCTCCACTGGGAAGAATTTCGCCGAGGTTGACCGCACGGCCCTCTGGCGTAATCGCCCAGAGAACATAAGTGAGGTACTGTCCGCCGAGAGTGCTGGCCTGCTGAAGGTGATTGAGTTCGACGCTGATGGCGAGGCGGCCGGCTTTGCCGTCAACTTTGGCATGGCCCGCAACTTCAGGCATCAACTCTGTGCCGCGGAAATCGACCATGGTCGATCCGCCGCGATGGCGGTAATTGACCGCCTTGGCCGTGCGCGCGAACACATTGACGCGGAAGACGGGAATGTCCTGTCCCGTGTTCTGATTCATTTGCTGCGGAGCGGCGTCCTGATTGGTGGCAGGAGCCTGGTCGGGATGAGGTGCGGAGGGGTACATCGGAGCAGGAGAGTTGTCCTGTCCCCAGACCAGAGATGAAAGCATCACCGGGAATATCAGCAGAAATGGGGATCTTTTCATAAACACCTCTTTGTAATTATGGGGGCCCTGCATCATTGGGTGCATGAAAAGGCTGTAAGGTTGGGACCAAAATCCGCGCACGACCCACAATGACACACGTCAGAGCTTCTCGTAGGGTCAATTTCGCGAGCACGGAAGACTTAATCCCACGCATCTTAGCTGGGCACCGCTTAGCTGGGCACCGCGACTGAAGTGGATGGAGTGCGTTTTGGCTTGGTTAGAGAAAAATAAAAAATCGCGCCTTTTCCGACCTCACTCTCGGCCCAAATGTCGCCGCCGTGCCTTCGAACGATTCTTTGGACGGTCGCGAGTCCAATGCCATTGCCGGGAAACTCCTCGGAAGAGTGCAATCTCTGAAAAGGTTGAAACAGGCGATTCGCCGACCGGGAATCGAATCCCACTCCGTTATCTCGAACGAAATAGACAGGGATTCCGTCTTTCATCTGGACCCCAAACTCGATTCTCGCGGCAGCTTGATTGGAAGTGTATTTCCACGCATTGCGGAGAAGATTATCGATCACCACATACAGTAGCCGGGGATCTCCTTCGACTTTCGTTGTTTCCTCGATCACGAAATCGACTTTGCGTTCGGGCGAACCGATTTTCAACTCATCGCTGATGGCTCGCGCGATTGCCGTCAGGTCTACCGGTTCGCGCAGCATGGCTCCGCTGGTGACGCGAGAAAGATTGAGCAGGTCGTCAATCAGCTGCATCATTCGCCGGCCGGAGCCGCGAATACGCCCGATCAGTTCGTTGCCTTTGTCGTCAAGCTTGCGGCTGTATTCTTTCGAGAGAACGTAGGCAAAGCCGTTGAGGGCATCCACCGGACCGCGCAAATCGTGCGACACGGAATACGAAAACGCCTCCAGTTCGCGGTTAGCGACTAATAATTCACGCGTGCGATCGGCCACGCGATGCTCCAATTCGGCGCGTCCTTGCTGCAATTCATTATCGCGGTGCTGGATTTGGGCCAACATTTCATTAAAGGCGTCCACCAGCAGCGCGACCTCGTCATGCTCGCCACTGGGGACTGCGCGAACCGCATAGTTTTTGTCTTGCGATACTGAACGCGCCACCTCGGCGAGGCTGACAATCGGCGTTACCACAGATCGTCGGAACAACGACGAGACAATCGAGGCCGCCACCAGACTCAGCAGCAAGACTCCGAAAGCAATGGCGGCATAGCGCCGCAGTCGCCTATCGATTTCGCGAAGATCCGATCGTATGTATACAAAGCCCAAGAGCTGCCCTTGAAAAATGATGGGTCGGGCCAGAATCAAATGTGTATTGCCAAACCAATATGATTCTTTTTGCGGGTCGGGGAGGACCGGCAAAGTCAGAGGTTCTTTACCACCGTCGCGCAAGTAGCTCGCGAAGGGTTTTCGATCATAAGTAAAAATGGCGGCGGACTCGACGTTGGAAGAGCTTTTCAGCGCGGAAAGAGTGTTTGCCGCGGTCTGCGGATCATTAAACAGCAGCGCCGACACGCTGTTCGAGCCCACAATCTGCGCTTGTGCTGAAAGGGCGTGCACCAGGCCTTGCCGGAAAGTCAGCTGGTCATAGGCGAAGAATGCCGCTCCAGCCAGCAACAGCGCGGCGCCGCTTACCAGCATGTTCATCACGGTTATTTTTCTTGCGATTGACCTGGTCGTGGCTGTCATTGGTTGACCTCCCAGGCCTGCTTGGTGCCAATGACTTTGAGTGCCACTTTCAGAAGTTCAGAGCTGACGGTTAATCCGGCGTCGCTAACGGCTGCGACGTTGACCTCAAATCGAATTCTTCCTTCCACGTTTACCAGTTCGATCATGCCACCGCGTTCGGCGAACCCGGGGATGTCACTGACGGTGAGTAAATTCAATTGCTTGGTCGTGCCCAGAATCGATTTAAGGCGGTTTTCCTCCGAGGAACTGATGAATAGGATTTTGCAATGAGAGGATTCAGGAAGGTTGGAAACGTTCTTGACCCCTATATTTTTGCCGTCAATCTTTTCGCCGGCAACGGTAGTTTCAAGCGCCTGGCCAAAGGGATTTTTACCCAGTACGCAAATATCGAAGGAATCGGAATTTTGTTGGGGCTGTGCCTGCCAACGCACGAATTTGCCGAAGTTGTAAATGTAAGCGGCTTTCACCTGCGATTCCGTGGGGCGCGACTGCTGCGCGGTGCAGACGATGGCACAAAAGAAAAAGGAAATCAGCAGCGCAGGCAAGTGCAGCGCGGCCGGGAAAGGAACGGCTAGGGCCGGGATCATCCGGCGGACTCGAAATCTGGCGACTTTTTGCATTCACTTCCGACGCTGCAGCCGTATCATCTTTGCCAGGTCAGCTCCGCGTAGGCGCTGCGTTTAATTTGCACCAGCGGCCCGGGATCGCCGCCAAACTCGGCATGATGAGGCTGCAAAAGATTCTGTCCCACGACTGAGAACCGAAGATGCGGAGTCATGCTCCACGCCAGCGAAACGTCGCCGCTGGAGTACGCGCGAACGCTCTGTCCCGGCAACGCGCTTATGTACCGGTATAGGAGATCGAGAGAAACGGCTTTAGGAAAGTCGAATCCAGACTGCGTTAACACCTGGTGCTGCGGACTAGATCCCTGGATGCCCGGAGCGGAACCAACATCTAAGCGAGCCGGGTGTCTTCTTAATATGCATCTCGAGAAATGAGTACGAGGCTCGCAGCCTCCAGAAGCCGGCCACCTGCCATTCGGGTGCGATCTCGCCGCCTTCGGTCGTTCCCATCAAGTCATTGCCAAACTCTGCCGGCAGAAGGATATGAGTCGGCGCGGGATTGGTTTCGATGAAGGGAGCTCCAATAATATCCTCGCTGAAAAGGCTGCTGTAATGATTGAAAAAACCGGCGATATCGAGATACAGCTGATCATGCAACAGGCGCCGGTAGCCAATTTCGTAGCCGTTAAGCTGTTCTGGCACAAAATTCTTATTGGGATTGAAGCGGGCAAAATAGGGCACGCCGCCGGGTGCGAGGCCGATGAAGCCGGCGAGAGAAAAATTCTCTTCCGCGTCAGAGGGTGTACGAAGAGCATGCGTAGCGGCGACCCACAACGTCTGCGTATCGGTGGGGGTGTACAAAAGACGCGCACTCGGTTCGGGACGTAAGTCGGTAAAATTTGTTTTCAGAAGCTTCGTGCCCACCGAAAGCGCCAGGCGATGATCTACTAGTGAAATCTCATCCTGCAGGAATCCCGAAAAAAGAGTGTCGGTGCGCGGATCGGGCTCGAAAGTAAGGCCGGACACCACGACAGGATTGTTGGCACGAACAGCGCGCGCTCCCAATCCCCAGGAAATCTCCTGTCGCCAGGGAAGGCGGAAGCGCTGAAAAAAGTCGACATCATAAGTATTGCGAATGTCGTCAAAGTTTGGTTCGTAGCGGTTCGTCCGATCATAAAAAGCTTGTACCTGGATGTCCTGGCCTTCGCCCATCGTCCGCTTCCAGCGCCCGAGAATGTTTCCGCCGGAGAGCAGAGCGTTGCCATCAAGCACGAACTGATAAGGCGGAGCATAGGTCGTTGCGACTACGCTTTCACCCGCGCGTTGGTCGTAAATATCGCCCTGAAGCGTGTAGCCGTCGCGTTGACTTTCCGCCCAGTCGACGCGAAATCCTCCCTGCATGGCACGCCAATGGTCGAATTCGCGATCGTCGGAGTGGAACTGAGCAGCCCGATTGAAGCCCTTGGCATAGGCGCGATAATCAACCGATCCGCGCTTGCCGCCCTGGCGAATGGTCACCGAACCCTGCTCGACATTTCCTCCGAGAACTTCGGCATAGGTTCCCTGGGTTTCGGAGGCCGGTTTGGTGATCACGTTAATCACACCGTTGACGGCATTCGGGCCCCAAATGGTTCCACCGGGTCCGCGTATGACCTCGATGCGATCGATGTCCTGCATCACCGTGTCTTGTACCTCCCAGTAAGTGCCCGCCAACAAGGTGGTGTAAACCGTGCGGCCATCGATCAAGACGAGAACGGAACGACAGAGACGGCTGCCGAAGCCGCGAATGCCGATCGCCCACTTGTCGTTGTCGATGCGCGCAACCTCCACTCCCGGCGCCAGACGCAGAGCTTCAGGAATGCTGGTAGCTCCCGAGCGGATAATCGCCTCATGAGTGATGACGTAGATGGCTGCGGCGGTTTTCCAAATCGCCTCGGGCTCTTTGCTTGCGGTCGTGACCTGCACATTCCCCAGCTCTGTGAGACTTAGTTCTTTGAGCGCATTTGTCTGATCTTTTTCCGCTTCCGTCTCGGCGCAGCGGGCGGGTGCAGACCAAGCCCCGAGTAAGGCTAGAAGTACGGCTAGAAGACGGAGACGAGCGGACCAGGCACTTGCCGAACGGGTTGATATGTTCATTTGTGGAATCGTGCGCTTGCTGTGTCCGCTTAAGTCCTGTCGTGATCTTGGCTGGGGGACGGCCCCGCCGTTTTCAATTGGATCAATCTCTCAAGCTCTCGGAGAAGCACTTCCACATCTCGTTTTTGCACCCACGTATCTACCAAGCCAATTGTTTCGCCAGGCAGCGAAGCGAATCCTGAAAGCATGACCAGCGGAACGTCGGGACGCAGACTTTTCATTTCGCGAGCCACCGAGAGCCCCGTCATCCCCGGCATAAAGTAATCGAGCACGACAGCGTCCACTGGGGTGGAACGAAAGAGCTCCAGAGCGTCCTTCCCGTTTCGTGCGGTCAGGACTTTAAATCCGGCGGATTCAAGGACCATCTTTCTAGCGGTAAGTTCGTTGATTTCGTCGTCGGCACAGAGCACCGTTTTTCCGCCGAAACTGGCCTCGCTTTTTGCTGATGGAGGGGATAGGACTTTTTCAATGGCCGATAACAGCACTTCGACCTCTTGACCCTTTTGCACATAAGCGTCTACCAGTTCAAGCATGCGCTCCGGCAGGCGGACGGCGGACACCGCGATTACGGGAAGATCAGGGAATTTTGCTTTCAAGCTCTCGGCAACCTGATCCCCATTCATGGCGGGCATGAGGTAGTCGAGCAGGACTAAATCAACATGGGTGCCGGAAGACAGCATCTCCAGCGCGAGGGGGCCGCTCTGCGAAGCCAGCACGGTGTAGCCCGAACTACGCAGAACGTTCTTGCGCACTTCCAGCGTATCGTGATCGTCATCGATACAAAATATGGTGGCCAATGGTCAGAGAGCCGCTTTGAATTTGAGCGCGAAGCTTTTCATTGTGGCGGTCGAGGCTCTGACGGAGCCATACAGAGTTTCCCCTATAACCCTAAAGGTAACAAGCCGGCGTGAGCGTACAAAGCGGCCCCGATCTCATTGGTAGAAGCGCTTATCTCTGTTCCTTGAGCAAAATTCTTTATCACGGCTGGGATGGGTTTGCCGATTGCAGATCATCTGTGGCTTTGTCGATTGCCGCCGCGACATCATTCAAGACTTTGGCCACGATTGGAACCTGGGCTTCCGCCTCCGCCCATTTTTTCTCGTCCATATACTCGCGCACCGCCGCAATTGGCTTCGCTCCATAGCCGGTGTACGCGCCGGGAGCGTAGACCTGATGTTTGAACCAGGGGCGTTCGGGTAGTCCGCGTTCAGTCAGAAAAGTTCGCTGAATCTTCAGGAGATCGGCGTTCAGAGAACTCACGACTTGCGGAGAAAGTGCGGGCGCACCTTCGCCCTGAGCTTTCGCGAATGCGGATTCATAACGCTCCGCACTGCGTTTAATCGCTTCTACTCCGTTTTTCAGGGGCGCGAAGTTCATATAGGGTGGGTCGCTTTCATGAGGCGGAGGCACCGAAGTCTTTCGTGGATCGGCGACCGCATTAAAGACGCCCTCTTTTAATTCCAGGTTGCGCTCGGAAATCTCTTCCTGCTTTTCTTTGAGTTGTTTCTCAAGTTCAGTTACATACTTGGCGATCGTCTCGGCCATGCCGGAGTATTCGAAGGGAATAATGTCGGCATCGGCCAGGCGCATGACGGCCGTGCCGCCGGTTTGCGCCATGGCGCGACCGTACACAAAATCGGTGTCGACGAAGTGTGTATACCAGTAGAAGTCGTCGTAAATGGAGTGATAGGCATCGGCATCGTTTTCGCCGCCGTACCCGAAGTTCAGGGCCGAGATGCCGGCATGGTCGAGGAACGAAGCATAGTCGGAACCGTCGCCGAGCGCTCCGATGGTGAGGTTAGCGCGTTTGCGTATCTCGTTTCTCTCCTCCTGATTCTTCGCGTTGGCGATGCGGGCGAAACGAGATCGTTGCCACACCGAGATATTTTTCTCTGGATCGTTGATCTCGCGGACGACGTCATTGGTAAGTTTTTCCAGATCATGCGAGCCGGAAGCGCGAAAAAATCCACGGCCGTTGCTATCGGAATTGATGTACGCAACAGCATGCTTTTGCAGTTCGTCGCCGTGGGTTTCAACCCATTCGGTCGAGCCGAGCAATCCCGGTTCTTCACCGTCCCATGCGCAGTAGATAATCGTGCGCTTCGGATTCCATCCTTGCTTGTGCAGTTCGCCCAGCATGCGTGCTTCTTCGAGTACAGCTGACATCCCGGAGAGCGGGTCGTCGGCGCCATTCACCCAGGCGTCGAAGTGATTGCCGCGAATCACCCACTGATCGGCATCATCGGAGCCATGCATCGTGGCGATGACGTCGTTCACCGGCTTCATATCCCAGTTCGATGTAACTTTGAGATGAACCTTCGCGGGACCCGGTCCGATGTGATAGGTGATGGGCAATGCGCCTCGCCATTTTTCCGGCGCGACCGGTCCCGTTAATGCGGAGAGAAGGGGCAGAGCGTCGCCCCACGAAATGGGAAGCACGGGAATTTTGGTAATCGTTTTCGCTTCCTTGATCGAGAGACGTTTAGCATCGGCGGTCGCCCCGACTCCGGGCGTTAGAGGATCGCCCGGATAATCGGTGTCCATCACGCTGCCGCGCTGCACGCCTTCTTTCGGCCGCCATCCGCCCTTGGGATAATCGTCGCCCTGATAGAAGCCGTCATCTTTCGGGTCGGAATAAATGATGCATCCAATGGCGCCGTGTTCGCCGGCGACTTTGGGCTTGGTGCCGCGCCAGTTTTCTCCGTAGCGGGCGATGACGATGGCGCCTTTTACCGAAATTCCCAGGCGGTCGAGTTGTTCGTAGTCTTCGCGGCTGCCGTAATTGACGTAGACCAGCGGGGCAGTCACGTCTCCGTCGATCGAATATGCGTTGTAGGTGGGCAACTGCTCTGCCGTTTGGTTCGACGTGGGATCTACGGAAACCGGCGGTTCCTGCAGCTTGGCACGGAACTGCGTGGGAGCGATCAGTTCCACGATTCGTTCTTTGGGGGTAGGGAACAATACCTGAAAAGTTTCGATGTGCGCATCGAATCCCCACTCTTTGAATTTCGAGAGAATCCATTCTGCATTGTCCTTATCGTAGGGCGAGCCGACATGGTGCGGACGAGCGCTCATCCGGCGCATGTTTTCGCGCAAGTTGTCGGGGAGAATGCCGTCCTGAAATTTCTTTTCCCACTCGTGTTCGGGGCTGGAGGACTGTGCGGTATATCCGGCGAGTTGCGACGATGCGCCGTTTTTCGCCGACGCCATTTGCGCGCCGTTCGAGGATGCGACAAAGAGAACTATGCAGCAGGAAACGAGTGAGCGGATCAGCTTCAAGCGGACCTCCCCTAAATTGAGATCGACGACCAGGCTCTGAATGCGAGTTGGCATTATAGAACCTGGAATCAATTTTCCCGCCACGAAGATTTTGTTGAGAATTTAGGACCGACAGGTTTATTGTTTACGTTCTCCGGAGGAACCGCCTTGCGAATGATTGTTCTGCGAACGATTGCCCTGCGAATGACCGCTCTCCTTTTCTTGATGGCATTTTCTATCAGTTCAGTCTCAGCTCAGCAGAAACCGAAGGTCCAACCAAAACCGGGAACCGAGCCCGGCCAAAAACCGGCGGAAGCGCAGCCGGCCAACCCTGCCGCAGGCACGCCAGCGGATGAGGCCGATCAAGATGAACACGCGGCTGAGGGGCCGTGGAAGGGGATGCAGTATCGGCTGGTAGGTCCGTTTCGCGGCGGCCGCGTCGTGGCAGTGTCGGGCGTAGTTGGTCAGGACGACGTTTATTATTTTGGCGCCGTGGCCGGCGGTGTGTGGAAGACGACGGACGGCGGTCTCAACTGGAAACCTATTTTCGATAAGACGAAAGATGCGTCGCCATCGATTGGAGCGATCGCTGTTTCAGAGTCAGACCCGAATGTAATTTATGTTGGCACCGGCGAAGCCTGCATCCGTGGCAATATTGTCGGCGGCAACGGAGTGTGGAAGTCACTGGATGCGGGTAAGACATGGAAGTTTGTCGGCCTCGGCGATACGCACGCTATCGGTCGACTGGCGGTAAATCCCAAGAATCCTGACATTGCTTTTGTCGCCGCGTTGGGGCATCCCTTCGCCGACAATGAAGAGCGCGGGATTTTCCGCACACGCGACGGCGGCAAGACCTGGGAGAAAGTTCTCTACAAAGACGCTAAGAGCGGCGCCATCGACGTCGTTTTCGATCCCAGCAATTCCAATATTCTGTTCGCGGCCCTGTGGCAGACGAAGCGCACCCCTTGGAGCCTCGACAGCGGCGGCCCCGGCAGCGGTTTATATCGATCCGTTGACGGCGGAACTACATGGAAAGAATTGAAGGGGCACGGACTGCCGGAAGGAATAATGGGCAGGATCGGCGTGACCGTTTCCGGCGCGAATCCAAATCGCGTATGGGCCGTGATCGAAGCTGAGAAGGGTGGAATCTATCGCTCCGACGACGGCGGCGACTCCTGGCATCTCCTGACTGACGATCACCGCTTTCGCCAGCGCGCCTGGTACTACTCGCACATTTTTGCCGACCCGAAATCTGCGGACACAGTTTACATCTTGAATACGGGCGTATACCGCTCCAATGATGGCGGAAAAACGTTCACTCCGATTCGCGCGCCGCATGGGGATAATCATGGATTGTGGATCGATCCGACGAATCCCAGGCGGCTCATCAACGGAAACGATGGAGGCGCGACCATCTCCACGAATTACGGCGAAAGCTGGACCAGCGAAAATAATCAGCCTACGGCGCAGTTCTACCATGTCACGACTGATAACCGGTTTCCGTATTACATTTATGGCGCGCAGCAGGACAATTCAACGGTGGGAATTGCGAGCGCCAGTGCCGATGGCTCGATTGATCGTCCTGACTGGTATGAGGTGGGCGGCGGCGAGAGTGGATATATCGCGCCTGACCCCACGGATCCATTAATTGTTTACGCAGGTTCTTACGGCGGCGACATTTCGCGCCACGATCAACACACGCACGAAGAGCAGGCAATCAACCCGTGGCCGGTGAATCCCATCGGATGGGCCGCGGCCGACGTGAAGCATCGCTTTCAGTGGACGGAGCCGATTGTGTTTTCGCCGCATGACCCCAAGACGCTGTACTTCGCCGGGGAAGTGTTATTCAAAACCACGGACGGGGGAATGAGTTGGACAATCATCAGTCCAGATCTGACGCGCAACGATAAATCGAAGCAGGCCGCGTCGGGCGGTCCGATTACAAAAGACAACACCGGCGTGGAAGTGTACGACACGATTTTTTCCGTGGTGGAATCGCCAGTGCAGAAGGATTTGATTTGGGCCGGAACCGATGACGGCCTGGTGCAGTTGACGCGCGATGGAGGCCAGAAGTGGGAGAACGTCACTCCCAAGGCGATGCCGGAATGGGGCACCGTCAGCATGATTGAGGCGTCGCCAAAGGACGCGGGCACTGCATACCTGGCCGTTGAACGGCACAAGATGGATGACTTCGCGCCATATGTTTTCAAAACCACCGACTTCGGAAAAACCTGGACCAAGCTGGTGAATGGAATTCCGACGACCGATTACGTACACGCGGTGCGCGTCGATCCGAGTCGCGCGGGGTTGCTCTTCGCGGGAACGGAGCAAGGAGTCTATGTTTCCTTCGACGATGGCGGACACTGGCAAGCGCTGCAAATTAACTTGCCGATGGCGCCGGTGAATGATCTCGTCGTCAAGAAAAATAATAACGAGAGTAACGATCTGGTCGTGGCTACGCACGGGCGCAGCTTCTGGGTGCTCGACGACATTGCTCCGTTGGAACAATACGAAGAGTCGGTGCCGCAACAGGAAGCGCACCTGTTCACACCGGCAGCCTGCAGCCATACGGTATTTGGGGGAGGATTTCGTTCGCAGGGGAACGTGGGAAAGAATCCGCCGGCGGGAGTCGTGATTGATTACTGGTTGAAAACTTCGTTGAAGAAGCCGGAAAAGAAAGAAGCGGCGGCTGGCGGCCCTGATGCGAAGCCGAAAAGCGAAGCTGATGCCAAGAGCGGAGACGAAAAGAAAAAAGACGAGGCGCCGAAGATCACCCTCGAAATTCTGGATTCTTCCGGAAAAATAATTCGCAAATATCCCAAGAAAGAAGAGCCAGACTCGGAAGAGGAAGGCTTTTTTGGGCGCGGCGGAGGGGCTGAAAACCTGCCCGCTGATGCGGGCCTGAACCGGTTTGTCTGGGACCTGCGCTATGAAGGAGCGACCAAAGTTCCGCACGCTCCACTGTGGGGTGGCAGCACCGAGGGTCCGGTGGCGCTGCCGGGCACATATCAAGTGCGTCTTACCGTGCTGGGCAAGGCTTATACCGCTCCGCTCGAAATCAAGGCCGATCCTCGGTTGAAGGTTACTCAAGAAGATCTGGCGAAACAATTCGATCTGCTGTTGAAGATCCGCGACAAAGTCACGGAGACGGATGATGCCATCATTCAGATTCGCGACGTGCGCGAGCAGATGAATGCGGAGAACAAGCGGCTCAAGAATGATCCGCGGGAGAAGACGATCGCCGATGCCGGTAAAGCATTGGACAAGAAAATGACCGAAGTGGAAGAACAGCTGATCCAGACCAAAGCCAAGAGTGGACAGGATGTACTCAATTTTCCAGTTCGGCTGAACAACCACATCGTTGCGCTGGGTGGGGTGGTAGGAAGCGCCGATACGGCTCCAACCAAGCAGTCCTATGAAGTGTTTGACATGCTCAGCAAGCAAATCGATGAACAATTAGCCAAGTGGAAGGCGATTGTTGCGAGCGACGTCGCAGCCTACAACAGCCTGGTCAAGCAGCAGGATGTTCCGGCGATTATGGTGACGCAACCGGAAGCCGGGAAGTGATAAGGAATTTCAGAGCAGGAACGTACGTCGGGTCACCCCAATTATCGCGTTCCATTATTTGGCGCGCCGAGCTTCCGCCTCTGCCAGCCAGCCGCGCCGTAACGACTCGGGCGGAATACTCGACATGTAGGGTTTGAGATCGAGAAGCGGCGTTCCATCAAGCATGTCAACGCCTCGAACGCGCAGCGAATTGCAGTCACGGCCGAGGAGTTCCACGACAGTAAGTCCAATTGGATTCGGTCGTCTCGGGGAACGAGTGGCGAAAACGCCGTGCGGAAGATCGTCAATGGGCGGAGTGCCGACCAAATCAAATCCTTCGGCGCGATCGAACACCCACAACACAAATAAGTGAGAAAACCCTTCGATGTCTTTCAGCCCTGCTTCAAACTGAGGAAGGATTTCGAGAATGCCTTCGGCATCGTGCTTCGCGCCGAAGCCTTTAGGGATTTCTTTTGTGTTCTTATACGGACTTTTCACATACCCGATCGGCTGCGGCGAGAACATATTGGCTCTTGATCCTTGACTTTGAAGAGCTTGCCTTGAAGAGCTCGATTCTGAAGAGATGGAGCGTTCAGTCGCGTCTATTCTTCTTTTTTCTCCGCTTCTCGGGGCAGCGGTTTTTCAATCGGCTTCCGGGGAAGCATCTGATCGCGCATAGCGGCATCGTAAACAAAGCCGGCGACGATCACCGAAATCTGTTTCAAATCTTCCGGCTGCAAGCGATCGTAGACGTCCATGTTGGAGTGATGCGTGCGAGTTTCGTATTCGATCGGATCCTGAATGAATTGAAATCCGGGAATGCCGACGGCGTCGAAAGATAAATGATCGGTACCGCCGGTATTTCGCATGGTCAGCGTGGTCATGCCGAGATCTTTGAAGGGACTCATCCAGGCCTCGAAAATCGGCGCCACCGCCTCGTTTTCCTGCAAGTAAACGCCGCGAATTTTGCCGCTGCCGTTATCTACATTGAAATAGGCCGAGACTTTTGCCTGCTCCGGTTTCACCGTAACCGGTCCGGCATCGCGCCGCAGCAGTGTCGGCATTCCTTTCATGTTGGGATCGTCCATGGATGGGCGCGATCCGAAATGATGCTCCACGTATCCTTGCGAACCAAGCAGTCCTTCTTCTTCGCCGCTCCATAGACCGATGCGAATGGTGCGCCGAGGATGGATGTCGAGGGCTTTGAGAATGCGAACCGCTTCCATCATGACGATGGTGCCTGCGCCGTTGTCGGTCGCTCCCGTGCCGGCGTGCCAGGAATCGAGATGTGCTCCCAGCATGACCACTTCATCTTTCTTGTCCGTGCCGGGAATTTCGGCGATGGTGTCGTACTGCATGGGATCGTCGTCGTAAAAAGTATTAACGACGTTGAGTTCCAGAGTGACGTCTTTCTTTTGCTGCAGCAAGCGCGCAATGCGCGACCAATGTTCTGACGCCATGGTGAGTTGTGGAACGGTGGTGGTCTCGCCCGGTTTGAACGAGCCTCCGGACTGCACGAAGACCGTCCCGCCGCCTGCCGTGCCGCGGCTGTGGTCAATCACGGCTAGAACTTTTTCGTCGGCAAGAAACTGATTCAGGTCTTTCACAAACTGCCGCCGCTTCGCAATTTCGGCCATGCGAAAAGCCGGACGTTCGCCCGGAATTTCATATTCACCGATCTTCGCGAGATCATCATCGCTGAGGCGCTTGAAGGGAGCTTCCGTAATGGTCTTCACTTCGGCGTCTGGGCCGAGAATCACAATCATTCCGGCGAGCTTCCCGCGATATTTATCGAAATCTTTCTTGTCTTCGATGTTGACGCGGACGCATTTGCCGCTGACCACGCCGTTCGTTCCCGGCGTCCATGCTTTGGCATAGGCAATAAGAGGCGCCACATCGGGCGAAGTCATGCGAACGTTCACGTATTGATTCGCCCATCCGCGGCCGAACGGCCCCCAGGGTTCCAGATGAGCATTGCTCAGGCCCATGGCAGTCAGTTGGTCGCGAGTCCATTCATTGGCGCGCTTCATGTTCGGCGATCCAGTCAGGCGCTCGCCAATCGAATCCATGAGGCCGGAGGCGAGTTCCATGACGTGAGAATCGCGAAACCCCTCGTAACGAATGCGAGTGATGGTTTCGAGATCAACTTTTTCCTGTGACCAGGCCGCGGAAACAAAAGACAAAATTACAGCGAGAGAAAAGACAAGTCGCGCGTAGCTTTTCATGGAGAGCTCCCGAGTGGAAATCAATCGGGGATTATACAGCCGGATACAGAAGGAGTCGGGAAACCGAATGTAAAGTTTTTCAAAGGTGCGCTGTTCTCGGCGCGGCACCGAGTTCCGAGACGCGGCAGCGTTCCTACGACCCAGGTTTGGCTACCGGTTCTTTGCGTTTTTCGTCGGTATCGACCGAGTAGAGCATGTAATGCGCGAAACTGTGACGGCGGTAGTAATGATGTTTGCGGAAATCGAAATAAATTTCCGCGTTCTTCGGCAGCCAGAGTGATGTGTTCTTCTTCGGAAAGGGCACGGCCCCATATTCGACGGTCTGGTGCTCACTGAGCAGTTGAATTTCCGGCATCGGTTTGACCATCTCCGCTTCCATGCGTACGATCTGGAATTTATCGGCGATGATCCAGGCCCGGCCTTTCAGAGAGACCGAATGATTCTGGTCGCCGACCTTATAACTGTGCATGCGGTTGGGGCGGTCCTCTCGCTGGCGGAAGTGCACCAGCCAGGTTGCCTGCCCGTGCCAATCTCCCAGGCCCTCACACGACATGTCAAAGTTGTCGCGCATGTCAGGATGGAAGACCAAGGCAAGAGTGACAAAACCTGTGCTGGCAATCTGGTCCGGATACCCGGCGAGACCGAGTTTGTCCGCCCGATATTCATCCACGTTGAGAAATCCAGGCTGAGGCTCGGAGATCGAAGCGACGTAATTATACTTTCTGGTTTCAGTGCGAATGGGAACGCCGAATCGATCGAGCGACTGATGGAATAAATCTTCGACAGCTGCGAAGCGAGCCACATCCTGCACCATTTCTTGCACGCGCCTGCCGGATTCCTCGATCACTTGCGCGGAAGGACACGAGACACCGGGAGCCACAGCGGGCTTCATATCGTCAAGCCCGGGCGGTTTCCACGATTTCACAGAGAACTCGGGCGTGGGCATCGCCGCCAGCGGATCGATCCCTGACAAGTGCGCAGCGGCTGTCTGATCGGTCGTTGAATCGTTCGGCAGATTGGTCGTCGGATCGTTTGAAGACGGGCCTTTGTTCGAAGATCCGTGGCTGGCCGGATGTTCCTGGATTTGAGCGATCAGGCTGCGAACTTCCTGAGTCGTGGGATCATGCGGGGATTCCTGCAAAAAGACATTCAGGGTTTGAATCGCCTCTTCATCCTGTCCCATGCTCGCCAAGGCCTCGCCCAGAACAAGTTGCGCAGGGTTGGCGTTTTTTTTACCTTTCGCAATCGCGACTTCCGCCTCCTCACGGGCTTTCTTGTAATTGTGCTGATGAAGATAAGCATCGGCAAGCAGGTTGTGCGGCAACCAGTTCTCGTCATCGGCCATTACAGCTTGTTCCAGCGCCGATCGCGCAGCCGGGTAATCTTCCTTTTCCAGGCCAGCCCGTCCCAGCAAGGTCAGCGCCTGGGCGTTGCGGGGGCTCAGATTCGCTGCCGTTCCCAAATAAGTTTGAGCCTGCGCGAAGTCCTTTTTCTGAAAATATAAATATCCCAGAAGGAAATTGAGTTCCGCACTGGAAGGAGATGATTTGTACGCTTCGTCGAGTTGTTTCTGCGCCGCTGTCAAATTTCCGGACTTGAGCGCACTGATTGCCCGCTTGGTCTGCTTGCGCGCCTGCGGAGGCATGAGGCTGTTGAATAGATCAAGATTGATAGCCTCAGGATCGCGGTGAAGGACGATGTCGATTTGCGATGGGCGCAGGGAGCTCATCACATCCACTTCTTTATGAGCGCTCAGATAGCCGACGGCACTCACTTCCACGTCGTACTGCCCATACGGAATGTTGGTGAAAACTCCCTGCGACGTGTCTTCAGTGGTCTGCCAGGTAGCAGCCTGAGTGGCGTGATTCACCAGCTTCAACAGCGCCTGGCGATCAAGGTGAACGCTGCTGCGATCGGCGTAAACACTGAAGACCAGCACTCCGGTGCCGGGGGCGGTTTGGTACGACGTAGAAAAATCCTGGAGCGGCTTGGGATCGTTGAGTCCGCCACGCTGAGCGAACACGGCTGCAACCAGCGCGGTGACCAAAAGAAATTCGACGCACAAAAATCTGGGATGGAAATGCAGCGCGAGGGCACAACGGCGGGCCATAGGCGAATCCGTGAGCAGTGTGGCACAGCCGTTCCCGCTGGTCAAACGTGCTGTTGACCGGCCGTCCGGCATTTCTTCACTCTTTGCCTCTTCACTCTTTGCCGCCGACCTTCCCCTCTGGTGTTGGCGCTTTACTCTCTGCGCTGTTCGGTTCGCCCGCGCCAGGATTGGCATCCTCATCGTTGTTCTTGAGGATGTACTGCACGATTACGGAGATGCGTCGGTTGGCCGGGTCCAGCGGGGCAGCCGGCTTCCGCAAGCGCTGGTCCGCGAATCCTCTCACTTGCGTCACCTGGTCCGTCCGGATGCCGTTGGCTTGCATGACGCGACGGGCCGCATTGGCGCGATCCGAGGACAGTTCCCAATTGCCGTAGGTGGCGGACGGAGCGTAAGGAGTGGAATCGGTGTGACCTTCAATCGACAATTTGTTTGGAAGTTTGCCTAACTCTTCCGCCAAAGTAATGAGCATGGCGCTGCCGTCGGCATTGAGCTTGGCGCTGCCACTGTCAAAGAATGTGCCCGCGGCTGACTCGGAGAGTTCGATGCGCAGACCCTCGGTAGTGACCGTCATCTCGATGTGGCTCTTCAATTTTTCGAAGTCGCTCATCTGCTTCATCGCCTTCTGCAGTTGTTCTTTCAATTTCGGCATGTTGTCGCGGGTGAGAACAAAATTTTCTCCCGCGCCCACCATGTCGGAGCCGACTTTTTTTGATTTGCCGGTGGGATCTTTGAAATATCCGCCAACGGCTTCCTGTACCTGCTTGCTAGTGTTGAGCAGCCAGAGGACGATGAAGAGCGCCATCATGGCGGTGACAAAGTCTGCATAGGCGACTTTCCACGCCCCGCCATGATGGCCGCCGTGTCCGCCTTTTTTCTTAACGATGATGATGGGACGCGATTTGTCCATGGCGTCATCCGCCGAAAGAAATGCTTGGTACGAAATAATTACTAGGAGGCGGTCGCTCCGTCTGCCGCCGCCGCTGCAGGCGCCGCTTCACCACTCGCCGCCTCTGGCACTTTGTTGCGGCAAGCCGCTTCCAGTTCCTGAAATGACGGGCGCACGTGTCCGGGAACGGCGCGGCGCGCGGTTTCCACCGCCATGATCGGCGCAGTCCCCTTGAGAAAAGAGATCATCAGAACTCTCATCACATAAAGAAAGGCGTGCTCTTCTTCTGCGGCTTTGGTCATGTTGGCTGCCATGGGGCCCACCAGTCCGTAACACAACAGAATGCCGAGAAACGTTCCCACCAGCGCAGCGGCAACCTTCTTTCCGATTTCTTCGGGAGGTCCACCGAGAGCGCCCATGGTGATCACCACACCCAATACAGCAGCTACAATTCCCAGCCCGGGCAGGGAATCGGCAACCGTGCTGAGCGCGGCGGTGGGCGCGGCGGAATCCTGATGGTGAACTTCCAGATCGAGGTCCAGCATCTGGTCGAGGTCGAACGCATCGATGCCGGTGATGGCCATGCGCAGCGAATCACAGACGAAATCGCACACATGATGGTTCTTGACGAACGCCGGGTTCTTGGAAAAAATCGCACTCTTGCTGGGCTCTTCGACGTCGGATTCCAACGCCATCAATCCATCTTTGCGCGCCTTGTTGAGCAGGTCGTACATCATTTTCAAGGTGGCGACATAAGCCTGTTTGCCGAACTTGGAACCGCCAAAAACGCCCCCAAGACCACCCGCGATTCTTTTGAGGATATACAAGGGATTGGCGATCAGTAGCGTGCCGATCGCAGCGCCCGCGATGATGATCAGTTCGGCCGGTTGAACCAGGACTCTCAGGTTACCGTGCTCCATCAGGTAGCCCGCCACCACGCAACCGAAGACGACGACAATGCCGATGATCGCAAACATTCCTAGCTCCCGCCCGTTCCCGTTGACGCGGAGGGGGCTTGGCTTCGATAAACCGAGGCTTCCAAAGATTTCTCCAACCGCTCGACGAGCGACTCCATGGAGTCGCCGGGCTGCGCCGTAGTTTGGCCGATCGAGACTGGGAGCGAGCGGCGTTCTCCCCACCATTCGATTCCATCGTTAGCCAACAAGCGCCGGACGCGTTGGCGCACCGATGCGAGTGATTCCTCGCGGCAGCAGTTCAAGATCACAAGGAACTGGTCGTCGCTCCAGCGTCCCACATGATCGGAAGACCAAAACGTGTTTTCCAGCGAACGCGCCACCACTCGTAGCAACAAAGATGCCGCTTCCGGCCCCAGACTGGCACGGAAGTGCTCCAATCCTTCCAGGCGCAAACACAAGACCGCGAATGGTACCTGCACCTCGAGAAATGTCGCCAGCGTGTGCCGCAAGTGAGATCGCATCACGGCCACGCTGGCCAAGCCCGTCACATTGTCGAAGCAACCGGGCAGCGTTAAGCCGAAATCGCGGTGGTCCGGATCGGCAACCGGTTGCGCTTCTTCGAATGTTTCCACTGCGCCCACGATCGAACCTCGCTGGTTGTGCACGGGAACGACTCTGATTTGCACCGGAATCTCGTGACCGGCTTTGTGGTGCAGAAAGCCGCTGGCCACGGCGGGTTGAGAGGTCTTCATGGCGCGGGCAATGGGACAGTCTTCCTTGCAGAATTCACAACCCGGCTGGTCGCAGTGCAATAACGCTTCTCCGATACAGTCGTGGCCAACCACCTCGTGCCGCAAGTGGCCGGTGATGCGCTCGGCTCCGTCGCTCCAAAATACAATTTTCTTCTGCAGGTCGACCACGCACAAGCCGGTCGGCAGACTTTCGAGGATGTTGCGGCATAGATCGGGTTCGTTAAATGAGGCAGGCATGGGTAGTCAGAGAAACACCTCTGATTACTTGCTTCATCGGCGAAATTGGCGGGAACTTCAGAGTGGCAACGGCAGATGTCTCACGCGAAAGTCATTGAAAACGCTTGTGCTTGAATCCTCCGCTGCATCTAGGTGTGCATGAGCAATGCGCAGATTTCAGGAACGAATCAAAAGCGGCGGGCCTTGAGAATTGTGAGTCTGAGAATTTCGCTGGAGCGCTGCGCGAGTTGAACGTCTTTCTTAGTTCGTCGAGATCGTGAAATTGACGGTGATCCTGGCCTGGGTTTCCACTGATTCAGAACCTTGATAATGCGGTTTGAAATGCCATTGCTTCACGGCTTCCTGTGCGGCGCTGGCCAGGATCGGCGGACCGCTGATTACCTGCAGACCCTGGATCAAGCCGTCGCGGCCGATCAGCGCCTGCAAAATCACCGAACCCTGCACTTTCATTTGGCGCGCCAACAGGGGGTAGTCCGGCTTTACCGGACGATTCACCACTTCGGCAGTGTCGGCAGACATTTGCACACGCTCGGCCGCCTTGCTGGTCACACCGGCGGCGCTGTCACGCATCGGGCTTGCCGACGGCGGTTCGGCGACAGCTTGTGGTGCCATGCTGGGTTGCAGATCCACTCGCACCGAGTTCGAGCCCGGACGCAGGTTTCGATGCACGTCTCCGGCGACCACCTCAACCTCCAGCGGCGGAAGCACAGTTCGCGTGGCTGTGGCGGTGATCGGCGGTGCGGATGCATCTGCTTCAGGGGACGTGGACGGAGCTGAGGTCGACGGAGCCGATGTTGACGACTCAAATGTGGACGGGGCAGAAGCTCTCGCCTGCATCTTGCTGGCGCGGGAATTCTTGTGTGCGGTCGGCGGCGTCGCGCGCGATACAACCGCCTGAGGTGGATTCGCGGCCGCGGGAGCAACTTGCTGAGACTGTGGCTGGTCTTCCGCTTCCTGCGTCTCGGGAAACCAGAAGTCGCGATCCCGGTAGAGAGCGAATGCTAAGGCAATCAGGAGCAGGGTCAAAGCAATGACCATCATGCGGCGCTGTTTCCGCTCCTCAAAGGGATGAACCTGAGGAGTGGAAACCAGTTCAGTACTCTTGGGAAGTGCATTCTTTAGCATGCGAGGGGCTGGGACGCTCCCGAAAATATTGCCGATAGTATGCCTTGAAAACCGGGAAAAGGCCAGCAAAAGTCCAGCAAAGCTCGCGAAAACTCCCGCAAGAATGACAAGTGGACGCGTTAGACCTGCCAGGCCTTTGTAAGTGATTGAAAATTCGTAGGAGGCGCTGGGCCAGCCCAGCCCGTAATTCCAGGGGACGGGGTTTCCTCGGTGACCTAGGCGATCTTCGCGAGCAGGGGCGTTCCCGATCCGGCAACGGGCATTCTAAAAGCGCACGGTGACTTCGCCTCGTTAGCCGGCGGGGCTGGCCATAAAACGTACATAATTGTAGGTACAAGAGCGGCGAGCACCGGATCGAAACTAAACAAGATTCAGCAGGCCAATTGATCGCGCGTGATTTTCAGCCCTGGCAGATTTCCGAGGGCGGTAAGCGCGACGGATTCTGTCCTGAAGAATTCATTCGCCAATTGGGTCAGGTCGTCCGTCGTGACGGCTTCGATTCTTTCGATCAATTCGTCGAGATCGTAGAATCGGTCGAAATACATTTCCTGGCGCGCCAGGTTCGACATGCGGGCGGTGCTCGATTCAAGTGACAGCATTAGACTGCCCTTGAGCTGCGCCTTTGAGCGCTTAAGTTCTTCTTCCGGCACGGGTTCGGCTTTCAGTTTGCGGAACTCGCTCACCACCGATTGCACGACCTTCGAAGCCGACGCCAACGATGTGCCCGCATAAACCGCCAGGCAGCCGGTATCGCGATAAGGATTCAGATCACTGTAGATGGAATAGGCCAGGCCCTGACGTTCGCGAATGTTCTGAAACAGGCGGGAACTCATGCCTCCGCCCAGCAAAGTGTTGAGAATGTAGCCGGCGTGCCGCTTCTCGTGCGCGATGGGATGCGCCGGTACGCCCAGGCACAATTGCACTTGTTCCAGTGCTTTCTTATTGCGCAGGACAATTCGCGAGACGATCTTCGGCGTCGAGGAATGAAAGCCGTTCTTCCCATTCTTCGACGCCTTCATGTGCTCAAAGTGCGAAGTCACCAGCTCAACGAATTTGTCATGATCGAGATTGCCGGCGGCAGAAACAATAATGTTGCCGGGCGCAAAGCGGTGATCGTAAGCGTCGACCACCGAAGGCCGCTCGAAGCGCTTCACGGTTTCTTTCGTGCCCAGGATCGGTTTGCCCAGCGGATGATCTTTCCAGAAATTCTGCGTAAAGATTTCGTGGACGAGATAATCGGGATTATCTTCATCCATCTTGATCTCTTCCATGATCACGCCGCGCTCGCGGGCAATGTCGGCCGCATCAAAGACAGGGTTTAGAACCAGATCGCTCAAAATATCGAGCGCCGTGGGCACATGCTCGTCGAGTACCTTGACGTTGAAGCAGATGCATTCCTTGGCGGTGAACGCGTCCATGTTGCCGCCGATGGAGTCGACCTGGCGCGCGATTTCTTCCGCCGTGCGGTGCCTGGTCCCTTTGAAGACCATGTGCTCGATGAAATGGGAGATGCCATTCCATTCGGCATCTTCGTCGCGCGAACCGGTTTGCAGCCAGATTCCAATCGAGGCAGAGCGGATGTGCTGCATCTGCTCGGTGATGATAGTCAAGCCGTTAGGCAGTTTCTTACGACGAATGTTACGGACTTCTTTTACCATGGGGATGCGGGTGGAACTAGAAGGTGCTCTACTATTCTTACACATCTGACGGGGTGGCACGAGGTTCGAGAGAATAATAGGGCCTAGCCTTTTAGAATCAGTAAGATAGACTTGCGTTAGGGGCGTAACGATTGAGGGGCATAAAGGCAAAAGTAACGATTGCAATCGTGCTGGCTGCCGTCGCGGGCGTGTCTCTCGTGAGGTTCCCTTTTATCAGGGACGAGGGTGGCGGAGGGTGGGTGCTCTGGAGAAGCGACGAAGCGTATCTGTTTATGTATGATCGCCCGATCGGTTATCGATTAAGCATATTGAATTATCTGATGGAGCCGATGGCGGAATATTTTTATGCCCCGGCACTGCCGGAAAAAGACACATGGAATCTTTCGATTATTCGAATAACCCCCGCTGGCCAAGAGCGCCACGACCAGGAATCTGCTCTTGCTATAGAACCTTCACACCCATCGATGGCGGGATCTATGCCGACTGTCCCGGGGGGTCTCTGCAAATGGACGGGAGCTCGGTTTCAATTGCTCTCGGACCAGGAACAACAAAAGATGGGTGGAGAAAAGCGACTCTCGAAGGTCGAGTTTGCCCAAGCTGAAGGTTGGTCTAGGCGCGCAATCAATGGGGGCTCGGTCGGCGAGAAACCCGACCGTTATGATTTTTCCATCGACACGGGTCATCAGGTTAGGATCGTGGTGCGCGGAAACAATCCCGGCTCGGTCGACGTTCAGCGCCTGAACCAAGCTCCCAAAAGAGTCTGGTACCACGAACAGCGTACCTATAGAGTCAGCACGGCTGAATATGAGCAGGCATTTCGGCAGCATTGATTGAGCGGGCGCTAGCCAAGCCCGGAGCATGATCGGATTGAAACCGGCCCTTATATGGCAAAGATGGCTGAGCTGACGTCGACGACATTGCTGGGTATGGACCACGAGGAACTCGCTGTTCTCGTCGATGAGGCGGGTGAGCCCGCCTATCGCGCGAAGCAGTTGGCCGAGGCTGTCTATCGGCAGCGTGTGGAGTCGGTGGAAGAAATCTCGACTCTAACGCGGGAACTTCGGGAAAAACTTGCCAAGGAAGGCGTTTCCGTCGGCCTGCCGCGAATCGAGAAGCAATTCGTGTCGCAGGATGGCACGGTCCGGTATTTGATTGCATTCTCCGATGAGCAGAGTGTGGAAACTGTCTGGATGCCCGAGGGCGACGGCGGCGAAGCCGGGGACGGAAGCGAAGCCGGAGACTTGGCCGAAAAGTTTGCGGAAAGTCCTATTCGTACTGCAGAGTCTCAGATGATGAATGAAGCCGATGGAGTTCCCAAAGGCTACGCCCGTCGAAAACCAAGTCGAAGGCAAGGACAAAATCAAGGCCGCTCCACGATTTGCATTTCCAGCCAGGTGGGTTGCGCGGTCGATTGCCAGTTTTGTCTCACGGCGCTGCTCGGCGTGAAGCGCAACTTGACCGCGGGCGAGATTGTGGGGCAGGTATGCGCGGTGCTCAAAGACCAGAAGGTTTCACCTCCCGACGATCGCATCAATCTGGTTTTTATGGGCATGGGCGAGCCCTTCCTCAACTACGAGAATTTCATCAAGGCGGCGCGCCTGCTGGTGGAAGAAGTTGGTATCGCGGAGCGACGGATGACAGTATCGACCGCGGGAATTGTGCCGCGGATTCACGACTTCGGCGCGGAAAAGATTCGGCCCAAGCTGGCTATTTCGTTGAACGCTTCGAACGACATGCTGCGCACCCAGTTGATGCCGCTGAATAAGAAATGGAATCTGGAAGCGCTGATGGCTGCGGCACGCGCTTATCCTCTACGCACGCGCGAGTGGATCACATTCGAATACGTTCTGCTCGGAGGTGTGAATGACGCCGCAGAGCAGGCAAAAGAAGTAGTGGAACTACTGCGCGGAATGCGCTGCAAGGTGAATCTGATTGCGCTGAATCCCGGGCCGGGAATTGAGTTTACGACCCCCGATGCAGAACGGGTCGCGGCATTTCAAAACATTTTGCGGGAGGCGGGAATTCCGGCGTTTGTGCGGCGTCCGCGCGGGCGCGATATTTACGCGGCTTGCGGTCAACTCAAGCGAACGGTTGAGATTGCCACAGCCCCGGCATCGATTCCTTAAGCTGCGAATCGGCCGACTCGATGATAGGAAGTTCCACGCGAAGCAAAATCGCGGCGTCTTCTCCGCGCTCCCGCGAAATACGGCCGCGATGCTCCTGCAGGATGCCCTGACATGCGCTCATTCCTAAGCTATCCCCGTCGGAATCGGTGGAGGAAAGTACCTGGGCGCAAGTGATCTGCAGCACCGCAGTTTCTTCCTTCTGCTCCGTACTAATGACGAGCACGCGGGCGCCGCTATCGCTTAAAAGGTGCAGGCAGTTCGCCATCAGTTGCTGGCACACTTGAAGCAACTGATTGGAATCGCCCAGGACCTTGGGCAATTCGAGATCGAATTGTGTGCGAACCTCGATCTCCAGCGCTTCCCATTGCGATTGCGTCAGCTTTACGGCGGTGCGAGCCAAGGTGTTGAGGTCCACGGGAGTTTTCGCAGCCGGGGTCTGCCGGGCAAAGCTGATCAGGCTGGCGACGAGCGATTTGGTGCGGCGCACGTATTGGCCGATCTTGGCTGCGAGTGGGCGTTGTTCGGGCGTGAGTTGCGTACTCAACAGCATGTCCGAATAGCCAAGCATGGCAGTGATGGGATTATTCAGTTCATGCGCGGCGCCGCCTACGAGCTGGCCGATGGAAGCGAGTTTTTCCGTTTGCAGAAGTTGGGCCTGCAGATGGTGCAGCTTGTCATAGGATTCCCGCGAGTGCTGCAAAAGTTGGGTTAGCTCCCGCTCCAGCAGGCTCTGCCGCATCAACACCATAATTCCCATGACGAATGCGGCGATGAAGGTCAGGGTGAGCCGGAAAACCCGCATGCGCGGGGACACAGCATCGTCTGACAAGGACCAGGCCGCAAACAAAGGCAGGGAGAATACCGCAATCATGCTGCAGCGGGCGATCCATACGCCGTAGAGTGTGGAAGATTCAGGAGCTTCTGAAGTTGGTCTCTTAACACTCGTCAGCCCGATCCAGGTGACCCATGCTATCGCTGTTACGAGCGGTATATCGAAGAGACTGCCGCTGTAATAGAGGTTGCGTCCAATTGCCCAGGTAGCGACGGTGGAACTGGTGGCATAGCATACGCTCATGCCCAACAAACTAGCGTAGAGGCGTCTCCAGTATTTCTTGCTAGTGAGCCAACAGGCCACAAGACCTAGAAGCAACGCAATTTCCTCGGTCACATACAGAGCATTCAAGTGCTGGTTATAAGCTTCCGCGTCGGCCACGACATATTGCCACGGGATCACGATTAAGACATAAAGGTAGAACCACCACGTCAACAATAGAGCGAAATCAAGTTGCCCCACGCGAGCGGAATATTCATCGCGGGGAACGTGAGGACGTAAGGCGATGGCCGCCATCAGCGGCACCAGGTGCAGGAAAAGAATCACGTCCCCGGTAAAAATGACGGGTACCTCTCGCCGCAAAACGACCTCGTAGTAGGTCCAAAGAAGCTGATATGAGAGCCAGAGAAAGATTCCGAAAGTGATCAGCGACCAGAACAGGCGAATGCGTCCCTTGGACCGCCGAACCAGCGGAACGAAAGAAGCTGCGCCGGAGAGCAGCAAGAGGCTTTGGACCACATCACTCAATGCGGTCAGTGCGAAGGAGCGCGGAATCAGGATCGCAGCTGCAATCAGAGCGGCCAGCAATCCACCTACACCCGTCAACCAAATCGTTGTAGAACGCTTCGCCAAGGCACTCCTCTGGCCCCATTCTAGATCGGAGTGTCGGCGGCTCTGGGGTTACTATGGTAATGCGAGGCAATCAGACGGAAGGTTTTCCGCGCCCGACTTCTTCGCCCGTACTCTCACTTGCCGGTAAACTTCTTTTATTCAATAATATCCGCGAAGCCGCCACGCCCGTGGAGACGGACTTGATTGAATCCTTACGTTGAACGCTACCGACAGTCCTGGAGATTAAGAGTCGCTCCCGATCCGGGCGAGACCCGCCGCATCGAGCGCTGGCTGGCGACCGCTCGGCTTTTTCTTGCCGTTTCGGCCCTGGTCGCGATCCAGATGGATCCCACGGAACTCGGCCATTCCTGGGCAGCTTACGGTCTGTTCGTCTTCTATATGGCGAACGGCATTCTGATTCTGATGCTGCTGCGGCGGCGCCAGCAATCCACCTCTGCATTTCGCCTCTTGGTGCATGCCGGCGACATTGTCTGGCCGGCGCTGATTTCAATATTTTCCGAAGGGCCCCGCACTCCTTTCTTTCTGTTTTTCGTTTTTGTTTTAGCGGCTGCCGCTTATCGGTGGGGACTTTGGGAGACCTTAGCTACTGCGGCGGCGGAAGTTGCGTTGCTGTGGGCGGAAAGCTTCATCGTTCTTCACCTGAGTCTGGGAGCACACGGATCGCTTCCCTGGCCATTTTTGAATGGATTGCGGGTCAATACGGTCGATTTCGAACCCAAACGTCTTTTTATGCTGTCCGTGTACCTGTTGGTCATGGGCTTGTTGCTGGGATATCTGGCCGAGCAACAGAAACATTTGCGGGCTGAAAAGGCGGTGGTAACCGGGACTTTATCGAAGATCCGGGTGGAAGCTGGACTCACGGGAACGATCGAGCAGATCTTCCGGGAAACGATGGCGATGTATGGGGCTTCGCAGCTGGTGGTTGCGTCGCAGGAGGCGCACAGTCAGCGGGTTTTCGTGGGAGAGTTGAACGGGAACAACCAGAGTGGGCCCTCCGAGTTCCGCTGGCTGGATTCTGCCTCCCGGGACGCAAAGACATATCTGGATGGTTTTCCTGGGGCCGTCTGTTACGCGGCTGCGGACGGGAACCGTCCCAACAACAACCAATGGACCACCCTTGCCCTTGATGGCGATGGCCATCCTCTTTCGGTTGAGGACACGGCGCCATTTTCTGAACTACGCGAGCTGCGAACGTTCACTTCGATGATTACTGTGGCGTTTCTTTTCGGAAGCGAGTGGAGAGGCAGGATATTTTTGTTCGACCCGTCGTGGCGGGGCGAGAAGCAGGAAGAGCTGCGTTTTCTTCTCGATCTGGTCCATCAGGTGGGGCCAGCGGTTTACAATGTCTATCTTTTGCACCGGCTGCGGCGACGGGCAGGGGCCGCGGAACGCGCTCGGTTCGCGCGCGAGCTGCATGATGGTGCCGTGCAGTCGCTGATTGCCGTGGAAATGCAAGTGGACGTGCTGCGCCGGCAAGCCGACGCCGGCAAACCGATTGGCGCGGAGTTGGGAAGAATTCAGGGGCTGCTGCGCGAGGAAGTGCTCAAGCTGCGCGAGCTGATGCAGCAGATGAAAGCGATCGAAGTAAACGCCCAGCGGCTGCTCGCAGTTTTGAACGATACTGTGGAACGATTTCAACGCGAGACCGGCATCAGCGCCCGATTTGTCACGGACCTTGAAAATCTCGAGATGCCACAGCGCGTATGCCGCGAGATACTTCGCATTGTTCAGGAAGGACTGGTCAATGTGAGGAAACATAGCGGTGCGCGTCACGTGCTGGTGCGCTTGGGATTAGGGCCGGAGAACTGGAGCCTGGTCGTGGAAGATGATGGAAAGGGTTTTCCTTTCGCTGGCCGTTACAATCGAGACCAAATGGGTGAGGCCGGGAAAGGGCCGATGATGATTATGGAACGCGTCGGTTTGATAGCCGGCGAACTCACGGTAGAATCAAATCCCGGACAGGGAACACGCCTGGAAGTCACCGTACCTCGCAACGTGGAAGTGCCTCATGAATTTTAGAAAAGCGCAGTCGGTTCGCCTGGTCATTGCCGATGATCATCCCATTTTTCGCGATGGTCTGCGTCGTCTGCTGGAAGCGGAGTCGGATCTGAAAGTCCTCGGCGAAGCGTCCGATGGCGCCGAAGCCGTGAAGCTGGCGCGGCAACTGAAACCGGACATTCTTCTGCTCGATCTGGCGATGCCGAAACATCCGGGACTGGAGGCTTTGCGGGAGTTGAGCCTGCCGGCCAATGCCACCCCCGTGCGAGTGATACTGCTGACGGCGGCGGCGGAAAAGAGCCAAATCGTCGAAGCGCTGCAACTGGGCGCCCGCGGCGTGGTGCTCAAAGATTCGGCTACGCAACTTCTATTGAAGGCGATCCATACGGTAATGGCAGGAGAATACTGGGTGGGACGGGAAAGCGTTTCGAACCTGGTGCAGTACCTGCGCACCTTGATGCAGTCTTCCCACGATGAGGCCCGGCAAAAGAAATTTGGCCTGACGCCACGGGAACTGGAGATCGTTTCAGCGGTAGTAGCAGGATACTCGAACAAAGAGATCGCCGAGTATTTCAAGATCAGCGAAGATACGGTTAAGCATCATCTCAGCAACATCTTCGACAAGCTGGGCGTTTCGACCCGTCTGGAACTGGCCCTGTTTGCCGTCAATCAAGCTCTACCCCTCAAAAGCATCGCGTGAGTCGGTGATTGCGCCAGCAGACCCGCTCTCTGTACGTATGCCGTGGCACTTCGGTGCCATTGGCTACGAAAGAACTCCACGTTAAGATTTTCAACACAAGTTCTTAGAACAACGCCGGGTAAGGTGTGCGGACACGCCGGCGGGTTCACTGTAAACGTTAACGAAAAATAAGAAATGAGGAGCCCCGTGGCAAATCGCTTACAACAACTGTGGAACGATGAGCGTGGTCAGGACATTGCAGAATACGCAGTGATGTTGGCTGTGATTCTAGTGATTGTCGTGGGCACGATCCGTCTCATCGGCTCCAACGCGAACAATGTATTCTCTCAGGTTGGCAGCGCCATTCAGTAGAACATGATTCCCTAGCCGCTTGCCAGATGTGGCTGGTCCAGCGCTCTATATCTGGTGCGGTCCTGCTGCATCCTCCCCCGTAGTCGATCTCCGCCTGATCTTAACTTTCCGAAATCTACTTCTGGGTATTCTCCGTCGGCGGCGTGTTGGTTAATGCTACTTTTTCTGCATTGCCGTTAGGAAATCGCGTCAGGTAGGGAAAAACGGGAGTGATCTGGAACTCCATTTTCTCGCGAGCGGAGATCAAGGCTACCGGCTTGGCCTTGGACAATTCGGCGCGATCGGTCCACGGATCGACCTTGATGCGGCCGCCGAGAGGTAGCGCCGCAATCTGATCGAGGCGCTTGTCGTCGAGCGCGGGCGCCGTCGAAACTAAACTCGCCATGCGAACCGCACTGCCGGCAAAGCTGTTGCCCAGATGCGGTCGTATTAAATTCGGCAGGTCGGGCGCCTTTTCCTGCAAGGCTTTCAGAAATAATCCCGCATTGGCCAGCTTGTCTTTGTAGGGTGAGTTCTTGAGAAGTTCGAGCGCCTTGGTGTCGGCCGCTTCTTCGTCTGCGGAGTTGCGTTTGAAGTCGAGCCGGCGGAAAGAGTCCTGGTCGGGAAAGAATAATCTGTCGTTGAAGGCGAGCTGGGTATCGAAACTGTGTCCCAGTACGATGTGACTGAGTTCATGAGCCAGAACCATGGCGAGGGACGCTTCGTCGGGTAAAACATCGAGCAGTCCGCGGCTTATGACGATGGTGTGGCCGATGGTGAAAGACTCCAGAGGAGCGGTCAACAATACTCGGCAGTGAATGTCTCCCTGCAAATCAATATTGTTGGTGACGAGGAGATTATTGACCACAGTCGCCAGGATTTTGTCCACATCGCCAGACGGAGCCAGCAGGCCAACCTTTTCCAGATGATCGACAGCATTTTCTTCCGCTTGCCGCTCCCACATGCGCTGGGCCATGACGGGAGTGGCGTCGGCGGCGGCGTCACTCTGATCTTTCACGGACTGCGGCGAATCGATAAGGATCTGCGTGAATTCTTCGTTGTTCCTGCCCAAACCTTTTAGATCGTAGCCCCAGAGTCGAGTCTGCGCTTTGAAGTGCAGAGTCTTGTTCCATCCTGTCTTCAGGTTCGATTCTTCGGTATAGACATAGGCAGGCAGCCACGTTCCCGGGCGCATGTTCAGGCGCCAGCTGTCGAAGTGGAAGAAGAAATTGATCTTGGGCTGGGGATAATAAGTGCCGTTGAAGCGAACGATGTTGTAATCCTGATCCTCCACCCAAATCCGTCCCATGAAACGGGCGACTTTCTGATTTGGCTTCGGTTTCACATCGATGACCAGACAACGAATCTCGCCCAGAAATTCGCGGCGTACAAAGCTGAAGTCGTAATACCTCTTCTGGAAGTCGGTATCCAGGACCACCATTTGCGCGAAGCCAAGAGGAAGAAAGTGCAGGGAGTAAGCTCCCGTCATCTTCTCGAGGACGCGCCGGCCGAATCCCGGCTGGCCCATGAACGAAACGTCTTCGGGACCATCGCTCAAGTCGAGGCGCCCAAGAAAATACTGGTCCTTCACTGGAAGCGGATTCCCGGTACTGTCGTTCTTCAGGTCTTGCAGGTAGGTCTCAACCATGGGATGCAAGTGGCGCATCTGGGCCATGAAAAAGTGCTCGCGCTGCACCATGCGATTGAGCACGTCATTGAGCGTGACCGCGGCAGGGGGCTGGGGTTCGGAACTCTGAGCCGGCGCGACGGTCGCGGCTTCCGCGTTCGTGGGAGGCGATTGCGAGCTGGTGGCGGGAAGATCCTGAGCTTCGATCCCGCACACGAGACTCAGAACAAAAACCAAAACCGAGCCCAAACGAACCATTCGCATAAGAACCTTCTGGGAATTAATCACGCTAACTGGAAAATTATATGTAAGACAGCCGTCGAATCCGAAGGCTGGCCGTCTTTCAGCGCGGGCTTGAAGCGAATCTGCTCGGCGGCATGTACGGCTGCGTCATCCAGGCCGTGCCCAAGTCCGCGAACTATTTTCAAAACACGTAACTTGCCGGTCGCTTCCAGCATAACTTCGAGCAGCACCTCGCCCTCGATTCGCTGGTTGCGAGCCTCTTCCGTGTAGATGGGTACCGGCTTGGAAAGGATTTCCGCCGGAGTGATTTTCTGGGCGATGGCCGGACGCGATTGAACTGTAGGAGGAGCGGCGACATCGGCATCCCCGAATCCAGCTTGGCGTACCGTGCCACTAGTTGTACGGGCAGTCGTGGCAACGCCATCGCCGAATCCTGTGCTGGCGACAACGCCGCGCGCTCCTTTGGCGCCGCCTGTGCCATTGCCATAACCCGGTCCGGTCGGCATATCGAAACCGCCCGACTGGGCAATATTTACGGCCTGGGTCTGACTCGCCTTTGCGGGCACGCCGTGGGGGTCGCCGAATCCGCCGGTCTGCACGTGTTGTGGGGCGCGATCAATAGTTTGCGGCGCAGAGCTTCCGGTTGAAAAAACGTTCGTACGGACAATCTGCTTTGGCACCACCGGAGCCATGGACGAAGGCAATGGATCAAGTTTCCGGGCTTCCATCTTCACGGCGGGGGCGGGGGCAACTTCCATTTTCTTAGGTTGGGGCTGCGGAGCGGGTAAGCGCAGGGCAGCGGGAGGCGGATCGAGCCTTGCGACCATAATCGGTTTGGCAAGCTGTCTCTGGCGTTGGTGATTTACAGGGACCGGCGTGGGCACCAGCTCGACGGCGTGATAATCGGGTTTTGGACGTTCAAGAATCTCGGGATGAAGAATTGGAATCCAGACAAAGACTGTGACCACAATGATTTGAATGCCGTAGCTCCACAGGAAGTCAGCCCACGGCATTTTCCACGGCGGGAGGGACGAGAACAGGCTTAATTCCTGGGACGATGACGCCATAAGCAGAAGTTAATGTTCCAGCAATATCCTTTACGGCTTCTTCCTTCGCCGCAATGAAGGGAAATCGGTACACCCGTTCAAAACAAAGTGTACTACGGCTCGCGGAAGCACGACAAAGGCCATTCAAGCAGTGAAGCCATGCCGACAACACACTTTAGGCTCAGGGGCTTACGGCAGAAACAGTCTACCCGCGCTCCTTTTTTGCGCCCTTCAATGCCAAAGCTACACGCTGTCATGGATAGATTTCCATGCAGGGCAGCCGCAGCGGACATTTTGCCGTCCAGGTTTCAGCCGTGCATGTTCAACCGTGAGTGTTCAGGCGCGAACATTCAGCAGTGAACGATCTTTGTGCTCTTAATTCCCTTGGTTGCATTGCGGGTGTCGACTACCAGTTGGGCCGCGTTCACGATGTCGGGATAATCGTAATCGGAATGGTCGGTCACGATGACAACGCAGTCATATTGACCCAAGTCTTTCAATTCAGCGCACTTCATTTGCAGATCGTATTTCCGTCCCTTGCCGATGAAAGGGAAATAGGGATCGTGGTAGCTGACCTGGGCTCCATCTTTTTGTAGAAGTTCAATGATGGTGAGAGAGGGAGATTCGCGCAAGTCGTCAATATCTTTTTTATAAGCTACGCCCAGGATTAAAACCCGCGCGCCATTCACCGACTTTTTGTGGCGATTGAGCGCGCTGCCGACCGAAGCCAGAACGTGGTAGGGCATGTTGGTATTGATTTCGCCCGCAAGTTCGATGAAGCGAGTGCGAAAATCCCATTCTTTCGCCTTCCACGAAAGGTAAAAGGGATCGACGGGAATGCAATGTCCTCCCAGACCGGGTCCGGGATAAAAGGGATGAAAGCCGAAGGGCTTGGTGGATGCAGCCGCAATCACCTCCCAGATATCGATGCCCATGCGCAGGCATAACAGCTTGAGTTCATTGACCAGCGCAATATTCACACAGCGATAGATATTCTCGAGCAGCTTGGTCATCTCCGCGGCGGCCGGGGACGACACCGGAACTGTTCGATTGAAAATGGCGCCGTATAAAGCGCCGGCCAATTCCGACGCTTGCGGGTTTAATCCCCCAACCACTTTCGGAATGTCGCGGCGCGCGACCGTAGTATTGCCCGGGTCTTCCCGCTCCGGCGAAAATGCCACGAAAAATTCGTTGCCGGTCTGCGCCTGATCGCGGGCGGCTTTCAAACCATTCTTGTTTTCCTTCTCGAGAATGGGAATCATCACTTCTTCGGTGGTGCCGGGGTACGTGGTGCTCTCGAGCACGACCAGCTGTCCAGCGCGCAAATGTGGAGCAATGGAGTGCGTCGTGTCGGTGATGTAGCTCAGGTCGGGTTCGTGGTATTCGTTCAGCGGTGTAGGGACGCAGATGATGATCGCGTCCATCGCTTGGATTTGCGAATAGTCGGAGGTGGCAGAAAAGCCATTGGCCTTGGCTGCCTGAACCTCTTCGGGCGCGATGCGGTAGATGTAGGAACCGCCCTTGCCTAGGGTGTCTACTTTACGAGCGTCGATATCGAAGCCCGTCACGCGAAATTTCTGCTCACTGTATAAGAGCGCCAAGGGAAGGCCGACATAACCCATGCCAATGATGCCCACGCGGGCATCACGCTGTTGAATTCTGTTCTTGAGTTGATCCAGAGACATACCTGCGGGCGAGTAAGTTGTCATGAATTTTTCCGGGAAGAAGAATCGGAGGTGGAGAGCATGAAACCGCTTAAATTTTACCACGCGCAATTGAACTGGCTTTTCTGTGGAGAGTTATTTGCAGATATGTGCGAAAAGATTATTTGAACGGGCGCCATAGCCCCTGTGGAAAAAGGGGCAAAAATTATTCTTGCTTGAAGAGGTTGCTGTGGAAAAAAAGATTTGCTTCGCGATTTTGTTACAAACGCGCGTGAAAAGCCATGAAAGGGATTGACTCACAACGATACACAAGAATAGGATTCGGACGAACAGATGAACCAAGTTAGGAACGGTGATAGGGTGTTCGTTTGCAAGGAGTATTTGAATGGCGACAGAGCTCCCGGCACCGTTATCCCCAGTTATCTCCGAGGGCGCAAGCGAATCATGAGGGCTTTTTATTTGAAGAACCTGAGCTTTCTACTGGTTATTATTTTTTCCGCAATTATTTCTTCCAGTTTTGTTTCAGCGGCCGACCAACCTGCGGCCATGCTTTACAGTCACGGAACCGCGCTTCTGAATGGCGACAGCGTGGCGAGATCGTCGGCTATTTTCTCCGGCGACTTAGTGCAGACGAGTGCGGATTCCGTTGCCAACATCAATGCTGCCGGTTCCAGCGTTCTGGTGCTGAATGATTCTCTCGTTCAATACCAAGGCAGCGCTCTTAAGTTGGAACACGGCGGAGTCACGATCTCCACCTCGAAATCTCTGGCCACACAGGCCGGAGGAGTGACGGTGTCGCCGGCGGCTGGGGTTTCGACGGAATTTGAAGTGAGAGATGTGGATGGCAGGGTGATGATCGCGGCGCGAAAAGGCGATCTGACCGTCAGCGATGGGACGGGAACAACCACGCTTTCACAAGGGCAGGAAACCACGCGAGACGATTCGCAGCAGACGGACGAGCAAAAAAAGAAAAAGAACCGAAGAGTAGCAGCCGCAGTTGTTCCGGCTTGGGGCGGCGCTCTCGACTCTCCCTGGGCAGTTGGAATTGCCGGCGGCATCGTGATCGGCGGCACTGCGTGGGTTCTGCTGCAGAATGAAAATCCGGCTAGTCCATCCCAGTAGGCATTTACCGCAAGATCAAGTTGGCCTCGGCAGAAAAATCCATCGCGGCAAAATCCTTCAACAGAAATTTCGGATACGCCGCGGCAGCGATCATGGCGGCATTGTCCGTCGACAGCGGACGCGAGGGGAAGTACACGGGCAGTCCTTCTTTCGCGGCCTCGCGTTCAAAAGTTTGCCGCAATTCCTGATTCGCCGCAACTCCTCCAGTGACGAACAGCGTCGCCACATCGTAAGCTCGCGCCGCTGCCAAAGTTCTTGCCACCAAATCTTCCACAATTGCGCGTTGGAAGGACGCCACTAAGTCGAGAGTGAGCTTGTCGCAGTGAGCGAGATAGTCCTCGAGCTTCGGTTTCGCAACTTCCATCAATGCCTGTCGTCGCGCTTCCACCGAGGTACGCATCTGATGTGCTTCGACATAACGCAGAATCGCGGTCTTGATGCCACTGTAGGAAAAATCGAAGCGCGGACCGGCGTGTTCAGAGCTCAGATCTTTAGCGCTCAGATCTTTGCCATCGTTCCTGCCGCGGCGATCGGGATGCTTGATTTGTGCTGGAGGAAAGTTCACGGCTCTCGGGTCGCCATAGGGCGCGAGCCGATCAATGACCGGCCCGCCCGGATAGCCCAGACCCAGAAGCTTGGCAACCTTGTCGAATGCTTCTCCAGCAGCGTCGTCGCGAGTGTGGCCGATATTTTCGTAAGTCCACGAAGAAGCATTTTGTGCAGCAAGATAGAGATGAGTGTGTCCGCCGGAAACGACCAAGGCCAGAACTGGAAATTGCAATGCGTGATTGCCTTTCTGCCGTTCTTCCAGGAGCACGGCATGAATGTGGCCTTCGAGATGGTTGACCGCGATCAGCGGTTTATCGAGGGCGAAGGCCAGCGCTTTGGCGTAACTGATGCCGACCAGGAGCGCGCCGGCAAGGCCGGGTCCTTGTGTGACTGCGATTGCATCGATGGAATCGTAGGTGCGATGGGCCTGCTCCAGCGCCTGGCGCACTACGGGCACAATAGCCCGCAGATGCTCACGCGAAGCCAGTTCCGGAACCACTCCGCCATAGGGCTGGTGCGTCGCGATTTGCGAAGCGACAACATTTGAAATCAGTTGCTCGCCCGAGCGCACCACTGCCGCCGCGGTCTCGTCGCAGGAACTTTCAATGCCGAGAATGTAAGAGTCAGACATGTTTGCTCTCAGTTTATCGTTTTTTGGGCGACGTTCGACCACTCGCTATCAAGATACTGTCGAGCAGGTGAGAGGTATTATTGGAATGGGATTTCATTCAAAATCCGTTTTATGTTGAAAGATTTTTCAACCTCGATCATCCAAGCCCTGCGCCAGCGCGGCTTTCAAGCTTATCTGGTGGGTGGATGCGTGCGCGATCTGCTGCTCGGGCGCGAGCCGAAGGATTATGACGTAGCGACGAACGCGACGCCTGAACAGGTGATGAGCATTTTCCCTGAGACCTATGCGGTTGGCGCGCAGTTCGGCGTGGTACTGGTGCCTGCGCCGGAGGGAGACGTTGCGAGCAACGTCTCTACGGAAAGTTCTTCGAAGTCTCACGCAGTTGAAGTCGCCACGTTTCGCAGCGATGTCAGCTACTCCGACGGTCGCCATCCCGACGAAGTACGATTCAGTCTCGATCCGCGGGAAGATGTGGCCCGCCGGGATTTCACGATCAACGGCATGATGCTCGATCCTATCAGCGGGGAAGTCTTCGACTTCGTGGGTGGGCGCAAGGATCTGAAAGCGGGAATCGTCCGGGCTATCGGCGATCCCGAACGACGCTTTGGCGAAGACAAGTTGCGCATGCTGCGTGCAGTGCGGTTTGCCGCGCGTTTCGAATACGCAATTGAGCCGTCGACTTTTTCAGCAATCCAGACACTCGCCGATCAGATCCATGTCGTCTCGCGCGAACGCGTGCGCGACGAACTGTCCCGCATGTTAACCGAAGGCCACGCCCGGCGTGCGTTTCTCTTGTTGGATGAAAGCGGATTGCTCAAGCCAATTCTGCCGGAAATTTCGGCGATGAAGGAAGTTGAGCAACCGCGCGAGTTTCATCCCGAGGGCGATGTGTTTGTGCATACGCTGCTTGTGCTCGACAACTTGCCGAATCCATGTCCAATGACGCTGGCCTGGGGAGCGCTGCTGCACGATGTGGGTAAGCCTCCGACTTTTCGCGTCGCTCCGGACCGCATCCGCTTTGATAATCACGTTGAAGTGGGCGTGAAAATGGCGGAGGAAATCTGCCGGCGGTTGCGATTCTCCAAAAACGATACCGAACAAATTCTGGCCTTGGTCGACAACCACATGCGCTTTGGCCACGCGACTCGCATGAAGGAATCCACGCTAAAGAGATTTCTTCGCATGCCCAGGTTCGATGAGCATCTTGCGTTGCATCGCGCCGATTGCCTGGCCAGTCACGGAAACTTGAGTACTTATGAAATGATCCAGCAAAAACGTGCCGAGATTCCTGCCGCGACAATGCGTCCTTCTCCGCTGGTCACGGGCGACGATTTGATTGCCGATGGCCGCATTCCCGGGCCGAAGTTCCGTGAAATTCTCGGCGCGGTGGAAGATGCGCAACTTGAAGGACGGTTGCTTTCACGGGATGCCGCGCTGGACTTCGTGCGCCGCGAATTTCCGTTGTAGCGTGCTGTGAGTGGGCGCTGAGTTGCAACGCCAACAATGATAAACTTCACAGCTAGATTTCTGCGCTCGTGAAAAAAGGATCCGTGCATGGAGCAGGCAGGCTCAGGACTGGAAAAAATTGTGGCGCAGTCGTTGCGCCAAGCGCCTCCAGGCGAGGCTCCCTTGATGGCCTGGCCGATCGTGTGCGGCTCAACCGTTGCGGAACGCACTCGCGCTATAAGTTTTGCGGATGGAGTGTTGCGGGTGGAGGTCAACGGACAAAGATGGAAAGCCGAGCTGCAGCAACTCGCGCCACGCTATCTCGCGCTCATCAATCGATATACCGCCCAGGCGGTTCGTAAGATCGAGTTTGTGGCAACGCCTTCAGAAAACGCAAACAATCTCCGCTGAGCTTCAATAAGAATTCAGCTTCTTTTACTTCATGAAAGTCACCGACAAAGACGTTGCGTACGTCGCGGAGTTGGCCAACCTGGAACTCAGCGAGAAAGAGCGCGATGGAATGCTGCGCGACTTGAATTCCATTCTCGAGTATATCGACCGGCTCAACGAACTCGACACATCCGATGTGCCGCCAATGGCGCAGGTTTCCGATCGCTGCCGAGTGGATGAAGCGCAGCAGGGAAGCGTTCGCTTCAGCTACGCGAGCCGCGAGGATGTTCTTGAAGGACTGCGCAAGTCGCTGCCGCCTGACGAAGCGCTGGCAAACGCGCCCGACGCGGATGGCGAGTTTTTCAGAGTTCCCAAAGTAATTGAGCGTTAGAACGCAGGCAACATTCATTCAAGCTAAATGGATCTGAAATCACTCACGATCGATGCGGCCCGTAGCGCCGTGCAGGAACGCAAGACGACAGCGTTCGCGCTGGCGGAGGCGCACTACGCTCGCATCCAGCAGGAAGACGGCCAGATTGGCGCATTCCTGACACTGTCGAAAGAGCGCGCTCTCGAGCAGGCGGACCGCATCGACCGCATGGCGGCCGAGGGAAAACCACTGCCGGCATTGGGCGGCGTACCGGTTGGGATCAAGGACGTCATGAGCACGCGCGGGGTGCGCACCACTGCGGGATCGAAAAGTTTGGAAAAATATATTCCGCCTTTTGATTGCACGGCCGTTGCCCGCATGGAAGCGGCGGGCGCCGTCGTGCTCGGCAAAATGAACTGCGACGAGTTTGCCATGGGCTCGTCGAATGAAAACTCTGCATATCATCCGGTGCGCAACCCGCACGACTTGAGTCGCGTGCCCGGCGGATCTTCCGGCGGTTCGGCGGCTGCGGTCGCCGCCGACCTGGCTGTCGTTACGCTGGGCTCGGATACTGGAGGATCGATTCGGCAACCTGCGTCGTTCTGCGGTGTGGTCGGACTCATGCCGACCTACGGCCGCGTTTCGCGCTATGGGCTGATTGCGTTTGCATCCTCGCTCGACCACATTGGTCCGCTGGCGAAAACCGTGAAAGATGCGGCGATTGTGCTGCACACCATTGCCGGACGCGATCCCATGGATTCGACTTCGGCTGATGTCCCGGTGCCCGATTACGTTGCGGAACTGGAGAAGCCAGTGCGCGGAATGAAGCTTGGCGTCGCCAAAGAATATTTTGGCGAAGGCCTTGACGATGAAGTGCGGCAGGCGGTGGAAGCAGCCATCGACAAGCTGAAGGCGCAGGGCTGCGAAGTTATTCCCGTTTCGCTGCCGCATACGGCCTATGCGATTCCAACGTATTACTTGATTGCTACAGCAGAAGCATCGGCAAACCTGGCCCGTTACGATGGCGTACGCTATGGCCGGCGCGCGCACGGAGTGAAGACGTTGTCGGAGATGTATCGTCGCAGCCGCGACGAGGGTTTCGGAGCAGAAGTGAAGCGGCGCATCATGCTCGGAACCTATGCGCTGAGCGCGGGCTACTATGATGCCTACTACTTGAAGGCACAAAAGGTACGAACGCTGTTGACGCGCGACTTCGATGAAGCGTTTCGCAAAGTGGATGCGATTGTCACGCCGACGAGTCCGACAGCTGCGTTTCGGCTGGGCGAAAAATCAAATGATCCGCTGGCCATGTACCTGGCCGATATCTATACCGTGACCGCCGATCTGGCGGGCATTCCGGGAATTTCAGTGCCGTGCGGTGAAACGAAAGACAAGTTGCCGATCGGGCTACAGATTTTGGGCAAGCATTTTGATGAGTCAACAATTTTGCGGCTGGCACATGCGCATGAACAAGCGTGACGCCATCATTCCGCTAATGGCGAGTAGTAAGATTCTCCGGCGCACGCACGACACAGAACTCTGCCGTCGCTCCGCACTTCCCGGCGAAAGTTAATGCCTTCCCCGCACTGTTCGCAGACCACGCGCTCGCCTTTGTAGCCGGGAAATTCTTCTGGCGGCAGATTGACTTTCACCCATTGCGTTGTGAAAAGATCGTCGTCGGAAATTTCGCGGTAGGACAACATTTGTTGCTGGTTCTTGTCTTCGATTTCGGGATGCATCTGGCGCGCGAGCGCTTTCGACGATTCTTTGGCCGCGACGCGGATCGCCCTGCCGTTGTTCACGTCCACAAACGTCGCAGCAACTTTGCCCCAGTCGCGAAACTTCAGCGCGCGCTTACCTAGCCGGCATCCCGTGACCACGGCGACGGCGTCCGTGGCGCAGCGGTCGATTTCCACGAAGGTGACGAGGCGTTTCCGGTCTTTTCCTTGTGGATCATCGATGCCAAGTTTCTGCAGACCCAACATGGCGAGGCGCACTCCGAGAACTTGTCCGGCGCAGAGATGGCCGTGAGCCTGCGCGGCGTCGAGAAGATATTCGTCGAAAGATTTCATGGGAAAGCTGTCAGCTCCCAGCCCCTTCGGCGTTCGCCTCAGGGCAGGCTTTCAGCTTAACACCTTGTCGGCAACAGCGACCTTAAGCTGGCGGCAGAGAAAAATCATTTTCTGCGCCAGCGAATGCCGTCTTTGGTGATCTCCACGAGAATTCCGGCATCGGCGAGTTCGCCGCGGATCGCATCCGAAGTTTTGAAATCGCGGGCACTTCGCGCGGCTTTCATTTCTTCCAACTTTTTTTCAATATCGGAATCTGAGAGTTGACCCGACTGAAGCGCATCGCGTAACTCAGGGCTGATCTCCTTTTCGCGGCCTTCGGCACTTGCCCATTGCATTACGCGCTTCATCTTGGGACCATCGTCGTCATCGAGCACGGCAAAAATTTCGTCGAACTTGGCAAGCGTCTCCAGCAAAGGCGTAACGTCATCTTTCTTGATTCCCCTGGCGTCGGCTGAGGCGTTCGCTTGCCGCACCATCTCGAAAATTGCAGCTTGCGCTTGCGCCGTGTTGAGATCATCGTCGAGCGCGGCCTTAATGCGGGCAATCGTATCGGCCGCGAGAGAGCGAATCTCATCGCTGGCACCGGAAGGAAAACTTCCGGCAATTAAGCCGCAAACGAAAATTCCGTAAACGCTCAACCGAAACCGCAGCCTGCTTGAGCCCATCGAAAGTAAAATTCAGTTGATGACGGTAGGGAACTGAGGCAAGCAAGTAGCGGATGGACGACGGTTTGTGACCTTTGAGAATCAGGTCGCGGAGCGTGAAGAAGTTCCCCAGGCTCTTCGACATCTTCTCGCCCTCGACCAGCAGGAAGCGCGCATGAAACCAGAAATGCGCGAAAGGCTTGCCGGTAAAGGACTCCGATTGCGCAATTTCATTTTCATGGTGCGGGAATATGAGATCTTCTCCGCCGGCGTGCAAGTCGAAAGTTTCTCCCAGTTCCCGCATCGACATAACGGAACACTCCAGGTGCCAGCCGGGACGACCCGGTCCAATCGCCGTATCCCACGAAGCTTCACCCGGTTTGGGTGCCTTCCATAGCGCGAAGTCACGCGCGCTGTCTTTATCATATTCATCGACATCGACGCGGGCGCCATCGAGCATGCCGCTGAAATCTCTTTTCGAAAGCTTGCCGTACTGAGGAAATTTCGCGATTCGAAAATAGTACGAACCGTCGTCGGTGCCGTAGGCGAAGTCTTTTTCCACCAGCTTTGCGACGAAGTCCGCCATTTCCGGAATGTGTTCCGTGGCCCGCACCAGCGTTGGCTCTTCAATTCCGATCATGGCCGCATCTTCGAGAAATGCCTTCTCGAACTTCGCAGTGTATTGCTGCACGCTGACGCCCTCGCGCGCTGAATTGCGAATAATTTTGTCGTCAACATCGGTGATGTTCATGACGTGGCGAATCTGGTATCCGCTCTGCCGCAGGAATCTGCGCAGAATGTCAACCGCGACGAAGGTTCGAAAGTTGCCGACATGTCCGTAGTCGTAAACTGTAGGGCCGCAGGCGTACATGCGCACTTCGTGATCGCGAAGCGGACGGAACTCCTCAACCTGCGAGGACATAGTGTTAAAAAGACGAAGCGCCATAAGAAGATTCAAGCACCGCAAAACGAACTAAAGATTCTAGGGTGGGCAAGAGAGTGGGTCAAATCGCTTTCAGCTAGCGGAATTCCGCGCGGGAGGCAGGGCATGAGTGTGCTGGCGTAAACGCTGCTGTACCAGAATGACATAATGCAAAGCGGAAATGATGGTAAAGAAAAAAGTAGCCCGAAGGAACTCGGTGCGCGCTATCCAGATGCCGCGCAACGGACGAATCTCAAACAGAAGAACGAAAAAAACCGCGCTGATCTGCGAAAAAGTGTTGGCTTTGCCAAAAATGCTCGGGCGGAAATTCCGCAATCCGGCAATCGCGAACAAGACAGCGCTGGCCGCAAGAATGGAAATGTCGCGGCTGAAAACCAGCACCGTGTACTTCCAGGGAATCTTGCGGAGGATGGAGAGCACGAGAAACATCGTGCTCAACAAAAGCTTGTCGGCAATCGGATCCAGATATTGTCCCAGCAGAGTTTGCTGGTGAAGAGTGCGAGCCAGCAGGCCGTCCAGGCCGTCGCTAAATCCGGCGATCATGAAGACTACCAACGCCCAGAGATAATGCCCCTCTACCAGATGAATCACGATGAAGGGCACGAAAATCATGCGTAGCAGAGTGAGTTGGTTCGGAGCCGTAAAAATTTGAGAGAACTTCAAGCGTGCTCCTTGGGTTGAGACGCCGATTCATGAAGTTCTTCGCGGGCGCTGCCCTGAGCCACACTCCGGGGCGCGAGCGCGGCGGAGGGCTCCAGCCCGGTTTTCGCCAGGAATCGCTGTGACAAAGAAGGCAAGCTTCCGTCGGGAAGATCGAGCTCCACGCGCTCCAGTCGATGCATCGGAAAGAAAACTACGGCGGGAGTGAAGGGCTCGCCGTCCCTGACCATTACCGCAAGATCTTCGAATGAGGCGAGTTCCGCTCCGCTCAGGCTCAGACCCTCCGGCGCAAGCGCCAGAATCATACCCCAGAACTTCTCTCTTGGATTGGACAGAGTCGCTATTACGATTGCTCGAGGCGCGAAGGGCTCGCGGATTTTTTCCCCCTCGACTGGAGCATCGTGGACGGAGCCGATTTCCATTCCCAGATTGTCGCCGGGAAAAAGGCGTATTGCAAATCTTGCGGCACCGGTGCAGCCAGTTCCACCTTAACGGAAAACTCCGGTATGCTTGGCGGACACATGCAATCCGCGGCGGCAACTCCCGTAATTGAATTCCGCGATGTTTCTTACCACATAGCCGGCAATCAAATCCTTTCCGGATTTAATCTCCAAATCCAAAGCGGAGAGTCCGTCGTGCTGCTGGGCCGCAGCGGTTCGGGAAAGACAACATCGTTGAAGCTGGTGAATCGTCTGCTTTCGCCATCGTCGGGAGAAATTCGTGTAAACGGAGTGCCAAACACCGAGAGCGATCTTATTCGGCTGCGCCGCAGCATCGGTTATGTGATTCAGGACGTCGGGCTGTTTCCTCATTTCACGATCGAACGAAATATCGGATTGGTTCCGAAGATTGAAGGTTGGCCGGAAGAGAGGATTCGTGCCCGCGTGCAGGAGTTATTGCAACTGGTGGGGCTAACGCCGCAGATAGCGTCGCGTTATCCGCACCAGTTATCCGGTGGCCAGAGGCAAAGGGTAGGCGTGGCGCGAGCGCTGGCCGCGGATCCGGAAATTCTTCTGATGGACGAGCCTTTCGGGGCGCTCGATCCGCTGACCCGCGACGAGTTGCAGAAAGAATTCCTGTTGCTGCAGCAACGGTTGCATAAGACGGTGCTGTTTGTTACTCACGACTTGCACGAGGCGCTGCGAATCGGATCGCGAATCGCGTTAATGGAATCCGGACGATTGGTCACAGTGCTTGCCCCGAAAGATTTCTTGCGATCTACGGAACCACTGGCGGCGGCCTACGTGAAAGCGTTCGGTGAAGGCCTGGAGTCGGCCGCAAATCGAGGAACGTCATGAACGTATTTCGATTTATGCTGCACAATCGAGATCAGGTGCTGGAACTCACGCTCGAGCATCTTCGACTGGTGGGCTTCTCCACGCTGTTCGCGATGCTGGTTGGCATTCCGCTCGGTGTCGTCATCGCGCACCGGCCGCGTTTGAATAAGCCGGTTTTGGCCGGCGCCAATATCATTCAAACCATTCCCAGCCTCGCGCTCTTTGGATTTCTGCTGCCTGTGCCGTGGTTGGGAAGCAGTGCCGACAGGCTCGCGATTCTCGCGCTTACTCTTTATGCACTGTTGCCGATCATCCGAAACACATATACAGGAATTTGCGGCGTCGACGCGGCAGTGGTGGAAGCCGGCCGCGGCATGGGACTTACGGAATCTCAACTTTTATTTCAGGTCGAATTACCGCTAGCGGTCAGCGTAATGCTCTCCGGCGTGCGAGTCGCGATTGTTATTTCTGTTGGCCTGGCGACGATTGCCGCGGCCATTGGCGCTGGAGGTTTGGGAGAGTTCATCTTTCGCGGATTGGCGATGGTCGACAACCGCGTGATTCTCGCGGGTGCGATTCCGGCCGCCCTTCTGGCTCTGCTGGCCGATTTTGCCGTGGGATGGCTGGAGAGGCGTCTGCGGCCGCGATGAAGATACTTCGATCGAAAGTTGTTACCACGACCGTGATCGCGCTCGCATTATTTCTTTTGTCATGTTCTTCGTCACGCTCCGATCGCATCGTGGTTGGCTCGAAGAATTTTACGGAGTCGTTCCTGCTGGGCGAGATCATGGCGCAAGCCATCGAGGGGCGCACTCACTTGAAAGTGGATCGACGTTTCTATCTCGCTGGAACTTATATCTGTCAGCAGGCGATTCTTGCTGGACGAATTGATGTCTATCCGGAATATACGGGGACCGCGCTCACGGCGATTCTCAAACAAAACGCTGCGGGCGATAAGCGGGAGGTTTATCAGCGTGTCAAAACTGAATATGAACACCGTTTCAAACTGACCCTGGGACCAGCGTTTGGCTTCAACGATACGTTTGCCATGGAGATTCGAGGCGAAGATGCTCGCCGCCTGAACATCAGGACTCTTTCGCAGGCGGCGGCATTTGCTCCACAATGGCACGCCGGATTCGGCTATGAATTCATGGAACGGCCGGATGGATATCGCGGTCTGGCCGCAACCTATGGGCTGCACTTCGCTGAGCAACCGCGAATCATGGATTTAGGTTTGTTGTCCCGAGCTCTCCAAGAGCATCAAATCGACTTCGCCGGCGGCAATACCACGGACGGACAAATTCTGGCTCTGGGATCTGTTTGTGCTGGAAGATGACCGGCATTATTTTCCGCCGTACGAGGCGGTACCGGTAGTTCGCCAACAAACTTTGCAGGCAACATCCGGAGATGAGCCAGGTATTTGCGGATTTAGCCGGAAAAATTTCCGACGAAGAGATGCAGCGCATGAACTACGCGGTGGAGGGCCAGCATCGTGAGGCGACCGATGTGGTGCACGAATTTCTGAAAAATAAGAACCTAGTACCGTGAAACAGTGCTGTGAATCGGTAGAGATCCTTCGACTGCGCACGGCGGCACGCTTCGCTCGCCGACGTGCTTCGCTCAGGATGACAAATCTTGCCGAGAGCTGGGGATGGGAAAGTGACAACGGGGAAATTTCAGATCAGGAGCGAACCGCGCAGAGTTAGAACGGCTCCGCCCTTTAGGACGACTCGCGCTTCCGCCATTTGGCACCAAATTTCCCCGCCGCGCTCCGATACCTGACGCGCATAAAGCTGTGGTTTGCCCAGGCGCTCTGCCCAGTAGGGAGCGAGCACACAGTGCGCCGAGCCCGTGACTTGGTCTTCAGGTATCCCATAGCTTGGCGCAAAATAGCGCGAAACGAAATCACTCGCCTTACCAGGAGCTGTGACCGCAACCGCAAAGGGATGGAGTTGCTCCAGTTGCGCGTAATCGGCACGGATGTTTCGAATTGCTTCCTCGGTTTCATAAATCACGACATACGTTTCATTCGCTTCCAGCACAACGCCTGGATCTTGCCTTAACCCAAGGCCTGTAATCAACGCGTCTGGCGGTCGCAAGCAAGGCTTGCCGGGCATCACCGGGAAGTCCATGGCGAAAATATCGGCGTCCTTGTGAACGCGTAAAATCCCATTGCGCCGCGTGTGGAATTGAACCGTTTCCAGACCGGGGTGTATAAGGGTCGTCACCACATAGGCTGATGCCAAGGTAGCGTGGCCGCACAGGGCGACCTCGCAACGCGGGGTAAACCAGCGCAGATCATATTCAAAGCTCTCAAGGCTGCCCCGGGCGACGAAAAAAGCGGTCTCAGAAAGATTATTTTCGGCGGCGACTTTGCGCAGAGTCTCGTCATCTAACCAGTCTTGTAAAGGGCAGACGGCAGCCGGATTGCCGCTGAATGGCTGATCGGTGAAGGCGTTGACATGGAATAGCGGTATTGGCACGTCGCTTATTCTACTTTGAGAGCAGCGCGAAATAGAGCATTGCGAAATTGTGATGTGCCGAGGAACGGCGAGCCCCCATGTGTCCTATCGAAGCAGCGTGTGAGGAGGCGGAATGTCCACTGCGCTCGCGGATGTAGCAGTTCGACGTCAGCTACTCGATCGCGTCTCTGATGCCCGGCGCAGGAGTGACGCGCTTTTCGAAATCGTTCGCCATGATTCCATTTACGATCGGCCGATTCCAGAGCGGCATCGCATCATTTTCTATGTAGGTCATCTCGAGGCGTTCGACTGGAACCTGCTGCACGAAAACGCACTCGGGCTAAAGAGTTTTCATCCGGAATTTGATCGGCTGTTTGCATTCGGAATTGACCCCGTGGGGGGCGGATTGCCTACCGATCAGCCTTCCGACTGGCCATCAGTGGAAGCCGTGCGCGACTACGTCACTAAAATCCGCGCTGCTTTGGATGAGAAACTGGTGAATGGAAGCTTGGAATCGTCCCCTCTAACTCGCGACGGTTTTCCTCTCGACACCTTGCTCAATGTGGCCATTGAGCATCGCCTGATGCATGTCGAGACTTTGGCTTACATGCTGCATCAGTTGCCGCTCGACCGCAAGATTCAAAAAGAAACGCCAGCCAGTTTTGCAACCGCGCCGGTGCAGCAGCAGATGATTGCGATTCCTGAAGGCGTGACGACCCTAGGCTTGCCGCGCGACGGCGAGAACTTCGGCTGGGATAACGAGTTCGAGTCCCACGCCGTTCGAGTGCCTGCATTTGAAATTGATCAGTACGAAGTCACGAATGGTCAGTATCTGGATTTCGTGAAGGCCGGCGGTTATGAGACGCAACGTTTTTGGGACGCAGACGACTGGCAATGGAAAATTGCCAATGCCGTTTCGCATCCGGTGTTCTGGATGAAGACCGCCGACGGCTGGCTCTTCCGCGGTATGTTCGAGGAACTTCCGCTGCCTCTGAATTCTCCCGTGTATGTGAGTCATGCGGAAGCTGCCGCGTACGCCCGTTGGGCGGGCAAGTCGTTGCCCACGGAAGGACAGTGGCATCGCGCCGCATATGGTACGACGAAGGCGAGTGAAAATCTCTACCCATGGGGGGACGCCGAGCCCGACTCAAGTCTTGGTAACTTCGATTTCCATCATTGGAACCCGACTCCGGTAAATGCTTTTCCTGCCGGATGTAGCGCTTTCGGCGTGCACGATCTGTTAGGCAATGCATGGGAGTGGACTTCAACTCTTTTCGCTCCGTTCCCAGGATTCCAGCCATTTCCGTTTTATCCCGGTTACTCCGCCAATTTTTTCGACGGCAAACATTTTGTCATGAAGGGTGGTTCGCCGCGCACCGCCGCGTGCATGTTGCGACCCACATTTCGCAACTGGTTTCAGGCGCATTACCAGTATGTTTACGCAGGCTTTCGTTGCGTGAATGGCTGATTCGCAAACTTCGGATTGAAGGAGTTTTTCTATGCTGGTTCATGCGATCCCCAGTAACATTTCTTACGACTTCGCTGCTGACGTTCGCGACGGCCTTACTCGCCCGGGACAGAAAGAACTTCCCTCCAAATATTTGTACGACGAAGTCGGCTCCGCTCTTTTTGAAGTGATTTGCCGCCTGCCGCAATACGGCCTCACGCGTGCCGACGAGCGCCTACTGCGGCGTCATGCGAATGAGATCGTCGACCGGCTTCGCGGTCCGGTGGCAGTGGCCGAGTTAGGCAGTGGCACTGGGAAGAAGACTCGATGGTTGCTGGAAGCACTGGGCCGCCGCCAGCATACGTCCTACTACCCAGTCGAAATTTCCCGTTCGGCTCTGGTCATGTGCGAAAGGGAATTGAGCGACATCGATTCCGTCAGCATCGTAGGATTCGAGCGCGAATATCTTGATGGATTGTTGGAGGTGGCGTCATACCGCAAGAGCGGCCAGCACTTGTTCGTATTGTTCTTGGGAAGCACGATTGGAAACTTCGATCGGCCGGCAGGAGTGAAGTTTCTGAGCGCCGTGCGAAGCATTCTGCAGCCGGGCGATTCTCTTCTTTTAGGAGCCGACCTGGAAAAATCGACCGCGCAACTGTTGGGCGCTTACGACGACGAACTTGGCGTGACCGCAGCCTTTAATCTCAACCTTCTAGCCCGCACCAACCGCGAACTTGACGCAGACTTTGATCTGCGGCAATTCTTTCATCTGGCCAAGATAAATCCCATCGCGCGCAGCGTCGAGATGCACCTGCAGTCAAAGCGCAAGCAAACCGTGAACATTCCGGCGGCGGAAGTTTCCGTTGAGTTCCAGGAAGGAGAAACGATTTGGACGGAAAGCAGCCATAAGTATTCTGCGGGGGAGATTGTCTCGACCGCACGCGAGGCTGGATTTCGCTGCGAATCTCAGTGGATCGATCAGCAATGGCCTTTTTCAGAAAACCTGCTGATCGCAGAGTGATTGATTGCCGAGTGCTCGCGCGTCGACTGAATCGCCGAGCGAACGCGAATACGACAGGCGGGTTGTTAAAGAACGGCTAAACCGCTCCGGATTTGCGCCATGCGTGCAGGTTAACGGCACTCATCACCATGCAAAAAACATTCGCCGGAATGAAGCCGAGCTGGTCGGTTCTTAAGCCGATGATGCACACGACTACACTGTTGACGCCAGCCAGCGCCCAGCCTTCCCAGCAGCGGCGACCGACCAGAATGGTGGAACTGATGGTTAATATGCAGGATAAATAATCAAGTCGCAACACAGGATGATAAACCTCTGCCATGATTGTGAGTGAAAGCTGGAGCGGTTAACAGTGCTTGTGGCCTTTCGTTACATGACCGAGGTCACTTGACCGAAATCTAAATGGAATTCTTTCTGGAGGAAGCTATGGCAAACCAATGCACGCATTTAGATCAGATCAAAGTCGAAACCACCAACATACATGTATGTGAAGAATGCGTTAAGACAGGAGATACCTGGGTTCACTTGCGTTTGTGCCTCATTTGCGGGCACGTGGGCTGCTGTGACTCCTCGAAGAATAAGCACGCCACAAAACATTTCAAGAAAACACAGCATCCATTAATTCGTTCTAATGAGCCCGGCGAATCGTGGGTATGGTGTTATGTCGACGAAATCGAGGTGGGAGAGCTGACAACGTAATTCCTCAATCAATTCTGCAAATCTATAGAACCGGCGGCAGTGCACTATAGTGTCGCGACTGATGATGGTGAGATGATGAGGCTGGAATTCGCGCTGTCTCTGGCGTTTTGTATCGGCGTCGTGGCGGGACTGCGCTCCCTAACCGCGCCCGCGATTGTGGCTTGGGCCGCGCACATTGGCTGGATCAATCTTCACGGTTCTCCCTTGTCATTCATGGGATCGTTCTGGGCGGTAGCGATCTTCACAGCACTGGCCCTGGTCGAGTTTGTGGCCGATCAACTTCCATCTACTCCGTCTCGTACGGCGCCGGTTGGACTTTCTGCACGCATTGTAACGGGTGCCCTGACGGGCGCATGCCTCGCACAGGCTGGAGCCGCGCCGCTTTGGGCAGGCGCGCTGCTTGGCGCGGTCGGCGGGATTGTCGGAGCATTCGCAGCACACAGTGCGCGAGTGGGATTGGTGCGAGCTCTTCATGTGCGCGATCTTGCGATTGCCATTCCCGAGGATCTCGTTGCAATCGGGCTCGGTTTATTTCTTGTTTCTCGATTCTGAAGTAGAAGCCGGCTCTGCACTTTTTTCTTTTTCGATCGCTCGCGAGTACAAATCAGAGGTTTTCTTGTGACTGCTGCGGAACAATATGACGCCGTGATTATTGGCTCTGGACAGGCGGGCACGCCGCTTTCCACCACCCTGGCCGGGGCGGGAATGCGGACTGCGCTTATCGAGCGGAAACATGTCGGTGGCACTTGCATCAATGAAGGATGCACGCCGACGAAAACCATGGTAGCGAGCGGCCGCGTTGCTTACCTGGCGCGGCGTGCAGCTGATTACGGTGTGCAGACTGGAGCAATCAGCATCGACATGGCGAAAGTTCGTCAACGCAAGCGCGACATTGTGGAGAAATTTCGAAGCGGAAGCCAGGCGCGCATGGAAAAAACCGCAAACCTAGAATTGATTTTCGCTGACGCTAGTTTTGCCGGGCCTAAAGCAATCGCAGTTCGCTCGCAGAATGGCAGCCAGCGCACCATCTCGGCCAAATATGTTTTTATCAACGCCGGTACGCGCGCGTCGAAGCCTCAAATCGATGGTTTAGACGAAGTGCCTTTCCTCGACAATATTTCCATCATGGAACTTGCCGCGGTTCCAGATCATTTGCTCATTCTGGGTGGTGGATACATCGCTCTCGAGTTCGGACAGCTTTTTCGCCGCTTCGGCAGTCAGATAACAATCGTTCAATCCGCGGCCCAACTTCTGGTCCGCGAGGATCCCGACGTCGCCGAAGAGGTCACAAAAATTGTTGCGCGAGGATGGGATTGAGATCCTGCTGAATGCGAATGCAACGTCACGTGGAACAGACCGGCAAGGACATTCGGTTGAAGGTCGAGACGGAGGCTAGCTCGCGTACATTATCCGGTTCGCATTTACTTGTTGCCACGGGTCGCGTACCGAATTCCGACACGCTGAATCTTTCGGCGGCCGGCGTTCAAACTGGCAAGCATGGCTTCATTCAGGTAAATGACAAGCTGGAAACGAGCGCGGAAGGCGTTTACGCGCTGGGCGACATTAAGGGCGGCCCAGCTTTTACGCATATCGCCTACGACGATTTTCGCATTATCCGATCGAACCTCCTCGAGAAGAAAAATGCCTCCACCAAGAATCGAATGGTGCCGTATACGCTTTTTACCGATCCGCAGTTGGGTCGAGTGGGTCTCACCGAGACGGAAGCGCGCGCGCAGGGACGCAACATTCGCGTCGCGAAGTTGCCCATGAGCCACGTGGCGCGCGCTCTTGAAGTCGATGAAACTCGCGGCTTCATGAAGGCCATTGTCGACGCCGAGAGCAACCAGATTCTCGGCGCAGCCGTTCTGGGAATTGAAGGCGGAGAAGTGATGTCGGCCATCGAAATCGCCATGATGGGAAAGTTACCGTACACCGCGTTACGCGACGGCACGTTTGCTCATCCCACGCTGACGGAGTCGCTGAATAATTTATTTATGGCGATGGACAGTGGGTCCTAGAGCCGGACGACAATTTAAAATCGACGATCCACAATCGACAATTTAAAATCGACAATCCAGAGTCGCAATCAATATCCTGTTTTCAATCGTCGTTTTCAATCGTCCTGGAGCGGTGCTATGGATGTGTATCTCGTCGACGGGACTTACGAATTGTTCCGGCATTTCTTCGCCGTGCCCGCCGCGAAAGATGCCAGCGGCCAGGAGATCGGCGCGGTACGGGGCGTTCTGACTTCTGTTCAATCCATGATTGAACGCGGCGCCACGCACATCGGCGTCGCTACGGACCATGTCGTGGAATCGTTTCGCAATGATCTCTACCCCGGTTACAAGACTGCTGAAGGCGTTCCTCCTGAATTGCTCTCGCAGTTTCCAATTCTGGAGGAGGCGCTGCAAGCGATGGGAGTTCTGGTATGGCCAATGGTTTATTACGAGGCCGACGATGCGCTCGCTTCCGCCGCCGCGAAAGCCGCGCAGGACGAACGCGTCACCCAGGTCATCATCTGCACGCCCGACAAAGATCTCGGTCAGTGCGTGGCAGGCAACCGAGTGGTGCAACTGGATCGCCGCCAGAACATCGTGCGCGACGAAGCCGGAGTCGTCGCTAAGTTTGGAGTCATGCCGACATCGATCCCAGATTATTTGGCTGTAGTCGGCGACAGCGCTGACGGTTTCCCCGGCGTCGCGGGGTGGGGAGCCAAAGCGGCGGCCAGTGTGTTATTCCAGTACGCTCATCTGGAGGCGATTCCGAAAGATTGGCGGCAATGGCACGCTTCCATCCGCAAGTCTCGTGGTCTTTCCGAATCCCTCTTCAGCGCGTGGAACGATGCTTTGCTCTTCCGCACACTCGCAACTCTGCGGCTCGATGTGCCCGTCTTTGAAACCGTCGAAGATCTGCAGCTGGCATGGTCCTCGGCCAGTTTTTGAAGCTTATTGCCGGCGATTGAACGCTCCCGAACTGTTTCGTCGCGTTATGTCGGCAGCGCCAAAATGTTAGGACCTCAGAAAACCACTCTTCGGTTGCATGGTAAAATTCATGTGCAATCAGGCGACCCCGCTATTCGGCAATCGGAGGCGCGGGATGGCAGAAGTAGGCGCGTAGCTCAGTTGGTTAGAGCGCTACCTTGACACGGTAGAGGTCAGGAGTTCGAGTCTCCTCGTGCCTACCATTTTCAAATCGGCTGCTTTGGCGTTGGTCACCGTTTCCCATATCGGAATCGACGAATGCACGAATTTTGCCGCTCTCGTTGACCGGCTCTCCTGGAATCGAGCATCACTCTTCTTATCCTATACAATGAAGCCGCTGTAAATCTTGAGGGGGATTATGGCAAATCTAGAGAACGCGCTTCGGCAGCTTCGTGCGGAGCGGGATCAAGCGCGGTTGCAGTTGGAGAAATTCGATCGAGCAATTTCGGTCATCGAGTCGTTAAACGGTTCGGGAACATCCCGAAACACAAACCAACCCAAGCGGATCATATCGGCAGCTTCGCGGCGGAAAATGGCGCTGGCACAGAAGGCAAGATGGGCCAAGGCGCGGAATGGATCGCAGCCGGCAGCCGCGAAAACAACTTTCTCGGCTCCTGGGAAGCGAATCATGTCGGCTTCAGCCCGCAGGAAGATTGCAGCCGCGCAGCGAGCGAGGTGGGCGAAGATACGGGCCGGGAAGAAGATAGCGACCTAGACCAAAAGAGCCTGCTGCGAGTGTGTGGCAGGCTTCAGTGTTTCGGGTCGACTCTTCAAAGCGGCACATCTTCACATCGACCACCCTACAAAAACGGCCGCGACATCGCGAGCCGCTCAGGCTGCTCTTTTATCCATTTGGTTGAAGCTGGGCTGGCCGAGTAACTCTTGTCTCAGTTGCTCCATTTGCGCCGCCGCTTCCTTTATCTGCTCGGCGCATTCGTGGCCGTGACGTGGCAGAAATCCGTCATATTCGTTCAGCAGAAGGCGGGAGTTCTCTTGAATGGCGGCCATCTTCGAACGAGCTTGATTGGAAAGAGCAGACGTCAGTTTTTCCAACTGCGAATCTCGTACCGCGAGCGCCAACCTGCTCTCGGCGGCTTCCTTTTCGAGCACACGCGCGTGGTAGCGGACGAATGCAAGCAGGCATACCGTCAACACGAGCAAACATGAATTAGCAATAATCGTCTCCGAGAAAGCGCTGCTCAGGCTTGCCGTTCTCTCCTTTTCGAAATTGGCGAAGCTGTTGCTCTCCTCCGATGATAGGGAAGATGCCAGGCCCCGAAACCTATCCATGTATTGCTGGCCTTCATTCGTATCCACGAGCGTGAATGCGCGATGGCGATAACCCTGCTGGCGCAAAGTGATGGTCCGCTCCATCTCCGCTTGTTTGGAACCGGCCAGTGACTCGAGCTGAGATTCCAGTGAACGCTCGCGTTCAGGCTTGTTCGCGAGTTCAGCACGAAGGCTGGCGAAATCCGTCGCGATCCTGTTTTTCCCGTCAGTGTAGGGAAGTAAGTAATCGGTGCTCTCGGTTAGCAAGTATCCCCGCTGACCGGTTTCCATATCGGTCATATCCTGCAACACAGCGGAGATCTTGGCCTGGATCGTAGAGATCTCCAGCGTGAGAGCGGCAGACTTCTGAATAAGCTTTAGGCGATTAATCGCAAGATAGGCATTCAATGCCACGAGAGCGATGAGTGTAGCGGCAACGAACCACAGTGCAATTTTTCGAATCATGTTAATTGCGCCATCCTGCGCTCGGAAGAGACAGATGATCGTAGCAGAGAGGAATTCGTTTTGCTTTGCGGCCGGGCACCCTCCTTGGACCATGCTTTGTCGCGGAAAAATGCCCGCGACCTTCGAAATCAAACAAGCGTCCTGCTTGCACTTCGCTCAACATCGACCTATTACGCTCCGTTCAGAAGGCGAAGCGCAGCGCGAACTGCATGAAGCGCGGCGTAGTCAGGGTTGAAAGATACTTGCCGAATTGGGTCGGATCCTCTGACAGCGATGGTTGAGCGGAATTACCCACCTCTCCGCGCACGTCATAGCGCACTGAGTTGGTGGCGTTGAACGCCTGCCAGGTGAACTCCAGACGCCTGTGCTCGCCGAGAGAGAAATCCTTGCTCACTCCGGTATCGATGTTGAACATGCCGTCGCCAATCACATTGTTGCGGACCCCGGATTCCCCCGGCCACTCTGGACGGAAAGCCGCCTCCGCCGCTGCCGGATCAGCGAAGATGTCTGGTCCGATGCCGACGCCGTTAACAACGGCATTTTTGGGATTGGATGCCTTCGGAGCCGGCCCGTTCGGCTCGGCATCGCCCTCGATGTTCCAGTTCGTGGCCCAGGTGAAACCGTTGTCGACGGTAATCGGGAAACCGCTTGTCCAGCGGAAAATCCCGGAGACGTGCCAACCCCCAACTAAGGCGTTCAATAGCGGGCGCGCGTTTGCACCCAGCATCTGGCCTTTGCCGAACGGCAGATGATAAACCAGATTCGCGTTGATCTGGTGGAAGGCATTGAAATCGGAGAGCCCGCGCAGTGAGAGCGGATCCCAGGAATTGATGACAATCCCACCACCGTTCAGGTCGTTGCCGGTGCCCTCGGTCCCTTCATAAGGGCCGATTCGCTCCGCCGCGGACGCCTCGTCGAGCGATTTCGAAAACGTGTAGTTGAACTGCCCCTGCAGGTTGGCTCCCCAGCGGGCGTTGTAGGTCACCTGCAGCGCGTTGTAGTCGGAGGTGCCGATGTTGCGCCAGGCATACAGCGAGGCAAACTGATCATGGAAGAAAGTGTATGGGCCGTCCACGCTGTTTGGGGTGTTCATTCCGGTGATGGAGCCAGGCACGTCCATCAGGAACAGAGAGAAAGTTTCGTTGTGCGGGTAGCAGGTCCACAGTTCGTAGATGGACTGTGTGGCCGTCGGATTGGTAGGGTAGACGCCGTTTGCGCAACCACCTCCTAGTTGGCCGGCAGTCACTGCGTTCCAACTGGGAAACATGTGCTCGAAGAATGGTACAGGCTGGACGGTGTTGACGTCCTGGCTGTTGGCCGCGGCCTTCGACAGCACCGTACCGGCCTGGAAGTATGTCATTTTGCTGGCAGGATCCGTTGGATTGGCAGGCATGGCCAAGTCGACCTGCATGGGCAGACGCCGGCTGACGCTGCCCACATACGCAACCTGTAGCGAGGACTTCGAGGTAATCTGGCGCGAGAGCGAGAAATTGAAGACATGGGTATAAGGCGTCTTCAAAGTTTGGTCGAGGCCCCAATTGATGGCAAAGGCAGTGTTGCTGGGAGTGACTGGAAAGCTGCCCGATGGCGTCGGGCCGAACAGGCAACTCGGGCCGCTTAAAGACGCGCAGGGAGCGGGCAAGCAGGATGAGCCTGTAAGGCATGTGAAGCGCGGCGCGCCCGCCACTGTTACCACACCAGCTGGGTTTCCGAGATCGGTGGAGAGGCCGAACGAACCATTCTGGTCAAAGCTGTTCACAATGGCCGTGCCGAAGTGGCTGTACATGATGCTATAGCCGCCCCGGACGGAGAACTTATCTTTCTTTCCGAGAATTTTTGAGGCCCAGCCGTCACCGGTGTCGGGCGCCCAGGCGACGGCAATGCGCGGCGAGAAATCCTTATGGTCCCAGTTCCACAGCCCTGGACCGTGATTCTTGGGTCCGCCCAAAACGAAGGAAATCTCTCCGGCGTCGTTGGCTGGCTGTCCCTGACTCATTAACTGGGCAGTGTGGTTGAACCAGTCGGTAACGTTCTGCTTGGTGCATCCGCCGCCGGTGGCCTCCACGCAGGGTGAGACCTGCAATCCGTTGGTCTCGTACGGAGGAGCATCGAGCACCCAGCGTAGGCCGTAGGTGACGGTAAAACGAGGCGTCATGCGCCAGGTGTCTTGCCCGTAGAACTCGTAGTCGTTGATCGCGTAACGGCGCTTGATGGCCGTGCCTTGTTGTAGCGCGCTGCCATCATGCGCAAAATTGTACTTGCCGTCCCCCTCAGCAAAAATGCCAAGCAGAATCGTAGCTGCGCTGTCGTAGTTGGGACCGAAGTTGCCGTCCACTGCTGGATAGCCATTGTTGGCCGGGTCGAGCGGGCTGGGAGTGTTCGCGATTCCGCCGGTGTTGAGATAGACCGCGTTGGTCGACACGTCGGAGAAGGAATCCTGGTAGCTGATGCTATTGTTGCGAATCACAAACAAATCGGTGCCAAACTCAAGGGTGTGATTTTTCAGGGTCCAATTCAAAGTATCGGTGAACTGGTTGGCGGGGACAAAACGCGTCAAAGAGCGATCGAAAGGAACAAGATCGGTGAGCCCAGAAAGATAGACTCCTGGATACACCGAGGTGCCTCCGGACTGCGTTCCCTGACGAACGTAGCCCCAGTGAAAATCGTTGATGAGCCTGGGAGAGATGAGCGAAGAGAGCCCCACGGTGACGCCCTTGCTGTCGTCCAGCGCCAGCGTGGCGGCGGGTTGGCCGGGAAACTGTTGCGATCCCGGATCCTTGAGATTTTGCGTTTGCCCGCGGAAAAACAGCCTCTCTGAGCCGTTCGCTGTGACGTTGTAATCGAGCCGGGTCAGGTAAGTGTTCCACTTGGAGTCTGCGTTCGAGGAAAAGCGATATCCCAGGGTATTCGAACCATCCCCGGCGTTTTCATTGGGGTTGGGGTACTGATTGAGGACGCTCTCTACCGCAGCGCTGGGGCCGATCCCAAGCGGGTCCATTCCGGTAATTTGGGCCGGACCGAGCGCGTAATAACCTGGCGTAACACCGCTCACGCCATTGACTGTACCGCCGGGGCAATCGGCCGTGTCCAGGCTGCCGTCCGAGTTTCGCTGACATAGGTACACGAGATTCCCCGCGCGCAGGGTCGCGCTAGGCACGTCGCGCAAAACACTGCTGCCTAGGGCTTGCCGGAACCCTTCATAGTTGGCGAAGAAGAAGAGACGGTTCTTCACAATCGGGCCGCCGACCGCAACTCCAAACACGTTGTACAGGCGCTTGGACGCCTTGTTGGGTTCGCCACTGCCTAGTTGGGATGCCTTCAAGAAGGGGTCGTTGGCACTGAAAATGGTATTGCGGTTGTACTCATAGACCGTGCCGTGAAAACTGTTGGTGCCGCTCTTTGTGACCAACGCAACCTGGCCTCCGCTGGAATAGCCGGAGTCGGCATTGGCGTTCGCGGTCGTGACCCGGAATTCCTCGACTGAGTCGGGCGGCACGTTCAGCACACTCTTAAAAGCGTACCCATTATTCTGGTCGTTGACGCCAATGCCGTCGAGCTGGACGTTGGATTGGTCGCTGCGCACACCGTTCACGGCGCCGCTCCGCGTGTCGGTGTCCGGATTTACCTGATCCCCCAGGTACGATACACCCGGCTGCAGGCTCAGCAGCTCAACTACGTTGCGGGCGGCAATGGGCAATTCGTCGATTTGGGCTTCGTCGACTACGTTGCCCAGCGACGCGTCGGTGCGGTTGATGAGTGGCGCTTCGCCCTCAACGTTCACGGATTGGGTTACGCCTGCAACCTGCAACCGAATAGCTAGGGTCGCCGGCAATTTGACCATCAGCGTGATCTTCGGCGCAACGTAGGGTGCGAAACCTGTTGCGGTTGTCTCTAACCGGTAGTCACCCGGAGGCACGTCAAGGAACTGGTAGAGCCCTGAACCGTTGCTGGTGGTAGTCCGCTGCGACCCGGTCGCTGGCTCCGTCAAAGTAATCTTCGCGTTGGCAACCGCTGCGCCAGACGAATCAGAAACGTTGCCATTCAGCGAGCTCGTGGATTGCGCTAGGGCTAGCGAGGCTAGGACGGTCAACGCTGCAAACGCCCAAATCGCGCGACCTGCCATCTTAACGCATGGAATTCCGAACTCATACCATCGCACGTGCCGACTGCTGCTTGCTTGCCGATCCGTTCGCGTCATCACATAGCCTCCCAGGAAAAAGCAATAGATAGGCGGAACGCGCAGGAAGAAAAAACGCTGACGTTTCTTCGTGCGTCCGCTTGCAGTCTTTCAATTTCTTGTGTTTATTTTCTAGGTGAACCAGATGCAGCGCTTACCGCCCTAGAGTGGCGGAATTATACCTGAAGATGGCTGAAGCAATCGTTCAAAAAATCTGGCAGTGGCTCAATTATGTTTATTCCCCCAGCGAGGCAGTCATCCCGAAGCGCTGCGTACTTCAGCCGCGGAAGGATCTCCCTTGGATACGAACCAGTGGAAGATCTCTTCAACTTTCATCTCAGGGCACGCTACTTCGTTCCTCGCCTACTTCCCCTACTGGCTTTCCGACTGGCGCTTCTGATATTACTGCCTACGGGATTTGAGCATGGCTGCACAATCTGCGGTGAATTCGTCGCGTGTAGTCAACATTGAAGATCTACGCTCGCTGGCGCAACGGCGCGTTCCCAAGGCGGTATTCGATTATCTGGATGGCGGAGCCGACGCCGAACTGACCTTGAACGAGAACTGCCGCGCATTTTGCGATGTTCTATTTCGTCCCCGGAGCGCGGTGGCAGTGGGCAATTGCGATCTGCGAACTCGCGTTCTCGGCAACGAGATTTCTTTTCCCGCCATGCTCGCGCCTGTCGGATACAGCCGTTTGATGCATCCCGAGGGCGAAGTTGCGGCGGCGCGGGCGGGCGGCGAGGCCGGCACGGGATACATTCTTTCCACCATCTCCGGCCATAAATTGGAAGACGTGAAAGCTGCTTCCACGGGCCCGGTCTTCTATCAGCTGTATCTGTTGGGCGGACGCGAAGCCGCGGAGGGTTCGCTCGACCGGGCGCGCCGCGCGGGATTTGCCGGGTTGGTGATTACCGTGGATACGCCAGTGGCTGGATTGCGAGAGCGCGATCCGCGCAACGGCATGAAAGAACTAATGGGTGCCTCCTGGATGGCAAAAATTCCTCACCTGCCCAATCTTCTTGCTCATCCCGGTTGGCTGACGTCATTTCTTATGGACGGGGGAGTACCGAAATTAGAAAACGTTGTGATCCCAGGCAAAGGCCCGATGGAACTCGTCGACGTTGTGGCCGCGCTGGCACGCGCTACCGTAACCTGGGAAGATTTGCGCTGGATTCGCGAAATTTGGTCTGGGCCCATTGTGGTGAAAGGCCTTTTGACCGGAGACGATGCCAGGCGCGCAGTGGATGAAGGCGCGTCCGCAGTGGTGGTTTCGAACCACGGAGGCCGTCAGCTCGATTCGGTTTTTCCTACGCTGCGCGCACTTCCAGAAGTTGTCGCTGCCGTAAACGGGCAAGTGGAGGTACTAATGGACGGCGGAATTCGCCGCGGCTCTGACATTGTGAAGGCGCTATGCCTGGGAGCGCGCGCGGTTCTTGTGGGGCGCGCCTACGCCTATGGGCTCGCGGCCGGCGGACATGCGGGAGTAGCCCGGGCTCTGCAGATTTTGCGTGCTGACGTTGAGCGGACGATGCGGCTGCTGGGCTGTCCTTGCATTGCCGGACTCGACCGATCTTATATCGAGGTGCCTCATGCGTGGTTGAGTCATGAGAGTAATCATGCGGTGCGCGCTTAATGCGACGACGAGCCGAGTCCGTGTTCCGGGTGATTTTAAGAACCGCGGCAGTCATTTCAAGGGAGATCCTTCCCTCCGCCTGAAAAACGGCTCCGGTCAGGATGACTTTAGAGTTGGCCAACTCAATCTTCAGGGACGTCTGAACGCTAGGCCGGCGCGCTGTCGGAAATCGTTTCACTCTTCGCATCCCAGAATACTTTCTTGCCGGTCCAATACGACTGCGCCGCCATCATGCAGGCGACGGAATGTGCGAAGCCATTGTGCACGGTCGCGTGCGGCTGTTCGCGCGCACGCATGCACTCAAACCAGTTTGCCATGTGTTCGGTCGTCAGGTCGTCAATGCCCAGCGGCGGTGTCTTTGTCTCTCCTGGCAGGAGCACAAATTTTGACGCTCTTTTCTGATCGATGTCGGCATCGTCTTCGTGCGTTCCTTTTTCTTCGACGAGCCGATAGCGCGGACTGCCTTCGCCACCATCGTTGATCAAGCTTGCCTTTTTCCCCATGTAGCGGGTAAAGCTGGGCGCATCGTTGCCGAAGCTGGTCGAGTAGCTGACCAAAAATCCTTTGGGATATTCGAGCAGGGTTTGAAACGTATCGGCGGTTTCGCGGCCGTCGTGCCAGGCAAAAACTCCTCCATGCGAAACCACTGATTTTGGAAAGTCGTCGGCCATGAACCAGTGCACCAGATCGATCGCATGGCTCATCCATTGATCGGGAATTCCGCTGGAAAATTCCTTATAAAGACGAAATTCAAAGTACACCTGCGGATCGAACGGGCGCGCGGGTTTGGTCAGCAGCCACGCTCTCCAGTCCGTATCCTGTTCTCGAATTTCTTTTACTTCCGGACGTCCGCGCCAGCGCGGGCCGTGATAGTTCCACACGATCTCAACTTTGCTCACATCTCCCAACGCTCCGCTGCGGGCGATTTTTTGCGCTGCCTGCGGGTAGGGCTCGCTGCGGTGTTGGGTGCCGATCTGAGTGACGGTCTTAGCTTGAATCACCGCGTCCCGCGCGGCTTTTGCCTCGGTCAACACATTGCCCATCGGTTTTTCGCAATAAGCATCTTTGCCGGCTTCGGCCGCCATTTTTAGGATCGGCGAATGAGAATGCTCCGGAGTCGAGATCAATACGCCATCGACATCCTTCATGGAGAGAAGTTGTTCCACATGCTGCACGGTTCGCGGAGTTCTTCCGTAATAACCGGCATTCGTGGCAGCCGCTTTCTCGCGATTCACCGTCCAAAGATCGCAGACGGCAACCATTTCGACATGGTGGCTGTCTTTCAATTTCGACGCGATCAGGTCGAGATCACCGCCGCGGCTCCCGTTGCCAATATGACCGAGGGCGATGCGGTCGTTGGCGCCAATAATTTTTCCGTAGGACAACGCCGTGCGGGGCAAAACAACCCCGCCCGCAATGACGGCAGCGGATTTTTCGAGAAACGCTCGACGATTCATTCCAGAAGATTCAGTCATGGTTTTCTCCGGCACAAAACTTTTCATGGTGCTGCTCGCTGCAATCGGCTCTGCTCTTTAGCGTCAACCGTGAATCCATTATAGAAAAAGCTGAAGAAGCGGCGCTCTTCCAAAATCTTTCGATACACTGAGTACTCATGCACTACATTTACGGGATCAATTCGGTCACGGAAGCACTGAAGGCGCGCGGGCGGGCGTTCGAGTGGATCGGTATGGCCAAAGAGCGCCACGACATTCGCCTGCAGCGCCTGATTGAAGAGTGCCGTCGCTTAGGCTTGCAGGTGCGCTTTCTCGAACGCACCGAGCTCGACAAATTGGCAGGCAATGCCGCCCATCAGGGAGTCGTCGCTGTCACGTCCGCGAAACAATATAACGATCTTGAGGATGTAATCACGGCCAAGCGTGCGCAATATTCGCTGGTGGTCGTGCTTGACGGCGTGGAAGATCCACACAATCTGGGCGCGATTTTGCGTACGGCCGACGCTGCCGGGGCAAACGGCATCGTAATTCCTGAACGGCGCTCTGCGAGCGTAACCGGAACCGTCACGAAAGTGTCGGCTGGAGCCAGCGAACATATGCCGATCGCCAAAGTCACCAACATCGCCCGCACCGTCGAAGAACTGAAAGAACACAACGTCTGGACCGTTGGCCTGGACGAACGCGCCAAACAAACCTACGACGCTCTCGATTACAACATGGACTGCGCGCTGATTCTGGGCGGCGAAGGCAAAGGCCTGCACGATCTGGTGAAGAAAAAGTGCGACTTCCTGGTTTCGATTCCCATGCTCGGCAAAGTCCCGTCGCTAAATGTTTCCGTGGCCGCGGCGGTCGTGCTGTTTGAGATTGTGCGGCAGCGACGCGCGAAAGAAACTGCATCCAACAAACAATGAAGTTTTGCCAACTGAAAGTGCCTTTCAAGATAGTTGCTCTTGTCTGCCTGCTCTGTGGCTTTGGCGTGAACTGTTTTGCTCTCGATCGCGAGGCCTTCACCTTCACCAGTTACGATCTCAACGTTCAAATTGAGCCCGCGCAGCATCGTCTCGGTGTTCGCGGCAAAGTCACGCTGCGTAACGACTCGCAGGCTACGCAAAAGATCGCCATACTACAAATCTCGTCGTCGCTCGACTGGCGCTCGATCCAATCTGGTGACAAGCCGTTGCAGTTCGTCTCGCAGCCTTACACCTCTGACGTCGATCACAGCGGCGCACTTTCCGAAGCCATCGTAACTTTACCGCAACCCATTGCACCCGGCGGCACGATTGAACTGGAAGTCGGATATGAAGGTGTGATCCTGCTGGATGCGACCAGACTCACTCGCATTGGCACGCCGGACGATGCGGCAAAGAGCACAGATTGGGACCGTATAGATCCCAATTTCACCGCCGTGCGAGGCGCAGGCTACGTGGCGTGGTATCCGATCGCGACAGAGGTCGCGAATCTGTCGGAAGGCGACAGTTTGTTCGAGGTTCTCGGCCGATGGAAAATGCGCGAATCCGCCTCGACGTTCGCTCTTCACATCAGCGTATCCAGAGACGGAACCGAACCGCCGCAAAAGCTGGTGGTGAATCAGGTATCGTGCAAAGAAGTGGATGAGAGGACGGATCAAGCATCACTCACTCGCGCAGACTGCACGTATCAGCCATTGGGATTGCTGGTTCCGCTTTTCGTTGTCGCGAATTACGGAGCACTCAGTCGACCATCGATCGTTGTTTATAACTTGCCGACTCACGCCGTGGCGGCTGAATCCTACACCGCCGCCGCGGAAAATGTGGCACCGTTAATTACGGATTGGTTTGGTCCGCCGCACGAAAAAGCAACTACCCTAGACCTGGTCGATCCGGACGCCGCGCCGTTCGAGAGCGGACCTTTTCTGCTGATGCCGCTGGCCGACGAGGATTCCAAGTTGGCCGGACTGGCCGCTGCGCATCAACTCACGCATGCTGCATTTGTTTCATTCCGTCCGTGGATCGAAGAAGGTCTCGCCCATTTCGCCCAGGCTCTTTATCTCGAGCGCGAAAAAGGACGCCCTGCGGCGATCGAGTACACGGGATTGCATCGCTCAGCGCTCAACAAAATCGAGCAACCAACCACGGCGCCCCGATCCGAAGACGAAGCGAACCGATCGCTCGTGAACACGACGAACGAGGAACTTTATCGCAGCAAGGCGATGTGCGTCTGGTGGATGCTGCGCGATATGGTCGGCGACTCGGCTCTTAAAAAAGCAATCGCCGCGTATCGCCCCGAGCAGGATAAAGAGCCTTCCTACATGCCGCGCCTGATCGCGGCACAAACCCAACGGGACCTCGAATGGTTTTTCGACGACTGGGTTTACCGCGACCGCCGGCTGCCTGACTTCAAAGTTGAATCAGCCTTCTCGCGAAAAACCATGACTGGGTCGTTCATGATCACAATTACGGTTGATAATTTGGGAACGGCGGGAGCCGAAGTTCCCTTGATCGTTAAATTTACCGGTGGAGAAATCATGCGCCGGCTCGAAGTTCACGCCAAGAATAAAGCCGTGATTCGCGTCGAAACCCCTGCGGCTCCGCAGGAAATTGTGGTGAATGACGGCAGCGTGCCTGAGAGTGACGCCACCAATAACACGTTCGAGATTCAACAAGCGCAGAAGTAAATCGCAGCAAAAAGAGAGCGTTCGGGTCTATCAGACTGTTGAAGAAAAGTTCGCCAGAGCTGCCAATTTTTCTGCTGCCGCACCGGAATCGATCGACTGAGCAGCCAAAGGGATTGCATCCACGATACGGTCCTCTCGTCCGGCGGCCACCAGCGCCGCGGCAGCGTTCAGCACCACCACGTCCCGCCGCGGCGATTTCTCTCCATTCAGCACAGCGCGAATAATCGCGGCATTCTCCGTAGCGTCGCCTCCGGCAATATCCTGCAGCGTGCCGCGAACCATGCCAAACTCTTCTGGCTCCACTTCATACGATCGCACCGAGCCCTCGCGGACTTCAGCCACGCGCGTTTTTCCGGTGATCGTAATTTCATCGAGGCCATCGAGCCCGTGCACCACCAGAGCTCGATGCAGACCGAGCATACTCAGCGCTTCGGCCAATTTTTCAACGAGCTCCAGGGAATACACTCCCACCACCTGCCCGGAAGCTCGCGCTGGATTGGTGAGCGGACCGAGAAGATTGAACATGGTGCGCATGCGCAGTTCGCGACGCACCATCTGCACCTGCTTCATCGCGGGATGCAGATTGGGTGCGTAAAGAAAACAAATTCCTACTTCGCGCAGGCACTGCGCGGCACGCTCCGGCGAGAGTTGAATATTTATGCCAAGAGCTTCTACAACATCGGCCGAGCCGCACTTGGAACTGATGCTGCGATTGCCGTGCTTGGCCACACGCACCCCCGCTCCCGCTGTCACGAGTGCGGTCGCCGTCGAAATATTGAAAGTGCCGCTGGCGTCGCCGCCAGTGCCGCTGGTATCGACCAGAGCTGTTTCGACAGAAGATTCTTCCGCCAGAGCGTCCCGGCCGGTGCCACTCACAGCAATTACCGTGGCGCCGCGAATGGGCAGCGGGGCAGCGGCGGCGCGAATGGCCTCGGCGAAGCCCACGATTTCCTCCACCGTTTCGCCCTTCATCCGCAATGCGATTAGCAGCGCCGCAATTTGCGCATCGCTGCATTTGCCGCTCAGAACTTCGGACATCACCTCGCGGGCCGTTGCACGACTAAGCGATTGATTATGATTCGCAATCTGATGAAGGGCGTCCAGGATCATGGGTCGAGCCGAAGTGTTCGGCGGAATTGTACGGTATGGCCGGCCTTGATCGTGATTCCAGGCGTTGGATTACGTCGCGACCGCGGCCTGGTCCAATCTTTTCTGCTCCAGTCTTTCTACAAAGTATTCACGCCAGTTTTCAGGCAGAGCTGCCGTCTGAATGGCTTTGCGGAGTAAATCCTGATTATATTTCTCCCGCACCAACAGGCGATTCATTTCGGAGACCTTAATTCCGTCGCCGTTCCGAGTGAGCAACTGGATGGCATCCTCCGCTGCGACCGATCCTTCCTGTTCAACCGAGAAATAAAAGCCGCTGAGGCCGCTGAGCAGGAAGCGCTCCAATATGTCATCGCGCTGAAACTTGGCAGCCAGTTTGTAGCACGGAGTGCGCGGCTGGCGGACCATCAAGATCGAAGAACCAATCTGGAAACGGTCACCGACGTGGAGTTCGTCTTCGGACAAGCCTTCGGTCGTAAAGTTTTCACCAAACATACCCCATGCCATGTCGACGCCCGGCAACTCCCGGCGCCACTCGGGGTAATGTTCAGAAGGGTAGCCGTATACGGCTTTGTTGGGGCCGCCGTGGACGGTGAGATCGGCCTGCCGGTCACCGTCCAGATTCAAGGTGCGCAACGGCACGGGGCCCGGCACTGGTTCCTTGAAGATGCCGGTACTGATTGTCTTTCCGTTGTAAATCACGAGCCGAGGGCGCGCGACATTTAGAGATACAAGCTTCACGCCGAAATCCTCCTGATGATGCAAATGGGGTGAGCGTATCGCTCTGGTTTTGTTTGGATGTGCGGTCCATGCAAGAAGTCGCAGGAGTCGGACCTGCCGAGGGCGGCTTATTAAGCATTCGCCAATCTTTCAACACCGCAACGCAACGTTTGCCCTAATTCCCCGGCCTTCTATAGAATAAAAAGTTTGCTGCCCGCAGTGCGTCGCCGCAATCAGGTTCCTTCCGATTTTTAGCTGACGAGTTTCTTTTATGAAAATCCATGAATATCAGGCGAAGGCAATTCTCAAAAAATACGGCGTAAGTGTGCCCCGTGGAGCGAGGGCCGCTTCGCAAGTCGAGGCTGAAGCCGTGGCCAGAGAATTACTTGATTCCGGCGCCAGCGGAGTGGTCGTGAAAGCGCAAATCCACGCTGGCGGACGTGGCAAAGGCGGAGGCGTAAAGATCGCGAAGTCGGTGGACGAGGCAGGTGAACTCGCATCGAGAATGCTGGGCATGAAGTTGGTCACGCATCAGACTGGTCCTGAAGGCCGCGTGGTGCGCCGCTTACTGATTGAAGAGACTCTGCCCATCGAAAAGGAACTCTACCTGGGAATTCTGGTCGATCGCGCCGAAGGCAAGCCGGTATTCATGGCTTCGGCTGCGGGCGGCATGGACATTGAGCAAGTCGCGGCGGAAAATCCGGATGCGATTCTGAAGCAATACATCGATCCCGGCATGGGTTTGGAAGCATTTCAGGCGCGGAAAATCGCTTTCAAACTTGGGTTGAAGCCGCAGCAGATTAATCCCGCGGTGCAGTTCCTGTCTTCTCTCTATAAGGCTTTCCTCGACACGGATGCTTCGTTGCTGGAGATCAATCCGTTTATCACCACCACCGACGGACGCTTGTTCGCGCTCGATGCGAAGATCACTTTCGACGACAACGCGTTGTTCCGTCACGCCGATCTGCGCGAGTTGCGCGACATTACCGAAGAAGATCCGCTGGAGGTTGAGGCCTCGAAGTACAGCCTCAATTACATCAAGCTCGACGGCAACGTGGGCTGCATGGTCAACGGAGCCGGGCTGGCAATGGCCACCATGGACATCATTAAATATGCGGGCGGCATGCCGGCGAACTTTCTCGATGTCGGCGGAGGCGCAAGTTCCGAGCAAGTGGCCCATGCCTTTGAAATCCTGCTCAGCGATAAAAATGTGAAAGCAGTTCTGATTAATATTTTCGGCGGCATTCTGCGCGTGGATACATTGGCCACCGGCGTGGTCGAAGCCGCGCGCAAAACCAACATTAAGCTGCCTGTCGTGTTGCGGCTGGAAGGCACCAACGTCGACGAAGGCAAGAAGATCCTGATGAATTCAGGATTCAATTTTCTGGTTACCGACACGATGAAGGACGCAGCCGACACCGTGGTGGCGGCGGCTCGCGGCACACTTGGCGTAACAGAGTGGCGGTAACGTAGAAGAGCAATAGACACGAGCGAAAGCCGTGACGGCGGTGCGCGAGGGTGGTGCGCACGAAAGTGTCGTTCGCGACGGTGCTGCCCGTGACAGCGCTGTCATCCCGAGCAACGCGAGGGATCTGGGGGTTGCTCCGAGACGAGGACATTGGCGGCAGCAAGAAGAACCAAGGTCCTTCGCTTCGCTCGGGAGGACAATCATTTATGGGGTCGCGCCGGGATAACAATCATTGCTGGTAACTGGGAACGACAAATCATTGCTGGTTCACGTCGGGATGACAATCATGGTCGGGTCACGTCGACTGGCTTAGAGAATTGAGGACGTTTATTTATGGCAATCCTGGTTAATAAAAATACGCGCGTGCTTGTGCAGGGTCTCACCGGCCGAGAAGGCACGTTTCACGCGAAAGCCAGCGCCGCTTACGGCACGCAGATTGTTGGCGGCGTAACGCCGGGGAAGGGCGGAAGCACGCATGAGGGCTGGCCGATTTTCAACACCGTGCAGGAAGCTGCGGAAAAGACGGGCGCGAACGCCACTGTAATTTTCGTTCCGCCACCCTTTGCCGCCGATGCCATCATGGAAGCGGCCGACGCGGAGATCGACTTGATCGTTTGCATCACCGAAGGCATCCCAACCCTCGACATGGTGAAGGCCTGGGAATTTCTGCAGGACCGCCGCTCGCGCCTGATCGGCCCGAACTGTCCAGGAATTATTTCTCCTGGTAAATGCAAAATCGGAATTATGCCGGCTTCCATCCATAAAGAAGGATCGATCGGCATCGTTTCGCGCTCGGGCACGCTGACTTATGAGGCCGTGCATCAACTTACGCAGCGCGGCATTGGGCAGTCGACCGCGATCGGCATTGGCGGTGATCCGATTATCGGCACGAATTTTATCGACGCTCTGGACTTATTCAATCGCGATCCGGAGACCGAAGCCGTGATCATGATTGGCGAGATTGGCGGCAACGCCGAAGAAACTGCCGCGGAGTTCGTGAAGACTCACATGAAGAAGCCGGTGGTCGGCTTCATTGCCGGGCAAACTGCTCCTCCCGGCCGGCGCATGGGACACGCGGGAGCAATCATTTCCGGCGGCAAAGGCACCGCAGCAGAAAAGATGAAGGCTCTGGAAAGCTGCGGTATCCGCGTGGCCAAATCGCCTGCAGCGATCGGCGAAACGCTGGCGGCCGCCATCGGAGTAAGCGTCTAAAGTAAAGTGGCAAGACGAAGCAGATTCGTCGCTTCGCTCGGAATGACAAGCCTTTTTGGCTAACGACTAACGACCGAGGACCAACGACCGAACCTATGAAAACTCTGCAACGCACTTTCACCATCGTAAAACCTGACGCCGTTCGAAAAAATGCAGTGGGCGACATCATTGAACAATTCGAGAAAAATGGCTTTCGCATTCTCGCCATGAAGATGCTGGAAATTTCCAAGCATCAGGCCGAGCAATTCTATGCGGTCCACGCCGCAAGGCCATTCTTCAACACGCTCACCGACTTCATGTCCAGCGGACCGATCGTCGTGTTGGCACTCGAAAAAGAAAATGCGATTGCCGACCTACGCAGGCTGATGGGCGCCACCAATCCGGCCCAGGCGGAGGAAGGAACGATTCGCAAGAAGTGGGCGACCAATATCGAGCACAACGCCATTCACGGTTCGGACGCCGAAGATACCGCGCGCTTCGAGCTGAGTTTTTTCTTTGCAGGATATGAGTTGGCAAAATAGTTCTCAGTGCTCAGTTCTCGGTTCGCAGTTATTTGGAGGCGAGGCCGATTTTACTGAGAACTGAGAACTGACATCTGAGAACTGCCTCTATGCCTCTAGTCCAAATCACGATGCTGCAAGGCCGTACCGCGGATCAAAAACGGAAGATCGCGAAGCGGATCACTGACGCGCTGGTGGAAGAAGCCGGCGCACGCCGCGAAGGAATCATCGTTGCCTTCAACGAGGTCTCGAAAGAAAGTTACGCCTCCGGCGGTGAATTGATGATTGATAAAGGGAAATGATCGGCGCGGGAAATTCGTGGTTGACAACTGCGAAAAGAAGCGCTCACGCAAGACGAATCACAGAGCTTACCCCAACGGCTCGTAAAGATTCCCCTCTACCCGGTCGGCAATCTTCGGCAGATCTTTTTTTGCGTGTTGCAGAAAATGCGGAGCATTGCGGTGTGACTCCAGCGCCGCATCATCTTTGTACTGCTCATAAATGAAAAAGCGGCGCGGTTCCGTCTTATGCCGATGCACCTGGTACATGGCACAGCCCGGTTCGTTGCGGGATTGTTCGGTCAACTTCTCAAACAGTGCGCTAACCTCGGCCTCGTGCCCAACTTTCGCCATCCAGGTAACTGCCAACACCACCATCGGTTTTTGCTCCTTGCCTTCCAGTAGTCGTTCGGGGAGGCAATTCTAGGCTTTTTTCGCGGCGCTCTTCAACTCAGAAACAAATTCATCCAAAAGAATCGTATGGCTGCGATCGGGTCCGGTGGAGATCATTCCGACTTTCGCGCCGACCGCTTTTTCAATAAACGCCAGATACTCTCGCGCTGGCTTGGGCAGTTTTTCGAATTGAGTAATGCCCTCAGTTGCAGTTTTCCAACCGGGCAGCTTCTCATAAATGCATTCGATCTTGTCATAGCCGCTGGCCTGCGCCGGAACTTCGTCCGTCGTTTTCCCGTCGATTTTGTAGCCAACGCAGACGGGAATCTCGGCCAACTCATCGAGCACGTCAAGTTTCGTGACCACCAGCCACGAAGTGCCGTTGATCATTCCCGAATAGCGCAGCAGCGGCAAATCGAGCCATCCCGTGCGTCGTGGACGCCCGGTAACCGCGCCATATTCGTTACCGCGCTTGCGCAGGCTGTCACCGGCATCGCTTTTATCTTCGCTAGGGAACGGCCCCTCGCCTACACGCGTGCAATACGCTTTTGTAATTCCGATCACGGAATCGATCGCATTAGGCGCCACTCCCGTGCCAATGGCTGCTCCGCCGGAGGTTGCGCTGGACGAAGTCACAAATGGATAAGTCCCGTGGTCGATGTCGAGCATGGTTCCCTGCGCACCCTCAAACAAAATTGACTCGCCACTGTTCAAGGCACGGTTCAGCAGGACGGCAGTGTCACAGACGAATGGAGCGATTTTTTCTGCCGCGCTCGCGTATTCGCCGTACATCTTGTCGGCGTCGAGCGGTTCGGTGTTGAAGAGCGCGTGCGCGATCATGTTTTTTTCATGCACGGCATTCGCGATGTGCGTCTTGAGAAGTTGTAAATCCAGCAAATCGGCCACCCGTAATCCGCGGCGGCCCATCTTGTCCTCATAGGCCGGACCGATTCCGCGCGACGTAGTGCCGATTTTGACTCGCCCCGGCGCATTCTCGGCCGCCAGTTCGATCATGCGATGGTAGGGCAGAATGACGTGGGCGCGATTGGAAACGAAAAGATGTCCATCAATCTGTACTCCGGCGTCGCGCAATGCGCCCGCCTCTTTCAGAAATGCAAGGGGATCGAGCACGACGCCATTGCCGATGACACTGCGGCAACCGGCGCGCAGCACTCCGCATGGAACTAACTGAAGAACAAATCTCTTTCCCGCGATGATGACGGTATGTCCTGCGTTGTGTCCGCCGGCATAGCGGGCAACCACCGAGAAGTTTTCCGACAATACGTCGACAATCTTCCCTTTGCCCTCGTCGCCCCACTGGGCGCCCACGATCACCGCAGTCTTACCCGTTCTTAATGCCCCTTTTTTCAATGCCAGCTCCGTCAGGAAGATTTAAGCAGGCAGATGTCTGCCCTGCGCCCGGGGTCGCACACTCTTTGCCCGCAAGGATGCTTCACTTAAAGTTACTGGGGATCAGGGCGGAGAAGACGTGTACAAATTATCTTATCGTGTCCCAGCGGCGAATAGCAACGCAATGAGACGAGATGACGCCTCGAACGGAGCAGGACGACTTTATGAAATGGTAGGCGCGGCAGGATTCGAACCTGCAACCGCCGGATTAGAAATCCGATGCTCTATCCGTTTGAGCTACGCGCCCCGAGTGTACAGTCTAATTCTACCCGGAGTGCGTATGATTTCGCGTGCCGGCTCTGCGCCTGACGAAGTTGCTGATTGAACACATCAAGAAACCAGCGCGGGGAAAAGTATTTTGTTCAGAAGCTACTTTTTGGTTCGCCCAAACGTGGCGAAGCGGGGTCTTCTTCCTTTTCCAATAGAGCGTCCAATTCGCGCACCAGCTTACCGAACGTGTTGGGGTCGGTTTCCGTTTGGATTTTGCTGCAAAGCCAGTTCATCCGTTCGCGCTCTTCGGGTGTCATCGAAACAACCCCCTAAACCGAATTTGGTGCACCAACTTTGTCCGTACATGAACGGTATTGTGGTGCACGCGTAGCGCCAAAACGTCAGGGTCTGCGGAACTCCTCAAGCTTCAACCGCTTGCGGTGGGATTGTGTCGGGTTGTCGAAAACCAGTCGGTAAAGTTTGCCTTCTGGGTGGAACGGCAGCGCCCAATCAGTAAGGGTTTCTGTGTAGAGGCGATCATGGAAAGCTATACACCTTCGCGCAATCCGAGGGGCTGCTAACCAATTGAAGCTCGGCGACTGTCTGAAAAAGCTCGTCGGCTCCGGCAACCCATCCGATCGGGAGTTGGAAGAGGTCAAAAAGCTCGTAAATAATGGTGGGCGCTATAGGATTCGAACCTATGACTTCCACCGTGTGAGGATGGCACTCTACCGCTGAGTTAAGCGCCCACTAGGATGCGGTAAGTTCATCATTATACATATGTTCGTTGTTTACAGTTTTGCCGCTCAACGGCCTTCCTTGACGTGCGTTCGGTTTCGAGAACCGTTACTTCGCGGGCTCTTTTACGATCATGACTTGGTCGCCTGCCACATCATGCATCTGCTGGACAATTCCCGAGGGCCAGCGAATCTCCACCAAATCGGCCGATGCATTCGCTCCGAGTCCGAAGTGCACTGGACCTGCGCTGGATGACGCGTAACCGGCGCTGGTGGTCATGTGGTTATACTGCGCTCCAGACTTGGTTACGACTTTTATTCTCGCTCCAATGCCGTCACGATTGCTTTTAGTTCCTTGCAGTTTGAACTCCAGCCAATGATTCTTACCGGGACTCTGATTGATCCAAATCTCTGCCGGGGCATTGATTGCGCTCACTACCACGTCGAGGCGGCCATCGCCATTCAGATCTCCTATCGCTGAACCCCGATGTCGCGAAGGCGGTTGTGACATCAGTCCTGCTTCCGCCGTTAAGGCGGAAAACTTCATGCCGCCCAGATTGCGAAAAACCGTATTGGGCTGTTCAACCATCAGATTGGGCTGCGCCGATAGAGACTGAACGTGCCCCCGCGATACGAAAATATCTTTCCATCCATCATTGTCAAAATCCGCAATCGTCGGAGAATAGCCGGCCATCGGAAGAGTCAGCTTTGTCAGGTTGCTCTCGCGAGTCACTTCCACAAAGCTTCCTTTGCCGGTGTTGCGGTAGAGCGGAAAAGTTTCTCCATCGAGAGCGACCAGAATAATGTCGGGATAGCCGTCATTATCTAAGTCGCGGAAGTCGGTGCCCATACCGGAAATAAAAGTTCCATCTTCCCGAAGCGCCACGTTCACATCAAAGCCAACTTCATCGAACTTTCCGCCGCCTTTGTTGCGAAAGAACCAGTTCATCAGTTTGTCGTTCGGAATGAATAAGTCCATCTTGCCGGAGAGATCGAAGTCGGCCGCCGCTACACCCATGCCCTTGCCGGGATGCGCACGGAATCCCGCTTCGACCGAAGCGTCGCGAAAAGTTCCATCGCCGTTATTGAGGAACAACTGATTGGGCGTGGGCTTGTACATCTTGGGATGACAGTAATCACGATGGCCATAGCCCTGACAAACCGGCTCATGGTCGAAGTCCCACTTCAAATAGTTGATGACGATGAGATCGAGCAAGCCGTCGTTGTTCACGTCGACCCAGGCGGCAGCTACCGCCCAAAGCGGCCCATACTCGGGGTCAGGCTTGTTCAGTCCCGCCTTGGCCGTTACATCGGTAAAAGTTCCGTTGCCGTTGTTGTGGTACAGCGTATTTCGATAGACTCCCGCGACAAAAATATCTTCGTATCCGTCATTGTCGTAATCGCCGATGGCGACGCCGACATCGAAACCGGTGCCGGCCAGTCCAGCCTTCTCCGTTACGTCAGTGAAATTTCCATGGCCATCGTTTTCGAACAGGCGGTTGGAATATTTCGCGGACGTCTTGCGGAGCGTTTTCAGGTCGGCTCCGTTCGTGAAGAAAATGTCGAGCTTGCCGTCGTTGTTGTAATCGAAGACGGCCACACCGCCGGCCATGGTTTCTGGCGCGTGGCGTTCAGGGCTTTCATCGCTATCGAGCTTAAAGTCGATCGGCTGAAAGGAGAAGCGGATGGGACCGTTGGCGGCAGAAGTGCAGACTGGGCGGGGGATTGGGCTCCGCCAAGCGAACGCGCGGGCGCGTACGGAAATAGAATGAACGAGAATGCAGCCAGTATGCGGAGAACTCGAAACTTCATCGTGTCCGGAGAGATACCCACTCGTCTGCTTCATTTTACTCCGTCAATTTTCGTCTCGGCGATTGATCCAAGGCCGCAATTCGTGAAGAAGCAAACTGATGCGGCGGCCGCGGAGTCTACTTTGCTGGCGCCGCCTCGTCGGGGGCTAGAACATAGGTCGTCAATTTGTCCAGTTTGATGTTGGTGCGCTTGGATATCAGCGCAATCGTTCCGTCATTTCCCCTCGTGGTCTCCACATCTTTCATCAGCACACGCTGATTCGAGGTGACGGCAGTTGGAGTGTCAGGAACGGATGTATTCTTGTCGTCTGGGTCACCGCTGGGGAATGGCCTGTAGACTTTTGAATTCGGATCAGGATACTGTCCTTCTCCATTCCAAGTCCGGTTGGGAGGCTGCGTCGGCCCGTACTGAAGGTTCTGACCAGTTTCATTCTTCGCCGGATAATACCAGGCCGTAGCGTAAACCTTAATCGCGCCTGATAGATTTTTCCATCGCACCGAATCGATGCGAATGGCAAGACGGGACGGTGTGGTCTTAGTCTTCGCGACAGACTCGATCACTTCCCCCGAAAATATCGCGTTTCTGGGAATTACTGTGCCGTCTACTAAAGTGGCAACCGCGAGTCTGGCCTGAATCTTAGTTCCAGCCGGGGTCTTGCCGGCAATCACGCTTTGCTCAAGAACCACGGGAAATTCCAGGGCGCCCACAGGGGAAGCGGATTTCGGTCGCTCTTGGCCAATCAAAATGGTGCAACAAAGAGTCCCGAGCATCAAGATTGTAACTACCGCTCTCCGGGTCGACATTGAAGCCCCCAGTTGGATAGCAAACTGAATCCCTTAGAACCTGTCTTTCGCGCGGAGACAGCGATCTCTGGTACTGCGAGAGTATATCGCGGGTTCGCCCGAAAGCGCGCATAATCCCTTACTAGAAGCGCTCAAACTCCCATAAGAAATCGATTTTCTTCTTGACAACGCTGACTGCCTGGATGTAACACCGTAAACGATTCCGATTGTTGGGGTAGTCCCAGCTCTAAATATCGCGGCCAGCTCAGTCGCGACCTGTACAACGTTGCCAACCGATTTGGAGGCTTTACAATGAGATTCCTCTCGTCCATGTTCGCCGGGAGTTTTTGCCTTGCCGTGAGACGCAATGGCGCCCGCTGCGCAATTCTTCTCGCAGCCTGTTTTGTAATGTTCGGCGTTCAAGCCATCGCACAGGAAGCGACCGTGCTCGGCACCGTGACCGATCCCAGCGGCGCGTCCGTTCCCAACGCCGCCATTGTCATCACCAACACCGACACGGGTGTGACCCGGAACCTGCCGACCAACAGCGATGGCCAGTATGTGGCTCCTGACCTGGTCATCGGCCATTACAACGTGCGCGCGACTGCAGCAGGTTTCAAAGCCGCCGAACAGAAAAATCTTGTTTTGGCTGTTGGGGACCGGACACGTATCGATTTCAAGCTGGTGGTAGGCAGCGTGCAAGAGAACGTGACCGTGGAGGCGAATGCGATCGCTGTACAAACTGATAGCGGCGAGCAAAGCAATGTCATTAACGGACAGCAGATCACTCAGCTCGCCACCAATGGCCGCAGCTTGTATGAACTGTTCGCTCTGGCCCCCGGAGCATCCAGTCTCCAGGGTTCCCGTGTGTCCTTCACTCCGGTCAGCGGTGACAGCACTGTGAGCATCAACGGCGAGCGCGCCGGTCATAACCTTCAGCTGATTGACGGCGGCGAGAACCTCGACCGCGGCGGCAGCAGCGGCAGCGTTATGCCTTCGATCGACTCGATTGCAGAGTTTCGCAATATGACCTCGAACTACAGCGCTGAGTATGGCTTGGCAAGCGCTTCTCAGATCAGCACGGTCATCAAGTCCGGAACTAAGCAATTCCACGCCGAGGCATGGGAGTTTTTCCGGAATGACGCGCTGAATGCGCGCAACTACTTCAATCCGGCGCCCAATCCAGTCGCCGAACTGCGCTACAACATTTACGGCTTCAATGTCGGCGGAAAAATTCCAGGGATGAATAACCATCCGACCTTCTTCTTCTTCAACATGGAATGGCGCAAGGAGATCGACGGCGGACTCTTGAACGTCCCCGTACCACTGGCCAGCGAGTATCCCGATGCGAACGGCGCCGGAACTGGTGCCGTGCTCCCGACCACCTACAACGGCAAGACGGTAACAGCGGTCGTGCCTACCGGCGTCGTGGGTTTCGCTTCAGGCTGCTCCCCGGCGGTTCAGGCGACACTAATTCCCGGTCATTCCTTCCCCGGCAACACGATTCCCGACTGCGCGATCTCCCCGAATGCGGCGGCCTTGTTGGTAGCCGGTGGCAAGTACGGCGGGATCTTCCCGAAGCCTACTAGCGGTGTGAACTTTATTGGCGGCAATAACTCTCCTACAACCCTGCGTGAAGAGATCGCCAGGGTCGATCACACGTTCTCGAGCAAATTCTCGGTGTTTGGACACTGGATTTCCGAGCAGGTTGCCCAGACTTATGGGACCACCCAGTGGAGCGGTGACAACGTTCCTTCGATCGCCAACACCTTCGGTAATCCCTCGTACAGCGCCGTGATCCATGCGACTTATGTGATCAGCCCTACGCTGCTCAATGAAACCGCCTTCAACTACAACGGCAACCGCATTGCCATTCTTCCCATCAACCTGGTGGCCGCCCCGTCGAGTTTCACATTCAACCGGCTCTTCGGTGGTCCGAATGCGGGTAACCGCATCCCATCCGTCCAGTTGTCTCAGCTTACGGGTTCCGATTACACCGCAAACTGGACTCCTTGGAACAACAAGGCGGACGACTACCAGTTCCGCGATGACTTATCTTGGACGAGGGGAGCGCATCAGCTCAAATTCGGCTTTAGCTGGGCTCTCTATAAGAAGGCACAGGATGCGTTCGCGAATACCGAAGGCAACTTTGTGTTCAACGGATCGTACACGGGCTACGATTTCGCTGACTATCTGCTCGGCTACGCTCAACAGTACACTGAGGATGGCGTCAAGATCACCGGCCACTGGAACAATATCTCCCCAGCCCTCTACGCCCAGGACAACTGGCGCGTAAACAGCCGTTTGACCTTGAACCTTGGCCTGCGCTGGGATGGTATCCCGCACACCTACGAAGCCAATCACTTGTCTTCGAATTTCTATCCCAGCCTCTACAATCCGGCGGACGCGGCTACTTTTGACACGAACGGCAACATCTGCAGCCCGAACTCTGTACCGTTGTGCCCGGGCGGATCGAGCCCTGGATTGGTCACGAGCACGAATCCCGTCCTCGGCGGATACACCTTCTATTTGAATGGTATCGGGATCGGCGGCGTGAACGGAGTTCCCAAAGGTCTGGTCAACAACTCCTGGAACAATTGGGGACCACGGTTGGGCTTTGCCTATGACCTTACCGGTCGAGCCAAGACGGTCCTCCGTGGTGGATTCGGCATGATGTACGAACGCATTCAGGGCAACGATATGTATAACGGAGCCGTGAACCCGCCGGGCGATCCGAACCCAACCCTCAACGGTGTTTCACTTGACAATCCCCGCCAATCGCTCTCGTCGGGAAATACCATTTCTGCCGCGAACCTGCCAGTGCTTCCTCTCGGTGTCACTGGAATCGCCGAACATTATCCCACTCCGGTCAGTTTCCAATACAGCTTGGGCGTCCAGCAAGCCGTGGGAACCCACACCGTATTGAATGTTTCCTACGTGGGCAGCCAGGGCCGGCGCGAAAATTACTACTCGGCGGTCAACCTCCCGCCCATTTCCCAGTTGCCGTCTGAGGTTGCCGCCGGCAAACTCGACGTCACCACTCTCACCTATCCCGGTTTCGGGAACATGCGGCTGGCCTTTGACGGCGCGAACGCGAGCTACAACTCACTCCAAACCACTTTGACTGGAACCGTAAGGCACGACCTGCACCTGCAGGTTTCCTATACGCTGGCGAAGGCAATGGACGCGACTACCTCGACCGGCAGCGGCGGTGATCTCGAAAACGTCACCAACCCCTATCAGGGATGGCGATACGATTGGGGTCCGTCGGTGTATGACCGCAGGAACGTGTTCTTCACTAACTTCGTCTACGATCTTCCAGTATTCCGGAATACCGGCAACCGTCTGCTTAGGGGAGGCTTGGGCGGATGGCAATTGTCTGCCATCATTACCGAAAATTCCGGCGCACCAATCAATATAGGTTATAGCGGTGAAGCGGGGGTATCCGGCGGCAATACGGCTGCCAGCGTCATCTCCAACTCGGCGACTCGGCCCAATGTAAGTGGGTCCATCTCCTATCCCAGATCTGTGGGGCAGTGGTTTAACACTTCCGTATTCACTGCGCCACCCTGCGTCACAGGCCCCGATTGCTACGGCAATCTGGGATTCGATGCGGTCCGCGGCCCTGGGCGCAATAACTTTGACCTGTCCCTCCTCAAGAACTTCGCCTTCACCGAGCGGTTCCGAGTGGAGTTCCGAGCCGAGGCTTTCAACGCCTTCAATCACACGCAGTTTGAAGGCAACTCGAATACCGGCGGGATCAGCAACAACTTGGGAGCCAGCGATTTTGGCGAGGTCAAGACCGCCTACGACGGGCGGCAGTTTCAGCTCGCGCTGAAGCTGATCTTCTAGCTTTGTTTTCGGGTTTCCACCTCACGCCCCGCTCGCCTTCTCAGGAGGCAAGCGGGGCGTAATTTTTTGCCTCGTCCAAGGCGGGGAACCGCCAGGCGTTGCCGGAGAATGCATAGGACTCGCCGCCCAAAATTCATCGGAAGGTCAGAACCTTTAAGATTGTCCTGTAATCGACACTTCGCATGAACCAGAAGGCAGAACTCGTTCTGATGGTGCTCCTTCTGTCGGTCTGCGCGTTCGCGCAGGTTCCAACTCCCGCTGACGCGATTGCCCTCGAGCAGCAGGGGAAGCTTCCTGAAGCGGCTCAGGCCTGGAGGGAGGTGACTGCACGCAACCCTAACGACGCGGCTGCCTTCGCCAGTCTAGGAGTGGTTCTCTCGAAACAGCAGAAATATTCTGAGGCGGCGTCCGCTTACCGCAAAGCGCTCGCTCTCAATCCGAAACTCCCCGGAGTGGCTCTCGATCTTGGTCTCGCCGAATTCAAGCAGGGTCACTTCCAGCCCGCCGCCATCTCGCTTCGGGCCACGCTGGCGGCTGATTCTTCGAATGCCCAGGCGCGGACTCTGCTTGGCCTGAGCTACTACGGCATGCACCGATTTTCCGAAGCGGTGAAGTATCTCGCGCCCGCGGCCAAAAGTGATCCCGGCAACCTGGAACTGGAGCGCCTGTTAGCGCAAAGCTGCCTTTGGGCGAAAAACTACTCCTGCGCGCTTGAGGAGTTTCGTCAACTGCTCGAAAAAAGCCCGGACTCTGCCGCAACCCACATTCTCATGGGTGAAGCTCTGGACGGCATGGGAAAGCCGGCAGAGGCCATCGCCGAGTTCGAAGCCGCCGCCAAGATTTCTCCCAGCGAACCCAACGTTCATTTCGGACTGGGCTATCTCTACTGGAAGTCGCAGCGGTATGAGGAAGCGAAGAAAGAGTTCGAACGTGAACTCGTAGCCGATCCCGCCAGTGCCCAGTCGATGGCGTACCTGGGAGACATCGAATGGAAGAACAACCGTCCTGATGCGGCACTTTCACTGCTTAAGCGAGCCATAGGCGTCCAAAAGAACCTGCGTATTGTTTATCTGGACCTGGGCGCCATCTACATGGAGCAGAAGAGCTACCCGGAAGCTGAGAGTGCATTACGCCACGCAGTAGAATTGGATCCCACTTTGCCCGACGCGCACTACCAGCTTGGACGTTTATATCGAGCCCGCGGGGATGGAGCGGACGCAGCGAAAGAGCTTCAGAAGGTGCAGGAGCTCCACAAGAAGGCGGAAGACAGCCTGGTAGGGAAAATAGCTCCGTCCCCACCGCCGTTGAATCCAGCGGAGGACAAATGAAAACGCTGGCTAGCTGAAGAGTTTCTGCGAAGCGGCTGAGCGTGTTAGCCTAGTTGGCAGCAGGGCTGAAAAAGCTGAGGCTTGTCTTGGCCCTGTTTGCCGCTCCCCCTTTGTATGGCACCCGACCCAAAACCTTCGCGAGCACCGCTAACTTCTTCGCCAGCAGCGCCTTCCGCGGACTCTTCCCAGGGTGAAAGAACGAAACTTTCGGGCCCTTACGGGGTTCGAACTAATGTGAGCACCGCCGCACTCGATCCGGGGATGCTGATGGCTGCGACCACGCCGCAAGCGTCGGCCGCATTCGGGAGTGTTGATTCGGATGCCGAGGTTATGCTGCGCGCCAAGGCGGGCGACCAGTCGGCATTTGATTATCTGGTGCAGAAATACCGTCGCCCGATCGTCAGCTTTATGTATCGGATGGCGCGCAATGCAGCAGCTGCCGAGGATCTGGCGCAGGAAGTTTTTCTGCGGGTGTATCGCTCGCGCGAGAGCTACGAAGCCAGCGCGAAGTTCACGACGTGGCTTTATCGGATTGCCACTAACCTGGCGGTGAATCATGCGCGGGATACGCGCCACGAGCGGCCGGAAGTCACGGTTAGCCTCGACGAACCGGACGAGGAAAGCGGCACCACGCTCGAACTTCCGGACGGGACCTTGAGCGCGGAACAAATGATTGTGCGCCGCGAGCGCATGATGGCGATTCGGCGTAAAGTGGATGCGCTTCCTGAGCAGCAGCGGCTGGCGGTGATTATGCACAAGTACCAGGAGATGGATTACAAGGAAATTGCCGAGGTTCTAAAGAAGAGCGAGTCGGCAACCAAGTCGTTGCTCTTTCGGGCTTACGAGACTTTGCGGGAACAGTTAAAAGAATTCGTTTAGCTTTACTTTTTAGCGGCATTGGCGAAATGAGTTAAGGGGAAGTGGTTATGAAATGCGATGAAATTCGTGAACGGATGCCAGATGTGGCCGCTGGATTCAGCAAGCCCACAACGGACGAGAGCATGCATCTGGAAAGTTGTGGCGCGTGTGCGCAAGAGTTAAAGGCGTTGCGCTCGACCATGGCGGTGCTCGACGAGTGGAAAATTCCCGAGTCATCGCTTTATTTCGATATACGTTTGCAGGCCCGGCTTCGAGAAGAAATGGCCAAGCCGCGGGCGCGATGGTTTGACTGGTTTCGCCAGCCCGTGCTGGCAGCCGCGCTCACCGTGCTTCTGGGAATTGGCGTAGGAGTGTTTTACACGCGCGATAGCGGAATGATCCATCATGGGCAGGAAGCTTCCATTGCCGAACCCCCCGGCACAGCCGTCAGCGACCTGCAAGCTTTAGAAAAAAACCATGACATGTATTCCGATTTCGATTTGTTGGATGATCTGGAATTGCAGCAGAATGTTGCAGCGAATCCGTAATCGAGTCGGTTCCACGATTGAATTGGTTCATTGCCACCGGAATTAAATGAAGGCGGAACACAGTCGCAGTACGGGGGAAAGATGCGGCGGGGAAATTACAGGACGAATTGGCTGGCGATTGCCGGTTTGGCAATCGCTCTGGTTATTCCCCTGCCTGCTCTAGCACATCGCGACGGCTTTCACGCGCCGCAACAAAGGCATGCGGCAATAGCCCCGCCCCAACACCCACAAGCGCCACGGCAGGGACATCCGCAAGGCCACGCCGGCGACTGGCTGCGACGATACAAAGACTTACCTCCCGCGGAACAAGAGCGGGCTTTACAGAATGATCCCGCGTTCCGCAGCCTGCCGCCCGAGCGCCAGCAGCGGCTTCGGCAGCGCCTGCAGCATTTTTCCAGCCTGCCGCCGCAGCAGCAATTGCGCATGCTCAATCGCATGGAGACATGGGAGCATCTGACGCCCGAACAGAAACAGCAGGCACGGCAGATTTTCTTTCAGATGCGGCAGCTTCCTCCCGATCGCCAGCGTATGGTGATCACTGCCGTTCACAACTTGCGCGCCATGCCTCCGGCCCAACGCGAGGCCGTCATCGACTCCGAGCGCTTTAGGAGTATGTTCTCTGATCAGGAGCGCGACATGATGCGTGGCGTAACCCGCCTGCCTCTGGCTCCGGCGGACGGCGATGAGGGCAGCCCGCAGTAACGGGCAACTTGAAGTTTTCTACAGGCTGAATCTGCGAAACCTTCAGTTATTGGACCTATCGGTAAACATCCTTCCGGCTGCCTATGCGTACCAGCAGTACGCGCAGCGTTTGATCATGCAGCTCGCAGATGATGCGGTATTCTCCTACGCGATAGCGCCAGAAGTCGCCAAGTGGTCCTCGCAAAGCCTTACCCATGCCGCGAGGATCCTCAAGCCGTCCGATGCGCTGATCCATGTAGTTGAGAATGCGACGGGCTGCGGTTTTGTCCAACTTGCGAAGCTGTGTGCGGGCAACGTCGGCGTACTCAATCGTCCAGGCCAAGATCCTGTCTCACTTCCTGCGCAGTGAAAGTGCGGCCCTGTCCCTTGCGAAGGCGTTCTGCGACATCCGCTGCAAGATAATAATCCTCCACCTCGTCAATGTGATTGAGGATCATCTCGCGGATGTAGAAAGCTTTGGTGCGCCCAGTTTTCTGGGCAATCGCGTCGAGACGGCGCTCGATGTCTTCGGGAAGTCGAATAGAAGTCGGCATCTGCCCACCCTTGAATACTTGTATTGGACGTATTCATTGTATCAGGGGAGGGTCGGAGCGATAGCTTATGCCCGGCCCGCCGGACGAATGGGTCCGGCGCTTTACAACTTCGCATGGAAAAAAATTAGACTAGGACCGCAGCATGTTCCGTGCGATGAACAGTACGTTCGCCGGCCGCTCGCCCAGCCGCCGCATGAAGTAGGGATACCACTCGGTGCCGAAGGGAATGTAGACACGCATTCGCCAACCGTCGCGCACCAGACTCTGCTGCAGGTCGCGACGAATGCCGTACAGCATCTGAAATTCGAAAGAATCGCGTGCAATCTTTTCAGCAGTCGCAAAGGCCTGGGCCTGGCGAATGATCTTCTCATCATGCGTTGCGAGCCCATGATAGACGCCGCTCTTCATAAGGATCTTCATCAGCTTGACGTAATTCGCGTCCACATCGGCCTTGCTCGCAAAGGCGATGCTCGCCGGTTCTTTATAAGCGCCCTTGCATAGCCGCATGCGAATCTTTTCAGCCAAAAGATTTTCGACATCACTCTCGCTGCGCTTCAAATAAGACTGAATCACAGTCCCGACTTTGCCCTGATTTCCCGGCATGCGATGCAGTTCGTGAACGAAGTCCAAGGTGCGCTGCGTATACGGCGACCCTTCCATATCGACGCGCACAAAACCATGCTCCATCGACGCCGCCTTCTTCACCAGGCCTGAAACCAATTCGCGGGCCATCTTTTCATCCACGTCCAGGCCCATGTGCGTCAGCTTCAGGCTGATGTTGGCATTCAGTTGATTGGCGACGATTGCATCGAGAATCTCGTGGTAGAGCTTCGCGCTGTGCCGCGCTTCCTCGGAATTAGTAACGTTCTCGCCGAGATTGTCGATGCTGACAGTCATACCGGCGGCGTTGACCGCCTGGGTCACGCGCACCGCGTCCGCAATTTCAGTCCCCGCCACGAACCGTCCGGAAACGCGATGTCCAATCGCAGATCGTTCGGCGAAGCTGCGCAGCCTGCGATTTTCAGAAAGATAGACGAAGAACGCCCTCAGCATGCAGTACCAGCCAACTCGGGGATGATAAGAAAAGGAATGCCAGATTGTGGGAAGATCACAGAAGTTTGTATCACAAACCGGTTACACAGCGGCTCGCCGCAAGTTACTTCCCTTGCTCCTCTAGAAACTTTTCCACTTCCATCGCAGCCATGCAGCCACTGCCCGCGGCTGTAATAGCCTGGCGGTAGCGACGGTCTTGCACGTCGCCGCACGCGTAAACTCCATGCACGCGCGTAAACACATAATTGTGGGTCTTCAAATAGCCGTCGGCGTCCATATCCAGCTGACCGGTAAACATTTTGGCGTTGGGCTCGTGGCCAATGCCGAGAAAAAGCGCGCTCGTGGGAAAATCCCAAACCTTTCCCGTCTTCACATCGCGCAATTTCAGCCCCGTGACTTCCTTCTTATGTACATCGTAAACATCCTCAACCACGGTGTTCAGCAGAAACTGGATCTTCTCGTGATGCTGTGCGCGCTCCAACATGATCTTCGAAGCTCGAAACGCGTCGCGGCGATGAATCACCGTTACCTTGGTTGCGAAGCGGGTAAGAAAAAGCGCCTCTTCCATCGCCGAATCTCCACCGCCCACCACCACAATTTCTTTCCCTGAAAAAAAGAAACCGTCGCAGGTCGCGCACGACGAAACTCCATGGCCAATCAGCTGCTGCTCATGCGGCAGACCCAACCATCGAGCCGACGCGCCACTGGCAATGATCAAGGTTTGCGCATGAACCTGATGAACCCCAATATGCAGCAGAAACGGCCGTTTGCTAAGGTCCACGCTGGTCAGGTGGGCCATGCGATATTCCGCGCCAAACCGCTCCGCTTGCTTGCGCATGTTCTCCACCAACTGCGGCCCCAGTATGCCTTCCGGAAATCCAGGAAAGTTCTCGACCAAAGTGGTCATCGAGAGCTGTCCGCCCGGCTCGTGGCCCTCGATCACCAATGGCTTCAAGTTAGCCCGCGCCGTGTAGAGAGCGGCCGTGTGGCCGGAGCATCCGGATCCGATAATGACAACGTCTCGAGTTTCGCTCATAGATAGTTGAGTAACAGATAGTTGAGTAATGGATAGTTGTGTAGCAGCAGATTAGATGGGCGATCCCAATTTTTGATGCAAGCGCTCACCGCACGCAGAAGACGGCTCACTTATTGTGCTGTACGGGCGCAGCTTTAGTTTTAGGTTTTGACGCAGTCTTTGGCTTGGCTTCTCCCGCGATCTGCGCCAGCTCCTCCGGCACGATTTTCTCTACGCTCAGAAGCGCGCGATAATTCGACAACACCTCCGAAGCGCCTCGAAACAACGGCTCATACGCGCTTTGATCGGGCGCGGGCCCACCCTCTTCCGCCACACATCGCGCCAACGCGACCGACGGCTTGCCAAAACGCTCCAGCCTAACACGGCTGGCCGGAGTGTTCGATGCCAGCATCGCCTCAGAACTGGTGACCGCCGAGGCGCTGTCTTCCAGCGAGACTTGAATCAAATCCTTGGGATCGCGTACGTGCAGCACCAGCGTTTCCACCATATTCTGCCCGTCATTGCTGAAGGAATATTGCACGCTGGAAAAAAGTGCCTGCACGGAAAACTCACGGCGAATGCGGACATAGCTCGCCACCGACGGCTCCCCGGCCACATGACCATTCTGCCCCGGCTTCAGGAAGTTCGGCATATCGCTCAGCGTGGAACGCCCGCGGGAGATTTCAAAGTCAGTTGAAAACAGCGGTTGCTTAGGAACTCGAGCCAACGCGGCAGCGATTTCCTTCTGCTCTTCCGCCGAAGGCGAACACACGTTCAGCATGTTGACCTTGACCTGAGGTTCGGGTGGGGGTTGGGTTGATTGTGGGTTGCTTGCCGGCTCCTGCGCCAACATTCCAGGCGCGAGGGCCATAGCAAGAATACTAATCCAGAGCGTAGAAACCAGAATCCTGGGCACTGCGGAATTCTAAACGAGAATGCGTCGATTTCTAAATTGGAAATCTTTCCTGCCTCGCGGGTGCCAGTGCGCGGTCCCAGTGCGTGGTCATCATCCGCAGTCGTCGTTCGTAGTCACCATTCGCAGTCCCCCAGCGGAACGTCGTAAAATCAGGTCATGGCAAATTTGACATTGGTTTATGGCATGAGGCTCTTGCCTTCTGAGGATGTGGTCGAAGTGGGTGAGGCGCCGGTGAAACTCGCCAATGGACGGCAAGCTCACGTCACTATGCACGTGCTCGAAGGCAGCAAAGAAGAGATCGAAAAACAATTGCGCACCAGTCTGGAAGCGTTCTTCGACCTTTACCCTGAGATCTGATTGAGCGCCCTTCGGGCGGCGAGAGTGAAAAGCGCAACTTTCGGCGGCTTTCTCCGGGTAAAGCGAAGCTCAAAGAGAAGAGCGATTTCGTACCAACAACATGCAATGGTCCTATTTAGAACTCCGGCATCGGCTGACCAAGGCAGGTTTGTGGCCAGAAGGCCGGATGGCGCGCCTGGCCTGCTATCTGGCCGGAATGGCTGTTGTACTGTTCGCGTTGCGGGAGCTGTTGAGTTTATTTGTCGCGAGTTGGGGCGAGCACCTGGGCGGATGGATTGAATTCCTTGCTTTCCTGTCCGCTTTCTTATTTTTCATTCTGGCCTTTCGCACACTAAGGCGAAGAGTTTTGTGGCGCCTTAGGAATCGTTTGATTGTCACCTACGTTTTTATTGGCGTGATTCCGGCTGTGCTGCTGGTTGGAATGGCGCTCATCACGCTCTACGGGCTTGCCGGGCAGTTTGCCGTCTTCGTCGTGAGTTCAGAAATTCATTCCCAACTGCGCAGCCTCCAGTCGGCCAATGCCGCCGTCAGCAACGAACTTGCCGCGCGTCTGGAGCGCGGTCAAACTCCAGCCGCGGAGTCGCTGGCTGGACTGCGTAAGCGTGACCCAGCTTGGAGCCGGCGCCAGGTCTGCGCCTGGTACGGCGAGAAGCCGTTGCCGCTGTGCAATGAATTCCAAGGTTCCTCCCTCACGCGGCCGGGTTTCGTGAAGGGAACATTTCGCGACATAGTTCGTGAACGGGATGAACTCCACCTGCGAGTATGTTCTTCGTTTCAGTTGGGTGCTAACAATCTGACTGTTGTGACTAGCGAACCCTTTGACCGGCAACTGATCGGTAACATCGCGGCCGATCTGGGTGAGATTACCCTCTACGCCTCCGGACCAGCGCTGGATCAAACGACGCCGGCCAGCTCCGGAGAAAAGACTGAAGGAAATCGCGCTCCCGTACAAAACCAAGGCGGCATCGTCGTCAGTTCCAGCAAAGCTTCCACTGGGCCGCCGGAGCGACAGGCGCTTCACCCCACGTTTACCGTGGGCTCATTACCCGAAGCCAGCAGCACGTTCGATCGTGAAATTACTTTCGCGACTCCAATTTCTGTGGTCGATTGGAAGACCGGCACTCCGGGACGGGTAGGCGCGGTGCTGCAAGTCACAACGCGGCCCTCGGTCTTGTACGGACACTTGTTCTCCGCGCTGGGACAATTTGTTGAAGGGGTGGCTTACATACTTCTAGCGGTTGGAATTTTCTTCGCCATCATCGAATTGATCGCGCTCATCATCGGTATGCGCATGACTCGCACTGTGACCGCCGCAGTGGCGCAACTGCACAATGCCACCAAACACGTCGACCGCGGCGATTTCAGCCACCGCATTCCCGTGACTTCGAGCGATCAGCTCGCCGACCTGGCAATCTCGTTCAACTCCATGACCGCTTCCATCGAGAAGCTGATTCAGGAACAAAAAGAAAAACAGCGTCTGGAGAACGAGCTCGTCATCGCGCAAGAGGTGCAGGCGCAATTATTTCCGCGCCAGGTTACAGAGCTGGAATCGCTGGAAGTGCATGGATTCTGCCGCCCCGCGCGCACAGTGAGCGGCGATTACTACGACTTTCTCACCGCCAGCTCCCACAAGTTGATTCTTGCGGTGGGCGACATCAGCGGAAAAGGAATTTCGGCTGCGTTGTTAATGGCCACCATCCACTCTGCCGTTCGCGCTTATAGTGTGGAAAGTCTTCCGCAAATGCGCGAACCGGTGGCCGTAGGCGCGGTTGCCGGCTCGGGCCGCGTCATGGCCACATGGCCTGAGGGCATCGAAGTTTCTCCGGGAGCCTTGCTCGGCCTGCTCAACCACCAGCTTTACGAGAGCACTCCACCGGAAAAATACGCCACATTATTTCTGGGAATCTACGATGGACGAACGCATCGCCTCACTTACAGCAATGGCGGACATCTGCCTCCCATCTTGATCGGCAAAGACGGCGCCATTCGCAAGTTGGAAACCGGCGGGACCGTCGTCGGCCTGTTCGACGACATGACCTACGAGGAAGGCGCGGTCGAAATGCATCCTGGCGAAATATTTTTGGCGTATAGCGACGGCGTTACCGAGCCCGAAAATGATTTTGGCGAATTCGGCGAGCCGAGGCTGATCGATCTGGTCCGCGAAAACCGCGGCTTGCCTTTGCCGCAAATCAGTCAGATCGTGACCATGGCCGTCGACGACTGGATCGGCGACAACGAACAGCCTGACGACGTAACGTTGGTGTTGGCGCGAGCCCGATAGAGCTTGGAACGAGGCCTAATCGATGCCATGAATCCTCATGCTCACCAGTTGATCGATGCTGAGGTCGTGGATTCCACGCGACCGCATGTCGCTGATATATTCCGGCGTTACATTGTGGATGCGCATAGCGATCAACTCGTCGGGTTCAGGATGTGAATATCCCAGCCCTTGCAGCTTCTGAATGAATTCCGGCGAAACACCGTGAATGCGAAAGGCGATCAGCTTTTCCAGATCGATGTGATCGTAGCCGCGCTGCTTGAGTTCCGCCATCCATTCCGGAGTCGCGCCGTGAATTCTCATGGCGATCAACATATCTTCATCAGGCGAATAACCGGCCTGATGGAGACTGCGCACCATCTCCGGAGTAACGCCATGAATGCGAAAGGCGACGAACTTGTCGGCGTCAGAAATCTTCAACCCCTCGGCCCGCAACGCTGCAATGAAGGCCGAGTCCACACGAAAGATGCGAAATGCGACCAGTTTGTCGCTGTCGAGATTGCTGAGATGCTCGTTCTTCATCTGCCGCGCAAATTCCAGGCTGACATCCATGACCGCCATGGTGAACTGCTTGTCGTGCTCATGCTCCTCGTCATCACGATTCTCGTCGTCCATGGAAAAGCCGAGCGCCTGCATCTCTCGCGAATAATTCGCATCGGGCTGGAAATGAAAAATGCCGGCCCCTTCGCCGTCGTTGAGGAATCCTTCGCATGCGATCTTGCCGGCGTCTCGCGTAATCGTAAAGTGAACGTCCTGTCGCCCCGCTTTTGAAAAGTCCACACCCTGAAACGAACTCGCCGGCCAATCGGATTCGTGGCTCGAGGTTCCGCCACGACGATGTTCAATCAGCGAGAACTCGACCTTACCGGGTACGTCGGACTTGCTGATCGTCCAATCGCCGCTATGATTTTCCGCCGCGCGATTCTTCACCACGAACACAAGAAGGCAAGAAGCGAACACCAAGTAAGCAAAAGTTCGACGCAGTCTCATACATTGTCTCCTCGAATGTCGGTAACAGCGAAGATCAGGAAGGCCGCATGCGGCAAAGCCCATGTGGTGACGGCCTCCGAGCCTGCCCTGGGCGCAGTCGAAGGGGCCATCCAAGCGAGGGCGAAGCCCCGCGCCCAGTGCCATTACGACATCTAAATGTCAGCCTTCGAATCCAAAATTCCCAGCTGCTGTAACTGAATCAGCTTCTGCAGCGTCAGGTCTTTAAATCCATGCTTCCGCGCCCGCTCAATCAACTCAGGCGTTACATCCTGAACTTTGGCGCTAATAAGCTCAGTGATGCCGAACTTGAATCCCGCCGCTTGCAATGCCTTGATATATTCCGGCGTAATATCTTGCACGCGCATTGCGATCAGTTCGTTGGTGGATGGTTGTAAGCCAAGAGCCCGAATGTCGCGAACGTATTCCGGCGTCACATTCTGAACCCGCATCGCGATGGCATCGTTCGCCCGCGGATCAATTCCTTGCTCGTGCAATCCTTTTAAATATTCTGGAGACACATCCTGCACCTTGAGAGCGATTATTTGTTCTGCGGTCGCGGTTATCCCGGCGGCGCGGAGTTCGCGAACGTATTCCGGAGTTACGCCTTGCACCTTCAAGCCAATCAAAGTGCTCACCTCCGGCTCAATGCCGGCTTCTTTGAGGGCGCGATAATACTCACCGTCTACGCCCTTGGATTTTGAGCGCAATCAGTTGATTCGTGTCCGGGTTAAGGCCGGAAGCGCGCACGCCGCGAATGTACTCGGGAGTGACGCCTTGTATGCGCATCGCGATCAGGCTGTTCACATCAGGGTGCAGGCCTTGTTCCTGAAGTGCCCGGACATACTCCGGCGTGACATCCTGAATCTTCATGGCGATGAGCTGATCGACGGTAAGATCACCGAGCCCCGCTGCCTTCATGGCATCGATGTAGGAAGATGCGGAGGAAGATGTCGACGAAGCTGACGAAGGAGCACCGGTCGGCGATTCACTGGTCTTCGCCTTGGTCGCCGAGGGTTTCGAAGTTGAAGTGCCATTCGCAGCAGGCGACTGCGCGGGTGCGGGTTTGGCCTGTGAATCTTGCGCCGCCTGAACCTGTCGCGGATGCGCCATTCCGAGCAGCGCATTTCCAGCGGCCAACGCCGCGGTCAGGCATAGAACGCTTCCCGTCAAACCAATGCTGCTGATCCTCATCCGTGCGCCCAGCGTCTTCAGTCCGAGGACGCGTACGATGCGCTCGGTGAGCGGCCCACGATTCGCGGCCATCGCAAACGTGGGCGCACTGCGCCACTCTTCCATCAGGGTGAGCGCACGCGCATATTCCACTGCGTTGCCGCATAGGTCCACCGCCATGTCATCGCAGCAGTGCTCACGCTCGGCGCGAACCTTTTTATTCAGCCACCAGATGGCGGGATGGTAGAAGAGCAGCGTTTCCACGCAGACCTGAAACACGTTCACGAACGGATCGAAGCGCCGAATGTGCGCCAATTCGTGGGCGATAACCGCCTCCAGTTGTTCGTCGGAGAGCCCAGTAAGAGCGGTAATCGGCAAAAAGACAACCGGCCGAAACCATCCGATCACCGCTGGGGCCTGCAGCCACTTGCATTCGCAGTAAGAGATGGCGCGATGCAGCCCCAAACGTCGTTGCAACGTTCGGCAGACCTCGAGCACGCGCGGGCTTACCACGCTCGATTGCTTGCGGCGTTCATGCTCAAGCAGAAGAAATCCCCCTGCGGAGCGAAGGCTGAAGAAGGCGACGCCCAGAAGCCACGCCTGTACTAGCCAAGCCTGGGCCAGCAAAGTTTCGACCAGCCAAGTTTGGACGAGCCTGGGAAATATTTCTCGCGAAGATTCGAGGGAAGCGTGAAGAGCCAATGTCCCCGGCGCGACACGGTACCCCGCTCTTGTTCCTGCTGCAACTCGCGGCAATGCGCTCGCGCTTTCTTCCGCAGTGGAGTGCATCTGCTCAAAATAGAAAAAGGTTGCCAGAGGAGCCAGCAGCATCAGCGCTAATGCAGCGACACCGAGCAAGTAGCGCGTTGACGCGCGGCGGCACAGCGCCATTGCACTCGCAGCCACAGCCGCAATCGCCGTTCCCTGCCATAAGAAATGTAAGAGAGCCCATCCCAGGGACTGCATCGCGATCGATGAAACCACACTCATTCCAGTAATCATCATTCCGCCAGTCATCGCCGGCTCCTTTCGTATTCATCCAGCATGCGCCGCAGTTCGCTGATCTCTTCGCGAGAGGATTTGCGCCCGGCCAGCGCGTGCATCATCAGCTGACTGGCCGATCCTTCGAATACTCTTTGCAGCATGTCCACAGCGAGCTGTTGCTTGGTTTGCTCGGCGGGAAGGCATGCTTCATAGACGTGCGCGCGCTGGGTTTCGTTTCGCCGAACCGTACCTTTTGTGGTCATAATTTGCAGAAGCTTCAACACGGTTGTGTAGCCAAGCTCTTTCTTTTCGCTCAGAGATTCATGCACCTCGCGAACCGTGGAAGGTCCGCGGTTCCACAGCACGCGCAGAATTTCCAGCTCAGAGGCGGTGGGCTTATGGGGCGTCTGCTTCATAGGAAAAGAAAGTACTACGAAGGTATTCGTAGTGTCAACGAAAATCTTCGTAGATTCTAAATCCCGCGTTTTCGGCGAGACCTTCAACTCCACTGCCGACCGCCGCTCTCCCTCCCCTCCACTTTGGATTGATTCCAAACGCGAGTGCGAGTATGGTGGTCTGTCCAAGTTGGTGGCGTTGAAATCTGAGGAGATTTCCCAATGCTGAAACGATTTATTATTTCCCTTCTCGCGCTGGTCACCATGGTCGCATTCGCTTACGCCGCCGACGAAAATCAGAATGCCTGCAAAGGCGATCCCAATCAGTGGCAGCAGCTTTTCGACGGTAAAGATTTAAATGGATGGAAACATGTCGGCCCAGGTAGTGACACGGTGGAAGATGGCCTGATCCACACCCACGGCGGCATGGGCCTGCTCTACTGGACGGGCGGCAAGATCGGCAACTGCGTGATTCATGTCGTTTATAAAATGCGCGACGAGAACGACAACTCTGGCGTGTTCATCCGCATTCCCGTGGAGCCGCGCGAAGAATGGATGCCGGTGCACTACGGATTTGAAGTTCAGATCGACAATCATCCGGAAACTTCAGGCGAGGACGAATACCATTCCACGGGTATGCTCTATTCGCTCACCAAACCGCTGGCCAAGGCGTGGAAGCCTGGTCCTGAGTGGAACACCATGGAGATTACGCTCGATGGCCCGCGCACCATCGTCACCCTCAACGGCGTAAAGATCACCGACTATAAAGATGGGGATCCCGTGCCCGCTCGCAAATTTGATTTCGAGCCGCAGCGTGGACCGCGGCCCAATTTTGGATATATCGGGCTGCAGAATCACAGCGATAACGACATCGTGTTTTTCAAAGAAGTGGCGATCAAACCACTGGCGAAGTAGCGAGCACGAAAACCGTCATGTCATAAGGAGGCACTGCCAATGAAACGCATTCTTTCGCGACGCGCATTCTTGCAGGGAAGTGCGGCGGCCGCCGCAGGCGGTCTGCTGGTTTCGAAAACCGATTCGACTGGAAGCTCAACCGTTGCCGCGTGCCGTTGCGCCCAGCGACCGCATCCGCTTCGGCATGATTGGAATCGGAATGCAGGGTTCGGGCCTGCTGACTGACGCGATCACCATTCCCGGCGTGGAGTGCGTTGGCGCCGCCGATCTCTACGACGGGCGCCACACGCTGGCCAGAGAAATCACGGCGAATCCCAGTTTACCCACCTCGCGCCATTATCACGATCTTCTCGATCGCAAAGACATCGACTGCATCGTGGCCGCAGTTCCCGATCATTGGCACCGGCGCGTCGTCGTCGACGCCTGCAATGCAGGCAAGGATATTTATTGCGAGAAGCCGATGTCACACAATGTGGCCGACGGGATAGCCATGGTCGAAGCCTCGCAGAAAAATAACCGCACCGTGCAGATCGGCTCGCAGCGCGTCAGTTCCGTGCTCTGCGCCAAGGCGCGCGAACTCTATGCCGGCGGAGCGATCGGCGATATCGAAATGGTCGAACTCACACTCGGACGAAACGATCCCACAGGCGCCTGGGAATATCCGCCGCCGCTCGATCTTTCTCCGGAAACGCTGGACTGGGATACATGGCTCAACGACGCTCCGAAAATTCCTTTCAACAAATATCATTTCGCGCGCTGGCGTTGCTGGCGGGCTTACGGCACCGGTGTCGCCGGCGACCTCATGGTGCACCTGATCAGCGGCATGCTGGTCACTCTCGGATGGAATGAAATTCCCCGGTCGGCGACGGCGATGGGCGGTATCTTCCGCTTCAAAGACGGCCGTGATATGCCCGACTTTCACACCGTGCTGTTCGACTACCATGGCATTCCAGTTTATGTACGTCTGGATCTCGGTTGCGAAACGCCGGAAACGGCGCGCTTCATGGGCCCCAAGGGACTGCTGGAGGCGGGCGAGTTCGAGTTGCGCCACTCTCCGCAAGCCGGCATCGATCTGGATCCCAGTTATTACAGTTCCAGCTTCCCGGCGAAGATGCGCGCGGAATACGTGAAGCAATGGCACCTGGAACATGATCCGCCGCTCGGCAAAGAACCTATGCACGACGACACAATCTATCGCGGCCATGACTGGGATGATATGACTCCGCACTTGAACGTCTTCTTCCAATCGGTGAAGTCGCGCAAGCCGGTCACCGAAGATGCGGTCTTCGGCAACCACGCCGCCATCGCCTGCCACATGGCGAATGAATCGTATTTCCGCCAGAAGCCGGTCACATGGGATGAGGCCTCGAAAACCATCAAGTCGTAGCTGCGGCGGAGGGCATGCATTCTGATTGAATGAAGAATCTCTGACGGCATCGCTCATCGATGGCGTCATCCTGAGCGTAGCCGTTCTTCAGGCGGAGCGAAGAGCCTGCCCTGAGCCGAACAGGCGAAGGGATCTCCCGCTACGACACTGTGTGTGACGGGAGATCCCTCGGCCCGCTGGTAAAAACGCGGGCTCTTCGGGATGACGCCTGCTGGATTCAAATTCAAACTGAATCACCCCCAGGACTTGCCTGCATTGCGCGGGGAAAATCGCGGCACTATACTGAAGCGGGCGGTTTTCTAATCGTTTGATCTGATTGGTTGATTATTTTCCGGAGCAGCCATGGTCTTATCCGCAGTAATCGTGGACGATGAGCAACTCGCCCGCGACGAACTCGCCTACCTGCTGAAGCACACAGACGATATCGACGTCGTGGCGCAGGGTAAGAATGGGCTGGAAGCTCTCAACCTGATCAAAGAACATAACCCTGACCTGGTCTTTCTAGACGTGCAGATGCCCGGCCTGGACGGCTTCGGAGTCATCAAGAAGCTGCTGGACAAGAAAATCCCTCTGCCAAAAATCGTTTTCGCGACAGCTTATGATCAGTATGCGGTGAAGGCATTCGAAGTGAATGCCATCGACTACCTGCTGAAGCCGTTCGATAAGAAACGCGTGGCGCAGGCGATTCAGAAAGCGCGGGCGAAGCAGGATGCGGATGGGCTGCCGGCTGAGAAAATCGACACTCTGGTGCGAATGATCGAATCGCAGAAGCAGCCGGCTTCGAAAATTCTGCTGAAAACCGTGGGGCGCATGTTTCTGGTCGATCAAAGAGATATTTGCTATGCCTGGATTGAAGACGGCGTGATCACAGTAGTAACTGGCGGGACGGCGGGGATGGAAGGTCAATCCAATTGCCGAACGCTCGAGGAGTTGCTGGACAGTTTAGATACCAAGCTTTTTTGGCGGGCGCACCGCTCCTACCTGGTCAACATCAACCGCATTCGCGAAGTCGTTCCCTGGTTTAAGAGTTCTTACCAGCTGCGCATGGACGACAAGAAACAGACCGAGATTCCAGTGAGCCGGGCGCAAACCAGGCGGTTACGGGAACTGTTCGGACTCTGAGCATTGCGAGTCATCATGCGAATCAGAAGTTGACGCGAATCAAAGAAAACAAATCTACTCTCACTGTCGCGGCGGACCTGCCGCCGACCCCGGTCGAGAACGGCCGGATCGAGCGCTCAATTCACGCCGGCTCAGAAAAATCCGGAGGACGTAAGAAAACATTCGTCCTCCGGTCTCCTAGGTGGGGGAGGGCTAAACTGCAAGAGCTTCCAACGCCGAGCGGTCTCGAATCACAAGCGTGGGACCGTCCAGGCGAATCAACTGTTTCTTTTTCAGATTACTGAGAAGACGAGTGACCGTTTCGCGAGACGAGCCGATGCGCTGCGCCATTTCTTCATGGGTCATCGACGAGGGGAGGCGAGTCTCGGCGGTTTCCACTCCGCTGGTCGGCGACTGCGAGAGTAAAAACCTTGCCAGCTTGCCCGCGGAAGAGCGGGTAAGAACAAGATCGTGAATGTCGCGATAGGCGGATTGGAAGTCGCGGCTCAACGATTGGGCTGCGATCACGCCGACCTCGCTGTGGTCCTGCATCAGTTCGCGAAAGTGCTTGCCCTCGACAAAATCCAACTGGCAGGGGGTTGCGGTTTCGGCGGTCGATTCATAGGTGGAACCTGAGATAGCAGCGCTGAGGCCAAGCGCTTCGCCATTGGACGCGGTCTTCAGAATGAGTATTTTTCCTTCGCGCGAAGTAGTGGAAAGATTCACTTTTCCCGAACACAGAATGAACATCCCGCGAGCACTTTGCCCTTCGACAAACAAAATGGCCCCCGCAGGCAGGTTGCTTTTGTGGCTAACCTGATTCAAAGACTGCAGGGCTGAAGATGAAAGGCCGCAAAAGAAACCGGGGTGAGCCGAGACGCAATCACTGCAGTTTTCGATAATGTCGAGCCCATAGGGCACCTTCATGTTTTTTTCTATCTCCGTGGCGAAAGATGGTTTTTGTTTAGTCGCGGTACGCGAGCCGACAGCCTGGTTGAAACCGCCTATATGACGCGAGGCGGCCAGCAGAGCGCGGGCATGCGCACGAGTATTGGAGTTGGCGCTCTCCGCAGCCGCGAGCAGTTCCCAGGCGGCGCTGGGGTCTTCCTGCCGTTCCCATTCAAAGTGACAGGCGAGCAGGTAGAGAACGTCGATTTCCTGAGGATGAAAATCAGGAATGGGCACACCGGCCGCAGGAAGGTACGACCGGGGGGGATTCGGTCGAGCCGCCTCCGCAAGATTGCCATGGGTACGACCGTAAAAAGGTACCTCTTCCAGCCGCGAGGTCGTCTCCACGGCACGACAGGAAAAGGCCGGAAGCAGCGATTGCCCCTTGTGTATGAGTAACATGGTCTGACTCCCCTGCAACTGATCGGAAGCGCCGGAATCTTCTGTTGTGTCTGGAACGGGAACCGGGGGACTGGGACATCCTCCGGGAAAGTCGGAAACCATTATCCGGCCAGGGCAGAGGCGATTGAGCCGATGCAAGCAGCGTACCAAAGCGTACAGAGGATGCGAAGGGAGGAACTTCCGTCTTTGGAACGAGTTCCGAAAAGAGACAGCATCGACCGATCTGTGGAAACTGCCGAAAAGTCGGCAGCTGCCGATTAGCCGTCGCCGTTGCTGCCCGCGCTATTTTTCCGGATGTACGAAAAAAATTTCGAGAAGATTTAATCTTTGCGACGAAGCGCATAATCCTGGCGTGTGATTTTCAGCCGCTGCATCTTCGATTGGAGGGTAGTGCGCTTTAATCCAAGCCTTCGGGCTGCCCCATTCGGTCCGGAGAGCACGCCGCCAGTGTCGCGAAGTACGCGCAGAATGTGTTCCCGTTCGGCATTATCTAAAGTTTCATCCGGATTGCGTTCCATGCCCCGATCGGTCCGGGGGCGCCCGGCCTGTACTTCCGATAACGGAACATGCAAGGCACTCCCCTCGCTCATGATTACGGATCGTTCCATGAGATTCTCGAGTTCGCGTATGTTTCCCGGCCAGGACCAGGCAGTTAGCCTTTCCATGGTTTCTTTCGGAATGGTTTCAATACGCCGTCCCATGCGGGTGGCGAATTTGTGAACGAAATGGCGAATAAGCCCAGGAATATCCTCGCGCCGTTCGCGCAAAGCAGGCACCTGAATGGGAAACACACTGAGGCGATAGAAGAGGTCGCTGCGAAATTCATGCTGCGCCATTTCCTTGGCCAAATCTCGATTAGTAGCTGCGATCAGCCGCAAATCCACTTTAATGGTGCGGTTGCTGCCGAGCCGTTCGAACTCATGATCCTGAAGCACGCGAAGCAGCTTGGACTGAAGTTCCAGAGGAATTTCGCCTACTTCGTCGAGAAATAACGTTCCACCGTTGGCCAGCTCCATGCGCCCGACCTTCTGGCTGATGGCGCCGGTAAAGGCTCCCCGCTCGTGGCCGAACAATTCACTTTCGACCAGACCGGTGGGGATGGCGGCACAATTAACTTTGACGAAAGGAAAATCGCGGCGTTTGCTAAGTCGATGCACGGCGCGGGCAACCAGTTCCTTGCCGGTTCCCGTTTCTCCCAGGATCAGGACCGTGGCCTCGCTGGGCGCAACGGTTGTGACCTGATCGAGAATCAGCTTAAGGGCCGGGCTGTCGCCGATAATCTCAGTGAAGTCGCCTGCTGAATGAGTCTCGCCTTCGAGATAGGCTTTCTCTTCGGCGAAGCGTTGTTTCAGGACTTCGATCTCCGCGGTCGCTCGTTGATTTTCCAACGCGACAGCAAACTGGGCGGCAAGTTGGTTGAGCAGGATCAAATCATCGGGATGAAATGCGCCTTGCCGTGTGCTGCCCAGCACCAGCACTCCCAGCGGAGAGTTGGGACGCAATAGGGGAACGCAGCACAGCGATCGCAGTCCTTCTTCCAGGAGATTCTTCGTGATTTCAGCTTCAAAGTCCTGCATCTGCTGTTTGGAGAAAATCAGCGGAAGGCGTTCCCGCAGCGCTAGACCACTAGGGCTGTTGTGCGGACTGATGGGCAAAGCTGAAAGCAAACCTTTGCCCATGGGGAAATCTTCGGCTTGCCGCACCAGCAAGCCGCTGTTGGCGTCGTGCAATTCGTAACCGGCATATTCGTGGTGCAGAATGCGGCGAATGCGGGCCGATATCCGAGAAAAAGCCTGTTGCACATTGCGGTCCGACGCGAGGATCGCACTCACGTCTGACAACATTTGCAGCCGTTCTTTTTCCTGCCCTAATTTTCCGCCGATATGTTTCAGCGACTGTTCCAGTTTTTTCTGCTCGGTAACCTCGATGATGACCGCAGCGATGCGCTGAACGTTTCCGGCTCCGTCTTTGATGGGAAAGAAGTGTCCAATCCAGTGCCCAGGCTCCAGGCGGGTAGGAAGCACGAGCGAAATCTCGAGGTTGTCGACTGGCTCCCCGGAGGCAAAAACGCGCTGGAACTCGGGCTGCACCACCCGAGCGGCATCCCCTAAAATTTCCTTGATTGTTTTCCCAATGTGGTGGGTGGCGGGGATCCCATTCATTGCGGCGAGAGTGTTGTTGATGGCGAGATAGCGCAACTCCGAATCCAGCACACAGACTCCCACTGCCGACGAACGGAAATAGGCGGCCAGCAATTTCTCCGGGTCGGCGAGAGCTCCGGCATTACTGAAAGGAATCAGATCGTCGGAGGCGAACTGGGAGGAATCAGGCGACATAGCTGCCTTTCCCGTCCCGTAGGGCCATGGCTATGTCAGATTCGGAAGCATGATTGCGTTTGCCTTCGGCCGCAATTCCAATTCCATGAAGGATCGCATCGATTTGGAAACTGGGATCCGGTTCTATCGAAGGTAAGAAGCGGGCGGCTTTAAGCGCGCAAGAGATGCGATGAAGGATGGCGTCGCAGAAAGGGTCGCGTGCGTGATCGTCGCGACGAAGGCCATTTGCCGGCCTGCGGACAAGCGCGAGATGGGACGTCAATTTGAGGGTCAAGCGCGGGGCGCTTGTAACGGTCACGGCTTCAACAACTCCTCGCCGCCGCCTCCCCCTCAAAAGGCGGAACGCACACTGGTTGTAGTCGCGCGGAAATTATACCCACAGAACACTGCGTCCGCGCGACCTTTTTTTATTTTCTCCTTTTTCGGGACAACGTCAAGATGTGTAAAGAAAAAGGATTTTCTTGCGATGGTCCGAGGGTGTAGCCGCTCGTCCGCTACTGGTAACATCGCCGTATAAAGCGAGCCACATGCCGGCGCAACTATAATGGGTTTGTGGCACGCGGATGGGAAAGCAAATCGGTGGAGGCGCAGCAGGCGGAGGCGCTCGAACAGTCATCGCACCATCGCTCTCCCATGAGCCAGGAAGAGGCGGCTCGCTGGCGGGAACAGGAAAGCCTGCGGCTATCACGCCAGAGAGTCTTACAGCAGTTGGAAGCCAGCAGCAATGCGAGGCATCGCAAGATATTGCAAGACTCGTTGGCGGCTTTGGATGAAAAGCTGAAGGAGTAGGAACGGGACCTCAGACGCCGGACCTCGGACATCAGGGAGGGCGGCCTGGGATCCAGGGTCCGAGGTCCGCAGTGGCTCACGTATAATCCTGCTTTATGATCGCTCACGTTTACGTTTCTTTGAAGAAAACTGTCCTCGACCCCCAGGGCAAAACCATTCAGGGCGCGCTTAAAAAGATGGGGTACAAAGGACTGGAGAGCGTGCGTCAAGGTAAGTATTTTGAGTTGACGCTGGATGGCGGGCTTTCGCGCGAAGAAGCGCAGGCCGAAGTTGAACGCATCGCCCGCGAAGTGTTGACTAACCCCGTGATCGAAGAGTTCCGTTTCTCCCTCGCCGAGTAGGTATACGAGCAAGTACTTCCGTCCATTTATCGAGGTTTCCGTATGTGTGGCATTGTCGCAGTGCGGTGCGGCGCGGCGCAGTTGTGACGTGGACCAGCCGCGGAATCTGGCAAAGTCGGTGACGGTGGAGTAGCGGCGTCTGGCGCGGATCATTGCGGATAAAGAGGAGCCCGTCCTCAAAGCTCAGTAATCAGCAACGTCAATATCCGTACGGCCGAAATCCTCCCCCTTGAAGAGCAGAGGCTCCCCGGTTTGCTTTGCGAGAGCGTAGGCAAAACAGTCTCCGAGGTTAAGCCCTGCCCTGTGCCGTCCTTTACCGAAATCGCGGTAAGCGTATCGCGCGATTTCTGCCTGTTTCGGAGTGACCGATTCCACTTGAATCCGGGCGTCGCGCAGCAAGTCATCCAAACGCCGGCTGAGGACCGGATTCTTGTTGCTGTCGGTTACGACAGCGGCCTCAACATAGGTTACGGCCGACATGCGGCAGGTTTCGGCCTGCTGCAAAGCCTCGGCCATCGCGGCCGCGTCCCGCTCCCCTCTCAAGATTGCGATGATTGCGGACGCGTCTACGATCACTTGGGCAATCCTTTCTCGTCGTATAAAAGGTCTCCATGATCGATGGACCGCCAGGGCTCTTTCCATAAGGGCGCACACTCTCGTGCGATCTTGAGGATGCGCTCCACCTGGTTCTTCTTAGAGTTTCCGCGGACACGTTCGAGGCGTTCGCGGATCGCTTTACTCACCGCCGCCGTCATGCTTTCACCGGTGGCGCGGGCTAGTTCACGGGCCATACGGTGGGTCTCTTCGTTCTTGATATTTAGTCCCATGGAAGCTTTCTACCTCGAATGTCTACCATTCTACCATACCGAAACACTCTGTATTCCCCCAGCAGATAGTCATCCCGAAACGCGGCGCACTTCAGCCGCGTGAGGGATCTCCCGCAGATATCAGGTAGTCGGAGATCCTTCGCTCCGACTGAAAAATGGCTACGCTCAGGATGACCCAGCCGTCGGCGTCGACGAACCGTTTAGGCAGTCTCGCTGAAGACGTACTCATGCTGACCGTCACGAATGATGAGGACGCGCTTGCCCGCGCGATTTCCCACCACGAACTCGAAGCCGTACAGGCCGGGATCGATGGTGAAGAATGAAACTGTGCCATCGTCGTTCTTTCGCGACGCGACCGTGCTCTTCCATTCTCCAAGATCGAAAGTGGTGACTCCATGGTCGGTAAGCACGTTAAGATCGCCAAGATCCTTGCTGGAATAATGCCGGGCTAACCCCGACACCAAGTCAGGCGCTGCAGGCACCACCAGGCGTTCGCGATCTTTGGCGAGTTCTGCTTTATGATTTGCCGCACGCGCCGCCACATCAGCGACGGCTTCCGGCTTGCCGTCGAAGACGACCTCCAGCAATCGCCGCCCGAAAGGCCCCAGAAGCAGATCTCCGGTATCGGAATTGGTGAGAATTACGGCGCCGATGCCCGATTCCGGCAGAAAGAAAAAATTGCTCTTGAATCCCAGCATGCTGCCGCCATGGCTGACTACCGGAACACCGTATTTGTGATCGACGATCAAGCCCATGCCATAGAATGCGTCCTCGCCAAGAGAAACTTGCGGCGCGCGGCGCATGAGCAAATTTTCTTCCGAGACCAGCCGCTTGCCGTTGGGCAATTTGCCCAGCGAGAGCTCGTCTTGCACGTAACGAATCAAATCGGCAGAAGAGGTCCACACCGCGCCCGCGGGACGGGCGGGAATAATCGAATAGTTCATCGCCATGCTGGCCACGGCAGGTTTGCCGTCGATATCGTCTCCGTGCGGACTCGCGTGGTTGCCGCCAAGAGCGCGGGCATAGTCGAACGTCGTCGACTTCATTCCGAGAGGATCGAAAATCTTTAGCTGCATTGCTTTGTCATAGGCGGCGCCGAGTTCCAGATTTGGATAGACCAGGTGCGCGCCGATGTATCCGGCTGCGGCTGCCATCAGATTGCTGTATTGGAAAACTTCGCCGAACTTGCTGGTGGGTTGCATGGTTCCAAGCAGGGCCAGTTCAGTTTCTGGCGTGGCGTTTTTGAATTTGAATAACCACTCCAGATCCTGCCGTGGAACTCCGGTGCAGGCGCAGATTAAATTCTTGACCAGAACTTGTTTCGTGGTCTCTGCGTCGCCGAGTTTGAAGGCCGGGTAGACATCGACTACGTGCTCATCCCATTGCAACTTCTTCTCGTCGACGAGTTCGGCGAGCAAAAGCGTGGTCATGCCTTTGGTATTGGACGCTGCCATGAATACGGTGTTTTGATCGACGCGCTCGGGCTTGCCAAGTTCGCGAACGCCCAATCCGCCTTCATAGACGACCTTGCCGTGATCCACCAGCGCGATGGAGGCGCCGGGCACGCCGAGTTGCTGCATGGAAGTTTCCACGAACTCTTTCAGCTGTGCGATGCGAGCCGCGTCGAGCGCGTGTGGAGTACGCCCGGCGAATGACTCGCGCTGGTAACCTTTCGGACGCAGGCTGGAAAAAACCAGGTTAATCGGGGCAGAGCGCTTCTCGACCGTGGGATCGGTTCCGTCGAGAATGACTACCGTCCAGCGATCGCCTGCGCGCAACGCCATCGCCCACACAGTGGCGCGCTCATTCGGAGAAGTCTCATAGTCAAACGCCTCGCGCTCATCCCATCCTTCGCGGGCAGGACGCGGTGTCACCAGCTTGAGCGGACGTTTCGACTCGGGCTTGTAAGCGGCCCATGCCTCAGCGACCGCGGCCTTGGCGTCGGCGGCTTGCGCGTCGAAAATCGCGACATGCGTGTCGGTTTCGGGCGGCGTGAGGATGACGAGGTTCTTCCTGCTTTCGATCGACCACCCGGCGGGAACTTTGAAACTGGCTCCGGCGGAAGTCACGCGCGGCGTATCGGCGGTTAAAGTTTCGACGGCCGGTTTTGCATCGTCCGCTTGCGATGCAGCGGCTGCAGTATCGCCTTTGCGGTGCAATTCCAGGGAACCGCTATCGCCGCCAGAGGTGAATGTGCCGCGCAGCGTTCCGGCATCGAGCGTGGCCTGAATGTCAACGGCGTTACCGTTGGACTCCACGGTTAAATACAACTTAGGCGTGTCGAAGTGGCCATCGCTGACGGTGTAATTTCCGACCGAAGAAACGATTTCGCCGGCATAGCTTCCTTTATCGCAGCGCAGGTTGAGCGTGACCTGGATGTTGCCTGCCTGCTGGCTCACGGCAGTGCCGTCAAACTGTCCCACGGGATCACTCGGCTTGCAGCCGTTCTGCGCCTGAAGTGAAACTGAACCCAGCAGAAGCGCGAGCGCAATCGATGAAAAGCGAAATGCTTTCATTAGTTTATTCTCCCTGCCCAAAACGAGCAGCTCTAGTTCTTAACTCCCGCATTGCTCGGCCCATCTTGCCCGGCCGTCTTCTTCAGCATGCGTCACATAGCAGACGAATCGGCCGGCGATCGCCGCAACAACGCAGTTAACCGCAACAAAACCGCGGCCAGCGCTGCGAGTGCGGTCCCCCACACGGCGAAAGCCATCTTAACCACCCAGTCTGGCGCGGCGCCCACTCGTCGCAGCAAAAATGGCAGAAAATTCCACGTCGTGATGTGAATGTGATCCCACGGGTCTTGTGACATTTCGTCCGTGTTCAGGCCCCAGGCGTTCATCTTTCCCAACGCGAAGGCGACAATGTTCTTGAATCGCAGCGCGATCACAAACGTGGGATGGCCGAAACTTTCCATCTGATAAATCTCGAGCGGCAGCCAGAAGGCCAGCGACGCGATCTGAATGAGACAACTGACCGCGATCACTGCGATACCCGCACCCCACATCCACGGCCTCAGGTTGGCACGATAACGCAGAAGGATGGGAACGGCAAGCAGCGCCACCATTTCCACCGCGGTCGAAACGTAGCGGTCGCCCCAGGAAAAATCTCCCGCCCAATAGGTATAGCGCGCGTAAAAGCTGATATAGCCAGCGAGAAGCAGAAGTGAGGCGACCGCGTAGGCGCGGACCTCGACCGCGAGGCGCTTCCACAAAAATGCGAATAGCACGAGCGCGAGAACGATGAGAGGGTCAAACAAAAAAATGGATTTCTCGGGCTTGAACAGTGCACCGAGAACGCCTTCGTGCCAAGGCGTGCTCCACGGGAAGTTTGGCGGAAGAGAGGGATCCTGCAGGCGCGATTCGCGCGCGAAAATTGGCAGATAGGTTTGGGTCAATGAGCCGAATCGATAGAAGTTGTACAGGCGCTCGACGATTCCAAAAAAAATATAAACCGGTATGGCGACTTTGCAGTAAGTCACCAAACGCTGCCAAAGAGCTCGACCACGCACTCGCTCGAACCAGAGCACCGCAAGCAGAAAGATTCCGGCTGCAATCAAATCAAGGCCGGTGGTTACGCGCGTTAACAGGTTCAGTCCGAGAGCGGCTGAACCGTAAAAAAGAACGCGCAAGCTGCCACTGCGCAACCACTCATACTGAAAAGAGAATCCAGTGAGCGTGAGCAGCATGATGTAATTGTTCTCCTGCATGTTCTGGGTGTAATGCAGGTGAGTAGTGCAGAACATCAGCGCCAGCACTCCAGCGACGGCTTCGTTCGCACTGAAACGCAGTTGCCGCAGTAGCCGGAATGCAATCAGCGCCGTGAGGACGTTAACCAAAATACTGGTGCTGTAACTGACGACAATGCTGCGTACAGCGGGGTCATCTTCGTATCCAGAGAAGACGGGCCAATGTGCGATCCATGTGCCGACAAGGTCCGTGGGCAGCATCAGCAACGATTGGCCGATGCCATACCAACTGAAGATGCGGCCGCCGCGGCCATGAAGTCCAAACTCAGGATATTCGTTGGGAAATACCTGCGGCTGCGAAGTCCACAGCCAGTGTGTGGTCTGCAGCCGGTGCATGGTATCGGCCGTGCCAAGTTCGCCAGATTGCACGATGAAGGCGAGCAGCCCCGCCGTCAGGCACAACAGAAATCGAGGATCGCGCAGCTTCAGCCCCAAGCGTGAATTCATCGACCTGCATGGTAGCAAAACGGACCATGGACGTCAGACCTCGGACCACGGATGTCGGACCTCAGACCTCGGACCTCGGACAAACGCGGCCACGCACCTCAGGCCGAGCTGTAGGTACGCTCCGGGGCTGAGGATGCACTCTGACGTTGAAATCGAAAGCCTGAAGTCCGAGGTCCGAGGTCCGACGCCCGCGGTCCGCACTCTGAGTTAGACTGTAGCGGGAAATTTTCATGCCTAAGTGCGCGAGTTGCGGAGCTGAATTATCTGGCAACGCCCGATTCTGCTCTGCCTGCGGCGGTCCCGTTTCGAATACCGATGACATGGCGACGCTCGACGTCGCCCCACCAACCTCGCCGAAGCCACTGCGACCGCCGTCGAAGTCGTCATCCAGTTCTTCATCGCGATCTTCGTCCGGGCTATCCACTTCCGCTGAATATTTGCTCAACGAAGGCCGATTCCTTCCCGGACGGCTGGTGGCCTCGCGCTACCGCATCATCGCTCTGCTCGGCAAAGGCGGCATGGGCGAGGTCTATCGTGCCGACGACTTGACGCTTGGGCAAACAGTGGCCATGAAGTTCCTTCCCGACCAAGCCGCGAGTGATGAAGCGTTGCTCGAACGCTTTCGCAACGAAGTGCGAATGGCGCGGCGGGTTTCTCATCCCAACGTATGCCGTGTCTACGATGTCGGTGAAGTCGATGGACAGACGTTTTTCACCATGGAGTACATCGATGGCGAAGACCTGGCTTCGCTTCTCCGCCGCATTGGCCGGCTCCCGCCGGATAAAGCGCTCGACATTGCGCGTCACCTCTGCGCAGGTTTAGCCGCGGCCCACACGAAAGGCGTTCTGCATCGCGATCTGAAGCCCGCCAACATCATGCTCGACGGGCGCGGTCAGGTTGTGATCACCGATTTTGGTCTCGCCGGCGTGGCCGACAACCTTCGCGGCGCCGAGATTCGAAGCGGAACGCCTGCCTATATGTCACCCGAACAACTGGCCGGGACTGAAGTTACGATGCGCAGCGATATTTACGCGCTCGGCCTGGTGCTCTATGAAGTCTTCACCGGCAAGCGGGCGTTCGCAGAATCCCCGGCCCTGGCGCGCTCGCGCGGAGATCACACTCCCAGCCGCCCGTCCTCGGTAGTGAAGGATCTCGACTCGATCGTAGAGAAAGTAATTCTGCGCTGCCTGGAGGAGGATCCTTCGTCGCGTCCGCCCACGGCTCTGGCGGTAGCGGCGGCATTGCCCGGCGGCGATCCGCTGGCCGCGGCGCTGGCTGCGGGAGAGACACCGTCGCCGCAACTGGTGGCTGCCTCCGGGGAAAAGGCCGGTCTGCGTCCAGGAGTGGCCGTGGCCTGTCTGGCAGGCGTGCTGCTGGGTTTAGTTGGGGTGGTTTCTCTCTCCATTCATTTCAGTGCGCTGGAAAAAATGGGACTGGAGCTCACTCCTGAAGTTCTGACTGAGAAATCCCGCGAGATGATTGCCCAAATTGGATATGCAGGACGGCCCGCGGATAGCACGCACAGCCTGAGTTACGACGAAGACTTTCAGAAGTATGTGGAGAAAAACGACAAGCCCCCACATTGGAATGCCGTGCTGGCGGCCCGCCCTTCGCTGCTTCGATATTGGTACCGTCAAAGCCCGGACGCGATGGTGGCCAATGGATTCAGGAACGATCTTCTGACGCCAGGAATCGTCACCGCCGACGATCCACCCACTGTGCTCTCGGGCATGATCAATCTCGAACTTGATCCGCAGGGCAGGCTGACCTATTTCCAGGCAATCCCGCCGCAAAAAATTCCGGAAGAAAGCGAAACACCGCAAAACGGAGAGCCAAAAAAAGAAGCAGCCGCTTCGCCCGTTCAGTCCGCGCCCGCGAGCTACGACTGGAACATACTTTTCAATGCGGCCGGGCTGGATCCATCTAAATTGCAACCGACGAAGCCTGCCTGGAACTCGCTGGCGGAGGCCGACACGCGAGCGGCGTGGACCGGGACCTGGCCCGGCACCACGCGCCCTCTGCGAGTGGAAGCGGCTTCGTTCCAGGGCAAGCCGGTTTTCTTTTACCTTATCGGCAGTTGGACGAAGCCCGACCGCATGAAAAGTACAGAGAAGGAATCCATCGGACAGAAAATTTCCCACGCTTTCGGCTTGCTCTTGCTGTCTTCGCTTTTGCTGGGATCTGGACTGCTTGCGCGCCGGAACTATCTTCGTGGCCGAGGCGACCGGGAAGGATCGTTCCGCTTGGCTCTGGTCATGTTTGCGTTGGAGATGGGCCTGTTCTTCTGCCGTAGCCACTTCACAACCATCGGAGACTTCCTCGGGCTTTGCATAGTTGCGACCGCGACCGCACTCTTCATCGGCGGCGTCACTTGGATGTTGTACATGGCGGTGGAACCTTGGGTAAGGCGTCACTGGCCACAGGCCATTATTTCCTGGAGCCGGCTACTCTCCGGACAGCCTCGCGATTCACTGGTCGGCCGCGACATTCTTTTCGGGGTGCTGCTGGGAGTGTTATGGCTTTTCGTTTTTCAAATTCGCTCCATCCCCGAGATGCGTATGGGAGCATCGCCAGACCTGTTTTCAACCGAAGTTCTGATGGGAGGCCGCGAAGCGCTGGGAGCATGGTTGGCGCAAGTGCCGGATTCGATACAAGGCACCCTGGTGTTCTTCTTTGTGCTTTTCGGGTTGAAGGTCCTGCTCCGCAAGGAGTGGATTGCAGCCATCGCGTTTATCGCGATCTTTGCCCTGCCGCGCGGGCTGCCCAGCAACTACATGCCGGTAGAACTGCCCACCCAGATCATTGTCTACGCGATTGCCGTGCTGATCGTGCTGCGCTTCGGCTTCGTCTCTCTAGCTTGCGCAATCTTCACCGTCGACCTGGTGGCCAATATACCTTTCTCGGCAGACCTATCTACCTGGTACATGACCACGTCAATTCTTGGGCTGCTGAGCGTTGTAGCCTTGGCGGGGTGGGGTTTCTACCACTCCCTGGGCGGCGAACCGTTGTGGCAACTGGAAACCGGTGATTGAACAGCCGATGATTGAGCAGCCGATGATTGAACGGACGCGGGCGCTGCTGAAGACACCCGCGTCCTCTTGGAATTCATCGACAGGTTAATGGTGCTTCTCGTTCTCCTGAAGAGCTGAGTTCTCCAGCCAGGGAGTTGAAAGTACGTTTGCTCCACTGGTTGAAGAACATTTTTTAGTGCCCGGACCAGCAGGACAGCCCCAGAAATTCTCGGTCGCGTCAATCGTACCCGTGCATGCGGCGGAGTCCAATGCACAAACGTTGGCCACGCCAATTTTCTGCCCGAGCAAGTCGTTAAGGTGAGCGCCAACTTCGGCCGGGGTGTTGACCGCTATGTCGACGTCTTCGTCGCGAATAATGTTCTGCGAAATAATCGTTCCGGTAACCGGCGAGCCGCCGCCACCGCTGTTGATGTTGATTCCAGTGGGGCCGGGCGTCGCCGTATCGTCAGTGTCAGCTCCATTTCCGGAGATGAAGTTGCCAATGATCATGTTTCCCGACATATCATCCGCGGGAGCGCCAAAGGCCGGACCAACGTGAGTATGGAGAGCGACACCGGGAATGCCATTGTCGGTGAGTTCATTGCGGATAATCACATTACCCGACACTCGGCCGGGACCCTCGCCATCGGAGAACAAACCGACTCCAGCGCCGCCCACTTTCACCCCATTCCTGGAAACCACATTTTCGGAGACGGTATTGTTGTCGACGCCATAGTGGGGAGCAAAGTATGGCGGGGCCGCGCCGACCGGTGGATGCGATGCCAGAACGACGCCGCACTCCGGAGGATTATCCGTGATGATGTTGCGAATCAGAAGATTGTGGTGACTTTCTCCCGTTTCGTCGCTGATCAGAACGCCATCGCCATTTCCCGAGATGAAGTTGTCCGATATGATCGAGTTCACGGCACCAATCAGGTGCACTCCGCCGCCGCAGTCACCGCTTTCGTCCGTTTCATACGCAGGTTGACCGTTACACGCTGGGCCAGACCCAAAAACGGGTCCGATCGTGTCGTTGTTGAGAACATGATTGTTACGAATGGTCACGTCGAGCGTGCTGAGAAGTAAAATCCCTTCGTACAGCGCATTCTTTACGGTGAACCCTGAAATTGTTACTCCCTTCAGTCCGGGGTTATTGAGGCCGTCGAGCAGAATTCCGTTTGCGAGCTTCGCGGCATTAATCGTGGTTTGATCGGCACCCGCTCCCAGCAACGAAAGCGTCTTGCCAATGACGACGTCTTCTGCGTAAGTGCCAGGAGCGACATTAACTACGTCATTCGCAGAAGCCGCGTTGACGGCCGATTGAATTGTTTTGTGGCAACCACCCCAACCTGCCGGATTCACACACAGCGTTTTGCCGGCAGCCGCCTGTGCCAGCCCTAACAGGAGGACGCAAGACAAAATCAGGCAAGGACGAACGTGCTCTGCACGCATGGGTATTCTCTCTTTCTTTTGGTCGAATTCTTCTTGGTCGAAATGAACTGCTTTTGAAATGCGAAAAGAAACGGTATGGGAGGAATCGGGGCCTGAATTTCGGCGCCCATTATGTTCTCCACCCCGAACCCTGTCAATGTCTAATTGAGCTGCCTGCTAAAACCGGAGAATCATTCGCCAGCAAACCGGAAGCATTGCAACGGCCTCGGTTGGGGTAAAAAATCTCAAAACAGGAAAATCCATCGCATCTTCTTGTGAGTCCAACACATCTAAACATTGACAACGATCCACTCAAGTCTTAGCATGGGCGAGAACGCAATCATATCGGCACTGATTTTAAAAGACTTAACGAATTCAGGAGGAGCATTGTATGGCAAAGATTATCGGAATTGACTTGGGAACGACCAATTCCTGCGTGGCGGTCATGGAGGGCGGCGAACCCAAAGTGATCCCCAACGAAGAAGGAGGGCGCACTACGCCGTCCGTGGTCGGCTTTACGAAAACGGGTGAGCGCTTGGTCGGGCAGGTAGCCAAGCGGCAGGCGATCACCAACCCGGAGAACACGGTTTATTCAATCAAGCGCTTCATGGGACGCCGCTACGAGGAAGTGCAGGAAGAAATAAAGATGGTCCCATATAAGGTCGTGAAGTCGGGCGACCACGTAGCCGTGCTGGCGCAGGGCAAGGAATATACGCCCCAGCAAGTGTCTGCGCTGATTTTGCAGAAGCTGAAGAAGGCTGCCGAAGACTATCTCGGCGAGAAGGTGACCGAAGCTGTCATCACCGTGCCCGCCTATTTCAACGATGCACAGCGGCAGGCGACGAAAGACGCCGGGCAAATTGCCGGGCTCGATGTGAAGCGCATTATCAATGAGCCGACGGCGGCAGCGCTGGCCTATGGCCTCGATAAGGGCAAGGACGAAACCATCGCCGTTTACGACTTTGGTGGCGGCACGTTCGATATTTCGATTCTGGAAGTCGGCGAAGGCGTGATTGAAGTCAAGGCCACCAACGGCGACACGCATCTTGGCGGAGACAACCTGGATCAGCGCATCGTCGATTGGCTCATTGATGAATTCAAAAAGAACGAGGGTCTGGACCTGCGCGGCAAGGGCAATGAAATGGCCCTGCAGCGCCTGCGCGACGCGGCAGAGCGGGCAAAGATCGAGCTCTCGACCACAATGGAGACCGAAATCAATCTGCCCTTCATCACGGCAGATGCAAGCGGTCCCAAGCACCTGGTTCAGAAGCTGACGCGGGCGAAGCTCGAAGGCATGGTGGAAGACATTATTCAGCGCTCGGTCGGCCCCTGCAAGCAGTGCATGAAAGATGCGGGCATCGAAGCCAACAAGATCAATGAAGTCGTGCTGGTCGGCGGCCAGACCCGCATGCCACGCATTCAGCAGTTGGTAAAAGAATTGTTCGGGCGCGAAGGCCACAAGGGTGTGAATCCTGACGAAGTCGTCGCGATCGGCGCAGCGATTCAGGGCGGCGTGCTGGGCGGCGAGGTGAAAGACCTCCTGCTGCTCGACGTGACTCCGCTGTCGCTGGCGATTGAAACTCTCGGCGGCGTAGCGACTCCGATGATCCCGCGTAACACGACGATTCCGACCAAGAAGACGGAAACGTTCTCGACCGCGGCCGATAGTCAGACTTCGGTTGAGGTTCACGTGCTGCAGGGCGAACGGCCTATGGCGGCGCAGAACCGGACTCTGGGCAAGTTCCACTTGACCGGAATTCCACCGGCTCCGCGCGGAGTGCCGCAGATCGAAGTTACGTTCGACATCGACGCCAACGGCATCCTCAACGTGACCGCGAAAGATACGGCTACGCAGAAGGACCAGAAGATCACAATCACGTCGTCTTCCGGCTTGTCTAAGGAAGAAGTCGAGCGCATGGCGAAAGAAGCCGACGCGCACGCGGCCGAAGACAAGGCGCAGCGCGACTTGATCGACGCCAAGAACCAGCTCGACAGCATGGTCTACAACATCGAGAAGATGCTGCGCGAGCAGGGCGAAAAGATCTCCGGCTCCGAACGCGGAGATGTCGAAAACGCCGTGGCCGACGCGAAGAAGGCGCTGGAGTCGAACGACAAGGCGACCATGGACAAGGCACGCGAAACCCTGACCGCGGCTTCGCACAAGCTGGCCGAGCAAATGTATAAAGCCGCTCAACCGACGCCAGGAGCGCAAGGGGGCCCGGGAGCAGGCGCGGGTCCCACGCCGGACGCAACCGCAGGCGGAAACGGTCAGAGCAAGAAAGACGAAGGCGTGATCGACGCTGAGTACGTGGACGTGGAAGACAAAAAGTAAGGGTGGTTGTCATCCTGAGCGGAGTGGGTGCTTCGCGAATGCGAAGCACCCACGGAGTCGAAGGACCCCTTTGAGTGCTTGCAGTGGGATGCACATGGAAGGGAGTTCTCACGACACTGCCGATTCGAGGTGGAAACTCCCTGACTGGTCGGTGCTGAGACCGGGTTACACGGTGTCCTTCGACTGCGTTGCCATTCGCTTCGCGCACGGCAACTACGCTCAGGATGACAGAGATTGCTTATGAAAGATCACGAATATTTCGTGTACATCGTGTGCAGTGGCTCGGGAACCTTGTGTATCGGGATGACGAACAGCATCTACCGCCGGGCGCTTGAACACAAGCGCGGCGAGATCGACGGATTCGCCAGTAAGTACGGCTGCGACCGCCTAGTGCACTATGAAGGTTTCGACGACGTGCACAAGGCAATCGGCCGGGAGAAGCAATTAAAGGGCTGGAGTCGGGTGAAGAAGATTGCGTTGATTGAGCCAAAGAACCCGCGCTGGGAAGATTACGCAGAAAAGTGGGGAGCGAAGATGGCGTTTGCGGGGGAGTCAATCAGGAACGCATAGCTTTCAGGAACGACATAGCTTTCAGGGCACACATAGCTTTGTCATCCTGAGCGGAGTGCGTGCTTCGCGAATCGAAGCATGTACGGAGTCGAAGGACCCCTTTCGTGCTTGCAGTGCGATGGACATGGAAGGGAGTTTCTACGATGCAGCCGGTTCGGGGTAGAAACTCCCTGGCCTGTCGGCGCTGAGATCGAGTTACATGAGGTCTTTCGACTGCGTTGCCGCTCGCTTCGCGAACGGCAACTCCGCTCAAGATGACGGATGCAAGATGACAGATAGATAAATAAGGGGGAACGAAGTGGATTTTCAAGTGAATGGGGAAACGTATTTTCTCAACCTTGCCGAGGACGAGCGGGGGTGGGAAGTGTTTGTGTCGACCGAAACGGGCCCGCGGGCGCTCACGGTCTATGAGGACGTGCCGGAGTTCAAAAGTTTCGCGGTCGTGTTTGAAGACAAAAAAAAGCGCAGGATTCCAAACTAATTTGTCATCGTGAGCCGCCGCGCAGGGCACGGACGATGCTCCATCAGGCAGAACGCTCAGGTGACAGACGGTTCTAATGGCGACTACCGCAAAAAAAGATTATTACGAGATTCTTGGCGTGAAGAAGTCGGCCTCGGCCGACGAAATCCGCAAGGCGTTTCGCAAGCTGGCGCGCAAGTACCATCCCGACGTCAATCCCGGGGACAAGTCCGCCGAAGAAAAATTCAAGTCGCTCTCCGAAGCCAACGACGTTCTCAGCGATCCGAAGAAGCGCAAAATTTACGATCAGGTTGGCTTCTACTCCGACAACATTGATCCCGCAACCGCGGAAGCCTATGCGCGTTCAGGCGGCGGTTCGGCCGGCGGCGCGGGATTTCCCGGTGGCTTCCCCGGCGGGGCTCAGGAGGGTGGGCAAGGCGTTCCTTTCGATTTTGGCGGCTTTGATTTTTCTGACATCGTCGATAACGCCCAGCGCGGTCGCCGCAGCGGCAGCAGCGGCGGGGGTGGCAGCAGCTTTCGCGACATCTTCGGAGGAATTTTCGGCGGCGGTCGCGGCGCCGCGCCGGCGGAAGTCGGTCCCGAGCCCGGCAGCGATCTCGAATATCAAGTCAATGTTCCTTTCTGGACGGCCATCCGCGGCGGCGTGATGCGCCTGAACATTGCGCGCCAGGATGTTTGCCCCAATTGTCACGGCCAAGGTTTTCTGGAAGCTCCGGGCAAATGTCCGGAGTGCAACGGAACCGGTCAGATCACGCAGACCGGCGGGCGCATGAAGTTCAACGTGCAGTGTCCGCGATGTCACGGCACCGGCAAGAATCTCACAACTTGTCCCACCTGCCACGGTGACGGCACGGTTTCGAGAACCGAGCCGCTTGAGGTGCGTACCAAGCCCGGTACGCGCGACGGGCAGCGTATCCGCATTCCCGGCAAAGGCAACGCCGGTGCTCACGGCGGTCCGCCGGGCGATCTGTATGTGATCATTCGCACCGAACCGCATCCCGTCTTCCGCCGTGATGGCGATGACATCTACCTCACGGTGCCGGTGAGTGCGACCGAAGCCGCGCTGGGCGCAAAGATTGAAGTGCCGACCATCGACGGTCGAGCGCTGCTGAAGATCCCTCCCGGGACGCAGTCGGGGCAAAAACTGCGCCTGCGCGAGAAAGGCGTGCCGTCGGCGACGAAGGAAGGTGCTCGCGGCGACGAAATTGTCGAGATCACGATCACTGTGGCCATGCCCCGCGACGAACGCACCAAAGAGCTGCTGCGCGAGTTGGCAAAGTTGAACCCGGAAGATCCGCGCGCGGAGTTGTGGAGCAAGGTCTAAACCAACTCTTTGTCATCCTGAGCGAAGCAGGCGATTCGCGAAGCGGATCACCTGCGGAGTCGAAGGATCCCTTATCGCTCGCTCTCAACAACGCCATCTCAGGGAATTGCTACCACAGCTTTGGGAGCATCGTCTGGATTCCATGCGGCGTTCATCTCGCCGCAAACGGGCGCGGGGTCCTTCGATTCAGTTGCTGTTCGCTTCGCGGACAGCAATTTCGCTCAGGATGACAATCACTTGTTGTCCGCTCGGATCCTCATTACCTCAGTACTCCGTACGGTCGCGCACGAAATTTTTCAATAATCTTCAAAAAATTCTTGCATCTGTGGAAATTTCCCGTAATCTCACAACTGTGAACTAACTTCGCCGAAATGCCCGGGAATCGCAGTGACCCGGGAGCCGCGAGCAGCACGTCTTTTCACGAAGATGTCTTCAGAAAAGACACAAGGGAGACGCGGTGGTGAGAGTGAGTCGCTTGAGGAGGAAGACATAGAAATTGGCAACAGCTAGCGCTCCGCGTCACCAGACCGAAAATCCCCAGCCTCTCGCCGCCGCACCCAACCGGAACAAGCTCGGTCCCAAGAAATTCGTCCGCCTCACGCTGTGGCCACTGGTCGCCGCCACCTTCTTTATGGTGTCGGGCGGCACTTATGGTACCGAAGACATCGTGCACGGCGCCGGGTACGGGCGCGCAATTCTGATTCTGCTCATCACGCCGCTGCTCTGGAGCCTGCCCACAGCCTTCATGATCGGCGAGCTTTCGAGCGCGCTGCCCTACGAAGGCGGCTATTACGCCTGGGTGCGCCGCGCCATGGGCAACTTCTGGGGATTTCAGGAAGCCTGGCTCTCGCTGGTTGCGTCCATCTTCGACATGGCGATTTATCCCACGCTGTTCGTGGCCTACCTGACCCGCATGTTCCCTTGGTTTCAACAAAACAGTCGCGGATGGTGGGTCGCGCTCGCGGTTGTGATCGCGTGTGCGCTGCTGAATATCGCCGGAGTGAAAGTAGTTTCCCTCACTTCGCTCTGGCTATTCGTCGCCCTTTCGGCTCCGTTCGCAGTCATCGTGGTGATGGCTCCGTTTAAGATCGGCGCCTTGGCCAATGCCGTGACCAAGCCCACCACTTCCACGGTGGACATTCTGGGCGGCCTGCTCATCTGCATGTGGAACTACATGGGATGGGACAATGCGTCGACCATCGCCACCGAAGTGGAGCGGCCGCAGCGGACGTACCCGCGCGCGATGCTGGTCGCCGTCTGCATTGTGGCAGCGACTTACGTTCTGCCTTTTGCCGCCATGTGGATGACCGGCCTGAAGGCTACCGCATGGGAAACCGGTTCGTGGGCAGATATCGCTGCTCTCATTGGTGGACCGCTGCTGCGCGTTGGCGTTGTGCTTGGCGGCATGATGAGCGCCTTTGGCATGTTCAACGCACTGGTGATGAGCTACTCGCGCCTGCCGCTGGCGATGGCACAGGATGGCATGCTTCCGGGCGTCTTCGGCAAGCTGCAAAAAAAATCGCGCGCTCCCTGGGTTGCAATTATCGCGCTCGCCATCGGATGGGGAATGTGCCTGGGTCTGGGTTTTGCCCGGCTAGTTACGCTCGACATTCTTCTCTACGGCGCCAGCCTTTTTCTCGAATTCATGGCGCTGGCCGTGCTGCGCTTCCGCGAGCCCGACCTGCCGCGTCCGTTCCGCGTGCCCGGCGGTTTATTCGGAGCCATCGCCATCGGCATCCCGCCAGTGTTATTGCTCGGTTTTTCGGTGATTCGCAGCGAGCATGAATCGGTGCTGGGCATGAGTTCCTTCGCCTTCGGAATGATCCTCATTGCGGCGGGCTTCGTGGCATACTTCATCAATCATGCGCTGAAGCCGGCAGGCTGGGCGACGCGGCCGGAAGAAAAACCGCAACCGGCAGCCTGACTGCAATCCCGAAACAATCCAAAATAAAAACAGGACCGGTAAGTTCCGGTCCTGTTTCGTTTTCCAAAAGAATTAGCAGGGAGAGCCGGGGACGGCGGTCCCTACATTGGACTGTAAGGTTACGCCTATTACGCGGCCGCTTTGGCCGTATCCCGCAGGCTCTTTACTTTGTCATGAGCAGCCAGCACGCTGGCCGCCTGCCGTCGCACAATCTGCGCGATATTTTCCGGCAAGTCTGCAGTCACCGCTTTCTGGTACGTGTCTTTGGCTTTGTCTTCACCCGCCTCAACCGATTCCAGAATCGTCTTATCGCCGCCGCCCAGGCTCACTTTCGTGTCGATCCAGGCACGATGCACCGCAGCCGAAACCGAGCCCGAAACCTTTTTGTCCGGTTTACCCAACCGAATCAACTCCGCTTCCAGCTCTCCGGCAAAACGCGCGCGTTCCAGACTCTGTTCATTAAAAAAAGTCTTTAAGTCTGATCGCTTCACGTGTGTAGCCGCGTCGAGATATCCCTTTTGTCCGTCCTTACAAGTTTCAATAAGTTCTTCGAGCACACTAATGGCATCTTTTTCATTCATAATAACCTCCTGAATTTTGATGCAGTCAGCGAGTGGGAGTTTGGCGCGATTCTATCGATGACATTAGGAAGAAAATTGAGGTTGCTCTAAAATCAATCACGAGAACTGGTTGAAGCGATTATGACGAAACGGAAATCGAAGGGCGCTTATATGATTTCCTCCGTGGCCGAAATGTATGGCATTCATCCCCAGACGTTGCGGCTCTATGAGCGCGAAGGCCTGCTCAAGCCGTCGCGCACCGAAGGCAATACGCGCCTCTACACCGATGAAGACTTACAGCGGCTGGAATTCATTCTGTCGCTGGCGCGCGACCTTGGAGTGAACATCAGCGGCATGGCCATCATTCTGCAAATGCGCGAACGCATGGAAGAAATGCAGCGCCAGATTCAGGAGTTCGTGCAATACATCCAGGAAGAAGTTCTGACTCGCGCCAATGCCGCCGCCGATCCCTCCAGAGGGTGCGATCGTGCCGGTGAGAAGGACCATGGTGGCGCCGGTGATGCAGCCATCGAAGAAACGGTAGTTCGTTGCTCATTCTTGTTTTCTCTCCTTTTAATCCTGAGCTTCCGTTTTCCCTCGTTGTCATCCTGAGCGAAGCAAGCACTGCGCGAAGCGCAGAGCTTGCGAAGTCGAAGGACCCCGCGCTTTGCTTGCAGCCCGATAATGTCGGCGGGCGTTCTTACCATGCAGCGCGCCTACCAGAAAACTCCTCGCCAGGCCATTGCCACTCGAAGCAAACACGAGGGTCCTTCGACTGCGTTGGCGTTCGCTTCGCGACCGCCAACTTCGCTCAGGATGACCGGCTGGTGTGACCGGCTGGTGTGACCGGCTTAGATGACAGGCCTGGAGGTATGATTTAGATCCGCATGCTCCCTTTCAAACTCGTCTACAGCGACGCCTACTATCTCCCCATCGGCACGCACGTCTTCCCAGCCGAAAAGTACCACCGCGTTCATGACCGGTTGATTGCCGGCGGCGTCGCCGACGCCACAGATTTCCTCGAACCGCAACCTGCCACTGATCTCGACATTCTTCTCGTCCATACTCCGGACTATGTGAGGAAGTTGAAGACTGGCACGCTTAATCCGCGCGAAGAAATGGAAATGGAAATTCCCTATTCGCGCGAGCTCGTCGCTGCCTTCTGGCTCGCCGCTGGCGGATCGATTCTGGCAGCGCGCCAGGCGCTCGCTGACGGCATCTGCATCAGCATCGGCGGCGGATTTCACCACGCCTTTCCCGACCACGGCGAGGGCTTCTGCATGATCCACGACGTAGCCGTGGCTATCCGCCGGCTGCAGCGCGACGATAAAATTCGCACCGCGATGACCGTGGATTGCGATGTACACCAGGGCAACGGTACGGCTGCGATTTTCGCCGGCACTCGCACCGAGAGCCTGCCTTTGCCGTCAGTCCCAGGAGCGAATCAAAAATCCGCCGGCAACACGAAAATGCGCGGCGCTCACGCTGGAGACGTTTTCACCATCTCGCTGCACCAGCACAACAACTATCCATTGTGGAAGCCCGCATCGTCGATTGACGTGGACCTGCCCGATGGCATCGGCGACGACGATTACCTGGCCTGGCTCGACAATGCCCTCAGCTCCGGCCTGCGCCAGTTTGAACCCGATCTGCTCTGCTACGTCGCCGGCGCTGATCCCTATCGCGAAGATCAACTGGGCGGGCTCGACCTCACCATCGAAGGATTAAAGAAGCGCGACGAACTCGTCTTCCGCGTGGCGAAGGCCCGCGCCATTCCCGTGATGGTCACCTATGCTGGCGGCTACGCCCGAAATATTGAAGACACAGTGACCATCCACAGCAATACCGTCGTTGCGGCGAAAGAAGTGTTTATGGCCTGATGAGGCCACGTAGCCCCGGACGCATTCGTCCGGGGCCGAAAACGGCCGATCCTTCGGCCGTCGCTGCGCTCGGCGGGCGGACGAACGCGTCCGCTGATACGTGGGCTCGCTGATAATATAGAGACATCTTTATGTTCGAGAACCTCCAGGAAAAACTACAACGCGCCTTCAAGTCCCTGCGTGGCCAAGCCAAGCTCACCGAAGAAAACATTGACGAGGCGCTGCGCGAAATCCGGCTGGCGCTGCTTGAGGCTGACGTCAACTTCAAAGTAGTCAAGCAATTGATCGACCAGATTCGCGCCAAGGCAGTTGGCCAGGAAGTGCTGACCGCGCTCTCTCCGGGCGAACAGGTCATCAAGATTGTGCGCGACGAACTGGTCGAACTGCTCGGCAAAGACACCGCGCGTATGAAGTTTGCTTCGCAACCGCCCACGGTCGTCCTGATGGCCGGACTTCAGGGCTCTGGCAAGACCACAACATCAGGCAAGCTAGCAAACTGGTTCAAGGTCGGCGGACACCGTCCGCTGCTGGTTTCGGTCGACGTGTACCGTCCCGCGGCACGCGAGCAGTTGAAAGTTGTCGCGCAAGCGGTAAAGGCGCAAATCTACGAAGGTCACGTAGCCGCGGACGCATTCGTCCGCGGGGCGGCAGACGAAAGCGCCGGTTCTTATACAAAATCTCCCGACGTCGAGCGTCTTGCAAAAGAAGCGCGCCGCGAGGCCGTCGTCTCCGGCTGCGACGTGCTCATTGTCGATACCGCGGGCCGCCTGCACATCGACGACCAGCTCATGGACGAGATGCAGTCGCTGAAGAAGCTGCTGAATCCGTCGGAGATTCTGTTCGTGGCCGACGCCATGACCGGGCAAGACGCGGTCAAGTCTGCGGAAGAGTTCCACAAGAAACTTTCGCTTACCGGCGTTGTGCTCACCAAAATGGACGGCGACGCTCGCGGTGGCGCAGCGCTCTCGATCCGCCAGGTCACAGGCCAGCCCATCAAGTTCATCGGCGTCGGCGAAAAATACGACGCACTCGAACCGTTTCATCCCGACCGCATCGTCTCCCGCATTCTCGGCATGGGCGACATCCTTTCGCTGATCGAGCGCGCCGAGCAGCAGATCGATAAAAAGAAGGCGCAGGAAATGGCAACCCGCGCTCTGACTGGCGACGGCTTCTCGCTGGAAGATTTTCGCGACCAGCTTCGCCAGGTAAAAAAGATGGGATCGATGAAAAGCCTGATGGGCATGCTACCCTCCATCGGCCCATTCTCCGGCCTGCAAAAAGCCGCCGACAACGTGGACGAGGGACAGATCAATCGCGTCGAAGCCATCATCAATTCGATGACCATGCACGAGCGCCATCACCACGAAGTGATCAACGGCAGCCGCCGCAAACGCATCGCCCGCGGCTCCGGCACCAGCGTGCAGGAAGTAAACAATCTGCTTCGCCAGTACGCGCAGATGAAAAAAATGTTCAAGCAAATGGGCAAGCCCAGTTTCGCAAGACGGCTGGCGGGGATGAAGCTACCGGGAATGTAAAAGAACAGGGGTTAGTGGCCAGGGGTTAGTTGTAGCAGTCAGCGACCAGTTACCGGTTCAGCGATAACCCTACTCTTGTCATCCTGAGCGGAGTTGTCGTGTGCGGAAGCACACGGCAACGCAGTCGAAGGATCCCTATCGTCATGCACGACGCTCGCTCGTGTTAGAACCGACGCGGATCAGGAAGACGGCGCCCGGAAGCAGCTCGAACAAGCAGGAAAGCTATGAAGTGGCGATCGCTGCAGGAAGCCGACGAAAGCACCGACCATCGTTCGCTGCGCGAAATCTTTGCCGAGCGCAGGGAATTGATCGCGAAATATGTTCCGCCGGAGACGCAAGCCATTCACGGGCAAGCGATCGCTGAGCTCAAGCAGCGGCATCTTACCGCGAACATTCTGCCGGCCGCCCTGAAAGCTCCTGCATTCGAACTTCCCGATCACGACGGAAAGACTGTTTCCTCGAATACACTGCTGGCGAAGGGTAAGCTCGTGCTGTGTTTCATTCGCGGCCGCTGGTGCCCGTTCTGCGTCGGCCAGATGGAAGCGATGAAGCTCATCCTCCCGCAGATCGAGCAGGCTGGAGCAACCCTCGTCGCCATCTCTCCGCAGACCGTGAAGCAGTCGTTCTTCATGCACGATCAACACAAACTGCGATTCCCGCTGCTCTCTGACGCCGGCAACAAAGTCGCGAGGCAATTTGGATTGGTCTACCGCGTGCCAGCCGCTCAGGAAGCGGTCTACCGCCGCGCCTTCGTCAACTTGCCCTTTACGAACGGCGACGACAGTTGGGAGCTTCCGATTCCCGCAACGTACATTCTTGACCTCGACGGCACGATTCTCTACGCATCGGCCAACGAAGATTACACAGAACGCCCGGAGCCCCTCGCTATTCTCGAGATGCTGCACCAATCTCCCGAAAGAGCAGGATGACTCGCGACTAAGCGGTGCCGGTTTCGCTTGCGAAGATGATAGGGGAGCGCAATCGTGAAGAGCGACCCATTGTGGAAGAGCGGCCCTTTCAGGGCCGCGAAAGCTTATTCGAAAGTTTCTGGGCTTTAGCCCCTGCCGCAGGCGGGCTCGCTGAAGGCGCGGTCACTACGCCCACTTCACTCCGCCTTCATCTCCCGCTCCATCACCCTCCGTAGCGCCCCATTAATTCGTGTCTGATAACGTCGTCCGTCCCGGCGAAACCACGCCAGCACATCGGCATCCAGCCGCAGCGTGATTGGTTTCTTGATGGGTTTATAAAATTCCATTACCTCTTTCATCGAAACCGGATTCCGTTTCGATCGTTCCGCCGCCGACAGCGCCAAGCCCTTTTTCCTTTTATTGAACTGCGCCCGCTGGCTCTTCGGCCGCGCTCCTTTCACGGACGCTCCGCTACTCCTGCGGCCGCTTTTTCGCTTTCCCGTAACTGTTTTATTCTTCGTCATAGATCCCAGTTTAATGATTTTTTTGTACGTACACAATTGTAAAAATGTTCCTCAAGGAACCTTTTGTAAAGAGCCTTCGTCGCAACCCTATCCCTTTTGCCTGCTGCGACTTATCCGGCCGCGCTGATTTCCAGGACAACATCGTCATCTTCCATGAATCCAAACACTTCCTGCGGCACAGGATTCTGCCATACCGGCGCGAACGATTGGCGGTGCAGCGGCGTCGGGCCGAACTCGCGCAGCGCGGCCAGATGCTTGGGCGTGCTGTACCCTTTGTGCGCCGCCAGTCCGTAAGTTGGAAACACGACATCCCAGTCGCGCATCATTCGATCGCGTTCCACTTTCGCAAGAATGGAAGCGGCGGCGATGGAAGCAGACAGCGCATCGCCGTGGATAATTGCAAACTGCGGCTGGCCGCAATCGATGCGCAGGGCATCGATGAGCAGATGGTCTGGAACAGGCGTCAGCAGCGCCACGGCTTCGCGCATCGCCTGCCGCGACGCCTGATAAATATTGATCTGGTCGATGCGCGCGGCGTCAACGGCTGCCACGGCCCACGCCACTGCATGCTCGCGAATCCGTTCCGCCAGCACCTCGCGCCGCTCCGCGGGCAGCAGTTTGGAATCGCGCAGCCCTCGCACCCGATAGGCCGGGTCAAGAATAACCGCCGCTGCAACCACGCAGCCGAACAGTGACCCGCGTCCCACTTCGTCCACGCCGGCCACCAGCCGCGCGCCCGACGACCATGCTTTCTTTTCGTAGCGCAGCGTGCAGCGCAGCTTCTTCAGCATCTGCAACTTCGCCGTGGCGGCTGAGAGTTTGCGCGGGCTGGACGATTTCGTCGCGGTAGATTCCATCTCAAAAATCTTACCGATAAAATGCAAGATTGATTCCACCATCTTGCTCGACAATAGAAATTCCTGCAAGAGAAGATTCAGGCCCGCATACAAAATCAGGCCCTTCGCGTTCCGCTCGCGATCACAGGACGGCGAACAGTAACCATTACCCGATTACGAGGGTACATTGCCCATCCGGACATGTACTGGTAACTTGATTTCAGTCTTACCTGCCCGAAAGAAACCGTGGACAGCAAAATCAAATTGTCGCCCCAAGATGGTCTGCTTAGCGGAAAGGTAGTGCATTTGGCGCTGCCTGTGCGCTGGAGTTTGATCGGCCGCGAGGGGCGAGGGCCAGCTCAGATGGCCTGCACTTACGACATCCATCCGCACGGCGCGCGCTTGCTCAGTTCGCGCCCCGCCAACATGGGAGACATGGTGCTGGTGGAACGCGGGCGAAACAAAGCTATCTGCCAGGTGATCTGGGCGGGAGACGCCGCTTCCGCTTTGCGTGGGCAATTTACAGTGCAGTGCGTTGAGGGTAAATCGCCCTGGGATGAAGAGCTGCGGCAGTTGCAGGAGCAATTTCAACCCATCGATCTCGACGATCCGGAACGGCGGATCGTGCCTCGTGGGTTTGGTGCTGGTGAATCCAACCGCCGCCGCCGTCCGCGCTTCCAGGTGGAAGGTTTGGCGCAGGTAGTCGACGGAGTGCAGCGGGTCGAAGGCGAAGTGCAGCAGATCTCGGAATTTGGCGCGCGCATCTCCGCCACCGGTATCCTGCGTCCTGGAACCGACTTCCGCCTTACGTTGAACATATTCGATATCAGCGTTGCACTCAAAGCGCAGGTCAAATATCTGGTGAACAATCTGGGCATGGGTGTAGAGTTCCGCGAAATCCGCCGCGGAGACCGTCCCATGTTGAGCTATGTGCTGAGCCGCCTGCGCAGCAAGAAAGTGCAGGAGTTTGTCAGCGTCGAAGTCATCCCGCCCTCGCTCGCTTCGGTCGCCGGATAATTAGTAGTGGGTCAGATTGCCTTTCGGCATGACGGCCTCGTAAAAAGAACGAATTGAAACTGCTACTATCCTTCATTTACTGGCACAATTTCCAAAGCCGCATCATTTACAATGGGCCTCAGGGTCCCCGGGTCCGAGAATGTCTTCCACTGGCAAGGTGAATGCGGCCCTGGCCGCCGCGATACTCTTCATTCTCCTCAGCAGTTGCTCCGCATACTTCGCATTCAACCGCATGGACGCGAGCCAGGGTTGGGTTCGCCACTCCCGCGACGTAGAGAATGCCTTGGCGCAATTTTCCCGGGCGGTTGCCCGGGCGGGACGTTTGCGCTCCGAATATTTGGACTCCGGCGACGAATCTCTGTTGCAGCAGCAGGCTGAGGTAGTGGATCAGATTCGGAACACAGCCGCCGCGATCCAGGTCTTAACAGCCGATAACGCGCGACAGCAGTCCAATTGGAAAGAGCTTTCCGATTTGAAAGAGCAGCGCATTACTCTGCTGGGCGAGGCACTCGAGCTGAAGAAGAATGGCAAGTCGACTCCAGCGGCCCAGGCGGCGATCAGCCGCCGGAGCCTGGCGGCAGCGGACCGTACAGACCAGGTTTTGCAGCGCATGTACGACGCCGAAGAACAATTGTTGAGCGAACGGCAGGCGCGGGCAAGCAGTTCCACTTACCTGATTGCAGCCATTCTGATTGCCAGCCTTTTTCTGGCTCTTGCGATCTTCATCGTTCATCATATTTTGCTGGTGGACCAGGTGGCGGCGCGCTCTCGCGCCGAGTTGGCGCAGCGCGCGCTCAGCGCCAAAGTGCTAACCCTGCAGGATGAAGAACGGCGCAAGTTCGCGCGCGAGCTGCACGATTCGGTCGGGCAGCAACTTGTGGCCATGAAGATGGCAATCTCGGTGCTGCAATCCAAATTACCCGGCGACAACACGCTACAGGATTGCCTGAAGTTGCTGGACGATTCCATCGCGGAGACGCGAACCATTTCCCACTTGTTGCACCCGCCCTTGCTCGATGAAGCGGGATTAAATTCGGCGTCGCGATGGTTTGTGGAAGGTTTCGGAAGGCGCAGCGGTATCGACGTCAGCCTCGATATACACGATGGCGCGGGCCGGTTGCCGGAAGCCACCGAACTGGTATTATTTCGGGTTCTGCAGGAGAGCTTGACCAATGTGCACCGCCATTCCGGCGCGAAGCGAGCCGACGTCAGTTTGCAAACGGCAAACAATCAGGTGATTTTGCGAGTGCGCGATTATGGCGGCGGCATGCCCGCTGTGGTGGTGGAAAGCTTGCGGGAAAACGGGTCCGGCGGAGGGGTTGGCCTGGCGGGCATGACCGAACGTATTCGTGAAATTGGAGGCAAGTTGGAGATTCATTCCAGCGCAGTGGGCACCGAAATTGTGGCGCGCGTGCCCATGAACACGAGGCCAGCAAGGCAACCCGTATCTTCTCCCAGAATGCAGGAGGTGAAAGGATGAGCCGGAGTTTTTATCGGATATTTATTTTTGCTCTCTTAGTCTTTGTTGGCGCTTGCTCAAGAGATTCATCGACGAAGCGGATCATTGTTGAAGTCCCGTCAGGCTTCTCAGGGAACTTCGTTCTTGAGATGGGAGTGACCGGCGCTCCGCCGCTGGCGAAGCGTGGAGATGCCTATGTAGTGACAGTGCCCAGGACTGGCAAGGTCGTTACGTCTACGCTGCTGACCAAGTCGCAACCGACATTTCAAAATGCCAGTGAAGGCGCGGTGTGGGGTTATTCGCATTCCGTGGCCAATACCGGCGATGGCATTCCGGTGGGAGGCAGGATCGAATTTTTCGTGGGTACCAGAAAAGAATACGAGGCCGAACAGGGCAAAAAGAAACATTCCGGAGCTGTAACATCCCCAGTGGAACTGGTTGCGATGAGCGCTTGATTCCATTACTCTCATCATGAGTAACAAAAAAGATCAAAGCAAATTGGGCGCGCCCCAGCGGCGCGCCCTTTTTTGAAATAAGCTCCAGACGATTGGCACGGCGCCTTCAGGGTTACAAGGCGCGCCGTCGCGTGCCGCATACAATTACGCCTTTTCTACGTCGCGCAGGCGAGCGGCTTTGCCACGCAATCCCCGCAGATAGAACAATCGCGCGCGGCGAACTTTCGACGAGCGCAGCAGTTCGACCTTGTCGATCACCTTGGAGTGAACCGGGAAGATGCGCTCCACGCCCTGGCCAAAGCTGATCTTGCGCACGGTAAAACTGGCTTGGGGTCCGTTGTCGCGCTTGATGACCACGCCTTCAAAGGCCTGCACGCGTTCCTTGTCGCCTTCTTTAATTTTTACGTGCACGCGGACAGTATCGCCGGGGCGGAATGGCGGAATGTCAGTGCGTTGCGATTTGGCCAGCAGTTTTTCGATGATTAAGTTTGACATTGTTTTATCCTTCGTCCTTCGCAGTGCCTAAAGGCGCGATTAGTGCCGTTTCTCTTGCGGTATGCCTGAAGGCATACCCTGATACGAACCCTTATATCCGGCCGGCCATTATTTCGGATCCAACCCATCGTGCAGAGTACAACTTTACTCTCGGGCCTGCTTGATTCCGGCCAAGATCTTTTTATCCTCGTCGCTCAGTTCCGCACCTTCCAACAAGTCCGGGCGGTTGCGCAGCGTTTTTTTCAGAGCCCGCTGACGCCGCCACTTGCGGATTTCTTCGTGGTTGCCGGACATCAACGCTTCCGGCACCGTCATCCCGCGAAAATCCGCGGGACGCGTGTAGTGCGGATAATCCAGCAATCCGCCGGAGCCGCAGGTCGAATCCGCCGCGGCATTTTCCGTAACCTCGCCCGCTTTCTCATGCGCAGTAAAAGATTCCTGCCGCGTCGAAGCCTCGTTCCCGACCGCACCCGGGAGCAACCGCATGACCGCTTCGATAATGACGGCTGCGGCCAATTCACCACCGCTCAACACGTAGTCGCCAATTGAAAGCTCACGGTCGGCAAGAAAATCTGCCACGCGCTCATCTATGCCCTCGTAACGGCCGCAGATGAGAACCATACGCTCAAGCGCAGCCAGTTCGGCGGCAATTGTCTGCGTGAAGCGCTGCCCCTGCGCCGAAAGCAAGATCACGCTCTGCTTCACAGTGCCGGCCAACCGCTGCTCACGCGAAGCCAGTTCGAGCGGTTCCAAACAATCAAAGATCGGTTCCGGCTTGAGCACCATGCCCTCGCCGCCGCCGAAAGGGCGGTCATCCACGGTGCGGTGCTTGTCGTGCGTGAACTGCCGCAAATCGTGGACTTCAATTTCCGCCAGGCCCATCTCGCAGGCCCTGCGGGTGATGCCGTGATCCAGCGGTCCGCTGAAGAAGCCGGGAAAGATCGTGAGAATATCGGCTTTCATCTGGACCGGACACCTAACACCTTTAACCACAGAGGGCACTGAGGAACACGGGATAAAACTCTCCTTCAGTGCTTTTTCTTTCTTTCCGACTGCTGCTCCCGCTTCTCTTCCTGCGTTACCGGGGCATTGATTTCCAGCATGCCTTCGGGAAGATTCATCCGCACTCGGTGTTGTTCAATGTCGACCCCATCCAGGTACGCTTCCGCGAAGGGCACTTCAATTTTTTTCCCTGCCTCATTCGCAATTACCAATAGAGGAGCTTCTCCGGCTCCGAACTGAACTTCTTCGACGCGGCCGATCTCTCGTGCTTTATCGAGCACTGTGCAGCCGATCAAATCGCTGACGTAATTCCAGCCGTGCTCAAGCTTCGCCCGCTCCCCGCGCGGAACCTGCAATTCCGCGCCGATTAAAAGTTCTGCGTCAGAAATCGACTCCACGCCGCGAAACTTCAGAACCAGCAGGCCCTTGTGCGGCCACAAATCTTCCACTTCCACTTCCCGCCGTGATCCGGCTTTGGGCAGCGCCCAGAGCATCATGCCTGCGGCGAAGCGCCCCGGAACATCGCTGTGAATCTCGGCTGCGACTTCGCCATGCCGCCCTTGCGTTTTTACGACGCGGGCCAACGTGATGAGCTCGCCAGTTGTTTCAGAATTCACAGCCGTCCGCGGAGGCAAGGTTCATTCGCGCATCTCTTCGGATGAATTTCGAACCACTTTCAATCTATTCGATGATTTCGAGCGTGTAGCGCTTATGCGCCCGATGGCCAGCGGCGCTGAGCAACGCTCGTAACGCGCGAGCTGTGCGTCCCTGGCGTCCGATCACCTTGCCCACATCGCTTTCCGCGACTTCCAGTTCGATCACGTCGTCGTCAAACTTCTCGACGAAAACTTCATCGGGCGAGTCGACCAGCGATTTCGCGACGAGTTCGACGAGAACAAGCACATCTGCGGCGGGCTCAGGCATATTTTTGCGTTCTCAGTGTGATTTCAAAAGTTGGCGGCTGCGAAACCCCAGCGGCTAAAGCCGTCATCATCGATGGCCGCTGACGGCACGACTGAAGTCGTGCCCTGATACGAACCTGGCCCTGATACGAACCTGGCCTTGATACGAACCTGGCCCTGATACGAACCTGGCCCTGATACGAACCTGGCCTGATACGAACCTGGCCCTGATACGAATCTAGCCCGATACGAATCGATCCCGGCGCACACAATCACCTAGCACGGAGATGGATGAGCTAGGCAGCGGAGCCGGCGGCGGCTGGAGCGGGTGCTTTGGAGAACAATTTGTTCACCCGATCCGACATCTGTGCGCCTTTCGACACCCAGTACTCCACGCGCTCGCGCTTCAGTTCGACGCTGGCGGGATTGGTGCGGGGATTGTAAGTCCCGACCACTTCCACCGGACGGCCGTTGCGAGCGCGCGCCTTTTCAATCACCACAATGCGATAGTGCGGTTGTTTGCGCGCACCACGGCGCGCCAGACGAATCATTAACACAGGTCTTATATCCTTGTTCCGGAAGAGTCCGGTGAGATCGAGGCAAACTCTTATTATGCCGGAGCTTAGATGAAAATGCAACGACCACGATCGTGAAGGCCATCACGCGCCGAATGAATTACAGCCCCTCTCCGGTTGAAAAATGTGATCTGAAGGAGCAGTAGAGAACTGTAGGAACACAGGGACCTCTGATATGCTTTTCGGGTTTCTCACCCTGACGCGCGATCGCTTAAAACTCTTCAACCGAGCGATCGATAAGGAGGCTACCGTGATTCGACGTACTGTGTTTTTTTTCTGTCTGGCCGGGTGCCTGGCAGTGGGCCGTTCGGCGCGAGCGCAGGAATTTTCCGCGGATGTGGCGAACATGAAAACTGCAAATGGTGGAATAAGCAAGGTCTATGCGGGAAAGCAAAAAATCCGGTTCGAAGTGGCCAGTGCAAATGCGGCGATGGGCCCCAGCGCAGTGGTACTCGATGAGGCACAAAACAAATACATCATTCTCATGGCGCAGCGGCACATGTACATGGACGCGCCCGTGATGATGATTCGACCGTTAATTACTCGCTTCTGGCGGGTGGGTGACGTGAACGACGCCTGCCCGGAGTGGAAGAAGACGGCGGAGCAGGCAGGCACGAATAAGAACTGGGGCAGTTGTATCAAGGTCGGCAGTGACACGGTAAACGGACGTAGTGCGGTCAAGTACGAAGGTGTTTCTGACAAGGGCGAGAAGAACCATATCTGGGTGGATACGAAGTTGCACTGCGTTGTGAAGATGGATGGCGGTTCGGGAGGTTTCGAGCTGCGCAATATTCAGGAGGGATCGCAGCCATCCAGTTTGTTTGAAATTCCCGCGGGGTATACGAAATTCGACATGGGCGCGATGCGGCAGGCTCCGCAATAACGCCGAGCCGAATATGCACGCTGGTTGGCCCGGCAGGCCGTGTCTGACCAGGATTCTCTCTTCCTGAGACGCGGCTTGGCGGCAGGATATCGAAATTCGTAGCCAGCGTTAAGCGCTCCCACCGCATCGAAAGTTCGTATCTTTCGGCGATGTGGACTGCCCATGGGGCCGCTACTTCTCGTCGTAGTCAAGTCGGATCTTCGCGTGGCCCGGTAACGCTTTCCTGGCCGAGAAAGCGGCGGTTTGGTATGAGTCCTTCGTTGCGCAGTTCGGAAAAAACACATCCAGGTCCACTCCTAAGAACGCTTATCGTTTGCGGGATTCCACTGATCCTGATGGCTTGCGGAGGCGGCAGCGGTGGGGGCAGCACCTCATCGCAGGCAACTCCAAGTATCTCGTCAGTCTCGGTGACGTGCAGTCCTTCAGCGGTTGCGACCAGCGCGACTTCCCAGTGCAGTGCGGCCGTGCAAGGTACAGGAAGTTTTAGTTCTGCGGTGACGTGGTCGGCGAGTGCGGGCACGATCAGCGCGACCGGACTATTCACTGCGCCAGCCACGGCCGGCAGCGTAACCGTCACCGCGACGAGCATCCAGGATACGACTAAGTCCGGAACGGCGACGGTTACGGTGCAGTCGAGTGCTTCCGCCATTACTTCTGTGGCCGTGAAGTGTAATCCATCGACAATCGGTGTGAACGCAACTTCGCAGTGCAGCGCGACGGTGCAGGGCACGGGAAGTTTCAGTTCTGCGGTCACATGGTCGGCGAACGCCGGCACGATTAATACGAGCGGGCTTTTCACTGCTCCTGCCGCGGCCGGCAGCGCAACCGTCACCGCGACCAGCAGCCAGGACACAACCAAATCTGGAACAGCGACCGTGACCTTTCAGCTGCAGACGGCTCAGAGCAAGCATGTCGTCCTGGTGATGGAGGAAAACCAGAGCTATGACACGGTGGTGGGCAATACCAGCGTTTGGCCCAATCTCAATAACCTGATCGGCAGCGGCGCGCTGCCGACGAATTATTACGCGAACTCGCATCCTTCGATTGGCAACTATTTTATGCTGACGACAGGACAATTGCTGACCACGGACGACAGCTCCACCACTGTGTGGAACGTGGACAACATCGCCCGGCGAATGCTGGCAGCCGGAGTTTCGTTCAGAATTTATGCCGAGGGAATCACGCAGGGCTACGTCGGCGGAAACACCGGTCTGTATCTGATTCGGCACAATCCTTTTGCCATGCTCTCCGACGTTGCCAGCAATTCGCAGGTGGCGAACGCAACCATCTGGCCGTTTTCCCAGTTCGCTACCGACCTCGCGAACGGAACGCTGCCGGAATTTTCGTACGTCGTTCCCGACGTTGATGACGACGCACATAACGGAACGCCGCAGCAGGCGGATAGCTGGTTGCAGACCAATGTGGTCGTTCCTCTGTCGAACTCCTCTGCATTCCAATCGGGAGGAGATGGCCTTCTCATCGTTGACTTCGATGAAGCGCTGGACAGCGACACCACAAACGGCGGCGGGCATGTAGCTCCGGTGCTGTGGGGGCCGAATGTAAAGGTGGGATACGAGCAAACGTCGACCACTCTGTATCAGCATCAGAGCATGCTGCGAACCATGATGGAAGCTCTGCAGCTAACCAATCCTCCGGGCGCAGCGGCCAGCGCGCCTTCAATGGCAGAGTTCTTCGTGCAGAAATAAGGCGCAGTTGTATTCGGTCAGAATGCCGGTGCCCAAGGTCGGGAAGCGGCTGCGAGAAAATCCCGAACCGGCTGCTGGTATGATTCCGCAGATGTCGCGACGCGGTAAATTCATTACATTCGAAGGCCTCGACGGCACTGGCAAGAGCACGCAACTGCGCAAGTTGGCTGCGGTGATGCGGGCGGCCGGGAATGAAGTGGTGGAGACACGCGAACCGGGCGGGACGCTGACGGGAGAAAAAATCCGCAAGGTGTTGCTCGATTCAGGGACAGCGGGGCTTTCGCCGCTGGCAGAGATGGCGTTGATGTTCGCTTCGCGAGCGCAGCATATTGCGGAAGTGATTGAGCCGGCGCTGGCGCAGGGCAGCGTTGTATTGTGCGACCGATTCACCGACTCGACCGAGGCTTATCAGGGCTACGGCCGGCGGTTGGGAAGCGAGGCGGTGCGCGAGTTGCATCGTGTGCTGTGCGGGAATTTGCAACCTGATTTGACGATCCTGCTGGACTCCGACGCTGCGCTGTGTGTGAGCCGTGCGCGCCTCAGAAACAAACGCGATTCGAAAAGTTCGACCCACGGACACGACGAGAACCGCTTTGAGCAGGAGACGCGAGCATTCTTTACCCGTGTGCATGAGGGCTATCTTGCGATCGCGAAGCGCGAGCCGGGACGAGTCGCGGTGGTAGATGCGCGCGGGGCGCCGGCGCAGACGCATGCGCGGATCGTGGAACTGGTGCGGAGGAAGTTGAAGCTGTAGGGAAAATCATTCACCACAGAGTCACAGAGACACAGAGAAAGCCAAAGCTAAAAAAGGCACAGCCTATTCGGGTCGATTCCCTGTGCCAATGTCATGCTGAGCGAAGTCGGTCGTCCGCAGAGCGAACGACCGGCGCAGTCGAAGCATCCCTAACACTGGCACGCCCATTCGGCCGGGCGTGAATCTTCGATTGCGAAACGCGATTTACAATGACTTAAGGTTTTCTCCGTGTCTCGGTGACTTCGTGGTGAAATCGTTCTATGCCGTTTTCTGATTTTCATGGCAATGCCGAGATCGTCCATCGCCTGCGCGATATGCTGGCGCGCGAGCGCTTTCCGCATGCGGTGGTACTGGCCGGAGGACACGGTTGCGGCAAGTACACGCTGGCGCTGATGCTGGCGCAGGCGCTGAATTGTCTGGCGCCAGTGACTACGGATGGCCTGCCTGATTTTTGCGGGAAGTGCGCAAACTGCGTGCGCATTGCGCAGTCCGCCGATCTGGACGCACGGTTCGCCGAGGCCGTGGAGGCGCGTGAAAATCTGCGCGACGCGGACAAAAAAGACACGCGGTTGTTTGTGCAGACGCATCCCGATGTGCTGGTGATTCCGCCCGATCCTCCGCAGATGATGATCAAAGTGGATCAGGTGCGGCGGGTGATTGAGACCATCTATTACCGGCCAGCCGAGGGCCGGGAGCGGGTTTACATTTTTACCGACTCTGCCTTTATGAAAGAAGCCGCGAACTCTCTGCTGAAAGTGCTGGAGGAACCGCCGGAATTCGCGACAATTTTTCTGCTGACCGAGAACGCCGGTGAACTGTTGCCGACGATTCGCTCGCGGTCGATGGTGTTTCAGTTGTGCGCATTGTCGACGGAGGAGATTGAGAAATATCTGGCCGAGAATCGTCCGGAGTGGAAGGCCAGCGAACGAACGCTGGTAGCGCGGTTGTGCGAGGGCGCGGTGGGACGGGCGCGCAGCTTCGATCTGGCGGCTTATGTGGCGGCACGTGCGCATGCCGTGGCGATTTTGAATTCGGCGCTGCGCGGCGGCGAGCATAGCGAACTGTTCAAGATCACGGAGTCATATCGCGCGGGCGCGGAAGGACGCGAAAAAACGGAGCAGTTGATTCGCACACTCTATTCGTTGTTGCGCGACCTGGCCTCGATCGAAGTAGGCGCACCGGAGCTGGTTCGAAATACCGACATTGCTTCGGAACTGAAGCGCATGAGCAAGTCGGCGGATTTTGAGTGGATCACTGCAGCGTCCGATCGTCTGGCGGAGGTTGAGCGCGGAATGCGCCGGAATCTGCTGCGGTCGCTATCGCTGGACGCGTTCGCCGCGGCGCTGGAGAAGTAGCAAGGTCTTCAGCGATGCATCTCCGCGGGTTGCTGCCCATACTTCCGATAGAACTCGTTTTGAAAAAGCTCGTGCGGATCATACTGCCGCTTCAAAGTAAAGAACTGATCAGCTTGCGGATACGCCCGCTGAAATTGGGCCGCAGTCGCATGCAGTCGGTATGGCAAATAATAGCGCCCACCAGCATCGAGAACCGCGTCGATCATTTCTTGAGTCATCCGCTGCATTTCGGAATCGCCGGCGGCGGTGCGCGGCTGACTGAAAAACATCACGAAGGCAATCATGTCGCGGTCGGCATATCTTAGGAAGGAATCATCGTCGGTCTTCACATCGCGTACAGTAACGTTGAGAAGGTCGGCATCGTGCTTCAGGATTATTTTTCGAGCCAAGTTTAAGAATTGTGTCGCACCATCCCTCGGAACAAAATATTCATGAAGAATGTCGGTTGTAGCCTCAGACCGATCGAGATACCAGTCGGCGCTGTCGTTCATCAGCTGGTTTCGGGAAAATACCGTTCCGCTTAGCTCAGGCTGTAGGTTTGTTTCCGCGGACCACCGCATCCTCTTGCCATACGTGCTGCCTGCGGAGCCTCGGAATATTAACCTTGGCAGCCAATGTGAACCGGCAGCAGTGAGACGCGGAATCGGCCCATCCTCCGGATAAAACAGGTTCAGCAGAACTTCATCGAACATTTTCTGAGGGGTGATGTTCATTCTGGCATATGCCATCTCGAGATTTGGCTTTTGATGGAGCCTGGCTTCGAATGACGCTATTGCCTGACCCACAGGAAACTTGTGCTGCTCCAGGCGCAACCTCTCATTCGGAACCACCCGTAGATCAGCATCAAGGATGACCCCGAAGAGCCCGTATCCGCCTATGGCGAGCGAGAAAAGTTGCGGGTTCTCGGAGCGACTGCAGCGCACAACCGACCCGTCAGCCTTCATGAGGTGAAAAGATTCAACTGTCGACGCGATCGGTGGACGGCCATATTGCCAGCCATGACAGTTGACACTTAACGATCCACCGACCGTGAATGAATTATCCGACTGCATCACTGCGACTGAACGTCCGTGTTCGTCAAGATAGGGAATGATGTCGGCCCACTTTGCCCCCGCCTGAACGTGAAGGATGTTGCCGGCTTCGTCCAGTGACATGCTCTTGAAAGGAAGCATATTGATCGCGATGCCTCCCGGATAGATCGTTTGCCCTCCCATGCTATGGCGGGCACCAGCGATCGACACTCGCAAACCGGAGGCCTGGGCTTTACGCAAAACCTCCCGAAGTTCCTCTTCGCCCTTTGTGGGGTCGCTGGGAATATTCCAGATGCCTGCTACTTGGGTTTTGTTCAGGCGGCTGACATCGTCCGCATACCCGGCTGGTACTTTCGGAAGGGCGCTATGATCACGGTAGGCTGTTCGGACTACCAATAGGATTGCCGGTAGTAGGAAGGCAAGAATCGCGAACAGCGGCAACAACAGCCATCGCTTTTTCAAACGGGACATTTGCCGACCTCAGAGTGTAATCCATACCTCGTCGCGGTGCCGAAATAATCGAAGTGCGATTTCAGATGGGGCCAAGCCAATCCGTGAACTAGAAGTTCACGGCGAATCCGGCTGAGATCAGCGGATAAAACCGGAACGGGGCGATGTCTTTGTTGAATTTATTCTGTTGCGCGACTACGTTTGCCTGAAACTGAGGATTGTCAGTCACCTCGAGGCAATTCAATCCCGAGGAGTCACATGCGGTTCCGGCCATGGTGAGTGCGGTGCGGGGCGCGCCGGTGTAGACCACTCCCAACTCGACGGGGAAGCTGAAATGGCGATGGTTGCGAGGCAGAAGATTTCCCCAGCCTACCGTGAACATGGGGCCGGCTTTGACGAAGTCGACCTTTCCTGTGCCAGTAATGGGATCGGTGGGCGAGCTTGTGTAGGTGGTGCTGTCGAGCGTGAAGGTGCTGCCTCCGGGAACGGAGGCGTTCGCGGTGACCTGGTTGCCGTTGTAAACCAGAACGCCGGGGCTGACATGGAAGCTTCCGTGGAAGGGAAACCAGTCGTAGTGGGCTTCCGCGGAGCGGAGACGCAGCTGGCCATCGTAAGTGATTCCATCTTCGGTGAAGTTGTGGTCGTAGCTGAACATATTGAAGCCGCCGCGCAGATTTGAATTGGCAGTGACGGGCGTGGCGGCTTCGATGCCCGGGCCGAGCGTGGAGATCTTGACCCCGATGCCGAGGCGGGAAAATGCCTTGTCGGAGCCGGTCTGCGCGGAACAGATATTCAGAAGCACGAGGATGCTGAAAAAACCTACGGTGAGTACAAGCGGGATACGTCGTGGCATGCGCGACTCCGATCACATTGAAATTCTGGCGGCTGGCGCTGTGCGGTTCAACTCAAATTCCCATCCAGCAGGAGGAATTGTCTATTCGTCCGTGCCGAAATGGAAGATCACCCGTGGAGATGTCCCAACGAACGTCTGAGAGAAAGAGATTGAATGTTTGCCGTGGCCACGTAGGGGCGGATGCATTCATCCGCCCTGCGAGGCGTAGCGAGCGGCCCCGGACGAATGCGTCCGGCGCTACGTGGCCATCGATGACTATGGGGCGATGGTAACCAAGAGCTGGTTACCAGGGATTGCATGGGCCGTAACATGAGCATTATCTAACATTCTTATATTCAACAATTTATCTCGATTACTCTGGTGGTTCTACTCCCTTCGGAGAGATTGCCCGACCGTACTCCCCCGCCTATAATCGTCCTACTCTGGTCAGAACTCTCCGTCAGGTTCCGGGTAGAAAACGGGAAGCCGCAGTTTGTCTGAATGCTCCCGAACAGTGATTGGTTTGAAAGGAAATGCCCGGATTATGCGAAAGCGCCTGCAACTGGCATCGATGCTGACGGCCACCACGGCTACCGCGACCTTCTTTTCTTTATCTGTAACCCTGTCTGTAACTCTGTCTCTGTTTTTTGTGCTGCTATCCGTCGCTTCGGCGCGGGCCTGGGCGGCTGAAGGCGATGGCCGAACTGAGATGGTCGCTACGACCGACGAACATGGCCGCACGATTTATGTGAACGAGCCGGTCTCAGCCCATAAGCGCACGGCACAAAGCGAAGCGCAAAGCGCGCCCGCGCGGCACTCGTCGCTTGGTGTACTGGAGCAGCATCGATAATCGCTGGAAGCCAGTGCCTTCCGCCGGAACGGCATCGATGAAGGCGGCGCGATCGGCCGCGGCAGAGGTCAGCCAGTATTTTGGGCATGAATCGGCCCAGTCGGCGAATGCGAAAATTGTGGCGGCTAATGCCCGTGGGCATCAGGCTTCGCAGGATGAAATCGATAATTCCATTGTGATGGCTGCGGCAAGACACAATGTGGACCCGAATCTGGTGCGCGCCGTGGTGAAAGTGGAATCGAATTTCAATTCCAACGCGGTTTCGCGCAAGGGAGCGATGGGGCTGATGCAGTTGATGCCGTCGACGGCGCGGTCGTTAAACGTGAAGAATCCCTTTGACGCGGCGCAAAATGTGGATGCAGGCGTGCGGCATCTCAAGCAGCTTCTGGAAAGTTACGGCGGCGACGTGAATTTGACCCTGGCCGCTTATAACGCCGGCTCGGGCGCGGTGGCGCGCAGTGCCGGAGTGCCGCACTTTGCGGAAACGCAGAATTATGTGCGCCGGATTACCAATCTTTACTACGGCGGAGTCGATCTTTCCCCGTCGGGCCCTAGACACGATCCCGTGCGGGTTCAACGAGATGCGCGGGGCGTGCTTTACATCAGCAACACCGATTAAAATTACAGCATCTGTTTAAGAAGTCTTTTAAATACTCTCAGGTATCAAGGCAGTTCAACTGCAACGGCGGATCGAGACTGTAACGGACCGACGACTTTGAAAATGACATTGAGCCAGCGCGGTCTGCGCTGGGGAGCGCTGCTCGCGTGGGTGGCTCTCTCTGGCATACTGGTGCACGCCCACGCCCGCCCTCATCATGGCGAGTCCTGGGCTCGCGAGCGCTTTGCCAGTGCAGAACGGATGCGGGAAGCCCTGAACGGACGTCCTCCGGCAGAGCGCACGCGGCAAAACTACCAGAGGGTCCTCAATGCCTACCGCAACGTGTATTACGGCGCGCCCGCGTCGACCAAAGCGGACCCCAGCGTAGTCGCCGTCGCCGAGACGCTGGTCGAGATGGGGCGGCGCTTTGAAGACGACAAGATTCTGAATGAAGCCATTGCCCAGTACAAATTCCTGCGAAAAGAATATCCGGGCAGCAAATATCGTTGCGACGCTCTTTTCACCATAGGGGAGATTTACAAAGACGATCTCAATGACAGTGAGCGGGCGAGCGAGACTTTTCAGGAGTTTCTCCATCGCTATCCGCAGAACCGGCTGGTTCCAGACGCGCAAAAAGAGGTGGCCGAACTCGAACGGGCAGCGACGCGCGAGAAAAAGGCGGCAGCACAGACGCCGAAGAAGTCTGGCAAGCAAGTTGTCAGCACCGCTGAGAACGCCGATCACCACACGGGTACAGACGGCGATTCTGGAAGCGATACGAAGTCCGACGACATTCGGCCAGGCCGTGACGCAAAGAACGGCGAGTTGAAGAAAGATGCGGCAGCGAACTCCTCCGAGCAACATGATCGCGACCCGCAGACTACACATACCGCGCGTGTGACCGGTATTCGGCACTGGTCAACGCCGGATTACACGCGTGTTGCCATTGATCTTGAGAACGAGATTAAGTTTGGCTCGCAGCGCATCTCCCACCCTGACCGAATCTTCTTCGATTTGCGGGGCACGAGTTTGGCTTCCACGCTGGTGGGCAAAAGTTTTGACGTGGATGACGGATTTCTGAAGAAGATCCGCGTGGCGCAGTTTCAACCGGGGCGCACCCGGGTGGTGCTCGAGGTCGACAATCTTTCGGACTATGAAGCGTTTCTGCTGCCGAATCCTTATCGTCTGATTATTGATATTCACGGCAAGAATAACCGGAAGAATATGCACGCCAAGCTGCTCGAAGACAGCGCTGCTATGGCCGACGTGGAAGAGCCTCCGGCTGCGGGCGCGGAACGCGGCGATGCCTCTGCGGAATTAACTCCGGAAGAAGCGTTAGCGGCGGCGGAAGCAAAAGTGAGAGCCGAAGCAACGGCGAAAGAGGAGTTACTGGCCGAGTCCGGCAAGGCTCCGGTGACCAGCGAAGATGTAGGCGACGAGACGAAAGTTGTGCCGAAGAGAGCTGCCGATTCCAAACTGCATTCATCTGCTTCGTCAATGCATACCGCTTCTAATTCGGCTTCCAACTTAAAAACCACGCCGGCCGTGACCAAGGTCGTAGTTGAGGCGGATGATGACGATGACACGCCTCCACCGCCTTCCCATAAGCGCGCGAAAACCCTATCCCCGTCTTCATCTCGATCTGCTTCGTCGCGGCTGGCTTCGAGCGGATCGAGAAGTGACGACTTCGATATCCGCGAAGCCAAGCCCACGGCCAGTGGTGAGCGGTCGCTGATTCGTGCGCTCGGGCTGAAGATTGGCAAGATCGTGATCGATCCCGGGCACGGCGGCCACGATACCGGAACTATCGGTCCTGACGGCCTGCGGGAAAAAGATCTGGTGCTGGAAGTCGGGCGGCGTCTGGGCAAACTGCTGCAAACGCGGCTCGGCGCCGAAGTCGTCTACACGCGCAAGAACGATACCTTCATTCCGCTGGAAACCCGCACCGCCATCGCCAACCAGCAGCGCGCCGACCTGTTCATTTCGATCCACGCGAACTCCAGCCACGATTCTGACGCTCGCGGAGTGGAAACCTATTACCTGAACTTCACGTCTTCCCCCGAAGCTCTGGAAGTGGCGGCGCGGGAAAATGCGGTTTCAGAGAAATCGATTTACGAGCTGCAGGATCTGGTGAAGAAAATCGCGCTGAAAGAGAAGATTGAAGAATCGCGCGAATTTGCCGGCGACGTGCAGCAGTCGCTGCACAGCGGGCTGGCCGCCAAGAGTCCGGCCATTCGCGATCGGGGTGTGAAGAAAGCGCCATTCATCGTGCTGATTGGCGCGAATATGCCGTCAATCCTGGCCGAGATTTCATTTGTCAGCAATCCTACGGACGAGCATCGACTGGAGACCAGCGAATACCGCCAGCGCATCGCCGAGTCGCTATATCGCGGTATCGCGAAGTATGTGGACGGATTGAGCGGAGTGAAAGTAGCCAGCAAGCTGGACAAAGCCACCGGCCAATGACCCGTTAGCGGAACTAGACCCCGAGGGCTGAAGCCCAACCCGCTGGAGGTGCTTTACGCGGCGCTGGAGCGCCGCTCTTCCACGGCTTACTGGACCGAGCTTCCTACCTGCGAAAAGACGTTCGACGCGTTCGAGCCGATCAGGTGGATCGTGCCCATGGCAATCACCAGGATGACCGCCAGCATTACCGAATATTCTGCAATGTCCTGACCTTCCTCGTCCGACCAAAGTTTTCGTAGTGTGTGTCCCATAAATTTGTCCTGTTGTTTAAGCATTGGCAGCCACAGCCACGGGGGATTGCGGTATGATCTGCCGCCGGTAGTCGGCAAAGTTCATGCCCCAAGCTTCGCTGTCCTGCGTGATCGCCTGCAGCCCTACCTGAAACTCCGAAGTGCCCTCCAGTTTTTTCGTCCAGACCACACGAAACTGAATTCTTCGCTGGCGGTAGAAAACCGTCACTTCGTCCAAAGCATTCAGTTGACGATGCACTGAGCCTAACCGCACTCCGTCTGGGGTGACGTCCAGGGTATGCACCAATTCTTCAAATGCCTTGCCGGCGCTGTCTTTGCCCTTCATTCGTACTGGAAGAACGGCCTTGGTTCGATTCCCGCGCCGCTGCTCTACCGACATACTGCTGGACTCCATACTGTCACCCAAAGACAGTTTGCCGCATAATTGGGGTGGTGAAAATGGCCCCGACGGGTAGCGGGGGCGGCACGAAGGTAACATACGAACTTTGTGGCCAACTTAGCGCGGAATCTGTGGGTTGCGTGGATACCGAAGCTTTGAGAGGAAGGCGAGATGCGGCGGATTTGGGCTGAAGATTCTGGATGCTTTCGGCGATTCCTGCGCGAGATCCCTTCCCTTTGCTCTGTAGAAAATCCCCACTTCTCGCGCACAGGACGTGCGAGAAGTGGGGTACCCGAACCGTTCATCGTTGTCCTACGTGCTAGCCCATGGACGCTCAGGTAGGCCATCGCCTGAAGAACGGCTACAGTCAGAATGGCCCTGACCAGAGCCCGCGGATCGGTCAGCATTGTGAAACCTTTCCGCTGCCTCTGTGGTCTAATTGGATAAGGATTTCACTGCGGGGCCATCGATGAGTTCTTCCCGTTCTGTCGGTATTTGGTTTGTGCTTACGTGTTTGTTGGGTATTGCGTCTGCAGGGAATACCGCGCAGGCGGCAAGCCCTGACTCTTCAGGTCGTGATGCTGCAAGTCATCGCTCTGACGCATCTCATGCTTCGGGGCTCAGCGGTTCTTCGAGTCAGGAACCGTCCCTGCTTCCCCAACAGTTTGCTGGATGGGAGATGCAGGGATCGGCTCATACCGGGACTGATCCTGCGGCTGCAGATCCTACGAATGCCGTGATTCTGAAAGAGTATCAATTCACCGATCTGGCCTCCGCCACCTACACCCGCGACGATGGTCGCACGTTGAAAATCCGGGCGGCGCGCTTCGCAGATGCGTCTGGGGCATTCGGCGCCTACACGTTTTATCTACAGCCCGAAATGACGAAGGAGCAGATTGGCGATCAGGGCGCGTCTTTAGGGCAACGCGTGCTTTTCTACCGCGGAAACGTGCTGGTCGATGCCCAATTCAGCAAAGAGTCTGCCATGGCGGGCGCGGAACTACGCGAGCTCGCTGGTGCTCTGCCGCGTCCCAGGGGAAATTCCGCCAACCTGCCTACCTTTATCGAATTCATGCCGCAGCGTGGCTATATCGCCAACACGCAGAAATATGTGATGGGGCCGGCCGCGTTGGCAGCGCTGGCGCCGCCAGTTTCATCCGATCTGGTCGACTTTAATACGAGTTCAGAAGTGAGTCTGGGGCGCTACGACACGTCGAGCGGCCAGGCCACGTTGATGTTGATCTCTTACCCTACGCCTCAACTTGCGATCGAGCACCGGCGGCTCATCAATGCGGCTCATCAACTGCCGGCGCCGCAGGCTGGAGAATCTTCGATTATCTGCGCCGGCGATTTCTGCGACAAACGCACCGGACCCATTCTTGCGATCACTACCGGACCGGTTTCGGATCACGATGCGAAATCGTTGCTGAACATGGTGAATTACGAAGCCAGCGTCACCTGGAATACGCCGACTGACAATCCTCAGGCGCGCGATCTCTACCTGCTGATTCTGAACATTGTGATCTTGTGCGCCGTCGTCGGCGGGCTCGCGATTGTGGCTGGCGTCGCCTTCGGTGGTATCCGCATTTTGATGAAGCGCTGGTATCCCGACAAAGTATTTGACCGGCCGGAACAGATGGAATTCATTTCTCTGCGACTGACCGAAGTGGTGGTGGTAGAAGGGACATCTCAGGGTGGGGGCGAAAGGAAGCCGGGAAGCCCCTCAAGACCCGATTTGATTGGATAAGTGGCTTTAATTAGATCGGCTTACGCTGCTTGGCACAGTATTTCGTCTCAATTTGCTACACTCGACCGCCATATTGATTGGTTATGTAAACCATTGAAAACAAAGACATTTATTTCGCAAAAATCCCTTGACACCCTCGTTTTTAGACTCATAAGATTTGACCCAGAAAGTTTTGACGGATTTTAAAGCTCCGTTGGAACTATTCTCCCTTGAAAAGAAGAGGCCACCCTGTTGCCGGGTGGCCTTTTCGTTTGTGCGCGATGAAATTGCAGCGCGAGCGAACGACAGATCTCAGTCAGTGGAGATATGGGAAGCAAAGATCTGGTCAGCAACAAGTAAAGACGAATGCTTCCGGTCGAATGATTTGGTGAACTGTTTCGGAAGCTCTACGTATCATCTGTTGTGCGTATTGAAAGTTTCTGCGGCGCAAGCCGAGTTGGCGAACCGTCAAGGGGAGGAATGAATGTTTTGCGATGGATGCGGAACAGCGGTGCAAGCGGGTCAGGCATTTTGCAGTAAGTGCGGCAAGCAAATTGTGGGCACAGTATCGTTCTCGCAACAACTGCAAGGCCGGGTGCAACGACACGTGCATTTGCTGGGCATTTTGTGGCTGGCCTTTTCCGCGTTCAATGCGGTGGGTGATTGGTTCTGTTTGTTGTGGCCAACACTCTGATTGCGCATTTGCATGAAATGGGGGCGCCGCCGCCAGTGCCCACCGCTTTTCTGCAATTTCTGCTCAGTACGATAGCAATTGTTATCCTGGCCAAGGCGGCCTGCGGATTCATTGCCGGCTGGGGAATTTTGCATCGCGAGTCCTGGGGACGCACTGCCGTCCTGGTGTTAGCTTTCGTTTCGCTGTTTCACATCCCATTCGGCACCGCGATTGGAGTTTACTCGCTCTGGGTTCTGCTGCCCGCACAATCGGAGCAGGAATATAACGATCTGGCTGAAGCCACGGACGCGAAGGCAGCGTGAGTTGCGCGGCGCGCGTCTGCTTTACGCTTTCTGACCTCCCATTTAGAATCGAGAGCAGGTCGCAGTGAAGGAATGTAGCGCCGCGCTTGATGCACGGCGAAACCATCTGGTAGGAACTCAAGCCGCTCGACCCATAAGGCTCAGTTTGGGTCATGTCGATGTTGCTGTTTTGCACAGTCCATGTTTGACCCATGTTCGTGCTGTACAGGAATATTAGCGGTGCCGTGCCTGGAGTAGTCCCGCCTGCACTTCGCGAGAAGCCAATTAGAGTGTTTCCGCCCAATCTACTCCGAACATCGTAGGACTCCATCGACCTCACGGTGGAGTCACTCCTACATATCCTGGTGTCATCGGCAATCATCCGCTTGCGGGATTGTTGTGCCTTTGTCGATTCAATACGATTCGTATTAGCGTCGTTCCGTTTGAGGCCTGGGCGTTTCTAGCGTAGAACCCCAGGTCAAAAGGAGAGAGGGAATGCGACATTCTGAACGTAGGGGGCAGATCACCGCTGCCGCGCTAGCCGTGACGCTCCTATTCGTATGGTTAGCCACTCCAGTGCTGGCCCAGGAACCATCGAACCGCTCGACCGAACAACTGGATAAATTAGTGTCTCGGATCGCACTCTATCCCGACCCGCTCCTGGCGCAGGTTCTCGCCGCCTCCACTTTTCCCGATCAGATTCCCGAAGCTGCCAAATGGGCCGACGAACACCACTACCTGACAGGCGACCAACTCGCCCGGGCAATTTCTGACGATCATCTATGGTGGGATCCCAGCGTGCAAGCGCTGCTACCGTTCCCGTCAGTCCTGGAGATGATGGCTTCGGACATGCAATGGACGAGAGAACTGGGTGAAGCCTTTCTCACGCAGCACCAGGACGTGATGGACGCAGTCCAGCGCATGCGTCAAAAGGCGAAGGACTATGGCTATTTGCGCAGCAACGACAAAATCGTCGTGACCGGCGGTCCCTACATTGAGATCGACCCGGTGGATCCGGCATTCATCTGCGTGCCTGTCTATGACCCATTCGTGGTTTTCTACCCGCCTCGGCCAGGAATTGTCGTCGGCGCTGCGATCAGTTTTGGTTTCGGCGCCGTCATTACGGCCGCCTTCCGTCCGTGGGGTTGGGGAGTGTGTCGCTTTGACTGGGGCGCTCACGTGCTGTTCATTCACAACGCGCCTTGGGGACGCATCTGGGCCAATCGCGCTGCTTATGTGCATCCCTATCCCGGTTTGCATCATTGGGTGCCCGCAGACCGCATCGAACGCTACAGGTTGATACCGCGTAGTCCAGTGGAACGACGGGCAGCCCGCTTGGGACTTCCACGTCCGATAGAGCTCCACCGCCGATAGAACAGCGGGCCACTCTGTTCCTCTTTTATGATGCTCCAGTTTTGTTGTGCTGGTGTTGAGTACGTGATCGTCTTTATTTTCCGAGGAAGCATCACCGGCGCTTCGTTGTACTACTGCAACAGTCGTAGGCCGGCCTCTCACTCGTGGCCGCCCTGAACCTAGGCAGTACCTCGGAATGGGTGGTCATGCTTACGAGGAATTGTTTCACGCTCGGCGGTTCAATAGCATCATGAGACATCACTGATTTAGCGAGGAATTTATGATCACGACTCCGTTGCTTATGGAAGTTGAAGGTCTTCGCCACCGATGGGGATGGTTTCTGGGATTGGGAATCCTGATGCTTATTCTGGGAACCATCGCGCTCATCATCGCACCCGCCGCGACTCTTGGGACAGTGCTCGTACTCGGCTGGCTCATCGTGCTAAGCGGTGTGATCGAAGCGATCCACGCGTTTCGCATGCGCAAGTGGGGAGGAATCTTCCTCCACCTGATGGCCGGCATCCTGGGGATTTTCATCGGACTGATGATCGTCACACACCCGGTGGCCGGCGCACTCGCATGGACACTACTTTTTGCTTCATTCTTCACCGTAATCGGAATCTTCCGAGTGATTGCTGCCATCCGGCTGAAGTTTCCAAATTGGGGGTGGGCAGTATTCGACGGCGCGGTCACGCTGCTGCTTGGCATCTTGCTTTGGATGCAATGGCCGTGGTCCGGCCTCTGGTTCATGGGCGTTGCCGTGGGGATTTCCTTAATTTTCCGCGGATGGTCCTATGTAATGTTGGCCTTCGCCATTCATAGTTTGCCGGTACCCTCGCACTCTCAACTCAGACAAGCAGCGTAAAGACTTTGCTGGAAGGCCCAGACCGAACGGGAACTCGGTCTGGGCCTTTTCTCTTAAGTACGATGGTGACATATCAGGTGGCAGTTACCGGAGCGTAAACGATCGCAGCAATCCCGTCATACTCGGTTAAGAGTTCGCAATGATGGCTCACAATGGTGATCTCGACCGCGTGAAGCCGCGCTATCTCGATCATCTCGTCGACCAGGTTCTCGACAGAAACCAGTTTCTTTCCGCAGAAAGGACAGTCGGTGGGCTCAAGGGAAAGATAGTGATGTTCCTTGCAGATAAAACCTTGGTGGTGAAAACCCGCACTAACGATCAACTTGCGGACAAGGAACAGGTTGCAGGCTTTGACAACGCTTCCGAGGCTGCGAGCAATCTCAGCGGGATTGTGTTCTTTCAGCTCCGCAATCGCTTTGATCTCCCGATCAGCTTTGTGGTCGCGAAGCGCGTTTTCGATCAGGCTCTTCCGGTCGCGAGGATCCGCATCAGGTGAGCCATAGATGCGGCCGATAATCTGTGCCTTGACAGTCGGGTGAAGGAACTCTTCCAGCAGGTGCATGACTCGCTCCTCGCCCATTAGAACCAGGACGTCGAAGGACGAATCGTTGTAAAGGTGATATGCCTTTTGGGCAGTCGCCTTCAAATGTCGCTCGAGGTGCGTCAGGCGATGCCGCTGCGCGCGTCCAGGAATCGAATCGTCCACGCGATCCGAGGGCACAAAGGACTGGATCCTGTCTTGTTCCTGGCGCTGTCCAAAGTGGTAAATTTGAAATCGGCTTTCCTGCTTCTCGATTTCGAGGAAGAGGACTCGCTCATTCTCCTCCAGAATCATCTCCAGCGGAACAATGTAGGGGTCGGGATCAATCGTTAAGCTGTCCGTCGCGTGAACCGGGAGTTGAATGACACGGTTTAGTTCCCCTGCAGACTTGAAGATGATCAGCGTGTGGGCATCGTGCGGAACATAATATTGCGCGAGAAGTTCTTCAATTTCCTTCAAGTCGTGCGTGAGCATTTCCTTTTGTGCTTTGGGAATTGCTTCGATCAAGTCTTTCCGTCGCTCCAGTTCGCGAGTCTGTAGAGAGTGAAAGGACCTTGCCAGAGCTTTTTGTATGGGCGCTACCTTGTCGGGACCCAGCTGCAGATAAAGACTCACCACAAGATTCTGATATTCCGCCTTGAGAAGGCCCTTGATCTCTTCTTTCGAGATTACGGCAGGCGCGTCGAGACTGCTCAGCAGCCTGGGTGGCCGCCCAGCCCGCTCTTCGTGCCTCCTTTTCCTTAGCTCGCGCAGAGTCGCGATTTGTTTCTCGCGGTCTTGGAGCGTCCGCTGGTCGCTCATATCTGCGCCACCTCTTAGCGCCTCGATCGGGGGCCCGGGTATGGGAGTAGACAGATTAGGTCGACGAGTCCCAGCCATCGTCCGCCGAAACCGGCGCGATCATGACCACTACTTTTTGGCCAAGTCTCCATCCCTGCTTGTTGGGAATGCGGATCTCGGCGTACAACGGCTCGGCGCCCTCCACAAACACGGTCACCTGCTCCTGGTTGTCGCTGCTATATATGGGCCGACAGATGTCGCTGACGTTGCCGATGAGTCTTAGGCTGGCGGAACTCATAACACACCTCCAACTTCCTTTCTTTCCATTCGCAGTTGAGAAGCCTTGAGCTGCTCTTAACAACGGCGAGTTAGTGCGGTTGACCTTGAGCCTGAACTCTGGGCGAAGGACAGAAGTCTTAGCTCCAGGAAAAAGCTCATCGTATTCAATGCCCAATCACCGCACAATCACACATGGGCATCATTTGACTTTCAGAGCAGGTACGTAGCCTCCGCTTACGCATGAGTCCGACTCGCGTGTACGACTCCTACTCGATGCTTCGCGTTGTAGCCATTGAAACCTTCGTGCCGGCCCGCTATGCCGACCCTCCCAAAACGCGAGAATCCAAAGGAACATGTGCGACAATGCGTGTTCCCCGGCCCGGATAACTGCAGACATCGATCTTTCCGCCCAGGCTTTCGGCGCGCCGCGACATGCTGGTCAAACCATAGCCGCCGGCAGCGTGCGGACGACCGGGGGACGCGAATCCGCGGCCGTTATCGTCCACATACAAGCGGATCTCTCGAGTGGTGTAAAGCAATGCGAGGCGAACTCGTGTTGCCTTTGCGTGCTTCAACACGTTGGCAAACGCCTCCCTACCGATCCTTATCAACTGGCGGCGGGCATCGGGCGACAAGGAGTGCGGTTCCTGCTGCAGCGAGAGTTTCAATTTGACCGGTGTCGCGGTGAAGAACTGCTGAGCCAACAGCGAAAGCGCCTGCGCCAGATCTTGTCCTTGAAGTGATTCTTGAGACAGCGTCCAAATGGAACGCCGGGTCTCACGCAAGCTGTCTTGGGCAACATCTTGTGCGCAGCGCAAATGTCTTTGCGCCATCTCAGCACTCCTGGGCATTTCGATCTCCACTGCCCTCAGTTGGAGCACGATCGCGGTCAGACTCTGAGATACCGTATCGTGAATATCCGCGGCCATGTTGGTACGCTGCTTTTCCAGCAATTCTTCGCGGAGTTGCCATTCCGCACGTTTCTGATGGGTGATATCCGTAATTGTTGCGATGGCTCCGACAACCTGGCCGGACACGTCCTGGACGGGGCGCGCATTGAAGACAATTTCGCTGCAATCCCCTCCTAGATTGATCAGACGGCACTCCTTAGCGCTCGTCCGCTCCCCTCGCAGAGCTCTCATCAGAGGCCAGTCCTCGGCGGCTATGTAAGCTCCGGCGCCGTCGAACAGTTCTCCCCAAATCCTCTGCACACGATCAAGCGGCTGTCCTTCCGGGTCAAACTGCGCGAATTGCTTTGCGACAGGGTTGGCAAAGATGATGGTTCCCTCTCGGTCAGAAACGATTACACCATCTGGAATCTGGCGCAGAATCAGCTCGAGAAATGCCGACCGCCAGATGGCAGCGGGCGATTGAGACATCTCAAGGACGGCCGCCTCGGCAGCGTAATCTTCCTTCGAAAAGGGTTGGCCGTCGATGACACTCAAAGGACGAGGCATGTGAAATACATTTGCATTCTCTGCTTTCATGGCATTACTCCCTTAATCATTTATGCGACCAGCGCCGAGTCGATCTCCACCAATCCCCTTCTTACCGCCACGTTAATGGCTTCCGTTCTTCCGGTGACCTTCAACTTCTCCAGAATATGTGTGACATGCACTTTGACCGTGGCCTCGCTGATGTCAAATAAACATCCGATCTCTTTATTACTTTTGCCACGAGCGATTGCCTGCATGGTTTCCATCTCGCGCCGGGTCAGTTCCCGATCCGTGACCCGCTTGGCCAACTTGGCGCCCACCGAAGGTGGAATCCAAGACCTGCCTTCGCATACGGCGTGGATACAACTGACCAACTCTTCGACCGGCGCATCCTTGATCAGATATCCCTGAGCGCCAGCCCGAAGCGCGCGATAAATGTCCTCTTCGCTCTGAAAGGTAGTGAGAATGACAAGACGGGCGGAGGGATCTTTCTCACAAATCTGAGCTACGGCCTGGATCCCATCCATCACGGGCATGCGGAGATCCAACAATGCGATGTCGGGATGTCGCGAGGAAAATTGTTCCACGGCTTCGCGCCCGTCCTTGGCCTCGCCAATGATCTGCATGTCACTCCGATTGCCGAGCAGCCACGCCAGCCCGGAGCGTACAACCGGGTGATCATCTGCGACCAACACTTTGAAACAACGGCCGGCGGCCGGGCGAGTCTCAGGCAAGAGCTTTTCCCTGTCGTCAGAATTCGGCGAGTCCTTCCTGGAGTTCGCCAACTCACGCGATGGATCTCTGAGCAGAATCTCGTGGATCTTGGCCCCAGCAGAATTCTTGGGGGATGTGGTTACTCCTAGCGAAGGCCGACCGCTTCTGGGCCGTCGCTCAACGATTTTTTTAACCATAGCCATTGCAGCCTCCAGTCGCCCCGTTTTCCGTTTACGTTGTAGTGCGTTCTGACGATCTCTGCTTTTTGCATGCTGACGCTGGGAGCTGTCAGCTACGCCTTTTGCGACCACGTCAGATTACGCACCATTGAATTGCATATACTCACGATCTTCTTCTCACGATCTTCCCAGTCTCAATGCCGAGTCCACAACCTCGAGCAAGGTCTCATCCCCGAAGGGCTTATTCAGAAAGGCCGTGGCTCCTGCCTTCAAGGCCTGACTTTTCGAAGCCCTGTCGTCCTGTGCTGACACGAAAACAATCGGTATTTTTTTATGCTCGTCCGCCAGGCGACGTTGAAGTTCCAGTCCGTTCATCCCTGGAAGCTTCAGATCGAGAATCATGCAGCCGAGGGAATCATCGGCGGACTCCAGAAATTCCTCTGCTGACCCAAAGCACTGTGTTTTGAAACCTGCAGACCTCATCAACCTGTCCAGCGATCTTCGCACCCATGGATCGTCGTCCACGATCGCTATCCGAGCCGCACTGTCCTTTGCCTTTCCCCGCCCCTTCGGATCCGATTGGATCACCTCGGGTAGCGGAGGAGGCCCGTTTCCGATCTCTGCAGCGCTAAAATTTAGTGAACTCATACTCATCTCCCCCTTACAAGTGTGAGACTAGACGCGGATGTTAATTTCGTCTATTGGGCCTTGGTCCTATGTGACTAGGACCTGGGGGAAAGAACTCCCAGCTGTTCGGCCATTCGGATGAGGTCCGACAGGGAATGGGCTTCCATCTTCTGCATCAGCTGGCCGCGGTGGACTTTGATCGTCTTCTCGCTGGCATGAAGTTCGGCGGCGACTTGCTTGTTGAGTAAGCCGCTTGCGACCAGGGGAAACACCTCGCGCTCGCGAGGCGTCAACAACTCATAGCGGCTCTGCAACACTCTCATCGCAGCGCGTTGATCTCGGGTCAGGCGGTGTCTACTGATGGCGCGCTGCACCGCTTCCAGTAGCTCCTGCTCGCGGAAAGGTTTCGTGAGAAATTCCACGGCACCTGCCTTCATGGCGCGGACGGTCATGCGAATGTCGGCGTGCCCGGTGATAAAAATCACGGGAAGGTCCACGTTGGCGTTCGCCAGTTCTTGCTGGAGATCAAGACCGCTCAGGTCGGGCAGGCGGACATCGAGGACGAGACAACCCGGCGCATCGGGACGTTTCGCGCGCAAAAACTCGCTCGCCGAAGTAAAGTGTCGAGCTTCAAGGCCGACGGATTGCAACAATCTCTTGATAGAGATCCCAACGGCTGACTCGTCGTCAACCACAAAGACAATGGGCAGAGTGTCGTTCATGCTGGACCGCGAATGCCGGCGCTAGGCGCACGCCGGGAGGGTGAATTGGAAAGTGGCTCCTTGCCGCGGCAACGGGACAAGCTTCAATTGGCCGCCATGGGCCTCCACGATCGATCGGCTGATCGGCAGTCCCATGCCCATTCCTGCAGGTTTGGTGGTAAAGAAGCTATCGAAAATATGAACGGCATGTTGAGGGTCGAGGCCCCCGCCAGAATCCTGAACCGTGACCACTAATTTCCCCGGTTCTTGTTGTTGAGAGCTGATCTGCAATTTTCGCTCTCCTTTTTCGGAGGTCATTGACTCGATACCATTCATCACAAGATTCAGGACAACCTGCTGCAGTTCAACTCGGACGCCCAAGACTGGGGGTAAGTCGCCTCCCAATTCAGTTTGGACCGAAACGCGATTCCTCTCGGCCTCTGCAACGGTTAGCGAAAGAACTTCGTGGATGATTTGATTCAGATCGATTTGCGCCTTGTCCTGGCTTGCTCCCTTGAAGAAAGCGCGTATGTGCGAGACGATTTCGCTGGCCCTTGTCGCGGATTGTGCGATGTCGATAACAGCTTCGCGCAACTCCTCGATATCCGGCGACTGGTTCGCCAGCATCCGATTGCAGGCATTTGCGTTATTGACGATTGCCGCAAGGGGCTGGTTTATCTCGTGCGCGACCGACGCGGTCAACTCCCCCATCGTCGTTACCCGGGCCATGCGCGCCAGCTCTGACCTGGCCTCCTGCACGGCGTCCCCAGCCTGCTTCCGTTCGGTGAGATCACGAGTTATCTTCGAGAAGCCAATCAGCTTTCCTTCCGGGTCGCGCAATGGCGTCATGATCACGTTGGCCCAGAAGCGCGATTTGTCTTTCCGCACCCGCCAGCCCTCGTCTTCAGAGCGCCCGTCGTCCGCTGCTGTGAGCAACTGCATCTGTGGCTTCCCGCGTTCAAGATCTTCTTGCGTGTAAAAAACGGAGAAGTGCTGGCCTATGATCTCAGCCGCTTTGTAGCCCTTGATATGTTCAGCGCCAGCATTCCAACTCGTGATGTATCCCGTCGGAGTCAGTGAAAAAATGGCATAGTCGCGGACTCCTTCAATGAGCAAACGAAATCGCTCCTCACTTTCCCGCAGTTCGTCTTCTGTCTGCGCACGCCTGCGAATCTCTTGGGTGAGTATCTGATTGGTCGCAGCGATCTCCGCAGTGCGTTCCTCTACGCGCTGTTCCAGGTTGTTTTTCGCATGGGCGAGATCGGCTTGAGCGCGCGAGCGCTCGGCGATCTCACGCCTCAACTCCTGTGGACTCGGCAGTGCCAGCGCTTGCGGAATCAGCTTGACCAGGAGAACCGCAGTGGTGAGCGAAGCTATAGCAGTTACAGCTTTGACCGCGCCCGAGAGCCAGTAAGTGGCGTGCCAGAGCGTCCACACTTCCATGGCGTGGGTAGCCCCACATGCCAGAATGAATACTCCAAAGGCAACGAACATCCAGTTAAATGGCAGATCTCGCCGTTTGCGGATGAAATAAACCAGCGTCACCGGAATGGAGAGGTAGGCCAGCGCGATCAAAGAATCGGAGATGACATGCAGCCAGACAAGGCCGGCATTCCATGAATAGCAATATCCATGGGGCATGAAATCATTGGGAGAAAAGAGAGTTCTGAGGAATTCCATTGCAGTTCTCCGGCGATCGATTCGAGCTGCGAGCAATCGAGCTACGAGCGCAACAGGGAGGCGCAAGCGGCCCCAGATGTCCACCGTACATCGTGGATGTTCAGCTACTCTTTCACCAACGGACCCCAGTTCAAGGATGGCGTGTTAGTGTTTAGCGTTATAACCTTTACGTTAGCCCACTGTAATACAATACGCTGCGATACGTTACACAAAATACAAACGCAAATAATATGTTCATTTGCAGTTCGTCTTTGTAGGGTATGCTACGCTGCAGTTCGCAACGAATGAAATAGGAGTGCGTGTGAAAGAAAAGAACAACCCCCCTCCGAAACTTCATTTCGCGGCCATTCCTCTGGCCGCGGCAGCCAACCGGCGAATGGGCAAGCATCACAAGATGGTCTCGCAGATCCTGAGCGACCTGGAAAAACTCGACGAGTACAGTGCGCTGAAAGTTGAGTTCTTGAAGGTTGGAGTAAAAAAGGCCGATCTACGGGCGGCTGTGCACCGTGCCGCTCAGAAAAAAAACATGCCGTTGGCCACCAGCTCCGACGATAAGTACCTCTACGTGTTTCGGCAACACACGCGAAACTCGGCCTGAGTGGGATGCCCGTTGAGGGCGCATCCAGCGCAGCTCCGAAGAGTCCTGTCCGAACTGCGGTTCCTACGCCTTAAGTCTTATAGTCCTTTGCATCGCTGGACGGACCTTCGTCTAGCGCTCAGTTCTGAAGAGCACTTCCACCTCCTTAGCAATTGCCGCTCGCATCTCGCATCGCTAGCATCGTCTAAGGCTCGTCAGAACATTGATCCATCCACGTTCGGAAAGTGAAAGCGGAGAATTCGTGTGATCGAACATCGACAGCAAGCAAGGACCTCCGATGCCTGGACAGAGGCCGGCAAGTTAGAACGATTCCGTCGCAGGGAAGTCTGGTCCATGCGGCTGGGCGTCGCGCTGATCCTATTGGGAACAGTTGCCCTGGGAACCCTTAGGGTGGCTGATTCGACCGGGGCGTCGCCGGTGCTATTCGGCTGGCTCCTTGCCATGAGTGGGTTAATCGAGGCCGTTCATGCCTTTCACAAACGCAGCTGGGGCGGATTTCTTCTGCACCTGATGCCGTGCGTTGCGGGCGTTGCAATCGGACTGCTCGTTGCAACGCATCCATCGGCAGGTAGAACTGCTTGGATGCTTTTGTTCGCATCGTACTTTACTGTTGTCGGACTGTTTCGAACCATTTCCGCTTTCTGGTTCAAATTTCCAGCCTGGATTTGGGCGGCGTTCGAAGGAATCGTTTCACTGCTGCTCGCCGCAGTCTTCTGGACGAATTCACCTCGGCTGGGGCCATGGGTCTTTGGCTTCTCGGTCGGCACTTCAATGATTTTGCGAGGTTGCTCCTCAATCATGTTTGCAAAAGGAGCCCGCCTGCGTAAATTGCAACAATCTCTCCCGCACAATCACCAACACGAGAAACGACCAGTCGAGCGGTCGGGCTTCGTGCGCAGTTGAGCACACGCAATTCTAGCCAGCGATTAAGAATCGCCATATATGGAGGCAGATGATGTCAGCACAAACAGCAGAACAAACAAAAGAACAATCCTCTTTGCAGAAAACTTCGCGGCAAGAGCGGAATAGCCAACAGACTTCTCTGGCGCGACAAAATGTTCTCCCTTCAGTTCCGTCCCTGTTGCTTGATCCTCTTGGTTTTTTCAATGACTCTCCCTTTAGCGTACTGAGAAGGCTGCAGCAAGAGATAAGCCGGGCATTTGCTCAACCAGGGGCGAGTTCCAGCAGCCCGAGCGATAGTGCCAGCGCTATGTGGATACCGCCGGTTGAAGTGGGATACCAAGACGGTAACTTTGTCGTGTCAGCTGAACTGCCGGGCCTGTCAGACGAAGATGTCACCGTCGAGATCACGGATGATGCCGTCATCCTCCAGGGCGAGCGACAGTTCGTACAGGAAGAGAACGAAGGTGGCATTCAAAGAACAGAACGCAGTTATGGACAATTCTATCGGGCGATTGCTTTGCCGGAGGGCGCTAAGACTGACCAGGCGCGCGCCGAATTCCAGAACGGAGTTCTGAAAATCAGTGTTCCAGCTCCGCAACCGCAGAGCAATGCCCGTCAGATACCCATTGAAACGGGCACATCTCAGCCGAAGTCTGAGTCGAAGTCTGAGTCTCAGCCTGCTAAGTCACAGACTGCTGGGCAAACTACGCAAAAGGCAGCGTGATGGGAACAGAATTGTGGAAAGATGCTGGCTGCTCGAGGTATGGGCGGCCAGCATTCGTTAGCAGGCAAAATTGAAGAACGAGCGAAATGCGCAAACCTGAACGCCCACAGCGAGAACGACCGTGAACCAATCGGACTCAAAGGTCTTGGTGTTTGGAACTCGCGGATCTGCAGAGGCATTCGCAATCCGCGATTTTCTACACCGTAGCGACGTACCTTTCCAATGGATTGAGGTCAGCCCCGACCGGCCGGACGCATTACGAGCGTACACCGGCGAGTACGATGCAAAACGATTGCCGCTCTGCGTCTTTCACGACGGTACCCGGCTCGAGTGCCCCACGGTTCGGCAGATCAGCGAGAAGCTGGGATTGTTCCTCAATCCCTCGCGATCAGAGTACGATTTGGCGATATATGGAGCGGGGCCCGCCGGTCTTAGCGCCGCTGTTTACGGCGCTTCAGAGGGTCTGAAGACAGTTGTAGTTGAACGCTTTGCGGTCGGAGGACAAGCGAGCACCAGTCCGAAGATTGAGAACTATCTCGGCTTTCCGGGCGGCATCAGTGGAGCCGACCTTGCTCTGCGCGCACGGGAACAGGCCTGTCACTTCGGTGCGGAGATTCTATTGCTTCGGGAAGGCGTCCGCGGCGAGTTCAAGCCAGGAAGAGGAATCGGCTACCTGGCAGACGGAACCAAGATTATTGCGCGCGCGTCAATTTGCGCGACCGGCGTCGAGTACCGCAAACTGAATCTTCCGAATGAAGATCGTTTCCGCGGTGCCGGCGTTTACTACGGTGCAGGCGCGAGCGAGGCATCGCTCTGCCTCGTCACCGATCACGTTTTCATTGTCGGGGGTGGCAACTCTGGGGCGCAGGCCGCCATGCACTTCTCCCGCTACGCTGGAAAAGTAACGCTGGTCGTGCGCGACAGCTCGCTGAAGAAGTCTGTGTCTCAGTATCTGATTGATCGGATTCAATCATCGCCCAAAGTGGAGTTGCTACTGCTTACTGAGGTGGTCGCTCTCCATGGCGATTCTGTTCTGCAATCGATCACTTTACGAAACAAAGAAACGGGCAAGCAATCGGATGCAAAAACCAGTTGGCTGTTTCTTTGCCTCGGCGGCTCTCCTCATACTCAGTGGGCGGAGGAAGTCGGCATCGTTCGTGATGAGGGCGGTTATCTGGTTACCGGGCCGGACCTGCTGAAGAACGGCCGGCGTCCTGACAACTGGACGCTCGATCGGGATCCTTATTACCTGGAAACCAGCATTCCGGGAGTATTCGCAGCTGGTGATGTGCGCCACGGCTCAGTCAAACGTTGCGCATCAGCGGTGGGCGAGGGAGCAATGGCGGTGACGTTCGTCCACCGTTACGTGATGAATGGGTAGCTGCTCACCCGTCCTTGATCAAGAGGCCTTTTCGCTTCTATCCTTCGATTCCTGATTCGCCGCGATCGCTTGCCGAATATGCTCTTTGACCTTTTCCGCGATGCGCGGAACCTCGTCCGTTGGCACGCCAGAGATTCTGGCCACAGCTCCTTTTGAGAAACCTTCGACAACGTAAAGTTCGAACACCGTTCGCTCGCGATCGGAAAGATCGGCGAGAGCCCTAATGATCTCGAGGATCTGTTCTCTCCTCTCGAGCTGCTGCTCAGGCGTATCGTCAAAGGCCGGCGGCAAAAAATCGAGCGCCTGATATTCGCTATCGTCCAATTCCTCGGGAAACCAGACTTCTCCGTCGGCATCAGCCGTGATCGGCATCTCCTCCAGCGTGCGCAACTCAGTCTGGGTTAAGGTTTCTAAACTCTTTCGACGCTTTTCGGTCGACCTTCGCTTCGAAACATAGCGGTCGAGTTCTTCGTTTGCCAGCCGGTAGAGCCACTGTTCGAGTGTCAAACGTTTCGGCTTGCGATTGAACTTCTCGTAGGCCTCAAGCATCACGTCGTCGAGCATGTCCACGCTGTTGAGAGGGATATTGGCTCGCTGGGTCAGGCGAGTACCACGAAGACGACGCTTGAGGTACGACCGGAGCGGCTTCAGCAGTGGAATAATCTCTCGAAAGAACTCATCGCTCTTCCCTTCGGAGGCCAGCTTGCGCAGTTCCTCCTCTTTGGGACCCAGGACGTCTTCCCGAGTTCTCCGCGTCGTCCCTGAGCTCTCGTTATTGGCCGTGCCGGTTCCGTCGCTTTTCAAGATACGAATCCTCACCCGGCTAGTACTGTGCGAACGCGTCATCCGGGTAGCAGTAGAGCCAACGCTCCCCCGGTTCGGCGGAGGCAATGACCGGATGTCCGCTCGCATGAGCATGTTTGGTCGCGTGGCGGTTGGGCGAGGAATCACAACAAAGTGTGACGCCACACTCCTGGCAAGTTCGCAAATGCACCCATGGCGATCCGATCTGCACGCACAGCTCGCAGACGCGAACCTCGGGCTGCTTAATCTCGTTGATTCCTTCGATATGAGCACACACTTCAACCAGCATCAAAAACTCCTTCAGCCACCGTCCGTATCCAAGCCTGCACTTCGAAGCAGCGCCCGCACATCTTCGAGGCGCAAGCGAGACGCGTCATACTCCACCAAAATCGAGTGCCTGATTTCATCCAGGCTCAATCGGCGAATACCGTACACTTCCCGGACCCTGTATATAGCCTGCAGGTGCTGTGGGCCCACAGGCGCCAGATAGTGAAGCGTAATGTCCATAACCGTCATGCATGCGATCCCACGCTAGAAACGGCGTTTTTAGCGATTCGTATCCACATCTACATATTCCGCATCGACCACACCTTCATCCTTCTTGCTTTGCCCGCCGGATGACGAAGCCGCGCCCGTACCCGCCGCGCCTCCATCTCCCGACGATCCTCGTGACTGCGTGGACGTAGACCGGTACATTTGTTCCGCCAGTTTGTGCGAAGCCTGCGTCAGACGCTCGCGAGCATTGTCCATGCTCGCTTTGTCATTCGACCCCAAGGCCTTCTTTGCATCGGCAATCGCATTCTCGACGTCGCCGCGCTCCGAGCCGGAGATTTTGCCGCCATTTTCTCGCAGCATTTTTTCGACGCTGTAGACCAATGAGTCGAGTTGGTTCTTCGATTCGATCTGCTCACGCCGCGACTTGTCCTCGTCCGAGTGTGCCTCTGCCTCCTTGGCCATGCGCTCGACTTCTTCTTTCGACAGGCCGGAAGACGATGTAATTTTGATGGTCTGATCCTTTCCCGTCGCCAGGTCTTTCGCGGTCACGTTCAGGATGCCGTTGGCATCGATGTCGAAAGTAACTTCGATCTGCGGAACGCCCCGTGGTGCAGGAGGAATGCCAGTAAGCTGGAACTTGCCCAATGTGCGGTTCTGGTTCGCCATCGGACGCTCCCCTTGCAGCACGTGAACATCAACCGCGGTTTGGCTGTCGGCTGCAGTCGAGAACGTCTCAGTCTTGCGGGTCGGAATGGTCGTGTTCCGCGGAATCATTGGCGTTGCCACACCACCCTGAGTTTCGATCGACAGCGTCAGCGGGGTAACATCCAGCAGCAGCAAATCTTTTACCTCGCCGCCTAGTACGCCCCCTTGGATGGCGGCGCCCACTGCGACTACTTCATCCGGGTTGACTCCCTTGTTGCCTTCTTTTCCAAAGAGCTCTTTGACGAGTCGCTGAATGCGCGGCATGCGAGTTTGTCCGCCAACCAACACCGCTTCATCGATCTTGCTGGCATCCACGCCCGCATCTTTCATGCACTGCTTGCAGGGCGGCACGGAGCGCTGGATGAGATCTTCAACCATGCTCTCGAGTTTTGCCCGCGTGAGTTTCGTTACCAGATGCTTTGGGCCGCTGGCATCTGCAGTAATGAATGGCAGATTGATCTCGGTTTCCATCGTGCTGGAAAGCTCGATCTTGGCTCGCTCCGCCGCGTCGCGAAGACGCTGCAGCGCCATCTCGTTGCCTCTGCCACGCAGATCGAGACCTTCGTTTTTCTTGAATTCGTCGATCAGCCAGTCGACGAGGCGTTGGTCCAGGTTGTCACCGCCGAGGTGAGTATCGCCGTTCGTGGCCTCCACTTCGATCAAGCCGTCCCCAACTCGCAGGATCGAAATATCAAACGTGCCGCCGCCAAAATCGTAGACTGCAATCGTTTCGTCTTTCTTCTTGTCGAGACCATACGCGAGCGCCGCTGCCGTCGGCTCATTGATGATGCGTTTCACCTCAAGCCCGGCGATCTTGCCGGCATCTTTGGTAGCTTGGCGTTGCGCGTCGTTGAAGTATGCTGGAACCGTGATTACCGCATCCTGAACCGGCTCTCCAAGGTAGTCCTCTGCCGCCTTCCTCAACTTCTGCAGAATCATGGCCGAGATCTGCTGTGGCGTATATCTCTTTCCCTGCGCCACAATCACCACATGGTCGCCTTCGGGCTCAACTTTGTACGGCACCATCTTTAATTCTTCTTTGATCTCGTCATAGCGCCGTCCCATGAAACGCTTGATCGAAAAGATCGTGTTCTCAGGATTCGTGATCGCCTGGCGCTTGGCTACTTGCCCTACCAGCCTCTCGCCGGTTTTTGTGAAAGCCACGACCGAGGGAGTGGTGCGCCCGCCTTCTTCATTGGGAATGACTTTGGGTTCGCTGCCCTCCATGATTGCCACCACCGAATTCGTGGTACCAAGATCAATGCCAATAGTCTTGCCCATATTAGTAACCTCCCGAGCCGACCTTTTGTGTCGAAGCTAATGTGTCGAAGCTAATGTGTCGAAGCTAACAATCTGCGGCGCTCAAAACAATTCATCAGTAGAGCGAATAAAAATTCGACGACAACGCTTATTGGAAAATTCGCTTCAGGCAAGAGGGATTGATAACACAAAAGTCTTATTTTAAGAATTCGTTTCGCGGTTAACCCAACTCAACAATTCTCGAATCTCAGATTGCATGTAGTACCCCTTCCCGATCGTGGGAGAAAGTACTCCCATGCCAATCGCTTCGGGGAAGAGTTCCCGAGCCTGTTCGTATCCTGGGATCTGCACCCGCTTTGCGAGTTCGAGTACATCTCCGCAGGGCATTTCACCTGCGGCCAGAAAAGAGAGGAGGAGCATCAAACCATCCGATCCCACAAATCTTTCGAGCGATAAACCTTCCACGATGCTGCGATCGTTGCGGAACTCCCCGACGCTGTCGTACCGGCAGCCCAGGCCGTTCGATCCTGCGGAACGCGATAAACGATGAACCAGCCGTAGACCCTTCAGCCGTTCACCGCGTTCATCTTCACTCGCAAGCCATTCGACCCAGCCATCTTCAATCCTGGTGATGAGGTCGCCGCAAGCGCCACATTTCCAGCCCCGCAATTGTCCTTTGGGATTTTCAATATGTTTATTCATGGCGAAGAAAACTCGATCTTGCGGCCTCTATGCCGCGTTCGATCTCAAGGCTAAGGCTATCGTTCAGGCCTTTGAATAACAATTGAACGAGGGAGCGACCCTGAATTGAGAGAGGTGGCTTAGTCTTGGTTCCAGCCCGGGTGAGAGAAACCTGTACGACTTTGGGAGTACCGTGCAGTCCATCGTAAGCACGCGTCCAAACCGGGTTTCCCTGCTTGACACTTGCGCTTTCATCGCCGACGATTGGCCGACGATGGGCGACTCAGGCGGCGGAGATTGATGTGATGGCAGAAAGCACCGTGCGTGGGCGCGTTGACGATTCTCTCGGCGTTGTTGAGATGGGAATCTATTCCGTCCTGGCGGTGCTGCTTTCCATAACCATCCTCGCTGCCCTCGCCAGTGCAAGCAAGCTTCTTCTCGACAGCGTAATTCATTGGACGGTGGCGACGCAGACACTGCGGGTTCTGAACGAACTTCTCATCGTACTGATGCTCGCCGAGATTCTGCATACGGTTCGCATCTCCATTCGCTCGCATGTTCTCGTCACTGAGCCATTCCTCGTCGTCGGTCTGATCGCCTCGATTCGACGTATTCTCGTAATCAGCCTGGAAATGGCCACCCTCGGTAAGGAGTTGACATGGACGGGCGACAACGCGCGCGTTTTCCGCGCTTCCATGATTGAACTTGGTTTGCTGAGTCTGCTCGTTCTGGTCCTGGTATTTTCGATTACACTATTGCGGCGCTACCCTCCCGCCGTGAAGGATGCCTGAGTAGCGCCCAGCGAATTCGTCCAATCACAAGAATGAAAAGCCGGACTGGCTATCGAAGCCCAGTCCGGCTTGCGGGTTTGATGCTGCCCGTCCGCGCGACAGTCCTCAGCGCCGCTCTTGCTGCGACTGCCGCTTCACAAACGCCGACAACCTATCCTCGAGCTTGGCGAAAACGGAGGTTGCATCTTCATTTCCCTTCAGCTGTTTCTCCAGGTTCGAAATATCGGCGTTCAAGGCTGCATATTCCGGATCCCGACCTGCGTAGCCGAGATCTTTCGCCCGCTCAGTTTCCTTCTTTGCGGTCTGCACCAGCGTTTGTGCCATGGCCTTATCGGTCTGACTCTTTGCCTTGGCCTGCTCGATCGCTTCGCGTGCCAGAACCAAGGGCAGTGGAGTAACTCGGTCCACCGCGGCCAGGGTATTCAGCGCGGTCAGCAAGACGTTGTCGGCGTCCTGCGGCCTTTTCTCGTCGAGCAGATGTGCGGCCTCTTGCAGCGCCAGCGGATATGTCGCCAACGGCAGGTTATAGGTGCGCACGCGAATCTCGCTGGTCAACGCGTAGAGTAATACGCGGGCAGCTGGATAGTTCTTGTCTTCCACAGCCCTCGACGCATTTTGCGCGACTTCCGAGATGTCCTTGCTATCGTGAGGCGCCGCATCAATGACTTCGACTTGAAGACCTACAGGGATGAGCGCCGTAGCGGGATTACGAGCCAACAAGATGTTGATCTTACCAGTGGCCCGCTCAATCGCCGACAACGCCTGGTCCGTCTTATTGGCAGCGATGGCATCAATCGCTTTCTGAGTTTCGTCTATGGCAGTCATGGCTTCCTGATCCAGATTTTTGGAAGCTTCGTCCTCTGCTTGTTTGCGCTCTTTTTCCACATCAGGCCGCGCCTGCTGCTCCGCCTCTTGTCGTTGTTTCTGCAGGTTAGGCGGGGACTGCGCCTGGTTTTGAGTCTGCGTAGCCGCGTTGACCGAAGAACTCGCAGCGGAAGTTTTTTCGTTGCTGCATGCAGCCAACGTTAAACACAAGGCGAGCACTATCGCTATCGCCGGGGACAACAGAATCTTGATCTCGTCATTCATAACACCGTTCATAGTACCGTCCTCCATCTACGTTCGTTTTGGCGTATTCGAATCCCGTGGTTTCCAGTCGCGGTCCCGGTGCCCGTGCTTGAAAAACGCCGGTTCAGCCTATCGGAAAGCCGAACCGGCATGCGCACAGGAGGATCATCGCGGCATCTTATCGACTGGCAATCTCAAGCTTTTGTTCCAGCTTTTCCATCTTTGCCCTGGACTCTCCATACTTCGCAAATGACGAAATCATGTCCGAGAGTTCTTGAGCCGTCTCCGCATTCTCTTTCAAGTATTGTGGATACGATGAGGTCTCAAGCGGGCGGCCCTTGTTCTCGTTGAGATGGTTGATGGCCGCAGTCGTATTGGTTGCGAGTTCTCTCAGAACCGGCAGCATGCGGTCGATTGCCTGCTGCTGCCACGCCGATGCCGAGTCGCGCTTTTGTTCGAGTTGCGTTGCGATGCGCCCCAGGTTGTTGACGTGATCTTTCACTGTCTCCAACATCGTGGCATGCGTTTGCCAGCTCACATCTGTTCGAATCAAGGCCTCCATCTCATCGGCATCGCGGCTCAATTGCGCTGCTTCGTCGCGAGCGTCCGCGAGGAGTTGGGTAACCTGGGGGTTTTCCTGATTTTGTGCCAATAGTGGCATTGAAAAGAGGAACAGCATTGACGCAATCAGAGTCGCTACCATCAAACCGCTCATCGATTCGTGCAAAGATTTATGCGAAGTTTGCATGTTGATTTCCTTTCGTGTTTCGTCTGAGTCGCTTGCAACTTTTCTAAACCTCAACCGCAATCCGGTTTTCCACCGATGTGACTCCCGGCGCCAACCACGCCACCCGTTCCGCTTCTTCCTTCTCAGCCCACGCGCGGACGGCTCCCTTCAATATGGCCTTGCCGCCCTGGACGTCGACGGTGATCTTGTTGGCATCGAGCTTGGCGTTGCGCACCAGCGCATCCTCGATCCTCTTTTTCAGTTCTGACGGCGTTGTAGTCGGCTTCACCGTAATGAGATTGCTCACTCCCTTCACCCCGGTCAGACGTTTCACTACGCGTTCGGCGTCCTGTTTCTCGAAGTTCCAATTCACGTCGCCCTTCAGCGTGACCCAGCCTTTGGAAACCGTCACCTGAATCTTGTCTGCCGGCACCGAGGCATCCCATTGCAGCGCACGGATCGCAGCTTCGGCAATGTCTGCGTCCGTGCGCTCGCTGAACAATTTCACTTCAATGTCGTTAGCCACAGCCTTTACGCCTGCAACCCGGTGTGCGGCGTCCTCGGCCGACCATTTCTTCAGAAACGAATCCACCCATCCGGTGAGCGTTACTACCCCGTCCTTGACGGAGACACCAATCTCGTTGGGCTGAATCTGAGCATCCCACTTCAGTTCAGCGAGCACGTCCTTCTGAATTTCTTCGTCCTTGTGTATGAGTGTTGCGGTTGCCATGCTGGTTCTCCTTTACCCCTGTTTACCCGTAGCTTCAAAATTCTCTTCAGCGCCTTTGCTGCTGCAGAAGTGCTTCTTTCATTCGGGATAGTAGTGACAGAGCGATCCGTAAACAATTCGTCAGGAGGCGGAACCGGAGGTCGGAGAGGACATCTAGGGGCCCTTACTCCGCGAGTGGAAAAGCTCTGTAGGACTTTGGCTGTAAGGGAGCACTGGCAAGCGAGAAGGTCTTCAGGTAGTTCGCAGATGCGAACGACGATTACCACTACAGTCTTATAAAGCTTTTAAACGCAAGATTGACTCGGCTCTTAGGCTTCTTTCGAAGTCCCCGTTCGTCCTCCCGAGGAATTGGCACCAGCACGTCTGATAGCTAACATCCGGCCAGAGAGATCAAGACCAATACGAAGGAGAGAATATGAAGGTACAAGTCCGTTTTTTGCTGCCTGTAGCGGTCCTGCTAGCGATAACTATTCCCGCATTTTCACGCGACATCAAGACCGACTATGACCACCACACAAATTTTTCGGAATACAAAACCTATTCGTGGGGTAAGGTGGAGACGCCAAATCCTCTGTGGAACGATCGCATCAAAGAAGAGGTAAATAAAGAGTTGGCAAGCAAGGGCTGGACCGAGGCGCCGGCAGACGGGGATGTAACGATTATGGCAATCGGCACCACCCACGCACAACCTACACTGCGGACCTTTTACGACGGGTTCCCCGGATGGCGCTGGGGTGGATTCGGCGAGGCGACGACCTACGTAGACAACTATGAGGTTGGGACGCTGGTCATCGACATGTTCGACACCAGAAGCAAGAAATTGATTTGGCGAGGATCAGCGAGCGACACCCTTCCCGACAAGCCAGACAAAGCCATGAAGGATCTCCAAAAATCGCTGGAGAAGATGTTTGCCCATTTCCCCCCGTCCATGTGAAGACTTCTGCGTGTGTATTGACGAATACGGCGACAGAGGCTGATAGCAAACTTCGGGCAGGGGGCTTTCAGGTTCTTTGAGGGAAGAACCTTCAAGTCCCCCTGTGAAGGTCGCGACATCGTCAGATCACAATCAATTCGTCAGGTCCCCCAGGAACGCGACCAGTTCAGGTAAAGCACACCAGGTTCCGCAACTCCCGCTCCAAGGTAATCATGACCCCGGTCCTTCCGATTCGCTGAGGTTCAGGGCCGAACGGATTCCTTTAAGTAACGCCTCCTCAGAAACTGGCTTTGGAAGATAGTCGACTGCTCCAGCCTCAATCGCCGCTTTTCGCATCCATGGATCCTCCGAAGCACTGACAAAAATGATCGGAATCCGGTGACGCTTCTCCAACAACTGGCGCTGTAGCTCAAGTCCACTCATGCCAGGAAGCTGTACGTCCAGCACCAGGCATGAAGTGTGCCACATCGAGCGACTCTTCAGATAGTCGTCTGCCGTTGCCCAGGACTCGACGTGGAAACCCCACGCGACCAGGAGCCTGCAAATAGCCTTCCGGCCAAATTCATCGTCGTCGACCACGGAAATAACAAAGTCTCTCAACTTACCCTCACGGCTTCAATCGCGAAGCTATCAGCCGTGAGGCCGGCAAATCTATTGTGCGTTTGGAAGGGTGGAATAACCGTAGAGAGGAGAACAACTATTCCTTGAGACTGCCGTCACTATACTCAGGCATAGGGAACGGCCGTTCAGGAACTAGAGTTTCGAATAGTTCGTGAGGAGACCTAGCCGAACGGCCATTTTCACGAGGTCGGGCAGTGAGTCCGCTTGCATTTTTCTCATCACGCTGGCACGGTGTACCTTCACCGTGATTTCACTCGTCCCCAGTTCGGCGGCAATCTGTTTGTTCATGCGCCCCGAGACTACCAGCGGCAACACTTCCTGCTCACGCGGCGTCAGAGATTCGAACTTTTCCCGCAGTACCATCATTTCTGATTCCTGTTGTCTTCTGGCGCGATCCCTCTCCAACGCAACGTGTATGGCATCGAGTAGATCCTGATCGCGGAATGGTTTGGTCAAAAACTCGACCGCTCCAGCCTTCATAGCGCGAACCGACATGGGAATGTCGCCGTGGCCCGTTATGAAGATCACGGGGATGGAATGGTTCGCTTCGGCCAACTTCCTCTGAAAGTCGAGCCCGCTGATCCCTGGCAACCTTACATCGAGAACAAGACAGCTGGGCACATCCGATCGTTCTCGCTGCAAAAACTCGGCAGCAGAGCCGAAGAGTTCGACGTGCAATTTCATCGAGGAAATCAGACTTTGAAGCGCATCGCGAATCGCTGCATCGTCATCGATGACAAATACCGTGGACTTGGGCTCAATCATTCGCCACCACCGACAATGTAAATTGAAAGATTGCCCCGTGGGAAGCCTTGGAGGTAACCCACAACCGTCCACCATGCGCCTCAACAATCGAGCGACTGATGGCCAATCCCATTCCGATCCCAGCCGGCTTGGTTGTAAAAAAAGGTTCGAAAATGCGTTCGGCTTGCTGACGATCCATGCCTTTGCCGGAATCTTCCACCTCCACGCGCACACCATGCGGGTCCTTGGTCGAGCGGATGATTAACTCGCGCGGGCGGTCGGTGATTGCGCTCATCGCCTCCACCGCGTTTATGACGAGATTCAACACGACCTGCTGCAATTGCGCGGAATCACTCGGCACCGGTGGAAGGTCGGGCGCCAGTTCCGTGCGCAGCCTGACATCACTTTTCCTAAGCTCAGAACGAAGCAACGACAACGCCTGACCAATGACCTTATTAATTTCAACCAGCGTCTTCTCCGGCGGCGTTTTTGCTAGCAGAGCTCGAATCTTTGCAATCACCTCACTTGCGCGATTGGCTTCCTGAATCGCGCCGGATACGGCCTGGCGCGTCTGATCGAGATTCGGCGGCTGTGCAGATAACCAACGTAGAGCAGCACTTCCATAACTGACAACTGCTCCCAGCGGCTGATTGATCTCATGGGCAATGGAAGCCGCCAATTCACCCAGGGTTGCTACGCGGGTCAGATGTCCCAGTTCCGCCTTGGCTTCCGCCAAAGCCAGTTCCAGACTCTGAGAGGAGAATCGGCGACCCAGCGCGCACGTTAACACCGACACTCCCAGAAGGATCAGGACAACTACACCAATCCCAGCGGTTCCCAGAGTAGAGACGCTCACTGCGTTTGCCAAGTCTGGGTTCGATTTTGAGGGGGCAAATCTAGCCGCAGCCATACCTGTATAGTGCATCGCCGAGATTGCAGTGCCCATGACCACAGCGCTACCAATCTTGCGCCAGACCATGCCCTCGGCCTCGTCTCGAAAATAAAAAGCGAGCCACAACGCCGCTAAAGAAAATAAGATTGCCAGTACGATAGAGAGCGCCACCAAACCAAAGTTGAACCGGCACTCGGCGGGCAAGCGCATCGCGGCCATGCCGATATAGTGCACTGCTGCAATGCCGCAACCCAGAACGGCGCTACCTGCGAAAAGATAGGTGGCACCCATCTTTTTTCGGCTCACCACGAGTAACGCGAAAGCAGAACACAACACTCCAGCCAGGAGCGACACCAGAACCGTGGGCCAATCGTACTGCACTGGGACAGGCAAGTGGAAGGCCAGCATCCCGATGTAGTGCATTGCCCAGATGCCAATGCCCATCGCCGTGCTTCCGCCGATCAACCAGGCCAGTCGTACTCGACCGCTCGCCGCGGTCACCCGTCCGGCGAGATCGAGAGCTGCGTAGGAAGCGGACACCGCAATGAGGACTGAGAGCGCGACCTGCAGTGGATCGTATGCACCCGTCATTTGCTTCGCCAACTGAAGTCAAAGAATAACTATTGGGACTTAGCAACGATTCAAGAGTACTTGAGCGACGCTTCGGGTTGCCGTATCTGAGGAGGTCAGCGCAGCCAATAGCTCCCAGGCCGCTTCGCTGTTCCCTCGATTGCGGCATTCAATACCACACAAAAACAGGTAAAGGAGATCGATCTCGCCGGGCACAGCAACCACGTCACCCTTGATACCGGTTTCAGTGGCCGGTTGCCGCGCTCGGCACATAATTTTCCTGGAGAATCACGCTGGCACGAACGATTCGGCCGTTGGCGTCCCGAATTACAAGGGGCTTCCCGGTTTGTGGATCCACGAGCTCAACGCGAACCGACCGCGGAGCATTCGCGTCGAGATTGTTGGACGACTTGTACGTGATTACATATCGAACCTTGAGATTCTCCATCAGGTCGTCGTAAACCGAAGACAACTGGATCGTGTTCGGCGGAGTGTAAGCACGTCCACCGGATATATGAGCAATCTCCTGAAGCTGGTGCTCCAGCTTGTCCCAATCTACATTCACCAGGGGCCGATCCTGCATTTGCATAATCCGGCGAAGTACTTGAGTCAGGCTAATAACGTAGATTGGCGCGTCGGATTCCTCGGCGGCTTTCCGCGCGTCCTCATAGTGAGCTTTGCTGAAAGTGTCGATACCCGAAGTGATCAGAACGATTGCCTTTCGACCCTTCACTGGCCTCATTTCCGCTACCGTCGCTATGATCGCGTCGTACAAATTAGTCTCGGAGACTGCCGGAGTCCCCATGGTGATCAGTTCAGTCTTAACGGCGTCACGACTTTGATTTGCGTCGGCCAGTTTTTGAACCTGGTCGCCATATTTCCAGAACGTCACTTTATCTTCCGGACCGAGTTCATCCAGTAACTGCTCCGCCGCTCTCGCCACCTCGTCACCCATTTCGCGGTTCAATGCGGGAGCCCGCCCCCCGAATTCCATGAGTACCGCCAAGGTCACGGGCGCGTGCTCGATGTCGACCGTCGCGTTCTGCTGCCTGACTCCGTTTTCATAGACAACAAAATTGTCACGCCGAAGGTTGGGAATGAAGTATCCGTTCGGATCCTGCACCAATAGCTTCAGCGTGACCATGCCGGTCGCGGGGTCGAAACGGATCTCCGTTTTCTCCTTGCCTTGCGTGCTGCTGAATAAAGGAGAGGTGGGGCGAGTTGGAATCTGGACTTGTCCACCTTTTTTCGGTTGATCCTCGCTGTTGACCGCACTTTCAGCTATGGTTGCGAAAACCATCGCCGTTAGGAAGAACATGATTGCGAATTGGCATATCTGTTTTAATTGCATAAAGTACATCGAATCTGTCTCACGAAAAGAATCGTAGGCAGGGGCGCTCGTGATAGCAATTCCTCGGGAGAGTGAAGGGCTTATAGGACTTCAGAGGTAGGTGAGCTAATTGAAACGGCCTGATCTGCGACGATCGCTTGAAATTCGCTTGCCCGATCAGTTCAGGTGGAGCGTCCGCGACCGGCAATTGCACATCCACTTGACCGCGACACTTCAACAGCCGTGGCGGGAGTCTTTGTCGGGCAGGCTCTCGTCCGCAATGGGGCAACAGGCCAGGGCTAGCCAGCCGACGCTGAAAATCCTTACTTCGAAAGTCGTAATCCCCTTTCATTCCTGCGAGGAATTGTGCTCAGCCCCTATCAAAAAGTAGTCTGGCGCTCAAAGGTGAGCTCGCGTTGGTAATTCCAACCGGGCGCAAAAAGGAGTGTCTATTATGAAAACCTTCATGGTAAGCGTTGCGGTTCTCGCCCTGTCCTTGCCAATCCTGGCCGTGGCTCAGGACTCGACCAAACAGAATGACAACCAAACTCAGCAGAACCAGGCCAATGCTCAGAATAATAAGAACATGGCTGGCAAAGTAAGCTCCGACGGCAAGACGTTCACCAACGACGCGGACAGCAAGAAGTACCACGTCAACAACCCCTCCGCTTTGCAGAATTACGAAGATCAACACGTGGCGGTGATTGTGGCTGTCGATCCCGATACAGGTGACCTGCACATCATTCAGGTGCAGGTTCCACAGCAATAACGCCATACGTCTAGCCGGGTGGCAACGGGCAGTAGCAACGAGCCGTTAGGAACACTGATACTTCCCGTTGCGTCCGCCATTTGTCGAAAACAAAGAAGTCCTTAATGGGAATTGTCCGGCAAGGAGAGCCGACATGAAGCACAGGCTGTTAGCACTGGCCAAGTGTTTGAGGCGACATCCGAAATGTCGGCCCAGTTCGCCGCTGGGCGCGCACAACCGTCTCCCGCAACGAAGCCCCCCGCGCCACATGCAGCATTAGCATACGCAACAGAACGTTAGCCGGTGGAAACCCGCGCAATCGCTCGACCGCACCTGACCGCCATGCCATTTGCTGCCATCCTGCGGGAAACAAAGACGCCAGCACCTTCCAATTTCCTCGGCGAAGCAATGGCAATGGCGCATCTCAACACGGTATTCACCGCCGTACATGGGTGCCTCCACTGGATTTCGGACGCCAAAACAAACCGGGCATAACGGGTCTTTCCGCGCGTGAGCTAACGCTGGCCGGAATTGCGTTCGCCGCTCGAAGTTCTTTCGCCAGGAGGGTGTAATGTTTTTTTTCGCTCCGTTTCGTGGCGACCCATGGTCATGCCTCCTGTGCCCATTCGAAGAGGAAATGTTAGAATTCCGTTCAGAAGGCCTCCCATCTGACCTGCCGATTTTCTCGGTTGTGGAGACAGATGGGAAAACTTTTGGCCGTAAGTTGTTGAGCCGACGTAGCTCAGTTGGTAGAGCAGCCGATTCGTAATCGGCAGGTCAGCGGTTCAAGTCCGCTCGTCGGCTCCATTCCTTGCCTGCCTCCTGCGTTGCCTCTGACTTGAGACCGATAGACCTTCTTCTGGTCGAGACTTCGTTATGCCGAGCCGAGCAGGCTATAGAGCAACACGCAGAAGACGATCACCGTGAACAGGACGTACATGCGGTCGCGCTCGACCGCGAAACCAAAAATGGAGAAGGCGACGCGGGCTACCGGAGTTGCGATCAGCAGCAGCAGCCCCAGTTGGATAATCCCGCGGCCGTGCAGGGCTTTCACGTCGCGTAAAACTCCGTGAATACTTCGCAGGTCTGCCGGTTCGCCCCGGAAAACACGGAAATCGACGGGCGTGCGGCCGTGGCGAAACAGATAAATCATTCCGCCCACTGCGACCACCAGCGCCGCGCAAAGGACTCCGCTCCGCAACAGCGTTCCCAGAAGACTTTCGATTCTTTGATCCGTCCAGGCTTGAGACTGAGAGAGTTTCTCGGAGCCTTGTTTTGTCGAGTCTAGCCGCCGCCAAATCCGGCCAGTCGAGCTCTCGGTCGAGCGCTCTTCGCTCGATTTTTTTTCCGCAGACGATCGCTCCATTGGATTTCTGTCGCTTGGCATTAGATATTCCCCGAGAGGCCGTTGTAGAGCATTTCAATGGCTAGAAGCGCGATGACCAGGCTGAAGCCGAGGCGTAACCATTTCGTATTCGCTTTGATCAAAATTTTCGCGCCCATCAGCGAGCCCGCAAGAACTCCCAGCATGACCGGCATAGACAGTCCAGGATCGATGTAACCGCGGTGCAGGTAAATGCCGGCGCTGGCGGCGGCGGTAACGCCGATCATGAAATTGCTGGTGGTAGTCGAAACTTTGAAGGGAATCTTCATGGCCTGATCCATGGCGAGGACCTTCATGGCGCCGGAACCGATGCCAAGCAATCCTGAGAGCGCGCCGGCGCTGAACATCAGCCCCCAACCGAGCGGGACATGCTGCACGTTGTAGGTGCGAACCCCCTCGACATCCGGAAAACTGCCGTTCAGATGCAAGCGGGAAGCAAACGGGTCGGCTGGGACGTCGCGCTGGGCCGGAGGCCGCGGCTTGCGAGAAAAGTATGCGGAAAACATGAGCACCACTCCGAACACGATGGCGATCGCGTGAGTCGAGACGCGAGTCGCCAGACTAGCGCCGAGCAGCGCACCCAGCGTGGTCGCGATCTCAAGAAACATTCCAATTCTGATGTTCGAAAAGCCTTCTCTCACGTAGGCTGCGGCCGCTCCCGAAGAGGTCGCGATCACGGAGACGAGCGAGGCGCCGATGGCATAGCGAATATCGACCTTGAAGAGCAAAGTCAGCAGCGGCACCAGAACGACGCCTCCTCCCAGTCCCGTCAAGGCGCCAACCAGTCCGGCGATCAGCGAACTGGCGCACACCAGCAGACTAAACTCCAGGACGGTCATGAAGATCCTTTCGGCGTTCCGCGGCTCCCATACAAGTATCGCCCTAATACAAATATACGGTTCGGAGCAGACGCACAAGTTGCGAGGGCTTCGGGAGCGTGCCTGGGGTTCACGGGTGACGGATTGTTCTCGATTTGTCTGAGGACCACGCCGTCGCTGCTGACAAAGCATTACATCGCTTTACGATAGATTTTGCAGCCGGGAGACCACTCTTCGCATCTAGGTAGTTAGACAAACATTGAAGTCGGAAATTCAAACCTGCTTCATAATTCTCAGGAGGATTGTAGAAATGAAACATCTTAAATATCTAGCGCTGCTATCCACGTTCGCGCTGCTCACGTCGTTGGGCGCATTAGCGCGGGACAATGCGAAGCGTTCCGTAAGTCTGTCAGATTCAGTTCAAGTCGGGACTGCCCGGCTCCAACCGGGCGATTACAAGGTGGAGTGGCAGGGTGCTGGCCCCTCGGTGCAAGTGAACTTCATTCAACACGGCAAGACCGTGGCGACGGCTCCGGCGACACTGCAAACGAATGATAAGAATGTGATGCAAGATGATGTCATCACCGACGCAAATGGCACCCCGAAGGCGCTCAAAGAGATTGATTTCGGCCGCCAGAAAGAAGCCTTGGTATTCGCTCAGTCCGGCATGTAAGAGATCCCTTTACCGCTCGCGGAGGCGTTGTTTGTTACGCCTCTGCGAACTGTAGGGTCGGTTTCATCTGCTTTGCAGTCATAGCTTTACCGGCCCACCCCCACGTTCGTGCCATGCATGGCACGGGTGAGCCATTTACCGGTTTTGGGCTCGGCGTTAGAGTGTTTTTGAGCAGCACTTGGGGGAGGGCTGATCAACAGACGCCTCTTGGACTCAAATCGAGTCTGGGGCGTTTTGTTTTTGGGGCAAAATTTCCATTTCCTGGCGAATTTGCCGATCCTTCCCGAATCCTCCATTTCTCGCCTTCGCCTAAATCCATTTCATTGACCGAGCAAGTGATCGACCTCTATCCCCTCGATTGCGAGAGTGGTAGATTTGTTTGCGGTTCTGTTGCCGCGAGCTGCGCGGCCAGGAGCAGGTCATGCCGGTTCAATTTGCGCGTCGCGAATTTCTCGCCGGAATGTTTGCTATGACGGCGGTCTCAGCCGCATCCCGAGTGATGACTCCTTCGGACGCGAAATCGCCATTCCGCATTGCCGTCATCAACGACGAAATTTCTCAGGACTTCGGTCACGCCTGCGAGGTTGCATCGCGCGAATTTGGCATGAACTGGATTGAACTCCGCGGCATGTGGAAGAAGAACATTCTCGATCTGGACGAAAAAGAAGTGGCGGAAGCGCGCCGCATTCTGGAGAAGTATCAACTGAAAGTCACCGACATCGCCAGCCCGCTGTTCAAAGTCGATTGGCCGGGCGCGCCGAAGTCGAAATACAGCGAGGGCAACAGTTTCGGCGCAAACTTCACTCCGCAACAACAGGACGAAGTGCTCGACCGCGCCATCGAGATGGCCAAATCTTTTCAGACGGACCGCGTGCGTTGTTTCGATTTCTGGCGATTGGAAGATCAGGCTCCGTACCGGGCAGCAATTAACGACAAATTGCGCGACGCGGCGGGTAAGGCGGCACAAAAGGGAATCATTCTTCTTCTGGAAAATGAATCCGCGTGCAACACGGCAACTGCGGCGGAAGCGGCCAAAGTTTTGAACGCAGTGCAGACTCCATCGCTTATGTTGAACTGGGATCCCGGCAACGCCGCCGCTCGGGGCGAGACGCCGTATCCCGACGGCTATAATCTCTTGCCCAAGGAACGGATCGGTCATTGCCATTGCAAAGATGCTGTCAAACACGGGGCCAAAACGGATTGGGCGCCCATGGGCGGGGGCATCATCGATTGGGCGGGACAATTCAAAGCTCTGAAACGCGACGGCTATCACTATGCGGTGAGTCTGGAGACGCACTGGAGCGGTGGTGGTACGAAAGAAGAATGCTCGCGCATAAGCTGGGCCGGGATGAAAAAACTTCTTCAGCAGGCGGATGCCTTGTAATTCCGCGACCGAATCCAATCACATGCAGTTCTCTCAAACCTGCCGTAAGTACCGAAAATCAACGCTGGAGCTCCCATGATTGGTGCCGTCGATATCGGCGGAACGAAAATTGCCGTGGGCATGGTGGATGACAAGGGGAAGGTTCTTTCGCGGATGGAAGCGCCGACCGACCCGAACCGTTACTCGGACGGACTCGAATTGATTGCTCACATGCTGCGCAAGACCGCGCAACGAGCCGGCGGGGCTTTTCGTGGGATTGGCATTGGCTCAACCGGGCCAGTCGATCCCCTACGCGGGGAATGCGGTGACGTCGATTTTCTGCCCGGCTGGCGTGGAAAGAATCCGGTCAAAGATCTCGCGCAGATATTCAGCGTGCGCGTGGCGCTGGAGAATGACGGCGATGCCGCGGCGCTGGCCGAAGCCGGCTGGGGCGCGGGACAGAATTGCTCACGCCTCATTTACGTGACAGTCGGCACTGGGATTGGCGGCGGCTTCGTGTTCGATGGCCAACTCTACCGCGGAGTAGACGGAGCTCATCCTGAAGTTGGACACCAGGTGATCGATCCCGCGGGGCCGGAGTGCTCCTGCGGATTTCGCGGTTGCTGGGAGTCTCTGGCCTCCGGTCCCGCGATGGTGGGTTGGATTGAGCGGCACGCGCCTGCCGATTACCCGCATCGCACCGGCATCACCGCGCAGAAGATATGCGAACTGGCGCTCGAGGGCGACAAAATCGCGCTGCAGGCGGTTGAACAGGAGGGTTACTATCTTGGTTTAGGACTTGCCAACCTACTCAATTTGTTCGCCCCTGGGATGATTGTGCTGAGCGGCAGCGTGATGAAAAGTGCGCCACTTTTTCTGGCCCGCATTCGTACCGTGATTCGAAGCGGCTGCCGCTTCGTTCCCGCCGATAAAACTCAGCTCGCAATGGCTTCTTTGGGAGAAGATGCAAACCTGATTGGGGCGGCGAGAGTGTGGCACTATCGCTTCGCGCAGCCGAGCTAAGGCATAGTTGGAGTCCGTGTCACACCAATCCGTTTCACGCCAGTCTGTGCTGGCAGCGAACATCCTGTGAGGGCGCGATGAGTGAGGGCACAATGAAAGAACTGAGCGGAAGGTTGTTATCTGTGGTCGACGCCGCGGAGCCAAGGCTTCGTCAAATCAGCGAGTTTGAGAGCGCCAAGCCACTATTGTCCGGCGGCTGGTCGCGTAAGCAAGTAATCGGACACCTGATCGACTCGGCGTCCAATAATCATCAACGCTTCGTCCGCGCGGCCCTCCAGACGTCGCTCGACTTTCCCGGATACGATCAGGAGGGTAACGCGCGTGTTCAGGCGTTTCAAGAAGCCGATTGGCCGCTCCTCGTCTCGCTTTGGGCCACTTACAATCGCTACCTGGCACACGTAATAGCCCATTTGCCAGCCTCTAAGCTGGAAACGCCGTGCCGCATCGGCTCAGGCCAACCCGTGACTCTTCATTTCATTGCTACCGATTATCTTACGCACCTGACGCATCATCTCGGCCAGATTGGCGCTGTCTCAACTTAGGGCACTGGGCTGCTGCGATCTTCCAGTTCCCGATCTGATCTGTTACTGTTTTCAGTCCACCCTATATATGAGTTCGTGTGACGGACGTCACAGAATTCGCGAGCGGTTGCGTGGAATGATTGCCGCTCACTGCGCATTCGGCGGTAAAGGATTAGAGCCGTGATTGTTGGAGTTCCAAAAGAAAGTTATCCGGGCGAGCGCCGGGTTGCGGTCGTTCCCGCAGTAATTCCGAATCTGGTCAAGGCCGGACTCGAGGTCGTCGTGGAAACCGGAGCCGGTGAGCAGGCTGGTTATCCCGACGCAATGTATGTCTCCAAAGGCGCGAAGATCGTGCCCAATCGAGCGGCCGTATTCGGCAGCGCCGAGATCGTGATGCAGGTGCTGTGCTACGGTTCGAATGATGTAACCGGAAAAGCCGACTTGCCACTTATGCGCCGCGGTCAGACTTTGATCGGATTTCTCCGGCCGCTCGGTTCCGCGGAGATTGTGCAGGAGATCGCGCAGGCCGGAGTCACCGCTTTTTCGGTAGAACTGATGCCGCGCACCACGCGCGCCCAGAGCATGGACGCTTTGTCGTCGATGGCCACCTGCTGCGGCTACAAGGCAGTCCTGATCGCGGCCGAAACCTCGCCACGAATTTTTCCCATGATGACCACTGCGGCCGGAACGATCACACCGGCCCGTGTGTTTGTCATCGGCGCAGGCGTCGCGGGATTGCAGGCCATCTCGACGGCGCGCCGCTTGGGCGCAGTAGCTTCTGCTTACGACATGCGTCCGGCAGCCAAAGAGCAGGTGCAAAGCCTGGGCGGCCGCTTCGTCGAACTTCCCATTGAAGCTCAGAATGCGCAGGACACCCGCGGCTACGGCACGGCGCAGGACGAAACTTTCTATGCCCGCCAGCGCGAGTTGCTGACTCGTGTGGTAGCAGACAGTGATGTAGTGATTACGGCCGCAGTCATCCCCGGCAAAAAATCTCCGGTACTGATCACTGAAGCGATGGTGAAGGGAATGGCGCCCGGTTCGGTCATCGTGGACCTGGCCGCCGAGCGCGGCGGCAATTGCGAACTGACGCGTACGGGAGAAACCGTAAATGTCGATGGCGTGACGATTATCGGAGCCATCAACCTGGCCACCAGCGTCCCTTACCACGCCAGCCAGATGTACGCACGCAACGTCAGCACCTTTCTTTTGTACATGATTAAAGAGGGCAAGCTGCAAGTGAACCCGCAGGACGAAATTATTCGCGAGACCATGATTACCAGCGGCGGCGAAGTGGTAAATGCCCGCGTGCGCGAATTTTTCAAAATGCCGGCATTGGCCACGGCGGGCGGATAGGTTTTTGGAAAAGGCACGTTGGGCCGCGTCACAACGGCTGGTTTTACAGGTGTCATCCTGAGCGAAGCAAGAAGTTCGCGAAGCGAACTCTTGCGCAGTCGAAGGATCCCTATAATCTTTCGTGCATTTTGCCGTGGGTGGGAGTTGTTTGACGCTGCACGGTTGAGAACGCGTTTTCAACTATTGAGCTCTGCGGAGTGCGTAGGGATCCTTCGACTGCATAGGCGCCCCGCTTCGCGGAGCACCCACTCCGCTCAGGATGACAGAGTGCAGATGGCAGGCTCAGGGATTAGAGATTCGAAATGGCAGGTTCGGCCTTAGAGACTCAGAAACTGGGGAATTAAACATGAACAACAACCTGATCGACGCGCTCTTCGTTTTCATGCTGGCGGCCTTCATCGGATTTGAAGTGATTCGCCACGTTTCGCCCCTACTCCATACGCCGCTCATGTCGCTGACGAACGCGCTCGATGCCATTGCAGTGGTCGGCGCCATTGTGCTGGTCGGCGAGAGAAAAAGTACATTCGCCCTGGTGCTGGGAGTGATTGCCATTATCGCCGCTACCAGCAACGTGGTGGGAGGATTTCTTATCACCGACCGCATGTTGAGGATGTTCAAAACCAGCCGTCCCAAAAAGCCATAACATCGGAGCCCCAAGAACGAAGCCAACATGACCGAGTTTGCTGGAAGTCAGTACGTCATTGAAATCATCTACCTCGTCGCCAGCGCCCTGTTCATCCTGTCGCTGAAGTGGATGAGTTCGCCCGCGACGGCGCGCCATGGCATTCTGGCCGGCGAAATCGGCATGGTGCTGGCCATCGCCGGCACGCTTCTGCATCACGGGATCGTTGACTACAAATGGATCATCATTGCGCTGGTGCTGGGATCGGGCATCGGCGTTCCGCTGGGCATGGTGCAGATGACGGCCGTTCCTCAGCGGACCGCACTCAGTCACGCCTTCGGAGCACTCTGCGTCACGCTGGTTGGAACAGCAGAATTCTATTTGCGTTCCCCCGCTGTTCCCAAGTTCATGATGTCAGTGCTGTCGATGGAAGTGATTCTCGGCGGGCTGACTTTCACCGGAAGTTTGATGGCAGCAGGGAAATTGCAAGAGGTTTTGCCCCAGCGCCCGATCACCTACAAAGGCCAGAACCTGGTGAACCTGCTGCTCTTCATCGTAGCCGTCGGCAGCGCGGTATATCTCGTGTTGCATCCCGGAGCCAGGGTTTTCTTCCCGATCATCGTTGGCGTTTCTTTGATTTTCGGAGTGCTGCTGGTGATCCCGATCGGCGGCGCCGACATGCCCACCGTCATCTCGTTATTAAATTCGTATGCGGGCCTCTCGGCCGCGGCGATGGGATTCGTGCTTGACTCGAAACTTCTGATCATTGCTGGCGCGCTCGACGGATCTTCCGGTCTCATCCTTTCGATCATCATGTCGAAGGCGATGAATCGCTCTTTCACGAACGTGCTCTTCGGAGCCTTTGGCCAGGTGCAGGCTTCGGCTGCGGCTGGGCAGGAAGCGAAGCCGGTGCGCAGCGCCACACCCGAAGAGGCCGCAGCAATTCTTCTGGCAGCCAACAAAGTGGTCATCGTTCCGGGCTATGGCATGGCCGTGGCTCAGGCCCAGCACAAAGTGCGCGAGCTTTATGACGCGCTGACCAAAAAAGGAGTCGAGGTTCGCTTCGCCATCCATCCGGTTGCGGGACGCATGCCCGGCCACATGAACGTTCTGCTGGCCGAGGCCGACATTCCCTACGACCGCCTCATCGAAATGGATGAGATCAACGGCGACTTCCCACAAACCGATGTCGCGTTGGTCATCGGTGCCAACGATGTCACCAACCCAGCCGCGCGCACCGATCAATCGAGCCCCATCTTCGGCATGCCGATTCTCGACGTAGACAAAGCGCACACGGTGATGGTGATCAAGCGTGGCATGAGCCCAGGCTTCGCCGGCATCGATAATCCGCTGTATTATCTCGACCGCACGCTGATGCTGTTTGGCGATGCCAAACAGTTTGTCGGTGGGATTGTGCGCGAGTTGAGCGGGGGACATTAGTTTCGGCCGCACCTCCTTTAATCCTTAAACTTTTCGAAAATGTCATCCTGAGCGTAGCGGAACGATTCGCATGGCGAATCGGTCTGCGGAGTCGAAGGATCCCTTCTACTTCGGCGTAACCGGTGGCGATGCGAGGCGTTCGCACAGCGTTGCAATCCTCTCGTTTGATTTCTAAAAGCTCCGCCGGAAAGAGAATTCCTCGATACGCCTCAGCCGCAATTAGGACGCAGGGATCCTTCGATTGCGTATGGCCTGCTCTTCGCGCAGGCCATACTTCGCTCAGGATGACAATGTATAAACCGAAATAGAGGCTATACTTTTGTCGACCAGTTCGGTGACCATCGAATCTGATACATTCTTTCCGACAGCCATGCGAACTCCGCTCATCGTGACCACAGTTTTTCTACTCGCCACTTTTGCTGCTGCCCAATCTCAACCCCAACTCAATCTGATGCCCTGGCCCGCCAGCGTGCAGCAAGGCACGGGACAATTGGCGATCAATCAGTCGTTCTCCGTTGCGGTCACGGGAAGCCACGATGCTTCGCTGGAAAACGCCGTGCAACGCTTTACGACGCAACTGTCGAAGCAAACCGGAATTCCGTTTCGGCCGAAACCGGGCGCTGCGCCGACTCTGCAGGTTCATGCCGACCACGGTTTGCAACCGGTGCAGCAGCTCGACGAGGATGAATCTTACGAATTGACCGTCGCCGATTCGGGCGCCAAGCTCACGGCATCGACTACGTTGGGCGTCCTGCATGGGCTGCAAACATTTCTCCAGCTGGTGCAAATCACTCCAGCCGGATTCGCAGCCCCCGCTGTCACCATTAAAGATCAGCCTCGCTTCCCCTGGCGCGGAATGCTCATCGACGTCAGCCGCCATTTCATTCCCATCGACGTGCTCAAGCGCAACATCGACGGCATGGCTGCGGTAAAGATGAACGTGTTGCACTGGCATCTTTCCGACGATCAGGGATTCCGCGTGGAGAGCAAGAAATTTCCCAAGCTGACAGAGATGGGCTCGGACAACATGTTTTACACGCAGGATCAGATTCGCGACCTCATCGCCTATGCGCATGAGCGCGGTATCCGGGTGATGCCGGAGTTCGATATGCCGGGCCACAGCCGGTCTTGGTTTTTAGGCTATCCTGAACTTTCCAGCGGTGCTGGGCCGTACACGCTCGAAGGCGGAGGGATCGATCCCATCATGGATCCCACGCGCGAATCCACTTATAAGTTTCTGGAAAAGTTTATCGCGGAAATGGCCAAGCTTTTCCCCGATCCGTATTTCCACATTGGAGGCGACGAAGTCAACGGCAAGCAATGGGACGCCAATCCAAAAATTCAGGAATTTATTAAAGCGCACGGCATGAAAAACAATCAGGATCTTCAGGCCTACTTTAATCAGCGCCTGGAAAAAATTGTGGCCAAGAATCATAAGACCATGGTGGGCTGGGACGAAATCCTGCACCCTGATTTGCCGAAGACGATAGTCATTCAGTCATGGCGCGGGCAGGCCTCGCTGGCCGCAGCCGCAAAACAAGGCTACCGGGGCCTGCTGTCCTATGGGTATTATCTCGACCTGATGTGGCCGGCTGCGCGGCACTATGCCGTTGACCCCATGGGCGATGGCGCCGCGGACCTGACTCCGCAAGAGAAAACTCTTATCCTCGGCGGCGAATCTTGTCAGTGGGCGGAGTGGGTCACCCCAGAAAACATCGATTCGCATATCTGGCCGCGCAATGCGGTGATCGCCGAGCGACTGTGGTCGCCGCAGAATGTGACGGATGTCGCCTCGATGTACAAGCGAATGAACGCTGTGAGTTATCAATTGGAATCCCTCGGCCTGACTCACAATTCCGCGCGCGCACACATGCTACAACGCATGGCAGGTGATGCTGACATTACGGCGCTGCGCGTTCTCGCCGATGTGGTCGAACCGGTGAAAGATTACAACCGCTGGGACGACGCTAAAGGCCCCATCGATTTTCATGCGCCTCTTACGCGCATGATCGATGCGGTCAGTCCGGAAAGTGACACAGCTCTCCGCTTCAGCGATCTGGTGCAGAGCTTCGTGCAGGGCGGGAGCAAAGATCGCGCCGCAGAAGAGCAGATTCGCAGTTACCTTACAACCTGGCGGGATAACGACGCCCGGTTGCATCCGCTGCTCGAACAGTCGTCCCTTTTGCAGGAAGACATTCCGTTGTCACAAAGTTTGTCTGCTCTGGGCGCAGCGGGTTTGGAGGCACTTGACTATATCGACAGGGGCCAGGCTGCGCCGGATTCATGGAAGACGCAGCAGATGGCCGTGATCGATCAAGCCAAGACGCGCCAGGCCGACATGTTCCTGATGGTGGCGGCGCCGGTGCAGCAGTTAGTGGAGGCCAGCGCAGGGCAGGCCCAGCACAACTGAGAATCCGCTGGACCTATGCGGCTGGCGCGACTCACCGATCTGTGATATCATGATATCACTATTGAAGGTGATACATGGCTCAGCTGGTGGTCCGAAACCTTGAAGACGCGGTGAAGACACGCCTGCAGCGCCGCGCCCGGCGCAACGGGCGCAGCATGGAAGAAGAAGTGCGTGACATTCTTCGCAGTGCCGCCAACGAGCCTGAGAAGTCAACCGTAGGATTGGGGACGCAAATTGCGGCTCTCTTCAAAGGAAAGGGCCACGATTTCGAAGTTGAGGAATTACGCGGGCATCCCGTGACCCCGGCTACCTTTGACGAATAGTTGAGCGTGATTATTCTTGACACCAACGTTCTCTCCGCACTGATGCGTGATGCGCCCGATCAAAGCGTCGCGTCGTGGATAGATCGGCAGCCTCAGAGTTCCATCTGGACGAACTCCATCACCATCCTTGAAATCCAGACGGGATTGCAAGTCATGCCGGCAGGAAAGAAGAAGAGTTTCGTTGTCGGAGGATTTCGAACGGCTACTTGATCGGATCGAGCACCGAATTGCGGTTTTCGACGAACAGGCCGCTCGACTTGCCGCAGAGCTCACCGGTTTGCGCCAGAAAAAAGGTCGAGTTGGAGAGCTCCGCGACACCATGATTGCCGGCATCGTCTTGTCGCATCACGCCAGCTCTTGCGACTCGCAATACCGCGCACTTCAGTGACATCTCCGCGACCGTCGTCAACCCTTGGGACAGCGTGATAATGCGGCCGCCCGTGATATTCTATTAACTCCAGCTGCGCACCGTTCTTAAGCGGAAATTCCTCGCAGGTCCTGAAGAACTTCCGAGAAGAAGCTCAGAAGAAAAAGAAAAACTAAACATGCTCTCAGTCAGCAATGTGTCCATGCGCTACGGCGCCAAAATTCTGTTCGACGAAGTTTCCACGGCGTTCACGCCGGGCAAGCGCTATGGCCTGACCGGGCCCAATGGCGCCGGCAAATCTACCTTCATGAAGCTGCTAAGCGGAGAACTCGAGCCGCAAAAAGGCACGGTAGTTCGTCCGCGTAAACTTGGCGTGCTGAGCCAGGATCAGTTTGCCTTCGATGCCTACTCCGCGATCGATACCGTGATCATGGGCAACAAGCGGCTCTGGTCCGCAATGCAGGAGCGCGATGCGATCTACGAGAAGCCCGAAATTACCGACGCCGACGGCATGAAGCTGGGCGAACTCGAAGGCATTGTCGGCGAAGAAGACGGTTACACCGCCGAGAGCGACGCAGCGATTCTGCTACAAGGTCTGGATATTCCCGACGAGCTGCACGCGCGCAAAATGGGCGAGTTGCAGGGTGGACAGAAAGTTCGCGTGCTGCTGGCGCAGGCTCTGTTCGGTCATCCGCAGGCGCTGCTGCTCGACGAACCCACCAACCACCTGGACTTGGATTCGATTCACTGGCTGCAAGGATTTCTGAATGTTTACGACGGCGTGGTGATCGCCATTTCGCACGACCGGCACTTTCTCAACAGCATCTGCACCCACATCGCCGACATCGACTACGAAACCATCATCACTTACACGGGTACCTATGACGACATGGTCGTGGCGAAAACGCAGGTGCGTTCGCAGATCGAATCGCAGAATGCCCAGCGCGAAAAGAAGATTTCGCAATTAAACGAATTCATTGCCCGCTTCGCCGCGGGTACGCGATCGAGCCAGGTGCAGTCGCGGCGCAAAGAAGTCGAACGTCTTCAAGTAACAGAGTTGGCGAAATCGAATATCCAACGCCCGTATATCAAGTTCGACCAGAAGCGTCCTTCGGGCAAGCACATTCTGGAAATTGAACATTTGAGCAAGGCCTATGGCGACAAGGAGGTCATCAAGAACTTCACCGCCAGCATTATTCGCGGCGAAAGAATCGCGCTTATGGGACGAAACGGCGCAGGCAAGACCACGCTGCTGAACGCTTTGCTGGCGAATTCTCCCACAACGCCCGAGGCCGAGCTGCGCAAGACCAGCGGTTACGACGGCCCTTTCGTCGACCAGGGCAAAGTCCTCTGGGGACACGAAGCTTCCATCGGTTACTTCGCGCAGGATCATCGCAGCCTGATTCAAGGCGGCATGACTGCGATCGAGTGGCTGCATCAGTGGGATGACGCGGCCGTGACCGAGGAACTGCGCGGAATTCTCGGCCAGATGTTATTCGCTCGCGAGGAGGCCACGAAGTCGACCAGCGTGCTCTCCGGCGGCGAAGCCGCGCGCTTACTCTTTTGCAAATTGATGTTGCAGAAACCCAACGTCCTGGTGCTGGACGAACCGACGAACCACTTGGATCTCGAGTCCATCAATGCCCTGAATATTTCCTTGCAGCGTTATCAAGGAACGGTTTTTCTGGTCACGCACGATCATGATTTGATCGACGAAGTTGCCACTCGCATCTGGCACTTCGAGAGCGACCACAAGATTACCGATTTCAAGGGCAGCTACGAAGACTACCAGGCCGCAGTCGCGGTCTAGCTGTGGGGTTTGTGTGGCGCGGGCGCTCCCGCCCGCGTGCGTGCAGCATTCTGAAATTCGCGGGCAGAAGTGCCCGCGCCACATTGCACCATTTCCGTTGCATGTAAATCAACCAGGTTCTCCACAGCATTTCACAGCAATAACCAGTTGCGTTTTCCGCCACAAGTTGCAGATAATGTCGACAGCGATGTATTCGTCCGTAGAGTATTCCTGTGTACAGTCGAGCCGATTTACTTAGAATTCTTCACATCACACCCCGCCAGTTGATGAACTGGGAGCGGGTTGGCCTGATTCCGCCTGCCGAATCCTATTCGTTTTCCGATCTGCTGGAAGTGAAAAAAGTTCGCGACTTGTGCGCGATGAGCGTGCGTCCGGCGGTGATTCGCGAGTCGCTCGATGCCATGCGCAAGCAGGCCTCCGGGGTTGAAAATCCGCTGCTCGAAGCCGCTGCCTCGTCGACCGCCAAACATCGCGTGGCATTTCGCCACCAGGGCAAACTGCTCGAGCCGATCGCAGGCCAGTTCCTGATGGATTTTTCCGAACGCGAAAAAGTCGTGACCAGCACTCCGGTGCCAAAGTCCGAGCCCAATCCGCGCGAGAACGAAGTGGCCAGCTGGTTTGCCCGCGGCATCGCTCTGGAAGAGGATCCCAATACGCAGTCCGCTGCTATTGCCGCCTATCATCACGTGCTTGAAATCGATCCCGCGCACGCGGCGGCGCACATCAACCTGGGCACGCTTTACTACAATCGCCAGGATTTCGCGCTCGCCGAAAAGCACTACCGCCAGGCGATTCACTCGGACCCGCGCTACTCGCTCGCCTACTTCGATCTCGGCAATGTGCTCGACGAAACCGGACGCGTGCAGGAAGCCATCTTCACCTACAAGACAGCGCTTCAACTCGCTCCCACCTACGCCGACGCGCATTACAATCTGGCGCTGGCCTATGAAAAAATCCGCGAGCCGCGCAAGGCGCTGAAACACTGGCAGGCCTACAGCAAGCTCGACACGGCGGGCCCGTGGTCAGTCCACGCCCGCAGCCAGATCAAACGCATCCTGCAAGCCGACACGCTAAAGCTAGTTCACTCCCGCCCACGCTAATCACTTCCTGACTTCTTACTCGGTGTCATCCTGAGCGTAGCCGCTTTGAGGCGGAGCGAAGAGCCCCTGAGCGAAGTCGAAGGGATCTGCCGCACTATGCGGCGGTGTCGGTTTGAGTAAGGATACTCAGGTCTTCTCGACCCTGTCATCCCGACCGCAGCAGATCATCGCGAAGGCGATGATCCGCGAAGTGGAGGGACCTGCTTTTTAATGTTTGCGTGGACGAGTCACGTCGACGGCACGAAAATCCGGGCTTAGCGAGCAAGGAGTCTAGTCTTGGACCCATGAAGGAGGGTCTTTTCAGGGATTGGAGCCAATAAAACAGGGTGCGCAGACGCTGCCAAAAAATCGGTTCGGCTGTACAGGAACTATGCATCAGGGTGCCTTTCTGTGCCGAGCCGAGGGATATCCGCTTTTCATTCACCGGCTGGCCGGTTCCTTTCAAGCCAGATTTTGGCTTGAGTGGGCAGTTCTACAGTTGGACAGAGTCTTTCCCATCCCGCTCCGGTGTTTTCGGGTCGTCTCGTCGAGTCGATGTCGAGTGTTTGATCCAGCCATTAAACAGCAGGTCCCTCCACTCCACAGATCATCACTTTGTGATGATCTGCTCCGGTCGGGATGACAGAGTTGAGGAGTCCCGCCTTTCACCCTACGAACGCTAGCCAGCCCGATCCACAGGCTTGCCGCAATGCTAAAATCAACAGTTTGCCATCCTGACGTTGGAAGGCCTCTCATGCCCGAAGCCATTCTGCAATCCGCCCCGCCCGCCCCGCTGACCACGCTTACCGAAGACGAAATTCTTTTTCGCGACAATATTCGCCAGTTTGCCGATGAGAAGATTCGTCCGCTGGTGAAAGAGATGGACGAGAAGGGCGTGTTCGAAAAAGACCTGATTCACGATTTTTTCCAGCTCGGCCTGATGGGCATCGAGATTCCCGAGCAGTACGGCGGAGGCGGCGCCAAGTTCTTCGAAGCGATTCTTGCGGTCGAGGAGCTGTCGCGCGTGGACGCTTCTTCGGGCGTGATTGTCGACGTGCAGAATACGCTGGTCAACAATGCGCTGCTGCGCTGGGGCAATGACGAGCAGAAGAAGCGCTACCTGCCGAAGATGGCTACGGAAACCGTGGGCGCTTATGCCTTGAGCGAGGCCGGATCGGGCTCCGACGCGTTTGCTCTGCAAACGCGGGCCGCGCTCAAGGGCAACGAGTACCTGCTCAACGGCCGCAAGCTTTGGATCACGAACGCGAAAGAGGCTGGATTGTTCGTGCTGTTCGCAACGATTGATGCCAGCGCGGGATACAAGGGCATCACGGCGTTTCTGGTGGAGAAGGATTTTTCTGGATTTGCCGTGGGCAAGAAAGAAGACAAACTCGGCATCCGGGCGTCGTCTACTTGCGAACTGATTTTGGAAGATTGCCGCGTGCCCAAAGAAAACGTGCTGGGAGAGCCGGGCAAGGGATACAAGATCGCGATTGAAACGTTAAACGAAGGCCGCATCGGCATTGGCGCGCAGATGATTGGACTGGCGCGCGGGGCCTGGGAATTTGCCTGCAAATACGCCGTGGAGCGCAAGCAGTTCGGCAAAGCGATTTCGGAGTATCAGGGAATCCAGTTTCAGATCGCGCAGATGGCCACCGAGATCGAGGCCGCGCGGTTGATGGTTTATAACTGCGCGCGCATGAAAGATGCGGGCGTGAACTTTGTCAAAGAAGCCGCGATGACGAAACTGTTTGCGTCGCAGGTCGCAGAGCGGGTTACGTCATTGGCGATTGAAATTTACGGCGGATATGGCTTCACCAAGGATTATCCCGTGGAGAAATATTGGCGCGATGCCAAGATCGGCAAGATTTACGAGGGCACGTCGAATATGCAGTTAGCGACAATTGCGAAGCTGGTGCTAGGGAAATAGGTTGTTGCTGAGGCCTACAAAGCGCGTTGCAGATGCTCTTCCGCCGAAAGGTTGGCGCCCGCCAGGAGCAGGAGCCCGGAGAGAAATGCCCAGAACATCATGCTGACCGAAAGCGCGAAGGGGCCGTAAACTTCCTGAAAATTGAGCCAGGGCAAAGCCATGATGTACGCGTATTTCAGCGCTTCCGAGAGCAGTCCCGTGATGATTGCGGCGGGAAGCACGGCCCGCGCCGGCACTTTGCCATTGGGCAGCAGCCAGTAGATCAGGAAAAAGATGGCGATGCTGGCGGCGATGGCGAACACTTTCATCATTAGAAATCCCACCAGGCGAACCAATCCTGTACCGTAACCTCGCAGCAGAAACTCCATGGACGCTAGCGGACCCGCGGTTGCTGCGATCGAGAGCAACGCCAGAACGCCGCAAGCGAATGCCAAGCCGGTTGAAACGAGCTGATTTCCCAGGTAGGAGCGATTGTTCTCAAAGCGCCAGATGCGGTTCAAGGCGACTTCCAGCGGCAAAAATATCCCAGACGAGGTCACCAGCAAAATAGCGAGCGAGGCGACCTGGACCCGTTGGCGGGAGTTGACCATGGCATTCAGGTTACGGATAACGAATTCCTGGCCAGCGGGAAGGTAGTCGCGCAGCAGTTGCAGAACCACGTCGTACATAACTTTGGAATGAAAGACGCGCCGGATCAGAGTCATCAACAGGACGACGAAGGGGAAGAAGGCCAGGATCGAATTGGCCGCGACCGAGAAGGCGAAGGTATGAACCTCGGTCCGCATGAGATAGCTCAAAGTGGAGCGGACCAATCCCTTGGAACGGACGGGAGGCGGATTGACGGTACGTTGCCGTACAGTTTCGGCGGCGGAAAGCGTCGGGATGGTTGGGGTAACCATAGGGGATCATTCATCGTAACAGAGCCCTGCCGGGACGCTCAGAAAGCGGCGGAACTAAAGTCCCTACGCGTGATTACCGAGGTTTTCTTATCGTTGTTAAAGTTATCGCGGGTTACAGCGATGCCGGATTATGGGCTGCAGATTATGGCCCCGCGGAGGACCCAGGGTCATAATGCGATTTCCTTCTAATTTTTCTTGCGAATCGTTTTAATAGCCCGTATTATCGGGGGCTCAATACCGGGAAATGGTCCGGTGGTGAGACCAGTAGGGTTTGGTTGGTTGGGTGTGGTGGAAATGCTCCAAATTGTCGGGCTCCGAAAGTTCACGCAGCGGACAGCAATCGCGGCGGGGACCAAGGAGTCTTTTCCTTTTTGGAAGCAATTCCTGCGTACCTCGCCGATGCAACTGCAAGTTCTACCGGCTTCTTTGAGGGGGAGCTTCATTGGACCGAAGCAACATCGGGGCGCCGGAGAATAATTCTTCGCGATTGTGAAAGGAGTAGTTGCCGTGAGAGAGAAAGGTACAGTCAAGTGGTTCAACGGGGCGAAAGGATATGGATTCATCCAGCGCTCTACGGGGGAAGATGTGTTCGTGCACTTCTCTGCGATCCAGGAGAACGGCTACCGCACGCTCAATGAAGGTGAGACCGTGGAGTTTGATCTGCTGAAGGGCCCCAAAGGCTTTCAAGCGGCCAACGTCGTCCGCGCATAGACTGCAAACCATTCCAAAACTCTCCCGCCCCCCAGCGGGAGTTTTTTATTGTTTGCAACAGCTCGTTTGCCACAGCTTCTGACACAGCCCAGTTGCATGCCCGCGAACTCATTTGACCGACAAACTCCTGCACCGAGGGAGCATCTCATTCCCGGACTACTTTCCGGGATACGAAGGCACGCCCGTGATCTGTCCTTCGTTGTCAGGGCGGAATATAACGGAGACGATGAGATTTCCTGTCACAAGCCGCTGGTTTTTGTACCTCCTCTGCATGGCCGCTTTGCCGGCGGCGTCAGCGCAGGAGGGAAGTCCGAGGGTCTTGACGCAGGCTGCTCGCGGCGTTCGGCGAGGATCGAGGGTTCGCCTACTGACGCGGGCTGAGGGCCGGACGATTGCGCGCGTGGCAATGAATTCTGGGCATCACTTGACCTCCCGTTACGACTGTTCTCACTTCGTTCACGGGTTGTATGAGAAGGCCGGTTTCCGTTATGAGTACGCTCCTTCTACGCAACTTTATGCCGGTGTGCCAGAGTTCCGACGTGTAAGCACTCCGCAAGCTGGCGACCTGGCGGTGTGGCCGGGACACGCCGGCATTGTGATCAATCCGGCTCGGCATTCTTTCTTGAGCGTGTTGCACACCGGTCCCGGCGTCGACCGCTACGACTCAAGGTATTGGCGGGGCCGCGGGCAACCGCGCTTCCTGCGGTATCTACTGCCGAAGGAAGCGGATGCTGCGAGCGCGGGAATGATCGTCAGGCCGCCTCATACAGCTTGACGTAATTTCTTGTTTGTCCGCGAGCACGGTTTTAGAGTCTTGATCTTGCGATTCGATTGCCTGGTACAAGAACATTCGCGAATGCGGGAGCGGCCGGCGTGACGAACGTTCAGCCATAGGCGACGGATAGTTCGGTGTGCGCTTCGACGACCGTCGAATGGATCCCAATTGGTCGTAGGTATGGGAGATCTCGCGCGGCTGAAGTACGCCGCGCTTCGGGATGACGGCCTCATAACTGAAGATTGAAACTGAACCTCTGCCCAACGTCGCCGTTCATTGACGAGTCCATGCAGCATTCGTAAGATGAAGCAACCCGCAGTTTGCATTCACTCATGATCGGAACAACCATCTCACACTACCGGATTGTGGAGAAGTTGGGCGGTGGCGGGATGGGCGTGGTCTACAAAGCGGAAGACCTGACTCTTCACCGGTTCGTCGCCATGAAGTTTTTGCCCGATGAAGTGGTTCGGGATCCTCAGACCCTGGCCCGATTCCGACGCGAGGCAGAGGCGGCTTCCGCCCTGAACCATCCCAACATCTGCACGATTTATGAAATTGGTCAGGAAAATGGCCAGCCTTTTATCGTGATGGAATTTCTGGACGGCGTGACTCTCAAGCACCGGATTGCGGAGCAGCCGCTGGAAAAGGAACTCATTCTATCGGTCGCCCTGGATGTAGCGGACGCGCTGGACACCGCGCACGCGGCGGGCATTGTTCACCGCGACATTAAACCGGCAAATATTTTCGTCACCAAGCGCGGACACGCCAAGATATTGGACTTTGGGCTGGCGAAGGTCGCTGCCGTTGCCAATCCTTCCGGCGGGGGGAACACCGTCACCGGCACGATCGACGAGCAGCATCTTACCAGCCCCGGCTCCGCGCTCGGCACGGTCGCTTACATGTCGCCGGAGCAAGTGCGCGCGAAAGAGTTGGACGCGCGGAGCGATCTGTTCTCTTTCGGAGCGGTGCTGTATGAGATGACGACCGGGACGCTACCCTTTCGCGGGGAAAGTTCGGGAGTGATCTTCAAAGCCATTCTCGACGCGACTCCCACGTCGACGGTTCGCTTGAATCCGGATGCTCCCGTCGAACTGGAACGTATTGTAAATAAGGCTCTCGAAAAAGATCGCGAACTTCGCTATCAGAGCGCGGCTGAGATGCGAAGCGATCTGCGACGGCTGAAGCGTGAATCGGAATCGGGGCGAACGACGGCCTCTGGCTTGGTGGAAACACAACGCCGGGGCGGCACTGCGAAAAGAGTTGCCATTGCGGCAGCCGCTGTGGTGATTTTGCTGGCAGCCCTCGTAGTTCTGGCGTAAATATTTTTCGCAAGCGTCCTCAACCCTGCCGTCTGCGAGTCTCACCGCGTCGCAACCTGCCGTGCGCAGCGTGGCGGTGCTGCCCTTCCGCGATCTTTCACCGCATCCCGGCGACGACTCGTGGGGAATCGGCATGACAGACGCGATTATTACCCGGCTGGCGTCACTGCAAAATCTTGCCGTGCGACCGACCAGTTCGGTCTTGAAATACGTCAAAGATCCTACCGACCCTGCCCAGGCTGCACAGGAACTCGGAGTGGATTCGGTTCTCGACGGTACTTACCAGCGGGTTTCGGGATTGATCCGGGTTTCGGTGCAACTGGTCGATCGCGAAAATCGCGCCATGCGCTGGGCGGAACACTACGATCTGCGGGCCGACGACATGCTGAAGTTTCAGGACGAGGTGGCGCAGAAGGTGGTGGAGGGACTGCGCGTGCAGGTTTCCGGCCAGGAGCAGGAATCTCTTGCGGCTAAATCGACGTCTTCTGCCGAAGCCTACAACCTCTACTTGCAAGCGCGCTTTTACCAGAACGAATACTTCATGCGCACGGAAACTGAGAGTCTGCATCAAGCCCAGCACGTGTTGCAGCAGGCGGTGGAGATTGACCCGTCTTTTGCGGACGCTTACGCACTCATGGCACATCTCTACGTTATTGAAGCCGCGAACGTCGAACAGAACGGCGCGGAGAATCTAGCGAAGGCGGAGAAGGTTGCCCGTCGAGCCGTTGAATTGCGCCCGGATTCTTTGGATGGCCTTATCGCCCTTGGGTTGCTGCTAACGGAGACTGGGCGTAACACAGAGGGAATACAGCATTTGCAGAGAGCCGCGGCTGTCGCACCCAACTCGAGCCTTGCGTGGGACACCCTGGGCTATGCTTACCACTATGCAGGCCTGGACGACTCGGCGGAGAAGGCTTACCAGCGTAGCCTGGAACTAGATCCCACGACTACGCGAATTCACTGGATGCACGGCCGCATGCTCCTCTCTATTGGACGGGCGCATGACGCCGAACTCGAGATGCGTAAGGCTCTATCAGAGAATCCCAATCAATTCAAAGCCGTGGCTTTTCTAGCGGACTTTCTTTATTACCAGGGCAAGACGGAAGAAGCTGAGCAGGTTATAAAGCGTGCTGAGGAATTAGGCCGCGGCGCAGCAGACAGTACGGCGCGGATGGTCGCCGGATTTATTTACGGTTCTCAATCGCAACGGGAGCGCATTGATCCGAAGTTGCTGCAGGAACGCCCTAGCGATGAAGTCGACGGAGACGCGACTTACTGGATTGGTGGCATCCACGCGCTGTTGGGAGATCGAGATCAGGCGCTTGCCTGGTTCCAGCGAGCGGTAGACCTCGGGAACCACGATTATCCCTGGTTTCAGCGGGACAAGAACTACGACAAGCTTCGCGGCGATCCCGAGTACCAACGGATCCTGGGAGAAGCCCGACGGCACTGGGAAGAATACAAGCAGACTTTTCACCTGACTTAACCGGGCGTGGCTCTCGATTCAGGCTGCAAGGTTCAACGTACTTCCAGTGAGACTAGATCGCCCGCCTTGGCGCCGCTGGGCTTGTAGTTCACCGTGACTTGGCGGTCTCGCCAGTCGCAGGAGAAGTCGTCGGCGCCAATCACGACCAGGGATTTGTAGTCCGATGCGCGGAGTTTCAGTGTCGCGCTTTCAGTCGCGACGGTCAGGATGGCAGCGGGCGCTTGGGTGCAATCGACTGCAACGAGCCGGCCTCTGGAGAAACTTGTGGGCCGTTTGTCATTATCACTGGGCTCTTCGGATGGCAAAGATTTTTCGGCGGCCTCGCGCTTGGCAGCGTCTTCGTCAAGCACGTCGAAGGGCGACTTCTGCGGAGCGAATTTCGGTTGCGCTGGCGTGGAGCCTGCGATGCCATATTTGCGTTGCGTTCCGGCTTGCTCGATGAGGTCGCGGGCGAGCCCGGCGATTTGAGGATTGCCGCTGGCCTTCAGACGCTCGAGCAAAACATCGGCCGCGTCCCATTTCTTGTCGGCTACATAAATCTGGGCCAGATGATAGACGTAGCGGTCATCGCGCGGGCTTAGGCCAATGGCCGCACGCTCGGCCTGCAGGGCTGCGGCAGGGCCGCCGCCGGCGTTGCGTGCGACCGCCAGCAAATCGTAGGCATCCGCAAATTCCGGGTACCACTCGAGCACCGAGCGGAGATCGAGCATCATGTTTGCCAGACCCTGGATGTCTGTGTGGTCGGCTTGTGCGGCGCGATATTTCAGCACAGAAACGTAGTAACGCAGCCACATATCGCGCGGATTGAGTGCGGAAGCATCTTTGAATTCGCTGGCAGCGTCCGCGAATTCTCCGTGCTGAATATGGTCCCAGACCAGAATGCGATGGGCCAGTGGGTTTCCCACGGCGTTGCTGGGGAGTTGGTCGGGATCTTCGTCGGGTCGCTTTTCTTGTTTTTTGGCTTCGAATTTTTTGTCGGCTAAGGTAGGCGCCGTCGCCAGTTCGTGCAATGTTTTGAGGCCGGCCTCGCGGCGTTCGGGGATGCGGATCTGTACCTCGGCATACTGAGCGCGGGCGTCGGCCACGGAAAGTGGCTTCGAGGTAATGGCTGAGTCGTCGGGACCGACGGGAACGGGGAATTGGTAAGCCTGCCCGGCGGTGAGATCCGCCGCTGGAGCAGCTTTCAAATTCGTTGGCCGGGCGGCGTCGACCGCATCCAGCAGTGGGCTCTGCGCCTGAAAATAATCCTTCACGGCTTGTTCGAACTGCGCGGAACTCATGCCGTACGCTTTTTGAATCGCTTCTTCCACGGGTACGTGCTGGTTCAGAACCAGATTGAAATAAGCTCCGGTTTCCGGCAGCTTCTGCTCGTGAAGCAGATAGTGCATGACGATCCACGACTCGGCGTAGTAGAGGGTGTGGCGCGTGCCTGCATTACGAGGCGAGGCATCGTGCTTCATGGTGAAAAGATCGGGGATTGAAAGCCAGACCTGCGCGCCGAGCAGTTCGGTGAGCGATTTCGCCGGATGCGTGTCGTGCTGGTTGCCCAGTAAATCCTGAGTGCTGGAGGGAAGAAGTTCGGGGTCGGCGCCGAGCTCAACCTGTTTGTTATCGACGTGAATCGAACTGAAATATTCGGCGAGGCCTTCATCGAACCATCCCTGGGCGGGAGGATAGTTGTAGTTCAGCAGCATGGCGGCGAAGTCGCGCGCGACCGCCCGCCAGGATTCTTCTTCCGAAAGATTCAGCACGATAAAGTCCTGATCCTCACCGGGAAGAAAAAATCCAGGGACGGTGATGGGCTGAGCCTGCAACCGTCCCTGTGCCTGAACGTGAGCCAGGGGCGCGACCTGATAGTAAGACTTGTCATTGGCGAAGGCGAGAATGGTCAGCGGAATCGATTGGTGGAGACGTTCTTTTCCCAACAGAGCGCCGAAGACGGCGCGCATCTGCTCGAAGCGAAGAGCGACTTCGCGGCCCCGTTTTTCTCCAGCGTCGGTGATGACAGTGAAGTGGGAGGAGTTTATTTCGACCCAGGGCGAGGGTTCCGCGGCTGAGGCAGCCATGGAGCACAGGAAAGGAGCGCTTAGCGCCAGGACGAGCGGGATAAGGCTGGGGCGAGGCATGTGCTGACTGCTCTGCAGGGAATGCTATCACGAGGCATGGAGGCGGTGCTGCTGAGATCAATCCCCACTTCTCGCGCAAAGGACGCGCGAGAAGTGGGGCACCCAAAGCTTCGCATGAAAATGGATCAGTAGACTGGATCGGAGCCGAGCCTTCCTAGGCCCCGACTAGTTCCAAACAAACGGCGTTCCAACTCGCGAATGCGGTCTTGCTTGCGGTTGTAGGCAACGCGCTCTGTGGATGACAAACCTCCGAAAACCTCGTCGCGCAGAGTCTTCGCCTGCTCCTTGCGAAGCCGCGAAAGCTCGGACTGTGCGGGCTCGTGTTCCACGGTGGGGCCTTGAAGACGGAAAACTCGCATGATTGTACGGCGTCGTACACAGCTTTGTCGAGCAGAGTACGCAGCTTGACCCCTAAGATCGGAACGCGGATTCCCGAATTGAACTTCCCGCTGGGCGCGTGCGTAGAGTCAGAAGGGATTCTCTGCCCATGCAGCGAGTGCATCTTCTGGTGTTTTTGCTGGCCGTTGCGTTCTCGGCCGCGCAAGATTTGCCGACGCTATCGACGGAACCATTGACCGCCGAGGCGATTATGGCGCGCGTGGCCGCCAACCAGGACCGCAGTGAAGCCCTGCGCAAGCAATACGTCTATCGCCAGCACATCCACATTATTTCGCACAAACCCAATGGACGGCTGTTGCGTGAGGAGACCGCGGACTACGATGTGGTTCCGACGCCCGATGGAACCGAGAAACAACTCAAAGTGATCACCGGCCGCTACTGGAACAAGGGGAAATACGAAACGTTTCAGGGAGAACCGATTCCTAATTCCGACAGCCTGGATGCCAACCTGGTGAAAGATTTTCGTGACGATTTGTCGAACGACAAGACGAAAGACGGGTTGGCGAAAGATCTTTTTCCTTTGAGCAGCGAAGAACAGAAAGACTATGAATTCAGGCTGCTCGGGCAGGAGATGTTAGCCGGGCGCAACGTCTACCACATCGGCTTTGGACCGAAGAATAAGCACGAGATTACATGGGCGGGCGAAGCGTACATCGACGCGGCCGAGTTTGAGCCGGTGCGCGTGTTCACCAAACTGTCGCGGCGTATTCCGTTTGGCGTGCGAACATTCCTGGGAACTGATCTTCCGGGGTTGGGCTTCAACGTGGTTTACAAACGCCAAGACGACGGAGTCTGGTTTCCGGCTACGTTTGGAACCGAGTTCCGAATCCACGCGGTGTTCTTTTTCAACCGCGAGGTGTCGATCGCGCTGGAGAACTCTGGGTTCGAGCACACGCAAGTGGAGAGCAAGATGAAGGTGGTTGGGCCGGCGGAATAGAGGGCTTTCGTGTGAAATCAAAGGCAACGGAGCGACGCTCCGTGGACCGCCGGGACCTGTCCCCACTTAAGCTATGAATTAGTCGCCGCTGGCGTGGTTCTGCGTGGGTACTAACAGCAGGCGCGGGCGGGCGGGTTTGGGCTGCGAGGCGCGGCCGAAGCTGTGCAGGATTCCGATGACGGCAGCATAAGCGGCCAGAACGCCGAAGCCAACCGAAGCGACTACGGTAAAGAGGAGAATTGCGGGCATAATCAACGAATTCACAGTCAACCAACCTTTATAACGAGCTGTTATCAGATGCAGAGCTCAGAAATCCGTATATCAACTTTTTCGTTTCTGGCAGTTGAGCGAACCTCCAATTTAACCGCGTTGACGCTCGCCGCTGTTGACGACTAAGATACGGAGTAGAGCTGTGCAATCCCACTTTCCAACAATTCTGCGTACCTGTCGACATTACGGAAGGGACATAAGCCCCGGTACACATGGCCATTACCAAGATTTCTGTCCGGGGTGCCCGGCAGCACAATCTAAAAAACATTGACGTCGAGATTCCGCGTAACACGCTCACCGTGGTTACCGGGCTGAGCGGTTCGGGGAAGTCGTCGCTCGCCTTCGACACGATTTATGCCGAGGGACAGCGCCGTTATGTAGAGACTTTGTCGGCCTACGCGCGGCAATTTCTGGACCAGATGGAACGCCCGGATGTAGATGCTATTGATGGACTTAGCCCGTCCATCTCGATCGAGCAGAAGACCACCAGCCGCAGCCCGCGATCGACCGTGGGGACCATCACGGAAATCTACGATTATCTTCGCCTGTTATTCGCTTCTATCGGTGTGCCGCATTGCCCCAAGTGCGGGCGCGCGATCAGCCGGCAGTCGGCGGATCAGATTGTGCAGCGGGTGATGGCGCTGAGTCCGGAGGATCGCGTCATGGTGATGGCGCCCATCGTTCGCGGGCGCAAAGGCGAATTCAAGAAAGAAATGGAGACGCTGGTCAAACATGGCTACACGCGGGCGCGAATTGACGGCGAACTGGTCGGCCTCGACGACGATGTCGCGATCAATTTAGATAAGCGAAAGAATCACACCATTGAAGTGGTGATTGATCGTCTGCTGGTCAAACCGGGAATTGAGCATCGCCTCGAAATGTCGGTCGGGCTGGCCATGAAGTTGGCCGGCGGCTTGGTGCAGATTGCGGTGGTGGGCGGCGAGGAGCAGCTTTATTCGGAGAAGTTGGCGTGTCCCGATTGCGGCATCAGTGTGCCGCAGCTGGAGCCGCGATCGTTTTCATTTAACAGCATGTATGGGGCGTGTCCCGAGTGTCACGGTTTAGGCAGCAAGTACGACTTCGATCCGGCGAAGGTGATTACCGATTGGTCGAAGCCGTTGCTGGAGGGGGGATTAGGTCCGGGATCGGCTTCGCAGAATTTGATTCACATGCTGCAGATTTCGTCGGCGGCGTATGGCATTAATTTGAGCACTCCGTTTGAGAAGTTGCCCGAGAAGACGCAGGAGTTTTTGCTGAACGGCGAGCCGGGACGCGGCGGAAAAACCGGGTTTCACGGCATCTTCGGATATCTGAAACAGAATCTGGAAGAGTCGACTTCGGAAGGCTATCGCGATTGGCTGATGGATCACATGTCGGCGACGCAATGTCCTGCGTGCCATGGCAAGCGGCTGCGGCCGGAAAGTTTAGCGGTAAAGGTAAATGGAATGTCGATCGCCGACTTCACCGCGATGCCAGTGGAGCGGTCCCTGGCGGTGGCGCAGGGAATTAAGCTGGCGGGGCGCGAGGCGACTATTGCCGGACGCGTTATGCACGAAATTGTCGAGCGGCTGCAGTTTTTGAATGCCGTCGGATTGGGATATATTTCGCTCGATCGTTCCGCGGCAACGTTGTCCGGCGGCGAAGGACAGCGCATTCGTTTGGCGACGCAGATTGGATCGAAATTGCGCGGCGTGTTGTATGTGCTGGATGAGCCGTCGATCGGATTGCATCATCGTGATAATGGCCGGTTGCTGACTGCGCTGGAGAATCTACGCGACTTGGGCAACACCGTGCTTGTCGTCGAGCATGATGAAGAAACCATCCGGCGGGCGGACTATGTTGTGGATCTGGGACCCGGCGCCGGACGTCACGGCGGAAACTTAGTGGCGCACGGCACACCCGAAGACATCATGCGCGATCCGGATTCGCTGACGGGCGCGTATATTTCGGGACGAACGTCGATTGAAATGCGGCCGGAGCGACGGCATGCGAATGGCGCTGCGCTGACCATTCTGGGCGCTAAGGAAAATAATCTCAAGAATCTGGATGTGACTTTTCCGCTCGGCGTGATGACAGTGGTGACGGGCGTCTCGGGGTCGGGTAAGTCGACGCTGGTGAATGACATTTTGTATCGCGCGTTGGCGCGGCAGCTTTACCGATCGCGCGAAAAAGCCGGCGACCATAAGGCGATTTCGGGAGCGGAGAATATTGATAAAGTCATTCGCATCGATCAGTCGCCGATCGGACGAACTCCGCGGTCGAATCCGGCAACTTATACCGGCGTGTTTACGGCAATCCGCGATTTTTATGCGATGCTGCCGGAGTCGCGCGAGCGTGGCTACAAGGCGGGGCGCTTTTCATTCAATGTTCCTGGCGGCCGTTGTGAAGCATGCCAGGGCGAGGGGCAGCGGCGCATCGAGATGAATTTTCTGCCCGATGTGTATGTGCTGTGCGAGGTCTGCGGCGGTCGCCGCTACAACCATGAGACGCTGGCGGTGAAGTACAACGGATATTCCATCGCGGATTTGTTGGAAATGCCGGTCTCTGACGCGCTGCCGATTCTGGAAAATATTCCGCAGGTGAAACAGAAGTTGCAGACGCTGGTCGACGTCGGGCTGGGATACATTCATCTCGGGCAATCGGCGGTGACGCTTTCTGGCGGCGAGGCGCAGCGCATCAAGCTGGCGCGCGAACTCAGCAAACGGCAAACTGGCAAGACGCTGTATCTTCTAGACGAGCCGACTACCGGGCTGCACTTCGATGACGTGAAGAAATTGCTCGACGTGCTGCACCGGTTGACCGACCTCGGGCAACTCGATCATCATCATCGAACACAATCTGGACGTGATTCGCAACGCCGATTGGATTATCGACCTTGGTCCCGAGGGCGGCGAAGAAGGTGGACGGATTGTGGCGCAGGGCACGCCGGAGACCGTGGCGCGGGTAAAGAAGTCGTACACGGGGCAGGCGCTGGCGGGATATTTTGGAAAGGCAGTTGCCAGTTCCCGGTTGTCAGTTGTCAGTTAAAGGAATTCTTCTTTGTCATCTCCCGACAATTCGCAGTTTGAGCCACGGCCTCTAGTCAGCGCCGAACCGCCGGTGCCAGTGCCGAGCGCGCCTGATCCGTTCGCCAGTGCGAGCGTCGCACAGGTTCCATCAGCGCCGCCGCCCGTAGAGAATCCTGTGTGGAACGGATGGGATGTGTTGCTGATTGCTGGGCTGACTGTGGTCGCGATGGTGGTGTTACAGCTTGCGGTGTTGCTCTCGGCACACTGGCTCTGGTTCCCGCGCGAGAGTCTTGCCGATGTTTCGAAACGGCCGATCCTGCTGATTGCTTCCCAGTTCCTGATCTATATTCCGGTGGCTGCGTGCATGATTGTGCTGGTTGAGGGAAAGTATCATGTGCGCTTCTGGCAGGCGATCCGCTGGAACTGGCCGCGGGCGGCGTGGCGACTGTTGGCGCTGGGAGCCGTAATGTTCTTCGTGCTCGGCATGCTGCAAAATTTGCTGCCAATGCCCAAGGACACGCCTTTCGAGCATCTATTCGATAGCCCGCGCGACGCGTATTTGCTCTCGATCATAGCCGTCACTCTTGGACCGCTGATGGAAGAGCTTTTTTTTCGCGGATTCATGTATCCCGTGCTGGCGCGGCGGATGGGCATAACTTGGGGCGTGGCGCTGACCGCGCTTCCGTTCGGCTTGATTCATCTCCCGCAATATGGATGGGCATGGGGAGCGGCGCTAGTTATTTTTCTGGTCGGCGTGGTGTGTGGGATCGTGCGCGCGCGGACGCGCTCGGTGGGGGCCAGCTTTCTGGTTCATGCCGGCTTTAACGGCACGCAGATGTTGATTGCCGTGGTCATGACGCAAGGCTTTCGCCACATGCCGAAAGGCCTCGCCCATCTCTGCTCGCGCTGATGTTTGTGCGAGATGCTCGCGGGCCAATGATAAAAGCGTGGCGTCATCCTGACGGTAGCCGCTCCTCATACGGAGCGGCAAGCTTCCTGTCAGCCCCGAGGCCGTTAGGTTCGGAACGTTTTGACGTATAGTATCCAAGCTGCCGCCGTGTGAAGTATGAGCGAACCCGCGGTCTCCAATCAGAGCAGAGATTTAGCGCCGGCCAAGACTGTCGCGGATACGCTCTTGTCCGCTAGCATCCTCGAGGCAATCCCCGATGCAGTCGCCGCGGTGAATCAGCAGGGCGTCATCATTCAAGTGAATTCCCAGACGGAAGCGCTATTTGGTTATACGCGGGACGAGTTGATCGGCCAGAAAGTCGAAATGCTCGTTCCTGACGGACAGCGGCCGCAGCACCACCTGCATCGCGAGCATTTCCACCAGCAACCTAAGATTCGGCGAATGGGATCTGGGCTCGATTTGTGTGGTAGACGGCGCGACGGGTCGGAGGTTCCGGTTGAGATCAGCCTTAGTCCGGTCGCAACGGCGGGCGGAATGATCGTGTTAAGCGTCATCCGCGACATTAGCAACCGCAAACGCATTGAAGACGAGCTGCGTCGCGCCAACGAGGAACTTGATCGAAGAAAGAGTCGCGAACTTCGGGACTCTCAAAACCGGCTGGCGCTGATCATCGATTCCTCGCAGGATGCGATCATCGGAAAGAATCTCGACGGCATCGTCACACATTGGAACAAGGGCGCGGAGCAGATCTACGGCTATACCGCGCAGGAGATGATCGGCAGGCCGATTTCTGTCCTTGCTCCGAAGGAGCGCGCCGATGAGATTCCGGCGATCCTGGAAAAGATCCGCCACGGTGAACGAGTCGAGTACTTCGAATCGGTGCGAGTGACCAAAGACAAGCGCTATTTGAGCATGTCGATTTCCGTTTCTCCCATTCATGATGCCGAGGGAAAAATAATCGGCGCGTCGACCATCGCGCGCAATATTACGGGGCAGAAAAAGATTGAGGACCAGCTGCGGCAGTCGCAAAAAATGGAGGCGGTCGGGCGGCTGGCGGGAGGCTTGGCGCACGACTTCAATAATCTTCTGGGAATCGTTACCGCGTGCACTGAACTGCTGCGAGGCCGCGTCGATTCAGGGAGTTTGGAGTACCTCGACAACATCCGCGAGGCGGCCAAGCGGGGCGCGTCCCTGACCCGGCAACTGTTGTCGTTCGGCCGCAGACAGCAGTCGCAGGCTCAGGTTCTGGACCTGAACGATCGGCTCAAAGAAGTGAGCAAGCTGCTGCGTCCGCTGATGGGCGACGACGTAGAGACGGTGCTCCTGTCGCGTTGTCCGACAGCCATTATGGAAGTCGATCCCAGCCAACTGGATCAGATCATCATGAATCTGGCGGTGAATGCGCGCGACGCGATGCCTGCCGGCGGAAGACTGATTCTGGAAACGGGTGTACTGGATTTCGATGAAGCCTTCGCCCGGGAGCATTCCATGCTCACAGGACGCCACGTGATGCTGGCTGTCAGTGACAATGGAACGGGGATGGATGAGGCGACGCGCTCCCGTATTTTCGAACCTTTCTTTACCACGAAAGACATAGGAAAAGGAACGGGTCTTGGACTAGCGACGGTCTACGGCATTGTCAAGCAAAGCGGCGGACATATTTGGGTGTACAGCGAGCCGGGCCGCGGCACGACGTTCAAGCTTTATTTTCCCAGCGCCGAGCACAAGCTGGGCATGGTGTCAGAGATTCCGGCGGAAGCTCTTCCTCCGAGGCGGGAGGGGGTTACGATCCTGCTGACCGAAGACGACGAACTCATCCGCAAATTGACTCGCAAGATGCTCGAGGATCACGGGTATAACGTGCTTGAGGCCGAGGATGGGAAGTCCGCGCTGGAAGTGATTGCCAACAAAAATCTCTCGATTGACGTGATCCTCACCGATGTCGTGATGAAGGGAATGAGCGGACCCGAACTGGTTTTGCGCCTGCTCGACTCCCATCCTGGGATGAGAGTGATCTATATGTCGGGCTATACGGGAGAATTGGTTTTGAATCAGGGAATCGAGGGAAGCATCCGACTCTTGGAAAAGCCATTCACGCGAGCCGATTTATTGAAAACGCTGCATGCGGTACTGGGATGATATTTCGAAGTCTCTCGGCAGTTACGAGTTGGGTGAGTGTCTTCCCGAATTGGCAAGGCATGCCGGCCACGATAGGGATGCTTCGTTTAGGACGCCAGTTTCTGTTGCCCTTCGTGGAACATTCTGCGATACTCGGGCGCTATGAAAGGCAATCCGAAGGTTTTGAACGAGCTGAATAAAGCCTTGCGGGAAGAGCTGACTGCGATTAACCAGTATTTCCTGCACGCGGAAATGTGCGAGAACTGGGGATATCAAAAGCTCTCCGACTTCATCAAGAAACAATCCATTGGCGAGATGAAGCACGCCGAAGTGCTGATTGAGAGAATTTTATTCCTGGATGGCAGTCCTTCGATGCAGCCTCTGGAGTTGACTGTCGGCAGCAACGTGAAGGCCATGATTGAAAGCGATCTGGCGCTGGAAGTCGGAGCAGTGAAGCAGTACAACGACGCGGTCGCGATTGCCACGAAAGAAGGCGATAACGGATCGCGCGATTTGCTGGTGGCGCTGCTCAAAGATGAAGAAGACCACGTCGACTTTCTCGAAGCCCAGATGCACTTGATCAAAGAGTTGGGCTATGAGCGCTATCTGGCACAGCAGATGGGTGACGACGAAAAAGAATAAGGTCCCGGTTCAAATGTGGCGCGGGCACTCCTGCCCGCGAACTCTAACCACGAGCAAGTTTGTATGGTCACTGGCAGAAACAAACCAGCGAACGAGGCCACGACAACCCTCGGCTTCTTATCCCCCGCCGGCATTTCGCGGGCAGGAGTGCCCGCGCCACATAATCTGTCGCGGCTTACTTCACCGTTACAGTCAGCAGTTGAGCACCGCTCACTACATAATCGAGCGGAGGAGTTGCGGTCTCGTCGACGCTGGATTCTCCGCTGACGATCATTTCCTGATTCCCGCGCATGCCGTCCATGATGTTCATCACTGAGATGGGAAGAGTCGGCATGACTTTGTCGGCCACGCGCGCTTCCGGGTCGGCTTCGAGCAGTGAAACGTAGAGGCGGTTGTTAGCGTGCTCTTTGTTGAGCAGCGCGATTGTAGAAGCCAGGTCAAGACTGCGTCCGAAGGCTGCATTGCCACGGCCGACGTGGTCTAGAGTTTCTCCGTCACTGACCAGAATGCGCAAAGTTCCTTTGCTGGCCGAGGTCGGAATCTTGACTGGAATCTGATGAACGAGGCGCTCTCCGCGATACGGAGCGAGCACGGTTTCGACAATAATCTCGTCGCCCGGGCGGACTTCACTCACGTCAGTGCGCGCGCTTTCCAGCCGCGCCCAGCGGCGCTCACGCACGAGATCAAAATCGAGCTTCACGCTATTAACCGCGGGAGCGTTGTAAGGATTGTCATAGATGCGTCCAAAGCGCTCGCCCAGCGAAAGGGCTGCGGCCATGGCCGCGGGCTGCCCACTCTCAGTGGGAACGAACATGTTCCTGAGTCCAACTTCTGGAAAACCTTTTACGTCGATGCTGCCGTTGAGCCGATAGGTGATCTCTTCGCCATATTCGTTCACGCCGTGAAGCGCGTTAAATACCGTCGCCATCATGGCGACCGGACTCAGGCGCGGATTGTTCAGGACCTCGTAGTGAAACACTTTTGCGCCGCTTCCGCCGTGAATCGTGAGCGTCACGGGAATCATGTCGGCCTGTTTGTCGAAGACGCCCAGAATGCCAGTATGGCGATCCTGCACAAAAACTCCGGCCTGCTCGGTCGTGTTGACGATCTTGAAGGCGTTCATTGGCGAAGGCAGCGTGGCCAACACTTGAGCCTTGGTCATGGGCAAATCAACCGAGCCGAACTGCAGCAGAGGATGCCCGCAAGCCAGCAGGCGCTCGGGATCGATGTAGGTGACAGTGCAAGTTGCCGCGATGTCCATATCGCCGCGCACCAGAATTGCACTCACGGCCGAACCCGCCACGAGCGGCTCCGGCTGCTTCTCGTCGCTGAACGAGCCGGCGCCCATCACCGGAACCACTCCAGCGGAAGCGAATTGGGCTGCGAAGCGCTGGACGGTGTCTTCCGAGAATCCGTTGAAGATTAAGGGTGCAGCAATGGGCTTGAGATAATTCGCGAAATTTTGAGGAGCGCCGGATTCCGACTCAGGAAGTGCGCCCGCGTCGCCCGGTGCGGCAGTTTTTCCCGCGGCATTCAATAGGCCCGGCTTGGTGGCTGCGGCTTCTTCTGCCGGCGACTTATCGAGAGCGTTGATCTCGAGCATGTCGGCGATCGGCGTCACCCCGGCAATCGGCTCTTTTGAAAATTCTCCGATGCGGAAGGCGAGCGCGCCCGCCAGTTTGCCGTTCAAATAAACGGGGCTGCCGCTCATACCGGCGACCACGCCGGTGTATTCCACTTTCGCCCCGTGCAGTCGAACCAATATGACGTCGCCCTTCGGTCCGTTGGTGTTATGCAGAACGCCCAGCACTTCCACGTCCATGGACTCCGGCTTGACACCTTCAAATACGGTGAGCGCATAACCGCGCATGCCGGCGTGAATCTGATTCACTGGAATGGTCGGCTGCGATGTTTGGCCCGCGAGAGAAATTGTAGATAGGGATAGACCCAGGACGAGAAGTGAAAGAACTGCTTTTCTCATTTAATCCCCGACACGGAACCGAGTAAGGTTCCATTTCAAGTTAGACTCAGACCAACCGCGACACGTTGCCTGGAGGAGGTACTGGGACTTGGCAAAACATCCCAATTGCGAATCCGTGCGTCTATACTAGCACAGGGGTTTTCCGTGTTGAACATGTTTCATCATTACAAAAGTAAGCTTTTGCGATCCAAAAAATCGATTCGTTTCATATCCGTCTGGCTAGTTTTGTCGGCCCTTTTATTTGTATCCCCGCTGCTTGCCGCGCAGGACCAGCAAGCCCCGGCCACTCAATCGACGTCGCAAACATCGCCCCAGTCGAATGACAATGGGAAGCCCAAGCAAGATGTTCCCGACGAAGCGGGTGGGCCTACCGACAATGTTGGGCCGTACGCCATTCCCAAGAAAAAGGCCGACGAAGCGCCGCCTCCTCCACCCCCACCGCCGAAAAGAGCCGACGACATTCCCGACTATTCGTTGAAAGTGAACGTGCCGCTGGTGAACGTGGATGTGCTGGTCACGACCAAGGACGGACAGTTCATTCCCAATCTCAAAGAGGAAAATTTTCGCATCCTGGAGGACGGTGTAGCGCAGAAGGTGAGCCACTTCACGGTGTCGAAGGCGCCTATCACCGCCGTCCTCTTGGTTGAATTTGCCTCGACCAACTATGTGTTTCTGCGGGATGCGCTGCAGGCCTCCTATGCTTTTGCCCGTACCCTCACGAAAGATGATTGGGTCGCAGTCAGCTATTACGATATGCAACCGCATATTCTGGTGGATTTCACGCAGGACAAGGCGGCCGTGTATGGAGCACTAAACCAGTTGCGCATCCCGGGTTTCGCCGAGACCAATCTTTTTGACGCCCTCTATGACACGCTGGATCGACTCGACCGCGTGGAAGGCAAAAAGTACGTAATTCTTATCACCACTGGGATCGATACCTTCAGCAAGCTGACGCTGGACAAGATCACGAAGAAGATTAAGGACACGAAAGACGTCACTATTTTCCCGATCAGCGTGGGGTGGATTCTGCGTGAAATGTATGAATCCCGCGGGCGCGCCGCGCCGCATGGGATGGGCATACCTGTCGGCCAGATGGACTACCTACAGGCCGACAACGAAATGCGTACTTTCGCAGCCATGACTGGCGGCCGCGCCTATTTTCCAAGGTTTCCGGCAGAGTATGGCGAGGATTTTCAGGCCATTGGCAACGACATACGCCATCAGTACACCATTTCCTATTCCCCCACGAACACCAAGCTCGACGGAACGTACCGCAAGCTGAAGGTTCAAGTGCTGGCGCCCGATGGCGGACCGTTGCAGGTAAAAGATCAAAAAGGCAAGAACGTGAAGATTGATGTGGTCGCGCGCGACGGATACACGGCGAAACACACGGTGGACTAGAATCGATAAGGTGAGTTTGCCGGGGGTGGAACATGCAGCCCTTCGTGAAGTGGTTGCTGACGGTGTTCGTAGCTGCTCTGCTTTCAATTGGATCGTGGGCGCAAGAGTCTGTCCGCGAAAATGACCCTGATGTACTGGCCCGGCTTTCGTATCACAGCTTTCCGTTTGCGGCGGACGACGGAGTTCGCGACATGTGTATTGTCGTTTCTTCCGCTGGCGACTACCGACTCATGCGCTCGTTGTGGAGCGGAACGACTCAGCGATTGCAAGGAAGAATCCCCGCAGAGCAATTCCAGCAGTTCAAGAAGGCGGTGTTCGCTGAGAAATTCCGTGGCCTGTCGGGGTATCGATGGCCAGGAGTAATTCGTGGGGAATCCGAGAGTTTCGCGGCTGAGATACCCGTACCGGATGGTCGCAGCCGGATGGTCTTGCAGCGCGGAGAAGAAAAGGCTCAACGATTGCAATGGTTAAATCCGGATGGCGAAAATCCGTTCCCGCCCGCGGTAGCCAGAGTTGTGAATTGGCTGAAACGTTTCGAACCCAAAGATGGGAAGCGGTTTGATTCTGTTGAGTTTGAGTCTCAGGACGTATGCCCGACTGTGGGTCTGAGTTTCGTTCAGCCGTCGGTGGCTACAAATTCGCAACCCTGAAGCTCTGGTACTACTTTTTAATGAAAGTTATACCTTCTGCTTACGGTATTATCTTCCGTAAGAGGTTATACCTTTTGCTATAATGCCAACTATGGGTATTGAATACGCGAAGGTTAAGGCCAAAGGCCAAGTCGTGATCCCGGTGGAGATCCGGCGCAGATTCCAGATCGACGAAGGAACACGCGTAGCCTTTCTTGAAGAGGAGGGCCGGATATTCATTCAGCCTGTGACCGATGAATTCATCGAGGGAATGAAGGGCATTCTTGCGGGCCGGGGACTTCCGGTTCGGATTGAGAAGGAGCGTGACCGGATTCTCCGATGAAGACCCATGTGCTCGACGCAAGTGCGCTTTACCGCTTTCTGACGGGAGGGCCCGGAGCGGACGTGGTGAGCGGACTCTTCCGCGACGGCCGCGATGCGGAACAGCCACTGCGGATGTCCGTGATCAACTGGGGCGAGGTTTACTACACGATCGCTCGCGCGCAGGGATTCCAAGAGGCCGACAGGATTATGGATCGTGTCAGGATGCTTCCACTCGAGATTCTCGATGCGGAAGAATCCGTGACCACCAAGGCCGCCCGGCTCAAGGCCGGTCACGGTTTGCCCTATGCCGATTGTTTCGCCGCCGCTACCGCCGCAACCGGCAACGTTCTCGTAACCTCGGACGTGAAAGACTTTAAGAAAATTCCCGGCTTGCAGATTCTTGCTCTTCCGGAGCACAAGGGTAGAGCGACGTAGTCTAGCGAAACGGCCGCCCCTTCACGATTCCTTGACCCTCACGTATGGTGACAAGCTGATCGGCCGCCACGTCTGGCGAAGGTTTCAGATACGCCGGTAGGCCAGTGAATTTCTAGGCTAGCTTTTGACGATGCTCCCAGGCCGAAGTGCAGCCGGGGATCGTTCACCGAAAGAAAGCTGCACTGGCTGGTCACGCATTGCGCCTGCACTTTTCCGCCGAAATGCACCAGCACTCGGGAGCCAATCGCGCTGCGATTGCTTTTGGTTCCTTCCAGCCGCACTTTGATCCAATGATTGCCGGCGGGGGCATCATTGCGCAGCAGCGTGGGCGGCTCGTTGCGGTTCATGATGAGGATATCGAGGTCGCCATCATTATCGAAATCTCCGAAGGCGCATCCCCGGCTTATGTGGCGCGATGCGATGGCGGGACCGGCCTCATCTCCTAGTTCGACAAACGTGCCATTTCCCTGGTTGCGAAAAATCAAGCGCGGATTGCGCGCGGGATATTTAGCGTAAACTTTTTCCAGTTCGGGAGCGACGGTGCCCGCCACTATAAAAATGTCGGGATAACCATCATTGTCAAGGTCGACGAGGCCCGTTCCCCAGCTGGTGAAGCGGCGTTCGGCAGCGAGCCCGGCGCGGGCGGCAACGTCCTCGAATTCACCCTTCCCATTATTGCGGTAAAGGCCCGTAGGCTGATTCACGAAGTGGGTTTTCACAAGATCAATGTGGCCGTCGAGGTCGAAATCGCCAACTCCGACTCCCATGCCGGCCATCGGCTGACCCTCGGTGCTGAGGGCGACACCGCGCAACAACCCTTCTTCTCGGAACGTGCCGTCATGATTATTCATCAGGAGCAGGCTGGGCGTGGCATCGCAGGCTACCAGAATGTCCTGCCACCCGTCTTCGTCAGCGTCAAACCCGACTGTCGTGAATCCATAGGAGCCACGCAAGGCAGCAACGCCGGACTCTTTAGAAACATCGCTAAAAGTTCCGTCTCCATTGTTACGGTAGAGGGAATGAAAGGGCATGGGGAGACCGCCTGGGCCGCAGTTGGTAGGAACGCCTTCAAAGTTGCAATTCGGCACTTCCATGGATGGCCTGGGCGCGGTCGCGATATCGATGTCGACGTAGTTGGAAACGAATAAGTCGAGCCAGCCGTCGCGGTTGTAATCGACAAAAGTGCAGCCCGAGCCAAAACGAGTGCGAGGATCGAGCAGTCCAGCTTTTTCGGTCACGTCGGTGAAGGTGCCGTCGCCGTTATTGCGATACAGACGGTTCTGTCCGTAGTAGGTGATATAAAGATCTTCGAAGCCATCGTTGTTGTAGTCACCAACGCAGACGCCCTGGGCCCAGCCGGATGCGATGAGGCCGGCCTTGGCGGTGACGTCGGTGAAAGTGCCGTCGCGGTTGTTGTGATAGAGACGATTGCTGGCTCCGGGAGGAATGCCTTCGAGGCGGCGTCCAGCCAGGATGAATGCGTCCATCCAGCCGTCGTTGTCGTAGTCGAAGAAGGCGCAGCCCGTCCCGTTGACTTCGATAATGTAAGTATTGTGATTGGGATCACCGTACGAACATGGTCTGCGTGAGACCGGCGGTTGCGCTCACATCGACGAAACGTGAGAACGGTGGCAGCTTTCGCGGGACTGGCAACGGCGCGGATCTTCCCGGAAACCAGAACCGGCGCCAGCATCGCCGGCAAGGTTTGCAACAGACGACGCCGCGTCCAGTCTCCGGGTTTCGAAAGTGTCATCGCTGACTTCGTCCGTGAAATCTCGTGCTGGGGTGTGGCTTTAACGCTGCTCTGCGCGGCATTGAGATCTTTGCGAAGTTGCAGCGCATCGGCATTATCAGGTTCCAGTTTAAGGGCGCTGGCCAATGCCTCCTGCGCCTCGGAAAGACGAGACTCCATGGCGAGCGTGGCGGCCAGGCTGATCCATGCTTGAGTGTAGCGAGGAGCGGCATGAACGGCGAGACGAAAATATTCTTCGGCGCCAGGAGAGTCTCCATCTTTTGAAGCGAGATAGCCAAGCTGGTTTTGCGCCAGAGCGAACGCCGGATCGATTTTGACTGCTTGCTCCAATGCCGTGCGTTCGGCCGCAGTGTCACCGATTGCATCAAGAACGACGGCCAACTTGTAAGCGAGCGCAGCGTCGTCAGGAGTGGCCTGAGAAGCTTCCCGGTAGAGCGCAGCCGCCTTCGACAGGTTCCCGCTGGCTTGTTCTTTTGCCGCCTCAGCAGCTTTGCTCGCGGCGAGGGTCCGGTTAATCTTGGCTTGGTTTAATTGCTGGTACAGAATGAGTTCCTGCTGCGCCCGATCGTTTTCTCCTAGCGCACGTAACACCGTCGACAGCTTGAAGTGAACTTGAGGCTCGGTTGCTCCCAGCGCGAGCGCCTTTTCAAGATGTTCTTTCGCGCCGGCGAAATCTTTCAGTTCCGCGAGCACCAGGCCGAGATTGTAATGAGCATTGTAGTAGTTTGGATCCAGAGCAATGGCCGCCTCGAGATGGGCACGTGCGGCGGCGAATTCGGCCGTCCTCATTTTCGAGGATGCCAGCCAAATACAGAGAATCGAAATCATGCGGGCGTGCAGCCAGAAGTTTGCGGGCAAGTGGGCGCGCCGGAACGAAATCGCCATTGAGCACCAGAACGCGCAGGTATAGCTTCTGCGCGTCAAGGTTGCCAGGATGAAGGCGAGCCAATTTTGCCGCAAGATTTACCGCGTTCTCGTAGTGCACTTCGTTGACGTAAACCGTAACTAATGCAGAAGTCAGCGCCATGGACGATGGATTTCGCTTAAGCGCATTGATTAGCACATCTTCCGCCTTATCGAGCATATTGGCTCTGCCGTAGGCCAAGGCAAGATCGAGCGTTAAAGTTTCGTTGTTCGCAGCATCTCGGTGCGGAGCGTCGCGCAGTACTTCGATGGCGGAAATATAATCTCCCTGCGCCATCAGAGACTTGCTCAATCCGTCGAAGGCTTCGGTGGAGGTGTGGTCGACGCGTAGTGCCGCCTGCCATTCGTTTTGTGCTTGCTCATGGCGCCCCAGGGCGTCGAGCGCGGCCGCCAGCAGCAGCCGCGGTTTGAGCACCTCAGGCATAAGGTAGAGAGATTTTCCCAAGGGCTGCAGTGCGTCCTCCGGATTACCGGAAGCGTAAAGCGTGAGACCGACGAGGTAGTAAAGTTTCGCATTGCCCGGTTCTAGCTGGATACCGTTTTGAAAAGCTTCGAGAGCGCAGGGATACTGCTTGCGGTCGCCAAACCAATCTCCGAGTTCGACATAAGTATCGGCGTCAGGGTGGGCGCGAATTTTGGCTTCAATTGCAGCGGGCCCGGTGCAGGCGTGCAGGCGCGGAGACACGGCCAGGATGGCCGCGAAAACTAAAACCGCCTTCGCAAACGTCGAATGCATTGATGTGGCAAGATTGCCTCGGCGAATCCCGCAAGATAAGGGGCTTCCCGCGTCTTGAGCATAATTGAGCAACTAGGAGACCTGCAAGCGAATCTCATGGCGAAACGAGCTCATGAAGGAAAAATGAAACGGTTGGGGTGCGGCTATTTTCGAATGAGGAGATTGTTCGTTTTTCTTCTCGCTTTATTTCTTGCGCTGATGGCGGCTACGCTTTCTTCCCAGGAGAAAAAACCGCCTCCTCGGGTCGATTATGTTGGAGATTCCGTGTGTCGTTCGTGTCATCAAGAAAAATCCAAAACCTACTTGCAGACGGCGCATCACCTGGCAACCAGTTGGCCCAGTTCCCGTACGATGAAGGGAAGTTTTGCGCCGGGCTCGAATGTTTTAAAGACTGCGAACCCATATTTGACTTTCGAGATGACCGCCGATGAGCATGGTTATTTTCAGAGCGCAATCGAACAACTTTCCCCAACCAAAAAACTTGCCCGCACCGAACGCATCGACATTGTGGCGGGCCTGGCCCGAAAGGGACAGAGCTATCTTTTCTGGAAAGGAGATCAACTTTTTCAGTTGCCGGTTACTTATTGGACGGCGACGGACAGCTGGGTAAACAGCCCGAGTTATCCGGATGGTTCGCCTCATTTCGATAAAGACATTATTCCGCGCTGTCTCGAGTGTCACGCCAGTTACTTCGAATGGATTCCAGGAACCATCAATCAATATCGAAAAAACAGCCTGATGCTGGGAATTTTCTGCGAGAAGTGTCATGGTCCGGGCCGCGAGCACGTTGCGCTGCATCGGTCGAAATCTTCGCTGTCTCCCGGAACCTCGGAGGCGATTGTGAATCCAACATCGCTTTCCCGCGATCGGCAAATCGATCTCTGCGGTTTGTGCCATTCGGGCAATGGAACGCCGATCAAGCCCGCTTTAACGTTCCTCCCCGGAGACGCGCTCGACGATTACATCGATATTCCGTACATGAGCCCGGAAGATGCGGTGGACGTTCATGGCAACCAGGTGCAGTTGTTGAGAAGGAGCAAATGTTTTCAGTCGAGCACCACGTTGACTTGTGCGACCTGCCATGACGTGCACAAGCCACAGCTGGATGCGGCAGCTTTTTCACCGCGATGTTTAAGCTGTCATCAGGCGAAACAGTGTGGCGAGTACTCAAAGATGGGCGATCAGATTGTCCACAACTGCATTGATTGCCACATGCCGCTGCAGGACTCGCACGTTCTCTTCTCTAATACCGGCGGAAAGAGGCTGACACCGAAGGTGCGCAATCATCGCATTGCGATTTATGACACCGACAGTGTTCATTGAATCATTTTGATTTTTGCTCGCGAAGCGAAGCGCCGGTAACTGCGGAAGGCAATTTCGTTGAGTTCGACTTGCCGGCGACCTCTTTGCAGACTAACGGTCGAACGCACCGGCAAGAGATAATCACGCGCGGAAATCGCGACATAATCGTAGTCGACCGTCATCGTAGCCGAATGCATGGCAAAGGTGCGCGGCAGGCCCTCCGCTTCGAGCGTCACACGACGGATGCCGCTGGTGGCGGCATCGATATAAACCAGCCCGTGAAAGCCAACGCCAATGCTGTCGTTTCCTGAACTCAGATCAATCGTGGCATTCTCGTGGGCGACACGATAACTCAGCACCTGCACCGTTCCGCTTCCGTCCCCGAGGGTGGCGGCTTCCTTCCATTCAAACTGTGTTTTCGACGAGGGGGAGAAAACCAGTTTCAACAGCGCGCCAAACTCGCCCACTGACATGGGCCAGGATGAATTCAAGTCGGTGCGTTTGAGGCTGCTGCGCTTGCCGTTGACTTCGAGAGTGCTGCGCGACTCCTGATTATTGTGATAAGTAAGCAGTTCCGCGAGAGAATCGCGATGCTTCCAGTTGCCATTGCCAGACTGATCTACCGACCGGTTCGTGATTTCGACGCAAATAAAGTTCGGTAAGCTCGAAGTGTAATCGAGAGCGCGCTTTCTCGCGCCCGCAATAATGGCTGCCAGTTGTTCCGCGGAAGGAGCGGAAACCGCACCTTCCGGGAGCGCAGTGATTACGAGATGTTTGGTCGTGTGGCCGTCGGTTCCGGATGACGGGGCTTCGGAAGTTGCAGAAACCTGGGCGTCATCGGCGGGGCGCGTTGTGTTCGAACCTCCGGGCGCAGCGGCCGAAGCTAATTGCGGTCCTTCGATCCTGAATGACAGTGCATGTTCGGCTGTTTTGCCGCCCTGTTCGACTCGTTCGATCACCTCATAATCCCCGCTCGACAAGGAAGCGGATTGGATCGAAGCCAGATATGGAACGGAAACTGCCCCAGTCGTTTTTCGGAACTGCAACGGAAGCTGCGCGATTTGCTCGTTGCTCTTTAGTACTTCCATCTCCAGCCTGGGTTGCTCTTTTGAGATGGGATCTGGATGAACCACGAAAAAGAAAGAAATATTCTTGGTTCCATGGGCAATCTGCCCGGAGAGAGTTGGCACTACTTTGCTGGTGCCATAGCGAAGAGGCTCGGTCGAGTCCACCTCTGCCGGCAAGGGTTCCATGCGCTCGACCCTGGTGACGTCGCTTAAGGATGGACCGGAGGGCTCGCTGGGAATTTCGAAATTCAGGCGCTGTGCGCCAGCTTTTTCACTGTTGCGATCGAGAGCAACCGCTTCCACAACGTATTCTCCGGGATCGGCGAGGAAATGACGCTGCATGGTGATGAGTTCAGAGCCTGCATTTCCTTTGGAGTCGAGTGATGCATGCCTTGGAATGTCCTCGCTGAAATGCTCAATCACCTCGCCGGCCTTATTCTTGACTTGGGCCACAATGGAAACATGCAGGGAATAAAGGTTTGAATTCGGATCGTCTCGCGTTTCCAGTTCTGCCACCGGCACTTCGATGACAAGGACATTTTCGTTTCCGGTCGGCAAATCACCGAGCCGTAAGACCGCAGCGTGGAACTTCACATCCGTAGGCAACTGGGGCTCGCTCAGCACTTTCATCAGCGGCGCTTCGAACGGCCGCATCGAGGAACCTGTCAAGGAACCTGGATCGGGTGGCACCGCGAAGTAGCCGGCGCGGGAGCGAACTCTGAGTCCTGACCGAACCGGTTTTACGGCAACCGGGCGAAACTTTCCGTCATATTCTTTGATCGGCGGAACGTAGGAAGCCTCGTAATACGTGGTCATATCCTCGACCAGTTGTTGCAGAGGCTTTTTCAAATTGTCGGTGGGCACGATGTAAGCGCCTCCCGTGCTACCCGCCAATTCCGCCAGGGGATTCTTGTATCCGGACAGGCCCTCAAACTCAATCTGATTTAGCGTGTCACCGATTTGTGTTTGCATCCCAGCAGGCAACTGGGGTAATGACTGCGTTCCCGGTCCGGACCCAGAAGACGCGGGTCCAGAAGCGGAAGCTCTAATGCCGGGCGCAGCCCCAGCGATGGCGGCGCTCGCGATCAGTCCCTCACCGGCGTTTTCGTCAATTGCATTGGTGTCGACGGTGTAGATGCTCACGCCCGATCGGTTCGCAGCTCCAATAATGGAGCGCAGCATGTCGCGTGTGTTCGAATCGCCCATGAGACCTTGCGCGAAAAAGATCACCACTTTTCGGCCAGAAAGTTGACGTTCGGTACGCGCCAGCGCCAGCAAACCTGCCAGCGCAGCCGGACAGTGCTGTTCCGCTACGATGCGTTGCGATTCCTGAAGAGATGCCAGCGTGATTTGGGCCAAAGTACGATCCTTCGTGTGGATGCGGGCTCCAGAAGAATCTATCCCGGTTTGCGCCGCAGCGATAAGATTTTTCTCTACCAGAGCCGAACTGTCCTCGGTTGGCGCACTTTGTTTTTTCCCTCCCGGTATTTCCGTCGCGGCGGTGATTGCCGTTTCCAGTGCGACGCGGTCGGAAGTAAAGCCTTGAAAAAGTCTGAGGCGGCCGCCCACGTTCATTACCGAAAACGAAAAACCTTCGGCCGGGGTGGCCTTGAGAATTTTGTTTGCGATGTCACGCGCATTTTTCGCCGCCGAAGGCGCGAGTCGATCGAAGACCAGCGTGAGCGAGTGGTTGCCGGAATTGCCAGTCACAAGTCGAAGGTCGGAAAGTTTTACCGCGGACCCATTGTCGACAATGGCGATGTCTCCAGGCTTAAGATCGAGGACAGGTTTGTTTTTCTTGTTATGAACGGTCAGATCAAGGGTGACCTCTTCGGCGTTGGTCACGATGGTCGGGGTTTCATTTTTCGCGGCTGGCGCGGTTTGGGCGGGCGTGGACTGAGCGAAAACCTGCGGGACGAAAAGAACGCACGCGAGCAGCGCTGCAGTCCCTGACTTATCCATAAATTATTCCCTTATTGAGTGGAGCAAGTCTCGATACCGTGGTCGAGGCGCGATCTGCTATCCAAGCCCCGCCATTCTACATCCATTTCAAACGAACCATATGGCACAAACGGGGGAACGACCGGACGCGCGCGCAACACTTTAATTCGGAAATGGCTCGTCGGGTTTCACGATGCGGATTTGATGATCGGTAAAAGTCAGATGTCCGTTGGGCAGTTTTACCTTGGGCATGTGGCAGCTTACGCAGTTCGACTGGGCGGTTGGGCAAGATTTTGCATGTGGCATTGAGGCCGTGGAGGCGACGGCTGCCGAAGAAGCAGCCGTAGAAGCCGGCGAGTGGCAGGCTAGGCATTTCGCATCGTAACAGGAATCCTGGCGAACGACGTCCACGTGGGGATCGTGGCAGGCAATGCAACTGATGCGTGGATCCGCGCCGTCGAAGCACTTGCTGTTGGCCAAACGATAGGGTTGGAAGCGAACCGTGAGTTCACCGCGCCAGTGATTTCGAACCACCGTCTCCCAACTGCGATGACACTGGCCGCAGAAATTCGAGATGTCTTCCGACGATCGCTTGCGCAAGTCCGGCGGTGCGGAATCGAAATCGCCGTTGATGGAATCTGCGAGGTGCGTGTTGGTGCCGGCGTGACAATGTTCGCAAGTCACTCCGGGACGCAACGATTCGAACGTCATCTTTCCTTTCTTCACCGCGGTGCTGGCGTGACAGCCGAAACAGACGCGGGTTTCGGGCATGCCGATCTCGCGGCCGATCGCTTCGTCTAGATTTGCAGGTTTCAAGTCCTCATCACCCGTAGTGAAGTCGAGACCTGGAATCGACGGATAATAACTCACAGCGCTTTCGTAGCGATGTCCATTACGCTCTAAAACCCAGGTCTGCGCGCCTGCGCCAAAGTACCAATGAACGGGAATCGTGATCGTCCGCGTTCCGTCGCTCACGCTATAGCGTGCTTTGATCACCCTGAGTTTCGACCGTGTAGGTGTATGGGCCTTTTCGAGTTATCAGCTTGGGAATGTCGCGCAGCACGGGGTTTGCTCCCGGAAGCGCCAGCGCCCGTCCCATGGGAGTTCGCGGCTGTGATTCGGAAAGTGAGCGATGGCACGATACGCACGCGGACTCGGTTTTACCCTGCGCAGTGGCACAAGGCGCGGCAGCGGCCACGGAAACTAGAATGCCCGCGAGCGGGCTAAGGATGTGTCGCGGGAGCCGTATCATTCTTTGTCATTTCCAGGCAGAGCAAACGCTCGCGGCGGGCATCTTCTTTTCGTCCGGACTTGGAGTACGCCTTGGCCAGAGCCAGGTGGACTTCGAGGTTGTCGGGTTGAAGTTGAGCCGTCTTTTCCAAATATTGAATGGCATTTTTTGTATCGCCGGTTTCGCTCAGCGCGCGGCCGAGAACGAGTTGAGCGCTCGCAAGCGTTGGGTCTTCCGCGGCCGCTTTTTGGGCATAGGGCAGCGCCTCGGTACCGTCATTCTGCAGTAACGGAATCCATGCCAGCATCACCTCCGCTGCGGTGTTCGAAGGATTCACCTCCCGCTCCTTCCGGAATTCCAATACAGCTTCATCGGGATCGCTTGCATACAACAAGAATCCGTAAAGGTAATGAGCGTTCGGCACTGGAGGGATTCGCTGAAAGAGACGCTGGAATTCCGTGTTCGCGGCTTCTTTGTCGCCCTTCATAAAGTCGAATGCCGCATGGCCGGCGTTCTCATACAACTCGTGTTGATCGGCTTTCAATTCTTTCGGCAGGAGTGGAGTGCGCAGGCCGGCCAGCCCAATGGCCAGAAGGAGTTCGGGATTTGGATCCGTCTCATGCGTAAAAAAAGCAAAGCTGCGCAGAGCATCTTCGAACCTGCCCGTGCGCGTCAGCAGCAGAGACTCATGGTAGCGAAGGATTTTTTCATTGCGCGGCTGGTTGGCGGCGCCAAGTGCCAGCGCGCGCTGAATATCGCTGAGTGATTTGCCATACTCGGCGCTCTCAAATTCGCAAAGGCCACGCATCGCTAGCGCCGGCGCAGCGTTCGGAGTGAGATCGAGGTAATGAGTGAGAGCATCAGTGGCCCCGGAGTAGTCGCCGGCGCCATATTGCAGTGATCCCAGGAACCACCATCCATCGGACCATTGTGGATTGAGTTTCAAGGCTTGCCGGTAGAGTTCGATAGCGCCGGGGATATCATTCGCGTCGCGAGCGGCAGCCGCTTTCGATGCCACATCGGAAAAACTGGCGGGATTGGCTTGCGCAGACGAGATGCGAGAAAACAACGTAAAAGCTAGTATCCACAGCGTGAGACTGAACGCGCAATGGCGCTTCGCGCGTATGCTAAGACGCCGGCCATAAACTGTTTCCATCCCCGTGTTCGCTGGGTCTACGACAAACATTCAGCTTCAGAACAGTTCTCAAGGCCCACTGTTTCTGAAGGAACATCCTACCATGCACGGCGTCGGCATAGATTCGAGCGTTTCAAAGCTTCACCACAGACTCACAGAGGCACAGAGAAAACAATGAATGGAATTTGATTTCTCTGTGTCTCTGTGTCTCTGTGACTCTGTGGTGAAATGTTCCGGTGCGGAGTGCCCGCGGCAAATCGAATTAGCGCGGATCCGTCGGATGTTCAGCGTGCGCATCAGGCGCGACCGGGAGAGCGGATGCATCGGTCTGTGGCTCGGCGGCAAGCGGAAGCCGGACTTCCATGGCGCCAACGTTATCCGTGGCCACATCGCGGACGGCCAGGCGTATGGAGACTGCACTCACCGGCACATCGAATTGCTGTTGAACATGGTAGATGCCGTCGTGCCTTTCCAGGGTAGAAGCTTCCGCATTCTGGTCGGATACTCTTTGCACCGTGCCATTCACCATCTGTCCATCGGCGTCAAAGGCGGCAGCCGCCACTTCCAGGGCGGGATAACGGGCTGCCACCGAGTAGTCAATCTCGTAGGTCTGAATCTGGATCGGCTTTCGCGGCTTTGCCGGATTGTTCTTGCCGCGCTCACGAAAGTATGCGGATTGATTTGCCAAACTCGCCATCTGTTCCGGCGAAGCCTTCGCTGGCGGAGCCAGGGTGCGAAGGTGAGCTTTGAATAAGAGTTGGTGCGCCATGGGTGCGCCGTATTGCATGTGAGGAGTCAAGGAATCTGCCGGCCGGCTCATTAATAGCGGTTGCAATTCAGAGGCGGAATGTTTTTGCTGCGGCCCAGACCAACTGGGATCGCCGTAGTAGGAACGACGATACGCCAGGTGGTAGCCGCGTTTGGAGAGTTCGACATTAATGTGGCGCAGGTGGCCGTTGTAGTTCTGATTGCTGGGCGAGTAACTCAGCGTGTAATAGCGGCCGCCTGTTTCGGTGGCTTCATTCAGCGCGCCAGCCAAGTCGTTAGTGCCGTAAAAGGCGCGGCCTCCGGTTTGGTGGGCAATTTCTTCCTCTGTCATGTAGCTGGCGTTGAGAGCAGTGCTGTCGGTCGTTGTCACCATGGCTCCGCCGTGCGGACCAGACATCACGTGCGTGACAACTGATCCGCGAACGTCGACCGGATAGACGGCGATCTGGCCGCGAGCCAGACTATCGGTGGCTTCTTTGATTTCCTCGTTGCTATTGAGCGCCTCGGTGGTTGGATCGGAGTTAGGCATGATCGCCGAAGGAAAGGATGATGAAAACCAGATCACATTCTTATGTCCCGGGAGGTCGGCAAGAAACTTTGCGATCTGGATCAGCGCGCGGGGTGTAGAAAAATAGGCCTGAAAATTGTCGGCATATAAAAATATTCGCGGGATGTGAGCGCGGGGATTTTTGGGGTCCACCGCGTCGGCCAGCAGGTTGCGGTCCTCGGTGAATCCCTGGACCAGATAAAGGCCATCGCTCAAGACGAAAATGGCGAAGCGGGTTCCCAGCGGCTTGCTGCGGATGAATTTCTGCAATTGCTCGCGCGCTCTGGGCTGGTCGTCGATTCCGATATTAAGGACGTCGAGAAGCAAAACATAGAGCGGACCTCGTTCCGGTCCGGCGGGGATATTTACGAAAGTGTTTGCGGGAAGAGAGGCCGGAAGTTTGGGAAGGGAATCAGAAATCGCATCAAAATCGTGAGTGTCGAAGGAACGGATCCGTTGCGGCTTTCCATCTTCTGCGACCGAAAAGTCCTTGGAGGTGAGCCCCGAAACCGGCTTCCCGTTTGCATCAGAAACCACCACGTCGACGATGACTCGTCGTACGCTCTGACGAAACAGCAGGCCTGCAGCTTCGGCCTTTTGCGCATCTGGAATGGAGGGATCCTGCTGGGACGCGGTGTCTGTTTGTGCGGCTATGGTTCCTTCAAGCAGATTAGCTTGAAGTAGAGCCGCTGCACACAAAGCCACCGCTAAGAGGGCACCGATTCGGAGCGAGTGGGATACCATACGAAAACGTCTCCGGCTGCCGGCCAGCAGTTCCAGCCTAGGATGTTACATCAGGGCTGGCCCCAGGAAGTCAACAACGTATGCAAGGTGCGAAGATGAAGGCAGGGGCTTCGTTTTCCACCGTCAAACTGATCTCAAATCTTCCAGCAGATCCATATTGCGAATTCACGGTTACGAAATTGTGCGGCGAATCGCACCCGGAATTCGTTCGTCGTTATTCGATTCTCACCGAGAGGCTTGATTCCGCCACGGACGCGCCTTGCTTTGCTCTTACCAGAACGTCACATTGCCCAGGGCCGGGTGAGAGCTGAACTAGCATGGGGATCGAACCGTCGGCCGCGCGGTGTGCCAAGTCCAATGGCTTGCGGGCAATGGCGCGACCGTCCCGCAATACTTCCAGCGTCGCCTGCGGAGGTTCGCCGCCCGTAGCCTGCGCGGGATACACAACGAAATAAAGACTGAGCGGGTTTCCGGGCGCGACTGAATCTGCAAGCGTCGGCGTAATGCGGCCATTTTCCAGTTCAAACGGACTGGCGGGATTGGGGGGGCCTGTGAGGGGATCGAAACGCCGCACCAATTCCACAGAACTCAACGCCAGATTCTTTCCCGGATCGACGAAAACCGAGACGCGTTTGGCGGAAATCTTACCCGTCTGTTCGTCTGTCACCGCTGTGTCGATCACGTAATGTCCGGGCGGCAATTCGATCGGTTCGGCATAGAGAATGCGATCGTTCTGCAGTTGTGCGGCATCGGTGCTGGGAACCTTGCGCACCAATTCCCGGCTAATCTTTCCTACAATTGTTCCGGTTGAGTCATGGATGAACGCGACCAGTGCGGCTCGAGCGCGAAGTTCGCCTGTCTTTTTGTCAGGAACACCTTTAATTCCCGACAACGGGATTTCAAATGTCATCGCATATTCAACCCCGTTTTCTTGCGGGCGGAACTTCATGGCTGACACTTGGTATGGGAATTCAGCGGGCGCGGGTTGCGCATTCATCGCATTGAGGGCCAGCAGTTCGTAGGGTTGCAGTGGCTCTCCATTAATGTCTGGAACGGCATAGTAGCCTTTTCGAGTCTGCAAAGTAATCTTTGGCCGGCTTATTTTGACGTCAATTTTGCGGAAGTGTCCGTCGTAATTGGTCGAGGTTGGAGAGTATGCCAGCTCATAATGTGTGCGCATATCTTCCATCATGTGCTGCATGGGCAAAGCGATCTCGTTAGTGTTGGCAACGGAAAATCCGCCGGTCGATTCGGCCAGTTCCCGCATGGCGAGTTGCCCATTGGCGACCGCCGTAAGCTGAGTGTCATCGTCTTCAAAATGCCCGTTTTGCGGATCGGCCCCCTGCGCCAAACTTTCTGCGGCGACCCGGCGCTGCGCCGCCAGGCTAGGCGTCATTGGATCGTCAACGTTCAAACCCTGCGTATCTAATGTGTAGAAAGAAACGCCTGAGCGGTTGGCATAACTGATCAGATTGTCGACTGCATCGCGCCGGTTCACCGGGAACATCAGCCCGTCGGCCAGGTAGAGCACCACTTTCCTTCCCGGCAGGCGTTCCTCGCTGCGGACCAGTTGATGCAATGCATCCATCGCATCCATGCCCTCGGACAGACTGCTGACGAAGCGCAGTCCCTTGACTAAAGCGGCCTGGGTGAGAAGCGCGGTATTCAATCCGACTGAAACGTCCTCGGAAGCGGCATTTGCTGCCCATAGAGGATCAATCGCCAATGCCGGCAGAGGATTCGTTAATAAATTTTGGACGGCCTGACTCTCGGCGATGCCTGTGGTTGGGGTGGCGAGAATATTGTCGGCCGCTGCCTGCAGCGTCGCCAGCGAACTGCTGGTAACGTTCGCCGAAAGACTGAGTTCACTGGTTCCCCGCAGACCCTTGGTGGCTGCATCGACTGCTTTTGCCAACGAATCCTTGTCGGCGGTGAAAGGCTGCACCAATTCCAGATAGCGATCCAAGCGATAGACCGTTACGTAGGTATTTGGAAGGTTGTCGCTCTTAAGAAACTCCAAAACCGCGCGCCGCGCGAATTCCAGATTAAGCGGAGCAATTTGCGCCAACACCACCGAGACGAAATTCACTTGGCGCATGGAATTCAGAGGATGCGAATCATCGCTTCTCTTGGCCGCCGTCGCGGAATTGGACGCGCCCACAGCAACCGCAGCGCGTTCTGTCTGCAATTGTTCGCTGCCTTGGATGTTGCGAAAGACGCGAACGTTCTGGCGCACGCCGTCTTCGTAGACTTCCACTTCCTCGGGTCGAAGATCGGTGACGGCGTGATGGTGCTTGTCGCGCACCACCAGGTCCAGCAGCACTTCCCGGGTGGTGGTATGAATCACGGGGTTGTTGGACTTGACTGCCTCAGAAGCGGTTTGGGCGAAAGAGACGGGAAGTAGAAAAGGGCAAAGGACAACCACGAGAAGAACACGTGAAGGCATAACCCCACCTCAAATCCCGCTTTTCTTCCCCAGAGTGGTCGACAAGACGGGCTTTCCCACGATTTCGGCCCGCTCAGTTTACTCGCAATTGTCAAAAGAATCACGCTTTTCATGAAAAATCGATTTTCCTCTTGACAGCGATCGTGAATCAGCGGTAAGTTGCGTCGTCCTTCGGGATAGTATGAAACCACTACGTAAACGCTTACGGTCTCGCCGTCAATTCTCCGTCCACGGCGATTCGAACCGGGGTCTCGCAAGTTCCGCGCAATCTCTCTGGGGAGGGACGATGATTTCCAATTTTGAATGCACGGTATTGAAAAGGTCGCGAGTGCGGCAGCATTGCTGCTCGTTCTCATTCTGCTGGCGTCGACCAGTTTCGCCCAGCAGTTAACCGGAACATTGAGCGCCACCGTCACGGATGCCGCGGGCGCCGTGGTACCGAATGCAAAAGTGACGATGAGAAATGAGACGTCCGGCGACGTTCGTACCACCGTTTCGAACGGATCGGGCTACTTTACGGTCACTGCGGTACAGCCGGGAACCTACTCCGTCACCATTGAGGCGCCCGGGTTCAAGACTTGGTCGCAGCACGGCATCGTCTTTGCCCAAGGCGACAGCCGGACCTTGCCGAGCGTCAAACTGGAAATTGGCCAAGTGAGCGAGACCGTCGAAATCAAGGCGGGCGCCGACGTGGTGATTCCCGACAACTCCGAGGTCAGCACGACCCTGAACACGGAATTGATTGAAGATGTTCCGATCGTTGGCCGCGATGCTGGCGAACTGTTGAAGGTCATGCCCGGAATGGCTCTGACCAACGGTCTAGGTCAGGGCTCCGGGTTTAACGATAAAGTGGTTGGCACGAACAACGGCCCGGTGGGCGCCTATTCTTCCAATGGTACGCAGCCCTACGGCGCGATGGCCTTACATGCTTGACGGCGCCAACCTGGTCGATCCCGGCAACGCCGGCACGCAGATCGCCAACATCAACCAGGACATGGTTTCCGAAGTCAAGGTTCTGATGTCCTCCTACAGCGCCGAGTACGCCAAGGGCCCAGTGATCTTCCAGGCGTTCAGCAAGAGCGGCGGCAATCACTTCCACGGCGAAGGTTACCTGTACGCCCGCAACAGCGCCTTGAACTCGGACGACGCTTATAGCCACAGTCAAGGCATGACCAACTCCGCCGAGCACTACTATTACGTGGGCGGCAACGTTGGCGGTCCCATCCTCATCCCGTTCACCGATTTCAACAAGAGCCGCAAGAAGCTGTTTTTCTGGGCTGGCTATGAATACATGAACCAGCACCCCGCCGCCAGCTCCGATCAACTACAACGTGCCGACGGCGGAACAACTGAGCGGTGATTTCAGCGAAACAACGATCAACGGCGTACCAGGATCGACTCCGGTCTCGGGTTGCGGCGGCAATACGACACTCTTAAGTTGCCTTTCCAGCGGCTCCATTTGGCAGTACGCCTACTCGATCGGCGTTACAACCTCCCGGGCTGCGCCGTGAAGGGCGTTATGACCTACAAGCGATTTCGATCCGAACATCGCTTGGCATCGCCGGCTTGATGCCGAAGTCGAACATTGCCCCTTCAGCTGCCAACGGCTGGAACAACTATCAGTACATCAGCACAGTTCCGCAGAACCGCTGGGAAGCTACCGGCAAAGTGGATTACGCGATCAGCGACAACACAAAGCTGACTGGCTCCTACACTCGCCAGATCGAAAACGATCAGCATCCGATCGGCGTCTGGTGGACTCCACCGTGGACCTTGCCCTATCCGTCAAATGTGGTTGCGCCCACCACTTCGCAAGAGATTCATGGCGAACTTGACGCACGTATTCAGTCCGACGACGACCAACGAGTTTGTGTTCACCTTGGCGCGTTATATCAACCCCAGCACGCTTTCGAATCCTAAGGCGGTCGATCGCACGGCGCTTGGGTTCAACGTTAAGGGATTGTTTGGCCATACCACCTCCCAGATACCGAACTTCGAAGGTCCATGGGGCGGAGCTTTCCCGAACATCGAAGAGTTCTCCTTTGACGGAGGCTTTCAGAAGGTAAGCTTTTGGCGCTATCAAGAGAGATCCGGCGATCTACGACAACTTCACCAAGGTGTATGGCTCCCACACCCTGAAAGCCGGTTTCTACTGGGATACCAGCGAGAACATCCAGTCCGGCTGGCGGCCTTGGGCCAGGCGACAACGGCACTTACAATGTGGGTTGGGGCCCGAACAGTTCGGGGAACGTGGTTGCTGACTTCCTGCTCGGCGTCACGGGCAACTACCAGCAGGTGAGTTCGTTCCCCACCAACGACCTCAAGTTCCATCAGTGGTCGATTTACGCCCAGGATTCGTTCAAGGCGAATCAACAGCTCACTTTGAATTACGGCTTGCGCTTCGACCACGTTGGCCAGTGGTACGGCACTCCGCAAGGGTTCCAGGTCTGGAACCCAGCGGCTATCTGCAACAATGTCTATACCGGCCCACCAGGGCATGGAAGTCTCTTAACTGCTGCGCCGAACAATACCGGGTTGACCGTGGCATCAGCTCAACAGCAGCATACCGCTCTCTGGCATGACCTCGCCGTTGTTCTACTACGAGCCTCGCGTAGGCTTGGCGTACGATATTTTCGGAACCGGAAAGACAGTGCTTCGGTCGGGGTTCGCGGTATTCCACTACCAGATTTCTACCCAGGTAGCCGACGCGGCTACGGGGCCCGAAGGGGTCATTTACCTTCACAACTCCGCCGCTACCAAACTGGGTACGACCAGATTGAAGCTGGCACGCCCGGTTTTATTCCGCCGTCAAGCGTAGCTCAAAATGGTGCCACGGTGTCGGTTTGCTCCCCGGAGACAATAAGACTCCGCTGACCATGAACTGGAACGTCACCGTTTCTCAGGCTCTGCCTTGGCGGTCGGTCTTGAAGTATCCTATGTCGCCAACAAAAGCCAGAACGAATGGATCGACGGAGGTAATGGCAAGGTCGGGGACCAAAACAACGTACCCTCCGGCGGTACTTCTTCTTGCCGGATCCCACCGGTTCGGACACCGGCGGCGCGACCTACGGGATGCGCATGTCCCCCAACGCGCCGGCTTGCACCAGCAGCACTCCAACAACAATCAGCCGCTGGCGTGCGCCGGCCCCTACGGCGCGAACTACAAGCTAACCTTCAACGCGAACGATTGGCGCCCGTTGAATGTTTACCAGGACGTTTACTTGCTCTATCACGGCAGCTATGCGAACTACAACTCACTGCAGGTATCGTGGCAGAAACAATCCGGCCCGGTCACCTTCCTGACCAATTACACCTTCAGCAAGGTGCTGGGAATCACGAGATGGACAGACCGACAACGGACCGGGAAATGGTACCGTCGTCGATCCGTTCAACATCCGGAACAACTATGGTCCTCTGGCTTACGACCACACGCACATTCTGAACTTCTCGTACGTGTGGAACATGCCGAAGTTCATTCACGGCAACCGAGTTCTGCGGCGCGGTGAACGGCTGGCAACTGTCGGGCTACACGACATACCAAAGCGGCGCAGTCCTTCAGCCCAACGTTAACGGGAACCTGAATGCCGCTTACGCAGGCGGCCTGACCATGCCCACCAATGCGATGCCTAGCCTTCCCGACAACTCAATCCTGCTGCCCAACGGACTGAGAGCGACGAATGTAAACACCAGCACTTGGTTCGGTTCGAGCTCCTATAACCTGTTCATGCCGACGCTGATCTGCAATCCTTCAAAGGGATTGAAGTCCGGCCAGTCTTTCAATCCCAACTGCTTCGGCATGCCAGCTTACGGGCAACAAGGGCCTCTCGAATGGCCTTACATGCGTGGTCCAGCTTACTTTGACAGCGATCTGGCGTTGTTTAAGAACTTCCAGATCACGGAGCGACAGAAACTGCAGTTCCGCATATCGGCAATGAACTTCCTGAACCACCCGCTTGGACAGTTTTGGATTAGCCGGCGATACTGATGAGGTCATGAGCTTCCAGAGGAACTACTCCACTTTCATCAGCAGTGGCCTTTCTGGATCAGCTGGACCCGAGTGCGCATACGCGCTTGCGAACATAAGCGGAACTACGTCTGCCACTGGCGGGTGTAATGTTCCAACGGTGGGTATTTCGCCCACGAACACCTCCACTGCGACGGGCAAGCCCAACTTCAAGACGGGCAGCCGATACCTCACATTCGCCGTCAAGTATTATTTCTAGACGGATGTCGTGAGATATAATCATTGCGAAGGGGTGGCGTAAAAGCCACCCCTTATTTTCTTAGCACGGTTTTCTGGACGCGAATGCTTCTTCCCGGGCTGGCTCGACGAATCATAGCGGCTTCGCTCTTGAGTCTTTGCGCGGGGGCTATACTCAGTGGATCCTCAACTTCCAGCCCGATCTGGTTCGAACTGAAAAAAATTCCCTTCCGCCTGGAAAATGATCAGACCCCGGCCAAGAATGCGCCCGAAACCATGCCCGGCGGAGTGGCTGTCTTCGACTACAACGGCGACGGCCGTCCCGACATTTTTTTCACTAACGGCGCCAACATCTCCACACTGAAAAAAGATTCGCCCAAGTATCGCAATCGCCTTTTCCGAAATGACGGCAACGGCGTCTTTACCGACGTGACGGACGCGGCTGGCTTGGCTGGCTCAGGCTACGACATGGGCGTCGCGGTGGCGGATTACGATAACGACGGCCATCCAGATCTGTTTGTCGCCGGCCTGCACCACAGCACGCTCTACCACAATAACGGCGACGGGACTTTTACTGACGTAACGGTGAAATCCGGACTGGATGCGAGCCTGAATCGTCCCGATCCCGAATACGGCCCGTTGTGGGCGATTACAGCCGTCTGGGTCGACGTGAACAATGATGGCCTGCTCGATCTCTTCGTCGTTAATTACATGCAATGGACCTATTCGGACAAGCCGCTGTGCGGCTTTGACGGTGCCGGCGATTATTGCCATCCCAAATTCTATAAAGGCCAGCCGAATCAGCTATTTCTGAATAACGGCGACGGAACATTTCGAGACGTGTCAAAAGAGTGGGGCATTCGCAGCCATGTCGGCAAAGGGATGGGAGTCGGCATGGCGGATTACGATCTCGACGGGCGTCCGGATTTGTTCGTCACCAACGACGCTTTGTACAATTCGCTCTTTCACAATTTAGGCAACAAGTTCGAGGAAGTCGCGTTTGAGGCCGGAGTGGCTCTTACCGAAGACGGCAGCTTTATCTCAGGGATGGGATTGGATTTTCGCGATTTCAACAATGACGGCTATCCCGATATTGCATTCGTCGCCCTGGTGAATCAGACCTTTCCTCTATTTCAGAATACGGGCAAGGGAAACTTCCGGGAAATCACGACCGAGAGCGGCATGCGCGACGCAAGCTTGAAAATGTCAGGATTCGGCGCCGCGTTATACGACTTCGATAATGATGGCTGGAAGGATCTATTCGTAAGCGGCGGTCACGTCCAGTCGATTACCCTGCCGGGTCAGCCCGTCGATCAGCCGAACACTGTGTTCCGTAATCTCGGCGCGAGCGGGAAATGGACGGCCTTGACTGAAGAAGCGGGCTTCAAATCTGTCCCTCCCGCGCGGCACCGCGGCTGCGCATTCGGTGATCTCGATGGAGACGGCCGGATTGATGTGGTCGTTACCGCTCTTGGCGAAGACGCCGAAATCTGGATGAACCGCAGCGAGAAGTCAGGACACTGGCTCGATATTGCCCTGCGCGGCACCAAGAGCAACCGCGACGGAATCGGAGCTCGCATCAAAGTCGTGAGCAAGGCGGGAGCGCAATACAATCACATGACTACCAGCGTGGGCTACGCATCATCGAGCTATGGGCCGGTGCATTTCGGTCTCGGCGCCGATAGCCGAGCCGACTTGGTCGAGATTCACTGGCCTTCTGGAATTGTTCAGACTCTACAAAACGTCTCAGCGGATCAGATATTAAAAGTGACCGAGCCGGCACGCTGAAGTCTGATGCTAATTTACTTCGCAGGCGGCAACTTGGTTTCGAGCTGCGCAATTTGCTGCTTCACCATGTCGGCTTGCGGGCCGGCGGGCAGGTAGGCGAGAGAATTTTTCAGATGTTGCACTGCGCCCGCGTAATCTGCCTGTCGCGCCAGGATCACGGCCAGCAGTTGTTCCGCGCTCGGCTGATGGGCGTCCATCGCCAATCCCTTTTCGACGCTTGTCTTTGCCTCATCGGTCTTGCCCAGCTGGAATTTCGCCAAGGCATCCTCATACCAAAGGGCAGGCGTGCCCGCGGGATCGAGGTCCAGCGCCTTGTGCGTGTTACTCAGCATTTCCTTCCAATCTTCCACACCTCTTGCCATGTCGGCGAGCTGCTCGTAGGGCAGAATAAATTTCGGGTCGGCCGCCATAGCCTTGGAAAAAGAATCTCGCGCAGCCTGCGGGTCGGAGGATTGTTGCAGTTCACCGAGCTGCAACCACGCCTGCGCGAACGCGGGATAGAGCTGCACGGCTTTCTTCAGGTTCTTTTCCGCACCGTCATTATTTTGAGCGAGAAAATCGGACCGCGCCTTTTCGAAGGCTTTCATGGCATTGGAAGGCGCAGCCTGAGTGGTAGCACTGATTTCGGTGCCGCCTTCGCGCGCTTCCGGGGACAGCGTAATCGTGCCGAGATTGGGTTCGTCCCGCAAATTGTGCACGGTGATGGTCGCGGCGCTGGAGCGGAAACCGGCTACGGTTCCCTGCACCTTGCATCCCTCATATTTCGTTTCCATCTGCCGCTGTGCATCGGGAGGAGTACCCGAGGTGCCCTTCGTTTCCGCGAAAGTGATAACAAATCTTCCCTGAAGATCAGTTTGCGTCGAGTTTACAACCGCGCCGTTACACTCGACGGAAACCAGCATGCGCTGCCAGGGCAAAGGCTCGCCCTCCATTGCGAGCTTGCCCAGCAACACCCCGCCGGCGCGCCCCTGGCCTGACATCATGGTCCAGTAATCGTAGAGGCCGCTGGATTGGATCGAATCCGGTCGAGCAATGGTGGAGGGAGGCGCCGGCGTGGAAGCGTGAACCTGGGCCTCGGCTGGTCTGGCTCGCAAGCTAACCAGGGCCAATAGAAGGAATGAAAGCGAGAGTGAGTAGAGCTTTGCTTTCATAGAGTGCACCTCTCTGAATGTCATTATTCTTAGCCACCATTTTACGCGTTCAGAAGCAGGGATTGAAGCTTAACGGATATGAATTTGGCGGGACTCCAGGCGAGTCTCCTGCGCTATTCTTTCCTGCGCTATTCTATTGATCATGCGTGCAGCCCTTCTATTTTTAATCCTGTTTCCTGGCGTAGTGGCGGCCCAGGAGTCCAACCCGGATCAACTGCTCAAGCATGCCATTGATGAGCAGTTGCACGGCGATTTCTTGGCTGCGATTCGCGATTACCGAAAAGTCCTGGAATTGCGTCCCAACGACGTAGAAGCCGAAGTCAATCTCGGCGCCACGTTGGCGCATATCGGAAAGTTTGACGAGGCCATTGCGATATACCGTTCAGCGCTGACCTCGGTGAAGGACAAGAATCCTGTGCTGCTGAATCTTGCTCTGGCTTATTACAAGAAAGGAGATTTCGAACACGCGCGGGAGCAGTTCGAGATTCTGCGTGACGCCCAACCGGAAACGCTGCAGGTTGTGATTCTGCTGGGGGACTGCGATCTGCGAACCGGTAAGCCGGATGCTGCCCTTCGTCTCTTGGAACCGCTGGAAAACAGGTACTCGCAGAATATGGATTTTGAGTATGTGCTGGGATCGGCCCTGATCGCCGCCAAGGGCAGGCGCCGCGACGGTGTAGCTCGTATGGAAAAAGTTGCCAAAGCCACATCGAGCGCCGACGCTTACATGATCGCTGGCGCGACGCTGCTGGATTTGAATGAATATGAGCAATCGCGCCAGGATCTGGAACGGGCGCTTGCTCTGAAACCAATGACTCCTGGCTTGCATACCCTGGTGGGAACCGCGAGGGATAAAACTGGAGACGTGAAGGACGCGGAGTCGTCATTTCGCGAAGCGCTGAAAGAGAATCCAGACGATTTTGAAGCCAATCTTTATCTGGGAGCAATTCTCTACAAACGTCGCGATATTGACGAAGCCAAGGGTTATCTGGATCGTGCGTTGCGCTCAAAACCGACGGACTCTATGGCTCGCTACGAGTCGGCGATGCTGAAGAGCACCTCGGGAGACTACGAAACCGCAGCGCGGGAATTGGAATCGTTGGTCAAAGACGATCCCGACTGGCTGGAGCCGCACGTAGAATTGGCAACTCTGTATTACCGCCTGCATCGACCCGAGGATGGTGCGAAAGAACGACAAATTGTCGAGAGTCTCACCGCAAAGCAACAGGCGCAGGGCCCGGGGAAGTAGTTCTCATCTATATCGCGATCAGATATATCGCGACTACGTCGCGATCACGGTGTAACGGTGATCTGTTTTCCTGAATACTGGATTACTTTGTCAGCCTCATCCGCCGAATTGATTCCTACTCCGTGATTTTCGCTTACGAAGACTATGCGGAACGTGCGGCTTTCCAGCATGCCCGGAAATTGCCCTTTGCGATCGCCGATCGTCAAAGTGTTGGCACAATCATCCCAGTGGAATGGAATGGTCGCGTAGACTCCTTTTTCGTAATCGTAATTATCGTTTTCATCTTCGTAGAGCGTGAAGTCGCCGTTCGCGCCGCGATAAATCCGAAGTTCAATCGGGTCGGCAGGTTTCTGCGTCGACCACTCTTCCTCCGGCCCGAGAGGAAGAATCGATCCGGCGCGCACATAGAGAGGCAGACGGTCCAAGGGCGCGATGGCGATGATCGTGTGGCCACCTTCGAGAAGGGCTCCCGTCCAGAAGTCGTACCACTTAGCATCTGGAAGATAGAGTTGCCGCTTTGTCGCCGCCGGATCCGTCACGGGATTCACCAGGAATGCCGGACCGTACATGAATTGGTCGCCGACATTCTGGGCGCGCGGATCGGTGCGAAAGTCCATGACCAGCGGCCGCATCGGCGTGTAGGCCTCACTGGTCGTCATCCAAGCCAGCGAATAAATGTAGGGCAACATGCGATAGCGCAGCCGATCGAAGTTCACCAGAATCGTTTGCGCATCGGGACCGTACGACCACAGTTCGTTTTCGTCAGGATGGCGCGTGCCGTGAACGCGCAAAATCGGATTGAAGGTGCCGTACTGAAACCAGCGAATGAAAAGTTCGCGAAAAGCTGGGTCGGTGGGATTGCCAAAAACAAATCCGCCAATGTCCGTGGTCCAATAAGGAATTCCTGAAAGTTCAAAGTTCAGGCCCGCGGGAACTTGCCGCCGAAAGCTCAGCCAATCGGAGTTAATATCGCCCGACCAGGCCGTAACGCCGTTTCGCTGCGATCCTGCGAACGCGGAGCGAGACAGAATGAAGACGCGCTTCTTGTCGGATGCGCTGCGCTGTCCCTGATAAACCGCCTGAGTGTCGAGCAGCGGATAAATGTTGACGAAGCGATTACCGCTGCCGGCCGCCAGTTTGTGATTCAATAGGATATTTTCTTCCTGGCCTTCGGTTTCCGGTTCGGTCGTATCCATCCACCAGGCATCGGCGCCGATGCTGAAAAGTCCTTTATTCACCAGGTCCCAATAATATTTGCGCGCCTCTGGACTGGTGGCGTCATACACGGCCATTGCGTTAGCGTGGTAGGGAGGCTTCGCATATTTGAACTTATCGACGAACCAACCTTTGCTCTGCATGTAGTCGTAGTTCGCGGAACCGGGTTCGAAGAACGGCCAGATCGAAATCATCAGGTGGAAATTTTCACTGTGCAACTCGTCGATCATTCCCTTGGGATCGGGATAATTCTTGTTGAAAACGAATTCCCCTTTGCGATTCCACCAGAACCAGTCCTGCACGATGTCGTCGACAGGAATGTGCAAGTCGCGGTACTTGCGGGCAACGCCGAGAATTTCTTCCTGCGATTTGTAGCGATTCTTGCATTGCCAGAAACCGTAGGCCCATTTGCCAAACATGGGCGCCTGTCCGGTCAGATCGCGATAGCCGGCGATGATCTTGTCGAAGTCGGGGCCGTAAAGGAAGTAGTAATCGATCACGTCGGCAACTTCTGAACTGATGTAAAGATAATTGGCAAAACGATTATTGAAGCGGCTGCGCGATGTGTTGTTCCAGAAAATGCCGTAACCCTTGCTCGAGAGCATCAGTGGCACGGAGATATTGCTGTTCTCCTGCGAAATGTCGACCGAGTCTCCACGATAGTTCCACACGCCCGCCTGATGCTGACCCAGGCCGTACAGGCCTTCGTGAGAGCCGTAAATGTTGACGAAAGATTCGGCGCGATAGGTATCTTCTCCATTCACTTTCTCAGGCATCATGCCGCGCGATGCTTCCTGCACCAGCGGGCCGCCATGAAGTTCGGCGTAGGTGATGGCCCCATCTTTCTTTGTGACTGTAATTTTCAGCAGGGAAGTGCTGAGAGTGACGGCGTCATCGCTGGATTGCATCGTCCATTGCGCGGCCGGCCAATTTTCTTTGATTACGACGTAATCCGCTCGCTTCGGAAATGTGGTTGTGGGCGAATATAGAACACGGATGATCGAGTCGGAGCAGATCTGCACTTTCAAAGTGCCGGTTCCCATGGAGAAGAGAACGCCGTCGGGCTGCTGCTGAACCTGGCGGACCGGATTCATGGCAGTCCACTGGGCCTCGGCCGTTATGCAGAACAGACAACCAACAATGATGACGAAGAAGCGAAGGAAGATTCGTGGCGAATTTCTCTCTTGATAAGACATAAGCGATTGGAATCTCAGATTCAACGAAATTTACAATAACTATTCGTTCGTGACTTCCAGCGGGACACTCGTGGTTTCCACCGAGTTTGCTCCCACCATAAGATCGAATATGCCCGGTTCGACAACGCGATTCATGTTGACGTCAATCAACGACAAGTCTTCGGGAGTCAGCGTGAAGTCAACCGTTACTTTCTGGCCGGGTTCGAGGCTGACGCGTTTGAACCCTCGCAGCGCTTTTACCGGACGAGTGATGGAGGCCACGCGCTGGTGAATATACAACTGCGGGACTTCATCGCCGGTACGATCGCCGGTGTTTGTAATGTCGACTGAGACTTTGGCATTACCGCCCGTTCGAATCGTCTTCGGCTCGACCCGGACGTTGTCGAAATGAAATTGCGTGTAGCTAAGGCCGTATCCGAATGGAAATATCGGTTCGCGGCCGTCGAATAAGTAACTGCGGTTGCGGGAAGGTTTGTGATCGTAGAAATCGGGAAGCTGTCCGACCGAGCGCGGAAAACTGATGGGAAGTTTGCCGCCGGGATTTACATCGCCAAACAAAACGTTGGCGGCAGCCGTGCCGCCTTGCTCGCCCAAGTACCACCCTTCGAGAATCGCGGGAACGTGCTCCTTCACATAGTTAATCGACAACGGGCGCCCGTTGATCAGGAGCACGACCGTAGGCTTCCCGGTTTCAACTACAGCCTTGATCAAAGCTTCCTGTGAACCCAGAAGATCCAGCGAATCGCGGTCACCAAGATGCTGCTCCGACCAGGCCTCGCGATTGGTGCTTTCATTTTCTCCCACCACCACGATGGCGACGTCAGCTTGCCTTGCTACCGCGGCCGCGGCGCGGATACTTTCGACTTCCGTCTTAGGATCGGGCTGTGTCACTTTGTTTTCGTACCAAGCCGACCAGCCTTGCTTGCCGGTCGTAATTTTGCAGCCTTCCGCGTAAAGCACTTTGATGTTGTTGCCGGCACGCTTACGAATGCCGTCGAGGATGCTGATCTGATTTCCCGGGCCTGGGTCGCGACTATAACCGCCGAGATGCACATCGGCAGCATTGGGCCCGATTACAGCGATCGTTTTTATTTTGCTCGGATCGAGCGGCAGGAGTTTGTTGTCATTCTTGAGCAACACGATGGACTTCTGCGCGACTTTGAGGGCGAGTTGCTGATGCTCAGGGCTATTGGTTATTTTCTGCGCGTAATCGGGATCGACGTAGGGATTCTCGAACAGGCCGAGCCGGAACTTGGCTTCCAGCACGCGCTGCACAGCCTGATCCAGTTCAGCCTCGGAAACTTTTCCGTCGCGTACCTGGTCGAGCAGCGTGGCGTACACCGCGCCGTCCGATAGATCGTAGTCCACGCCTGCAGCCAGCGCCTCCCGCGCCGCTTGCGCGAAGTCGGCAGCGACATGGTGAGTTTCGACCAGCATCTGCAGGCCGTTTCCGTCCGAGGTTACATATCCGCGAAATCCCCATTCCTGACGCAACACGCGGTCGAGCAGCCAGCGGTTGATGTGGTTGGGGATGCCGTCGATCTCATTGTAGGAAGCCATCACGCTGCCGACGTGCGCTTCTTGCACCGCCGCGCGGAAAGGCACGAGAAACGTCTCGCGCAAATCGCGCTCCGAAAAATTCGCCGGCGCTGTGTTGGTGCCGCTCTCCGGTTGGCCATGCGCGGCAAAATGTTTGGCCGTCGCCATCACATGATGACGGTTAATCATCCACGATGTGCCTTGCAGGCCGTCGATCGCCGCCACTCCCATGTGCGCGACCAGGTAGGGATCTTCGCCGTAAGTTTCTTCAGTGCGTCCCCAGCGAGGGTCGCGCGATAAATCCAGCACCGGCGTAAAGGCTTGATTGACGCCTGCGGACGCCATCTCATCCCCGGCCGCCTCGAACGCCTGCTGCACAAGCTCGGGATCCCACGTGCTGGCCAGACCCAGCACTTGCGGAAAGCTGGTGCTGCCGTATGCCATGAATCCATGCAGAGCCTCGCCCTGGAAAATTGCGGGGATTCCCAACCGCGTTTTTTCCATCAGAAAATGTTGCGCCTTGTTGCGCGCCTCGGCGGCATCGTGCGCGCTGACCTGCGAATCCTCGCGAAACAATTTGATCAATCCCGCAAAGATCTCTTTCGCTTCGGGAGTGGCCGTAGCCATCGCGCGCCGCCGGCCTCCGGCAAGCTGATCGACTTTTTCCTCCAGAGTCATGCGCTGGACCAGATCGGCTGCGCGTTCTTCGATGGAGCGACTAGGGTCACGATACTCCGGCTTCGCTTCCTGAGAGAAACTGATTGATCCGGCGAGTAAAGTGAGGCAGGTTAATGGAAGAAGATTCCGTCGAATGAGCATGCAGCCTCCTGATATGAAGCTCTTGCTATCTGAAAGTTTTCGATAAGAAAATTGCAGGCGAAGCATAGCACTCCTTGATGGCCCTTTACCATATCGATTTTCCTGAATGCGTACGTGACGAATGAAGTGAAACTGAACCATGAAAGACGATCTCTGAGCTCGGGTTAAAATTAGCGTATGAGGGCTGCAGGATCGTTCTGGATAGTCGTCGCGGCATGCGCCGCGAGCCTGCTGGTGACGCTGTGCGCATCTGCTCAGGCTCCTGCCACTCAAGGTGCGCCTCAAGGGCAGGTCGCGCCCGCAATCGGCCAGTTGCATTCATACCTGGAGCAAGCCGCAGAGGCAATGCATAAAGGAGAACTCGCCTCTGCCGAAAAAAATCTTCGACGGGCTTTAGAGATCGATCCCCATTCGCTTGCCGCTCTGAACAATCTCGGGATCGTGTTAGCTCGCGAGGGCAAGCCCGCCGAGGCGATTCCGCTGTATCAGGAAGTGCTAAAGGTTCGACCCGGAAATGCGGCAACTCAACGCAACCTGGCCCTCGCTTATTTCAAAGCTCAACGCTATCGCTCCGCGTGGAATTTGCTTCAGCCTATGGCGGTGAAGTATCCCACGGATTTTCAGATCCTCGATCTGTCCGGCCTGTGTCTGTTTGCGCTTGATCGCTACGCGGAGGCTGCGCCTTACCTTGAGCGTGCCAATGAAGCGGACCCTTCGGATCTGGAGACGCTCGACATGCTCGGCAAGGCATACTTGCGAATGAAGGACTACAAAGCGCTCACCGGCGTCTTTGCCCGCATCATGAAGTTAAATCCAAACTCGGCGGCCGCTCACATCATGATGGGCACGGCTTACGATCAGATGTCGAACCGGGCGGACGCCATTAAGGAATATCAGGCGGCCGAACAAGCCGATCCTAATTTCATGGGCGTGCACTCGGGGCTGGGCTACCTTTATTGGCGGCAAGGCGATACGGCATCGGCAGAGAAAGAAATGCGAGCAGAGTTGCAGCATTTTCCCACTGACCCCGTGGCGAACTGCATTCTCGGGCAAATCCTGCTCAACAACTCGCAACTCGAAGAGGCCGAGTCGCGTTTTCAGGCCGCCCTCAAAGCCAACCCGCATTACCGGGAAGCACTATTTGGTTTAGGCAAGACGGAGATTGCGAGAAACCAGCCGGCTGCCGCGATTGCGCCTCTGCGCAAAGCGGTCCAACTCGACCCCAACTATGCAGAGGCGCATTTCGTTTTAGGGACGGCGTTGCGGGAGTCAGGTCATACGGCCGAAGGCGAGCGGGAGCAGAAAATCTCGTTGGTGCTGCAGGGAAAAAAGTCTGGCGGCGGAGACTGAAGCTGGGAACGGCGACTGAACTCAGGAAATCTTTGAAAGCATTTCTTTCGAAAATAAAAAGCGCACGCCGTTGAGGGCGTGCGCTTTTGGTTGCTGGTTAGAATATTGGTTAGAAGTTGATTTTCGCTCCGATTTGCACGTTGCGCGGATCGTGCCAGGCGGTGACCGACCCAAAGCTGGAGTCATTCACGTTGGTATCAATCGAACTGGGGTTGCCGTGGTTGAAGGTGTTGAAGGTTTCAAGCCGCAGTTGCAGACCGGCCCGTTCTGCGAATCTGAAGTTCTTGATCAGCGACATGTCCCAGACTTGAATTCCAGGACCTAGAATTGCGCCCGGACGCGAGCTTCCGAAGTGTCCCACTGCCTCAGCGAAGGCTGCGGTGTTGAAGAACTCGGCGGCAGTTTTCGGTCCATGCGGATCACCAATCTGATCTGGACGGATGTAAACGGTTTCTCCCGGTCGAGTCATGCCGAGACCACCAGGGTAGAGCGGGCATGACTTTGTGGTAGCGCTGATCGTGCACGAGATTGTAGAGTTCGGGGTGGTTACCAGAGCCCACGGATCATTGCTCTGCGTCATGATCTGCGACTGCCCAGACTGGATGGTCGTAATGCCCGAGAACTCCCAGCCACCAAGAGCCTGACCAATGAACCCTCGCTGGTTGTGGTAGAACGGGAAGTCGTACACATAGCTGAGCACCAGCATCTGCGGAGTGTTCAGCACTGACGCGCCATAACTCTGCTTCAGATCATAGGTATCGTAGGCTGACAAGCCCCGATCGTAGGGATTCGTGGTGAGGAGCTTGGACCAAGTATAGCCAAGTTCCAACGTCAATCCCCGGCTGAAGCGGCGGTTCAACGACACTTGCAGGGAGTTGTAGTTGCTGGTGTAGACGGTGGCACGGTCGTTAATCGCACCATAGCCAAGATTTGGGCGTATTGCATTCACATCGGTGCCAGGGGTCGCGGCAAGGCGGCTAGCGACCGTTGGCTGGTCGAGATCAATGTCGCCCAGCAGGTGTGTGCCCTTAGTGCCCACATATCCAACTTCGAGCACAGTGTTCGGCATGATTTCGTGCTGCACCGACAGGTTGTAATCCAGGTAGCTCGGAACTTTGAAGTCGGGCGACCCGGTAATCGTAAGAGCATTTGGGCCGAGCGGCTTGGCACCAGCCTGCCCTCCGAGAGGATTATCGAAGAGATTCGAAGAGGAACTGGCGGTGTTAAGAGTTGTGGTGGTCTGCACCAGCGGCGGATCGCCGAATGCATTCTGCTCCCAAATGCCATTCAGCGTGCGGTCATAGAAGAGGCCGAGACCAGCTCGAACAGCCCATTTGCCGTTCCCGAACGGATCGTAGGCTAAACCGAGACGTGGTCCCCAGTTGTTATTGGAACTGGGATTGACGCGGCTGCCGTAAGGAGAACACTGCACGAGTGGGGCAACGGCCTGAGCGGCGGCACAAGCGGCGCCTTTGGGAAAGATTAAGCCATTGGTGTAGGTGGCGGCATTATTCCCGGCGACCATGTTTCCGCTGACGGGATCGATGGCCGGTGCATTGGCCGGGTTGAATAAGCTGGGAACAAAGTTCACCAGCGTATTGTTGCTGTCGGTGGGGGAGGGGAAGTAGCTGTATCGAATTCCGGCATTGACCGTCAGCTTGCGAGTAACCTTCCAATCGTCCTGCACATAGAATTCGAAGTTTACGTACTTAAGAAATGGAATTGTGTCCTTATTTGGTTGGCTATATTGGTCTGCTTGCCCAAGCAAGAAGTTCGCGAACGCTGGATTGCCGTTTCCACCGGTGAAGCTGAAACTGGCGGCACCGGCCGATGCATTTTCGGTTTTGCTCATCCACATGGAGGTGAAACCGGTGCGGATGGTGTGATTACCGTGCTGGATGGACAAATTGTCAAAAATGTTCTTGTCGACATTTCGTTCAAAGTAGGGCGCGCTACCGTTTCCTAATCCGGTGAGTCCGGAAATGGCCACGTTGGGCGCTCGGCCGTTTGGATCCTGGTAGGCAGTGTTGTTCGTAAGTTGGCTGAGAAAGGATGGAGAATTTGCAATCGCACCGGTCAGATCCGAATTGATTGCTCCCCAGGCGTCCACATACTCAACTTCGTTCACCACTTTGGGAGAGATGTTTATGGTCGCGTTAAAGACCAGGTTGCGTCCCGGAGCGTTAAGAGATGTGTTTTCGACACCCGGATAGTTTCCGCCACCCCAGAGAGAAAACGGTTCATTCTGCGGAACCACATCTTCCATGTAGCGGCCGAAGAGACGGACCTTGTCGCCAATATTCTGATCGAGGCGAATGATGTCCTGCCGGAAGTTATTTAACTGACTGTAATTGGTAATGAGCTGATCTCCAGCCGCGTTATTGGCAGGATTCGGCGCCATGAATGCCTTCAAATAGGCCGAGGCATTCTGGCTGAAGCAGGTCGGGCTGATCGTGGACACGCCACCTGCCGTCGTCACGCAGCCGGCGGGCGCAATCGGAATGGGACTGGTGAACTGACCGCCAAGCTCGCCATTGGTCGGCACGTTGATGTCGTTCGTGGCTGGGGTATTTGCCTTGCGCCACTCTTCTGACCAGAAGAAGTATGTTCTATCTTTCAGCGGATGGAAGAACTTGGGAATAAACAGCGGGCCGCCGAGCGTGAACCCGTAGTCGTTGTAACGCTCAATCGGCACCGTGTTGCTCGCCGACGGAAGATTCCCGGCTGCGATGGAGGCCCGGCCGCCAAACGTGTTGGCATTGTAATAATTGTTGCGGTTGAATTCGTAAGCGCTGCCGTGGAACTGGTTGCTTCCGGTTTTGGTTGCGACCACGATCTGGCCGCCGCCGCTGCGTCCGAACGCTGCGTCGTAGTTGCTGCGCTCCAGCGTAAATTCCTGGATGGCGTCAATACTTGGCGTGTTCAGCAACGTTCCGTTGGAGCCACTATCGTTGATGTCGGCGCCGTCGACGGTGTAGTTGTTGGCGCCGGTGCGCGCGCCGTTCACGGAGATTGAGGTATTGTTGGCGAGACCGAAGCCAACCTTATCCGGCAACTGATTGGCGACCCCGGGTTGCAACAGGATGAGCTGCTCAAAATTCCGGTTGTTCAGTGCGAGCTCTCGCACCTGGTCGCCGGTGACCGTACCCGACTCTTCCGCAGTCGTCGTCTGAATGGCTGTGTTCTCGGCGGTTACTTCAATCGTCTGGCTGACCTGTCCGGCTTGCAATTGCACGTCCAGGGTGTGCTTTTCGGCGACGTTGAGAACCACGTCTTTGGCGACAAACTTTTGGAAGCCAGCGTTATTGACGGTCACCGTGTAACGTCCCGCGGGAATGTTTGTGATGTTAAAACCCCCGCTGGTGCCCGTGGTCACGGTGCGCACGTCAACGCCGGTTTCGTTGCTGTGCACGACAACGGTCGCGCCCGCTACAACTGCTCCACTGGCGTCGGTCACGGTGCCGGTGAGCGTCGCGGCGAGTTCCTGAGCTACGCTGGCGGCGGAGAATGCCAGAAGCAGCAAAGACAGGGCCAGGAAGGACGACGACATGGTTCGCACGAAACGACGCGGATTCTCAACGCACGCTGATTGCTTCATTGCACAGCCTCCTCAGAACATTTCAACCGTTGAAACAGAGTGGAGAAAAACGCTCTAATAGAATTCGACTATGCTATATAGCACACACACGAGCGTGGTCAAGAAGAAAATGCACGATTCCACAAATATTTTCCCCGCTTCTTGCTTCTTCAAGCTGCTCTATATCACCCGACCCCTGAGGCCGGGCTTCAAGTTGGCGATGCCGTGAGGGTGGATTCAACTTGCAACCTGTGGAAAACCTGCGGATTCTGGCCGAATATTCACTTCCAGCGAATTTATGCAGCTGGTTAGATCGCATTGGAGCCCGCATCAGGAAAATCGATCTGCTCTATAGCAAAAATCGCTGCGCGCCGACTCTTGTATGGAAAGGTTGTGCGCACTTTCGCCTTTACATGTAGGCGCAAATAAGCTATATAGCACACAGACGTGCGAAATTTGGCTTGATTAACGAAGGCTTGTCACTCAGCTCCGAGATTCGTCCGGAAAGATACTCATGGCGGGAAATCATCGCAACGGTACGCCGGTCTACAAGAAGATTCAGAACTCCATCCGCAAGCGCATCGAGGCTTCGGAACTGAAACCCGGCGACATCGTCGCCTCCGAACGTGAGCTGGCCCGCACGCACAAAGTCAGTCTGATGACGGCGCGCCACGCTCTGGCCGGCCTGGAGAGCGAGGGCGTGGTGGAACGTCGCCGTGGCGCCGGAACTTTTGTGGCGGCCCCGAAAATTCACTTCAACAAGCTGATGAGCTATTCGGAACACATGTCGAGCCGCGGGCTGGCGCCGCGCTCGCGAGTGCTGGTGGCGAAAATCATTGAACATGAACCGGAAGTGGCGGCTCGGCTCGGCCTGCCGGCGACCGCTGCGTTAGTGAAAATTGAACGCCTGCGCGAGACCGGCGACGATCCATTCGCTCTGGAGACATGCTATCTCGCGGCCAGTGAATTCGGCGAATTGGTCAGGGCCCCATTAGGAAGAGTTTCTTTGTTCGCGACCCTGGAGCATGAGTACGGAGTCGATCTCGCCTATGCGGACGAAGAAGTCGATGCCACGGCTGCGGAAGCCAACATCGCCGAATTATTGGGCGTGCCGCGCGGCGCGCCCGTATTGCGCATTCGCCAGGTAATCTACTCTTCCAAGGGAAAAGCTACGATCTACGGAGTCGGTTTCTACCGTTCCGAACGCCACACGCTCTTTATCCGCCGTTTCCGCTAGGATTCGTTTTTCGCAAGGATGATGGGCCGGTCACTTCATGGACTGCGGCGTGTTATCCACTGGAATCACTGGCAACACAATCGCCGACGGGTGTTCGGCGTCATGGTAGATTCGATTTTCCGCGCTGGCGAATTTTGTTCCGTGTTCTGGGCTTTCCGCAGTATTCAGATTGCGGTCGAATCGGGGAAAATTACTGCTCGATAACTCCAGGCGCAGACGGTGCCCGACGCGGAAGAGGTTGCTGGTGGCGCCAATATCGATTACGACTTTGTAGATTTTTCCCGGCTCCAGAAGTTCTGGTTTCTCGGCTGCATTTCGGTAACGCAATCGTTGAATATTGTCCGCCAGATTCTGAACAAATCCGTTGGGCCAAACATCCACAAGTTTCGCCGTGAGATCGGTGTCCGGTGCCGATGAACTAATGTAGATTTCAGCCGTCAACGGCCCGGTCACCTCGAAGTCTTGGTCGAATGCGGCGGTTGTATAAATCAGAACATCATTTCGTTTTTCAATCTCGGCCTGGTCGAACACGCCGGAAGGCTCCTGTGTCACCCGATCATGCAGACAGCACAGACTGCCCCCACGCGTCGGAACAGGATTTGCCGGATCATAAGTGAAAGCGTCGAAATGTGATTGGCCGGGAAGATGGGCACTCAGGCTTCCGTCTCCGGAACTTGAATTTGCGTGTCCCGCACTGTTTAGGTAATAGCGAGTGCAGGTGGTGCGAGGGATCGGCCAATCATCCTCCTCCCGCCACTGGTTGATGCCCATTACGAAAATCCTGACGCGCTTTCCTTGCGGATTCTCATGTTTGAAGATTTGGTCATACCACGTCAGGATCGTTTGATTTTCGTCAAATGCCGCTGCGCTGCCAAAATCGAGGCTTCCGGCTTTGCCATTCATTGGGCCGTCATGAATCCACGGACCAATCGTGAGTTCCTGATGGTCTCGCGCCCACGCCTTGGGCGCGTGCGCCCGCATCCCCGTGTAATTCCTCAAGGTTCCACGCAGGAACACGTCATACCATCCTCCTACATGGAGCGACGCGAGCGGCATCTCTGAGTAGTGTGGCTCGATCGACCACTGCTTCCAATAGGCATCGTCGCCGGGATGAGCCAACCAATCGAAGTAGTACGGCGCCAAGTTTGCGGGATTTTCCAAATGCAGCACAGGAAAATCGGACTCGGGCAATTTTCGTGTCCAGTCCAAGGCCGGAATGCTGTTCATCGCCGAGCGCTGCAGAGTTTCGACCGCAAGAATCGACGTCCATGACTGGTCAAACCACAATTCCAAAGCGCCACCCTGGTAAACCCATCCATCGTGATAATCGGATGCGGTCACGCTGGGCTGAATTGCGACCAGATGCGGCGGGTGCGATATCGCCGCTAACCACTGCGTCGCTCCCACGTACGATTCACCAAACATGCCGACCTGACCGTTGGAATAGGGAAGCGCGGCCGCCCACTCCACCGTGTCGTAGCCATCGTTGGATTCGTTCTTAAAGGGATACCATTCGCCTTGCGATGCGTAGCGGCCGCGCACGTCCTGCGATATGCAAACGTAGCCGTGCTCAGCCGCGGCCCGGCAGCTTTCGCCTTCGCTGTTCTTGTCATAAGGCGTTCGCACCAGGAGTACGGGATGTTTTCCTCTGCCCGGGGGACGATAAATATCGGCTGAGAGCAAAATTCCGTCGCGCATTCTGACGTGAACATCCGCTTCGATGACGATCGTCGCAGGTGATTGCGGCCAGCAGGAAATCGCAAGCATCATCGGAAAAAAGAAGAGTAGCCAACGTTGCGGTACTCCCTGGAAATATTGGTTCCCGACTTTCATAGGAGATCACGATACGCCTCGGATCTGCGATATTCAGAACCGACGTGATTCCCCATTCTTGTATCAACGGTATTGCCCTTTCGCTCCGATAAAGTTAATCATCCTCTGCGTGAGGTCCGTCGGTTTGATCCTGGTCGGTATCTTTCTCGACATCTTTCTCGATTCGCGCTGGATGACGGATGCTCACTGGGGGCTTTTCGACCGATAGCGGATCAGTTCCAGCCGACATTGCTGGCAGCAGCAACAGTGGATAATCGAGCGAAGAAGCCGCTCCAGCCGTAATCGCAACATTGACTTCCAACGGAGCGCTGAAACCCGCAGCTGTGGGCACAATGCTCTCCATTCCGTTCACGTCGGTGGTAGCGCTGCTCAGGCTTACCTGCAGGATCACCGGCATGGAAGAATTATTGGGCGAGCTTTCGCCGCTTCCGGCGAGCGGAAATGTTCCATCCGGCCTGAGCCATGTGGTCAGAAGGGTCACGCCCGCAGCAATAACAGGATTTGGCGGCACGGAAGAATCTGTGACCTGCACGATAATTGGTTGAAACGCTGACCCTGCGGATACCTGCCCGCTTCCAGACACCGGACGCAGCCTCTGGCTGGCCAGTGGGACAGGCTCTGCATAGATGGTCTGGCAAGGGACGTTTCCCGGAGCCACACAGGCGCTCACCTGTACGAGCGCGGCCATTTGTACCACGTTCAACGAAACTGTGGCGTACCCGCTCGAATTTGTTTGCGCACTGCCCGCACTGAGAGTTCCGGATCCGCTGACCACGGTAAAGTTTACTTTCGCATTGTTCTGCGGTACGCCATTGCTCAACGCGCGTGCCGTTAGCGGGACGCTCATGCTAGCGCCTTGTGCAATCCAAAGAAACGGTGTGGTGACGCCAATGTCAGATGCGGATTCGGTGGCGTTCAGGGTGGCGCTTACCGAAGGCGAGGAGCTATACACTCCGGGAGCTAAAGTCGCTGTGATAGTGGCTACGCCAGTCGCAGCCGGGGTAAGCCAGGTTGCGGCATCGCCGCTCAGGTCGCTGGTGACCGAACAGGACGAAGCGCCGCCGCACGCGGAGAGTTGCACTCCATTCGTACTGCTCCACGCAACGGTTGCACCGTTGACCGGCGTGATTCCATCGGCCGCCAGCACGCGAACGCTCACTGGATATGCTGCCTGGGTGCCCACCGGCGTGGATGGATTCAGTCCCTTCCCCAGCAAAACTATGGTGTCGCTCGCGGCCGCGCCGTAAGTGAGAGCGCCGGTCATCGTGGAGGAAGCGCCGCTCACGGGATCGGTAAGGGTGACATTCTGTGGCCCATCGCCGAGAGCGGGCGGTGCAGCCAACAGCATTTGTCCAGCGGTCACGGCGTATTCCGTTGCCGTGGCGCTGCCTACGGCGGCGGTAAGTCCGGGAGCGAAGCCCGTGCCTTGGAGCGCAACCGCTCCGCCGTTTTTGCCGATGCGTGCCGGTAAAACAGAATCCGCGTAGAGAACATGTGCGTGGTAACGATAATCCCGTCTTCCGTCGCCACGCACATCCGAAATTCCAATCAAGAAACTCGAAGTAGCGTTCACTTGAGCATCGAGCCGCGTCATGGCGGCGACCACCTGATTGAAAGGAGAAGTTGTGAACGCTGGTGGAGGCGTTCCTTGTGGATCAGAAGCGGCCCACATCCCAACCACCGGCTGCGCTTTGAGTTCACTCGCATTGCCCGATTCGTCGAGTGCGGTAACCGCGACTGACAAGGAGCGATTGGCCTGTGCGGAGAAGATCAGGTAGGTCACCTCTCCATATCCGCTGAACGATCCTATCCAATCGCCTCCCAACGGCATGGCCGTAGGCACGGTCCAGGTAGATTGAGCACCTGGCAAAGATTGGGCACTGCCGGTCATCTGAATGTCCTGCTCCAGATCATTGCCGGGCGTAACCGTTACGGTGATCGGCGTGAAACTGCCCGAGGGAGCGACAGGACCGGGCGAATACGGACCGACTTCAGCGGACCAGATCGGGTCGATCGGCTCGACACTCAACTGATAGCGCGCGCTGCTGCCGTTGGGCGGACTTAGTCCCGCGAGATCGTAGAACCCTTGGAAACTCTGGCTACTCGCTCCCCATTCGGCGAATGGATCCCCGAGTTCGTCGTTAAACCCCGTGATCGGATTGCCCGCATTGCCCGTGAACAACAAGCCGGAAACCGAGGCGGCCGCATATTGGCGCGATGGAAGGCCTGTGGAAGGGTCAATCCAGCGGGCGACAACATTGACTCCCTGCATGGCTTGAGCTGGATTCCCACCAGTCTCGGTGAACCATACCGAACCGTGGATGCGCGCGGTCGCGGCGGAAAAAACCTGCTTGCCGGGGAAATTCGCCTGGTTCTCCGACGTGACCGGGTACAGGCGCGAGAGCTCGGCGGCATCATCCATTGCCAACTGATAGGGGTTTGGATAACAGAGGGTGATGGGCACGCAATTGAACGGATCGGTGTAGTGCATGACCGGAAATCCGGCGTAGTCGGCGGACGTGGCATGGGGCGTACCCGTGATTACATTGGGATTCACCTGAGACCATCCCAGGCCGAGCACGCTGCCGATGACTCGCACCAAACGGTACTTGACGTCGGTGAGGTCTGACGACTGCAGCGCGCACTGTCCGTTGATCACGATCAGCGCGTGCTGGTAGGTTGCGGTCGTTGAGTAGTTATCGTTGCCGCCGTAGACGGCATTGGCGAAGCACTGGCTGGAATCACCAGCGCCGCTTCCGATCAAAGCATCGGTGACGGAGCCGTCATAGTCGTAAACCACGCCAACGGGAGTGCCGGTTGCTGTCGGTTGAATATCGGCCGGCAGGGTGATTGTGCCGTCCGAGTTCACGAAAACGTTCGTGCCGTTTACATCTTCCGCGAGTTGGCCCCCGCTGGTGGCCGCCACGGCCGCAGTGGGCACAGCAGTCCATTGGCTGAAGGCAGCAGCCACAAAGCTGTTGGCCGTGGCGTTGGGCAAGATGGGGCTGAGATCTCCCTGGTCGGTGTAATAAGTGATCTGTCCCTGGGGCCAGATCAAGGCCGCGCCCGTGGCGCTCGGCTCAAAATAGGTTGTGCCGGCCACATACTTGGGACCGCCCGCGCGAGAAATTATGACGAAGAAGAAGATCATTCCCGCCGCCAGCGCCAATCGGGACAAAAACAATCTAAGCAGGGAACGAGTTGTCTGTGTCATGCAAGTTTTCCTCGTCGCCTCTGCAAGCTGCCTTCACTCCGTTTCACTGGCCCGCCGAACCGCCAGGGAGAAGTCGCTCAGAACCACGCGCGACTTCCCACCCAGCACCGGATCTGCATGGAAAGCTGAAAGATGCTGCGCCGATAGCAAGACGCGTCCCCAGGAATCAACGGGAAAGCGGCCTATGGCCCCAGCGACGCAACTGGTAAGTCCCAATTTGCTGGGAGGATAAAGAAAGAGAAGCACCCGTTCGCCGATGCGATAGCGCTGGCCCCCCGACCAGAGCCCGATCCATTGCGCGATCGTCAGATCCTCGCCCGGAGTGGCTCCGCGAATCGCGTTCTCCACATGGAAAGTGATGGCAACGGTTTCGACTGCTTGGCCGCGGGTTGCAGGGTGTCGCGCAATGGCGGTGACAGTCCCGGAAAAGATAGTGCCAGCGGCGCGAACGAGCATCGGGAATCCGGTTGCGCTTCCGGTTGTCGGCAGCCGGTGCTCGAGCGGATCGACGATCGGCGGGAGAACAGGCGGTTGAACCATACGAGGGGCGACTGAAACTTGAAGATGAAATGCAGGATCGTTGCGTGACGCCGCATCGTCGCGTCCGGCCTGCGCGCGCATCCACGCCGGCACCGTCATCGAAATCAAAAACGAAATCGCAAGCAGACAAGTGTGACTACTCCCAAACATGGGGAGACCTCGTGATCGGGCGTCTGCTCGGAGGGGACCGGGGAAACAGCAATACCGGAAACAGCTCAGCGTAATCGTGTTGCCCGAAAGAAAGCTGTGACGGATGTCACAAAGACCTGTGGATTACGGAAAGAAATCCTAAAAATGCAAACATGGGGCGCGGAGTTTAATGCGGACGACTTAGATTCCGGCAAGGGCCATCGGTTTGGCCAAAAAAGACTTGACGGATAAACTACACATATAGTAGTAATTCAGACGTCGGTAGGTGACAAGATGCCTGGACCCAAATTGACGAAGCTTGAGCTGCAAATCATGGAGACCCTATGGACCCGGGGCAGCGCTTCCATTCGCGAAATTCAGGAGGCGTTTCCAGAAAAGGGCAGACCTGCTTATACCACCATCCAGACCACGGTGTACCGGTTGGAGGCTAAGAAGGCTCTGCGCCGCGTGAGAAAAGTGGGAAACTTTCATATTTTCGAGCCCGCAGTCTCGCGAGATGCGGCGCAACGCAAGTTGATCGACGATCTGCTGGCTTTGTTCGGCGGGCGTACGCAACCGGTGATGGCGCACCTGATTGAATCCGGCCAACTCACACTCGAAGATGTGAAGGAAGCGGAGAAAGTCCTGCGGAAACTCGAGGGAAGGGATAAAGCGAAATGACACCCCGAGGTTGGTTGGTAAAAGCTTTCGCCGCTCTAAAGGTCAAGAGTCTTACTCGATTCATTGCTGTGCTACTGGTGTCAACGGCGTGCGCTGCCCAGCTACAGTTTCCAGATACGCCTGCCGGCGGTCAATGTGCCGCGTGGTTGAGCGCGTTTAACCGTGGCGATAAGGAAGCCTACCGGGAGTTTCTGCAAAAGAATTTTCCGTCAAGATTGGAGCACCTGGACCAGGAATTAGAGTTTCGGGAGCAGACGGGCGGTTTTGAACTCCGAAAGATTGAAGAATCAACGCCGACGAAGTTGGTCGGGCTGCTGCAGGAGCGTGCCTCCGATCAGTTTGGGCGGTTCACGATCGAGACAGAAGCCGCCGAGCCGCACCGCATTGCCAGAATGGAGTTGCGAGGGATTCCGCGACCCGCTGAGTTTTCGCTGCCGCATATGAGCGAGAGTGAGCTGATAGCGGCTCTGCGGAAGAAGCTTGAAGCGGACGCTGCCTCCGGCGGCTTCGCAGGTGCAGTCCTGCTAGCCAAGAACGAGAAACCGGTTCTTGCCGAAGCGTATGGCTACGCCGACCGCGAACAAAAGATACCGAATACGCTGACAACGCGGTTTCGGATCGGCTCAATGAACAAAATGTTTACCGCCGTGGCGGTTCTGCAGCTTGTGCAGGCAGGCAAGCTGGGGCTCGATGATGCCTTGGGGAAGTACCTCACGGACTATCCCAACAAGGAGATAGCCGCGAAAGTCACCGTCCATCAACTGCTAACGCATACCGGGGGCACGGGCGATATCTTCGGTCCAGAGTTTGACGCGCATCGTCTGGAACTGCGGACGTTGCGGGATTATGTAAAGCTGTATGGCAATCGCGGACCCAAGTTCGAGCCCGGCAGCCGTTGGGAGTACAGCAATTACGGTTTTGTTCTGCTCGGAGTGTTAATCGAGAAAGTGAGCGGCGAGAGTTACTACGACTACGTTCGGGAGCAAGTCTATATCCCGGCGGGCATGAGTTCCACCGGCTCGGAGCCAGAAGATCAGACGGTAACGGGCCGCAGCATCGGATACACGAAAATGCACGGTCCGCAATGGCAGCCGAATACAGATACGTTACCGTATCGCGGGACGTCTGCTGGAGGCGGTTACTCCACGGTAGAGGATCTGTTGAGGTTTGCGAACGCGCTCCAGGAAAATAAGCTGCTCAATAATCATTACACGGAGTTGCTGACCGCGGGCAAGCCCGGAACGCCGGATCGCAGCTATGCGTATGGTTTTGGAGATCACCAAATCAACGGTACGCGCTGCTTCGGCCACAGCGGTGGCGCTCCTGGAATGAATGGCGATCTGGAGATATGTCCCGGACCGGGGTACGTTGTCGCCGTGCTAGCCAACCTGGATCCTCCGGCTGCCAGCCGGATCTCGGACTTCATCGCCAACCGGCTGCCGGAAGCAGGAAATCCGGCATCGCCTAAGGAACAGAAGCCGGCCGCTTTCGATCCGAAACTCAAGGACAAATCACAATGAGACCGGAATATTTGTCGACCATACGGAACGTCATCAGCCCGGGCCTGGCCAATCACTTGTGGCAGTCGACGCTGTTTGCCGTGGGCGCGGGGCTACTGGCAGTTATTTTGCGAAGAAACCACGCCCGGGTTCGCTATTGGCTGTGGCTGGTGGCGTCGGTGAAATTCCTGATTCCATTTTCATGGCTGGCGGGGATTGGAAGGCAGCTGACATGGTCCAGTCTGACGTGGTCCCACGCTCCCGCAGGAGGGAATGCGGGATTATTCCTGGCGATGGAACAGGTCAGCCAGCCCTTTAGGCAGGCGAGGGTCGCACCGCAGATTACTGGCGCTGCCACTTCGACGATTTCGCAAGGCCTGCTGCATCTTCTTCCCGCGGTGGTTGCGGCCGCGTGGATGTGCGGATTCCTGGCGGTTGTTTGCGTGTGGTGCGCGCGATGGCGGCGAGTTGCGGCAGCCACTCGCGAGGCCGCGCCGATGAAAGCGGGGCGTGAAGTCGAAGCGCTGCGCCGAGTGGAACGAGTTGCAGGGACCGGGAGACGGATCGAGATCTTGTTGTCGCGGACCTCCCTGGAGCCTGGAATCTTCGGCATCGCCCGGCCGGTGCTGATATGGCCGCAGGGAATTTCGGAACGGTTGGATGACGCTCAACTGGAAGCGGTTCTGGCGCACGAAGTCCGGCATGTGCGGCGGCACGACAACCTGGCGGCTGCGATCCACATGCTGGTGGAGGCCCTGTTCTGGTTTCATCCGCTGGTCTGGTGGCTGGGTGTGCGGCTGGTGGAGGAACGCGAGCGCGCCTGCGACGAAGAAGTCTTGCAGTTAGGCAGCGAACGGCAGGTTTACGCGGAGAGCATTTTGAAAGTCTGCGAATTTTGTGTGGGATCTCCGCTGGCCTGCGTGGCTGGAGTCACTGGCGCCGATCTCAAGAAAAGGATGGTGAATATTATGACCGGACAGATTACAAGAAAACTGAATTTCAGCACGAAGTTTTTGCTCAGCGCAGCCGTGATGGTGGCGCTGGCCGTGCCGATTGGGATTGGCGTGGCGAATGCGGCACAAGGTAAAGCCGAAGCGCAGGATGAAAATACAACTGCAAATTCTCCTGCCTACAAATCCGCTTCGATTCAGCCTCACAAATCCGTGAATGGGACGGTCGAACACGTCGGGATATTCTTCTCGCCTCAGGGGTTCACTGCGCGTGGAGCTACGCTGCAGACTGTTATTGGCGCGGCATACGGAATCCAAGCGGATCTGATGTCCGGAACCCCGGACTGGGTTAACACGGAGAAATATGACATCGACGTGAAGCTGCCAGACTCGGCGGTTGAGAATGAGACGAAATCCAAGGGCGGCATCGGAATTGCGCATCAATTGATGTTGCAGGCGTTGTTGGCAGACCGCTTCAAACTGACCTTGCACCGGCAGACCAAAAATCTTCAAGTCTATGAACTGGTCGCCGCGGAGGGCGGACCGAAACTGCAGGAAGCGAAACCTGTCTATATGAATCCCAACGGAATCAACGGTCCCGAAGGCCGGCTTCCGAACCGAGGAATGACGCGGATGAGCCCGGGCGAGCTAATCGATCAAGGTGCGACTTTGCAATCCTTGGTAGAAGAACTGTCGTGGCAACTGGGACGCACGGTGGTGGATAAGACCGGGCTTACCGGGAACTATGATTTTGTGCTGCGATGGACACCTGGACCAAGCGAAGCGGGTATGGCAAAGCTAATGGGGAGCAATCCCGCACCCAATAGCGCGGTGTCCTCGGATATAGCGTCTCCCCTCTTCAACGCGATTCAGGAACAGCTTGGGTTGAAACTGGAGCCGCAGACGCGGCCGATGCAGGTTCTTGTGATCGATCATGTGGAGAAACCGAGTGAACTTGCCGGCCTCTAGCTTCCAGCAACAGCCTCTAGCTTCCCAATCTCGAACGAGCGAGGGAAGCTAGAAGCTTTTCTCAGACGACATAACCAGGTCGGGCCACATTCTTACGCTCCATCGTCTTACCAAACTCATTTAGTTCATTTATCAGGGCCACGCTTCGCTTATCTGCTCGAGTCCCCGAGAGCCGACCCGCTGCCCTCCTCTGAATGCAGACGATACAATTCTGCTTCGCAACTGTCGAGCAATCGCAAAAGCAGACAGATCTCAATGATGGATCAGAAGAGCAGTCTGAGAGCCCGAGCCGCGCGGCGCTTGGGCGGGACTCTGGCTGTCTACGTCCTCTTGGTGTTCATTCCGGCGGGCTCGTTGCGATTCTGGCAAGCATGGCTCTTCCTGGCGCTCACTGCGAGCTTCTTCGTCTTCTTCTTCGGCCATCTGTTGAAACATGATCCGCAATTGCTGGAGCGCCGCTTGCAAAGGCGTGAGACCGAGCCCGAACAGAAACTGTTTCAGAAACTGTTTGCCACAATTTTGCTTTCCGCTTTTGTGCTGGCGGGACTGGACTTCCGCTTCGGATGGTCGCGGACGTGGCTGGGACCGGTTCCAGTCGCATTGGTATGGGCCGCGCAGGGAGCGGTAGCGGCGGGATATTGGTTGGTCTTCTGGGTGATGAAGACAAACAGCTTTGCAGCAAGCACGATTGGAGTGGAAGCGGGCCAGCGAGTCATCGACCGCGGGCCCTACGCGCTGGTGCGGCATCCCATGTATACCGGCATGGCCATCACCGCGCTGGCCGCACCGCTGGCGCTGGGGTCGTACGTCGCGCTGCCGGTTTTCGCGTTGATCATTCCCGTGCTGGTCTATCGGCTGATTCATGAGGAGAGAATGCTGCGCGAGAATCTTCCGGGCTATGCGGAATATTGCGAGCGGACTCGCTTTCGGTTGGTGCCGAGGGTTTGGTAGGAGTGGAGGGCAACCGCGTGGTGTGACAGATCTTTAGGGAGACCGCGGGCTGGGCGCCCGCGCCACGTTTGCGACCTGGGGTTTGCCCATCTGTCGTCTGCAATGGGACAATACGGATATATGCAAAAATCATTGACCATTGTTCTGCAATTGGTGTCGGCCGCGCTCGTCCTGCTGGGGATTGCCTCGGCACAGAGTGCGGCATCTCCTGCTCAATCGAGTCAACCCGCTAGCAGTCAATCTTCTGCGGGCCAAACTGCTCCAGCCAAAAAGCCGGCGACCACAGTTCACAAAGCTCCTGCTAAAACAGCTCCTTTCGCGCTGAAGACGCAAAAGGAAAAAGCGAGCTATGCCTTGGGAATGCGCATCGGAGCAGATCTGCGCAAGCAGGGCGCGAATGAGGCTGTCGATCCCGCGATTGCGGCGCGTGGATTTAAAGACGCTCTGGCCGGCACAAAACCTCTGCTGACAGAAGACGAGGAGCATGCCGCTCTGTCGCAACTGCAAGCCGAGGTTCGCGGCAAGGCCGAGGCCAAGGCGCACGAGGAAGGCTCTGCTGCCAGGAAGGAAGGCGAAGAGTTTCTGGCAACGAACAAGAGCAAGGAAGGCGTAGTCACTCTTCCGAGTGGTCTGCAGTACAAGATTCTCACTCCGGGGGCTGGACCAAAACCTACGCCAACCGATACTGTGACCTGCAACTATCGTGGCACGCTGCTGAATGGCAAGGAGTTCGACAGTTCTTACAAGCGCGGACACCCGGAGTCCTTTCCAGTGGGAGCGGTAATCAAGGGTTGGACCGAGGCTCTGCAATTAATGCCGGTGGGATCGAAGTGGCAGCTGTTTATTCCGGCTGATCTGGCCTATGGAGACCGCGGGGCGGGCGATATTGGTCCCGGCCAGACTTTGATTTTCGAGGTGGAATTGCTCTCGATTGGCGAAGACAAGAAGCAAGGGGACCAGGGCAAGTAGCAAATAGGGCTTCCGGGCCCGATCATCGATTCGGGCAGGAGTTTTGTCACTGCGAGCCTCACGAAATGATCCGTAGGATCAATGGCACGGCTTTGGGCCGCCAAAGCCGTGCCCGATCTTGCCCATCGAACGTTATCCAGCCCATGGCGCCTGCTCATAATGTGCAGCGCGTTGCACATCCTCTGTCCTTCCGCCCTCCTTTGGACGCTTGTAAACGCACTGCTCTCAATCGCTTAACTGAAGTGCGGTAGTTGGCTGATGAGGTGCAATTCGGTAAGTGTGCCTGCTGATTCAGGGCTAGGAGCGGGGTGCCAGTTGACGACGCTATTCGGGAATCAGGCCGCATCGATAAAAATTGAGAAGGAAGTTTCCGCTGAGCCCAAAAAGCACGGCTGGCTGCCCTTGCTGACCGTGTTGTTTCTGATCTCCTACGGTCTGATGACCATGCTGATTGTGGAACAAGGTCAGACGATCGAGTCCCAGCGTCTTCTGATCCGCGACCTTTTCCGAGACAGCCAGGAACTCTCGGCCGTAAAGAAGGCCCAACAGCAAGCTACCCTAGCTCCGTCGACCCAGACCCCGTCAACCCGGTTCCCGTCAACCCAGACCCCGTCAACCCAGGCTTCAACCAGTCAGGCCCCGTCTTCCCAGGCGGTACCACAAAATCGCACCCAGAACCAGGCAGCTAAACAGAAACCGTTCCGTATGCCGTCCAAGCCAGCGTCAGATCTGGTGGACGATGTGCGAACCCTAATTGCGATATGAGATTCGCGGCACAAAGATCGCGGACCATTATCAAGAGCACGCAGTGACCCTTAGAGATTGAGCATTGGAAACTTTGTTCTGTGGACAGTTAGTAGAGCGTTTCGATAATTAAGTGCGAGAGAAGCAATGAAGGTCCTGACCCTAGCCTTGTTGTTCAGTTTGCCCGTCTCCCCGTGGGCGCCACAAAAGCCGCTACGCGAACCTACCAGCCAGATGGCAAAGCGCGCCAAGGGCGGCCGCTGGTATTTTGCCGCGTCGGGTCACGCCGTCTATTGCTACGGACCGGTGATGACATTGCCGCGCGCAAATGGCGATTTGCAAAGGGTCGCAACCCTTTGCCGCGATGGCAGCGCAGTCGTTCCTCTCAAAGACTAAATCTGATCGGCTCCGGTCATTGGTTCATTGAACGGTGATCGTGCGCCTGCCGATGCGTCTTATCCTGCACCCAAAGCATCAAATCTCCACGCCTTAAGAAAAGCTAATCAAGCTGAGAGCCCAGGCAACAACCTGTGCGCAGGAGATCAACATGTCCATTCGACCCGTCAAACGTCTTATCAAGTCCAAGCCTACGCTCGAAGGCGCAGGAGTGCATCTGCGCCGCGCTTTTGGTTTTGGCAACACGCACGACTTCGATCCGTTCCTGTTGCTGGATGACTTTCGCAACGACGTTCCTGAGGACTATCTGGCCGGATTTCCCTGGCACCCGCATCGCGGCATCGAGACCATCACCTATGTTCTCGCGGGAACCGTGGAGCATGGTGACAGTATGGGGAATCGCGGCGCCATCGCTGCCGGCGACGTGCAGTGGATGACCGCCGGCAGCGGCATCATTCATCAGGAAATGCCTAAGGGAGACCCGACTGGCCGCATGCACGGGTTTCAACTGTGGGCGAATCTGCCCGCGGCGCTGAAGATGACGGCGCCGCGTTACCAGGAAGTGAAAACCGGCGACATTCCGCAGATCACCGACGACGATGGCACGCATGTCCGCATCGTCTGCGGTAATTTCTGGGGCAAGTCGGGCCCGGTCGATGGAATTGCCGCCGATCCAATCTATCTCGACGTGTCGGTGCCTCCCGGAAAACGCAAGACGCTTCCCGTGGAGACCTCGCGCCATGCCTTTGCCTACGTTTTCGCCGGCGATGGAAAATTCTGCAACGCCTCCGAACCCTTGGCGGTTCCTACCGAAGGCGTGGGATGGGCTGACACCAAGCCTCCCGCTGACGCCGAGAATCGCTCCCTGGTTGTTTTTGATCGCGGGGATGAAGTGGCGGTGCAGGCCGGTGAGGATGGAATCCGTTTTCTTCTGGTGTCGGGCAAGCCGCTGGAAGAGCCGGTTGCGTGGTACGGCCCCATCGTGATGAACACGCAGCAGCAACTGCAGGAAGCGTTTCAGGAACTCGAGAAGGGAACGTTCTTGAAGAAATAATTTCGCGCTCGCGATTGCGGCATCCTCACCACACCTATGCCCGAACTACCAGAAGTCGAAACCATCGCGCGCGGCCTCGCCAAACGGGTCACGGGAGATCTGGTGGAATCGGTGTGGCTCGGCCAGAAAAAAGAGCCGCTAAAATCTCCAGCTACTGAAATTGCGGAAACACTCGAACACAGCCGCATTGTCGCAGTGCGGCGCATGGGCAAGCACATCGTCTTCGATCTTGACTGTGTGGCGCGGGCGCTCTCGCCCGCGAAAGGCCGAGATCGAAAAAAAACCCGTTCGGGATCCAAAGTGAAGCCTACGCGGGGTTCATTGCCGCCAGAGGCAGAAGCGGGCGAAAGCGCCCGCTCCACACATTCCACTCAGAACAAAGCGCAGTGGATTGTTCATCTCGGCATGACGGGGCAGTTGCTGGTATGCGAGCCGACGTCGGAAGTGCGGAAGCATACGCACGCAATTCTTAAGCTCGCATCCGGACGAGAACTGCGCTTCGTCGACCCTCGCCGTTTCGGTCGACTCAGCGTGGCCAAGTCAGGAGACTTTGACGCGACCGGGGTTGAGCCTCTGGAAATTGAGCTTTATCGTTTCTTGATACTGTTCCGCGGCCGCAAGACGCCTATCAAAAGCGCGCTGCTCAATCAGAAATTGCTGCGCGGCGTCGGCAATATTTATGCCGACGAATCCTTGTTCCGGGCAGGAGTTCGCCCGCGGCGCCGGGCTGCGGCCATTACGCGAGAGCAGTTGAGCAAATTATTGTTCGCCCTCAAAGAAGTCCTGAATGAAGCGATTGCCCTCGGCGGATCTTCAGTGTCGGACTACGTAAACTCCGATGGCGAAGAAGGATTTTTTCAGCTGCAGCATCGCGTCTACGGCCGCGAAGGCGAACCGTGCCTCGTGTGCAAGACTCCGATCAAGCGCATCGTGATTGCCGGCCGCAGCAGCCATTACTGTCCTAAGTGCCAGAAATGAATTCTTGATTGTTGATTTCTGATTGCTGATTGAAACCTGTCGCCGAAACCTGCGCCGGTCGCCTTTCAATCAGCATTCATCAATCATCGATCATCAATCAACAATGATTTCTGCTACCCTTCTGCCCATGTCTGATTTTTCCATCGGAGTCGATCTCGGTGGCACCAATCTGCGTATTGCGGCCGTCAGCACCGATGGCAAGCTTCTGGAGAAAATTACTCTGACCGTGAAACTCGCTTTGGGCCGCGATCACGTCATCGGCGAAATGTGTGACGCCATTCAACGACTGTCCAACAAATACCGCGCCGACGGCCGATTTATCGGCGCTGGGATTGGCGTGCCTGGCATCATCGACGTGGAAAACGGAATGATGCGAAAGTCGGCGAATCTTCCCGGCTGGTCCGATTATCCCGTGCGCGATGTAATCGAGCGGCGTCTGGGAACTCGCATCTTTCTTGACAACGATGCGAATATGGCAGCTCTCGGCGAAAAATGGTTAGGCGCAGCTCGCGACGCCGACAATATGGCGATGATTACGCTCGGCACCGGCATCGGCGGGGCAATTATTCTGAATGGAAAAATCTTTTATGGCATGAGCGGCATGGCTGGTGAGTTCGGTCACGTCACCGTGGAGCCCGACGGTGTTCCTTGCGGTTGCGGGAACCATGGATGCGCAGAACGGTATGCTTCCGCCACGGCTGTCGTGCGCATGGCGCGTGAGGCGATTGCATGCGGCGGGGCGCCGGCGCTTACCCGGCTCGCGGCTTCCGACCAGGAATTCAGCGCGGAATCCATCTACAGGCTGGCCATTGAGGGAGATGCTGACGCGCAGCGAATTTTCAACCGTTTCGGTGAAGTACTGGGAATTCTGCTGGCCGGCCTGGTGAACATTCTCGATTTGGATATGTTTGTGATCGGCGGAGGAGTCGTCAGCGCGTGGGATGCTTTTGCTCCCAAAATGTTCGCCGAATTGCGCGAGCGCTCGCTGGTTTACGCTGCCAGCGCCCCGGAAGATCCTCTGGGTAAGAAAGAAGGCGCGTCAGCTCAAATCTCCGCCTATACACACAAAAAAACGATCATCACCCGCGCGGTGCTGGGAAGCGATGCGGGCCTGTATGGAGCGGCGCGAATTCCCATGTCGTTATTAAGTTGAGATAAACAATGCTGCAACCGGATTTCAAACAATTCTGCCGCCTGGCCCGCGAGGCTACGCTCGTGCCGGTGGTGAAGTCCGTCAGCGCCGATTTGCTCACCCCAGTTTCCGCCTTCCTTGCCATCGCCGAGAAGGAACCGCACGCATTCCTGCTGGAGTCGGTCGAGCGCGGCGAGCAGATCGGCCGCTACACATTCTTGGGCGCGCGGCCTTACATGCGAGTGAAGGCTCGGCAGGGAACGGTCCAGATCGAGCGCGGACGCCGGCGCGAGGTTGTGCAAGAAAGCATTTTTCAAGTAGTCAAGCGCCTGTTGCGCGAACATTGTCCCGCAAGCGTGCCGGGACTGCCTCCATTCACTGCGGGAGCTGTCGGTTACTTCGCATACGATGTGGTTCGGCAGCTGGAAAAGATTGGCGACCATGCGAAGGATGATTTGAACCTGCCCGACGCCGAACTTATGTTCTTTGACCGGCTGCTGGCGTTCGATCATTTACGACATCAGATTCACATTGTCGCATCCGCCGACGTGGCGCGCGAGACGCCGCGGCGCGCGTATGATCGCGCACTGCGCGATATTGCTGCACTGGAACGGAAGCTCGCGGCGGGACTTGCTTCCACAACGTGGCGCAGGACCGCCCAGGCTAAGTCCGCTAAGCCGAAGCCGGACAAGCTCAAAGTTCATGGCGGCATGCGGCGTGAATCCTTCCTGCGCAGCGTGAAGCGTTGCAAGGAGTACATTGCTGCGGGCGACATTTTCCAAGTTGTGCTCTCGCAACGGCTCGACTTCATTCCTGAGGTCGCGCCGTTTGATTTGTATCGCTCGCTGCGCCAGGTGAATCCTTCGCCATATCTTTATTTTTTGCGGATGGGTGATACGCACATTCTCGGTTCTTCTCCGGAGATGCTGGTGCGGGTCACGGGACGCAAACTCGAGTACCGCCCGATTGCCGGCACACATCCGCGCGGACGCGATGAAGCCGAAGACCTGCGGCTCGAGCAGCAAATGCGTACCGACGAAAAGGAACGTGCCGAGCACGTCATGTTGGTGGATCTCGGCCGCAACGACCTGGGGCGCGTGAGCGAATACGGCTCGGTCAAAGTCAAGGATCTGATGTACGTCGAACGTTACTCTCACGTAATGCACCTGGTGTCGGCGCTAGAGGGCACGCTGCGAAAGAATCTGGACGCGCTCGATGCTTTCGCTGCTTGCTTTCCGGCGGGCACTCTGAGCGGCGCTCCGAAGGTGCGTGCTATGCAGATCATCGAGGAACTCGAACCCACGCGCCGCGGCATTTATGGCGGATCGGTGCTCTATGCAGATTTCGCGGGCAATCTCGATTCGTGTATCGGCATTCGCACGCTGCTGATGCAGGGCAAGAAAGCGTATTTGCAGGCCGGAGCGGGAATTGTTGCGGATTCCGATCCTGCCAGCGAATTTCAGGAGTCGATGAATAAGGCTCAGGCGCTGCTTCGGGCGGTGGAGAAGGCGCGAGGTAGTGGCTAGGGGCTAGGGTTTAGGGATTAGAGAATAGGGAAAGGGGAATAGGGATTTGAGATTAGCGAGCACGGCCGTTCCATTTTGGGGATTTCCACAACCTGTTGTGACATTGGTCACTGCGTTTTCCTGGTTGCGCTCCAGATAGTGATCTGGTGACTTGCGTTCCTATCTCTGCGGTGCAGTCTTATCAGGACTTGATCGCCTGGAAGAAGTCGATGGCGCTTGTGACGGAGGTGTACCTCCGTACGCGCGGATTTCCCAGCGATGAACTCTATGGCCTTACGGCTCAGTTGCGACGAGCGGCAGTTTCGATTCCTAGCAACATCGCCGAAGGTCACGGAAGAAGGTCAACCGGAGAATTTAAGCAGTTTCTCGGGCATGCGCGGGGATCGCTCGCGGAAGTAGAGACTCAAGTCTTAATCGCTCGGGACCTGTGCTATCTGAACCCGAAGCAGAGCGAGAAACTGCTGCACAGTGCCGCAGAGGTAGGCCGAATCATCAACGGTCTGCTAGTTTCGTTGGATCGTCGAAAATAGCAAAGCGAATCTCGTTGTTGTTCAACTAACCCCTAACCCCTGTTCCCTAAACCCTCCCACATGGTCACACCTTCAGAAAATTCTCTACGAGCTTCTTCCCCGCATCCGTGAGCACGCTTTCGGGATGAAACTGCACGCCTTCGACGGGATAATTCCGGTGCCGCAGGCCCATGATGGTGCGAGTGCCGTCTTTCTCTGTGGTCCATGCGCTGACTTCCAATTCCGCGGGCAAATCTTTTTCCTCGACGATGAGTGAATGATAGCGAGTAGCCGTCATGGGCATCGGAAGACCCTGAAAAACAGTTTTGTTGTCGTGCATCACCGCGCTGGTCTTGCCGTGCATCAGGTGAGACGCACGGACTACGTGACCGCCGAACGCTTCGCCGATCGCCTGATGTCCCAGACAGACCCCGAGCAACGGAATTTTGCCCGCGAAGTGCCGGATCAGGTCGACGCTGATCCCAGCTTCATGCGGTGTGCACGGCCCTGGGGAAACGACGATCCGCTCCGGCCGCATGCTCTCAACCTCGCTGACCGTGACCTCGTCGTTGCGCCGAACTTCGACTTTAGCCCCGGTCTCGCCGATGTACTGGACCAGGTTGTAGGTGAACGAGTCGTAGTTGTCGAGTACGAAAATCAAGCCGCTGAATGCCTCTCATTCCAGCTTACACCGGAGAGGATGACCGAGTGGAATGCAGGATACAAAATTTCGGCTTGGATCGCTTCTATCGTCCCTGCCCTTTGAAATGCTGAATCCTTGCGGGAACCCTGGCTCGCCTGAATGGGCCACCTTCGCACCCAAAGGTGGTATTGACCGCGACACACTTGCAGAGCATTCTCATTCGTAATCATGCCGGCGATCACAAGCGCTGTCTGGAGGATGAATGGCTGAGTCTCAGCAGGACAAGCGTGCGGCTCGGCGCTTTCCACTCCGCGTACCGGTCACCGTCGATCACGAAAACGCGACCCTTGCAGCCCAGATTCGCGACGTCAGCGCGCGCGGCATTTCTTTTTACCTCGACTCCGCTGTGACCCAGGGATCGCCAATCGGATTTACCTTAACCCTTCCGCCTGAGATCACGTTAACCGAGAGCATCCGTGTGCAATGCAAAGGCCGCGTGGTGCGGGTCGAGGACGGAAGAGACGACGGCAAGCTGGCCGTCGCTGCCGTCATCGACGACTACGAATTTCTGCCGGAAGTTTAACGGCGGACCGCAGACCGCAGACTTCAGACCTCAGCTGTCATCCTCGAAGCTTCGGGAACTAAGGTCCGAGGTCTGAGGTCTGACGTCCAAGGTCCGACGCCGTCCTAGCCACTTCTCTCGCAACCATCTCAAGTGATATGTTTCCTTCAAGCTCCTGAGGGATTCTTTGCCGCGATCTGCGTTCCAATTTGTGTGCCTGTTAGGGGGTGCGGTGCTGATTGCTGCCGCGGTTGCTGCGCAAACCTTTGGACCGCCGGCCCTGATCAAGGGCGTTCATATCATCCATGAACACGGCGTGCCTGTCGTCGAAATTCTGTCCAGCGGTCCGGTCATTCCTGAGATACAGGCAATCGATTCGCCGCCGCGGCTGGTTATCGATCTGCCCAACTCCCGCCTCGGATTAATGGCGAGGCGGACCGCCGTTCAAAAAGAAAACATCCTCGCATTGCGTGTGAATCAGTATCAGCAAAGCCCTCCGGTGACGCGCATCGTTCTCGATTTGCTTGCGCCTTATGGCTATTCGTGGGAGGGCGCGGGCACGCGCCTGCTGGTGCGCCTCAAGCCGCCGGAGGATGTCAATGCGAGCAGCAAATCTCCAGCTCTTCAGCCGCCAACTGTTCCCGGCCTGTCGTTGAGCGGGGCTCCGGCCGTAGTTCCAGTCACCAGCGGATCGGGCGCGCTGGTATTGGCAGGAAGCCGAATCGGTTCCGGCTCAACCATTACGGCGGGCACCGAGACCGCGGTTCTTCGTTTGGCGCGCGGAGGAGAACTTCGCATCTGTCCCGGCACTAGCGTCTCGGTGACGCCCTCGCAAACCAAGCGCGACCTTATGCTGGGATTGGGCACGGGAGCAATCGAGGCGCATTATTCGTTGCGGGCTTCGGCCGACACCGTGCTGACTCCCGACTTCCGTGTCCTGTTTGCCGGGCCGGGAGAATTTCATTTTGCCATCAGCGCCGATCCGCACGGCGACACTTGTGTGCGGGCGCTCAAGGGCAACACGTCATCGGCGATCGTTTCCGAATTGATAGGAGACCGGATTTATCAGGTCAAGCCGACCGAGCAGGCAATGTTTCACGCTGGCCAGATCGACAAAGTTGATACAGACGTTCCGCTGGAGTGTGGATGCCCCGCGCCGTCTCCGCTCATGCGCGCTGAGGCTCCTTTCGCGCCGAACGTACCCGACTCGGAGTTGCCAACCAAGGCCCAAATCGGTGGCAGCGAAACTCCGGCTACGCCTGCCGAAAATCCTTCTCTGGGCATGACAGCTTCGAACACGAAGCTGTCAAACGGGCCGGAGACGGCGCCACTGCCGGCTTCTCAGCCCAACGAAGTTCATATGCAACTGGATGCGCCGCTGGTTTTTACTCCAAAAAATCGCGCAGCCAGCGCGTTGCCCGCTGCCGCGCAGGCCACCAGAGATTTGCCGGTGGAGGATTCTCCGGCGCGCCAGGTGCACCTCGAGACCGTGATTGAATCGCCGCTGCCAGAAAAACAGAGCAAGCCGGAACATCGCGGTTTCTTCGGGCGTGTTAAAGGTTTCTTTTCCGGCGTCTTCGGCTGAGGCGAGCAAGGAGGACATCGGACCTCAGACGTCAGACCTCGGCTATGGGATTTCAACAAAGCTGAGGTCCGAGGTCCGACGGCGATTTTTCCTAGCTCCGATTGATGGCGCGTCTCAGGGGCTCGACTTTTTCCCGCAAATCGTCGGCGATTTCGGCGCCGCGCGCGGCCGCGTCGCGAACCCGCTCGCCGGCGGCGCGCACGCGGTCCTTGGCGTCGTCAGCCCAATCGTCAAAAGCGCCCCTCGCGTCTTTGTATCCCCGTTGCAGATCGCGGCGCATTTGCTTGCCAGTCTTGGGCGCCAGCATGAGCGCGACCAAAGCTCCCGCGCCTAAGCCAATTAGCAAGAATGTAACTGCCACGCTGACGCCGCTGCCTTCTGAAGATTCGTAATTTCCGCTTGACATAATGATTGACCTCAATTTTCCGCCCGAAAAAATTCGGGCATCTTATCCTGATGAGCCGCCCGAAGTTGAGCCACTCGAAGGTGAGCCGCAGCTTCGGCCGCGCTTTAATTCTAGTCCCGTTGCGCGGTCCCGGCGAATCCAGTAAGTCGAGGATGGACTGCGCTCAACTTCGATGAGTTCGCAGTCGGGAAGGTTTCTTTTCAGACGCAGCTCAGTGTAAAATAATGCTTTAGCCCTCGTGGCGGCGGAACGCTTTGGTTCGCCTGTCTTCCGCCGGCTTGCACCACAATCGTACAAGGAGAATTTTCAAGCGATGTCGATCCCTGCCACTCAGCTTCGTCCTGGCATGATCATCAAGCACAACAATGATCTGCACTCGGTTTTCAGTGTCGAACACCGCACGCCCGGGAATCTGCGCGCCTTCATTCAGGCCAAATTGCGCAACTTGCGCACCGGCGCCATGTTCGAACATCGCTTCCGCTCGCCCGATCCCATCGAAAAAGTAAACGTGGACGAAGTCGAAATGCAGTTCCTCTACGCCGACGGCGACAGCTATTACTTCATGGACACCACGAACTACGAGCAGACTCACCTGAGCAAGGAAATTCTCGGCGACGCGGTCGATTACCTGATCGCCAACCTCGAAATCAAAGTGGAATTTTTCGACGGCAAAGCGGTCGGAATCGAACTGCCGCAAACGGTCATTCTAACCGTGGTTGAAACTGAGCCCGGACTGAAGAGCGCCACCGCTTCGAGCGTGACGAAAGCCGCCAAGACTGAGACGGGGCTGGTGGTGCAGGTGCCACCCTTCATTAACGAAGGCGAGAAAATTAAAGTCGACACTTCAGAGGGCGCGTACCTTTCGAGAGCATAACTTGCTCCGACATCCGAGCGCAAGATTCAGTTATCTTCGTGAACATAAAATTGAATTGTCATCTTGAGCGTAGTGGGAACATCGCGAAGCGAGGTTCTTGCGGAGTCGAAAGATCCCTATAAGCAAGCCCTTCCATCGGCCCGACTGGGAATTCTCGCGGAGCAGTGGCGCGAACTCCCAGAAGAGTCTGCGGTACAGAGTCGCACAAGGGATTCTTCGACTGCGAATCAGCTTCGCTTCGCGAAACTGATTCTCCGCTCAGAATGACAAATCCGCTCAGAATGACAATTGACAAAGGCATGAGTTCTACCGAAAAAGCAACGTTAGCTCGCCGCTTTCTGGTCCGCGGACGGGTGCAGGGCGTGGGTTTTCGCTGGTTCGTGGAGCGCGAGGCGCACATTCTGGGTATCGCCGGATGGGTTCGCAACAATCACGATGGCAGCGTGGAGGTTTTTGCCCAGGGGACTCGCGACCAGCTCTCGGGATTGCACGCTCGCCTGCGCGAGGGCCCACGAGCGGCCCGAGTGGATGCGGTCGAGGTTTCCGATGCCACTCCGGTTGCCGGATTAAATTCATTTCGCATTGAAGGAGCGTGGTAGATGCCATCGTCCGCCGTCCCGGCCATGGATGCAGATCACTTGAAAAAGCTGATTCGCGAGATCCCGGACTTCCCCAAGAAAGGGATTCTGTTTTATGACATCACGACTCTGCTGAAAGATAAGACGGGATTCGCCACGCTGATCGACAAACTCGCCGAGCATTACATATCGCAAGATATCGATCTGGTGCTGGGCATGGAAGCTCGCGGTTTCATCTTCGCGCCTGCATTGGCCTATCGCCTGAACGCCGGCTTCATTCCCGTGCGCAAACCCGGTAAGCTTCCCGCCGAATGTGTGAAATATGACTACGCCCTGGAGTATGGGACCAATGCGCTGGAGATCCACAAGGACGCGATTCAAAAAGGACAGCGTGTCTTGATCGTCGACGATCTTCTGGCCACCGGCGGCACCGCCGAGGCCACGGCCAGACTGGCGGAAATGTTGGGCGCCGAGATCGCAGGCCTGGGATTTGTAGTAGAGCTCGAATTCCTGAAGGGGCGGGACAAGCTCAAAAACTACCAGGTGATGTCGCTATTGCAGTACGACAAATAGAACAGCCGACGCTGGATCCAGCACCGGCCTGTTCTCCTTCTCTTGATAAATCTAGCGCAACACTCTTACCACGATCAGCGCGATTCCTGACCACACACTGGCGCTGAATGCGGCGGAAAGAGCCAGTCCTGATATCAAATTGCGAGGACGCCGGTTGCTTCCGGCTTCATCCTCAATCGAGAATTGCGAATACCCAGACTGCGAATACCCAATCTCTCGCGAACCTCCAGTTGCCGCGGCCCAGGAATCCTGAACTGCGGTTCTGGCGTGTATCCCGTTGGTGCTTGCTTGGGGGGACAGCTGCAAGACTTTGTAGCTCAACTAAGCACCTCCTCGAATTTGGTTCATTCAGGGCCGTATTTCAATCCCAGCCCAAGTCACTCAATATGAGGTCGATCCTTTCGACCGGGTTGCTGTCTTTCTTGCCGCTAAGAATTCGGTTCCAATCTTTGATTTCAAGCGTGGCGGAATTCTCTCTCAACCCAGTAGCCCTTGGTATACAGGAAAACCCTGATTTGCGAAAGCTCGATTCGGACATCAATCCTCCGACAGCAACAATTGCGAGTCCTTTCGCAAGTAGCCCTTTCGCCGGAACCAATCCTCCATCGCATCTTTAAGCTGATCCATCGGCACGCTAGAGCCGATTTCCATTCGGCCATCTGCGAGCGGCAGAGTATCGTCGAAAACGCTGGCATTAGTGAAATTTCGCATGGAGAAACTGTCGAGCCACTTCAGCGGGCAGGGGATTCTGCTTCCGTTGTCCTGGTACTCCACGCTAATTTTGCGGGCAAACATGAAGTTCCATTTAATCACAGCCAGTTCGCCTTGATCCGGTGGGGCGACCACCAAAAGAGCGGTGCTACGCACGGCGGACTCGGCTGTCCCCACATTGCCGCCCATCAGCCATCTCAAAACAAGGCGGTTGCATCCACGGCTCCAGATGCCTTCTTTCAGGTGTCTAAAGTCACGTGGGGTAATCGTCGCAAGAGCAGCGCCGCCATTCGTTCTTCCTTGGACGCACTTCGTTGACGGTGACCCGCTTTATGGAGGGAATCATGCGCTTTACGAAAACCGCTGGATTCTGCCTGGCACTTGGCCTGGCACTTTCGCCAGCCATCTCTGGCCAATTGCTTGCTCAACTTTCCATTAACCCATCTGCTACTCCATCGTCGGAAATAGCCGCTCGCCTGCCAGTGACCCATGTCATTCTCTACAAGAATGGCGTTGGCTACTTTGAACATTCTGGTCATGTTCGCGGCAACCAGGACGTCGACGTCGACTTCACCACCGCGCAACTGAACGATGTGCTGAAGTCGCTAACCGTTCTCGATCTGGGTAAAGGACGCATTACCGGCGTCAGCTACAACTCAGCCGCACCACTGGAGCGTCGGCTTGGTTCGCTGCGATTGCCGGTAGGAGAAAATCCCACCACCGCACAGTTTCTCGATGCTCTGCGAGGTGCAAGGCTAGAAGTGCGCAACGGCTCAGAAAGCGCGACCGGCCGCCTGCTCAGCATCGAAGAGAGAGACGTGCCGGGGAAAGATAATCAGAAGATTACGCTGACGCAAATCTCCGTCGTCACTGATAGCGGCGAAGTGCGCCTCTTCGATTTAACGCCTTCCACCAGCGTTCGCGTCGCGGAGAAAGAAGTTAGTGAAGAGGTAGGCAAATATCTTGGGCTGGTCGCATCGACTCGCGATCAGGATGTCCGGCGCATGACCATTTCTACCGCGGGAGAAGGTGAGCGCGGCCTGCTGGTCAGCTACATCAGTGAGGTACCGGTGTGGAAGAGCACGTATCGAATCGTGATTCCGAACGACGGCAAGCCATTGCTGCAGGGATGGGCTATCGTCGACAACACGGTTGGCGAAGACTGGAAAGATGTGGAACTGTCGCTGGTCGCGGGCGCGCCGCAGTCGTTTGTGCAGGAATTATCGCAGCCCTATTACACGCGGCGGCCAGTGGTAGCTCTGCCGGAGAATGCAATGCTCACCCCGCAGACGCATGAAGCGACGATGGAGGCGCAGGCAGACACCGTGACCGCCGAACTAACAGCCCCGGCTGCTGCTCCGCGAATCGTTAACGGAGTTCCGGGCGGCTCGTTGGGCGGGGTGATCGGTGGCCCGGTCAACGGCAGGACAGGAGGAGTGGGTTCGGGGAAGGGCCAAGGCTTTGGGTCGGGCGGCGGTGGAGGGGTCGGCGGCGGGTTCTACAAGTCTTGGGCTCCTCGTCCCGACGCCACGGAAGTGGCACAGAATCTCGAAGCTGGCACCACTGTGGGCGAGACTCGCGATCTTGGCGACCTTTTCGAATACAAGCTCAAAGATCGGATTACCATCCGGAAGAACCAGTCGGCGCTCGTTCCCATCCTGCAATCGCGCATCGATGCCGAAAAAGTTTCAGTCTGGAATCCCTCCGAGAGCTCCGTCCTGCGTGCCCTCTGGCTGAACAACACCAGCAATCTCACACTCGATGGCGGCAGCTTCAACGTGCTCGAAGGCGATGCCTTTGCCGGGGAAGGATTGATGGACGCGATCAAGCCCGGCGAGAAGCGAATTCTTTCCTACGCGGCCGACCTTGGCGTGCTGGTTGATGCCAAGCAAAAAAACGACAATCAGCGCGTCACCAAAGTGATCATCGCCCACGGCCTGATGACGCAGTCGACTGAGGAACGCCAGGAAAATACGTATACGATTCGCAATCGCGATTCCTCCTCGCGCCAGGTGGTGATTGAACATCCGGCGCGGGCTGGCTGGAAGCTGAATGACGACGAAAAGGCGGCGGAGAGTTCGGCATCCTTTCACCGCTTCCGGCTCACGGTGGAACCGATGAAGACCACAACACTCGTAGTGAAAGAATACCGTCCCATCAGCAACCGGTACCAGCTCTCGAACGTGACCGACAACGACATCAAGTTTTTTCTCGAGCAGAAAATGATCAATGCCGACGTGGAAAAGGCGTTGCGGCACATCGTTGCGCAAAAGAATGATATTGCGGGGCTCGATTCCGTGATAACCGCCCGCCGCTCCCAGGTGACCAGCATCGCCGACGATCAACAGCGGCTCCGCGAGAACATGAAGGCGTTGAAAGGCAGCGCCGAAGAAAAAGCTCTGGTCGAGCGCTACGTTCGCGAACTCAATGAGCAGGAGGACCGCGTTCAGTCTCTGCGGCACGAAATTACCGAGACGCAACTGAAGCGCGACGCGGCGCAGAGTGCGCTCAACGGAATGATTGAAGCGCTGCAGATGGAGGTGACGCTGTAGGAAATTGTTGATTGATGATTTCTGATTGTCGATTGAAGAACCTAAGACGCTGGCATTGCCGGTTTTCAATCAGCAATCAACAATCAAAAATCAGCAATTGATCTAACGCTGCGCCCTCGGCCCCGCCGCTTTGACCTCCGGCGACGCGTCAAAGTTCTCAAAGTTTTTAGCGAAGCGGTTGCGGAGTTCTTCGGCGGCTCGATCGTAGGCAGCTTTATCGGGCCAGGCATTGCGAGGATTCAATATGAATGGAGGCACGCCGGGGCATTCTTTGGGAATGCTGAAACCGAATGTCGGCTCGATTTCAAATTCTTCTCGAATCAGTTCGCCTTCGACCGCTGCGTCCACCATGGCGCGGGTATGTGGAATCGCCGTTCTTCGGCCGACGCCGTACGGTCCGCCTTGCCAGCCGGTGTTTACCAGCCAGCACTGCGCGTTATGCTCGCGCAAGCGGCGGCCCAGCATTTCTGAGTAAGTCCTTGGAGGCAACGGCAGGAACGGGGAACCGAAACAAGTCGAGAACGTGGCCGTGGGTTCTTTGACGCCGGCCTCCGTGCCCGCCAGCTTCGCCGTATATCCCGACAAGAAGTGATACCTCGCCTGTTCCGGCGTGAGCTTCGAAATGGGCGGCAGGACGCCAAAGGCATCTGCAGTCAGAAAGACGATATTTTTCGGATGTCCGCCAATGCCCGGAATCACGGCATTCTCGATGAAATCCACGGGATAGGCAGCGCGAGTGTTTTCCGTCTTGCTGTCGTCGTTGTAGTCGGGAATGCGCGTTTGCGGATCGAGGGTGACATTTTCCAGCACGGAGCCGAAGCGCAGCGCATTCCAGATCTGCGGCTCGTTCTTCTTCGAAAGCTTAATGCATTTGGCGTAGCATCCTCCTTCGAAGTTGAAAACGCCCTCGGCGCTCCACCCGTGCTCGTCATCGCCGATTAAGTCGCGCGAGGGATCGGCGGAAAGTGTTGTCTTGCCTGTGCCGGAGAGCCCGAAGAACAATGCGCTCACCCCGTTGCGCCCCACATTGGCGGAGCAGTGCATCGGAAAGACGTTGCGAGGAGGCAGCAGAAAGTTCATCACGCTGAAGATGCACTTCTTCATCTCACCCGCGTACGATGTTCCGCCAATCAAAACCGTGCGCCGGGTGAAGTTCAACAGAATAAAAACTTCCGAGGCGACGCCGTCCCGTTGGGGATCGGCCTTGAACTCCGGAGCCGCGATGACGGTGAACTCCGGTTGATGATGCTTGAGTTCCTGGGCAGTTGGACGCAAAAATAACTGCCGCACAAAAAGATTGTGCCAGGCATATTCGTTCACAATGCGCACCGGCAGGCGGTAAGCGGGATCCGCCCCGCAGAACAGATCCTGCACAAAAAGTTCGCGCCCGCGCAAGTGTTCCATCACCCGGTCGTAAAGCGCATCGAACTTCTCCGGCTCAAACGGAGCATTCACGGCTCCCCACGCCACGGTGCTGGCCGTGGCGTTGTCTTTCACGATGAACTTGTCTTTCGGCGAACGCCCGGTCCGATTGGTATAGCCGACCAGCGCTCCATTCGCCGCTAGTTTCGCTTCGTTGCGCCGAATGGAGTGCTCCACCAGTACTGCCGGAGAAAGATTGAAGTGGGTCCGGCCTTCGTTCAGCAATGCAGCAACATCGCTGACGTGTACCGTAGTAGCCATGGGTTCTCCAAAAAAAACGTGCAAAACGCCAAACAAACCATTGTCCCTCAAAACTCATGCCGCTGCCAAATTCTTATGCCTACCAATGCTTTATTGGAGAAGTTTCATGAGAGGCGCAATTGCTTAAAACTGTGGGCTTTTAGAAAGCTGGAGGACTATCTAAGCGAGTGGCAGAGGCGTTAGTCCGAGGTTTTATAGCCGCAGGCCTTGCGGCAATCGTCACAATACATCAATCCGTCGTCGCAAACCCGGATATCAATTACGGATTGACATAGGCAGCAATACTTTTCGCAGTTGCAGGAACTTTCGGATAGTTCGCATTGCGCGCAAAGAATTTTGGCGGAGCCAGTTCCGGTGTTCATGAAAATACTTTAACGTGCCCGGTCTTGAACACGAAAATGACCTTGGTAATCGCTGCGGGGTAAAGTCGGCAACAGAATCTTCGGCGGCAACAACCTAATTTCCGCGTGGCCTATAATTCTCAAGCAATGACCTTTCAACAGCTCCTGGATGGCGCGGAGGTTATCAGCTCGAGTGGGGACCCTAGTGTCAGCGGCGTGGAATACGATTCGCGAAGGGTCAAACCCGGCTGTGTCTTCGTTGCCATGCACGGCGACACTTCTGACGGCAACCGCTTTATTGATCAGGCAATTCAGGGCGGAGCGGTCGCAGTGGTCACCGATTCGTCCACCGAGAAGCCCCGCCAGGGCGTCGCATGGGCGCTGGTGCCGCATGGCCGGAGAGCTTTGGCGCGCTTAAGTGCAAATTTCTACAAGCGTCCCGCCGAGCGGATTGCGATCACTGGAATTACCGGGACGAACGGGAAGAGCACTACGGCGTTTTTAGTCGAATCTATCCTCACTGCCGCGGGCCGCAAGAGCGCTCTCATCGGGACGATCGAATATCATGTGGCCGGCCAAGTCTATCCTGCGCCGCACACCACCCCGGAAGCGCTGGAACTATCGCGGCTTCTCAATGAGGCGCTCGGCTTGGGCGCGACTGACGCGGTCATGGAGGTTTCGTCGCACGCGCTGGTTCAGGAGCGAGTTTTCGGAGTGCCCTTCGATGTCGCCGTCTTTACTAATCTCACCCGCGATCACCTCGATTATCACAAAAGTATGGACGAGTATTTTGCTGCCAAGAGAATTCTGTTTGAAGGTTGTGGAACTGAGCCGCCGCGTTGCGCGGTGATTAACGGCGACGATGAATACGGTGTGAAGCTGGCTGCATTGAGCAAGAAACGCAGTGCCGTCGTACTGAGTTACGGTTGGAGTCACGGCGATCTTCACGCGGAAAAAATTGAGATCACACCCCGCGGTACGCGTTTCGACATGGTCACGCCGGCTGGAAAGATCGCTGTTTTCTCTCCTCTGATCGGACGTGTGAATGTATACAACATTCTCGCCGCAGCGGCCGCTTGCCATGCGCGGGGCTGCGATTCAAGAGCGATTGCCGCGGGGATTGCCTCCCTGACGCATGTGCCGGGACGATTTGAACGAATCGATTGCGGTCAACCCTTCACGGTTGTGGTCGATTATGCGCATACCGACGACGCCTTACGAAACCTGACAGCCCTGGCGCGCGAATTTGTATCGCGCGATGGCGGAGGCGCAAGAGTGGTAACCGTATTTGGCTGTGGAGGCGATCGTGATCGCGCCAAGCGTCCGCTCATGGGCGAGGCAGCTGGACGCGGCAGCGATTACGTAGTGCTTACCTCGGACAATCCTCGCAGCGAGGATCCGTGCGCGATTATCAACGACGCCTTGGTCGGCCTGCAAAAATCTGGCGTGAAATATAGTGTCGAAGTGGATCGCCGCAAGGCTATCCATCTCGCCGTCAACCAGGCCCGCTCCGGCGACATTGTGCTGCTGGCCGGTAAAGGCCATGAGAAGGTGCAAGTCGCGCGCGAAGGATCCCATCCTTTTGACGACGTGGCGGTGGCGCGTGAGGCCTTAGCGGATTTGGGCTTCGAATGTAAGCAGACGCGCAGCGCAGGAAGCCAGGCATGAAGCTGCCGCTCGCGAAGATTGCAGAATTTGTTTCGGCCGAGACAAGAGCTCCGTCGGTCGCCCACGACAGTGCGGCATTGTCCTCAGAAATCGCACAAGGCTATTCCATCGACTCGCGCACAGTCGCGCCCGGAGAACTTTTCTTTGCCGTGCAGGGCGAGCGGCTCGATGGTCACGATTATGTAAGCGCTGCGCTGGAAAAAGGAGCCGCTGCGGCCGTCGTCAGAAAAGATCAACTGCATCGCTATCCCGATAAGACTCGCCTGCTAGCCGTGAATGACACGCTCGTAGGGCTGCAGACCTTGGCGAGCGCAGTACGAAAGTTATGGGGCAAGCCGTTAGTTGGCGTCACCGGTTCAGCCGGAAAGACGACGACCAAAGAAGCGATTGCGCACGTCCTCAGTGCTCGCTTCCGCGTGCTCAGATCCGAGGGAAATTTCAATAATCATTTTGGGCTGCCTCTCATGCTCCTGAAGCTGGAAACGGAGCACGATACTGCCGTCATTGAGATGGGAATGTCGCACGCCGGTGAAATTCGCGCGCTGGCGAAAATCGCCCGGCCGGAGATCGGTGTAGTGACCAACGTTGCTCCGGTGCATCTGGAGTTTTTCGATTCGATTGCCGGAATTGCGCGGGCAAAGTATGAACTCATCGAATCTCTTCCGGCCGACGGAACGGCTGTGCTGAATGCCGACGATGAGTACGTTTCGCAATTCGGCCGCGATTTCAAAGGGCATGTCGTCGCTTACGGAATGAGCGCAACGGCGGATGTCCGCGCCGAAAATGTGCGCACTCTGGGTGCCGAAGGCTCAGAATTTGACGTCGTCCTATCGAGTGGACGAGAACACGCGCGTCTGCCGCTGGTTGGCGAGCACAACGTTTTGAACGCCTTGGCGGCAATTGCCGTGGGCATAGCTCGCGGCATGAAGGCGGCGGACGCTGTGGGCGCGCTCTCAACTCTGAAGCCCCCGGATAAGCGTGGCCAGGTTCTCCAACTGGGTAACATCACGGTCCTCAACGATTGCTACAATTCCAATCCGAAGGCGCTGCACGCCATGGTCGACGCCCTGGCAGCGATGCCCGCCCAGCGGAGGATTGTGGTCGCTGGAGAAATGCTGGAACTCGGGCCGGCGGCGGCAGAGATGCATCGCAGCGCTGGACAGCATATCGCCGAAAAGAAAGTTGATGTCGTGCTGGGAGTGCGCGGACTCGCGCAAGCCATGGTCGAGGGCGCGGGGAGCAACGGAACTGAAGCCATTTTCGTGACGACGCCTGAGGAAGCCGGCGAATGGTTGGCGCGCGAAACCCGAGACGGAGACGTAGTGCTGCTTAAAGCATCGCGCGGCGTGAAACTCGAAAAGGCGCTGGAAACCTGGAAAGCTTTGCGTGACTCGACGGGCTAAGAACGATATTCACCACGGAGGCACAGAGACACAGAGAAGATCAAATTCTGTTCTTATTTCTCTCCGTGATTCCGTGTCTCCGTGGTGGAAATTTCGATTGAAGTTTGTACCGAGATCTGCGAAAGACGGAGGCTGATTGCTCTACTGGCTGTTGTTCGTCAAGCTGCAACACTCGGTTGCGCCCTTCCGCATTTTTCGTTACGTCACCTTCCGTACAGCGTTCGCCAGCCTCACCGCTCTCTTCACGGCTCTCATCGTAGGTCCGCTGGTCATCGGCCGTCTGCGGGACTTCCAGATCGGGCAATACATCCGGGAAGAAGGACCGAAGGCCCATCAGAAAAAGGCCGGCACTCCTACCATGGGCGGGTTGCTGATTGTGATTGCGATTGTCGTTCCCACGCTGTTGTGGGCTGATTTGAGCAATCGCTTCGTATGGATCGCTGTATTTTCTACCTGCGTCTTCGCGGCTATCGGATTCACCGACGACTACACCAAGGTGACTCGCCGCAGGAATCTGGGCCTGACCAGTCGCGCGAAATTAGGATTGCAGGTTGCCACCAGTATCGTGATCGCTTCCATGCTGATTGCGATGCAAGCTTACGGCTTATATTCAACGAAAATGTTCGTTCCGTTCCTGAAGCAATTCCACCCGGACCTGGTAGTGACCAGCCTGGAGCGCTATCCGCATATCTGGCCGTTGGCCTTTCTGCCCTTCATCGCATTCGTGGTCCTTGTGATCGTCGGGTCCAGCAATGCAGTCAATCTCACCGATGGATTGGACGGCCTGGCCATCGGATGTACGGTGATCGCCGCGGGCGCACTGACCGTGTTGACGTATGTCAGCGGTCACGCGACTTTCGCGACTTATCTGGAGTTACAACGCATGCCGCAAGTCGCCGAATTAACCATTTTCTGCGGAGCGATGGTAGGGGCGTCGATAGGATTTCTCTGGTATAACGCGCATCCCGCAGAAGTTTTTATGGGAGACGTGGGATCGCTCGCGCTGGGAGGCGCAATCGGCACCGTCGCCGTCATTATCAAACAAGAACTGTTGCTGCCGTTCATTGGCGGCGTGTTCGTCATCGAGGCAGTGTCGGTGATTCTGCAAGTCGGCTCTTACAAGCTGCGCAAGAAGCGCATCTTCAAGATGGCGCCTTTGCATCATCATTTCGAATTGCTGGGTTGGTCGGAGTCAAAAATAATCGTTCGTTTCTGGATCGCTTCGCTGATCTTTGCTTTGTTCGCGCTAACGACGCTAAAACTAAGATAGGTTCGCCGCGGATTTGTACGGATTCGACTTTTTCTTCTTTGACTCGAATGTTTTTACTTTGATCTGTGTCGATCAGTGTTAATCCGTGGCTACGAATTTGATTTTCTCTGTGGCTCTGTGACTCTGTGGTGAAATGAATGTTCTGAATGGATCTAAACGGAAAACGCGTATTGGTGGTGGGCCTGGGAAAGTCGGGCGTGGCATCGGCACTGTTCTTGAAAGCGCGTGGCGCGCAGGTTACGGTCTCTGACACCAAGAGCGGCGACGAACTGCGCAACGAGATTCCTGTGCTGCTCGATCACGGAATTACGGTTGAGACCGGAGGTCATGGCGACCGCACTTTTCGCGGTCAGGACCTGATCGTGGTCAGTCCCGGCGTTCCCGTCGATGCACCGCCCCTGATGCAGGCGCGTGCATTAGGCGAAACCGTGATCGGCGAAGTCGAACTCGCGGCGCAATTCCTGCGCGGGCCGATTATTGCGATCACCGGTTCGAACGGCAAAACCACCACGACAACACTTACAGGCGAGATCATGACTGCCGGTGGCTTTCCTACTCTTGTCGGCGGAAATATCGGGACGCCCGCGATTTCGTTGGTCGAACGCGCCCGGCCGGAAACCGTTATTGTGCTCGAGGTCTCAAGCTTTCAACTGGAAACCATTCGAACCTTCCGCCCGAAAGTTGCGGTCGTGTTGAATGTTACGCCCGATCATCTCGACCGCCATCGCACCTTTGAAGTGTATGTGGATGCGAAAGCGCGCATCTTCGAAAATCAGCGAGCCGGTGAAAACGGAGATTTCGCCGTGCTCAATGCCGACGATCCCACCTGCGGCTCGATGGCTTCGCGTACGCGCGCTCAGGTTTATTGGTTTAGCCGCCAGAAAGAAGTACAGCGAGGCGCCTGGGTGCGCGATGGGAACATTTTGTTTCGCGATGCGAAGGGGCAACAGCATGAGATCATGCAGGTCTCAGAAATTCCGCTAAAAGGAGCGCACAACCTTGAAAACGTGCTGGCAGCAGTGTGTGCCGGAATGTTGATGGGCTGCACTCCCGAGAAGATTCGCCAGGCGGTGCAGGATTTCAAAGCAGTGGAGCATCGCCTGGAATTTGTGGCGACCATCGGCGGTGTCGATTATTACAACGATTCCAAGGCCACAAATGTCGATGCGACGATCAAAGCGCTGGAATCATTCCCGGCAAATATTCACCTGATTCTCGGTGGCAAGGACAAAGGCAGCGATTACTCCGTTCTCAACGAACTGCTCCGCCAGCGCGTGAAGCGCGTCTATGCCATCGGCGCAGCGGCGACGAAGATCGAGTCGCAAATCGTTTCATCGAAAAACGGTGGCCCCGAGATCGTTCACGCTGAGACGCTCGAGAATGCTATTCGCAAAGCAAATTCCGTGGCGCAACCCGGCGACGTCGTCCTGCTCGCTCCGGCCTGCGCCAGCTTCGATCAATTTAAGAACTACGAGCACCGCGGCCAGGTGTTCAAAGAAATGGTGAAGGCCCTCGCCATGGGAAAATCTTAGACTGGGCAAGACCTCGGACCTCGGACCCCAGGCACCTTCAAACTCAACGCCCGCGAGTGATATTGCTTTCGAAGTCTGAAGTCTGGAGTCTGAGGTCCGAAGCCTGAAGCCTGAAGTCGACAAACCTGTCCGAACCAAAACAATCAACAATCAAAATTCAACAATCAACAATTCCTTCTCCGTGTCTCCGCCTCTCCGTGGTGAAATGAACTTCCCATGGCGAAGCGTGTGAGCGTCGACCGCTGGCTGTTTACCATTACCATGCTGCTCGTGTTCGTGGGGTTGGTGATGGTTTTTTCAGCCTCCGCGGTAATGGCGCGCGAGCGCTTCGGATCACCCTACGCTTTCGTCTCGAAACAATTGGTATGGGCGATCGCCGGACTCGCTGCCATGATCATCGCCACTCGCGTCGACTATCGACGCTATAAACATCCCGCGCTGGTGTTTTCCATGATGGGCTTCACCACGCTTTTGTTGATCTCCGTCTTCTTTCTCGATCGTTCGCACAATACTCATCGTTGGATTCACGCCGGCGGATTTTCGTTTCAGCCCTCGGAGTTGGCGAAGCCGATGCTGATTTTGTTTCTCGCCTACTTCCTCGAAAATCGCGCCAAGACTATCAACGATGTGCGCAACACTCTGCTCCCGGCCGCAGTCCCCATTCTTGTGTTCTTGGGTTTGATCGTGCTGCAGCCCGACCTAGGCACGGCCATTGCCTGCGCCGGGATTGCCGCCTGCATTCTCTATACGGCGGGAATGCGCATGCGATATTTTGCCTATTCGTTCGCGGCGTCGCTCGTGCCACTCTATTTTCTGATTTTTCACGTGAGCTTTCGCCGCGCCAGAATCCTTGCTTTCTTAAATCCCTACGCTGACAGCCAGAAAACTGGATTCCACATTATTCAATCGCTGATTGCCGTCGGGACGGGCGGCGTTACGGGCACCGGACTGATGGAAGGCAAGCAAAAGCTTTTTTATTTGCCGGAGCCGCACACGGACTTTATCTTCGCCGTGACCGCAGAAGAACTCGGCCTGGTCGGCGCCTTGCTAGTAGTCGCGCTGTTTGCCATCTTTCTCTGGCGCGGGATGCGCGTCTGCTGGCGCACCGATGATCTCTTCGGCCGGTATCTGGCCGTTGGCATTACCAGCATGGTTGTGTTGCAGGCGTTCATCAATATCAGTGTCGTCCTCGGCATGATGCCGACCAAAGGCATTCCGCTTCCGCTCGTCTCCTATGGGGGATCGTCGCTCTTCGTTACTCTAGCCTGCGTGGGAGTATTGCTGAACATTACGAAGCAAACGGAGTGAACTTTGCCACGGATTTACACGGATCTTCACGGATTTTTCAAGGGTTTTTTCCATCCGCGCGAATCCGTGTAATCCGTGGCTGACTTCCTGTCTGGTTTATAGTCACTTCATGCGGGCAATTCTCGCGGGCGGCGGCACTGGCGGACACGTGATTCCCGCGCTCGCCATCGCCAATCAACTCAAGAAAAGTTACAGCGCGGAAGTACTGTTCATCGGCACCGCGCGCGGCATTGAGAACCGCCTCGTACCCGCCGCCGGATTCCCGCTACAACTGGTGCGGGTCGGAGCGCTGAAGAATGTCAGCTTGACCACGCGGTTGAAGACGGCCTTTGACTTGCCGCGCGCCGTGTGGGATGCGGGCCGCATGCTCAACCAGTTCGCGCCCGACGTGGTGATCGGCGTGGGCGGATACGCTTCCGGGCCAGCCATGTTGTCCGCAGTGGTGAAACATATTCCTACGCTAGCCTTTGAACCGAACGTCGTTCCCGGCTTCGCCAATCGAATGGTTGCACGATTTGTTTCGGGAGCGGCGGTGCACTTCGAGGAGACGGCAAAGTATTTTCGTCATGCCGAAGTTACGGGTGTCCCGGTGCGGCAAGCATTTTTTGAAATCGCGCCCAAGCGTGGAGGCGTTCCGACTTTGCTCGTGTTCGGCGGAAGCCAGGGCGCGCACGCCATCAACGATGCGATGATTCGCTGTTTGCCGGCCTTGCAGCGCGAGGCTCCCGGCGTTCACATCATTCACCAGACCGGCGAGCGTGACTATAATGACGCGCTGACGGCGTATCAGTCCGTGCAGAATAAGGCGGCATCGGAGCAGAGTTTCAGCTTCGAAGTGGCGAAGTTCATTGACGACATGCCGGCGGCCTTTGCGCGTGCCGATCTGCTGGTATGCCGTTCGGGCGCGAGCACGGTGGCAGAAATTGCGGCCGCAGGAAAACCCGCGGTGTTCGTTCCGTTTCCCCGGGCAGCGGACGATCATCAACGAGTAAACGCCGAGGCCCTGGCGAAACACGGAGCAGCGGTGGTGGTAGAAGAATCGAAGCTGGAAGGCGTCTGGCTGGCCGAGACGATCGCCGCGCTACTACAAGATCCGCAGCGTCTGCAGCGCATGAGCCAGGCGGCATGGGAATTGGCGCACCCTAACGCTGCGCACGATATTGCAGCAATGGCCGCACGAGTCGCAGGAATCGAGGACCGTTAGCCACGGATTTACACGGATCTTCACGGATGCTCTGTTTTGTCATTCCGAGCCACTCGTAGCCGCAATAGCGGCGAGAGTGAGCGAGGAATCTTGGTGTTGCAGTTATCCGTGTGAATCCGTGTAGATCCGTGGCCAAGAAGTTCGACTATGTTCGCAAAAATTCAACGCATCCATTTCGTAGGCATCGGCGGCATTGGCATGAGCGGCATTGCCGAGGTGTTGCTCAATCTCGGTTACAAGGTTTCCGGCTCCGATTTGAAGAGCTCTTCGGTGACACAGCGGTTGGCCGGTCTGGGCGCGGCAATCCACGAAGGACATCGCGCGGAAAATATCGCCGGCGCTGAAGTCGTCGTGACCAGTTCCGCCATCGCCATCGAGAATCCCGAAGTTATCGAAGCGCACAATCTTCACATTCCTGTCATCCAGCGCGCCGAGATGCTGGCGGAATTGATGCGCCTGAAATACGGCATCGCCATTGCTGGTATGCACGGCAAGACGACCACTACATCGATGGTGGCCGCAGTTCTGGCGGCCGGCGGCCTCGATCCGACGGTAGTAGTGGGCGGCCGCGTAGACGCGATGGGATCAAACGCACGCCTGGGCAAATCGCAATACCTGGTGGCCGAGGCCGATGAGAGCGACCGCAGCTTTTTAAAGCTAACCCCAATACTGTCGGTCGTCACCAACATCGACCGCGAGCACATGGACACTTACCGCAACATGCGCGACGTGAAGAAAACTTTTCTCGACTTTATGGATCGCGTGCCGTTTTACGGAATGATCGTCGCCTGTAACGACGATCCTTTGCTTCGCCGCCTCTTACCGGATGTTCAGCGCCGCACCGTGACCTACGGGACCAGGCGCGGCTCCGACTTCCTGATCAAACTTGATTTCAGGAAAGAAATTCCCGCCGGCGATTCACGCCCGTTGAGCCGCTTCCGCGTCACTTACCAAAATAAAGATCTGGGCGAGTTCGTGCTGCACGTGCCCGGCCTTCACAATGTTCTGAATGCCACCGCTGCGATCGCCGTCGGCGTGGGCCTCGATGTTGCCGTGGAGTCGATCCGCACAGCGCTCGATCAATTCCGCGGCGTTGACCGCCGCTTCCAGTTACGTGGACAAGCGGGGGGCGTCAGTGTTATTGACGATTACGGCCATCATCCCACCGAAATCAAGGCCACGCTGGCCGCAGCGCGGCAGTGCGGCTTCCGGAAAGTTCACGTCATCTTCCAACCTCACCGCTACACTCGCACCCGCGATTTAATGGAAGAATTCACGACCGCATTTGGAGATGCCGACTCGCTTTTTGTTCTCGACATTTATGCAGCGAGCGAGAAACCAATCGAAGGCATTACCGGCGAAATCCTGGCACAGCGGATTCGCGAAAAAACCGCGAGGAGTGTTTGCTACGTGAATTCCCCGGCCGAAGGCGTCGAGGCCGCCGCGGCGATCGCGCAAGATGGCGACATGATTCTCACGCTGGGTGCCGGCAGCGTCTCGCAATTCGGCCCCATGATTCTCGACAAGTTGAAAGAGCGGGAGGTTGCGCATGCAGGCAGCTAGTCCGGTTGTTGTTCCGACATTCAAAATTCTCTGCCGGCATTTACCCGCGAGCGTTGCGCTGATTATCGTTTCGTTAGGGGCTTCATTATGGTTGACAGCGATGTGTGCCGCGCAGCAGTCCCAAACCGCGAATAAGCCAGCGCCCACCGAAGGCGATTACGTAAGCCACGACTTCCATTTCAAGTCGGGCGAGACTCTTCCCGAACTGCGATTGCACTACATGACTCTTGGCAAACCAGACCGAGATGCGAACGGCAAAGTCACCAATGCGGCTCTCATTCTTCACGGCACCGGGGGCTCCGGACGGCAGTTTCTGGCTCCGCAGTTTGCAGATGTGTTGTTTGGGCCCGGTCAACTTCTCGACACGTCCCACTATTTCATCATCCTTCCCGACAACATCGGTCACGGAAAATCGAGCAAGCCCAGCGACGGAATGCATGCTCACTTTCCTCAATACGATTATGACGACATGGTGGCGGCGCAGCATGAACTGCTGGAAAAAGGACTGAGCGTGAACCATCTGCGCTTGATTCTGGGAACGTCGATGGGCTGCATGCACTCCTGGGTCTGGGGCGAGACCTATCCCGATTTCATGGATGCCCTGATGCCACTCGCTTGTTTGCCTGTGCAAATTGCGGGACGGAACCGGCTGTGGCGCGAGATGGTCATCGAAGGCATCCGTCAGGATCCCGATTGGAAGAGCGGCGACTACACGACCGAACCGCGCGCGGCATTGCAAATATCCGCTGACTTTCTGCTCATTGCCGGGAGCGCCCCGCTCCAGATGCAGAAGAGCCTTCCCACTCGCGATGCCGCCGATCAGTTCCTCGACGGTTCCATGAAGCGCATCACTGCCAGCCTGGACGCCAATGATTTTCTCTACGCGGTGAGTGCCTCGCGCAACTACGACCCTTCGGCGCAGCTAGGAATCATCAAAGCGCCAGTCATGTTCGTGAATTCAGCGGACGATTTTATCAATCCTCCGGAGTTAGGCATCGCGGAGCGCGAAACTAAACATGTAAAGAATGGCCGCTTCGTGTTGATTCCTGTTTCCGAGCAGACTCACGGGCACGGCACGCACACCTGGGCCGCGGTCTGGCAGCAGTATTTGCAGGAACTGCTGCGTCAGACGGGCCCATGATTCACGAGAGCCCGCCAAAGGATTGCAAAAGAACTCCATCTTCCACGAACCGGCAGCCGGCTTTCGAGTTTCACGGCTGCGGGATGCCGCTGGAAAGCGCGATGAGAATAACGATCCATACAACGACCACCGGGAAAAGGTAAATCAGACCAAAGCGTTGTCTCGCCGCCTTCACTGCCATGAAGTGAATCGCCGCTAAAGTTGCCCAGAAGAGCACGGATTGATAGTGCGTGTGCGGCCCGTTCCTGAGCCAGAACAGGAACCATCCGAGCATTCCGCCTGCGCACCCGAGTCCCCACCAGTTTACGTTTCGAGTTGAGTACGATATCACCACAGCAAATACCGTCGGTCATGGTGCGGGCTGGTCTTAATTTTTATGCGGGGCGGCAATCGCCCAGAAGGCGCCAAAGTATTAGAGGATTCATCGGCAGTCCGCGAAAGAACCTTTAAAAGCAGCACCTTCGGTTTGTCGGAGAATTTCGACCATCTTTCGTTGCCTGCCGCTAAGTCACTCCATTTCTCGATTTTTGCCATCTCTGCTAACCGATCGCGTTGGCTTTCGTCTATCAGCCATAAGGGGTTAGGCGATGAAAACGAAACATCAGGCGTGGGGATGGTTGGCGGCGGGCGTATTAGCGGCGGGATTGAACGCCAGCTATTTCGATGGCGGCCTGCAGCGGGCACATCGGATTGCTGACCACGTTGTGGAGAGTTCAGGGGCCGTTCTGGCATTGTTCACAGGACAAACGAATCAGTTTCTCACGCAGGCTCGCCTGCTCGCGGCACGCGACCAGACTTCCATGTGCCCACTGACCACCATGATTGCGCGAGTCAAAAGTGCGGTCATCGATCAAATAGCCTCGTCGCAGAGCAACGCCTCTCCACAGGGAATTGAAATTGCAAAACTGATGGCGGCACGCCCGGACGCTCAATTCCCAAGGACGCAGACGCGCCGCACGCGTCTGAATGAAGAAATTGCCGCGCGCACTGCTCACTTTCGCATGATGGCCGCGTTCGCTCCTGTCGTTTTAGAACCGCTTCCGGTTCCAGCGACTTGTTCGCGTATCCGTGTGAGTGTCCCAGCCATACCGGTGATCAGAATGCCAGCGACGCCCACGCTCCATCTCGAAACTGCATCCACTGATCCTATCTAGCTCCGAACCTAGCGGCCGAACTAGCATTCACTTTCCACAACGTGACGATGTCGCTTCGGTGATCGCCCACAACAGAAATTTTCCCGCTCGTACCCAATGCGGTTCCCGCCTGTGCAAAATCACCGAACTTTTTTCTATCTCCATTCGAGAAATGCAGCTATATTGAAAAAGCTCAGCGATTCCTTGGCGACAACTGACCTGAACTGATGGCGCGGAAGTCCAGCGGCACCATCTTGCAGGAGGAGTTGTACCCAGCCAGCGCCCAACCTGCGCGCGAGCAGATCCCTGCGCGTGAACAAATTGACGACGCGCGCCTGATGGATCTGGATGTCGACGAGGAATCTCCCTTCCTGCGTGGGCAAAAGCGCGTCCCCGCCCGTCGCAGTTCGCTTCCCAAAAAGACTGCCAGTCGCCTGCTGTGGGCACTGCTCGCGGCTGCAATTCTCTGTGTCGCCGCAATTGCAGCCGGTGCTTTGTATGAATACGGCCAGCGCTCCTGGCGCTTCCGCGTGGAATCCAGCGACAACATCGAAGTCACGGGCATGCAGAACGTGACCAAGGCGCAAATCATGGAAGTGATGGGCGCCGACATCGGCCGCAACATTTTCTTCATTCCGCTGGCTCAGCAGAAGGCGCAACTCGAACAGATTCCGTGGGTGGAGTCGGCCAGCGTGATGCGCTTCGTTCCCAACCGCCTGAAGGTTGAAGTGCACGAACGCACTCCAGTTGCATTTGCTCGCGTCGGACCGCGAATCTTCCTGATTGATGCGGGCGGAACGCTGATGGAATTGCCGCCCAAGCATAAATATTCGTTCCCCGTAATCATCGGAATGAATCCGGGCGAGCCGCTTTCCACGCGCGCCCCGCGCATGAACGCTTACAACGAACTGGTGCAGGATCTGGATTCCGGGGGCGCTCGCTATTCACAGGATTTAAGCGAAGTGGATCTGTCCGATCTCGATAACCTGAAGGTTCGAGTGAACAATCCCGCCGGAGATGTGCTGGTAGAGCTGGGATCCTCCGATTATCTGAAACGCTACAAGACCTACGTAAGCCACGTGCAGGAGTGGCGGCAACAATTTCAGAAGTTGGAGTCGGTGAACCTGCGTTACGACAACCAGGTGATCGTCAATCCGGATATGGAAGGCAGGCCAAAGCAGCCGGCGCTTGGAGCTTCGGCAGCCAGGGCGGCCGCTGCCGCGGGCGTGAAACCGGCAGCGTTGATTACACGCATCAGTCCGCATGACCGCACGGTTCCTAAGCCGGCATTCGAGTTGACGGAGAAAAAACTCGATGCCAAGCCGGATGCGGCAAAAAAGATTGCGACACCGGTAAAGGTTAAAACAAAGACGGTCCGGGGAACGCCTTCTAAGAAGACCGCAAAGGCGGCCCCGCGATCTAAGGCGAAGGCGGGTCCGGTCCGTGCCTCTGCCCGGAATCCGGAAACAAAGAAGCAGTCGCTCTCAACAGCGAGCGCGCGTCCATTAATTGCGAAACCGGCAATTCCGAAACAGGCAATTCCGAAACCAAGTCCGGCAATTTCGAAACAGCAGACCGATGCAAGTTCGGATTAATTGAAGTCGAGGGACCTCATACAAGATGGCGAATCAGCAGGGAAGTTTCCTCACGGCGATCGACGTAGGCAGCGCTAAGACCTGCGCGCTGATGGCGGAGTTCACCGATACCGGCTTGCGCTATCGCGGTCATGGCGTCGCCGAATCGCGTGGCTCGCGCAAAGGTGTGATCGTGGAACTGGACAAGGCCGTGGCGGCGATTCAAAAAGCGGTTGAGGCCGCGGAAGATATCGCCGGTGCAGCGGTGGAGCAAGCCATCGTCGGCATCGGTGGAGTGCACGTGCGCGGCATTAATAGTCATGGCGGCATCACCGTGGGCACGCGTCCGCGAGAAATTGGCCGCGATGAGATCAAGCAGGCTGTTGACCGCGCCCGCGCCATTCCTCTACCTAATGATCGCGAAATTCTTCACCTGCTTCCGCAGGAATTCATTCTCGACGATCAGGCTGGCGTGCACGATCCCCTGGGGATGATGGCGGCGCGTCTCGAGGTTCGCGTCCACATGGTGACGGCCGCAACCAGCGCCACGCAAAACGTAATCACCGCAGTCAATCGCGCCGGAGTGCATGTAGATGACACCGTATTCGAACCGCTCGCTGCCGCCGACTCGGTCTTGCGCAATGACGAACGCGAAATGGGAGTGTGTCTGGCCGATGTCGGCGCAGGCTCGACGGAGCTCGTGGTTTTTCAGCAGGGCGCCGTGGTTCACACCGGGGTGATTCCCGTGGGCGGCGATCACTTCACCAGCGATTTGTCGGTCGGCCTCTGCACGCCTCTCGCGGAAGCGGAAAAGATCAAAAAGATTTACGGCAACGCTATCGTGACTCTCATTCCTGAAGGCAATGAAGTCGAGGTGCCGTCCGTTGGCGATCGCCCCTCGCGGCTCATGCCGCAACGGCTGGTTGCCGAGATTTTGGAACCGCGTGCGCGCGAGCTCTTCGAAATGATGCGCGAGAATTTGCGCCAGAATGGCATGTTCGATATTTGCCTCGCCGGAATCGTGCTGACAGGAGGCGCATCACGGCTGCCCGGAATCTTCGACGTGGCGGAATCTGTCCTGCGCCGCTCAGTCCGGCTTTCGTGGCCGGCCCCGCTGGCGAAGATGCCGTCCACGCTGTCGGAGCCGGAGTTTGCCACAGTGCTTGGCATGGTCAATTACGGCCAACGCGCGCGCGTCGCGCGCGGCTTGCAGGAAGATCGTTGGGGATCGAGATTGAAAGCGCTATTGGTGGGAAAGGGAGCGTAACGGCAAGGTTTCAAAGTTTCAACGTTTCAGGGTTTCAAAGACCTTGAAACTCTGAAACTCTGAAACTTTGAAACTTCGTACAAGGTGGACACAATGACAAACGATTCGAAAATTCGCATCAGCTTCAACGAAGAGGCCCGCAACGACGCCAAGATTAAAGTCATCGGCGTAGGTGGAGGCGGAGGCAACGCAGTCAACCGAATGATGGATGCCGGCGTCGAAGGCATTGAGTTCATCGTCGCCAATACCGACCTGCAGGCGCTGCGCATGTCGCATGCGCCGGTCAAACTGCAACTCGGCGTGAAGCTGACCAACGGCCTGGGCGCGGGCGCGAATCCCGAGGTCGGCCGCAAAGCTGCGCTCGAGGATTCCGACAAAATTATCGAGGCTCTCGAGGGCGCCGACATGGTGTTCGTCACCACCGGCCTCGGCGGCGGCACCGGCACCGGAGCGGCTCCCATCATTGCTTCGCTGGCGTGTGAAATGGGCGCTCTGACTGTTGCCGTAGTCACCAAGCCATTTTCGTTCGAAGGCAAACGCCGCATGGCGCAAGCCGAGCGCGGCATCGCTGAACTCATGGAGTCGGTCGATACCACCATCGTGATTCCCAACGAAAAGCTGCTCGCCGTCGCCGAAGACGCCGGCTTCTTCGAATCGTTTCGCATTGCCGACGATATTCTCCGCCAGGGCGTGCAGGGAATCTCCGACATCATCACCATTCCCGGAATCATCAACCGGGACTTTGCCGATGTAAAGACCATTATGGCGCGCATGGGATATGCCGTGATGGGCACGGCATCGGCCAGCGGAACCAAACGGACAACGGAAGCCGCGCAAAAAGCGATTGCGTCTCCTCTGCTGGAGGCTGGAGCGCATCGATGGCGCACGCGGCATCCTCATCAACATCACTGGCTCTGCGTCGCTCAAACTGGCGGAAGTGCAGCAAGCCTGCTCCATCATCCAGAGCGCCGCGCATGAAGATGCCAATATCATCTTCGGCGCTGTCTTGGACGAGAAGATGAAGGATGCTGTGAAGATCACCGTTATCGCGACCGGTTTCCGCGAGGCTCCCTCCGCCCGGTCGCGGGTTTACGAAACCCGCAGCTCCTTTGCAGCCGATCACGCGAATGCCATGGAATTTTCCGAAGAGCGGCCATCGCACGATCCTGCGCCTCCATCCATGCCAAAGCACATCATGGAGTCCATCATCTCTAGCAGCGCGGCAGAGGAATCATACGCGGACGATGCTGCGCCCGTACCCATGGCGCGTGCCGCGGATCATCTCGCGGGCGATGTAGTTTCCCTTGACAGCATGCGCGACAACCTGCGCGGCGCTATCGTGAGCAACTTCGAGCAGGATGATCTCGACGTGCCCGCATTTCTGCGCAAGCGCAACGAAGTGATGTAGTTTCGAAAACCTTTGCAACACGCAAGCGCCGAATGAAGTTGAAACCTGGCGCCAGGAATTACAACGCTCGCTCAAAGCAAAGTCTTGCACTTGGAAGAAGTATCTTTGCAGTAACTAGGTAATGCATTACCGAAGGGGTCTGAACCGGGGTAATCCTTGCTATGTCGTTACCCTGCAACAAGTTAAGAAAGCACTTAGGTTTTAAGCAGCCAAACATTTTCGTTGCCAGCAAATGTTAACTCCCGTAATATCAGCGGAGTCGAGTAGTCCGGCGTGGTTACCCATGAGTGGCATGATTCGTGCATCAAATCATTCGTAAAGTGAAGCGTTGCCATTGAACTTGCCATTCAATAAGGGAAGCGGCCGGGGAGCGAATCAAAAGTGTCCAGAATGAAAAGCCTTCTTCGTCTGTTAGTGGCCCTGAGCACCTGCCTGCCTTTGGCTGGAATGAGTTGGGGCGTAGACATTAACACCAGCGCCCACCCAACCACGAAGTCGAAAACATCTGCCCGCAGAGTCAGCGAAACCCAGCGCACTCGCCGCCGCATGCACCACTTGGCGCGCAGCCGCAGCGCGAACCTGACGCGGGCTTCAGTCAGTACCCGCCGCCATCGCTATTATGAGCGCTTTCACATGAGTTCGTTTGCCGAAGGCATTGCCGCCGGCGATATTACGACGGGCGAAGATCCCGTCGTGCGCCAGGCTGCGATTGACGCGCTTGGCAACATGAACGGTACAGTAGTCGCAATTGAACCAACCAGCGGACGCGTGCTGGCCATGGTCAACCAGAAGCTGGCTCTTTCGAGCGGCGCCCAGCCTTGTTCCACCATTAAACTTTCAGTGGCGCTGGCCGCACTGAGCGAAGGCCTGGTATCGAAGGAAACTGAAGTTGCGCTCGGTGGCCGCAGCCACATGAATCTGACCACGGCAATCGCGCACTCCAACAACGCTTATTTCGAAGCGCTCGGACGCAAACTGGGCTTTGAAAAGGTCGCCTACTATGCCCATCAATACGGGCTTGGCGAACTCGCGGGCTATGACATTCCCGGGGAACAACTGGGCAGCTATCCCGACGAAGCGATTCCCGAAAAACTCGGTGGAGTCGGCAAGATGTGCTCGTTTGGCGAAGGCGTTTCCATGACGCCACTGCAACTGGGTGCCATGGTTTCGGCAATCGCCAACGGGGGCACGCTTTATTACTTACAGCACCCCACAACTCCCGAAGAAGTTGCGAGCTTTCAACCGCGCATCAAGCGCCAGTTGGACATCGCTCCCTTGATTCCTGAACTCTCCGATGGCATGGCCGGAGCTGTGCAGTACGGCACTGCCCGCAGCCTCCGTTTGAACTTTAACGAAGAAGAAATTCTGGGTAAAACGGGGACCTGCTCACACGCCGGAACCCGCTTCGGCTGGTTCGCCTCTTACGCCAACACTAGCGTGGGCCGCGTTGTAGTCGTCGTGTTCCTTGAGGGCGGGCGTCCCACGTTTGGTCCTAAGGCCGCCGAAATCGCCGGTCACATATATCGCAACATGTACGATCACAAGTTCTTCGTGGCCACGCATGGTTTCCCGTCCAACTCAGCGGTCAACACGGTCACTCCCTAATCGATTCCGCAAAGCTTCTGCCTGCTAAAAAGAGACGCAGCTCGCCTGCGTCTCTTTAAGTATTCAGGCCATAACCGCCTCTTAAGGCCTCTCCAGTTAAGAGAAATCCAAAAGTTGCCGATGTCATTTTCAGCGTTCGGCGAAGCGCGCAGTCTTGTGTCGATGCATGGCTGCACGCTGGAGGATCGAGTTGGGCGAGGTCTTACTTTCGGGATCGTACGATTACAGGCTGGTAGCGCTTTCCGTCGCGCTGGCCATGGTCGCGGCTTATGCCGCGCTTGATCTCGCCGGACGTGTGACTGCCATGCAGGGATGGGCGCAATGGTTTTGGCTGGCTGGCGGGGCCACTTCCATGGGATTCGGAATTTGGGCCATGCATTACATCGGCATGCTGGCCTTCACGCTGCCTGTTCCGGTCGTCTATCACTATCCCACGGTCGCTCTCTCGTTGTTGGCCGCCGTCTCAGCTTCCGCTGTCGCGTTGTTCACCGTCAGCCGCGAGCGCATGAGTACGCGTTCTCTCTGGATAGGCGGAACTGTCATGGGCGGTGGCATCGCAGCCATGCATTACATCGGCATGGCGGCCATGCGACTGCCGGCCATGATGCGCTATCGCCCGGTTCCTTTTCTTCTATCTTGCGCACTGGCAATTGCCGTTTCGCTCGCCGCGCTACTCTTGTCATTCCATGTGCGTCTCGAGCAAAAAACTACCTGGCGCAAAATTCTTAGCGCCCTGATCATGGGCAGCGCCATTCCGCTGATGCATTACACCGGAATGTGGGCGGTGAGCTTTCACAGTTCCGATATTCCCGTCCGCACAGAATCGACATTGCAGATTTCTTCTCTCGGAATCCTTGCCATTAGTCTGATTAGTTTTCAGCTTCTAGCCTTGGCGATCGTAACCGCATTTCTCGATCGCATCCTAAGCATGCGAAACCTCATTCTTAGCGCGGCGCGCGACGGCGAGGCTCGACTGCGCATGCTGGCGGAAGCCATTCCGCTGATTGTCTGGACCTCAACTTCGACAGGCGAGGTCGACTACTGCAACCGGCGCTGGTATGAGCTGACAGGTTTCACGGAAGAGCAGACCTTGGGGGCAGGATGGGCCAACGGTCTTCACCCCGATGATCGGCCGGTAGCGTACCAGAACTGGGAAAAGGTGTTGCGGACCGGCGAACCTTTCGAGATGAAATATCGCGTGCGCACTGCGGCGGGAAATTTCCTCTGGCACCTGGTGCGCGCCACTCCCGTGCGAGATTCCACTGGCGCGATCATTACATGGTTCGGCTCCTGCACCGACATCGATGGCCAGATGCGCGATCAAGAAATATTGGAAGACAAAGTCAAGAAATACACTTCTGATTTGATCGAAGCCAATGCGCTTCTGCAATCGGAAATGCGCGAACGCTCTCTGGCGCAACAGGAACTGAACGAACAAAGCGAGAGAATGCTGCGGGAACTCACGACACGCTCGAACCGCGCCACCAACCTGGCAAAAATGGCGGAATTGCTGCAAGGTTGCGCCACCGAGCAGGATGCATGCTCCGTGGTCACCGTGATGGCGGAAAAAATTTTCCCTGAACTGCGCGGCGCCCTGCTGTTATCCACTCCTTCGCGTGAAACGCTGGAACTGGCAGCCACGTGGACCGATTGCATTCTTCCGGAGGGGACGTTCGGGCCGAAGGATTGTTGGGCGCTTCGCACCGGCCACGCACACATTGTTCCCGCCGCCGACCGTACCGTCGAGTGCCACCATGCTGCAACGATTCGATCCTCCTACTTTTGCCTGCCCCTCCTCGCGCACGGCGAAGCCATCGGGATTTTGCATTTTCAATTGATCGGACCGGTGGAACTGAATGAATCGATGTTATTAGTCGCCAACACACTGGCCGAACAGATTGGCCTGTCCGTAGCAAATATCCGCCTGCGCGAAGCTCTGCGCAACCAGTCGATACGCGATCCTTTAACCGGACTCTACAACCGCCGTTATCTCGAAGATGTTATGGCACGTTTAGCGCGGCGCTCGATGCGCGCGGGACAAAGCCTGGGAATTCTGATGCTCGACCTCGATAATTTCAAGCAGTTCAATGACACCTACGGCCATGATGCCGGGGACACAGTCTTACGAGAGACCGCTTCCTTGCTGTTGAAAAGTGTTCGGGCCGAAGATGTTGTATGCCGCTTCGGCGGCGAGGAGTTCGTCGCCCTTCTTCCCATGGCCGACCTGAAAGCCACCCAAGCGAGAGCCGAGGACATTCGTGAGAAATTGCATAGTTTGTCGGTGATGCACCAGGGACGTTCTCTGGGGATCATTACTGTTTCCGTCGGCGTAGCCGGACTTCCGCAACACGGTGGCTCTCCCAGGGAGCTGCTTGAAGCTGCCGATGCCGCTCTCTACCGCTCCAAGAAAGAAGGCCGAGACCGGGTCACGGTCGCCGAAACTCCTGCGCCGGCCGCAGCCCAAACGCAAGCCGCAACGGCAGCACTCCCCTAGCGGCGTGTCACAAAAAACAACGCCCAGCCAGTTGGCTGGGCGCAGGAAAATTCGAAATTCGAAAACGAAAATCAAAGAAAGATCAGTTCAATTCCGCTGTCCCGGTCCCTTGCTCTCATCGCTGGCGATGACGCCGTCTTTAATGTGAATGACGCGATGCGCATATTCCGCGATGTCGCCTTCATGCGTAACCAGAATGATCGTGTTTCCCTCCGCATGCAGCCGGTCAAACAAAGCCATAATCTCCACACCGGTTTGTGAATCCAGATTGCCCGTAGGTTCGTCGGCCAGAATGATGGAAGGTTTGTTCACCAGAGCCCGCGCAATAGCGACGCGCTGCCGCTGACCGCCGGATAATTCGTTCGGCTTGTGGCTCATGCGGGCTTCCATGCCCACTGCCGCCAGGGATGCCTTGGCGCGTTCAATACGCTCGTCGGTCGGAATACCGGCATAAATCAAGGGCAATTCGACATTGTGGAGCGCCGTGGCGCGCGCCAGCAGGTTGAACGTCTGGAATACGAACCCGATTTCTTTGTTGCGAATGCGCGCCAGTTCATCGTCATCGAGTTCGCTGACCAATTGGCTGTTCAGCCAGTACTTTCCCTGCGAAGGCGTATCCAGGCAGCCAATCAAATTCATCAGCGTCGACTTGCCCGAACCCGAGGGTCCCATGATGGCCACATACTCGTTGCGCTGGATGCGAAGATTCACGCCGCGCAGCGCGTGCACCTGCTGTTCGGAGCCCATGTCGTAGGTCTTCCAAAGATCTTCGGCGGCGATCATGCACGATTCCGGCGGCGCCAGATTCGCTGTGGTGGGCATGCTGATGACTTCTGCGGTTGCCATTTTTTTCTCCTGGTACGGTTCCACTGACCTCTCCGACCGATGGATTCAGATGTTTCTCTCTACTGTCGTTTTCCAAAACTCCCGATTTCGAGACCTCTAACGGCTTTCCTTTGGACGTACCAGTCCGTCTAAGGTTATGACTCTTCGTCTTCTTTCTTCGGAACGCTGTTGTCGATCTTCACGCTGCTTCCTGGACGCAGAGTGCGCAAGATTTTGTAACTCCCGGTAATTACTTCGTCTCCGTCTTTCAGGCCGTCGAGGACTTCAATATCGGTCGTTCCGGTAATTCCGGTAGTGACCGGAACGAATACTGCTTTCTTATTGCGAATGACGAAAACCCCCTGCACGGCATCGTCTTTCTTTCCCTTCGATGCGCTTTCCTTGGCTACTGGTGCCGCGGCATGGACCGAACCCGGTGAATTATTTTGTTGTTCGATCTGCTCCTTCGTGCGCAAAGTCAACGCCTGGATGGGCAGCGCCAGCGCATTACTTCGTGTGGCCGTCGTAATTTTGGCCGTCGTAGAGAGTCCGGGGCGCAGGTCGCGCGGCGCGTCCTGCACGTTCACGACGACTTTGAAATCTTTGGCTTCCTCGCTGGCAGTCGTCTGCTGCGAGGTTGAAACGCCACTGGAGCGGACGATCGCGTTGTCGCCAATCTCAGAAACCGTACCGTGAAAAACCTTCTTCGGAATCGCGTCGATGGTCACTTCAGCGGGTTGTCCGAGGCGCACATTCACAATGTCGGTCTCGTCCACCATCACTTCGGCTGTAATAATCGACATGTCGGCAATCGTCATCAGCGTGCTGCCCGGAGCGTTTTGAATGCCCATGACCACGGTCTCGCCCTCGCGCACTGGCAGATTCGTGACGACGCCGTCGAAGGGCGCGTTGTAGCTCGTCTTTTGTAATACGTCGGTGACTCGCGTTAAGTTCGCTCGATTCTGAGCTATGTGCTTGGTGGCAGAATCCATCTGCGCTTTGGCTTGTGCCACGCGAGCTTGCGCCTGCACCAGGCCGGAGTCGGCGGTGGCCCAGGTATCTTTTCGGCTATCGAAATCCGATTTCGAAATGAGGCCGTCCTTATACAGATTCTGCGTCCGCTCCCAGTCCAGCTTGTTGCGGTCATAGTCCGCCTGGGCGCGCTGCATGTCAGCCTGCGAAGTCTTCAGTGCGGCATCCGCCGCCAGTTCGTCTGTCTCCGCCGCCTGTAAAGAAGCTTCGTTGGCATTTACGTCGGCCGAGGACTGAACATTCTCCAGTTGCGCCAACATCTCACCCTTCTTTACGTGATCGCCCTCTCTTACATACAAGTGGGTGATCTTGCCGAAAGCGTTCGCGCCCACGTTAACGTAAGTCTTCGGCTTGATCTCCCCCGAAGCACTCACCACCGTGGCTAGATCCTGGCGTTGCACTTTGCCGGTCTGTACGGTCGCAACATTCTTGCTGCTCTGATGAACGGTAAAGCCGACAATGATTGCAAGTAAAACTACAATGCCGGCTCCGATCGCGATTTTTTTCCAAGGTTTCATGATTCCCGTCAAGTCCGGGTGATTTATCTCCCACGGAAGGCCAACTCCTGCCAAAACGTTCTTTTAGTGCAAATTGGCCCCCGCTGCCTGCTCAGAGTGACGGACACACAACATCTGTTACGATCCTGGCGTCGAAAAAGTTCCCGCCCAGCAAGAAGAGATGCGGAAGTGACCGAGACTCGTTACGCGTGGGAAGTGATAGCAACTGCCCCCGGAACGGTTCATTATATCCTCCCGGTGCGATTTCGTACCGGAGATTTGCATCAGTCCTGGGCAACTCGGTGCAGCCCGGCCCGCTTCTAAAAACTACGGCTGCAGCTTTATTTTAGTTGGTTCTCCGGGCACGACTTAACCTTGCTTTCATACGACGAACAGGCCTAAAATGGGCAGACTAGTTGTCTTGGCAGGAGTCCCTCTCATGTTCCGGGTAGATTCATATCAGCTTCTTCGTAGAATTCTGTTCGTTTCCGCAGGTCTGGTAATCGCGACCGGTGTTGCCGTCGCTCAGGATCAGGCAGACCAGGCGGATCAGAAATCCGTTGCCGCTCAGGCTCAGCCGGTCGCGTCGGCCCAACCGGCGCCCGCAGCTGGACAAACCGATGCTGCGCCGGCCCAACCTTCCGCGCAAGCGAAACCTGACGCCGGCGATCCGCTGAAGCGCCCCACTAACGAGAAACAGAAAAAGAAAAATGAGCGCGCTCTCAAACAGGAATTAAGCCGTCCTTATAAAAAATGGCTGGAAGAAGACGTCGTCTGGATCATCACCGACGAAGAACGCGCGGCGTTCAAGCAGCTCAGCAACGACGAAGAGCGCGATAATTTTATTGAGGCCTTCTGGCAGCGCCGCGATCCCACGCCTGACACGGAAGAGAACGAATACAAAGAAGAGCATTACCAGCGCATTGCCTACGCGAACGAGCACTTTGCCGCGGGCGTGCCGGGATGGAAAACCGATCGCGGACGCATGTACATCGTATTCGGCAAGCCCGATGAAATCGATTCGCATCCCTCGGGTGGAACTTATGAACGCCCCATGGAAGAGGGCGGCGGCGAGACCTCGACTTTTCCCTTTGAAGATTGGCGCTATCGTTATATCGAGGGCATCGGCCAGGAAGTCATCATGGAGTTCGTCGACACTTGCATGTGCGGCGATTTTCACATGACTCTGGATCGTTCCGAGAAAGACGCCTTGCTCATGACTCCGAACGCCGGCCTGACTCTTTATGAGCAGATGGGAATGGCAAATAAATCCTCCCGCTTCAATGGCAATGGATTAGAGCGCCTGGGCGCGGGACCAGAGAGCGCGACGCTACAGACGAAAGAGTTCGACCGGTTAGAGCAGTTCGCGAAGCTACAGGCCGCTCCGAAGGTGAAGTTTGCGGATCTCGAAGAGGAAGTGAACTCCAAGATGATCCTCAATCCGATGCCGTTCGATGTGCGCACCGACTTCGTGAAGGTGACGAGTGATACCGTTCTGGTGCCCATCGCCATTCAGTTGAAGAATCGCGACATCACTTTCATCAATAAAGATGGCATTCAGCGCGGGACGGTAAACATCTTTGCTCGCTTAACTACGCTGACCGGCAAGGTGGTCCAGACTTTCGAAGACCCGGTACAGGTGGATGTTCCCGCTGAACTGCTGCCGCGCACGACCGAGAACTCGTCGATCTACACCAAAGCTGTACCGCTGCGCCCGGGGCTTTATAAGCTTTATGTTGCCGTGAAAGATGTGAACGGCGACCGCAAAGGCGTTTGGAGCCGCAGCATCAAGGTTCCCGAATTTTCCGACGACAAGCTTTCCACTTCAACTCTGGTGGTTGCCGACGTGATGGAGCCGGTTCCTACGAAGGATATCGGCACGGGAATGTTCGTGATCGGAACTACCAAAGTCCGTCCGCGCGTGGCTCCGGCCGACGGCAAGCCCGCTCTTTTTAAGAGAGACAAAGATCCGAAGCTGAATTTTTGGATGCAGGTCTATAATCTCGGCGTGGATGAGAAGACGCACAAGCCTTCCGCCACATTCGAGTACGACATCACGAACCTTGCAACCAACAAGCAGGTGGTCCAGAAAATGGAAACCACCGATACCATGGGTAATGTGGGCGACCAGGTAACGCTGCAGAAATCGATTGTAGCTGCCAACCTGTCGCCCGGCACGTACAAGATAGAAATCAAGGTGAACGACAACGTCTCGAAGCAAACGGTGAATCCCTCGGCGCTCTTTGCTGTGGAATAATGCGGGGGTGGAATAACGGGCCGTGGAATAACGTTGCGCAAAATAACGCGCAAGAATTATGAATTATGAAACTCCCTGCGATTCTCCCCCAGGGGGTGGGGTGGAGTGAGACTGCATAGCCTGAAATTTCGTAGCTTCGGTACTTGGACAATCCTGTTAGGGTTGTCGCTTCCGCTTTGGGCTGCCGAGCAGCCGGGAGCGATCTCGGGATATGTCCGCAGTAATGCCGGCACTCCGCAGATGGGAGCGGTGGTGCAGATTCTCGGCGCGGCCAACCGCAACCTCACCGTCTTCACCGACGGAGCCGGTTACTATACGGCCTCCGGATTATTGCCCGGCTTTTACTCGCTGAAAGTCACAGCGCCTTCGTTCCTGCCCGCGTTGCGCGAAAAAGTCGGCCTTCGCCCAGGCGCTAGCCTCAACATCAACGTGACCCTCAGTACTCTATTGGGCGTGATGCAACTCGGCCCAATCCGTCCCGCTAAGGACGATGACGACTGGAAGTGGACTCTGCGATCTGTGGCGAACCGGCCGATTCTGCGTGTGTTCGACGACCCCAATGCCAATGGCGTCGCAGATCCCGCCGAAAAGCAGAGCCACAGTTTGAGCGGTACTCTCTCATTTCTCGCCGGCTCGGCTCCCGGTGGTTACGGCACCGGTTCGGACATGAATACCGGCTTCACCTTGGAGCGCTCGATCTATTCCGAGGGCCAGCTCGCTTTCAGCGGCGAAATCGGCTATAGCGGGAACACGGTGCCAGCCGGAGTGCTGCGTACGACCTATTCCAATCGATTGGACGATGGTTCCGCGCCAACTCTGGGTGTAACGGTGCGGCGTTTTTCTCCCACCGATCCCAACCTGCATAATGCCGCCCTGCAGGCACTTGCCCTTTCTGCTGGCGACGATTTCACGGTTGCCGATGTTCTCGAACTAAAGTTCGGCAGTGAGCTTCAGACCGTGCAATTCATGGGGCACGCAAGCGCGTTTCGCCCCTACGGTTCGGCTCATCTTCAAATTTCACCCAATACTGTCGTCGAGTACGACTACGCCACGTCGCGTCCCGATCCGCGCGCCGAAAAGGGATTCGATTCGTCTCCGGCTGACCTCAGCGAAGCCAATCCCCGCATCAGCTTGGTCAATTTCACTCCCACAATCGAGAGCGCGCACCATAATGAAGTAAGCCTGTCGCGGCGTATAGGAAAGAATAAGATCCAGGTCGCCGCCTATTCCGACCGTGTGGACGATCCTGCGCTGCTGGGCACCGGTTCGCCTTCCACCGCCGGCGGATTTCTGCTACCCGACGTTTCCTCGGGCACCTTTACCTATACCGGGACGACTCTCGATACCAGCGGACTCCGATTCGTCCTGCAGCGAAAATTTTCGAATGATTTGACGGGCACCATCGATTGCGCCTACGGCGGTGTGCTCGATCTGGCGCAGCCCGACGTGTCTCTGCAGCAGGCCCAGCAATACCTCACCACTCAGCGCCGTCATACCGTTTCCGCGAAACTGAGCGGAACCACGGCGCACACCCATACGCGCTGGATCGCCTCCTATCGCTGGGTGAATGGTCCCGCGCTGACCCCGGTCGATATGTATAACGCTTCGATCGGTCAGAGTGAACCTTTCCTTAACATTTTCATCCGCCAGCCCATTCCCAACCTGGGCGGCCACGTGGAAGCCATCATCGACGTTCGCAATCTCCTGGCGCAAGGCTACATTCCGGTTCTCGCTCAAGACGGTCAGACCGTTTATCTGGTCCAAGCCGCACGTTCGGTGCGCGGCGGAGTTTCATTCAACTTCTAGCGGAAACTCGTCATCGTTCCACGATCCGGCAACCCTTTTGTATTGAAAGTTTTACGCGTCCAGATCGGAAAAACCGATTCTGATCTTCCCCCCTCCGGCCTTACTCATACTGCTTTCCATATTTCAATACAGTAAAGTCCGTATTCCCGTATCCCCCGGTTACGGCTATTTTTCCAACTTCTTGAAATACATATAGTTACATTATTTTTACATTGGCTCGAAAAGTGCCTTCTTATCTCTTCATCAACACTGCGCTCAGGGCGACCTTCAAGCCCCAAAAATCGATTTCACATCGAGAGCGAACTGGAGAGGCTTATGCGAAATTGGTTTGGTCTTATTCTTGCAGTGATGCTGGCTGCGGTCAGCGCCTACGGACAAACCTTCCGCGGTGCAATCAATGGAACTGTAACGGATCCTTCTGGAGCCGTCGTGGCCGGGGCTGACGTCAAAGCTACCGAGAACGCCACTGCGACCGTTCATCAAGCCACTACTACCAGCGATGGCCAGTTCTCGTTCCAGGATATGAGCCTGGGCGTTTACACGGTCACTGTCACTGCGGCTGGCTTTACCCCGGTCACGGTGGAAAAAATCGAAGTTACAGCCGGCTCTGCCTATACCGTGCCGGTCAAGCTGAAGGTCGGATCCGCCGGGACTTCCGTGGAGGTCTCTGCTGCAGCATTGTCCCTCGACACCACGACGGCGGCGCAGGACAACATTCTTCCCACCGAGTCGGTGGAGAACGTGCCCATGAACGGGCGTGACTTCACTCAATTTGCGGCAGTCCAGCCGGGCTACGGTGGATACTCGGTCGGCGGCTACGGTTCGCTCAACGGCACCCGCGCCAACCAGATGAACTGGCAGATTGACGGCGTCGACAACAATGATTTCTGGCACAACATTCCAGCCGTCAACCAGGGCGGGGTTTCCGGCATCGCCGGCACCATCATGCCTCTGGACGCGATTGACGAATTTGCCGCGCAGACTCAGTCCAACGCCGAGGGTGGCCGCAACGCTGGAGGCATCATCAACGTCGTGCTGAAGTCTGGAACCAACCAGCTCCACGGCAGCGTGTATTACTTCAACCGCAACGAAGCTTATGGAGCCGAATCACCTTTCACGCCCGATGGCGTTCACAAACCCGAGCTCCGCAACTACAACCTGGGGTTCTCCATCGGTGGTCCCATCATCAAGGACAAAACCTTTTATTTCCTGACGTTCGAAAAGCAGCGGTACGTGATCAGCGTATCCGGGCTGGCGACCGAGCCTTCTCTGGCTTACCAGAATGCCGCGCTGGGGCTGCTCTCCGCAGACGGTGTTCCCGAGAGCCCAGTTTCGGCCAACCTCATTTCCACACTTTGGCCTAGCACCATTAACAGCGGGGCGCTCTCGACCCAGAACTTTTTCGGCACCGACCCCTCGATCGGCTACAGTTACAACGGCAATCTCAAGCTGGATCACAACTTCAGCGACAAGCACCATCTGATGCTCCGGGCCTTCAATGGACAGGGCGATCAGATTGCGCCTCTGGGCGCGAGCGCCGCGCTGGCCACCGCCAGTTCGAACCTTTCTTACTACTTCGAGAAGGCGCCGATTCACCTGCAGAACTATTCGGCGGTCTTAAATTCCGTTTTCACGCCAAAGATGACCAACCAGCTTCTGTTTGGCGTGAACTACTTCAACCAGGTTTTTCACGATGCCAATAACAGTTTCGACACGCACGCTCTCGGCCTCTACCTTAGCCCCGATGCGTTGATCCACGGCCAGCCCATCATGGGCGCTCCCAATATCGCCATCAGCGGCTTTGAACAGATCGGTCTGACTCCTCCAGAGGGGCGCAACGATATCACCGGCATGCTGAGTGATACTGTTTCCTACAACGTAGGCAGGCACCAGTTCCGCTTTGGCGGTGAGATGCGCCAGGGCCACGTCGACGAGTTCTACTTCCGCCACTCTCTGGGCAGTTTCACGTTCGATGGTACGCAGGGCCCGTGGGCGGGCAGTTGCGCCGCTACCGACGCAGTGTGTCTAGCCACGATTTCGCTGGCCGACTTTCTGGCCGGCGATGTTTCATCCTCCTCCATCTCTGTGGGCAACGCCGAGCGAAAAGTCGTTGTGAATGGCTACGACTTTTTCGCCCAGGATGCCATCCAAATCAACCACAGACTCAACGTCAACTGGGGCTTGCGCTGGGATTACTTTGGACCGCTGCACAACGGAACCAAGGATCTGGCCGTCTTCATTCCCGGGAAAGGGTTAGTCATCCAGGGGAACGGCATCGATTCGATCTTCCCGTCTGACAAAAATAACTTTGCTCCCCGCTTCGGCTTCGCCTACCAGCCCACCAATCGCGAAGACCTCGTTGTCCGCGGCGGTGTCGGCGTGTTCTACGATCAGATCAACATGAACCCGTTCCTCGACTTCCGTCCGCCCAATGGCGGAGCCGACGGTCTGGAAAGCAACCCCGCAGGCCCGTCGCCGGTTTCCGTGTATGACGCCAATACAGCCGGTCAAACGTCCTACACCTGGCAACCCAACACCTACATCTTTCCAGGCGTTTCCACCTGCGTGTCGGGACAAGCGACTGAATGCGGCGCCAATAGTTACAGCGTGTATTCGGTCAACCAGAATTTTCGCACCCCCTACTTTTTCAATTACAACCTGAATGTCGAGAAGAGCTTCGGGAACGGAATCGCGGTATGGCAAATCGGCTATGTGGGCAGTGAAGGCCGCAAACTCTCCATCATGCTGAACAAGAATCAATTCCCAAACACAATCTTCAATTCGGATGCCTTCGGTGACTCCGGTCCGGCCACGGGCGTCTATTACGCCCAGTACCCGAATTTCTCCTGCCAGGCCTGCTCCATTAACCAGCTCAACAGCGTGGGTACATCGAACTACAACTCGCTGCAGTCCACCTTGCGGCTCCGGGCGTGGCACGGACTCAGCTCACAGTTTGTTTTCACCTGGGCTCATACGCTGGATGACATTAGCGAATATCGTGGCGCCATCCCGCTCGATAGTACGAACTTGAAAGCTGAGTACGGCAACGGCGATTTCGATACTCGCAAGAACTTCTCAGCCACGTTCACCTGGGATATCCCCGGTTCGTCACATGGCCCCAAAATCCTAACCCATGGATGGTCGGTGAACAGCCTGATGACCTTCCACGGCGGTCAACCGATCGACGAAACCCGGGGAGAGGGTAATGGAACCGGCATCGACGAGATCGCAAATCCTTTCGCCGGAGTTTCGCATGCCTTTAACAAGGCAGGCGTTACCTGGATCAATCCCGCCAGTTTTGTCTCGCCTGGGTCCACCTTCCTGGGTAGCCTGCGCCGCAACCAGATCTATGGCCCCGGCTTCTCCGATGTGGATCTCTCTGTGTTCAAAAATATCGTTATCACAGAAAGGATTCGAGCTCAGTTCAGAATCGAGATGTTTAACACATTCAATCGCATCAATCTCGCCTCCGGACCGGGCGCTACCACGGTTAGCAGTGGCATCATCAGCGATACCATTGGCGACTTTAACGGCGCCCCTGGCATTGGCCCCGGTGAAGCTTTCAACATGCAGCTGGGTTTGAAGATTCTTTTCTAATCTGGCTTAAACTAACTTGCCCCTGCCGCGTCCCACGGCAGGGGCTTTTTTTCTTCCACAGCGCCGTCTTTGGTTGGCCAGCGAAGAGAGTCCCGTTCACCCGTCCAACGTCTTTCGTCACCTGCTCTCTCAGTTACGCCGATGCTACCCTTTCCTCGTAACCTCCTCCCCCCAAATGCTTTGCTTTGGAGATCTTGCATGCGCCGCAATCCGTCTAGAACCGGCAGTCGTTTCGTAATCATCAGCGCCGCCTTACTTCTCGGCGTCAGTCTATCCACGCCGCTTTATGCGCACCACCTGAAAAAGGGCGCGACCACCTACATGCCTGTCACCACTCAATCCGCCCAGGCGCGCGAGCTCTACCGGAAGGGAATGGCCGATTACGAGAATCTTTATCTGGAGCGCTGCAATCAGGATTGGCGTGCGGCTGTCAAAGAAGATCCCACTTTTGCCGTCGCCTGGGCCTGGATCGCTTTCAACAGCTCCAATCCCGTGGAAGTAAGCCACGCACGCGCCAAAGCGAAAGAATTCGCGCCCAAGGCAACGCCGGGCGAACAGTTGATGGTTGCATGGATCTCCAAAGTGCAGGAAGGAGACTTCCTCGGTGGTATCTCCGCCATGAATGACATGCTGGAGATGTATCCCCACGATAAGCACCTGTTCTATCTGGCAGGTAATTGGCTGATGGGAGAGAACGGACCGGATCAAGCCCAGCGCATGATGGAAAAGGCCCTAGCCATTGATAAGAATTTCCCACCTGCTCTGAATGATCTTGCCTATGCCGAGGCTCGCAACCAGAAATTTGTTACGGCGTTGGCGGCTATGGATCGTTACGCCGCTCTGCTTCCCAAGGAACCGAATCCGCAAGATTCCTACGGCGAACTGCTGCGCATGGCGGGCAACTTCGAGGGATCGCTTGAGCACTACCGGGCAGCGCTCAAAATCGATCCAGATTTCGTGACCTCGCAAGTCGGTCTGGCCGATACCTACGCCCTCATGGGCAATCAGGCCCAGGCCCGCGTTGAATACGACAAGGCCATCCGCTTCGCTCACAATGAAGCCGATCGCCTGACTTACAGCATGCAGAAGGCGATGACCTATGTGCGGGAGGGAAAAATCGCCCAAGCCGACCATGAATATACGGTGATCGCGGCAACCGCCCGCGCCAAGGAACAAGGCTTGCAGGAATCGGAAGCCCTCCGCCAGTTGGCCGAGTATCAGAAGGATGACAACGTCGCCCTGCTAAACCTCAAGGCGGCGGAAGACGCGCTCCATCGTCATTCGGTCATTTCGCCGTCCGATCGCGACGAGGAGATGTCGCGCATCCTGCGCAATCGCGTAACGCGAGCCGCCAGCGCGGGCAATCACACGCTGGCCGAGGGATCGCTGCAGCAACTCGAATCGCTGGCCACGAGCAATCGCAATCGGGTAATTCAGAGTTCTTACCATGGCGCGGCCGGCGCATTGCTCATGAGCCAGAAAAAGTATGAGGACGCCGTCGCACACCTCGAAGAGGATCAAGACAATCCTTTCAGCATGGAATTGCTGGTGCAGGCCTACTATCAGACCTCTGCCATCGATAAACTCCACGAAGTGGAAGCGAAGCTGCGCGGCACGAACGTGCCCACTCTGGAGCAGGCGCTGGTAGTTCCTGCCGTTCGCAGCAAGCGGCCCATTATCTAGAGACTATCTAGAAGAGAGCTCTCCAATCGCGCGCGAAGGCTGGGATGGGCGCGCGGCTCGTCCTGCCAAGCGGCCAGAGAAGCGGGCTTTCACTACCCGTATCCTACCTTTCCTTTCTCAAACGATCCCGAACGTCTCCTCCAATTTGCGGCCTTAGTGTAAAGTAGGGGGGCACTTCGCCAGTTATCTCGCCCGCTATGAAGATCGATACCGAGCGCCGCGCCGGAGCCAGAATTGCTTCGCGCGTTCCCGCGCGTGTGCGAACTCCTGAGGGCGCCGATCGGGCGGCCCAGACGCGCGACGTCAGCGCCAACGGAGTTTTTCTCTATACGACATCGCGCATGGAAACGGGCTCGGACGTAGAACTGGTTTTAATCCTTCCTCCGGAGCTAACTGCGGGCGAGAAATGCTGGGTCTGCTGTCAAGCCACAATCGTTCGCGTGGAAGAGCAGGGTTCGGAGTTTGGCGTGGCCGCTAGGATCCGGCGCATGGATCTTCTGCCCGAAGCCGCGATCTGATCATAGTGCGACGTCATTGAGAGCGCCTTCCAGAAAAATTTTCCGGCTTTCGCCTTCCCGAGTGGAACGCACATTCGCGATTCGATTAATATATTCGTAAATTTTAAGAAAAGGCTTCCCATTGCAGTGCGTGCCTGCAATAATGGCGGCCCTAGAATTGCTCTGGCCAATTTAAGCTTCCGAGGCGGGCCCAGGTATGTTAATTGAAAAACTGGCGGCCGGTGTGGTGCAGGTACAGACACCCATTGGTCCGCGTTACGTAATGCCATCCTTCCTTCAGCGTGTCTATTTGCTGTGGATGTTCCGCAATTTTCCCATTCTCCCTCACGCTGTGTTAAATCTGCGGCAGCAAAGAATGATCGATCGCATGTGCAGCGAGCAGCGCTTTGCCTCCATGGCTTATGCAGACGGCATGGATGAGGCGCCGGTCATCGGCACCGTCGAGCGCCGTCCGCCTATCGGAGCCGATCAGTTATCCAGGCGCCCGCCCGTATCCAGCGAGTCGAGAAACCTGACAGCGGAAGCACGTCAGCGTTTGTAGCTTCGGGATGATTTGTAATTGTGTAATTTAGTAATTTGGTAATTGGGAGCGTTTGAAATTACAAAATTACCGATTACAAATTACAAAATTGTCGCGGTGCAGCCCGGCTGCGCATTGCGTAACTCGCCTCACCGCCACTTGCGCAACTGCTTCCACACCTGCACCAGCGTTTGCATTTGTCGCGGACTGGGCAGCCGGGTGTAGATCAACCGGCAATCCCGATAGGCGTGTTCATAGAATTCTCTTACGGCTCCCAAACTCAAATGAGCGAGTGTGTGACGAAGATCTTTCAAGTCCTTTTCGCTCAAGATGTCTATCTTCTCGCGATCGGGACGCCGCGCCATAGCCAACACCACCCTAGCATATTCGCTTTTTGTTCGCCACGATAATCATCAGTTCGCAGCGATATTTCGCAACTCGTGCTGCGCAAGGCTACGAACCCACGCTCCGCTGCGTTTTCTGATACTGTGTTTGCCATTCTGGTATCTCGCTCGCCGCATGCTCCCAGCAGAAAGCTCATGCGAGCTGCGCGGGCTCGTCCATCCGAGTAAAGGAGAAAATAAAATGAATACCATTACCGTGAAAGACGGGACTTCGATTTTTTACAAAGATTGGGGAAAAGGTCAGCCCATCGTGTTCAGTCACGGATGGCCGCTGAGCGCCGATGATTGGGATGGACAGATGCTCTTCTTTGGTCAGCGTGGGTATCGCGTCATCGCCCATGACCGCCGCGGCCACGGGCGCTCCACTCAGACGTGGGACGGCAATGACATGGATACCTACGCTGATGATCTCGCAGCTCTCACAGAAAAACTTGATCTGCGAAACGCAATCCACGTCGGCCACTCCACCGGAGGCGGAGAAGTTGCCCGCTACATCGGCCGGCACGGCTCAAAGCGGATCGCCATGGCTGTGCTCATCAGTTCGGTGCCGCCGCTGATGGTCAAGACGGACAAGAATCCGGGCGGCTTGCCGCTCTCGGTCTTCGATGGTCTGCGCTCTGCGCTCGCCGAGAATCGGCCGCAGTTTTACCGGGACATTACGCTTCCGTTCTACGGCTACAACCGTCCCGGCGCCAAAATCTCCGAAGGCATCCGCGAACATTGGTGGTTGCAAGGCATGCTGGGAGGAATGAAGGCCCACTACGATTGCATCAAAGCTTTTTCCGAGACAGATTTTACCGAAGACCTTAAGAAGATCGACGTACCCACGCTCGTTATGCATGGCGACGACGATCAGATCGTGCCCATCGCCGCGTCGGGACTAATGTCGGCGAAGATCGTGAAAGGTGCCAAGCTAAAAGTGTATCCAGGTTTTCCGCACGGTATGCCGGCAACGAACGCAGACCAGATCAATGCCGATCTGCTGGCGTTCCTTCAAGAAAGCAAGGCAGTCGCAGCGTAAACGTATCCGGCTTTTCGCTTGGAGCGAAAGGCCGGATTCCATGCTCCTCAAGTCCAGTTCGAAGTCTGCATCCGGCGAGCGTGGTCTATTTCTAGACTGGATGGCCCGCGTTGCAATGATTGCAACGCGAAACAACTGGCCTGGGAAAATCCCGCTTGATATTTAGCCAACGGAGGACTCCTGATGCGTAGGACGAGATCTGTCGCCGTGACCGCCGTCGCCTTCGTGAGTGTTGGAATCGGCGCCCTATCTTTGCTACGCGAAACCACGCCAGCAGTCGCCCAAGGCGGCGGGGCGGCAACGCCGAATGTTGCGGTCGCGCCGCAATACAGTTCGACCCACGTCTATGTCACACCGGAAGATTTTGACCGTTTGGTCGCCAGCTTCTTAGCGACCTTCGGGGGCAAAACTTCCAAACGAGCGGTGGCGACTGTCACGCCAACTCCGAGCAGCACCCTTTCTCAAATAGTTTTGACCCCAGTGGGCACCTTGTCAGTCTTCGGCTTCAAGACGCCCATTCCGTATCCGTTTGGCGCGGAGCGAACCGGTTATCTCGTCAGCGACATGGACGCGGCAATCAGCGCCGCGCGAGCAACGGGCGCCGACGTCGTAGTCACTCCTTTTAACGATGCGATCGGACGAGACGCCATCATCCAATGGCCCGGCGGCGTGGACACACAGATTTACTGGCACACCACGCCGCCGTCCTACGGGCCACTTCAGACCATTCCCGAAAATCGCGTCTATCTGTCTGCCGATCGGGTGGACGCATTCGTTCGGAGCTTTGTAGCTTTTTCTCACGGCGAGGTCATCTCCGACAATGCGCAGGCTCCTGGCATTGAGATTGGGCGGCCTGACGAGACCTATCGACGAATCCGAATCGAATCCAACTTCGGCAAGGTGAACGCGCTCGTTACGGATGGCCATCTGCCATATCCGTACGGACGGGAAACAAGCGGATATGAAGTCGCAAACCTTACGGATACTCTAGCCAAGGCCAAAGCAGCCGGCGCTCAGATTCTGGTTGGTCCCTACACCGCTGATCAGCGCGACGCTGCCTTCGTGCAATTTCCGGGAGGCTACATCGCCGAAATCCACTCACCGTCCCGTAAATAGTGGCTTCGTGCCATTAGGCGAAGATTCCACAACCATCGAACGTCCTGGTTTTGGAATGTGCGGAATTTGTCACTCCATCGACAGATTTCGGCAGACTTGAGGTGACGAGAGGGTGTAGTACGGGTACCGAAGTGCTACTCAGCACTGAAAACAAATGTTTTCCGACGCAGTGAAACTCAGGCCCAGCGAGCGGCCTTGGCGGGGAAAGTGCAACTACTGTTTCAGCCGTCGCTTTTAAATCCAACATTTATTCAGTACCAGGGGACACGTCAAAATGCGCAAACAGCAGGGGTTTTCACTCATCGAATTATTGATCGTCGTGGCGATTATTCTTATCATTGCCGCCATCGCCATTCCCAACTTAATGCGCGCCCGCATGTCCGCCAACGAGTCGTCTGCCGTAGGCTCGGTGCGCAGCATTAACACCGCCGAAATTTCTTACAACGCCGCCTATTCCAATCTTGGTTTTACCACCACGCTGGCTCAGTTGGGTGGCGCGGCTGGCGCGGTTTGCACGCCTTCAACCGCGACTGGATGCTTCATCGACAGCTCGCTGTCCACCGGAACCAAGAGCGGTTACACCTTTACGCTAGGCATTGGCAGCAGCCCGGTTGCGAGCGGCATCACGCCGTCGTACAGCATTATGGCTAAACCGTTAACGTTGAACCAAACCGGAACCCGATTCTTCTGCTCCTTTGAAGACGCAGTTGTGCGTTCTTCGACCGCCGCGATCACGGCGCCTTGCACAGCAGCAACCACGGCGCTTCAGTAGAGTGGGTGATGAGACGGGTCAGCTTGAAAGTGATGTATCTGGTGGAAGCGGACCCTTCAGTAGGCAGAGCAATCCTTTGTTTGGAAGAGCCTGCTGAGTCTTCATCGACATCTGTTTACTCTTCAATACTCATTTGATCCAAGCACCCAGATGAACGATTGAATATCGATCAAATCTCGAGGGCGAAGGTCACGGAGGTCTTCTCCGATTTGACGGGCAAACTGGAGAAGGCTGGAATATGTTTCCCAGCCCGGTCCAGAGCGGTAGCGAAAGTCGAAACCATATTCACTGGCGGCTAAACGGGTGACAGTGGGTTTTAGAAAGATATGAGTTTCCGGCTGAGCGATGAATCCGAACACGGTCGCTACAGGCCAGGTGAGCACCCGACTCTGCTTTCGAGGGAGTGCTGCGACAACATTGCACCATCGAGTAAATTTAGTTGGAAGGCTCCCTGGGCCGTAGAGAAGTGCATACAGGCCCTCGGCGAAATCCCGCGCCCCTCGTTCCGACTTTAGGGCGTCCCGGATGGCCATCTTCTCAAACGAAAAGAGAAGATTCGTGCGCGACTCAATCCTGATAGCCTCGCCACCAATATCCAAAAACTTTCCTTGGGAAAGTTTCGACCGAAACGCCGTACGATTCAGTACCGATTGCCATTCTTGATGTGCCCGCAACTTATATCCGCGTTCCCAATCCAAGTAGGTCTCATCACGAAACCCTTCAGGGAAAAATCGCAAAAACTTGCGCTTGCAGAGTGCGACTCTGGATCGAGTGGGAGCGGCAACCGATCGGATCTGCCCGGCGTTTGCGAGACTGGTGCCCATTGCAATAGCTTTTTGATTCAGCTATCGCAAAAGGGTTTGGTCGTTAATTTTTGTGATACTAAAAGGGGTAAGTATGGTGGAGGCGGCGGGAGTCGAACTAATCACTATGTTGACAGCACGTAAGTTATTGATTCTAGGAAGTGCCACAAGGGCTAAAAAGGTCCCATTGCCCGATCCATTGTACGTTTATTGTACGAGAATCTTTTCGCATTTCGACTCGGGAAAAGCCTGCCACAAGCGAGTATCCCATAGGTTTCGCTTCTTGAGAAGATAGCCAACGCTCCTCGAGGCTGCCGGGCGCCTTTAGCACTTGGTCACTTCGATTCCGTAATGATCGCGTTCGCGGCGTTGCCGGCCACGACCCAGCTTGCCGATCCGGCCACAACGGCTTCATCCTCAAACCAGAGGAATCCGAAGTCGTCGATGCACTCCGGAAAATCCGGCTTGATGATGATATATCCCGGAATTACGGCGCCCGGAATGTAAGCGTTGTCGGCGCGGTTGTTGCTGTACGTCTTCGTCTTCGAGACTGTGCCCACTCCAGCTACGTACGATGTGCTGGATACCGGGTGCGTACCGAGAATGTAGTTGACCGCGCGTAGTGTGTATTCGGGGCCCACGAGATCCGGAAACGTCTTGTGGAGGAAATACATTCGGACCGCCATGTCCACCACGGCGCCCGAGCCGCCCCAGGTGCCGAGGCTCGGGGGTACGCCAAACGGAGTCTCGTCCAGCCGCTTGTCCAAACCAGCCATGTATGTTTTTACCGCTTCGCGCATTTGATCTTTCGCGCTCGCGGCCAGATAAGGCAATGCCCGAACTGCGGTCCAACCGCGTTGGTCCATCTGCTGCGGAGTGATCATCTGAGGGAACAATTCCTTAAGCCGCGACTTGTATGGCTCGGCACCATTGGTGGCAATGGTCAATTCCAGAGCCGCGGCCCAGTCCAGGCCGACAAAAGATCGGGCGCGGCCGAAGCCGGTCGGTGGAGCTGCCGGTGCTGCAGAATTTGTCGCAGCACCCGAGATGCTCTTTGGTTTGCGAGTGCCCTGTTCGCCAGAGACAACACCTTGAGAGGCCGCCAGCACACCGTTTGCGGGAGTCTCTCGGTCTGGCCCGCTGGATGTCGGATACAGTGTTGGATTCGCCGACGTATCGTTCCATGCTTTGATCGCGGTCTCAAGGCAGTCTTTCGCTAATGCGTCGTCCCAGCCTTTCAGCGTATCCGCTGCTGCAGCCAGCGCCGCAATGGCATTCCACTGGAAGTACGGGTTGTTCGTAGTGAAGATCCAGCGATCGTCGGGCTTCCCGGAGAAGTCGCCCTTCGTTTCGTTCGGGCCAAGCTTCGGGTCGTAAATGCGGCCGTCAGTTTTCGACGCTCCGTCGCCCACCTGTGTGTACTGGCGCAGATCTGGCTCGTGAGTACCGCGGATGGCGTGCCCGATGTTATGGAACTGCGCCAGGATGAGCAGTGCGCCATGCTTGACTTGCTCGACCGTATCCGGCACGCCATCGGGACGGTGCATCTCAACCTCACGCGCGACTTCATCCACCGTAAGCTCGTCGTACTTGAGATTAAATTCGCGATACGCCAGAGCGAGGCTCTGAATCACGCTCAGCTGCGCGGGCTCCTCGAGGTCGAAGTCACCGGCATCGTACCAGCCGCCTACGTTCATCCCCGGGATGTGATCGCCGCCTTTGTACTTTCCGTCCGTTGCTGTGTCCTGGTTCCAGCCGTCGAATTGCTCCCCAACCACTGGCGCCATACGGCCATCATCGAGGTGCGAAGCGCCGTGCCACACCCGGTAGCCTTCGCGCACGGAAACGTGATCCATCTGCGCCGCGAGGTGATGGTCCAGGCTGTCCTGCCAGATGTTCGCATAAGCGTCCTTTGAAATGGGAAAGGGCGCCGTGCGCTGGTCTCCATATTCGAGAATATAGAGACCGGGGTCCTTCACGGGAGTGAAGTCGAATTTCGAGTAGACGTAGCGCAGCCACGGTGTGGAAGGCGTGATCGGGCCCTCGAACACCTGCTTGTAAGATCCATCTTCCATCAGGCGCAGCACTCTGGCCGTCTTCGGGGCGTTGTACATCGGGTCGAGTTCGAGCACCGCCACTTTTGAGAAGCCGGGCGCGTAACCAACCTGGCTGTGCGCGATCACCGGCGATCGTGTCCAGTTCGGAATCACGTCCGGCCTGATGTGCCAGACGATGGCGCCGGTGGTCTTGCCTGAAGGAATCAGCGAACGCAACACGAACCAGCCGTTCTGCGCGCGGTCGCGTCCATCGAACAGCATGAGGTTGGCTGTATCGGACACGACGTTCACGCGGGCCAGTGCGTCGTCAACTCCGAGACTAATGCTCTTGCCCTCGGCGAACGGCAGCGGCTGTGTGTATCCCTTGGCCTTATCCCAGTCTTCCAGGTAGTACGCTTTTTTCGGTTCATCCGGCAGGGGCAAAACCTTCGTCATCGGATCGTTCGGTGTACGCGGGAAGATGCCGGCTTTGGTTCCGTCCACCAGGTAAGCCTTGCCCATGTAGATCGAGGGCAGGAACTCCAGGTTGAAGCCCGCCCGCCCCGCCAGTTTCTGCGGCAGCGGCTTGTCGAGATTAATGCTGACCTTCACGCCGCCTGGTTCCGCTGCTACTTCCAGCGTGTAGCTGAAATCGAACGTCGGGAAAGCAAGGTCGGCGGTGAGCCGGCTGTTCGCCGTGTCGGCATGGCGACTTTTTAGGGTTGCCACCAGGTCCCACTGCTCCGGCGTTGGCATCAGGCGTACGTCGCCGTTCGTGGCGATGCGCTGGCCGTGGAGAATCATCTCCATGGCCGTGTTCTTTTGGTCGACAAAAACCGGATGGTACGTGCTGTCGTAGAGAAATACGCTGAAACCTTGGGTGTCGAGGTAATTCTTGTCGGTCACCTTCATGGCAAAATCGGCGCCGGACAGGCCTTGGGCCGAGATCAGGACCAAGAGGAGACAAACTCTGATTCGCGTGAACACGGATTGGGTGAACATGGATTGGAATTGATACCGCTCCTTTGCCCCAACATGATATGACATGCACACCGTCTGGTGAGTTCGCCCAGGCGCCGGCAGTTCTGAGTGGGGTAGCAAAAGGATCAGCATCTGAGCAATCGAAGCTGGTAAGAGGGGAGCTTGCGACGCTTCTCTTGCTGGGTTAATTGAACCTAAGATCCAGGTTGATGTGATGAGGGGTCGAACCGTATTCGGAGGGCGTATGCATATTTGCCCGGAGCCTGGTCCGGAAGCCGCACTCGGAGACCATCGGCCCGCTGCTCAAACTGCAGATTCGCGTCACTGCCTACCAAAATCACGGACCAAACGTGTTCGTTGCCAACGGCCGATGCGAGCGAGTGAATCACGGCCTCGCCATTCGTCGGCCAGCCCAGCCCAATCGCGTAGAGTACATCCCCTTTGGTCGTGAAACGAAAGTCTTCGGCTGTATAGCGCGTCGTGTCGGTATCGTGAAAAGATCCGGCCGCTACCTTTGTTGGACCTTCACCATAGATCCTCCACGGTCGAGTGCCGTAGATCGACTCCCCATTCACATTCAGCCACGCACCGACGTCGAGAAGAACTTGCTGCACCTCCTCCGGGATCGTGCCGTCAGAGCGTGGACCGATGTTCAACAACAGATTGCCGTTCTTGCTGACGATATCGATCAGCTGATGAACCACGAATTCCGGCGACTTGAAGGTGTCGTCCTTGATGTAGCCCCAGGATTTATCACTTATCGAGGTGTCGGTCTGCCAGTAGAGGGGACGAATGTCTCCCAGTTGTCCGCGTTCCAGATCGAGCACGGCGGAGTGATCCTGCATGGCATAGTCTTTGTAATTGATTACTCCTACGTGGTCGCCGTACTTCAGAGAACTGTTGTAATAGAAAGCGGCAAACTTCGTAAGATTTGGCCGGATCGAAGCCTGTCCGATCCACCAATCGAAGTAGACGATATCGGGATGATATTTCTCCACAAGTTCTGCACTTCGCGCGAGCCAGTCGTCGGCCCACGCTGAAGACACGTAAGTGAAATCATCGTTAAGAGGGACGCCCCACGGGGCCGACAACCAATTATGAGCGGGTCCGTAGAATGCTGCATATTGCGGATCGTTTACATCAGAGGAAATACTGCGGCCCACGCCGAGAAAAAAATTGTGTTCCACTCGGTGAGATGACACTCCAAAGTGCAGTCCTGCAGCCCGCACGGCTTTGCCCAGTTCTCCCGTAGTATCTCGATGCGGCCCCATTTTGGCTGCGGTCCAGTCGCTCAATCCGCTGTCATACATGGCAAAACCATCGTGATGCTCAGCCACAGGTACAACGTACTTTGCCCCGGATTTCTTGAATAGCTCAGCCCACGCCGCCGGATCGAAGCGCTCCGCTTTGAACATCGGGATGAAGTCTTTATAGCCGAACCTATCTTGCGGACCATATGTTGCCAAATGGTGCTTGTATTCCGGCGATCCCTCCACGTACATATTTCTCGGATACCATTCGTTGCCGAACGCGGGGACGGAGTAGACACCCCAATGAATGAAAATGCCGAACTTCGCATCTTTGTACCATTCGGGCACCTCGTACTTCTGAAGCGATTCCCAGTCAGCCCGGAACGGGCCCTGGTGGTCCGCGCTCTCGACTCGTTTCAGCAAAGCGGCGCGCTCTGAATCGTATTTACTGCTCGCTTTCTGCCAGATTTGATCGATGCTAGCCGGCTCCTGAGTAGCGGTTGGCGCCGTGGCACTCTGGGCGTGCGCCATAGAAACCGCAGACGACAGTAACAAGATTGTGGCAACTCTAAGAATTAAGAATAGACGAGGTGAAAGCATGATTGCCCTTTCGTCAGACACGTCGTTCGATTTCTGCCGGATCAATTCAGCAGCAATTTCCTGGTCCAGCAGCAGCTCTACAAAAAGAACATCAATCCATGCTCACCATAATCTTTCTGAAACGTGACGGATTATCGCTCCAGGAACGCAGCGCATCCGCTGCTTCCTCAAGGGGCACAACCAGACTCACAGCTTGATCAACAGGGAAAGTCTGCGCTTCCAGAAGTTTGATCACTGCCTCGAAATCCGCCGGTAGAGCATTTCTGGAGCCGACAATGTCCAATTCTTTTTGAACGAACAGTCTGGTTTCGTAACTGACCGGTTCCTTCGCATACCCGATGTACACTACGCGCCCGGTGAATGCGACCTCTTCGACCGCTGCTCGGAACGTTGCCGCGGTGCCAATCGCTTCGATGGCGACATCCGGTCCTCGGTCTTCGGTCATTTCCAGCAATCGGTCGTGTAGCGGCTCTCGCGTGCTATTAATGGTGAGCTGAGCGCCGGCCATGCGTGCCAAGTCGAGCTTTTCGTCATCCACATCAATGCCGATCGTTCGCGCACGTCGGGAGCTTGCGGCTGCTACGACACCAAGTCCTACGCCCCCACAACCCCAAATCGCAACCGTGTCGTTTGCGGTTACACGTCCACGTGTGACGGCATGAAACCCGACGGTAAGCGGTTCCACCAAGCACAACTCTTTAAGCGTCAACTTAGCGGGATACAGTTTTTCTCGCGGCAGCACAATGAATTCGGTGAGGGCACCATCCCTTTGCACACCGAGAGTCTGGTTGAATTGACAAGCGTTCGGACGTCCGCGCAGACAGGAAGAGCATTGGCCGCAGTTCGTGTATGGGGACACCGATACGTTCGTCCCTGCAGACAATGCGTCTTCACGTCCTGGGTCTTCCACCACCGTCGCCGATACTTCGTGGCCCAGAATGCGAGGATACGTGACGAGTGGATTGAGTCCGCGGAACGAATTCAGATCGCTGCCACAGAATCCCACAAAGCGAACCCGGAGCAGCACGTTCGTATCCGTGGGTGCCGGATCAGCGATGGTTTCGAGATCGGCCTGACCCGGTTTGCGAAGCACGAGCGCCCTCATGTCTGTACTCCGTGGAAAGTAATCGGTAAAGTTATCGATGTCAACAATAGAAGCTCGGGACAAAAACTGGGTTCTGTGGCAAGGTTCTATCCCGTTACACACCGCCGCACGGGCAAGGCCATTTCCAAAAAGGTGTACGCAAGCGTCAAGCGAATCCAAAGGCCTTCAAAAGCCCCTCGCGTGCACGGCTCTATCATCGCCTGGCATTTCCATTTCGAGTTCGTCACAGTTAGCGCTGCCGTTGTACGCACTTTTGACCGAATGAGATTAAACTTGCTTCCATCCAGGAGCTTCTGGACTTTTCTTTTTCTCGGCATGTGCGGGCTAACCGGGGACGTTTCCTCAACCTGCATCCGAAGACCGTACTCCGCAAGGGTCGTGAGGGCTCACTTCCCGCGCGCATTCGGTTGGGACAGGTCGGAGGCGCTGAAAGGCGGACGATTTGACTCCGAGTGCTCCCTTGCACCAGCCTTCATACGATACAAGTCTCCCATATCGTCGATACGGCTGTGCGCCGCTTCTCCGCGTCGCATTCGCCGAGCGCGTGCATATCCCGCGGTCGGTCGGGCGGTAACTGAAGAAGAGCCTTGTGCAGAAGGCGCGACAAATGCCGTTAACAGACAAGCTGCAATCGTGTGTTTGGCGGAAAGCTATGCTGACTCGAACTCACGTCGGCACGTACACCTGTGCGATTGAAATCCCGATCATCAGAATGTCACGCGCATAGCCAGTTGCAGAATACGCTGAGTCTGTAGCGCGGCAATTCCTGTCCCAAACGTCGTGCTCGTAATCTGACCGAAAGTTCCACTCGTGAGCGTGGTATCTGGATTCGCGAATTCCGTGTGGTTCAACACATTGAAAGCCTCTGCCCGGAATTCCGCACCGACTCGCTCGGTAATCGCGGTTGTCTTTGCCAAAGCCAGATCGAGGTTGATGCGGCCTGGACCGCGGAAGAAGTCGCGCGGCAGACCATAGCCCGAGCCTGGAACATCAGGAATTGGCACAAAGGCCGCGCAGTTGAAGTACAGGTTTCCGCTCTGAGCCTGGCCGGTGTTGGGATTGCTGCAACTCCCAATCTGTTTGGGATTCAGAATCGTCACGTTGCTAAATCCGGGCGCAAATACGGCGTTGGCCAGGTAGCCATCGCCCGCTCCTGACGGTCCGGGGTCGGAGGGACTGAAGGACGCGATCAGGCCCGAGTTAATGCTGAGCGGGAATCCTGTTCGCCAGCTAAAGATTGGGTAGAGGCTCCAGCCTTTCACAAGGCGCTTTGGAGCTTGCGCCCAGGCGCGGTCAAAGGGAAGATCCCAACCTCCGCTGAAAGTTACACGATGCGTGACGTCGAAGTCGGAGGAGGCGCGGAACTGGCCGATGTTGTAATAGGGAACTTGCGAATCGCGGTTGCGGAATCCGGAAGCGTTGTCGATGCTATGGCCCCAGGTATAAGCGAGAGTGAAATAAGTGGTCCCGATATATTTCGCGTCGCCCAGCTGCTTTGTCAATGACGCTTCGAGGCTGTTGAAACTGGCGAAGCTGCCATTGGTAAACTCCGAGGCGTTTTCAAAAGGACAGTCGGAAGGGCCACCTTGCCCGGCACAATACGCAGTGAGAGTGGCGTTCTGACTTACGTTCAAGAGTCGCGTAGGGTTAGGGCCGTTCACTGTGTTCAACATAAACGGGTTGATGTCTTCGAGCGCGGTAAGCCCCTTTGAACTGCTGCCTACATAGTTAATCTCGGTGGTCAGGCCTTTCGCCACTTGGTTTTGCACGCTGAGGTTGTACTGATACGTGTAGGGCGTGTGAAGATGCGGGTTCACAAAGAAGACGGAACCGCCGCCGAAGGGAAGAAAATCTCCAGTCGCAGGATTGAATGCGGTCGCAGGATTGGGCGCGGCGGAGGGGAACGGATTGTTCAGAAAAGGAGTAGTGGAGTTCTGCCAGGGCGCGCTGTAGTACGGTGTGCCGGAGGAAGTGTATGCGGGGCTGGTGCATCCTGGCGACGGTTGCAGGCACGGAAAATCGACAAAAGGTTCGCTGTAGAACGGCGGCGCACCGTTGAATTGCAAACTGTCTTCGCCCTTGAGCACGTCATAGAAGATGCCGATGCCGCCGCGAATGCTGGTCTTGGAGGTATTTCCCGGACTCCAGGCAAATCCGATGCGCGGGCCGAAGTTGTCTCTGTCCGGGAAATTAGCGCCACGCGGTGCTCCAGGGTCTCCGGGAAAAACCAGGCCGAGCGGAGCAAAGGGAAACTTTACCGACTGGTCGCCGGGCACAATGGAAAATGTTCGGCCCTGCGTATCGAGCTTGGGCGTGCTGTACTCGTAGCGAAGACCGAGAGTGAAAGTAAGATTGCTTCGGACCCGCCACTCGTCCTGGGCGAATCCGTAGGTCGCCTTGCTGCGGATGTCGCTGCGCGCTTGCGGCCCCTCAAATAAATTGTTGGGAGCGCCCACCAGAAAATCGGCGAAGCTGTTTCCCGTCCCGTCGCCGCCTGCGGCATATCCCGCAAAAAAATAGTTGCTGTCGGTAAAGAAAGCATAGAGAGTGTTTTGCTGATAGGCGGAGAATCCAGCCCCAACCTTCCAGGTGTTGCGTCCTCGGACCCACGTGAACGTATCGGAAAACGCGTAGGTATCGCCGACTTCGCTCGCAGGACCGGACTGGTCAGGCCCAAACGCCAGGCCGTTGTCAAAGGCGATGAGCGGCGGACCGTTGGCCAGATCTGACGCAATTCCGAATCCGAGGGATGCCGGCGACGCGAGATTTGAGACTGGCCGGTCTGCTAGCGTGTTGTGGCGCTGCGTCGTGCCACGAAGTTCATTCAGCATGTTGGACGAGAAAGTGCGAGTGTAGGCGAGATTCACGAAATAGTTGTTGATCTGGTTGGTGCTGGCAAAACCGGGGATGGTAGAAGAATACCCGGGACTCGGACGTCCGAAGGGTTGAAGCTGAGGATTCCGAATACCGCCGACCGTGCCTGACAGTTTGTCTTTGGACGTGATGTCAAAATCAATCTTGGCAGTCAACTCATTCGTATTGTTGGTGCCGCCACCAGAGGGAAAAAGCTCGCCGGTCGGCGAAGTAGGAATCACGCCCAGCGCGATGTAGGCCTGAGCTGCAGGATCGATTTTGGTTGGGTCAATGATGGCCTGGGCCGCCAAGGCGGGATTCGATTGAAAATACGGATTGGCTTGAAGGAAGGCGGCCACATTGGGATCCGGCCCACCGTTCACAGCCTGAGAAAAATCTCCATTGAGTTCGGCGGCCCTGAATACTGTTTGTTCTGGTTCCACATCTGTTTCGATCTGACGTTGTCCCTGGTAGGAAGTGAAGAAGAAGAGACGATTCTTGATGATTGGGCCGCCGAGCGTGCCCCCGAACTGATTTCTCTTTAGATTGTTTCTTGGCAGCCCGGCCTGATTGTTGAAGTAAGAGTTAGCGTCGAAGTCGGTATTGCGCAAGAACTCGAAGGCGCTACCATGCAGATCGTTGCCGCCCGATTTAGTCACAACACTGACAACTCCGGCACCGTTGCGGCCATACTCCGCCGTGTAATTGCTGGTTAAGATTCGGAACTCTGCAATCGAATCCGGATTGGGGTTGTAGACGATTCCGTTGCTCAAAAGTTCGTTATTAATTCCGCCATCCAGCAGAAACGTAATGGAATCCGAACGGCCTCCGGCGACACTGAAGTTCCCGCCGTTCTGACTGAGGCTGCCCGATCCGGAATCGTCAGGGTTGTCCTCAGTGACGCCAGGTTGCAGAAGAGCCAGACTCAGAACGTTGCGTCCATTCAGCGGCAGATTCACGATGGGACGGGAAGTCACGGATTGGCCCAGCGTCGGGTTTACGGTTTCCACTCCTGACGATTGCGCCTCCACCGAGACTTGCTCGTGCGCAGTTCCGACTTCGAGCCTCAGGTTGGCGCGGAACGACTGATTGATTTCAAGCGGAGAGGTAGTCGTCTCCAGTGGCCTGAATCCTGCGTGGGTGGCCGTAATCCGGTAGGTACCTATGGGGAGATCAAGGACCTGGTAAAAGCCGCTCTTGTCGGTGGTCGTTTCGGTGGCGATGTTGGTCGCGGCATTCATGACGGTGATTTTCACGTCCGGTACGACCGCGCCCTGCGAGTCGGTGACCGTACCCACAATCTTCGCCGTCGCCTGCTGCGCTTGCGAGCTCGCTGACAACAGCATGAAAAAAAAGACCGCGATGATGGTTGGCAGATGTGTTCGTTTCCGTGCGATGACTCCCATTGGATCAGCCTTTCTGTTGAACCAAGACTTGAAGACTTATAAAACTCGATCAACTGTGCTTCATCTGAAACGAATCGCAGCGCCACACCTAAAACCGAAACAGCAGCCCCAACGACAATTCGCGGGCACTGTTTGCGGTACTGGTTAGAAATCCGTACTGCAGGGGATTGCTGATGCTGTTGTTGTTGGTATCCATCGATCCGAGGGAATTCGGATTCACCGACGGAGTGTTAAAGCTGGGATGATTGAACGCGTTGAACGCCTCGGCTCGAAATTGCAGAGTGCGGCCTTCCCAAGGCGTTCTGAAAGTTTTGAGCAGCGCCATGTCCACGTCGGAGTAGCGCGGACCGCGCAGGGTGTTTCGTTCCCCGGTGTCTCCCCCGAATGGAAATACGAAAGCGTTAAGAGCATTCGTTTGGTTGGCGAAGAACTGCAGACCCGGCGTTCCCGTGGCCGGGTTGGTCTCTACATGAATGTGCCGCTTGACGGCAGAGCCCGGGCCAGTCAGAACCGCTGGGCCTAATTGAGTGAAGTTGATGGGGAACGCGCCGGTGATCGTGCTCCAGGGATAGCCGGAATGGACGCTGACGATTCCGGAGGTCGCCCAACCCCCAAGAATCTCATCGACCCACCTGGGTGCAGCGCCCAGAAATCGCTCCCCATGGCCGATGGGTAATTGATATTCGTAATTCGCGCTGATCGTATGGGTGGCGTCAAAATCCGAACTTCCGCGGCAAACGCGCAGATTGCGCAAGTCGCAAATCATTCCCTGCCCGTTGTAAGTGCTGAAGATTACGTAGTTCGTGATTTCAGAAAGATTGTCGATGGAATGGCTGTAGGCATAGTCCACGTCGAAGTACAGATTGTTAGAAAACTTCTTTCGCAGCGTCGCGATCAGCGAATGGTAGGTGGACGAGGCAAAGTTTCCGACACTGGCAACTGATCCGGTCTGATAGGGCAGCCCAGTGTTGGGAAGAAGCAATCCTGCGTTTGCCAGCTCGACATCTACGGTTGAGAGGTCTCCTGTAGCGAAGTTGTTGGGCAGGAAACCGGCGGCAAGATTGGTGCAGTTGGTGCCGTAAAACTCTGCGCAGGTCGAACCGGGACCAGCCACGCTGGATAAAGCCGTGTCCATTTGATTTTCGAACCATGCCTGTTGCGGAATCGCTCCGATAATGTTCGTGTTCAGGTTGCAGGGCTGGCGTGGTCCCGACTGTCCGCAGAGCGCTGCCTGGATGTTTCCAAAGGCGTTGTTGAGAGTCTGCCTGGACGTCGGATCTACAAAGTTCAATTGCTGTGCCGGATCGGCGGTCCCAACCAGGCGGCGGCCGAACTTTCCGAAATAGGTCACCTCGAGAATGAAATTCTTTGCCAGCTCTCTTTGAAATCCAAATGATGCAGTGATGCTGTACGGCATTTTGAAGGTGTTGTTAAGCTGGAACAAATCGTTGTTGGTGAACAATCCGGTAGCGCAAGGCTGTCCCGCGGGAACGAAAGCTCCCGGTCCATAGACCGCTTCTCCGACGGGGCAGGTTAATCCATCGCTGGTGGTTACGAACGGAGTGAAAGGCCGCGGAACCGTTCCGGCGGGCACGGGTGCCGGAGGAGTGTTGATCGAAGTAAACCGCGGATCGGTCGACAGCGAGTCAACCGGGTCGTTGGCAATCCCGAACTCGTGGGTGTCTTGAGTAGCAAATAGCTGACTGACTTCGTCGATTTCAAAGCTCAACGTATTCAGAACCCGATCGTAGGAAATGCCGCTGCCGGCCCGGATGCTGGTCTTCCGATCGCCCAGCACGCGACCGAGAAGTCCTTCGGTGAACGAAGGGGAGTAGGCAATTCCGATTCGCGGGGAGAAGTCCTTCCAGTCTGGGTGGTAATAATTTGGCCCGTGATTCGCGGGGCCTCCCAATTGATAACTTACAAACGGAGCCGCTGTGAATCCGTCAACACCGTTTGCCGCCGCTTCCTGCCGTGCGCCAAACAGTTGCTTCACAAAAACATTCGGCACCGCCTCGAAGCCATTGGCCTCAAAGGGAACGCTGTGATAATTCCAGCGCAAACCGTAGATCACGGTTAAATCAGATCGAAGCTTCCAGGAATCCTGCGCGAAGACTTCATATTCGTTGTAGTGGAAATTTCGGATCGCGGGACTAAATTGCGGAAGCGGATTGCCGGCGACATCGAAGTCATACTCGGCAGTATTGGAAGCGTAACGCCCCAGGATCGTGGTGAAGGTGTTGTCCCATAGATTTTGCAAACTGGGATCGCTCGAAATGTCGGAGGGCCGGAGCGACGGACTTAGGCTCGTGATCTGAGACTGCAGGCCGAGGGCTTGAAAGGTGATGTCATTGGTATTCGTCGAGTGTACCCGGATGGGTTTGATGTCGGTGCCGAACTGGAGATTATGCTTTCCGAGAGTCCAGGCAAAGTTATCGCGAAGTTCCGGCACCGCAACATTGCGACCTTGCCCGCGGATGTCTCCATACGGACCTGACAGCACACCGAACTCGAACTCGTTGGGCGCTGGTATGTTGGCCGCGGAATTAAGGTTGGTGGGGAAGTAATTTACGTTCCGAGTCAAACCGAAGGAAACAAAATTGGTCATGCGTAGGTTGAGAAGCCAGGTGTAACCGCCAACCCACGAACGATCGTGGCTGATGAATGTGCCCACGGGGCCAGCGTCTGTGGGAAAAGCTTCGGGAGTCTGCGTGTTGTTATCCCGGTCCCAGGTGCCGCGCGAAAAAAAAGAATGACGCGAAGAAGGTATGTAGTCGACCCGGCCCACGAAAGTGTTCGCGCGAACGTAGGCCGGCGCGTTGAACAGGTAGCCGGCAGTGTTAATGCCGTCGCCCGCCGAAAAATCATTTGGCTCGGGGTAAGGACGGCTGCTTAGGAAATTCAGGAGCGATTGGTCGGCGCCGATCGACAACGGATCCAATCCTTGCACGCTCTGCGATCCAGGAGCGCCCAGCGCCGGCAGGGTACTGATCGTCCCCCCGCTATTGACGTAAGAGAGTTGACCGGCGCGGAACTTGTCCATCGGTACAGTGATCACCTGTTGCACCCCGGAGGCTTGGCGGCGGCCCGCGTAGTCGAAAAAGAAAAACAATTTGTCCTTCAGAATCGGACCACCCACGCTTCCGCCGAACTGGTTGCGCGTCAACGCCGCTTTGGGCGCGCCGCTCAGATTATTGAAGTAGTCGTTGGCTGCCTCAGCTGACACACGATTGAATTCCGAGAGCGTGCCGTGCCACCGATTGGTGCCGCTGAGGGTCACCAGATCCACCTGGGCGCCCGCGCCACGGCCGAAGGAAACGTCCGCTCCGCCCACAATCGTGCGGACTGCCGCGATGGAGTCTATGGGCGCACGTCCGACAGCCGCGAAGGGAGTTCCAATGGTTTCGTCGTTCACATCGAGGCCGTCCAAAGTGACCGTGCCCGTATCAGCGCGCGAGCCGGTCACCGATCCATATTGAGAACCTCCGCTGTTGGGCGCACTCTGCACGCCGGGCTGTAACTGCAGCACTGCCGTCGCGTCATCGCGAAGAATGCTGGGCAGATCCTGAATCTGCATGGCTGTAATCACGTTCCCGATGCTTGTGTCCACCGTGTTCACACTGCCCTCGCCGTTCGCGGTGACTTCGATCGTCTCCGAGGTCTGACCCAGCGGCAGCTTGGCATTGCGGGTTTCGACGACACCCACTCCGAGTTGCAGGTTGGAAATTGTCACCGTTCGGAAGTTTTCCTTGGAGATCGTGATCCGGTACGTTGCGGGCTGTATCTGCAGAAACTTGTAGATTCCTTCACTATTTGTGGTGGTAGTGGCGGAAAAGCCGGTCGCTGGATTGACCAAGATCACTTGTGCACCTGCCACCAGAGCTCCTGACTCATCCGTGACCACGCCAATGACCCCAGAAATTGCTTGTGCCGACAGTCGAGTTGAAACTCCGCAAAACAGAGCCACGACAATCAGCGTAATGAGTACAAGGGACAGGAACGGCCTGATCCAGCCCGTACAAAAAACAATTTGCATTTCTTCCACTCCGATGGCTTCCTAACGGGGAAAAAAAGTGCCAAACATCTTGTACTTGTTTCGTTTGAGTCTGGGATTCGCCCAGTCGGCAGCGCCCCTGCCCTCTTACATGGCACTTAGCATCCCGCCGACCGCGGGGGGACTAAAGCTGAGTAGTGGTACGAATACACTTCTTCTGAGGATCAACGTCTAGGGCGGACGCACGAATGGAGGTTCTGACCGCGCATGTGTAAGTGAGGGAGTGAAGCGGATATTTCAGAAACCATACGAAGCCTAACCTGCTGCTGTGAAAATTGGGAGGTTTGGAGGAAGGTTGCTACTAGAAGTTTGCTACTCCAAGTTTGCTACTGCAGGGTTCCCACACGCCGGGAAGTTCGTCTGTAATCGATTCAGAAACTCTTATCAACAATTTCCTGCAAGGCGGTCCGATAGCCACGGCTACAGGAGAGTTCTTTGCCGCTTCTCAAAACCACGATGTACTCTCCGCTGTTCACCGGAATTAGTTCCTTGATCTTATCGACATTGACGATGGTCGAACGGTGAATGCGGACAAAATGATTCACGTCGAGGCGCTCGGAAATACGGCTGATGGTTTCCCGAAAAAGATACGATTCCTTGCCTACGTGCAGTCGCACGTAATTGGCTGCGGCCTCCACCCAGTCGATGTTCTCAAGATCAAGAAACACCACGCGCCCGTTGGCCTTAATGACCAAGCGCTGGTCAGGGTCGGCGACCAGTCTGGGGACGGATCGAACCTGCGACAGAAGATTCAAAATGCGATGCGTAATCGCATGCTCGCGGGCCTTGCGCAATTCGGACCGCGCTTTTTCCACGGCGTGATGAAGGCGTTCGCGGTCGAATGGCTTTAATAAATAGTCGAGAGCATTTGCTTCGAATGCGCGAATCGCATATTGATCGAACGCAGTGGTAAAAATGACGACGGGCATCTCTTCTTCGGAAATCTCGCTCAACACTTGAAAGCCATCCAGGTCCGGCATCTGAATGTCCAGCAGCAACAGATCCGGCCGAAAGCTGCGGACTGCCGCCACCGTTTGTCTGCCATCCTGGCATTCGGCAACTACAGTCACTGGCGGCTCGGATTCGAGAAGGATTAATAATTTCTGGCGCGCGAGCCGCTCATCGTCAGCGATTACGGTGCGTACCGGCATCTCGGCTGATCGGTCTTCGTCAGATCGGTCTTCGTCAGATCGGTCGTGGTCAGCTCGGTCTTCGTCAGATCGGTCTCGGGGCGAGCGATTCAGAGAATCTGGGATCATTGCCTGCTCACGCACGTTCAATAGTTCAATAGACGTGACGGAGTGAGAATGGTCGTCACGGAATGCATGCGATTGGCCGATAGTCGGTCCCTGATTGATGTCAGCTGGTAACGGATTTCGTTTCCCCAGTCCCCCGCAGGCGTGTTCGGGTCCCTGAGATCAATTTATTAGTGAATTTATAACTGCCTTCGTTTAGAACAAGGGCCGAACTGGTGAAGGCGATTGTGTGAATTCTGGGGAAGGAATTACATCTACCGAAAGTCGATTTCGCTCCCAGGGCCTCGTTGCGCTGATCGGCCATTAGACTCTTTGACCATCGAGAAGGGCGGCGGTTACTTCACGCAGAAGAGATGTCGTGGGATGAAATGTCGAATTACGGGGACCAATAGTGGTTTAGCGATGACATAACGAACGGTGGGTCGTCTACCATTACGTGCAGTGCTCTGTGCCGCAGGGGTCCATTGTGAAAGCGATTCTGGCGGGCATACACGAATAAAGAAAAGAGGACTTCTTCCGCGGCGTTTCTGACATGAGGACAAACTGCGAAAGCTGCGGACTCGATCTCCCAGTCAATTCCACGGCCTACGTGTGTTCTTTTGAATGCACGTTCTGTCCCGCCTGCTCGGCGAGGATGCACGAGGTTTGTTCGCACTGCGGAGGCGAACTGGTCCGCCGGCCAAAGCGGAACTCGTCCTCCAGTTTCAACGCCGACACTAAAGTGCAGATGCGCGCCGGTTTGGGTTCCTGGAAACTATGGTCGCTGAATTTTGGCGTGTGGACTTTTATCTCTATGGCATATACCGCAACGATCTATCAGTTTTACCGATCGACGGGAACGCCCATGAGTTTACGCAGTTCTTTCTTCCTGCAAAGCAGCCAGGTTCTCGGATACGCCGTACTAACTCCGTTTATCTTCTCTCTGGCGAATCGCTATCAGTCTCGTCGAATGAGTTGGACAGCACGATCGATCTGGGTGTTGCTGGGCGGTTTGGCCTTCGCCGTGGGCCATACGATCGTTAGAGGCATAACTCCGTATGCGGTCTGGGATCGCAAATTGAAAACCTGGGTCTCAGCTGTGTGGGACTCTCAGGCCCATACGTTCCACATACAGTGGAACGTATTTCGCGATTTACTTCTTACCAATGTCGTTGACGATATAGTCTTCGTCTACATCCCGATCTTACTGCTGGCTTACACCACGGCGTACTACCGCCAACAGCGCGAACGGGAGTTGCAAACCTCGCGACTGCAAGCGCAATTGGAGAAAGCGCGACTGCAGGCGTTGAAGAGCCAACTGCAGCCGCATTTTCTTTTCAATACTCTCAATTCCATTTCTGCCCTGATGTTGACCGACGTTGCGGCCGCCGAGCGAATGATCACGCTTCTCGGCGATCTGCTCCGTTTGAGTCTCGAAACTGTTAACACTCAAATCACGACTTTGAGCCGGGAACTGGAATTTGTAACTTGCTATATCGAGATTGAAAAGGTCCGTTTCGAGGAAAGACTCATGGTGAACTTCGATGTCGCGACCGAAACTCTCGAAGCCAGCATTCCTCACTTGCTGTTGCAGCCGTTGGTCGACAACGCCATCAAGCATGGCATCTCCCGGTTAGTGATGGGAGGAGAAATTCGGATCTACGCCCGACGAGATCATGACGAGCTGCACCTGGAGGTGAGCGACAACGGGCCCGGACTGCGCAGCCATCGTTCCGCCTCGGTGCCGTCGGGCTTGGGACTTCGAATCACGCGCGAACGGTTGGAGACGATTTACGGTAATGACCAAAGTCTGGAATTACTCAGTTTGCCCGAAGGAGGAGTTACCGCCCGAATCTCAGTTCCTTTCCGCAGCTCGTTTTCCGGGATAGAGCCCCTTCATGTCACAACCGCGTCAGTCGCTCCAACCTAGAATCCCGTGCTCGAAATCAAAGCTGATGCTTGTAGGTTTTAAGCACGAGAGTGCCATCAGGCCGTCGATTTCGCGTCCAATCTGCTTTCCGCTCACTGCCACCAGGGCTTTCAGCGGTCCCATCTCTTGCGTTCCAATCCGTGCCTGCATCAGAACGATCGTCTTCAAGGGAATGCTTCCAACCACATTGCGGCCGGTTCCCGTCTCAGTGGTCCATTGGAAATCTGCGTCTTGAAGGTGGTCCGTGAATAACACCATGCGAGCGGCCGCGGTATCAACGATCAAATGGAATAGCCGGCCGCCGTTCTTCAGATCCACGATCATAAACTGTGGCCCCGAAGCGAACCTGGCAGTGTTGGGTTCAGCGACGGCCGCAAAAATCAATTTGCTCTTCGAGTAGTCGACTGAGAAGTTCGTTTCGCCGAGGACGTCAAGTCCGATCACTGCATCAATGCGAACTCCGAGTCCGCGGCTGATCGCGGAGAAATCCGCTACCTCGACTCGAAGACTGTGGCGCTCCACCGGTCCAAACTGCAGTTCCGGAAGCGTCGCTGTTTGCGAAGCTACGCTCTTGTTGAACGCCGATAAATCACCGGGTACGCTCTCGAGCCCCAGCCTGGCAACCAGATCCCGATCGATCAGGCTTGGGTTCGAGCCTGTGTCCAGAAGCAGGTTCTGATGGTCCAGATTCTGTCGACCCATATTCTGTTGACCCAGTCCACCGATTCGTCCCTCGACGACAATGAAGTATTTCCGGTAGGCCTTGAATGGAATCTGAACTGCCGGTTGTTTGGCCGCCTTGACGCTCAGGTCGCCCGCAACGCCGAAGTTACAAAAGCTACTAAAAAGACAAGTCAACTGGGCCAGAAGAGTGCAATAAGAAAAGAAGTGTACGAACTTAAATTTCCATGTTCTACGCGATTGCGGAGTACGCATGAAACTCTTCATGCGCAAACAGACGGCTATCGGGTAGTTCTTAGTTAGATCGTTGGGAGGAGTAGATGATTTCCGGGGATCAACCCACGCGAACTGGACTGACTAAGTATGCAGGTGGGTCGCGTGGGTTGCGAACAATTAGAGTTTGACTCGTAGGAATTGAAACGTAGGAAAGACAGGTCCTAGCGGCCCAGAGTAGGAATGATACTTTGGGAAGTGGATTCGTTGGGAACGGGGGCTGACCATAACCATTCCCGCTGGCCTCGTTCGCGAGACACAAGGGTTACTTCGCCGTAGTCGACCAGGCGACCCAAAATTGTATTGATCGTGGCCTTCGGGTCCTTATGGCTAGCCAGTATTCCGGGCGCACGCCGCTGCAACTCTTCGCAAATCTCGCGCGAACAGAGGGGCCTTTGTGCCTCGAGCAATACCTGACGACAAGCGCGAGTGATGCCGCGCGGCCGGGAACGATAATGCCCAATCAACTCTAGCGAGGCAAAGTCCACTACTGCATCGTCAAATATATTCGCTAATCCGGTGATCGTTTGCTTCACCATGCGAATCCGCTTCGCGACTGCCTTTCGTTCCGCCATCAACTGCCGCAACTGCTGCTCCGTCTGGCGCATTATCTCCTTCACATGGTCGTCTAAAGAGCGTGGCTGCGAGTTATCGGCGGGAAATGCAGAGACGTTTTCCATGTCACATTGAATACCACGATTGTTATGGTCTGAACCTAACAACGGGATTAACACAGCGCCGCACGGGATCAACAAACAGGTATATGCCACAGGCTGTCACGGAACGCGGGCCTCCGAGGGTCAGGGCGCGAGGGTTTAGGCACACCCGCAGCATTCTACTTAACGCGTTGATGAACTCGTTTGTTGTTGGGCCCGACAGACGCAGAGCCGATGCTGATAAGTTCCGATCATAAACGTATCCTGCGAAAAAGCTGCGGGCCGGGGGAAATGAATTACAGAAACTCGTAGGTCTGCGTCTCCATCTACAGATTTCAATATTGAAACCGTCACGTTCTTTATTCTTGGCTCAGCCGCAATTCCAGGTATCCGGACCCGATCATCTGGCAGTCGTCACTCGCGCGTAACCACTGGTCCCAGTCGAGAACAAAATCGTATCTCGTGGTCTTACGCGTGTAAGTCAATCGAGTAACCGTGCAGTCCAAACTCACTCGGTTCGACTATGACAGATGCGAGCCGAAGCTCTTGTCGGGAGACTAACTAACTATGATCGTACGAACTGTGATCGTAAGAAACATTCGGGCTTGGAGTTTCCTCGCAGTTCTTGCCGCATTGATTGTTACGTTTTTCAACCGCCCGGCTTACGGGCAGGCTACAGACGGCAATATTGTGGGCGCCGTCGTGGATCCGCAAGGCGCAGCAGTTGTGGGCGCACAAGTCAGCGCCACCAATGTAGAGACCAACACGACGGCCGTGACGAAAACTAACGAAGCTGGCGAATACCGCATTGACCACTTGCTTGTCGGAACTTACCGGATCACGGCGAAAATGGAAGGTTTCAAAACGACAGTCGAAGTGAGCGAGATTCACCTGAACACCACGGGGACCGTGAACTTGACACTCGCTGCGGGGGCCGTGAGCGAGACTGTCGAGGTTTCCGGGGAAGCGCCCATCATCGATACCACCACGGCGCAGCTGCAGACTACCTACGAGGATAAGCAACTGGCCGATTTGCCGACTACGGGATTAGGCGTGTCTCCGCTGACTGGACAAAATCTGGGCGTCTTAAACCTTGCGCTGCTCGACGCTGGAGTTGCCAGTAGCGGCGGATTGGGCGCCGGCACGGGGCCATCGGTTGGTGGTCAGCGTCCGCGCGATAACAACTACACCATCGAGGGCGTCGACAACAACGATAAAGGTGTAACCGGCCCGCTGGTCTATGTGCCGGCCGATGCAGTTGCGAACTTTACGGTTTTGCAGAATCAGTTCAACTCCGAGTTCGGGCACTCCAACGGAGGTCAATTCAACATTGTGGTACGCAGTGGCTCGAACAGCTTTCACGGGCTGGCGTACGAATACTTTCAGAATCGCAATCTGAACGCCATCGATCAGGATGTCGTCAATTCCACTGCTCCGGGTCAGACTCCAATGAATCCCCGCTTCGACAACAATCGTTTCGGAGGTCAGATCGGTGGGCCGATTTTTAAGGGCAAGCTGTTCTTTTTTGTGAATTATGAATACGCCGTGCAGGGCTTGGCATCCGTGCCGGGCGCGCCGATTCTAGCCCCCACCGCGGCCGGCTACGCTACATTACTCGCGCTGCCGGGAATATCTTCGGCGAACGTAAATGCATTGCAGAAGTACGCGGTCGCTCCCACGGGGACTGCAGTTTTGTGCGAAGGCTCAAGCCAGACTCCGTGTCCGGCGGGCAACAGCATTTCGGTCGGCACACTCCCGGTGTCGGCGCCAAATTACACAAACTTCACCGCGCTGACTACTTCGATGGACTACAACCTCAGCCGAAGGGACCAGATCCGCGGCCGATATATTTACGACAAGAACGCCGGTCTGGATGCGAGCGCGCAATTGCCTGAATTCTTTACACCGCTGATTCAGCCCTACCATCTTGTGAATCTCAGTGAATACCACACTTTCTCGCCAACGATCGGCAATGAGTTCCGCGTCGGGTTCACGCGAACCGCATTCAACGTTACGGTCAACGGTTTGAGGTTCCTGCCAACGCTGGATGCTTTTCCTAACATTACGATCACCGATCTGGGAGGGCTCAACGTGGGCCCGGACGAGAACGGCCCGCAGTATGCGGTACAAAACTTGTACCAGGCAATCGACAACGTAAGCTGGGAAAAGGGAAACCACACACTGAAATTCGGCATTGAAGGCACAAAATCCATTTCTCCTCAAAAGGACATTCAGCGGCCCCGTGGCGACTACACCTGGAACACCTTGATGGATTTTGCTCTCGACGAGGTGCCGGGCTTTGGCCAGCGCGGTCTTGGATCAGTGGGCTATTCGGGCGACCAGCCCAGCATTTACTGGTACGTCAATGACATCTGGAAAATTCGACCAAACCTGAGTCTGACTTATGGCGTTCGTTACGAATACACCGGCACCACGGCGGGCATGAAGCAAATGGGACTGAACAGTGTGGCGGATGTGCCGGGGCTGATCACGTTTACTTCTCCTAAAGCGCCAAAAAATGATTACATGCCTCGGCTGGGATTCGCTTACTCGCCGGGTAGTGGAAATACCTCGATTCGCGGTGGTTTCGGCATGGGTTACGACGTCATCTATGACAATATCGGCTCGCTGGCCCGCCCGCCGCAGATCGGGGAAACTATTAACTGTCCCAGCGCCACTTGCCAGAATCCGTTTCTGGCCAACGGCGGCATTCCCGCCGGCAATTATAGTGGGATATCTAACCTGACTCCGGCGGAATCAATCGCGGCCACGTCCAGTTATCTGCCCAATAATTTGAAGTATCCCAAAGCGCTTTCCTGGAACCTGGGAGTGCAGCGCGTATTCGGCAAAGACTATGTGGTGGATGTCCGCTACGTTGGCACACGCGGCGAGGACATGGATGTGCAGAATATTCTGAACTTTGTGCCAGGAGCCAAGAACGCGCCCGGATATTTCCTGCCGACTTATATTCAGCCCCCAACTCAGACTGCGGTCAACGGTCTGTCGACGGCGTGGGCGCAGTGCTTGCCGTCGGCAATTCAAACGGTGAACGGCCTTGCCATCTGCAACGGATTGCAAACCAGCGCTAATGGCCCCTCAGGAGCCGGAGACATTCCCGGAACGCTCGCCTATGGTTACGACGACGTGGGTACCGGGCCCGGCGGTTATCTTGATCCAAGATATTTCAGCGCCGGTTTTGGAAATCCGATCACCGCCTTTATGCCTTGGGGATCCTCTACCTACCACGGGCTGCAGATGCAGTTAAATCGCCGCTTCACGAACGGACTGCAGTTTCAGGCGGCCTACACCTTCAGCCACATGATCGACAACAGTACTGCTGACTTTAACTCCACTGACATTGCGCCGCGCCGGCCGCAGGACTTCCGGGACTTGGGAGCGGAGCGCGCAAATTCCATCCTCGATCATCGTCACCGGATCACGATTGCGACTATTTACGACGCTCCGTGGTTCCGCCACGATTCCAGTTGGATGAAGCGCAATGTGCTGGGCAACTATGAAATTGCCCCCGTGTTTACCTGGGAGTCCGGCCAATGGGGAACGGTACAGAGTGGAATTGATGCCAATCTAAATGGGGATGCGGCGCCGGATCGCGCCATCCTGAACCCCGGCGGGACAAGTCGAACCGGCAGCGATGTGATTGGACTGGTGGCTACTTCAGGTCCGAACGCGGGCAACATTGTTGCTTATCAGGCGGTGAATCCGAACGCGCAGTTCATCATTGCGCAGATGGGGGCGCTGGCAAACTCAAGCCGCAACACCTTCGCAACGGCTCCCATTAATAACTGGGATCTCACGGTCGCCAAACATCTCTTCTTGACGGAGCGCATACATTTCGACGTGCTTATGCAGGCGCTGAATACTTTCAACCACCCGGAATTCACGACCGGAAGCGTGGACCAGGGTCTGCCCATCTCGGATGTCGGATCGGAGAGAAATTATTTCATTCCGAACCAACCCAACTTCGGAGTAAGCAAACAAAGTTTTCCCAGCAACGCGCGTATCCTGCAATTAGCTCTTCGACTCAGTTTCTAGTATTGAAGGCTATTTTGCCCAAAGGAGTGTAGAGGCATACTTACCAACGAATTTTCGAGGGAGATCCACAGCGCGAGAAGCTGTCTGCGGAGGTTTGCTGATTCCCCGAAGGACACAACGGACAGCAAAGACAGTTCATATATAGGAAAAATAAAAATCAATTCCAGACATGCGTATGAGTCGTTGTCCTTCAGCGTATTTACTTTCGTCAAATCCTAACTGCGGATTTGCTGCGCTGGAAACGACCCTCCTGCTGCCCCATGCCGGCTTAAAATTTGTATCGGTTTAAGCGGGAGTCAATGGATTGATGTGCCCAGCTCGGAGCAGGGGCTGGCCGTCTAGGCCAATGAGAGGGTTTTGTCCGAAGGTTTTATAAATTGATTCCCCGTAGCTCAGACGCACTGGCCGGGGCCTCTGTTGCTATTTCAGACCGCCCAAAGGCGCCACCCAAGGATGCGGGCGACGGTCCCACTCGGTGAAACGTTCCCAGGGACGCAGTTTGAAGGCGTTGAGATGTGGGGAAGAACTGGATTCGTTGTCAGGCATGTTTGCTGACAATACGGCCTGCCCGGTCGAAGACGCGAGCTCAACCAGGCTGGCGGATGTGTAATTGCCGCTGATAACTTCTGCGCAGACATCCCCTCGACTATCCACGGCAGATATTGTTTCGTAGATTACGCTGCTGAAGTCGTGAGTCCACTCTGGCAAGCCATTCGTACCATACAGTCCAAGACTTTCGGACGTTGACCGCAAGCTGCTCCTGCCGCGCCTTGACCATGGGCGCGTAGTGCTTCTCTGTGATCTTTACGCTTTTATGACCAAGCAACATAGAGACCTGTTCCAGCGGGACTCCGGCACGTAGCATCTCGACCGCGAATGTGCCCGAAACATATGCGGGTGGCAACGCTTGGACGATCCGTCGTCACTGTGCAAGTCTGCGATTTTGAAAAGGCGTCGGAAACTTCGCTGCCAATTGCCAACTACCGACTTCGGAGAACCGTTGCCAGACCAGAAGAAATATCGCGGATTGGGACTGGGGCCTGGCGGAATGTTTCTCAATGCCTCCGCCACATACGATTTTTCAGTGTCTTATAACCTATTTCATTATCAACAGTGTGGGTGGAGGCAGCGGGAGTCGAACTAATCACTGTGTTGATAGCACGTAAGTTATTGATTCCAGGAAGTGCCACGACGGCTAAAAAGGCCTCATTGCCCGATCCATTGTACGTTTATTGTACGAAAATCTTTTCGCGTTCCCGCTGTGCCGACTCGCGATCACTGGGGCTTACCTTCGGTAGTCCACAACGAGTTTGCCTACGAAGAAACCGGGTCAACCATCGCCACAGCAATCCCGAGCTGACTGCCCAAGTACTCCTTCACATCATGCGGCGTCTGTGTTTTTAGCAAGTGTTGCCTGAACTCGTCGTTCATTAATTTCCTCGCGAGTGACGAAAAGACCTGCATGTGAGTGCTGCCTGGATCGGACTCGCGCAAGGCAAGTAGCACGACCATGCTGACGCGATCACCGCGTCCGGAATCCCAATTGATCGCCTCATTCAAGCGCAATACAGAAATAGAGTTGGCCGTCACCGCATCGCTCTTGCAGTGCGGAATGGCGAACCCATATCCGACGCCGGTAGAACCCATCGTTTCCCGCACCCAAAGAGCCTTTTCCAGCGAATGCCGATCATCGGTCCTCCCCGAGATATAAAAGGCGTCGACCATTTCCTGGATCACTTCTTCCTTCGACTGGCTCGTGCTTTCCAGGACGATCAGTTCATCGCTCAGCAGAGGCTGTGGCGCGCTGCGAGCCGCGGTGGCCGCCAACAGTTCATCGACTTCTTCGCTATTCCGACAGGCCAAGGCGCGCTCCAGAACCTCGACGCAACGCTTCGAATTCAGTCTTCCAACCATGCGTTTGCATTCATGAACCTCCACGGCCGGAACACTGATTTCATGAAGGCCCAAGCCAAGCAGTAAGGGTAAATTTTGCACATCCGCCGCCATTTCTCCGCACATGCCGACCCACTTCCGGTGCTTGTGAATTCCCTTCACGAGGTGATCGAGCAATCGCAGGAAGGCGGGATGCCGCACGTTGAAGTGTGGCGCAACTCTGGGATTGGATCGGTCGGCAGCGAAGAAATATTGCGCCAGATCATTGGTGCCAATGCTGAAAAAATCCGCTTCGGCGCATAGCTCGTCGAGAAAAAAAGCAGCCGCTGGCACTTCCACCATCATCCCGGTCTTGATGTCGGGCCGATATCGAGTTCCTCGTTCGCCCAGATCGTGTTTTGCGCGATCCACCGCGGCTTTGAAAAAAATCATTTCGGCAGCAGTTGCAACCATGGGAGCCATGATTTGTACGTTCCCCACTTCCGATGCCCGCAGGATCGCCCGCAACTGAGACTGCAACAGTCCGCGGTGCTCGCCATAGATCCGGACCCCACGATACCCAAGGAAGGGATTTTCCTCGCGCGGCAAGTTCAGGTATGGCACCTTCTTGTCGCCGCCAATGTCGAAGGTTCGAATAATCACCGGCCGGCCTTTGGCGTTGCGCGCCACTTCTGAATAGATGGCGCATTGCTCGTCCTCGCTCGGTGCGTCTTCCCGGCCCAGAAAAATCATTTCGGTGCGGAAGAGCCCGATTCCATCCGCTCCGTTTGCAAACCCCAAAGTGGATTCCTCCCCCGAAGAGACGTTCGCCGCCACCTCGATCTGCTCTCCGTCGATGGTTACGGCTGCCTTGCTTTCCACGTGCGATCGAAGTTCCTTTCGGCGGCTCAGCGTTTTCTGTTCCCGTTCGTAAAAACGCGTGACTACTGCCGAGACCTGTGGAATCACAAAACCCCGGTCAGCATCGACCACGATTTCCCTTCCCGGAACCAGCGCCAACCGGGCGTTTCGCACCCCAGCCAGCGTCGGAATCCCCAAAGAACGGGCCAGAATCGCAGCATGCGACGTTGTTGCGGAATGCTCCAGTACGATCGCCTTCAGCCACTGTCGGTCGATTCGCAGCAACTGCTGCGGCCCCAAGGTTTCGGCGACGAGCACCGAGGGCGCACTCAACTCCAACGTGGGAACTGCCCCCGTCTCGCCCACCTCCTCCAGCAATTGCAGACAGATCTCTTCGATATCGGCTGCGCGCTGCCGGATATAATCATTTACCGAATGCCCAAGCAGGTCGATGAAAAACTTGCCTGCAGCCACAATTGCCTGTGCTGCAGACTTCCCGCTCCCTATCTGCTCGGTCAACTTCTCCAGCAGCAAGACGTCATTCGCCATGGCCAGATTGGCTTGCAGCACAGCGGTACTAACCGGCGTAATTGCATATTTCAATTGCTCGCCAATTCGCTGGCGGACAGCGGCCACGGCCTCATGGATCCGTGCCAGTTCCTTCTGCATGTTCAACGGTTCCCCGGAGCCAAGGTCGTTGGGCAGGGTGATCCTTCGTACCAAAACGACCTTACCTTGCGAGATGCCCCGGCTCACGGGCATACCGCTGATGTACGCGGTATGGGCTGCTTGTAGCGTTCTTGGCACCGCTCCATCGAGATCCGCCGCTGGAAACTCCGCCAGGGGAACATCGCAGCGCGGCAGGTTCTTTTCCAGGAATTGCTTCAGCGCCGACTGCGCCAGGTGTTCGTCGGAGCCACTGACGAACAGTACACAACGATCCTGGTACCGGATGTCAGCGGCAATCACACCCAGCACACTCTTCGCGTTGGCTACCAGGCCATTGCGAAAATTCGTTACGCTGCAATCGGACAGAAAGCGGTTGGCGACCTCCGCCAGATGGCTTGCCGGACGTGCGTGCAACCCGCTGGTCAGCGGGCAGGAAAACTCGTACTGCAATGAAGGATTCAACGTCTGCGTCATTTCACCGCTAGATGTTGGAAAAAATGTTCTCCGGTTTTTTGAGAGCATCCTGCAGCGCGACCTGGATCACCTTTACGCCGTTGAATCGTTCGCGGCCCTCGACTTCGATGTCCACGGCAAAGATGGCGATCTGCGCTTGCCGAATGTCAGTCTCCGTCAACTTGTTCTCGATTCCCATGGCGCCCTGGGTCTCTACCTTGATCTCATGGCCAAAGTTTTTCGCCACCTTCTCCAGCCGCGCAGCCGCCATGTAGGTATGAGCAATGCCCGTCGGACACGCCGTAACCGCGACGATTTTCATGCAGCCTCCTCGCTCCTTCTCTCGCCCGTTCTGTTTGCCCGAACTCGCAGCAGCAAGATCAAACCCGCCGTGAGGAATGTCCCTATCAGAATTGCCAGCACATATGCCGCCTTATGATCGATCAACAGCAGGAACAGGACGATGGGCCCACCATGGGGCGCGTGATCTCCAACTTGCCCTAACATGGCGATTGCAGCCGCAACGGAGGATCCGATCACGATGCATGGGATAACACGGATCGGATCACCCGCGGCAAATGGAATCGCACCTTCCGTAATCCCAATCATGCCCATAGCGATGGCCGCAAGGCCGGCTTCTCTTTCTTCCTGGCTCCACAGCTTCTTGCGAATCAGCGTCGCAAGTCCCATTCCGAGCGGCGGCGTGCAGATCGCAGCTGCACATGCCCCCATGATTCGATAGTTACCTTCGCTGATCATCGCCGCCCCGAAAAAGAAGGCGGCCTTGTTGACGGGGCCTCCCATATCGAAGGCAATCATCGCCCCAAGCAGAAGCGCGAGCAGGACATCGTTTCCCGTACTCATCGACATGAGCGCCTGATTGGCGTGGTCCATGAACATCGCAATTGGCGGACCCAGGACCTTAATCATCAGCACTCCCACGAACGCTCCTGACAAAATCGGAATTACCAGGATCGGCATGATAGGGCGCAGATATTTTGAGACCGGAATCTTTTTCAGCGCCTCTACGACATACCCAGAAATGAGGCCGATCAGGATCGCTCCGAGAAAGCCAGCCTTCACTTGCCCAGCAAGATATCCTCCCAAGAATCCGGGTACGAGACCGGGTTTCTGTGCAATCGAGTAGGACATATAACCAGCAAGAACCGGGAACATCAAAGAAAAGGCACCGGACCCAACGTCGCAGATCAATTTGAGAATTGGGGAATGAGAGAAATCCGGACCCTTGGCAGTCATCGGGGCAAAAGCAATGGCAATTGCAATGAGGATGCCTCCGCACGCGATGAACGGAATCGCATACGACACGCCGGTCAATAAATGCTGCCTGAGTTTCTTCAGTGATTCCAGCATTCCCCATCCAGCACTGCGCCCAAGTCGCAATGCAGTTACACCCGTGTACTTGTGCTCATCCCCCAGCTTTGTGACTAAGATCCTGCTCGCCCCGCGTACCTGGCACGACTGCCATGCAGGCTAAGTCGAGTCATACGCTCCCCTTTTCATAACCCGGACACGCAGTTGTGTAAGTATGTTTGATCTGTCCTATTCTGGAAACAGTAGAGATGGAACGTTTATTGCACTGATGCAACATTTCGTGGCGCGACCGCCCTCGGGACTTCTTCGGCCGCCTGTGCTGTGTTCTGTGCCCGATATTCGGTGGGAGTCACCTTACATACTTTCTTGAAGACTCGGCAGAAATAAGCGGGATCGCTGTAGCAGCAACTGGAGGCAATCTCCTTGAGCGTCAAGCTGTAATTCTGCAGCATGAACTTGGCCCGGTTCACCCGTACGAGGTTCAAGTAATCGTTAAACTTCATGAAACCTTCCTTGCGAAACAACCGGGAAACGTGGTTCGGGGCCAGTCCGAAGTGCCGCGCAATAGTCTCGCGCGTCAGGGGCGTATGAAAGTTCTCCTGAACATATAAACAGAGAGACTCGTAGGTGCGAATGGCTTTCCGCGGACTGTGCTTTTGCGGCGCTTTTAATAGCCGCAAGCAGGCATGCAGCAGGGATTCCGTCAGAAGGCGTGCCAATGGACCTTTCGAGCGATCTGCCGCCAACACCATAAGCGCGGCAAGAATGCTATGCGTGGGCACGTCATAGCCTCCATGGACGCTGGCTTTGACCGCCGTTGCAGGCACTTGCGATCCACCCTTGTGCCGTACCAGACTGATGCCGATCTGTTTCACGCCAAATAAAAAGGTGACCACATCCACGCGGCCTGACCAGTCGGGCTTGTTCCATGCATGATCGGGGACGAACACGGCATGACCCCGAACCGGTTTGATCAGTTCAATGCGCCCGCCGTGGGCGATCTCCATGGCATGAAATCCGCAGAGCGGAAGTGACAGCCGGGGGAAGTTCGTGACGTAGGCTAGCGGGGGCGGCACAATCGTTTCGTCGCCGAAGTGCACGCGGCGCACCCTGGTTTCGCGCAGATATACCTCAAGTTCGTGGACGATCATCCGAGCGCCCGAGGACATGCGCGGGGTTGAGGATGTCACTGCCTGTTTCACGGAACGTTACATTAGTGCAGCTAATGTTAAATGTCTACTATTTCTTTTTCACGCGCTTCGCCTCCATACTTGCCAGCCGAACCTGATCTCGCCGGAGCGCGTCTAAGTTCGTTGTGCAGTTGGATGAATTCACTAACAATATCGATTTGGCCGGTGCCTCGGACACCCATACCACGGAACGGCGCGAGCTGAAGCACAAAGAGTTAACCAAGAGCCAACTTGCTGGAGAACAAATGCTGCGACGCTTCCATCTTCTGCTACTACCTTTCAGCGTGATCCTGTTGTTACTCCATGGTGCTCTAGCGCAGAATGCGGATAAACCTGACCTCACCAAGCAACCTACGCTGTACGTCGTCGGGTACGCCCACCTGGACACGGAATGGCGATGGGAGTATCCCCAAGTTATCGACGAATACATCCGCAAGACTATGGAGGATAATTTCAAGCTGTTCGAAAAGTATCCTCACTACGTTTTCAACTTCAGCGGCGCCAATCGCTACCGTTTCATGAAGGAGTACTTCCCAGCCGACTTTGCGAAGGTGAAAAAGTATGTGGACGAAGGCCGTTGGTTTCCGGCAGGGTCCTCAATGGAGGAAGGAGACGTCAACGCTCCAAACGCCGAAGCAATCATCCGCCAGATTCTCTATGGCAACCGATGGTTCCGCAAAGAATTCGGAAAGGCCAGCGCCGAATATATGCTGCCCGACTGTTTCGGGTTTCCCGCATCGCTGCCCACGATCCTCGCGCATTCCGGCGTCAGAGGCTTCTCCACGCAAAAACTGGTGTGGGGATCGTCCGCACCCGGAGGAGGTCCGCAGTCGATTGAGCGCACTCCCGAAGGCACTCCCTTCAACGTCGGCGTCTGGGTCGGACCGGATGGAGAAGGCATTCTCGCAGGGATCAATCCGGGCAGCTACGGTGGCGGCATCGAAACTGATGTGAGCAAGCCCCTCCCCCCAGAACTTCCGAACCCCGCGTTTGAGGAATTGCGAAAGAAAATTGGCGACCTGGAAAAGACACTTCAGCAGGCGGAACAGAGCGGTCAGTCCTTCGATCAGAAACAAGTTCAGGAATTCATCTCTCTTCGCCGGGAACAGTACGCACTGGACCATGGCCAGCAGGAACATGAGTTCGATCGCTATCAGGGCGACTGGGCCACTCGCGTTGAGAACAACGGGAAGGTCAGCGGCCTGTTCACCGACTATCACTATTATGGAACCGGCGATATTGGCGGTGCGCCCGACGAAGACTCCGTCAAGCGCCTCGAAGCCATCGTCACGAAAGGCAGCGTCGGACTGCCTCCCGCGAACCAATTTTTCTCTCGGAGAGATCAGCATAAGGATTGGCCCGCCATACCGGTCGGCGACGGCCCCGTTCACGTCATCTCTGCCAAAGCCGATCAGATGTTTCTCGACATCACGCCCGAAGAGGCCGTCCATCTTCCCCGCTACACCGGCGAGATGGAACTTACCAATCACTCGGCCGGTTCGTTGACGTCGCAGGCGTACCAGAAGCGCTGGCTCAGGAGAGAAGAGATCCTGGCCGACGCTGCAGAGAAGGCATCGATTGCCGCGGAATGGCTCGGCGCGCGTTCTTATCCGTTGGCTCGCCTGAATGATGCATGGACCCTCGTCATGGGCGGACACTTTCACGACATCGCGGCGGGAACGGCGACGCCACGCTCTTACGAGTTTGCCTGGAATGATGATGTCATCGCGATGAATCAATTCGCCGGAGTACTGACAAATGCGACGGAAGCTGTAGCGGCTGGACTGAATACACAGACTAAAGAAATCCCAATCGTCGTCTATAACCCTCTCAATATCGAGCGCGAGGATCTGGTCGAGGCCGGCATTGATTTTTCAGAGGGCATGCCGAAAGCAGTTCGCGTGACCACGCCGGATGGAAGAGAAATTCCCGGCCAGATTTCTGGTAACAAGATCATCTTTCCGGCGAGCGTGCCCTCGGTGGGCTACTCCGTTTATGACGTTCAGCCCGGCGCCAATCCCGAAACACCGTCGCAGCTCAGGGTTTCAAACAATGAACTCGAGAACGAGTATTACCGGGTGAAGATCAATTCCGACGGCGACGTTGCCAGCATCTTCGACAAAACTATAAGTAAAGAGCTGCTATCCGGCCCCGCCCGGCTCGCCATCTCTTATGACAACCCAAAGCAATGGCCCGCCTGGAACATGGACTGGGATCAAGAACAGGCTCCCCCGAAGGCATATGTCTCCGGGCAGGCCCGAATTCGGGTCGTCGAGAATGGCCCTGTGCGGGTCGCCATTGAGGTTTCTCGTGAGACCTTAGGCTCCCGCTTCGTTCAAACCATCAGCCTCGCTGCAGGGGACGCTGGCAAGCGCGTCGAGTTTGCGAACGTCATCGATTGGACCACTCGCGAATCGAATCTCAAAGCGACGTTTCCGCTCACCGCTTCGAACCACGTTGCTACGTACAACTGGGACATTGGAACCATCGAACGTCCGACGGCTGAGCCGAAGAAATTCGAAGTGCCGTCACATCAATGGATCGATCTCACCGATGCCAGCGGCGAATTCGGCGCAACCATTCTCACCGATTGCAAGAACGGATCGGACAAGCCTACAGACAATACGATCCGCTTGACGCTGATCCGAACACCGGGCACCGCAGGAGGCTACGCCGACCAGGGGACGCAAGACATTGGCCACCACGAATTCACCTACGGCATTGCGGGCCACGCGGGCGGATGGCGCGACGCCCAGACCGACTGGCAGGCACAGCGCCTCAACGCGCCTCTCGTCGCGTTCCAGACTTCAAAGCACGAAGGGCCCCTCGGCCGAACTTTCTCATTGCTGAAGATCAGCAATCCGCGGATTCGTGCGCTGGCCGTAAAGAAAGCGGAAGACGGTAATGAGATCGTCATCCGATTGGTCGAACTGGATGGTAAACCGCAAAAGAACGTAAGAATTACGTTCGCCTCTCCGATCACCGCCGCTCGCGAAGTCAACGGACAAGAGGAACCGGTCGGTCCAGCGACGGTCAGCGACGGTGCGCTCGTGACTTCATTTCACGCGTACCAGCCGCGCACCTTTGCGCTGAAACTCGGGGCCGCACCCCAGAAAATTGCACCCGCGGAATCAACGCCGGTCTCACTGCATTACGACCTGGCGACCAGCACGAACGACGGTGCCCAATCGCAAACTGGCTTCGACGGCAAAGGCAACTCCTTCCCCGCGGAAATGTTGCCTTCGCAGATCACCTTTAACGGCGTGAAGTTTGAGCTTGCCGCCGCAAAAACAAATTCACCGAACGCCGTCACCGCCAAGGGACAAGTCATCGCGCTGCCGCAAGGCCGCCACAATCGCCTTTACCTGCTCGCCGCGTCCTCTAACGGCGATCAGAAATCCACGCTCGAAATCGGCGCGAACAGGGCAGAGCTGACCATTGAGGACTGGAGCGGCTTTATTGGCCAGTGGAATGATCGCGAGTGGAGTTCGAAAGACACATCGCACGACGACTATGGCGACATGATCGGCCTCAAGCGCAGCTACATCAAAGGCGCCGATCTGGCGTGGTTCTGTGACCATCGTCATGATGCGAAAGGCGTAAATATCCCCTATTCGTACTCATATTTGTTCGCCTATTCTCTGCCGCTGCCGGAAAACGCAAAAAACATAAAACTCCCGGCGAACGACAAAATCCGGATTCTGGCTATGTCGGTCGCGAACGAGAACCCGGAAGTAACACCAGCGCAGCCTCTCTATGACGTTCTGCCTTCGCCCAATGCCGGGCCCAGTGATTTCACTCTGTCGACCTCGTCAAACAGGATGTCGATATCGCAAGGCCGCGGTGGCAGTGCAAAGGTCTTCCTCATGCCGCGAGGAAGCTTCGAGGGCACTGTCACCTTGGCCGCCACCGGCCTGCCGAGCGGAGTCACCGCGTCCTTCAATCCACCGAGTACTTCCGGATCGAGCACGCTGACGCTCACAGCACAACGATCGGCCGCGCCTTCCAGCACAACCGTTACTGTCGCGGCACAATCCGGCAATACGTCGCACACCGCTACGATTGCAGTGACGGTCACACCAATTCTTGCCGGTACCGTGCCCGTCGATCTGAGTTCCGCTTATAACATCACCGGCATCTACAGCGACGGCGCGAAGTTCTCGCCAGAGAACAGTCTTGACGGCGATGGCTCCTCATTCTCGGCTGAGGCGATTGGCAGAGAACAGGTCGGCGGCGACGTGATTTTCAAAATCGGCCCACCCAACGCACCTGATGTTGTCAGCGGCCAAACAGTGAACCTGCCGGAAGGAAAATTTTCCAACGTCAAGATTCTGGCGCTTGCAGTCAACGGCGATCAGGAACTCCAAACCTTCAACGTAACCTATGCCGATGGCACATCGTCCACGTTCTCTCAAAACCTGAGCGATTGGGCGTCGCCGCGGAGTTTCCCCGGAGAATCAGTGGCTTTCACTCTGCCCTACCGCCTGGTAAGCGACGGATCGAAGGATTCGAATACGTTCTATGGTTTTGCCTATTCCTTCAATCTCGACAGCAGCAAAGCAGTCCGTAGCGTCACTCTGCCGAGCAACAGAAGTGTTCTGGTGTTTGGTATTACTCTCTTACCGGCTCCCAAATAGTCGTTCGGCATTAATGTTTTGTGTCCCGGCTGCCCTTACAAAAGCTGCTGACAACGGCGTGACACGGGCAGCAACCGGTGATTATTGCCGGTGCCAGTCGGGTGTTTGAAAAGCGTAAGACCGAGTAGAATCGAACGAGTCATGCCCCGGGGTCTCTTCTCTGCTCCGAATTCAATGCGCGTTGCCAAAGCAGTCCGCAGCTGCTTTCTTGTTGGCTCGATTTCGCTCTTTCCCGTGCTCGAGGCACAGCCACAATCGAAAGCGAAGGCAGACGATCCTCGCGTGATGCAGCTCTACTCGGAGGCCAAAACGGACGAGCAAAGGGGTGACATAACCGGCTCAATCTCAAAGTATCAGTCGATTCTGGCCATCGCGCCAAGGCTGGGGCCTGCGTACAACAATCTAGGCGCACTCTATCTGCGACAGCACCAATACACCAAGGCCATTGCCATCCTGAAGCAAGGCTTGGAAGCGGATCGTTCTATGTATTCCGCGACCATCCTTCTGGGCGTCGCTTATTACGAGGAGGGCGATTATAAGGATGCGCGACAGCCGTTGGAGACAGCGGTCCGAGCGAATCCAAAGGACAACAACGCAGAACTTTATCTTGCCAAAGACCTGATCAAACTTGAGGACTTCGGCCCCGCCGCCACGCACTTGCAGGAGCTGGCCAAACGCGAACCAAACAATCAGGAGATCTGGTACATGCTGGGGAACGTGTACATCCAGCTTTCCGAAGCAGCTCTCGCGAAGGTTGACGCCATCGATCCTAATTCTGTGTTGTCTCACGAAATCCGCGGTGACGTCATGGCCAGCATGAAGAATTTCGATGGTGCGCTGGTGGAATACAAGAAGGCGGTTGAAATCGGTCCACAACAGACTGGTACGCACTATAAACTCGGCAATGCGTATTGGCAGCTCGATGCCTGGGCGGACGCGACGGAACAGTTTCAAGCGGAACTAGCCAATGACCCCGGAAACTGCAACGCACGATGGAAGCTCGGCGACATTCTGCTCGAACAGCATGTGCGTCCGGAAGAGGCGCTCGACGAAATCAATCAGGCTCTGCAGACTTGCCCATATCTGACGGAGGTCTTGCCGGACCGGGCCACCGCACTTATTCGACTGAATCGGTACGAAGATGCAGTGCCGGATTTGAAAACGGCAATCAAAGGCAACCCGAACCAGCCGCGACTCCACTTCATGCTGGCGCAAGCCTACCGCAGTCTGGGAAGAACAGCGGATGCCAACGCGGAAATGGCCACTTTTGGAAAGCTGGAGCAGAGTGCGCGCGAGGCAGAAGCAAGACACGCCGAAGAGGTGATGAAGGAAAAATCAAAAATACCCGATACGCCGAAACAGTGACGGCTACTTCGACCCCGCTCCGATGAGTGCGCTGGTCCCGACTCAAGTTCGGCCCTGTATGATGATGTTACGCCTGCGTACATCTTAACTAACGGTCCGAAAAATTTCCTCCCTGTAAAGCCGCGCAGCGATCGAATTCCGCTTTAGCTTTCGTTAAAAACCCCTCTTTTCGGTAGATCTGGCCGAGAATGTAGTGCAAGTGAACGGTGTCGGGTGAGAGACTCACCGCTCGTTCCAATTCCGTCTGCGCTTTCACAAGCTCTACGATCTGAAGGTAGGCCCTTCCCAATAATTCGTGACTTCGCGACACCGACGGGGCAATTTGCGTCGCCTCAATTAGTACTGGGATGGCGTCCTTGGGGCGATTTTGGTCCAAGAGCAGAGTGCCCAGAGCAAGGTAGGCTTCGACATCTTTGGTGACTGAAC
>CAWDGL010000009.1:0-166498 GCA_963801885.1 uncultured Acidobacteriaceae bacterium
CTTTTAAGGCATGGGTCGCAGGTTCGAGTCCTGCCGCGCTCACCATATTCGCCAAAAAACCTGAGGGCCGCCCTTTGAGAGCGGCCCTGCTTTTTTGTCTGGCCAAGTTCTATAACCACGAATCAATGACTCACTTGCTCACTTGCTTTCGGGCGCAATTACTCCGAATGTTCCAGCGAGGTTGTTAGCGGGTCCGGCGGTAAAGAATAGCTGAGTAGTCGTTCCATTTTTTCCCAGCCCGTCACCGAAAGCGATGCCCCACAGCTGATCAATCGAGATCGGCCGGTCATGCTCCTCTATCACACCAACGAACCGTCCGGTCACGGGGTTGAAACCGTGGATCTTTCCATGATTGGTGTTGTTCGAAATCAAAAGCGTATTGCTCAATTTTCCGAAGCCGCTGGGCGCCAGGGCAACGCCCCACGGCTGATTCAGCGGCCACCCATGGATCAACGGCCTCGGTACTCCGGGTGTGGGAGTGCCGTCTTCGTTAAACTCCTCGACAAATCCGCCGCTCGCGCCGCTGGCGCTGGCAAAGGCTACGTACACTTTTCCATTGATGTCCTGAATTCCGAACGGCACAAAATCCGATGGCAGCGACGAATCCAAGAACGCCCCAGCGGCCAGCGTCACTGGAGTGAAAGTGCCGTCGTAAACATCCACCTTCCCATTCGCCATGTCGGCCGCGAATAAGAAGTTTCCCGAAGTTTTGTTGGTGATCGCCAGACCAGTGTAGACGGCTGGATGCGGATTCTTATTGGCTGTGGTGTCGACTACTAAGGTCGCCTCGTTAAAGTTTGACCCCGGGGTCCAGCCGCTGATCGTTCCATCCAAGGTGTCGAACAAGAAAGCGGCTGCAGCCCCGGCTTTAACCTGGAATTCCTTCGATCCGTTAAATACCATCCCGGTCGGAGAACCCGGACCGTTCAATCCGGTCGGCGAATCGGGGCCGTTTCCAGCCGTAGGAATCAGCACCTTCACGGTCGTCACTTGAACTCCTTCGTTGTCGTACAAGGTTGACCACCCCGAGGTGTTGTCACTTATCCACCAGGGTGAGCCCGCACCGTGAGCCATCCCCCATCCATTTACCAGTAACGGATCGTCGTGCAATGCTTGATTGACTTGGTTGGAAGATAAATTCGTGAGCCGATACTGTGCTACGGCTAGGTTTGAAGCAAAGATCGGCGCGAGGCCTAGGACAAGTGTGAGCGGAATCATGCGACGCTGCATACGAACCTCCTTTTATGACGCCAGATCAGAGGCAGGGGAGTGAAGATGCGACGCACGCAATTCACACTTCTCTGAGTGAGCCTCCGAATCCTAGGCCGGATGCCAGGTTGAGGTTGTCAGCGTTCTGTCACGAATTTGTACATTTCCTGCAGCGGAAGGTTCAATCACGGGAGGCCCTTCGAGGCCCGTGTAGACCGAGATCCCTCGCTCCGCCTGAAAAGCGGCTGCGCTCGGGATGACCTTGCCGATGGAGAATGAGGCCAACTTCGGAAGCAAACAGCCCATGCACAGCCGCTCTTGATAGAATCATTTCTCACTTTCTCCATGAAAAACCTCATGCGCTTTCTGCTTACTTTTGCTTTGGCGCTATGCGTCTGCGTTTCCGGCTCCGCCCAGGAAAACGCAAACGCGAATCGCAAGGACGCGGAGAATTCTGCTGCGCCGGACGCCAGTCCCACGGACAACGAGATCGCGGCGGCCCTCAAGCAGGCGCTCGAAATCGGCTCTGCGAAGGCCATTTCAACTGCCGGCCGTTCCGACGGATTCCTGAATAACCAAACCATCCGCATTCTCTTGCCGACTAAACTTCAGTCTGTGGGAAAAGCTATGCGTTTGCTCGGCGAGGGCGACACGGTCGATGACATGGAAATCGGCATGAACCGCGCTGCCGAACGCGCCACGCCACAGGCGAAGCAGATTATTCTCAACGCCATCACTAAGCTGACCATTGCCCACCCCCGCAGCATTCTCACGGGTGGCGCAACCGCGGCCACGGAGTACTTCGAACAAACTTGTTCCGCGGACATCAGCACGGTATTCACGCCAATCGTTCACAATGCCCTGCAACGCGGCGGAGTGATCAAGAAATACGATCACGTCATCAAAACCGCGCCCGGTGGCAGCGCCATTGCCAACGAATTTGACCTGGATAAGTACGTCGCGAGCAAAACTCTGGACGGGCTTTTCTATTTACTCGGACAGGAAGAAATAAAAATCCGAGCTACTCCCGCCGCGCAAACCACACCTCTCCTAAAAGAAGTGTTTGGCGCAAAATAGAAACTACAGGAAGAATTCACTTATCACTTGCCGAGGCGCAACCACTTTATTTTCAATTCCTCATCGCTCGCAATAGTTCCATCGGCGCGCCGGGCGGCAAGATTCGACAGGTTCGCCATCACAATCGACATCCCGTTCAACAATCTCACAAACATGACGGCTTCGTTCGCAGGGCTGAAAAAGACTTTATCGACGCTGTTGTGCGCGCCGTATCCTTGCTGGATCAAAATCAAAACGGCGGTCTCGCCCTCAGTGAGTTCTCTTCGCGTCATAAGCTTGCCCATCACTATAGCTCCGTCCCGGTTGCCTTTCTAAGCGAAACTTGTGCGGGCTTTCTGTCCTCATTCGAAATCAATTTGCGAAAGACGCTACGGAATTCCCGTAGGCGACCGGGTTCATCTACACTTTCCTGAGAACTTGATTTCGGAGGACCGACACTTTGCCTGCCATTCGCGCCATCTTCTGGGATATCGGCGGTGTTCTGCTCACCAACGCCTGGGACCACACCGAGCGCGCCGAAGCGCTGCAGCATTTTCACCTCGACGAAAAGGAATTCCACGCCCGTCACGAGATGGTCGTCTCTTCGTTCGAACGCGGAAAGATTACGCTCGAAGAATATCTGGACCGCACCGTCTTCTATCGCCCACGCTCATTCACGGCAAATGAGTTTCGCGACTACATGTTCTCGCTGTCGCACCCATTTCCTGAAGTGATCAAATTCGCGCAATCTCTGGCCGACTCGGGCAAGTATTTTATGAGCACTCTCAACAACGAATCGCGCGAACTCAATAATTACCGGATCGAAAAGTATGGGTTGCGAAACATATTTCGCCTGTTTCTCAGCTCTTGTTTCGTTGGCTTTCGCAAGCCTGAGCGAGACATTTATCGCCTGGCGCTGGAGACCACGCAGATTCCCGCGGAACAATGTTGCTTCATCGACGACCGTGAGATCAATCTGGAATGCGCCGCCAAGCTGGGAATGAAAACGATCCAGATGCAGCGATTGGAGCAACTGAAAGATGACCTGGCGCACATGGATGTAGCGCTCTAACAGAACACGCGCACGTGGTTACGAATTCTTGCGCGGTTGAACAGTCTTGACGGCTGCGCCCGGCGGCACATCCGATTCCAACGAACTGAGCGTTAGATCGCTGGACCAGCAATCGGCGGCCAACTTCCATTCGCCATTGCTCTGCCGCGCACACACCCAAAGATATTTCCCCCGCTCTTCGCGACGCTTGCCCGTCGCGCTCGGAATCAGCGCCTTGCACCGTCCCGCTTCATAAGCCAGATCGCCAACAACTTCCACGCGCAGCGGTTCGACTTCCACTTCGCCCAATCCCGCATCTAACGCGCCGAAGAAAAACTCGCGAACCGCAGCCGCGCCGCGGATGGGAGGACAATTAGATCGCAAGACCAGCGCATCGGGTACGTAAAGATCGAGCAGATCGTCAAGGTGCTTGGTGTTGCACGCCAGCACCCACTCGTGCGTCACCTGCCGCACGGCGGCCTCGGCCCGGCTCATGTCGCCTCTCAGCGCCGCCATGGGCCGCAGTTCGCGTGGTTGCTCCGCGCGGACTGAATCGCCTGCCGCCCTGGCTCCTATTCCATCCTGTGCTCCGGGGAAATAGTGGTGATGATAATGGTGATGGTAGTGATGCGTTTCGGATCCAGGCGACCGGCTTGCCCTCTGATGAGGCTCAGACTCCGGATCTGGGAATGGATTCGCCGGCAGCGCAAGAGCAGGCGAACGGTTTTCTGCGGGAGGTCTGTACCCGGATTCCAATCCGAGAACAGCGTTTCCGCACATACTGCAAAACTTGTTGCCGGTACGATTACGGTATCCACAAGTTTGGCAAACAACCGTGACGGAATCGTTGGTAAGTTCCTGCGCGGTATCGTCTGCAGCCTGTTCCGCATCGGCTTCCGCAGCCAACCGCTGGGCGGCTTCGAGGGCCGCGGCTAGCGCATCCGGACTGGGTTTGGGTCGATGCATTTCAGGTTGCACACCGCGATACAAGCCTTCCAGTTCGGAGTTGCGCACCGGAAAATCCGCAGGAGCACTCGACGATTTGGGATTTCTTTTATCTTGCTCCACGATCTTGGTCCAAAAATCGGAAATCGAATCAGCCGATGCTGGTCATTCTAGCCTAGCGGCTCGGTCGGGGGCTATTGCTCCGGGGCTATCGACTGGAGAATTCGATTTTGCCTTCCGTCTCCGTTGGCACGCCGTTGCAGGTGGCCGGACGATATCGCCACGTGCGCACGGTTTGCAGAACATGGCGGTCGCCGGCGATCCCTGCGCTCTCAAGAATCAATGGGCTGTGAACGCGCCCGTCAGTTCCGATGATGAAGCTGACTTTTACCCGCTCGCCCTGGGCCATCGGGGTGTAAAGCGGCTCGGGCGTGGTGAGGGCTTCGGGCGGTTGAACCTGTTCGCAAGCTGGACGCGAACTCTGGGGCACATCGGCGAACTGAGAATCGCGGCTCAGGATTTTGAACACATGGCCTTCACGCTGCTCAAAATCTGCCGGTTGCATGCGCGGCAACGGGGTGGTCACCGCCGCGGCAGTCGTCGCCAAAAGCAATAAGAGCACGGGCCAGCTGGGTCGCATGACGTTCTCTCCTAGCCCTGATGCGGCAAGCGCAGTACCACTATCCGTCGGCAATATCTCTTTTTCCTGCAATGAAATACGGGCGAGACCTCACGCGGAAGATAGCGCCCAGTGAAAGGAGTTGCACATTCAAGAGGAGACAGCGCGGCGTAGAGTGAAGAAAGTGACTTCCGGAGGGCAATTTAATCGAACCGGAACATTCACGGTGCCTAAGCCGGGGTTGGTATAAAGCGTGAGTCCCCGGATCTCATACAAGCCCCAAACGTACTTTTTTGCCAGGGCGGGTAACCAAACCGGACCGGCCAGCGGTAGCCGCACCTGGCCTCCGTGAGAGTGCCCCGACAGTTGCAGATCCACGGGATAGCGCGCTGCGTAATCGGCGAAGTCCGGCTCGTGGGCGAGCAATACTACGCATTCATCGGCGGGTATATTATGCAACGCCGCACCTAAATCGGATCGGCGTTCCAGCACGTCGTCCACGCCGGCCAGCCAAAAGCGCGCGCCATCGCGTTCCATCGGAACCGACCGATTGTTGAGAACTTGAATTCCCTCCGAGAGAAGTGAGTTCGTAACGCGGCGCGGGTCAGTCACGACGTCGTGGTTTCCCAATACCGCCCACAAACCGCACGGCGCATGCATTTGCCGCAACAGTTGCGCACAAGGTTCTGCGGCAAGTGCTGCCTCCGCTTTATGGCGAGAAAGCGGATCCGAAACAAAGTCTCCAGTCAGGACGATCAAGTCGGGACGCAGACCGTTGACCATGCCGATCGATGCCCGAATCGGGTGAACGGAAAAATAAGGATCGTAATGAAAGTCGCTGACCATCGCGATCGTGAAACCATCCAGCCGCGACGGCCAACGCCGCAAAGAAATCTCCTTGCGCACAATTCGAGGACGGTTCGGCGCAATCAGTACGGCATCGGCGCCCAGGCCCACCACACCTGCGCCTGCCGCAGCCTGAATAAATGTTCGCCTGGTAATCAGAATGGAAGACAATCAGTTTTCGGAACCTTCGTTTGAGGGACTGCCCGGCTCGATTGCGCAGGATGGAACCCGCGCTTTCAGCATAACCCGAATCGCTCGATTGGCGATAGCCTACAGCCCACGTAGCGGGGACGCATTCCTCCGCCGTACTTGCCACTAGAAACTAAACGTGGCCTGCAACTCAAGTTTGCGATTAGCCGCGGTTCCCGGCGAGAACGGCCCGCCCTGAAGAGAATTCGACACGTCGAAAAGCCGGGAGCCGACCACAGCATTCGGATTGGCCACGTTCACATTGTTGAACACATTGCGCGCATTCAAGCCAAGAGTGAGATTGTAGCGGCGATCAGAAGTGACCGAAGTGAACGAGGGGCCGCCGCCGAAGAGCGGACCACCGCGGCGACCGCCGCCTCCGCCACCGCCGCCAGACCCCGGTCCTGCGCCAGGTTTCGCCTTGGGTCCAATGCCAAAGGTCTTCGTCAGGCGCAAGTTCATGACAAAGTGATTCGGGCCGGTTTCAGCGTTAATAGGCAGAAGTTTTCCTCCCCCAAGCACGTCGAAGGTTCCCAGGCTTGTGCAATAAATGCTGTTTTGTGGTCCGGTAGGTTGAGTTCCGTTAGCGCAGGTCGCCGACGAAACAAATCCCGGGCGGTCGTTGTAAATCTGATCTCCGTTCACGTCGATGGGAGACGTAATGTTAAAAGGAGATCCGGAAGTGAAGACCATGAACGGGCTCAACCGGAACAGATATGGCAACGAGATGCTGCCGCCGAGAAACACGCGATTCCTGATGTCAAACGAGGCGCGCCCGTAATCCTGCCGGATGTTATAAGAATTGGACACAAAGCCCGGAGCAAAAGAACTGCCGCCTCCGCTTCCCGATGCGTCGCTGTCGGCGTAGCTCAGCGAATAATATCCAAAGAGTTGCACCTTGGCGCCCACGCGCACGTTCGAGTTCATCATGAACTGGTTTTGCTTGAAATTGGCCTCGGAGACGTAACGGTAGATATTGCCACCGTTAATCAGGGGACAATTGGGAGCGCACGGTGTACCTGGGTAAGGAGCATTTGCGTTGATAAGGGCGAGCTCGTCGAAGCCACGCGAACTGAGGTAAATCACCGAGAGCGTTGCCGACTTTGTAAGTTGGCGTTCCACACCGAGTGCTCCCTGCAGCGTGTACGGAGCGTGTAGTCGCGAACTGATCTGATAAACATTGGATGGTCCAGACACCGGGCCACAATTCGAAAAGCTGGTGAGCGCGACATCGACGCCGGGGAAGCAAGTGGGATTGTCAACAATGAACTGCTGTTGGATCACGCCATTCAAACGTTCCGCCTGCAAAATCTGTGTCGTCGCGAAGCGATCATAAAAAATCCCGTAACCGCCGCGAATCACCACCTTCGGAGGAGCGCTTCTGCCGCCCACTCCCCACGCAAAGCCGAAGCGCGGCGCCCAGTCTGCTCGATTACTAATGTGGTCTTGGGTTTCGAAGCGCAAACCGGAGCTTATGGTGAGGTTTGGTTTGACCCGCCAATCGTCTTGAACGTATGGCTCAACGTCGAAATATGTGAGGCCGGCAGTAGGAACGCCAGTGGTATACGTCAGCTGCGTCGCATAAGGCGTTCCTCCGCTCATTAACTGCTGCTCGGCATAGAGCAACGAGATAGGGCACGGCGGATTCGTTCCGAGGGCCGCGCAATTCGCAGGAGTATCGGCAGAGCCGCTGGATGGCAGCGAAGAAAATGTAAACGTCCCATTGAAGCCCGAAGTGGAATAATTTGTATCTTGCGTCATGCGCACTCGCGCCCCGAACTTGAGCGAGTGATTGCCTTGAATCAGCGACGTGTAGTTCTGCCATTCGTAATTATTCTGCTGATCGTTTTGGGCGCCTGAGGCGTAGCCCCCACCTGTAAAAGTGCCGAGCACAGTTACGGTCGGATGCGTGTCGGTCGGAGTCTGAAGCGAATCATCGCGGTTGTATTGGAAGTGAATCTCATTGACAATTTTCGAGCCGAACACCTGAGTGTCGCTGAGTTGCAGAGTGTCTTCCGTGGTTTGCGAGTAATAAGCCTGAGTCGGCAGATCCAACGGGCTTCCGAGGTTGTTGGTTTCTGTGTCGCGATAATACTGGTAGCGCACTGTGAGCGTGTTGTTTTTCGTCGGCGCCCAATCAATCCGGGGACCTACATTGGTTCGCTGGTGTGGGTTGGGAATCGACTCGATCAACGGCGTTGGTGTTAACGACGGATCGAGCACGTACGCGTTGGTTGCAGAAAGATCATTAATTACCCGGCGGTCAATATTGAAGAAGAACGACGAAGTCTTAGTAATCGGACCACCAACGTTCCCGTTGTACTGGACCGAATAATAAGGCGGCTCGTCAATGAGGAATGGATCCGGTGAGTTGAAAGGAGAATCGTTGCCCAGCACAAAGAATTGTCCGTGCAGCTTGTCGGTTCCCGGCTTGGTGAAAATTTCGATGCGGCCGTATCCCAGCTTGTCGTACTCGGATGAAAATGGATTCTGATTGATGCGGATTTCACGAATCGAAGATTTCGGCGGAAGCTGGCCCGCGGTGAATCCGTCGATATACATCTGACCGCCATTCGGACCGGCGGAAGGCCCGGCGAGCGCCTCCAGATCCGACTGCAACTCATCGGGATCATCGGGCAGGGCTTCCAGTTCCTTCCCGGAGATAGTGATCGCACCTGCATTGTTGGAGGGATTCACATCGACGGTCGGCGCAGTATCAGAAACCTGAATTTTCTGTTGCTCTACTTCAATTGCCATCGCGATGTTGAGACGCAAAGGCTGATCGGTAATCACAACGTTATCGTTCTCGAACAACGTGAATCCTGAAGCAGAAACCGTAAGAACATATTTGCCGGCCGGCAACGACTTGAACTCGTACATGCCCTGCGCGTTGCTCTGAACCACAATTGGAGATCCGGCGGCTGGCGTCAGAATGACGCTGGCGCCAGAGATCGCTGCGCCAGAGGGATCAGTGATTTGTCCGCGCAATCCTCCAGTAGCCGTCTGAGCCCATGACGCGCCGACAGGCAACATGAATAAAAGAACAAAAAGCAGGTATTTCTCAACCTTCATTGGATAATCCTGTTTCCTCTAGACGTAGGAATCGATAAAAGTCGTGGAGAATTCTTTTAAGCGGGCACTTATTGACTTGCATCACCACCAGGAGCGCCGCCCAAACTCCAGGGAGCCAGCATCATGGCCTGACTGCCGTTGGGCGCAGCCTGCAGAATCGGTTCCACTCCACTCAACAGCGTGATGGCGGTACCGCCGGAACTCGCCGTACCTTCGGTAGTAACAATCAGCACCGCATCGCCTTTGTGCAAATCGGCGACAGTCACCGCAGGCATGCGGCTCAACATTTGCTGAAAATCAAAGCTGCCACCCTGGCGCATGCCTCCGCCGGGCCCGCCGTTGCCCTGGTTCGCTGCCGCCGGCGAAGCACCCCCTTGCGCACCGTTACCTGCCGCTTGCCCGCCCGCGGGCCTCGAACCACCCGCCGCTCCCGGAGTTCCCGGCATGGATCCTTTCAACCGCATCGCGATGCGCTGCGCCATCTCCGGCGGCAATTTATGAAGCTGCGATTCCGACGTGATCTTCACCTGCACTGGCCTCCTACTCAATAAATCTTGAACGACGATTGTGCCGGCGCTTGCATCCACGGAATTAACCAGACCCGCGACGTTGCGGAAACTGCCACTAACAATTTCGTCCGCCGTCAGCGTCGCCCCATCGGCACTACGATCGCCGCGCACGCGAAGCTGGTCTCCAGGATGGATTTCCTGCAACGTACTCGGCTTGGCGTCATCGAATTTCACCGAGTCCGGCGCATAACGGCGAAACACGGTGCTTTTCGAGGTTTGCACTGCAACGTTTTTCTTTCCCCCGAGACCGGTCACAGAAATTGTTATGGTGCCGTTCGCTGGGTCAACGGCGCTCACCAGACCTCCCATACCTCGCTTCTGCCAGTCCTGCTGCTCTTTCTGATGAAGCGCTTCAAGGTCGGTGTGCGGGATTACGATCACTTCCAAAGCCGCGATCGAATTGCCGTCTGCCGATGCCTGCCCGCGCACGCGAACTCGGTCGCCCACCTGCAAGGCCTGCAATTGGATGGGAGTCGCATTCTTAAGATCCTTCTCACCCGGCGCAATACTTAAGATGCGAGCATTGGGCTGCACCGTCACCGACACGTCCGGGCCCGAGTCCGGAGTCAATGTGATGACGTTGCCACTAATCGTTTTGATGGCGCCTAACTTCCTGGCAATAGCAGGTTGACCGGCGGTCTGAGGCGTAGATTGGCCGTAGCCCGAGCACACCGCACCCGATATACTCGCGAAAAATACAATCGCGGCGATGGCTGCTCTCTTCGGTTTTAATTTCATGCGCTCACCTTCTACTTTACATTGCTGCAAGCTTCGGAAGTCCATGATTTACAAAGTTTTACCCAGACAAAACAAGTATTGCAGAGTTCCACCAAATGCGGAAAGAGAGGCTCTTCTCGTTCAGATTCTCTGCGTCGAGATTCGTTGCAGGAATTGGCCAATCTTTTGTCGGTTTTTCAGAAGCCTGAATCGGACGGACGAATTACACGCCCGCGCCCTCCGCCTAAAGAATTCTTTCGTGGGTATAACCAGCAGACACCAGCGCAGCGAGAAGTTCCGCGATGTGATCGGGCCCTCGAGTTTCCATAGTGATGTCGATGGCCGTATCGCCTAAGTTGACTCCGTGATAGGCACGGTCGTACGCGGTCTCGACAATATTGGCCCGGTGGTCGGCAAGCAGTCCAGTCAGCCGGTGCAGAGCGCCGGGGTAGTCCGGAAGATGAACGCGCAGGCGCACCAGGCGACCGTCCTTGACCAAACCGCGCTCGATGATGCGCGAAAGCAAAGTGACGTCAATGTTGCCGCCGCACACCAGCACGGCCACTCGCTTGCCCTGCAGAGGAAGCTTGCGGTTCAGGACAGCGGCGATGGCAGCAGCTCCGGCGCCTTCGGCGAGCGTCTTCTCGCGTTCCAGAAGCAACAGAATCGCGTTCGCGATTTCTTCTTCTTCCACCGTAACGATGTCGTCCACATATTTCTGCACCAGCGGAAGCGTCCGTTCCCCGGCGCGGCGAACTGCAATCCCGTCGGCAATCGTCTTCGCCGATTGCAAGGTAACCGGCTTGCCCTCGGCCACAGCAGCTTTCATGGAAGGAATTCGTGAGGGCTGCACTCCGAAGACCTGCACGGCAGGATTTGTTTCCTTCACCGCGCAGGAGATTCCTCCGATAAGACCTCCGCCGCCAATCGGCGCTACGATCACTTCAATGCTAGGATGCTGCTGCAGAATTTCAAGGCCAAGAGTTCCCTGCCCCGCAATCACCGCGTCGTCGTCGAAAGCGTGAATCAAAGTCAGATGATCCTGTTGGCTTTGCTCGATCGCGTATTCGTAAGCCTCGTCATAGTTTGCTCCGTGCAGCACAATCTCCGCGCCATAGGCTCGAGTCGACGACACTTTCGTGAGCGGCGTGGGAAGTGGCATCACAATACGAGCATGAATTTTGTGGCGCCCGGCGTGGTAAGCCACGCCTTGCGCATGATTTCCAGCCGACGCCGCAATCACGCCGTGCGCACGTTCTTCTGGTGAAAGCGTGAGCAGTTTGTTCAGAGCGCCCCGCTCTTTGAAAGCGCCGGTTCGCTGCTGGTTATCCAGTTTGAGAAAAATGGAGTTATTGGTAAGTCCGGAAAATGTTTCCGAGTGCGTGCAGGGAGAGATGCGAATGTCCGTACGAATTCGATTGAGGGCGGATTGGATATCCGTAAGTTGGATCATGACGCGGGAGTAGTCATCTTACTCCGCCCCATCGCAGCGCCGCTGCATTTAGAGGAACTGGCGCCGACAGTCATCACGAAGCGATTTGTCGTGCCGTGGAAACGACAGGGACAACAGGCCGTAGAGAAAGTGCCTTCAGGTAAGCGTCGACGCATGCGGCCGCCTTGCGGCCTTCGGAGATTGCCCAAACAACCAGGGATTGCCCGCAGCGCATGTCGCCGGCCGCAAACACGCCGGGAATCGAAGACATGTAATTCTGGTCCGTCGCCACATTGCCGCGATTATCGAGTTGAACGCCCAACTGCTCGATCATGCCGTTGCGCACCGGACCAAGAAATCCCATGGCAATCAGCACCAGATCGGCGTCCATCGTAAACTCGGAGGCGGCGATCGGCTCAAACTTCGGGGGAGGGCCAACTCTTGCGGCGTGAAGTTGCTTCACCTTGCCTTCTTCGTCGCCGGTAAATTTCACAGTCGCAATGCTCCAGTCGCGCACGCCGCCTTCTTCGTGAGCGCCCTCAATGCGCAACTGCATCGGCCAGAGCGGCCAGGGCGTAAGCGGTGAGCGCTCATCGGGCGGTTTGGGCATGATTTCAAACTGATGAACTGAGATCGGCTTCTGGCGATGTACTGTTCCCAGGCAATCGGCGCCGGTATCGCCGCCGCCAATGATTACCACGCGTTTGCCACTGGCAAGAATTTCTATCGCCGAGTCAATGGTGTCTCCGTGGCAACGTTTATTCTGCTGCGGCAGGAATTCCATCGCGTAGTGAATTCCCTTCAGCTCACGTCCCGGAACTTTCAAATCGCGCGGCTGTTCGGAGCCGCCCGCCAGCACAATCGCATCGAACTCACGGCGCAAATCTTCCACTGGAATCTTCTTGCCCACCTCGGCATTGGTAACAAACTTCACCCCTTCAGCGGACATCTGCTCCAGGCGGCGATCGATAACGTGCTTCTCCATCTTGAACTCAGGAATTCCGTAACGAAGCAATCCGCCGACGCGATCATTTTTCTCATAAACCGAAACCGTATGGCCGGCGCGGCATAGCTGTTGCGCCGCAGCCAGGCCTGCTGGCCCCGAACCGACGATAGCCACTTTTTTTCCGCTGCGATGCTTTGCGGGCTCAGGACGAATCCATCCCTCCCGGAATCCGCGCTCGACAATATTTTTTTCGTTTTGCTTAATTGTCACCGGAGGCTGATTGATTCCCAATACGCACGAGGCTTCGCAAGGCGCGGGGCAGATGCGTCCCGTGAATTCAGGAAAATTGTTGGTAGCGTGCAATTGGCGAACCGCTTCTTTCCAGCGCCCGCGATAGACCAGATCGTTCCAGTCAGGAATAAGATTGCTGACTGGACATCCGGTCTGACAGAACGGAACCCCGCAATCCATGCAGCGGGCTCCCTGCTTGCGCAACTTTTCCTCGGGAAAATCCTGGTAGATCTCAAACCAGTCGTTGACGCGCTCTAACACCGGACGGCGCGGCGCCAGTTCCCGCGAATAATCCATGAAGCCGGTCGGCTTACCCATGCAGCACCTGCCCGGCTTCAGTCAAATTGTTTCGAACTTGCGCAGGTTGCATTCGCTCCGCAGCAGTGGCTTGAACCAAGGCGGATGCGGCCGGAACGTAGGCACGTTGACTGCGCCCCACTCCCAGCACGCGCTTGAATTCGTGTGGAAAGATTTTGATGAAGCGCGACGCAGCGTCTTGCCAGTTATCCAGAATCCACTGCGCGCGCCGGCTCCCGGTCAGCTCCAGATGGCGCGTGACCAGATCGCGAACAATCTGCACATCCAGACGATCGAGCAACGGCTCGAGGTCGACGGATTCCAGGTTGCAACGATTTTCCGCGAAATCGGAACGCTCGTCGAACACATAGGCAATGCCGCCGCTCATGCCCGCCGCGAAATTCCTTCCGCAAGAGCCCAGTACCAGCACCAAACCGTTGGTCATGTACTCGCAACCATGATCGCCTACGCCTTCGACCACTGCGGTCGCTCCGGAGTTGCGCACCGCAAACCGTTCGCCAGCTACGCCGTTAAAAAATGCTTCCCCGCTGGTGGCGCCATACAGCGCCACGTTGCCAAGCAGAATATTTTCTTCCGCAGCAAAGCCTGACGCGCGCGGCGGATATACAACGATTCGCCCGCCCGACAGGCCCTTGCCCACATAATCATTGGCCTCGCCTTCCAGCGTGAGCGTGACCCCTTTCGACAGGAACGCTCCCAAACTTTGTCCCGCAGATCCCGTAAGCTGAATTCGCACGGTGTCGTCTGGCAACCCTTCGGAGCCATAGCGCCGGGCAATTTCGCCGCTCAACATGCTCCCCACCGAGCGGTGAATGTTGCGCACCGGCAAACTCACTTCGATCGGCGACAGATTGTTGAGCGCTTCGTGAACCTGCCCGAGGATTTTGTGATCGAGCGCCTGCTCCAGGCCGTGATCCTGCGTGTGCACGCGGCGCCTTGCAACTCGCGAAGGTACCGGCGGATTGTAGAGAATGGCGGAAAAGTCGAGCCCGCGCGCTTTCCAATGATCCTTCCAGAAATCCACGGCAGGTTCCACATCCAGCATGTCGACGCGTCCAACCATCTCGTCGACCGTGCGGAATCCCAGCTCTGCCATGTACTGCCGCAGCTGTTCCGCGATGAAGAAAAAGAAGTTGATGACATGCTCAGGCTGACCCTGGAATTGTTTACGCAGCTCAGGATCTTGCGTAGCAATACCCACCGAACAAGTATTGAGATGGCATTTGCGCATCATGATGCAGCCCATCGCGATCAGCGGAGTCGTAGCAAAGCCAAATTCTTCAGCGCCTAACAGCGCGGCGATGGCCACGTCGCGGCCCGTTTGCAGCTTGCCGTCGGTTTGTACGCGGATGCGGCTGCGCAGATCGTTCAACAAGAGAACCTGCTGTGTCTCGGCTAAACCAAGTTCCCACGGAATGCCGGCATGCTTAATGGAACTCAAAGGCGACGCACCGGTGCCGCCACTGTCGCCGCTGATCAGAACAACGTCGGCGTGCGCCTTCGCTACGCCAGCCGCAACCGTGCCCACGCCAACTTCAGCCACCAACTTCACGGCGATGCGAGCTTGCGGGTTGACGTTTTTCAAATCATAAATAAGCTGCGCGAGATCTTCGATCGAATAAATGTCGTGATGCGGCGGCGGCGAGATCAGACCAACGCCGGCAATCGAGTGCCGTATGCGCGCAATCACTTCGTCGACCTTATGTCCCGGAAGTTGGCCACCCTCGCCCGGTTTCGCGCCCTGCGCCATCTTGATCTGCAACTCGTCGGCATTCACCAGATAGTTCGCGGTCACGCCGAACCGCGCCGACGCGACTTGCTTGACGGCGCTTCGCCGCAAATCACCGTTCGCATCTGGCTTGAAGCGCTCTTCGTCTTCACCGCCCTCGCCCGTATTCGACTTTCCGCCAATGCGGTTCATGGCGATGGCCAGAGTTTCGTGCGCTTCTTTGCTGATCGATCCAAACGACATGGCGCCCGTGGTGAAACGCTTCACAATTTCTTTCGCCGGTTCGACTTCTTCCAACGGCACCGGCGCTTCGCTTTTCTTAAATTTCATCAAGCCGCGCAGCGTACACAGGTTCGCGCTCTGCCTGTCGATGAGTTCGGTATATTCCTGAAACGTCTTGAAACTATCTTGCCGCACCGCTTGCTGAAGTTTGCTGATCGTTGCGGGGTTCAGCAAGTGATATTCACCATTGACGCGCTGGTGATAGCTGCCTCCGACCGCCAACTCGGTCTCAAATTCGGTCAACGGACGGAACGCGTACTCATGCTTCATCTGCGCTTCAGTCGCGAGCACACCCAGCCCAACTCCTTCCAGGCGCGAGGTCGTGCCGGTAAAATATGCATCAATCAATTCTCTGTTCAGCCCAATGGCTTCGAAAACCTGCGCGCCCTGATAGCTCTGCAGCGTCGAGATACCCATCTTCGAAAAAGTTTTCAGCAGCCCTTTCTTGATCGCCTTCATGAAGTGCTTGACGGCTAGTTCCGGTGTAATGTCGTCCCCTAATTCGCCGCGCCAAACCAGGCTTTCAACACTTTCGAGTGCGAGATAGGGATTGATCGCGCTCGCGCCGTATCCGCTGAGCAGCGCAAAATGCATGACTTCCCGCGGCTCGCCGGATTCGGTGATCAGCGCAACCTGCGTTCGCGTTTCTTCCCGAACCAGCAGATTGTGCACGGCGGCCAACGCAAGCAGGCACGGAATGGGAGCGTAATCTTTATCTACGCCGCGATCGGAAAGAATCAGCAGCGAATATCCGGCTTTTACGGACAGCGAAGCTCGCTGGCACAGTTCGTCGAGAGCGCGCTGCAATCCCGCCTCGCCGTCTCGCGCGCGAAATAGCGCGGGCAGCGTGGTCGCCAGCAAATCGCGATTCGACACCCGGCGCAGTTTCTCCAATTCGCGGTTCGAGAGCAGCGGATGCGCCAGCTTCAGCATGTGGCAATTCTCGGGCGCTTCCTCGAGAATGTTGCGCTCGCTGCCGATATAGCTGATCAGCGACATCACCATCTCTTCGCGAATGGGATCGATTGGCGGATTCGTCACCTGTGCGAAGAGTTGCTTGAAGTAATTGAACAACGACTGCGGCTTATCGGACAGGCAGGCGAGCGGCGTATCCGTGCCCATGGAGCCGATTGGCTCTTCACCCTTCGTTGCCATCGGCGCCAAAATCATCCGCAGATCTTCATCGCTATAACCGAAAGCGCGTTGCCGGCGAAGCAGCGTCTCGGCGTCCGGGAAATGCATGCGCGAAGGCTCTGGCAACTGATCGATGGTGATCTGATTGTCTTTCACCCACTCGGCATAGGGCTGGCGCGAGGAGAGTTTCTGCTTGATCTCCTTATCGGAAATAATGCGGCCTTCGACCGTATCGACCAGAAACATCTTCCCTGGCTGCAGACGGCCTTTACTTTTGACTTGTTCCGGCGCAATGTCGAGCACGCCGGCTTCCGATGCCATAACGACCAGATCGTCGTGCGTCACCACATAACGTCCCGGCCGCAGGCCATTGCGGTCGAGCGTCGCGCCAATGACGCGCCCGTCGGTAAACGCGATCGCGGCGGGACCGTCCCACGGCTCCATCAGGCACGCGTGATATTCGTAGAACGCACGCTTCTCCGGCTTCATGTGCGGATTGCCCGACCATGCTTCGGGAATCAGCATGGCCATCACGTGCGGCAGGCTGCGTCCGCCCTGCAAGAGCAATTCGACGGCATTATCAAAATTCGCGGAGTCGCTGCCATCCGGCGCAATAATGGGGTGAAGTTTCTTGATGTCCTCGCCAAATAGCGGCGATTGCAGCAGCGACTGCCGGGCCTGCATCCAGTTCACGTTGCCGCGTAAGGTATTGATTTCGCCGTTATGAGCAACATAACGATATGGGTGCGCCCGCTGCCAGCTGGGAAAAGTATTCGTGGAGAAGCGCTGATGCACCAGGCACAACGCGCTCATCGCATCGGGATCAGATAATTCGCGATAAAAATTCGCGATCTGCGGCGCCAGCAACAAGCCTTTGTAGACGATGGTCCGACAAGACAGCGACGGGATGTAAAACATCTCCGCATCTTCAATGCCGGATTCTCGAATCTCATTCTCCGTGCGCTTGCGCACGACGTAGAGCTTGCGCTCAAACGTGTCTTCGTTCATGCCCGTCGCGCAGCGCACGAAAATCTGTTGAATGTAAGGCTGCGAAGCCCGCGCCACTCGACCAATTGCAGATGCGTAAACCGGAGTATCGCGCCAGCCTAATAAAGTCAGGCCCTCCTCACGCACAATGCGCTCAAGAATTCCTTCGCACTGCAACCGCTGGTGTTTTTCGACTGGCAGGAAAGTCATGCCAACGGCGTAAGCACCGGGCCTGGGGAGGTTGAACCCCAGCTTTTCGCATTCGCGCGCGAAAAACTTATGGGGAATTTGGATGAGCACGCCCGCGCCGTCGCCCGTTTCCGGATCGCACCCACAGGCTCCGCGATGCGCCAGGTTGAGCAGAACCTGGATTCCCTTGCGGATAATGTCGTGACTTTTTTGTCCGCTGATGCTAGCTACAAACCCGATCCCGCAGGCGTCATGCTCGTGCGCAGGGTTGTAAAGACCCTGAGCCGCGGGCAGACCGTTTCTCGAGTTTAGACGCGTCATCTTGGACTCCGTCCGGGGGCGGTCAATTCCTGCCGAAAAGTTATTTTTGGGCACACGCTCCGCGGGGTCACAGAGCATCGCACACTTCTGCTCAGGAACGAACACTTGGTATTCTCTTGTCTTACAGTACGCAAAGTACAATGCAGAATTTCGATGCAAGCCATGCAAATTTCAGGGTATATTGTGAAGCCACGGATTCAGCCCGCTTGTTGCCAACGGCGGCCACTCCGCTATAATTTCGCCACGCATGGACTTTGATCAGCTCATTACGTTTCTGGAAGTGGCCCGGCAGGGCAGCTTTTCCCGTGCCGGAGAAAAGGTTTTCCGCTCCCAGTCGGCCGTCAGCGCCCAAATCCGTCAACTGGAGCAGGAATATGGCGACCGGCTTCTCGATCGCTCCGGAAAAACGGTGAAACTGACCCCCGCCGGGCAGGTGTTTTATGAATACGCCGAACGCCTGAAGGCTCTACGCGATGAATCCCTAACCGCGGTCGCCGATCACAGCGGCACACCCCGCGGCACGTTGCGCGTGGGCGCCAATGAAGCTACGTGTCTGTATGTCCTGCCCGAGGTTTTTGGCGAATATTGTCGGCGCTACCCCCCGGTGCAAATCAGCATCTACCGTAACTTCAGCTACAAAATCGTCGAGAAGCTGGAAAATGGCCAGGTGGAAGTCGGCATTCTTACCTTGCCGATCCAGTCTCCGAGCCTGAAGATCCAGCCCATTTTCCGCGACAAACTGATGTTGATGGTGAGCCCCAAAAATCCGCTGGCGAAGTTCAAAGTAGTCCCAGTGAGCGAGATCGTGAAGCAACCGCTGCTCTTTCCGAAGACAGGACACACCCGCCGGCTGCTCGATAAACTATTTCGTCCGCATCAGGCCGAGTTGCAGGTTCGAATGGAACTTCCCAGCATTGGAATGATCAAGAGTTTCGTCGCGGCAGATTTAGGCGTATCGCTGATTAGTGCGTCCTTTGCCCGCGATGAAGTGGAAGCCGGCCGCGTGAAGTTGATCGATCTTGAGGATGCGTTGCTCTACCGCGAACTTGGCCTGGCCTACCGCCGCGATCGAACTTTGTCCGTAGCCTCGACGGCTTTCGTCGGGCTTCTGCGTCAGTTCGCCACGCAAATGAAGAAGGCCGAAGCGTAAGAGGAATGTTCGGCCGAAGCGCACACGCGCAAACAATTCAGTTGCCGGCCTTCGCAGCTTTCGTGTTATCTGACCCGAGCGAAACCTGCGCCGGCTCGATCAAGTGCAACCCGCACTCAGTCTTGGCGAAACCTGCCCAGCGTCCTGCTCGCGAATCTTCTCCCGGCCTCACCGCGCGCGTGCAATGCGTGCATCCAATGCTGGGATAGCTCTGATCATGAAGCGCGTTATAAGGCACATCGTGATCGTGGATATAATTCCACACTTGTTTTGAATTCCAGTCGACAATCGGATTTACTTTCACCAGGCCGAATTTGGTATCCCATTCCACTCTGCGCGCGCTTGATCGCGAGGAAGTCTGGTCGCGTCGGATGCTGGTGATCCAGGCGCTTAACTCGCCCAGCTTGCGGCGCAGTGGTTCCACCTTGCGCAGATTGCAGCAGAGGTCTGGTTCGCGCGCCCACAATGCCGGCCCGTGAGTGCTCTCCTGCAATTCGGGCGAAAGCGCTGAATAGACCTTCTCAATCTCAATTCCATATTTTTCTTCGATCCGGTCCATCAGGTTATACGTTTCCGGGAAAAGGAATTCAGTGTCGATCGTGAAAAGCCGGAAATCTTTCCGTACGCGCGACGCCATATCGATCAGCACCATTCCTTCGGCGCCGAATGCCGAAGAAATTGCAACCGCATTCCCAAATGTTTGGAAAGCCCAATGCAAGGTTCGCTGTGGACTCCAATGATCTGCCACGCTTTGTATGTCGGCGATCTGTTGTTTCATCTCGTGATCTTTCACGCGAGTGGCTCCTCATTCGTTCTCAAATCGACTATCGAACCGATCTCGGAAAATAATGCGGAGGGAATCCCGACTTCGTCGCCCGCCGCATTCGTCGCGACAAACTTCTCTGTTAGCGCCGCCGAATCGGCGAAACGTACAACTTCTCCCACCACCAGTAGCGTAGGAGCGGCCAAGTGAGGAGCGCGAGTAAGCTCGGCAATGGTGGTTCGGTGCGTTCGTTGCTGCGGAGTTGTAGCGCGAGAGATAACGGCGCAAGGCGTTTCGCCCTTCACCCCAGCCGCCTTTAACTTCGCTGCGACATCGGGATAATTCTGCCCGGGCATGTAAATCACCAGCGTCGCGCCACTTCCCGCCAACTTGCTCCAGTTGGCAGCTTCGCTACCGGAGGCCTGTTGCGCGGTAATGAAGACGAGCGCTGATGAAGCTCGGCGATGAGTCAGCGGAATGTGCGCAGCCGCGGCCGCGCCCAGTGCAGATGTGACGCCGGGAACAATCTCGTAAGAAATCCCAGCCCGCCGCAGCGCCTCGATTTCTTCTCCGGCACGCCCGAAAATTAAGGGATCGCCGCTCTTCAGCCGAACCACACGCAGCCCGGAATCAGCCAGCGCAATCATTAAGAAATTGATCTCTTCCTGCACGATCTTCTTTTTTCCGCACCGTTTGCCAACATTGTGCACTTGGGCCGTGGATGGAATTAGCTCCAATATCTCCGGCGCAACCAGATCATCGTGCAGCACAGCATCCGCTGTTCTGAGCAGGCGCAGCGCCTTCAGCGTCACCAACTCCGGATCGCCGGGACCTGCGCCTACCAGATAAACTTTCCCCTTCATGCTCCTTCTCCTTTGGCGGCCAGTTCCGGTATTTCAGCGATGGCCACCTCGAATGCTTCGCGACTGGCTAGCGAATGCAACAGTTCGAGCTTGCGTTCCTTATCGAGATCACTGGCGAGAATTAGTTTTCGCGTCTCCCCAAGTTCCGCCACCCATGCCGCATATCCGGCACCAAATTGCTTTTCCAGCTGCTGGCGAATTTTCTGCGCCAGTGACGGACTCTGCCCTGAGGTTGAAACCGCAATTTGCAAGTCGCCGCGACGCACCACCGCGGGATAGAAGAAATCGCAGAGATCGGGCACATCGACCACATTGCACAGCACTCCGCGTCTCTGCGCTTCGTAATAGACGCGTTCATTGACCGTGCGCGAATTTGTCGCCACCACCGCCAGAAAAGCGCCGTCCAAGTCTTCGGCCGCGAAAGCGCGGAGCTCGAGTTCAAGCTTTCCCGCAGTCGCCCATTCGCGAACCTGAGCAGTTGCCTCAAGCGCAACCACGCGGATATGCGCTCCTGTTTCCAGCAGACCACCAATCTTGGGCTCGCCGATTTTTCCCGCGCCTACGACGAGGCATTGCTTGCCTTCCAGTTTCAGAAACATGGGAAATAAGTTAGTCACCGGTTCCTCCTGCGGAGTGCGCCAGACTCCGAGCCGGGTCCGGCAAATCGCGAGCCACCGCAGCCACAACTTCCCCGGCTAGAAATTCGCGCAACTCGGTATCGCTGTGCCGGACAAAAAACCGCCGCAAATTTTCTCCCGGTTCTCGTTGCGCCAGATATCGTCCCAACAGACGTTCAAGGGCGTCCGGCACTTCGGTGGCGGCGCAACGATATCCGACTGGCCTCGCCGTGGCTTGATGCAAACCCAGCGCTCCGCCCACGCAGAAGTAATAAGCATCGACCAGGCGATCCTGAACTTTGATCTTTTTTCCCTCGATGCCAATGTCCGCAATCCAGTGCTGTCCGCAGCTGTTGGGGCATCCGGTCACATGCAGCTTCAGGTGCTGATCGAAACCGGGCAAACGTTCTTCCAATTCTTCAACCAGCCAGCGCGAGAAGCTTTTGGTTTCGGTAATCGCCAGCTTGCAGAATTCCGTTCCGCTGCACGCCACCGTGCCACGCCAGAATGAAGATCCTCCAACTTTCAATCCGATTGCATCGAATTCTTTCGCCAGAGGTTCGGCATTGAGAGTAGGAACATTGACCACGAGCAAGTTCTGCATGTTCGTCGCCCGCAATTCGCCGCCCGCAAAGCGTTCGGCAAGATCCGCGGCCGCGTGCATCTGCTCCGCATTGATTCGTCCGCGCAAAGCGACCGCTCCCACATAGGAAAGGCCGGGCTGTTTCTGCGCATGGATTCCGATGTGATCGCGATAGACATCGTCCGGCGGATGCTCCTCAACTGCAGGATCGAGTTTGAATCCAACGCGGCCTTCGAGTTCTTCGAGAAAACGTTCGGCGGTCCATCCGTGCCGCAGAAATAAAAATTTCAGGCGCGCGCGTTCGCGATGCTCCCGCAGCACATCGGAATCGCGGAACAATTCGGCTATGCCCTTGATCACCGGAAACACCTGGTTCCAGCGCACGAACGCATTCAGTCGCGCTCCAAGGTAGGGTTCTGTCGAAAGGCCACCAGCTACGCGCAACGAGAAACCGACTTCAGGCTTTCCGCCCACGACGCGGGTCAAGGCAGTCAAGCCGATATCATTAATCTCGGGATAAGGACACCACACCCGGCATCCTGTAATCGAAATCTTGAATTTGCGCGGCAGGTTGTAGAACTTGGAATTGCCTGCCAGCAACCGCGATGCCTCCAACACCAGCGGTGATGCGTCAACAATTTCGTCGGCATCCACGCCCGCGACGGGACATCCCGTCACATTGCGCGTCACATCGCCACAAGCGCCCATCGTATTCAGCCCAACGGCCCACAGGCCTTCGAGCACTTCCGGCAGCGATTCGATGGTGACCCAATGAAGCTGAATATTCTGTCGCACCGTCAGGTCGGCGATTCCGTTGGCGTGTTGGCGGGTAAGGTTGGCGATCGCCCGCAACTGCTGCGAACTCATCATGCCGTTGGGAATGCGAATGCGAACCATGAAGCGTTGCAACGCGCGGCCTTCCCCGCCTTGTCCGCCGGTGACTCCCGCACCGTCGCCTTGGGTGTAAACGCCCCACCAACGGAAATATGTTCCGATCCATTCCGGCGGAATGGAATCGAAGCCCTCGCGCGCGAAGCGGCGAATCTCTTCCAAACCTTCCCAGGGATTCATGGCGCGCTTCAGGCGTTCGACTTTTTGTGCCTTGGTTTCTTTGGCTGTCGTTGTCATAAGTTTCATTCGCAAAATAAAAAACCCACCGCCAGATTCGTCTGGCGATGGGTTCATGAGTGCCGGTATTAAGAAAAATCTCTTAGGTCAGCAGTCTCCCCGCGCCAGTGCGCACGCATGCACAACAACAACAAGTGCAGCAGCACATAGCGCAAAAATTGCAGGAGTCTGACATTCCAGTTAGATTCTAAGTTGACCCGGTGTAACCGTCAACAATCTTACGTAACGCTTTGGATTCATAAATTGAATAGAAAGGATCAGATTTTTTACCGCCAAGAAATGCACGATTTAGACTCCTGTAGAATCAGCGACTTAGAATCGAAAGACAAATTGAAAGATTGCAACAAAATGGCTCGCGTAAATCATGACCGAAAAACCAGCGAATAACCGTCCCTTCCTCGGCGTCGATATCGGCGGCACCAAGGTCGCCGTCGGCCTCGTGGACGGTAACGGCAAGATTCTCGCGCAGGGCCGCAAGCCCATGATCGCAACCGATACGGCCGAAGCCGGCTTGCATGCCGTCACTGTTGCCATCGATTCCCTGATTCCTTCTGCAAGTGAGAGCGAAATTCAAGGCATTGGAATTTGCGCTCCCGGGCCTTTGGACCCGAAAACTGGCATTGTTCTCAATCCTCCAAATCTTCCATGCTGGCGCAATTTTTCGCTCGCCGAAAAACTGGCTGCGAAGTATCGCATCCCCGTCAAAGTCGACAATGACGCGAACGCTGCCGCCCTCGCCGAAACTCGTTGGGGTGCTGCGCGAGGATTCCATTACGTTTTTTACGCAACGATTGGAACAGGAATCGGAACCGGCATCGTTCTCGATGGCCGCATTTATCACGGCAATACTGGCTCTGCCGGCGAGGGTGGCCACATGAGCGTCGATTACCGCGGCCCCTACTGCGGATGCGGTAAACGCGGATGCATCGAAGTGTTGGCTGCAGGTCCTGCGATTGGAGCGCGAGCGCGAACTAAACTCAGCGCGGATCCATCCTCCCATTCCAAGGTTCTCGAACTCGCGCATGGAACTATATCTGCGGTTACCAGCGAATTGGTGGGGCAGGCCTATGCCGCAGGAGATCCGTTGGCGCGCGAAGTGCTTCTCGAAACCGTCGACGTCTTAGTGCCTTGGCTCGGCAACATCGTCGATCTCTTAGACCCAGACGTTCTCGTAATTGGTGGAGGGGTTGCCGCGATGCTGAAGCCATTTTTCGATGAAATCAAGAATCGTCTTCCCAGCTGTTGCGTCAATCCCCATGCCTCTAAGATTCCGCTTTTGATGGCGCACTATGGAGCCGATGCGGGAATCGCCGGCGGCGCAGCTCTATGTTCCTGAACCTTCCAGATCACAAACTCCTAATTACCCAGAGGACACGAATGTTCTTCTCCCGATATTTTCGTCGATTCGCATGCACCATCGCGTCGAGCATTTTTTTCGCGATCGCTCTTCTCTCGTCGGCTCAGGATCTACCCAAGGCTCCTCGGTCCCAGGTGTTCACGCTGTCGCCGGCGCCGGGAAACTTCACCGAGCCTTCCATCGCGGTGAATCCCGAAAATCCGCAGCAAGTGGTCGGCGTTTTTCAGGACAACGTGCATGCCGCGTATTCAAGCGACGCCGGCCACACCTGGCAATCCGCAGAGAATGTCGATCCTAAGAATTACCGTGTCTCCGGCGACGTCTCCACGACCTTCGATAATCAGGGGCACGCCTTTGTTTGTTACATCGCCTTCGACAAGCTTGGTTCGTTCAATTACTGGGCCCATGGCGCGACCCGCAACGGAATTTTTGTTCGCCGATCTCTCGACGGCGGAAAAACCTGGGGAGCGAACCACATTCCAGTCGCCGAACAAACGAGCACGCCAGGCATTCCCTTTGAAGACAAGCCGTACATCGTCGCGGACAATACGAAAAGCAAATACGTGGGAAATCTCTACATTGGCTGGACGCGCTGGAGAATCGCCGATTCGCAGATCGTACTTTCCCGTTCCACGGACGACGGAAAAACCTGGTCTCAGCCGATTGAGATCGACGCTCATCCCGGTTTACCGCGCGATGACAACGGCGCTGCCGAAGGCTTTGCCGGTGTGGTCGGTCCCGACGGCAAGCTTTACGCCATCTGGAGCCAGGACAATAACATCATGCTGACAACTTCTCGCGACGGCGGCAGAACTTTCTCCCACGCTCACGCCATCATTCATACGGCGCCCATCATGTTCGCGATTCAGACGCTCGAACGCGCCAACGGATTTCCGCAAATTGCCATCGACCCGAAAAGCGGCCGCCTTTATATAACCTGGAGCGATTATCGTAACGGCGATCTCGATGTGTTTCTCGCCTTCTCTGACAACGGAGGCAAGCGCTGGTCGGCGCCGGTTCGCGTGAATAATGACCCAATCCACAATGGCGCGGAACAGTTTTTTCAGTGGCTCGCTGTGGACCCAACCGACGGTTCGATCAACGTGATCTTTTACGATCGCCGTGGCGACCCACAGAATCGGAAACAGATCGTAGTTCTGGCGCGCTCCTCAGATGGTGGAAAAAATTTCCAGAACTACGCTTGGACCGACAATCCATTCGAGGCGAGTGGTGTCTTCTTCGGCGACTACAGTGGACTTGCCGCCTACGGCGGACGCGTCTATGGCATATGGACCGAGAAGCCCGCTCCCGCACCGGAAGCGAAGGATGAATCGCAAGAGAAAGAGAACAAAGACAACAAGGATGCAAAGCCCCAGCCTCGGGGAACGATTGTGAAAGTTGGAACCGCAGACTTTGCCACGACAGCGAACTCGAAATGAGCTGACTCTACCGCGAGAACCCGCCGCCGGTAGGGCCGGCGTCTTGCGTAGCTTTTGACTCTCGATTCTCCAGCTCCGCTTGGCGAAGCTCGGTGGCCTCGGCCGGGTCTGTTCCCGCCTTCAGACTGCTTTTTTCAAGGAAATAGCGCCAGCCTTCATGCCGGTCGGTAGAGCTTTGCTCGCTTTCGAATCTCTTCAAGGTGGACTCTGCATTGGGCCGGCCCTTGACTACTTCGACCACACCCGCAGACTCATAAGTGCGGACATTGTGGCGTATAACCACGTAAGACGCTTTGAGTTCGTCGTTTGTCAAGAAACCTTCCTTCTCGCAATTCTGAAAACGCACTACTTCGAGAATATGCGCGAAGTCCGTGATTAGCAAGTGGTTGCGGCAGCAGGTAGTGGCTCAGTTTGAAATTCTGATGGCATGTTCGCTTCTCGATGGCGTCATCCTGAGCGGAGCCGTTTTTCAGGCGGAGCGAAGAGCCTGCCCTGAGCGAAGCCGAAGGGATCTCCGGCTTAACCGGCTTGGCGCGTAGCCAAACTGCACCACTACCCGGCAGACAAGTAACTCGGCGAGCCGCGCTGTTTCAGTTTGCGCCGCACCGAAGCTTTGAGCTCGAAAACTAGGGCCTCGCGTAGGCGGGACTATCCGGTTCCGGGCGATCATAATCCCGGCCGTATTTGTTCTTGTGAGCAATTTCAAGGCTCGACTTCGGCAACGTTAAGGTTCCAATAAAGTTAGTAGTAGAGCTCACGGTGATTTCCCGTTCCGCTGCCTCCAGCGCAGTCGGCGAAACCGAAGGATGAAACACATGCATCCGATAGCGGCCGGGAACCACACCGCTCAAACTGATGTCTCCGCGTTGATCGGAAATCGCGTAATAAGGTGTGTTCAGAGCGATCACCACCGCGCTCATCTGCGGGTGAATGTTGCAAAAAATGAAAGAGATGCCCGGCTTGTCGAAGGTAACAAACTGTGTCGAACCGCTTTCATACAGTCCAAGATCGAATCGCTTCCCGTCGAACAGAGAAAAGACATTGTGAAAGAAAGGATCGTGGTTGGGGAATTCAACCTGCCCACCGGCTGGAATTACCAGCAACGAAGGATGAAAGCTTTTGTCTCTCTGTATGAGCTGAGGAATCTGCGATGCCAGCTGTCGAGGCGGCGAAGGAATCGGTGTCGCTCCCAGCGGCGTAAGCCACACCACGACTTTCGACGCATCCCGCTCGTGGCGGCCATCTTGCGTCAGCTGCACTTTGCCCTTGAGTTCTACACTTTGTGCAGCCGCAGAAAAGCAAACAACCACCCCAAGTAGAACGCCGAGTGCGCACGAACGACGCAGAGAATTTCGCATGATCAAAACAGTATGCCCATCGCGAGATTGATTTGATTGGTCGTGCTCGCATTGCTATAGACGGGAAAGCTGTGCAAACGCCTGAATTCCGCAGACAGCAACAAGTCCGATCGAGGCCGATAGACGATATTTTCCAGCGATCCGCGATTGCGTCCCAGAATTGTTGAGAAGTTGTTGGCATCCACGGCAAAGCCGCGAACATCGCCGGCGAAAGCATCGTCTTCCGCAAACACTCCGTTCAATTCCAGCTTGGAGGTGAGTTGAAATTTAAGTTGCGTCCATCCTCCCGCAGAATCAAGGCCGCGAATACTCGTCGCGGAATTGTAAGCATTGCCGCCGAACAGCACGGCGCGGCCAATGCCCGCTCCCAGGCCTCCCACTCCCCGCCCTCGATAGAATTCTCCGGAAAGAATCAACCGGCGAAGAATAGGAATTTGCCAATCGGACATGCCGGCCCAGGCGTCGACGACTCGACCCCCGGACCAATTCTGGCGGCCATAATATCCCGCTGCCGCCAAGGTCAACGGATGCCCCGACACCGGACGCGACCACGCGCTGCGCATAGCGTAAGCGGGCTGTCCGGAAGCTTCGCCTGCCTGCGCCGAACGATAAAACGAGTTATACGGCGGCTCCCAGTCCAGATTATCCAGAACTCCGCCCTGAAAAGTTAAAGTCTGCTGGTCCGAGAGATTGAAGCGATGCTCGACCCGAAGTTGCGGCGTCCAACCCCAAAGATTTCCCGCATAGGCGAAAGCCGGCGTTGCAAGCGACGCAAACGATGTAGGAGAAAGCGGCGAAATGAACAAAGAATCCTGCCCCGCGACGATTGACGTATCGGCCCAGTCGAGTCGTAGGCTCGCCGTCTGCATGCGGGCGATGCCGAAGTTGACTCCATTATTCGTGGCAGGAAATCCTCCACCAAAATCGAATTGCACGCTGGCAGAACTTTTCGCCCCAGCCACGGTCGGTCCAAACAACTCCATGCCGATTTCGCTTTGCCGCAAGGTAGCACCCAAGCTGGCTTGCGAGTAGCCCGGAGCTACAGGTTGCGCATAGTCGGGAATATCCAGGTTGTCGGATGCGCCGACATTATGAAATGCATTCATCAGCACAATTCCATAAAGACGAGCCCGATACTTCGCTGCCGTCTCCACCTTGGTTTGATATTGCTCGTCGATTTTCGATCCCAACAACTGCGCAGATTCCTCCAGCTTCTGAACTCTCGCTCCCAGCTCCGCGGTCGTCGTTTCAGAAACGATCTGCGATGGGGACTCAGGAGCAGCGCTTGAATTCACGGAGGATGTTTGGACCGGCTGAGAACTTACAATGTTCTCGGCCGTAAGCGGAGCGAGCAGCTTCCGCGTCTCCTGCAATTCCTGCCGCAGCTCGCGCATTTCGGCGCGGGACGCCTCATTCTCCGATCGCATTTGCTCGATCACAGCACTCAGTTCATGCACCTGTGACTCAAGATCTCGCAGCGAAGCATCTTGCGGTGGTGAAGCCGGGGCGGGCGGCGTGACTTGCGCCACACTGAATGGAATCAGGAAAACCGCACTTACCGCTGTCATTAGAAAGGCACGAAACGCAAGGGGTTCGTGGTTCCTCATACATCCTCCTGGCCGACACCGTCGGGAAAAGAAAGGGAAACGTGACTACGTATCCGAATGACGGGTTGAATTTCCGGTCGCTTCCTTGGCGTCCAGAGTCACGGGCGCTATGTCACGACTGCTGGCATCGCCGCGACTTTGCGGAGCATGGGAGGGGATAGTGATCCGGAAGACCGTTCGAGATTCCGCGGAACGTTCCACCAGAACCTGACCGCCGTGGTCCTCAACAATTTTCTGCACCACCGTGAGCCCAAGCCCGGTGCCGTTTTCTTTTCCAAAGCTCACAAAAGGATGAAACAGCTTGTCACGAATCGGTTCCGCGATGCCGGGACCATTATCGGTTACAGAAATTATGACCCGGCTGCTGGTTTGCTCGATCGTGACTTCCACGCGGCCCGCACGGCTGGGCGCAGCCTCACAAGCATTCAGCAGAAGATTGTATAAGGCACGCTCCAGCCTGCGCGGATCGAACCACGCCAAATTCTGATTATTACTGTGAACTTCGATCGACGTCCCCTGATGGCGTGGGTGCAAACGCACCGCTTGCGCGGCTCGCTGCACAGTCTCCTGAATGCTGGCGTGGATCGGATTTAACGACTCTCGAGTGCGGGCAAACTCCAGCAGAGAATCGATGAGATCTGTCATTTGATTCACGCCGGTTCGCACCTCCTGATACAGCTCTTCCCGTTGCGCGGAAGTCAGTCCTCCATCACAAAGAAATTCAGAATTCGCCACCACCGCCGCCAGCGAATGGCGCAGGTCGTGAGAAATAGAACTCGCCATGCGCCCAATAGTAGCCAATTGTTCAGACTCCAGCAGCGCCTGCTGGCTCTTAAGCAGGTTGGCGCGCATGCGTTCAAAAGCGGAGCTCAGTTCTGCGACTTCGTCGCTGCCCCGCGGATCGAGAGGATGGTGGAAATCCCCGAGCTCCAAAGCGCGAACGCCCTCCACTAGATTGGCGAGCGGACGCGTGAAGGTGTGCGAGATGACAAAAACCAGTCCGCTGCCCACCAACACCGCAGAAAGACCGAGCAACAGCAGCAAGCGATTGAGATTGTCCAGGAACCGGGAAGCCTGATCGTAGGATCCCAGTACAATCAGGCGGAATGGGATTTGGTTCTGTCGCGATAAATCCAGAGAAGTCAAAACAAATTTTTCGTTTCCAATGTCCACATCCTGCAAGCTCCCCGGGCGATTCCGCGGCCAGCGCGCCGACAGACAAGCTTTGCACCTGAGTCGGCGCAAGAGTGGTAGCAACAATTTCATCGCCATAGGCGAACGCGACTTGGCTCGCCGAGACCTTGCTGACCTCGCGCGCCAACCGATCATCGATCTCATAGCCGATGATGAGAAAACCAAGCAGCGGCCCGTCCGTCTTGGTCCCAAAGTAAATTGGCTGCACAAAGGTCTGGTATAGATGGTGTGCGTCAAACCACCAGTGACTGGCGTCATCTTCGTTTAAAGATTTTTCGACATATTTCTGGGCCGCCTCGCGGGTTAAGCCGTCCGATTTGCTGTGCAGCGCAACCACCGTACCGTTGCGATTGGCCAGCACCATCAAGTCGCTGCGGGTCAATGGCCAAAGGTCCTTGGAAGCGTCCTGAATTGTGGCAGGATCGTGAGCCGTCATAATGGCGCGCGTAATTGGCAGGTACGCCACCAATTCCGCTGAACCCGACAACATGACTTCGCGATCGTGCTGAAAATTCTGGAAGACAATGACCGAGTTGCGCAGATCCTGCGCAATCTCTCCGCGCACGTGATTGCGCACGCTATGCCGCACAACCAGCAGCGCCATCGCCGTAAGCCCGGCAGTGATGAGCACCATGGAGAGCAGAAAGCGCGTTCGCAGCCGCGTCCGGGATACTCGCGCGCTGTCAACGTTGCTTCGAGGAATTTGCAATTCGTGCTGGGAGGGAGGAGTCACGTGAGTCAACGGACAAATTTGTAGCCCATTCCATGCACCGTGCGGAAATGCACGGGACTGGCCGGATCCCGTTCCAGTTTCTGCCGAAGTTTTAGAATGTGATTATCCACGGTGCGGGTCGAGGGATAATTCTGATATCCCCAAACATCATTCAGTAATTCGTCGCGGCCAATTACGCGGTCTGCATTTTCTACAAGAAATTTCAGCGTCTTGAATTCTTGCGCAGTCAGAGTCACCACCTTGCCATCCCGCTGCACTTCCATTTTTCTGAAATCGATGGAGATATCGTCGAAAGATACGAGCGTGACGTTCGGGCTCCTCTGGGTGTGCCGCAAAGCCGCTCGTACTCGAGCCAGCAATTCCCGGGGACTGAACGGCTTGGTTACATAGTCGTCCGCTCCTAGCTCCAGCAGCAGAACTTTGTCGGAAACATCGGTGGTCGCACTGAGCACGACAATCGGCAAAGTCGGCGCTTGCGCCTTCACCTGCTTGCACAGATCACTGCCCGAAAGCCGGGGCAATCGCAAGTCAAGAATGATGACCGCAGGCGGGTTCGCCTGAAAACTTTCCAGTGCGGACTGCCCGTTTCCCTGAACGTCCACCGCGTAACCCTCGGACTCGAACAAACGTTTCAATACTTTCTGCACTGCCGGATCATCCTCGACGATCAGAATTCTCCCCGCTGGTCGCGGGCTGGCTGAATCGGCGGAAGGGGCCGTACTGATTGGAGCCGCGAATTGACCCATCGAACCTAACCTCACTTGTTCGGAACAGTTCTTCGAGCAGATCTGCACTTCTTACAGATGCCTCGATACAGGGTGAAGATTACAATGTTTCCTTACCTTTTTCAGCGCATTGTCAGGAGTTTGACAATTTCTTTACATTTGACAGACTTGCAAAAGACATCTTCAACGAGCGAATTTTAGCGCAGGTCAGAATGCTCTCTACTCCACCCCCAGCAGCCGATGAAGCCTGAGTCCAAAATGCCTGGCCGGCATCTACGGAACATGGCAATGTTGAATGAGTTCAATCTCGCCGATTCCATCGCACTTCTCAGTCGGACTCCCGCGACTCTGAATGCACTGTTGCGCGGCCTGCCGAACAACTGGGTGCGCTGCAATGAAGGCAACGACAGTTGGAGCGCGTTCGACATCGTTGGCCATCTCATCGTCGGCGAACGCACGGACTGGATGCCGCGGGTGCACATCATACTCGAGCACGGTGAGGCGCAGGCCTTTCATCCCTTTGACCGCTTCGCGCAAGAAAAGGAAAGCCATGGAAAATCGTTGGAGCAACTATTGGACGAGTTCGCGCGCCTGCGAAAAGAGAACTTGAATGCGCTTCAGGCGCTTAACTTACAACCGCAAGACTTTACCCGGCGGGGAAAGCACCCAGGTTTAGGAGTGGTCACGCTATCGGAACTTCTGGCGACCTGGACCGTTCACGACTTTACGCATCTGCACCAATTGTCGCGCGTCATCGCGCGCCAGTATCGGGATGAGGTCGGCCCATGGAAGGCTTATCTCGGCGTTCTGCACTGCTCTGCTCACAGCGCTTGATCACGTCTCCTGATTACCGTCTCCCTGATCACCGTCTCAAAAATACTTGAGCCACCAATCACTCCTCGTCGCTTTCAAATTCCAGAACCATCGGCACGCAAAGTAAAGAATTACAATCGTCACTCCCCACACCGCGTAAAGCAGGCCCAGACTCCAAACATACCCCTCCGGCGCTTCCGGATTCCCCATGGGATGATTAGTGAACAGCCACGGACTGACGAAGCCCAGCCGAATTTTCGAAACCACCAATGCAAGCGCATGAATCAGCGGTATATGAAGCACATAGTAGAAGAACGGAACTCGCCCAAAGACGATGATCGCACGCGCCACAGCGCCCCGCGCACTTTCAACCAACGGGATTAACGCGATCACCGGGCCGAGCGTCATCAATAGAAAACAAAGCGATGCTGGATACTTCGTAGTGTTCAGGAACGAAAGAAACGCGGGCATCGGCGGCAAGCCATTTCGTCCCTGTGCGGCAGCGTGCCATGGTCGCGGATCGCCGTAAAGATTAAATCCACGAAGAATCAGAAACGCTGCTACGGCTCCCAGTCCAATCATCAGGCATAGACGATTTCGTCGAGCCGGCTCCAAAATCAAAATCTTTCCGAAAGCATAGCCTGCCGCCATAACGCCAATCCATGGGATGATCGAATAGAGCACCACAAGATTCGGGCCATTGGGTCCAAACCGGACCGGTCCCGCGAAAAATCCCACATAGAGAATTTTCCAGAGTCCGGAAAACCGGTTGGCATCGAGCCCGTCGAGAAGTTTGCCCAGGTGAGAATCCATCAAGTTATGCGCTGAAATAATCACGACGCCGAGCGCTCCCACTACCGGCAGCGGCAGTTTCACCAGCCCCGCCATCAGGATCATGCTCCAACCGATCACCCAGAGAATGCCCGCCATCTCGTAATGCGCAAAATCGAAATTGAAGGTCCAAGCCACGCGGAGCAGTGTCAGCTCTAGCAACACGAGCCATGCTCCTCGGATCACCAAATATCGCGATACGTTGTCGTGTTTCCGGCTGTAAAAGAAGATGCTGGTCCCGGCCAAGAAAACGAACGCCGGCGCGCAAAAATGAGTAATCCAACGCGTAAAGAAAATTCCTGGGGTCGGGCCTCCCGCGGGCAGACCGGAATACACCCGCACATGATCGATGGCCATGATGATCATGACTGCGCCCCGGATTAAATCGACCGAGAGTATCCGGGAGCGCGACGTGGAGGGTACCCCGGCCGGAATGGCGCGAAGTGTAGTTGTCATGTACAGCCGTCTGGTTTTATATCATCGTGCAAAACGTTTGGACTGAAAAACGAGGGAATCCTTCCGCTTCGCTGCATTCTCTGCGAGCCAGTCTCACGCTCGGCCGCTTTCCATAAAGGTTAAGATCGGTCCCGCGTAAGGGAACGGCCGTTCCGCGCTGCTACTCCAGAAATACCCCAGGATGATAAGGCTTGCGATCGCCGCATATGCGCACCACAGAGAAGTGAATGCGTAGCGCTTGAACTCCATAACCACCAGCAGAATCGCCAGGTTGGCCGCGCCAAACACCACCATCATTCGAATCTTCGAGAAAAAAAGCGAGCCGCAAGTGGCAATCACATAGAGCACAGCAACCGCCGTGTTGTTCGTCGCCTGATTGATGTACACAATGCTGTTCCCCTTCACGTAAAGCTGCAAAGGAAAAGCTGTCAATGCCCACAAGATATACAACGTCGTTCCCGCGCCCAGCGCGACAAACGGCGCCATCCTGCGACGGCTTTTCGCGTCCGGCTCGAACAGCAGCACACTCATCGGCAACAAAAAGGGCAGCAGCCCTTGAGCGTACAGCATAAAAGCCGCGCCCATATCATGCGCCACCGCGGGCGATAACGTCCCATCCAATCCCAGCCAGACAAAGCCCTCGATGAATTGATGAATGGCAAACAAAGTAGGCAGCGCGGCGAACAGGAGTTCGCGACGGTGCTTTACCTTTGTAAGTGTGACCACGCCAACGCTGCCCAGAACTGCGCTTCCCACAAAGTTCGCAGTGGCCGAAAAGCACATGGTTCGTTTCTCCTCGACGATCAGCGTTGGCCCAGAAAGCGAAACATACTTATAACGCAGTCATCTGAGAAGAAAGAGAAAATTCGCTTGGAATAAATCAAAGCTTGAGCATTTGCATGAGTGAGCTTCGCCCTTGTCGCCATCGCTGAGCTTCAGTAAGTTTAGGAAATCCCTTCCTTCAATGGCATGAAGGAATGCTCTTGCCCTCAGCTTTCATATCCCAACTGAAAGGGATTTCCGCCTCGCGCCGCAATTAAATACCAACCCGTCGCGCCAATATGTTTCGATGGGCCGTAAGTGTAGCCGAATCCCGTATCCATCACGCTGGTTGAAGCCACCAGCCCCTCGCCCAGCGGAATGGCCGCGCCGTTGGCAGTTTGTCCTGCCCCCAGTTCGGCCTGCGCGCTCTCGCATGTGTTCACAAACTTCAGCGCCGTTTGCAAGTCCTCGAAGCGGTCGCGCAAAGTTTCTTTCCCCGCAATCGAGCGAGCAACCAGCGCCGCAATCGTATGCGCAGTTCCCTCCAGCCACACAGCGTTCGGATCATACGTCGAAGTATTCAAGCTGGCCGAGTCGAAGACCATTCCGGTAAAAGATTCCGTTCCCGTCAGGCTGCTATCGCGGGATGCAGCGGTATCGGTAATCTGTAGATGCGCGAGAGCCCAATCGATAGTCCGCTGGTAGCGATTGTCGAGCAGCGCGAGATAAGACCAGGTCTGGCAATCCTCCGGCACCGGATAATAATTGATGCTGATTTGATCACCCTCCGTACCGGTGAAGAAGTAACCGTCCGTCGCGTTGTACATCGCAATCACAAAACTAAGCGCGTGCGCAGCAAGAGCTTTCCATGACATGCCATTGTTCGCCGCGCCGCCATGCGTAAGTTCGTCAAGCATGGTGAAGAATGCATAGGTGTCGATATTGTGTTCCGTCGACTTACCATTGGTCGAAGGCACCGACTGGTTGTACTGATTAATATTGGTTCCGAAAGAGTAGCCGCCCGGTCCGAGCGTGTTATAGGTGTTGGTAACGATCCAATTCGCAACCAGCAATGCCGCAGTCAAATAGCTGCGGTTGCCGGTCCGCCGATAAAGTTGCAGCAACGCCATACCCGCCCAGGCCTGGTCACCTACCGCGCTGGTATAAAAGTAAAACGGAAAAGCAGCCGGTGTAATGTAAGCGCCACTCGCCGACGGTTGATTCACAAAATAAGCCTGAGCAAAACGCCCATCGTTGAAAGGAAAATTATTTGCCTGCGCGTAAATCAGCCCTTGCCCCAGAATCTCGGCGCGAGACAAAGAGTCACGACTTCCGTCGAGCAGGTAGGCATGAATAGAGACAGCATTATCGTAAGTGAAGGCCGTAGACTCCAGCCCCGACTGGTCCGCATAGCTCTGAATCAGCCGCACCGTGCTACCGCTGGCATAAGCATCCATCATCATGTTCTGGAATTGCAGTGCCTCTTTAATCGAGCCAAAATAAGTACTCGCATCATTGCCGAGATTGGAATTGGAAACAGCCGCGAGCGCTGGCCGCGTGAGTGTTAAGGGCGCGATTCCGGCAACAGCGGCTGCTCCAAATCCGAATCCGAAGAATTTCCTGCGCGATATGGCATTCATGTATTCGCCCTCCTAGAACGATTTAGTACGGAAGCACCTTAACGGAAGGAAGATACTCCGCGGGATTTTCTGAAGTCAACCGATGGATTTCGCGGGTAGTCGAGCAGTCTAGCGTTAGATGACTATGTCATCCTGAGCGAAGCCGTTTTTCAGGCGTAGCGAAAGATCTCACGCTTAACTGGCCTGATGCGTAGCCAAAGTGCACCACTAGCACTCTGCGGTCGCCTTGTCGGACTCGCTAGATTGCACTAAATCCAGCCGGACACGCGTGATATCTACCAAACTCTGCAGGCTTTCGCCGCCACCATAGGTTGTCCGGCTTTGCAGCCGAAGGCTTTGCCGAACTCCGGCATGTTGACCAGCACTCCGTTGGCGCGGAAGCGGCTGGGCGAATGCGGATCGGTGGTCGCTATCAAGCGCTCGAGCTCCGGACGCCAAACGGCGCACCAGTCCTGGGCAAAGCCGAGAAAGAATTCCTGCAGCGGCGTATATCCGCTGGGAAGTTTCTTATCCAAATCCGTTTTCTGCTCGGCCGCACGAGCTAACAGCGCCATATAAGCAAGCCGCATGCCGCCATTGTCAGCAGCGTTTTCGCCTAGCGTGAGCTTGCCGTTAACCTTGGTGTCGCCCACAGTGAACTGGCTGTACTCGTTGACAATGCATTGCGCTTTTTCGTTGAACTTGTCCGCGTCTTCCTTCGTCCACCAATCGTGGAGATTGCCATGACCATCAAACTGCCGTCCCTCGTCGTCGAATCCGTGAGTGATTTCATGACCCATCACAGCGCCCATGTGCCCGTAGTTCAACTCCGCGCCTGCCGAAGGATCGAAAAATGGAGACAGCAACACCCCGGCGGGGAAGTTAATGTCGTTCATGCTGGGATTGTAATAAGCGTTCACGGTCGGCGGCGACATGCCCCACTCGTCCCGATCCACTTCCTTGCCAATCTTATCGAGTTGTCGATGGGACTCGAACTCGGCCGCGCGCAGGCTATTTCCGAGCGCGTCTCCGCGGTCGATCGTCAGTTTTGAATAGTCTCGCCACTTATTCGGATAGCCGACCTTATTAGCGAACAAATGCAATTTTTCTTCCGCCAGCTTTTTCGTTTCCGGGCTCATCCAGTCCAGGCTCTCAATGTCGCGGCCCAGAGCGGCCTCGATGCTTTGAATCATTTCCAAGGACTTCTCTTTGCTCGACGCGGGAAACTGCTGCTCCACGTATGCCTTGCCCAACGCCTCGCCCAAAGCGCCGTCAGTCCCGGCCACGCAGCGTCGCCAACGCGGCTGCTGCTGGGGCGTGCCGGCCAGTTTTCGTCCATCGAAATCGAATTTTTCTTCGTCGAGCGCCTTCGGTAAGACCGTTCCCGGAAGCGACTGCACTAATTGCCAGCGCAGATATACCTTGATAGTCGCAAGATCAGTATCGGCGATGACTTGATTCATCCCCTTAAAGAATTCCGGTTCGGATACATTGATCTCGGTGAACTTCGGTGAGCCAGTAGCCGAATAAAAATGCTCCCAGTCAAAAGTGGGAGTCAAAGCCTTCAAAGCGCTGTCGGGCATCATGTGATAGATGTTGTGCGGATCGCGCTGCGAAGTAATGTCGAGAGAAACTTTCGCCAGCGCGGTTTCCAGCTTCATGATGGCCTGCGCATCCGTCGCGGCGCGCGCTTCGTTGGTTCCTGACAGCTTCAGCATTTTGGCGATGTGCTCCACGTATTGCCTGCGAATCTCTTCGTCTTTTTTGCCGGTGCGCAGATAATAATCTTTCTCGGGCAAGCCCAAACCGCCTTGCGCCACCACAGCGATTTCTTTTGTCGCGTCCTTGAAATCCTGCTGCGACCCGTATCCCAAAAACGCATTCACGTTGATGAGTTGATAGTGGGCCAGCAAATCCGCAAGCTGCGCTTTGCTGGAGAGCGCGTCGATGCGTTCCAGTTCCGGCTTCAATGCCGCCATCCCTTTTTTCTGGATAGCCGCTTCGTCCATGCAACTGGCATAGTAGTCACCAATCTTCTGCGTATTCGCGTCGCCGCCACTGCCAACAATGGCCGCGCTCTCGAGAATCGCGTGTAACACTTGCCGGTTATATTGCTCTAGATTGTAAAACTGGTCGGAATCTGGAGAATCGTTCGGAATTGGATACAACTTCGCCCAGTTGCCGCAAGCGTAGCGATAAAAATCCACGCACGGGTCCGCACCGGTATCGATCAGATCTTTGTCGAGGCTTGGTATCAACTTGAAACTCTGCGGCGCACTACTATCGCTCCTTGAAGCCGGACTTGCCTGAGCAAATCCCATACTGCTCACGGCCAATAAAGCCACGAGGACTAAGAAATAAGTAAAATCCGACTGCCGACGGAATCCCATCTGTCGCCTCCGATCAAGAATCATACACCGTCGAATGCCGCGCTTTTTTATAGCGCAGCTTGCCGCAGGTGTATCGCTGCGCGATAATTCCGGGTATTTAGTAACGCGCCCGTAGGTCGATTGCCGTTTGAATCGGCTTCATCGAATTTTTCTTGATTTACGGATGTCCGCAATTCATCTCGAGACACAGTTGGGGGCCTCAGCATGTTGCTGCAAAATCTAAAGATCGCAATCCGAGTGTTGAGCAAGAATCCGTTATTTACTTTGACTGCCGTCGCGACGATGGCCCTTGGACTGGGTGCCACCACAACAATTTTCAGCGTCACCAACGGCGTTCTCCTGCGGCCTCTTCCTTATAAGGATCCTGATCGAGTTGTGGAGATTGGAATGGATTTGCGCCAGCGTCACGTTCGAGATCTTCCATTTTCCAATGCCGACTTCATCGACCTGCGCGACGGAACGAAAAGTGTTTTTGACGATTTAGCCGGCGTTTTTACTTTTCGTTTCGTAAGCCATCTTGAAGACGGTACGCCTGAGCAGACTCGCGCTGGGTTCGTCACCACAAATTTCTTCCAGCTGTTAGGCGGCCAGATCGTTCTCGGTCGCGACTTCTATCCGGAGGACGGAATCCCGCAACCTCCCGCGCCACCCGCTGCGACGACCGCGACCGCGGCCACTGCGCCAGCCGCACCGCGACTCCCATTAATGGCGATCCTCAGTTACGAATATTTCCAGCGACGCTTTGGCGGCAACGCGACCGCGCTCGGTCATCCCATGTTTCCGGGCAGCCCATTCAGCCCAATCATGGTCGGCGTGCTGGCTCCGCACTTTCGCTTGTATTTTCCGCCGCAGGCGAATCAGGAAACCTCTCCTGATTTTTGGGTCGCAAATCGACTCGGCTACGACGCCACTCAACGGAACTCCTTTTCAATTTACGGAGTAGGCCGCCTAAAACCCGGTGTCTCCGTCGACCAGGCGCAAGCGGCCGCCGATAATGTGGCGGCGGAGGCTCGCAAGAACTTTCTCATTGAAAGGACCGCCGGATATTACATTCACCTCGAGCCCATGCGGCAGCATCTGGTATCGGAGGTGCGCCCCGCCATCCTGGCGCTGATGGGTTCTGCAATCTTTCTCCTACTCATCGCGTGCGCCAATGTCGCCAATCTGCTTTTAGTAAGAGCCTCTTTGCGCGAACGTGAACTGGCCGTTCGCGCTGCGCTCGGCGCCAGTCGCTGGCGCTTGATTAGTTCCATTCTCACCGAAGCGTTTTTACTTACCGCCCTGAGCACTTTAGTAGGTTTGGCGCTGGCATGGATCGGAATTCAGGAACTTCGCATCCTCGCGCCAGCGAATCTTCCTCGGCTTGACACTGTCCGCCTCGATTCTGTCGTTCTTGGATTTACCGCAATTGCTTGCCTTGCCGCAACCGCGATTTTTGGAATGCTGCCGGCTTGGCGAGCCTCAAAGCCGGGAGTCACTACGCTATTGCGCGGAAGCGGCCGCAATGCAGGCCTTCTAGGCGGAAGCTCTTTGCGTAACGCAGTAGTAACCATCGAAGTCGCGCTTTCGTTCGTGCTGCTCGCCGGAGCGGGATTAATGTTTCGCAGCTTTCTCGAACTACAGCATGTCGATCCCGGCTTCGACCCGCACCATCTGCTGGCATTTCAAGTCGCCGGGAATCGCGGAGGCGGCGACACGCCCGAAAAACGGGCTGTTTTCGTTCGCCAGCTTCACGATCGTCTTCAAGCGATTCCAGGCGTTGAGAGCGTGACCGCATCCAGTCCTTTTCCACTGGCGGGCGGCTTCAGCCCGATCCGCTGGGGCACGGAAGAAGCTTTGTCGGACCCAGGAAAATTTCAAGCCACCGACAACGAAACGGTCCTTCCCGGCTATTTTGAAACCATGCGCATTCGTTTGTTGGGAGGCCGCTTTTTTACCGACGCCGATAATTTGCCCGGCCGCAACTTCGTCATCGTCGACGACGTCCTTGCGAATAAAGCCTTCCACGGACAATCCGCAGTGGGCAAACGCATTCTGATTCGCATTCGTACACCTGAAGCAGAATGGGTTGAGATCGTGGGCGTGATAGAGCACCAGCACGCCGTTTCTCTGACGGAGCCCGGCCGAGAACAGGTCTATTTCACGGACGCATTCTTAGACTCCGGAGCCGTCGATTCCTGGGCGATTCGCACCACCAATGATCCGGCAAATTACGGAAGTGCGATTCGCGCCGCCGTGAAGGAGGTTGACCCACGCCTCCTGGTCACGGAGATGCAACCGGTCGATATCTTGGTCTCCCACGCGCAAGCGTCCACTCGCTTCGCGTTGATTCTGATCAGTGTCTTTGCCCTCATCGCTGGAGTGCTGGCAGGCGTAGGACTCTACGGCGTGCTCGCGACCGCGGTGCGGCAACGCACCGCCGAAATCGGTGTTCGCATGGCCCTGGGCGCGGATCAAACTCGGATTTTTCAACTGGTCGTGGGCCAGGGACTCCGCCTCAGCGCGATCGGCATTGCTACTGGCTTGGTCGGGGCATTCCTGCTCACGCGCTTGATGAGCGCAATGTTAGTGGGCGTCAAACCAACCGATCCGGCTACATTTGGAATAGTCGCAGTACTGTTCTTGCTGGTTGCCGCCATAGCCTCATGGCTGCCGGCTCGCCGCGCCGCGGCATTGGATCCCGTTCACGCTCTGCGCGAAGAATAAGATCGCTGCCATTGGATGACGATTCAGCCGCTTTCAGGTTCTCAGACCAAGGTCAGATCAAGCGAAAAGAAACGCCGGCGAGCACGCATGCTTTCGTTTATTCCAGTGTGAGCGGGATGGCTTGCGCTCACTTTGGTTCCAGTGGGGCTGGAATCGATTTGTAAAATACCGCCAAACTGCCGTACTCGCTCCTGCATGCCGCGGACGCCAACGCCTAGCTTGGCGCTGGCCATCTGTCGTTGCCGCTCCGCAGATATCCCCTTCCCACCATCGATGATTTCCAACTGCATCGCGTCGTTCGATCGGGTTAGGCGAATTTTCGCCCAGGAACTGCCCGAATGACGATGAATATTGGTTAGTCCTTCCTGCACAACTCGAAACACAACCATCTCCAGTACCCGGGGAAGGCGGAGCAGATCTTCCGGCAATTCCAGTTCGACGGCGATGGAACTGCGCTTCGAGAAGCCGTCGACATACCATTGCAGGGCCGATTTGAGTCCGGCCTCATCGAGTAGCGGAGGATGAAGCAGATAGGACAAGGTGCGAATTTCCTTCGACAGATCATCGGAAAGCTGCTGGCTCTCCTCCACCAGTCGAACAATCTTCGCATCTTGTTTCTTGGCCAACTGCAGTAGCGAAGCGAAATTAAAGCCCAGGGCAACCAGAGTTTGTCCTGCATGGTCGTGTAATTCCCGCGCCATATGGCGGCGTTCTTCATCCTGGGTTAACAACAAACGGCCCGTAAGCTCGCGCAGGCTAATCTCGGCGCGCTTCCGGTCGGCGATCTCCGCTTCCAGAGCCATTGTGCGCTCTGCGATTTTTTTCTCCAGTTCCTCATTGGCCGTGCGCAAGGCTTCCTGCGCGGCTTTGAGAGGAGTAAGGTCGGTGACGAAGGCCGCGATTTCAGGATCGCTTGCCGCCGGATCAAGCGCAGCCGCTCCGATCAGGATCGGGACGCGGCGACCGTCCTTTGCAAAATAAGCCTTCTCATAAACATCGCAATGCCCACGCGCGCGCAACTGCTCGACCGCGCGAGCATCCGCCTCCGCGTAGTCGGGCGGCGTCATCATATCCCAGCGCACTTCTCCGGCAGTTACTTCATCTTCCGAATAACCTAGAGTCCTCAGGAAGGCCGGATTCACATATCTAAGCTGCCTCTGCAAATCGCCGATTACAGTGCCGAATGGATTAGCTTCGGCCAGACGCCGAAATCTGTGAGCCGCTTCCGCCACTTCAATTTTGTGTTTTTCGCTCTCCAGCAGGCTGGCAACGTGCGACGCCACCAATTGAAAAAATGTCTGATAGCTGTGATCGAAAGGTAAGCGCGGACTGACGCCAAATAAAAGAACAGCCTGCACCGTGGATCCGGAGAGAAGCAGCGGTATCAGATAGGCTTGAGTCACGGGCTCCGGCCACGGCGGAAAAATGAGCTTCCCGAAACGCTCGGGCAGATCTTCCAAAAGCAACGAAGTCCGCGAATTCATGACCTCCGCCAACGGCCACTGCTCCGGCCCTGGGAAGTTTTTCACGGAAGGTGTGCTTGCTGCCTGTAGAATTTTTCCCTCCGCCAACAGATACAACGCCGCAAAGGGAACGTCGGCAGACTCGTCGCCAAGCTGTTCTGCAATATTTCGCGCGATCGCCAGCAAGGGCCGCGTTTCTGACTCAAGTTTCTGCCCCGTCGACCTTGGCGTGATCTTTAGCAGAGCACGCAGACGCCGCTCACTCAGCACCTGCTCCGTAGTCTCGCTGCATACGACGAGTGTTCCTTTTACGCTTCCGTCCTGGTCCCTGACCGGGCTGTAGCTGTACGTCCAGAAGACCTCCTCCAATTTTCCGTTGCGATTGATGGGAACGAGCTGGTTGGTATTCCAGGTAGATTTTCCCTGACTCATTACGGCTTCGATTTGCGGGCCAATAATCGGCCAGATTTCGGGCCAGCAATCGACTCCACGTTGACCCAGCGCCGATGGATGTTTGTCATCCCGGATGCTCGGCCTGTATCCGTCGTTATAAAACTGAATCAGCTCTGGTCCCCACCACAAAAACATGGGGTGTCGAGTAGCCAGCAGCAGATTTACTGTAGTGAGCAGAATGTTTGGCCAGGTTTCAATCGGGCCGACCGGGGTCTTCGCCCAATCGAACTCACGCGTGAGTTCCGCCATTTCGCCATTTCCAATAATTTGGGATGGCACCGCACGCGGAACGGATGACGATTGCAGTTTCTTGCGACGCGAATTCCGCGTGGTTAAACCTGATCGCCCCATAGAAATCGTAGTTGCAAACTCTCTTCGGAAGCAGTCCCTTATCGGAGTGGGTGAGAGAAACTTTGCCGCTCCTTCGCTACACACTCTCTTCGATCTCTCTAAAAGCTGAGTATATCAATCCCGTCCGATCTCAAATCGATTTCAAGTTGATTGTTAAACGGTCTTTTATTTGCTCGCCGATCTAGTTATCGGTCGACTCAGCGGAAGCTTTAAACATAAACTCGCCAAAGAAGGAGAATCAGCGGCAACGGACTGGAACTCTTCGTCATCTCAAGCTCCACGCTGCGCCGCCACAACTAAAGATTGCAATTCAGGAGACGCTTCATGAATCAGATTCCGCTCGCACCCTTCGCAGGAACTCGAAAAGGCGACATGCTCTATCGCACTCTGGGCCGCACCGGAGAAACAGTTTCAGCCATCGGGATGGGCGGCTTTCATATCGCGCAGCACGGGCTCACCGAAAAGCAAAGCATTCGCCTGGTGCGTACCGCAATCGATCGCGGCATTACATTCATGGACAACAGCTGGGATTACAACGAGGGCCAGAGCGAAGTGCGCATGGGGAAAGCCCTGAAAGATGGGTATCGCCAGAAAGTTTTTCTCATGACCAAAATCGATGGCCGCACCAAAGAAGTTGCGGCGCGCCAAATTGAAACTTGTCTCAAGCGCCTGCGAACCGATCACATCGATCTCATACAGCACCACGAAATCATCCGCTTTGACGACCCCGATCGCATCTTTGCCAAAGGTGGAGCGATGGAAGCGGTGGTGGCCGCCCAGAAAGCCGGCAAGGTTCGCCACATCGGATTCACCGGTCATAAAGATCCGCACATTCATTTGTATATGTTGCAAGTGGCCGCCGAGCACGGCTTTCACTTCGACACCGCGCAGATGCCCTTAAACGTGATGGATGCACACTATCGCAGTTTTGGACAAATGGTTTTGCCCGAACTCGTGAAGCAGCAAATTGGTGTGCTGGGCATGAAGTCGATGGGCGATGGCGTAATTTTGAAGAGCAAGGTCGTCACCCCGATCGAATGCCTGCACTTCGCCCTGAGTCTGCCCACGTCGGTTGTAATTACCGGAATTGATAAGCCGAAAATCTTGGACCAGGCGTTTGAAGCGGTCAAAACGTTTCAGCCCATGAATCAAACGCAGATGGAACAACTGTTGGCGAAAACCAAAGAAGTAGCTCTGGCCGGAAAGTATGAACTGTTCAAAACCTCATCGCACTTCGACTCGACCGCGAAAAATCCCGACTGGCTGGGCGGGGATACGCGTGCGGTTCAAGCCCTGGCCCCGGCCGGCACGTAGATCTAGCGAGAGAACGCAAGTTAAATTCGACGAAACCTCTCTTTACTCTTCCAAGGACCGCAGAACGACCCGCCAGTGCCCCCACCGTAACAGTTTCCCAAAATCGGCCTCGGCCCAGCAAGGAGATTACGCCGGAGAGGATTTGGCTGGCTTTCAGGAGTAAAATAGAGCTAATCGATCTTCCTATTACAGTCTGTCTTTTCGAGGTGCACCATGACCCGCTCCCCCGATTACGCTTATGCTCCGCCTTACCGTTGCCACGATTGCGCCAGCACAGTCGGTTTCCGCTCGCGCAGTCGAACTTTCTCGGAACGCTTTATCCTTCCTCTATTTCTCCTGCGGCCGGTACGCTGCTCAGAATGTTTCCGCCGGGATTACCGTCTGATTTTTACTCCGGTACACGACCGGCTCTCGGACGCAGCCAAGATTAGTCCGGGCAAAGTAACAACCGCATCCCACCGCAACGTTGCCTAGCGGCGCTGGTCGCCGCTATACTGCTGGAGTTGCAAGAGTGTTCCACCGCGGCCTTCTCAGCCGCGGGCTTACAAGGAGGCCGTCTTCAGCAGTAGCGAGGACCGAATCCGGGCTGACCACGCCACCGCAGCAGTAGCTGGGCATTCCATTGTTTCAAATCTTTTTCCGCAGGATACCCCGCAGAGTATTCCGCAGAAATCCTTCGGTCTGGCGCGCAGCGGTCAAAAGCGAAAGTTTCCTGGCCGACTGCATCTGACGCGGCTCGCCGAAAACCTTTTTTCTGTTCTGTTTCCTTCCGACTGCCGCCTCTGCGGCGATCCTTTGCTGAATATCTCTCGTCTCCCGGTATGTCTCACTTGCCTGGAAAGCATCCAGCCGGACAGCCGCAAACTTTGTTCGATCTGCGGTGAGCGCGTGTTTTCGGTCTTCGCAGTAACGGACGACAATGGTCTACGGCGATGCCGAGTGTGCCGAAGCATTGACCATCCTTTCAGCCGCGCGGTCGCCTACGGGAGTTACGACTCCGGCCTGCGCGAACTGATTCACCTGCTGAAGTACAACGGAGTGCGTCCCGCAGCGAAAGTGTTGGGAAGAATGCTGGCTGAATCCCTCAACTCTCTGGAGCCCGAATTCGAACAAGTAAGAATGAAGCAGTTACCATTCGACGGTCGGCCAGCCGTTCTGGTAATTCCGGTGCCGCTCCACAAATCGAAGCGCCGGCAACGCGGCTTCAATCAGGCGGAATTGATTGCGCGAGCCGCACTCAAATTTCGTCCCGCGAGCGACAACCTGCAACTGGTTCCCAATGTTCTGCTGCGCACCCGCGACACGCCCTCGCAGATTGGCTTAACCAGCCACCAGCGGCGCGTCAGCTTGCGTGGCGCCTTTGCCTTGGCCCGTGCCGCCGAAGTTACTGGCAGCGAAATCCTTTTGGTGGATGATGTCTACACTACAGGCGCAACCGCCACGGAGTGCGCCCGCGTGCTCCGCCGGGCCGGAGCGGCTCAGGTATGGGTTGCGACCGTGGCGCGCACCCAGAGACTCGCATCTAACTATGCGGATTTCGGTCCGCAAACCATCGACGACGTGGATGATCGTGAGCCAACCAATGACGAGAGTACAGACGAGGAGATTTTGGTGAGAGCCACAGGAACGTGAGCTGGCGGCACGATGCAGATCGCTAAAGTCTGGACTTAACTCCTTATTTTGGAGTATTTTCCGGGTAAGTCGTTTAGATAGAGGATTTTGCAAGGCGCCATACCATGTCGGAAACGATAAGTCCAAGCGATCCAGGACTTTACGTGTTGAGCGACCAATAAATAATCGTCGACGCCTTAGGCTTGCGACTTCAAGTTGGGCCTTAGCCCCGAGGGCAAGAAGTTATGTCACTGAGGATGGATCACGACGCTGGCTCCCGGCATAGCGCCGGCCTGTTCGCAATGTCAGCGGCGGCCACGCACCGGCCGGGCGACGGCCATGCTCTGCTCGCTCCGGTCCTGGTGCTCAACGCGTCCTACGAACCCATCAATGTCTGCGCCGCGCGTCGCGCCCTGGTGCTCGTGCTCAAGGGCGTGGCCATGACGGAAGAAGAGAACGGACATTTTCTGCACTCCGCCCGCGTAGCCATGCGTCTTCCATCCGTTATCCGTCTGCTCGAGTATCGCCGCATTCCGCACCAGAGCCGCGCCCTCTCGCGCAAGAACATTTTGCTGCGCGATCGCAACACCTGCCAGTACTGCGCCACGGTTCTCGCCTCGAGTGAACTGACGCTCGACCACGTCATCCCGCGTTCCCGCGGAGGCTCGTCCACCTGGGAAAATCTTGTCGCCTGCTGCCACGGCTGCAACCGCCGCAAAGGCAATCAACATCCGGCCGAAGCCGGCATGAAGCTGATGCGCGAACCGCGCGCCTTCAACCTCCACACCAGCCGCCACATCATGCGCCTGATGGGCCGTTCAGACGATAAGTGGCGCAAGTATTTGTTCTACTAAAGTTCAAAGTGGCATAGTTTCAACGTTTCAAAGTGGGACGGGAACCCCTCATTTTCGCTTTGAAACCTTGAAACTATGCACGTTGAAACTTAGTCTTATCCCGTGGCGCGCTCCTACCGCGAATTATTCGTTTGGCAGAAGGCAAAAGCTCTTGCCGTACAAGCCTACAGAGCCAGTGAAGGATTTCCTAGAACAGAAACCTATGGTCTAACTTCTCAGATCAGGCGCGCTTCGGTATCGGTCGCTTCAAACATTGCAGAGGGCCAAGGCAGACTGACTCGCGGCGAGTTCCTTCATTTCCTCGGCCAAGCGCGTGGATCGTTGTTGGAACTAGATACGCAATTGGAAATTGCACGAGAGCTGAACTACCTCGATGCGGAGCTACAGGAAAAGATGGCCTTGGAGGTTTATCAAGTGCCCGGCTTACTGAACCGGCTGATCGAATCTCTGCGCCCAAAACTGGTTCAACGCGCTCCGGCGCCAGATCCTGAAACTTTGAAACCCTGAAACTTTGAAACTTTATTTTTGCTCCGGCTTTTTCTGATCGGGCGGAGGCGTGTCCTTGGGAATTTCTTTGCCCTGATACAGAATCTTGGAGTTTGCGCCGAAGCGTTTGTAATCCTCGTATTTCACGATTTCCTTGATGTGCACATCTTCCAGCTTGAAGTGCAGTTCGTCGTCCGCCTTGGTATAGACGGGAAACCAATACTGGCCATCGATCTGCTGCCGCCACGTTGTGAACTTGGGAAATAGATTTTCCTGGTTGCCGTGCTTCTCGCGAATGTCGGGCACCGTTTTGCCATAGGTTTTCACAATCTGAAAGTCGTGATCGTCGACCCAGACGCGTCCCTGAAAGTAGCGTTTCTTGCCTTCAATCTTTTTCGGCGCGATGTCGAAGACATAGCAATGCAGTTCGTCCTCCTGTTGCTGCCCCATGTAAAGGATGTCGTATTCGGGAAGGTCCGCCGTAGTCAACACAAACGGCAACCGGTGCCGGATGTCTTCAAAGTCTTCCTGCGACATGTAAATCTTGCTCAGGCTCGATTGCGGCGCGAACACCACGTTCTCAATGCGATGGCCCTTATCGTCGAACATCACGTCGAAGACTTCGTGGTACTGGCCGTCGACCGTGTTGCCGTCGAGAGTGTCGACGGTCACATCCTGGCGATACGTGTACTGGTCGCGCGCCTTGGCAAATTCCGTTTCTTTTGCGGCGAAGCGTTTGATGATGTCCTCGGGCGTAGTTCCAGTGGGGGAATTGTTCTCAAGCGGACCCTCCTGCGCGCATGCGGCCGGCGTCGCCAGTCCGCAGGCCAGGGCCACGAGAAAAAGCAAACGAGCGGATACTGATTTCATAGCTCTAGTTTATCGAATTCCAGGCAAGGCCGTCGCGCTGGCGGAAGCGCGTTCGCCGGGTCCATAAAAATTTTTTTGGGGAAGACAGATACCGCGGCGACCCCACCCTCCAACCCCTCTCCGCTCAGTGAGGCCGGAGGGAAGGGGTGCTGCAGTTCTGCCATCCACTTGGATGCCTTTTTACAAAAGAGGTTGGCGAAAAAAGTAATCTCTACGAGCTAGTCCAAGTTGTTACAAGTTTTCTTTGAGCGCTACCGTACCCTGCGTGCGCGCCGGATCCTGGCCACATTCTTTACCGCGAGAGCCTGCAGTGAGAGCCCGCGGCCGGACCTTGTTAAGCGTGGGCTGCAGCCGATACGTCACTCGTATCTCGGGGCACAAGTCGCTGCTTGCGCAAGGCTTCGTGAAATTCGTCTGCGGTCAGCGTCTCGCCATAAAATAATTGCAGCAAGGGATCGTCCGTGCTCGCGAAGGGCGATGGGCCCGCGCTCGGTTCCGATTCCAATCCTTCCGGTTCCACCAGCAACTCCGGCATCAGCGAACGATTTTCGTGGAGCACGCCTAGAAATTTTTCCACGGCTGCGCGATGTTCCGGCGTCGTCTGGGTGAATTCAATTCCCATGCCCCGCTCCGGATGCATCACTCGCACCACGCCCTGCGCCCGCACTTCCACTCCGGCGGCGCGCATTGACAATGCCACTCGGCTCGACGCCGGGAACGGCGACGAAATCTCCAAATAGCATCCACCTACGCTCATGTCGGTAAGCTGGCAACGGATCGGCGGATCGTCCTGCTCCGCTTCCGGCGAATTCTGTTTCAGCCACTCCCGCAGCTGCCGCGTCGCTTCCGGAGAAAGTTGCTGAAAGCGCAGCCCGGCCTGTTCTCCGGAGCCTTCCCACGCAAACTCAGCGGGAAGCTCCAGCGCCGTCTCCGTACCCGGCAGGGTAAATGCAATCTGCCAGCGCCCCGTCGGCCGCCGTCCACGCTCCATCTTGACCGCCATGCCGCCTTCGCTCAAGTCAACGGTCATCACTCGCATATTTCCGCCCACGCCGGGGCTGCGCATGACCACCGGAATCTGCACCGCGACTCTTATGTTGCGCCGCCGCTCGCTCTTCATCAGTGCGCGCGCCGCCCGAAAGCTGGACTTGGCCCGCTCACTCGACACCGGCTTGTACAGAACGAAGTGCGCACCGACATCGAACACCGCCTTCAGTCCAACCACCGGCTCCACAATCGCCACCGCGACCGCCAGCTTGTTGCAGGGAGCGCTGCGCGAGCTGCGCAGCACCTCATTGGCGCCATCATCGGCGCAGTCCACAATAATTGCCTCAAACCGCTGCCGGGTCAGCTTGCGCAAAGCGCTGTCCCCGTCCGCGCACAATTCAACGTCGATTTCCAGATCGCCCAGCACGCGTCGCAACACGCGTACAATTTTGGCGTCCGAACACAGCAACAAAGCTTTCAGACTCATGGTTGAACCCATCTCCATGCAGGGAACTTCAGGGCTCCGATGGCTGGGCGAAGATTTTCTGCCGCTATTCCTGGCAGCCTGGGATGCTCTTCGGGAATCCCTGTCAGCACTGTATGTCCATCGGCCCGATCGATCAATATCTCTTCCGTACGCTGTATTACCGTTGTAACCAAAGTTTTTTCCTGTCCTCCAGCTTAGAAATTATTCAGAACCGCATCCGGCAAATGCCGATCCTTTGGTGGGGATTAAGCCCATCCATGCCAGGACCAAAACGGTCAAGTCATTTGTTTCTAGGGATTTGAAGCCGAACCCCCGGGCCTTGCCGAGAAATTTTCGTTGACTTTCCACGCTAATCGGCTGTAAGCTTCCTGTCTCCGATTAGCTTGCGTGCGGATCAGTCTTAGGTCCAATTCTGTTCACGCGGAGCCCATGTTGCAAAGTTGCATCCTGTTAGCGACGTGGGGAATCAAAGAGTTATACGGTTTTGCGGTTTCATCCCCTTAAGTGGAAAGGCATTTTTCATGGCCAAGCGACGCGGCAATCCGAACTGGGGCAAGCCTGAGCCCATCGGGCCCATTACCCCTACCATCACCGAATTCGAACAGGTAGTGCGCGAATATAAGCTCTCCCCCGACCAGTACCTGCGCTCCACCCGCCTGCGCGAGTGGGCCCGCCGGAACAAAAATTCAAAATATATCCCCGAGCCTTTGCTCGAAGCCTGGGGTTTCGAAATCGAATCCACACTCTAAAACAGAGTGTGCGATCTTTGAAGGCCGCTCAATCAGAGCGGCCTTTTGTATTTCTCACACATGTTCTGACTCACGAAGGCACGGCCGCCCTAAAAGGTTCGAAGCGTTTGGTTCATGTGGGGACGGCCGCCCCCGGCTGTCCGGCCGGGCAAAGCCCGGCACTCGCACCAGCACTCTCGCTCCTTCCCTCTCAAAGCGCTATCATTCCCCCTCAAGCCACACTCCATGCTCAATGTTCTTCAAATCCCGCCCTCCGAACTCTTTGCTCTCCTGGCCGCGATCGGCTTCGCCGCCGGACTCAACCTCTACGCCACAGTCTCGCTCCTCGGACTTCTGGCCCGCTTCGGCCATCTCCCGCTTCCTCCACATCTGCAACTCCTGGCAAGCTGGCCTGTTATCGCCGCCAGCCTCACCCTCTTCATCATCGAATTCTTCGCCGACAAAATCCCTGCCTTCGACCTCGTCTGGAACGCGCTGCACACTTTCATTCGCGTCCCCGTCGCCGGACTACTCGCCTACCAGGCAACCAGCCAGCTTTCTCCCAAACATCAACTGCTGGCGACGCTGCTAGGCGCAACCGTCGCCCTAATCGCGCACAGCGGCAAGACCGCAGCCCGCGCCGCCATCACTCCATCGCCCGAGCCATTCTCCAATATTTCGTTAAGCCTCAGCGAAGACCTCCTGGCCATCGCCCTCACCTGGCTAGCCACACGGCATCCCTACGCAGCCGGTGCGCTAGCCACGATCTTGGTCGCAATCATCATCCTGCTGATGCACTGGGTAATCCGCGCCATGCGCGCCCTGTTCCGCGGCGCCGAGCACGAACTGGCCGGCTGATGCGGTGGAAGAGAGCGGTGGAAGAGCGGCGCTTCAGCGCCGCGAAAAGTTGTCAGAGTGCGGCAGGGCTTTAGCCCCCGCGGCCCTATCCTCGCTCACGAATCCACCCTGGAAGCTCCGGGATGATTGCCTCAAAAGGGGGGACCAGAAACAATTTGGGGTTGGCAACTCGGGCGCTTCCCAGCGGAACGGCACCAGCACTACAAATGCTAAAATTGAGTCAGTATGAGCCCGCAATCTCCATTCACGAACGTCCAGGATGCGATCGAGGAAGTCCGCGCCGGCCGCATGATTGTGGTGGTCGACGACGAAGATCGCGAAAACGAAGGCGACCTCACCCTCGCCGCTGAAAAAGTCACGCCCGAAGCGATCAACTTCATGGCCAAGTTTGGTCGCGGCCTGGTCTGCCTTGCCATGACCGAGGAGCGGCTTGAGCACCTCAACATCGGCCCCATGACCTCGGAGAATACTTCGCAGTTTGGCACCGCATTTTGCGAAGCTATTGACGCGCGCACCGGAGTGACTACCGGCATCTCCGCCTACGACCGTGCCCGCACCATTCAGGTTGCAATCGATCCTGGGACCAGGCCTGCCGATCTCGCTCGACCCGGCCACGTCTTCCCTCTTCGCGCCCGCAAAGGTGGAGTGCTCGTTCGCGCCGGACAAACCGAAGCCGCAGTCGATCTGGCTCGCCTCGCCGGCATGGTTCCTGCCGGAATCATCTGCGAAATCATGAAGGACGATGGCAGCATGGCCCGCGTTCCCGATCTGATCGAATTCTGCCGCGAGCACAAGATGAAGATGCTGACCGTCGCCGAACTCATCCGCTATCGCATGGCGCACGAGCGTTACGTGCATCGCGTGGGCGAAGCGCTAGTCGACACGCGCTTCGGCGAGTTCCGTATGATCGCATACGAAAGCGAAGTCGACGGCGGCGAGTCGCACGTAGCGCTGGTTAAAGGAGACATCGAGCACAGCGCAACGCCAGTCCTAGTCCGGATGCACGCCCATTGCCTGATGGGCGACGTCTTCGGCGCCACCGGCTGCGAATGCCACTCCACGCTCGAAGGCGCTCTGCGCCGCATCGCACAAGAAGGTCGCGGCGCGCTCATCTACCTGCATCAGACTTCGCAGGGATTCTCGATTGAAAAACTCGGCGACCGAACGGCTCTTGGCTTCCATCGCGGGCAAAGGCTTCCAGCACTGTACGACAACGAAAGGCAGACGCAACGCGAAGTGGGAATAGGCGCGCAGATTTTGTCCGACCTCAATCTGCATCGCATTCGCCTGCTCACCAACCGTCCGAAGAAAGTGGCCGCGCTCGAAGGCTTCGGCATAGAAATCGTCGAGCAGGTTCCTGTGGAGTTGCAGGGAGTGCAGGCTGGAAAAAACTAGGGGCCGCGGGAAGCGGCCCGAACCTAGAAAGGTTTGCGCACCACAACTTCGCTGTCGCGGATAAAGAATTGCGCCGAGCAATGCTCAGACCCGCAAATCACGGGCAGGAAGCCGTTAATCTGTTTGCGCGTGATCAGACCCAGCATGCCGCACGAAGGGCATGACAAGACCGCCCAATAAGGATCTTCTTTTTCGCCAACCTCGCCGGCATTTTCCAAAACGAAGACAGTACCCGGCTGCATCTGTTCGGGAATCCATTCGCTGAGAAGATCCAATTCACCGACCATGTCTTCCTCCTGTATACCGGCATTACCTCTACGAAACTTTTTTAGCACGCCTGCGGTAATCAGGCGTAGTTACCGAAGTATTCGCCTTCCCCGAAAGCACGCCCGCCCGCACCTGCCGCACCGCGTCGCTCAGGCACACCGACAGGATGGGTTGATCTGAATTCTTCAGAATGTCCACGATCTGGCGTGCCGAAGTCTCTAAATAAAGATGCGTCCCATCGGTCAGAAGGTGGTATTCGGAGGAGCGGCTCACAATATCGGCCAATCCCTTCCCGATCTCGCGCTCGAGAAAACGCATGACCTTTCGTACTCCCTGCAGCGAAAATCCTTTACGGCGCAATTCGCAGATCACGGCAACTTCGGTGAGGTGATTCATCGAATACAGCCGGCGATGCCCTTCCCGCTGCGGCTTCACCACCCCGCGCTCGTCCCACCACTGCAACTGGCGAGGCGTGATTCCGGTGAGAGCAATCACCTGCTGCGATGTGAAACGGTCTTGCATAGTTTCTTACTTCTGTTTGAAACAAAGTCTAAGTGAAATGTTTCAAACATTTTAGGCACGGCTGGAGAGAGGTCAAGCACAGAATCGGTGGAAAAGGGGTGACTAAGAGAGTTCCCTTGCCGGCAGTAGGAACTCTGGAGGGATCTAGCCGTAATCCTGAAGCTGACCGACCGGTCGTTCAACCCCCGCTTACCCCACCTTGCTCGCACGCTCTCACTTCCCTATCATCGAGTCAGAGTACTGGGGTTTGCATGCCAAAGAAGCCGTCTCGTCCGTCTAACCAGCCGCAAGTGGCCGAGAGTCCGATCGACGACGTGGTGGAGAACCGTCATCCTTCCGACTCCGAAAAACAATGGGCGGAGAAAACTCTCGCGCCTACGCTGGAAAAATCTCCTGAGCGGCCCATTGGCGCTCCTACCGGTGTGAATCTCGACGAGAACGGCCGCGCTCGCTTCACGACGATTTCAGGCGTACCCATTCGCCGCCTCTACACGCAGGCCGACCTGCCGGAAGACTGGAGCGAAGAAAACTATCTCGGCTATCCCGGCCAACCGCCCTACACACGCGGCATTCACGCCACCGGATATCGCGGCAAGCTTTTTACTATGCGGCAGTTCTCCGGCTTCGCATCGCCCGAAGAAACCAACCAGCGCTACAAATATTTGCTCGAGCATGGCGGCAGTGGACTTTCTGTCGCCTTCGATCTGCCTACGCTGATGGGCTACGACTCTGACCACCCCGCCAGCGAGGGCGAGGTGGGCAAGTGCGGAGTGGCCATCGATTCGCTCGAAGACATGGAGATTCTCTTCGGCGGCATCGATCTGGAAAAGACCACGGTCTCGATGACCATTAATTCACCCGCTTCGGTGCTATGGGCCATGTATCTGGTGGTCGCCGAAAAACAGGGTGCGGACTGGAAGAAGATTTCTGGCACGATTCAAAACGACATTCTCAAGGAATACATCGCGCAGAAGGAATACATTTATCCGCCGGCTCCTTCAATGCGTCTGGTGATCGACACGTTCGAGTTTGGCTCGAAGTTCACGCCACGCTTCAACACCATTTCCATCAGTGGATATCACATTCGCGAGGCGGGCTCGACGGCGCTGCAGGAATTAGCATTTACTTTGTATGACGGGGTCGAGTACGTCGAGTGGGCGCGCCGGCGCGGCCTGGATGTGGACGAGTTCGGCCCACGTTTGAGTTTTTTCTTCAACGCGCACAATGATTTCTTCGAGGAGATTGCCAAGTATCGTGCAGCCCGAAAGATTTGGGGTCACGTAATGAAGACCCGCTTCGGGGCAAAGAATGAGCGCACTTGGCTGATGCGCTTTCATACCCAGACCGCCGGCGTTTCCTTGCCCGCGCAGCAGCCCATGAACAACATTGCGCGCGTGGCTCTGCAGGCGCTGGCGGCCGTTCTGGGCGGAACCCAGTCGCTGCATACAGATTCGTACGATGAGGCGCTGGCCCTGCCCACCGAAGAGGCGGCGCGCATCGCGCTGCGTACGCAACAGATTATTGCTTACGAATCCGGCGTCACGCAGACCGTCGATCCATTAGGCGGATCTTATTTCCTGGAAAATTTAACTTTGCAAATGGAAAACGGCGCGCTCGATTATTTCGGCAAGCTGGACGCGATGGGCGGCATGGTAAAAGCCATTGAGCGGGGCTATCCGCAGAAAGAAATTGCGGAAGCTTCGTATCAGTACCAACGCGCGGTCGAGGCGCGAGAAAAGGTAATCGTAGGGGCCAACGAATTTGTGATTGAAGAAGAATCGCCGAATATTCTCTATATCGGCGAGAGCGTGGCTCGCCAGCAATCCGTGAAATTGAAAACCTTGCGCGCCCGCCGCTCTAATGAGGACGTACATCGAGCGCTGGAGGCGTTGAAAAAAGCGGCTGCGCAGGAGCCGCGCGCCGGCACAGACGGAAAAGTTTCTTCCGCCAACACCATGCCTTACATCGTCGATGCAGTGCGCGCTTATGCCACGGTGGGCGAGATCTGCGAAGCGTTGCGACAGGTCTACGGCACGTATACCGAGGTGAGTATCACTTAGTCGTTGGTCATTTGTCGTTGGTCGTTGGTCGTTAGACGATCATCTTCACGCTGTCTTCATCCCCTGCCGGAACCCCTAAAGTTTCTTACAGAATGCCGATGTAGGTGAGTATGCTTCTATCCGGAACACACCGGCACTCTTGGCCGCTCGTGCTTCTTCTCGTTTCAGGCGCGGTTTGTCCCGCTCTCGCCGGCGATCCGTTGGAATACAGTTACCGCGTCAGCGCCAACGAAGTACGCCTGGACTTTTCCGTCTTGGACCGGAGCAATCACAGCGTTGCCACTTTGCGAGCCAGCGATTTCGCCGTGGTGGACAACGATGCGATCGTCCGCAACTTTAAGAGCTTTAGCCGCACGGATTGGAAGCAGCTCGAAATTGCCATTCTTGTGGATAACAGCGATTCGGTGCGGCCGCGATGGCGGGAAGAGATCGCGAGCATTTTAGGCGTGGTTTCAGAAAGCGCCGGCATGGCGCGCGAAAAACTTTCTTTATTCTCAATTCGCGATTCGCAGACTGCGCTGGTGTGTGCTGGGGATTGTCTAGTCTCGCAAGTTGCCGAGCGTCTTTCTGCCCCGCCGGGCGGCCTGACTCCTTTGTTCGACAGCATTGTGATGGCGTCGAAGTTTCTGGCGCATCGCGGGGACGCTGGTACGAAAAAGATACTTCTCATTTTTTCTGACGGCGCGGATACGCTGAGCCAGCATTCGCTTGCAGATACGATCGACTTCTCCCTGGGAAGCAATGTTGAAATTAACTACGTGGAGCTGAGCCAAGGCTCGGACTCTGCGACAGGGGTGCTGGAAAAACTCGCGAGCGAGACTGGCGGACATTCTTTTGCGCTCAACGAAGGCCTCCAGAACGTTATGAATGTAATACTTGAGGCTTTGCAAGCAAGCTACACCATCACATATAAATTGCCGAATCATGATGTCGGATTTCACAGCATCCACATTCTCCCTACTCGCAATCTCAACCTCGAATTTCGCAGCCGCAACGGGTATTACTATGCCGGCGAAGTTCGGTGATGGAGTACGAATGAAACGCATTCTGCTATGCATCGTTATGATCGCTTTTCCAGTTTTTTGTTTCGGGCAGGTCGGCCGCGACTCGCAGCAAGGTACGCTGGTGCGCATGCGCATGACGAGCTGCGGTGCTTCGCAACACAGTTTCATGGCACAGATGTCGGGCGCCCCAGCGATGGAGCCGGCTGCTCTGTGCCCCGAGTACGTTCTGGTCACGAACAAGGTCGTCTACATCATTTGCGGCAAGAGTTCCGCCCAGCTCATTCCGCTGGCGGAAGTGACTCGCTTTCGTCTGCACAAAAATGAAATGCTAGTTCGTATGGACGATGCTGCCAAAGAGGCGCATTTTCACATTACGGCCATGGTGCTGCGTCCGGAGTGGGATCGCGATTAGATGCTGGGCGCAGACGCCGCGAGTGTTTTATTGAACCATCATTCGGATTCCGGGATTGCAAGCGAGCAGTGGCCGGCTAAGAAGCTTAGCTGCCTTGAACCCCGCCAACGAGGTTCAGACCACGCAATCGGGCCCAGCAGTTTTATTCCAACCCGCAGTTTTTTCCAACCCGCGCTACACTTAAACTAAGCTCCGAGCGCAACGGCCCGTGCGACTGCGCCGCGTTGTTTGAGCGGTCGTGTCGCCAGATTGCAAAAATTCATCGGAACAATAAAACATTAACAGGAAAACCTAATGCGAAATGCAGCGTTTCCAAGGCTCGTCTTAATCAGCAAATCATTACTTTTCGTGGCGATATGCGCGCTGGTGGCCAGCGCACAAAATGCCTCAGCGCCCGAAGGCCACGGCATTGCCGTGGCCAACATGGATCTTTCCGTCAAGCCGGGCGACGATTTCTATCAATACACCAACGGCAATTGGATCAAGCGGACGGAAATTCCCGCGGACCGCGCCGGGATTGATGTCTTCAGCAGGCTCGCCGACCTGAGCAATAAGCGCACCGCGGACTTGATTGAAGAGATTGCCAAATCCAACCCGGCGGCCGACTCGGGAGCGCGTCAAGTTGCGGATCTTTTCAACTCTTACATGGACGAGGCTGCCATTGAGGCCAAGGGGGTTGCGCCTCTGCGCGCGCATCTTGACGCGATTGCCGCCATCAAAGATAAACGCGATTTGGCGCGGGCGTTGGGCGAGACGCTTCGCGCCGACGTCGATGCGCTCAACAATACTAACTTCCACACCGCGAATCTTTTTGGATTGTGGGTCGCTCCGGGGTTCAATGACTCGGAGCACTACACGGCCTATCTGCTGCAAGGCGGGCTGCAACTTCCTGATCGCGAATATTACCTGAGCGACAGCGAGCACATGCGTCAGCTGCGCGAACAATATCAGGCTCACGTTGCGGCGATGCTCAAGCTGGCCGGGTTCACGAACCCGGAAGCGCGCGCCACTCACGTTGTTGAGCTGGAGCATGCCATTGCGCAGAGTCATCGCAGCCTGGCCGACAACGAAGATATTTACAAGGCCAACAATACGTGGACGCAGGCCGACTTTTCGGCGAAGGCTCCGGGAGTAGACTGGGCGGAATATTTTCGCGCCGCCGGATTGAATCAGCAAAGTAGTTTCATCGTATGGCAGCCGGAAGCGTTCGTGGGTGAGTCCGCGCTGGTTGCGTCGACTCCTCTCGACACATGGAAAGACTGGCTTGCATTTCACCTGATCGATGCCTATGCGGGTGTGCTGCCGAAAGCCTGGACGGACGAACGCTTTGCGTTTTTCGGCAAGATTCTTTCCGGCACCACACAGCAGCGTCCACGCTGGCAGCGCGGAGTGGCGGTGGTGAATGGGTTGTTAGGCGACGCGGTCGGACAAATTTATGCGCAAAAATATTTTTCGCCCGAAGCGAAAGCGCAGACGCAGGCGATGGTGGCCAATCTGATTGCCGCATTTCGAAAACGCATTGACGCGCTTCCCTGGATGGACGCGGCCACCAAGGCCGAAGCTCAGGCCAAACTCTCTACGTTGTATGTGGGCATCGGGTATCCGGAGACGTGGCACGACTACAGCAACTTCGAAGTAAAGGCAGACGATATTTTCGGCAACATCTGGCGCGGCAATCTCGCGGAGTATCAGCGGCAAGTGGCGCGGCTGGGGAAGCCGATCGACCGCCATGAATGGTCGATGACGCCGCAGACCGTGAATGCGGTGAATCTGCCGTTGCAGAATGCACTGAATTTTCCGGCAGCGATTTTGCAACCGCCGTTCTTCGATCCTCTGGCTCCCGCGGCCGCCAACTATGGCGCCATCGGAACCGTAATCGGACATGAAATCAGCCATACTTTCGATACCGAAGGAAGCACATTCGATTCGAAAGGCCGGCTGAGAAACTGGTGGACTGCGGCTGATCTGAAACATTTCGAGGCTGCGACGGCGCAACTTGCAGCGCAATACGATACCTACAAACCTTTTCCCGATCTCGCAGTGAATGGCAAACAGACGCTGGCGGAAAATATTGCCGACGTGGCCGGGATTTCTGCCGCGTACGACGGCTATAAGGCTTCGCTGGCGGGCAAAGCTGCGCCCATGCAGGATGGCTTCAGCGGCGATCAGCAGTTCTTTATCGCGTTCGGCCAGAATTGGGGAGAGAAGGTAAGAGAAGCGGCGCTGCGGCAACAAGTGATGACCGATCCGCATTCTCCAGCAGAGTATCGAGCTGCCACGGCGCGGAACATCGACGCATGGTACGCGGCGTTCAACGTGAAGCCGGGAGACAAACTCTATCTCGCGCCGCCCGATCGGGTGCGCATCTGGTAAAGCAGGTGCATGCGTAGCGTGGCACATGCATAGATTCTTCGGCTAACTTTACGATGCAGGGCTGGAACGGATCCAATTCCGCGGGCCTAACCGCGGCCTCGGATCAACTGTTCAGCCCTGCCGGTCCTCCGTGCATGCGGTTGCTCCGCGAAACAGCGGGAGAACCGAACGCTGCGGAAAAATAAAAACAAATTTCCAGAAGAGATCTTAATCCAAATTGAGCCACGCACCGTTCATTTCCCTTTGACCGCCCGGCGCCGCAACAGAGACGATCCGGTTACCGAGCCGTCCGAATTGTGCGCCACCGAATGGCACATCAGGGTGCAAGTATTCGAGCTTCGGTTGTAGGCAATGGGAGCGCCGTTGTTCTGCCCGACTACATTGCCATCAAAGTTGACCAAGCGTTCGCCCGTAATCGCTGGAGAAGTGCCGCCCATGCCATGCGCGGTGTGGCAGACTGAACAGCTGAATCCATATTGCACGGAATGAAGATTGTGTTGCGTGAAACTGGTGTTGGCAAAAATCTGCGTCAGGTCGTGGCACTTCGCGCACATGGAGAATGGTCCGGCGACGCTGGTATCAGGATTGGGAAAAAGATTTGTCACGGGGCCGCCCGGAACTGCCGCCTGGCTGAATTGATAGTTGCGCTCGAGAATGTGAGAGTTCACTGAGCCATGCGGACCATTCGGTCCGGCGCCGCCGAACTCGCGGTTGTCGTCGCTGTTATGGCAATCGGTGCAGAAAATCTGGGTCCCGACGAGGCGCGCGGTCGGGAGTCCTTTCTCGTCGAGCATATTCACCAGCAAGCTCGGCTGCGGCAGGGGACTTAGGCTCGCATGAGTTACGGGATGGCTCGAGGTCGCGGTGGACGCGAGTTCCGGAATTACATTCAACGGATCGGTGGCGGAAACCACGCGAATAGGAGCGTAGCCGTAGATTGCCAGGCGCTGTTTGCCGGTGCTGGTTCCGTGACAGCGCAGGCAGGTTTCATACTGATTGACCGCCGGAATAACAGGCGTGATGCCGTCGAGAGCGCTGATGCCAGTCGCGCCCGCTTGTGGCGGACGAATAGCGGGAGGCGCGGAAAACTGCAGCTCGGGATTGGAGGCGTGCGGGCTGTGGCAATCGACGCAAGTCGCATGGCGGTTATTGTTGAGCAGCGGCGCCTCGGCAGCATCGTGAAAGTTATTTCCCGAGGGCAAGGGATGGCTGATCTTCGCCACTTCCGCCATGATGTTCGAAATGGCGGGGCGACAAGTAGGTTCCGCCGCCATGGCAAGTCATGCAATTCTGCGTTACCGGATCGTATGAGGGAGCGGCGGGCGTTGCTGGCCGGAGCAATCGTGCCGGCGCCACCGAATCATGCGACATGTGGCAGGAAGTGCATGCATTCACGCCGACGGTTGCATACGGTACCGGCGCTGCGCGTCGGAAGAAACCTGGTTGGTCGCCGTCTGATGAATGCTGTTGGTAAAGCCGGCCAGCGGATTGATCTGTCCCTGCACTACCCGCGTTCGGATCGTGGCACGCCAGGCACATCTGCGCGTTCGAGCTGTCGCGCACCAGAAAGTTCTGCGCGATCCTGTCGATGTTCTGAACGTGCGGATCGTGGCAACTGGTGCATTCGATGTTGCCATTGACCAGCTTCACCGCGCCTGTGGGATCGGCGGTCTTGCCCTGTGAAGCCAGCGACGCGACCAGGTTCGAAGCGTCTTTCATGCGGCAGCACCAGACTGAAAGGGTGCGATCCGGTCAGCGTCGTGCCGAACGAATCGGCGCTGTTCATGGAACCGACCGTCGGCAACTGTCCGTAGGCTGCGGATTGTCCGACGCCGACCGTGCCGTCGTGACAACTCAGGCATAAGACTGCTGGTCGACGCCCAGCGTGGGCTGCGTGTTTCCCAGGTTGGGATAGGTCGAACTGCTGTAAGGCACATAGGACTTTCTGCGACAGCTTCTGATTCCACAGCGGAGTGATGCCGCCCAATCCGCTGTGCGGAGCATGGCAAAAAGTGCAGCCCAGGCTTCCCTGCGAATAAACGGACGCGCCGCTCGATAGCGTCAGGTTGTGCATGCCCAACACATCCGCCATTCGGCTGCACCTGAGCGAAACTCTGCAGCACGCGACACGAACAAGCAGGCGACGACGTGAGGAGCGGCTTCATGGTTGCTTGCTCCCGTCTCGCCGCTTGCGCCAGGCCGTAGTAGTGAAATACCTGCACGCGCCGGTTAAACGAATCGACTACGTAGATGCGATCGTGCTTGTCGATCTGCAGTCCGGTGGGCAATTGAAACTGTTCCGCCCCGGTTCCTCTTCCGCCGAAGTAATACAGCAGTTGTCCCTGCTCGTCGAATACCTGCACCACGCCCCACTGTCCGTCGACGACGTAAAGATGCCATTCGGAATCGAAGCCAATGCCTTTGGGCCGGAACATCCATCCCGCGCCGTCGCCGATTTTTCCGATGGCGTAGCGGAAGGTGCCGGAGCGGTCGAACACCTGCACGCGGAAATTCATGGCATCGACTACTGCCAGATCGTTGCCATGCAGCCGCAACTCAGTGGGATAGTTGAATTCGCCGTCGCCAGTGCCCGTTTTGCCGATCGTCTGCAGCACGCTGCCCTGCATGTCCATCACGAAAATCTTGTTGCGCAGCGTGTCGGTGACGTAAATACGCTGCGCCGCAGAATCCACGGCAATGCCCGTGGGACGCTTGAAATATCCTTCGCCGCCTTTCAGGCTGCCGATGACGCGGCGATATTTGCCACTCGCGTCGAAGACAAAAATCTTGCCCGCTTGCGAATCGGTCACGTAGATATTGTCCTGGCGTCGACGGCCACGCACTGCGGCGTGAGCATGGGATCTTTGCCCGCATCGCGCCGGGAAAGGAATTTGTACTTCTGCTGCTCGAAATCGAAGATGTGCACGCCGGCCGCGGCCACGTCGGTCACGATGATGCGGCCGCGGGAATCGGTGACCACGCTGTAAGGACTCACCAGGTAATGAAAGTCGGGCTGGCCCGCAATCACGTCGACCACCCGCGTCCAGAAGCTGCGCTTGGGTTTGACCTCGCGCTCCAGGCTGAAGCTGCGCTCGAATGAGAGCTTGCGCCCGCCGTCCATCAGCAAATCGGGGGCGGATGGCGCGAGTCGTTTCCTTCGGCTTTCTGGCCGCTTCGGCGGCAGTCGGGCAGAATAGAACGAACAAGATCGTCGTCAAAGCGAAGATCGTCAGACCGGCAACGAATATTCCGGCGCTGACAATCGATCTGCTTCGCTCTCCTAGAAGAAGTCGAACCATCTGGATATTCCGACAAAATACGATGTCGGTGTTGGCCGGCGCTCCCACAGCGCTGATGCCCTGCGTGAAGCGCGTGTACCCGGCCTGCAGTCCAATCCTTCGCAGATGGTACTGCATCTGCGCATTGAAGATTTCCGTATCGTTGTGCGAAATCGTCTGGCCCACCGTATTGCTGATCGCGCGGCTGAAGCTCCCCGCAATGACCAGCCGCCGGATCGGAGTCACCGAAGGCCTGCCGCCGTAACTGGTTCCACCGAAGGTGATGAAGTCGGTCACTCCCGGCGTCGCCGTACACCGGGACCAGCCCGCCCGCGCCCAGCAGCGAGATCCCGGTCGATTGCGTGTAATTGCCGGTAAGAGTGAACTTCCGCGAACCGAAGCGCCGTGGAATAGCCTTCGCTCTGGCTGCTGGTGCCCTGATAGTTGGTCAGGCCGCTGTGCGTTCCGTTGAAAGCTGCGGTCCATTGCAACCCGGCCGGCAAGCGGCGATGCACGTTCGCACTGTAGCTGTAATATGAGGTCGTGTACGTCACCAGCAGCGATTGCACATTCTGTGCGTAGCTGAAAACACCGGACACTTGCCAGCCCTTGATCCGGTGAAAGAAGTTCACGTTGCCGATAAATCCTAGTGCGTTCGTGCCCTGGCCGTTGCTGCTATCGATTACCGAACCGGAGAACGTGAACATATCCAGCAGCCGCTTGCCGTAGTTCAGAGTGCCGCTCAAATAAGTGCCGGTATAGTTCTTTCCAAAGTACGTCCTGGTCGTAGTACGTGGCCTGAGAGGATGCCGACAGGAAGTTGGTGAACTGATAAGTGGCTCCGCCGCCGATGGTCGAAGAGTGTGCTCCCGATCCCAGACTGACGCCGGTCACGGGCGTTCCGTTGCTGCTTAAGCTTTGCGCGACGTATCCATTCAGATTGCTGGTGTAGTTCTCAGTTACATTCAACGATAGTTTCTGCGTGGGATGAAAGGTGGCGCCGGTGTTCACGATGTCATCGGTATAGCTGGTGGCGTTGGAAGCAAGTCCGGTGTCGGTAAAATAGCTGCTATCGGCCGAAGAGCGATCGAAGTTCGCATAGAACTGGCCGTGCAGGGGCAACGCGTGTTGCGTCCCGAAACCCACGTCATGGCCGCTGGACTCCTGTACCGACTCTGTCTGCCCCGCTAAGAATTCAGGGAACTTGGAATTCAGGCTGTTGTGGTCGAAGAAAGCATTCAGGCGAAATCCCTCGATCTGATAGTCCGAACGCACATTAAACAGGCGAGTGTTCGAACTCGTTTCTTCGTTAGTGCCATAGATGGTGCCGCTGCCATCGCCCTGCGAATATCCCACGGAGAGCGTCGGCAGGTTTGGGATCAGTGCGCTCCAGTTGATTCCGAATCCGTCTCCCTTGCCGATGGTGGTGAAGTTGGGCTGGCCGACCAGGCCGAAGGTTCCACTTGTGTTGCGGTCATAGCGATAACTCACCGATCCGGGAAAATGGCTGCCGGTAAATAGGTTCGCAGTCGCATCGATTCCACTGGCGCCGGTGAGCGATTGGTAACTGGAATCGGACCGCGATTGGTTGTAGTAAGGCGAGGCCGAGAACGAAATAAAATTAGGATTGTAGTAATAGCCGGCGATTTTGCCGTCCGCTCCGAAGGTCAATCCGTGGTCGCCGGTGATCTCGTCGCCATAGTCTCCGCTGTATCCGAAAGTAAACAGACCCCCGGCGCTGAGCTTCGTATTCTCGCCAACGGAAACCTCCGGACCCGTAGATTGCGGCTGTTGTGAATAGACGAGCTGCGCCGCCAAGAGAAGCGCGAGTGCGAGGATGCGATGCTCGACCTTCATTGCCGCGACGTCCCCCTCTGGCCGGAGCCTCAGAACCACAGTGATTACAATTCTCTAAGGCACAATCGTTGCCAAAGGCACAGCGGGCTGTAAGTTTCCAGGCCATTGAAAATGAACTGGTTGCGGCCATGGCCGAGGAGTTTTGCGCGGCAGAACAGGAGCTACTGCGGCATATCACGCGGAGCGAGTGTTGAAATACACAATGAAAGAAAGCGAAGCTTTTCGGCGGGCATGCGAAAGTTTTGTTTCCCCCTGAAGGGACGCACTGATGCGCTTGACGGAAGCAGCCAGGGCTGTTCGCACCCTGACTGAATTTGATGGGGAGGGCCGGGTTACACTACTTCAATTTTTGCCCTGGCGCGTAATTGCTTCGCAAAGTTCGAACGCAGTTTTTCGTACTTGATCTTCTGCAGCTCGGTCTTCAAATCATTTTGCACTTCCGCCAGCGGCTTCTTGCGCGGGGTGGTGTGAGCATTCAGGCGAACGACGGTGTAGGCGCTCTCAATCTGAATTAATCCGCTGACTTGCCCGGCCTGCATACCCTGCATCACTTTCAAGACCTGAGGGGGCAGCTTGTCGGCGGACACAAGCTTGTGATCGCCCATATTTATGCGGAAGTCGTCTTCGGAGATCTTTTCCGCCAGCAGACCAAAGTCCTGATAATTCTTTGTCGCCACAGCCTGGCGTAGCGCGTCTTCGGCTTTGGTGCGAGCTCGTTTCGCCTGTTCTGCCGTAGGCTTCAGCGGTGGCAGCACCGAAATGCTTTGAAAGCTGAAGGTCTCGGGCTGTTCAAACTTCGCAGGATTCTTCAAGTAGTAGGTTTGCATCTCCGCGCGCGACACTGCGGACTTGTCTTCCACGTCCGTTTTCAGCACCTGCTCGATGAGCAAAGAGCGCTTCATGAGATGGCGCAGTTTTTGTTCGGAGCCGCTCATTTCCGCCTGCATATACTGCTGATACTGGTCGGGACTCTTGAACTGAGCGCGAAAATCGGCTTGTGCGCGATTCAGTTTTTCCGGGGAAATGATGAGCTTGCGGCGTACAGCTTCCTGGTAAACCAGCTCCTCGAAAATAATCATTTCCAGCGCGCCCTCGCGGATTTGGGCTTCCTGCGCCTTGGGGAATCCATTGTGCTGTTGCGCGTAGGGAAAAATCGCGTACATTTCACGCAACAGATCGCGATCGGTGAGCACCGCTCCGTTGACGCGGGCTACCGGTTTGTCGCTGATCTGCAGTGGAGACGTTTGAGCTGAGGCAATATTTGCGACCGCGGTTGGCGCGTGCGACGCAACCTGAGCCGAACCGGCGGAGAGCGCCACTGCCAGAAGCCCGCAAATCGAGAGTTGGTATTTCATAATTCCTCATTCACTAACTTTCGAACTTAGCAAAAAAGGGGAGAGTCTGACTCTCCCCTCCGTGAGTATCAGACGAGGTCTACTGGAAGACCGTCGTGATGTTGTTGGTGTTATTGGATTCGTTCGACTCGCCAAAGTGGCACTGGCGGCAGAACTGCGCGGTGGAAGGCGCGTTGGTATTGGATACATTGTTGATGTTCGGGTTGTAAGGACCGTTGACGAAGAAGAAGGTGGCGTAGAACTTGCCGCCGCCGTCGTTGGCGATAGGACTCTTCGCGCTCGAGCTATAAACCGTCATCACGTGTTGGTTGTGGCAAGTGGTGCAGACCACGTAGGGCGCGCCGGTAGCGGTGACGCCGTAAGGGTTGGAATATTTTCCAGGCGCCAGAGCTGGCCAGCCGTAGTTGGCAACGAACTGAGCATAGGGCGTGCCCGGAGTGACCGTCAAAACGCCTGCGGTATTCACCAAGCCGCTACCCGTGCTGATGGTGGCCATCTGACCCACTGGGTGATCGTTGGTGTAATTGCCGGCCGTGCTGCCGTCATTGCCGAGCAGGGTTGGGATTGCACCGCTGCCATAGGCTGTGTTCGTCAGAAGTCCGATCCTCTGTTCGTAGGATTGGTTGACCATCATGTTCTTTGCGGTAACGTTGCCGTCATGGCAGCTCAGGCAGAGCAGAATGCCGCCGACTTCAGTGCTGCCGCTGCTAATGCTGCTGGGCAGAACTTCCGTATATTTCCCGCTATCGCCAAAGGCGATGGTCGCGCCATACAGTGGGCTGGCGTCCTGGCCCCACAATGCATAACTGCCGGTATCGGCAGCGCCGTTGTGTCCCGAACCGAAAGAGCCGCTGTGCGGCGAGTGGCAGCCAGCGCAGCCGCGTCCGTTATTGTTGTGCGCGCCGAGGACGTCTACCGGTGACGAATAAGTCTGCGCCATCACCAAGCCCCCGACCGCGAGTACGAACATCAGAACCAGCATCATTTTCTTCATAAAATTCCACAACCTCCATGAATGTGTTTCGTTTTAACTGAACTCCTAGAGACTTAGGCCGAGGGCTGCGTCGCGCGCCTGGGCGCTCACCGCAACCGCCCCTCAGCCATGACTATGCAAGCACCCGACCGAATCCTGAGAGATTTGTTATTTTTGAGACCATGACCTAAGTGTCTTTATTAACAGACACTTACTTGACAGGGGTGGGATGACTTGCAAAATGCCGTCTGGCAAAACTGGGGGAAAAGCACCACCTCGAAGTTCGCGTACGTGAAATTCCCCACTTGTAGGTGATCACGACACCGGTGTTGCGAAATTGAATGGTGGTAACCGGGAGGGGTTCGCAGCGAGGGAAATCCTTGCATCGATATTGCTCATGGAGATCCCTCACTCGGCTGAAATGCGCCGAGTTTCGGGATGACGCCTGCGCGAGCGGAGCCGCTTGATCTTGCCCTTCACTTGCTCTGCGGGGTCTTCGCTTGGGCGGCGGGAGACACTACGGAACTGGAGTCTTTGCTGCCTGCCGCTTTTTTGCCGCGCAGTTCTTCCTTATCCTTGCGCGCTTGCTCCGCTTCCGCGTCCGTGACGTAGCGGAATTGCTGCACGCGGCCGGGGTAAATTTCCGAGGTGAAGACGCGATTATTCTTATCGGTGGTGATGCCGACCAATCCCTGGAACTGACCCGGAAGTAAGCCGTGGCCACCAAATGAAATGAGTAACTGCGCCTCCTGGTTGAAAACCTGAACCCGGTCCTGCATGCCGTCGGCAACCCAGACATGGCCATCGCTGTCGATCGCCACGCCTTTGGGTCGCGAGAAATATCCGGGACCGTCACCGGCTTTGCCGAAGCTGCGAATAAATTTCCCGTCCGCGTCGAAAATCTCAATGCGATTGTTCAAGGTGTCGCAGACATAAAGATTGCCCTCCTGATCGACCGCTAGCCCGGTTGGCCGGGCGAAATCGCCAGGAGTCGTGAGTTCATGATGATGCCCGGTAGTGCCCATCTTGCGCATCAGTTTGAGCGAATCGGCGTCATAAACCAGCACCTGATCGAGTTCGATGTCAGAGACATAGAGCAAGCGATTTTCGCGATCGATCGCCAGCGCGCCCGGATTCATCAATCCGTCGGTGATTACGTCTTCCGCCACATGCGCGGCATTGAAAACCAATACGTGGCGCAGGCCCGGGATCGGAGACGAAGAGGCGGTCGCCGTCATCCATCGCCAGCCCGATGATGCGAGCGAAGTGCGCGTGGGTCTTGTTTTTGATCATGTCCAGATCGCGCGTCTCGGTGTTGAAAATGAAAATCGCTCCCACTTTCTGATCGGCGATGTAGAGGTTGTTCTTGGAATCGACCGCCAGACCATAGGGCTCGGCCAACTGCCAGAGAACCTTGCGTTCGCTCTGCGGCTGCGTGCCGGCCAACCGGTCCATCCACTTTGCTTTCTGGGTGGAGTTTCCCGCATCGATCTGCGAGAGTTTTTCGGCCGCATAGAAAGCCTGATATCGGATGCGCGCAATGGCCGGAGGATTGGGCCAGACGATGTTCGAATAATCGATCACGGGAGGCGCTTTGACAGAGTTCGTTTTCTTTTTGCCGGCAAAGGCGCAGAGTGGCGCCAGCAGAAGCAATGCCGGCACGACGGATAAGATCAGCCGCGACTTGTGATTGCCCGCCAGGGATGCGCTGAATTTAAACATTTTCGTTTCTCCTCGTCGCTCTTTGATTGTCACGATCTTGAGCGCAACATTTCGTACACTCGCATTTCATCAGATCAGCGTCTCGTGAGATCTTTGTGGCAACTGGCGCAGAATTCGCCGTTATTGACCTGATCCTTCACCAGCAAATCTGGCTGCGCCGACGAATGTGGCTGGTGGCAAGACAGGCAATTAATCTTTGCGCGCATTTTGGTGATATCGGTCGGGTCCACTACATCGGAGACAGGATGTCCCGCCACCGGATGCCCTCGCCCATACTGCAAGGGCAGAACCACAACTTTGTTCTTCGTAAAATAATCTTCTGGAAGCTTTACGCTGCCGTTGAAAATCGTAAGCAGATGCTCCGATTCGAGCTTCTTCGGTTGCGACTCCGGTCCGTGACACTCCAGGCAAAGAACATTAGGAGTCTTGGCGCGCAGCAGATGATCGTTGTCGCCGCCGTGTGGCTCGTGACAGGTGGCGCACCCTTGTTTGAAGGCGGGCTGATGCAGCACGTGCTTCTTCGCTTGCTCAGCCTGATCGGAATGGCATGCCAGACAGATATCGACCGCGTTGGTCTTGGGAAGGCCCGGCTGGCGGCTGGCGTGAGGATTGTGGCAATCGGTACAATCGCCGGCAGCTCCCGGATGCGGAACTTTGGCCTTATCAATTTTTTCTGCCTGATCGCTGTGGCAGGTAACACATATCGATTTCACATCCGCCTGGGTCAATACGACTTTGCCGTCTTTCGCAGGCGCATGGCACAGGTCACACGACTTATCGGCGAAAGGCGGATGCAGGAACTGACGCATCAATTTGGGCGAGGCTGACTGGTGGGGATCGTGGCAGGTGGTGCAGTCGGCGGTGCCGAAAGGCTGGTCGTGATGCGCCTTTTGCAGGCTCGCATCCTTCACGTCGTGGCAGTCGAGGCAGAGTGCAGGAGCGCTCTTCGTAAGGTGATAGTCGAATTCCGCTTTGCCAATCTCTCCGACCTTGTGGGTGACGTGGCAGGTATCACAGCCGAGATCGAGCGCGGCATGGCGGCTGCCTTTTTCCGGGACGTTCAATCCTTGTTTGTGGCAATCGAGACAAAGATTCTGGCCCTTATCGCCAGATTCGGGCTTGAGTAGTTGATTCTTATTGTCGCTGGTGTGAGGATCGTGACACTTGATGCAATCGCGCACCGCCGGCGGATGCACAGTTCCTTTAAGTGTGGCCGCGTCTTTGTCCGCGTGGCAACTCAGGCAAAGCGATTGCGGAGTCGCAGTGATCAGTTTGACGCGAGTCACGTCCTTGTTGACCCGAACTTCGTGACAGCTCAGGCATCCGGTCGCGATGGCGGAATGAACCGCCTTCCCTTTCGTCTTGTCCTCATGGCACTCCAGGCATTTGGCCGAGTCGACATTCTTATCGAGCGGAACCGGATGCTCCACGGCCCATGTGGGGCGCACCGCGACCAGAGCAAGAAAACCGAGAACGAGAAGTGACAGCCGAAGTAGACGAAAGAAGGGTTGGCTGTTTTTCTGTGCTGGAATCAAGCGACTTGAAGACGCTGGGACCATTGTCAGCCATTGCATGTGCACGATCCTCGCCTTTAAGGCTGTGAAATCATGCGCGGCGTTCATGGGACTGTAAATGATTGGAATAATAAGTTTTACCTCATTACTCGTGCTCCACGAAATATTTCCGGCAATCCGCTAGCGACGACGCCAATGTGCTTTCTGCCACACTCGCTCGGTGAAATCACGCAGGTAACGCCTGCGATGCAAGATATGTTTTTTACCAGTTCATTTTCCCGACGCACTGGGTGAATTCCCGGTAAGACGCGGAAGAGATGAGTGTTATGGCTCACGGCAGGGTGATCGGGAAACAGGCGGGCAGAGTTCAACACACTGAGCCGCAATCACTTAGAAAAAACTTAACGGTTGGCGCGGAAAATGCATTGCCAGCAGCGGGGGAACGACGATGGCGCTTGCACTTCGATCTTCGAGCCGCAAAGTCTGGCAGACGCTCAGTTCCATTAAAACGGGCGTGGTTCTCATTATTTTGGTGGTTATTTTTTCTGCCGCGGGCACGGTCATCTTGCAGCGCCCGATGACCGATGCAGACGATTTGCAGCGCGCGTATTCGCCGGCCATGCTGCGCTTTCTCGACGCCGTGGGACTGACTGACGTCTTTCACACGCGCTGGTTTATCGCCTTGATGATTCTGGTTAGCTTCAGCATCATCGCCGCGTCGGTGCAGCGTTTTCCGAATGCGTGGCGATATTACGCGCGCCCTTATAAGAGTCCCGATGAGAGCTTTCGCAAAGTCCTTCCCACTCAGGCGCAGGTTTCGCTCGGCAACCATGATGAGGAGCAAGGTTTAAGCGCCGCCGAACAAGCACTGAAGCGACTCGGCGTGCCGACGGAACGAATGGTTCGCAGCAACAGCTTCTCGTTGTTCGCGGAGCGCAATCGCATCTCAGAGATGGCTGTCTACATTGTCCACGCCAGTCTGCTGTTGATCTTTCTGGGATTCATTGTGGACTCGGTCTACGGATGGCGCGGCTTCCTAATGCTGAGTCCGGGAACTGCCAGCAACCAGGTTGAACTCAAGAACGGCGCGCTTCGGACTCTGCCCTTTTCCATTCGCTGCGATGGCACTGGCGAAGACACTTACTCCGACGGAACACCGAAACGCTGGTGGTCGAAGCTTGCCGTGCTCGATGGAGGACGCGAGATTTCTCGCAAAGAAATCGTGGTGAACGATCCGCTGGTGTATCGCGGACTGCGCTTCTACCAGGCGAGTTGGGGCCGCACCGGCAAACTCGACAAACTGATTGTGGACGCAACCCGCACGAATGGCGCGGCCCGCACGGCACAGGAAGTTTCTTTATCGATGAAGCAGACGGTGGCGCTTGATTCCGACACCAGCGTGCAACTGGTCGATTTCATCCCGGACTTCGTAGTGCAGGACGGACGGGTTTACGCTCGCAGCAAAGATGTTGTCAATCCGGCAGTTCATCTAATTGTGACTTCGCAAAAAACGAACACCAGCGTAAACGTATGGCTGCCACAAATTCCCGGCGTCGATGAGAATGCGTCTTCGCCTTACGTTTTTGATCCCAAGGATTTGAAGACCGAGGTTTATACCGGGCTGCAGGTTTCGCACGAACCGGGCCAGTTTGCCGTATGGGCAGGAGTAGTGCTGATGGCCGTGGGCCTGACGTTTGTCTTCTACGTGGTTCACATGCGCTTTTGGGTTGTTCCCGTAATCGATGCGCAGGGCCACCGTGCGCTGTGGATTGGCGGAACTGCCAACCGCAATCGCGATGCGTTCGAACTGAAGTTCAAGAAAATCGTGGAGCAGATTGAGCAGGAATTGAAAATCAAAGTCGATGCGCCTTCCGCTTCGACAGCATCGATGGCGGGCAAGACGATGCGAGGCAAGACGCTCTCGGATATAACGACTGCCGGAAGGTGAGTCCGGCGACGGAGGAAAAGTATGGCACATGAAAAAATTGAACAGCATCCCGCGACCGGCAACACTCTAGTCGTGATGGTGGGGTTGGGAATTGCGTTTCTGCTGTTCATTGCTTTTCTAAATGTGGTCAAGAGCGGAAACATTCTGAGCGAAGCCAATCTGCTCTATGCCGCCCTGGTTTTTTACGCTGGCGCTGGAGCGCTCTATCTCGGCTTCGGCGTCACGGGCACCGACGCTTACATCAAGTTCGCTTCCCTGATGACATGGGCTGGGCTGCTGGCCAATACCGGCGCGGTCGCTCATCGCTGGTACGAAGCCGGGCACCCTCCGTTCGCGAGCATTTACGAGATGCTGTTGAGTTTCGTGTGGACCTTGGCCGCACTTACGCTGATCGCGGAAAAACGCTACGGAGTCAAAGTCATCGGCACGGTGACCATGCCGGTGGCCATTGTGGGCGTCATCCTGATGCAGCTTCTGCCCAGCGAAGTTCGGCCTCTGGTTCCGGCACTGCAATCCACCTGGCTGCATGTTCACGTCACCCTCGCCATGCTGGCCTATGCCGCATGCGCTTTGAGTTTTGCTCTGGCGATGATGTTTCTGATTCAAGACAAGGTGAAGACAGAAATGTTTCTCGCAGCCACCAGCGCATTCACGGTAGGAATCTATGGCGCAATTCTGATGCGCTTCGAAAAGTGGGGCGGCCTCAATGTAATTGCGTGGGATGCCCAGAATAAGGCGGAAGTGTTTATCTCCCGCGGAGTGCGGCTGTTCGTTACCATTCCCGATCTCGGCTGGCTGATGCTTCTGGTCTTTGCCGCGGTGCTTGCGCCGCTGGTTCTTTATATTCTGTCGCGAATCAGAAAGAACGAAAGTTTGCTGGCCATTGCCGATCGGGCCGTTTTTCTTAGCATCCTGCTGCAAACGCTGGCGCTGGTCTTCTTTCTGCTGCGCGTGCGCAATGGACAATATCCCTCGCTCGATGCCGACGGCCTTTATGCCACCAGCCTGGCGGCGAGCCCGTTCATTCTGTCGGCCTTGGTGGGAGGAATTTTCGCCAATCTGCTTTATCTCTTGCTGCTCTGGCGGCGACAGGATCTGGAACGACTTCTGCCCGATGCCGAGGCGCTCGACCGCATCACCTACAAAACCATTTGCATTGCCTTCCCCCTGCTCACCCTGATGATCGCCGCCGGCGCCTACTGGGCCAACCGTGCCTGGGGCTCCTATTGGAATTGGGATCCGAAAGAGACGTGGGCGGCGATTACCTGGCTTGTCTATGCCGGCTATTTGCATATGCGCATTACGCGCGGCTGGCGCGGACGGCGCGCGGCTTACTTCGCCATTCTGGGATTCGCGGTCGTCATGTTCACTTTCTTCGGCGTGACTTATTTATTGCCCGGACTCCATGCATATGCCTGAGACCGTTACGCGACAAATCGATTCGGCCTTTCCGGCTGAGGCCTTAGCGCCTGACTCTCCGCGATCCCGTTCTGGCTTTTTCAGCACGGCTTACAGCGGCGACGTCTCGCCGGTGCAGGCGATCACAACGGGATCTGTTGCGGCTGCTTCCCTTCCCGGAGAAAGTTCCGAGAATCCTGACCTTCCCTGGCTTCGAATTAACTGGGAGATCAAAGCTCTGGTTCCCATCGCCTGTGTTTTACTCGGCGGAATGCTTTTGTTTCTCCTGGCGACGCTTTCGTGGCGCGATCCCGAACGTCACATCGTTCTGCTAGTGGCAGGCGCAGGCGCTGTCGCCATTTGCGGCGCGCTCCTCGTCGTGCTCACTTATACGGTGCAACGGCCCATGGTCGAATTGCAGCAGAAAATTGCACAACTCGGCCGTGGCGATCTTAGCGCGGCTGTGAGTTTTGCTCGCCGTAACGACGAGATTGGAGACCTTGGCCGCAACTTCAATCGGATGGTGCAGCAACTCCGCGAAAGCCGAACTGAGATCGAACACCTGCATCGAACGCAAATGTCACGCGCCGAACATCTCGCAACTCTGGGAGAGATGGCTACCGGGCTCGCGCACGAGATCCGAAATCCTCTGGCGGGCATTGCCGGTGTCATCGAAATCATTGGCCGTGACTTGCCTGCGACAAGCCCCGCGCGATCAGTAGTAAAAGATGTGCGCCAGGAAATCGCGCGCATCAATCACATCGTCACCGACCTGTTGCAAACCGCGCGCCCGCATCCTGCAACCGTGCGCAAGAGCGACTTGAACACCACGGTCGAACATGCCGTCATGCTGGGCCGTCAGCAGGCGCTGGCTAAGGCGATTCAAATCACACTTTATAAAGATCCGTCATTGCCCGAGGTCGAGCATGACAGCGATCAGATTCATCAATTGCTGCTCAATCTTCTTTTGAATGCTCTGCAGGCGATCGATGTACAAACTAATGTCGGGCAGACCAATGACCATCAGCCCGAGCGTGCAAAAGGAAAAATCACTGTCACTGTAAAGGGCTTGAGAAACGCTGCCCTGATTGAAGTAGCCGACAATGGCCGTGGAATTCCATCCGAAAGCTTGCCTAGCATCTTCCGCCCGTTTTACACCACGAAGGGCGACGGCACCGGCCTGGGATTATCGTTAGCGCGCCGAATTGTCGAAGATCATCAAGGCCGCATCGATGTCGCCAGCGCGGTCGGCCAAGGCACAACCTTCACCGTCGTGCTGCCGCTGCAGCGGGCAGGAGCGCCAGTTTCCGGCTCGTAACCGCACCGTGTCTGGCATAGGCGGTTCACATCCATCTCGGCGTCAAAGGTACTTTCCGCGCTAGCCGTTTTCCACCCGCTCCTTTATATCCGCGTACGCCGCAGCGATCAGTCCGCTCAGCTCTGCCGCATTTGTTTCTGTTCCTGGTCTCAACTTCACATGGCGCATGAATTTGCCGGAGCCTTGCAGTAAGCGCGCAGGATCGCGCAGCGACGCCCCCTGAAAGAACCCCACATTTACGTGTGCAGTGAATACATTGACGTAGCCGAAGGGCACATCTCCCAAGCATGCAACCGGACAACCATCATGCAGAAGCTCCCGGACTTCGTCTCCGCACTTTCGCATCACGTCAAACCAGCGATGAGCGATAGCTCCCAATTCTCCTGCATGCTGTTTCATCCACGCATCAATCGCAGGATCTCGCTCAACGGCGCCGTTGAATCGCAGCAATTCCGCTTTCATACGGTAGGGATGCTTCGACTGGACGGCGAGGAGCGCTTCGCTCTCCTCGCCGCTTCGCTCAGCATGACAATGGTCTTACCCTGTTCAACTTAATTATTGACGACTCGCGACCGATTCGCTGGTCGCTGGCTGAGGGTGAGAAGCAACGTCGTAGCGATCAAGATTCATCACCTTGCTCCACGCCGCCGCGAAATCCTTCACAAACTTTTCCCTGGAGTCCGCGCAAGCATAAACCTCCGCCAAAGCCCGCAGCTGCGAGTGCGAACCAAAGATCAGATCTACGCGGGTGGCGGTCCACTTAACCTCGTTCGTTTTGCGGTCGCGGCCTTCGTACACGCCTTCGGAAACGCCTTCGACGGTGTTGGAGGGCTGCCATTGGGTACGCATGTCGAGCAAGTTGACGAAGAAATCATTCGTCAAAGTTCCCGGCCGGTTACTAAGAACGCCGTGTTTCGACTTCCCGGCGTTTGCGCCCAAAACGCGCAAGCCGCCAACGAGCACGGTTAGCTCAGGAGCAGTGAGCGTGAGCAACTGCGCCCGATCCACAAGAAATTCCTCAGCCGACAGTATCTGCCCGCTGCGAAGATAATTGCGGAAGCCGTCCGCGACCGGCTCCATCACGGCAAATGAGTGCACGTCGGTCTGCTCCTGCGATGCATCCATGCGCCCTGGCGTGAAAGGAATTTTCACCTCCTGCCCGGCAGCCTTCGCTGCTTTCTCGATCGCCGCGTCGCCGCCGAGAACGATCAAGTCAGCCAGCGAAACCTTCTTTCCCCTGCTGCCGTTCGTTTGTGTGCCGTTGAACTCTTTTTGAATGGCTTCGAGCTTCTGCAACACTTGCACCAGTTCCGCCGGCTGGTTGACTTCCCAGTCCTTCTGCGGCGTGAGGCGAATGCGCGCGCCGTTCGCTCCGCCGCGCTTGTCTGAGCCGCGGAACGTCGAAGCCGATGCCCAAGCCGCAGAGACCAACTGTGGAACCGAGAGACCCGATGCCAGAATCTTCGCTTTCAAAGCGGCAATGTCCTGATCCCCGATCAGCGGATGATCCACGGCAGGGATGGGATCTTGCCACAACAGAGTTTCTTTGGGAACGAGCGGGCCGAGGTAACGCTGGATCGGACCCATATCGCGATGCGTCAGCTTGTACCAAGCCCGCGCAAACGCGTCTGCGAATTGATCGGGATGTTCAAAGAAGCGCCGCGAGATTTTTTCGTAAGAGGGATCGAACCGCAGGGCCAAGTCAGTGGTCAACATAGTTGGCGCGTGACGCTTGGAAGGGTCGTGCGCATCCGGCACTGTGCCGTTGCCTGCGCCATTCTTCGGCGTCCACTGATGCGCGCCAGCTGGACTCTTCGTCAGTTCCCATTCAAACTTAAAGAGGTTCTCGAAGAAGTTGTTGCTCCACTTCGTCGGGGTTGTGGTCCAAGTGACTTCAAGGCCGCTGCCGATGGTGTCAGCACCGCAGCCTTTGCCAAATTTGTTTTTCCACCCGAAGCCCTGATCCTCAATGTCAGCGCCTTCTGGTTCGTTGCCCACATATTGAGCGGGAACGGCAGCGCCGTGAGTTTTGCCGAATGTATGTCCGCCGGCAATGAGCGCCACGGTTTCTTCATCGTTCATCGCCATGCGTCCGAACGTCTCCCGGATATCCCGTGCCGCGGCAATTGGATCCGGCTTTCCGTTGGGCCCTTCTGGATTCACATAGATCAAGCCCATTTGCACCGCGCCGAGAGGATTCTCCAGGTCGCGCTCGCCGGAGTAACGCTCGTCTGCCAGCCACGTGCCCTCAGGGCCCCAATAAATTTCATCTTCGGGCTCCCATACGTCGGGGCGGCCGCCAGCAAAACCGAATGTTTTGAAGCCCATCGACTCGAGGGCCACGTTGCCGGCAAGAATCATCAGGTCGGCCCACGAGATTTTCCGGCCATACTTCTGCTTGATTGGCCAGATCAGGCGGCGTGCCTTGTCGAGGTTCACGTTGTCCGGCCAGCTATTGAGCGGCGCGAAGCGCTGCTGCCCCGCTCCGGCTCCGCCGCGACCATCGCCGATGCGGTAGGTGCCCGCACTGTGCCATGCCATACGAATGAACAGCGGCCCATAGTGTCCAAAATCGGCGGGCCACCACTCCTGTGAATCGGTCATCAAGGCATGCAGGTCTTTGATCACGGCATTCAGGTCGAGTGTTTTGAACTCTTCCGCGTAATTGAACTCCTCACCCATGGGATCGGATTTTGGAGAATGCTGGTGGAGGACTTTCAGGTCGACCTGATTCGGCCACCAGTCAACATTCGTGTGGGCTTTGCGAGTGCCGTGGGCAACCGGGCACTTTCCTTCAGGTCTAGTGCTTTTGTCTTTAGCTTCGGGGGAAACGCTCCCCGATGAAGTCGCGACTGTATTTTCCATAATGTTTTCATCCTTCCGACTCTTGATTAATACTGCGTGAAAAAAATTATTCTTTTACGCGGCACTGGCGGCAGAGGCCGAACACCTCAACTACCGGCTGCGTCAGATCAAATCCGCGCGGAACGTGCGGGGATAACCGTTTGAAATCGATGAAATCTGCTTCAATGTCCTGCACCGCTTTGCAGCGCGAGCAGACCAGGTGATGATGAGGTTTCAGATTGCCGTCCACGAGCAACGTGGAAGCATGCGGAGTGACCTCCCGCAACAACCCGTGCTCGATGAAAAGCCGCAGATTGTTGTAGACGGTGGCTAGAGAAATGGATGGAATGCGGCGTCGGACCGCAGCGTAAATGTCCTCTGGAGAATAGTGGCCGTGGGAAGCGATAACAGCTTCATAGACTACCTGACGCTGGTGCGTAACCGCCAAACCGTGCTTAACGGCCAGTTCCCGGAACTGTTCATGGGAGAGGCGCATAATTATCGGATGAGAATAATTATAAACGACCGAGAGGCGCAGCCGAAAAATTTCTTTGCAGCCCTAAGGTTCCATTTCGGGGGCGATGGGTCGCGTGATAGGCGAATGAGATTTTCCCTAAGTATTTGCTCTCGCATGGAGCAGTTCGTCGACCTTTGTCAGCAAGGTCATTCGAGAGAGCGGTTTCTGTAATAGAAGCGCCCCCTCTGCGATAAGTACCTGCACAATTGGGGTGTCTGCATATCCCGACACGTACAACGCTTGCACTTCAGGGTGAGAGAACCGGAGTTTTGACACCGCTAGCGGGCCGCTCATTTCGGGCATGACGACATCACTGATCACCAAGGGAATTCGACCCTTGAATTGGGCCGCCAGTTCGAGAGCCAAATCACCACGGCTGGCCTGGATGACGTTATAACCGCCGGCTGCGAGAAACTCACAGGTCACTTGCCGCAACGAATCATCGTCTTCGAGCACAAGAATCGTTTCTGTGCCTCTCGGATATTCAGGCCGCACTTCGAGGTTCGGAGTCGCTGTGATTGGTTTCTCATCTACCTTTGGCAGATAAATGTCGAACGTTGTTCCCGCTCCGGGTGTGCTCGAAACCCAAATGAAACCGCCACTTTGTTTGACGATGCCGTAAACGGTAGCCAGGCCTAATCCTGTACCGCGCCCCTTCTCTTTGGTGGTGAAGAAGGGCTCGAACACTCGCGAGCGCACCTCTTGCGTCATCCCGGTACCGGTATCACTCACCGCCATATGAACATAGTGACCGGGCTTCACGTAGGAATAGCGTGCCACATCCTCATCGCCAAGCTGGGCGTTTTCAGTACGGATGCTCAGTGTGCCGCCGCTTGGCATAGCATCTCTTGCGTTAGTTGCCAAATTCATGAGAATCTGCTCGACCTGCCCGCGATCCGCGCGTATTGAGCCCAGGCCAGCTTGAGACTCGGTCACAATCTTTACGTCTTCACCGATTAGACGCTGCAGGAGCTTTCCTATATCTGCGACCACCGTATTCAGGTTAAGGACGGTGGGGTATAAAACCTGTTTGCGGCTGAATGCCAGCAACTGTCTTGTCAGTTGAGCCGCACGGCCACTAGCTTTCTTGATCTGGTCAGCGTGATGCTGCTGCTTCTCGGATTGTTTGGTGTCGAGAAGCAATTCGGCATTTCCAAGAATCACGCCAAGAAGATTGTTGAAGTCATGGGAAATTCCCCCCGCGAGCAGGCCCACCGCCTCCATCTTCTGTGACTGCCGGAGTTGCTCCTCTAAGCTGCGTCGTTCGGTGATATCCTCCGCAATCACTTCATAGTGGTCGACAGCTCCATTCTTTTCACGGACGAGACTTCCGCTAATCCGAACGACAATGGTTTTGCCATCCTTGCGCTTCCACTTGGCCTCAGCCCCTTCGGCCCGTTCGTTCGGGCCGTAGCTCTTGAGAATCGCTCTGCGAGTGGATTCGTCGTCATAAATATCGCAATTGAGATTTTGCTTCAGCAACTCGTCGCGGGAGCTGTAGCCCAGCATGGCGACCATGGCAGGATTAACATCCAGCAATGTGCCGTCTGGTTTTGACCAAAACATCCCGTAAGTCGCGTTTTCAAAAAGCTGCCGGTATTTTTGTTCGGATCGCCGTAGTTCTTCTTCTGCTCGCTGGCGATCGGAGATATCCAAGAACGTGACCACAGCCCCCACCATTTCGCCAGCCTTGTACATCGGATAGGACCAATATTCAGCCGCAAAGCTGGTCCCATCCGCACGCCAAAGCACTTCATTGCTGACGTGACTGGGCTTACCTTCCCGAACGGCTACGTAGATTTCGCACTCTTGCTCCGGGTACGGTGTTCCGTCGGCGCGGGTGTGATGCATCAGCGCATGCATGTTCTTTCCAAGCAAATCCTCTCGACACTGATGACCAAGAAGACGTACACATGCGGGGTTACAAAATGTGCAGCTTCCCTTCAGATCGAGTCCATAAATCGCTTCTGCGGTGGAATTGAGCAGCAGAAGGTATTTTTCCTCGCTGTCTTTAAGCGATTGCGCATTATTTTTCAGATCTGTAATGTCAACGCCCACCCCAAGCATGTGGTGGGAACCATTGCGCACCATAACTCCGTGTGCGTCGATCCAACAGATCGTTTCATCAGGATGCACCAGACGATACTGCGCAGCATATTCGTTTGATTTTCCATCTAAGACTTTTTGAATAGCTTGTTGGACTCGACTTCTGTCGTCAGGGTGTAACCGCTCTACCGCGTCCTCAACCCGGCCAGAAAATGTGTCTCGGGTAAATCCAAATTGCCTGTAGGTCTCATCTGACCATGTCACGTTATTCGCGACTACGTCCCAGTCCCATAATCCGATCCGCAGACCCGCCTTCTGCGCCAACTCTAACCGTTTTTGCCAGTCGTGAGCCGCCTGTTCCGCCCGCTTGCGTGCTCTAGTATCCCGAAGCACCACCTCGATGGCGGGTGCGCCGTGCCATGATATGGGAATCGCAACGGCCTCGGCGTCCACCGATGAACCGTCACAGGCGATCAGAGGCGACTTCCATTGGCACGGAGGCCTCACCAGTCAGATAGCACTCTTCAATTCGGTTCTTTATCGTGGCTCTCAACTCGGGCTTGATGAACTCGTCGATTTCATGGCCGAGGAGTTGCTCAGGTCTTGTCGCTTTATGAAGACGTAAGGCGAATGGATTTACAAAAACGATTCTGCCTTCCGTATGGACTACTATGGCATCAGGCAAGGCCTCAACGAGCTCCCGAAATCTGTGCTCGCTTTCGCGTTATGTCTTCTAGCGACCTGGGTCCGTCGTCGTTGGGTTCACCCAAACGTGGCGCGTTTTGAAACATCTGGTACTCCTCGCACTGGCTTCAGCATAGAAAGAGAACCGTGATTGGAATGTGATCACAATCACAACTCGTTAGTTACCCAAGTGCCATAGTCTGTGCCATTTCGTACGGAATGCCGAAATCGATTTCGGTCCCAGCAGATTGGCTCAACGCTAGGCTCAATTCGGTTTGGCTTCCGACGCATGGAATGAGACTACCCGCCATGTTTGGCCGTGGCGGGTATAGACTTTCGTGAACCGCCAATCATCCGAAAGCTCCTGGCCATTGAGTGTTCGAGTTCGTTGCAGGCGACCGGTTACAACGGCTGCATCTCCGTAGACACGAATGTTTAGGTCGGAGGTCGCGTAGCGGAGGAACTTCATGCGTCCCGAACGCGCAAAGGCCATTACTTCTGTTTTGCTCATCGCAGGCATTTTCGGCACGTCAACCTCGAGATCATCTGCCCATAAACTCTGCAAAACATCGGCATCTCCATGCTCGTGCGCCTCATTCCATACTTTTTCGAGTCTTTCCAGTTCCTGTTTATCGTGTTCGCTCGACGACTGGGCGGATACTTGTTCAGAGGCTGCCAGCAGAACAAGAGCAACCAAGATGGTTATGCCGAGGGAGAGAAACCTCACGGGCAACACCTCCGAATCGAATCCCAAGAGCTTAGCACCCAATTGCCGAAGAGTCCTGTTAGCAGACACTAATGTTTTCGGGCGCAGGTGATCGATCGCGGTTTATCCCTCAAACGTGCCGCCAACTTCGCTTCCGTAGTAAGCTAAACCAGCATGCCGGCCGAGAAAATTCTCATCATTGACGACGAGCGCCTGGTTCGTTGGTCGCTGCGCCAGAAGTGTGAAGAGTGGGGATACGTAGTTACTGAAGCCGCCGCCGGCGATCCCGGACTGCGCCTGGCGCAGCACGAATCTCCTGACCTGGTTCTGCTCGACGTGCGCCTGCCGGATTTGAACGGTATCCAGATCCTCGAGCAGATCAAGAAAAATCCTGACGCCCCAGCCGTCATCATGATCACCGCCGATCCGCAACTGGATGACGTGAAGACTGCACTCAAGCTTGGCGCCTACGATTTTATTGGCAAGCCTCTCGATTTCGAGGAATTGCACGTCACCATTCAGAATGCCCTGGAAGCTGCGCGCTTGCGCACCGAAGTGCAATCTCTGCGCGGAGAGGTGCGGCGCAACACGGGTTATCACGAGGTCGTCGCGGTCTCGCCCAAGTCGATGGAGTTGATGAGCTTCGTGCAAAAAGTAGCGGAGAGCGAAGCCACCACAATTCTGATTCAAGGCGAAAGCGGCACCGGCAAAGATCTGATCGCCAAGACGATTCACTATGAGAGCTCGCGGCAAAACGGCCCCTTCGTTGCCATCAACTGTTCGGCGATTCCTGAAACCCTGATGGAAGCCGAACTTTTCGGCCACGAACGCGGCGCATTTACCGACGCTAAGCAGATGAAGAAGGGCCTGTTCGAAACCGCCAACGGGGGCACACTGTTCCTGGATGAAATCGGCGAGCTTTCCCCTCTCTTGCAAGCGAAACTCTTGCGAGTGCTGGAGGATCAAGTCATTCGCCGCGTAGGCGGAGTGCGCGATATGCAAGTGGATGCGCGGGTGATCGCTGCGTCCAATCGCGATCTCGAAAGAGCGGTGCGCGAAGGCCACTTTCGCCAGGACCTTTATTACCGGCTGGCAATTATCGCCGTCTTTATTCCACCACTGCGGGAGCGTACGGAAGACATTCTGCCGCTGGTCGACTTTTTTATTGGCTGGTACAACCGCAAATTCAAGAAATCAATTCGCGGTATTGACGCTGAGACGCGGCGCTTGCTGCTGGCTCACACCTGGCCGGGCAACGTGCGCGAATTAAAGAACTCAATCGAGCGGGCCATGATTCTTGAAGATGAGTTCGTGCTGCGGCCGATGTACATGCCATTCGCTGTCGGCGAGGCAGCCCGCGGCGGATTAACGGCTTTCGAGCACAGCACTACTCCGGGGAATGGCGGCAAAGCGCTGCCCAACGGCCGCGTCCTTCCCCGTCTATATATTCCGGAAGAGGGAACATCTTTAGAAGAAGTGGAGCGGGCGATGGTGGAGCTGGCCATGCGACAGGCCAATAATAACCAGACGCACGCCGCACGGCTTCTCGACATTAGCCGCGACGCGCTGCGCTATAAGCTAAAGAAATTCGAACTCGTTCCCGTCGGCGATGACGAGCCTGCCTCAGAGCCGATCCCCCCGCAAAATTCGGCAGTCTAAAAGAATTGCTCAAGCCAAAGACTCTTACGATCTATCCCGCAGTGGTTTTGTCGCCGCCGGAATGCTTGCTTTGGTACATGAGTTCATCGGCTCTGCCGATGACGGAATTCGCGTTGTCAGAGTGAATCAGCACGGTCGCGCCAACGGAGCCCGTCACCGACGTCCGGGACAAGCCCGCTTCGCAAGAAGACTCCGCAATCAGGACGCGGCAGCGCTCGGCAAGATCGCCCAAAGTTAACGCATCGATATCCGGCGCCAACACTAGAAACTCGTCCCCGCCCCAGCGCCCGACAATATCTGCCGGCCGTAAACCTCGGGATACGCTCTCGGCGATAGCCTTCAATAGCATGTCCCCAATTTCGTGGCCGTGGGTGTCATTTACGTTCTTGAAGTTGTCCAAATCGAACATCAGCACGCTGCAGAGTCTTCCCACGCGCAGGTGATCCTGTAACGCTTGTTCGACCTTCAAGTCCATGTATCGCCGGTTCGGCAGTCCTGTCAATGCATCGCGGAACGCGAGTTGCTCCAGTTCGGTCACTCGCTTGTCGAATTTCAACCGCACCGTGGAATCGCTGAACACTTCGACCGCGCCCACGATGCTGCCGGTGCTGTTTCTTATGGGCAATACTCGCACTGAAACTGGAACCCTATATCCCTCCTTATGCCTGAAAAGGACCTCGGACTCGCGCGGAGTTCCATCCTGCAGGACACTATCGACGGGACAGTCGCTATGGCAAAGATCTTTGCCGGCTTCGTCTACGCATGCCATCATCGAATCGCCGCACAGCTTGCCAATCACTTCGCTCGCGGCGTAACCTGTCAGCCCTGCAGCGGCATCATTCCAATAGGTAATTTTCCGGTCTTTGCCGAGGAAGGAGACCCCGTCGTTCATGTTGTCGAGCAGATTCTCGTAAAAGGCCGAAGAGAAACGAATGCCCCACAATCCTTCGCACGATTCCCGCGTTTCCACGCCATACAGTCGTCCTTCGGTCTGCACCCCGAGGGGCGCAACCACGCGGGCAACGGCAGTATCGTTGGTTCCGATCCGCCGCATCTGAATCGTCTGGTCCGACTGCAGAAAACGCGTCAGCGAGAGGCAACAGCCGTACCGGCTCACCCGGGTTGTCTTGGTCCTTTCGGAGAAACGCTTGCCCAACCGATCAATTCCCGCGACCTCGAGTGGGAACGCAATCGAAACTCGGTCGCTTCTGCGGCGCGCGATAGTGATGGGTAATGTACTCATATCTAAAGCCTTCGGCAGGAACTCAAGAAACTCTACGTAGACGGCTGTGGATTGTCTGCCGCAGCCGTGTTCAGGATTCCCGATTCCGTTTCGGGATATAGACGGAGGAAGCGAGAGGGATGTGGAAAGCCTAAGAATCTCAAGCTTCCTGGCCCACCAACGAAGGGCAGCACTGCAGTGCGTACTAATTGCCATGGAACCGTTGAAAAACGAATTCTGCCCATTTCTGACGGGGTCACTTTGGGCCATTATGGCGCGCGCAGGGGAGGTGGGTGTACACTTGCGGCGTTTTTGATGGCAAGGATTAAGATTCCGTAACAAGAAGAAACTGGAAGGCCTTACCCATTGATTTTAAGTCGAGCACTGGATCGGAGACATCGCCATGTCCACTAAGAAAAATCTTGCCGAGCGTGAAACGAATCCACTGAGATTCTTTCGCGGAGGCAAAGGCATTCCGGAAAGCGTGGTGCGCCGCCACATAGCAGATTTGCAAAAGAAGAAAACGGCGCAAATCGGGAAGATGAATACGATTAAGCAGAAAATGGCCGAATGTCTTAGCGAAATTCAGAAGGCGGCGAAATCCGAAACACAGAAGGGCGACGCGCAGGCTTTGGATCGATTGCTCAGCATGCACAAGAAACTGGCAAGTCAGAAGCTCACGCTGCCCAACTTCCCGCGCGGAGTCGGAGGCATTCTGGCAGGCAGCATTTCCGTGAAAGTGGTTCCACCGTACGATTACGACGTGATCATCCCGAGCGTGCTGGCGGGAAATGAACCGACAATCAGCGGTTCCGCCGACAGGATCACGGGGAAGATGAGCGTCAGCGCGGTTTCTTCCAGCGACTTTGGTTTTAATGGCGGCGGCATGTACACAACAGTTGGCATCTATTTTCATCCCATGACAGCCGGCAGTCTGACGGTCTCGATCAATCCAAGCTACTCGTTCGAATGGTGGACGAATTCGCTGGCATGGTACGACCCGCTGCAATCCTTTGGCGAGGGCGCAGTGACGGTGTATGGAGTCGATGTGGCAGGCCAGACGACTGGGGCTACAGGCGGTATTGAGACAGTTGCGACGCAGCAATTTAAGATGTGGAACCAGCAGAACCCGGGCGAAATCCAGATCGATACCGGCTTTGACTTGCAGACCCCCGCATCCCTGACCGTAAACGTAGACCCTACCCAGGTGTACCTACTGTTCGTCGAAGCCGATGTGGATGTGCAGACAGGCGGTTGGCCGGGGAGCTTGGCGGGAGCGATGATGTCGGTATCGGTGCCTTATATCGCTTACGATTTCCAGATGAGGCAGGTGTTCGCATAGATTAAGGAAACAGACGCCGTATGGTTGGAGGGTTGAAGGAAGGGCGGACTGACTTTTTCAAGCCACTCAAGGGCAGTTTCATTACCAAATTCCTATTCGCTTCCGAGCCGAACAAGCGGCGACAGAATCGTGACTCGTATAAAAGAATTTATTTTGCGATCAGCAACACCAGCCCACGACCGCACAAGACATACGTAGAACCTTGTCCCCCAATCGAGTCCTCTGCCCCGGGGCTGCGTACCTGTTGCGCGCCCTCGGCCCAGCTGCATGTATCTGTGACGCGGTACCAGCTCGTGCCGTTGCCGGGCGACGGCAGCATGAAATTCACGCTGCCACTCCAGCCGTTGTAGGCGACATAGATGGACGCATAACTGTCGCCGAGTTTGCTGCCTATCAACTGATAGGCGATGGAATGGTTGATCCCATTGTTGAAGTAAGTCGCGTCTGCTGTCGTACCGGCCGGAGTCCACCAGAGCAACTGCGCGGTCGAGTAGAAGTTAAGAGGGCGCAGCGCAGCGTGAGCTTTGCGGAATGCGATCATGCCCTGCACGAAAGTGTCGAACTTGCTTTGGTCGCTGGTCTGGCTGTAGTTGAGCCAGTTAGCGATCGAGTCATCGTTATAGGCATTGTTGTTGCAGTGTAAACTGCGCAGGTATTCGTCCCCGCCCGTCATTAACGGAGTGCCAGCACTCAGCATCAGTAAGGCAAAGCCTAGGCGAGCCGCGGCCTTCTGAGCGGTAACAATGCCGTTCTGATCCCAGCTGTAGTTGGAGGAACTGCCGCCGTCGGAGGGCCCGTAAGGCCAGGGCTGATTGTTATTAGGTCCGTTGCAGCTGTAAAGGTCGTCGAGCGTAAAGCCATCGTGCACAACCACGAGATTGGTGGAGTTCCATGGGCTGCGGCTGCCGAATCGATCGGACGAACCGGCAAAGCGTGTAGCCAACTGGCCGGTAGTGATAGTGGCGATGCCCAGATCGTTCTGCGCCTGACGCAGCGTATCGCGATAGCTGCCGTTCCACTCCGACCAGCCTGCCGGAAAACCGCCCAACTGGTAGGAATTTCCACCAATGGCCCAAGGCTCAGCGTAAAGATCAACCCCGCTGCCGCCCGCGCCTGGACGTGGCGGAAGCTCGCGCAGGATGCGGTTGATCGCCGTGTTGCTATCGCTACTGCTGAAGTTGAAGCAGCCCACGGTGCAGGTATTGCCCAGCACCGAGGCGAGATCGAAACGGAAGCCATCCACGCCCATCATGTCGCGCCAGTAGGCGAGTGAGTCGACGATGAGATTTTGCGCGATCGGATTATAGGTGTTGTAGTTTCCGCCGACGCCCGTGTTGTCGTACGAATATTGCAGGTCGGGCGTCAGCTCGTAATATGTCGGGTTGTCGAGCCCTCGCCAGGAAAAGATTGAATACGTAGTTGTATCGCTTGGGTTCCACGCCCCGCCCTCAGCCGTATGGTTGTAGACCACATCGATGTAGACTTTGATGCCCCGATCGTGGAATGCCTTCACCATGGCCTGGAACTCGCTGGTCGGTCCGCCCGGAGCCTGATTCGAAGCATAACGGCGATCCGGGGCGAAATAGTTCAACGTGGAATATCCCCAGTAGTTCTGCCCCGCCGTCGAGTTTGGCGTGTTGTCATTTTGGTCATTCTGCGTTTCCTGCACCGGCAGAAATTCCACCGCAGTTACACCGAGGCTCGCAAGGTACGGTGCCTTGAGCGCCGCGCCAGCGTAGGTGCCCCTCACGGCGGAGGGAATGCTGCTGTCGTTCTTAGTCAAGCCTCGCAGGTTCACTTCATAGATGATGTCGTCTTTTTGCGCGCGGGTCGGCTTGGTGCCGATGCTCTGACTTACTGGCATCCACAAGATGCTCTTTGGCGCCATCGTGCCGCTATCGCGGTTACGGTTGGTAGCCCCGGAGGCATAGACCGTGCCGTCGGTCCAAGTGGCGTTGACCGGGTCCTGGCTGATTTCGTGCGCGTAAGGGTCGATCAGCAGCTTGTTGGGATTGAAGCGGTTGCCCTTGGCGTCAACGTCGGAAATAAAGCCGGCGCCGGAACACCTGTGGTCCAACTGCTCGAAAAAGGCCAGTTCGGTCCCCATGCACGATAACCGTAATAGACCGGTCCGGTAATGCCGGCCGCCTGCAGCGTTGCCACCGGGATTGAAACAGAGAAGATATTGGTACTGCTGTGGGCAGTGAGCTGACGACTTAGCACCTCCGGCGAACTCATTGGAGATGCATAGAGGTAAACATCGATTCGCGTGGCGCGCGAGGAATAGACGCGGAAGGTGACATTGCTGTGAGTCGAGTCATAGCTTGCGCCCAAGCCAAAGGCGTTGATTGCCGCCCCGGCAGGCAAGGCCGAGAACAGAACACAGACAGAAACGAAAATGGAGGCCTTGTTATGCATAGTCTGGGAACTTCATCGAGACACTATGCACAGTCGCGTCGTGCGTAAGACCATGCCTTCCGATGCTCTGAATAAAACGGAGAAGCTCGCAGTAGTGTTCGTGAGCATCGCACTGTCCCTCAAGTCTTATAGTGCAGCCCGCTTGTTCTTCGTTGCGCTCATGGTAGAAAGTCCGAAATCGAGGTCCACGTTCCTTGCTGACAGAAATAGTCGGTATGGTAAACATTCGCGCTCTTGGGATATTCGTCCACTTGTGCGCCGGGCAAAGTTTGACCATTCAGCTCCGAAACGCCAAGTGTCGGCACCACCAGATCGTTCTGCGTTTCCTGGAACAAGGCATCGACGCCGTTGTTTTCGATCGCAGTCGCCAATCCTCCCGTAGGCTGGAAATCCGCTTCGATGCCGTAATAAGAAGCGTTGTCGGTGGATGCGTTATTCAGCTGGACCAGAAAAGGACTTCCCGGGTTCATATCTTCCAACCCCGGCAGCGCACCCAGTCCCGTTTCCACAATGCCTCCAAAAATCGCAAACAAAGCTCCCAGCCCCACTGCCGCTACATCCTGGCTGAAAGAGCTTGCGATCGACGCCAAGCGGCTCACCGCTTCGGGCAAATCGAGCGGATTGGCTAGAGGAGTGCCCTGGTTGGGAGTGCCCACCAGTACGACTTTGCCGATCTGCACATTGACTCCCGCATTCGGAGTCCAAACCGGATCGACAAGTTGTCCCAGTTCCGCCGGCGTCAACTCCTTCAACGCCCGCGCCACCAGCCCGCCACGGCTGTGACTGATCACATCGAATTGATAATTTCCTGCCGGCAGTTTAGTGAAAAAATCGACCGTATTCTGCGGCACGCTCTTGGTCAGCGTGTGATGGTTGAATCCGATTACCCGGTTTCCGTATTTCCCGTATAGCGTTCCTGCTTCAGTCGAGAAGTTCTGCAAGCCGCTGTACCCTCCCAGCGTCGAGCTGATAGTTCCATGAATGAAGAGTAGCGACTTAGTGTTCTGCAGTGTTTGCCAGTAAGCGGCCGATGGCGGCGCAGGGGTTGCGGATAATAAGTCGGCGACCGTCCCGCCCGAAACGAAGCCCTCGGGACGATAGTGGTCTTCCCACAGCTTAGCCGCCGCAAAAACTGCATCTCCTGCGAGGCCCATCACCTTGCGGCCGACGAAGCGAATCACTGAGCCCGCAAGGCCTCCGAGCATCGCCATCCGCGGCACTCCGCCCGTCGGCGTGGGCGCGTGCCGCACGGGAATCACATAGTGAAACGATCGCGGCGCCGTCGCGGGCGCGGCCAGCAAGGCGGCCGTTGGCGGCGAAGGCAGAGGCTGATGCAGGCTGATGACGCCGCTTTCATCGCGGTAAATAGCAAACTGGATCTGATCCTGGGCGATCGGCCGATCGAGCACAAGCTGGTTCGGCGGACCCGCCACCGACGCTGCGCCGGTTGGCAGATTCAACGATCCCTGATCTGTAAGTCCGGCCTCCTGCAGCGCTTGCTCCACCAGGTTCGGAGGCCCAGCCGCAACCAGCCCTGGAGCGGCCGCGCCGGCAATGAACTGCGCATGTTCCGCCGGTGGACTCCAAATGAGATTCCCCTTCAGCCACGGCGCGCGCAAACGTATTCCGCTCGTGCCCAGGTTCGTCCAGCCAGAATTCTGATTGAGTTGAATCGTCTCAGCCATTTTTTATTCCTCGCTTATTGGTTCGCGGATGATGGCAGCTATCTTCCGCGCGCGGCGCGGTATCTCCGTCCAGGGATCGAAGATCGCGCCGAGCGCGCTGACGGTACCTGTGCCGTCTCAACACACGAATCCTGTAATTGGGGAAGTCGGCGAGCAGAAGCCCCCTCGGATGAGCAGCTCAGAAAAGCTTCATCCTTCGCTGGCCGAATCGCCGCAAATATAAGTACAACTGTTCAGAAAGTCAATCTTCTACTTTTACTTTTCCGATCGATTTCACATTCGGACCTAGGCAGATCCCGAGAAAAACTGTAAGGGCTCCACAAACTCGAACCCATGACGAAATACATTTCGCTGTCGTACGATAGCGCGGATAGTTTCGGTGGCCCTTGGAAAGCTGATCTGAAGTTTGACTTCCTGACCTTCTGTTAATTCCACGGGCAAGACCACGGATATCCCGGACACGCTAATGTCGTAACTGCGGCCTGGGACTAATGCACTGCCCGTAAGAACCGTGACATCCACATCTAACTGCAATCGCTCGTGACGACGTTTTTCTTTCGCGTCTTTTGGTTCATTCACCGATCGATTCTCGTTCCTCCACTGTGTTGGCGACAGCCCACAGCGGGCGTCCAGTTTCTTCCTCACACGTCGAGGCGTGGTGCGGACAGCGTTCGAAACAACGTCACAGCAATGCATCACGGTACTTCTATATCTTCTGGTTCTGGTTGAGTCTGTCAGGTTCAGAACCGCGTCGCCGCATAGTTCGTTCTCCCGTTACGAAATCCGAACACGCGCTTTACCCGCATTAAGGCGTTACATTCGTGACGGTCCACAAACCTGGTTTTAAGGGACGGTGCGTTTGGCAGCTATTGCGTGTGGAAGATCCCGTACAGTCGTCTAATTACTTTCGTGCCGGGGGAACGCTAGCGGGCTGGGTTAAACTTGCTTTCACAGATGCAAATGGACATGGCGAACGAAAGCGTATTAGCGCGCGTCGGCCAGCAACTCTCACAACTAGAAAAGCGTGATTGGGAGCTTTGGCTGATCGTGTCGCTGACTGGCGTACTGGTCTCGACGGGACTGGCGGCGATTCTTTTTCCCGCAGCATTCTTCAAGCATGACAACATGCATTTCGAGGTAACCGTGTCCAGGCCTCTGGCTACGGGCCTCTTTATTCTGTTGGCGCTGCTCAATACGTATCTTGTCACGAAGCGGCTTGAGATTCGTCGACTACGTGAAAAGCTGATATCCAGCACGATCCAGCAGGAGCTTGCCCGACAGCAATCCTTCACCGATCCTTTGACCGAGATCTATAACCGTCGTTCCCTGGAGGAAATGGCGGAACGATTCATCAGCCATGCCAGAAGGTTAAAGAACCCACTTTCCCTTTTGCTGATCGACGTCGATCGGTTCAAAGATGTTAATACTACGTTTGGCCATCTAACTGGCGACGTGGTGCTCGCAGATACCGCCTCTCTGCTGAAGAATTCGGTTCGAGGCTCGGATGCGGTGTTTCGCTACGGAGGAGACGAGTTCCTGATCATCTTGGCGGATACTTCCCGCTCCGGGGCAGGTAAGGTCATCGAAAGAATCAGAGCCTATCTGCTTGATTGGAACCGAGCAGGCACGCTCGATGGATTTGAGTTAAGTTTGAGCATCGGTATTTCGGAATGGTCCGATGGGGTGACTTTGGACGAATTGCTCGACGAAGCCGACCGGCAAATGTACGCGGAAAAAGCCAATCAAGCGTTGGACAAAGGCCAAATTAGCATCGTTAAAGCGGCGGCTCGGAAGATCGGGCTCTGAACTTTTCCGGGAAAAACCACTCCTACAGGCCCGCGCTACGATACCAAGTTTGTTCCTGTCGCTCTTCCGCAGAGTTCCGAACTCCGATTCATGCGGATGTGGAACTCGCCGCTCTGGCTAGCCTGCCAGAGACGCCCATCGTCCGATTCTTACTCAGAAGTTGATCGATGGCTTCGCAGGGAACGGGTCTGGAGTATAAGTAGCCCTGGGCCAGTTCGCAGTCCAACTCTTTGAGCATGTCCGCCTGCGCTTGTGTTTCTACACCCTCTGCAACCACCTCCAGGCCAAGGCCATGGGCGAGCATGATAATGATGCGAACGATTTCGCGCGTTTCGGCATCCGTGTCCATGCATGAGATGAAAGACCGATCAATCTTTAGCCGATCGACCGGAAAATGCTGCAGCCGGCTCAGCGACGAGTAGCCGGTGCCGAAGTCGTCGATGTCGAGACGAACACCCAACGCCTTCAACTGCGACAGCACGAGAGCGGACCGGTCGGCCTCGGCCATCGCGATCGTTTCGGTGATTTCCAGGTTCACGACAGCCGGATCCACTCCCGTCTCCTGTAACGTCTTGCCGATCTGAGAAGCTAGATCGGGCTGTGCGAACTGCTTGGGAGTGATGTTGACATTCAGAGTTAGCGCAGGATCGGAGGGAAAGATCGCGTGCCAGGAACGAAGTTGCCGACAGGCCTCATCCAGAAGTTGCTGGTTGATGGACAAGATGATGCCGGTCTCATCCGCAACCGCAATGAATTCGCCAGGCATGACCAAGCCTTCGGGGCGTTGCCAGCGACTGAGAGTCTCGAAACCCACGATCTGGTCGTTGCGTAACGATACGATTGGCTGGTAATACACTCGAAACTCTTTCAATTCGAGAGCCGTGCGCAAGTCGGTTTCAAGTTTCAGCCGTTTGATGGCTCCGGCATGCATGGCGTGGTCGAACACCTCACAACGGGCTTTGCCGGTACTTTTGGCGCGATACATAGCAATCTCGGCGTCGCGGAGGACATCCTGAGCCTCTACTGCACCGGCGCCACTGAAAGCAATGCCAATACTGACTGACAATACGATCTGTTGATCGTTGGAATCGAAGGGAACGGCAAGCCGTCGCTGAATGCGCTCGGCAACACGAATGGCGTCGCTGGGATCATGAAGTTCCTCGATCAGCAGCGTAAATTCATCACCACCGGGTCGGGCCAGAGTGCTTTCGCCGATATAGGAATTTTCGTCTCCCACCAGGCGTGGACGTGAAACCGTGTCGACGCCGCGGAGACTTGCCGTCAGGCGTTCCGCAATCTGTACCAGAAGTGTATCGCCGGCCGGATGGCCCAGGCTGTCGTTGAAGACCTTGAACTCGTCAATATCGATGAATAAGACGGCGAACTTAAAATCTTTGTGCCGACGCGAGTGAGTGACGGACCGTTGCAGACGGTCAAGAAAAAGGGCGCGGTTGGGAAGACCGGTTAAGCCGTCATGAAAGGATTGGTGTGCCAGCTTTTCTTCGGCACGCCTGCGCTCGGTGATGTCGCGGTTTACAATCACCAATCCGTTCGGTTCGCCCGCAGGGCTGCGAATCGCGCTAGCGGTAGACTCAAGAAAGCGCCAGGATCCGTCTTTGTGTCGAATACGATATTCCAGCCGTTCGCCCCGTCCGGTGCTGTTCGCCTTCGCTGAAGCTTCCATTACACGCGCGAGATCGTCGGGATGAATCTGATCCTGGGAAGGGGTCGTTGCTAATTCTTCCGGAGCATACCCAAGAATTTTCTGATAAGCGGGACTGTTATAGATGCGCTTACCGTGGCGGTCGATTACCGCAATCATATCCGCGGCGTTTTCCGTAATAAGTTGAAAGATTTGTTCGCGCTCGGCCAATTGGCGGCGGATTCGCTGCAATTGCAGCTGCTGGTAGACGGTGTAGATGTCGAACAACAGGACCAGGGCGGCCAATCCCCGAACCCACTCTTTGAGATTTAGAGAATAGATTTCATCGGACGAGTGAAGAGCAGGAATTGCCAGCGCCAGGATGCCGAAGGTTAGAACTAACGTTACGGCTACAGCGGCGCCCCAAAGCCACCATTCCCGTCCCTCCACCTGGCGCATCTGGACGACCGGAATCGCCGTTTTACTGCCGGACACCGGGTATCTACTCACAGAAAAAGGTCCCGTCAAAAATCGAATTATGAAGACATATAAATTCTAGATGAGGAATACGCAGGTGAAAGTTACCGAAGTGCGAGGTGATTGCGCAGAGATGGGATGAGTCGGACTTTATATCGCTTAAATTCGCTAACTAGGGCTGGCATGACCTTGAAGATGTGCCAAGCGCGACTCGCACTCTCCGTGGTATTGTGCGGAGGTTGAGGACAGACGCATGCAAACCCTGAAGATTCTTGTGGTCGAGGATAACCTTGTAAGTTTGGAACTCATGAATGAGATCTTTTCATCTCTGAATGCGGATGTTCGCCCCGTCAGCGACAGCGAGAAAGCTGCGATCATGGTAAGTCAGGAAAGATTTGATGGAATTTTTCTGGACCTGGAAATGCCAAAGCTGAATGGTTTCGACTTGGCGCGACTGATCCGCAAATCGTCATGGAACAAGTCGACTCCTATCGTGATCGTAACCGGACGAGACGAGAAACAAACCATGCAAGATTCGTTCGCGCTCGGAGCGACCTTTTTTCTTCAAAAACCGGTGGACAGACAGAAGCTGAATGGCTTGTTCCGTACGGTAATTGGCGCGATAGTGGCGAACCGGAGGAAAAATTCCCGTGTTCCCATTCGGGCTGATGTCACCTGCACGGTGGGCTCTCGTACCGCGCGGGGGGTAACCTGGAACCTCAGCCAGGGAGGCATGCAGGTGGAGGTTTCTGATTTGAAGCCCAAAGATTCCGTTCGCTTGTCGTTTCAACTACCAGACTCCCCTGTGGTCATCGATGTGGCCGGCACCGTCGTATGGGCAAAGGAGGAACGCCAGGGGATCCAATTTACTTCTGTAGGTGCACGGAGTCAGGAGTCAATTCTTCAATTCATTACGGAAGTAGAAAAATCGGAATCCTAAACTCAAACCTGCAGAGTCGTTCAGATACCGCTTCCAGATCCCGCCTGCTTTGCGGATCGGTCTTCAGAGGAGAGATTTGCGTTCGCGATTTGATTGCGCTTCGTGAGAACGCGGTCCAGTTCCTGCGTGAGGACGGATGCATTGACGGGCTTCGACAAGTAGCCGTCAAAACCCGCGTCGAGAATCCGTTCCTCATCTCCTCGCATGGCGTACGCGGTGACTGCCACCACCGGCAGTTTCGCCAACTTTGGATTCTCGCGGATTCTTTGTATGACCGCGAATCCATCCATTACTGGCATGCCGATATCTAAGAGCAAGAGTTCCGGTTGAACTTGCTCAATTATTTGCAGCGCTTCCCGACCGTCGCATGCTTCCAGGACTGTGTATCCACGCAATTCCAGCAATTCGCGCAGCAACTCCCGGTTAACCGAGTTGTCTTCGGCAATGAGAACTTTGATCATAACTGTCCAGCAGATTGTCCTCTACTACGGCTTCGAACAACCCGGCCAAGTTCGGCAATCAGCTGTTCCTTCCAGGATCCATCCTTTTGCATGAAACCCTGAGTTTCGCGGTTCAGAAGCGCCATCTCTTCCTGACTGAGATTTTTTGCGGTCATCACGAGGATTGGTAGTTCCTTGAGATTTTTTTGTCGTCGAACATGGTGAATGACTTGGAAGCCATCCATGCCGGGCATGAGCAAGTCGAGCAGAATGGCGCCCACGACTTTATTCGCGAGCACCTCCAGGGCGCGCGCTCCGCTGCGGACGGCCTGAGTTTCATATCCCGCCGAACGAAGCGCCTCTTCCATTAGTTCGATCGCCTTGGGGTCATCGTCGACCAACAGAATGGATGAATCCTCGTCGGCGGGCAAGGGAGCGTGTATGCGAATCGCTTCTAACAGCGTGGTTTTGCGAACCGGTTTAATTAGATAGTCTGCAGCGCCCAAGGCAAAGCCCACTTGTTTTTGATCCACAATCGAGAGGATGATGACCGGGATGTTCGCCGTCTCCGGGTTTCTTCGAAGGGCGGCCAAGGTTTCGAAGCCGGTGCTGCCGGGCATCAGCACATCGAGAGTGATGGCGTCTGGCCGCAAGTGTTGAGCTTTCTTGATAGCGTCCGCTCCCGACGCCGCCATGGCGATCCGGTATTCAGGCTCCAGGTAGCTGGCCAAAAGCTCGCGCGATGGTCCCTCGTCGTCCACAACTAATACCAGCGGCGTCAGGCGACCTGTGGCGGCAAGCACAGGGGCCGCTTGGAGGGATTTAACAACCACCTGGGCGGTCTTTGCTTCCGCGGCGAGAAGCGTAAAGGTGAACCGGCTCCCTTTTCCCAGTTCGCTCTCCACAGAAATCTGGCCGCCTTGTTGCTCGACTAGCCGTTTGGTGATCGCCAGTCCTAATCCTGTGCCTTCGTGAGTGCCATCGGCAGGGCCTTCCACCTGCCGGAATTCATCGAAGATGACCTTTTGATCTTCCGGTCCGATGCCAATCCCTGTGTCGGTCACTGAGATGCGGACGAAGTCCCAATAGTCATCGCATTCGAGCGAAATACGCCCACCTTTAGGCGTGAATTTGACGGCATTGCTCAGCAGATTGTAGAGGACTTGCTTAAAGCGCACGCGGTCTGCCTTAACGTGGCATTTGCTCTCCACTTTCTGATCCATCTGGATGTTCTTGGCCATTGCCAGTGGCTGAATCGTGGAGAGCACTTCCGGCAGCGCGTCCGCTACAAGAAACTCTTCGGTCCGCAGTTCCAGAAGTCCAGCCTCGATCTTGGAAAGGTCCAGGATGTCGTTGATCAGCTGCAACAGATGGGTAGAGCCTTGCTTGATATGGTTGATGAAGCGCCCCTGCTTTTCGTTCAGCGGGCCCGGAGTTCCTTCCGCCAGGAGATCGGAAAAGCCCACGATCGCATTCAGCGGGGTTCGTAATTCGTGGCTCATGCTGGCCAGGAATTTGCTCTTCATTTTGGTGGCGCGCTCGACTTCGCGATTGCGGATCTCCAGTTCCCGATTGCCGGTGGCTAATCTTTCATAGATCGCTTTCTTTTCAGCCTCGTCGTGTAGCCTTTGAGTGACGTCGACCGCAACCACGACAACCGCAGTCCGGCCTACCAAGTTCATGACATACGAAGTGATTTCCACTGAGATATCAGTTCCATTTTTTTGACGATGCTTCCAAACGCCCATATTTCCGCTTTTGTTGGTTAGCTCTTTGATATCTTTGAGCAATGCGGGGACTTCCTCGGGGGGGCGAATATCCTTGATGGTCATCGCCAGAAATTCTTCGCTCGAATATCCATACTTCTGAATGGCGGCGCGATTTACCGCAAGAAATTGCAGCGTCTCCTGGTCATAGACCCAGGTCGGATGCGGGTTGTTGTCAAACAACTTGCGGTGCCGCTCTTCGCTTTGTTGAAGTAGATTCTCGGCCCACTTGCGCTCGCTGATATCGCGTGCAATCTTTGACGCGCCGACAATTGTGCCCCGGTTATCCCTGATCGGCGAAATCGCCACAGAAAGTTCGATGTGCTTGCCGTCCTTGCGGACCCGGACAGTTTCAAAGTGTTCCACTCGTTCACCACGTCCAATGCGCGCCAGAATGTCAGATTCCTCGTTTTCTCGCCCCGGCGGCAACAAAGTCCCAATGGGTTTGCCTATCGCCTCGGATGAGGTGTAGCCAAATAGGGTCTGAGCGCCGGCGTTCCACGCCGTAATTGTCCCTTGAAGGTTCCTACTGATTATTGCGTCCTCGGAGGAATCCACCACCGCGGCCAGGTGCCTGCGCACCTCCTCCGCCCGTCTGCTATCGGTCACGTCGCGAGCCACGGCATAGATAAGCTTTTGCTTGGGCACGGATACCGCATTCCATAGCAGCCATCGGTACGAACCGTCTTTACATAAATAACGGTTTTCAAACGAAAGAGTGGTCGCCCCCTTCTCTAGACCATCAGCTTCGGCTACTGTCACCAGGCGATCATCCGGATGTATGAATTCAACGTAGGGCTTCCCCATGAGTTCTGCCACGGTAAAGCCCAGAGTTTTTTCCCAGGCGGGATTCAGATTCTTGAAGTATCCATCGAAGCCGGCAATACAGAACATGTCCACCGAGAGATCGATGAGCCGGTTACCAGTCTCCAGTTCAGAATAAAGGGAGCCCATCAATGTGCTCAGGATCAGGCCGACCACGATGAACACCAGTCCAAGCATCCACACTCGCCGCTCTATGACCCAGACGTGTTGTTGCAAGACGTCCGCCGGTTGCTCCACCAGGATTCCCCAGCCGAAAAGATGCAAAGGCTCGTGCTTCGCAAAAAATGTTTTTCCTTCTCGAACAAACGCTCCGTGACCGGCATTGCCCGCAAGCATCTGTCGTACCGGTTCATAACCACTCAGGTCGACGGCTGACGAGTGGGAATCAATGTTGGCTCGAGCCGCCAGGTGCCCATGCTGATCGACCAGCGAGATGGTCCATGCTCCTTCAAGCTGGGTTTGCACCAGATCGCGGCTTATGGCATCGAGTGAGATCGGCGCCATGAGAATGCCGGCCGGCTTGCCGCCGCTATCGTTTAATGGAACCACGACAGCGACAACCTGTTGATGGGAGCCTACAGCCGATTGATACACCTCCGAAACGTAGGGCTTCCATTCCCTCGAAACACCCTTGTACCAATCGCGGTAGGCAAAATTCCGATGCAGTAAGGCTGGCTCCGGGGGATAAATTGCCCGCATCGTTCCATCGAGCTCGTAAACACTGACGAAGGCAAAGTCGGGCCGCAAGGCGTTGGCTTGCTCTATTTCACGCTCGACCGTACTGAGATCTCGCTGGTTCCATGCGTCGCGAAGGGTCCGGCGAGCGGCAATGGACTCGAGAAACGCACTACTCTGGCGGAAGTGATCGGCAACAAAAGCGGCCGACACGCGAGCGATTTGGGTGCTTTCTGTGACCGCCTGCGTTTCGGTCTGGTTTCTCAAGACCCGACCCACATAATTTGCGAAGAGCGCAATGGGCGTGACCATGAGCAACAGAAACAGGGGATAGAGCCGCCAGCGGCTCTTGGCTAGCCATTTCCTGACTCGCGTGCGCACCGTTAATGGCATGGTCCTCACTGAGTGAAAAGAGTTTTTGGGAAATCTTTACTTTGCGGCGGCCGCGCCCTTCGCCTTGAAATCTGCGGCTCGGGTCTCAACCAGTTGTTCGAACTGGGCAAAAATAAGAGGATCCCACCAGCCCTTGGCGATTTCCTCTTTCATGGTTTGCAGGGCTTCGGGCACGGAAAACGCCTTCTTATAGGGGCGCTCTGTGGTTAGAGCATCAAATACGTCAACAATCTGAAGCACCCGAGCAGTAATCGGAATGGCCTCGCCCTTCAACCCGTCAGGGTAACCGGAGCCGTTGAGTTTCTCATGATGATGCCGGACGATGGGAAGCACCTGGCGGAACGACTTTAGAGGTGCGCAAATCCGCTCCCCTACTACTGTGTGTTGTTGGATGATGGTCCACTCTTCGGGGGTTAGACGCCCCGGCTTTAACAGAATCGCATCGGGAACCGCGATTTTTCCTATATCGTGGACAACGCCAGCCCGGCGTAGCGCAACAACTTGTTCCTCAGAGAGGCCAAGGTGCTGACCTAAAGAAGCTGAATACTCTGCTAAACGTTCACAGTGACCACCAGTGTAGGGGTCTTTGCCTTCAATGCTGCGCGCAAGCGTGAACAGCACGGACTCCGCCCGCTCCAGTTCATCGGTGCGGAATTTGAGTTGGAGAAGCGAGCGCACCCGGGCGAGCAGTTCGGTACGATCCACCGGCCGGGTGAGGAAATCGTCCGCCCCGGCTTTGATACCGTCGATTCGATCTTGCTTACCGGAAAGGGCCGTAATCAAGATGACCGGTACTAGATAGGTGTCTGGGTTCGCTTTGATTTTCTCGCAGGCCTCAAAGCCGGTCATGCGAGGCATCATTACATCGAGAATCACCAGATCAATGGGAGTTCGAGTGAGTTCAGCGAGAGCGGCGATTCCATCCGGCACGCACACGACCTTGAATCCATGCGCGGAGAGAAGTTCTTCCATCAACTCGCGATTGGCGCCATGGTCATCTGCGACCAGGATCGTGCCGGTAACCGCCTGATGTGACTTTTGAAACATCCTCGCAACCCGATGGTGGAGTGCCTCAATGAGAATCGCATATAGGATAGGAACCGACTAATTACCGAGGTCACGCAACCGTTATAGTTCGGATTTCGTAACAAGCTTGACGACGGCAGGTGCTGATCGCAGGTTCGATGTCGAGGGAGGAGGGATTCGAATGCGCTAAGATTATCAGCTCAATGACAGGCGAGCCGCGGATGGTGTTCTTGCGTGTCGAACTCAGGCGCTCCGAAGAGCATTGTTTCCGCTCAGAATCGGGGCGGGTTTCGCAGTCATTGGCTTGATCTTTGCAAGTTTCGCGAGCAGATTCTCCACTTTGCGCTGCTCGTTAGGGCGGCAGAGGCTGGTGACTGTCATATGACAATTATCCCATGCGCGCATGGGTAACGCCAATCCAAGTCGCGGCCGGATACTGTTACGGTTTGGTCAAACTGTAACAGTACCCGCGACCGAGAGCTATGGGACCGAAACTGTGAGAGTGTCTAATAAGCTTTTGACTGGATCGATCTTTTCGAAGCTTGTCCGAGTAACCCATTAGCTGATGCTAGAAAACCTCTCTGCCGGAGCGGTCCTGCACCACGGGAAGAATGGTATTCCCGCGCTGAAAGAACGCGCCCGCTCGCGTAACTCGCGCACTGTTGCGGTGCGGAAGCATATTCTCTCGTCCCTTGTTTTCCTCTCTCTGTTGAGTCATCCAGGCTGGCCCCAGCAAGCGGCGCAGAGCGTGAGCATCCAGGTGCATGTCGATCAGCCAGACGGGCAACTCTCTCCCGTCTGGAACTACTTCGGGTACGACGAGCCGAATTATACTTACGCTCCCAACGGCAAAAAATTGCTCGCTGAATTAGCGGCCGCGAATCCTGTTCCGGTCTACATACGGACTCACAATTTGCTCACGACCGGAGACGGATCTGCATCTCTGAAATGGGGATCGACGAATGTGTACACGGAAGATTCGTCCGGACATCCCGTTTATAGCTGGGAAATTCTGGATCGGATTTTCGACGCCTTTCAAGCCGCCGGCGTCAAACCTCTGGTGGAAATTGGATTCATGCCCAAGGCACTCTCGACGCACCCGGAACCCTACCGTCATGATTTTCCCCTGGGTAAAGGCGGCATTTACACCGGATGGGCCTACCCTCCAAATGATTATCAGAAGTGGTCGGAACTCGTTTTTCAATTCGTGCATCATCTTCGCCAGCGTTATGGCGATGCCGAAGTGAAAACCTGGCTCTGGGAGGTTTGGAACGAACCCGACATTGGCTATTGGCAGGGAACGCCAGAAGAGTATTTCAAGCTCTATGACTTTTCGGTCGAAGCGGTGCTGCGAGCTCTTCCCGAGGCGCGGATTGGAGGTCCAGACAGCACGGGCCCCGGCAATGACAAAGCCGCAGATTTTCTAAAAGCGTTCCTCGAACACTGCGCGCATCAGAAAAATTATGCGAGCGGCAAAGTGGGTTCGCGTCTCGATTTCATCAGTTTTCATCCCAAGGGATCTCCTACGTGGCAAGCGGACCACGTGCAGATGGGAATCAGCCACCAACTGGCGGCCATTGAGAAAGGGTTCAGCATCGTGGCGTCCTTTCCCGAATGGAAAAAGACTCCCATCATTTTGGGGGAATCTGATCCTGAGGGCTGCGCCGCTTGTTCCGCGGAAAAGCATCCGCAGAATTTATACCGCAATGGTCCGCTGTACGGCGCGTATACCGTCGAAGTTCTAAACAATATCCTGGCGCTGGCGCGTCAAGAACGGGTCAATATTCTCGGAGTGGTCACATGGGCCTTTGAGTTTGAGGGCCAACCCTTTTTCGCCGGCTTTCGAGATTTGGCAACGAACGGTGTAGACAAACCCGTCTTGAACGCCTTTCGGATGCTCGGACTTCTGGGCAATGATCGCGTGAAGGTGATCAGCTCAGCACAATTGGCGACTGATAACGTTGTGCGTAGCGGTGCACGGGGCTCACCTGACATTAATGCGATCGCGACTCGCAAGAACCGGGAAATTGAAATTCTGGTCTGGAATTATCACGACGATGACCTTCCCTTCCCCGCCGCGCCGATCAATCTGCTCATCACCGGTTTGCCCACCGATGCAAAACGCGCTCTGGTCGAACACTTTCGAGTGGACTCCACCCACAGCAACTCTTTCACGGCATGGAAAGAAATGGGTTCGCCCCAGTCCCCTTCCCCGAGCGAATACACACTCCTCGACAGTGCCGGTCAGTTGCAGCTTCTGAACTCACCGGCGTGGATCCACACAAAGTGGATTGACACAAAGCGGATCGATACAAAGCAAAGCACCATGGAGCTGCAGTTCCTGCTGCCTCGGCAAGGCCTATCCCTTTTGCGCGTCGCATGGTGAGCTGGGCGTTATGCCTGCAGCAGCGAGCGGCGGCCGGCAGAAATAGCGAGCCGAAGTTCGACCCTCCGGCTCGCCATACACCCTCAAACTCAACTCACTGTTTCTCGCATCGAATGGGTTACTCCCAACGCCCGAGCTCAGGCTAGTAGGTACGCATGGTCAAAAATTTCTTGCCAGCACTTCCCCGACAGCTTATACGCTGTTTTCATTTGCGAGAAATCGTTTACTCTTATTCCTAAGGAGGTGAATTGATGTCTCCCCACATCAGCCGCAGAACCTTTGTGAAAGCCGCTACCGCCGCCAGCGCAGCGGCTTGCACAACTCGTATCGTTCCCGCCTGGGCGACGGCAGCAGATAAAGGGACGGTCGCGGTTCAAACCCCGCTCTCCACTTTTCCTTACTCCGACGTGGAGCTATTCCCTGGTCCCATGAAACGCCAGTTCGAAGAAAACCACGCCCGTTTCCTGAACCTCGATGACGACCGCCTGCTCAAAGTCTTCCGGCAGGTTGCGGGTTTACCTGCGCCCGGCGAGGACATGGGAGGCTGGTACGACCTTACCGGCTTCAGCCTGGAACACGGTGACTTTCATGGCTTCGTTCCTGGCCACAGTTTCGGACAATATCTCTCGGCACTGGCACGCGCCTATGCTGTGACCGGAGATAAAGCTACAAAGGCGAAAGTGAATCGCCTGGTCAAAGGCTACGGTGAGACGCTCGATCCCAACGCCAAATTCTTCGCGGGCTATCGGTTGCCGGCTTACACTTACGATAAGTTATCTTGCGGCCTGATTGATGCTCACGAGTTTGTCCATGATCCGCAGGCCATGGATATTCACGAAAAGCTGACCCACGCCATGGTCGCCTACCTGCCCGAAAAGGCGCTTTCACGGCAGGAACAACGCTCGCGGCCGCACAAAGATGCCTCCTTCACCTGGGACGAAACCTACACTTTGCCGGAAAATCTGTTTCTCGCCTATCAACGCAGCGGCGACACTTTTTATCGCGAGATGGCAAAGAAATATCTTGAAGACGACACTTACTTCAATCCGCTTGCCGAGGGCAACAACGTGCTGCCGTTTGAACATGCATACAGCCACGTAAATGCTTTCAGTTCCGCGATGCAAGCCTACATTACGCTGGGAAGCGAAAAACATCTGCGGGCCGCGAAAAACGGCTTCGAAATGCTCCTGACGACGCAAAGCTTCGCGACCGGCGGCTGGGGACCGAATGAAGGATTCGGCGAACCTGGCACGGGTCAACTCGGCGACAGTCTTGGCCACACCCACGCCAGCTTTGAAACCCCGTGCGGGGCCTACGGCCATTTCAAAATCACACGCTACTTGCTTCGCGTCACCAAAGATTCGCGCTACGGCGACAGCATGGAGCGCGTGCTGTACAACACGATCCTGGGCGCGTGGCCGATTCAGGCGGACGGCACTTCGTTCTACTATTCCGACTACGCGAAGACCGGCAAAAAGGTTTGGTTCGGCCAAAAATGGCCGTGCTGCTCCGGAACTTTCCCGCAACTGGCGGCCGATTACCACATCAGCACCTATCTGCGTTCCCCCGACGGCGTGTACGTAAATCTCTTCACGCCTTCGCGCCTGCAATGGAATGACGCTGGTGGGCGCTACGGACTGAAGCAGGAAACCAAGTATCCCTTCGACAATAAAATCCAGATGCAGGTGTCAGCTTCGCAGCCCAGGGAATTTACGCTTCACCTCCGCATTCCAGGGTGGGCGGCGCCGAACCCAATCCTTTCCGTGAATGGTAACCGGGTTTCCGATCCGGTGCAGCCAGGAGAATTCGCCAGCATCCGGCGCAGTTGGAAAGACGGCGATCGAGTCGAACTCGAACTGCCGATGCCACTTCGGCTGGAGACGGTGGACGCAAATCATCCCAATCTTGTGGCCTTGATGCAAGGCCCCCTCGTGTTATTCGCGATTGCCGATTCACAACCCAGTTTTGATCGCAATGCATTGCTGCAAGCCAAGCCCACAAACAACGCCACGGGAGATTGGCTCGTAACTGCCGCTGACGGAAGCGTGGTGACCATGCGCCCGTTCATGAATATCGATAAAGAGAGTTACAGCACGTATGTAGTGCTGAAGGCTTGATTCATCGCGAGGTCTGAGATCAGCCCAAGGTGCACACTGCGGTGGTTCATGCTTTCTCCGACGGAGCGGTGTAAGCGCTATTGACCTCGCCGAATGCTAAGATGGCATTCAACTCCCCCAGCATTTACAGGGGTTGAACCGGTATGGCAAGGTCGGTAATCTTTTTTTCGTTCTTCTTTCTGATCAGCGTTTTGTTGGCCGTACTGTGCGCTTTTGGCCTTTATCCGCTCTTTTTTGTGATCCTGAGCACCGTCACACTATTCATCGTTTACCTCTTGTTTCATCCGCGCAATCAATTGCTGGTAGCGAACCGGTCGCGAGTAGCTGGCGCGCGTTGCGTGGCCCTGACGTTCGACGACGGCCCGGACCCGGTGGACACGCCAAAATTACTCGATCTACTCCGGGAAAAAGATGTGCGAGCAACGTTCTTTGTGGTGGGCAAGCGGGCTGACCAGTATCCGGAGATAGTGCGCCGCGCCTGGGTAGAAGGACACCTGATCGCCAATCACACCTGGTCACACTACTCTTTATTTTGCTTTCTCATGCCCAGTCGTCTTCGGGCTGAGATCGAGCGCGGCAGTGAGAGCATTCGCCGCATCTGTGGTTTCCGGCCGCGCTGTTTCCGCTCCCCGGTGGGCCTTCGCCACCCGCTTCTTGCGCCCTATCTTGACGATGCGGGGCTCGAGTATGTTTCTTGGAGCATTCGGACGCGTGATACACTCACTGCAAATTCCAGCGTTATTGCCCGGCGCATCTTGAATAAAGCGGCAAGCGGGGACATCATCCTGTTGCACGACCGTTTGCCCCGCGGAACGGATGCCATGCTGGAAGCCTTGCCTCGGGTCATCGACGAGCTCAGGAAACGGGGATTCGAATTCGTCCTGGCCGGCCCACGTGAAAACGCCGGCGGAACACTGCAACCGGCAGCATGCGAACCTGCGCTCTAATTCCCGCATTCAACGAAGCCCCCTACATCGCCAAGGTTGTGCGGGGGGCCCGGCAGCATGTTGCAGAGGTTGTGGTCATCGACGACGGATCCAGCGACGGGACCGCGGAGATTGCCCGAACCGCCGGCGCTATTTGCTTGCGATTGCCACGAAACTGCGGCAAGGCCTCGGCCCTGCGCGCGGGCATCGCGTACGCGCGCGACCACAACTTTTCTTACGTGATCACTCTCGATGGCGACGGCCAGCATTCTGCCAGAAGATATCCCGGTCATGCTTCGCGTCGCCGAAGAAACTGGTGCGGACCTGGTCATCGGCGCGCGCTGTTTTGATCGCGCCCTCATGCCTCGCTCCCGCTATTTCTCGAACGTCGTTGGCAGCCGGTTGGCTTCGACGCTCGTGGGCTGCGAAATCCGGGACAGCCAGAGTGGATTCCGGTTATTCCGATTGGACAAACTTGGGGGGGCCAAACTGCGGAGCCGGTTCTACGAACTCGAGATGGAAATCCTGATCAAGATGGCGCGGTCGGGCTGCACCATCGCGCACGCTCCCGTCCGTATGATCTACGACGATGGCCAGGCGCGCTCCAAGATGAAGCCAGTGCGAGACACGGTGCGGGTCTGTCTCTGGTCGCTGGCATTTCGCTTTCTGGGAGCGTGAGATACCTGGCGATTCAGACAGCTTTGCGTAGACATAGAGAGGCCGTCAGGTGATCCGAAGATTTAAAGCTCAGGCGCGGAAGTTCCTAACTCCGTTGTTGAAGGAGCGGCTCGATCCCGGCCACGCTGCGGCCGCCGTATTCCTGGGAATTTTCATCGGCATCGTGCCTATCTATGGGTTTCAAACCCTTGCGGCAGTGGGCGTGGCCTTGCTCTTCAGACTTAACAAGCCGCTCACCGTGGCCGGCACTTTCATCAGCAACCCGTTGTTCCAGCCTTTGATTATTTTCTCGTCGGTGGAACTGGGCTGCTTACTCCGCCTCGGCTCATTCCAGCCCCTCACCCTATCTGCTCTGTCTGGCGCGCGAACCCATCTTAATCTTAGTCATCTTAATCTTAATAAAGAGCAGCTTTTCATCTTTGTAATTGGCAGCGTCGCACTGGGGGTATTACTCGGCGGGGTTGGCGCTGCGATTACCGCTGTTGTGGTGCATCGTCGTAGGAAGTCCGATAATTCGGTGCTGCAGGATCGTGTCGGCCTGGAAACAGGATGTTTGCCGGCAGAGCGCGAACAGCTCGCAGCTTCGTCGAGTGGAACTTCCGCCGGGCGGGCCACCAAGCCATCCGGTTTCTGAAAATACGTTGACGACCTATCATGATCGGTGGTTGAATTTTTAACTCTTGGCCGGTTGCCTCTCTTGACTGATCCCCATAAAACCATCGTCGTTACTGGTGTCGGAGTCGTCAGCCCTTACGGTATCGGGCTGGACTGCCTGCAAGCTGGGATGTTATCGGGCAAGTGCTGTCTGGAGCCCACGAAGGACGTGTATCCCGGCTTCGAAGGAACAACTGCCCAGGTCCGGGAATTGGCGCTTCCGGCGGACTTCTCCAGTTCCCGATACTCGCGCACCGACCAACTCGCGGTGGTGGCGGCTCAGGATGCGATGGCGAATTCCGGTTACGACAGTTCGGCCTTCCGTGAGAGCGGCATCGTGATGGCGAACACGGTCGGGGGCTTGACCGAGATCGACACCGGAATCGCCAAAGATCCGGCAGCCTGGTATCGGCGCCCCAGCGGTGTGTTGCGGGCTGCCTCATATCCGTTCGCCCACGTCGCCGACGCCGTTGGTGAGCATTTCGGAATTCGCGGACCGCGCTGCGCCATCTCCGTGGCTTGCGCATCCGGAGCGATGGCGATCGCGCTCGCCGCCAACATGCTGCTCGACGGGGCCGCGCCGATAATCCTGGCAGGAGGCAGCGACCCACTGTGCCCTTTTACGTTGAGCGGATTTAATTCCCTGCGAGCGTTAGACCCAGACCCCTGTTCTCCCTTTGACCAGAATCGCAAGGGCCTGAACCTGGGCGAAGGATCCGCGGTTCTCGTCCTCGAAACGCTGGCCGGGGCAACCGCGCGTAATGCCAACGTTCTGGCGGTGCTCCGCGGATGGGCCATGACCAACGATGCATTTCATACTACCGCGCCACAAAAGAGGGAAGCGGATTGGCCGATTGCATACGCCTTTCCATGGAAATGGCGGAGGTCAGCGGCGATGAGATCGGGTATGTAAATGCCCACGGCACAGGCACGCCGCTGAACGATATTGCCGAGGCCAATGCCTACGAGACCGCCTTCCGCGGACGCAACCATCCCATTCCCGTATCTTCGACCAAGTCATATTTCGGACACTGCCTGGGCGCGGCTGGCGCCTTGGAGGCAGCCATTACGATCATGGCCGTTCGTGCGGGGGCGCTGCTTCCGACACTGCGGCTCACCGATCCCATCGAGAGCCCCGGCGTTGACTGGCTAAGGGGAGAAGTGAAACGCCAACCGCTGCCGCTGGCCATGTCGGCTTCCAGCGGCTTTGGCGGCAGCAACACCGTGCTCATATTCGGGAGTGGCCGCGCATGACTCCGAATTTGCCGCCCGTCACGATTACCGGTATCGGTTCCGTGAGTCCTTATGGCCCGCTGGCAGGACTAATTCCACAGCATCCCTCTGGAACCCAGTGCCATCACCGCCTGGGCAACCGCCGGGCTGCGGCGAGCGTTTCTCGTGCCGCCCTTTCGCCCCGCCAGCGTGGTGCCGGGCTTGAAGACCAGGCGTCTCGATCGCCTGTCGGCGTGGGCCTTGGTGGCTTCTTCGTTGGCCATTAAGGATGCTGGGATCGACCTGAGCCAGGTGGACCGATCCCGGGTTGCGGTGGTCTTCGCCACCGCCTTCGGCTGTGTTGAACTCACGGAAGCTTTCTACCTCAGCGCTGCCGCAAATGGCTGGAACGGAACCGATCCCAGTACCTTCCCGGAGACTCTCGCCAGCGCTCCGGCCAGTCATGTGTCTTTGTTTCACGGCCTGCGGGGGCCGAATGTCACGGTGAGCAACAAGTACTTTGCGGGCGAGAACGCCCTGATTCAAGCCGCTTCCCTGCTTCGCCATGGTCAGGCTGACTTAGCCATTGTCCTCGCCGGTGACGCGCTGGCGCAAAGCCTCTATTCATGGTATGAGGTGGCAGGCCTGCTCTCGCCGGCGTGCTACAACTCGGATCCTTTGCCGCGAAGCCGGCGGTTTTATCCCAAGCGAAGGTGTAGCGGCATTGGTGATGGAATCGTCCGGCAGCGGAGATGTCCAATCCGTCCCGCTCCGCGCCCGCTCTTATGCTCGAATCAGCTCGGGCCGCTGGGCGGCAGGCGGTCAACCGGCAGAGATGCATCCGGCAGATGCTCGGCGGTTCTGTCCCGAGTCTTACAATCTGCAGCGGGAATGGTGCGCCTTGCGCCACCAGTTCTACCACTGCCTTGGCTCGCGAGATTTCCGGCGATGGCGCTGTTATCATCCTCCCGCAGGCGTTTGCCCAGGGTCTGGCCGGTACGGGCGCTCTTTTTCACTTGATCCTGGGGTTGAGCAGCAAGCCGAGCAGCCGGCCCATCAGTGGACAAGCCCTGTTGTTAGGAACAGCCGGCGACAGTGGATTTGCGGCACTTCTTCTGGAGTCTGCCTTGAATATGAATGTGCGCATTGCAGCCGCGGCCTACGCCGTTCCGCCCGACGATGAGGCGGTGGAAGCAGTCTTGGAGCGGGAACGAACTCGAGTGGAGACGTCGCTTTCTCCGTTGAGCCCGGAGTCAAGACGAAAGGCTGTGGAAGGTCTCGGGCTGAATCGGGTCCGTGTCTGCGGCGAGAAGCAACTTTATGACTTGGTTCTCGAAGCCGCTTCCAAGGCGATAGCCGAAGCTGGGATAACGGCGCGGGACATCAATCTCATCCTGGATTACAGCACCTGGTCCAGCGAGAGCCTCACAGGGTCTCTCTTTCGCGCACAAACTCAGCGCCGATCTGGGTGCTGAAACTTCGATGATCTTGAGTTTCAAAGTCGGCGGATGCGCAGGACTTCACGTCGCCATCAAGACCGCGCTGGGCTGGATGACCACGGATGAAAGCATTCAGACAGTCCTGCTGATAACCGGCGACGCCGCACCTCAGGGCAACCGCTCGTTACTTCCCATTACCATGCATGGCGATGCCGCGAGCGCCGTGATCCTGCGCCGCGAAGGCACAAGTGCAAGGGTCCGTTGCTATTGGGCGTCGAAGCCATGACGCTCGGCCATCTTCAAAATGCGATTACGATGGTCAGAACCAATGGCCACCTCGATATTGTTGTCGATGCTCTATGCATGGAGCGAGAGGTGAGGCCGGTCTACTTTCTCAACATGCTCCTGATGGTGAATAAGGCTCTGGCAGCGGCTTCCTTGAGTTTGAACGATATTGACCATTTCATCTATTCCAACATCAGCCGGCGGGACCGCGAGGGTTTCTGCAAGATGGTGGGACTGCCCAAGGGCAGCCTGCCGCCAACTCCCATGGCAGAATATGGCCATACTTTTGCCAGCGATCTGGTTATCAATTATGTGAATATGCGGCGCGAGGGGCTAATTCGTCCCGGGCAATTGTTGCTGTTCGCATCGGCTGGGATCGGCTTCACCTGGGGAGTAACGATTGCCCGGGCCTGAAAGCAAGCTGCGGTCGAACTGGCTTCAGCATTGTCATCCTGAGCAAGCGTTCTTTGCGCGGCGAAGGATCTGGGCGAACCGCGCGATGTGTCGCGTCCTTTGCGACACAATACTCGCGCGTTTGGCTCGCTTCCTAACAAGCTGCACCTCTAGCGTTGAATGCTCTTTGCGGATTTGTACCGAGAATGTTCACACCGTACTTCCCAGGCTGAGTTGCCATGCGTCGCGTACAGTTCATCGAACTCCATGAACAACCGTGGTTCCCGTCATCGCTTCGAGCGGACGTTACCGATGCGCTTCAGTTTGGCTTCAACCTCTTACACGCTTACGCGCCCATCGCTCCGCTGCTGCAAAGCGTGATTGACTCTACCGGGAACGAGACAAACATCGCCACAATCGATCGTCGATATGTGTTCTGGCGGAGGCGGTCCGTGGTTGGATCTTTCTCGAAAGCTGCGATGCCGGAACGCCGGAGGAAATTCCGCGGGCCTTCAGATTTGGCTCACGGATAAATATCCGAATCTCGAGGCATTCCAAAGTGTCAGCGCTTCTTCTGACCACCACATTACTTTCTATCCGGAACCGGTGGACGCGATGAAGGTTCCCGCTGCATTGAAGGGGCTGCGAACGATGTTTACGTCGTTCCATCATTTTCCGCCGGAGGATGCTCGCGCCATTCTGCAAAATGCCGTCGATGCCGGCGAAAGCATCGGCATATTTGAGGCCACCAAACGCGCTCCTTCGACGATCGGCCTTATATTTGTCGGCATTCTCCTGATGTTCCTGCACACTCCGCGGATTCGTCCATTCCGCTGGTCGCGCTTGCTCTGGACGTATTTGATTCCGGTCATTCCATTGGTCCTGCTATTCGATGGAGTAGTCTCTTGCCTGCGGACCTATCGCCCGCAGGAACTGCGTGAGATGGTAGAAAAACTAACCTCGTTGCCAATACCAGTGGGAGATCGGTGAGCTTGCAGGTGGAAAGATGCCAGTTACTTATCTGATCGGATACCCAAAAGCGCGCGATTCATTTAACAAGACCGTAGGCCTCCCGGCCCACGCCGGGAAGTCGAAAAGGTGAACATCTCTCATGAAACAGTTGACATTCGCGTGACATTGCTATTGCTCTGCATCGCCTTCCCGACTTCTCTGGCGGCGCGCCACAAGGTGCCGCGCTACCTGTACAAGGAGTCGAGCGTCGATATGAGCCACATGAACCACATCTTTCTTGGATGGGTCGATTTAGAAGCTGACGCATGGGCGCTCTACGACTATAGGTCCAAGGCCGACTGGTCCGACGTAATCGCTTCTTTGAACGCCGATTTTGCGCGAGGTTTGCAAGCGACGTACTTGCATGGACGAACCATAACCGCCGCCAAGGACAAGGCAGACGAAAACACATCCGGCAACGACTTATACATTAAGTTTTCTGACATCCGAATCGATGACGATAACGACCACTTGATTCTTTCGATACATTTCATCGACCCAAAAACCAACGCCGAACTCGCAACGATCCCGGTGAGGCCTTACTACGGCAACGGTCGCGGCCTGATGGGCGACCTGAAGGCGGCACTGGAAGAAGTAGGCACCAAGCTGCAAGTGGAAGTCACAGGCGAGGCGCCGGGGAAAAAGAAGCGTTAGCAGCAGAGCTGCTCACTTTTGTAAGTAATCGTACCCGCCGGGTGCCCCATTTCTCGCGTTCTTTGCGAGAAGTGGGGATTTTCGTCGAGACCCTCCCAACCCTCAACCAGCGCTCTGTCGAATCTTCTCCTCCCACCATGTCCAATCGTTGATCCGAACCAATCCCACCTCTCCATAGGCGTAGGAGCGGTAGCTGCTCCACCGCCAATCCTCCGGACTCGCCACCAGTCCCCGTACTACTGGATTGCCAATGCATGTACCTCAGCTTCTCAACCTCTTTCTGCTGGCTCCATAGATTGAAATCGTAGAAACGACTCTGCCATAACCGGCCGGAGAATTCGCCTGCCATGGCCAACCGCCGGGAGACGCTCAGCTTCACTGCCTGGATGATCCTCGAGGGATCGCCCATCCAAGGTTCGGAGATGAGTATGTGTACGTGTTCAGTCATGACCACGTATCCGATCACGGCAAAACGATAGCGAAGGCGCATCAGCTCGAGGACGGTCAGTAAGAGATCGCGGCGCGCGGGAGTGCCAAGAAGGGGCTTGCGTCGATAGCAGCTCCAGGTGATGAAATGGAGGCTCCCCGTGCCGTAGTAACGCTTCAGGCCCCATGGCATGAAGAAACTGTACGTACTAATCCGAAGTCTTGTCTGTGACGGATGAACATGGGCAGGCCTCATCGTGAGCTCAAGTCAAAAGCCCCACTTCTCGCAAAGGACGCGAGAAATGGGGCACCCTGCCTATTTGAGGGACGCGTCGCTAATCGCGATGTGGACTATCCGCCGACTGGAAACCAGCTCACCGAGCTAATCCCAGCGCGGAAACCAAATCCAGAAATACGCGGCTCGCCGACCCCACCGGATCGAGCAAAACTTTGCGGCGCTCCAGCATCGTGGCCACCGGTTGTCCCTTGTAGCTGGCAATTTGCCGGTAGCGCGATATGAAAAACAGCACCCGCAAGAAAAGTTTCCATTTGAGCGGGGCAAAATAATCGGGCGTCACGAACGGCACTGCGTGGCCGTCCTTCACTTCGGCGATAAAGTCTTTGAAAGTTGCGGCCCGCGACAGAGAGAGAATGGAACTGGCGACCAGCAGATGGCTGTCTCCGCCGCCGACCACCGGTTTGCGCCACTGCCGGGCAAGTTCCAGAACGCGATCGTTCTCCTCGCGTGGCCGCATCCCGTTTACTTCCAAAGCATGAATCGCCCAGCCGTAGCGGGAGAGCAGATCCGTGGCGGGAATTATCTCCGCTCCCGGTCGCCCAGGCGACGAGCGGATGGTTCAAGACGACCAGGCAGCCGCTGGCGGCGAGGGTTTCAAACAATTCGTCGTAGCGTCCACCCCGCGCAGCCGCTTGAATTCGAGTGTGCGTTTCCTCGACTTCACTCTCGGGCAGGTGACTCACTCCCAGATGAAACAAGTGCCCCTGGAACCAGAGCGACAGCTCCTCGCTGAGTGCGATGCGGCCGTTCAGATCGGGCCGGCCGCGCAGCAAATCGAGGCTGCCGGCAAATTCGTCGTGATCGGTAATGGCCAGGTGAACTCCGTCGAAGCCCCAATTGGCTGCCGCTGCTGCCTCCATCTGATAAACGTCTTCGGGAGTATAGGGCGGATTGAAAGTAATCTCCGCATAATTCAGATCAGAAACATCGCCGAGGCCAAACGACTTTTGCAGAACGCCGCTCAGAGGGCGCATGAAAGCCAGCTTGACAACATGGTTCAATGCCGCCAGCTTCTCCACGGAGTGGCACGAATGGTTGTGCAGGGAAACCGCGTAGCCGAACTCGCGGTCCGGGTGGGGACACTCGCGGTAGGTATAGTTCTCAATCTTCCAGGCTGACCGGCGTCTCATCGCGTTCCTCATGGAGAGCTTCGCAAGTGTAATTTCACTCGTGACACCCAGCAAGAAGAAGTTGTCGCACAAGAATGCGATCTGATACTCTTCGACGTCTGGGCAGGCGGCTTGGGTCTCGGCAAGCTCGGGTACGTTCGCGTACCAAGTTGTTTCGCGAACCAGGCCAGTGCCGCCGCAGAACCGGCGCAGCTCGACACGGAGCGTCAAGGCGAATGCATAAGCCCATCAAGTATCTCGAAAAGGCGATGTCATTTGCTGCGAACGGCGCGTGGCAAATATTTTGTTTGAGCAACAATCTCTTTCCCGAAAATCCATCTTTCACACCCAAGTGGTCGGATAAGCCGCTGCTGAAGTCGCGTGAAAAGTCGAAGCCTCCGCTGGGCTGGCCGCGGCAAACCGATTCGTTGTGCCCGCGCTGCGTGCCCGAGATTCGCCAACAGATTGTCGACGGCAAACAGGATTATCGCGTTCTCGTTGAACGAAAGGCCCGGTGAAATCAAGGCGCAGATCATCGAGCGCGACGGCAAAATCCTGATGGTCAAGGATTGCCCCGTCCACGGACATTTCGAAGATGTCATCTCCATTGATCCGCAATTCTTCCGGCATCTCGAGGAGACGTTTCCCGGCCGGGATATCCGCGCCCATAACGACGAAAAACTGCATAACCACGGCAGCAGCACCATCAAGCACGGGCGAGGCTCGGTTCTCACCGTCGACCTGACCAACCGCTGCAACATGATGTGCGATCCGTGTTTCATGGATGCCAACCAGGTCGGATTCGTGCACGAGCTTGCCTGGGAAGAAATCAAGACGCTGCTCGACAACGCGGTTTCCATCAAGCCGCGGCGTCAGATGTCGGTGCAGTTCTCCGGCGGCGAGCCAACCCTGTCCCCGCATTTTCTGGACGCCATTCGTTACGCTCGTCAACTCGGCTACGACAGCGTGCAGGCCGCAACCAACGGCATCGAGTTCGCCAAGAGTCCCGCGTTTGCAGCGGCAGGCCGCGGAAGCGGGCTTGCGCTACGCTTATCTGCAATTCGACGGCATCGGCAACCCGGCGAATTCTCATCGCAACGTCGGCAACCTGTTCGACTTGAAACTGCGCGCCATCGAGAACCTGCACTCCAACGGCGTGGAAATCGTGCTGGTCACAACCGTGGTCAACGGGATCAATAACGAGCAGGTGGGGCGCGTAGTGCAATTCGCTCTCGACAATCCGGACAAAATCGCGCTGGTGTCGTTCCAGCCAGTCTCTTTCACCGGCCGCGACGAAGCCATCACCGATGAACGTCGCAAAGCGCAACGCTACACGCTCTCGCATCTGGCCCACGATGTGAAAAAACAATTGGGCATCGGCGAACCCGTTCGCGACTGGTTCCCACTCTCGTTCCTGAGTACTTTTTCCGACTGGGCGGACCTGGTTCACGGGCCGGACGCCGCATGGGGCCAGGTCGCCTGCGGTTGTCACCCGAATTGTGGCGTGGGGATGGCGATTATGGTCGACAAGCAGACGCGCGAGGCGGTTCCGGTGACCGCGTTTCTGAACGCCGAGCAGTTCGCCAAGGACATTGCGAGGGTCAACGATTGGGCTCGCAGCCGCTGGATATCGGTCGCGGGAATGGCGCTGGCATTAGTTCGAAATTACGATGCGTTTCATGCGCCGAAGCATTTCCGCGCTGTCGATATGCTGAAGAAGCTCGACAAGGGCCTGGGCGCAACGGGACGCGACTATGGTGACGTCTCCGGCAAGCGGACCATGGCTGACATTTTCCATCGGCGCCGCGACCGCTGGAACCTGCTGTTCGTGGCGGGCATGTGGTTCCAGGATCTATTCAACTACGATTTTCGCAGGACCGAGCAGTGCATCATCCCTTACGCTACGCAGGAGGGAGAGATTTCCTTTTGCGCTTACAACACTGGGGTGGGCTGGCGGAACATCGTTGAGAAGATGCATATGACCGCCACCTTGACCAAGTGGTACGAGGAGCACGGACGGCACGAGATTTTCGCCGGCGGCAAGAGCGTAAAGCTCAGCAGTACGGAGCATCACCTGGTGTTGAAGGACGAGATTGTCACCAGCGAGGCCCAGCATGACCTCGAACAACTCGGCATCGCGAAGAACGCCCGCGAAGAAAAGCTGCGGGCTCGAGCCGAGCGGCTTCGACAGGACGCAGAGAACTTGCGCATGGCGAAGCTTTACCGCGAGTTCGTATTGAAAGAACAAGCTGTTCCGGAGTTAGTGCAGATCGGCCCGCCCGCCGAGACTGGCAGAGAACCCAATCGCGCTCGGGAAGCCTGATCTCGTTCCGAAGAATCGTCGTTTTCGACTTGTCATGCTGAGCGGAGTGGCGAGGAGAGCGAAGCGAACCTCGACGCGCAGTCGAAGCATCCCTGCCATCTTGCACGCTCTGTTCTTTTATGCAGCTGTCGTTCAGCCCCCGCATCAGACCCATGCTCACCCGCTGTGAGTACAAGATCGCAGGGATGCTTCGACTCCGCAGGCGTACCGCTTCGCGGTTCGCCCGCTGCGCTCAGCATGACAGACCTCGGAAGTGATCTCGTTCACATCTTCCAGCCAGTCACCGTCAGCATCGCTAGCCTGTATGATCTATGACCATGGCCATGCATCCTCCAAGATGTCGGTACGAGGCACAGTCACTGGGTCCCTCTCGTCCCTTTCATCTTGGTTTCTGCAAGCGTAACGTGATCCCGCGATTCAGACTGTTATGCGCTCTGCTTGCGCTTTTGATTTTTCCTGGAGTGCTGGCCGCCCAGTCCCGCCAGTCGGGTGATCTGCTGAGCCGAATTTGGCAGGGGATCGGACAAGCGCAGAAAAAATATACGAGCAGGTGCGGGACCATTACCGAAACCCGCACCTCTAGCCTGATGGTGAAACCTCTGGTGCTCCGCGGCAAGTTTTGCGCTGAAGGCACCACCCGATTCTCACTGGACTACTTCGAACCCTCCAGCATGCGGATTCGCTTCAACGAAAACTACCTCAACGTTACGAGTGGCGGTAAGACTGAGGTGATGGAGATCGGAAAAAGCGTTCGCCGCGCGCAGTCTTATTTCGGCCGCGAGAATTCCCTCGGGAACCTGAAAAAGAACTTCACCATCACCGCGCAAGAGAACAGCCGGGATTACCAAATGAAACTGGTTCCACGCACCGATACTTTTCGCCGCAGGCTGAATTACCTGGTCGTGAAGCTGGACAAACGCGATTTCTTTCCTCGGTCGCTGGAAGTGGACGGCAAGAGCGGCGTAAACAGCGTGTTCGTCATCGACGTAAGCTCGATGAATCCGAAGATTCCGCCGGATACGTTTGAGGTAAACAAACCAAAGTGAGTCAAGCCCATATCCACCAAGCCCAGGGTGATCGAGCGAAGTGAAATCGAGACGCTGATTCCTCATCGCCCTCCGTTCTTGTGGATCGACCGGGTGGAGGAACTGGAGCCGGGAGTTCGTTGTGTGGCGGTGAAGTTTATCGATCCGGCGAACCCGATTTTTGCTGGGCATTTTCCTGCTAAGCCCATTCTGCCGGGAGTTTTTCTGATCGAAGCGGTGGCCCAAACCGCGGGAGTGATGCTGGGATCGGCCGCGCCGCGAAGTTTCTGCGAAAGAAGTTTCGCGACGCGCGAGGGAGGCGTAGCCTTGCTCGCGGCCGTAAACCGCTTTAAGTTTCTCAAGCCCGTGACTCCGGGGCAGGAACTGCGCGTTGAAACTAAGACAGCTGACCGAGGCTGGGCAAATGGCGTGCATCGGCGGCACGGTATGGGCGGACGGGGAGATGGTAGCGAATGGCGAGTTGTCAGTGGTGTCGGGCTGAGAGCCACAGCATGATGACCCGTTGCATGAGGTTTGTGGGCAGCCTGGTGGTAGGCCATCCGGGCTTGGTGACGGCCCTGAGCCTCGTCATCACTTTATTGTTGTACGCGAACATCCACAACCTGCGAACCGGCACCGACCTGACCGATTTGTTTGGGAATCGCGACCCACAATGGCGCGCCGCAAGCCAGATCGGCAAAGAACTGGGTTATGGCAATCAGCTCTTCGTAGTGATCGAGGCTCCGGCGACCGCCCCGGGGATAAATACTCCAGCGGGAGGAACGGACGTCACCGGCCAGATGGAAGAAATGGCCGACCGTCTCACCACCGACATGCAAGCGAGCGGGCTGTTCCTGGATGCGCGCTGCGGATTGCAGGACGAGGAACTGCTCAACCTCGTACGGTTCTTCACCTGGAACTTTCCGTCATTCGCGCGGCCCGAGCAAACGGAAGCTTTGAAGCGGCGGCTGGATCCGCAGCAGATACATCAAACCGTTCGCCGCGCGGCCACGGAACTGGTCACTCCATTCTCGTCATTGGGAACCAATTATTTCGTCGCCGATCCTTTGGGACTGATGCAGGTGGAAGCGGGCAACAGCCACGGATTTTCGCAGTTTGCCAATTTCGACCTCAACTGGGGATCTGGAAACCGGTTCTTCAGTAAAGACCACCGGGCGCTGCTCATCATTGCCCAACCTCGCCAGTCGGCCATGGATTACCACTTCGCCGAGCAAGTCATGCGGTGGACGCGGGAGCACATCCAGGTCGATAACGGCAGAGCCGGACGTCACCGGAACTGCGGGGCGCTACTCCGGCGTGCGGGCCATTCCGGCTGGGGCTTACGTTTACGCGGAGCAAGAGCACCGGCTCATTGAAACGAATATTCGCCGAATTTCTCTGATTTCGATTGTCGGTAATCTGCTGTTGTGCCTGGTGATCTATCCCAGGATTCCACTCCTGCTTTTATCGCTGCTGCCCGCAAGCCTCGGCATTGTGTGGACGACGGGCGTAGCAAGTTTCTATCCGGGAGAAGTCAATCTGATCAGCCTGTCTTTTATTGCGATCCTGGCGGGACTAGGAGACGACCAGGTCGTACATTTCTTCAACCGCGTGCCGCAGGAATGGGCCAAGGCCGCGGTGCTGAATGACGTCACGCTGAACGACGCGGTGGTACGCAGCTTCGAAACCACCGGGTTTAGCGTTGTCTTATGCATCGTAACGGCGGCTACTGCCACTGTCTCACTGGCCACTTCGAGTTTCAAGGGACTGGCGGAGTTCGGCTTCATCCTGACAGTGGGAATGTTCATGATGATGTTCCATACCCTGCTGACGGTTCCCGCACTGATGCGGCTCTGGTGGCGAGTCTCGAAGCCGCGTGCGCCGCAGACCATCACCTTCCGGTTGCTTCCCTGGGTCGGCGCGGAAATCCGTGGATTTTGTGGGCCGACATCCCCGCCTCGTGGTCGGTTTGGGTTTCGGAATGTTCCTGCTGTCATTAGCGTTTCTGCCGGCCATCAAACTCGAAAAGCACTTCGAGATCGCTGGCACAGATAACCCCGCCATGGCCGCGCAGAACCTGCTTTCGGCAAGGTTCGGCATTGAGGGCAGTCCGAATGTGTTCTTGATCGCCGGCGGCGAGCAGGAAGTACTGGGCAGAGCCGAAGAATTGACAGCCCGGCTCGACGCTTATCAGCAGCGCGGCGTCATCAAATCCATCTTCTCGCCGACAATTCTGCTTCCGTCAGTTCGAACGCAAAGTGAACGAGCCAGTTCGCTGGCCGGCGTCAATTTCGCGGCCTCGGCCCGGGCCCTTGAGGATTCTCTGCGCGAGAACGGTTTTCGCACCGAGCCGGTCCAGCCCTTTATCGATCGGTTGCGAAAGCTGGGACGAGGACGGAAATCCGATTACCCTGGAAACGGCTGCGAAGTTCCTGCCGACCGGTACTGCTCGACAACAGCATTCGCAAAACTGGGGACGGTAGCTACGTCGCGGCCATCACCTTTTACGCCACCGATCCCGATGCTGTCGAGGTTATTCCGGAAAATGTCATCGAGTCCTGGCGAAATCAATTTGGCGGGTTCATTGAGTTTTCTTTCGACAAGATGAACCGCGACCTGCAGCGGCAAGTGCTTCATGACAGTCGCAGGGCACTGGTGTGGACCGCGGCTGGGATTCTGTTGGTTGTCTATCTTTGTTTCCGCAATCTTCGCGTGTCACTCATCGTGCTGATCCCGATCGTTTTCGGCGTGGTTACAACTTTCGGCCTGTTGTTGCTGGTGAGGCACCACTTCAGTTTCATGTCGATTACGGCCGTTCCGCTCATCATCGGCATTGGCATCGACAATGGCATCCATTTGGTGCGCCGATATTTGGAGAATGAGAGTAACGAAATTCTCGTGGTCGCGAAGGCTTCCGGCGCGGCAATCATTCAATCGAACCTGACTACGATCATTGGGTTCGGGGCGCTAATGACTTCCAGTTTCGCGCCGCTTGTGGAAATGGGCCTGGTCACTTCGTTGGGAGTCGCGTTGGCACTGGCCGGGGGCTTGTTGTTGATTCCCGCTGTCATTCTTCTGGAGGAACGGCGCCGTAGAGCGACGGCCGCGCCAACAACCAATCTGAGCCAGGGCTGATTGGGGAATAAGGTTCCCTCCGTTTTGCCGAAGGTCCGTGTCCCATTTTCGACACTGTGCGGCGAACTCTTTATTGATGAAAATTGGTCAATGATGCAGCACGTTCCGCGAAACCGTCATCACACAAAACGTCGTCACGATGCCTGGTCACAATACGAATCCCTTTCCGTGATTGTCATCAAGTTACAATTCTAAGTTGCCGGACTTAATTTTGATGAAATCGTCGCTTCGCTCGGCAACGCTGTTCTTGCCTCGGTCCTGTCTTCCGATGCGGCGGGTTCGGAGCGACTTGCCTCTGGTTGCCTGTTTTTAAGCCTTCTGCTTTTACCGCTAACGGCGGAAGCGGGTCTGCCGCAGGTTGCGCTCTCGATTCCAGTCGATCAGAGTCTCGCTGCAGGACTAAATGCCGCTGAACAATGTGACGTCCCCGGCAAGCTAATCGTACTTCCGCCTCGGTTTCTCGACATTTCTGGCGAGCTCCCCGCCGGGCTTTTTGCGGACGAGGCACAGGCGCTTGAGAGCATGCCTGAAGGATCAGAGGTCTGGCTGCAGGTAAGGGTGGGGAGCTCTTCGCCTGCTGTCAACCCATCCGAAAAACAAATCACGGAGCGGGTTGACGCGTTCGTAAAACAATTGTCTCTCACCGCACCCGCGTTGCGCGGATTGATTGTGGAAATGGACGAACCGCGCGGGGATCCCGATCGATTTGCGTTCGGGCTGGTGCGCCTGGCATTAGCCGCCAAGGGTGCGAGCAACGCCGGATTGCGGCTGGCATTTGTTTTCCCCCTGGGTTTTGTCGGGCGGCATGGAGACATTGTAAAGCGGCTTGCCACTTACTCTGACCTGTTGGGAATGAGTTATTCCGAGGGCTGGCGCCAGGATGCCGCATGGATCGCCGCACAGGCATTGAACAAACCGCTTATCTTGAAAGCTGGCGATGAAGCATCGGCAGCGGCTTCGCAGTCGCTGGCTGCGATACTGGCAGCCAGCGGCACTTCCGTTGAAATCGTGTGGTCGGAACCGGCAAATGCTAGTGCTGCAGCGGAGGTATGCGCCGTCAATACCTTCATGTCACGAACCATCAGCAACAACATGTTTCTGGCGGATTCCGCGACCTCGCCGTTCCGTGTTGCGGTGGATGGCGTAACGAACGGCGAGCAATGGTGGTTCAGCAGCGGCCAGTCGGACGGGGTGATTGTGGCGCGCGTGAATGCGAGCCCCGGCTCGCCGAAGACGGTCCGGTTACAGAGCGAAAGGCCGGGCCCATTCGAGATCAAATGGTACGATCCCGCTACTGGTGCGCCATTGCCAGCAGGCGAAGTCTCGAAGACTGATAAAGGCATCGCGCAGAGCTGCGTCTGCACCAGCGAGTACGCCTTGATTTCTATCCACCAGCAAAGCAACGGCAATCAGACAGCCGTGAGTACGGTGGAAGTGAAGGGCGGAGTCGAATTGAAGGTCGAGGAGATCATCGCTCACTGGCAACAGAATCGTGAAGCGCAGAAACGGAAGCTGGAAAACTATACTGCCTCCAGTTTTATGAGCCTGCACTTCGAATCCACCAACCTGGGCCCGGGGTTCGATGTTTCGATGCAGCTCAAGCAGTTCTTTAGCCGGGACGGCCAGATGGAATTGGCGCAAAAAGAGTTTTACCTGAACGGAGTGAAGTTCGGGAAGAATCATGAGTTTCCGCTGCCGCAAATCGAGCCGGAAAAAGTGATGACCCAGCCCCTCGAATTAAAGCTCAACGAGCGTTATGACTACAAATTGCTGGGGACTGAACAAGTAAATGGCGCCCTGTGTTATGTGGTGGGAATCGAGCCCAAGGTGCGGGACGAGGCGCTTTACAGCGGCAAGATCTGGATCGACGGCGAAACTTTTCGCGAGGTGAAACAGTACCTGAGCCAGCGCGGCATCAACAGCAACGTGCTGGTAAATGTGGAGACCCAGAATTTCGAGTTGGTCCGTGACGATAAGGGCAATCAATTTAACCTGCTGCGATCGATTTCCGCACAGCAGTTGCTGAACGCCGCCGGACGCGATTTCGTTTTGCAGAGAACGGTGCAATTTTCGGACTACGTCATCAACACTCCGCATTTCAGCGACACTACTCGCGGCTGAACACAGTTCTGACGACCCCATGTACCGCGACACCGACCAGGGACTACGGTCGCTGCGGAAGGAAAACGGCGAGCGGGTTTTAGTGAATCAAAGCGTGAAGCAAATCAAGGCTCAGGTTGCAGGCGTGATGTACGGAGGCACGTTTAACTTTCCCATTCCGTTTCTCGGCATCAGCATAGTGAATTTTGATTTTCATCATACCGGCGCGCAGCTTTCGACCTTCTTTGCCGGGCCCATTCTCGTCACCGACCTTTCGAAGCAGTTCCGGCCCAAGTTCCGCCTGGCGGTGGATTTGGCACTGACCGGGCTCCCCGGCGAGAACCGCATCTACAGCAATAACATTGAATTGCTGCAAGGCCAGGTGTGGACATGGGAGCAAACCACCGGCGTGCGGGCCTCGTGGCAAGCCGCCACCCATCTCAGCGTCACGGCCTCCAACTACTTCGCGTATGACAACTTTCTGCGGACCAGCCAGGCGCAAGAGGTATACGAACTGCCGCGCAATGGATTGAACATTCTTCCCGGCGTCGAAATTAAATACACCCGCGACGGTTATGTCTTCGACGCGCAGGGGACACGGGGCGAGCGCATCGACTGGAGACCGTTCGGCTGCCCTTCGCTGGCGCAACCTCCGGTTGGGTGCGGGACCATCCTCGCCGAACCCGCCGCCACAAAACGCTCTGCTGATGCAGCGTCCGCAAAATGCGTTCACGCTGTATGACGCCGATTTGAATAAGGATTACTACATCCGCAAATTCACCAAGGGCGGATGGGATATTTCTTACTGGGGCGGGAATCAACTGGATCGCTTCTCGCGTTACTTCCCTTCGTTTCTTACGTTGCCGCGTCTTCACGGCATTCCCCCGGGCACGGATTCTTTTGACGCCATTGCCATGGCGAATGTGCACTACGGTTTCAATCTGTTGGACCTCATGAAAGTCGATGGCATGTACGCGTATGCGCGCGCGCGCAATCTGGATGAGTCGCTTCGATTCCGCAAATTCGATGGCCTGGAAGTGAACTTCAATGTTCCCGGTCCCATGAGTACTCTGGTGCAAGGCACAGTTTCCTATGCGCTCGACGGGAATCTCCCGCGCTACAACTCCCGTTGGGCCGCATATATTTTGATCTTCAAGCCGCTGCGCTAAGTTCGAGAATATGGCTGAAATAAATCTGGGTGAAACAAAGCTGGGTGAAAAAAGTCTGGCTGACCGTACCGCCGATCATCGGGTCGCATTAGTGACAGGCGCCTCCGGAACTATCGGCGCCGCCATTGCGCACGCCTTGGGAAGCGCGGGATTCCGCGTAGCCGTGCACTACGGTCGCGGGAAAGCGAGTGCCGATAAAGTGGTTGCGGGCATCGTCGCCGCGGGCGGAGAAGCGTCGGCAGTGCAAGCTGATCTCTCGCGCCAGGAGAGCGTTGCACCCATGTTCGAGCGTATTGAACAGCAATTTGGCTCGGTCGATTACCTGGTAAACAACGCGGGGATCAACCGCGACGGGCTGTTGGCCTTTATGTCTGACGAGCAGTGGGATGAAGTAATCGCCACCAACCTGCGCGGTACTTATTTATGTTCCCGGTTGGCCCTGCCGGGCATGATGCGCCGAGGGAGCGGAGCCATTTGCAATATCGTGTCACCCGCCGGAATTCGCGGCCAGGCCGGCCAGTGCAACTACTCGGCATCCAAAGGCGGCATCATCGCTTTCACCAAGGCGCTCTCGCGCGAGGTGGGGCAGTTCCGCATCCGCGTGAACGCCGTTTGCCCCGGCGTGATTCCGAGCCCGATGTCCGCTAAATATATTGCGAAAGAGGAGAAGCGACTGCTTTCCGAAATCCCGCTGGGCCGCTTCGGCAATCCCGAAGAAGTGGCTCCGCTTGGTGGTGTTTCTGGGCTCCGAGGCGGCAAGTTACATCACGGGACAGGTGATCGCCGTGGATGGGGGACTGCTGTAGTGTGGGGTTCGACGGCGGAAGAAAAAATCGCGCAGGATAAGGATCAAATGAATCGAAGGGATTTTGGCGGGGTGGCCCGGCCTTTCATGTCTGTTTTTCTTTCCCACTTTGAGACTGTGGGTGCCCCGTTCTCGCGTTTTGGGCGAGGGCGGGTACGGTGCTGCCTGTACCATGTGTTTTGCCATGCCCAGCGGCCTGCATCGGACCTACGGCGCTCATCACCTGCACTTTATCACTTGCTCGTGCTACCGGCGATTGCCTTTTCTGGGCACTGCGCGAAGCCGCGATGTCTTGGTCAAGATTCTGGAGCAGACCCGCGAGCGCTATCGGTTCGTGGTCGTGGGTTATGTCGTGATGCCAGAGCACATTCACCTGCTCTTGACGGAGCCCGAAGTTGGGACTCCCTCAACCGTGATGCAAGTGTTGAAGCAGCGCACGGCCCACGCATTGTTACCCAAGCGCAAGCGGAGGAACCCGCGCCAACGCAATCTGTTTGGAGACGAGCCGAAGCGTGCATTCTGGCAAGCTCGATCCTATGATTTCAACGTATGGACGACGAAGAAGCGGGTGGAGAAGCTGAGGTATATGCATCGCAATCCGGTGAAGCGAGGGCTGGTCGTCGCAGCGGAAGAGTGGCGGTGGAGCAGCTATCGTTTCTATCTCTTGGGCGAAACTGGACCGGTGCAGGTGAATGAGGGCTGGACGAAGATTTCGTTTCCGAATCGGGCGGCGTAGCTGCGCAACTGCAGGCGTTCGTGGTACCCGCCCCTTCGCAAAGTGCGCGAAGGAACGGGGCACCCACTGCGTTGGTGATGGCAGCAAGGTCAAAAGCCTGGGCCACCCCGCCAGACACAGCAATGCATAAGTCAGTTCAACGATACGGCTTTGGGGAAGTTCGTCAATTTCTGGAGTATGGCATCTCCATTTATTGGTCCTGATCGGCTAGGCAGCACCATTGAGGACGTTGGCGGCTCGGCATTAAAGTACGGTGTCTACACGTTCTTTAGCACTGCAGGCAAGACCTGGACTCCCACACCGTTCGGATCAATGAGTGTCGTCGTAGCTGAGGGTATACACACGATAGCGAAGGACGTTGTACTCCCGGTAGCAGTGGGCTCAACCGGCCTCCAGATTCTTGCGCACGCGGGCTGTAATACTGGGCGCGACAGGACGCTGGGCAGATGAATCCGCTGCCCCCTGGAACTATCTCGGGAAATCCATAGTGATCGGGGTAATTGAACTTCGATGATGACCGATTCCCAGCAGCCAGTTCTTCAGAGAATTATCCGGGGATTCTCTCGCTTTCTGCTGTGGGTGGGAGCAGCGATTTTTCTCGTCGGAGACGCGTACCTTTATGAGATCAAGCATGTGAACTTCTTGGTCTCCGCAGCAGTCGGCATTCTTGGAGGATCGTTGGTGATGCTATTGGCTGCAGGAATCACGGTTGCGTGCAAATCTGCTAAGCCGGAGCGGCACTAGGGACGTGATCATACCCTATTCAGCTTGGCCGACTTGGTTACAGGTCTTAATTCTGGGGCCGAATGCCCTGCTGGCGGGATACGCCTGCTGGGCATGGTGGCCGAAATCTAGCCGTGAATGGCGCAGGTTCGGCTGGGTGGTGGCATATCTGATTGCCTTCTTTTCAGTGATGGTGTTTGTTTTCCACTTCCGATGATGGTGGCAGACCATGATCGGGCGGCATTGCTGGGTGTGCGACGCTGGGTCTCGGGGTTGAGCCAGCGTCCTGAAAAGCGCGCCGCCTACGGCGTCGGGTGTGGGGGTTGAGACGTCACCCCCGAATGGGTGCTGGGCGGGTGGCCCACCTTTAACGATTTCTGTGCGTGTGCACCATCTCGAATGAGGGTGCCTGTGATCTTTCAATACGTTGTTCCCGAGAAGTGAATAGTCCATTCGAGCAATACCGGAGAAGCTGATGGTGGGCGGGTGGCCCACCTTTAACGATTTCCGTGCGTGTGCACCATCTCGAATGAGGGTGCCCCGTCCTTGCGTTTTTTGCAAGGGCGGGTAGCGGTACCGCCGACGCGACTTTTGCCCACCTGCATGAAACCCGTTGCCTATACGTTCGTGGTACCCGCCCCTTCGCAACAAACCGCGAAGGAGCGGGGCACCCATTTTCTGACTAATGTCAGCGAATCGAAAGGCCGGGCCACCCCGCCCCGGTCCATTGGTAATTATCAGTTCGTCTTCACCGTGTGAGTTAGCCTTCCCCACCCTTCGCGAACGTCGCGGAGGGCGGGGATTTTAGGTTGCCTTGCCCCGCAATTTTCCGGTCTTCGTTTTTGGTGACCATCCTGGATTCCGACCTGTTTTGTGTCGATTTCTAGGTGAGCTTTGTGATATGCTTTGGTGTTGCCAACAAACGATATGGCGAGCGTAAAGGAGCAACTCAAGCCCATTATATTGAAGAGCTTGCGGATTACCGACCTGACCCCTGCGGATCTGCGCGACGATCAGCCGCTGCTCGGCGGAGAGCTGGAAATCGATTCCATCGACATACTTCAACTGGTTCTGGAGATTGAGCGGCATTTCGGCATCAAGCTGGTGCAGGCCAACTTCAATCAGAAATCCCTCGAAAGCGTTAATACTTTGGCGGCGATCATCGAATCCAAAGTAGCGGAAGCAAGAACCTGACATCTACAATCGCCGGCATTGAATTCCCCCTTATCCGAAAAATTATTGTGCAATAGCAACTGATTCAGTTCGGGTACCAGCGCGGTTTTGGGCGGAGCAATTTCTCCCTCGTTGACCTCGGGGATGGCACGGTGCGCTCGATCAGGCAAAGTAACGTGGGCAGTTCACTCGAGATGGTTGACACACGACCGGGGTTGAAGAAGAAGTGACTCACAACACAGGCGACCGCAGTGGTGGGAAAGTAACGCGCTGGTACGAGCACCGTTTTCATAACACAACGGCGCTGCGGATGATATTTGTCGTGATGCCGAGGCTGCCGCGCTTTCTCCATCCTCCAATGGCGACGGTGACGGCGCTGATCTTCTTCGTCATATTGAAGCGGGAACGGCGGGCGGTAACCGGAAATCTGCGCCGGGTGTCCAGCAAGCGCGGGCTCGCACTGCAATGGAAAGTTTATAAGGTCTTCTATTCCTTCTGCGACCTCATGGTTTCCTATTGTTTTGTCCCTCAAGCCACAGATTCGGAACTGCTTGCGATGCTGGTAGATTCGGAGGGGAGCGGCGCCAAGATCGAGCAATGCCTGGCCGCAGGCAATGGACTGATTGTGTGGACGGCGCATGTGGGCAATTGGGAATTCGCATCGCGGCTGCTGGCGATGTACGGGCGAGTGAACGTGGCGCGGGTGGTCGAGGACAAGCCTGCGGAAATCACGCTGCGGAATTTGATGACTAACGAACGGATCAAGGTTGTGGATCTGAAGCAGGGAGTCTCGGCAACAATAGAACTCTTACAGGCCCTGCGCAGAAACGAGATCGTGGCGATCCAGGGAGACCGTGTTTATCAGCGTCGCACTTTCGAGGTGCCATTTTTTTCCCATCCCACCAGCTTTCCGCTCGGCCCCTTCCTGCTCTCGCAGGTCTCCGGCGCGCCGGTGCTTCCTGCTTTTGTAATTCGGCGAAGTTGGCTGCGCTACCACGTTCTGATGGGAGATCCGATCCCGGCAGTTTCGTCAAGCGTCACGAGCGGCGACGACGCCGCCGGTTTACGCGAGGCGATGTGTCAGGCTGTCAGATTTCTGGAAACAACGTTAACGATTCATTACGATCAGTGGATGAATTTTTTTGATTTTTGGCCGGTTGCGTCTCGGGACTGATCGGTGCGGGTTACGAAAATCCGCGCTGCCGCTTTATAGTTTCTGTATCCCTTAGAGTTGGCTAAACGGTATTGCCGCGTATCAACGCCATCTCTCCCGCTTGCTTCGTGCCTGCTCCGCAGTGAATAGTTGATCTCTCGAAGGTCTCAAATTCAAATCCTCTCTCCCCGACCAATTTTTCCCGTCTGTTTACTCGCGAAGAGCGAGGACTGGATGGCGACCACTCCGCGACCCGCGACCCGGTGTCGAAGGACGGTGATTTTCCAAAGCCCGATAACAGAGCCCATGCACCCCAGACCCTTCGTTCATGAAGTCTCACTAAGTTTGCGAAAGGAGGAACCGACCGTGCCGATAGCTTCACCGAGAGATCGAGCCGGCTGTGCTAAATCATTTCCTTCTCATCAATCTGCTCGCAGGCTTCGCTCCAAGCAGGCAAGACCTCATCCCGGGTCGCTACGGGTTCGGCCGCCCTGGCAAGGGATTCCACGCCCCCAGACTGGGGCTTGCCTTTCTCCTACTCGTGCTCCTATTCGCGCTGGCCCTCCCGGCGGGCGCTCAGGAATTCATTCCCGAGCGCGTGGTTTTTCCCATTACGGATTTCAAGCCGGACATCAAGCATCTTGCCCCTTTCGCCGTTCAATTCGGCACGGGGTTTTGCCTCGACCCGGACTGCCGCTTTGTGGGCACCAACTACCACGTCGCGAAGGTGATGGGCAAGTATGTCCGCATCAAGGGGGTGTTCTCGACGCACCGCTACCTCGATTCCGATGCGGACGACGCGGGGGCGCAAGACATAAATCTGGCCGGAGGCGGTTCGCTAAAATACACTCCGGCTCACGACCTTGCCATCTACGAGATGCGGCATCCCGTGAAGAACTTCCATGGGATCGGCTTCGACGCTGACAATCTGGAGAACAATCCCGAAGTAGATATCTATGCCTACCCGCTCAACTGGAATCCGAAGCGCGGCCTGGTTCACTGGCACGGCAAGTTCATCGGCAAGACCCGCCAGGGTCTGCTGGCTTTCAGTTACGAGGAAGGCCGGGTGAGCGGTGGGGCCAGCGGCGGCATTGTAGTGGACAGCAGTACAAAGAAGATTGTCGGCATTCTCAACGGCATCGGCGAGGGCACGGACCGCGTCGCGCTCGCGGTGCCCGTAGGGGAACTCTCGGACTTTGTCACGCGCGCGCAGCCTTACCTGCAAGCGAGCCTTTTTCCGAAGAGCGTTTTCGTCTCTCCGGTCGCCGCTGACCTGTATCCGCCCTATCTCTGGCCACGCGCCGAAAGTCTTTCCCAGCGTCCCATGGAGCCGCCCGAGGTAGTCAAGCTGCGCCGCACGGCGCAGTTTCTCGCCGAGTCGATGCGTAACTTTACCGCGACCGAAACATACGCTTGGGGTCGCGACAACCGAGAGCCAGAGGTAACGGATGCATACGAAACTCTCATCGTAGACGGCGGGCAACGCTGGCGTCACCCAGGCAACAAGAAGTTCTACGCCTACATTCCCTTCCCGCCGTTGAGCAATTTCATAGTGCCTGGCGCTGAGTGGTCTGAGCTTCCTCGAATGGTCGGGACGGAGCTTAACTTGAAAATCCACCAAGCGCCGGACGCAGTCGTGGGCGGCCGTACCATTCACGTATTCCAGTATGGGGCAAACATCGAGGACAGGGCGTGCCGGTTCGGGTCTGTCACGAACTTGTTCTTCATCCATTGGAAATTTTACGACTGTCACGGTGAAGTCTGGGTGGACGAGTCGGGGATCATCTTGCGAATTTCGGAAGCCCTTGACCTTGTGGGATCGTGGCACCGCTGGTGGGGAGTGATGACGTATGGCTGGCTGGAGAAGGACGGGATGCAGTACCTTGTCCCGGTCACTATTTCGGAACAGGCCGAGCACAAGAAAACGTACTGGTGCCGGGGGCTGTTTACAGACTACGAAATGTTCGGCGCAAAAGCTCGTTTGGTGCTGCCGACTGAGCCGGAGCCGGCGCAAAGATCCTCACTTGGCGCCAAATGACTTTCTTGACCTTCGGCGCAACTTCGACGTAGAGACGGGATGGAGTCGCATAAATGCTCAGTTTTAATGTTATCCACCCGAAGACTATCATCCGTGACCATGTAGAGAGTCAGTGTCATGAAGTGGATAAAAAGAGTTTGGGCCTTGTTATCCTTACCGTGACTGCGCGCTTATTTTTGGTTCCCTTTGTCACCTTCGTGCCAGGCATGACGGACGGAGGGATACTTCCTCGCTCGAGTAATCACCCGCAATCAACGACCTCACGGAACAGAACTCGTGGGGGAACCAACTACGTATTTGCCGTCTTTGAGTATTTCGCTTCGAAGCGCTCGCCGATGTTGATGTCTTCAATTGTGAAGGCTCCGCTCTTGGCCACATTTTCGTCCAAAGACTCCTCCCTAAGTTAAATCGGCATAACAGTTTAGATACTCTCGCGCGGCCCTGTGAAAGCTGGACTTGAAAACGGCCGTGTGAGAAGATTTCGCCTGTCATACCGTGCCTTCTGCATCTATACCAACCATGTCTTCCAGCAATTTTGCTATACGGATTGTCTGGGTCGTGGTAATTCGATTCGTCTGCTTGACGCTATTGCTTGCCACTGGACTGGCCCAGAACCAACCGGAAACCGACACTCACGGTCAACAGAGCGGAATGAGCACCGGGCTCGCGCACGCTCCGGTCAAAGATGCCCTGCACCGTCCCATCACTGCTGGCGGGTTTGTCGAGGGCGCGCCGGTCGTCTTTTCCGATATCACCCACGCCGCTGGACTCGACAAGTTTCATCACGTGTCCGGAACTCCCGAAAAAAACACGATTCTGGAAACGCCAGGATCCGGGGTCGCGCTCCTTGACTACGACAACGACGGATGGCTCGACATTTATCTACTGAACGGCTCAACCTTTCCCGCGTTCAAAGGCAAGGAAGCAGCGCCGCGGGCGATGCTGTTCCACAACAACCACGACGGCACCTTCACCGACGTGACCGACAAAGCCGGAGTCGCCAACGAGCGCTGGGGTTTTGGCGTGGTGGTGGGCGACTTCGACAACGACGGCTGGCCCGACATTTACGTTTCCAATTTCGGCAAGAACCGCCTTTACCACAATAACCACGACGGCACATTTACTGACGTCGCAGAAAAAGCAGGAGTCACGCTGGGCGGATGGTCAACGGGCGCGACCTGGGGCGATTACGACCACGATGGCTTCCTCGATCTCTTTGTTCCCGGCTACGTGAAATTCGATCCCGACAATCCGGCAATGGCCGGCAAAGGCGGCATCCCGCCCGGGTTCTGCCAGTTTCGCGGAGTCGCCGTGATGTGCGGCCCGCGCGGTTTGCCGGGCGAGAGCGATCATTTGTTTCACAATAACGGCGATGGCAGCTTTACCGACGTGAGCGTGAAAGCGGGCGTCTCCGATCCCCGGGGATATTACGGGCTGGCGTCGGTTTTCGTTGACGTGGACGACGATGGCTGGCTTGACTTGCTGGTCGCCAATGATTCGGTGCCGAAATATCTTTACCGCAACAAGCACGACGGCACGTTCGAGGATGTCAGTTACCTCTCAGGATTTGCTTTGAATGACGAGGGGCGCGAGCAGGCCGCCATGGGGATTGCGGTCGGCGACTACAACCGCGACGGCAAGGTTGATTTCTGCATCACGAATTTTTCTGACGACTACAACACGCTCTACCGCAACGACGGAGAAGCCAGCTTTAGCGACGTGAGCTACGCGGCGGGCATCGCCAACCCGACCATTCCGTTCCTCGGATGGGGTACCGGGTTTCTCGATTATGACAACGATGGCCTACTCGATATTTTCTTCGCGAATGGCCATGTTTACCCAGGCGTGGACCAGCAGGATTGGGGCACAACCTGGGCGCAACGTCCGCTGTTGTTCCGCAATCTGAACGGATCTGAGTTTGCCGAGGTCCCCCCGGCCACGGGCAGCGGACTGGCGGTCGTGGTCTCGGCGCGTGGGGCGGCGTTCGGCGACATTTTTAATGACGGCCACATCGATGTGGTGCTCAACGTGATGGATTCGACGCCCGTGCTTCTGCGCAACGTGGCTAAGAATCAGAATCATTGGCTCACGTTCAAGTTGATTGGCGGTCCGAAGAGCCCGCGCGATGCAATTGGAGCGAAAGTCTTTGTCACCACGGGGACCATCCGGCAGCGCGGGGATGTTTTCAGCGGAGGCAGTTATGCCTCTAGTTCTGACCCGCGGCTCCACTTCGGTCTGGGCGCAGCTACGAGGGTAGACAAAGTGGAGATCCTCTGGCCGGACGGTGCCAAGGAGGACATCAAGATTCCCGCGATCGATCGGATCGTGACCGTGGTGGAAGGCAAAGGAATTGTGGAACCGTGAAGCTGGAGCCAACAAGTGAGAACCGCCTTGTTCTACTGGCGATACTGCTCTCTTGCTTGCTTACGGCTTTGGCCGGGAGGGTCACAGCATAAGTGCAACCGCGACGCGATTGGCGCCGAGGTCACACTGGTCACCGCCGCCGGATCACAGTACGCCACGGTTTCGACGACTGGCAGCTATCTCTCTGCCAGCGACAAGCGCGTACATTTCGGGATGGGGCAGGAACGCATCGCGCAAAGAATTGAGATCCGCTGGCCCAGCGGCATCAGGCAGGCGCTCAAGGATGTTCCTGCCGATCAAATTCTTCAGATCGATGAGCCCGTCGCTCCGTCTACTCCGCCGAAGCCATGAAAGCGCGCCACACCAATTCGGGCCTTTTACTTTCATTGGTAGTGGTCTTGTCTTTTGGTGGACTTCCAGGTTCCGCGCAATCCAGTTCAGGGCAGTCCGGTTCCGTGCGGTCCGGTTCTGCGCAAATCAGCTCTGCGCAAATCGGTGGCGCTTTTGATCGTGGCATGGCCGAATTCCGTGCGGGAGACTATTCGTCGGCTGTAGCTTTGTTTGCCGACGCCGAGACTGCGTCTCCTGGTGCAACGGATGCCCTTCTTTACCAGGCAAAATCGCTCGTGCACCTTCAGGATTTTTCCGGAGCCGAGCGGGCGCTGCGTGGCCACCTTGCATCGCATCCCGATTCCTCCGACGCGCTCTTTATGCTGGGGTTCGTTCTGAATCGCCAGAACCGGCCCGCTGAGTCGCTTGCGTCCTACACGAAGGCCGCAGCGATCGCCCACCCCATGGCTGATGATCTGAAAATTGTCGGTTTGGACTACGTCCTTCTGGATGACTATTCAGACGCCATCAAATGGCTGGAGAAAGCAGTAGCGCTTGACGGCACGAATAAAGACGCGTGGTACTACCTGGGCCGTTCCTACTACACAAACGCTCGCCTCGACGAGGCACGCACGGCGTTCCTCGCAGTTCTGGACGTAGATTCGAAGGATGCCAGAGCAGAGAACAACCTGGGCCTGATCTTTGAGTCAAGCGGCCAGCCCACTGCTGCGATTGAAGCCTACCGCAAGGCAATCGCGTGGCAGGAACAGAGTCCTCACCCCAGTGAACAGCCTTATGTGAATCTTGGAAACTTATTGATGGAACAGGGCCGCGCGGCGGAAGCGATTATGCCCCTCGAAAAGGCAGTTGCACTCGCTCCGGGCAACGCTTTTTGCCACATGACGCTCGGCGTGTACTATCGCAAAGTCGGGCGGTTGGATCCTGCCAGGCGCGAACTCGAACGCGCAACCCAGCTTGATCCGGAAAATGCCGTGGCCCATTACCAGTTAGGTCGACTCTATACCGAGATTCACGCGCTGGATAAGGCGAAGGCGGAGTTCGATCGCACTGCCGAACTCAAGAGTCGGGAGGCAGGTCCGAGGTCCGCGCCTACCACCCGCTAGCCCAGTGGCTGGACAACGCCGCGCGCATCGTCACGGCATAACGACTATGCGACGTTGAAGTAACAAGAGGGCGGCCTTCGGAGCATGCGGAGAGCTACTGTGGGTTCTGCGAATCGGGTGTCGGGCTGGCCGGGCTGGTATCTCCCTGCGTCACCAGCTTCTTCATGCGCTCTTGCGATTTGTCTGCCTCTTCATCTTTAAGTTTCTGGAACGTGGCCATCGCACTGCGGGCCTCATCCATGCGGTGCTGGCGGCGATAGATTATCCCGAGCTGATACCAAGCCTGCTCGACGACCTCCGGGGTGGTATCAGTGCTTACGGTGTGTTCGAAGTGGCCGGCAGCGGCCGGATCGTTGCCGAGCAGCATCTCGGCGCGTCCCAGGTTGTAGTCCATGTGCGCCAGGCCAGGTTTCTCCTGTTGCGCCGCTTCCATCAGCTCTTTGCCTTTGGCTCCGTCCCCTTGCTCTACGGCGATCGCGCCTAGCTTGTACCGCGCCAGCACGTTCTGGGGATCAATCTCCAGCTCGCGCTGAAAAGCTGCTTCCGCCTCCGGTATCTTGTTGGCATTGCGATACTCTGAGCCAAGTTCTTCATGTAGTCCGGGCTGGGTGGGAGCTAGCTTGATAGCCGCTTCATACTCGGCAATCGCATCCACGTGCCGGTCAGCTTCGGCGTTGGCCTGCGCCAGCACGCGATGCACACGCCAGGAATGAGGATCGACCTTGAACATCTCTGCATAGCTGTTTTTCGATACGAGGAGATGCGCCCGGCCCCGGTGATACAGAATGTCCTGATCGTTCGGCTTAAGCTTGTGGGCTCGGTCGAGTGCGTCGGCCGCTTCTTCGGCGCGGTCCTGGGCTAGACGTACCACACCCAGCCACATCCAGGCATTCGCGTCCTTAGGATAGGCGACGGTTTCCTTCTGCACGGCAGAACCCGATTTGTCCAGATGATTGAGCCGGAATTCCGTGATTCCGAGAAAGAGGTTCGCCCCATGAAGCTTGGGCTGCAGAGTCAGAGCCTTTTGGAAACTAGCAATCGCGTCCTCGTATTGGCCCTGCTCCTGGCGGACTAGTCCAAGATTGAAGTAGGCCTCTGCGAATCCAGGAGACTCCTTCGCGACCGCGGCAAAGCCGGCACCGGCTTCGTCGAGTTTGCCTTCGCGCATGGCCTGCGTAGCCTGAGCGAACTCGGCGGTAACGTCTCCGGACTGCGCGTGGGCAAGAGTGAGAAAGCCGGCGAGTATGACGCAAAGTCGAACGAACGGCGAGGGCAGACGGACGTATCTATGGCGCCTTGCCTCCTTCGCAAAGAGACAAATCAGCATGCACACCACACTATTTTATACCCGCTCAGAAGGCGGAGCTTCCCGAATGTCACAGGCCGGACTCATGGTCCGGCCTGTGGTCCCCCTCATAAGTGGCCCCTCAGAACTCGTATCGTAGAGTCGCCTGGAGCGTTCTTGGCGCATTGATTACAGCGTGGCCCTCACCCCCTGGAACTCCGAAGGTGGAATCCGTGGGGTTCCCGTCGATCGCTCCAAAGGTGTGCCGGTTAAACGCATTGGGGATATCGAGTTTAAACATAAGTGTCTGGCCTTCCCGGATTGTGGTTCGCTTTATGATCGAGAAGTCTTCGTTCTTGTATCCAGGGCTCCGCCACCAAGAGACCACGGTTGGGATATTTCCAAAAACATACCCGCCACCCGCCGCCAACGAGGTCTTACTCGGATCTTCAAATGAAGAGCAATTTACCGTCAGCGGATTCGTCGCCGACGCCGGTGTGAAGATTCCATTCGCCGTTTCCACACAACCGCTGTTCCAGGTGGCGTTTTGTGCGGGAGTCCAATGTCCGGCATTCGATGGCCGGGCAGCGCCAATCAGGCTGTAGCGGTAGTTTCCTGTGCTGAATGGGTTTGCGGTCGCGTATTCATTGATGACCGTAGGCGAGCCAGTCTGGTAGCGCTGAATCCCGCTCACCTGCCAGCCCCCCAGCACTTTGCTGGCGACGCCGTGGTTCAGATATTTCTTTCCCGGACCTGCGGGAAGTTCGTACAAATAGCTGAGCACGAAGGTATGCGGAATGTCTTGATAGCTCACCGCCTTTTCGCCCTTCAGGTTGTAAGGGTTCTGAGCTCCGAAGACGTTCGAGTTGAAGCCGGTCTCGGTGGAGAATGAGGAGTCTGCATCCGTGATGGTCTTGGAGAACGTGTAGGAGGCCAGCAGATTCAGCCCGTTGTGAAAACGGCGCTCCAGCTTGGCTTCCATTGCGTTGTAAGTGGACTGACCGAGATTCTCCAGACAGCAACTCGTGGTGATGGCGCCGTACTGTGGGAACGGTCGCAGCAACTGGCCGATCACGTTTGACGAACTGCCACTACCACCCCAGCCGGGAGTGAACCAGGAAGGCACGGTGATCCCAAGCGAGCTGAGAATCGCCGGCCCGTTGTTTCCGTCGCTGCCATCCACCTGGTATTGCAATGCCGCCCCCAAAGAGTTGTATACGGGATTCGGGGTGTTGACCTGAGCCAGGTTCGAGAGCAGGCGAGTCGCATGTTGCCCGACATAGCCCAGGCTCGCGATAAGATCCGGCGCAAGCTGGTGCTGAAGCTCGAATTGCCAGTTCTGAATCATTCCCGGGCGCCCGTATGACGGAGCCACATAGTCGACAGCATTCTGAGTGAAAACGTTGAGTGCCGGGTTCTGGATGTTGCTGGGTGGGGTATACGGGGGAAACCCGGAATCAAGTGACTGTACCGGGGTGAAATTATCGGAATTCTTGAAATTGGGATTCGCCGTACTGCCGCTGGTCAACGAACCGCCGAAGTCAGAGTAGACAAGCGCAGCGTAGTAAATGCTATATCCGCCCCGAATCACGGTGTTGTGGAGATATTCTGGCGCATAAGCGAATCCGATGCGCGGGCCAAAGTCCTTGAAGTACGTTTTCGCGCCCGTGGCACTTTTGCCGTAAATGAAAGCGCCCAACTGCCCAGGAGTGGCGGGATTTGCAGCCGTTGGCGAGAACACCGACTGCGCTCCCGTGGCCTCGTGCCGCGGCGTATCCACATCCCAGCGCAGGCCGAGATTTAACGTCAAGTCCTGTCGAGCCTTGAAGTCATCCTGCAGGTAGGTGGCGTAATAGTTTTGGTTCCAACGCGGGTAGTGCGAAAACACCGTCAATTGCTCCTGGTCGGGCTGACCGATCAGGAAGCTGGCAAACGGATCGCCGGTGAGACTCGCTCCGGGTTGGGCAGCCGTAGGCGCGAAGGATGTCTCGTTACTTGAAAAGTTGTACTGCGGCGAAGTGTTCGACTGCGAAAGGATGGAATATTGGTAGGAGCGCCACTCGAAACCCGCTCGCAGAGAGTGTCGCCCTTTTGTTATGGAAACGCTGTCGGCAACGACGAGTGCGTTAGGAATCTGAAGACTGTAATTGGCGTCGCTCAATCCCGAGTAGCCGATTCCGAATGGAGACCCGGCAAACTCGAATTGTGGAAATACTTGTCCGCTGGCCCCCGCGATGCCCAGGACCTGGTCCCAATCCGACCCATTTATGCTGGGCGCTTTGCTGGCAGTGTAAACGCGGTTTAATCCGACCGTAAAATGGTTCAGGAGCGAGGGGGTGGCAAAGTAATCCCACCCATAGCGAAGGTAGTGCGTGAAGTAGTAATTGTAGTAATCCCCCGGCGTAAGCGGAGCGGGAAGGTCGAAGTTGCTGCCGTTTAGATAATTCTGCTCACGGCTGCTGTAGGAGAAGAACATTTTGTTCTTGTTGGTCAAGTTCTCGTCAATCCGAAAACTTGTCTCGGTAGTGACTACATGGTCTAGAGAGGTCGGGTTTTGATAGTTGTTGATCAACCCAGGGACGTTGTTAGCCGGAGTGCCGATGAGGTTGGTCGAAGGCAGATAACCTAAAATTTTTGCGGCCACGGCACTCTCGCCACCAGTGATCTTGTTGCCCGCAAAAGGCAAGCGGCAGGTTTGCCCGCCGACAACCTGCGTAGTTGACGGATCAAAGATCTGCCCCGTGAGAACCTGTTGTCCATTGCACGGATTAATAACCGGCGAGGTCACACCGCCGACTGTTATGGTGGCAGGCGCTCCCAGCAGCGCCGAGAAATCACCAGTGCGTTCGGCCGTAGTGGGCAGGGTCAGGATGTCATTCGTAAGGCCCCGCCGGTTGCGATACTGTTCCCAGGCGAAGAAGAAAAACGTTTTGTCGTGACCATCGTAGAGGTGAGGTATTCGGACCGGCCCGCCGAGCGACCCACCAAAATCGTTCTGCCGGTCTCGAGGCTTCGGATTCAATGGCGTACAGGGGATGGTGGTGTTGTTGCATCCAGCGTTGGCCTGCACGATCTGCGCATTTGCGAAATTGGTGTTCCAGGAAAATGCGTCCAGTGCCTCGTTGCGGAACAACTCGAAAATCGATCCGTGATACTTGTTGCTGCCGGATTTGGTGGTAAAGCTTTCGATGCCGCCAGAGGTGCGGCCATACTGTGCCGAAGGCATTGAGGTGGTGACTTTGAACTCAGTGAGTGCTTCCACCGTGGGCGCTGTCTGGTCAAATGCGGCGCCGGAATCGGAGCGAACTACGCTGACCCCGTCGAGAAGAATCTCGGTTCCAAAATTCTGCCCGCCAGATAACTTCGATTCATAGATTCCTGCGGAGGCGTGATCGCTGTTGGTACCCGGGCCGGCGGTTCCCGGCGTCAGGAAGACAAACGTTTCCGGAGAACGCACGAAACTTTGCCCGGTCGAGTTCAAAGCCAAAGGCAGGTCTTCAATTTGCTTGGTACTGACTACCGTACCGATGTCGGAACTTTCAGTCTGCAAGGTGGGAGCGTCCGCCAACACAGTAACTTCTTCCTTCGTGTCGCCGGGGTGGAGGGTAATATTCAGGGCCGACGTGGTGCTGATTTGGACGACAACCCCTTCGTGCACCGATGCCTTAAAACCCGGGGCCTCAACCGTGATGTTGTAGCGGCCGGTTTGAATGTCTGCGACGCGATAGACTCCTTCCGCCGTCGACACGCTCTTGTAGGTGTTGCCAGTGTCGACTCCAGTGATCGTGATCGACGCTCCGCCAACCGCTGCTCCCGAACTGTCCAGAATGGAGCCTGCGATCGTTCCGCGGTCCGATTGCGCGATCGCACTGCCCAGCATCAGCAGCCATAGGACCCCAAATCCCAGCCCCACCAAGCAATTACGTCTCATAGTGACGCCCTCGAAATTCCGAAAACATTTTTTGGTCGCTACGACAGAGCCCTAGTTTGCTGGCGAGCCAGGGTAATGCAAACGTACTAATAGATAACGACTAGCGAGGGGGTGTCAATACTACTTTCGTACAGCTGAGCACAGCTAGAGCGCAATGAAGGGTGCATGCGTTGCGCCGGTGACTTGGTTTATAAATCCAGGTTTATTTAGTGCAGGCTTATTCAGTGCAGGTTTATCAGTCGAGCGAGATGATACCTCGCTGCAGGGCAACCGTCGCGGCCTGGGTGCGATCCTTCACGCCAAGTTTCTCCAGCACATGACTGACGTGCAGTTTAACCGTCACTTCTGCGATATGCAGCGCTCCAGCGATCTCCTTGTTCCCCAGACCCTTGGCCACCATCCGCAGGACTTCTACTTCACGAGTGCTCAACGAGCGATGGGACCGGCGTTCCTCCAAGTGCGCGGCCACGACTGGGTCCACGTACTGTCGCCCTTGATAGACTTCGCGGACTGCGCGCAGAAGTTCTTCCCGGATTATGCTTTTCACAATGTAACCTCGGGCTCCGGCCTGCATCGCGCGAAAGATCTCCTCCTCCCCGGAATGGGTGGAAAGCATTAAGATGGACGCCTCCGGAAATTCCTGAATCATCGCTGCGGTGCAGTCCGTACCGCTCATTCCCGGGAGCCGAAGATCCATTAGAACCATGCTGGGACGGTGTTTACGGTAAGCTTCGAGCGCAGCGTCACCGTTGCCTGCCTCGGCGACCACCTCCATGTCCGGCTCGACGTTCAGGGATGCCGACAAACCCATCCGAACCATGAAGTGGTCGTCAACCACGAGAATACGTATCGGTTTTGAGCTCTTCATCGCTTAGTTTGCTCGAGCACACAGGAACTTCAACGGCAATGCGAGTACCGTGTCCGGGGTCGCTCTCCACCGTCAAACAGCTGCCCATCGACTGGGCACGCTCGCGCATATCGAGAAGCCCAAAATGTCCGGCAGGAGATGCCTGATCTGCGGCAAAACCTTGTCCATCGTCGCTCACAGTCAGACGAACCGATTCGGGCGCGTATCGCAATTCGATGGAAATATGTCTCGCCAGTCCATGCTTCATGGCGTTCGCCACTGCTTCCTGCCCGATGCGAAGCAAGTTCATCTCGGCTGGCCTGGGAAGGCGCACCGGAGTACCTTCAAATCTTGTATCCACTTTCACGTGCCCGCGCGGGGTGAGAGGCTCGACAATCTTGCGCCAGAGCAAAGACCAGATCTCCATCATCCAGTAATTGACAACGCAGATCCCACACTGATCGGCGTGCTTCGACCATGCTGTGACGGCTCATGTTCCGCGCGGTTTCCAGCGCCTGCTCAGCCACGCCGGGCGCTTGCTGGAAGCAATCCACCGCCAAATCCAGCTGCATGGTAATACCAGCCAGTTCCTGCTCCAGCGTATCGTGAAGCTCCCGGGCAATCCGGTTGCGCTCTTCCAGCACTGCGCTGCTTCTCAACTTCTGGCGAATTACGTCCATTTGCTCCCGCAGCCGCCGGCCCAGCACGACAACCCACGCTGCTACGAACAAAAGAACCAGAGCGGTCATCCCCAGCAGCCAAAGTGTGTGACTCAAATTCCACCACGAGGGAGCGCCAAGCACCACCAAATCCTGAGGCATGCGCAGCAGTACTCGAATCGACTGGGGGATTCGCCACAACCCTCCGCTACGAACCAGACAGATGCCGGTAATCCGCACTTCGCTATTCAGCGGGATGGACAGCAGGCGCTGCTCTACGACGCCGGGCGGCAGGGCCGCGTCAAAAAACACGTCGCCCTGCTGCAACAGGAGCCGCAGGCCATCTGCTTGTGCCTGTCGGTTCACCAACTTCGCCTCGGCGGTCACGACCGCGCCGTCGAATTGCTCCCACGGCGTATCTAGATTTAGCTCCACCGGCTCCGGTGCATTCTCGTGGCTTACAAGCTGATATACGGCATCCTCCAACATCGGCGCCGAATCGCCCATGGCAGGAAAGCCCAGCACATCCACGAGATCGCCGATCTTGAGGGGCGTGCTTTGCTGCGTCAGCACGCGAAGTCCCTTGCCCTGGCTTACGAGAAAAAGGGCATTGCCCAATTGTTGATATCCGACCACGCCGCGCACTCGTACACGGTGCCGAACCCCCTTCTTGGACGAAAACCGTAGCAAGTCGGAGAGCGAAGCTTCGCTGGCAGGAGCTGCAATCGTTACGAAGCTTAAGCGTGGGACATAGAACAAAATTCCCGTGAGTTGCCGATTCGCGTTGTACAGGCTTCCGCATACGCCTTCGATCAGAACTTCACTGTCAACCCAGGAAGGCACCGCCTGGTCGCGGGCGACCGGCACTCGGACATTGAACTCACCTCCGTCGGATGCGACACGCATAGCGAGGGCGGTCTCTCGCCATGAGCCGCGGTCGATGCCTACAGAGCGAACGATGCCCCGCACTCGCGCCCATTGACTATCCTGCCGTCCGTCGGCGAGTTCAGCGAAAGGAAAAAGCTTCGCCTTGGGCAGAACGCCCTTGCCGAGCACACGCAACCTTTGCTCCCGAATCACAGGAGCGAATTTGCCTGGCCCGGTTATTCCCTCAATTTCCACCAACTGGCCGAGCAGGTGGGCATACCTCGGCAAAACGCTGCCTTCCGCGTAAATGCCGGCGGTCGCATCTTGAATGAAGAAGTCAGGCGCTGGAGCATCCATGGTGATCACGCCGCGAACCCGCACTGGATAGCCCAATGCAGCCTGCTCCGGACTCAACCTTCGGATCTGCTCGGCGTGAGTGAGAATGGGGAGGGGCTTCGCCGGAGTTTGAGCACAGACTTGGCTGCCCAGGGCATACAGCAGCACCACAGAGGCCGTGGCCAGCGCAAAGAGTCGCACTCCTTCCACACAAATGTTCGTGGCTCGCATAGTGCTGTGTCTCAACATGGAAACACCTGCAACACCAACGCTGGAAGCTGCGCCAACAACAGATTGCACGCAATGCGTGGTCGCTTTAGGGTAGCCGAAACGCGCCGATGGCGAAAGCAGGAGCTCTTTTTTCCTTTTGTCCCCAAAAACTGAATCTTCGTGCTTTCACAATTTCCCAACACTCCCTCGAGCGACGGTCAGGGCGTCATTTGACAGGCATGAGATTCTAATTCACAAATACCGACTCGGTTGCTCAAAGGCAAGAATGTCCTTCGAAAGTACCAGGCGCGAATTTTTGAAAGTGTCTACTGCAGGATTGGCAGCCGGTGCCGTTGCCGAATCAGCCCCCGCTTGGGCTTCCCTCGGTTCAGCCAACCTCGGCGAAATCATAGTTCGGGTGACCGATGAGAAGCGTCGATTCGAGAGAGCATCCCCTCTGGCATGGCGGCAGGCCGCTGGACAGCCTTCCGCGGAGATCATCGCTCTCAACCCGGAAAAGAAATTCCAGCAGATTCTCGGCTTCGGAGCGGCTTTCACCGATGCAGCCTGCTACATGTTCAACCAACTGCCCTCGAATTCGCGCGCACTTTTGTTCCATGAACTATTCCATCCCTCGGAACTGGGACTTAGCGTCTGCCGCACCTGTATAGGAGCGAGTGACTATTCGACGGAGTTGTACAGTTTCGATGAAGGCGCACCCGATCCAGACTTGAAGCGCTTCTCGATCGATCACGACCGTGCATACCTCCTGCCGATGCTACTGCAAGCGCGCCAGGAAAATCCCGACTTGTTTTTGTTTTCGAGTCCGTGGAGTCCTCCCGGTTGGATGAAAGCGAATGGCTCCATGCTGGGCGGCTGCATACACAAACGGTACTACGCGAGCTACGCGCAATACTTCGTGAAATTCCTGCAGGCGTACGGCGCCGCAGGCGTTTCCATTCAGGCCGTCACTTCGCAGAACGAGGTGGACTCTGATCAGGACGGCCGCATGCCCGCATGTCTATGGGGGCAGGAGTATGAGATTGAATTCGTGAAAGGACATCTGGGGCCGGCACTAAGAGCGAATGGAATTCCCGCGAAAATCTGGCTCATTGACCATAACTACAATCTTTGGGGTCGGGCGATTTGCGAACTCGACGATCCGGACGTGCGCAAGTACGCTAACGCGGTAGCTTGGCACGGCTACGCCGGCAATGCCAGCATGGCGTCCAAAGTCCACGACGCGCACCCCGATGCTGCGATGCATTGGACGGAGGGCGGCCCAGATTACACGCAACCGGACTACGCGACTGATTGGGCCCAATGGGGGCAAACGTTCATCGGCATTCTCCGCAACTGGTGCCAATCGATTACGGGCTGGAATCTCGCGCTCGACGAGCAGGGTCGTCCTAACATCGGCCCGTTTCCCTGCGGTGGAGTCGTCACGATCCACTCGCGGACGAAGGAGATCACGCGCAGCGGCCAGTACTGGGCCTTCGCCCATTTTTCCCGCATGATTCGCCGGGGTGCACGCCGCTTCGATTCCCAAGGCATTCTAGCCAACGTTGATCATGTGGCCTGCGAGAATCCCGATGGTCAGAAAGTCCTGGTTCTGAGCAACGCCGCGGCGGCGCGTCCCGTGGTGCTGCAGATGGGCCCCATGATGGCCGAGTTGAACTTGGAGAGTGATTCCCTAACGACCCTCACGTGGAAGTGAATGCTCCCTAACGCGTGAGAGTGAACTTCTCGCGCAGCTGGATATTGTCGTCATTTGACTCAGAATCGAATCAACTCGCTTCTCCACATCCGCTTCCGCGGGCGGGGCCTGTGCAATTGCGACCTGCGATTCGCCAAATCTCAGAGATCGTACCCTACTTGTCGGATCGCTGGTACACGCGGACATAATCCACCAGCATAGTTTGAGGGAAAACCGTAGTCGCATCTGGATTTCCCGGCCACTCGCCGCCCACGGCGAGGTTGAGCAGCAGAAAAAACGGATGATCGAATACCCACTTCCAGCCAGGGTGAAGATCGGCTCGAGAGCGAGTGACGTAGAGATCGTTGTCGACATAGAAGCGAATGGTGTTCGGTTCCCACTCGACCGCGAAGACATGGAAATCGTCGGCAAACCGTCGCGCCGCCGGCAGCTTGTATGGCGCTTCGATTCCATCGCCTCCGGTGTAACCCGGCCCATGAATCGAGCCGTGTATGGTTGACGGTTCTTTCCCAATGTTTTCCATGATGTCGATCTCGCCACATGCAGGCCATCCAGCTTTGTCGATGTCATCTCCCAGCATCCAGAAGGCTGGCCACATGCCTTGCCCGGAAGGAATCTTGATGCGCGCTTCGAAGCGACCGTAGGCTTGCGAGAATTTTCCTGCCGTCTTCAGCCTGGCCGAAGTGTAGTTCTTTTTCACTCCGTCAGCGCCCGTGTAGTCCTCGCGGCGGGCCTCGATCACCAGCTTTCCATCGTGAATGTACACATTCTCCTTACGACTCGTGTAGTACTCCAATTCCTGATTTCCCCAACCTTCTCCGCCCACTTCGACAACCCATTTCGAGGGGTCCACGCTGGAACCGTTGGGGCCGTTAAATTCGTCACTCCATGTCAATTTCCATTTCCCGTCTTTCGGGGAACTGGGAGAAGCTTGAGCACCGGCGGCAACTGACCAGAACAGACATGCGAGAACCAGAGCGCCGATTGCGATCAATTGCAGCGCGCATCCGTTGAGTCTGAAAATAAGGCGGCTTCGATGTGAAAACGACCTGGGTGTCACTAGTGATCTCCTTGGCGAAACTGTTGCATCAGATATTCGCTGGTACGAAGGGTTAAAGCAAGAATCGAAAGAGTGGTTGTTTTGTGGGGACAAGCCAGTGAATGGCCAAAAGATTACGGGGTACCCGCCATCGACCGAAATGCATTAGGGATACCAGTGCCTACGTGACCCGCAGGTAGGTCGTATACTGCTCGTCCCCAATCTCAGTGAAGGGCAGCATCTTGAATGACGCGCTCGCAGTCTTTACTTGCCAGCTTCGCTCGCCCACTCGGTTGGCAGCCAGCAAGTCCGCGCGTGTTAAGACTGGTTGCGCGTCGGAGACGGCGAACAATACCAGCGGTCCGCGAACCAACGCGACGATCTGCGGATGCCGGGGATCGACTGATTCCAGCCGCATGGTCATTGGCAGCTCCAGTTCCACGCGGTCGCCAGGGCTCCATGGGCGATGAAGCGTGCAAAAACCTCCAGGAACCGGTGGTGCCTGGACGCGGCGGCCGTTCACTGAAATCGAAGCGCCTGTCGCCCATGCTGGAATCCGGAAATTGATCGCGAACTCCCTTACCTGTGACGTCGCAACCTCGAAGGTCACCACTTCGTCAAACGGGTACAGACTTTTTTGCGTTAGCGCCATCGGAGCACCATCTTGCCTCCATCGCAACGTCGACGGGATGTACAAATTGACCCATACACCGCTGGAATCGCGGAAGTAAGTGTTGATGCGATAGTCGGCTGCGACCTGCGGCAGCGTGCCCGAGCAGCACGCCCAATGTTGATGGTCCGAATACACCTTCCGTCCCTTGAAGTTGTAGTCGGAATAGTAGAAGGTCCGCCCGTCGGCTTCCAACGGCTTCGCGCCCAGAACCGTGTTGTACATCACGCGCTCCATACTGTCGCCGTAACGTGCGTCGCGGGTCACGCGCAGCAGGTAACGCGTTAGCTTGAAGTGGGCATACGAACCACACGGTGTTTCAAAGCTGCTGTGGCTCTCAGTAAGGCTGGCCGCAATATCCGGACTGTCAGGCGCACGCAACATTTCATCCGGCCCCCAGCCTCCTGTCGCAAAACTTTGCCGCGAGAGCATTTCAAAAGCGTTCTTGGCCGCGCGCAGGTGTTTCTCACTTCCTAAAGTCAGATACGCTTGCATGGCCGAGCTCAAGGAATTTACGTAGCTATAAGCATGTCTGCCGGCAAGCACATCGTGACCCTCAGCCAGCGGGTCGTAATAGTCGTCGTCAAGATACTGCCGTCCCAGCTCGCGATAACGTTCCCCGGCTCCGCGTTGATAGGCCAGGAAGAGATTTTCTGAAATCGTATAAGACTCGTCCCACGTCCAACTCTCGTCCTTATTCGGCCGCCATACTTTTCCATGCTCTACGGCATGCTTCGGAAAATGCGGCAGTGCGGCATTGGTGGTGCGCTCGAGGATCGCGAAAGCATCGGGATCGCCAACGTATTGGTGTGAATCGATCAGACCGCAAACCAGTTTGTCGTAGCAGTAGGTGGGAAACCGATTCTTATCGTAGTAATCGCCTGAGATCGTCTCAGCGTACAAGCGGTTCAGGCGTATCACTTTCTCACGGGTTGCCCGGTCCCGCGTGATGGCGTACATGCGTGCGAGCGCCGAAACCCATTGGCCAAAAGTGCAGCTGGGAGCAAAGCCATCCTCGTCTTTGCCCCACTGGTAGTCGGGATTGTAGTGATACCAGCCGCCCAGATCCACACCGGGGGCGGGTTGGCCAGTCATCTGACGGAAGGGCTTCAACAGGCTGTCGTCACTCAACCCCATAAGCACGGAATGAGTCGCTTCCAATTGCTTTTCGTGAAGATCACTTATCAGCGCTACATCACCGTAATCAAACTGTTCAAGCGGCTCCTGCGCTGGGGCCGCGGCCAGGGTTCCCCGGAAGAAGCGAGTGGGAATCGCTAGTCCCGCAGTCGCCATTGAAGCCGACTGGACGAATCTTCTGCGCGAAACTCTAAGTGAGGGGGTCAAGGGCCAGTCTCCTGCGGCCGCAATGATTAATGATTGTTGTTGCGAGTCCGAATTCAGAGCTGCTTCTGGTAATAGTACCAGTTCACAACCGCCCAGCATTTGCGAGCGGATCTGTTCGTTCGCCTCCGTCTCCATTTGACTCTCGAGAGAGCATCTGATTAACTGCGTGCGTTAAACCGCAGAACCGGTCTGGAGCAACCGCTAACAAAAAATAGAGCTAAGGGGATATCCATGGCAAGGCCAAGAGCGCAAGTGTCCACGATGTCGGGGCTAAGCGTACCCAAAACAAATCTGGTCAAACAGGAGAAAGATAGTCCCAGCCACGTGAATCTTTGTCGCAGACTGTTCGCGCTTACGACGCTAACCGTGATGCTTTCTGGACTGGTGTATTCCGAGCCCAAGAACGCTGCGGACACAACAGCGTCGGTTCAGTCTTATCTGGGACGTTGGGATTTAACCCTGAAAACTCCGCAGCGCGAATCTCCCTCGTGGTTGGAGATAACCCAGGAAGATGGTGAGCTCAAAGCTCGAATGGTAAGCCGCTGGGGACACGCCCGGCCACTCCCAAAATTTGAGCTTTCGAATGGCACCATCACTTTCGTTTCGCCCAAGGAGGAAGAAGACAGGAAAGACGACATGGTTTTTCAGGGCAAACTATCGGGGAAGATGCTGGTGGGGACCACGACCGGGCCCGACGGGACTCCGTGGCAATGGACCGGCGTGAGAGCGCCATCCCTGAAGAGAAAAAGCGATCCGAAGTGGGGCAAATCGGTGCAGTTGTTCGATGGCAAAGATCTGAGCGGGTGGAGGATGAGCGATCCGGCATCAACTGCGACATGGAAGGTTGAAAACGGAACGCTGGTCAGTCCCGGGCATGGCCCCGAACTTATCACCGACGCCAAGTTTGAAGATTTCAAGTTACACATCGAATTCAACTGCGCACCAGGGTCGAATAGCGGCGTCTACCTTCGCGGCCGGTATGAACTCCAGATTGAAGACGATCCCGAGCCAGAAGGGCCGACTATGCGGACGGGAGGCATCTATGGTTTCCTGGCCGCCTCGCCGGAACAACCGCGCAAACCAGGAGAATGGCAGACCTACGACATCACTCTGGTTGGACGAGTGGTCACCGTTGTGCAAAATGGCCAGACCATTATTGACAAACAGGAAATCCCCGGCATCACAGGTGGGGCGTTGGACAGCCACGAAGCACTACCTGGACCAATCTACTTGCAGGGTAGTGAGGTTGGGCACGTTGCTTTTCGCAACATCACGCTTACACCTGGCACGCGAAACTGAAATGTTTCTATAGATGCCTGGAAAATTTCTTCCTTCAGGAAACTAATAGCCAGACCCATTATTTCGTCGGAATCACGGATAAGAGGTAATATCCGGAGACCTAGATCGGGGGACTAAACAATGTTGCGCTTAATTATGTCCGCTGTAATTGGTTGGTTGGCAGTACTAAGTCTATCGTCCGCACAAAATGCAAAACCGAGAACAACGCCGAACGATAATGCCATCCAGCGGTTTATTTCGGCGCCAATTTATCGCAATGCACAATGGGGAATCCTAATTGCGGATGCCGCGAGCGGCGACCCGCTGTTTCAACTAAATTCTGACAAGCTGTTCGCTCCCGCATCGACCACGAAATTATTCTCAGGAGCTGCAGCTCTGGAAGCTCTCGGGCCTAATTTCCGTTTTATTACACCTGTGTACCGGCTGACGGCGCGAGACTCCAACGGGCTACAGAGTGACACGCTCGTCCTTCGTGCCATGGGAGACCCCAACTTAAGTGGACGGATCGGCCGCGATGGACACCTGAAGTACACCGCGGAAGATCACATCTACGCGAATTTTAGTAACCGCGCGACCCTGACTGATACGGATCCGCTCTCCGGCCTCGACGAGTTGGCCGCACAAGTCGCGAGCGCGCAGATTCATCAGGTCAAGGACGTCCTGGTTGACGATCGACTATTCGAGCCGGCAGAGGGCAGCGGCAGCGGTCCAACACGAATCACTCCCATCGTAGTCAACGATGATGTGTTCGATATTCTGGTCACACCGGCTGCGGAAGTGGGCGGACAAGCCAATGTTCAAATCCGACCTTCAACTTCGTACGCGCAGTGGGATGTCGCCGTGAAAACGGTGGAAACAACCGACCGGACGGAGGTCGATATTTCAGAGATCCCTGGCCATCATTACACGGTTCGTGGTCAGATTAGTCGCGGTCGGGCTCCGCTTCTGCGGGTCGCTGCTGTATCGGATCCGACAGAATTTGCCAGAACTTTATTCATAGAACGTCTTCTGGCTCATGGAGTAATAGTCGATGCCAGCCGGTACGCGTCTCAGGATGCCGGTCAGTTGCCGGATCCGGCCGAGTACCAACACATGAAGCCCGTGGCTCAACATACTTCTCCCCCGTTTTCTGAAGCTCTCAAAGTGATCTTGAAAACCAGTCACAACCTCGGCGCGGGGATGCTTCCTTCAATCATGGCGGCGCAGAAAGGCGAGCGAACAGCCGCGGCCGGAATGTTACGCGAGGGAGAGGTACTCAAAAGTTTGGGCGTACCAATCGAGACGATTTCTTTTGGTGGAGGCGTGGGTGGGTCTCGTGCTGATTTCACCACTCCCCGCGCCACCGTGGCGCTTTTACAGGCTATGTCTAGGAGGCAAGATTTTTCGACGTACGAAGATGCCTTGCCGATTCTCGGAGTTGACGGAACTCTGTTCGATGCCGTGGGACCAGATAGCCCGGCACGTGGCAAGGCAATGGGCAAAACGGGGACGCTGGTCTGGGAAAACCTGCTGACTGGAAAATTTCTATTATTAAGCAAGGCCTTGGCAGGCTACATGACTGCTGCGAGTGGCCGGAAGATACTCATTGCCCTTTTTGTGAACAACGTCAGCATCGATCGGCTCCCAGATGACGCTGAAGAGCAAGGGAAAGCACTTGGGCATCTGGGTGAGATCATCTATCAAAACTACTGAGATGTAGGTGCACGAGCCAGCTGCGGTTTTACGCGATGCGCGGCGACGTGAGCGTATCTTCAAAGATGAGCTGGCTTCGATGGAGTTCCTCGTGTAATCCGATTTGCGACGAGGAATATCGCGTAGATAGGGAGTCCCGCAAGAATCAACCCGATTCCGTACAGAGCCCGTATGGGTGATGAAATAATCGCACTCACCGTAACACCGATCCCGGCCAGGACGAATAGGATATTGAGCCAGGGGTAGAGCGGGACTTTGAACGGTCGAATAATTTCAGGTCGACGAATTCGCAAAATGATCACAGCCGCAACAGATAAGGAATAGAAGATCCATGCGGTAAAGATCACATAGGTGAAGAGCACTTGAAAAGTGCCGAGCAAGGTGAGGACAGCCGCCCAAATACCCTGAACAATGATGGCCAACATTGGAACGTGGGTGCGTGGATGAACAGTGCCGAAGCTGCGAAAGAATAAACCTTCTTTAGCCATGGCGTAATAGACGCGAGGCCCGGTGAGGATCATTCCATTCATAGCACCAACGATCGAGACGATGATCAGAGCCGTGATGAAAAAAGTAGCCGTCGATCCCGCCGCAACCGTGACCGCCGTAGCCGCAACTCGCTGCGTCTGCGCAATTTGCGTAGGACTTAGGACTGCATAATATCCAACGTTCGCGAGCAGATATATGCATCCGACGATCGTGGTTCCGTAAAGAAGGCCGAGTGGCAAATCACGCCGCGGATGTCTGAATTCACTCGCTGTAAAAGAAATGACGTGCCATCCTTCGTAGGCCCAAAGGACGGCAATCAGGGCCATGCCCAGACTTGCGATCTGAAATTTCTCGTTCGGTGCAGGCCAAAAACTTATTCGGAGTTGATGAACGTGCCCGCGCGCAAACAGTATGCCGATCAGAAGGGCCAAACCGCCGACCTTCGCGACACTGAATACGTTCTGTACAAGCTTGGCCGCCCGCAACCCTGTGAGATTAAGTGCTGCGAGGGTAACGATGCAGAGAACACTGGCAAGTTTTTCCTGCACATTTGTGAGGTTGGCGATCTGCGACACATAAATCCCGAATGCCACCGCTAGAGTTGCGATGGTACCTGAGTGAATCAGTGTTAACAGACCCCATCCATACAGGAAAGCGACAGGTCTGCCATAGGCCTCTTGCAAATACACATACAGACCCCCGGCTTGCGGGAATGCCGCGCCCAGTTCGCCCAGAGCTAATGCCCCGCAGAGCGTAAGCAGTCCGCCCGCGATCCACAAGAAAGCTACGTAAGAAAAGGCTGGCAGTTGTTTGGCAATCGAATTTGGCACCAAAAAAATGCCTGATCCGATCACGCAACCCACGACGATCGAGATCCCGTCTCGGAGTGTGAGTTCCCGTCGAAGCTCAGTCTTCGAACTGGCAGGGGACGGTGATTGTTCTTCCTGGGTAGTGGGCAGCGGCACTACTTCTCCTGACCGTACCATCGTGATCCTGTCCTCTGCTCAAAGTCAGCCTCTTTCAACATGCGCAACGTGCGTTTGGGCCGATAATGGGCACATGCTAAGACAATCATGTCCAGTAACGCCATCGGAGCCACGTAGGAACCGCCGAACGAGGGACTCTCGATCGAGGCCAGAAAATATTGGTCGGTATTCGTTGCGATGGAGGAAAGATAAGTGTCGGTGATTCCCACGCAATAGGCCTTTTTGGTTCGTGCCTGCAACAAACCTTCGACCGTTTGCCGCAGTCCTCGCCTGAAGGAGATCGCGATCAGCACGTCACGCGGCTCTGCACCGCGGGTTAAATGAATGATCTCTCCATAGCTGGTTCCTGGGATGACAGTAAGACCCAGAATTCGAAGGTTGTATTGCAGAAACCAAACCAGAGACGAAGCCAAGTCTCCGCCTATGATGAGAACGCGTTCAGCTTTATACAGCTGATGAGCCAACTGTTCAACTTGCGCAAGGTCGAGACTGTTGCGCAGCGACTCCAAGTTCTCGAACGCAGAATCCAGCCCTTCACGAACGTGTCCTGGAATGCCGGGGTTTCCTACCTTGGCTGTCGTCATCAGATCGAGTGGAGTAGCGGACATTACCGAAAGTTCGTGCAGGTAGCGTTGGAAATCCTTGTAGGTTGAAAACCCCATGGCTTGCACGGTTCGTAGTAACGTCGCCGGATCTGCATTCACTTCCTTGGCCACCGCGCGCACGCTAGACAGTACGTGTCGTCTGGGGTGTTGAAGAACGCGGCGCATCAATTCTTGCCTGCTGTGGGCCAAAGGCTTCAACAGGACCGAAATCGGTTTTAAATCAAACTGCGGCTTCTTGCGATCTGTCGACATGTTGTCGCCAAGGTGAAATCAGTATGGTCAGAAAACGTTGGGATTCATCGCCCTTCACACTGAACACACAGTCTACGTATTGTAGTAGATCGATTCAATTTTGCTGCCTTAATAGCAGAAAACAACAAATGATGCAATTGACGAATTGCGTCAATCATATCGTTTTTTTGATCTTGACAAGGGGCAATCGCTCGTCTATAAGCTCAGTCACAAAAACATTATCGACTTTATGCAACATCTGTTGCATCACGATATGGTGGGCTAAATGCATTCTTTTTCTAATCTCTCGTCTGAGTGTGAGCGGCTTTTTATTGCTTGCGCCTGGCGGGCGAGGAAGGAGAACGGGGATGAATCATAAATGGGCGTTGCGGTGTAGTATCTGTTTTGCTCTCGTTCTGTCGTTTTGTGTCTCCGATCTGGTCATGGGCCAGACAACCAACACAACGGGCTCAGTTCTCGGTGTGGTGAGCGATCCTTCCGGAGCCATGGTGCCCGGCGTCACTCTCACGCTGAAGTTAGAGGCCACCGGAGCCGCGCTCACAACCCAGACGAACGCCTCTGGCCAGTACTCGTTCCCCGTGGTTGCTCCCGGGACGTACACGCTGGCGGTGGGTGCAAAGAATTTCCGGACCAGTGTTGTTTCCGGAGTGATCGTCCAAGTCGCGAAATCAACGCTAATCGATATCGCCTTGACGGTGGGTGCGGTTTCCGAGGCGGTATCCGTTACGGCCAGTGCGCAAGCACAGCTTCAGACGATTGACTCCGCCGTCAGCAGTGTCATCGGCAGGGAGCAGGTCGAGGAGCTGCCAACGGTCACGCGACGCGCGGTGGAACTGGCTTTTCTCCAGCCCGGCGCGCAACCGTGGACGGGCGGATCTTACAACGGCTCCAGCGGCACCATCGCCGGGGCACAAGGCGACCAGAATACCTTTACCCTCGACGGTCTGGATATTTCCGATTCCCAGGTTGGAGGAGAATGTTGCGGCAACTTCGGTGCGGGCATGCCGCTTCCCGTTGAAGCAGTCGAAGAATTCAACTCAAGTATCACAAATCAAAATGCTAACTTCGGGCGCTCGGTGGGCGGGAATTTCTCATTCGCGGTTCGCCATGGCACGCCCCAGTATCATGGTGCCGCGTATTGGTACCACGTGGACGACCATCTGGTCGCGAATAATTGGATTGCGGATAACCTAGGAGAACCAAAAGCCAAGTTTCTCGACAACCGGGCCGGGTTCCGCTTGGGCGGCCCGTTACTCGGGCCATTCAAGAAGGACAAGCTTTTTTTCTTCCTGAATATGGAGCTACGCCGCTTTCCCAATAGCTCCGAAGTCAATGGGTTGGTTCCGACCAACACTCTTCGCAACGGTATCCTCCGTTTCCCGGACGCTACAGGAAATGTCATTTCCTACAATCTCGCGACTTCAACTCTCTGCGGCGCAGCAAATAATCTTCCCTGCGATCCGCGCGGCATTGGCATCAGTCCGATTATCGTCCAGCAGTATGGGCTTTTGCCTGCTGGAAATGACTCCTCGCTGGGCGATCAGCTCAACACCACCGGCATTAGCGGTCCCGCAAGCTCGGCGCAGGACCAGGACAATATTGTTGCGCGCGTGGACTACACAATCTCCGAAAAATGGCACGCGAACGGGATCTGGTCCTGGGGACAAAACGTTTTCTACAACCCCTTCAACAATCCCGGCCTCAATTGGGAAGGCGGTCCGAGTCACATAGTAACGACTGCCACGACCGACAATCACCCGCGTCTCTATGGCTTTGGCCTTACCGGCCAGCTGAGCCCGACGGCGATTAACGAATTCAACATGGGCTTTAACCAATCAACTCTTCAATTCGACCAGCCGCATCCGGAGACACTGATTCCCGCAGCCGGCGTAGCTCTCCACTTGCCCGTGATCCAGGATCCCATTCAGATTTTCGGAGCTCGCGCCCAACTTGGCATTTCCAAAACGTGGCAGTTCGCCGATAACTTCACGAAAATTCTAGGCAAGCACCAACTCCAATTTGGGGTCAACTTTGAGCGTCTCTACTTCTTGCAGCTTCGTCAGGGCGCCAATATTTACAATATTTTCCCCGTCGCCGATATCGGAACGAACACGTTCGTTGTTCCTTCCAACTCCGAGCGCCCACCCACGTGTGGAGGCACAGTAACAACGCAGTGCCTGCTGCCCGCCGACGTGGGTGTGTGGAATAACCTCTATGCGGCGACCTTGGGTATCGTAGATAGCACAGACGACATCGTCGTGAGGCGGCCCGACGGAACTGCTGAACCGACCGGCACAGAAATCAACAGTGTTGGCACCTGGAAACATTTCGAGTACCACGTCAGTGATACTTGGCGCGTCACCAACTCCCTAAGCCTTAGTCTGGGTTTGACGGGCTTGATCGAGAGCCCCTTCAGCGACAGTCAGGGCCGGCAAGATTTCATCATCAGCACGCAGACGGGTCAGCCCATCGATCCGGTGCAGTATCTTCAACAGCGGGCGGCCATGGCCCGCGTGGGGCAAGCTTATAGCACGCAGTTTGCCTGGGCCCCCATCAGCAACTTCGGTCGTGGGTATTTCCCGCTTCAAAATCACATCGGACCTCGCCTGGCGGCTGCCTGGAATCCGTCGTTTCATGACGGCACCCTGGGGCGGCTCTTCGGAGATCGCAAAACCGTGATTCGTGGGGGATTTGGCATAAGTTACTTCCGGGCGCTTGCGGTGGGCATGGTCCAGTTCCCACAAGAAGGAGACCAGTTACTGGCGCAAACAAACCCGCTGGTCGCGCCGCAAAACAGCCAGGGCCAGCCGTTCCGGGTGGGTGTCGACGGGCCGGCGCCGCTGCCAATAGCGGTACCCCAAGTAGCCTCGCCTTACATTCCTCCGTCGAACTACGGAGCGGGCACCGTCCTCGCATTCGACCCAAACTACAGACTAGGTAGCATGAACAGCGCTAATTTCACCATTCAGCGCGAAGTGCCGGGAAACATGATAGTGGAAATTGGCTACCTGGGCCGCTTCTCCCGGCACACCGAGACCTCGCTCGATCTCAATGCCGTTCCGTTTTTTATCGCCGACCTGAGCCATAAGTCCAACCAGACTTTCGCCCAAGCCTACGACCAGGTTGCCACTCAGCTTCGTGCTGGACTCAACCCCTCGAGCGTTACACCGCAACCCTGGTTCGAAAACAGTATCGGGCCTGGAGCTACGGCACAGCTTGCGACCACAGACGCGTCTGACTTTATTGATGCGTCGGTTCAGACCATGTGGATAAATCACATTAACGCCCTGCTGCCATCGCCCGTTGAAAATACTCAGCTCGTCAATACTCTCGATATCTCGCCGGTGGGATGGAATAACTACAACGGGATGTTCATCAGCGTAAACAAGCGACCTTCGAAGGGCCTGACGTTTACCTTCAATTACACCTATTCCAAGTGGCTTAGCACCGGGGAGTGCACAACCGATTGCGCTGGCGGCGTCCCCTTGAATCCATACAACTTGCATTACGGTTACGGTCCAGCGCTCGGTGATCGCCGGCACGTGATCAGTGCGTACGGAGTGTACGAGCTGCCGTTTGGCGCTGGTCACCGTTTCACGGGAGGTCCGCTACGCCGCTTGGTGGATGATTGGCATTGGTCGAACGTGCTGACCTTTGCTACTGGAGTGCCGGACTTCGTCGGGATGAGTGCTCAGGAATTCGGAGGTGCCAACGCCTACGACAGTATTCCAGCCACTGGGCCGATTCCTGGTCAGGGTCTGCATCGAAGCGTGGCTGGATCAAACGGAATCGGGACAAACGGTAATCCCGCGAACGGCGGGACGGGCCTCAACCTCTTTGCGGATCCGTCGGCCGCGTATAACAAGTTCCGTCCCTTCTTAATTGGTCAGGACACGTCAACTTCGGAAGGGATGGTTCGCGGCCTATCTGAGTTTACCTGGGATACGTCGCTCATTAAAGGCATTGCAATAACGGAAAGGATCAAATTCAAACTAAGCTTTGATTTTTTCAATTTACTCAACCACCCGCTATTTCTAGATCCGTCGGTCAATTATCTGAATCCCACGGGCTTCGGCGTCGTCACCAGCATCCGCGGGGATCCGGACAATGGTGATTACTGGACACCGCGCCGAGTCCAGGTAGGTTTGCGGTTGGAATTCTAAGTCGAGGCGGCTCTGTATTGAAGTGACTGCGTGAGCACAAAAGCGAAATCACAGTGAAAACCATCGCCGCGTTTTTGTTTTCGTTGGTGGCCGTCCTATTCAGTTTACCGAGTGCCGCCCAGCAATTCGACGTTCTCATCATCAACGGTCGAATTCTCGACGGAAGTGGAAATCCCTGGTTTCGCGGAGATGTAGGTATTCGCGATGGGCGCATTGTCGCTATAGGGAAGTTGTCCGAGAACCCATCCATCCAAACGATCGATGCGCATGGCCTAATTGTGTCTCCCGGATTTATCGATATGATGGGCGGAGAAAGCCTTCCCCTAATCCTTAACCGACCAAGTGCCGCAAGCAAGGTCCTTGAAGGAGTGACAACCATGATGGTTGGCGAGGGCGAATCGCCTGCGCCACAAAATGAAGAGACAATAAGCCGATTGCAGCAACAGCAACACTTTTCCTTCGCTTGGACTAACTATTCGGAATACTTCGACATTCTCACCCAACAGCAAATTGCGTTGAATGTCGTTCACAACATTGGTGCCGCACAAGTGCGTCAGCTTGTAATAGGCGATAACGATGTTGTGCCTACTTCGAAACAGCTTGATGCAATGCAACGGCTTGTTGCTCAAGCGATGGAAGACGGGTGTGTAGGGTTGTCAACGGCGTTGATTTATCCCCCAGGCTCCTACGCAAAAACCTCCGAAATAATCGCGCTAGCCACAGTTGCCGCTCGTTATGGAGGGGTTTATTTCACTCACATGCGAAACGAGAGCAGTGGATTATTAAGCGCGATTCAAGAAGTTATAGAAATTGGGAAGCAGGCTCGGATACCGGTTCATATTTACCATTTAAAAGCGGCGGGACAGGAGAATTGGGACCTGGTTCCACAGGCCTTGTCTTTAATTGAGCAAGCGCGCCACGACGGTGTAGATATTACTGCCGACGCCTATCCGTACGTATACAACGGTATTGGTCTGAGCTCGTTCATCGGACCCTGGCATTTTTCTAAAGGGCGCAAGCCATTCCTGCAGACTTTATCGGATCCCGCTGTTCGTGCCAGCTTGAAAGAGGAAATCGAAACGAGGTCCGATTGGGAAAATTGGTACCTCCATGTGGGACGAGACTGGAACAACGTTCTTGTCGCGGACGTCCCGGCTGGGGTTGACCCTAATTTCGCCGGTAAGTCGATCGCGCAAATCGCCGCTTTGAAAAATACTGACAACTGGAGTGCGTTCTTTGATCTTGTTCAAAGCGGCGAGGTGACCGTTGATCCTAAGAGTATGAACGAAGAGCAGAAACGCGAAATCTACAGCAAGGCTTTTGTGAGCATTTCAAGCGATGCTGCTCCGATCGACCTCGTCAGCGGAGCTCATACCCACCCTCGAGCTTTTGGGACCTTCCCGCGAATACTCGCGGAGTACGTCCGGGACGAACATGTAATGACCCTGCCCAGTGCTATTCGAGCTATGACCTCTCTGCCAGCCGCTCAGCTCGGATTACGTGATCGAGGTCACATTGCTGTCGGAATGGCGGCTGACATTGTTATTTTCGATCCCGATAAGGTTCAAGACACGGCGAGCTATGCGCAGCCAGCATCTTATCCGGTCGGTATCGAATACGTTTTCGTTAATGGAAAACTGGCCGCCGAAAAAGGTATGGTTACGAACGTGCTTGCCGGACAGGTAATTCGACATCATTAGTCGGATTACCTTTGGAAGATCGACTCAACGAAGCTCAAGTATAGGTAACGCAGGCATCTGACCTGCAAAGGAAAGATGTGCCACGAAGGACAAAGACTAAGATCCATTGGGGCAAGGCTTTTTGCGCCCTTGGTTGGGCATCCGACTTCGAGTAAGACTAGAAACGAGAACGACAGGGCGAGTTATCGGGCACAAACGTGGGCTGAGTCCCCATGACAATCGAAACTATTGTAGTGCGGGAACTCCGCATGTGTTTGAAGGCGCCGTTTGAAACAAGTTTCGGCGTGACACAGAATCGCAGAATTCTGCTCGTCGAAGTCATTGTAGATGGAGTCAGCGGCTGGGGCGAGGTTACAGCTACCGAGAGTCCTTCTTATAACTCTGAAACGACGGATACAGCGTGGCACATTATTTCAGATTTCATCGTGCCGCGCCTAATCGGACAACAGTTGGACTCTGCCAGTCAATCCGCATCACTGCTGGCGACAATCCGCGGACACCAGATGGCAAAGGCAGGGGTGGAGAACGCACTCTGGGATGCGGAAGCGCAGCTTAGAGGAGTGAGCGTGGCCACACTCCTTGGCGGTACTCGCGATGAGATTGTGTGTGGCGTTTCGCTCGGGCTTCGTGACACGCCCGAAGCTCTGGTAAGAAGAGTCGAAGAAGAGTTGGGTAGCGGTTACCAGCGAATCAAAGTGAAGATCAAACCGGACAAAGATCTTGAATATATTTCTGCCGTGCGAAAGCGATTTCCCGACATTCTTCTTTCGGTGGATGCCAATTCTGCCTACGAACTCAAGGATGTCGATCACCTGAAGAAACTTGACGAATCAAACTTGTTAATGATGGAACAGCCATTGCAATGGGATGACATTTACTCCCATCGGAAGCTTCAGGAAAAGATCCGCACCGCAATTTGCCTCGATGAATGCATCAATAATGCAGCGCAGGCACTCGCTGCAATCGAAGTGGGAGCATGCCGCATCATTAATCTTAAGTTGGGCCGAGTCGGCGGACACACGTCTGCACGGCAAGTACACGACGTCTGTCAGGAAAAGGCAATCCCAGTTTGGTGCGGCGGAATGCTCGAGTCGGGGATAGGTCGCGCTCATAATATCGCAATGTCGACATTGCCGAACTTCACCCTTCCAGGTGACGTGTCGGCCAGCCAGCGCTACTGGGCTGAGGATATCATTGAGCCGGAGGTTCAAGTTACGTCGCGAGGAACGATTCCGGCGCCACGCGGGCCAGGCTTGGGTTATGCCGTGAAACGAGAACTTGTAAACCGGCTTACGGTACGCACTCGAAACTGGGGCGGCGAAAGTCAGGTGCTTGGAGGGCCGTTTCAAAGACCCTCATAAGATGTTCCGGTTCCACCTTCTGTGCTTTGAATAAGGTCTAAATTCTCAAGTTTCTAAATGTTGTAGAGGGGTTGATGGGAAGATTGTTCGGGAGGAAATATGGTTCGGCCCAAGGTTACCTCATACTTAGTGTTGGCAGTAATGGCCTCGATGTTCGCCCTAGCCTTCCGTAGTAACTCAGGCTCTGCCGAAATTGCGGATGGCCAGGAGAACATCGGAGCAAACAATTCTCAGTTTGACCACGTTCGATCTCAAATAGAATTACTAATGCAGAAAGATCAACTGCCCTCCGTGGTCGTTGCGGTTGCACAGCACCACAAAATAATTTGGGAGCAAGGCTTCGGGTGGGCCGATCGCGAGCAACTCCGACCAGCCACCCCTGACACTCTCTACTCCCTTGCCTCTATCAGCAAGCCATTCACTGCCACTGCCATCATGGCTTTGGTTAAGCAAGGAAAGATACGACTCGATGCCCCTGCGAACGATTACTTAGGCGCATCGAAGATCACCGGGCTCGGCGGCGATGCGTCGGGAGCAACTGTTCATCGTCTTCTCAATCACACTTCCGGTCTCCCCCTGCACTGGCAGTTTTTCTACACAAATGAAGAGGAACCGGTGCCGCCGATGGACGACACGATTCTTCGATATGGCAATGTAATTAACCCTCCGGGTGAGGTATATCAATACTCAAATCTCGGCTTCGGCATTTTGAGCTATATCATTTCGGGTACTTCTGACGCGAGCTATGCCGACGCAATGCGCACCCTCGTTTTCGCGCCGCTGGGTCTTAATCATACTTCAGTTGGCATCGGTCCAGGCCTCGAACGCTATGCCGCTGCCCGGTACGATTCGAAAATGCGCCCGCTGCCTTTTTATACATTCGACCATTTAGGAGCGTCGGCAATTTATTCGAGCGCCCATGACCTGGTTAGGTTCGCAATGTTCCACTTAAAGGACCATCTGCCCGATCAGCAACAGATTCTCGATGATGAAACTCTCGACTTGATGAAGCGTGCCAATACTCCGATGGAGAATCCGAAACAATTCTATGCCCTGGGCTTTTTCGGGACGACAGATGAATATGGATTGAAGAGTATCGGGCACGACGGAGGTATGCCCGGGGTGAGCACGATTATGCGCCTTTATCCGGAAGAAGATTTGGCCGTGGTCGTTTTAACGAACTGTAGTCCTTCTGATGTCTATGGCGGGAAACCCGCAATGGCTCAGATTGAGGAAGACATCGTTGCGGCTTTGGTCCCACGTTATTCGAGCGCGCGGGAAGCTAAACACAATGATCCTGAGCCACCCCAGGAACCGTATAGTCCGAAGGCCGAACTGCTGGGCACATGGTCGGGAACTTTGCGCACTTGGCAGAGCGCAGTTCCACTGAAATTGACCTTTCAACCGGATGGAGACATCCACGTTGCCATTGGCGATCAATTTACTGCCTTACTGAACAAGCCGCACTGGAGAGGGAAAATGTTAGTCGGGCAGTTCAATGGTTTCATTCCGACCCCTGACGCAAATCGCCTGCGTCATTACATACGTTTGGAACTCTGGCCTCGCAACGGAATGCTTCAGGGAGAAGCCAACGCGGAAGCGGCGGATGAGCCGGCGCATTATTCGTTATCTTCATATGTTGAATTGAAACGGGTCACGCCGTGAAAGTCGTGCGGGATCCCGTTCTAAGGCGTGTACTTGGACTTCTGCTATGGCTAAGCTGAAAACAGGTTTGGCGGACGTACAGCCGACCAATTGGTTGTGCGGTTGGGACGTGCGAAACCGATAGACGGCTCGGCCGAGTTGGGTTTATGGGCGGGGAATACTCATGAGATTAACGGGATTGGTGCTGCTGGCAGGCGTGGGCCTAGTGGTGCCGTGGCCGAGCGTGGCGCAGAACTTGGCCCCGGATGTGGCCAAACAAGTGGATGGGATTTTCATGAAGTGGAACCGACCTGACTCTCCCGGCTGTGCACTGGGAGTCTACCGAGGCGGGGAGATTGTCTATAAGCACGGGTACGGCATGGAGGATCTGAACGAGGAGGCGCCCATCACGCCGGAGACAGTGTTTCATGTGGCGTCGATGTCCAAGCAATTTACGGCGGCTTCGGTCGTGCTACTCGCGCAACAGGGGAAGCTATCACTCGATGACGATGTGCGGAAGTATATTCCCGAGTTGCCCGATTTCGGGCAGAAGATCACGATTCGAAATCTGGTGTACCACACCAGCGGGCTGCGAGATCAATGGGCTTTACTGGGCCTGGCGGGATGGAGGTATTCACAAGACTTGATTACGGACGAGGACGTGATGTCCGTAATGACGCGGCAGAAAGAGCTGAATTTCAAGCCAGGCGAGCGGCACGTGTACTGCAATACGGGTTACACATTGATGGGGCTGATTGTGAAGGGGGTGAGCGGGATCTCACTGCGCGAATTCACCACGAGGAATATTTTTGAGCCGCTGGGAATGACGCACACGCATTTTCGCGACGATCACGCGGAGATTATCAAGCACGATGCCGTCGGATACGAGCAAGAGACCGGGAAACCGCTCGAGATCAGCATCACGAATTTCGACACCGTGGGAGCGACGAGCCTGCATACCACGGTGGAGGACCTGCAACGGTGGGATGAGAACTTCTATCATCCGAAAGTAGGGGGGGCCGCATTTGTGCAACAGATGCTGGAACGGGGCAAGCTAAACAATGGCGAGCAATTGGACTATGCGTTTGGTCTGGTTATAGGGAAATATAAGGGTCTGCCTACGGTCGATCACGGTGGCGCCGATGCAGGCTACCGCTCAGACATGACGCGATTTCCGGATCAGCACTTTTCGGTGGCGGTGCTTTGTAACTCATCGGATACAGATCCGAGCGGGCTGGCGCGACAGGTGGCAGACATTGTGTTGTCGAAAGAGATCAAAGCGGCGGAGTCGGCAACCCCGGCGAAAGAGTCAGCAGCAAAAAGCACAGGCGGAGCGGCAGTGGTTCTCACTGCCAAGCAGATGGCGGCATTCACCGGTCTGTATTGGAATCGCGAGGATGACACGTTCATGAAGATATTCTTGAACGAAGGCAAGCTGAAAGTCGATGCGGGAGATGACGAACCGCTAGTGTTGAAGCCTTTCGGGGAATCACAATTTCATATCGCGGACAAGCCCTGGGGCGATGAAGTGGAGATTCGTTTCGTCGCGGCCAGCGGAGATAAGCCGAGACGAATGGAGCAGAGCGATGGTGGCGGCAAGCCGCACGTGTTCGAAGTTAGCGAACCGTTTAGCCCGGCTGGAGCAGAGCTTGCTGAATATACCGGGGCGTACGTAAGCGCAGAGATTGATCCCTTGTACCGGATTGTGCTGGACGGAGAGAAGTTGAGTCTGGTTCGGCTGAAACACAAGGGCGATACATTGCGACCAGCTGTGCGAGACGTTTTTACTGGGGAGATTGGGACCGTACGTTTCGTGCGAGACGCAAACGGTCAGGTTTCCGGGTTTGTGCTGAATGCAGGGCGTATTCAGAACTTCCACTTCACGAAAAGAGCGAACTAATTCCTGTCGGTAGCCCAAATCAGATCGTTACGGTATCGTCGAGGTTGATCGCGATGCGCTGCACGATCTGTTCCTCGCCACAATGCCAAGAAGGAAGCGGACTTGAGGGCCGAGCAGGAGCGCGGCCTGGTCCAATAGGGGAAACTGAACCCAACCATGAGGCAGCCCGGGTGCCCTGCCGGAGCCGCCTTTTTGCGGGTTCCCCGTGGGCCTACAACACTTTCCACTACATCGGTCCCCGAGGGCGGCGAAAACAGGCCGAGTTGTGGCGTGCCAGAATGGTCACGAAATGGATACTAGAGAAAGATTGGTCGGGGAGAGAGGATTTGAACCTCCGACCCCCTGGTCCCGAACCAGGTGCTCTACCAGGCTGAGCCACTCCCCGACTGTTGCAGAATTCATTCATTCTACTACAGCCCGGATGCTACGTCCCTCGATCGATTCGCACGGTGTTGTCTGAAAACCGCGCGGAAGCTACGATAGATTTCGCTTCGCGATAGCCCTCAATGAAAATATTTACCGCACGGCGGCTCTACACTCCGGTGCAAGAAATCGATAATCCCCTGATCATGGTCGAGAACGGAGTCATTTCCGAAATGTCCTCGCGCGGCGCCAAAGAAATCCCGGCCGGTGCTTCGCTCGTCGATTTCGGCGACGCGGTGTTGACGCCTGGGTTTCTCGATATCCACATACACGGCGGCGCCGGCGTAGATCTGATGCGCGCGTCGGCCGCGGAACTGCCGCGGCTGGGAAAGTTCCTGGCAAGTCACGGCGTGACTGGATATTTCCCAACTACCGTAGCTGCACCGCTGGACGCGACCTGCGCGGCCCTTGGACGTTTAGCGGATGCCATCGAGACGAAACAGACTGGGGCCGCCGGAGCAGTGCAAGCCCGGCCTTTGGGCATTCATCTTGAGGGACCGTTTCTCAGTCACAAGCGGCGCGGCGTGCATCCGCCGGAAAATCTGGTTTTGCCTACGCTCGAGATCTTCGAGCGGCTCTGGCAAGCGGCACGCGGGCATGTGCGCATGATGACGATTGCGCCGGAGATTCCTGGCGCGATGGAAGTGATTGCGGAAGCGGCGCGGCGCAAGGTCTGCGTCAGCATTGGACACTCGGACGCCGAGATGCCAATCGCGCAGGATGCGGTAAAAGCCGGAGCGCGGCACGCCACTCATACATTCAACGCGATGCGCCCTCTCGACCATCGCGATCCGGGAATCATTGGCGAGGTGCTCAGCGACGACCGTATCAGCGCCGACATCATCGTCGATGGAATTCATGTGGCGCCGCCGGTGGTGAAACTTTTTTTGCGCGCGAAAGGGCGCGAACGTGCCGTGCTCATTACGGATGCGATCTCCGCGACTGGCATGCCGGACGGACGTTATCAACTGGGGCCTATCGAAGTCGACGTGAAAGACGGTAAGTGCACATCGAATGGCAGTCTTGCGGGCAGCGTTCTAACCATGGATCGCGCGGTGCGGAATGTGACGCAGTTTTCCAACTGGAAGCTGCGGGACGCAGTGCAGGCAGCCACGCTGAATGCGGCGCGAGCCGTCGGCTTAGCGAGTCACCACGGAAGTTTAGTTACGGGAGCTGAAGCGAACTTCGCGGTGCTAAAGAGGGACGGAGAAGTGATCGAGACTATTGTTCGCGGTTGGAGAATGTGAGCGGGATGCTACTCAGCGAGGCCGTACGCTCCGCATCGACCGAAATATTTAGTTGGGTTTGCGGCGCCTCGACTCGGCCAGATGTTGCAGCAACATGATCTCGTCGGCTCGCGAAAGCTGATCCAGAAAAGATCTTCCTGATCTTGGAGTCTCATCGCTTGCCGTCTTCGCCACATTGGCCTGGCGCAATTTGTCGCCCAGCTCCGGTTCGTTGTCCATTACCTGCGAGTAGAACCAGAGGAAGTGGCGCATCTGATCGAGAGCGCTGCGCAAAGTCTCGAGGGGTTCGGTTTCCGAAAGCGAGTTCAGCGCTTCCATCAGTTCCGGATCGCTGGGCGCCTGCATCGCGGCGCAATTCAGTTCTTGCTGAATGTTCCGCAGATCTTCCGTAACGCGCGCGATTCTGAGATGAAGCTCGTCCATGTCTTTGATCGGCATTTCGTTCGTCTACACACCATCTCATTGGCAACCAGCAACGAATAGATGTCCCCCGGACATGCGTCTTTCGTAATTCTGCATTACTTTCGTCGAGAAAAAGTTACGTCAGCGAAACAGGACTCGAAGCGAAACATGCGCCGGGCGCGGCTTTGACGCACTTCTCCCCATAGTGAAACAACCGTGCGAGCGGCATTTGTGATACAACCACGCGATGCCCGAAAGCCTGCCACCAGTCCCGGCTAACCAAAGATTGTTGCGCGCGATTGGCCGCTGGAGCTTGACCGCGCTGGTGGTGAACTCAATCATCGGCAGCGGCGTCTTCGGACTTCCCTCTACGGTCGCTGGCTTCATCGGAAAGTTCAGCCCTGTGGCTGTGCTGCTAGCTGGAGCTGGCATGGGCATTATTTTCGGCTGCTTTGCCGAAGTCGCTTCCCGCTTTCAGCAAGCGGGCGGTCCTTACCTGTACGCGCGCTCCGCCTTCGGTCGCGGCATGGGCATTCAGATGGCGTGGATGCTTTTCCTCGGCCAGACTGCAGCGCCTGCGGCCAACGCAAATTTATTTGTGATTTATCTCGCTGAGTTTTGGCCGCATGCGAGAGATCCGTGGCCACGCACGCTCATTCTTACAGCTCTGATTGGTGTGCTTGCGCTGATTAATGTGCGTGGTGTGCGCGCAGGAACGCAGGTCAGCAACTTCTTCACTGCGGCAAAACTACTGCCACTATTTGCCGTTATCGCGATGGGATTATTCGTGCTGCGTGCGCATCCCGCCGCAATTTCTCTCAGCGCACCTGTGCCCGCTACCGCCGGCCGATGGTTGCAAGCCGTGCTGCTTCTCGTGTTCGCCTATGGAGGATTCGAAACGGCGCTCGCCCCTATGAGCGAGGCAAAAAATCCTCGCCGCGACGCGCCCTTCGCCCTGTTCACAGCGCTTCTCGTCTGCACCATTATCTATGCGCTGATCCAGTGGGTCGTGGTGGGAGTTCTTCCGGATGCGGCGCACAGCGATCGCCCGTTGGCCGACGTGGCCCGGGTTGCGGCTGGTTCTCTTGGCGCATCGTTAGTTGCCGTGGGCGCGCTGATTTCTTTCTATGGATATCTCAGCGCGAAAATTCTGTCCATGCCGCGCGTGACCTTCGCGCTGGCCGAGCAAGGGGATTTTCCCAAAGCCTTTGCCGCGGTTCATCGCCGGTTCCAAACGCCGTACGTTTCGATTCTTGTATTCGCCGTTCTCGTCTGGGCTTTTGCCCTAAGCGGCGAATTCAAGTGGAATGTCACTCTCTCAGCGGTCGCCCGCCTGCTTTATTACGCCGTATGTTGCGCTGCGCTTCCGGCGCTGCGGCGCAAGAGGCCGGGAGAAGCGCGCTTTCAATTGCCCGCCGGCAATTTCTTCGCGGGACTCGCAGTCGTGATCTGCGCCATTCTCGTTACGCGCGTGGACTTCGGACAATCGCTGATTTTATTGGCCACGATTGCGGTGGGCTTGCTGAATTGGCTGATCGTTAGAAATCGCAAAAAGCGTAACGGGTAATTAATTTGTGTAGACACGCACGTAGTCAACCAGCATTTCCGACGGGAATGGAGTCGATGAATTGGGAGATCCGGGCCAATCCCCGCCGATTGCCAGGTTCAAGAGGATGA
>CAWDGL010000010.1:0-680785 GCA_963801885.1 uncultured Acidobacteriaceae bacterium
TGGAAGTGGGTGTTATAGGCAATGAAGGGTTCACAGCATTGCCTCTGCTCGCGGGATACCGCGCTGGTCCGTTTCGATTGATGACATGCGAAGCCTGCGAAGCGTATCGCTGTGATGTTGCGGTTCTGGAGAAAATCCTTCGGCAATCTCCTCAAGTGGAAACACAATTACGCCGTTCGGTCACCGGCTCGCGATGCAGACCGCCCAAATTGCCGCGTGTAATGCCTTGCATAGCAGCGGAGAACGGTTAGCAAGATGGCTTTTGATGAAGTATGACCGGATTTTGTTTGACGATGTTCCTCTGACGCAAGAGTTCTATCGCGCAAATGCTCGGCACGCGTCGCGCGACTGTGACAATAGCTGCGGGCATCCTTCAGAAGGCTGGGGTGATCGAATACGCTCGCGGCAGCATGAAAATTGTAAACCGGCAACGTCTCGAAGAGGTGGCTTGTAATTGCTATCAAATTCTCAAACGGCAGATCGAATCTTCAGGTATATAAGGTATTGCATCTCATTTTTCGGATTGGTTCAATGCGAGAAGGTGGCCGACATGGTTCGCATTCTCGTTGTTGATGACAGCGCTACCTCAAGAGCTTCTCTGAGATCGGCATTGGAGCAACGTTCGGAATGGGTCGTAGTCGGGGAAGCATATAACGGGCGTCATGCCTTGAGATGTTCCCTAAAACGACATGCCGCAGATTACTCTGATGGATTTCATTATGCCCGAGATGAACGGGCTAGAAGCTGCTCGTCACATAACCAGGCTTCATTCCGACGCCTTAATTTTAATGGTCACCACCGATCCGTCAATGGAATTGGAGAGAGAAGCGAAGAGAGCTGGGATAAGAGGGCTTTGTCCGAAAAGCGGGATGCATTGTTTGTGTGCCGCCGTGGAAACACTACTCAACGGCAAAACATATTTTAGTCAAGGTCGTTTTGCTGCCTAAGACTCTTCGGCAGTGGCCCCTCATCGTTTCACACCTTCTTCTTCGATGGTTTCGGCACATTCCAGTAAGGGCTTTTGCACTTGGCACATCGAACTGGCAGGTTCTCACTCTTCCACTCGTGCCCGCAACGCTCGCAGGCACAGCGACATACCTCGATTGTAACCTTCTGATAGGCCATAGTCCTTCGTTTCTGGTGCCTTGATTATGCTGTTGACTTGCATGCACTACAGTGTACACTAACAGGAGCATCAAGGAAGTCACTACAGTGGTTACGGTAGTGCTTCGAGTAGATTATTACGAATGGAGGAACGAACAAAATGCCAAATGAAAATAATCAGCGAACAAACAGGGGACGCAGGAACGTCGCGATTACGAATGAGCATTACAACATCGTCACTCAATATTCACAGCTCACGGGCGTGCCCGTGGAAGAATTGCTCGATGAAGCCCTGAGCGAGTATATCGAATACACGATAGAAACTCGCGTGGAAGACCTAGAAACTCGCGTGGAAGACCGTGCGGAGCCAAATGGCTAACCCGTAAGGAAACCGTACACAACCCCTCCCCCACTGCGTCGCAATGTGAAAACCGGCGAACTTGCCTTGGCATGCCAATTTTGTGATGCGGAGCAGCCACCCAAGAAGCGCGAGACAACCGGGGTCGGGCACAAGACAAACAAGACCAGTCCTTGAGGGTTTTGAGTGTAATGGGGATGTTACAACAGTTTGCCCGAAGACTCCTGCTGCTACGGTGAAGAAGTGAAGCCGACTCCTCCTCCGCCCCAGCCGAATGCTTGTCCCCGCGCCGAGTGCCACCAGGGTCACAGGGACCATGGCAAAAAGCCGAACGATTGGGAAGAGCATGAGAGCGATCAGAACTCCAGCGCCGCTGAATCGTGCGCCGAGAGGGTGCGCAGAGCCGAGCCGCGAGCCGAGCCGTTGGGACACAGCGGCAAAGCCGATGACAAAAATCACCCAATAAGGAATCGGGGTCAAGAACATAAGTAAGAGGGCCAACGGCGGGAACGCGACATAAGCGAGGAAAATGAGGAATGGCAATACGACAAGTAGCGCAATCCCAAGGAGCGCGCTGGTGCTAGGCCGCCCGACAGCTCCCTTTACGCGCTCGCGGAAGCGCCCCCACACCAGACCTCCGCCGCAGGCCGACGTCAAGAGCAAGGCGACTACAAAAAGTGCTACGCCCTCGATGGGCCATGACCGCTGGCCAGGATAGAACATGCGCGGCGAGCTGAGAATAAGGTTGGAATTGACGCGTATGCTCTCATCGACGACCACCGGGCCGCCATACGCAAACAAGGTTGGCATCCAAACACGGGCACCCGGCATAAGTGTGATTCGGCCGCCCCAAACGTCGGCCCGCCCTACGCTACCCCCGCTCTCGACAGTAACGTCACCCCAAAATGTGGCCGCCGTTCCGACCGTACCGCGCACGGTCATCGAGCAGAGCACGCACTTAACGTGCACGCGATTTTCGCCGGGAGCGATGACCAGATTCGTCAGGTACTGGAAACGGTTTCCTTGCTGACCCGCGGGGAAGAATGAGCCACCTGAAACCTCATTCCAGAGCTCCACCATGGGCGAGTTCAAGAACCAATAAGCCCAATACGGGGTCAGCAACAGAGCGACAAGGCAGCATCCGAACCAGAGACCCCAGCGATCCGATGTTGTCAGCGTCGTTTCAGGCATAACAGGAATCACGAATCGTGAGGCGGCGAAATGCAGATCAGGCATCATTTCACGCATCGCGTGATTCTACCGCGACTCGGTCCTGGGAAATCGGAACCTCGTCACCTGACGCTATCAGGCGTTTACACGTTTTGACCGCTGCTCAATGAGTACTATGGCGATTTTCCGCCAACTGAGATTACGCCAGCGCGGAAACCGAACCCAAGGACGATATGCTTCGGGGCATCATGGCTCGCCCCACCGTTTCAGCTTGCTGACAAACTTCTCTCCTGCCATGACGGCCCGGATTGCCGGAATCAGGTCAGCGCCAGCCGCGGACTTGAGAACATAGCCTCGCGCTCCGGTTGCTAGCGCGGCTTGAGCCAACTTATCCGCGTTGTGCTGGCTAACAAAGATGATTTTTGTCTTCGGAGTAACTCGATGAATGCGAACCGCAGCCTCAATCCCACCAAGCGTCGGCATCGTGACATCGAGAAGGACAATATCCGGTTCAAGTGTTGCCGCAGCGCGGGCTCCGTCAAGTCCATTGGCAACGTCGCAAATGACCTCAAACCCTTTCTCGGTTCGGAGCAAATCGCAAATCGCCTTTCGAGTCAGTTCGTGGTCCTCGACCACCAAGATTCTTACTTCGCCAGACTTTGATTTGAGGGACTTTTCGCGATGCTGCTCGCGACGCTCCCTGTTCCTGTCAAAATCGTCTTCGGACAGCGCGACTGAGGGAGACTCTGGAGGATAAAGGCAATCGGAGAAGGTCATTGGACAATCAGGAGCCTTCCGCAAACTAGACTATAAAATTTCTTTGTTCGATACCCTACATAATGTAGGGGAAACACTGTATCAAATAAAATTATGAGGTCGCTGCCAAAAACAGGCGTTTACACTCATTGACCCCTAAAAGGCAACAGCGATTCGCCTGATAGAATGGGCCGCGAGGGGGTAACAAATGGAAACTTTGACTGGGGTAGTACAGCACTTGCATATGCGCAAAATATGGCCGATAGGCAGCGACGACGTATCGCTCTGCCATCCCGGCTTCGCGATGTTGCGAGAAAACCAGGAAATGGATTTAGGCTTCTTCACTGCGGAACAAATACAAAAGTTCGTGCAGGAAAATGAAGAGCTAGAGAAGGTGCACGGCCCGTTGCCGCTCATATATCCCCTCGATTAGGGAAGACATCTAGCTCTCGCCGTTTGAAGAATGCTGGGCCGAGAGCGGGCTTCAGTTTTTGTATTGCTTTCATTTCCAACGTGCGGACGTTTTGCAAGGTCAGATTCAATTCGCGTTCCACGTCAGAGTAGCTGCGGGCACGACTCAACATTTGCCCGTTTTCCAGCCATAGCCATTCAAAAACAGAGCGCTCATCGTAGGGCAGGCGTGACAGCGCTTTTTCTAAATCCAGTCGAACGTCGAAGCCATCCTGACGCCCGCCAGTTAGGGTTCCTATTTGAGACGTAGCCTCCCGCAACATCGTATCGAACAGATGACGCGCCTCCGTCTTCCTGGACGATTTCTTCGGCTCATGGTCGGGGCCCTCAACGATGAGGGCGTCCTTTTCATCCAAGGTATGATCGTCATGGGCGGAGGCGGAATCCCCGCCCGTTAGATCAGTCAAAAGATAGCCCGCCCGTTCCTGTCCGGCCTGCTTGCGGCTGGTTATTACCAGTCCTTCGGGTGAGAGGGACTTCACTGTATTGCGGATGATTTTTCCCTCGGAGGACTTTTCCTGTTTGTCGATCAGAAAGTTCTTAAGTGTCCGAAGAATGTAGTTCCTGGTGTGATTGCCAGTCTTGCCAGCGATGCCCGCATCAATCTCTGATTGTTTCTCCATCAAATGCAGGCGGAGGTCGGCTTCTACGTCTTCGCGGGTTGCAGCGTCTCTTGCGAATCCCCGTTTTCCCGCAACCGATCTTATTAGGTCGCAGAATCCGTAAACGCAAGGCTTTCCGACTTCAGAACGGTCGAAGAATAGTTGAGTAAGGAACGATTCAACTGCTGGGTTTAGCCAGCAATCGGCGCAATACGGCGATACCGGCCCGAACTGCAATGATTGGGCAGAGGACTGGCGATCCGCAAGCTCCGAGGGAATAAGGAAGTTATGCGGGCAATATTTCATTAGGCGGGTTTTTGCTCCGAGCGTGAGCGTGGTTCTTCGCTAGCGTGCTGGGGCAATCTGTGGAACCTGGAACAATAGGAGCACCAGATTTTCACGCGGCGGCGTTTCTCTTCCGGCGTACTCGGCTCCGTCGGCGGGGCGGGCGACGCCTTGGCTAAAACTTCTGCGGGATTCGGCATGGTTGTCATCCGTTTTCCGTACACCCCAGTGTCTCCTCAACGAGTAATTCTTCCTCAGCACGCAGGCGCTCGATTTCGGCTATCTCCCGGCGAGCTTTTTCCTGCTCTTTTTCCATATGCACTGATAGCAATTTTTGGGTATTGCGAGAATTTTCTAAGCGGCGGCGTTGGATGGCGATTTGCTGCGGCGCTTTTGCGGCAAACGTACGTGCGAAATGTTTCCGGGCGAACTCGTCAGCCGCGTCCCACATCTCCCGAAAAGCGGCCCCGATTTCGTCAGGAGTGTAATCCGTGAGGAGAGCGGTTACGTCTTTTCCTTGCCGACTATCGAAGGTCGCTAGGGGATCGTTTCCCAGTATGGCAAGGCTGTCGAGTAGCGCTTTATCTTGCCCGTGGATGTCGTTTGAAGAACTAGCGAACGTATTTTCGTTTTTGTTTTTATTTAGATTTAACCCTTTCAGATTATGTCCTTGTTTTGCGACAGGTCGTTCGCAATTTAAGGACAGGTCGTTCGCAATTTGAGGATTGATTACAAGCCCACCGGTCGCAATTTGAGGACAGGTGAAACAAAATTCCACGCCGTATTTTGTGACCCACTCCCCGTGCGAGAGGGGGTAGTATTCGCCGGGGGCATACATTCCATTCTTCCGTCGCTTAGGGGCTCGAATCACGGCGAACCATCCTTTTCTTACTAGCCGCTTGCCAATCCGGTACGGGCGGTCTTTGCCTGTTCCGAAAAAACGCGCCGCGATTTTGCGACCGTCAAAGTAAAACACTCCCGAGTCGTGACTGACTTCTCGGGCATGGGTCCAGAGCCCGTACTCGTCAATGGTCATGTGGTAGTGTGCGAAGCAGCTATTTTCTTGTGGCGGGGCGAGCACTAAGGTCTCCTACGGTGTGTACCTTCGGGTTTAGCTTTGTGGCTTTGGTCGTGCGGATAAATGTCGGGATGCCCGCTTGAAAGGTTATTTCAACGGTTCCAAAGAAATTCGGCGGAAGCTCCTGTAGTTCTTTTTCGATATCGCTGTGCATATCTACCGTTTCACTGACGCTAATTGTTCCCGGACGGCATCAACCGTTATTTCCTTATTGGCGCTGCGTCTAGCGATAAACCACTCTGGATATTTCGCGTGACTACGAGCCGCTAAACTCCTGCCGGATTGGGCCCCAAGAATGCGGGCAACGAGATCGCAATAATTCTGCTGTTCGCCCGTCAGCGCGCCCGGATTTCCAACCCGCGTTGGGCTGTTCCATATTTCAAGAAATACAGGTCCAAGTTTCCAAGCTTCGCAACGGCCTTGAAATGCCGGTAATCCAGTGCGGCAAATCGCCACTCGATGTACGGCGAACAGAAGTTTGTGCCGCGCCACTTCTCCTAGCGAGCCAAATTCGGGCTCCAAGCGTTGACGTAAAGCAGCATCAAAGTCAAAAATTGTTGGCACTTCTCCCTCCATCTGCGCTTCGAATACAAAGTTGTACGTTTTCCGTACAACCGCTCCGAAACACACGAAACGCGGACCCGAAGGCCCGCGTGAATATTTCGAATTTGCCGCTAACCGCAGATAGCCTTGGGTGGCACAACAGCCGCGTTAATCAACGCTTCGAGATCGGCCCGGCGAAAACGAACGGCGCGGCTTCCGAGCTTAATGAACTTAATTCGCCGCTTGAGAATCCACGAACGCACTGTGCTTGGTTGGAGGCGCAAGAAATTCGCGGCTTCCGGAACGGTCATTAAATCGCTTGTCTCGATGTTCATCTAATTAGTCCCCGTCTAGTCAAATAGTGCTTGACATCAGTAAAGATAGTGCTAGAATGCATGTTACATATATAAGTCCTGCATACAGTCGCAAATGACAACGAGACACAATTAGCGGCGATGCTCGGCGATTGAGCAAATTTGCATCGAAGTGCGGCGGCGGTAGAGCGCCTACGGGCTGAAACATCCGTCGATTCCTCCCTCGACGATCCCCCCGGTTTGAAATTCAAGGTTCGCTACCTATCTACGACTGGTCAGGAATTGTCCAACGACATACCGGAGGGTTTGCAATACGTTCTAGGGCTGAAGGAAATCGTTTGCGAGATATGGAAAGGTAATCCGAGTGACCGTTGCCTCGGGAGAGTTGCAGCAAGTGCTGTTGTCAAGGTCAACTCGGTATCAGCGGCAACTCGAAGTTTGTTCGGTCGCTGAATGCCCCACCCACTTGCAGGAATCATCGTGTGGATTGGAAACCACTCCGAACTTTCGTTTATCGACCGCAGACATTGCTTCAGGAAGCGCTGCATTACTTGATGCAGGAATCTCCGAAGGCGAAGATTTGCGCTGGCCCAGATTGCCCAGCACCGTATTTCATTGCGCCCCGAGCAACGCTCGATATTGCTCGGAAGACTGCCTTCAGACCGTACAGAGGGCATCAAAACGTGCTTGGTGGGAACAGAAGGGTCACGAGTGGCGAGAAAACCGGAGTGGCAACAGTCGTAAAACGATGCGGGGGTGAAGTAATGGGAATCTACAAACGCGGCGGGGTCTACTGGTACAAATTTCAATGGAATGGAAAACTGATCCGAGAGTCCGCGAAAACGGGAAATGACAAAACCGCCCGTAAGATTGAGGCGGGCCATCGCACACGCCTAGCGGAGGGCCTTGTTGACATTCGAGAGAAGAAAGCCGCGCCCACATTCAAGGAATTCTGTACCGGGCGGATTGAACCTTATGCCAAGCCCGGAGCTTCGTGGATTTGGTACCGCGCTGGAATACGAGCCTTGCAGAAATATACGACTCTCGCAAATATGCCGCTGGATGAAATCCGTGGCGAACACGCGGCGGGCTTCGCAGCATGGCGATTGAGCCAACAGGTTGTGCCCGGCACAATCAATTCTTCGTTACGCGTTCTGCGAAGGATTTTGCGGTTGGCCGCAGATTGGGGCGTGATCGAGGTCGTACCCAAGATTCAACTTCTCGCGGGCGAAGCCCGGCGAGAGCGCGTCATCACACCCGAGGAAGAAAGAATATATCTCCCGCACTGTCTCCTGCTGTTGAAAGATGTGGCCAGGATACTTTTTGACACTGGTCTTCGGCCCGATGAGTTGCACCGAATGCAGTGGCAAGAAATCGCATGGCCCGAAGCGGGAAGACGCGGGACAATTCTCGTGCTAACCGGAAAGTCGCCTGCCGCACGGCGGCGTATACCCATGACGCCCCGCGTGCTCGGCGTGCTTGAAGAGCGTTGGAAAGCACAAGGAAAGCCCGCTATGGGTTGGGTGTGGCCTGCTCCGACCAAGACGGGGCATATCAGTCACGACAGCACGAAGAAGCAGCACCTTGCAGCCCTGAAGGAATCAAAAGTTACGCCTTTCGTCCTGTACAGCTTGCGACACACCTTCCTCACCCGGCTCGGAGCCTCGGGCTGTGACGTTTGGACGCTCATGCGAATTGCGGGCCATAGCTCAATCTCAATGAGTATGCGCTACGTGCATCCCGCCGAGGATACGATTGAAAAAGCTTTCTCCGCTTTGACCGGAAAAACCAAAACGACCAAAGGTAGGCACAAAAAGGGGCACAGTCGGAAATTGACGACAGCCCGCAAGGAATGGGAAAACGCGGCAAGCCCGCATGAATACAAGGGAATATGGTGAGCGCGGCAGGACTCGAACCTGCGACCCATGCCTTAAAAGGGCATTGCTCTACCAACTGAGCTACGCGCCCCACAATCATTCAATTTAACACATTGAAGCCTGACCCTCGGCTGCAAGGGCCCACATCATTTTCGTTGCGGCCTCGCGCATGGCGATGACGCCAGGAAGCTAGCGGCGCTGAAAAATTCAGTGCATCGACTCTTCTTCAACCTTTTGTTGTCATTTGGACGACGTTGCGCTATTGTTTCGCACGCATAAGCCCAAGGCGACCACAGGGAGTAGAGACACGGAGGTGCGCGATGAGCAACGCCTGTGCAATTAAGAGGGTCACTGCGGCGATTGTGGTACTCGCCATCGGCTGTCTAGGGCTGAACGCCTGCGCGGGTGGAATCCAAATCGTTCGCCCTCTGAATGGGAGCTTCGTGGCGCCAACGGGGACGAACACGGCGCAGGTGTCGATCCAAGGCAGCACCTGCGGAGCGTCGTTCGAAGCGACCTTGGACGGCGTGAATGTGACCCAGAGTTTTGCTCCCCAGCCACCGGCGTCTTCCATGCCGCAGGCCACGTTACCGAACTTGGCGTCGGGGGATCATACGCTAATGGTAAGCGTGAATGCGGGCACGCCCTGTAAGCCGGTCAGCGTGACCTCAACCTTCTTTAACGTAGGTAAGCCGACCATCTATATGACGGACGGAGATGTCGGCTCAAATCACAATGATCGCGTTGTGCAGACGGGATTTGATATGAACGGAACCGGCTGGACGACATTTGGAACATTTGGGACGGGAAGTAATCAATTCGACTTTCCACGCGGGATCTTCGTTTACGGACTGACAAAGATATACGTAACCGATCAGGCGAACAATCGAATTGTAATGATGGACGACATGACCGGAAGCGGCTGGACGACATTTGGTTCATTAGGCTCCGGAGTCAACCAGTTTTCGGCACCCCTGGGCATCTTTGTGGACGGGAGTCAAAGAATCTACGTCGCCGATAGCGAAAACGATCGCATCGTCCGCATGGATGACATGACCGGCAAAAATTGGGTGAGCTTGTCTGGTTCCGCGACCGACCCGTTTACCGGGCCAATCTGTGTCTTTGTAGATTCTACGGGGCACATCTTTGTTATCGATGGCAACCGCATTGTGCGGATGAATGACATGACGGGGGCAGGATGGACCACGTTCGGGTCGTCCGGATCCGGAACGAACCAATTCGGCAGCCCAGGAGGAATTTTCGTGGACCGTTCGGGCAGAATCTACGTAAATGACTCCGACAATTGTCGAATCGTGCGAATGAACGACATGACGGGAGCAGGTTGGACGACGCTTGGAAGTTTTGGGACCGGCGTGTTGCAGTTCAACGGTCGAGTCCGAGCGCAGATGGGCGGCATTTTCGTGGACACCGGCGGGAAAATCTATGTGGTAGATGGTGGAAACGCGCGTCTGGTACGCATGGATGACATGACAGGCGCAGGCTGGACGACTCTAGGAACATTCGGAAACGGACCGTCACAGTTCGTATATCCCACGAGCGCGTTTGTAAAGCCTCAATCGGAAGTTGTTGTGGGGCAAGTTGAGAGTGCGTCGAGAGCAGAATTAACTCATTAGGAGAGGATTGGTTCACGAAACCATTGCAACTTCCAAGACGGAACGCCCGGTCCCGCAGCGAGAGCGGGCTTTTAGCTGCTGTAAGCGGTTTCTTGACAATGGAGAGGGAGTCGCCTAGCATCGCTGGCCAGACCGAAAGACGTTGCCGCGAGGCACAGGTTCGTGTCGGCAATGAAGCGCAATTCGTAACAATCGCGACCAGCAGTCGCGACCTGAAATCAAACCTTCCTGGTAACCGGGTGAAGCGGCATGAAGTTGCTGTCGAGAGTAGTGTGGGCGGAAGGCATGTACCTGGCGCCGCAGCATTTTCAGGCGCAGAACCGTTACTTCGAAGAAGCCGTCCATTTTGCCACCGCGAGTTTGTGGAGAGACTCGTATGGACTGGCTGCCTGCCAACTGGATGCGGACGCTCTGCGCAACGGGACTGTGAGCCTGTTGCATGCGCGCGGGATGTTTCAGGATGGTCTCCCGTTCGACATTCCTGAATGCGATGCTTTGCCCGAGACCCGCAACATTGCCGAACAATTCCTGCCCGCCACTGACAGCTTGACGGTTGCGCTGGCCGTACCTCGATGGGTTCAGGGCCAGCAAAACTGCGATCTGGAGCCGATTCCCACCGGGAATGCGCGCTATACCAGCACGGTCGAAATGGTGCACGACGAGAACACCGGTCTTGATGCCAAGCCAGTTCAAATGGGACGCAAGAATATTCGGCTGATCGTGCTGCCGGCGGAAGACGAAAATCTGTTAACGATTCCCGTGGCTCGGGTGATGCGCGACCAGTCCGGACATTTCGTGTACGACCCGACGCATGTTCCGCCGTGCTTGCGTTTGAGTGCGAGTGAGCGGCTGTCAAAGATGTTGCAGCGGCTGGTGGAAATTTTGGAAGAGAAAAGCAGCGTGGTCACACAGGAGCAGCAGACGGGAGGAACATTTCAGACGGGAATGTCGGCGCGTCAAGTGGCGCAATTCTGGTTTTTGCACGCCATCAACACAAGCCTGACTCCGTTGCGGCATATTCTGCTGGCGAAGCATCGCCATCCCGAGGAAATGTTTCGCGAAATGTCTCGGTTGGGGGGGGCGCTGTGCACCTTCAGTCTCGACAGCAGTCCGCGCTCCCTGCCCGCCTACAACCACTATGATCCTGGGCCAGGTTTTGATTTTCTGGAAGAACACATTCTGCGTCATCTGGAAATCATCGTTCCGTCGCAGGCGGTGGTGATTCCCCTTAAGCCAGCAGCGCGTTATTTTTATGAGGGTGAAATTCGGGACCAGCGCTGCCTGGGGCGTTCGCGCTGGATTCTTGGGATACGGTCACCTGTGGGCGAGGCGGATGTGATCTCGAAAACTTTGCAACTGGTGAAAGTGTGTTCCGCACAATTTGTTCCCGAGTTAGTGAAACGGGCGCTACCCGGATTAACACTAAACCATATGCAGGTTCCGCCCTCGGCGATATCCGCGAAAGTGGACAGCCAATATTTTGTCATTACGCGCGGCGGGCCTTGCTGGGAGCACTTGATGAAAACGCGCGGCGTGGGTGTATATGTTCCGGGAGAACTTCCATCTCCTGAAGTCGAGCTGATTGTTTTACTTGAGAGTTAGAGTTAACGATGGGATCATCCGCACAAGTCACACCTTTGGGCAGTTATCGCGGGTCGAGTCCGGCCATGGACCGCCGCGGCTGGAATCTTGCTTTGGGATTTCAGGAAGTATTTACCGCCGTAGTGCGGCTGCGTTACAACCGGCAAGCGGTGCAGGATGCAGAAGCGTTCCGGGCGCAGATGCGGCAAGCATTGCGGGTTGCGGAGCAAGAGGCGCGCACTCGCGGATGCAGTCCAGAAGATGTGAAGCAGGTTATTTTCGCGGTGGTCGCGTTTTTGGACGAATCGGTACTGAGTTCGGGAAATCCCGTATTTGCGAACTGGCCGCGCTTACCCTTGCAGGCGGAACTTTTCGGAAACCAACTGGCAGGAGAGATCTTTTTTCAGGAATTGCAGAAGACCTTGAGCCGTAATGATTCACAGGAGACGGCCGACTTGCTGGAAGTCTATTACTTGTGCCTGCTGTTGGGCTTCAAAGGGCGTTACGCTGCCGGTGGAGACTTGCGGTCCATCACGGGCGCGATTCAGGAGAAGATCCGTAGAATACGGGGTCCGGTGGGTCCACTCTCTCCGCGTGGCGCCATTCCAGCGGACGCGGTGCGCCTGGCACAATCGGATCGCTGGAGCAGCGTGCTGGGGAAAATCGCGATCATCAGCGCAGGCCTCGCGGTGGTGCTCTTTGTGATTTTCAAAGTCTTGTTGATGTCGGGGGCCTCGTCGCTTTCCGCCTTAGTCGGCGGACTCTAAAAACAGGGGGCTGGAATGTTGTACTTGATCACCACTCTGGTGCTGCTCATTTATCTGGTACTGGTGTGGCTTCTGGGCCGGTGGCTGCCCGTGCACGGCTCGGACGTTTGGATACTGCGTGGCGTTTTGGCGTTGCTGGGAGTTATCGGAGCGGCTGTCGCGTATTTTTATGTGTACAAAATTGATAAGGCAAAAAAATCCTCCGGCGAAGAGGACGCGCTCCCAGGGCAGACCGACGATCTGGATGCGCTGGTGCGGGAAGCAGTTCGCCGGCTGAAACAGTCGACATTGGGGCGAGGCACGAACCTTGGCAGCCTTCCGCTGGTATTCGTTCTAGGAGATCCCGGCTCGACGAAGACGACAGTACTTCTGCATTCCGCGCTCGATCCCGAACTGCTTGCGGGGCAGGTTTATCGGGAGAACGAAGTTTTGCCCACGTCGATCGCGAATATCTGGTATACGCGGCAGGCAATTTTTGTAGATCCTGCGGGCTCCATGATGGGCCAGGGGGATCGCTGGAAACGACTGGTCAGGCTGCTGCAGCCGGGGCGATTTTCGGCAGCAATCGGCAAACGAGTCCAAGCCCCGCGAGCGGCGATCGTTTGCTTCGACTGCGAAACTTTCATGCAGCCGGGAGCGAGCGAAACCGCCGTCTCCACCGCACGAAGGCTGTCAGTAAGATTGCAGGAAATTTCTCAGTCGCTGGGAATCAGTTTTCCGGTTTACGTTTTGTTCACCAAGTTGGACCGGCTTTCGTTTTTCACTGACTTTGTGCGCGGCATGACGAAAGATGAAGCAACGGAAGTCCTGGGTACGACTTTGCCGCTGCGTTCATTGAACACCGGCGTGTATGCGGATGAAGAGACAAAGCGGCTCACCAAGGCATTCGACGAAATCTTTTATTCGCTGGCCGAGAGACGCATTGTGTTGCTTCCCCGCGAGTACGAGAGCGATAAGCTTCCCGCCATTTATGAGTTTCCCCGGGAATTAAGGAAACTACGGACTCTGCTGGTGCAGTTTCTGGTGGACCTGGCGCGTCCCACGCAGCTGGGAACGAATCCTTTTCTGCGTGGCTTCTATTTTACTGGTGTAAGGCCGGTGGTGATGGACGACGTGGTTGCGGCGCAAGCGGTTCCGGTGGCCGCGGCGGAAGCAGAATTCGATGGCGGCGCAACCCAGATTTTTCGCGGGGTGGGCGCGCAATTAAAGGCTGCGCCGGTGGCAATGAGAAGCGGAGGGTCGCGCCGTGTGCCGCAGTGGGTCTTCCTCACCAGCTTATTCAATGATGTTCTGGTGAAGGACCGGGTGGCGCTGGCGACCAGCGGATCGAGTTCGCGCGTGAACTTGTTGCGCCGCATTGGACTGGGGATTGCAGTTCTAATTGCGCTGATCTGCTTGACGGGTTTCGCGGTTTCTTTTCTGCGGAACCGCGCGCTCGAAACCCGCGTGCACGACGCGATCGTCGACTTGCAAACCTTGCAGACGGGAAGCAATCAGATCGCGAGCGCGGGTGATCTGCAAAAACTCGATAATTTGCGCAAAGAGCTGGTCGATATTTCCGACTACGAAATCAACGGTGCACCGCTCAGTTTGCGCTGGGGTTTGTACGAGGGAGATAAGATTTATCCGGCTGCGAAGCGGGTTTATTTTCAGCGATTCCGGCAGCTTCTGTTCGCGGTGACACAAAAAAATCTCAGCGATAGTCTGGAAGCCGTCTCTGCCAAGTCGGCGGCGAACGCGCCGAACGACGCTTACGAAAAGACGTACAACGATCTGAAAGCTTACCTGATCACGACGGAGCCGGAAGATCACAATAAAAGTACAAAAGAATTCCTAACTCCTGTTTTGATGAGTCACTGGGTTGCCGATCGGGATATTGATAAAGATCGGAAGGACCTAGCTGGGGCCCAGTTCGATTTCTACGCCACGGAACTGGCCAGGGAGAATCCGCTTCCTACGGGCAATTCCAAATTGATGATCGAGCAGGCGCGGGCTTATCTCGCGCAGTTTGGCGGCGTCGATCGCTATTACGTTCAACTTCTGTCGAAGGCTAGCGAGAAAAATCCTGATTTGAGTTTCAACGATCAATTCAAAGATTCCGCCGGCGTGATTTCGAGTAATCATAAAGTGAAAGGTGCATTCACTCGCAGCGGTTTTCTGTTTGTGCAGGATGCTCTTAAGAACCCGTTGTTGTATATGAGCGGAGAAGAGTGGGTCCTGGGCAAGACTGCGAATCAGGCGATCGACGTGGGAGTCGTCGAGCAAAAACTTTCCGATCGATATAACCAGGATTTTGTGGACGAATGGAATACTGTGCTGAAGAGTTCGTCAGTGGCGGGATATGCGAGCAATGCCGATGCAGATAAGAAACTGGAAAAGCTTACAGGGCCAACGTCTCCACTTCTGGAGTTGCTGTACTTTATTTCGCACAATACGGACGTAGCTCCCGTTGACGCGAAAGCCCATTTTGCCCCGGTGCAAGCGGTGGAAGCGGCAGGCCCACCAGACAAGGCTCCGGACCATTACGTGCTTCCTACGAACAAGGACTATGTGGAGGCTTTGGGCAAGCTGCAATCCGATATTCATGCGCTTGCGCAAAATCCGGGAGCGCCCGATCCGGCTCAACTTACACAAGCGGGGAACTCTGCGGATGCGGCTTCGAGCGCCGTGACCAAGATTATCGCGTCGGTCCCCGTAGATCAGCAGTACGCTAATCAGGATCAAGTGCGGCGATTGCTGGAAGAGCCGATCAAGAACGTCGAAATGTTACTGCGCCGCGGACCAATCGACATTGCGAATGGCTCTGGTAAAGGTTTCTGCTCGTCATTCGCGGGGGTTGCGACGAAATATCCTTTCGATCCGAATTCTCTGCAAGATGCCTCTCTGGATCAGCTTTACGCTGTGTTCGGGCCCACCGGCGATGCCTGGAAAAAACTGAACGACGATGTGAAGCCGTTCGTGCTCAAGGTTGGCTCACATTTCGCGCCGAATCCGTCCGCCACGATGAAGGCGTCGCCCGCATTTGTCGCTTTCTTGAATCGTGTCGGAGCTTTGAGCGACACACTCTATCCGTCGGGTTCGGCGCCTCCACACTTTTCCTACACTCTGAAACAGGTGCCCAGCAATCTGCCGGGGGTTGAGGTGAAGATCGGCAACGAAAAACTCGCCGGAGATGGCGCACAGAAAACATTTGTCTGGACGGGCGCGCCCGAAGATATTCAAGTCACAACCAAGAGCGGCGACACACTAGATTCATTCAGCGGCCCTTGGGCGGTCTTCAAGTTTGTGGCGCGGGCCCATCAGCTAGGCTCTGGCAAACTCGAATGGGTGAACGAAACCAATGGCAGACCGATCATGTTGCCGGATGGAAAACAGAAATCGTATGACTACCAGCTACAGGTTTCCGGCAGTGCGAATCCATTTTTCGATTTGCAAGGGATGAGATGTGTGAGCCAGGTCGCAGGGCGTTAGGCTCAGAACTTTTCTTAGGTTGAACTTTTCTGGCCGCCGGGGTTCGGCAACAGGCCGAATACTCGATCTTTCCAGGAAGGATGCGCGGCGCGGATTAGCAGGGCGGTGATGTTGTCGTCACTGCCGCCGCTCTTTGCGGCTTCAATCAGATCGGCACATGCCTGATCCAGCGATTCCTGATTCACGGCTTCGGCGATCTTCTCGATTTTGACGTAGCGCGACAGGCCGTCGCTGCACAGCAACAGCACGTCCTCGGAATTAAATTCATGATCCGCCAAGTCTGGTTCGACGCTGTCGTCCGTGCCAAGCGCCCGCACGATCACGTTTTGCATTTTCGATTGTTCCGCCTCTTCCAGCGTCATCAGGCCACGCCTGACTTGTTCCATCACCAGGGAATGATCGTTGGTAAGCTGAACGACCTCGTGATTGCGGATTAAATAGATGCGGCTGTCGCCGACGTTGGCAATCGAAAAAAACTTATCGTCAGCCGCGACCGCCACAATTGTCGAACCCATGCCAGCATGATGAATATCTCGCGCGCCAGATTCGTGGATTGCCTGGTTCGCCATTTGAATGGCGCCAGCTAAACCAACCGCGCGTGCCGAGACTCCTTCGAACTTGGATCCTCCAACGGGTGCAACGTGCCGGTCTTGGCGAAAATAATCGAGGACAGTATCCACGGCGATTTTGCTTGCCAGTTCTCCAGCCTGCTGCCCACCCATGCCATCGCAGACTACGAAAATTCCATGGCGTAAGTCGTAACCGAAATTGTCCTCGTTGTTTTTTCGCACGAGGCCGATATCGGTGTTGCCGGCAGCTTGGATCACAAAACTCATGGGGAAGTTAAGCGGTAAATCCTACCGCACCGCTGGCTCCGGGGTAAACAGGGAAGGTGGTTCCATTCAGCGACACAATTAGGCAGCCGACTAGAATCCATGCGCTGCGGCGGAAGAAGTTCGAAATGACAGAACGAAAAGGAAGTAGTGGGGGGACTGGCTATTTCTGCCCGAGTCGTCCTAACACTTTGCCTTTTTCAGCTTTCGAGCTGAGAGCCTGCCACTCGTTTCGTAGCCCAGCGCTGGCGTAATCGGCAAAAGTCTTCGCCGCTTTGAGGGCGCGGGCCGCCTGCTTCTTGTCCCCTGCATCCATCGCCGTCCGCGCTTGTTCCAGCGCCAGAGACAATTGGTGATCGGCCACCGACTTGCGGCGCGAGCTGAAGACTGGAACGATGCGAGCCAGCAGTGACGATTCCAGAGTTCCGCTGGGATTCTGCAAAGCCACAGCGTCTTCGTCAAGCCGGTCCAAAGCAGCATAGGCTTTTCCAACGGCTTGCAAAGCGGCGAGTTCGCCTTCATTAGCTTCGCGCAAGCGCTTCAGCGCATTTTGCACGGACTCGGAACTTAGCACCGAAGATGGTTGCGATGAAAGAAACGCGATGGCTTCCACGTATTGTTCCTGGGTGCTCAGCGACTCAACGGTTTGCAGTGAGGCCTCGATTTTACCCTGCAACAATTGCAGCCGTTTGCGAGCATCTTCCAGCAAAAAGAGCAGGGAAGCGGCGCCGGGTTCCTCGGCCACAGGCGTGAGCAATTCAATGACAGTCTGATAGCATTCCCCTTTCATTAACTCCTGCGCCTGTTTCAGCAAACCCTGCAGGTGGGTGTCCTTCAGCCGATGATCGGCCTCGAGCCGCGCGAAGTTCATCAGCTCCGTGATCTCCGGCGAAGAAATTCCTTCTTTCTGGCACGACTCGAGGAGACGCAGCGCTTCGACATATCTGCCGCTGCTGAGCGACTCATGGGCGCGCGTCAGATATTGGGCCAAAGATTGTTCGTGGCGCTGCGTGGAGATTTGTTGGTTGATGCTGGACTGAAGTGCGAGCAAGCGTTCATTGCCCGGAGCTTGTTCCAGTTGTTCGCGCACCAGCCGCAAGGCTTCTTCCGGCGAGGTTTCCATCAAATCGCGACATTGGATTGCCAACTGGTCGACGCGCCGCCTCATCTCGGTTTCGCGCAGCTGCCCTTTGAACTTGATGAGCATTGGCTCGGTGGGCATGCGCTCGAGCGCTTGATCTACGAGCTGTGCCGCACGAGCAATTTCTTCGGGAGTCGAGGCGAGCGAAACCTCATTCTGCAATTCTTCGAGGATCCTTCTGCGATGCTCCTGGTCGCGGCCAGACTTGGCTGCCGCCTGCAATCGGATCAATTCAGGGTTTGAGGGATCGACGCGTTCCACCTGGGCAAGCGCTTCCATGGCGGCGGTGAAGTGGCGCGCACCAATCTCCTTGCGCGCATTTTCCAATAATTCTTTCGCTTTGGCCTGAAGAGACGCTTCCTCGATAAGGCGAGCCAGCGCCACGTGAGCTGCGCGAACTCGGGAATCATCAGCATCGGTTTCGCGAGCTTTTGCAATCCCTGCTTCCGCGCCCTGCAAGTCTCCGCGGTCGCGAGCGGCTGCGGCTTGCTGCAAATAGCCGCTAACCAGTTCTCTACGCAATTTCTTTTGGCGAACTGTTTCCAGAAGTTCTGACAGTTCCGAGTTTTCAGGATCGAGGCGGCACGCCTCCTGCAGATCGAGAAAGGCTTCTTCGTAGCGCTTGTCGCTGGCCGCTTCCTCGGCCTGATTGCGCAGTTGACGGACCTGGTCTGCCCGCTGCCGCAGGCTAAGATTTTGTTGCACCTGCGCAATCAGCTGGCGAGCCTTGAGGTGTTGGCTGTCCAATTTCAACAAACGCAACAGAACTTCCCGGGCGGTGGTGTAATCGTCCTGTTGCACCAGGCGCTCGGCGCGCTGGATCCATTCGGCGACTTGCTCCTTCTTCAATTCATCCACTAGCGATTCAATCTCGGCCGCCATCTCGTCCGCGGTGGAATATCGGTCGCCGGGATTTTTCGCCAGGGCGCGATCCAAAATTGCGTCAAGGGCGGCAGGATATTCGCGGAGAAACTGGCTCAAAGGAGGGTGTTTCCCGGTCAGGATTTTCTGGACAATGCTGAGGTCGCCGGTAAACGGGAGTTCGCCAGTTAAAAGCTGGAACATCATGACGCCGACGGAAAAAATATCGGAACGTCCGTCAAATCTCTCATCTTTCAGACGCTCCGGCGCCATGTACTGGATGGTGCCGATCACATTGCCCGTGCGAGTGAGCCTCCCATCAGTTTTTTCTTGCCGGGCGATTCCGAAGTCCAGCAACTTCGTGACGCCATCTGTCTGCACAATCACGTTCGCCGGCTTAACATCGCGATGAATCATGTCGTTGCGATGGGCATACCCCAGCGCATAACAGACTTGCTCGACTACTTTTAATTTGAATGCAAGGGTTTGCGGCTGCTGTGATTGAATGAGCCGGTCCAAGGGGTCGCCCGAAAGATATTCCATCACGATATAGGGAAAGCCATCCTGCTCCCCTAAGTCGTAAACGGTGACGATGTTGGGATGACGCAAGGCGGCGGTTTTAGCGGCTTCGCGATAGAAGCGCTGCAGCATTTCCTTGTCGCCGGTAAAGCCCTCAGTTACGGTCTTGATCGCGACTTCGCGATTGAGTTGGCGGTCAAAGGCGCGATACACCAAACCCATTCCGCCGCGACCGAGCAGGTCGATCACTTCATACTTTCCAATGCGCTTTATAGTTGGTGCGGTCACAGGATTAGTAAGCCAATTGCCAGGCAAGAAAGGAGGAGTCGTTCGATGGCATTGTTGCTGAGCAGAACGGCCAATGCCAAATACGCGAACCAGTCTACTCCTGCACCAGAGATGGGGCTAGTAGGAAATGAGCCCTGGTTGACAGGCGTCAGCAATCAACCAGCAATCAATCGTGAGCTCAAGCGCCCGGGATAAGTGCCGAATTTAGGCCGAACTACCCGACCAGTCCATGTTGAATTGTTCGTGCAGGAACTTCTTGGCTTCGTCCCGCTCTGGCGTCGGAGCATCTGGAGTCGAGTTGAGATAGAGGATATAGGCTTCGGCCGTGCCATCGGTATCTCCATCCATCAAGTGCTTGCGGGCTTGAGCGAGAATCTTGCTGGGAAGCTGCTCGACCTTCTCTTTCACGTCTTTTATCAATGCGATGCGGGCTGCGATCTCAACGTCGGTAAGGAACTGAGCTTCATCCGGCGGAGCGCCTGCCTGTTTTACGTTTTTGGTGTCTTCCGGTTTTACGTTCTCTAGCACCAGAAATTGTTTTTGATTTGTATTCTTCACTGACGGGGTGGTGGCAATGGTGTTGCCATTGGAATCCACGATGCGAAAGCCGACATCGACCACGGCGCTCAAATCGATCGTCCTTCGCGTGTAGCTGTACGGTTTCACAATGTCGCTGAGAGTTGTCTTGGCGATCGAATCGAGCTTGCGATGCGATTCCTCAACTTTTTTCTGAGAGTCTTCCACTGCGGTGTTTGCGGTCGCGATGTCTTTCTTCTTGCCGTGCGCCTGAGCGCCTTCAAGGATCTTCTGCGCCTTCTCCAAATCGAGGTTCGCGGCCTCGTAATCGCGGTTTGCCTGATTCCACTCTTCGTTGGGAATCTCTCTTTCGCCAGCGCGATATTCCGATTCGACAGACTCTATGCCCACTTTTGTGACTGGCCTGTGTTCGAGAACGTCGCCGATAAGCTGGAAGTTCGGATCGACCGGTGTGGAATCGGACGCGCGCACGATTCTTACTGGCAAATTGGTAGTTTCAAGGCCGGTGGCAATCGCGTCGGAAAGCTGGTCGGCGAAACCGGCACTGTCTCGTCTTGAAGTCTGGTCACGGAACAAAACTTTAATCGAGAGCGTGGAGCGGACATTGTGGATGGAAGAATTTTTCGTGCGCTCGTCGCGAATGTCATCGCGGTTCGACTTGTATTGCTGAGCTTCGTTGAGGTAGAGCCACGCTATCCCGACTCCCGATCCCAAAGGTTTTTCGAGATAACGTTTCGCCTGCGCGACATAGTAATCGCTCAGGGTTTGTGCGATCAGGTCGAGACGCAGCTTCAGGTCTTGATCGTCCGGCCGAAGAGCGCTGGCGCGCTGCAGATAGCCGTACGCCTTCAACACACCGATTTCGTCGGCGCGCCCTTGAATGGGAGTGTGGGCGTCTTTGAGCTTTTTCGCTTCGTCCGACGCGCTGGTGACGTAATTGATTTCCAGCGCCTGCATCTGGTCTTTGACTAATGCTCGCTGGGCGTCTGGCAGATCAGCAAGAATTTCATAAGCTTCAATGTAATTCTTGTCTTGCTCAAAGGATGAGCTCTGCTGCAAAGCTGCGGTCGTGGCAGCCTGGTTGGTTGAGGATACGAATTCTGCCTGCGCTTGTTGCAAGGCGGCGGCGGCTTCGGAGGTTGGCTTGAGATCGGACGCCCGCTGATATTCCTGCACGGCCTCGTGCCACTTTTGGTCCGCTGCATTGGCCTTGGCTCGTTCGAAGTGATATTTGTAGGCCGCGTCGATGATGGCCGAAATACGCGGTTCTTCGTCAGCGAAGTTGCGAAAGTCCGCGATCGCCACGACTGCTTCATCGTAATGCCGTGCGGTGATCATCGATTCGGCATTATGCAAGGCGGCCTCGACCCGCTGAGTTTCAGCTGCGGTCGCGGTTTGCAGGGCCAGACCCTGATCAAAATGAGAGTCGACTTCTAGGATGTGATCGGTTAATTGGCGGGCCGCGGCCAGATGGACATAACCGTGAGTGCGGCCTGCGAGTGCCTGCTTGTAGGCTTGCAGTTCGGCGCGAACTTTCTCCGCGACCAGGACAAGTTCTGAACGGGCGCTCTCTTTCAGTTTGGCCGCATTTTCATCGGCCGGAAGCAGTTCGCGTACCTGATCCGCACGAGAATAAGCGCTCTTAAGCGCCGAATAATCCGGAGAGTTCGTGGCAGCGGATTTGCGATAGGTAGCTAATGCGTCGTCGCCTTCTTTTAAAAGCAGTGCGGCCAGGGATTGCTTTGCGGAATCGTTGTGCGCGCCCTTGGCGTAATGACCGAGATAGTCTTGCCACTGCGATACCGAATGGGCCCGGTCGGAGCGAAGATATTCACCGAGTTCCGCGTCGGGGGCTGCAACGAAGACAATTTTTACAGTGGGCTTAAAGGCTGGGACGGCCAAGGTTCCTGCGGGAGACGAACTGACGACTTGTCCCGTTAAAACGGCTCGATCTGCGAGTTGCGCAGGGGTGAGCGACTCATCTTTCTCAAATTTCAAGTTGGAGGGAACGACGCATTCCGCGCTCTCGCCACGCGTGAGATTCATGACTCCGCTGGCGTCACGCTCCAAGGAAGTTACCGAGGCGTTGAGCGCGATCTTGGCTAGCTTGCCATAAGTAGATTTGTTGATCTCGGTCGCGCCGCCGCAGGAACGCACTTCGGTTTTCCCGTTTACTAAAACTCCGGACAGCTGAACGAAAGCGGCGCCGTTTGGTCCGTCAAAAACTTCAATCGCATTGAGCGGAGGTTCCTTGGAAAAAACCGCAAGACTGGTGCAGGCCAGAAAAATGAGGACGCAGGAAGTCCACTTTACGAAAGATGGCAGACGCAAGGGTGCATGAAAATTCGGATGCGACGGCATACATTCCCCGGAGTGACGGCAGACGTCATAGGTTCGCCGACGACGGCGCTCCGTATCATACTCACTGTTTGCGCGAAGTCAAGACCGTCGCCAGCTTCACAATTAGGGTGCCTGGTGCGACTTCAACAGCCAAACCTGCGTCCGCAGACAGGACGGCGCCAAGTTTTTTGTCGCGGTAATTATTGCCCGGACCGCGATTTTGAAGTAACCTACATCGCGATCTCGTGATGGTTCGAAGCTGCAGCCATGCCGCAGTCCCAGCAAAAAACCGATAGCCGTGAATTTGAAGTTGCGCCTACTGGTCAATCGCCAACCCCGGCCAGCGCAGATGTGCGCCCAGACGGTGCCGGCGTCGTAATTCGGCTGTGGGGCCCGAAACCGAATCAGCGCGAGGGCTTCACGTGGAATAGCAACAGCGTTCTGGTTTACATGATCGCGGATCTGGTAGGCGCCAGCCACGGCCGCACCGCGGAGGATTCGCCCGCGATGATGGCGGCCCACTTCGATAGCTCGCGACAGGCGATGGTTGCAGCCAAGCGGATTCAAACGTCACTGCTGGAGTTTGTTGCATGCCGGCCGGGCGAAAGCATTGGCGCCGCGATCCTGATTTACAGGCCAATCGGCAGCGCAATCACGGACTTGAATGAAGCCGCCGTACAAGATGCGCTCAGGCAAACGAAGCCGGGTCAAATCCTTTTCACGGCCAGTGTTTCGGAGCGTCTGCGCGGACTTCCGGGGGTCGAGTTGCGCACGATTGCCGCAACATCGGTGATGGGAGAACGGCAGCCCAAACTGACGGAGTTAGTGTGGACGACGCCCGACCGGCTCGCTATTTTGCAAGCTTCCATTGGCCATGAGGTTGAGATAGAAAGCGGCGATCTTCCCGCACTGGGTGCGACCGTGATCGTTCATTCCCCGTCGCGCGGTGAGTTCACGGGCGATGGGTTGACGGGTGGGATCGCGGCTGAAGGATTGCCATTAGAGGCGGCCACAGGCAATGTCGCCGCTGGTAAGTCCGACAATTTCCAAAAGGTCAGCCCGATTTTGCAGGATGGGTACATCGGCGCTCCGGTCGAAGGCGAGCCCAACCTTCTAACGAGAGAACTCGACGACGCAGAGAAGCGCTCACTGATAAGCCGCGCCAGCATCATCGTTGGACTTGCGGCGTTGGTTCTGGCGGGAACGCTGATCGCGATCTTTTACAAACCGGCGCAGGTTTCGAAGTTGCCGGTTCCGACGCAGCAGGAACAAAGCAGTGCAACAGGCATCCCGGACAAACAGCCCGTTGCAATACAGCCCAGCTCGGCACAGTCGGAATCGAGTTCTGTCAAATCAGAAAGCGCGAAACCGTCAGCACCAAAACCCGTGGTCGCGAAACAGGCGATTGCCAGGTCTGCAGCGAAAGCACCGCCAGCGAATCCGCCGGCGGCGGACGCGGCCACCGGAGACGCTCGCGCCAAGATACGAAACGATATCGCAGAGACGACAGCGGCATATCCAGATGAGTCCGGGGGCGTATCGCAAAAAGATATTCCGCTCCTGCTAAAAATGGCGCAACACGATGCCGGCGCCGGAAATTACGACAAGGCGCGAACTGAATATCGCAAGATCCTCGGCTTACAGCCGGGCAATTCAGATGCAAAAGACGGATTGCACAAGCTCGACATTATTCAGCAAGATCAGCGGTAAAAAGATCGAAAGTAAAAAAGGCCAGCGGCACAAGACTCGTTAGCAAGAATTCCCGATCGTCTTAAACAAAAACGTTCCCGGCAGCCAAGATCTCTTTCTAGGAGTCGTCTATGCCGAAAGCTTTCGACTTCGGTGGCGTGAATCTGACGGCTGGCGACGATAGTTCGGGTGCGAAACCGGCTCCGGAAACTCCCTTCTGTATTGCCATTCTCGGTGACTTCAGCGGGCGCGCCCATCGCGGAATTTCCGACGCTAAGACGATTTCGCAGCGGCGTCCGGTGCTCATCGATCGCGACAACTTTGACGAAGTTTTATCCCGTAGCGGAGCGGAAATCGCTGTGCCACTCGGGGATGGAACTCTGCGCTTAAAGTTTTCCGAGCTTGAGGACTTTCATCCCGATCGGATTTTTCAGCAGCTTCAGGCGTTTTCTAAACTGCGGGAGCTGCGCGGCCGTCTTCAGGATCCGTCGACGTTTCGGGAAGCTGCGGACGAATTAGGGCTGCCGGCCAGCCATTCAGTATCGGCGCGAGAGCCCGAAAGTTCAAGAGAGGACGCGCCCGATCCAGCGCGGTTGGCTTCTGGCAGCTTGCTCGACAACATGATCGAGCAGACGGAATCTCGGATTGCCGAGGGACTATCCAAGCCAAAGTCCGACGAAGTTCGCCAATTTGCGCAAAGGGTTGCCACTCCGTATCTGGTAACTACGCCGGATCCCCGGCAGTCTCGAGTCCTGAGTGTGATTGACCGCGGCATAGAGGCACTCATGCGAGCCGTGCTGCACAATCACAATTTCCAGCAGTTGGAGGCCATTTGGCGGGCGATTTTTCTTCTCGTTCGCGGGGTCGAGACGGGGGCGCAACTCAAGATTTATCTGATCGATGTTTCGCGAGACGAACTGGATGCCGACCTCAAAGCCGCCAGCGACGTGCGAAATACCGGCGCCTATCGCTTGCTCGTCGAGCAAAGTGTGGAGACATTGGGGGCCGAGCCTTGGGCGCTCATCGTCGGCGTGACCAGTTTCGGCGGCCAGGAAGGTGAAGCGGATGTGTTATCGGGCATGGCAACCATCTGTCATCGCGCGGGCGCACCATTTCTCGCCGAAGCCAATGCTTCGTTGCTCGGCTCTGATTCTCTGGTGTCCGACTCGCATCCTCAAGAATGGAAAGTAGCACGTGAGTTCTCGGATCAATGGGCTGAACTGAGGCGCCGTCCGGAAGCAAGTTCCATCGGATTAGCGGTGCCGCGATTTTTGCTGCGTCTTCCGTACGGAAAGAAAACATCGCCGCTGGAATCGTTCGATTTCGAAGAATTCCCGGATGCGCCGGGTCATGAAGATTACTTGTGGGGCAATCCCGCATTGGCACTCGCCTTGCTACTAGCACAGTCGTTTACCGAGGGCGGCTGGAAAATGCGCCCGGGTAACGTGACCGAACTGGCTGGCCTGCCGTTGCATACTTTTGCAACTCAGGGAGGGGTGGAGTCAAAACCTTGTGCCGAAATATTGCTTAGCGAGGACGCAATCGAGCGCTTGCTAGAGCAGGGCCTGATTCCCCTGGTGTCGGTCAAGAATCGAGACGTGGTCCGGGTGGCAAGATTTCAGTCGATTGCGGAGCCACCGCGGCCGCTGATGGGGCGCTGGAGTAGGTAGTTCCTTGCAGTCCCGGGGGGCTACGTACGGCGTCGGGGAAGGCTTCTGTTGATTTCGTACGGTTCGATACTTGAAACGTTTGCCGAAGTACAAACACTATTCCTCGATCACGGGAAAAGGAGCATCCGGCCAGTGTGCATGAGGAAATTTTTTGATCCAAGAATAGCTTGGTGCTTGACTGCCGCTAGACCTTGTGATAAACCGTTGCTCCACGACCTGTGCGGTCAAATTGCGAGCGGACCGGCCCCTCGTGCTTTTCGTATTTTTTCCTTGACCGTACCGTCCCCCTGGTTTACTGCACTTCGGACTACTAGCACGTAGATACGCACTTCCTCGAAAACTCGAAGAGGTAGGGAGATAACATGGCAAAACCCAGCACACAGCATAAATTGGACCGGGTGCGTCCGCCCCGAGTTCAGATTACCTATGATGTCGAAACCGGAGGCGCGATTGAAATCAAGGAACTGCCCTTCGTCGTCGGCGTTTTGGGAGACTTCACCGGCCAGCCCGAACAACCGCTTCCCAAGCTGAAAGAGCGTCGCTTTGTGGAAGTCACGCCCGACAACTTTGACTCCGTTCTCGAAAGCATGAAGCCGCACTTATCGTTCGCGGTCGAAAATAAATTGAGCGAAGATTCCAACGCCGGCCAGCTCAAAGTGGATCTCCGTTTCAAGAGCCTCGAAGACTTCGAGCCGGAGCAGGTTGCGCGTCAGGTAAAGCCGCTCAAAGAACTGCTGGACTTGCGCACGCGACTCAACGATCTGAAGGGCACGCTGCAAACCAACGACAAGCTGGATGAAGCGCTGCTGGATGCAGTCAGCAAAACCGAGAAGCTCGACAAACTAAAGTCCGAAGTCGGGAAGGGAGAACCCAATGCCTGAGACACAGAAAGTTACCGGTGGTGCCGCGGTGGTGGAGCAGACCGCGGAGTCGAGTATTCTCGACCAGATCGTTGAACAGGGCCGGTTCGGAGATCCCTCGGCTCGCGAGCGGGGCAAGGGCCTGATCAAGGAATTTGTGGCACAGGTGCTGGAAGGGTCCATGACGCTGGGCCGCGATGCCGACCAGATGATCTCTGCCCGCGTGGCACAGATTGACCATCTGATTTCACTTCAGCTGAACGAAGTGCTGCACAACGCGCAGTTTCAGAAGCTGGAATCAACCTGGCGCGGATTAAAGTATCTTCTCGACCAGTCAGAAACCGGCACGCAACTGAAAATTCGAATTCTGAACGCTTCGAAGAAAGATCTGCTGCGCGATTTGCAGCGGGCGCCGGAATTCGACCAGAGCGCGATGTTCAAGAAAGTCTACGAGGAAGAGTACGGCATTTTTGGCGGCGAGCCGTTCGGCGTCCTGGTGGGCGATTACGAATTCAGCAAACATCCCGAAGACCTGGAACTGTTGGAGAAAGTTTCCCAAGTTGCGGCCTCTGCGCACGCTCCGTTCCTTTCGGCAGCATCGTCAGAGTTGCTCAACATGGAAAGCTTTACCAACCTCGATCAGCCGCGCGACATCGGCAAGATCTTCGACAGCACCGAGTACGCCAAATGGAAAGGCTTCCGTGAAAGCGAAGACTCGAAGTATGTCTGCCTGACTTGCCCGCGCGTTCTTATGCGCCTGCCTTACGGTCGAGACACGGCCCCGGTCGAAGGCTTCAACTTTGAAGAGGGAGTCGACGGCACCGATCACTCCAAGTATCTCTGGGGAAACTCGGCCTATGCTCTCGCTTCAAAAATGACGCAGGCCTTCGCTACTTACGGATGGTGCGTTGCCATTCGCGGCGTAGAGGGCGGCGGCTTAGTGGATGGCCTGCCTTCGCATACCTTCCGCACCGACGAAGGCGATGTGGCATTAAAGTGCCCAACTGAAATCGCCATTACCGATCGCCGGGAAAAAGAGCTGGCGGACCAGGGCTTGGTATCGCTGGTGCATTGCAAGGGCTCGGACAAGGCTGCGTTCTTCAGCATTCAGTCCTGCAATAAGCCGAAGCTGTACGACAGCGATGCGGCTACGGCGAATGCCCGAATTTCGGCGCAAATACCCTACATGATGGCCACGTGCCGGTTCGCGCACTATCTGAAAGCGATGATGCGCGACAAGATCGGCGGCTTTATGTCGCGCGATGAAGCCTGGAGGTTCTTGAATCGCTGGATCGGCCAATACGTAACCCAGGACGATAAAGCGAATCAGACGACCAAGGCCAAGTTCCCCTTGCGCGAAGCTCGCGTGGATGTGGAAGAAGTAAAAGGCAAGCCTGGCGTTTATCGCGCCATTGCTTACCTTCGACCTCACTTCCAGCTCGATGAACTTAGCGTGTCGCTCCGGCTGGTGGCGGAGTTGCCGGCTGCTGCGAAGTCCTAACCCGCTGTACCGTCGGAGCGTTAAACAAGGCCCTCATGGGGCGCTTGAATTTCAAGTGGTGTGATCAGGAGGAATTGCTATGGCAAGTGATGCGTATCTTTTGATTGACGGAATAAACGGGGAATCCCAAGCGCAAGGGATGACCAACAACATTGAGCTGGACAGTTTTTCTTTCGGTGCTTCAAATCCCGCTGATGTCGGCGGCAAGGGTCTCTCGGCCGGGAAGTGCTCTTTGTCGGACTTCAGCTTTACCTGTGCGGTGGATCAGGCGAGCTATCAGATTTTGAAAGCTCTCTACACCGGTCAGCATATTGCCAAGTCCACTTTCAGCCTTCGCAAATCGACTGGCGCTGCGACTCCTTACACCTATCTTCAGGTAGTGATGACCAATTGCTACCTCACCAGCAACAGCATGGGTGGAGGCGCACAGGGCACACCCTCGCAGAGCGTAAGCATTGCGTACGAACAGATCGAGTTCCAGTACTACACCCAGGACACGAGCAGTGGCTCCGTCACTCTCGCTGGGAACGCAACCTACAACATCGGGGCCGTGCAACAGACATAGTTCCGAGGCGCGTTGATTCGAGATGTGGAGGCATCGCCGCTGGCAGGGAGTTTGCCTGCGGCGGTGCCTTCACGCTCGACAGAAACTTCCGGCTAGAGTCGTCTTCCCTCACGAATGCCGGGAACTGTTTACAGAATTTTATTTCACGTCTCAATTTCACGGCTTTAACTTCGACATTCTGGGTGCGGCGATGAATCCACAGGAGCTTTATCGAGCGGGGCGGCTAACCGATGCCATTAAGGCTTTGAGTGCGGAATTGCGGGACAATCCTACCGACACCCGGCGACGAACGTTTCTTTTCGAACTCCTCTGTTTTGCGGGCGAATATGAGCGCGCCGATAAGCAACTGGAAGTCTTGGCCCAGGCCGGACCCTCCAGCGAGATGGGTGTTCTGCTTTATCGCAGCGCCTTGTATGCCGAACGGCAACGCCAGGACTTATTCGAGCGCGGAGAATTTCCTGCCGCGAAGGATGACGCCGAATCCGATCGCGGAGGCGTGGCAAACGGAAACCCCTTCACTGTGTTTTCTGATGCCGACCCCAGAACTGGAGCGCGGCTGGAGATTTTCGCCGCTGGAAATTATCTACTGCTCCCGCTGGAGCATGTGGCGTCCATCGAGATTCCGGCTCCGCAGCGGCTGAGAGACCTTTTGTGGACTCCCGCCGCCGTGCGCACAACGCCGTCATTCAAAGGAACTGAACTGGGCGAAGTGTTGATTCCGGCTCTCGCTCCTTTTTCGTGGCGCCATCCTGACGAAGCCGTGCGCCTGGGGCGTGCGACTGTTTGGGAGAAGCCCGAGGGATACGATTACCAGGTTCCCTTCGGCCAAAAAATGTGGCTGGTAGATGAAGAAGAGATTCCGTTACTCGAACTACGCGCGCTAGAGTTCAACCCAGCTTCCGTGGCCGCCTGACCCTATCATGCCTTTTCCCGACGATCTCCTGAACCCTATAGAAGGGCCGAATGCAAGCGGCGCCAACCTGCGCTACGATCCCGTCTACGACAAAATCAAAGAAGCCCGTCGCGAGGAAGACCAACCGCCGCCGGGAATGACCGAACGCGACCGCAAGGTCGCGGATAATCTTCTCGTCATTAAACTCACCACTGACCTTCTTGCTACAAGAAGTAAAGACCTGCAGTTGGCAGCGTGGCTTACTGAAGCTTCGCTCAAGCGGAAGGGCTTCGGCGGCCTGAAGGATGGTCTCGCATTGTGCTACGGCTTCGTCGATAAGTTCTGGGACACTCTGTATCCGGAATTGGAAGACGGCGACTCGCAATCTCGCGGGGCGCCCCTGGGATTTGTCGGAACGAAGCTCGACATTCCGCTTAAGCTAGTTCCGGTCGTTGAGAAATTTTCTTACAGCTTTCTCGACTACCAGCAAACCCGCGAAGTCGGATTCGAGGATCAGGCCAAAACCGACGAAGCCAAGAAGAAACGGGCGGCTCTGGTTAAAGAGGGCAAGCTCACTCCCGAAGCTTTCGACAAAGCTTTTGAAGAAACTCCAAAGAAGTTTTACGCTCAGGCCGAACAGGATCTCGACTCCTGCCTGCAAACTCTCGCTCAGCTGAAGAAAATTTGCGACGAGAAATTCGGCGACGATGGTCCGGCGTTTGGTCCACTGCAATCGTCTTTGGAAGCAACGCGCCACTTGATTCACAACTTTCTTCAGAAGAAGCGGGAAAAAGAACCCGATCCGGTCGAAGTCGTTGCCAGCGCCGAGACTCCGGGCGAGGCGCAGGCTGAGACTTCGGATTCTTCCCGTACTGGCGTTCTGATTTCGGTCGAAACTTCGTCAGAGCCCGCCGACCGCGTGGATGCGATTCGCAAGGTGGCCGAGGCCGCGGCATTCCTGCGGCGGCGCGAACCCACCAGCCCAGCTTCGTATCTAATGTTGCGCGGCCTGCGTTGGGGAGAGTTGCGCGCAGCCATCGAACTTGCCGATCCCACCAAGCTTGAAGCGCCACCGACAGAACTTCGCCGGCATTTGAAAAAGCTCCTGCTCGAAAAGAAGTACGAGCACTTGTTGGAAGCTGCCGAAAGCGCGATGGCGCTCCCGTGCAGTCGTGCATGGCTCGATTTGCAACGCTTTGTGGTCGAAGCTTGCGATGCCCTGAGCGGAGGGTATGAGGCGATTGCGCGCGCGATTCGCTCCGAGCTCAAAGCGCTGGTCACCGACATTCCCCAACTTCTCGACGCCACGCTCATGGATGAGACTCCGGCCGCCAATGCCGAAACCCGCGCCTGGCTGGTGGCTCTGAAGCAGGGAAGTTCTGAGCCAATCGCTGCGCCCGAACCTCCGCTTCGGGCGTCAGCAAGCTCCAACGGTTCTGGTTCGAGGTGGCCGGGGCAGCTGGCGGACCCCTATTCAGCGGCGCTGCAAGCCTTGCGCGAAGGGCAGGAGCGAAAAGCGTTTGAAATTCTGCAACAGGATATCGCTCGCAAACGTTCGGGCCGCGAGCGGTTCCGGCGCCGCATGCAGCTGGTAGAAATTTGCGCGTCGACCAATAAAGGAAACGTCGCGCAGCCGATCCTCGACGACTTGGCGGCCGCGATTGAAACCCACAAGCTCGATGAGTGGGAAGACCCGGGTGTAGTCGCCAGCGCCCTCGCCACCATTATGAAGATGAGCACCAAGGTCCAGGCCGACAAAGCGCAGCAACAAAAAATCTTCGAGCGCATCTGCCGGCTCGATCCTGCCCAGGCATTGGGAGATGGGAAGTAAGCCATGGCCAGGCGAGATGCCACGGGACCAGTCACTCTCTCGGTGTTGGACCGGTTGATCGATCGTGACCCGAAAACCCGTTCCGAAATTCCGCTCACGCGCGCCCAATCGTTGCGCGAACTGAAATTGGCTCTGAAGCGGGATTTGGAATGGCTGCTCAATACGAGGAGAACCATCGATCCTGCGCCGGAGTCGTCGCGTGAAACCGTTCGCTCCGTCTACCACTACGGATTCGCCGACATATCTTCGAAATCGGTTCTTTCCACGCGAGACCATGGCGACCTGGTGCGGGAAATGGAGTTGGCAATCGCCGTTTTCGAACCACGGCTTAAGCGTGCCCGGGTACGCATGGAGATGACGGAGGGAAGTTATCGCGCGTTGAATTTTGTAATTGAAGGACTGCTGTGCATGGACCCTGCGCCAGAGCCGGTGCGATTCGATACGGTTCTGGAGCTGGGTAAGGGCGAGTACGAAATCAAAGGGGCCGATCTTGCGCAATGAGCTAAGAAACTATTACGAAAGCGAGCTCACATTCCTGCGCCAGACGGGTGCGGAGTTCGCCGACAAATATCCCAAGATCGCGTCTCGCCTGTTGCTGGAGCCCGATCGCTGCGAAGATCCCCACGTGGAGCGCATGCTGGAGGCGTTTGCCCTGCTGGCCGCACGGGTTCATCTGCGCATCGACGACGATTTTCCTCAGATCACCGAAGCGCTGCTTAACATTCTTTATCCCCATTATTTGCGGCCCGTGCCATCCATGTCGGTGGCGCAGTTTCACACCGATGCCGAACAGGGCAAGCTCACCAGCAGTCACAAAATTCCGAAGGGAACGGTGCTCTACTCGCGCCCGGTGGAAGGAGTGCCTTGTAAATTCAGAACTTCGTACGATGTGACCTTGTGGCCCTTCAAGATTTCACAGGCACAATGGATGACGCCCGATCGCGTTCGCCCCGCGTTGCGCGCCTCTGAAGCTGCGGTCTTGCGGTTGGAACTAGAGTGCTTCGCCGACGTGTCTTTTGACAAACTCGATCTCGAGACGCTTGCATTTTATTTGAACGGCGAAAGCGCGGTGGTTCACGGGTTGTACGAACTGTTGTGCAGAAATTGTGTCCGCATTCTGGTGCGCGATCCTGCGAATCCTAAGGCGCCGGTGCGCGAACTTCCCGTGAAAAATCTTCAGCCCATGGGTTTCGGCGAATCTGAAGACGTACTCCCTTATCCCAGACGTTCGTTCGTGGGATATCGCCTGCTGCAGGAGTATTTCGCGTTTCCAGAAAAATTTTTCTTCATGAGCCTCAAAGGGCTTTCGGAGTTGCAGCGGGCAGGACTGAAATCGAAAGCGGAGATCTTGTTCATGATTTCGCCTTTTGAGCAGGACGGCCGCCATCAGCGCCTGGAAGTTGCAGTCAACGCCAAGACGCTGCGCCTGGGATGCACGCCCATTATCAATTTATTTTCCCAGACGGCCGAGCCGATCCTGGTCGACCAGACGCGGTACCAGTATCCGATTGTGCCCGATGCGCGCCGCCGGCAAACCATGGAAATCTATTCCGTGGACGAAGTTGTCAGCACCGACGCCGAAACTCACGAGACTGTGACCTATCATCCGCTCTATTCTGAGCGGCATGCCGTGCAAGGCACTACGCCCGCGTACTGGTACATAACACGCTCGCCATCCACGCGTAAAGGTGATGACGGAACTGATGTATTCCTTTCGTTGGTCGATCTTTCCAATCGGCCCATGCAACTCGACTACGACACGGTGACGGTGCGATGCAACTGTACCAATCGCGATCTCGTCACTCGCCTGCCGTTCGGCAGCGAGAACGGCGACTTCGAAATGACCGGCGCGGCCGCCATCAAGCGCATCGTCGCGCTGCACAAGCCCACGCGAACGCTGCGTCCGCCCCTGGACGGCAAAACTCTGTGGTCGCTGATTTCACAGCTGTCGTTGAACTATCTTTCCATTGTCGACGACGGCAAAGAGGCGTTGCAGAAGATCCTTGAGCTTTACGATTTTTCCGATTCTCCGGAGACCAAAAAACAGATCAGCGGAATTACGTCGGTCGGAGCGCGCCGCCATTTCACGCGTGTCATCTCCGAACATGGAATCGGTTTTGCGCGGGGCACGCGCGTGGAAATCGAATTCGATGAAGAGCAGTTCAGCGGAGGCGGGGCGTACTTGTTCGCGAGCGTGCTCGAGAAATTCCTGGGTCTTTATGTATCGATGAATAGTTTCAGCCAGTTGGTGGCGCGCAGCCGCCAGCGGAAGGAGCCGTTAGAAGAGTGGGCACCGAGAGCCGGACAATCAGTTCTGATTTAGCCGCCACCGAAGTCGGCGAAAAGCTCCGTCGCGAGCCCTACGCTTTCGACTTCTTTCAGGCGGTGCGTCTGCTCGAACGGTTTCTTCCCGAGCGGACGTCGGTGGGCCGCTTCGCCCATCCTGAAAGTGAAGTTGCGCGTTTTACAGTGCACCCTTCTTTGGCGTTTCCGGCCAGCCAGATTCAATCCATGGATTGTGCTGAAGATCATCCCGTGGAGATGACCGTAAATTTTATGGGCCTGACTGGCCCACAGGGAGTTCTTCCTAATCCCTACACATCGCTGATTATTGAGAGATTGCGCGCGTCGGATTCTTCTCCGCGAGATTTCCTGGATATTTTCAATCACCGGATCATCTCGCTGTTTTATCGCGCCTGGAGAAAATATCGTTTCGATGTTGCTTACGAGCAAGGCGAGCGCGATCTGTTCTCCCGCCACTTGCTGAGTCTCTTAGGCGTGGGTACTGAGGGATTGCGAGATCGCCAGGCGATTTCGGACGATACTTTGGTTTACTATGCCGGACTGCTGGCGCAGCGCCCGCGCTCGGCCCAGGCTTTGCAGCAGATTCTTGCCGACTACTTCGATGTGCCGGTTGCGATCGAGCAGTTTGCTGGGGCGTGGTACCGTCTCGACGCTGAGACGCAATGTCGGTTATTGGAACAGAGCAGCGAAAGCGGAGAACTCGGTTTCGGCGCAGTGGTGGGCGATGAAGTATGGAACCAGCAATCGAAGGTGCGCATTGTTTTAGGTCCATTGACGCTGGACCGGTATGTGGATTTTCTGCCCGAGGGTAAATCGTGGGAGCCGCTGCGAGCGTGGGTAAAGTTTTTTTCCAACGACGAATGGGATTTTGAAGTGAAGCTGGTTCTTGAACGCGAAGAGGTTCCGGCATGCACGTTGGGAGCGGAAGGCGCATCCGGACCGCAATTGGGTTGGGTGTCATGGGTGAGGTCCGCGCCTTTCGGCCGAGATCCGGACGATACCGTGCTGGCGCTTGAAATAGCACAAGGGAGACAACATGAATCTGAAATCGCTGATCGGCAAACTTAACGATTCGACCCGCGGCGCGCTCGAGGCTGCGGCAGGACTGTGCCTGGCGCGCACTCACTATGACATCGAAGTCGAGCATTATCTGTCGAAGCTTCTCGATTCCACCGACAACGACGCGGCCGCGATTTTCAAACATTTCGAAATTGATACATCGCGATTGTCTGGCGAACTCGCACGTGCGCTGGACAAACTGAAAACCGGAAACGCGCGCACCCCAGCGCTTAGTCCGACGTTGATGCGCATGCTGATCGAGGCGTGGACGATCGGATCCATCGACTACAACGCGGGTCAAGTGCGCACCGGCTTCACCATTCTTGCGCTGGCGACCAACGACGAACTGGTGCGGCTCATGCGCGAGATCAGCCGTGAGTTCCAGAAGATTCAAGCCGACTCGCTGCGCAAGGATTTTGCTTCGATCGTCGATAATTCAGCTGAAGAGGCACAGACGGCGGTTGCGGCTTCGGCCGCGCCAGGCGCGCCGACTGCCGGCGCGCGCCCCGGCGGCAAGACTCCCAACCTCGATCAGTTCACCATCAATCTCACGGAAAAAGCGAAGACCGGCAAGATCGATCCCGTGCTGGGGCGGGACTTTGAAATCCGCCAGGTCGTCGACATTCTGATGAGACGGCGTCAGAATAATCCGATTCTTACGGGCGAAGCTGGAGTCGGGAAAACTGCAGTAGTAGAAGGTTTCGCTATACGCGTAGCCAACGGCGACGTTCCGCCGCCATTGCGCAATGTTACAGTGCGGACGCTGGACCTCGCGCTGCTGCAGGCCGGAGCGGGCATCAAAGGAGAATTTGAAAATCGACTAAAAGGTTTAATCGAGGAAGTGAAGGCCTCGCCGCAGCCCATTATTTTATTTATCGATGAAGCTCACACCATGATTGGAGCGGGTGGGCAAGCGGGACAAGGTGATGCTGCCAATCTTCTCAAACCGGCGTTAGCTCGCGGCGAACTGCGCACCATAGCCGCCACCACTTGGTCGGAATACAAAAAGTATTTCGAAAAGGATCCTGCGCTGGCTCGCCGTTTCCAGGTAGTGAAAGTGGAAGAGCCGATCGAGGCGCAGTGCATGACCATGCTGCGCGGCATTGTTCCGTCGCTGGAGAAACACCACAAAGTCCGCATTCTGGATGAGGGTTTGACCGCCGCGGTGCATCTTTCGCATCGCTATCTCGCCGGCCGGCAATTGCCCGACAAAGCCGTCAGCGTCCTTGATACCGCCTGTGCGCGATTGGCTCTGGGGCAGAGCGCGACGCCATCTGCGATTGAAGACAGCGTGCGCCAGATTGACGATCTTGCTGTGCAACAAAGAATTCTGGAACGCGAATCGGCGGTGGGCACCGATCACCGCGAGCGGTTGATGGAGATTGGCACCAAGAGCAGGGAGATCGAATCGCGTCTCGGCCGCCTGCGCACTCGTTTTGAAAAGGAACGCGATTTAGTGACGACAATCCGCGATCTGCGCTGGCAACTGGAAAATGCGGTATTGCCGAGCAGTCAGTCTGCCGAAGCCCGTGCTCAAGCAACTGACACTGGCACAGAAATACCTGGAGTCGCCGCGGGGGCCGCTCCGGCTGCGGTTGCAAAAACTTCTGCCGAGGCATCCTCTTCGACAGCCGTAGCGGTCGAGGAAGCTCCCAAAACTTTGGATGTGGCTGCCGTGCGCTCGCAACTGGCACAGGCCGAGGTGGATCTGTCGTCGTTGCAGGGCGAAGCGCCCATGATCCGGGTCGCGGTCGACGCCCAAATTGTAGGGGAAGTGATCTCGGCTTGGACCGGAATTCCGGTCGGCAAAATGATGAAGGACGAAATTTCCACGGTTCTTTCTCTGCCGTCATTCCTCGGTCAGCGCGTAATTGGACAGATTCATGCTTTGGAAATTATCAGCCAGAGAATTTCCACCTCCCGTGCGCGGCTCGACGATCCCAACAAACCGATTGGTGTTTTCATGCTGGTGGGACCGAGCGGCGTCGGAAAAACGGAAACCGCGCTCGCGCTCGCTGACCTTCTTTATGGCGGCGAACGGAATCTGATCACCATCAACATGTCGGAGTTTCAGGAAGCGCATACGGTATCGACGTTGAAGGGCTCGCCTCCGGGATATGTTGGCTACGGCGAAGGCGGTGTGCTGACCGAAGCGGTGCGGCGCCGGCCGTATTCGGTGGTCCTGCTCGATGAAGTCGAGAAAGCGCATCCCGATGTGTTGGAACTTTTCTATCAAGTGTTCGACAAGGGAACGATGGAAGATGGAGAGGGTCGCGAGATTAACTTTAAGAACACGATCATCATTCTCACGACTAATGCCGGCACCGACACCATGGCGAAACTGTGTGCCGACCCGGAGACTATGCCCAGTCCCGAGGGACTCGCGAAAGCGCTGAAGCCGGAGCTTAACAAAATTTTTAAGCCTGCTTTTCTCGGACGAATGGTCATCATTCCATACCTGCCCATTCGCGACGAGAATATGAAGCAGATCATCAAGCTGAAGCTGGGAAAGATTCAGCGCCGGATTCAGGAAAACCACAAAATCGAACTCTTGTATGACACTGCCGTAGTAGACGAAGTTGCGCGGCGATGCACCGAAGTTGAAAGTGGCGCGCGCAACGTGGACAACATACTTACCAACACGATGCTCCCGGAAATTTCGCGGCAGTTGTTAGGACGCATGGCCGCGAATGAACCCATGGAGCGAATTCGCGTGGGCATTGGCGCGGATGGCGCATTCGTATATCAGTAGCGATTGCAAGAAGTTGTTGTGTATAAATGAGACGCATTTTGCGACTGTTTATAAAAGCCAGGGAAGGACCGGTACGTGCCAGACGAAACCTTCAGTCAAGATCACCGGCTGATTGCCGTGGATACTCCCCTCGGCAAGGATGTTCTGCTCTTGCAGGAGTTGACGGGATACGAAGGAATTTCGCGCTTATTCACCTACGAACTCGATCTGCTGGCCTTCGAGAACGAGTCGATTGTTTTTAAGAATATTGTTGGGCAAAAAGTTTCGATCACTCTGCATCTTCCCGACGGCACGCCGCGTTACATCAGCGGATACGTCAGCCGTTTTACCCAGGGCGAAACCGATGAGCGGTTATTCACTCATTATCGCGCTCAAGTCGTGCCCTGGTTGTGGTTTCTAACCCGCGAAGCCGACTGCCGAATTTTTCAGAATCTGGCCGTGCCCGACATTATCAGCCAGGTATTTAATCTTTTCGATTTCAAGGATTTCCGGCTCAGCCTCAAAAGCAGTTATCCTCAGCTCGAATATTGCGTACAGTATCGCGAAACTTCATTCAACTTCGTTTCGCGGCTCATGGAAGAGTTCGGCATCTTTTACTACTTCGATCATTCCGTTCAGGGTAAACACACCATGGTGTTGGCCGATCAGTCGAGCACGCTGCCGGCGTGTCCCAGTTCCCCGATAAGCTATGACACCGAAGTGGGCGGACTGGACGACCCGGAAGTGATCGACAACTGGCATGTAGGACAGGAAGTCCGCACTGGCAAATACACGGTCACCGATTACAATTTCATTACTCCATCCACCAGTTTGCTGGCCAACGATCCCACCGTGGTCGACCTTGCCGCCAGTCAACCGCTGGAACTATTTGACTATCCCGGACTCCACACCACCAAAGATCAAGGGGACACCGTTGCCAAAGTACGCATGCAGGAAGAAGAAGCTGTGTACATGGTGGTGTCAGGCTCCGGCGACTGCCGCGGATTGCTCTCCGGCTATTCGTTTGAATTAAAGAACCACTATCGCGCCGACCAGAACATAAATTATGTCGTGACCGAAGTGCGGCATTTCGCCTCGGCGGGACAGACCTATACGAGCGCGGGTTCGAGCGGCGGAGAAACCTACTCCAACAATTTTTCGTGCATATCCGCATCGGTCACGTATCGTCCCGAACGAGTTACCCCCAAGCCTTTCGTCCAGGGCCCGCAGCCAGCTTTGGTGGTGGGCAAAGAGGGCGAGGAAATTTGGGTGGATAAATACGGGCGGGTCATTGTGCAATTTTATTGGGACCGGCTCGGCAAGAAAAACGAAAACAGCTCCTGCTGGATTCGCACCTCTCAGCCCTGGGCCGGAGCGAATTGGGGTGCGATGTGGATTCCGCGCATTGGTCAAGAGGTGCTTGTGAGTTTTCTGGAAGGCGACCCCGATCGACCCGTCATCACGGGACGAGTTTATAACGCCAATGAAATGCCGCCTTACACGCTTCCCGATTACCAGACCAGAAGCACTTTTAAATCTCGCAGTTCCAAAGGCGGCAGTGCGTCGAACTATAACGAGTTGCGTTTTGAAGACCTGAAGGGACAAGAACAGATTTTTATCAACGCGGAAAAAGATATGGATCTGCGAGTTGAAAACGATTCCCGTGAATTCATCGGCGCGAACCGTTCCCTCATCGTAACCACCAACCAGGTGGAGCAAATCCAAACGGACAAGCACCTGCATGTGCAGGGAAATCATTTTGAAAAAATTGACACGAACATGTCGCTGCAGGTCGGCGGCAATCAAATGGAGAGTGTCACTGGAAATCTGTCGCTCTCAGTGACCGGCAATCAAAGCGAGAGCGTCACCGGAAACGTATCTTTAGCGGTAACTGGGAAAAAAGACGAAACCTCGATGGCTTATGCCTTGAAAACGGATACGACCATCCATCTGAACGCTGGAGCTGTAGCGGTGATTGAGGCTGCGGCGGGTCTCACGCTTAAAGTTGGCGGCAGCACGATCGACATGAATCCCGCAGGCGTATTCATCACGGGCACCATGGTGTTCATCAACAGTGGCGCCGCTTCGGTCAGCGCTCCAGACGCGAGTCCGCAGTCTCCAGACTCACCCACCGCGCCGAAAGATCCCGACACGGCCGACGATGGCAGCAAGGGAACGAAGTTGAGCTAGTTGAATTGAGCGCGGTCTCGCCATTTCGATCGCGCCAAGACTACGGCACCATCACCGTAAACTCTCCCGGATCTACGAAACTGATCACGCCCGCCCACATACACATGTTTGTCGAAGTGTTGTCGAGCGTTGGCATGTTGCCGAGCATTACCGTCGGAGCTCCGGGAACCCATGGCGAGACTGTGGCGGGAATGCAGGGCATCGGCGTAAGCACGCCCAAGGCGGCGGCTGTGGCAGCCGCGACCATTGGATTCGCGGGCGACATGCACATGCCAAACGGCATGATATTCACCATTGGAATGTAGTCCATGATGTTGGCGTCAGGAACTTCGTCGGTCATTACTCGATTGGTGGGGAGAACCACGAGCGAACTCGGAGCCATCCCCATGGTGCACATCATGGTCGCTCCCATGCAAACTTGCATCGGCATATGAGAACCTCCCGCCGTTTTGGCTGGTGGGAATTCTAGCAATTTTAGGCGCGAATGCAACCCGAAGGGGGTGCCACAGCTTGCCTGAGTTAACCCGGAGCGGCATCGGTAGGAACCCCTAACGTTAACCTCGGAAAGACCTTAGTAACCTTGCTGTTAGCCGCGGCATCTTACACTATTGATGAAGGTGTTTCACAAAGTAGACCCTTAGGTGAGAGGTAGTCGTATGGCCAAAACAAGATTGACTTCCGGCATGTGGAGAATCGATCCGCAAAAGTGGTCGCGAGTCATTAATCTTTGTGGGCAACCGGTCGCTTCGGTGGAGTCGGATGCGGATTCCAATGCGAATGCCAGCCTGATCGCGGCTGCGCCCGACATGTTTGAGTTGCTCGAAACTCTGGAAAACGACGCTTCCATTTCAAAAGACTTGCAAGAAGAAATTCAGCTGGTGCTACGCCGCGCTCGCGGAGATTTTGGCTTGGCGGTATTTTCCCGTGGCGTAGGGCGGCACATACGCGCTCGAACCCAGGATTGGCTTAAGTTCATGGAAGGGCTTTGGAAGTCGGACGGCGCTGAGTAGACCTGTCCCACTTCAATTTATTCTCCTAGGCGGTCGACCCGAAGCTTTCTCTAGCGGGAGAGTCCTTCGTTCCGCCTGAAAAACGGCTACACTCAGGATGACGCCAACCGCCGTCATCTCGCCAGTCGCTTGCCTGAAGGCCAACCGCTTTCGTTGCCGCTCTGAATTGCCTTTGCTTCCTGGCTCAGGAATTGTTATCGTGGGCAGCCGTGTTGAAAGCGGCTCGGGAAACACTTCCGGGCAGCGCAGACGTGCACGCCAGCCATTCTATGAAGCAACTAAAACCAGTTCTTTGGACCAAGGGTACGTTTCTGACCCCTCAACACCTTCAGGTCCAGGACCGCTTCATCGAAGATGCGCTCAATTTTCGCCTGCAGGCGCTCAAGTTTTGCCCGTGGGGATTTCGAGATCTGGCGATCAACGCGGAGTTGCTGGCGGAGGGCCAGTTTGCCGTAACCCGCGCCACCGGAATTTTCCCCGATGGATTGATGTTTGAGATTCCCGAGGCAGATCCGCCTCCGCCGTCGAAATCTCTGGAGGAATTTTTCGAGCCCGGAGCCAAGAGTCTGGATATGTATCTGGCGATTCCCGATTACCGCCAGCGAGGCCTGAACGTTTCCACCGGCAAAGATGGCGGTACGCGCTATCTGGCGGAAGTGACTGCGTTTCGCGACGAAAACACGGGTGCGAGCGAGAAGCCGATTCAGGTGGCGCGAAAGAATATGCGCCTGTTGGCCGACTCGGAAAATCGTGAAGGATCGTCTGTGTTGCGGATCGCCAATGTGGAACGAACTCCTGCCGGCACGTTCCAGCTCAATCCCCGCTTCATTCCTCCGCTCATCGAAATCGGCGCAAGCGAATACCTGGTGGGATTGCTGCGCGGCTTAGTCGAATTGCTCTCTGCCCGCAGCACACAACTTTCCGCCGGCCGGCGGCAGAAAAATCAAAGTCTGGCGGATTTTACCGCCTCCGACATTGCGAACTTCTGGCTGTTGTACACGGTGAATTCAAACTTCCCCGTTTTTTCCCATCTCTACGAGAGCAAGTTAGGACACCCGGAGGAGTTGTATTCGGCAATGGTTGGACTCGCCGGTTCGCTCACTACTTTCTCTGCGAAAATGCGCCCGCGCGATCTTCCCCTCTACGTGCATGATTCGCTCGGCCCGATTTTTTCCGAACTGGATGAGAAGCTGCGTTCGCTCCTCGAAACCGTGGTGCCCACAAACCTTGTTTCGTTGCCGTTAAAGCTGGTGCAGAATTCGATTTACGCCACTGCCATCGACCACGACAAATACCTTCAGAATACGCGGATGTATCTGGCCGTGAGCGCGGAGACCACCGAAGAAACGATCATTCAGAAAGTGCCACAACTGGTGAAGGTCTGTTCGGCAACTCACATCGATCATCTAGTAAGGCAGGCTCTACCCGGAATTCAGCTTCGGCATCTGACTAGTCCACCGAGCGCAATTCCGGTGAAGCTGAAATATCAGTACTTCGCTCTGAATCAGTCCGGACCGGCCTGGGAAGCAGTGAATCGCGCTCGGAACTTCGCAGCGTATGTCCCGGGCGAGCTGGCGAATCCAACGCTTGAACTGCTCATCCTGCTGCCGCAAGCGAACTGAAGGACTATTGACGCGCTGATTTCCTGGCGAAGCCCTAGTCGGATTTTCAATCAGCAATCATAAATCAACAATCAGCAATACACATCCGAATCGCAACCGCGCCTCGCTCAGTGCTTCATCGCAAAATAAAGCACAAGCAAAACGGCAATAAAGAAAAGTACTGTCAGCGTCAGTATTAGCGGCCAATAGGACATGGACGCTTCTGGAATCGGTACTTTCTCCAGCTTGGGTACTTTCGGCGGAGGCGGGGCGGTAATCTTAGGCATGGCCGGGGCGGGCGGCATCGGCGGGGGCGCAATCGCAGGTACTGGCAACGAGGGAAAGCCGCCAGAGGCAGCCGGCTTCTGCGCCCCCGCAGCGCCCGCCGAAGGTTTTACGGAAATAATTTGCGTGTAGGCTCCCGGGCCAGCGGGAGCAGCCAAGGGGCTCGGAAGCGGCGGGCTGGCTGGTGGTTGGAAGGCGTTGGTGGCGCCGTCGGAAGCGAATGGAGATGGCACCAAGACGGGTGGCTTCTCGATCACCACACTGGGTACCACACCGGGCACCGGACTGGGAAATACTGGGGTAGGAAAAACCGGAGGAGCGGGCGCAACGGGACCGGGACCGAAATAAGATGGCGGCTGTTCCGCAATCACCGGCTCCTTGATCGGCGCCGGAAAAACCGGCGAGTCATTCGCCACCGACTGCTGCAAACCGCTCGGTGGCGCTACCGGCGGGGCCGCCGGAGGGAACGAGGTACGCGACACTATATTCGGATTGGGGAACCATGAGGTAAATCCCGGGCCAGCGGGCTCATTGCCGGCACTGCCTGCTCCCTGGGATGGTTCTTCCCCTCGTGGCGGGTTGAACATTGCCGTGAATTCGCCAACGTTTTTTCGCGAAGGTTCCACCGCTTGCGGCGCATCCGCTGCAATCTCCGCTGGCCGTTCGACACGAAAAGGACTCTGAAAAAAATTCGTAAACTCTCCCGGTTGCGGGCCCGCATTGGCGGGCGCATTTATGTTGGCAGGAAAGTTTTTCGGCGCAAAGACGGAGCTAAACGAGGTCCCTGGACTGGGACGGTCGGCGTCCGCTTTCGGCGTGGCTGGAATTCCAGGAGTGACTACATTCGAATCTGGAGTCTGATCGATTGCAACCTGATCCGCAACAGACTTCTCGTTGACTGGTGGCTGCGGTTGCCGCTCACCTTCTTTGGGCGCTTCTTTCGGCTGCGCACCGGCGCTTCCGGGTTTGACCTGCGGGTCCAGTTCCCGAAACAATTGCGAGCCTGCGGGTGCCAATTGTTTCGGTGTTAGCTCCGCGGTTGGAAACTCGCTTTCTCGGGTTGCCTTGGGAGGGGCCTTAACAGCGGGTGCTGCAATCTCCAGGGTCTCGCGCGCTTGAGCTCGATATAGCTGCACCCAGCGCTGCAGCGCGGCTGCGTCGGGCATTCGAGTGACCAGATAGGCATATAACGTGCCGCTGTAGCGACCTGTTTCCAAAACCACTCCGGCAGGCTCTGGTGCGATGCGGCGAAATGCCTCCAGCACCCACTGCACCGTCGGCTGGTTCGGCCTTTGTTCTTCGCCCTCCAAAATGTGCACCAGGACGCGCTCGCCCCGAACCTTGTCATTGGCGACAAAGGTCTCCACTCCCCCTGTAGTGAGGGACTCCAGTAGCTCGTATTTTTCGCCAAATTTCATCTGAGATTAGCGGTTCCTCCGGGCACAAGCCTGCCTACCGATGGCACTAAAAATACAACTCGTCTCGCCGCAGAATTATACCTCGCAGCTGCGATTGCACAGAATCCGCGAAAGACAATTCCAATGGCGCTGCGGCAATTTCCCTTGACTTGACCGCTCGCCGGGATCAAAATTGCGAACGCTCTCATGAGCCGGTGTTCCGGACCCAGCAAATTTCTGCTTCCAAGTTCGCTTCGTATCCTAAATTTCTGCATGGCGTATAGCTCGCCGCGACACCGAGACGAAGTATTTCCGGGGAATTGAATTTTGTAATCAGGTGAAACGCTTCCGTGTATGAAGTCACAATCAAGCGGGTGGAATCAGGCCAGGAGTCGCAATGAACATTGTTTCTTTCGCTATCATTCAGACGAAAACTGTTTCGATGCATAACAAACCGATCCATATTGTTTCCAGGAATATGGATTCCAGGCGGCGGCAAATTTTTCGCAAGATGCTCATGCTTTTTCCGTTGCTGCTTGTGTCGCTGGCAGCCGTGAGTACAGCCGAGCAGAAGAAGACCGCGCCGACACCACCTAAACCGGCGGCCAAGCCCAGTACTCCCGCAAGACCGGCCAGCAAACCGTCGACTGGGACAGGAACTCATCCCTCGACCACCGGCGCACGGCCCAGCACCAGCACCGGCAATCGTGGTACCGGAACTGCGAACAGGACCGCGGGAAGGACCGGTTCGGGAACGATGGCGGCAAGGCCGGGCGGCAACGCGGGCAGACCTGGAAATGCCAGACCCGGAAATGCCAGGCCCGGGAATGGCAGCATGGCTCGAAATACCAACCGGCCTGCTCCCGGAAGGCAGGTAGCGCTCAGAGGCGGCGGCTCGGCAAGCATTCGTCCCAATGGACAAATCCGTTCCATCAATCGGAACGGCATGCATATCGAGCATGGCCTGAACGGAAGCCGCAGAATTGAGAGCACGCATAATGGGGCGCGGATCGTAACGACTGGTCGAAACTCTGGCTACGTGCAGCGCGCTTACGTCACGCGCGGCGGTCACGCCTACGTTTCGCGGACCGTCATCATCAACCACCGGGCCTATGCCCATGTCTATCGATCGTATCCTTATCACGGGCACTACTACTACGGTTACCACCCCGCGTACTACTACCATCCCGGATACTACGGATGGGCCTACAATCCGTGGGCCGCGCCTGTTTACTACGGTTGGGGGTGGGGCGGCGCGCCTTGGTACGGATATTACGGGGGCTACTTCGCCCCCTATCCTGTCTATCCGTCAGCTGCGTTCTGGCTTACCGATTACCTGATTGCCGCAAACCTGCAAGCCGCCTATGAGGCTCAGGCTGCAGCCAACGCCAACGCGGCCGCGGCGAATCAGGCCGCCGCGAACAATCCGCCTCCCGACCAATCGCAACCCAGTGGCGGCAATGATGGCCAAACCGCTAATTCTGGACAGGTGACCCTCACTCCCGAGGTCAAGGCTGCGATTGCGGAAGAAGTGAAGGCGCAGTTGGCCGCTGAACAGGCGGATGCCAAGCCCGCGCCAACCGCCGCCCCGGACGCCCAACCAGCGACTGCCTCCGCCGACGAAGTACCGGCCGCACTTGATCCCGCCAGACGCACATTTGTAGTAGCCAGCGATCTTGCGGTCACGGGAGATGGCCAGGAATGCCAACTCACCGCGGGCGACGTCATCACCCGCATCTCCGATACTCCCGACGACGACAACAAAGTCAACGTCAGTGTTTCCGCCGGAAAGAAGGCCGATTGCGCTCCCGGCAAACAAGTCGCGGTTGGCGTCGACGATCTGCAGGAGATGCACAACCATTTCCAGGAACAGCTGGATAGTGGCATGAAAGATCTGGCCGCCAAACAAGGGACGGGCGGTCTGCCGAAAGCTCCCGATACTACCACCGTTGCTTCCGATGTCCCACCTCCGCCACCCGACGCGAGCGCAGAAAAGGCGCTGCAAGATCAACAGGCGCAAGCCGATCAAACCGAAGCTCAAGTTGTGAAGGAAGCGTTCAGTCAAGGTTCGTGACGACGCTGCCGTTTGAAGATTCCTTCAGGCCCATAAACGATCGCTATCCGGAGGCTTCATGTTAACCATTGAACACGCCGCCTTTATGAACGGGCTGGGCCAGTCCTCTACGCAAGACATCGAGACCGTTATCTATGGATGGGGCCAGTATAAAGATCAGGTTTCCTTGCTCCCTAAAGGGGAGCAGGACAAACTCGATCGCTTGGCCGATTTGATCGTCTCCAGCTTTGGCCAGTCCGTGCTACCGCCCTATAGGAGCGTAATCATCGTTGGCCATTCCGACAAAGATTGGCATGGCGCTGCCTATGAAGATACCGTGAGCGGCAACCGGGCTGAAGCCGTAGAGGAAGCTCTTACGAACAAAGTGCTGAAACTTTGGGATGATCGCAATATGGGCGCACCACCTCGTGGAGGGGTCGAGTGGGAAACCGAATCGAAAGGCGCAGAGGAAATGATTGCGCCGCCGTATCACAACCAAAACCGGCGTGTCGTGGTAAGGCTTGTTCGCACGGGGCCCCCGGTCCTGCCGACGCCAGTGCCTGCCATCGACAATCTCAGAGTCCGCATTGAACGAGCGATAAAGCTCTTGGATACCATCGGGATAAAGCCCGACAGCACGGGCAAACGAACGGCGCGAACGCGCTGTATGCTGGAAAAAATAAAACCGTCAGCTGCCCAACCAAATCAAAAACCTGGAGGCATATTAGACCTGATCGTCGACGGCACCGCGAGTAACGATACTGTGAACGGCTTCAGAGTGGGATTCTGGCTTGTGAGTTGGTCCGGTAATTACGATCCACCGCCCATATCGCAAAGCGACTTGCTGAAATTCACTAGTTCGGTCGAGATTATTTTAAGGAGTTCCGGTTGCGCTCCGGGGGCTTCGGACGCGACTGTTTTGAACACCCTCAGCGGACTCAACTACATGATGACTCACGGCATCGTCCGCATCCAGCGATACATTACCCATAATGGCACTGGGTTTGCATATACGGGCGACCATACAAGAAACAAATTGAATACCATCATCGCCGACCACCTGAACGATGCGAACAGTATTTACTCCTGCTTTAACGATTACATCGGCGGCGAGTTTGACGGTAACGAACCGCTTCCTGGGGGCACGCCGGGAATGCCGAATTTTAGTTACTGATTCGGCCGGGTAGCGTTGCCCTACGTGGATCTCAGGTTGCGCTGGCGGCCAAATTTAACGGCGATTCTTGAGCAGCAACTCTTCCGTCATCTGGGCTCGCTGCGCGCGATCGAGCATCTGTTGAGCGCCTTTGTTGTTGGGGTCGGCGGCAGCTCTTCGAAAACAATCGATCGCCGCGGGATAATTTCCAGCATCCATAAACTCACTGCCTTTTTTCATGAGCGAATCCGCGGACGCGGCAGGAACGCCAAGCGGCACAGCCGCCGAAGATACCGGCGGATTTAGCGCCGGAATGACTGCGATTCGATTGGTCACGCCGGTTACGCCGGGAACCGAGGCAGCCAGCGTCAACGCAGAAGCGAGATCTTCCTGGCTCGAAACATTTCCGTCGAGAATTACTTCGCGCGAATCGGACACAAACACTCGAATTGCGGCCTGTCGCAAGCTTGCCGATGAACCTGCATTCAACTTTTCTGTGACCGCACTCTCGATTCTTAGTCGCCGGAACGATTGATATTTCAAATATCCAGTGCCCGCCACCAGAACAGCGGCGAGCGCCAAAACTACGAGTATCAGAAAATGTTTCAGGCGAAAGCTTCGCGGCTGAAGAAATATATGCTGCGCCGCGCTTTTCACCAGAAGGGAGTCAGCAGGCGCGGCTTTCGCGGGAGTGCTTCCAGCCGCTGAAGGCTGAGCGGCAATCGTCACAGTCACCGGCGTTGCACTCGGATGTGACGAAGGCGGAGTCACCGGGCTCGCAGCGACGGAAGGCCCAGTCTTGGTGCGAAGCGGAGCCGCCGGCGTGGCTCGAAACAATGAGGTAGCATCGACCGGCGCGGGATCTGCCGGCGATTCTTCAGGAAGCGCCGCAGCTCCCAGATCGTTTGCAACTTCATCGAGCGCGGCAATCATCTCTTCGGCAGTTTGATAACGTTGGTCTCGCGACTTGTCGATTGCTTTCAGAATCACTCGCGAAAGCGCCTCCGGAATGTGCAACTCCGGAACCAGTTCGTGCGGAGGCCGCACCGTTCCTTCCACATGTTGCATCATCAGCGAATAAAGAGTGTCTCCTTCAAAGGGCAGCTGCGCCGTGACCATTTGATACAGCACCACTCCCAATGAATAAAGATCGGTGCGGCCGTCAATGTCCTCGCCCGCTTTTTTCCCCATGAACTGTTCCGGGGACATGTACAGCGGAGTGCCCACCACCATCCCCGTCATGGTCATTCCCGCGTTCGCGTCGCCGACCGCTTCCCGCAGTTTTGCGATTCCAAAATCCAGAACCTTGGCGATTTCCTGCCCCTGTTCGTCCCTGGTGAGCAGGATGTTCCCCGGCTTAATATCCCGGTGCACGATTCCCAGCTTGTGAGCGAACCCAAGCGCGCGCGCAACCTGCGTGGCAATGCGAATCGCCCGCGGAACGCGAAATGGTCCCTGCTCCTGAAGAATCGTGCCGATATCCTTTCCTTCCACCAGTTCCATCACGATGAAAGGCCGACCGTCCTCGGTGTAGTCGAAATCGTCCACCCGCACGGCATTGGGATGGCGAAGTTTGCGGGTTACCACCGCTTCTTTTTGAAAACGCTGCAGAAAGTTCGCATCTCCAGCAATCACGTCGCTGACAATTTTTATGGCGCATACTTCGTTAAACGTGAGATGACGAACCCGGTAGACCACCCCCATGCCGCCGACGCCAATCTTCTCCAGAATCTGATATTTGTTGCGGATGATCATTCCGGGCTGAAGTTCGCGAGCACTCTGCAGAGCAGTTTGGTCCGCAGGACACACGTTGTACTCGGCCGGATATGTCTTCTGACAGGTGGGACAATATTTCATTGCATCTCGCCCATCGGCCAGAATTCGGGAACCCAGGCTGGCCGCAGGAACTGCATAGCAGGGAATGCTCAGGCAGAAACCTTCCAGTGTCAAGGCCGTTCCTTCCTGCTTCCAGGCGGCTCAATGGGGTGGTTTCACCGCTTAGGCGGAAGCTTCGGTAGTGGATCAGTTTGAATTACGACTGTCACAGGGCGTCATCCCGAAGAGCCCGCGTTTTTGCCAGCGGGCCGAGAGCCTGCCCTGAGCGAAGCCGAAGGGGATCTCCCGTGGCACACAGTGTCGTAGCAGGAGATCCTTCGCTCCGCCTGAAGAACGGCTACGCTCAGAGCTTGTCCTGAGCTTGTCGAAGGGACGACGCCATCGACGAGCGAACATGCCATCAGAAGTTCAACTGACCCACCACCGAAGCCTCGTTCACATTGACTTCGGCGCTGATGCTGCTTAGAATCTGCCGCCAGAAGGCAGGCCGAGCCATTGCCAAGATTGTGTACATCGATGAGGTCTTTGTTTCGAGCGATCGGACCATTTGCATTCTGCGTCCTAACCCTCGCAGTTGTGGCTCAAGATCAGAATCTCGCCGATATTCGGCGCAAAGCCGATGCAGGGGATGCGAACGCCCAATTTCATATGGCCCAGGCGTATCTTTTAGGCAACAACGTTGCCAAGGATCCGGCACAAGGCCTTGCGTGGCTGCGAAAATCCGCGGATCAAGGTTATTTCGGGGCCGAGTACGCTTTGGCCTACATGTATTTGAACGGAGCGGAAAAGCTTCCGAAAGATCAACATGAAGCCGCGAAATGGTTTCGAAAAGCGGCGGTGCAACAAAATAAAGCGTCTCAAGATAAATTGGCGGCCATGCTGGCACAAGGGCTGATCTCACCGGAAGAGGCGAACTGGCGCGCGACCGAAGCCACGAATTCGCAACCGATTTCACAACCAACCAACTCGCAATCTGCTTCGCATCTGCCCCGCCAGCCAAAGCCGGTTGCGGGCAAGGCAATGCCGTTTTCTTTTGCCGAGGTCGAAACCGGCCTCAACGGCGGCATCACCAGCAAGCGCATGATGACTCTAGTCCAGGAGTTCGGCGTCGACTTTAAACTGAGCTCAGTCACGCGAAAGCGTCTGAGCGATGAAGGCGCGGACGATCAGTTGCTGGCGGTTCTGACATCGTCCAATAAACGATAAGTGCTGCAAGCTTGGCCGGCCCCAAATCGCCAGCCCGTGCTGTATATTTTCCGACGTGTCTAAAACACCTCTTCGATGGTTTCTGTTTCTCCTGCTGACTTACGTGGCAAATTCCGCTCCCGCGGATTCTTACAAATATGTCCGCATCGGCCATAAGGACGATGCCAAAACCAACCCCGTGGCTGGTGTCGCCATGATGGGAGGCGGAACCGATCTGGATGAGGCATTTGCGTGGCTCTGCAATAAAGGAGACGGCGGAGATTTTCTGATTCTGCGCGCCACTGGCGATGATGCTTACAACTCATACATAAATAAATTATGCAAAACCAACTCGGTGGCGACGCTGATTATTCCAAGTCGCGAGGCAGCCGAAGATCCCCGGGTCGCCGAGATTATTCGCAGAGCGGAAGTGATATTCATCGCCGGAGGAGACCAGGCGAATTACATTCGCAACTGGAAGGGAACGCCTGTCCAGAGCGCGATGAACGAGAATATTAGGGCAGGCAAGCCCATCGGCGGCACGAGCGCGGGACTGGCGGTCGAGGGCGAGTTTGTTTACAGTGCGACTGGCGATAAACCGGGCGACAAGAATCTGTCGTCAGAAGATGTTCTACAAGATCCCTATTTCGACCGGGTGACGCTAGTGCGGGATTTTCTGAGAATTCCGCATCTCGAAAATCTGATCACAGATTCGCATTTCGTCACTCGCGACCGTATGGGGCGTTCCTTGGGGTTTCTCGCGCGGATTATGAAAGATGGATGGAGCCAGTCCCCTCGAGAAATTGCAATCGATGAAAAATCGGCAGTCCTCGTTGAGGCGGATGGAAAGGCCACAGTCGTGGGCTCCGGGAGCGGCGCGTATTTCTTGCGTCCAGCACACGCGCCGGAGGTCTGCCAAGAAGGGATGCCACTTACATTTCAAGATGTGGCAGTGTACCGAGTTCCATCTGGCGGCCATTTTGATTTGACTGCGTGGTCAGGCCGCGGAGGAGTTGCGTTCTCACTTTCAGTAAAGCGCGGGAAGATTGAGAGCACGCAGGGAGCGAATAGAATCTATTGAGATTCGTTGGCGCAAGACATAGGACAGCTCTTGCAAACGTCAGCAGGAGATGTGTATCGCATTCGATATAATGCGAAAAAGATCAAAGTCCTTCCATCTATTGTGCTCCGAAATCTTTTTAGGATCGCTCTTCTATTAGCCGTGACCTCGCTCACAGTGAGCGCGGGCGCGCGACCCCAGACTGCGGGCTCTGCAAATTCTGCGGAACAGTCGGCCCTTCGGAAGGGACAGGCGGCGCAGCAAAGCGGCGACATCGCTGCCGCTCGCTCGCAATTTGAAAAGGCGGTGCACCTTGCTCCCAATGATGCGGAAGCGCAATCGGAACTAGGCTGGGTGCTGGCTCAGCAAGGTGACGCCGAAGCCGCCCTGACGCACTTGCGAATTGCGATAAAAGCCAAGCCAGACTTGGTCGAGCCGCGGCTCGTTCTGGCGGGAGTACTGTCTCAGCAAGGGAACGCCGCCGAGGCTGAGCGGGAAGCGCGCGCAACTGTCTCAATCGCTCCAAGGAATGCCGAGGCTCACCGCATGTTGGCGAAGATTTTGAGCTCTCGTGTTGGGGACGAAGCTCTGTCGAACATGCGGCGGGCAGTGGAACTAGCTCCCCAGCGCGCCGATTTGCGCGATGAACTCGGAACCATTCTGGCGCAGCAAAATCAGTTTGCCGGCGCGGAAATCTCATTTAAAGATGCGATACGCCTCCAACCAAACCTGGAGCAAGCACATTTTCATCTCGGTGTCGTGTACTTGCAGGCTTCAAAGCTCGACGAGGCTGCGGCCGAACTAGGGCAGGCGGTCGAACTCGCTCCACAAGACGTTGCCGCTCATTACTATTTAGCGAAAACCCTGACGTCACAATCCAAGAATGCGGAAGCGTTGCAGGAATTGCGCAAGGCTGCCTCGCTGAAATCAGACTGGCCCGAATTGCAAATTGAACTGGGTCTTGCCTGCCAGCACGCCGCCGACCATGATTGCGCGGTGACCGCGTTTGGTGAGGCTGTAAAACTCCGTCCTCAGGATGCAGAGCTGTACAACGATTTGGGTTTGGCGTTGCTGCAAAAAGGAGACGCACTTGGCTCGATTCCTAATTTCAGAACCGCCGCGCAGCTTCGCCCCGACGACGGCACTTTTCGAGGAAACCTGGCCATAGCGTACCTGCAGCGGGCCGACTTTGATGCGGCGATCACTGAATTGCAGGCTGCGCTGAAGTTATCTCCCGAAAACGCGTCACTCCATTACAACCTGGGCCTGGCCTACAAGCTGAAGGATCAACTCGACAAGGCCGTCACCGAATTTCAGAATGCAATCCGCCTGCAGCCAGACTTGGCAGACGCGCACTACACGCTCGGCGTTCTGTATTGGCAGAGAGGAGAATTCGACAAGGCGACGGTCGAACTGCAGGCGGCGATTCAGGCTCAGCCCACCTACGCGGAAGCGTACTACACACTTGGAACGGTTTTAAAGCAGCAGGGAAAGCTTCCGGAATCGGCATCGGCCTTGCGGGAGGCGATTCATTTGCAGCCAGACTTTGCGGGGGCGCACACAACGCTTGCGGCGGTGTTGCGTCAATTAGGCGATGCTGAGGGAGCGGCTGCGGAAGCGAAGGCCGGGGCGAAGATTGCGGCTTTCACCAACAATCTGCAAGCCGCAACATTTTCGACGAATTCGGGAAAAAGATTGCTGGCTGCGGGCGACGTAAATGGCGCAATTGCACAGTTTCGATCGGCGATTGCGTCAGAGCCCACGTACGCGGCCGCCCATTATCAGCTTGGACTGGCGTTGAATCAGCAAGGCCACAACGACGAAGCCACAAAAGAATTTCAAAAAGCCGCCGAACTGGATCCGCACTTAACCGCGCCAGGAAAATAAATCCAGCGCTGCGTCTCAGTGGCTGCGATTTCGAACCGACACCAGGTCCGTCACCACCGGAACTCCATGCGCGATCTTTACGTGCAGCAGCGCTTCAAAGGGTTTCAGGTCGCTGGGTTTCGAGACGTGCAACTGATCCAACAATTGCTTGACCGAGTCTTCGCGGCAAACAAATTCCACCGCCGCCTGTGTGCCGAAGGTAGTATCCCCGGCCAGAATCAGAATCGAGCGCGACGGATCGAGGCCGGGCAACAAGCTGACAATTGCATAATCTTCGGTGGTGGGCCGATTCGCCGGCGTTCCGAGAAATGTTTTAGGCTCGCCAGGCAAGGGATGCACATTCACTACCGCGAGATCACCTTTGCGAGGGCCGGAGTCGAGTCGCTGGAAAATGAATTCCTGCGTTCCTGGAACATCGAGCAGCGTGAGATTTTCCGAAGGCGAGCCGACGAAAATAAGGTCATTGTTCTTGGCATCGTCCAGCGAAAACAGCGCGCCCCGTTTGACCCTGATCGGACGATTCAGCAGCGCGAAAACATGGTCGAGTTCGTGAATGGCCAGCACTTCTCCCACGCCCGTGTAGTGGTCGAGAATAAAACTGCGCGCATCGGATGACGGATTGAAGTAGCGCATCCCGGTTTCTGGCCTGCCGACAAAATTCCCGTTGCTGAAAATTACCCAGGGCTGTTGCGGTCCAGTCAGGAAGCGATTCCAGAAAATCTGGTAAGCAGCCGGAACGGAGGCGCTGCTCGCAGCCTGCGTTCGAGTTCTTTGCGACAACAGAATCGCAGTCGTGGAGAGCGATGCCGCCAGCAGAACCGAAAAAACTGCAAACGTAATCACCATCCCGCGACTGAAAGGGGGAGCTTCCTCTTTCTTAATCGCAGGTTCCAAAGCGATAGGAGGCGCTGCTTGAACTCCCGACTTTCCTGCGCGCACATGAAAGGTGAGAGCGTACGAACCCTTCGGAATCTCGACCAGAATGGGATCGTCAGCACCTTCGTGTGTGTAATATTCGGCGAGTTTTACGCGCAGTCGCCCCGCCTGCACGCGAACTGTGGAATCACTTTGCGGATCGAATCCGGCGGGCCGGCCTAGAACTTCGGTGGCAATCTGATATTCCTTGAGCCCGACACCAGGATGATCCAGCGAATGTTCGGCAAGGTACCGAAGCAGTTTGCACAGGGATTCGGAGGTGTGCAGACTATGGCTTTTAATAAGTTTATCTATTTGCTGGAAGCATTGTTCCCGGCCGAGCGCGAAGGAATGAGTGACAGCCATATTACGTTGAAGTAACCGAACGTTGTATCTTACTGCAACATTGGGACTTTACACCTGTAACGGTATCAAACCTAATGAAACTTTATCCAGCTAATTGTTTTGTACTACGACTGCACAGTTCGTGATCACCATTACCATCCTGCATTTCCGGGGCACTTCGGTTTAACAGTTTCTAGGAGGAAGTTTCATGAAAAGGTCAGCTTGGATCTTTGTGGCTGTGTTCAGTCTCCTGTGCAGTCTGTGGGTGCCGAGCGCACTCGGTCAGGCCGTCTATGGCAGCATCTTGGGCACGGTAACCGATCCTTCGGGAGCCGCCGTCAGCGGAGCCAAGGTCACAGTCACGAGCCAGACCAAGAACGTGTCTACCGAGACCACGACGAATGAGAGTGGAAACTACTCGGTGAGCCACTTGACCCCAGATGTGTACTCGGTCCAGATCGCAGGCCCGGGGTTCAAGACGTTGGAATTCAAAGATATTCAGGTTTCCGCGGATACGGGCACCGACGTCAACGGGCAATTCCAAGTCGGCTCCGCGAGCGAGCAGGTGGAAGTAACCGCCGAAGCCCCGCAATTGAAGACTGACCGCGCCGACGTAGCGGTGGAGTTTAATGCGAAATACGTCGAAGACTTGCCCGTCCTGAACCGCAACTTCACGAATTTCGAACTCCTGACCCCGGGGACCCAAAAGCTCGGTTGGTCACATGCCGCGACCGAGAACCCGCAAGGCGGCGGCCAAATATTCGTCAATGGCCAGCACTTTAGCGGGACCGGTTTTGAATTAGACGGCACCGACAATCAAGATCCCATCCTGGGGATTATCGTCATCAATCCGAACCTCGACGCTGTGACCGAAGCAAAAATCACCACTGCGGATTTTGACGCCGAGTTCGGCAAAGCGCTTGCCGGGTTGGTCACTGTGCAGACCAAGTCGGGCAGCAACGAGATTCACGGCAGCGGGTTCTGGTTCCGCCGCACGGATGCAACCGAGGCTAAGGATCCTTTCACGCAATGGGATGCACGCCCCGGCATTGCAGCCAGTCCCATCCCTCAAAGCAAGTGGCAGCAGTTCGGTGGGAGCGTCGGTGGCCCGATCATCAAGAACAAGCTGTTCTTCTTCGGTGATTACCAAGCTACACGACAATCCAGTGGAATAACAAATCAGATATCGGTGCCCACAGCGACGGTGACGTCAACCTGTAATCCTGCTACGAACGCAACAAGCAGTACTCCCGGCTTTTGCGATTTGGGCGAATATATCGGAACCACTGTCAGTGGTAGTGGCGGACAGGTTTACGACCCCACTACAGGAAACCCGGACGGGACCGGCAGGGCGCAATTCGCCGGTAACTTGATCCCGATTGGTCGAATTTCATCGCAAGCTGCCGCCATCCTGGCCCTGTTCCCTGCGCCAAACAACCCAGGTTCCAACGGGGGTACCAGTCTTAACTTTCTGGCTAATGGAGCGGGTCCGTTCAACCAGAACGCTTTCGATACCCGCATTGATTACTCCGCCAGCCAGAGCGTGTCGATTTTCGGACGTTATAGCCTCGACTACTTCAGCCTTTCCGGCAAGGGGGCTTTGGGCGCTTTGGGCGGAATAGGTTTTGGTCCTGGCGGTCTGGCCGGAAGCTCTATCGTTCACAATCACAGCTTGGCTTCGGGAGTGACCAAAACGTTCAGTTCGTCACTTCTGGCTGATTTCCGTTTCGGCTATTTCAAATACAACCCGCATACGCACAAGCCGGATGAGGGCGCAACTCCTATGACCGCCGTCGGAATTCCGAACGCAAATCTCGGCGACCCTTTCACCTCAGGGTGGGGCGAGTTCGACTTCAATGGCAACAACAACCAGACTTCAGATGCGTTTGGCGATGGCCTAGGCGTTGCCCGCTGCAATTGTCCGCTCATAGAAAGCGAACAACAATTCCAGTTTGTCACCAACTGGACCAAGACCCGCGGGAACCATACCTTTAAATTTGGCGCGGATGTTCGCTACGCGGAGAACCTGCGCGTGCCGAGCGACTCGAATCGAACGGGTGTGTATAACTTCACCGATGGCAATACTTCTAATGGCGGTTCGGGCGGCTTGGCTCTGGCGAGCTTTCTCCTGGGAGACGTCAGGAGCGTGAGCCGGTACGTCAGCACCAGCACTAACGCCGCGGAAAGACAACACCGCATGTTCTACTACGGAGAAGACAGCTGGCGTGTCACTCCGAAACTGACTTTTAACTACGGTTTGCGCTGGGAAGTTTACTTCCCAGAATATGTGAACGGCGTCCAACACGGCGGATTCGCGAATATCGTCCAAGGCGAGGACCGCGTTGCTGGTGTTGGTGGGATCGGCCTCAACGGAAACATCGCGAACGACTGGCACGCCTTTGCTCCCCGTCTCGGAGTTGCCTATCAGGTGCGGCCGAAAACTGTAGTTCGTATGGGATATGGCCGCAGCTATGACATGGGAGTCTTCGGCTCCAACTTCGGCCACGCCGTAACGCAAAATCTCCCGGTGCTGGCGGCTCAGCTTGCACAAAATACGAATCAGTATTTGGATGCATTCACCCTGGCAGCAGGGCCTCCGGTCTTCACATTCCCGGCAGTGCCTTCGAACGGCCTGTTACCTCTGGCTGGACCTGGGTGCACCTTCGGGAATACTACCGGCCCCGGCGGTACGATTGTCCCTCCTTCCTGCATTCAGCCTCATATAAGGCCGACTTCCCAGCGTTTGCCCTATGTCGACACTTGGAACGCGACGGTCCAGCATCAACTGACGAGTACGATGACTTTGGAGGTCACCTATCTCGGGAACAAGGGAACCCACGGCTTCGCCGGAGATGGCCCGACTTACAATATCAATCAGCCAGGGTTTGGAACAGGAACCCTGCAGGGATGCCCAGCCGCTTGTACCTGGGTGCCGGCTATCCCTCAGGTGGAGCGGCGTCCGTACTGGAACGCGTTTACCTATCCTGCGTATGCTGACCCGTCCAACACCTTGGGAAGCGCCCCGGGCGTTTTGCAGTGCTGCTTCACCGACCAGGGCAATTATGCCGGAAACGATGCCAGCACAACCTATAACGCGCTCACCATCAAGGTCGATAAACGCTTCGCGAAGGGCCTGCAGTTCATGAGCTTTTACAACTACGCCCATTCTTATCACTACGACAGTAATTTTTACGCCGATCAGAAGTCGATAGCCTACGGGCCGGATGACAATCTGCGTAATCACCAGTGGGTTTCGAATCTGATTTATGAGTTGCCCTTCGGCAAGGGTAAGTCGTTCGCTGGTGGGGTGGGCCGCGGCGTGGATGAGGTGATCGGCGGCTGGCAAATCAGCGGCACGGTCAATTGGGCCGGTGGCCTGCCCTGGACGCCTGGCTTGTCGGGCTCGGTTTGTAATCTGGAGCAAGACACCGGCGTGTGCCGTCCAAATAAGGGTCCAGGATCGTTCCACACCGGAGCGGGCAGTTTCGACGGTGCGACGCATCAGGTTACTTTCTTCACGCCAGTCACAGATGTAGTCGACCCTACGACAGGCATCACCAGTCTGCCGAGCGGCAACGGATTTTCCGACCCCGGAGTCAACGCCATCGGGAACCGCGGCTATGACAGTTTCCGGGGGCCGCGATTTTTCGGCGCTGATGCATCTCTTGCTAAGAACTTCCTGCTCTATGAGCAGGTCAAGCTGCAATTCCGTATGGACGCATATAACGTGTTCAACCATCCCGTTCTCGGCTTCAACCAAAACCAGGGCGGCAGTGGTACCTGTATCGATTGCGCCGGCAATGGGAAAGTCACGGATATTGAAGCGGACGCCTCTCCAGGTTCGCCCAATGGAATGCGCCAGCTTAGTTTTGGACTGCGCTTGACCTTCTAGTCACGAAACTGGTTCACAAGATGCAGTCGTCTTTCCTCCAAGAGGGAGCCTGCCGCGGCTCCCTCCTGTTGTCTCGAACAGAATGGGGCGAGCACGGTCGGGTTAGGCGATGCGTGATTCGCTCTGGATGGTGGGAGTGGCGCGCGGCTGCGGGATTTCTTTTCATCGTGCTATGGTCAGCAGCCGCCGTGGCGGCGCAGAAGCCAACCGCAAATGACGCGCCGCCCGCGAAACTCTCCGGCCCAGACGCGTACGTTGGCAACAAAGCCTGTGCCCGGTGCCATGCGTCGATCTACGAATCTTATCAGCGAACCTCGATGGCTCACGCCAGCGGCCCTGCAATTGACGGCTTCATGCCAGCCGAGTTCACGCACAAAGATTCCGGCATACACTACCGCATCTACGCGGAGAGTGGTCGCGCCTGGCTAAGCTTCGACCGGCCCGGCGATCCGGAGGTTCGCGGCACGCGAGAGTTGCTGTACTACATCGGATCAGGACGCCGTGGACTCAGTTACCTATTTGAGACCGAAGGGTTTCTCTTCGAGTCTCCCGTGAACTGGTACGCGAACAAACAAATGTGGGACATGGCTCCAGCCTACCAGTCCGCGCGCGAAATCCCGCTCAACCTTCCCGCTTACACCAGTTGTCTGCGTTGCCATGTGAGTGGAATGAAGGCTCCTGCGAAGGGCACGGATAACCGCTATCCCGATCCTCCCTTCACTCACAACGGTGTGGCTTGTGAGCGCTGCCACGGCTCCGGTGGTGCCCATGTCAATGGTGGCGCTATCGTCAATCCGGTCAAACTGACGCCGGCGCGGCGCGATGACATCTGTATGCAATGCCACCTGGAAGGCAACGCCGCCGTCGAACGCCCAGGACGTCACGCCTATGAATTCCAGCCTGGCGACGCTCTCTCCGACTACGTGCGGTACTTCCTTCTCATCGACGCTAAGGGGATGGGATTGGGCGCTGTCAGCCAAGTGGAGGCCTTGGCGCAGAGCCAGTGCAAGAAGAAATCGGGCGATGCCATGTCTTGTACGAGCTGCCATGATCCGCATCGGTCGCCCTCGTCGGAAGAGCGGGTTGCTTTCTACCGAGGCAAGTGCCTCTCATGCCACGGCACCGCTTTCGGAGCCAAACACCATCCGGATCATCCGGACTGCACCGCGTGCCACATGCCTGCTTCGCCGAGCGTCGACGTCGCGCATACCGAAGTTACGGACCATCGCATCCCGCGGCGGCCTCAAATCCTTCCGCAGCAGTTGGAGAATTCGGATGGGACATCTTCGTCCTTACCCAGCCTGGTTCCGATCCCAGATACCAAGACTGCGCCCGATCCACGAGATCTTGCCCTCGCCTGGAATTCAATTGCGGAAAACGGAATGTCAATGGCAGAGCAAAAAGCGCGAGAGCTCCTTTCCAAAGCGGTAAAGCAATCGCCAAACGATCCTGCGCTTCTTTCTGCTCTGGCTTATGCCGATCAGCGCAGGGGAGCGACCGAGCATGCCCGCGAGCTTTATCAGAAGGCACTTGCCCAGGATCCGACCCTGGTCGATGCTGCCACGAACCTCGGCGTGATCGAAGCCCAGGCTGGAGATCTGCAGGGCGCCATGCAGCTCTGGCAGAATGCATTCCAACGCACGCCAGCCAGAAGCAGCATTGGTATGAACATTGCGCGTGCTTATTGCGCGGCGGGAAAGTTCGGCGAGGCTCGCACTTACACTCTTCGTGTGCTGGCGTTTAATCCCGATCTGTTTTCGGCGAGAAAGTTACTGCAATTTTTGGATCGCTCCCCGGCAAACTGCGGCAACTGACGGTTTGCTCGAGAAACAGGGCTGAGACGACCCACTACGGGTAGTGCAGAAGTCAAGTAAACGATTTCCGGAATGCGGCCATGAAGAAAAAAGTCGTTGGGCTCGGGGAAGTTCTCTGGGATCATCTGCCGGAACGCACGTGCCTGGGCGGCGCGCCGGCAAACTTCGCCTACATTACGACGCTTCTGGGAGACGAGGGAATTGTGGCCAGCCGCGTCGGTGAGGATTCTTCCGGGTTGGAAGCGCTGCGCCGCATGGAAGAGCTGGGACTCAACATCGATCACGTGCAGACTGACCGCCAGCGTTCCACGGGAAGCGTAAAAGTGGAACTCGACCGCAATGGGCTGGCGCGCTTTGAGATTGCACAGCCGGTTGCGTGGGATGCCCTGGCGTGGACGCAGGATTGGCAGCATCTTGCCGAAAAAGCGGACGCGATTTGTTTTGGTTCGCTGGCTCAACGATCGGAAGAAAGCCGGGCCACGATTCTAAAGTTTCTCACGGCGGCATCGCCCGGAACAATGAAAGTCTTCGACGTCAACCTCAGGCAGTCTTACTATTCGCAGAAAGTTCTGGCGGAATCGATGAAGCATGCCGACATTGTGAAGCTCAATGACGAGGAGCTGCCGAAGATCATGAGCCTGAATAAAGCTGCGCACAAGGACGAATTTTCTTCGGCGCAATGGCTCGCCCAGACCTACGACCTGAAGTTAGTCTGCGTTACGCGCGGCGCACGCGGCAGTTTGTTGGTGCGCGGCCATGAGTCAAGCCGGCATCCCGGGTTTCGGGTTCGCGTAGCCGATACGGTGGGTTCGGGAGACGCCTTTACCGCCGGCCTGGTGCACGAATATTTGCACGGCGCATCTCTCGATCTGATGAACGAAGTAGCGAATCTTGTCGGCGCCTGGGTAGCCAGCGAAGTGGGTGCTATGCCGGCACCGAAGCGTGGCGCTTTAGAGCATTCGCTGGCCGAGATTCGCTGAGCGAAGCGCGCGACCGATTTACACGTTTCGCCGATGCTGAATCCTTGATCCAGAAACCGAATCGTCGTAAACAATTCCTGCTTACGAGACAGCTGTGACTGCAGCCGGCAAGCTGGCGGTCTGCCGCAGCGGTTCGGCTAATGCGCGCATGACTTTGCCGAATCCTGCGAAATCGAGCGACTGAGGGCCATCCGAGAGCGCGCGCTCGGGGCAAGGGTGCACTTCGATGATCAGACCGTCCGCTCCCACAGCAACCGCTGCTCGGGAAACCGCGGCAATCAGGCTCTGCTTACCGGTTCCGTGAGAGGGATCGGCGATCACCGGCAGATGTGACAAGTCGCGGGCCAAAGCGACAGCGGCCAAATCGATCGTGTTGCGCATCTCCGTTTCAAAAGTTCTGATGCCACGTTCACAGAGCACAACCTGTTGATTGCCGCCAGATAATAAGTACTCGGCCGCCAGCAGCCATTCTTTCACCGTGGCTGACGGGCCGCGTTTCAGTAGAATTGGTTTATTCACCGTCGCGAGCCGCCGCAGCAACGCGAAATTCTGCATGTTCCGCGCTCCCACTTGCAGCATATCGACGTGCTCGCAGATCACGTCGACATCCTCCGTGCTCATCACCTCGGTGACGACCGGAAGTCCGGTTTCTTCGCGGGCTTCGCGTAAAATCTTCAGCGCCTCCAGCCCGAGCCCCTGAAAATCATACGGAGAAGTGCGCGGTTTGTAAGCCCCGCCGCGCAGCATGGCGGCGCCAGCCCGCTTTACAGCGTGCGCCGTATCCATCAACTGTGCCCGCGATTCCACCGAACACGGGCCGGCGATCACGACTACTTCGGGACCGCCGATGGCGACGCCGTTGATCTTCACCACTGTCCGCTCCGGGCGCACTTGGCGGCTGACCAGCTTAAACGGCTGGGCAATGGCGACCACAGTATCCACGCCAGGAGCCACCTGCAGCGCCTCGATCTCATGGCGGCGTCCGCTGCCCACGGCCGCGACAATGGTGCGCTCGGTGCCGCGCGTAACGTGCGGTTGATAGCCGGCTTCGCGGATGCGCTCAATAATGTGGTTGATTTCCTGCTCCGTCGCTTTTTCTGACATGTTGACGATCATCGGGCTGGGACTCCTTTTCTTGTTTTCCAAAAAAATCAAAAGCCGCGATCATTGGATCGCGGCTTGCGGTTGAAGCTTGTTCAGGTCGCCGTTAGTGGCTCAACCTCACTCCAAGCTGCTCCGCAGCCGCTTTCTTCGTAAACCAGAAGCAAGCGGTAAATGCGGTGCCTGGACTAAATCGTGTCATAGGATTGCTCGATCGTGATATGAATCGGACGAAATGGGCCGACTGCGATTCTCTTACTGAATTGAGCTGGCTACGTTGGAAAAGGCGTTGTTAGCGTTCGATCCGATTAAGCGAACCGTGCCCACCACCAAAACCAGAATCACAGCCAGCATGACCGCGTATTCGGCAATGTCCTGTCCCGCATCTTCCGTCCAAAGCTGTTGAATCAATTTATACATTTGCTCTTCTCCAGACTGTTCTATTTGTTGAGAGAGAAAGACTGAACTGAATCTCGGTGCCAACATGATGCACGCGTTGTAACCTTCTTGTCAATGCGCGTTTTGCGATTTCCACAGCAAAACTTATGGCCGCGAAATGGCCGCCGGAGGCGGCGTTTGCGCTACTCCTACTGTCGCACTTGGCGCCTGCGGCAGTAGTTCCCGAGCAGACTGTTGCGCATATTGCAAAACTCGCTCCGGCAAAATTCCAAGATAAAGTGTCGCTACAAAACTCACCGCCAACGCCGTTCCCAGTCCGAAGGAAATTGGAGTGACGGCGATCTTCTGCCGCGATTCCCGCATGTACATGACCACGATGATTCGCAGATAGTAGTACGCGCCAACGGCGCTGTTGACCACGCCGATCAGCGTAAGCCAAATCAGGTGAGCTTTCACCGCGGCACTAAAGACGTAAAACTTGGCGAAAAATCCGCCCGTCATGGGAATGCCAATCAGCGACAGCAAAAAGATCGTAAGCGTGGCTGCCAGCAGCGGCGAAGTTCTTCCCAAACCTTCGTAGTCCTCGAGCGATACATACCGCTCGCCCGCATTGCCAAAGTGAGCGATCACGGCGAAGGCGCCGACATTCATCGCCGCATATGCAGCAGTGTAGAACATGGCCGCGGAAATTCCGCTCGCCGAATTGTCTGATCCAGTTACGGCAAACGCCATCAGCAGATAGCCGGCGTGAGCGATCGAGGAGTAGGCCAGCAGGCGCTTGATATTATTTTGCACCAGCGCTCCCACGTTCCCCAGTGTCATGGAAAAAGCCGCCGCTACCCAGAGAATCCAAAAACGCCCCGGCGCATTGATGGTGAACACTACCCGCAGCAACACCGCGAAGGCCGCGGCTTTTGGAGCGGTCGACATGAAGCCGACAATGGGCGCCGGCGCGCCTTCATAAACATCGGGGGTCCAAATGTGAAAAGGAGCAGCCGCGACTTTGAATCCGAGCCCGACAAACATCAAGGCCATCGCCACATAAACCAGCAACTCCACCGGACCGGACTGCAATTTCTGGCTGATCAAGTCGATGTTCGTGGATCCTGTAGCTCCGAACATGAGCGCAACGCCGTAGAGAAAAAATGCGGTAGCAAATGATCCCAGCAGAAAATACTTTAGCGACGACTCACTGCTCGCCGCTTCGTTGCGCCGGAATCCAGTGAGGATATACGTGGAAATCGATGAGATCTCAAGCGCGATGAAAATTAAGACCAGTTCTACGGCCGACGACATCAGAGCCATGCCGACCGCGCCAAAAAGAATGAGGGCGTAATATTCGCCGGCGCGAATCCGCTGCACTGCCATGTATTCGAATGAACTGAGAATCACCACTGCCGCGATGCCGATAATCAGGAAATGAAAAAAGACGCTGTAGGCATCGACCTTGACCATGTTGGAGAACGCCAGTCCCGGCGACTGCGCCATATACCAGGTCGCAAGTAATCCAGCGATCGTTCCGGCGAAGGCGATATAGCCGAGTAATTGTTGGCTCTTTTTTTCATCGACTAGAGGGTCGAGCACCATGACCACGATGCCGAAAGCCGACAGAATTAATTCCGGCAGAATGCGAATGTAGTCCACGCCCTGTGGAATTGTCTGCAACACGGCCGGTAAGAGCGGCGCGCTCACTGTCCCACCACCTTGCCGACGAGTTGAGAGAACGGCGTTAGCGCGGCTTGCACGGCCGGATCGATCGCGCCCAGCCACAGAATCGGCGCCACCCCCATGACCAGCGCAGCCGCTGCGCACGGCCATACCGCGAATTTCTCAAATGTAAAAAGATCGTGCAGCGAATTGTTTATCGAATGCGTTATTTGACCGTAAAACACTCGCTGGTACATCCACAACAGATAACACGCGCTCCAAATCACACCAGTAGCCGCAAGAATTCCATAAATCGGTCGATCCTGAAACGCCCCGCTGAGGACAAGAAATTCGCCAACGAATCCGTTCAACAGCGGAAGCCCAACTGACGCCAGCACGATGAATAAATACGACGCCGCATAAATCGGCATAGTGCTGGCGAGACCCCCGAACTCGGAAATCTCATAGGTATGCCTGCGCTCATGCAGAATGCCAGTCAGCATGAATAATCCGCCAGTGGAAATGCCGTGCGCGAGCATAATGAACATTGCGCCGTTCAAGCCCGCCTGCGTAAAGCTGAAAATCCCCAACACCACGAAGCCGAGGTGGCTGATCGACGAATAGGCGATCAGCTTTTTCATGTTCGGCTGCACCATGGCGACCAGCGCGCCGTAAATAATGCCAATCAGCGCCAGGATCATAATCCACGGAGCATTGCGGCGGGCTTGCTCCGGAAATAAGCCGAGGTTGAAGCGCAGCATTCCATACGTGCCCATCTTCAGCAGCACGCCGGCCAGCAGAACGGATCCAGCGGTGGGGGCTTCGACGTGCGCGTCGGGCAACCACGTGTGGAATGGAAACAGCGGAACTTTCACGGCGAAAGCCAGAAAGAAACCAAGAAACAGCCATTGCGCGGCAGCAGGGAAGCTGGGTACGGCTCCGCGTGCGATCTGATCGCGAATGACGACAAAATCAAAACTGCCGGTGTGTGCGTACAGCCAAAGGATCGCCGCCAGCATGAACACCGACGCAATCATCGTATACATGAAAAATTTAACTGCGGCATACACCTTGCGTTCATGCCCGAAAACGCCAATCAGCAGCGCCATCGGAATCAACGTCGCTTCCCAGAAAAAATAAAAGAGAAACAAATCGAGGGAAGTGAAAACTCCAATCAGCGCAGTCTCAAGAATCAGCAGCAGAATAAAAAATTCTTTTACTCGATCATGCACCGACTTCCACGAGATCAGCACGCACAAGGGCGTGAGAAACGTCGTCAGCACCACCAGCCACAGCGAGATCCCGTCGATCCCCATGTGGTAGTGGATGTTGGGCGTGGAAATCCAGGCCCGGTCAATTTCGTATTGAAATCCTGCCTGGGAACGATGAAAGTGCACTGGCAAATGAAGCGACAGAAGAAAGGTGAGCAGCGAAAAGACCAGCGCGAAAATGCGAATATCGCGATCGCGCCGCGGGAACACCACGAGCAGCAAAGCTCCTACCAGCGGGGCAAAGGTCACGAACGTCAGGATGTAGGGGCTCCAGCTATCGGTGTTCATCGCACCCCCATCCAAATCATGTAGGCGATCACCAACGCCGAGCCCGCCGCAATCCAACCTGCATAAGAGCGCAAATTGCCGGACTGCATGTGGCGAACCTCGTCCGAAACATGCTGCGCGCCATCGGCCGCGTTGTTCACCGTATCGTCGATAACTTTGCGGTCGATGCCCTCCCAAAGAATTGTGGTTGAGCCTTGCACCAGGGGCTTCACGAAAATCTTCGCGTAGAATTCGTCCACATAATATTTGTGCAGTACCGCCTGGTAAGCGCCGCCGAGCGAAGTCGCAATTCTTCCCGGCAAAGCCGGATTTCGGAAATAGAGCCACCATGCCAGTCCGAAGCCGAGCGCCGCGGCGAGCACCGAAATTGCGGTGAACATCAGCTCGGTCGAAGCCTCGGTCTTTGGTTCAGTTCCCTCGGTCGTCTGCTCGGTCGCACCCTTTTCGCCCATCTGAGTATTTTCGCTATTCGCCGGCAGCGTAGAGCGGAACACGGGACCCAAGAAATGATCGAAACGATTGTTGCCGCCCAACGAGCCAGGCACGCCAACGTATCCACCGACTACGGATAAGATTGCCAGGATCACCAGCGGAACCAGCATCACTCTCGGGCTCTCGTGAATGCCGGACGCGTGAGCCGAATGCGCGTCATGCGATGTGTCGTGCGCGGAGTGACTTCCGTGTCCGGCATCCGCCGCGCCGCGATATTCACCAAAGAAGGTCAGGAACCAAAGCCGGAACATATAGAAGGAGGTGATGAAGGCCGTAACTACGCCCACGAACCAGTAAATCCAGCTCGCCTGGTAAGCTCGCCACAAAATTTCGTCTTTACTGAAGAAGCCGGCCAGCCCCGGTATGCCGGAAATCGCCAACGTGGCAGCTGTCATGGTCCAGAAGGTCCACGGAATTTTCGTCCGCAGTCCGCCCATCTTGCGCATGTCCTGCTCGCCGCCCACGGCATGAATTACCGATCCCGCCGCCAGAAAAAGCAGGCCTTTAAAAAACGCATGCGTCATCAGGTGAAAAATTCCCGCAGAAAACGCGCCCACGCCGCAAGCCATAAACATGTAGCCGAGCTGCGAGACTGTCGAGTAAGCGAGAACTTTTTTGATATCCGTTTGCGCGATGCCGATAGTCGCAGCGAAGAACGCGGTCAGCGTTCCAATTACCGCAACGACCGTCAACGCCGTGGGTGCGCGTTCGAAAATTACGTGCGAGCGCGAAACCATGTAAACGCCGGCCGTGACCATGGTCGCCGCGTGGATCAACGCGGAAACCGGCGTCGGACCTTCCATGGCATCGGGCAGCCAGACGTACAGCGGAATCTGCGCCGACTTTCCGCACGCTCCTACCATCAGCAAAATTCCAATCGCCGTAAGCAATCCCGCACTGGCGTTTTCCGGAGCCAGGGGCTGAACTTGCGCGAATACTTGACTGAAGTTCAACGAGCCAAAATGCTGGATGATCAGAAAAAGCGCGATCAGGAATCCGAAGTCGCCAATGCGATTGACGATGAACGCTTTTTTCCCCGCCGACGCTGCCGAATCTTTCGTAAACCAGAATCCGATCAGCAAATACGACGCGAGGCCTACGCCCTCCCAGCCAATAAACATCAGCAGGTAGTTGTTGGCCAGCACCAGAGTCAACATGAAAAACATGAACAGATTCAGGTAAGCAAAAAAGCGGTAGTAGCTGGGATCGTCCCACATGTAGCCGACGGAGTAGATGTGGATGAGAAATCCAACTCCGGTCACCACCAGCAACATCACCAGCGAGAGCTGATCGAGATACAACGCGAAGTCAGCGCTGAAGTTGCCCGACCGAATCCAGTGCGCCACATATTCCTGGTAGGGAAGATCGAGAGATGAAAAACGAAATGCAACCGAAAGCGCCCACGCAAAGGCCGCGCCGGAGAAGACAAGTCCAACCGCAGTCACCGCGCTTCGCGACGATTTCTTGCCCAGGAATCCATTGATCGCCGCCCCCGCCAAAGGCAGGATCGGGATGACCCAGAGATTGAGGTTCGGCGTCATAGTTTGAGCAGATTCACCTGATCCACGTTCAAGGTTTCACGCGTGCGATAAACGGAAATAATGATTGCCAGACCGACCGCGGCTTCTGCGGCCGCCACCACCATTACGAAAAAGACGAACACCTGTCCCGCCAATGCATGCCAGTGCGCGGCGAAAGCGACGAAAGAAAGGTTCACGCCGTTGAGCATCAGCTCAATCGACATGAAAATCGTGATGATGTTGCGCTTGATCAGAAATCCGGCCACGCCGCACGCAAACAGAAACCCGCTCAGCACCAGGTAATAAGAAAGAGGGACCATTATTCTTCTTCTACCTTTCCGGCCGGTGAAGTTGCCGGCTTGCTGGCCAGCACGACTGCGCCCATGATCGCAATCAAAATCAGAACGGAGGTGATTTCAAAGGGCAGCAGGAATTCGTGAAACAGTAATTGTCCAATCGTGTTGGGGTCGCCGGGGAGAGCGCCGGCAGCCACGGCTTCGGTTCCCGAATGTCGTAAAACGACCCATCCCACTAAAACGCCGCCCAGCAACATACCCGGAACGCCCAGCCAAATGGCCACTCGGCTGTCCTTCGTGCGCTCTTCGACTCCGGCATTGAGCAGCATGATCGTAAACACAAACAACACCATAATTGCGCCGGCGTAAACGATGACCTGCACAGCCGCAACGAATTCCGCACCCAGCAATAAATATTCCCCTGCCAAAGCGCGCCATCACCGCAATCAGAGACAAGGCGCCGTTGATGGGATGCCGCTGCGCCAGCAGGTTCACCGCGCCTGCCGCCGCAACCGCCCCGAAAGCAAGAAACAAAATTAAATGCACGCTCATGAAAATAGTTTCTAAGGGTAAGGGATAGGGGTCAGGCCGAAGTCCAAAGGTCTATTTTCCTGATCTCTAACCCCTAATCCCTAGCCCCTGACCCCTATCTCTCTCACCAGGCAACCGCAATCGCTGTGGCGATAAGATTCACCAGCGCCAGCGGCAACAGAAACTTCCAGCCAAACGCCATCAGTTGGTCATAACGGAAGCGCGGCAGCGTCCCGCGCACCCAGATATACAAAAAGAGAAACGCAAAAATCTTCACCGCGAACCAGAACAACGGCAGGACCACGCGGACCAGCGGCGGACCGAAAAGCGGACCGTGCCATCCGCCGAAAAACAACAACGTGGCCACGCAAGCCACCGTGATCATGTTGGTGTACTCGGCCATAAAAAACATGGCAAACTTCATGGCGCTGTACTCGGTGTGGTAGCCGGCGACCAGTTCGGTTTCGGCTTCCGGCAAATCAAAGGGAATGCGGTTTGTTTCCGCGTAAGCCGCGATCAGATAACAGAAAAATCCGATGATCTGCCCGTGAAAAATATTCCACCGCGGAATGAATCCCCAGAAATGTCCCGACTGCGCATCTACAATCGTTCGCAGGCTGAAGCTGCCGGACATGATCAGCACGCCGACCAGCGACAGGCCCAATGAAATTTCGTAACTCACCATTTGCGCGCTGGCACGCAAACCACCGAGCAGGGAATATTTATTGTTCGACGACCACCCCGCCAACGCCACGCCGTATACGCCGACCGATGTGACTCCGAGAATCAGCAGCAACCCGATGTTTACGTCCGTAATCTGCAGCGGAATGGTGTAGCCGTGAATCGTGAACGAATTCCCGAATGGAATGACCGAGATCGAAGTCAGCGCGAAGATGAGCGCGATCATCGGCGCTGCAATGAATAGCGGTTTATAAACGTGCGGCGGCGTTAAATCTTCCTTGAATATAAATTTCAGTCCATCGGCTGCGGGTTGCAACAAGCCGAACGGCCCGACCCGCGTGGGTCCCCAGCGATTCTGCATGTGGCCCACCACCTTGCGCTCCAGCCAGACGGTGTAGGCGACCGCCGTGAGCAGCACGCCCAGCACCACCACCGATTTAATGATCGACGCCAGGATGAATAGCCAGATGGGCAACGCCACGCCTTGCTTCCTCTCTTACTCAGCAATCCCCCCAGGAACCGTGCTTCCTTAGAGACCGTGCCTGCTCAAAGACCGCTAGATCTCAATCTGCCGCGACTTCGGCGGGCTTCACTTCGTGACTCTCAATCACCGATTTCAACGTGCGCGAATATCGTCCCAAGGTGCCGGAGGTGAACAGAGTGTCGTTTGCCGGAGCGATTGACTCTGGATTATGCGCAAGCCCACCTCCGCTCTTGGTCAAACACGTAGGCTCACTGTTGCCGGCCAGAAGATTCGGGCGCGAAATCTGGTAACCGGGCACGAGCCGCTGGATCTCGTCGAGAATCGCCATCGGATCGAGCGGACTCAACTTCGGCTCCAGCCCTTGCGACTCCAGCCAAACCGCGTGACGGTCCGCTTCGCCCGACTGCGCGCCGCGCGACTGTCCCATATCCGCCCGCGTTCCGCCGCCGAACGGAACCAGTTTGCGAACATCAAATCCCATCGCGTCGGCGATGCGGACAATCATTTCAAAGTCACTTTTCGTGGCAGAAATCTCGCCCGCCTTCTTTACCAACTGAACATCGCCACAGGTATTGGTCATCGTGCCCGCTTTTTCGTAGGCATTGGCCGCAGGCAGTACTACGTCGGCCATGATTGCAGTTTCAGTTAGAAACATGTCTTGCACGACGACAAAGGTGTTCGAGAACGCAAACGGATCGATGCTGAGCCGCCCCACAGGATTCGACCCCACTACATAAAGCGCTTTCAACGCGCCGCTCTTGCCCGCCTCAACCATGTTTGCAAGGTCAAGTCCCGCAGACTGCGGCACGTTCCACTCCTGATGGAAATCGCTGGTTCCAGCCAACGGATGGTAGCCGGGAAGCAAGTCCGGATAAAGCCCCATATCGGCTGCGCCGCGTGAATTCGAGTAGTCCGCCAGACAAATAAACTTCGCACCAGAAATTCCCGCGCCGAAGCGCACCAGGCTGGCAATATCGTTTCCGCGAATTTCCGACCCGAAGATGAATGACCACGTTCTGCTCGCCTCGCAATTTATCGCGAAGAGCAATCCAGCCATCTTTATTAGTGGTAGCAGTCACTAATGCATCAACCGCCGCCTCATCGCTCGCAAGAAAACTCGCAACCTTTCCTTCGGCTCCCAGCGGAATTTGGGTGAAACTCGTGGCCTGCCGGCGCAATTTGATCGTCTGCGAGTTCACCACGTAGAGCTTGGCCCGGTGCAGGCGCACATTGTTGCGAATCTGCCAGGCCAGCAGCGGGTGCTGCTCGGTGGGATCGTTGCCGATCAGCAAAATCGCGGGTGCCGTGAAAACATCCGCCATGCTGGCGGTCGCGTCCGGCTTACCGCGCAGCACCGCCGAAAGAGCAGGGAGGTCGGCGGTACGATGGTGATCGACATTATTCGTCTTCAACACCACGCGCGCGAATTTCGAAAGCAGATACGCTTCTTCATTCGTGGTACGCGTCGACCCGATCACGCCAATCGCCGATCCGCCTTCTTTGTCGCGAACTTCGGCAAACTTCTTTCCCACCAGCTCAAAGGCTTCTTCCCAGGTCGAGGGAGTAAGCTTTCCGTTCTTTCGAATCAGCGGTTGCGTGAGCCGCTCTTCGTGATTTGCGAAATCAAATGCGTAGCGCCCTTTAATACATAGAAAGTCGCCGTTCGTACCGCTCTTGTCGCGGTTGTCGCCGCGCACAATTTCCATCCCCGTGTCAGACCTTCGCACTCCCAGCGTGGTCTTGCAGCCATCGCCACAATGCGTGCAGACTGTGCCCACGTGCGTCATCTCCCACGGGCGGGTCTTATAGCGATACGCTCCGGAAGTCAGCGCGCCGACCGGGCAAATGTCGATGCACATGCCGCACTCTTCGCATTCCAGATGATCTTCTTTATTGGGAGCGATCAGTGAACTCACGCCGCGGTTCTGCACGCCAAGCGCCCAAACGTCCATGCCTTCGCCGCAAATGCGCACGCAGCGAAAGCAAAGAATGCAGCGCGGCCGGTCGAAGAACACCACCGGCGACCACTGCTGTTCGTCCTTATGATTCTTCGCCTCCATGAATTTCGATTCGGCGGCTCCATAAGAGAACGTCATGTCCTGCAGTTCGCACTCGCCGCCGGCGTCGCATACCGGGCAATCCAAAGGATGGTTGCCCAGCAGCATTTCGAGCATTGCCTTGCGCGCCTGCTTGACCTCGTCACTTTCGGTAGTGACAATCATGCCCTCGCTGATCACCGTGGTGCACGCGGTCTGCAACTTCGGCATCTTCTCGATCTTCACCAGGCACATGCGGCAGGCGCCCTGCAATGAAAGATTCGGGTAATAGCAAAAAGAGGGCACTTCGATGCCCACGGTTTTGCAGGCCTCGATCAGCAGCGTTCCCGCGGGAGCCGTTACCTTCTTGCCATCGACAGTGAGATTTACGTCAGCCATAAAAATTTAGCGATTGTGTGAGCGAGCCATTGTGCGATTGATAAAACTATGCGGTCTTAAATTGCATCACCCGATCGCCCAATAACTCAATCGCCCAATGACACAATTCTTCCTAGTGCGCCATCGCCGGCACTTGCTCGGCCGCTCCCTCTTTCTCGTACGGGCACGGCCTGCCGTCCAAATGTTCTTCAAATTCCTTGCGAAACTTTTTTACGAATGCAATCGTCGGCATTGCCGCCGCATCTCCCAGCGGACAAAACGTTCGCCCCAGCATGTTTTCCGACAAATATTGCATGTTATCGATGTCTTTCTTCACGCCGCCGCCGCTATGAAACCGAATCAGCGTCTTCTTCAGCCAATCCGTCCCCTCCCGGCAGGGGATGCACCATCCGCAACTTTCGTGCTGGTAAAACTTCATGGTGCGCAGGGCAAATTTCACAATGCACTGTTGGTCGTCGACCACCACCACGCCGCCCGATCCCAGCATCGATCCAGCTTTTTGCACCGAATCGAAATCCATCGCGACATCAATTTCATCCGCAGTCAGGCATGGACACGACGAACCTCCGGGCACCACCGCCTTTAACTTACGGCCGTTCGGAATGCCGCCGCCCACTTCATAAATCATCTTCTTCAAGTTGTAACCCATGGGCAATTCGTACACACCGGGCTTAGCGATGTTGCCGCTCAGGCAAAACAGCCGTGTACCGCCATTTTTCGGCGTGCCCAATTTCGCGTACCACTCGCCGCCGCCAAGAATAATGTGAGGAACATTGGCCAGCGTTTCGGCATTATTAATAACGGTTGGCCCTCCCCACAGTCCCACCACCGCCGGAAACGGCGGCCGGATACGCGGAATGCCGCGCTTGCCTTCGAGCGATTCCATCAACGCCGACTCCTCGCCAACTTCGTATGCTCCTGCGCCGCCATGCCAGAAAATATCCAGATTGCGCCCGCTGCCGAAAATATTTTTGCCAATAAATCCTCGGGCATACGCGTCGCGAATCGCCTTCTGCATGATCACCGACAGATAGCGATACTCGCCGCGAATATAGATGTAGCCGCTGCGCGCGCCCACGGCCAGCGCGCCAATCATCACACCTTCGATCACCGCATGCGGATCGTGTTCGAAAATCAAACGGTCTTTGCACGTCCCCGGCTCGCTCTCATCACCATTGCAGAGAACGTACTTCGGTTTCGCCGATTGCTTGGGAACGAACGACCACTTCATCCCGGTAGAAAATCCCGCACCGCCGCGCCCGCGCAGCCCAGAAGCCTTGACCTCGTTAATAATGGAGTCCGGTTCCATCGCCAGCGCCTTCTGCACGGCCTTGTAGCCGTCCAGTTCGAGATAGCGGTCGAGATTGGTCGCACCCATGCCGAATCGCCGGGAGACAACCTTTACCTCGTCGGGATGGGAAACCAGATCAGCCATGGGACATTGAGTGATTTTGCGATTGAGTCATTGCGCGATTGAAAACCTGGGATGTTAATCGCCCGATCATCCAATCGCGCATTCGCTAAATTTCTTTACTGCGTTCCTTTCGCTCGATATTCATCCAGCACTTTGTCCATCTTCTCAGCCGTCAGGTTCTCGTGAAAATCGTAATTTACTTGCGCCGCCGGAGCCCAGCTGCAGGCTCCAATGCACTCCACTTCTTCGAGGGTGAACAGTCCATCGGGTGTAGTTTGCTTGTTGCCGACGCCGAGTTTCCGGGCGCAGTGATGCAAAATCTCCTCCGCCCCGCGCACCATGCAACTAATATTCGTGCACACCTGCACGTTGAATTTGCCGCGCGGCTTCGTGGTCAGCATCGAGTAATAGCTGATCACGTTGTGCACTTCCAAAACAGTCAACTCCAGCCGCGAAGCCAATTCCGCTATCACTTCGTCGGATAAATAGCCGACCTCATCCTGGGCGTAGAGGAGAGTTGGCACCAGCGCCGACCTCTTTGTCGGATAGTGCGGCACCATCTCCGCGAACCGCGTCTCGAATTGTTCTGAAAACTTCACGCTGTATTTCTGGAGTGCGAGTAAGACCGAAGACCTTACCGATCAATTTCCCCCAACACGATATCGATGCTTCCAATCGCCGCCACCACGTCGGCGAGCAAGCGTCCCTCGCACATCTTGGGCAGCGTCTGCAGATTCGCCAGACACGCCGCTCGCATGTGCACGCGATACGGTTTCGCCGTGCCATCGCTGACCACGTAATAGCCCATCTCTCCACGCGGTGATTCCACTGCCTGATACACCTCGCCCGCCGGAACCGCAAATCCCTCGGTAATAATCTTGAAGTGGTAAATGAGCGCTTCCATCTGCGTCTTCATTTTCTCGCGATCGGGCAATACAACTCCCGGCGCGTCAGCTTTAATTGGGCCTTCGGGCATGCCCTCCAGCGCCTGTCTCACAATCGACGTCGACTCGCGCAATTCCTGCACGCGGCACATGTAACGCGCGAACACATCCCCTTCCTGCGACACCGGTACTTTGAACTGAAACTTTTCGTAGCTCGAATAAGGCATGTCGCGCCGCAAATCGAAATCTACGCCGCTGCCGCGCAATGTAGGGCCACTCGCGCCCAGGGCGATTGCATCTTCCGCGGTCATCCGCGCCACTCCCTTGGTCCGCATGGTCCAGATGGGATTCCCCGTCAGCAAATTCTCGTATTCGTCGATCTTCGAAGGAAAATATCCGGCGAAGTTGCGCACGCGATCGAAAAATCCCAGCGGCGGTTCCAGCGCGATGCCACCCACGCGGAAGTAGGAGGTCATCATGCGCTGTCCACTGACCATCTCGAACATCTTCAGAACTTCTTCGCGCTCGCGGAAGCAATACAGAAAAACCGTGAGCGCGCCAATATCCATGGCATGCGTTCCCAGCCAGACCAGGTGCGAATTGATCCGCGTCAATTCGTTCATCAGCACACGCATCCACTGCGCCTTCGGTGGAATCTCCAGTCCCAGCAATTTCTCCACGGCCAGCACGTAGCAGAGATTGTTAGTCATCGGACATAGGTAATCGATTCGGTCTGTCAGCGGCACCACCTGCTGATAAAATTTCGCTTCGCAGGTCTTCTCGATTCCCGTGTGCAGGAATCCGATGTCGGGCATCATGCGCACTACGGTTTCGCCGTCAATCTCCAGCAACACACGCAGCACGCCGTGCGTCGAGGGATGCTGCGGGCCCATGTTCAGGATCATGGTGCGATCCTGGCCGGGTTCCAGCACGGGCGTGGGGTTCAGGTGGGCCATTCTTTATCGCAACCTCAGCGGTAGCCCTCCACCGGATAATCTTTGCGCAGCGGATAGCCTTCCCAATCCTCGGGCATCAGGATACGCCGTAAATAAGGATGGCCGGCGAAACGAACGCCGAAGAGATCGAAAATTTCGCGTTCGAAATAATTGGCGCCGGGCCAGACTGGAGTCAACGACTCGATCACAGGATCGGCGCTATTCAGGCGGACTTTCAGCCGAACTCGCTCTTTCTGCGGAATCGAAAGCAAGTGGTAGATGACTTCAAACCTTGGTTCGCCGGGGTACCAATCGACGCAAGTGATGTCAGAAAGAAAATTGAAAGGGCAGCCCGGATCTTCTTTGAGTGTGAGGCAGGCCTCGCGGATGCAGGCCTGATCGATGTAAATCGACATCTCATCCCGATCAAACTTCGCGCCCGTCACCGCTCCCGCGTTCCAGCCCAGCAGGCGCGCCACCGCAGGATGGTTCTTCAGTTGTTCCAGATCGGTAATCGCCGGGACCAGAGGCATTAGAAGTTCCCCCGTTTAGCTGAAGTCTCACCCCAGTCCAGTGCGCCTTTTTTCCAGATATAGAAGAATCCGACCAGGAAAATTCCGATGTACACCAGCATCTCCCAGAGTCCAAAGCGCTTCAGATCGCGCAAAATAATGGCCCAGGGATAGATGAAAACCGCTTCAACATCGAACAGAATGAACAACATGGCGACCAGGTAGAATTTAACCGAGAAGCGCTGCCGGGAGTCGCCCACGGGCACCATGCCGCATTCGTAGGGCGAAAGCTTCGCGCGGGTAGGCTTGCGCGGCCCAATGAACCTTGAAAGCAGGACCATTATCGTCGCAAGAGCTCCGACCATAAGAATATGGATCAAAATCGGGAGGTAGCGTGCGAAGTAATTGTCGGGCATAGGAGGAGATAGATATAATTCGCGCCAAGCTTGAATTAAACATTCTAGGTTATTGGCTACACTCAACAGTGTCAAGCGAACCGGAGGAGATTTTGCGATTGTGTGATTCGATGATTGAGCGATTCAAAGCCGATCTGAAAACTGCAGCAAGGCCGGGATTTTTCAATCACCCAATGACTCAATCACTCAATCACTCAATGATTCAATTCCTATGATCTTCGGCTTCAATACCGACGTTAAACACGGCGACACCATTTATCACGTGCAGAGTGAGGCGCGTGAAGGCGAACTCCTGCTGCAGTCGCAGGTTTTTGTGCGCGGACGCTGCATTGGCAAGAAAGCAACGTCTTACGCCAACAAGGCGACCGAAGCTCAATTCGGTGACGCGCAAAAAGAGCAACAACTTCGCGAACAGCATCGCCTCGTGCTCGATGCGATTCGGGAAGGCAAACTCGACAGCGTTCTCGACCATCCTGAAGCAGAAGCCCTTGCGGCTGTAAGAGAGCTGGACCTGCAATGGCTAAACGCCGAGTCGGTTCACGCCGAGCGCAATTTGAACCTGCAGTTGCGCGTCACAGAAGGCGGTGCAGCCGCCGCTGGCGCGCGACTGACTTCCCGCTTTACTCGTCCCGGCGCGTCTCCCGTCTACAATCAGGCCGTGACAGATTCGAGCGGCGCAGCAGAAATCAAGATCGAGGTTGAGGAATCTGCCCTGTCAGATTCCTCGCTGCTGGTCCAAGCCAACTACCAAGGCCGAACCGCCACAAGAAAGTTCTCTCTTCGCAAAGCGGAATAAAAGATGTCCGATGTGCACTTCCCGCCTTTAAGACCACTTCACCCCGACACCTCTCTAAGCCGGGCGAAATTGGAGCAATTTAAACGCGTTCCCACTGAGATCCTGCTGCGAACACTTTTGCCCGGACAACGCGATTCATTGAAGACGCGGCCCGACGGCACAATCCTGGACGGGCATCACCGTATTCACATCCTGCAGTCTCGTGGTGTGAATGTTAACGCGCTCCCGCGCGACGTTATCATGAGAGAATAATGATCTGCGACTGGATTCGAAATGAACCCTAAGCTCTATTGGATCAAGGGCCCCTGGACAGGCAAGCTCGCGATTTCCGCGCGACCGCGCGGCGGCGACTGGCTCCAGGATGAGATCACTGGATGGCGAAATGCGGGGGTCGATGCTGTAGTTTCGCTTCTCACGTCCCAGGAGAACGAAGAGCTAGGTCTTGATTCTGAACCGGATCTCGCTCAACCTCGCGGCGTTCGTTTTGTCTCTCTTCCGATCGAGGATCGGGGCGTGCCTTCCTCATGGGAGGACGCCGCGCGCGCTGTGGAAAGGGTAGGGCAAATGTTGCGACAAGGAAAAAATGTAGTAATCCACTGTCGGCAGGGCATCGGCCGCTCCGGCATGATCACCGCTGCAGTTCTGGTCAAGTCCGGCTTCAGCCCTGACGACGCACTGAGTCTGATCAGCGACGCGCGAGGCGTAAGCGTGCCCGAAACTCCCGAACAGCGCGAATGGATACGGAAATTCTCGGTGCGGGACTTGCCTGCCGCCCTTCCGCTAACACGGGCTTCCGTGAAATGAAGATAATCATTAACGGAGACGAGCGCGATTTCCCTGAAACCTCCAATCCATTCACTCTCGCGGCGCTCGTCGAAGCCCTCGGCATGAAAGCCGACCGCGTGGCCGTAGAGCTCAATCGTGACATCGTTCCTCGCGATCGCTGGACCAACACGCAACTTCACGAGGGAGACCGGCTCGAGGTCGTCCACTTCGTCGGCGGCGGTTGCTTCCTCAATCGTAAGATCGGGTGACGAAGTTTGTCATCCTTCTATGAAAACAGGCGCACCTGTCGACACGTATTTTTTGCGGCGATGCGGACAGGCTTCTATTCGCGCTCGGGGCGCGTAAGGTATTTCCGGACTGCTCTCGATGTCATTTCGCGAGAGGTCAAGCGTCGGATTTGATCCCCCGATGCTGGTTCGCCAATTCCCACGCCTTGGCGTACTTCCACGAAACATAGACTGCGTGGTAGAGGTGCAGCAGCAGCCCTTCGCGGCCATCGAGGAAGCCGAGACGGAAGAAGTAGTTGTAGATAAACGTCATCGCAGGGCGCAGAACGATGTTGATCAGGCTGAATCGTACCTTGCCATCGTTTTTCGCAACCGCCATCTCCGCGCCGAGAGACGAGTATCGGTTCATGTGCTCGATGTAGTCGGAGAGCGTGGGGTAGGAGTAGTGGATGATCGCGCCAATCCGGATACGATGCGTCTTCCCGACAACACGTACGTCTTCATGTACCGCTCGGTCTTCAAAGTGTCCGGCGCCACGACGAAAGAATCTTAACTTCGGCTCAGGCCAGAACCCACCGTGTTTAATCCAGCGACCGAGAAATTGGTTCTTGCGATGAAACACGAGACCACAAAAGTCAGTGTCCAACTGGCATCCGACTACAGACTCCATTCCGGACAGCACTTCGTTAATAATTTGTTGCAGTTCCGTACTCACTTCTTCATCCGCGTCCAGGCTCAGAATCCAATCGCCGGCCGCCTTATCGATGGCGGAGTTTTTTTGTGCTGCGTAGCCTTTCCATTTTTCAACGAACAGTTTCGCGCCGAACGACTTCGCAATCTCTACCGTGCGATCGGTCGAGCCGGAATCGACAATAATGATTTCGCCTTTGCCGTCAGCGACCAGTGGCTGCACGCTGGTGAGCGTGCGCGCGAGGTTCGCTTCTTCGTTAAAGGTGATGATGACAACGGAAAGGTTCATATCGGGTATGAGGGGAAAGTCGAAATTGTCTCACACTGCGGGCTGGTCGCTATGTCGAGGGCCTGCTTTCCAATACGAGATACAGATGAAGGAGATCCCTTGGGCTTCATCTCAGAACAGGCTTTTGGCTTCGCCTGAAAAGCGCTCCGGTCGCTGATTTACTTTATGGAGGCTTCTTGTGCGAGGGCGGTCTGAAAGTACTCCAGTGATTTTCGCAGGCCGGATTGCAGATCGATTTTCGGCTCCCATCCCAGTAACTGGCGCGCCTTGGTGATGTCGGGACAGCGCTGTTTGGGATCGTCTGGCGGTAATGGTTCGTAAACAATCTTGCTTTTCGATCCGGTTACCTTCAATACCGCCTGCGCGCATTCAAGAATGGTGAACTCTGTCGGGTTGCCGATATTCACGGGCAGAGATTCGTCCGATTTTGAAAGCCGCATAAAACCGTCGATCTCGTCGCTCACATAGCAGAAGCTGCGCGTCTGGTTGCCGTCGCCATAAACGGTGAGCGGTTCGCCACGCAAAGCCTGCTTCATGAAATTGGGAACAACGCGCCCGTCGTTGAGTTGCATGCGTGGACCATAGGTGTTGAAGATGCGAACGATGCGGGTGTCAACCTTGTGGTAGCGGCGATAGGCCATGGTCACGGCCTCAGTGAAGCGCTTGGCTTCATCGTAAACAGAACGCGGGCCGATACTGTTGACATTGCCCCAATAGGTTTCCTTTTGCGGATGTTGCAAGGGATCGCCGTAGCATTCGGAGGTCGAAGACACCAGGTACTTGGCGTTGTATTTGTGGGCGACGTCGAGCGCGTGAAAAGTTCCGAGAGAACCGACCTTGAGAGTGGCGATGCCGTGAATGCTGTAGTCGACCGGACTGGCGGGACTGGCGAAGTGGAAGACGTAATCGACTTTGCCCACATCGAATGGCTCGCAAATATCTTTCTCGACGAACTCGAAGCGCGGCTCGTGCTGCAGGTGCGCGAGATTCGCGCGTCGTCCAGTGAGAAGATTATCGACTACGACGACATTGCAATCTTCGGCGAGCAGAGCATCGCAGAGATGAGAACCGAGAAAGCCGGCGCCGCCGGTAACTACAGCGCGTTTTGAACTCATGCTTTCTTGCCGTTCTTGAACAAAGCAGCGGGAACGCCGTCGGGGTAAGAGGCGGCGCGTCCAACACTGTAGTAGCTGAAGCCTTCGGCAGCCATCGCTTCGGAATCATACAGGTTGCGGCCGTCAATGATAATGGGATATTTCAGCTCCTGCCGCAACCGGTTGAGATCGAGGTTGGCAAATTCCTCCCACTCGGTGAGGATGAGCAGAGCATCGGCGCCGTGCGCCGCTTCGTAGGAGGAGTTAGCGAACGTCAGGCCTGAAGGAATCAGTTCCTGAGTGCGCGGCATGGCGGCTGGATCGTAGGCTGTAATCTTGCAGCCTTCCTGCATAAGAGCCTGAACGATAAAGAGCGCGGGCGATTCTCGGATATCGTCGGTACCGCCCTTAAAAGCAAGGCCCAGCACGCCGAGATGCTTGCCGCGCAGCGTCCAAAGCGCACTGCGAACTTTGCGCAGGAAGCGCTGGCGCTGATCTTCGTTAATGCGCATGACCTCATCGAGCAGGCGAAAATCGTAGCCGGATTCGCGTGCCACGGCGCGGAATGCCAGCACGTCTTTAGGAAAACAGGACCCGCCGTAGCCGATGCCTGGATTCAGGAAGCGGCGTCCAATACGCGAGTCGGTGCCAATGCCGTGGACTACCTGATTCACATTGGCGCCTACTGACTCGCAGACGGAAGCCACGGCGTTGATGAAGGAAATCTTCATAGCGAGAAAAGCGTTGGAGGCATGTTTGATCAACTCGGCACTTTTGCTGCTGGTCACGATAATGGGCGGAGGAATTAACGCGCGGTCGGGCCGGGGAATGGAGTCGCTGCGTTGATAGTATGTGCCCTCGGTAAGAGGAGCATAAATTTCGCGCAAGATGGCTGTCGAGCGCTCGCTGTCGCAGCCAATCACGATGCGATCGGGAAAAAGAAAGTCGGTGACTGCGGTGCCTTCGCGGAGAAATTCAGGATTGGAAGCGACGTCGAATAATTCCGGGTTCGTTCCGCTGCGCAGGATGATTTTGCGCACCCACTCGCTGGTGTAAACCGGAACCGTACTTTTCTCGACGATAACCTTGTAGTCTTCTACACCGCCCGAAATTTCGCGAGCCACAGACTCAACGTAAGACAAATCGGCTTCGCCGCTCTCGGTGGGGGGCGTGCCCACGGCTACGAAAATTGCGGAACTCAGGCGGACCGCTTCTTTCAGGTCGTCGGAAAAAATCAGTCGACTTCCACGGTGGCGGGTCAAAAGCTCGGGTAGAAATTTCTCGTGGATTGGAACCTGGCCGTTTTGCAGGGCTGCCAGTTTGGATTGGTCGTTGTCCACGAGAATGACGTCGTGACCGAGGTCGGCAAAGCAAGCGCCCGCGACCAGCCCGACGTATCCTGAACCGACAACTGCAATCCGCATCTTAAATCTCCGTGAGGAGTATGTAGAGTTTCTTGTCTGGGATGCCTCTGCGCAAGGACCCCAAGGAAACCCAGAAAATCTTGGAAAAAACTTACATCGCTATGTCGCCCAAGGATCGCCCTAAATCTTAACAAACATTAAGCACCATGCTGGCAGGAAAAACTGCATCATGCGGCAATTGTAAAGTTGCTTCCGATTTCGGGACCGCGTCTTGGCGTGATGGGCTTGGCTGCAGTGCCGGAACAAGCCGAAACGCGTATTGACAACCTGCTGTTTTCGGGCGAAACTCCGCTACGGACGGTGATTTTCGCTTTGCAAGTCACTTGAGTGATTTTCGGTTATGCCGCAATCGCCAATGCCGGAACCGGATCCTTCGAAGCCCAATCTGAGCGCTACCGGAGTGCTGCGCGCCCGCTTCGAGGAGGCGCATTTCGAGACCGATTTTGAGCAACTCGCCGCGCGCTTTGCCACGCAGAGCGGGGGTGGGCTGTCTCCGGAACTTTCTGCCGATCTTGCCCTGGAAATCGTACTCAACGAAATGGTGGAGCAGGCATGCCTGACGACGGGGGCGACGGGGGCGGCTATCGCGCTGGAGCGCGACGGAGAAATGGTGTGCCGGGGTAGCACCGGGGCGACAGCACCGGAATTGGGCTCGAGATTGGACGCGGATTCCGGCCTTTCCGGGGAATGCATTCGAACCCGACGCACGCAGCGCTGTAACGACGTGATGACGGATCTGCGAGTGGACCTGGAAGCCTCGCAGCGCCTGGGCGTGCGGTCGATTATGGTGATGCCGCTGCTGCGGGAGAGCGAACTGGTGGGACTGTTCGAATTGTTTTCGTCTCGTCCGCAGGCGTTTGGCGAGCGCGATGAGCGCACTTTGGAGGCCCTGGCGGTTCGGATTCTAAATAACATGGAGCGGGCGGCGCGACCATTGCCTCCCGTAGTGCAGAATGAGCCGATGCAGCCCGAAGCCGTCGCGACCGCGGAGGCTGCGCCGGATATTGGCAGTTCTGATATCCAGGAAAGCGTTCCCGAATCGGCGGAAACGTTTCCCGAGGAGAGAGCGGCGATTTCTCCGCCGCGCGGATTCGATTTTGTTACCTGGGCGCTGCGAGGCGCAGTGCTGGCTTGTGCGATATTGCTGGGGCTGCTTCTAGCCGTGCATCCAAGAGCGCCTAAGGTGGTGGTGCGCTCGCATCCGGCCGTGGGCGCGGCTTCCGCGGGCAATGCAGCGATCGGCAATGCACCAGCCGCCAATGCACCAGCCGCCAATGCACCAGCGCTCGATGCACCAGCATCGGCGGGTGCTCCATCGACAGACAGTTCGCCGGCACTCAGTTCTCCGGTGAGCAACTCGCCGGCGACCCCACCTGCAGAAGCGACTGCGCCGGCGAAGGCAGAGGGAACAAGCGCGGCAGTTCCGGCCAACAATTCTGTAAGAGCCAGCGAGAAACCTGCCCCTGCCGGCGGCCTGGTGGTGTTTGAAAACGGCAAAGAAATATTTCGTATGCCACCGGCGCAGAACGAAACCGCGAAGCGTCAGACAGCTGCAGCGGCATCGCCGGAGGGGCGGAGTTTGCCGGCCAGCGCTTTAGGGGAGCCGGGTGAGCTAATTCAACGCGTCGAACCGGTGTATCCGGAAGCGGCCCGGCAGCAGGGAATCCAGGGTGCGGTCGTACTGAACGTACAAATTGGCCGCGACGGTGCGGTCCAGGATGTTCAAGTCGTCAGCGGCGCGCGGCAACTGGCACAGGCTTCGATTGATGCCGTAAAACAATGGCGGTTCAAGCCGCATCTGGTAAATGGAAGCGCGGCGCCGATGCAGACCAAAGTCACTTTGAATTTTAGATTGCCGCAGTAATTGCGGCAGGAGATTCCAGATCGCCCGCAGGTAAATCCACCGGGCTGGCCGCGCAAGGTGCGCATGCTAGACTTGTAAATTAGGAGCGTCCCGGCCTGCTTTGATCGGGTTGGTCGCTCGCAGTCGATGTCGCTGCCCATTGCAAAGAGGCAGCAAGAGGAAGCATGAAGCCAGCCACTGACTTAGCCGCAAGTGTTTCCCACGATTCGTATCAGAAGGCGGTTTGCTGCCTGCGCTGCGAGCACAAATTGGAGCGGTACCAGTTGATGCGGATCCGATTGGCGCCGAATAATCAGGCGCCGGGGTATGCGATTCTCTCCTGCCCGAAATGCGGCCATGTCGAATTCGTTTCGGATTCGAGTCCGCTGCTGCAGGGCTTGGAGTTAGTTTCGGTCGATGCCGGAGACGGCGACTGAGCCAGGCCACGTCGTGCACGAAACGCCCCGGCGGCGCGGGCATAGTAGCCCGCAGGATCTTCGACTGCGATGCGACGGTTCCGCTTGCGATCACGAGGATCCGCTCGGGGCTGCGAATCTTTCAAGACTAGAACGGAATGTCTTCGTCGGTAATCGGGCCAGCGCCGGCTCCTGCGGGCTCAGGTTCAGGTGTGCGCTGGTCAAAATTGTTGCTGCCTGCTGACGACCCGCGCGAACTTCCAGCGAAATCGCCGCCACCGCCCTCGCCGCGTCCACCTAACAGAATTAAATCGCTGGCCACGACTTCGGTCATGTATTTTTTTTGGCCGGAGGTTTTATCGTCCCACGAGCGAGTTTGAAGGCGTCCCTCGATGTAAACTTTGCCGCCTTTTTTCAAATACTCACCGGCAATTTCAGCCAATCGTTGCCACAGAACCACGTTGTGCCATTCGGTGCGGTCCTGCCATTCGCCGGCCTTGTCTTTGAAGCGCTCATTGGTAGCAATGGTCAGCTTGGCCACGGGCGTGCCCTGCGGAGTGTATTTGACTTCGGGATCTTTTCCCAGGTTGCCGATCAGTTGAACGCGGTTCAGACTCTTGCCTGCCATGTCGGTGCTCCTTATTTGGGGTTCACTATAACAGAATAAAGCCGGTGGAGATTGTGGATTGGGCGCAAACTTGGGGAGAGTTTCGTTTTGGGAGAGGGAGACTCGCGGGGCCGGTGCAAACCGAGATCCCTCGCTTCGCCTGAAGAGCGGCTCCGCTCGGGATGATGCCGACTCTTCATCTGACTCACCACTCGGGACGAAGCCGACCGTCGAGATGACTGCCTGCTCTATATCGCCCAGGATGAGCCAGGGAGTGGAGAACTACGAAATCCTGAGTCGTCGGTGGCGCCGTTCGGGTTATAATCTGGCGCATGCCTCCTGTAACCGGCGCCACCAGAGCCGTTGGGATGGTTCCCGACGAGCTCAAGTTTGAACCGAAGTCCAAAGGCCTCGCTACTCCACGCAAGAAAAAACCGAAGGAACTCGCGGTGATCACAGAGTGCTGCACGGGATGCGCGGGCTCGCCCGCCTGCGTGGAATATTGTCCAGTGGAAGACTGCATGTTCTGGGTGCCTGACGAGGATAATCCGCCGTTCGGCCGCATCCAGATCGATCCGATTCTGTGCATCGGCTGCAAGAAATGTTTGAGCAAAGGCCCCGACGGCTGTTTCCTCGACGGCTGCCCGTGGGACGCGATCGCGATGGTCGACACCGCCGAGGTGGAAAAAGAAGTTGGGCCGATGGCGATTTGAAGAGCAGCTTTTAGCTGTTAGCCATTAGCTCTTAGCTACCCCAACACCACTTGTCATCCTGAGCGAAGTTGCAGAATTCACGAAGTGAATTCGGCAACGCAGTCGAAGGATCTCTACTTCCAAGCGCTGATCTATTAGCGACTGTTACTCTCCCGCTCGTTTCCGGATCGCCTTCTCTGTCTCAGCCGCCTGTTGGCGTACGTCATTGGAAATATCCGGCAAATCGCGTTCGTAGGGGCGGACGGCGGGAAGATCATCCAGTTGGCCCACTAGATAGAGAGCGCGCAGGGCTTCCCATACTTGCTCGGTCGCGGGATCGACGACTGCGATTTGCGCGCCAGCGACTACATTTGATCCAGGTTGCGAAACGGAGCGAATTCGTCCGGGAATTGGGGAACGAATCTCGACCTGCGCTGAAGATCCCGCTGACGCCACTTTGGCAAGCAATCCCCCTTGATGAATCGCTGTGCCGGGACGATCTGCATCAATGACGTGACCGCTTACGGGAGCGGTGATCTGCGCCGGTTGCAGTAAGTCCACGATCTGCGGACGTCCCGTTGCATCGCCGAAGCGCACCAGCGATAAGGCGGCATTCCCGCGCACCATGGGAGACGGATCGGCGAGCAACTTCAGCAATGTCTGGTGAAAGCCGGAGCCGGAAGTGTCTTGTCCCATGGCCCAGGCATCGGTGTTGCGCACCTGTTCTACGGGATAGTCAGCCAGCCGTATCAGGTCGGGATACCATCGTTTCACGGCGGCGTCACTGTGCGACATGCGATCGCCCATTTGCACCAGCGCGTGCTGAATGTGGCGCGGCTTTTTGTCGTCGTGCAGATATTCGGTGAGCTGCGGGTCGGAAAGATGGCGGCCGAACCATGTGTTCCACCAGAAGAGAAATGGCATGAGCACGATCAGCCAGCCGGTTGTGAAGAAAAGAATTTTCTGGGTGCGGGACATGCCGCGCTTGGGTTTGGGAGCGGATAGGTCGGGACTATTTGGATTCGATTGCGGTGCGGAAGCTTGCGGAAACGTGGGCATGGAATCGCGAAAAAACTATAGCAGATATTGCTTACTCCACGTCCGCGTCGAGCACGCGTTCCTGCTCGAGATAATGCGACATGGCATATTGCGCCAGAAGCGGCGTCTGGAGCCGGATTTCGGCGCCGATCCATTCGCCTTTGGCGTGCGGAGCGTCGGGCGGATGGTTGCAGCGTCCACCGCTGCCAAATTGCGGGCCGAAGTCCGCGCTTTGAATCTGATCGAACTGCTTGAGCTGGCGCCACGCGGCGTCGCCGATTGTGCCCGAGACATCGATCTTCAATCGTAGGAGAGACATACAAAGCTTTCTTACCACAGAGTCACAGAGACACAGAGAAAACAAAATCTATAACGCCGTTAATAGCCTCAGCGCTTCCTGGGTTTGGCAACTTCTAGGTTTTCTCTGTGTCTCTGTGACTCTGTGGTGAACATTCCGCGTTTCCGTGCCTAGCTATGCGGGAACCACTGGTAGAGCATAAAGTAAACCAGAACTCCGGTTACGCTGACGTACATCCACAGGGGCCAGGTCCAGCGGGCGATGGCACGGTGACGATCGTAGCGTCCGCGCAAGCCCCGGCTCAATGTGATGATCACCATAGGCACGATCACGATAGCGAGAGTTACATGAGGAATGAGTACCAGAAAGTAAATGATGCGCCAAACGCCCGTGCCGAGAAAATGTATGTCGCCGACGTGCACATGAAAATAAACGTAGCAAGCCAAAAATAGGGCCGAGGCGACTACGGCTGCGATCATGCAGGCGCGGTGCGCAGCGATTTTTCCCCGCATGATCAGGCTGCGGCCGATGAGCAGAAGAACCGCGCTGGTGCCGTTCAAAGAGGCAATCAGAGCGGGGTAAAAAGCGTATTGCGGGGCAATCACGCCGCTGGCCTCGTGCTTCTGCGGTTTACCATCAGCAATGCCAGGACGAAGATGACCAACGAAAACAGCGCCAGGGTCGCCATGGATGAGGCGAGCGGGAAACTGGTTTCTGCGCCGGGATAGAGCAGCCCGCGCAGCGCTTCAACGCCGTAGGTCAGAGGATTGAGGCGCATGATGATGCGAATCCATCCCGAGGCGCCGGCTAGAGGGAACAAGGCGCCCGACAAAAGCCAGAGAGGAATCAGAAAGAGATTCACGATGGCGTGGAAAGCTTGCGAAGAATCCATAGGCCACGCGATGGCGAAACCGAGCGCAGTAAGTGAAAACGAAACCAGGAATACTACGACCGCGACCAGCAAAACAGATAACAGTTGCAGATGAACGCCCGCGAAGGGGGCGAAGATCAGAAAAATCATGCCTTGAACCGCGGACAAGGTCGTTCCACCCATTACTTTGCCAAGAACGATTGCCGTGCGCGGAACTGGTGCGACCAGCACGGAAAGCAGAAAGCCATCTTTGCGGTCTTCGATGACCGACATCATAGTGAAGATGGAAGTGAAGAGGACGATCATGATCAACGCGCCGGGATAGAAATAATCGAGATAATGCTGTTGGCCTGGTCCGCCGCCGGAGCGAAACGAAGTTCCGAAGCCTGAGCCGATGACGAGCCAAAACACCAGCGGGGAAGCGAGCACGCCCACGACACGCGTCGGTTGGCGATAGAAGCGCACAATTTCACGCCACCACAATGTGAATGCCGGGAGCATTACTCCGGCCGAGGCTGACCCTGCCAGGGGCCGCGCCAGAGTTGTTGCGTGAGTTGCCATGAGTGAACTTTTCCCTCTAACTTTCGTCGCACGACTGGTCTTTATTTAACTGGTCTTTGCCGCGGGAGCTTTTGCCGGCACGGATTTCTTCTTGCCGATCAGACCTTGGTCACGCATTTCCAAAAATGCGTTCAACAGGAAGCAAGCCGCGAGCGTTAACAAGATGAGGGTCATAAACAGGCCGTCGGTCGTGATGGAAAAAGGCGAGAGGATGATCATCCCACCCAGAAAAACCCATACCACACCTGCCAACGAAAGCACGCCCAGCAACAAAGAGAGCACCAGAATTATCGAACGCAAGCTTACCTCCTTTTCTTTCGTTTCTTATCGGATTCAGAATTCACTTCGCGATCTTCACTCCAAAACTTGTGTCCCGTACGGCGGATGAAAACGTCTTCGAGTGCGGGCTTGCTTACGGAGATGGCCTGAATTTCGCCGGGGAAGGCTTCGACCACATCGGGCACGAAGCGGTGACCGCCTTCGCGTTCGATGCGCACTTGATTTCCCAGCACGGTAGACTCAACTCGGAAACGCGTGCGAATATGTTCGGCGAGAAGAGTTGCGTCATGAGCAGCGTCGAGCATAATAATGTCGCCACCGATTTCGCTCTTCAATTCTGCCGGCGTGCCCAAAGCAACCAGATTTCCTTCGTTCAAAATGGCCAGGCGGTCGCAGCGTTCGGCTTCCTCCATCAGGTGCGTAGTCACCAGCACGGAAACATGCTCTTCGTCGCGGAGAATCTGAAGATATTGCCACAAATCGCGACGCGCGCCGGGGTCGAGGCCTGTGGTGGGCTCATCGAGCAATAAAACTCCGGGGTGATGGAGCAAGCCTTTTCCCAGCTCGATGCGACGTTGCATTCCGCCGGAGAACGTTTCCACTCTCTCCTTCGCACGGTCTGCGAGCCCTACGCGAGTGAGAATTTCGCCGATTCGTTTCTTGAGCGTGGTTCCACGCAGGCCGTAGAGGTGTCCCTGATGCCACAGGTTTTCGTATGCAGTCAGCTTGGGATCGACGCTTTGCGCCTGAAATACGACCCCGATCTGACGGCGTAGGCGGGCGGCATCCTGGGCGGCATCGCATCCCATGATCACCGCGCGGCCGGAGGTTGGAATCATTAAAGTCGAGAGAATTCGAAAGAGGGTGGTCTTGCCGCTGCCGTTGGGGCCGAGCAGACCGAATAATTCCGCCGGCTGAACTTCAAACGAAACTCCGTTGAGCGCGGTGCGATTTTCGTAACGATGAACGACGTTTTCTACGGAAATTACAGGCGTGGAAATGGGTTCAGGTTCGCGACCGGCATCGGCGAGAGCGGAAACTTTCGAGACCAAAATAATATCCTGGGGACTGCCAATAGTTTACGACATCTGGTTGAATGTTAGGACACGACGGAACGTATCAGTATGTGTAGGGCGGTAAGGCGGTCAAGCGGCGCTCGACCGGACAGCCGAGGGCGGCTATCCCCAACACGGGTCTTGCACGCCGCGCGTTCATGCGGCAGAGGCATCGCCTTGGGCGCCGGATATCCTTTCTTCGAACGCTACCGGAACATGCCGCCAAACCTGAATGGCCAAAATTACCGTAGTTGCAAGCAATAGCGCGCCGACTGCGACGTGAGCCACTGTGGAGACTACCATGGGAAGTTCCGGCTGCACCGCGTTCCGACCCCAGGCTACGCGAGTAAGAAAAGCGGTGAAGCCAAGGCACAGCTGTGCGATTAGCAGCGAGAGCATTGTGATCGCAGGCCGACGAACGTCCCCGATCTGCGAATAGACCGTGAGTGCGCGCACTGCCGTCCACGCCAGCACGAAGGAAACTACTACCGCGTTCAGCACGTGCGGCCACCAGCTCAGGCCGTGGTGACGGAACATCGCTCCCAAAATCAGTTGGACGTACAGCACAAAAATACACCAGAGAGTCAACGTGAATAAGCTGGGACGACGATCGTCGAACTCGACGCGAGGCTGCTCTTCGATCCACTTCCTGCCGGTGAAAATGGCGAGGGCTACAGCAAGGCAGAAAAATGTTTGGGCCAACGCGGCATGTGCCGAAGATACCGCTGGCGGCAAATAGAACAGCACTGTGATCCCGCCCAGAATGCCTTGGGCAATCACGGTTCCAAGAGCAGCATAGCTCAGAAGCCTGAGCCAACGGCGCTTCTCGACCCGCCAGGTCCACACGGCGAGAATAATCGTGAGCAGTCCCGCAACCTGGGCGATCATGCGGTGAGTGTGTTCGAACTTCACGCCGCCGACGAGCTTGGGAATTTTGTACCAGGAGCCGAACGAGGTCGGCCAATCCGGGACGGAGAGTCCAGCGTCATTGCTGGTGACAAGCGCGCCCGCAATAATCAACAGAAAAGTCCAACACGCAAGTACGACAGCAAGACGATGGTGCCCGCGATTGTATGTGGCCGCAATGGCTTTCAGAAAAGTACCTCTTGGGTTCGCGAGGGTTAACTACCAAATCTCGCAGCGGCGCTTACGCTGTCATTGTGAGCAAAACGAAGAACCCCAAGTTCGAGCGACGGTTGTGCAGAGCAGGGATGCTTCGACTGCGCCGGAGTTTCGCTTTCGCTTAACTCCGGCTGCGCTCAGCATGACAAGTCTATTAACTACCGGCGGTCCAACGCGATATTTTACTACGGTCGCGGTGGCTACTCGCCGGCGGCTTTGAAGCTCTGGTCGACGGTCTTCGTATCTTTCGGAGCGACGGTGACTTTCTGGTCCTGTTCTCCGAGCTTTTCTTGAACGAACGCGATGGTGTAGTCGCCGGGCGGCAAGCCCTTGATTTCGTAGTTCCCGTCTTTGTCGGTGACGGCGAAGAACGGGCTCTTCACGACGTTGATATACATCTTCATCCAGGGATGCTGGTTGCATTTCACGGGCAGCATGATTTCTTCGCGGGCAAAATTCTTCTGGATGTCGGCGGAGGAGGGTGGCTGCGACTCGTTCCACTCGCGGTTGTCTTTCGGAGTGGGATGGATATTGTGAGTGGTCGCGTCGGCGTTCTTAATGTCCACGGTTTGACCAGCCATGACGCCCAGCACATGCGGATGATATCGGCAACCCTTCTGCTCGAGGACCACCGGAGTAGTGGGAGTGTCGAAGGTGCGATTGCCGAGGCCGTCTTTCACGTAGACGAAGACGTTGGCCAGATCGCCGCCATTTACGACGATATTCTCGGCTTCATTGGTGCCTTTGCAGGCGGGGTCCTGGCTCATATCGATCTTCGCGGGTTTGGGGGCGGTGCCGTCAAACTTTACTGTGCCTTTGATTGTGGCTACAGTGGCGGGATCGATGGGAGTTGCCGGCGGAGCCGTCGACTCCGCGGGTGCGTTGTTGGATTGCTCGGTGTTTTCTTTCTTGTTACAAGCAGCCAATATCAGGAGCGCGCACAGCGCGAGGATAGTAACGGTTGTTATTGTCCAGTCTGTTTTTTTATTCATGATGATGTCGCCCTTTCTTTAATTGTATGTCCGGCGTTACGCCGCAGATTTCAGTAGCATTTCATAGCCGTTTGAGTGCGATTTCCTCAGGGGCTAAAGCCCGTTCTTCGCTGCCGGAAACGGCACGGCTGAAGCCGTGCCCTGATACGGACCGGATTTTTTGCAGCTTCTAAAGCCTCCCTGATACGAATCGGACTGTTCCGCGGATTCTGAGCCACGCCTGATACGAATCGGACTGTTTCTGCGGTTTCTGAAGCCGTGGTTTTCGAAAATCATCCGCGATAGCTTTCGCGATGTAACGATGCTTAACAAACCGCATATTCTACCGCGAACCTCCGCTGGCCGCATGCAGCGAGTCTGCCGACGCCTGCTTGCGGTTGGTGGGCGTTTGTCGCACGGAAGCCTTCGCTCGCGGCATGGAAGACGCGACCCGTTTCTGTTCTTCCGGCGTCAGCTGGAAAATGTAATCGGTCAGGAGCTTGCGATGGTCTCCTTCGAAGCCATTGAACGTCGGCGGTGTAGGCCCGGCAAAGACCCACTGATTGTTTTCCTGCTTGAACAAGCCCGAAGGCATTGACGTGCCGGGGCTGATCGCCTGCGGGTCGGTAATCCAACGCTCGACCCAGTCCGGCTTCAAGCGCTCTTTCGCCAGCAGGAAGTTCGGCGCCGTAGCAATCTTGTCGTGATTTGGATCGCCGGTCGCATGGCATTTCAAACATGGGGCTGCGCTGCTCGAGAAGAGGCTCCGCGCCATCTCCGATTCTTTCGAAGTGAGCGTAGGAATCTGCTCCGGAATGTAGGGAAGCGGCTGCTGCGACAAGGCTTGAAAGAAGCGCACCAGTTTCCTCAGTTCGTTGTCGGAGAACGAGAAGGTAGGCATGCGAACTTTCAGATACGGACGCACGCCGTTGCGGTTGGTGTCGGTGGTGCTGAGCGCCGGATTGGAGAGAAATTTGCGGAGCCATTCCGGATCGACGCGTGCGCCTTCGGTAAGCAACTTTGGCGGCAATTGCTCTTGCGCATCCTGATACTGCTTCAGCCCCATCAGAATGGTTTGCTGGCCAGGGATGAACTGGTGGCATCCCATGCAATTGTATTTCTTGACGATCCACCAGCCTTCCTGAATGTCATGGCGCGCATCGCCCGGTTTGTACTGATAGCTCTGGGGCAGGGAAGTCTCCTCGCTTCCGAGCAAGAAGGTCGTCAGGTCCAGCACTTGCTCTTTAGTGAGGTGGGCGTTCGGCATGCGCAGAGCTTCGGTTTCGGTCTTTACTTTGCCCTCGTCATAGACGTTGGGCTCAGCCAGTTTGTGTTCAAAAAATCCTTTGTGGTCGTACCAGGGATCTTGCGCCGGACCGTCGGGCAGGCGGGCCAAGTCTTCCGGGTTCTTGATTGGCTCGGAGTCTTTGCCGCCCCGTTGTGCAGGTACTGTAAAGAGCGCGAAATCGAGGCGCTCAATGGGCTTGCTGCCTTCGAAAGTCAGCTCGGTGCCGATGCGTCCTTCATCTTCCATGCCGGAAATTTCGTGGCAGCCGCCGCAGCCATAGAATCGAACCCACTTTTTGCCCTCTGCTTTTAAATTCGGATCGTCCATGAACGCGGCGTCCGGATACGACGATGGGTCCTTCTTTTTCTGCGTCATCAGATAAGTGGCGATGTCTTCCGCATCTTCGGGACTGAGGCGCAGGCTGGGCATCACCGTCATGTTCTGCACCTGCAGTTCGTGGCCGTCATTCGGGCACTTGCTGTGGTCGAGATCGAAGACGTAGGGCAGACCCTTCTTGGCGTAGTCTTCGGGGCCGATATCTTTTTTCTCGTAGGGGCAATAAGGCCGGGTACGCTGGCGGGCATTGTGAATCCAGCGCACCAGATAGTCGTAATTCGCTTTCTCACCGACGCGCGATAAGTTCGCGGCGAAGGTTCCACCCTGCATCTGATCGCCTTCGCCGATGGAGTGACAAGCGAGGCAGCCGCGCTCTTCGAACAACTCTTTCCCGTGCGCGGCATTTCCGGGCTTGTTTTTAGGAAGCGGATCGGTTAGCGCCGACTGCCAGATGTAAGCGGAGATCGCCTGAATCTGATGGTCGGTCAGGCGGAAGTTCGGCATTTTAGTGGTCGGCCGGAAATCAGAAGGCTTCTTCAGCCACACGGGAATCCAATTTTTATTCAATTTCAGCCGCGCGTCTTTCAGGTTAGGGCCGACTTTTTTCTGATCCTGCATCAGGCTGTGCGACTGAAAGTCGAGTTGCTGCAAGCGCACGTCCAGCTTGCTGTTGGCGACCCTCAGATCGACAGCCTGAGTGTTTAGTTGGTTGGCTTCGTCGTTGGATGCAGCGGCATCGGCCTGCTTCATCAAGTCGGCGTTATTCTTGACGTTCTCTTTTTTCTGAGTTTCGATCTGCTTGATCTGCTGGCCGATTGAGTTCAGGTCTTCGGGTTCCTTATCGTAACCTTCGTAGCGATGGCAGCCCATGCAGCCGCGCTGGCGGAACAAGTCCTTGCCATTGTTGATGGTCTGCCACTGCATGTCGCCGCTGGCCAGCACCATGTCGGCGGAATGGCAGCTCTGGCATCCCGCCTGAGAATTCTCCAACGGATAAAGCGGCCACAACCAATGCTCGTAGTTTCCGTGCGCCTTTTCGATACTGGTGGTGGCGCGGCCATTGCCCTGGTGACACGGAGAACAACCAAATTTTTCTGGATCGTGAATCTGCAATAACTCGGGCTCGGTGTGGCTCGCGAATGCTTTGGCGTATTCGTCCGGGTGTTTTTCGCCCTTGGCCATCATCGACACGGGAGTGACCTTCAACGGCTCGCGTGTGTTCATGTGGCAGGATTCGCAGCGGTCCACGATGTTGGCTTCCGCGACGTTGATCTGGACAATTGCCGGGTCCCACTCTGTCGCTCGCTTCTTCAGCCCCTGAATCTGCTGCGGAGTCAGGTCGACCAAGTGGTCCGAAATGTAGTCGTCCATCTTGGCTTTGGCTGCGGTCCGGGGCTTCAGGACGTCTCCGAGTTCGAGGCTGAGCTTGGTGCGTTCGTCGCGAATTTCGTTGTACGTTTCTTCCAGTTGCGGGAAGGTAAACTTTTTCTTGCTGCCGTCAGGAAATTCGACTGTGGCCTGCTCGGCTTTGTATTTGTCGATTTCTTTCTGCTTGCTGGCTTTGGCTGACGCGCTGGTGCTGGTCTCCCATTCGTACGTGAGTGCGTTCACATAGGCGCGGCGGTCGGTGAAGACGCTTTGCACTGCGAGCAGGCGGGCGCTGGCGTCGTCCAATTTCTTGCGAGCTTCCTCGGCTTGCGCTTTGGAATCCTGATACGCCTTCTCGTAATCCTGTTTCAGAGCAATGTACTGCGGATCCTGCTCGACTGTTTGTTCGGACTTGGATGACTTAGAGGTCTCGGTGTTCAGGAATGCGGGGTAGCGTTCCTTCCATTTATCCTGAAAGGCCTTCCATGGCCGCTGTCCCCAGGCTTCGTCGTACAAAGCCCAGAAGAGCGTGGCAATCAGAAGGATGGTCGCGATCACGTAAGTGAGCGCGTAGGACTTCCCGGTGATCGGATCTTGCTCGGGGATGGGTTTCTCAGGCACCGCTTCCTCCCGCTGCACACTTCATCAGAATTCTTGTCATTCCGAGCGCCTTGTTTCTGGCGCGAGGAATCTCTATCACCGTCACCGCTATCGCGGTAGGGATGCTTCGGCTCCGCCTGAATCTCGCTTCGCGCGATTCAGACTCCGCTCAGCATGACAAATCCGCAAAGCAACCGCTAAACGTTGAACCAGGGCGTTATCCACACATACTTGATGTGCCACAACAGCCGCAGAGCCATCTTCAGGGGCAATGCAATCATGGTCAGCCACAGAAATGCCATGAGTGAAAACTGCAGCAGGCCCATGCGCTGAAAATCTTTCGGCATTTTTCGGCGGAACAGAGAATACACGGCGCCGCCGCCGATCAAATAGAATCCGCCGACGACGACGGCCCCGAAAACTGCTTTCGCCATGTTGGACGTGAGTCCAAACAGATCCGGCAAATCGCGATTCACTTCGTAAATCAGCCGGTTGTGATCCCACGTCTGCCCCGGCCAGAACCATTGCCATCCGGGCCCGCGAATGAATGTGCCGATGATGATCATTGCAACCCACAGAATGATGAAGCCAAAAAGAAAAGTGGAGATGGAAAACTTGCGCTGCTTCCAGGTGTAATAACCGCTGCCCAGAGGATTGGTGTCGATATAGGGAATCACCATCAGACCGATGATGATCATGGTGGGCATGACCACGCCTGCAATCCAGGGATCGAAATAGACCAGCATCTCCTGCAGCCCCAGAAAATACCAGGGAGCTTTCGCAGGATTCATGGTCAGGTTCGGATTGGCCGGTTCTTCCAGCGGTGCGTTCAGAGTGATCGACCAGACCATGAGAATGATCGTGATGATGATGGCGGCGAGGAATTCAATGCGCAGAAGAAATGGCCAGACGTGCACTTCCTTGGCCCAGCCCGGTTTGAAGGGCCAGGTTTTGCGATGATGGGTTTTGGCCATCGCGGGATCGGCTTCGAGTTGCTCGATTAGCTGGTCGTTGGCGCGCGCCTGTTTCACCGCCAGGTAGATGTAGAACGCCAGCAACGGGATCAAGCCCACGATCGGTACATTGTCAGGCGCCGAGCAAATCTCCCAGAGTTGTCGCCAGTCCATAATTTCTCCGTGTGGCGCGGGCACTCCTGCCCGCGACTGCTTGCGTCTACCTTGTGCGCAAAAGTTCTATAAGCTTTCAGCACGCGGGCATGAGTGCCCGCGCTACACAAACCTGCCACACAAACCTTTTTACTCTCCGGCGGCCTTTGGCCCCCGTCGCGGCTTGTCCGCTTCGGCCTCGAGCATGACCGGTGCTGGGCCTGAAATGCCGCCATCTTTTCTGACGCGCCAGAAGTGCACGATCATCAGCACAGAGGCGACGATTGGAATGCCGATGCAGTGCCAAATGTAGGAACGCAGCAGAGCATTCGCATCGACGATCGACCCGCCCAGCAATCCGAAGCGAACGTCGTTGTATGGCGTCATGCCGAGCATCGAGCCGAAGGGGCCCTCATGACCCAGCAGCGGCGTCGCGCGAGCCATATTGGTTCCCACGGTGACCGCCCAGAAACCGAGTTGATCGTCGGGCAACAGATATCCAGTGAACGATAGAAGAAGCGTAAACACGAGCAGCAGTACGCCGATGTTCCAGTTGAATTCGCGCGGCTTTTTATACGAACCGGTCAGGAAGACGCGGAACATGTGCAGCCACACCGCAATCACCATCAGGTGAGCGGCCCAGCGGTGCATGTTGCGCAGGATTTTTCCGAACGGCACATCGTGCTCCAGGTAGAGCACGTCGCGAAACGCCTGCACCTTGCTGGGATGGTAATAAAACATCAGCAGCACGCCGGTGTACGTCAGGATGATGAATAGATAAAACGTAATTCCGCCCATGCCCCAGGTGTAGCTGTAGCGTACGGCGTCGCGATTGATCTTTGCCGGATGCAGATGCAGGAATACGTTGGAAAGCACACCCAGCGCCCGGTTGCGAGGCGTGTCGTCGTGCTTGTGGCGGAAGATCGAAGTGTAGACCTGAGTCTTGGTCGGATCTTTTAGACCCTCGATCTGTTCTTTCGCCTTCGCGGGGATGTCGGTCTTAATCGCGTGAATGTCGTCTTTGACGCCGGTGCGGACGCGATCCACCAAGCCGACTCTGCCGGTCTTTCCACGGTCATCGCCCCCGTTCGAGCCACCGTTGGAACCGCCGTCAGCTCCGCCGCCGTTCGTGCCGCTGGGATTTTTTTCGTCAGCCATAAATTTCGAAGCCTTTGTCATTCCGAATCGGGCGAGAGCCCGGTGAGGAATCTGCTTTTTTATCCCGTTACACTCCCGTCAAAAATGCTCCCGGATCGTTGAAATGTGTGGGCTGTCCCTTGGGCCACTGATACAGCCGCGAAGTGTCCACAATAATCTGCCCATCCGGCGCCAGTTCGATCTTCGCCCGATCCATGGGCCGCGGCGCAGGGCCCTCGAAGTTAATTCCTTCGCTGTCGTAGCCACTGCCGTGGCAGGGACATTTAAATTTATTTTCGCTGGGCTTCCAATCGGGCGTGCATCCCAGATGCGTACATCGCGCATAGATTACGAATAGCCGATCGGGAGTGCGATCGACCCAGATGCGGTACTTCTGTTGGAACTTGGTATCGACACCGAGAGCGAATTCCGATGGGTAACCGATCTTGAAAACCGTGTTCGGTTCAAAAAGAGTGCGCGGCAGGAAGAAGCGGAAGAACGCGAGAAACCATGCCATCAGGAAACCGGTCACCATGGTCCACACAAACCGGCGGCGATGGCGATCGATTTCTGTTGACGGAGCGGTGCCGGCCACGCCGGCAGCCGCGGCGGCTTTCGACGTTCCTACCGCCGGAGTACCGACATACTTCGTAGCGTCCTGCGCGCTCGTGGCTGCAGGTTTCGCCGCGGGTTTCGGCGCTTCGGGATTCGGATTAACTTTCCCGGACTCCGGCTCCGCCATGAACTCCTCCTTTACGAACTTGCACTAATCCAACTCGCCTTAATCCAAACCAGCGGCCGTCGCTAATTGCGTCGGCGCCAACGTCGCAGTATTGCCGATTGGAACTGATGTATACACCGTCTGAGCTAACGCCTGATGCACGGTTTGCGCCAGGGCCTGAATGAATGTTGGAGAATCGTTTAACCCGCTGGTCATTTCAAAGCGAGTGATTCCCAGCCGACGAGCTTCTTCGCGCGCCTCGTGATCGATTTCCCCCAATGTTTCCACATGGTCTGAGACGAAGGCGACCGGCACGACGCATATTTCGCGCACGGCTTCGGCCGACAACTGGCGCAAAGTCTGGTGCAGAGAAGGCTGCAACCAGCGACTGGCGCCCACTTTACTCTGATAGCAAAGGCGATGCGGATTTTGCCATCCGCCGCGCTGGGCAAGGAGCCTCACCGTTTCTTCAATCTGGAACTGGTAGGGGTCGCCCTTCTCAATCACCGACAGAGGAACGCTATGCGCGCTGAAAACGATTTCTGGCCGATGCGGAACGGGGAAGCGGGAAAGAGACTCATTTACCTTTTCCACCATGGCATCCAGATAGCTCGTGTTGCGATAGAAAGCCTGCACGCTATGGAGAGGCACGTCATCCCAAAAAAGCCGCCGCCATTCGTTCAAACTCGAACCTGTAGTTGTGCACGAATACTGCGGATATAAAGGTAAGAGTACAACTTCGTCGCATTGGGATGCCCGTAGCTGCGCGATTGCCTCATGAGTGAATGGATGCCAATAGCGCATGGCCACAAAACAATGCGCTTCGAGTCCCTGATTGCGCAGTTCGGCTTCGAGCGCGCGCGCCTGCCGTTCTGTATGCCGGCGGATGGGCGAACCTCCGCCAATCGCGGCGTAGTGATGCTGAACCTTGCGGGCACGAGTGGTGGAAATGAGCTTAGCCAGAGGCTTGCGTCCGATGCGGGCGAAAGGGAAGTCGATAATGTCGGGATCGCAGAAAAGGTTATACAAAAAGGGTTCGATCGCTTCCAGCGTGTCGGGTCCACCGAGCTGAAAGAGAACGACCCCCACACGCCGTGCTGTGCGCGTCATTTCCCCAGAATCCCCAGAACGAGGCAATGTAACTCGAACCGAGTGTGCGAGTCAATGGCGGAATCGATTTAGTTTCGTCCGCTGAAGTAAATTTCATCTAGACGGCGGGAACTTCGAGAGACATTTCTTCAATCACGGCGTCGGCAAACTCCGACGTGCCCGCCTTGCCGCCAATGTCGCGCGTTAATTTTTCAGGATGGCGATAGACGCGCTCGAGAGCATTCCGGATCTGCATGGACGCTTCGTGTTCGCCGAGATGCCGCACCATCAGCAAAGCGGAGCGCAGCAGCGCGGTTGGATTGGCAAGATTTTTTCCGGCAATATCGGGCGCTGAGCCGTGGACAGCTTCAAAAATCGCGCAGTCATCGCCCAGGTTCGCGCTGGGGACGAATCCGAGCCCGCCCACGAAAGCCGCGCATAAATCGGAAAGAATGTCGCCGTACAAATTTTCCATCACCAGCATGTCGTACTGATATGGATTCATCACCAACTGCATGCAGGTGTTATCGACAATGTGCTCGCCGTAGGTGATTTCCGGATAGTCTTTCGCCACGGTGCGGCAGCAGCGCAAAAAAAGGCCGTCCGATAGCTTCATGATGTTGGCTTTGTGGATGGCGTGGATTTTCTTCCGCTGATTGTTTCGCGCGTAGGCAAATGCGAATTTAGCAATCCGCGTAGAAGCCTTCTCGGTGATAATTTTCAGGCTCTCGACCACTCCCGGCACAACTTCATGTTCCAGGCCAGAATATAAACTCTCAGTATTTTCGCGCACGATGATCAGGTCGACATCGGGATAGCGCGTGGGAATGTGAGGCAGGTTCCGGATCGGGCGAAAATTCGCGTACAAATTGAATTGTTTGCGAAGGGCGACGTTAATGCTGGCGAAGCCGCCGCCGACCGGCGTAGTGACTGGACCTTTGAGGGCCACGCGCGTCCGCTCGATGGATTCCGTCAATTCCTTGGGAATGTACTCACCCGATTTCTCGTAGGCTTCCGCCCCGACTGCGAAAGTCTCCCATTCAAACTTCACTCCGGTCGCTTCCAGGATGCGCACGGTCGCGCGCGTCACTTCCGGGCCAATGCCATCTCCAGGAATGAGAGTTACTTTGTGAGCCATGAGGGGACTTTCAGGTTCGTAATCAGTCGGTGACGATCTTTTTAGCTAGCGTCGGCAAATTGCTTCGCCAATCCCTAAGGAGTTTTCGCTTTTACCAGATCCTTCAACTCATTCATGAATTCTTTCACGTCTTTGAAATCGAGATATACGGACGCAAAGCGCACGTAGGCCACTTTGTCGTAGCGGCGCAAGCGATTCATGATGAGCTCGCCCAGTTCGCTGGTCTTGCGCTCGCGTTCGGCCGATTCCATGACGAATGACTCGGATTCATTGACAATCTGTTCGAGCTTGCTGATCGGCACCGGGCGTTTTTCGCAGGCCCGCAACAATCCATTGAGAATTTTCTGGCGGTCGAACTTTTCCCGGCGGCCATCTTTTTTTACCACCATGTAAGGAATTTCATCGATGCGTTCGTAGGTGGTGAAACGCTTGCTGCACTTCAAACATTCGCGTCTGCGGCGGATGGATTCCGCCTCTTTGCTTTCGCGAGAGTCGACGACCTTATCATTGGCAAATCCGCAAAAAGGACATTTCATGGCGCTCGCTTCGAACTCCTGCTCCCTCAGACCTCCTAACCCATTGTCATTCCGACGCAGGAGCGAAGCGAGAGAGGAGGAATCTGCTCTCTGGCAGATCCCCAAAATTGTAACAGTTGGACTCATCCCGCATATTGCCCAGGCAAGTTCGCAGCGCTCAGTCGAGTACCGCGTGTTGAGTTGAGCGGTAAAAACAAAACGACGCCCGCACCCCCTGCGGTGCGAGCGCCAGTTTTTCCCCATGCCCTCCTGGTGACGGAGAGCAGGAAGCTTGAGTCCCGGGAAGTGCCAGGCGCGGGAGCTCCGCGTTTTCCCAGCGACTGATCGATAATTTCTTCTATTCACCGGTTGAACTTGTCATGACGGTGTAAGGATTTTGTAAAAAGGGATGCGGAAGTCGCGGGATTCGAAAAAGCGGAGGCAGAGACAAGCTGAGCTGCACCGAAGCTCTAAACAGAATCGAAATCAGCTGCCCGGTGTGACTTGCGTGGGAGCGCCGCCGTCAACGTCTGCCTGATTGAATACGATGTTCGCTCCCATGTGTGCTGGCTGGGGAGCCAGCATCTGCTCCTTGCGGTAAATCAGGTTGCTGGCGTTGAAAGTGGCTAGCTCAAATCCGTGGCCGTGGGTGATGGCATCGGTGGGGCAAGCCTCGACGCAATAGCCGCAGAAAATGCAGCGGTTGTAATCGATGTTGTAAACCTTGGCGTAGCGCTCAGCGCCGCTGACGCGCTTCTCGGCGGTATTTTCCGCCGCCTCAATGTAGATGCAGTTGGAAGGACAATTGGCGGCGCAGAGAAAACAGGCTACGCACTTCTCGAGGCCGTTTTCATCGCGCTGCAGAACATGGGCGCCGCGGAAGCGGGCTTCAACCCGTGCGCCGCGCAGCGGACCTTTGCCGTCTGGATAATTTTCCACAGTCGTGGGCTGAAACATCTCCATGAAGGTGATGCTCATGCCTTTGGCGATGGCGGCGATGTTCTTCAGAACCGGCATACGTATTTAGTATACCGAAACAGTCGCAAAACCGTCGCGGATGCCGAACAGCAAAAGTTCGAGCTTCGCTCGAAGGACAGCCGGGGGCGGCTGTCCCCACATTCTAATTTTCCGGCTGCTGCTAAGCGCGAGCGAGCCGCCTACTTTGCAGTTGGAGGTGCGACCGGCGGCCGCTCCGGCAATGGAATCGCGCTCTCCAGCCATGCCGTGTACCACAGATCTAGAAGCATCTGTGAACCGGCAGCCAATCGATGGGTGGTGAAATCGAATGCCGCGGGTGATCCCTTTCCCGTAAAGCCTCCAGCCTTTTCCAGGTGGTAGACATTTTCGACTAGTCCGTTCGACTGTTTCAGGTAGGCGATATAACCGGCGAAGGGATCGTTGACGCGGTCGGGAGTCTTCACGAATCCAGCGAAATCCCTGTCAGTAATGTTTGCCGCCACGTAGGCGGTCTCGAACTGGGCATGGATCGCATGCGCAGTGGTGTATCCGTTGGGATTGGGGCCGACCCAGCCGTTGTATTGGATGGTGGTGTGCAGAGGCTGTGCGCCGTCTGCCACGTAATGGCCAAGCCACGCAGCGTAGAAGATGATGGCTTGCTCTACCGCATGAGTAGGCTGATGCAGGGCGCGCCGTTGCCGGTACTCGCGGAAGCCGACTTTCAGGCGGCCGTAGACTTCCATCGTGATATAGGGCTGAAGACCAACGTGCTCGGGCAGGTAGTCGTCCGGATGTTCCGTCGCTGGAGTCGCGGCGCGCTTCTCGTAGAGCTTGCGATAAAACTCGTAGCGTCCCGGAGGAAATGGATCGAGCCAGGAGACGCGTTCGAGATCGATAAAGTGGTCGGGCTCCTGCGAATTCTTCAGTGCGAATTCCGTGGAACTGCGCCAGCGGTCAGGTTCCGGGCCAAGGTAGGCGATTTCGCCGACGGCACGGCGGAGGAAGCGCGGCATGGTGGCAGGAATTTTCTCCGCCGCCACGCGGTTGACGGCGGTGTGACCCTCATTGCCCCACGCGACTGCGGGGAGGCTCTGCGCGAGAACGAGGGCGATCAGGGCCACGCTGATCAGTCCTCGTTGGAATCGGCCCAGTTTACTTCCACTTCGCAGACTTTTTCGCTCCAGGCTTGTTTGCTCCAGTGCGCTCGCCATCAGAACGCCAGATGCAGTGAGAGCTGCAGGAAGCGTGGGCTGCCAACCGTGTGCTGGATCACGCCCAAGCTACCTTCGGGGGGAATCGTTGGCGGACCTTCGTAATTGGGAAAGAAGTTCACGTCATTGTTCGGAGTGTCGAAATCAGGATGGTTGAAAATATTGAACGCATCGGCTTCAAACCTAAGCTGAAAGCGCTCTTTGATCAGGAACTGCTTGGCCAAGCTGGTGTCGAAGCGCACCTGGAACGGGCCTCGAAAACTGTTCCGGCCAGTAGTTCCAAACAAGGATTCAAAGTCATCGCAACCACTAGCGTCGCAAGCAGGAACCCCGTTGGTCCCCGGAGCCACGAACTGGGGTGCGAAATCGGCGGAATTGAGCTTGCAAAGTTCCGATGACATTCCCGCGCAATTTGCGCCCGGATGTGCCGCCTGCTTGGCGGTTACACCTGGTACGAGCGGCACAATGGGATTGCCGATATAGTTACTGGTGCCGTAGTACAAGCTCGCAACCGAGCCCGAATAGTCATAGACGCTGTAGGGCTGTCCGCTCTCCGCCACAGTCTGGCCGCCGATGGTCCAGCCGTTGACCACATAGCCCAATCCCCGGTTCTCCACGAGCTTCGGAATCGTATAGCTGTAGTTGACCAGAAAAACGTGGGTCTGATCGAAATCCGAGGAGCCATAGTTGGCTCGCGGGTCGAGCGGGTTGTTCCCGGTGAAAAAGAGTCCCAGGCCGCTCTGCTCGTCAAGCGAATGAGACCAGGTGTAAGACGTGGTGAATTGCAGGCCATTAGACAGGCGTTTGTGAACCTGGAGCTGCAATGCGTCGAAGTTCGATATGCCTTCCGCCTTATACGACACCGAGTTCATGTCGTACCCGGGATAGGGCACGCGGATGGGCGCATTGCCGGCGTATTCGTTTGTATAGATGGGCTCGGTATCCAACGGGTATGGGGTGCCACCGTAATAGTTCTGGTTGGCCAACGGGCTGGTGCCTCCATAGGAACTGGTCTGCCCATTCACCAGATTGGTCGGTGTGGCAATCAGTGGTTGGTTGAAGGGAACTGGAAGGATCAAATGGGTACCGTGATTACCGACATAACCGACCTCGAACATCCAGGTGTTGGAAGGCTGAAATTGAAGGTCGAGGGTCCAGTTCTGCGTATAGGGCAGTTTGTTATTGATATCGTAACCGCCATAGAGGAAAGGACCGTAAAGATTGCCGGTCGGCCAGCATCCCGGATAGCCGCAAGCCGTTTGTTGGAGGTTCGGCAGGTAGTTGAGGAAGGCTGCTCCCGTGGCCGGCGGCGGCGCTGGCAGAGTGGTGCCGAACGGTTGAGATAGCGTCGCGTTCTTCGCGACGGAAATCGGCTGCACGAACGGAGGAGCAAGCGTGACGCCGAACGGGCCATTAAATCCCGATCCTGCGCTTGGCGACAAATAGCTGAAGAACTCGCCGCGGTCGTAGTACATACCGTACCCGGCGCGCACGGTCAGTTTAGACATTGGAGACCACGCGATGCCGATGCGGGGCGCGAAACCCCACTGGTGGTTTTTCATAAGCGAATCGCTGGCTCCGGGCGTGGCGCCAGTCTTGTTATTCCCAGCGATTTCCAGGCCAGAGCCGGTAATGACGTCAGTCCCTGCGTCGCAGGAGCCATAGTTGTACTCGGTCAAGGCTGGGTCCGCCGGCTGTCCGTTAACTTTGCATTGCACGTAACCGTATTTAGCAGGATCGAAAGCCGTAAGCAGGCCGTATTTCTCCGAGAGCGGCCCGTCGATGTCCCAACGCAACCCGGCGGTGACCGTGAGGTTTCTCCTCAACTTAAAGTTGTCGTTCACGTAGGTGCCGACGGTATCGGAGCGGTAGTAGCGGTGAGCCGAACCGGCGAACTCATCGCCGCCGTGCAAGGTGCCCTTTACAAAGTTCTCGAAGGTCGTGAAGTCAACTGTATCGGTATTTGTGTTGTTGTTGAGGATATTGAGCTGAATGTGGTCCCATGTCGTTCCTACACTCAGAACGTGTTTTCCTTTCACCCAACTCATGGAGGTCCCGTATTCCCATTGATTCTGGATCATGCCACCGTTGCCAAAGCTGGTGCTGGGACCAAACTCCAAACCATCACTGATCGTAGGGTCTGACGTGGAGATGTCGAACTGGGGAAAAGTTGCCGAACCAGGCAGCGTAATGCCCACTGCACTTGCGGTGAACGCGCTTGATGTGTCTGCATAAGCACGCAGGCGAGTGAAACCCACATGCTGTTCCCAGGTGAGGTTGGGGGAGAGCACGACGGAGTTCGCGAGCGAAATCACCTGGCTGCCAGCGGAAAGCTGTTGGGCAAATCCCAGCAGCGAACCGACCGCGCCAAAAGGATTGTTGGTGGGATTGCTTTGAACGTAATATCTTCCGGACAAGCGATCCTTGGAGCTTAAAACATAATCGATGGCGGCGATCCCTTGGTTTACGGTGGCTTGGGTATTGGGGCCTTGTACGACGGCATCGTAGCCTAGCGTGACGCCCTGCGTCGGAGTGTACTGCGCGCTGGGTATCAGATACTGCCCGTTGGGAAGTTTCGCATTCAGGATGTTCGCGGCAGCGCTATTAATCTGGCCCGCTGCAATGGTGGCGCCATAGGTCGCCTGAATCATGTTGATGATGCCCTGCGTACTGCGATCATCCGTCAAACCCAGAGGCACGGTCACATCTTTGGTGGAAGCCTGCGCATCGGCGATGCGCACGCCCTGATAAGACCCAAAGAAGAACAATTTGTCCTTGATAATCGGCCCGCCAATGGTGCCGCCAAAAGCATTCCGGTTCAGGAAAGGACGAGGAAGATAAGGCTGATTGGTGACAGGATTAATGCCGGCAGCATTGTAAAAGTATGGCGTGGCGTTCATATCGCTGTTCTGCCACTGTTCCCATAGCGACCCATGCAGCTGATTTGTACCGGACTTGGTCAGTACGCTGATGTGCGCACCGCTGTTGTTGCCCTGGCTGGCGTCGTACTGCGAGGAGTTGACGGCGATCTCCTGAATGGCATCCGGGGGCGGAGTTGGAAGAGCCTGGCCGATTGCTCCATATACCGATGTGCTGGTTTGGATGGTACCGCCCGCACCGAAGTTCTCACCGGTGTTGAGCACGAATCGATTCTCACCGACCTGGCTGGTGGAATTGCCGTTAAAGATGTTGTTGGTGCTGATCCCGTTCAAGGAAAAGCTATTGCTGGTGTCGCGGTTTCCGTTCGCGAAGATAGCCTGATTGCCAAGGCCCGTGTTGGCGCCGCCGCCGCCGAGGAAGTCCGCATGCACCCCAGGGCTAAGAATTGCCAGTTGCGTGAAGCTGCCGGTGCCCAGCGGTGTGGTGGCGATGGTGTTGGTATCGACGACGTAGCCAATTGTGGTGTCGACCTGGTTCATCAATGGGACAGCGTTCACTTCCACCGTGGTGCCGATGGAGCCTAGCACCAGAGCCGTATCCACTGTAGTCGTGCGGGCGCCAGACACCAGGATTCTCGTGTGGGTTTCCGTTTTGAAGCCGTCCTTCGTGACCGTGACGCGATAGGTGCCGGCAGGAAGATCCGGGATCACGAAAGCGCCATTGCTTTTGGTTTGAGCAGCAACCTCGAGGTTGGTTGCGATATTAACCGCTTTCACAGTAGCGTCAGACACGACAGCTCCCGACGGATCGGTCACCGTGCCGGTGATGGAACCAAGGGTTTGCTGCGCGGATGCGAATGGAGTAATTAAACAGAGCGTCACGATGAGCAGCAAAAATAACGGGGACTTCGGAGGAGAAACGCGGACGCCGATGCAGGGAAACGGCACGGGAGAACCTCCTATAAACGGACAGCCCTTATAACAAAAGAACTTGGCTGGATTCAAGATCGGGTGCGGCAAAATTCATCAATATTGCATGAATTTTTTCCCGGCATCGCAGAGAAAGTTTCGCTGCTCCCCTTGCGGATTTGATCGTTCGCCAGGGACTGCTGCGGCAGCCGATCAAGCGGGTGCGGAGGGCGCTATGCTCTGAGTGTGAGCTCTGGAAGTTAGGCGTAAAGCCGATGAATGAGAGTGACGAGATGAAAGAAAGGCAACTCCGCGTGGGGCTGTGTATGGATTGCGCCTTCATGCGACAGCTTATATCCGACCGCGGCTCGATCTTTTATCTCTGCGAAAAATCTGCGACGGACGAGAGATTTCCCAAGTATCCGCGATTGCCCGTGCTGCAGTGCGCTGGCTATGAGCAGATCAAGGACAAACCGGCGAGTGCACAGAAATAGGCCTACGAAACGCTTTGAATTACTCAATTCCCAGTTCTTTAGCCAGCGCCTTCCATTTGCTGTCGACCAGCGCTTTCGTCTTCGAATCCATGATGATTTCGCCGGGCCACGGACGGGTGAAACCTTCGCTGGCCCACTTACGCGTAGCGTCGATGCCCATCTTCGATCCATAGTTCGGCAGGCGCGAGGCGTGGTCGAGCGAATCCACGGGGCCGAGTGTGAATTGGATGTCGCGCTCGGGATCGATGTGGTTGAAAACTTTCAGTGTGACCTCGGCGAGATCCTGGACGTTCACGTCTTCATCCACCACCACGATGCACTTGGTGAACATGGCTTGGCCGAGCGACCAAATTGCATTCATTACTTTACGCGCCTGCCCGGGATACGATTTCTTGATGGAGACGATCATCAGATTGTGGAAGACGCCTTCGATGGGCAGGTTGATGTCGACAAGTTCTGGAATCGTAAGTTTCATCAGCGGCAAAAAAATGCGCTCGACCGCCTTGCCCATGTACGCGTCTTCCTGCGGAGGCTTGCCGACGATGGTGGTGGCGTAAATAGGATCTTTGCGGTGCGTGATGCAGGTGAGGTGAAAGACGGGATATAAATCTTCGAGCGAGTAAAAACCGGTGTGGTCGCCGAACGGGCCCTCGCTGCGGAGCTCGTCGAGATGCACGTGGCCTTCGAGCACGATTTCGCTCGTGGCGGGAACTTCAAGATCAACAGTTTCACATTTCACCAGATCGACGGGCGCTCCGCGAAGGAAGCCGGCAATCAGATATTCTTCAATCTCGGGCGGGGCGGGGACGATGGCAGAAAAAGTAACTGCCGGTTCGGTGCCGATGGCGACCGCGACTTCCATCTTGCCGGACGGGCGGTCGCCGTCGGCCAAAACACTTCCACCCGAACTGCGCGCCATGATGTCTACCGCGGCAGACTGTCCGCCAGCGGCCGCTCGCATGCGTTCCCGTGCGTGTTCCGCCGCAACTTTCTGCCGCTGCCAATGCATTCCCGTGGTGCGTTCGTCATAGACTTGCATGCGGTACATGCCCAGGTTGCGCTTTCCAGATCTCGGATCGCGCGTGGTGACCAGAGGAAGGGTGATGAAACGCCCGGCGTCTTTAGGCCAACATTGCAGGATGGGAAAGTCGAGCAAAGAAAAATTATCGCGCTGGATGATTTCCTTGCACGGCCCAGTGGGCACGGTACGTGGGAAAAACTTTCCCGCTTCGGTGAGCAGAGGAAGCATCTTGAGCTTGTCCAGAAAACCCTGCGGAGATTTCACATCCATAAACATGCGGATGCGGGCGGCAACTTCGTCGAAAGAATTGACGCCGAGCGCAAGCTTCATGCGGGCCTCAGAACCGAACTGATTGATAAGAAGTTGCGAGCCGGGATGGCCCTTGAGGTTCTGGAAAAGAAGAGCCTTCCCGCCCCGCATTCCTTCAGCGTCACGACTTTTGGAGACGCGGTCGGTAATTTCGGCGATCTCGAGAATGGGGTCGGCTTCGATCTGGATGCGCTTCAATTGTCCGGCACGGTCGAGCGCGGCGATCCACTGGCGGAGGTCGTCGAAGGGCAAAAGGATTCCTCTCGATAGAATTATAAGGGACCAAATTATAAGGGACCGAATTGTGAAGGACGAAGGTATAAAGGATTTCGGGGAGGCGCCTGCTAACCGAAGAAATGTCTTCCGGAACCTAGGCTGCTCCGGTTAGCCTACAAACGGGAACTTCCTCACTCATACCGCAAAGCTTCGATGGGATCGAGATTGGCGGCACGCAGCGCTGGGACCATGCCACTAATCACTCCGACAATGGCGAGAATCGACGTGGCCACCACAAGAATCATCGGCGAAACAATGAGCCGAATGTCTGCCGCCTCAGCGTGTTTAGCCAGAGCGCTGTAGAAGGTGATGCGGCCGGCGAAAATCGATACGGCATAGGAAAGCAGAATACCCGCCGCGCCGCCGGCGGCCGTGATCACCATCGCTTCGGCGAGGAATTGGAACAGAATGTGATGGCGGCGCGCGCCGAGAGCTTTCTCCACACCGATTTCGCGGGTACGTTGCGTCACCGACACTAGCATGATGTTCATCAGGCCTACGCCGCCAATGCCGAGCGTAACCGTTCCGATGAAGGCGAGAAGAACTTTCAGCGCCATGGTGATGATGCCGAATTGCGAGAGTTGTTTCTGCGCGTCGAACACAAAAACGGCGCGGTGGTCGCCCGGCTTAAAGTTGTGCGCCGTGGCCAGAGTCTCGCGAATCGTCGTTTCTAACTTATCGTGGTTCAGGCCCGCCGAATCGAGCCACATCCCATCGAGGTAGTGATTGTCTTTGAGGACATCCATGGAGTTGTAAGGGATGTAAACGACACGATTATTGTCGTTGTCCCCCTCTTGCATGCGAGGCGCCCCGACGCCGATAACTTCGAAAGTCACGCCATCAATGCGGATCGATTGCCCGACCGCCGGCATGCCGGAGAAAAGCTTGTCGCGCGCCTCCGATGCAATGACCGCATAAAGACCGTGCTGCATATTATCGGCATCGTTCAGAAATCGCCCCTCGGCAATGTCGAGATTCCAGATTTCCTGAATCGAAGGATCGAGACCCATCACTGGAAAACTGAAAGAGCGATTGTCGTTCTGAACCGTAGATTGTTTGTCAGATTCGCGGGCGATGTGCCGGCAGAGGGGAACGTTATTGCGCAGTAATTCGATATCGTCGTTGGTGAAGCGAATAGGAACGCCGGCCTTATTGCCACCGAGTTCCTGCGAGGTGCGGCCAGGGAAGATTCCCACAGCAGTGGCGCCAAAGCTCTGAAAGATGGTCTCGATCGCTTTGCCAAAACCGTTGCCGTAAGAGAGAAGCAGCACGACGGTAGCGATGCCCCATGCCATCCCTGCCATGGTAAGCAGAGTGCGGCGCAGATCGTGGCGCATGGCCGAGTACGCTTGCTGTAAGAGATCGCGGTGCATGATTATTCCTTGCGCAGAGCTTCGACGGGTTCAAGCATAGCGGCGCGCCGAGCGGGATAGAGTCCTGCGGCCACGCCGGCCACACCCAGCGAAATCACGGCCAAGGCTGCGGTGGAAGCCACCAACTTCGGAGGATCGAATCCCTGGCCGAGATCAACCCCCGAGAGCAACGACATTAGTCCGGCCGCGCCTGCGATGCCAATGCCTCCGCTCAGCAGCGTTAGAAACGCTCCTTCGACGAAAAATTGAAACATGATGCTGGCGTTGGTCGCGCCAACGGCTTTGCGCAAGCCGATTTCCCGCGTGCGGTCGGCCACGGCAACCAGCATGATGTTGATGATTCCGATTGCGCCCAGAGCCAGCGTGACCAGGCCCACGCTGCCCAGGAACATATTCATAGCGTCAAAAATCTTGCCTACCTGGTCGACGGTCTTAACTGTGTCCCATTCGTCGAAAGAGTCGGGATTGCTGGGGTCGAAGCCGTGGTTGCGGGCGATGATTTTGTGGACTTCCTGCTGTGCTTGTTCGTGAAGCGCTCGCGACTTGGGCTGATAGTTGATGAAACTGATGACGTCGGTGGCGATGCCGGTATTCAGCGGGCGGAAATAGTCTTCCATCGTATGAAAGGGAATAAAGCTGCGCAGGTTCTGATTGATGTTGTCGCCGTGGCCGACTTTTTGCAGCGTGCCGATCACCGTGAAACTCACGCCATTGAGCAGAATCGAAGCTCCGACCGACGGGCGACCTGGAAACAACGTGCGGCGGACTTCGTCTCCAATGACGATGACAGCGCGCTTCTGAGAATCGTCCAGATCATTGATCCAGCGGCCTTCGTTCAGAGGCAAGTTACGGATCTGATTGAAATTTGCGGGCACGCCCAATATCTGCCCGCTGGCCTGAAAGAAATCGCTGACCGCGCGAATGTCGCTGCGCTGGATGGCCGGCGCAGCCGCCCCTACGCTGGGGCATTCTCGCATGATGTCTTCATAGTCGCGATAGGTCAGATAATACTGCCGCAAAGCGGTAAAACTGCCTTGCATCACGGGAGCGCGTGACGACCAGATGAACATCACGTTCTCGCCAATGGAATCGAACTGCTTGCGGTTGCCGGAGCGAAAACCCTCCCCAAGCCCGACCAGCAGAAGCAGGGAACCAACTCCCCATGCAATGCCGAACATAGTCAGAAACGAGCGCAACTTGTGCGCCCACAGGGCACGAAGGGTCTGTCCGATGATATCGACGATTAGGCGCAAGGATACCTGCTCACTTCATTATACGAAGGTTGGACGCTGGCAGTTCCCCAGAGTTTTCAGGGATCACACCTCACACCTCGGACCTCAGACCTCAGACCTCGGACCTCAGACTTCAGACTTCAGACCTCAGACCTCACTGCCGCTTTCGGGAAAGAATGGCTCATGCAGGCCTTTGCTGAGGTCAAAGGTCCGAAGTCCGACGTCCGTTCTTCGATTTTCATTTCGAATCCCCTGCGAGTTAGTTATTCTCTAGCGGGATGACGACACTTGCACTAACGGAACTGCTGGGCGCTCCGGTGTATGACCCGTCGGGTGCGGCCAGTGGGCGTGTGCGCGAGGTAACGCTCGCTCCGCAGGAGGACCGTTCCCGGATTTCGTCTCTGATCGTGAAAACGAAGTCGGGCAACCGGGTTTTGCCTTTTGGAGCGGTGTCATCTATCGACGATGGTGTTCGCGCAACGACCGCAGCCGGGGAGTGGCTGCCGGCTAATGGCACGGAAGGCTTGTTCCTGCTGGAACGTGATCTGCTCGACCAGCAAGTGATCGACGTGAACGGCAGGAAAGTCGTGCGCGTCAACGATGTGGACCTGCAGATGGACGCATCGAAGGACAAAGGCGCAAATGGTACACATCCGGTGTTGCGTGTTCTGTCCGTGGATGTGGGAGCGCGCGGCGCAGTGCGTCGCCTGTTGCGCGGCGTGGCGCCAAAAACAGCGTTGCAGAGGTTGCTGGGCAAAATTCCTCCCCACAGCATTCCCTGGAACTTTATCGACGTCATCGAGACCGATCCAGCCCGGCGCGTGAAGCTGAAGACCTCGTACGAGGGGCTGGCCAAGCTTCATCCAGCGGACATTGCCGACATTGTCGAAGATCTTGCGCCCGACGAGCGCCAGGCTGTGTTTCAAACTCTGGATGAAGAAACCGCGGCCGAAGCTCTCGAGGAGGTCACGCCGAGGGTTCAGAAATCGATTGTCGAGTCTTTGGATTCGGGCAGGGCTGCGGACATTGTCGAGGAGATGGATCCGGATGCCGCCGCCGACCTGCTTGCCGATCTTCCCCAAGACCGCACCGAGCAGATTCTGGTGCAGATGGAACCCGAGGCACAACAGGATGTTGTCGAACTCCTGGAGCATCGAGAAGAGACAGCTGCTGGTCGCATGACCACGGAGTTTCTCGCGCTGCCGGTTGCGGCGACGGTACAAAATGCCATCGATTCGCTGCGCGAATTTGAAGGCGGGGTCGAAGCCGTCAGCACGATCTATCTGGTCGACTCCCACGGAACCCTGTCCGCTGCGGTTCCGCTGGCGAGATTGGTGCTTGCCGAAGCATCGACACCCATGCTCTCGCTCATTCAAGAGCCTCTTGTCCTGGCCCATGAGGGCGTCGAGGAAAACGCCGTGGCGGAGTTGTTCGATAAATACAATCTGCAAACTCTTCCCGTGGTCGACGAACACAACAGACTGACCGGCGTGATTACCTCGGACGACGTCATCAGCATGTTGCGCGCGAAGCTGTAATTCAAGATCTGAATTTCCTTTCTTTCCTGATTTCCATCCGACTCTCATTTTTATTTATTCGAATGAGCGCTTTTTGTTTGGCCAGATTCCCTGGCTGCGTTTATCCTGTGGCGTCGTTGCTAACTGCGGTCCGTTCCATCCATATGTCTGCGAAAAGTGCGCATGAAGTTTCTAAGACGCTCCAAAACCCGGCTCTTGTTGTTCCTCGCCGTAGTTGGGCCGGGGTTCATCACCGCCAACGTCGATAATGACGCCGGCGGCATCCTGACCTATTCCCAGGCGGGCGCACAATTCGGCCATCTTCTGCTGTGGACCATGATCCCGGTCACACTTGCTCTGATCGTGATCCAGGAGATGTGCGCTCGTATGGGAGCGGTCACCGGCAAAGGTCTCAGCGATCTCATCCGCGAGGAATTCGGATTTCGCATCACTTTTTTTATGATGATCGGAATTCTGATCATCAATTTCGGCAACGTGCTCACGGAGTTCATCGGCATCGCTACGAGCCTGGAATTGTTCGGATTGTCCCGGTTCGCGACTGTCCCGATATGCGCCGTCATTGTTTGGCTGATCGTGGTCAAGGGCCAATACAAGAGCGTGGAGAAGATTTTCCTGGCTGCCTCATTTTTCTACATAACGTATATTCTCGCTGGCGTTCTGGCGCACCCTCAATGGAAAGACGCGACCATTGCCACGTTCAAGCCCCCTTCGCTCGCCGCATTCCGCAATGAAGCTTACCTATTTATGGTGATTGGAGTGGTCGGCACGACTATTGCGCCGTGGATGCAGTTTTATCTACAGGCTTCAGTGGTTGAGAAGGGCATTACCAAGCGCGGATTCAAAGCTTCCCGGCTCGACGTAATCACAGGATGCGTTTTTACCGACATTGTGGCTTGGTTCATCATCGTGGCGTGCGCGGCCACGCTTTATGTTCACGGTTTTCGCGACATTAAATACGCCGCCGATGCTGCCCAGGCGCTCAAACCGCTGGCGGGCGATTACGCTTACATTCTTTTTGCCGTCGGACTGTTTAATGCGTCCTTGTTCGCCGCTTCGATTTTGCCGCTTTCAACCGCTTACACCGTATGTGAAGGGCTTGGGTTCGAATCTGGCGTGGGAAGAAAGTTCGGAGAAGCTCCGGTATTTTACTGGCTGTACACTTTGCTGATCGCGGCGGGCGCGGCGCTCGTTTTACTGATTCCTGGCGAGCGCCTGGTGAGGATTGTCATCTGGTCTCAAGTGTTGAACGGCGTGGTGCTGCCCTTTGTTCTGATCTTCATGCTTCTGCTTATCAACAAAAAAGAATTGATGGGGGAGTACGTCAACAGCCGTCTCTTCAATGTGGTGGCATGGTCCACAACCGTCCTGATCGTTGGGCTGTCCCTGATGTGGGCGTGGTCGTCGATGAAGGGATAGAGGAAGCCTCACGCACCGGCTTACGACAGGAACTTTGTTTGACTTATTTGCAATTGAGCTAAAGCAGTTTTCCCGCGGCCAATTCGCCCACTAATATTTCGTCTGCTTCCAGAAAGTCATATCCAGGAAGATCTTTAGGCTCAGTCCACTGGATGTCGCGGAAGATGCGATTTTCGATTTCTCGCTGATAGTCGGTCACGAGAAAGAAACGAAGCTCGACCATTCCGCCATTCGGATATTCATGTTGGATACGTCTGACTTCGTTCCCGATGGTGGCGAGGATTCCGAGTTCTTCTTCCAATTCCCGGCGCAGGGCGTCTCGCGGCTGTTCTCCCTCTTCGATTTTTCCGCCTGGGAACTCCCACTTCAGCGGCATAGTTTGGTGGCGTGTGCGCTGGCAGACCAGAAGCTTGCCTTCCCTCACGATAAGAGCTGCAACTACGCGCTTCATGGCGCGGGCACGCCAGTCGCTTGCAATGCGGCGACCACGAAGCTGCTGCAACCGGAAAGTTTCATTTCCTTTATTCTCAGCTTCCGACAGCTTCCAGTTTCCTTCCCACCAGCATGGCACAGTGTTGAACCAGATCCTGATGCTCGGGAGTGAAGGCGGCGCTGAAGTGGCTATCGACGTCTAACTCGCCCACCACTTTGCCACGAACGAATACCGGGACGACGATCTCCGATTTAGTTTCCAGCGAACAGGCCAGATAGCGCGGATCTTTACTGACATCATCGACCACTACCGTTTGCCCGCTGGAGGCAGCCGCGCCGCAGATTCCCTGATTTAGAGGAATGCGAGTATGCGGAGTCATGGCGCCCTCGAATGCGCCCAACACCAGCATGGGAGGATTCGCTCCCGCCTCGAGCATGTAGAAGCCCACCCAGTTATATTTCAGCATGCGCTCGTGCAGCAGTTTCACCATGCTGTGCATGAGTTCGCGGGCGGTGGGAACGGCCCGCGCCAGTTCGGTCAGTTCGTTGCGAATTTCTTCAATCCTGGTCGTCACAGGCATGATTGAATCTTAACTCACCTTGGCGAATTCTCGGCGGCAGAGGCGGGAACGGCAGTAATCTGCCGGATTCCTTTCGTGCGCCGAAATAGTTCAGGATGAATGGCGAAGGCGAGTGCCCGCAATCCCTCGAGTAACGTGGGCGCCGGTGTGTTGAGAAGTTCGTCGCGAATACAGAAGACGCGGCCGGAGAGCGCGGCGCTGGTTTGGTCCCAGCCCCGGTCGGCAATGATTTTTTCTAAAGGCACGCGTTCCCCGGCACCGCACCATGCGGCCAGAATTATTTCAGGATCGAGCCGCCGGAGATCGTCAGCCGTAGTCTGGCGCCCGGGAGTGCCCATGAATTCGCCGCCAGCGGCATCGACCAGTTCGGCGACCCAGGTTTGCGAAGCGATCAAGGGTTTGCCCCACTCCTCGCACCAGACTCTGGGCCGCTTATGCGATGCAGTCCGGTTGCGGATTCCGCCGATCTCACGCTGCATGCTGGCTATCGCTTCTTCGCCGCGATCCAGAGCGCCGACTGCACCGGCGATAGTCGCGATGTCGGTATAGACATCCGCCAAGTTTTTAGGCGCCAGGCCTAGAAACCGCGCACCCGCTTTTAGGATTTCGATAACGGCTTTCTCTTGATAGGGAACAGATGCGATCACGAGATCGGGTTTGGCGGCGACAATTTCATCGCTATGAGCAGTCCACGAATCGGCCAGGATGACGCGCGAACCGTCCGCTACTTCGGGAACAACGTCGGCGCAATATCGCGTGCATGCCACCACCCGCTCAATCTCGCCAACTGCCTGGAGAATGACAGTTGCGCTGGGCTGAAGGCAAGCGATGCGGCGTGCGGTATGAGTGGGAGGCATGATGCTAGAGGTTTAACTGGCTCAACGCTGCGGAAAGTGCGTCCAACGCCAATTGCGCGGCGTGGGTCGAAGCCTGCGGCACCCCCCCGACCTCCGCGATTAAAGTTTCGCGCTTTAACTCTTGAGTCTCAGCCAGAGTTTTACCATTTACCAGTTCGGTCAGCGCCGATGCGCAGGCCATGGATGGCACGCATCCTTTCGCTTTGAAACGAATCTCCGCGATGCGTCCTCCACTAATTCTTAAAGTTAAGCGAAGCACATCTCCACAGGCAGGATTCTCAATCTCTGCAGTCGCGTCGGGCTGGGAAACTTCCCCGGCGTTACGCGGATTCTGAAAGTGATCGAGCAAACGCGCGGAGTACATGACTAAGGAAATTGTAAATGGCGTGGGGAGCATGCGAAACGAAGAGCCTTCGCTAAGCGAGGTCGAAGGATCTCCCGCCAGTGGTTTCTATGGGAGATCCCTCACGCGGCTGAAGTGCGCCGCGCCTCGGGATGACGCCCGTATGGGGATAAGTTCGTGGTGACCCAGCTCGACTTATTCGCGAGTTCCATCCGGGAAGTAGATAGTCCATCCGCGCTGGCGGGCGATCACTTCGAGATCAGGATTAGGATTCACAGCGAATGCGTGCTTCGCTATGGCGAGCATATCGATATCCCAGCGGGAATTGCCGAAGGCCGCGTCAATGTCTCCCTTGATAACTTCGCGCAGCGCTTTGGGTTTGCCCGGTCCCGACGGAACGCATGTGAGGCGATCGCTGATCACACCATTTTCAATCGGAACTTTCGCCGCCAGAATATGATCTTCAGCAATGCCGAACTGCCTCATGCCAGCGCGAATGACCCATTCGTTCGACGAGGAAACCGCCCAAATGTCACAACCGTTTTCGTGCAGGCGGCGCACCAACTCCTGCATTTCGGGAAAAATCCGTCCCGAAAAAGAATGCTCCATGAACTCAACCGCGGCCTTCATGATTACGCTTTCGGTCATTCCCTTGTGCATGGTGACCATCTCCCCGCACATTTCGTCTTCGCTCACGCGCCCGGCTTTGTATTCGACATAACGGGCGCGCATCGCCTCCCCAACAACTGGCGGCACGAGTCCTCGTTTGATCTCCCAATCAAAGAATCCTTCGCCGGCATCGCCCGACCAAAGGGTGCCGTCGCAATCGAATGCCGCAACTCGCGGCTCCAGCCCGAGAACGGAATCGAGAAACTCTTTAGGAGTCGGACGCAGCATTGGGCCAGTGGTGTTCATGCATTTCGACGATATCGTCCCAAGGACGTGGACGCAATGTGACGTTAACTAAACAGGCTGGACGGGCAGAGCGCTCAGGGCGGCGTAATCCTCGGGAGTATTAATGTTCAATGCGACAAAGGGATCGCTGACGGGTACATAACGAATGCGGTGTTGATGGCTGTGCTCAATTTCGCGGGCGCTGGCGGCCGGCGGCGCCTGAAGAAATAGTTCGATCAACTCGCGTCCCACAACATAAGGATGCCCATGCTTTCCTGAGAATTCGGGTACCACTGCCCAGATATTTTGCGGGGCGGATTCGTAAGCATCTCGCAGCAGCAGAACGGTAGAAGTGCTTGCTGGCGGGCGATCGACCAAGGTGATTATGGCGGCATCACGGCCGCGATTGAGAACTTCATGCAATCCCACTTGCAGGGAACTGAATTGTCCTCTGCTCGGATCAGGATTGGTGACGACTGACGCTCCCTGAGCATAGGCAATCGGGGCCAAGGCCGCTTCGTTCTTGCCCGCTACGATCAAGATAAAGTCCGTCGAGAGCATCAGCGAGCGAATAGCCGAAGAAAGAAAAGTCTGATTTGAAGCCGCTTGCCCGGTAGTTTGCGGCGGCCACGGCAGCAGCGCTTTATCCCTGCCCATGCGCGAGGATTCACCCGCGGCAAGAATCACTCCGGCAAAGCTGGGGGCGCGGGACATGTTGGGAAAGTAGCAGAAAGCGAAGAGAAAGTCAGTGCTGGACAGCTCTAGCGGCATTCTCTATTGCAAATCGACTAGCGCGCTGCATCGTCCTCTTCCTGCGTCACTTCCGCTTCTTCTCTTACTCCTTTAAACCAGCTCAGATGCGGCAGCGTTGCCGTGGCGTGCCGGCGAACGGCGATTAATTCCGCAGTAATGGCGACCGCAATTTCCTCCGGCGTGACCGCGCCGATATCAAGTCCGACAGGAGCATGCACGCGTTCGAAAAGGTGCGCTGGAACTCCCTCTTTCTGTAGAGTCTTGAAGATTTCGATGACCTTTCGCTTCGAGCCGATCATGCCTACATAGCGGGCCCGCGTCTGCACTGCCCAGCGCAAGATGCGCATATCGTCGCGATGTCCGCGGGTCACAATCACGATATAGGACGACTCGTTGGGATCGAGCTTTTGCGTGGCCTCTTCAAAATCGAGCGCATGCACTTCTTGCGCCGCAGGAAAACGCTCTTTGGTCGCGTACGAAGACCGATCGTCGGCGACTGTGACCTCGAAGTCTGCGTTCGCCGCAGTCCGGCAAAGGTTGAATGCGACATGGCCTGCGCCGAAAATATAAAGTAATGCTGGAGGCAAGATAGGCTCCACGAAAACTTCGAGCATGCCCCCGCACACTAGGCCTGTGTCGTACTTCGGGTCCTGGTTCAAGTCAAACTTTAAGGTTCGAGGTTTCTCCGATTCCATGACTTCGCGGGCTGCCTGCCAAACATCCGCCTCGACGCATCCCCCGCCGATTGTGCCTACAATCGAGCCGTCATCGCGCACCAGCATTTTGGCGGTGCGAAACGAAGGAATCGATCCGCGTACGTTGACAATGGTGGCCACGGCCCCACGCCGCCCGCTGCGCCGCAGTTCGACGATCTGTTCGTAGATATCCATAAAACGCCGGGCAGCTCCGATTATCAGTCGGTTAACAGAGGCGCGTCAATCCGTTATCGGCCATAGGTTGTAACTAGCTGGCTTGCGGACAGTTGTACAATCCTTACCAATTTCGCGGTCCAAAACAATGCCACCCGGAATCCCATTGTTTCGGAGGAAGACGAAGACGATGTTGAGAATCATAAAATCTCTGCCCTGCTTTCTGACCGTTGCGATCCTGGCGACGGTCGCGATGACGAGCGCGCAACAGTCCAAAGCCGTGCCACCGGCTCCGGTGCCTCCACAGATCGCTTCCGCCCAAAAGGTTTTCATTTCAAATGCGGGCGGAGAAAGTTTCGAAAGCGTGATCGATGAAACCGTGTTCAACGGTGGCCCCGACCGCCCTTATAACCAGTTTTACGCGACGATGAAAACTTGGGGACGCTATCAACTGGTGTCTTCCCCAGCGGATGCCGACTTGGTTTTCGAAGTGAGCTGGGTGCTCAGCGATACTGGCCTGAAACTCCCAGTCCTAGGACACTTGCGATTAGTGGTCATCGACCCCAAAACGCACGTCACGCTGTGGAACTTCACGGAGTATGTACGCGGCGCGATGCTGCTCGGCAATCGCGATAAGAACTTCGACCAGGCAATGACCACGATCGTCGACCGCATGAAGATTATCGCCACAGCCCGGCCCGCGACTGCGCCGGGGAATTAAGCATATTTATGAAAGTTGTTCGCATTCATCAGTTCGGTGGACCCGAAGTCTTGCAGTACGAAGACGTCCCCGACCCCCAGCCTCGCAAAGATCAAGTGCTGGTGCGCGTGAGGGCCTGCTCGCTCAATCATCTTGACGTGTGGGTGCGCAAAGGATTGCCAGGCGTAAGGCTGCCACACATCCTCGGCAGCGACATTGCCGGTGAGATCGCAGAGATTGGCGAGTATGTCAGCGGTTTCGCGGTGGGGCAACGCGTACTGATTGCTCCTATGCATTTCTGCGGACACTGTGTGAAATGCCTGGCGGGATTGCAGAACCAGTGCCGTGAATTCACGGTTCTGGGGAATGCTGTGGATGGAGGAAATTGTGAATTCATCGCCGTGCCGGCGGCGAATGTAATTGCCATTCCGGAGACGCTCGATTTCAATCAGGCTGCCAGCGTGCCGCTTGTATTTGTGACTGCGTGGCACATGCTGGTGGGGCTGGCGCAAGTGCGGCCGGGACAAACCGTGCTGGTTCTGGGTGCAAGTTCGGGAGTGGGAATTGCCGCCATCCAAATCGCCAAACTATTTCATTGCCGCGTCATCACCACCGCCGGCAACGAAACCAAGCTCGAGAAAGGCCGCGCGCTGGGAGCGGACTACGGAATCGATCACTACAAGCAGAAGATTTCCGAAGAGGTGCGGAAGATCACCAACAAAGAGGGCGTCGACATCGTGATTGAGCACGTAGGCGCGGCCACTTGGGACGAAAGCCTGCGCTCACTCAAAACCGGCGGCAAGCTGGTGACCTGCGGCGCGACAACCGGATCCGCTGTTGGACTGGATCTGCGTCATCTCTTCGCCCGTCAGTTAAGCGTGCTCGGCTCTTACATGGGCACGATGAGCGAGCTCCAGGAGGTGCTCGGGCATGTGTTTGCGGGGCGCGTGAAGCCTGTGGTTGACCGGATTTTTCCCCTCAGTGAAATTCGTGCCGCCCACGAATACTTGGAAAAAAGTCAGATGTTCGGCAAGATCGTATTGAATCTCTAGGTTCCAAAAGGAACGTTGAAGATGAATCGACTACTTCTTTTCGCAACCAGGGCGAGCTAGAACCAAAACGCACTTAACGGTAGAATAAGCCCATGTCCAGCGATTTGAATTTCGGACCTTACGTTGATATTGAGCACGGCAAGAAGACCGTCAAAGATCTAACCTACGGCAATCCCACGCCTGAGGGAGTGGTGCTAACCACGCTCGGTTCAGCGGTGAACTGGGTGCGCAAGAGTTCGATCTGGCCCATGACGTTTGGGTTGGCTTGCTGCGCCATTGAAATGATGTCAATGGGCGCCTCGCGTTTCGATATTGCCCGCTTCGGCGCTGAAGTCTTTCGTCCTTCTCCGCGGCAGAGTGACCTGATTATTATTGCAGGCCGCGTCTCTAACAAAATGGCTCCCGTCATTCGACAATTGTGGGAGCAGATGCCCGAGCCCAAGTGGGTCATTTCCATGGGCGCGTGCGCCACTTCGGGCGGCGTATTTCAGAACTACGCGCTGGTGCAGAGCGTGAATCAGGTCATTCCTGTGGATATTTATGTCCCCGGCTGCCCGCCGCGTCCTGAACAGCTCATCTACGCCATCACCTTGCTGCAGGAAAAAATTCAGAAGGAACGCGGCACGATCAAGAAGGCGCTGAATCTGGTTTAGCCGCCCTTGGCTTAGAACCGGCACTGATTCAGATTTTCGAGACCTGGCTCACGCCTGGATCTTACTTTTTTGTTCGATTTCGTACTGTTCCCCGGTTGCACCCCGCGTTATAATCAGCCGAAGTCGGCCTGGGGTGTTTTATGGAACGTCTTCGCTTCGCGTCCTCCTTGCTTCCCGCGATTCTCCTTCCTGCAATTCTGGTCAGTGCTCAGAGCTCGAATCCGGCAGCGTCCTCATCCAAAGATCAATCGCCGACCCCGGTGTCGATTGCCGGTTCTGCATCGACCCTCTCGCAAACGCCCGCTCCGCCAATTCCTGCGAATGCTCCGCGCATGTCGCGGCAGACGCGTCTCGAAATCATTCGCGACTTCGAGACCCAGATTTTTTATTCGCGCACCGTATTTCCCATGGGCACCAAAGGACTGAAGCTGAAAGATGGTCAGACTACTCCCTCGGGGCCGGAACTGCGACAGGCTCTTGCTCTGTACGGGCCCGCGATAAAGCCTGGCGATCCCGCTCACATCTCTTTCATCCAGATCAAGGACGACCATATTCATTTCGATATCAACGGCGGTCCCATTCATCGCAAAAAGTGGTATGAGCACATCCAGATTTCCGGCGCGAATGGGGCGCCGGCGCAGATAGGCCCCGATGAAACGCAACCCAATCCACATGGAACTTACCTCGATGTTTATTTCAATAGGTATGTGCCGGAAATGACGGCTCGCCAGCTGCGCGATTTGCTCTACCCGGCACTCGATTTCAATGCGCGAAACAAAGAGGAAGCTTACCTGGATACGGTGCCCCCGAAAGTGAAAGCGGCCATTCAGCAGCACCATGTGCTGGTTGGGATGAATACGGAAATGGTTGTGCACGCCAAGGGTAAAGCGCCGAAGAAAGTGCGCGAGCGGGATGGCGAAACCGAATACGAAGAATGGATCTATGGCGAACCGCCGCAGGATGTAGACTTCGTGCGCATTGTGAACGACGAGGTCGTGCGCGTCGAGACCATGAGGGTCGGTGGCCAGAAGATTGTGCGCACCGAGAAAGAAATTATCCTGGAAAAACCCGATAAAGATACCGAGGCCAAGCAAGAAGATCGCCCGGCGAATGCGCCCAGCCTGCGGCGGCCCGGCGAAGACTCGGAAAATGTCCCCAAGCCCTCCAATGGTGCATCGCCAGTTCCTGTGGCAGCGCCGCCCGACTTTCCTCAGCCTTCGGGAAGCCCAGGCCCCGGCACTCTGATCGCCAGGCAGAGGTAACTGCAGTAGGAGTCAAGTCCCCGACTTCTAGTGTCCTCTCACCGCATTATCTGGAGTGACAAATTAGATTCTGCTGCTCACGGCAGCACCCAGACGCATCTTACGTGCTGCACCCCGCAACCTGCGGAGGAGGGCCGGGATGAGCACCACGCCGTCGGAACAGATGATGGATCTCTTGAAAGAGCTGGCGCTGTTGAAACAGCTGGACGAGAAACACGAAGCCGGCGCCAGATCAGACGTTGACGCTGCCGAACTCGAATCCCGAAGAAAACGGCGGCAGGAAATAACGGAACAGATCAAAGCTCTCGGTGGCCCAGTCGCTTAGTCCGGCTGCAGGGGGAGTGGCTTGCGTGCTGTCCGGGTGCAAGCCGAGAAATGGCACAGGCGCCGACTTTCACTGTTAAAATGCCCCCGTGCCAACGGCCATCCAATGCCGCGATTTGCGCAAAACCTATGACGGTAAGGTCGAAGCCGTCCGCGGCCTGAACCTCGAAATTCAGACCGGCGAATGTTTCGGACTGCTGGGTCCGAACGGGGCGGGGAAGACAACGACTATCGAAATTCTCGAAGGTCTGCTCGCGCCAACCTCGGGAGATGTCTCAATTTTAGGACGCCGATGGCGCGAAAACCAACGCGAGATGCGAGAGTGGCTGGGCATCTCTCTGCAAGAAACGCGGCTGTCGGAAAAGCTGACAGTGCGGGAAACGATTGAGCTCTTTGCAAGTTTTTATCGTGAACCACGCTCCTGCGATGAAGTTCTCGAAGAGCTGCAACTCACAGAGAAATCCGATTCCTGGGTAGGAAAATTGTCGGGCGGTCAGCGGCAGCGGCTGGCCGTTGCGACCGCGCTGGTGTGCAATCCGAAGATTTTGTTTTTAGACGAACCGACTACCGGGCTTGATCCGCAGAGCCGCCGGCAGTTATGGGAGATCATTCGCGAATTTCAGCGCTCGGGCGGGACCGTGCTGCTCACCACGCATTACATGGACGAAGCCGAGCGCCTTTGCGACCGTCTCGCCATCGTCGATCACGGACAGATCATTGCCGAAGGCTCGCCGGCGGATCTGATTGACCGCTTGGGCGGACATCATGTGGTGGAGTTCTCTGTGAGCGGACCCTCCGACAAGTCGGAATTCGAGGCCTGGAGCGGATTGCCGAGCGTGGAATCCGTGCGCGGTGACGACGGTATAATCGCCCTAAATGTAAAACAGCCGCACCTGACTATTCCGGCTTTGCTTGATGCGATTGACAAGCAGGGAAGTCAACTGCAGCATCTAACGACCCGCCAGGCAAGCTTGGAAGACGTTTTTGTGCGGCTGACGGGAAGGCATTTGCGGGAAGAGTAGTTTCGCCGACGAAGAGTAATTTGCTGACAGTGATTTGCTAATAATGGTTAACTAAAAATGCCCGTTGCACAGGAAACTCCGACCGCACCACGAGAAGCGCGACCCGCCCGTGTGCCACGGCGCAATGGCCGCTGGTCGGGCTACACACATCTTCTCAAGGCGCGCCTGCTGGAGTTGAAGCGCGAACCAGAAGTTGTTTTCTGGGTTTTTGTTTTTCCGCTTCTACTCGCCCTCGGGTTGGGCATCGCTTTCCGCAACAAGCCAGCCGATGCGGCATCGATTGTCGTCGTGGCTGGACCCGGCTCGCAAAATGTTCAGACGGTTCTGGCTGCATCTGCGCAACATAACGCTTTCAAAATTCAGACGTTGAGCGCCGACGAAGCGCAAAAAGGATTCCGGCTGGGCAAGTTCGATCTGATGATCAAGACCGACGGCCAAGGCGGACTGGAATATCTCTACGATCCCGCGCGTCCGGAGAGCGTTCTGGCAAAGGCCGAGGTGAACGACGCGTTGCAATCGGCTGCCGGCCGCAAAGACGTGGTTGCAACGACAGCCGTAACCTCGTCTGAACCCGGCTCCCGCTACATCGATTTCTTAATCCCCGGACTTCTAGGAATGAACTTGATGAACTCCGGTATGTGGGGAATCGGCTTTGCCCTAGTCGATATGCGCCAGCGCAAACTGCTGAAGCGTTTCGTTGGCACGCCCATGCGCCGGGGAGATTTTCTGCTGGCGATCATGAGCAGCCGCCTGTTGCTGATGTTCATCGAGGTCGGGCTGCTGTTGGTGTTCGGCGTACTTTTCTTTCATATCCGCGTTCTCGGATCTGTATTCTCGATTGCCTTACTCGGAGGCCTGGGATCGCTTACCTTCGGCGGAGTCGGACTGCTGACGGCCAGCCGGGCTCAGAAGATCGAAAGCATCAGCGGGCTGATCAATCTGGTCATGATGCCGATGTGGATTTTTTCCGGCGTATTTTTTTCTTACGAACGATTTCCCGCGGTGATCCATCCGCTCATCAAGGCTCTGCCTTTAACCGCGCTGAATGACGCTCTGCGTGCCAGCATTCTGGAAGGTACGCCGCTGCTACAACAATGGCCACGTTTGCTGGTTCTGGTGTTATGGGGTGGGATTTCGTTTCTGCTGGCCTTGAAGTGGTTCCGCTGGACCTAAACCTGTCGACCCGTTCCGCTTAGACCTCGTCCGTCAGTTGATGGAACGAACGAGGCCGTTCGCGGTGCTTGCGAAAAAAACTGCAGTTAAGACTTGACTAGCTTGGCCGCTTGTTTCCGCACTTTAGCCCAGCGTAGCCTCTGCGCTTCGGCAATCCGTCGGCGAGCGTCTTTGCTCAAGGTACGTCCCGTCTTCTTGAGCGATTTCCCGCCAGCATGGCCTAACGCGTCCAATGCCTTCCCTACTCTTCCCATCTCTTTTTCGAGACGAGAGTATTCGTTCCGCAGAGAAGTAACTACATTGTTCAGGTTGGTCATTTACTACCCCCTAATAAGTCAAGACTAACATGGAGAGGTCAAAATGCCACGGAGGATTAGAATGAAGGTTAGAAATTTGGGGCACAAAAAAGTCCGTCTATTGCGCCGCGACCGTCAATCGTAACATCCCTTGTACCTTGGTCCAATCATCAGTTCCGCGATCAAAAACTGCCAACCGGCGCGAACCGGAGTAGCGCACATCCAGCAAAAGAATCTTACGGATTGAGTACTGCATTCCCCCATTGTCGTCGTACACTTGGTCATAAATGGCTCCGTAACAGACATACAGGTGAGTATTCCACTCCAATAAGAACGCCTGTTTTCCTGCCAGTGTTCCGATGATTACTCCGGCGTTGATTGCGGCCGGTTCGGAGTATTCGGCCGTCACCTGGATCGGCCGCCCATCGCTTAGCAACTGACGGCCTTGCAGCTTCAAGGCAACATCTTTCAAAGACTGCGGATTCGCTTTTTCCAAGCTGTCCTCCAAAGCTGAATCCTTCGCGCAGCACACATTTTTGTCTTGAATCACTATCTCAAGCGAGGTCAGAAGCACATCCTGCGGCGCGTGAGAGCGAGCGGTCCAATTCGGAAGGCCGTCGACGCGGACTTCTCGATTCAAATAGATTTGCCCATGCGCGACGCAACCGACCATAAAGAAAACTGCGAGCGAACACTTAGCGGGAATGATGAGCGACGACCACCGACTCGGAAACTTGGCCAAGCAGTCCTCCTGCGTCTCGTGAGAGCTACTTTATCCACTAACCCGTTCCCGGTGTTAGCCAACGCTACTTAAGAATCGCGGCGGCTGTCGCGACTGGGTAGCTTGCTCAAACGAGTATGCCAATTTGATCAAGGTCGGCTCACTCCAAGCCCGGCCGAAGAATGAGATACCTACCGGCAGGCCAGAAATAAATCCGGCGGTCACATTGATGTTGGGGTAGCCTGCGACCGCGGCTGCGTTGGAACTGCCTCCGGAATCGTGATCGCCGTCGATCAAATCAGTCAGCCATGCCGGGCCGCCCGTGGGCGCTACAATCGCATCCAGATGATTTTTATCCATCAGCGCATCAATGCCCTCGGTGCGGGCCAGTTGATGATTGTTCGCCAGCGCGTCCACATATTCTTTGTCAGTGAGTGGCCCCTTGGCCTGCGATTTGAGGAACAAGTCCTGTCCGAAGTAGGGCATTTCTTTCTGCCGGTTGAGCTCATTGAAGTCAATCACGTCTTGTAATGTCCGCACCGGAGCGCCCGGGCCACGTCTCGCCAGATAAGCATTCAGGTCGGCTTTCAGTTCATACATGAAGACCAACAGTTCGCTCTGATCGAATTTGCCGAAAGTCGCGATGTCGGCGGGGTCAACCAGCGTTGCGCCCTGCATCTTCATCACGCCCAGGGCCTGTTCCATCAAAGCATCCACAGCGTCGTTAAAGCCGAAATATTTTCGCGCGACACCGATGCGTGCGCCCTTGAGTCCGTTGGGATCGCAGTACTGCGCGTAATTGGTCTGCGATTTGCCGGCGCTCGCCGCTGTGGCCGCGTCGTCGGGATCAACGCCAGTCAGCGTGCCTAGAAGAATCGCGGCGTCGCGCAAGGTGCGGCACATGGGGCCGGCAGAGTCCTGGCTATGCGAAATGGGGATGATGCCGCTGCGGCTCACCAGCCCCACCGTTGGCTTAATTCCCGCCAGGCCATTGGCCGATGATGGACACACGATCGAACCATCGGTTTCCGTCCCAATGCCGATGGCAGCCAGGTTCGCGGAAATGCCGGCGCCGGTGCCGGAACTCGATCCGCACGGATTACGATCGAGCGCGTAAGGATTTTTCGTCAGGCCTCCGCGTCCGCTCCATCCGCTGGTGGAGTGGCTGGAACGAATATTGGCCCATTCACTGAGATTCGTCTTGCCCAGGATCACTGCACCAGCCGCCCGCAGCTTTTGTGCGACGAAAGAATCCTTGGGCGGCTTAGAACCGAGAAGCGCTAGCGAACCCGCTGTGGTCATCATGCGATCTGCCGTATCAATGTTGTCTTTAATCAGCATCGGGATGCCATGCAGCGGGCCACGCGGACCTTTGGCCGTCCGCTCTTGATCGAGCGTGTCGGCGATGGAGGGCGCGTCGGGATTCAGTTCGATGATTGCATTCACGGCCGGTCCGCGCTTGTCGATGTCATCGATGCGCTCAAGATATTTTTCGACCAGCGAGCGAGCGGTGAATTTCCCGGATTTCATCCCCTCCTGAAGTTGCGGAATCGTGATCTCTTCGAGTTCAAAAGCTTTTATGTCGTGAGAGTCTCGGGCCGACGACGACAATGGAATTTCCCGCGCCGCGCTGAGCGCAGGACGCAAACCTGCTGCAGCGGCGGTGCTAATCGCGGTCCGTAGAAAAGAACGACGGTTGAAATGAGAATCTGTTCTGGACATGTTCGCGTGGTCCTTGAACGCCCCAGGGCGCGTCGAAACATAGTAATGCACTCATGAGCACAAAATGTAGTCTGCCGCTGCCGCCGAAGGCGAGCGAACTCGCAGCAGCCTTGACGCGCCAACGATTCCACGACTTGGTAGAGTCGGGCGGTTGTGTGCCCACAGGCAGGATGATAAGCTAACTTCGTTTGTTGGCCGCGAGCGGGAGTAGTTCAGCGGTAGAACGCCAGCTTCCCAAGCTGGATGTCACGGGTTCGATCCCCGTCTCCCGCTCCAAAATTTCGATCCAGGCCAAAGACGCCTTCGATCACGCCCGCCTTGTCTCACTTCAGAATTTTTAACCAGCATGTAACATTGGGTCGCGTTTCGGCGCTCTTGCGAGACCAAATCCGCGTAGAAATCTCATCAGCGTCCTCTTCGGCGCTCCAACGCCTACAGCACTAAAAGTAAAATTCGCGCCTTGATACCTGAGTGTGCAACCGTTCTGTTTTTTAATCCATCGAAACGGCACCCATTTGGGTAAGTATCCAATTCCAGGAGTCTCCCCCATGAAACCCGCCACTTGTGCAGCCAGATTGCTGGCTGCTGCGTCAGTCTTAGTGTTCTCCGCCTTCACCTCTCAACCTGCCGACTGCCAATCGTCCGCCCAGCAAGCCGAAACTCTCGATGCACGCTTACCCTTGCTCTTTGAGCAAAATGTCGGACAAACCGATTCGCATGTTCGGTACCTCACGCATTCGGGGCGATATCAAACTTATTTGCTGCAAAACGGAGTGGTGCTGAAAGTTGCAGGCAAAGAAAACGACGCAGCACTCCGCACCACCCTGCAAAATGCAAACCCGAAAGCTCCCGTGATCGGAGTCGATCAACAAACTGCGAAGACGAACTATCTGCTCGGCGATCGCAGCCATTGGAAAACAGGTGTGGCCAACTTTGCCGCGATCAAGTACGAAGGAATCTTTCCGGGCATCGATCTCAAATATTACGGGCGTGAGCGGCAACTCGAATATGACTTCGACATCGCACCGCATGCCGATCCATCCATGATTTCGTTGAATATCGAGGGCGCCAACAAAATCACAACGGACAAAGATGGCTCGCTAGTTTTGAATACGGCAGCGGGAGAAGTTCGATGGCGTAGGCCGGTCGCGTATCAGCAATCGGAAAGTGGCCGTCAGGAAATTGCCGCCTCATATCGCATAGAGGCAAATCGGATCAGCTTTAACTTGGGCACTTACGACAAAAACAAATCTCTGGTGATCGATCCGACGCTGGTCTACGGTACTTACCTCGACGGAAACAGCTTCGAACGATACAACAGTTTTCTGGTCGACTCGGCCGGTTACAACTACATTCTCGGCGAGACGGGATCGTCGAATTTTCCCACCACTCCGGGTGCCTACCAGAAGTATGAAACTTCGAACTTCACCGGAGAGGTTTTTGTTTCCAAGCTGAGTCAGGATGGTTCCTACCTTGTGTGGTCGACAATTGTAGGAGGCACCGGAACGAACAACGCTTCCTTTCCCGACGCCTTCGCGTTGGACGCCTCCGGCAATACATACATTGTCGGCGAAACCGGCGACTTTACGAACGGTACCAACGGAACGCAAAATTTCTCCGTTTCCACATTTCCCACAAGTTCGAATGCTTACAACCACGCGGAACTCGCCTCCTGGCGATTCTTCCTGGTGAAGCTCAACAGCTCCGGCAGCGCGCTCGACTATTCGACTTTTCTGAGTAATCAACCCAACATCATTCCCTTTGGCGTGGCTGTTGATTCTGGGCTGAATGCGTATGTGACCGGAGAATACAACCATGCCAGCGGCCTGACCGGGCCTTTCCCGGCAACGCCCGGCGCTTACCAGTCGACCTACGGTGGCGGCAATGACGCCTTCGTTATGAAGTTCAACTCGACTGCAACAGCCTTGGACTATGCGACTCTGGTTGGTGGCGCGAACGACGATGTCTCTTACCAGGTCCTGGTAGATTCGGCCGGCGAGGCGACAATTGATGGTTCCACTTACTCTCCCACGTATCCCATCACGGCGAACGGCATGCGGCAAACCGACGAAGGCGGTTTTGTCACCACGCTGAATTCCGAAGGGACCGGTCTGGTTTATTCGACGGTACTGAATCACGTGCTCTATCCCAACGCGATGCGTGATGCCGCTGGATATTACTACGTCGGCGGCGAAGCTGGAACCAATCTGCCCACGACCGCAAATGCTTTCCAGAAAACTTTTCCGGCTACCGGTTCTGGAATTCACCTCGGCTTCCTCACCGAGATCGATCCTGCGGGCAACCTTGTGTATTCGTCGTACTTTGCCGGTAACCCTCTGAGTCTTGAAAACACTCAGATTCTGCTCGCTTCGCCGAACAGCGTAACCGTGGGCGGAAATCGCTTGGGAGACTCGACTTTCCCGGTGACGGATCGCAGCTATGAGCAGGACAATTGTTCCTTTCTCGCCACATTCAACACTCATGCTTCCGGCTCGGCTTCGCTGGTCTACTCCGGATGCACACCCATTAACATGACGAACAACACGACCTATAACGAGTTCCGCGGAATTCCGTATTTCAACTTTTCGCAGCTCTACCTCGATGCCAATAACAATTTGTACGGCTTGAACACCTCCGGACAAACCTCGCCCAACGCATTTCAGAAAAGTCCTCCACAACAGAGCTCGGGGAACGGGAATTTCCTATGGACGGGAAAATACGATTTAAGCCAGCCCGGTCCTGGAGGGGTGAACTTGACCGCTCCCGAACCTGAACCAAATCCGTATAATTCGCCAGTGACGTTCGAGGCGACTGGACGAAGTCCACAATGCTCCGCGGGCGTGGCAGCCATGCGGGTCTATACCTCGCCGGGTGTTGTTGCATACACGACCAACGGCGCAACTCTCGACGCCAACATCTCCTTTCCCGTTCCGAGTCAAAATGTCTATTCGTTCAATCCTGTGATTGTGGTGTACGACAATTGTGGCAAGGCGTTCAGCATGACGATTCCGATCATCATTCAAGGACCGCAGGGCACTTCAACCGATCCGCAGGTGGTATCTCCGACTGACGGCGGAGTTGTAACTTCGCCGGTTCACTATGTGGCAAATGCCAGCGCGCCGAACTGCAGTAAAGGCATCTCGGCGATGCGCATCTACACTGCTCCCGGTGTCTCCGCTTACAGCGTCAATGGAAATGCCATCGACACTTATTTGAAGATGGCAATCGGAACGTACAACGTTGTCGTGCAAGCTTGGGATAATTGCGGCAACGTGTACAAAACGCCGTTGAAGGTAACGGTGGAATAAGAATAGCTGTCAATTCGGAACTGTGATCGAAACTGTGGTCAAGGGCTGGTTCAAGCCGAACTGGTTCGAGTCAAGTTGGTTCGAGCGAGCCAGCCCTTGACCGCACGATCCTTAGTTGCTCGATCACCAAGCAACGAAATCCTCGCTGCACAATCACGGTTTCAGGTTTTCAACGATTCGCTCCTCTGGTAAATTGCATACCTATGCACTTTCGCCAGAGTCTCATTCTTCTATTGTTGCTAGCCGCCTGCGCCTTCGCCCAAAACCTCAAACCCGTTGCTGACCGCGTTACTGCTCAGAATGCGCTTTTCGATGAGCAGTATGAATCCGATCTGCGCAACTTTCCCGAACGCGCTACGGCCTTTGGCGACTATCGCTATAACGACAAGCTTGCCGAGCGCTCGCTCGCAGCCATCGCTGAGTTTCACAAGACCGATGAGGACTTTCTCGCGCGTCTTAACGCGATTCCAACTACCGGCTTCGACGATCGCGATCAGCTTTCTCACGACCTGCTGGTTCGAGTGCTGCAGCAGCGCATCACCGATTACGATCTCAAAGAGTATGAGATGCCGATCAACCAGCAGAACGGCGTCCACACCGGCCTTGCCGATCTACCGCTCTCCGTGCCTTTCGATTCCGTGAAGCATTACGAAGACTACATCGCTCGGCTCCATCAGATTCCGCGCGTTTTAACTCAGACCACTGAAGTGCTTCGCGCGGGAATGAAAGACAAGCTGATGCCAGTCCGCTTTCTGATCGATAAACTTCCGGTGCAGTGCGAAGGCATCATCGAAGCCGATCCTTTTCTTCAGCCAACTAAGAAATATCCGGCGAGCATTTCTGCCGAAGATCAGAAACGCCTCACGCAACAAATTACTGACGCCATCAATACCGACGTAATTCCTGCCTACAAAACTTTCGCGAATTTCCTGCGCACGGAATACGCGCCGGCAGGCCGGACTACGCTGTCGATTGAGTCTCTGCCAGACGGCGAGAAACGCTACGAAAACGACATCTACGCCCGCACCACGACTCACATGACGCCGGACGAAATTCATCAGCTCGGGCTGCGCGAGATCGACCGCATTCAGGCCGAGATGACGGCCATCGCCAAGAAGGAAGGTTTCGCCGACCTCGCTTCATTCCGCGCTTCGCTCAAAACCAATCCAAAATACATTCCGACTTCTGCAGAGCAAATCCTTGACGACTTCCGCCGCTACATCGCGCAGATGGAGCCCAAGCTCCCGCAACTTTTCACTCTGCTGCCGAAATCGCCGGTCACCGTCGAAGCAATTCCTGCCTTTCAATCCGCCGCTGCCACGCATTACGTTACGGGCACGCCCGATGGCAAGCGGCCCGGGCGCGTCGTGGTTGCAACCTCGAACTTCGCGCAGCGCTCGCTCATCGACGACGAAGCCATTGCGTATCACGAAGGCATTCCTGGACATCACATGCAGCTTTCGGTGCAGCAACAACTCACGGGCTTGCCGAAATTCCGGCTGCATGGTCTTGGCTTCAATGCATATATCGAAGGCTGGGCGCTGTATGCCGAGCAACTCGGGAAAGAAGTCGGGTTCTATCAGGATCCCGTTTCAGACTATGGCCGGCTTTCTTCCGAACTTTTTCGCGCCGTGCGGCTGGTGGTTGACACCGGAATTCATTCCAAAGGATGGTCGCGTGATCAGGTCGTAGATTTCTTTCGCAAGTCCGGCGCCGTCGACGAACCTACGATCCAATCTGAAACCGACCGTTACATCTCCTGGCCCGCGCAAGCTCTCAGCTACAAACTCGGTCAGCTTAAGTTCCGCGAACTGCGCGACCGCGCCCAAAAGGAATTGGGATCGAAGTTCGACATCCGCACCTTCCACGATGAAATGCTCGACGGCGGAACGCTGCCGCTGGATCTGCTCGAAGCTCGTACCGATAAGTGGATCGCGGAACAGAAAGCAAAATAAAGTTGGGGCGGGCGGACAAGATCAAAAACCTGGGCCGCTCGCCTCACTCGTGCTTAGAATCTGCGGTATCCCCCGCTCCCCGCTCCCCCCTCGAATTTCTGAAATCATCGAGTTAGCAAAAAAACGGTCTGCAAAATCCGGCTAATAAAGAACTTAGATACTAAAATCTTTGAAACAAAAGACTTGGAGGCGCGATGAATTGGCTTATGCCGACTGTCACGGCCTCGGCTATGATTGCGCAAATTGTGGCCTGTGGACAAGGTCAGATGTCACAATGGGGCTGTGGAAATCTTAAGGTTGCGCGGACGTTAGCTTAGACGGCGGAATGGGTAGTGCAAAGGTTGTGACTCGGGTCTGGACTGCCACACTTAAGCCGACGCCGGGCTTGAGTGGGCCACCGCGCTGCGGTCGGAAGGTCGGTCGTGGCACCAGCGGGCACGTCGATGTTCCCCCGTCGCCCACGGAGCCCGAAATGACGACCTTTTCATAAATCTTCGCGATGCATTCATTCCATTCGGTATGCCCCTGCCCACGGAGCACGACTTCAAGGCGATGAGAGAAACCGTTAGCGACATGCTCCATGAACCATAGCGGCGTACCGCCATCGGCATCACCGGAGGCGAACAAGGTCGGGACGGATGACCGCACCGGTTCGCGATATCCCTTCGGGAGCGAGGCCTTCGGCCACAGCCGGCAGGCAGCCTGCTGCTGGCGCACTCGGTAGTCGCCCAGAAAGGTACCCGCCGTTTCACCCGCAACTTCGTCCTCTCGAATAAATGGAATGTCCTCACTACACGTGATCGCAAAGAAAAGACCAAAACTAAAATCCGAGTCATCGCGGGCGTCTGACAGAATACCCTCGGAAATCGGGCTCCAGTCTCCAAGATAGGCACGATGAATCATCCAGGGTAGTGTCGTGGAGCTTCCGGGTCTATACAACTGCGAGCGAAACCACTCTGCAACTCGACCGCGATACAACTGAACGCTGCCGCTGTGGCCCTGCACGGCGACGCGCACGGATCCTGATGACAGGCGAGCGGATATCTGACGGAACTCGTCGCGCAAGCGCGGGAACGCAGAGTTGCACGCGGAATCGGCGGCGCATGCGTCGAACATGTTCTCGATCGCGGCTTGTTCCGTCTTTGCAAAGGGAAGCGGTCCCGGCACATCAATCGGAACGGGACTACCCATATAAACGGTCCGCACGCTTTCTGGATACATCCGTACGTACACCTGCGCGGCTCGAGTTCCGTATGAACCCGCAAACAAGTTCAGTGGTCCATAGCCGAGACCTCGTCGGACCTGCTCCAGATCGTTGGCGAAACGATCGTAGGTGTATTGAGTCAGGTCGGCTTGCGCGCTCAGACCTTGCTCGCATCTTTCAACGGCTGTAAGCGGAAACAGATCACGAAGGCTCGCCTCCGGCCGCTCGGGCGAGAAGAGCTGGCAGTCGAGTTCGGCGGAACGGCCAGTACCCCGCTGATCTACCAGCAGAATGTCGCGATCCTGGCGCAGTGGTGCGAACTTTTCGGCGTATATATCGGCCGAGCCAATCGCGTCTTCGCCCGGACCGCCCATCAACACCGCAATCGGGTCGGGACGCGCGTGCCCACCGATCGCGGGAATTATGGCCACGCTGATTCCGAGCTGACGCCCGGTCGGCCGATTGGGATTTTCCGGAACTTCGAGCACACCGCACCGGGCTGGTTCTGAGACGCCTGGCAACATGCAAGACGAAAGCTGGATGGCACCAGAGGATTCCGCGGAAAGCGGTGGACCTCCGACAATCGCGGCATTCGCGATGCTCACGAGTTGGACCGATACCGCGGCTGTCAGCGGCAGAAGCGCTCGAAGTCCCTTGACCCATGGACGCGGAAAACGCTGTTCACGCGTGGGACGCCTGTATGCGACCCGACCAAGCCGGGTGCCGAGGGGTAACTCATCCTTTGCGGGGCGTGCAAAGGTGGGATTTCCGATTGTGAACCAGCCTTGCTCCTGAGTTTTGATTTTTTCCGCAGTTGAGCCCATTGCGCTTAACAGTTTAGAACATGCGGCGATACGGGCTGACAGCAGATTCCTCGGCGATACGGCCGCCTTCCGGAATAACAAACCTATTTAGGTTCCGGGGCCGCTTCTCTCAGAAGTGGGATATCCGATCTTAGGAATGGGTTGTCCGACGTGGCGGCTGAAGTTGCTCGTAGTGGGGCTTTTACGGCGCGACTGGAGGGACTGAGCGAGCTGGGGGACGGGCGTGAGAGGCGCGACTATCCGCGCCTGAACGATCAAGAACAGCAGGTTCCTCCACTGCGCCGTCGCTGGCGCTCCGGCTCCGGTCGGAATGACAAAGTTTTGTTTCGGGATCGAAAACCAGTCGCAGAAAACTGGTGGTCCGCTCAGGCGCGCTTTTGGCCTGAGGAAACCGGGCACCTGTCCTCGTTTTCGGACTCACATGACTACGATGCAACGATGTAGACTTTGTGCGTTCCAGACTCGACACCGGGAGGATATATGCGCGTTCTTCTGGCGGGACCTGATTTCGAGGAAAATCTTTCCGTCCGATATTTGTCGTCGTCGCTGCAGGCTAATGGGCACGAGACGTTGCTGTCAGTGTTTAATTCGGTGGACGACGTGGAGGCGGTCACCTTTGAGAGGAATGGGAAGGTGCGATGAGTTCGGGGTTAGATGCGATTAACGTTGAAACCAAGAATGAGGAGCGAAGCCGGGGACACTGTCCCCGGTTTCCATCAAAGATTATTCCGTCTGCCTGTTGACAGGGGACTTAATGGTGACCAAAGCTGAATTACCTGGCCAAAGTTTCTTCCATGGGACGAAAGTGGATCTAAAACCGGGCGATCTTATTTGTCCGGGCTACAACTCTAACTACGGTAGTAACAAGAAGGCGGCTTACATTTATTTGACCGGCACTTTGAATGCAGCTATCTGGGGAGCCGAGCTTGCCCTTGGTGAGGGTCCCGGCAGAATTTATGTCGTAGAGGCGACTGGCCCTTTTGAAGACGATCCCAATCTAACTGACAAAAAGTATCCGGGTAACCCTACGCTTTCATACCGCTCTAAGAGCCCGCTTCGCGTAATTGGTGAGGTCGTTAATTGGCAGGGGCATTCCGCCGAGGAACTCAAAGCCATGAAGGACGGTGTCGAGCGAAGTCGACAGTTTGGTATTGAGGCAATCGAAGACTAAGGAACTGGTCAACGAGAGGGAAACCCAAGCTAGACCGTAAATTTTGATTGGGCGCTCTTGCATCCCGCACGAAGCGGGATGTTCGCATCGAAGAATCATGGTCGATGTCAACTCTCTGGCAAAATAGCGGTGCCAAAAAACCGACAGGATATTTTTGTTCTTGATACCGCCTTCGCTTTTCGAGGGCCACCCGCCTCCAGCGCCTAAAGGCGCGTTCATGACTCGAGAGTTACGGTACGCCTGAAGGCGTACCCTGATACGAATCGCGTTTAAACAAACGCACTTATGCAAGTCGTGTAGGGACTGCAAATGCAAATCTTATGCAAGCTGCGATGCAGTGAAAGCCATTTGCGGGAGTAGTGTTCTTCCTCCTTCGATCTTCCTCCGTCGATCGTCATCTGTCGATCTTCCTCCGTCGATCGTCATCTGTCGATCGTCATGCGTCGATCCGTCATCTGTCGGTCGGCGTCCGTCGGTCCGTCAACCGTTCGATGCGTCGCAAATTTCGCGAAGGCGCAAAGCTTTGCATATTCGTGCCGATTGCTTGCAGTCATCTAAATTTCATCTTCAATTTCGCGACAGAGTAGATGTATAGTGTTTGGGCTTCACGGCTTGAAGTCCAACCCAGGAGAAGGTATGTCCATTTTGAAACGCATTAGTTTTTTGAGCTGCGCAATCGTTATGGGACTGAGCGCTGTTAGCTTTTCCCAAAACGGTGCCTTAACCGCGACCGCCGACCGCCGGTCGGTTTTGTCCGCAGCAACCGACCTTGGGCCGGCGAATGCCGCCGGTCCCATTGAAATTACTTTATGGATGAAACTGCATGACCAGCAGGGTCTTGATGCTCTGGTGGCGGCGCAACAGGCAGGGAAGGCAGGCTTTCTTTCCCAGGAACAAATCCGCGCGCAGCATGCGCCGAGCAGCGCAGACGTTGCCAAGGTTGCGGACGTCCTCAAGGCGCAGGGATTCGCGATCAGCGGCTTCGGTCGGGACAACTTTTTCGTAAGAGCCACGGGTACGGTGGGGTTGGTGGAGAGCGCGTTCAACGTGGACCTGCATCAGTACAACCTGAAAGGGCGCAACTTCCGCGCCAGCAGCCGCAGCGCGACTTTGCCGCCTGCGCTGGTACCACTGGTGAGCGCGGTCGGCGGGCTGTCGACTCTTAATCCGGAGCCGCAGATCGCACGTGTGAGTACCAAGGCTACGCCAACCATCGCGCGGCAAACCGATGCGGAAGGCCTACCCGCGAAGCCGTTGCTACTTTCGGCTGCGCCCGAGGGACTGGTCTTTTCCGAGCAGTGCTTCTACGCGCCGACTGAGGTGAATTTCTCTTCCGCGACTGCTACCGCAACCTACAAGGGAAACCGTTACGGCGCCGCTATCACCAGCGGACCGCCGAATGCTCCGCCATGCGGCTATCAGCCGAGTGAACTGCAGACCGCTTACAACTTGACGCCTCTGTATAAAGAGGGACTCAACGGGAAGGGCACGACTGTCGCCATCGTCGATGCTTACGGCTCAACCACGATTGCCCAGGATGCAGCGGCATTCTCACAGTTGATGGGCCTTCCGGCACCGAACCTCACCGTGATTGGCGTGCCGACCGAGTCGAATTTCTCGACCGACGCCAATGCTGGATGGGCGACGGAGACCACCCTCGACGTCGAGTGGGTGCATGCGGTGGCTCCGGGCGCGAAGATCGTCCTGGTGGTTACGCCAACCAATTCCTTCAACGACCTGTTCTCGGGCGACATTACAGCGGCATCGGTGCCGGGTGTGGTGTCCATCTCCAACAGCTGGAGCGGCTTCGATATCGGACTCACCGGCGATTCAGAGTTCTACAGCGCCATCGATAACATTTTCAAATCAATCGGCGCGGCCGGCGAGTCGATTCACTTCAGCACCGGGGACAACGGCAACAACGCCGACCAGCTCGGGGGGTTGTACACCTCGACCGGTTGGCCCGCAAGTTCGCCGTACGTGACCGGAATCGGGGGAGTGAGCGTTGTTCTTGACAGCGCAAAGCATATCTCCTGGCAGACGAGCTGGGGCACGAACTTAACCGAGATCGCGGACACAGCCGCGCTTGGCAACCCGCCCATTGATCCTCCCAACAACGAGGGCTTCTATGCCGGCGGTACTGGAGGTGCGAGCGACATCTATCCGAAGCCGGCTTACCAGTTCGGGCTCCGCGGGGATCGCCGACTCACGCCAGACATTTCCTGGGTGGCGGATCCATACACCGGTGTCGAGATCATCTACACCGCGGACACGCAGGGCGATTTAGGGATCGAAGTGATTGGCGGTACGAGCGTGGCGTGTCCGATGTTCTCGGGGCTGTGGGCGATTGCCAACCAAAACGCTCACCATCCTCTCGGGCAGGCGGCGCCGCTACTGTACCGGCTGCCACCGGGCGCGATTACCGATGTCGTGAACGTGAGCTCGGAGCATAATGTGACGGGCGTAATCCACGATGCGGGCGGAACTGATCCGATCAATTCGTGGGAACTGGCGGCGCCTCTCCAGGACCTGCCGACCTTTACCAGCGCGTTGTACAACAGCCCGTTTTCGACACGCTGGTTCGTCATCACGTTTGGTCTCGATTCCACGCTTCGGACTGGACCCGGTTGGGATCCAGCGACGGGGCTGGGCACTCCCAACGGGTGGGAATTCGTGGAAGCACTGTCGGGCTTCAGGCACTGAGGGCATAACAACGCCGCGCATCGGTGGACTTCACCGGTGCGCGGCTTTTGTTTAGCTTCTTCGCGCACCGACTTATCTCCTTAGCGACTCCCTAATCTTCCCTTGCTGACGAATTCCTTCTCCCGCGAATTCTTTTTGTTTTTGCGGCTCGCTTCGCTTATTGTTTCTGCGGCTCGCTTCGCTCGCGGGGCGGACGAATGCGTCCGCCCCTACGTGGTTCGGGTGTCTTTCATCGGCCGACTTGATCTTCCATGGCTGGTTCCAGGTTGCTGCGGATGATTCCCATCTCGATATAAATTGGGCGCATGACTTTGCGGATCGATTTCAACTGCGTAGTGAACCAGGCCGATCCTGCTACGCAAAATGCGCCTGTGATCATGACCGCGTGCGGCGCGCCGAAGCGGTGGGCTAGCCATCCCGCGAGCAGGCTGCCGAAGGGCGCCATGCCCACGAATGCCATGGTGTAGTAGCTCATCACGCGGCCGCGTTTGTCTTCTGGGACCAAGGTTTGAATGACGGTGTTGCTGGCGGCCATGCCTTGCATCATGCCGAAGCCTACGATGAGCATTAAGAAAAGTGACAGTGGAAGATATCGCGACAGGCCGAAAGAGATTAAGCCTACGCCAAACAGCGCGGCTGAAATTTGAATCATGCTGGTCAGGCCGCGGACTGTCCTTCTTAATGCCAGAGATATGGCGGAGATCAGAGCTCCCACGCCGGACGCTCCGAGCAAGAAGCCGAGGGTGTGCGGGCCTCCGTGCAGCACTTTGGCGGCGAAGATGGGCATCAGAACCATGAACGGCATGCCCATCAGGCTGATGAGTGCGAAAAGCGAAAGAATGGTGCGAATGGGTGGAAAGCCAATCACGTAGGTCCAACCGTCTTTCAATTGCTGCAGCATGGGCGCGTGGGTTGGTTTTGCTCCGGCGACTTGTACGCGCATCATGAGCAGTGAGGCGATCACCGCCAGGTAACTGATGCCGTCAATCAAAAAACAATATCCTTCACCCACCGAGCCGATGACGATTCCGGCAAGAGCTGGGCCGATTAATCGCGCGATATTCACCATGGAAGAATTGAGCGCGATGGCGTTGCCGAGATCCTGTTTGTCTTCGACCATCTGGATCAGAAAAGATTGGCGTCCCGGCATGTCGAAGGCGTTGATTAAGCCTTGCATCACGCTCAGGGCGAGAACTTCATGAACATTAATGACCTTAGCGAGCGTTAATGCGGCCAGGCCGAGCGACTGAACCGCGGCTAAGGTCTGCGTCCAGACCAGCATCTTTCGACGATCGAGCCGGTCAACCAACACTCCAGCAAACGGAGCCAGCAGGAAAGTCGGAATCTGTCCGGCAAAACTTACAAGGCCAAGAAGCAATGCCGACCCGGTGAGGCGATAGATGAGCCAACTGGTGGCGACCCGAGTCATCCAAGTGCCGATGAGCGAGATGCTCTGACCGGCGAAGAAGAGACGGAAGTTGCGATGGTGGAGGGCGCGCCATCCATAAGAAAAGCGCTGCAACCGGCTGGGTGCAGCGCCGGGGGAGTCCGGGGAATCGATTTCCTTGAGGTCTTCTTTCTGGGCGTCTTTTTCCGTCACGTCTTCTTCATTCACCTCTCCATTCTGGCTCAAAGTGGCGATTGGTGGGGAGCAAATGTTTGTATAGAGGAGACATCCCAGAAGAACGAGATGGGTTCCACTGCGAAATGTGACGCGCAAAGCTGAAAAGCGCTGATCCTCTGAGAAGATTTGCCGATGGTTACTTTTGGCCACGCCACAACGGCAAACTTGTGATTGAGATCACTAAGAATCGTGATGATGGCCATTTGCCCGATTCACAGCTTCATGGAGGATGTGATTGGCAGAGACCGGAGTTCGGGCCTCACCGTCAATGCACGTCCCGCCGGTAAAGATAGCTGGGGAAGGACGAGGCAGGGAGGTTTCCGATGAACACAATCGAAATCCACGAACTAGAAGTCAAAGAAACAAAATCGAATCACCGCGTGACGGCCGCGGCGCCAAATTCAGAGCTTGTTTGGGGACAACCACTCCCATCCAGGCCGCTATTTTCAGACTGCCTGCTGGAATTTGGGCCGCAAAGGAAGCGAAAGTTCTTTGCTACGACGACGTCATTCGTGATTAACATTCTGGTGATTTTGCTGATATTGCTGATCCCACTGGCATTCACCGAGCAACTACCCAGCGCACAATTACTGACATTCCTGGTGGCCCCGGCACCTCCCCCACCTCCCCCGCCTCCGGCCGCGGCCGAAGCGCCGAGGGTGGTCCGGCAGGTTCAGACGGATGTTCTCAATAATGGTGAGTTGCGCACACCCACAAAGATTCCAAAAAAAGTCGCAGATGATCAAGGAAGATGACGCGCCGCCGCCGATGGCTGCGACAGGTGGAGTCGTGGGAGGAGTGCCGGGCGGCATTCCCGGCGGACAGATGGGGGGCGTGATTGGCAGCGTCATCAGTGCAACGTCGAGCATGGCTGCGGTTCCCAGGTTCGTGGCCGCGACGCCCCAGCGCATTCGCGTCTCTGCGGGCGTGACGAAAGGGATGTGCATTCACCGGGAAGAGCCTGTTTATCCAGTTTTGGCGAAATCGGCCCGGGTGCAGGGACAGGTTGTAATGACCGCCATTATCGACAGCAAAGGACAAATCCAGGATCTGCAGCTGGTCAGCGGCCACCCCATGTTGGTGCCCGCGGCCATCGCTGCGGTAACGAAATGGCGCTACAGGCCATATCTTTTGAATGGGCAACCGGTGGAAGTCGAGACCACGATCACGGTGATCTTTACCCTCACTTCTTGAAGGTGAGAGTGACGACGTTGTTCGGGCGAAGAGTCCTAGCTCCCGCTGCTCATTTGTTCGGGAGATCCCTCAGGCGACTTAAGGACGCCGCCTTTCGGGAGATCCCTCAGGCGGCTTAAGGACGCCGCCTTTCGGGATGACGACCTATGAGATTCAGGCCAGTCTAGTGCGGGGAGCGCCAGGAGTCTAAAAATGCCTGCAGAATATACCTATCGCGTCTCGGCCTGGTGGACTTCAGGCCGCACTGGACTGGCAAAATGCGAGTCCTCGCCCAACACGATTCACTTCTCCGAGGCGGCCGAACTGGGAGGTCTGCAGGGCCGGTGGACTGCGGAACAATTAATGCTCTGCGCCCTGGCTGGCTGCTTTACCACGACCTTTCACGAAGTTGCACGGGTCGCGAAGTTTGATTACACCGACCTGGAAGTGGAGATTGAAGGCAGCGTTCGGCGTCAGCGAAATGCGGGGTGCAATTTCAGTGAAATTCTGATTCGTCCGCGATTGACGGTGAGTTCGGTCGAGGACTGTGAGGCCGGCCTGAACCTGTTGCGGAAGGCGAAAGCAAGCTGCATGATTTCGCGTGCCATTAGCGTCCCGCAAACCCTGGAACCTACCGTTGAGAGCGACAAAATGCCGGTCGAGGGCTGGAGTAACCAGGACGCGGGCATGAAAATTGGAGTGTGAACCGGAACTGCTGCGAATGTTGGAAATATTTTTTGACCGGGCGATTTATTATGCCGCTGTAGGATACGAGGGGGAGATTGGCCGCGAGATGTTTGGCCAGGGTGTTGCGGGCTCGCAAGGGGAGCGAGCAACGATGTCGACGTCGTGGGAAAAAGATTACAAGCAACGGCTCAAAACGGCTGACGACGCATTGCGCTGCGTGCAGTCGGGGATGCGAGTTTATATTCAGCCGGGCTGTGCCGAGCCGGAAACTTTAGTGGAAGCGCTGATGCGGCGCGCGGCTGAGTTGCACGACGTGGAAATCGTGCACATGATGACCATGGGGTGCGCTCCTTACGTAGCGCCCGAAATGGCCGGCCACTTCCGCCACAATGCCATGTTTATTGGCGCGAATGTGCGGGCGGCCGTCAACGATGGCCGCGCCGATTACACTCCGATTTACCTGAGCGAAATTGAGGGCCTGTTCGAGAGCGGCGAAATGCCGATCGACGTAGCCCTGATCGAAGTTTCTCCACCGGACTCGCATGGCTTCTGCAGCTTCGGGGTGGGCGTGGACACAACGCTGACTGCGGCCAAGTGCGCGCGTTACGTCGTGGCACAAATCAACGACAATATGCCGCGCACCTATGGCGACAGCTTTATTCATGTGAACGATATCGATGCTCCGGTCGAATCCTCGCGTCCGTTGTGCGCTCTGCCGAAACCGGTGGTGACCGAACTGCAAATCGCTATTGCCCGCAATGTCGCCGGCTTGATCGAAGACGGCGCGGTGCTGCAAACCGGTATTGGAGGGATTCCGGACGCAGTATTGCCCATGCTGATGGATCGAAAAGATTTGGGAGTTCACAGCGAGTTGGTCTCGGATGGTGTGATCCCACTGATCGAGGCCGGAGTGCTGACCGGAGCGCGCAAGAATTTCAAGCCGCGTAAGATTATTCTGGGATTTGCGCTAGGTTCGAAGCGCCTTTTTGAGTTTGTCGACAATAATCCTATTTTCGAATTTCATCCCACCGCGTATACCAACGATCCCGGGCTGATTGCCCGCAACGACAACATGGTTGCGGTTAATTCAGCGCTGCAAGTCGATCTGACCGGGCAGGTTTGTTCCGACTCGATCGGTAATCAGTTTTACAGCGGCATCGGCGGACAGGTGGATTTTCTGCGCGGCGCTTCGCGATCAAAAGGCGGGAAGCCGATCATCGCGATTTCATCGACCGCGAAACAAGGCACCATTTCGCGCATCGTTCCGGCGCTCGATTCCGGCGCGGGAGTGGTCACTTCGCGCGGACTAGTTCGCTATGTGGTGACGGAGTACGGGGTTGCGTACCTGCACGGCAAGTCGGTTCGCGAACGGGCCAAGGCGTTGATTGGGATTGCGCATCCCAGGTTTCGCGCCGGGCTTTACGAATATTGCGACAAATCAAGTGGCTGCATCCTTCTGTGGCACAGAGCGCTGCCGGCAATTGAAAGCGATCGGTTGCGCCGTTCGATTGTTCCGAACAATTATTCGGAACGGCGAGCGTGTGATCGTAATCACAAAATCAGGTGATAGCAGGCATACCGGAAACGCGTGAATAGCGCAATTCTAAAGACGGGTGCAGGAGGTGTTCTGTGGCACTCGTTGAAGCTAGACTCGAAGAAGAAAAAAACGTCGCTGAAGTTTCTACCAAAGCGCCTGCGGCACTATCCGTTAAGAATGTGCTGTTCGCTACCGACTTTTCGTTCACGTCGGAATCGGCGCGGCCCTACGCTATCGCCCTTTGCCGCCACTTTGGCAGCACGCTGCATACTGCTCACGTGGTCTCCGACGTCAGCATCGTCGCCATGACCGGGGGCGTGGACTATGTTGGCATGAGCACGTTGTATGAAGATGCTCGGAGTCAGGCCAAGGAAAAACTCAGTCAGATTTGTGGCCGCCTCCGAGGAATTTCACATCGCGAACACGTGCGTCACGGAGAGATTTGGGAGAATCTGGCGGGAATCGTCGAAGAAAACAAGATCGATCTTATTGTGCTGGGAACCCACGGCCGCACTGGCCTGGGCAAGTTGCTGCTGGGCTCGGTGGCGGAAAATATTCTGCGTCATGCGTCTTGCCCCGTGCTGACCGTAGGACCAAAAGTTTGCGGTCGCGCGAAACTGCCGACATTCTCAAATTCGGCATGCGGTCTTTCTCCAGTCGAACTAGAGTTGCGCCAGATCGTGTTCGCCACTAACTTTGCTCCGAATTCTTCCCGCATCGCTGGGCAGGCGATTTCGCTGGCAGAGGAATTCCAGTCGCGGCTGACCCTGCTGCACGTCATTGAAAACTATACTCAGCTACACAACCGTCATACTCCGATCGAGGACGAACTGGGCAGGTTACGAAATCTGATTTCGGAAAGTACGGCGCTGCAATACCGGCCGGACACGGTTCTTGAATTTGGTTTCCCTCCGGACCGCATTCTAAAGATCGCGTCGAAATGCGAAGCCGACCTGATTGTGCTGGGAGCCCGGGAACCCGAAGTCCGGAATACACATCTTCCATGGTCGACCGCGCATCACGTGATTGCCCGGGCGCATTGCCCCGTGCTGACGATTCGCGGCTGAGTAAAAGGGGCGATACGTTGGTAGTGGGTTAGTTTGAATTATGAATCTCATAAGGGGTCATCCCGAAGAGCCCGTTTTTTCCAGCGGGCCGAGGGATCTCCCGTGGCACACAGTGTCGTAGCGGGAGATCCTTCGCTCCGCCTGAAAAACGGCTACGCTCAGAGCTTGCCCTGAGCTTGTCGAAGGGATGACGCCATCGACGAGCGAAGATGCCATCAGAATTTCAAACTGACGCGCTACCGATACGTTCTTTAGACTGCCGCAAGCCGTAGAATCAGGACAGCGGTTGCTCTCTCCATGACTCTGACGGCAAAGACCCTGACGGCAAAACCCGCGACGCAGCGTCTGCGTATTACCTTGCGGGGAGCCGTTCAAGGAGTCGGATTCCGGCCATTCGTTTACCGGTTGGCCACGGAATTGTCGCTGACGGGATGGGTGCTGAATTCGTCTGCAGGCCTGGTGGTTGAAGTTGAAGGTCCCTCCGAACACTTGAGCCGCTTCGAAACGAGATTGGAGCAGGAGCGGCCGAGAGCTTCCGTGGTAACGGTACGCGAATCCGCGTGGCTCGCCCCGACAGGCTCCACGCGCTTTGAAATTCTTGCCAGCGACAACGACTCCGGGAAAACCGTTAACGTTCTTCCTGATCTGGCCACCTGCAATGATTGCCGCGAGGAATTGTTCGATCGTGGCAATCGCCGCTTCCGATATCCCTTCACCAACTGCACGAATTGCGGGCCGCGTTACACGATTGTCGTCGATATTCCTTACGACCGGCCCAATACTACGATGCGCGATTTTGCTTTATGCCCCGCTTGCGGCGAGGAATATCAGAATCCGTCGAATCGCCGCTTTCACGCCCAGCCTAATGCGTGTCCCATCTGTGGTCCCAAACTCGATGGCACAATCGAAGACGCGGCCGAAGCTCTGCTGCAAGGCGAAATCGTTGCTCTGAAGGGCATTGGAGGATTTCAGCTTCTTGCCGATGCGCGGAATCGTGAGGCCGTGGCGCGACTGCGGCAGCGAAAACACCGCGAGGAAAAGCCGTTTGCGCTGATGATGCCGTCGCTCGAAATGGCGCGCAGTTATTGCGAAATTTCGTCCGCTGAAGTGCAGCTGCTGGAGTCGCAGGCTGCGCCTATCGTGCTTTTACAGCCCAAGGACGGTACTGACATTGCACCCAATGTCGCGCACTGCTCTCCTTATTTGGGCGTCATGCTGCCGTACTCGCCGCTGCATCATCTGTTACTGCAGGAGTGCCGATTTCCGCTCATCGCCACCAGCGGCAACCGTAGCGACGAGCCGATTGCGATTGCCAATGACGAAGCCGTCATCCGCCTCAAAGATATCGCCGATCATTTCCTGATGCACGAGCGGCCGATTGTGCGCGCCTGTGACGATTCGGTGGTTCGGCTCACGCGCGGGCGCGCTGGAATCCTGCGGCGGGCCCGCGGATTCGCACCGCTGGGAATTCATGTCGGGCAAAGCCTGCCGCCTGTTCTTGCCGTCGGCGGCCATCTAAAGAACACAGTCGCGATCGGTGTGGGCGAGGATGTATTTCTCAGCCAGCACATTGGCGATCTGGAAACGGTAGAGGCTCGCCAAGCATTCGAGAAGGCGATTGACGACCTTTGCCGGCTGTACAGTTTTAAGCCCGAAGCCGTGGCCTGCGATCTGCATCCCGATTACGCTTCGACGCAATGGGCCGAGAAGTCGGGGCTTCCGTTAATTCGCGTGCAGCATCATCAGGCGCATGTCGCCGCGTGTGCTGCAGAAAATAATGTGCGTGGAGCGTACCTCGGCGTTTCGTGGGATGGCACAGGATATGGCCTTGATGGCGGCATTTGGGGTGGAGAATTTTTTTTGGTGGAAGGCAATCAGTTCGAGCGTACGGCTCACTTGCGTCCATTTGGCCTGCCTGGCGGAGATGCTGCGGTGCGCGAGGGCTGGCGCTCGGCCGCTAGTTTGCTCTTCGAAGTCTCCGGCGAGCCTATGAACTTTGGCACTGGGGAGCCATCGGGGAATCCCCGATTGGACGAGAATAAGGTTCTGTATATGCTGGAACATGGAATTAACATCGTGCCTACGACGAGTGTGGGCCGGTTATTTGACGCGGTAGCTTGCATCGCCGGCGTCGCCCGGCAGAACCGATTTGAGGGGCAGGCAGCCATGCTGCTCGAAAACGAAATCGGTTCATTGCGCATCGAAGAAGCGTATTCCCTAAAAGGGGGAGATTGGGGCCCTTTGATTTTGGCTGTGATAGCGGATAAACGCGCTGGAGTTGCGGTTTCGCTGATTGCTGCGCGCTTCCACAATGCGCTGGTGAATTGGATTCTGGAGGTCGCTGCCAAAGCCGGACTCAAGCAGATCGTGTTCAGCGGCGGAGTTTTTCAGAACCGTTATCTGACCGAGCATGCGGCCGCTGCGCTGGAGTTGCGAGGATTCGACGTTTTTACGCACCAGCAGGTGCCTCCGAACGATGGCGGCATCGCGTTGGGACAAGTAATCTTGAGCCGGCGGCAATGAGCAATTCAAGAGATAGATCTTAGATTCCCGAGCAATTGTTCAGCTCTGCACTGGAGGTTCCACAATGTGTCTTGCGGTTCCGGGTCGCGTGGTTGAAATCATGAACGACGGCGACATCGCTTTTCGCCGCGGCCGGGTGGACTTTGGCGGCATCCGCAAGGAAATTAATCTGGCGTATGTTCCGGAAGCGGAGGTCGGAAAATATGTTCTGGTCCATGTTGGCTTCGCCATCAGCGTGATTGACGAGGAGGAAGCCAGGCGCGTCTTTCAATACCTGGAAGAGTTGGGTGGGCTGAAGGAGGAACTCGGTGAAATTCCTCAGTGAATATCGCGATCAGAAGGCTGCCGAGCAACTGGCGCAGCAGATTTGGAAAAAAGTAACCCGGCCATGGACGATCATGGAAATCTGTGGCGGGCAGACTCACACGATCGTCAAGTGCGGGTTGGAAGACCTGTTACCGCGGCAGATCACGCTGGTTCATGGTCCCGGCTGCCCGGTCTGTGTCACGCCTATCGATTTGATTGATAAGGCTGTCGCGACCGCTCAGCGCCCGGAAGTGATTTTCTGTTCTTTCGGCGACATGCTGCGCGTACCCGGCTCTTCGAAGAGCCTCTTCGATGCCAAGGCGGAAGGCGCCGATGTTCGCATCGTTTATTCGCCGCTCGATGCGCTGAAGATCGCGAAAAACACGCCCGAGCGGCAGGTTGTATTTTTTGCCGTCGGTTTTGAGACCACTGCGCCGGCCAACGCTATGGCGGCGTGGCAGGCAGATCACGACAACATCGACAACTTCTCGCTGTTGGTCTCGCATGTGCTGGTTCCTCCCGCTATGGAAGCCCTGCTGTCGTCAGAGAATTGCGTTGTGCAGGGATTTTTGGCTGCCGGCCATGTGTGCACGATTATGGGTTATGAAGAATACTTTCCTATTGTAGAGCGCTATAAAGTTCCGATTGTTGTGACGGGCTTTGAGCCGCTCGACATTCTGGATGGAATTCTGATGACCGTGAGCCAATTGGAAGAAGGCCGTCACGAAGTGGAGAACCAATACGCGCGGGCGACGCGGCGGGAAGGGAATCGACCGGCGCAGGAGCGGATTGCGGAAGTGTTTGAAGTGGTCAACCGCCAGTGGCGAGGATTGGGCGAGATCCCGGCGAGCGGATTTCAGTTGCGCGGGCGCTTTCAAAAACATGACGCCAACCGTCGCTATCCTTCGTCGGCGGAGCCCGCGCGCGAGTCGCCGGAGTGCATCAGCGGATTGATTTTGCAAGGCATCAAGAAGCCTCACGAGTGTCCGGCGTTTGCGGTGAAGTGCACGCCGGAAAATCCGCTGGGTGCTCCCATGGTTTCGTCCGAGGGAGCGTGCGCGGCCTATTACCACTATGGCAGACGGCAACCGAATGACCGAATTCAACTTGAGCTGTCCGGTACCGCGAGTCGCTGACGATCGCATCGTTCTGGCGCACGGCGGGGGCGGACGGCTAACGCATCAACTCATCGAAAAGATTTTTCTGCCGGCCTTCGGCAATCCCATGCTCGAACAGCGCCACGACGGCGCGGTTCTGCCGGTCAACGGATCGCGGCTCGCTTTCACTACCGATTCTTTTGTGGTGCGTCCGCTGATTTTTCCTGGGGGAAATATCGGCGATCTCGCCATTTACGGCACGGTCAACGATCTTGCCATGTGCGGCGCGCGGCCGCTCTACTTGAGCGCGGGATTCATTTTGGAAGAAGGGCTTGCCATGGAAACGCTGCGCACCGTGGTTGCAGCCATGCAACGGGCGGCCGCTGCGGCTGGGGTGCAACTGGTCACCGGCGATACGAAAGTGGTCGACAAGGGCAAAGGCGATGGCATTTTCGTAAATACTTCTGGCATCGGTCTGATCGAATCGAATGTCAAAAACACGATCGGTCCGGCCTCGGTTCAGGTGGGTGACGCCGTCATTGTTAGCGGCGATCTCGGTCGACACGGTATTGCCATTCTGTCCGTGCGCGAAGGGCTGGAATTTGAATCGCCAATTTTGAGCGACACGGCTTCGGTTTGGCCCGCAGTTGAGGCGCTATTGAATGCAGGGGTAGAAATCCATTGCCTGCGCGACCTGACCCGAGGTGGTCTGGCCACCACGCTGAATGAGATTGCCTCCGACCGGAATATCTGCATCAAGTTGGAAGAGACTCTGATTCCGGTGCAGGAGACGGTACAGAGCGCCTGCGAAATTCTTGGTCTCGATCCGCTTTATGTGGCGAACGAAGGCCGCTTCGCAGTATTCGTTCCCGACGCACAGGTCGAGGCTGCTCTGCAAGTGCTGAAGAAAATTTCTGTATCGCAAGATTCAACTTACGTGGGAAGAGTCGAGGAAACGCCCCGCGGTACGGTTGTGCTGCATAGCCGCATCGGCGGGAACCGCGTGGTCGACATGCTCAGTGGAGAGCAGTTGCCGCGAATCTGCTGAGCGCGCGAATGGGACACCGTCGCGGCGGTTTACGTTCCTGATCACGGAGCCCCGAATCCGGGCTGCTCACCGGATACCGTGAATTCGAACACCCAGCTTCAGAGTTTTCCACGAGCGATCCGCAGTGTAGACCGGTGCCCGCAAGATCAGGCCGAGCGCCAGACAAGCACGGTCTCCGAGCGACAAGCCTAAGGTTCGGGTTTGGGCGACCATGCTGCCCGCAGCCTGGGCGTGTTCGGCGGTGAAGGGAATCACCTCGCGGACAGAGCCCGTCGCGTCTGCCCAGGCGACACTGGAGGGCCAACCAGAACTGACCAGCTTGCTCTGCACCTCGGCCAGGTTGACCGTGCTGATGACGGCCCGCGTCAGGAACTCCGGCGTGATTTTCTCGGAGCCCCGCTCCTGATGAATGACCGCGAGCAGGACGGACGAATCTATCACGATCCTATTCACGCTTGGAAGCCTCTCGCCGCTCGGCGAGCAATTCGTCAACCAGTGACACGCCGGGCTTCACATACTGCCGCGCATGCCTTTGCGCGCGCTCGATGCGGCGTTTCATGGTTGTAATTCGCAGTTCGTCTTCTTCCAGGCGCAGAAGAACCTCGTCGCCGGGACGGATGCCGAGCGCTTTGCGAAAGGAAGCCGGAATCACAACCCGGCCATTTTCATTGATCCGCAACCGTGTTTCGAGTTCCATGTCACACCTTTATAGGGATGACACTATTATACATAAGTGTCACATATGCATGGAAGTGACAAATGTGCAAAAATCGTCCTTTTCGCGAACTGCTAGGCGAAACTGATCTCTATATAAGTGTCCGTCCTCCACCATAACAGCGGAATTCGGGCGGCCCAATATTTGCGATTGATCGCCTGTCGCGCCGGCGAATGTTCTTCTGGGGGCAAAATGCGCGCAGTTGCAGCACTCTCCGCTCCGGTCACGATCCCGCGAATGGTGCACGGCGCCACGCGCACCTGCGCATTGTTGCGAATTCGTTTCGTCTTGCCCATGTCGCTGCGCGTCATCACGTAGAGCTTGCCACCTTCTTCTCCGAACCACACCGGGGTCGCGACGCCCACTCCGTTTTTGCGAAATGTGGTCAGGGAAATATATTTCTGGCCGTGAATCGAAGCTGGAATCGTACTACCCTGGGTTTCCATTCTAAATACGATGCGAAGAGGTCGCACCTCGGTTCTTTCGTTATGATGGCTGATGCACAGCCAAATGAGTAGTGAATCGCTTTGATTTCAGCGACGGCAGAAGAGAACCGGAGATATCTTTCGGCTTCGCCCTGTCGCAAATCCCCACTTCTCGCGCACAGGACGCGCGAGAAATGAGGCACCCGAACTTTTCATCTTTTTAGGTGGCCGTAGCGCTTGGGCAGGTTCTCGCCGGACGATTAACTCCGTCGAGATCAAACTAACCACGACTCTAATTGCCCGGACCGCATCTTCTGTGTTACAAGCCTGAATATGCGCAAATGGATGAAAGATCGATTACAGCGCCGCAAGAAGAAAGCACCAGAACCGGGAAGTCAGCCGGCGCCTCCGCCGCTGCAGCCGGCATATTTTGATGTGGAGCAAGCTCCGAGCTCGACGCAGGAGTCGAGTCGTGCCGAATCTTCGCAACCTGATTCCAGTCATTTCGAACCGAGCCAAGACGACGATGAGATAGTGGCTGCTGACCCCAAGTTTGAGTCGCAGCCGGCAAGTGAGGAATCGGCCGGTGCGACCAATCAAACGCGCTCTCAAGCTGCAGGCCCAGGCGGCCAGCGCGGGCGAGGACGGCGCCGACGTGGGGGACGCGGACGTGGGGGGCGCGGCCGCGAACAAGCGGTCGCTCAAGCCTTCAGTCCTGCTGCTGCGAAAGGCGTAATTCCGGATCTGCCGGGTCAGCTGGTTGAGGAAGCTTCAGACGCAGAAGCGACTCCCGAAATAGTCGAGCCCGAAGTCGAGCCTAAAGTCCGGGCCGCGCCACATGCGCCAAGTGTTCCGGCGGCAGTATCCGCAGCCGCGCCGCGTCCGCCGAAAGGCATTGTCGTGCTGGCTATTGGCCTGCCCGGCTCCGGGAAAAGCTCGTGGTTCAAGCGGCACAATGTGGTGCCGCTCTCGAGCGATATGGTGCGCTCGCTTCTGTTTGATGACGTGCGCGAGCAGCGCTTTCAGGATCTCGTATTCTCCAACCTGCGTTCCATGCTCAAAGCGCGCCTCATCGCCAGGCGTCCGATGAACTATGTGGACGCCACGAATCTGACTCCGCAGGAGCGGCAGCATTGGATCAAGCTCGCCAAAGATTACAACTACGAAGTGCACGCCGTATTTTTCGACGTCCCGCTGGAAGTCTGCATCGACCGCCACCAGCGCCGCGACCGCGTTGTGCCCGAAGACATCATGCGCCGCATGGCGGCGAAGCTAAAACCGCCTGCGTTCGAGGAAGGCTTCGCGAAGATTACAGTGGTGCGGGTGAAGAAAAAAGAGGCGTAGCGCTGGCTCGGTCATCCCCTTAAATGCGGCAACAGCTGCTTGAATGCCGTTGACGAAGATGATCGCATGAGTTCATAGATCATCATTTCGGTCGACGAAATTACCGCTCCCGCGGATCGCATGCGTTCCAGCCCGATTTTCCAGTTCCATTCTGTTCGCGAACCCACTGCATCCGACGCCACGTGTACTATGTAACCTTCGCGTAGCGCTCCCAGCGCGGTTTGCATCACGCAGATATGACTTTCCATGCCGCACAACAGCAGCGTATTGCGCTCACTGGGCAGTTGGTGGATCGCGCTGCAGAAAAGGTCGCTCGCGAAACAGGAAAAAGGAGTTTTGTCGATCGCGTTCATTCCTGGCAACAGCGCGGCAACTTCTGGAACGGTTTCTCCGAGGCCTTTCGCATATTGCGTGCTTACTAACGCCGGAATCTGCAGAATGCTCGCCGCACGAATCAAAAGCTGCGCGTTGCGAACCAGTTGTTCCTTCTGAAAAATCGGGGGCAGCAGCTTCTGCTGAATGTCGATGACAACCAGCGCACAGCGCCCGGGCTGCAGCGGCCGTCGCGCTATTTCGGCGTAGTCAGTGAGGTGGACTGAATCTGGCGTAGTGACCATAATGCTCCTCGCAAGAAAATAAATTCCGCAAAAGTCCAGACTGGATTTTATTCCTTCAAGGGGCGCTCGGTTGTCCGCGCTATTGGAAAAACATGTTCGGTAAACCTCGTGAGGATAAGCGGGTCACTGGCCCTTTGGTTACTTGTTCGGAATATGGTTTCGCGTTGGAATTGTTTAAGGAGGACTGCCATGGGTCGCATGTTAGGTTTTCTCAGTCTCATCATTGGACTTGGAATTGGCATGTACATTTATTCCCGGCAGGCGCAGAGCACCTCCGCGATCACCGGGGCACAGACGCCGCAGGCCGCGATCAACATCACGGGCGTAAAGAGCGATCTGGTGAACATCGCCCAGGCGGAGCGGCGCTACTTTGCCAGCGAAGGCAAGTATGTTTCGCTGGACGACCTGATTTCGACGAATTACGTCAGCGTCGCCCGGCAACGTCCTCCATATAGCTACGCTGTCGAAATCAATTCCACTGGGTTTCGCGTGATTGCCACGAGAAACGCCGACAGTGCTGCGGGTACGCCCGCGGAGCTTTCGGTCAATGAGAATCTGGAGTTCCAAACCCCCCAGTAATTCTCAACGCAGCAGTCTTCCTCCTTCCAGTGCGTTTAAGGCCAGCATCGCTCCGTCTCGCCATTCTCTCCTTGACAATCTACATATCGCGCGGCTATATAGGTAGAACATCTAGGAGAGAGTATGGCTCCGCTGGAAAAAGCCGATCTTCTGCAAGGCACTCTCGACATGCTCATCCTCAAAATTGTGGCCCTCGGGCCGGTGCATGGATATGGCATCTCGCAGCGTATTCGCCAGATATCGAAGGAAGTTCTGCAAGTGCAGCAAGGCTCGCTTTATCCCGCCCTTCATCGTTTGGAGAAGCGTGGCTGGCTCGCCGCCGACTGGGGAGAGTCGGAGAACGGCCGGCAGGCGAAGTTCTACCGATTGTCCGCCAAGGGGCGACGACAGTTGGCGGCCGAGGAAGCGACCTGGAGCCGTATGTCGGAGGCGATCGCCCTGGTTCTGGGAGCGTCGCGGCAGGAGGCATAAATGGCATGGTGGAACAAAGTTTTTCGCAACCGTGCGCCGGAGGAAGATCTTGACCGGGAGGTCGCCTTCCACATCGACGAACTCATCGAGAAAAATATTTCGGAGGGGATGAATCCGGTCGAGGCGTGTCGCCGGGCAATGCTCGAGTTCGGAGGCCGCGAGCAGGTGAAACAGGAACTGCGGGATATTCAGGCTTCCGCCATCCTCGAAAGCGTTTCATTTAACCTGAGCGCGGCCATACGTTTTATACGGCGGTCGCCTTCTTTTGCGGCGGCCGTGATCCTGACGCTTGCTTTGGGCATTGGCGCCAACAGCGCCGTATTTTCTGCCATTGATGCAGTGGTGCTGCGTCCGCTGCCATTTCCTGGTGGCAATCAGCTGGTTGCTTTATATCAACACGATTCGAAAAATCGGGACGCGAACCATTTTGTAGCCCCGGTCCGGCTGGAAGAGTGGAACCGGATGGCCTCAACATTCGAGGGCATCACGGGTTATTACAAAGACGATCTTTCTGAAACCTCTGGCCCGCTCGCGGAAAAGGTAACGGAAGCCCTGGTAGCTCCGCGATTTCTGCAAGTAATGGGAGTGTCGCCGATACTGGGGCGGGATTTCGCGCCAGAGGAAGAGCATTTCGGCGGTCCGGATGCCGCCCTGATCAGTTACCGCTTTTGGCAGAGACGCTTTCAGGGTGACGCAGGCGCTTTAGGAAAAAAGCTCCACGTTGGCACCTACTCCTACTCCATCATCGGCGTGATGCCGGCATCTTTTATTTTTCCCGACCAGGACGTGGATGTCTGGACACCGAGCGCGCCGGATGCTCCTTTTGCGCAGCGGCGTGACGAAACCTGGTTTACCGTGATTGGCCGAATGAAGCCGGGCGTGAACGAAGCTCGAGCCAGGGCCGATCTCGCCACCGTGCAGAGCCGACTGGGCAAACAGTTTCCCAAGCCAGACGCAGACCTGACCGTGGAACTTCAACCGCTGAAGGACGTCATGGTTGGCGGAGTGCGGAGCTCACTCTGGCTTCTCTACGGATCAGTCTCGTTGCTGCTGCTGATCGCGTGCTCGAACATTGCGGCTCTGCTGCTGGCTCGCACTTCGGATCGCACTCACGAGTTGTCTATCCGATTTTCTCTGGGCGCGTCCCGACGCGCAGTGATGATCCAACTGCTCACTGAAGTCTTCGTACTTGCTTTGGCTGGATCTCTGCTAGGTTTGCTGGTCGCCAGCGCGGCGACCGGCGCATTGCATTCATTGTCGAAAACTCTGCCGCGTGCTGAGGAAATTTCGCTTAACTGGCGGATCGTTCTATATTCGCTCGCCTGTGCTCTGACAACAACATTGATCTGCGGTCTTTTTCCCGCGGTTCGAGGCGCGCGGCGCGAACTGGCACGCGACCTCGCCCACGGTTCTCGCACGCAGGCATCCACTCGCAATCCAGTGCAGTGGGTTTTGGTGGGCGTGCAGGTCATGCTGGCGGTGACGCTGCTGACCGGGGCAGGGTTGTTGCTGCGCAGCTTGCAGGAGTTAAGCCGGGTTTCGCCTGGCTTCGACCCGTCGCATGTACTTACATTTCAAATCAGCGGCTCCTGGGGCGAAACCAGCGACATGAAGGGGCTGATTCGCCGCGTCGATCGAACGCTCGATGGCCTTCGCGCTCTGCCTGGAGTTGAGGCGGCGGCGACCGCAGGCACGCTTCCGGGCATTTCCTGGCTTTATCAGGTTGAGTTCACAATCGATGGCCGGGAGGATCCTAATCGCAAAATTCTCGCCGACAACCGCACTGTTTCGGCCGGATACTTCGAGACGATGCGAATTCCACTTCTCGCGGGCGAAGGATGCAAGCAGGACTCGACCACAGTCGACGTGATTGTGAATCGGAGCTTTCAGGAACGCTACCTGAACAACACACCGCCGTTAGGACATGTGGTGAAGGCAGCCGCATATAACGATTTTGCGACGCAGGGCACGATACGAGGCGTCGCCGGCGATGCGCGAGAACAAGGTCTGAATACGCCTGCCGTTCCGACCTTGTACGGCTGCTTCAGCGCACCAAATCCGTTTCCGAACTATCTGGTGCGGACTCGAGGGAATCCGCTGCTTATGGCAGAGACGATTCGCCGGACCATTCACGAGCTGGAGCCGGGAAGGGCGGTCTATGCCATGATGCCTTTGCAGGAGCATCTCGATGATTCTTTCTTCGAGAATCGGCTTCGCACCATCCTCCTGACGCTGTTTGCCATTACGGCAGTGGCGCTCGCTTGCATCGGCCTTTACGGGACACTGAACTACCTGGGGCGTCTGCGCCAGCGCGAGGTGGGGATTCGGCTGGCGATGGGAGCGCTGCGGGGCCAGATTGTCCTGCGCTTCTTGCTTCAGGGAATGCGCGTCACCCTTGCCGGCTGTGTTGCCGGACTGCTTTTGAGCGTTGCGGCAGGCCATTTGATCGCCGATATGCTTTACGGAATTTCGTCGCTGGATGGGAGCACGTATGTCGCTGTCTCGGTTTTGATTCTATCGGTCGCGGCGATCGCGTCATTCCTTCCGGCATGGCGGGCTGCGAGAGTGGAGCCGGTGCAGATTCTGCGCGAGGAATGAGAGCCACCTTCAGCGATGAAGCCGACTTGCTGAGTGGGTTAGTTTCGATCCAAAGAACGAAATCCAAAAGAACGAAGGCCGGGTATCCCGGAAGGAAGTTCCGGATCCCGGCCTGCGTCTTACTTCAACTTGCTGCGCTGTCGCTGCGTGTTCGTAAAGCTCAAACTTTTGGTTGGTAAGGCACGGCCAAAACCGTGCCTTACCAGAGTGTTCTAGTTGCCGGTGCCTGAGTTCGAGGCAGCCGTGGTGGGCGCCGCAGCGGGAGCGGCGTTCGCACCGTAGCGGGCTAAGCGCGGGAAGAAGGGCGTGACTTCGAACGGCATTTTGTCACGCGCCGAGGTGATGGCGACCGGAGCCGTCTTCACCATTTCTGCCTTGTCGTCCCAGGGATTGACCTTCACGCGTCCACCTAATGGCAGAGCGGCGATCTGATCCAGTTTGAGGTTGTCGAGCGCTGGGCCTTGCGACTCCAGAGCGGAGAGGCGGGTTACCGTTCCACCTTCCGCAAAAGAATTGCCGAGATGCGTGGTTAATAGCGCGCCCAACTGCGGAGCGCGCACTTGCAACGCCTTGAGGAACAAGCCCACGTTGTCCAACTTCTGCGCGTAGGGTGAGTTTTTCAGAATCTCGATCGCCTTCTTGTCGGCAGCCTGTTCTTCTTCTGGAATGTGTTTGAATCCCAGATTCTGATAGGTGGAGTCGTCGTTGAATAACATGCGATCGTTAAAGGCAAACTTGCTGCCCAGGTTGTGGCCGAGCACGATGTGCGCTAATTCGTGGGCAAGCACCGCGGCGAGACTGGCTTCGTCTGGAAGCACGTCGACCAGACCGCGGCTGATGACAATGGTGTTGCCGACGCTGAAGGTTTCCAGCGGAGAAGTGAGCAGCACGCGCGTACGCACCGGGCGTGGCAGATCAATATTGTTGGTGACTTCCAGGTTGTTCACGACAGTTTGCAGAATGTGGTCGACATCGCCTTCGGGAGCGAGCAAGCCACCCGTCGTCAGGCGGTCGATGACGTTGTCTTCCGCTTGCTGTTGCCATACGCGCTCAGCTTGCAGCGGAGAAGCGTCCTGCGTGGTGGGGGTTTCGTCGGTCACGCTGTCTACGCGAATCTGCGTGAGCTCGTCGTCCTTGCCGCCCTTCTTCAGGTCATATCCCCAGATGCGGGTTTGAGCTTTGAAGGCCTCCTTGTTCTTAACGCCCGCGCTGAAGTCGCCTTCTTCGCTGTAAATGTAAGAAGGAACCCAGTAGCCGGGAATCAGATTCAGGCGCCAGCTGTCCATGTGAAAGAACGATCCGTTGCGCGGCGCTGGGGCATAGGTTCCGTTCAGACGAACGATGTTGAATCCCTGATCTTCTACCCAGATGCGGCCCAGAAAGCGCCCTCGGCCAGAGTTTTTCTTGGGAGTAACGTCGAAGACTAAGCAGCGTACGTCGCCGAGGAACTCGCGGCGCGCGTAGGTGAAGGCATAGTGATCACGGTCAAAGTCGGTGTGGTCAGCGTAAACCATCCACGAGAAGCCCAGGGGTTGATACTGCACCTTGAACAGCTTTTGGAAGCCGCCCATCATGCGAGTCTGCATGCTGGTGTTCTCTTCTTTCAGATAATCCTTGCGGTCGGCGCTTTCGCCCATGTCCATGCGGCCGAGGAAATAATGATCCCCGCTGGGCACGGGACCGAGTTGCGGGTCGGCCGTCAGATTCTGCAGATAGGTCTCGACCACCGGCGTGCGGGTGGAGAGCATCTTGATCAGGGAGTGCTCGCGCTCAATGAAAAGACCCACGACCTGGTCCATGGTAGTGGGAGCGGGCGCAACGGCGGGCGCTTGCGCTGCCGTCGATGCCGGGGCGGAGGCAGCCTGCTGTGACGGTTGTGCGGCCTGCGTCGCAAGCGTCGCGGACGGCTGTGAATCGGCACTTTGCTGTGCGGCTGCACTCATTGAAGCCAGCAGAGCGGCGGTCAATATTGCTTTCCAGTTGCGCATAACTCTTTTCTCCATCCTTCTTAAAACCAGTGTCTGTGGCCCGGTTTTACGGGCTCGAATTTGACTGCCAGGTGCAAACTACTTCGCCAAAACTTTTAGTAAGCCATTGCGAACGTCACATGCACGACTGCGGTTGAATCGACTGGCTGACCGCCGTGCAACGCCGGTTTGAACCGGATTTTGTTGGCGGCGGCAACCGCGGCTTCGTCCAGACCATGTCCGAGGCCACGAACCACGCGGTTTACGTGCAAGGTTCCATTCGCGGCAAAACTCACTTCGAGAAGCACTTCGCCCTCAAGCTTCAAGCTGCGCGCTTCATCGGTATAAACCGGGTTCGGTTTGAAGGTGATTTCGACCGGCGTGCTCGCTCCGACAGAATCCGCTTGCGCAATCTTCGGTCCGGTATGTACGACTTGTTCTGCGCCAAACCCGCCGGTGGCAACGTTGCCATTCGAGTGACTGCTGTTGCCGGTGGCGACGCCGCTGCCGAAATCGGCACTGGCGACAGTACCCTTAATTCCTTTGGCTCCGCCCGATCCGTTTCCCTGGCCAGGCCCTGCTGGCATGTCAAACGATCCGGTGGACGCGGCGTATAATTTCGCGCCCTGCCGTCCCGTGCCCTGAAGACCGTTGGGATCTCCAAAACCGCCCGTCTGGACTTTATCGACTGCGGCATTCACCGTGGGTTTCTGCGAACTGCCACCGAAATCGCCGGTATGCACTAGTTGCGGCCGCGCGGCGCTGACCGTCTGCAACTGAGGAGCGGCAAATTGATTTACCACAACTTTCGGTGCCTCCACGGGCTGCTCGGCTTGGCGGCGCAATTCGTGCGGTACTACGAGCTTCGGTTGTTCGAATACTGGCAGCTTCACTTCGTGAAGCAGTTTGGCTTTCGCCATTTTCGCCTTGAGCGGTGCTGGCCCAGGACGCAACGGCGGCGTGGGAATCAGTTCGGTGAAGTGATATTGGGTGAGCTGCAGCGTTTCGGGAAAAATCAATCCAATATTGATGACGATGAGCAGCGTGAGCGACACCAGCACATAGCTGGTGACCATTGCCCGCTTGTTGAGCTTGCGCTCGGGCAATAACCCTAATTGAAATCCGCCGTAAGCCGTCGTCATGCAGTGTCACTCCATTTGGGGCCCGGATGGGGAGAAGCACCGGGACTTGGAGTTCTAAAAATACGGGAGATAGGACAGGGGGTAAACGTGTCAACGGCTCTTGACCTTAGGTAACCTGAGTGGTGCCGTTTGGGGAATTGGTTCGGAAGTGGGCGAGGATTAGGGCATTAGCGGGATAAAACAAGAAGCGATCCAGCGAAACCGGAAGAACACCCGGAAAGCCAGTGTAGAAGCGGGCTAATCAGCACTAGAGATTCGTTCAGAAAGGTATGCTGCCTTAGATCGGATTACGGCCTGTCGGAGGCTGCACGCATATTCCGTCGCCGAGCGAAGTAGGCAAAGACAGGGATTCCAGCCAGGATGACGAGCACTCCATATCCTGAATTTGGCCAATCATTTTTGAAGGTGTAGCAGAGAAGTGCAGCGGCTACGGCCACAAAAATAATCGGTACGAACGGGTAGCCCCACATGCGATAAGGACGGATCGCCTGCGGCTCGCGCTTTCGGAATATAAAAACCGTGCTGCCGGCGATCATATAGAAGAGCCATTCGGCAAAAATTGTCAGCGAAAAGAGTTGCCGGAAATTTGCCCCGATCAATAGCAGAAGAATCGATACGATTGCTTGCACCACAATCGCGATCGACGGGGTGTGAAAGCGAGGATGCACTTCAGCCAGCGCGCGAAAAAAATATCCGTCGCGGGCCACGGCGAAGGGGACTCGCGCTCCGCTCATGATGGTGCCATTGAGCGTGACCAGCATCGAGAGCGCCATGCCCGCGGAAACGATCGCGGCGCCCATGCGTCCCATCACCAGGGCCACGGCATCCGATGCAGGACGGGGCGAGGCTGCAATGGCGCTCGCCGGAAGTACATATTGCACGCCCGCATTCACCAGCACGTAGAGCAAACCCACGGTGGCTACGCCAGCAATCAAGGCGATGGGAATATTTCGTTCCGGACGTTTCACTTCGCCGGCGACCATGTTGAGATCGTTCCAGCCGTCGTAGGCCCACAGCGCAGCGACCAGCGCTGCCATGAAACCGGCGACTCCACCTCTGGCGCCAAGGAACGTGCCGGCAAAGTTGCTCCAGCCGCGGCCGGGAACGTTTCCCATCCCACTGAAACAGATCACCACAATTCCGAGAATGATTGCCACTTTCAGCAGCGTGAATATGAGTTGGAATTCTCCGGCTTTTTTAACGCCGAGGTAATTCAGCAACGAGATCAAAACGGCGGCAGCGATGGCAAAAATCTGTCCCCAGTTCACAGCAAATGGCGTGCGTATCACGTTGACGGAAAAAAAAGAAAAGGCGGAAAAGGTTCCCAGAATTCGTACCAGCCCCGTGACCACGGTTGCGATCGAACCCGGCTTTGCGATCACAAACCAGGTCCACGCGTAAAGAAAACCTGCCAGCGGCCCGTATCCGTCACGCACGTACACATATTCGCCACCGGCTTGCGGCTTCATTGCGCCCAGTTCGGCGTAGGTCAGAGCGCCGAAGAAGGAGAGCAAGCCGCCTACGATCCAAGCGAGGTAAACAAGTTTTGCCGAGCCCACAGCCTGCATCATCTCCGCGGGCACAAGAAAGATTCCGCTGCCGATGATGGTACCGACGACCACCGCCGAGGCATGGCTCACGCCCAGGTCGCGGGATAGTTCAAGACGCCGGGACGCGAGATGGATGCCGTCAGCCATGTTGGAGTTGGAGTATACGCGAGGTTGGAGGGTCTTTGAATCTGCGGCGCGGGTAGTGGCTCAGTTTCGATTTATTCTCTTATGCGGACGTCACCAGGAAACGTGCGTACTTTAGCCGGGTCAGGGATCCTCCAGTAGCTACGGCTAGTGGGAGATCCCTCGCTCCGCCTGAAAAACGGCTCCGCTCGGGATGACCCGCGAAAGATAGGCTGAAAACAAAACTGAGCCACTCGGGCTAAGGGCTAGTGAGCGGGATTCGACGCCTGGGTTACCGGTTCCGGCTTCAGAGGAAGCGGCACTTCGAGTGTGCCCATACGGTCGTTCATGCGGTCACGAACGCCAACTCTTATGGACTTGGCATTGAGCGGCACCACCAGCGTTTGGCGAATTCGAAATATTCCAGATCTGTTCAAACCAGACTTGTTCCATCCAGACTTGTTCGATTCAGCTTTGCTCTCTGACGGTTCGGTTGATTCTTCCGGGACGCCGTCGTTCACGATGCCGTTGAGCACTTTTCCGTCGTCATCGAATGCTGCGACTGTGAACTCAAGAGTGGGCTGTTTTCCACTGCGCTCCGCCTGCACCTTGAACTGAGGATCGAGTACGCGATAGTCGACAGTGTAGGTTTGAATCTTCACCGGCGGCAGCGGTTTGAGGGGCTTATTCCTGCGCTGCGTGCGGTAAAAGGCAGCCTGCTGCCGCAATTGCTCCATCTGCGAAGGAGTGGCCACTCCTACGCCACTGGTGTGGAAATGCGCGGAGAACACGAGATCGTGCAGCATAGGGGCGCCGGGTTTGATATTGGCTTGCAGTAAGTCGCCGGCCTCGAGCGGAACTTCAAGCGTGGGAGACGCGGAATGATTCGCTTCATCGGCCGAGGTCGAGACCAGAAGCACGCGGCAGTAGCTGTGCCGGTACGAGAGCTGATATTTCTCCTTGTTGAGTTTTACTGAGATGTTGTGACACGAGTCATCTCCCGGGTGATTCGGGGGGGAATAAGTGAGCGTGTAGTAGTTCCCGCCTTCTTCCGTCGCTTCGTTGAGTGCAGCGGTTACATCGTTTGTGTTGTAGAAGGCACGGCCTCCGGTGGAGTCGGCGATGATGTCTTCCTGCTGGTACTTGGTTAGCGCCGCCGCACTCGCAGCGACACCCGTAACATCCATCGGGAAGATCGCAACCTGGGCTTGTGCCAGTGCATTCAGTTCGGCCTTGAAGTCGCTGTCGAAGTACGCTGAGTTTCCTTCGAGCGCACCGAGAGCAAGTGGGAAGGCCCCCGCCACCCAGATCAAATCCTTGCGGCCGGGAATGCCGTCTAGGTATTGGCCAATGTGGGTCAGCATATCGACTGCGGTATATGGATCACCGTAGCCGTAGTTGCGGGCCAACAGGAAGACTCTTGGGACGTGAGACTTTGGCTTCTGTGAATTCACGACAGTGTACAAAACATCCTTGTCTTCGGTGAATCCTTGCACCAGATACAGCTTGTCGGAAGTTACAAACACCGCAAACCTCGTGCCCGCAGGTTTGCTGCTGATGAACTTGAGGACTTGTTGCCGCGCCCACATCTGATCGTCGGTACTCGTGTTCACTAAGTCGAGAAGCATCACGTAGAGTGGCCCGCGCTCGGGTGTTGCCGGGATGTTCTCGAAGACATGAGGCGGCAGAGGAGGCGCGTTGGGCGCCCGCGAAATCGACCGCTTGTCGAAGTCATAGACATCGAACGAAAGAACGCGCTGCAGCTGATTATCTTCTGTAATGGAAAAATCGTCCGCCTTCAGCCCGCGCACGGGCTTGCCATCGGCGTCGCGCACCATCACATCGACGATGACGCGCTGCACGGTCTGGCGGACGGTCATGCTCGGCTCTGGCTCCTGCGGCACGGGCGGGGCCGCAGCCGCCGGCCTAAGTTGCGCGGGGCTTGAGTTCTGAACCGGGGCGTCCGATTGGGCGGTCAGCACAGCCGTGGGAGAGCAGAACAGAGCCAGACAGGTCAGGACGATTCGCGAGAGTGCAGGGAACGTCATTGCGCACCGCCGATTCTTCTATAGCTTAAGATCAAACCCGCCAGAGATCATCTTGTCTCGGCCAAGAACACGATTATTTCGAATTCCGCCGGCCCTAATCAACTTGGACAGCCTCTTATACACGGGCTTGGGAATCTCCCACCAAAATGCTGGCAATCCAGCCCACCGTGAAGGTTACTGCTGTGCCAACCATGACCCACCAGGTCCATGGGATGTGCGTGCCGAGCCAGAGATAGAGCTCAACTGCAAATCCGCAAGCCATTCCGGCCATGGCGCCACGCTGATTGGCGCGGCGTGTGAGCACACCCAGCAAAAATACGCCAAGCAGCGCGCCATAAGCGACTGAAGCAATTTGCAATCCAACTTCTACCACTCGTCCTACTTTGTGCAACGCGATTACAGCCAGCCCGAACAATACGAGCGCCCAGGCCAGGGTCGCAATCCGGGAGAGGCGCATTTTTGTTTTCTCGTCGGTTTGAGGCCGCAGCTGTGCATAGAAGTCCATGATTGCGCTGGAGGAAAGCGAATTCAGAGCCGCGCTCAGATTCGACATGGCTGCGGCCAGGATGGCTGCGATGAGCAGCCCCGAGATTCCATGGGGCATGCGGGTGACGATGAATGTCGGATAGATTCGGTCTGGGGTGCCGAACATTTTCGAGGGCACGCGGTAATATGCCCAAAGCATGATTCCTACAATTAAGAACAGTGCGAACTGAAACAGAACGGCGAGGCCGCTGGATAGCAGCGCTAGCGCTGATTGTTGCTGTCCGCGCGCTGCCAGCAAGCGCTGCACAATCAGCTGATCGGTTCCATGGCTCGCCGTGGTAAGGAACGTTCCGCCAATTAATCCCGCCCAGAAGGTGTAAGGAATAAAAATGCTGGTGCTGAAATTAAACACTTGCAGCTTGCCCGCAGCAGCCGCCGCCGCATGAATGGCGCTCCAACCTCCGGGCACGAGATGCAAAATGGTCGCAAGTCCCACTAGCGTTCCGCCGACATAAATTACGGTCTGCACGACATCGGTCCAGATGACTGCGGCCAAGCCCCCTTCGAATGTATAGATCAACGTCAATGCTGTGATGAACGCGATGGAGATCACTTGTCCGGTTCCCAGCGCAATGGCCACGACGATCGACACTGCATAAACTCGCACACCCTCCGCCGCGGCCCGGGTCAGCAGGAATAAGCCGGCGGTCATGGAGCGTAAGCCGCGCCCAAAGCGGCGTTCAATCAATTCGTAGGCAGTATAAAGATCGCCGCGAAAATACTGCGGGAGCAAGATGAAACTGATGACCACGCGGCCTACCACGTATCCCATGACGACTTGCAGAAAGGTAAGATTGGTGTCGTAGGCAAGGCCGGGGATGCTGATAATGGTCAGCGTGCTGGTCTCCGCGGCGACGATCGATAATGCAATCGCCCACCAGGGAATGTCCCGCCCGGCAAGAAAGTAATCGCGCAGCGTGCGCTGCTTCTTGCGGAAGCGCAGTCCAAATAGAGTGATGCCCGCCAGATAGAGTGCGATGATCGCGAAATCGACGTGACTCAGACCCATGTTTCCGCTTTGCTGGAGCAAGCACTCATTATGGGAGCAACGCGCGCTTTGTGCGAGTGAGACTTTGTAGTCCTTCGCCTGGCGAAGTTGTAAGACTGGCGGGCCGCCGACGCGCTTTGGGAAAAATGATCTGTGTTAAAAATAATTGGTGGCCTATTATCTCGGCATAGACGGGGGTGGTACAAAAACCACCTGCGCGGTGGGTGATGAATCGCGCTTGCTCGCGGTTGCGACCGCGGGGCCCAGCAATATTGTTCGCGTGGGCGAGGGACAAGCTCGCCAATCTCTTCAGCAGGCGGTGCGCCAGGCCTGCGCGGCCGCCGGGATTGCTCCTGCAGAAGTTTCACGCACCTGCGTGGGAGGTTCGGGAGCGGCACGTCCTGAAGTGGCTGAGATTGTAAGAAGTTCTCTCGGGGAAATTCTTTCCACCCCGATCGATGTAGTCGGCGATATTCAGATTGCCCTGGAAGCCGCTTTTGATACCGGCCCCGGAGTGATTGTTATTGCCGGGACGGGTTCGATCGCTTACGGCCGCAACCGGCAAGGAATGACGGCCCGTGCGGGAGGCTGGGGATTCGCCATCGGCGATGAGGGTTCGGCGCACTGGATCGGCCGCGCTGCAGTGAACGCACTTTTGTGCGCTAGCGATTTGACGGAAGACTCTGAAGCGCTCGCGCATTCGCCATTTGCGATGGCCTTATTCAAAGCATGGGGCGTGACCTCATTGATGGATCTCGCGCGCGCCGCGAATTCAATTCCGCCTCCCAACTTCGCCGCACTTTTTCCTTTCGTTGCCGTGAGTTCAGATGATTTGGCGGTGCAGGTACTCACGGATGCGGGCAGGGAACTCGCTCAAAGCGCCGCGATTGTAACGCGTCGCCTCTTCTCAAGAGACGAGGTCGGTTCCGTCCCAGTGGCCATGATCGGAGGCGTCTTTCGTCATGCGCCGCTCGTGCGTGAGGTTTTTTACAATGAGCTGCGCGCGCTGGATTCGCGGGCGGAAATAAATCCGGAGGTTGTGGAACCGGTCGAGGGTGCACTGCGTTTGGCGCGCAGGTCGGCGTAATGTCGCGCGGCGGCTCCCGTACTACGGTTTGGCGGATGCGTTGAGTTCGATTTTCTTCGCTTGACGGTTCAACACCGTTATGAATTCGCGAGTACAAAGTCCGGAGGAGTCAGCTGCCGCGCCAACGTTTGTCGATGATTCACAAACGCCTGAAGTGGCGGCCCTTAGCGAAGACTCGGTACTTGCTCATTTGAAAGATCCTGGCCTTTCAGTCGCGATGATTGAAGAAATCAGCAAGAATGTCGCGCTCCTACGGACGCGTAAGGTTCGGCTTGGCCTGGCCGCTCATCCCCGCACTCCGCGCCGTGTTGTACTGCGCCTGATCCGCGAGTTCTACACGTTTGACCTTGTGCAGTTCTCACTGTTGCCTTCCGTCGCAGCTGATTTGAAGCGCTTCGCCGATGATCTGATGGTTGGACGACTGGCCTCGGTGAGTTTGGGGGAACGCATTTCATTGGGGCGCCGTTCTTCCGGACGAGTCGCGGCCGCGCTTTTACTTGACCGCGAGTCGCGCGTCTGGCAAACAGCATTGGAAAATCCGCGCCTGGCGGAATCTGCTCTGGTCAAAGCATTGCTGCGCCCGGAAGCATCGCCGGCTTTGGTGAAAGCTGTTTGCCTGCATGCGAAGTGGTCGGTGCGTCCTGAAATTCGTATGGCCCTGTTGCGCAACGAATATACCCCGCTGGCGCGCGCCCTCGAATTCGCACGGCGGCTTCCCCCTCCTCGATTGCGCGACGTACTACATTCTTCGCGCTTGCCGGAGAAAATAAAGACTTACCTGCGGAAGGATTTGGAGAACAGGAAGTAAGTGAGTGCGGAAACGTGCGAGGCGAGAGGGAGTGCAAAACAGACAGTTCAAACTCAAAACGTAGAATCTAAAATGTGGTCGCCGCTGTCAGACGTCTGCGGTCTAAGCTCCTGCCTCACCGGCCGCCGCCAATCGGCAGAATCGCGCCTGTCGCGTACGAAGCTGCTGGCGACAAAAGCCACAGCACTGCCTCTGCGACTTCATGCGGCAGTCCGGCGCGGTTCATTGGAATCGAGCTCATGAGCCGTTGCAGTCTGCCCGGATCGCCGTTGGCGGCGTGGATTCCCGTGTCGACCAAACCCGGCGCAACGGCGTTGACTCGAATTCCTTCTGTCGCCACCTCGCGCGCCAAGCCGATGGTGAAGCTGTCGATGGCGCCTTTCGAGGCCGCATAGTGCACCCATTCTCCCGGCGATCCAGTGTGAACCGCGCGCGAAGAAATGTTGACGATGGCGCCGCCAGTGCCGCCGCGCCGCGTGGACATTCGGCGCACGGCTTCGCGTGAACATAAAATCGTTCCGCTGACGTTAACGGCGAAAGTATTGGCAAGGACTGCGCTGGATACTTCTTCGACTCGCGCGAAGCCGCCGGTGATGGCGGCGTTGTTCACCAGCGCCTTAATCGGGCCCAACTCCCGCTCCGCCGTCTCGAACATTCGAACAATCTGTTCCTCGCGTGACACGTCGGCCTGAATGGCGAGAGCGCGACCGCTGCCCGCCACAATTTCGTCCACAACTTTCTTGGCCTCGGCTTCGCCGGTATTGAAGTTCACCACAACCGCATAGCCGTGTTTGCCGGCAAGCTTTGCCACGGCCGCGCCGATTCCGCGACTGGCGCCGGTCACAATCAGCGTGCCCAAATATTCTGTTTTGCTCATTTTGCTCATAACAGTGAGTGCGTTTCCTACAGTTCACTGTAACAAGAACCGAGTTTCTTGCGGAATGGACACACGTTCGTAATCTGCCGGAGTGGACCTGAACTCCCTAGAATGATCGAGGCATGCTTGAACCGATCCAGGAAATCCTCGACGAGCCGTGGAAGCCCGTATCCCGCCCGGCGCTGGTGGGCTGGCTCATTTTCTACGCGTGGTTTCTGGTTTACGCCTTCTCCGCTCACGGCGGATATCTATTTATCGACAGCGCCAACCTGGTGGTGCATGAAGGCGGACACAATTTATTCAGCTGGTTTGGGCACACGATCATGCTCTGGGGTGGCACGGGGTTGCAATGGCTAGTGCCATTTCTCTTGGCGCTGTATTTTTTCTCGCAGCGGCAGACGACCGGTTTTGTCTTCTGCCTGTTTTTCTTCTTTGAGAACTGGCTCTACACGGCGACTTACATGGCCGACGCTCGCGCCCAGGTACTTCCGCTAGTCACCACCGGCGATCCGGATTTTGTGGAGCACGACTTCTTCGCCATCTTCTCCAGTCTCGGCGTGCTTAACCATGACACGCAGATCGCCGCGGTAGTCCGAATACTCGGCTGGTGCGGAATGCTGGCAGTCGTGGCGTGGCTGGCACTCCGAGCGCCAAGAAATCAAGAATAGTAAGAACGTGACGGGCTTCGCGCCCTGGCAACTTGCATGTTCGTGCTCTCAGTATGGCCTCCGCGAGAGTAGAATGGGCCCGCAAATTTCGCGGAGGCCGCATGAAAGCAGTTCTGTCGTTGCTCGCCGTTGCGCTTCTTGCTGCTTTATTTGTTCCGATCTCTCGACCGACTGTCTTAGCTTCGCCCCACGTCACCGCCGACACTTTGAAGCAACTGGAAGCGGAATTCATGAAAGCCGCCGCCGACCGGGGCTCTCAGGGATATCTATCCTATTATGCTGAGGAGTCTGTCGAACTGCCCAATGGCGGACCCATTATTCAAGGCAAGACGAATATCGCGCCGGGCATGGGCTTTCTCGACGACAAAAATAATCGCCTCATCTGGACGCCGGTCGGCGCGGATATCTCGGCCTCTGGCGACCTCGGCTATACCTATGGCAATTACGAGTTTCACTCGAAAAACAAACAGGGTAAAGAGACAGTCGATTACGGCAAGTACACGAGCATTTGGAAGCGGCAGAAAGACGGAAGCTGGAAAGTAGTCCTCGATATGGGCAACTCCAGCAAGCCGCCGATGTGATCGTAGGATCCGCCGGTCCCTTGCGCAGTTTTTTCTGGCGGCCTTAGCGGCTTGAACCTATACTGACTGGCGTTAGATGAGGTCGAAGGAGGTTCTCATGCTCAGACTGAGGACAAACTTCTATCAGCTGATTGCTTTTCTCTCGATTCTTTGTCTGGCCGTGCCGCTCGCGGCGATGGGCGACTTTTGGGTCAAAAAGCCTTATCAGAATTGGTCTGCGGAGGAGACGCGCCGCGTACTGGAAGAGTCCCCTTGGGCCACGACGCTTACACTTGGTGCCGTTCAGACGGCCACGCCCAGTAGTAGAAGCCACAACGCCGAGATGGAAACCGACCCCAGCATAAGCTACATTCTGCAATTTCGGTCCGCGCGGCCCATTCGTGAAGCACAGGTTCGCTCGTCGCAACTCAACTCGCATTATGACAAGATGAACCCGGAGCAAAAGGCAGCGTTTGACGCGAACGCCGGTAAATTTCTGGCGGTCACGTTCCCCGATCGCGTGGTGGTTGCGGTCACTTTTCATACCAACGTTCAGGAGGATGACAGTTTGATGCGGAACTACTGGGCGAGCCAGAGCCTCGCGAAGCTCAGCATGTCCGTCTACTTAAATACCAACAGCGAGAGATTGAGCTTACTCAGTTACAGTTTCAAGGATGATACCTTCCAGTTTACTTTCCCACGTCCCAAGCAAGTTCAGCCCGAGGAGAAAATCAGCGTGGAGTTTGTCCATCCGAGGATTGGTGCAATCGGCCAGCAGCGGATTTTGGAGACATTCAGCCTGAAAAAGATGCTGGTGGATGGGCAGCCCGCTTTTTAAAGACACAATTCTCCCCAGAAAAACCTGAAGATATTATTTTCTGAAGTGATTGCGGATCGCTTCCGCCTGGGTTCGAGTGACTACCGCCGACAGAGCTGCGGGGTCGGCCTGCCTCACCGCCTGCACACTGCCAAAGTGTTCCAGCAATCTACGCGTTGTGCTTGCTCCTACGCCGGGAATTTCTAACAGTTCCGTAGAGCGATCGCGCATTTGCCTGCGCTTGCGATGGAAGGTCACGGCAAAGCGGTGAGCTTCGTCGCGGATTAATTGAATCAGGTGAAGCACTGGCGAGTGATGATCGAGGGCGATCGGATCTTTCTCCTGACCGTAGACATACAAAATCTCCTCGCTTTTGGCGATGGCCGCCAGCGGCTGGTTGATGATCTCAAGCGATTCCAGCGCTTCCGCTGCGGCGTGTAATTGTCCGAGACCGCCGTCGATCAGCACCAGGCTGGGCATAGGTTTGCTTTCTTCCTGCAAGCGCTTGTAACGCCGCGTTACGACTTCGCGCATGGAAGCGAAGTCGTCCACGCCTTCGACTGTGCGAATGATGAACTTCCGGTAATCCGACTTCTTCATCTTGCCGTCTTCCCACACCACCATTGAGGCCACGGTTTCCGCGCCTTGAATATGGGAGATGTCGAAGCACTCGACTCGCTTGGGCAATTCCGGAAGGCTGAGAGCCTCCTGCAATTCTTCCTGAATTTTCTGGGCGTTGGGTTTAAGCACGCGAAAGCGCTGGTCGTAGGACTGTTTGGCGTTGTTGCCGGCGAGGTCGATGAGCGAGCGTTTGTCGCCGCGCTGTGGAACCAGAATATGCACGCGTGCGGCGCGGGCGCCCTCGCCCGCTTGTTGCTCAGAAAGCAAATCTTCGAGCGCTTCGCGATCCTCAAAATCGATTGGGACGTAGAGGTTGCGTGGCACGTAGGGCTGGCCGATGTAGATCTGCTTCAGCAGGGCAGAGAAGAATTCGCCGGGAGAGAATGAGTCTCGCTTCGGTTCGGGTTCAGATGATTCCTTCGGGACGGCTGTCCCTACATGCTCGGTCTGCTCACGCGTCTGCAGATCATTCTCCTGCACCTGTGCCTGATCGGCGCCGAACTCCGGCAAGTCTTCCCAGAAGAATTCGCGGCGGTCGACCATTTTTCCGCCACGCATGTGAAACAGGTTCACCGCGACCATGCCATTTTCGTAGTGATAGCCGAATACGTCGGCATCATCACCTTCGGCGGCGGCAATGCGTTGGCGTTCCTGCAACTGTTCTACGGTTGAAATAAGATCGCGATATCTTGCCGCGCGCTCATACTCTTCGGCGGCTGCGGCTTGCTCCATGCGCGTGTGCAGCGAGCGGCTCAAATCGGTGGGACGGCCTTCCAAGAATAGCTTCACATCGCGAACCGCCTCTTGATAGCTCTCGGAGCGTGGTCAAAGCCTGCACGCACGGCCCCAAGCAGCGCCGGATGTAGTACTGCAAGCACGGTCGTGGATGAAAGCGCGTGAGATCAACCTTGCACGATGGAATCAGAAAATTGCGGTGAATCAGGTCGACGATTCGGTACGCTAAATTGGCAGGGAAGTACGGGCCATAGTACGCGCTGCCGTCTTTGCGTAGGCGGCGAGTGACGAAGACTCGGGGCCAGCGTTCACTCAGCGTGAGCTTCACGTAGGGATAAGTCTTGTCATCGCGCAGCAGGATGTTGAATCGCGGCTTACGCTGCTTGATCAGGTTGTTCTCGAGTGCGAGCGCCTCTTTGTTGTTAGCCACGACGATGTAGTCGACATCGACCGCCTCCCGCACCAGCGTGCCGGTCTTGGCATCTTCCCAACGTGCCTCGTGGAAGTAACTGGCCACGCGGCTTCGTAGATTCTTCGCCTTCCCAACGTAGATCACCTCGCCTTCGGCGTTCTTATACAGATACACGCCTGGTTCGGTGGGCAGAGAACGAATTTTTGACTGCAAATCCATGGCTCTATAACTATTCTATTAGATTGAAAATATGAGGAATGTGCTACAAAAAGGCTAATGACGTTCTCGCGCGTATTGTCAAAGTTCTTTCTTCGTGGGCTAGTCACGGCAATTTCCATATTGGCCATTTTCCTGAGCGTCTCTTCGATACCAGCCCCCGGGCAAAGCATTACCCAGGTGCCTTCGAACCAGGCAGATCTGCCTCAGGTAACGAAATCTCCGCAGGGAAAGCAGGACGAAGCGGCGCGCGCCGCGGCTCGTTCGGGCGCTCATCATTTCGACCGGGTCGTAATCATCGTGCTGGAAAATGTCGATTATGAAGTTGCCAGCAAGGTGAAAGATCTGGCCGATCTGGCAACCCAGGGCGCAAGCTTCACCAATTTCCATGCTCTGTTTCATCCCTCATATCCCAATTATCTGGCGATGGTTGCGGGGACAGACTTCGGCACTCACAGCCGCGGACGTCTTATGGCCGACAATCAGCTGAACTTTCCCAATGATGCCGCACACCGTTCGATCGCAGATCGCCTGATCGCCGCCGGCCTTGACTTCAAGCAATACGCGGAGGAATTGCCGAACGAGCCATGTCCATGGAACTATTCTTCACAGCACGTTCCCGGCAACCTCGGCAATTATGCGCGCAAGCACGTGCCATTTCTCAGCTTTATCGAGGTGCAACAGAAGTGGTGCGATCGGGTGATTCGCGTGGACTCCAGCAAGTCCGATAATCTATTTGTGCAAGACGCGAAAAAGGGTCTGGTCGCCTATTCGTATTACTCTCCTAATATGAATCACGATGGCCACGACACCAGCGCGACCTACACGGCCGCGTGGGTAAAGAAGTTTCTGAATGAGAGCTTCCCGGAAAAACTTCGTCAGGGAACGCTGGTGGTGGTGACCTTCGACGAATCGGGAGGAAATTCAGACAATCGCATTTTTACTCTATTTCTTGGCGACATGGTGAAACCGGCGAACCAGCAGGATCCTAAAGCGCTCGACAAGTTCTATACCCACTACAGCGTACTGCGAACCATCGAGGATAATTTTGGTCTCGAACCCTTGACCGCAAATGATCGCGCGGCAACGCCGATTACAGATATCTGGAAATGATCAAAACTCACGACATGTGGCACAGTTATTCGATATGAGTCATACACTTACAATACGTCTTACAGATGATCTCTTGGCATGGCTCAAGGAGACCTCGCGCAAGACGGGCGTCCCGGTTGGCCGACTGGTGCGTCAACAGCTTGAGACCGCGAGGTCGCAGGGGGGAACGCAGCGCTTCCTGCGCCACGCGGGGATGATCAGCGGCGGCCCTACCGATGTTTCTTCTCGTAAGGGATTCTCGCGGTCATGAAGGGTATTGCCGACACCGGGTTTGTAGTGGCTTTTGCCAGGCGGAACGATCAGCACCACAACTGGGCGGTGAACGTAGCCAAAGCGCTTACCGAGCCGTTGCTGACCTGTGAAGCTGTGCTGGCCGAATCGGCCTTTCACTTGGAATCAAGCTCCTACGTGTTTTCATTGTTGCAGGACGAAATGCTACGGATCGCATTCGACTGTAATCGCAACCTCGGGCAGCTGGCCGAACTCGCGGAACGCTACCTGGACCGTAAGCCTGATCTCGCCGATCTCTGTCTGATTCGGATGAGTGAGATTTATCCGCGGCACAGCATTATCACTATTGACGAGAGCGATTTCCGGGGCTATCGACGCAACAAGCGGGAGGCGATTCCCCTGCTCTGTCCTCCGCGTCGAGGCTAACAGGATCGAGCTCATCTGCGAATCTGAGCGGAACCATATAAAATTTCCACTCCCTGTGTCCGCTTTGCGTTCTTTGCTTGATTCAGCGGCGAAAGCGATTGTCTATTTATCTTTCGCAAGCCATTGAAAATGTATATACTTACGTGGGCACGGTTCGGTTGCGAAAACTGGCATGTGCCGTGCAGAAGCAATACAGGAACAGGAAGCAACAAGGAGTCGTACCCAGGGCATCAAATTTGCTAATTTGCGCGCGGGTCGCCCAGGCGCGCGAAGATTGAACTAAGGAGTTTCACCCTATGAATCGCACTTCGTTAGTAGTCTGTTTGGCAGCCAGCATGGTAGCCACCGTGGGCTGCGCCAGCAAGAACTATGTGAAACAGCAGACCACACCGCTGATCAACAAAACCAACGAGCTCGACGATCTGGCCGCCAAGAATTCGAAGGACATTAAGGACGTTGACGCGCGAGCCCAGTCCGGTATTCAGGCCGTAAACGCAAAGACTGCTGAAGTAGAGCAGAAGGCGCAGGCCGCCGGACAGACCGCAACTTCGGCTCAGCAAATGGCGGATGCTGCGAACGGCCGCGTCGGAATCCTGACTAATACAGTCGCGAATCTTGACAACTATCACGCTGTCGCCGAAACGTCGGTTCACTTTGGATTCAATAAGGACAACCTGACGCCCAAGGCCAAGGAAACGCTCGACCAGCTCGCCGGTCAAATTTCTTCCACCAAGGGTTACATCATTGCGCTGGAAGGTGGAACGGACTCGGTAGGTTCGGCCGACTACAATTACGATCTGAGCCAGCGCCGCGCCAACTCCGTGATTCAGTACCTGGCCACGAAGTACAACGTTCCGGCGCACAAGATTTATGTGATTGGTCTCGGAAAAGATAAGCCGGTTGAGTCGAACAAGACATCGAATGGCCGCGCCGACAATCGCCGCGTAGATGTGCGTTTGATGACCAATACCGTGGGCGACACGAACCAGCCAGCGCCGGCGGCAGGCCAGAGCAATCCGTCGATGTAAGGTCAGTTCGCAACAAAAGCTTACCCTCCCCCCGGAGGACTTCGCCAACCGGGCCGCTCATAGCCTCCCCCATGAGCGGCCTGTTTTTTTGCTGGCGTCCCCTTGGACTTTGGTTTCCAAGTGAGTACGATTGCATTCATGTCCTCCCTTTCCCGCCGATCTTTTCTTGCTATGTCAGCGATGTTGCCATGGGCTCTTAAGGCCACGGCGGCAACACGATCTGTCCCAGTCGGATTGGAGCTTTACTCTGTGCGCGAGGCGCTCAAACAGGATCCAGAAGGAACCGTGCGCGCTGTCGCGCAAATGGGATATCAGGCAGTCGAGTTCTATGCGCCGTATTTCGAATGGACTGACACTCAGGCAAAGGCCATGCGCAAAGTGCTCGATGACGTCGGTGTTCGCTGCTATTCCACGCACAACGCTGCGGATAATTTCACCGAGAAAAATATCAATCGCGCGCGGGATTTGAATCTGATTCTCGGCAGCAAGTATCTGGTTCTGGCCTGGTCCGATCCTAAGACAGGCGCGGATGGATGGAAGTCGATTGCCAATCTACTGAATTCCGCCTCCGAAACTTTGGAATCTTCGGGACTAACATCCGGATACCACAATCATCAGGCGGAGTTTACGGGCGCGGTGGGGCAGCGTCCGATGGATCTGCTGGCTAAGGAGACCAAGCCCTCAGTGATGCTGCAATTGGATGTGGGGACTTGCGTGGAAGCTGGGTCCGATCCCGTGGCCTGGATCCGAGCCAACCCGGGACGGATTCGATCCATCCATTGTAAAGACTGGTCGCCCGACGCTGATAAGGGTTACAAGGTTTTGTTCGGCGAAGGAGTGACCGACTGGAAGGGCATTTTCAGAGCTGCGGAAGGCGTCGGCGGCGTCGAGTATTATCTGGTTGAACAAGAGGGCAGCCGGTTTTCTGAGTTTGAAACCGCGCGCAGATGCCTGCAGGCTTTCCGCTCGGCCCATCAGGGTCTATAGATTCTCGTGACGTTCGAGATTGATGGAGGACGATAGAATCATCGTATGCGCAGTTCGTTTCTTTTCTTATTCCTTGCAAGCATGCTCGCCTGCGGCGTAGCAGTGCGAGCTCAGGATTCCACGCCGTCTAGTCCGCAAAAAGGCTCGTCGACTCAGGATTCCACGGCATCGCAGCCGCGAACTCCGAATCTGGAAGCTCCGCGCTCTGACAGCGTCAATGCCGATGCCTTGCCGAGCGGGGAAAGTTCCAGCAAGGAGACGGCGATTGATTTGAGTCCTCCCGCGAATGACGACAAGGCTCATCCCGAGAATTCCGACATGTTGAAGGACGCCGGATCCGCGCCAGGCAATGGCGATGTGGGCGAGTTTCATCCGTGGAATCCACACAAGGCGGCGAAGGATGTTGAGGTCGGAGATTTCTATTTCAAACGCAAGAACTATCGCGCCGCTGAGGATCGATACCGGGAGGCATTGTTTTACAAAGACAACGACGCCATTGCCACGTTTCGACTAGCCATTTGCCTGGAGAAAATGGATCAGCCCGGTGAGGCTCTCAAAGAATTTGAAAGCTATTTGAAAATTCTGCCCCACGGTCCACAGGCGCAGGAAGCCCACAAGGCGATCGACCGGTTGAAAGGCTCAGCCGCCAGCGCCAAGACAGCCCGCGAGCTGAAGCTGCCCACTTTCATCCATGGATGTTCTTCTCGCCATCGACCTGCGAGGCTGGCCGCAGGCTAACTCCCGCAGTCCTCCCTTTGAAAGCTTTCAACGGATTGGTTTTCTGGCTCTGGATCTTTCCTTGGCGCCATGGCCCGCGCTGCTGTTCTTGCCCTCGCCCAGGATCAGAGTTGAAGGCCACGCGGGTCCCGAATGAGTGCGTCCTTTCGAACGTGCAGCCGAGTCCAGAATTGTGTCGAAAGCATCCAGACAGGCGTGAACCGTTTGAGCGCGAAGAGCGCCTTCGAAGTGGCCACGAATGATAAGCATTGCGGCTCCGTGCATCAGCGACCAGAGCGCCAGCATGAGGCGCGTATTTTCCCGTGTCGATCCGCCCAGGCGCTGGGTTACGCGTTCGCGCATTAGGTTGAAGGATGGCCAGGGTTCATGCAAGGAAGGTGGTCTGCCTACGCCGTCGAAGAGAACTTCGTAGGCATGACTGTGTTCAAGGGCAAACTGAAGGTGACCCTGGAATGCCTCGCGAAGCGTGCGAGTTTTGCTGAGCGCAACAAACAATTCAGAACGGGTCTTGATGCGCAACGCCCGAAGGATATCGTCGCGATCGCTGTAGCGCTCATACACAGTGGGTGTGGTGGTTGCGGCCGCTTTTGCCACGGCCCGCATGGTGAGGGCTTTTTCGCCGCCACGAGCCCATAGCCTCGAGGCGGCGGCGAGGATGCGCTCTTCCAGATCAGGGTCGGGATGCCGAGGCACTTTTCCTCCAGAAATCGTGCCGCCGAAAATCTGCGTCAATAGTTGAACGTCGTATAACTAACACTGTACACTATACCCACAGATACACAGGAATTGACTTCGCAGGCTGGGTCCCGCTGGAACCGTGAAAGTGCAAGAGTGAAAGTCCTCCCCAAACGGTTCCGCGGGACCTTCCTGCGTTAGCCCGCAAATCATGAAGGAGCAGTAGATGGCAAAACGAGCTGGAAAACCGATTGACGTTCCCCGTCTTCAGGCTGAGGTTGCAGCAGTGGGCGTGGAATTGTTGAGCGCGCACTGCGCTACCGATCGGATTCGTCTGCAATATTCTCCAGAAGATATTGTCGCGTTCGGAGAACGGCACTCCTTGAAACGCGCCATTGCCTCCGCCGAAGCGCTCTGCCGGTTTTTCTCGGAAATTGAGATCCACTTCAATCGCCAGGAAGACGCGAACCGCTAACGAAGATCGCCCTCAGAGTCAACGCGAATCAGAAAAAGTTCAATCGGCAGTGGCTTTACCCATTAGGCCGGTTAAGCGGGAGATCCCTTCGGCTTCGCTCAGGGCAGGCTCTTCGCTACGCCTGAAAAACGGCTACGCTCAGGATGACAAAGTCGTCTAAAGGCCAAAGTGCACGACTGCCAGGTTTTATAGTTATTTCTCCACCCGTATAAATTCACCGGTCGAGGCGTTAACCATCACCGTTAGCTTTGCTCCTTCCCGAGCGGCTCCATAAATGACGTGCCAGATCAGTTCGTTGGTGTTGTGATTCCAATCGCACACATAGATGACCGGCGTATCGGGCGCTTTCTCCAGAACTTTGTCGCCACCATGTTTCTGCGCCGTCTCGAACGCCTGATCGGAATCGATCTTTAAGAAAGCCATGTCAAACACGTGGGTGGAAGAGTTCGTCGGGCTGTAACTATCTTCGATTCCGGGATTCACGCCGCGCGAGGGCGCGCCGTCAGCCGTGCTGCCAGACCAGGTATAAGACTTTTCGGAACGTCGGCTAGCCGATGCAAAGCTGCCGCGCCAAACCGCCCACTTGCCATCATGCCCGTTTCCGTCGCTGGTTGCCGTGGACTCGAGCCGGTAAGGCGTCGCATCGGGAGCCCAGCCGCGAGCCGCAATGTAGACCTTCTGAAACGCGGAGCGAGCCGTGAGGAGTTCCGGTCCTTTGGATTCGGGCTTTTCCATATCCGGCGGTTTACCGGTATCTGAAGAACAAGCGCCAAGCAGCGCCAGCAGCGTAATGAGCAGCGCGGCACAAGATATTTTGTATATCGTCCTGCGCCGAAGATTGCGACTTGTTTGCAGACTGGAAGCTTGCATGCGCTGACTGTCTTTCGCGGAGAAAAAAATTCCCCCCATTTTCCCTGACGATGACGGTCTTTTTGTTGCGGGCGTGACTGGCCGTCTTCATGGTTCCTTCCTGTGTTAACGTGGGAGCGGTTTTTTGTTGTCGCGCAACATTCTAACCGAAAGAGCCGGAAAGATTAGTAACGCTCGTGGACCCTCGACTCAACAGATTGCAGCAGGAGATTGCAGCCGCAGTCGCAGCAATTCCCTCCGAGCGGTTAAGCTGGCATCCGCCGGGAAAGTGGTGTACGGCGGAAATCCTGGAGCATCTTTATTTGAGTTACACGGGTACGGCGAAGGGTTTTGAGCGCGTGGCTGCAGCGGGAAAGTCTCTGGCCACAACCTCGACCTGGCGGCAGCGTGGACGAACGTTGATGGTCGTGGGGGTGGGGTACATGCCGTCAGGCCGAAAAGCCCCGCCCGTGACGAGTCCGCGGGGCTTGCCGGCGGAGAAGGTATTAGCAGAGATTGAATTGAAAATCGCGGAGATGGATACGATCATTACCCGCTGCGAACGGGAACTAGGATCGCGTTGCAGCCTGCTGGATCATCCCGTCCTGGGACCGCTTACGGCCGCGCAGTGGAGAAAATTTCATCTCGTGCATGGTTTGCATCACGTCAAGCAAATTAAGCGACTGCGCGAGGGTGCACAAAAGATATCCTGAAACGAAGCGAGCGCCGGAGGGTGGAACCTCCGGCGCTCATCATGCTTTAGTTTTGCTGCTTTAGTCTTGCTGTCTATTGGGCGGGCGGTTGGACCGCCGCGGGAGTTACGCCGGCCTTACGCGCTTCTTCCTCCTCGTCCTCCAGTTTCTGTTTGGCTTCGTCGAGTGCCTTTTGCTTATCGGCGATTTGTTGTTTGTACTGGGCGTCTTGTTTATCCCAGTCGCCGGAGTTGCGTAATCTGTTGCCGGCATCGGCATACATTGCGGCAGCACGAATCTGGTATTCGCGCTGCAGCACATCGAGTTCCCGCCCTAATAAATCAACCTGATCTTTCTGTGCCGCGAGCTTGTCGCCCCATTGCTTTGCTGCTACTGCCTTGGCTGCTTCGTCTTCCGCCGGGGCCGGCGTGGCCGGGCTTTTGGCTGACGGAGAGTTCGCATCGGTGGATGCATTGTCTGCGGTCGGATTGTCAGGATGGCCTACCACGGAAAGCTTGTCGTCTTTCGGCAGATTGTCATTATCGAAAACTCTCGGCGTGGTTTTCGTTCCAGGATCCTTGCGAATCTGTCGCGCATACTCGCCCAGAGACGATCCCGAGCCCGAGTGTTGTGAGGTTGAGTTTTGCGCGGTCGAGCCTTGCGAAGTCGAGCTTTGCGAAGGCGAGGAAGACTGGCTCTGGGCCCCGGCCGGAGTGCCAGCCAAGACCAAAGCTAACGCGAGTCCAACTCCACTGTATGCGATAAGTTTCATAACTCCCCTTTAAGTCTTTCAAGTCTGTCTGGTAGCCGGCAACGCGCGCCGGTCCAAAACCTTTCGACAAGCTACTAATTGTTACTCGGACCGCCAACACCGGCTGCGTGGGCGGCCTGCTTCTTGCTCAGAAATCCTCCAATGCTGTGATCCAGTTGCGCGGCTTCGTGAGAAATATCGATCGCTAGTTGCCGGGCCAATTCCGGATCACGGCTGCTGGCCAATTGCTGGGCATAGCCGGAGATTGTAGTCAACGAGGTGCGCAACTGCAGCGCCATCTCAGCCGAGATCTCGCCTTGCAATTCCTGCTGACGCCGGATTTCTTCCATTTCCGTGCGGTCGTTGATGAGGCAGGCGACCCCAAGCAGACTGTTATCCAACGCTGGAATTGCGGAAATCGTGACCGCGATGAAGTGTTTCTGTCCCGAAGGCGCCTCATATTCGGCCTCAACCTGCCGCTGCTTGCTGTCTTCGCGCAGAACTGCTCGAATCTCTTCGGCCAGAGGTAACGGGTCGTTTTGAGTCGTATCGTCTTTGGTTTCTTCTGGGAACGTTCGCAAGGCTACCGAAGGCGTAGAACAGACATAGGCACCGCGGAAAATATCTTCCGGTCCCATGCCGGTTGTGGAAGCGAAACCCAGAATCGTCTTCGCGGCCGGGTTGGAAGTTTTCACCAGGCCGTTCGATCCGAAGACCAGGACACCGCTGGAAAGATTGGAAAGCACCGTCTGGCTGAAATTCTCGGTGGTGCGGGCGCGATGCTGTTCGGCCTGCGATTGTACCTGCAGCTCATGTTTTTGCTGTTTGAGTTGCTGAATCACCGTGTTGTAGAGGTGCAGTGGCAGAGCCTCAAGCGAGGGAGTTTTGGGGGAGAAATTGCTCTCTTCGGCAATACTTTCGCGCAGACGGCGGATGAAGATCATCCCCAGCAAAAAGGCGCCTGACGCGCACACCAGCACCAGCATCGCCGGCAGCAGTACCGGATTGGCGAGGATCTTCACCAAAGGCCTCCATACCAGTGCAGGAATCGATTGCCAAAGAAAAATGCGACCAGTGACATGCTTCCCAGAAAAACTCCGAACGGCATCTGATAATGGCGATAGACCACTTGGGCGGATTGCCATCCGCGCCGCCGGGCCGCTGCCGCGTTTGCCAGATGTTTCATGAAACGATGGGTGCGCTTCACCCAGACCACGAAAATGGTTAGCAGTCCGAAGATCGATCCCGCCAACGAAGCCGTAAAAATCGTGAATATGGTCAGCTTGATTCCCAGGAAGGCCCCGACCATGGCCATCAGCTTGACATCGCCGAAGCCCATTCCTTCGGCGCCTCGCCAGCGGAGGTAGATTGCGCCCGCGCCGTAAATGAAGGATGCTCCGACAACCATGCCGAGAAGGGAATCGAGCAGCGACAAGAGCCGCAATGAAACGTCGCCGCTAAATGGCAAACTCACAACGCCCGATAGAAATTGAGACGCCAGATCATTTACCGGTACAAGCAGGCTAAAGATCACTCCCAGCGCCAGGCCGGGTAAGGTCAACTTGTCCGGCAACAGCTTCGTTTCGGCATCGGTAAAAATCAGCCCCAGCAGCAGGAATGCGAACACGCAATATTTCAGCGTGGAAAGCGTCAGGCCGAAATACCAATAGCACGCCAGAAACAGAAAGCCCGTCAGCAATTCGATCATCCAATAACGAGGTGAAATCTTCTCTTTGCAGTGGCGGCAGCGGCCTCCCAGGATCAGCCAACTCAGGACCGGAAGATTGTCATAAAAGGCGATCGGCTGCTTGCACTTAGGGCATGCCGAACGCGGCGCGACCACCGATAATCCTCGTGGCAGCCGATAGATACACACATTCAGAAAGCTGCCGAAGGCCAGCCCGAAGAGAAAAATCGCCGATGCGAAGACAGGATCCACGGGTCTTTTGAGATCACCAGAAGCAGCCTGCGCGTCAGCGCAAGCCTCTCCCGAAGAACGCTGAAACTATCTGTTCTTGATTGGATTATAAGTCGATCATGCGGGGCAGACTAAGGTACTGAAGTCACTGGCCCAAAGGCCAAGGGGCACCGAAACCAGGCGGGATTTAACAGTGGCCGTCCGCGTAACGGTGATGGGCCAGCCTTTCACTCGTGCGCAGGCAGTTCTGATAGCGCGGTAAGCGTGCACGATTTCCGGCAGAATCTCTTCAGCGCGCGCTATCCACGCTTGAGAAGTTCTGTCGGAATCGTGGTGTTCTGGACTTTTTACTACGGGAAAACGAAGCGCAATAGCTCTCCTTCCAGCGTGGGCGCGGAAGGCTCATGCATGGGATGCTTTCCTTTCCACGATTTCCAGTGGTGCGGAACAAGGCGGGTTTGAGCGCGGGGGACTTCTATCCAGCCTTGTTCGGTTTCTTGGCGAAGAAAAACCGAAAACGTTGAAGCGTCAGAATGGAATGATTCCGATTTCCACTCGAACAAACTGGCGGCTAGCTTTTCGGTAAGAGACTCACAAGGATCAAGAGAAAGGACCCATCCGCCGCGCGTGATTGGGAGATAGTCCTCTGAAGCGAAGCCAGTTGTCGCGGCCAGCACTTTCGCGCCGTAGTTGCGGGCGACACGCAGCGTGGCGTCGCTCGAGCCGTGGTCAATAATTAAAACCTCATCGCAGGCATAGAGCGTTTCGAGCGCGCGCCCCAGCCGCAGAGCATCATTTTGCGTATGCAATAGGGCTGTGATTGAAGTCATCGTGGCTTTGAGGTTACGTGTTCGCCTGCAAGATCGCCGGAATCACTGTGGAGACTCTGCCAGCTTGGGACGGCTCGTATCCAGACTTGGAGTTTGTATCACGGTGATGGGTGCCTGCAAAGTGAAGTTCAGCACAGTCTCCGAAGGAAGTTTAATCTGCTGGCTCTTCGAAGCTGCCTGGGCGCCACCTCCAACTCCCGCTCCCGCTGCAGTGCCGATCGCCGCGCCTTTGCCCCCGCCGGCGAGCGCGCCAATAATCCCTCCTAGAATCGCTCCTCCGCCAACCTTTTCGGCCGTATTTTTACCGCGTGAACTTGCTTGCTTGCGATATTGATCCGTTTGCAGGCTGTAAGTCTTGCCGCCCGCGGAAAGACTATCGAGCTGCAGAACGATGTCTGACTGTCCTGCGAATTTGCCCGCACTTTTTACTTCTACGAGATGGCCTATCACGTCAGCGCCTGCAGGAACTGCCTGCTCTCCATCCGAAGTGAGTGCGGCGTTCAGAGTTGCGTGAAACGTGTCGCCGCTCTGATTTTTCTCGCTGTCAATGGGATCGACGAGACGAATGGCGATCTGCGTTCCTTGATCGATAATCAGTTTTTTCGGAGTGGCCGGAGGTAGTGCTTGCGCCACCGTGGAATTATCGGAAGGCGGTGGCGAAACCGGCGGTGGAGTTTGCGGCGCTATTTCGGTAATGGATGGTGGGTTATCACTGTTAGTCGCATTCGAATCATTTTCGGAATCCGTGGTGTCGACGGAATTTTCCGAAGCGGGAGGTTTCCTGGATTTCTTATGTACGCTCGCGCTTTTCTCGGACGACGCGACGGCGGGATTCGGGGTAGTAGTCGGTGTCGAGATTGGCGCGTTCGGAGCAGCAGCCGCATTCCCCACCTGCAGATTGTTGACAACCTCCCTGACCCCGGCTATAGACGCGGCCTGCCGGCTCGCTGCCTCGCGCTGTGCTTCATTGTCAACCGTGCCCCCAAGTGTCACTACTCCGTTGTCGGTCTGCACCGAGAGTTGCTTCATGGAAAGACCGGAATCCAGGCTGAACTTGCCTTGAATCTCACTGGAAATCTTTGCGTCATCGGGCTTTTTCGCGCACCCGACGCCGAACGCCAGCATGAGCGCAAGCAAAAGCGGCATTAACCGGGACGTTCTTTTCATACTCGACTCCTGAAGTTTGGCAAAACAGGGCGTGGCGAAATCAAGATACAGTTTAGATGCAGGTAGGCGTTCTTGCAGATGTAAATGCAGCGCAGACTAAATCTCCCCTGGGTCGTTTCTATGGGAGATCCCTCCCGCGGCTGAAGTGCGCCGCGTTTCGGGATGACGACCTCGTAGATTGAATAAGTGGGAACTTGGCAACAGCGAAGTTTCTATTCCGTGAGCGTGCAACTACAGTCTGCCGGGACGACATGGGCGAGCAGGAAATCTGCGACGCGCTTATAGGCGTCGATCTGGTTTTCCACGCGCGCGAAGCCGTGGCCCTCGTTTTCATAAATCTTGAAATCTACCGTTCTCCCACGTTGCTTGATGGCGTCGACCACCTGCTCCGTCTCCGACTTCGGGCAGCGCGGGTCGTGTCCTCCAGCAAGCAGCAACAGCGGCGCCTTGATCTGACTGATGAAGTTGATTGGCGAACGTTCTTCATAGAGCGCCTTATTTTTTACGGGATCACCCATGGTCGCAAGGTCAGATTGTTGCAGCACGGGATCTTCATTTTGAATTTCGGTAGACCAATTCACAAACGGGACAATGGCTACCCCCGCGGCCCACATGTCTGAGGCCTTGGTGACCGCCATCATGGTCAAGTAGCCGCCATAACTTCCGCCCATGACCGCGATCTTTTTCGGATCAAGATGTCCGGTCTGTTTGATCCAGTCGACTCCCGCCAGCACATCCTGCAAATCGCCGCCGCCCATGTCGAACAGATTTGCCTGCTGAAATTCTTTGCCGTAGCCGGTTGACCCGCGATAGTTGGGCGCAAGCACCATGTAGCCTTGATTCGCCGCGAACTGCGCGAAACGATTGAACGAATTCATGCTCTGCGACGCCGGCCCACCGTGAAGGTAAACGATCGCCGCATTCTGCCCGTTGCGTGCCATGTTGAAGGGAACGTAGAGAAACGCAGAAATAGTCCATTTGCCGTCACGACTGGGATAGTGAACAAGAAAAGGTTCGACCATGTCTTCTGACCGAACGCCCGCGACGAGAGAATGCGTGATCTGATGCGACTTGCCGGTCGAGACCGTATACACCCACAGATCGCTGGGGGCCGTGGGACCGTTGTGGCTGTAGAGCAAGCGCGTTGCGTCTGCACTGAACGCCGCATGGCCGCCTACTGGCTGGTTTACGCCTTTGGGGATCGGCGCAGCAGTGGACTTGCCAGTCGAGAGATCGTAAAGATAAATGTCTTCGTTACCGTCAACGTTGGCGGTGAAGGTGATGCGCTTGCCGTTGGGCGAGAATTCGCCGCCGCGAATCTGCCATTTGTCTTTGGTGAGCCATTTGACCGTTTTCGTTGCAATGTCGAGCAGACCGGCGTTCTCGTAGCCGTTCGATGCGTTCGAGGTCAGCAACACTCGCTTGCCATCGGGGGATATATCGTTCGCCGAAAATCGCTGTTCGCTAGAATGCGGGGTGAGCAACGTGCTCGTTCCCGTGGCCACGTCGGCAATAAGAATGTTGGAATCCGTTCCCTTCGCCTGCCTTTGCGTATAAACGATGTACTTCCCGTCCCTCGACCAGATGGGATTAGAATTGCTCTTGTCTTGCGGAGTATTCGTGGTGATGTGCTTCACTTCGCGCATCACCATGTCGTAAACGTCGATTTCGTAAGCGGCCGAAGTTTTCGGCTTCACTGCATAGGCTAGATATCGGCCATCGGGCGACCATGTGGGGTTGATCTCTGCGATCTCGCTCGTCTGCGTAAGGTTCACCAGCTTGCCGGTCTTCGGCGAGACCAAGAAAATATCCCACTGCTCATCGCCGTCATAGTCCGACTGATAGGCGATCCACTTGCCATCGGGAGACCACGCCGGCGCCGTCTGGCGCTGGTCGCTCACAGTTAATTGCACGGGCCATCCGCCCTCGGCGGGTACGATCCACAAATTATTTCGCCCGCTCATATTCGAAATGAAAGCGATGCTCCTGCCGTCAGGCGACCAGGTTGCGTCTCCAATCTGCCGTGTCATCCACAACTTCTCAATGGTCAGACTCCGCGGTTCAATTTGTGCGTTGGGCTTCGATGAAATTTTCTTCGGATCGGTCACTGCCTGGGGCACCGGTAGAGTCTGGGCGACGGCCCCGTTCACAAACGTGCCGATCACCACAGCGACCACAAAAATCGCGTATAAACGCATGACGCCGAACCTCAAAGTAAGGTAGAAAGGAGAGTCTAGCAGAGGCCTTTTCCCGCCGGTCAGCGTGCGATTCGGATCAGGTCGTGCCTTCTATGAACGTATCGACGCCTTCCGCCCTCAGAGCATTTCTTCTGCGCACAACGTTCGCGTTGACGCTCGTTACGGCAGCCCTTACTCAAAACGTTCCGGCGACGGTTCACCATATCGCCATCGAGGGCGATCACTTCGCGCTTGACGGCAAGCCACTGCAGATCATCTCCGGCGAACTGCATTATGAGCGCATCCCGCGCGAATATTGGCGTGACCGCCTTCAGAAGGCGCGAGCCATGGGGCTGAACACGATCTCAACTTACGTGTTCTGGAATGTGCACGAGCCCAAGCCTGGAATTTATGACTTCAGCGGCTCGCGCGATGTGGCCGCATTTATACGCACTGCGCAGGAAGAAGGTCTCTACGTCATCCTGCGGCCGGGGCCGTATTCGTGCGCGGAGTGGGATCTTGGGGGCTTTCCCGCGTGGCTTCTCGCGGATCCAAATATCGTGCTGCGCAGCGCCGATGAAAAGTTCCTCGTGCCGGCCGAACGCTGGCTGCAACGCCTTGGCAAGGAACTCGCCCCGCTTCAGATCACGCGCGGCGGCCCGATTATCGCTGTGCAGGTAGAGAACGAGTACGGCTCATTTGGCGACGAAAAAATATATTTGAAGCGCATTCTCGGAGCACTCAAGAAAGCAGGCTTGGGAGAAGTGCTTCTCTACACCGCGGACGGAGGCGACGAGCTGGCTGCCGGAACCTTGCCTGATGTTCACGCTGTCGTGAACTTCGGTCCGGGCGAGGCGAAAGAGGAATTCGCTAAACTGCAGAAGTTTCGTCCCGGCCGTCCGCTGATGAGCGGAGAGTACTGGGATGGATGGTTCGATCATTGGGGCGCGGCACATCACGCTACCGATTTGAACCAGCAGGCGCGGGAACTGGATTGGATTTTGAGCCGGGGCTATTCGATCAATCTCTACATGTTTCATGGCGGCACGAGCTTCGGATTCATGAACGGCGCGAACTTCGACAAAACCTACGAGCCGGACGTCACTAGTTATGACTACGATTCGCCAGTAAGCGAGTCGGGTGCGCTGACGAAGAAATATTTCGCGTTCCGCGAAGTGATCGCCAAGTATCGTCCGGGAGTGAAGATTCCAGAGCCGCCTGCGCCATTGCCCGTGATTGAAATCCCGGACATTGAATTAAAAGAAAGCGCGCCCCTGTGGTCGAACCTGCCGAACCCAGTTCCGGTGCAGACACCACAGCCCATGGAGATGTTCGGCCAGTCGTACGGATACATTCTGTACCGAACGAAAATTAAAGAAATGGTGTCAGGCGAGTTGGTGCTCCCGGAGCTTCGCAGTTACGCGCGAATCTACCTTGACGGCAGACTAGCCGGCCCGCTCGACCGACGGCTGCAGCAAGATCGGCGTCCAGTCAAAGCCGTTGCCGGATCAACTCTCGATATTCTCGTTGAAGGAACGGGCCGCATCAATTTCACCACGAAGTTGCGCTCCGAGCGCCAGGGAATCAACGGTGCCGTCACTCTTGCAGGAAAAGAATTGGCCGGCTGGAATGTCTATCCTCTACCCATGGACGATCTGTCGGGGTTGAGATTTTCGAACATGATCGCGGATGCGGCGCCCGGCCCGACATTCTATCGCGGCCAATTCAATCTCCAGGAAACCGGCGATACATTTCTCGACACGCGCGGATGGGGTAAAGGCGCCGTCTGGATTAACGGGCACGCGCTCGGGCGTTTCTGGAACCTGGGCCCTCAGCAAACTCTGTATGTTCCCGCTCCCTGGCTGAAAAAGGGAATCAACGAAATAGTTGTGTTTGCACAGGATGAGCCGAAGGGCTTTCGCATTCGTGGGCTGCGCGCGCCGGTGTTAAATGAATTAGCGACTGAGTAATTCGCCAGGAAGCGCCCTAAGCTTTCGCGTCCTTGTGCATCTCGACCGTGCTCCAGGTCTTATCGGCGGCGTGGCAAATATTTTCGAGCAGGCAATCCGCGCACTTTGGTTTGCGCGCAATGCACAGCTTGCGTCCATGCCAGATGATTTGGTGCGAGAACAAAATCCACTTTTCGCGTGGAATGATCTTCATCAGGCCCTGCTCAATTTTCTGCGGATCATTCTGCGTCGTAAGCTCCAGCCGCCGCGAGATGCGGTGCACGTGCGTATCCACAACGATGCCTTCGGCCTTTTTGAACCATGTTCCCAGCACCACGTTCGCGGTCTTTCGTGCGACGCCAGGTAGGGTGAGAAGTTTTTCCATCTCCATGGGCACTTCGCCGCCGAAGTCCGCCATGATTGTTTTCGCCGCACCCACCACCGACTTGGATTTATTTCTAAAAAATCCTGTTGAGCGCACATCTGGCTCCAATTGCTCCGGGGTGAGCGCGGCGAATGCCGCAACCGTCGGATATTTGCGGAATAATTCTGGCGTAACCCGGTTCACGTTTACGTCGGTCGATTGGGCGGAGAGTATGGTCGCGACCACGAGTTCCCACGCGCTGGCGTGGGTCAGGGCGCAGGTTACGTCTGGGTAGAGTTGGTCCAGCCGTTTGAGAATCTCGGCTACGCGTTCCGGTGCAATGGGGTTGTAGCCTTTGAGCTTGCCGGTTGTTGCAGTTTTTCCAATCGTGTTCCGATGCCCTTTCGGGGTTGCTGCCGAGGCATTGCCTCGGCCTGGACGGGCGGGGGCGCCCGTCCCCACACGAGGGTCGACACTGTCAGCAGATTGCTTCCTAAGAACCTTCGCGGACAAAGCTTTTCCCGCCACCCGAACCTTGTCTTGATGGCCACTGCGAGCGGGTTGCCGCGGAACCAAACCACGGGGCATGATGGTCTCCTTGCGGCCAAATCTTAACAGAGCCGACGGCAAGCTTTCATGGTGACCCTCGGTAACCTTTCGGGCAATTGACGCTGTCAACGCTGCCCGGTACTCTGGGAGTACGGATCGCGAATCGGGAGTTATCGAATTTAGGATTATCGAATTTAGGATTATCCATGGCAGTGAGTTCCATTCAACTCGGGCAAGTGTGGCGAAGTGATGCCGACGGCCAGGATTACCTGGTCACCAAGGTCTACAACGAAGTCTTTTCGCAGTTTGCCATGCTGCGCCCGGCTGGAATCACCGCCCCCGATGCGCCCACGGTTCGTGTGAAAGTTGCTAAGAGCCCTGAGGGAGCCAGTCTGCCCGGCTACGCGTTTACTCAGGAAGGCTCATTCTAGTCAGTCTGCGACCAACTTCCATTACACTGGGTTACGAGTTCGCAGTCAGTTCGCAGTTCTCTGTTCTCAGTTCTCAGCAAAAGCCGGAACGTTTTAACTGGGAACTAAGAACCGAGAACTGAGAACTCGACTGGCCCTATGACTGAAAAAATCGTCTCCGTTCTGTTCGTATTCATCAGCAAAACCATCGCCGCCACGGGCTACGCCGGGATCGCTTTTCTCATGGCAATTGAGTCGGCCTGTATCCCGCTTCCGTCCGAACTGATTATGCCCTTCGGCGGATATCTCGTATTCCAAGGCACATTCAAGCTGTTCTGGCTGGCGACCGCGGGGGCAATCGGCTGCAACCTCGGCTCGCTGGTTGCCTATGAGATTGGATATTATGGCGGCCGTCCGCTGGTCGAGCGCTATGGCCGCTGGATTCTCATGGGACGCCGCGAACTCGACTGGGCCGATCGCTTTTTCTTGCGCTGGGGATATCTCGCCGTTTTTATAGCCCGTCTGCTGCCCGGAATTCGGACGTTCATCGCCTTGCCTGCCGGCGTTGCGCGAATGCCGCGTGGCCGCTTTCACATTTACACATTCTTGGGATCCTGGCCGTGGTGTCTTGCCTTAGCCTACTTCGGGATGAAGCTGGGCGAAAACTGGCGCGCCCTCGGAAAATATTTGCATAAGTTCGACGCCGTGATCGTAGTACTTGTTCTCGCAGGAATTGTTTATTTTGTCTGGAGTCATTGGCAGAATCGCATCAGCACAGAGCCCTCGGCTGTAAGCCGTCAGTAATACTCACGATGGCTTGGCCAGCTGAGAGCCCACAATCTGCCAACTGCCGTCGCGTTTCATAACCACATCCATATAGATGTAACGAACGGAATAGCGCTGACCGCCCTGTTCAACTAAGTCATCTTCCGCCCCGTGAACAATGGCGACATCGTCTCGCAGGACGCGAATGCGGCGGCCAATCGAGATCATTGATACGTAGCGCGTCTTTCCTGACTTGGCGTTTTCGATCACGTCCGATTTCTTGGATGTGTTGCCCGCTTCGTCATACTGGACGTAGTCGTCGGTGTAAATGCGGGATAGTTCGGCTACGTCGGCCGCGATCAGGGCGCGGTCCCCATCTACAAAGAGTTTCAAAATCTGCTGTTCGTCATCCGTCAATGCTTGCCTCTTCTAGAGACCTCGCTGGCAACATCTCCACCGTCGCGCGTCAGAGTCAATTTGCATACACGCGTGGTCTGCGCTGTTCGCCGACAAATGGTAGTGTACAAGCTATCAAATCCAACACTCCGAGGCATGCCATGCGCCAAGTTTCTGCCGCCTTGTTGCTATTTGCCATTGCCGTCGCCACGCCGCTCATTGCCTACGCCCAATCCACGTCTGCCGCGCCCGACAAGCCGTTTGCCATCGAGTATTACTACAAAACGAAATGGGGACACGCGGATGAATTCCTGAAGCTCTTCAAGAAGAACCATTATCCCGTGCTGAAGAAGGAAGCCGAGATGGGCCGCATCACGAAAGTATGGATGGACCAACCGCGCTATCACACTACGGAAGATGGACGCTGGGATTTTCGCGTAACCATCATCTTCAAGAATGCCACCGTCGCCAACGAGCCCTTTGACGAAGCCGCGCTGCAAAAACAGATGTATCCCGACCAGGACACTTTTCAGCACGAAGAACAGCGCCGTTTCGAAATCCTGGATGCCCACTGGGACTTGCCTGTAAAAACCGTCGACCTCGATTCTCGACCCTAAAACCTTTTGACCACAGAGGACGCTGAGGAGCACAGGGAGAAACCTGAGACCTTTCTTCTCTGTGTTACCCAGCGTCCTCTGTGGTTAAGGTCTCTTTGCGTTCAGCTTGCAACCCGATGCGCAAGTGTCAAAAAAGATGTTAAACCTTGGTAATAATCACGACGGAAATCCTTTATCCTGCCCATCAAAATTTGGAATTAGACATTATCCCTGCAACGCCGATAATGTAAACCATGGAATCACTTATATCTGCCGAAGACTCACACGTTGACGTGCTCCACGAAATCAGCATTCGCCTGGGCACGGCCGACGCATTTCAAGAAGTTCTGACGCGTGTGGTCGAATTCGCGTCCGCTCTGGTCAAGTGCGACTCATGCCTTATCTATATTCTGGAGGACGATGAACTTGTTCTTCGCGCCTCAAAGAATCCGCATCCTGATGTAGTGAATCGCCTCAAACTCCGTGTTGGACAGGGTATTACGGGATGGGTGGCGGAGCATCGCGAACCGGTTGCGATTCCGGAAGAGGCCGCGCACGATCCTCGTTTTCAATTTTTTCATGAGTTGCCGGAAGACAGCTACGAGGCGTTTTTATCGGTGCCTTTGATGTGCCGTGGACGCGTCGTTGGGGTCATCAATTTGCAGCACCGGCAGCACCATGTTTACCGGCGAAGAGAGATCCGCATGATTTCTACTGTCGGTTTTCTTGTCGGTGCCGAACTGGAATTGGCGAGACTGGAGGATGCGAACTCCACGCTCGCGCAGCAGTTGCAGACCCGAAAAATCGTGGAGCGTGCTAAAGGTATTTTGCAGCGCGACCTGGGCTTGAACGAAGAGCAGGCTTATCTGGCGCTGCAACGCCAGAGCCGGCAAAAACGCAAACCCATGAAGGAGATTGCCGAGGCGATCGTGTTGAGCGACGACGTCCGAGGCAATTCCCAGATTCAGGCAGCCTTCGGCGCCAACGAAGATCGGACTGCCATGGCGAAAAGCTCGACTTCCGCCGGGTCATAGCCGTAGTCAAGGTTCAGCGATTCCTCGCCGAGCGACGAAACCTGGAAGCGTCGATCTTCGTGGCTGCCAGGAATTTCGTCATCGTGCAGTCTACTCACGCAAACTTCTGACCTCCGAATAAATTTGACCGTCACTTCGGCCGCAAAAATAGCGAGAGCGGATAGCAGGTTCGCTATCCGCTCTCCCTTTTTAAAGCAACTTCTCTAGCCTTAGGGGTTGGGACTATCGGATCAGCGCCGCAGTCGTAGTTGTGGTTCTGGCGATCTGTTTTGCTGTGGGATGCGCCGGCACTGTGAAATACAGCGTCATGCCGAAATCGGGCAGTTGCATGGCGCTGACATAGCTGCCGTCAGGTGTGCCTTCCAGAAGCAGTCGGCTCAGACCAGATGATTTGGCCTGCCCAGTAACTGGTACCAGCAGCATGTAGCCGGCGCGAGCTCCGCTAAGCTTGCTAAGGTGCAGCATGGGCGCGGTCGCATCGGGATCGAAGGAAAATTCATAATCTCCCGCGGGAACTTTCGCATTCCCCCAGTGGACCTCGTGTGTGAGTGTGAACTTGCCGCTGGCAGGTTCCTGGGCTGAAGCCAGGCTGGGCGCCAGATTCAGAGCTGTGAACGCCAACAATGCGGCGTATGCAAAGTTACGAATCGAAGTCATGGAATCTCCTTTTCTCTTCTCACCGCACTTCTGCGGCGAAAGAGCATGCCTGAAGAGCACACTGCCCGCGTACGGCCGGGCGGCGTGGGCTCAGATTTTTGTGGAGATCAACGGGGTCAGAAAGATTTGCATGCGGCTGCAAGGATGCATGCAAATATCAACTTCGCGGGACCGGCTGCGTAGCCGATTGCGAAGTGGTTCCATTGTGCAGCAAGGTTGCACCAAGGTCCAACTCAAAAAATCTATCGGAATGATTCGTGCGCTACAGTTAGGCGCAGCTTAATCGTAACCGAAATAACTTCTGGGACAGTCGCGCATATCCACTCAGCAACCCAATGGCACCATTCAAGCGCCCGTTTCTTCTTTCGGTCGACTTCATTTGCGAAAATCTTACCAACGTGAGAGGATCTCAGCGTGGTGGCGGTGGCATGTCACCGTCACTATCGCTGCACTGAAAGGGAATCATGTATCAAAAGAAACCGGGCGTATTCATGGCCGACTGGTGGGATGCCAATGGACGTCGCCATCGCAAGCAATTCACCAATTCCGCTGCCGCACGTGCCCATGAGCACCGCGAGACCGCCCTTGCTCATGCCGAGCGGGCCAGCCGGGAGATGAAGCTGGCTGGCCGACCCGGTGGCGGTAAAAGGGCTCGATCGGAGACGATAAACGGCACCATCGAGCCTGCGAAAGGCAAACTCGGCGTGATGATCCCCGGTATGGGGGCGGTTGCCACCACTTTTGTTGCGGGCGTGGAAGCGATTCGCAAGGGTTTGGCGAAGCCGATCGGATCGCTGACCCAAATGGGCACAGTTCGCCTGGGCAAGCGCACCGATGGACGATCGCCGAAAGTGAAAGAGTTCGTCCCACTCGCTGGACTAGACGATCTCGTCTTCACGGGTTGGGACATTTTTGAAGACAACATGTATGAAGCGGCTTCGAACGCGGGCGTTCTCGACTATCGCTTGCTCGAGCAGCTGAAGCCGTTTCTCACATCGATAAAACCGCGCGCCGCGGTATTCGATCACAACTACGTAAAAAAGATTGACGGCCCTAACGTAAAAAAGGCCAAGACGAAGATGGAACTGGCCGAGCAGTTGCGCGACGACATCCGGGACTTCAAAAAAACCAGCGGTGCGACTCGTCTGATCACGATGTGGTGCGGTTCCACGGAGTCTTACATTGAGCCAACCGCTGCCCACCAGTCGGTGAAGTCGTTCGAAAAGGCGCTGCGAGAGAACGACGAATTGATTGCGCCCTCCATGATCTATGCGTATGCGTCATTAATGGAGGGAGTGCCGTTCGCCAACGGCGCACCGAACCTTACCGTCGATCTACCCGTCATGCTGGAGCTTTCTCGCCAGAATGAAGCGCCGATCTGCGGCAAAGATTTTAAGACTGGCCAGACGCTGATGAAAACCGTGCTCGCCCCCGCGTTCAAGGCCCGGTTGCTAGGACTGAGCGGTTGGTACTCGACCAACATTCTCGGGAACCGCGACGGGGAAGTGCTCGACGACCCAGGTTCATTCAAGACCAAGGAAGAATCGAAGCTGGGCGTGCTCGAACACATTTTGCAGCCAGGTCTGTACCCGGAACTTTACGGAAATATTTTTCACAAGGTTCGCATCAACTATTACCCGCCGCGCGGCGACAACAAAGAAGGCTGGGACAACATCGACATCTTCGGATGGCTCGGCTATCCCATGCAGATCAAGGTCGACTTTCTGTGCCGCGACTCAATTCTGGCGGCGCCGATTGTGCTCGACCTTGTATTGTTCCTCGACTTGGCAAAGCGGTGTTCCGCCTTGCGGGGATTGGGAATTCAAGAGTGGCTTAGCTTTTATTTCAAGTCTCCGATGACCGCGCCAGGACTGTATCCCGAGCATGATCTGTTCATTCAGCTCATGAAGCTGAAAAACACGCTGCGGCATTTAAAGGGCGAGGAGTTGATCACGCACCTGGGGTTGGAATACTACGACTGAGCGACCCTGTGTGTGGCGGGATTCTACGCCAGCTTCTTCTCGCGCTTGTACTCGTCGAACTTTTCCAGGAAGCGGTCGATGTCTTTCTTTTGGATATAGTACGGAGTGGAAAGCCGCAGTTTGTTGGGATCCCCGCCGCGGATGCGAATCTTGTAGGTCTTCCAGAGCCACTTTTCCAAATCCAAACGCGGGACCGGTGGGACATTGACGGTAACAATCGCGCAGCGCAGGGCTGCGTCTGGGGATGTCCAGGATTCGGCGCCGCGTCTTTTCATTTGATCAAGGGTGTAGTCGGCCATCTGGCGGTGACGGCGTTCGATGCGATCCATCCCGATATCGTTCGCCAGTTTGATGGACGCTCGCAATCCCCATAGTGCGGGTACGTTTGAACTACCGATGCGCTGGAAGCGTTCGGCACGAAGTTTCGTATCGTCCCAGCCTTCGGTCGCGATCGTGCACCACACCCGGTCGATGACCTCGTCGCGGACGTAGAGGAAACCGGTACCCTTGGTTGCGAACAGCCATTTGTGCGGACTTGCCGAATACATGTCGCAGCCAATGTCGTGTACATCCAGTCGCATCATGCCGGGAACGTGCGCTCCATCGATTGCTGAGAGAATTCCTTTGGTGCGTGCCAGGGCTGCGAGTTCCTTTGCGGGCAGTACGACTCCCGAAAATGTGGTGATGTGGCTGAAAAAAAGGACGCGCGTGCGCGGCGTGATCGCGTCGTTAAAAAGATTGAGAACCTGCGCAGCGTCTTTGACGGGACGAGGCAGCGTGATCTTCTTGATGACGATGCCGTAGCGCTTGGCTTTCAGGTCCCAGGGATGTTCGCCTCCGGGATGCTCCTGATCGGTCATCAGGACTTCATCGCCCGGTTTCATGTCGATGCCGTTGGCGATGTAGCTGTTCGCTTCTGTTGCATTGCGCAGCATCGCAATCTCGTCGCGCTTGCAGCCCACGAATTCGGCGAGCGGATCGCGAAACTCGTTCCAGGCCGCGTAACCCCAGATGGGATAATCCTCGGGATCCTGCTGGTCCATTTTTTCGGTAGTGTTGTATCCATCGAAAATGGCGCGCAATACGGGCGCGGGGCTGGAGCCTACCGTGCCGTTATTCAGATAGATCTCGTCGGCGGGAATGATGAACTGCTGCCGCATCGCGGCCCAGAAAGCATCCTCATTCTGGTCGAGCAGCGAGCGGTCTGGAAGCGGGGGAGTCTTCTCCAGCTGCGCGAGCAAGTTGCCGCGCAAAGCGAGAGAAGCTGTAATTCCAGTGGCCGCGGCGGAAAGAAAATGGCGTCGGTTAATCATGAAATCTCCTGCATTGAGGAATGGCAGGCGCTATGGTACGACGGTTGTTGTTCGGCGGCAAATTAGAATATGCAGTTCCTAAAATCGAGTTCGCAGAGATTCGATGAGAACATAGCCGATGACCGCGGTGACCGCGGCGATTTCAAGGTTGGCGGCGGTGAAGATGTCTCTGAGCGCCCAGGCGAGGCCTTTCTTTTGGCCAATGCCCGAGTGTTCAAATTCTCCCATGAGGAGATTGGAATAGAACAGGAAGATGATGAATCCGACTTCAATCGCCGCTCGCAAGGCATTTTTCTTTATGGACATGGTTTGGCGACAGAATTTGCTTTTGTATTACCGCTCAATAAATACAGCGCAGCGGCTGCAACCTGAGTAGGTTACGAGAAATTTAGACAGCGGTGGAATTTATTTCGATTGAACTTCGACGGCTTCCGCAAGAGTCATGGTGTGGCTCACTGGATTACCAATCTGAACTGTGCGTCCGTGACTCGAGTACGCAGCAATCACTGCGGGCTGAGACCAATTCAGCTCCCAGCCGTTTTCGATCGCCAGAATCGTGTATGAGCCGGGGACTACGTTGCGCAAACTGAAAGTTCCGTCGAGATCGCTTTGGTCGCGGCGGAAAAGGTCCGAGTTCTCTTCCGGATTTTTCGGCACCAGGACGACCATCGCACCGGCGAAGGGCTTGCCGGCGAGCTTCGCGGTTCCCTCGACGTTCAGGCTGCCGCCGACCAGTGTTAACGATATGGCCGGCGCAGAGCCCGCAGTTACGGTGAAAGAATGGCCTGAGACTTCGGCGCCCTCGGCCGAGATGTGCGCGACGGAATAGGTCTTAGGTGGGCCCCACCAGACGATTTCGTATTTTCCAGGCGGGACTTGCTCGAACTCCGCCTCTCCCTTAGCGCTGACCTGGCGCACGCCCGCCATGGCCCTGTGCGCCGAGCGTAGCCCAAGCGTAAGCTCCGACGGAATCGAAGTTTCGCCGTTCATCTGCACCGCGATCTTAACCGTGCTTAAAGCTTCGGCAGCGGAAGTGTCAATCTCTTCGCCATCTTTGGTGACCTCCACTCCGTTCATCTGCGTCCCGCTTCCGGCCCCGAAAAAATGGACGTTATAGCGTCCGGCAGGAACTCCCGTAATTTCAACCAGACCGGGTGATACGGTTCGCACAATATCGCTCTGCAGGAACGTGGAACCATCAAAAGAGGGTTGCTCGAGCCGAGGAAAAATGTTCCCCCGGTTGCCATTGTTGTGAACTCGGAAAAGAAGATGCAGAGCGGGCACGGGATTCAAATGAATGTCGACTTGCAGGCGTTCGCCGCCGCGGATGGGGATGGGCGTCGCACTGTCAGTGTCGGTGACGTCGGCGTAGTAGGTCACGGGATAGGCGACATCCAGAGATCGATCAAAGCTTGTGCTGTCTGCATTGGCAGTTCCGGCCACTTTGCTGCCCGAATCAGATGTGGGGTGGATGGCGTACCAGGGTTTCGCGCTGGCTGACAAAAAATAGGTGCCGGGCCTGAGCGGCGTGATTTCGAAAGCTCCGAGATCGTCCGTCTGGGTTCCGCGAGCCTGGCGAATCTGGTCAACGCCGCTACTGTGATCTTCGAAATATACAGTGACCGTGGCGTGGCGGACCGGTTCTCCGGATTCGTTAAGCACCTTCCCGAAAATTATGGCTGCTGGCGCAAGCTGCAAAGTTAGAGTTTCGGTGTCGAGGCCGGCGCCAGTCACGATGGCGGTAGAGAACTGCTCATGCTGATCGTAGGAAGCGGTAATAAATCCGCGTTTCGTACCGGTGAGGGAGTACTTGCCGGCGGGCACGCCGGTAAACTGAAATCGTCCATCTTCAGAGGTGACCTGGGACTCGAATTTCTGTGAATCTTTCGCGTCCCTCACGGTGACGCGCGCACGGACGAGAGGATGGCCGTCTACCTTACTGACTACTGTGCCTGCGATTGTGTAATTGCTTCCGGCAGACGAACTCTGTGGAATGGCGGGCGTCTGCGCGGTGCTGGAAGCCCCCATACCGAGCAGAAGAACGGCCGTCATCAAGAAAAGTGCACGGCGCGAAATGAAGCGAGTCGGCATGCGTTCACTCGACATTCGGAATCAGCTGCAATTGCACGCTGGTCTTCTGGCCGGCCGTTAAGTGGACGACCTGGCCCTTGGTTTCGTATGGCTTCATTGCTTCGGGATCGCGATAGGGAAGGTTCGGCTGGCGACTTGCAAACGCTAACATCCGGTACGTGCCGGGCGTCATTTGCGCCGAGGTGAATTTTCCATCGGAAGAAACCCACACTTGCTGGAACTGCCCTGGACCGTCGGAAATGGGAATGCAATAAACCCAGCCCTGTTGGGTTGTGTTCGAATCCGCCGTTGGCGAAGCAATTCCGGCCACGGTGCCGTCGAGTTCAGCGTTGTCGTCGCGCATAATCACGTCGACCGGCGTATTGGAGCCGGGACTGACGATCAGGGGTTCATGCAGCAAATCGACTCCGCTTATCGTGGCTGCGGCAACGTATCCGCGAGAGGAATGCAGCCGTAACCAATATCGTCCCGGCGCAAGATTCTCGAGAACTAAGGAATCATCGTTCGGTCCGGCAGGCGGACGAAGGGATGCGCCCTGCTGCCTGAAATCGTCCGCCGACTCAGCATCGATCTGTAAGTAAGCTCGCGGACCGTGCACGTCAAAAAAGCGCCCTCCGACGTTCCAGGTCATGTTGCCGGTCGATTCCGTTGCCGTGAATTGTTCCGTCACATGCACGGTGATGGAACTATTGGGAATGAGGGTCAGGCTCGAACCTTCGGCGGGCGCGCCAGCGACAGCCAGGTTCACCGCCCCGTAGGAGAAGGTTGGCCCGAACGTCGTCGCCTCGACCAGATAATTTCCCTGCGGAAGCAGCCCTTCGATGCGCTGATGTTGCGCATTGTAGCCGAGCGAGTAACCGGGGCCGCGATGTCCTTGCACAGAAACGGTAATGTTCATGTTGCTGTTCAGTTCTCCGTTGGCCACAGGAATTCGGACGGGATAATAGGGTTGGCGAGTCAGTGGAATATCAACCTGAACGGTTTGTCCGGCCGCGAGTTGCATCGTGCCCGCAGAAGCGAAATCGGCAACGCCCGGATAATAGACAGGAGCAAAACCGTATTGTTGACCGCCGGGAATGGTGATGGCGGGATCGTTGTCCATCGACTCATTGGTTACCACTTTGTAGGTTCCCGGCAGAAGTTCGGCGAAGCGAAACTCGCCGCTGGAGTTGGCTCGTGCTGTGCCAGCATGCGTCCACTTTAAGATTCCGTCTTCCACACGCCGCGCCAGCACTTGCACAACAATACCCGATGGAAGATCAGGCTCGGAAGAGACGATACGGCCTTTAATCAATCCTTCGGGCATCAGTGAGATCGTGATCTCACCGTCGGAAGTCGTCTCGGGCTGGCGCCGGTCATCGGGGTCATCCAAAAAGCCGGGCTTGCGCGCCATGAAGGAAAACGAACCGCCGGCGCGAAGAACGTACTGCTGCCGGGGTTGGCCGCCTTCAAAAAACTCTCCCGTGAAATTCTGACCGTTGCTGGGCAAAGTGAATTCGAAATGTCCTTCCCCGTCGGTCAGCATGGCGAAACGATTGTCGGGAGTGTAGACGAGGGCGCGACTGATCGGGGCATGCGTGACGGAGTTAACTACTGTGCCTTTTAAAGTGGTTTGTTGTTCGTCGGATTGCGTTGCTTGGGCAACCTGGGCCGCCGACATGCACCGGCTCGCTAAAACGACAATCAGAAGAAACGCCTTGTATTGAACCGCTGGATAGCAGATGGCCCTCCAGCAGGATTGTTGAATCGATAGTTGGTCGGCTCTTTGCAAAACGAATACTCCTGCTCACTCTCGCAGTTGGCCGGTCCGGGGCAATGTTTCTGGAATAATTTGACTTCTTTTTCGGTTGGCGTCAACCAGCCGTCTGCCGACGTCCCGAACTGCATCGATCTCTCCAGGATGGGATGCAAGAGTGCGGGCTGGCGTAGCCTGAGTACGGAATCAGAAGCGATTGCGGCAGGAGTAATCTTGAGCCAAGCTTTCGACTTGTGTACAGTCAAGTGGTCGTCCTCAAAGATCATCCTAAAAATGAATTCACACTTATTGTGGTTACGAGTTTCGTGCGCTGTGGCCGCAGTGCTGGCGCTAATTTCCGTTCAGGCACCGGCTGAAGCGAAACATTCGGCCACGGTCGTCCGTCTGGTCGGGGTCGACTCGATTATTGAGAAGGCTATCGCCGACGGAAACATTCCTGGTGCCGTACTGGTAGTGGGACACAACGGCGCGGTCATCTATCGCAAGGCGTACGGGAGCCGGGCGCTGGAGCCGAAACGCGAGCCCATGACGCTCGACACCGTGTTCGATTTGGCGTCGCTGACCAAGGTCATTGCGACGACTACGGCGATGATGCAATTGTTTGAGCAGGGCAACATACGGATGAACGATCCGGTGGCGAAATATCTGCCGGAGTTTGCGCAGAACGGAAAAGAAGACATCACGATCCGTCAGTTGATGACGCACTATTCGGGGCTGGCACCGGACCTGGATTTGACGACGCCGTGGGAAGGGAAGAACACGGCCTACCAGTTGGCGTTCGCGGAGCCGCCGGAGACCACGCCGGGATCGGGATTTGTTTATAGCGATATTAATTTCATAACGCTAGGCGCGATCGTAGAGAAAGTTTCGGGCGAGGCGTTGGATGAGTACGCGGCCAAGCATATTTTCGCACCGCTGAAGATGACTCGGACGCGGTTTCTGCCCCCCGCGTCGTGGCGGGCGAAGATTGCTCCAACGCAATATGACGAGAATGAGCATATGTTGCGCGGAGTGGTGCATGATCCGACGGCGCGGCGCATGGGCGGAGTGGCGGGACATGCGGGACTGTTCTCGACTGGAGACGATTTGGCGAAGTTTGCGCAGGCGCTGCTAAACGGCGGCGATGGAATTTTATCGGCGGACACGGTGAAGAAAATGACTTCGCCGGAGACGCCGCCGCAAGCCCCCATTCTGCGCGGGTTTGGTTGGGATATCGATTCGCCGTTCTCCTCGAATCGCGGCGATCTGTTGCCGGTTGGGTCGTTTGGCCACACCGGATTCACCGGAACATCGCTGTGGATCGATCCGACAACGGACACGTACATCATCCTGCTGACGAATTCGGTGCATCCGCGAGGAAAAGGAAATGCAATTGGCTTGCGCACAAAAGTGGCGACGGAAGTAGCGGCGTCGTTGTCGTTGACCCCGACCGAGAAAGAGGAGATGCAATGGAAGAGCATCACCGGATACAACGAGGCGCTGAGTGCGGCGCGGCGCATGAGTGTGCGGAATGGGACGGTTAAAACTGGAATCGACGTGCTGGAGGAGCATGGGTTTGACGTGCTGCAACCGAGCCATGCCGACTCGCCCGCTTCAACGGCAGACGCGGCGTCCGCCGCTCCACAGCCACAAGCGAAGAAGCGAATCGGTGTGGTGACCAATCAGACAGGAATCGACGGTCAGGGAGTGCGAACGATTGATGTCCTGGCCAAAGCGCCGGGAGTTTCGTTGGATGCGATTTTCAGTCCGGAGCACGGAGTGACGGGAACGCTGGATACCACCAAAGTTGGTAACGCTGTGGATGCGGCGACTGGAATTCCGGTGTACAGCGTGTATGGCGGAACGGACGCGGCGCGGCGTCCGCCGGCGGATGTGATGAAGAATCTGGATGCGGTGGTATTCGATATTCAGGATGCTGGGGCGCGTTATTACACCTACGAAACCACGCTGGGATATTTTCTGGAAGGTGCTGCTGCGGCGGGGATTGAGTTGATTGTGCTGGACCGGCCCGACCCGGCGACTGGATCGTTTGTGCAAGGTCCGGTGTCGGATGCGGGGAAAGAAAATTTCACGGATTACTGGACTGTGCCGGTGCGTCCGGGGATGACGATGGGCGAACTGGCGAAGATGTTTAACGCCGAACGCAACATCAACGCCAAGCTGACCGTGGTGCCGATGGAGGGATGGCAGCGCGGCGACTGGTTCGATTCGACGGGGCTGCTGTGGGTGAATCCGTCGCCGAATTTGCGCAGCGTGACCGAGGCGGCGCTGTATCCGGGAGTGGCGGTCATTGAGTACACGAATGTTTCGGTGGGACGCGGCACCGACACTCCGTTTGAGTTGCTGGGCGCGCCCTGGATGAAAAGCAAGGAACTGGCGGCCTATTTGAACGCGCGCGGAATTGCGGGAGTGCGGTTCGTTCCGGTGACGTTTACCCCGACTTCGAGCAATTACTCGGGACAGTTGTGTCAGGGTGTGAATATTGTAGTGACCGACCGCAATGGATTTGACGCGCCGGAGCTAGGGATGGAACTGGCGTCGGCATTGCGGAAATTGTATCCGGCGGATTACAAGATCGAGCGCCTGCCGGAGTTGCTGATGAATCAGAGTGTGTATGACGCGCTGGTGGCAGGGCAGGATCCGCGAAGGATCGCGCAGGATTGGCAGGAGGGGCTGCAGAAGTTTGTGAAGATGCGGGAGAAGTATTTGATTTACAAGTAGGACGCTTTCGGCTGGATTGATGAGTGAAATAGCGATGTTTCAACGACTGTCTCTCACAGCTCCGTAAAGCTCGCGACCGTCTTCTAACCGACTCCACATTCGACTTGCACTTGAACGAAGCCGAGCGACGGGTGTCCGCTGATAGTGGCGGTTTCGTAATTCCAGCTCATGAGAGCTGTCTGGATGGGCTTGATGACGAATTCGTCCACAGTACCCTTCACGTCTACATCGCGAACATGACCATGCTCGTCGACCTTCAGGGCGCAGGTGACTCGGCCATGCCAGCCAGGAATCGAAGGTTTGACAGTATAAACAGCGACCGGCTGAGTGAAGCGCTGATCTTCAGCCTCGGACGTGTAGACCGGCTTCACTCCTGGAAGCGTGAAAATCTCATCGCTGACATTTGGCGCCGGCTCCAATGTGTCAATCGCGATTTCTGTCTTTCCAGTGCTCCCGATGATCGTCAATTTGCGAGCGACGGTTTTTTCTCCAAATGGTTGCAGGTCATTGAAAACGGTAACAGCCGAGTAGTGGTAACGGCCTCGCAGAAGTGCAGTCTTGTCCTCAGCGAAATATAGCTTTGCGAGCGGGTCTTGCTTCCCTGCGGGTTGATGTAACCGGACGATAACCTCAACACGGGCACATTCGCGAGCTTCGTGTCTGTGACGCTCCAATCGGCGTCGTGGAAATCGCTGCCGTTGTCACCAGGCAAACTGAAAGAGATTGAGTCCATTACATCGTCAGCCAGCCGTGGCGCGTACTTTCCCGGAAAAGTTCGATAGAACGGAGCTTCCGTTCGCACTTCTACAACCGTCGCGTCATTCAAGCTGACTTCCCTACGCCACTTCTTGGGAGAAACCCAACTCTCTTCGTACACTGCCTTTCGCGGAACCATCTTCCAAATGGAAACTGGCCTTCATGTGGAAAGCGGGAGCGCCATCGAGTCGCAAATCTCCAGTCGTGCGCATCCGGTCAAACATGGGCCGGACCTGCGGTTGGCTTGCATCCACTTTTTGATAGTCCGCCGGGAAAGGGAACGTCAGGCTGGTCGAAATCTGTGCAGGGACACCGTCGACGTTTTGCGGTTGGAACGTCCACTTCCTGACGGCTGTAAGCGCCGCGTCCTCTATCACGTTCTCCACCGGACTATACGTCTGCGCTTCTTTTACGCGCCCGTCGCGACCGATCACGACATTCACCGTCATGCTCTTCTCACGCGGATTCTTGCTGACCTGGGGCCATTGAACGTCCGTTTTGCCAACGAGAAACGTCCTCACCTCCGTCTCGGTCAGATTCTCCGTGACGACTCTCTTGCTTGGAGGCGTGGGCTGAGAAATCGCAAACAGCGACTCATCAGGAGAGTCGAGATCCTTCAACGTATCGACTCGAATGTTGATCGGATTATCTTTGGTCGCACGCGCGACCATCTTGTTGTGAAACTTCCGGTAGTCTGTCATCACTCCGTAGCAGCAACGAGGCGACCACAGATAGGATGCCCGCTGATGACATTCACCGCTAAGACGTCACCCGGCGTTGAAATCGTGCATCTGCAACTGGCCCTTTCCTCCTCTCCTCATCGTCTTCGCGAGCGGCGGAATAGTGGGCTCGACTCTCTGCAAGATTTGGGCATTTGCCTCCGTAGCGCTCACTTACGTAGGCGCGACCATGAGCGTGGATACGAGAGCGCATCTGCTATACCTCAGGAGGATATTGAGGCGAGATTAAAAGCGGAGGCGAAGGAACCCGTTAAATTGACGCTTAATGTGGTGCACTGTTCGAGATGGAATAGAGACGATTGTCGATGTCAGGCGCCATATCGCTGATTGAGGCATTGCGGTCCGACCGAACCTTGATACGATCACTCCGAACAAAACGGACTGGAGGCCCTGCCCACATGATTACTCGCCGCAGTTTCATCATTGCCAGCGGACTTACCGCGCTCGCCTCAACCCGCGTGTTCGGCGCCAACGATACCTTGCGCATCGGCGTCATTGGAGCCGGGCACCGCATGAAAGGTCTGCTCGACTCGGCTGACAAGGTCGCCCCTTATCAGATTGTGGCCGTCAGCGACGTGTATGGACCCAGCCGCGACGCAGTCATGCAACGCTCCAACGGTCTGGCCACGACTCACTTGGATTATCGTGACGTCTTAGCAAAAGACGTGGACGCGGTGATCATCGCGGCGCCCGACCACTGGCACGTCCGCATGGCGGTCGATGCGCTGGCCGCGGGCAAGGACGTCTATCTGGAAAAGCCGGTCACCCACACCATGGAGGAAGGCGCCACGCTTACGCGCGCGGTTCGTTCCAGCAAGCAGATTTTGCAGTGTGGCATGCAGCAGCGCAGTTGGAGTCATTTTCGCGATGCCGTGGATATGATTCAAGGGGGCAGTCTGGGACGGATCGTACAGGTGCGGACATTTTGGTGGCAGAACTATCAGAGAAACTGGCGGACCAAACCTATCGACCAACAGGCGCTCGATTGGAAGCTTTGGCTGGGGTCTGCTCCCGACCAGCCATTCAGCGAGGAGAAATTTAACCATTGGCGTTGGTTCTGGAATTTTGGCGGCGGCGCGATGACCGACCTGTTTACTCATTGGATCGACGTGGTGCACTGGGCCATGAAATCCGATGAGCCGCGGCAGGCGCAGATGCTCGCGGATAAATATATTTTCGAGCAGTGGGATTGTCCGGACACGATTCAGGCGGCATTCCGTTATCCCGGCTTTGATGTGGTGTATGAGGGCATGATGAATTCTTCCATCGACGATGGCGGCATCGAGTTCCGCGGGACGGAAGCAACTTTGAAGATCGATCGCGGCGGCTTCAGGGTTTATCGCGAACGGGTCGAAGAAGAAAAAAATCCCGCTCTGACCGCACGCAGCGTGCTCGATGGCACCATTTCGCACATGGAGAATTTTTTCGACTGCATTAAGACGCGCAAAGAGCCGAACGCGCCAGTAGAGACCGGAGTCGCGGCCGCGCGCGCCGGGCATATTGGCAACTTGGCTTATCGCCACGGCGGCCAGTGGGCTTTGCCAGGGAAGGCGTGAGTGAACGGTCATGGATTGCCAAGGCTGCTGAGACAAAACACATCAAGGCCAGGCATCAAGTTAGGGTCAGAACAGTAGGTTCCTCTCATTCGCTCGCGCGAATGCTCGGAATGACAACCCTGCTGCTGATTGGCGGTTGATTAGGTCAGCGACGGCTAACTCCGAGTCGACAAGGATGCATCCTAGCGGCTAGAGCCGTAGTAAGCTTGCACTTTAAGTAATCGAACTCTTTGGCTGCTGTGAGGTGCGTTATGCGCGGATTATTGACACTGTTTCTGGTTTCGGGGATGGCGTGGGGCCAGGCGGCCGATTCGGCCAAGCCAAGCGATACCTCGGCTCAAACTGCCGCTACGCCACAGACAGATTCCGCACCTCAAGGGAAAGAATCGGCTGCTCCCCAGGCCGCTGCAATGCCGGAAGCGCAGGATCCAAACGCTGCCGTTATTCCTGCGGGGACAAAAATTCCGTTGCTCCTGAAGCAGGCGATCTCGACCAAGAATGCGCGCGAGGGCGACTCGGTGTATGCGGAAACCGCGTTCCCATTTGTGGTGAACGATCGCATTCTGGTGCCGGCCGGCACTTACATTCAGGGAAAGATTTCGCGGGTGCAGCATGCTGGTCACTCAAAACAACGCGCCGAACTTCTTTTGCACTTCACATCGATGATCTATCCCAGCGGCTATACGGTCATGCTTCCGGCGTCGGTGGAAAACACGCCCGGCGCGGATGACAATAGCGTGAAAGATAAAGAAGGAACGATTCAAGCGGATAAGGATACCGGCAAGCGGGTCGAGGATGCGGCGAAAGGCGCGGCCGTCGGCGGTACTGTTGGCAGCATCGGAGGGATCGCGGCAGGAGGACTGAACGGCGCGCGCTATGGCGGACTTGCCGGAATTGCCGGCGGGGTTGCCTGGGCGTTGCTGAAGCATGGTCCGGATGTGAAGCTGCCGGTGGGAACATCGATCGAGATGGAAATTCAGCGCCCGATTTCGGTGGATGCCAGCCGGATTCAGGTGACGCGAGCAGCGCAGTAGGATCGGCGGATCGACCCAGGCCGCAGTTGAGCACTGAAACCATCCCGTTTCCACATTAGGACTGGCCCGCGTCTCACAGAACCAGGAAGTCCTTGTGGTCCCCGGCGTCTCAAGAAAAGCGGGTTCCTCCGCTACGCCGTCGCTGACGCTCCGGGCTCCGGTCGGAATGACGGGAGCTTAGGCTGCCTACGGCTGCCGTATCAGGTCAGGTAACTTTCGTACTCGCAATTTGCGCTCCGGCCGCTGCTGGCTGCTATACAATCCGCGGTAGGAGTTTTTTCGCACTCCGGGGGCGGAGGCGTCTGTGGAATCGATTAGCTTTGGGTTCGGCACAATTGTCATTGTCGTTGTCGCCATTTACATTCTCAGTTCCATCAAAATTCTTGCGGAGTACGAGCGGGGCGTAATCTTTCGCCTGGGCCGCTTGCTGGCCACTGCGAAGGGTCCTGGCGTGACGCTGGTCTTCGCTCCGATCGATCGCATTGTCCGCGTATCTCTGCGGCAAGAGGCGCTGGAAGTTCCGCCGCAGGACATCATCACTCGCGACAACGTTACGCTGAAAGTGAATGCGGTTATTTTTCTGCGTGTGATCGACCCCAACAAAGCGGTGGTCGAGGTTTCGAATTATGTCTATCAGACGTCGCAATTCGCGCAGACCACGCTGCGGTCGGTATTGGGCGAGCAGGAGCTGGACGAACTGCTTTCGCACAGGGAGAAAATCAATCTGCGGCTGCAGAGCATTCTCGACCAGCACACTTCGCCTTGGGGAGTAAAAGTCACGAACGTTGAAGTCAAACAGGTCGACATGCCGGAATCGATGCTGCGTGCCATGGCGAAGCAGGCTGAGGCCGAGCGCGAAAAACGGTCGAAGATTATTCACGCCGAGGGTGAGTTCTCCGCCGCGCAAAGATTGGTCGATGCCGCCCATCTGTTGGCCACGGAGCCGGTCAGCGTGCAGTTGCGTTATCTGCAGACACTCACCGAAATTGGCGTAGAGAAAAATACGACCGTTATCTTTCCGGTGCCCGTGGACTTTTTCTCCGGGCTGCAGAAGTTGCTCGGAACCGGAACGGAGCCGGGGCCGGCGAAGACAGCATGATTTTGGTCCATTCCGCACAAGGAAGTTTTGGGAGTTGAACTATGGCCTCTACGAGTATGGCTTCCACACCAGATACGGAGATCACGCTGGGAACGGGCAAGTTATTAGTCCTGTTCTTCGGCTTGGTCGGAATCTGCGCGATGTTCTTCGGCCTGGGATATTCGCTGGGGCGGAAATCGGAGCCGGCGATCACCACGGCCAGCGCGGCGGCTTCGCCACAGATTGTTCCTGGTACAACAAAGGCGAGCAGTGGATCGCCTGCCGCGGCGCCAATGACGTTCTATAAGTCAGTCGAGCAAAAAGATGCGAACCCACAATTGACGCCCGCCGCGGATGCAACGCCTGCATCGCCAGCCGCTGCGGCTCCTGTCCCAGCGGCTTCGGCGGGAACTTCTGACTCAACCGCAACTCTGCCTACGTCGGCCGGATATTTCGTGCAGGTGGCTGCGGTCAGCAAGCAAGAAGATGGTGAAGCATTGGTGGATGCTCTCAAGAAAAAAGACTATCCCGCGTTCGTGGCCACACCGGTGCCAGCCGACAAATTTTTTCATGTGCAGGTCGGGCCCTTCTCCGATATCAAAGACGCGGAAGCGATGCGAACACGGCTGATCGCGGACGGGTACAGCCCGATTCTGAAGAAGTAGACCCACCTCAATTGCGGATTCACTCGCCGCAGTGCAGGTTACATCGGTCCGCACGCCCACACGACCACGGCGCTATATTGACTCCCGTCGATTTTCCCGATATTTCTAGAGCATGTCTTCCAGCGATGCCTCTCTCGACCACGCTCTGCATGCGATTGCCGACCCAACACGGCGGCGCATTCTTCGTGCTCTCAAAGACAACCAGGCAGAGAAAGCAGCCGGGGGCAAAGCGCCCGCGATGCAAACGTGTCTGTGTGCGGGGGACATCGAGGAACGCGTTCGGCTGTCGCAGCCGACTATTTCCCATCACATGGCTATTCTGACGAACGCGGGGTTGGTTGATGCGGCGAAGAAGGGCCAGTGGCGCTGGTACCGGCGCAATGAGAATGCGATTCGCGCGATGTTGAAGACGCTGCGCGGAGAATTGTAGGCCTTGCGGGAAACGGCTGAATGCTGCCGATTGAATCGGCAGTATCGAGCCACTCGCACCGATTCCAAACTTTCCTGTTTCGCTACGGCGTGCCTAAAGCCCACTTCTCCAGTTCTCCCGTAGCACGCAGGACTCCGAGTTGGCTGCGCTCCAGCTCGAACGTCACATCCTGCAATGTGATGAAGCGTTCGCTGGCTTGCGAGCGAGCGTCATCAAGATCATGCAGCGTGGCTGCGCCTGCGTCCATGCGCGTCTGAGCCGCGGTCAGGTTCTTCTCTGCAATTTCGTACTCGAGTTCGGCAACATCGCGCGCGGCCTGCATTTGGGCAACCGAGCGTTCCAAACGTAACGTCTGTTCCGATGCCTGGTTTTTTGCGGCCTCCGCTTGTTTCGTCGCTTTTACGGCGTCGGCATCGGCGCCTCGGGCACGGGCGCGCTGCGATGCGTTGAGCAGCGGAAATCGAATGCTGACGCCGATGGTGGCATTGTTCTGCTGGAAACTACTGGTTACGCACAGGAATTCGCCCAGCGAAGTGGTGCATGGACGGGAGGGAATGTAGTAGTTCTGAAAGTTGTTGAATCGTGAGAGCAGGGCGTATTGCGCGGCGAAATCGACGCTCGGCCAGAGAGATTTGTGTTCTCCCTGGGCGCGCAAATACTGCGCGCGCGCGTGTTCCACGGCAGCTTCCACGGTCGGATTGAAGATGGCAGATTCTTTTGCTGTTTCTGTGTTTTCGGTTCCCGGGTTAGCCGGACCGGCCGGTGGGGCAGGGATGGAGTCGGGATCGGTTTGAATATTTGCGGTAGGAATTCCCGTGAGCTTAGAGAGATGTTCGCGCGCCACGTCGGCTGCACCTTCGGCCTCCGTGATGCGTTGGCGCACGCGGGCGACGGAGAGACGAGCTTTAATGCCATCGAGTTCACTGTCAACGCCTTCTTTCACGCGCTCGTCAACAGCGGCTTGCATTTTGTGGGCAGCCTGTTCGGTTTCCTGCAATCGCGCCAATCGTTGTTCCCATTTAGCGAGATCGGCGTAACTCAACGCAGCATCCTGGATGATCTGATCGCGCTGGTCTTTGGCATTCAGAGCGGCGACGGCGGAGTCGACCTTGGCGGCCCGCACAAAATCGCGCAAAGCGGGGTTAAACAAAGCCGATTGGGCATTCAGATTAAACAAAGACGGCGCCGACCCCTCCAGCGCCAGGGGAAAGCCATACGAATAGCCCAAACCAGCGCCGGTGGCGAGCTGAGGGATGTAGTTGTCGCGCAGTTCCTGATAGGTAGCCGAGGCGTGCTGTGCGTCAACCGCAGCAATAGCGGCCCCCGTCGCGTGGGTCAGGGCAAGCTGAACCACGCGTTTGAGCGACACCCTTTCGGCCAGCAGCGAAGCCTGAAGCAAAAGAAATGCAAGAATCCACTTCGAGGTATTACTAGCGTTCCACGGGTTTTTCATTGCGACCTCTTCACGGCGACCCTCTTTTGAAGGATCTGATTCTGAATCTGGCTCGGAACGAATCTGGTACCGAACCATCTGAAATGATGTCACGCGCAATTGAATGCCAGCGAGATTTTAAATGTCGGCGGAGGCGCTCGAAAACAAATCGCTGCGTTTGAGACGTTGCAGTTTGGGATGGAACTCGAAGCAATGAGACTTCTTGAGGGGCCGCGCAGCGGTCTTGACGCGAAGTGGAAGTCCTTCCCGTGTTTGCGCTAATCAAAGGTGTTTGCAGACCTGAACTTTTCTTCGACTAGCTTTTTCTTAATCCTACTACCAGCGCGAGCACGCCGCCGGCGATGAGAACAATGCCTGCCGCAGGTGGGAGCATCTCATGGTGCTCCGTCTCAACGCCGACTCTGGCGTCCCCAATTCTCATACCGTGATGCTCATGATGGGGCATGGGAACGAAAAAAGAGAGTGCGCCCAAAACCAGCAGTAGTACGCCAACCAGCGGAAGCGCTTTCATAGGAGATTCTCCGATCAAAAGTTTGCGGACACAAATCGCACTACAACAGGGGTTCATGCCAGCAGAGCCATGATGCTATCACCAACCGGGAGCGGAGGGGCAAAGTTACGGATTTACTTGTTTGCATGTTCCGGTTTTTTGCCAGTCGAGCCTGTTTAACGAGCATGTTTGTGAGATAACGTTTGTGTAAAGGGTTTCGCCCCGCAGCGGGTACGCGCGCCATGCGTCCTTCCACCTGAATAGCGGTCCTGCTCAGGATGGCAGCGCATTTTGAGGAGAGAAATTCACGATGAAGACTGAGAAGCTGGCCAACAATTATCGAGTGACGCACGGCAAACATTTTCGGTTGAAAGACTACGATCCTGCGGATACGGGGCATTGGCATTCCAAGGAAAACGCCGAGGAAACGATGCAGCAGTGCATTGCCCGCACCGAAGAGTTGCAAGATATGCTTTACGCGCAAGACAGCTGGGCAGTCTTGCTGGTATTTCAAGCGATGGATGCTGCGGGCAAAGACGGCATTGTCAAACACGTAATGTCGGGAATCAATCCCCAGGGCTGTCAGGTTTATTCCTTTAAAGCACCGACCGAGACTGAATTGCAGCACGATTTTCTGTGGCGGACGACTTGTTCGTTGCCGGAACGCGGACACATCGGAATTTTCAACCGGTCGTATTACGAGGAAGTGCTGGTAGTGCGAGTTCATCCCGAAATTCTTAAGAGTCAGAAAACGCCTGCCTCCCTGGTCGGCAAAAATATCTGGGACGAGCGCTTCGAAGATATACGTGGCTTCGAACGGCATATGACGCGGAGCGGCACGGTCATCAGAAAATTCTTTCTTCATCTTTCGAAAAAGGAGCAGAAGCAGCGCTTCTTGGCTCGCCTGAATCAGCCGGAGAAAAACTGGAAGTTTTCTGCAGCGGATATTCACGAACGAAAATATTGGGATGAATATCAAAATGCCTATGAAGACATGATTCAGAATACGGCGAGCAAGGACGCTCCGTGGTATGTCGTGCCGGCGGATAATAAATGGTTTACGCGGCTGGTGGTCTCGACGGTGTTGGTGGAGACACTGGAAGGGCTGAAGTTGTCGTATCCCAAGGTGGATGCGGCGAAACGCAAAGAACTGGAAGAGGCGAAAAAGTTGCTGATGTCGAAGAAGTGATGGTCGGATGCGACTGAGCAAGGGAGGAAATTTCAGCAGCGATTCTGGCCGCCGAGGATTGCTGTCACGGCAGAGCGGCTAAAGCCAGCGCCTCTACGTGCTCCTGAAGGCATGCCCTGACACGAATATCGCTTCAAATTGCACTACCCTCTGATTCTGGTTGCCTTTGCAGCAAAGCTACGCAGCGGTTACCATACCCATTCGTCTATTTCTGCCTCGGAGAAATTCTCAACATGGGCCCAGATACATTTCGCAGGAACGCCTCTCTCGTTGCTCGGTTGTTTTTCGTAGTTACACTCTCGACCTTATTTTCCCTAACTGCTTATGGGCAGGCCAAGCCCGAGCGGCAGTCGAAAGCGGTGAAGCCGTCACAAACAACGCCAAGTACGCAACCAGCGCAAGCAACGACAGCAGCGAATGCTGAAGCGGAAGCGGATGACTCCGCAAAGCCCGAGGAAAAAGCTTTCAAGGGAATGAAATATCGGCTGATCGGTCCGTTTCGCGGCGGACGGTCGCTGACGGCGGCGGGCATTCCCGGAGATCCGACGACGTATTATTTTGGCGCCACCGGTGGAGGAGTGTGGAAGTCGACGGACGGCGCAATGACCTGGTCGCCAGTTTTCGATAAAGAGGGAACGTCGGCGATTGGCAGCATTGCAGTGGCAGCTTCCAACCATAACGTGCTTTACGTGGGAACGGGCGAAGCCTGCATTCGCGGCAATATTTCGCACGGTGACGGCGTTTACAAATCGCTCGATGGAGGCAAGGACTGGAAGAACGTTGGGCTACGCGATTCACGGGCAATCGGCAAAGTAATTATTAATCCCACCAATCCTGACATCGTTTTTGTAGCGGCGCTCGGACATCCTTACGGTCCCAATACAGAGCGCGGAGTTTTCCGCACTATGGATGGTGGCAAGACTTGGGAGAAGGTTCTGTACAAAGACGAAAATACCGGCGGCATCGACGTGGCATTCGATCCGCATAATCCCAACATTCTTTTCGCGGCGCTATGGCAGGCTCGGCGCACTTCGTGGAGCATGTCGAGCGGAGGGCCGGGCAGCGGACTTTACCGATCGAGCGATGGGGGAACGACATGGAAACGCTTGTCGGAGCACGGACTGCCGAAGGGACCGTATGGAAAAATCGGCGTCGCTGTAGCCGCGAATTCTGATCGCGTTTACGCGCTGATTGAAGCCCACAATCCGGATGGCGGGCTTTACCGTTCTGACGATGGTGGCGAGTCGTGGCAGTTAGTGAACCCCAGTCATAGCTTGTGGCAGCGGCCGTGGTACTACATGCACGTGATCGCCGACCCGCGGGATGAAAACGTTCTCTACATCATGAATGTGGAGGCTTACAAATCGACCGACGGCGGCCATCTGTTCAACAAAGTCCGCGTGCCGCATGGGGACAATCATGGGCTATGGATTGATCCGCAGAATACGAGGCGCATGATTGCCTCAAACGACGGCGGAGTGACGGTGACGCTTGACGGCGGCAAAACCTGGACTCGCCAGGAGAACCAGCCCACCGCGCAGTTCTACCACGTCATCACAGACTCTGCGACTCCATATCGAGTCTACGGAGCGCAGCAGGACAGCGGAACAGTCGCAATCGCGAGCCGCAGCGACGATGGCTCCATCGATCGCAGCGATTGGTATGACGTGGGTGGCGGCGAGGCCGGTTACATTGCGCCCGATCCACGCGATCCAAATATCGTGTACGCCGCAGATTATCAGGGAAACATCACGCGATATGACCGGCACATCGGGCAGGTGAAGGCGATTACCGAGCAGCCGGAGCTTTCCGATGCGCACGGTGCAGCGAATCTGGAGCATCGTTTTCAGTGGACTGCGCCCGTGCTGCTTTCTCCGCACGATCCCAACACGCTTTACCACGGCGGCGAACGGCTGTTTAAAACTAGCGATGGCGGGGTGCATTGGGAAGCGATCAGTCCTGATCTCACACGCAATGACAAGGAAAAACAGAAAGTGTCCGGTGGCGACATTACGCTGGATGACTCTGGCACAGAGTACTACGACACGATTTTTGCGTTGGCCGAGTCGCCGATCACAAAAGGATTGCTATGGGTGGGCACCGACGATGGTTTGATTCAGCTCACGAAAGATGAGGGCAAAACCTGGAACAACGTTACTCCGAAAGATATGCCGGAGTGGAGCCGCATCAGTCAGATCGATCCTTCGCCGTTTGATGCGGGCGCTGCTTATGTGGCCGTCGATCGTCATCAGTTCGACGACCTTCATCCTTACATTTACAAGACGAGCGACTACGGTAAGACCTGGACGAAGCTGGGGCAGGGAATTCCGGACACAACTTTTGTTCGTGTTGTGCGCGAGGATCCGAAAAAACGCGGACTGCTCTATGCCGGAACCGAGCAGGGAATTTATATTTCATTTGACGACGGCGCGCATTGGCGTGCGCTGAAATTGAATCTCCCGACCACGCCGGTGCATGATTTAGCGATCAAAGACAACGACCTGATCGTGGCCACTCACGGCCGTGCGTTCTGGATTCTCGACGACCTGTCTCCGTTGCGGCAGTACAGCGACGACGTTGCGCAGAAGGACGCGTTTCTCTACACGCCTGGAACTGCGTATCGGATTCAGGCCGGGGCGGGCGGCGAGCATCATCCTTCAAAACTGACCGGCCAGAATCCACCGGCGGGTGCGGTGATTTATTACTACCTCAAAGATGCGCCGAAAGATGGGATCGAGACCAAGGTCGAAATCCTCGATGCTTCGGGCAAAGTGATTCGGAAATATTCGAGCGCCGAGTACGACGCGTTGGAAGAGCCGATGGATCCTGACGATAAGAAGCCAGAGAAGCAAATCAAACCGGAAGCCGGACTGAACCGGTTCGTGTGGGATCTCCGCTATGACGATGCGCGTCACGTGCCGGGTTATTACCTCTGGGAATATGGCGCGGGAGCGCATGGTCCAGTGGCCGTGCCAGGACATTATCAGGTACGACTCACGGTTGGGACGCAAACTCAGTCTGCAGCTTTCGATTTGAAACTTGATCCGAGAGTCAAGGTGAGCCAGTCGGATTTGGAAGCGCAATTCAATCTGCTATTGCAGACGCGGGATGAGTTGAGCCGGGTGTATGACACGGTCAATCAGATCCAGGACGTTCGTTCGCAGCTCACAGGTTTGAAGCGCCGACTGCCCGAGAATGCCAGCGCGAAGACTGTCGCGTCCGCGGCGGACGATCTGGAAAAGAAACTGGTTGCGGTGCGTGAAGATCTTATCAACTTGACCATCAGCTCCAACGAAGATTCGCTGGCCTACCCTCCGCAACTGGACGCGAAGCTGGCTTTCCTCGCCATGGATGCCGGGAGCGCTGACTCGGCTCCGACCGACGCTGAGCAAAAAGAGTTCGAGAAGCTCAAGCGGCAAAGCGGCGAATTGATTGGACGCTGGGAGGATTTGCAGCGCCGCGATCTGGCTGCGTTTCAGAAACTGGCCGCGGAGGGCAGCTTGTCGACGGTTGTAGTTCCGCCGGCGGGACGCTCGATGGAAGAGCCGGCGGCTGCGCACTGAGCTTTGCATTTCGATTCGCGCCGGGGAAGAGCTGAAGTTGTAAGCTCTGCGTTTGCTCCGCCCGGCGCGATGACCCTTCATGTTACCCCTATTACCTCTGTGCCGCTTTGATGGCACTGATGTGCCTTGCTGGGCCTCAAGCCGGTTGCTATGGTGACGATAGAACCAGATATGGTTCCTCCCCTGAGGGTCCCGCGATTCGATCCTGAATGGGGGTATTTATGCGAATGATGCATTTGTGCTACGCGGCGTTAGGCTTTGCGGTGGCCCGCTGGATCTTCCGGCGGCAAGGTCTGCCGGTCGCGGACCCAGTCACCCGGTTCCGGTCGCAAGGCCTTCTGTAGAAAGCAAATCGAGCGTGGGCGTGCGTGCCCGTTGCGCTTCCATTTCGTCAACGCACGCCCATCGCTTGCCCCTGCCTTCGGTACTGTTACCAAGGTTTGCCCAAATCATCCCGGTTTCTTCGATCTCTCCATACAATTAATTCAGAAATAAATTTCTCCGCTGCTCCTCTCGGAGCGGTTGCCGTCCGATCTGAGATTTATGCTGCCGTTCTTAAAGAGGCGATTGTCGTTCTTAGTGATATTGGCCGCGCTGCCGGCGTTTGTAGCCGCACAGAACGAGTCTGGCGTGGAAAAGAACCACTCTCTGAATCAGGTTCAAGCTCCCAACCAGGCTTTGAGTCAAACTGCGGATCCAGCGCCGCAGGACGATCCGAACGATGCGCCACTCGGAGACATTGCCCGCAACCTGCGAAAGAAAAGTCCGCCCCCGCAGGATGTGATTGACGACGACAATCTGACAAAGGTGATGGAACAGGCTGAGAGTCGGCGTGCGGCAGGATCGGCGCTAAAGTTTCTGTTGGCTGGAGCAAGCAAAGATTCTCAAGTAGCCGCCGCGCCCGACGCGACTTGCAGTCTTTCCTTTAGTGCGAACGCGAGGTCGTTGCTTTCCAGTTCCTACGCGCAGATGCAGCTGCCGCTCAGCGAAATGAGCAAGCTGGAAGGGCCCGCTACCATTGAGGGCGATGCATTAATCGTTGCCCTCTACAACCGGACGGACTGGCACGTCAGCGAAGTCAGCGTGGCTTTGACTGTGGTGAAGAAGTCTCCGGCATCTTTGTCTGAAGGCGCGAACTCCAATGGCGGTGTGACATTATTGCCGGCCGCGGCGGTAAACGCGTCGCAAAAGTCTGAAGGGCAACCCGAGAAGAAACCGGATGTGACGGTTATTTACCGCATGCGGGCGGCCGCAGTTCCGTCGGCTACAACCGTCTTCAGCGCACCGCTAAACTTGGAACTGGCGCCGGACGAAGAATGGCACTGGGCAATTGTGCAAGCCAGAGGCTATCCTCCGCAAAGTTATGCGAGCAGTTCGTCGACCGCCCGGAGCAGTGGGACGACGGCCCTGCAACCGATGGTCGGCCAACCAATCTCAAACCAGCCCATGACAATCCCGCCGGTCGAAGGTTCCGCGCCGGCGTCAAAAAACTCACCGGCAGTCCCGCCTTCGAATCCTCAGTAAGCGTTACTTCGCTTGAAGCGCTTCCAGGGTGCTGCGATAGTCGTCTCCGGTCGGGCCGGAGTTCTGATGCGCCTGAACGAAGCTGAGAATGCGTCTTCTTATTTCGGCAGCTTCCGGAAACTCGCGGTCTGTCCAGAAGCGCTGCTTGGGGTCGAAAAATCCGATGCGCGCGAGAAAAGATGTGCCGTAATATTCGGCATCTTCCAGCGATCCGTCGGCAATATTGATTTTGAACGATCCGTCGGGTTGCAAAGAATCATGCAAGCACCACTTCAACATGCGATCGATTTCAGCAGCCATCGCTGTCTGTTGGACTGGGCTGGCCTGCGACCAGCCGTAATGTAATAACGTAACTACGTCCATGTTGTTGTGATTCCAGAACTGCCCCTTCCAGAGCCATCCTGCCGGGTAATCAAAATTCTTAATGGCAAGCGTGGTATCGATGACGCGCGGCATGTCCGGTACTTTTCCCTTGAGGTAGGAGATTACGTGGAACGTCATGCTGAGGTCGTCGGGAAAATCCTCACGCCTATCGCGGAGATAGCGTTCTCCCCAGAAGCCGGTTTCCTGGTTGCGATAGTGATGCAGCAATCGATCCAGCAAAGCATCGCGTAAAGCAGGATCGACCGTATAGTTTTCCGGCTGACGGCGGACAATCATTCGTAGCAGCGTCGCTACAGTCTCGTTAAACTCCCGTTCGTGATCGACGCCGGAGTGGCGAACGTCGGATGCAGAAAGCGCGTCGAGATAGGCGGTGAGTTTTTCGGGTGTCGAAACCCGTGCCAGAAAAGCTGGAAGCGGATGCGGCGCGGGTTCATCGGGGGCGTGAGCTTCCAGGTAATCATAGGTCGCGTACAACTTCAGATACCACGCTTGATAGCAGGAGCCCCACATTCCGTCGGAGTCTGCCTTGTCTGACGAAGGATGACCGATGCTTGCTTCCAGGTCGTGCAACCTTCCATCGATCTGTTTGAAGTTGGCCGAACTGATCAGCAGCGACCCGAGTTCAAACAGAATCTGATGACCGCAGGTAGTGATTTCGCCTTTGGCTTCTGCTTCGAACATCTGCTTGGCCAAAACCATGGTACGGGCCACTCTGAGCCCGTGTTCCGCTTCGTAATGAGGATCGAATACAGTGAAGTCCTGCTGGAGCAAGGCGAAGGCATTCCGATCCAGATCCGTCTGCTGTGAGACGCTGGCGGAAGCTAGCGCTGATAGAGTCAGCGCTACCGTTATCAGAAATTTCATGGAGAATTTATACACGAGCCCGCCGAAAGGTTGTATGCGGGCAGAGGACGGTGACGATGCGTGCCGAAAGCGTTCTGTTTACTTCACTGCGTTTTCAGAACGACGGTGTTGCGCTCGTCGCCGGCGATGATGCGATAGAACTTCCTCAAATCGTCGGCGCGACTTACGGGAACGCTCAATTCCTTAACTTCGAAGGTGCGGCTGTAATGGATCTGATTCCCGTGGACTTCCGTTTTCGCGTGATAGCTGGCGAAGCCGTAATCCGCGTCTACCGCAGGCGGAATGTCGTCGACCACATAGCCGGCGGGAATTGCGATATCGAAAGTATCGGTGTCTCGCGCGGGACCCTCGAATTCGATGGGGAACTTGCGGGACTCTTTCGTTTCCAAAAGGCCATTCGTTTTCACACCGAGCACGCGGGGGCGCACTAACAGCAGCCCTCCGGCATTCTTTGCGTAATTGTGGGCGATGAAGGTGTAATGGAAGCCGAAGGGCTGGTCCGTCTGGTTGAGATTGTCGACGCTGGCCTGGGTGATGCTGAACAGAGATAAAGAGCCTGCGAGCAAATCTTCAATCGGTTTTACCCTGTCGGTAGATTTCGAGACCGAGCGCAAACGCTCGCGTTCCGACCATGCGCGGTCGCCCAATCGTGTTTCGCTGACTTGGCCACTCAGCGTGCCCTGCGGATCGAGCGTGAGTTTGGCGGTTCGCTGGATACTATTCATGGCAGAAGGCTGTTCCGGCAATTCGACCAACTCTCCGCCTTCCGGCGTTACCAGCAGGCCGTAGTTGGCCTGAAGATATCCGCCAATTTCCCCGAAGGGGGTGAATTCGTTCGTGGGATCGAAGTAAAGCAGCGTACCGAAGCGCGGATGCTGGATCGTTGCGACTAGCGAAGAATCGGATGTATTGGGCGGCAATTTAACGGCGAGAATCACGTGATTAAAACCGCCGACATTGGCGGGCACCTGTGGAGTGATCGATCCACGTTCGGAATTGATAACCACATAAAAAGACTCCACACCAACCTGGCTGAGCATGGAACTCAGCAGCGTCGCTTTGTCCTTGCAATCGCCGTAGCGGTGCGCGAAAACGTCAGAGGCGGTATGAGGCTGCCAACCTCCGATACCGAGTTCGATTGCGACGTAACGAACATCATGTTGAACGAACTGGGCCAAAGCCCTCATTTTCTCCAGCGGAGTGTGCGCGGAAGCGGTGAGAGTGGCGACTTGCTGCGTGATTTGTGGAGAGGCATCGCGTCGGCCATTGGTCAGGTTGAGATACCAACTGCCCATCTGTTGCCAACTGCTGAAGCCACTGGTGGAAGCGCCACCCGGAGGGAAGAAAGAAACGATCATCTGGCCGGCGACGCCGTAGATCGGAGGCATATCCGCTTCTTTGCGAATCCCCGGCACATCGCTAACCGCCCAATCCCACTGGTTGTTGCCGCCCTGCGTAGGCTTGGCTTCGGCATAATTGATCCACGACGCTTTGTACTCCCATCCCGCAGGAAGCTGTAGCGAGTAATGCTGTTCGCGCGCAGGAACCTCCTCTTGAAAAATCCATACATCCTGCAACACCATGGGCTGCTCATCGGCTTCGTATTCATAACCGACAACGCTGCCAGGATCGGGCGCTGGGATTTGCAGCAGCTTCTCTTTTACGTCAGAGATCAATTCGCTGCCGGCTATTTTAGGAAGTGAGACTTCGACTGCCTCTTTGTCCCTTACTTCATAGTCTTTCCCTGAGGCCGGAATACACCAGCCGCGCAGCCCGTTGATTTTACGGTGACCGTTAAAGGGTACGGCCGCTATTCCGTAATCGCGTCCGCCCGGCCGGAGTATTTTGTAAACCATGCGCACGCGGGTTTTGATCCTGTCGACGGACTGCACGTTTACGACCTGCTCCGAGTAGAGCAGAACGGCATCGGTTTTTTCGTCGTGTGGAGGCAATGGAGCCGAGGCTGCGGCATGCATCCATGCGGGCGCGTCGGCGGCTTCAGCATGCCGCGGAACCACAAGTCCGCACAGGATGGCGCACAACAAGGCGCCGAAAGTGCGCCAACTAATTGCTGGCAGTGGTTCCACCGGGCTGCAGGATAACTTGTTGCTCATCGCCGGACCTCACAATCTGAAAGATTTTGCGCAAGGTTGCGTAGTTTTCGACAGGCAGCAACATGACATCAACGTTCAGGGCACGGTTCAGGTGCAGCGTGCCTTTATCGTTCGTTGCCGCAAGAACATAGGTGATTGCTTTCGCGTCTAAGTTCTGCGCCTTTGGAACCGTGGTGATCTGCCAACCCAAGGGCATATCAATGCTGACATCATCGACGCGCTCGAACGGAAACGCGAAATAAACGGGATGTACGCGGTCGGCGTGATCGAATAAATGCTTCTCCGTCGCGTCGAAGAGGCCGACTGGCAACAAAGCGCGGTGTCCGGCGCCCGAGACCCACCCTGTGACCTTCAGCGTATATTCGGTCACCAGTGATGGCGAGGAGCTCTTCCATTCCGGCTGGTTGGTCAGTTCGACATCGCAGGCGACTGGAATGGCCTCTCTAACCTCGTCTTCCAGAAACTTCTTGCGCTCTGTCTCATCTTCCAAACGTTCTTCCACGCGGCGACGCGCAGCCTCCAGACCCGTGTAAGTAACGGTGAGCTTACCCTCCAGTTCTCCAGTTTCGCTCAGCCTCAAGTCGGCCTTGCGCAAGATGGCCGATTCTTTACTCGAGGGAAGCGATGTTTGCAGCCAGTTTCCGCCGTCTTTATCGAGCTTCAATCCTTTCACGCCGGTTTCAACCCAGGGCAACATGCCGAAGGGAGTGAAGGCTGCGCCGGGATCGAAGAAGACATCTTTGCCGTTGAGTTTTACGACCACAACGTTGGCGTCAAGCCGCTGCCCTTCCATGGTTTGAGGAACGAAAAAATAGTGCGAGCGATCAGCTAACCACATGCCCGAGGCCTCGAATCCGGCAGAGCGTGCCAGAGCGAGGAAGAGCCACGTAAGTTGCTGTCCGTCACCATACTGGTCTTTCCAGATCGCTTCCACGTTTTCAGGAGGTTTTTCTTTGTCGCGCTTCTGCTCCTGTTCGCTTTTTCTCTCTTCGAAAGAAGTATTTCGAATCTGCTGCACGCGAGCATAGAGTTTTTGCAGCTTCACTTCCTGCGAATCCCCAGGGGAAACAATTTCAGCGACGGCCTGATCCATAGCTTTTCGCTTACCGACGAAGTTTTCCAATTGCTCGTTGCGTTTCTTGCCCACTTTCCTCCAGTACTTGTCCGGCTCCGTCTCAATAAAATCGTCGCTGTAAATGAAATCCACCCGCGACTTCATCTCGTTTTCCGGAGGCATGTAGTCTTCGGTTTGAAAAGCCGGAATATCGTTGGCCTCAAGGTGGATTACATGATCGGGCGCTTGCGCCGGTTGCGCGGTTCCCGGCGGCAGATGGTTCCAGGTCCAGCGGACGCCGATGGGACGGTAATCGCTGGTGTAAGGCTTGAGAGAAAACTTTGCTTTCTCGGTGAACAATTCGTTGCTGAGAATCCAATGCGAGTCGAAGATAAAGTTTTCGCTGAGGTCGGTGGTGTAGTAGTACTCCAGGATGCTGCCAATTTGCACGTTGGGCAGCGTGAAGGTTTTGGCCAAGTACTTCACGCCGCGGGCCTTGACGATGGACTTATCGAAAGCCTTGCCGCCGAAGTTCACGATAGTGCCATCTGGTTCGATGGTGCGGGCGCGAATATTAGTCACGTTGCCTTCTTGCCTTAAATACGGAATTTCAATGTCGGCGTACTTGCGTCCTTCTTCCGTCAGAATCTTGATGCGGAAGTACACATCTTCGTGAGCCGTATGCCCGCGGTCGTCGCGGTCGACTTCGCGGAATAGAATGATGGCGGGCGCTCCCGGAGCTTTGGGCTCTTCCGTCATCTTCAATTCATCCGGCGACAAGGGTTGGAAGTTCACTCCCCAGACGGGGCTTGGCATGAAAGACGCGATGAGCAGGCAAAAAAGCGACAGGACACTGGGTAAGTGGCGATGGGCAGACATGGGCGCTGTTCCTCCGTAGAGGCTTTTTGTACCGCAGACGCTACCGGCCTGAGAGGGGAAAGCGGAGGCCGCTAACTACTGCGGGGCAGAGCTTATCGATTCGAGCTGATCGATTTGTGGAGCACGCCAGTCACTTCCTGGACGCATAAGTGACGCGTCGAGACAATACATTCAACATTTTCTTATGTCAAGAAATCTCCGGGCAGTGGCCCAATTTCAATTTATCCCCCTACGAGGCGGTCATCCCGAAGCGCGGCGTTCTTCAGCCGCGAAGGGATCTCCCATAGTTACGAACCAATGGGAGATACCCTCGACGACTATCCTTAGTCAGGGCCGGTAAGGAAGTTCTTTACGGGGCCGCATTTGCGAGCGTGCTAGACTAACCTCAAATTCCTACAACCGAGGGGCGGCATGAAATTTGGCGTCATTATCTTCCCGGGTTCGAACTGCGATCACGATGCCTTCTGGACGGTTCAGCACGTAGCAATGCAATCCGCCACATTCTTGTGGCATGAGTCGCACGACCTGGAGAATTGCGATGCCGTCATCGTGCCGGGAGGATTCGCCTATGGCGATTACCTGCGCACCGGGGCCATTGCGAAGTTTTCGCCGGTGATGGAATCGGTACGCAAGTTCGCGAATGCCGGCGGCCTGGTGCTGGGAATTTGCAATGGATTTCAGATCCTGTGCGAGTCGGGGTTGCTGCCTGGCGCCCTCATGCGCAACATTGGTCTCAAGTATGTTTGCAAGCCGGTGCAGGTGTGCGTGGAAAATGCTGCAACTCCCTTCACCAATGCCTGCGCTCAAGGGGAAGTGCTGACCATTCCGATCGGCCACATGGAAGGCAACTACTTTTGCGATTCCGAAACCCTTGCGGAATTACAACGAGAGAATCGTGTGGTTTTTCGCTATTGCTCTCCAACCGGTGAAATTAATCCGGCCGCTAATCCCAACGGATCGCTCGAGAACATTGCCGGAATCTGCAATGCAGGCGGGAACGTTATTGGAATGATGCCGCATCCAGAGCGCTCAGCCGAGCCTGAATTGGGTGGTACCGATGGAATGAAGATATTCCAGTCGATGGTCGGCGCCATGGCGAACCGCTAGCTTTCTCGTTTCGAGACGCTCCTATCAAAGCCGATTCGCAGAATTTTCTTGGTTATCAACAGGCTCTGGGTATATTGTCGCTGCGTCTTCCCCTGCAAGTTCGGGCCCCAAACCTGATCGTAGTAGCGCACACGCGGGGAGGCGTGTCTCCAATGACACCGAAGCAGATTCTAGATTCTTTTTCAGAAACATTGCTAGGCGACGAGCGAATTTTAAGCACGCAGGAGCGCACGCTGGTAGCGACTTTGCTGCAGCACGCCAAGACCGCTGCCGGCGAAAACCAGGAAACGCGGCAAGCTGTCAAAGCGGTAATTGCATCGGCCGTTGGCGAAACTGTGGCTCAACGAGCTTTCGTCGTACTTGGCGGTAGCATCGTCGAACGCATTCTGGAAGGAAGCGCCTTGCCGGCCAGTGAATCGGCGGGAATGCCAACGGCTGGCATCTTCGCGAAAAACGAACCGCAGCCTCCCTCGCAGGGACCGGGGCCGGGGCCCGGCCCCGGAGTGAAAGCGCCGCCCAAAGCGCCGCAACCACCCGGCCCACCCATGAAGAGTCCCGGAGAGCCGCAACCACCCTCGCAAGGTCCGGGGCCGAGCGCAGTCCGCACCACAACCGTTTCGGCAACCAGCGCAGCCATCGCGGAACGGCCAAACGTCTTGCGGGCGCAATGTGTAGTCCTCGATGAATTCCTCGCACCGCCGGAACTTGAGGAGCTCACACGTTTCACTCTGGAACATGAGGCTGACTTCACATCCAGTGAAGTGGTTTCTCCAAACACTGACGGCGGCATCGTTAACTACGAGCACCGCCGCTCTCGGGTCTTAATGAATCTGGCTCATCATCAGGACCGGATGCTGGCGCGAATCCGGGCCGTGTTGCCTCAGGTTGTGGAAACGTTTGGCATGGAGGAATTTTCCATCTCGGAGGTAGAAGCTCAAATTACCGCCAGCAACGATGGAGACTTCTTTCACTTCCACAGCGATAACGGCAGCGAGCGTGTGGCCTCGCGAAATCTGACTTTTGTTTACTTCTTCCATCGCGAGCCGCGGCGGTTCGAAGGCGGCGAATTGCGCATTCACGATGCCCGTCTGGAAGAGGGCAACTACGTGAGCCAGGGCAGCTACCAGACGATCGCACCACGGCAAAATCAGATCGTCTTTTTCCCCTGCGAACTGTTGCACGAGATCACTCCGGTCGAATGTGCATCGCAGCATTTCGCCGACAGCCGCTTTACCCTAAACGGATGGCTTCGTCGCTAAACAATTCGGCGTGGCTGCAATGGATGGCAACTCTCACGGGAGGAGTGTCACGGCAGACGTTTGCCGCGACACTTCCTCCCGATCATTTCTATTGCCTGCTCGATGAACTTCCGCTGCACTTGATCCCGCAGTACTCTCTGCGATCATTAAAAGGTCAGCAAGATCGAAATCAGTCGCTGTATCTGAATCCCGAATGCATTTTATGTAATGCAGGACAAGTACCAGAGGAATTCGCTTCGCAGAAAGCCTTGCTCGCGGGGTTTGCTTTGGAAGGAGCAGTCGCGTGGGTTCCTGACCGCGCCACAGGAAATCTGCTTCCTTTCTGGCTCGGACCGCAATTGGAAGATTGGGTGACAGAGATGCGCCCGAACGAACCAGCGCCAGCCTCAATCCCGGAAAATATACGCTGGTTGTTGGCTGCAACCGACGTCCTGTTGCCCGAGGATCACTCTGGTCAGAGGCGTCGTGACCGTGATACGAAGCTCAAGAAGGCATCAATAGAATTTCGCGAAAAAGGCTATGCTCCGCTCCCTGATTTGATTCACCCATTCCATATCGCCGCTTTGCGCCGCTATTATCGCTACCTCATTCGTACGGGAGCGATTCGTCTTGGAGATGGACAAAGCCCGCGTCGCTACGTGGCGTACAACGAGCCGGTGGCGCGCTTCTTCCACCATCATATGGCCGCGAATTTGGGTGCCGTTGCTGGAGAGATCCTCAAGCCGTCTTACGTCTATCTTGCCTCGTACCTGAGTGGAGCAGAATTAAAGAAGCACACGGATCGAGAGCAGTGTGAGTTCAGTGTGACTCTATGTCTGGATTTTTCGCCCGAGCCCGCGTTGGCGACGCCGTGGCCTATTTCTCTCGATACTCCCAGCGGTACGGTGACCGTTTATCAGGCACTTGGAGATGGCCTGGCTTATCGCGGGACACAGTTGCCGCATTACCGCCGGCCGCTGCCTGACGGCCAAACCTCAACCTCCATCTTCTTCCATTATGTTGGCGCCAATTTCGCCGGCTCTCTCGATTAGCGCTGCAGGCCGAAGAAGAGGGTCGTGACTACTGCAAACCCGAAATCAAATATAAAACCGACGAGACTTGACTATAGCTGTATGCAAATTGCGTCCCGTCCCGATTCATCACTACTGGGGCGACCATTACAACCCCTGCCGGCACTCCTGGCCGCAACTCATGAATCATGGTTTGCTTTCCAGTTTCGATCGCTAGTTTGTAAATTCTGCTGGGCAGTTCGCCGGTGTGATAGCCATAGAGCGCGGAGCCATCGCTCGACCATCGCACCGGCATGAATCCCGCTTCCAGCCCGGGAATCGACCGGGGCGAGCCATCTCCGATGGGATAAATGGCTACCGCAGAGTTTGGACCGACTCCCACGACGAACCGGTTGTCGGGCGACGACGGCCCACACACCGTTCCTTCCGGCGTTACAGCTTTCGGTTTTCCGCCAGCCAAGTCGAACAGGTAGCAGCGGGTCGCGTGCCCGTGCTCATTGCCATTGGCGATGATCCTTTGCCCGTCCGCAAGGAAGCGAGCCCATCCACTCTGAATGTGTTCCAGCCCGCTGATATCCACGGAACGGGGTTGGCCGGCCCCGATGGGAAGCAGCTTCATTTGCGGCGGTTGGCGGGTGGAGAGCGAGATCGCCCACTTCCCATCCGGCGAAAGTCCACCCGCGCTGCCTTCTCCGAGACGGACTGGCAGGCTGCCGTCCAACTTGCGCAAGGCTACGGCATAGCCCGCGCCCGCAGCTTCGCTGGCGTCTTCAAACAGCACAAATTTTCCATCGGGAGAAATGCCCTTGGCGACGTTCCAGTCGTGCCACGACAGTTCAGTGTCTTCTTTGCTGCTCAGAGTGCTGAAAGCCATCGCCATGCGCTTGGTGTTCAAGGCCACCAATACTCGGCCGTCAGGCGCGATGTCTTCCAGTGATATCCCCGTCGGCAGGGCAAGCACAGTGCGAGTCTTGCCCGACAAACTCACTGCCATCAAGTTAAGATCCGTGCCTTTTTCGCCCGCGGTGAACCAGATTTCTTTTGCGTTCGGACGCCACGCCACTCCTTGCGCAGACTCGTATTCAGGCGTGAGCTGTCGAACATGGCCGTCGAGGTCGACTACCGAAATTTTTCCGCGATTGTCCCAGAGCGCCGGATGATCGATGAATGCAATTCGATCCGCCTGTGGAGAGAAACGAATGTTGCTAATCCATCCGCCACTCTGGTAAAGCAGCTTGCCAATGGGATATTCCAGGCGGCTGTGACCATCGACATAATTCACGACCGCCAGATTACCTTGCGCATCCCAATCAGCCCAGCGCACATCGGCTTGCAATTCTTTTGGAGATCCTCCGGCGAGCGGTGCACGAGCCAGCATTCCTCCGACAGTTTCGAGTTGACCATTGTGCGTGCCGCGGAGCACGACTGCGAGTTCGTTGTTGCGGGAAACGGCCAACAGATTGGCATCACGCAAGTTCAGTTGCTGCGCCAAGAGTGAATTTCCTACCGTAGAGAAAAGCTGCAGGGGTTGGTTGTTCCACGCGGCGCTGTAAACGATCGATTGACCGTCGGGCGCAAAGCGCGCCGAGTATACCGTGCCTGCTTCAAAAGTTAACCGGCGGTAGGAGGGCGAGGACGTAGTGCGCAGCACTTGCGCAATCGCCAAAAGTGCGATTGGCCACTGCCAGAACCACTACCAGCACCCAGGGTAGCGCGCGATTCGCAGTTGTCTTTGTCTTTACAGCCGGAGCGATTCTGGTAGGTGACGACGCCGATAAAGTCTGCAGTGCGAACGCCAAATCTTTCGCCGATTGAAAGCGATTCTCCGGATTTTTTTCAAGACAATGTTGAATGATGTCTTGATATCCTGGAGCAACCTCAGCAGTTTCCAGCTTCGTATTGGCAGGTTCTTCGCGCAGCACCGCAGTCATGGTGTCCACTTCGGTTTCGCCACAAAATGCGCGCGTTCCCGACATCATTTCGTAAAGAATCGCGCCGAAGCTGAAGATGTCGCTGCGATGGTCTACGGATTTGCCGCGTAGTTGCTCGGGCGACATATAGGCGACCGTGCCCACCATGGCTCCGTGCTTGGTCACCGTGGCCATACTTTCGAGGGAGCGATCGTTTTCGCGCGGCGTTTGCAGCTTCGCCACTCCGAAGTCGAGGATCTTGATGCGCCCATCCGTCGTGAGAAAAAGATTCTCCGGCTTGAGGTCGCGATGAACAATCAGCCGTTCGTGCGCAGCGGTAAGTCCGTGGGCGATTTGCAGAGCATAGTCTGCAGCCTCGCGCACGGTCAGGCGTCCTTGTTCGAATCGCTGGCGCAGGTTCTTTCCCGAAAGCAGTTCCGAGACAATGTAGGGGACACTGCCCTCAAAGCCGACGTCGTAAATGGCAAGAATGTTGGGGTGATTCAGGGCCGCAGCGGCCCTCGCTTCCTGTTCGAAGCGCCGCAGATGGTCAGGATTGTCGCTGGAGGCCGGCCGGATCAACTTCAGCGCAACGTCCCGTCCCAGCCTTTCGTCGCGTGCGCGAAAGACTTCGCCCATCCCGCCCGAACCGATCTTTTCGAGGACCCGGTAGTGCCCCAGGAGCTGGCCAGCCATAGGTAATTGAACGAAGCGACTTCGATGGCATGTTAGGAGCGATGACGAACGGAGTCAAGACCGCAAGAATTGAATTCAGCAAGATTCACGTGTACATTATCGCCCGGGCGAAATACAGAACACGCCGTTCCATGGCAGTTTGCCACGAGAATGAAACCTGAAACAAAGAATCCTGGCAAGGAGGACATTGGACATGGCTGACGATCCGAACTTTCTGGACAAGCCATTCACGTCGTTTTCAAAGCCGGCGTTTCGTGCCAAACGTCTCATCAATTTTGCCACCGGCAAAGCTGATCTGGTAATTCCACATCAGGATTGGTTGGTCCAGTCGACCGTCGCCATCCCTGCTGGCCGCAATTATCGGATTTACATTATCGGTTTCGCCTCGCAGCTCGGTTACACGGGAAAAAGTGCCGAAGAATCGGATGCTGCTAATTTGAATCTGTCCTTCCAGCGCGCCAACCGCGCGGCGCAAATGATGGAGGCAATCAACCCGGACATATCCAACCATATCGATGTATTCCAGGCGCGAGGCAATCGGGATTATGTCGCAGCACCAACTGATGACTCGCCATTTTGGCGCGCAGTGGAGGTCCATGTTTTTCTTGACGATCCGCCCCCTCCGCCGCCGGAACTCGAAGCGCCGCCGCCTTGTCCGGGAGGACGCCGTTACCGCAAGTGGTCGATCGCAACGCCTGCAGGTTTCACATGGAGCCCGGTTCCCGGCGCGGTGGTGGGCGCAAACATGGTAGTGCTTCGCAGGGACGAGGGCATCGTCGCAACCCACTACTACATTGCTCCTCAAGCTGGAGGAGGCGTTTCTTACTCTGGTCCCGGCCGCGCCGTGGGACTCATTGCCAAAGCCATTCAACTGATCCGCGGCAGTTTGAGTATCTCGGGGATGTCCTGGACGTCGTTCACGGCCGACACGCCCTTTAATTTCGGAGATCTGGACGGTGCCACCTGCCACATCGTTTCTGCCGGTGCAGGCCGGGGGATTGGGGTTCAGGCGTCCGATATCTCGGTTTCGGGACAGGTGTGGATCCGCGAATCGAGCGGGAAGTGTATGTTCAAGATGGGCGACTTCTTTACGAATGTCGTCTCCGTGGGCAAGGACCTGCAGTTCGGAGTTGGCGGCTCCGGAATCGGGGGGCCGTTGATCAAGATTGCTTAGCAAGAAGCGCTTGTGGTCCGTAGGAGTTCAGTGTCCTTTGCCCCAGCGCGTCCGCCATTTTCCGCTGCGGATACCAGGCCCTTGCGGAGCTGCCTGTGACTCGCAAAGCAATACATCCCGGCGCAAGCGACTCCAGTAGCATGCTATAATCCGAATTCGCCTGCATGCATATCGAGGTAATCCTGTGATCTCCTCTGACGGCGAATCCTGCGCCATTCACGGCTCTTTGAAGGCGATCTTTAGATACGAGTTCTAGATACGAGGTCTAACCATGTCTGGCCATTCCAAATGGGCCACAATCAAGCACAAAAAGGGCGCGCTCGATGCCAAGCGCGGCAAGATTTTCACCCGTCTCATCAAGGAAATCAGCATTGCCGCCAAGAATGGCGGCGGCGACCCTGACTCCAACCCGCGCCTGCGTGGCGCCATCGTAGCGGCCAAGGCCGAGAACATGCCTGCCGACAATATTAAGCGGGCCATTCAGCGCGGTACCGGTGAATTGCCCGGTGCGACCTATGAGGAATTTTCACTCGAAGGCTACGGGCCCGGCGGCGTCGCGGTATTGCTCGACATCAACACCGACAATCGCAATCGCACCGTGAGCGAGATTCGGCACGTCTTTGGCAAAAACGGCGGCAACATGGCCGAAGCCGGCGCCGTTTCATGGATGTTTCACAAGAAAGGGGACATCCTGATCGCGAAGGCCGCTGCCAAAGAAGACGATTTGATGAATATCGTTCTCGAATCGGGTGGCGAAGATTTGAATGACGACGGCGACAACTGGGAAATCCTGACCGATACGTCAGCCTACGAAGCGGTATTGGAAGCTGTGAAAAAAGCCGGAATCGAGCCGATATCCGCCAGCGTCGCCATGATTCCTCAGAACTACATCAAGCTCGAGGGCGCAGCAGCCAATACCATGATTCGTCTGATGGAAGCGCTCGAAGATCAAGACGATGTTCAGAATGTGCATTCGAACTTTGATATCGATCAGAAACTGCTCGAAGAAGTCGCGGGATGATTTAGAAAGCAGGCAAGAAGTAGGAAACAAAATGAAAGGCCGCGCCGGTTTCGGGCGGCTTTTATTTTTTTGTACGATCAGCGTTCGAGAGTCGCTGGGCATTCATCACTGAGGCATTCTATGGACCGAAGTTTTCAACATGTTCGTGGAAAATGCTGTGGAAAAAGTCCAAAGTGCTAACCTAAGTGGTTCCTTAAGAGATGCTTCAACACTTTGCACTGAAGCGGGTGCTGGCACTTTCGTGTGACGCCCGCGGGCAGAATATTTTTTCCAAACTGTTGTGACAACCAGAATCGACAAACTTCTTGTGGACCGCGGTCTGGCGGCATCGCGCGAACGCGCACAAGCTCTTATCCTTGCAGGCAAAGTGTTGGCGGATGATCAGAAGATTGAGAAAGCCGGCGCGCAAGTTTCCGAGGAGTGCGAGATTCGTCTGCTTGGCGAAGATCTGAAGTATGTGAGCCGCGGCGGTCTAAAACTGGAGCGCGCGCTCGTGCACTGGCAGATCGCGGTCGCTGGCAAGATTTGTCTCGATGTCGGAGCGTCCACTGGGGGGTTCACCGATTGTCTTCTTCAATGCGGCGCGGCGCAGGTCATCGCAATCGACACCGGCTACGGGCAGTTGGACTTTCGACTTCGCCAGGATGCGCGAGTGCGGCTTCTGGAAAAAACCAACGCTCGTTATTTAACTCGGGAGGCGCTTGGCACCCCGGTGGATTTCATCGCAATGGACGTTTCCTTCATTTCCGCGACCCTGGTGCTACCTGCCGTGATTCGCGCAGCGTTTCCGGAATCGCCTGCCGATCGCAAAGAGCGAAAGATTGTCGTACTGGTGAAACCGCAGTTCGAAGCGGGCCGCGAACATGTGGGTAAAGGCGGCATTGTTCGCGACGAGGCCGTACAACTGGCGGCGGTAGAGAAAGTGAGAGCCGCGCTGAAAAATCTGGGCGCAGAGACGGATTCGATCGAATCTCCCATTCAGGGCGTTGAAGGCAATCGCGAGTTCCTGCTCTATGGCGCATTTTGATTTTCGAGCCTCGTCGCCTCTGTGGAGAAAAACCACGAATTCTGTACAATCTTTCTTTCACCACCATGCCCACCCCGCAAGCGTCCATCAAAACCGCCGCCATCATTTCACGGCCCAACCGACCGGCAGTCGCACAGATTCTTCCCGGTCTGCTCGCATGGCTGGGTGAAAACGGCTATAAAGTCGTGATCGATCAGCAAACAGCCAACTATACCAACGGACCCGAGGTCGTGCCACGAGCGCAAATCGCCTCCCGCCCGCTGGATCTTGTGGTCGTGCTCGGCGGCGATGGAACACTTTTGTCAGCCGCGCGCGTTACTGCGACGGTCGATGTTCCTCTGCTGGGAGTCAACTTAGGATCGCTTGGATTCCTGACGGAAGTTCCGCTGCAATCGCTTTATTCCATGCTCGAGGCCATTGCGCAGAAGCGCGCCATGATCGAACGTCGGTCGCTCATGCAGGTCGAATTGTTGCGCGGAAGCGAAGTCCTGGGAAGTTATCAGGTCTTCAACGACGCTGTAGTGAACAAGACCGCTCTGGCGCGACTTAACACTTACGATCTCTTCGTCGATAAGGCATTCGTTTCCAGTTACCGTGCGGATGGCATGATCGTCGCGACGCCGACAGGTTCGACGGCATACTCTCTTTCGGCGGGTGGTCCGGTACTCATGCCCAGCGTCAGCGCCTTTGTGATCACGCCGGTGGCGCCGCATTCTTTGACTCATCGTCCGCTCGTCGTACCCGATTCGGTGGAGATCGAGATTCTGCTGCGCAGTGAGGAAGAAGTTGCGTATCTAAGTTTGGACGGGCAACCGGGTGTGGACCTATGCGACGGCGACCGCGTACGCTGCCGCCGTTCCGAACATCAAGTAAATCTTTTCCGCACGGGCACTGATTTTTTTCACGTGCTTCGCACCAAGATGAAGTGGGGCGACCGGCAAATCTAGAGTTGAGCTTGCCGGGCGGGCAGGAAGGAATCAGAGCTCGGCGCGCAACAAGTCCGACACTTTTTCCCGCTGCCGGATCACTTTCACGGACTTTCCGGAGACCAGAACTTCGGCTGCGCGTGGGCGCGTATTGTAGTTGGAGGCGAGGACCATCCCGTAAGCCCCGGCATCCAGAATAGCCAGCAGGTCTCCTTCTTCTACAGGCGGCAACTCGCGGTCACGGGCGAAGAAATCTCCGGTCTCGCATACTGGGCCGACGATGTCGGTAACCTCCGACCTTGCAGGGGACGCCGGGTTTTGCACCACGGGAATAATTTCGTGGAAAGCGCCGTAGAGCGCCGGGCGAATCAGATCGTTCATCGCGGCATCCACTACTAGGAATCGCTTGCCGTCATTCGTCTTGCGGTACACCACCGACGCCAGCAGGATTCCAGCGGGGCCAATGATCGCGCGCCCAGGTTCCAGGAGCAGACGCACGTTCAAACCGCGTAGCGGCATGGTCACGGCCCGCGCGTAGGCGCTCACACCGCGTGAAAAGCTATCTTCGTCTTGCGTGTCGTAGTCGATGCCAAGTCCGCCGCCTCCGTCAATGTAATCGATGCGGTGCCCGTCATGCCGCAGTTCGCGGACAAGATCGGCTACGCGCGCCATGGCCTCGCCGAAAGGCGCGACATCGGTGATCTGAGAGCCGATGTGAACGCTCACTCCACGAACCCTCAGGCTGCGAGCTCCTGACGCCTGAGCGTAGAGCGCTCGCGCTTCGCGAATCGGAACTCCGAATTTGTGTTTTCGCAGTCCCGTGGAAATGTATGGATGAGTTTCGGCGGCAACGTCAGGATTCACACGCAAAGCGATAGGCGCAATTTTGCGCAGACGGACGGCACACTCCGCCAGCGCCCACAACTCCGATTCGCTCTCCACGTTGAAGAGCATGATTCCAGCCTTCAACGCCGCGGTGAGTTCTTCGCGCGTCTTGCCCACGCCGGAAAAAACCACGGCCCTCGCGGCCTTACGGTCGGCGACCAGCACGCGTTCCAACTCTCCGCCGGAAACCACGTCAAAGCCGCAGCCCTTCCTGGCTAGCATTCGCAGAATAGCCAGGTTCGAATTCGCCTTCACGGAATAGCACAGGGTGTGCGGCAGGTCGCGGAAAGCCGCGTCGAACGTGTCATAGCGGTCGCGAATGGTGGTCGCCGAGTAAATGTAAAGAGGCGTTCCATACCGCTCCGCCAGTTTTGGAAGAGCGACGTCTTCGCAATGCAGAACGTATTTTTCACCGCGGCGAAAAATGCCGTGCGTTGTCTTGTGATACACAAAGCCAGGAGCACGCGCGAGTAGGTTCGGACTTCGCGAAGTCATTTTTTCTTGGGGGAACTGTGCGTACCGCCTCGCACTCGGATCGCGACCACGGTCTGATCGTCGAAGGTCTCAACACCGGCAGAGTGTTCAGCCGCGGCTTTGAAGAGCGAATCCACAACACAATTCGCCGATTTCCCCTGGCATTCGCCAATGATTTGCTCGACCCGTCCACGTCCGAACAACTCGCCCTTATGATTGCGAGCGTCGAGAATGCCGTCGCTGAAAAACACGAACATGTCTCCCGGCTTCATGCGGAATTTGAATTCATCGTATTCGGCTTCGTCAAACAGGCCGAGGGGCAAGCCTGTCGCTTCGACAGCTTCGATTACTTCGTCTTTGGCGTGAACATAAATAGGGCGCGGCAGTCCTGAGTTCGCAACCGTCAGAAGCCGCTGCTCGTCATCCCATAGCGCAAAAATGATGGAAACGAACTGCGCCTCGATGCGCCGCTCGGCGAGCGATAAATTCACCGCGGAAAGCATCTCGGCCGGCCCCGGCTCAATGGGAGCGTGCGAACGAATGATTCCGCTGACGAGAGCAGCGTAGATCGCGGCAGGCGCGCCTTTTCCGCTAACGTCGCCAATGACAATGCCAAGCCGCGACATGGAGTAAGGAATGAAATCGTACAAATCCCCGCCGATGGCGCGCGCCGGCACAAACTTCGCAGCGACATCGAGATGCGCAAGCTTAGGATTCGTTTGCGGCAGCAAACGTCCCTGTAACTCTCGCGCCAGCGCCAGATCGCGCTCCAGCCGGCGTTCCTGCCGTTCGATCTCTTCATACAGCCGTGCGTTCTCTACTGCAATCGCAATTTGCGCGGCCAAAGTAGTCATGGTGAGCCGATGTTCTTCGGTGAAGAAGCCGCGTCGCGTGTGCTCCAGGTCGAGCACACCGATCACTTTGTCCTTATAGATGAGCGGTACCGCCAGTTCCGATCGGGTCTCCGGATTCGCCTCGACGTAACGAGGATCTTTGGTGACGTCAGGCACCAGCACCGCTTGCCTGCTTTCCGCGGCAGAGCCTACCAGGCCCCGTCCCAGCGGAATGTCGTGCTTCAGATGAATATTTTCGTTAAAGCGAAGAGAGAAGCGGTGCTGCAATTTCTCGCCAGAAGCGTCTACCAGTAGGATGCTGAACATCTGGTAGTCAATCAATCGCCGCACCAGTTCCGCGATTCGGCCGAAAAGCTCGTCCAGATTCAGAATCGAGCTTAGCTCCCGGGCAATTTCGTTGAGCAGCAGCAGAATGCGCGCTTGCTTCGTGGTTTTTGCGTAGAGCTGAGCATTCTCAATACCGGCGGCCATGCGTGAGGCGACCAGCGTCAGCACACGCACATGCTCTTCGTTGAAATAGCGCGGTTCCCGCGCCTCAATATCAATTACGCCGATGACGCGATTCTTGCTGATCAACGGGATCGCAAGTTCAGAACGAACATTCGGTACGGCTTCGATATAGCGGGAGTCCTGAGTGACATCGTCAATCAGAACCGCCTGTCGTAGTTGCGCAGCCTGTCCGGTTACGCCTTCGCCAACTTTAATCCGGCTGCGCTCGGCAAACTCCGGCGGATAGCCTACCTGAAAGCGAAAACGCAGCTCCTGCGTTTTTTCATTGAGCAGCAAGATGGCAAAAATCTCGTAATCGATAACCTTGCGGACGACTTCGGCGACCCGTCTTACCGTTGTGTCCAGGTCGAGCGACGTGGCCAACACGTCGGCAACGTCGAGCAGCAACGACTCGACTGGCAGACGATCTGGCTTGGAAACGACCGAACTCATCGCTCGTATGATAGCAGCCGCGTTCGCGGTTTACTTTAGCTTGCAGGGATGGCAGTTTGAAAGGGAAGTCGTGGATTCCGCATGGGATTCGCGACCAATTATTCTCGGGGCACAACGCAAATATCGGCGAGATTGCGATATTTCTCCGCGTAGTCCAGTCCGTAGCCCACCACAAATTCGTCGGGAATCTTGAAACCCACATAGTCGCCTTCGAGCGGCAGCTTGCGCCGCGAAGGCTTGTCGAGCAGCGCCGCGACCTTCAGGCTCTTAGGTTGACGCGCGAACAGCATCTTTTTCAGATATGTCATGGTCAGGCCGGTGTCGAGAATGTCTTCCACCAGAATCACATTCTTACTCTTCATCGACTGGTCTACGTCCTTGGTTAACTTCACTTCGCCGGTCGAGTCCCAACCGCTCTTCAATTCCTGCGTCGGACTCGGACGATTTCCATAGCTGGAGACCGCGATGAAGTCGAAAGTGGAGTCGAGATCGATGTTCCGTGCCAAATCGGAGAGAAAAATTGCCGCGCCCTTGAGCACGCCGACGAGAATGATGGATTCGCCCGCAAAGTCTTTGGTGATCTGCGCGCCCAGTTCGCTTACGCGCTTCGCAATATCCTGCCGCGAAATCAGCACTTTAAGTTCTGTCATGGCGTTTCATATTAAACTAGAGAATTGTTGAATGGTAGAAAAGCTAGAAGTCAGGAGCTGGACGCAGCATGAATCTGAAAGACATCAAACTCACCTGGTTAGGACACTCTACATTTCGTATTGAAACCGCGACCGGTAAAACCATCATCATCGATCCCTGGATTATGGGGAATCCTATGTGCCCCGAGGCTGAAAAGAAAGTGAAGAAGGCCGATGTTCTGCTCTGCACGCACGGACATTTCGACCATATTGGTGACGCGGTGGAAGTTGTGAAGCAACATAACCCGATCGTGGTAGGAATCTTCGAACTCTGCGGGTGGTTGGAAAAGAAAGGCGCGAAGCAGGCATCGCCCATGAATAAAGGCGGAACGCAAACTGTAGGCGATATCAAAGTCACCATGGTTCACGCCGACCATTCCTGCGGTATCTCCGACGGCGATCAGATCGTTTACGGCGGCGAGGCGTGCGGTTATGTAATTGAGTTCTCCAGTGGCCTGAAAATTTATCATGCGGGAGACACGGCAGTATTTGGCGATATGGCGATTATCCGCGAACTCTACGCGCCCGAGATTGCCATGCTGCCGGTTGGCGACCGCTTTGTGATGTCGCCGCGGGAAGCGGCCTATGCCTGCAATCTGCTGAAGCCGAAGGCAGTCATTCCCATGCACTTCGGAACCTTCCCGGTGCTCACGGGGACACCGAGCGAGTTCAAGAAACTGGTTTCCGGCGTTGAGGTTGTTGAAATGAAGCCTGGCCAAACCATCGGCGGTTGAAAATAAAGAAAGAGAAGACGCGTGCCCCAAAATAAGAAGACTCAGAACACCAAGAGCAATACCCGAGCCAGTTGGCGACACTACGATTTCACCACGGCCGGTCCCGTGGACGACTACCTGTATTCCATGCTGCCCAAGCGCGATCCGGTGCTGGCTGAGATGGAAGACTATGCCAGCCAGCACAAAGTGCCTATCGTAGGCCCCGCAGTGGCGCGGGTTTTGCAGCAATTGGCTCTCACCATTAACGCTCGCAACGTGTTCGAACTCGGCTCTGCCATCGGATACTCGACGATCTGGTGGGCTCAAGCAGTAGGCGATGCAGGGCGGGTGATTTATACCGATGGCGATTCAAAGAATGCGGAGCGGGCTCGGGGCTACTTCACGCGCGCCGGCGTGGCCAACCGCATCACGCTGCACGTGGGCGACGCTTTGGAATTTCTCTCAGAACAGAAGCAGGAGTTCGACATCATTTTTAACGATGTCGACAAGGAAGACTATCCGCGTGTGCTGCGCCTGGTGGCTCCCAGGTTGCGCAAGGATGGATTGTTCATCACCGATAATGTGCTCTGGAGCGGACGGGTTGCCGAAAAGAGCCCGAAGGACGCGACAACCAAAGCCATTCTCGACTTCAATCGCAAGCTCTATGACTCCAACGAGTTCTACACGACGATCCTTCCGATCCGCGATGGCCTTGCCGTCGCACTGAAAAAATGAGGTTGAGGGAGATCTCCTTCGTTAACGATCTCCCAGCCCGCGATAGAACAGCTCTAAGTTCTCACGATTCTCACCACCCCCGCGCACTTTTAACACACCCGTAACATTCCTTCTCTATAGTTCCGCAATTCAAGTCGGACTCAAATCGCGACATCCTGACCGTCCCAGAGGATCAACATGGCTACCGCTACTACTGTTCTCGATGCCAAACTCGGTCGCTCTTCACCCGGCAAAATCGGCATGGTTATTTTCGGAGTCGTTCTTGCCATCGGCTTCGCCTATGCTGGCACGCACCTTCTGCGCGATCTTTCAAACTTGCACGCCACGTCCGCGCTCCCTTACATTTTGCTGGGAATCGCGCTGTTTGTTGCTTTGGCATTTGAATTTGTGAACGGATTTCACGATACCGCCAACGCCGTGGCCACGGTCATCTACACGCATTCGCTCGAGCCTCACGTGGCGGTAGTTTGGTCGGGCTTCTGGAACTTTCTCGGCGTGATGGTTTCGTCCGGGCTGGTCGCATTCACCATCATCTCGCTCTTGCCCGTCGAATTGATTTTACAGGTCGGCAGCAAAGCAGGGTTTGCCATGGTGTTCGCCCTGCTCGTCGCCGCCATCATCTGGAACCTGGGAACGTGGTACTTCGGACTGCCGGCATCGAGTTCCCACACTCTGATTGGCTCGGTAATCGGCGTGGGCATCGCCAATCAACTGATGTCGGGCAAAAGCGGAACTTCCGGCGTTGACTGGGGACAAGCAGCCAACATCGGCAAGTCGCTGCTGCTCTCGCCAATCGTGGGATTCGGCGTGGCCGCACTTTTATTGTTGCTGGCGAAGGCGCTCATTAAGGACCCGAAGCTATATCGCGCTCCTGAGGGAACGGAGCCGCCCCCATTCTATATTCGTTGCCTGCTCATTCTGACGTGCACCGGAGTCAGCTTTTTCCACGGCTCCAATGACGGGCAAAAAGGCATGGGGCTAATCATGCTGATTCTGATCGGAACCGTGCCCACCGCTTATGCTTTGAACCACGCGGTGACTTACCAGCAGTCGCAAGATTTTATTGCCAGCTCTCAGCAAGCGGCATCTGCGCTCGACCACTACGTGGAACCCGGGGCTGTAATCGGAGATGCGCGCGATGACGTTACCGATTACATTCGCACGAAAAAATTCACCGCCAACACCATGCTGGCCATGCGCACGCTGGTAAATGACATTGGCAACGAAACCAGCATCTACAAGGAACTCAAGAATGTTCCCAATGATCGAGTGCGCAACTTCCGTAACGATCTTTATCTGATGAGCGAAGCTCTGCGGCTCACGGCAAAGACCGGTCAGCCCAAGTTTTCCACCGCTGATGCTGCAGTACTTGCCAACTATAAAAAGCACATCGATTTTTCCACGCGCTTCATCCCCACTTGGGTGAAGGTTGCCGTGGCGATGGCTCTCGGCTTGGGAACCATGGTCGGCTGGAAGCGGATTGTGGTGACTGTCGGTGAAAAAATTGGGAAAGAGCACCTGACTTACGCGCAAGGCGCCGTTGCTGAAATCACCGCGATGGCGACCATTGGCGCCGCTGATGGATTCGGTCTACCAGTCAGCACTACGCATGTACTTTCGTCAGGCGTGGCTGGCACCATGGCTGCGAACCACTCGGGCATTCAGATGAGTACGGTCCGCAATCTGGCATTGGCGTGGGTGCTCACGCTTCCGGTGGCGATGCTGTTGTCAGGATCGCTGTTCTGGTTATTCAGCAGAGTATTTTAAGTTCTGTACGTTTAGTTGGAAGACGGATGGATCCAGCCGCGAGACTTTTCTATTTCGGCGGCTGGATCAGCTCCGTATCGATCGTGATCGTGATCTCATCTCCCACCGGGCCGGGCAGGGCACTCACGCCGAAATCCTGGCGATTGATTTTTGTGGTTGCCGAAGCGCCCATACGCAACCCTTTGCCCATGGGATCTTTAATTGGAGCCGACGGGCCATCCACGTCGAGCACAACTTCTTTGGTCACGCCATGGATTGTAAGATCGCCTGTGATCTGCAGTTTTCCTGGCCCCACCACCTTTGTTTGTTTCGAACGAAAAGTGATGGTCGGATACTTTTGCACATCGAAGAAGCGCGGGCTGCGTAAATCGTTGTCGCGCATTTGTACGCGCGTATCCACCGAGTTTGCGTCGATCGTGGCCTCGAGAGCAGTCTTGGAGGGATCCGCAGGATCATACTGCGCCGAGCCGGTCACTTTGGTGAATGCGCCCCGCACCGTGGAGACGCCAAGATGCCGCACGGCAAACTGCGCTGCGGTGTGATTGGGATCGATCTGCCACGTTCCGGTTTGCGCGGCGGCAGCGGCGGCCATTGCCAACGTCGTAACAAAAACGAAAATCATTCGAGCCATATTTGCGACCTCTGGGAATATTTAGTTTAGAAATGCTAAATGGATTTGACTGGAATGGCTAACAAATCGTCGACCAGGCCGACTTCTTTTTGCAGAAATGGTTCCGCGTAGGTGACGCCGCCGAGCATGCCGTAGAAGCGGGCCATGGCTTCGACACGCGCGTGAATTTCATCGTGGGCAGGGAACAGATCCTTACCGGCTTCCTGATCGCTGAATTGCGATTTGTAGGCCATGATGGAAGCGAACTTCGCTTTAAACTGCTCGCTGATATCCACCACAAAGGAAGGCCGAATGTCGTAATACAGCGTGGCGTAAATAATCTTAAATGGACGATGAGGGGGATGCGCAGTAGCGGCCGAAGTAGCGCCGGCATCCTGCCGGCTGTCCTGAGGGCGTCCCGCCGTCAGCGGCACGGGCGAGGCGCCTACGCCGGCAGCCGCCGGGACGGCGGCGCTACAGTCCAACTTCGCCAATCCAGCCAAAAAGCAAGCTTCATATCCCAACACAGAAGCGGTGTAATGATCGGGATGCCGCCCCTTCCAGTAGGGCAGGATGATTACGTGCGGCCGCGTCTCCCGGATCACGCTTGCCACCTTCAGCCGGTTCTCCCAAGTGTTCTCCACTCGACCGTCTGGAAGATCGAGAGCCCGGCGCCAGCTTGCCCCTAGAATTTTCGCTGCGTCGTCGGCTTCACGGGCACGATCTTCTGCCGTGCCGCGCGTTCCCATTTCGCCCTGCGTCAGGTCGAGGATGCCGGTACGCTGCCCGCGCTTTGCTGCCTTCAGCAAGGTGCCGCCGCAGGTTTGCTCCACATCGTCACGGTGCGCAGCGATCGCCAGAATGTCCAGCGGTGTGCTCGAGGCAAGGGAAGACATTCAGTCGAGATTCCCCTGTTCCAGCACGACATTTTCGCGCACGATCAGCCGCTGCGCCGCCATCTCCTTCAACGTGGGAAGCACGCGGCTGACGTGCTCATCGGTGTCGACGAAAATGATGACTACAGGCATCTTGCCTCCAGCATCCGCCAGGTGCGCCGTCTTCACACGCTGCCTTCCCAAAAATCCCGCAACGGCATGAATGGCGGTGGCGGCATAGACATTTTCCGAGCGCAAGTAATTAAGAATTTCCATATGCAGCGGCCGGTGTCGCCACTGGTCGGCTTCATTCAAATAAATTGTGACTTGTACCGCCATAGCTTTAGTTTCAGGCATTCTACTCGCTCTGCTCCCATTCCTGCCGCAGCAGGCCGTACAACTCCAGGTCGATGAATTGATCCCACTTCCGCACGTGTCCCCGCTGGCAGCCTTCGTAGCGCATGCGTAGTTTTTTCAGCACTCGCCCTGACGCAACATTGTTCTTGAAATGCGAAGCGTAGATACGATGGAATTTGAGATTCTCAAACCCATAACGCAGCAACTCCCTCGCCGCTTCGGTCGCATAGCCATTGCCCCAGTAAGGGACGCCAATCCAGTAGCCAAGCTCGGCATGCTGATGCTGCGACGCCGGTCGCAGCCCCACCCCTCCACACATTTGGCCGCCATCACGCAGGATTACTGCAAAGCGAAATTCATCATCGTCGCGAATCAGAGCGAGAAAATCCCGCGCATCCTGCTCGGTATAAGGATGGGGGATTCGCCCAGTAGTAGCTGCAACCTCTCGCGCCCCAATCAGCGGAACCAGTTCGGGGATGTCGGCCTCGCTATAAGTGCGCAACTGGAGCCGAGCAGTTTCCAGTGTAGGAAGATCGTTCATGCTCAAAGGGCTCGCGCCAGCGCCATTCCCCCAAGCGCTGCGCACAGAGACAGCAGGTTGTTGGTGAGAATGTTCGTCACCATCAATCCCCATTGCCCCTGTTCGAAAAATGACATCGTTTCGAAAGCGTAGCTCGAAAAAGTGGTGAACGAGCCGCAGAAGCCAACCACCACCAGCACCCGCCATCGTGGATCGATCAACACGCGCTCACTGGTCCAGATCACGAAGAAACCAACGATAAAACTGCCCAGGATATTGATGATGAGCGTTCCCGTGGGAAAGACGGGACCAAATTCTTTGGCGGCAAGCCGGCTCAAAAAGAAGCGTAGATTCGCGCCGGCAATGGCAGCGATAGAAATGACAAGAAAGTTCTTCAATGGGTTCTCCTACAAAACAAAAAGGTTCAATTCTGTAGGAGTTATCAGCCTGCCAATCGAGTGCAGGCGGTTGTGGCGAACTCCATCGCCATACTTAGTTTTTACCACAGCGTGCCGATGAACACAGAATGATACAAAGGCGAAGTCTGAGGTCCGAGGTCCGACGCCCGCTCTTCTCACTTCTTCCGCTCCACTAAATACCGCGCCAACTCCTTGAGTGTCTCGGCGCGCTCGCCAAAGCTGTCCAGTTGCGCCATTGCGTCGTTCACCAGCGCGTCGGCTTTGCGCTCCGACGCCTCCACGCCAAACAGGGCCGGGTAAGTAACTTTTTCAGAGGCAGTGTCTTTTCCGGCAGTCTTTCCCAGTTGTTCGGAGCTCTGGGTCACGTCAAGCACGTCGTCCACAATTTGGAAGGCCAAGCCAATCGCCGAGCCAAAGGAGCGCAGCTTCGCTACCTCGCTATCTTTCGCTCCTGCATATAATCCGCCGCTCACCAGGCTGGCTGTAATCAGCGCAGCGGTTTTCGAGCGATGGATGTACTCCAGCATCTCCTTGGTCGGCTGCGAATGTTCCGCCTCCAGATCGACGACTTGGCCCCCGATCATGCCGTCGATTGTGCCCGTGCCGCGGGCAATCTCCTGAATGATGCGAACGCGCGACTCGGCGGGACATTTCAATCGCGCCAGAACTTCGTAGGCTCGAGTCTGCAGCGCATCTCCGGCGAGGATGGCGAGAGCCTCGCCGAAAACTTTATGGCACGTGGGAAGTCCGCGGCGCAGGTCGTCGTTGTCGAGCGCGGGAAGGTCGTCGTGAATCAGCGAATAAGTGTGCAGCATTTCGAGCGCTGCTCCCAATTCTTCAATCCCCGCCGGCAACGATCCGGCCACCATGCGCCCGGCTTCCATGCAAAGGACCGGCCGAAGCCGTTTCCCGCCGGCAAACACGCTATGGCGCATCGCCTTGTGAATCGAGACCGGATGCTCAGTTTCCAGCGGAATGAGCCGGTCGAGCGCGGCATCGGTGAGCAGCCGCCCTTGTTCGAGAGTCTCAGTGAGCATGAAACAGTGAGTATAACAAGCCGTAAGTAGAGGATTCGGAGGTTGTGGACTTCAGGAAAAATTCGGCAGTCGGCCCGCACTAACCGCCGGGTTCGCCTGAATCCAATATGTGCTCTCACTCCATCCGCGTGTCCAGTTACGGTCGGTATTGTCCGCGAACGAACGCCCGCCTCTCATCTGGATCGGTTAAGTTGTTGCTTTTCAGCGTACGGAAGACACAATTCGAGGAATCGCAATTGCTCTGGACTCATCTTCTTGGAGGTGTCCCTTGCTTACCTTCTGGCAGGACTTCAGATTTGCCGCGCGGATGCTGGGAAGAAATCCGGGATTTACTCTGGTCGCAGTCCTTACCCTGGCGCTCGGCATTGGTGCGAATACTGCGATCTTCTCGGTCCTCGATTCGGTGCTGATCCGGAGCCTGCCTGTCAAAGATCCTCAGCACCTGGTCTTTCTCACCAACCCAGACAACCAGGGCATGGAACAAGGTTTTGGCGATGGAAACCGCGACTTTCTCACCTACACCGAGTTTCAGGAGCTATCGAAACATAACGACGTTCTGTCCGGTTTGACTGCTTCGGCGAGTGAGGGACCGAAACTCAGCGTCGGAATTGAAAGCCAAGGCCAGATCTCCGAGAGCACCCCTGTCCAGATCGGTCTTGTGAGCGGATCGTACTTTTCCGTCTTGGGCGTAGATCCCATTCTCGGTCGCCTCTTCACTACCGAAGTTGATGTAGTGCGCGACGCCAATCCTGTGGCGGTGGTCAGTTACCGTTTCTGGCAGGACCAACTCGACGGAAATCGCGCGGCGCTTGGAAACAAAATAAGGATACGCGGTACATGGTTTGACATAATCGGCGTGACGCCTCCCGCATTCAGCGGCGAGACGGTCGGACTCTCACCCGGCGTGTGGGTTCCGCTGAGCATGCAATCCGAGATTTATCCGGGCCGCGATTATCTTTCATTGGAGACAAAGCCCTTTCATAAAACCGAGTGGCTGCAGGCAATCGGACGCCTGAAGCAAGGGGTGAGAATCGACCAGGCGAACGCTAATCTCAATGCGGTCTTCCAGCAGATGCTGCAGTCGCAAACCGATCAGATGTCTGCAGACGAGCGGCGCACGTTTATGAATCAGCACTTGGCCGTTGTCGAGGGCGGCCGCGGGGCGTCGACGCTGCGTGGAGATTTCAGCAAGCCGCTGAAGATACTCATGGCTGTCGTTGGCCTGATTCTGCTGATCGCGTGCGCCAATGTGGCGAATATCTTGTTGGTTCGATCCGCCGGGAGACAAAAAGAACTCGCCGTCCGCGTAGCCATGGGAGCCGGAGGCTGGAGATTGATCCGTCAGTTGCTGACGGAAAGCATTCTTCTCGCCCTGATCGGTGCCGCTTTTGGTCTTCTTCTTGCGCGCTTGGCAGATGCCGCACTGGTTCGGTTGGTGTCCGGCGGAGCCGATCTAATCCCGCTCGACGTGCATCTGGATTCCGGAGTACTGATGTTCACGCTGTGCGCTGCCGTCCTGACTGGAATCCTGTTCGGTCTTGCGCCTGCGTTGCGCGCCGCTCGGTTGGATCTCAACCCAATTTTGAAAGGAACATCGCGCGGCATCACCGGTGGAGGTTCGCAAGCCGGACGCGTACCCGTTGCAAAGATTCTCGTGGTGGCGCAGGTCGCCTTGTCGTTAGTGCTTTTGGTGATAGCCAGTCAATTTCTCCGCAGCTTTAAGAATCTGGCGAGCGTCCAGATTGGCTACGACAGTGATCACCTGTTGAATTTCAACGTCAGCCCGCTCTCCTATGGCTACAAGAGGTCGGAGATCAATCAACTTTTCCAACAGATGCTTGACCGCTTGAACGCGCTTCCTACCATACGCGGAACGACCTTGATGGATAATGGTTTATTCGGGGGAGGGGACTCCAACTCTGACATATCGGTCGAAGGAAGCAAACCCGCCACCGCCGGACCGCAAGACTCGCACTGGGACATGGTTGGGCCCAATTACTTCTCCACGGCGGGGATTCCGATACTTTACGGCCGCGAAATTGGACCGCAAGACAGTGGGCATGGCCAGCGCGTTGGGTTGGTTAATCAGACCGCGGCTCGTTACTTCTTCGGCAACGCGAATCCAATCGGAAAGCGCGTTGCGGTAAAGACGACGCTGGGTCCATCAGACTTCGTTGTCATCGGGGTCGTGGCGGATTCCAAACACGGCAGCGTCCGGGAAAAGCCGCAGCGGCGATTCTACATTCCGTTTTTCAATCCCATTGGGGAAGTGAACTACGCTAATTTCCTGGTCCGCACATCTGCGGATCCAGCTCTCGCAGCATCGACGATTCGCGCCGCTGTGAAACAGATGGCCGGGAATTTGCCGCCGGTAGACATTCAGACCATGAATCAGCGCATCTCTCAGTCACTGACCAGCGATCGTACAATAACCGAAATCTCGGGAGTTTTCGGTCCTCTTGCAATGATTTTGGTCTGCATCGGGCTCTACGGTGTCATGTCCTATGCGGTCACTGGCCGCACCGGCGAGATCGGAATTCGCATGGCGCTGGGGGCCCAGCGCAACAACGTTCTTTGGCTCATTCTGCGCGAATCCCTGTTGCTGATTGTGATCGGTGTGGGCATTGGAATCCCCGCGATCTTTGGAGCAGGCCGGTGGATCGCGAGTTTGCTGTTCGATGTAAAGCCGATAGATATCGCAGCCCTCAGCGTGGCAGCGGCTATATTGTTCGCGGCTGGTACTCTCGCCTGTTACTTTCCAGCGCGCCGGGCCATGCGCGTCGAGCCTACAGTAGCGCTGAGATATGAATAGACGGCAAGATCGAATGCTGGGCTTGGCAACGTTTGTGAAGATGATTTTGCGAAAAATCGTCTTATCTTAATCGACGGGGTTGGAGAGTTCCAACCTGACGTGTCCCGACGTTTCCTGAAACTAAAAAGGACGCCCGAAGGCGTCCTCTTAGCAGACAAGATGGAATCTATGCAGCGGCGCCACGCGAAAGCGCCGTGCTTCGCAGCACTGACGTAAGCACGTTGGCCACGTCATCACTGGGACACACATCGCTGGCGCCCGCTTCCAGAGCGGCCATCCACATTTCTTCATCAGGGACACGGTGGGTGCAGACAATGGGGAGGGATGGAAAATCGCGATGCAAACTCTCGATATCCGTCAGCCGCCAGTACTCGATGTTGAGCACCACAGCTTCCGGACGGTTGCGGACTAAGTTGGCGCGCAGTTCTTCGCGCGATTGGGTTAGGTGCACTGAAAAATGAGGGCGAAGTCCTCCAGCCAGGGACCGCGCAACTCCAGGATCGTGCTCAAGTACAAACACATCATTTTGAGCCATTCTTTCCCCTTTTCAACCTTCGTCAACGGCGGACGTCAACATTCGACTCGGGCTGCGGGTGGCCTGGGTTACCACAACGCACAGACATCTTTAAAGATCTCGAATCGCGAACAGAATCACACGCGCTATCGGCGTGCGGACAACTTTTCCGTCGGCGGTTCGAATGGTTCGGCTTGAAGCTTCCCGTTCTTTTTCAACAGGATCTCGACTTTTCCTTCGGCTTGCTCCAACTCCTTGCGGCAGGCGGAAGAGAGCTGCATCCCCTCTTCAAAGAGCGTAAGAGACGTTTCCAGTGGGACCTCTCCCTTTTCCAGTTCCTGAACAATTTTCTCCAGCCGCTGGAGGCACTCTTCAAACTTTGGCAACGGGATTTTCGCTCCGTCTCTTATTGTAATGCAACTATTTGCAACCGGTGTCCAGTGTTTTGAATGGGAAGTACCTAAAAATATGCAAAGGATAATTCCAGACTGGGAAACGCCCTAGGGCCAGACCGCTCTCGGACCCTCGGCAACAGGGGTCGAGACGATCCGAGGGTCGTTAAGCGGTCACCACGGAGCCGTGGTTTCGGCCCAGTGCTTCCAGTACATCGACTGCCGACGTATACCGCCCCGAGGGCGCGCTGATTTGCGCGCCTTGCACCATCTGACGGGCGGCAATCAGCATTTCCCGCGCGATAGCCACTCCCTCGGCCCGCGCAGCCTCCGGCGTTTGCGCTCGCGCCATACGTTCCAGAATCGCGTCGGGCACGGAGACTCGCAGCTCATTCTTCATGAACTCCGCGTTGCGCACGCTGACCAGCGGCCAAATGCCAGCCACAACCGGGATGCGGCAATGCTCAATCCGCCGCAGGAAGTTTTCCAGCAGCCGCAGATCAAATACCGGCTGAGTGACCGCATATTCTGCTCCAGCCTCAACCTTGTACTCGAAGCGCCGAATCTCCTCATCCAGATCGGTTAGCCCCGGGTTCGCCCCCACGCCGATCACAAATCCCGTCCCGGCGCCAATTGGATTTCCCCCCAGATCGAGCCCGCGATTCAGGTTGTGAACAATGTTGACTAGTCCGATCGCGTCTACATCAAACACGGCGGTCGCGTCAGGATAGTTGCCCATCTTCGGAGGGTCTCCGGTGATGCAGATGAGATTCTTGATGCCGACCGCTGCCGCTCCGAGCAGATCGCTCTGAATGCACAGCACGTTGCGGTCGCGGCAGGTGTAATGAAGAATCGCATCAATGCCGATCTCCCGCTGGATGAGCAGCGAGAGCGCCTGATTACTCATGCGCGCCGAGGCTCGCGGACTGTCGGGAATGTTGACCGCGTCCACGCCCACCGACTTCAAGAACCGGGCTCCTTCAACTTCTTTCTGTAATATCGATTCCTTTCGGGCGGAACGATCTCAACCATGGTGACAAACTCGCCCCGAGCCAGCTTCCCGCCAAGCAGCGACCTGTTTTGCAGCGGCACGGCCGGAGCAGGCTTCGGAGTGGCATGCCCGTCTGCGACCGGCTTCGAGGCTGCTTTTCCTCGCGCTTCGCCTACACGCAGCGCCGACTTCATCACGCGGATATGCTCCGGAGTGGTTCCGCAGCAGCCGCCCACCAGACGAACTCCCGCCGCTACAAATTTGCGGGCGTAGCTGGCCATATATTCCGGCGAGCACAAATAAATATTCCGGCCGTCCACCGATCGCGGAATGCCTGCGTTCGGCTGCGCCGCCAGCGGCAAGGTCGTGGCCGCGCGCACGCGCTCCATCGCATCCAGCATGGCAACCGGGCCCACGCTGCAGTTGCAACCGATAACGTCCGCTCCCCATTCGGCGAGTTTCGGAACGAATATTTCAGGGGCTGAACCATCCAAACAATTGCCGTCTTCGTCAATCGTGACCTGCGCGACAATCGGCAGAGAACTGCTCACATCTCTTGCGGCGAGCATTGCCTGATGAATCTCTTCCAGATACCCGAAGGTCTCAAACATCAACAGATCGATGCCGCCTTCGACCAGTACTTCAATCTGTTGGCGAAAAGCGTCCCGAGCCTCCTGGAACGAAGTTTTTCCCAGCGGTTCGATTCTGGTTCCCAGCGGGCCAACCGATGCCGCAACCCATACATCGAAGCTCTTGGCGGCCTCGCGAGCGATGCGTACGCCGGCCCGATTGATGTCGCTGACTTTGTCCGCCAGACTATGCCGTCCCAGGCGAAACGAATTGGCTCCGAAAGTATTGGTTTCAATAATCTCGGCCCCGGCTTGCAAATACTCGTGATGAATTCCTCGAATCAAATCGGGCTGGGAAATATTCAACTCGTCGTACGATCGGTTGATGAAGATGCCCTTGGCGTAAAGCAGCGTCCCCATGGCGCCGTCGCCCAATACGGGGGACTGCTTGAGCCGGGCAAGAAAGTCAGGTGCCATATTGTTACTCAGAATACAGGAATGAGGCAGGCCCGTGCATCTTCAACATTCGGACTTGAAGCGCCGGGACAGTCGCATGGATTTCACCATGTCGCGCGAGCCGCGGTCGAGCCCAAGGAAGACCGCTTCCGGGTCTGTTATAATCCACGATTTCACAAATAAATCTTCTTTTTTCATGTCGTTAGGAGCACGGAGTTTGAAAAGAACCTGCCTTGTTTTCTTGGTCGGATTGTGCGCCAGCCTGAGCTTCATTTCCTGCGGTGGGGGGAGCGCTGCAAAGAAAACCCCGCCCAGTGGGATTCCCGATCGCGTTTTGGCGTCGCAAAGTGTAACCTCGTCCGTTTCCGGCGGCCTGGTGATACTCAACGCTTATTACGACGTCATACCGCGGCTCGCTGACATCCCCGCCGGCAATTCGCCCGGACTCATGGCAATTTCTCCGGCCCGAAACGTGGTGGCAGCGTTTGATGCCAGCAGTAATTCTGTTTACGGCGTAGACACGACTTCGGAGGCTGATATCGGCCCTGCACACCTCGCGGGACCTACGAAGAGCATGGTGATTCCAACGTCGGCGGCTATCGGATACGCTGCTGTTCCAACCGCTACGTTTCAGGGTTTTTCTTTCATCGGCGCCGTGGAGGTGATGAATTTCTCCGCGGGAGGGGTCGCCGAATCCATTGCTGTCACCAACGCGCAAACTGTGATCTCGAACTCAAGCGGCACTCAATTGCTGGTTTTCAGCAATGACTCCAACTCGGTTACCGTGCTTACTCCCGGTGCGGCGGTGTCACCTGTTGACACTAGTTGCCTTACCAATCCTCCCAACGCGGTTTGCACTATCGTTTCTGGCTTTGACCATCCCGTCTACGGCGTCATCAACGGAACTACCGCCTACATTTTGAATTGCGGAGCGCAGTGCGGCGGAATCCAGGCCAGCGTCATGGTACTCGACCTGCCGACTCTCACCATCACCAAAACGATTCCCGTCGATGCTGCGACCTGGGCGCTCCTGAACGGAACGACGCTGTATGTCGCCGGCACCTCGCCCACCAACAATGCCTGCACGGGACAGACGACGGCCGCCACTACCTGCGGACGACTCGACATCATCGATACCGGTGCGGGCACCGTTACTGGCACGGCTGTGATCACCGATGGCTATCACTGGCGCATGGATATCACTACCGACGGCCAGCTCTTTATTGGATCCTACGACTGCACCAATATCGGCAACGTGAACAATCCGAGCGGTGAAGTGCGCGGCTGTTTGACGATCTACAGGACCTACGACAATTCGGTCTTCATCCCTCCCGACAATGGCAATGTAAACGGCTTGCAGGGATTCACCACGCGCCCGGTCGAGTACGTGGCCGAAGGCGGCAACTTGCGGGTCTATGAAGTTCCTCAGGATATTTTGTTGATCAACGATTTCCTGCCGACAGGAAACATCAACATTGTCGGCTATGTGGGCGACATCAAGGCGATCGATTTCTTCTAGCGTGGAATCGCTCAATTTCGTCAACCCCAGAAACACAAGGAGCGGCCATGAAGCATTTATGCATCGCGGCGATTGCCTTGCTCATGGCGCGGTCCGGCTTAGGCCAAGAACTATCGACTGGAATACGATTAGGTGGTGGCAGCACTCCGGCGTGTTTACTGATCGCGACTGGAGTCGGACCCCGGGTCCCCAGCCGACAGGGCTGGCATTAAATCTGGCGATGTTCTTCTGGCGGTAAATGGGAGCAACGTGGCCACGATAGAGCAATCGTCAAAGATTCTGTACTCCGAAGGGCAGAGCCGGACTGTGATTCTCCGATTAAAACGGGATGAAACAGTTTATACAGTAACAGTCGAGCGGGAGATCCTCTCGAATGCTCTCAAAAGGTACGGTTCCAAGGAACTCCGCATGGGCATGATTGTTCCCTTGGACGCCACGGAAACAGAAATGCAGGACAAGCTCAAAATAATTTCGCAGGATCGGTATGCCGACCGTGACTTTCCATTTCACTATCCGGCAAATGAAAAGCTGTACTACGGTGGATTCGAAGTTCTCACGCTTAAGAATCCGCCTCAGGTGGTGGTGCTCGGAATTGAGGATGGCCCAGCTTCGCGCGCAGGCGTTCACTGGGGGGACACAATTCTGTCGGTGAATGGCGTCGATCCACGAGGTAAGTCTGTTTCTGAGCTTGAACGTTTATTCAGCAGCGAGCGTCCCGTCCGGATGAGTCTGAAAGTCGAGCGCGGAAGTTTGATCGAAATCTACGAGTTCGAACTAGCGGAGGCAGCACAAGTATTGCGAAATAACGGGATGCAGATTTATCGTGGTGACACCCTGCCTGTTGGGATTCCAGAGAGGTACTTACCGTGTTTTCATCCTTGAACAAAATCGAGGCGAGGTGTTGATAGTCAAGTCTTCGTCCAATTTCTTGGACGTAACCGTTACAAAATCCACGTTACATCTAAATGACCCCGCTGCCAACTTCCGTGCGTGGCAAGTGCCTGCCTACACAGGCGCCACGTATCGCTTGGAATCGCTCTGGATTCCACGTCCATTTCAGATAACACCTGAAAATGATTGACGCGCTCAGCCAGCGCAGCCTGTGTGGAGCGGGCACTCCTGCCCGCTTGCCTGCACAGCCATAAAACCAGCGGGCAAAAGTGCCCGCTCCACACGAACTCCTCCGCCAGGGAACTTGAACACTACTGTCCGAGTGATGCGGCCTCCCAGGACCGCAACAGGGAATGATGCAATACGGAAGGACTTGTTGCGTGTGAAATGCTCGCGTGCTGTAACGTCCCAGTGACAGCCGCATCATCATGAACATTTCCTGCGAAAGTCGTCGTCGCCACTGGTCGGCCCAAATATAAGTCAGGCGAAAGTGGAGAAACTTTATGAGCACTCAGTGGATAACAGAGTTTGTGGATCAGACAGCGAATTCCGGACTCAACATCCGGATGGCCATAGATCCTGCAGGAAATATTCATCTCGTGTACGTCATGGGCATTCAACTGAACTACAGAATCGGAACTCCGGCCGGGTTGACCATTGTATTTACCGGAGGCTTGCTGGCAGCGCACCAAACATATCAGTGGGCTAATCATGATAATGTTCTGCCTTCAATGGAATGGGGTCCGACATCTCAGTTTGATCTAGCGGTTGGCTCCAGGGGCACGGCGCATCTCTGCTATCAAGGGATAGATGCGACTGACCACATGACGTTAGGGGATGTGCAGCACGCCATTTGGGACGGCTCCGCCTTTGTGCCGCCCGACGATGTACTTCCTGCATCCGCCCCTGCCATCTCGCTCTCAGGGCTCGCGATGACGATCGCCAGCGACGACTCCGTCCACATTGCTCTTTCTGGCGGAACGAAGCTTCAACATGCGACGCGAGCTTCCAATTCGACTTCTCCTTTCCAGTTGGAGGATGTTGATACCCGCTCCGGCGGTTTCAGCTATCTGTCGATAGCGGTCGGTTCTGGGGGCCAGATCGGAATCAGCTATATCTTCGGTCCACACACCAACGCCCAATTAGTATTTGCGGAAAAGACGCCCGCGGGGTGGGTCTTGGAAACTGCCGTTCCAGCCCCCCTCAACTTCGGGCAAAATGCGTGGGCGGCGGGACTTGGCCTTCCCGGAGCAGCTACCAACTCCTTGGTCATCGACTCGAATGGCGCTCCCCACATCGCGTTTTTTAACGATGGCCCGGGTGGCCTGGGAATACGCCACGCCAATAGGAGAACCAAAGGGCGGATAACCTTCTGGGCGTTTGGCGGGTTGGGCGAGCTTGTCGATCAGAACGGGCTGCCATCGGCCGCCAAGATCCTGCTCGACAAAAACAATGGCTTGCACATTGCGTATCAAGCCTCGCCGCAGGGGCAGGCCGGCACGACGAGCCACCTCATGTTCGCGGTCCGCACGGTTGCGGGCTGGATGACGGCAACGGCCGATGGATCGCCGAACTCCGGCTGGTCCGTGTCGGCCGCAATGGATCCGAAAACTGGAGAGCCGCACATTGGGTATGGCGCGGAGTTCCAGGGGGTTGAAGCCCTTCAGCTAAAGCACGCGTGGGCCGTGGATCTGACTCGCATTCCCTTTTTGCCTCACCACACCAAGCGTCCGATTCTCGTGCGGCCAGATAGTGAGTAATGGTTCGCACGCTCGTTGGGAAGCTTGGCCGGAGTTCACCAACACTGAGCAGCCGCGTCTCTTCAAACTGGATTGCGACCGGTTGGAGATTGGTGATGGAAATATCCAGCGACGTGTGCTGGAGCGGGTACGCTGATCTTTTTGTCTTTACTTGACCGGTTGCAGAACCAACCGATGCACTTTCGCAGCTTCCACGGCCTTCGCGCTAAATGGCAAAGCAAACGTTGTCCCGTCGTACCAGGCTTTCCATTGGTCCATGTAGTACGGGCTCAGGAAATTTCCGCCTTCTCCGGTCACAACGTTGAGCGTGGACTGATCCAGATCCGCAAGATTCGCAGTGAAACGCTCCGATGGGCCATGGTGCCGAGTTACAGCCTTCACCGTGTATCCACTGCCCGATTGGTCTTGCACCCCAGGGCCTGCCCAGTGCCGCACAATCGGAATTTTTCCCAGGATCGGATGCTCAATCTCCACCGCGTTGAACGCACCCCATCGCCACGAGGCCAGGTTTCCCGGCGCGGTCGGGGCATTCACTGCCGCTTCCACTGCTGCTGTTAGCAGTTCGTCGTAGTTGGGAAATGTTTCCGGCAGCCAACGCTTCGGGCGATGCAGCAGAATGTTTTCCATCCATACCGAGCGCATCTCCCACGAATAAGTCGTCCAGCTCAAGACTTCTTCTTCCTTGGTGGGATCGGCGGGCGCGCTCCCGAGCTTCGGTTCCAGCAGCAGCCGCCTCAATTCACGCATCGAATTTTCCGCGAGGATCGGAGCCGCTTCCGAAGCTTGCATGCGCCCATCCCAACTCCGCATCAAGTCTGCGGCTTGTTTCGCGCGCGCAGAAGGTTTGGCGGCATGATCGACCGCATAAACAAATCTTTCCGCTGCGAATAGATCGGCTTCCGAGTGAATATCGGTTTGCAGGGCGAGCATGTCCGCTGCGGAAAATTGCCGTCCCGATTCCAGTACGTGACAAATACGCGCCGTGCGCCACGGAGCTTCCCATTCCATGCTGATCGAGTACGGATAATTGTCCGGAGTAATCCTTCCATTGGCCGTGGCAATGATTCCCGATGGCGGGTTGTAAATGCTGGGCAGCTTTTCAAATGGAATGTAGGAGACCCACTCGTGCGCATTGTCCGCGCCGCTTACGGGAAGGCTGCCATCGCCGGCGGCGCGGATTGGAACCTTGCCCGTAGCCTGATATCCAATGTTTCCATCCACGTCGGCATACACCACGTTTTGCCCCGGCGCGTCGAACTGCGAAAATGCGCGCCGAAAATCTTGCCAGTTCTGCGCCGTGTTCACGTCGAATAACGGAATATGCAACGAGTCATAAAGCGTCCAGCGCAAGGCCAGCGGCCGCGTTTCACCAGGAACTAATTCGGTAATGATGGGCCCGTGCCGCGTAGTCTTCACATCCACGCTCACATCGGGTTTGCCCTTGACGTGAATGACCTCAACGCGATGCTCCGGCTGCAGCCATCCATTCGGCGTCTGGTACGCGCCTTGAGCATTAAAGCTCTCGATGTAGACGTCAGTCACGGTCGGACCGACATTGGTAAATCCCCACGCAATTCGCTGATTGTGCCCCACGATTACATAAGGCATGCCCGGCAGTGTGACGCCCGCAACATCGAGCGCGCCGGCCCTCAGGTGAGCTTCATACCACAGGTTCGGCATCTGATGGCCAAGGTGCATATCATTCGAGAGCAGCGGCTTGCCTGTAACGGTGTGCGCGCCTGAAACTACCCAATCGTTCGATCCATTCACCGGCAGTTCGTCAGGAAGAGCGACAGGAACTTTCCGCGTTACTGAGTTATCTGGGGAATCATCATCATCGTCGTCATCGGCGTCGCCAGCCTTGCTGTCGGTCTGCTTCAAATCCTCGCGCATCACCGTGGGCGGACGATCGTGCCATGAGCGATTCACGTATAAATCCGCAGTCAACGCCGGCCCCAGTTTGGCCAGAATTTTTTCGCGGGACAGAGCGTCGAAGAAATAATGAAAGTTCAAATCCTTGACCATCTGGTTGGCAATGACCAGCGAATCTTCGGGCAGCCAAGGTGTTGGCTTGTAGCCAAGGATACGGAACTCGATCGGCAGGTTACGAGCGCGCGAGCCGATATAAGCATTTACGCCGCGGGCGTACGCCTCAAAAAAAATGTGGTCGCGTGGACTGGCCGTTTGCAGCGCCTTTCTGGCTGTATCCCGCAGACCCAGAATTCTCTGTTCGCGGTCCAGTTTCAGCAAAGACTCGCCCAGAATTTCCGAAAGTTCTCCACCGCCGAAACGACGCATCACATCCATCTGCCACAAGCGATCCTGCGCGGTGACGTAACCTTGCGCGAAGAAAAGATCCTCAAGATTGGCCGCTTCAATAGTAGGCACGCCGTGGCTGTCGCGAGTCACCGTTGCTGGGGCTGCCAATCCGCTGATCTGTACCTGTCCATCCAGTTGCGGCAGCGCGGAATGCGCTACGTAGTAGGCATAGGCGGCGACTCCGCCGAGCACCAGCAGTAGAACCAGCAGTAGCCAGAACAGAATGCGTGCCGCGGATGTACGGCGGGATTTCAGCGCGCCAACTTCTGCCAGGGTACTCATGCCAAGGTGCTCATGGGAAACTTTGATTGTAGTCCAGTTCCAGACCGCCCCAATCTCCTCCGCACGCTGAAAATGAATTTCATTTTCAAGATTCCCAATGGTATCCTGACCCTGTCTCACCCCTCATGCTGCAGAAGCGCATCGATGATCAGCCCACCATCTCGCGCCAGATGGTCCGCGAAGCTCAGGATATTCTTCATCGTCATCTGAAGACGGTAGGTCTGAAACAGACGGCACAGCGGGATGCCATTCTGCATACGTTCCTCGAAACCCGCGACCATCTCTCCACCGACGAACTGCACCGCCTGGTGCAGAAAAAAGATGCGCGCATCGGTTACACCACCGTCTACCGCACCTTGAAACTACTCGCCGAGTGCGGACTGGCCAGCGAAGTCGCGTTTCACGACGGCATCGCCCGCTACGAACATCAATACAACCGCCGCAGCCACCACCACATGGTCTGCACCGGTTGCGGCAGCTCAGTAGAATTTTTTTCTCAGGAAGTCAGCCAACTCGAGCAGGAAATCGGCCAAAAATATCACTACCTCACAACCCGGCACAGCTTTCAGATCTATGGAGTCTGCGAAGACTGCCGCAAGAAAAACCACGCCGCTCGCCCGCTCGCATAAAGTGTTTCATTGCGGAAAGTACGGGTGCAGATCGATAAGGATGGCGCAGCCGAACGGGCCGCCTTTTTCAGGAGCAATGAAGGATTCAGCCCGCTGTGAGGCGATTTACCAGTGCAGCATCCCCGGCGCCAGCAAATTAAACGGATGGAGTGGAAGATTGCGAACAATTCCAAACAGAAGGATGCTTGCGCATAACGCCCGTATCCAGTTCGCTCGTACAAACGGTTGCGGCAACCCGCGTCCTCGAAATTCAGAAAGAGCAAGCGAAGCTAAACCGTAAGCCAGAAACGGCAGCAGAATTACGGTCAATGGATTCAAGCTCCATGCCGCGCGTAGGTCCCCATGCAAAAGTTGGTGAATCGCTCGTAAGGAACCGCATCCCGGGCAATACCATCCGGTCAAATAGTGCACCGGACAGGGCGGAAATATTCCCGCTGTCGCCGGGTCGAAGACGCGCAGCATTCCCGATGCTGCGCCAACCGCCGCAAGCATGGCGGTCAATAAAGCGTTCTTGTTCATCTTCTTCATCCCGCAATCTCCAATCTAGCGCTGATGAAGGCCACTCAAAACTCCCAGCATCATCAGCATCATCCATAAGACCATCGTCCCAAGACCTAGTCCCGCCGAAATCCAGCACCACATCTTCGCGTTATTGGAAGCGGTTTGCGCCCCCGCCAAATCTCCTGCCTGCAATTTGCTGTTTACCTGTGCTGCATAAATGATGGCCGGAATTCCGGTGGGAAGACAGCAAAAAACGGTGGCGAGAATCGCGAACACCAGATAATTGTGCACCGTCGCGCCGGGTGGCAAGACCACTCCCGCCGGCTGCAATGGAACCGGAGCTACAGCTTGTAAGTTTCTTCCGCACTGCACGCATGCCGCTGCATCGTCGGCATTATTCGCCCCGCATTGCGCACAAAACATTCGGTTCCTCCTATCAAACTCGCGAAGATCACTGCAGGCGACTGCCGCGTTCCACACACCGCCGCGCGGAGCCGCCCCTATCCACCTTGGTCACTCCGGATTCGTCCGCGCAAAAAGCCCGCATGCCAGTCTGGTTGAAGCGCAACGGATAAGCCACAATTTGATACTTCACCATCGCGCCGCCGTCGGATCCGGCAGAGCAATCCGTGATCTCGAAGGCGTACCCATTTTTCTGGCCCGTTGCCAGAGAACCGTTAATCGATTCGGCCGCCGCCAAATCGGAAAGGGTACAGGTATAACCCAGGCCGGGATGAGCAGCCGCATAAGCAATTTCCGCCACTTCCAATACTCGCATTGACCCTACTGCTGACGCCTCATTGGCCGCCATTCTTGCTCTCAGCATATTGGGGATCGCGATCGCGCCAATGATTAGATAAACGGGAAGTACGATCCACAAATAGCCCAGCACTAGCCCCGTCAGAGCAATCCCTTTGCCTTTCAGACGGCCCGCGCTCTTATGAATCTCCGACAAGGCAAGGTGGCCAAATACGATGGCCGCGATAAAAAGCGGCGGGAGAAAAATCAACAGCCCGCAAATCAGGCTGACAATCGCCTTTCTGCTGGTCTCGCTTGCGGTTGCAGGAACGCTAACTGGAGCTGCGACGACGGGGGTCGCGGAGGCATGGCTTCCGCAGACCCGGCAGAAAGTGTCGTCCGGGTTCATACGGTTCCCGCAGCTTACACAGAACGCCATGCAATCTCCGGCATGCGAATCTTCGTCCAACTTCCGATGGAAAATTGCACGAAACATACTATTCGTGCGTCGCGGCGTCAATCCGCTAGCTTGATTCTGCCGCAGGCTTCGGCCTCGCCAACTCGGTCCCAGGTATTTGCCCGCCGCTCCGCCATTTTGATATGGTCCGACTTGATAAGATCCGACCATGGATGGAGAGAGTGTGAGCGTGAACGCGTGCCCGCATTGCGGGGCCCAAATGCCGGACACGGCTACGTTCTGTCCCGGTTGCGGACACTCCATGCAAGCTGAAACTCGCGCGACCGGCAAGGTCGGACTGCTGTCCGAACCCGTCGCAGGAGCGCTGGCGTACCTCACATTCCTGCCCGCAATCCTCTTCCTCGTGCTCGCCCCGTACAACGGGAATCGTTTCGTGCGTTTCCATTCTTTTCAGTGCCTTCTGCTTTGGGGCGCCGGAATTCTGATTGCGCTCGTGTTGAAAATAGCCACCATCGTGCTGTTCATGATTCCGGTGGTCGGACCTCTTCTCGTGGTGCTGATCTCCACAGTCATCGCACTTGGCCTTGTTGTGCTGTGGGTGGTGGTCGTGGTCAAGGCTCTGCAGGGTGATTTTTTTAAACTTCCGCTGATCGGGGAATTTGCCGCCCACATAGCAGGCCAGCCATGATTTTCTCCTGCTGCGAAAATTGTTGATTGCTTTGCCGTAGACTTTTTGGTACCTTGCCGCAGCGCCATTTAGCAGCGGTCTCATGCAGGCTGCATGGCCGCCCCCCTTCAATCCAAAACGACATCGGGAGGATACCGCTATGGCTTTTTGCAATATGTGCGGCGCTCAAATCGCGGACGGCACCACCACTTGTGCAGTGTGTGCCGGTAGAGTTCAAACCGTTCCTGCTACTACCACCGCCAGTGTCGGCGGAATGACCGACAATGTGGCCGGCATGCTGGCTTACATTACCATCATCCCGGCGATTATTTTCCTGGTGATGGAACCCTACAATCGGAATCGTTTTATCCGGTTTCACTCATGGCAATGCCTGTTTTTCGCCGGCACTCTTTTTGTTCTGCACATGGGGCTTTCGATCTTCACCCTGGTGCCTTTCCTGGCTTTGATCACCTTGCCTCTTCATCTTCTGGTAAGCCTTGGAGGCTTGATCTTGTGGATCATCGTGCTCATCAAGGCAAATCAGGGACTGATGTATAAGCTGCCGGTGATTGGTGATCTCGCGGAAAAGCAAGCCAACGCAATGTAGCTCGATGGCCGGGGCGGCTCGGTTCGCGAATGTAGTGGGAACAGCCGCCCCGCTGTCCGTCAAGCGCAGCTTGACGGCATTTCATTCCGAATCAGTAAGCCGCGCGTTACGACGAACTCCCGCGCTTGACTTTCTTCCTGTAAGCTGTCAATCCTATTAGCTTTTACCCGCGCAGCAACCTCCATGCCTAAGGCGTGGCCTTTGCCAACGGGAATCTGCAAGCGATTGGGGCAATCTTTGCGAGTACGGGTGTTCTATCACGACAAATGCTTTGACGGGGCCTCTTCCGCCGCGTTGTTTTCCCGCTTCTATCGCGAGCGCATCCGCGGCGACGCCGAGTTTGTCTTTACCGGCCTGGTCCATCGTGCAGGGGCGCTGTTCGACGAAAATCAATTCGACGGCGAAGAGAACGCCATCGTCGATTTCAAATACTCCAGCTCACCCAAAATTACCTGGTGGTTCGATCACCACGAGAGCGCTTTTCTGTCGCCCGCAGATGCCGAACATTTCGAGCAGGATTCGAGTAATCGTAAATTTTACGATCCCGATTTCAAGTCCTGCACCAGCTTCATCGCTATGATCGCACAACAGCGCTTCGGCTTCGATCCTTCGCCCGTGGCCGACCTCGTGCACTGGACCGACATCATCGATGGTGCTCTCTATCCCGATGCCAAGACCGCCGTGGAGATGAAAGCGCCAGCTATGAAACTCACCATGGTCATCGAATCTGCGCCCGACCATGACTTTGTTCCGCATCTCATTCCGCTGCTGGCCACGAAATCGTTGGGGGAAATTCTCGAGGAGCCGTTCGTAGCCCCATTGCTTCCTCCTCTGCTCAAACGCCACGAACTTTCCATGGGAATTCTCGAGCAGCGCACGGAGTGTAAGGACGGCACAATTTTTTTCGACGTCAGCGACCAGAATCTCGAGGGGTACAACAAATTTGTCCCGTACTACCTGCATCCGGAGTCGGTTTACAGCGTGGGTCTCAGCAAAAGCAGCTTCCGGGTAAAGGTTTCGGTGGGATCCAATCCCTGGGCTCCGCAAACGCCCGAGGTGAACCTGGCGCGCATCTGCGAGCGCTACGGCGGCGGCGGCCATGCCCGCGTTGGCGCAATCTCGTTCAATGTGAATCAGCACGCCGCGGCGATCAAAGCCTCGCAGGAGATTGTCGCCGAACTGCGAGGCGCTATCCGCAAAAAGAAAGTTGAGCAGAGGTAAGCGACCGTAGGGACGCACATCGCCGCGCCTCGCCCCGTTACTGCACGGGCGTACCGCTGGCCAGGCACGTCGTCCCCTTGCCGTCGTCAGAGGACCGAATCACCGCCGACTGATCTGCGCAGAACGCTTTTCTGCCCATCGTCATTGCGTTCGGCACAGCCGTAAGATGAAAACTCGTAGCCGGGGGTCCGCTGCATCCGGAAAGCGTGAATACGAATCCGTAGCGTTTCCCGCTCGCCAGCCCGCTGTTGATCAGCATCGCCTGATGCTCATTGGGTTGGCCGCCTCCGAATCCATCGAGACTGGAAAGCGTGCAGGTGAATCCCACAGCAGGATAACTACTGAAGTAAGTGACCTCAGCCGTAAGAATTGTTCGCATGGCGGCCAGCACCATTGCGTCGCTGCCGCCACTCTGTCCTGGCGCCTGCCCCGGCGTCGCACCGGGCATCGCAAATCCTCCGCTGGTGGCAGTTGGGGGTTTCATTTTTTCCGTAATCGCTTTCAGAAAGTCTGGGTCCGCCAAGGGCAGGTGCACGGTTACGGAAATCTCGTTCAACGTCCACACCTGGGATTCCTGCTTCATCGAGAAAATGATCTGCGGCATGAACGGCGTCCGTTGCGCTTCCCCGCCATTCTTGGTGATCTGGAACGACAGGTCAATATCATCCACATCGCCGCGCACCGCTTCATTCAGCACCTTGACTTCAATTTTCTGTCCGCTTTTTTGATCTTCTGTCACGAACAGTACCGGGCCAGTTTCGAATGTCTGCAATGAATTCGTTTGTGTTTGGAGTTGGTTCACCAGCATGGAATATCCCTGAAGCGTGGCCAGGTTCCCCGACTTTTCCAATGCTGCACGCGTTGCCATGGGCAGATGCTTTACCAAGTCGCCGGGCGTCTTGCTGAAAAACATTTCGATTAAGGCTTGGCGCGGCGTTTGGGAAATGGGCGCTGTTTGTTGAGCCACTGCACTCGCGACCGACGCACCCGCAACAACGACAACTAACGCACACACGGCTACAATGATTCTTCGCATATCGATCTCCGGATCAAATCGTTACATTCTTTCGGGGCTGCTACCAGTTACCAAGGTGTGAACATCTGTATCCGTTGTCGCTGCAGAAAGAATTCGTGTACGCGCGATCTCCCATACGACGTGATACTCTGCCTTCAGTCGATGCCAGCTTCATGACCCAGCCCGCCCCCAAGCCTCATCCCAGTCGCCAGCGGCGAGTGCTTCAAGCCGTCGCCACGTTGGAATTCTTCAAGGGCTGTTTTGTCATGGTGATGGGTTTCTGTGCGATTGCCCTGGTTCACAAAGATGTCTGGCTCTACGCCGAAAGTCTTCTCGCGTTGTTGCACATCAACACCGATCGCCGCTCTGCCCAAATGTTTCTCGACTTTGCCGACAATGTCACCGACGCGCGTCTGTGGGCTGCGGCCCGCCTCGCCTTCGCTTATGCGGCTTTGCGATTCACCGAAGCCTACGGCTTGTGGAGATGCCGCACCTGGGCTGAGTGGGTGGCGCTGATCTCGGGTGCTCTGTTGTTGCCTCTTGAGGTTCGCGAACTTATGCGCGGTGTAACGCTATTGCGTTCTGCCGTATTCATCGGGAACCTTGCGGTAGTTTTCTTCATGCTCTACGTGATTCGTACCAACCGCCGCGAGCGGCAACTCGCCTCTGCCGGAATTACTTGCGAATGACAGTTTGTGGCCACCGTCAGAAGAGCGGCGCGCGAGCTCGAAGGCGAGGCCAAACTGATTTGAAGCCGTCCTTGCAATACCTAAAGCTGAACTTTCACAATACGGCAAAACCACCACCTCGGGCTCGCTTTGAAGGGCAATTCCCCTTGGCAATTCGGTTGCGAAAGGTTCATAATTTCTCAGGGCGATGGAATCGGGCCGACCATCTTGTGAGGAGAAATCGTATGCGTCTCGCCAGCCTGTCTCTAACAATTTTTGTTTTCGTTTCAGTTCTCACCGGAATCAGCGCCAGCCAGGACACGAACTTTCCGGCGGGACCGCAATATCTCTTGACGGGTTCGCCTTTGCTGGCTCATCCCATCGCCACGCCTACCCTATGGCTCGACTCTCCACTCCCCCCCATTCCGAGCCTCCCTCAGATCGGACCGGTTGTTAACGATCAACCCTACGTCCCGAACCCAGCACTTCCGAACCAGCCCGATCTGTTTCCTATCTATTACGGTTATCCGATGCCGAGCGTGGTCGAACTCGTCTCCACCGAGCCTAAACAGTTGCCTGCTAGCATCACTGACACCGGCGTTGTGGAAGTGACCACCGTGCAGTCGCTCATCGAACGCGGCTACGGCGTTACTCTGCCAGAAACCGCGTCGTTCTGGAAGTCGCACGCGCCTCGTGCCACGCGCGTCTATACCAATGCCGATATCGACCGCCTGCACGGAAGCTAAACGGCGCGTCCGCCTCTTTTCACAACGGTTCCGTACACATCCCCGCTTGCCATACGCTTTGCGTGATAGCCTGACCTATCTCACGATCGCAACGGGGAGTTCATGCACGACGCCAATCCTTCGCATCCTGATCTGCAAGCTGCCGCAAAAGAAGTCGTGCGGCAGCGTGGTTTCCAACCTGATTTCCCTCCGCAAGTTCTGCAGCAGGTTGCCCAACTGAAAGATCATCCGCCGAAAGTCGGCCCGACAAGCGATATTCGCGATCTGCGCAATCTGCTCTGGTCGTCCATCGACAACGATACTTCCCGCGATCTCGATCAGATCGAAGTCGCCGAAAGCATGGCCAATGGCGATGTGAAAATCATGATCGGCATCGCCGACGTTGACGCCTTCGTTCCCAAGAATACCGCCATCGACCAACACGCAGCGCGCGAGACCACAACCGTTTATGCCGGAGTTCGCAACTTCCCGATGCTGCCGGAAGAATTATCCACGGGACTGACTTCTCTTCTTGAAAACCAGGACTGTCTGGCGGTCGTGGTCGAATTCGTGGTCGATTCCACCGGCAGCCTGAAATCTCCGAGCGTGTATCGCGCCGTTGTGCAGAACAAAGCTCAGCTGCAATACAACTCGGTGGGCGCGTGGCTGGAAGGGAAGTCGCCTGCGCCGCCGAAAATTGCATCTTCCGGCGATCTGCAGGGGCAATTGAAGTTGCAGGACGAAGTCGCGCAGAAACTAAAACAACAACGTTTTCAGCACGGAGCGCTCAGTCTGGAGAGCGACGAACTCCAGCCTTTAATGCTGAACGATCAGGTCGTCGACGTGGTGAAACAGCAGAAGAACCGCGCCACCGAGTTGATTGAAGACTTTATGGTCGCCGCCAACGGCGTTGTTGCCCGTATGCTGGCCAACGTTTCATCCCTGCGTCGTATCGTGCGCACCCCTAAGCGCTGGGACCGCATAGTGCAGTTGGCTGCGACCAAAGGCCAGAAGCTTCCCGCCCAGCCTGACTCTAAGGCGCTCAACGATTTTCTGCTGCGCCGCCAAGCCGCCGATCCCGATCACTTCGCGGATCTTTCGCTCGCCGTGATTAAACTCATCGGACCCGGCGAGTACGTTCTCGAACGGGCCGGCGAAGTTGCCCCCGGCCACTTCGGACTGGCGGTGCGGGATTACACCCACTCGACTGCTCCAAACCGGCGCTTTGTCGATATGGTTGGTCAACGCGTGATTAAGTCGATGCTCGCAGGCCAAAAAAATCCTTACTCCGATGCCGAGCTCACGGCCGTTGCGGCGAACTGCACGCAAAAAGAAGATGCGGCCAAGAAAGTTGAGCGGGATATGGCCAAGCGTTTGGCGGCGGTTGCTATGCAGCACCGCATCGGCGAAGTCTTCGACGCGATCGTGACTGGCGCGACTGAGAAGGGGACTTTCGTGCGTGTCTCCCAGCCGCGCCTGGAAGGACTGCTGGCGCAAGGCGCGCAAGGGCTCGATGTTGGCGATAAATTGCGCGCGAAACTTATTCGTACTGACGTGCAAAAGGGATACATCGATTTCGCGCGAGCCTAGACGTCGAGACTCGAAAGTTGCAAGCATAACCGCGCACTTCCGCAGGGCACCAAAACAGCTACTAGTCCACGCAAAAATCGCACGCTAGTCTTCAATCGTCATCGCTCGTGCAGAAGTGTCTGCGAAGCATATTCGCCGGAACGATGCGTGCTTAAATCACTTCACGTAAATTTTGGTCCGAACCTTGTTCAATTGGCGCCAATTTATCCTGCTTGCCGTAATCGCGCTTCTGTCCGCATTCCTGCTAGCGGACGATGCCGGCGCAGTGCTGCGCAGTGACGGCAGCGGCGTTCTGGTGAATCGAACTACTCCGCCGACTTCTACTGTCTTGTTCGCCGGCGATCTGATCGAAACTCAGCAAAATGCGGTTGCCCGGATCGAAGCCAGCGGTTCGGCCGTCAACATCAATGCACAAACCGTGGTTCAGTTTGAAAGCGAAGAACTGGTTCTCGAACATGGCAGTGTATCGGTGAACACCACGCGCGGCTTAAGAGTTCGCGTGGGCTGCCTGGTGGTGGTGCCCCAGAACCGTGCGGACTGGACTCACTATGAGGTCGTCGACATGGACGGCAAGGTGACAGTATCGGCAATCAAGAGCAACGTAGACATCAATTCTGGCGGGCTAAAGCTGGGACAGGTCAAGGGTTCGCCTTCCATCGCGCTCACGGTTCTCGAAGGCGAACAGAAGTCGCGCGATGACAAATGCGGAGCTGAGAAAAATCTTCCCGCATCTCCAGTGGGCAACGGGCCCAGCTTGAACTCTCCGTGGGCGATTGGCGCGGGCGCGGTAGGTATCGGGGTGCTGATATGCTTCGCCGTGTGTCGGGGCGGAAGTCAACCGATCAGCCCCTCGCAGCCGTAATCGACCGAATTCAAACTACTCAGCACCTACTCGGTCACGACTGCCTTCACCAGATTTCGCGGATGGTCCACGTCATATCCCTTGTTCACCGCGACATGATACGCAAACAGTTGCAGCGGAATTACTTCGACGATGGGCAACAGCAACTCCGGGGCCGCAGGCACGTGGAACACGTGGTCGGCAATGGTTCCAACTTCCTCATCGCCCTCGGTGGCCACCGCAACCAGCGGTCCGCGCCGCGATCTTACCTCTTTCATAACGTCGAGAGTCCGCCGGTAGCGCAACACTGAATCGGGGTCGCGGTGATCGCAAGTCGCGAGCACTACCACGGGAAGCTTTTCGTCCACCAACGCGTTCGGCCCATGCTTCAGTTCGCCCGCCGGATATCCTTCCGCATGCGCGTAAGAAATTTCTTTGAGCTTGAGCGCGCCTTCGCGGGCGATCGCGTAATGCACCCCGCGGCCGAGATACAAAAATTTCTCTGCCTGGAAGTGCACCCTCCCGAATTCTTCGGCAAGCGAGTCCCAGGTAGCAAGTTGCTGTTCAATCGCCTCAGGAAGCCGCATCAGCCGCTGCAGATAAGAGCGCGTCACTTCTGACGTCATGCGCCCGCGTTTACGCGCGAGAAATAGCGCCATCAGGTAGAGAATGGTCAGCTGGGTAGTAAAACTTTTGGTAGCCGGTATGGAAAGTTCCGGTCCCGCGCCGGAGATCAGCGCTGCGCTGGCTTCGCGCACAATCGTTGTGTCGGGAACGTTGGAGATGGCAACGGTCTTCACGCCGCGAGTGAGTGCTTCGCGTTGCGCCGCAATCGTGTCCGCGGTTTCACCCGATTGCGTAATCACCATTACGATCGGGTCGACCGCGGCATGAGTTGAGCGGTAGCAATATTCGCTGGCATACTCCACGTCGACGGCCACTCCCGAAAAATCCTCGATCATGATCTCGCCCGCCAGCCCCGCATGCCGGCTCGATCCGCTGGCGGCGATAATCAGCTTTTCGAAAGTGAGCAGCGCGCTTTCAATGGCGTGCAGCTCTCCAGGAAAGATGATGTCATTCTTCAGGTGCTTCTCGACCGTCTTGGCGATGGCTGCAGGCTGTTCGTAGATCTCCCGCACCATGGCAGAAGAATGCTTCTGTTCTGTGTTCGTCGGAGTCATGAGTCCCGAGGCTGAGAGTAAATGATTTTCCAGGTGTCAGCAAACCGCAGGCTACGAGGATAGTGGGGCCAATTTGTCATTCCGAGCGAAGCGAGGAACCCCGGTGTTTGCCGCCGCATGCAAAAAACCCAGATCCCTCACTTTGTTCGGGATGACAATGCAAGGGGGGCCCCATGTCTCGCGTTCTTTGCGAGACATGGGGATGTTGTCAAATCCAGAGGACAAAGTCCCAAAGGAAGGCTATGTCTTTGCGCTCGCGCCTTCAAAGTGCGCCTCAATTTCTTCCAGCGTCTTGCCTTTAGTCTCTGGTAGGAACCACGTCGCGGTAATGAAGTAGATCACCGTACACGCGGCAAAGCCAAAGAACATAGTCGAGTATCCGTACTTGCCGACGGTGGGCAGAAAGACGGCGGCAATAGTCGTGGCCACGCCCTGATTCAACAACAGGGCGATGCTCATGCCGTTCGAGCGGATGCGGGTGGGCATCAACTCCGAAAGCGCCAACCACACACAAACTCCCGGCCCAACGGCGAAGAACGCCATGAAGATAAATAGTGTTAGGGCGACCATCCATCCGTTGCGCGAGTCTGGGACGGGACTGATCAGCGCATTTTCAACGCGCAGCGGCGCCGTTCGCGCGGCGTCGAGGTTTCCGAACGGATTCGAAAAGAAGGCCACGACTTTATTCGCAGGGATGCTGTCTGCACGCCTGATGTCGATGGGCTTCGTGGCCTCGTCGTTCGAACGCACAACCTGGCTGGTCGCGCGAAAATCACCGTAGGAATAAATCACGACCAGGGAAGTCGGACGATTTACCGGCGCATTTCCCGCCTCCTGCAAAAGCTGGTCGGCCAAGGCGCGTGTATACGTCAAAGTGAGCGTCTGATCGGCGCCTACCCTGGACTGCACAGCTGATGACGCATCCACCCGATGTTTTTCGTTCCCTTTAAAGAGAAAGCCGGTGCAAGCGAGAGACAAAATGATGCCGCCAGTGCCCATCGCCAGGAGAAATTTGCGGCCTTTGCGATCAACCAGCATGACCCCAATTAAAGTGACCGAGAAATTGATGCACTGAAAAATGAAATAACCCCAGTGCGCGGCAAAATCCGAGAGACCGCTCTGTAACAAAATGTCAGCGTTGTAGCCGATAATCGAATTGATGCCGGTCGCCTGGTTGCAGGCAAGAATGATGCAGGCCAGGATAAATGGGACAACGTACTTGCGCCGGAGGAGCGACTCTTTGGTCTGACTCCCCGATGCCGCTTTATTTTTCTCGGCGGCGATCGTCACCTCCATTTCGCGCAGTTCCAGATCGGCCTGCTCGTTCGTGCGCGAGCGCAGCAGCGCGGCATAGGCCGCATCTTTTTTTCCGCGGCGCAGAAGCCAGCGGGGAGACTCGGCCACCATCAAGCTGCCAATTACAAACAGAATCCCCGGCGGCAGCGAAACCCAGAAGATTCCGCGCCAGGCATGATTCTTAAAATCGAACAGCCGCACGGCATCGCCCAGCTTGGCGACCTGATCCACTCGAAAGCTGAAGTAAAGTCCCAGCGCGGCCGCGATCACCAATCCCAGCGTCAAGAGCCACTGAAATATGCCGGTGCCCTTGCCGCGACTGGAGGCTGTCAAACACTCGGCCAGATAAAGCGGAACGACCACGCCGATCAATCCTGCGCTAACGCCCTGCAGTAGGCGTCCGAAAACCAGTGGTCCGTAGCCGTGCGCCAACGCGATCATCGGAATGCTGATGACAAACATGACGCCGCTGAGCGCCATCAGCGATTTGCGTCCCATCCAATCCGCCAGCAATCCAGCGAATAAGGTCGAGATCACGCTGCCTAGCAGCACAGCAGCCACGACAATAGAGAGCTGCCCGGAATTGAGGCCCGAGGTCGCTTCCAAGTAGGGAAGCGCGCCAGCAATAATGCCGACGTCGACTCCGTAGAGCAGACCGCCGAGACCGGCCACGATCAGCAGAAAGCGGTTATAAAAAATTCGTTTGCCGTCCAGTTCCGAACGTGTGCCACTTCCAATTTCAGCAGGCATAGAGTTGTTTGCTAACGAGCTTGTGCTCCTAAATACGATCGGGCATTGCTGCTCCCAAAATGCAAATGCATTGTAGCGTAGCGGAAAGATCAATCCAGCTATATTGCGACGGGGTGGTTCGCTGAAACATAGTGCGTTGGAAACTCTGGTTCCTCAAAGACGTGTCCAAGCTTACCGTCAGCTACAATACCCAAGCCGCGCGGAATTTCCGTCGCCCGCCAGAAGAACCTGGGAATGCGATACGGCTTTATCATTGATAACCGCAAGTGTATCGGCTGTCATGCGTGCACCGTAGCCTGCAAGACGGAGAATCACGTTCCCCTCACGGTGAATCGCACTTGGGTGAAGTACGTCGAAAAGGGAACCTTTCCCAATACTCGCCGCGTGTTTCAAGTCACCCGCTGCAACCACTGCGAGAATCCGCCCTGCGTCACCATCTGCCCGGTCACCGCGATGTACCAGCGCAAAGATGGCATCGTCGATTTCAGTTCCGAGCGCTGCATCGGATGCAAGGCCTGTATGCAGGCTTGCCCGTACGATTCCATTTATATCGATCCCGATGAAGGCACGGCAGCGAAATGTCACTTCTGCGCGCATCGTACGGAAGTTGGTTTAGAACCTTCCTGCGTGGTGGTATGCCCCGAACATGCGATCATCGCTGGAGATCTCGACGCCGCCGATGGTGAGATCGCGCAACTGCTGGCGCGCGAGCCGGTGCGAGTCCGCAAACCCGAGCAGGGCACCCGGCCCAAACTTTATTACATTGACTCAGACGAGAGCGCCATCGTGCCCACGGCAGCGCGGCACGAATCGATCTACATGTGGGCGGAGCGCAATCAAAGCGTGCATGGCGGCGGAGCGCTCTATCCGCCCGACAGTCCGCTGCTGCAGAAAAATGCCTTGGCGGCCTATGACGTGTCTCACGCGCGGCCGTGGGGCTGGCAGGTTCCGGCTTATTGCTGGACGAAATCGATCGGCTCTGGTGCACTGGCGATCCCCGCAGTTGCCATGCTGCTCGGGCGTTTGACTGCGGATCGTTGGCGCGATGTGGTGCTGTCGAGCATCGCGTTACTCTTCACTGCGCTGACAACATTGCTTCTCGTTTGGGATCTCGAGCACAAGGCGCGATTTCTGCGAGTGGTGTTTTCTCCGCAGAGCAAATCGTGGCTGGCGCGCGGAGCTTTCATTTTGATTGCCTACAGTGGATTGAGTGGAGCATTCTGGCTCGCTGCCGTGCTCAGTTTTGGAAGCGTCACGGCAATTCTATTGTGGCCAACGGTGCTGGTTGGCTTCTTCGCTGCCATGTATACCGCGTTTCTTTTCGGACAGTGTGAAGGCCGCGACCTGTGGCAGACTCCGCTGCTGGCGCCGCATTTGGTAGTGCAGACGTTGCTGTGCGGGGCTGCCGTGCTGGCGTTATTGCCTTCCGGGCTCGGCGGATCGCCGCAGGTTTGGGCGGTTGCTAAGGTAGCTTTACTATTCACGCTAATTTTTCACTTGCTGATCGTTGCGGCGGAATTCATGATTCCGCATTCCACTGATAATTCCGCTTACGCGGCGCGATTGATTACGCATGGACCTTTCAAGACTTGGTTTTGGATTGGAGCTGTGCTGGCCGGCGGCATTCTGCCCTTGTTGATCTTATGGCTGGCTCCGTCTGACTTTTATAGCGGCGCGATTGCGGGAGTATTAGCTCTGCTTGGATTGCTGATTTTTGAGTGGTGCTTTGTGATGGCGGGGCAGAGTGTGCCGAACAGTTAAGCGAACTACCACATTTCATTTCGGAAATTCGAATGAGTGAGATTTAAATGGGCAACGATTTCAAGCGCGACGGCAGCCACCTTGCCTACTGTCCTCCCGTGAACAAATGGGATGACTGGGTTGAGCTCGATGCCGAGGCTTGGCCGCGGCGCGTCGAGAAGCACTATTCGCTCGTGCCGACAGTTTGCTTCAACTGCGAATCGGCTTGCGGGCTTTTGGCTTACGTCAACAAGGAAACGGGCAAGGTCGACAAGTTTGAGGGCAATCCCATGCATCCGGCGAGTCGCGGGCGGCTCTGTGCCAAGGGCCCGGCGACCATCAATCAGATTCACGATCCCGACCGCGTGCTCTATCCCATGAAGCGCAGCGGCGCGCGCGGAGCGGGGAAGTGGACGCGCACCTCATGGGACGAGGTGCTGGAAACTTTCGGAACCCGCATTCGCAAAGCGATTCAGGAAAATCGCGGCGAAGAAGTGATGTATCACGTCGGCCGTCCCGGGCACGACTTAATCATGGAACGCACGCTGCAGGCCTGGGGCATTGACGGCCACAATTCGCACACCAATGTTTGCTCCTCGTCGGCGCGCTTGGGGTATTTGCTGTGGCATTATGCGGACCGTCCCTCGCCCGACCACGCTAACGCGCGCTTCATTCTCTTGCTTTCGGCGCATCTGGAGTCGGGCCACTATTTCAATCCGCACGCGCAGCGCATCATCGACGGAAAAATGGCTGGCGCGAAACTCGCCGTAATGGATCCGCGGCTTTCGAACACCGCCAGCATGGCCGACTACTGGATGCCGACTTATCCCGGAACGGAAGCGGCGGTTCTGCTAGCGATGGCGAAAGTGATTCTCGACGAGAATCTTTTCGACGCCAAATTCGTGAAGAACTGGACGAACTGGGAAGAACTGGAAGCCGACGGCTTCAAGGCCAAAGGCCAGAGCTTTGAAGCACTGATTGAATTTCTAAAAAAACACTACGCTCACTTCACGCCGCAGTTTGCCGAGAAAGAAAGCGGGGTCAAAGCGGATGTCATCGTCAAGACTGCGCGTGAAATCGCGGCCGCCGGCAGCCGCTTTGCATCGCACCTGTGGCGCGGCAGTTCTTCTGGAAATCTGGGAGGATGGCAGCCGGCGCGCGCGTTAATGCTGCTGCATGTGCTGACCGGCTCGGTCGGAACCGAGGGCGGACACAATTTGAACGCGTGGAATAAATTTGTGCCTAAGCCGTTCTCAGTCCCGCCGCCGCAAAAGCGCTGGAATGAATTGCTCTATCCGCAGGAGTGGCCGCTGTGCACGCACGAAATGTCATTCTTGTTGCCGCATTTCTTGAAGGAGGGCCGAGGGCGCATCGAAGCCTACTTTACGCGTGTGTTCAACCCCGTGTGGACATTTCCCGACGGATTTTCCTGGATTGAAATGTTGCGCGACGAAGAAAAAGTCGGCCTTCATGCCGCTCTCTCTCCTACCTGGAGCGAGACCGCATGGTTTGCCGATTACGTGCTGCCCATGGGATTCAGCTCGGAACGGCATGACCTGATGAGTCAGGAATCGTACGCCGGCAAGTGGATCGGCTTTCGGCAGCCGGTGAATCGTGTGCTGCGCGAGCGCGGCGGCGAGAAATTCGAATACACGTACCAGGCGAATCCCGGCGAAGTTTGGGAAGAGGATGAATTCTGGATCAATCTTTCCTGGGCCATCGATCCTGACGGCGCCATGGGCATCCGGCAATATTTCGAATCGCCGTACAAGCCCGGACAGAAGCTTACTGTGGATGAATATTACGGCTGGATTTTCGAGAACTCCGTTCCCGGCTTGCCGGCAACCGCGAGCAAAGAAGGACTGACGCCATTGCAATACATGCGCAAATACGGCGCATTCGAAGTTACGCGGGACGTTTACAAGCAGAATGAGAAACCCGTAGCAGCCGGCGATCTCGCCGATTCGAAAATTGAAGGCAACGGCGTCGTTACAAAAGCAGGGAAGCCAGTCGGCGTGATGGTCGAAGACAAGCCGGTAGTCGGCTACAACACTCCCTCGCGCAAGCTGGAACTATTTTCGAAAACCATGGCCGACTGGAAGTGGCCCGAGTTCACTTTGCCGGAATACTACCGCAGCCACATTCATCGTTCGGCCCAATCCGCATCGATGGGGCAGCCAAGCGAAGACTTTGATGCGAAGTACATGCCAGTAGTCGAGTGGCCCAAAGATGCGCGCGGCGAGGTTTACACGCTGCTGCCGATCTTTCGTTTGCCGAATCTGATTCATACCCGTTCCGGCAATGCCAAATTTCTGTACGAAATTTCCCACAAGAATCCGCTGTGGGTGAATCCCGTGGACGCGAAAAAACTCGGTGGTGTACACACCGGCGACCTGATAAAAGTCCACACCGAGATTGGATACTTCGTTCTTCACGCCTGGGTCACCGAGGGGTTGACGCCCGGGGTTGTTGCCTGTTCCCATCACTTGGGACGTTGGCGGATCAACAAAGAAGATCAGGTGGAGCGAATGTCGAGCGCGTGGGTCGATCTGAAAGAGGTCGGCAAGGGACAGTGGAAGATGCGGCAACTGGAAAGCGTTTCGCCTTACGAGAGCGCCGACCCTGAGACGAAGCGCGTCTGGTGGAGCGACGCCGGAGTGCATCAGGACATCACTTTCCCCGTGCACCCAGATCCCGTGAGCGGCATGCACTGTTGGCATCAGATGGTGCGCGTGGAAAGAGCCGCCGCCGATGACCGCTACGGCGATATTTTTGTGGACACGAATCTTTCGTTTGCCGTCTACCAGAGATGGAAGGCGCTGGCGCGTCCTGCGCCGGGACCAGGAGGCCTGCGGAGGCCGTTGTGGATTCCGCGAGTCATGCGCCCGGAAGAAGACGCCTACTACATCAAGAAGTAACTGCAACTGTGCTTTCGCGGTCAAGTTCACGAGCCGACAGGGTCGCCACTATGCCCGTGAAATCTTTTCCAGTGGCAAGGCGAACGAGAATACGGAACCGCTTCCCAACTGACTCACGACGCCGATTGTTCCGCGGTGGGCCTCGATGATTACTTTCGCAATCGCGAGCCCCATGCCCGTTCCGGGTGCTGTGTAACGCTGGTGCTGGCCACGATAAAACTTTTCGAAGATTAAAGATTGTTCGAACGAATCAATTCCCGGTCCGCGATCGGAAACACTGGTCACCAGACGGTCTCCCTTCACTTCGCTGGTCACTTTGATGGGAACGCCCGGGTCAGAATATTTACCGGCATTCTCCAGAAGGTGCATCAGCACTTCGCGAATTCTCTGCAAATCCATGGGCACCTGCGGTAGGTCTGCTGAGGCAACGATTTCCACGGGATGATTTTCCAGCGAATTCTTAGCATCCTGCAGAGCCAAGTTCAGCGCGTCGGTAATGGCATGCGGCTGCAGATCGAGCTTAAACATTCCCGAATCCAGCTGCGCCATTTCTGCCGCTTCGCCGACTAGCCGGTTGAGTCGATCCGTCTCTTCGTCGATGACGGTCATTAATTCACGCCGGCTCGGTTCGTCCAGTCCGGTGCCCGATAACAGCGTGGTCACACTCGCTTTGATCGAGGTCAGAGGAGTGCGAAACTCGTGCGTAACCGAATCGAGCAACGCAGTTCGCAGGCGCTCATGTTCCTGCTCCGCGCGATTTTTGCTGAGTGCCTCGAGCGCGCGCGCACGCTCAATGGCAAGTCCCGCAAGACTTCCCAGAGCATCCAGAGTTTCTCGCGAGAGCTCGTCTCCACTCACACCCAGAGCTCCTACCGTGCGCATTCCGAGCCGTAGAGGCACATACGAAACCCCACCTTGTGTAATAGGTTCGCCGCGCAAAAGAGTAGAGCGCAGCACAGTCTCTTCGAATTTGGCATCCAGCGACGAGCGGTACACAGTCGGATGATCCGCCGCCATGACCGCGACGCCGCCGACAGAAAAAATTTCCTGCACATAAGTCGGCAAGCCGTTCAGCAGCTCGAGAACGTTCTCTGAGGCCAACAGGCGCTGGCTCAGCCCGAATAGCCGTTCTACTTCGCGACGCCGCTGTTTCGCGCCTTCCGCCTCGCGCCGCGCCCGTTCCGCCAAGTTGCTAGCCACCAGAGCGGTTACCAGAAACGCGAACAGTGCCACCCAGTTTTGCGGATCGGCGATGGTAAAGGTTCCAATCGGTGGCAGAAAGAAAAAATTAAAAGCCGCAGTGGCTCCGACTGCCATCACCGCGGCGTAGCGCAATCCCCAATACGCCGAGGTCAGGAGCACCGTGACCAAAAACATCAACGCAACAGTAGTGTGATTGACGTGCAATTTAAAGTCGACTGCCGTAATCACCCCGATGGCGGCAATTACCAGTGCGTAGCGCATCGCTTGCGTCCGCACATCCCTCTTAGCCCCGGTTTTCACCTCCGCATTGTACGATGGACGTTACAATTCCGGTGCCGACGCGATAAAAGAGAATAGCTGCGATGACCAAGACGCCCGAAGAATGGTTGAATGAAGTATCAACCGAAAAACCGCGCGGAATCTTCAAGCTCTTTCTGGGCTACGCGCCCGGAGTCGGCAAGACTTACAGCATGTTGAGCGAGGCGATTCGCCGGGCCAGCCGTGGAGAAGATGTACTGGTCGGGGTTGTAGAAAGTCATGGCCGCAAGGCCACCGCGGAATTAGCTGCAAAGCTCGATCGTATTCCTCCCCGCAAACTGGAGTACAAAGGCACAACGTTCGAAGAGATGGACGTGGATGCGATTCTTGCCAGAAATCCCGCCGTGGTCGTGATCGACGAACTCGCCCATACCAACATCGAAGGCAGCAAACACGCGAAGCGTTACGAGGACGTGATGGAAATCCTCGACGCCAAGATTGATGTGCTCTCCACCATGAACGTTCAGCACGTAGAGAGCCTGGGTCCAACCGTGCAGCAGATTACCGGCGTGCAAGTGCGGGAGACGGTTCCCGATTGGGTGATGCAACGCGTGGACGAAATCGTGCTCGCCGACCTCACCCCCCAGGCTCTGCAGAAACGCATGCAGCGTGGCGACATTTATCCGGGTGACCGCGCCCAGCGAGCGCTTTCGCATTTTTTCCGACCCGGCAATCTGATCGCATTGCGAGAGTTGGCCCTCCGTCAGGTTACTGGGGTCGTCGACCGCGGTCTCGACGCTTTTCTCGAAAAAGATGGCACGCAACCCGCCCACACCGTGCGGGAACGCATCGGCGTTTGTGTCAGTTCGAATCCCGCGGCTCAATATTTAATTGCCCGCGGCTCGCGTATGGCGCAGGCCATGGGCGGCGATTTCTACGTTTTCTACGTTGACGTGGGCCGCGATACTCGACCAGAAGATCAAAAGACTTTGGCGGAAAACATCCGCTTCGCGGAGAACCTGGGAGCGCATGTGGTGCGCACCTCCGGCGGAAGCATTGCAGACGGAGTGGCGCAGCTAGTGCGGGAGAATCACATTACGCAAGTCATTTTCGGCCGCTCGGCTCGCACCGGCTGGCAACGCTATCTTTATCTGTCGGCGATTCAGCGTTTTCTGCGCGACTCTCCTTCCGTCGACGTTCACATCGTTACACAGGAGGCTCGCTGATGGTCGACCGGCCTCATATCCTTGTGGTGGATGACGAATCACAAATCACGCGCGTATTGCGCACCAGTCTTTCCGCGCAAGGCTATGACATCCGCATCGCCAATAGCGGCGAGATGGCGCTCGAAATTATGAAGGATTGGTCGCCCAGTCTGATCATCACCGATCTTTCCATGCCGTCGGTCGATGGCATTCAGTTGTGCCGCACGGTTCGCGCCAGTTCTCGCGTGCCGATCATCGTGCTTTCGGTTCGCGACAAAGAGCAACAGAAAGTAGAAGCGCTCGACGCCGGGGCCGACGACTTTGTGACCAAGCCGTTCGGCATGAACGAATTGCTGGCTCGCGTGCGCGCGAATCTGCGCCGTGTCCCAGCCGAGGACGAAGAAGAAGCCGTGATCGACGTCGGCGATTTTCGCATCGACACCGCAGCCCATAAAGTAACGGTTCGCCGCAACGAAGTGCGCCTCACGCCCAAAGAATTCGATCTGCTCGTCTTCCTCGCGCGCCGCGCCGGCAAAGTTGTCAATCACCGCACTCTGTTGGGCGCAATCTGGGGCGGACAAAGCACCGAGCAAGTGGAGTATCTCCGCGTCTTCGTGGGCCAGTTGCGCAAGAAACTCGAACCCGATGCGGCATCGCCGCGCTACATCGTCACCGAGCCCTGGGTCGGATACCGTTTCGAACCCGGGGAATAATCATTTCTCCGCAGACCTTCCCGCCGGCGCAACTCCGTCCATTCTCCGGTTCTGTTTTCCGGCTTGAATCGCTGTCGTACCGGCTTTACGAATTCTTTATAAGTTTTTGATTCCACTCTTACGCACGAAGTCGTTGAATAAAGTTTAGCGATTTTATGCGAGGCAAGTTTGCGCGCCAGTGTGACGAGGGCAGGACGAGGGCGATATGACAATTGCGCTCGCAGTGTTCGCTATCGCCGCAGTTGCTTTTTTCCTGCGCGTATTGGCGGCGCTCATCATGGAGGCGAGCGCAGCGCCTGTCAGCGCTGTGGCGCATCCTGCGAAATACATGCCCGGCAAAAGACCGCGTGGAGTTCTCATAGAAATGAATAGCGAAAAGATAGACATCGAAGCGCTGAACATCGAAGCACACAGGGAAGATATTCCATTGCGAACTCGCGAGCGGATTGCTCTCTGATTCTCAACGTCCCTGGTTATGGAATTGTCGAGGAGAGTAGCCATGAAGGATGTTCTTTGGATCGCGGTCACCATCGTGTTCTTTGCCGCATCGGTCGCGTATGTGCGTTTCTGCGATCGCATGAAGTAGGAGAAACCTTATGGACCTGCAGTCGCTCATCATGCTGATCATCAGCGCTGTCGTTACCGTGTACCTGTTCTACGCGCTGTTGCGCCCGGAGAAATTCTGAAATGACGATGAATGGCTGGCTGCAGATCTTCATTTTTCTGATCTTGATCTTCGCCGTCGCCAAACCTCTCGGCGTCTTCATGACTCGCGTATTCTCGCGCGAGCATACATTTCTTGATCCAGTGCTGCGGCCGATCGAACGCCTGCTTTATCGGCTCACCGGCGTCGACGAATCGCACGAGATGCGCTGGACCGAATATGCGACAACCATGCTGATTTTCAGCGCGGTTTCCATGCTTGTGCTTTACCTGATCGAGCGCATTCAAGGCGTGCTGCCGTTCAATCCGCAACACTTCGGCGCAGTGGCTCCCGAGCATTTGGCCTTCAACACAGCGGCCTCGTTCACCACCAACACCAATTGGCAGGCGTATTCCGGCGAGACGACCATGAGCTACTTCACCCAAATGGCTGGGCTTGCCTTCCACAACTTTGCCTCGGCCGCGACCGGCATCGTCTTAGCCATAGCCTTCATACGCGGAATTGCCCGGCGGCAAATGAATACCCTGGGAAATTTCTGGGTCGACTTTGTGCGTTGTTGCCTTTGGGTGCTCTTGCCGTTCTGCGTAGTGGGATCGTTGCTGCTCGTTTCCCAAGGAGTGGTCCAGAACTTAAAGCCTTACGACACCGTGAAGCTGGTCGAGCCGCAGCAAGTGCAGCGCGTGGGCGCCGACGGCAAGCCAATAGTCGATGCCGCCGGCAAGCCCGTCATGGATACGGTCACCACGCAAACCATCTCCCAGGGTCCGGTAGCATCGCAGGAAATCATTAAAGAATGGGGCACGAACGGCGGCGGATTCTTTAACGCCAACAGCGCGCATCCCTTCGAAAATCCCACGCCACTGACCAATCTGATTGAAATGTTTTGCATTTTTGCCATCGGCTCCGGTCTCACCTATACGCTCGGGCGCATGACCGGCTCGCCGGCTCATGGATGGGCCGTCTGGTCGGCCATGGCGATTCTTTTTCTGGCCGGAGTCACTACTGCTTACTGGGCAGAGGCGAGAGGGAATCCGCTCTATCCCGCGACGATCGCGCAGCAGGCGTCGATCTCGCAGCCGGGCGGCAATATGGAAGGCAAAGAGACGCGCTTCGGCATTGCCAACTCCGCTCTATTTGCCACCGTGACCACTGACGCCAGTTGCGGGGCCATCAACAGCTGGCACGATTCCTTTACGCCTCTGGGCGGCATGGTGCCGCTGGTCAACATTATGTTGAGCGAAGTGATCTTCGGCGGCGTCGGGTCGGGCATGTATGGAATTCTGATTTATATCGTGCTCGCCGTATTTATCGCGGGCCTGATGGTGGGGCGCACACCGGAATATCTAGGCAAAAAGATCGAAGCCTACGACGTCAAAATGGCAATGCTGGTCTCGCTCGTTTTCCCCCTGATTATTCTCACTCTCACTGGAATTTCCGTTGTCAAAGGTTTCGGGACGTCGGGTATTTCCAATCCTGGGCCGCACGGCTTGAGCCAGATTCTCTACGCCTTCACTTCGTCCGCCGGAAACAACGGCTCTGCGTTTGCAGGACTCACCGTGAACACACTCTGGTATGACGCAGCCACTGGAATCACCACGTTGGTCGGCCGTTTCTTCATGATCATTCCCATGCTGGCCATCGCCGGTAATCTAGCACAGAAAAAATATGTGCCGCCGTCACTGGGCACATTCCCGGTCACCACGCCTCTGTTCACGCTGCTTCTGATCAGCGTCATTCTGATTCTGGGCGCACTGACCTTTTTCCCGGCTTTGAGTTTAGGCCCGATTCTTGAACATCTGCTCATGCAGGTAGGGAAGACTTTTTAAAACCTATGGCAAGCCATCGCAAATCCGTTTGGGATCTGAACCTGGTGCGCAGCGCCGCCTGGAGTTCGCTGTTGAAGTTAAACCCGCGCAACATGATGGGAAATCCCGTCATGTTCGTGGTCGAGATCGGCAGCGTGATCACGACCGTTCTGCTGATTCTTCATCCGCATGAAGCCTTTTCGTTCAATCTGCAGATCACGTTGTGGCTGTGGTTCACCGTGCTCTTCGCCAACTTTGCCGAAGCCATGGCGGAAGGCCGAGGCAAAGCGCAAGCCGAGACGCTGCGGCGGGCGCGCTCGGAAACCGTCGCCAAGCGCATTACCTGCGACGGCAAAATTGAACAAGTCGCCAGCGCAAAGCTGCGCGCGGGTGATCTCGTTTCCGTCGACGCCGGAGAACTCATTCCCGGCGACGGCGAGATCGTCGAAGGCGTAGCGTCGGTCGACGAATCCGCAATTACCGGCGAATCCGCGCCCGTGATCCGCGAAGCGGGCGGCGACCGTTCGGCCGTCACCGGAGGTACACGCGTTCTGAGCGACTACATTAAAGTCAAAATCACGTCGAATCCCGGCGAGACTTTTCTCGACCGCATGATCGCGCTGGTAGAAGGCGCTGCGCGCCAGAAAACACCCAATGAAATCGCGCTGAATATTCTTCTTGCCGGGCTGACCATCATCTTTCTCTTGGCGGTGGTGACGTTGCAGCCCTTCGCAATTTACTCGGGCTCGCGACAGACCGTATTCGTTCTGGTATCACTGCTGGTCTGCCTCATTCCCACCACCATCGGCGGCCTTCTATCGGCAATCGGTATCGCCGGCATGGATCGCCTGGTGCAACACAACGTGCTCGCGATGTCGGGCCGAGCGGTGGAAGCGGCCGGAGACGTGAACACTCTGTTGCTCGATAAAACCGGAACCATCACTTTCGGCAACCGGCAAGCCACGGAGTTTCTACCTGCTCCCAACGTCAGCGAAGCCGAGATGGCCGACGCCGCACAACTCTCGTCGCTTGCCGATGAGACTCCCGAGGGCCGGTCGATTGTGGTTCTCGCCAAGGAAAAATATAAGCTGCGCGGCCGCGAATTTGCCGATCACGAAGCGGAATTCATCCCCTTCACCGCTCAGACTCGCATGTCAGGAGTGAATCTCGATGGCCGGCAGATTCGCAAAGGCGCTGCCGAATCCATCGCCCACTACCTCGAACAAAATAGTTCTTCCATGCCCGCGGAAGTGCGCGCTGCCGTTGAGCGCATCGCTTCCTCCGGCGGCACACCTTTAGTCGTTTCCGAGAATCGGCGCGCCATGGGCGTCATTCACTTAAAAGATGTAGTCAAGGGAGGCATCCGAGATCGCTTCGCGCAGCTGCGCGCCATGGGCATTCGCACCGTGATGATCACCGGCGACAATCCTCTAACCGCCGCGGCCATTGCACGCGAGGCAGGCGTTGACGACTTTCTTGCGCAAGCCACACCGGAAGACAAACTCAAGCTCATTCGCAGCGAGCAGGCCGGCGGCAAACTCGTTGCCATGACCGGTGACGGTACTAACGACGCCCCCGCGCTGGCGCAGGCCGACGTCGGCGTCGCCATGAATACCGGCACGCAAGCCGCTAAAGAAGCCGGAAACATGGTTGATCTCGACTCCAACCCCACCAAGCTGATTGAAGTCGTAGAAATCGGCAAGCAGTTGTTGATGACACGGGGGGCACTCACCACGTTTTCCATCGCCAACGACGTGGCCAAATATTTCGCAATCATTCCCGCCATGTTCGCCGTAACTTTTCCCGTGCTCAACGCACTGAATATCATGCACCTCAAGACCCCGCAGTCGGCAGTGCTGTCGGCGGTTATTTTCAACGCGCTGATCATCATCGCGCTCATCCCGCTGGCCTTACGCGGCGTGAAATATCGCGCCATGAATGCCGAGGCCTTGCTGCGCCGCAATCTGTTTATTTATGGCGTGGGAGGACTGATCGCGCCCTTCGTGGGCATCAAGCTTATCGATATGCTGATCACCGCAGTGCATTTTGCCTGAGGACTGCTTTGGCCTGAGGACTTTAATGAAAAAGCATCTCACCACCGCATTTCTAATGACCCTCACGACCACGATTCTGCTGGGAGTGATTTATCCACTCCTAATCACCGTGCTGGCCCAGGTTCTTTTCAAAGACAAGGCCAACGGCCAGTTCCGTTATCGCAACGGCGAAGTCATCGGCTCGCGCATCATCGGCCAGGCTTTTACATCGCCAAAATATTTTCATTCTCGTCCCTCTGCGGCCGGCAATGGATACGACGCCGCCAATTCCGGCGGCACGAACCTCGCTCCAACCAACCAGAAATTGATCGACCGAGTACGCGCCGATGCCAACACTCTGCATCAGGAAAATCCATCGCAACTCATCCCTGTAGATTTGCTCACCACCTCGGCTTCCGGTCTCGACCCGGAAATTTCCCCCGCAGCCGCAGAATTTCAAATCCCGCGGATCGCTCGCGAACGAAGCATAGATGAAACGACCTTACGCAAACTGGTCGAGGCGCACACCGATCAACGAGATCTGGGACTGCTCGGGGAAGCGCGTGTCAACGTCCTCGAACTAAACCTGGCGCTGGACGACTTAACAGCAAAGCGTTAGCCGAGCGGGACTAAAATCGTTCGGCAACAGACCCTTCCAGGAACGCCCGCAGGTACGATTTCCGCCGCGTTGCCTCATGTAAGATATTGACGTAGCCGCATCGGCCCCGTAGCTCAGATGGATAGAGCAGCGGTTTCCTAAACCGAAGGTCGGCAGTTCGACTCTGCCCGGGGCCACCACTCGCCGTTTCTGTTTGTCAAGATACATCCCATTTCGGTAAAGACACGTCTTTATAGCAACCGCTCGCGACCGTACTTACCTCTAACTACATTTCGCACTGGGCTATAATGCAGCCCGACTCACAGCCGGAAAAGGAGCTTCCTTTTGGCCGCTGACACTGACACCGACACCACTGAGCCCATCATCGACCGGGCCCATCAGCTTCCGGAGCACGCCTCGGAATCCCACGGTCAGAAAAGAAGCTGGACCTGGCTATGGATCCTATTGCTTCTGGCCATTGTCATCATCGGTCTGCTGTTGTGGCGTCACTTCAAAGACGAGAAAAAACCTGCGCCGCCGAAACCTAAGGTCAACATCACCACGGCAACCGCGCAGAAAGGCAACATCGGCGTTTATCTCGATGAAATCGGTACGGTCACCCCGGAATACACCGACTCCATTACCAGCGAAGTCACCGGCCTGGTCGCAGCCGTGCATTTCAAAGAGGGTCAACTGGTGCGAAAGGGCGAGCCGCTGGTCGATATCGATTCCCGGCCGTACCGCGCAATGTTATTGCAGGCGGAAGGCGCCTTGGAGCGTGACCAGAATCTTCTGGCCGAGGCCCAGATGGACCTGGCTCGATACCGTGACGCGTGGGCGCGCAACGCCATTCAGAAGCAGTTGATGGAGGATCAGGAAAAGATTGTGCTGCAGGACGAGGGCACCGTCAAAAATGATCGGGGAACGGTGCAGTATGACCAGGTTCAGGTCGCATTCTGCCACATCACGGCTCCAATTTCGGGGCGCGTCGGCCTGCGGCTGGTGGATCCCGGCAATGTGGTGCAATCCGCCGGCACCGTCACTCTGGCCGTCATTACCCAGATGCAACCCATCACGGTAATTTTCACCATACCGGAAGACAGCCTCGGTCCAGTGGCCGCGCGCTTACAGAAAAAAGCTAAGCTGACGGTCGACGCCTTCGATCGTACCGCCCAGACCAAGATCGCAAGCGGATCGTTGTTGACCATCGACAATCAGATCGACACCACCACCGGCACCGTAAAAGCGCGATCCATCTTCGACAATAAAAACAATGGGCTTTTCCCCAACCAGTTCGTAAACGTTCGCCTGCTGGTAAACACTCTTCAGGGAGTCACGCTGGTTCCATCCTCGACGATTCAACAGAACGGCTCGGCATCGTTCGTGTATGTAATTCAAGATGATGTCGCGCACATGCGCAGCGTAAAGCCGGGCGTAACCGATGGCGGCCTCACGCAGGTTGAGGGCATCAACCCTGGAGACGTGCTAGCGAACAGCACCTTCGACCGGTTGCAGGATAACGTCGCGGTCGCGGTTGCGAAGCCAGGCGCAAATACCGGCGGTAAGAAATCCAGCGGAAACAGCGGCGGCAGCGCCAGTGGGAGCAGCGCCCCGTGAGTCCGTCCCGTCCGTTTATCCTGCGGCCCGTTGCTACTTCTCTGCTCATGGCCGCAATTATGCTCGTGGGAATTGTTGGCTTTACTCAGCTACCGGTCTCCGCCCTGCCGGAAGTGGATTACCCGACCATTCAGGTCCTCACGTTTTATCCCGGAGCCAGCCCCACCGTAATGGCGACGACCGTGACTGCGCCGCTGGAGCGCCAGTTCGGCGAGTTGCAAGGTCTGAGCCAAATGACCTCCAGCAGTTCCGGCGGCACTTCTGTCATCGTGCTGCAGTTCAACCTTACTTTGAATATTGATGTCGCCGAGGAAGAGGTCCAGTCCGCCATCAACGCGGCCCAGAGTCTGCTGCCGTCGATTTTGCCGGCGCCACCAATCTACAGCAAGACCAATCCCGCCGACGCTCCGGTCCTCACGCTGGGAATCACCTCCAGTGCTATGCCGCTTTCGCAAGTCGAAGATCTCGTCGACACGCGGCTGGCGCCAAAAATTTCACAGTTGAGCGGTGTCGGTCTGGTCACGATCAGCGGCGGACAAAAACCTGCCGTCCGCATTCAAGCCAATCCTACGGCTCTGTCTTCCTACGGCATCAACATGGAAGATCTGCGCACAGCGTTGACCACGGCCAGCGTGAACGCCGCCAAGGGAAACTTTGACGGTCCCCGGCAGGATTACCAGATTGACGCTAACGATCAATTGATTACCAGCGACGACTACCGTGGCGTGGTCGTCGCTTACCGCAACGGCGCGCCCGTGATGCTGACTGACGTCGCGCAAATTGTGAATGGCGTTGAAAACAACAACCAGGCTGCATGGATGAATCAGACCCCGGCCGTCATTCTCAACGTGCAGCGCCAGCCTGGGGCGAACACGATCAGCGTGGTGAAAAGCATCAAGCAGCTTTTGCCTCAGCTGCAGGCCAACCTGCCCACGGGCATTCAGGTCACAACGCTCACCGATCTCACCACCGCGATTGAGGCTTCGGTTTCCGACGTTGAATTCGAATTGCTGTTGACGGTCGGTCTGGTCGTGCTGGTCATCTTTCTATTTTTGAGAAGTCTCTACGCCACCATCATCCCCAGCGTCGCTGTGCCATTGTCTCTGGTGGGCACTTTTGCGGCGATGTACTTGCTCGGCTACAGTCTCGACAATTTATCTCTGATGGCTCTGACCATCTCCACCGGATTCGTGGTCGACGATGCCATCGTGATGATCGAAAACATCGCCCGTTACATCGAGGCCGGCGATCCGCCCATGGAGGCGGCGCTCAAAGGCGCGGAACAAATCGGCTTCACCATTCTCTCTCTTACGGTCTCACTCATCGCCGTGCTGATTCCCCTGCTGTTTATGGGCGATGTTGTCGGACGTCTGTTTCGCGAATTCGCAGTCACCCTCGCCGTCACCATTATCGTTTCGGCCGTGGTCTCGCTTACGCTCACTCCCATGATGAGTGCGCGAATCCTGCGCCATGAGCCCAAAGAGAAACAAGGACGCATCTACGCCGCATCGGAACGTGTTTTCGAGAACATGATCGCATTTTACGGGCGGACGCTGAAGTTCGTTCTGGAATATCAGACCATCACTTTATTGGTAGCGCTGGCTACGCTCTTGCTCACAATTTTTCTCTACATCATCATTCCCAAAGGTTTTTTCCCGGTGCAGGATACGGGAGTGATCCAGGGCATTTCGCAAGCGCCGCAGACCATTGGCTCCAAGGCCATGGCGGAGAAACAGCAAGAGCTGGCCAAGGTGATTTTGGCCGATCCGGCGGTCCAAAGCCTCTCCTCGTTCATCGGCGCGGATGGAACCAACACCACCACCAACAGCGGAAGAATGTCCATCAATCTCAAGCCACTCGATCAGCGCAAGATGACCGCTTCCGACGTAATCCGCCGTCTGGAGTCAAAACTGGATCAGGTGCAGGGCATCCAGCTCTTCATGCAGCCGGTGCAGAACATTTCCGTCGACGATCGCGTCAGCCGCACGCAATATCAGTACACACTGGAGGATGCGGACGCCAACGAACTCGATCAGTGGACCAACCGTTTCGTCAGCCGTCTGCAAAAGTTGCCCGAACTGGAAGACGTCGCTACCGATCAACAGATGGGAGGTCTGGCGGTTTCGCTGGTCATCGATCGCGTCACCGCCTCGCGTCTCGGCATCGCGCCCTCCACCATCGACAACACGCTCTATGACGCCTTCGGCCAGCGCCAGATCAATACGATGTACACGCAGACCAATCAGTATCACGTCGTGCTCGAAAGCCAGCCGCAGTTTCAGCTGGACCCAAACAAGCTCAATCACCTCTACATTCAGTCCAACGCATCTTCAGGAGCATCCGGAACTGGCGCCTCCACCTCATTCGCTGCCTCCGCTTCACCCTCTGCCGGCTCGAACGCTCTGACCGGATCAGCACTCTACACTCCCTCCGCAAATACTCTCGCTCCGCCCGCGAACGCCCTAAAAACCACGACATCGTCGACAACGAATAACGGAGCAAACTCCGCCGGCGCCACCAGTTCCACCATGAGCAATGCGGTGCCGCTCAGCGCTTTCGCGCACTTCGAGAAAACCACAGAAGCTCTTTCGATCAACCACCAGGGTCAATTTCCGGCGATCACCGTATCGTTCAACCTGGCGCCCAACGCGGCATTGGGCGAGGCCATCACCGCGGTCAATAAAGTGGAAAAAGATCTGCATATGCCCCCCAGCCTGCAAGCTGGTTTTCAAGGCACCGCTGCGTCTTTCACCAACTCATTGTCCAACGAGCCAATTCTGATTCTTGCCGCGCTCGTGACCGTGTATATCGTGCTGGGAGTTTTGTATGAGAGCTTTATTCATCCCATCACAATTCTCTCCACGCTGCCATCTGCCGGAGTTGGCGCCTTTCTGGCGCTCATTCTTTTTCATCAGGATTTGAGCGTGGTCGCGATCATCGGCATTGTTCTGCTGATCGGTATCGTGAAAAAGAACGGCATCATGATGGTCGACTTCGCCCTGGAGGCGGAGCGCCAGCACGGAAAGAACGCGACCGATGCCATTTACGAGGCCTGCCTGCTGCGCTTCCGCCCCATCATGATGACCACGATGGCCGCGCTTCTTGGCGGATTGCCGCTTGCCTTAGGAAGCGGCTTTGGCTCCGAATTGCGCCGTCCGCTGGGCATTGCCATGGTCGGCGGTCTGCTCCTCAGCCAGGCTCTCACGCTTTACACCACGCCGGTAATCTACATCTTCTTCGATAATCTGGCGCAGCGCTTCTCTCACAAATCCAGAAATGCCGAGAACACGAATCCAGCTCCAGCGCCGCAAACGGGACCAGCGGAACAGGCGGGCCCGGCATGAATATTTCCGCCCCTTTTATTCGCCGGCCGGTAGCTACCACTCTGCTTACCGTCGCCGTTGCACTGGCCGGGGCGATTGGATTTGAAGTTCTGCCTGTGGCGCCGCTGCCAGAGGTAGATTTCCCAACTATCTCCGTCAACGCCGGTCTGCCCGGAGCGAGCGCCGCGATTATGGCCTCCTCTGTCGCCACTCCTCTGGAACGGCAGTTCGGTCACATCGCGGGCGTCACCGAGATGACTTCCGCCAGCACTCTCGGCAGCACTGGAATCACGATTCAATTTGACCTCTCCCGCAATATTGACGGCGCCGCGCGCGACGTCGAAGCTGCTATCAACGCGGCGCGTACTTATCTGCCCGCCAACATGCCCAGCAATCCCTTTTATCGCAAGGTCAATCCCGCCGACGCGCCCATCATGATTCTGGGTTTAACCTCCGATAAATTTGGCGCGTCCAAACTGTACGACGAAGCTTCCACCGTGGTGATGCAGAAGTTGTCGCAGATCCAAGGTGTAGGGCAGGTCACGGTCGGCGGCGGAGCCTTGCCCTCGGTTCGCGTGGACGCGAATCCCACGCAACTCAGCAGCTACGGATTGACACTTTCAAATTTACAGTCGGCGCTAAGCCTGCAAAATTCAGACTTGGCCAAAGGTCAAATCACCGACGGCAACGTAAGCATGGATGTTCTCGCCAACGATCAGATCTCGCTGGCCGCGGATTACAAGCCGCTGGTTGTCGGCTATCACAACGGTGCCGCCGTTCATCTCTCCGATGTCGCGGACGTGACGGACTCCGTTCAGAACATTCGCACGGGCGGATATTTGAATGGCAAACGAGCGGTTACGGTCATTATCTTCCGTCAGCCTGGGGCCAACATCATCGATACCGTTGATCGCGTCCGGGCTCAACTACCGTCGATTGAGGCCTCCATTCCTCTCGGCATCGACACAACCATCGTTCTCGATCGCACCACCACCATCCGCGCGTCGGTCAGCGACGTAGAGAGGACGCTCGTCATCTCCATCTTCCTGGTGGTGATGGTGGTCTTTGTTTTCCTGCGCAATGGCCGGGCCACGCTCATTCCCAGCGTTGCCGTTCCGGTCTCGCTGGTGGGCACGTTTGCCGTGATGTATCTCTTCGGCTACAGCATCGACAATCTTTCGCTGATGGCGATGACCATCGCCACCGGCTTCGTGGTCGATGACGCGATTGTAGTAATGGAAAATATTGCCCGCCATCTGGAAGGCGGCATGGCGCCATTTGCCGCAGCTTTGAAAGGCGCGGAAGAAATCGGGTTCACCGTCTTCACCATCAGCATCTCGTTGATCGCCGTTTTTATTCCTCTCTTGATGATGGGAGGAATCGTGGGCCGGCTCTTCCGCGAGTTTGCCGTCACTCTCTCGACCGCCGTATTTGTTTCCATGCTGATCTCGCTCACCACTACGCCCATGATGTGCGCCTATCTTTTGAAAGACGAGAGCAAAGAGAAGCATGGCCGCCTTTACATGGCGAGCGAGCGAGCCTTCGATTGGGTGCTGTCGTTATATCGCGGCAGCCTGCGTTGGGTGCTCGACCATCCCGTGCTCACGCTGTTGGTGCTCTTTATTACGATCGCCTTGAATGTCGTACTGATCATCAAGATCCCAAAAGGCTTCTTCCCGGTGGAGGACACGGGAGCTATCACGGGCTCGGTTCGCGGCCCTCAGGATGCATCGTTCCCCGCAATGGAAACTTCCATCCGGCAGATTGGCGCGGTCATCAAGAATGATCCTGGTGTCGCCAACGTGATCGCCTTCACCGGCGGCAACGGCGCCACCAACACCGGCTTCGTCTACGTTGCTCTCAAGCCCTTGAACGAGCGCAAAGTCAGCGCCACGCAAATTATTAACCGCCTTCGTCCCCAATTGAGTCGGCTGCCCGTCGCTTCCGCCTTTCTTCAATCCGTTCAGGATTTGCGCATTGGCGGCCGATCCAGCAACGCCATGTACCAATACACCCTTCAGTCCGACACCGTCGAAGACCTGATCAAGTGGGGGCCAACTCTTTTAAATCGCATGCAACATCTGCCCGGTTTTCAGGACGTAAGCTCCGACCAGCAGAACGGTGGCCTCGACTACATGCTGGCCTATGACCGCGCTACGGCGGCGAAACTCGGCCTTACTGTCCAGAATCTCGATTCGCAGTTGTATAGCGCCTTCGGTCAGTCAGAAGTGTCGATCATCTACACCCAGGTTAATCAGTATTATGTGGTCCTCGAAGTCGCCCCGCAGTTTTTGCAAACTCCGGAAGCGTTGAAGAATGTTTATTTCAATACCTCCGTCGGGCACAATATTCCCCTGATTGCGGTGGCCAAGGGGCAGGCCAATACCACCCCACTTGCCATCAACCATACCGGATTGTTTCCTTCGGTCACGGTATCGTTTAACCTGGCGCCCGGCGTGTCGCTTAGCGACGCCACCTTGGCTATCGGCCAGGCGCAAAAGCAACTCGGCATGCCGTCTACCATGCAAGGCTTTTTTGCCGGCACGCTTCTCGCCTACCAACAGTCTCTCGGCACCGAGCCGATTCTGGTGGTGACGGCATTGTTGGCCGTCTACATCGTCCTCGGCATTTTGTATGAAAGTCTGGTCCACCCTCTTACCATCATTTCCACGCTGCCATCGGCCAGCGTGGGCGCCATGTTCGCCCTGATTCTATTCAAGCAGGATCTCAACATTATCTCGATCATCGGCATCGTACTGCTGATCGGAATCGTCAAAAAGAATGCCATCATGATGATCGACTTCGCACTGCAGGCCGAGCGCGAGGAAGGAAAGAAACCGATCGACTCGATTTTTGAAGCCAGCATGCTGCGCTTCCGGCCCATTCTCATGACCACCATGGCGGCCCTGTTGGGCGCGTTGCCGCTGGCGTTAGGCACTGGCACTGGGTATGAGCTGCGCCGTCCCCTCGGTATTACGATTGTGGGGGGATTGATCTTGAGCCAGTTGCTCACGCTCTATACCACCCCGGTCGTATATTTGGAATTCGACCGCATGCGCTTGCGCCTGGAGCGCAGGAGAGAACGGCGTTCCGCTCCAGCGCAGCTGGCGACGTAATCGTGCGACCGCGATGAGGCGAAGACGAATTGTGATTTTGCGAAACGCTCGGCAAATGCTTATGGACACAAATAGTTTCGAAGGAAAATTCGGGCGCCGCGCAGTGACGCTGGTTCCGGCTCTGGTGGCGGCTGCGCTCTCGTTGGTTCTTTCCGGCTGCGTAGTCGGGCCGAAATATCATCCGCCCGCAACGCCGTCTCCCGCGCCCGCTTACAAGGAATCTCCCAGCCAGTATCCGGGAAACCGCGCTTGGACCATCGCAACGCCTTCCGATGCCAAGTTGCGCGGCAAGTGGTGGGAAATTTTCGGCGATCCCGAACTGAACACGCTGGAAGAGCAATTGAATATCAATAACCAGAACATCAAACAATATTTCGAAAACTTTATGGAAGCTCGCGCCGTCGTGCGCGAAGCTCGGGCACAATATTTCCCTACGCTCTCGGCCGCGCCTTCCGTCACCCACAGTCGAATTTCACAAAACCTGAAGGGCAGCACGACCGTGAGCGCCAACGGCACCGGCACAACCTTCTCTACGCAGAGCACGATCTATTCCTTGCCTCTCGAAGCTTCGTGGGAGCCAGACCTCTGGGGTAAGGTTCGCAACACCGTGCGCCAGGCGCGCTATGCGGCGCAGGTCAGCGCAGCCGATCTGGAGAACGAGCGCCTCACCGAGCAAGCGGCCCTTGCGCAATATTTCTTCGAAATCCGCGGGCAAGACCAGCTGCAAAAGCTTTACAACGATACCGTCGCGGCCGATCAGAAAGAACTCGAGCTCACGCAGGCGCAATATCAAACCGGCATCACCACTCAGATTTCCGTAGTTGAAGCCGAAACCGCTTTGCAAAGTGCGGAGGCTGGCGCCACTAACGTAGCCATCGCGCGCGCCCAGTATGAACACGCAATCGCCATGCTGGTGGGCAAGCCAGCCCCAGCTTTTTCCATTCCTGTAAAACCGATGGTGACGGCCGCGCCGCCCATCCCGATTGGAGTGCCGTCGGAATTGCTGGAGCGGCGTCCTGACATTGCCGCCGCGGAACGTCTCATGGCGGAAGCGAACGCAACCATCGGCATCGCCTATGCCGCTTACTATCCCAATCTCACGTTGAGCGGGCAAGGCGGATTTGAAAGTTCAGCGCTCGGCAATTTGCTGGCATGGCCAAGCCGTTTTTTTTCCGTTGGGGCGGACATCTCTGAAACGATCTTTGATGCGGGCCTGCGTCGCGCCACGGTGCAGCAATATGTCGCCACTTACAACGCCGATCTGGCAGCTTACCGCCAGACGGTGCTGACTGCGTTTCAGCAGGTAGAAGACGCTCTTGCCGAAGTGCGCATTCTTTCTCAAGAGGTTCAGCAGGAGGAGCAGGCGGTCGCCTTCGCGCAAACCTACCTCACGCTCGAAGAGGCTCGCTATCAGACCGGCATCGATCCTTATGTCGACGTGCTGGTGGCGCAGACCACGCTTCTCTCTGACCAGCAGACTCTGAATAATCTTCAGGTGGAGGAAATGACAGCGTCCGTGGCGCTGGTAGAGGCTCTAGGCGGGGGCTGGGATCAATCGCAACTTCCGAGTCCGCAGCAAGTCTCGCAGAAACCACCGTCAACCGACACAGCAATTCAGAAGTGAAATAGACCTCGCAACCTTAATCCAGCCCAACGACTTCACATCGGCGCGGGCGGCTGCGTATCGGCTTCTTCCGTCCGATGACTCTCCGCCGACAACTTTCGCAGCGACAATCTCTCGCGATGCGCCAGAAAAAGTCCGGTGGGCACTACCGATGCAAATGTCACCAGCCACAGCAGAATGCCGCAACTCGCCGCCATCTCCGGCGGCACATCGAAGACGGCCGACAACGTCGCAATCGTTGCCATCTGCGATCCGCCGCCTACGGCCGGCAGTTGCAGCATCGACCCGGCCATGCTCGCGCCCATCAAAATCAATAACTGCGAAACTGGAATTTCGAGAGCGTCCACGCCATAGGAGTGCGTGACTTCCTTATAAGCCAGCGCTGTCACGTACCAGACGATCATCGACAGTAACGTCAGCCACAACAGCGACACGGGACTGTGGATGGTTTTTAATCCGCTGCCGAACTCGCGAACTCGGTGCGCCAGCCGATGTCCGAGCCCGGAAGATAAATGGGCGAATCGCTTCTCGATCCACAGCGCAATCGCTTCGCCGCTTCGGCTGATCATCACCGCCGCCGCCGCTGCTACCGTGACTCCCAACACCAGCACAAATCCGGCGTCGCGAAACTGGCGATAATATTCTGGATGCGGAATCGATTGCAACGCACTGGGAAGGAAAATCGCCAGCACAATCAGCACGGCGAACGCGCCGACATCAAAGACCCGTTCAACTGCCCATACTCCTAATTGAGAGGAAAACGATAGATCGGTGCGACGCGCCACCAGATAAGGACGAATAAATTCGCCGGCCCGCCCCAGCAGCGCCAGCCCGGTGAACCCGATCATCATCGGCGGAACGAGTTCGATGGTTTTTACTTTCGGGCGTACCGGCCGCAAGAAAATCTTCCAGCGCAATGCGCGTAACACGTAGGCGAAATAAACCCAAAGAATCGCATGCAACACGTGAATCTTTTTTATGCGATGAATCTGGTTCCAGAACGTTCCCCAGTCAAAAGTTCGCCAATGCCGGTATTGCAGGTAAACCAGAATGGCCAGGATCAGAAACACGACCACGCTGGCCAGAATTCGCTTTTTGTCCATGAAGTAGAGAACGCGCCGCAACCCTCGCAAACGCGAAGCGGCAAGCGGCAGTTCCAAGGTAAATGACGAAGCGGGAGGGGTCAAACTCTGTGGAAGTAAAGAGGCGCCATCGGGTCCCGAAAACGCTGTCATTCCGACCGGAGCGCAGCGAAGCAAGCGGAGTGGAGGAACCTGCTTTCTCCCGGACACGGAACGACAGGACGCAAGTCCGTCACTAGCCGCGAAGCGGCGCAAGAATGCAGCCCACAGCGTCAGCTGTGGGTTCTGATTAGGCAAGACTGGAACGAGCCCCGAAAGGTGAAAGAAAATCTTGACCGTGCTGGAATCTATTCGGTGCTTCGCGCGGCGATCACTTTTGGGGAACTTTGCGAGTTAGCTACGGAAGTTTTTGCGCCAGTCGTTTTGGGCGCGCTGGCTTTCTTCACGGAGTTAGTGGCCGCATGTTGCTGCGCCACTTTCTTCTTATTGAAGTCTTTTACGATGCGGGCAATGTAAGCTCGCGTCTCATAATAAGGAGGCACGCCGTTATACTGCTCCACGCGCTGCGGGCCGGCGTTATAGGCGGCCAGCGCTTTCACCAGATCGAAGTTATAGCGCTCCAGCAGTTCGCGCAAATACTTCGCTCCGCCTTCGACGTTCGCCTGCGGATCGAAGGCGTTGGGCACGCCCAGTTCCGTCGCCGTTCCCGGCATCAGCTGCATCAGCCCTTGCGCGCCCTTCGGAGACAGGGCTCGCACTTTGAATCCGCTCTCCGCTTTAATCACACTATTCACAAGGTCGGGATCTAATTGATAGCGCCCGCTCGCCGAGTTGACCACTTCGTTCAGATTGATCGCACTCGGGGCGAAGCCAAGCGACGCTCTGGGTGCCCCATTTCTCGCATCCTTTGCGAGAAGGCCTGCCCTGAGCTTGTCGAAGGGTGGGGATTGTGACACCACTCCGGAAGCCGAAAGCTGAGAGCTGGAAGCCGGGAAATCAGGCGCCGCCTCAAAATGCTCAATCTCTGCTGTCGGCACATCGACAAAACTCGATCCATCGGCACTGACATACAATCGCGTCACATCCCCAACGATCTCGCGGCGCTCATGCCGAATCGAAAAGCCGTTGCGCAGCACCGCAACTTCCGCCGAGAAACAGGGAAGCGCAGCCAATGCCAGCGTCACCAGCAATCCCAGACGTAACCGAATTGAAATCAAGCGCAGCATTTAGCGAACGACCAACGACGAATGACCAACGACTTCCTTACACCACCAGCGTTTCCGCGCCCAGCGCCAAATCAACCGCTGCAGCGATGCCACACGCGTCATTGCCTAGGGTCACGGTCCAGCCGCGTTCCCGCAATTCAGCGCACGCATTTCCCATGATAAACGGATGCCCGGCAAACTCAAGCATTTCGATGTCGTTATGGTTGTCACCGATGGCCATGACCTCTTCCCGCCGGTAACCGCGATGCGAGGCCCAACGCTTCAGCGCATGTCCTTTCGAGCAGCCCGCATTGAGCACATCGATCATCGATAAATCGCGCTCCGGATACTCCGTTCGCAACACAGTCACCGCATCGTCCATGCCTGCGTTTTCGAGCGCGCGTAGCGCCTCGGCCATGCGCGCCATCCTGCCGCAAAACATAGTCTGCACCGGATCGCTCACCAGCGCGTCTTCGATGGGAATTACAAACTCGATATACGCCATATTCTTCTCGAGCCAGCGGCGAATGCTGGAGCCGAGTTCGTCCAGGCGTTCCAGCACAATCGCGCCCTTGGTTTCTTTGTCGAACGTAAGCACGGTTTGGCCGCGAAATTCCTGCATCGCGCCGCACAGGCTGCGGCATGTTTCCGCGGGCATCAGATCACGATGAAAAGTCTCGCCCGAGAGCGAACGCGTGACCGCGCCATTCGAACTGATCAACCACAAATCAAACCCAAGCTGTTGTGCGATGGGCAGCGCGAACGTGTGCCTGCGCCCGGTAACCAGCACAATCTCAATACCAGCCGCGTGCGCCCGGCGCAGCGCCAGCAGATCGCCCTCCGAAACACGAAATTGTGGATTGAGCAGCGTGCCGTCGATGTCGGTCGCCAGCAATCGAATAGGAGGCCGGGAAATCTTCACTGCAACAATTTTACCATCGGCTCTGACGACAGCGACCTTAGGGTGCCGTGAGTGCCCACGGGCTGCGGTCCACTTAAGAAGATGAAAGGTTCGGGTGCCCCATTTCTCGCGCGTCCTTGGCGCGAGAAGTGGGGATTTTCGACAGAGGGAAGTCGAAGGGGCTGTTCCGGAGCGAAGCTCGACGGGGATTTCACCCGCGTCCTAAAACTCTCACCCCGCCGGAAGCTTCGCCAGCAACATGCTGGCTTTGCGAAACCACGGCCGTTCCCGGCGGCGAAGAAACAGGGGCATGGTCGGTTTTTTTTCGAGAATCTTCTGCGCCCACTCGCGCGCTTCGGCAGCACGTCCCTGCGATTGCAGAAACAGGGCATAGTGATAATACGTTTCGGAGATTGTCGAAATCTGCACGGCTTCGCGAAACACTAGGTCGGCTTTTTCGGGTTGAGCGGTCTGCGCGTACGCCCAAGCGAGCAAGCCTTTGGCGCGGTGAAAATCGTAGCCCGGATCGGATTTGACCGCGCGCTCGAGATCGGGAACCGCGGCAGGGAAGTCTCCCAACTCGATCTCGGCGACGCCTCGCCGATAAAACGGATCGGGATCGTCGCTGCGCGAAGAGATGGCCTTGTCGTAAGCGGCGCGGGCTCGCGCAAAGTTGCCGTCGTCGAGATAAAGCAAGCCGAGTTCTTCGTAATTTCCCGCAGAAGGATTATCTAGGATGATGCGCTCCAGTTCCTGGATGCGGCGCCGGCGCGGAAAAACCTGAAATGTACCTTGGAGCAGGCCAGCATCGGGGACCACCTCGACGAGGATGTAGACCAGCGCCCCTACCCAGTGAAACAGGATGACCCAGATCCAGAAGAAGTTCGGGCGGCGGCGGATGAAGTGGACGATGGCCACAACCCGCAGCAGAATCGACCACCACGAAAAAGCGAAAAACAGAAAAGATCCCATTGCGAAATCGCACTATAGCATGCGACATCGCGGTCGCTGCGTTCGAGTGGTTTGGTTGGGCAAATGTCCTGAGAGATGGAAAGAATCAGCTGCGAACTGGTGCACGGGGGAAAGAATCTTAATACCGTCCCTCGCCAATCCCTCGGCTGCCTCACCACGCAGTAGCTCTTGTAGCGCCTCATCTACATGAAGGAATGGAAGCGTTCGATCCCCGCTACGAGGCCGTGGTTCAGTTTGCATCACCACCGGTGAGGAGGTAGTGGTTATTTTGACCCTGTCATTCCGAGCGCCTTTTTTCTGGCGCGAGGAACCTGCTTCTCCAGTGGTGCACCACTAGGGTCGCAGTCAAAGTAGCCCACCCACCGGCGAGTAGCGAGCCTTGACAATTCCCCACTCATGTCTTAGAATTAGCACTCGATAGGCACAACTGCTAACAACAGTCCCTAACTCAACAAAATCATAGGCTTACGCAAATCAACCTAGGCACCTCAACGTTGTCAATCCTTGAAAGGAGCAGCAAACATGGCGAAATTTTCACCACTCCATGACCGCATTCTGGTACGTCGCGTGGAAGAAGCTTCCACCACTCGTGGCGGCATCATCATTCCCGACTCGGCAAAAGACAAGCCGCAAGAGGGCGAAGTCATCTCCACCGGCAAAGGCCGCACTAACGACGAAGGCAAGACCTTCCCTCTGGCCGTCAAAGAGGGCGACCGCATCCTGTTCGGCAAATATTCCGGCACCGAGATCAAAATTGACGGCGAAGACTTCATCATCATGAAAGAAGAAGAAGTCCTCGGCACGCTCACCGGCGCCGCGACCCCGGCCAAGAAAGAACTAGCCGGCTCGCGGAAGTAATCGGCATTGCCGGGGGCGAGAGACAGCAGGTCCCTCGACTCGCGCAAAGAACGCGCTCCCTCGGGATGACAGAGCTTCTTGGCTCAAGGCTCAGAGCTCATAACTGCTAACAGCACTAACCAACATTGGGCGGGTCAATCCCGCAGAACGTAAATAGGAGAAAACAGCAATGGCAAAACACATCGTTCACGGAGAAGAATCCCGACAGGCGATCCTCCGCGGCGTCAACCTTCTGGCCGATGCCGTGAAGGTCACCCTCGGCCCCAAAGGTCGCAACGTAGTCATCGAAAAGAAATTCGGTTCGCCGACCATCACCAAAGACGGCGTTACCGTAGCCAAGGAAATCGAACTGAAGGACGGCCTGGAAAACATGGGCGCCCAGATGGTTCGTGAAGTTGCCAGCAAGACCTCTGACGTCGCCGGCGACGGCACCACTACCGCCACCGTTCTCGCGCAGGCCATCTTCCGCGAAGGCGTCAAGACCGTCGCAGCCGGCGCCAATCCTATGGCCCTGAAGCGCGGCATCGAGAAGGCCGTCACCGTCATTACCGGTAAGGTCGACAAAGAAGGCAACCGCGTCAATGGCGAACTCGACAAACTGTCGAAGCCCGTCACCGGCGAAATGATTGCCCAGGTCGGCACCATTTCCGCCAACAATGACGAGACCATCGGCAAGATCATTGCCGAGGCGATGAAGAAGGTCGGCAAAGACGGCGTCATCACCGTCGAAGAGTCGAAGACTCTGGAGACTCAGCTGGAAGTGGTCGAGGGCATGCAGTTCGACCGCGGCTATCTCTCGCCCTACTTCGTCACCGATCCCGAGCGCATGGAAGTAGCACTCGAGAACGCCTACATCCTGATCAACGAAAAGAAGATCAGCTCCATGAAAGATCTTCTCCCGCTGCTCGAGCAGATTGCCAAGTCCGGCAAGCCGCTCCTGATCATCGCGGAAGATGTGGAAGGCGAAGCGCTCGCCACTCTCGTCGTCAACAAACTGCGTGGCACGCTGCAAGTCGCGGCCGTCAAGGCTCCTGGCTTCGGCGATCGCCGCAAAGCCATGCTGCAGGATATCGCGATCCTGACCGGCGGCAAGGCCATCACTGAAGATCTCGGCATTAAGCTCGAGAACGTTCAGATCGGCGATCTCGGCCAGGCCAAGAAGATCACCATCGATAAAGACAACACCACGGTGGTCGAAGGCAAAGGCAAGCACGCTGAAATCGAAGGCCGCGTAAAAGAAATTCGCAGCCAGATCGATAAGACCACCAGCGACTACGACCGCGAGAAATTGCAGGAGCGGTTGGCGAAGCTGGTCGGTGGCGTAGCCGTAATTAAAGTAGGCGCCGCAACCGAAACCGAAATGAAAGAGAAGAAGGCTCGCGTAGAAGACGCGATGCATGCGACCAGAGCAGCCGTGGAAGAAGGCATTGTCCCCGGCGGCGGAGTTGCACTGGCCCGTTGCGCCGCAGCGCTCGACAAAGTGAAGGCCGAAGGCGATGAGCAGATCGGCATCAACATCGTCAAGCGCGCCATCACCGAGCCTCTGCGCCAGATCGTCGAAAACGCCGGCGAAGAAGGCGCAGTCATCCTCGGCAAGGTGCTCGAATCCAAGGAAACCAACTTCGGATTCAACGCCTTCTCCAACGAGTACGAGGACCTGGTGAAAGCAGGCGTGCTCGACCCCACCAAGGTCGTCCGCACCGCCCTGCAGAATGCCGGATCGATCGCGTCCTTGATGCTGACCACCGAAGCCCTGATCGCGGAGATTCCGGAAAAGAAGGAAGCTCCCGCTCCCGGCGGCCACGGCGGCGGCGGCATGGGCGACATGTACTAAGACAGCTGTCAGCTATCAGCTTTCAGCCGTCAGTAAGATAGGCCCCGCTCGGGAGAGCGGGGCTTTTTGCTCTAAATCATGCACACGTTACCATGAAGTCGATGACGGACGTCGCCGGTCAAGAACCGTTCCGGACATTGCAAAATGAATGCAATGATGCGAAAAGCAATCGTGGGTTCCGTTTTACTCCTTGCTTCCCTGCCCAGCCATGCGGCGGAGGCGACTGGCTATGTCCGGCCTGAAGCATGCGACTTAATGACTAGGGCTCATCTCCATTTGGAGAAACTCCGTGGGCGGAAGCTCGATACGCCGATCGTGCTCGAAATTCCTGAATCGTACGGATGGGACACTGTTCTGAATAGCTGGCTCGATGTGCCGGGAATGGAATGCGTCCGGCCAAATCAATGTCAGAATGCGGCGCACAGCAAGATTCAGATTACGCGTGTCTCGAGCAGGTTTTCGCTCCGACGGATGGGGCGAATGATAGATGGTCTATCCGGTAATTTTGAAATCGACCCCGTCGACGGGAAGAAGGTTGAAGGCTCATTCAAAGCCAAGATTCGCAAACCCGCCAAGGGTTTTATCTGCGAGTGAGTCCACGGCGCATGCGCGGGCCTATTGTGGCGTCATCGAACCCTAAGGGAATCTTGTCCAATATTCGCAAGAGCGGGGCTTTTCTTGTGCAGCCAAAAACCTGTCATTCTAACCCGGCAAGGCCGGTGATGGACCTGCTGTCCAACTCAGCGATAAGCTTCGCGCCGGTGCTTCACAGAGAGGATTTCGATCGAGCCATCGAAATCCCGGAAACGCACGCGATAGTCGCCAACGGGAGAGGAACCGGAGGGTCGATGTCTTGGAGGCGCTTAACATCGCCTTCGCCGGTGGCGAGGACGCGGGCCAAAGCGTGAAGAATACGCAGGGCTGTCGCTTGTTCGATCGCGCGCAAATCGGTCTTCGCACGGTCGCTCCAAACGATCTTCTTTGGCATGCGCTATTGGTCTGAGCCGTGTGATTTGGGCGGAGTGCGGCCCATGTGATCAAAGTCTTCCAAAGTCAAACCGAATTCGGCGATAACCTTTTCGTGGGGGACGCCTTCGCCACGCTCGAGCGACGCCTTGGCTGACTCGATTTCGCGCGCCTCTTCTTCGCTGACCGGTTCGTCGTCATAGGGTGCTCTGGCCAAAGTGCGGGCGAGCGGGTCAAGCATGATCTCCAAGAGACCCACCACGGCGGCGACCTGGCCGGGAGCCATGCGGTCGATCAGTTCGTGCGCGTGCTGTTTCTCGTCGGCAAAACCGTTCGCCATAAAGTACAGTTTAGCAAAGAAGTCGCGGCAAGGTCGTGAGTTCGAGTCTCACTCGGGACCAGACTTAAGTTTTGAGGTGACTCGCGTTTTTTTGTCGACTTCAGAGCAAGTGGAAGGGGGCCGGCCCATTCAAACTTCGGCTGCCCCACACTTCGCGGTGTTCGAAGCGTGGGCACGACACTGTAGAAATGCTAGAGATTTTGACGTTCAGCGCCACGCGGAAGTCCCGATGTTTAAAATCTTCTGCCCGCCATCAGCACGGATTCCCACCCTTTCGCACACATCGCGAAAGGATGGGGCACCCTCGGCAAATTCAGCAACCTTGCGTGAGCGAGCTAATGCGCGGCAAGCTTTCCACCTTGAGCGTCGCACGACTTCTGCTCTACGCCGATCTTCTAGGCGCGCAGGCGGAAGTCAGACTAAGGAAGGCTTGAGCTCACGCCGCAGCGTAGGGCATGTGGTCCAGGAAGAATAATCCAGGCATTCTTTCCCTCTCGATGTAGAATCCCAAGCACAAAGGGGTTGGGGACATCATGAATGCAACCGTGCCTATCGCCCAGGGCGGCGCCGCTCAGGCTTCGAACGTCGCCTCGACTGCGGCCTCGACTGCCGCGCAGCCCAAACGCCATTCCGCGCTGGTGCGCGCAACTCACTGGATCACGACCGCGGCTTTCCTCGCTCTGCTCGTCAGCGGAGGAGAGCTCGTGCTCTCGCATCCGCGTTTTTACTGGGGAGAAACTGGCAACGTCAACATGCATCCTTGGCTCAATCTCCACGTTCCCTCTTCTCGAGATACGGTGCCCACCGGCTATGGTTATGTGCTACCCGATCAGAACGGCTGGAGCCGCTATCTTCATTTTCAGGCGGCCTGGATTGCTGTCGCGACCGGTTTGCTTTATGTGCTGTACGGCTTCCTGGCCGGACATTTCCGGCGCAATCTGTGGCCCGTTTCTTCCGATCGTTCGTTAAAAAGTCTGGCCCACTCTGTGGCGCAGCATGTGCGATTCGAGCGGCCCGGCAAAGAGGAGGCGCGGTCGTATAACGTACTGCAGCGTCTGAGTTATCTGCTGGTAATCTTTGTGCTGTTCCCATTGATGATCTGGACGGGGCTGGCCATGTCATTTGGGTTTACATCGGCATTCCCGCTTTCAGTGCGGCTTTTGGGAGGGCAGCAGACAGCGCGTTCGCTACATTTCCTGGTAACGATCCTGCTCGTACTTTTCCTGGTGGTTCACGTTCTGATGGTTGTTGTTGCGGGTTTTCGAACACGGATGCGCGCCATGATCACCGGCCGCGCTCCTACGGAGTGAATTTATGAGCCAGATTTCTCGACGCAAGCTCATCTCCACGGGAATTGCGATGGCAGCGGGCGCCTCCGGGTTTGCCGCCGCTGCCGCTCTCGCGCGCCGCCATGGCCTGGTGCCGCCGGATTCGGGTGGTATTTACGGCCTGGGTGAAACCATGACGTACGCGGCGCAGCGCGTGTTGGTCCGCCGATCCTTGGCCCGGGAATTTCCCCGCAGTGAGATTTCGAAGAAACCATTCGCCAATGAAGTCGATCCTCTGGGCACAACGTTTCAGCGCCTGCAGGCCGCCGGCTTCGCCGACTGGCGCATGACGGTCGATGGCATGGCGGCGCGACCCACGGCGTTTTCGCTCCAGGAAATCCGGAGTTTCCCCACCAGCACGCACATCACAATGATCGGCTGCGAAGAAGGCTGGACCTACATCGCCGAGTGGACGGGAGTGCCGCTCGCCTACATTTTGGATCGGGTTGGCGCACTGCCGCAGGTGCGCTACGTTGTCTACCGCTCCTTTCAACCCGATTGGTGGGAGAGCATTGATATGAACGATGCCTTGCATCCGCAAACCCTGGTTGCGCACCGCATGAACGGAGAAGACCTTCCGGTGCCCTTCGGGGGACCGTTGCGCATGCGTGTCCCGCGCCAACTCGGTTACAAGAACGTCAAATACATCACCCGCCTAACCCTCACGGATACCCTAAAACCCTTCGGCAAGGGCTTGGGCTCAGCCGCACCCGAGGGCGGATACGCCTGGTACGCCGGCATCTGATTGCAGTTGGGAATGACGATCTCGTGGGAAAAGACGATCTCGTCAGTACCCGCTGCATAGGCAGAGGCCTCGGTCTGCCAAGATAACTACAGCGACCTCGATGGCGCCGTCCGCGTGCACGGAACATTCTTCTCTTTCCTTCCGTAATCCCATTAGCCGCACCCGTACTCCACGAGGTAGACCTTATGACCGAACATATGACCGGACGGACGACATTCTTAGCAGTTCTACTGGCATTCGCAGCTTCGCTGATGTTCCTCAATACCGCGAGCGCACAGAACACGCCTGCACAAACCGTTCCTCCGCTCGACAAGATTCAAAACCAGCAAGAACTCGACAGCGCGATTACCACTCTCGACGCCGCGCTCTTCGACGCCTACAACAAATGCGACCTCGACAAATTCGCTTCCTACATCGACGAAAACGTCGAGTTCTACCACGACCAGGGCGGCGTGACCCTCGGCAGAGCGGCCCTGACCGACAGCGTCAAGAAAAACATCTGCGGAAAGGTCACGCGCGAACTCGTCCCCGGCAGCCTGCACGTTTATTACATGAAGGGATACGGCGCTCTCGAAGTTGGCGTTCACCGCTTCCACCATCCCGGCCACGAAGACACCGAAGGTGTTGGCGAAGGCAAATTCATTCACCTGTGGCAATACAAAGACGGCGCATGGAAGATTACCCGCGTCATGAGCTACGACCATCACTCCGCCAAATGAAACCGCAACTATTTCTCAATTGTCATTCCGAATCACTTATCGCAGAACAGCGAGAGAGGTGCGGCGCGGTTCGCCGGGGATATCCCCGCGCGTCTGAAGAAGGGCTCCAGGGATGACGCCACGCTTAAGGTGACGGCGATGAGCTCGCACCGATGATAGCGCGCCGGGCTAAGTCTTCTTTGGGCGGACGGCGCGGGCGATTTCTGGCAGGCGCGGCAGAATCGCGGAATATTTCAGCCACAGCTTGTGGTCAACGGCGGGAGCGCCGCTGACCAGTGCGCCGGCTGGAATGTCGTGAGCTACGCCGCTCTGGGGCGTGACGATGGCGCCTTCGCCGACCTTGCAATGACCGACCACGCCGACCTGTCCGGTGAGAATGGCCTTGTTGCCGATCTCGGTGGATCCGCCGAGACCGACCTGGGCGCACAGAAGAACGTCTTCGCCCACGTGGGAGCCGTGGCCGACCTGCACCAGATTGTCGACCTTTACCCCGCGTCCGATGCGGGTTTCGCCGACGCTGGCGCGGTCGATGCAGGAGTTTGCCTGGACCTCGACATCGTCTTCAATGACGACGGGCGCGGGCTGCGGAATTTTGTACCAATGGCCTTCGGCAGTTTTTGCGAATCCGAAGCCGTCAGCGCCGATGACCACGCCGTTTTGGAGAAGTACGTTATTACCGATGAGGCAATTTTCGCGGACCACCGCGTGCGCGTGCGCAAAGAAATTGTCGCCGATTTTTACGCCGCGATAAATGACGACATGGGCGAGCAGTACGGCATTCGCTCCGATTTCGACATTTTCGTCGACGACCGCGTAGGGGCCGATGTGGGCATTCGCTCCGATGCGAGAGCTGGCATGGATGACCGCTGTGGCGTGAATGCCCGGCGCATAGCGAAGCGGCTGATAGAACAATTCGAGCGCGCGGGCGAAGGTGAGATAAGGATCTTTGGCGCGCAACATCGCGGCGGGAATGGCAGGGAAGTCCTCGCCGACGATGACGGCGGAGGCGGTGGTCGAGCGCGCCGCGGCGGCGTACTTAGGATTCGAGACGAAGGTAAGTTCTCCGGGGCCGGCGTGTTCAATGCCGTTGAGGCCGGTAATTTCTGTGTCGGGAGAACCGTTTTCGAGGCGCACGTCGAGAGCAGAAGCGATCTGAGAAAGTTTCATGGCGATGGAATGAAATGCGAGTCAATCGTACACCAGTTCAGAAGTAGTCCATCGCCATCGTCTTGACCTGAACATGTGTCCCTTTTCGTAGAGGGTCGCCCTCAATCCTCTTCTCGCTGCAAATCTCGCTCGCATCTCATGCGGTTATCAGAGATTGCTCGATAAGTCAGATACGCAATCACAGTTATCACTGTATCTGTATCGACAACTGTGCGCTGTGGGTAATTGGCCCAATCGTGGCGTTCATATTCGCGGTGAAGTAGCCTGTTGGTGTGCCGGTTACAACCGAGAAGTTTATAGGGGTCGACGAGCCGCCGCCCGGACTAGGATTGGTCACGACGACAGGATATGAGCCGGTCGCAGCCACATCGGTTGGAGCGAGTGCAATTTGGATTTGCGTCGGACTCTGCAAAGAACTGTTGTGGAGAACCCCGTTGTAGGTCACCGTCGATGTGCTCAGGAAATTCGTACCGTTTACAAAGAGGTTCTGAACCTGTGAGCCCGCGGCAGCCGTTGTCGGACTGATGGATGTGATGGCAGGCACCGGATTCTCAACACCTCCGCCGCCACCCCCACCTCCAGCGCCGCCGCTGCTGCTGCCACTGCCGCCCCCGCAACTCAGCAGAACGGCCAGGATCCCGACCAATATCAAAGCAAGAGTAATTCGTGAAGCGTGGCGACGTGAGAAAGGTAGTCCGGCGAAACATAAACCCAGCAACATCACCGCCCCGGTGGTTCCCCAATTTATAGGTCCCATGCCGACGGATTCGCGATTGCGCCATTGACCGAGGGCGGTCGTGGTGATCGTCAGGCTCGTTGTCACGGTTCCGTTACTCGGGAGCGTAACTTGAGTCGGATTGAAGGTGCAGGTCATTTCGGCGGGCAAACCGGAACAGCCGATGTTGGAGATAGTTCCGCTGAGTCCGTTTAAGCTGTTGAATGTGACGGTCAAGTTCTGCGATTGCCCCGCGGTTACTTGAATCCAGCCCGAGGCGCTGAACATGAAGTCGGGCATAAGGATCGCGGCCCAATTGGAAGCAGATGGATAATTTGAATCGCCGCTGTAGTCTAAGAAAATGGGGTCGTTAGAAGTGACCGTAAAGGTGCCTACGACCTGGCAGGCAAAGTTTCCATTCGTGTCCTTCGCATTTGTGCATGCCGTCGGCCCAGCCAGGGGGGCGCCAAATTGTCCGCCATCGCGAAAAGTCACCGTTCCCGTCGGATATGTGGACTTGTTGGTCGTGTCAATCAAGGCTGTGATGCTGGCGGTGCCTCCGTAGTTGACGGTTTGCGAATAGGGGGTCGCGACTACACTCGGGGTCGGGTACTTCAGGGTAATGTTTTGAGCGGGCGCATTTGCGGAAGTGTAGTTTGCGTCGCCATTGTAGGTCGCGGTGATGGAGTAGGTTCCTGGCGCCGGAAATGCGTTTGTATCGCTGGTGAACGTATCCTGAAGGAGAGCCGGAGATCCCGACCCTGCGTTCCGCGGGCTATATGCCGAGGTCCCGGTGAGGGCGGTGCCGTTTGCGTAAAACGTGATTGTACCGGAAGGTGCGACGCCGGAACTCGTCGTGCTCACGGTGGTAGAAATTGTTACGGACTGTCCTACAGCTCCCCCATAGACATAAGGTTGCGCGATTGTGGTGCTGGCCGGCGCGATTGCGATTGGTGCTGTGGCCGAACTGGAATTGAAGCTGTCGTCGCCTGAGTATGCTGCTTTTAGTGAATCCGTACCGCCGGGAAGTTGAACGCTCAAGTCTTCGAAATATCCGTAACTATTCAGCGTGTAGGTTCCGGCGTCGAGGGTGGTGCCGTTGTTGGTCAAGGCTACGGTGCCAGTCGGGCACGCGGTTGCGCCCGAGGTGGCCACTGGAGCGCACATTTGCCCGGCTGCATTTTCAACGTTCACGCGCAGGATGTATGGGCTGCCGTAGGTTGCCGTGGTTGTGTTCTTGCTGATGATGTTTCCGTTGGAGTCGAACGTAATCAGGAAGGCTTGCGGGGTGCTGTTTTCCTTGCTCACGGTGACGCTGAGTGGAGCGGAATTGCTGGCTGCGTAGGTCGAGTCTCCCGGATAGTGCGCGACGAGCGAATAGGTTCCGCCGGGCAAGAGTTCGGTGCTTCCAGAGGCGGTGCCGCTCGCCAAGTTAAAACCGGCGATGCCTTCGGTGCTGTTGGTAGCGCCGCCTTCAAATGAGATTGTTCCCGTTGGGACTCCCGATCCTGTCTGCGGTTTCACGGTCACGTTGAAATTCACGGCTTGACCGTGGGTGATGGTGGTTGGGGTCAGGCTGTTTACAGTGGTTGCTGTCGGCGCGAGCGAAATTGAATTCCACTTCGTGACGAGATTGTTTGCGTTTACCGAGCCTAATCCGGTGGCCCGATCGTAGCCGGTGGTCGTGTTGTAGCCGCTGAGGACCCCATACGCGTCTCCACCGGTCGACGTAACGCAGTTGGGGCTGCCGGTGGCGCAGGGCATGGCGATCGTTCCGACGGTAACGTCGTGGAATGCCGTGGGCTGCTGCGCGGCTAACTTGTAGAGAACGTAATTGGCGTTGCCCTGGCGCGATCCGGTTTGTTGATTGACCAGTGCCATGATTCCCGCGAAAGCGGGGGAGGAGACCGATGTGCCGCCGTAGCCCAGAAAGTAAGAGTCGGAATTGAGGCTGCAACTGCCATAAGTCTGATCGGACTCACAGATGATGTAGAAAGAGCCGAGGAATCCGTTGCTGGCAAATAGCGAGAGGTCGGGGATGTCGCGCTTTCCATCGGCGGGAACGCCGCTGCCGGTCTGCCATGTGGGCTTTGCGTATCCGCCGGAACAAGTCGCTGGAGTTTCGCCGCTCGGAGTGGTGCACTGGCTCACGCCGCCAGAGCCGCCTTCGGGCACGACAAAGTTCTGAATCAGTTGCGAATTATTGCAGTTGGTTTCCGGGTTTGAACTGAAGCCGATGGTAGCGAAGATGGCGTTGGTGCAGGAATCATTCCACGTGGTTTCTGGAATGTAGCTCAATGCCGACGCGCCCGTGGTTGGATTGTTGGTTGTGCTCCAGTAAGTGCTGGGATTGCTGAAGTCGTTGAAGTCGGTGCCGCCGACGGCGACGTTGTAAGGAGTTGAGGCGAATCCGCTCACTTGCAGGCCGTATTGAGCCGGAGCCGGAGATTGTGCGTCGAAGTTATCGCATCCGGCTGCACCGTTGTCGCCGGCAGAAATCATGACGGTAATGCCTTGGGCGGCCGCCTGCTGCCAAAGGGAGCTGTAGAACTGATTGCCAGTGGTACCGATGCCGAGTTCGCACTCTCCATAGCTCTCGCTCATGACCGGTGCGAGATTGTTCTCGACGATGTAGACAGCGGAAAGATCGACGCCCGCAGTGGTTTCGGTGGATTGCGAAACTACGAAGTCGACGGTGGCTTGCGGTGCGACTGCGCCAGACCACTGTACGTCGATGTCGGCCTCGGCTTCATCGCCCTGGATGCCCGGATCGGGGCCGTTCAAAATGATGGTGGGATTATTGGCTGGCAGCCCGAACATGCTGCGGAAATTTGTGACATCGTCGATGTTGATGTTGCTCTCGCCGACGATTGCGATGGTTTCTCCGGTTCCGTTGATGCCGGCGTTCCAGAGCGGCAAGACGTTGTAGATGGTGGCGAAGTCATAAGGACCGACTCCGTAGAAGCAGGCGCCCTCTTCTTCATTGTTCTCAACACATCCGGTGGGAAATGTGAACTCCGCGTGAACGGCATGAATCTTCCCGGTAGCTTTGTCGCGCCGAAATGAACCGGCAGGAACGTTCATCGCTCGCTTTGGAAAATTGTTGAGCGAGCTGACACCGGCGACGGCCGGAGTCAATGCCGTGGGAATTTGCGGGTCGTCGGCGTTGGCCCAGTGCTGCTCACCGTTGACGAGGTAGCTGTGAATCGTCGTATGAAAGGCTTCCTGGACTTGCCCGGCGCTGCCGGAAAATTCTAAGACGGTGCGGCCTTTGGTTGAACCGACTTCGAATCCGTGGGATTGCAGCCATGCGGTGACGGTTTGCAGGTCGGCGTCGGTCGGGCCGAATTGTTTTCCGTACTGTTCGGGCGTGAGCCAGTGGTGATAGTTGGGCGAAGCTTTGTCCTGCTGATCGTCGAGCAACTTTCTGAGCGCGGCTTCCTGATCGGGGCTGCGCTTCAAGACAAGCAACATGCGCTTCATGGGGAGGCTGGCCGAGGCCGTGCCCAGATCGAACTGTGGGCGCGCCAGCGGATGTGTGTTGCCGTGGAGCGTGGTGAGTTGCGATTCGTCGACGGGTTGCGTGATCAGGGGATGCGGAGCCGCCATTGGTGCGGCTGGTTGTGATTCTGGCTGAGTCGCTTCCTGCGCAAAAGCTGGTGCGCACATCGTTGTGCATGCCGACAGGAAGACTACACACAACGCCAGAGCTGTAATATTTGCAATCCGAAAGGGACGCGCAACGACAAGGAATTTCCTGCGAGGAGCAAGCGGAATCGCACGCATGTGGACACACCTACGGTTGAGATGGCCGATATCCACCGAGACTAGCGGACGGGAGAAGGCGGGACCCGGTCGTCTCTTTTTCAGGCGTAGGCCTGTGTGGAACAGACACGCTACATCAAGTGGGGAGTAAAGTTCAACGATTTTCGCGGATGCGGTTGTGGCAATTTTCAGCGGAAGGTTTAGGTGAGGGAGATCCCCTTTCGGCTTCGCTCAGGCAAGCTCTCGTGACGCTGGAGAAAGCGAGGGACTTCGGGATGACCTGCGTGATGAAAATGAAGAGCGGAAGAACGATTGAGGAGTCCAGATATGTTGCGTCATCCCGAGCGGAGCCGCTTTTCAGGCGGAGCGAGGGATCTCCCTAAACCGGATTGATGTTCGTCCGTCACAGACAATCTCAAGGCCGGTCTGCTAAAAGACGGCGGTGCGTCCTGCCAAGCAATTCTTCGTCTACATCATGACAAGCGGTCCGAAGTCGGCCGTGCTGTACACGGGCATCACCGGCAATCTCCCGCATCGCGTCGCGCAGCACAAGAACAAACTGACGCCGAGTTTCACCAGCCGCTACAACCTGACCTCGCTCGTTTATTACGAATGCTTTCTTTTTATCCCGATGCCGCCATCAATCGCGAGAAGGAGATCAAAGGCTGGCGGCGCAGCAAGAAGATAAAGCTGATCGAGACAACGAATCCCAAGTGGGAGGATTTAGCGAAGGATTGGGGTAATAAATATAAACCTGCAGCAGCGGATCAGAGGGAGATCCCTCGGCCCGCTGGAGAAAACGCGGGACCTTCGGGATGACGCCGGGTAATTACATCAACTCCTGCGGGGCGAAGTCCAACCCGGCGGGGCGCCCACTCGTAAATTTCTAAAGATTGAATTCCTCGAACTTTATTCTTCATACTGCATTCTTCAAACATTACTCTTCGAACATGGGGACTTGCCGTTGATCCTGCGCTCCGCGGCGCTGGCGGCGGGTTGCGCCGATTACGGCCAGCACGGTCAGTGACTCCAAGGCGGTGCGTGGCACGAAGATGCGCTGCGTATTCGAGCGCTGGTCGGGAGGGTTGACCAGAAATCCTTCGGGAGTGGTTTGGGTCAGGTCGGCGGGCATCAGGCCTTCGAGAATTTCGCTGTCTTTGAATCGCAAACGCACCCACAGGCCTTCGGATCGTGGGCGCGAAGTAAAAGTTTTGCGAGTGAGGGACTCGGAATCGCCGAACTCGCGCACAAAATAGACCCCTTTGATCTCACGCAGGTCTACGGAAATCACGGTGCCGGAGGTATTTAGAATGTCGACCTTGCCCTCATGGACGAAGTGCTCCGGCGCGACGTAACCGGAAACCGTATCGCGGTCCATTTTGCGGACGATCACTTTTTTATGGGTCGAGGGCATGGAGAAGCAGGGGCTAGGGTTTAGGGATTAGGGTGCGTATCGATTTGCGTGGCTTGACTCTGACCTCTAATTCCTAGCCCCTGACCCCTGATCTCTAGCCCCTGCTTCTCGATTCTCGCATCTTTTCGCGGAAAATGGCCGGAATCCGCCTTGGCAGTAGCCAAAATGTAAACTGTGTGTTATTTTCTTTTACTTGCCGCAAAGTTTCCCATTTGCATAAGTACTTTGTATTAAGCCACTTGCGACACGTAATGGGGCCTCTGAGAAATAAGACGGCTTAGGCTGTGGAAATCTTGTGGAAAGCTCGTGAGTTTGTTGGCATGTCCGGCCCTCCCCCGGGTGCGATTGAACTGAGGATCGCTCGGAAGTGAGCCGGACCAGCCGCTTGAAAGCGAATGGCTGACTACATTTACACGATGGAAATCCGGCTGACGCCGGATCAACTGAAGGGCGTCGGGCTGGTGCAAGACGTAGCCCGCGCCGCCGGGATGAATCTTTACCTGACGGGCGGCGCCATTCGCGACATTATCAGCGGGTTCACCATCCGCGATCTGGATTTCACGGTTCAGGGAAATCCTCTCAAGCTGCAAAAAGATCTGGAAAAAGCTGGCGCGAAGATTGGCGCGGTCGAAGAGGACATGCGGACGATCTTCATTTCGCTGCCCGGCAATGCCCGCGCCGAGATCAGCATGGCGCGCACCGAGCGATTTGAAAAGACTGGCAAGCCTCCTATCGTTACCCCAGCCACGATTCACGAAGACCTGCGCCGCCGCGACTTTACGGTCAACGCCATGGCGCTGTCGCTGAATGAGGGCTCGCGCGGACTGTTGCTCGATCCGTTCAACGGCGTGGCCGATATTGAGACCAAAGTTATTCGCATTCTGCACAACTATTCTTTCCTGGAAGATCCCTCGCGCCTGATTCGGGCCACGCGCTTTGCCGCCCGCTTCCACTGGCCGCTGGAAGAACGTACGCAGGCGCGCTATGACGCAGCCAAGGAAGGTAAGTACATCGACCATATTTTGCGCTCGTCGATTGGGCACGAGATCGCGGCGCTGGCGCATGAAGACGATCCGCTGCACGTGGTGAAGATGCTCGAGAAAGAAGGCTGGCTCGAGATTTTGCACGAGCACTGGACGGTGGCCAAAGTAGACGTGAACGGCATCAGCGCGCTGATGAAGACGCGGCAGCAGATGGTCGACATGGGATACACGCCCGATGCCGGTCCGGCGGTCATGTATTTTCTGACCGCGCATCTCTCCGACAAAGACATCGCGGAACTGCAGAAAATGATTCCGCGCAAGGATCTGGTGGAAGCGTGGCGCGATATTGAAGAGCATGCCAAAACGCTGGCGAAGCGCCTGATGGGCAAGGAGGCGGCAACTCCGTCGCGCACCTGGCAGTTGCTCTCTTCGGCGCGGCCAGAAATGGTGTTGTTTTTGGCGGTGACGGCAAAGCAGCAGTCGGTCGAGCAGAAGATTAAGAACTATCTGACGAAGTGGCGGCAGGTGCAGCAGAAAATTCCGTTGCCCGAAATGACGGAACTGCTGATCACTCCGCAACTACCGGAGTATCCGAAGATTGCCAACGACGTCTTCATGCTGTTGCTGGATGGAAAGCTGCGCTCGCGCACGGAAACGCTGAAATTTCTGAAGCCGTTCGCACCTCCGCCTCCGCCACCACCACCGGCGCCCCGGCGCGGACGCGCCGCCAAGGCCGCTGTTGAGGCTCCCGCGGTCGCGGGCAAACCGGGCGCGAAGGCGGGGAAGAAAGCGAAAGGCGCCGCGGTGACTGCCGTTCCTGCGCCGCCAGTAGCACCGTCGCCAAAGCTTCAGCCGAAAGTGCCGGAAAAGGCGAAGCCTGCCAAACCCGCCCCCAAGCCGCCAAAACCTGCGGCAAAACCGGCTAAGAAGCCCGCGCGTAAATCCTCGGCGAATAAGTCCTCGGGGAAACCCTCCAAAGGAAAGAAAAAGAAATAGTGTCTGTTTCTGGCGGTAGCGGGTCAGTTTCAAAGTCTGATGGCATGTTCGCTCGTCGATGGCCTCATCGTTTCGACAAGCTCAGGGCAAGCTCTGAGCATAGGCGTTTTTTCAGGCGGAGCGAAGGATCTCCGCTAGGACACTGGGTGCCACGGGAGATCCCTCGGCCCGCTGGTAAAAACGCGGGCTCTTCGGGATGACGCCTTGTGATATTCATAATTCAAACTGACCCATTGCCTTTCTCGCGATTCAAAAGCGCTTTTTAGTTTCCGGGTTTATAATGGGAACTGTATGCGTCGCTTGGCGTCCATCGCGGCGTTCGCTGTTTTGCTGGCGCTGCCCTTGTGGGCGCAGCACGGCGGCGGAGGACATTCTGGCGGCGGTGGTTTTGGGGGACACGGCGGTGCTTTTGCCGGGGGCAGCCACGCTCTGAGCGGCGGCACGCATTCTAGTTCTTCTTTTTCTTCCTCGTCTTCATCATCCTTTTCGTCCTCTCCCTCTGGCGTCGCGCGCTCTGGAGTTGGGCGCGGTTACGCTCATTCGCCTTCTTTCTCGCAGCCTCTTACCCGCGGTTTTTCCAATCGGGGTCTTTCGAATCGCGGTGGAGTCGGCTTGCGCCTTCGCACCTACGGCTTCCGCAACAATTGCCGCGGTTATGGATGCTGGGGTTATGGCTATCCGTGGGCGTATGGCGGTTACTACGATCCCTATTGGTGGGGTAGCTCCGATTCTTCGAACGAGGATTCCTATCAGCAGGATCTGGCCAACGCCAATGAGATGAATCAGCAGAGTCTGGATCAGCAAAATCAGCAGCAGCAGCAGATGTTGCAGCAGGAGCAGGCCGACGGCGATCGCGACATTTATGCGCGCTCCGACCCAAGGGCAAGCGGCCAACCGCAAGGCACGGCGATATTGCCGGCGACAGTGCTGGTTTTCCGCGACCAGCATCAGCAGGAAATTCAGAACTATGCCATCGTCGGCCAGACGCTGTGGAACTTCGCTCCGCAGCGCACGCAAAAGATTCCATTGTCAGAGCTCGATCTGCCTGCCACCGAAAAAGCCAACGACGATCGTGGACTGACGTTCAAGGTTCCGGCGAGTAACGAAGGCCAATAACGAGTTCCACAAGGCTTGCCCCCGCACGACAGGCCAATCCCGCTTACCCCGCGAATTCGCATTTCGCTGCATCCAGTAGCGCTTCGCGCCTCCTACGTTCCTTTTTGCGGATAGAGCTAGTACAGTGAAATCAACTGTTTAGGTCATGGCCAGGGGACTGGGGAACCTTCAGAAATACGGTGTAGGCCACGGGGAAACCCTGCCCGAATGCTAAAATAAGAACACACACTATGCCTCTAAAAACTTTGTTTCTGAATCCGCCTTCGTTTGAGAATTTTGACGGAGGCGCTGGTTCCCGCTGGCCTGCGACTCGCGAAATCGAAAGTTACTGGTACCCGGTCTGGCTCGCTTACCCGGCGGGAATGCTGGAGGGAGCGCGCCTGCTGGATGCGCCGCCGCATCACGTTTCCAGCGACGAGACGATTGAGATTGCCAAGGAGTACGACTTCCTGGTTCTGTTCACGTCGACGCCGGGATTTCCGGGTGACATGCTACTGGCGCGAGCGATTAAACGCGCGAATCCGAAGATCAAGATTGCTTTTGTGGGGCCGCACGTGACGGTGTTGCCAGAAAAATCTTTGCGCGATTGCCCGGAGATCGATTTTATCTGCCGCAAGGAATTTGATTATTCGGTGGTTGATTACGCCAAGGGCAAACCGCTGGAAGAGATTACGGGCGTGTCTTTCCTGAAAGATGGGAAGATCGTGCACAATCCGGATGCGCCGCAGATTCAGGATCTGGATGCGCTGCCGCACGTCACCGAAGTTTACAAGCGCGATCTGGATGTGACTCGCTATAACGTTCCGTTTCTGCTGAACCCGTTTGTTTCGCTTTACACCACGCGCGGTTGCCCGGCGCAGTGTACGTTCTGCCTGTGGCCGCAGACCTTGAGCGGGCATCCGTGGCGTAAACGCTCGAGCGACGATGTGGCCGCGGAGATGGCTAAGGCGAAAGAGATGTGGCCGAACGTGAAAGAATTTTTCTTTGACGACGATACTTTCAACATTCAGAAGGCGCGGACCATTGAACTTTGCGCGAAATTGAAGCCGCTGGGGCTGACCTGGTCCTGCACTTCGCGTGTCACAACCGATTTCGAAACTTTGAAAGCGATGAAAGAAGCGGGCTGCCGGCTGCTGATTGTAGGGTATGAATCGGGCGACCAGCAGATTCTGAAAAACATCAAGAAGGGCGCGACCATCGAGCGCGCGCGACAGTTCACCAAGGATTGCCACAAGCTTGGCCTGGTGGTTCATGGCGACTTCATCATGGGTTTGCCCGGCGAGACGCACGAGACGATCAACAATACAATCGCATTCGCGAAAGAACTCGATGTGGAAACTATTCAGGTTTCGGTGGCGCATGCGTATCCGGGCACGGAGCTTTACGATTACGCGGTGAAGAACGGATTTATGGTTGGCGACAACAAGATGGTCGATGAAGGCGGACATCAGTTGGCGCAGATTCAATATCCCGGGCTTCCGGCGGATGACATTATGTCGGCCGTGCATCGCTTCTATGACGAATATTACTTTCGTCCCAAGGCCGTGTTCCGGATTCTGAGAAAAGCGGCGTTCGACAGCAACGATCGCAAGCGGCTCTACAAAGAGGCGAAATCGTTTCTGAAGTTGCGTTCGGCACGCAACAAGATGGTGAAGAAACATCAGGAAACAGCTGCCGCGGCTGGCATGAGCTGAAGGTTTCAAAGTTTCACCTTGCAAGGTTTCAAGGGGTTGAAACTGTGAAACCCTGAAACCTTTGAAACTTTGCTCTTGCCCGAGAAGTGATTTCAAGTGAGCTTTCGCAAGTATCTGGTGCTGGCTGGAGTGACCGTGTTTGCTGCGGCAGGTGACTCCATGCTTTCGCACGGGATGAAGCAGACCGGCAACATTTCCATCCATCATCTCCAGAGCATTATTTTCGCTGTGCTCAACCCATGGGTTGCGGTGGGCATTCTTCTTCTGCTCGCCTTTTTTGCTTCTTATATGAATGCGCTGTCGTGGGCCGACCTCACTTATGTGTTGCCGGCCACATCGCTGGGATATGTTTTGCTTGCGCTGGTGGCGCGATTTGCGCTGCATGAGCAGGTGAGTCCGCTGCGCTGGCTGGGGATTGCGCTGATCTCCGGTGGAGTGGGATTTGTTGCGGGCGGGCCTGCGCTTACGGCGCGTGCGGAAGAGGGGCTAGGGTCAAAATCCCCGCTTCTCGCAAACGGCGCGAGAAACGGGGCACCCTCGTCGGATGGTGGTTCATCCTCGTGCGGAGCGGACGACGTGGCTGCGGTTTCTGGTGAGGTGCGGCGATGAGGTTGCGGCGATGAGGAATGCTTATACGTGGGGCGGAATTCTGGTGGTGGTGTTCGCGTCGGTGGTGGGAGATGTTTTGCTGGCGCGCGCCATGAAGCAGGTGGGCGATGTGCATGAACTTTGGAGGCGTGCCGGGTTGTGGGCCGTGATTTCGTGCACGCTGGGCAATCCGAATTTCTTTTTGGGCGTGAGCGCGATGGCGGTTGCCTTTTTCAGTTTATTGTTTGCGCTTTCTTGGGGAGACGTGAGTCTGGTCGCTCCCGCTGCCGCTTCACTTACGTTTATTGGAAACGCCTTCGCGGCAAAAGTTTTTCTACACGAAAAAGTCGATCGGCGGCGCTGGATTGCGGCGATGCTGGTGGCCGGCGGAGTGGCGTTGCTGGCGGGATGACTCGCGCAGCTTTCTTTGAAGTTTCAACCGGTGAATTGTTAACTTCGACGCTGTGCTGGCTTGCAAGCACGCGGGCTGCGCCCGCTGGACAGCCGGGGCGGCTGTCCCCACATAAAGCGAACCGCCCTACCGAGTTTTTTCCAGTTTTGATTGATTGGGATGAAATCTTGTCAAGAGGGCTTTGGCGAGTGTTTTCTTGTAAAAGCCTGATTCTGAGCCGAATATAAACTTTGGAAAATTTCCGGTTCACCCCCTGCGATTTGCTATTCTAAAAATAGAGAGCGAATGTGGCGCGGACCCGTGAGGGAGCTGCGCCATTTTTATTTTCGGGGGATGCGAGAGCGGCGAAGAGCTTTGCACGTTATTTGAGGGCTATAAGTTTCGAACTAACTCTGCCGGGCTGCGCCCGGCGGACAGCCGGGGGCGGCTGTCCCCACATGAATCCTAGGCGTGTCCCCACATTTGAATCGTCGGCGCCTGTCTGCGGTTTTTACCTGACATCGCGTGGGTTGGGCGCAGCAAATCCTGTACTTTTTACAAGTATCCGCGGGCATTTCGCACTGCAATTTTCTGCGCGACCACGCGGTTTACCATCCAACTTTTCGTTCGCGGTTACCGTATCGAAATAAAGGACAAAAGCCATGAACAATGCCAATCCCGCTTTTAACAGCAAACAGCATCGTGCCGAGTCCGGTTGCGCGCTCTGCGAAGGCGTTTCGGAGCATGAAACCTGGTGTGCGATTCGAGATCCTGGAGCGTCGTATGCTTACCAGATTGTGGTGGACGAGACTAAGATCACGCCGGGCGATTGCTTAATCCTTCATTCTCTCGGGGTTGCGTGGGGCAATTCGATTCCGGTCGCGTAATAAGTGCTGGACGCGCCCGTGCCTCGCTTGGGCTAGGTTTGAGAGTTGTGGTTGCGTAGCTCTAGCGGCTGGCGGTTCGGGTTGTCGGTTGGTTGGGAGTGAAGTAGCGCACGGTAACATCGTTGCCGAAGTGCGTGACCCGCGCGTGCGCAGCCTGTACTCGCTTGGGCGCTGGCTTATCGTTGAAGAAGCGAACGGTAACATCCTCTCCGATGTAATCCACTTCCGTGGGACTTACACGAACGCGTTTGAGCGCTGAGTTGGGCTTCACTGGTTTGGATTCAGCTGAAGCCATGCGCGTCTCTGGGGTGCGTTTGCCGGGTGTTGGTTTCGGGATGACCGAATTCTGATCGACGGCGGGGGAGACGGAGGCATTGGAGGCGGGTAGCGGCGAGGATTCCACGGACAAGGCCACATTGTGGTTTCTGTAGGCGATTGCGGCCGCGAATACAAGCAGAAGGCCGACGGCTGCCACCGTCAGACCCCGGCGTTGCTTTGGCCAGGTGAGGTTCTTGGCTCGCTGTTTCAGCGTGGAGGCGAACTCGGTGGAGCGCTGGAATGCTGGCGATTTCGTGATTTTCGCAATGGAGAGGTTCTGCGGACGTTTGGGCCAGCTGAGATGTTGGACTTGCTGTTTCAGCGTGGAGGCGAACTCGGTCGAACGCTGGAATGCTGGCGATTTCGTGATTTTCGCAATGGAGAGGTTCTGCGGACGTTTGGGCCAGCTGAGATGTTGGACTTGCTGTTTCAGCGTGGAGGCGAACTCGGTCGAACGCTGGAATGCTGGCGATTTCGTGATTTTCGCAATGGAGAGGCCCTGCGGGCGCTTGGGCCAGCTGAGATGTTGCACTCGCTGGGTCAGCCTGGATGTCAGCGCGGCGCAATGCTGGACTAGTGGCAGCCTGCCGATGTCCCCGAGAACAGCTTTGCTACGGGCATAGAGCGAGTGCTCGTTTTCCGGGAGCATCATGAATTCGGGCGTGGAAACGAAGGCGTCTTCTGGAAACGCGTCGGGAAATTCGCCGGATTCGAGTGCTTCGGGAGCGATCGCTTCGGCGAGAGGCGGAGCGGGTATGAAAGTTTTTTCCGGTTGCGTCTGGGCGGCGCGGATCAGGGCGGCTTCGATCTGTTCAGCCATCAGGCGATAGGTGCGCACTTCAGGCTCCTGAAAGGGGTGCGCTTGCTCGAAGCGAACATCGAAAATTCCCGCCAGACGGTGATCCTGATAAATAGGCAGGATGAGAAGAGCGCCGGCACCGAACTGACGGCAGATATCGGCCTCAATTCGTTTGTCGGTATGGGCGTTTTCCACGCGTAGAATTTCGCGGCTGGTTTTGTCATCGGCTGAGACCGTCAACGAGGCCGCCACTTGACGACCGGCGTGAGCCGCGCTGGTTCCGCTCCCGGCTCGGTAGCTGAGCCGGTCTCCCTTGAGCAGAGCGATGGCGACGCCGGAGGCGTTGGCGACCTGACGCGCCGACTCTACGATGTGAGTCATGGCGCTGTCGAGATCGAGCCTGCCGCTGGCGAGCGAGCGCTGAACTTCCATGATGGCTGCGAGAGATTGAGGATCGATTTGACTCTGCTGAATAGCAAAAGCGTTGGCCAGGAGCTGCTGGAAGGCTTCACGATCGAGAGTGGAAGGGGAGTACATACAACGCGCTAGTTGCGGCTTGCGGATTGATCCATATTGCGGGAACAGTGTTGCAAGAACGTTAAAAACCACGTTTTGCATCCAGCAGGCGGAGTTTCTCATTGGGCGAAAGGCCTGTCAATAGGGGTGAGCCCTAGGCCGATGCGGGGCCGAAAGGCGATGAATGCCGCCATGGACGATTGGGATCGCTTGGGTTTCGGCTGGAGCAAGCTGCTCAGACCGAGCCGGGATTCACGGAGTCCAACGCAAAGTGCTATAGAGTAGTGTTAGAGAAAGTTTTGCACAGTGGCCGCAGGAATTAGGGGTTGCTGAATCCGCTATATAGTACTATACTCCGCCGGTTCTTACTTCGTTGCCCTGGAGAGCTTGCTATGTCGAGGATCAGTTCACCGCAATTCTGGTCGCTGCACTTCTGCCGAACGATGCTGGTTGGCGTGATCACGCTGATTGCCTCGGTTATTCCTTCGTTCGCACAACCGAACCAGAAGGTTCTGGGAGGATATTTCGAGGAGTGGAGCATTTATTACGCCGGATACAACATTGCGAACCTGCAAGAGAACGGAGTCGCGGGAAAACTTACGCACCTGATGTACGCCTTTGCGAACGTCACAACAAGCCCTGCGCCGGCGTGCGCCATTGCGGATTCGTGGGCCGACTACCAGACCCCGTATCTGCCGAGTGTGAGCGGGGTCCCTTATGCGGGGCCGATGTATGGAAATTTTGCCGCGATTCAGCAACTCAAGGAGCTGCATCCGAAGCTGAAAGTCTTGATGTCGATTGGCGGGGCTTCGGCGGCGAATACGGCGGCGTTTGTGACTGCGGCCAGCACGGCAGCGGGACGGCAGGCGCTGGCGGCTTCGTGCATCGATATGTTCGTCAGTGGCAATATTGCGCCGGGGATTACCGCGCCGGGATTGTTTGACGGTTTCAATATCGATTGGGAATTTCCGACGGCGAGCGATACGCAGAATTTCACGGCGCTGCTTGCGGAGTTCCGTAGCCAACTGGATGCGTTGCGAAAAACGACTGGGAAAAATTATGTGATGTCGTTCGACGGGCCGGCGGGTTCGCAAAACTATGTGAACATTGATTTGAAAAATGCCGCCAAGCAGGTGGATTTCATCACTATTGATGGCTACAACTACGCGGGATCGTGGGACACGCAAACCAACGACGCATCTCCGTTGTTTGATACCAAGAAGGATCCGCTGTATGGGCAGGGGCTGGATATCGATGCGACGGTGAATGCCTATCTGAAGGCGGGCGTGCCGCCGTCGAAATACACAATGGGAGTGCCTACTTATGGCGCGGGCTGGACGGGCGTGCCGAATGTGAATCACGGGCTGTACCAGAATTCGACTGGGCCATCGCCGGTTCCGCTGGCGAATGGGACGGGGCTGTGCACGGACTTGAGCGGCAACACGGCGGGCTGCGATCCGCTGCTGACGCCGGGGTTGGCCACTTATGCCACGCTGGCAAATCTGACCGCGAATGGATATAGCGTTTACTTCGATCCGCTGCGAATTGCCGTGACGCTTTACGATCCTAACGGCGGAAACTTTTATACCTATGACAATCCAACGACGGCGTTTTTGAAGATGCTGTACATCGATCTGAAAGTGCCGGGAGGACTGGGTGGAGCTTACGTGTGGGCAGTGAAGGATGACGACGCGAATGGAACGATGGTGAAAACCATGGCGGAGGGGTTGGGGCAGTAGCGGCTTCGGTATTTAGGGCATGGTTTCTGAATGGCGACAGGCCGGGGAGTATTCTGGCCTGTCTTTTTTTGAGGTCGTCTAGTTGTTGGAGCGGCGCGATGCGCCGCCGGACAGCCCCTTCGACTTCGCTCAGGGCAGGCTAAGGGCGACTGTCCCCACATAAACCCGATTACCTTCTTCCAACGTAAACTTTGGCTACCTTCCTGCGGAAATCGGAATGGAGTTGGGTTGGGCGGGACTGGTTCCCCCTGGTTCGGCGGAGGCGCGCGTGCCTGAGGACGCGGCCGCGGCGGCAGTGCGAAGCGGGGGAGAAGCGGGTTGCTTGCCGCATAGATCGATTACTTCCGAGATGCGCTGATTTTCATATTGTTTCTGCATCTGCCAGTTGCGCAGGGCTTCTTTCTCTTTTCCGATTAAATCGTGGTTCTGCTGGATGCGCTCGGCGTAGTGTGCGGTGACGCGCTCCATTTCCGCCTGAATTTGATTGTTTTCCTGGGCTTTGCGGGCTTCGAATTCCTCCAGTTGTTTCTGTTGTCCGGCTTCGTAGGAGATAAGCGCCTGTTGGCGGCGGGTCGCGTCCTGCAACAGATCGTCGGCGGAGGTGCCGGCGGCGTCGAGGGCCATGAGGACCGAAGCGCGCTTGATGTCAGGAGAAAGATTGCGGATGCGGTCGCTGTTGAGCATGTCGACGACTTTGTGGATGCCGTATCCGGAGCGTGGGCTGAGGATTCCAGCGGCGCGGTAGATGTCTTCGTAAGAAAGAAGATTGCTTTGTGGGCCGGTCAAGCCTTCCGCGGGTTGCAGTGGTGGCTGTGGCGCTTGTTTCATAGGAGCCTCCGTGGGGGTGATTTTGTGGGGCGCGGAAATTTCGTCTTGCTTGCGCCAGAGATTGGGAAAGAATCCTTTCGATGGCATAACTTTCCTTTCTTGGCGTGGGGGTGCGCCTTCAATTTGAGAGTGAGGTGCGGGAACCAGACGTGCCCACCAGCGGGCTCGATGCTCGACCGATGATTGCTCGGCGGGGTGCTGCTTTTTAGATCGTTCTGCGGATCGTGACTCGAGTGTTCGTTGATCCAGGGACCGTTGGCCGAGTGGTCGAGGTTCCAGTCGTGGCTCCTCAGGCTGTGGCTCAACGATTCGCTGATTTGCGATTCGTCTGTCGGAAAATCGAGGTTCGGAAGGCCGCCGCCTGTCGGAAGAGCGGCGAGGTGCATATCTCTCTGAATCATTTCTACGGGAGCGCGGCTGGGTGAAACGTTCGCGACCCGACGGAGAATGCGTGGCGCTTTGACCCTTGGCGGCGATTAGGTCTGGAGAGAACATGGAGGAAGCGGCCGCGACGGGGCTAGTTTCTATGAATCGATTGTTTGCCGCAGCGGGGTGGGCTGTCAGCTGTGGCGATGGCGGAGTCGGGGGAATATGTGCGGGGTCGGTGTCGCGACAAACGCCCAGAAGAAAGTCGTGGCCGTCGCTGCGGCAATTTTTGGCGATGGCGAAAAACTGCTCTTTCTTCCACCGGACCACGAGCCTGGAACCGATGGAGATGGGAGTTTTGAGCCGGATGCAGGCTCCGGACGGGGAAGTGTCTTCCAGGGTTGCGGTGGCACGATTGGGCGTTCCGGTGGGGTCTTGCCACGAAACCTCGGCGACTGCCCACAAGGTCGTTCTTGGTTCGATGTTACGGCCTTCCATGCCATGTTTATCGGCTTGAAAACGGTGGGGTTTAGTTACGGGAGGATTGGGACCTTGCGAGCGAGGTCTGGGTTTCGGTTTCAAAATGGGCTGTGGTTCCGAATTGACGTTGCGCATTGAGTCTCAACGTTGACATCGAGAAGCCTGGGCTGACGGCTATTTGAACCAGCGCATTAGACCGGTAGCAGGGAGGTCGGGCGAGAGGAAGCGCAAGTTGCTTGCACCGGCGGCGTGAGCCAGGGCTTCGGCGGCGAGGTATCCACTGCGCACGGCGCCCTCCATGGTGGCGGGCCAGCCAGTTGCGGTCCAGTCTCCGGCGAGAAAGACGCGCGGCCAGGCGGTCGCGGCAGAGGGGCGGTGGGCATCGATGCCGGGGCGCGGCGAATAGGTGGCGTGAAGTTCTTTGATGACCGTGGATTTCACGAGATTGGCCTGGCGCGCGGCGGGGAAGAATTCGCGGACTTCGCGGAGGGCGAGGTCGACGATTTCGGAGCGGGATTGGTCGATGAGAGTTTTCGAGGAGCTGACGACGAGTTCGATGTAGCTGCCTTTTGCTTCCGGCTGCTCGGCGTCGGTTGGGCTTTCTTTCTTTCGTCCCTCCGGGGCTTGGTCGTGTTCGTCTCCAAACCCACGGCTTGCGCCCTGGGGTGCATTATTTCGCCGCTCCGCGGCTGGGCTTTGACTGCGCATGGGTTGCAGGCGGGATTTGTGAAACATCCATTGAATGGTGCGGTCGAGAAGGACGGCGTGGTCGAGATCGGTGATCTGGCGGTCGAACCAGAGGTGGATGCCGGTGATGGGCGCGGTCTCGAAGTGGCTGATTTTTTCACGAATGGGTTCGCTCTCTGGGACTTGGGGAAGGACGCGATCGAGATTATCGAAGGGAAGGGCGAGGATGAGATAGTCGAATGGCTCTTCCGGATTTGAGTCTCGATCTTCGTCTTGTTCCTTAAGGCGAAGTTGTACCTGCGAAGAATCGGCGGAGAACGTTTCGAGGGGCTGGCGAAAGTGCAGGATGCCGCCGCGGGCGCGAATGTAGTCGCCGGCGGCGTTGTAAAGATCGGTGAGAGGGACGGTGGGAACGCCCATGTGGCGCGCGGCGGGGGATTTCAAGGATTCGCGTACGACTTGCGCGGCGGCGGAGATGGAGATGAGATCGAGGTCTTCGCTGAGGGCGCTGACCAGGATGGGGCGCCAGAAGCGTTCGACCGCTTGTTTGGTTTGACCATGGCGATCGAGCCATTGCTGGAAGGATTGTCCCGTGTCTCGCTGTGGCGCGAGAGTTAGCGGGATGAGGGCGCGCGAGATGGCGAGCTTGTCGGCCGCGTCTAGAAATTTGAAATTCAGAAATGATGGAGCGGTGTGGAGCGGCGCGGGCAGCGGCGAGGATTTCATGATTGAGGTGCGGCCGCCGGGCTCGATGAAAGTCATTTCGTCGTACCAGCGAATTTGATCGGCGACGCCGATGCGCTGGTAGAACTCGACGAGGTTGGTGCAGACGCGAAAGAGCACGTGCTGGCAGTTGTCTACGACTTCACCGGTGCCGGGATGCTCCCAGGAGGAAGCGCGGCCGCCGAGGAAGGGACGCTTCTCGAACAGGGTGACGCGGAAGCCGGAGTCTGCAAGAGCGCAGGCTGCGGCGAGTCCGGCGAGGCCGCCTCCGGCGACCGCGACTGTGGGTTGGGAGGGAGTGGGAGGCATTCAGTTAGACTGTGGATTGCCTACGATCTGGTCATTTGTCGGACTCTAATTCGGTATGCTGAAGCTGTATTCATCGGTGGGGAGTTCCACAAGATATTCGGGAATCACGAAAAAATATTCTACTCCTTTGTTTTGGGGCGCTGCGAAAAGCAGGTTCCTCCACTTCGCTCGCTTCGCTCCGCTACGGTCGGAATGACAGGGGCGGTGCTCTTCGCTACCGCTCGGAATGACGGGGAGTCGTGGTGCTGTCGCCGTCAGAATTACCGGGTTGTGGGGCGCTGCGTTTCGGTCGGAATGACCGAGGTCTGCGTTGAATCCATCACGTCAGGCGATGCAGGAAACCTTTCGCGAGGATGCGCAACTTTTCCCAGGTACTGAGGGAGACTCGTGCGGTGAAAACGTCGTATTGTTTTTCGGCAATTTTTTCGAGCAAGCGGCGGTAGATATGGATGAGTACCCACAGGGCGGGCTGGCTGTCTTCAGTAATAAATGGGATTAACGCATCTCCGGCGGCGTAGAACTGGCGGGCGCGATCGGCTTCGAGAGCGAGTACGGGACGAAAACGCGCGGGGTCGGGAGCGGCCAGCAGTTCTGAGGGAGATAGATTGAACTTTGCCAAATCTTCTTCGGGAAGATAGATGCGTCCCAGGGCGGCGTCTTCTTTGACATCGCGAATAATATTTGTCAGCTGAAAGGCCAGTCCGCATTCCTCGGCGAGGGGTTCGGCCGCGGGATCGCGATAGCCGAAGATGTGAATGCAAACCAGACCGACCACCGAGGCGACGCGATAACAGTAGAGGCGAAGATCTTCGAAAGTTTTGTATTGAATGGTGAGACTGGGAGCGGCAGCGGTTTGCGCGGGAGATGCCTGTTGTTCGTTTATTGTCTGTTCGGCGGCGGCTTGTTCCACGTCCATGGCCGTGCCTTGCGCGAGTTCGTCGAGCAATCCGGCGGGGATGGAGTAGCGGCGCTGAGCGTCGGTGAGGGCGAGCAGGATCGCGTCGTCGGTAGGGTGGCCTTGTTGGGCTCGGTGAAGAGAGTCGAGCCAGGCTTCGAGTTTTTGACGGCGGTCGGGCAGGCTGAGTTTGGGATCGTCGGTGATGTCGTCGCAGAGGCGCATGAAGGCGTAGACGGCGCACAGTGCTTCCCGCTTGCGGCGAGGAAGAGCGAGGAAGGCGTAGTAGAAATTTTTTGCCGCGGTGCGGGTGATGCCTTTGCAGACGGAATAGGCCATGACGAGCTGCGGCGGAGCGGGAGTCCAGGGGACGGGAACTTGCTGTGTGCCCGCGCTCATTGTTTTGGTTTCTCCCCATGGCTGCTTGCGAAAATCTTCGCCAGTGCGGCGCGGGCGACCAGAGCCAGCTTGCGCGGCTTCGAGATGGCGGGACGGTTTCCTAGGACAGCGTAATTCTGCTTCTCAATGGCGTTCAGAATTTCCATGCCGCCGCGGCTGAAGAGATCGAGATCGATGGCCAGTTCGCTATCGACTTGTGCGACCAGCGGCAGGCCGCGGCGAAACCAATCGCGGGCGCGTTCCACTTCAAACCTCATCAGTGCGCGGAAGGCAGGGGTGTTACGCGAGCAGAGGATGTCGTCTTCACTGACGCTGAAGCGGCGCAGGTCTTCGAGTGGCAGATAGATGCGGCCCTTGGCGTAGTCGGTGGTCACATCCTGCCAGAAGTTGGCGAGTTGCAGCGCGGTGCAGGTGAAATCGGAAAGCTGCTGGCGCTCGGGGTCGCGATATCCGCAGAGATAGAGAACGAGATGGCCGACTGGATTGGCCGAGTATTGGCAGTAGGCGAGGACGTCGTTGAAGGTTTCAAAGCGCGTGACGGTTTGATCCTGGCGGAAGGCGATGAGGAGATCGGAGAATTCGTGTTTGGGGATGTCGAACTGGCGGACGGTTTCAGCCAGAGCGACGAAGACGGGATGCTTGGGATTGCCTTCGTAGCAGGCGTCGAGCTCGCGTTGCCATTGATCGAGCAATTCCAGTGAGGCAGCGGTATCGCCGACTTCGTCACCCAAGTCGTCGGAAATGCGGCAGTAGGCATAGACGTTGAAGAAATGCTGGCGCAGGCGCTTGGGAAGAAACCAGCTGGCGACGGAGAAATTTTCGTAATGAGTGCGAGCGAGGCGGGCGCAGTATTCGCGGGCTTCGGCTAGCGTGGGAGCGCACGCGGGGATGGCGTAGTCGGGGGGCAGGCGGGACCAGCCGAGGGTGGCGGCGGACGCGGATTGGGTCACGACTTCGGTCATTCAAGTTCAACACGAGCCGCGCGTCCGGCGGCTTCGTGGAAACTTCTCGACAGGCCGGGAATGGCGCGAACAAACATCGGGTCCTTCGACTGCGCAAATGGTTCGCATTCGCGAACCATTTACTCCGCTCAGGATGACAAGAGCTTGGGACCAGGTCTTCAATCAATAATCAGGAATCACAATCAACAATCAAAAATCAACAATCAAAATTAACAATCAGAAATCAACAATCAAAAATCAACAATCATCAATAATTGTCTCAATGGCCGGGGATGATTGCGGTTTTGATGTCGCCGCCGCGGTTCAGCATGTGGCGCAGAACCTGCTGCAGGCGCGACAGCGGCGCCTCTCCGGTGATGTAGTCGGTGGGGCGAATCTTTTTTGCCGCGATCAAGCCGAAGGCGCGGCGAACTGTTTCCGGCGTGTGGTGGAACGTTGCTTTCAAAGTGATTTCGGAGTAGTGCAGGCGATTGGTCTCGAGTTGCACTTTGGTTCCACTGGCGCAGCCGCCGAAGAAGTTGACGGTGCCGCCTTTGCGGACCATATCGACGGCCCACTCCCAGGCTTCGGGACGGCCCACGGCTTCGATCACAACATCGCATCCGCGCTTCTGCGGAGAAAGCGCGCGGACGGCGTCGACTACATTGGCAACTTTGGTGGTTTGAATAATTTCGTGCGCGCCCATGTGTTTGGCGGCTTCGACCTGGCCGTCGCGCTTGACGACAGAAATTACGTTGCAGCCGATAGCGCGAGCTACTTGTACGAACATGAGGCCGATGGGTCCGCCGCCGAGAATGGTGACGGTATCGCCGATCTCGACTCCGGTTTCATGCAATCCGCGCAGGACGCAGGCCAGGGGCTCGGTCATGGCGGCGTCTTCTACGCTGACGTTGGGCGGAATGATCAGCATGTTGGCTTCGACAATGCGGCGAGGCACGCGGATGTATTCGGCGTAGGCGCCGTTGTTGAAGAGCAAGTCTTCGCAAAGATTTTCCTGATGTTTGGAGCAGTAAAAGCACATCTGGCACGGGGCGGAGTTGAGCGCGACGACGCGCATGCCCTTCTTGAAGCCGTTGACGCCGGCGCCCACTTCTTCGATGACTCCGGCCAGCTCGTGGCCGAAAAGGGCGGGAGGGATGATCATGCGGGCGTGGTAGCCGCGCTGGTAGACCTTGAGATCGGTGCCGCAGGTGAGAGCGACTTGAACTTTGACGAGGACCTCGCCATCGCCTACGCGAGGGATGGGTACTTTTTCAATTTTGAGATCTTCTTTGCCGTATAAGACGGCGGCGGTCATTTTTCCATTCACTGCTTGTTTCCTTCCGAGTCGTTGGAGCCGACTCGCCCTCAGGGGCTAAAGCCCAAGAGAATAGAACCTTAACGCGGCCCTAAAGGGCCGCTCTTCCACGGCGTCCCCTAACGGCACGACTAAAGTCGTACCCTTTCACGAATCTATTACGGCACGACTGAAGTCGTGCCCTTTCACGAATCTACCCTCTTATGAAACGAATCTCTTCAAACACGAAGTTACCGGGCCCACAAACTTCCGTACTAAAGAACTATCCGGCCCAGTTGCTGCCGGGCTGAATCACGATCTTCATGGACGATGGTTGCGGATGGGCAGCCAGATCCAGTGCTTGCGGGCTCTCTGAGAGCGGGAAGCGATGGCTGACCAACTTTTCCAGGTCCATTTCACGGTTCATAACAAATCGGACCGACTCTGGTTGTAAGTCGACTGATGCGCTGTAAGAGCCGACCAATGTCTTCTCATCGACACAAATTGCTGCCGGATCAATCACTGCTTCCCCATGCTGCGTCTGCGCGAAAAGCAATACCCGGCCTCCGGGCCGACATGCATCCATGGCGGTACGAATGAGCGAATTGCCGCCTACAGCGAGGATGACCGCGTCAGCGCCACGGGCTTCCGTCAATTCGCGGACGCGCTCTATCACATTCGCCAGGGAAGCATTAACTGTCAGGTCTAATCCGAAACTTGATCCTATTCTAAGCCTCTCAGGATACAAATCGGAAGTAATTACGCGGGCCCCGCTTCGCCTGGCCAACACACTCAGTATGATGCCGATGGGACCCTGCCCGATGGCCAGAACGGTTTCGCCGGAGCGCAGGCGCAACGCTTCGATCCCTTTCATGCAGGTGTTGACGGGTTCAACGAAGCAGGCCTGCTCGAAGGAAATTCCGTCGGGGATCCGGACGGTGCCGTGTTCGACGATCCAATCCATGACGCGAACGTACTCGGCGAATCCGCCGCCGGAGGGTTCAAAGCCGGCCGTGCAGCCGACTTTTTTGTAAGTCGCGCACTGAGCGAAGGTCTTGTTCTGACAATAGAAACATTGGCGGCAGGGAATGTGATGGAAGACCATGACGCGGTCGCCGGGATTGTAATTGCGAACGCCTTGACCGACTGCGGCGACGACTCCTGAGGTTTCGTGGCCGAAAATGCGAGGCGCGGAATGGGAGCCGGTGGAAATCTTTTTGAGGTCGGTGCCGCAAACGCCGCAGGAGTGAACGCGAATCAGCATCTCGCCGGGGCCGATGGTTGGGACTGGGACAGTTTCCAGGCGAACATCGTTTACGCCGCGGTAGACGGCGGCTTGCATGGTCGCGGGAATGGCTCGCGCTTCGGTTTCGAGCGCATACTGTCCAGCTATGGCCATGAGTTTATTTTAGATGATGTTGGGGGATGGTTCGTTTCAAATCAATGGGATGAGTGGATGGATGGTAACGGGCGGCTGGGGGTGCGTTGGCGTACAGTTGGCTAAGGTCGAGGTGTTTATAGGGATACTTCGACTGCATGAGTGTTTCGCGGTTGCGAAACACTTACTTCGCTCCGTATGACAAGCAGGGGCGCTCAGTATGACGAGGGCTCGTGTTATGCTGCGCAAAACTTCGGCTTTGCAGGAATCCACGTGCTGATTGAAATGCGGCTTGAGAACTATGCGGTGATCGACAACCTGGTGGTGGAGTTTGGGCCGGGACTGAACCTGTTGACGGGCGAAACCGGGGCTGGGAAGTCGATGCTGGTGGATGCGCTGGCGCTGCTGCTGGGCGAGAAGGCTTCGAGCGATGTGATTCGCACGGGCGCGCAGCGGGCCGTGGTGTCTGCGGTGTTTGAGGCGGATGGTGCGGCGGAGAAGCCTCTGGCGGAAATTCTTGAAGGCAATGGATTAGACGAATCGGAAGATGGGTCTCTGATTTTGCGGCGCGAGATTGCCGCTGGAGGCAAGGGGCGGGTGTTCGTGAATAATCAGCCGGCGACTGTGGCCGTGTTGCGGCTGCTGGCGGCGCATCTGGCGACCATCCATGCGCAGAACGAATCACTTTTGTCTTTCGACGGTCCAGCGCGGCTGGAATTGCTGGACGCATTTGCGGGCAGTCAATTGGCGACGGTTCGAGCGGCGTTTGCGGCGTGGCAGGAAATTCGCGCGCGCATCGAGGAACTGGAGCAAGGCGAACAGGACCGGCTGCGGCTGGTGGATCTCTGGATTTTTCAGAAGCGGGAGATCGAAGAGGCTCGACTGCAAAGCGGAGAGGATGACCAACTGGAGAGCGAAAAACGCGTTCTGGCGAACGCGGAAAAAATCTACAACGCGGCGATGAATGCGTTTGACTTGCTCTACGAAGGCAATGGCTCGACCGCATCGTCGCTGCGAGCAGCGCAGAAGCAGGTGGAAGAACTGGTTCGCTATGAGCCGAAATTTCAAGAGGCGCTGGCGGCGCTGGAAACGGCGCGCATCAGCGTGGAGGACGTTGGCGCGACCGTTCGCGATTATGCGGGAGGAATTCATGCATCGCCGGAGCATCTGGGGCAAGTAGAAGATCGGCTGGCGCTGCTGGACCGGCTCAAAAGAAAGTACGGGCCGACGCTGGATGAGGTGATTCAGTTTGCCGCGGATGTTTCGCGTAAGTTGTCGGAGTTGGAGAATAAAGACGAGATTCTGCGCGGTTTGCGGGCGGAGCAAGCTAAGGCAGCTGAGGAATATCTTCTGACAGCGCGAACGGTGTCGAAGAAGCGCGCGGAAGCGGCGCGCAAGTTGGAGAAATTGGTTGAGAAAGAAATCAATGATCTGGCGATGAAATCGGAGTTCCGGATTGAGATCACGAGTTCGGACGAGCAGGGGAACTGGGGCGGGTCGGGAATCGATCAAGTTTTGTACATGATTTCGACCAATCCCGGCGAACCTTTGCGGCGATTAGAACACATTGCTTCGGGCGGGGAGTTGTCGAGGGTAATGCTGGCGCTAAAGGCCTGCGTGGAGGCGGGGAAAGACCCCACTTCTCGCAAAGGCGGCGAGAAATGGGGCACCCAACGCGAGAAACGGGGCACCCATGAGGGATTGTCTCGCAAGACACACGCAGGATTGGTTACCCAGAGAACTCTTGTATTCGACGAAATCGATACTGGAATCGGCGGACGCGCGGCGGAAGCTGTGGGGAAGAAATTGAAATCGCTGGCGCGGTCGAATCAGGTATTGTGCGTTACGCACCTGCCGCAGATCGCGACTTTTGGCGATCATCACTATGTGATCGAGAAAAAGGAATTCGGAGGAAGAACGCGGACGAGTATTCGCCACGTGGCGGGCGAAGAGCGTACGGAAGAAGTCGCGCGGATGCTAAGCGGCGCGAAACTGACGGAGACTTCGCGCAAACATGCGGAGCAGATGATTAAGGCTAACGGGTGAAGATGCTGGCGGGATTTACCGGGTGAAGATCAGAAGGCCGTCAGAGCGGCTCTCGGCTAACGTGGTCTTCTCCGAGTTGTCGGAGACTTTGATGGTGAAATTCACCACGATCTTTGCCATGGTTTCGACCGGCTGACCATTCTGCAAGACCGGCTTGAAGTGCCACTCGCGAACCGCCTGCTGCGCGGCTGCGGCCAGGATTGCCGGACCACTCAACACGTGAAGATCCTGAATAATGCCATCGGCGCCGATGAGCGCCTTCAATACCACTGAACCCTGCACGTCCATGTGCTGCGCCAGCAGCGGATATGACGGGGCTGCGGCGGCCGCGATTCGTTCCCGACCGGCGGCTTGCGTCACCGCGCCTGCGCTCGGGGAAGCGGTCTCGATCTGAATTTGTGGAGCGTTGGCATGAGCCGTTCGATGCGCGTTGGTGGCTACTACTTCAACCGCCAACGGAGGCAGAACAGTGCGAGTTACGGCCGCGCTGGTTGAGACCGCTGCTTTCGGTGCTGCCGATTTGACGGCCGGAAGATGTTTTTTCGCAGGCTGTGTGCCGGGTTGCGCCGGAACCGCAGCTCTAGATGTTGGGGCGACCGGTGCGACCGCGGGCTCGGTTCCATCGGAATCTAGAATCAACTGGTTTGAGCCGAACCAGAACTGGCGATCTGCAATCAGAAGCGCGGCGATCGCGACCAGAAGCAATGCGAGCGCGAGCAGTAGCTTGCGGGATTGCTTTGTTTCGGCCGCTAACCGACCTTGCGACGTTCCGGCGGTCGATTTGGGGTTGAGGGATTGCATTTCGTCTCTGCTCTTTAATTCTTCAATTCTTTAAGATCTTGATTCTCTAGATCCTTAAATTAAAGAGTTTGATTGAACGCCAGTATGTTGCGCCTGTGGTCGGGATAGGGCAATGGCACGTCTTGGGATGTGAGTGGCACGAGTGGGCCATGCTTTCGTGGGGCGTGAACTTAGTGCGTTGAACGCAGTGTGGATGTGATTTCGGTCACTGCGAGGGGCACGGCTGGGAGATATACAGACAAAAGAGTGAAAAAAGAAGCCCAAAAGGATCGCGCCGCGTGGCTGGTGGGGCTGGCGGCCCGATGCGCAGGCGTGCGGGAGGATTCCGAAACTCCCTGGAGGCTGGTTCTGCTAGGCGCGCCGGGTGTAGGGAAGGGTACGCAAGCCGATCTGTTAAGCCAGCGGCTGGGCACATGTCATCTCTCGACGGGGGACATTTTTCGGACTGCGGGAAGCGGCGACTGCCCGCGCAGTCCTGCCATGAAGCTGGCCGCTGAGTATATGCGACGCGGCGAACTGGTTCCGGACGCAATCGTGCGGGAGATGGTTCGCGAGCGGGTTACTTGTTTGCGATGCGACGATGGGTTCATTCTCGATGGGTTTCCGCGAACTTTGAGCCAGGCGGAATGCCTTAAGGAATTGATGGATGGGGAAGGGATAGGGCTGACGGCGGTAGTTAACTACGCGCTGCCCCTGACTGAGGTCGCCACGCGCTTGAGCGGCCGCCGCACGTGTGAGAAATGCAAAGCCGTGTATCACCTGACCGAACGGCCTCCTAAGGTTGCGGAGCGCTGTGATCGGTGTGCCGGGAAACTCTTTCAGCGGGAAGATGACCGGCCTGAAGCTGTGAAAGTGCGCCTGGAAAGCTACGAGCGCAGCATCGTGCCCGTGGCGGCGTTCTACACGAAACTTTGTCTGCTGGTTAAGGTCGAGGCCAACGGATCACCCGAAGAAATCTGCGACAGAACTCTGGCAAAGCTGAACACGCATTGGGCGCGCCGAGTTGGTCCGGTCGCTGCCCGCGACTAACGGCTTCAAATCCCTCCTTTCGAGGCCTGATCCATTCGACTGCCGGAAATCCCTGTTCGCTGCTAATCCCCGCGCTTTCTGTGGCTTACATTGACCGATGGGGTACTTTCCTTTAGTTTATTAGTATCGTCACAATGGGAATCGTGTACCCTAAAGGTACGAAATTGTGGGGCGATTCTTTCAATATTAACGGGGAAGCAGATTCCTCTTTGGCCGCATTGATGGCTGAGACGCGAATTTGAAGGGTGGGCACATAACTGTGGCTGGAATTCTGGGAACATCTGAAGGAAAGACGTTGCTGCTGCTGAAGCCCAGGGGCTTTTGCGCGGGTGTGGTGCGGGCGATTGATGTGGTCCGCATTGCCTTGGAGGCGTTTGGGCCGCCGATTTACGTGCGCAAAGAGATTGTGCACAACAGCTTTGTGGTGGAAGAGTTGCGCGGCAAGGGCGCAATTTTTGTCGACAGCGAGGACGAGGTGCCGAACGGCGAGCGCATTATTTACAGCGCGCACGGCGTTTCTCCGGATGTGCGCGAGCATAGCGCGCGGCGGGGCTTGCGCGTCATTGATGCGACCTGCCCGCTGGTCACCAAGGTCCACGTGGAAGCGGTGAAGTTCGCCAAGGAAGGGTATTCGCTCATCTTGATCGGGCATAAGGATCACGACGAGGTGGTGGGAACTTTGGGCGAGGCTCCGCTGGTGACCCAGGTGGTGGGATCGCCGGAGCAGGTGAAGTCGCTGAGCGTTCCGGATCCGGACCGCGTGGCATACCTCACCCAGACAACCCTGAGCCTGGACGAGACGAAGGACATTATCGCGGCGCTGAAGCAGAAATTCCCCAACATTAAGGGGCCGGCGGCGCAGGACATTTGCTATGCAACGGAGAACCGGCAGGTCGCGGTGAAGCAGGTGGCGTCGGAAGCCGATCTGCTGCTGGTGGTGGGATCGGAAAACAGTTCGAATTCGAATCGGTTGGTGGAAGTGGCGCGGAATCTGGGAACGAATGCACACCTGATCGATAGCTGCAATGACATTGAGGCGGGATGGTTGAAGGATGTGAAGACGATTGCGCTGACGGCAGGCGCGTCGGCGCCCGAGTGCCTGGTGGAAGAGACGGTCACGTTCCTGCGCAATAAGGGATTCGATAATCTGCAGGAACTGGAAGTGATGCCGGAAAATGTGCGCTTCGGGCTGCCGCCGGAAATTGTTGAGGCCATTGCCGCGGCGCCGGCCAGCGGGAACGGGGATTAATGGTTTTGTGTGCGGGAGGTAAGTGATGACGATCGATGAACGACTTGATCGGCTGACACAGCGGCATGAAGCCCTGACCCAGTCGGTAGAGATTCTGGCGCAGGATTTGCAGAGTCTCCGGGATTTCTCCAAAGAGATTGCCGAAGGGACTGCGCGTCTGCTGCATATTGCCCAAATCCACGAGCATCGTATAACGCGGTTGGAAGGCGGGGATAAGTAGGTTTTTATTGAGAAGATCAGTAGGAGAAGTGAACTGAATGGACAACAACTCCCCCGAGTCTCATCTAGCTTCCGCAGCCCTCGGTTCGAACCCACAGCTTCGCTTCGGAAAAATTGAGGAACTGGGCACGCGCGTGGGCGCGGCCATCGCGGCTGCGAAGAAATTTCTTTTTTCGCAGCAGCACGAGGACGGCTACTGGTGCGGCGAGCTCGAAGCCGACACTACGCTCGAGTCAGATTACATTTTCTTGCATACGCTTCTGGGAACCGGGAACCAGGAACGGTTTCAGAAGGCGGCGAACTGGATTCTGCAACATCAGAATGAAGACGGCGGATGGAGCATCTATGCCGCCGGGCCCTCGAATATCAGCGCATCGGTGAAGGCATACTTCGGATTAAAGCTGGCCGGGTATACGGCGGATCATCCGGCGTTGCAGCGCGCTCGCAAAAAAATTCTGGAGATGGGCGGCGTCACCGAAGTCAATACATTTACCAAGATCTATCTTTGTTTCTTTGGTCAGTACGACTACGATGCGGTTCCGGCGATTCCGCCGGAGATCGTGCTGTTCCCCAACTGGTTCTGGTTCAATATCTACGAAATTTCCTCGTGGTCGCGCGCCATTCTGGTGCCACTCTCGATTTGCTACGCCAAGAAGCCGTTCAAGAAGATTCCGCGCGAAATGGGCCTGGAGGAATTTTTCGTTGGTGGGATGCAGAAGTCGCGCATGCACCTGCACTGGGCGAAGAAGCTGATCTCGTGGCGAAATTTCTTTCTAGTTTTCGATCGCATGACGCATTGGTTTGAGCGCGTGCACGTGCGTCCGCTGCGGTCGATTGCGTTGAAGAGCGCGGAGAAATGGATGCTCGAGCACTTCGAGATGAGTGACGGGCTCGGCGCGATTTATCCCTCGATGATGAATGCGATCATTGCCCTGCGCTGCCTGGGATATTCGCTGGACGATCCGCAGGTGATTCGCGCGCTGGATGAATTTGAGAAGTTGGGGATTGAAGAGGAAGATACGTTCCGCATGCAGCCTTGCATGTCGCCGGTGTGGGATACGGCGTATGCAATGTTTGCTCTGGGCGAGGCGGGCGTGCCGGCGAATGATCCGCGGATGGTGAAGTGCGCGGACTGGATTCTGCAGAAACAAGTGCGCAAAGTTGGCGACTGGAAAGTGAAAAATCCGAAGGGGCAGCCGGGCGGATGGTATTTCGAGTTCAACAACGAGTTTTATCCGGATGTCGATGACAGCGCGATGGTTTGCCTGGGGCTGAGCCGCGTGGAACATCCCAACGGACGCTACCAGCGCGAGTCGGTGCAGCGCGCGATTGACTGGATTTTTTCCATGCAGTGCAAGAATGGCGGCTGGGCATCGTTCGACAAAGACAACGACAAGATGGTGTTCGAGCATATTCCGTTCGCCGATCACAATGCCATGCTTGACCCGGCGACGGTTGATATTACTGGCCGCATTCTCGAGATGCTGGCAACGTATGGGTATGACCAGAATCATCCGGCGGTGAAGCGGGCGATATCCTTTATCAGAAAAGAACAGGAACCGGATGGCAGTTGGTTCGGGCGTTGGGGCGTGAACTACATTTACGGCACAGCGCTGGTGTTGCGCGGGCTGGACGCGATTGGCATGGACCTGCACGAGCCTTGTGTTCAGCAGGGCGCCGAATGGTTGCGCATGGTGCAGAACGCGGACGGCGGCTGGGGCGAGACTGTCGGCTCCTATGATGAGCCGAATTTGCGCGGGCAGGGCGAGAGCACGCCGTCACAGACTGCATGGGCGATTTTGGGATTGCTGGCCGCGGGCGATATTCGCAGCGATTCGGTGGCGCGAGCCGTTGCTTACCTTCTGCGCACGCAGAGAAAAGATGGATCGTGGGACGAGCCGTTCTTCACCGGCACTGGATTTCCGCGGGTGTTTTATCTCATGTATCACCTGTATCGCGATTACTTCCCGCTGCTGGCGCTGACCACCTACGCGAAAGTGATGGAGAAAACAGCAGGTTAATCCGTCCGTCGCGCAAGTGCCGATCTGTTTATACTGAACGAAGATGGAGTTCGAATGGGATTCGCGGAAAAATGCGGCGAATCAGCGGAAGCATGCAGTCGGATTCCGTGAGGCCACGACGGTGTTTTGGGGATCCACTCGCAACCACGTTCTTGGATCCTGAGCATTCGATCTCGGAGCAAAGATATTTGACCGTTGGTTCGTCGGTAAGTGGCCGTCTCCTTGTCATTGCCCATACCGAATGCGGTAGGGCGATTCGCATTGTTAGCGCGAGACTAGCGACTCCGCGTGAGAGAAAATTTTATGAAGAAGAGCCGTAATCATCGAAATAGTAGCGATATTCGCACAGAATATGATTTTGCCGCGATGCAGGGCGTCCGCGGAAAATATTATGCGCAGTACCGAAAGGGCACGAATGTTGTCCTGCTCGAGCCGGACGTCGCGGAAGCGTTTCCCACCGAAAACGCGGTCAATGAGGCGTTGCGCGGCATCCTCAGCACGGGTCGTGCCGTGCGGCTGGGTGGGTCGTCGGCGGTGGGGCGAGGTGGAAACCGCAGGTCGAAGCGCCGTCGCTCCACGAGATAAGGATCCCTCAGGGGTCTTATGTCTGCCGCCGCATGGCCAATCATTGTCATGGAACCCGGCCGAAATCTTGAGCGAGATCTGGGACCGGGCCGAAGTGAAGTTCCGGCCCGACCGCCAGCGGCAAGCGTACGTCATTTTTGCCGCTAGACCCGGGGGCATCTGAACAATCTAACCACCGTGCAGCGGACGTATTTTCCGAATCGTTCTTCACAGGCCAATTTCTAAATGCGGGCTTTCGTCACAGGCACAACTGGATTTCTGGGATCTCATGTCGCCCGCGTGCTTGCCGATCGGGGCGCGGATCTGCGGGTGCTGGTGCGCCCGACGAGCAATCTGAAAAATCTAGACAATCTCAAGGCCGAGATTGCGACCGGCGATCTGCGCGATGCAAGTTCCCTGGAAAAAGCCATGTCGGGTTGTGACACCGTCTTTCACGTGGCGGCCGACTACCGGCTGTGGGTGCGGGATCCGGAGGAGATGTATCGTTCCAACGTGGAGGGGACGCGTGCGGTTCTTGAAGCGGCGCGGAAGAATGGTGTGGGGCGCGTCGTTTACACATCCAGCGTTGCGACCGTAGGATTCACGAGTAGTCAATCCGGGCAGCCCGCCGATGAAGATTCGCCGGTTTCTCTGGCTGACATGATTGGCCACTATAAGCGGTCGAAGTTTATGGCGGAACAAATTGCGCTCGAAGCTGGGCGCAGCGGGATGCATGTAGTAGTTGTGAATCCGACGACGCCGGTGGGCGAGCAGGATGTGAAGCCGACACCGACGGGCCGCATCGTCCTCGATTTTCTGAAACGCAAATTTCCCGCTTATGTGGAAACTGGATTGAACCTTGTCGATGTGCGGGAATGTGCGCAGGGACATGTTGCGGCGCTAGAAAAAGGAAGGCCGGGCGAGCGATACATTTTGGGGGGAGAGAATCTTACGCTCAAGCAGATTCTTGACAAGCTGGGGGATATTACCGGACTGTCCTCCCCGAAGATCAAGTTGCCCTACATATTTGCCTTTGCCGCGGGAGTGGTCGACGAAGCCATCACGGGGCGCATTTTGCATCGCGAACCTCGCGCTACGGTTGACACCGTTCGCATGGGCAAGAAAAAAATGTTTGCCAGTTCCGCGAAGGCCGAGCGCGAACTGGGATGGAAAATTTTGCCGGTCGATGGAGCGCTGCGGCGCGCGGTGGAGTGGTTTCAGAGCAACGGATATGTCTAGAGTCGCAATTGTGGCTGCGTTGGAGCGCGAAGTGCGTCCGCTGATCAGGCAATGGCGCGTGACTGAGAAAGAAATCGGCGGGAGACGATTTCGTTGTTTTGAGAATGAAAACGTCGCGGTTGTTTGTGGCGGGATTGGCGCAGAGGCGGCGCGACGGGCCGCGGAGGCTCTGATTGCGGCTTATACGCCTGCGAAGATTTATTCGGTAGGATTCGCCGGAGCGCTGGACGCTTCGCTTAAAGTCGGCGAAATTTTGCAGCCTCGTCGTGTCATCAATGCGAGCGACGGCAGCAGTGTGAGCCTGGATCGAGGCGAAGGTATATTGATTAGTTTCGCATCAGTGGCGAGCGCGGAGCAGAAGGCGAAGCTGCGTGAATCGTTTGCAGCGCAGGCCGTTGATATGGAAGCGGCCGCGGTTGCGCGCGCCGCAGAGGCACGCGGAGTGGAATTTGCCGCGGTGAAAGTAATTTCTGACGAATTCGATTTTAGCTTTCCCTCGATGGAGCGTTTCGTCGATTCCAATGGACAGTTTCTGCAGGCGAGATTTGCTGGCTTCATCGCGATGCGTCCGTGGCTGTGGCCACAAGTTGCGGGGCTGGCGCGGAACAGCAAGCGCGCGTCACTGGCCTTGTGCGAGCGCCTGACAAACATAATCGCCGCTTCCGCTTCATCTTCCTCTTCTTCCCAGAATTCGGTCAAAGCGGGAGAAGCCGTTGGAAAAACAGGCGCACGCTTGTGATCGATTCATTTTCGTGATCAATACATTCGTGTAATCAATGCATTTGTAATCCATGCATTGGTTCGGCCGGAACGAATTTTTGGTTGGCAGATTGGATACGTGTGGGAAAGTTCGCGACTTAGTTCATCTATAATCACAGACGGCGTTCTCCAAAAAAAGTGATGCATTTTTTTCTCTTGCCAGCGGTGTTTGTCGGCGGCGAAATCGTCGACATGATCTCCAACAGTGGGCCGGTGGCCAAGCTGGTATTGCTTGGGCTGCTGGCGTTCAGCCTGGTTTCGTGGGCGATAATCCTGACCAAATGGAGTCTGTTGCGAAAGGCGCGTGCGCAAAGCGGACGGTTCGTGCGCGCGTTTCGCAGGGCGCAGCGGCTTCAGGATATCGCCGCGGTAGCCGAGCAGTTTAAGCCGAGTCCGTTAGTGGGCGTGTTCGAGGGCGGCTACGAAGAGTACAAACGCCAGGCCGGTACGTTCGGCACGCTGCGGAATCTGGTGACGATTCAGCGCGGCATGCAGATTGGCGCGTCGGAGGAAATTACGCGGCTGGAACGAAACATGCCATGGCTGGCGATCACCGCGGCAGTCACGCCGTTTATCGGGCTGTTCGGCACGGTGTGGGGAATTGTGGATGCGTTTCACGGTTTGGGAACAGCCGGAGCGGCGACTCTGCGAGCAGTGGCGCCGGGAATTTCAGAGGCTCTGATTACGACAGCCGCGGGCCTGGCAGCTGCGATTCCAGCTGTGATTGCATACAACTTGATTGGCGCGTCGATTCGAGAACTGGCGGCACGCAGCGACGATTTTGCCTTGGAGGTGCTCAACGCAGTGGAACACGGCCAGGCGCAAGCTGCGGCGGCGGTTCCAAGCGAAGTGAGGCGCTGATGGCATTCACGGCTTCGAACGGACGCACGCAGACCGCTATGGCGGACATTAACATCACGCCGCTGGTGGACGTGGTGCTGGTGCTGCTGATTATCTTCATGGTCACGGCGCCGGTATTGCAATCGGGAATCGACGTGAGCGTGCCGAAGACGCGGACGGTGAAAGAGATCACGGAAGAGCGGACGGTGATCACGATCAACAAAGATCAGCGCGTTTTTCTCGGCAACGACGCCATTAATATCAATGAGATAAAAACAAAATTGCGGCAGAAGATTCGCGACCCGCGCAATCAGTTTATTTTCGTGCGCGCGGATGAGAACGTTCCCTTCGGCGCTTTCGCCACGGTCATGGATGCGGTGAAGCAGGCGGGAATCACTAACGTCAGCATCGTGACTCAGCCTCTCGAACAAAATGGCAGCAAACGCTGAAATTTATTTTGAGCACGACCGCTGGGGCCGGGCGCTGGCGTGGTCGGCTGGGCTGCATGTGGGCATCACGGCGGCGGTGCTGATTTACGCGACCGTTTTTTCTGGACCGAGCGGTGACGCTTGGGGTGCGGGCGGCGGGGGCGAGGCGATCGGCGCGACGCTGGTGAGCACGGTTCCACTGCCGGCGAATCCTGCACAGTCCAAGAATGTGCTGGCGAACGAATCGAAAGGTGTGACGCAGTCGCAGCCGAAGATCGAAGAGAAAGAGCCGGACGCGATTGAGATTCAGGGCAAGAACACAAAAATAAAACCGAAGAAAAAACAGGAGACGGTTTCCAAAGAAAAGCCGCTGCCCGCGCCGGAAGAAGAGACGAATCAAGTCGCGTTCGGCGAAGGCGGACCGGTCAGCGGGCCTTACGGAACTTTCAGCGCGGCCGGGGCGAAGGGCGGTTTTGGAATTACCGGGTCAGGCGGCGATTTTGGAACAAAGTACGCGTGGTACGTGCACGTGATTCAGCAGAAAGTGGCGGAAAACTGGCTGAAGTACGAGGTCGATCCGAGAATTACCAGCGCGCAGCGGGTGTATATCACTTTTGACGTCGCGCGCGATGGTCATCCTTCGAATGTGCAAGTGGAGCAATCGAGCGGCGTACCTTCGCTGGATATTTCCGCGGCGCGGGCGCTGCAGCGGATTGATACTTTCGGTCCCTTGCCTCCGGATTATTCAGGCAGCAAAATTTCAGTGGAGTACTGGTTCGATTATAAGAAGTGAATCATGAGGGTAAACAAGCGGCACTACTGAGTGTCGTAATGCCGCGCCGCGGTGGCACAATGCCAACAGGGGTCTGTTGATAACGGGATCTACCAACAATAAGGGTCAGGAGCGAAGTGAAAGGCACGAACAGGGAACCGAAAAACTTGCCAAGAAATTCCTATCGGAATACGATATTGTGCGACGAAGCATCCTTCCCGCTTAGACGGATGAACAAAAGCAAATCTCAGCGAGCGAATCTCGACCGGTCTGTTTTTTGGCGTTGGCCCAGTAGATCCCGCGGCTCGGCCGTCGTTCTTCTTTTTATTCTTACGTGCCTTTTTTCATCTGCGCTTTTGGCACAAGACTGGGTTAAGACCGGAACCGCCCTGGGCGTGGAAAAGGTGCGCCTGGCGGTCCCGGATTTCAAGCCATCGTCCACAGATCCGCAGAACGCCGCGCTGCTCAAGACTTTCAACGACACGCTGTGGAACGACCTTGACGTATCAGGGGTCGTGGAGTTGGTTTCGAAGAGCTTCTATCCCTTGCAGATTCCCGGCCAGCCTACCGAGGTCAATAATCTGGTCTGGAATGCGCCGCCGCCCAATGCGGCGATGCTGGCTTTTGGAAATCTGGGGGTTGCAGGCGGGAAACTTACGGTGCAGGGCTGGCTGTATGATGTGAAAAATTCCCAATCGCCGCAAATTCTTGGGAAGCAATATTCCGACGCAGCGAGCGACGCCGCGGCGCGGGTGATGGCGCACAAGTTTGCCGACGAGATCATTTTGCGGCTGGGCGGCGGACTGAACGGAATTGCCGAAACTCAAATTTATTTTGTCAGCGACCGCAGCGGCCACAAGGAAATCTGGGGAATGGATTATGATGGCTCGAACCAGCACCAGATTACGCGCCTGGGAACGATCTCGTTGTCGCCCCGGGTTTCGCCGGATGGGTCTCGCATCGCGTTTAGCAGCCTGACGAAAAACGGTTGGGAGATTATGATGTATTCTCTCGACCTGAACCGGCCGGTGAGTTTTCCCCGTTTTGGCGGAACAAATTTGTCGCCGGCGTGGTCAGGGGATGGGTTAAAGTTGGCGTTCTCATCGTCTCGCGGGGGCGAGCCGGAAATTTATATTGCAGATGCCTCAGGTGGGAATCTGCACCGCATGACGACGGCTAAAGGGCCGGATGTTTCCCCGTCATGGAATCGAAAGACGAATTCGCAAATTGCATTTGTCAGCGGTCGAACGGGATTGCCGCAAATTTATACGATGGAGGCCGACGGAACCAACCAGCAGCGCATGACCGATCAGGGATACGCGGTTTCGCCCAATTGGGCGCCGAATGGACAGTTTCTGTCGCTGGCGTGGATCCGCAAGTATGGGCCGGGCGAGCCGGGATCGTCGGACATTTATTTGATGGACATCGCCAGCAAGCAGTGGGTGCAGTTAACCCACGATGGTGGGCGCAACGATTTTCCTTCCTGGTCGCCGGATGGACGGCATATCGTCTTTCAATCCAGCCGGTCGGGCAAGGAAGAAATCTGGACCATGCTGGCCAATGGAACTAAAATCCAGCAATTAACTTTTACCGGACGCAACACGCAACCGAATTGGAGTTGGAAATAGTAAATACGCTTCGTCTGACCCTTGGGGGGCAAGCCCTGGGTCGCAGGGAGGAATAAAAAGTGAAGCAACAACGCATGAAATGGTTCGCACTGGTAGTCGTGCTGGGCGCTATCATGATGCTCGGCGCCTGCAAGAAAAAAGCGACTCCGCCACCACCGCCACCGCCGCCGCCACCACCCTCGCCAACCGCCTCAATTTCGGTGAGTCCCAACACGATTCAGGCCGGACAGTCGGCATCTCTGACCTGGCAGACCAGTAATGCCACCGACGTGTCGATCGACGGCATTGGCGCGGTGCAGCCGAATGGCTCGCAAAGCGTGTCGCCAACGGATTCGACGACGTATCATCTGACCGCCAAAGGAGCGGGTGGAACGCAGGAAGCGACCGCGCGGTTAACGGTCACTCAGGCGCCGCCACCGCCACCGCCGCCAACTCCGTCGGTAACCGATGAAGACTTGTTCAGCCAAAACATCAAGGATGTTTATTTTGACTACGACAAGTCCGATATTCGGGGCGATCAGCAGAGTTCCATCCAGGCCGATGCTCAGTTTCTCAATCAGCATCAGAACATGAACATCACGATTGAGGGACACTGCGACGACCGTGGATCGACCGACTACAACCTGGCTTTGGGCGACCAGCGTGCGGCCTCGGTGAAAAACGCACTGACGGCAGCGGGCATTAGCGCCAGTCGAATCAAGACCATCAGCTACGGCAAGGAAAAACCATTCTGCACGGAAGAGAATGAAGCTTGCTGGCAGCAGAACCGCCGCGGTCATCTCGTTTATCAAAAGTGACCACACCGGGGGACGTGAGCAACGTCCCCCGCTTCATTTTGCCTGGAACGGTGCATTGGTGTGCGCCCCAGCGAAAACCAATTCAGGAACTTCTGCCCGTTAATCTTACGGTTCCGGGCAGATGCTTTCTGTGTCGAATATCCCAGCCTGTGGGACAATCAAAATGCATCTAAAATATAAGTGTGTCCAGGGAATCTCTATGAAAATAATCCGTACTTCCCCAGTGCTTGCGATCACTTTGGCGTTCTGGCTCGCGACTCCCGCATGGGCCGTGAACAAGGACATGGTGCAGTTGCAGACCCAAGTGCAGCAGCTGCAGGAGCAGATGACGGCCATGCAGCGCAGCTTCGACGAGCGCATGGGCGTAATGAAGAACCTGGTGGAGCAGGATACAGATGCGGTAAACAAAGTGGCCGGTGCTCTGAACTCGCTGCAGACGACATTGCAAGGTCAGCAGGCTGCAGGCGGGTCGAAAGTCGACCAGCTCTCAGGACAAATCCAGGCGCTCAACGACACTCTGGATGAACTGAAAGCGCGCCTGGCCAAGGTAAGCAAGCAACTGGAGGATATGCAGGCGGCGCAACAAACCCAGGGTGCGGCGCAGGCGCAGCAGCTAGCCCAACAGAAGGCCATGGCCGACGCGCCGCCGCCGGACGTGCTTTATAACAATGCGCTGCGCGATTACTCCGGCGGAAATAATGCGCTGGCCTTGCAGGAATTTTCGGACTACATCAAGTTCTATCCCAATACCGATCTCGCGGGAAATTGCTATTTCTATCTTGGAGAAATTCAATTTAAGCAAGCCAACTATCAGCAAGCGGCGCAGAGCTATGACGCGGTGTTGCAGAACTTTCCCAGCGGAAACAAGGCGGCTTCCGCTCAGCTAAAGAAGGGCTTTTCGCTGATTGAGTTGGGAAAGCAGGATGATGGGGTCACTGAATTGCGCCATGTGATTCAACGCTATCCTCATTCGCCGGAGGCGCTACAGGCGAAAGAGCGGCTGCGCAAGCTAGGCGTATCGGCCTCGGGACGAAACTCTTAAGCGGGTGCCCCATTTCTCGCGCTTTTGCGAGAAGCGGGGAGTTTCACTACGGCGTTGAAGCTGCGAACACTGCGGCATAATAAACGCTAGACCGAGCGCCTATGCTGTCGTTTCGGACGATGATGCCGGGTTGCCTTGTGCGCTCGATGGCGCTGAACATGGTGGTGGTTTGCTTTCACGGGAATGAGCCTGGGCTGGGACGCAGCCGCCAGGGAAAACGAGCTGCTCAGGGCCAGTAATGTCAGTAGTAAAAGCCGCTTCATATACCTTTTTCTCCGAGTCGGTTCTCCGTATTTATAGCTATTTTATTCCAGCGCCGCCAGAAATAAACTGTTCCGGTACCTAGAAGTGCATGAGGTTCATCATGCCACACAGCACACCCGACCAAGATTCCGCGAAGGGCGCGACAGAAGGCGAAGATCACAACAAAGAAGAGCAGAAGAATCCGGGGAACGTGGGCCTGCAGGAACAACTGGGGCACCGCGATCAGGACTCAATGTTAAAGGATGCAGACTCCGATTTTCCCGAACCTGGGCAAAATCCTGAGCATAGCGGCGAGCCGCAACGCAAAACTGCGTAACCGGATCGCTGTGGAGTCAAACTAAAAAAGCCCTTTCTCGCGAAAGGGCTTTTTTACGGCTAAATCTCAGTGTATCTAGCGCAGTTCTTCCATGCACGCGTCCAGCACTTCCTTGCCGGGCCGGGTCATCGAATCGGGCAGCGTGGCCAGAGGTTGATCGACTACGTTGAGCATGTCCATAAAATTCGGCGCCTCGGGATTGACATAGAAAACACCGGTGAGCACTTCGCCCTTATCGTGGGCTTCGGTAAGACGCGTAATGGCGCGAATCTTGTCGGTGGGATCGTAATCTTCTTCCAGCTTGCGCAAGTGCAGTCTAGAGCCGTCGTGCATGGTGACTTCAACGGTTGTGCCGGGGTCGTACTGCACGTCAATATCCTCGAAGTGCGGAACGAAGCTGACGTCCTGCAAGGTCTCTTCGTGCTCTTTCACATATTTGTAGGATTTGGTGGAGCCCTCGTGATCGTTGAAGGTAACGCAGGGCGAGACTACGTCGAGCATCACAGTGCCCTTGTGCGCAATTGCAGCCTTGAGCATGGCGCTCAACTGGCGCTTGTCGCCGGAAAACGATCGGCCGACCAGCGTGGCGCCGAGTTGAATGGCCAGGGCGCAGGTGTCGATGGGCGGAAGATCGTTGACTACGCCCGTCTTGAGCTTCGAGCCCAAGTCTGCAGTGGCCGAGAACTGGCCTTTAGTCAGGCCGTATACGCCGTTGTCTTCAATGATGTAAATGATCGGCAAATTGCGCCGCATCAAATGGATGAACTGGCCGATGCCGATGGAAGCGGTATCGCCGTCGCCGCTGACGCCGATACACACAAGTTTGCGGTTCGCCAGAATTGCTCCCGTGGCCACGGAAGGCATGCGGCCATGCACGGCGTTGAAGCTGTGCGACCGGCTCATGAAGTATGCGGGAGTCTTCGACGAACAGCCAATGCCGCTGGGCTTGATCAGCAACTCAGGCTGCACGCCCATCTCGTACATCGATTCGATGATGCGCTCGGAGATCGCGTTGTGGCCGCAACCCGCGCACAGCGTGGTCTTGCCGCCCTTGTAATCCATTACGGTGAGGCCGATGCGGTTGGTCTTTGGCCCGGGTGTGGCGGCTCCGGGCTCAACGGTCGTGGTGCCCATGTTGTTCTCCCTCAGCGGCTAAAGCCGCAATCCTATTCGACTGTTTACGGCACGAGTAAACTCGTGCCCTTCCCGATTCATTTGCCTTCCATGCTGGTCAGTTCATCGGTGATGGACCGCGCATCGAGCGGCAGTCCAGTGATGTGCGCGATGCTGCGCAGGCGCGTGGTGAGTTCGGGTTTGAGATCGAGTTTGAGCAGCGTGAGCATTTGCGCATCGCGATTTTGCTCGACCAGGTAAATACGATCGTGCTGCTCGACGAATTCATGCACTTCGCGTGTAAAAGGATAGGCGCGAAGACGCAGATAATCGGTCTCAATGGAATATTCATCGCGCAGTTGATCGCGGCTTTCGGTGATTCCCCAATGCGAGGTTCCGTATCCGATAATGCCGATTTTGGCATTGTTGCCCTTCGTGATTTCGGGGCGGGGAACGAAAGAGCGCGCCGTTTCGAACTTGCGATTCAGCCGCTCCATATTATTTTCGAAGTCGTCGGCGCGTTCGCTGTATTGGGCGCGTTCGTTGTGGCCGCTGCCACGCGCGAAATAGGCCGCCGCGGGATGGATAGTTCCCGGAAGCGTGCGGTAGCCGATGCCGTCGCCATCCACATCTTTGTACCGGGCAAATCCGCCCAGGCGGTCGAGATCTTCCTTGCTGAGCACTTTGCCGCGATTGATTGGCGTCGTCGGATATTCGAACGGGTCGGACATCCAGTTGTTCATGCCGAGATCGAGATCCGACATCACGAACACCAGAGTCTGGAACTGTTCTGCCAGATTAAACGCTTCAGGCGCCATGCTGAAGCACTCGGTTACCGAGCAGGGAAACAACATGATGTTTTTAGTATCGCCATGCGACAGAAATGCCGTGGAAAGAATGTCGCCCTGCGAAGTGCGCGTCGGCAGGCCGGTTGAGGGCCCCACGCGTTGAATATCCCAGATCACGCCCGGAACTTCGACGTAGTAGGCGAGGCCGGCGAACTCCGACATGAGCGAGATGCCGGGGCCAGCGGTCGCGGTCATGCTGCGCGCGCCTGCCCAGCCCGCGCCGATGACCATGCCGATTGCTGCCAGTTCGTCTTCGGCCTGCACGATGGCGAAGGTTGCTTTGCCGTCGGGGCCGATGCGGTACTCCTTCATATAGTCGATCATTGTCTCGACCAGTGATGACGAAGGAGTGATGGGATACCAGGTGACGACGGTACATCCCGCGAACATGCAGCCGAGCGCGGCCGCCGAGTTGCCGTCAATGATAATTTTTCCGGCGGTTGCGTTCATGCGCTCAATGTAGAAAGCGCCGCGCTTTTGCAGATTAGCTTTGGCGTAGTCGAAGCCGGCCTGTGCCGCAGCAAGATTCAAATTCGCGGCCTTCACTTTCTTGGCGAACTGTTTGCGAATCGCCTTTTCAACTTCGGCCATTTCAATGGTGAGCAGGCTGGCAACCACGCCAACGTAGACCATGTTCTTGACCAGTTTGCGCAGCTTGGCCTCGGGGCAGACGGCCGCAACGATCTTGTCGTAAGGGACGGAGTAGAAAATTACATCATCCCGCAGTTTGTGCAGGGCGAGCGGTTCGTCGTAAAGCACCGAGGCCCCAGCCGCGAGCGACATCGTATCTTCCTGCGCAGTCTCAGGATTCATGGCCACCAGGAAATCGATTTCCTTCTTGCGGCCGATGTAGCCATTTTTGTTGGCGCGAATCGTGTACCAGGTGGGAAGTCCGGCGATGTTCGAAGGGAACATGTTCTTGCCGGAGACGGGCACGCCCATCTGAAAGATGCTGCGCAAAAGGACCGTGTTGGAACTTTGCGAGCCGGAACCGTTGACGGTCGCGACTTGAATGCTCATGTCGTTGACGATTCGTTTACGCCCCATACCGCCGGCGGATTCGCGCGGCGTTACATCCGTAGTGGCCATTCCAAACACCTTCCTTCAGTTAGCGGGCTGAAGTCTCGCCCTTGTTTATCGATCGCTTTTAGCGGTCTCTTCTGAATCCCAAAAGTTTTGATGCGCTCCGTGGATCACGCAGGAGGGAACTTCCCATTATAACGGTGGCGGCCACCCTGGCGGCGTCAAATCGCCCGTCCGTGGCCGTGGAGGAACCCGCCTTGGAAACGGAAGCAACAGCGACTTCGGAGCAGAAAAGTTGTCATCCCGAGCGCAGCGAGGGATCTGGGTTTGCGCCGCCGCCAGCAAGAACCAGGGTTCCTCGCTTTGCTCGGAATGACATGCCGGCGGGGCAGGGCTTAAGGCTCGGTCTTGAAGAACTGCGCGATGTTGCGGAATTTATTATATCGTGACACGAGCAGGTCAGCCGGAGAGATTCGCTTCAACTCTGCGTAATGTTTCTGCAGGCTGGCGTCGAGCAGAGCGGCGGCCGCTTCGTGGTCGCGGTGGGCTCCGCCCTCAGGTTCGGGAACAATGTCGTCGATGCAGCCGAGTTCGCTCAGGTCGGTTGCGGTAATGCGCATGGCTTCAGCAGCCAGCTCTTTCTTGGTCGCGTCGTGCCACATAATGGCGGCGCAGCCTTCGGGTGAGATGACCGAATAAACCGAGTTCTCCATCATCAACACGCGATCGGCAACCGCGATGGCCAAGGCTCCGCCACTTCCACCCACGCCAATCACAGTTGCAATGATAGGAACTTCAAGGCGCGGCATCTCGCGAAGATTGTAGGCAATGGCTTCAGCCTGCCCGCGTTCTTCGGCGTGAATGCCGGGATAGGCGCCGTCAGTGTCAACCAGAGTGAAAATAGGGCGGCGAAATTTTTCCGCCAGTTGCATGACGCGGATGGCCTTGCGATAGCCCTCAGGATGAGGCGTGCCGAAGTTCCGGTGGACGCGTTGCTTCATGTCCCGGCCCTTCTGCGTGGCGACGATCAAGACCTCGTCGCCGTGAAAACGCGCCATGCCGCAGATGATCGCCGCATCGTCGCCAAAGCCGCGGTCGCCATGAATCTCGCTGAAATCGGTGAAGACTCGCTCAATGTAGTCGAGAGACTGCGGCCGCTGAGAATGGCGCGCCAGTTCGGTCTTTTCCCAGGCCGTCGGGGGCGCATTCATTTGGCGTCTCAGGGTTTCAATGCGAGCTTGCAGTCTGGCAATCTGGCGACGCGTGGAATCGTCGTTGCCGTTCGATTCCAGTTCGGCGACTTGACGCTCAACTTGCTCCAACTCTTGCTGCGCTTTTTCGGTGGGGGCCATTTTTAAATTCAGGCAATGCTGTAATTCAGGCAATAATGCGAACGCTGCCGCGTCCGCATAGTTGTTCGACGCGCGCGATGAAATTACGGTCTGGAAGCACATTATAGCCTTCCGCTTCCATCACCACCATGAAATCGCCCTGGCGTTCCACGTCAAACAGCACCTTGGCCTCGCCCTTGCGTTCGATGAAAAGCGTGTGCAGATCGTCGACCGTAGCTTCCAGAGAAGTTTCCAGCGGAACTCGAATACGAATGGCGCGCGGAAGTGGAACTTTCGCTTCTTCGAGCGGCTGAATTTCCGCAGCCGTAAGTTTGGGATTGGTCCCTTCTTCAATGCGCACGCCTGCTTTGACGAGCACCGGAACTTCGAGCTTCACCTTGTCGCCGATGCGTTTGAAGGCTTCGGGGAAAACGATCATATCGATCGAACCCGACATATCTTCGAGCGTGGATTGAGCGTAAAAGTCTCCACGCTTTGATTTGAGCACGCGCACGTTGGCGATAATGCCCGCGGTCACGATAGTTTCATCTTTGCCGGTGGATCGAGTCATCCCCGCAATTTCTTCTATGCTGAGCGCCTGCAGGTCAGTCAATTTGTCTTTGTATTTCTGCAGGGGATGGCCGCTGATGAAGAAGCCGAGAATTTCTTTTTCGGCGGAGAGGCGAGTGTGTTCGTCCCAGTCGGGGATGTTCGGCAGTTTGTCGTTGTGCGCTTCGGCGTCCTCCTGCTGAAAGACGCCGAAAAGGCCGTGCTGGCCGGACTCCGCGTCGCGCTGGGCTTTCTGCGCCTGGTCCATCGACTTGTCGAGCACGGCCATTAATTGCGAGCGGCGGCCCAGCGAATCCATGGCGCCGCTTTTAATTAACGACTCCAGCACGCGCTTGTTGAGCAGGCGAAGATCGACATGCTCGCAGAATTCAAAAATGGATTTGAAGCGGCCGAGTTTCTTGCGGGCAGAAACGATCGACTCGATCGCATTGCCGCCTACATTTTTCACTGCTGCGAGCCCGAAGCGAATCGACTCTCCGTGCGGCGTGAAGTTCGCGTCGGAAACGTTGATGTCGGGGGCCTCAACCGCGATGCCCATTTCCCGGCATTCGTTAATGTACTTGACCACGTCGTCGGTTGATCCAGTGACAGAGGTCAGCAGCGCTGCCATGAACTCGACGGGAAAATGCGTCTTCAGATAAGCCGTGTGATAGGCGAGCAGGGCATACGCGGCCGAGTGCGATTTATTGAAACCGTATCCGGCGAACTGGGCCATGAGGTCGAAAATCTTTTCAATCTTCTTCGCGGGGAACTTTCTTTGCGCGGCGCCGTCGACAAAGCGCTCCCGCTGCTGCGCCATCTCCTCGGCTTTTTTCTTGCCCATGGCGCGGCGCAGCAGATCGGCTTCACCCAGCGAGTAGCCCGCCAGGCGGTTGGCGATCTGCATGACTTGCTCTTGATACACGATCACGCCCAGCGTTTCCTGGAGAATTTCCTGCAGTTCCGGTAACTCGTATTCGACTTTCTTGCGACCGTGCTTGCGATCGATGAAATCGTCGATCATGCCGCCCTGGATTGGGCCGGGCCGGTAGAGCGCGTTCAGGGCGGTGAGATCTTCAATCGAATTCGGCTGGTACTTGCGCAGTACGTCGCGCATGCCGTGCGATTCAAACTGGAAGACTCCAGACGTCAACCCTTTATAGAAAACCTTCTCGTAGGTTTCGTGATCTTCCAGCGGAATCTGTTCCAGCGTGATGGCCGTCCCGCGCGTCTGCGCGATAAGTTTCAACGCATCCGTGAGAATGGTCAGCGTGGTCAGGCCGAGGAAGTCCATCTTCAACAGACCCAACTTGTCGATCGCAACCATGTCGAAGGCGGTCACGATTTCGTCGTTCTTGGTCCGATGGAGGGGAACAAGGTCGGTGAGCGGGCGCGGCGAAATTACTACTCCCGCGGCATGCACTCCGGAGTTGCGCACCATGCCTTCCAGTCTTCTTGCCGTTTCAAACAGTTCGCGAATCTGCCCATCTTTTTCGATGGCTTCGCGCAATTGCGCGGAATCTTGAATGGCTTGCTCCAGCGTGATGTTGAGCTGCGTGGGAACCATTTTGGCGATGCGGTCGACATCGGCGTAAGGAATGTCCATGGCGCGGCCAACATCTTTAATCGCGGCTTTGGCGGCCATGGTGCCGAAGGTGATGATCTGGGCGACATTGTCGCGGCCATATTTTTGCGTAACGTATTGAATGACCTCGCCGCGTCGGTTCATGCAGAAATCAATATCGATATCGGGCATCGACACGCGCTCAGGATTGAGGAAACGCTCGAAGAGTAGTTCATGCTGCAGCGGGTCGATGTCGGTAATGCCGAGCGCGTAGGAGACAAGCGAACCGGCGGCCGATCCGCGACCAGGGCCGACGGGAATGCCGTGTTCCTTAGCGTAGCGAATGAAGTCCCAGACGATGAGAAAATATCCCGGGAACTGCATTTGCTGAATGATGGCGAGTTCGCGTTCCAGGCGCTGCTCGTAATCGATGAGGGAATGTTTCAGCTTTCCCTGCGTGTGCAACGGCCGCAAGGTTTCAAGGCGGCGGGCAAAGCCTTCCCGCGTTACGTGTACGAAGTAGCTGTCGATGGTGTAGCCCGGCGGGACTTCGAACTGCGGAAACGGATTCGCCACCTTCTCGAGGCGCAGGCTGCAGCGCTCGGCAATATCGAGCGTGCGCGAGAGAACTTCTGGCGAGTCCTTGAAGACGCGATACATTTCGTCGTGATTCTTGACGAAGAACTGTGTGCCATCGAACTTCATGCGTCCGGTATCGTGAATCGACTTGCCGGTCTGGATGCACAGCATCACGTCCTGCGCGTGCGCGTCGTCTTCGCAGAGATAGTGGCTGTCGTTTGTGGCTACGAGCGGTAGGCCCAGATCTTTTTCGAGCTGGAAAAGGCCAGGATGGATTCGGTGTTCCATCTCCAGGCCTTGATCCTGAATCTCCAGATAAAAATTCTGCTTGCCGAAAATGTCGGTGAATGTTCCGGCCGCGGCGCGCGCGGCGTCGTAATTATTTTCCATCAGGCGTTCGGCCACTTCGCCCTTCAGGCAGCCGGAAAGGCCGATCAGGCCGCGGGAATGCTCGGCGAGAAACTTCTTACTCACGCGCGGCTTGTAGTAAAAGCCGTGCAGCGAAGCCTCTGACGTGATCTTTACCAGATTGCGGTAGCCCTCTTCGTTTTCAGCGAGTACCAGCAAGTGGTTATAGGTGTCGCCTTCGGGAGCGGCGCGGTGGTCGTCTTTTTTGCAGATGTAAAGTTCGCAGCCGACGATCGGCTTCACGCCGGCATGTTTGGCTGCATTCACAAAATGGACTGCGCCAAAAATATTGCCGTGGTCAGTCATAGCCACGGCGGGCATGCCGAGTTCCTGCACACGCTGGCAGAGCTTTTCGACATCACAGGCGCCGTCGAGCAGGGAGTAGTCGGTATGCAGGTGCAGGTGAACGAATTGGGACATGGGACGGTAGAGTTAGTTTACCGCAAGGTGGGTGGAGGAAGATTGTGGAGGGCTGTGCGTTTCGAGGTATTCGGATGACCTAGTGGCCAGGCGTGAAAGGCTGCGAAAATGCCATAATTGCCTGTCATTCCCTTCGCTCGTACCGCACGGGTATAAGATCCGCTGGAATTCCACCATCCAAATCTAAACGCTCTGTGTTGAACGAACCACTGTAGCCGAACAACGGTCCCCACACGTCGTTATGGACATTTACCTCGATATGAAATTTCTGATCGCCATCGTCATACCACTCGCATACGTCTGCTACCCCTGAGAAGGTGATGGGGAATCGGAAGGCGATGGGCCCTTCGTAAAACCGTTGTGCACCCGAACGCAGCCGCAAACCTCCACGTTCGTCAACGCTCAATTGAATATCCACGGCAAGATGCTGGTGTGTGCCGAGATAGTCGACTATGCAACCACGTTCCTCACTGTAGATCATGTAAGCGTCAAAGCGCCTCGGATGACGGGTATCGAAATTCCTGATCCAAGTCACCGTTTCTCTGCCAAATGGATCGGTATACGCATAGTTCCTGATCGTGAAAGGGACTGCATTGCCCGTTTCTGGAAACATGATTCGTCTCCAGCTGCCAAGGTAAAGGAATGGGAGGGTGAAGAATCTGCCGCGCCAAATCCTGTCCATGACGCCCTTACCTATGGAAGCGCGTCGATCCTTGCTACTGAATCCAAAGCGTTCCTGTATGCGGGGGTGCAGCAGCTTGAATTTATCGCGCAACGCTTGTTCGTAGATGGACTTCATGGCTGAACGGGTTTTCGGCGGCATCGTGCGGCAGTTGGTAAGTCCCGCCCGGCGATTAGAGCGATGACCGCGAGAGCCGCAATGGCGAGATTCAGCGTGAATGGATTGAAAGCCGCTCCCAGATAAGCGGGTGCGCTAATTGCCACCTCTGGGATACCAGCTATCATGAGTGCGACGGTCAGCCAAAGGGGCCACCTGCGTCTCCAAAGGATAATCAAGAGCAGCCCGAAGCCTATTTCGGCCCAACCCGCAACGCTTGTCGCCAGGCTTAAGCGAGAGATTGGCACTCCGGCCTTGCTGAGTAGATCCAGTTCAATTGCATCGTGGCGAATTAGTTTGGGAACCAGACCATGATAAAGCCAAACAAAACCTAATACACTGCGCGCCACCGAATAAACGAGCGCCCGTTCACGGGATACTTCTGGCGGGATTTCGCGCTCGATCCAAAGACGTAAACAGTCAAAGCTCCATGCTGTCGCCCATCCGAGGAGCGGCTGGAACACGTATCTGTCGATCGCTTTTCCAAACGGACCAAAACGCGATTCGTAGTCATACCATGTAAAGAACGAAATCTCGCCTCCGTCTGGAACATACTTCCAATACCCCGATCCTACCTTGATTAGGGATTTCGCATCGTCAGACCAAAACTTCAGGCTGGAGATCCGCATGCCAGAGTCACCGTTCCTAGTTCCGGTGCTCTCCCCCATGCCGTCGACTTTTACACCGAAACCGATCCGTGTGCGATAAAGGAATCTTTGGGGCTGTTCTCCTTCTCGCGGAAGATATTCGATTTCGGAAAAACGGAGGTCCCATCTTTGATGAAGCTTAGGATTCTGAGTTTTCTCCCAAAGTTCTTCCATGCTGCAGCGAATCGGGATTTCGACGTAGATGGCCATCGGCTAGCAAAAGCATAGCTTTGCTCGTCGGAATTGCATACGGGTACTGCGAGCGGGTTCCCAATGAAGTTAACAGGCCGTCGCGCGCTGGTGGCGTGGAATCGGTCTAGTCCGCCCCAGCTGCCGCAGCTTGCGCCTGTTGCAGCAATCGCCGAGCCTGAGTAATCAGTTCAGCTACTTCAAAAGGCTTCACCAGGCAGGGCACGTTATTTTCCTGCAGGAAGGCGCGGCCATTTCCAGGTTCCACGCCATTCGAGAAAGTGAAGAGAACGTGGGCTTCCATTCCCGGGCAATTTTCTTTCAGCCATTGGTAAGACTCTTTTGCGGTCCATTGACCGGGCATGTTGCCGTTCATAATGATGGCGTCGAAAGGTTCTGACAGCAGGCGAGTCTTCACATCCTGGCTGGTTTTCGCGGTGACGACGGTGGCGCCCGCGCCTGCCAGAACGTCGCGCTCAAATTCGAGCACGGCTTCTTCTTCTTCAACCAGCAAGACACGACCTGCTGTTGCGCCCTCGTGGGGATGGGCAACGGCCTTCGGAGTTTCAGCTTCCACCTCGGTCGTCGCAACGGCCGGCAACCGCACCTCGATGAGCGCTCCACCTTCGGCAGCATTGTTTGCAGTGATGTCGCCGCCATGTTCTTTGACGATGCCATAGCAAATGCTCAGGCCGAGTCCCGTGCCTTTGCCCACGCTCTTGGTGGTGTAGAAGGGATCGAAGATGCGCTTGGGGTCTTTGATTCCGTCGCCATCATCGCGGAACTGCGTGCAAACCAGTCCGCCCTGGCAGAAGATGCGAATCTTCAACTGCCCGTTGCGGCCGGTCTCCATGATGGCGTCGACCGAATTGTTGATGATGTTCAGAAATACTTGCTCGATCTGATGAGGATCGGCGACGACCAGAGTCGGTTGCGAAGGACTTTCAAGTTCGACTTTGATGTTATTGGTCTTCAGGTCGTAATCGCGCAGCGCCAGAGTTTCTTCGAGCACCTTCCTCAGGTCGACTTCATCGCGCTGCGGCTTGCGCTGCCGAGCGAATGAAAGCAAATTCTGCACCACGCGATGAGTCCGCTGTGCCTGTTTGAAAAGTTTGCCGACGTAATCCTGCGCGCGAGTGTTCAGGCCCTCACTCTCAAGAAGCTGAGCGTAGCCAAGAATCGCAGTCAGCGGATTGTTAAGTTCGTGAGCTACGCCGGCAATCAGCTGACCGACGGCCGACATTTTTTCGCTCTGCAACAATTGTTCCTGCGTCCTGCGGAGGTCCTCGTAGGCGCGGCACGTCTCTTCGTAGAGCCGGACTTTTTCGATGGTGGTCGCCAGTTGCCGGCTGATGGCTACCAGAAGATTTTCGTCATTGCTGGAGTATTCATGTCCCAGTTGGTTGCACAGGCCCATGATCCCCACCGGACTGTCTTTGCCCCAGAAAAGAATCCAGACCCAGGAGCGGTCGGCATCGGAACGCAGGAACTCGGCAACCTTAGGCGGCAGGTGCGGCAGATATTCCGCCGTAATCACTTCGGCGCGCGAGCGCGTGATCAGATCGCCGAAGCCCTCAGTAAAGCAAATTTCGGCAACTCGCATCTTGTCGCGGCTGCGCGGCCCCCACGCGGCCCGCCGGCGATAGGTGGTTGCATCGCTATCGGAAAGATAAACCGTTCCGCTTTCCGCTCCGAACAGCGTAACCACCTGGCGCAAGGTCAGGTTCAAAATTTCATCCAGGTCGAAGGACTGCGCGGCCACCACTGCCATGGCGTTCAGCGCATTCAATTCCCGATTGCGCCGCCGCATTTCTTCCTCGGCGCGGCGCTTCTCGGTCATGTCGAGAACGAATCCCTGGTAGCGCTCCACGCCGCCGTTGGAATTTCGTTTGGCGAAGCTGCTCTCCACGGCCAGCAAAACGGTGCCGTCCTTGCGGCGCAGGCTGACTTCGAAATTGCGTACGTAATTGTGGGTGTCAATTTCCCGGCGGAAGGCGTCCCGCTGTTTGGGATCGACACAGATTTCCGAATCCAGATTCAGTACCAGCAACTCTTCGCGATTACTGTAGCCGAGCATGCGCACGAAAGCGTCGTTGCAATCGAGCAAGCGGCCTGTCGGATTCGCGACGTAAACGCCCTCCTGCACCTGCTCGAAGAGCAGCCGATATTTTTCTTCGGCAGAACGGCGATCAGTGACATCGCGCACCACGTGCATGGTGCCTTTTTGCGGGCTGCCTTGCTCGGTGTAAGAAGACGTGGAAACCACCGAGAAGCCGCCAAAGCATGGGTCGGCGCCTTCGGTGAACTCTTCGTCCCCTCCCATGGCGCAATACGGACATCCCGTCCACTCGCCGAAGGAATGCGGCAAGATCGATTCGCACGAGCTGCCCACCACGTCTGCGGCGGCCTGGCCGAGTTGCTCGAGTAGCACCTGATTCGCCTTGATGATGCGGTAGTCGGCATCGTGGGCGAGAATGATGTCGTGAATGGAGTCGAATGTATTGATCCATTGCCGCTGCGAGCGCAGGTTCTGCTCGAGCAATCTGAAGTTTTCCACGGACAGCGCCAATTGTTTGGCGCAAGCCTGAAGAAAATCCAACTCCTCTACAGTCCACTTGCGGCGGGTGGAGTCGCCGAGCAGCAGCAGCCCAATCGAGGATTTATTGCCCGTCACCGGCACGAGTACAAGTTGCCGCACCTTTTCAGCCTGAAGGCTGGCCTTCGGCTCGGAGAAGGCGGCATCTCTGGTAGTGACTTGAGCGTCAGGCTGCGCTAATAATTTCTGAATGCCTTCGTTGATTTCGGCAAAGCCCGCGTCGCGCAGAAAGTCGGGCGATAGCCCGACGGCGTGAGTTGCGACTAAATGTCCGCCTTCCAGCAGACGGAACCAGGCCGCCCGCACTCGCATCACACGCTTCAATTCTTCTACCGCCGACTGCACTACGTTCCCATATTGCTGGGCGCTCACCATGCTGCTGGTGATTGTTTGCATGGCATGCAGCCGGCGCGTGCGAATTCGGGCTTCATCGAATACCACGAGCAACATGCTCAAACCGAGCGCGATTTCAAAAGCCAGAGAAGCTGCCGCAGGAATGCGATCCGTATAGGGCGACCAGGAAAGATGAAGCGATAGCAGGCAGAGCGCCAGAGCCCATGCCGAGGGTTCCCACCTTCCACGACGCGCGCGCAGCAAGGCTAGCGCTGCCGTCAGCAGAATGATTCGATAGCCGACTTCCACGGCCACGCGCAGAGGCAGGGAATCAGGCCATAAGAGGATACGGGCTCCGCCGAAACCCACCAAAACGGGAGTGATCACCATTAAGGGAACGAGCAGATCGCGTCCACGCGTGTAAAGCAGAACTGCTCCTGACAACAGTCCCACGGCGAGCAAGAATGTAGTCTGCACTGCAACCGAATTAAAAGGCGCGGGTATTTTCGGGGCGAAGCAATGTTCAGCGAGCAGCGAGAGCGTGAGAGCGGTCCAACCCAGAACCCAAACTTTGAGATAGTTCTCGCGGAATGCGCGCAGCGCAAGCAAAGACGCGCCGAGGACGATCAGCAGCGTCAATTCTGACGCTGTGGGCCTGGCGAGACCAAGCCTTGCAACCGTGTTCCAGATCGAGCCGAAGTAGGCGTTTAGCATTGCGGACGCACGTCTTCCTTGTTTGTGAATACCACGTCCGAACGGTTTCTCGATAGCGTTTCCGGACCTCAGTGATTACTTTCGGCATCTCGCGAGTGGGTTACAATCGCCGATAGACTTTCGTGGACCATGCCAGATCGCATCCTTGTAGTTGACGACGAAGAGCCGATTCGGGAGATCGTCGCGTCCATGCTTGGGACTGCGGGATATGCCTGCAAACAAGCGGCTTCGGGCATGGAAGCGCTCACCGTTCTCACCTCGGGCCAGGAGTTTGAGCTTATGCTCTCAGACCTGATGATGGCCGACCTGGATGGCATTGGACTACTGGAGCGTACCAAAGAAAAATATCCGGACATGCCGGTGGTGATGGTTACCGCCGTGCACGACATTTCCGTGGCGCTGGCGGCGATTCGAAACGGGGCCTACGACTATCTGTTGAAGCCATTCGAACGCGAGCAATTGCTGAACACGGTGAGCCGCGCGCTCGAAAATCGACGTCTGAAAGTGGAGAACCGCACTTACCAGACTAATCTGGAATCTCTGGTCAAGGCGCGCACCGATCAACTGCAGGCCGCCATGGCCAATCTGGAGCGCTCCTACGACATCACGCTTGAAACTCTGGGCGATGCGCTGGACCTGAAAGATCGAGAAACCGAGGGCCACTCCAAACGCGTTACCGCATTTACCATTGCCATCGCGCGAGCCATGGGCCTGCCGCGGGACCATATCAATAGCATCGCTCGCGGCGCTTTTTTGCATGACATTGGCAAGATCGCAATTCCCGATAAGATCCTGAATAAGCCGGGAAAACTCGATGCCGACGAATTCGCGATCATGAAAGAGCACGCCTACCACGGCTACCAGATCGTAAAAAAAATTCCGTTCCTTGCCGAAGCCGCGGAGATCGTCTACTCCCATCAGGAATGGTTCAATGGCACGGGTTATCCCAGACAACTAAAGGGAGAGCAGATTCCACTGGGTGCGCGCATCTTCTCGGTTGCCGACACGCTCGATGCCATCACGTCCGATCGAATCTACCGGCCCAAGCAAACCTTGCAGGCAGCTAAGATTGAAATCGACAAATGGGCGGGAAGGCAGTTCGATCCCGAGGTAGTAAAAGTATTTCTCGAGATGCCTGAAAATATCTGGGATGATCTGCGCAAAGAGATTCATGCGCAAATCTATCGTGTGGCTTATTCCGCTGGGGCCAAGGGCTGAGGTCCGTTCCGGGAGGGGAAGCGCTTATCGGGAGCCGAGCGAAGTGCGGAGATGGAGCATCTCATCCACTTTTCTCAGAAGGTCCCCTCGTGATAGCGGCTTCTGCAGGAGGATGGCTCCCTCTGCGATGAGTTGTTGAGCCACGGGGACTTCAGCATATCCTGAAACGTATAGGACTTTCGCTTCCGGATGCAACGCCCGTACTTTTGTCGCAACTGAGGGTCCACTCATGTCAGGCAGCACTACATCGCTGACGATCAGAGCGATAGGTCCCTTGTATTGCTCGGCCACCTCGATGGCATGATTTCCGCGACCAGCTTGCAGGACGTTGTAGCCGTTCGTGGTGAGACACTCGCACGTCACTTGCCGCAGAGATTCTTCGTCTTCCAACAGGAGAATTGTTTCTGTGCCTCGTGGATACGCGCTTCGCTCCTCCAGGCCGCTAACCAGTGGCGGAGCTTTTTCATCCACTCGCGGCAAATAGATTTCGAAGGTGGCACCGGCTCTTGGCGCGCTCGAAAACCAGATATATCCTGTACTCTGCTTAACAATTCCATAGACCGTGGCCAATCCCAGCCCCGTACCGCGCCCCTCTGCCTTCGTAGTGAAGAACGGCTCAAACACACGGTGCCGTACGGCATCTGTCATTCCTACTCCCGTGTCGTTTACTGTGAGGCGAACGTACCGCCCAAGCTTGGCGTAGGGATGGAGGGCCACATCGTCTGGCCCCAGTTCGGCATTCGCAGTTCGGATCGTGAACTTGCCACCGTTGGGCATAGCATCGCGCGCATTTGTGGCCAGGTTCATGAGGATCTGCTCGATTTGTCCAGGATCAGCCCGGGTTGAATCCAGGCTCGTCTCCAGGTCGGTCACAATCTGCACGTCCTCGCCTATTAGGCGTTGCAGAATCTTTCCGAAGTCGCGAACAACCGCATTCAGGTCCAGGATGACCGGGTAAAGTACCTGCTTACGGCTGAAGGCTAGCAACTGCCGGGTCAATTCGGCTGCACGCCGGGTGGCTTTTATGATCTGCTCCGTGTAATGCTGCTGCGCTCCGGTCGGGGTTGTTTCGAGGAGTAGGTCAGCATTTCCGAGAATGACGCCCAGAAGGTTATTGTAGTCATGCGAAATTCCTCCCGCCAGCAGCCCCACGGCTTCCATCTTCTGCGCCTGACGGAATTGTGCCTCCAGGCTCCGTCGTCCGGTAATGTCTTCCACGATGACTTCAAAGTGGCTGAACGAGCCATCCTGTCTGCGGAAAGCTCCTCCGCTTATGCGAACGACGATGATCTTGCCGTCTTTGCGTTTCCAATTGACTTCACACCCGCTTACGCGCCCGCTGGGCCCGTAGCTGTCAAGAATCGACCTGTGATCGGCTGGAACCTCGTAGATGTCACGGCTCAGGTTCCGCGTGAGCAATTCTTCTTTTGAGCTGTAACCCAGCATGGCTACCAGAGCTGGGTTTACGTCTAACAAAGCGCCGTCCAATTGTGATCGAAAGATGCCGTAGGTTGCGTTCTCGAACAGCTCCCGATATTTCTCTTCGGACTGTCGCAGCGCTTGTTCTGACTGCTTGCGATCGGCTATGTCGATGAAAGTGACCACCGCACCGACCACTTCACCGGCTTTGTACATTGGATAAGACCAGTATTCGGACGGGAAGCTCGTTCCATCTGCACGCCACAGGACTTCATCAGTGATGTGACTGGCCCTACCTTCGCGGATCGCTAGATAGATTTCGCAAGCTTGTTTCGGATAGGGGGTTCCATCCGCCCGCGTGTGATGTATGAGGTCATGCGTGTTCTTTCCGAGCAGGTCTTTGGGAGTCCCGTAGCCAAGCAGACGCAGGCATGCAGGGTTACAGAATGTGCAATCTCCCTCTAAATCGAGACCATAAATTGCTTCTGCGGTCGAGTTCAACAGCAACAGGTATTTCTCTTCACTCTCCTGAAGCGACTGTTCAGTCTTCTTGAGGTCGGTAATATCCACTCCTATGCCAAGCATGTGAGCGGACCCATTACGAACCATCACGCCGTGCGCGTCGACCCAGCACTTAGTTCCGTTGGGCCACACCAGCCGATACTGCTGTGCGTACTCGCCTCCACCCGCTTTCACCCTTTGGATCGCATCTTCTACTCTGGGCCGGTCTTCCGGGTGAATCCTAGTAACAGCATCTTCAACCCGACCGGAAAATGTATCCCGCGTGTATCCGAACTGGCGGTAAGTCTCGTCCGACCAAATCACCGTGTTGGCCACTGCGTCCCAGTCCCACAGTCCAATCCGAAGGCCAGCCTTCTGTGCCAATACCAAGCGTTCTTGCCAATCTTGAACTGCTCGCTCTGCGCGTTTCCGATCCCTGATATCGCGTGCAACCACCTCGATCGCCGGTGCTCCGTTCCAGCAAATTGGAATCGCGACAGCTTCGATCTCGACGGACGACCCGTCACAGGCGATCAGAACGGACTCCATTGGAGGAGACGCCGCTCCGCTCGCGTAACAGTCCTGAATTCGATTTCTTATTGCCGGTAGGTCGTCAGGATTGATGACCTCGTTAATGTCCTTACCGAGGAGTTGCTCCGGTCCTGCCGCGCCCAGTAATCGTACACAGAATGGATTCACGAAGACTATTTTGTCTTCGCTATGAACGAGAATGGCATCAGGTAACGATTCCACCAGTGTTCTAGATCTCTGCTCACTCTCAGCAAGCGCCTCCAGGGAGACGTTGCGATTACTGAAAGGCCCAGTCGCTTGTCCTGAGGTGCCGCCCATACTCAACTCCTTTGCGATGTTTCAGATTCGCGAATGTCAAAGAACGATCTGTGGCGCGCCGAATTACAAATCTCGGGCTACGTCTATCCTCATATCGACCTTAACATTCGCGCTAACTGTCTACCGGTCAAAAATGCACACTCTTGCCAGGCCACTCTTATCATCTGCTGCACCAGTAGAGCTCTTTTGGGAGCCTAGCGACACACAACAGCTGTTAGTGTCTGAAAAGTACGTTGCACTTCAGACACTACCTAACCGCTCTGGCGCGTAGCTTTACAGCCGATTCATAAGAAGTCGGAAACCAGAGATGTGGCATCCTCAGACCTTGAGGATTATCCCTGAGTGACGAGCTAACCGGAAGTCAACTGACGTAAGCAGGCGTTATCACAGCCTTGCGCTGTATGTTCGCCATCAGTCTCAGAGTTTTGAGCGTAATCGAGACTTTAGGTCAATTACGGAGCACCCTGCTCGGATGTGCCCGCCTTAACCCCCAGACAAATCGAAACGAATGCAGATCAGCCTGGGAGCTAAGACGGTTTTTTCGAGCCAATGCCGTTATGAACAATTTCCCACGCAGTTCACAGGCATTCGAACTTGGGAGTAACTTGTCCCGGCATCAAGTTGTTGTTGGTTGAGCTTTTGTCGAGCACCCAGTCAGCGTCCCTGGATGCGTTGCCCTGGGTCGAATTAATATAGTAGTGCCACCGAACCCAGCCATAGGCGTGCTTGACATGGTCGACGGGGTTTGCATCAGTATCCACGCCATATTCAAAAACCTCGCGGAACTTGCAGGAGTTTGCGTTGCCCTCCACAGTACAGCTGTAGTTGTATTGCAGAGGCAGCGTTGTAATAGAGAACGTCCGCGGTGGGTTGGCACGATGATCGGTAATATCGATCGTGCCGACGGGTTTTATCTCCAACAAAGCATAGTCGAGGTTCTGAACCAGACTCTGTTGTACGTGATCGACATAGGTGAAGTATTTTGTGCTGACCGCATTGACAGGCTTGGAATTCCAGATTGAACTATTCTCACCGCCCGGAGCGGCGCAGCGTGCCGCCCAGCGCATGGAGTAGTCCGATGTGCTCTTCCCTAGACCATTGTTAAATTTCCGGCAACTCTTGGCATCATTCCAGTGGTTCACGCCGTTAAAATCGTCCAGCTCGGTGACCCACTGATAAATGTAATTCGAATCGTAAAGGTTGATGTCCCAGGGATTCCCTTGGGGATTTTTGGTGTAAAAGATTTTGGACTCGCTCGGAACCCACTTGGTATACATGTAAGAGGATGCATGGCCGTTGGTGATTCCCTCCATGTGGTAGTGGGCCGCCAAGCCTGGGTCCATCATCATTACGCTCAAAACGTCCCAGTATTCATGCCCGGCGGGACAGGAGATCGTTCCTTTGACTTGCCCGTAAGCGCTCGTTGCCAGTGGCAAATTTACCGCGAGGGCCAACAATCCGAGCAGCGGATATCTAAATATTTTCGCGAAGTATGCACGCTTCGCACTTTCCCTTTTCTTGCTTTCGATCGCGTATTTTGCACACACGTGGAGTGCCAAAAAGCCCCGAGGGGATTTCATGGTATTCCTTCCTGGGAATGGGTTGGGTTGAACTGGCGACAAAATAATTTAATAAATGTCAATAGGGAAGATCACAGAAGGGCATGTGGAAAACTTTTACGTTCCTCCGGGTCGTTTTGGAACTCGAGCCCTACTGTCGAGGCATGCCAAGCCCGAGGAGCTAGTTCGAGCATCGCGGCATCAAGACTCGCGTTGTTCTCCTGCGCACTCAGTCACGCAAAGAAGAATTTGCCGATCGTTTGGCTTGCAAGGCAGCAATTTCTTCCGTTCTTCCATCCAACTCTCAATATCGAAAGCGTGGACTTTAAGAGAGTCGGGAGATTCTTATGCTTGTTCGCACCATCCGTGTACCGTTTGCTGCTGCGCTTCTCGCGCTGTTTTGCATTTCGATGCTTGCGCAGGACGCGCCCGCTCCGCGACCGCGCAATGTTGTACCGCAGGGAACTACATTTGCGATTCAGCTTTCGGATCAGTTGGACACCAACGTCGTGAAAAGGGGCGATTCTTTTCTGGCTCGGTTGGCTGAACCGCTGGTAACAACCGACGGCCAGACCGTCGACGCGGGAAAAAAAATCAAAGGACACGTCACCGCTGTCGAACCTGGGTTTCATACCCGCATGATCTTGAGCATTCGATGAAATTGAGTTGAACCGGGTATGGGTAACGCTGGTCGCGACTGTCACCGGCGTTCCCGGAGAACGCGGCCTGAAACAGATTGGCGAAGAGGGAGAAATCGGACGGCAAGGGATGACCAAGGAACAAATCGCCGAAGCGATTGTCGAAGGAGCAGGCAAAGGAGCGGCGGAAGGGGAAAAGTCCGGGGGAAAGCGCGGAGCCGCCACTGGAGCCGGTTCCGGCGCAGCCGAAGCGGCAGTAACGGCTTTTGAATCGGGGCACGATTTGATTCTTGAAAAGGGAACTGCTCTCGAAGTCCGCCTGGATCGTAACCTGGGAATTCCGTCGCGCTAGATTTCGAAACGCGTAGCAGCGGTGGCCGCAAGATCAATCATGCGCGCCGTTCTTCCGAAGAAGAATCCGTGTGGGAGTATTCTTTCACCTGGGATTCTCCATTCGGAGGGCGCGCCATGAAATCGGCAAGTTGTTTTCCTAACTTTTATTTCCTTCGTCTTTCTTAGCGCGACGGCAGCGCTTGCGCAGGATCATCCTTCGGTCACCGCGCAGCCGAATACGGTCTATGTGGGCGCGGAAGGAAAATACGAAAGCGCCCCGGACACGGCACAGATTCAATTCAACGTGTCGGTGCAGGATGCGACCTCACAGGCTGCATTTGAATCCGCTTCGAAAAACGTAGAGCAGGTGCGGCAGGTGCTGCGCGCCAATGGGATCGAGCCTAAGGCGGCCACGATTGGGTTTCTTTCGGTGCAGCCGGTGTATGAGTGGAAGCCGAAGCAGCGCGTCATTGGATATCGGGTGACGACGGACGTCACTTTGAAGCTGAAGGATTTTGCGAAGGTGGCGCCGATTACGCAGCAGCTCGCCGATGCCAATGTCAGCGAGACGCAGACGCTGAGCTACACGCTGCAGAATATCGATGAGGCCAAGAACAAGGCTGTAGAAGACGCTTACCGGCGGGCGCACAACTCGGCGGAAACCTTGGCGCGCGCCAGCGGTCGAACGCTGGGAGAACTTTCTTACGCCTCGGTCGATACCTTCGAAAATCCGAGGATCGTGATGCCGCACATGGCTCGCGCGATGTCAGCCATGGCTGCGGCGCCGCCGGCTCCGACAGAAGAATTCACTCCGCAGACCGTGACGGTTACGGCGCATGTGAACGCGTTGTTTAACTTGAAGTAGTGGCAGATAGTCTCCAACATGTTTCGCTGTTATGACCACACCTCGTTGTTGCTACATCGTCAAAGAATCGCTGGGGCTGTGCTTTGAGGCGTCGGAGTTGCGGCTAGCGGTTCGACCTGGAGGGTTAGGCCGTCGATTCGGCGGACGACTACGAGTTGTCCTGGCGGCAATGCGGAGGGCGCTACCGCGTCCCAGAGTTCGCCGTGAACGAAAACTTTGCCTTGGGGTGCGAGCGCGCTTTGCGCGACTCCGGTTTCGCCGACCAGACCTTGGGCTCCGGTGACGATTTTGTTGCGGCGCGCTTTGAGCGCGATGGTCATGAGGAAGGCTGTGATTGCGCCCAGAGGGATACTCACAGCGAGAGCGGTCAGCAAGTGCACGCGCATTTCTGGAACGGGCGAATCCACTAGCAGCAGGCCGCCCAAAGTGAGCAACGCGATTCCCCCGATGGTGAGCACGCCGTGCGAAGCGAACTTGGCTTCGGCGGCGAACAGAGCGAATGCGCCAAGAATTAAAACCAGCGCGGCAAAGCGCGTGGGCAGAAGGTTCAAAGCAAAAGCTGCGACCAGAATAAAAACGACGCCAACCGTGCCGGGAATGACCGCTCCGGGATGGTTGAATTCCACGTACAGCGACAGCGCTCCGATGGCAAGAAGCAGAAACGCAATGTTGGGATCCATGAGCGCGTCAAGAATGTGTTCCTTGAGAGTCATGTCATACGCGACTACGCTTTGACCGGTGAGGTTCAAGGAAACGGATTGTCCGTTGAAGCGCTTGAAAGGCTTGCCATCGATTTGGTGGAAGAGATCGTTTTCATTCGCGGCGATGTATTCGATCAAGTGTTGCGAGAGGGCTTCCTGATCGGTAAACGATTTGGATTGGCGGACGGTGCTTTCGGCGACTTCGACGTTGCGGCCACGGCGGGCGGCAACGGAGCGCATGAGGGCGGCCGCGTCATTCTCGATTTTTTCCTTCATGACGTCGTCCATTTTGCCGCCGCCCATCAACACAGGATGCGCAGCTCCTGTATTGGTTCCGGGCGCCATGGCCGCGATGTCGGCCGACTCAAGAATAAAAAATCCGGCAGAGGCCGCGCGGCTGCCACCGGGAGCGACGTAAATGATTACGGGGACAGGCGACGCCGTGATGTGCTGGATGATGTCGCGCGTTGAGTCGACAAGGCCGCCGGGTGTATTGATCTCGATCAATAGGGCTTGATCGTTGCGGCGTTGCGCTTCATCGATGGCGCGGGCAATGTATTCGGCGCTAATGGGCTGAATGGTGTCGTTAATTACGACTTTTAGGACTTCGGCGGAAGCAGGTCCAGAGACGATTGCGGCGAATGCGACGAGCAAGAAGACGATTGCGGATATAGCTGCGACTTTTTTTTGATACCTTGCCGGTAAAATTTCTGTTTTGTTCGAGTTGGAGGTTAGGGATATGTCCGGTTTTGGGCAAAATCTTGAGCTTGAAGGAGTTAAAGGCAAAATATTGTGAAACAAGGACTTAGTCTGCTGATTTTGAATCGGCTTTCGGTTGGCTGTGCGAGATGTTGTGGCGCTAAACACAACTAGATCTATTTTAACAGTTTGCGATTCATCGTCTGATGCGAGGCGGGATGGAATTTGCTTTTGGGAGAGCGGGTTAGCGGGAGGAGAAAAAATTTTTCTTGACAGCGGCGGGGCAGTATCTTGCTTCGTCGTTTTTGCCACTTGGTATCGCCGGCGGCTGTATTTGTTCGCGGCTGGGATAAGGAGTCGGGCCGTTCTTTCTCAAGCGTCCCTACGGGACGCGGTTCCATTTCCCGCTCAGGTACCCGGCGCTGGAAGCGCCGGGCTATTTTCGGATGTCCCTCCGGGACCGGCCCGTCGGATGTCCCGGGACCGGGCCGTGGGAGGCTTCGGGACCGGGGCCGTCGGGGAACCGGGGCGCGGGGCCGTCGGGGAACCGGGGGCGTGGGGCCATCAGAGGTCCAGGGCCGGGCTATCGGTGCGGGTATTTCTGCGGCAGGTCCCGGAGGGACCGGTGAAAATAGCCCGCCAGTTTACTGGCGGGAAGTGGACACCAAAAACAGCCGCGTCCCGTAGGGACGCCTGAATCATCCCCACACATGCTGCGCATCATATTCGATCCGATGCTTTTTTAAGAACGCCAAGAATTCCTCCTCGAAACTGCGCTTGCGATGATGTTCGGCCTGCGACCGGATATATGCAATCGTGTCATCCCTCTGCGAAATTCCAACAGTGAATGCGCCGTACCCTTCTTGCCACGCGAAGTTCCGCGAATGTTTTTCATTCATCCATCGCGATGACGCCCCCTTTACAAGCTGCATGGCCTTTGCCAGAGGCATGGTAGCCGGTAATGACAAGAGAATGTGCACGTGATTCTCCGTTCCGCCAGCGATCAAGGCCTTAAATTCATTCTTCCGTGCGATCCCTCCGAGAAACGCCCAAAGTTGAGGCTGGACCTCGGACGAGATCAGATTCCGGCGCAGCTTCGTCGAGAACACGCAATGAACCAGATCGGATATGTAAGTGTGCGACATGTTTGAGATGCGTTTTCGCTCCTCAGCATACTCGCCGTCGAATGACGCGAAATTAAATATCCACACAAAAACCTTGTCGATTCCACATTGGGAAATTCGCAGGGCGATGCAGATTTCATGGTGGGCGTCAGGCGTCCCTACGGGGCGCGGCTCCATTTCCCGCTCAGGTACCCCGCGCTGGAAGCGCCGGGCTATTTTCGGACGTCCCTGACGGGACGGCGGCTTGCGATCCGCGGCTTGCGAACCGCGGCTTGCGATCCGCGGTTTGCGATCCATGGCTTGCGACGTGGACTGCATTCTTTCGCCGCTTCGCGGCTTCAACTCGCCTTCTTGATTCCGTCGCTTTGCGGGTTTGGCTCGCCTTGGGAGCCTGGCGAATTTGGCGCGTCCGGGACTGCGTTCCAGCCGGGGAGGGTGGTGCTGCCGGTGATCAGGCGGGCGCCTCGTTCGTAGGTGACGTAGGACCAGGCCCACTGAATCAGGACCAGGAGGCGATTGCGGAAACCGATTAGAAAGAGAATGTGAATGAAAAGCCAGGATAACCACGCTACGAATCCAGAGATGTGGATTTTGCCGAATTCGGCGATGGCTGCGGCGCGTCCGATGGTGGCCAGGCTGCCTTTGTCCCAGTAGTGGAAGGCTGGACGCGAGGGGAAAATCCCAATGGTTCGCGAATCGTGTGAGCCGGGCTTGGTTTCCGGAGAAGTAGACGGGTCTGCTGAACTTGAGCCGAGGTCCCCACTTCTCGCAAAACCAGCGAGAAATGGGGCACCCGCTGGGTTTGATTTTAGTTCTTCGCGAATCAATTTCGCCACGAAGCGGCCTTGCTGCATGGCGACTGGGGCTACGCCGGGGAGTTGTTTGCCGTTGGCATCTTTTAGCGATGCCAGATCGCCGATTACGAATACCTCTGGGTGACTGGGAAGGCTGAGGTCGGGCTGGACGAGGACGCGGCCAGCGCGATCGGTGGCTGCACCGAGTTTCTTGCCGATCGGTGAGGCGGCGACTCCGGCGGCCCAGAGAATCACAGTTGCGGGCAAGCGCGTGTTTCCAGCGTAGACTGCGCCCGGTTCGATCTGCGTAACTGTGGTCGACGTACGAACCTCAACCCCCAGATGATTTAACTGTTGCTGCGCGCTGCGCGATAAATCTTCCGCATAGGCGGGAAGAATGCGCGGGCCGCCTTCGATTAACAAAATATGCGTGCGGGCGGGATCGATGGAGCGAAATTCGTGAGCTAAGGCGTGACGGGCAATTTCGGCGAGAGTACCGGCTAGTTCGACTCCGGTGGGCCCGCCGCCAACGACTACGAAGTTCAGAGGAGGGGCGGTTTCTCCGGCGGCGGCGTGGCGCTCGGCTAATTCGAAGGCGAGAAGAATGCGGCGGCGAATTTCGAGCGCGTCTTCAATTGTCTTGAGGCCGGGAGCGTAGGGTTCCCAATCATCGTGACCGAAATAGCTGTGGCTGGCTCCGGCGGCGACGATGAGATAGTCGTAGGGAATGGAGTCCTCGGAAGTTTCTACGAGGCGACGCTCGAGATCGAATGCAGTCACTTCCGCCATGAGCACTTCGACATTTTTATGCGAGCGAAGAATCGAGCGGATGGGCGCGGCGATTTCTGCTGGCGAAAGTCCGGCGGTTGCGACCTGATAAAGCAGCGGCTGGAAGGTATGGAAATTCTTGCGATCGATGACTGTGAGGTGCACCGGCGCAGTGGCCAGCGCCTGTGCGGCGTTTAATCCGCCGAAGCCGGCGCCAACGATTACTACTCGAGGTTTAGTTTCACTGCTCAGTTGCTGTGACCCGCAGTTTGCTGTTTCTGGCTACACCTCTATAAGATTCAGCGCGATGGCAGAGGGTGCGAGAAATCGGGTGCGGAGTGGTCAAGTTGCGGTTTAGTGGCTGAATTCTTGATATTTCGGCCGAAGTTCGCGATATCCCGATAGGCGTATTTGTGGGAGATCCCTCACGCGGCTGAAGTACGCCGCGTTTCGGGATGACTGTCTCGTAGGAGAATGGAAATTGAAACTGAGGGGCCACGTCAATCCGGGCCACGTCAGTCCGGCATGGGTTCGATTCTTGCTGCCGTCGGGCGCAGATCTTATTTTCGTCGCTATGCTTGGCGTGCTGGTGCTTACGCCGCTTGCGGTGCGGTTGTTGGGAGATGCTGGAATTGGATGGCATATCCGCGCGGGGCAGCAAATTCTGGCGACGCATTCAATTCCGCGCGTGGATTCGTTTTCGTCGATTATGGCGGGCAAGCCATGGTTTGCGTGGGAGTGGCTGTACGACGTGGTTGTGGGGAAGTTGGAATCGGAATGGGGACTGAACGGCGTGGTTTGGTTTACGACTGTGGCGATTGCGCTCACCTTTGCCGGGACGTTTCGTTGGCTGATCGCGCGCGGGACGAACGTGGTGGTGGCGCTGGTGCTGGTGCTGCTGGCGGTGTCGGCGTCGATGATTCATTTTCTGGCGCGGCCGCATGTGGTGAGTTGGCTGTTCACACTCGCATGGTTTTGCGTGCTGGATGGCTCGGAACGGCGGTCGTTGGATGGTCGGTCGGCGGAGGGGCGCGCGGGATCACGGAGATGGAGGTTCGCGCTGCCGCTGCTGATGTTGGTGTGGGTGAATGTGCATGGCGGATTCCTGGTGGGATTTGTGTTGTTGGGAATTTTTATGGTGGGGGCGGCGTGGACGTGGTTCACGGCAAACGAGAACCGGATTGAGGAAGCGCTGCAGAAGATTGCCGCCGCGAAACGAGTGCGAGATTTGGTTGTGGTGATGGTGTTATCGGCGATCGCGAGTTTGGCGAATCCGTATGGATGGAAGCTGTATGGGCACGTTTACGGCTATCTTTCGAATCGCTTTTTGATGGATCACATTGATGAATTTCAGTCGCCGAACTTTCATGGGATCGCGCAGAAATGTTTTCTTGCGCTGCTGCTGATTAGCGTTGCGACGCTGGCGATTCGAGGGAGGGAGTTGCGGGTTAGCCAAGGGCTGACGATTTTGTTCGCCGTTTGCGCTGGGCTCTATGCTACGCGGAATATTCCGGTTTCTTCGATTCTGCTGGTCATCATTGTAGGGCCGCTGGTGCCTGCGGCCGGCTTTATGCGCGAATTCTCGCAGAGGATGGCTGCGGTTGAAACGGGATTGCGCGGGCACTTGTGGGCGGTTCTGGCGATGGTTGCGACGCTCGGAATCGTGGCCAGTGGCGGGCGCGTGGGCTCCAGCGTTTGGATGGATGCGCACTTCAATCCTAAGAGAATGCCGGTGCAGGCGGTTAATTTTCTGGAGGAAAGGCAAGTCTCGGGGGCGATTCTTAGTCCTGATTATTGGGGAGGGTATTTGATTTACCGGCTTTATCCGAGGGTGCGCGTGGTGGTGGATGACCGGCATGATCTGTATGGCGCGGAATTTTTTAAGTCTTATTTGAAGACGATGCGGGTGGAACGCGGGTGGGAGCAATTTCTGCAGGCGCATGAGAGTTCGGTGGTGCTGTTGCCGAGGGATGCGGCGCTGGCGAATGTTTTGGCGGAGAGTAAGGGATGGAAACAGATTTATGCGGATGATGTGGCGGTGGCGTTCGTGCGTGAGAAATTCTAAGTAGTGGAAATTGGCTGCTTCCGTTTGTTCTCCTGCGAGGCGTCATGCTGAGACGCGGTGCACTTGCCGCGTGAGCGATCGCCCTTAGACCCGGGAAGTGGGAGATCCCTCGCTACGCCTGAAAAACACTCCGCTCGGGATGACGCCGCTATCGACCGGAGGGTATCGAAGGTTGCTCAGAAGCGGTCGTTGGTGTCGATGCCGAAGCCGAGGATGGTGGTGACTGCGACCGGCTGGTTGGCGCGCGTGGCGGGCTGAAATTTCCAGCTGTGGAGGGCGGCTACGATTTTGGCGGTCATCTCGGCGGGGCCGGCCTCGAGGACGCGGATGTTTCGCAGGTTGCCGGAAGCGTCGAGGGTGCAGGCGACGACCATGCGGGCGTGGGGTAAGCCTTGGGCGAGATCGGTGCGCAGGGGCGACGGGGCAGTGAGTGAGCCTCCGAAAGCGTGGGCGGTGGCCGCTTCGTCAGAAAATTCCATGACCACGGTGCCTAAGGACGTATCGAAATAAGTGGTGTACTTTTCGCCGCGCAGAAGATTCTTGTAAGGCTCGAAGGCTCCTCCGGAACTAGCTGTCGCCACGATGGTTACGCCGAGAGCTTCGCGTGGCTTTAGCGACGAATGACCCGGCGCAGAGGGATTGTTGCCGTTGGAATCTGAACCGAAGCTGGGAAGGTTGACGATTCCGGTGCCGCCGCTGATGTCGATACCGCGGACAGGCGGCGTGCCGGAAGCTGCGCTTCCTGCGCCTCCGGGACCTGGCGTGGGAGAGATACCGTTGTGCGCAAGGGCATCGGAGCCGCGGCTGGCCTCGGGAGTTTTTGCTGCGCCGGAGCCTGTGCCATTCATCGCGCTGCCGGGGCCGTTACCGCGGCCGATGCTGGTTCCGTTGCCGGCTCCGCCCAGGCCGGGCTTGTCTCCACCGGAGGGTGACATGGCGAGAGAGCCGGTGTCTTTGTTGTTGGGCAATCCCACTTTGGGACCGGGCTGGCTGGAAAGTACCGCGCCTGCGCTCGCATCTCTGGCATTTGAATCAAGAGGCGCAGAGTTTGCCGGAAGGCCCAGAGGAACGGGTCCGGTGCGACTCGGCGCGGAGGGGCTACTTTCAACAGATGGGGGCGGAGCTACGACGTTATTGCCCGCCAACGTTCTTCGAGAATTGTAACCGGCGGTTGCCGAAATAGATGGCGGAGGCGCTACTACGCCGGGCGCGCCGAGCGTTGGCGCAGAGGATGATGCGACCGGTCGGGTGCCGTTGCCGCCCGATATAGGGGCCGAGGGCGGCGGGGCGATTACATTCGGTCCGGGCACTGGGCCCACGCCGTTGCGTATGCCGCGCGGAGTGCCGGCAGCAATCGTAGGTGGGGGTGGGACGACATTGGCGGCCAGCAAAGCTCCGGCTGCAGCGCTCGAGTTGTTGGAATGAACGGACGGCGGCGGAGGAACTACTTCGCTGGCGCCGAATATTTTGCCCATCAGGCTGCTCATGAACGAGCCGCTGCTGCTGGCCGTGGGCGGTGGGGGTACAACTGTCCTCGATGGGTCGGGAATGGCACCGCCCGCGGGCTGGCGCACGGATGAGGGAACATTCGCTGACGGCGGTGGCGGGACTACCGAGGGTGCGGGCAAATTCAGTTTCGGATTTCGCGTAGTGGTGCGTTCTGGAGCTGAGACCGGCGGCGGTACTACTGTGGCGATAGTTTGCGCGGAGCGGTTGGAAAATCCTCCGTTTACCGCGGAGGGTGCGGCGGGAATCACGTTCGCCGCAAGCGAGGGGGCGGAGCGTGCTCGATCCTGGGAGATGCTGGGTGCTGGCGCTACTACTGACGGGCTTAGAGAAGGCGCGAAGTGCGCGCGGTCGCGAGCGACGCTCGGAGCCGGAGGAATGACGGCGGGAGCGAGAGCCGGCGCTACCAGAGGGTGGTCACGCGAGACATTGATAGTGGGTGCGGGCGGAATCAAGGTTGCGCTGAGATTCGGCGCGGTGAGCGGCTGGTCGCGCGAGACCGAAGGCGCGGGAGCGATTACCGACTCGACCGGAGCGGCATTGCGGGTGTAGTCGCGGATCACATTCGGAGCAGGGGCGACTACAGTTGAAGTCAAGGTTGGGGTGGTGCGGGTCGAGCGCAGTCCCTGCGACGGCGGAGGTCCGGGATTCGGCTGAACGGCTAAAAGGTTCGCGACCGCGTCGCGCGAGGACGGAAGTTTTAAATTGGGTGCGTCGAGAACTTTAGGAACGAGGTAGCTGCCGCGAGCGATCTTGATGGTCTGTACGCGGTGCCGTGCCTCGGCGCCGCCGGCGCGGCCGGCGTTTCCAGCCTGCGAGCCGCCGAGATCTGCGGTGCGCGGAAGTTCGTCTCCACTGTAATAAATGACGTCGTGACTGGAGAAGCGGGGCGCGACGACGGGCTGCAACTGCGCAATCTTCATCTGCACCACGATCACGGCAAAAATCAAAAAAGCCTCCAGCACATAGGAGGGGACCATTACGCGCAAGGGAACTAATCCGAAAGGGGCTTCGCCCGCCAGCCGCCGTTCGGAGCGTACCAGCGCGGGACGTATCGAAGTAACGAACTCGCGCCAGGGCGAGGACCACTCGACCTGTAGCTTGGGCGCGTCGTAACGTTCGACCGCCGTCTCTTCGAATTCGAGAGTTTCAATCACGCAGTTGGTCTTCTTTGTTCTTGTGTCTTCTGTTCTTTCGTTCTTGTGTTCCCGTCGATGGTGATTTCAATCTGGTCGCCGATGGCCGTGCTGGTTTCCGCTGCGGTGCGGCAGGGAAGTTCAAGGACCGATGCCGCCTGGGAGCGAACCGGGGCAAAGCGCCAGGGCTGCAAGTCGGGCTGAATATGGATCACCGTCATGGCGTCGTCCAAATAGATCACATCGATGGGAAAGCCCATGCCCAGCGTGTGAACGCCGTGACTGGGAACGATCCACAGGCCGGAACCATCGCGGAACTCGCTGGCACGGCAGCCTAGCAGCCCACGCAAGCGCGTCCAGTGAGTATTGGCCACAGCCAGAGCTGTGGCGAGATAGGCCTGGCGCGTCTGATTAAAGGCCCGTCCCTGTGTCATTGATGCGAACGCCCCCGGATGATTCGCGCCCTATTCCGCCTCTGTCTTTTTTCTGTCGTAGCTCGTCTGCCGTTTCTTTTACTTGCCGGCGACTGGCCCAAGTTGCCGGATCAGGTCAATGATGGCCGGGCCAATCGTGACAAAAATAATTGACGGCAGAACAAATATCACCAGCGGGGGAACCATCTTGATGGTAGTTTTTGCAGCTTGCTCTTCGGCTCGTTGCCGGCGCTCGGTGCGGAGCGAATCGGAATGCACCCGCAGGGCTTGGGCAACGCTGGTCCCGAAGCGATCTGTTTGAATCAGTGTACCAACAAGGGAGCGGATGTCGTCAACCCCGGTGCGGTCTACCAGGTTACGCAGGGCCTCGGCGCGGGGCTTGCCGGCCCGCATTTCGAGATTCACCAGATGAAATTCCTCGCTCAGGTCGGCGTGGGCATGGTGAAGATCCTGGCCGACGCGCATCAGGGCCTGATCGAGCGCCAGGCCGGCTTCGACGCAAATAACGGTGAGGTCGAGGGCGTCGGGCAGGCCGATGCGAATGCGCTGCTGCCGGTTCTTGATCATGCGCTTCAGGATGAAGCGAGGCAATAGGAAGCCGAGACCGGCTACTCCGATCAGCAGGGGGAGATTGTCAAAGCCAGTCAATAACGCGACGGCGCCGAAGCCGATGGCAGCCATGAGAACGCGTGAGCCGAAGTAATAGCTGACGTCGACGGCATCGCGGTATCCCGCCTGAATGAGCCAGGCGTGGGTGCGGGAAACGTCGGCCGGCGAGAGTGGAATGGCTTTGCTGAGGGGGTCGAGTGCCTGCTCCATGCGTTCACGGAACGCGGGTTTGTTTTCGACGGGCTGTTGCTGCCCCCCCAAGGCGCGCAAACGTGCGCCGAGGACGGAACTGGGGGTTACGGCCGCGGCTCCAAAGGCGAACACCGCCATGACGACGGTGACGAAGACGACGACGATTAGGATTAAAGGCAGCATGGGTTAGTGGTTAGCCTGGGTTCGTGCTTCGTGCATTTTGGCTGGCGCGCGGCAGTTGATGAGGGGGAGATTCCTCGGCGCGCGAAGCAAAACGCGCGCTCTCGGAATGACAAGGCCGCGTAATAGTAATTGGGTCAGCATTTTTTCTCTGCTCTCATTCTTTCTCTTTTCCTCGAAGCTGCTTTTACTCCTAAACTTGGATGCGAATAATTTTGCGGATTACGAAATAGCCGATGGTTTGCAAAATGATGCCGCCGACCAGCAGGGTGTGTCCGATGGGATCGGAAAACAGCGGGCGGATGAAAGCCGGGTTCAGCAGCAGCATGGTGACCACGATGATGGGAGGCATTCCCATCAAGAGCGCCATGGTGAGGCGGCCTTGCGCCGTGTAGACGCGCACCTGGCGCTGGATTTTGAAGCGCTCGCGAATCACGTAGGATAAATTGTCGAGAATCTCCGCCAGGTTGCCGCCGGTCTCGCGCTGCAGCATGACTGCTGTGACGAAAAATTTCACGTCAACCAGGGGGACGCGTTCGGTGAGATTGATCAGAGCATCGCGGACCGGCATGCCGAATTTTTGTTCTTCGTAAAGTTGGCGAAATTCGCCGGAGACCGGTTCGGCGACTTCGTTGGTAATCATTTCCAGGGCCGTGGTGAAGGCGTGTCCGGCGCGTACCGCGCGCGCCAGAGTATCGATCGCCTCGGGAAAAAGTTCTTCGAATTTCTCGAAACGCTGGTTGCGCCGAAACGAAGCGTAAGAGTACGGCAGGAAGAAGCCAACCAGCAAAGCGACCCAGGCAACTTCGACGCGCTTGCTGAAAAAATACGCCGCGACCGTGGCGATGACGCCGGTAAGAGCGGACAAGGCAAGAAAGTTGCCCGCCCGCAAAGACATGCCGCCCTGCGCCAGCATTTTCTGGATTTCGGTAACCCGTGAGGAGCGGCGAAGCAGGGTATCGAGCGCGGGAATCTGGCTGAGTTGCTCGTCGCGCAACAACGCGAGCTCTTCTTCCATGGCGCGCTCGGGGGCCTTGCGCTCATTGGCGAGGCGCTCCTTGATGAGACGAGCCTGGGCGCTGCGCTCGTCGAGAAGAGAGACGACCGCGAAGACCGCGAGCGCGACCAGCACGAAGACCAGAATCGCAGTGAGAATTACGGGCATTGCCTGGGTTGAAACCTCATCGATTCAGACGTTATTACTTCAGACGTAATTACCTTAGACCTCGGTTTTAGATTCAAAGAGCGCCGGCCGCAAGTGAGCGCCGGAGGTGCCCAAGCGCTCGGCAAACCGCGGACGGATGCCGGTGGCGCGGAAAACACCGCGAACTTTTCCGCCCTCGTCGGTACCGGTGCGGTCAAAGCTGAAAATGTCCTGCATCCCGATGGCCTCTTCGTCCATGCCGGTAATTTCGGAGATGGTGATGACTTTTCTGGTACCGTCGGAAAGACGCGCGATCTGCACCACGGCGTGGACTGCGGAAGCGATCTGGTGGCGCACGGCGCGCTCGGGAATATTGAGGTTGGCCATGGAAACCATGTTTTCCACGCGGGCCATGGCGTCGCGCGGAGAGTTCGCGTGAACGGTGGTCAGGGAACCTTCGTGGCCGGTATTCATGGCCTGCAACATATCGAAGGCTTCTTCGCCGCGGACCTCACCGACCACGATGCGGTCGGGCCGCATACGCAGACTGTTGATGACCAGTTGCCGCTGCCGCACCGCGCCCTTGCCTTCGATATTGGGCGGGCGAGTTTCGAGGCGGACTACATGCTCCTGTTTCAACTGCAATTCGGCTGCGTCTTCGATGGTGACGACGCGGTCGGAGTTGGGGATATAGCCGGAGAGAACATTGAGCAGAGTTGTTTTGCCCGCGCCAGTTCCGCCTGAGACCAGAATATTGAGCCGTCCCTTGACCATGGCGGAGAGCAATTCAAGCATGGAGTCGGTGAGGGTTTGATTCTCGATCATCTGGCGCGCGGTGACGGGATCGCGTCCAAAACGGCGGATGGAGAGACAGGGACCATCGATGGCCAGTGGCGGAATGATGGCGTTGACGCGCGATCCATCGGCCAAACGGGCGTCAACCATGGGAGACGATTCGTCGACGCGACGGCCAACGCGCGAGACGATGCGCTCGATGATCTGCATGAGATGCGAATCGTCTTTGAAGGTCAAGGCGGTGCGTTCCAGCTTGCCGGCGCGCTCTACGTAAACCTTGTCGAAACGATTGACCAGGATGTCGGAGACTGTGGCGTCTTTCAGGAGTGGCTCAAGCGGGCCGAGACCAAAAATTTCGTCGAGGATTTCGCGCGAGAGGCGTTCGCGCTCGGCAAAACTGAGCGGAACGACTTCGCTGTTCACGGCACCGCGAATGACGATCAGGACCTCATCGCGGGCCGAGTCGCCGGAGGCTTTGCCGAGTTTTTCCAGGTCGAGGCGATCGAGGATCTTGCGGTGCAGGTCGGCTTTTACCTGCTGATAGTCGGTACGCTCGAAGGATTGAAGATTCGCCATGATTTTTTAAGCTATCGTTTTCTTAAGTGTCGATTTTCTAAGGCTATCGACTTCCTAATTTTCTTTCTAATTTTAAAAGCTTGTCATTCCGAGAGCGCGTGTTTTGCTTCACGCGCCGAGGAATCTCCATTGCATCAGTTGCCGCGCGACAGCCAAAGACAAGCCCCGACCCAACTGCTCAAAGCTACCCTCTCAAACCGATTTAAACAACGACCAAGCTCCGCGCTTTACGTCGGTGTCGTTGCGGGTTAATTCCTGCGCGAGACCGGCGAAGGTGCGAGCCATCTCCGAATTGCGCTGGTCCATCACCGGAGTTCCTCGATCGATTGCGCCCGATACGGCGAAATACTGGTTGGGAATCCGCCATATTAGTTTGGCGCCGACCGCCGTTTCGGCGTCCCCTTCACTGAAGCCGGGAACTTTACGAAAGCGATTCAGGACCAGGCGCACGCGGTCACGGCTGCCGGCCTCGCTCAAATATTGTTGGACGCGGGCGGCGCTCCAAAGAGATGCCACGTCGCTGCAAGCGACGAGAAGAACGGTTTCTGAAAGGCTGGCTACGAGGCGGCTCACGGTATCGAAACGCGAGGAGGCATCGACTACGACGTAGCGGAAATGGGTGACCAGCATGTCGAAGAGGCGAACAAATTCTGCGGTGGAGGGTTCGGCGGTGGCAGGGACGTTGGTGCCAGCCAGCAATTGCAGGCCGCCGCTGTGGCGCGTCATGAAACTTTCGAGCAGGGAAGCGTCCATGCGATGAAGGTTGCGGGTAGCGTCGGCCACATTGAAGACGGGCTTCAGATTCATGTGCAGCGCGGCGTGGCCGAGGGGAGCGAGATCGACCAGAGCGGTTTGTCCGGCGAAAGAATGCAAAGCCAGCGCCAGGTTGACGGCTACGGTGGTTGCGCCATTTCCGCCCTTCGCATTGACGACCAGGAAAACTTTTCCGCGAATGCCTTCCTGGCGGCTGCGACGTTGCGAGGCCGTGAGGCGCACGAAAGCCTCAAGCAAGTCGGTGGTGGTGGTGGGGCGCTCAATGAATTCGCGAGCTCCGGCGCGCATAGCGTTGACGATGATTTGCGGCTGGTTCAGATTGCCGATGGCGAAAATAGCGGTGTCGGGCATCTCCTGATGCAAGAGTTCGATGGCGCGCAAGGCAAGAGTGGGATTGTCGGCTGGAATGTCGACCAGAGTAACGTCAGGATTGGCGGTGCGGATGCGCCGCGTGACCGGGTCGGAGGCAGCCACAGGAAAACTGGCGCAAGTGTGAACGGTGCGCGCCACGCTGGTGCCATCGACCAGCACCTGCAGCACCGCGCGCTGCTCATTGTCCATTGCAACAATGACGACTGAGAGTTCTGCCATAACCGCCTGCGTTTTTTAATTCTTCCGCTAACTCGTTTTCGAATTCGAAAAGCCCAGTGCGTCAGCTTGAGTTTATTCTCCTAGCGTCCGCCATGCCGGACCGGCGTACTTCAACCCCAATGGATCTCCCATAGATTCAATTAGAGGGAGATCCTTCGTTCCGCGTGAAAAGCGGCTGCACTCAGGATGACGCCGAACTATCGGACGAAAATTCAAGTTGAGCCCTCACCGAAAACGGTCCTGTTTCTGTGCTTTTCACAATCTGCGCTGGCGATCGTTACCAGCATCTTGCTAAGGAGCTGCCGCTACTTGCTTTTGTCGAACTTGCCGGTGTCCATGAAAGGTTTCGGATTTTTGGGCCCGGCAGGCGTTTCGTTGCTGGGAGAGATGCGGTGCACAGTGCACAAGACCATCAGCTCCGAATTAGTTTTCTGCAAGCTCTTGCTGCGAAAAAAATTTCCCAGGATCGGGATGTCGCCCAAGCCCGGAATCTTGTTGTAGATATCTGTAATTCGATTATCAATCAGTCCGGCGATCACAAAGCTCTGGCCATCCTGCAATTCAAATTCAGTTTCGGATTTGCGTGTGCTAAGAGCAGGGACGGTGAAGCCGGAAATTGTCAGTGCGTTGGAAAAGTCCAGGGTGCTCACTTCTGGAGCCACCTTCAAGTGAATATTTCCGTTGGGCATGATTACCGGCGTGAAGTGCAAGCCAACTCCAAAATCCTTGAACGAGATCGTGACAGCCGTAAAGCCATTGCCGGGTTGCACAATCGGGAACGGAAATTGACCTCCAGCCAAAAAGCTGGCTTCCTTACCGTTGACGGCAATCAGGCTGGGTTCGGCGAGAATCTGGAGCAGATTCTTGGTTTCAAGAGCCTCGATGACGGCGCCGAAATTTATATCGGAGCGAAACAGAAAAAGGTTCAAGACGTTGTTTACGGTTTGAACCGCAGTCGTGGTCGTTGTGCCTGCGGCCGTGCTGGTGGTAGTGGTTGGAGCCGTGCCCAGCGTTTGCGGGCCGAAACCGCCGTACTGCCCTGTACCAATGGTGCCGAGAGTATTCCCAGCGCCGGTGGAAATGAAATTGACACCCATCTGGGTGAGCGCGGTGCGGTCGACTTCCGCAAATTTTACCTGTAGCAAAACTTCCTGAGCGCCTACGGGGCCGAAGGTAAGCACGTTTACAACTTTGGGAGAGTAAGCGCTGGCCAGTTCTCCGGCGCGCTTGGCGACATCTTCGGTGGAGACGTGTCCAGAAAGGACCACGGCTGCGCGCGAGGGCGTGACCGTGATCTGCTCATCGGGGAACACGCGACGCTCTTCTTCGGCGCAGGCGCTGACATCGACATCGACGCGCAGATCGAAGCTGCGCGAACGTTCCAGTTCATCCCAGATCAGCAAGGAAACTTCGCCGGGAGATTTGCCGTGAACCAGAATCTGCGTAGGGGTGATGACCTGAGCGAAGGCAATTCCGGGGTCGGTCACCGAGATGCGTTTCAGCTTCTCAGTCGTCGTAATCAGGAGAGATTTGCCTACCATGACGCGCAATGGAGCGGAGCCTTGCGGCTGTTGAGATTCTGGCGGCAGGGTCGTGGTCTGCGTTGTGTTGGGCGCCTGACTTTGAGGTTGGGCCGGGCTATTCGCCTCTTGCATCTCTGAAAAGGCGAAAGAAGTGAAGGCTAAAGCGACCAGCATGGCCCCGAGCAACGAACTGCGAACTCTCATCTTCAGATTTCTCTCCCCGTGAGGAAGGTGGCCGGCGTGAACCGAGGCGACTTGAAGGAACGATTGGTTGCTATCACTGGCTTTCGGAATTACTGTCCGGGAATTTGACCACGTCGGGTTTCTTGTCGCCCTGATAAACCTGTATTTCTACGCCGGTAGAAGGAGCCGGACCGGGCACAACTTTTTTCATTGCGGTGTGGTGAACGATGGGTTGCATGGGTGCGGGAAGCCCGCGATAGAGACCTCTGGAATTCGACGAAGGCACTTCATCCTGCTTGGTGTCGAGTGGGTTGCGCAGCGCGAGTTGGATGTGGCCTTCGGAGCTGGCTAGAGTCAGGCGCTGCGCGTCATCCGGCGAGACCAGAAGCGTGATGACGGCCGTAGTCTGCGCCTCGCCAGTTGCGGTTCGTTCCAAAGTATGGCCCGAGGCAAGGACCGCAACATTCTGCAGGACGGTGGTGGTTTCCTGTTCGCCGCCATTGGGAGTTCCCGTCAGCAGGACATCGACGCGAGTTCCGGGGGTTACAAATCCAGCCACGGAGACGACTTCATTCACCCGCACGGAAACGGCGCGCATGCCGGGAGGAATGAGCGAAGGCAGGCCAGAGCCGGCATTCTCGCCCGCGAGCCGGTTGGGCAGAACGAATTCGCCCTTGGAAATGGGGACGATGACGCCGTGCCCTAAAACCTCAGAACGCCTGCGTGGCGCGCCGGGAGGCAGATCGGTCGCGGGAATTCTGATGATCTTGATGTCTCGTTCCTCGACGCGGGCGCCGACTTGCAAGTCGTCCGCGGCAACAATTACGTCCACGCCGGACTCCGAGCCGGGCCCGGATCTCGCTAGTAAGGTACGGTACACGTACATGCTGGCAATCAATCCCAGCGCCAGCGCGACGACGCCGATCATTAACAAACGTGTGCGGTTCATACTGCTCCCTCAGAGATTAATACGCTTACGCAGCCGCAACGTGGTGACGGCGGCCTCGGCGAATCGAGTTGCTGCTTACTTCACTGGATGGAACTGGCGACGGAAGAAAACACGTTACTGGCATTGGACCCGATTAAGCGAACGGTGCCAACGACAATGACCAGGATGACCGCCAGCATCACGGCATATTCCGCAATATCCTGTCCTTCCTGTTCTCGCCAAAGGTTGCGCATAAGCCCCATGGATAACCCCTTTTTGAACTCCAAATCGAGTAAACCCATCCCGTAGCGTCTGGGACGAATCGCAGAGATTGGCCAACCCAACTAGGCTAATAATACCCTGCAAGGGGCTGAAAAAGGCGTAATTTATTGCACCTTGGGTGAAAAAGAAGTTATTCGTGACCTCGGTTTTTGCAGGCGAATTAAGGGCGTGCACGCGGATTCATAGGCCTGGAGGCGGAAGTCAAGTGGTATTGGAGGAAAGGTCGAGCTTTTGACCGTCCGGCTGGGGGATGCTCCAAAGTAAACAGACTAAAGCCAAGGAAACAGCCAAAGGCAGGAGCGGGCTGGTGTAAAGGGGGAGTTGCCAGAAACGCAGCAGGGTCGGAACCGGAGCCCGGAGCGAGGCTGTCATGAGAGCGAGAGCGGCGATCCAAGGCCAGGCCAGGAGGGCCCACGCGGCAGCTACGGCCATTCGCGCGAGCCTGCCGGAGGATGAAAGACAGTTTCGGCTATGAAGCATGTACAAGAATCCGGGTAAAAGAAGAAGCTGCGCGTGCGGAGCCAAGGTTGGAATGACGAGAAGAGTTACAGCCAATAGCAGACTGATGAGAGCTGAGAATCGCTCGGAATCGGCGGGTTCCGAGCGATGCCTCCAGCACACGGCTAAGGCGGCGAGAAGAAGACAGGCTGCGATGAATGCTCCCCCAATGGGAGTGAACCAAACATCGAGCAGAGAATGGCCGTAGGTGTAGTGGCGATACGCGCGCAACACGCTGAAAAAGGTGTGAACCCAGCCGGGCACGAGCCAGCTGCTGATCAGAAAAAGCAAGAGCATCGTGATCAGGAAACTCCACGCTAGCGGACGCCGACGGCGCCAATCGCCGGAAATCCAGAGCGCTAACGCGAGAATCAAGCCAACGCTGAATTGCGGTTTGAAGGTAGACAGCGCCAGAAAAACGCCGGCGAGTTGCTGGCGGTCGGTAGATAAGAAAAAAAGTGAGAGTGCAATCGTCGCGGCCGCGACCACGCTTAAGTTTTGTAAGCGGATGGCCTGCAGGGCGGGGAAACTTCCCAGGGTAAAGAAAGCAAGGGTCAGCCACAGCAACGGCGAGGGACGGAATCGCAGAAAACGCAGCCATAGCGCCAGGCTGAGCAGAATCGCGAATACAGAGACGCCGAGGAATAGTTTCTGCGCTTGCGAGAATGGGAGATAGACAGTGGGCCAGAGGAGCAGTGCCGCATAGGGAGGGTAGGCAAATCCGCCGGCAATATTTGAGGGATCATTTGCCGAAGAACCGTTTGCAGGAGCGCCGTAAATTACGGTTTGAATCTCGTGGGCAACCGTGGGCGAATAAGGATTGCGCCGGTGCAGTAGCAATTCGTGCGCGGCCCACCAGGGTGCATAGAGATCGGAAAATTGCGGAGGCTGATTGGCGCTCCAGACGGCGGCGACAAACCAAGCCATGCTGCCGGCCGACAAAATGCTGAGGACTAGCCATAGGACTTTCTTTCGGATGGAAAGAGTATTCATGGCATGCGTGGGGCTGGTTCCGAAAATGCTTTTAGTTTCGGGTTGCGCAAGCGGCCGCCGGAGATGGCGATGGCCAGTGCGGCTACGGGCAATGCCGCGATGATATCGATGACGTAATGCATTTCGAGCATCAGGATGGCGGCGATCAGCAGGAGATCGTAGAACGCGAGGATGATGACGACCCTGCGCCAGCGCCGCAGAAACCACAACACAATAATCGGCTGCACGATGTGCATGCAGGGGAACGCGATGAAGTAATCGGTGGAGATCTTAGAAATGGGTTGGTGATTCCACAGCGCCAGCGCGTGGGGGATCAAAGTTTTTTGAATGGTGTAAGACTGCAGGCTCGGCGGAAAGCGCGCGAAGTGGTCCGGGCACAAAGTGTAAGGTCCTTGCGCGGGCCAGAAATAGAAGATGATCAGCGCGAGATAGTACGAAGTGAGGATGGTGCCGACGAACTGCAGCGCCTGGGTTCTGCCGTCATCGAGCGCCAGAAAAATCAGGGTTGCGCCGATCTGAAGAAACATTCCGAAATAAATAAATTCCAAAAACTTGAAAAAAGAAAGAGGGAAGGCCTGCAGGGCCCAATGGCACAGGCCAGAGACCGAATGACCGTGCAGCAGCCAGCGATCGATCGCGGCCAGCGCGGGATCGGTGGCGAAGTTGTAGCGTACCGACACAGTGACGTTGTTGTAGGCGAGAACCATTAGAAAGCCGAAAAATAAATAGGCTGCGGGGGCGAGGATTGCGGCTACTGCGCCGCGCAACTGTTTTCTTTGCAGATGGTTAATCAGTTCCAGGGCGGCCACTGCATCAACGCTTAATACGATTGCTCTGAACGCGCCGGCCAGCCAGATCAGAGCAATTACGAACAGCAACAGAGGAACGACGCGCAGCGGATTTGCTCGATAGCGAGCTAGAAAAGGATCGAGGACTTGTTGACGAGGCAAGGCGATCAGGCACAGAACTACGGCAACGAATATGGATTGCGCGGCCAGCACGAACCAGTAGGCCACGCTCAAGGTGATCCAATCGAATTTCAGAGGAAGGTGCTCGTAGCGCAGAAGGGGAATTATGGCCAGCGCCAGCAACACGCTCACGACGTAGTGCCAATTGCGGAGCCTAATGGAGTTATGAATTGCCATGTCGACAAAGTCGTTAGAGTGAATGCGCGTTCGACGCGACCGGCACCGGCTCGCGTTTGTTCGTTAGCCCAGTTATTCCTTCCCTTCGCAGAAGTACTACGGCCAACATGGGCAGATAAAGGAAGATGACGGTGCAGCGTCCTACGCTGGTGAAGCTCGAGGGAACGTGATACCAGCGCCAGATGGCCGCTCCCCAACTGAAGAAAACTGTCCAGATGATTTCGCGGCGCGATTGCGGAATCAGCCAGAGAATAAAGCTGTCAAAAAACCAGCGCTGGGGCATACATGCGGAGAGGAAAAGAAGCTGCGCGTCGCGGTTTCTGTAACGCAGGAGTGCCAGTAGGAGCAGAGCTCCGGGAAGAACGAGAATGGGGATGAAGTGCTCGTAGTTGTGAAGTTGCCGAAACCAGAGCAGCGGCCAGTTCGGCATGATGGCAAGACTCACCAAGCCTACGGCGATGCACGCGAACAAGCCACGCCGGCTGAGCCGGGTGAGAAAGACGGGCAAGCCGATTTGTGGCTTGGCCATGGTTGCGGGCAGCAGCAGCGGGAAGAATCCGCTGGCCGCGATTAGAGGAGACCACTGCACGGTGAGGAGTCCCGCCCAATAGGGATAGGCGAAGAAGATGAGCAGGCGCGTGTATCCGCCGCGGGTGAGACCGAAGGCCAGAAAAAATGAACTGATTCCCCAAAAGACGCCGGCAGCGAGTTCCGGCTGCAGACGCACGAACGGAAGCGCGAAGAGCGCCGCTGTCAGCGGATACTGTTCGAGCGGAGTATCGTAAGGATTTTGCCGGGCGAGCAGGCGGTTTACCAGATGCAGCGCCCAGCGAAAGTCGCCCGCATCCTGGTGAAGACGTTTCATCAGAAACCAGCAGAATGCGCCACTGGCAACGCCGATTGCTGCCGAAACTGCAATGCGCATTCGCATGAGATAGGTTGTTGCCCCCACAGTTGTAACATGAAGCCTTTGCCAGCAGCCGCTATGGCGCTGGTGGAAGGAGAAGCGCGTAACTTTGCGGAAGAGACTGCCATTTATTACGGGATTGGTGCTGGCGATCATTGCCACGGGCAGCACGTGGTTTTACATGAATCGCATTCTGCGGGCACAACAGCTTGCCGATGCGGCTGCGCATAATCGGCCACGCGGCAATTTATCGGATCTTTATCCTCGATGGCTGGGTGCGCGCGAACTGCTGCGGCATGGGCGCAATCCTTATAGCGCGGAGATCACCCGCGAGATTCAGCAGGGATATTACGGTCGGCCGCTTGATCCATCACGCGCTGACGATCCGAAAGATCAGCAGGGTTTTGCGTATCCAGCCTATGTGGTGTTTCTGATGGCGCCCGTCGTGGATTTGCCCTTTAGCGCTGTGCAGCAAGGCTTCCGGTGCCTGTTGCTGGCCTTGGCGCCGGTCAGCGTTTTGTTGTGGCTCTATGTTTTGCGATGGAAGCCATTGCCCGGAGTCGTTTTTATTTTCATGGTGCTCTCGCTTGGCTGGTTGCCTATGGTGCAAGGGATCAAGCTGCAACAGCTCAGCCTGCTGGTGGCGGGATTGCTCGCGGGATGCGGTGCGTGCCTGGCTGCAGGATGGTTTGTTTTGGCGGGGGCGCTGCTGGCGCTGGCGACGATCAAACCACAACTGACGTGGCCGCTGGTTTTGTGGTTGTTGGTTTGGGCGGGCAGTGAGTGGCGTTCGCGATGGCGATTTGTGTTCAGCTTTGGATTCGTCATGTTGCTTCTGCTGGGCGTCGCGCAACTGATTTTGCCCGGCTGGCTGCTGATGTTCGTCCATGGGATTGTGCAGTATCACCAGTACACGCAGAATCAATCGGTGCTGATGGAGTTGTTCGGTTCGATTGCCGGAGAGATTCTGGGACTGGTTAGCGCCGTTGCTTGCGGGCTGTGTGTATGGCGGGTGCGGCGCGAACCTGCTGGCAGTGTGGCATTCGGTGAGGCATTTGCCCTGGTGCTGGCGACGACGGTGTTGATTGTTCCCATGTTCGCTCCTTACAACCAGGTGCTGTTGGCGCCAGCGATCTTTATTCTGGTACGAACGGGAATGTTGCGAAGCGAGCGCTCCCGCATTTTGCCCGCGATTCGATGGGCTCGCGCCGTGGGTTTCGCTCTGCTGCTGTGGCCCTGGGCAGCGACTTTGGGGCTGAGCCTCGCTTATCTCTGGTTGACGCCCGGTGTGCGGCAACGGGTTTGGCCGATGCCGTTTTATGCTAACTTCATGTTGCCTGTTTTCATTTTCGGATTGTTGCTGCTGCATGTGTGGGGCTCGGCGACAAGGGATTCAGTTTGATCGGGATCGGATTCGCTCTGCCGAAAAACCCCACTTCTCGCGCAAAGAACGCGCGAGAAGTGGGGCACCCGCATTTTTTTAGGTGGCCACAGCGATGGATGCTCAGGGCAGGCTCTCGCGCTGGAGAAAACGCGGGGACTTCGGGATGACCGGATGATCTAAGAAGTAGACGATCGGGCGAAGCGCACTGGCTTGCTGGAGAACGTTGCCGCAGAGTAGTCTGGTGCGGAAGAAGGGATGGGGATCCTTCGACTACGCAGCGTTCCTCCTTCGGAAGAACGTCGCTACGCTCTGGATGACAGGTGGTGGTCCTGCCGGAGCCTGTGGCTGCGGTTTTTTAACATCGGCGCGCGCTGAATAACCTTCCATGACGTTGACTGCAATCAGTCCTGTCGGCTCCGGCTCCGGTATTTTTCCGGTGCTGAAGTTCGTGCAGGGAGGCGAGCAGAGAGACATCATTCTGAATCGCACTCCGTTCACGGTCGGACGGAAGGTGGATAAGGATCTGGTGATCGCCGACCCGCGCGTGTCGCGGGATCATGCGCAAATCAGCCAGGAAGGCCAGGAATTCTTCCTGGTCGACTTGGGCAGCAAACACGGCACGTTCGTGAACGGGGAGCGCATCCAGCGGCAGAAACTGGAGCGCGGCGACCGGTTGGAGTTTGGGGCGCGCGACGCGACCTATCTTCTCTTCAATCCCGGCCACGCGACTTCGAATACGGCGCGCGAATTTCTCAGCCAGATTTCGGGCATTCAAATCAAGCAGGAAGCGACCGATCTGGAAAAGCTGACGCTTTTTCTGGAAGCCGCGCGCAAGCTCAATACGGCTGGCGTGCTCGACGAAATTCTAATGACGATGCTCGACGTCACTCTGGAGCTCACGAGCGCAGAGCGGGCCTATGTTTTTCTGAAAGACGACGATGGCAAGCTGAGGCTGGCCGCCGGGCGTAATTCGAAGAAAGAGCCGCTGCTCGACGACAAGACGATTTCACACTCGATTCTGGAAGACTCGCTGCGTTCAAATTCTGAATTTTTGTTGACTGACACCAGCGGCTCCGTCGATCTGGCGGGGCGGCAAAGCATTGTCGCCTACGATTTGCGGACGGTGCTCTGCATCCCCCTGCGCAAGATGCAGGTGCAGTCGGCTCGCAGCGGGCAAACGCCGGTTCCCGCCGCGAATGCAGCCGAGGCGATGGGAGCCTTGTATGTGGACTCGAGGTTTGCCTCGCGGGACATTATTGGAGTGGGCAAAGATATTTTGCACGTGATTGCGACCGAAGCGGCGTCGCTGATTGAAAACGCACGACTGGTGCAGGCCGAGGAAGAAGCACGGCGCTACCAGCAGGAGTTGAGCATTGCGGCCAGCATCCAGCAACGGCTGATGCAGGTGAAAATTCCCGAAGTGCCGTTTGCCAGCTTGAGTGGGAGAAATCTTTCCTGTAAAGAAATCGGCGGAGACTTCTATGACGCGGTGCATACGAAAGAAGGGCTCGCCGTGGTGCTGGCCGATGTGAGCGGGAAGGGCGTATCGGCGGCGCTTTTGGCTTCGACGTTACAGGGGATGATTTACTCGCAGTTGATTGCCGGAATGAGCTTGCTGGAAATTGTTCGGGTTGTGAACCGCTTCTTCACCGAGAAAATGGGCGGGGAGAAATATGCGACGTTGTTGCTGGTGCGGTTGCGGCGGGATGGCGAGCTGGAATATGTGAATTGCGGCCACGTGCAGCCGCTTCTGGTGTGCGCCGGGGAAGTGATGCGGCCTCCGCACGGGAATGTTCCTGTGGGTTTGCTCGCCGATGCGACGTTTGAGAGCGCCACATGTCAGATGAAGTCCGGCGACCGTTTCATTCTGGTGACCGATGGAGTGACCGAAGCGGAAAATGCCGCGGGCGAATTTTTTGAAGATTCGCGGCTGGAAGCGGCGGCGCTTCAGTCGCCGACCATGGAGGGAATTTTTTCCGCGGTGACGGCATTCTGTAGTGGCAATCCTTTGAACGACGATTGCACGGTGGTGGAGTTGTGTTATGCCAGCCTGGAGTGAGGCGGAATTCCGATCTTCTCGCCGAGTGATTTCAGGTTAGGGTTCGACCGAGCAACCTTTCCAAATTCCGCAACTCTGGAGCATATTCCGCTTCCAACTGCCTTCGAAATCCGGCTTCCATAGCGGGACGGGCGACATAGACATGATTCAGCCGCCTCGAGATTGAGCTAACTTCCCGCCATACTGTCGGAAACGAACGTTTAAATCCCCCAAGCCGCGCGGAGAGCCGCCACATCCATCTCTGCGCAGCTTGATTGCGGAAGACCTTGTTGGCATTGATGGGCGCAAAGTCATGTCTTCGGTCGGAACCGAGGCCCAGAAACGAGAGAACTTTGTCATACTCAATTGCGGGAGAGAGGGCAAAGTCCTTGAACCAGATAACGTGAACGCATGCCCGGCCAAAAGTGTCGAAGTATCGTTGAATCTGCTCTGAGAATCGCGTTGTTTCGCGATAGCTCGAACGCAGAGCGGGCTGACCGCGAAACCCTGCGGACTTCTCGTACCGGGTTTCCTGGGAATCAAGCGCCCGCTCGAATTGAGCGATGTGCTCTCTCCCATCTAATATCCTCTGACTATGCATGGCATGCATGACATCAACCGGGTTTCGCAACATCACAATGATTCGAGCGGAAGGGTTGAAGTGGAGAATCTCTCGAGGGGCCGCTCGGGACGATAAGTACCCTGTCGATGCTTCCCCAATGCCGCTCTTTCCGGCTGCGCCGTCGAAATTGGCCAAATACTTCTCCAGCGTTGCTGAAGGTCTCTGGTGGCCGATCGTGTCGGGGGCGAAAAAATGCGGCTCTTTAATCTTCGACATGCAGATGTCCGGGTGACCGGCCAGATATGAATAGAGTGCAGTGGTGCCGCATTTTGGGGCTCCCACGATAAAAAAATTTGGTTTGTTGACGAGTGACATCGACTTGCGGTCTCAATCTTTACTTCTGACATCTTTGAGTCCCGCGGACAAGCCCTTTGCTCATGGAGCGCCCTAACTTTGGGTAGGGCCGTTTCTCATTTGGGAAACGAACCGGGAATGGGACGTTCCAAGGTGCTGGAGGAGAGGGTCGATGACGTAATCCGACGGCTTTAGCACTCGCTAGGACGAATAAGGGTATCGCGGTTCACGCCAACTCGAGATCAATCGAGGCTAACTTTGCGCGAAACTTGCAGTCAGCTATTCTCAACGGTTACGGTGTAATCAGTTCCTTCCCAACGATTTTCCTCGGGCCAATAAAAAGTGAAGACTGCCTGGCCGCCCACGGGCAATGACGCGGTGGGCAGATGGAGTACGTGAAGGTCGAGGCCGGTGTCGCGGGTGTCGGTATCTTGTACTGTCTTCCAACCATCGACGCTCCAATGCACGCGAGCCGGTGTGAGCAGAGCGATGCGCAGGGTCTGATTGCGCGGTATGGAGCGGACCTTGTTGTTGAACCGCCAGCCGAAGTGCGAGCGCGGGTGTTTCTCAACCAGATATCTTTTGACGGTCTGTGGAGGCTGGTCAAAGATCTTGTTGTCGTGAATGGAGCGGCGGAGCTTGATGTACTCCGAGTGCGCCCAGACTAGTGGGCAAGCCGAACCGGACGGTTTGCCGCGATAGAGTTCGAGGGCGGGAATGTCGGCGGCATCCCAGACTTGTTCGGGCAGGCCGCGGCCTTCTCCGGCGGTGGAATTTTCCATCACTGTAAGCAGCGCTTCGGCCTCGTCGCGATGGCCGGCAGCCAATGCATAATGTCCACGCTCCCCAGCCAGCAAAGGCCAGGGGCGGCCGATGCCGGTGCCATCGAAGGCGGAGCCATCCTTGTGCTCACCGTAGCCGTCGCCATTGTAGCGATACCAGCATGGTCCCTGGGGTAACTCAACGGCGAGCAGGGCATCGATGGCGCGCAGTGTGTTCAGAATGCGCGGATCGTCGGGCGCGCGCAGTCCAAAGCGCACGAGCGCCAGCGCGTCGGGGCTGATCATGTGATAGGCGCGTTCCCCGTCCTGACCGGGCGCTCGGTTCTTAATGGGAACAAACCCTTGTGTAGGCGAGGCGGCGCTGGCGTCCGTGTTAGGCGGGGCGATGCGTACATAGTAACCATCGATGCCGAGTTGTTGCGCCAGGTCGCCTCCGGTGGCGTAGACCCAGCGTTCGATATTGTCGTTCCAGGCATCGGCGGTGTCGCGCATGGTTGCGGCTTCACGAGAGTGTCCGGTGAGGTCGGCAATGTCGGCGCCCGCCAGCAGGGCAGAGATTTCTGCAGCCAGAGTGAAGGGCGAATAGCCGGCGTCTTCTTCCCAGCGATCCTGTTGCGTAACCGGGCCGTTGCGAACAATGAAACTGGCGGCTTTGCGCACCATGGGCCACCAGCGGTCGAGTGTTCCCAGGGCGTCTGGCGCCTCGCGGCGGAGGAGATCAATCAGCAAAATGGGGAATGCGGTTTCGTCCATCTGGATGCCGCTCCAGTAAGGCCGGCCGTCGAGCCAAAGGTTCTGCGCCCAGTTTCCGGCGGCCTCCTGGGTGGCTTCGAGATAGCGGAGCACGCGCACGGCGTCGGTGAGCGCACCTGCGGCGAGTAGAGCTCCCGCGGTCTCCACCAGATCGCGCGGCCAGACCAGGTGATATCCGCCAAGATCTTCGTCACCCTTGTTGAATCCCCAGGGAATCGAGAGGCTGGCGATGATGCCGCCGAGAAAATCTTTTGATTCGTGGGTGCGCAGCACGGCGGTGGAAGCGCGATACAGATCGTTCTGACGCAGAGGCTCGTCAAGTTTAAGCAATGTGGTCTGCCAGTTCTGCCACTGCACGAGGTAGTGCCGGCGAATTTCCTGGTAGTCCTCGAATAACGCCGATCTAGCGTGCTGGCCGGCTTCCGACCAGATGGATCCAAAGCCCAATGCGAGGATGAATTCACCCTTGCCGGCAGCGAGATCGATTTCTCCGGTGAAGGCGATGTTGCCGTTTTCCGCACGCGTATATTCCCACTCCATCTGGAAATGCTGGGATAAATCCTGCCAGCCGTCGGACGCGCCGACGAATCCCACGGAGGTTTTTTTCCAGGGAACGGAGGATGCAAGCGATAGAGTGGCGCCATCGTGCTCGGCGAAGAACATGGGAACGCCCTTGTAGTCGCCGATCCAGCCAGTATTGTGATTTCCGAAATTTGCCAGATGCGGCGAGAGTAATGCGTAGAGGTGGTAGTCGGACAGCGTTCCCTGCAGCGCTTCGAAACGAACTTTCTGAAGAACCACGTTGCGGTAGGGATCGGTCAAGACCTCTTTGTGGATGCGATAGCGTCCGTTGTTTTCGGTATTGATGAGTTCGTAGCCGGGGACGCCGGGTTCAAATGGCCGGTTTTCGAAAGTGCAGTGGCGTTTTTCTTCGGAGAAAAAATCCCGGCCGTTGGTGACCATGAATCCCAAGTCTCGGGTGCAGGCCTGATCGACGCGGGGAAAATAAACTTCGTTGAGGATGCCGTGACTGAGCGTAAACCAGACCTTGCTATGCCGGTTAAGAGCGGTACCCACCCCGGTCTTGGCGCTTGAGGTCCAACGTGGCGGAATGCCGGGCCAGCCCGGCGCATAGCGCGCGGAAGAGTCAGTCATGCAGATTTGTCCTCGAGCAGAAGAACGTTTCCCGACGAATTGATGGCGGCCCTGGGCCGGTCAAATTGCAACTAAGCACTGGTATCAATTCTCGGGTCATCCGAAACGCCGCGCACTTCAGCTGCGTGAGGGATCTCCCATAGAGACGATCAGCGGGAGATCCCTCGTTCCGCCTGAAGAACGGCTGCACTCGGGATGACTCCAGTATTGGCAGAAAAATTAAACTTTAGACAGCTAATCACCACAGCAAAAGAGCACTGGAACGCCGGGTTCACGAATCCTTGATCACGATCGATCCTAATGGACGATACTACGAAGTAGATGCAGAAATCATTCGGTGCACGAGCGAGGATCATAGTAACAGTCTTGTGGTTGGGTTGCGCTCTGGGGCCACGAGCGCATGCCGAGGGGCTGCCGCTTTCCGGCGCAGGTTCCGCTCTCGACCGGGGATATTTCGGACTTTACAACCTCGATTTTGCGGGGGCACAAAAAGACTTTTCGACATTTCAACAGCTGCATCCGGACGATCCGGTTGGGCCGGTGAGTGAAGCGGCGGGATTCTTGTTTGCGGAGTTTAACCGGCTGGGAGTGCTGGAATCTCAGTTCTACGAGAATGATGCCGCGTTCGCCGATCGCCCGAAGCTAAGCCCCGATCCCGCGCTGCGGCAACAATTCATGGCTGCCATTGGACGAGCCGAGACTCTTTCGCAGGCGCGGCTGGCGAAGGATCCCAAGGATCAAGATGCGTTGTTTGCACTGACTTTATCGTTTGGCCTGCAAGCCGACTATGCGGCGCTCATCGAAAAGCGGAATTTGGCATCGTTGCACTTCACCAAGGAAGCTTCTGTTTCCGCGCAGGAACTGCTGGCGGTTTGTCACGATTGTTACGATGCGCTACTGGCGACGGGCTTCAGCAAATACATTATTGGAAGCATGGCAGCTCCGGTTCGCTGGCTCCTTCGTATGGGCGGGCTTTCAGCGGATAAGCAAGGAGGTCTCGCCGATCTGCAAATGACTGCCGAGCACGGGCACTATCTGGCGCCATTTGCCCGCGTGTTGCTGGCCATTGCCTACGTTCGAGAAAAAGATAAATCGCGCGCACTGGCGTTGCTGGTTGGCTTACGACAGGAGTTTCCCGCGAATACGCTTTTTCCACGCGAGATTGCGCATCTGCAGAGCGGACGCTAGAAAAGTGTAATTCCTTCGTTGCGAAACGTCAGGTCTCAGTTTCGTAATCGAGGGCGGTGTCCTTTCATCATAAATTCACCCGTCTGTAACCATCTTGTAACATTCTGCCGATAGAACGGACTATCAATTCAAGGAGGAATGACTTGGCGATGCGCAAAGTCGTGCTGCTGTTGTGGTGTGTAGTTCTGGCGCTACCGGTAGTAGGGCAGACAACGCTAAACGCAGCGGGAGCAACGTTTCCCTATCCGATTTATTCGAAGTGGTTTAGCGAGTATCATAAGCTCCATTCGGAAGTGCAAATCAACTATCAATCGATTGGCAGCGGCGGCGGAATTCGACAGGTAACTGCCGGCACTGTGGATTTCGGCGCCAGCGATATGCCCATGACGGACAAGCAACTCCAGGAAGCGAAGACGAAGATTCTGAACATTCCGACTGTTTTGGGCGCTGATGTACCGGCCTACAACATTCCCGGAGTGACTGGGGAGATTAAGTTCACGCCAGAAGCTTTGGCGGGAATATTCCTGGGCAGGATCTCCAAATGGAACGATAAAGCGATTGCGTCGGCGAACCCGGGAGTGAATCTTCCGGACAAGGAAATCATTGTTGTGCATCGTTCGGACGGCAGCGGCACCACCTTCATTTTTACCGACTATCTGTCCAAGGTGAGTCCCGACTGGAAGAGCCAGGTAGGCAGCGACACTTCAGTGCGGTGGCCGGTTGGCATGGGAGGAAAAGGGAACGAAGGGGTTGCGGGATTTATCCGCCAGTTGCCGGGGTCGATTGGATACGTGGAGCTGATTTACGCGGTGCAGAACAAGATTCCATATGGCAGCGTGCGGAATTCGGCGGGGACCTTCGTGAAGGCTTCGCTGGAGAGCGTGACCGCGGCGGCGGCTTCGGCGCCAAAGATGCCGGCGGATTTCCGCGTGTCGATCACGAATGCTCCCGGGAAAGATGCTTATCCGATTTCCAGTTTTACTTGGTTGCTGATTCCGGCGCAGTCGAAGGATCCGGCCAAGGGCAAGATCCTTTCTGACTTTCTGAACTGGATGGTTACAGACGGTCAGAAAATGACTTCTGAACTGTCCTACGCACCATTGCCGGAAAACGTAGCGGCGAAAGTGAAAGAAGCAATCAAGCAGGTCAAATAATAAACTCCGCCCAGGGCGGAGGATATTCATTCATCGCGGGACAAAAAGGAGAGGACGATGAAGTCTGCGTGGAATTTGTGCGCCATACTGTTCTTGGCGACGGGACTGGTCGCACAGACCAGCACGGCGCCTCAACCCAGGAAGAAACGGCCGGCGGGGGAGACTGTAACCGCTGCGGATGTGCAAGCGCTGAAGGACGCAATCGCGTCGCAACAGGCAGCACTGGCGCAGCAGCAACGGGAGATTCAAGCGCTGCGCGATGAACTTCACAGCAAGGATCAGGCGGCTCAGCAGGCCCAGATGGCCGCGACGGACGCCGCCAGCAAGGCGGATGCGGCTCAGGCGCAGGCCAGCCAGCAGCAACAGACGGTGACTGAATTAAAGAGCGATGTGACTGACTTAAAGGCCAACGTTGCCAATACCGTCGTAAGCGTCCAGGAGACACAGAAAAATATTTCTGCGGCGCCGATGGCGATTCACGTGAAAGGCGTGACCATCACGCCGGGAGGCTTCCTGGCGGGTGAAACGGTTTGGCGGCAACGCGCGATCGGAGCAGATATCAATACTCCCTTCAACTCCATTCCCTATCCTGGCAGCTCGACCTACAACATCTCTGAATTCTTCGGGTCCGGGCGGCAGTCGCGAGTTTCCATGTTGGTGGAAGGCCGATTGAGAGGCGCGAAGTTGTCGGGTTATGTTGAATCTGACTTCCTGTCGGCGGCTGTTACCTCCAACAACAACGAAAGCAACAGCTACTCGCTTCGCCAGCGGCAAGCCTGGGGCAAGGCCGAAACCGATAGCGGCTGGAGCGTTACGGGCGGACAGATGTGGAGTCTGGTCACGGAAACCAAGCATGGCGTGGACAATCGCACAGAAGCTCTTCCGATGACGATCGACCCCCAGTATACCGTCGGCTTCTCATGGGCTCGGCAATACGGACTGCGGCTGGTGAAGAACTTCAACAATAGGGTTTGGTTTGCCATCTCGGCAGAAAACTCTCAGGCTACGTTAACGTCACACAACAATGCCTCGAATTTTCTGGTGGGCACGGCCGGAGTTGGCGGAGGCCTGTACAACCTGAACGCCAATTATTCCTTCAATCCTTCGCCGGACATCGTTGCCAAGCTGGCTTTCGAGCCGGGCTTTGGACACTACGAGATTTTCGGCGTGTACAGCCGCTTCCGCGACCGGATTTTTCCTTGCGAAGACGTAGCTACAACCACGGTCTGCGGTGGCAGCACCAAGGCCGGACCGAACGCTACCGGCGCGTATAACAGTTCAAAAAACGGCGGCGGCATTGGAGCTAACGCACGCTGGTCGTTTGCCCACAAGCATGTCGATTTCGGATTGCATGGCTTTGGCGGCAGCGGAGAGGGCCGGTACGGCACTACAGGATTGTCGGACGTTTCGGCTCATACTGATGGAACGCTTTACCTCATCAAGAGCTTGCAAGGATTATCGACTCTTGAATTCCACAACTCAAAGGCAGACATCTACTTCAACGGCGGAGCAGAATACGCTGGCCGTGCGGCGGACTATGACCCGATCCAGAAAAAGTACGTCGGTTATGGATCACCGTTCTTCAACAATACCGGCTGCTTAACTGAAACCGGACCGGGATCGGGTGGATTCTCAGTGGGCGCGCTTGCGAATTGCACGGGCGACTCGCGTGTAGTCATGGAAGCTACTGCGGGCGTCTGGTTTAAAGTGGCCGACGGAGCGAAGGAGAAATTTAACTGGGGCCGAATCCAGTTTGGTCCGCAATACTCGGTCATCATCCGCAATTCCTGGTCGGGGGCGGGCGCTCCAAGCTCGGCACAGGGAGTCGACAACATTATCCTCACGTCGTTCCGCTACTACCTGCCATAGCGTAGGACGATCGGGGTACAGTTTCGACGGCGAAGACAGAGCTACCGGCACTTGGACAGAAGTAAGCTGTCTGGGTGCCGGTTTTGATTTTTTACGACGGTTCGCGCACGTTGAGTGAGGCGGGGTGCGTCACCTTGCGCGATGCTTTATACTGAAGGTCCCGTACGTCGGAGCTTCACTCAAGGGATTCATTCGCAGCAAAAATCTCAGGGATAAAACGTAAAGCGCTCTCTCATGGCTCGCATCTCGCTCGACAACCCACAGTACTTTCTGAACCGCGACACCTCCTGGCTGGCATTCAACCGGCGGGTGCTCGAAGAGGCGTCGGACGAGGGCAATCCGCTGCTGGAACGGCTGAAGTTTCTTGCCATCTCGGCCAGCAATCTGGATGAGTTTTTCGAGGTGCGCGTGGCTGCCATGATGCAGCAAATCGAGGACGGCTACAACGAGGCCGGGCCCGACGGCGTGACGCTGACGGAAAAGCGCGGTCTACTGAATAAATTAACGCACGAATTCGTGGACGATCAGTATGACTGTTGGAATGAAAGGTTGCGACCAGCGCTGGCCGAGAACGGAATCCGCGTGCTGGGTCTGCACGAGCTGGATGCAGACGCTTTGCGCTTCGTAGAGGAATACTGCGAGAAGGAACTTGACCCGCTGTTGACGCCGGTCACTGTGGACCCGGCGCATCCGTTTCCAAGAGTCATTAACAAAGCCTTGTGTCTCGGTTTTCTGCTGCGGCGACGGCGGCGCTCGGCGCTCACCTACACTGGGGTGGTTTCTGTGCCCCGGGCTTTGCCACGTCTAGTGCGGTTGCCGTCAGAGGGCACAGCCGACTTTATTTTCCTGGCCGACCTGGTGGCGCACCATGCGGTGCGCATGTATCACGGTTATGACATCGTTTCGTCCGCGCCTTTTCGGGTGACTCGCAACAGCAATCTGTATTTGGCGGAAGAAGAAGCGAGAAGCCTGCTGGAATCGGTGCGTGCGGAGCTGCATAACCGGCGCAAAGGGGATGCGGTCCGCATGGAAATAGAAGCCGACGCCGATCCCGAGATTATTGATCGGTTGCGCACGGTGTTCGAGCTGGATCCGTGGCAGGTTTTTCCGGTCAATGGGCCGGTCAATCTTTCGCGCCTGTTCAATATCTACGAGCAGGTGAAGCGGCCCGATCTCAAGGACCCCGCTTTTTCGCCGCGCGAGTTACGGCTTACTTCGAAGTCGAAGGACTTGTTCGAGGAACTGCGCGGGCATGACATTCTGCTGCATCATCCGTTCGACTCTTACGACGCTGTAATTTCGTTTATCGAATCGGCGGCGTCGGATGAAAATGTTCTCTCTATCAAGCAGACCCTCTATCGCACGAGTGAACATTCGCAGATTGTTCCGTCCTTGATGGATGCGGCATCGCGCAAAGAAGTGACCACTGTGGTGGAGCTGAAGGCCCGCTTCGATGAAGCTTCGAACATACGTTGGGCGCGCGATCTGGAAGACGCGGGAGTGCAAGTCTTCCATGGTCTGGTCGGACTGAAGACGCACTGCAAGTTATCGCTGCTGGTGCGGCGCGATCCGGATGGAGTCGCTCGCAGTTATGCGCATATCGGCACCGGGAATTACAACGCCAATACCGCAAAACTCTACACGGATCTGAGTTTGTTCACTGCCAATCCGGAGATCACGCGCGCGGTGCACGATGTTTTCAGTTTCCTGACGGCCTATGCCGAGAATCCAAGCTACGAGCCGCTTTTGGTGGCCCCGCTGGATCTGGCGGAAAAATGTATTGCACTGATCGATCGGGAAGCCGAGCACGCGCGCCAGGGCAAGGAAGCCCGCATCATCGCGAAGATGAACGCGCTGCTCGACAAGGGTATTATTCAGGCTCTTTATCGGGCGTCGCAGGCCGGCGTGCAGATTGATTTGATTGTGCGCGGCATCTGCGCGCTGCGTCCGGGAGTGCGCGGGGTAAGCGATCACATCCGCGTGCGCAGCATTGTGGGCCGCTTTCTGGAGCATAGCCGAATCTTCTTCTTCGCCAATGGCGGCGAAGAGGAGATTTATATCGGCAGCGCGGACTGGATGCCGCGCAATCTTTATGAGCGGGTGGAAGTGCTGGTGCCGCTGCGCGATGAAATGTTGCGAGAGCGGGTGCGGCACGAAATTCTGGATGCTTATCTGGCCGACAATCGCAAGGCACGAGTTCTGTTGAAGGATGCCACGTACATACGTGCCTGGCAGCCCATGCATGGTGCCCGCAACCGCCGCCCACCCACAGGAGCCGCGGCCTTCAGCGCGCAGGATTTCCTGATGCGGATTGCGGAAGGGAAGGTTCCGGCCGCCATTCCCACTCACGTTCCAACACGAAAGCGAAAAGCGGTGGGAAAGGAACGATAAACCGAGATGATCCTCTATTTTTTACGGCACGCCAGCGCGGGCGAGCATTTTGTGAATCCGAAAAAAGACGAGAAACGGGCGCTCGATAAAGAAGGCATTGAACAGTGCGGCTACGTGGGACGCGCTTTAGCGGCTCTGGATGTGCAGGTGGACGTGATCGTCTCCAGTCCACTCAAGCGCTGCACGCAAACCGCTTCTCTGGTCGGCAACGAATTAGGTCACGAGGGAAAACTGCAGATCGACAATGGCCTGAGGCCTGAAGCGGGACTGGCTGACTTTCGCAAACTCCTGGAGAAGTATTCGCGCCAGGAGGCGATTATGGTGGTCGGTCATAATCCGAACCTGAGCCAATTTCTGGGCACTATGGTCAGCGATTCTGGATGCGAGGCTTCTGTGGAACTGAAAAAGGGCGCCGTGGCGAAAGTGGAGATGCGTCGCGCTGCCGGTACGCTGCAGTGGTGTGTTACGCCGAAAGTTTTGCGAGCGCTCTACGAGACCGCGGTTGAGAGTTCGCGGCCGAAAACTTCGCGGAAATAATCGCGTTCTTTCTCCACTGCCCAGAGCTCCAGATCCACACCCATCCGCCGCCTGGGGACCAGACTTAATTTCACTTCTGCTGAGCGCACACCCACCCGCACTTTTTCCACAGCGCGGCTGCGGCCCAGGTTCAAAGCTCGCGCCAGGCGGAGCAACAGGATGGCCTTCTGCACGTTCTCGCGATCGCCTGGATCGATCAACTTCATGGGACCATCCTCCAGAGCAGGGCGCGATTTTCCCAGATAGCGAGCGACGGCGGCGATGATGCGCCGTTGTTGCGGGGTGTAGCCGAGAATCTCAGAGTTGGAAATGATGTAGTGAGTATGGCGGTGACGGCCGTTGCGATTTACGTAGTCGCCGACTTCGTACAGCATGGCCGCGGCCGAAAGCCATTCGCGATATTCCGGAGGCAAGCGATGCAGCGAGCGCAGCGCGGAGAACAACAGCGTGGCATGGTCGCGAACGTCCAGCGCATGTTTGCGATCGACATGGTAGTGGTCGACCGCATTCATAATGGATTCCCAGCGCTCAAATTCGATCTGCCGGCCGGAGCGCGTGCTGCGGTCGTAGTCGGCCGCCATCTGAGCCAGAATGCCGTCGCGCAGGCCGAGAGGCGAATAGCGGAAACCTTTCAGGCGAAGCCGATCGAGAAGTTCCTGATAAACCGTGGCGCCGGCGACGACGATCTCCGCGCGGCGCGGGCCAATGCCTTCAATTTTTCGGCGCTCGGCGACGGGCAGGCGGGCCAGCCGTTTGGCAATGCGGGTCATTTCGGCGGAAGACACCATGAGCCGCTGGCTGCGTGTTCCACGGCGCAGATGGCTTGCCACGGCGGCTAATGCTGCCGCCGTTCCCGATGTGGCAATCACATTCTTTACTTTTGCCGAAGTGATGCGGTCGATGATGCGATTGACTTCCCGGGCAATGAAGCCGCGCAGGCGTTTCAACTCGCCTTTGCGCGCGGGATCATGCCGCAGAAATTCATTGGTCAGGCGAACCGCACCCAAAGGAAGGCTGACGGCGTCGCGAATGTGGCCGTTCTGGGTGACGGTCAGTTCGCAACTGCCGCCGCCAAGATCCATCATCAGCGTGGGCGCGCGGTCGATGCGGCCACTGGAGACAAGTCCCAGGTGAATGAGCCGGGCCTCTTCTACGCCCGAAATGATCTCGACTCGCCAGCCTGTGGCCGAGCGCACCCACTCCAGAAATGCCTGCGAGTTGCGCGCATCCCGCAGCGCGCTGGTGGCAACCACGCGCACGCTGTCGGTGACAATCTGTTGCGTGGCGCGATGGAAGCGGCGCAAAACTTTTACGGTTTCCGCGATGGAATCGGGAGTGAGAAATCCGGAACCGAAAACGCCTTCGCCCAGGCGCGTAACTTCCCGGTCTTCGTGGAGCGCACGGATTCGTCCCGCCTGCAAACGCGCAATTTTTAATCGTACGGAGTTGGAGCCGATATCGACCGCGGCAAATGTGGGCATGGGGAAGGCTCACAGTTTACATGGACCTGCGAGGATCGTCACGGTTGGATGGTTTTTGTTGGCGGGTCAGTTTGAATTATGAATGTTGCAGGGCGTCATTCCGAAGAGCCCGCGTTTTTACCAGCGGGCCGAGGGATCTCCCGTGGCACACAGCGTCGTACCGGGAGATCCTTCGCTACGCCTGAAGAACGGCTACGCTCAGGATGACGCCATTGACGAGCCGACATGCCGTCAGATTTCAAACTGACCCACTACCTGATTTTTGCTTGCAGCAAAAGGGCAGGCGACCGCTTTAGGCGGCGGACTCCATGCGTTCGATTTGTGTGGGACTCTTGCGGTTTACTTTGCGCGATGGCACAGAAGCGGGTGATTCCGAGACGCTAGAGACTGTTCTTGCTGCGTCCTGGATAGTTGGCGAAGACGAGAGCGCCGCGACCGCGTGGCGGAATTTGCCCGCAGTAACGTTGTGAAGGGCGGCCACCAGCGATGATTGGTTGACATCGCCCAGGCGCTTGGCAGCGGATTGAGTGAGGGTTAGCCAGTCATGCCAGTTGCCGACGGCGTCCTGAAGTCGTTTAAGTTCGGTAATCAATTGGGCGGCAGCGGCGGATTTGGGAGCGAACTCGGCCGCATAACGGGCGCGCTTTACCACGATCCGGTAGCGATGTAACAGATCTTCATTGATTGGACCATGATTGATTGGACCAGGATTGTCTGGACCTGGATTGATTGGAGCGGTATTGTCTGGGCCGGACTTGTTCAGACCGGCATTGACTGGGCCAGCGGGTCTGACCACTTCGCCTAGGATGGAGCGGGCGACAGTGAGGGCATCGCGGCCGTTTTCAGGTAGAGCCTGTTTCGAGGCACGCTTGAGCCGCTTGCGAATCTCACGGATCGCAGTTTTGCTCAATAATTTGCGCAGCTTCTTTTCATGTTTTTCCCGAAGTTCGATCAGCCCATGCATGAGTTGAGTCTTGCGGCGCGGCTGCTGAGGAACCTTCAGGCTGCGCAGGGCCGCCAGTTGAACATCCAGGTCGCGCACTTTGCCCGCGCGATTACGAATCCGGTTCAGCATCTTCAGAAGTTTCTTCTGGTTCCGGTCGCGATTGGGAAGAAGTTCCTCGATGAGGATTTGCAGCCTGCGGCTGGCGGTGCGGAAGCCATGGACGCTCTGCGCATCTTGCTCGGAAGAAAGCTTCAGCAAAGCGCGCTCGGCCTTTTCAAAGGCAAACTTGCTGCGGTCGGCTGCAATCGACATAAAAACGAATCCTAGAAGCGGGGGAAGGATAAAGTACTACTTATCCGGTTGCGCAGACAGCATAATTCTTGAATCAGGTTGACAGATAGTCCCCGGCGGAAAAAGCCTTCTTAATTTTAACACCTTTGTAACACGCCTCTGCTAGGGTTAAGCGGAATGGCCAACCCAGCTCTTCCTCGGCCTGATATGCCCGGACCGCAACCTGTTGAAGGGACGAACGTTAGCGCGGTATCGGTGTCGCGGTCGTCGCCTTTGTTGCGGACTGCGACGAGCGAGGTCCCAGACCGCCTTTTTAAGTCGGCGATGATGTTGTGCGGCTTTGCCGTGATGGGCGTGCTGGTGCTGATCGTTTATGAACTCATCTCCGGCTCTCGTCTTTCCTGGCATGCGTTTGGGTTTAAGTTCTTCGCGGGCAGTGACTGGAATCCGGTCAGCGAGCAGTTCGGCGCGTTGCCCTTCATCTACGGGACTCTGGTTTCCTCATTGCTGGCGCTCATCATTGCCGTTCCGCTGGCGGTGGGAGTTGCGGTGTTTACCACCGAGATGTGTCCCGGCTCGTTGCGCAATCCGTTATCGTTCTTCGTGGAATTGCTGGCGGCGATTCCCAGCGTGATTTACGGATTGTGGGCGATGTTTGTCCTGGTTCCGTTGTTGAGCGGGTACGTTCAACCGTTTCTGGCGAAGACCATGGGTTGGACGGGACTGTTTGAAGGCCCACCGTATGGGATCGGCATGCTGGCAGCGGGAATTATCCTCGCCATCATGATCATTCCGATCATTTCGTCTATTACGCGTGAAGTTTTGATGGTTGTGCCGCAGCATCAGCGCGAAGCGGTATTGGCCCTGGGCGCGACGCGTTGGGAGATGATTCGCGTGGGCGTGTTGCGCAATGCGCGGGCTGGAATTGTGGGCGGGATCATTCTTGGATTAGGCCGAGCGCTCGGCGAAACCATGGCAGTCACCATGGTGATTGGAAACCGGCCGGAGATTGCGAAGTCATTGTTCGCTCCCGGCTATACCATGGCGAGCGTGCTGGCCAATGAGTTCAGCGAGGCTACGGGAGACAGATACCTTTCCGCGCTGGTGGAAATTGGCCTTGCGCTGTTCCTGGTTACGATCGTGGTCAATGCTCTGGCACAGTTGCTGGTGTGGAGCGTAACCCGAGGCCAACCTGCGAGGGGACATGCCTGAACTCACCGGCAGCTCTTCCGCGCAGCCACCCATTGCACGGATCAGTTTGCGCCGCCGTTTTACCGATCATTTCATGACCGGCGTCGCGGTTTTGACGGTGGTGCTGGTGCTCGCGCCCTTGGTCGCCATCTTCGGCTATCTTGTGTACAAAGGCCTGGGTTCGCTCAACTGGGCTTTTCTAACGCAGACGCCCAAGCCGGTTGGAGAGCCGGGTGGAGGCATGGCCAATGCAATTGCAGGGTCGGTGCTCATTCTCGCCATCGCCAGCGTGATTGGCGTGCCGTTTGGAGTGGGCGCCGGAATTTACCTGGCCGAGTTTGGACGCAATCGCTTCGGCAGTGCGGTGCGATTCACGGCCGATGTATTGAATGGCGTGCCCTCTATTGTGATCGGCATTGTCGCCTGGGCGATTCTGGTTCGCGGGCACGGATTCTCAGCGCTGGCGGGTGGTGTGGCGCTGGCGATCATGATGGTTCCGACAATCTGCCGCACCACCGAAGAAATGCTGCTGCTGGTTCCACCGGCGCTGCGGGAAGCGGCTTACGGACTGGGAGTGCCGCGCTGGCGAACTACTCTCTCGATTACGCTTCGCACCGCGACGTCGGGCGTGATCACGGGCATTATGCTGGCTTTTGCGCGAGTGGCGGGTGAGACCGCGCCCTTGCTTTTTACCGCTCTGGGCAATACGTTTTGGAATCTTCGCTACGATCAGCCGACGGCCGCGCTGCCGCTGCAGATTTATGTGTACGCCAATTCTCCTTACGATGATTGGCATCGCCAGGCATGGGCAGGATCGTTTGTGCTGATTCTGCTTATCGTCAGCGCGGTTGCGGCGGTGCGATATGCAGTGCGCCGCGGAACGTTCGGAACCGCATAAGTTATCTCCTAAACTATTTCTTAAACCATGGGTGTCGGAATCCAAGTCGAGAAGTTGAATGCCTGGTACGGCAAAGGGCAGGCGCTGTACGACATTAATTTGAAAGTGGCGGCAAATCGGGCCACGGCGCTGATTGGTCCGTCGGGTTGCGGCAAGTCGACATTTATCCGCTGCATCAATCGCATGCACGAGACGATTCCGGATGCGCGGGTGGAAGGTCGAGTCCGCATCGGTGAAATCGATGCCTATAACGGAACCTCGGCGACGCAACTCCGCCGCCGTGTGGGAATGGTGTTTCAAAAGGCGAATCCGTTCCCGACCATGTCGATTTATGACAACGTTGCATCCGGCTTGAAACTGAATGGATTTCACGACCGCCGCAAGCTGGATGAAATCGTGCAGCATTCGCTGGAAGTTTCGGCGCTATGGGCCGAAGTGAAAGACCATATACACAAGAAATCTGGCGCGAGCCTTTCTGGCGGCCAGCAGCAGCGGCTGTGCATTGCGCGCGCGCTGGCGGTAGAGCCGGAGGTGCTGCTGATGGATGAGCCTTGTTCGGCGCTCGATCCGATTTCCACGGGGAAGATCGAGGAGTTGATCTTTCAGCTGAAAGAGCGGTATACCATCGTAATTGTCACTCACAATATGCAGCAGGCGGCTCGGGTGGCGGAGTTTACCGGGTTCTTCCTGCTGGGCAAGTTGATTGAGTTCGACAAGACAGAAAAGATTTTCACCAAACCGTCCGACAAAAAGACGGAGGATTACATTACCGGCCGCTTTGGATAGATCAGATTCGGATAGACCAGGCGCCGAAGCCAGATTCGGTAAGAAAGGTGTTAGCGAATGCGCACGCGTTTTCAACAAGGGCTGGACGATTTGCGGCAGCGGTTGCTTCGCATGGGCGGACTAGCGGAGCAGGCCGTGGATCGCTCGCGCCAGGCCTATGTGGAACGCGACCTGACCCGCTGCCAGATGGTGCTGGAAGGCGAGAGCCTGATCAACACCGCGGAACGAGAGATCGACGAAGCTGCGTTTGACTTGCTCGCCATGCAGCAGCCGATGGCTGTCGACTTACGTTTTATTCTCGCGGTGACGAAGATTAATTCCGATCTCGAACGCGTCGGCGATCAGGCGGTGAACATTGCCGAGCGGGTGATGGATATGGTCGAACTTCCGGCGGCCGAGTTGCCCGTGGACATTGCGCGAATGGGCACTGCCGTGAGCGCGATGGTGCGCCGCGCGCTGGAATCTTTTATTGAAGGCAAAGTTGAACTGGCGCAGGCCGTGCTCGAAATGGACAACGTGATTGACCGCATGCGCGACGATGCCTTCATTCAATTGGTCAAGACCATGAACGAGCGGCCCGAGGTCGTCCGCCAGGCGCTCGACGCCCTGCTGGTGGCTCGCAATCTGGAGCGAGTTGCCGACCACGCCACCAACATTGCTGAGGACGTCATTTTCTGGGTGCAGGGCGCCGATGTGCGCCACAACGTACATCCGGAGGATGCTGAACAGCCCGACTCGGAGCGTCCCGCTTCCAGACTTTCCGGTGCGTAGTGTTTCGCGGAGCCGACTGAGACGTCAGTGCTTCGTTCCGGACTATCCGAGGGATATGGTTTATTGATCGAGCGGCCGCGAATCGCTGCATGCAGAAACCTAGGTCCCTCGCGTTGCTCGGGATGACAAGCATTTCGAAGATGCCGCCAGCCTTTGAGCGACTTTGTCATCCTGAGCGAAGCCGTTTTCCAGGCGTAGCGAAGAGCCTGCCCTGAGCGAAGCCGAAGGGAGCTCCCGCTCAACCGGCCTAATATCTAAGCCAAACCGCCAATTGCACCACTACCGGACTTCTGCCTCTTTTGACCACCCGTGCTGCGTTGCATTACGCTCATGACCTGTTCGTTTCCTGTTCAACTTTTCGCGGAGGCGCCGTGATTCGATCTTTATTTTATTTCCTCGGCAGTTTTGTGATGAGTGTTGCGGCTGTGTGCGCGCAGACGCCTTCCGGCGATCAACCTCCGATCATGTTGCCCACCAGCAAAATGCTGAGCGCTCCTTCCCCGGGACGCATCGGCAGTACCAATAGCTTCCCCGCAACCATGGTAATGAGTCCCGACGGACGATACGCCGCTTTGCTGAACGATGGCTATGGCACGCAAGAGACGCTGGGCCATCAATCGATTTCGATATTAGATCTGGCGAGCAATCGAATCGCTGACTATCCTGACCCGCGGCTCGGCGAAGATGCGCACCAGAGCTATTTTCTCGGGCTGGCTTTCAGTTTGGATGGCAAGCGGCTGTACGCTTCTGTCGGTTCATTGACTGATCCCACCGGCGCGAGAGAGGGCGATACTGGAAACGGAATCGCTGTATATGGCTTTTCCGCAGGGAAGGTGACGCCGCAAGGCTTCATTCCCATTGCGCCGCAGCCGCTGAAGCCGGGAAAACGAGTTGCGATCGGCTTGCAGCAAACGCCCGCCGGCACGGCAGTTCCGTATCCCGCGGGGCTGGCGGTGGTCGCCAATCCGAAGGGAGTGGAGTGGCTCATCGTTGCCAATAATCTTTCCGATAACGTCGTCGTGCTCGATCCGAGTAGTGGAAAAATTGTCGAGACCTTCGACATGAGCACGCAGGATTTGGTGCCTTCGACATTTCCCTATACTTGCGTCGCTACGCGCCATGCCATCCGAGCCTGGTGCAGCTTGTGGAATACCTCGCAGATCGTTCAGATTGAATTAATCGGAGCGAGGATCGCCAAGTCGATTGCTCTGCCGGGATCGAAAGATCCCTTGGCTCCGAGTTCCCACCCGACTGCCATGCTGTTGAGTCCCAATGAAAAGCTCTTGTACGTCGCCCTCTCGAACGCCGATGCAGTGGCGGTGGTGGATACGGAGACGGGAACATTTCGGGGCGAGCTGCGGGAGAGAGTTGCCGCCGCTGGTCTCTGTCCGGCCGCGTTGACGCAGTCAAAAGATGGCAGCCATGTTTTTGTTGCCTACGCATGCATCAATGCCGTAGGGGTATTTGACGTCTCAAGTTTTTCCACGGACAAAGGCCTTCATGCACAGGGGGATATTGGACTCATTCCGACCGACTGGTATCCCAGCGCGGTCGCTGTGCACGGCGATGACTTGCTGATTGCGACGGCGAAGGGCGTTGGAACCGGTCCGAACAATGGCTTGGGGAAGACGCCGCATGAAATGAAGACTCACGGTCATGCTTACATTGCCACGCTGCTGCATGGGTCGGTCGCGCGCCTGAAGATTTCGGACGCCATGAATCGCCTGCCCGCGCTTACCCGCATCGCGGAGCAAAACAATCTGTTTCCCGCCGATCCGCATCCCGGAGATCCAAACGCGATCTTGTTCGCTGCCGGAAGGAATCCGATCAAGCATGTGATTTATGTGATCAAGGAAAACCGCACCTACGATCAGATTCTCGGCGACCTGAAGGTTGCGAACGGCGACGCCTCGCTGAATATGTACGGTGCGGATATAACGCCGAACGAGCATCAGCTCGCATTGCAATTCGGCGTGCTCGACAATTTTTACGACAGTGGAGAAGTTTCCGGAGACGGCCATCTTTGGTCTACAGCCGCGATCACGTCAGACTATAACGAAAAAACCTGGCAGATTGCCTACCGCGGTAAAGAGCGCACTTACGACTTTCAGGGACAGGTGGGAGATGAATATCCGCTGGAAAATAATCAGCCCGATATCGACGATCCCTCGACCGGATTTCTCTGGGACAATCTCGCGCGCAATCACGTCAGCTTTCGGGATTACGGCGAATTTGTGAACGCGAAGTGGTGCAATGAGAAGCCTAAGGCTGCAAATCCGATGCAGGGAACACCCTCAGGACAGGAAGCTCGTTGTCCGCAGACTGTACTGCAGAAAGGAGAAACGCTGCCGTCGAATGTGGGCGATCCGCACGGCGGGCCGAGTCCGTTCCCGTGGGCGGTGCCTTTGTTTAGCGGGGTGAAACCGAGCAAAGCTCTTCTTCGCGATCACTTCGATCCGTTGTATCCGGACTTCAATACCGAATATCCTGACCAACTGCGAGCGGACGAATTTCTAAATGAATTTGGCGCTTACGTTCGCGCCCGCGACGCGCATGAGGGCGCTGACTTGGAGTTGCCGGCTTTCGTGCTCCTCTATTTGCCCGACGATCATACGGGTGGGACGCGGCCTAATTTTCCGCGCCCTGCAGCCTCGGTGGCCGACAACGACCTGGCGGTGGGCCGGGTGGTGGACGCGGTTTCGCATAGCGCATATTGGGACGACACGGCCATCTTTATTTTGGAAGATGACGCTCAGAATGGGGCCGACCATGTCGACGCGCATCGCTCGATCGCTCTGGTGATCAGCAAATATTCGCCCGGTTCGGCGGCGCAGCCGAATGTGGAACATCGCTTTTACACGACTGTGAACCTCATTCACACCATGGAAGTACTGCTTGGCCTTCCACCCATGAATCAGAATGATGCCTATGCTCCGGTGATGGCGAGAATGTTTTCGGGAGCGGGCGATCAGCCGGCCTATGCGGCCGACTATCGCAATCTAAAAAACGGGCTCATTTATGAAATTAACAAGCCCAATGCGCCGGGAGCGAAAATCTCATCGAAGATGGATTTCTCGCGTCCTGATGCGGCGCCAGCGGCACGCCTGAATGAAGTCTTGTGGCGCGACCAGATGGGCTCGGCACCGATGCCCAAGGCGAAGCATGGGGTGATCGCGGGAGGGGATGAGGATTAAGTCCTTTGTTCGCAGTCCTGAAGGAAGCAGTGGGCTACTTTGCCTTAGTGGTCCACCACGGAAAAGCAGGTTCCTCGCGCCAGAAAAAAGGCGCTCGGAATGACAAGGCCAAAATAACGCTCTACTCTGAAGTGATGCTCTACAATAGAATATATGTGATATGATATGCTATTCTATTGTACATTATTATTGCTATGAAACTTTCTGACAGCATCAGGGCGCACAGCCGCGAAAAATACGTACTGCCCGCCCGCGAGAAGAAGGTCTCGCGCTTCTCCATTCGGGCTGGGGATGTAGTGAACGAATTGGGAATTGGGGGCGGACGGGCTCCAGCGGTTTGCAGCGCCCTGAAAACGCACCAATTCCTGCGCGACAACGAACTGCGGCTGGTTGAAGCTACGGGGCCCAAGTCCGGGCAGAGCACAACCGTGATTTACACCTATGAGTTTGCGAATTCGGCGGCATCCGCGAAGTCGGAGGATGCCTGGTTAAAGTTGCGTGGGGCGCTGAAAGACGTTTTTTCGGAACTGGGAGGCGGTGAGGCCTATCTTCGGGCGGAACGCAGTAATTTCTACGGACCTGAGCGCAGCAAGTGAGCCGCATTTATTGGGACACGATGCTGTTTATTTATTGGCTCGAAGATAATCCGCGCTATGCGAGACGAGTGACTGAAATTCAATCGCGGATGAAGGAACGCCGGGACCAGTTGCTGACCGGCGCTTTCACTTTCGGGGAAGTGTTGGCCGGAGTATATCGCCGACGGGACGCACAGCGGGCCGAAGAGGTTCGGGTACTCTTGCGGCAGGCTGTTGCGGAGGTTTTGCCGTTTGATCTGGAAACGGCAGATCATTACGCGCGAATCCGCGCAGCATTTGAGGTCTCGCCGGCGGACGCGATGCATTTGGCGGCGGCCGCGAATGCCCGCACGGACCTCTTCTTAACCAACGATAACCGGCTAGTCGGCAAGTTCGTGCCGGGAATTCAATTTATCGCATCGCTGAACGACAACGTCCTCTAAGGGACCGCGGCGCTTTCTTTTTCTACTTCAGGCTTATCGCTTGCTTCAGCGGCAAGTTCTGTGACGAACCGCCGACCATGAAGCCGTAGTTGCCGGGAATGAGCTGCCAGGCGTTCTGCTCGACGTTAAATATGGAAAGATATTTCGGATCGACCTCGACCGTTACTTCTTTGCTCTCGCCGGGGCCGAGTTTCACTTTACTCCAGCCGACCAGTCTTTTCGGAGGCTCGGCGGCTGCGGGCGGCAGGGAAGCGTAGACTTCCGCGATTTCCGCGCCAGCGCGGTTGCCCGTGTTGGTGACGGTGAAAGTAATCTGAGGATTCTTTCCGCCCGCCACCTTAAGGTTCGAATACGAATAAGTCGTATAGGAAAGGCCGTAACCGAAGGGGAACAGCACGGGTTTGTTTTCTACGTCGTACCACTTGTAACCAACCTTCACGCCTTCGTCATAAGTGACTTGAAACGCGGGCAAACCGCCGGCAATTCTCCTCCAGCCCTGATGGTCGGCATCCGTCGTCACTTTCGGAGGTTTGACGACGGTGGGATGCGGCAAATCGGCCTCGCTCCTGGGGAAGGTGTTGGGCAACTTCGCGCTGGGATTTACGTCCCCGAAAAGAATATTCGCAACCGCTTCGGCTCCGCGGCTGCCCGCATACCACGCTTCGAGGATGCCGCTGACTTGATCGACCCAGGGCATGGTGACTGGACTGCCGGATTCGATCACCACTACCGTGTGCGGATTGGCCGCTGCAACCTTCGCAATCAGATCGTCTTGATTCTCGGGAAGAGATAGGGTGTTTAAATCCATTCCCTCGCTTTCCCACTGGTAAACAAAGACGATGGCCACGTCGGAATTCTTAGCCAAATTGGCGGCCGTTGAAGGATCTGCGCCGGAGTCGAATTTCACGGTCGCGGCCGGAGCTTTCGCTCGAATTGCTTTCAGCGGTGAGGTGGGAAACCAAATTTTTTCCTGCCAGTGAGTTTGGCCCTTGCCCGGAGGCATGATCGCATTTCCTCCCGGAGGATCGACCTGCGCCGAACCGCCGCCGGAAATCATTCCCACGTCAGCATGTGGACCGATCACAGCGATGGTGTGAATCGCGGAAGCATCGAGGGGCAGCTGCGCGTGCTCGTTTTTCAGAAGCACGGCGCTCTGCTCTTCGATTTTCTGCGCGATCTCAAGGCCGCCGACCACGTCGACTACGCTTTTTCGTGATGGATCGTCGACGACTCCGGTAGCGAACATGGATCGCAGGATGCGATGAACATGGTCGTCCACTTCTGCAATCGGTACCTTGCCCGACTCCACCGCGCTCTTCAATTGGTCTCCGAAAAAGATCTCTCCCGGCTCCTCATGATCGAGGCCCGCAGCGGACGCTTTCTCGGTGCTGTGCGTGCCGCCCCAGTCTGAAAGCACGAATCCCTTGAAGTTCCAGTCTTTTTTCAGAAGATCGGTCAGCAGATACTTGTTCTCGCACGCGTAGTCGCCGTTTACGCGATTGTAGGAGCACATCACTGCGGCGATGTCGGACCCCTGCAAACCGATCTCAAACGCCAGCAGATCGCTTTCGCGGGCTGCGCGCTTGTCGATGTTCACGTTTACCGCATTGCGACCGCTCTCCTGATCGTTGAGTGCGTAGTGCTTAATGTCGCCGAGGACGTGCTCTGCCTGCAGTCCCTTCATCACCGAAGCAACCAGTTTTCCCGCGAGCACCGGATCCTCGCCCAAGTATTCGAAGGTGCGGCCGTTGCGTGGTTCGCGGGTGAGATTGGTGCCGCCGCCGAGCGTCATGTTGTAGCCCTGGGCGCGGAGCTCCCGGCCGATTAATGCGCCGTATTCATGAGCTGCATCCAGATCCCAACTCGCTGCCGCAGCTACGTTCGCCGGCAGAGCGGTAGAGTAGCGGCCGTTTTCGCCGCTGCCGCGCACCCCATAAGCGGCGTCGGACATTTGAATCCCAGGAATGCCCAGGCGAGGAATGCCGACAACATATCCCGCGCCACCATTGGAATGGATCGCCAGCGGACTCATCGCGCTCAGACCAGGCATGCCCGTTCCGTGAAGCAACGAAATCTTCTCGTCAAGCGTCATTTCCTTTACCACCATGGACGCGCGCTCGTCGGGCGAGAGACTGGAATTGGACCAGGAATGACCCTGCGCACCCGATTGCGCCCACGAGGGATACAGAGCGAAGCTGAAAAACATTGTGAGCGTCAAAAATCGATTTAGTAGTGAAAGGCGGCGCAGGGGCATCTTATTTCCCTCGAATGGGTGTGACTGCCAAATCGTTAATGTTACGCCTTTTCACGAAAGTTCAACTGGTTAATTTTGGAGTATCGCCGCGAAAGATACCTACGCCGTCGCGGGTGGGTAGGGGCATTCCCGCATGTCTTGGCCCACCGCAACCCGCGGCTTTACACTAAAAGAGTGAAGATTGCGCTGGGTCAAATCAATCCGACGGTTGGAGATTTCTCTGGCAACGCAGCCAAGATTGTCGAGTATTCCCGGCGCGCTCTCGCCGCTGGCGCGGGCCTGATTCTTTTTCCCGAATTGTCCGTGTGCGGCTATCCTCCGCGCGACTTGGTGGAGCGATCTTCTTTTGTTGCACGAAATCGCGATACAGCCGAAAAGATTGCCACAGAAACCCGCGGGATTGCAGTGATTTGCGGACTGGTTACCGCTGCCCACTCGGATGCGGGCAAGGCGGCAATGAATTCCGCAGCTTTGCTGAGGGACGGCAAGATCGAGTTTATTCAGTCGAAGATGTTGCTTCCGACTTACGACGTGTTCGATGAGATGCGGAACTTCGCTCCCGCAAAAAGTCAGGAACTGTTTCCGTTCTGCGGCAACCGCATGGCGCTTACGATTTGCGAAGATGCGTGGAACGACAAACGGTTCTGGCACAAGCGGCTCTACAGTGTCGATCCGGTGGACGCGCTGATTCAGGCGGGCGGAAATTTCGTGCTGAACATTTCCGCATCTCCGTTTTGGATTGGCAAGCGCGAGATGCGTCGCGACATGCTGGCCAGCATCGCCCGCCAGCACAAAGTTCCAGTCGCGCTGGTCAATCAGGTGGGAGGCAATGACAGCCTGGTGTTCGACGGGTCCAGCCTGGTGCTGAATCGTGAAGGGGAGGTCATTGCGCAGGGACGATCGTTTGAAGAAGACCTCATCTATTTCGATTCGAGCGAGTTGACCGGAGAAATGCACGAACAGATTCCCGGCGACGAAGCCAGCGTGTATTCCGCTCTGGTGCTGGGCACGCGCGACTACATGCGGAAATGCGGATTTCAAAAGGCGATTATCGGGCTGAGTGGCGGCATTGATTCCGCGCTCACGGCCGTCATCGCAGCGGATGCAGTTGGGCCAGAGAACGTGATTGGAGTCGGCATGCCGGGCCCGTTTTCGTCGCAAGGATCGATTGATGATGCCCACTCCCTGGCCAAGAATCTTGGAATTCGTTTCGAACTGCTTTCGATCAATCCCGCGTATGAGGCATATCGCGGCATCTTAAAAGACGTGTTTGCGGGAACAAGAGAAGACGTGACCGAGGAAAACCTTCAGTCGCGGGCTCGAGGTATGTTGCTGATGGCGTTGTCGAATAAGTTCGGAGCGATCGTGCTCTCCACCGGCAACAAGAGCGAACTGGGCGTTGGTTATTGCACCCTCTATGGCGATATGGTCGGCGGGTTGGCGGTGATTTCTGATGTGCCCAAGACGCTGGTCTACCGTCTCAGCGAATACGTGAATTCGCGTCGCGGCGTCATTCCGCAGTCCACGCTGGAGAAGCCACCGTCAGCGGAATTGCGGCCTGACCAGAAAGACAGCGACTCGCTGCCTCCGTACGAGGTTCTGGATGCCGTTCTCGAAGATTATGTGGAGGACTCTCATTCGGCGGAGCGCATTGCGAATGACCGCGGAATCAATATCGAAGTGGTGCGGCGAGTCATTCGCATGGTCGATCGCGCAGAATACAAGCGTCAGCAGGCTGCGCCCGGCCTTAAAATTTCTCCCAAGGCCTTCGGTTATGGACGCCGCTTTCCGATCGCCGCCAAGTGCGAAGCTTGAAATCGTTAGTTTGCAGTATCCTGATAGTTCGCTTTCCCGAATTTTTCAATTGCGAAAATCGAAAGGAACCCATGTTTCGTTTGCTGAACTCAATCCTTATTTTTTTACTGGCTGGAGGAATGGCCACGGGGCAGACATCGCCGGCGAAATCGGCTCCCGCTAAGTCTTCAGAACGGTCAAGTGCTTCGGCATCATCCAATCTTCCTTCAGAAGCTACCGTGGATTCTTTTTTGCACCAGCAGTTCGGTTACGAAAAAGATTTGACCTGGAAAATTTCCAGCATCAAGCCGTCTACCGTCACTGGGCTGGCGGAGGTCACGGTTGTTCTCGCCAGTCCGCAGGGCCAGCAGATGTCGCGCTTTTTCGTCGCTCCTGATGGTAAGCAGGCGCTAGTGGGCGAAATTATTCCGTTCGGGGCGCGACCCTTTGATCCTGCGAATCACTTGCTGGACAAGGGTATCAACGGGCCAGAGCGCGGGCCTAAGAATGCGCCGGTAACGATTGTCGAATTCGGCGATCTGCAGTGCCCCGCTTGCAAGGCGGCACAACCCACAATTGAGGCGCTGGTGGCCGCGGAGCCGAACGCTCGTTTCGTATTCCAGAATTTCCCGTTGGAAATGCACAATTGGGCGGCCAAGGGCGCGGCTTATGCCGATTGCGTGGGACGCGCATCGAACGATGCTTTCTGGAAATTTATCGCCAAGACATACGAGACACAGTCGGACATCACCGCCGAGAATGCGGACGAGAAACTTACAGCCATCGCCGATGGAGTGGGCCTGAAGGGAAGCGAGATTGCGGCCTGCGCGACCAAACCCGAGACTAAGGCTCGTGTCGACGCTTCGCTGGCGCTGGGCAAGTCCGTAGAGGTAAACGGAACGCCTACTCTGTTCATCAATGGCCGCAAGGTTGGGAGTTTCGACCCACGGCTGTCAGATGTTTACAAGGGTCTGGTTGAGTTTGCGGCGAAAGATGCGAAATAAGGAAAGCGGTACCAGGAAGCCGCTTCAGTTTTCGCTCAACCAAATCTCGGGGGCGGTTCGGTTGATGTTCGCAACAATGTGCGGAGTAATCACGATCATGAGTTCATCATGTTCTGATTGCTTCGTGTTGTTCACCATCGCCTGATTCAGAATTGGAATGTAGCCCAGCCCCGGAATTCCAGACATCGAGATCGTGTCGCTCTGCGATATTTGTCCCGCGATTACCGCCGGCTCACCATCCTTGAGATTGATGCTGCCTTGATATTCGCTGTTTGAGATCACTGGAATTCCGTTGTTCGATTGCCCGGTAAGCGAACGCAGTTGCAGCTCAATGGTTATGCTCACGGTGCCGTTGCCGTGGATAACGGGCTTTGCCTTCACGCTCAATCCCAAGTCTTCATAGCTGACAGAAGGGAAGGGCGGAACGTACGACTGATTGCCCAGCACCGCCGAGATTTGTGGCGAGTTATAAATGGGCGCGTAGCTGGCGTTTTCAATTGGATAACGCTCTCCAATATGGAAAGTAGCGTCGCTGCCCTGGCTGGCGCGCATGGTCAGGTTTTCCAGGCTGCGCACCCAGGATTCGTTCACCGAAAGATTGGCCGCAAATTGATCGAGACTTACGCCGCTGAATGTGAGTCCGCCGCCGAATGTGGCCAGCGGCTGGCTGAAGATGGAATTCTGCTGCCCGCCTAATTGTGCCAAGAGGCCGGAGAGAGCCGAACTGCCGGCCGCGTTGATTCCTCCCGAGGAAATCAGCTGATTGATGAGCTGCTGAATATTCTGGCCTCCCAGCCCGGCCAATCCCGCCAGGGCCGCTACTGGAATGTTGTACATGTTGAAAGTATCGGGAATGTGCACACCGATGTTGCGCGCCAGTTGGTGGTTGATTTGCAGCACGCGAACATCGAACATGACCTGGGGCGCTTCATTGCTAAGCTGGTCCAGCAGTTTGGAGCAGGCTGCGAGAATCGGCGCGGGGCCGCGGACCTCTACTACGTCCGCAGTTTGCCCCGAACTGATCAAACGCAGGTCGAGCATGGTCTTCATCGCATTGATTAAGTCGGTAGATTCCTGCGGCGTGGAATGCGGCGGCAGAATGAAGGTGCGCAGCGACATGCGGTCGAATTGTTTATGGTTCTCCGGAGTGTTGGCGGCAATCAGCAATTGATGACTACTGAGGGCTGCCCACATTGTCTTACTGACCTCGCAAGCCAACTTCAACGCCGTGAAGAAATCTACCTCGTCGACATTGAAACGAACCTGGCGGGCGGGGACCGAATCGTCGAACTTCGCGGTCACGCCATAAGCGGCAGCCAGCTCGTCGAACAGGCCGCGAACATCCCCGCTGTAATGAAACGTGGCACGGTCGTCTCGGGGTGCGATGTGAACTTCGCCCGAATCGATCAGACGCACCGGCAAGACAGGCAATGCGGGAGCCATTTCTCGCGTGGCCTCCGCCAATCGCTCGCGCGCGTATTGATTCTCGTCATCGAGATCAAGCGCGGCGCGAAATTCGGCAGCGGCCTGAGCGCGTGCATTTTCGAGCAACAGCACGTTGCCGTGCTCCACGTGAGCGAAAACCAGTTGAGCCTTTACGACTTCACGAGCTGTTAGAAACTGCATATTCTGCGGCGCGAGCCGTGTGGCTTTGTCGAAGTGCGCCAAGGCTTCTACAAGGTGTCGATCTTGCTGAAGATCCACGCCTTCGCGAAAGGCGATGCGCGCTTCTTTGAGCTCTTTCTTGGAGACGAGGCAGCTAATTCCGCCTGGAATTCCATTTCCACACGAAATTACTGGAGGGGAAGAGGAATCGTCGGCGGCTGCGAACGCTGGCAGGAGAGCCGCTAGCGTCAAGAGTGCCGCCGGTATGAAGGATGTCCGCATCTCGTGCGATTCTAATGTAGTTTGCGAACTTTGGGCACAGGCCGGTAGGCCCTCGTACCTTCGGACTTAACGGTCATGACAACATCTGATACGGGGCCATCCTGAGAACGAGTGCGCACGCCCGACTTGCGATCTTTCATGCAGAGGAGCCAATTTCGAGGGATGGCTTACCGGTGAAGCTAAGCTTTACCAGCAATTTCTTACGACAGCATGAGTCGCTCGATGGTGCGTGCCTTGCCGGTATCTTCGTCGCAATCGATCACCACGGCGCAGAGGCGCACATCGCCTGTGGCTGGTTCGAAGCGCACCGGCATGCCGTTCAGAAACTTTCCCACCACCAATTCTTTTTTTACGCCGATCACACCGTCATACGGTCCGGTCATGCCCACATCGGTGACGTAGGCGGTTCCTTTGGGAAGAATTCGCTCGTCCGCCGTGGGCACATGAGTGTGCGTGCCGACCACAGCTGTGACGCGGCCATCGAGATACCAACCAAGCGAGATTTTTTCGGAGGTCGCTTCGGCGTGAATATCCACCAGAATCACCTTCGCCTGAATCTTTTGCAGAAGCTGGTCAGCAGTGCGAAACGGATCGTCGTTCGAGGCCATGAACACCCGCCCTTGCAGGTTGATGACGGCGTAGGGAATTTTGCCCTTCATGCCCTCGTACAAGCCAGACCCAGGCATATCGGAAGGATAATTTGCCGGGCGCAGCACGCGCCGCGCGGGACCGTGGCCGTTGCCATCGACCATCTGAAAGTAGTCGACGATTTCGCGCTTATCCCACACGTGATTGCCGGTGGTAATCACATCGATGTTGAGTTCGAAAAGGTCTTCGGCCAGTGCGGGAGTTATGCCAAAACCGGCCGCAGAATTTTCACCGTTAGCAATGATCAGGTTCACGGCGTGATCGCGAACAATACCCGGCAGGCGTTCTTTGACAATATTGCGCCCCGGCCGTCCGAAGATGTCGCCAATGAAAAGAATTCGCATGGATGGATTGAAATTGGATGGTAACACGGGGATGTTGAACGAAGATCAGATGCAGGCGAGCCGGGCTCGGAGGTTCGTCGCCTTGGAGATGCTGATTGTTACTGAACTAACTCCGCTGTTCTGAGGAAGTCGTAGTTTCCCGCAGGATTCAGCTTGATATTTTGCACCCGGCGCGTGTGCACGACCACGTTATCCAGATACCAAAGATCGATGTAGGGCAAGTCTGCCGCCAAGATGCGTTGCACTTCGGCATAGAGTGGCTTGCGCAGAGAAGGATCGATCTCGCGGCGAGCTTTGTCGATCAATGCATCCACTCTTGGGTTTGAATAGTAGCCACGGTTGGCGCCGTTGGGCGGAAATTTTGCCGAGTCGAAGGCATACTCGAAAATATCCGGATCTTCATTGCCACCGATCCAGCGCAGCCCGTACATCTGGAAAGCGCCGTGCTGCACGTCGGAAAAAAAAGTGGCGAACTCGAAGCTGCGAATATCGAGAGCGATTCCCGCCTCGCGCAATTGCTGCTGCATCACCGCCACCATCAGACGCGTGTTTTCGTCAGTCGAAGTCTTCATGGTGATGTGAAAGCGCACGCCGTTGATTGCCGGATAGCCCGCAGCGTCGAGCAACTGATTCGCCTTGTCGAGGTTGTGATCGTAAGGTGGCACGTCGCCGTTGTAGGCCCAACTCTGGGGTGGCAGGATGCTTCGAGCAGGTTCCGCTTCTCCGCGCCACAAGTATTCGATCATCGGCTGCCGATCGAGCGCATAGGCGATGGCCTGGCGTACTCGCGCATCCTTCAGAATTGGGTCGTGCAGATTGAAAGCAAGATAGGCAAGCCTGGTTCCGACAGAGCGCTCGACCTCAAGATTGGGATCGTGCGACAAAGTGAAGATTGTATCGGGCGTCAGAGAATTGATGGCAACATCGCCACTGCCTTTACGCAGCTCGAGAGCTTCGGTGGTCGCGTCGGGCACGATGGCAAAGCGCACGCGCGCGAGTTTCGGGACTCCGCCCCAATAATCGTCGTTTCGTTCGACAATGACTTCGCGGTCGGTCTCAGCGCTGACGAAGCGGAACGGACCAGAGCCGATCGGATGTTGCGTCATTTCGTCGCCACTTCCGTCGGGCACGATTCCGATCGCGCCGTCGGAAAGATTCCATAACAAGGTTGCGTCCTGTTCTTTCATGTGGAAAATTACCGTGGCATCGTCGGGCGCATCGATGTGGTCGACGAAACGGTAGACCGCGGTTTTGGTGCTGCGAATTTTGCCTTGCAGCAGCGAATCGAAAGTCCACTTCACATCGCGCGAAGTGAGGGGGCGCCCGTCGTGAAATTTGACCCCGCGATGCAGATGAAAAATGTACGTGAGCGGATCGGGAATCTCCCAGCGCTCGGCCAGCCCGGGAGCAACATTGAGATCGTCGCCGCGAGACAGCAGATCGTCAAAGATGAGGTTATCGATTCGCTCCGAAAACGCATCGATGCCGACACGTGGATCGAGATTCGTTGGACTTGACTCGATCACCATAACGAGCGTGTTGCGATCGGATTTCGCGGAGCAGGAAAAAAGCGGGAAGAGTAAGGGAAGGCATAGGATTGCCCTTGCCGATCGCGCGAAACGGCGTCGGACCCTCGACCTCAGACTTTGGCCTTCAAAGTCCGAGGTCCGAAGTCTGAGGTCCGAGGTCCACTCCTTATGCATACGAAATCTTTCCCAGCACGGCAGACCGTTTTGCTCCCGTCGCCGAAGGTACATTGGACGGCCGCCGGTTCCAGGTTTCATATGCCATGACGGCGAACGCCACCGCTTCTTTCGCTTGAGAAGGCAGACCGAACTCGTCTGAAAATCTTAATTTGATTCCGAGCGGCGCGAGATTTTCGCCGAGCATCTGGACTAACGTTGCATTCTTCGCGCCTCCGCCGGAGACAATCATTTCGCGAAACGAGCGTTTCGAGCCCGGGCGGGATGACACCACGAAGCGCCGCACTGCGTCGGCAATCGATTGCGCGGTAAGGGCGGTTGCCGTGGCGATAATATCTTCCTTGGAAGAGCCTGCGCACTGGCGCAAGAACTCTCTCATGAACTCGCAGCCAAATTCCTCACGCCCCGCCGTCTTCGGAGGCTTGGCACGAAAAAACCTGTGCCGCAATATTTTCTCAATCACACTCTTTCGTGCCGTTCCCAATGCCGCAATTTTCCCGTTCCGATCAAACGTCTTGCCAAACAGTTCCTGAGTGACCGCGTCGATGACCATGTTTCCCGGGCCGGTGTCGAAGGCGAAAACGCGGTCAGGACTTGTCCCCGGCGCAATCGCGGTAAGATTCGCGATGCCGCCAATGTTCTGAATGATGCGACCGATCGTGGCATCGCGAAATAACAAGTAGTCGAGATAGGGAACCAGAGGCGCGCCCTTGCCGCCCGCAGCTATGTCGGCTGGACGAAAATCTGAAACTACGGGCACGCCCACGCGTGCCGCAATCACCGCGGCTTCTCCGGTCTGCCAGGTTGCGGCGACTTTTCTCCCGAGAAAGAGTTTGGGATCGCCCTGATGGTACAGAGTTTGCCCGTGGCAGCCGACGAGTTCAGCCCTCGTCCGGAACCGGCGCTCGGTGGCCAGCAGGGCATCGGCGTACAACTCTCCCAACAGAAAATTTAGCCGGGCCAGATCAGCCACGCTGGCGCGCTCTGCATTCATTGACGCCAGAACTGCGGCCCGCACGCGAGCCGGATAGGGATATTCGGCGTGCCCCAACAGCTTGATGGTTTGAGCCGGAGCGCCTCGCCGGACGCGAGTTGTACCTGATCCTGCGCGTGACTTCGCAGATGGGGTCTCACCAATTCTGACTAACGCCACGTTGATTCCATCCGCCGATGTTCCGCTCATCACGCCAGCGACAACCATCGATTTGTGACTCATGAGCGCGACCGCTTATCGGCGCGGCGGCTGAACGCATCGAGGCGTACTTCTTCGCTGAACTCCCACAAGCGGCGCGTCAACCTGCCAACGGCCGCTTGCGAAGGAGCGCTCACGCGGGTCAGTATCTTCGCCGATTTCTTTTTGAATGCCAGGACGCGTTGCGCTGACTCCGCCACCCGTTTCGCGAATTTCGCATCTCGCTCGGCTGTTTTAACCAACTTCTCATACGTTTCCGTAATGTAATCTTCTTTATGGCAGATCAGGCATAGATCCCCGCCCGCTCGAATAAATTCCAACGCCGCTTCGGGAGTTGGCCTTGCCGATTGCACGCCGCCCATCTCCAGATCATCCGAAACGATGAGATTCCGGTAGCCGATGCGCCTGCGCAAAATATCTGTGATCCAAACTTTGGAAAGCGATGCCGGATTTTGGTCGCGCGTGACCTGCGGATACGCGGCATGAGAGATCATTGCAAAGGGAAGTTGCTGCCGTAGAGTTCGGTAGGGAAGCAGGTCTTCGGCCCAAAGTTTGTCCAGCGGCTTATCGATCACGGGCAGCGCCTGATGGCTGTCGAGTTTGCCCTCGCCGAGACCAGGGAAATGCTTGCCGCAGCCCATTACATTCGCGGCTCGAAGACCAGCAAGAAATTCACGCGCATAGGCAATCGTTTCGCCCGGATTGGCTGAGACTGCCCGCGAATCCATTACGCTGTGCGACGCGTCGAACGCCAGATCGAGCACAGGAGCGAAATCGACGTTGAAGCCCATGGCGCGGCAGCTCTCGCCGATGATTTGCCCATGCCTGCGAAAGAGCTTGCGATCGGCGGTATTGAAGACTTCCGCCGCGGAAGGCGCCGATCCGAGCGCGGCCCGAAAACGGTCGACCGTCCCGCCTTCCAGATCAACGCAGGTAAATAGCGGAGTGGTGACGCACTCTTGGCAATCGCGAAGCAGTTGCCACGTTTGCTCCGGAGTTTTGATATTGCGCGCAAACAGGATGACTCCGGCCGGCTGTATGATCGCGAGCAGGGATGCCAGCCGCGACGTCATTTTTGTGCCGGTGAAGCCGACGATGAATAATTGCCCGATCTCGTCTTTGCCGCGCCGCTTGCTTGAGGCCATAATCTTTCTTGCCAAAGATCTTCGGAGTGTACTCGCGCTCCTGTTATTAAATTTCTTCTTTTAACTCCGCCAAAAGATTCAGAGCCTCGAGCGGCGTTAGTCGGTTCAAATCCATCTTCCGCAATTTCTCCAGCACGGGCTGAGAGAGCGGTGTAAAAATTGTGAGCTGCGTCGGTGCCGGAGTTGCTCCTGGAGAAAGATGCGCGGTGGCTTGCTGTTCCGCGAATTCGTGCTGCGCGAGCACCTCTCGTGCACGAACAATGACTTCGTTTGGCAGTCCGGCCAGCTTGGCAACTTCAATTCCGTAACTGCGATCGGCTGCGCCCGGCTCTACTCGTCGCAGAAAAACAATTCCTCCGCCCGTCTCTTTGACGGAGACATGATAGTTTTTCACTCCCGAAAGTTGTTCGGCCAACTCCGTGAGTTCGAAATAATGGGTTGCGAACAAAGTTTTCGCGCGCACGCGCGAATGCAAATACTCGATCGCGGACCAGGCGATTGCCAGCCCGTCGTAGGTAGACGTGCCGCGGCCAACCTCATCGAGCAAGATGAGCGAGCGCGCCGTCGCCGTGTGGAGAATGGCGGCGGTCTCGGTCATCTCCACCATAAAAGTAGAGCGGCCGCGCGCCAAATTGTCGCTCGCTCCAATGCGAGTGAAGACGCGATCCACCACGCTGAGACGAGCCGAGCGTGCCGGCACAAACGATCCCATCTGCGCCAGAATTACCATCAAAGCGGTCTGCCGTAGAAAAGTAGATTTGCCGCCCATGTTCGGCCCGGTGAGCAACATGATGTTGTGCGTCGTGGAATTTAAGTAAAGATCATTGGGCACGAACCGTTCGTTGCCGCCAGACATTTCCTGCTGCTCAATCACCGGATGCCGGCCTTCGATTATTTCCATTTCGCTCGTGTCAGCCGCTTGCATAAAATTGGGACGGCAATAATTGCGTAGTGCAGCGATATGCGCGAGCGATGCGAGTACGTCTACCTCGGCAAGCGCCAGCGCGGTTTGCCGAATGCGCCTGGCCTCCGCCGCAATCGCTGTGCGTAACTCGGTAAACAGCCGCCGCTCGATCTCGACAATCTTTTCCTGCGCATCGAGAATTTTGGCTTCGTACTCTTTTAGTTCGGGAGTGGTGAAACGCTCGGCGCCGACCAGTGTCTGCTTACGTTCATAATCCTGCGGAACCAGATGCAGATTTGGTTTGGAGACTTCGATGTAATAGCCAAAGATGGAATTAAATTTCACCTTGAGCGACGAGATGCCAGTGCGGCCTCGTTCGCGCTGCTCGATCTGCGCCAATACTTGCTTGCTGTTGCGAGAGAGCTCGCGAAGTTCGTCCAGATCACGTTCGACGCCTGCGGCGATCACGCCACCGTCTGCAAAACTGAGCGGAGGTTCGGGCACGATTGTCTTTTCGATGCGGTCGCGCACCTCGCTTAATTCATCAATGAGCGCGTGTAAAGTGCTCAGTCGTTCTGCGCCGAGACGACTGAGTGCGGCCTTGATTGCGGGAATCTTTCTTAACGATGCGGCCAGCGCAAGAACGTCCCGTGGATTTGCGGTCTCAAGCGTGACGCGGCTCAGGAGCCTTTCCAAGTCGAGCACGCCATCGAGCGCACGCCGCAGTTCCTCGCGCGCCACCGTCGCTTTCACTCCAGCTTCCACGGAATCGAGACGACCATGAATCTCGCCCAAATCGAGCGAAGGGCGCAGCAACCAGGCGCGCAGCAATCGCTTACCCATGGGCGTGACGGCACAATCGATCGAGCGGAATAGAGTGACGCCCGCATCCGCGCCGGCGAACAACGGTTCGATCAACTCGAGATTGCGAACCGTAACGGCGTCGAGCACGAGGCAATTTTGCCGTTCGTACCAGCCGATGCGGTCAACGTGATCGAGCGATCCGCGCTGGGTGGATCGCACGTAATACAGAATTGCGCCTGCCGCGGCCGCGGCTGCAGTGCGACCAGCCAAACCGAATCCTTCCAGCGAGAGAACGCCGAAATGATTCTCCAGCAAGGGGATTGCATGATCGGGCGAGAAGATCCAATCATCGAGCGGAGTCTCGGTGCACGCGGTTCCAGCCGCCCTAGGTTGCGGAGATGGACCATGTGGGGACGGCTGCCCCCGGCTGTCTGGCCGAGAGAAGCTCGGCTGGTCCTGGGCCCGAGTTCGTGCATTCTCAAATAAGGGCGCAGCAGAGCCATACAATAATTCTTTCGGCCGCAACTGCTCTAGCTCTTCCTGCACTCTGCGTAGCGCGCCCTCGCCCGAAAATTCCGTGGCGCGGAACTCCCCGGTGGACAAGTCCAAAGCCGCGAATCCAACATGGTCTCCGACCTGAGCCAGCGCCGCCAGAAAATTATTTTCATCGGATCCCAACGACGAATCCGCGGCGGTTCCAGGAGTTACGACCCGCGTCACTTCGCGCCGCACTAATTTCTTCGCCTGTCGCGGATCCTCCATTTGTTCGCAAATGGCGACCTTGAAGCCCTTGCGAATCAGTTTTCCAATATAACCCTCCGCCGCGTGATAAGGGACGCCGCACATAGGAACGGCGATTCCTTTTTCTTTGTTGCGAGAGGTTAGCGTGATTTGCAATTCTTTCGCCGCCAGGATGGCGTCGTCGAAGAAAAGCTCGTAGAAGTCGCCCAAACGAAAAAATAAAAGTGCGGAAGGATGTTCTTTCTTGACGGCGGCATACTGCCGCATCAGCGGAGTGGACGGCTCGTTCATCGGGCGGGCTTCGGCGGATTATAACAAAGCGGGCGATTGATCTTATGCCGCAATTCGCATGAGGTACTGGAAAATTTCGGCAGCAAATCGCGGTTGACTCGCTTGTGTTCCCAGTGTTCTCCTTCCTCATGGAACTGCGCAAGGATCCGATCACCCGTTCCTGGGTTATTACCGGCGATGATCCGGTCGAAGCCGGACCGCGCATCGAATCTGCTTGTCGTTTTTGCGAAGGCTCGGCCGCCTCATTACAGGTCATCGCGAAGTCGCCCAACGCTCCGGGCGTTCCCTGGTCGGCGCGCTCGGTCGTGCACCCCACGCCGCTCTATCACATTGAAGGTGAACCTGGCCGGCGCGGCGACGGCATTTATGACCGGATGCACGCCGTCGGCGCCCACGAGGTGCTGGTTGAAAATCCGCGCCACGACCGGCATCTGTGGAATGCCAGTGACGACGAGATTGCGCACTTCCTTCGCCTGGCGGCCGAGCGCATTCTCGACCTGAAGCGCGACCCTCGCGTGAAGTACGTCAGCCTGTTCAAAGACTACGGCAAGAATGCCGGACAGGAATTCAGCCATCCTACTTCACAGATCACCGCGACCATGTTCGTTCCGCGGCGCGTGCTTTACGAGTTACGCGCCGGGCGCGAGTATTTTATTGGCAAGGAGCGCTGCGTGTTTTGCGACATTATTCAGCAGGAGGAACGTCAGGCGGTGCGAGTGTTGGAGGTGCGCGGGGATTATCTTTCCGTCTGTCCCTATGCTCCACGCGTCCCCTATGAAACCTGGATTCTGCCGCGCAATCACGATGCGTCTTTCGAGCGAACCGGATTGAACAAGCCGGGATTGCGGACCAATTTGGCTGCGCTAATACGCCGTACCTTGCAGCGCGTTCGTTCGGTTACCGAGGAGTTTCATCTGGTGCTGCATACCTCACCGAGCAGCTTGCATCCGTCGAAAAATCTCGGATACTGGAAAACGATTGACGACGACTACCATTGGCACATCGAGATCCTTCCTGTCGTGGGCTCAAAGGCACGGTCTTACACGTTTAAGGAAGTTTACTATTCTCCGATCAGTTCTGAGAATGCGGTGAGGCAATTGCGCGAGACGAAAATCGATGGTTGAAGTCGTTGCCGTCAGGAGATTCATCGGATGAACTTATTTTTCTATTCGTTTTTCTGTTCAATCGTCTTGATTGCCTCATGCGTTGCCCAGACAGCCGCTCCGTCCTCCGGTAAGCAGAAAGTTCTCTGGCAAAAACTAGAGGCCAGTATTCAGGAAGTGGACGCGAAGCTCGACGGCGTCATGGGCGTGGCCATCGAAGACCTCGCCAGCGGCGATCACTTTTTTCTCCACGAAGATGAAGTCTTCGCGCAAGCCAGTTCCATCAAGATCACAGTGCTGGCCAATCTGTATTTGCAGGCGCAGGAAGGCAAGCTGAAGCTTACAGATCCATATACGGTGCAAACTTCCGATCTGGTTCCCGACAGCGACATTATGGGTGGACTTACGCCCGGCGTGACGCGGCTTACGCTTCGCGATCTGGCCACGATGATGGTCGCGGTTAGCGACAATTCCGCGACGAACGTGCTCATCGACCGCGTCGGCATGCAGAATGTGAATGCCATGCTCGACTCGTTGAGACTTACGCACACGCGCCTGCGGCGGAAAATGATGGACTTGCAGGCGGCAAAGGAAGGCCGCGAAAATATTTCTACTCCGCGCGAAATGATGACGTTGCTCGATGCCATTTATCGCGGCAAAGTTCTGAACAAACAATCCACCGCAGACTTTGTTCAAATGTTGAGCACGAACAAGGATTCCTTTATTCCGCGTGACCTGCCGGCTGATCTGAAAGTCGCGAACAAGCCCGGCGAACTGGAAGGGGTGCGCAACGATTCCGGCATTGTCTTTGTCGAGGGTCGCCCCTACGTGATTTGCGTGATGACTTCATTTCTTCGCAACGAACGTGACGGGGAAGAAGCGATCAGCAAAGTTTCGCTCGAAGCCTGGCGCATGTTCGACCGGCTTAGCCGCGCCACCGAATATGGAAGGGTCGTTTCGGCGGGCAATGGCGCGCGCTAGTGTTATTTCCCTTCCGCGCTGCTGGTTATGTCGTGAGTTTTCGAATCCACTCTGAATGTTAGCTTGGTTTGCCGGCGCCCTTCGCGGCTCCGCGGCCGCGTTGGGTGGCTGCGTTCTCCAGCATGAATTGCTCCGCAGCTTTCGACTCTAAAGGCGGAGAGAAGTAGTAGCCTTGACCGTATTCATAGCCTAACTCCTGCAGGCGCTCCGCCTGGCGGGCATTTTCAATGCCTTCCGCAATCGTCCGAAGATTCATTTTGTGCGCGAGGGAGGCGATGAGTTCGACGATATCGGAGGCAGAGCGATCGGCTTGCATTTCACGCACCAGAGACCGATCGATCTTCAACGCACCTACTTTAAACTGCCGCAGGCCGCGAAGAGAAGTAGTGCCCGTGCCAAAATCGTCGAGTATTACGCCAATACCGAGACGCTTGAGGTGAGCGAGCACGGTGACCGTCAGTTTGGCATCCGCAGCGGCGACACTTTCTGTCATTTCCAGTTGCAGGCGGGATGGATCCACTCCGGTTTCCTGCAGAACTTTTTCAATGTCGGTGATAAGCCGCGCATCGGCAAACTGCCGGGCTGAGACATTCACCGTCATGTTGATCGGTTCTGCGGAATAACTATTCATCTCCCATTCGCGCAACTGCCGGCAAGCCTCGAACATGAACCAGTGCCCAATCGACACCAGAATTCCTGTATCTTCGGCGGCTTCAATGAACCGGTACGGGGAAATCAGTCCTTGAGTCGGATGATCCCAGCGCAGCAGAGCTTCGAAACTGACGATGCGACGCGTGCCGAGCTGAAGAACAGGTTGGTAAAACACGCGGAACTGGCGGGCGGCCATGGCCGCACGTAAGTCCGATTCGAGGCGCAATCGACCGACCGCGCGCTCGTGCATGCCCTCATCAAAAACTTCACAACGCGATCCCCCCAATGCTTTGGCGCGGCGCATGGCTACGTCGGCGTCCTTCAATAAGTCCTCGGGCCGCTCGTGGGTCGATGCACTCAACGCGATTCCCATGCTCAGCGAAACATGAATCTCGCGCGATTCGACAAAAAAGGATTCGGCTACGCCCACCTGGATGGTTTGTGCAACGCGTAAAACGTCGCTGGGATCGTCTACGGAATCGAACAGAATCGCAAATTCATCCGCGCCCAGCCGGAAGACCACGCCCTCCCGCGGAACTCCTCCGCTTTCGCGACGCACGCTGGTTTCGTCTTCTCTCAGATGCGAAACTAGACGCCGGCCGATTTCCAGGAGGATACGATCACCGGCGCCCGTGCCGATGGTTTCGTTGAAAACTTTGAAGCGATCCACATTGGCCAGCAGCAGAGCATGCGATCGAGCGGAGTCACGGCGTCCGCGCACGAAGGCGTGTTGCAGACGATCGAGAAACAAACGGCGATTGGGTAATTCCGTAAGCGGGTCGTGAAACAAGTTGTGCTCCAGTTGCAGTTCCGCCCGCTTGCGTTCGGTAATGTCGCGATTGACAATAACCATCTTCTCGACTTCACCATTCGCGTTCCGAATCGTACTTGCGAGGGACTCCAGTAATCGCCAGCTTCCGTTCTTGTGTTTAACCCGATACTCCAGCCGTTTTCCAATTCCCGTCTCTTTCGCCTCTCTGGCGGCCTCAAGAATTTTGTAGCGATCTTCGGGGTGGATTTGCTCGAAGGAGGAGGTCTCGCCCAGTTCCGCCGCCGAATAGCCCAGAATCCTCTTATAAGCCGGGCTGTTGTAGAGCCGCCGGCCACTCATGTCGACCAGCGCGATCATGTCGGCGGCGTTTTCGGTGACGATCTGGAAAAGTTCTTCGTTCTTTTTGGATTTTCGCTGGATCTGGTACATCCGAAGCTGTTGGTAGATGACTACCGCGGTCAGCGCACCCAACGGAATCCAGAACCATTGCAACAGCATGCAGAGGTCTCCTCGGTTCCCTATCGGCAGAATGCTGCGAGAGAATGAATCGGAAGTCTGGGGATGTCAGCGGGCGACGTGCTGGATCCACGCGGCAAAAGTCTGCCAAGTGGCACTCTGTCCGATCGGCCCACGGATCTGTTGAAGGAACAGGAGGAAGAGGCTGCCCCAGAGCGTGGCGCGATGGATTTTGCGAAGCGCGAAAAGATCGTAAGCGATTAGCGGAAGCAGGAAAGCGGCGGTCGTCCACTCCGCAGGGTGCAGGCCCCACCAGGAAGTGTGAACGGGCCAGCGCGCGACGGCTGCATCGAGAATCGCGATGGTGGCGATGAGGATCAGGCGCTTGTGAGTGGCTGGAACGGAACGGTATTTCCAGGCAAAGAAAATCAGGGGAGCGAAGGCCAGGATGTCGAATGTGGGTACGACAAAAAAAGCGCGCGCGCTAGGACGGCTCGCGTGACGAACCAGGGCATCGACGGCTGCCATGATGGCGAGAACGGGCATGGTGCAGGCAAGGCCGAAGCCGATGAGGCCAAGGCGGCGATGAATATCGACGCGGCCAGCGGAGACCAGGACAGTCTGTGTAATGAGAAGGAGGATCCAACAAGTGAAGACTGCGCCGTGAATATGAACCAACCGATTAGGAAGCGGCGCATGAAAAACACCAGCCAGGTAATAAGTTCGAGCGAAACCGACGAATACGGCGACGAGAATCAGGAACGCCATGCCTGCAAAAAAGAAACGGTCGTAGCGGCGTCCGGGCGCGCGAGACGGCAGGTAAGTGGACTGAACAACGGTCGTTGCCAATATGCCTCCGAAACGATGAGTGGAATGTTTGACGGCCGACAAAGAGTCAGGGGATTGTATCTCGAAAATGAATTAAGCCAGCTTTATTCGGAGCATGATTGTTCAGAGCATGATTATTCGCAGTCGATTATTCAAAACCGAGCACAAGCGGCGGTTCTGCGATCATAATGTTGGCATGTCGCCCAATCCGCCTATCCGTCGGCTCAAGACCTACACCGGCGCCCAGGGTTACGTGTATCAGTATTACTTTGTCGGCAAGCGTCCCGCTTTGGCGGATGATGCCGAGTCACCGGCCACCGAATACATATTCGACGTCACTTCCGACCGCAAGCTGACCTTTGCCGTGAGTGTGTTTTTACCCGACGCGACGCGCGCTGCGTGGAGCAAGGCTCACGGACGTCCGCTAAGCGAAGCCGAACAGTATGCCGCGGTCAAGCTGCGATTGTTTCGCGCATTCGACGAACTCGAAGATGTAAAGACCTACGGCCGGCGGCTGACCATTGACACTAACTTGCTTGAAGAAGCGCTGGCGAGTTTGGGCGTGGAATGAAGCGTTCCGAAATTGGTCGAGATGAATCCCACGAGTTTTTAACTTTGGCCAGAATTTCTAATCTCAACTCCGCGGCCGATACGCACGAACAGTCTGTGATTCTGATCACACCCTCAAGTGACCCAGTTTGTTTGTCTTATCCCTTTCGGCGTTTGAAAATAGAAACCGATGGTAGGGGAAGAAGCTCCAAATCCCTGATTTTGGGGTAGACTCAAGGGATTCCGGAAACTTTAAGGCCTATGTCTCTGCTTTGGCTGAGGTTCGCTCTCGCTTGCTATTTTGTTGGACTAGTCTATGCCTTCGTAGCGCTCACGCGCACCAGCGACCTGTTCAGCCGAGTTGCCTTGCACGCCGCCAGCCTTGGCATGGTCTTCCACTTCGTCTCGCTGACGGAAGTCTTCCTTTCGGGACATGTCGTTTGGGCGTCGGTACACAACGGGGAATCGTTGCTGGCATTTTTTTCCATGTCGTTCTTTATGATCATTTATGCCATTTACCAGACTACTTCCCCCGGTGTGGTGGTGTTTCCCGTGGTGTTTTTTCTGACGTTTGTGGCGGCCGTTGACGAGCAGCCGGTTCTGCTCACCCAGTACGTGTCCCACAAAGGATGGCTGGCCGCACATATATTTCTGATTTTCATCGGATATGCCGCGTTGCTGGTTAGCTTTGGCGCCAGCTTGCTTTATCTCTTGCAGGAACGGCGGCTGAAGGACAAGAGACCCACGAGCCTGATTTCGTTTCTTCCCGCGCTGGAAGTGATTGACCAGATCGGTTATCGCTCGCTGTTGCTCGGTTTTCCTTTCATGACGCTGGGCCTTTTGACCGGGTCCGTGGTAGCGATCTCCACTTACGGACATCTCGACTTTCTCGATCCTAAAATTCTGCTGTCGCTTTTGATGTGGGTTGTATACATGCTGATGGTTTTCACCCGCTGGAACTCGGGATGGCGCGGACGCCGGGCGGCGTTCCTGGCGACTTTCGCCTTCGTCGCTGCCTTGGCCGCGTGGGCTGCGAACTATTTCTCGGCGATTCACAGGTTCGGTGCGTAATGAGATTTCAGCTCATTGGCGTGAATCACAAGAGCGCTCCGCTGGAAGTGCGGGAGCGGCTGGCGATCCCTGAATCGCGCCTTCCCGATGCTTGCCGTGACCTCACCGCCTATCCGGGTATAGAGGAGGGGATGGTCATTTCGACCTGCAATCGTGTGGAGGTTGTAACTCACACCGCCAATGGCAGCGCCGACCTGCGCGGATTTTTGCACGACCACTTTCACTTGCGCCCCGAAGAATTGGACCCGCATCTGTACGAATTTCGGGGGAAAGACGCGGTGCGACATGTATTCCGGGTGGCTTCGAGCTTGGATTCCATGGTGGTGGGCGAAGCGCAGATTCTCGGCCAGGTCAAAGAAGCCTATGCTACGGCGCGCGCCATTGGCGCAGTGCGGGGACAACTTGATCAACTTTTCAGTCGGGCTTTCGCCGTTGCCAAGCGCGTGCGCAGCGAAACCGCAGTCGGATCTTCGTCCGTCTCCATCGCGTCCGTAGCGGTCGAACTCGCGAAAAAGATTTTCGGAACGCTGGATGGCAAAACGGTTTTCATCGTCGGCGCCGGAAAGATGAGCGAACTCGCCGCGCGTCATCTGATGGCCCATGGTTGCACTTCTATTTTTGTGGCGAACCGCACCTACGAACGGGCGATTGGCCTGGCGCAAAAGTTCGACGGACAGGCCATCAAGTTCGACGATTTGTACGCTACTTGCGACCGCGCCGACATCGTTATCACCTCGACCGGTGCGCCGCACGCTATTTTCCGCCGCGAACATGGCGAGCAGTTTCTCGCACGCCGCAAAAACCGTCCCATGTTTTTTATTGATATTGCCGTGCCGCGCGACGTCTCGCAAGAGATGGCCAAACTCGACGGCATCTTCACCTACGACATTGATGATCTGCAACAAGCCGTCAGCAGTCACGTCTCTGATCGCCGCAAAGAAGCGGAGCTCGCCGAGGCCATTATTACGAACGAAGTGGAGCGCTTCGAAGCAAAGCTGCATACGCTCGATGTGGTGCCGACCATCGTTTCGCTGCAAGATCATTTGGAGACCATACGTCAGGCGGAAATCGACCGAGTCCGCGGCCGTCTCGGCCACATGACGCCTGAGCAGGAAATCGCCGTGGAGGCGCTGACCCGCGGAATCATCAACAAAGTCATGCACACCCCCATCACTACGCTGAAAACGGCGGCGAAAGAATCGGAGGCAACGACGGTGATCGATGTGGTGCGTCGATTGTTCAATCTGCACGACAAAGCGGCAAGTTCGCCGGAAAAGAAAAACGAAGTGGAGACGCGCAAGTAATGGCTAGACCTCGCATCGGCTCGCGCGGCTTCCTGGATGCTAGAAGCCGCACATTTCAAAGACCGTTGTTGACGCACGCTTCGACAGATGCTACCTTCAGGCAGGTTCTCAAGCGCGGCACAGCACCAATTTTCAAAGGCGGCCTAATCAGCCGCCTTTCGCTTTTGCCGGATACCCCGCCTCTGGTCCTCTGCCATGTCTAGACTGCGCATCGGCTCGCGCGGCTCGCAACTCGCTCTCTGGCAGGCCAATCACATCTCGGCGCTGTTACGTGCTCGTGGCCACGAGGTTGAAATCGAAATTATTCACACCACGGGCGACAAGATTACCGATGTCGCACTGGCCATGGTCGGTACAAAGGGCATGTTTACCAAAGAGATTGAGGAAGCCCTCGCTGCCGGCCGTGTCGATCTGGCGGTGCATTCGCTGAAAGATCTGCCCACGGAACTACCGCCTGGATTTGAAATCGCAGCAATAACGAAACGGGAAGACCCGCGCGATGCCTTTTGCTCGTGCCACTATGCCAGTTTTCAAGAATTGCCCCATGGGGCACGCGTCGGCACCTCGAGCCTGCGTCGGCAGGCGCAACTCAAAGCCGTCCGTCCCGATCTCGATATTCACCCGCTGCGCGGCAACGTTGACACGCGCCTGCGCAAACTCGAGCAGGGAGAGTACGACGCCATCATTCTCGCCTCCGCCGGATTGAAGCGGCTCGGGAAAACAGAACTCGTGAAACAGATTATTTCTGCGGAAATTATGTGTCCCGCGGCAGGCCAGGGAGCGCTCGGTATTGAGATTCGTAAGAGCGACGACACAACCCGGGAGTACCTGGAATTCCTGAACGACACCGCTGCGAGCGCGGCCACCACTTGCGAGCGCGCTTTGCTCAATCGCCTCGGCGGAGGCTGCCAGGTTCCCATTGGGGCCTTCGCGGAAGTGAAGAATGGCAAACTCCATCTCGAATCTATTGTGGCCGACCCAGACGGCTCCAAGCTTCTCCGCGATTCCCGCGATGGCGACGATCCGGAAAAACTCGGCAACGATGCTGGCTCGGCTTTGCTGGCGCGCGGCGGCGACGAAATTCTGGAAGCCGTGTATGGCCGCGGGCTGGCAGTGCCGCCGCAGCCGTAATCAGCAACCATGACTCGCAGCGTTCTCCTCAAAATACTGGGCGGCACCAAAAGCTCTGGTGCGCTGCGACGCTGGATCAACCTTTGGCCGCCGTTTCTCGGCGCGGGCATTCGCGTCACGCGCATCGCACCCGACATGAAGGCCGCCGATGTCGAGATGAAGCTACGTTGGTGGAATGCCAACTACGTGGGCACGCACTTCGGCGGCTCTCTCTTTGCCATGACCGACGCTTTCTATATGCTGATGCTGATGGCGAACCTGGGCCGCGACTACATTATCTGGGATAAAGCAGCGAGCATCCGCTACCGCAGACCCGGGCGGGGAACGGTTCACGCTGAATTTCGTTTGAGCAATGCGCAACTCGACGACATTCGTGAGAAGCTGAGGACGCTGCCGAAATACGAGCCCGTTTTCCTGGTGGAAGTAAAGGACGATTCAGGAGAAGTGGTGGCTATCGTGGAAAAGCTTTTGCACGTCCGCAAGAAGAATGACGAAGTAGCAGCGAGCCGCGAAAGCATGCCCGTGAGTTAAGTTGCCGTCGGCGCAATCGCAGATCCAGGGCGTGCCCGGAGCAATCGGCAGATTCACGGATAATCCTCAAAGAGGCGAACGAGAAACACTGTGTACATCCCAGAACACTTTCGAGTACGCAACCATTCCGATGCGATCGCATTCATGCAAGCGAATCCCTTCGCGATCCTGATTTCTTCTACGGGAATCTCTTCCACGAACGTCTCTCCTACAGAGCAGGGTCCGTTCGCTACGCACCTTCCGCTCTCGATACATGAGACCGGCGATCGCCTTGTGCTTCGCGGCCATGTGGCCAAAGCGAACCCCCATTGGCGATACCTTGAGCAATCGCAGCCGCTCGCCATTTTTCACGGGCCGCACGCGTTCATCTCCACGGCTCACTACACGACGCGCGAAACGGTGCCCACCTGGAATTACGGCGCCGTCCACGTCTACGGCACCGCGCGGGTATTCGCAACGGAAGAAGAATTACAACCCATGCTGCACGAACTCATTGCCACGTTCCAGCCCGAATTCGCCGAGCAATGGGCGAGTTTGAGCGAAACCTATCGCAGTCGCATGCTAAGCCATATCGTCGGATTTGAGATTACTGCAACGAAGGTTGAAGCCAAATTCAAACTCAGCCAGAACCGCACGCGGGAAGAGCAAGCAAATGTGATCACGGCGCTGGAAAAGGCTGAAGACACCGCGGCCTCCGGTGTTTCGCGCCTCATGCGCGAACAACGACTGGGAAAAAACAAAGGCGAGTGATTTTGCATGCGGGCATTTTGTTCGCCAATCAAACTATGCGCACCAAACCGAAAGCAGAGACGAACCAGCCGTTACGAGGAGTTCGAGTGCTGGTGGGACGAGCCCGCCATCAGGCCGGCGCTCTTTCTGAAGAACTGCGTAGGCGCGGCGCGGTAGTGATTGAGATACCGTTCCTCGAAATTCGTAAACCAAAATCGTTCCGGCCTCTGGACGCGGCTTTAAAAAATCTGGACAGTTACGACTGGCTGATTCTTACCAGCGTGAATGGGGTCGAGGCGATGTGGAGACGAATGGAAAAACTGCGCCTGTCTAAACGCGCCTTTGAGCCCTTGCGCATTGCCGCCATTGGACCTGCCACAAAGAAAGCAATCGAGCAACGAGGCGCGAAAGTCGATGTAGTTCCCAAAGAATATGTAGCCGAGTCCGTGGTACGAAGTCTGAAACATAAGGTTAAGGGAAAACGAGTGCTGCTGGTTCGCGCCAAAGTGGCCCGGGATGTGATTCCGCGCGAGTTGCGCAATGCCGGGGCGCAGGTTGATGTCGTCGAGGCCTACGAGACGGTCGTGCCCTTATCCTCGCGAGGTCGCCTGCGCGGCGCTCTGAAGAATGCGAAAAAGCGGCCGCACTTGGTCACTTTCACCAGTTCTTCGACCGTCCGGAATTTTGTGGAACTGCTGGGTTCGGCGGGAAAAGCTCGCGCAGCATTGCTCGCGGGAATTCGAATGGCGTCGATCGGTCCGATCACCTCAGCTACATTGCGTGAACTGAATTTACCGGTTGATATCGCGGCGAAGGAATTCACCATCCCCGGCCTGGTTGCTGCGATTGGGCGAAGCTTCGCCGCGCCAACATAGGAATCGCAGCGTTTCTGAGTGCGGCAGGCGAGGCTTAGTGGATGAACTTATAGTCCACGATAGAAGCGGCCAGTTCGCCAGTGTCCGGCGCGGGCGCTGAATTCTCCTGAGCCCGCATAACTCGGCCCTGGCAAATGACGTTGCTGTTTTTCTGTCCGGAAATCTCTTCCGGCATCTCAAAAACCATCTCAATCAACGCATTCACCGGAAGCTGTTGCGGCCCGTTGAAGAGCACGCCACTCTGGCTGATATTTTCGATGATGCCTTCGTACCAGACGCTCGTTTTGTTAACGCGATAGCGCAGAGGTATATCGAGCTTCAGGCGGCGCGCTCGCGGTACCCACGAAGGCCGCTTTTCCCGCCCATGACTGCGGCGCGGACCTGTTTCCGGTTTGGCATGCTCCACCCGTTCGGTGCGGCGCATGGTGGTCCAGTCGTATTTATATTCCGCGGCGCACAGCAAACAAACCTGGTAGTAGTTGCCGTCGCCACCCCGGCGCGGCCACGAGAACTCGTGTGAGCAGCGCCCCAGCATCAGTACATCCATGAATTTTTGCGGCATGTTATAACGTCCGGGTCAACGTACTCAAGCTCACTCATCATCTCGCGAAGCGGAAGCTTTTGGAAGGTTACTTTCGTGCAAAAAAATCGCCCGCATCGCGCTAAGCGCAATAAATATAGGGACTTATCCTGTGGATCGTTTCTTGGTTGGTTTTAATCTGAAGTCAGGTGCCGCTGCAGGAGCGTCAGAAAGGCCTTTCCAAGAGGCTCATATATCATCCTGGTATGGACGGTTCCTCGCCCGATGTCGCCGCCTTCATTCTGGCTGGCGGAAAGAGCTCGCGCATGGGCACGGATAAGGCGTTCGTGATGCTCGAGGCGCGCACGCTGCTGCAGAGAGCTCTGGATCTTGCTCGACTTGTGACTCCCGACGTGCGGATCGTGGGCGATCGTGGAAAGTTCAAACAGTTCGCTCCCGTGATCGAAGATGTTTTTCGCGACTGCGGACCGCTGGGCGGAATCCACGCTGCATTGAAAGCATCGAATGCCGAACTGAATCTGATGCTGGCGGTTGATGTGCCATTTCTCTCGCGCGCGCTGTTAGAGTATCTGATCATGTGTGCGCGAAATTCCGCCACCGCAACCGTGACAGTTGCGCACGTCGCCGGACGTTTGCAGCCGTTGTGCGCCATCTACCGGCGGCAGTTCGCCGAAGCGGCGGAAAATGCTCTCCGCTCAGGCCGCTACAAGATTGACGCGCTGTTTGCTGCGCCGGAAACGCGCATAGTCAGTGAAGAGGAATTGGAATCCGCGGGTTTTTCTCCGAGCATGTTTCGAAATCTCAATACGCCGGGGGAAGTGCAGGCGGTTCAAAATGAATCTGCTGGCGGCTGAAATGACTGTAGCGATCCTTCGCGCAAAGAACGCGCTCTGGATGGCAGCGGATGACGGGTTCGCAATGGGAGCGACGAAGCCGAGAGCTAAGAGCTAAAAGCTAAGAGCCAAAAGCTGTAAGTTAATTTCATGCCCGATAATCCTCAACCCGCGCCTTACATCGAGTTCAAAGAAGTTTCCAAGGCCTTTGGCGACAATGTGGTGCTCGATCGTGTAAGTTTCAATGTATTGCCGTCGGAAACTGTTTGCATACTGGGCCGCAGCGGAGTGGGCAAATCGGTTTCGCTGCATCACATTATGGGGTTTCTCAAGCCCGACTCGGGTCGCGTGATTGTCGCGGGAGAGGACATTACCGACTATACCGAGGAACAGCTAAAACCGATCCGCAAGAAAGTGACGATGGTATTTCAGAATGGCGCGTTGTTCGACTCGCTCACGGTCGGCGAGAATGTGGCGTTTCCTTTGCGTGAAACCGGCGAACTGAACGAAGAACAAACCTACCAGATCGTCGACGGCCTGTTGCAAATGGTTGCCGTGCAGGAGATGCGCGACTTGCTGCCTTCCGATCTTTCAACCGGGATGAAGCGCTCGGTCGCCATTGCGCGGGCGTTGGCCGCGCGCCCCGAGTGCGTGCTTTATGACGAGCCAACAACCATGGTCGATCCGCTGATGGCGCAGTTGCTCGGCGATCTCATCAAGCGGCTGAAAATTCAACTCAACCTGACCAGCATCGTGGTGACCCATGACATGCGCCTGGCTAAAAAATTGGCCGACCGGGTGATGTTTCTGCATGAAGCCAAAGCAATTTTCTTCGGTCCTTACGCGGAGATGGAGAAAAGTCCCGAGCCGATCATTCAGGAATTTCTGGAACTGGATGAACTGAAGATCGAAGCTTAGAAGCAGTTGTCCACTCCCGCCGCCCGCGGTTTTCTCGGCAATGGTTGTTAAAACCCTTGCTCCACCAACTCTTCAATGGTCAGCGAACGGCCCGCACCCTCTTTCATCATCTTCTCGACGTACTTGGCGATCAGGTCCGCTTCCAGATTGATGGGGTCGCCGGGCTTTAGAGAATGAAGATTCGTTTTCTCCACCGTATGCGGAATGATGGCGACGGTGCAGCGACGATTCTCCAGTTGCGCAACCGTTAGGCTGATCCCTTCGATGGAAATCGATCCCTTATAAACCGTATATTTCTCGACCTCAGCTGGCAGATCGATGTGCAGCCACCAGTTTTCGGAATCGGCGATACGCTCGAAAGCGATCAGCTTGCCGACGCCATCCACGTGCCCCTGCACGATGTGGCCGCCGAATCGGCCGTCGGCCTTCATGGGAAGTTCAAGATTCACCAGCGCGCCTTCATGGATGCGCGAAAAGGAAGTGCGTATCCAGGTTTCGGGAGCGAGATCGGCGCAGAACGATCCCGGCTTGATGTTAAGCGCCGTGAGGCAGACGCCGCTCACCGATACGCTGTCGCCGGTCCGCAATTCTTTCGGCACACTCTCAGCGGCTACAGTGATGCGGCGGTTTTCTCCGCGCTGTTCGATGCCAATGATGCGTCCTACTTCTTCTACGATGCCGGTAAACATATGAACTCTCGGATAAAAAGAACATCATAAACCTATTCACCACGGAGTCACAGAGACATAGAGAAGAACACAAGGTCATGACTTGATTTTCTCTGTGACTCTGTGACTCTGTGGTGAAGCGGGGCTATTCTGCGTACGGATCGCGCAGGTAGCCTTCCACGGCAAAATCTTCGCCGAAGCGATGCAATTGAATATGTTTCACCTGCGCCGCGTGGCCCATGTGCAGAAATCCCGGGCCGGCTGCGAACGGAATCGAGCCGGAGCCGGCAAGGATCTTCGGCGCGTAATAAAGAAAGACTTTGTCGACTACGCCCGCTGCCAGTGCGGTCCAGTTTACGGTCGCGCCGCCTTCAATCATCACCGATGTAATCTCCAGTTGTCCCAAGCGCCGCAGAATCGCAGCCAGGTCAGGACGTCCGTCCGGTTCCGCTGCGGCAACGGTCTCAACGCGAATGCCAAATTGTTCCAGTTGAGATTTCTTCTGCTCATCTGCAACGGAGCAGAAAATCAGCACATCATTTTTTTGTTGTTCCAGCGCGGCGCTTTGCACCAGCCGCGATTCCAGCGGAAGCCGCAGGTGCGAGTCGAGAATCACGCGCAATAGCGCTCTCCGCCGCGGGCGCCCGCTTCGATCGGTCAGAAGAGGATTATCCGAAAGAATCGTTCCCACGCCCACCATCAGCGCGTCATTCTGATGCCGCAACTCTTGTACGTGCGCGCGAGCGGCCTCGCTGGTCACCCATCCGCCGGGAGGGATGCCCTCGTGCCGGTCGAGCACCTCGGCTGGCGGCGGCGCGATTTTGCCATCGAGAGTCATCGCGGCCTTGAGCATGACAAAAGGCGTGCCGTGGCGAATGTAGCGCGCGAAGGCTTCATTCAGACGGCGGGCTTCATCTTCAAGTCCGCCGACCTCAAGCTGTACTCCCGCGTCACGCAGCTTCTCGAAACCTAGTCCGCTTACTTTGGGATTAGGATCGGGCATGGAAGCCACCACGCGGTGAATGCCTGCGGCGATCAGGGCATCCGTGCATGGGGGCGTGCGTCCATGATGCGCGTGGGGTTCGAGGTTGATATAGAGAGTTCCGCCGTGGGCTTTATTCCCGGCGGATTCGAGAGCAAGAATCTCGGCATGCTTCACGCCGGAATAAGTGTAGGCGCCGGTTCCAACGACCGTGCCTTCGCGGTCCGTAATCACCGCGCCGACGTAGGGATTGGGTGAGGCGAGGCCGATTCCTGAACGGGCGAGTTCCAGAGCGCGGTGGAGAAGTTGTTCGTCGGCGGAGTGAGCGGGCATTCAGGGAATCTAACACGGCGCGGGATCACTGGGGCTGAAGCCCGTAATTCCTGGGAACATCTGACGCGGCCCTGAAGGGCCGCTCTTCCACATAAATGCCTTCGCGAAATAAATGCCTTCGGGGGCGTAAATGCGAACGCTCAGCGGCGCGGCAGGAAACTCTTATAGGAATCGTCTTCGATCTCGGCGACGGCTGCGCCACTGCGGCCTTTTGGCCCGCGGCGTACGGGCGCCATCGCGAACGCATACGGATCGCCAGGCGGCGCGGGTTTCTTGCCCAGCAGACGCTTCAAGAAGTCGATTACTACTTTGAATTTCGAGCGTTTTTCCCCGGCATCCGACATATCCGCTCCTATTCAAACAACGAATCCACAAATTCTTTTGGATCGAACGGTAATAAATCGCCGGCCTTCTCACCGACGCCCACATAGCGCACCGGCAAACCGAGTTCGCGCGAGATCGCCACTACAACTCCGCCTTTTGCCGTGCCATCCAGTTTGGTAAGAACGATACCCGTGACTCCGGCGGATTCGGTGAACATGCGCGCCTGCTGCAAACCATTTTGCCCGGTTGTTGCGTCCATCACAAGCAAAGTTTCATGGGGCGCACCGGGAATGATGCGCTGCGCAGTGCGCCGCATCTTATCGAGTTCCGACATTAAGCTGGTCTTAGTGTGGAGGCGGCCGGCGGTGTCGACCACAACGTAGTCCGCTTTACGGGCTACCGCGGCCTGCAGCGCGTCAAACAATACGGCTGAAGGATCGCCTCCGGGTTTGGTCTTGATGACTTCGGTTCCGGTGCGCGACCCCCAGATTTCCAGCTGGTCGATGGCGGCGGCACGAAACGTGTCGGCTGCGCACAGCAGCACGTTTTTTCCCTGCGAGCGGAAGACTTGCGAAAGTTTCCCGATGGTCGTTGTTTTCCCTGTGCCGTTTACGCCAACTACCAGAATCACTTCCGGAGAGCCTTCGACTTTGCTGACGGGGCGATTGTTTGCCGTATTCAAAATCGCGAGCAACTCTTCCTTCAGCAAGCGCTTTAATTCCTGCACGTCTCTGATCTGTTTATAGTTTGCCTTTTCGCGCAGCTTGCCAAGTACTTCTTGCGTGGTGGTACTGCCCAAGTCGGCGGCGATGAGGGTGGACTCGAGATCGTCGAGAGTGCGGGCGTCGATCTCCTTGCCGAGGGAAATAACTTCGTCGATGCGCTCGGCCAGGTTTTCACGGGTACGCGTGACCGCCTGCTTCATGCGATCCATGAAGCTGGGCTTCTGTTCTTCCGTAAGACTGCCGAATAAGGTCTGAATCATAAAAAGGATTAAGTCGATTATACGGGTGCGAAGAGGTCAGGCGGGAAGAGCGAAAGCACGGGCGGAGGACGGCTCGATCCCTCGCCCCGCTCTTGAAAACGCGAGGCTTCGGGATCAAGACGCCGTGAAATCGAAATCGTAGAAGTCAAGCTAACCCGCGTCGATCTCTAATGCTCAACTCCGGGAGGGCCCCGCCAGCACTTCGGCGATGGTCTGACGGCCGAAGTTCGCGGCTAGGTTCTGGGCGAGCAGGGGATCAGATTTTGCCCCGGCAATCGCCTTCTGGACGTGCGCGCGATGCTCGGATTCGGGACCCGGCAGGGTGATGAGAGCCGCAGCAAATTCCATTTCCGGGTCCGATCCGCGCAGACGCATCGCTTTGGTGACCCAGGCGTAGCCGTCAAGGCCGCGGGCTGGGTTGGATGCGCCCGTCCTGATCCATTGCTTGTAAGTTTCGGTCAGGTAGCCGACGTCGAACCAGGCAAGAGCGCCTTGGCTATCCCCATTGGAGTTCTCGGCCCGCGCGCGCAGCCGCACCAGAAGTTCTTTGGCGATCTGCGGGTCTTGGCGCGCGTAAATTGTGGCTCGACGAAGGGTTTCCATTCTGACCAGCACTGAAGGGTTCGAGTCGAGAATTTCCAGAGTGTCGCGCGTGAGGTTGTTGAGGTCGTAGCCGTTTCCTTTCTGAAAGTTCAAATCAGCCCAAGGCAAAGTCTTAGCCTGGCCGATTTCTATGGCATGGCAGATAAGCGGCGGTCCGGCTAGTGCAAAGTTCGTAAGGCCGAGCACTGCGGTCGCGACGCCGATTGCGAGACGAGGAAGCATTCTTGAGTTCATGATCTGGATTCTCCTTGTTGCGCGAATTCATCGCACGTGGAGAAAGACGCCTGAAACGAGTCGAGTGTTAACCGGATGCGGAAACGAACTTGTGGTGAATCATTTTGGATTGCGCTGCCTGCTATTTGTTCGTTGGGGCTGCTTCGGCCCAGGAATGCTCCCAGTGACGCCAGATTGAGATATCGTCAAAGCCGAGGGCATTCCACCAGAGATCGAGCATGGGCTGGTCAAGTCGCAAGATTCCTTCCCTAGTCACCGTTGCCGGTGGCGGCGCCAGCTTAGTCAGGCGATCGTAGACGCGGAGTCGCTGATTTTCATCGACGCGAGTCAACAGGTGCCAGAGCGTCAGCGCATCACGCGGGCGAGAGCGAACGAGAATAATCGTTAAATCCTGCGCGCGTTTCTGGGGCGTGTTGTCCTCAAAATCGAATCGGCTCAGGGCGGCGCGGAGTTCCACGGGCGCATCTTCGAAGTAAGGCGTACCAGGGCCAATCGTGGGCCGGGTGGGACACGCCGCTCCGGCGGGGATGAAGGACTCATGGCCATTGAGTTTGAACCCAACCCAACCGAGAGATGTGCGTACCAGTCCGCCCCCGAAATCGTCCATTTGTAATGTGTATGCGCAACCCAAGTCCACGGTTCGAGCCGACGGTGTGTCGACGACGAATTGACCTGGAGGAGACCAGATAAAGGCATGAATGGTTCCGTGGTCGAGAGCGATTCGCTTAAAACCCGAGCCCATGGCAAGCACGCGCAGCCGCGTTCCGGGCTCCATCTCGATCTGGCCGATGCCTTCAGATTGCAGACTGGCTCGAGACTGGCCGTCGGTTTCAAGTACCTGGCCCACGCCAAGCCGTCTGGTTGCCCCGTTAGACCTGACGACTTCCTGTCCGATGCGGGGAGCTCCTGCGAGGCGGGAAACGTCCCAGCCAGCCGCGACGAGAGGGACCGGTTGCTTCTTCTGAATCAGGAATACGGTCACGGACACCGCGAGCAGGGCAGCAGCCGTGGTGGCGATGATGGGAAACAGCCGCATGTTTCGTAAGAAAAACTTCCATCGTGTCGCGGGGATAGGCTCAGGGGGTAGCAATGGAAAGACCGGAGTGAGGCGGTCGTGTCGGAATTCACGAAGTAATGTTTCCAGCTTTTCGATTTCAGGATCGGGCGCGCCGGAGCCGTCCCAAAGATAGTCGTCGTTTTCTGACGAGAGTTTGTTTTCCGTTCGGTTGTCGCCGGTATTCATGATGACGATGGCTCCTGTGCTGAGCGCCTGTTGCCGGGAGTTGAGCACAACTTTGCGCGAAGATGCTGCATGCCGCGATGGAGATTGACGCGAACCGAGCCCGGGGTAAGGCCAGTGCGAGCGGCAATCTCAGGTCCGGTCATGCCCTCCACCAGACGCATGATTAGGGTCTCTTTGTAGGCTCCGGGGAGAGTTTGAATCGCCTGGAGGACCGCGGCAGCGGGAGCGTCTGGCCACGGCGTTTTTGCGAGATCGAGTTCGTTGTCAGCAGGGTCATCCGCCAACGGCTCTTCCGGCGCCGAACGACGATGATAATCATTGCCTCGATTCCGTGCGATTGCGGCCAGCCATGCTCCGAAGCTGGCAGCTTCCCGCAGCGTGCGAAGGCGGCTGAGCGCTTTCAAAAAGACGTCCTGGACCAGATCGTCGACGTCGTCCGGTGGGACCTTGGCGAGAAGCACTCCGTGGACCATGCGGGCATAGCGCTCATACAGGCGCCCAAAGGAAGCGCGATCGCCCTCCTGGGCGGCATGCACCAGGACGGCATCCGGTGAGAGTTCGGGTGTGGGTTGATCGCTCAAAGGCCAACGTTTGCGGTCCGCCGCGAGCCCTTCCCGTGAAGCTGCCACCCTCGTGACCATACGCGCAAAATCATCCGAAATGATAGACGTTCGGCCGGGAGGAAGTGTTAACAGCGAGCGAACTCGGCAATTGCGGTGCGTGCCGCGGTGAGAATGAGGCGCTGGCGGCGGCGCGCCGTTACGACCGGACGCGGGCGGAATTTTACCCTGTGACACGCGATCACATCCACGCTAAACGCGCGTCCAATAGGGGATGCTCTCACCCGTAAAGCAGCAAACGCCTCCTCGTGCGAAGATAGATGCCGGACACCACGGCCGCCGCTCGCCACACATGCAAACGTCGACGCTTCGCAGAATTTTCAAGGCATTTCAATACCGAGACTTCCGGCTCATGTGGATCGGGGCCTGTACATCGAGCATCGGCACGTGGATGCAGATAGTGGCGCAGAGCTGGCTGATCTATCGGCTGAGCCATTCGGCGACCCTGCTGGGACTGGACCGGTTTCTGTCAGGCCTTCCGATCTTTCTGTTTACGATGATCGGCGGAGTGGTGGCGGACCGGACCGAGCGCCGCAAGATTCTGCTGATCTCGCAATACATTCAGATGGCGAGCGCGGCGATTCTGACCGTGCTGGTGGCGATGGGTTTGGTGCACGTGTGGGAGATCTTGTGTCTGTCGTTTGTTTCGGGCCTGGCGCAGGCCTTTGGCGGACCCGCTTATTCGGCGCTGATTCCGACTCTAGTCGATCGCGACGACATGCCGAATGCAATTGCGCTGAATTCTATCCAGTTCAATCTGGCGGTGACGGTGGGCCCCGCGATCGCGGGGATTGTGTTGGGGAAGTGGGGCGAGAAGTGGTGCTTTGGGCTGAACGCGCTTTCGTTTCTGGCGCCGGTAATTTCGCTGTCCATGATCACTGCGCGGTTCCTGCCGGAGAGTACGAAGGGGTCAATGTTGAGCAGCCTGAAACAGGGCTTCAAGTTCATTTGGCATCAAGGCTCGATGGTCGGGCTGATTGTTTTGGCGTTCTTGATGACATTCCTGGGCATGTCGATGCAGACGTATTTTCCGGTGTTTGTGAAAGACATTTTTCATCGCGGACCGGAGACGTATGGGACCTTGCTTTCGCTGATGGGGGTGGGATCGATTTGCGGATCGCTGGCGATGGCTGGGATCGGAAATATGCGAAACAAAGGACGGTTTGCCCTGATCATGCTCATCTGTTTGGGCGCGGGCATTTCCGTTTTTTCTCTATCAAAATCGCTGCCCTTGAGTTATGCCACGCTGGTGTGGGTGGGCGCCAGCATGATGGCCGTGTTCGCTACGGTAACCTCACTGGTGCAATTGATTATTACGAACGAAATGCGCGGCCGCGTGATGAGCGTCTACAACTTTGCGTTTCGCGGTGGGATGCCGATGGGAAATCTGCTTTCGGGATGGCTCATTCCGATGTTTACGGCTCCAATCGTATTAAGCGTAAACGGAGCTGTGCTGGTGTTGGTGGCTGCCTACTTTTTGCTGGTGCAACGACGCGTGGCGGCGCTTTGACGAAGTAATTAAGCTGTTTAAATTCTGTCCCTCCATAATTTGCCCTCGTTTCGCCGAGTAACCCCACTGCCCTTGGCGACGCCCTTATTGAAGAACTTGGCAGGTTCAGCCGATCTTACGCTTGAGACATTCCTGGAAGAACTGCGCTTCACCTCGGAGAAACGCGATGCCAACTCTCGGTTTGGCGATGATCGTGAAAAACGGCGCAGCCCGGCTGCGAGAATGCCTGGCCACCATTGCAGGAGTCGTGGATCAGATCGTTATTGCGGACACAGGATCCAGCGATGGCAGCCAGGAACTGGCGCGTTCACTCGGAGCCAAAGTAGTCGAGTCACCCTGGCAAGATGATTTTGCGCATGCGCGCAATAGCGCCCTCAGAGAATTATCCACGGATTGGGTACTCGTCTTGGACGACGACGAACAGTTGGATGGGCAAGCGCGAGAAAAGATTCCAGCGCTCCTGAGCAGTAAGACCATCGGCGGTTACTCCGTCATCCTGCGAAACTATCTTCCCGTACGCTTTGGCTCCGGGGGGTATGCGCCGGTGGTCATTTCCATGGATTCTGCCGCTTCACAAACGGGAAAGGCGCGGGCGTACACCGACTTCGCGCTATGTCGATTGTTTCGCCGCGATCCAGAAATATATTACGTGGGGCGAGTGCATGAACTTGTGGAGCCGCGCATTCGCAAGCTGGGCTTGCAGATTGCGACTTCCGATCTCATGATTCATCATCTCGGGCATCTGTCTTCGCCGGAACAGTTACGATCAAAAGACGAGTTTTACAGAAAGCTGGGACGACTTAAACTCATAGACCAGCCCAACGACCCGCAAGCATGGATCGAGATGGGCTTACAGGAGTACGAGCAATTCAAGAACTATTCTCGCGGAATCGAGTGCTTCAAAAAAGCTTTGGCTCTCGATCCAAATTACTCGACCATCCCCTATCTTTCGCTGGCCAGCCTTTATCTTGAGATTCATGGCGAAAAACTCGCCCTCGAATTGTTATCCCGTATTGTTTTGACTGGCCGCGCCAATGGAGTTAAGGAAGACATCCGCGGCGATGCTTTCTATAACCTGGGGCAGTTGAAAGAAGCTCGGTCCGCTTACATGCGCGCGGCCAGCATCCTCTCCAATGACACGCGCATTGCCAGCAAATTGGGATTGGTTGAAATTCGACTGGGAATGAAAAAAAACGGATTGGCCCGGATCGCCCGCTCCCTGAAAGCGACGCCGGAAATCTGCGAGATTCATGACCGCATGATTAAAGCTTTCATCTTGACGGACAGTTTGCCGCAGGCGGCGGAAGCCGCGGAGCGTTTAGCCCTGGGGCTGCCCAATCCCATCACCATCCTGCGCGCTGCCGGCATTCGAGGTCAGATGAAGGAGTGGAAAGCTGCGGAAGACTTGGTTGTTCGAGGGTTGCAGCAGTTTCCCCAGAGCCGGGAATTGTTGCGAGCCAAGGCGGAATTGGCGCAGCAGAGGAAAGCAGTTGCGGCCTCGTAAATCAAGGCTCTTGTGCTATGCATACCGTTCGGATTGCCTAGACTCGAGTTCTTTCCAGATTGGCGATTTCGGTGGAAGTGGGCGCGACCGCGCTGACTGGGGCGACCGCGGCCGCAGCCGCCTGTGCCGACGGCGCAATTGGCCGCTTGATGGTGAATCGCTGAATCTTGATGTCACCCCGGTTGTAAACCGCCAGCAGAGCTTCCACCGCTTTAGGATCAAGGCGTTTGCCTGCCAGATTCTTGATAATCTGCAAAGTTTGCTCGGGCGTGTGCGCATGCTGGTAAGGACGCGTGGTGGTGAGTGCGTCAAAAGTATCGGCTACGGCAATAATGCGAGCCAATACCGGAATCTGATCGCCCTGCAGCCCGTAAGGATATCCCCGCCCATCGAGCGCTTCGTGGTGTAACTCAATGCCGGGAAGCATCTCGGCCAGTTGCGTGACCGGGCGCAGAATGTTGGCGCCCTTTGTCGTATGCGTCTTCATGACTTCGAATTCTTCCTCGGTCAGTGCGCCCGGCTTTTTCAGGATGTGGTCTTCAATGCCGATCTTGCCTACATCATGCAGTTGAGCGGAGACGCGCAGAGTCTCGAGGAATTCGTCAGACATGTTCATTTCCTTGGCAATCAGCAGGGAATAGCGCGTGACGCGATCGGAATGGCCCCGGGTATACGGATCCTTTTCGTCGACCGCACCGGCCAACATTTGGATCGAGCCCATGAACAACTCGCGATTTTCTTCGGCGGCGCGCTTCAGGTCGGCGACAAAACGTTCCAGTTCCACTGACATAGTGTTAAAAGTGTGGGCGAGTTCCCCAATCTCGGTGCGGCTGGAAAGTGTAACACGCTGTGAAAAATCGCCCCGCGCCAATGCCCGGCTCGATTGCGTGAGCACCTGCAACGGATTGGTAATGCGGCGAGCGGCAAAAATACTGACGAACATGCTCAACAGCACCGACAGAAGCGCCAGCAAGCGGCCGGTACGCTGCATTTCAAGGATCCCACGATAAGCGTCGCTCTGAGGTTTCTGCACCACGACGGCCCAATCCAGGGAAGTGACCGGACTGTAGGTGCCGAGCATTGACACTTTCTCACTCCCGGAGTTCATAGAGAATTCGCGAGTCTCAGCCAATTGCGCTTTATTGCCGCCGCCGACAAAGTTGCGCACGATGTCCAGATTTTTCATGTCCTGGCCGGTGGCATACTCCGGGCTGGCCGCGGCCACCAACCGGCCTTGCGCGTCGACCACGTACGGCGTGAGTCCACCGCCGCTCACTTCCCGCAATCGGCGGATCAGAAATTGCAGGTCCACTACCGAGCCGATCATGCCCAGGAAGCGCTGCTCATAGGTGACCGGATAACTGACCAGGAAGACCGTACGCGCGGATTTTCCCTCTCCCACAACCAGCGCCTGGCCGTTATATTCGCGGCCATCGCGTGCGGCGGAGTAAGCTCGCTCCAACTCTCGATTCAGGAAGGCGTCCGGGGCAATGCGTCCCGCCGATATTCCTTTGCCGTCAGAGTTCAACAGGGTGGCATAGGCTAGTTCGTCAGAAGAAGATACGAAGTTTTCCAGCAGGGCTCGCAGTTCGGGAGAATGAATATTGGTCTCGCCGATGTCGCCACCGCTGGCGACCTGGATGGCGGACGACAAATTGGCCAGCATCATGTGCAGCGAGCGCTCGTGTTGCGATAGATCGTCGGCCAGCGAACGCGTTACCGTGTTCTGCAGCAGCATCTCGTTGGTCTTCAACCGGTCGCGATTAATCGCCTCCACTTGCGTGGAATAGAAATACATGGGGACAATGCTGATCACCAGAAGCACACCGAGGATCACATAGAGAATCGGGATGCGTGCCGGGTTCGGAGCGCTGGCGGACAAGTTTCTCCCCTCACTTATCGCAGACGCCGAAGACGAAGCGGCGGCAGCTTTCAAAGGTGTCTTTAAAATTCTAACGGGGAATCGTGTCAGGCCCGACGAAAAGCTGGAGTAGATCGCATTACCAAAGTACCTTTCAAAAGCGGTACGGTGGCGGAAGTTGGCGAGTTAAAGCGAGCCGCTTTCGCGCGAGCAGCTAATTGAGAAGTCCTTTCAGGTCTCTCCAATGAATCAGAATGACGTGATTGTCTTCGAGCGCTTTTTTGAATTCGGGACTGGTCACGATATTGTAATCGCGCTGCCGCCATGCTGCTCCATAGTCAGGGTGATCGACCGTGACCGCCTGAAGTTCCGCGTCGTCGTGGCCGAGGTGGACAATGATTTCGGTGACTCCCGGCTTCAGATTCTGGATGGCGTTCGCGTAAAACTTTTTCCAATCGCCGGGGGCAATGCTCGGATTCGCAATCACCACCGAATCGAGCACGATGTCTTTGTCAGCGAGCATTGACAGTAGCTCTTTGGGAGCGTCGGAAGATCGCACCGCCAGGAAGGGCAGCTTGTACTCGTGGGCAACTTTCACATAGACCGCGAAAAGTTCAGGCCGGGCAAAAAGCACGCCCATGTGGCTGTCGAGATGTGTGGGATGAATTCCCATGGCGAGGGCACGCTCGATCTGCGCCCGTATCTCGCGCTCCGCATCCTCGGCCTTAATATTGCTCGCGGCCGGCTCCGTCTCGGGCCACAAATATCCGGAAGAATCAAACAGGCTCGGAACCTGGTCGCGCGGCGCCACCGATCCCCAACGATAGTCTTTCCATTCGCTGCTCAGAGTCAGGTGCAGGCCCAAGTCCGCATCAGGATGGCTCTTGGCGTAAGTCGCTACCTCAGTCAGCCAGGGGCAGGGAACCATGATGCTGGCAGAAGTAACCGCATGCTGGTCGAGAGCGGCAAAGCTGGCCGCGTCTTCAGAGTGTGCGACCGCGAGATCGTCAGCGTGAATGATGAGCAGCTTGGCATCGCGCGGATAACCCAGCCGTTCGGCAATATTTTTGTTTTGCGCCAGCGCAATGTTCAGAGCCAGAGCGAGAAACACGACGACAAGCAGATATTTGGGAATATGCATGAAAAACTCCGATTAGTGCTGATACAGATCGATAAGACCGTAAAGGGTAACACGGCTGTGCGGGCACAAATTTGCGGAAAGTTCCAAAGATGGCGGGCACCCTAAATCTAAGAGCTAAAGGCTAAAAGCCGGGAGCTTACGACGCACCCTCACTCTTGCCGCTACGCGCCATCAGTTCCTGAATTGCTTCTCGCGGATCCTTCCCGTGATGCAGAATCGCGTGCATCTGTTCCGTGATGGGCATTTCGACGCCACGAGCTTGAGCCAATCCAACTGCGGCCGTAGTGGTAAAGACTCCTTCGGCGACCATGCCATGCATGCCCGCAATAATATCGGGCAACTTTCGTCCACGCCCAAGTTCAACGCCGACACTTCGATTTCGCGACAAGCCGCCGGTACAGGTCAGAACCAGATCTCCCAAGCCGGCCAGTCCGGCCATGGTTTCAGCGCGGCCTCCGCAAGCCACGACCAGCCGAGTCATCTCCGCTAGACCGCGCGTAATCAGAGCTGCGACGGAGTTGTGGCCGAAGCCCAGGCCGTCGCAAATTCCCGCGGCAATGGCAACAATATTCTTGAGTGCGCCGCCCAGTTCCACGCCAACCAGGTCGCTGTTGGTGTAAATGCGGAAGCTCGGGTCGCTGAACTCCTGTTGGACGGTGCGCAAAAGCGGCGCATCCGCCGACGCAATCGTAATCGCCGTAGGGTCACCGCGGGCAACTTCCTGCGCGAACGACGGTCCGCTCAGCGCGCCCACCGCGGGAACTGCTCCGTCATCCCGCTTCAGCACCTGTGCGATCACTTCGCTCATCCGCTGCAACGAACCTTCTTCCAATCCCTTGGTTGCGCTAACGATTAATGTCTCTGGCTGGATCATCGTGCGCATGCGCTGAAACAAAGTCCGGCAATGCTGCGATGGCATTACGCTGACGACGATTTGTGCGCCCTGCAAAGTTGCCGCCAGGTCGTTGCTGGCCGAGACGCAGTCGGGAATGCGGCGGCTGGGAAGAAATTTCTCGTTAAGCCGCTTCTGCATAATCGATTCGCAGACGTCAGCTTCGTGCGCCCACAGGCGAACGTGGTGCGTCCCTTTGCGCCCGAGCACGATCGCGATGCCCGTGCCCCACGCGCCCGCGCCAATGATCGCAATCTCGCTCATGCGTGCTTCGATCCCAATCGGTTTTCACTGCCCGTCAGCAGACGGCTAATATTTGCGGAATGCTTTAGGATGATCAGCACCGAGGCCGCGGCCATCAATACCAAAGCTACAGGGGAGTTGCCATACTCGCGCAGCACCAGCATGAGATTAGGAAATGCCGCGACGGCGGCAATCGACCCCAAAGAAACATAGCGGAAAACGAGTACCAGAATCAGAAAGATCGCGGCCGAAAGCAGCACTGCCTTCGGAGCAATGACCAGGAATGCGCCCATCCCTGTAGCGACTCCTTTTCCGCCGCGAAAGTTCAGCCAGATGGGAAACATGTGGCCAACTACGGCAAAAAGCGCAGCCAGAGCCGCGCCTGTGACCACAGCTGGAGATGAAGCGGGAAAGGTCGTACTCCACGGAATATTAACGAACGAAAAGCGCGCGAAGATTGTGGGAGAGATCGCGGGATTCAGAAGAACGCCTGCGGCCACTGCCATCGAGCCTTTCAGAGCGTCCAGCAACAGAGTCAGCAAACCGAGTAGCGGCGATTTGCGGGCGACATTCGTCGCCCCAATATTGCCGCTGCCCGTGCGTCGCACGTCCTCGCCTCGAAACATTCGCACCAGGAGATAGCCAAACGGGGTCGAGCCTAAGAGATAACTCGTAGCGGCGATGAGAACTAATCTTGGCATTCCATGAATCGTCGTTCTTTCAGGCAGCGAACAAGCTACTTTAAAGCGAAGCCTGCCAGCTTGGTATACCTCGATCCCTTCGGCGAGAGCTGGCTTTGATACAAAAAGAACTCGCGGGCCGACATGGTACCAAACTCGGGCGTGGACAGAGCCGCCAATTTTTCCTGCAAATGGTAAAAAACTCGATTGGGAGCATCGTTCTTGCTTCGTCGCGGCGAACCGGAGCCGCCCCGGCCACGCGCCAGCGTGAGGTGCGGGCTGAATGCGCGGTCTTCTTTTGGAATTCCCAGTGTTGCCATTTTGTTGTCAACCGCGGCAGCCAGAGCACCTAATTCGGGGCCGGCGTCCATGCCAACCCAGAACACGCGCGCTGATTTTGCCGACGGAAAAAATCCGTGACCTCGGAAATTTATCTCCATAATTTCACTCGTCACCTTAGCCAAAGCGTCCTTAATCCCCTCCACCGCTGCCTCCGGTTGCTCGCCGATAAACTTCAACGTCACATGCAGCGTCTCTGGTTTTGCCCAGCGTGCATCGGGCGCGAATCCCTCCACTCCCTCCATGAAACGCGCGATGCGTTGGCGAACGGCGTCGTCAATGTCGAGAGCAACGAAGAGGCGCATAAAAAAGCTGCTAGCTTCTAGCTCTTAGCCTCTAGCTAGAACCTCTCATCGGCTGACCGTACTCGCCGCGACAGCATTATGGCTCAACGGGCAAAAAGGCCACTGCGGTACCAGTCAAAGCTAGAAGCTAACAGCTAGAAGCCAAAAGCTTCTCTCACATCAGTTTCTTGCGCAACATGTCGAGCGCCATGGTGGAAGCGAAGCGGCGAATGCGCTGGCGATCGCCGGGAAAATTGCGTTGCACTACTTCGGTTCCGCGATCGCTGGCCACCGCGTGAAAGACCAGGCCTACCGGCTTTTCCGCCGTACCTCCGTTCGGTCCGGCAACACCAGTCACGCCAACCCCCAAGGTCGATTCGCAGCGATAACGAATGCCTTCCGCCAGAGCCGCCGCAACTTCGCGGCTGACCGCGCCGTGGCGCTCAATCATTTCCGCGGGCACGCCGGCCAATTCGGTTTTCAGCGCGTTCGAATACACGACCGCGCCGCCCAGAAAATAGCGTGAGCTGCCGCTGATCGAGGTGAGCCGTTCCGCCAATAAACCTCCGGTGCAGGATTCCGCGACGGCAACCGTCGCATTGCGCATTTGCAGCCAGTAGCCGACAATCTGCTCCAAAGATTCGCCGTTACACGAGAAGACCGCGTCCTCCAATTCGTCCTCCACCACCTCCGCCACTTCGTCCACGCGAGCTTGCGCTGCCGCCAGCGACGAGCCTTGGGTTTTGAAATGCAGCTCAATTTCTCCCGCGCCTGCCAGGATGGTGGTATCAACATCGGTGTAGCGTTTGTAGATGGGCGCAACGCGGGCGTCCACAGTCGATTCGCCCAGCATGGCAATCTTCAAGGTGCGAACTGCCAGAGCCGCTGGCGGCACTTTGGCGCGCATGCGCTCCCGCACTTCAGTTTCAAATAGAGCCTTCAGTTCGTGCGGAGGGCCGGGCAGCAGCACGATGATGTGTTCGCGCCCATCGAACTCGCCGCTCAGCCACTGCCCTGGCGCAGTGCCATTCGGGTTGGGCAGCACCGTAGCGCCTTCGAGCACGTCCGCTTGTTTCGCATTGTTGGCAGCCATCTTCCAACCGCGCTCTGCGAAGCGCCGCTCCAAATGAGCGACGATTTCCGGATCGCGTCGCAGCGATAGACCGAGAGCCTGGGCCACAGCCTCACGCGTCAAATCGTCCTCCGTAGGTCCAAGGCCACCGCTGAAAATTAGGATGTCGGAGCGAAACAGCCCATGCTGCGCAGCCGCGACTAAGTGCCGCTGATTGTCGCCCACGATGCTTTTGAAAATTACGTCGACGCCCAGCAAGTTGAGCTGTTCGGTCAGGTAAAGGGAATTGGTGTCCATGCGGAAGGGCGTCAGCATCTCCGAGCCCACCGCAATGATCTCAGCGTTCACGCGTTAAAAGTTTAAACGAAAAGAGAAGAGGACCGGCAAGAGACTTATGGGCGCAGGCTGAAAAGCAGATTCCTCACTTCGTTCGGAATAACAACAAGGAGTGCTGGACTGAAAACGAGGAGTGGTGGACTGACAGCCAGGAGGGTTGGACGTACGACGAAGACTGTTGGAATGACCACCAGAAGTGTTGGAGACCATGGCGGGGTCACAAACCAGCTTAATCCGGCGGCAACGGCAGACCCTGGATGTTCCAGGAAAGATGATGCACGCTGCCGGATGTGGCGACGCTGCTGGTGGTCGCCAGAATGACGGAGCGCCCGGGGGCAAAGGCAAGCCCGACTAAACCCTGTCCTGCAACTTCCAAATTCGCCATTCCGTCAGGCGCGATCTTTACGATTCCGCGCGTGCCCGATAACGATGCCGCAACATAAAGATTTCCGTCCACGTCGAAGGCCAGACCCTGCGGGCGTCCCAGTCCTTTGTAGAACGTGGTCACGCTTCCATTGGGATCGATTTTGTAGACGCGGTCCGTGGGTCCGGTAACGAAAAGATCGCCTTGCGGATTGAACGCCAGATGATAGGCCGAAACGCTGGACTCGAGCGTGGCAAATACAAACACCTGCTGGTCGCGCGAGATTTTGAATATTGTTCCGTTGCGATCGCCCACATAAAGACTCTGCTCGCAATCAAACGCGATTCCCGTAGCGATGCCCATGCCTTCCGCATAGGTGGTCATGGTCCCGTTTGGGGCCACGCGATAGACAGCTCCGTCAAAGCGCGAGGAAACATACATCTGCCCCTCGCGATCGAAAGCAATAGCCGTGGCGTTCATCATTTCAGAGACAAATGGCTTGATCGTGTAATTCGTATCGATCTTGTAGATCGCAACCGGAACTTTTTGGCCGCGCGAACCCGAGAACGTAACGTAAATATTGCCTTCAGGGTCAAGCGCGGGGCTGGTGACGGGATGAAGATTATCGGCGATGGGCACCGCTACTTTCACCGTTTGCGAATTGCTGACATGGCCGTTCGTAGCAACGACGACCGGACCGGACGTCGCTCCTTCGGGAACGCGCGCGACCAGAAATCCATCGGAGCTGACGATGATGGAGCCTTCAAAATCACCGAACTGTACTTTGGGGCGATGCAGTTCCTGCGGGCGAAGACCGGAGCCGGTGATGCGGAGTTCGCCACCGGCGAGCGCGAGCGACGGCGCAACAATATCAATGCGAGGTTCGCCGTTTGCGTTCTTCTTGCCCAGAATGCGCTCAGAAAATCCCATGAAATTGAACCGCACGGAAACAAGCAATGATCGCACAACGTTAGGCGCGACCGTTACTAACTTAGTAGCCCAAAATGCAGCAAAAGATGCATCCCAACCAAAGCCAGGATTCCTGCCGCCACATCGTCAAGCACAATTCCCATTCCCTCCGGAAGTTGCTCCAGTTGCCGAACCGGCGGCGGCTTAATGATATCGAAGGCTCTGAAAAGTATAAAACCCGCGAGAAAAGTTTTCCATGCAAGCGGGACCGCGATCAGCGCGATGAGTTGTCCGGCGACCTCATCAATGACAACCATCTGCGGATCTTTGCTGCCCAATCCTCGTGCGACTCTCGTCGCAGCGGGAATGCCGATCAGCGTCAGGGCGACTGCCAAGGCGATTATTACGGGCATCCGGGCCGGGTGCGGTAGCAGACGCGCGATTACCGCCCACAGTGCCACTGCGACCGCGGACGCCCATGTTCCGGGCCCCGGCCGCAGCCATCCAATTCCGAAGAAAGTCGCAGTCAGTTCAGCCCATGCTGGCGCACGCGGGCGGGGCGCCGCAACCGTGGCGCTCCTCTCTGTAGGTGCGCTGCCTGCCGACTTGGGTGTGCTGGCCATATCACGAGCCGTGACTTGTAGCGCCGCCGTCCTCGGCGGCTGTAGTGCGGGCATCATGCCCGCACACCCATACCCATCTCCAATCTTTCAGATTCGCCTTCTCCGGATTTTCAGCCACGTAGCGAATGCACCGTTCGAGTTCGCCTTCGTTTCGAATCAGGTGGTCATAGTACTCCCTCTGCCAGAATGGACCTTCCCGTCCGAGAATTTCGTTTGCGCGTTTCGCAGTGAAAGACTTCCACGAATGAAGTACCCCTGCCAGTGTCTGACCAGTGAGCAGGCGGATGACTGCATGCACGTGATTCGGCATGACGCACCATGCAAAGAGCCGATAGCGTCGGTCGTTGAAGTGATGCAAGGCATTTGCGACCTCTTCTGCGATAGCCGGGTTCCGCAAATAGCATGAGCCGGCGCCGCTATCGAGAAACTTCTCTACGATGGGGGTGGAAAGGCGTTGAATTTTCCGGCGTTCGTCCTGGCTCAGGTCGCGGTGCATCTGATTCGCGGTTTTGAGAATGGCTTCGCGTTCCGACGCGATCCGGTCAAGAACGGATTTCGGCAGGGAGTCGGCCAAGCGAAACGTGATGAAATAGATCGCACTTTCGTTTTCCCAGTGGGGGAGATGGCCGCGGTCGCGGATCTTAACCTCGCCGAAGCGAGGGTGGGACGCCCCCGCCACAGCCGGCGAGACGCCGGCGCTACGGTCGGGCGACGCAGTGCTGCCGGTGGCTGAACTGACGCCGGGCTTCACGGCTCGTCCTCTTGGTCTTCGGCGGTGCGGTCTCTGATTCCTTCTTCAGCGTCGGTAGTTGGCGAAGAGATCACATATTGACCGCTGGCCCATTTGCCCAGATCGATCAGACGGCAGCGGTCGCTGCAGAAAGGAAATTCAAGGTTGTCACTCTTAACCGGCTTCTTGCAGATGGGACAACGAAGTTTGACGATGCGCTTGCGGGGCATATGGAGAAACGACGGCTCAAACAATGCTTCTTACAAAATCCGGGCTACCAGATCGTAATCGTGCGCTTCGGTAATCTGGCAACGATAAAATTCGCCGGCCTGCGGCTGCTGTTCGTCTGGGAAATCGTTGACAAAGACTTTGCCATCAATCTCAGGCGCATGCATGGGAGTGCGGCCTTCCAGAAGAAGTTCGGTCTCTTCCGATTCGCCTTCCAGCAACAGATCGAACTCCCGACCGACCAATGCCTTCTTTTTCTTTTTGCTGATCTGTCGCTGGATACCCATAAGATACTTCCGTCGCCGCTCAATTTCGCGCGATGAAAGTTTCGATCCCAGCGCGTACGCAGCTGCGCCATCCTGATCGGAGTACCCGAAGGCACCCATCCAGTCGAATTTCACCTCGCGAACAAAGTCACAAAGCTCGGCGAATTCTTTTTCGGTCTCGCCGGGAAAACCCACGATGAACGATGTGCGAAGAGTCAAATCCGGCACAATGCGCCGCATCTTTTCAATGGACCGCAGGAAAACATCCGCTCCGCCGCCTCGCTTCATGCGCTTCAGAACGGACGCCGAAGCATGCTGTAGCGGCACGTCCATGTAGGAACAGATTTTCTCGTGGCAGGCGATCGTATCCAGCAATTTGCCGGTGATCTTATTCGGATACGCGTAAAGAAAGCGGACCCAACGTAAGGCTTCGATGGCGGCAAGCTTCTCGAGCAACAGAGCCAGGCCGTCTTTCAGGCCAAAGTCCTCGCCGTAGCAAGTGGTGTCCTGTCCGATCAGGGTAATCTCGCGCACGCCGTTTGCCGCAAGCCGCTCCGCCTCGGCAATCACCGATTCAAATCGCCGGGAACGAAATTGCCCGCGCAGTTGCGGAATAATGCAGAAAGTGCAGGGATGGTCGCAGCCCTCGGCAATCTTGATATACGCCATGTGCCGCGGCGTGGCCAGAATTCGCGGCGTGGCGTCATCGTAAAGATAATTCGGCAGGTCGCCGATCGCTCCATCCCATAAATCGCGCGAGAAGCGGCCCTGCGCCGCGCGGGCTGCGCCTTCCGGCCGTGACTGCAAAACCACAAACGGAGAATTACTGGGCTCAGTTGCAGATGCCACGCCCGTCGCCGCCAGAATCTTTTCCAACTCGCCCGTTCCCACAACGGCGTCGACTTCAGGAATATCCTTGCGAATCTGGTCGCGGAAGCGCTCCACCAGGCAACCGGCCACCACCAGTTTCTTCGCCTTACCGCCGGTTTTGTGCACCGCCATTTCCAGGATCGTATTCACCGACTCCTGCTGCGCGCTTTCGATGAACGAGCAGGTGTTGACCACGATGACGTCCGCATCTTCTGCGCGACGCGTCAGTTCCGCTCCTGCCCGCGCCAGCAGGCCCATCATGACTTCGCTGTCGACAAGATTTTTAGGGCAGCCAAGGCTGACGAAGCCAACCTTCTGTGGCCGTGGGGAATGCGGATTCTCCCTGAATTTCTCTCTCTCGGATGCTGGCTTAAGATCAGGGGAACCGCTAACAGTGAGGTCTTTTACAGGCATGCAATCTTTCTATTTTAGCATCCTGGGAGAACACCAGAAGAAGTTTGGAAAAAGGGGCAGTCGTGCAATTTGGCTTGCGCATTGGGCCGGCTAAGCGGGAGATCCCTTCGGCTTCGCTCAGGGCAGGCTCTTCGCTACGCCTGAAAAAACGGCTACGCTCAGGATGACAAAATCGTTTGAAGGCCAAACTGCCCGCTGCCATAAAAGGCAAGCGTTCAACGGCTGCGCGTCGCAGTTTCGACTTCCTCGTACAACTCGGGCAAGCGCTGCGCATCTTCGGTGGAATTTCCAAAACGAGCGGACTCGTAAACCTGGATAAAGCGAGCCACCGGCTCGCGCAGCTTGTTATCTTCAATCTTTTTCAGAAATTCCTGCGAGGTCTGCGCGACCGGTTTTTTCACGCCGCGTCGAGCCAGTTCCCGGGCCATGCGGTGGTACCACATGGCCGCCGCCTGTTCTGGAGATCGCTCGGGATGCGCCTGCAACCAGCGCTCGTGCAGCCAGTGCACGATCCGTCCCAGGTTTCCCAGCAGCATGAGTAAAACAGTAACGGCCGCACCGATAACAGCCCAGCCGCGCGGCGAATGCTCCACGCGATCCTGACTGCGCTGCGCCCACTGCAACATGGATTCATAGTGAACGCGTGCCCATTCGCGGGTACTTTCCCAGAGCGTGCGGCTGCGGACGATGGCAGTGCGGCCGAGTACATACTGATGCGAGCTGTCGTAACTGACCACCCACTCGCGCCAGAACGACGACATGGCGTCGAAGTACAGGCCGATCCGGCTCCAGCCCTGGGGCCGCGCGGCGCCGCCCGCCGGCGTCGGGTCGAAAGTCTGCCAGCCATAACCAGGAAAATAAGCTTCTACCCAGGAGTGCGCATCTTTGGCGCGAACTACGTAGTTGCCAGTCAGGTCGTTGAACTCGTCACTGCGAAATCCATTGACCACACGTGAGGGGATTCCTAACGTACGCAACATCACCGCCATGGCGGAGGCGAAGTATTCGCAATGTCCCTGTTTGCGTTCGAAGAGAAAATTGGCGAGCGGATCTTTTACTCTCGTCTGCGGCAGCTGAAGCGTATAGCCAAAGTGCGTCCGCAGATAGCTTTCAATGGTTGCCGCTCGGTCGAAATCGTTGCTCGACGTGACGGTGATCTGGGTCGCCAGGCGCGCAATCCGTGGATCGAGAGCAGGCAGGCGCAGATAAACTCCTTCGATTTGCGGCGGATAGTTTCCCCTGGCGGCGCGCAGTTCTGCGGGCGCCGGCTCGGAAATATCGGATTCTGCCTGATAGTTGGTAATCGGGTGTTGATTGTCGAAGTCGTAAACCGTACCCACGGAATCCGCGGCCAGCATCTGATAGTCGCCCGTCACACGTCGCGCCCACGGCGCCAGAAAAAAAATGTTCGTCCCGATCGGTTCCATCACCACCCGATAATGGATCAAATGATCGCGGCCCTGTCTCGCGAATATATAGGGTTGCGCCGGCAGGTTGGCTTGCGCCGCAACCGGAACCGAACAACAGTTCTGGTGGAGGACAACCCTTTCCCGCGGATTGAACCAGGAGGTGCCGTCGAAATTCGATAAAGCGACGCCGCGCCAGCGCAGGTCATAACGGCCAACGGTGTCGCCTTCGATCTGGATATGCATCACGACCGCATTCGATTGTTGGATCTGCCCGATTTGTCCCAGTTGCACATGATCGCTGAATCCAGACGAAAGGTCGGTGCCGAAGGAAAAGTTGCCCATATATCCGGCGGACATGCGTGGCATAACAAAGAAGACCGCCGCACCGCTGATCAGAATCATCAACATCAGCGCTGGCGCCACCCGCGCCATGGAGAAGGCCAGATGCCGGTGTTCCTGTGGATCATTGGAATGCTTTGCCTGAATATTGGCCGCATGCCCAGAGCGTCGCATCTCCATTAACACAAATGTTCCTACCGCCATCAGCATGAACGCCGCGAAGGCGAAGAGAAAAATACTGTCGACTGTCAAAACCGCTGCGGCCAAGACCATCAAAAAAGCGAGGACGGCCAAAGTCACGTGGTCGCGCTCCCGGCGCAAGGAGAACATCCGGACCACAACGCCAAACAAAGCTAGGTGAACGGTGGCGGGCAAGAAGGCTCGTGAAAAAATGAAATAATCGGCGGCGAAGAAGACGAAATACGCTATCGAAAGCGGAGTGGTCCATCTTTCTGAAATAGTCCATGTGCGCCGTTTGGCCAGCAGATAACCGCGGAAAACCAAAGCGACCGAAACCAGAATGACGGAAGGAAAATCCAAGCCGCTGGTGCTGGCTAACGTTCCAAATCCTGTGCACACAAGGAGATATAAGGCCAATTCGAAGTAATGGTCGATGGCCCGTGACATGGGGATTACGCCGGCGATTGGAGAGCTATACGTCATTCGGTTGGTTCGCGCGCACGGATACCCTGCGCCGCGTGTACTTAGCTCCCATTGTTCGACAATCGCGAACAGAAGGGAAGGCTTGGGCGAACAATTCTTGCACCAAAAGTCACATGTCCATCGTGGCACCCGCAGCCCGCGGATTACAAGGGACCTTCCCGCGCTCAGCGGGCCGAATTGCGAATGCTAGAATGATTCAGGTCAGGCATCGGTCTCACGCGACGTACTCTCGCCAACCCCGCCAGGTCCGGAAGGAAGCAACGGTAACGGGCTCTTGCGTGTGCAGTGAGTTCCCGGTGCCTGGCTATTTTTCTAAGTTTTCATCGCCAGTGGTTTCTGCCCTTCTGATTACAAGGATTTACAAGTTCTTTACGACTCTTTTCGCAAGAAACCTTTCTCCGCGCATCAAGTTAGTAGGCAAGGCAAATCCAACCTGGCCGCGAGGAGAAAAATGAACAATCAGGCCGTTTCCCCCAAGCTCGCTCCACATGTCACCATCCGCGTCTCAGGAAAATTATTTCAGGGGCATCTGGCGTATTTAGACCAACTGGTTCATTCCGCGGCCGATTGCGAGCTGTGGTCCGTGCTCAGCCTGGCACACCTGGAAGAACTGGATCGCGCCGCGCTCTTGTATCTGGTGAATGGCGAAAATCGTGACTTCAGTATCGCCAGCTGCCCCTCATTCATCCGCGACTGGATGGAGCACGAGGGCGGACGCGCTGCCGCCTGAAGCGCTCCGAAGCGGCATTACGCATCGTTCACCAAGGCGTCATCCCGTGGCCCCGCGCCTTTACCAGCGGGGCGAGGGATCTCGGGCGAAGATTCAGCGCGATTCACCCCCTGCAGAGCAATCGAGTCAACCGCAGACAATTTGCCCTCGTGAACACCAACACTGCCTGAACGCCGTTGGCCGCAATATCCCTCTCGTTTAGCGAATCCTGTTAGACATTCCCATCCCGTTCCGTGAGAATACTCAGTTCCATAGTTCAGGAGCTTTCTCATTGACCAAGCCGATCCGCGCAAAAATCAGCGCCCTGGGTACCTATCTGCCGCCGCGAGTTCTCAGCAATGCCGACCTGGAAAAAATGGTTGATACCACCAACGAATGGATTATGGAGCGGGTCGGCATCCGCGAGCGCCGCATCGTGGACAAGGGCGTGGCCGCCAGCGATCTGGCGGTCGCAGCGGTAAAGAATTTGCTCGCATCGCATCCTTTCGACTTGCAGCAGGTTGACCTGATCGTGGTAGGTACGGTGACGCCCGACATGATGTATCCCTCGACCGCCTGCCTGGTGCAGCACAAATTGGGCATCGAAAATACTTGGGGCTTCGATGTTTCCGCTGGTTGCTCCGGATTTTTGTACGCGCTCAATACGGGCGTGAAGTTCGTAGAGTCTGGCCAGTACAAGAAAGTGCTGGTCATCGGCTCCGACGTAAATTCGTCGATGACGGACTACACCGATCGCGCGGTATGCATTATTTTTGGCGACGGCGCGGGTGCGGTTCTGCTGGAGCCCTCCGAGGATAGCGAACTCGGGATCCTCGATCATGTAGCCCAGGTCGAAGGCATGGGCGGACAGTATCTTTGCATGCCGGCGGGGGGAAGTTTGCATCCCGCCACGCACGAAACCGTAGACCAGAGAATGCATTACATCCACCAGGATGGCAAAAATGTCTTCAAATATGCGGTCAAGAAAATGGCGGAGATGACCGAACGCATCCTCGAGAAAAATAAACTTACCGGTAAAGATATCGACTGCTTCATCGCGCACCAGGCCAACCGCCGCATCATCACAGCGACCGCCGACCGACTGGGAATGCCGCATGGAAAAAGTCATTATCAATATCGATCGCTTCGGCAATACCACCGCGGGCACCATTCCGATCGCGATGCAGACAGCGGTGGATGAAGGAAAGTTGAAAAAAGGAGATCGCGTATTAGTCGCAACCGTAGGCGCCGGCTTTACCTCTGGCGCCACGCTGCTGCGCTGGGCATTTTAGAAGCGGGCGTCAGACGTCAGACATCGGACCTCAGACCTTCGCGGTTATTGAGCCGGATCAAAGTCTCCTAACGTCCCCGCACGAAATGCTCATTGAGCTTGCTAAGGTCCGAGGTCCGAGGTCCAACGTCTGACGTCCGATCTCCGCCGTTAGACATTCTTCCTCCAATCCTTCAGAATTACTGGAGATTGATTGAGGAGTTCTAGTTGACCACACTCATCCGCTCAAAAATCAGCGCTCTCGGCACCTATGTGCCGCCGCGCTTGCTCACCAACGCCGACCTGGAAAAGATGGTCGACACCGACAATGAATGGATCATGGCTCGCGTGGGCATTCGCGAGCGCCATATCGCGGAGAAAGGTGTCGCCACCAGCGACCTTGCCGTCGCAGCCGCTAAGAAGGCGCTGGCGCAGCGTGGCCTGAGTGCTACCGATCTGGACGCCATCATCGTGGGCACAGTGACGCCAGATATGTTTTTTCCCTCGACTGCCTGCGTGGTGCAGGACAAGCTGGGGGCCAAGGGAGCCTGGGGATTCGATCTTTCCGCCGCCTGCTCCGCCTTTGTTTATTCCATACAAGTGGGCGCGCAATTCATTGCCACTGGCGCACACAAGCGAGTGCTGGTCATTGGCGCGGATGTCATGTCTTCAATCATCGACTACGCTGACCGTGCCACCTGCGTCATCTTCGGCGACGGCGCGGGAGCGGCGATTCTGGAACCTGCGGAAGATGATTCCGTTGGACTGATTGACTTCATTCACGAAGTCGATGGCTCCGGTGGCCAGTTTCTTTTCATGCCCGGCGGAGGCAGCCTGCATCCCACCAGCAAGCAAACAATTGAAAAGCGGATGCACTACGTCCACCAGGACGGCCAGCAGGTGTTCAAATTCGCCGTTCGCAAACAGACGGAGCTTTGTCAGAAGCTTCTCGAACGCAACGGGCTGAAAGGCTCCGACATTGACGCCTTCATTCCACATCAAGCGAACCTGCGCATCATTAATGCCACCGCCGACCGCCTTGGCTTGCGCCCCGACGCAGTAGTCATCAACATTGATCGCTACGGCAACACCACGGCGGGCACAATTCCGTTGGCTATGAATACCGCGCTAGAGCAGGGCAAACTGAAGAAGGGAAGCCTGGTAATGCTAGCCTCAGTCGGCGCCGGTTTCACCGTGGGCGCCACATTGCTGCGCTGGGCGTTCTAAAGACGGACCTCAGACCTCAGACTTCTGACCTCAAAGCCCTGGCTTCTGCCCGTGGGCTGCGGCGCACTTAACAAAGATGAAAGGTTCGGGTGCCCCATTTCTCGCGCGTCCTTTGCGCGAGAAGCGGGGATTTTCGCAAGGGAATTTCCCCAGTGCAAACGCAGCATTCGAAATCGTCCGGCCCGCAGCCCGAATTCCAACCTCCGAAGTTTTTCCATGACCTTCGTAATTGGCTAAACCGCATTCCGCTGGCCTTCGCCCCCGTCCAAATGCTAACGTTCGGGAACGTTCGCCTCACGTGGGGATGCGGTGAGCGGGCAATAAAAATGATTCGTATCATCTGCTGTACTCTTCTGCTGAGCGTGGCGCCGCTCAACCTTTTCGGCCAGCAAACGGATCCACGCGAAAGCAAGCTCCTGGTGCTGGAACACCTGTGGAATGAGGCTCAAGTCAACCGCGACTCGGCCTCCCTGGAAGCTTTAGTTTCCAGCCGCTTCGTGAACACGGAGTGGGATGGCGAACTCAGCAACAAACAAAGATTTCTTGCCGACATTAAAGATCCGCTCTTTAAACCGACCGCTCTTAGCATTCAAGACGTCAAAATGAATTTCTTTGGCGACACCGCCGTGGTCACCGGCATTTATCACACGCAAGGCTCCTACCAGGGCAAGCCCTATGACCACGTTGGCCGCTTCACCGACACCTGGGTTCAAGACCTGGGCAAGTGGCAATGCGTCGCCAGCCATACCAGCCTGCTGAAGAAGTAAAAGCTCACTCAAACATTTAGACAGGCACCGGCGGCGCGATCGCATGGCCCCGCGCCATTTCCAGCGGCGCGAAAGCTGCCCTGAGTGTCCACGAGGCAGCGGCCCACCCGGGAAGATAAAAAGTCCGGGTGCCCCATTTCTCGCGCGTCCTTGGCGCGAGAAGTGGGGATTTTCGACACCGCGAAGCCGAAGGGGATTTCGCTAAGTAATCGGGTCGAATCCATTCCGCCCAGAGCCCGGGCACGCAGGTCATTAGCAGCCAATCATAGCCATCCAATCTTTTTGTGCTGGAAGTCAGCGACTTCGCAGCAGCACGGTGATCTAATCAAACTTCTTGGTCTTCGCATGAACACAATTGCCAAACCGCGCACCTGGAAAGTTCTGCTTGCCTTCGCGATTATTTATTTCGTCTGGGGCTCGACCTTTCTGGCAATTCGCATCGGCGTGCACGAGGTTCCTCCGCTCTTGCTTGCAGCCATGCGCTTCCTGGTTGCCGGAATCGTTCTCTATGCATGGCTGCGCGCACGCGGCACGCCTTCTCCCAGCGCTCGGGAGTGGGGTTCGGCCTCGTTCCTCGCGATTCTGATTTTTGTAGTCGATTACGGCTTGCTCTTCTGGGCGGAACAGAGAGTGCCATCGGGCATAGCAGCCGTCATGTTGGCGACCATCCCTGTATTCATGACCATCGGAGAAATTATTTTCCTGCGAACGCAACGCCTGACGTTGCGCCTCAGCCTCGCGCTTCTATTAGGCATGGCCGGCGTTGCCATCCTGGTCGGATTTTTTCCGCCCGGACACTCGACCAGACTCGGCGAAGCTCCCGTAAATGCTACCGGAGCCGGCGCACTGATCATCGCCGCCATTAGTTGGTCGGTGGCGGCTTCTCTCAACCGGAAGATGCCGCTGCCTGCCTCCAAAGCCATGAGCTCTGGCGCTCAAATGCTGGCAGGAGGCGTGCTGCTCACGCTCACTGCAGCCCTGCTGGGAGAATTTCGCGGCTTTCACGTCGAGGCAGTTTCGCCGAAAGCGTGGCTCGCGCTGGCGTATCTAATCGTGGCAGGATCGATCATCGGCTTCACCGCCTACGTCTGGCTCATCCATCACGAATCACCAACAAAAGTAGGCACCTACGCGTATGTAAATCCCGTAGTCGCCGTTCTCATCGGATATTTTTTCGGCGGGGAAGGGCTGGGACCGCGCACGATTGTAGGGACGCTGCTGATCCTAGTGAGCGTCATCGTGATCACGACTACACGGGCCAAGAAGGTGGAAGTCAAGCCATCTGCCGAAGAGATGACGCGCGTCGAATCGTGATCGACTACGAGGGCAGACGACCGCCAGCCCACTCGCTCGATTGTACCCTTACCAGCGAGGAGCAGCGATGGGCCCGTTCGCGTCTCGCTTGCAGATCAAAATCCAGCCAGACGATGTCTCCGGCATCGGGGACATAGCGAGTTACCATTCAATGATTTCCTTGCCGACGGGTGGGCCCCAGTCGAGCTCTTCATAACGGTTTTCGGGTGTGATTTGTGCCACCAACTCCTCGAGAGTTGGAATCCTTTCGGTCGGATACAGTTCGACGTGCCCGTCTGAAGCTTCGATCAAAATCGGATCACCTTCCCGCAGGCGAGCTTGTTCCGCAACGGCCTTCGGAATACGCACTGCCAGGCTGTTCCCCCACTTCACCACTCGCGCTCTAGGCATAAGCCCACCACCTTGCGTGTAGATACTGTAGATACAGAGTAGCTTACTACTTCTAAATGAGGCGAAACTCATTTCTTGCGTAGGGTGGCGCCCGCCATGACGGCAGCACTATGGGTGCGTCATCTTCTCAGGTCTGACCAGCTGATCAAATTCTTCGCCCGTCAGATAGCCCAGCTTCAGCGCTGCCTCGCGCAAGCTTGAGTGTTCCACATGCGCCGTATGCGCGATCTGCGCCGCCTTGTCGTAACCCACTTTCGGCGCTAGCGCCGTCACCAGCATCAAAGAATTCTTCACGTACCAATCCACTTTGGAACGATCAACTTCGATGCCCTTGAGCATGTACTCCACATAGCCATGGCACGCGTCAGTAATTAATGTGACCGAGTGCAGGAAGTTGTAAATGATCACCGGCTTGTAGACATTCAGTTCGAAGTTGCCCTGCGACCCGGCGAAGCCCACCGCCGCGGTTGCGCCATGCACCTGCACACAGACCATGGTCATGGCTTCACACTGCGTCGGATTTACCTTGCCCGGCATGATCGAAGACCCTGGTTCATTCTCAGGAATTGAAAGCTCGCCCAGGCCGCAACGCGGCCCGGAAGCCAGCCAGCGAATGTCGTTGGAAATTTTCATCAGCGATGCGGCCAGAGTTTCCATCGCCCCTTGCGCGAAAACGATTTCATCATGCGCGGAGAGCGCCGCGAACTTGTTGCCGTGCGAGCGAAAGGGAAGTCCTGTCAGTTCCGCAATCTTTTTTGCTGCGCGCTCGGCAAATTCCGGATGCGTATTCAACCCTGTCCCAACCGCCGTTCCGCCAATCGCCAGGTCGTAAAGTCCTTCCAGCACCTGCTCCAGACGGCGGATGTCTCGTTCGAGCAGGCTGGCCCAGCCGCCGAATTCCTGGCCAACAGTCAAAGGCACGGCGTCCTGCAGATGGGTGCGCCCAATCTTCACCACGCCTCAAACTCCTTCGCCTTGGCGGCAATCGCGTCGCGCACGGTCTTAATCGCCGGAATCAATGCATTCTTCACGCGCTCGGCGGCGGCAATGTGCATGGCCGTGGGAAATGTGTCATTCGACGACTGCGACATGTTGACGTCGTCGTTGGGATGAATCGGCTTCTTCGACCCCAACATTCCCCCTGCCATTTCGATGGCGCGGTTGGAAATTACTTCATTCACATTCATGTTGGTCTGCGTTCCGCTGCCTGTCTGCCAGACGCGCAGCGGAAATTGATCGTTCAATTTGCCCGCAATCACCTCGTCGGCAGCTTGCGCGATCAGCGTCGCTTTGTCGGCAGGAAGCTTTCCTAGATCTTGATTCACGAGCGCGCACGCTTTTTTCAAAATGCCGAAAGCGCGAATCAACTCCGGCGGCATGGTGTCGCGGCCAATATTGAAATGCAGCAGCGAACGCTGTGTCTGCGCGCCCCAGTAGACATTCGCCGGCACTTCGATCTTTCCCATGCTGTCGGATTCAATGCGAGTGCGGACAGCGGCTTCCGTAAGCGTAGACATAAAACTCCTGACTTAAGCCTGAGCGATCAGAACCCAAAATTATAGCTATGATCTGGAGGTCGCGCAGGACATGCTGTAACGGATCATTGCTTGTGGCTCATCGAAAGGGAAGTTCGTCCCGCGTCCACTCACGCGCATTCGGCTCCATGAGCGGCTGCTCAGGAAAACGTTTTTGTAATCCCCGCATGCTAGAATCTCCGTTTCCGAGTTGTGCTCGACCCTCGTCGTTTCGACCGACTCCACTCTCCATCCATGCCCGAATCTCTTGCCGCCATCGACGTCATTACCCTTCCGAAAGCCAGGGCTAAGTCTGACCCGGAAACCCGCACCGACGTCCTCGTAATCGGCGCTGGGCCGACGGGATTGGCGTGTGCGATTGAAGCTCAGAAGATCGGTCTCAAGGTCGTCATCCTCGACAAGGGATGCCTGGTGAACTCGCTCTTTCACTATCCCGCGAACATGTCGTTTTTTACTACGCCGGAACTGCTTGAGATTGGCGATATTCCATTCACCACTGCGCTACAGAAGCCCACGCGAGAAGAGGCGTTGGAGTACTACCGCAAAGTCGCGGAACATTATGAGCTTGATCTCCGCCAATATGAGTGGGTGAAAACCGTGATGGGTAAAGATGGAAATTTTTCCATTACCGCGACCGATCGCGCCGGCCGCCCGCACGATTACCGTACGAAGAAAGTCATCGTTTCCACCGGCTATTATGACCTCGCTAACCAGCTTTGCATTCCTGGCGAGGATCTCCCGAAGGTTTCGCACTATTACGGCGAGCCTCATCCTTACTACGACACGGATGTGGTCGTAATCGGGGGCAAGAATTCCGCCGCCATCGCCTCTCTCGACTTATGGCGCCACGGTGCCCGCGTCACACTGGTGCATCGCGACGCGCAACTTCACAACCACGTCAAGTATTGGATCAAGCCCGACATTGAAAATCGCATCAAGAACGGTGAGATCGAGGCCTACTTCAAAAGTTCAGTACAGGAGATTGGGCTCGATCACGTGATTCTTAATACTCCCAGCGGCCCGGTACGCCTCAAGAACGACTTCGTTCTCGCCTTGATCGGCTACCATCCTGATTACGACTTTTTGCGCAGCATGGGAATTGAACTTTCGGAAGAACAGTGCCGCCCGGTCTGCGATCCGGTTTCACTCGAGAGCAATGTGCCGGGAATTTATGTGGCGGGAGTAATCGTAGCCGGATCGCGCACCAACGAAATATTTATTGAGAACGGACGCTTTCACGGCAAACAAATCGCCGAAGACCTGAAGAAAAACTTGCGTCCCGGTTTCCGGCGAGAGCGGCAGGCTCCTTCGCCATAAGTTTCGGCCTAGGAGCGCATCATCCTTCGCCGCATCTGCGCCGCGAAGATTCCCAGTCCCATGCCAATCCAGATTCGCGATGTCGACTCGGAGTTCGGGTCGCTATCTTCGTTCCCACCGGCGGAACTTCCACCGAGCGTTGTTCCAGCAGAATCTGTCGTTGCCCGCCCGGTTGGCGCAGGGCGAGCGGCGAATGCGAAGTCATGACGGGTGCCCGCGAATGCCTGCGCCGAAACCAAGACGAACATCCCAAAGCAAATCCCAAGAAGCTTCGAGATTCGACGCCGGTGAAAGAGGGGCTGCATTTCACTAAAGCAAGAGGCACGGGAGGTTCCATCCACAATTCTCGCAATGCATTAAGTCACAGCACGTAAATCTAAGAAAAAGAAGGCGTTGATGATTGGTTGAGATGCTTGTGTGGCTTCCCATTATGGATCTGTGACAAATACTTGCACTATTTTCGCTAATCCTCGTCTTGGATCTGCTTCCCTTACCCTTCGCATAAACTGACACAACCGCAGTTACACTGAGAGCCCCGCATGGATCCGCAGCCAGAGCGCACGCTTCCAAATATTTCTCTGGGCTCCTACGCTCGCCTGTTGCGGCACAACCGTAATTTTCGTCGGCTCTGGCTGGCACAGATCGTCAGCGAAATTGGAGATTGGTTCTACACACTTTCTATCTACACCTTACTGCTGCAGTTGACCGGGCAGGCCGGATCGGTGGCGCTGGCCCTGATTCTGCAGGTTCTGCCGCAAACTTTCGTCGGCCCGACCGCGGGCGTAGTGAACGACCGCCTGCGCCGCAAACACGTCATGATCGCAGCCGATATTGTGCGCTTCGGAGTGGTGCTGGCCATGTTGTTCGTGCGTTCGCGCTCGACCGTCTGGCTCGTCTATCCCTTGCTGCTGGCGGAAACCACCATGGCGGCGTTCTTCGAACCGGCGCGCAACGCAGTGATTCCCAATATTTCGGACGCAGACGAAGTTCTGGTGGCGAATACTCTGTCTTCCGCGACCTGGTCGGTGAATCTGCTGATTGGAGCCTCCGTCGGCGGAGTGGTCGCGGCGTTCTTCGGGCGAAACACGGTTTTTATTCTCAATGCATTTTCTTTTCTGGCGTCGGCGTGGTTGATCAGCGGAATGCGTTTTGCTGAGCCTCATGCCGAAGCAGCGGCGCCACTTCGCCCCCGCGATTTGATCGACTACTCGCCGATATTGGAAGGTATCCGCTACATCCGCAACCATCCCACGTTGCTGCCGGCCGTATTCGCCAAGGCGGGAGAGATCATGGTCGGGCCGAGCTGGGTCATCTTTACGGTGATGGGTGCACGGGAATTTGCCGTGCACGGTCGCGGCATCAATGCTGCCGGCGGCGCCATGCTGGGCATGAGCATCCTGCTCGGCGGCCGCGGCCTGGGCGCCATGGTCGGGCCCGTGGTAGCGGCGCGTTGGGCGGGGCGCAACGACCATCGCCTCAGGCTTGGGATTCTCTTCGGCTATCTCACAATTGCCGCCGGTTACTGCATGCTGGGCGTTAGCCGCACCGTTTGGATGGCTGCGGCGTGCGCCATGGTAGCCCACGCAGGAGGCTCAACAGTCTGGGTCTTCTCTACGACACTACTGCAGTTTCACACCGAAGATCGCTTTCGAGGACGCGTCTTCTCCGCCGACCTTGGCTTGGGCAGCCTCACCTTTGCCATCACAGCCTATCTTGCGGGGCGTTTTCTGGATGCCGGAATTTCCGTGCGCACCGTGGCGACTAGCACCGGGATCTTGATGTTGCTTCCCGCTGCCATTCTCGCCTCAGCCCTATGGGCGAGCCGTTCTAGACCCGTCCGCCTTGTTTCCTGATCGCAATTTGCGCCAATGACAAAACGCCCACTCATTCGCATAGCGACGAACAGCGAATGAGTGGGCGCGCTGCTTGGTATCAACTAACGTTTGCCTACGTGACCGCGTCCATCGCGCACTTCGTTCCCTTTGAAATGAGCAACCTTACCCACAGGCTTGCCCGGTTCGGGTCTGTCGCCGGGGTGGGGTCGTGGGCCGTTGTAGCCGTGCTCAGGATGGAAATGATTATTCACGTGTCCGTGGAAGTTTGCCGGACCATGAAACCACGGGCCAACTCCGATAAAGACACCACCCGTAAACCACTCCGGCCCGTAGTACCCATAGGGCGCGCAATCGTAGGGTGGGGCGTCATAGTATCCATAAGGACACTCAGGGGCGACTCCGACGCTGACCGCCACCTGAGCCTGTGTGTTGGGGGACGCTACCGCGAAGCAGGCTGCGGCAACAGCAGTAAGGGCGAAAATCTTAAAATTCCTCATTGATACGTTTCCTCCAGCGGCTGATTATGGGCTACCGGCAGGGGGTCGTCTATACATTGAGTCACCCATCCAGCCTTATAGACTCATCTAGAAGATCGTTATTGTAAACGTTTACAGAGGGGAGTTAAGATAGCCACCCGAGGTGAATTTTGCCATGACGCAGAATATCCGTTCCCTCTCTTTTTCGGCCCTTCTGTTGGTTTGTTCGCTCCTCTCTATCCCCGCAATGGGCCAGTCCACAACGACTACTCAACCCCCCTACGTCTGGAAAAATGTCCGCATCGTCGCGGGCGGATTTATCACCGGCATCGAGGCTCATCCCTGGATGCCCGAGCTATTCTATGTACGCACCGACATCGGCGGCAGCTACCGCTGGGATCCATTCACGCAAACATGGACGCCGATTACAGATTGGGTCACGCCTGACAACTACGACATTCAAGGCACCATCAGCATCGCGCTCGACCCCACCAATCCTCTGAACCTCTATTTAGCGCAAGGCGAATATGTTGAAACGTGGGCTCCGCCAACCTCAGCGATTTTCAAGTCTTCCGACATGGGCAATACATTTACGACCATCACGCTGCCGTTTCAGTTGGGCTCAAACGAAAACGGCAGATTTTCCGGTGAGCGCCTCGCCGTGGTTCCATGGTCGCCGAAAGTGCTCTATCTCGGCACGAATGTAAATGGCCTGTGGCAAAGCACCGACTCAGCCAATACCTGGGCCCAAGTCACGAGCTTTCCAATTACTGGACCAACCAATAACGACAAGGCCGGCGTGATTTTCGTAATGTTCGGTCCGACCGCTGCCCAAGCTTAAATACGGCACCATCTACGTAGGCGTCTCCGATCCGACTGGCGGCCTCTATCAGAGCATCGACAACGGTGCGACCTGGCAACTCATTCCCGGCCAGCCCACCGGCGACGTTCCTACCAACGCCGCGCTCAGCGCCAACGGCAATCTTTACGTGACCTATTCCAACCAGGCTGGACCCAACGGCGCTGGCAACGGACAGGTGTGGAAATACAACGTAAAGAATGCCATCTGGACCAACATCACTCCTCCGGACTCAATCAGTTCGCCAGCGAATTACGGCTACGCCAAAGTCGTGGTCGACCCGTGGAATCCAAATACGGTGATGGCCTCCACGCTGGATCGTTACTATCCCGGCGACGAGATCTTCCGCAGTCGAGATGCTGGCTCAACCTGGGAGGTTCTGGGCAATGAGCCGGGCGCGGCCGCGCACTCTACTTACAACGTTTCGCTCTCGCCCTGGTTGTTATTCGGCGGCACGGTACCAGGCGACATCATGGGCAACTGGATTGGCGCGATGTCCGTCGATCCCTGGGATCCGAGCCATCTGCAATACGGAACGGGAGCGACGCTATACGCCACGAGCCAACTGACCAACGTCGATCACGGCGGCGTGATCCCCTGGAAAGTAGGCGCTCTCGGAATCGAAGAGACCGCCGTGCAGGATCTCATTAGCCCGCCCGCCGGAGCACATCTGCTCAGCGCTCTCGGCGATATCGGCGCTTTCCGCCACGACAATTTCAACGTTTCGCCCCCGCAGGGCCAGTTTCATACTCCTCAGCTCACAACCGTCACCAGCATCGACTTCGCGCAGAGCAATCCCATGCTGATCGCTCTGGTCGGATATCCGAGCTATGGTCAAACTCTGTGCGGAGGTTACTCGAAAGATCAGGGCAACACGTGGACAACCTTCACCGACGCGCCTGGCTGCACCAACGGCCCAGGTAGCATTGCGATCTCCGCAGACGGCTCGCATTTTGTCTGGGCGCCGAGTGCTGGGGTCACGGTGTACTCGAACGACGGTGGCCAAACCTGGACGCCGTCCGCCGGAGCACCTTCCTACAACGGTGCAGTCGTCTCCGATCGCGTCAACCCCAACAAGTTTTATATGTTCGATCAGTCGGCCGGAACTTTCTACGTTAGCACCGATGGCGGACAAACTTTCGCTGCTGCGGCTACGGGATTGGGCACCTACAGCTTCAAGCAAATCAGCGTGAATCCAAGCACCGAGGGCGACGTTTGGCTATCGCTGCAATGGAATGGCTTGTGGCATTCCACGAACTCCGGAGCAAGTTTCACCTCCGACAGTTCGGTGGTGTGGCCGGATTCAATCGGCTTCGGCATGCCCGCTTCCGGCAACACCTATCCAGCGCTCTATCTGCTGGGCCGGCTTACCTGGAGTGGACCGGGTTACCCAACCAGCGTCTTCCGCTCCGACGATGGTGGAAATACCTGGACGGCAATCGCCGACCCACAACATCAGTACGGAAACATCACGCTCGTCATCGGGGATCCGCGCGTCTACGGCCGCATCTACATCGGTTCGAATGGCCGTGGAGTGATCTACGGCGACATCAACCCGAAATAGTAACCGGAATAAAAAAGAGTGCCGCTTCCGAGCGGCACTCTTTTTTTCCTTTGAAAATTTTCAGCTGTTTCGCACTGCGCTCGCCGCCGCTATTTTCCCGGCGCGAGAATCTCGTCCAGCCGGTCGGGCGCTGTCCCGACTTTCTCCAGATGCGGATAGCGCATTCCGCCATGGTAGTCGAGCGAGACGGTTAAGAATTCGTCGCCGCGCTTCAGCAACAGCTTGATCGGTTCCTGATTTTTCTCTGCGGCGAGAATGGTCTCGCGCAGACCTGCGGGCGTGTATTTCACATCGTTGACGGCTTGCAGTTGCATGTCCGGCGTCACTCCAGCTTTGTAAGCCACGCCGTTCCAGGAAACGTCGTCCAACCCGGCGTCCGCCTTTACCGAGAAGCCCAGGGAAGTCGCAAAACTCGTTCCCCGCGTGCTATCTCCCTTCTTCATCCAATCCGGTTCACTGTCGTTGTAAACCAGCCGGTAGCCGCCCTGAGTAAAACCATTTTCCGGAACATTCGGCGCGACATCGAACACTCGTGTGCGAAAAAATCCCGCCCAATCGTAGGCCTGCACAGTGTTCAAAGCTTTCACCAGGTCATCGAACGTGTAAGTAACCGTGACGTAGCTGCCATCGTTAATGCCAAAAAACAGCCGGGCGAAATCGTCCAGCGATTTCTGTCCTCCGCTCAACTCGCGAATCTTAGTGTCGGCGTCGAGCCATATCAGATCCGATTCCGAGTAGTAATCATAAGAGCGCTGCCAGCTTCGCCACGTGTCTGCCATGGTGAAATGCGACGACATGATCGGCTGCCGGGTGGTGTCTTCCAAAGAGCGCCAGGTGCGCCCCGGACTGCTTTCGAAACCGGCCGCAATCTGCGCGAATACATCGCGCGCCTGCTCGGGTGTGCGCATTCCCGAGCGCGCGGTGAGCACGTTTCCGTAATAGTCGGTCAAGCCTTCATAAACCCACAGCAGATCGTTGCCCATTGGAACGTTGAAGTTGGGCGTCCACAGGTCGGCCGGCCGGCGAAATTTTCCGTTCCACGAATGCGTGTATTCATGCGGCAGAAGCGCGCGTCCGGCAACTCCCGCACTCCAGTCCGTAAAGTAATTGGCGCGGCTGCCGTCCTCACTCGATTGATGGTGCTCGAGACCCTTGCCGCTGACAATGTCGCTGACAGAAAAGAGAAAATCGTAGTGATCGTAGTGATGAGAGTGGAACAGTTTCTGCGCCTCGATCGCAAGGTTCTTGTGGTATTGCAACTCTTCCGGAGTTACTTCCAGATCGCCAGGTTTATCCGCAAAAACATCGAGATACACAGGATTGTCGGGCCCGGTGGAAAGATCGAAGCGCTTGAAGTGAGCGCCGGCATAGAGCGGCGAATCGATCAGCGTATTCAGAGTTGTCTCTTTGAACTCGACTGCTTCGAACTGGCCCTGGTTTTCGCTCTGCCTTTCAGTCTTGCCCTTTCACGTCGAGCGCGCAGGCAAATTTCCATCCGTCCGGCAAGCGCAGCGATGTGCCGAATTTAATATCCCGCGAGAAATATCCCGCCGGATACAGCAGCACGCTGTTCCAGGTCACGTCGGCAAACGTCGCCGAAATCCGGCCTCGCTTGGGATCCAGCGGTGCCAGAAATTCGAAATCGATATCCAGCGAAGTTGCGTCCTTCGGCGCCTCGACATGGAACGCATACATATTCACGCGATCGCGCGACCAGGGAACGCGTCTGCCATTCGCTGTGATGACAAGGCCGGCCAGCGCGCTAATCGGATTCGATGGCGAATGCGTGCCAGGGAGCCACTCTGGATAGAGCAGCGTAATGTCGCGACCCTTGACGGGAATCGTCTCATGCACCTTCAGCACGCGCCGATGAACGTCGGTCGCATCCACCAAGAGCGAAATTGTGCCGGGGAAAGGTGTATCGACTGGAGTAGCAATGGCCGCAGGCGGCGTCGTAGGCTGCGGCCCCGGCGAACTCTGCGCATACACGCTGCCGATAGTAAGCGCAAAAAATAAAGCCAAGAAACTTGCGTCTCTGCGAAAAATACGATCGAACTCAAAACCTCGCATGCGATCCTCCAAATGGCAAACCGATACTTTATACCAATACGAACAGTTGATCAGAGGGTAAGTGTGGTCGCTTTAGACGACCTCGAAGGCTAGCCCCAAGGTACCCAACTGAGAACTGAATACCGGGAACTGACAACTCGCCTTTAGGGCTATAATAAAAAGATCGTGCCCAAGTATTCCATCGTAGTCCCGCTCCACAATGAGCAGGAGAATGTCACCGATCTCTACGATCGCCTGAAGGCGGTCATGGAGGCGCACGGCGAGACCTTCGAAATCGTTTTAGTCGATGATGGCTCCGCTGATCACACCTTCGCCATGTTGCGCGAAATTGCTGCCGTCGACAGTCGCGTCACAGTGGTGAAACTGCGCCGCAACTTCGGCCAGACCGCCGGATTGGCGGCCGGTTTCGACCACGCCCGCGGCGAATACATCATCGCTATGGACGGCGATCTGCAGCACGATCCCAATGACATCCCGCTATTCCTGGAAAAAATTGCCGCCGGCTACGACATCGTCAGCGGATGGCGTAAAGTGCGCGTCGACAATTTCTGGGTGCGCCGCATTCCATCTCGCATTGCCAACTGGATGATGGCAAAAATCAGCGGCGTCGACATTCACGACTTCGGCACCACTTTCAAAGCCTATCGCCGCGACATTCTGGAGCAGGTTCCGCTGTACGGTGAATTGCATCGCTTCATCCCGGCGCTGGCATCGTGGCACGGTGCAACCATCTGTGAAGTCGCTATTCGCAATGTGAACCGCGAGCGCGGAGTTTCGCACTACGGCATCACCCGCACCTTCCGCGTCTTTTTCGATCTGCTGACCATTCGTTTTCTGTTGCGCTACTTGTCGCGTCCGCTGCATTTCTTCGGCAGCTTCGGCATGGTGAGCATTTTCAGCGGCAGCGCCATCGTGCTGTGGCTGGGTGCAGAAAAATTCCTGCGCAACGTTCCCGTGATGGCCGAACACGGTCCGCTGATGATGGCTTCGATGGGCCTGCTGCTCGGTGGCTTGAACTTGCTGGCTATCGGTCTGCTCGGCGAAATGCAAGTTCGCCACTATCACGAACCCAGCCGCCGCGCCCCCTACTCTGTCGACCGCGTCCTCCGCGCCCAAAGCGAAGAACACAGCGTCTCGGAATAATTTCGCCAACCTGCAATTGCCATGTGGGGACGGCCCCCGGCTGTCCTTCGAGCGCAGCTCGAATTTTTTTGTTTCCCGGTAATCAACTCCACCGGGCATCTGGTTGGCCTTGACGCAGCCACTCGATGAAGTCTGTTCCCGGCGGCGTTCCACCTAATTCCCGAAAGCGCGTCGCGTTCTGCCCGCGGTGATAATGGCTGTGCATGGCCGCCTGCGTCAGCGCGTGGCGTCGGCTGATTTTCAGTGGCGGCTTGAACCACACCACCTCAATCATCTCTTCCATCCGATCCTGATCCATTTTCTTCACGAACTCACTCATCTGTTCGAGACCCTCCCGCCCGTATGTTTTCAGATCCGCCATCGAAGGGAGGTCGTCCAGCTTTTTGAATTCGAACTCTGACGTTCGCGGACCCGTAACCCACAAGAACCCATGCTGCACCAGATGAATGTGAAGCAGTCGCTCGCGAATCGCCTTATCCGCGAGCGCCGCCGCATGCCCTTCAAACGCCCGCCAGTGTTCGGCATCGGCCCATGCCTGATGCGCATACAGTTCGTCTAGATATGAGTTCATGCGGTCCTCGTAGCGATTCCGTGAGTCTACTCTTTGGTAGTGGGTCAGTTTGAAATTCTGATCGCATGTTCGCTTGTCGATGGCGTCATCCCTTCGACAAGCTCAGGGCAAGCTCTGAGCATAGCCGTTCTTCAGGCGGAGCGAAGAGCGTGCCCTGAGATGAAGTCGAAGGGATCTCTCGCTACGACACTGTGTGCCACTGGAGATCCCTCGGCCCGCTGGTAAAAACGCGGGCCCTTCGGGATGACGCCCTGTGACATTCATAATTCAAACTGCCCAACCATCGACTCCGCTCCGCATTCGGTCACGGCCAGCCAAGCGGCGTATAATCTGACGTTTGCCGCGCGCAGGAGTTTTTTTCTCGATGCCACGAGCCACGCAACACGAACTGCAACTCGCCCGCCGCATGTCGCGGCTGGGCACCGAGACTGCTTTCGAAGTTCTGAATAAAGCCCGTGCCCTCGAGCGCCAGGGCAAAAGCATCATTCATCTCGAAATTGGCGAGCCCGACTTCGACACTCCCGCAAACGTAGTCGAAGCCGGTATCGTCGCCCTGCGCAGCGGTTGGACGCACTACGGTCCCTCCGCCGGCCTACCCGAACTGCGTCAGGCATTGGCAGAATACGTCGGTCGCACTCGCGGCGTAAAAGTTTCAAGCGATGAAGTGGTCGTGGTTCCCGGCGGCAAACCAATTATTTTCTTTACGATTTTGTCGCTCATTGACGAGGGCGACGAAGTCATCTATCCGAATCCCGGCTTTCCCATCTACGAGTCGATGATCCATTACGTCGGTGGCCGCGCGGTTCCGATCCACCTGCGCGAAGAACGCGACTTCTCGCTCGACGTGGACGAACTGGCCTCGCTCATCACCGACCGCACCAAGCTGATTATTTTGAATTCTCCCGAGAATCCTACCGGCGGAATTTTGCAGCGCCGCGACATCGAGCAGATCGCGGAAATCATCGGCGATCGCAACATCATGATTCTCTCCGACGAAATTTACAGCCGCCTGCTCTTCGACGGGGGCCAGCATTTTTCCATCATGTCGGTTCCCGGAATGCAAGAGCGCACCATCCTGCTCGACGGCTTCTCGAAAACCTACGCCATGACCGGATGGCGCATGGGCTACGGTGTAATGCGGCCCGACCTTGCCGCGCACATGACGCGACTCATGACCAACTCTAATTCGTGCACGGCAAGCTTCACGCAGGTCGCAGGTATTGAAGCCATCCGCGGCGATCAAAGCTCAGTCGACCACATGCGCGACGAATTCCAGCGCCGCCGCGACGCCTTCGTCGCCGGACTGAATAAGATCAAAGGCTTCTCCTGCCGCATGCCGAAAGGTGCGTTCTATGTTTTTCCAAACATTCGGGAAACGGGATGGAAATCGAAGCCGTTAGCCGACGCATTGCTCGAGCAGGCAGGAGTAGCCGCTCTCTCAGGCACCGCGTTCGGCGAATTCGGCGAAGGCTACCTGCGCTTCAGCGTCGCTAACTCGCTGGAAAACCTGCAGCAGGCTCTCGACCGCCTCGATCAGTGGACGAAGAAAAACCTCTAGCGACTGTGCGGCGACGTTCAGTGGAAGTATTGTCGGAGTCATGACCGTTTGGGAGGCCATCGGAGAGGCCGAAGCAGCCAGGCCAGGCCGGGCTGCGCCTGACGAGGAAATCGATCCACGCTGGCAAGCCATTATCAAGGTTGCTGGCTTCATCGAATCAGAGCCGGAAGCCGTATGGGTCTTTACTGTGCGCTGGGGCTGTCACGAGGATGAGGATCTGCGGACCGCGGTTGCGACCGTCCTATTAGAGCATTTACTGGGTCACCACTTCGCAGATTTTTTTCCGAAAGTTACGAAGGCAGTGGAAGAGAATGCGTTACTCGGCGACACATTCAGCAGATGCCATCGATTCGGACAGTCAAATGATGCGAGAAATGCACCGCAGTTTGATGGTTTGAAAAGTAAATGTCGAAGCGCACGAAAATAATTTCGAAACGTTTTTTCAATTCTTAACTGAGTGAATGCTAGCAAACAATTGACGCCAGGCAAGAAAACTCGGGTCGGGCGCGCCAAACCGAGCCGTCCGCACGCGCCCGGCTACGGTTTTCCGGAAAGCACCAAAGGTCTGCTTCCCTGGAGTTGGGCCGAGCAACGGCTGAAAAAATCCCACAATTACTGGATCACCACCGTTAAGCCCGACGCTTCTCCGCACAGTATGGTGGTCTGGGGATTGTGGCAGGACGGCCGCTTTCTTTTCAGTACCGGCAGCAAGTCGCGCAAAGCCCGCAACCTTGAGAAAAATGCGAACTGCATCGTCTGCACCGAGCTGGCCAGTGAAGCGGTAATTGTTGAGGGTGTCGCGGAACTCGCCGACCTGCCCGCCCGCCGCAAGTTTCTGCCGACCTATCAGCGCAAATATAAGTTCGATATGTCGTCGATGAAAGCCGACATCTTGTCAATGAAAGAGCCCATCTTCGCGGTGCGGCCGCGAACTGTCTTCGCTTTGTGGGAGAAATACTTTCAAAGCAAATCGACGCGCTGGCAATTCAAATAAAGATTAGCAAAGCCGGCGTCATCCCGACGCCCCGCGTTTTCTCCAGCGGGGCGAGGGATCTCCCACTGATAGGATGCTTTTGCCATAACACCAATTACTTTCGTTACCCCCTTCGCATCGTTCCTGCTACTCGTCATCGCGATTCCCGCACCTATAATTTGCTTACGGGCGCATCTACTAAAGCGCGCCTTTCCGATCCCATAATCCATATCAACATGGCTCAGACCTGGCAGTAAATATGCACAAAACGCGACAGAACGCGACGGAATCATCGCTATGGATCTACAATCCCTGGCTCGACCTGATCGTGGGCTGCGGCGCGTGGTCGGCGCCGCTGTTGCTTTTCTCGTATTTCTCGCTGGCCTCCAGCGCGCGTACCTGGTCGGTTGTGTTCTACGTGCTGGCGCTGTTCTTTAATTATCCGCACTACATGGCGACCATCTACCGGGCTTACCATCGCTCGGAAGACTTTCAGAAATATCGCATCTTCACCGTTCACATCACCGCGCTGGTCGTGCTCACGCTGCTGTTGTCGCATCACTGGCTGCGGATTCTGCCCTGGATTTTCACCATTTATTTGACCTGGAGTCCGTGGCATTACAGCGGCCAAAATTATGGCCTGTTCATGATGTTCGCCCGCCGCGCCGGAGCGAATCCCGACAAGGCGACGCGCCGGGCTTTATATGGCGCATTTATCGTTTCGTATCTCATTCTCTTTCTCGGCTTTCACACCGGGCCCTCCAGCGATCCGCTGTTTGTATCGCTTGGCATCCCACAAGTCGTCAGTCGATGGGAGCAAATTGCGCTGGGCGTCGCTTTTATCGGGCTGTCAGTGTTTGGAATTGCCCGACTGGCGCGAGCAACCGGATGGCGCAAGCTGATTCCTTCGCTAACTCTTTTCTCCTCGCAGTTTCTCTGGTTTTTTCTGCCCGCGGCAATTTCGCTCATCAAAGGATTGGAGATTCCACAGAACCGCTACAGCACCGGGGTGCTCGCCGTGCTGCATTCGGCGCAATATCTCTGGATCACTAGCTATTACGCGCGCCGCGAAGCTTCGGGTGCGGCCGCCGGTTACAGCGGAAGCCAGCAACGCGACTGGCGTCCGTTCGGCTATTTCGGAGTGCTCGTTGTCGGCGGCATCGCGTTGTTCATTCCTGGTCCGTGGCTGGCGAGCCGCGCTTTTCATCACGATTTCACGGCGAGCTTTCTCATCTTCACCGCGTTGGTGAACATTCATCATTTCATTCTCGATGGCGCTATCTGGAAGCTGCGCGATGGCCGCATCGCGTCCCTTCTGCTTAACTCAAGGGATCGGGTTGGGGACGCGGCTGCCGAGGCGCGCGGATATTTCGCTGCCGCGGGTCAATGGCTTCTGGGAAGCACAGTTGGCGCTCGCTCCCTACGCGTTGGGGTTGCATTGTTGCTGCTGGTCTGGGGAACGCTCGATCAGACGCGTTACTATCTTGCGCTGCGAACCGACGATTTAACCGCTTTGCAGCGGGCCGCAGCTCTCGACTCGTTCGACAGTTCCTTGCAGATGCGCCTAGCGCGAAGAGCTCTGGAAGTTGACCAAACGCAACTGGCCGAGTCAGCGTGGAAGCGCGCCATGCAAGTGAATCCTTCGGATCCCGCAGCGCGGCAGGAACTCCTGCGCTTCCTGATCGATCAGAACCGTCTCGATGAAGCGCTCGCTCTGACCAACGCTTCTCTCAAGTACACGCCGAAGGATCCAAATCTGTTGGTGGATCGTGGATTGCTGGCGTTGCAGAAAGGCCAGGTCGATATCGCAATCACAAGCTGGGATCAGGCGCTGGCAGCGGATTCTAATCAGCCGCTGGTTCATCTCTATCTCGGTCATGAGCTGGATCGCGAGGGCAAAGCGCAAGCGGCCGCGTCGCATTACGCCTCGTTCCTGCAGACAATTTCTCGTCAACCACCGAAGGACCGGCTTTCGCCAGACCAGGTGATCGCCGTCGTTCTGCGCATGGCCGATTGTCAATCGCGTTCGTCGCAGACAGACCTGGCCATTAAGTCCTATCGCCTGGCCGAGAAGCTGGCCGCGCAGACTGGCCAGAGCAAGCTCGAAAGCGTGGCCGATGTAAATGACGCCGTGCTCGAAGGCAGAACGGGGCACGTGGCAGAAGCTTTGCAGCTCTACCAAAGTGCGTTGCATCTCGATGACTCGGCTGGCGACGATAGTGCCAGCTCCCTCGATTGGCTTGCTTACGGCAAGTTTCTGAATGACGCGGGCTTTCCTGTGCGGCTGGCTTATGCCTGCATTGTGAAAGCGAAAACCCTGGCTCCGACGTTGCCCGATGCTAAGCTTCGCGAGTCTGTGACTTCGGCTCAAGAACAATTGGAAAAGCGATTGGGTTCGGAGGCAGCGACCATACGCGCAAATCCTGAACCTTCTCTTCAGGACGCGCTCGCTCTGCGCCACTGAAGCATCGTTTTAGGCCGTGCCCCGCATCTATTGTGCTAGTTGACACTGTAGTCATCCTGCTCAACAATTAAGACGTTCCTGCAATCTATCCAAAGGTTCCCGAGGAGAAAGACGGTTATGGCCGATGAAGGCGATGTGATAGTGGAACACGAGTCCCACGCCGGCAAGTGGGCGCTAATTATTGTCGCGATTTTAGTAGTGGGTGGATCCGCCTACGCCCATTACATGGAGCATCTGGACATCGATGCGCTGAAGCAGAATCTCACCGCCAGCCAGGCTCAGTTCAACGAACTGCAGAACCGCATGCAAACTGCGGAGGCGCAGGAAGAAACTTTAGCTCGCCAGAATGGCATGACCAAAAAACAACTGGCGCAGCGCACCGCCGAATTGCAGCAGGAGCAAAAAGCTGCGATGGGCCGGCTGGAGAGCGAACAGAGCCAGCAGAAAGCGCAGATCAGCGCTGTCTCCGGTGAAATCACCGGAGTGAAGACCGATGTCGGCGGAGTGCGAACCGACGTGAATGCCACCAAGGCTGATCTCGATGCCACCAAAGCCAAGCTGCAAAGCACCATCGGCGACCTCGGCGTGCAAAGCGGATTAATCGCTCACACCCAGGGCGATCTCGATGTTCTGAAGCATAAAGGCGACCGCAACTACTACGAGTTCACCCTGTTAAGAGGCGCCAAGCCGCAGCCTGTTTCCACGGTCAGTCTGCAACTGAAGAAAGCCGACGCGAAGAAAGGCAAGTTCACGGTCAATGTGACCTCTGACGACAAGACCATCGAAAAGAAGGACCGCAACGTCGCCGAGCCCATTCAGTTCTATTCTGGACGCGATCATCTTCTTTTCGAGCTCGTCATCTGGACGGTCGACAAAAATAAAGCCACGGGCTACCTCAGCACTCCAAAGAATGCGCCGGTGCCTGTAACGGCGGGCGTTTCGGGCAGCGGCAATTGAGTGGAGCGTTTTTTCCGGGCGCGCACGTGCTGTTACAAATCGTGCTGCGCACGGGCATCATCTACCTGCTGGTCTTGATCGGCGTGCGCCTGAGCGGCAAGCGCGAAGTCGGTCAGATGACTCCCTTCGATCTGACCCTGCTGCTTCTTCTATCGAACTCCGTGCAAAACGCAATGACCGGCCCTGACACGTCGTTGACGGGCGGCGCGGTCGCAGCCAGCACGCTGCTCGTATTGAACTATCTGGTGGCCAATGTTTCGGGTCGCAGCAAGCGTTTACGCCGACTGGTCGAAGGAGAACCATCGCTTCTGGTTCATGACGGCAAAGTCATCGACTCGCACATGGCGCGGGAGCATGTCAGCATGGATGAGTTGAATCGCGCCTTGCGCGAACACGGCATCAACAGCTGCGATCAAGTTGCGCTGGCCGTGCTCGAAGTCGATGGGTCGATCAGCTGCCTGAAATATGACGAGATCAAGCCGGACGCAAGCACTCACCTGGTGCGGCGAAGATTCATTCAGAAAAAATAGAGACGCTGCAACGCCGATCTACTCTGTGATTCTCTGTGTCCTCTGTGGTCATGAATTAAAAAACCTTTAACCACGAGAACACGAAGGAACACAGAGAACTGCATCGATCTAATACAAGCCCACTCTCAATCGATTTTCAGAAACTTCACACATACTGGCGAGCCTACGTCGAGCACCTGGCCGGTGGAGGTGAGGCGGCCGGTTTTTGCGTCGATGCGGAAGACGACGACGCTGTCGGACTTTTGATTCGCGGCAAAAAGAAATCTTCCCGTCGGATCGATCTCAAAACTACGCGGAATTTTGCCTTGCGTGGGCGTGGATTCGATTGGCGTCAGCGTGCCTTTCTTTGGATCAATCGCAAAGACCGTGATCGTGTCGCTGCCGCGATTCGAGGCGTAGAGAAACCTGCCCGAAGGCGCGATTTCGATTTCGGCGTCGTCATTCTGGCCGCTGAAATCTTTAGGCAGCGCCGAAACTGTCTGCAGGCGATGCAATGCTCCCGTCTTCTCGTCATGCGAAAATGCGGTCACCGTCGATTGCATTTCCGAAATCACGTACGCGAACTTTTCGTTGGGACTCAGCACAAAGTGCCGGGGCCCAGCACCGGGATCGAGTGTCACATAGGGCGGATCGTTGGGCGTGAGCGATCCGTTGGAGCTGTTGAATTTGTAGACGAACAATTCGTCGAGTCCGAGATCGTCGACCATGGCGAAGCGATTGTCGGGCGAGAGATCTACGGAATGTACATGTGCTCTTTCCTGCCGCTGCGGATTCGTGCCATGCCCGGAATGCTGCAGCACGGCTGAGGCCTCGCCCAGTTTTCCATCGGCGAGCACAGGGAACTCCGCGAGGCTGCCGCCGGTGTAGTTTGCCACCAGAACATACTTTCCGGTTTTATCGACGGTAATGTAGCAAGGGTCGGCGCCGTGCGAAGGAACTTCGTTCAGAAAGGTGAGCTTGCCCGTGGCGCGATCGATGGCGAACGCGCTGACGCCGCCGCTGTCCGGACCTTTGTAATTGCCGACTTCATTTACTGCGTAAAGAAAGCGGCCGTTGGGGCTCAACGCCACGAAGGACGGATTAATGGTTTCCGCCGCGAGTCCAAGGGAAGTGATCTGGCCACTCTCGGGGTCGAAGCGGTAGGCGTAGATGCCTTTGCTCTTGCTGCCTTCTTCGGTGTAGGTGCCGACGTAAAAAATATATTTGTGCTGTTCGGCGAGCGCAGCGGTCGCGAAAAAAGTTAAGAGTAAAACTGCAATTAGTAGTGAGCGGAGACGGCGTGCAGCATTGTGCATGTTGTTATAGAAACCCATTCGGCGGCATTCATGCAAGCGGCGAAGCTTCATCTCGTCAAGACCACCGGCACGGTCTGGTCGTAAGGCCAGATGACTACGCTCACCGACTGCCGTTTATTGAACACGTCAAGTGTGACGGGGAAAGCGACGATGATGGTGCGCGTGACCGCTTCGCCGGGTTGAACTTTCGTCTCCGGCGGCAAGGCGGGTTGGGCGCCGAATTTCAGCGAAGGGAATGCCGTATAGTAGCGATCAAAATCGATGGCGGAGACGGCGTCGGCGGTGGACTCTCCGCTGGCCGACTTCAGTTTGCCCTCGAGCGTGTGGACGTAAAGAATTTTTTCGCTGGTGTTGCGCAGCGTGAAAGTGAGCGCGACCATGGTCGAGTTCTGATCGGGAATTTCGACAGCAGCGACGTTATCGAGAGAGCCTGCGGCCTGCGGCTTGGCGCGCTTCACGAAGGAAGCGATGAGCACTACGACCAACACTGCGCCGATGGCGATCAGGACAATTTTGGCGGGCGGAAGATTTTTTTTCGCCGTGCCGTATTCTTCGCCAATATGAATCGTGGGTCCGGCGGAAACCTTTACCGCCGCGGGCTGCGGCGCAGCCGTTGTCAAATCGGCGGGCTTGAGTTCGGGATTGGGTGGAGGAACGGGTGTGGGATCGGGCATATGTGCTTCTCGCAAGGCTGATTCTACTTCAGATGCGCCTTCGCGCGTGGTCGCGCTCGCGACCAGCGATATGGGATCGTGATACTCGGCGACAATGTTCTGTCCGGTGAGCTTCGTCATAAGTGCGTCAAAGGCAGATCGCGAGTTCTCGACCTGATTTGTGCCTACTGCGGTGCCTACGACGCAACATCCCAGGACGTCGCGCGGAAAATTGCCGATGTGCCAGCGAATCGCCGTGCGACCGGGAACGTCGAGCACTTCAGGACAGACGTAGCCGAGATGCGGCGATAGGGTCAGCGCCACGCGATAGGTCCCAGCCTCGATGCACGGGTGCCCGGGATAAAACGGCGTCTCGCGCGACGGCTCGAGGTAATTGCATTCCTTGATTCCATCCAGCCAAAACTCGCCGGTGATCGACTCGCTGGTTTCTACTTTGCGGAATACGTCGACCTTCATGCTGTCCGCTGATCTTCCTGACTTCGCGTGGAACTTGCGCGCGATAGGAAGAGTTTGGACTTTTGAAATCCTCAGTCAAGGTTGGGTGAACATGGGCTGCTGTGGAAATCGGTGATGATTTTTTTTGGGTGGGTATGCTCGTAAAATCCTCATTCGGTTCGGGTTGCGGGTTCTGGATATGGCATGCCATTGGTAAAATCCTGGGAATAAAGGGGTTACCTGTAAAATCCTCGCGAATAAGGAGTTAGCGCGGTTTTCGGAATCAATCTGGGTCTTTGTTAAGCTCGATGCGAAGTTCGCGCACATGCCAAGTAGGGTCCCGCAAATGTTGCCTGTGAGTAAAGGTTGTTCATCACAAGTTTCGAAATAAAGCTGTGGAAAAACCGATGGGCGCTAGGGTGCTTGGCTCGACGATGCGGAGGGGTGAGGAGAGCGCTCAAAAGCAGGTCCCTCCGCTACGCAGATCATCGCTTTCGCGATGATCTGCTTCGGTCGGGATGACAGAGTTGGGGGGAGTTGGGGGATGACAGAGTTGGGGGATGACAGAGTTGGGGGTGACGGGGTTGGGAGTTACAGAGTTGCGGAGATCGGAACAGTCCCACTTGGTTAAAGGGCGCTTGCGCGTTGCCGACGTCCATGTGCTTCGCTCGGCGGCTAGGCGCCTTTACCTTTCGCGAGCTGGGCATGACTCTTCATGGCCATGATGGCGGAAACGACGGCGGCGGAGGAGGTCCCGAATTCGCTATGTGAGCCTAACGCCGTTTCTTCGGCGACCTTCTGTCCTGCGGCTGCTTTCCGAATCACACCGCCTACCGCCTTGTGAAAGCGGGTATGCTGCGTCTTGAGTTGGGCGTATTCGGGGAGCGTAGAATATTTGGCGCCTTCACCGATAATCCATTGCCCCAACGGGCACTTGTTATCCAGACTGACGGTGGCGGCGTCCAGGCTGCCATCGGGATGCAGGAGGTAAAGGGACAATTTCATTTTCCACTGAGCATGGGCGCTAATGGCATCGTCGAAATTCATGATTGCTCCTTCATTCGCGAGACAGAGTCGTTGGATTTCGCGGCACGTCGCAAAGGGGTGCTTTGCGACTCAGTGTGATATCGGCGATATGCGGCCGGAGTTTAGCCTGGCAGGTTTCAAAGCAGGTTCCCTTCGACTTCGCTCAAAGCAGGTCCCTCCACTCCGCAGATCATCGCTTTCGCGATGATCTGCTTCGGTCGGGATGACAGAGTTGCGCGTGTGACATTGCGGGTGACAGAAGCTTAGGGTTGCGGGCCGCGCTGGGCTTGGCTACATTAGTCGAGAATTGGAGTTGCGTATGAAAAAGACTGTGCCGCCGGAAGCTGCCGCTGCATTCATCGACAAAAAGATCAAGACGCTGGCGGACTGGCGCGGGAAGATGCTGGCCAAGGTGCGCGAGATCATTCACGAAGCCGACCCCGAGATCGTGGAAGAGTGGAAGTGGATGGGTAGCCCGGTGTGGTCTCACGACGGAATTATCGCGGTCGGTAACGCCCACAAAGATAAGGTGAAGCTTACTTTTGCCCAGGGGGCGAAGCTGCCAGATCCTGACAGAGTCTTCAACGCAGGACTCGGAGGCAACGTGTGGCGAGCGATCGATTTTTTCGAGGGCGATAAGATTCAGGAGCGTGCGCTAAAAAATCTCATCCGTGCTGCGGTTGATTACAATCAGATTAAGTTGAAGAATAAAAGCCGAGTGGGTGCTCGATCGAAAGTACATAAGTAAAAGGGATAGCCGCATTTCTTGTCGGTTGCGGGTAGGCGAAAGAGTTTTCGTATCGCCCTCGTCGGCTAGGCTGTAGCATCCTGCCGGAAATATGTTTCGCCCCTAAGCAGGGTATCGATCGCGTCGACCATCGAGTGCATTTTATCTTTTGCACACATTCCCCGAATTCCAGCGCGCTTCGCCTCTCTCTCGAGTTCGGTCGAGGGATCGGTCGTGATCATCAGAATAAGAATATTGGGATTGGAGCGGGTGAGGCGGCGAGCGGCTTCCAATCCATTCATTTCGGGCATTATGAAGTCCATTAGCGTGACCTGGGGTTGATGGGCAGGAAAGTTGTCCAGAGCCTGACGGCCGTTGCAGGCTTCTCCGACCACGACCCACTCCGCATGCTGCTGCAGCGCGGCCTTGATGTTCCCCCGCGCCGTTGCGTTGTCATCGACTAGAAAAATCCGAAGCAAAATGGCCTCACAGCTGACACAAAATAAACGGTCCCGCGCCTGCGGCAAACCGCGGGCGTACTCCGACGGTTTGGGGCACCCCGACATTACGGTGCTCTTTAGTCGACAATCTATGAATGGCGAAGGGCTACTTCGACCATACGCTGCAATGCTGAAGATGAAATACTGGGGATACTGTACGCTAGCGAACATAATCCGATTTGGTGTCAATTCGGGATGGACTGTCCTCTGAGTTTCGGAGGAGAACTCTTGCGCCGGGTGGGGACGAAGCTAGGTTTTAACCAGAAAAGGATTACTCTCGCGTTCCTCGCCAATTGTGGTCAGGGGGCCGTGGCCGGGAACTACCACAGTTTCGTCGGGCAAGGCGAGCACGGTGTCGTGCAGCGAGCGAAGAATTTTCTGCATGGAACCGCCGGGTAAGTCGGTGCGGCCGATTGAGCCGGCGAAGAGCGTATCTCCTGCGATCAGCTTTTTATCGGCGGCGAAGTAGAGGCAGATGCTGCCTTCGGTGTGACCGGGCGTATGCAGGATGTTGGCCGTGACTGACCCAGCGCTCACGGTTTCTCCGGTGGTGACGCTGCGGTCGATTTCGACTTTTCCGGGCGAAGGCATGCCGACCCACGCTGCTTGTGCGTCGAGCATTTTCAGGAGAGCATAGTCATTCTGGTTGAGCAGGATGGGAGCGCCCGTGGCGGCGCGAAGTTTCATGGCTCCGCCCACGTGGTCGATGTGAGCGTGAGTCACCACGATCTGCTTGACTTGCAGGTTATGCTGGCGGATGAGCGCAAGGATTTCCTGGATGTTGTCTCCCGGGTCTATGACCATGGCTTCGCGCGTGGTTTCGTCGCCGATGATTGAGCAGTTGCATTGCAGCGGACCGACGGGAAGAATCTCGTGGATCATGAGTCTATTGTACGAGAGTAGCGCCGCCGTCCCGGCGGCTCTCTGAGGCTTCCCTGGCTGCAGTGGCGCGGGCGAGACGCCCCGCGACAGCCGGCGAGACGCCGGCGCTACTTAGCGGACTTGCCGCTGCACGCCGCACTGGGAGACAATACGGGCCGCGTGGGCTGGAGGGGAATTTGGCGAAATACCGGCAGCATGGTTATCAGGATCGCGATCAGGAATCGCGCAAAGGGTCGGGAGAAAAGTCTGGCTCGGCGCCGCCGAGAAGGGACGATACATTTGGTCCGAGGCCGGTGAATCTGCCGGGTACGCGCGCGGTTTCGCGCTGCACGCAGTGTGGCACGGTGTTGCAGGGAATGCCTTCGACAGGGCAGTGTCCGAAGTGCGGGTTTGAATTGCATTCATGCAAGCAGTGCACTTATTTCGATCCCGGCAGCCGGTTTGAGTGCATGCAGCCGGTTCCGGTACGTATCCCAAAAAAAGATGCGCGCAATGAGTGCGCGCTGTATGAAATTCGAGTGACGAGAGAGAAGGAGACTTCGACGCCTGCTTCGGTGCGGCCGAACGATGCGCGGGCGGCGTTTGAGAATTTGTTTAAGAAGTAGGGAATGTGACGAGCTTAGGGTCTGGGCAGCGGATTCAGTAGAACGTCGGGGATGCGTGCAGCGCTGGCAAAAAGCAGCGAAGCTTCGCTTCGCGGACAGCCGGGGGCGGCTGTCCTGACATAAACACTGCCTCACGAATATTCCTTCAGTGGAATGACTGCGCTTGCATTCAGGGTTTCTGTGTTGGTCTGATTAGAATCTCGCTTACGAATGATTGGGGCGCCTGGGTTACCAGCATCGCTACGGCGTGAGCGATGTCTTCGGGTTGGAGCATTTTTTTTGCGTCTTTGCCGGTGTGCGGGCCCAAATCGGTTTCCGTGGAACCGGGGCAGATCACGGCGGCGCGAATATTATGCGGCCGCAGTTCTTCCGCCATGGAATAGGTCAGTCCGTTGAGTCCCCACTTGGAGGCTGCGTAGGCTGCGCCCCGGGGAAGGGCATTCTTTCCCGCGAGCGAAGAGATGTTGATGATGTGTCCGTAGCGGGCGCGAAGCATCAAGGGAAGGAATGCGCGGACAGAAAAATAAACACCACGCAAGTTGGTGTTGAGAATGCGATCCCAATCCTCGGGCGGAAGCTCGTGCAGTAGCTTGGTGAAGCCGCCGACACCGGCGTTATTCACCAGAATGTCGAGACGGCCGAAGCTGCTGTCGACTCGAGTCGCGGCATATTCAAGCTGGTGAAGCTGGGTGACGTCACAGGGAATGACTTCGGTTTTGCCTCCCGCGTCGAGAATGGCCCGGGCGGTGGAATCGAGTGTGGACTGCGTGCGCCCGCAGAGCACAGAGGTAGCGCCCAGACTGGCTAGTTTGCGGGCGATGGCAGCGCCGATTCCGCGTCCCGCTCCGGTGATTACGGCCACTTGCCCGGAAAGTGGTTGTCCGGTGTCCATATCAGAAGCTCCTGCGCATCGAATGGCAGTGCGGCTACGCAGATAAGAAACATCCGCCGCATCTGCTATGCGCATCTTAGCAATAATGGGAGGAGGCTTGGGAACTCGCTTGCCTTCGGAAGAAGAGGTCCTTATAATCCGGCCAGCCGGAAAAAAGGTGCAGGCGCATTTGCGTTCCAGCAGAGCACCCCTTCTTTCCGGTGCCCTGCCAGGAAGCCGGGCATTCCAAAGCAGGATCCGGACGCAGAGCGGTCCAGACGGAATGCAGTTGCTGCTAAGTTTTAAGGAATACGTTTCCCATAAAAGTAATTTCCCGAGGTTCCAAGGAGCCATACTGATGAAAAAGATTCTGCTTACGATTGTGCTTGGGTGTTCGGTGGCCGCAGTAGCGCAGAGCACGATGCAGCCCGCTCAGGGACAATCGTCCACCCCGCCGGCGCAGGGGCAACCGGCAAAAACGGCTACGCCGGGCCAGGCGCCAGGTGCACCGGCTGCGGCGCCGGTGATTAAGGATCCGGCGGAGTACAACGCCTATGTTGCGGCCGTGCAAGCCACAGATCCCAACGCGAAGATCAGCGGGCTGGAAGCATTTCTGACTCAATATCCGAACAGCGTCATGAAGAATCAGGCGCTGGAAATTCTGATGCAGACTTACCAGCAAGCGGGCAACGCGAAGAAGACGATGGACACCGCGACGAAGCTGGTAAGCGTAGACCCCTGCAACGTGCGCGCCCTGGCTTTGTTGTCTTATTTTGACCGTGTGATGGCGCAAGGTGGAGATCCCAACGCCAAACAACTGCTCGCAGACGGCAAGAAATATGGCCAGCAGGGGCTCGATTGTCTGGCGAAGTTCAACAAGCCAGACGGTACTTCGGACGCGGACTTTCAAAAGACTAAAGATCAGATGACTGGGATTTTCAACGCGGCGATCGGAATCTCAGATTTGCAGGACAAAGATTATGCGGATGCGGTGCCGGCTCTGCGAAAGACGGTGGATGCGAATCCGGCCGACTTCAGCGTAGTTTATCCGCTGGCGCTGGCGTATCTCGGGCAGCCTCAGCCCGATTATCAGAATGGGATATGGTTTGCGGCACGTGCCGCGGCAGTAGCGCCTCCGGCAGCGGAACCGCAGATTGAAAAATATGCGCACTCACAGTACGTGAAATTCCATGCGGGTGAAGATGGCTGGCCGGAGCTGTTGGCGGCGGCCAAAGCGAATGGCCCGCAAGTTCCCATCAAGCCGGCGCCGTCTCCGGCCGAGCAAGCTCATAATATGATTGCGGCGACGCCTCCCGACAAAATGGATTTCGCAACGTGGGAGTTCGTGTTGAGCAATGGCAGCCCGGAAGACCAGGCAACGGTTTGGAACGCAATCAAGGGCAAAGCGGTGCAGATGAATGGTGTTGTCATCAGCACCACTCCCACCGAGTTCATGATTGCCGGCAGTTCGGATGATATTGACGCGAAGAAAGCGGACATCACTCTGCAGTTCGAAGAAAAGGTTCCGGTAAGGCTGATTCCGAAAGACGGAGCCAGTTTCGACTTCCAGGGCGAACCGGCGTCGTATACGCCGAATCCCTTCATGATGGTTATGGAAAAAGGGGCGTTGCTGCGGGCTAAGCCAGCGGCGAAACCGCCAGTACACCATAAACCGGCAGCGCAGTAGATTCGCTCGATTTGCAAAAAGGCAGCCCGCGCGGGCTGCCTTTGTTTTTCTACGGACCTAGCGGTTATTGGTGCGATGAGTAGGCCGTTTCATGGAGTTCTTGTGAGCCAGGATTCAAGTCGATTCATTGCGCTTCCGGTCTCGCCTTTAGCCGTGCTTCTACTGGCGGTGGTGTGCCTCTGCCAGGCTTCAACGTGTAAGGCCCAAACGGAGAAATCGCTCGACGACTTCCTCGTTCGTACAAGCAGCGGCCCACTGCGGGGCGTCGCGCGGCCCGATGGTGGCGCTGAGTTTCTCGGGATTCCCTACGCTCAGCCACCGGTGGGCGATCTGCGCTGGCATGAGCCACTGCCCGTCAAGCCTTGGAGTGGAGTTCGTACGGCCGGCAGCTTCGGCGCCCCCTGCGCGCAGCCGGTGCTGGGAGACTGGAACCGGCACGACGCGGAGGCAGGCAAGGAAGATTGCCTCTTTCTCAATGTAATGACTCCAGTCTGGCCAGCAAAACAACCTCTTGCGGTCATGCTCTGGATTCACGGCGGCGCCAATGAGGGCGGCACGGCCTCAAGCGCGCTATACAAAGACGGAACCTTAGTCGGGCACGGCATCGTGCTGGTGACCGTCAATTACCGGCTGGGCATCTTCGGCTTCTTTGCGCATCCCGCATTGAGCGCGGAATCAAGTCACCACGGCTCCGGTAACTACGGCCTGATGGATCAGATTCTCGCCCTCCGCTGGGTGCGCGAGAACATTGCGAACTTCGGTGGCGATCCCAACAACATCACGGTCTTTGGCCAGTCTGCGGGCGCAGTGGACACCGGGTTGCTAATGACCTCCGGCCTTTCCAAAGACCTTTTTGAGCGCGCGATTGCCGAAAGCGGCACATCGTTCAGTCCGCCGCTGGCTCCACTGGGCGCTGCCGAAAAGGCCGGTGAAACTTTTGCCGCGAGCCTTAAACTTCCTGCCGGGGAGGAAGGCTTGAAGCGACTGCGTCAGCTGACCGCGCAGCAACTGCTGGCATCGCAATCCAGCCAGAGTCCTCGCCCACAGTTTGGTCCGGATATCGACGGATGGGTCATCGCCCGCCAGCCGGCTTCGGTCTTTGCCGCTGGCGAAGAAGCCGCGATCCCCTTGCTCTTCGGCACCACGGCACGCGAGTTTGGGGCCGCGACGTTGGGCATTCCTACGGCCCAGGATGCATTGCGCAAGACCATCGCGGATTTCTTCGGCGGACTTGCTCCGAGGGCACTGGCGGCCTACGGGTTGGCCGAGGGCGCGCAGGCTAACGACGACCCGCTCTATGGCTCACCGGCCGACCAGTGGGCCGCCGATCTTGCATTTCGTTGCCCGGCCACGGCACAGGGGGGGTGGCACAACGCCGCCCATCATCCAACCTATGAATACGAGTTCGCCCACGCCATTCCCGGGCAGGAGGTGCAGGGCGCCGTTCACTCCTCGGACCTGCCCTATGTCTTTGGGTACTTTCCAAAGTGGGGCAACATCGCCGGCAAGTTTACCGAGATGGACACCCAACTCTCCGGCCTGATGGAGAGCTACTGGACCAACTTCGCCAAGACCGGCAACCCTAACTCGGAGGGCCTGCCAGATTGGCCCCAGTTTGGAGTCGAAAGAAAATTCATTCGATTTCAGGAGGACGGCAAGGTGGTTTCGTTGACGAGCCTACGCGACGGTCCGTGCGGAGTTTACCGGACTTCGCTGGCGGCGCATACTTCATCAAGCCGCCCTTGAGCAGGCGCAGGGTGTTTCAATTGTGCCTCTGCGATCTGCAATGTGATTCTAGTTTCGCCGGCTACTGGTTTGGTCTGTGTCAACGCACGATCTTTTTTTCCATGGTAACCGGGCGGGTACTGCGAGGGGGACGCTTCACGCCATCGCGCAGTTGCCGCACGTCGATCTTCAGCTCGGTAATGGTGCGGCTGAGCGTGTTGCGGTGCATTCCCAGTTCGCGGGCAGCGCGGCACTGGTTGCCTTTGTTCTCTTGAAGCACCGTGAGGATAAAGCGTTTCTTGAACTCGCGAACTCCCTCGGAATAAAGAATGTTGCTGCGATACATTTGCAGAATCAGTGCTTCCAATTGATCTTTCACGATGCATCCTCTTCGCTATGAATTTTTCACTGCACCGCGGCCTATTTCGGCGGGGAAGCATGGGAATTGGTGAACTTGTGCGGAGCCTGATGAAGCAGATCCAATCCTTGATAGAAACGAGCGCGTAACTCCGAGGGCGCCAGCCAAATGGCAGCCCGGCCGGTTACCAGAAAATAGGGCGCGAGCTGCGAATTCTGCAGCAGCTTCGAAGTTGGTTCAAACGCCGTCATACCCATCAGGATCACCGCTACCATCAATCCGCCCTTCAGCAATCCCAGAATTGCGCCGAGGAAACGGTCAAAACCGCTAAGTCCGGATTGTTTCATCACCCAACGCGCGACCCTGGCCGCCAATCCGAACAGGATCACGATGACAAAAAAGATGACGAGAAATCCAAGAATCTCAGCTAACCAATCGTTCTTTAAAAATTTCTCAAACCACTCCGCCAAGCTGCGGTATTGCCATGCAGCCACAATGTACCCGACCACGAGTCCGGCCATGGTGAGGGCTTCTGAAAAGAAGCCCTGCATAGCCGCCGTAACGACGTTCAAAAGCACGACCGCACAAATGATCCAATCCGCGAGAGTCATGGATTCCTCTCACGGCCAAAAATCACAAACCGGTTACACATCCAGCTTGTGACCGGTAAGCTGAAAATATGCCTCGAGGTATTTTTCGCTGGTGCGAAGCGCCACGTCTGGTGGCAGAGCCGGAGCAGGCGGTTGCTTGTTCCAGTGAATTTGCTCGAGGTAGTCGCGAACGTACTGCTTGTCATAAGAATCCTGCGGCCGTCCCGGAGCGTACTTGTCGGCGGGCCAGAAGCGGGAAGAGTCGGGAGTAAGGACCTCGTCGGCCAGAGTAATCCCTTTGGAAGTTCGTCCGAATTCAAATTTGGTGTCGGCGATGATGATGCCGCGTTGCCGCGCGTAGGCCGCGGCTTTCTTGTAGACGCGCAAAGTCAGATCGCGAAGATGGCTGGCAGTTTCTACGCCGACGATTTCGCAGGTCTGGTCGAAAGAAATATTCTCGTCGTGGCCGGTAGTCGCCTTCGTCGATGGGGTGAAGATCGGCTCGGGAAAAGCATCAGATTCTTTCAGGCCCTGGGGAAGCTGAATGCCGCAAACTTTGCCGGTAGCTTTGTATTCCTTCCAGGCGGAGCCTGAGATGTAGCCGCGCACCACGCACTCCACCGGAAACATTTCGGCGCGCTGCACCAGCATGGAACGACCACGAAGCTGTTCGGCGTATTTTCGAACAGACGAAGGATATTGATCGACATCGGCGGTAATCAGATGGTTGGGAACGATGTCGGCGAGGTAATCGAACCAGAACAGGGAGATCTGGCTGAGGACGTGGCCCTTGTGCGGAATTCCTGTGGCCAGAATGTAGTCGAAGGCGGAAATGCGGTCGGTGGCAACGAAGAGGAGTTGCTGTTCGCCCAGGCTGTAGACGTCGCGCACTTTGCCGCTGGCATGAAGGTGAAGATCGTTGAAGTTTGTTTGTAAGAGGACGGAATCGAGAAGTTGAGGGGTCATGATGAAATTTTACAAGGAAGAAGCGAGGCGTATTCTAGCTGGTCCGAAAAAAATGTCAAACGATTCTGATCACAATGCGGGAAACCATGCGTGCGCCATTCAGTTTAAAGAAGTTGACAGGCGGCGAGTTCCCGAGAAGGCAGGCCTAGCAAGGAGTTCAGCGGGTTGCTCTGTGGAAAAGCTGAGGATGGAAGTGGATAACTTGGAATGCTGCGTCAAGAACGGAAAAGATTTCGTCAGGGGCCGTGGCGAGCTTACATTTTCTCTGGCCACCTTCGGGACGCGTGAAAGACGCGCAATATTTCGATGGTATCGTGTCGCACACGATACGGAATGATGTAGGGAGTGCCGGGAATGACCAATTCTCGAGTGCCGGCGACTCTTCCTGCGCGGCCGAGCGCTGGAAAACGGCGAAGCTTCTCCACGGCATGTTTTATTTTAGTTTCTGCCCGGGCCGCTGCCGCCGGACTGTCTTGCGCAATGTAGTCCGTTTCCGCGATTAACTTGGCGAGTGCTGAGCGCAGCCATCTAACGCGCACGCCGCGTCCACTTCGCGAGCCCTCGTTGTACTTTCTTGTCGGTGGCGAAGTCTCCCCGATCCGCTTCAGACAAGGCCTTGACGGTTTCCTCGATCTGCCACTGGTTCAAGGCGACATACTCGCGGATAGCCTCGGCAGCCACGAACGACCGACTGCGATTGGTGGCCTTAGAGAGACGGTCAAGTTGAGTCTTGAGTTTCGGGTCTAAGCGCAGGGTGAGTACAGAAGAGCCAGCCATAGAGCCTCTGTATACATTCTACATCAGTTGTATTCGGTTGTATTAATCTGGAAGCCCTATGCCGGCGCACCGAAGCGCACTGAAACCAGTTTCGAAACGCCCGGCTCTTGCATGGTTACGCCGTAAAGCACGGGCGCGATGCTCATGGTTTTCTTGCTGTGGGTGATGAGCACGAATTGGGTCTGCACGCTCATATCCTTGACCAGCTCGGTGAAGCGGCCGATGTTGGCTTCGTCGAGAGGGGCGTCAACTTCGTCGAGAATGCAGAATGGGCTGGGCGCGTACTGGAAGATGCCGACCAATAATGCCAGCGCGGTCAGAGCCTTTTCGCCACCGGAGAGCAGCAGTACGCTCTGCAGACGCTTGCCCGGGGGCGACGCTACGACGTCGATGCCGCTCTCGGCGCTGTTTTCTTCGTCCGTCAGCTTCATGAAAGCGTGGCCGCCGCCGAACAGCTTCTTGAATGTGCTCTGGAAGTTTTCGTTGATCTTGGCGAAAGCTTCCTCGAATTTCTGACGTGAGATTTGATCGATTTCGCGAATAGTTGCGGTCGTGTTCTCGATGGATGAGATGAGATCCTTTCGCTGTTCTTCGAGGAACGCATGGCGCTCGGCCGTTTCTTTGTATTCTTCGAGCGCCATCATATTGACGGGGCCCATGGCTTCGAGCTTGGCGCGCATGTCGCGATAGAGTTGGTCTTCGGCGGCTAGTACGCCGCCGGTGATTGTTGCGAGAGTGGTGTCCTGCAGTAAGGCAGCCCGTTCCAGGCCAAGTTCGTTGAGGCAGCTTTCGGACATATGTTGCTCGTCAGATTCGAGCTTGGCAGCTGCAGCGGAGAGCTCGCCGCGGCGATCGCGGGCCTGATCGAGGAGCCGGCGGGTGTTGCGCAACAGGTCGTCGATTTCGGCCAGCCGTGCCCGGAGCTGTTCGCTTTCGAATTGCAGCAGGCCATCGCGCGTTTGCGCGGCGTTGCGTTCGGCTTCAAGGTCGGCGGCATGTTCGCTCAGTTGGACGTTCTCCGCCTCACGTTGTAGCTTTTCCGCGGCGGATGCCTCGATTTGTGACGGCTAAAGCATGAACGCGCTCGCCCATCTCGGAGAAGAGGGAATCAATCCGTTGCAGCACCGCTGCGGCGGAACGATGACGTTCCTCGAGCGTGGCCACGCGCGCGGCGCGTTGCGAGGCCGCTTGCGCTGACTCTTCGCGGCGCTGCCGCAAAGAGAGTAACGCTTCCTGAGCGGCCGCAATTTGCTGCTCGAGTTGAATGCGTTGCAATTCCAGCGTTTCGATCTCCAACTGGCGGGCGCAAAGAATGCCTTGCTGCTCGGTCCGCTCCGCGGCAAGCCGCCGCAGTTCGAGTTCAAAGACGTGCTGGCGTTCGCTCACGCGCGTCATCTCTGAATCGAGTTGCTGCAGCATGTGGCGGGACGTCATGGCCTGATGATCTGCTTCGCGCTTCTCCCCGTCGAGACGTTCGAGCAGGGAACTGAGATCCTTGATTTCGCGGCCCAAGGTCAGCACGCGCATCTCTTCATCGCGCAGCGCGCGCTCCAGTTCTTCGAGTTGGCGCAACACCTCGCGCAACTCCCGCTTCATGGAGAGCGGCCCCTCGGTGCGCTGTTTGCCGCCGGTCACCGTGACATTGTGAAAGCATTCGCCGGCCTGCGAGAGAAAAAAAGCGTCGGGATTCTCGAGCGCCAGACCTCGGGCTACGTTCGACTCAGGAACGATGTATCCGTCGCGCAGCTTGGGCAGAATCACTTCCAGCGATTTTCCGAAGCCGTCGAGAACGCGAATCGTATTTTTTAGCGGAACAATCTGGGCTGCCGGCGGGGCGCAGTGCGCTGCTTCATCCACGATGAAAGAAAACTTCGCCTGCGCGTCTTCCGGATGAACAAGGAAAGTGGCGCGGCCATCGACGCCGGTGCGCAGCATGCGCAGGCCTTCATCGGCCGCGTCCCAGGATTTAACGACGACGTAGTTCAATTCATCGCGTAGAAAGTCTTCGACTACGCGTTCGTAGCGCGGTTCCACTTCCAGAAAATCTGCGAGCACGCCTACGGGAGCGAGGCCGCCATTCATAACTCCCGATTGAAAGAGGCGGCGCACGGATTCGGTTGAGTATCCGTGCTCGGCGATGACCGCTTCGAGCGAACCTTTTTTGCCGAGAGCAGTCGCGTACTCCGCGCGGAGGACGTCGAGGTTGGTTTTGGAACGGGTTTCTTCCAGCTTTTTCTGTTCGATTAAGCGGCGGAGTTGGCTGATCTCTTCGGTGATTCCACTGACTCGCTGCGTGACGGTTTCGAATTCGAGTGCGAGTTGACCGCGCTGTCCTCCGAAAGCTTCGATCTGCGTGTTCGCGTTGTTAATTTCGTTTTCTAAACGGCGAGCCTCGCGATCAGCGCCGGCTAAGCGCTCTTCGGCCTGCGCCAGTTGATTGCGCAAGCGCGAGGTAAAGGAAACCGTATCGAAAATTGCGACGCGGGATTCCTCCTGCTGGCGCTCGATTTCGGCAAGCCCGGCTGCGGCCGAAGCCGCATCCTGTTGGCAGATCGCAAGGTCGTTTTGTGCGGCGGCCAGGTCAGCCGCGGCAGATTCGAGAATTTGCCGGTTCGATTCTCGTTCCGATTCGAGTGCAGACAAGCGATGACGGGCCTGGCCCAACTCGGCTTCGGAGGAGGCAACCCGCACCAGCAATTCGGCGCAACGTTCTTCATTGTGACGCCTGCGGGCCTGGGCGCGATCGATTTCGAGAGCGATTTCGCTGATGCGCTCACGATTCTGCCGCAACTCTGTTTCAATCGAGTAGCCGCGCTGCGTGCCCTCGGCGTGTTCGGCTTCGAGTTCCTGCACGGCCGCGCTGCGATGCTGCATTTCTTCGGCGAGCGCGTTGAGCTGAGAATCGATTTCGACGCGTTCCTGCTCGATGGCGGCGAACTTACTGGCCAGGACGACACGCAGCTTGGCCCGCATTTCGTCGCGCAGGCGCGCGTAGCGCTCGGCCTTGGAGGCCTGACGCTTCAGGGAATTCATCTGCCGCGTGACTTCGTCGAAAATGTCGTTGATGCGGGAGAGGTTCAGTTTGGCGTCTTCGAGACGGGCTTCGGCGAGACGTTTCTTGGTTTTGAACTTCGTAATCCCGGCCGCTTCTTCAAGAATCGCGCGACGGTCGGTGGGACGACTGCTGAGAATCTGGCCAATGCGTCCCTGCTCGATCAGCGCATAAGACTCGGGTCCCAAGCCCGTGCCCATGAACAATTCCTGGATGTCCCGCAGGCGGCAGAGCTTTCCGTTCAGCAAATATTCGCTATCGCCCGAGCGGAACAGGCGGCGCGTCACCACGATTTCCCCTGCGCGAAATTGTTGCTGATTGAACTTGCGGCGGCGGATTTTGAGAACGACATGCGGAGCGACCGTTCCGATTGAGGCTCCGACTGCAGGCGCCGCGACGGTATGCGCAGGCAGCGCGAAGATGGGCTCGTCTTCGGGGAAGGCGATTGCGATCGTATTGACTTTCGAACGTGGTACTTCGACTTCTTCTGTCTTCCCCGGTTGCGCATCTTCCACGGCTTCTTCAGTGGCTGCGGCGGCGCGAGCGCGGATGGAGGCTTCGTCCCAATCGTCGGAAATGTCGGATTCCGCGAGACTTTCCTGAGGAAGATCGTCGTGAATGTCAATTTCCGTGGGCGCGTTGGCGTCTGTCCCGCCGTAAGCTTCAGGGTCGATCAGCGTAAGCGACACTTCCGCCATACCTGTGGGTTTGCGATCGCGCGTGCCGGCGAAGATGACGTCTTCCATGCGCGCTCCGCGCAGCGTCTTGGCCGATTGCTCGCCCAGCACCCAGGAAATGGCATCGGAAATATTCGACTTGCCGCAGCCATTCGGGCCGATGATGGCAGCCACGCCGTCCCCGTGGAACTTGAGCTCCGTGCGGTCGCAGAACGATTTGAATCCGAGAATCTGAAGCCTCTTCAGTTTAAGCAACTTGAACTCCTTAAGTGCAGTAGCCAGTGGCAGTGGCCAGTTGCCAGTCAGTTGGCCTTCCATCGGCACTTTCGCCGCGAAGATTGCGCTGTTTACTAATGCGATTCCTCTGGTCGATTCGATGCATGCCTCGGTCACTTTCGGACCATTTGCGACCGGACTTCTTACCCCAGGCTGGACGGGGCGAGCACAAAGTTAAGCTACTGTATCGGTGAAATCGGGGCGGGGTCAAGCAATATAACACCATATATGGTATGGCCTTACGAACGAGCGCGTTAAGTTGCACACACATTGCAGCAGTGGGATGGTTCTTCAGTGGGGAGGGAAATGAGGTGGGAGAAGCGCGAGAGCAGAATTAGGCTAGCGCAATTGGAACGATGAGTGCAATGGCGATTTATCGCCAACCATCCCATTCAGCCGCCGCCAACCCACCGCTTTCATTGACTTGACCCCACATCGCACCTACCATTGTGCGATTCCATGATCGGGCAAACCATCTCACACTACCGCATCCTTGAGAAGCTGGGCGGAGGCGGGATGGGTGTGGTCTATAAGGCGGAGGATCTCAAACTCGGCCGCTTCGTCGCGCTCAAGTTTCTGCCCGACGACGTAGCCAAAGACGCGCAGGCGCTCAGCCGCTTTCAGCGAGAAGCCAAAGCTGCATCGGCGCTGAACCATCCCAACATTTGCACCATCTATGAAATTGACGACCAGCACGGCGAGGCCTTTATTGCCATGGAGTTTCTGGATGGCATGACGCTGAAGCACAAGATCGCGGGCCGGCCGATGGAAAGCGAGCAGATTCTAGCCCTGGCCATTGAGATTGCGGACGCGCTCGACGCTGCCCACACCGAAGGTATTGTTCACCGCGACATCAAGCCCGCCAACATCTTCGTGACCAAGCGCGGGCATGGCAAGATTCTGGACTTTGGACTGGCCAAGGTTGGTCTAGGAGGCAATTCTTCGAGCCAAGTTGCGTCGCTGAACACGCAGTCGGTAGGCGTCGACGCGGAGCACTTGACCAGTCCGGGCACCATGGTGGGAACAGTGGCCTACATGTCGCCCGAGCAGGTTCGAGGCAAGGAGCTTGATGCGCGTACCGACCTGTTTTCCTTTGGCGCAGTATTGTATGAGATGGTCACCGGAACTCTGCCTTTCCGGGGCGACACCGCTGGCACGATCTTTGATTCGATCCTGAATCGCAATCCGGTTCCCTCGATTCGAATGAATCCTGACATTCCGGCGAAGGTGGACGAGATCACCAGCAAGTGCCTCGAGAAAGACCGAAACCTCCGTTATCAGCATGCCTCCGAGATCCGCGCCGACTTACAGCGGCTGAAGCGGGACACGGAATCGGGAAAGACCGCCGTCGAGCCTGTCGGCAAGCGCAAACGAAAACTGTCACGGCTTGCCACGGCAACGACCGCCGTGGGTGTTCTCGTGTTGCTGGTCACTGGGGCAGACCTTCTGTTTCGCCACTTTCACAGCCAGGATCTTGGAGTCGATTCGATCGCTGTCCTGCCGATCACTGACAACGATACGAGCGCGAACGGGCGCGTGCTCGAGGACGGGATCACCAGCAGCCTCATCGACAGCCTGTCACAGATGCCCAACCTGAGGGTGATGTCGCGCAGTTCGGTCGCGCAATACAAAGGCAAAGAAGTCGATCCCATAGCGGTGGGGCGACAGCTCAATGTCAACGCCGTTGTTACCGGACAGCTTGTTCAGCAGGGTGACAATATCGATCTCAGCGTAGAAATGGTCAACGCGCACGACGACAGCCATATCTGGGGCAAGCAATACAGCCGAAAAGCATCGGAGATTCTTTCCTTGCAGCAGGAACTTGCTCGAAATTTATCGGCGCGGTTGATGCCGAAAATTTCCAATGAGGCGCGGGACAGACTCGCCAAGCAGGGAACGTCCGATCCTGAGGCTTACCAACTTTACGTCAGGGGTCAGACATATCAGGACACGCTGACGGCGGACGGCTGGAAGAGGGCTCTGGAATACTTTCAGAAGGCGGTGGCCAGAGATGCGAACTACGCAGCGGCATATGCAGGGATGGCGCACGCTTACGTATGGCTCGGATTCTTCCGCGAGATGCCGCCGGGCGAAGCCCGGCAAAAAGCTACCGACGCTGCGACCAAGGCTGTTCAGTTGGACGACTCCCTTGCCGAGGCGCATGCAGCGCTGGGATATGTGTTCATGTTTAATTGGGAGTGGCAGCGCTCCGAGAAAGAATTGCGCCGTGCCCTCGCGTTGAACCCGAGCTTTGCACAGGCGCACCTGTACTACGGCCAGTATCTTTCCGCTCAAGGGAGGATGGAGGAAGCCGTGGCTGAGCACAGGATCGCCCTCGAGCTTGATCCCTCTTCGCAGCTCTACAACCAGCTGTTGTGCGCGATGTTATGGTCTGCGGGCGAATACGATGAGTCGATTCAGCAGTGCCGCAGACTGGTGGAGACTTACCCCGAAGTTTCCATGCCCCACAGTACTCTGAGCGACGATTACGAGAACAAAAAGGATTACGCACAGGCGATGCGCGAGCTGCAGCTCAGACTGACGATGGACGGCGAGCGCGAGTTATCGGAAACGGTGGGACAAGCGTATGCCACTGCGGGATGGGAGGGAGTACTGAAAAAGGAGGCTGAAGTCTATCAGGCAAAGGGTGAGAACTATGACCCGGAGGGCACTGCGATCGCCTATGCGGAACTCGGTGACAAGGACGAGGCGTTCTTTTGGCTAAACCGGGCCTATGATGAGCACGAGTTGCTTTTTGTCAAGAGCACGCGGCAGTACGATAGCCTGCACGGGGATCCACGGTATGCTGACCTGCTGCGTCGGATGGGATTGCCGCAATGATTTTGCTCTGACTGTTCGAAAACAGACGCCGACAATCCACTTTCTGTCGGCAATCGCTGTTGCAAGGTTCAGGTGCTCCGCTTAGCTCCCCGTCAGTCGCCCTTGGCAATTCTTCTGTTCCCTCTATTTCAGTCCCTGCAACGTTAACCTAGGCCGCAATTCGTTCGAACTTCGTTTTTTCGTCAACTGCCATGAGGAGGCGATTACACTTAAAACCGCAACTGGCCGGTGAAAGTGCTGTCCGTGCAGGGTGCGCGTTTCTAGCTGGTGTGTCCCCCGAGATGCTGCTCTTTTTTAGAGCGTGCAAGGTTCAGTTGCTCGATTGCTGATGCCATGCTGTTACGAGCATCCTTGGCATAATCTTTCAAAAGATCATCCGTCTGGAGCGGGAGAACCTCGCCGAGACACTCTTCCAATCGTCCCACCAACCAGTCAATCAGTTGTATGGAACGGTCACCGTGCTGGACCGTGGGATCATCGTTAGGAAATGCCATTTTCTGTCCTCTCCTGCAACGATAGCACCCGACCTCTCTTTTCCCCAAGGACGGCGCAAAGAGTCGCAGAGGCAGGATCATATAGCGCACCACTGACACAGATGCTCAACTGATGTCGTATCAGCGATAGCACTCAGTTCCGCATCAGGTATGCCTGCAGGGATCCTTCGACTGCGCCGGGGCATTCGCTTCGCGAATGCCTCGGCCTCGCTCAGGATGACACAAATGCGATGGACACTTATCTACGCTTAGCGGATTGCCGATCTCGCGCAAAAACCTTACAGGGCGGCAGGCTCTCGATGCCCGCCGCCCGAACTCTGAATCAACTTCTCTCGGTCAGGTTTCCCTCAGAGCAACTCCTGCACAGTCGTGTTCACGGTCACGCGGGTTGCAGTGAGTACGCCGACGATGTGGGCGGTCAGCTTCCCTGCGGTATCGTAGGCATCGAGCGTGAACGTCCCGCAGTAGTGGTCTCCATCCGGACTCAAGGTGACTTCTTCCACAAGGCGAGTGGGGCCTTGCGGATTCCCGATGCCGCTGGGCGCGTTGGTGGTGTCGCTGCCCCCCAGCCACGGCAAATGATTGAGCTTGTATTTGTCTCTGCCTGTCTTCGCCCAAACGCCCAGGCAGAAATTCCCGTCCTGGGCAGGCCGTGAGGATGCCATGATCTCCGTGTTGTCGCTATGCCACACGACCAGGGAGCTGTCGATCGGCGTGCCGTTCGGCGGCCCTGTTTCGTTGCCTTCGGCGGTGAAGATGACGTGCCACATTCCGACGATAGCATCGTCGGAGGAGTCGTTGGAAATTGGCAAGAGGGAACCAGTCTGGCCATGCCCAGATTCTGGCGACCATGATCGCGGCAACAAAGAGGCGCCGTGTTTTATCTTGCCCAGATCTCCGCAACCTGCGAAGGCGCTGCCGCTGAGAAGTGCTCCCACCAGAATAATTCCCAGGGCTAGAGTGAATCTGTTAAGTGCTGGTTTCATGTGATCTCCTTTTTTGAACAACCGAGCCGCGCTCAACGCTGGCAGCTGCGGGAGCGAATCCTGCCGTAAAGGGCGCGACGATGCAAGGACTTGGCGCATGAATTGAGGTGAAGAAAAGTAAAGCTGTAAGTTACTGATTCGGCGGGTCGTTTACTCTTTTCCAGGCGATCAATGGTATAGTAGCTACCCCAAATGCCGGAGTGTCGTGCCCGTACCCACCTACAAGTTCGGCGATTTTGAACTGATTGCCTCCCGTTTTGAATTGCGCCGCCGCGATCGCCCGCTGAAGCTTGAACGCATCCCCATGGAATTGCTCATCCTGCTGCTGGAAAAAAATGGGCAGGTGGTGACCCGGCAGGAGATTATCGAGCGACTGTGGGGCAAAGATGTTTTCCTTGATACCGAGCACGGCATCAATACCGCGATTCGCAAAATTCGGACGGCGTTGCGGGAAGACGTAGAGCGGCCGCGGTTCATACAAACGGTCTCGGGGAAAGGTTACAGATTTGTCGCTGACGAAGTAAGCACGAACGCGAACGGAGCGGCAGCGTCCGCGAAAATTGTGGTTTCGGGAAATCCGATTCCTGAAAATCCGGTTGCAGAAAGTCCGGCTGCAGAGAATACAGCCTTAACGCCGGTGGGTGTGGGAGCTGGCCCTATTAGGAGCGGTGAAAGCCTGGCATCCCGAAAGTGGCCCTGGGCGGCGGTTGCTTTGCTCGTGGTGATTGCCTCGACCTTGGCGCTGAATGTCGCTGGGCTGCGCGACCGGGTTTTTGCGAGAAACGTTTTCGCGAAAAACAGTATTGGCCCAATTCACTCTATCGCCGTGTTGCCCCTGGCGAATCTTTCTGGCGATCCTTCCCAGGATTACTATGCCGATGGCCTGACCGACGAGTTCATCACCGCCCTGGCGCGCAACCGTTCCCTACGCGTGGTCTCCCGTACGTCCGCCATGCAGTACAAAGGTGCGAGCCAGCCGCTGACGAAGATCGCACAGGAACTAGGGGTCGATGGAATTCTGGAAGGTTCGGTAAACCGTGGCGCAAAGGAAGTGCACATCAATCTTCAGCTGATCTATGCGCCGACCGACACCCACGTCTGGGCCCAGAGCTATGACCGTGATCTGAACAACGCCCAGTCACTGCCGGAGGAACTCTCTGCAACCATTGCCCGGGAAGCCAAGGTTTCGTCCACTCCAGCGCAGCCTCGGCGCTACATCAATCCTGAGGCCTACGACGCCTATTTACGGGGGCGCTATTTGTGGATGGGCGGTAATCTAACGGAAAGCAAGAAGTATTTTGAGAAAGCGATCCAGCTACAACCTGACTATGCCGCGGCGTGGGCCGGTATTGCCGATAGCTTAGGACAGACAGGGCTCAGCGGCGTGGATGTGGCCGCCGCGCGCGAGTTGATGGATCAACACGAGGCCGCCGCCCGCAAAGCGGTGGAATTAGATGACTCCTCGGCAGACGCTCACCACAGCATGGCGGCGGTGTACTTCCTCGACAAATGGGACTGGGAGCGCGCAGACGCGGAATCGCGGCGTTCGCTGGAACTTGATCCCAACTTTTCCGAAGCTCATCACCTCCGTTCCTACATCCTCCTCGCCATGAACCACCAGGAGGAAGCGCTGCGGGAACAGAAGCGAGCTACCGAGATTGATCCCTATCTGAGGCCTTGGGCCTTGGGGAGGGCTTATTACTATGTGCGGCAGTATGACGCTTCCATTGAAGAGTTTCGCATGCGCGCCCAAGCCGGGACGGCTGCGCTGTGGGTCCACTCCTTCCTTTCCAAAGTTTACGGGTTCAAAGGCATGGAGAAGGAATCGGAGGAGGAACTCGAAGAGGACGCCCGAATTAACTTCGGTGAGAAGGCCGCAGAAGAGATCCGGCGCACCTATGAACGCGGGGGTAGGAAAGCCGTTTTGCAGCTCCAGTTAAGCTACCTTAAGAGGCGTAGCCGCAAAGAGCATGTCTCTCTTCTGGAGCTGGCAGAAGCGTATGCCGCGCTTGGAATGAAGGACGAAACGTTCCAACAATTGGGGGATGCTTATCTGCAGCACTCAATGGACCTTGTGTTTCTGCAAGACGAACCCGTCTTCGACTCCCTGCATTCCGACGAGCGTTATCGTGCACTCGTAAGAAAGATCGGTCTGACGCCGGCGTATTGAATATCGTTGATTTCGTTTTTGTTACGAACCCGGTTCAATCCGCGCTGCCATTGAACGGGTCAGGTAAGAGTGCAGGGATCCTTCGACTGCGCAGAGCATTCGCTTCGCGAATGCTCCTGCTTCGCTCAGGATGACAATTTTGTTGAGGAGTTTTCATTCTCCCAGCTTTTCGAAGAAGCGGCAGATGGTTTCGATTCCCCGGTGGAAGTTTGGGATGTGGAACTTTTCGTTGGGGGCGTGCAGGTTGTCGTCGGGCAGGCCGAAGCCCATCATTACACTGGGAATTTTCAGGACGTCCTGGAAGTCAGTGACGATGGGAATCGAGCCGCCGCTGCGGATGAAGACCGTCTCTTTCTTGAACGTGTCGTGCAGGGCTTCCGTGGCGGCTTTGATGTAGCGGTTGTCGGTGCCGACTACGCAGGCCGGCCCTTTGCTGTGCACTTTGATTTTTGTCTCGATGCCTTTGGGGGTGAGCTTCTTCACGAACGCGGAGTATTTTTTAAATACTTCGTCTGGATCTTGATTGGGCACTAATCGCATCGAGACCTTGGCCGCGGCTTTTGCCGGGATTACCGTCTTCGCGCCTGCGGCTACGAATCCTCCTGGCATGCCGTGGACTTCGAGCGTGGGGCGCGCCCAGGTGCGATAGAGCACCGAATAGCCGGGCTCGCCCGTGAGCACTTTCGATCCGACTTCGGTTTTGCGGTAGTGTTCTTCGTTGAAGGGCAGACGCTTCCAGGCTTTGAGTTCGTCTTTCGTGGGAGCCTTCACACCTTTGTAGAAGCCGGGGATCAGTACTTTTCCTTTCGAATCTTTCAGCTGGCTGATGATTTCGATCAGGGCGAAAAAATGGATTCGGAGCCGCGCCGCCGTACATGCCGGAGTGCAGATCGGTCTTGGCGCCATAGGCTTCGATTTCGGTGTAGACCAGGCCGCGCAGGCCTACGCAGAGCGTGGGAAGATCGGGCGCGAATAGCTCCGTATCGCAGACCAGAGCGAAATCGGCTTTGAGTTTCGTTTTTTGCTTGCGAATGTATTCGGCGATGGATTCGCCGCCGACTTCTTCTTCGCCTTCGAAAATCACTTTTACATTCAGCGGCAATTTGCCGCCGCCGCTTTGCATCAGCGATTCAAGGGCTTTCACTTCCATCCAAAGCTGGCCTTTGTCATCGACCGCTCCGCGCGCGTAGATGTTGTTGTTTCGCTCCGTGGGCTCGAAGGGCGGCGTATGCCACTCATCGAGCGGTTCGGCCGGCTGAACGTCATAATGCGCATAGCACAGGACCGTGGGCTTGCCGGTGGCGTGCAGCCAATCGGCGTAAATCAGTGGATGTCCTTTGGTGGGGATGATCTCGACATTTTCCATGCCGAAGCGGCGCAATTCATTAGCCACGTATTCGGCGGCTTTCTTCACGTCAGGTTTGTGGTTTTCCAAGGTACTGACACTGGGAATACGGAGAAGATCTTTCAATTCGCTGAGAAAACGTTGCTGATTATTGCGGGCGAAATCGATTGCGGGGGATGCCATGGGAATCCTTTCTGTCGGAGGAAACCAATCAGTATAGCTCGGGAAGGGAAGGCCTTTTACCACGGAGGGCACGCAGAATCACAGAGTGGAGCCGGGCCACCTAAGAATATTAGTGAAATCTTTCTGGCGAAAATGGAGTGAGATCATGTTCAGGAGTGCGGTTTTCAATGACCGCCGACATCACCTCGGCGGTGATGGGGGCTAGAAGAATGCCGTCGCGGAAGTGTCCGGTTGCAACGAAGTAACCGGGCGTTGCAGTGGGCCCGAGGATGGGAAGTGCGTCGGGCGTGCCGGGGCGCAGCCCGGCCCAGCTTTCGAGAATCTTGCCGTTGCGCAGTTCCGGGACGAGGTCAAGTGCGGCGCGATGAAAGCGCTGGATCGTAGCCAGATCGGTTTGCTTGTTGAATCCCGCTTCTTCGACGCTGGCGCCGATGAGTAGGCGCCCGTCGCTGCGGGGTATGAGATATACCTGAGGCGAGCGGATGACGTGCTTGATCAGCGTAGGTGACGGCATCAGAAGGCAGAGCATTTGTCCTTTTACGGGGCGGGTGGGAAAAGGATGTGGTGCGGTTTGCCCGGAATTTATTTGTATTTGTCCGGACCACGCCCCTGCGCAGTTGACGATCTTGGCCGCATGGAATTCGGTCTTGATAGTTTTGACGCCGGCCCCGCGGCCTTCAGAGATCGAGACAGCAACAACTTCGTCACCGGAAGAGAAATCAACGCCCCGGCGCTTCGCGGTTTTCCATGCAGCGGCCGAAAGAGCGCGCGGGTCGACACTGCGCTCCTTCAAATAGAAGGCGGGACGTTGCGGCTGCGCCAGCGCGGGTTCCAGTTCCGCGAGGGGAACAGGCAACTTGCTGGCAGCCGCGAATCCTGGATGCTCGTAAACATTATCTGGTGGCGGAAATATGATCGTGCCGTGATCGCGCAGATCGACGTTCATTCCTGATTCGAGCTCGAGTTCCTGCGCGAACTCGGGATACAGGCGGGCGCTTGCAGTCGCCAGAGGCAGCAACGCCGCAGGAGTTTCCAGGCCGCAATCCACCAACATTCCGCCTGCAGCATGGGATGCTTCGCGGCTGGGCTCGCCGCGCTCGACGATTAAGACGCTTGCGCCTCGCCGGCGGAGGGCCAGAGAGAGTGACAGGCCGATAATGCCTCCGCCGATGACAATGACATCCCAAGTCTTCACCCCGGCATTGTAAAAGAATGCGTGCACGAGCGAGGTCTGAGCCGACTTGGGCTGGATTGACCTGCGGTGGATGACAGGGCGGGCGCATCTGCATAAAATAGCTGGCATGAACACGAAGAGGGTCTTCGTTTTTGCACTAGCGCTTGCTTCGTTAACGGTGTCTGGTGCGGCCCTTGCCCAAGACAGCGACAACGAACCTACTTGCGTGATCAATTTCCTGGTTATCAAAGATGACAATGGCAAACCGGTACGCAACGCGGCCGTGATTATGCATGCGGTCAACGCCAAGGGCAAACAGGAACGCGGGGACATGGAGTTGAAGACGGATCAGGAGGGAAAGACAAATTTTGACGGCATCCCTTACGGGATGCTGCGCGTGCAGGTGCTGGCCTCGGGCTTTCAAACTTTCGGGGACGACTATGACGTTGAAAAGGCGAAGATGGACATCACGATCAAGCTGAAGCGGCCGCAGGGGCAATATTCCATCTATGACGATCACCCCAAAGAGTCGAGCCCGCCGCCGAAACAAAACCCGCCGCCCTCGGGTCAGAACAAACCCAACTAAACTTAGTCGGCAAGCAATACGAATCAATGTGGATCGAGGACGCGATGGATTATTTATTGAAAACGGAACCTTCAACGTACTCTTACGCGGACTTGCAGCGCGAAGGTACAACGATTTGGGACGGAGTTTCGAATCCCGTCGCGTTGAAGAACCTGCGGGGCATGAAGCCGGGAGAACGGCTGGTGATTTACCACACCGGCGATGAGAAGAGCGCTGTAGGCACAGCTTCGGTGGTGTCGGTTGATGCTTCCGATGCGAAGAATCCGCAAGTGAAAATTAAAGTCGGTAAGCCAAATCCTAAGCCAGTGACGTTAGCGGAAGCGAAGGCGAACAAATTATTTGCCGACTCGCCGCTGGCGCGGCAGGGAAGGTTGAGTGTGGTTCCGCTGACGGAGGCGCAATACAAATTTCTGACCGGGGATTGAGATCGTCGCAGATTTTCTCACTCAGCTTTGCGAACGCACTGCGTCCGTACCATTAGTCAGGGCTGCCAGCGCCTGCTGCGCACAGGTCTCCAGCGGTCGGTCCGTATCCATGACAATCTTAGGGTGAGTAATGCTTTCGAAGCGGGACTTCACCTCGAGGTAGAGCGGGTAGTCGCGATTTCGCGCAGGGTGCGCATTCAATTCCGCGTCAGACTGAAGCCTATTCCGTGCGGTCTCCTCCGAGCAGACGCATTCCAGAATGCGCCACGGCTGATGTAGCGACTGCGCCACAGTCAGCACGTTTTCGATCTGGTAGCGTCGCGAAAACGGCCGGCCGTCCAGAAAGATCGTTCGCGCAGGGTCCCTCGACAGAAAATGCGCGGCGATCTCCAGCATGATTTGCAAACACAGGTCATCCTGCCGCGATGAATACTCGATCTCGGCCTGCTGGAAAATCGCGCTGCGAATCTCATCTTTGCTCAAGACTCGGCCTGAGGTTCGAGCCGCCAATTCGCGGGCGAGCGTACTCTTGCCGGTGCCGGGAAGTCCCGCCATCAAAACAATCATAAGAAAGGAATCGTAACGGATTTGACGCGGAGGAACTACTTCGTACCGGCGTCGAGCGCAACCTGTGTCTCTGGCTTATCGGTGTCGGGGTGTTCGACGGGAACGATATCCTGAGTCTCGCGCCACTCGGAATAATGTCCGCTGACCATGATATGGAACACCCATTGGTGGCGCTCTTCTTCCGGTTCCACCAGGCCCAGCGCCTTCATGTAGAAGAGGTAATGTTCCATCCAGCGAATCTGATCTTTACTCATGCCGCGACGTTGCAGGTCGACGGTAACCCCGGCCAGATGCGAGGAAGCCGTATCACCGTCGGCAGGCGCGGCGTTGCGATTGTGTCGGCGAAGTTTTTTCTGCACCTTCACCGTGCGCACCGCGGAGTTCACCTGAATTTGCTGGTGGAAGCGGTTGTAATAAGCCTGGCTTAGATCTTCAACGAAATTGAGCGTCCACGGGCGGCAGAAGCGCCGCGAAGGATCGAGCCGTGGATCGAAGCGCAACATTTCGCCGGCTCGAATCTCCAAAAGAGAGCCATCGGCCTTCAAAGCTTCGAGTTCGGTTTCATCCTCGATGCGAGGCAGATCGAGCCGGTCGATCTCAGCATTTTGAATCAAAAGCGATTCATGCGACGCCCGGAACATGGGATTCCACAGGAGCCAGCGAAAGTGTCTGCGGTGAGAACGCTGCGGGATCGCGTGATGTACGGCGAAGGCAGTGCCCGACAGGCCTCCGCATATCAGGGCCAGAAAGAGCGCAGCCGCGAATTGGAACTTAACAATGCGTTTCACGAAGTGGTCCAAAATGTGCGGCGAGCGCTGCCGCGTCCCACCGCTCTCACAGGCGATTCGTTGTGCGAGTAGCGGCTATTCTAAGCCATGCTGTCAAGCGGTCCAACTTGAGACTGCTGCCGCGCCATTACGTGCGTACCTGAGCAGTGATGCCTGGTAACCTTCGGCTTGGTTACTCTAGATGATTACCCGCCTGCCATAGCTCTACGATCACATCTTTACTAGGCAAGTAACGGTCCAATTCGCAGCGTGCTCGGAGGACGTGCTTATGTGCGCGGCCAGTCGCAACTTGGCGTGACTGAGATGATTTTAAGGCGCACTCTGTTGTAGCAAGTTCTCGGAGAATGACAAAAATCAGCGCCGCAAAAGGTCACCCAGAGCCTGTTTCATGACCTGCCCGCCCACCTCGGAGATGGATTTTGTCAGCGGAATGTCCTTGGGACAAACCTCTACGCAGTTCTGGGCGTAGCCGCATTCCTGAATTCCGCCGTCGCCCATTAGAGCCAAGAGCCGCTCGCGTTTCAGAGCCTTGCCCGTGGGATGTGTATTGAATAATCTCACCTGCGAAATGGCAGCCGCGCCTACGAAGCCGGTGTCCTCGTTAAACTGCGGGCACGCTTCCATGCAGCAACAGCAGGAAATGCAACGCGAGAGGGGATAGGCGGCTTCCTGCTCTTCGGCCGACATGCGGGGCCCGGCGCCCAGATCGTAGGTGCCGTCGATGGGAACCCAGGCCTTCACAGTTTTCAAATTTTCAAACAGAACGCTGCGATCGACAGCCAGATCGCGCACCACAGGAAATTTGGAAAACGGTTCCAGCCGAATCGGCTGTTCCAGATTGTCGATTAGCGCCGAGCACGCCATGCGCGCTTTGCCGTTGATGAGCATGGCACACGATCCGCAAACTTCTTCGAGGCAGTTCGAATCGTAAGTGACAGGGGTGGTGGCTTTGCCGTCGCGCGTGGAAGGTTCGGCGGCAATGTCCATGAGCGCGGAAATGACGTTCATGTTCGGCCGGTGGGGAATTGAGAACTCCTCCCAGTAGGACTTCGAGGTGGGGGTGAGTTGGCGCTTGATTTTTATGATTACGGATTTAGTGTTAGACATCGATTTCCATGCTCAGAGTCTTTCCCAAAATGACAGTCGTCGCAAGAAAAATTCACCGGGAAGGGCACGAGTTTCACTCGTGCCGATTTAGCCTAAGCAAAAGACGCGGCTTTAGCCGCTGAGGTTTGCTCGTGAAGCCTGGACGACTCATCTCCCCGCCCGGAACTTATTTCGTAACGTTCTCGACTTGACAGCGACGAAGGCTGTTCGTCGTTGAAAACCACTCGCGCGTGTTCCTGCAAACACTGTACCGATACCGTCGCGAAGGTCGCTTTCTGCTCCATACTTTTGTCGTGATGCCGGAACACGTTCATCTGCTAATCACGCCTGCCGCCGATGTCACGCTCGAGCATGCGATTCAACTAGTCAAAGGTGGATATTCTCATGCATTGGGCTCGATCGTTGGCCGCAAGCGAGAAATCTGGCAACGCGGATTCACGGATCATCGAATTCGCGGCGATCAGGATTTCTTGAATCATAGAAACTATATCCATCAAAATCCAGTCGAACGCGAACTCGTGGACGATCCCCGCGAATATCGTTACTGCTCCGCATTCCCCGGTTTCAAGCTTGACCCGTGGGCCTCAGCGGCTAAAGCCGAAATTTCAAAGAGCGCTTAATCGGCACGAGTGGAACTCGTGCCCTTACCGGTTAATGTCTCCGGTTAATCTCGACTTCAATACTTCCTCGGACGCGGCTGAATCAGCGACGTGTCCACCGCCTCGAACTCAAACTTCGGTTCGTCCGCGTCTGGCGCGAAATATGCTTTCGTTGTCTTCAGCCAGTTCTTGTCGTCGCGCTCGGGAAAATCCGGCTTGTAATGTGCTCCGCGCGATTCATCGCGCAGCGCCGCTCCCTGTGCAATCACCCGTGCCAATTGCAGCATGTTGTAAAGTTGCCGCGTAAACACCACGGTCGTATTCGCCCATTGCGTACGGTCGCTCAGATTGATCTTGCTGTAACGCTCGAGCATTTCGACCAGCCTCGCATCCGTCTGCTGCAGATTCTTGTTGTAGCGGATCACGGTGCAGTCCTTGGTCATCAGTTCGCCCAGTTCGCGCCACAACTTGAACGGATTTTCCGTGCCGTCCGCCTTCATCAACTTGGAATTGATTTCTTCCTGGCGTTTTTGCTCGGCCGAAAAATGTCCGTTGCCATTGGACGCGCCCTGCAATCCGCGCGCATATTTCACTGCGTTCGGCCCGGCTATTCCTCCGCCGTAGATGCACGACATCAGCGAATTCGCGCCCAGCCGGTTCGCCCCGTGATATTGATATTCGCACTCGCCGGCCGCGAAAATTCCCGGTACGTTGGTCGCCTGCTTGAAGTCGACCCACAGTCCGCCCATGGTGTAATGCATGCCGGGAAAAATCTTCATCGGCGTATCGCGCGGATCATCGCCCACAAACTTCTCGTAAATTTCGAGGATGCCTTCCAGCTTCTTATCGAGAATCTTGCGGTCGATATGCGTTAGGTCGAGATAAACCATCGGCTTGCCATCAATGCCGAGGTTGTACTCGTAGACCACTTTGAAAATCGCCCGCGTGGCCACGTCGCGCGGAACCAGGTTGCCGTATTTCGGATACCACTCCTCAAGAAAATACCACCGCTCTTTTTCAGGGATCGACTTGGGATCGCGCTTGTCGCCCGCGGTTTTCGGCACCCATACGCGGCCGCCTTCGCCGCGCGCCGACTCCGACATGAGCCGCAATTTGTCTTCACCGGGAATGCAGGTGGGATGCACTTGGATGAACTCGCCATTAGCGTAGTAGCAACGCCTGCTGATAGAGCGCCGACTGCGCCGACCCGGTACACACCACGGAATTTGTGGACTTGCCGAAGATCGCGCCGTTGCCGCCGGTGGCGATGATGATCGCATCGGACGGGAAGGTTCGCACTTCCATCGACCGCAGATCCATGGCGCAAATGCCGCGACAGACGTTGCTGTCATCGAGCACCGCGGAAAGAAATTCCCAATGCTCGTACTTCTTTACTTTGCCTTCAGCTTCGTAGCGCCGTACTTGTTCATCGAGCGCGTAAAGCAATTGTTGCCCGGTAGTCGCGCCGGCAAAGGCGGTGCGGTTATATAGAGTGCCGCCGAATCGCCGGAAATCGAGCAGACCCTCGGGCGTGCGATTGAAGGGAACGCCCATGCGATCGAGCAGATCGATGATGCCGGGCGCGGCGTCGCACATGTCTTTCACCGGCGGCTGATTGGCCAGGAAGTCGCCGCCGTAAATGGTGTCGTCAAAGTGTTGCCAGGTGGAATCGCCCTCACCCTTCAGATTTTTAGCGGCATTGATTCCACCCTGTGCGCATACGGAATGCGACCGCTTCACTGGGACAATCGAGAACAGATCAACATTGGCGCCCATCTCGGCGATCTTGATGACCGCCGCTAGCCCGGCAAGTCCGCCGCCTACGACAATTATTTTGGGAGTCGCCATCTTTATTTCACCGGCCTGATATCGGCAGCCGGCGCATGCCGTGTATCGACAATATTTGCGCCTGGCGCTGGCGGTTCCTGAAAACGTTCGCGGAATGTGTACAAGCTCACCAGACCCACCACGCTCAGCAGCATGAAAAATGCCAGACAAAGACCCAGAAGCCGCTGCTGCGCTTTATCGCCGGAAACGATGCCCCACTTCGCTGCAAACAGCCAGATGCCATAAGCGAAGTGCCACGACGCGCAAATCAGCCCGACCACATAAAAGGCGAGCAGCCAGGGATTGTGAACTTCCGCCGCGACTTTACTGAACGATGCGGCCGGACTCTCGTGCAAATCGGTTCCCGTAAACCGCATGGTGTAGGTGTGCCAGACGATGTAAACGAAGGCGATGCCGCCCGTCCAGCGTTGCGCCGTGTACATCCAGTTGCCGGTCCAGGGATAAGCGAGGGTATTTCCATCGCCGCGATACCAGATGTAGAAGCCGTAAAGGGCATGAAACAAAATCGGCAGCCAGATGCCGAATAATTCCAGGAAGAATACGAGCGGGAGATTAGCCAGAAAACTTACCTGGCGCGCGTAAGCGTCCGGGCCGGTGATGGCCGTTGAATTCGAAATCAGAATGTGTTCGAAGAGAAACGCGCCGACCGGGACAATGCCAGAAAGAGAATGCAGGCGGCGCAAGATAAACGAAGATCCGTGTCCGGCGCGCAACGGAGCCACACCATGCGCAATGTTGCTTACAGCGGGAGCAGAAGAACTGGCCGACGCCACGTAAAGCTCCTTATGAGTTAAGCTGATTCGCTTAAGGGTGACAAAATAACTTTTTATTATCGGGTGACGAGAGAAGTGAAGTCAAGGAACGTGCTGGTCCGGTAGTGCCTCAGTTTGAAATTTTGCCTGCCCGTTGTTTTCGCTTACGACGATGAGTGCTCTGCAAGATAATCGCCACTCCCCACAAAATCGCGCCAATGATTCCGATAATCCGTGAATCAGGAAAGAAGATAGCACCTACACAGAGAACGAACACTGAACCCCAACCTATCGCCATCGCCTTCTGGGCCTTATTTCGCATTGTCATTCAGACTTCTTTTTGTAAGGGCCGCGCTTCGCGGGTTTCGGCATGTAACTGTCTGCCATGAGAACGATCTCCTCAAGACTCCAAACGTGGTCACTCAAGCCAGCGGCCATACTCGGCGTGATCCTCAGCGTCTTGTGTATTCTAGCGAAATTGTAGTAAACGGCGTGGATCGCAACCATCGCCGCATGATTTTCAAACTTCTTGCTGAATCCATTCGTCAGGCGGGTAAAGCGACGCATCCCCATCCGTGTCGCTCCACATAGGACGTGCTTACATGCTTTGGATCAGGATCACCGCTGACGACTTTCATATCACAGGCCGCGCCGCCGTTCTAGCCTAAGAGATTTCAAACTGAGGCACTACCGCTGGTCCATAGGCTCGCCTCAGTCGTAGTCATCCTGCAATGTGGCGCGTTTCAGGCTGTGAGGGATTTGTCATGGTACGAACAGTGGGGGATCGGTCGACTTCGCTCTGTCGAAAATCCCCACTTCTCGCGCAAAGGGCGCGCGAGAAATGGGGCACCCAAACTTTTCATCTTGATAGGTGGTCGCAGCTGGTTAGACGCCCTTGTCGCACCACGCTAGAAACTGGCGAAACGCCGCGCCGCGATGGCTGTAGCGGGCTTTTTCTTCGGCGCTCAGTTCGGCGAAGGTCTTCTGGATTTGCGGAAAATAGAATAGCGGATCGTATCCGAAGCCGTTTGTGCCGCGGGGCGCATCGAGAATCACTCCCTCGGCTGTGCCGCGAAATGTAGCGAGCGTGTTGCCATCGCGCGCCGCGGCTAGCACGCATACGAATCGGGCCGAGCGCTTTGCTTGCGAAATATTTTTCAGCTCGCGGAGAAGTCGGGCATTATTCGCATCGTCATCCGTATTTTCGTTTGCGAGATGCGGCTGGACGCCATGAAGTTCGGGCGCGGCATAGCGCGCCGAATGCACCCCGGGATCTCCGTTCAGCGCATCGACTTCAAGACCAGAATCGTCGGCAACGACGATTTCTCCCGGCGCGTGCCGGCTATATTCTTTCGCTTTTTTGCGCGCGTTTTCTTCGAAGGTGAGGCCGTCTTCGACGACGGTCGGTAGAGACGCGAAATTCGGAATGCCGCCAATCTCGATGTCATGCGGCTTGGCCGCTCCGGCAAAGTCTCGGAGCTTGCCGGGATTCGATGTGGCGATGAGAATTCGTCGCATATGTCGGGAAAATCTTTAACCACAGAGGGCACTGAGGTTCACTGAGGAATTCTAGAGCTAAGGCGAATCCATGCTAGCAATGAAATTACAGTCAGCAAAGAAATCCAACCGCCTGCCGTTCGATCCCACGTGCGAATGAACTTGATCTGCACGCGATTCATTCCGGCCTCAACCGGAATCAGCATCTGGCCAGTCGCTGTGCTTGCGATCGGGACAACGTGGCCGTTCACCTCCGCTTGCCATGCTGGATAGCGAAATAAATGCAGCGCCAATTGATCTGGCGAAGACATATCGGCCGTGAAGGTCTTCGATTCGGCATCCCAGCGTGCTACGCGAATGGCCGCGTGGGCAGGACCCGCGACGGTTACGTCGCGCGCATCTTTATTCGCGCCGGCGGCGTCAATGGCCGCCGGATCAGCGCCCGCCGGCGTGTATTCGTCGGTTCCTTCGTAGCCGATTCGGTCGTCCATGTTGTCCTGCATCTCGCGAAGATCACCCGGATCGTCCCACCATGGCGCTTGAATGCGATGCCATACCATCACGATCACAAGAACCGAAAGCGCACAGACCGCGCCTCTCCACCACCAGCGCCGCGCCCTCACCGCGGTCGCGGCCGCAGCACAGAAAAAAGAAAAGATCATGCTGAGGCATAACAGCCAGCGCCAGGGAAACTGCATGAATTGCATCTTCGGCAGGATTTTCCAGAGCGGGGCCGAAAGCGGAAACATGAGCGCACTGCAGGCAAAGGCCCACGTCAGCATCGCACTCCAGAGCTCGGGGCGAGTTTCGCGCCAACGCCGAGTCAGCCACACAGATATGAAAATCACCGCCATTTCCAAGACGGCAACCCAGCTGATGATGTGATTGAAATTGTCGTGATCGACATCGGCGGAATGAATGAATAGAAAATTATCCGCCGGACGCGATCCTTCCGACACAGCTTGCGAGATATTGACCCAGCGCTGCTCGTAAATTGCCGGCAACAGGTAGAACGCCGACAACAATGCTCCTAGGGCGACCGCGGCGACTCCGATCCAAAGAAGGCGTGGAGATCGCTTCCGCCAGGAAAAGAAGATCAAGAGAAGCACCAGAGAGTAGTGAATCATCACCGCGGCTGGAGCATTCGTCAGCCAGGCCGCAGCCAGCACCAAGGCCAGCGGCATAAACGCGCGCCGTCCCTCATCTACGGCCTTCAGCACACACAGCAGCAACAGCGGCACCAGGCAACTGGCCAGCAATTCGGCGAAGGCACTGCGCCAGTAGACGATCACGAGATGATACGGGTTAACAACGTAAAGGGCTGCGGCGAAGATTGCGTCGCGGCGGTCAAGCCATCGCCGCGCGAGCGCAAACATGGATGCGCCTGCCGCCGTGAGCGCGATCCATATATAAACGCTGGCCGCGACGGTCCAGGGAACGATTGCACTCAGCAGAGCGCCCAGCGTCCACGAGGCGGGCGGATAAAATACGAATCGCGGCTCGCCATAGCCGAAGTGCGCCATGGAAGCCCATCGCGGATATAAAATCCCCAGCTTCCATTGGGCAAGAACCTCGAGCCATGAATAGAGGTGAAATTCGACATCGTGTCCTGAGGGAGTGCCAAAAAAGAAGAAGGGAACTTCCACGGCAAAGGCAGCAACTGCGATCACGAAAAGTGGTGTCCATAACAGCGAGGACGGTCGCGCCGATCTATCCGGTCGTTCGATGAAGAGCCTCTCAGCCGTGCTGGTTCTTCCCAGACAGTCGCCCCTTTTATTTCGCAGAAGAATGACTTCGATGAAAACTCCTGACAGTCTACTTCAACCTAAATCCGAATGCTGAAATCATCACAGAGTGGGATTCCGCAGTGGGCTACTTTGACTGTGACCTTAGTAGTCCACCACTGGAAAAGCAGGTTCCTCGCGCCAGAAAAAAGGCGCTCGGAATGACAAGGTCAGAATAACCCACTAGCTGGGATTCGACGGACAGGCTTTCGGAGAAGGATCGGCGTGAAAATAGAAATGAGAGAGGGTAATTAAACCGAAGCTTCTTCAGGATTACGCTGTTGTTGCAGTTCTGAGAGGAAATCGTCCTGCTGTAACTGAGGGCCGCGACGCAACAGTTCGAGCAAAGGATCGTGCAAATCTTCCGCCGATTCCTCCGCTTTCTGCTCTCCTGATTCAAATTGCTTGAGATCGGCAACCAGGGCCCGCGGAGAAATATCCAGTTCCGGCATAGTTGCGGGACTTTGTTGCAGGAAGCTGATCAGGTTCCCGACTTGAGCGCGTTGCTCCGCCGTGCGCGACGGGAACTCCACTCCCATGCCGTGGCCGGGATGAACTACCCGAACCATGCCTTCGGTATGAACTTCCATCTCTCCCGTTTTCAGGCAAAGATCTATAAGAGCGCGTTCGGGGAACGGCGCGCTGGTTTCCACGTAGCAACCGCCCAGGCTCAAGTCGGTAAGCTTGCAGTGAGGAACGACTTCGTCAGAACCCGCTGGAGCGGTGCTCGCCGCGGCTTGCAACCAGGTCTTTAGCTGCGCCGCGGATGTTTCCGTCAGATCGACAAAACGGAGGCCAGTCTGTCCGCTGGGATTTGCCCATGCAACCTCTCCGCGTGCATTCAATTCCAACGCGTCATTGGGCAACCGGAAGTGGAAACTGAGCACCGATCCAAAGGACATGGGTTCGGCCGTGAGCACTTCCATTCCAGTTTCGGAAAGATCCAGCAGGATTCCGTCTACATTGCGATTGTCTTGCAGTTTAATCTCTACTGGCGCCTGTACCGGGACGCGAAAAGCCCGCCGCCGATCCCGGCTCAACAAGGCCGCTGCGGGACGCAATCCCGCCTTCGCGGCATCGTCGGAAAGAGGTTTGTAGAGTACGAAATGCGCGCCGCCCGTGAGGATCTCTCGCACCTTGGTCGCATCCGCCACCAAAGCAATACTCAACGGTTCGGTACCTAACTTCGCAGCCTGCCGCAACACGTCTTCGGCCGCTTCCGGATTGTCAAAATCGACAATCAGCGCGTCGAATTTTTGCTGATGGATTCGAGTGACTGTGGTCTCACGGTCGCTGCAACGGTCCAGGGCAACGCCAAACGGAGGCAAGACTCTTCCCAGGACCTCAGCCGCCTGATCGTCGGTCGAAACCAATAGTGCCTGAAGAGTCATAACCGTTCGGGAAGGCCAATTCTTGCGGAATCAGGGCCAGCGAGGAGCTGTGGGACGGCCTGCTTTGGACGCCGCCGGACTGCCAGCGCCTGCTGCTGCCGCCGTTGCGCCTGTGTTTGAAGCCTCGTCCACTTCGGCGAGCACGACGTTATCTTCATCGTCGTTTTCAGCGAGAAGCGGCGCTACTTCGCGCAACTTCTCCGCAGCTTGCTGCAGCATCTCGATTTGCTTACCAAGTTGGGCGTATTTTGCCTGCTTTTGCCGCAGGACTTCATGGATGTCTTTCATACTACCCCCTGTTGGCAATCTAAGGACGAGAGGGCGGGTGGGTCAACGGTAATCCCCGTAGGCAGATTACCGGGGTAATGGCGGGCAGCGCATGAAGGTAATCAGAGACAGAAAGAAGAACAAAATTGGACACACTCTTTTCGAAGGATGATTGAAGCAAAACATTAAGGCTGACCAGAGAAGCTTAGGAACATGCACAGTTGGCGTGTCACCGATTGCGAATACTTAGCCGGTGAGTGAAGGCAGTTTCGAGGCGGAGCCCAATAAGAATATGGTCCCCACGACAATGCTGTAGGCGGACGTAGCCAAGGTTAGCGCGCGCAGCGCATTCGGCTTCGCCAGCGTGGCCGAGAATATTCCAGCGGCCGAGGCGCACATCAAAGTGTTCATCACAAGCAATCCCAGGATGAACATTAAAAGCCCTAACAAGCCGGCGCCCGTTCCCCCTAGATTTGCCGCCATTAGAAACAGAAGAATTTGTGTGGGCGTTTCAGCCCCCAGGCCGTGAATTACGCCGACCAGAAAGGTCGACCTGGTGCCATATCCATCTTTGAATACCTGGGGTGCCTCCACTCGCGTTCCGCCGAAGATTAGGCTCAATCGCCAATAGATCCACAACGCTCCGTTGATCAATAACGTAATGCGGGTGCGAGGACGGGCATGACTATGTGTCGACGGGCGAAAAAATGTACCGAGCACATATAGTCCCAGCACGAGCAAAGTAATTCCTACGAGTCGCTCGGCCCAGCGATCGCTGGCTGCAGGCAAAGACAACCGGAACATGACCGCTGCCGAGCCCAACACGGCGACAGTCGCCGCATGCCCCGCCACATAGAGCAAGCCAAAACGCATGGCGTCGCTGGCCTTACTCTGCACGCTGCTGATATCGGTGATGGCCGCGATGTGGTCATAGTCCAAGCCATGCCGAAAGCCCAGCACCCCGGCGGAGAGCAGCGCCAGTCGAAGATTCACTGGATCAAGATTGGCCGGACCAAGATGGATGAGATTGATCATCGAGTGAGGACTTCCGCGCGCAACGGCGAGGTTCGTGGCAGTTCGAACTAATTGGACTTCAGCCTAGCACACTATCACTCTCGGCTCTGCCTGTGCGGCTGATCTTTTTCGGAATTGGCGCCTGGAATTAAGGCGGGTCAGGAAGAAGCCTGCGTGGAGGAGGCTTTCGGCGGCAAGGGCGATCCCGATGCAACGATTTCCCGCAGGCGACGCGAGAGAATATCCGCCAAGGAATGATAGAAGCGCGAACCCAAGTGGGGGAAAAGCTCGAATAACGTCTGAAGCGTAGGCCGATCCAGGTAAAACGCTTCGACCGCCTCTTTTGCGACCACATCGGCGGTTGCGGGCAATTCGTCGAGAAAGGAAATCTCGCCGAAAACTTCTCCTTCGTTCACCCGCAAAGTCTTTCGCTGCGATTCGATTTGCACGCTGGCGGTGCCTTTCAGCACCAAGTACAGCCCGTGCGTTGGCTTACCTTTATGAACCATAGTTTCGCCCGCTTTGAATTGCTTGCGAACTGCCTTGTCCACCAACAGCGCCCAGTCGTTGGCCGTGAGGTACACCAATCCGTTCTTTGCCTGCGAAAGAACCGAGACATCCCGCTTCTGGATATTGTTGGGCATAGCGCGTTGACTCGATCTCAGCGAAACTACGATTGGCGCCCTGGTATTGAACTGGGACCGAACTATAGACAGGCAGGGCTCGAACAGAGATTAGCAGAAGCCGCGGCGGAAATACATTTTCGCCATGGAATGCAGCGGCTCAGTTTGAGCTCTGAATCTCACCAGGCGTCATCCCGAAGGGCCCGCGTTTTTACCAGCGGGCCGAGAGCCTGCCCTGGGCGAAGCCGAAGGGGATCTCCCGTGCCACAAAGCTTCGTAGTGAAGATCCCTTCGCCTGCCGGCTCAGGGCAGGCTCTTCGCTCCGCCTGAAGAACGGCTACGCTCAGGATGACGCCATGACCACTTCAAGGCTGCACGGTCTGAGTGAAATTCCGGTAAGCTCCATGAGTCAGCGACCTGGCGAGCGGGGCGACCTTTCTGGTTATCAATTCGTATAAACTTTTTAGTGTGCGTTGCTGAGACGAAATGCAATTGGCCGATTCAGCAATCACCACGAGCAGGAGAAGAGTTTGCCTTTAATTAACGATGCACTCTGGTACAAGGACGCGATCATCTATCAAGTGCACGTTCGCACTTTCCACGACAGCAACGGGGATGGCATCGGCGATTTCCCAGGACTTGTACAAAAGCTCGATTACCTTCAGGAACTCGGGGTGAATGCAATATGGCTGATGCCATTCTTTCCCTCGCCGCTGCGCGACGACGGCTATGACATCGCGGATTACCACTCAGTTCATCCCAGTTACGGAACGTTAGAGGATTTCCGAGGGCTGCTTGCGGCGGCCCATGAGCGGGGAATTCGGGTCATTATCGAAATGGTGTTGAATCACACTTCGGATCAGCATCCGTGGTTTCTGGAGGCGCGCAGTTCGCAGAATAATCCCCGGCGCGATTGGTACGTGTGGAGTGATACGGATGAACGCTACAAAGGAACCCGCATCATTTTTATCGATACTGAAGCCTCCAACTGGGCATGGGATCCGATTTCGAAATCGTTCTACTGGCATCGATTCTTCAACCACCAACCCGATCTCAATTGGGACAATCCTGCGGTTCGGGAACAGATGTGGGAGGTAATGAAATTCTGGCTGGACATGGGCGTGGATGCCTTCCGGCTCGATGCCGTGCCGTATCTAGTGGAACGGGAGGGCACGAACTGCGAGAACCTGCCGGAGACTCACAGCATCCTGAAAGATTTGCGGCGAAAGATCGACGAACACTTCACCGGGAAGATGCTTCTGGCGGAGGCCAATCAATGGCCTGCGGATCTTCGGCCCTATTTCGGGGATGGGGACGAATTTCACATGGCATTTCACTTTCCCCTGATGCCGCGAATGTTTATGGGTCTGAAGTTGGAAGACCGCAAGCCGATCACGGAAATTCTGCAGCAGACTCCGGAAATCCCGCCTTCGTGCCAGTGGTCGATCTTCCTGCGGAACCATGACGAGTTGACCCTGGAGATGGTGACCGACATGGAGCGGGACTACATGTACGACATGTACGCCCAGACCAAGACGATGCGGCTGAACCTCGGAATTCGGCGGCGGCTCGCGCCCTTGTTGAACAACGATCGCAGGCGCATCGAGTTGATGAACGGAATGCTGATGTCACTGCCGGGCACTCCCATCATCTATTACGGCGACGAAATCGGGATGGGCGACAACATTAACCTGGGAGACCGCAACGGAGTAAGGACGCCGATGCAGTGGAGCGGCGGCTGGAATGCCGGTTTTTCTATCGCGGAGCCACAACGCTTGTATGCTCCGCTAATTCAGGATCCTGTCTATGGATTTGCGGCGGTGAACGTTGCCGCTCAAAAGGAAAGCGAACACTCGCTACTCCGTTGGATGCAGCGAATGATAACTGTCCGCCGGTCGAGCGACGTGTTCGGCAGAGGATCGATTGAATTCCTCTATCCCGCTAATCACAGAATACTGGCTTATTTGCGGCGGCTGGGCAAAGAGACTGTGTTGGTGGTCAATAATCTTTCCAACTCGGCGCAGTTTGTAGAACTAGACTTGCGACCCTACAAAGGAAATATTCTGATCGAGATGTCCAGCAATAATATATTTCCTCGTGTAAGCGACCTGCCCTATTTGCTAACGCTGGGGCCTTACCAGTTTTACTGGTTCCGGCTGCGGCGCGTGTGACACTCACGAAGCGGTATTCGCATAGAGTTGAAAATTTACAAATTGAAAATTAACGGGTTGAACATTGACGGGTTGAATCTTGGAAGATGAAACTTTTCTTACGGATGATTTTCTTCGCCAACTGATCAATGTCGGCGAAGTGGACATCCTTGTGGGCCTGCCCACTTATAACAATGCCAAGACGATCGGCTCGATCGTCGACACGATTCGAAGTGGAATTCTCCGCGACTTTCCGCGCGAGAGAGCGGTCATCATCAATGCCGATGGCGGATCGCGCGATGGCACTCCCAGCCTGGTTACGGGAATTTCTATCGATGACCTGCGTCCGGCAGCCAATCTGAACGCGCTGCGCACCCTGCACTCCATCAGCACGACGTGTGCCAACGGTACAGGGAGCGGAACTGCGTTGCGCACGATCCTGGCTGCGGCCGAACTGCTGCGAGCCAAGGCCTGTATCGTCCTCTCACCAGAGTCCGCCAAGATTGAGCCAAAATGGATTTCACACCTTCTACGTCCCATTTATAACGACGGCTTCGATCTCGTGTTGCCCACCTATCGCAGGCATAAGTTCGATGGACTTTTGCTGACGAACTTGCTGTATCCGATGATGCGCGCACTTTACGGCGTAAGAATCCGTGAACCCTACATGCCGGAGTTCGGCTTCTCGAACCGACTCGGCAGCCGATTCTTAACCGAGAACGGCTGGCACGATGAAACCGGCGGGGTCGGTCTCGACCTCTGCTTTACACTGGCTGCGATCCGGGGCGGATATCGCATCAGCCAATCCTTTCTGGGAGAAAAGGAGCACCTCGAACGCCGCCGGGAGGATCTCGTGCCGGCGCTGCGCCAAACCGTGGGTGTTCTTTTCTCCGCATTGGAGTCAGACTTTCCCGTATGGAGCACTGTGGCCGGTTCGAAGCCGATTCCTACTACCGGTTGCGAACAGGAACTGCTGCTGGGGCCCATGCGCGTGAATCGCAAACGGCTGCGCGAAATGTTTTCGAATGGAGTGGCCGAACTGGAGTCCGTCTTTCACTCAATTCTATCCCCTTCCACAATGGCTGAACTCCAGCGAATTGCCCGCGTGGAAGAAGAAGAGTTTCGTTACTCTGCGGAACTGTGGGTTAAGACTCTTTATGAGTTTGCCGCGGCGTACCACCGCTCTGTGATCAGCCGGGACCACATTATTCAGGCGTTGGCCCCGCTTTTCCGCGGCAGAGTATTTACGTTCCTGATGGAGAACCGTAACGCGTCTGCCGACGAGGTCGAGAACAATATTGAGAATTTGTGCCTTGAGTTCGAGCGATTGAAACCATATCTGCTGCAGATGTGGAAATCGAGAGAGTGAGGCTATTATGCGGGACATGATTGTGGGCGAACTGACTCAGGCGTTGCACGAACTGGCCAGAGGTTTCGCGCACTACCTTCCTCGTTTGATCGTAATGCTGATCCTCGCATTGGCGGGCTGGGCAATCGCCTACCTGGTGAAAGTGGTGCTGCGCGGCATTCTGCGGCTCATCAAGTTCGATAAGCTTTCAGAAAATGCCGGCGCGTCGCAACTGCTCAACAAGGCTGCCCTGCCTACGGCGACGGAGATGTTAAGCCGATTCGCCTTCTGGGTCACCTGGCTCGGTTTCATTATGCTGGGAGTCAGCGTGCTCGGCATCCTGGGCTTGCAGGAGCAGATCGCAAGATTCTTTCTCTTCCTGCCACGTCTGTTTGTAGCCATGTTCATCCTCTTTTTTGGACTGCTGGCTGCCAGCTTCTTTTCTCGTGCCGCTCTGCTGGCTGCAGTCAATGCGAATGTGCCTTCGCCTCGCACGGTTCGGCTTGCGGTGCGCAGCATCATTATTGTTTTCGTATTTTCTGTTGTGTTCGAAGAGCTGGGAGTTGCGGAACAGACCATGCTGGTCGCCTTCGGCATTGCTTTCGGCGCGCTCATGTTTGGATTGGCAATCGCATTTGGCATTGGCGGTCGGGATTTGGCCCAGCGTTTTCTGGAGGAGAAGTTTGTCCGCCGCAAGAGTGAGGAGAACGAAGACGAACTTTCGCCGCTTTAGCCGTTGAATCGGGAAGACGCGTTAGCGATCGTAGAGAGCTGCGAGCGTTTTCAGCTGCTCGCGAATCGCGGGCGTCAAGGCGCCCGATTTGTAACGCCACTTCCAATTTCCACTTACGGTTCCGGGCAGATTCATGCGCGCCTCACTGCCGAGGCCCAGTACATCCTGCAATGGGATGATGGCGAGGTCTGCCACGGACGCCAGTACGGTGCGGATGAAAACCCAATTGACGGGCTCATTTTGAAACCCTAAGTAGGCACGAGTGAAATCACGCTCCTTGCGAATATCCTCTGCGGTTCGCGTGCTCTCGCCCACACCTGAACTGCACCACCAGCCCACCGTGGTGTCGTTGTCGTGTCCTCCGGTGTAGGCCACAAGTTCGCGAAAATAATTGTGAGGGCGAAAGCTGGGGCCTTGGGGATCGTTTCCGAAGGCAAATTGCAGCAGGCTCATGCCGGGGAATCCAAACTGCTTGCGAAGATTTTCTACTTCCGGAGTGATTACACCGAGATTTTCGGCGACGAATGGCAGTTCTTTCAATTCGGCTTGCAAGGCGCTGAAAAACTCCGAACCTGGCCCTTTCACCCATCTGCCTTCCGCCGCCGTTAATGCATTGGCCGGGATTTCCCAGTACGCTTCGAATCCTCGAAAGTGATCCAATCGCACCAGATCAAACAATCTCAACGACGCACGCACGCGCTCAATCCACCACCGGTGACCCGAAGCGGCAGAAACGTCCCAGCGGTAAAGAGGGTTGCCCCAAAGTTGACCTGTCGCGCTGAAGTAGTCGGGTGGAACACCTGCGACGGCAATGGGTCTCGATTGCTCATCCAGACGAAACAACTCAGGATGAGCCCATACATCGGCGCTGTCGTGAGCGACGTAGATTGGAATGTCGCCCATGATGCTGATTCCGCAACGACGGCAATGATCTCTCAGCTTTTCCCATTGCCGAAAAAAGTCGAACTGCGCAAACTTATGAATCTCTATCTCGGACGATAATTTCTCTTGCCATTCCTTGAGCGCCACGGGGTTGTGCTGTCGCATTGCAGCGTCCCAATGCACCCAAGCCACTTCCTTGTAGACGGCCTTGTAGGCCATAAAAAGCGCATAGTCGTCCAGCCAATGGGTGTGGTTCTTGCAAAAGACGTCGAAAGCGCCGCGGTCGGCCCGGTTCGCGTCCGAAAAAAAATTCTGAGCAGCTTTGCGAAGCAGACCGTATTTGAAAGCGATTACGCGGCCGAACTCGACGTGATCTTCTGGCAGGTCTGGCGCATTGACGAAATCGTGAAAAGACAGAAGACCTTGTTCCTGAAGCGCTTTCAAATCAATGAGCAGAGGATTGCCGGCGAACGCCGAAAAGCACTGATAAGGGGAATCGCCATATCCTGTGGGGCTCAATGGCAATACTTGCCAGATTTTCTGTCCTGCTTCGGCCAGAAATTCCACGAACTCATGGGCGGAGCTTCCAAGATCGCCAATCCCGTAGCCCCCGGGCAGCGATGTGACGTGTAGGAGAATTCCACTGCACCGAGGAAAGATCACTCAAATGAAGTTATTCTTCCGAGCTCAGCGGCGCAAGGGGTTCGTGTTCAAAACAGTCCTATCCGCGCGCACACTCCCGTTATTCCGCGACTTTCTCGGATTGCGCGGCTCGTGCTTCTTGACTAGTCATGCCCCCGAAATTCATTATTCATGGGTATTGAGAATGTGGAGCGACAAAAGAGGGAACTCCTCCACGTAGGTTTTGCGGAAAAAACTGACTGCGCGAAAGAAGTTGGCTCCTGATTTCAGGAGTCTCGAAGCTGGAGTAGCGGCTACATGAAAATGGGAGGACAAATGACAACGCTCGCGCAAGACCTCCGTTACGCCGTCCGAATGCTCCTGAAATCGCCGGGTTTCGCGGCGATTGCCGTCCTCACTCTCGCCCTCGGCATCGGCGCCAACACTTCGCTCTTTTCCGTCGTCAACGGCGTATTGCTCAACCCGTTGCCGTATCCGCATTCGGATCAGCTTGTGGCGGTTTCTGCAAATGCCCCCGGATTCAATCAAGCGCCGGTCGCCTATCTGAACTTCCTCGATTGGCAGCGCGACGCACAAACATTTTCATCGATGGCTATCTACCGCAACCAGGATTACAACTTCACCGACAGCAGCGAAGCTGAACGCCTGAGCGGTTATATGATTTCTGCCGGTTTTTTCCCAACGCTCGGCGTGCAGCCCATTGTTGGCCGCACGTTCCGTTTCGATGACGATCAGGTGGGCGCCGCGCCAGTCGTAATCCTCGGCGGTGGACTTTGGAAGCGCAAATTCGCCTCTTCGCCTGCTATCGTCGGAAAATCGCTGATCCTAAATGGGAAATCCTACCTGGTTGTCGGCGTGATTCCTCCAAGCTTCGCCTTTTACGGCCATGACCGCGACGTCTACACTCCCATCGGGCAGTGGAATGATCCCTCGTTTCGCGATCGGCGAATCTCCGTCAGCGCGCATGTCCTCGGCCGCCTCAAACGCGGCGTTACGCTTCCGCAGGCCCGAGCCGATATGGACGTCGTCGCGCGAAATCTCGCCGCGGCCTATCCAGTTGCCGATAAAGATCTCGGCATCACGCTCGTTTCGATGAAAGAAGACATAGTCGGCAATATCCAGCCTTTCCTGCTCGTCTTGCTCGCGGCTGTCGGTTTTCTGCTACTGATTGCCTGTGCGAACGTCGCGAATCTTCTGCTGGCCCGCTCCATGAGCCGCTCGCGCGAGTTTGCCGTGCGCGCGGCTCTCGGGGCGAGCCACATGCGCGTCATCCGCCAACTTCTCACCGAGAGCTTGTTGCTTGCGGGGTTGGGCGGGATGCTCGGGCTCCTGTTCGCTGTTTGGGGCACAAAAGCGGTGTTGAATTCATTGCCTCAGAGCTTTCCGCGAGGCAATGAAATTTCTCTCGACGGACGAATATTGTTCTTCATCCTGACGCTGTCGCTGTTTGCTGCGATTGTTTTTGGACTCGCTCCCGCACTGAAAAGTTCGCGGGTAAATTTGCAGGGAATACTCCAGGAAAGTGGGCGCGGCTCAAGTAGCGCCCGCCACTTCCTGCAAAGAAGCTTTGTAGCCTTCGAAGTTGCCCTGACCTTGTTGCTTCTTGTCGGCGCAGGGCTGATGCTTCGCAGCTTCAATGCACTTTGGCGGGTGAATCCGGGATTCAATCCCAGCCACGCCATTACTTTCAATTTGTCGATGCCGTCTACCGAAGCAACTACTTCCGACCAAACTCGCGCCCGGCTGCGTCAGTTCGACGACAAAATGCGTTCCATCCCGGGGGTGCAAGCTGTTTCGGTCACGCTCGGGTCGCGCCCGATGATCCACGACTCATCGTTGCCCTTCTGGATCGAAGGCAGGCCGAAGCCGGCCAATGATAACGAAATGCCCCAGGCGATGTTTTATCTGGTCGAAGCTGGCTTCCAGCAAGCCATGGGAACCAGCCTTAAGCGCGGACGCTTTGTTACCGCGCAAGACAATGAGCGCACTGCGGTGGTGATCGACATCGACGACGTTTTTGCGCGGACTTATTTCCCTGGTCAAAATCCCATCGGCGAACATGTCTATCTCACGCAATTCAATGTGCAGGCCGAAATTGTGGGAGTAGTAGGACACATAAAACAGTGGGGACTGGGAGCCGACGCAAAATCGGCCGTCGAAGCCCAGTTCTACTATCCCTTCATGCAGCTCCCCGAGAAGCTCATGCCGATGGTTGCTGATGCTGTCGCCGTAGTACTGCGCACCGAGGGCGACCCCGCGGCCATCATGGGTCAAGTTCGGCGCGCCGTTTATGAAACCAACCCCCGCGAAGTTATCTATAGCGTGCAAACTATGGATGGAATCCTTGCCAGTTCCTTGGCGGCGCGCAGGCTCTCGATGATTCTGCTCAGAAATCTTTGCGGGGTTCGCACTCGCTCTTTCCTGCGTCGGGCTTTACGGTGTGATTTCCTATCTGGTCAATCAGCGCACTCGTGAAATTGGCGTGCGGATGGCCCTCGGCGCACAACGCCGCGATGTCATGGAACTCGTGCTCGCTCAAGGCGCGAAAATGGCGCTCGTTGGCGTCGTCATCGGCATGCTCGCCTCATTAGGATTAACTCGTTTAATGGCGAACGAGCTTTTCGGCGTCACCGCACATGATCCATTGACTTTCGCCGCCGTGGCCATTCTGTTGATGGTGGTCGCGCTGCTCGCCTGTTATATTCCCGCGCGCCGCGCCATGCAGGTCGATCCAATGGTGGCTTTAAGGTACGAATAGGGCTGGAAGTGATTGAAAAGAAGGAGTCGATTGAAAGTATGGTGCGCCCTGAGAGATTCGAACTCCCGACCTTCTGGTTCGTAGCCAGACGCTCTATCCAACTGAGCTAAGGGCGCAGATCTGCGCGGCGGGGATTTAACCGTCGCTCGATTATAGCGGAGATTTGTTTTGCTGAAAACGGCGCTCCGCTTCGCGACCGGCATTCCGCTTCACGGGTGAAGGCGAGAAAACTTTTGCACGGACTATCGCCTTTCCGGATTCGTCCTAAAGCCCTCGAAGTAAATCTTTCTCAGGGCTGGGCAATTCCTACAGAGCGGTGAAATCGGTTTCTTTTGTTTTGAAGCCTTTGCAGTACGGCATGCCGCTTGCTACATAAAATGGCAGACGAAGTGGCGCGCAACGGGGTGCTTCAGAGAATAACTTCGGCCAGAGGTTTTCTGTGAGCACCCCTTGCTTTCTGTCTCCTAGATGCTGTGCAAGCCTTCCCCCGTCTTAATAATGCGGCAACGGATCCCAAGGTCTAAAAAGCCTTGGGATTGTCGCTTGCAGCGACTGAGGGCGACCCGGAAGAATGGGCCGGCGGAATCGGCGCAACTTACGCCAGCACGACCGGCTCCCGGACATCTACTCCCGCGTTTCGCAACAGCTTTGCCACGGCATCCTGTTTCAGCCGCGAAGCGTCGAATTCGACGCGCACCGTACACTCTTTGGCATTGAATTGCACTCGTCGAATTCCATAGACCTCGCGCATTGTGTCAATGGCGCGCATTTCGTTTTCGCCGGGAGCGGCTCCGTACTTAAAAACGATATCCAAATAGGTCACGGTCTCAATCCTTCGCTTATGATGTGTTGGGAAATCCGGCCAGCTTGCCGGTTGAATCCAATATAGAGCAAAGGCGATCAAAGAAGAAGTTTTCCTCAGCCTTGCGACTAAACATGTCGGTTTCCAATTCCATCCCTTCTTCGGAGCGCGATCTGGTTTGCGGGATGAACGTGAACCTGGCAACTGCGAAGCACGTGCTTGAGCACGCGGGAAAGAAATACTACTTCTGCTGTGCATCTTGTCTGGAGAAGTTCAAAGCCAGTCCTCAAAGCTACATCGGCAAACCCTTGTCTTCGGGGCTGGTGATGTTGGGGGCGCCGTCCTCGGCTAAGGTCTCGTCTTCGATTCAGTCGGCAAGGGTTCAGCCCGCAGCCCCGTCGCTAGCAGCGATTCGGCCTGCTCCTAAGCCGGTTGCGTCAACGGCATACGTATGTCCCATGTGTCCGGAAGTTCGCGAGAGCCGGTCCGGGGCGTGTCCCTCATGCGGCATGGTGCTTGAACCTGAGCTTCCATTCGCCTCCACGCGAATGGAATACACATGCCCGATGCATCCTGAAATCGTTCGCGCGGAGCCGGGTTCGTGTCCCATTTGTGGTATGGCGCTCGAGCCGCGCAGTGTCGCAGCGGTTGCGGAAGAGAATCCTGAATTGCGCGACATGACGCGACGCTTTTGGATCGGGGTCGCTCTAACAGCTCCGCTCTTAGCGATCGCAATGGGAAGCATGTTTTGGCCGCGTGCATTCATGGGGGCACTGAGCGCGTTTCCGATTAGCCTTCCGTGGCTTGAGTTTGTGCTATCGACTCCGGTCGTCCTCTGGTGCGGCCTGCCGTTCTTTCAACGTTTCTGGACGTCCCTGGTCAACCGCAGTCCGAACATGTTTACTCTGATCGGGCTGGGTACGGGAGTCGCCTACATTTACAGCGTTGTAGCGACTTTCGTTCCGCGGATCTTTCCTGAGTCGCTGCGCGGCATGGGGGGATATCCGGAAGTTTATTACGAATCCGCGGCGGCGATTACTACGCTAGTCTTGCTCGGGCAAGTGATGGAACTGCGAGCGCGAAGCCGCACCAGCGCGGCGATTCGGGCGCTGCTCGATCTCAGCCCGAAAACAGCGCGTCTGGTCAGCGCAGACGGCACGGAAAAAGATATTTCTCTAGAACAAGTAAAACCGGGCGACCGCTTGCGCGTGCGGCCGGGAGAAAAAGTCCCTGTCGATGGTGTGCTGCTCGAGGGACACAGCGCGATTGATGAATCCATGGTTACCGGCGAATCGCTTCCCGTGGAAAAAGTTTCGAATAGCAAAGTTATCGGCGCGACCATTAATTCGACCGGTTCGTTCATTATGCGGGCCGAGCGCGTAGGATCGGATACTCTGCTGGCGCAGATTGTTCAGTTAGTTAGTCAGGCGCAGCGCAGCCGCGCTCCCATTCAACGGCTTGCCGACCAGGTCGCGGCCTGGTTCGTGCCTACAGTCATCGCAGTTTCCGCGATCACATTTGCAGCTTGGTTTCTATTCGGCCCGCAGCCCAGGTTAGGACACGCGCTGGTGAACGCGGTTGCCGTTCTCATCATTGCTTGTCCTTGCGCTCTAGGCCTTGCAACTCCGATGGCCATCATGGTGGGCACCGGCCGCGGCGCGCACGCTGGAGTCCTCATTAAAAACGCTGAAGCGCTCGAGACCATGGAAAAGGTCGATACGCTTGTCGTCGATAAAACCGGAACGCTGACGGAAGGCAAACCCAAGGTTCTTCAAATTTCCGCAATACAGCCGCACACCGAGGATGAGGTTCTTCGGCTGGCTGCGACCTTAGAAAAGGCGAGCGAGCATCCTTACGCTGCGGCGATTGTGAATGCGGCCTCGTCACGAGGGTTTATTCTCTCCGATCCAACAGACTTCACATACCTGCCCGGCAAAGGCGTTCGCGGCACCGTCGACGGCCAGCAGGTCGCGGTGGGCAATCCGGCGCTCATGGCGGAAGCGGGCATCTTCGGTGCTGCGGTGGCAAGCGATGGCACCGGCACCCGGCTCGGCGTCGCGATCAATGGAAAATACGCGGGGAGCTTGGTAGTGGCAGACCCCGTCAAGGCGTCAACGCCCGATGCACTGCGAGACCTAAAGCGTCAGGGAATTCGAATTCTAATGCTCACGGGAGACAGCCGGGACACTGCCGCTGCCATTGCTCAACAACTCGGTCTGCGGCAGGATGAATTCGAAGCTGAAGTCTTGCCAGAAAGAAAGCTTGAGGTCATTCGAAAGCTGCAAGAGCAGGGAAGAATCGTCGCTATGGCTGGGGACGGGATCAACGACGCTCCCGCGCTGGCTCAGGCCGATGTCGGTATCGCCGTGGGCACGGGAACCGATGTGGCCATGGAGAGCGGAGGCATCACGCTGGTAAAAGGCGATCTCTCAGGAATCCTTCGCGCCCGCAAGCTCAGCCAGGCGACCATGCGAAATATTCGGCAAAATCTTTTCTTTGCCTTCGTGTATAACGCCATCGGCGTTCCTATCGCCGCCGGAGTCCTCTATCCATTTTTCGGCTTGCTGCTCAGTCCTATGTTTGCCGCGGCAGCCATGAGCTTCAGTTCCGTTTCGGTCATTACCAACGCCCTCCGACTCCGCAACCTGGAGCTATAAGTGAGAGTGGACAGGGTAAAACGGGCATAGCCGTTTCGGCAGGGTCGTGTGACGTGGATCACAGACCTAATTTTCGCATCGGTGTAGTTTAATAGAAAATCCGAGCCTTCCCGGTAGGGTTGCAGCGAGGAAATATGGGTGAGCATCGTTGTTCTCAGAGGAACCGAATATCGGCTGTTCTGCAGTGCGATTTATCGCGTCCCGCAAACGAAAGTTCCCAGTACTCAACCGCGCTTACGTTAAGCATTTGTCCAGAATGTGGACATGTTGAGTTCTATTGCAAATCGCATACGGACGTTTGCTCGTGGCTGCAGAGCGAAGCGGCAAGGGCTACAACGTCCTGCATGCCGCGCGTCGAAGCGACAGGGAAGAAAGTCGACTGATCTCACGCCCACTGGTCTCGTGAAGGTCCCGCCGCGATCGTCCTTGCACTATCATTCTCGTACGGTCACTCTTGTGTGATCACTTCTGTGCGCTCATTGATGGCGATCATTCTTTCAAGTCAACGTGCTGTACGTTTTCGATCGCGTGTCCCAGGAAACGCTCGCCCAGGCGGCGGAACTTCTCGACCGAATCGGTAGCGAAGAACTGCAGGCGCGGTAGCCGACGCCGCTCTTCAGCCGCTTCAGTCGCGGGCACCAGTTCTTCGAGCCGTGAACCGACAGCGCGAGCGGTCGACTCGGCCGAATCTACGATACTCACGTGCGTCGGAGCTACACGGTGCAACAGCGGCTTGAGCAGAGGGTAATGCGTGCAGCCCAGCACCAGCGTATCGGCGTCGCGAAAATCTTCCGCGAAAGCTTCTTCAAGATAGATGCGGGCCACCTGCTCGGTGACAGAATGCTCCACCCATCCTTCCTCGACCAGCGGCACTAATAATGGGCACGCTTTCTCTCTCGCGTTTAAGTTGCGCGCCTCAAGAGCCTTGCGATAGGCGTGGCTGCTGATCGTGGCCTCGGTACCAATTACGACAACTTTCTGATTCTTGCTGGCGGCGGCCGCAGCTTCTGCCCCCGGTTCAATCACTCCCACCACCGGGACATGGGCTCCGGACCGAATGCGCTCCAGTGCCAGGGCAGTCGCGGTGTTGCAGGCGATGACTAGCATCTGCGCACGATGCGATTCGAGATAGTGCGCCGCTTCCACGGCATAGCGGGCAACCGTTTCGACTGACTTTGATCCGTAAGGAAGACGTGCGGTGTCGCCGAAGTAGCAATAATCTGCCTCGGGAATAAGTTCAAGTAAAGCTTTAAGAACAGTAAGGCCACCAAAGCCGGAATCGAAGACGCCGATGGTGGGACGGCGGCGCACAGCGGTTGCGCCGACTGGATCAGAGCTCATTCATTTCGTCTCGAGTTCGCGCGGAACCGACAGTGGCTTCGGACAAGGCGCGTGCCCCGCAGCATGGCCCCGGCGGAATCGGAGCTCCGTGCGGGCAGGTGCGTGGGTGCCCGAGGAAGGCACAGATTTTATCGGTCGCTTCCGGAGAAAGAATGTGCTCGAACTTGCAGGCTTGCTGCTCGATCTCCGATTCGCTGTCCATGGCCAGGCTGTCGGTGAAAAGTCTCTCGGCCAACCGATGCCGTCTGATAATGCTGCCCGCCCGATCGCGGCCGCGCCTGCGTGAGTTCCACAATCAAGCGTTCCGTCGCCGAGAGACGCCGCTACCGGCTTCAATGCCTCGTGGCAGGGATTTATAAAGGGCTTGTGATCGTGCGCCTGCGGCGGGTGCGGCATGGAAGCGACCAGCCCCATATCAATCATCTTTTCGATCGCCAGACTGACCGGCAGCGCGCCATGCACTTCCATGCGCTCGACTTCCGCAATCTCGCCGTGCTCAGCCAGCACCCACAGCTCTTCCAGCACTTCATCGAGCTGCTCCTCATCGGCCATGGAGAACACTTCCTGCGAGGCGATCTTGCCATGATGCAGTTCGATGCGGCGGTCCGCCAGCCGTGCCACCACTGGGTCATGCGTCACCATGACGATGGTTCGTCCCTGGTGATGAAACTCGCGCAGCAGCCGCAGAACAATTTCCTCATTTACGGCGTCGAGGTTTCCGGTGGGCTCATCGGCCAGAATAATTTTCGGATCGTTGATCAAGGCACGGGCAATGCATACCCGTTGCTGCTCACCGCCGGACAGTTGCGATGGCAGATGATGAGCCCGCTCGCCCAACCCCACACGCGCGAGCGCTTCCTGAGCCTCCTTTTCGTCGGTCATGCTATGAAAATATTGCGCCAGCATGACGTTCTCGACCGCCGTGAGAAATGGGATCAAATGAAATTGTTGAAAGATGAATCCAATTTTTTCCGATCGCACGCGATTCAAGTCAGAGGCAGAAATACCGGCAACATTCTGGCCATCCAGCCAAATTTCGCCCACCGAAGGACGGTCGAGACAGCCAATCAAATTCACCAGCGTCGATTTTCCCGACCCGGAGGGCCCCATGATAGAGAGCCATTCGCCCGCAGTTACGTGCAGCGAAATATTGTCGAGCGCCTTAATGGAGCTGGCATCTTTACCCGTTCCATTGCCCACTTCTTTGGCGGGGTAGAGTTTCGTGACATCTTTAATCTGAATCATTTCACTCTCCCCTCAAAATCACCGCGGGCTGCACCCGCCGCAGAAGGGTGATGGGAAGGATGGCAGACAGCAGCGTTACCGCTATGCTACCAGCCAGCACCACCGGAAACACACTCAGCCGAGGCGTTACCGGGGAGTGAAAGTTAACGCGCCCGATCCAGGCCGCGATGCCAACACCGAGCAGAAATCCGATCAGAGCGCCAGTCGCTCCCAGAATGGCGGCTTCTGCTGCGAAGAAACCGTTGAGCAAACGTCCCGACGCTCCCAGAGCCTTCATGATGGCGAAATCCCGTCGCCGGTCAAATACCCATCCCATTAGCGTCGAGAGGACGCACAAGGCCGCAGTCAGGATGATCAGAGATGCGGCGGCCAGCAATGTCGCGCGCGTCTTGCCCAGCACGCGCGCCTCGCCTTCCATGATTTGCCGCACAGGACGGACATCCGCACTTGGAATCGCCTGCGCAATTTGCTGCATAATGCCGGCCACTTCTTCGGGAGAGCCGCTCGCCGCGATTTCAATCGTCGAAGGCTGCACTCCGGTCCACGCCACAAAATCGGGCAGGGAAATATAAATACGGCTGTCCTCGGCTGCGCCGGTCTGAACGGTTCCCGCTGGAGTAACGCGCAAGACCTTGCCCTTAAAGCTGAGGTCGAAATCTTTTCTGGGCACAGCAACGTTGGTTGGCGTAACCACCGGCACTGCGCGCACGCCTACTAGCGCCTGCTGCGAAGCCGACGGCCAACTGCTCACCGACCACCAGCGATCAAGTTGACGCACGCGATCGAAATCCGCGCCTGCTACCACGATGGCTTGGCCATCGCGGGTACGGGCCACGACCAGCGCAAATGGCGCGGCAACACCGCGGCCGGCGAGAACTGAATCCGCACGCGAAAGTGCATCCTGGGGAAGGGAAGCGCCATCTTTCGCGACGAGAATTATGTTCGCTCCATAATTACGAAACTCGCGCCGCAGCTTGGCCTGCACATCGACATAAAGATTCAACATCGCGGTGGCGACCGCCGCTGCGACTACCATGGCAAATAGCGCTGACGCGGCCCGCCCGCGTCGCAAGAGCGCGGCCCGCACCAGCATGCGCAGGAACATCGAGGTGTGTGCTACAGGGGCTCGACGGGAAGCGAGATCCTGCGCGTTCTGTGACATTGGCTCGCTCACAGCTCTCCTCGCAACGCGAACACTGGATCCAGACTGACTGCTCGCCGGATCGCCGCAGCGCTGCCCGCGAATGTCACCAATACCGCGATTGCCAGAATCACCGGCAACAGCACGGGTGAAATCGAAATATCCGAATTAAAAATGGAATGTCCCATCCGGTGCGCGAGAGCTGCCCCCATTGCAAATCCGGCCAAGCCACCAATCATCGCCAGTAATGTCGCCTCCGCGAAAAAAATGGAGGCCACAGCTACCTTTCCCGCGCCCAGAGCCTTCATCAGGCCGACCTCGGCCCGGCGTTCAAAAATCGTGGTTGCCATCGCCGCTGAAACCGCCAGCGCGGAGGCAAAAAGCGCGGCTAACGTTACCAGAAAAATCAGACCTTCCACTCGCGTAAGAACGGCGCCTTCATTTTGCGCCACCTGCCGAATCTGCTCGGCGTGCGAATGCGGAATCGCTTCGGCCAACTGAAACGCAATTGATTGGGGATACGGCGAACAGTACCAGCGGTCGTAAATCGCTCCCGACAGACTTTTCGGATCGCGGCGTGCGAAAGCATCTTCCGGCTTGGTCAATGCGCTCACATACACGCGGCGCACGGCTCCCGGCCTGCCCAAAATTTCCTGCGCCAGCCCAATCGGCGCGACGACTTCATCATCTTCCGCGCCGCCGGTGGAGAGAATTCCGCTAATCCGCAATTTACGCCCCGCCAGCACGATGTCGTCGCCGGGTTTCTCGTTCAAGCGGCTCGCTAATCTTTCTCCGAGCAGGACATCGCGTGAGGAATCTTCGGGCCATGCGCCTGCTACCTTCCACCACAAATGCGTACTGCGCACGCCAGTCGTGAATTGATCGTTGCCGAACGAAAGCTTTTTCGCAAAATAAGTTCCCAGGAGGGTGACGTTCTGCGGCTTGCCATTCTGGGCTTTGTCTGTGCGTTCGAGCGCAACACTGACCGGAAGCATGGGCGCAAAGCCCGTAATATTGTTGTGCCAGAAGATGCCTTTGATTTTTGGCAGATCTGCTTCGCTGAGAAATGCGCCGTCGGTCGGCGGCTTCAGATTGACTCCGCCGATCTCCAGATCGAGCGAATCTTCTTGCGGGGTGACAACCAAATTGGCGCCGATGGTGCGAAGTTCGCGATTGATCTTATCCCCAATATCGGTCGCAACGGCAATCATCGCCGTGGCGACGGTCACACCAAGCGTAATCGCCGCGCCTGCCAGCAACTTGCGCCGCTTTTGCCGTCGAAAGGATTCGTAAACCAGCCTGACGAACATCGCTTACTGTTGTGCGAACATGCGGCCACCAGCCGCAACGTCCGCCTCCTGGATAATTACCGCGTCGGCTGTCTGCGTGGCTTTTAGAGGCACGGGATTGCAACCCCCGGTCGTGCCCACCGACTGTGGATTTATCGGCGCTCCGCAATTCTTGCAAACGACTCCGTTCGGCCCCTTGTAAAATCCAACTGCTCCGCAGATCTGGCAAGCGTCAAAGACCGTCGCCACTTTGCCGTCAGGTTTTTGATACAGCCAAAAGCGGATCGTTGTCCCGTTCTCCGTCGCTTGAAAGCGATGCAGGTCGCCGTCTGCCATTTGTGCCAGCGGAATGCTCACCTGCCCATTCGTAAATGTAACCTCGGTCGCCGGGGAAAGATTGCTGACGCTCTTGGCGTAGACGAATTCTGCGGTGATGAGGGTGATGAAAATAAACGAGAAGGTCATCACCGAAACCATCCACATGCGCTCGCGGCGGGCGCTCCACGCGGCCTTCCGCCGCTGCGCAGGCGACGGACTAACAGGCAAAGGTTCCCGCCGCTTGGCCTCGAACAGGATCATCAACGCGGCCAGCGCACAAATGGTCACAAAGAAAAACCAGTCATTGCTCACAATCGGTCCGATGATCGCCATCTCGCGCTTCGAAGAAGCAATTACTCCGCTTTCCGAAAGCTCATGCAGACCGGAAATCAGGAGCTGCGCCGCCACCAGGAACAGGATGGCTGTTGTAATGCGGAAGAACTTCTGCAAATTGATGCGGACAGTGCCCTTGACGAACATCACGCCGAAAGCAATCGCCGCCAGCACGCCCAGCAGCGTTCCCAGAAAACTCATCAATTCGGTGGAATTCAAAGTCACAGCGGAAAGAATCAGCACTGTCTCCGCGCCTTCGCGCAACACCATCAGAAAGATAAAAATAAAAAGTCCGAACCAGGCGTCTTTTCCCACCAGCAATCCGACTTTGCCTTCAATTTCACCCTTCAGCTTGCGCCCCGTCTTCATCATGAAAATAACCATGGTGACGACGAAAAACGCGGCCAGGAGCATGATCCAGCCTTCGAACACGTCTTCGTTCAAATGCGTCCGGGAGATAACCACGGCCACGGCAATGCTGCCCAGAAATGCCGCGACCAAGGCGGCGTAGACGGTTTTGCGCAGATCCGGGCGCCTGATCTTAGTCAGATAAGCCAGGGTGATGCCGACAATCAGCGCGGCTTCAACCCCTTCGCGGAGCGTGATGATGAAGGCCTGTAACATGAATGAAAGTCTGATCCCCGATTGAAGTTATGATTTTGAAAATGAATTTCAATTTCAACTTCAAGGATATTCCTCGCCGGCCAGGCCAGTCAATCCAACGACTCACAACCGCTTGTGATTTGAATCACACGGCGCTTTTCTGGCCGTGAGATGCACCTGCCTGCAGGGAACGACGACGCGAATGGGTTGGCTCCGCAAGAACGTTTTAGCAACATTCTAGGGCTGGGCGGAAGCCTCCTTGCCGGCTTTCGGCGTCAGTTTGCGGATGAAGAATTCCTGGAACAGGTTGGCGACGGCGCTTTGTACGAGCCCGATGCCCGCGTTTTCGAACGTCAACCCCGCTCCGCTGCGATCCTGCGACGGATAGTAGAGGTTCGAAATTCCTCCTGCGGCGATGCTTCCCAGAACGTTCGAATAATTCGGCTGCCAGCGCCGATTATCTCCCTTGCAGACAAATGAACTCGCAATCGCATACAAAATGCGGGAAGACGTACTGCCTTTTCCTTTATAAAAGTAGCGCGGATCCTGCTTCAGAAGAATCGGCAGCACGGCAGATCCAATGAAGGTGCCTGAAACCGTGTCGGCGTAACCGGCGCCGAAGCGCTTGGCATACCCTTCGGTTCCTTGCCCGTATCCTACGAAGTGGTTCTGCGCCTGCTCCACTCCGGCTGCGCCCGCCACAAACACGAAGGTAAACGGATCGATCACCGTCTTCCAGGCCAGATTGAATTTCTGTTTTGCGTCAAGCGGTGCGGCGTTTGGGACGTAGCTGACATAAAAATTTGGCAGGACGCCAAGCACTCGCTGCTTCTCTTCAAGCTTCACTTCTTCTTCGGCCACTTCCGTTTGAGGAAGCCCAACTTGTATTTCGGATACATTAGTGGCCACCGCTAATGCGATCTGTGGAATGACATCGATCTCACCCGGATGCAGGATTCCGGCGGAGGTTCCGGTTTCGAAACCTGCCGACGTAATGGTCAGTCGAAAAGGTCCAGGTGCAATGTTTGTAAACGAGAATTGTCCGTCGCCGCCGGAGCGCACATCCTGCTCGATGGATTGCTGTTCTCCGCTGCGGGCAAACTGCACATCCGCTCCCGCGATGACAGCTCCTGTCTGATCGACTACGGTGCCGCTGATGCTTCCCGTCGGTGCGCCCATCGAGTCGCCAGCGCGCTCGGGACTGTCCTTCGTAGCCGGCGGAGCAGGCGTTTCCGGTTGATTTTGCCCCAAGCAGAACGATTTCCCAACGATGAGCACGAAAACGACAAAGGTCCCAAAGATTAGTCCGGATTTAGAACAGAATGCCATGAATGGATTAGAGCAATCGTGAGCAGCGATAGCTGTTGCTTTCGGGTTGATACGTGAACCGCTCGGGACCGTAGAACGGACTGTTCTTTCTGTGGATACTGTCGCGGGTTCGCATATAGGGAGTGATGCTCCGATCCGCCAACCAGTGCAGGAACTCCCCGTTCCCGTATGTCGTATCGGCCGCCACCGATTCCGGCTCTCGACCTTGCCACTGAGTGAAACGAGTGAGCATGTCCTGCGCGGCCACCGTTTCCTGACTCATCCGTGCCGCCGTCGCTTGTACTCCCACGATTACGCAACTGTGATTGTCGACCAGATAGTTGTCGTAGTACCCCAGCCGAGCCGGCGTGCCGCCCTTAGTGGCGTAAGTGGAATCGGGATCTGTGGTCGATACCTGATCCTGCTCGTGCACCGGTTCTTCCACCAGGTTCTGCTGTTCCAGTTCCACTAAGTACTGCCGCACCGTGTGACTGACCAGTGCAACATCCGCCAACTGCTCGCGCGGAATACGACTCTCCTTCGCCGCATTCGCCTCGATGAAACTGCCATCGACCGACAAGTGCTTGCCCTGCACCAATCCCACTTCCACACACTGGCGCACGATCTGCTCAAACAGTTCCTCGAACAGCTTCGATTCCTGAAACGGTCCGTGCCGGTTTTTCGAGAACGTGGAGTGATGCGGAATCTCCTGATCGAAGCCCAGACCGGTGAACCAGCGCCACGCCAGATGCATGCGCAGTTCCTCCACCAGTTTGCGTTCGCTGGTAATGCCGTACAAATACCCAATGAGCAGAATGCGCAACAGAAGCTCGGGATCGATGGAAGGACGGCCAGTATCGCTGTAACTCTCTCTCAGCTTTTCCCGCACAAAGGCAAAGCTGATGTGCTTTTCGATCAGCCGCAGCAGGTGGGTCTCAGGAACCTGATCTTCCAGGTGAAAGAAATAGAACAGCGCTTCAGAGCGGTCGTGTTGCCCCATCATGATCAGCAGGCCTCCCAAGATGGAAATCCAGCAAAGCATGTTAGTTCTTTTGTTGTTACCAAATTGCAGATTGGTGAAAATTTGTAAAATCGCTCGCGCAAGCCATCGCCTACATGCCGCGCACGAATTCCTTTTAATCGGGTGTGCTTCTCAATTCGGATCGGCTGTAATGCTCAAAACCTCTACAGCCGCTTTAGAAACGTATTCGCCTCGGCTGCGTGGGGAAACAACTTTTCCTCGGCCTGGAACTCCGCGGAGTGCACGCAGCGGCGGCTGCCTCGCAGCCTCACTGGGTGCTTTAGATGCAGCATTTCGTGGTAAACGATGTATTCCAGCACGTAATCCGGCACAGAAAAGTGGTCGAAAATACGGCTGATTACAATCGCGTTATGCGCCGGGTCGTAGTGGCCGAGGATGCGCCGGGTCTTGGTCTGGCTCCAGCTCATGCGTGGGCGGCCCAGGAGTCCATGAAAGAAGCGAGTGTTCAGTCGCTCAAAAATTTCATCCAGATCGTAAAAACGTCCGCGCGCGGGACGCAGGCGTTTGCGCCCCCGGATCTGCCGCACCAAATGGGCCTTGCGAACAATGTCGTGACTGGCCACATATCTGCGATAGCGGGCGGCTTGTGCGGGCTCAATGGGGCGGCGATACATTTTCGCCAGCAGAATGTGCGCAATCGCCCTCAATACCGCATCGGGCGCGCCCTCCAGCAGATCGGAAAGCCGCACCAGTAATTTTCCGTTGCGCAGGCGAATCGTATTGTTGACGTTTGCGAAGGGGAAAAATTCGATCTTCAGCTCGGGCACAGGCAAAGCCGGACGCAACTCACGATAGGTTTCCTGAAAGATTTCAAGCAGATCATCGCGCACGATGCGGTTAGGTTAGCACGGGAAGCTGGACCTCAGACCTCGGACCTCAGGCCTCAGTTCCGCATTCGTAACGGGTCCGAAGTCTAAGGTCTGACGGCCGACGTCGAACTCACTCCGGTCGAACCCCAGTGTTTGCGCTCGGATTCGTATTCAGACGCTTATGTTTGGCGGCGTCTTCCTGATCCGCCAGCAGCTTGCGATGATCCTCTGCGGAGGTGTCGACACTCTCAAGCAGATTGGTGAGAACGAATTCATACTGCCGGGATTCTTCCGCCGGAATATCCGCGCCATCCTTCAGTGCGCGCAGCTTCGCTTGAAACTCGGTGTCGGCCTCAATGATTCCTTTGAGCGGCTTGCGGATGTCATCTTTACGGTCGACATAGGTGTCGATGTTGTCATTGAGTTCGTCATAGAGAAGCTGAAAATCATCGAGCAGGTCGTGCGTCTGCGCCGCCCGATTCTTAGTTTTAGGATCGCTTCTCATCTGCTCCAGCTTCACCAACCGAGTTCGCGCAAACTCCACATATAGGGCTAATCGTTTTCTCGGTTCCCAACTGGCATCGCGGATCTGGTCGATCTCCGGTTGAGTGAGCGGCTCCCGATGACGCTGCGCCTGCACCATCGAAGCGCCCGCCATGAACAGCGTTATCCACGCAACACTTTGCAACACGCGAGCAGTCATTTCGCCCCTTTCGGAAACATGGAAGCCAACAGGTCGTCGCGTACTCGCTGCAATCGAGCGAGCGCATCCCGTACGGGCTGCTGATCTTCCTGACCGAGAGTGTGAAGCAGGTCGGTTAGCTTTCGAGCCATCGATCGCACCGCAATTTCAGTCTGCTTTTGATATTTGTGCGATTGGATCGCATAATCTCTGGCCAATTCCGAAAAAGCTACAACGTCAGTTAGAGCAGCCCGACCCTTTTCAATCTCGGCGGCAGCATACAGTTTGTCGGTCTCCGTGAGCTGTCTTTGAGCGATCTGGACACACAGGTGAGGCCGATCCCCAATGCTCGCGGATGCAACGTGGGCCTTCATCTCCTCGACCGTGGGTTGATTGCTCGGCATGGCGTGAGCCGCGACCACCGCAATCGTTGTGAACAAGCCCACTAACCGCCCCACGCGAAATATGCACTGCACCCCAAGCATGATGCCGGACCTGCCCCAAATTATTTTTTCGGCTCAATCGCGATCAGCCGATGTTTCGCTTGCCACTCCTGTTCAGGATACTTCCCATTGGCCACATTCAGGAAGAGGTGATAGTTCGCCGACGCCCGTTTCAAGTCCTTGAGGTGATCATAGGCCGAAGCTCGCAAGAAGTACGTGATGGGCTCGTCTGGCACGATTTTTGCCCTGGCATCCAGAGCTTGAATGGCTAGCGGATAATTTTTGTTCTCGCTGGCAGCGAAGGCCAGGTCGCCGTAGGCCACTGCCATGTCCGGTTTGAGCTTCACGGCTGCCAGAAATTCCTTTTGTGCGTCCACAAATTTCTTCTGCTCTAACAGAGCTTTTCCCAAGTTCTCATGAACTCCAGCATCATTGAGATCGACGGTGAGAAGCGATCGGTAGGCTGCTTCAGCCAGATCATATTTTTTCGCCAGAAGATACAGATCAGCAAGATCGCGTTGCAGAGAGACATCCCGCGGATCCAGTTTTGTTGCAGCTTGCAATTCGGCAGTGGCCTCGCCATTCTTGCCCTGCGCCGCGAGCACTCGCCCTAATTGAATTCGCGCCGTAACGTCATTGGTATTCGCCGCGACGAGTTTGCGCAGTTCCGCCTCCGCCTCAGGAAAACGGCGTCCACGCATGTAAATATTGGCCAGGCCCGTTAGCGCGTCAGCAGAGGCCGGATCGAGCGTTAAGGCTTGCTTATATTCCTGCTCGGCATCCGAAAACTTCTCCTGTTTTTCTAGCAGAAGGCCCATTGCCAAATAGGCTTCGGGATCCTTCGGCTGCAATTCCGCAGCGTGCCTGTACGCCGCCAGGGCATCATCCGGCTTCGCTGTTTCCAACACGTGCGCCAGTGAAAGCCACGCGCGAGCCCGGCCTTCGTCGAAATGACTGGTGGGTTTGAGTTGCGTGGCGGCCCGCAGGAATTCTTCTGCGCCAGGCTTTCCGCTTTTGGCAAGTTGCAAACCCAGATTCAAGTTCGACTCAAACACATCCGGCTTGGCAGCGACCGATTTACGGTAAGCGGCAATCGACTCGTCTAACTTGCCAAGGCCGTTCTCCACAAAGCCCAGATCAAACCAGGCCTCATAGTTCGCCGGATCGTCGGCCGCCACCTTGCGCAAAAGAGGCTCAGCCGCGGCATAATCTCGCTTCTGGATGAACGCCTCGGCGTTCGTGAGCTCCGGTGGCACCGGCGTTTCCTCTGCGACCTTTATGTGATGCGCGGCTTGGCCTGCATTTCCGCTTTTGTGATTGCTCGAAGAAGAATTGCCTGAGGCGCTGTTTGTTTGAGCGGAGTCCGGAGCAGAAGGACTGGTCGCTTGAGCCCATGCCAATCCGCTCCCGGCCAGCCACGCCAGAAGCATTTCGGCCGCGAGTTTACGGCCGGCCATTGGAACCCGATGCACCATTGCCGTTCAGAATTTCTGCCAGATACTTTCCTGTGTAAGAACCCGCTAGCTTGGCGATTGCCTCCGGCGGTCCCGCGCCCACAATTTTTCCGCCCCGGCTTCCGCCCTCGGGTCCGAGATCGATCACCCAATCTGCAGTCTTGATGACCTCGAGATTGTGCTCGATCACGACGATCGATCCGCCCGCATCAATCAAACGGCGAAACGCCGCCAGGAGTTTGCTGACATCGTCAAAATGCAATCCGGTCGTAGGCTCATCGAAAATATAAAGCAGTCGCCGTTTCATTCGTCCTTCGCTGCCCGATCCGCTCCGATTCGCTTCGCGCGATGCCGGCTGCAAGTGTGCCGCCAACTTCATGCGCTGAGCTTCGCCGCCCGAAAGCGTGGTCGCCGACTGCCCTAATCGCAAATATCCCAACCCTACTTCTTCCAGCGATCGTAGCTTCTCGGTAATCTTTGGCGCCTCGGCGAAAAATTTCAAAGCCTCCTTCACCGTCAGGTTAAGAACCTCATGAATATTCTTGCCGCGATAACGGACCTCGAGCACAGTCGGTTTGTAACGTGTTCCTTTACACTCTTCGCAAATCAATTCAACATCGGCCAGAAACTGCATTTCGACCGTGACCGTGCCGTCTCCCTGGCAAACCTCGCAGCGCCCGCCGGGAATGTTGAACGAAAAATGTCCTGGGCCGAATCCTCGTTTCTTCGACTCCGGCAGGGAAGCGAACAACTCGCGCATCGCGTCAAATGCCTTGATATACGTCACCGGATTCGAGCGCGGCGTACGCCCAATGGGCGATTGATCGACCAGAACTACTTCCTCGATAAACTGATCGCCCTCCAAACTTTGCCAGCTCGCCGCCGGCCCGGTTGCGCCATTCCCGGACTGTTGTTTGGCTTGGGCCAGCGCACGGTACAGCACCTGATGAAGAAGCGTGGACTTTCCTGAACCCGAAACTCCCGTAATGGCAACAATCATGCCCAACGGAATGCTGATGTCGACGCCCTTCAGATTATTTGCGCGCACACCGCGAATTTTGATCTGCTGCACTCCCGGCTTGCGGCGCAATGCCGGCGCTTGAATGCGCAAGTCTTCCGAAAGATAACGCCCAGTCAACGAGACGGGATTGTGCAGAATCTCGTCATACGTGCCCTCCGCAACAAGTTTCCCGCCGCTCTCACCCGCGCCCGGGCCGAGATCGAGGATGCGGTCCGCTGCGCGCATGATGTCGGGATCATGCTCCACCACTAGAATCGTATTTCCCAAATCGCGCAGACCATGAAGAATCTTGATGAGCCGCTGCGTATCCCGCGGATGCAGCCCAATCGATGGTTCATCCAGCACATATAGCGTGCCGACCAGCCGCGAACCCAGCGAAGTTGCCAATTGAATCCGCTGCGCCTCGCCGCCCGAAAGCGTCGAAGAAAGCCGGTCCAGCGTCAGATATTCGAGCCCTACGTCATTTAAAAATCGCAGCCGCTCGCGAATCTCGTGCAGCAGCTTGTCCGCGATTTCAGATTGCTGCGGCGTCAACTCCACTTGCTCAAAAAATCGCAGTGCCTCTTCCACGGTGAGCCCGCACAGCTCGCATAAATTTCGACCGTCAACTTTCACCTGCCGAGCCTCCAATCGCAGGCGCGAACCGTTGCAATCCGGGCACAGCGAATACCCGCGATAGCGGCTGAGAAAGACGCGTACATGCAGCTTGTATTTCTTGCGCTCCAGGTGTGCGAAAAATCCGCGCACGCCAAGAAACTTTCCCTCGCCGCTGAGGACCAGGTTCTTGTGCTTATCCTCCAGATCAGCCCAGGGAACATCGAGAGGGATGCCGCCCTGCTTGGCGTAGCGCTTCAAATCGGTGAATAGCGGACGATACTTCGGCTTCGTCCAGGGCTCAATCGCGCCCTCGGCAAGCGTTTTGAGCTTGTCCGGAATGACGAGATCGAGATCGAAATCGATGGTATTTCCAAATCCCTGGCAGCGCGGACAAGCGCCGTAAGGATTATTGAAAGAAAAAAGTCGAGGTTCCGGCTCTTCATAGCGCAGGTTGCAATGCTTGCACTCAAAGCGTTGCGAGAACCGCATCGTCCGCATGGTGCGGGGGGCGTCGCCCGCGGCATTTGTTTCCGCTCCGGGAATCTCAAAAATAACTTCACCCGATTCCCGATACGCAGTCTCGATCGCATCCACAATGCGGGTTCGCGCCTCCGCCGACACAACCAGCCGATCCACCAAAACAAACACCGGCTCCGCGAAATTAATATCCAGCAAAGATTCCGGAGTGGAAAATTCAAAAACCTCCCCAGCCTGGTAAAGTCGATTGAACCCCGATTTACGCAAATCAAAGAGCCGGGTCTTCAGCGCCTCGGTCAATTCGCTCGTCGCGACAGTTTTCTTTGCTTTGGAAGCCCGGCCCGACGGCCAGAGCGAAGCTCGTTTCGCATTTCGATCAGAAGTCCGCGCAGACTTCTCGGCGGGTTCCTGTATCGCCGATTCCGGCCGTTGGAGCGGAAACAGCACTTGCAACCGCGTCTCCGGCCCGAGTGACAGGATCTCGTCGGCGACTTCGTCAACCGTATCTTTCTTTACTTCGCGTCCGCAGTTCGCACAATACGTGCGGCCCACTCGCGCATACAGGAGACGCAGATAGTCGTAGATCTCAGTCGCCGTTGCAACAGTCGACCGCGGATTTCGCGTCGTATTTTTCTGCCGGATTGCTACGGCCGGGGCAATCCCATCGATCGTGTCCGCATCCGGCTTCTCAATCCGTTCGAGAAATTGCCGCGCATACGCCGACAGCGACTCGACATATCTGCGCTGTCCCTCGGCATAAATCGTGTCGAATGCGAGTGAAGACTTGCCGGAACCGGAGACGCCGGTGACCACCGTCAAAGTATTATGTGGAACTTCAAAATCAATATTCTTGAGGTTGTGGACGCGGGCTCCACGCACCACAATGCTGTCCGTCGCAATGGATACAGTATGGGTTGAGTCAGAAGACATCGGGGTAAAGGGCCGCGACAGCCGCAATCCGCCCCGAGCGCACGCGCTCAGAGCCTTCCGCAGAGGCTGTCGAATCTTTCTATTATAAATGAGAGAGGTGATTGCTGTAGAGACGTAGCTTGCTGCGTCTTGCGGTCAGCATTCCAAATGTGAGGAAGCGAGACGTTGCAACGTCTCTACGGTTGGTGTTGTTCGTCTTCGTTTTCGCGGTCGCGCTTCTTTCCGTAGCGGACCGCAAAGCCGAATCCCGCCACCATGATGCCGAGCGGCGGCAGCAGCATGACGAAAATAGCGCGGTTGAGCGCCCGCTGAGCTTCCTTCGGCGTAGCCTTCGCATTTGCGTAACACATGGCGCAACCTTGCGCGAACGCCGGCGCAGCCCACAGTGCGAGCGCCAACAACAGAAAAGCCACGCGAAATTTTCCGGCAGGCTTCATAGCTTTTTAGTGCACCCCAAGCCGCAGAATCCGACCCGCATCGGGGAAGAAAAAGAAATACATGATGATGAAGCACGCCGTCACCGATAACACCAGCATCCACCGCATCAATGCAGTCTCAAACTTCAAATGCATGAAATATCCAATGATCAGCGCCGACTTGACGATCGACAGCAGCAGCAATACTTCCAGCATGCGCACCGGTTGAAATACCTGCCGGTACGCGAGCACGACCTCGACCGCCGTCAGAACCAGCAGCCATCCCCAGACCCAGAAGTATTGCTTCTTGCTGTCGTGCCCAGTGAACTCATCCGCGGCGGTATCGTGCATCATGTTTTCCCTCGTAGTAACTCAGACGGCGCAAGCCGCTCTAGAATCCAATCAAATTCTAGTCGACATCAAATACACCAGCGGGAAGATGAACATCCACACCAGGTCGACAAAGTGCCAGTAGAGCCCGGCAACCTCGACATCGTGCGCGTCATAATCTTTCGGCTTCAGAAACAAGATCACCGCCGACACCAGCAGGCACAGCCCTAGCGCATGAATTCCGTAATGAAAAACATTGTCCGACGGAATCAGAAAATATCCGGCGATCCAAATTACAGCCAGAACAGGCAAGAACCATTTTCGAAACGCCACCACGCCCAGATAGATCACGCCAATAGTGACGTGCAGCATGTGCATCGCGGTTAGCCCAAAAAACGTTGCGGGAAACTGCGGGAACGCCGCCGAAACCGCTGCGAACTCGCTGGCCTGTCCCGCAGGTTTCGGAAATCCTGGCAGTGTCAAGCCTTCGCCAATCAGCTTGCTCCACTCCATTCCGTGCAGCACGATAAATGCGATTCCGAAAACCATGGTGGCCAGCAGCCAATTCCGGGTCCACGCCCGATCGCGCCTCTGCGACGCGAACACGGCCAAGACCATGGTTAGCGAACTCGACAGCAGGCATGCCGTCATGACTGTAGCGTTCGCGATACTGTCCTTGCCAAACGGAGTCGGCCAACCCGGCGTCGAAATCCGGTTATAGCTGAAAGCGAAGAGCAGCGCGCCAAAGGTCAGTGAGTCGGAGGCCAGAAAAAGCCACATCCCGACCTTTTTCGAATAGGCCCCAAACAGCGGCGCCTCATAGGCTCCGGGCATCCCGTGTTCCATGGCACCATGCTCCAGCGTGGCGTTAGCCATTCTTCGAACTCCCCTTTCCTATCTTGCAAACCCCAACAGAGCGAACACGTAAATCCATAGCACCGCCATGAAATGCCAGTACCAAGCCGTGATGTCGACGACAATTCGGCGTGACTCTACCGGCTTATGGAGCAGGGAAGCGCCAGCCGCCCAAAGCAAAGCAATCATTCCTCCGGTCAAATGGATCGCGTGCGCAATGGTCAGCAAAAATACGAACGAACTGTTGGGATTCGTATCTACAAAGAATCCGCGCGCGTGCAATTCTCCCCAGGCCAACCATTGTCCGGCAAGAAAACTGATTCCCAACAGGACCGTAATCCCCAACCACGGAAAGGATTTTTCGTCTCCCAATGACACTCCGGGAATCGACTTCACTGGAGCGAGCGCCGCTTCTCTTGCTGCCTGCCGCCGGGCAAATTCCATGGTCACGCTGCTGATTAAAAGCACAGCGGTATTGATGGCCAGCAGCAGCCAGGGTAAATCCACGCGCCCCCAATCGCGCACATAAGTATTCGACGCGCCATCGAATGTGGGCAATCCCTGCCGCACCAGATACGCGCTGGTCAGCGAGACAAAGACCATGCAGACGGTGGCAATGCCGCAGATCAGACCCAGCCGCGCTCGCCGCAGCCGTGCGCCATAATTTGGTACTCCTGAATTCGGACCGGAATTAGAACCGTCGCCGCGTCCGTTATCGCCTCCGCCTGCCGGAGGCGCGGGCGGTTTGTGGCCGTGGCCAATGTGATCAATCGGAGTGCTGGGAGTATAGGTCGCCATAGCAACTTAGTGTTTCAATGTGTCGCAGCAGTTGCCGGATCGGTCTGCATGACGTAATCGCGGGCCGCTCCCGGCACGCCGTACTCATACGGTCCATGATTTACCACCGGAGTGACTCCGCCAAAATTATCGTGCGGCGGCGGAGTCGCCGTCGTCCATTCCAGCGTGGTCGACTCCCACGGATTGTCGCTGGCCTTCGGTCCCTTAAACATGCTCCAGAATAAATTGATAACAAAAATAAACTGCGCCGTAATCGTGATGATCGCCGCGTACGTAATAAACGTCTGCAGCGGAATCAGCTTGGTCTGATACGCCACTTCGGTGAACTGCGAGTAACGCCGCGTCTGCCCGGCCATACCGAGGTAGTGCATCGGCATGAAAATGGCGTAAGTTCCGGCGAGCGTAATGAAGAAATGGACCCGGCCCCACGTCTCATTCATCATGCGCCCGAACATCTTGGGGAACCAGTAATACGTCGCTGCAAAAATGCCGAAGATCGCGGCCACGCCCATGATCAAGTGAAAATGCCCGACCACGAAATAAGTATCGTGCAACTGAATGTCGAGCACCGGTTGCGCCAGGAACGGTCCGCTCAGGCCGCCGGAAACAAACAACGACACGAACCCGATGGCGTACAACATCGGCGTCTGGAATCGAATGCGACCCTTATACATCGTGCCCAGCCAGTTAAAGGTCTTGATGGCCGAAGGCACTCCGATGCACATGGTCAAAATTGAAAACGCAAACGCCGAGTAAGGGCTCATCCCGCTCATGAACATGTGATGACCCCATACCATGAATCCCAGAAAGCCGATGGAGAGCATCGCGTACACCATCGCGCGATAACCGAAAATCGGCTTGCGCGAAAACGTCGAAAGAATCTGCGAGGTCACGCCCATGCCTGGCAGAATCGCGATGTAAACCTCGGGATGTCCAAAAAACCAGAACAGATGCTGCCACAGCAACGGTGAGCCGCCTTTGTGGCCCATCACTACGCCGTTCACCACTACCAGCGGCACGTAAAAGCTGGTGCCCAAATTCCGGTCCATCAGCAACAGGATCCCAGCCGAGAGCAGCACGCCGAACGCCAGCAATCCGAGAATGGCGGTGATGAACCACGACCACACCGTTAGCGGCATGCGCATCATGGTCATGCCCTTGGCCCGCATATCGAGCGTGGTGGTCAGAAAATTCAGCGCGCCCATCAGCGACGCGACGCAAAATATCGCGATGCTGGTGATCCAAAGATCGGCGCCCAGTTGCTCGCCCGGCCCAGCCGAGGGCAGGGCGCTGAGCGGCGCGTATCCGGTCCATCCATGCAACGGCGCGCCGCCGGTCACAAAGAACGCGCAGATGATGACCACGAAGCCCACAAAAGTCGTCCAGAACGAAAGCATGTTCAAGACAGGAAACGCCATATCCGGCGCGCCGATTTGAATGGGAAGAAAGTAGTTTCCAAACCCGCCTTGCGGCGCGGTCGTTAGCACAAAAAACACCATGATGGTGCCGTGCATGGTCAGAAGGCTGAGATACGTTTCCGGCTGGATGGTTCCGATTAACGGCAGTACCGCCGCCGGCCAGATCAGATGAATGCGCATCAGCAGCGACAGAAACATCCCGACAAACACAGCCGTAAGCGCCAGGAAGAAATACTGCAAGCCGATGACTTTGTGATCCAGGCTGAAAATATACTTCCGGATAAAACCCTGAGGAGCGTGCGCGTGAATCGAAGCCGGGGTCGCCATTTTATTGTTTCTCCGCCTCCCGTGCCGCCAGCCACTTGTCGAAATCCTCCTGGCTGACGACGTGGACCATGCCGTGCATCTTGTAATGTCCAAGCCCGCAAAGTTCCGCGCAGGCAATTTCGTACCCGCCGATTACAGTGGGTTTGAAGTGCATGTGAATGTTCAGTCCCGGAACCGTATCCTGCTTGAAGCGCAGCGAGGGCACAAAGAAGCTGTGGATCACATCCACCGCGCGCAGGCTCACATCGACTTCGCGGTCAACCGGCAGATACATCGTTCCCGTGACCACATCATCCTTGGACGCTGGATCGGAAGTATTCAGTCCGACTGCGGCCTCACCGCCCGCCGATGGATCCATCAGCTTCGGACTGGTCGCGCCGTATTTTCCGTCCGGGCCGGGATAGCGGAAATACCACGCAAATTGCATTCCCGTGACCTCGACCTGCACCGCGCCCGCCTCGGGGGCATCGAAACGCTGGCTCGCCCATACATTGCTGCCCATCAGATTTAGGCCGATAAACAAAACTGCGGTGAGCACCGTCCAGACAATTTCGAGCGTCGTGTTCCCGTGTGAATATTCGACCGGAGACGCCGAAGGACTATCGCGATATCGCCACACGATGTATCCCAGCAAGAGTTGCGCCGCCAGGAAAACAATCCCCATAATGACGAAGGTGAGAGCGAATTGATGGTCAATCCAGCCCGCGGCAGCAGAGGCGCCCGCCGGCAGCCACCAGGTTTTGGCGACAAAGAAATAAGTGCTGGCCAACGTAATCAGCCAGATCAATAACAGTAACGCGAGGCCCATTCCACAGCCCTCCTGCACCCAAAGCCAGAACCCAAAGGACGAGACGAAAGGATTTCCCCACGGCCGTCGCCGCTAACCCACAGCGCAAGCAACAGTCGGCGGCGAGTGTACCACAGCCATGCGTGGAAATATCAAGAGCGTCTTCAGAAAAACCTTGCCACGGATCGTTACGGATTCGATGCATCGTAGCATTCCAAAATCAAAACCTGACGCGACTTTCTTCCTTGGCTTTAATCCGTACAGATCCGTGGCCAATATGTTTGCTTACTTTTCTTGCCACTCCGGGACCCGCCCCGGAGTCCAAGGCGCACCCGCAGCCTCCATATCTTTCTCCAGCTTCGTCAGATCCAATTCCACTAGCGTATGCAGTTTACCCAGTTGCTCCGTAAACTCCGCTGCCGCAATGTTGTACGAATCAATGTGCGACTGCGTCGGCTTCGCCAGCGAGAAGCGTTCGCCCTCCATGATCGAGTTCACCCGCTCGTTGATCGACGAAGGAATATTCTCGCTCCGCTTCGCAATCTCCTCATCTCCGCGAAGAATTCGCAGGATCTCGCGATCCCGCTGTTCGATTCCATCTGCCACGGCTCCGAGCTGCCTCTCCGCCGCCGGAGTGTCCTGCAATGCCTCGCGAATCGCCTTTAAGCGCGATTCCACTTCGTCGCAAGTGTGCAGCGACCCCGAAACGGCGCGATACAAATGCGTCACCTTACGCAAGAACTCCTCCTGCGCCGCGCGCTCCGCAGCGCTCATTCCCATCGCACCCTCGGTCGCCACTTTGAACGATTCTGGGCCTGCGAGTTCGGTGACGACACCATCGACCTTCTTAAAAAGCTTCATCGAATAGCTTCCAGAGAGTACGAGCGGACCCAGATCGCCCACCCGCGGAAAATCTTCCTCCCCGTCATCCGAATGCCTTTTTAACTGCGCCGCTGGATACCGCAAATCCCACGCCACTCGCTGAAATCCGGCATCCACGTTTGCGTCCACACGCCGAATGGGCGCTCCACTTTCGTCGTACACCATAAAATAAAGTTCCGGCTTCGCCTCTTCCGCTTCGGCTCGTAGCTCATCATTCGTCGGGTAAGGAAGTATTTGGTTCTTCTTGGCCGCGTCCTTTTCCGCTTGCTGCCGCTTTTCTTTTTTTGTCTTGATCTTCTCCTTCATGTACGCCGTAAACACCGCGCCATAGGGCGGATTTTCCGCCGCATAAAATCCATCTCCTTGGAACCCTTTGTTTCGCCCGCCGAGTGGATGCGGCTGCACATAGAGCAGTGCGTCCTTCACCGGAAACACCGCCGCAGCCTGCTCGGTCGATTCCGCCTTCATCTGCCGCAGTGGAGTGATGTCATCCAGCACATAGAATCCGCGCCCGAATGTGGCGATTACCAAATCTTTTTCGCGCACCTGAATGACCATGTCGCGCACGGCAATCGTGGGCAGGCCGCCTTTCAGCCGCACCCAGTGCTGCCCGCCATCAATGGAAAAGAACGCGCCAAACTCCGTTCCTGCAAAAAGCAGATTTGGATTGACCGTATCTTCCGCAAACGCCAGCACCGGCCCATTCTCTGGCAAATCGCCCGCAATCGAAGTCCAGGTTTTTCCCGCATCCGTAGATTTCAGCAGATAAGGTTTGAAGTCTTCATTCTTGTGATTATCGAAAGCCGCATAGACCGTGTTCGTGTCATGATTCGAAGCCGCTAGCCGGCTCACATAAGTCATCTCCGGGATGCCCGCAAGCTTTTCATACTTCATCCAGTTTGCGCCGCCGTCGCTGGTCACCTGAATCAACCCATCGTCGGTGCCGACATAAATCAGCCCTTCTTTCTTCGGAGACTCCGACAGCGCCACAATATTCCCGTAGAACGAAGTCGACTGATTTTTCGCGACCGCATCCGGCCCCCACACCTTGCCCATCACCGGCAGCTTGTTGCGATCGATCTGTCGCGTAAGGTCTCCGCTGATCGCTTTCCAGGTATCCCCGCGATCGTCGCTGCGAAATAATTTATTCGCCGCAAAATAAAGCCGCGTGTGTTCATGCGGGCTGATGATGATCGGCGAATCCCAGTTCCAGCGCAGCGGCGGCTCGCCCTTGCCCTCCAGCGGCTGTAAAGTCAGTTCCTGTCCCGTTGCCTTGTCATAGCGAACGAGAACGCCGTATTGCGACTCGGAATAAACGTTATTCGCATCTACCGGATCAACCTGCGAATGAAACCCATCGCCGCCGGTGGTTACGTACCAATCGGAATTCACAATCCCATTCACGTCGCGGGTACGCGCCGGCCCGCACCACGAAAAATTATCCTGCGTTCCTCCGCACACGTGATAAAACGGCGTCGCGTTGTCCACCGCCACGTCATAGAACTGCACCGTCGGCAGATTCGCCTTGAACTGCCAGCTCTTCGCGTCATCCCAGGTCTCGTACATCCCGCCGTCCGATCCCAGCAGCCAATGCTTGCTATCGTCGGGATCGATCCAGATGGCATGGTTATCTCCGTGATGATTCACTTCATTCACCTTGCGCAGCGTCTTGCCGCCATCCAGCGACTCGCGCAGCTGGACGTTCATCACAAAGATTCGATCCACATTTTTCGGATCGGCAACCACGCGCGAGTAATACATCGCTCCCAGATCGAATTCGTTACGCCGCTCCCACGTCGCGCCCTTATCGTTCGAGCGAAAAATTCCGCCCTTCCCGTCCACGGCCTCAATTGTGGCGTAAACCACGCTCGGATCAGCCGGCGAAACCGCCAGTCCAATCCTTCCCATGTCCACGGTCGGCAATCCGGATTTCAACCTCTTCCATGTCGCTCCCGCGTCTGTGGATTTATAAATCGCGCTCTCCGGTCCGCCATCAATCAAAGTGAACACATGCCGCCGCCGCTGATACGCCGCGGCATACACAATGTCCGGATTCGCCGGGTCAAGTTGCACATCGACCACTCCCGTGTTCTCGCTGATCGTCAACACTGCCTTCCAGCTCTGCCCTCCGTCCACCGACTTATAGAGCCCGCGATCTCCGCCCCGGCCCCACAACGGCCCCTCGGCCGCTACATAAATTACTTTCGAATCCCGCGGGTCAATCACCACCCGCCCAATGTGTTCCGATTTTTTCAGCCCCAGATTCTGCCAGTTCTTGCCGCCATCCTCCGACCGGTAGATTCCATCGCCATAACTGACGCTGCGCTGCGAATTACTCTCGCCCGATCCGACCCACACCACCGACGAATCATTGGGATCGAGCGTCACCCAACCAATCGAATACGATCCCTCCTTGTCGAACAGAGGAGTCCAAGTCGTTCCATCATTCACTGTCTTCCACACTCCCCCCGACGCAACGCCCACGTAGTACTCAAACTTATTCTTTGGATTCACCGCAATCGACATCACCCGCCCAGATGCCACAGCCGGCCCGATCAACCGAAACTTCAGCCCCGCGAAAGTGTCGGCGGTCATTCCGCCTTTCTTCTCTTCCTCCTCCGTTTTTTTCGGCTCCTCATTTGGCGTCTGCTTCTTCTGATCCTTCTTTGGAGTTTTTGCCACCGCCGGATTTTTCTTGTCGGCATCCTTGTCCGTAGAAGCCGGCGCCGAAGTCTGCGCCGCGATCGAAACGTGGAACAACGAAAACACAATCAGAAAAATGCTGAGACGCAATTTCAAGCGACACTCCAATCCGGCCGGGTGACTAACAGATCGCGCTTGTATAACTCGGCGCTCTCCGCGTCCTCGGCGGTGAAAAGATTCACAAAGCCGATATGTATACAGGATTTGCGGTCAAGTTAGAAGTGCAACAGGATTATCGGTCTTCGATTCCGCGCGGGTGCGCGGGTTCTGCGCGCAGGTTAGAATCTTCCATGCCCCGAAAGCCTGAAATCCATGGCCACGAGACGCGCTATACAAAAATGCAGAAGAACTATTGCTTCGTCTGTGGCATGAACAATCCCGACGGCATGCGCCTCAAGTTCACGCTCGACGATGCCCGCCAAACCTTCGTGTGCACATTCCGTCTGAGCAAGCGCTACACCGGACCGCCCGGCCACACCCACGGCGGCATCATCGCCAGCATCCTCGACGACGCCATGGGCAAGGTCAACAAGCTGCACCACGTTGTCGCCCTCACCAAAGAAATGACGGTCGAATATCTCAAGCCCGTTCCGCTCCATAAACCGCTGCACGTCGAGGGCAGGGAAGTCAGCGTGGAGGGCCGCATCCACGTCAACGCTGCAGAAATTCGCAACGAAAAAAATGAAGTCCTCGCCCGCAGCAAAGGCACCTTCATCGCCATCGATCCCGAAAAAATGTTCGGAAAATATGTTGGGAGGTAGTAAAAACGAAGGACGAAATTCCCCGAAGTAACTGGGCGCGGAACAGAGAGACGGTGATATGGCGGAAGTTGACGAATTAGCGGAGCACATCGAGCATGCCGGGCATGCCGGGAGCCTAGGCAAGTATCTCGGCATCACCATGGCGTGCCTGGGAGTGCTGCTGGCGCTGTGTGCGGCACTGGTCGGAGGCCAGCGCACCGAGCTCATCGCCACCATGGTTGAACAGACCAACGCGTCAATGAAATACCAGGCCATCTCGACTAAATACCGCGTGCTTTTGGCCCAGCTGCGACAGTTGCACGCGCTGAACCCCGACCCGGAGCGTTTCAAGCAGTGGGACGATGAGTCGAGAAAACTGGTGGGCCAAATCTCCTCAGCCGACGTGGCCCGTGCCGCACGGGTGAACCGCCTGGAGAATGCCAAGAACCTCAATGCCGAGATTCCCACACACGAAGACCTCGCCGGTTTCGCCAAAGTGATCCGTGCGCTCGACACGGAAAAGGAAGCGGCGTCGGAATGGTCGGAGTCCTACGAGCCAGCCATTCGAGTCCATTCCATAGCAGCCGAGCACTACGAGTGGGCGCAATTGGCATGTGAAATCGGCATCGTAGTAGCCTCGATCGCGCTGCTGTTCATGAGCCGTCCCGCTTGGCTCGGGGCACTGGCTCTTTGTGCTAGCGCAATCGTCATCGTCAGCATCACGTTCGTCTCGGTGTCGAGCCAGCTTCACGGCGCTGAGCAAAAAATCCACGACGCCAACCAGCGATTCACTAGTCTTAATGGAGAACAGCGCGACAAAGAGGCGGACGAAGAATTGTTGAAATCCGTCGAAACTGAGGAATCGCCGACGGTTGATCCGAAATGAAACTGATGGCAGCCATCCCGAGCGGAGTCGTTCCTCGGGCGGAGACAGGGATCTCCCGCTCTTGCGGCTGTTCTTGAATTTAGGCACTTTGATCTTGGAACCACCCTGCGCGTTACCACGACCACTACCAAAGTAACATTGACGAAAACCGTCAAATATAGGATTCCTATATTCATCATGACCAAGCGCATCCGGTCCAAAATTTCCCGCGGCAGCGCGGAACTCGCCATCCTGGCGCTGCTCGCCGAGCAACCGCTCTACGGTTTCGAAATCTCCAAACAGATCGAAGAAAGGACCGACGGAGTCTTGCGTTTCACCCTGGCCTCGCTTTACCCCATGCTCTACGACCTCGAAAAGCGGGGCTGGATTGCCGGCCGCTGGCAGGCCAATCACGCCGGACGCGACCGCCGCTACTATTGCCTTACTCCGGCCGGCAAGAAAGAGCTTGCCCCTCTGCGCCGGGAATGGAATTTCTTTTTCCAGGCGCTCGATCGCCTCGCGGGGGTGAGCAATGCCTGACTGGGATGCATTAGTTCGGGACAAGTTGCGCTCGCTGGATCTCCCCGCAAAACAACAGCAGGAGGTGATCGCCGAACTTGCTGCTCATTTCGAAGATCTCTACGAGGAGAAACTAGGGCAGGGAATAAGCGAGCGGCAAGCTGCAGAAGAAGTTGTCAACGAGGTTAGCTGGCCTTCGCTTGCAAAACGCATTCACCGCGCAAAACTCAAGGAGGAAATTATGAACGATCGAACTATGAATGATCGAACCAGACATTTCTGGCTACCGGGATTAGTGAGTCTAACTTCGGCCATGATTTTGCTCGCGATTCCGATCGCGATTTCCATGCAGCCTCGCTTCCTGGGGCGCAGCCCGCTGGAGATGGTTCTTTTGCCCTGGCTCCTCGTACTGCCCCTGTGCGGCGCATCCGGGGCTTATCTATCTCGCCGTGGCGGAGGCAATCCGCGCGCGCGCCTGGTTGCGGGTTTATTTCCAACCATCGCCTTACTGACTCTCGGCTCAATTTTGGTCGTTACTCGACTGCTCACTTTTGCCCATCCTGAATGGTGGTATGGCTCGGTCGCGCTCGCCGTTGGCATTATCTTTCCCAGCGTCTTCTTGCTGATCGGAGCCGCGCCGTTCTTGAAACCTGCAAAGTCTCGCTAGAGCGCTGCGAAATAGCGCGCCGTGAACGCCCGGAAGCCAACGGGGTACCGTGAATGAGGAATGCCCTGTAAAATAGATGGAGCCGGCGGCCGCCGCTGCTGGCTCATCCTTCGCGCTTGCGAAAGGTACCCACGGTATCCACATCATGTCCCAAAACAACGGTAATACCACCAGCCTACGCCTCAAGACCGGCCTCGCCGAAATGCTCAAAGGCGGCGTGATCATGGACGTCACCAATGCGGACCAGGCCACCATCGCCGAACGAGCCGGAGCCGTCGCCGTCATGGCGCTCGAACGCGTGCCCGCGCAAATCCGCGCCGAGGGCGGCGTAGCGCGCATGGCCTCTCCTAAAAAGATTCGCGAGATTATGGCCGCCGTGTCGATTCCGGTCATGGCCAAGTGCCGCATCGGGCATTTTGCCGAAGCACAAATTCTCCAGGAACTCGGCGTCGACTACATCGACGAATCCGAAGTGCTCACTCCCGCCGACGAAGCCCACCACGTCGACAAGCACGCCTTTAAAGTTCCGTTCGTCTGCGGCGCGCGCAATCTGGGAGAAGCCCTGCGCCGCATTGCCGAAGGCGCGGCCATGATCCGCACCAAGGGCGAAGCCGGCACCGGCGACGTAGTCCACGCCGTCAAACACATCCGCCAGATCGTTCAGGAGATGAAAATCCTCACCGTGCTCGGCGAAGAAGAGCTCTACGCCAAAGCCAAAGAGCACGGCGCGCCCTACGAGCTGATCAAGATGGTCGCCAAAGCAGGGAAGCTCCCCGTGCCAAATTTCAGCGCCGGAGGCATCGCCACTCCCGCCGACGCCAGCCTGGTCATGCAGCTAGGCGCCGAAGCCGTCTTCGTCGGCAGCGGCATCTTCATGAAAGACAGCACCACCTTCGCCGATCCGGAAGAGGCCGAGAAGCGCGCGCGAGCCATCGTGAAGGCCGCGACGCACTTCAACGACCCTAAAGTATTACTTGAAGTCAGCGAAGATCTGGTGGGCGCGATGAAAGGCCTGGCTGTTTCAGGATTGGACGAAGCGCAGATGCTGCAAACGAGGGGATGGTAACGAAATCGCAGACAGATGCCTAACGAGACGCAAATGACGGAACAAACGATGGACGGACTCTGGACAGCCGAGTTTGGGAGCAGCGCGGGAGTCTTCGGCGGTGGAGTAGCTACACTTCGCGAAGGAACGATCACCGGGGGCGACGGAACCTATTTTTACCTGGGGAATTATCAACTGAGAGGCCGGGCTTTTCACGCAATACTGAGGGTTTCCCCGTTCATCGAAGGCGCCGAGAGCGTATTCAAGACGACCGGACGAAATCTTACGCTAGAGCTGACGGGGTCACTAACACCTGACGGTCAAGTCATCGCTCAAGGCACCCCAAGAGAAGTGCCGGAGGTCAGGTTCGCGGTAAAGTTGACAAGGCGCTCCTAAACAGCTAACAAGATGGTGGATTCGAAAAACCTCGGCGATTCCAAGGCGAGTCTCGAAGCGACATTAGCGGAGTTTGGGCGCCGGGAGGCCACACTGGCATCCTTCTGTGCGAGGACTAAGAGCCTAATCGAAGCCTGCCTCCAGGATGCGAACATTCGGTACCAATCGGTTCAGGCACGAGTAAAGACAAAGGCTAAGATTGAGAAGAAATACCTTGATCCAACAAAGAACTATTCCCAATTAGGCGATATAACCGACCTGGCGGGGCTGCGGGTCATCACCTACTACGAGGATGAGCTCGATTTGGTTGCGCAGGTACTCGAGCGCGAATTCAACATCGACCGTAAAGACTCTGTTGATAAACGAAACACCGAGCCCGATCGATTTGGATACCGGGCCATCAACTACGTGTGCTGCCACCTAGGCAAGCGAATTAGGGACGTCGAGTACAAGCAGTTCGCGGGAGTCAAGTGCGAAATCCAAATTACCTCCATACTCGGGCATGCCTGGTCCGAAATCGAACACGAGTGGTACGACCTCAGAGAAGCATATCCAAACGAAGTGAAGAGACGTTTCTCAATCATAGCCGCCTTGTTTGAGCTGGCTGGCCGAGAATTCGTGGATATCCGTAAGAGCAAGGCGCAGTACGAACGGGCGGTTGCGCTCCAGGTAGAGGCCGGCGTTCCCGACATTGCGGTCGACGCCGTCTCCCTAAGAACATTCATCGAGCAGGAACCATTAGTGAAAGAGATCGACGCCGCGGTAGCGTCAGCGTTAGCAATGACACTCGCGAGCACGCTAACCGATTCCGCCCTGGAGTACCGATCGAAGGCTGTTACGTTTGCAGGCTTCAGCAAATTGCAGGACCTCCGAGCAGCCCTGAGTAAGTATCGGAGCGTGATTCCGATCTATGCCGACAGGTGCTGGCGCCAGGTCTGGCCGGAGTCTCCGACGACCTCCGTTGCGGAGCGCGGCATTTGCCTATACCAGCTCGCGTCTCTCCTAACAGCTAGCGAGGGGAAGGAAAAGATCACCGCGCTCTTCGAAGCGCTAGGAGGAATTCATCCAACGTTCGACACCTCAAGACAGGTCGGCGTTGCTAGGGAGGTTCTCGACAAATTCGCAAGGGAGTAGGGGCTGACTCGGCCGTGCGTGGCGCGAAACCCAGGACGGGACTGTCGCCGTTTCGCCCAACCTCGGCTTAGCGCGACGCTGTGCGCCCCTTCCTTGCCCACCGTCATAAACTGTCATATTATGAAGCCATGCCCATGACCTCGCTAAACATCTCCCTCCCGGAAGCCCTCAAAGAATACGTCGAAGGACAGGTCGCTTCCGGCGATTGGGGCACGCCCAGCGAGTACGTCCGCGAACTCATTCGTCAGGACAAAGAGCGACGCCTCGGCGATCTCGAGCGGGAACTCGTCGCCGCCGCCAAGGGACCGAAAATCGAAATCCCCCTGGCCGAAATCCGCCGCAAAGGGCTGATCTCCGCTCTCCGCGCCCGCCGCCGGTGAAAAAGCCTCGCCTGGTCTTCGCCGAAGCGGCCATTGCCGACATTCTGGGAGACAACCGGGGGAGAAAACCGGGGACAGACGGGACTGTCCCTTATATTATTGTCCTGCAAAATTGGGGAACGTCCCGTCTGTCCCCAGATTCCCCCGAAAATTACGAAGGTATTGGGGAAGCCGGGACCGGCGGGACAGTTCCTATTTCGGCGGCCAAAATGAAAAATGATGACAGTCCCTTATGTCGTATAACTTCTGACGTCCAGCGGGCCAATCCTCTATCATATTTTTCTTCTGGAAAGGATTCCGCAGATGGTCGAAGACACTGCTCTCTCCACGCTTACGCGCTGGCAAGATTTTTATGTCATCGTCGGTTCATCAGCCGGGGCGCTGACTGGACTGCAGTTCGTAACGATGACCTTGCTGGCCGAGGCTCGCGTGAACGACATGGGAGGGGTTCGAGCTTTTGGGTCGCCGACCGTGGTCCACTTCTGCGTAGCGTTGCTTATTTCTGCCCTGGCGAGCTGCCCATGGCCAACATTGTTCCCTGCATCTGTGGCGCTTGCTTGCTGCGGGAGCGGCGGACTCGCTTACTCATTGATGACCGTTCAGCACGCAAGAAAGCAAACCACGTATAGGCCTGACTGGGAAGACTGGATGTGGTATGGCTGGCTGCCGGTGACAATTTATGCTTCATTGGCGCTGGCTGGATTTGCGGTCACGAGAAACCCAACATCCGGCTTGTTCCTGCTTGCGGCGATCTCTCTCGCCCTGTTGTTCCTCGGAATCCACAATTCATGGGACTCGGTCACCTACATAGCTGTGCATGGGCATGGAAAGACTCGCGAATGAAAGGCCACGGATTGATCTGCCCGGAATCGCCGATTTTCGGAAGGTCAGCACGACGCACCTGCGCATCCTCTACCAGATATCTCTCAAGTCCCGCGAAGCCCTTCGATTGCTCAGGGCAAGCTATTAATCCGGTGCATGAATAGGTCCCAATCTCGCACCTGCACACTTCTGTATTGAAGTTGTTAAATGCCATGGCGCGAAGATGAAGGTGTCACCTGCCAAGGATCTTCCTGGCTAGCGCCCGTGCAATCGTGACCGGATGGGTGGCAAGAGTGCAGAGGCGTCCTAAGAAACTTTGAGGCTCGTGGAAAACGCCGAGTTGCCGCAACACCGTCCCGCGATCGTAATAGATTCTTTCCCCGGCAAGCCGGTCATCAGCGTCAAATGTATACACGCCGCAAAGTGGGATCTCGACTCGCCGCCCGGTTGCCGGCAGTCCACGCCACGCTCCGAGGTGCGTGCCGCGAATCATAACCTCGAGCACAACAGCGCCGTCGGTGACATGCCGTCGCTGTACGTCGATTTCCAAGTCCGGCAGCGCTTTCAACAGCTGCTCGTAGAACTGGCGGACACCGCTCCCGCCCTGGTAGTGCTCGCCCCACGCCTCATCTTTATACTGAGCGGTAGCGCCAAAGGTGTCGAGAACGCCTTCAAGGTCATGCGCATTCTCAAGTTGCACATGTCGCTCAACCACTGCAATACGTGCCCGCCGTCTGTCTTCCGCTCTGTCACCCTTGGAGTCGATCGGAATTGATGTGCTTGCCACATGCACCTCCGCACATAGCTTGTTCGGCAAATCTTGGCCTCGAATATTAGCAGCCATCACGGTTAGCAGCCATAAAGATATTCGGGACTTCTGTCCCACGGTCCCGCCAAGGAGTTATACTGCTGCGGCCAACTCGATGTTGTTACGTTTCACGGAGCACATCTATGCCTTGCAAACAGGGCGATATTGGTCTTCTGCAGCACGCCGCATCCCAGGAGCTTCTTCAATCAAAGATTCCCGCGCGCCTGGCCTATATCGCGACCGACGGCACGCCGCGGGTGATTCCGATCTGGTTTCATTGGAACGGCAGGGAGATTGTGATGGGGACGCCATCCAAGGCGCCGAAGGTAAAGGCGCTCACGAAGAACCCCAGAGTTTCGCTCACCATCGACGACAACGTTTTCCCTCACAAAGTTTTGCTGGTGCGCGGCACGGCGCGCCTGGAACCCGTAAACGGAGTCGCGCCCGAATACGCTATGGCCGCCGAACGCTACTTCGGACCGGAGCAGGGCAAGGCCTGGGTAGCGCAAATGGGACAGATGGTCTCGTCGATGGTTCGCATCTCGGTTGCTCCGGATTGGGTCGGCCTACTGGACTTCCAGACGCGTTTTCCCAGTGCTCTGCCAATCTAGCTGAATTGGATTGTTGTAGCTTGCGCTGCGGCTAGCTGAGCATCAGACTTCCGCGGTGTAAACTAGGTTCATGTCGCGAGATACTTATGCACGGCTCGCCTGGGGCTTTTTATTTCTGTGCTTCTTCATCTTGCGTCCGGCGGTCAGTGGAAATGCAAGTTCTTTGCAGGCTCAAGGGAAAGCAACTACCGCGAATCAAACCGCCGCGAATGTCCCCGTTCTTATCGAACTGTTCACTTCGGAAGGCTGCTCCAGCTGTCCTCCGGCCGATATTCTTATCAAAAACCTGGATATGGCTCAGCCGATTCCCGGCGCGCAGTTGATTGTGCTCAGCGAACACGTCACCTATTGGGATCATGATGGCTGGAAAGATCCCAACTCTTCGTCTGCGCTGACCGACCGCCAGAGTTCGTACGAAACTGCTCTGGGTGAGAAAACTCTCTACACTCCGCAACTCATCGTGGACGGAACCCAGCAAATCCGCGTAGGCGATGCGAAGCAATTGTTGGAGACCCTGCAGAAAGCCGCGGCGTCCCCTACCATTCCTGTGCGTATCGGCGACCTTACCGTGGACCCCGCGAACCCCTCTGTGTTACACGCGCGCATTGAAACCGATATCAATTCCGAAAAACACAACGCTGACGTGTACGTCGCCATCGCTCTCGACCACGTGGAATCACAAGTCTTGCGCGGAGAAAATGGCGGCAAACACTTAATCCACGTTGCCGTCGTGCAGGAGCTCACAAAAGTAGGGAAGCTTCCGAAAGGAAAAAGTTTCGCACAGGACGTGCAACTCAAACTCAAGCCCGGCGAGGATCAAAAAAATATTCGCCTCGTTGCCCTGGTGCAAGAATCCGGTCCTGGCAAAGTCCTGGGAGCAGCTTTGCGGAAGCCCGCAATCTGAAGTGAATGCCTACGGGCGACGTTTTTCATCCTCACCCGGATGATTCCCCGCATTGCGCGAAGTCAGCAGAATACACAGAATCATGAATGCCGCTATCACCAAAGAGGAACTGATGCGGCTGAGATTCAGGCCGCCATCGGCGCGAGGCTTGGTGAGCAGGTCGCCCAGCGTCGCGCCCAACGGTCTGGTCAAAATGAAAGCCGTCCAAAATAGCAGCGTGCGCGAGATGCTGGTAAAGAAGTACGCTGCAGCCACCATTGCCAGCGCTCCCGCAAACACCAGCGCTCCCCGTTCGAAACCTACGCCCTGGGTGTCGGCCAGCCAATCGCCTAGCGCAGTTCCTAGAGTGTTCGAGAACAGAATCGTAGTCCAGTAAAACATTTCGACTTTTGGAGAGACGATGTCGCGAAACGAAATCGATCCCGCGGACCATCGCCACAATCCCAGAATGACCAGCAGCGCCGCGAACAGAATCAGCGAACCTCCGGCGTATCCGATGCCGAGCGAGCGATCCGCAAAATCCGCCATCGTCGTGCCCATGGTCGTAGTCGCCACGATTACTGTCCAATATAAGAACCGGTGAAAGGATTTCGCCCTGATCTGCGCCGTCACGGCAACCAGAAAGAACACGAGAAAAATCAGCGTGCTCACCGCGTAACCAAGGTTCATCGTCATCGAGAGAGCGTCGCCGCCGGTTTCACCCAGAGTGGTCGCCGCGATTTTGATGATCCAGAAGGCCAGCGCCACTTGCGGAACTTTGCTGGTGACGACCCAATGTGCGCTAGCTTCCGCACGCCGTTTATCGTATGGGAGCTCAGAATCGTTCAGACTGAAATTCAAGGAACTGACCGCGAGAGAAGTGGTTTTCATATTGGTTGTGCCGGGCGATACCCGATTTGCGACGCCCCTGTATTCAAAATGCCGGCGCAAATACTTTACGCCGCTCTTTTCTGCTTGGCCACCTTAGCTCCTTGTTTGCCTAGAGCCGTTCGTGTCGCCTTGGGGAGGTGAGAAATTGTCTTTTTTTTCTTCGCGGCCGCTGCCGCTTTCTTGATGTTCCGCTTCGCCGCCGTTTTCTGTTTCGCGCTGGACATGTTTAAGCCTCCATTTGCTGCGAATAGGTTTTATCAGACCGCGAGCCATCGGGAATATCCGGTAATATCAGTAGTTGCGAGCGCGTCTAATTTCCGCACCGTCAAGTCTGGACATTGAAGCAGGCAGATCCAATTCGCAATGCTGAATCGAAGGCCCCCCTGCGGATCGGCGTTCTCGCTTTGCAAGGTGATTTCGACGCCCATCGGCGGCGGCTTGAGGAACTCGGCGCGGAGGTTGCGCTCGTCAAAAATCCAGCACAGCTCGATAGCATCGACGGCCTCATCATTCCCGGAGGGGAATCCGGCACATTTCTTAAGCTTCTGGGAGACGCTGGTTTCGAGAAGCTCAAACAGTTTGTTCGCGTCAAACCTACGTTCGGCACCTGCGCCGGCGCGATTCTTTTGGCCACCGAGGTCGAGAATCCAAAACAAGCCGGGCTGGGCGCTCTCGATATTCGCATTCGCAGAAACGCCTACGGTCGTCAGATTGATAGCTCCATCCGCCAGGGCCGGTTCCTGCAGCCAGAGCGGGAAGACTCGACCCTCGAAATGGTTTTTATCCGCGCGCCAAAAATCGAGCATGTCGGTCCCGGCGTCGAAGTCATCGCGACCGAGGGCGACGCAGCCGATCCGGTCGCCGTTCGCAAGGGAATTACTATGGCCGCTACGTTTCATCCCGAACTTTCGGACGACACACGCATTCACCGTGCATTTCTGGAACTAGTTGCGAAGACCAAGAAACCTTGATCGCGGGCGCTAAGTGTTCACTTTTCGTGCGGGGTCGGGCGCCCATCTTTCGCGATCCTTGCGAGTGGGATTCCACAAATATCAATCTCGTGGGTAGTTGACTCCTTGCGAAACTCGCGGGGCGATGACAACATAATCCTGCACTAAGGAGGCCGCCATGATTAACGGCGCGCACGTCGTTCTCTACACCAGCAATCCGGAAGCCGACCGCGTCTTCTTTCGCGACATCCTCAAGTTTCCCTCGGTCGACGCTGGCCACGGCTGGCTCATTTTCGCTCTGCCCACGGCCGAGGCGGCTTTTCACGACTTAAAAGAGTCAAATGTGGCGCCGGCGCCCTCGATTACCCGGCACACAGATGCCGAGCAAGAGAAATCGAACCCGCCCGCGCGCCACGAACTCTATTTCATGTGCGACGACATCACCGCAACCCTGCGCGACCTCAAAGCAAAAAAGGTTCCGGTCTCAGAAGTAAACGAACAGCGCTGGGGAAGCCTTGCCACTTTGACCCTGCCAAGCGGCAGCAAGTTGGGCATCTACCAACCCAAACACGCCAAGCCGCCGCAAAGGCACCCAGATCCGAGCCGGGGGATCGTCTAAAAAGCGAAAAACTTCAAGCTCACCCACGCGCTATACTTTCTTTATGTCTGGGGTTGAAAAACAAGCTCTGCAAAGCAATTCGCAAAAGACCTTTTACCTCGAAACCTTCGGCTGCCAGATGAATGCTCACGACTCCGAAAAGGTCGTCGGTACGCTGGTGCAGGAGGGGTATCGGCAGGTGGAGACGGTCGAGCAGGCGGACCTGGTGCTCTACAACACCTGTTCCATTCGCGATAAGGCGGAGCAGAAAGTATTCAACCGGCTTTCCGATTACAAGAAATATAAAAAGCAAGGCAAGACTTTTGGCGTGCTCGGGTGCGTTGCGCAGCAGGAGGGCGAAAAAATTTTCGAGCGCGCGCCCTACGTTTCGCTGGTCTGCGGATCGGCCTCATACCGCAACCTGCCGAACATGCTGGTGCAAATCCAAGCAGGGAAGCAGCGCGTAACCGGACTCGACGACCGCGAGACCGACGAGTGTTTCGAAACCGAATTCACCGCCCGCACTAATCCTCATCGGGGATACATCACCATTATCGAAGGTTGCGATAAGTTCTGCGCCTATTGCGTCGTGCCCTACACGCGCGGCAAGGAACGCAGCCGAACTTCGGAGTCGGTGCTGGCCGAAGCGCGCCAGATGGCCGATCTCGGCTATACCGAGATTCAACTGCTTGGCCAGAACGTGAATTCGTACAAAGATCCGGAAGGGAAGCCGCGCGGCAGGAAAACATTTGCGGAGTTGCTGGCCGCGGTTGGAGAAATTCCCGGCATCCGCCGCGTGCGCTTCACTACCTCGCACCCACGCGACTTCGGTCGCGACATTGTCGATGCCATCGACGCCGTGCCTACACTCTGCGACCATGTTCATCTGCCTGTGCAGAGCGGGTCGACGCGCGTGCTCGATGCCATGCAGCGCCTTTATACTCGCGAACAATACATGGAGCGCATCGCCTGGATGAAGGCCGCGAAACGCGAAATCAGCATCACCAGCGACGTGATCGTGGGTTTCCCGGGCGAAACCGAAGCCGACTTCGCTGCAACACTCGATCTGCTGGAAGAGGTCGGCTATGATGCCGTCTTTGCGTTCAAGTACTCTCCCCGCCCGAATACTCCCTCGCTCAGCATGGAAGACGCGATCCCAGACGAAGAAAAAGCGCGTCGTTTGGAAGTTCTGATGGCCAAGCAGCGCGAGATTCAAACTGCACGCTACAAGAAATACATCGGAACGAAATGTGAGGTAATGGTTGAAGCGAAGAATGAAGCTCGCGGTCAATGGATCGGCCGTACTTCTCACAACAAGACTCTGAACTTCACCGCGGCCTCAAATCCCAAGCCGGGAAGTTATGCCTCCGTGAGGGTGACCGGCAGTTTTCCCAACAGCCTGCTCGGCGAATTGGTGGTATAAAAAGCAATAGCAGGAGCTTCCCATGGAAGTAGAAATGACAATCCGCGGCCTATTACTCGATCCCGTCAGCTCAATGCCCATCGTGGTTTTGAAGGATGTGGGTGGAGACACGGTGCTGCCGATTTGGGTGGGGAATTGCGAGGCGCAGGCGATTGCGCTGGAGATGGAGAAGCACAGCACACCGCGGCCAATGACCCACGATCTGATTAAGAATGTGTTAACCGGGCTGGAAACGCGAGTGCACAAGGTGGTCGTGACTGAACTGCGCGAGGATACGTTCTATGCGGTCATTTGGCTTGAGCGTGGCGGTGAAGTCATCAGCATCGATTCGCGCCCGTCGGACGCGCTGGCCCTGGCATTGCGTGTGGATTGCCCGATTTTTGTGGACGAGACGGTGCTGAAGACCTCGAAACTGGCGGCAAACATGACGGATCGCGTCACCAGCGAAGAGTTGCGCAAATACCTGGAAGGCCTAAACGACGACGATATGGGCAAATACAAGATGTAGATGCGCTGACGCTTCCTGGGTGCGCTGCGTTCGATTCTGATGCAACGCAGATATATTGACATCAGATTGGTAATATGACATCATTTTCAGAATGAGGACGACACTCAATCTCGATGATGATGTCCTTGAAATTCTGAAGGATTACGCAGACCAGCGGTCGGTGCCTCTGGGTAAAGCGGCTTCAGAACTTGTGCGCCGCGGGCTGACGGCACCCATACAGACTCGGTTGCTCAATGGCTTTCATACCGTGGTCCTGCCGCCGAACTCCCCAAAAGTCACATCCCAAAAGATCAAACTCCTGCTCGAGGATGAAACTTAGTGGGCCCGTTCCTGCTGGATGCCAATGTTCTCCTCGCATTGGCGTGGCCGACACATGAGTTCCACGACATCGCGGGTCAATGGTTTGCCCGTCATTCCCATGCTGGTTGGGCGACTTGCCCTTTTACCCAAGCCGCGTTCGTGAGAATCCTATCCAATCCGGCATTCTCCGCCAACGCTCTGGCGCCTCAGAATGCTTTGCGCCTTCTGGAAGACAATCTAGAGCTTCCAAACCATCGTTTTTGGCCGGATTCGATTTCGGTTCCGGAGGCGCTGAGAAGAATCGAGGGACGATTCACAGGACATCGGCAAGTGACCGACGCTTATCTGCTGCACTTGGCGATCCGTCATCGAGGAAAGCTTGCCACATTAGACAAGGGAATCCTGGAGTGGGGAACCGCGGTGGAACTGATTGGATAAGCGAGGCCGGGATATCACCATCCTTTAGCGATCCTTTATCGACTTAACATAATATCTGTTATCGGACATTACAACTGGGTGCTGTCTCGGCCCGGTGAGATCTGCCACCTTGGCTTGGTTTCCGTACAGTTTCCCTACTGCGGGTTCTGTCTTGACACAGCTATGCCCGTCAGATTCTCCGTTCCCGTACTTAATGGGCCTGAGAGATGGTCGAGCAATCCGCTGCCGTTGATGCTCCAGGAGTTGACGCTGTTAGGCACGCAGGTGAACGATCCGCACGGGCCAGCGGCGGTGTAAACCACCTTCGCGGCATGCCCTTCGACGAGGTAGTCCACGTTTAAATTGCCTGTACCAATGTAGGTGGGCGACGACGTCACGCCGGTGTAACCGTCAATATCCCATTCGTAAAAATTGTTCTGCCCATAGTACGCATTCTGGCCGCCGGTCCACTGGTAGCGAGTGAGCCAGTCCGTAAGCAGAGCTTGGGAATTGATCGCCGAGCCGGGAACGGACCACGCGGATGGCCCCTGTACGGGCGAAAGATACCCGCTGTTATAGGAGATCTGATAGCCGATGATCTCCGGGGTGTTATTGCTGCCGGTTAGCTCTTCGACGTACAAGTATGTGTATGCCGAGGAGATAGCGAAGCCGGAATTGCCAAATGCGATTTGGAACGGGCTTCCGGATACCGGGGTTAGAGCTCCGGTTGCGGCGTTGACCTTATAGCCATAAACCTCGCTGCTGTTGGTGGTTGCATAAAGAAATTCCCCATAGGGATCGGTGGTGAGAGCGGTAAATGTAACCCCAGGAGTCAGCGTCGATCCAACCGTAAGATCTCCGCTGGAGCGATTGATGTGCAAGCTGGCGATCGACTTCGACCCTCCATAAATCACATACAAAAAGTTCCCTGCTGGATCGGCAAATACCAAGCTTGGATTGGGCAACGCCATCGGAGAATTTGGAGTCGGTACGAGTGCGCCGCTCGTGGGATTAATTTGATAGCCGAAAACTCCAGAAGATGCCGTATAGGCGAACCATCCTCCGGGATCCGTCGCAATGGTGGTTGCTCCCAGGCCCGATCCGAATTGCGGCGGCGGGTTGCCGTTGCCGTTCGGGTTCACCAGACTCCCATTGGACGAAATTTTGAATTCCGAGATTCCTCCGCTCTCGCTGGAAGTGTATGCGTACGCGTCGCCATCGCCGCCAGATGACGTCACGGTGACATTGCTGGTGAAAACATTTCCACAATTATCGTAGGCTTCAATCGTTGCGTCGTAAGTATCGGCTTGCAGAAGCACGTAGGCATCGAGTTCGCTGGAATCGACCGTGTACGGCGTGAATCCCCAGGAGGTGTAAATGCGAATTGCCGCTATGCCCGCGGAACAACCGGCGTTCTGTGCCGATGCCGCGAAATGAATGGGACTAAGGGCGGACGCGGTATTGGGTAGAAAAACGCTGACCCCAGGCGTTGAAACCACAGTGATGGTTACAGGCGTTTTCGCGACACCGCCGCAGTTATCCCAGGCTTGAACGACCGTGTTGTAAGTGCCGGGAGCCAGCTTAATAAAGGTCTCCAGATGAGCGCCGTTGACGGTATAAGCGTTCACGTAAGGCGCAGTGTAGATCCGGATGGCCGAGATGCCAGAGGCGCAGGAAGAACGCGCCGAAGCTTCAAACAATACCTGTGAGCCGCTGCTGGAGCCACTTTTCGGCGAGATGACGTTGATGGTCGGATCCGCGTGTGCGGCTTGCGGAACCATAACCAAAGGAAACAGGCCCAGGAAAAGTGGTGAAACGAGCGCAAAGACTGATTTCCGGTACAACTGAGAAAGATGCATGGCGCGCCTCTTCGCAGCGGAGAGCAGCACAGTAACCCGGTTATTTCAAGCGAACCATCGGGTGGGTTCTGTAGAAAATACAGGAATAAAGCTGAATCGAAGGTGGCGTTCTGACGTGACAGGTTGACCGCCAGCCGCCTAACTTGCGATCAAAGTATATTTCAAGAGGCACCACAGGGCGCGGAATCCGTCTCTCCACCCGATCTTTTTTCCCTCTTCGTAGGTGCGTCCCCAATAGCTGATGCCAACTTCGTAGACGCGCAAATGGCGCTTGGCGATTTTGACGGTGATCTCGGGCTCGAAGCCGAATCGATCCTCTTCAATAGGAATGGATTGGAGGATTTCCCGGCGAAAAACTTTGTAACAGGTTTCCATGTCCGACATGTTCATATTCGTGAGCGCGTTCGAGATGAGCGTGAGAGCCGAATTCGCTACGAAATGCCAGAAGTAGAGCACGCGATGCGGGCCCGAGCCGAGGAAACGAGAGCCGTAAACGACGTCGGCCTCACCTTCGATTAACGGGCGCAGCAAGATGGGGTAGTCGGTAGGATCGTATTCGAGGTCGGCGTCCTGAATGATGACGAAGTCGCCAGTCGCCGCTTGAATGCCGCGGCGAAGCGCGGCGCCTTTGCCCATATTCCTGGGCTGAAGCAGGACCTGGATTTGCGGCGAACTGGTTTGCAATTCCGTCAGGATTTCGCGGGAGCCGTCGGTAGAGCCATCGTCGACGCAGATAAGTTCGGTCTCGAGATCAACAGCCAGGACGCGTGTGATTACCTCGCGAAGAGTTGCCTGCTCGTTATAGACGGGCATGACTACGGAAAGCTTCATGGGCGGCGTAACGGTCACAGTAAAGGAACGACGGGAATGCGTCAAGGCGCGGAGCGGAACAGCCATATCTCGTAAAGACGGCGAGACCTGAACACCTTTTAGGTTCTTCGCCCACTCAACATTGAAAAAATCAAAGTTTGCGGACCGGAGCCTCAACCCCGCAAGTCTCCGTTCCGCAGAGAACGATTTTCGGATGAAATAACGTGCCGGCTACGCGAGTCGCGATGGCGAGAAGATCCTTTTGACTGCTGAAGACTTTCACTTGGCGGGCGCGAGAAAGCTCGGGAAGATTGATCGTGCGACCGCTGCGAATGCGCGCCGCGGTAAGCTCGTCGGCGGTGACGGCAGGAAAGTCAGGTAACAGTCGGCGGGGATGGACAAAGAGGGTTTCCAGTGTTTCAGGCTGCTGGCTGGATCGCGCCGAGTCAGCGAGTTGTTCGAGCGTGCTCGCGTCTTCGAGAGTGAACTCCGCAACTGAAGTGCGGCGCAAGGATTCCAGATGCGCTCCGCAGGCGAGTTCCCTGCCCATTTCGTGAGCGACCGAGCGCATGTAAGTTCCGGAAGCTACGCGAGCCCGGAAGCGGACGCGGTCAAGCTCAACACTGAGAATCACAAACTCCTTGATTTCCACCTTCACCGGCTGCAAAACCACTTCTTTATGCCGGCGAGCCAATTTGTAGGCTGGGACGCCATGAATTTTCTTGGCGGAAAACGGTGGTGGCGTCTGTTCGACGACTCCGCGAAAGCGCGCCGCCAGATTTTCTATTTCTTCCGGACGCAGATTAATTTGTTGCGGCTCCGTAGTGGGCGCGCCTTCGGCATCGTAGGTATCGGTAGCGAAACCAAATCTTATGGTGCCTTCGTAAGTTTTCTCCGACGCTGTGTAGAACTGCGCGAGACGGGTCAGCGCGCCCACGACCAGCGGAAGAACTCCGGTAGCCATGGGATCGAGCGTCCCGAGATGACCAATGGACCGCTCCTGCAGGATGCGTCGGGCTCGGTTGACCACGTCATGCGAGGTCAATCCCGCGGGCTTGTCGATGATGAGGACGCCGTTCATGAGATCATTAAGAGATTTGGTAATTTGATAATTTAGTAATTTTGTAATTTTAGAATCGGAGACGTGACGCCGTCGGGTTTCGGTTTTCAATTACCAAATCACCCGATTACGAAATTACCAATTCACCTGACTTACCAAGTCTCTCATGTTTCCCATCAAAGACGATCAACCCCTGTACAGCACGCCATACATAAACTTCTTTTTGATTGGCCTGAATATTCTTATTTTCTTATTTCAGTGGCTGCAATGGACGACGGATCCTCGCGCCGCGGACCAATTCGCACGAGTTTACGGCGAAGTTCCATCGCATCTAGCGGCGTTTCTGGCGGGCTCCCACAAGTATTCTCTACCGCAGGTTGATAATTCCGTTCTTTACTTCCATGTTTTTGCACGGTGGCTGGATGCACGTGCTCGGCAACATGTGGTTCTTGTATATTTTCGGAGACAATGTGGAAGATTATCTTGGGCATTTCAGTTATCTGCTGTTTTATCTGACCTCAGGATTAATTGCGATGGCCACGCAGGTGGCCATTTATCCCCACTCCAATGTTCCGGCCTTGGGCGCGAGCGGGGCGATTGCGGGCGTATTGGGAGCGTATTTCATCCTCTATCCGCGAGCGCGGGTGTTGACCTGGTTTTTCATATTTGTGATTTATCTGCCCGCGTGGATCGTGCTCGGCGAATGGTTCGTGCTGAACTTTATGGCGGGGGCGTCGACGCTGCCGGCCGCGGGAATGGGGCGGGAAGTTGGCGGCGTCGCGGTTTGGGCGCACATTGGGGGATTTTTAGCTGGGTTGGGGATGGTCAAGCTTTTTCCGGAGCGGCCCAGACGCTCGCCTTATGCTTATCGATAACGGCTGATGCAAATCCCCACTTCTCGCAAAAGATGCGAGAAATGGGGCACCCGGCACCCGGTGAAATTCAAGCGCGGTAGAGACAACAACTGCTTATTTCTTGGGACGCGATTCTGGCGGCACCAGTCCGGACAGACGGTAATAGACAACGAGCTGGCCGTAGTGTTCGCCGTCATGTTCGATGAAACCGTAGGCGAGATCGCTGATTCGGTCTTGTTGAGGGGCGAATGGGTTCGCCACCGGTTCGGACATTCCCGTGTCGCCCTTTGCCTGAATGGCGGCGGCTCCGTCGGCAAAAGATTTCTTGACGAATGCCACCACATCGGCCTTGGTCTTGTACTGGTCGCGCTTGGGGTCGCCCGTTGGCGGCTTCTTTCCTATTACAGGATTCGTGAAGTAATAGTTGGCTCCAGCCATGTGCAGAAGTTGCTCAGCGAAGCTGCGTTGCGCGGGCGTGGGCTTGAAATCGTATTTGTCCTCGGGAAAATCCTCAGCCATAGCGATGAGCTTTCGTCCTATGTCGTTCCAGGAATCGAGCACGACCTTGGAGGGACTGTCGGGGGGCTTAATGGGAGTGCCTTTGGCGGCGTCTTGAGCGCGCATCGGCAACGCCAGGGTTGCGGCGAGTAAAGCCGCGGCCAGAAGTGGCGACTTGATTGTGAGTGGCTTGATCGTTAGTGATTTGATCATTGGTGACTCGAGCATCGAGAGTTCCTCCGAGGAAGGATTTGCGTCCAGCATTGTACTTGGACTGTTGCGACGGGGAAAGGCGAGCAAATTACTAGAGGGGGCCGGCGGTGGGAAGAATTTCCAGGGTTTCGACCGTAGCAGTGGCCGGAAGAAGAATGGCTTGCACGACGGCTTCTGCGACCGTAGCCGGGGACATCATTTTGCGACGAGGAGCCCGAGGCCAGAGTGTGGTCCAAATAGCGGTGTCAGTGGCGCCGGCAAGCAGCGCGATTACGCGGATGCCGCGCGGGCGAAGTTCTTCGCGAAGAGTTTTAGTCAGTCCGAGCGCAGCGTGCTTGGAGGCGTTGTATGCGGCGGAGCCGGCGAAGATGCGATTCGCGGCGATAGAGAGATTGTTCACGATAGTGGCGCGGCGAGTCATCATTGGTAGCGCGGCCTGTGTGACTAGAAACATTCCATCGAGATTGGTTGCGAGAACATTTTTCCAGACGGGAAATGGAAGTTTATCGATCGGTAGGTTCGGGTGCGCGATGCCGGCGTTGTTCACGAGAATATCGAGAGTGCTGAATTGCTTTCGCACCGAACGAAGTAGAGCGTCGACGGAGTGGGGATCGCGAACATCGCAGGGATGCGAGAGAATTTTGATTTTTGCCGACTCCAGCTCGCTGCTGACGCGAGTTAATACGGATTGGTCGCGAGCTGTGAGGATCAGGTTGCAGCCCTCGGTGGCGAGAGCGCGAGCGATCGCGAGACCCATGCCGCGGGTCGCTCCGGTGATGAGGGCGGTTTGGCCGCGAAGACGAGACTGCAATGCTCTTAAGTTTTTTCCCACGCTCGCCTAAACACCATTCGGTCGCTGACGAATTAACGACAAAAATTCGGAGCGGGTCTCTTCCTCGTTGCGGAAACATCCGAGCATGGAGGAAGTGACGGCGGCGGAATGTTGTTTCTCCACGCCGCGCATCATCATGCAGAGGTGGCGCGCTTCGATGACCACGCCGACGCCCTGCGGCTCGATGACCTTTTGAATCGTCTCAGCGATCTGGGTCGTGAGGCGTTCCTGGATTTGCAGGCGGCGGGAGAACAGTTCAATGAGGCGCGGGATTTTGCTAAGGCCGATGACGCGGCCGTTAGGAATGTAGGCGACGTGCACTTTCCCAAAAAAAGGTAGCAGATGGTGCTCGCACAGGCTGAAGACTTCAACATCTTTGACGATGACCATTTCGTCATAGTTGACGGTGAAGAGCGCGCCCTTGAGCAGAGCCTCGGGATCTTGCTGATAGCCCTTGGTGAGAAACTTCATGGCCTTGTGCACGCGCTCGGGCGTCGCGGCCAGGCCTTCGCGGTCAGGATCTTCGCCCAAGCGAACCAGCATTTCGTGGACTAGATCTTCGAACGTTGCGCTGGTCAGTGATGGAGTTTCGGTCGCTGGTTTCATCGGTTAGCTCTGATCCCTCAGCGGCTAAAGCCGCGTTTCTAATTGTAGCCGCGTGACGGCCTGGCTGAAGCCGTGCCCTGATACGAATCGCTTGATCGCATGGCTGAAGCCATGCCCATTCAATGCTTCGGTGTGCCTATCTCTCACGCTATCTCCGCGCGGCTATCTTCGTGGTTCCATGGCGCCCGCGTACTCGAAGGAATTCATCATGGTCTCTTCGAGTCTCACTCCATCCAGATGCGCCAGTGGGAAGCCGCGCTGCAATTTTTCGAAGATCTCGATGGAAAGATTTTCCGTGGTGGGCACAAGTTGGCCAAATTCTTGCACGGTATTCAAGTTCTGCAGGTGATAACGCGAGAGCACTTCCCTTTCGACGACGCTGTCGAGATCCACCAGATTGCAGACCATGCCCGTGGTCTGGTCGACAGGGCCGCTGACGGTCACCTCGAGCGTGTAATTGTGGCCGTGCCCGTGCGGGTTGTTGCATTTGCCGTAAGTGGCAAGATTTTCTTCGGCGGACATGTCCGCACTATGCAGCCGGTGCGACGCGGAGAAGTGGTAGCGGCGAGTGAGATGGGCTTTCATGAGGCAATTGCTGATTGTTGATTTTTGACTGTTGATTAAAGCCTAAGTTTCAGCTTTCTGCCTACGCCTTCTGATTTTAATCAGCAATCAATAATCAGAAATCAACAATGTTTTTCTACTCTTCTCCATAGAAATCGACGAACAGGTCTGCAGTCTCGTAAACCCGAACGCGGTGTAGACGAGCTGTCTGGAGTTTCGTTTCCAGGCGTAGCCAGACGGCGATCGCCAGGTTTTCTGTGGTCGGAATGCGGGTCAGAAATTCCGGCACTTCTCTGTTGAGAAAACGGTGGTCCATGGCGTCGAGCACTTCGTGATGCATCACTTCTTTCAGCTGCTTTAAATCGACCACGAAGCCGGAGCGTGGATCGACTTCTCCTTTGACCGTAACTTCGAGCGTGTAGTTATGGCCGTGGCCATTGGGGTTGTTGCACTTGCCGAAAATGCGGCGGTTTTCTTCGGGCGTGAAGTCGGGGTTGTGATAGTAGTGCGAGGCGGAAAATTCGGCTTTGCGAGTTAAGTAGACCATAGGCATAGTTGCCGGTTTCTAAATCCCAGTTATCAGTGAGGCAGCTTTATCCAATCTTGCCTTCTCAGAAACCGTGTTGTCCGACTTCGGCTGGTCTGAATATGTGCGGCCCTTCCAAGCAATGCTTCCCTTACCGTGCGCTCTTTTCGAGCGCAGAAGCAGGTACGCGAACATGGGCATGCCGAAAATCACGCCGAGGATATTTCTGTCCCAGGTGAAATTGGAGCGCCGCAGTCGCGCCGCGAGAATCGCGAAGATCCCAACGTCAACCCCATTCCACCAGTGATTTCCGATATTTGCCACCCAAACGACGAGCCACAGAATCAGCCAGATCGATAAGCTTTTTACTGCGAGCCAGCCTGGATTTGGAAATAACAGCACAAGATTCTTTGTCCAGCCATCGCGCAGCTGCGTGTAGTTGCGGTACATGCGCGTGCGGACGGCGTCAGGCGCGTAGCGGAAACGAATCTTTCTGCCGGAGCGCTTCACCGCGCGAGCTAGAGCTACGTCCTCGAGAATTTCCGATGCGATGGCCGCGTGTCCGCCCACCGCTTCGTACGCATCACGGCGGATCAGAATGAATTGGCCATTGGCAGCGGCGATCGGCGAAGCCGGATCGCTAACCACGGACGGTGGATACTGCCGCGCCAGCTCGGCGAAAATGACGGGCAGAGTTGCCATTTCCCAAAAGGTCACCGCAATTTGCTCTGGCGAGTACGACAGCATTTCGACATTGTGCTCTTGCGCTTCCGCCAATGCGCGGGATATCGATCCAGGAATGTGAACCGTGTCAGCGTCGGTGAAGAGCAGCCATTCACCTCGAGCCTGACGTGCTGCGGCAGTGACGGCATTATTTTTGCCAGTCCAGCCTGCGGGAAGTCGAGGCGCTTCAATTACCCGGACTCGTTCCTGTTGGAAAGACTTCGCGATCTCGCGCGTGCGGTCAGTCGAGTGGTCGTCGACGACGATGATCTCGAAAGCAGCGCCCAATTGCCCCACAAATGATTGAAGACAGTCTCCGAGACAAGCTTCCTCGTTACGGGCCGGAATAATCACAGACACCGCGGGGCGCTGCGCTTCTCTTTCCATAGAGGCCATAATTAATCTTTCCGCAGTCGAATCAACTATTATAGCTTTGTGAGACGCATACCCCAGGTCCGGTCTGCCGCGATTGCTTTTCTTTTCCTCGTCGCGTCGTCCGCCTGCTATACCGGCTCGCGGCCGCCGCGTATCGGATCGAGCGCTCCGCAGTTCACCGTGCAGGATTCAGACCATACGGTGGCGCTGAACCAGTTTCGCGGACAGATCGTCGTACTAAATTTCTGGGCGACCTGGTGTCCGCCGTGCGTGGAAGAGATGCCGTCGCTGGTAGAGATGCAGCGGCGCATGAAGAACAAAGGCGTGACCGTTGTAGCAGTCAGTATTGACGTCGACGAAAATGCCTACCGCGCATTCCTGAAGCAGCATGGAGTGGACCTGCTTACCGTGCGCGATCCCGCGGAAAAGACACCCCAACTTTATGGCACCCACGGCTGGCCAGAGACCTTCATCATTGACCGGCAGGGTGTAATTCGCCGCAAGTTTATTGGCGCCGTCGATTGGACCGAGCCCGAGATCACGGATTATCTGAACAAGCTGTGAACGACGCGTTCTTTCCGCTCTGCGAGGACGTCTCCCCAACTAAGAGATTTGCTCCCGAGGCCTTGCCACTGTTCGACCAAGCGGCCGCGTGTCTTTGATGCTTGGGTAAACGGAAGGCTTGCAGTTTGAGCGCAAGCTTCGGATGGTTTGCGTCGACGATGGCAGCTATTCTTTTCTTGCAATAAATTCTGTCCTCTCAGGCGCAAGCGCAATCGAAGGGATAACCAGAAATTTCAAAAGACTCTATGCACGCTCTCGACAATGTTATCTGGCAATCGCTGACTACTCGACATGCGCATTTTGCGGAGAGCTTTGGGCAGGCTCGAAGATTCATTCGTGAAGTCACCTCGTTGAGTGGATTTGCGGAAGAGAGTGCCGACGGCTATGCCGCACTGGCAGGACTGGTAGGCGTGGGCGGTACGGCCGCGCTTTTTCTTGACTCGGAGTACAAGCCGCGGAGCGGATGGGAATCGCTCGCTGCCGCTCCGCTCTTGCAAATGGTTTGCGAGGACGGAAAACGGGAAAAATCTGAGTCTGTACATGAGATCGTTCGGCTAGGTGCGCAGAATTCTTCTGAAATGTTGGAACTGGCCACCCTGACCAAGCCCGGGCCTTTCGGCATCCGCACTCACGAGCTCGGTAACTTTGTGGGCATTCGCTGCGAAGGCAAGCTGGTTGCCATGGCTGGGGAACGGCTGAAGGTGCCGGGGCATACGGAAGTCAGCGCCGTGTGCACCCATCCAGATCATCTTGGCAAGGGTTATGCGGCGATGCTGATGACGGAGATTATGCGGGGCATCTGGGATCGCGGAGAAGTTCCCTTCCTGCACGTGAGGGGCGACAATAGGCGGGCCATCGCCTTGTATGAAAGATTGGGATTTCGGATTAGAACGACGCCGCACCTGGCGGTACTGCGGAAGTGCTAGAAAATGAAGTAAACGGCGTCGTACCGTCTCAGTACAGGTGGAAGTCGACCTCGACCGCGATCTCTACGCGCACCGGGTGACCATCTTTCATGGCGGGCTCGAACTTCCAGTTCTTGACTGCCTCGATCGCTTTTTCGTCAAGACCCATACCCAAGCTGCTCAGCACGCGGATGTTGCTTGGGCGGCCGTCGGTGCCGACGATCAGGCCGAGGGTGCAAACGCCCTGATATTTCGCTTTGCGAGCCTCTTCAGAAAATTCCGGCTCAGGGGCATAAATCTGGCGTGGCGGAGAAACGCCGCCGCCCACGTGGAAGATGCCGCCGCCAGTGCCTCCGCCTTCGCCGGGACCAAACCCCGGGCCTTTGCCGGACCCAACCCCGCCGCCTTCCCCGCTGCCAATGCCGCTGCCTGAACCGGTGCCATTCGATGGCAACACCGCGTGCGACAGGGGGTCGCCCAGGTTCGGCATATTATTCGTCGCCAATTGCACCTGGGGCGGGATTACGATTGTGGGTTCGACTGCCAGTTTCGGATGTTCGTTGCGGACGACGACCACGGGAGGCGTGATCTGCGTCATCGAAAACTTTGGCAACTTGCCGCGCGTCGCCTGTAATACGTCGCGATCGCCACCACCGCCGCCCCCGCCGACCTGGGTTTTTGAAGGCTTGAGATCTGGAAGAGGCCCGGGATCCACTAACGTTACCGTCGGCTTCTGCGCCGGAGCGGCCTGCACCATCCTGCGGCCGATAAGGGTGCCTGCGATGATCATTGCCACGATCAGAACATGTACGCCGGTCGAGGCAACGGCACTGTCTTTTCTGTAATTGTAGAAGCCCCAGATGTCCCTTACCGGTTCAGGTTTCGACTCCAGCTTGAGCGGCGGAAGCTTTTTGGGAAAGAAAAACTCATCGAGCTGTTGGAACAGCGATTTCCACAGGGGCTCTTCAAAACTGTCATTCGCCAGAAGCAGGTGCAGCTCCGGCTCGTTACCCGGGAGGCTCGGATTGATTTCTGGGGTTCCCATAATTCCGGTCAGGACTTCCTTCTACGAATGGAGTGCTCTACGGTGTTTTCCCGTTCAAAATCCGGGTAATGCCTTCTTCACACAGATGAGCAACCTCCCGCGTAAGTTGCTTCGGATTGCGCCCGAATTTCCTCAATCGTCCGAATTCATCGACTACGAGGTGAGCGGTCCCTGCGCGTGAGCACAACTGCCGCTGCCTGAAATTGTACCTCTACTCGACCGATTCTGACAGTGGATTTCGATGGTCCTGGCAGCGACGAGGGGTGCCTCCTTGTTGAACGACACGAAGGACGAAGCGCAGGATTTCGCTGGATTCACGCCGCGTGGACGTTCCCGGCGTCGCTCCCAGTATAATGAGAAGATTCAATCATTTGGAGACGCGAATCGAGTGGCCTTCGAACTGAAAAAGACCATCAATCTGCCTCAGACTGCCTTCCCCATGAAGGCTAATTTGCCCCAGAACGAGCCTAAGATGCTCGAGCGCTGGGAGCAGACGAAGATTTATGAGCGCATCCGCGAAGCGCGAAAGGGTGCGCCCCGGTACATTCTGCACGATGGACCTCCATATACCAGCGGTCCGATTCATCTAGGGACGGCCCTCAATAAGTGCCTGAAAGATTTCATCGTCAAGTCGAAGACCATGGCTGGCTTCGACGCGCCCTACGTGCCGGGATGGGATTGCCATGGATTGCCAATCGAGATCAAAGTCGACAAGGAACTCGGCGGCAAGAAATTGCAGATGCGGCCCACGGACGTACGCGCCGAGTGCCGGAAATATGCCCAAAAGTTTCTGGATTTGCAGCGGACACAGTTCAAACGCATCGGCGTCTTCGGCCGCTTCGACCGGCCTTACGCCACCATGAATCCGCAATATGAGTCGGTGGTGCTGTCGACCTTCTTTTCTTTTTACGAAAACGGATTCGTTTACAAGGGACTGCGCGCGGTTTATTGGTGCATGCACGACGAGACCGCTCTGGCGGAAGCTGAAGTCGAATATGAGAACCACACCAGTCCCACCGTGTGGGTGAAATATGCGCTGCTGGACGATCCGGCGAAGATTGATTCAGCGCTGGCCGGAAAAAAAGTTTCTACGATTATCTGGACCACGACGCCTTGGACGCTGCCTGCGTCGATGGCCGTGGCGTTTCATCCGACTGAGGAGTACGTAGCGCTCGAATCGGGCGGCGAAGTTTATATTGTCGCCTCGAAGCTGGCGGCGGATGTGGCGGCGAAGTGCGGGCTGGCCGACCCGCGGGCTCTGGCACACTTTCCCGGACGGAAGATGGAGCGGTTGAACTTTCAGCATCCGTTTCTCGATCGTAAAATTCTCGGCGTGCTCGCCGATTACGTCACCATGGACACGGGAACCGGCGTGGTGCACACTGCTCCCTCGCACGGCGCGGAAGATTTTATTACCGGCACGAAGTATGGACTCGACGCTACCAGCAACGTCGACGAAAAAGGAATTCTGCGCAACGGGCTGCCAGAATATACCGGCAAGCGCGTGTGGGAGGCGAACCAGCCCATCGTCGATTTGGTACGCAGCCGCGGCGCGCTGCTGCACGCGGAGAAGACCGAACATTCTTATCCCCATTGCTGGCGCTGCCATAATCCCGTGATCTTTCGCGCGACTGAGCAGTGGTTCATCTCCATGGAAACTCCCATGCCGGGCGGCAAGTCGAAAGATGACACACTACGCACGCGCACGCTGGAAGAAATCAAGAAAGTGAAGTGGGACCCGGCGTGGGGCGAAGAGCGGCTCTCGAACATGATTCAGACTCGACCAGACTGGTGCATTTCGCGGCAACGAGTTTGGGGAGTGCCCATCGCTGTCTTCCTGTGCGAGGGATGCGGCAAGCCGCTCAACGATCACGCGGTTAATCAACGGGTCGTGGAACTGTTTGCGCGAGCCGGCGCCGACGCCTGGTTTACTTCTGAGTCAGACTCGATTCTTCCCGCGGGAACGAAATGTCCTCACTGCGGCAGCACGAAGTTCGAGAAAGAAACAGACATTTTCGACGTGTGGCTGGAATCGGGCGCGAGCTATTTGGCACTGCTGGCGGATGAGCCGGATTATCCCTGGCCTTCCGATCTCTATCTCGAGGGCGGAGATCAGTACCGCGGATGGTTTCAGTCTTCCCTGCTCTGCGCCATGGGCACGCACGGCACGCCTCCATACAAAGGCGTGGTTACGCCCGGGTGGACGCTCGACGAAAAGGGCCAAGCGATGTCGAAGTCGCGCGGTAATGATGTGGATCCCGTCGACATCGCCAGCCGGTTGGGCGGGGAGATCGTGCGCCTGTGGGTGGCGTCGGTTGACTTCCGCGAAGATGTGGTCGGATCGGAAGCGCTGATGTTGCGCGTCGCCGAAAACTATCGCAAGATCCGCAACACCTTCCGCTACATTCTTGGGAATCTTTCTGATTTCGATCCGGAGCGGGATGCCGTGCCGTTCAACGAGATGGAAGAACTGGATCAGTACATGCTGCGCCAGGCGTCTGCATTCGCGGCGGATGTGCGTACTGCTTACGAAGAATTCGCGTTTCACAAGATTTACCACCGGGTGAATCATTTCTGCATTGTCGATCTCAGCGCCTTTTACTTCGACGTGCTGAAAGACCGGCTTTATATTTCCGCGCCGAAGTCGCACGCTCGCCGCAGCGCGCAGACCGCGATCTGGCGTATTGGCGAGGCGCTGGTACGCCTGCTGGCGCCCATCATGACTTTCACTTGCGAAGAAATCTGGCCATACCTGCCTACGACCGCAGAGCGAGTCGAGAGCGTCCATGTGGCGCAGTTCCTGCGGCCAGAAGAACTTTTCGGTAACGCAGGCTTGTCCGCAGCTGATGCGAAATCAGACGAAGAGTGGATCAACCTGCGTGCCGTTCGCGATGACGTTCTGAAAGCGCTGGAGGAGGCGCGCAACAACAAGCTGATCGGCACTGGACTGGAGGCCCAGGTGGCGATCACTGCGTCCGATCCTTTGTATTCCGTGTTGCAGCGACACGCGGATCAGCTTCGTTATTTGTTTATCGTTTCGGCAGTCAGTCTCCAGCAAGGCTCCGGCAATGGGACGGGTGGCGTACACGTCGAGGTGAAGAAGGCGGACGGCGCCAAGTGCGAGCGCTGCTGGAATTACTCCACGCATGTTGGCGAGGACAAGAACTATCCGACGGTATGCGAGCGCTGCAGCGCGGTGTTGAAAGAACTGGAAGCGCAAGCGGCGCGTTGATCCGATGAAGCCCACTTCCGCGCGCACCGTGCACCTTCTACTGGCCCTGTTTGTCGTCCTGCTCGATCGCTGGACCAAGCACCTGGCCGCGACCCGCATTGCAATGTACGCGCACATTCAAATTATCCCTGGATTCTTCCGCCTCACCCACACAGAGAACACTGGCGCGGCATTCAGCCTTTTCGCCGATTCTCCGTCACATTGGAAAACTGCGTTGCTGATCGGTTTTTCTTTTGTCGCCATGGTCATCGTTTCGGGGCTGCTGTGGAAGCAGACGCGGGCTCTGACCATCACTGGAATTGCACTGTCCCTTATTCTGGGCGGCGCGGTGGGAAATCTGTGGGACCGAGTCGCCAGCGGGCGGGTGGTCGATTTCCTGCTGTTCTATGTGAAGCAGTATCAATGGCCAGTATTCAACCTGGCGGATAGCGCGATTGTGGTGGGAGCGGGACTGTTGATTCTCGAGATTTTGTTTTACAAGCCCTCGGCAGATCAGACACCGGCGGCTTGAGCCGCCCCGAAGGGCAAGCGTAGTTGGCGCTGTAGGGATTCTTCGACTCGCGCTCGCATTCGCTCGCACTCCCTCAGAATGACAGCTTCCGAGTTAGGCCTCTGCTCTCCTCCAGACATTTGCCCCGAGAAGGGAGTCGCAGGCATAGCTTCTAGCGAAGTTCTAATTGTCCGGCGCCGACGTGCGCATGAACGCGAAACTTGCCGGGCCCGCGATGATCGAACGAACGAAACAAGCCTCCCTTGGAAACATCGAACGCGGAAGCCTCTAAATCCCCAGAAAGCACAGACGCGTCGACATAGCCGTTCTCTTCCGGGCGGCCGACTTCCATGCGTAGGTGGCCAGCATGGATCTCGACATCCTTATCCCCACGAATGCCGTCGATATTCATTTCTCCGGCGAACATGCGCGCGTAGAGATTCGAGATTTTCGGAACCTCGATCCGTAGCTGAAAGTTATTGTGAGGGCAGTCCCACACCCCGATCGTGGCCCGGCCGCCGTGGACCTGAATTCGAATCTTGACGTCGTTATCCTGACCTGCGTGCGTGGTGTAGGAGACGCGCAGCAGGTTATTGCTCCCGCCAGTCAACGTAATAGCGCCGGGGCACAGCGATAGTCGAATCTGGCCGTCCGAAACGAAGTTGGCTTCAAGGGGACTCTTGCCGGTTTCCTCGATGTCTTCGCTCTGAGCGCTGGCGATTGGAAGACAGAACAACCCGGTGCAGAATCCTAACAACATCACCATCGCAACTCGCATGGGCACACCTCCGCGGGCTATGTCTGCAATACGGAGGAGTGGAAGCGAAAGTTCCGGAAATCGTAAGGGCTACGGCGTGCCGTAAAGTTGTTTGTAGACGGCGGCATTGCGCATGATGGCTTGCACGTACTCGCGAGTTTCGGTGAAGGGGATGGACTCGACGAACTCCGGCGAATCGCGGTAGGGGCCCTGACCCATCCATTCTTCTACGCGGTCGGAACCGGCGTTGTACGCGGCGAGAGCATGTTCGAACGATCCGCCGAAGTGATCGACCATACCGCGAAAATAGCGAGTGCCCAGTTGCAGATTCACCGTCGGAGTGAATAATTCATCAGCTTTGAAGTGTTTTAAAGATTCCTGGTGCGCGACGACCTTTCCGGTTTGCGGCAGCAACTGCATCAGCCCGAGAGCGTTTTTTCGCGACACTGCAAGCGGATTAAATTCCGATTCCTGCCGAATCAACGAGGCGACGAGATAAGGATCCAGTCCATTCGACAAAGAAAACTTCTTCAGGTCGGCCCAGTAAGGCCGCGGAAACAGCGCCTCCCAATAAATCCGCGGCAAGGTTGGAATATCGACCGCGAAATAGCTGGGAACAGAATGCTTCATCACCTCGATGGCGCGATCATAGTGGCCGGTATCGGTATAAAGCTGGGCCGTTTCGGCTGGGCCCCAGTTTCCATCGTCAGCGCTGGCCGCAGCCTGCATTTCGCGGACCGCCAAATCGACCAACCCCCCATTGCCCAGCAACTGCGCTTTCTGCAGATGGAGATCGTCCGCCGGCGGGTCGGACAATTCGACTTTATCGCCGTGCTCGAGCGGAGGAATGTGATCGAGGAGGGGATATTCGCCCGGAGAATCAGTCGCAGTCTCCGGCAGTTTCTGCAGGCGTTCGCGCCCCAATTCGGCGTAGTAATAGTTTCGATAGCGGTCCGATAGTTTCTGGTAATAGGCCCGCGCCATGGCGGGCTGGTTATCTTCCTCGGCCATTCGCGCTCGCCAATAAAGCGCAGCGGAGGTTTCGTTGCCCGTGGGGTACATTCCAATCTGGTCTTCAAACTCTTTTTTGGCCTCCTCCTTGCGTCCCAGGCGCAGCGTGAGCCACGCGGCTTTCCAGTGCGCGTAAGAGGCGCGCGCGCCCTTGGGAAAGCGCTGCTGCAGCTCGCGAAAAGCGTCCAGCGCCGGGTCATACTCGCGATGCACGAGATGCAAATTGGCGACCGAGAGCAGAGCCGCTTCCAGCCATTGGCTGGTGGGCGCGGTCTGCCGCAATTCATCCACCGTGCGATAGAAAGTATCGTTGTCGTCGCTGGCCCAGGCAACTTCGCTAAGAATGTAGAGTCGTTGGGCGCTTTGCTCGGCAGTCGCGCCTGGCAAAGTTGCAATCTCGTCCTTGGCCTCGCGATTGCGGCCGCCGCGCTGCAGCGCGGTAGCCAGTTCGAGTTCAGCCGCTAGCTTCGCTTCCGGCCCAGCCTGAGCGGCGAGTTCGCGATATTCATCTGCCGCATCGTTGTAGCGCTTCGCTTTCATCAGCAGTTCGGCACGCGTCTTGCGTTGCGCTGGGGTGGGTGAGGGCTCTAGAGGAAGTTTTTTCAGCTCCGCATTGGCCGCGTCGGCTTCCGCGGCGGTCGGCATTCGGTAGTAGATATTTTCGAAGGCCTCGGCAGCTTTTGCGTTTTCATGAAGAGTGGCACGGGCTCGGCCTAGCGCGAACTCAATGTCGGAACGCACCGGCAGCCGGTCCTTCTCCAGCAGTTCGGCTGCTTCCGCGGCCCGGCCTTCGGAAATCAAAGCATTGGCATAGCTCAAGCGCGCATCGCGAATCAGCAAAGAATCCGGATAGGTAGTGCTGAAGTTCGCCAGCGCGGCGAGTCCTTCGGATTGTCGTCCGGTCTGGAAGTAACACGTTCCTAAATAGTAGGCGACGTAATCTCCCAGGTCTCCGGCCAAGGGCTTGGCGCGGTTCAAAGGCTCGATGGCTTTGGCGCAATCGTGGTCGAGGAACCGCGCATATCCAACCACCAGCCACGCCAGAGCTCCTGCATCTTCTTTGGCATGAGCGCGCGCGTAAGCTTCTACTCCCGCGTAGCCGGCGGGTGAGCGATCTTGAATCAACTGCTGTGCCATTGGACGCAAAGTGGTCGACGCGACAAATGCCTGATGAATGCGGCGCACCCGCGGCGACATGGGTCGCCGCCGTCTTCTCGCCGCCGCAGCACGCCTGGCGGCGCTCTCCTTTTTTCGCCCCGGAGTTTTGCTCGCGGTGGACTTCTTCTTCGCTGGGGCCGCAGCTTTCGTTGCCGCGGACTTGGAAGCCGGGGATTTTACTGCAGCGGACGGGTTCGACTGTGACGTCGATGGACTAGTGGAAGCTGGTGAAGTTTCTTGGGAAAACGCGGGTACACAACTCAGGAGCCCGCCTAGCGCGCCGAGCGCGAGCACCCACCGCAACTTGAAACCCAATCGACCCACCTTAATATTTTCGCGTGAAGACGCGAGCGGAACCTGTAATTTGAGATGCAGAACTTTCTAAAGAAGATCCCTAAGGCCTGGAGCTTGTCCTACCATTTCGCTTGCTCTGCGATCCGCCGTTTCCACAGCAACCTGGGTTGGCGGCTACTTGCGAAAGTTCACGCCCATCACCGAATAGTCGTCCTCGGCCAGGCTGCGCACGACTTCCTTTTGAAAGTAGTCGCCACTGGCTGCGGCGGAATTGCCATAGCGCTTCTGAAATGTAGAGCGGCTCTTTTCAATATCTTCCTTCAAGCGATCATAGAGATCCTTGTTCCGGCGGCCTTCCGCGACTTTCGCCTGGTTGTATAGCTTGATCTCATCCACCAGCAAGCGGGCAAAGCGCTGCGCCTTGCGATGCGTATCGGCGTCTTCGGCGGACATGCCGGCAAACGGATCCGCAGCCGCAGCGGGAGCCGACGCGGCAGCATTCGCGCTGCCTGCATGGCTGGCCACTTCCACCACCTCTGCTGCCGGTTCAGGCTCGGGAGCGGGCGCCGGTTTGGGCGCAATATGAGTCGGAGTGTGGCCGGCGAAGGGATCGGAAAAAGAACTGACTGTCTGCACCGGCGCTGCTACTGCAGGCCGTTCCACCGCGGCCGGAGCTTCGGCAAAATCCCGCTGCGTCTGTTTGCGCAGCGATGCCACTTCCAGCCAGGCGCTGGTGGCTAGAACGAGCACCTCCAGCGAAGACCCGTCCAGCATGCCGTCCGCTCCGCCGTCGGCATAGAGCAAAGCCGCAACTTTATCTTTGAGCACGAGCGGCATGACCACAATCTGCTCGTTCGCCGGTCCGCCAAATTGTTCCACGAAATGCCGATCCATCTCGGCGATGTTCGCCGGAGTTGCAGTGCGGCTTTGATAGGCATGGGCGGCAGGCCCGGCGGTCATATCGACGGAAAAATCTTTGATGGCATCGTCGTTGCCGAAGCCGCGGCTTTGCCAGCCATTCGCCGCTCCCGCTTTCACAACGAAAAGTGCAACGCGAGCGGCATAAGTGCCGCCGGCATCGAGCAATGCCCGCAGGATTTCTTTTTGCGTGCTTCCGGCGTGAATGCTGGCAACAGCCTGAACCAGGTTGCCTTGCGTCGGACCCCCAGCAGCGGGCACGCTGGCTGCCGGCGCTGCGGGCAGCTCGGCGACCACGCGCGCCACCAGCTCCGCCTGCAATAGAGGCAGCTGGCGGTCGAGAACCTGCGCCACCGCGCGCTCGACGATTTGCTGAAGATCCTTACTGTCGGCCATTTTTCAGAAAACCCAATTTCTTTTCTTGCGCTCCGCATCCCGAATGTCTGTGCGAAGCTGCCCACTCGAAAGTACATTGACCTAAACGCTGATTATACGGTACTTGTATCGGGGCATCAGGGTAACTTCAGTACCTGCTCGTCCGGGTACATTCGGCTCTTTGCAACTCTATCGCAAAGTTTTATTGCCGCCTACGGCAAAGCCGTTGGGCAAAGAGGCGGGTTACCAAGTAGAATAACAGTTTCGCTTTTGTAGATTTGCGTTACGATTTTCTGTAACGTTCGTTTTTCTTGACCGAAAATACTGCATCGCCTAGCGAATGGGAGCCATCCAAAACAAAGTAGCCGGACCCGTCAGCGAAGAGCTGACGCTGGTGCAAGCCGCCAAGCGCGGGGACGACTCAGCGTTTGAGGAGTTGGTTCGTCGCTACGACCGCAACGTTTTTCGGATCGCGCAACACATCACGCAAAACCGCGAAGACGCGGAAGACGTGGTGCAGGAAGCGTTCCTGAAAGCGTACGGGAATCTGGCGCAATTCCAGGAGCAGTCGAAGTTTTATACCTGGCTGGTTCGGATCGCGGTTAATGAAGCGCTGATGAAGTTACGCCGGCGCAAGCCGGAGCGCACTGTATCGCTGGACGAAGATATTAAGACGGAAGACGATTCCCTTCCCCGCGAGATTGCGGATTGGAGTCCGAATCCGGAGCAGCAGTATACGCAAGCTGAATTGCGTGAGATTTTGAGCAAGACGATCCAGGGTCTTCCTCCGGGCTTTCGCACGGTGTTTGTACTAAGGGACGTGGAGGGACTCTCGACCGAAGAAACTGCGGCGGCGCTGGAGTTGAGCGTACCCGCTGTGAAATCAAGGTTGTTGCGAGCTCGCCTGCAGCTTCGCGAACGGTTGGGACGTTACTTTCAAAGACGAGAAAAGGGTGGCGGCAATGACGAGCTTAAACCAGTGGAGATTGAAGCAAGTGATGTTCCGAGTGGAGATGGCAACCAGTGAAATGCGCTGAATTTCTGCACGAGCTGACAAATTACCTGGACGGCGTCCTCGACGAGACTACAAAAGTCGAGTTGGAAAACCATCTTTCCTGGTGCCACAACTGCTATGTCGTTTGCGATACGACGAAGAAGACCATCGAGATCTACCGCGACTCTCAACTCTACGAATTGCCGGAAGACCTTCGCGGGCGGCTCCGATCGGCCATTATGACCAAGTGCCAACAGCAGAAAAAACGCGGACCCCAAAGCGTATAAAAGAGCCTGGAACCGCCTCCCACCCCGAGGTAACCAATTGCAATCACTGCATTTATTGTTACGAAGAGGGGCTTAAAACCGTTTGTTCACAAATCGGAAACCGTTTTGTCAATTCGGGAATCTAATTATTTTGTGAGTACCCGCACGGACTGTTCTTGCGGCGGGGGCGTATAGTTCAAGTTAGGGCTCGAGCATCCCAGCTCGATGTGGAAGGTGGATCATGTTCGCTAAACTGGTGGATGTGCTCTTCGGCTGCAGGCACGCTCGTTTCAGTTTTCCCGTAACCCTTCGCGGTGCCAAGGCGCGCCGCACTGAAGCCGCTGCTCTAACCGGCACTTATGTAGCTTGTTTAGATTGCGGCAAAGAATTTCCTTATGACTGGCAAGGGATGAAAGTCATTACTTCGCCCGAGCGTCACCGCGAGCGGCTGGCTGAGTTAGCGAAGCACGCCGCCTAAACAACGCAGCCTCGCGTTGGTCCTGGCGGGCTTTACGCGGTCATGCGCCAACGGCAACGAATATAAGAAGCCGTAGAGCTCTCCGTTTCAGTTAACCGAGAATCCGAGTAGATGAAAATGCCCCGCATTCGGCGGGGCATTTTTATTCGGCGACGAATTGGCGGCTCAAGTCCTGGGATATTCTGCCGGGATCGGCACGGGAACTCGCTTGTCCATCGGCGTGAACTCGCGCTCCGCGTGTCCGGTATAGATTTGGCGCGGACGGGCGATCTTCTGCTCCGGATCGGTAACGAGCTCCTGCCACTGCGCCAGCCAACCCGCGGTGCGCGGAATGGCAAACAGCACAGTGAACATTTCCGGACGGAAGCCCATCGCCTTATACATAATCCCGGAATAGAAATCGACGTTGGGATAAAGCTTGCGCTTCACGAAATAGTCGTCCTCCAGCGCAATGCGTTCCAGTTCCAGCGCGATGTCGAGCTTTGGACTTCGTCCCGTGACCTGGAAGACCTGTTCGGCGCTCCAGCGAATGATTTTCGCGCGCGGATCGTAATTCTTATAGATGCGATGGCCAAATCCCATCAGCTTGATCTCGCCGTTCTTCACCCGCTTGATGTAGGCGGGCACATGATCTTTCGATCCAATCTCCTCGAGCATCTTCAGCACTTCTTCATTCGCGCCGCCGTGCAGAGGGCCAGCCAAGGCCGATGCAGCCGATGCCACCGAAAGATACGGATCGGCTTGAGAGCTGCTCACCGCCCGCATGGCATTGGTGCTGCAATTCTGTTCGTGATCGGCGTGCAGAATGAACAGAATATCGAGCGCCCGCGCGATCGCGGGATTAGCCACGTACTTCGGCTCTACCATTTTCCACAACATGTTCATGAAATTTTCGGTGTAGCTCAGATCGTTGTCGGGATAGACATAGGGAAAGCCGACATTGTGCCGGTATGACATGGCGGCGATAGAGGGAACTTTTCCGATGAGCCGCGCTATCTGATGCAGGCGGTTGGCCGGATCGTGCACGTCCTTGGCATCCGGATACACGCTCGACAATGCCGCGATGGTGCTGACGAACATCGACATCGGGTGGGACGAGTAACGGAAACCCTCCATGAATTTCTTGGTGGTTTCATGCAGCATAGTGTGGTGCGTAATGTTGTGGACCCATGCGCTCAGTTCCTTTTCGGTGGGCAGTTCGCCGAACAGCAGCAAATAGGCGACTTCGAGAAAGGTGCAACGCTCTGCCAGAACTTCGATGGGATATCCGCGATAACGCAATATGCCTTTATCGCCGTCGATAAAGGTAATGGCACTCTTGCACGATGCGGTATTCATGAACGCGGGATCGTAAGTCATCAGGCCAAAATCGTCGGCGCCAGTCTTAATCTGGCGCAAATCCATTGCCCGGATCGTGCCGTTCTCCACCGGTACGGTGTAGCTTTTGTTGGTACGATTATCGGTAATCGTCAGTGTGTTTTCTGGCATGGTATGTTCCCGCCTTGTTCACCAGCTTTAGATTCAAGCCTAGCCGAGACTATGTTCGTTCCTGAGTTCCATCTGTGCTCGCAAACACAAGCGCGCGCGTGACTGAACTCAGGTCATTTTACGCTCAAATCAAGCTTTGGCACGCCACACCGAAGGCTGAGGTCGCATGTCGCGAACGGCCTGCAAACAAAACCGGCGGCCGCAGCCGCCGGTAAAAAAACTCAATTTGGAACAAAATTTTGCTCCGATGCCATTCAATTCGATTCGTTCTAATTCGAATCGTCGCGTCGCTTCAGCGTTGGACGGTCGTCGCCCTGTGAATCGCCAGAGGTGTCACTGGTGTTCGAAGTCCGCCGCAAGCTGGGCTTGCTCGAATCTTTCTGATCGAGCACTTTGTGCTTGTTTTCGATCGCCGCCAGACGCGCCTTGACCTCGTCGAATTCCGAAGTGGTGACGATATATTGCGCTTTGGCGGGAAGAATCTTTCGAATCTCGTCCTGTGACTTCTCGATCCGGTCCGGAGTTTGCGGATGAGTATCGAAAGCTTTCGAGAGCGTTCCCGGCTTCTTCTTTTCCATCGCCTGAATCTTTTCGAAGAAAGAAACGAACGCCGACGGGTCGTAACCCGCGCGATACATGTACTCGATGCCAAGGTAATCCGCTTCAGCCTCAAATCCACGCGAGAAGTGTAGGAAGGTCAAAGGAATGCCCAACCCTGCCGCTTCGTACCCGGCATAGCCAATTGCGCCGCCCATGAATATGAACGGGATGGACGCCATTTGCAGAAGATTAGCGCGCGTCATTTCGCGTCCGTAGTGGCATGCGGCAACGTGAGCGATTTCGTGTGCCATCACTCCTGCCATCTCCGCTTCTTCGTCCGCTGCCAGAATCAGGCCGGAGTTCACATAGAAGAATCCGCCGGGCAATGCCATGGCATTGACCACATCAGAATCGATAACTTTGATGGTGAATGGAACTTGTGCGTCGGAATTCCTAACCAGGTTCTGGCCGATCCGGTTCACATATTCAGTGATGACAGGATCATTTATTAACTTGATTTGTGACTCGATCTGCTGGGCGTAAACGCGGCCGCGCGCGACCTGGCCTTCTACCGTGTACCAATTTCCTACGCCGCGTCCGCATCCCACATTGCGGTTTCCTACCGCATCGACGTCGGTCTTGCCCCCATCATGCTTAATCTGGCTGTCGTCGGCGGTAGGCAGCGTGGCAGGCGGCTGTTTTGGCGCATTCTGCACGTCACCGGCCTTGGGTTGACCCTGGTCCGGATCGGAAGTCGGAGTTTGCGTTTGAGGATTCTGGCTCGGATTCTGAGTCTGGGCCAGCGTCCACGGCCCCGCGCTGAACGCCGCCAATCCCACAGCGATTGCCAGCCATCTGAGTTTCATAGGGTACTCCTTGAGACTAATTCCTTGAGAGTGATTATACCCCCGGTCGGAACACGGCAAGTGCTTAATCTTAGGCCGTACGGTTAGACGCTGTGGACTCTTTGGGGGTTATCCCGATAGGCAGATAAAGAACTGAAGCGTCGACCTTTCGCCGGCAACCTGAAGCGAGCGGAGAGCGACCGTCGCAGCCGAGATTGCTAAGTCTCCGGATAGCGAGAGACGAAGGCCTACAAAAACCGAATTCCGTAATCTTTACCCTCAACGCTCACTCTGCTATAACCCGTTTAGTTTCATCTTCCCGTGAAGACAACCCTTAACAAGAAGATTTCGGACTTGATCCCCGCATTCAACGATCAGGACGAAGTTTTTTCCTCCGCATTTTCGTTGCTGCGCGAAGCGATTGAGCGGCGCGTCTTCCCTGCCGCCTCCGTCGCGGTAGCGCAGAGGAATCGAATCGTAGCGCTTAGGGCCTTCGGAAATTTCACCTACGACGCCGATTCGCCGCGAGTAAATCGCGATACCGTTTTCGATTTGGCATCCGTGACGAAAGTCGTGGCCCCGACGACCATGGCCATGATGCTTTACGAACGCGGCCTTCTGGATTTGGACGCGCCGATATTTGAAACTGTTCCTGAGTTCCTTTCCGGCTCAAGTCAGTCCGACGCCCGCCGCAAGCAGGTCAGTTTTCGCATGCTGCTGGCGCACTCCTCGGGCCTTCCGGCGTATGAAAAATTATTCCTGAAAGCGCAATCACGCGATGACCTTCTCCGCGCCGCATTCAGCACTCCCCTTTCGACCGATCTTCTTTCGGCCGATTTTCTTTCGGCGGATCCGGGCTCGCGCGCCGAATACAGCGACATCGGATTCATCCTTCTCGGAACGGCTCTGGAGCGCATCGCGAAAGAATCTCTAGACACCTTCTGCCGTCGCGAGATTTTCATGCCGCTGTCCATGAGCGCGACCACCTTCAATCCTCCGGAGGCAGTTCGCAAACAAATTCCGCCCACGGCTGACGACCGCAACTTTCGTCACCGAATCGTTCAAGGCGAAGTGCAGGACGAGAACGCTTTCGTGCTCGGCGGGGTCGCAGGACATGCAGGGCTGTTTTCTAATGCCGGCGATCTGGCGCGCTTCGCCCATGCCCTGCTCCAGGGCGGACAGCCCATTCTTCGATCCGAAACTGTCGCTCTCTTTACCCGCCGCCAATCCGCGCCCAACGGCACTTCTCGCGCCCTCGGCTGGGACACGCCCTCCGCGCCCTCGCAATCGGGAAAGCATTTTGGCTCCAATTCATTCGGCCACCTGGGTTACACCGGCACATCGCTGTGGATCGATCCCGAACGAGAACTCGCAATTATTCTGTTGAGCAATCGCACCTGGCCGGATTGCTCGAATCCGGCGATCAAACAGCTTCGGCCCAAGTTTCACGATGCCATCGTCGAAGCGCTTACACGATCCGGCATACGCTAGACTAGCGGGGCCGGCTGCGAGCCAGATTCCTCCTTCTTCTGTAAAACGACTGCGGAACACCATTCATTCAGCTGGCATGCTGCAGAAACACGGCGTGGCATTCTTCGTACAGACAGCTTTTCTTGCAGAGGTAATAGAATGATCTGCTTTCCCGACACCGAAAGGCGCACGACTTGACCCTAACTCGCAAAGCGAAAAAAGAAAAAAAAGAAAAAACCGACCTCCGACGTTTGCCCACCGAACAAATTCTTCCCGCAGCCGCCCATCTCGATCGCATGTCCTCGCTCGAAATCGTGCGCCTGATGAACCAGGAAGATGCCACCATCGCGACAGCAGTAAGCCGCGCCCTGCCGCAGATCGCCCGCGCGATTGACGTGGTCGTGGACGGACTTCGCCAGGGCGGCCGCCTCATCTACGTTGGAGCCGGGACCAGCGGACGTATCGGGGCTCTCGACGCCTCCGAGATTCCGCCGACCTTCAATACCGATCCCCGCACCGTGCAATTCATCATGGCCGGAGGGCCCAAGGCGCTTGCGGCTTCCACCGAAGCAAGTGAAGATGACACTTCGCTCGCGCTTGCGGAAATAAAAAGGCGTAAGCCCGGCAAGCGCGACATTGTTCTCGGTATCGCCACCAGCGGGCGAACGCCTTTCACAATCGCCGCAGTCGAATACGCGTGCCGCCGCGGAGCGCACACCATTGCGCTCACCTGCAATCGCGACTCGCCGCTCGAGCGCGCCGCCGATTTCGCCATCGTCACCGAAGTTGGAGCGGAAGTGCTGGCCGGATCGTCCCGCATGAAGGCGGGCACCGCACACAAGATGGTTCTGAATATGATCTCGACCGGCGCCATGACCCGGCTGGGCTACGTCTACGGAAATCTGATGGTCAATGTGTGGACGAAGAACGAAAAGCTGGTGCAGCGCGCGATTCGAATTCTCGAACAAGCGACCGGAGCCGATCCTGGGGCAGCCAGTGCTGCGCTCGAAGCCAGCGGCAATCGAACGCCGGTCGCGGTCGTCATGCTAGCCGCGGGCATGAATGCGTCCCGGGCAGCGGCTGCCTTGAAAAAATCGCGAGGACACGTGCGACAAGCCATTACGCTGGCAAACAAATAACCGGCCAGGGCGGATTGACGTTCCAGTTCCGCAAGTTACTCCATGGGCTCGACGACGACTGCTTCCCGATTCGCATCTCTTCCAGGCAGCTGCACGATCACGATTGCCGACAGCACCAGCACAATTCCCACCGTCTGAATCGAGCGCACGCCTTCCCCTAGCAACGCTGCCGCCAGCAGGATGGAGAATACCGGCTCCAGGCAGCTGGCGATAATCGCACGCGTAGGCTCGAGATACTGCAGGCCGAGGAAGTAGAGTGAGAACGATCCTAGAACCGAAATCATGGAAAAGATAAATAGAAATCCCCACTGCGCGGGCGTGTAGTGCGCGACGAAGACTTTCCACGGAGGATTCACGAACAGCCAGAAAACCGAAGCGGAAACGAGCGTCCAAACCAGAACGCGCCAGCGGTCGTGCCGGGCCAGAATGCGGTGTCCACCAACGTTGTAGAACGCAAAGGAGAACGATGCCACCAACGCGGCGAGGAAACCGTACGTGTCGAGATGCAACGGCGAAGCAGACTTCGCGCCGACGATGCCGATCGTCAGCGCAATGCCGGTGATTGCCACTCCTACAGCGGCAACTTTCTGCAGCGTGAGCTTTTGTTGGCCGCGCGCAACTACGTATAGGAGCACCCAGACCGGCGCGGTATATTGCACGATGATGGCGATGGCCACGCTGGTTCTCTGAATCGCGACATAATAAAAATAATTCGACATGGCCACGCCGAGCACGCCGAGTATCAGGCACTGAATGAGATCGGGCCTCGGCAACTTAATTCTTTGCCATCCCCGGCGGCCCACTAGCAGAGCAATGAGGACCAGCAAAGAAAACGAAGCCCGGGTTTGCGACAGAATGAGGGGATCGATCGGATGCAGCGATTCTCCGCTTAAGTGCAGCTTCCCGGTAAAAACCGCCCGCCCGAGCGCGGCTGAGACTCCCCAAAGAAACGCGGCGGAACCGATGAACAAATATCCACGCAAAGCATGAGGAACGAAAGAAAGACGAATCGCAGAATGAGGACCGGCGGAATGGGGAAGGTTTGAGCGAGCGCCGTTCAGTTTAGGTCACCGAATCCGAGGATGGGGCCGGGTCGAGGAACTGGTCAAGGCGCACCGGATCAAAGCCGGTGATAACCTCTGGCGTTTCGCCGGAGAGGATCACCATGGTGGGAGTCTCCTCGCTGTCATATTGTTCGGTCATTTCCCGCCGAGCTTCCGGGTCGGAGATAATATCGCGTTCTTCGAACGCGATCTCTCTGGCCTCGAGGAAGATTTTCATCAGCTCACAAGAGAGACAGCCGGGTTGGGTAAAAAGCAAAACGCGCGGTAACGCCATCGACTCCACTCAATTCATCTACTAAAGTTCGACCTTCACTCCACGAATTCAATCTTCGAGGTAATCTTCGCCGTCTTTTCCAGCATCGCGGAAACTGAACAATACTTTTCTTTCGACAGTCGGACGGCGTCTTCCACAGCTTTCCTCGAAACTTTACCAGCAATTCGATAAACCAGATTGATTTCTGTGTACACCGCTGGGTAGCCCGTCGCGCGCTCGGCGCTGGCGCTGACTTCGAGGTGCGTAAACGGCTCGCGTTTCTTGCGAAGAATCCCGACGACGTCAGAAGCAGTACATCCGCAAAGCGCGATCAGCACCAGCTCCATGGGCGTGCTGGCGCTCTTCTCAGTCGCAGTATCCATCACGACGGCATGGCGAGAACTCGCCTCGCCAATGTAGCGTTCGTTTTCAGTCCAGATTGCCTTGGCGGTGATCATCACACCTACCTCCGGTTGTCGGTGCTGGGCTCGGGATGAATCAGGACGCGGAATAACTCCGGCGCATCCTGCTTGAAGCGGATTTCCAGCTCGGTTTGAATATCGTGCACCCGAGCCAGGGAAAGATTGTCGGACAGCGTGCAGTGGCAGGAAACGTACATGCGGCCGCGCACGCGCTTAATAATGAACTCGTGAACGTCGAGCACTTCATGGAACTGCGAAGCCACGGCCTTGAGCCGGTGCTCGAGTTCGGCATCGCTGATCACTTCTTCGGGTTTTTCGATCGTGGCCGGCTCGCTCTCAATGTGAGTGAGAATGTCAGAAATCTCTGGTACGTCGCGACGCATGTCGGCTTCGAGATCCGTTACCTGATCGTGGGCAGCCTTCAGCGACATGCGTTCGTCCAGTTCGATGTGCTGCTCCACATGCAGCCGGCCTTCCACATCCTGCACGCTGATGTCATGCACGTTGTGATTGTTGTTAGCGGCGACAGCGCGAATGCGATCGAAAATATTCTCCGAACGCTGCGCGCGCGGAAGCGTCTGCACAGTTACGTCGGAATCAGGCAGGATGCGGTGAACGGCTTCAGACACTGCGGAAGCTAATTGGCCCGAGCGCTGGAACGTCACGGTACGGGCAAATCCTACCGCTAGATCGGCAAAGTAACGATTCCCAGCGCGGCGGATGCGGATGCGGTCGACTTCAAGAACGCCTTCGACGCGCAACACGGCATCGTAAATTTTCGACCGCACGCCCGGCGGAGCGGCATCGAGCAACGCATCCACGGTGCGGCGAGCCAGCCTCCAGCTCACAGAAACCACAACCCCGGCCACAAAAAGAGCTGCGATCGGATCGGAAACGCGCAGCCAGTCCACGTGATACGTGCGACCGAGTAGAACTAGAATCAGTCCCAGTACAACCACGCCAGCGGACCAGATGTCGGTGGAAAAATGCAGCGCATCGGCTTCGAGCGCCTGGCTATCGTATTTGTGCGCGATGCGGCCCAGGGCACGGGATCGCCACCAATCGACACCCATGGAAAAAAGCATCACCGCGAACGCAGCAATCGACGGCTCGATCTCGATGCGGCGAAAGAACAGACGTAGCGCAGCTTCATAGACAATCCAGGCGCAGGTCAGTAATAAGAGCGCCGTCTCCACGAAGGCAGAAAAGTTTTCTACTTTCCCGTGACCGTATTGATGGTCGGCGTCGGCGGGCTTATCGGAGACCCCGACAGAAAAAAATGTCAGCAGCGAAGCGATCAGATCAAGCGCGGAATGCGCAGCTTCGGAAAGGATGCCGAGGCTGCCGGTGCTGAAGCCGACCACTATTTTGAGCGTGGTGATGACCACGGCTGCAAGCACGGAACTGCCGGCGGCGGCTCGCTTTTCGGCGCGCATTAATTCAGATGAAGGGATGGCGGGATTGCCCGACATGCAGGAATTATCGCCGCTGCGATAGAAAAGTGCCAAGCAAATCGCGGCCAGTGTCCGCGGTCGTAGCAAAAGCGATCACTCGGCACCTGCGTGCGTCTTCAATGAACGGGAAACGCCGACGCTTGTGCTACGATTTGAGCTTGGAATTTTTCAACTTTCTGATGGACCAATCTTGATGGAACAACCCTGGAGGAAATGATTTATGCGCAAGCGGTGGCTGATGTGTGTTTGGTTAGGGGCGCTGGCCTGGGGACAAGCGGCGCCGGGCATGCCTCCCCGGCAACCTGCTCCGGCGGATACATCCGCTTCGATCGCTCCGGGAACAGCAGTGATCACCATCGAGGGTGTGTGTGCGGCGCGCGCTGCAACAGCGCCAGCCAAGGAAACCGCGGCAAAACCTGCTACATCGGCGAAAACTCCGGCAGCGAAAACTTCAGCCGATTGCAAGACTGTCATCACTAAGGCGGAGTTCGAGAAGCTGCTCAACAACCTGGCCCCAAATGCCACGCCTCAAATGAAGAAGCAGCTGGCAGGACTGCTGCCGCAGTGGATCGCGCTCTCGAACGCGGCTAAGAAGCAAGGGATGGACAGGACTCCGCAGTTCGAGGATCGGCTTAAGGTCCTGAAGATGCAAATTCTGACGCAGGAACTGCGGCAAAAAATTCAGGAGGACGCGGCCAAGATTTCGCCGGAAGAGATTGAGAAGTATTACCAGGAACATGCCGCCGACTTTGAACAGTTCAGCATCGATCGAGTTTTCGTGCCGCGCAATAAACAGCCGGAACCTGAGGTAAAAAGCGAAAACGAAAAACCAGGCGAAGAAGCGCAAAGGGCAAAGCAGGCTGAAGAACAAGCCAAGCGACAGGAAGGCGAGCAAGCCATGACGCAACTGGCCGAGAGTTTGCGCACCCGTGCTGCCGCCGGGGAAGATTTCGCCAAATTGCAGAAAGAAGCGTACGCCGCAGCCGGCATGAAAATCGAATCTCCCACTGTGAACCTGCCCAGCGTGCGCCGCACCGGCCTGCCTCCAACGCAAGCTGCGGTCTTCGACTTGAAGCCGGGAGAAGTTTCGCCGGTCATTAGCGATGCCGGCGGTCACTACATTTTCAAAGTGAACAGCAAAAGCGAAGTCCCTCTCGATCAGGCGAAAAACGAAATTCAAAGCAAGCTGCAAAATGAGCGGATGAAAGAGCAAATGGAGAAGTTAAACAATTCCTTTAAGGTCGAAACCAACGAAGCCTATTTTGGACCGCCGACCCCGGCTGGGCCCATAGGAGGCCCGATGCGTCCCGGCCCAATGCAATCGCCACGCATGCAAAATCGCCAGAACGCTCCCAGCCCCGCGTCTCCACCGCAGCAGCCTCCGACCGCACAACCGAACTAATGGCCAAACCCGTCGTCGTCGTAACTGGTGTGTCGGGCAATCTGGGCTCACGGCTACTGCCCTTGCTGGCAAGCTATTCCGTGATCGGCGTGGACGTGAGTCCACCGCAGACCGGTTCCGAATTGCAGTTCGAGAATCTGGACCTTGGTCAGGAATCCTCGACCCGAGTTTTATACGAATTGCTGCGCGACACGCACGCCTACGCGGTGGTTCACCTGGCCTTTGTAATCGATCCTGTGCGCACCGGCGTCGTTGATGCAGAGCGTATGTGGCAAATCAACGTGGCCGGCACCGCGCGCGTAATGGAAGCAGTGACTGAGACTAACCGCTCAACCGACGACGGAGTTAAACAGTTTATCTTTCCCAGCAGCGTCTCCGCGTACGGACCGAACTTGCCGGCGCCGGCTACGGAAGAATCGCTGCTCGCGGCCCACACCCTGCCATACGCGATTCACAAGAAACAATCGGACGAAGTGGTGCAGACACGCTCGCACGCCCTGCGCGGTTGCAGCGCCTATATTTTGCGGCCACACATATTTGCCGGGGCAAGCGTAGAGAATTATCTGATGGGAGCTTTTCGCGGCACGCCCAACGGCAAAAGCGCGCGCGCGGAAAAAATGCGCAAAGAGGGCAAGCGGTTGCCGTGCATGCTTCCCCGCGGCCAGCAATATCTCGACAACAAGATTCAGTTTGTTCATGTCGACGATATGGCGCGGCTGATTCGGCACATCCTGCAGCGCGAACCGGAGACGCAACGGCTAACCGTACTGAACGTCGCCGGGCGCGGAGAACCCTTGACCTTCGGCCGCTGTGTGGAGATGGCCCAGGCGAAACTTTGGCGGGTGCCGGGAAAATGGGCGATGCGGCAGGTGTTGAAAATTTTATGGAAGCAGAAGGTTTCAGCCATTCCGCCTGAGGCTGTTCCCTACATGACCGGCGAATATATTATGAACACCGATCGCCTCCGCCGCTTTCTCGGTCCAGAGTACGAACACGTGATGCGCTACACCATCGCCGATGCGTTCGCGGATTCCTTCCGTCGCGGCGAATCAGAACCTGTTGCGATCCCAAACTGATAGAGGAAGACGCCAGTAGACTCTTCAGCGGCGGTCGAGAGCCGCCGCTACGCGAGTTTTTTTCCGCGGTACAAGCCTGCGATTCCAAAGCTATACCGTGTCCAAGTAGGTTTGGAAAATCCAGCCCGTTGCATCCTCTGGAGCATTTCTTGGGGCGCCGGAAAACGCTCGACGGACGCGGGAAGATAGGCGTACGGGCCTCGAACGCCTGAAATTAAAGTGCCGACGCGGGGCAATACTTGTTTGAAGTAAATGCGGTAAAGCGCCCCCATTATTCCCCTGGGTTCGCCGAAATCGAGAATGCCGCACTCCCCTCCCGGACGCAGCACACGGAAAATCTCTCGCAATCCCGCGTCGTAGTCGGCGAGATTGCGAAAACCGAAAGCCGAGGTCACCAAGTCGAAGTGCTCATTGGGGAATGGGAGGCACAGAGCATCGGCTTCGATCCAGCCTGGTACTGATCCGATTCTGCGAGACCCATTCTTCTGGGGAGAGGATGATTTCGCTGCGGCGCGCTGCAACATCGCGTGCGAGAAATCGGCGCCTAGAATCTGAGCGGATGACGTCCCTGCACGCGCGGCGCAGCGCGAATGTCATGTCGCCGGTTCCGCAGCACAAATCCAAAACGCGAGTGTCGGGGCGGACCAGAATGTCGCGGAATGTGCGCGCCGTTCTGCGCCACCACATTCGGTCGATATTGAAAGACAACACATGGTTTAGCAGATCGTAGCGAGGCGCGATGGATGTGAACATCTCGCGGACTGCGCGGGCGGCGGAACGCGGATCGTGGGCTCCCTCCGGCGCAGCGCCGACCACCGGGGACTTAACCATTTCCGGCCCTGCGTTTTCCTGCATTCCGTTTTCCTGCACCCCGGTTCGGTTCACCTTTGCTTCTTCTTGCTTGCTATGGTTTTCTTACCGGCGCTTTTCAGTTGCCCGGCTATGCGCTCGACCTGCAGGATGTGGTTGGTATCGTGACCCGCAAACATGCGCGCCAAATGGGCAACGGTCTCCTTGCCGCGCTCCGCGTGCATGCCATACCTATCCCAGCGTTCGGGCGGAAGCGCTTTCAGCATCGCCAGATTGTTCTCGCGCAAGACGCGAAAAACTTCCAGGGAATGTTTTACATCGCAATCGCGATATTGAAAAACCGATGCCCACGCGTCCTGGTCGAAGGCCTGCACGGGCGTACCGTTCGCGCCCAGAATTGACCGCATGCGCCAACTGGCTACGATCTCAACATCGGCCAGATGAGCGATAATTTCAGCAATCGACCACTTCCCCGCTTCCGGTTGCCATTTCAATTGCTTGGGCGTCAAGCCCTGAGTTAGCTTCTTCAGCTTGGCCGCGGTTGCCCGCTGCACTTTGATGGCGTCCTGGCCTTCTACGTGACTTAAGATTCGCTGGATGTACTGCTGCGCTGTTTCTGGCATGCTTTCTCTCGCGAAGTTATTTTTTATTTTTTCCAAACCCAGCCGCCGCGCGACAGGCGCCGCAACTCCTCCACCGCATCGACCACTGCATTGCTGGGCACATCACTCGCAACTTCCACCTTGCCAATTTCGCGCGGCAAAATAAAGTGGACTACTCCATTTTGAGTTTTCTTGTCGGATTGCAACCGAGCCAGAATCTTACGTGAGTTGACATTCACTTCCGGCAGCCGTCCCAGGCTCAACACGGCATCGGCAATGCGGCCCGCGGTTATGCTATCCGTACGGCCAACACTGAGTGCGATGTTCGTGGCGGCAATTATGCCCCAGGCGACCGCTTCGCCGTGAAGCAGGCGCCGGTAGCCGGTCTCAGCCTCCAGCGCGTGCCCAATCGTATGGCCGAGGTTGAGAACCCTCCGCAGGCCATCCTCGCGTTCATCCGCGGAAACCACTTCCGCTTTCAGTCTGACCGACTGCGCGATCAGCCATTCGAGTTCCACGGGATCACGTTTCAAAATCCGCGCCCGGTTCTGCTCGAAGCGCAGAAACAATTCCACGTTTCCAATAATGCCGCACTTCAGCGCCTCATAAAGTCCAGCGCGAAACTCGCGGTCGGGCAAAGTTTTCAACACTGTCGGATCAATCAGTACCACGCGCGGATGGTGAAATGTTCCGATCAGATTCTTGCCGGCAACCAGATTGACCGCCGTCTTTCCTCCGATCGATGCGTCCACTTGCGCCAGCACGGTCGTGGGAATCTGCACCAACTCGATGCCTCGCATATAAAGGGACGCGAGCAGCCCGCTGACGTCGCCGACAACCCCGCCGCCTAACGCGATAATGACCGCCTTGCGATCGGCTCCGAAGCGCGCCAGTTTGTCGGCCAAGGCCTCGACCGTCGCCAGCCGCTTCGTCGGCTCGCCATCGGGCATCGGAATCACCTGCGGCGTGAACCCACTTGCCTTCAAGGAACTGACCAGCTTTGCTCCCCAACGCTTGCGCACCGGGGGAACCGTGACCACAAAAATGCGGCTGGCCTGGGGCAGTAGTTCGCTGAGTACCGCACCGGCTCGGCTGAGCAGGCCGTTCTCAATCCAGGCTTGATAGGGCCTGGGCAGGACGTGGATGGTCACTTGCGGCATGCGGTTTCCATAATAGCGTAAGCGCTGGCTTGGCCTCCCTATTCCACATTTTAGGAAATGCCGCTTAGGAACGGGTTTTTGCCGGAAAAACCATAGAGATCGCGATGGAGATTAGAATTACGCTGGCGACCGCGCCCAGCATTACAGCGGTCGGAATCCGGAAATACTCTGAAGTGACCATCTTCAGTCCGACCATCATCAATACCGCGGCGAGTCCGTAATGCAGGAAGCGGAAGACTTTCATTAGCCGCGATACCGCGAAATACATGGAGCGCAACCCGAGAATTGCAAACACATTTGAGGTGTAAACAATAAATGCGTTCAACGTGATGGCGAGGACGGCTGGAATAGAGTCGACCGCAAAGAGAACGTCGGTGGTCTCAATGACTAGAAGCACAATCAGCAAAGGTGTGGCATAGATCCGCGAGTTGTCTTGCAGGTTTCGAACGAAGAATTTGCCGCCCTGGTAATCCTTGGTTACTGGAATGAATCGCCGGAACGCTCTCACCAGCGGGTTACGCGCAGGATCGATTTTATGTTGACCCGGCAGGCAAAAACGGATGCCGCTTACAATGAGTAGAACTCCAAATACATAAAGCACCCAATGAAAACGGGAAATCAAACCAACTCCAGCGCCAATAAAAATGCCGCGCAGCGCCAGGGCCCCGATCACTCCCCAAAACAGAACGCGATGCTGCTGCTGATCCGGGACCGCGAAAAAATTAAAGATCAGCAGAAAAATAAAAAGATTGTCTATGCTGAGCGAAACTTCCAGAATGTAGCCGGTAACGAATTCCAGTGCAGTCTGTTGTCCTTGCCAGAAATATAAGACAGCGGCGAAAGCGCCGGCCAACGCCACATACATCGCGCTCCAGGCAAGGGCGGCGCGAAAACCGACCGCGCGTCCACGCTGGTGAAGGCGCAAGTCCACCAGCAGCAGGCAAAGCGCGAAAGCGTTAAAGAGAATCCAGAAATAGAGCAATGGAACCTGGAGGCGAAAGAAATTGTTGATTGCTGATTTTTGATTGTTGATTGAAAAGCAAAACCCAATGCTCGGGCGTTTTTTGATCAGCAATCAGAAATCAGCAATCAACAATCTCTTCACTTCTGTCGTCCCCGTTTTCCGCTGACCCAATCGTCCCAAATGCCGTCTTCCTTCAGCATCTCGATGCTGTTGGTCTCGTGCATCGATTGCTCGATCTGATCGTGAGTCAGGCGCGGGCCAATCTTCTCGGGAAGGTCCGCCAGTTCAACGCTAAGCGCAGCGGCTTCGGCGACGTGCTTCTTCAGTTGCGGAAAGTCGACCTTGTCATAGGTGTCAGAGACGGCGTGATAATTTTCCAGATAGTTGGCCTCATCCTGATCGGCGACGAAAGTCGGAACGCCCTCCAGCATGAAGTCGAAGTGATCGGTGCCCCACTCCATGTCAAGCTTCACATCTTTCACGTCGAACCGCGCCAGCGGAACCATCAGGTCTTTCGCGATCGCAAGAAAATCCTTGCGTCCGCCAATCGAGAAACCCGTCGTTTTTCCTGTGCCCGAGTCGTAGACAATCACGCCCGCGGCCTTATCAAGCTCCGCCCGGTGAGCGACGGCATAAGCGTGAGAACCAATCAGCCCTTGCTCCTCGCCGGAAAAAAGAACAAAGCGAATGCTGCGGCGCGGTTTCACCCCAGAGGCCTTGATGGCGCGAAGAGCATCCACCACCAGTGCCGCGTTGCAACCGTTGTCGAGAGCTCCGGTGCCCAGCTCCCAGGAATCCAGGTGCGCGCCCAGAATCACGAACTGGTCCGGTTTTTCGCTGCCTCGCAATTCCGCAATCACATTCGCGGCTTTAATCGGTCCGCCGATCTGGTTGGGAATCGAAAGGTCGGCCCACACCAGATTTCCAGCCGCCAGCAAGCGCGCCATGCGCTCTCCATCCTCGCGGGCCACAATCACCATGGGCAGCCGGTCAATCTCTCCCTCCGCGGAATTCGTGTGACGGTAAAGAATGTCGTGCTCCCGCGTCGCCATAAATGCGACGGCTTTGGCCTTGCCCTTCACCGCGAGATCGACCACCGGCGGCGCCTTCGCGTACTCGGCAAACAGGTCATCCCACGTTTTAAGCACGACCGTATGGACCAGAACAATCTTTCCGGAAATGTCGCCAGCCTTTTGGAAATTGGCTGCCGTGCCATCGCCCACATCGACGACGGGCACATGTTTCACCGCAGCCAGCGCAGGAGCCCAGGCAAGAGAAACAGCATGCACGTGGAAAGATGAGAGCACGGTTCCACCGCCCAATTTGGCGTCATCCACCTGGTACGCGGTGGTCGCCGTCATTTCGGTGTCGCCTTCAGTCCACGAAGAAGGAATGGAGAATATTTCCGTATGAACGCTGTCGGCGCCGGCAGCCGTAAATACCTGTCTGCCCCAGGCCACGGCGTGTTCCATTGCGAGGGTGCCGGGGACGCGTCCACCGATCTCATCGGTTAAACGATGAAGGTTTTTCTCCAGTGGCGAAGGCTGAAGTGCCGCCTCAATCACGCGATCGGCTTCGCTGGTATCGGTGGCAAGTGTGGTGGCCATGCAGGTGAGACTGAAAAAGCCGGCAAGGAGCAGCGCCTTCACGGTTCGCATAGGTGGGTGCATTAGAAATTAAATTTTCGAAAAGCGCAAAATGAAGCAGGCTGGCGACTGCACACGTCCGACTCCGTTTCCTCGGCAGCCTGCCCTCTCTGCACCTGTGTCATCCCGACAGGCGGCGTATTTCAGCCGACGGAGGGATCTCCCCCGCCACCGCTTTGGAAGGCCAACCAGCTACTCTGTACGGAGATCTTTCGCTCCGCCTGAAAACCGGCTCCGCTCAAGATGACGCCCTTAACCGATGGCCGTCGCCCGGGCCAACTGCAGGGCGCTACTTTGGTGGAAGAGGATTCATATGATCGAGCATGCGAACGGTTTCGAGCATGACGCTGCCCACGATCTGCAGGCTCTGCGGGCTGAGTTTATCGACTGTGTCCTGCGTGGTGTGCCAGAAGACATTGTTGTAGCCGTATGTGAAGTCGATTAAATCCGCACACGCCACACCTCTTTTCATGAAGGGAATGTGATCGTCGCCGACCTCATTAGTGTGACCAAAAAAATGCGACTGGTAGCCCAGCCGCTTGGCCGCTTCGCCCACCACATTCTCCAGCCACGGCGTGGAATTGAGATCGCGGTCGATGTTCAGATCGGCATCGCCGATCATATCGGCCAGCAGAAATGCCTTGATCTTCTTCAGCGTTCCATCGCTCTGCCATCTCTCGGCTACATGAGTAATACCGTACAGGCTGTCTTCTTCGAACGGCATCTCCCTCGGCAGGCCGCCGGTACCGTCCGGCTTCATGGCTTCTTCCGCGTCGTCCCACACCAGCCACACGCTGTAGCCGTCGCGCGGCTTGCCGCGCAACAGATCGGCGATTTCCAGCAGCAGCGCGCTGGAAGACGCGCCGTCATTGGCGCCGATGTAGGAAGTGTTGCGCAGCGGATAGTTCGTATCGTAGTGGCTCGCTATCACGATGATGCCGTCTTTGCTGCCGGGAAATTTCGCGATGATGTTGTGTACCGGAAACTTTCCCTCCGGCGTGTCGGCGGTAAAGCTGTCGTCCTCAACCTGATCGCCGTGCAGGCGCGAGTGCAGATACTCCTCGACCTTTTTGTGATTCGCGCTCCCCACCGGGCGTGGCCCCAACTTCACAATGTCCTTCACATATTGCATGGCGCGGTCGCCGTCGAATGTGGGCGGCGGACCGGTGTCGGGCGGCAGATTGAGTGCGGGTCCGCTCGTATCGGTAGCGGCGGGAAGCGAAGCCGCGGGCGCCGTCTGGGCCGGAGCACTGTCTCGATCGCGATCACAGGCGAGGACCACCAACGCGCCCACCAGCAGAAGCCACCACAAAGACTTTGATCGCAACCGAGCCGTCATCGTCATCGGGAAATTCTGTTTCGAACCGTCTCTCGGAACCCGGCTCATACACCGCCCTCCGCCTGCTTCTCTTTGCGGGCGTTGCGCTGCTTAGGATGCACGAAGTACGCGATGCTGATGCTGAACACATACAACGCCAGCATGGGCGCAGCGAACACGCACATGTTTACGATGTCGGGCGTGGGCGTAACGATGGCCGCAATCACAAAGATGATCAGGATCGCGTATCGAAAATGTTTCCACATGAAACCCGCGCTGACGATGCCCATCAGCGACAGGAAAAAAATCAGAATCGGCATCTCGAAAATCAGTCCCATTCCAAGAACGATGCTCAGGAAAAGCTGCGTGTATTCGCCGATGGTAATCATGGGCTGAAACTGGCGCCCGAAATGAATCAGGAACTCCAGCGCCCGCGGGTAAACAATTTTGTAACCAAAATATCCGCCCGCGGTAAACAATGCGATGGTCGATACCATGAAGGGCACGGCATAGCGTTTTTCGTTACGGTAGAGGCCGGGCGAAATAAACATCCACACCTGGTACAGAACAAACGGAGACGTTAGGAATAAACCGGCAAGGGCAGCGATCTTCAAGTAAAGGTTGAAGGGTTCAGTCGGGTTCAAATAAACCAGCTTCTCCGACATCCCATTGTTTCGCAGGGCCTGCATGATGGGCCGCTGCATGACTTCGTAGATGCGTTCTACCCTCCACCAGCAAATGCCAAAGCCGACGCCCACCGAGATTATCGAATACACCAGTCGTTTGCGTAGCTCCTCAAGATGATCAAGGAAACCCATAGTGGGCATGGGTTCTTTCTCAGTGTCGCGGCCGGCTGCCGCCGCTCCGAATTCAAACATGCGATTCCTGTGCGGTGGGGGCAGTCAGGTCTTGGGCTGCGTCAACGGAAGGAGAGGAAACGGAAGAAGACGAGACGGGAGAGGACGGAACGGACGCTGATGTAACGAGCGATGGATCCGCAAGGGGAGCCGATGTGCTATCCGCCGCTGGAGCGACGGCTTCGGTAGCTACGGGAAGGGGTCCGGCCACCGATGCGATCGGCTCGTCCGTAGATTCGGCCAGCGTGGCAGGCGCTTCGGCAGAGGTGGACTGCCCCGGCGCGGAATAGAGCGCGCGGCTGGCCACGCCCTCCGGAGGATGGCTGGGGGGAAGAATCGTCTGCCGCTTTTCCACCTCTAAATTGGAAATTTCCTGCTCGATCTGCGCCTTGAACTCGTTCGAAGCGCGCCTGAATTCATTGAGCGCCTTGCCAATCTGGCGCGCGATCTCCGGCAACTTCTTGGGCCCGAAGATAACCAGGGCCAGAAAGAATAAGAAGATCGTCTCGGAAAAGCTCATGCGCTTCATCATACTGCCGCGCGGGAAAAGCAGCAAAAGTCGTTTCGCTAGAATCAGGAATGGCAAGTTCGCCGAGCCTTACCTTGCCAAGTTCGCGTTTGCTCAAACCACGGTTTGCCTAGTCTGGATGGGCAATCCTTGCCCAATCCAGCTCGTTGTGCCCAGCGCCGCAGGTACAGGCTTTCGATAAAACCTGTCGAATCCTCGCTTTTTGGGCCCTTACGCGCGAGCCATGTTTGGCCTCAAGCGTGCTTTTCATCCATCGCCGCTAACCGCTTCGCCACTCAAGTCGAGCCAAAAACGCGCCGATAGCATAGCGAGCCATCCCACTTGCCGAGAGGAGAGAGAAAATGTCGGTCTCAGGAATTTCCAGTAACCTTTTCGATTCCAGCAGCCAGAGTGTTCAGAACGAAGTGCAGCAATTTCAGAAAGAATTTCAGCAGCTTGGCGAGGACCTGCAATCCGGGAATCTGTCAGCCGCCCAGTCGGATTTTGTGACCCTGCAGCAATTGGGCCCGCAGAGCACTACCGGTTCTGCTTCCACAGCGCAAAGCACAAGTCCCATTGCGCAGGCATTCAACCAGCTGGCGCAAGATCTGCAGTCGGGAAACATCTCAGGAGCGCAGCAGGCCTTCAAAAGCATCCAGCAGGATTTCCAGAGTCAGCTTTCGCAAAATGAAACCAGCCAAGCCGTAACCCACCATCATCACCACGGAGGCAGCGGCAGCGCCGACAATTCCATCGCACAACTGTTCAGCCAGCTAGGGCAAGCCTTGCAAACCGGCAACCTTACCGGCGCGCAGACGGCCTACAACTCGCTGGTGCAGGACTTCCAGCAGCTCAGCCAAGGTACCGGCGTGGCGCAGCCGCAATCCTCCACCGGTGCGACAGCAGTTTCGGTCAGCGCTTAATTAGCGCTGACTTTTTAAGATATTTCCATGCAATCAGCTCTGCCCGCGCCCAAGAGTTCACGGCGCGGGCGCGCTTCGTCGCGGCTTCCATTCCCCAGCACCCTGCTTTTGGCGTAGAGGAACCTAATTCCCCCTCTCCTGCATCTCATGGTTATGTGCGCTTTTGCAGCTAGTTACCCTGGTGACTTTCCCGGTCCGGGCCAGTCTAACCTGGTGATATAATCTTTGAATTCAGCGCCGTAGCTGGGGCGAAAGTCAGCCCTCAACGAAGGAAATCTCAAGATGGCACGTAGTTCACGCCGCTCACTCTTCCTGGTAGTTTTTTTCCTGCTCGCTTGCGGTTTCCTGGGGATTCTCTTCGCCCAGCGTTCCGGCCAGCAGTCGTCGATGACCGGCGACTCCGAAGTGAAGGACAGCCTGAAGCAGTTCACCGATGTGTATGCGCTCGTCGAGGATAATTACGCCGAGCCGGTGAACGCTGACAAGGCGATTTACAACGGTGCTATCCCCGGCATGCTGCACGCGCTCGATCCGCACTCCAATTTCTTCGATCCAAAGTCCTACGCGCTCATGCGCGAAGACCAGCGCGGCAAGTATTACGGCGTGGGTATGACCGTCGGTCCGCGCAACAACCAGGTAATTGTGATCTATCCCTTCACCGGGACACCCGCCTATAAGGCAGGCATTCATCCGGGCGATGTGATCATCGCCGTTGACGGCAAGTCAACTGAAAACATGAGTACTGGCGACGTGGCCGATTTGCTGAAAGGGCCCAAAGGAACGACCGTTCACATCAGTATCTCGCGCGAAGGCGTCGAGAAGCCGATGGAGTTCACGCTGGTGCGCGACGAGATTCCGCGCTACAGCGTCGACGTTCATTTCCTCATCAAGCCCGGCGTTGGATACATGCACGTCAACGGCTTCAACGAAACCACCGACCGTGAAGTTTCCGATGCGCTCGATTCCTTTGGCGATCTCAAGGGATTGATTCTCGACCTTCGCTCCAATCCCGGTGGTCTGCTCAGTGAAGGCGTTGACGTCGCTGATAAATTTCTGAAGAAGGGGCAGCTCATCGTCTCGCATCATGGGCGCGCCTCCGCCGAGAAACGTTACGTGGCGCAGCACGGCAATGGCGGTAAAGATTATCCGATCGTCGTTCTGGTCAACCGGCAGACGGCTTCGGCGGCGGAAATTGTTTCTGGGGCGATTCAAGATCACGACCGCGGTTTGATCGCGGGCGAGGTGACGTTCGGCAAAGGTTTGGTGCAGACCGTGTATCCGCTCTCGGAAAACACCGGCCTGGCGTTGACAACGGCGCACTACTACACGCCCAGCGGCCGTCTGATCCAGCGCGACTACAGCAACATCTCGCTCTACGACTATTACTACAACCGCGACAGCGCCGACAGCACCAGCACCGCCAATCGCGAAGTCAAGCTCACCGACAGCGGACGAACCGTTTACGGCGGTGGTGGCATCACTCCCGACGTTAACATTCCTCCAGTAAAGAGCACTCACTTTCAGGACACCCTGCTGCAGCACTACGCCTTCTTCAATTTTGCCAAGCGCTATGTCGTGACTCATCACCCGGCGAAGAATTTTGAAGTCGACGACGCGACCATGCAGGAATTCCGCAAGTCGCTCGACGAAGCAAACATCGCCTACACCCAGGCCGACCTGATTGATAACAGCGACTGGATTCGGTCCAACATCAAGTCGGAAATTTTCACCGACGCTTTTGGCCAGGACGAGGGCATGAAAGTCCGCGCCGAATCCGATCCGGAAGTGGTCAAAGGTCTGGAGTTGCTGCCGCAGGCAAAGGCCCTGGCCGACAACGCCAGAAAGATTGTTGCCGAGCACAACAGCGCTCCCGCATTCAATCGCCAGTAGCAGAAGCTGAATGCCATTCCCGGATTGGCGTCATCCGGGGACTGGGGTAATCCCTGGACCGCGTCGTCCTAGACTGGCGTCATCCCTAGATCTGCGTCATCCCGAGAGGCGGCGCTTTTCAGCCGCCCGAGGGATCTCCGCCACCACATCCCTCGAAGTCCAAAGTCCCACGCTCTGGGAGATCTTTCGCTCGCCTGAAAACCGGCTCCGCTCAAGATGATGCCCCTTGACCAGTGGTGCTCATTACAATGCTTACTCTCCCACAGCGGCTCCGCACCTTTTCATTTTCTCGCCGCAATATTTTTCTATATCATGAGGGTGCGTGGGGTCGCGGGTTCCCAGCCGGCTCCGCACGAGGCTTATTTGAAACCACTGGTTCTGGCGGGCGCTGTACTTCTCGCGCTCGCAGCGGGATGGACCGACCTGCGCAGCCGCCGTATTCCAAACTGGCTGACGGTACCGGCGCTGCTGATCGGAGTAGCTGCAAATACTGTGGTGAGTGGCTTGTCGGGATTGAAAGCTTCCCTGCTCGGCGCCGGACTGGGATTAGCATTATTGTTGCCCTTCGTTCTTTTGCGCAGCCTGGGAGCAGGCGACTGGAAACTTGCAGGCGCGCTGGGTGCTTTCACCGGGCCAGCGCGACTCATCGATCTGTTGTTGGGATCGATTGCCGTCGCCGGAGTGATGGCAATAGCGCTGGTGATTTACAAACGACGCACGCGGCAGACACTTCGGAATATCGGACACATTCTGATGTCCCTGGTAACCTTTCGGCTGCCGGGGACGCAGGTTTCGCTCGATAATCCGGACTCGCTGAAAGTACCATACGGTGTAGCGTTGGCCGTTACTGTGGTGCTCTATGGAATTTGTCTGGAAACTCGGAGTGGTCGTCTGACATGCTGAAAGCCTGCACAAGAAATTCTGCGAAGGCTGCGCAGCGAAACTCGCGCGGCTGAAATTGCGGAAGCCGCCGCCGTCTTGCCCTTGATGTTCATGATCCTTCTCGGAATTTTCTGGTTTGGGCAGGCTTTCAGTATTTACGGCGCAATCACGCGCGCCGCGCAGGAAGGTGCACGAGCCGGTGCCGCGCCGAATTGCACTACCTGCTCTGGCGCCGGCACGCTCGCGCAGTACGAGAGCAACGCGGTCAGTGCGGTTCAGAACGCTATGATCGCGTCCAAGCTCGATCCCAGCCAGGCTCAGTATCCCTCGTCGCCACTGGTATTTACCGCTTGCCCCGGCGCAACCTCCACCACCTGTTCCGCAGCCAGCTCGAAGCTATGCGTGCAAGCCCCGGTGCTCTTGAAGGACTCTAGCTCCACAAACGGAGTCTGCGGCATGTCGGTTTCTTTTCAATATCCATTCCAGTTCTGGCTGCCCTTTACTTCCTTGAACAAGCAGAAGATCTGGATTATGGCCTCGGCTCGCGTGCGCATGGAGAATCAGTGATTCGCTGGAATGCTTTGCGAAGCTGCTCTTTCCGAAACTGCTCCTTACCGAATTGGATCGTCAGCGCTGGCGATTCTCTTCGTGCCGATGTGGGTGCGCAGCTGGTGGAATTTGCGGTGACTCTGCCATTGCTGGTGGTGTTTGTAGTGGGCATCTTCGACTTCAGCAGCGCCTTTACGCTCAAACAGAAACTCACCAACGTTGCCCGCGACGCCGCGCGCGCAGCGGCCGCCGACCCCGCCAACGATCTGCAATCATCCTCGCCCAAGTCGGTGAATGACGCATTTCAAGTGGTGGACTCGTACCTGCTCGCCAATAACCTCAACGATTGCGGCATCACGCTCAGTTCGTCACCCGCGAACCTTACGTGGACCTCGACCGCCACCGGAAACGGCTGCCCCACCGGCGGCCTGAAACTGATTATCAATCGGGGATATTATTTTCCCGCGACTGGAGCCGCGCTGCCGTCAATGAGCTGCGCCTCTCAATCCGTCGGAGCCCAGACGGCCATTATCGGCACTTGCGTCAGCATCCAGTACGCCTACGCGTGGCGCTTTGGCCGCGTTGCCAGCCTCCTGGGCCGCACCGTTGCGCTACCCAACACGATTTCGACTGCAGCCGTGGCCATGAACGAGAACTGAAAGATGGAGAACTGAGAGATGGAGAATAGAAAGGTGAGCGGGAACTGAAAACGGTATGAAAACACCTGCAATCCGACGACTTCACCGCTCGGAGAGTTCGCGTACTCGCGAACACGGCATCACCATGGTGCTGGTGGCGCTGGCCATGGTCGCCATCATCGCCATGGCTGCGCTGTCGATCGACGTGATTACGCTCTATCTGGCGCGCGAAGAGGCACAGCGAGCCGCCGATGCAGCCGCACTCGCCGCCGCCAGGGTAATCTCACTTTCAGGAATCACAGGCACCGCTAGTACGGAAACCGATACTTCTTACTGGACGCAAATCTGCGGCGGGTCGAGCAGCGCTGCGACTCAGGCCGCTCAGGCAGTGGCAGGCCAAAATGCGGTTGGCAACCAGGCCGGCACGGTTACCGTCACGTATTCGTCCGGAAGCAGCGGCAGTTTCGCCTCGAGCACAAGCTGCTCAGGTCTTTCGAATACGTTCGCCGTGAATCCCATCGTCACCGTGCAAGTACAGCGCACAGCGCTGCCTACTTTTTTCTCGCGCATCTGGGGAAATACCGGCAACACGGTGAGCGCAACGGCTGCGGCGGAAGCCTTTAATCCTTCTAATTCCGGCACCAACGGAAATCAGACGTCGACAATCGTTCCCGTGCAACCGAGTTGCGTGAAGCCCTGGATTGTGCCCAACCGCGATCCGCTGAACCCGAGTCCGTATACCACCGGCGGAAAGACGGGCAGCACAACTTACTGCGATCAGGGTTCTCCCCCAGGCCCCTGTCAAACTCTCGTCAACACAACCAACGGATCGATCACGAACAGCGGAATCTCGCTGAACGGCGGCAACCCGTCTACCGGTACTGTCGGCGAACAATTCTGGCTGGAGCCCGACTGTATTCACACCGGCACTTCATGTTCTACGCGAGCGCTTCCGCCCGAAGGTAACTACTGGAACGCCTCAAGAGCAACTTGGTTACAACTGCCCCCGAGCTTGGAATATCTCCCGGGCGAAGCTCCGGCCGTGACACCTGTGGCGATTCCCTCCTGTGCATCCTCAACAAGGCCGTATGAGGAAGCGGTCGCGGGGTGTGATCGGTCAACGGTTTACCAATGCGGTGTACAGAGTTCTTCCAGTTCGAATCCTGACTCTGTCAACTTGAATGAAAACCCCGGCTTCGGCACCGGCGACACAATGAATGGCGTGCAATGCCTCATCAACCAGGGAAACACAGGCTTCGGCCAACCCAACGGTCAGGATTATCTAAACTCGGGTGACAATCCCGCCCTTGGACAGCCCCCGGCATATCCGTTTCAGATTTTTCCAGGAAGCAATAATCCGCTTGGAGTAGCCAACAATACTCCTATCACAAGCAGTCCCTCCATTGTGTCGCTACCGATTTACGACTCTACCGTCTCAATTAACAGCAGCGGAACAACCAACGTCACCATCGTGGGATTCCTGCAAGTCTTCATCAACCAAGTCGACCAGTGGGGCAACGTCAACGTCACTGTGTTGAACGTGGCAGGTTGTAGCAACGGTACGGGCACAGTGGGCAGCGCAGTAACGGGCACTTCTCCTGTGCCGATCCGCTTAATCACGCCGCCTTAGGCGAAGCGATTGAAATCCGCGCGGACATTTCGAATGAAGTTACTGGTTCGGCGGATTGTTCTCTGGCGCAGAACTCACTTCCGGCTGTGATCCCGGCATATTCTGCGCGGGGGACAGATTGTTCGGAATCGGATTGTTCACTTGCGCCGGCGAGGGTGGAAAAGAAGACACGTCATCGGCATCTGCGCTGTTACTTTGCATCGGTTGCAAAGGCGCGACGCCGCCATCGGTGCGAGAGGTCAGAATCACACGATCCAGTTGTGCTGGATTATTCTGCGCACTCAGAATCAGAAAATTAAATTTGCAACCGTTCAGCAGCTTCGCCAGCACTTCCGGCGCGGGCGCGGGAGCAATATCGGCAACTACTTTTTCCTGCTCGGCCCCGGCCGCAATCGAAACCTGTGCGCCAGTTCGCTGTTGCACCGCAAACAAGACTTCTGACAACGTCGCTTTGTTGGCGCGGATTCCCAGCAATCCATTGTGAAAGGAAACTTCCAGCGCCGGTTTCGCGGGACTTTCCGCGCTGACCGGTTGTGCCGGGGGAGTGTAATTGGTGACGACAAATCCAGGACGAGCCCCAGTTTCAACAGGCAGAGCAGCAACCGCGGATGGCGTGTCAGATCCGCCGCCCATCACTTTGATCATGACTGTTCGGCCGGAAGGAAAAACTTGATACGACTGCGCGCTTTTTAAATCAATCACAATCCGGGTGACTGGAGGTTTTCCCTGAAACAAGCCGAAGCGCAGATCTTTAACTTCTCCGCGATCGACCGATTGATTGCGCAATTGATTCCCGGGAAGAGCATTGGGAAAGTCGACCACCAAACGATCAGGCCCGGTCAAAACTTGCGTCTGCGGAACAATCCGGTCGCTGGCCTCCACTTCAATCTCGACGGCATCCTTGGCGTTTAGCACCTTGACGGTGCGCACCGAAACCTGCGCCAGCAGCATCTGCGCCGAAAACGAGGACGAAGCCAAGAGCCCGCAGAATGCGGCCAGGAGCGGCTGACGCGCGATGCTCCGCAAGAATGTGTACATGTATTACCTGCGCCGGAGGGTTTTAAGACGAACTTCGTTCTACGTTGATTGTATCAGCGATGATTGCGGCCAGAGCTTACGTTGGTATTAGCACTCTATAGACTTTGAAGTGCAACAAGAGGCGGGGCGGCGCAGGCAATTCGAAGGCTTAAGCGCGAAAAAGTTTTTGGCGGGCTTTCCAGTACATCGCGGCCAAGCCGGAGGCGACTAAAAGCCAGGTCCCAGGTTCGGGGACCGTGCCTCCTCCGCCCACACCACCGCCAGCGCAGAGATATCCTTCCACGGTGCCGCTCTTATTTTTTCCCACACCACAAACTCCAGGCAACGGAGGTGGCAGGATCGGAACCCAGGATGCGTTAGCGAACGGATCGTACAGGCCCAAGGGCAAACCCGGCCCCAACGCGGGTCGAGTCAGCAGAGCCGACTGGAACGGGACCGGAGGCGTTGAAAGAGCCGTCCCGGTGGCAGGAAGAAACGGCTGATCGAACTTGATGGCCGGCGGTTCTTCCGAAGAAGTCGCCTGTTGCGGATTTTCTTCCACGCGATTGCCGCAACGGGAGCGCGCCGTAATTTTTCCATCGGTAATAAGGGTCTCACCTTTTCTCAACATGATTCTGTGTCGAGTAAAGAAGAGCCGCTTCCCGACTCGATAAGAAACATACGCCGCGTGCGCTGAGATCAGGCGCACCGTGCGGGCGTGCTCATAATCGAATCCCGCATAATGCGACGCGACTACCGCATCGTGCTGCGCCATCCACCTCAGTTCGCTCGCACTTCTTACTCCACCCGGCACCACGGAATACGGATAGACGGGACGATTCTGCATCTGCCGCAACGATTCCTGCTGGGTGAGAAGAAGGATTTCGCGCCCGTCCTCGCCCGGCTGGCGATCGGAACTCGATCGGCTCAAAAATGACGGGCTCAAGTGCCGCAGTACGACCGAGGAGAACGCTAAGGCGAGACCGGCCAAAATAACGACCAGCGAAACTCGGCGGAGCAGGCGATTTCGGCGATGGCGGCGAGTCGAACGCCGGCGGATCTTGATTTCGAATCTTTCTGTATCAGGTGTATTCGCCAACTTCTCCCTGCCTTCGATAGCGGCCCCAAGCCCCACGCTAAAACCGGGAACCGGTCCGCACTACTGGCGCAGTTGGAGTTCCGTTGCCAAGCGCTCAATCCTCCATAAGAACGAAGGAGATAGGGGCTTCGATTGCCCCACATGCTAGCAGACAGCGCAGCCCTTTGCATAAAAATGTGCTCGAAGTAACCACATGAGTAAGACTCGAACTCTAAGAAACACACTCTTCGTCGAGTATTAAGACCCATGCCGCGCTGAAATTCCAGACCGCAAACCGGTGACCGACGTAACACCACGCACGGGCTATTCCTGCTAGATTAAAACCTCGGTAATATCGTGGCAGTTACGCAAGGGTTGTCATCGTACATCGCTTCAAGACATTCCCGGCCGCCTAGTCAACGATCGGGTTCGCTTCGGAATTTATTGATCGCGTCTCTTAGCTCTTTTTTCGTCCTCGGAACGCATCTCACTCGATCCGCACAGCTCGCGCGCTGTGCGGATTTTTTACGATTAGGTTATGGCCGAACGCCGCCCGATTCTAGCCCTGATCCACTCCGGTTTCGTCCGCTATTTTCCGAGCCCTGTCAGGCAATTCTTTTCTCCCAACCTTCAGCAAGCCAGCGGCAACTAACTTTCGGAAGCACGTGCGCACCAGTGGTTGCGAACGATTGCGGCATCTGCGCCAAAGTCCCGGTTGACAGCCGGGATTTCGTTCATCCGGCAACGGTCGAGGATCCTGAAACCATGAAAGACTTGGAACGTCGATGAACAGAAAACGCAAGGAAGATGAGCAGGAACCTTTGCTGACTGCGGTAGCACGCAAGCTGGGGCAAGCCGCCGGAACCCTGGCAAACATGACTCATCTTTTGACGCCGGATGCGGTCGCCAAAACAGAGTCTCCATTTTCATCCAAGGCCGCGCCTGCCACTACACAACCGGTTCCCGCCTCAAGCGAGAAAGTTCAGACCTCTGCCAACCCAGGTCGAAAAAGAAAAACGAAACCGCGAGCTGTCGCACACCAGCGCTCCCGTTCTGCAAACACTCGCCCTCATAAGACGAGCATGACGAAGAAGAAAGCATCCAGCCGAAAAAAGCAGTAGGACCTCTTCGCGAATCGTTGCCAACAGTTCACAGGGATTTCTGAGTCCAAGACTTATGTCTTCGTCCGCCCTCACGAACGCCGAAGTTAGAGATGCACACGAAGAGAGAACTCCAACAACTCCACCGCGTTTTCCTCGCGGCACGAAAATTATTCTTCTAATTGCCGCCGTCCTAATTTGTGCTGTCGCTGCTTGTGCGACGATCTTCTGGAACCAGATTTGGCCCTTTACCAAGAGGGCCGTTCTGCAGGATTTGCAAGAATCCAGCGACAGCTCGGTTACGGTCCGCAGCTTTCATCGCACTTATTTTCCTGCTCCCGGCTGCGTGCTGGAGGGCGTTGAGTTTCATCACGGCAATCGACAATTTAAGTTAATTACCATCGATAAGTTGACCATTGAAGGCAGTTACTCCGGAATCTTCACTAAACATGTTCCGCGCATTCGAGTCGAAGGCGGTCACGTATTCATTCCGCCCTTCGGCAGCAATCTGAGTTTTCAAACGCAGCACTCCAGTCTTGTCATTGAAGAAATCATTGCGAACGGAACAACTGTCGAATTCGCTTCCAAAGATCCGCATGGGGAGCCGCTGCGCTTCGGCATAAGCGAGGGCGTTTTGCGCAATGTGCGTTGGAACAGCCCCTTCAGCTATCAGTTGAAAGTGCAGAATCCGGAGCCTCCTGGAGAGATCACAACTCACGGCAAGTTCGGAGCATGGGCCACTGGCAATCCTGGCGAGACTCCGATTTCAGGCGAGTATACGTTCGAACGAGCCGACCTCAGCTACTACGAGGGCATCGCGGGAACCCTCGCATCCAACGGAAATTATGCTGGCGTTCTCAAGCACATTAATATCAGTGGCAGCACCGACGTCCCCGACTTCGAGGTTAAATCCGGCGGTCACAAAGTGCACCTTGTAACGCAGTTCACTGCATTTGTTGACGCCATTCATGGCGATACCTTTCTGCAGCGAGTCAATGCCCGTTTCGGCCGGACAAGTCTCATCGTGGCGGGTAGTGTGGCAGGAGTCACGGGACGCCCCGGTAAAGCCGCGCTGCTCAACTTCAGCTCTCCGCAAGGGAGAATCGAAGACATTCTGGGACTATTCGTTCAAGCTCCGCGATCGCCCATGTCAGGAGCGACCACTCTCGCCGGCAAGGTAGAAATTCCATCGGGCGGTCAGCCATTCTTGAAGAAGGTAAGAATCCAGGGTAAGTTCGGCATCGATGCCGGGGAATTCTCAAGCTCGAAAACGCAGGAGGGAGTAAACAAGCTAAGTGCTGGTGCCCGAGGCGAAAAAATGGAAGACGCCGAGACCGTGCTTACCGATCTGAAGGGCCAAGTCACGCTTCAATCCGGGGTTTCAACATTTTCCGGCCTTTCCTTCGGAGTGCCTGGCGCAAAGGCACGGATGTACGGCACTTACAATCTGCTCAACCAAAAGATTGATTTGCATGGCCGCCTCTGGGTCGATACTGAGATTTCAAAGACTGAAACGGGCATAAAAGCCCAACTCCTCAAGGCGATGAATCCGTTCTTTAAGAAAAAAAAGAAGGGCGAGGTCGTGCCGGTGCATATCGGTGGCACTTACGATCATCCTGAGTTCGGTCTCGACGTAAAGCCGTAGATGCTGGAGTCAACAGAGCCCGTTTCAGCAAATAAAGGGCGCGTTGCATTTGGTTGTAAACCCTGCCGCCGCAGCGCACATCCAAGAGTTTCCCGACCGCGCGAAAGCCGGGCGGGGCGTATTTTTCATCGATCTCCGATCTCACGTTCCCCAACCCCTCAGCACTCACCCGTACCCCGAAACCGCTAGGGGAATGGATGGGCTCACTAGAATCCCCCAAACCCTACGCGATGTGGGGTATAGACATCTTTGCCTATCCTTCGTACGGTGAGCTATGCCTTTGCTGGAGGAACGGCAGAAATCATCGCCCGTTCGAATTCTCGTCGCAGACGATAGCCCCCTCATGCGGCGTTGCCTGCGCAATTTGCTCGAACAGCAGGATTCCTGGCAGGTCTGCAGCGAAGCCACCAATGGCCGCGAAGCCATCGATAAAGTTCAGGAGGCGTCCCCCGACGTCGTCGTCCTCGATTTCCAGATGCCTGAAATGAACGGATTGGACGCAGCCAAGGAAATCCGGCGACGTTCGCCGGAACTTCCGATTCTCATGGTAACTTTGCATATGTCTCCCCAGCTTGCCGATCAAGCCAAAAAGGTAGGAATACGCGGGGCATGTGATAAGGGTGATATCGGCTGCCTGGTGGAAGGCGTTGACACGCTGCTGCACCACGGCACTTACTATCGAAATTAATCTGACGACTAACTCCTGGGCGATCGATCTAAACTGTTCTAAACGCACACTTGTCGTCATTTTTGCCTGCCCGACTGACCCTTACGTTCTTCTTTTCGGAGCGACGGAGTGAGGATTCAGTTTGCCATCGACGATCTCTGCAACCTTGAATCCCTCTCCACGCGAGAGCGAGCTACTCGCGTGTATGGACTGCTTCGCACCATCCTGAATGTGCCGGTCGAGTTCCGCACCGAAGCGCTGTCGGAAGTTACTCTAGCCATCGAGAATCATGCCTGCCGCGATTCCATTCGCTCCACCTTGCGCGACTTCTGGTCTCATCATTCTTACGTCCGCGTGATTTCCGAGGCCGGATTGCCTGACGAGGCGTTTCTGGTTCGCGAGTTGTTCGCGCGCGTCGTGCGCCATCTGTTGCCGGTCGATGAAGTCGAGGGCGACCTTTATGTTCTGATGGACTCTTTAAACCTGAAGGAATCGGATGCGCGCTGGGTGGCTACCCTGCCGCCATCGTTGGTTGCACCGTGGGCCGAGACGTTTCGGCCATCGACTTTTTCTATTCTGGCCTCCTGCAAAATTCTGGCTCTTCGTGCCACCAACGTTGCGCTTTCGCGGGATCTGATCGCATTTGCCGACGATGAGGATATTACCAAGTCCGCGTTCTTCCACCTGCCCAGCCTGGTCGAGCACGTCGTTCAACATCCGGAAGACTTCCATCTCTGGGAAGAACAAAAAGCGGCCTGCGAAGCGCAACTGCAAACCGTGAATCAACTGCTGGCCGATCGGGGATCGTCCGTAAACCTCATTTTCCGCGTGCGTTTATTGCGATCTCTTTTGGGTCGGATGCAACAGGTGATCAACCTTGAGCGTCCCGACTCAGATGCGCGCAAACTCGCCGTTACCGTGGTGCACGGCTTCGCCTCGCAGCGGCGTATCGGCACGGTCTTGAGCGCCAGCAGTCGCCGTCTGGCACGCAGTGTAGTGGAAAGAACGGGGCGTGCCGGCAAACACTATATCGCGCAAAATACCGTTCAGTGGCGAGTCATGGGCTGGGGCGCGGTTTTGGCCGGCGTCATTACCTCGTTCACAGCATTATTCAAATATTCCCTGGCGACAACCATTCACGCTCCTCTGTTGTTGGCCATCGCTCATTCGCTGAACTACGTTTTCAGTTTCCTGCTCATGCAGGCCGGAGGATTTCTGCTGGCTTCGAAAATGCCCGCGGTAACGGCCGCGACTCTGGTGGACGCCATGGAAGATCCCGCGAAAGATCACATGGCCAGCCTGCAGGCAATTTCCAAAACGCAATTCATTGTCACCGTCAGCAATTTGATCGGAGCCGTGCCTGCCTCAATCCTCATCGACAGGCTTTTCAACGCAGTTCGCGGACATCCTTTCCTTCCCCCGCCGGCGGCGGAACATGGCATTCGCATGCTCTTTCCGCTCACCTCGATGACAATTCCCTTCGCGATTATCACTGGAGTCTTTCTCTGGCTGTCTTCGCTGGCAACCGGTTGGACGGCCAATTATCTCGCACTCCACCGCATGGGCACCGCCATCTCCAACAGTCTTCGCATTCGCGCCAAGCTCGGGCCTAAGCGGGCCGAAAGGCTGGCGGAATGGGTGCGGCATCACGCTCCGGGCTCAGTCGGCTATATCGTGTTGGGATTTCTGCTGGGCTCGGTGCCAATTATTTTTGAGCTTTTCGGCATTCCTCTCGAAGTCCGCCACGTCACGCTCGCAGCCGCCAGTCTGGGCTACGCTCTGGACGCCTCTCATCTCTACGGCCAACTGCATTGGCAAGAAGCCTCGCTTGCCTTCGCAGGAATCGCCTTAGTCGGCATCTTGAATATCGTCACGTCGTTCGCGTTGAGCTTTCTGCTCGCCGTGCGCGCGCGAAACATCGGCGACGCGGAGTCACGTCGTTTTTTGCGCGAGGTGGGACGGGAGTTCCTGGCGCATCCGTTTTCGTTTCTGCTGCCCGGCGAAGCCGGCCGCTAGGTTTGGAAAACCGGACGTGGCTAAGTCTCAATTTATTCTCTTACGGGGTCCGTCATCCCGAAACGGGGCGCACTTCAGCCGCGTGAGGGATCTCCCAGCAATACGACCAGTGGGACATCACTTCGACATCAAACCTGAAGCTTGCGCAAAAAAGGCACGCTGGCTTTCATTTTGTCCAAATCCATTTCAACAAAATAATTCTTAATGCCGCCGACTTTCGCGGCCGCAAAAATCTTCTTCCAATCCAGGGTGCCCTGCCCCACCGGCACGATTTTCTTACTTTCCGCCGACCAGCCTTGCACGTGCATCGAAATGAAGCGCCCCGGATACTTGGTGAAATATTCGGCCGCAACGAAGCCCTTGCTGATGGTCGAAACCTGAAACTGGAATTTCACCAGCTTCGGATCCAAAAGGCCAAACAGCACGTCATACGTCCGCTTGCCGTCGACCATCGAGAGCTCAAAGTCTTCGTTATGCAGGCCCTGCTGAATGCCAGCATTGGCGGCTCGTTCCGCGATTTTGTTGTATTCGTCAGCCGCGCGCTTCACGTCATCCATGGTCGGGTTTTTGGGCCCATCCAGGCTGGGCACCAGCATTTGTGTCAGGCCGACATCTTTCGCCCAGGCGATGGCGCGGTCCTGATTTGTCTTCAGCTCATCGATGCCGAAGTGCGAGCTAATGCAACTTACGCCGGCATCACTCAAAATCTTCTTCAGTTCCCTTCCTTTGTATTTGGCGAGACCGGCAAAGCCCTCATCCGCATAGCCAACCGGAGAGCACAATTCGATCGTCTGAAATCCGGCGTCGGCCAGTTGTTTAATTGTGCCGGGAAAATCCTGGGCGATCATTTTCCGGACGGGCCAGGTCTGGCATCCGATGGGCAAGCCGAGTGGATTACCCCGCAGGTCGAGTCCGGCGGCCGAAAAAAGGCCAGCCGCGGCGGCGTAAGTTGACGCTGTCTTCACGAACTCTCTTCTGGAAATCACGGCCATTGGTCCCTTTCACACAACAGAAAAATAACTAAAGTAGCTACAACTCCCAACCACTACGGCGTTCCGGGCTCACAAATTTCTGCGCAACGTCAGAATTTACAGCCAGCTTACTTCGATCCCAACTAAGTTTCTGTCCCATGCGCGACGCCACATTTCCCAGCAACAAAGATTCCGTGACCATGCCCTCGAACTCGAAATTTCCGCCAGGCTTCACTTTGCTTCCCTTGCAGGCATCGAGCCACTCCCGCTCATTGCCCGGCGACCGCGGCAGGGTCTTTGGCGGCGGCTTGTAACTATCCATTTTCGACTGCGGAATGAGTTTCGGATTGCCGCCGTTAAAGTTACAGAGAATCTTGCCGTGATCTCCAATGAAGAGCAGGCCTTCGTCTTCTTCTTCGCTGTCTCCTTTGAGTAGGCGCCCTTCTTCCAATTCGTCTGGACGCGCCGGCTTCAGACCGCCGTCATACCAGTTGAATTTCACCTCCGGCATGTCGCCGCGAGCTGGAAAAGTGTAGCGGACGATGGAAGCCATCGGATACGTCTCATCGTATCGGTCGGTCGAACTCGCTTCCACGCTCACCGGCGCTTCAAGTTTTAACACGCGAAAAATCGTGTCGAAGCTGTAAGAGCCCATATCGCCCAGCGCGCCGCAGCCGAAGTCCGTCCACCCGCGCCACACAAACGGCAAATATTCATGATTGAACGGTCGTTCCGGCGCCGGCCCCAACCACAAGTTCCAATCCAACCCTTCAGGCACAGGTTCGGCGTCCTTCGGTCGCTCAATTCCCTGCGCCCAAAAAGGACGGCTCGACCAGTTCGCCACTTCCCTCACTGGACCGATAGCGCCACTCCAAATCCATTCACAGAGAAGCCGCGTCGCTTCCGATGCCTGGTTAGCAACCGCAATCTGCGTGGCCACTCCCGTCTGCCGCGCGATCTCCGCGATGCGCCGCGCCTCGAAAATCGTATGCGTCAAAGGCTTCTGGCAGAAAACATGTTTGCCTTTTTTCATCGCCGCCGCCGATACCGCAGCATGCAGATTGTCGGTGGTACACACCACCACCGCATCCAGATCTTTTTGTTTCTCCAGTAATTCGCGGAAGTCTACATAGGCCGCACATCCGCGAGATTGCCCCGAACGCTGCTGACTGCCGTAGTAGCCATCGACAATTTTCTGGCACGGTTCACGGCCCGCGACTCCGCTCGTGACCTGCAGGGAATGAGTCAACCGAATCGGCTGGTCGGGGCTCAGCCAATCCCAGCCGCTGTTTACGCCCAGCAACTTACGCACGGAATTGCAAAACTCGTGCGTATCCCACTGCGGATAATTCGCGGCCGATTTGTTCACGTCGCACACCGCCACGCCCTGCACGTCGGGCTCGGCCAGAAAATGAAGCATCACGCGCAGCCCCTGCGCGCCCACGCCGATAAAAGCGATGTTTACTTTGTCGCTGGGCGGAACATAGCCAAGTCCCCCTAATACATGGCGTGGAACAATCGAAAAACCCGCCACCGCAGCTGCCGTCTGACCCAGGAACGTGCGCCGGGTAACCGAACTCTCGAAAACTCCACTGGACCGAACTTGATGTTTCACGATTCCTCCCGAACCCTTCACATCGTCAAAGATCTGCCGGCCTGACTGGATTGCGACGACTGACTACGGTACCGATCCACTTGCATACTGTCAATGAAGGAGCAGACACGCGACCGCCAAAAAAACTGAACCGTGTAAAGCACGAGCACGTACATACGCTGAGAGGCCGAGCATCATTGCTTTCTTTTGGTAGTAGAATAGCTCCCCATCCCACGGATAGCGGCTACATAAATCAAACGCGTTTCCAACCTGGAGGGAATGGTGTCGCTCACAATTAATAATCTTTCCAAGACGTACCCAAACGGCGTCAAAGCGCTGAAGAACCTGTCACTCTCCATCGGCAATAGCATGTTTGGGCTGGTAGGGCCGAATGGCGCCGGAAAAAGCTCGCTGATGCGCACCATCGCAACGCTGCAGGATCCCGACTCCGGCGCCATCAATCTCGATGGCATTGACGTGCTTCGGCAGAAGGATGCGGTACGGCGCATCCTGGGCTACTTGCCACAGGAGTTCGGCGTCTATCCCAAGCTCTCTGCTCTCGACATGCTCCATCATCTCGCTGTACTGAAAGGGATGACTGTATCGAGCGAGCGCAAGGAAATGGTCGACACGCTTCTCCAGCAGACGAATCTGTGGGATGTTCGAAAAAAGGCGCTTTCCACTTTTTCTGGCGGCATGAAGCAACGTTTTGGAATCGCGCAGGCCCTTCTGGGGAATCCCCGGCTCATCATTGTCGACGAACCTACCGCCGGCCTCGATCCCGCGGAACGCAATCGCTTCTTGAATCTACTTTCTTCCCTCGGCAGCGATCGGACCGTGATTCTCTCCACTCACATTGTGGACGACGTGCGCCAGCTTTGCCCTCGCATGGCGATCATCGCGTCGGGAGAATTGTTGCTCGAAGGCGCTCCCGCCGACACTCTTGCCGCCTTAAACGGCAAAATATGGTCCCGAGTAGTCGCCACCGATAACGAAGTGCGCTCTTTCGAAACCCAGCTTCACGTCATCTCCACGCATCTGGTTGGCGGGCAGCACGAAATTCGCGTGTATGCGGATTCTTCTCCGGGCAACGGCTTCCGCGTCGTCGATTCAGGACTGGAAGACGTTTATTTCCTCAACCTGTCGCAGCAGTCCAAGCGGCAACTCGCGAATTAGTTCTCGAAACCGGAGGAAACCTTACATGAGACAATTTTGGGAGTTCTTCAGTTTCGAGCTTAAATTCCGCTTCAAGAGCATTTCGACCTACATTTATTTCCTCATCTGGATCACGTTCTCTTTTCTCGACGTGGCCTCCGAGAGTTTCGGTCCCATCGGCAACAGCAACGGCAAAATCCTGCTGAATGGACCATTTTCCAACACCTTCAATTTTGTGGGCGCCGCGTTGTTCGGCATTATCATCATTGCCGCCATTTTCGGCACCTCCATTCTGCGCGACTTCCAACGCGACACTTATCAGATTCTCTTCACTCAACCCATTTCTAAGTTCGCCTATCTCGGCGGGCGCTGGGCCGGCTCATTCGTTACTACCGTTTTCGCCTTCTCAGGCATGCTGTTCGGCACTTACCTCGGCACTTTCGCTCCGTGGGCCGACCACACTCGCATCGGTCCGAATCATCTGTGGACCTACCTTCAGCCCTTTTTTTCCATCCTGGTAGTGCAGATCTTTTTCATAGGCTCGGCATTCTTTGCCGTCGCGGCCTTGAGCCGCAAGATTTTCATCGTCTACCTGCAGGGCGTTGCCTTGTTCATGATTTACATCATTGGCATCACCGTATTTTTCGCAACCCGTTCCCTGGAGCATTTCTGGTCCGGCATCTTCGATCCCATCGGCTTGGTCTTGACTGACGATGTCACCCGCTACTGGACAGTGATCGAAAAGAATACGCAGCTTCTCACGTGGTCGCCAACTCTGGTCGGTGGCGTTTTTCTTTACAACCGCTTAGTTTGGATTGGCGTGGGAATGCTCTCGCTCGGCGCCGTCTGGGCGCTCTTTCCCATGTCGGTGGAAGCTCTTACCGCTCGTTCGCAAGGGCGTCGCGCCGCCAAGGCCAAAGAACAGGAGCTTACCGAAGCTCAACCCGTGCCCTCTCTGGTTGCCGCTCGACTTCCCCAAGCCCGCCAGGCTTTCACTCCCGCCACAACCTTTGCCCAATATCTCTCGCTCACAGGTTTGCGGCTGCGAAACATCTTCCGCGACATTCCTTTCTGGGCGCTCGTCGTTCTCATCGTCGCCTTCGCCGTAAATAACGGATATTTCGCCGGCCGCGTGGCCGAGCGAAACGTTTGGCCCGTCACCTATCTGATGGTGCAGGCCGTCGAGGGCAGCGCCACACTCTTCCTGCTCATCGTCGCAGTACTTTATGCCGCGGAGCTGCTGTGGCGCGAGCGCGATACGCATTTTGACGGCATTCACGACGCGCTGCCCCTGCGTGAATCTACTGACTGGTTGTCGCGCCTCACCGCCATCGTCGTCGTGGAGCTGATCCTCCTGGCTTTCGTAATGCTCATCGGGATCGCAATGCAAACCTTCGCCGGCTATTACCATTACGAATTCCTGCAGTATTTCAAAGAGCTTTACGTAGTCACCTTCCCTCAGGTCCTGACTTTTATTCTTCTCGCCCTATTCATCCAGACAATCGTTTCCAACAAGTTTGTAGGCTACGCCGTTTTGATTGGCATCTTCGTTCTCATGCCGATCCTCTACAGCTTCGGCTGGGAAAATACTCTGTACCTCGTCGGCCAGACCCCTCCCTACACTTACTCCGATATGAATGGCTACGGCCACTTCGTTCCGGGCTTGTTCTGGTCGATCATCTACTGGCTCGCGATTTCCGCGCTGCTTGGCGTGATCTCCATTGCGTTTGCGCGCCGTGGGGCGGAAGACTCGATGCGCGCTCGGGTTCGCCTTGCCATGCAGCGCGCGCCGCGGCTCGTGCCGGGCGCTCTGTTTTTTGCTGTCCTTGCTGTCGCCTCCGGCTCCTGGTATTTCTACAACGCTCACATCCTCAACGAATATCTGGACTCGAAGGCCCGACGCGACATCCAGGCGGACTACGAACGTAACTTCAAGAAGTACGAAAACCTCATCCAGCCCAAAGTAACCGCAGTGGACGCCGCGATCAATATTTACCCCAGCCGCCGTTCTTTCGACGGCAATGTCCGCATGACGATGCAAAACAAAACCAATCAGCCGATCACGCAGATTCACGTCACCGACACAAGGCAATCGGTCACAAATCTGCATTTCGATCGCCCGTTTCATCTGGTCAGCTCGGCGCCCCGCGACATTTATTCCATCTATGCCCTCGACCAGCCTTTAGCGCCCGGCGAGACCATTACTTTAACCTGCAACCTTGGGCATCAAACGCGCGGATTCCGCGACGGCAACGAACTTCCGGAGTTTGCCTATAGCGGTACATTTTTCGACTCGGATTATTTCCCTTACATCGGCTACAACACCAATGTTGAGATCGACGACCCGCGCCGCCGCCGCGAAGAACACCTGCCGCAGCTGGAAGAAATGGCCCACCGCGGCGATCCGGCGCACTCTCTTAACAATGTTTTCTTTCGCGGCGAGTCCGACTGGATTACCTATCACAGCGTCGTCAGCACTTCGCCCGATCAGATTGCGGTCGCCCCCGGCTATCTGCAGCGCGAATGGCAGGCGAATGGCCGCCGCTTTTTCGAATACAGCATGGGATCGACGCACATTATGGATTTCTTCGCCTTCATTTCGGCCGATTATCAAGTTAAAAAGGAAACCTATCACGGCCCAAACGGCGACGTCGCTCTTGAGGTCTATTACGACCCCGCGCACACCTATGACGTCGATGACATGCTCGCCAGTTCCCGCGCGGGACTCGACTACTATCAGCAAATCTACAGCCCCTACCAGTTCTCGCAGTTTCGCATCTTCGAATTTCCCCGCTATCGAACCTTCGCTCAATCCTTTCCCAACACGGTGCCTTACTCGGAAAGCATCGGCTTCATCGGCCGCGTAATGAAGCCCACCGACATCGACTTCACTTACTTCGTCACCGCGCATGAACTCGGCCACCAGTGGTGGGGACATCAGCTGATCGGCGCAGACGTAGAAGGGTCGAACATGATGTCGGAGAGTCTGGCGGAATATTCCGCCCTGCAGGTAATGGCGCACAAGTACGGCCGCGACCTGATGCATCGTTATCTGCGCCATGAACTGGATCGATATTTGCGCGGCCGCGCCGGAGAAATTCGCCACGAGCCGCCGCTTGCCCTGGTGCAGCGCGAGCCTTACGTCTGGTATCAGAAGGGTGGACAGATTCTATACACGCTTGCCGACTACATTGGCGAGGACAAGATGAACCTCGCGCTCCACAATTTCTTGATGCAGTATCGGTACGCCAACGCCAACAACCAGGCCGATGCCGCTCCAAGTAAGAACGATCCGGCGGGCTCCAAGACTCTCGAAGGTCCGTACCCCGATACTCGCATGCTGGTCGACGCCATCCGCGCCCAAACTCCGCCTGAACTTCAGTATCTGGTCGATGACGGCTTCAATCGCATCGTTCTTTATGACAACCGGGCAGTTTCTGCAACTTCTCAAAAGACGCCCGACGGCAAATACAAGGTCACGCTCGAAGTGCAGTCTCGCAAAATGCAATCTGACGGCAACGGCGCCGAAACTCCCATGCCTCTTGCCGATTACATCGAAATCGGTGTATTCAGTGGAAAGAAAGATGAAGAGAAGCCGCTCTATCTCAAGAGAGAAAAGTTCACCGAAGAGCACCGCACCTTCGAGATCGTGGTCGATCAACAACCCACCCTTGCTGGCATTGATCCCTATAACAAGCTCATCGACCGCAATGCGGATGACAATATGATCGAGGTTACAAAGCAATGAACACGTGGATGCAACCAATACAACAGGGGATCTAACTTGTCGACGTCGCGGCGCGGTTTTCTGAAAACAGGTGCAGCTGCCAGCGCTGGCCTTGCTCTAAAGGCATTGCCTGGATTGGCAAATCCGGTCGAGGGTACTGACGCTGCAATCTCAGGCCAACCGGCGCAAACTCCGAAATTGCATTCCCCTGCTTCGATGGCGGCTGCTCAGGATGAATTCACTCTTGGCGTCGGCGTTTATCCCGGCGATCCTCGGGAAAACTTCAGTCCAGAATTTGTCGTTGACAAATTAACCTATCGCAATCTCGCTCTCCTGCGACCTGCTTATCATTCCAGCAGCTACGATTACAATCTGACCGCGCAACTGGTCACCGACGGCATCAAAGACGCGCAGCTTCCCCAATGGGTTGCAACCTCTACCAGTTCTATGGGAGCGCTGCCAAAAAACGAGCGTGAGCTGGTTCTCGATCACTCTCGTACCAATTCCGTAGAAATATTTGGCGCCCACGCCAGCATTCAGATTCAACTCGGTGGCGGCGCCACCGTTCCTGAAGTAGATCGCCTTGACGTTGTGGTGGTTCCTCCCTCCGCTTCGGCGGCTGATCTGAGTTTCACCGTTTCGGTTTCTGACGACGGACGCAACTGGGAAAAAGTCGGCGCCGTTTCCGCTCCGCAGCCAGTGTCAGTGGAAGGTTATCCCCGCGATTTTGCGCGAGCCGGCCAGTTGTTCATTCCATCCATCGCATTAAGCCGGGTTTGCCGCAGCCGTTTTTATCAAGTGGAATTCACGCTTGCGAACGCCCCGGAGCGAGCTTTCTACATCCAGTGGAGGGTTGGCGAGATCGAATTCTACCGGCAGGATCGGCGCGTGCAAATCGGCGGCCCATATTTTTTCACCAGCGCGTGGATGAGCGCCGGACTCGGTGAAGAATGGGTTTACGTCGATCTCGGAGCTCGCTGCGAATTTGATCGCGTCAAACTGTTTTGGATTGCGCGCGCAGCCGAAGGCTCAATCCAGGTTTCCGACGACGCTGAAAGCTGGCGTGACCTGCATGCGCTTGCCGAAGAATCCAGTTTGGTTGACGATGTCAAACTCGCGCGATCTGCTCACGGCCGCTACGTTCGCGTGCTGATGAAGCGTCCGACCTCGCCAGACGGCTTCGTATTGAGTGAGCTTGAAGTGTACGGGCACGGCGGCCCAATCGCCCGCCCCAAGCGCATTTCAACCGCTCCGGCTGAGAAGCCGCTGACAAGCCAGGACATGTTCAGTCGAGCAATGACTCGCATCGATCTTGCCGGGGGCGCGTGGCGCCTACAGCGCTCGTCGCTCATAACGGGCGATGGGCAACAAATTTCGCAACCCGGCTTTCGCGATGCCGATTGGCTGCCGGCAACCGTGCCGGGCACTGTGCTCACTTCGTATCTCAACGTGCAGGCCATCCCCGATCCCAATTTTGGCAAGAACCAGCTTTATATTTCAGATTCATTTTTCTATTCCGACTTCTGGTACCGCACCGAATTCACCACGCCCGACGTTGCTTCAGAAAAGACTGCTGATAAAAAGATAATCTGGCTGAACTTCGAAGGCATTAACTGGAAAGCCGACATCTTTCTGAATGGAGAAAAAATCGGGCGCATCGATGGCGCATTTATGCGAGGCCGCTTCGACGTAACCGGCAAGCTGCGGCCCGGGGAGAAGAATGCCATCGCGGTGCGCATCGAAAAGAACGCCACACCCGGAAGCTGCAAACAGAAAACCTTTGAGAACGGTGGACCGAACGGCGGCGCGCTCGGCGCTGACAATCCCACTTATCACGCCTCCGTGGGCTGGGATTGGATTCCCACGATTCGCGGTAGAAACACAGGAATTATTGGCGCAGTCTACTTGACTACCAGTGGCGCTGTAACGCTGGAAGATTTATTCATCACTACTTCCCTGCCGCTGCCGGATGTTTCAACGGCCGACGTGAGTATCGAGCTCGACCTGGTAAATCGTCGACCGGAACCCGTCACGGGGATTCTTCGCGGCCGCTTCGGCGATGCGCAATTCGAACTCCGCGTCAACAACGTTGGATCTGCGGAATCCCCAACCCACATTAAGCTCGATCCCTCTACCGACTCCGCGCTGCGCCTGCAAAGTCCGAAGCTGTGGTGGCCCGTCGGCTACGGCGATCCACATCTCTACGACGTAGAACTGACGTTTGAACTCGACAACGGTCAGATATCTGACTCCAAAGCGCTGAAAGCCGGCGTCCGCCAGATGGCCTACCGTGTGGATGACGGAGCGCTGAAACTTTTCATCAACGGTCGCCGCTTCATACCGCGCGGAGGTAATTGGGGATTTAGCGAATCGATGCTCCGCTATCGCGCGCGCGAATATGACGCTGCCCTGCGCTACCACCGTGAGATGAACTTCAACATGATTCGCAATTGGGTGGGGCAGATTGGCGACAACGAATTCTACGACGCGTGCGACCGTTATGGCGTCCTGGTATGGCAAGATTTCTGGCTCGCTAATCCGTGGGACGGCCCCAATCCCGACGACAATACCCTGTTCCTCAGCAATGTCAAAGACACGGTGCTCCGCATCCGCAATCATCCTTCGATCGGGCTCTACTGCGGGCGCAACGAAGGTTTCCCGCCAAAAGTCATCGACGACGGAATTCAAAGCACCTTGGCGGAGCTGCATCCTGGCCTTCACTACATTCCGAACTCTGCCGAAGATGTGGTCGGCGGCGGCGGACCTTACATGCTCATGCCACTAAACTTCTATCCCACCATGGCCGCGTACCCCAAACTACATAGCGAAATCGGAATTCCCAATATTCCGTCAATTGAAAGCGTGCAAACATTTCTGCCTAAAAAAGCGCTCTGGCCGCCAGGACTGGAATGGGGACTGCACGATTTTGCCGAGGGCGGCTTCCACCGCGGGCCCACCTTTCTAAGCACAGTTGAGCAGGCTTATGGTCCGAGCGACAGCTTCGAAGAGTTCGTTTCTCTCGCGCACTTCGCAGATTTCGAAGGCTTCCGCGCCGAATTTGAAGCGCAAAGCAAGAATCGCATGGGCTTGCTTTTGTGGATGAGCCATTCTTGCTGGCCGTCGTTGCTATGGCAGACGTACGACTACTATTTTGAACCGACGCCAGCCTACTTCGCCTGCAAAAATGCTTGTGAGCCGCTGCACATTCAATGGAATCGCGTCACCGACGACATAGAAGTGGTGAACTACAGCGCAGGCAACGCACTCGGGCTGACGGCGCTCGCCGAAGTTTTGAATATCGACGGCTCTGTGCAGTGGAAGAAATCCGCCGCTCTTGACAGCGCTGAAGACAGCGCAGCCACCTGCATCCATATGGAATATCCGGCTGGGTTAACGCCAGTACACTTCGTCAGACTCACTCTCGCGCGCGCCGGTGCCCCGGTTTCGACCAACCTCTACTTACGTGGAGCGCAAGAGGGCGACTATCGAGCCATTCGTCTGCTGCCCAAGGCGCACGTCTCATCCACCACGAAAACGACGCGCCAAGGCAATTACTGGAAGTTGACCACTCGCTTGCAGAATCGATCCGCTTACCCTGCGCTCATGATCAGATTGAAAGTAGTGCGCGAAAAAAGCGCAGACCGGATTCTGCCCGTGATCTACAGCGATAACTATTTCACGCTCATGCCCGGAGAAAATCGCACGATTGAAACGGAACTCAATCATGCCGATACACGCGGCGAGCGACCGCGCATGGTGGTCATCGGTTTCAATCTAAAACCAGTTTCAGCTTGAACGACGCGTGAGCTAATCCAGCGCAAGAAACGGAAAACATCACTTCACTTCGAAGCTGTACGAACCCGATCCGATTTCTACAACATAAGATCCGTTCTCTGCCTGCACCTCTATCGGATTTCCGTCCTCGGTAACATGAGCGCCTGCGATCACAGGCAAAAATACTTTCGCCGAAGTGTTCGCCGGGATTGTGACGTTCAAAGAAAACGGCCCTGCGGGACTTCCCTTCCAGTCGCTAACAATCCTTCCGTAGATCGAGTCATATTCCAAACGTGCCGCATTCATGCGCGCATCCAAGTGCGGATGAATCACAATCTCTTTGAACCCCGGTGAATCGGTCGTAGCGTCGATCCCCGCCGCGTATCGATAGACCCACGCCATCACCGATCCAAAGGCATAGTGGTTATAAGAATTCATCGCAGGGTCACCGGTGTCGCCGTTCCAGCGTTCCCACCAAGTGGTCGCGCCCTTCGCCAGCATGTAGCCCCAGGAGGGATACGTATCGTTCAACAGCAGACGATATGCCACCTCGCTGCGCCCATGATCGGCGAGAGTGAACAGCAAAAAAGGCGTTCCTAGAAAACCTGTTGAAAGGTGCCAGTTGCGCGCTTCAATATCTTTGACCAGTTTGTCGACCAGCAGCGGCTCGAGAGCCTCGGGCGCCATCTTCGTATACAGCGCAACTACATAAGAAGTTTGCGTCCCGGTTCCGACCTGGCCGTCGTCTTTGATGTAGGCCTTTTGAAAAGCTGTACGAATGTTCGCGAACAAATCGCCGTAACGCTTTGCATCGACGTCTTTGCCCGTAGCGTGCGCCATCTGCTCCATCATCCGCGCGATCAGCGCCCAGTACGCCGTCGCAAGCAAGTCTTTGTTTGTATTTCCGTCGGGAGCCAGCCAGTCGGCGAAATTCGGCCCTACTCCATTCTTGCGAATGAAGTCAGGATTTCGCTGTTGGATGAATTCCATCCAGCGCTGCATCGCATCCCAGTTTTCCTCGATGACCGCCTTATCTCCATACTGCATCCACGTCGTCCATGGAACGATCACGCCCGCATCGCCCCACCCCGGCGCTCCGATGCGATCGCTGTGCGGCGGAGCTTCTCCCGACTCATCGGCACTGGAAGGCAGAGTGTTCGGCGACACGTTCCGGAACGCTCCTGCCCGGCTCTGGGCATCAACGATGTCCTGAATAAATTTCTGCGAGAAGGCCGCAATATTGAAGTTATAACTTCCGGTTCGCCAGAAAACTCCCGCGTCGCCCATCCACCCCAGGCGTTCATCCCGCTGCGGACAGTCGGTGGGAATGCTCAGAAAATTTCCCCGCTGTCCCCAGATTCCGATCGACCACATGCGATTCACCAGATCGCTCGACGTGGTAAGTCTCGCCACCGCATCGCCACTCACACTGCTCACCACATCGCCTTGAATGGCATCCAGCCCCGGCGTCCCCGGATAGCCAGTTACTTCGACATAACGAAAACCATGAAAAGTAAAGTGCGGAGCAAAACTCTCTTCGTCCCCGCCGCGCAAAATATAAACGTCAGTGGCGTCGGCATCGCGTAAATTTGCGGTGTAGATCGTTCCATCCGCATTCAGGATTTCCGCGAATCGCAACCGAACTTTGGTTCCCGCCGCGCCTTTTACTCGAAGCGTAACCCATCCCACCATGTTCTGCCCCATGTCGAAGACATAGGCTCCGTTGGCGACAGGAGTCACACGCTTTGGATCGAGCGTGAGAATCACTCGCGGGGGCGCGTCGATCTGGCTCGTGACTTTAATACCAGGCGCATCGGCAACCACCGCCGCCTTCCACTTCGAGTCGTCAAACCCCGGCTTGTCCCATCCCGCTTGCTCCAGGCGAGCGTCATACACTTCGCCGCCATAAATGGTGGATTCAACAATCGGCGCTGCCGCCGCCTTCCACGATTCATCAGAAACAATCGCCTCGTGACTGCCATCTGCGTAGTCGAGTTCAAGTTGTGCCATAAAGCGATCGGGAGGTGGAAAGAAGTGCGTTCCGAGCCAGGTCAGGCCGCTGCCATACCAGCCGTCGCCGAGCAGTGCACTGATTACGTTCTTGCCGTTGGCGACTAAGTTCGTGACGTCGTACACCTGATACTGAACGCGTTTGCGATAGTCGGTGAATCCGGGAGTCAGTACATCGACTCCTACTCGGTGGCCGTTCAAAAATACGCGATAGCTGCCGAGCGCGGTCACGTAGAGTCTCGCCCTTTGCACCGTCTTCGTTATCGCAATCGTGCGCCGCAGGTACGCCGCTGGCTGCGGCAGCGGTCCCGGATCTCCAAGTTCTCGGTCGCGCAAATCGCCTACAACCCTTGCCGCTTGCCATGAAGTGTCGCCAAGGCGCGCCTGCCACTTCTCGTTCGATGGAAGAACGTTGCGTGGTTCCATCGGATCGCGTGATTTTTACCAGAGCCGCGAGCGCCGCCTTCGTGGCGGTGGCTTCGTCGGGTTCGGGCTCTGGGACCGTCACCGCAACTTCAATCACGTTCCTGCCCGCGATCAGCTGATCGGAAATATCTCGACGATCGAAGCTGCGCCATCTGCCCTTCACATCGACTTCTACGCCGTTTACCTTTGCGACAAAGCTTCCGCGCGTCGCCAGAAATAAAACCGCGCTGCTTGCTTTCTCTCGCAGATCGATGCTCAGGCGAAACGCCACCACAGTATTTGGCGTCACCGCATCCTGTTCCCCAACACCAATCCAACGAATCCCTCCCCGGTCCGCCTCTTCGTCGGGATTTTTCCAGCGAATCCATTTTGCCTTCCAGTCGCTTGGCTGCAGAAGGCCCATCTCCCACCAGGCAGCTTCCGCCGACTCCGATACTTGTCCCGCCGGATCCCACACACGCACTTTCCAGTAATATCGCTTTCGCGATTCCAGCGCCGGCCCGTGATAGGCAATGCCCACCGACTCCGAGGACGCAACCTTGCCGCTGTCCCACACGTCGCTCTTGCCCGCTCGCAACGCGTTGTCACTGCTGCTCACCAAGATTTCATAAGCCACCTGTTTCCAGTTGCGCTCGGTGTTGTCGCTCTGCCAGGACAAGTGCGGGGCCGCTGCATCGATGCCCAGAGGATTCTCAAGATACTCGCAGCGCAAATGAACTGGTGAAGCGCAACCGACCGCCGCCAACACGAAAATGGTGAGAACGAGTCTCAACGTCTCGAATCTCAACGTTTTAAAATCGCGCAAACCGAACCTCCGCCGTCCGACCATAACTTTTCAATTACCCTGCGCTGCAGCCGATGAATCCATCAGTTTCATCGTCAGATAAGTAAAGTACTCGGCATCGGTTCTGGCTTCCTGCTTCTTATCCGCGCCAGCTCCATGCCCGCCCTCTGTGATCTCGTCATAGAAAAATGGTTTGTGAAATTCCTCCAGCCGCGCGGCAAACTTGCGCGCATGCACCGGTCCCACGCGATCATCTTTGGTGGTCGTAAAGATGAGCGGTTCCGGATAATTCACATTCGGCCTCAGCTGGTTATAGGGAGAGATCGACGCCAGGAAAGCCCGCTGCTCCGGCACCGAGACCGAACCATATTCCCCCACCCACGATGCCCCAGCCGACAAATGCTCAAACGCCAGCATGTCCAGCAATGGCACCTGGATCACCACCGCATTCCACATCTCCGGGTGCTGCGTGAATTCCACGCCCATCAGCAGGCCCCCATTCGACCCGCCTCGAATGCCCAGCCTGCGCGTCGAAGTGATTTTGCGCGTCACCAGATCCTGCGCTACCGCGTAGAAGTCGTCGTAAATCCGCTGCCGGTGCGTCTTGAGCCCCGCTTCGTGCCACGCCGGCCCGAACTCACCGCCGCCGCGGATATTGGCCAGCACATAGACGCCGCCATGCTCAAGCCATAGCTTGCCAGTCACCGGCGAGTAGTACGGCGTACTCGCGATCTGAAATCCTCCATAGGCTGTCAACAACGTCGGATTCGAGCCGTCATACTGCATATCCTTGCGATGCACCACGAAGTACGGAATCTTGGTTCCATCCTTTGAAATAGCTTCCAACTGCTCCACCACATCGGCGCTTGCATCAAACTGCGGTTTCTGCGACTTCGCCAGCTCGAACGATCCATCGCCCGCATCCCCCAGCCACAGCGAAGGCGGATTTAAAAAACCCGTCAGGCCTAGAAAAAAGCGGTCATCGGTGCGGCTGGCCGTCGCATCGTCGATGGTCAGATTGTCCGGCACCGGAAGCCGCTTCCGCGTCCAATCCCCGTCACTGCCCATCGTGTATACATAAGCGCGTCCCTGCACGTGTTCGAGCGTGCTCAGGATCATGTGGTTCTTCGTTGTGACAAACCACTGTTCAAACTCTTGTGAAGTCGGCGCAAACACGACAGTCGGCTTCAGCCGCACCGGGTCTTTTTCAACCGCTGCCAAATCGAGCGCAACCACCGATCCCTGGACAATCTTGTTGCTCTGTCCCTCGGGCGTCCAATCTTCATCCAGGCTTACCAGCAACTGGCCGTCCAGCATTCCATCTACATTCGACTTCAACGGCAGCGCCAGTTTCTTTGCGCCTCCGAACAACAGGTATTTCTCCTGCGCAAAAGTGCTCAGGTTCCGTTCTACAAGCATGGCTCGATGGCCCTGCCCGTCGATAAAGACTTGCGGGTTGTCGCCGTATCCATTGTCCTTGGTGCTTCCGCGAAATACCTCTTCTGCGCTTTCGAGCGGCTGGCCGCGCTTCCAGCGGCGAACGGTAATCGGGTACCCAGCCTCGCTCATCGTTCCCGGACCCCAATCCCGAGCAACCAATAAGGTGTCCTTGTCCGCCCAGGCCACGGTCTGCTTACCGCGTGGCAGCACGAAGCCGTTCTCCACAAACTTTCCCGTCTTCAAGTTCATCTCGCGCAAAGTTTCCGCATCCTCGCCCCCTGCCGACAACTTCACCAGGCAAAGCTCATCCCCTGGATGCAGGCACGTCAGTCCTTTTTCCACCCAACTCTGCTTGTCGGTTTTAGCGAGCTCGTCGTAATCCAGAATCGTCTCCCACTTCGGCTCCGCAGTCAGATAATCCTTGAGCGTTGTGCGCCGAAGAATTCCCCGCACATGGTCGGCATCGCGCCAAGTGTTGTACACCATGCCATTGCGAAACTCTGGCTCCGGCAGCCGATCCGGAGATTCGAGCACTTTCAGCGCCGCTGCCTCCAGAGGCGCGAAGTGACTATCCTTCTCCAGCACCGCTGCGGTGCGCGTGTCTTCCGCTTTCACCCAAGCCATCGGCCGCTCGCCGTGAATATCCTCCAGCCAGGTGTAATTATCCGGCTGCTCCACGCTTGTCTGTTGACCGAGTGCTGGAATTGCACACATCCCGGCGGCTACAGCCGCCAGCATCATCAGCTTCACCACCGCGCAGTTTCCTAAGAAAGTTTTCAAATTGCACACTCCTTCCAAAAATCCTAGCTCGCGCCTCGCGAAAGCGACCTCACCACATAGCTGGCGAGCAGTATCGCACCACCAAACTGTTTCAGTCTTACAAGAGTCTTGTGAAACGATTCGCATACAGAAAAAAACTGAACTTATGCACGCACGCTCAGCCAGCCCGTTCAAAAAGCCCAGCCGCTCCCTGCCCACCGCCAACGCACATGGTGACAACTCCATAACGCGCGTGGCGTCGCGCCATTTCATTAGCCAGCGTCCCCACCATTCGCGATCCGGTCATCCCAAAAGGATGTCCAATCGAAATCGAACCGCCATTGACGTTTAATATCGCAGGGTCAATTTCAAGGCGTTCGCGGCAATAGACTACTTGCACCGCAAACGCTTCGTTGAGTTCCCACAAATCGATCTCGCTGAATTTCACTCCAGCTCGCTGCAACAGTTTCGGCACAGCGAAGACTGGACCAATTCCCATTTCGTCTGGATCGCAACCCGCTACCTGAAAGCCACGAAACGCCAGTTTGTAAGGGATGCCCAGCTGCTCCGCCCGCTGCCGTGACATGAGCAGCGTGGCCGACGCCCCGTCAGATAGCTGAGAAGAATTTCCCGCCGTCACCGTGCCCTGGCCGCTGGTCTGATCAAAATGCGGCTTCAGCGCCGACAAGCCTTCCAAGGTTGTGTCCGGGCGATTGCATTCATCCTTATCAGCGCAAACTTCTTCTTTCCCGATAACTTCATTCGTCTTTTTGTCGAGGATGGCCCGCGTCACCTGCATAGGTGCAATTTCTTCCTCGAAGAACCCTTCGCGCTGCGCCCGCGCCGTCCGCTGCTGGCTCAATAGCGCATATTCATCCTGCGTTTGCCGGCTAATCTTGTAGCGCTTCGCGACCACTTCGGCAGTTTCTCCCATCACCATATACACACCCGGCATCTGCTCAAGCAAGCGGGGATTGGGGTCATTGTTTCGCGGGGTCATACTGATACTTTCCACACCTCCGCCGATCATCACATCGCTCGCTCCATTTACGATCTGGTAAGCGGCCAGAGCAATCGCCTGCAATCCCGAAGAACAAAACCGGTTCAGCGTAAGCCCACCAACGGACGTAGGCAGTCCGGCCAATAGCGCCGAAACTCTAGCAATGTTGTGTCCCTGGGGACCATGGGGCTGTCCGCATCCCAGAATGACATCTTCCACTTCTGCCGGATCAAGCTGCGGCGTCTTGCGCAAAACATCCTTAATACAATGCGCAGCGAGATCGTCGGGCCGCGTCATGTTGAACGATCCGCGAAATGACTTGGCCAGGGCGGTACGCGAACTGCCTACAATGACTGCCTCTCTCATGGGATTCCTGAAATTCTTTTATATCAACCGGACCTTGCCTAGCGCGGGAAAAAGTTGCGGAATTTGGTGGAGCTAGTCGGGATCGAACCGACGACCTCATCGTTGCGAACGATGCGCTCTCCCAGCTGAGCTATAGCCCCATGTAAAGGTGGGTTGTCGACGGCAGCAGATGTCGACTGCTCGACTATTTTATCAGCGTTCCAGAATCGGCACCAACCATGCACCGGCGTTACGATTGAGTACTCCGACAGCATCAAGCCCAGAAATTCGCTTGACGAAAGCCTCGTGCTTGCGTCTAACTATATGCAGCGACAAAGCACGCCCGCCGCAGGCAGCATCCCGCAGGAAGCATCGAATGTTTACGCAACTCAGTCCCGTGACCGCGCGCCGGCAGCGCTGGGTGCGGATCGTTTCGTTCACCTTCCACGCACTGTTACTGGCCTGGCTGCTGCACTCGCCCGAGCCTCAACTTCTGACTGCGAATTCCATCGCCGCGGGCCAAAACGGTAAATCCGTCACGCGACTCTACTGGCCCAGCAAAAATCCCGACGACAGCAGTCGAAGTTCTTCCGACAAGGCAACCGAGCGCTACCGTCATCAACGGCTGAGTCATGAGAAGTTAATATTTAAAGCGCAGGCACAACCCAACAAACTCACCGCTCCGCCGAGCGCCCTGGCCCGCACCAATGCGGAAGACAAATCCACGACCCAGACTCTTTCGGCAATGGGCCACGGCGCAGAAGCCGGAGCGCGTTACGGCACGCTGAATAACGGCCCTCTCTTCGGCAACGAAATTCGCCCGGCCTTGCCCGTCACCACTTCCGATCCCGTGACATACCCCTGGGAATTGCCCGACTCTGAAGGCAACGTGGTGGTGGAGATTGTGATCGATACTCGCGGCGACATTGTCGCCAAGAAAGTTCTGCAAAGCCTCGGGCCCAAGCTCGATGAGAAAGTCCTGCTCGCGCTCGACAATTGGCACTTCCGGCCGGCCACTCGCAACGGCTCGCCCATCGACTCCAAACAGGATGCCGTCTTCCACTTCCGCGCCCGCGGCTAACTCGACAGTGCCTACATTCTGCGCAGCAGATATGAGGGGTGTAACCGTCCTGTTGGCGGGTAGAATTCTTCGTGCGTATAAACGAAACCCAGCTTCAGCAGTAATCGGCGCGAGGCTTCGTTCTGCGGATGATGCCCGGCAAACAGCGCCGCTGCGCCAACTTTGTCGAAGCCATAATCGATGAGTGACCGTGCCGCTTCCTGCGCCAATCCGCGACCCCAATACTCTTGCCGCAGATGGATTCCGATTTCATAAATCCGCTCCTGTGCGCGGTAAGGACGCAAGCCCGCACATCCGGCATGCCGGCCACCTTCCAGCAAAAAGAATGGCCAGTACTGCATGCCGAATTCCTGCTCTTGCGCAATCTCTCGCAGAAGCCGGCTGCTCACGATCTCTGCGCTGAACGGGCCGCCAATATATTGGCTCACCCGCGAATCGCCCCACAGTTCCATCGCCAGCGGTAAGTCCTCCACGCGCCAGCATCGGAAACCGAGAACGGCGGACGTCAGAAAATAGTTCATCTTTGTTGACGGATCATCGTTGACGGATCACCTGCGGAAGCGTCATCTATTGAAGCATTATCGATTGCGTCAAGGAGGAGCAAATGTTAAGCCGCATTTTTCGGTTGCTGCTGGTTTGCCTGATCACGAGCACGCTATGGGCAGCGAACGATCCCTTCGTAGGCAAATGGAAGGTCGATCCGTCCAAAAGCAAACTCAACGACGAAATGAAAGTCGAGGTCGCGGGACCAAACCGATACATCCTCACCTTTGCCCCCGGCGCAGTCGACACAATCGTAGCCGATGGCAGCGACCAGCCGGCCCTGCAAGGAACCACATTGTCCATCACGGTGAAAGGACCTAAGAGCTGGGTAGTGATCCGCAAGATGAAGGGCCGCACCCTCCTCACCGGATATTGGACGCTTTCCGAAGACGGTAAAACGCTCAACGACGCCTATTCGGAATACGCGCCCGACGGTTCGAAATCGTTGTTCATGCCTTATGTATACGAGCGTACGGCAGGAACTTCCGGTTTCGCCGGGGCCTGGGACAGCGATACCGAGAAAGTAAAGGCGGAGATCGTACTCCAGATCGAGGCCTACGAGGGCGACGGCCTGTCATTGAATAGTCCGGGTGCAGACATTGCTAAGAAAATGAAGTTCGATGGGAACGATTATCCGGACGTCGATCCGAATGGCGATCCAGGCGCGGCGTCTTCGGGCCGCCGCGTGAACGAGCGCAGTCTGGAAATCTCAGACAAATATAAGGGCAAAATTACAGGCACGCGGGAGATCCAGCTTTCTCCAGATTTCAAGACCTTGACGATGACCCTGCGCCTGCCCGGTCAAAACCGGCCTAAGAGCGTCTTTGTGTTTGATCGGGAATAGAAGTGCAAGTCGCGCCGTTCCGCCGCGGTCACGTCCAGCTACTATAATGAAGCAGTGAGTAAGAACCAACTAGAGCAAGTCGCCTCCGCGGACTTCCCTACCCGCTGGGGAAAGTTCCGCATCTACGGGTTTCGCGGACCGGCAGGTTCTAACGGCGATCGCGTAGAAGAGGCCATCGCGCTCGTAACTGGCGATGTGAAATCTGCGCCGCCGCTGGTGCGCGTTCATTCGCAATGCCTGACCGGAGATGTTTTCCATTCTCTACGCTGCGATTGCCGCCAGCAGCTTGAACTCTCACTCTCCATGATGGGCGGCGAAGGCGCCGGAATTTTGATCTACGAACTGCAGGAAGGCCGCGGCATCGGCCTGATGGCCAAGCTGCAAGCCTACCAACTGCAGGACGCTGGACTCGACACCGTCGAAGCCAACGAACGCCTCGGCTTCAAAAACGACTATCGCGACTTCGCCCTCCCGGCCAACATTCTGAAAGCCCTCAGCGTCACCCGCGTGCGTTTGCTGTCAAATAATCCCGACAAAGTTGACGCTCTCGAACGCGCCGGGGTTCGCGTGGTCGAGCGCGTTCCCTGCGAAGTCACGCCCAGCCCGCACGCCGAAGAATATCTCAAGACGAAAAAAGAAAAGCTCGGCCATCTTTTCACGTGACCCTCTAAACATCGATGTCTGCCGATTTGCCTGCCCGCGCTTTGCGCCAATCCCTCGGCCATGCTCTAATGCGCCATCCGCATGCCCGCCGTTGACCTCGAAACTCGCTCGTCATTCCGTTCCTCCGTTCTCTGGCTCACGCTTGCCGTGCTCGGCGCGGCCTCAATGCTTTACTACCACCAGGGACTTTTCATGCCGCGCGTGGAGAAGGCGCAGGCGGCAAAACATCTTCTTGGGGAGTACTCATTCGGAAATGATTTCTATCCCATCTGGTTGACATCGCGAGAGTGGTTGCGCGCCCGCCGTGATCCCTACAGTCCCGCACTCACCCGCGAAATTCAGATTGGATTGTTGGGCCGCTCCCTCGATTCGCAACTTCCTACCGATCCGCCCAGCGACTATCGCACATTCGCCTATCCCGCCTTTACCGACCTGCTGTTTTGGCCGGTAGCCGAAATTCCGTTTCGCACTTTGCGGATCGTCTGGGCGGTGGTGCTCTCACTCCTGCTTGCCGCAGCGGTCATTTGTTGCGTTCGAGCATTGTCGTGGCACGTAAGCGGCACATGGCTGGCGATTATCTTGCTTTTAACGTCGTGCAGCTATCAGGAACTCGAAGGCCTTTATGCAGGCCAGTTAGGATTGCTCGTAGGATTTCTTCTCGCGGCTTCATTACTCGCACTGGTTCGCAATCGTCTATGGCTCGCCGGCACCTTGATGGCCGTGGCGATGATTAAGCCACAGATGGTGCTACTCGCGGCCTTATATCTTTTCCTCTGGAGCATGCATGACTGGCACCGTCGCCACCCCTTTGTCGTGGCATTTCTGGCGACGATGTTCCTGCTGATCGCGGCCTCGCTCGCTGTCTGGCCTCACTGGATCCAGTCCTGGGCACGCGTGATCGCAGGCTACCCGCGATATTCCACGCCGCCTCTCGCCAGCGAATTGCTCGGATCGAATATGGGTAGTCTCATCGGCGCGCCCCTGATTGCCCTTTTGCTCGCCGCCGCGCTGGTCCTTGCCTGGCGTGGTCGTGCCGCCGCGGCTGCGTCCTACGAATTCTGGGTCACCTTAAGCACATTGCTCGCCATCACAACCATAACTCTGCTGCCCGGGCAGTCCGTTTGCGATCACGTGATTCTTCTGCCCGGGATTTTCTTTTTGGTATGTCGCAGTCAATGGCTTCAATCCACCCCAACCTTTCGCGCAATGTTGGCGATTGGTGCTGCCGTTGTGCTTTGGCCATGGTTGGCTGCGACGGCGTTAATCCTGCTACGCCCTTTTCTTCGCGCAGAAGTATTCTTTTCGAAAGCGTTGTTCGCTTTGCCGCTGCGCACCGCCGCTCCCTTTCCGTTTGTTGTGCTCGCGTTGCTCGTTTTGGCGAGCCGCGCCAGGCCAACGGAATTACTCGCGCCGTCCCTTCCGCGGTCGTGACCTAAATTCACTCATCAGCTCTCTTTTGTTTTTGCCGGGAAGATATGCCAGCGCCGCCCTTGCCAGCGATAAATAAACTCTTGTTGCAGTAGGCGCGTCGCGCAGCACGCGTAAATGCTGCTTCACCGTATCCACATCGCCGCGAATGATCGGTCCGCTAAATGCTTCCGCTGCATCCAACGCCGCATAGTTCGCCAGTGTCTGCTGCAAAATCGGAATCATTCTCTGTTTCGCCGCTTTTCGATTCACACCGGCAAGCTCAGCCACATGCTCCGCTGTGGCCAGAAGCGCGGTGAGCAGTGGCGACGCAAATGTTCCCCAGGCGTGGTATGCAGCCTTATCGCTTTTGCGAATCGTATATGCTTTCGCGCCCATGTCGGCAATTGCCCGCCGCGCCACTCGCACCGCCCTCGCCTCGCCCTCAACTGCGAATGGCACGCCGGCCAGCGAAGGCCGCGACCCGCGTACAAAAGTCATCATCGGATGCGCCGATGCGACCGCTGCCCCATGCCCGCGCAACACCCCGAGCTCATCGCTCGCCAGCGCGCCGCTGGAATGCAACGCAACCTTTCCTTTCCACGGAATCTTGTCCGCCAGCGAAAGAGCCGCATGCGCAATCTCAGCATCCGGAACGCAGAACCAAATCACGCCGGCGCGTACAGCGATGCCATCAGGGGCGACCTCACTCGCCGCGATGCCCAATGCCCGCGCCCCAACTTGCTTTGCCAATCTCTGCGCCTTGCGCAACGACCCGCCGCGCGACCTGGCGATCACAGCTTCGATTCCATAACCCGCTCCCCGCAACGATGCCGCAAGTGCGCACCCTAAATTTCCCGCCCCAACAATCACCACGAGAGGCTTGCCAGCCATGCCGGGCAGCATAGCAGAACCGCTAGGACCGGGCGTCAGACCTCAGACTGCGGACCACCACCCAACTCCAACGCGCAACAACCGAAGTCTGAGGTCCGAAGTCCAAGGTCCGAGGTCTGAGGTCCGAGGTCGGAGGTCTGAAGTCCGAGGTCGCTTTTATGTTTATATTGTCTGCATGCCAAAATCACACCGCCCACCCGCAAACCGCAAGAAAGAACGCATCATCTCCTCCCGCACCGTCTATCGCGGCCCGGTTTTCTCTGTCACCACCGACGATGTCGAGGAGCCCAACGGAGTTCGTGCCCGCCGCGACGTCATCCATCACACCGGCTCCATCGTCGTGTTGGCAGTCGACCACTCCGGTTCCGTCCCACGCGTTCTGCTGGAAAGACAGTACCGCCATGCCGCCACCGATTATTTATGGGAACTGCCCGCCGGCCGCATCGATCCCGGCGAGCAGGAGCTCGCGGCCGCCAAGCGCGAACTGCTGGAAGAAACCGGATATACCGCCAGCCACTGGCGTCGCATCCTGAAGTTTTTTGCCAGCCCGGGCTTCGTCGCCGAGACCATGGCCGTCTACATGGCTACCGGCCTGAAAAAGGGTACCGCGCAGCCAGAAGACGATGAAGTCATCTCGATGCGCCTCGTCCCCTTGCCCACCGTCGTCCGCATGATTCTTCGCGGCACCATTCAGGACGCCAAGACCATTTCCTCGGTTCTCTGGCTCGATTACACCACGCGCACGGCCAAAGGAACGAAGCCGAAACCGCCCCGACGGTCCTGAAACGCCGTGAAGCCGCTGAGATCCACCCTCGGTTGTAGAATTTTTAAACACCGCCAGAGATTGATAGCCTACCTCTCCCGTACTAAATTGCATCCTATTTCCCAGAATTTAACTGTGGGTGCGCCCAAAACCAGGAGCGCGCAACAAAGGAGCGGTGCGTGGAACGCCTGAAAGGAACCGTAAAGTGGTTCAACAATGCGAAGGGCTACGGCTTCATCGGTCGCGCCGACGGGCCGGACGTTTTTGTTCACTACAGCGCGATTGCCTCCGAGGGATACAAGAGCCTCCAGGAAGGCGACCCGGTTGAGTTCGAAATTACTGAGGGCCAAAAAGGTCCACAGGCAGCGAACGTCGTAAAAGCTGCTGCATAACCGGCGCCCCGAAGCGCCCCTAAACTTTCTCCCGGCCAGCGCTTCCGTCCGGGCCTCAGGGGTGGTGTCGCAAGCTATTCTCGTCTGTATTTCCCGCTGAATGCCCGTCTCCCCGTGGCCCCTGCCGTCCAACCTTGTTTATCTTTACTTCTCTTGTTTATCTTTAGTTTGTGGACAACAAGGCCATCGCGAACATTCTCTACGAGACTGCCGACCTGCTCGAAATCGATGGGCAGGATTCCTTCCGCATCCGCTCCTACCGCAACGCCGCTCAAGCCATCGAGAATTTATCGCAACCGATAAAAGAATTGATCGCCGATCCTAAGCAGGTCCTGGCCATCCCCGGCATCGGCAAAGGCATGCTCTTAAATCTTCAGGAACTCTTCAAAGACGGCAAACTTTCCATCCAGGTCGGATTGCTCGAGAAGTACCACCCCTCCATGCTGCAGCTGCTAAAGATTCAAGGCCTCGGTCCAAAAACCATCGCCCTGATCTGGAGCGCCTACAAAATCTGCGACATCGAAGGCGTCGAGAAACTGGCGCGCGAAGGAAAGATCCGCGAACTGCCCCGCATGGGCGAGAAGCACGAAACCAAGCTGCTCAAAGCCATCGAAGACTATCGCCGCATCGGTGGGCGTTTCCTCATCGACGCCGCAGAAATCGAAGCCGAAAAGCTTACCGCGTATCTCGAGAAGCATCCCGGCATCGACAAAATCACTCCCGCCGGTTCGCTCCGCCGCGGCCGCGACACCGTCGGCGATCTCGACATTCTCGTCACCGGTCCCGCCTGCACCACGGAAGAAGGCCGCCAGCAAGCCATCGCCTACGTCGCGCAATACCCGCCGCTCATGGATGTAATCGCCAGCGGCGACAACAAAATCAGCTTCCACCTGCGCAGCGGCATGCAGGTCGACGTCCGCCTCCTTCCGCCAGAATCTTTCGGCGCGGCCATGCAATATTTCACTGGATCGAAGGCCCACAACGTCGCCTTGCGCCAGCGCGCCCTCAAAATGGGTTACACGTTGAATGAATACAGCCTGGCCACGCTCGAAGGTGGCACCCCAGTCGCCGGCAAAACCGAAGAAGAAATCTACGCCAAGCTGAACCTGGACTACATTCCGCCCGAGATGCGCGAGAATCTGGGTGAGATCGACCTCGCGAGAGACCACGCCCTGCCCCCGTTAATCACTCAAGCCGATCTCCAAGGCGACGTTCACATGCACACCGTCGAAACAGACGGGCGCAACACCATCGAAGAAATGGCCGAAGCCGCCAAGGCCCGCGGCTACCAATACATGGCCATCACCGACCACTCCAAAAACCTTGCCTTCGCCAACGGACTCGACGACCCACGCGCCGTCGCGCACATCCAGCGCATCCGCGAAGCCAACAAGAAGATCGAAGGCATCACCATCTTCGCCGGAATCGAAGTCGACATTCTGGCCGACGGAGCCCTCGATCTCTCCGACGACGTCCTCGCCCAAATGGATATCGTCATCGCCAGCGTCCATTCCGTCTTCAATCTCGAACCCGCGAAGATGACCGACCGACTGCTAAAAGCCATCGCAAACCCAAACACGTCGATCATCGGCCATCCCACCGGCCGCATCCAGCTGCGCCGCGACGCCTACGCCTTCGACATGCACGCAGTTCTAGCCGCCGCCGCAAAACATGAAGTCGCCATGGAACTAAATTCCTATCCCGACCGCCTCGACCTCAACGATGTCCATCTTCGCCAGGCCAAACAACAAGGCGTGAAGATCGTCATCAACACCGATTCCCATCACACCTCACACATGGAAAAAATCCGCTACGGCGTCCTGCAAGCCCGCCGCGCCTGGCTGACTAAAGCAGACGTCCTCAACACCCTCCCCCCAGACCAATTCGCGAAAGCCATGAAGCACGTGCAGTGATCGGGCTCGCGAGTTGCTCGCACAACGAATAAACTTCTGTCATTCCGACCGGAGCCGGAGTGCCAGCGACCGCGTAGCGGAGGAACCTGCTGTTCTGTCAATCGAATCGACCGACGACAGACGGCGCACTTCGGGCCGACGAAGGCGATCTCCCTCACGATGCTGCCCACGCCGGTTATGACTTCCCATGCATCCCAGGGTGCATCTCCTCCTCGAGTTGATCCAGTTTTTTCTTCTGCTCGTCGCTCAGGATCTTGCGAGCTTCTCGGTCGGCCTTGTAGCGACACGCCTTCGCATTATCCCTACGCTCGTCCAGCGACATACTTTCGTCTTCTAACGACTTCTCCGTGCAGTCGTGCATCTTCTGCAGGATCGGTTTAACTTTGGCCTGCTGATCGCTGTTGAGATCCAACTTTTCGGTCAGCATCGCCATGTGTTTGTCGACCGCCGATCCGCCGCCATTTTCTCCCTGCGTGCCGCTGCCCGACGCGGCCTGTTGTGCGACCGTGGTAAGCGCGAGCATCAACATGGTCCCCATTACAACTATGCGAACTCGATTCATGGTATTCCTCCTTTGTTCTATGATTCGCACTGTAACGGTGAACCATCGCCGAGTCGAGTGCGATGATGAGTTACTGAACAAAGAGGCGGGCCGTGTCCAGGAAAGTATCCAAGAATGACGTGTCGAAAAACGCCGAGCCCAGGAATCTGCGCGAGCACGCTGGTAAGAAACAACCAGCGCCGCGGCGCAAGCCGGATCAGCGCATTCGACGCACGCATGAGCGCCTCGGCAGCGCTCTCATAGCGTTGATCCAGGAAAAGCCCATCGATGACATCACCGTGCAGGAAGTGCTCGACCGCGCTTCGGTCGGGCGTTCTACGTTTTATCTTCATTACCGCGACAAGAATGATTTGCTGCTCAGTCAACTCGAAGGGTTTCTGCAGATCATGAGCACCGCGCTTAGCGTTCGCAAAGAAGAGTCCGCGCGAGTCGTGCCCGTGGCCGAACTTTTTGCGCACATCGGAAGCCAAAATAAAATTTATCGAGCGCTCGCCGACTCAGGACGTCTGCACGATTTCTTCGATCTTGCCCAAGGCTACTTCGCTCGCGGAATCGAGCGCCGCATCACCGAATCCAAGCGTCTCTCGCACCTTCCGCAACGCGAATTGGCTGCTCGCGCCACAGCGCTGGCCGGAAGCTTGCTCTCCCTGTTGCGCTGGTGGCTCGATCGCGGCGAAAAAGAATCTCCCCGCGCCATGGACGATCTGTTCCACAGCATGGTATGGAACGGCAACAGCCGCTAGGCGTGGCCGATAAAACGTCCTGTCATTCCGACCGAAGCCGGAGCGCAAGCGACGGCGCAGCGGAGGAACCTGCTGTTTCTTTAATCCTGAGTCGATGCCCATCGTTACGGCAGTCCCGCCGGTAGGGGCCAGTCGGCCATCAGCGGCGACTGTAACAACAAGTAAGAATCCGTTACACCCGCCGGACTGCCGTCCAGAATTCCACCTTGTCCACACGGACTCGGAACCGGTGGCACCGCCTTGGGCAATGCGGGAACTGATAGTTTTGGTTTGCTGAAATCCAGCGCCAAAGCCAAATTGTTCACCGCCGCATCGCGCTTGGTCAGCGGCGGAATATTCCATCTCCACTCGATGAACTTCAAAATCGACGTGTGATCGAACAACGTCCCATTAATTCTCGGCGAAGCCGGTTCTCCTCCTGAAAATGGAGACGCGATCACCACCGGCACCCGGCACCCCAACAGCGCTTCGCCATTCACTAGATCTGTATCCAGATCGTTCGGCGCAACCAATCGCGGCGGCACAACCGTGTCGAAAAATCCTCCCCACTCGTCCCGCGTTACTATCAGCACGGTGTTTGCCCACTTAGGTCCGCTCGTGACCGCCTGATAAACCTGGCTGAGAAACGCCTCGCCGGCGCGAAGATCGGCGTGCGGATGATCGTCATTACCCTCACCAGCATCGACCAGCGTATACGCCGGATCGACAAACGAAACTGCGGGCAGGTTTCCAGTGGCGGCATCGGCCAGGAATTGTGCGTACAGCGCCGACATCGGAATATACTTCTCGCCCCACAAAGCGAGAAACGGAATATTGGAATAATAATATCGGTAAGTAATTCCAGCGGCAGCGAGCGAGTCCCAGATCGTCGGCAGCGTCGAAATACTCAGAGAATTATCCAGGCGATCGGTCTGCGCCGCATGCATGAACACGCGGTTCGGAAAAGTTGAAGATAGGATCGAAGGAAAGTAATTGTCGAGCGTGGTGAAATTTCGCACCAGCGCGCTGAAAAAAGGCAGATCGGCTTCCTCGTAGTATCCAATACAAAAAATATCGTTGGTGGTGGTGCGCAGCCATCCATCCATTTTACCGTCGTCGTATTCATCCCGTCCGCCTTGGTAGGAATGGTCGGGGTCGGGATGCCCGCATCCGGTATAGCTCGTCAGGCGATAGGTTGCATGCTCAGCACCACTGGAATCCGCATAGCGCAGTCCGGTTTGCCGTCCTTTCGCACCCGGCAGCCAGCCGATAAAGTGGTCAAAACTGCGGTTCTCCATCATCACAATCACAACGTGGTCAATTCCGGATTTCACCGGCGAAGGCAGACTGGCCGCCGCCGCTTCGTCCACCAACAAATTCTTTCCCAGTACCGATCCGGCGACCACGGCCCCGGAGGCGCCCGCAACATTGCGCAAAAAATCTCTGCGAGTCGGTGTCATATGAGTTCCTTTCCTTGAAATGGTTTCCAATCGCAGCAGCTTCGATGCGGTGTTCAGACTGAGAAATATTGCATTACTGTTAAAAGTGGCGGGGTCGCCACAGGCCGGGTGGGGATTCGATCTCCCCAACGCTGTCATCCCGAGCGCAGAAGTGTACATGGGCTGCGGCCCACCTAACAAAGATGAAAGTTCGGGTGCCCCATTTCTCGCGCGTCCTTTGCGCGAGAAGTGGGGATTTTCGACAGAGCGAAATCGAAGAGGACCTGCTGTTTTTCTTGAAGCGAAGTATCTTTCAATCCCGATCTTGCCTTGAGTTGAAATGTTTTAGGTTCCCCAACGCGGTCAAGTGGAGAGACCTGCTGCTCTACGCTGACAGGCTCACTCTCGATCACCCAACCTGAGCCGACTCTGCACTTCTGCTATGGAAAGTCCCTTCCAAACTCGTTCCAGATTATCGACTGTGGTCCACGTGCCGGTCCTCATTCGATCGACATACAGCATTCCGTTAAGGTGATCAATCTCATGCTGCAGGATTCGCGCATACCAACCGACGGCGTGCACGGTTTTAGGCTCCGCAGCTTCGTTCAGGTATTCGACGGTGACGCCCCGCGCTCGAGGAACGACCGCCGAATATCCGGGAACGCTCAGGCAGCCCTCAAAGAATTCAACATCAGCGCTGTCCGAGGAAACGATCGCTGGATTAATTCCTGGACTAATCCCTGGATTGATGATCCGAGGATTAATAATGACGTGGAATGAAACCGGCTCCCGCTGCCTTTCCGACAATTGCTCCGCCGTGAGCTTCTGCTGATACTCTTCCCGGTCCTCAATCACCGCCAACTGCAACGAAATGCCCACCTGGGGCGCAGCCAGTCCCACTCCGGGCGCATCCCTCATCGTTTCCTTCATGTGCTCAATCAATTCCTGGATCTTTTCACTAAGAATCTCTTCGCGCGACAGCTTCCGCGCCTGAACTCGCAGTACTTCCTCTCCGGCATGAATGATTTGTAAACGCATGATTTGTAACCGTACGTCGCTTCACCGATCAGATGATTCAATAAGAATAGAGCAGTCTCGCGTGCAGACAAATTCATCGTCCAGGAAGTGCGCCTGAAGCAGACGTCCTAGCGCACTCTACTCTCAGCCTCATGACGCACCTCGTCCACGTTCTGCCCAGCTACTTTTCCATGCAATACCGCGAGGTCACCTCCAACGTAGACGCGTTCGATATCTTCGACTCCACCAACAAATACGAGGCTGGCATAAGGGTCAAACACATGCCCGAATTCACTTGGGTCAATCACCACCATGTCAGCCAGCTTGCCCTTCGCCAGACTCCCCAATTTATCTCCCACGCCCAGCACGTCGGCGGAGCCAAGAGTATGCAACTGCAATACCTGATAAGGCGAAAGCACGCTGGCGTTTTCATACTTTGCGCGCACCAGATACAACCCCATGCGCATGTTTTCAAACGGGTCGGCGCGGTCCGCGCTAGCCTCCCCATCTACTCCCATTCCCACGCGGATTCCCATTTTCAGGTACGCAGGAATGTCCGCAATGCCCGAGGCCAGCCGTCCGTTCGAGAGCGGATTCCAGCTCACACCAACATGAAACTTCGCAGTCTGCTCGAGAATATTCTGATCCGGATGAACGAAATGTCCCCAGACCAGACTCGGCCCGAGGATGCCGCTCTCCACGAACCAGGGAAACATCGCTCTCTCCTTGACCTCTTCCGCCGCAGTTTCCAGATAGTGCTGCTCGTCTCCAATCCCAAGTTCGCGCATAAGTCGCGCTTCCGCCCGCACCTGGTCCGCATTTTCCGCGTATGCGCCGCCACCATCGAGCATTGTTTTCAGGAAACGGCTGTCGAAGGAAGAGGGCTGCGTTTTCGTCCAATCCATAAAGCTCTTCACGTAGGCAATCGCCTGGGCCGTCGACCATTTCGGTCCCACCCGGCCAGTGCTGATGGAATGCACAAACCGAATTCCCGACTTTGCTTCCGCGCGAAACTCCGCGCGATCGTAACTCTGGTCGCCCCTGCTGCTACCCAGGTCACTCGGTGCATAGTTAAAATTGAAGGCCGCCGTTACGCCGTGGCGAAGATGGTCGAGCGCCCCATCCAGCGTAAACCAGTAGAAATCCTCCGCTTTCGATTGAGGCGCATGTTCGCCGTACAGAGCAGTGATCCAACCATCCAGCTCTTTGTCCGGCGCCAGGCCACGGTAGGCGCTTTGCCACAAGTGGCTGTGCGCGGAAATGAATCCAGGAATAATCCACTTTCCGGCTGCATCGTAGGTAGTCGTGGCCGACAAGCCGGACGGCGGCGAGCCAGTGCCAATAGCGGTGATAGTTTCATCGCTCCCCACCACGATGTATCCAGTAAAGGGCTTTTCTTGCCCCGGGACCATGGTGAAGAGAAGCGCATTCGTGATGAGCAGTTTTGCCTGAGGGGCCGGTGTCTGGGCGACGTTGACTCCCGCCAACGACAACGAGAGGATTAGAACAAAAAGAGTATTAGTGAGCGTTTTCATCTTGAGCGTTTTCATCTCAAACCGGAATTTCCTTTTTGCCTTTGAAAACAGCGCCGGGTGCCCCATCCTAACATCGCGGAAGTAGTCCGACCCCAACCACTTTGTTTTGCGACGGGTGGCCCACTCAAGCCCGCTTTTGGCTTGAGTGGGGATTGTTGAGATCTCCCAGACTCTGTCATCCCGACCGGAACAGATCATCGCAAAGGCGATCATCTGTGAAGTGGAGGGATCTGATGTTGACCTGTTACGAGGTTTTCTAGCGAACACCATCTTGGTCAGAAGCTCCCTGCCGTCGGAAAGAACCCACAGGTCAGGGGATGTGGTGAACACAAGATTGCCTACCGGAAAGCTAAGTCGCCGCACGGGCAAAAAAGTGTACGGTTGTCCCCCGTTCAGTTGGTGCGTTGCCCGCTGCGCCACTTGGCGGCATACGGCAACACGAACAAGTACACGCCGGTGAAAAACTGCAGGGCGAGCGTGAACACCGCCAAAAGGCCCAACGAGTTGGTGTACTTCTTCTCTGCGACGGCAATGCCGTTGACGGTGACGACCAGCGTAAAGGCAATGGTCAGCCAGCGATGCGCCTGCCGAATCCATTTGTTCCAGTTCATAGGACCTCCTCTGAAGTCGCGCGAATCGTGACGAAGCCGATGCGAACGATGTCGAGTACGAATAATGAACCACCTACGACTTTTGCTCCGCCTGAGGCGGCCAATTCGGCGACTCAATCCCGAACTGCTTGGCATATTCCGCGTTCAATCGCTGCCAGCCGCCGAACTGGATGGCATCCGGACCGACCATGCGACCAATGGGATCTCGACCGAGAAGATGATCCAAAACATCGAAGCAAATGTGCCAGCCAGCAGCGCCCATTGCGATGTAGCGATGACCGATATTGGTCCACAGCGTCAGGCGCGTTCCGTCACTGAGGGCTTCGAGTTCCCACCGCATATCGAACTGTCCCCATTTGTACTCGAGCACCTCGGGAGCGTCAGCCCGCGTCACTCTGGTTTCGGTAATGCGCGGAACGGGCGCTCCGACGGTAGTGAGTTTCACCGCGGCACCAACCGTACCCAGATTTCCGTCAGCGTCAAACGGAGCCCACTCACGAAGATGCGCCGGGTCGGTGATCGCCTGCCAGACTTTCTCCGGCGAGTGGCGCAGTTCCCGGACCAGAACGAGAGTCCACTTCTCTTCCCCGTTTTGTCCCGCGCTTTTTTCTATGCGCGCCATGTTGGCAGGACCCGGCGTGTAATGCTCACGATCGTTCACCGTATTCTCCTTGAATCGCCTTACCAGCGTTTCAGTTGTGTGAGCTGAATCAGGTTGCCGCAGGTGTCTTTCAGCATCGCAATAGTCGAGCCGGTCACGTCCGTTGGCGGCATGGTGAACTCGGCGCCGCGCGACTTGATCCGCTCGTAGTCAGTTTTGATATCGTCGGTAAAAAAATTGGCCGCAGGTTGGCCCTGTTGAAAGATCGCCTGCTGATACGTCTTGGCCGGTGGATTGTTGTTCAGCGCAAGCTGCAATTCGACGCTGTCCGGCTCTTCGGGCGAGGCCACAGTCAGCCAACGATATGGGCCCTGCGAAAAGTCTGTCTTCTTTGCAAAACCGAGCACTTCCGTATAAAACCGCAGCGCTTTCTCCTGGTCGTCCACAAATACGCTGGTCACCTTGATTTTCATTTCTTTTCTCCTTTGTCACGTTCGCGGTTTGGCCGCGTTTGTCTTTGTTGTTTCTTTTTCGATGAACTTGACTTCTTTGATGTTGACGGATTCATGCGGTCCGTATCCACGCGATTCTTATCCATGCGATCCAGGTGGCGTTCGAGGGCATCCAGGTGAGCGGACCAGAAGCGGCGGAACTGCGCCAGCCACATATCCACCTCCTGAAATGGTTCAGGTTTGAGCCGGTAGAGACGGCGCTGTGCGTCGACGGTGGCTTCCACGAACCCGGCGTCGCGCAGTATGCGCAGGTGCTTTGAAACGGTCGGCTGCGGCATACGCAGCCGGCGCTCGATCTCTCCTACCGACTGTTCAGCCGAGACCAGGACGCTGAGTATCGCGCGGCGGTTCGGCTCCGCAATGATTTCGAATACGGATTCCACACTGTTCATATACCCCATATTGCATATACTTGTCAAGGCATATAATGATCGTATCGACGGCTATCCGAAAGTTTTGATTCGCATAGATCGACGGATTATGCGCGAAGCACGAGTTATCCCGGAGGGCGCCCGGACGTCGGGCTTAAGCTCGGGTCGCTTTCGCTTCGGACCCACTTCGGCAAGTGGAGCAATAGCCCCCGATTTCCATGCGTGCGACGGCAATCTGGAATCGGCATTCCTTCTGCACTTGTTTCTTCAGGCCGTCAAGAAGTCGGCTCTCAAACTCCGTTACTCGTCCACAACGCAGGCAGGTCATGTGGATATGCTCGCGCGGGGTCTTGCGCTCGTAAAAATGTTTCTCGCCCTGCAGGTGCATGAGATCGAGTTCGTCAATCAGGCCGTGCCGTTTCAAAAGACTGAGAGTTCGATAGATGGTGACGCGATCGACCTCAAGCAAGCACGCTGAACGAAGCAGATGATAACAGCGCCATCAAGGGGATGCCCGGGGTTCAAGGGCGCGCTGCTGCGCCTGCATCTACTGACCGGAGGCCAGCGCATCGAGCAACTGGTGAACCTGCTGACAGCGAATGCCGGCTCGGACTTCATCCTGCTGCACGACGGCAAGGGTCGCCCCGGCCGGCCGCCCCGACCGCACACCGTGCCGCTCACGAAGGAGGCGGCAGCCGCGTTGGGCGAGTGCAAGCCAGTCGGAGTGTTCGCGCTGTCGACCGATGCGGGCGAAACACACGTCGCAGCAACATCGCTGAGCAATTGGGCTGTCGAGGCTGCAGGCGATGCAATCGAGGGCTTCCAAGCCAAGCGCATCCGCTCTGGAGTCGAGACGCTGCTGGCGAGCGCACAGGTGTCGCAGGACATCCGCGGCCGGCTGCAGTCGCACGGCATAACAGGCGTCCAAGCTCGCCACTACGATGGACACGACTACATGGCCGAGAAGCGCAGAGCCCTCGCGACCCTGTACAAGCTGCTGGAGGCGACGAAATGACCGACGACCCCTATGCCAACGAGCCGCCAGACATGCCGTTCATGTATGACGCGGCGGACCCGCGGACGGCGTTGTGGCACGCGATCAGCAACCCGCAGCCGGCAAAGTCTCGCGCGAGGCGCGAAGCGCTGTCGAGGACGCGCTCGCGCGGCTGTCGGCCGGCAGCCTCACCGATGATGACAAATTGTTTGTCCGGGAGTTGTCTCGCTGCCTGCTCGCGGCATCAGTCGGCGCATCGTCAAAGTCTCTCGCGGGCGACGTGCTGAAAGCCTCTGGACTTGGCGGCCAGCGCGTTGATCGCGATGAGAGAGATTTCATCGAGGCGGTTTTGCGCCTGCAAGGCTTTGACGGTTGGTCGCTGACGGCTGAGGTCGAGCAGCATATTCACCTTCTGCCGGAATTCGTCGACGACGACCCGGACAAGCCGATGACTGTGAAGAAAGCGCGACGCTTGATAGAGACCGAGTTAGAGCGCCGCCGCGCTGCTGCGCCTCCGCCGATCACGGATGCGGATCGCGAGCAGTCGGGGCTATTCGACTAGCGTTCCCGTTTTCTCTGGACTATTCGGGTAGAGCGTTTTGCCCGGGCTCGAAATACTTGCGGACATGTTCAACAACATTCGCAAGTGATCGAAATGGTTCAAGTTATCTACCGGGTGCCCGACACCATCAAAGCGCGCGGCATCGGCCGCACGCAACACTATGCCGACATCGCGACCGGCATGTTCACCAAGCCCGTGAAGATCGGCCGGCGCATGTCCGGCTGGCCCGAGAGCGAAGTCGCGGCGCTCAATCAAGCGCGCATCGCCGGCAAGTCTGAGGCCGAGATCAAGGCGCTGGTTCGCCGGCTCGAATTGGCGCGGGCGGCCGGCGCGTGATGGATCAGCAGCAATTGAGCCTCGACCTCGGCGCCGCGCTCCAGCATGTCCGCGCGCTGACCGGCCGCGATGACGCGCCAGTGACGATCGCGGTCATTCGCCCCGCTCGCGAAGGAGAAGCCGCAGCAACCGTCTACCACCGCCGCGGCGCGCTGGTGTCTCTCTGGTCATGGATCGAGCAGCAGCAGGCGACCGGCTTCAGTATCTACATCACGGTCAACGAGACCGCGACCGAGAAGCGCGCGAAGGACGACATCACGCGCATTCGCGCCGTCTACACCGACGACGACACGAAGCGCAGCGCGCCGCGCGCATGGCCGATCGAGCCGCATCTCATCGTCGAGTCGTCCCCGGGCAAATTCCATTACTACTGGTTTGTCGACGAGGCGCCGGACGATTCGTTTGCACACCTGCAGAGCGGCATCGCGGCGCAGTACGGCACCGACGCCAGCGCCACCGACATCGCGCGCGTCCTGCGCCTGGCCGGCACCGTGAACCTGAAACCCGATGCAGGCGGCCACGTCACCCGCATCGTGCGCCAGAGCGATCGCCCGCGCTACACCAAGGCCGAAGTTTTCGCGGCGTTCCCGCCGGTGGACACCATCACGGCTGACAAACGCCCATCGTTCGACTTGGATGGCGCTCGCAACACCATCGAGACCGGCGGCGCCGGCCTGCATGACGCTCTCCGCGGTCTCGCTGGACACTTCGCAGCGCGTGGCGTGTCCGGCGACTTGTTCGGCCCGATGCTGACCGCGTACGCCGAGCAGCACAGCGATGGGTCGGAGCGCTACCGCCAGCGGATCGCCGAGATTCCCGGGCTGGTGAAGTCGGCCGTTGCCAAGTTCCTGCAGCCGGACACGCTCGACGCGTCCGATCCGCTCGACCTGTTCGCCAGCGCACAGGCGCGGCCGTTCGGGTTCGTGCCTGGCGACTATCCGGCCGTCGTCGAACTTCGCGGCCGACTTGGCGCGGCGCATGGGCTGCGATCCGTTGATCCCGACCTGGACAATGCTGGTCGCAGCCGCCGGCCTCTTGCCGGATCGCTTTCAACTTCAGGTCAAAGCCTATGACGTCACCTGGCTGGAGTCGCCGCGGCTTTGGGTCGCGCTGGTTGGCGATCCGTCGAGCAAGAAAAGCCCGCCGATGTCCGCAGTCCTGTCGGCCGTCGAGAAGCATCAGGCGCAGAAAGCGCGCGAGCACGATGCTGCGATGGCCCAATGGCTCGACGCGTGCACGGCTGCAAAGAAGGACAAGCGCACCGAGCCGCCGCAGCCCATCATGCCGCGCGTCCTGGCGCACGATGCGACGACCGAGGCGCTTGCGCTGATCCTGCACACAAACCCGGCCGGCATGCTTGTGGTCCACGACGAACTGTCGGGCTTTTTCGGCTCGATGGATGCCTACCGCAGCAACGGGGCGTCCAAAGACACAGCGTTTTATCTGCAGGCCTACAACGGCGCGCCGTTCATCGTCGATCGCGTCAGCAAGGCCATCACCGTCCCGCACCTGAGCCTGTCCATCGTCGGCGGCATCCAGCCCGACCCGATGCGCAAGATCGCCAGCGGCCTGCGCGAAGACGGCTTGCTGCAGCGCTACCTCATGATCCCGACGCGTGCAGCAGCGCCCGGCCTCGATGTGGCTGCTGACGATCAGGCCGCAGCACAGTGGGCCGCGCTTGTGGAGGAATTTGCACTGGTCCGCGACTGTGGCGCATGGCCGGATGTCTACAAGCTCGCGCCCGGCGCTCAGCAGGAACTCGACGCCGGTCGACGCAGACTCGATGCGCTGGCGCGCGATCCGTCCACCGACAGCCGCCTCGCCATCGCGCTGTCCAAGGGCGAAGGGCAACTCGCGCGGCTGGTGCTGGTCTACCACCTGATCGAGAACCGCAGCGCGGACGACCCGTTCAACGACTTCTCAGAGCCTGCCGCGCTGGTGACGAAAGAGACTGCCGCGAAGGCAGTGCGAGTGTTCTTTGATCTTGTCGTCCCTGCTCAATTCGACTTCTACAGCCGCGTCGTCGGCGAGACCGAGCACCACCAGCGCTGCCGCCGCGTCGCCGGCTACATCCTGGCGAAGGAACTGGAGACGATCACCGATCGGTCGATCTATCGTGAGGCGTTGAAAGAACTCCGAGAGGATGAGCGCGGCCGCGATGTCGTAATGCGGTCGCTCGAACTGTCCGGATGGGTTGCACCCGCCAACGAATTAAGGGGCGCGCCACCCAATGGACGGTCAACCCGAAGGTTCACGGCAAGTTCGCGCTACAGGCCATAGCCGAGAAGGCGCGCCGTAAAACCGTTGTAGCCGCGATTCGTGATCCCCTCAAGTGACATTCTGGACAAACGGTCGAAGGCTGACCGCGGGCTGACTCGTTTGTCCAATTTGTCACTTGCGCGCACGAATGCACAAAAGCGTTTTTCACTATTTTTAACTAAACACTGTCATAAGCACCGCGAAATTTTCAAAACCTCATTCGCACGCGCAAGTGACATTCAGGACAAACCATCATGACCACCGACACACCCACTGCGGCGACCATCTTGTCGCAGCGCGAACGGACCGCGCTACTTATTCTGGTGTTGGATATTCACAGTCTCGAACCTGCTGCAGCCTGCATGGCGGCCATCTACCTGGACGACATCGATCTGAGCGAGGTTTGGCGTATGGCACTGCAGCGTGCGCTCGACATCAGGTCGCGCGGCATACCGCGACCGACGATCGACGAGATGGTTAAGCGTTCGGCAGACCTGGCGCTTGGCTTCGCGATTCGATCCTTCTGCCGCAAGCGTTTGAGGCACGGATTTGGCTGGCGAGCGTGAAGGCGCTTTCGATCGAGTACGCGGCTCCGCCCTCGACCATCTGCTAATCGACGCGCACGCGGCCGCGCAGGTGCCTCGCCGCGGGATGGTGGGGCTGGTCGGCCTGACGCTCAGGGTCTGTTTGCCCCGGGGTCCCTGTAAGCAAATTTCGACCCCCGAGGGGACGAAGAGCCTCGGGGAACATTTAGCCTAAAAAGTTTGAACTTTGAAATACTGCCTAGGCAGCGATTCCTAAAAAAATAGTGTTTTTTAAAGTTGCGCTAAGACGTGCAAGCGACAGTCAAAAAGCTGCAAAACAACGCCGCGGTAGAAAACTGCCGGATCGGCTCGATTTGCGCCTTTTTCAAGCGGAATCCCGACGCGGCTTCACTCGAAAAGACGACCCTGCGATTTTTTCCTTGGAGCCCGACGGAGGGACTTGGAAAAACGGCCACAGTCCCGTTTGAGGCTATTGGACAGACATTGAGCGCATCCCTTCAATTCGGAGCGCGTTTATGTCCCATCCCTCGCCGACCGTCACCGAGAACGGTCGCGTTTTCCACCTGGCCGACTTCGCCTGCTCGGCCGCCATGCTTGGCATCTCGCCGGAGCTGCTCGACAGCGGCATCGCCCGCGGCCAACTGCCCTTCACCGTCGTGCGCATCGGCGCGCGCGGCCAACGCTTCCTGAAAACCTCGGCGATCGTGGCCTGGCTCGAAGGCCGGCACGCGTCTGCCTCCGTCTGATCTCCCCACCCCACCCGAAAGCACCACCATGAGCGAACCCATCGTCTCCGAACTCCCCGGCCACGGCTCCCGTGACGCCATCGCTATCACCGGCAGCCTCGCGACCCTGCAGCGCGGCCAACTGCTCGTGAACACAAGCGGCACCTGGTCCAAGTACGTCGGCACCGGAACCGCCCTGGCAGTCGCGCTCGACGTGGACACCTGGTCCGCGCGCTCGTGGCCCTTCGCAGCCCCAACACTGGCCGGCGGTCAGGTGCAAGTGACCGTCTTGTCTCGCACTGCTGAAGTCGCCGCGGCTGGCCTGATCGGCCTCGACTCGCCGGCCGTCGCAGCGCTGGCGGCGCTCGGCCTGATCGTGAGGAACTGATCCATGAGCACGCACCTCAATCGCGCCATGGCGGACCAAATCTTGGACCGCGCCGAGGCCCTGTCCGAGCAAGCGGCACCGCTCGTCGAACTGACCCGCGAAGCCGCGCGCCACGCCACCGCCGTCGAGGGTCAAGTGGCGTGGTCGATTCGCGACACCTGGACGGCCGCACAGCGCCATCACGTCAGCGAAGCCGACGTGCTCAACGTCGTCAGGACCGCCAGCGACGAGCGGCTGCTTGACCTCGGATGCAGCGCAGTGAAGGTTTCCGAGTACCGCAGCGCGCAGCGCCGTCTCGCGCGGCGCCGCGAGGAACAGGTGGCGCACAACGTGCGCACTGGCAACTGGAACGCGTTGGCCAACGGCGTTACCGCGACGCTGAAGCGGCATTACCCGGACGCGAAATCGGTCACCTTTCGCCGATCGACCGCACCCGCTCGCTGGCCGAGATCGGCGCCGACATCGCCACCGCGGAGACCGAACTAGCCGCGATCGAGATCAGGGCCGACGGCAGCGCACCCGCAGAAGGCCTGTCGCGCGCCGAAGTGACGGAGCGCGTGTCGGCGCAGATTGACAAGCTGCTCGACGCCCGGGTCGGCGCCCTGCACGACAACCTGGCGATGATCCGACCTGGCCGCCACGACGTGGAACTGCTCGCCGACCAAGCGCAGGAACCGCCGCATGACAGCGATTTTCTCGGCGCATGGACCGCGCAGGCGCTCGGTCAAGCCAGCAGCGGCACCCTGGCGATGCTGGTGCTGCTGCTCGGCAAGCCGGCCCTCATGGCAGCCCTGCAGCCGCACATCGAGCGGTTGCCCACAGGCCTGCCCGCCGCCGAGCGCGGGAAGCGCCTGACCGAGATCAGGGGGCGTCTGGACGCGCTCTATCGGCACGAAGCCAGCCTGCTGCTGGACGACGACGGCAGCCTGTTGCTGGACGTCATTCCGCGGCGCGGCATGAAGGCTGAGTACCTCGTTCTCGTGGAGGCTGCATGAACCGCTTTACTGATGCACTCGTCGGCCGCCTCTGGCAGGCTCGGCAACGGAACACCAGCAATACGTAGCTGAGGCCGAAGCAGGATCAGATAACAATGGCAATGTATTGCGGTGCCGATCCAGCCAGAATACGGTGGGTGGGAGCGTTGCGCACCGGAAGCCGCTCGGGATTCGGTCATTTCCGGGACGCGCAGACGGCGAATGCCGCTTGCTTCGCGGCGATTCGCCTCCAGCGGTCGACGCGTTTGCGTGCCCCGGCGCAGCATCTGCTCGGCTGCCACGGCTTCGACCGGAACGATTCGGCCAACGCCCGCAGCTCAGTCGTCTTTCACAGCCCATTCTAAGGCGGTCGAATTTGATGAGCGCGAGGTAGAGGTGACCAGCAAGACCAAACTGAGCCAACAAGTTCCATTACCGCCGTGGCCAGCACGTAGACCGCCGCCAATGGCGGCCGCCGGGAAGAGGACAATCACCAGACCCGTTGCCAGGCCGACTCCTCAGCCGACCACCGGCACCGGTGATTCCGCTCGGTTCGTCCGCCGCCATCCTGATCTTCGAGAACCGTTGGGCGACGCCTTTCATCCGGGCGTTGCGACGCGGTGAGACCCAACTCGTAGCTACCGGCTACATTCCCCAGGACGACCTTGCGGCGCGGCTCGACGCGGCCGTGGGGCTGAAAGGAGACCGATATGCCGCTTCTCCAAGGCATCGCACGCACCGCCGCCATCGCCGTGACGGCCACCGCTGTCGGCAATCGCGTGTCGCGCCGCGAGCAGAATCGCTGGGCCCAACAAGAAGACCAGCAGTACGCGAAACAGCAGCCCCAGCAGCAATACGCCGTCCGCCGCCGCAGGCCGCCGCGCTGTCAAGGGACCAGGTGGCACAACTCAAGGATCTGGCCGAGCTCAAGTCGCAGGGCATTCTCACCGACGCCGAGTTCGACGCCCAGAAGGCGAAGATCCTGGCATCCTGAGAACCGGGTACTGCGACGAGCGCACAAGGGCGAGCGTGTCATGGTCCGCGGCGGCTGACCTCGACATACGTGTGATCGACGAAGACGGGGTCACCTTGTGACATCTCGTACTCGACCCATCGGTCGACTATCAGGGACGTGTCAGAGATATCGCCTGAGGGTTCACTCGTCCCAGAAAACCTGACACATCTCGAAGCCCCCGGCAGTGTCTGATTCCAGGACATACGACACCGCCTCTGGGCATGTCAAGACATAGGAACCCGCTGAGGGGAAGGGTTTTCCTATGCACGTGGGACGGTTCCTGATCGAGACGCATCTACGGACCGGGCGACCGATAAAGGAACTGGCGGCCGCCCATGACGTGACCGCGGGCTGGCCCTTCAAGCTGCTCAGGAACTACCGCCTCGAGGGACCCGCCGGCCTCGAGCCACGCTCCCGGCGGCCGCACCGGTCCCCGATCCGGATCGCCGACGTCTACGAGGACGAGATCGTCGCGGTGCACCAGGCGCTCGCTGACGACGGAATCCATGCCGGGGCCACCACCATCCACTTCCACCTGTCTCAGCGTTACAGCACCGCCGTCGATCTCGACCATCTTCCGGGTGCTCAAGGCTCGGGGCTTCGTCGCCCTCTCACCGAGAAGCGTCCGAGGAGTTCGTTCAAGCGTTCGTGGCGGAAGTCCCCAACGAGACCTAGCAGGCCGACATGACTCACGTCGAGTTCGGGGGCGGAGCGGTCTACGAGGTGGGAGATCGACGACTGCGCTTTGACCGGGTGGACAAAACCGGCCGGATCACACTGCGTCACCGCGCACCGCGCACCGCGCACCGCGCACCGCGCACCGCGCACCGCGCACCGTGCACCGCTTCACCACATCGGAATCGGGAACGCCTATGCGGGCTGGCAGTGGCCTCTCGACCTGCGATGCAACTCCACTCCGGCTACTGGCAGACCGAGCGCTCAGCTCGCTGCCCGCGATTGTGCCTCCCCTCGTGCGGCTTCCAGGGCACCATCGTGAAGCCGTGCTCAAGCAGCAAAACGGATGGGAAGCTTCTTGGTGTCCGCCGGGTCTGTAGAACTTGCATTGTTCACGATGACATAACAGCTATGCGCTGCATCACACACACCGTTGCCGATTGAACCCGTACCAACCTGAAGGACCACCGACCCCGATCCTGTGGGGTCAGGGTGCAGGATCGCGGCGTGGGCGAAGCTGCAGCCGGCTGAACTGGCTGAGACGATGTCCACATGGGAGCATTCGAGGACATTGACGACCTTGCCAGCCGTGTATCCGCTCCATCGGACTGTGACAGCTTGGCCGTCGTGCAGCCCGGCGGCGGGCGTGACCGAAGCGTGGAGATTGCGCGCTGCCGTCTTCGGTACGGGCAAGGTCGCACGGGATCCGTGAGCCCAGGCGGTGTGCACTGTCGACAGGGAGGAGCGACCCGTGGCCGCGACAGCCTGTCGCGCACCGTTCTCATGTTTCAAGAAGGCATTGAAGAACGCTGTGGTTGACCTGATGACGGGACCCGACGTCGGGCCGACCTCGCCCGAGGCCGCCATATGCGCAGACGATCCCGAGGCGTCAGGCTGGCTGTCCCAATCGAGAGCGAGGAGCGCCTTCGGTCCCCGCGCCTTGTTGAAGACTGCGACCGCATCGGGATAGGGAACGAGGCCGTCATGGAGATCTTGGACCACGAGGAGCGGCGGCGCCTCGGCCAAGTTGTAGTGGCCAGTTCCCAGACCCTCGGTGGTGCCGGCCATGACGACGGCTGCCTTGACCCGAGTGTCGCGGCAGCAACTGTTGGCCACCAGGCCCAGGGTTGTGATGCCACCGTTGGAGTGGCCTGCCGCCCCAATCTCGCTCGGGTTGACCAAACCCGAGAGAGTCCCGTTGGAGGCAGCCGAAGCCTTGAGCACCTGGTCGATAACGAAGCTCATGTCACCGGGCTGGTTGCCGATGTCCCCGCCATCGGCCCCGCCGGGCGTCTCACTGCTCGACAGGGGGAACAGCGGTGCGGCCACCACGTAGCCTGCAGCCGCCCACGCGGTCAGCAGTTGCTCGTACCCCTGGGGGGAGCCACCCAAGCCGTGGGCGAAGACGATCAGCGGGTACGTATTGTCGCCGGGTGTGGCCACCGATCCGGACCCCCGCGACGGGAACCAGATGGTCGTCACCAAGGTACGCGAGGACTTTCCCGGCATGCCGTTCCACGACGGCGTGGGCCGAGAGGTGTCGACGAAGGTCATCGTCGCGGAGGTCACCGGCGGCCGCGGCTTTCAGCGGCTGACACCGTTGCCGCGGCGGCCGTCCCCGTCTCGGTGGCGGGCAGCAGAAAACAAAAAGATTTAAAAGACGGGGCGGGCCGCTCCCTCAAGGTGGCGACCGGTCGAAACCCGTTGGGACTGCACAAACTCAGCTCACCCCGTTGGGGCCGCGAACACATCGCCAGGCCAGAAGCCAACTCTACAAATTCCGATGTGCCACACGCAGGGCCCCGATTTTATTCGGCGCTCCACCCGTTCCAAGTGCGAGTTGAACAGCAAGTCAATCCCATGCATTACGGCGCTCCGATTGCTGCGGGATCGGTTCGCCAAAGGCGGAACCCGTGGATATAACGAGATCTTCGCCCTCTGTCTGTTCGACGAGCTTGGTCTCATCTTCGCCCAGTCGATTACCAGGAGGAGTCGAATGATCCAGTGCCGGAAGTATCCACGCCAAGAGAGCGGCCGCGACGCAAATGGCACCAGCAACCCAGAACACGGTGGTGTACGCGTTCAATGATGGCTGACTCCCCGAAGAGTGGCTCGCGAGAATCGAGGCTGTGAGCGCACTACCGGTGGAGAACCCCACGTAGCGAACAACCTGGTAGAAGCCCATGGCGCTACCAGTCTCACCTTCGGGAACGGCTTGTACAATCTGTCCGGGAATCGCGGCGTAGGTAATTCCAAGTCCTATGCCGAGGATGCCCATTGTGACGAATGATTGCCACTCGGAATCGTGAAGTAGCGCAAAGAAGACGCAAGAGAGGGACACCACCATGCACCCGATCGTGAGCAATGCCCGAACCCCGACATGCTTAACCAGCCTGGGTAGAAGTCGAGAGCCCGCCAACATGCAGAGCGACATCGGTACCAGTATCAGCCCAGCCTCGACCACCGAAGCCGAAAACCCGAAACCCTCGGCTCTTGGTAGCTGAACAAATTCCGTCACCGAAGAGAGCATCATGTACATCGCGATGCTCAGAACCATCGCGCAGACATCAGCCGCGAGCACTGCCGGAGCTTTCAAGAGGTGAAGGTCAACCAGCGGGTGACTGGAGCGGAGCTGTTGAAACGACCAGATGACCAGAAGAAAAACGCTGAGGATGAACAGTCCAAGAATCGTCCGTGATCCCCAACGCCAAGCCTCACCCTGAGCGATTGAGATCAGAAGACAGAGCAACGCTGCAGAGAACAACAGCGCGCCGAAAACGTCAAGACGTGCTTGGCGACTCCCGCGATTGGAAGCTGGGAGAACCGCCGCCACACATACCAAAGCGATTCCGCTCACGATTGCTCCGAACCAATAAGCAGCGGACAAGCCCATTCGGTCTGCAATGAGTCCACTGATCGGGTAACCGGCACCGGCACCGACCGCCGTGGAAACTGATAGAAGTCCGATCATCGGAGCCACCCGGTCCCTGGGTAGCTCGTCGCGAGCCGTCGCCATAGCAAGCGGCACGAGACCAAGACCCGTTCCTTGCAGCGCCCGACCCACAATTAGGACGCCCAAATTGGAAGCCAGGGCGGCAACGATGCATCCGACGGCAACCGCGGTGATGCCACCGATCATTGTGGATCGCCTTCGGGGTCCGTCGCCCAAGCGGCCCATCACGGGCGCACTGATCGCGCCGACTAAGAGCGTAACGGTCAGGGACCATTGAGCAGTGCTCAGGGATTCGTGGAATTGCAGTGCAACTGTGTTGATGAGAGGTGCACCCAGTGAGCTAATAATGCTCACGACCAAAGTCGTCACTACCAGCGCTGGCGCGAGCGCTGCCGCGCGGCTAAACGTTTTCACGCGTAGAAAGCTCCTTCGCTGAGCTGATCGCGAGGTCGGTCTCGCTCGCAGTTTCGACCGTTTGCGGCTCCAGACGGCTCAACTCGGGATCAGTCGCGCCACAGTCATCGAGCTTGTTGAACAATGCGCCAGCCCCTGGCTCGGTTGCAATATCGCCGCTATGAGGTTTTGGAAAAACGATGCTTGGATTCAACTCTGAAAATCTTGCTGGCGACGTTGCAGCACCGCCGTACTAAGAGGCCTATCGTGAGCAGCGGTGATTTTGGACCGCTGGGATAGTTCGAATCATCGTCCGGCCGGAGGATTCCTTGACGTTGGACCGCGACCCCGACGCCGACGTAATCGCCTCCGTAATCTCAGCGCGGAAGGTCGCAGGCAAAGATGGTCCAGCACCAAATCCGTTCACTCTTTGGTTTTCTGTTCCACTGCGAACTTCCTTTCCCTTTGTCTCGGACCGTCCAATTCATGAGCTTACGTTCACGTCAAGCTTAATTGACGTGAACGGACCAGTGATCTCCGAATGAGCTCGGGGTATTTTGACGCGGCTCCCGGGAGGGACGTCATGTTTGGTCCCTTCGAGACATGGTGAATGAGCCCTGCCCGATCCCGTCGCCGCACGTCCCGACGCGAGCAAGCCGATACCCGCCAACGACACGTTGGTCTGCGTTCGACGAGCTACGTCCAAACACAGAACAGCCTTTGTGAAAAGATCGCCGGAAATGGGTAGGCCGTTTCCTGGGAGGCCCAGTTGATCCACGAGATCTCTCCGTTTCGCATCGAGGTCGGTGAGACCGATCTCGTCGACTTGGCCACCCGCTTGGCCCGGACTCGTTGGCCGGAACCTCAGACCGTCGCCGATTGGTCCCAGGGCGTCCCGCTCGAGTACTTGCAGGACCTCTGCCGCTACTGGGCCGATACGTACGACTGGCGACCACGGGAGGCGCGGCTCAATCTCTTCCCGCAATTCCGGACCGACATCGACGGGCTCGGGATCCATTTTCTCCACATTCGTTCGCCGGTGGAGAGCGCTCTCCCCTTGGTGTTGACACACGGCTGGCCCGGGTCGGTCGTCGAGTTCGTCGAGGTCATCGGTCCACTCACGGATCCCGTCGCTCACGGTGGGGAGGAAAGCGACGCCTTTCACGTGGTGTGCCCCTCTCTGCCCGGCTATGGCTTCAGCGACAAGCCCACCTCCACCGGCTGGGGAGTGGAGCGCACCGCGACGGCGTGGACTCAACTCATGGCCCGGCTCGGCTATGACCGGTACGGTGCCCAAGGCGGTGACTGGGGATCGGCAGTCACCTCATGCATCGGAATCATCGATCCGTCGCATGTTGCCGGGATCCACCTCAACATGCTTGCCGCAGGTCCCGGTCGTGAACCATCCGAGTTGACCGAGGCTGAACAGGCGGCGCTGGAGTCACTGCGGCTTCATGAGGAATGGGGCACCGGTTACTCGAAGGAGCAGTCGACCCGTCCGCAGACGATCGGTTATTCGCTGGTTGATTCACCGGTCGGCCAGTGCGCCTGGATCCTCGAGAAGTTCTGGAACTGGACCGATACCGATGGCGACCCGGTCGGCGTCCTCGGCGCCGACCGCATCCTTGACAACGTCATGCTCTATTGGTTGACGGGCAGTGGCGCGTCTGCCGCCCGCCTCTACTGGGAGAGCTTTCGAGGGTGGCGGCCAGCCAAGGTCGAAGTTCCGACCGGAGTCTCCATCTTCCCCAAGGAGATCTTCCGTCCCTCGAGGCGCTGGGCCGAGCGCAGGTACACCAACATCGTGCACTGGGACGAGCTCGAACGCGGGGGCCACTTCGCCGCGTTCGAGCAACCCGCGATCTTCATCGAGGAGCTCCGGACCTTTTTCCGCCTCGTCCGGTCGTAGGAGAATGAAATCGCGTGCCAGGCGAGTCCTCCCATGAGTCGCGTGAGCGACTGGCGTGCCTGCCGATGAGCTCGGCGGCGGTCGGGAGCATTGGAGATGTCGAGAGCCGCTTCATCGACCGCGGCGAGCAGCATGTGCGCCAGAGGTCCCGCCGAGCGCTGCCGGACCGTCAACGAGAAGGATCCGTTGCACGTCGCCGTTGTCGGGGGCTCACGAGCGGACTGATTGGCGGCGGGGACGTGACATCGTTGCTCCCAGGCTGAACTGCGCGTAGGTTGGATCGACAGCATCTGCCACAACCATGGGGGGTCGCGAGTGACGCGGAGTGCCGTGTGGGCCAAAGCCGGTTCGGTCCATGGGACCAAGCGAAGTCGGATCAGTAATGGCTGATGATGTCGCCGCCGGCCCGGAGTCCACGGGGGCTGAGGTCATGGCGGCAATGCTCGACCTGTCATCGCCGCAGGCGAGCTACAAGGCGGTGATCGATGGCCCCGGTCTCGTCCAGCCGGCCGATGGTCTCGTGCTGACCTTCGGCCGTGCGTTGAGCGAACATGTGCTCCGCCATCACGAGCTCTTCTCTTCCCGGGTCGAGATGGGGCTGGGCAACGTACGGCCACTGATCCCGCTCAACGTCGATCCGCCGCTGCACTCGAAGTACCGCAAGCTCCTCGATCCACTCTTCGCTCCCAAGCGCATGGACGAGCAGGAGGAAGACATCACCCGGCGGGTCGGTGCCCTGATCGACGGATTCATGGACGCGGGGGAATGCAACTTCACGGAGGACTTTGCCGAGATCTTCCCGAGCTCGGTGTTCCTGGGATTGATGGGCCTTCCCGAAGAAGAGCTCCGTATGTTCCTGCGCATGCGGGACGGCATCTTGCATCCCGAGAAGATCGACCCGGACGCGCTTGTTGACCCCGAGAAACGATCGGCGGTGATGGCCAGGACGGGTCAAGAGATCTACGAGTACTTCGGCGCCCTCGCCGATGAGCGGACGAGGAAACCGGCCGATGACGTCATGTCGAAGTTCGTCGTGTCCGAGGTCGAGGGTGAGCGACTGTCCCGGGACGACGTCGTCGACATCTGCTACCTCATGCTCATTGCGGGGCTCGACACCGTAAGTGATTCGCTCACCTGCATGTACGCCTTCCTGGCCAACCATCCCGAACATCGCCGCCAGATCGCTCAGGACCCCGGTTGCGTCGCCAATGCCGTCGAGGAGCTGCTGCGCTGGGAGTCGCCGGTGCCGTTCGGCGTGCCGCGTGTCGCGACAGAGGACACCGAACTACCCAACGGCTGCCCGATCAAGCAGGGAACCGCCGTCATCGTCTTGTACGGGGCCGCCAATGTCGACCCGGGCCAGTGTCCGGCGCCGTTCGATGTTCTTTTCGACCGTGACTCCAACCGCCACATCGCGTTCGGGGGCGGAGTGCATCGTTGCCTGGGCTCACATCTGGCCCGGAGGGAGCTGCGGGTCACGTTGACGCGAGTGGCACCGTCGTCATACCTGACTACTGGGTCAAGCCTGGCCACGAGCAGCTCGAGTACCCGCCCGGGCTCCGACACGTGAAGGACCTCACGCTGGCTTGGCGCTGATGCTTGTAGGCTCGTTGCGTACAGAGTTGCCGGCCCGCTCGCTGTAGCGAGCAGACTGCCGAACCCGACGGTTCGGCGTTCGAACGGCCAGTCACAAAGCGCGCCCCGTCCAGAATCGAGGTGGGACCCGGGGCTGCGTCGTGTCCCACCGAGCCCGATGTCGTCGCTGTGCCGTCAACTAGCCTTTGCCACGCCATGGCGGGCTGTACGCACGAGATGATCGATTCCAGCGACGGCGTGCGGGTCGCCCTGCACGATCTGGGCGGACCGGGAGGCGGCACGACAACTCCGGTGTTGCTCTTCTCTCACGCCACGGGTTTCCACGGTCGGGTCTGGGAGCCTCTGGCGTCGCTCCTGAGCGACCAGTTCCGCTGTGTGTCAGTCGATCTGCGAGGCCATGGCATGTCCGAGCTGCCGCCAGAGGCGGGTTTGGCGTGGTCGGGCATGGCCGACGACGTCCTGGCTGCTCTGAGCGCGGACCGCTTCCCGATTGGCCCGCTGCATGGGATCGGCCACTCCATGGGTGGAGCGGCACTGGTGCTGGCTGCGTCGCAACGACCCGACGCATTCCAGTCGCTGTGGCTCTACGAGCCGGTGATCGTCCCGACAGGGGGCGGGCTGCTGCCAGAAGGCGAGAACCCGATGTCCGAGGGGGCGGCCCGGCGTCGCGACCGCTTCGACTCGCTGGACCAGGCCTAGAGAATTACCGGTCAAAGGCGCCGCTCAACCAACTTCATCCCGATGCTCTCCGGGCTTATGTCGATGGCGGCTTCTCGCCCACTCCGGACGGCTCGGTCACGTTGCGTTGCCGGCCATCGACCGAAGCCGAGGTATTTCGTCAGGCCGCGGCGAGCAACACGTGGGGCAGCGTCGCGCTACTCGAGATACCGGTGGCCGTTGTCGTCGGCCGCCCCGAAGAGGTTGGGCCGGGTGTCTTCGCGCCGGCCATCGCCGACGCTCTCCCTCAGGGCACTCTCATCGAGCGACCCCGCCTTGGCCACTTTGGGCCCCTCGAAGATCCGGCCGCCATGGCAGAAGACGTGTCCGCCTGGGTCCAGGCCCACCTGCAATTGCCGCCACTGGCGGCGCGGTGACTGAGTTCGACTCGAACCTCGCCGTGAAAGGCGCCTCCGGGTGGAGATGGGAAGAAACCGCTTTGCCGAACTTGCGGACGCGATCGGCACCGTCAGCCGGGACGCACCTACGACGTGGAGGGCCAGCTGTTCCCTTGATGGGATGATGGTCACGGATGCGGACTTCCTCGGGACCACCAGGAGCACGGGGAAACGAGGAATGAGGACACCCGTGGATCATAAGAACGGCGTGGCCGCAGGCACATGACCGAGCCAGCAGGGCCGCTGCGGGGGGTACGCGTGCTCGATCTGAGCTGGGGGGTGGCGGGACCCGTCGGCGTCCTGCTTCTCGCGGAGCTCGGTGCCGACGTCATCAAGGTCGAGCCGCCGGGTGGGGATCCCTTTCGACGCCAGCCCGGCTACCACGTCTGGAATCGCAGCCGGAGGTCGGTGGTGCTCGACCTCAAGGCAGACGAGGGCCGGGACGTGTTCCTGCGGCTCTGCCGGGACGCCGACGTGCTGGTGGAAACGTTCAGCCCCGGCACGATGGACCGGCTCGGGCTCTCCTACGCGGATGTCTCACCGCGGTTTCCCCGTTTGGTCTTCTGCTCGGTGCCGGCCTATCCGCCTGGCCATCGCTTCGCTGATCGACCCGGGTGGGACGCGACCGTCCAGGCCCGCTCCGGCATGCAGAGCGAGCAGCCCGGCTGGCGACCTGGCCCCACCTACCTCCACTTTCCCGCCCCGAGCATGGCCGCGTGCTTCCTCTTGGCGTCGGGCGTGCTCTCGGCCCTGATCTCCCGCGAGGCGACGGGGCGCGGGCAGCACGTCGAGACGTCGCTCTACCAGGGCGTCCTCGCGTACACCACGCAGATCTGGCAGGAGCACGAACAAGCGCCCGCTGGGTTTCACTCGGTCATGGCGAAGACGTATCCGCCGGGCATCCATCAGACATCTCTCTACGAGTGTGCCGGCGGTGAGTGGATCCACGCCGCAACGATGAACGGCCTCACGCCGACGCGCACACCCGAGGAGATCCTGGGACTGGAACCCGTGGACCCGCGCGCGCTCCACGGCGACCCCGAGTTGCGGGCGCGTCACGAGGGTCGGCTCCGCGCCGCCTACCTGCGGCGACGCCGCGACGAACTCATCGAGGCATTCCACGAAGCCGGTCTTGGCGCTGAGGCGGTGGTGCCGATGGCCGAGGTCTTCTCCCATGCCCAGTTCGTGGCCAACGGGATGGCGGCGACTGTCGAGGACCCCGAACTCGGGCCCACCACTCAGGTTGGGGTTCCGGCCGTGTTGCGCGGAACACCGGGAGCGATCCAGGGCGGTCAGCCCCGCGCCGGTGCTCACAGCCGCGAGGTGTTGGCGGAGGCGAGATATTCCGCGGCCGAGATCGATCGTCTGCTCGACGCTGGGATCGTGGAGGACGTGTCGTGGGTCCGTTGAGCGGTGTGATCGTCCTCGACCTCGGCCAGTATCTGGCCGGGCCCTTCGGGCCGATGCTCCTCGGGGACTTGGGGGCCGAGGTCATCAAGGTTGAGCCTGTACGCGGTGACGGCATGCGGATGGCTGGGATGCCTTTCGTCGGATGCCAGCGCGGCAAGCTCGATATCGCCGTCGACGTCAAGGCCTCCGAGGGGCTCGAGGCGGTCATGCGGCTGGCCGAGATCGCCGACGTGGTCCACCACAACATGACGAAGGGGACCGCAGCACGCCTGGGCATCGACTACGAATCTCTCAAGGCGCGCAACCCGGACCTCGTGCACTGCAACACCTACGCCTACGGCGCCGAGGGGCCACTGTCGGAGTTCGGCGGCCTCGACCCGCTCTACCAGGCCGCGTGCGGCCTCGAGTTCGAGGCGGGTCCGGTGGACGGAGGCAATCCGCCCCTGTATCTCCGCTTCGGGATGACCGACACCGCCAACGCCATGGTGTCGGTGGTCGGGGTGCTCGCCGCCCTCTACCACCAACGTCGTACCGGCGAGGGACAGGACCTCTGGACGTCGCTTCTCAACGGTGCGGCCGTGTTCAGTTCCGACGTGTTCCTGGTCGACGGGCAGCCCGGGCCGGTTCGTCCCGGTCTCGACCACAATCAGACGGGGGTCTCGCCCTGCTGCCGCCTGTACCGGACCCAGGACGGGTGGGTCCAGGTTGCGGCCCTTCGATCAGGTCAATGGGCGCGGCTCTGCCGTCTGCTCGGTCGCCCCGATCTTGAAGGTTTCGAGACGTTCGAGGAACGGGTGGCTGCCCGGGTGGAGATCGAGTTGGCGCTCGAACCGATCTTCCTCACCCGGACGGCGGTGGCCTGGTCCCACGTTCTCGCTGAAGCCGGTGTGGACGCGGAGGTCTCCGTCGACACCAACGACGGAGAGGCCGTCCTCCACGACGCCGACAACGAGCGTCTCGGCCTGGTGGCGGAGTATCCCCACCCGACCCTCGGACAGCTGCGCCAATTCGGCACATTGATCGATTTCTCGGAGTCTCCGACCGGCCCCTATGGTCCTCCACCTCTGGTGGGGGAGCACACCCGGGCCATCATGGAGCGCCTCGGCTACTCGAGCCAGGAGATCGAGGACCTTTTGACGCGGGGCATCGTGTACGAGCCGACCGAGGACTATCGCTGGACGCTCTGATCTGCGTCGTGTTCTTCAGACGCGAGCATCCGGACCCGGCTCTCGAGATGCCGGAGCTGACCGGCACCGAACGGTCCGAAGGCTCAGACCTCGGTGTCTGGGCGGTTGGAGAGGGCGCTGAGAGCGGCTGGTAA